>CAWGRZ010000017.1:0-168045 GCA_963825155.1 uncultured Acidobacteriaceae bacterium | reverse complement strand
AAGCGCGATCGCTTGCCGGACGTGGCCTTTCGACTTCTTCAGGGCGGTGGCGGCCTGGGATCGGGTTACTCCAGCGGCGAGCATGACCACGGCCACGGGAGTGCGATTGCCGCTGGCTTTCAGGGCGCCCGCGGCGGTTTCGTGGTCGGCTCCGGTGGCTTGTTCAAGGATGCTGGTGGCGCGCTGGATTAACTTCTCGTTCTTGGTCCAGACGTTGACCATGAGATTGCCATAGACGTAGCCAAGGCGGGCCATGGCTCCGGTGGAAATCATGTTGAGAACCATTTTGTGGGCGGTGCCGGCTTTCATACGGGATGATCCGGCGAGAACTTCGGGGCCGACTTCGGTGACGATGGCGAAATGGCAGGCGCGCTCGAGCGGCGAGTCGCGGTTGCAGGTGAGTGCGATAGTGCGGGCTCCGCGGCGGCGGGCGTATTCGATGGCGGCGATGGTGAAAGGAGTGCGTCCGCTGGTGGCGATGCCGAGGACGATGTCATGCTTGCCGGGCTTGCGCTTTTTCATTTCGGCGATGGCGAGGGCGGTGTCGTCTTCGCTGGCTTCGGTGGAGGAGCCGAGGGCTTTCGCGCCTCCGGCCATGATGAATTGCACGGTGCGGGGAGCGGTGTTGAAGGTGGGGGGGATTTCGGAGGCGTCGAGGGCGGCGATGCGTCCGCTGGTACCGGCGCCGACGTAGATGAGGCGCCCGCCGTGGCGAAGTCCGGCACCGACGTGGTCAATGGCGCGGGCGATCTGGGGCAGAGCGCGACGGACGGCGGCGGCGATGGAGGCGTCTTCCTCGTTGATCAGACGAACGATTTCGAGGGAGGATTTGCGGTCGAGATCGGTGGCGGCGGGAAGAGATTGTTCGGTGCGGAGGCGGCGGAGGTCGGAGGGCTTGCGTTTCAAGTATCGCCTTTCTCGGAGAAGGAGTTGAATCCCGTTCATTGTAGCTGCAATTGTGGGCCGAGCAGATTTGCTGTCAGCGGCGAATGCTTTGGGTGGGAACACGAAATCTTGTGAAGCGCCGGGGTGGCCAAGCCACCCCGGGTTAAGAGTCTTCGGAATGAAGCTATGGTGGGCCGGGATCGAAACCAGAAGCCCGGGGACCTGCGGGCACGCCAGATCCGCGGGCTTCCGGTCAGGTCTTCAGTGAGTGACTACGATTCCTTCGATGTAAGTTCCCGCCGAGAACGGGGAACTCGCGGTGGCAGTGAGAACGCCTGCGGGAGTATAGACGTAGGCGAAGATTTGGCCGGGAGAGGAGTCGTCACCAGCATAGACGAAGTTGCCGGAGGGGTCGCCGATGACGGGCCAGGTTGAGGATCCTCCCGTGGCCGGCGATCCGGTGGCGGTGGTCAGTGATCCGTCGGAAGCGATGACGGATGAAAAAACGCCTCCCGCACAATCGGTGGTGAACAGGACTGAACCGCTTACATCGACAGAGTCCCAGCAGTTGCCGCCAGGGTAGGCCGGAGTGGTCAATGCGGTCAAAGCGCCAGTGGTGGTGTTGACGCTGTAGGCCAGGATCTCAGAACCGGCGGTTCCGAGATTATTGGTATAGAGGTACTTGCCGTCGGGCGTGCCGGTGATGGAATAAGAGTCTTGCCCGGAGGGGAACGGGGAGCCCGCAATTTCGGTGAGGGCTCCGGCCGAACTGAGAGCGAAGGCGCTGATGGTTCCCGGACCGTCGCTTACATCGGCAACATAGACCCACTGACCGGTGGGATCGATGAGCACGGTTTGCGGGGAGTTTCCCGAGGTTTCGGAGAAAGGTGAGCCAGTCACGGCGGTAAGCGATCCATCGGACCCGATCGAGTAGACATCGATATTGTTGTTGCAGAAGTCGGGAGCGATCAGGAACTTTCCCGAGGGATCGACGGCCAGCTGGAAGACGCACTGGGAGTAGGGGCTGCCGGCAACCTCGGTGAGCGTGCCGGCGCTGGCAATGGTGTAGACGTGAAGCAGGTCATCGCCTTCATCGGGGACAAACAAAAACTTCTGTGCCGGATCAGTGGTCAGAAACTCAGGGCAACTGAGGCCGGTGGCGGCGGGATCGCCGGCGAGAGGAGTAAGGACTCCGGTGGTGGCGTCGACGCTATAGCCGTTGAGGCCGCCACTGCCACCGGCGGCGGCGCCGAAGGGGACGGCGCGCTTCCGGTGAAGGCGCGAGCGAGCAGAGTTGCTTACGGTGCCGCAGGAGCTGGCATAAAGAAATTTTGGTGTGATGGTGGGAGGCGGCGGGGTGACGACTTTCTTGCTGTCGTTGTCGCAACCGAACAACAGAGCAAGGGCGGCAGCGGCGCACAGGGTGAGCGCACCGCTGAAGATGAACGTTCTTTTCATGTGACCTTTTCTCCTTCGCTTTTTTCAAATTGGTGTTGGCACCTGGCTGCGTGCGCAACCTGCTGCCGGGCGAAACTTGCGCCGGCAAATTCAGCGTACGGGAGAGAAGTGCAGAAAAAACGTCGCTACGACCTTACGAACGAGCGGGGTTGGTCCATTTTGGAACGCTGGATAAGTCTCGACAAAGGCAACGAGCGGGTAAGTGGTGCTTGCTGGGGAAAGATCTGCGCTTAGTCTTTGCCTGAACCGATCGCTTCGATGACCGCGTCATGAAATCTTGGGCGCACCTCTTTGATCGCTTGATTGGAACAGTCGGGCCAGGTGCGGTTGGTGAGCAGCGTGATCGAGAGCTGGCGGTCGAGATCGATCCACAGCGAGGTTCCCGTGTAGCCGAGGTGGCCGAAGGAGGCGGGACTGAAATATTGGCCGGACTGCGATGGAGAGGAGGGCGTATCCCAGCCGAGCGCGCGGGAAGTGCCGGGGGGCGCGGATTGGCGGCGGGTGAAGAGAACTACGGTTTCCGGGCGCAGGATGGGATGTCCGCCGTGGAGCAGGGCGTGGGCGAGGCGGGCGAGGTCTTCGGCAGTGGAGAAGAGGCCAGCGTGAGCGGCTACGCCGCCCAGTGTGAAAGCATTTTCATCCTGGACTTCGCCTTGGATGATTCTTTGGCGGAATGTGCTGCGGACGGAGGCGCGCGCGCCGCAAGATCCTTCGGCACGCTCGTCGGCGGTGGGAGGGATTTGGGAGCGCGATTCTTTGGGCGGGTTGAAGGTGGTGTGGGCCATGGCCAGCGGGCCGAAGATTTCGCGCTGGCAGAAAACATCGAGAGGTTCTCCGGCGAGACGTTCCAGGGCAGCGCCGAGAGTGATGAATCCAATGTCGCTGTATTCCGCGCGCGTGCTGGGATCGGCGGAGAGCGGCATCATGAAGGCGGCGCGCAGCAGTTCGTCGCGTGTGCGTGCTTTAAGGAATAATTTTTCATAAGCGGGCAGGCCGGAGGAGTGAGCGAGAAGCATGCGAAAGGTGACGTCGCGGCGGCGGGGATCGAGCGCGCGGCTGGAGTCGACCAGAAATTCGGGGATGACGCCGATTATGGGGGCCTCGAGTTCGAGGAGGCCGCGTTCGTAGAGAATCATGGCCATGGTGGTGGTGGCGACGACTTTGGTGAGGGAGGCCAGGTCGAAGAGGGTGACGGGGGTGACGGGGACGTCGAAATCCCCGCCCTCTCGCGAAGAACGCGAGAAGGGTGGGGCACCCGCAAGATTCTCTTCACCGGTAAGGCGACCGAAGGATTTAAGAGCGACTACGTAATCTTTGTACGTGACCGCCGTCGAGGCTGCGGGGAAGGCATTTTGCGCGATTGATTCGCGCAGGATGGAGAAGGCGGAGGAGAAAACCGTGTCCTGTTGATCGAACGACGGGAACGGCTGGATTGGGGCGGCTTCGGTCAGGAGTTTCGCTTTCGGAAAGAAATCTCGAACCTTTGCGGGTTATAGCAGAGTGGGCAGCGGGGGTAAAGCGCGATGTGCGTCTGCCGGGAAACCTCAAGCACGGGGAAAGGGGGGCGGCAGGGGGAGAAATCTGGGCATCTGCTTCATTACCTGGGTTTGTTGAGTGAGTAGGGCGGAGTTGTGTAGAGTCAGAGAATCTCTCTCATGTCCAAATCAATCGCGCAGAAATTTCCCATCCGTTCGCGAAGCGTACGAAAGAACGGGGCAGCCACGGGTGTGTTCCTCGTTGTGGCGTGTTGTCTTTCTCTTTGCGTTGAGGGCAGCGCGGCCGCCGGGCTGCGCCCGGCCTGGCAGCCGGAGGCGGCTGTCCCCACAAAATCAACTTCTACGGTCGCGCCGGTGCGGCTGGGGGCGGTTGACTCCATCATTGAGCAGGCGATTTCTGATGGGAATATTCCGGGAGCGGTGCTGGTGGTGGGGCACGACGGGCGGGTGATTTACCGGAAGGCTTATGGGCATCGCGCGCTGGAACCAAAACTCGAGTCCATGACCCTCGAAACGGTGTTCGACCTGGCGTCGCTGACCAAGGTGATTGCGACCACGACCGCGGTGATGCAACTGGTGGAGCAGGGCAAGGTGCGGCTGAATGATCCGGTAGCGAAGTATTTGCCGGAGTTTGCGCAGAATGGAAAAGACGACATCACGGTGCGGCAGTTGCTGACGCACTACACGGGACTTGCGCCCGATCTGGATTTGACGACGCCATGGGAGGGCAAAGACACGGCCTACCAGCTGGCGTTCGTTATGCCTCCCGAGACCACGCCGGGGTCGGGGTTTGTATACAGTGATATCAATTTTATTGTGCTGGGCGCGCTGGTGGAAAAGGTGTCGGGGGAGAGCCTGGATGCCTACGCGAGGCAGCATATTTTTGTTCCGCTGAAGATGACGCGGACACGGTTTTTACCTCCGGCGTCGTGGCGAGCGAAAATTGCCCCGACGCAGTATGACGAGAACGAGAAGATGCTGCGCGGAGTGGTGCATGATCCGACGGCGCGGCGCATGGGCGGGGTGGCGGGGCATGCGGGACTGTTTTCGACGGCCGACGATGTGGCGAAGTTCGCCCAGGCGCTGCTGAATGGCGGGGGAGGCATTTTGTCGCCGCTGATGGTGGCGAAGATGACGTCGCCGGAGCAGCCTCCGGCGGCGCCGGTGCTGCGCGGGTTTGGGTGGGATATTGATTCTCCGTTCTCCACGAATCGCGGCGACCTGCTGCCGGTGGGATCGTTTGGGCACACGGGGTTTACGGGGACGTCGATGTGGATCGATCCAACGACGCAGACCTACATTATTTTGCTGACCAATGCGGTGCATCCGCGAGGGAAGGGAAATGCGATCGCGCTGCGGTCGAAGGTGGCGACGGAAGTGGCGGCGGCGCTCAATTTGACCACCAGCGAAAAGGAAGCGCTGCGCTGGAAAAGCATTACCGGCTACAACGAGGCTCAGAGTGCGGCGCGGCGCATGAGCGTGCGCAATGGAATGGTAAAGAACGGCATTGATGTGCTGGAGGAGCACGGCTTCGATGTGCTGAAGGCGACGGGGGCGGCCTCTGACGCGAAGAAGCGGATTGGGCTGGTCACGAACCAGACTGGAATCGATTGCGCGGGGCGGCGAACGATTGATGTGCTGGCGCAGGCGCCGGGAGTTTCTCTGGATGCGATTTTCAGTCCGGAGCACGGAGTGACGGGGACGCTGGACACGACCGACATTAATAATTCCAAAGACGCGGCGACCGGCATTCCGGTGTACAGCGTGTATGGGGCGAAGGATGCGGAGCGGCGTCCGTCGCTCGATGTGATGAAGAGTCTGGATGCCGTGGTGTTCGACATTCAGGATGCGGGGGCGCGATTTTATACCTACGAGACGACGCTGGGATATTTTCTGGAGGCGGCGGCGAAGGCCGGGATTGAGATGATTGTGCTGGACCGACCGGATCCGATCACGGGGTCGTTTGTGCAGGGTCCGGTGTCAGATGCGGGGAAGGAAAGTTTTACGAATTATTGGACGGTACCGGTGCGCCACGGAATGACGATGGGCGAACTGGCGAACATGTTTAACGCGGAGCGCGGGATCAACGCCAAGCTGACCGTGGTGCCGATGGAGGGTTGGCAGCGCGGGGACTGGTTTGATTCGACGGGGCTGGCGTGGGTGAATCCATCGCCGAATTTGAGGAGCATGACCGAGGCGGCGCTGTATCCGGGAGTAGCGCTGATTGAAGGAACGAACGTTTCGGTGGGGCGCGGCACCGACACTCCGTTTGAGCTGGTGGGGGCGCCGTGGATCAAGAACACGCAACTGGCGGCTTATTTGAATACGCGCGGCATCGCGGGAGTGCGGTTCGTTCCGGTCACGTTTACTCCGGCGGCGAGCGCGTACAGCGGGCAGGAATGTCAGGGAGTGAACATTATCCTGACGGATCGCAACGGGTTTGATGCTCCCGAACTGGGGATTGAACTGGCGGCGGCGCTGCACAAACTCTATGCGACGGATTTCAAAATCGAGCGCATGCAGGAATTACTCGTGAATCAGAGTGTGTATGAGGCGCTGGCGGCGGGGCAGGATCCGCGGCGGATTGCGCAGGATTGGCGGGAGGGGCTGCAGGAGTTTGAGAAGGTAAGGGAGAAGTATTTGATTTACAAGTGAAGGGGCCGCGTATGTCTCCTCGGATAGAGTTTTCGACGTCCATCCCGGGTGCTGATCGAGTTCACTATGTGAACGAGGAAGACATACGGGTCGTCCTGAGTCGTCTTCCACTCGATGTCTGGCATCGAGTTCGTGCTGTTCACTTCAACGATTGCAGCCGCGGTGCGCGCGTCCTTGGCTATGTTAACCGAGGGCGCAGAGAGATTGCTCTCTGTGCTCTGCCGCCGCGATTGAGCCTGACGAGGAGCCTGGTAAAGGATCAGACGCCTGAACAGTTCGGCGCCAAAAGGGGCCATAAATGGCCACGAATAGCTGTTCGCCGCTTCATTTTGTATGACGTGTTCCTCCACGAACTGGGGCACCTGCAGCTGATCGACGAGGACGCTCGTTCCCCTCGGCTTAAGTTTGCGCGCGAAAAACTGGCGCAAGCCTTCGCGATGCAGTGGTGCAAAAGGATGTGGTCGGAGGCGTACGCGCATCTCGATCCTGTCCACAACCCACCAACGTCCGGGGAACTTGGGGCTGCCGAGATTTATGCAGGCTGAATGTTCGGACCAGCCAGTTCGGATAACTCTGGGCGCGGAACGATGCATCCTAGCGTGGAAACCCGTGATAATCTCGGGCTGAGACGCGTGGCGCGGGGGCGCCTCGGGAGGTGTTGGATGCGAGCGATTTGGACGGTGCTTCTGGTTTCAGGGATGGCTTGGGGGCAGGCGGCGGATGTGACGAAACCGGCGGGGGCTCCGGCTCAGCCGACCGGAGCGGCTCAGAGCGACAAGGCGGCGCAGGCAAAGGATAAGGACAAGGAGTCAAGTGTCCCGCCGGCTGGGGCGACCGTTGCTGCCGCAGCCGATCCGAACGCGGCGGTCATTCCGGCCGGGACGAAGATCCCGCTGCTGCTCAAGCAGGCGATCTCGACCAAGAATGCGCGCGAGGGCGATGCGGTTTATGCCGAGACGGCGTTTCCGTTTGTGATGAACGACCGCATCCTGATACCGGCCGGCACGTATATCCAGGGCAAGATCATGCATACCGAGCACGCCGGGCGGTCGAAGAAACGGGCGGAGATTTTGATTCACTTCACTTCGATGATTTATCCCAGCGGCTATACCGTGATGCTGCCGGGGTCGGTCGAGAACACGCCGGGCGCGGATAGCAGCGGAGTGAAGGATAAGGAAGGCACCATCCAGCAGGACAAAGACACAGGGAAGAGGGTCGAGGATGCGGCGAAGGGCGGCGCCGTGGGCGGCGCCGTGGGGAGCATTGGCGGCCTGGCGGCGGGAGGTTTGAACGGGGCGCGCTACGGCGGTTTGGCGGGACTGGCGGGCGGAGTGGCGTGGGCGCTGCTGAAGCACGGTCCGGAGTTGAAGCTCGACGTAGGAACTTCGCTGGAGATGGAGGTGCAGCGGGCGATCACGGTGGACGCCAGCCGGATTCAAGTGGCGAAGGCGGGATCGTAGGTCGGGTTGCTAAGCGCGGCTGAACTGAGAAGGTTGAATCGAGCTCGGAGCGGCGAACTCAATCGTGTATATTCCAGAACACTTCCGGGTCCGCGACCACGCCGCGGCGATTCGATTCATGCGGGAGAACCCGTTTGCGATACTGATATCGTCGACCGGCGGCGAGCCCTTCGCCAGCCACGTTCCGGTCGCTGTGCGGGAGTCGGGGGATCGAATCACAGTACGTGGGCACGTAGCGAAAGCCAACCCGCACTGGCAGCATCTGGAGCAACAGCCGCAGTGCCTGACCATTTTCCACGGGCCGCACGCCTACGTGTCACCCACGAACTACTCCGTTCCTGAGAGCGTTCCCACCTGGAATTATGGCGCGGTCCACGTTTACGGGAAGGCCCGGGTGTTCGCCGCGCCGGAGGAACTGCTCGAAGTGCTGCACGAACTGATGGGCATGTTCGAGCCCGCCTATGCCGAGCAGTGGGCAGGACTCACCCCGGCCTACCGCGAGCGCATGCTGAGCCACATCGTTGGGTTCGAGATCGCGGTCACGAAGATCGAAGCCAAGTTCAAGCTCAGCCAAAATCGGACACGGGAAGAGCAATGCAACGTGATCGCGTCGTTGGGGGCGGCTGAAGACTCGGTTGTTTCGGGCGTGGCGCAGCTCATGCGGGAACAGGGCATGGGAGGAAGTCCTTCTAAGGTGGAGGAGAACCTGAAGGAAGAGAAGAAGGACGAGCAATGAAAGCATCCCGCGCAGGTCGCGCGAAAGCTGGTCCATTGTCGGGAGTGCGAGTGCTGGTGGGGCGCGCGCGACATCAGGCGGGTGCGCTCTCGGCTGAATTGCGCAAGCTCGGCGCGGACGTGATCGAAATTCCATTCATCGAAATCCGAAAGCCGCGCTCGTTCCGGCCGCTGGATTCCGCGCTGAAGAATTTGAGCGACTATGACTGGCTCATTCTGACCAGCGTCAATGGGGTTGAGGCGATGTGGGAGCGGATGAAGAGGACGCGCCATGGTTTCAGTGGTGCGGTGCGACGCGCACAAGGGGAATCGGGTTCAGCCGACAGAGCGCGCTTGCGCATTGCGGCCATCGGTCCCGCGACCCAAAGGGCGATTGAGCAGCGCGGGATGAAGGTCGACGTCGTTCCCCAGGAGTACGTGGCGGAATCGGTGGTGCGCAGCCTGAAGAGGAAGGTGAAAGGGAAGAGGGTGCTACTGGTGCGCGCCAAGGTAGCGCGCGATGTGATCCCGCGCGAACTGCGCAAGGCGGGTGCCCAGGTGGATGTAGTGGAGGCTTATGAGACCGTGGTCCCACGGGCGTCGCGGGCTCGCGTGAGAAATACCCTGAACCATCCACGCCTCCGGCCGCATATCGTCACCTTCACCAGCTCTTCTACCGTCCGCAATTTTGTCACGCTCCTGGGCGCAGCCGAGACAAAATCGCAGCCACAGACTCCCGGCAAGGAGAACACGCACCACGCGAGTCTTAAGGGGATTCTGATGGCTTCGATTGGGCCCGTGACTTCCTCCACGATGCGTGAGTTCGGTCTGCGAGTCGATGTCGAAGCGGAGGAATTCACCATCCCGGGCTTGGTTCAGGCCATCGTGACGGGCGCTGCACGCTAGCCAGTTGGTTCCGAGCGAGTTCTCGGCTCCAGCAATTACAGTTAAGATTGCAAGATCTTGCAACCACCGTAACCGGTCGTGCTCATGGCGCGATTTTGTCTTGATTTCGTTTCTGGCCGTAGTAGACTTCCCGTGCTTCGCCCAGGAGGAAATCTGTTTATGAGGAATCGCTTGGTAGTCTGCGCGACAATGATCGCGCTTTTTTTCAGTGTGGCCGCGGCCCAGGAAGCGTCTTCACCGCTTACCCTGCGCGACAGCGACGGTCACGGCATCCACATCTTCCCGACCGTGAATCTCGCCCCTGCGCTCCCTCCCGACGCCGGTCCGCTCGTCTACCACAGTGGCAACCCACCGGTGATGCAGGCAATGGTCACGACGTACGCCGTCTTCTGGGTTCCCGCTAAACTGCAGAACGGTGGGACCACCAGCATGACGGCGCACTACCAGACCGTGCAGAGCAACATGCTCAGAGATTACGCGGGGCACGGAATTGACAACAACAACACCCAGTACTACCAAACCACCGCCGCTGGGGCGAAGCAGTACATCCAGAACAAAGGCGGCTTCGGCGGCTCCTACATCGATACCACTCCCTATCCGGCTTCCGGTTGTTCGGATGGGGCTACGCCGGGCAACTGCATCACCGACGCGCAGCTGGAGACTGAACTCCTGAACGTGATGGCCGTGAAGGGCTGGACCGGAGGACTCAACAAGATGTTCCTGGTTTTCACTTCGAGCGGGGAAGGCTCCTGCTTCGATTCGAGCAGTTCGGCCTGCTCTTACGTTCAGTTCTGCGCCTACCATGGTTACATCGGCGGCGGTACTCCGATCGTCTACTCCAACGAACCCTTCGGCAATACCAGTGTGTGCCAGGTTCCGGGCGCGCCTTCGCCGAACAGCGACCCGCAGGCGGACGCTGCCTCAACTGCGGCCAGCCATGAATTGACCGAAGCGATCACCGATCCGGAGCTTGATGCGTGGTACACCGCGCTGGGAAACGAGATTGGCGACCTCTGTGCTTACAACTATGCCACCAACACCTGGGACTCGAGCAAAGCCAACGAGATGTGGAACGGCCACTTCTACGAACTGCAGACGGAGTTTTCAAACCACACTCTAGGCTGTGTCCAGGTGGGACCTTAGAAAACTGAAAAGCATATTCGAATGGCGGCCAGTATGTGGCCGCCATTTTTTTGTGGGATGCTTTTCCCCGCAAACGATTCTATTGAGCTTGTGAGCGCGATCTATTCACTTACCGTGCACGCGCAATCTGCCGGGGGCACGTGCGCCAGCAGGAAATCTGCTACGCGTTTGTACGCGTCAATCTGATTTTCGACGCGGGCGAAGCCGTGGCCTTCGTTCTCGTAAATCTTGTAATCGACCGTGCCACCGCGCTTCTTGATGGCGTCCACCACCTGCTGCGTTTCTGACTTCGGGCAACGCGGGTCGTGCCCGCCGGCCAGCAAGATCAGCGGCGCTTTGATCTGGTCAATGTAGTTGATGGGCGAGCGTTCTTCGTACAGCGCCTTATTCTTCACCGGATCGCCCATGGTGGCGAGATCGGACTGCTGCAGCACCGGGTCTTCATTTTCGATTTCCGTGAACCAGTTCACGAAAGGCACGATAGGCACGCCTGCCGCCCACACTTCCGGAGCCCTGGTCACGGCCATCATGCTGAGATACCCGCCGTAGCTGCCGCCCATCACCGCGATCTTTTTGGGATCGAGGTGGCCGGTCTGCTTGATCCAGTCGACGCCGGCCAGCACGTCCTGCAAATCGCCGCCGCCCATGTCAAACAGGTTGGCCTGCTGAAACTCTTTGGCGTAGCCGGTCGAGCCCCGGTAGTTGGGAGCGAGCACCATGTAGCCTTCATTCGCGGCGTATTGAACGAAGCGGTTGAACGAATTCATGGTCTGCGCCGTGGGCCCGCCGTGGATGTAGACGATGGCGGCATTCTGCCCATTGCGCGCCATGTTGAAGGGCACATAGAGAAACGCGGAAATGGTCCACTTGCCGTCGCGGCTGGGATAGTGGACGAGATAAGGCTCGACCATATCTTCCGAGCGCACACCCGCGACCAGCGAGTGGGTGATCTGCTGCGACTTGGCGGTCGCCAGCGTGTAGACCCAGAGATCGCCGGGAGCCGTCGGGCCGTTGTGGTAGTAGAGCAGGCGCGAGCCGTCCGGGGTGAACGCCGAGTGTCCACCGGCTGGCTCGTTCAGGCCCTTGGGAATCTGCAATGCCGTTGACTTGCCAGTTGCCAGGTCGTGCAGGTAAATATCTTCGTTGCCGTCGACGTTGGCTGTGAACGTAATGTGTTTGCCGTCGGGCCAGAATTCGCCGCCGCGAATTTCCCACTTATCTTTGGTCAGCCAGGAAATCTTTTTCGTAGCGATATCGAGCAGTCCGATGTTCTCATAGCCATTCGCCGCGTTCGAGGAAAGAAGAACGCGCTTGCCATCGGGGGAAATGTCATTGGCCGAGAAACGCTGCTCGCCGTCATGCGGCGTCAACAAGGTGCTGTTGCCCGTGGCGAGGTCTGCAATAAAGATGTTGGAATCCGTGCCCTTGGCCTGCTCCTGCGTGTAGACGATGTGCTTGCCGTCTTTCGACCAGATGGGACCGTAGTTTCCTTTGTCCTGCGGGGTGTTGGTGGTGAGGTGCTTCACTTCGCGCATCACCATGTCGTAGACATCGATTTCGTAGGCGGCAGACGTTTTCGGTTTTACCTCATAAGCCAGGTAGCGGCCGTCGGGCGACCATGTGGGGCTGAGTTCCGCGATTTCGCGGGTCTGCGTAAGGTTGACGACTTTGCCGGTCTTGGGCGAGACGAGAAAGATGTCCCACTGCTCGTCGCCATCGTAGTCGGACTGATAGGCGATCCATTTGCCGTCGGGGGACCACGCGGGGGCCGTCTGGCGCTGATCGCTGACCGTGAGTTGCATGGGCCATCCGCCCTCGGCGGGAACGAGCCACAGGTTGTTGCGTCCGCTCATGTTGGAGATGAAGGCGACGCTCTTGCCGTCGGGGGACCACGTGGAGCGGCCGATCTGGCGCGTCATATAGAGCTTTTCGATGGTCAGGCTGCGCGGCTCGACCTGGGCATTCGGTGTGGAGGAGATTTGCTTCGGATCGGTGACGGCCTTTGGTGCAGGCAAGGTTTGGGCGACGGCGGTTTCGGCGAGAACAGTGCTCATGAGTATGACCATAGCAAACGGGATGAAAGTGCGCATGGAAGTGGGAGGCCTCGGTAGAGATCGGTGGTGCATTTCTTCGCGAGCTTCGCGAGGCATTTGCGACCTTTGCGGAAGAAGCTTTTAACCGCGAAGGTCGCAAAGAACGGCCGCGAAGGTCGAAAAGCGAACCGAATCAAATTCAGCGAGCAACGGCTTGAAGAAAAAGTTTATCAGAGGCAGGGAGGCTGATCCTCCGCCGACGACGGAGGTTACGCTTTCGCGTTCTTATGCATTTCCACCGTGCTCCAGGTTTTGTCGGCGGCGTGGCAGAGGTTTTCCAGAGGGCAGTCGGCACATTTGGGTTTGCGGGCGATGCACAGCCTCCGCCCGTGCCAGATGATCTGGTGGGAGAAGAGAATCCACTTTTCGCGGGGGATGACACGCATCAGGTCTTGCTCGATTTTCTGCGGGTCGTGCTCCTTCGTGAGCTCGAGGCGGCGCGAGATGCGGTGTACATGGGTATCGACGACCACGCCTTCCGCCTTCTTGAACCACGTACCTAGCACGACGTTGGCGGTCTTGCGCGCGACGCCGGGCAAGGTCAACAGCTTCTCCATGTCGTCTGGAACCTGGCCGTTAAATTCGGCGACGAGTTTCTGGGCAGCGCCCACGACGGACTTCGACTTATTGCGGAAGAAGCCAGTGGAGCGGACGTCGGGCTGAAGCTGCTCCGGCGTGAGCTCCGCGAAGGCCTGGACGGTTGGATATTTGCGGAAGAGTTCGGGGGTGACGCGGTTCACGTTCACGTCGGTCGATTGCGCCGAAAGTATCGTGGCAACCAGAAGTTCCCAGGCGCTAGAGTGAGTCAGCGCGCAGGTAACGTCGGGATAGAGTTGGTCGAGCCGGGCGAGGATCTCCGCAACGCGTTCCGGCGCGACGGGATTGTAGCCGGGCGTACCGGAAGACGCCTTGGCGGCCGTTGATTGTTTCCTTTGCCCCTTTTTCTTTTCCCCCGTCGGGGCTGAGACCACTTTTTGGGTTCCTTCCCCACGGCCGTGGGCTGCGTTCTTTCGCCGTTCTGCGGCTTTTCCGGGCGAGGGCGCCGGCGGCACTCTTACGCCTTCCTGTCGTCCGGTGCGTGCGGGCTGGCGGGGGATGACGCCTCGGGGCATAGGGCCAACATCTTAGCAGAGCACGGCGACCGGCAGTTCGTGCCCTGTCCCTCGGTAACCTCGCTGGGAATTGACGGGGGCGGGGAGCCCCGGTAGTCTGAAGGTAATCCCGCGAGATTCAGGAAAGCACACGTGGCAGTGAATTCCATCCAACTCGGTCAGGTGTGGCGCAGCGAAGCTGATGGCCAGGATTACCTGGTCACCAAGGTCTACAACGAAGTGTTTTCGCAGTTTGCCATGCTGCGGCCGGCAGGAATTACTGCCCCTGATGCACCCACGGTGCGGGTGAAAGTCAGCAAGTCTCCTGAGGGCGCAACCCTGCCCGGCTACGCCTTTACCCAGGAAGGGTCGTTCTAAGAACCAGTTGCCAGTGCACCATTGCCAGTTGCCAGTTGTCAGTGGACCCAGCCCCCTGAGCCTCAAATTTCCGCTACACTGAAAATGTTCTTCATGACAGAAAAAGTCCTGGCCATCCTATTCGTGTTTATCAGCAAGGTGATCGGCGTGACCGGCTATGGCGGGATCACACTGCTCATGGCGATCGAGTCGGCGTGCATTCCGTTGCCTTCGGAACTGATCATGCCGTTCGCCGGCTATCTGGTGTTCGAAGGCACGTTCAAGCTGTTATGGGTGGCGACGGCGGGCGCGATCGGGTGCAACCTGGGTTCGCTGGTGGCGTATGAGATCGGGTTTTATGGCGGGCGTCCGCTGGTGGAGCGTTTTGGCCGTTGGATCTTCATGTCGCGCCGCGAACTGGACTGGGCCGACCGATTTTTTGCGCGCTGGGGCTATCTCGCGGTATTCATCGCGCGGCTGTTGCCGGTGGTTCGCACGTTTATTGCTCTGCCAGCGGGCGTAGCGCGCATGCCGCGTGGACGGTTTCACATCTACACGTTCCTGGGGTCGTGGCCGTGGTGCTTCGGCCTGGCATGGCTGGGGATGAAGCTGGGTGAGAACTGGCGCGAGCTGGGGAAATACTTTCATAAGTTCGATGCGGGGATTGGAGTTGTCCTGGTGGCGGGGGCGGCCTGGTTTGTGTGGAGTCACTGGCAGAATCGGATCAGCGGTGAGGAAGTGAGCGCAGAATAAATTCTCCAGAAGGCCTGCTATCTCCCCGTCAGGCTGCGGGAGGTCTTGCCAACTGTGATCCCACGATCTGCCACCGGCCCTCTCGCTTCATGACTACATCCATGTAAACGTAGCGGACAGGGAAGCGGCGTCCGTTCTGCTCGACCACGTCTTCTTCGGAGCCGAGGACGAGGGCTACGTCGTCTTTCAGCAGCCGGATGCGGCGGCCGGTGGGGGTCATTGAGACATAACGGATTGCGCCGGACTTCAGATTGTTGATCACGTCTTCTTTGGTGAAAGGCTCGCCGGATTCGTCGTATTGGATGTAGTCGTCGGCGAAGATGCGCGAGAGAGCGGCGAGGTCGGCGGCGATGAGGGCGCGGTCGCCGTCTTCGAAGAGCTGAAGGATCTCGTTTTCGTCGGCTTTATGGTGCATCGATGCGCTCGCCCATTCTAAAGGATGACAGAGGAGCGGGAACCGCCAGCGGCGGACGAACCTATTGATGCCAGCGACCGCTTCGTGTACAAGCAATCGCAGCCCAATCGGTGAGGAGGATCCTGTGATTCGACTATTCCGCGCTCTGGCTTTGTCGCTACTCGTTGCCTTCACGTTGCCTATCGCGTCCCGCGCCCAGGCGGCGGCCGCTTCCGGCCAACCCTTCGTGGTGGAGTATTACTACAAGACCAAGTGGGGGCATGCAGACGAATTTCTGAAACTATTCAAGAAGAATCACTATCCGCTCCTGAAGAAAGAAGTCGAGATGGGGAGAATGGTGAAGGTCTGGATGGATCAGCCGCGCTATCACACTACCGAAGACGGGCGCTGGGATTACCGAGTGACCATCGTGTTCAAGAACGCGACGGTTGCCAATGAGCCCTTCGACGAGGCCGCGCTGCAGAAGCAGTTGTATCCCGACCAGGAGACGTTTCAGCGCGAGGAGCAGCGGCGCTTTGAGATTCTCGACGCACACTGGGACTTGCCCATCAAGATCGTGGACCTGGTAGCGAAACCCTGAACCGCGTTAAGTTGTTTGATCGATCTTTAGAAAATTCGCGATGATTTTTTCGTTCCACTTCCAAGGCAGGATACGCTTCAAAGCGAGCTGGATTTTCGCGTCGCGGCCGACCAGGTAGCGCAGCTTGGGGTTGGGATTCTGTGCGATGGCGACGATCAGGCGCGCGACTTCTATGGGATCGGCCTTGGGGAGCTTTTCGATTGCTGTGCGCATGCGCAGGCTGCGCTGGATATTGGGCGAAGCTTCTTTCGTGGCTTGCTCGCCCATGACCGCGCCGCGAGTCCAGATATCGGTCAGGAAAGCTCCCGGCTCTACCAGAACGACTTTGATGCCGAGCGAGTTCACTTCCAAACGCAGAGATTCACTCCAGCCTTCGAGGGCATGCTTGGAGGCGGAATAGCTGCTGACCGTGACCGCTCCTTGCAAGCCCCCGATGGAAGAGATTTGAATGATGTGTCCCGAGCCTTGCCGGCGCATGGTGGGCAGCACCGCTTTGGTCATGGCCACGGCGCCAAAAAAATTGGTGTCGAACTGGAGCCGCAGTTCTTCCAGCTTGATGTCTTCGGCGAATCCCGCAAGCGGGAATCCCGCGTTGTTGACCAGCACGTCGAGGCGGCCATGGTCGCGGACGACCTGGTCCACGAAGCCGGGTATGGCCTCGAAGTTGGTCACGTCAAGCTGGCGAACATCAAGTTGCGCGGCCACGCCGGCCGCCGCCGCAGCCTGGTCGAGGCGTTCCCGGCGACCGGTGTCGCGCATGGTGGCGACGACGCGGAATCCGGCTTTGGCCAGTTCGATCGAAGTCAGTAATCCGAAGCCGCTGGAGGCACCGGTGATGAGAGCAATCTTGTCAGGCATAGGAACGGTGTAACACAATCGCAGGATAGAGGGCGAATGCGGAGCGCGAATTTCTCCGCAGCCTCTACCGATGCACGAACTGCGGAAACGATGTTAAACCTTTAGTCACAATCGCGAAGGAAATCCTTTATCCCGGCCATCGAAATTTGGAATTAGACAGAATCCCTGTGCGATCCATAATGTAGTTCATGGACACCTTAATATCTGTTGAGGACTCACACGTTGATGTACTCCACGAAATCGGCGTCCGCCTGGGAACGGCGGAGGGATTTCACGAAGTTCTGAACCGCGTGGTGGAATTTGCTTCTGCGCTGGTCAAATGCGACTCCTGCTTGGTCTACGTGCTCGAAGGCGACGAACTGGTACTGCGCGCGTCGAAGAGCCCGCATCCCGACGTGGTTGACCGCCTGAAACTGCGCGTGGGGCAGGGCATTACGGGATGGGTGGCAGAGCACCGCGAGCCCGTCGCGGTCGCCGAGAGGGCGGCGCAGGATCCCCGCTTTCAGTTTTTCCACGAGTTGCCTGAGGACAGCTACGAAGCGTTTCTATCGGTGCCGCTGATGTGCCGAGGGCGGGTCGTGGGTGTGATCAACGTGCAGCATCGCCAGCATCACGTCTACCGGCGGCGCGAGATTCGCATGATCTCGACCATCGGATTCCTGGTGGGTGCGGAACTTGAAATGGCGCGGCTGGAAGAAGCCAACCTTTCCCTCGCGGAACAATTGCAAACCCGCAAAGTTGTGGAGCGCGCCAAAGGCATTCTGCAGCGCGATCTCGGGCTGAGCGAAGAGCAAGCCTACCTGGCCCTCCAACGGCAGAGCCGCCAGAAACGCAAGCCGATGAAGGAGATTGCCGAAGCCATCGTGCTGAGCGATGAGGTGAGAGGGAATTCACAAGTACAACCGACCTAGGGCAGAAGAAGGGAAGGGCCCGACTTTAAGTCAGCTCGCAAGCCCGGATGTGATCGTCGGCGCTAGCCCTAGGGAATGCCGGCAACCGAGAAGAATCTGCTTACGCTTCCTGCAAGAAAACTGAATCACAAAAAACCGAGGGCGGATACCTGGTTTGGTATCCGCCCTCGACTTTGTGGGCAGCGGAGGAACTATTGGGCCGATGCCGGAGGCGCGGTTACCGCCCGGGCGATCTGTTTCTCCGCTGTTGCTGACGGCACGGTGAAATGCAGGGTCATGCCGAAGTCGGGCAACTGCATGGCGCTGACGTAGCTACCGTCGGGCGTGGTTTGCAGAAGAAGCCGGCTCAGATCCGAAGACTTGGCTTCCTCCGTATCGTGCACCATCAAAAAGAATCCCTTGGGGTCGCCGTTGAGTTTGTTCAGGATCAGTACTCCGGCAATGCCGTTGGAGTCGAGCGTGAACTGGTAATCTCCGGCGGGGACGACGGCGTTGGCCCAGTGGACATCGTGAGTCAGGGTGAACTTGCCGCGCGCCGGTTCCTGGGCTGAAGCCAGGCTCGGGACAAGGCTCAAAGTGGTGAGTGCCAGCAGAGTGGCATAGGCGAATTTGCGAATCATAGTCATGGAATCTCCTGGTTGCTCTTCCTGAATCTTGTGGTGAAAGAGCGCGTCTGAAGAGCACGCTGCCCGCGTAAGGCCGGGTAACGTGGGCTCAGATTGTCGTGGAGATCAACGAGGTCACAGGATTTGCAATGCGGCTACAAGGCTGACATGCAAACATCAGCTTCGCGGGACCGGCTGCACAGTCGGCTGCGAAGTGAGTTCATTGTGCGGGAAGTTGCAATGAGAGTCCAATGGAAAGAATCGATGCCAGCGATTTGTGAACCGCGTCCCCAGTAACGAACATGTGGCGACAGCCGCCTCGGCTGTCTTGCGAGGGCTTAGCCCCGCGACCCCGTAGTGATGCCCTACCATGTTTCGCCGCTCAATGTCGCCGCTCAATGACCGTCCATGCCATTGAAACGAAATTCTGCGCATTTGGCCCTGCGCGTTTGCCAAACTCCCGCCCGATACGAGAACATATTAGGTTTGCACATCCATCTTGATTCTTACTGAGGAAGCGGCCAACCTATGGCGACACGGCAGAAGTCCGCAACGACAAAGACGAAGACAAAGACAAAGACGGCTCAAGTTGAAGTGATGGAAAAGAGGTCTGAAAAGAAGTCGCGCTCCAAACACAATGACACCATCGAACCTGCCAAGGGCAAACTCGGAGTGATGATCCCGGGCATGGGCGCCGTGGCTACCACCTTCGTCGCCGGGGTCGAGGCCATTCGCAAGGGACTGGCGAAGCCCATCGGATCGCTCACCCAGATGGGCACAGTGCGCCTGGGCAAGCGCACCGACGGGCGCTCGCCCAAGGTAAAGGAATTCGTGCCCCTGGCTGGACTCGACGATCTGGTCTTCACCGGCTGGGACATTTTTGAGGACAACATGTACGAGGCGGCGTCGAATGCGGGGGTGCTCGACTACAGACTACTCGAGCAGTTGAAGCCGTTTCTTTCGGGAATCAAGCCGCGGGCCGCGGTGTTCGATCACAACTATGTGAAGAAGATCGATGGGCCCAACGTGAAGAAGGCCAAAACGAAGATGGATCTGGCCGAGCAGTTGCGGGACGATATCCGCGACTTCAAAAAGACCAGCGGAGCCAGCCGCCTGATTACGATGTGGTGCGGTTCGACGGAGTCTTATATCGAACCGACGGCGGCGCATCAGTCGGTGAAGTCTTTCGAGAAGGCGCTGCGCGAGAACGACGAAATGATTGCGCCCTCGATGATGTATGCCTACGCCTCGCTGATGGAAGGCGTCCCGTTCGCCAATGGTGCGCCCAACTTGACCGTCGATCTGCCCGTGATGCTGGAGCTATCGCGCCAGAACGAGGCTCCGATCTGCGGCAAGGATTTCAAGACCGGCCAGACGCTGATGAAAACCGTGCTGGCGCCGGCGTTTAAGGCGCGACTGTTGGGCCTGAGCGGATGGTACTCCACCAACATTCTGGGCAACCGCGACGGGGAGGTGCTCGACGATCCGGGGTCGTTCAAGACCAAGGAAGAGTCGAAGCTCGGAGTGCTGGAACACATTCTGCAGCCCAGCTTGTATCCCGAGCTGTACGGAAATATTTTCCACAAGGTTCGCATCAACTATTACCCGCCGCGTGGTGATAATAAAGAAGGTTGGGACAACATCGACATCTTCGGATGGCTGGGCTATCCGATGCAGATCAAAGTCGATTTCCTGTGTCGCGACTCGATTCTGGCAGCGCCCATTGTGCTGGATCTGGTGTTGTTCCTCGATCTGGCAAAACGCTGTTCCGGTTTGCGCGGGCTGGGCATTCAGGAATGGTTAAGCTTTTACTTTAAGTCTCCGATGACCGCGCCGGGGCTCTACCCCGAGCATGACCTGTTCATTCAGTTGATGAAACTGAAGAACACACTGCGGCATTTGAAGGGTGAGGAACTGATCACGCATCTGGGGCTGGAGTACTACGACTGAGATTTGCCCAGTAAAAAAGCAGACTAAGGCTTCTACCGCCCAAGCAGGACTTAGGTGTCCAGCAGTCCACCGTGTAGTGCGACCCTTGCCCAGACCAAGCGGGCCTCATCCACGAGGCCCGCGCTGGCGATGAGGAACTCCGGTTCACGCTGAATCAGTTCACGGTGAAGACGGTCGCGCTGTTGGCGGTTCCTCCCGGCGTCGTGATCGAGATCTTTCCGGTCGCGGCGCCCGTGGGCACGGTTGCGGTAATTTGCGTGTTGGAGTTTACCGTGAATACGGTAGCCTTCACCGTGCCGAACTTCACGATCGTAGCCTGTGACAGGCTCATGCCCTTGATCACCACCGAAGTCCCGACCGTCCCGCTGGTCGGGCTGAAGCTGGTAATGCTGGGCACGATTTTGAAGTTCTGCAGAGACAGCAGATTTCCGGTGGGCTCTTTCACCGTAATCAACCCAGTGGTTGCGCCAGCGACGACCTTCGCGGTCACAAAGGTATCGCTGCCGATGGTCAGGGTCCCGGTTCCGGTCCCAAAGAGCACGCCGGTCGCGTTGTCAAATCCCTGGCCAAGCAGTTCGACTGAGGCGTTGACTCGGGCCGAATGGAGTACGACCGGCGCCACAAAGGGCTTCAGGCCGACGTCCATACTGTAGGCCGCTCCGTAAGCGCTGTGGGCGCCTCCAGTGTAGGTCAATCCATAAATCTTCCCGTTCGTGTGGAGCAGGGGTGTGCTGTAAGGAGTGGCGCCCGTAGTTTTCGCGAAACTGTAGAGAAGTTTAAATCCTGTGCCGGCCGTACTGACTTTGAAGAACGCCCCCATGCCGTTAGCGCCGCCGACGGAGGTCACCCCGTAAAGAAACTTGTCGCTGCCCTGGACCAGTCCCGAATATGGGGTAGCGCCATTGGCTGAACTTGAAGTGCTGAAGTTATTGAGAACTTTGTAAACGCCAGCGATGGTCAGCTTGAAAACGACTCCGCCAGAAGAAGTGCCACCCCCGGCAGTCGTTCCATACAGTGCGCCGTCGGCCCCCTGCATCAAAGGCCCGTACGGGCTCTGCCCGGTGCTGGGATTGAAGCTGAATAGGGTCTTGAGCACCTTCGTCGTCGGGGAAAATTGAAATGCCGTGCCGGCGTTGTACGTTCCGCCGTAGACCGTCGTCCCATAAAGATTGCCGTCGTTCCCCAGCAGCAGTGGGGAGTAACTCTGCGACGCCAGGGTGGCCATCGCGGTGAAGGTGCCGTTGGTGGTGATTTTGTACAACACAGCAATCGTACCGTTGCTCGTGGTACCGTACAGGTTTCCGTCCTGCGCCTGAACCGGAGGAGTCTTGGGATACGCCCCGTCCGTGGTATTGCTGAAATCGTAGAGCTCTGTGAACGTGCCGCCGGGCGTGATCTTGAAGACGGTGCCGGCGCTGTGGCCCCCACCCTGGTAGGTGGTCCCGTAGAAGTTCCCATCTGTTCCCATGGTGATCCCGCCCTGCGGATAGCCGCCGTGGGTAAGATCAAAGCTGTAGATACTGGTGAGTGTGCCCGACGGTGTCATCACGAAGATGTTCCCGTAGAAGTGCGTGCCCCCACTGGTGGTCGCTCCGTAGATGTTCCCGTCTTCTCCCTGGGCGAGCAGGCTGGGATAACTGGCGCAGCAGCCGTCGGTTTCATTGAAGTCGTGCACGTCCGTGTAGGTCTGCGCCTGCACCAGCGCGCTGGCCGCGAAGGCGAAAATGGCGAACATCTGCAGAAGACGTTGCAACTTTGCGCTTGTCATTTTTTTTACTCCTCGGTCGTGCTCTGTTGGGGTCCCCGGGAATCCGGAGTCTTTCCATTGGGGGTCGGGCAATCCGCAGCGACGGTCGAGGCCTTTGTCCGACCTTCTCCCGTCGCTCGCGGAGATCGTCCGATTCGCGGCACCGAAGTTCCCCCCGAAACCCCAGTGGCCAGGCGGCTAACGACTTATAAACCGCTCTACCCAGTAATGTGAGAAGCGCGGGCGAATTGGCTCATGATCGCCAAAATTAGTTTGCGGTCGGTCCGGCCGCGGGATGAATGCCGACGTTGCCGCATGGGATGAAGAATGTCGGAGTAGTGGCTATACTTCGCAGAAACGCCGCGTCCCCTGCGGTGTTTAGGGCCTAAGTCGTCTGTTTTCAATCTATTGACATGGGAAGCATAACCGGATATCCTTCACGCCCAACAGGGCGTTTCTGATGCGCTTGGGGGGCCGTCAGCTGTGGTTAGGGAACCTTCGAGTCCGGTCACACAATTACTGGTTCGCTGGCGAGACGGAGACCGCGAGGCCCTCGAGTCGCTGATGCCGCTGGTGTACGGCGAATTGCGCAGCCTGGCTCACCATTATCTGCAGCGCGAGCGCGGCGACCACACTCTACAGAGCACCGCCCTGGTGCATGAGGCATATCTGCGGTTGGCGGGACAGGATCCGCCGCAGTGGCAGAATCGCGCTCATTTCTTCGGGATCGCCGCACACGTGATGCGTCAGATTCTGGTGGAATACGCTCGCGCCCACAGCGCAGCCAAGCGCGGCGGAGCCAACGCCTGCAAGCTCACGCTCGACGCAGCGCTGGACCTTCCACAGAGGATCGACGTTGACGTAATTGCCCTGGACGGAGCCTTGGAGCGGCTGAGTGAGTTGGATCCGCAGCAGAGCCGTATCGTGGAACTTCGCTTTTTTACCGGACTCACCATTGAAGACACGTCGGAGGTGATGGGTATTTCTCCTGCCACGGTGAAGCGGAATTGGACCTCTGCTCGTGCCTGGCTGCATCGCGAAATCGCCCGGAGCGAACTGGAATGACTCCGGAACGCTGGCAGCAGATCCGGGAAGTGTTTGACGACGCCGTTTGCCTTGCGCCTGAAGAACGTTCGCCCTACCTCGACAAAGTCTGCGCCGCGGACCCCGAGCTTCGCAGCGAAGTGGAATCGCTGCTGCGCTCCGACGAGGAAGCTGGAGCGGGATTCCTGAATACTCCCGCGCTTGACCTGACGCGAAGGGCCGACCTTCCGGCTCCCAGCCGCGTCGGACGCCGCATGGGCGCCTACAACATCCTGGAGGAGATTGGCCACGGCGGCATGGGCGAGGTCTATCGCGCCGGCCGGGCCGACGGCCAGTATGAGAAAGAAGTCGCCATCAAACTGGTGCGCGGTGGTTACGACACGGCCTCCGTTCTCGAACGTTTCCGGCACGAGCGGCAGATTCTGGCCAGCCTGGACCACCCCAATATCGCCCGCCTGCTCGACGGTGGTACCACCGATGAAGGTATCCCCTACCTCGTCATGGAGCTGATCGAGGGCACTCCTATCGATCTGTACTGTGACGCGAACAATCTGAGCGTGGCCGAACGTCTGCGCCTCTTCGTGCAGGTCTGCTCGGCGGTGCAATATGCTCACCAGCGGCTGGTCATCCATCGCGATATCAAGCCGGGCAATATTCTCGTCACCCGCGAAGGCGTGCCGAAGTTGCTGGACTTCGGAATCGCGAAGATTTTAGACCCCGCGGGCGGTTCTGCAACTACCGTCGCCGGCCCCATGACGCCAGAGTATGCCAGCCCCGAGCAGATTCGTGGAGAACCGATCACCACCGCGACCGATGTCTATTCGCTCGGTGTGGTCCTCTATCGCCTGCTGACCGGACGTTCTCCCTATCCGGGAAACACACAGGTGCCCCACGAGTTAGCTCGCGCCATCTGTGAGCACGAGCCGGAACGACCCAGCACGATCGTCCTGAGGCGGGTATGAAAGTGGAACTGGCCAATAATTCCGCGGGTGAAGCCTCTTCTGCTCCAGTGAGGCTGAGCGCCCTGGGGGAACGCTCGCCTGCAAGGTTGCGGCGCCGGCTGACCGGTGACCTCGATGTGATTGTGCTCAAGGCACTGCGCAAAGAATCGCATCGTCGCTATGCCTCGGTGGAGCAGTTCGCCGAAGACATCCGCCGTCACCTCGAAGGCCTTCCGGTAATCGCCCGCCGCGATTCGTTGCGTTATCGTGCGGCAAAGTTTGTCATTCGTCACAAGTTGGGCGTTGCCGCCATTACGCTGATTCTGGTGGCTGTCACAGGTGGAGTTGTCGCCACAATTCGAGAAGCGAGGATCGCCGCAGCCAACGGGCGTCGCGCTGAGCAACGCTTCAACGACGTTCGCAAGTTGGCAGACTCACTGATGTTTGAAATTCACGACGCGATCGACGGTCTTCCCGGATCGACTCCCGCCCGCAAGTTGATTGTGCAACGCTCGCTCGAATACCTGGACCGCCTGTCCCAAGAGTCGACGGGCGATATCTCCCTGCAGCGAGAGTTGGCGAACGCCTACGAAAGAATCGGCTTGGTCCAGGGAGATCCCAACGGCTCAAATCTTGGGGACATCGCCGGGGCCCGCGACAGCTTTGCCAAGTCGCTCAGCATGCGCGAGAAGATTTCCCGTAACGCTTCCGAGAGCAGTGTAGCGGACCGGATTGCGCTAGCCGCCAGCTACCGGGAGATGTGTGCCATCAGCGCCCGCTACCTGGGTCATATCGGGGCTGCCTTGGATTACTGCCGTCAAGCTGTGAGCACTGCCGAAGAATTGGACAAAGCTCAACCGTCAAATCGCCTCATCCAGGCGGAGCTGGCAAGAGCCCTCGAATCGACCGGCACCGTCTATGGTCAGGGCAGTACCTCGGGCAATGCCGGTGATTCGTATGCCGCATTAGACAATCACCGCGCCGCCCTGGATCTCGTCGCGAAGCTTGCCAGAGAACGTCCGGCAGATCTCGATCTGACCAATTGGCAAGGCAGCCTTAGCATTTTGACCGCGGATGATCTATTCGAAATCGGCCAGGTGTCCCAGGCAGTTCCTCTATATCGTAAAGCCACGGAGACGTTCGAGAAACTGACGCAACAAAGCAATAAGACCGGCTACAAGGATTCTTTGGAGTTCGCTTATCAGCGCATGGGAGACATGCTCCTGGTGGCGGGTCACTTCGAGCAGGCAGCCAAGTTCTATCGCAAGCAAATGCAGGTTAGCACCGATCTGGTCGCCGCCGATCCAAAGAGCATGACATTTCGGACGAGTCTCGCGGCCTCGCGTGCCACCTATGGCCATGCCTTATGGAGGGCCGGCCACGTGCAGGAAAGTCTTACTTCCTTTCGCCAGGGTCTGGCAGAACTCGCCGATACCGGGCAACAGGACGCGCGCGCAATTGGCCTCGAAGCCGTCTTGAGGCTCTGGATGGCTGGCGGCCAGGAAAAGGATCAAGACTTCGACGCAGCCCTGCGCAACTACTTGCTGGTCAACGATGCCTACGTGCGTATCTGCGACGCTGACCCAAAAGATTTCGAGGATTGTTTGTCCCTCGCGGGAACGCAGGATCGCATTGGCCGCATTCATCTTGAACAGGGCCGCCTCGATGAGGCACTCGCCGAATATCAAAAGGCTCTTGCAATCAGTGAGCCGTCGTCCGTCGGGTCCAAACCCAACCTCGAGGCGCTTTACACCGTGGTTAACGTCTACTTTGGCCTGGGCGAGGTATATGCGTCGCTGGCGAGCAAATCTGCCGGGAGCGCCCAGAAAACGGAGTTCCGGAAACAATCTTGCGTTTGGTACCAGAAAAGTTACGCAGCGTTCTCGCGGATTCCCGAGTGGCTTCCGATTACGCCAAACGAATTTGACTCTCGTTCCCTAAAGGAAATACAGAATCGGCTCTCCTTGTGCCAATCGGAGACACACGGAGTTGTTCAAGTTCAAGCCTCAACACAGTGATGTTGCAGAAATCAGCAAGAGCGATGTTTTGACATTGACTTCGACTTCAGAAATCGCGTCCAAAGCCGCGAAGGGATCCGTGATGAAGTTACGCCGCCGGCGTCTCGCCGGCGACCTCGACCACATCGTGTTGATGGCGCTCCGCAAGGAGCCAGATCGCCGCTATGCTTCGGTCGAGCAGTTGGCCGAGGATATCCGGCGGCACCTGGAAGGGCTTCCCGTCATCGCGCGCCGGGATTCGTGGCGCTATCGCGCGGGGAAATTCGCCACCCGGCACAAGCTGGCAGTCACCGCGTCCGCACTGGTTCTTACCGCGGTGCTGGGTGGAGTTGCAGCCACGGTGCGCGAGGCACGCATCGCCGCCGCCAACCAGAGGCGCGCCGAGCAGCGCTTTAACGATGTCCGTAAATTGGCCAATTCTCTGATGTTTGAAATCCACGACGCGATCCGGGACTTGCCCGGCTCTACCCCGGCCAGAAGGCTGCTCGTAACCCGCGCCCTGGAGTACCTGGACAGCCTGAGCCAGCAGTCCAAAGGCGACGTTTCCCTGCAAAAAGAGCTAGCCGCGGCCTACGAGAGAGTGGGCGATGTTCTGGGATATCCCTACGCCGCCAATTTGGGCGATAAAGAGGGAGCGCTGCAAAGCTACCGCAAGGCCCTGGCGATCCGGGAGTCGCTGGTGAGCGCCGACCCTAACGATGCCCAACTCCGGCGGGATCTGGTTAGCACCTACTACCGGATCGCCCAAGTTTTGGAATCCAAAGGCAATTTCACAGAAGCGCTGGACGCCGCACGCACGGCCCGCTCGACGGCCCAACCGCTGGCTTCCGGCAGCAGCAATCCCGCGTTGGCCGATCAGAGTGCCGGAGGTTATTACTTCACCGCAACTCTTCAGGTTCATACCGGGGACTTAGCTGGGGCGGTGGAGAATTATCAGCAGGCCGCCGCGATCCGGGAGTCGGCGCTTCAGGTTGCCCACGACAATGTTCCCCTGCGCACCCATTTGGCGGCGGATTATGCCGGCTTGGCGGCTTGCTTCGCGAAAAGAAGCGATCTGGCTCGCGCCACACAGATGCAGACGAAGGCCGTAGGGATCCTCGAAGACGTATCGAAGGCGAATCCGGGAAACGCCGCCCTTCGCGAATATCTTGGCGAAGCTGTCAACCGCTTGGCCTCTTATCGCGAAGAACAGGGCGAGACCGTCCACGCCTTGTCGGCCTATCGCCAGGCGCACCAGATCTTCGGCGACCTGCTGGCGGCGGACCCGAAGAATTCCCTGGCGAAGTCGAACTTCGGCTTCAGTAATAACGGCATCGCTCACAGCCTGGTGGCGCTCGGCAAGCCGGCTCCGGCGGCAAAGACTTTTCAGGAGTCCGTTGCTACCTTTGAAGAAATGTCTCCCAGAACCGCCAGCAATCGCTATCTTCGCACCGGGTTGGCAGACGCCTATTCGGGGCTGGGCGAGGCGTATTCGATTCTGGCGGAAGGTAAGCAGGTTCTGCCTAATCAGAAACGTGAGTACTGGGAGGAAGCACGTTCCGCCTGCCAACAAAGTCTCGCCCTGTGGGATGAAAAGGAGAAGCGCGGAGAACTGGAAAGCGGGGAGCGCGAGGAATCGTCGCGGGTTGCCCAGTGCGTCGCCCAGGCGGAGACACGCTTGCCCAATCCGAGTTCACGGCGAGCCGCTACCCATTGAGCGTTCCGCCCGCACCGGCAGATTCTCCCGCGCCGGGGCCAAGACGGATGTCGCTGAGGGGGTTAGCCCTTCGAGCCTAAGATTATAGGGATGGGATAACCCCGGACCGGGTGGATGGCGTCTAACCCGACAGGGTTGAATATCGGGGCTTGGTGCGTACGGACCGGGCGTATAATCGGGGGCAAGGAGTTCCTTATGAAGGTCAGGTGGCTGGCAATCGCGGTGGCATTGGCGGCGTTCGGCGCGGGGCCCTGGACGCAGGCGCAGGTTCAAGATCAGGACAAGGACCAGCCGAAATCTGGCGACGTGCAGAATGCGCCCAAACAGCCGCCTGCGGCATTGCCGACGGCCAACGACAGTGACATCAAGCATAACGGCGGCAAGTCTGACGTGGATGCGGTGGGAAACCGCAACGTGGGATGCGGGCGCGGGGTCGGCAACTGGTACACCGTGGAAGGCCAGGTGGCCCGCGGCCGGGTGTATGCCCAGCAGATCGAATCCGAGGTAAAGCTGATCAACGATCCGGTAATCACCGAGTACGTGAACCGGATTGGCCAGAACCTGGTGCGCAACTCCGACGCGCAGGTGCCGTTCACGATTAAGGTCATTGATTCCGATGTGGTCAATGCCATGGCCCTGCCGGGTGGATTCTTCTATGTGAACTCTGGGCTGATTCTTGCGGCCGACGAAGAAGCCGAAATGGCGGGCGTGATGGCGCATGAAATCGCCCACGTAGCCGCCTGCCACTACGGACGCGAAATGACACGGGCCAACCTGCTGCAGATGATGTCCATTCCATTCATCTTCATGGGTGGCGCGATCGGTTACGCCGGATACGAGGCGGCGGGGCTGGGTATTCCGCTGACCTTCCTGCACTTCTCGCGCGGGTTCGAGGCCGAGGCCGATTACCTGGGCGTCGAGTACATGTACCGCGCGGGCTATGATCCGTCAGCCTTTGTCTCGTTCTTTGAGAAGATTCAGGCCATGGAAAAGAAGAAGCCAGGGACGCTGTCGAAGGCCTTCGATACCCACCCGCAGACGCCGGATCGAATTGAGAAGACGCAGGACGAGATTCGCAGGATTCTTCCCGCCAAAGACGAGTACATCGTGACCACCTCGGAGTTTGAGGACGTAAAGGCGCGACTGGCAGCCCTGGAAAACAAGCACAAGCTGCTGGATGAAAAGGATGGAAACCGGCCCAGCTTGCGGCGGACGTCGAACTCAACCGACAAATCCGGCGACAGCAAGAGCGACGACGACCGTCCGACGCTGAAGCGGCGGGATGATTCGAATTAATCGGAGCCCGGACGAATGACTACGGATGTTTTAATGTCTTGAAGACCGGCGGCTGAGGCCGCCGGCTTTGTTTTGCGGGAACTTTGTCTCGGAAGTTCATTTTTGGGAACCAGGCCGCGACTGCGATATCGTCACAGGAAGCCGTGATTCCGGTCACAGATTCGGCTTGGGAATGGAAATAAGCTCAGCTATGCTAAAGCTTATACTGCACCGATAAGGCGGGACCTCCGATGCCAGATAACACTCTTACCATCACCGACAATCGCACCAGCAAAACCTACACTATCCCAGTCGAGGACGGCACCATCCGGGCGATGGATTTGCGCCAGATCAAAACCGCGCCGGACGACTTCGGACTGATGACCTACGATCCGGCGTTCATGAACACGGCGTCATGCCGGAGCAGCATCACTTACATTGATGGCGACAAGGGCATCCTGCGTTATCGCGGATATCCCATCGAAGTGCTCGCCGAGCATTGCACATTTCTGGAAGTGGCGTACTTGTTGCTGTTCGGGGAACTGCCCACCGAGAAAGAATTGCAGCACTGGGTGTACGACGTCACCCACCACACCATGCTGCACGAAACCACGAAGAAGTTCATGGAGGGGTTCCGTTATTCCGCCCATCCCATGTCGATGTTTGTGAGCACGATCGCGGCGCTGTCTAGCGTGTATCCCGAGGCCAAGCAGGTGCATGACGCCGCCAACCGGCAACATCAAATCACAGCGGCTCATCGGGAAGGCGCCGTCGATTGCCGCCATGTCGTACCGGCACAACGTGGGATTTCCCTATGTGTATCCCGACAACGACCTGAGCTACACCGAAAATTTCATGAACATGTTGTGGAAAATGGTGGAGCCGAAGTACGTGGCCCAGCCTGCGATTGCGCGCGCGCTCGACATTCTCTTTATTCTGCACGCCGACCACGAGCAGAACTGCAGCACCAACGCCATGCGGTCCGTGGGCAGTTCGCAGACGGATCCGTATCTGGCGGTGGCGTCGGCAGCCTCGGCGCTGGCCGGACCTCTCCACGGCGGGGCCAACGAAGAGGTTCTGAAGATGCTCGATGAGATTGGCTCCAAGGACCACGTCCCGGCCTACGTCAAGAAGGTGAAGGAAGGACACGGCAAGCTGATGGGTTTCGGCCACCGCATTTACAAAAATTATGATCCCCGGGCGAAGATCATCAAGTGGAGCGCCGAGCAAGTCTTCCAGGTCACAGGAAGAAACGCCAGACTCGACATCGCGCTGGAACTGGAGCGCATCGCGCTGGAAGACGAGTATTTCGTAAAGCGCAGACTGTATCCCAACGTCGATTTCTACTCCGGGATTATGTACCAGGCGATGGGCTTCCGGCCGGAGATGTTTACCGTGCTGTTTGCGATTCCGCGCACGGCCGGCTGGCTGGCGCAGTGGCAAGAACTGGTTACGGATCCGGAGCAGAAAATCGCAAGGCCCCGCCAGATCTATACCGGACACGAGGAACGAAAATTCGTGCCTATGGAGAAGAGAACCGCGGTTACGGCGTAGGTTGTGAAAATAGAAGCGCCTCGACCAGTTGCTCTGGGATTGACGCAACCGCCGGGTTCCTCGGCCGGAACGCTTACGCGGCGTGCTTAGCCAGTTCGGCCAAGTGCTCGCGATGCTGCTCCGGCGAAGTGACGACTTTCATTTCCTGCCAGTCATAGGGGAACTCTTTGCCGCAATCCAGACAAGCGACATAGGTTCCGGTCAAGAGGGCGGCCTGGGGGCGGCGCGCTACTCGACGAACGGTTACGGGAAAGCTGTAGCGGGAGTGCCTGCAGCCAAAAACCGCATCGTACAATTTTCCGATCATAATTTCACCTTCCACATTCGGGCTGGTATTCCCGAGTCCCTGGTAATTTACTGAGTGTGCGCGCCCCCTTCACAATCGTCTGTGCACGCGATCACTCCAATACGATCACTCAAACACTTAGATTCATGGATAGGCAAAAGGGTTTCGGATTTCAGCGCGGGGCCACTCCCGGAAAGGGAAAGCCGCTGAAATCCTTGCACTCGATATAGTTACGGGAGGGCGAAAAACGTTTCACACGCTTTGCGGGCCGCGCTTTTTCTGCTGTTGGCACTTGGTCATGATGGCGGAACGCAGGCGTCCCCGGAGGTCTTCGGGCAGTTCATAGAGCTGGGAGTCGCGGTAAATCTCGATGGTCTTCTTGGTCGTGTCGCAAACCACGTAGCAGTTGTGGCACCAGGAAAGATGGTTCTCCAACTCGACTTTGGTCTTCTCGTCGAGGACTCCGTCCAAATAGTTGGTCAGCTCCTGCAAAAACTCAGAGCATTTCACTGGTCGCCATCTCCACTCTTGGCATCGCCGCTTTTGCCATTGCCACTCTCGCGTTTCTGGAAGTAACGTCCCAGCCGTTCGCGCAACTGCAATCGAGCCCGCAGCAGCCGCGACTTGACCGCAGGCACGCTCAACTCCAGCGCGGCTGCGGTTTCCTCGGTGGAAAGTCCTTCCACGTCCCTCAGCACAAACACCGTCCGGAAGCCTTGGGGGAGCCCCTGGATGGTCTTGCTTAAAATCTCGCGCAACTCGGACTGCGTATACTGCTGCTCCGGATTCGGGCTCCAGTCCGCAATCTCGCGGGGAAGAGAATCGTCTTCCGTCTTGATCTCTTCGTCCAGCGAAACCGTGCGCTCCGGCTTGCGCCGGCGCAACTTCATCAACGCTTCGTTGACCGCGATGCGGACCAGCCAGGTGTAAAACTTGGACTGCTCCTGAAACTGCGCCAGGTTGCCGTAGGCCTTCAGGAACGCTTCCTGCACCACATCTTCCGCGTCTTCGCGGTTCTGCGTAATGTGCTGCGCGATCCGGAAGACGTTACGGTCGTAACGCCGCACCAGTTCTTCGAAAGCCGAGTCGTCGCCCCGCTTGGCGGCCTGCACCAGCGCCAGCTCTTCGCTGACCGGCCCTGCTACTTTGTTTTGGATGGCTCCCATTGTCGAGGCGATGCAGTATTTTCCAGGTGAAATCGATGACGTAAGGCGACCGCGAAATCGGAACTGTTATTCTACTTGGTAACCCGGCACTTTGCCCAACGGCTTTGGCGTAGGCGGGAAGAAAAGATTGCGATAGAGTTTCAAGAGGGAGCGGGCTGACGCGGACGAACAGGTACTGTAGTACCCTGATGCCCCCTCACAAGTGCCGTATAATCAGCAGTTAGGGCAGTGAAGTTCGGGTGTGCGCGGGGGACGGAAGAGTTGCCCCAGGAACGGTTCTCTGAGAATGGCGGATAGCAAGGACCTCCAAAAAATTGTCGAGCGTGCGGTGGCGCAGGTTCTCGACCGTCAACTGCCGAAGTTGCAGGCAGAACTGGTCGAGCGGGTGTTGGCGGAGTTACCCGCGTCGTCGAGCGCAGCGCCAGCCGTGAGCGCCGAAGCGGGCGCGGGAAGCCTGGTCCAGGCGGTGGCCACGGTGCACGCCGGGACCACGCAGAAAGAAATCCTGCGGGCGTTGCTGGATACGGGCAGCAGGTATGGGGCGCGCATCGCGCTTTTCGTAATCCGGGCGGGAGTGGCCAATGGATGGCAGGGCCGCGGTTTTGGCGAAGACGATGTGGTCAAGGATTTTCCCCTAGACATGAGCGCCGGGCCCGTGGCTCATGCCTATCAGAACCGCGTGGTAACGCCAGGGAACGTGGCCGAGATGGACCGGCGGTTCGTCGAGCGTTTTTCCGGTCCGGAGAATGAGCAGGTTCTGGTCCTGCCGCTGGTGCTTAAGGATAAAGTTGCGGCGCTACTCTACGCCGACGGCGGCGGAAGCGGCCTGCTGGACACGGCGTCTCTAGAACTGTTGGTGATGGCCACCAGCGCCTGGCTGGAAGTAACCTCGCTGCGCAAGCAGGCACAAAAAGATATTGGCGACTCCGGCGCGGCCATGGAGCGGCCGATAGCTGCCGCTCCGGTACAAACCGTGAGTTCGTTTGCCGATCCCTTCGCGGCGCAAGCTCCCAGACATGCGGTTGCGAAAGCTGTACCCGAGCCGGAACCGGCGGCGGAGGTAGTGGAAGTCTCCGCGCATGCCGCATCGGCAAGTGCGGCCGCGCCGGCTGCGGCGTCCGATCCTTTTGCCGGGATGTCAGCGGAGGATGCCGACACCCACCGCAAGGCGCAGCGTTTCGCGCGGCTGCTGGTGGATGAGATCAAGCTCTACAATCAGGCGAAGGTCGCCGAAGGCAGGCGGCACAAGGATCTTTACGACCGTTTGAAAGATGATATCGAGAAGAGCCGCTCGACGTTTCAAAAACGCTACGGCAGCACAGTGGCGGCGAGCGGTGATTATTTTCAGAAAGAAGTAGTGCGCAACCTGGGCGAAGAGGATATTGCGGTCATGGGTGCGAATTTCCGCAAGTAAGTTGGTTTCAAAAATGCTTTGAGTGAGGTGCGGCTCCCGCCCTGCTCAGAGCGTCTAATAATCTTTAGCTCGCTGACAGGTCCTGGTTGCGTCTCCGCGCGAAAGAGAAAAGTGGTTCGATTGGGTCTCAAGTTGTTGTGGGTGCTCGCGCTGGGAGGGCTGTGCGGGCTCCTGATCGGTGCCGGCCGGGCTGCGTCGTCGGTCCCGAGGCAGTCTCCCGCTGCGGCGACCTCTGATATTCCGGCCAAGCAGGCGGCCGCGGCCGATAAGGCGGCGGATTCGGAAAAGACCACACAGGATCAGTCCGCTCCGGCTAAGACTCCACTTCGCAAACCCGCCCCAAAAAAGTCTTCCACCTCGTCCGCCAAGTCCAACAAGTCCGCTGCGAGCGTGCCTTCGAGCAAGAAGGCAGAGCCTGGTCACGCCCGCACCGCGAGTAAGCGCAGGCGGAGAAGGCCGATGTCTCCCCGAGTGCGCCGTATTCGGCAGGCCTTCGTCGCCTCTACCAGTTTGCGTCCGATGGCGCAGCAGTTGATTCAGGATCGTACTCCGGCAGCCTACGCCGGAGTGGAAGCCTACGCGCGAGCCCATGCCAAGGAAGATGCCGGAGCGCTGGCCTGGCTGGTGGTGGGCTATGCTCATGTTCTCGACCACGATTGCGCAAAAGCCATCGATCCGCTGAACCGCGCCAAGCCGCGGGCAGGGGACCTCGGCGACTACGTCGCGTATTACCTGGGAACCTGCTATGTGCAGACTGGGCGGGATGCGGAAGCAATCGCGACGCTGGCGGACTTTGGCACTGCATATCCCGATTCGTTGCTGGTGCGGGATGCGCACCTGAGCTATGCCGGTGTGCTGCTCGCCGAGGGGCGGGCCGCCGAGGCTGCGGCGCTTCTGGAAAAAGATCGTCTACCGGTGCGGTCCGATCTGGAGTTCACTCTGGGCCGGGCTTACGCTGCGCTGGGGCAGAATTCCAAGGCGGCCGGGGCCCTGGCGAACGTGTACTACAACATGCCCACCGCAGCCGAAGCCGACGCGGCCTATGCCGAGTTGAAAAAACTTCCCTCGCTGCCGCCGGTGACTTCGGCGCAGCGCAAGACGCGTGCCGACTTGCTGATGAAGGCACGGCGCTATGACGACGCGGCGGACGAGTATCGCGACCTGTTCATCCATGCAGGCGCGGAAGGGCGTCCGGCGGCGGAACTTGCGCTGGCCGACGCACTGCACCGCGGCGGGAGAAACCGCGAGGCCAAGGCCGAGCTGACGACTCTGCCAGGTGCGACCGCCGACCAGCAGGCCCAGCGCCTGTACATTCTGGGCGAGGTGGCGTGGGCTTCTGACGAAAATGATGCGTTTTACCGGACTGTGGACGACCTGCGGAAACTGGCGCCGACCAGCCAGTGGCTGGAAGCGGCTCTGCTTTCCACCGCAAATCTGCATCTGGTGCACCATGAATACGATCAGGCGCTTGACGCGTTTCGCGAGTTGCAGCAACGTTTTCCCAATGGCTCGCGGGCTTCCTACGCGCACTGGAAAGCAGCCTGGCTGACGCTGCGCCAGGGTCGCATCGACGAAGCCAAGAAACAATTCGAAGAACAGATTGCGCTCTACCCGGCGAGCAACGAGACGTCTGCGGCGCTGTACTGGCGAGCGCGGCTGGCCGAAGAGGACAACCAGCCCGGCATGGCGCGTGCCTATTACCAGAAACTGTCCGATCGCTATCGGAATTATTACTACGCCGAGCTGGGACGGCAGCGCCTGAAAAAGCTTCCGGAAATGGCGGAGCCGCCGGGCAAGTACTCTCTGCTCGATCGCATTCCGGCGCTGGACAACACGAAAGTCGTCCTGTCGGAGCCCCCGGCGGATGATCTCCACCTGCAAAAAGCGGAGTTGCTGGGGAACGGCGGCCTGGTTGATTTTGCAGTCCGCGAAATGCAAGCGGCGGCCAGCGCCGACGGCGGGAACTGGGGACCGGCGGAGACCGCGCAGCTCTTCCTCGATACCGGGCACTATGATCGCGCGATTGAAGTCATGAAGCACTCGGTGCCGAGTTATTTTGCGGTTGATATTCCGGATCTGCCGCGGGCGTACTGGGAGGCGCTGTTTCCGCGGCCCTACTGGCCCGACCTGAAGAAGTTCGCCGACGCCAACGGGCTCGATCCGTATCTGGTGGCCTCGCTGATCCGGCAGGAATCGGAATTCAATCCCGCCGCGGTTTCGCGGGCGAACGCCGTCGGCCTGATGCAGTTGCTGCCCAAGACCGGCAAACTCGTCGCCCGGCAGGAAAAACTCCGGCGCTATAGCCCCAGCCAGTTATTTACGCCGGCTGTGAATCTGCAATTGGGGACGCGCTACTTCCGAGGCATGGTCGACCAGTTCGGAGGATCCTTCGAGTACGCGCTCGCGGCCTATAACGCCGGCTCGGACCGGGTTCAAGAGTGGCTGGGGCAGGGGCAGTATCGCGATCCCCAGGAGTTGGTCGAGTCGATTCCGTTCACCGAGACCCGCGAGTACGTGCAGGCCATCCTGCGCAACGCCAGCGTGTACCGGCAGCTTTATGGGGCGCCGTAAGAGAAAGTCTTCGCCGCGGATTTACGCCGTTTAATACGGACAAAGCACCGACGAGACCAATCGCTAAATCGCCGGCGGTTCGTGCTTCGCCGATTTGTGAAATAGGATTTCGAGCACCAGCAATCCCGCCCCAATGACGATTGAACTATCCGCCAGATTGAACACCGGCCACTGATACTGCTTGACGTAGACCAGCAGAAAGTCAACCACGCGCCCGCTGGCCACGCGGTCCCAGAGGTTCCCCACCGCACCCCCCAGAATCAGCGAGAGGGCGATCCCGGTGGTCGTCAGCGCGTGGACTTGATTCCACAGCAGCACCGAGACGATGACCATCGCGGCCACGGAAAACGCGATCAGCAGCGCGGTCTTCCAATGCGCCGGAGAGTCGGCAAACAGGCTGAAGGCTGCGCCCGTGTTCTCGGTGTGCGTGAGCCGGAAGAATCCGGGAATGATCTGGATGTGGGCGTAAAGTGCGATGTGGGACGCCACCAACCGCTTCGACCAGCGGTCGACGAGAACGACGAGCAGCGCGAGAAAAAAGTGAACGATGCGTGCGCGAGTGGCAGACATTCAGGTCGTAAATTCTTAGCGCCTTCCTTTGCGTCCTTTGCGTACCTTTGCGACTTTGCGGTTAAAGGCCTTTTGGGTGTCCGAAAAACTGCCTCACCGGGAAGAAGGGCACGCGAAGGACGCAAAGACAAAGCTCAAGCGCCGGATTCCAACTCCTTAAGCACTGCGCTGCAACGCTCACAGACCGTCGGGTACGTCTTGTCTTCGCCGACGTGCGGCGAGTAGTTCCAGCAGCGGTCGCACTTGGCCCCATCGGCTTTCTTCACCTCAACATGCAGGCCGCCGGTGCCGTTGCCCGAGCCTTGCACAAGCGTAACCGCCGAAACAATGAACAAATAACGCAATTGATCGGCATAGCGCTGCAAGAGTGAATACACAGGATCGGACGCCGTGATTGTTACCTGGGCTTCGAGTCCGGTGCCGATCAGTTTGTTGTTGCGGGCCTCCTCCAGCGCTTTGAGCACCTGGTCGCGGACCGAGCGCACGCTCTCCCAGTCTGCGCGCACCTCCAGCGTACCCAGCGTAGCTTGATCGAGCTTCCCTTGGGAAAGCTGGTGCCGGACAATACCACGCTGACCAACCATACTATCGTCGGCGGGGAACGTTACCAGGTGGACGTTCTCTGGCCGCTCACCGGCCCCAGGCAGGTACTGCCACACTTCATCACAAGTGAAACTCATGATCGGGGCTAACATGCGCACCAGAGCGTCCCCGATATGCCAGAGCGCGGTCTGCGCCGCACGTCGCTTCGCCGACTTCGCCGCCGAGATATACAACCGATCTTTGAGCACATCGAAGTAGAAGGCACTCAAGTCGACGATGCAAAAGTTGTTAACCAGCTGATAGATCTTGTGAAAATCAAAACTCTCATACCAGCCGGCGACCTTTTCAACAAAATCGGAAGTCAGTAACAGCACGTACTGATCAAGTTCTTCCATCTGGTCAAACGCAACCGCGTCGGTCTGGGGATCGAAGCCCTCAAGATTGCCCAGGATGTAGCGGAACGTATTGCGAATCTTTCGATAGTTTTCCGCCACCCGCTGCATCAGCTTTTCCGACCCCACCACATCCTCGCGGAAATCGACCGAAGCGACCCACAAACGCACAACTTCTGCACCCAGGCGGCTGGAAATGTCTACCGGGTCCACGTCGTTACCGCGCGACTTCGACATGGCCTGACCCTTTTCATCGAGCGTCCACCCGGGCGTAACCACTCCTTTGTACGGCGGAGTGCCATGCGTCCCCATGGCGCACAGCAGGGAAGACTGGAACCAGCCGCGGTACTGGTCTCCGCCTTCAAGGTAGAGATCGGACGGCCAGGGATAGTCCGGTTCGTCGTCGGTCTTTTTTTCGGCGGTTCTTTTTTCGGCGATCAGAGCCAGATAACTTGCGCCCGATTCCAGCCAGACATCGAAAATGTCGGTTTCCTTCTCGAACTTCGTGCTGTCGCAGTGCGGGCACTTCGTTCCCGCGGGAAGAATCGTGTCGGATTCCGGCGTGAACCAGGCATCGGCTCCGGCGCGCGCGAACAACTCGACCACCTTGCGGTTGACGGCGTGGTCGTTCAGCGGCTTGCCGCAAGCTTCGCAGAGAAACACCGCGATGGGCACTCCCCAGACGCGCTGCCGCGAGATGCACCAGTCAGGCCGCGTCTGAATCATGTTCGACAGCCGCTCTTCGCCCCAAGCCGGATCCCACTTCACTTTCTTGATTTGTCCGAGAGTGCGGGTGCGAAGGGTGTCTTTCTCTGAACCTCGCTCCGAACCACCTCGCCCTCCCAGTCCGACCGGCATGGGCGTTTCCATGGAAATGAACCACTGCTCAGTGGCGCGGAAGATCACGGGATTGTGGCAGCGCCAGCAGTGGGGATAAGAGTGCTCGGTCTTCTCCGTGTGCAGCAGCGCCCCGCGAGTCTTCAGCAGATCAATGATGGGCTGGTTCGCGTCCCAAACGCGCTTGCCGGTATATTCCGGAAGGCCGTTGCGCAGGATGCCTTTTTCGTCGACGTTGCTGGTGGCATCGAGCCCGTACTTCATGCCGGTGATGAAGTCCTCCGCTCCGTGCGACGGCGCGGTGTGGACGACGCCGGTACCCGTGTCCATGGTGACGTAGTCGGCCAGTACGCCAAGAATCTTGCGCTCGAGGAACGGATGCTGAAAGTTCAGCCGCTCCAGTTTGCGGCCGGGGAAACGCGCCAGCGCTTTCGGATCCGTCAGGTGGCACTTCTCCGCCACATCCCCCGTCAGCTTCGCCGCGACGATGTAAACATCGCCGCCGGATTCCAGCGCAACATACTCTTCATCGGGATGAAACGCGACGGCCATCGACGCCGGCAGCGTCCACGGTGTCGTGGTCCAGATGATGGTCGAGACTTTCTTCCCGGCGAGCGCTGCATCAACCTTCGCCGGATCGTCGAGCAGGGCGTACTTCACCCACACCGTGCTGCTGGTGTGATTTTCATACTCGACCTCGGCCTCGGCCAGCGCGGTCTCGTCATGCATGCACCAGTAAACCGCGCGCAGCCCCTTGTACACGAAGCCGTTCTCGTAAAAAGAAAAAAAGGTCGAAAGCACCACCGACTCGTACTGCGGAGTCATCGTCGCATAGGGCCGGTCGAAGCGCCCGAACACGCCGATGCGTTTGAACTGAGTCCGTTGCAGATCGAGAAATTTCTGGGCATACTGGCGGCACGCGGCGCGCACGTCCAGCGGGCGCATCTGCAATTTCTTGCCGCCGAGTTCCTTGTCAACTTTGATCTCGATCGGCAGTCCGTGACAATCCCATCCCGGCACGTAGGGCGCGTCAAAACCGGCCATCGACTTCGACTTGACGATGAAGTCCTTGAGGCACTTGTTGAGCGCCGTGCCCATATGGATGGGACCGCTGGTATAAGGCGGCCCGTCGTGCAGAATGTAGCGGGGCGCGCCTTTACGGGCCTGGCGGATGCGCTCGTAGATGCCCATCTGCTCCCAGCGCTCCAGCATTTTAGGCTCGTTCTGGGGCAGGTTAGCCTTCATGGGGAAGGCGGTTTTGGGCAAGTTAATCGTCTGTTTCAGATCGAACGGCACTCGGTCGCGTCTCCCCAATGATTGAATCTTTTCATTATAGGGAGCGAGGCAGGGAAACGTCCATGCGGGGGACAGGAGGAAGCGGCTCAGTTTTACGGCCTTTACCACAAGGGCCGCGAACGGACCCCATTTTCGCGCGCTCCTTCGTTTGACTTTGTGCCCTTTGTGGCGGGTAGTTCCCTTCCAGGGTCAAACTGACCCAACATCCCTGGGTGGTGTACGATTTGACGTTGAGTTCACGCGATGCCGTATCATTTCGAATTCGATCCTGAGCATAGAATCCTGCTTGTGATCGCGGAAGGCGATGTTAAAGACCAGGAGATCTTGAACGTCAATGCGGACATCGCGGCACACGTGCGCGAACTCAAGCCCTCCGCGGGAATCTCCGACCTCTCGTCGGTAACGACTTTCCAGGTGGCCAGTGCGACCATGCGCACCGCCGCGTCACAGCCCTCCCCCTATCCTGAAGAGACCCCCCGCTTCATTGTCGCGCCACAGGACCATTTGTTTGGCATGGCCCGCATGTACGAACTGGCCGGACACCGCACCCGCTCCAAGTTGAAAGTGGTCCGTAGCAGGGAGGAAGCTCTCGCGGCCCTCGGCGTTCCGAACGCCAGATTTGAACGGGTGGGTTCAAAGTAGGTTTGGCCAGATTGGTTCAAACTGGCTCAAACAGGGAGGAAGGACATGCCTATCCGGGAGTTCTCCGGGACACCGAAATGCACTGTCGGAAGGGTCGAATTCGAGTTACAATTTTACTAGGCAGAGAGCGGCCCGCCCTGATCGTCTGATGGGGGAGGTCGAGGGCACGTCATCGAGAAAATCGGGTGGAAATCGAAGCAACTTGGAGCGGGTGGCGCTCATCTGTGTAACCAAGGCATTGCACGGAAGTTAGACTGAGTTTTCCGGAAGCAGCGAGGACCTTTCCAGACCGGCATTATGGGATCCGCACCAATCAATCCGAATACCCCCGGCAAAGAGCCGGAGTTGCACCTACTGCTGGCCCGGGAAAGCTTTGAAGAACCCCTTTGGAGGTCCCTGTCTCGCCAACTGGACGAGTTCTTCTTTCCCAAGAAGCTCCCACCCCTGAAGCTGGAATCGAAGCCGGAGCCGGTCAAAGATATCTGGGGCTTTTACAACTACAAAAAGAACGGGGCTCTGGGTTCGACGGGGTTGCATATCCTGCTCGCGGGAATCATCGTCGGCGGAACTCTCATCGCGCGACGCGTGGTGGAAGCGGCGCCGACCCAAAAGGTCACCGTCACCCTCGTGGACCCCGGCGATATCCCCGCCCTGAGGCCGTCAAAGACGCAAGTCGGTGGCGGTGGCGGCGGCGGAGACCGGGACGTATTGCAGGCCAGCAAGGGCAAGCTGCCGAAGTTCTCGATGCAGCAGATCACGCCGCCGGTAGTCGTAGTGCGCAATGAGCATCCTAAGCTGGCGGTGGAGCCGACGGTGGTGATTCCGCCGCAAGTACAACTGGCGTCGAATAACATGCCCAACCTGGGCGATCCCATGGCCCACGTCGTATTGCCCTCCAATGGCACCGGGTCGGGCGGGGGTATCGGTTCGGGAAGCGGGGGCGGTGTGGGTTCGGGAACCGGGCCGGGTTTTGGTCCGGGTGAAGGCGGCGGCACGGGTGGAGGAATTTTCCACGTCGGGGGCGGAGTCAGTCCTCCCCGGGTTATATACCAGCCCGAAATTGAGTTTTCAGAAGAAGCGCGCAAGGCGAAGTACCAGGGAGTTTGCGTGCTGGCGCTGGTAGTGGACGCTAACGGCCGGCCCACCAATATCCGCGTCACCAGTAGCCTGGGCATGGGGCTGGATGAAAAGGCGATTGAAGCCGCAAAGAAATATCGCTTTGAGCCGGGAATGAAAGACGGACATCCGGTGGCGGTAGAGATCGCACTCGAGGTCGATTTCCATCTGTACTGAGCCGTGCGGACGGTCTGCCAGTTGTCTGCGCGCTCAGACCGCCAAACGCAAACACAACCCACAGAGCAGAGATCAAGATCAAAGATCAAGGCTTCATCACAATCCCCGCAGCTTAATATAACCAGTCACTGCAGGAAGCCGCTGATCGGAAACTCTGAAGCTCGGTTACGGAACCCTTCGCAGCACCGCCAGGTGCACCATTACTCTGCGGCGGAATCCCAGTTTCTCGTAGAGTTCAACCGCGCGCGTATTGTCCCGCCGGACGTGAAGGAACGGAGTCTCACCCCGATCCCGGATGCGCTGCATGATCTCGGTCATCAGCACGCGAGCATATCCCCTGCCGGCGTAGTCCGGGTGAGTGCAGACCGCGCTGACTTCCGTATGGCCCGGCACTTTGAGGCGCTCGCCCGCCATCGCCACGAGCTTTCCGTCGTGGCGAATGCCCACGTAGGTGCCGAGTTCGTGGGTGCGGCTCGCGAAAGGACCGGGCTTGGTGAGGGCGGTGAGTTCCATCATTTGAGACGAGTCCGGCTGCCCCAGTTTCGTGATCTCGGGAGCGGAGTCGAGGTTGGCGCCGGTCAGTGAGCCGCCGTTTTCGCAGACCATCTGAAGCAGTGGAGCCGAGGCCACCAGGGCCCATCCCGCGCGCGATTCGTAGGGAGCCGGAAGAAACAGCGCCCCCGTGCCTCCGCTGCCCACCAGTCGGGCCAGAGATGCGTAGCCTTGCGAGTCCGGTTCCGCGAATGCAGCCAGGGACGTGACCTCGCGAACAAAGCGGCGGGCGTGCTCAAACCTTTCGGCAAATTGAGTTTGCCGCGTGGTGAGCGACTGCCAGATGACGTTGTCCAACGGGTGCATGGTTCCTGAGCCTCTCCTCAATTTGATTTGGATCGGCGGCCGAACGACACAGTAATTCTGTGCGCTTGCTTGCGCATCAAGGCAGGCAACTTCCCCGGTCGCGATTTACGCGCCGCCTGCCGTGTGCTGCTATACAATCCGCGATAGGAGTGTCTTGGGCTCCGATATCAGGGAGGTTTTCGTGGAGCTGCCTATTAGTTTCGCTACCGTGGCTGTCGTTATCTTTGTCATTTACCTTCTCAGTTCGATCAAGATTCTGGCCGAGTATGAACGCGGCGTCATCTTTCGCCTGGGCCGCTTGTTGTCCGTTGCTAAGGGCCCCGGCATAGCTTTCGTCTTCGCTCCCATTGATCGCATCGTGCGCGTATCGCTGCGGCAGGAGGCCCTCGAAGTCCCGCCGCAGGACATCATTACCCGCGACAACGTCACGTTGAAAGTAAATGCCGTTATCTTCCTCCGCGTGATCGATCCCAACAAGGCGGTCGTGGAAGTTTCGAATTACGTGTACCAGACTTCGCAGTTTGCCCAGACTACGTTGCGTTCGGTGCTGGGTGAGCAGGAACTCGACGAACTGCTGTCACATCGGGAAAAAATCAATCTGCGCCTGCAGAGCATTCTTGACACCCACACTTCACCCTGGGGAGTGAAAGTCACCAACGTCGAGGTGAAGCAAGTAGACATGCCGGAGTCCATGCTGCGCGCCATGGCCAAGCAGGCCGAGGCCGAGCGCGAGAAGCGCTCGAAGATCATTCACGCCGAGGGAGAGTTCTCGGCCGCGCAGCGGCTGGTGGATGCAGCCCACTTGCTGGCCACCGAGCCCGTCAGCGTGCAACTTCGTTACTTGCAGACTCTGACCGAGATCGGCGTGGAGAAGAATACGACCGTGATTTTCCCGGTGCCCGTGGACTTCTTCTCGGGCCTGCAGAAGCTTCTCGGAAAGGGAGAGGCGGGTTCGACGGCAAAGACTGCGTAGCAGCTATCTTTATGGACGGAAAACTAAGGTCAGCAGCGCCTGAAGGCGCGATTGATTTTGCGCCGTAAGGCATCGCTGAAGCGATGCCCTGATACGGATTTTAGTTCGGGGAACTTGAAGTCGTATCAGGGCACAGCTTCAGCCGTCCCGCTTGTTCAAAAGAGTGCCGCGGCTTTATAGCCGCCTTCGAACGGATATTTTTGTGGCGCGCCCAGTTATTTGGAGTGGAACCATGACTTCGTCAGAGGACACTGAAATTACGCTGGGGACGGGCAAGCTGCTCGTCCTTTTCTTCAGCCTGGTTGCGATCTGCGCCCTGTTCTTCGCTCTGGGCTACTCGCTCGGACGCAAATCGGAGCCGGGCATTACAACCGCCAGCGCAGCCGTGACCCCGCAGAGCACCTCGGCGACCGGTAAAACGGGCAGCGGCTCCGGGTCAACTCCTCCCATGACGTTTTATAAATCGGTGGAGCAAAAGGACGCCAACCCCGAGCTGACTCCGGCCGCCGACACGAAAACTGGAACAGCCGCGGCAACCACGAATGCCAATCCGGCTGCTGGTCCCGCGAATGCTAGTGCGGCAAATGGAGCCTCGTCCAATGGAAGTCCGGCAAATCCGGCCAACGGAAATCCGGCACAGACGGCCGCAGGGAATGCTCCTGACTCGACGACCACTCTGCCTACCGGGGGATATTTTGTGCAGGTGGCGGCGGTCAGCAAACAGGAAGACGCCGACGCCCTGGTAGAAGCACTCAAGAAGAAAGACTACCCGGCCTTTGTGGCGGCGGTGGTGCCGACCGACAAGCTATTTCGTGTGCAACTCGGGCCCTTCGTCGAGATTAAGGATGCCGACGCCATGCGCGCGCGCTTGATTGGCGATGGCTATAACCCGATTGTGAAGAAGTAGGGAAGATTCAGGGGGAGGATTCAAGATCGCCCTACATTGACACTCATCGATTTCCGCGCTATTCCTAGTCCATCCATGTCGTCCCCCGACACATCGCTCGACTGCGCGCTCCACGCCATTGCAGACCCAACCCGGCGGCGAATTCTCCAAGCCCTAAGAGAGGGCGGCGCCGCGGCGAAGGCGGCGGGACAGGTCTCAGGCGCACCCGGAGCCTGCTTGTGCGCGGGGGACATTGAAGAACGCGTCCACCTGTCGCAGCCAACGATCTCGCACCACATGGCGATCCTCACTAAGGCGGGGCTGGTGGAGGCGACCAAGCGCGGTCAGTGGCGTTGGTATCGGCGCAATGAGAAGGCGATCCGTCAGGTGGTGAAGGCGTTGCGCGGGAAGCTGTAGGGACCCAGGTCAAAGAGTCCTGCCGAATTTGCGGCGCTGGCGTTCTTCCCCTTCTTACTGAGTGCCCAGGGCCCACTTCTCCAGATCTCCAGTAGAACGCAGGAGGCCGAGTTGGCTGCGCTCGAGTTCGAAGGTCACATCCTGCAGGGCGATGAAGCGCTCGCTGGCTTGCGAGCGGGCGTCGTCGAGATCGTGCAGCGTGGCCGTGCCCGCGTCCACGCGGGTTTGAACGGCCGCCTCACTCTTTTGCGCGATTTCGTATTCCAGTTGGGCCACCTCGCGGGCGGCTTGCCCCTGAGCGACGGCACGCTCCAAGCGCAGAGTTTCTTCGGAAACGCGGTTGCGGGCAGCTTCCGCCTGTTTGGCGGCTTTCAGGGCGTCGGCATCCGCGGCTTGCGCTCGCGAGCGCTGCGAAGCGTTGAAGAGAGGGAATCGAATGTTGACGCCAATGGTCGCGTTGTTCTGCTGGAAACCATTGGCTACGCACAGAACATTGATGTTGGATACCAGGCAGGGTTTTGCCGGTATGTAGTAGTTCTGAAAGTTATTGAACTTTGAAAGCAAGGCATATTGCGCGGCGAAGTCGATGCTGGGCCACAGCGACTTGTGTTCGCCCTGGGCGCGGAGATATTGTGCGCGGGCGTGCTCGACAGCAGCTTGCACCGTGGGATTTGAATCAGCGGCCTGCTTGTTCGTGTCTTCGCTCGGCAGGGCGGGAGGAGCGGGCATAGAGTCCGGGTCGGTCTGAATGCTCGCGGCTGGAAGTCCGGTGAGTTTCGCGAGATGCTCGCGAAGAATATCGGCGGCGCCCTGCGCTTCGGCGATTCTCAGGCGCAGGCGAGCAACAGAAAGGCGGGCTTTCGTGCCGTCAAGTTCGCTATCCACACCCTCTTTTACGCGTTCCGCGACCGCGGTTTCCATCCGCTGCGTCTCACTTTCCTCTTGCTGCAGCCGAGTCAGGCGCTGTTCCCATTTTTCCAGTTCCGCATAGCTCAGGACTGCGTCCTGAATAACCTGATTGCGTGCGTCTTTGCTGTTGAGAGAGGCGACGGAAGAGTCCGCGCGAGCGGCGCGGACGAAATTACGCAGAGCAGGATTGAGCAGCGCGGATTGCGCGTTGATGTTGAACAACGACGGCGCCGAGCCTTCCAGACCGAGAGGAAATCCGTAGGAATAACCGAGACCGGCGCCGGTGGTCAGTTGCGGGATGTAGCTGTTGCTGAGTTCGCGATAGCTGGCCGAGGCGCGCTGCTCGTCGGCGGCCGCGATGCCGGAGGTAGTGGCATGGCTCAGGGCCAGTTCGACCACGCGCCGGAGAGGGATGGGCTCAGCCAACAGGGAGGTGGGGAGCAAAAGCACTGCCAGAATCCAATGTACGGGGTGCGAACGGTAGCACGGGTTTTTCATTGCGTCCCTTTCAAAGTGGTCTGGGATGATTTTATGAACAATTGGATGCCAGCGAGATTCTAAATGTCAGATGCGCGTGGAGGATGGATTTTCGAATGCTGCCGCCGACGGAGACCGCCTTAATCATGGAGGATACTGGACCACGCAGGGCAACATTCCCAGTTCGCAGCCGCCTCTTTCACTTCAATGCTGCACCCGCTTCAAATCTTCGCGGGCGCGCGCGTCGGTGCGCGCCAGGGCCAGGGCGGCGCGATATTCTTCGGCGGCGGCAGAACGGTCCCCCTGTTTTTCCAGCACCCGGCCCAGCAGGTCGTGGGCCTTGAAGGCCGGACCTGCCTCGACAGGAGACGCAAGATAGCGGCGCAGCAGGCGCACGGCCAGTGGATAGTCGCGACCCGTGCGCAGAAGAATTCCGGCTCCCTCCATGAGCGCCTCAGCGCGGTCCACCGGGCTGGACTCCATCGTGCTCAGGGCTTGCTCCATTTGATCGAGGCGGTCGGTGTGGCTCAAGAAGTTGGCCAGGTCGAACCAGGCGCGAGTTCCGGAGTGACTGGCTGTGATCGCGGCGCGATATTCGCGCTCGGCCGAGGCTGGGTCCTTCTCTTTCTCCGCGATGCGGGCCGCAACCCAGTGGGCCATGGCCGGATTAAGCGGTCTGATCGCCTCCATCTGGGCGCGGGCTTTATCTCTGCCACCGCCGACGATGCCCGGAGCCTCAAGATAAAACTCCGCGAGATCGGTGCGAGCTTCCCAGTTCCTGGGGTCCAGTTCAACTGCGCTTTCGAACGAGGTTCGAACCTTCTTCGCCAGCCCGGCCGCGGACAGGAACCCGGCGCGGTCGGCCTTTTCTCCGTAAATGCGGCCCAGCCAGAGATCGTAGAGGCTCTTTTGCGGATCAAGGTTTCTGGCGCGCTCGCAGGCGGCAATGCCGCGATCCCAGTCTTCGAGCATGTAGTAGGCGCGGCACAGCAGATTGTAGGATTCGGCGTCGGTGGCGTTGTGGTTGATGCGCTCCTGCAGCGTCTGAATAGCGTCATCCACGCGGCCGGCCGCGAGCAACTCTTTGGGAGATGCGGATGCCTGTACCGGCCCAAGCAAAACCAGCAGAAGCAATGCCGGAAGCCAGAATCGTCTAAAACTGGATCGTCTGGACCTGGGATGACAATCGAACTGCACTCCCCGCGCCATGAATTACGGCACCACCTTGACCGCAGCGCCATCGGAGAGCGGCTTGGCGTCTTCGCCGGGTAAGGCTACGGTGGCACCTTCGGTGAGGCCGGCGGTGATCTCGACGCGGGTCAGATTCTGCAGCGAAATCTCAACCGGCTGGTGTTTCAGGTGGCCGTCGACGATCTGAAACACGTAGGGCTTGCTGTCATCCGTATGAAGAGCGTCGCGCTGCAAGGTGAGAACATTGTCCTGCTCGGCGGCTACGATGGTTACTCCAACGTTGACGTTGGGCAGTAAGCGGAAATCGTGGTTCTCAATAATGCAGGTCGTCTCGCCGACATTCCTGGAACCGTGCAGCTTAACCGTCGAAGGAATCGTGCTGACCGTGCCGTTCCAGGTGCGGCCGGGAAGGGCGTCCCAGGTGACTTCGACTTTTTGTCCCGGCTGGAGGCGGCCGATATCGGGCTCATCCACAAACGCCCGCACCAGCACATGCGTGAGATCGGCTTCCTGCAGGAGCAACTCGCCCGCTTGGACGAAGGCTCCCTGCTTGACGGGAACGGAATAGACAATGCCATCGAAAGGCGCACGGACGCTCGATTTTCCGAGGGCATCCTCGGCGGCTGCATAGGCAGCCTGCGCTTCCGTGCCTTGGGCTTGCACCCTGGCGACTTCGGGCGAGGAGTAACGATCTTTCTTTTTTTGCTCCGCCAGGTTGACGTCCGCCTGCGCGCGTTGCAGATTGTCTTGCGCCTGCTGAACTTCGCCCGCAGACGCAGCCCCCTGTTGCTGCAGTCGGCGCAGGGCGTCGAGATTGCGCTGGGCCGCGTCGAGCGTGCTGTGCGCCTTGACGAGTTGCGCATTCAAGGTGAGGATTTCTTCCTGCGTGCCACTGTTTTTCAGGGCGGATTGGTCGGCCTGCGCCGCCCTGACCTGAGCCTCGGCGCGGGCCGCTTGCGCACGAATGTCGGCATCGTCCAACTGCAGCAGGAGCTGGCCTTTGCGTACGTGGTCGCCTTCCTTGACCAGCACGCGTTTCACCGTAGTCGAGATGGGCGCATGCGCTTCGAAATTTTGAATAGGCTCAATCCTCCCGTTGGTGGAAACCAGGCTGCGGATGGGACCGCGCTCCACGGTGGTGGCCCGTACTTTCAGAGGGGAAGTGTGAAAGTAAGAATAGAGTGCGATCGCCGCTACGATTCCGAGCACGGGCCAAATCCACCGCCGGCGAGGCGGTGTGTTCGAATTGTTCGTCAATGCCAACTAGTGGTCTTTCAGGGTGCGGCAGGAATAACTGTAAGTAGTAATTTACCATTCCGGAGGCCGCGGCACATACGTGGAACGCTCCAAGCACGGTATCGGGTTAGATGCGGGCAGCACGCCTTCGGCTGTACGGGGCTCACCCGCTACAATACTGGCATGGCTAAATCGCCTCGTTATACGTCCGAGCACGCGGCTGCGGGGCTCGATGCGAAGTTTCCCGAGATTGAGACCTGGCCCAACCAGTTTCCAGGATATGAGATCGTCGTGAATGATCCCGAGTTTACTTCGGTGTGTCCCAAGACTGGGCTGCCGGATTTTGGCGTGCTGACGATTCGGTATGTCCCGGATAAGAGCTGTCTGGAATTAAAGTCGCTGAAGGAATATTTACACTCCTACCGGAACCTCGGAATCTTTCAGGAGAACATTGTTAACCGCGTTCTGGAGGACGTGGTGAAGTGGGCGAGGCCGGTGTGGGCGGAGGTGAAGGGGGAGTTTCGCCCGCGCGGCGGCATCTCAACGACAATCGTGGCGAAGTGGCCGAGAGCAAGGGGACGGAAGACGATTTGACCGAATGCAGGCTGAGAACTCCGTTAGTCAGCGCGATGCGGAGGCGGCACGCGGCTGGATTCGCTCAATCTCGGTCCCTTGCTCGGCCATCACGCGGCTTACTTCGTAGGCGCCTTGCAGGTTCAGCCAGAACTGTTCTGTCGTCCCGAAGAAGCGAGACAGGCGGACAGCGGTGTCGGCGCTGATGCCGCGGCGTTCCAATACGATGTCGTTAACTCTAGGCGCGGGAACGTGCAGCCGTTTTGCCAATTCATAAGCGGAGATGCCGAGCGGCTTGAGAAACTCCTCGCGCAGGATTTCGCCGGGATGAATTCTCCAGTGCGGCGCGCCTTTTCTTTGAATGTCATCGTGTCCCATAGGGTCACCTCAATTGCGACGGAGCCTCGACATTTCTTGCTAGTGATAGTCGGTGACCTCGACCTCGAACGCATCGTGGCCACGCCACACAAAACAGATCCGATACTGGTCGTTGATGCGAATGCTGTATTGTCCGTGCCGTTCGCCGCGCAGCTTTTCCAGCCGATTTCCGGGTGGACATTTTAAATCGTCCAGAGTCACCGCTCCGTCGAGCATGGCTAGCTTCCGTTTGGTGATGCTCGCCGGAGGCGATCCCCGGGTCTTGCCGGTTCTCCAGATTTCCGCCGTCGGCTTGTTGGCGAAAGTCTTGATCACTTCAACATAATAACCTATGGCGTTAATAACGTCAACCGTTATTATAAACGCCCGAGCCCAATGTGCCTGCCCGCTATGCTATATTCGCTCGACCGTGGGCGATACAAAACTCCATCCCAGCACCGCCCTGATTGTTCTCACGGCGCTCAATCTGCTCAACTATGCGGATCGCAACGTCCTGTTCGCGGTGCAGCCGCTGGTGCAGGACGAGTTTCACCTCTCCAACGCGCAGATCGGATATCTGACCAGCGCCTTCCTTGGCTTCTACATGATTGCGGCGCCGTTTGTCGGGCCGCTGGCCGACCGGTACTCGCGCAAACTCATTATTGTGCTCGGTGCGCTTTTCTGGAGCGGGCTCACGCTGCTCACGGCGGTCACCCATACCTACACCGAATTGCTGATCCGCCACACCCTGGTCGGGATCGGCGAGGCAACGTTCGTCACCATCGCGCCCACCTTTGTCGCCGATCTCTTCGCGGAGAGGATCCGTGGACGCATCCTGGGCGTGTTCTATCTGGCGATACCCGTAGGTTCGGCGGCGGGATACCTGCTCGGCGGTTATCTGGCTCCGCATTATGGCTGGCGCTTTCCTTTCTACATCGCGGCGGCTCCGGGCTTTCTGCTGGCGCTGGCGGTGCTGTTTCTCAAGGAACCGGAGCGTGGGCAGTTTGATTCACTGAAGGAAACTCCCGAGCGAGGAACCGTTCTCGGCCTGGTCCGCAATCCGGCTTTCCTGACCTCGACTCTGGGCATGGCGGCGATGACGTTTTCGCTGGGCGGCATCCAGGTGTGGATGCCGAAGTTTTTGTTCAGTGAGCGCCACTACACCCTGGAGGCAGCCAATTTCGCCTTCGGGATCATTATCGTGGTGGATGGGATTCTGGCGGCGCTGGCCGGTGGTTGGCTGGGGGATTATCTGTTGCCGCGGATGAAGAGTTCCTACTATTTCGTTTCAGCGGTCAGCATGGCGCTGGGCGTGCCGGTCATGATTGTGGCCTTGTTCGTCAAAGGTCCGTTGATGATTCCAGCCATCGCCGTGGCGGCTTTTTTTCTGCTGCTCAATACCGCTCCGCTGAACGCGGCGGTCATCAACTCCGTGGGGGCCCACATTCGGGTCACGGCGCTGGCGGTGAATATTTTCATCATCCACATTCTGGGCGACGTGCCTTCCCCGACGATGATGGGATGGGTGGCCGACAAACGCTCACTGCAGGCGGCGTTCATTCTCCCGGTTATCGCGATGGGGATTTCTTCTGCCATACTGTTTTATGGAATGAAATTTGCGCCGCGGGTCGCGGTTGGCGGCGCATCCGCACCGGCAGGGAAGACCGGGTAGGATGGCTTATTTTCATTGGATTGCGGGAACCATTCTGGCCCTGGCCTGGTTTTCGCGCATTGTAGACGCTGCTCTCGGCATGCCCTCCGTCGCCGATGTTTCCCGTCCGGAGTGGGATCGGAATCCGGTTTCGCCCTCCGGGAACCCGCGCGTATCGATCATCGTTCCGGCCCGCAACGAAGCAGAAACCATTGCGCAGGCCCTGAAGACTCTGCTTGCGCTCGACTACGACAACTATGAAGTGATCGCCGTCAACGACCGGTCGACCGACCGGACGGGCGAGATCATGGAACGTGTCACGGAGAGTCAAAATCCCCACCCTGCCCCTGCAATAAACGCAGGGACAAGGGTGGGGCACCCTACGCTCCGTGTCATTCATCACCGCGAACTCCCCGCGGGCTGGCTGGGGAAGACCCATGCTATGTGGACGGCGGCAAACCAGGCTTCCGGTGAGTGGTTGCTCTTCACTGATGCAGACGTTCTCTTCAAGCCCGATTCACTGCGGCGCGCCTTGGCCTACGCGCAGTCCGAGCGGGCGGATCATGTGGTGCTGTTTCCCCGGATGATCATGAAGCGCCCGGGCGAATACATGATGATCGCCTTTTTCCAGACCATGTTCATGTTCGGGCACCGCCCCTGGAAAGTCGCCGACCCGAGTACGGACGACCACATGGGCGTGGGCGCGTTCAACCTGGTGCGGCGCAGTGTGTATGACGCGGTGGGTACCTATGAAGCGCTGCGTATGGAAGTGCTCGACGACATGAAACTGGGGAAGGTCGTGAAGAAGGCAGGCTTTGCCCAAAGAAACGTCTTCGGCGGAGATTTGATTTCGATCCGCTGGGCGCACGGCGCGATGGGTGTCGTCAACAACCTGACTAAGAACTTTTTTGCAGTGCTCTCGTTTCAATGGTGGCGCACGCTGCTGTCGGTGTTCGGGCTGGCATTCTTGAACTTCGGTCCGTTTCTAGGCGTGTGGCTGGCGCACGGCTGGGCGCGCCTTCCTTATGCCGTGGCTCTGGGTTCCATGTTTCTGATTTATCTCGGCATGTCCTGGCGCTCCGCGGTGCCGCCCTACTACTTCCTGCTGCATCCGGTGAGCACCGTGCTGTTTATCTACACTCTGTTGCGCTCGATGGTGCTCACGCTATGGAATGACGGAATTGTGTGGCGCGGGACCAAGTATCCGCTGGAGGAGTTGCGCAAGGGCATGGTGTAACGACTAGTCCGGCGGGTCCTCGCCTTCAATGTCGTTGCCGTACGTAGAGGTGGTGTTGGGTTTGGCTTTGGTCTTCGCGGGCTTCTTGGCGGGGCGGAGGTGGCCGGCGCTGTAGTGGCCCCGGTTCTCAACGTCGTAGTTCTTGGGCAGCGCGGGAATCATGCCAGCGCCGCCGGTGATTTGGCCAATGCGGTTGAGGATGATCTCGGCACGGCCGTCGTACAGTGTGACGGCGCCGTGAATTTCGATCGTGCGGCCTTCGAGGCGGCGCACATCGCCCACGTCCTTCAAGTCGGAAGCAAATACCACCACCGTAAAGGGACAGGCCGCGCGGTCTTCGCAGAAGTCGATGAAGTGAACCCCCTTGACCCCAAGTTTCACATGCACGACTTTACCGCTGACACACCTGGTTTCGCCGACGTGCTGGCTGGCCTCGCGAATCGGAATGCAGTCGGAGGCAGAGAGCAACGGCGCGGTGACCAGGGTCGCAAGGAGGACAGTAGATCGGAACATGTTCCGATTCTAGGGACATCGGCTGCGGAGTTGTGCCTGAATCCGAGATAAATTATGAAGAACGTTCCGGAACGGGACTGAGGGCGAACTTCCCACTTCTCGCAAAGGCGGCGAGAAGTGGGGCACCCAAATTGATCGAAGAAATTTTACTTGAACGACTTAACCGCAGAGGCTTCGTCGTCTTTCACGTCGAAGACGGTGTACAGCTTGGTGATCTGAAGCAGGTCATTCACTTTTTTGGTCAGGTTCAGCAGTTTAAGTTCGCCGCCCTGATTCTTGGTCGTGGTGAAGGCGCTGACCAGTTCACCGATGCCGGAGCTGTCGATGTAGTTGACGTCCTGGAGGTTCAGGACAATTTTCTTGTTTCCCTTGGAAAGCAGGTCGCGCACCGTGTCGCGCAGAACCACACTGCCTTCGCCCAGGGTGATGCGTCCACTGCAGTCCACAATCGTAACCCCATCTACTTGCCGACTAGCAACCTTCATGCTCACTGGGAAGCCTCCTTGCCGCCCGCGGTTGGCCCGTGGACGTGCTTGATGAGTTTGAGTTCGGTGCCCGTTTGGGAGGGACGAATTTCCACCACATCCATAAACGAGCGCATAAGAAAAATTCCACGCCCGGACGTCTTCAGCAGGTTCTCCGGCGCCAGAGGGTTGGGAATCCTGCTCAGATCCAGCCCCTGGCCCTGGTCGCGAATCGTGATGACCAGGTCGCTGCCCGTGCGCTCAAAGGCGAGGGTAACTTTCTTGTCCGAGGCATAAGCATTGCCGTGCAGAACGGCATTGACCGCGCCTTCGCGCACCGCCATGGAAATCTGCATGATTTCGTCGTCGGCAAAGCCGAGTTCGGTAGCGATAATGGTGGCCTTCTCCTCCGCACTGTCGATCGTCTCCAACGAGGAGTCGAGCGTGTAAGAGACCCGTTGTTCGGTCATGGCCATGGACGAGGCTAAGAATGAGTATAAGACCTAGGGCCGCCGCTCTGCCAACAGACCGCCCTCAGACTCTCGCCAGAAGCCTTTCCCGGCGAATGCGGTAGTTTGCCTGTCGGATGGGCGAGTTGTCAACGACGGGCTGCGGGATCGTGGCCTGCACGGTGGCCGCAGGGCACGAGGGAACACGGCTGGCACGGCCTACGGCCCGCTGAGGCGGCGAGTTGAAGCTCAAGGCTATAATTTCAGGCTTGTGACTCAGGTTTCTCCACCGAACCTTCGAGTGCGGCTGCGGCGAATGTTCGTCGCCGCAGTTCTTACTGTCGTTGGCGCGGCGGTGCTGGCGTTTGGTCTGGACTACGCCGTTTTCCGCGTTCGCGCGGCGACCAACCGGAACGCGTACGGCTCGGTGACGGTGAATCACTACACCGCCGTGCTCCAGAAAAACGGAAAGACGACTTTAACCTTCGACCCACCACTGCCCTGGACTTGTGTGAACGCCTTGTTTCCGCATGAGGGCTGGCTGCCGTGCTGGTACTTGAGTCGGCATCCGGACCAGCGGACAGATATCTGACCTTCAGCGCTCTAACAGCAGCCCTGGCATCCGCTCTAGCAGGCTGCGGAAAAGCTCGAGTCGGGGCCCAGTTTTGAAAGGGCGCGGCTTCTAGCCGCGCCGTAAGTGCCGTAAATCAGTCGCGGCTTCAGCCGCTGAGGGAGCGCTCGATCAACAAAGAGAGTTTTTCACCTGCTAGGCTAGATCAACAAGCGAAATCGGGATATTTCGCCAGTTAGTCGCAGGCGTTGTAAGGCATGAGCATCATCAGTCGAGCTGGCACATCCCTCACCGAAGGGCAAGTGACCTGCCCGTACTGCCATTGCAAAGGCCGCTGTGAATCGTAGAGGTGCAAATACACCGCGAAGCGTACCGGTCCGGTTCCTTGCACACAACCCATTCTGCGTTGAATCAACATCTCGCCGTCGGACGAGAGGAGGCCCTCATCGTATCCAACCTGCATATAACGCGGATCCTCGGGGTGGTCAGGCTGCATTTGGCCGAACTTGCTGAAGTCGAAGGCTCCGCTGAGTCCCTCTACGACAGCTTCGATCAAAACTAGTGTTCGAAAGTGCTCCCGCGTGGCTTCGTCATCATCCGTCACCTGCCACTGTTCACGCCACGTCTCCTCGCTGATTACCGGGCGATAGACTCCGAGCACCGTCAAAAGGGGTTCGGGCACACCCTAAGAATAGCGCACCCATGGCCCAACTATCGTCAACAGGCGCTATCATAACTGTGCGCCTTTTGTTCGCTAGATAGGCGAAAGGAAAGCGCAAGCTTGTGCTAAAGGAATTTCGCAACAACCACTCTCCTTATGGTCACCGAACAAAGGACACAGTCAGGTTGCCTATTGCCGATGCAGCCGCAGCCCCTGCAAAACAAGTAGTAGGCACCCGCTCAGGAGCAGGACTTGGCTCACGTCAAACATACGATCAATCCAGACGTTGTCCCAATGGAAACCGTTGACCATAAATGCAAGGACGACGCACAGAAGAGCGTTTGCAGCAATCACGATTATCCCCACGCGGAGACGCGGCCACTCTTTAATAAGCCTATACAGCGGATAGAGTGGCAGGAAGAAAAAGAATGCCGTCACCCAAGGAAAAAGATGATTGCCGCCGACCTTAGCAGCATTGCCGTGCAGTAGAAGAAGCCACGGCAGCAGGCATACCACAACGGTCCCCAAGATCACCACGATAGAGGTCTTCTTCACACACATAGGCTACTCGTCAACAGTGGGAACCTCAATTATTTTGCGCCTCGGCGGAGCATCAGAGGGTTGACGAAACTGGGCGATAGCGCGCATTGACCCGCGGCGGTATCGGACCATGGGATAGAATGTCTCAGCACAAATACGCCGCCGAGGACTTCATGCCAAGGAATTTCTCTCACTGCATCCGCGTCGCCGCGATCCTGCTCGCCCTGACCTGTGCCGCGTTCTCCGCCAACCCATCCGATGCCCGGCTGCAGAAAGCTTACCGCTTCCAGCAGGGCGGTTGGACCTACGTTCATCTGGAGGGCTCGCCCTCAGACATTGGTTTTCAGCACGGGTATCTGCTCGCGCCGGAAATTGCGGACGCCTTCGAGGCCATCAAGTTGTTCGATACCCGCGAAACCGAGCGCGACTGGGAGTTCTTCCGCACCACCGCCCGCCAGATGCTCTGGCCCCACATCGACCCCGAATATCAGCAGGAATTACAGGGCATCACCGATGGCTTGAAGGCGCACGGGGTCGATCTCGACGTCTACGACATCGTGGCCCTCAACGCCTTCGAGGAAGTGCCGGATTACTACGTCCCATGGCTAAACAAGCAACAAAAAGTTGCACACGCACCGAAGCTCAAAGCTCCCGGAAACTGCAGCGCATTTATCGCCGCAGGCAGTTACACCAAGGATCATCAGATTGTGATTGCCCATAACAACTGGACGAGTTATCTGGCGGGCGAGCGCTGGGTCATTATTTTCGACATCCAGCCCGAGCACGGCAACCGCATTCTGATGGATGGCTTTCCCGGCGTCATTACCAGCGACGACGATTTTGGCGTGAACTCCGCCGGCATCATGATCACGGAAACGACCATCACTCAGTTCGAGGGCTGGGATCCTGACGGGAAGCCCGAGTTCGTGCGGTCGCGCAAGGCGCTGCAGTATGCCAACAATATTGATGACTATGTCCGCATTATCAAGGAAGGCAACAATGGCGGGTACGCCAATGACTGGCTTATCGGCGATCGCAAGACGGGAGAGATCGCGTATCTGGAACTGGGGTTGAAGAACACGCCGTTGTGGCGAACCAAGGACGGCTATTTCGTCAGCTCGAACTTCGCGCGTGATCCCAAGCTGATCCACGATGAAACCAGCGGCTTCGATCCCCTGGATAAATCGTCTTCGATGAATGCGCGACATGTGCGCGCCGACGAACTGGTGCAAGGGGCCAAAGGCAGAATCGATGTAGCGTTCGCGGAGCACTACCTGTCCGACCACTTCGACAGCTTCGACAAGAAGGAGCAGCCCGACGAGCGGGCCCTGTGCGGCCATGTGGATAACTCTCCGCGCGGTGTAAAAGAGTGGGGATGGAACGCCTACAATCCCGGCGGGGCAGTGCAGGGGAAGGCTACCGACAGCGCCATGGCGGCGAAGATGAGTTTTGTGGCGAGGGCGGGGCATCCCTGCGGCGCCGACTTTCTGGCGGCCGAATTTCTGGAGCACCATCCCGAGTTCGCCTGGCAGAAGCCACTGCTGCACGATATGAAGGCGGGACCCTGGACGGTGTTCACGGCGGGAGAGAAACAATAGCGGGTCCCGTGAAAAAGCAGGTTCCTTCCCCCCCGCGCTTTCGCTCCGGGGTCGGAAGGACAATCGCTAAGGAACGGCCAGCCGAAAACTGAATTGGTGCGATAAACAATTTTGATTGGACTCGGGGCAAAGCGGCCCCTAAAGTCCTAAAAGTGCAGCCTAGCCGTACTCCACGAACTCGCGGACTTGTGCGCCGGATGAACCCTCCCGAGGCTCCGCTCACGCTGTTTCGTCCCCCGTTTCGCAACTACCAGTTTGACGCCTCCTACGACGAAATGTTCGCCTCTCCGGGCGCGCCCCGCCCGCACTATAAGGCTTTGTTTCAAACGCTTCTGGAGCTTCCTCCCGAACAACTGCGCAAAAGCCAGCAAGCCGCCGATCTATCCTTCCTGCACCAGGGGATTACCTTCACGGTCTACGGTAACGATGAGGGCACCGAGCGCGTCTTTCCCAACGACTTATTGCCGCGGATTATTCCCCACCACGAATGGCGCAAGATTGAGAACGGGCTCACCCAGCGCATCGCGGCCCTGAATCTTTTTCTGGAGGATATCTACCACCAAGGCAGGATTCTGGCGGATGGGGTTGTCCCCCGCGAACTGGTTTACAGTTGCCGCCACTTCCGGCGCGAGATGCGCGGGATTACCGTCCCGCGCGGAATTTATGTGAGTATCTGCGGCACCGATCTGGTAAGGCTGCCGGACGGAAGCTTCGCCGTGCTCGAGGACAACCTCCGCGTGCCCAGCGGTGTTTCGTACATGCTCGCGAACCGCAAGGTTCTGAAAAAAGTGTTCCCCACGTTGTTCCGCGACTACGGCGTCTGCCCGGTCGATCACTATGCGCAGGCGCTGCTGGCGACGCTGCGGGCTCTGGCGCCGGCCAGTTCTTCGACGCGGCACGAACCGAAAGTAGTCTTGCTGACGCCGGGAGTTTTCAATTCCGCATACTTCGAACACACCTTCCTCGCCCAGCAGATGGGCATCGAACTGGTCGAAGGCCGCGACCTGCTGGTGCACGACAACATTGTTTACATGCGGACTACGGCGGGCCTGCGGCGTGTGGATGTGATCTACCGGCGCGTGGATGACGACTTTCTCGATCCCCTCTGCTTTCGGCAGGATTCCAGCCTGGGCGTGCCCGGATTGTTCAACGCCTATCGGGCGGGGAATGTTGTCTTGGCCAATGCCATCGGCACCGGCGTTGCCGATGACAAGGCTTTGTACGCGTACGTGCCGGCGATCATCCGCTATTACCTGGGCGAGGATCCGATCCTGACGAATGTTCACACCTACCTGCTCAACGACCGGTCGCAAAGAAATTATGTACTCGAACATCTGCAGGAACTTGTGGTAAAGGCGGTGGGCGAGTCAGGCGGATACGGCATGTTGATTGGTCCGCATAGTACCGAAGAGGAAAGAGAAGACTTCCGGCGGAGGATTGAAGCTGAGCCGCGAAACTATATTGCGCAGCCGACGCTGAGCCTGTCACGCGCGCCCTGTTTCCTCGAGGGCGAAGTGCAGGCGCGGCATGTGGACCTGCGTCCCTACATTCTGTATGGCGAGAATGTGACGCTGGTGCCCGGAGGCCTGACCCGCGTGGCCTTGCGCCGGGGATCGCTGGTAGTCAACTCGTCGCAGGGCGGCGGCAGCAAGGACACCTGGGTGCTTCGCGCATGAAGCACGAAGGACCAAGCACGAAGGACCAAGCATGAAGGACCGAGCATGAACGATAGGAGCCAAACCGCCATGCTTTCCCGGGTTGCGGACAGTTTGTACTGGATGAGCCGCTACCTGGAGCGCGCGGAGCACACTGCGCGCCTCATCGACGTGGACCTGCAGCTTCGCCTGGATCAATCTCCGGAAGCCGGTGCCGGGCGCTGGCTGCGGTTGTTGCAGGCGTCGCAGGTTCCGGCGCCGGAAGGTGGCAACATTGACGCCCGCTCGCTTACCCATGTGCTCACACTCGATCGCACCAATGAGTCATCGATTCTTTCCTGTGTGGCGGCGGCGCGCGAAAACTTGCGCCAGGTGCGCGAGCAGTGCAGCACCGAAATGTGGGAGCAACTCAACCGGCTGTATCTGCAGGTGAACAGCACGGCAGAGAGTGAAGCCTGGCTGCTGCATTCCTATGTGTTCTTTCGCGCGGTTCGCGATGGCGCGCACCTTTTCCAGGGTGTGACCGATTCGACGATGTCCCACGGGGAAGGCTGGCAGTACATCCAGCTCGGGCGGTTTGTGGAGCGCACCGAGGCGCTGGCCCGATTGATTGGCGCACACTTCGGCAGGCTGCCGCATCCGCTGGATCAGGCGGTGGAAAGTGAAGAGTATCTGGAATGGGTCGGGCTGCTGAAGTCCTGCGCGGCGTTTGAGGCCTACTGCAAGACGTATACCGCCGAGATCCGTCCGCTGCGGGTAGCGGAGTTTCTGCTGCTGAATCCGGAGTTTCCGCATTCGGTGCGGTTCTCCGTCGACATGGTGCATGCCGCTCTGACTGCCATCGCAGAGTTGACCGAACGCAAAGCGGAACAGCCGGTGCGATTGGCGGGACGATTGCGCGCCACCCTGCGCTTCAGCCAGATCGAAGAGGTCATGGCATCGGGCGCGAGCGCTTATGTGGACAGCGTCCGCTGGCAGTGTGCGCAGGCCCATACCGCCATTCAGCAAGTCTATTTCGACTATTCGGTCGAGTCGGCGTTGGTCTCGTAAGCCATTCGGGTATGTAGGAATCGAGTACTGGGGAAGAAACTCTTGATCTACTCCGTTCGCCACACGACCACTTTCCGCTACGAGCCCGCGGTCCGCGAGAGCGTGATGGAAGTCCGCCTGCAGCCCCGCAGCGACGGAGATCAGCGCTGCCTGAGCTTCGCCCTCGAGGTCGAACCGGCAGCAAACATCATGCAGTACCGCGACTTCACCGGGAATACGGTGCATCATTTCGACATCGCGGGCAGCCACACGCAGGTGAAAGTCGCGGCCCAGTCGGCGGTGGAAATGCAATCCGTGCCCGCCCCGCGCCCCACCGATAGCGGCGACTGGGCCGATCTGGATGCGCTGGTTGAAGGCGGCGATTACTGGGAAATGCTTTTGCCCAGCTACTTCGTGCGCTCAAGCGAACCGCTGGAGCGGTTGGCCAGGGAGTTGAGCTGCGAGCGCCGGGGAAATCCCCTGGCGTTGCTCAGGGAACTCAACGAAACCATTTACACCCTGTTTGCCTACGTGCCGAACAGCACCAAAGTGGATTCACCGATTGAGGAAGCTCTGCGGACACGGCAGGGTGTGTGCCAGGACTTTGCCCACATCATGATTGCCCTGGTGCGCTCCCTGAAAATTCCGTGCCGCTACGTCAGCGGATACATGTTCCATCGCGACGAGGACGAAAAAGACCGCTCGCTCGAAGGCGCGTCGCATGCCTGGGTGGAGGCGCTGGTGCCGGGCTGGGGATGGGTAGCGTTCGACCCCACCAACAACCTGGTCGGCGGTGACCGCCACATCCGCGTCGCCATCGGCCGCGACTATGCCGACGTTCCTCCCACCCGCGGCGTCTACAAAGGCGAGGCGCAGAGTGAACTGACCGTCGCGGTAACAGTAAGCCCCGCCGACAACATCGCCCCGGAACCGATCACGCCGAGCTTCGTGGTGAGGTCGAGGCCAGTGCCGGCGCGCCCCGCGGCGTGGTCGGAGCAGGAACAACAGCAGCAGTGAGAGTTCTAGGCTACTGAACCTCCGCCCTCTTCTTGTCGAGGAATGCTCGAAGCTCGGAGACAGAGATGGCCTCTCCAATCATTACCTGAGTTGTCTTGTAGAACTGATCCAGCACCATACCTGTTACTTGCTGTTCACTATATACCTTTGGACTTCCATGTTCGCCCATGCCTTGATATCCATAGTACCCGCCTCTCGAATTGGCCAATGCTTGTATGGCTTGGTGCACCATCGGCGGATAAAGATGGAACTTGGCTACGACCACCCCAATCACTTTGTTGTCATTGGCTCGGAACAACGGCCCCCCTGAGTTACCAGGATTGAAAGCACCGTTCACGACAACATGCTTAACCTCCTTCCCGCTCTCTCCGTCTTGGACGTGTACCCTGCGACGTACCCAACCCTAAGAAGAGGAGCCGGGCCGTTGTAAATCAACGGAAATCCCCACGCCGTAACGGAGGTACCGAGTGGTGGGTCTCTGTCGGACCCAAGCTCAAGACCACCGGTCAGGTGCTTGGAAGGGCTAAGGAGCGCGAGATCGACGTCCTTATCTATAGCCATCTTCGAGAATCCGAACTCTTGGGCACCGAATGGATTGGCTCTTATTTCCTCGGCGGTGCAGCCTTCGACCACATGGTTGTTAGTTACGATTAGGCCTTCGCTCAATAGAAAGCCCGTGCCCTTCATCCTCGTCTTTGGGCAATACAAAAGGAAGACCGATCTGATCGCCGGGCGCTGCGTTGGACCGGCGGCATCAAGTGTCCACTGAACAGCGGTTGGAATCGCATCTGGCTTGTCGGACCCCTGCCCATTGCAAGGTAGCACCCCGAGGCCGAAAACCAGGGCACAGGCAAGAAACTTGTAAGGCATTTATGCCTCCGCTAAGAGAACGTGGGACCTGTCTGCTCTTGCAATCATAATCACCTCCACTCCGACATAAAAGAGATTCAAGTCCGGTACTCACCTTTGGGTCCACCCAAAGATTAGCGATTGACAACGGTAACGTATATGTTACTATTCTCTCAGCTCTGAAACTCCCTCCCCTCGCAGACGTTCTTTGCCGGTTGCCAAACAATACGTAGGCACGAACGGAAGAAGTCCCTTTGCGGAATGGTTTGGTGCTCTCCACGCTTCTGCAGCAGCGAAGGTAACGACGGCCATTGCTCGCATAGAACAAGGTAACTTTTCCAACGTCAAACCCGTTGGTTCTGGAGTGTCTGAGAGAAGGGTTGATTTTGGCCCCGGCTATCGCATCTATTTCGCGCACGAGGGAGATCAGATCATCATTCTCCTGGGGGGCGGATCGAAAAAGCGGCAACATAGGGACATCGAGCTCGCAATCGAACGATGGCAGGACTACAAACAGCGAAAGAAACTAGGAGAAAAGTGATGGCTTTGACCAGAGACTTCAAAGAAACCGTTCGTGCCAGAGTGCTGCGTGATCCTGCTTTCCGCAGAGAACTTCTCCGCGAGGGAGTCGAGAGTTTCTTTTCCGGGGATGCGGAGACCGGAAAGCGTATGCTGCGCGACTACATCAACGCCACCATTGGTTTCAACGAACTGGCAGAGATCACGCACCACTCTCCTAAGAGTTTGATGCGCATGCTCGGCCCTTCAGGAAATCCTTACGCCCGAAACCTGTTTGAGATTGTTTATTGCCTCCAGAAGAAAACCGGCGTTCACTTCAAGCTTAAGGCGTTCGCGGCGGGAGCAGGGCGTTAAATTCGGCCTCCCTTTGGATCACACCTAACCGCGGGTGGCCAGCTTTCGCGTATTGTAAGGGGTACGAATTTGTGAAGCTGGCGCAAAAGGAGTGTTTTGTAAACCGCGCCGTCTAAACGCCCTCCATGGGGTGAACCAATTTCCAAAGGCTACGAGAAGTGGGGAAGCCTCGTCTCTCGCTGCGCACAAACGTCACCCAGCATCCCGCTAGTGTTTCCCGCGCAGTCCATCCAACCGCTGCTGAGCCTCCGCCATGCCGGGGGCCAATTGCAACGCTGCGGCGTAGGCGCTGGCGGCGGCCTGGGTTTGGCCTTTGTCTTCGAGGGCGCGGCCGAGCCAGAAATCGGCTTGGGCCAGCGGCGCGATCTGGGCGGCGCGGGATAGGTCAGCGACGGCGGCATCCAGATTGGTTTGACGATACTCAGCCATGCCCGCGCCCGAGCAGGCTGTTCTGCTTGTCGGGATTGATCTCGAGCGCGGCGGTGAATTGCTGCGCTGCAGATTTCGGATCGTTGACCGCCAGCAGCAGAAATCCCAGGTTGCTGTGAGCCTGAGCGGCTTCGGTTGGGTCTGAGCTGTATTTGAGCGCCAGTTCGTATTCGCGCCGGGCCGCGTCGGGATGATTTTGTTGTTGTTGCAGCACGCCGAGATTGTAGTGTGCGGTTGAAAGCTGCGGGATGTATTCCGCCGCAGCCTCGAAGTGCGACTGCGCCAGGTCGGGACGTCCCATCGCCATGAGCGCGGTGCCCAGATTGTCTTCGGCAATGCCGTTGCGACTGGTGACCGCGAGCGCGTGCGAGAACAGTGTGTAGCTGTTGTGCCAGTAGTTGATTTGCAGAAACGCCATGGAGGCGTAGGCCACCAGCACCGCCCCTGCAATCGCCGCCTGAGTGAAACTCGAGAGCTTCACGCGTGCAAACAATTCCGCACCACCCCACACCGCCACCACAAAGAGTCCGACGAACGGAAGATAGGCGTAACGGTCGGCCATGGCTTGCCGTCCGACTTGCACGATGCCAATCATCGGAATCATGGCCACCACATACCACAGCCATCCTGCAAGTACATAGCGGCGCCGCTCCCGGTACCGCCAGGCGAGCGCAGTGATGGTCACCAGAAGCAGCATCGCAGCTAGAACCTTCCACAAGGCCAACGAGTCCTTCGGGATGCGGGTAGAACACCGCCAGGCCTGCGGGCCAGATTCCTTTGCCGAGATAAGCCACATAAGAATAGATCGCATTTGCCAGGCGCTGACCGAGCGGCAGCAGTTCCGTGTTACCCAGCGCGCCCCCGCTGCGCTGCGCATAGAGAGTGATCCATGAACTGGCGGCCGACAGCGCGAAGAGAGGAATCTTTTCTGCTACAAGTTGAAGAAATGTCGGACGAGCACCCGGCGGCTCCGCCTCAGAATCCAGACGCCGCAGCGGCCAGTAATCCCACAGCAGAAGCAGAAGCGGCAGCGTGACCACCATCGGCTTGGCGGCGAGTCCCAAGGCGAAGAGCGCAGCCACCACGGCATAACACCCGAGGCTTCTTCGGTTCGCGTACCATCCATAAGCCGCCAGCGCCAGCAACAGAAACAGCATGGAGAGCAGCGATTTGCGTTCCGCCACCCAGGCCACGCACTCCACGTTCAAGGGATGCACCGCAAACAGCGCCGCTACGACCGCGCTGCGCAATACGTATCCCGTAGCTCGCCGCAGCACGAAGAACAGCAGCACTACGTTGAACGCATGCAGCACCACGCTGACCGCGTGATGGCCTCGTGGATTCGTGCCGAAAAGCTGCACGTCGGTCATGTGCGAAATCCAGGTCAGCGGGTGCCAGTTGGCCTCCACCGTGGCGGTGAACGCCCACGCGATGTTGCTCCACGAAAGCCCCTGAAGAACGTGCGCGTTTGCGGTCACGTACGCGGGGTCGTCGTAATTGACGAAGGCGCTATCCAGCGTGGGGAAGTACAGAATCAACGTACTGGCGAACAGCACCAGAGAGAGGACAAGCGGCGAATGCATGGGCCCGAAAGGTGCGGGATCCGCCGGTCGAGTGGATCGGGTGTTCGCGAGAGGGGAAGCCGCTTGGGAGCGTGCCATGGTGCCTTAACGCGGACCGATTACGCTGGAAAATATGGCGGAGAGGGTGGGATTTGAACCCACGATACCCGTTAAGGTATGTCCGCTTTCGAGGCGGATCGTTTCAACCACTCACGCACCTCTCCGGAAAGCAGCTATCAGCCGCCAGCTATCAGCCGTCAGCAAAACCAGATTCCCCCGCCCCTCGCGTTCGATCGGGGAGTCGAAAGGACAACGCCCGGCCTTCTGGCTAACAGCCAACGACTAAGGACTAACGACGATTTCTAAAGAACGATTGCAGCACTTCCGCGCTGCGACCCGCCAGGACTCCGCTCCGAACCTCGATCCAGTGGTTCAGTTGTGGATGATTCAGGACCTGCAGCACGGAATGCACCGCGCCCGCCTTGGGATCGTCCGCGCCATACACCAGGCGCTTTATGCGGGCATGCACCAGGGCGCCCGCGCACATGGCGCACGGTTCAATTGTAGCAAACAGTTCGCAGTCTCCCAGGCGATGGTTACCGACGGTGGCACCTGCTTCGCGCAGAGCGACGATCTCGGCGTGCGCGGTTGGGTCAGAGTCGGCGAGGTTGCGATTCCATCCCCGGCCCACAATGCGGCCGTCGCACACGACGATCGCGCCCACCGGCACTTCTCCGGCTTCTAGAGCTCGCTGGGCGCAGCGCAAAGCTTCTTCCATCCAGAGTTCGTCGGACTGACGTCCGTCCCGGTGAAGGTCCCCCGAGCGAAGTTCGTCTGACGCGGTCTTGGGTCTCGGGTCTTCGGTCTTGGGGTGCTCGCCTGCGGATGTTTTCGGTGGAGACACAGGAATCGCCGCTCAGCGGTATTTTACCGGTTTTTGGGGCAGGAACGGATGAGGCAGGTTTCGGGGCGGACTCGCGACCGCTCTCGGGGCGGAGTTCTTAGATCACGCTCAGCAAGTTTCGCACGACAGCCGGTACCAGTGCGTGCAGCACCGCCGGCAGCACAATCCGAATCACCGGGTAGGCGATGACCACGGCGGGAACAACGACAAGAAGCCAGATTCTCGTCGGCAGATTGGTGAAATAGGCCTTCATGGCATCCTCCGCTGAAGGATACGGACGGCACGAGAAAAAAGTTCCATGGGACGCGCAAACGAATCTTGATTCGAGGACCTTCCAACAAGCCCGTGCCGAGCGCGGCTCGCTTCCCTTGGGGACAAGGGAGATTCAGTGATATGCTAACGGCGTCATGGGCGTGCCAAGCTTGCTCCGCAAAGTCTTTCTCGTGGACCTGTTGCAGGGACTGAAAGTTACGTTTCGCTATCAGGATCCCAAGGAAATCTATACCGAGCAGTATCCGCTGGAGCGGCCGCAGGTGGCGGAGCGCTATCGCGGGGCTCCGCGCCTGAACGTGAATCCTGACACGGACGAGACCATGTGCATTGCCTGCGACCTGTGCGCGCTGGCGTGCCCCGAGCATTTGATTGTGGTCTCCAGCGAGCGCAACGAAAACACGCGCCGCAAGGAACTCACCAACTTCACCTACGATCTGAGCCGCTGCATGTTCTGCGGCTTGTGCGAGGACGCCTGTCCGGTGGATGCCCTCGAACTCACGCAGGACTTCGAACTGGCCAGCTACACCCGCGACGGAGCCATCTGGGACCGCGAGATGCTGGAAAAGGGTCCGCAGCCCACGCAGTATAAAAGGTAGCCCGCAGCGCCAGCCTTTTCCTTTTACTTGTCATTGCGAACCGGGCGAAAGCCCGGTGAGGAACCTGCTTTCGTGGGTCCGGGTCTCTTGACCCGGACAGGCCGAGCAAGGCTCGGCTCGGTTTGGCGTGGCAGCAGGCGCGCGCTCCGGGCTGATGAGCAGGGAACTCGGCCCCTAATTTCCCATTCTGGGAGGTCTGTTTACTTTCTTCTAACTGGGGGTACCCCCTCCCCCCCTTCCCCATCCCCCGATCTATTGAAATCATAGAGTTAGGGGAAAATCGTGAAGTAATCCTAGTGCATCAACAACTTACGGGCAAAATCTTGAGCCACAAGGAGTTAGGGGTCGTTCGGTTGTCAATGAACTGGCAACAAGCCTATAGAATCAGCCAGGAGCAGCGGCGGGGTCAAGACCACGAAAGTAGACAGGATGAAAGGCGCTTCCGTTTTGGGAACGAAGCAGATCTTGCTCCCCGAAATCAGGACATACCAGGAATCTGCTTTCCTTGACCCCAAAATCCCCGCCTCAGCCTTCATTGGCTGGGGCGGGTCCCCTGGAGAGAGTCAAGCGATTCTTGTGCGCATAGTAATTGCTCTTCTCCCTGCCCCAGCCCAGGACCCTTGCTTGATGCAGCAGCCTTCGCTGATCCGCTTTTTTCAGGTAGACCTGTTCCCACTCGGGGACAGCGGCCCGTTTGGTCCGGTCGCCACTGCCGCACCGCACCAACCGATCTTGCAAAACTCTTGCCGGGTGGTTGAATAGCCGCTCAAATTCTCCGCGTTCTGCGCGAATGTCGAAGCGTATTTGCGACTCATGGAATGCCCAATCCATCAGTATCCTATTTTTCTCTGGCTAGGGTGGGGTCGCCGCGATCAGTGCATAACGTGACCTCGACTTGAGATCGCGTGGGCCAATTCTACGTCGATTTCGCCAGTTGACGCGATCAGCCATAGCGCTCGTTGAGGGGTTTTAAGTGAAATGGCGATTTTGCGACAGTTGCGGTGATGCGACCTTTTGTCAACGCTTGCGGCGCGCGAAGGACCTTGCACGAGTACAATGCCTGCGTATTTGGAGGCTGACTATGAACTGGGCGCGACTCGCTGCGATCATTGTCGGGGCCGGAATCGTCTCGTCGCTCACTGACTGGTTCTTTGCAGGCGATTGGATTCACCGACGCTACACCTACCCGGAAATCTGGCGTCAGGGTGAAGAAAGTAGAGCGATTGCTCTGACCAGTCCGCTGCCATTTGTGACATGCGGAGTATTTGCCTTTGTCGCCGCCCGGCTGGGTCTTCATTCTGTGTCGAGCGCGCTCAAATTGGCGGTTGCGGTGTGGGTGATCGGCCCCTTGCCCCTGATCCTCACTAACGCCGCGTTTATGAAGCTGCACCGGGTTTTCGTGGCGTCCTACGCGGTCGGCTGGTTAATCAAGCTCACGATCGTTGCAGTGGCAGTTGGCTGGTTCCTACGTTGACGCTTCGGTCAATGAGCGCTATGGCGATGTTACGCCAATTGACCCCGCGCTATCTCTCCAAAGCTCTTGCGACACTCATACTCGGAGGGCAGTTCGCAAGCAGAGTGAGGGACATTCGTGCAACCGCCAAATCCACGCTTTCGTTCTTTCAAAACGGGAATGGCGTCCGGTATAAGCTCGCACAAGCCGTCGCAGCCTTGAAACGAGAATAGACAATGGGGATTCGCATGTCGTGCCTGTAGTTCGGGCGGCGTGCTCGCGGGTGTGACATACACATGAAATCCCTCGCCGGAACGAAAGCTTGTGATGTGAAACCAGTTCATAAAAGTGCGATGATCCTCATTCGGTGAGGAGGCATCCAGATACCGCTCAGGGATGTGCTCCGCGATTTCCCACTGGCTCCCCATAGATTCATAGCGGCCAGCGACGATAAGGCCGACAGAGATGCGCTGAACTCGCTGGTGGTCGACTGTGCCGGAAACGCTCAAGTATTGTTCCCGCAATCCGAGATGCCGTAAGCACTCGGCCCACGTCACCTCATCGGGCAGCTTCGCGAATGCCGCATCGAGCCATTGAAACTGCAATTGAAAGTGATAAATCCGGCAATAGTATTCGGAATCGACTTGTTTAGTCGCGCAGCCTTCAATCGCACTGAGTAACATAGACGCGGGGTCGCCGACTCGAATCTGCTCCAAGCGACTCAGCACCCTTGAAATGTGCCAAGCGGACGGGCATTCCCCGCGAGCAGCGCGGCGTAGACGGTTAGTGGAAGGCCCAGAAAGACCACACTGAGCATTCCAATCGCTTTCGCCTCGTTCCCTTTGGGAACAGCCGCAAAGAGGTCACACAAATATTAGACACCGAACACCGGAGGAAGTGCCGCACGATTTCCGTTATCAGGCGATTACACTCAAGTTCCAATCCCTAAGATCTACACAAGTTCCCAGCCCATCTCGTTATGCAGATCATGAAAACACTGAGCGCAAATCCAGCGATTGTCCTGCGTCACGTAGCCTTCGGTCAGGACATCCGGGGAATCGGATTTCATAAACTTCGCCCAACATCCTTCGCAGTGGTCATGATCCCAATCCGGCTTCGGCGGGGTGTACTTCTGGAATCGGACCGCTGCACCGCGAGTCCGTTTCGCATTGTCGGCGCGCCAGTCGGCCATACGGAGAGCAGCCTATCACGGTCAGTTGGACAAATCAGGCGATAGCCCAAGCTTGCGCCGTCTGTTCGCCTTTCTGCGGGTCAACGAGTGAAATCGGGATTTATCGCCAGTTGTGCGACAGTTAGTAGCACCAGAGGGCAAACACTCCGAGAACTGCGAGATCTGCACGCTCGTACTGTCGAGTTCGAGAAATCAGCGGAACAGGGCCGTAGCCAGCAGCACCAAAAGGTATGCATGCCAAATCTCTAGCCTTTGGCCCCTCTTTTCCATCCGGATTGCACCCCACGGAAACGTCAGAAGAATGAGCAGCGTAACGACGGAGACGCACTTATCGAACAATCGGTAAGCGTGCCAGTGCTCAATCACGGTGACACTGAGGATGAATGTTACGAGAACCGCCGAGACCACATCGAAGTACCGCAATTTCGGAACATCAGATTCGGCGGCAACTGCTGCGACTGGTGCCATACTGACCTCCCGCTTGAACTAGCCATCATAACAATACCCTTTGAATATCCCGCACGAATCGCCGTTGACTGGCGAGAACAGGCCATTACACAAGCTTGCGCTGTCTGTTCGCCCCCGAGCGCACGAAGTGCCGCCGCGACGAGGGGGTTTGAGCGTAATGGCGAATTTTTCGCCAACTAAGATGGAGAACGGCTTGGCCTGCTGACTCGCTAAGCGGGCACACCTATCCCTTAGAATGTGCCGGTCTCCCAACCGCCGCCTCCGATTACTATTTGGCCGGAACCGAGAGGTCCTCGAGTCGAGTGCCTTTTTTAGCAACGTAGAAGGCCAAGGCCTTGGCAGGCGCGCTGCTGCTGGCGTTCTTGACGTTGTGCACTTCGCCGGCCACGGTGGTGAATGCCTCGCCCGGCTTGAGGGTCACGGCGGGTTTGCCCTGAGCCTCAAACGTCACCGAGCCCTCCTCGATATACACGATTTCATTGCCCGATTGGGTATGCTTCCCGCTCTCTGCGCCGGGCGGCAGGATGCGCTGCACCAGGACCGCTTCCCATCCCGGGGCGCCGATCAGTTCGGTTCGCTGCAAAACCGTGCCGCCTTTCAAATTGTCCTGCGCACTTAACATGCGGCTCCCCAACACACACAGCACCACGACCACTGCCAATGCGACCCCAACCAAAAAGTTGACGCGTTTCATGGAGGCTCCTTTCAAAACCAGCGAATACTACCACAGGTAGTACACGGCTCAACCTCGTGATGGGAGAACGAAGCGGTGAATATGCCGGTGGGTTGATGAGTGAAATCGCCGATATTACAACAAGTGATGGTCACGGCCTCAACTGGATTGTGGTGCCGACCGCCTGCCCGGCGCATTCTGTAACTGCGCTCACACGGCGATGTACATGACGTCACAGACACGTTGGTTTGTCCGAAGCTATGATTTAGCGGTCTTCGAACGGAGACAGTGCCACTCCCTTGTCTATTCTCTATCGGCATGGGAAATGGCGGCGGGGGATGAGCCTCTGGGGGAGGAGGTCGCCCCCGTCGCTTTCCTTTCAAACCGGAGACCGGGCTATCGCGAAATGACTTGCGCCGCCGCCCAGGGGAGAGAAAATGACCAACCCAATGACAGAGCTAGACGCTTGCACAGACGAGGAGCCGGAGGGAATCACGCGGCTTCGCTGTGCTGCCAAGCCGTTCTGAACGCATGCAGGGCATAGAGCGCGTCTTCCAAGGCTTCTTTCTCTTCGGGAGTTCCGTCAGCGTAAAAAATTTCTCGTCTTCTCGCTATCACCGCTGCTTCAGCTTCCGAGACTCGCTCTGGGAGAGTGCTGATATTGGTTTCGAGAATGGCGGCCCGGTATAGAGACCTCCAATCGATACACTTCAGGCACGGGGGTAACGCCGTGGTCATGACTAAACTCCAAGGAGAAGAAACTTAGACGGAGGGCCTGCCTGCTGTTTGGTAGGTAGAGGTCTTCTATTTCCACCATAGTCCAATTGCTAACGAAGTCAAGCTAAATGGCGGGACGGTTTGGCGAGGCTCTTTACGCAGCGATGCGCTTTTCAATGACGAAAAAAAACCGCCTTCGGTGTCACGTTATGTTGGTGCAGATAAATGAGGCGCCCACTGTCTCTGGCTGCAGGCGAACCGAGACTTTTCAGTACCTGCGACTGCGCAGCTCCCTTTTAACCGCAAAGTACGCAAAGGATTCGCAAAGATCGCGAAGAAAGCAAGATCGAAATTTGGAACCGACGCCTTTCCTGACAGCTGAGAACTGACAGCTGAGAGCTACGCCGGCTGTTGTTGCGTCATGCAGTGCATTGCGCCCAGGCCCCAGATGAAGTCGCCGGAATATATCGGAACGATCTCGCGAGTCGGGAAGAGTTGCGCCAGCGTGTTCAGCGCAATGCGGTCATTGGGGCGATTGAAGACCGGAGCGAGCACGACTCCATTGGCGATGTAGAAATTGGCATAGCTGGCGGGCAGACGCCGGCCTTCGAAGACGACCGGCTGCGGCATGGGCAGTTCGACGATCGTGAGTTGCCTGCCGTTCTGGTCGCGGGCGGTTTGCAGGCGTCTCAGGTTGGCGAGCAGGGGAGCGTGGTTCGCGTCTTTCGAGTTGGGCTCGACCATGGTGACGACAGTTTCCTTCCCGACGAAGCGGGTGAGGTCGTCGACATGGCCGTGGGTATCGTCGCCGATGATGCCGCGCCCCAGCCAGATGGTATTGGGCGCGCCGAGGTAGTCGGCGAAGGCCTTTTCGTAGTGGACGCGGGTCATGTGCGGATTGCGTTCCTGAACTTTGCTGAGCAGGCATTCTTCGGTGGTGAGGATAGTGCCCGCGCCGTTCACGTCGATGGAGCCACCTTCGAGCACGATGCGGGCGCCGGCGGAAAGCGGGCGAACCGGATGCGTGTGGGCGGCTTTGGCCATGTGGGTGCCGATTTGTTCGTCGTGGCGCCAGTTGGAATACTTGGCCCAGGCGTTGAAGCGGAACTTGAGGGCGAGGGCAGCCGAGCTTTGCTCGGCCTGTCCGGGTCTGAGACCCGGAGCCACATGATCCTTCTCAGTCTTCGTGAGGAAGATGCAGCCGGAATCGCGTAGCCATACGCGATTGGTAGGCCAGCGGTGAAATCGGATATTGGCCGAGAAAGCGCCGGCGCGTTCCAGGATGCGGCGCGCCGGTTTCGCTTGCACCGCGTTGTTGACGATCAATTCGACCCGCTCATGACTGGCCAGACTGCGGATGATTTCGGCTGTAGACCCAGGGGATGGGCTCGAACTTTCCCGGCCAGTCGCCGTGGTAATGCGGCCAGGCCAGCCAGGTGGCGGCGTGAGGCTCCCACTCGGCGGGCATGCGATAGCCCCACGAGGCAGGCGTGCCGCCATCGATCATTAAAGTTCTACTTGAAGGTTTGGGGGGTGCCTTGGCCACGTTGAATTCTAGTCCTAATCGAGCAAGCGGTTGGTGATGGGGCCGTAGGCATCAATCCGGCGGTCGCGCAGGAAGGGCCAGTTGCGGCGGATGTCCTCGAGCGCTTTCAGATCCACCTCGCCCACCAGGATTTCCTCGCGGTCGTGCGAGGCTTCGGCCAGCACGCGGCCGAAGGGATCGCAGAAGAATGATCCGCCCCAGAATTCGAGTCCCTGACCGGGGGCCGATTTGCCGCGGACGTTGCCGGTTTCGAAGCCTACGCGATTTACAACGGCAACGTAAACGCCATTGGCGATGGCGTGGGCGCGCTGGATGGTGCGCCAGGCATCGTGCTGGGCAACGCCGAACTCGGCTTTTTCCGCGGGATGCCAGCCGATCGCTGTCGGATAAAAGAGTATGTGAGCGCCTTGCAGCGCGGTCAGGCGTGCGCCTTCGGGGAACCATTGGTCCCAGCAGACCAGCGTGCCCAGACGTCCGGCGCTGGTGTCGAGGGCGCGGAAGCCGAGGTCTCCGGGAGTGAAGTAGAACTTCTCGTAGTAGAGGGGATCGTCGGGAATGTGCATCTTGCGGTAGAGGCCGCGCAGGGAGCCGTCGCTGTCGAAAATGGCGGCGGTGTTGTGGTAGATGCCGGCGGCGCGTTTTTCGAACAGCGACGCGATGATGACAACTCCGTGCTGGCGAGCCGCGGCGGAGAGTTTCTCTGAAGTCGGACCCGGGATCGGTTCGGCCAGGTCGAACAGGGAATGGTCTTCGCGCTGGCAGAAGTATTGGGTCTGGAAAAGTTCGGGCAGGCAGACTACGTTCGCACCGCGTCCGGCGGCGTCGGCGATGCGGTCGAGGGCTTTGGCGAGGTTCTGTTCCGGTTCCGGGCCGCAGGACATCTGGACCAGGGCCACGCGAAATTTTTCAGGCGGCACGCGTTTCCGACCTCCGCGAACAATATAGCAGGAGAGGGCTGTCGGCTATCAGCTGTCAGCAACACCCGGCGCCTGAAGGCGCTTCAAATATGCGCCGGAATTGTGGCACGCCTGAAGGCGTGCCCTGATACGAATCAAAACCGGAGTCAGATTTGCCAGGCCGAACTCCCAATCAGGGCGGCCGCCTTGGCGACGATGAAGTTATTGGGATGTCGCAGGGCCTTACGCAGGGCTTCTGCGCGGGATTCTCTGGGCCTTGGCGTAGTGCATCCAGAGCGGCGAGCTGTTCCTCGAAATTGCGCTTGCCGGGCACCTTTGGCAGTTTAACCGAGACGGAATTCGTGCGTGGCGTCCTTTCCGGTGATTCCTGTAAAGTAATCCCTCGGGAGATTTGCGAGTTGAGCTTGGAGGCATGTCTTGAAACAGGGCAATCATGGCAATTCGAAGAATCATTCGCAGCAGGGTACGGGACACGCCGGCGCGGGTGGTGAAGGCAAAGACCGTCACCTGCACAATCCGATTGAAGACCGGCTGATTCCGCTGGAGCCGCTTGATCTGAGCAAAGTGAGTACGATCGATGGGTTGGTTCGCGCCATGGGCAAGACTGCTTTCACCGGGCGCCAGCTGGGCGAGGCGGCCGACGTACTCGAGGCCATGGCGCTGGATGAAGATGCGTTTATCGTGATGACGCTGGCGGGCGCGATGACCGTGGCCAAGCAGGGACTGATCATTACCGAGCTGATTGATCGCGGAATTGTGAATGCGATTGTTTCGACTGGCGCGCTTATGGCGCATGGACTGGTCGAGGCGACGGGCCGGGCGCATTTCCGCGCCAACCCAGAGGTGTCCGATGAGGAGCTTTACGAGCAGGGCTACAACCGGGTGTACGACACGCTCGAGCCCGAGCAAAATCTCGACGACGTTGAGGAAGTGCTTTCGACCGTGCTTGAGTCCTGGGACCACAACGAAGTCATGTGCTCCTACAAGCTGAATCACGCCATCGGGGCGTATTTGGCGGATCGCAACCGGGGGCAAAAGGGGATCCTGAAGTCGGCGTACGAAAAGGGCGTGCCGGTATTTGTGCCCGCCTTCACCGATTCCGAACTGGGTCTCGATACCGCGCTGAACAACCGAGTGCGCGAGTCGACGGGCAGGCACAAGATTCGCTTCGATCCCTTTGAAGATCTGGAGCACTTTGCGGCGACGCTGCTGCGGCAGAAGAAGCTGGGTATTTTCACCATCGGCGGGGGAGTTCCGCGGAACTGGTCGCAGCAGTTTGGACCGTTCATCGAACTGCGGCATCGCCGGCTGGGAGAGAACCTGCCCTTGAAGCGTTACCACTACGGGCTCAGGATTTGTCCGGAGCCGGTGTACTGGGGCGGATTGTCAGGCAGTCCCTATAGTGAGGCCATTTCCTGGGGCAAGTTCGTGCCTCCGTCGGAAGGCGGAAAGTTTGGCGAGGTCTTCGTGGACGCGACGGTGGGCCTGCCGATCATCGTGGCCGCGGTGCTGGAGCGGCTGGATCAGGGCAAAAAGCGCAAAGCTCCGCCCAAGACCGCCAAGTCAAGCGCGAAGAGGTAAGGGTTAGAGTCTCGTACTCCGGGGCTGGCGCGGCGAGCTAGGCCGTGGTCTCGCCGGAGCTTTGGTCGCCGGAGCTTGGGTCCGCGGCGGGAAGGTGTTGGCTGGCCGGTTCTGTGGCAGGCTGTGAGTCGGCGCCTTCGGTCCGGAGGCGGCGATAGAGCGGCCCCAGAATGCTGTTCTTCAGGACCTCGGATTCGGCCTGCACCCAGTCCTGCAGCGCAAGGCCATCTTCCTGCCCCCGGGTGTCGTAAAGCTGCTGGGCACGCGACCGAACCTTGCGCGCGACCAGATCCACCATAAGGGTCTGCTGCTTTTTCCTACGAGTTTCTATGTCCACTGCTACTCCCTGATATGAAGTCTTCATTTCCATGATTCACTTCTATGATAGCCGATAAGTGTTAACGGAGTATTACATTAGGCTGAGGTAAGATGTTACCAAAGTCATAACCCATCCGCCAGTATACATTTGTTAACTCCATTGTTATCAACGGATTAGTTTACCGTGAGGGCAATCGTCGCGGCGGAGTCCGGGCTCCCGCTGCTGTTGCTGACGGTATAGGCATTTACGGTCACGGAGTAGGTGCCGGGGGGAGTTCCATTGGGGGGAGTGCCTCCCGTACCGCCTGTATTGCCGCCACCGCAGGAGGCCAGCAGGGCCACGGCAAAGACCACGCCGAGGCAAGCCAGGCAACGCCGCGGACGACGATTCCGGCTCAAGGGCAGGGAAATCAGGGCCAAGCTGGCGATTGCTCCGGCCAGGAAGAGAATCGGCCATCTTCCGGAGCCCGGCGCGGGGAGCCCGGACAAGGCAGCGGTATTCGCCTGTGTGGTGACAGTTATGACCGCGGTGCCGGTTGCGGTCTGGCTGAAGTCCACGGTGTATGGGTTCAGGGCATCGCTGGAGTTGACGGAGCAGGTAGCTTTCGGGGCGCTGGTGGCACAGGAGAGATAGACGCGGCCGCTGCCTGCGACTGAACTCAAATTGACTGTCGACGTGCCGGGTTCCCCGGCCTTCACGCTGATCGGCGCTGCCGTCAGGCTGGGCCCCGGGATGGGCGAAGGAGTGTACCAGCGGACGTAATCGACCACCATCGAGGCGGGGTTGGGAGTGGTGTTATCGGGCGGGCCGGGCCAACTGCCGGTGCCGCCAACGGCGAGGTTCAGCAATAAAAAGAAGGGATGGTTGAAGTCCCACGAGAGCCCGGCCGGAACGTCGCTGGCAGTGCGGACGAAGAAAACGTTGGCGGGGTCGTCCACGTAAAACTGCACCATGTTGGCTGACCAGATCGCGCCATAGGTGTGGAAGGTGGTGACGTCGGGGCCGTTGGGGTCGTTGCCGGGGAAAGTGTAGTGCTTGCTGAGTCCGTTACCGGCGCAGTAGCAGTCGCTGGAAGAATTTCCGCCGTGCAGGGTTGAGGCAATCATCGTGGGACCGAGTCCGCTGGCGGCGGGGACATTTTCCATGAAATCCATTTCACCGGAAGCGGGCCAACTCACGCTGCCGATGTTGTTGCCGAGCGCCCAGAAGGCGGGCCAGAGGCCGGGTCCGAGAGGAAGGGCCATGCTCGATTCCAGGCGGCCGTACTGAAAGCTCTGCAGGTTGTTTCCGGTGTTGAGGCGGGCCGAGGTCCAGCTGCCGCTGTAGGGGGAAACGCTGGAATTGATTTGGATGGCCTGAATCACGAGGTGGCCCTGCCCGTCGATGTAAGCGTTGGGACGATTGGGATCGCACGGGGGAGTGCTGCTGCCGGGGGCGCAGTAGTACTCAAGTTCGTTGTTGACGTTGAGAATTCCGGTATCGTACTGCCAGTTCTGAGGATTGATGGGGCTGTTGGCGGCGCCGTCGAATTCGTCGCTCCAGGCAGGCGTCCAGGTTTGAGCGCTGGCGCTGGCGGCGAGGAGCAGGCAGCAGAAAGCACCGGCCAGAGCTCGGCGCAATTTAGCAAGGGACGGTGAGGATTCGAAGCGGACGGCGGCGCAATTCATGGGCTCTTCGTCTCTGGTTCTTTGTCTCCAGGGGGCAGGCTCAGGGGCCATCATAACTCGCCCGCAGCGCGGTTTTTAATCGAAAATCAGCACCGCCGAGGCGATCACCGTGGTCCACAGGCCGCGCTTGTCGCCGACCGCAGACTGGGTGACGTTGGCGGTACGCACGATCTTGTTCGACAAGCGGTAGATCTGTTTTTTTTCGTCCCAGGAGCGGTCGGGATCGAACTCGACGTTGAGAGTGGTGGCGAGCATTTCGGCGGCAAGTTCTTCGGCGTATTCCCCGGCGGCATCTTCGGTTTCGCCGAAGGAGTGGTGCTCACTGAGATATCCGTAGGTGTTGCGATCGGCAGGAATGGCTACCCCGATCGACGAAGCGAGCAGGCGATGCGGTTCGCGGGTAGAGTTCTCGGCAACCACGGCAAAAACGACTTCCCCGGGGTGCAGATACGTGACGCCATCCTTGCGGGCGAGGAGCTTGCAGTTGGGCGGAAAGATGGAGGAGACGCGAACCAGGTTCTGGGCGGCAATACCGGCGTCGCGCAAGGCCAATTCGAAGGAAGTCAGCCGCTCGCGGTGCTTCCCGACTCCCTTGGTAAAGAAAATCCGTTTGGGAACCATGTCTTTACCCAATGCCGTGATCCTCCCACAAGAAGAAATTGAGATTGAGAATGCACAATCTAACACAATGCTTTGTAAACGAAATATGAATTTCAGCGAGAGGACGAAAAAAAAGCGGGAGCACGCCGGAGGCGTGTCCCGCGGAAAGCCGAGGTCTGGTGAAACCAGCGGGTTCAGGGAGCCGCGACGACGCGGGTAACGGTGATGGTGTTGTCCTTCTCCATCCCGGTCACGGTAGCTTTGGCGCCGGCCTGTTTGTCGAGCATGGCCAAGGCGGCCTTGTCGCTGGTGTCCAGAGTGTAGACCTTGTCGCCCACAACCAGAGCGTACTTCGACCCCTTGGCGACGCAGGCTCGAGTGCATGCGGCGTCGTTGCCTGGCATGGCATGCTTGGCCCCGCACATGGCGTCACTGACCGTTCCAGTGAAAGACTTTCCCTTGGCGGCAAAGGCCGGGGAAACTGTGAGACCTGCGACTGCGATCAGAGTCAACAGCAAGAATCCAACTGTTCGAGTGCGAGCATTCATCACTAATTCTCCTTGTGGGCTGGTGCCTGGTCGATTTCCGGAGACACGGCCTCTCTATTGGAGATGCTCCAGCGGACAGGAAGTTTCAGGATCTCCGGCCTGCTGGGGCCAGGAAAATACGGGGACACGCTGGCGCGCATCCCCGCTTTATGCCCGGAACAGATTTAGGGGAGGGCCCGGGCAAAGCCTTTGATCGTCCTGGCGGCTCCCGCCGCCCGTACTTCAATGCTGTCCTGATTCCTAGCGCAAAGCTTTGCGCGCCAGTGTACCAATTCGTTCTGGTTTTGCAAGTGCTATACCAAAATCGTTGGTGAAGACGAAAGCAGGGTACCTCGTAGATTTGGCGTGCTGCACACCCGGCCACGATTTGTTCCGAAAACCGGAAAGCCTTCTCGGGCGGCCATCGGCATCCAGCGGCGCTTATTTCGGGGCCTTGACCGAGTAGATGAGATCGACGTCGACGGTCTTGTCGCGGACGTTGGCGGTCACGTGGGAGGAGACATCCCAATCCAGAGTGGGCGGGAGCAGGTTGTGGGCCTGCGGGCAGATATTCGCTGCAGGTAGGTGGCGTCGTAAATCTTCCCGGGCCGAATCTTCCAGGCGTCGCGGAGCTTGGCGGTCAGGTTGTTGTCGAGGCCGCGAAATTCGCAGATCACCCATGTGATACTCGTAGCCTTCTTTCACGTCGAGGTGGAGGGCGACGGTGCTGGCGGCGTCGTCAAATTGGGCGTCTACTTTGATGGCGGCGGTGACGAACCCGCGCGAACCGTAGAGCTTCTGAACCTCCTTCAGGTCGTCGCCGAGGCGGACCGTGTTGGCGGGCTGGCCAAGCTTGGCGTTGACCATCTTCTGCAGCATGTCGGTGGAGAACTCGTGATTGCCCGACCAGTCCAGGCTTTTCAGTCTTGTACTGCGGGCCCGGAGTTACCGCGAAGGTCACGTCGACGACGGTCTGGTTGCGCGGCCCTTCGTCTTCGATGTCGGCGGATTGTGTCACGACTTTGGGCTGGGGCTCGCCGAAGGCGGCCTTCAGATATCCCCGTGCGTGATAGACGGGAAGCAGTTGCTGCTGGACAAGCAGCGTTCAGGCGGCTGCGCGAGTATTCGCGGTCGGACAGCCTCTGGGCGGCGGCTTCGAGGGCGGGCAGTTCGGCCGCGGCCGCACCCGTGAACTCGACGTTGCGCACCTGGATGAGAACGTCGCTACACGTGATAGATGATCGCCTCGATCGGACCGTCCGGCTTGCCTGTGCGCACAGTACTCAACGTGGCCGGGGATGCCGCCTTCCACCAGCATGGCCTGCAGCACGTCGGAGACCTCGTCGGCCAGACGGCCGGATAGTGGGCAGTTCTCCATCGAACAGGGGGACGTACTCCTTGATGCGGCGGCGAAGTTCGGCATCGGAGAACCAGACGAAATCCTCGAAGCGCGCGGGGACGAACTTGGCGGCATCGGTGACGTGCAGTTCGAGCTTGGTTCCAGCGAACGAATAGGAGTAGCGTGTAGGCGATGTCGGTGAAGACGCCGGTGTCGCCCAGGCGGCGTGCGGCTTTCTTGAAATCGTCGTCGGTGACGGCGGTGCCCATTTGCAGACCAGTCGCGGCGGCGATGGCGGCTTCGGGGAAGCGCTTGCTGCCCGTGACCTTGATGGCGATCAACTGGCGGGCAGCGTCCGGCATTTTGGAGATTGGCGTTTGTGAGGACGTGGATTGTAACGCCACCGAGGCGCGCAGCCCTGGTGCGGGTATGCCAGCCAGGAAAAGCAGAAGCAGGAGTCTGGAAGTTGCCGTCATCATCGGACTGGGGTCTGCACCAATTCTTGCGTGGATTTGTGCTTCACGGCAATGTCAATGAAGGCGAGCGCGGCGCGGCTGAGAGCTTTGTCTTTGCGGAAGACGAGCGCCAGATCGCGGCGCACCTGGGCGTCGGCAATGGCGACGCGGCCAGAACCTTGGCGCGGACGTCTTCCTCGACGTTAGAGCGGGCGATGAAGCCGATGCCCACGTCGGCGGCGACAAAGCGCTTCAGCAATTCGCTGGAGTCGAGTTCCATGGTGAAGTTGGGCTTTGAGGCGGCGTTCGTGGAACAGTTGCTCGATGGCATCGCGCGTGTGTCCAGCCTTGGGGACGACCAGAGGGAACTTGGCCACGTCGGCAACGGTGGCAGACTTCATCTTTCCCAGAGGATGATGTGGCGGCGCGATGATGATCAAGTCATCCCGATGGATGAGCACTACGGTCAGTCGGTTGTCTGTGACGGGAAGGGAAACGACGCCGAAGTCGACCGAGTTGTCGATCACGGATTCGAGAATCCTGGCGTAGTCGGCGCGCTTGATGTTGACCGAGACATCGGGATACTGCTTCTTGAAATCGGCGAACACGTAGGGAAGGATGTGCAGGCACGTGCCTTCGTTGGCGCCGACGATGATCTCGCCGCGGGGCACGCGCTCCATCTCGGCGATGGCCACCAGCATGGCCTTGCGGGCGTCGAGGGTTTCTTCGACGTACCTCTGAAAGGCCTTGCCGGCCGCGGTGAGCGAGACACTTTGCCGCCGGAGCGGTCGAACAGCTTGGCGCCGACTTCTTCCTCGATGCCGCGAATCTGCGACGAAATCGCCGGCTGGGTACGGAAACGCTTCTCCGCCGCCCGGGAAAACGAGGCGTGCCGCGCTACTTCAAGAAAGGTTTCGAGCTGGTCAAAGTCCATAAGAGCAGTTGCCGGTTGCCAGTGCTCAGTTGCCAGTCAGAACCGCTTAACCGCAGGGATCACGGGGTTCCACGGAGTGAGGATAGAAACGCTGGCAAGTTTTTCTGTTTTCCTCCGTGCCCTCTGTGGTTTAAAGCCTTGTCGAGCTCCAGTATAAAGTCGAGTTATCGCCGCTATAAAAACAATCGAATTGCAAGCGCCGGCCACGGGGCTTACACTCATGCGTTTTGCAGCGCGCGACCGATTGTAGCAGGGGATAAGTGCCGCGTTCCTTCCGAGACATCCATTCATAATCCGCACCGAGGAGTTCCTGATGGCTGATGCCAAGACGGTTGTTGAGTTCGCGAAGAAACACGACGCCAAGATTCTCGACCTGCGGTTTACGGATATCCCCGGGCTCTGGCACCACGTCTCCTATCCCATTGAGCAACTGACGGAAGCTTCGTTCGAAGCGGGTTTCGGCATCGACGGCTCATCCATCCGGGGCTGGGCGGCGATCCACGAGAGCGACATGCTGCTCATGCCAGACGCGACCTTTCACCTGCTGGATCCGTTCACCGAAGTACCGACGCTGGTGCTGGTGTGCGACGTGGTCGATCCCGTAACCAAGCAGCGATACGACCGTGATCCCCGCTACATCGCGCGCAAGGCCGAGATGCTATCTGAGTTCGACCGGCATTGCCGACACGGCATATTTCGGAGCCGAGGCGGAGTTTTTCATCTTCGACAATGTGCGCTTCGATCAGCGCGAGCAGTACGGTTTTTATTACATCGACGCCGAAGAGGGCCGCTGGAATTCAGGCCGGGAAGAGAACAATCTGGGTTACCGTCCGCGCTACCGGGAAGGCTACTTTCCGGTGCCGCCCACCGACCACTATCAGGATCTGCGCTCGGAGATGATGCTGACCATGCAGAGCTGCGGCCTGGAAGTGGAATGCCACCATCATGAAGTGGCTTCAGGGGGTCAGACCGAAATCGACTTGAAGTTCGACTCGCTGGTGCGCTCGGCCGACAAGATGCTGCTCTACAAGTACATCGTGAAGAACGTCGCCAACCACTACGGCAAGACGGTCACGTTCATGCCGAAGCCCATCTTCGGCGATAACGGCAGCGGCATGCACACCCACCAGTCGCTGTGGAAGGGCGGCGAGCCGCTGTTCGCCGGTGATGGATACGCGGGCATGTCGCAGCTAGCGCCTGTGGTACGTCGGCGGACTGATCAAGCACGGTCCGGCACTTTCGGCGATCATCGCTCCCACTACGAATTCGTACAAGCGCCTGGTGCCGGGGTTTGAGGCGCCGGTAAGTCTGGCCTACTCGCGGCGCAATCGTTCCGCGGCCTGCCGCATTCCCATGTATTCCATCGCTCCCAAGGCCAAGCGAGTGGAGTTCCGGCCTCCCGATCCAAGTTGCAATCCCTACATGGCATTTGCGGCAATGCTGATGGCGGGGCTCGACGGCATCGAGAACAAGATGGATCCCGGGCTGCCGCTGGACAAAGATATTTACGAACTGGCGCCCGAGGAACTGGCGAGCATCCCCTCGATGCCCGGATCGCTCGAGGAGGCGCTGGACGCGCTGGAGCGCGATCATGCATTCCTGCTGAAGGGCGATGTCTTTACCGAAGAACTGCTGCGCACATACGTGGATTACAAGCGCTCGAAAGAGGTGGATGCCATCCGGCAACGGCCGCATCCCTACGAATTCGCGCTCTATTACGATATCTGAGTCCTATAGGCTGCTCACGAACGGCGGATGACAAGCGTCCAATCCCCAGGGTCGACGGCAGGATCAACGGGGAGAACTCTGCGCCTCTTGAGCTGAAGATTTTCGGCCTGAAGATTTTCGGCCCGAACATTCGAAGCGATCTATCCGTATAGACGAGGGGAGGCGCTATGCAAATCCTGGACGATGTCCGCTATGCCATAAGGCAGTTTGCCCGGGCTCCAGGTTTCACCAGTACGGCCGTGCTAACGCTGGCCCTGGGGATTGGCGCGACGACCGCAATTTTTACGCTGGTGCACGCCGTATTGTTGAAATCCTTGCCGGTGGCCAGACCCAGCGAGCTGTACCGGGTCGGCGACGTTGAGAACTGTTGCGTGAACGGCGGGATGCAAGATGATTGGTCGCTTTTCTCCTACGACAAATACACCACGTTCCGCGACCAGACGCGCGGATTCTCAGAACTGGCGGCCTTCCAGGCGGGGCGCAGTCTGATGGGGGTACGGCGCAGTGGGAGCAACCAGCCCGCCGAATCGCTGCGCGGTCAGTATGTTTCGGGAAACTACTTCTCGATGTTTGGGATCAGCGCGTATGCCGGGCGCATGTTCAGCGCAGCGGATGACCGGAAGGGGGCCGAGCCGGTCGTGGTGATGAGTTACGCGACCTGGCAGGAGAAGTACGGGCGGGATCCATCGGTAATCGGGGCGAGTTTCACGTTTAACGGGTTGCCTTTTACCATGATCGGGGTTGCCCCTCCGCGATTCTACGGGGATCGAATGGAGAATGAGCCTGCTTTCTGGCTGCCCCTGAATGCCGAAGCGATGATCGATGGTCCGAGCAATATTCTGCAATTTCCCCAGCAGGACTGGCTTGACCTGATCGGCCGGATCGCGCCGGGTGCCGATCCGAAGACGATTGAGGCTGAGCTGCAAGTGGAGCTGAAGCAATGGCTGCTGAGTCCGGTGAGCAAGGTGGAAGCGCGCGATCGGGAACTGGTGCCGAAACAGACTCTGCATCTCTCGCCCGGCGGGGCGGGTGTGCAGATGATGCGCGACGAATACCAGTCGGGCTTGCATCTGCTCATGTGGGTTTCCGGCTTCGTACTGTTGATCGCGTGCGCCAATGTGGCGAACCTGATGCTGGTGCGAGCCGCCAGCCGGCGCCAGCACACTTCGGTGCGAACGGCTTTGGGCGCCTCCAGGTCACGGCAACTGGCGCAGGTGCTGACGGAGAGCACGGTGCTCGCCCTGCTCGGCGGGATGGTTGGAGTCGTGCTTGCGTTCTGGTGCACGCGCCTCATTCTGCAGCTCGCATTTCAAGACCACCCGGTGGCCATCAGCGCCATGCCTTCGTTGCCGGTGCTGGCTTTTACGTTTGGAGTCTCCCTGCTGACGGGAATCCTTTTTGGGGTGGCTCCAGCGTGGATGATGGCGCACGCCGATCCCGCTGACGCTTTGCGGGGAGCGCACCGTTCGACGCAACACGCGGCGGGCTGGACGCAAAAATCGCTGGTCGTGGCCCAGGCGGCGTTGTCGCTGGTGCTGCTGTGTGCGGCGGGATTGCTGACACAGAGCTTGGTGAACATGCAGCATCAGAATTTCGGATTCGACGTGGCAAACCGCTACATTCTGCATCTGGACCCGTCGATGGCGGGGTATAAGCCGGAACAACTATTCGCGTTTTACCAGCAACTCCATGACAACCTGGCGGCGATTCCGGGGGTAACCCGCGTCAGTTTTGCGCTCTACACCCCGATGGAGGGAGATAACTGGAGTGAAAGCGTTTACATCGAAGGGCAGGCTCCGCCTCCACCGGGAAGTAATGAGAATGATGCGTCTTGGCTGCGGGTGAGTGATGGATACTTCGAGAGCGTTGGCACCAAGATTGTGAAGGGTCGCGGGATTACCGAACAAGACACGGCTACCACGCGGAACGTCGCCCTGGTCAACCAGACGTTTGCCAAGAAGTTCTTTAAGGATGGAGACGCGATCGGGAGACACTTCGGAGATATCGACCAAAAACACGCGGGCAGCTTCGAAATTGTCGGAGTCACGGAGGATACGCAATACCGCGACGCGACGAGCAAGGTTCCGCCAATGTTCTTCCTGCCCGAGGCGCAGTGGGTGGCTTATGACGAGGCGCGCTTCAAAGCCTTCGAAGACCGCTCCCACTACCTGAACGCAGGCGTCCTCTTAACCCAGGGCCCGGTGCCGGGGCTGGAAGCGCAGGTCCGGCGCGCTCTTGCCCAGACGAATCCCGACCTTGCCATGATCGATTTCATGAGCTTCAGCGCGCAAGTGGACGGGAACTTCGCGCAGAACGCCATGCTGGCGAAGCTGACTTCCTTGTTTGGATTGCTGGCACTGGTGCTGGCCTCGGTCGGGCTCTACGGCGTCACGGCATACTCGGTGGAACAGCGTACCAGCGAAATCGGGATTCGCATGGCCCTCGGCGCCGACCGGGGGAATGTTTTGAAGCTGGTACTTCGGGGTGCGTTTGTACAGATTGGAATCGGATTGGCGATCGGGATTCCAGCGACCATTCTGGCCGGCTATGCAATGACCACTCAACTGTTCGGGGTGAAGCCTTACGCCCCCGATATCCTGGTGGTAACGACCCTTGTGCTGGGCGCTGCAGCCCTGGTCGCTACGGTGCTGCCGGCACGCAAGGCCGCCGCGCTGGAGCCGATTCGGGCGTTGCGGACGGAGTGAGCGGTTCGACGGTCCGTCTACCACTCAGTGGGAGTGGCAGGCATGAGTCGGAAGGAGTTCTGCGCTGGTTCATGGATGCCTCCCATGTTGTGATTTTCAACAGGTAGCGGCTCATCGCTTAGGACGGCTCCATCCCAGGACGGCTTCATCGAAGGACAGAAACCCAAGACAGAAACCGAAGACTGTCGGCGAGGCAGTGCCCGCAACCAGAGGAACACAAATTCTTTGCTTTTGTGGCCGCTAATGCTGGCTAGACGGAAGGCCGGGCGCTGGATTCCTTGACCATGCGCTCTACCAGCCGCATGCGCTTGCTCACCAAATGGACTGGCTCCAGCATTGGGTGTGCGACTTCGACGACGGTGCCGACGGAGAGGAGAGAGTCTCCCATAGCGTCCAGCGCGGAGGCGGAGCGCCCCAGTACGAGCAACAGATATTTCTGCGCGATGGGCCGGTCGGCGGGATGTATCAAGGCCCACCAGCGCCGAATCGACTCCTGCACCTCGGCTTCGTTCTTTTCCCCCACCACGAGGGAATCGATTAACCGATAAACCTTGCTCTTAATCGCCTGGTACGAAACCGAAATCTCCTGTGGCATAGGGGTCCTAGTTTGGCGGTGCTTCGGTTAGTGCAATCTGGGAACCAAACCGCGAAACCCTGCTTTCGCAGGGCTTTGGCGGATAAGAGCTAATGGGAACGTACTATGAATGGAATAAATCGGGTTGTGAGATATGGATTCTGGAAGGAACGACCAGGCAACGGCGAGCGCTTCTTCCTTGGTGTGAGCTCGTCTCCTCAGTGGGAGAGATCTTTAAATTGATCCCCCGGAATCCGTGCCGGCACCGGCTGGGTGGCGCGCGCGGGTTACAATGTGGCGCTCTGTTCATCCGGACTTTCGTTTCCCCCGACATTCGGCAGCGTGGAATGCAGGTGGAACTGGATTCCGGTATCTTCCGTAGCGAACGAACCGTAGCGAACGAACTTTGGAGGCGAAATGAAAAAGTGGGGTTGGATTCTGGCGGTTCCGGTACTGCTGGCGGTTGTTGCGGGGGCGCAGAATTCATCGTCCCTGGCGTCGCAGGGTGCTGAGGCGCAGGGTACCAGTTCGCAGGGCAGTTGGCACGATGCAAAGAGTGGGGACCGGATGTTCTTCCCCAAGGACATGTTCTGGGGCTGGGCTCAAGTGGACCTGGCGCCGCCGCACAACGAGATTGATCCGAACCTCTGCGCCGGAAATGCCGGGGATTACGGCGGAGCCAACGCACCATGCAGTCTGTTTGCGCGCTATATGCTGTCGGGAATTCTGGAGGTTCGGCCGTTCGGCCGGGGTCCGCTGCGCAGGTTCATGGTGTACGGAGCGCCCACATTCTTGTTCGGCAAGACTGTGCCCAAGACGCTCTACACCTGGTCGCCGGATGCGATCGGGATCGAGCATTCCTGGGGAGTCGGGGTGTATCTCAACAAGGGATTCGAGTTTCGGGTTACGCAGCACTTTTTGTTCGACCGGCTGGGCGCACGCGACACGAACCTGGGCGTGGCCGATCTTGGCAATAACGGGCCCTGGGGGCGGTATGTGACGCTGGGGGTACGGAAAACCTTCGGGACGAGACGGTGGTAGGGAACGCCCCGAATACAGTTCGGACACTCGCCCTAGGCCGCTGCTGGCACTGAAGGCCGCAACAAACGCCAGATCAGCCAGATCACCAACGTCACCAACCCGCCCAGAAACGCCAGGGGCAACACGAAGATCAAAACGATCCAACCGGGGCCGCTCATGTTGGTAACGTCACCGCCGACGGTGGCTGCGGGGTCGCGGCGCACCCGGCCACCGAACACGGTTACATCCCCGGATACCTTCACTTGCTTGTCGAGCCGAATATCGCCGGCAAAGGTGGTGGCGTCGCCGTCAACCTGTCCCTGATCTTCAATGACAATGCTGCCGCCGAACGTGGTCACATCGCCGGATACGTGTCCGCGCACGTGGACGCTGCAGCCAAAGCAGGTCGCCGCGTTGACCACTTCATCGGGACCGACGCTGATGTTGTGTCCGACCTGGGTGCGGTCGTGGTCGTCGGCAGCGAATGCGGCCGACGATAGGGCGACGCAGAAAAGCAAGCATACGGAAAGCAGTCGCAGACAACGGATGCGGCAGCTCATGAAAAATCTCCTGCAGTTGGCGCGATCAAAACCTGGCGCGATCAAAACCTGGCTCAGAACAGGAATTATGGCACAGCTCAGGAGAATAATCTGCTGGTACCACCCGCCAATTCTTTATAATTGGAAGTTTTGTAAAGTAGTGGCTTGAAATTCTGATCGTGGAGGTGGTAATGGCACGCTCTTATAACGGAGTAGCAGTACCGGCAGACGGAGAGACGATTGGGTACGCGAACGGAAAATATGACGTCCCCAACAATCCCATCGTTCCTTTTATCGAAGGCGATGGCACCGGCCGCGACATATGGAGAGCTTCATTGCGGGTATTCAATGCAGCGGTGGAGAAAGCTTACAACGGCAAGCGGCGCGTAGCCTGGTACGAAGTGTTCGCCGGAGAAAAAGCCAAGGCCAAGTTCGATACCTGGCTGCCCGACGATACGGTCGATGCGGTTCGCGAGTTCCGTGTCGCCATCAAGGGGCCGCTAACCACCCCGGTGGGCGGCGGCATTCGGTCGCTCAACGTGGCGCTGCGGCAGATTCTGGACCTGTATTGCTGCGTGCGGCCGGTGAAGTACTACAAGGGTGTACCCTCGCCCGTCAAGCATCCCGAGCGCATGAATGTGGTCATCTTCCGCGAAAATACCGAAGACGTTTACGCAGGCATCGAGTGGGAGCAGGGAACTCCCGACTGCGCCCGCCTGATCGAGTTTCTGAATAAAGAGATGCTCAAGGGCAAGAAGCAGATCCGCCTGGACTCGGGCATCGGCATCAAGCCCATTTCAGTTACCGGGACCAAGCGACTGGTGCGCATGGCGATTCGGCATGCCCTCGCCAATCATCTGAAGACGGTGACCCTGGTGCACAAGGGGAACATCCAAAAATTTACCGAGGGCGCCTTCCGCAAGTGGGGGTACGAACTCGCTACCGAGGAGTTTCGCGCGACCGTCGTGACCGAGCGCGAGAGCTGGATTCTCGACAACAAGGACAAGAATCCGAACCTGACGGTCGCGCAAAACGCGGAGCTGATCGAACCGGGAATGGAGTTCGCTCCGCTGGCGTTTCGTGAGGCAGTCGAGAAGGAAGTGAAGGAAATATTGGATACGATCTACGCCACGCATGGCAACGGCGCGTGGAAGAAGAAAGTCATGATCAACGACCGCATCGCCGATTCGATTTTCCAGCAGGTCGTAACCCGGGCGGATGAATATTCGGTGCTGGCCTGCCCCAATCTGAACGGCGACTACATTTCCGATGCCTGCGCGGCGCAGGTGGGAGGGCTGGGAATCGCTCCGGGAGCGAACATCGGCGATGGCTACGCGATTTTCGAAGCCACGCACGGCACGGCGCCGAAGTATGCGGATAAAGACGTGATCAACCCAGGCTCGGTGATACTGTCGGGCGTGATGATGTTCCGCCACCTGGGTTGGAACGAAGCCGCCGATCTGATCGAGCAGAGCATGGAGCGGACCATCGAACAGAAGAAAGTTACATACGATTTCGAGCGCCTGATGCCGGGCGCGACGAAAGTAAAAACCAGCGAGTTCGCGGGACACATTATCGAGAACATGGGCGCGGGCGTGCTCGTGTAGGAGCGGCATTCGGCACTCAGCATTCAGCCCTGCAGCTTGGCTGCTGCAGACGGAAAGCAGATTCCTCATGCCGAATGCTGAGTGTTTTTACCTATTACTTATTACTTATTCCGAAAGGACTTATTTATGCGAAAAAAAGTAACCATTGTAGGTTCTGGCAACGTAGGCGCGACGGCGGCTCACTGGATCGCTTCCAAGGAATTGGCCGACGTCGTGCTCATCGACATCATCGAAGGAGTACCGCAAGGCAAGGGCCTGGATTTGCTTGAAGCCATGCCCATCGAGAAACGCGATTCTTTTATCACCGGCACGAACGACTACAAGGACACGGCGAATTCCGACATCGTGGTGATCACCGCCGGCATTCCGCGCAAGCCCGGCATGAGCCGCGACGACTTGCTCAACACGAACTACAACATCATGAAAGCGGTGGTCGGCGAAGTGGTCAAGAATTCGCCCAACTGCATCCTGATCATCGTTTCGAATCCGCTGGATGCCATGGCGCAGGCTGCTTACAAGCTCAGCGGATTCCCTCGCGAGCGTGTGATTGGCATGGCCGGCGTGCTCGACTCGGCGCGCTTCCGGGCCTTCATCGCGATGGAATTAAATGTCAGCGTGGAGAACGTCACCGCGTTCGTGCTCGGCGGCCACGGGGATACCATGGTCCCGCTTCCACGCTATTCCACGGTCGCAGGCATTCCAATCACTGAGCTGATTGAACCGTCTCGTCTCCAAGCTCTGGTGCAGCGCACCCGCGACGGCGGCGCCGAAATCGTGAAGTATCTCAAGACCGGCTCGGCTTATTACGCGCCGTCGGCAGCGGCGACCGAAATGGTCGAGGCCATCCTCAAAGATAAAAAGAAAATTCTGCCTTGCGCGGCGTATTTGCAGGGGGAATACGGCATCAACGGGCTCTATGTCGGTGTGCCAGTAAAGCTGGGCGCGAAAGGGAATTGAGCAGATCATCGAGATCAAATTGACCGCTGAGGAAAAAGCCGGGTTGGACAAGAGTGCGGCGGCGGTGAAAGAGTTGTGTGGAGTGATCGGAGTATAGCTTTCCATCTCGTACTTCACTATGGAGTCTGGGCGAGGAAGCCCCAAGTGATCTGATTCACGCGACGCTTTTGATTCGCGCTTCCGCCTACGCTGGAAGCTTCCTTCTTAGTGGCGTGGCCGCTCGGCAGGTCGTCGAACCAAACCGATACGTCCTTCAGATCTTTGTGGAGCAGGCCGCCGTTCCAGGAGAAAACTACGTTGCCCTGATCCCCCAACTTATCGGAGAGGGCTTGCCATTGACTCGTGCCAACTCACTGTACAGCATCCCCAACGAGATGCCGTGCACGGCGTGCCAGCGGCTCGCCTGACCAGAGATGGTCACGCTGCTTGGGTACGCTTCCTTCTGTCGGTCCTGCCAGAGAATCTCGATCCTGCGTTCCCGATCCTTCGGGAACAACACCGTTGCTGTATCCGTATCACCCTCGCCTAAACCCACTTCCTCATCCACAACATTGGCAGCCCCATACCGGTGCGTCAGGTCTGCTCGAGTAACCCTAAAGTTGATCGGCCCGGCATCGCCGTTCGGCACGATCACATGGATCGGCCAGTCCTTGCCCAAAGCACATACCGATAGCGAGATCAGAATTGCCGACAGCGCGAAGACGCTCAGGTTGCGGAGATTCAATGCTCCACTTCGCTTCGTCGACGTGGTCATAGCAATCCTCTGGTTAGAGCGATTCTCTCAGGGAGTATTCCTCAAGGCAGGTTACGTCGGAGAAGCCGGAATGGTTGACCATGGTCAATGACCATGGTATAACTTGCTACATGAAGGAAATCGCCATCTCTGAGTTCAAAGCCAAGTGCCTCGGCATCATCGAAGAGGTCCGCAAGACGCGCAAGCCAATTCGCGTCACCCGCTTCGGCAAGCCTATTGCTGAGGTGATCCCGACGTCGCCCGAGAAGCACCCGGAAAACTGGTTGGGCTGCATGCGCGGCACGGGCCGCATCGTGGGTGACATCGTCAGTCCGATCAGCGACGAAAGCGATTGGGAGGCGGCACGCTGATGAAAATGCTGCTGGACACGCATATCCTGCTCTGGAGCGTTTTCGAGCCGGAACGACTGTCCGATCGAGTCGCCAAGGAACTCACTCGACCAGAAAATGAGCTATGGTTGTCATCGGTCAGCGTGTGGGAACTGGTTTTGCTGGACAAGAAGAAGCGTATCGAACTGAATCAAGACGTCGCCGACTGGGTGAAAGGTACACTGGAACGGCTGAAGATTAACGAAGCGCCGATTACGTTCGAGGTTGTGCTGGGGACAGAATCTACCGGCTTGTCGCACAACGACCCGGCGGACAAGTTTCTGGCCGCATCAGCCAAGGTGTTTGGTTTAACACTGGTGACTGGCGACCAGCGCCTGATTTCAGCGCCTGGTATCAAGGTATTGGCCAATCGCTAATACTTTCTCGCTGCGGCGCGTGGCTCTCCACGCTACACCTTCTCGATCGTCACCTTCTTCAGCACTACATCCTTGTTCGGACGATTCTGGCGATTCTGGGGAACTCCGGTGATCTTCACCGCGATTTCCTGTCCCTCCACGACTTCGCCAAAAATCGTGTGCTTGCCGGTGAGCCACGCAGTCGGCACCGTGGTGATGAAGAACTGCGAACCATTCGTGTTCGGCCCGGAGTTGGCCATGGCCAGCTTGCCCGGCTTGTCGAACTTGTGCGGCGAGCCCTTGGTCTCATCTTCGAATTGATAGCCCGGGCCGCCCATGCCGGTGCCCTGCGGGTCTCCACCTTGGACCATGAAGTCGGGAATCACGCGATGAAAAATGGTTCCGTCGTACAGCCGGTCCTTTGATTTCTTGCGCGTCGAGGGATGAGTCCATTCGCGCTTGCCTTCGGCGAGCTCGACAAAGTTGGCGACGGTTTTGGGCGCGTCTTTTTCGAAGAGGCGGCAGACGATGGTTCCTTCGCTGGTTTCAAAGGTGGCGTAAAGTCCGGGTTGGCGGGTCATGATTTTCCTTTCGGTTCGTCGTTGGTCGTTGCAGAGCGCGGTATAGCGCCGGCATCCTGCCGGGTGTAGCGGGGCGACTCGCCCCCGCACAGGGCCCCATTAGTTCGGAGTCGCCGGGGCTTTTGGCGCCGTCGCCGCGGGCTTCTTCATCGTGCTTCCGGCTGGCTTGGAGGCCGTCCGCATGCTTTTCACAATGCTGATGTGCGTGATCTTCACCGGGCGGAAAGGCTTATCGTTGCTGGGGTCGGTGGCCATGTGCGCGATCTGCTTCACCAGGGCGACACTCGCGTCGTCGCACTGTCCGAAGATCGTATAGCCGCCGTTAAGATGTGGCGTGGGCACCTCGGTAATGAAAAACTGGGAGCCGTTCGTATCTGGTCCGGAGTTAGCGTAGGCCAGGCGTCCGGGGCGATCGAATAGCAGATCGGAGGAGACCTCGTTCTTGAACTTGTAGCCCGGATCGCCGGAGCCGTTGCCGGCGGGATCTCCACCCTGGATCATGAAGTTCGGAATCACGCGATGGAAAATCGTGCCGTCGTAGAGCGGCACGCCATGCTTGGTCGCGCCGCTGACGGGGTTCTTCCAGTCTTTGGTGCCGGTCGCCAGCCCGATGAAGTTGGCCACGCCGATAGGGGCCTTGTCCGGAAACAGAGTGCAAGTCATTGTGCCGGCGGTGGTATGGATGAGGGCGGTAGGTTCGGCCGGGGCGGCGTGCACAACTGGCTTCGCGGCGGTGTGGGCTTTGGTCGCGGGCGCAGCCTGTGTGCTCGCGGTCGCTTGTGCCAAGGCGACCGGCACAGCCATCAGGATCAGCATTAAGACCGTCTTACGCATGGATGCTCCTTGAAAACTGAAAACTGAAAACTGAAAACTGGAAACTGGAAACTGGAGATAGTGCCTCTGATTTATGGGTAACTTTGCATTGTACGACAGCGGCGGCCATCGTTTCCTGAAGGATGCTCTGGAGGAGATCGTCCGAGTCCAGCCTACTTCGACATCGTTGCTGGTTGGGATTGCATTTCGCGGCTTACGTGCTCCACTTCGCCGAAGACGCGCAGAGTATTTCCGCCGAGAATCTTCTTAATGTCGTTCTCGCTGTAGCCGCGGTCGAGCAGGGCCTGCGTAATCTTGGGGAGATCGGCGGCCGAATCGATGCCCTGGGGCGTGGCCCCACTGACTCCGTCGAAGTCGGAGCCCAGGCCCACGTGATCGATGCCCGCCACCTTCGCGATGTGGTCAATGTGGTCGATCAGCGACTTCAGCGGCGGGCGCGGAATCATGGCCATCCATTCGCGCTCAATGCGGTCCATGTCGGTATAGGTCACCGTTTTGCCGTCGGCCTTCAGGTGGTCCACATACTTCTGCACCGCCGCCGCCTGATCTTTGGCCTGGGCTTCCATGGCTTTGCGGAATGTCTCATCGTCAAAGCCGCTGTAGAAGTTGACTTGAACTACTCCGCCATTCTTGGCCACGGCGCGCAGCATGTCGTCGGTCATATTGCGCGGAGCGTCCACCAAGGCGCGCGCCGAGGAGTGCGACGCGATGACGGGTGCTTTCGTGGTGGCGATCGTATCCCAGAAAGTCTTGTCGGCAACGTGCGAAATGTCGACCATCATGCCCAGGCGATTCATCTCCAGCACGACCTGCTTGCCGAAGTCGGTGAGCCCGTTGTGGTGCTGCACTTTGGGATCGTCGATATCGCCGGAAGAGTCGGCCCACTCGTTGGTGTTCGACCACGAAAGCGTCATGTAGCGCACGCCCAGGCGGTAGTAGTCGCGCAGCAGGTGAATATCGTTCTCGATGGAGTGGCCGCCTTCGATCCCCATGAGGGCCGCGAGTTTGTGCTCGCGGTGGGCGCGCTCGATGTCGGCAACGGAAAAAGCCATCATCATGCGGTCGGGATGACGGGCCGCCTGCTCGTAGACGGAATCGATCAGATCGAACGTATGCTTGGCGAAGTGACCCTGGTTGGTCTCGGGGTCTACCCAGATCGAGAAAAATTCGGCGCCGAGATTTCCGCGGCGGGCCTTGTCGAGGCTGATGTGGCCAACGTCGTTGGGGTCGGTCGAGCCAATGTCGAAGTTCTCATCGAGAAAGCGTTGCGGCGTGTCGGCATGCGTGTCGACGACGATCGCCGAATCCTGAATAGCGCGTGCCCGCGCACTGATGGGCGTTTCGGGCGCGCTCGAAGGCTTTGCCGGGGTTTGGGCGGAAGCAAGGGAACAGAGCAGCGCAAAAACGAAGAAGACCCTGGTCGTCATAGTTATGGCCCACATAGTTATGGCCCACGGAAACATTGCGGGCAGGGTTTCGATTGTATAGGCTGGGCAGGCTCGTGGACAAAAAATCAAGGCCCAGGAATTTCCTTCGTGTAGCTTCGTGTTTAGTGGTGAAGGGTTGTAAGCGCCTGGCGGACGCAAACCTCGAGCGCTTGTTCAGTGTCGATCACCGTCTTTGGATGGGCGATCGTTTCGAATCGAGCCTTGATCTCGAGATAGAGCTGGAGGTCTCGATTTCCCGCGGGATGAGAACTCGCGGCCGCATCGGCGACAAGCCGGCGCTTGGCGGTTTCTTCCGAGCAGACGCATTCGAGGATGTGCGAGGGCTGGCACAGCGCCTCCGCCGCAGCCAGCACGTTCTCGATTTGATAGCGGCGTGAAAACGGGCGGCCGTCGAGAAAGATGAAGCGCCCTGGGTTCCGCGAGAAGAAGTAGCCCGCGGCTGCGAGCATGAGTTGCAGGCAGAAATCATCTTGTCGCGAGGAATATTCGACTTCGTCAGGCAGGAAGATGGCGTGGCGGAATTCGTCTTTGCTCAGGACGCGGCCAGAAACTCGCGCTGCAAGCTCACGAGCCAGCGTGGTCTTGCCCGTCCCGGGAAGGCCCGCCATCAGGATGATCATGGGCAATCGTAATGAATTTCTTGCAGAACTGGAATTGCCGGCAGGGAACTACTTCGTGCCTTCGGCAATCTGGGTTTCAGGCTTGTCGTTGTCCTGATGCTCGATGGGAACGACAGTCTGCGTTTCCCGCCAATTGGAGTATTGGCTGCTGACCATGATGTGGAAGACCCACTGGTGCCGCTCTTCCTCGGGTTCCACCAGGCTAAGCGCCTTCATGTAGAACAAGTAGCGCTCCATCCAGTGAACCTGATCCTTGCTCATGCCGCGGCGTTGCAAGTCAACCGTAACGCCGGCGAGGTGGGAAGAAGCGGTGTCGCCATCGGCGGGCGCAGCATTGCGATTGTGGCGGCGAAGCCTCTTCTGAATCTTCACCGTGCGCACCGCGGAGTTCACCTGAATCTGCTGATGGAAGCGGTTGTAATAAGCCTGGCTGATGTCTTCGGTAAAGTCCCGCGTCCAGGGACGGCAGTAGCGGCGTGAAGAATCGAGGCGCGGGTCGAAGCGCAGGGTTTCACCGGCGCGAATGGGCAGCAGTGAACCATCGGCCTTGAGCGCTTCCAATTCGGTTTCGTCCTGGATTCGCGGCAGTTCCATGCGGTTGATTTCCGCGTTCTGGATCAGCAACGACTCGTGCGAGGGACGGAACATGGGATTCCATCGCATCCAGCGAAAATGCCTGCGATGGGAAGAGCGGTGCACGCTTACGCGATGCACGGCGAACGCGGTGCCGGACAAGCCGCCGCACACCAGCGCCACGAGCGTTGCCGCCACGAATTGGAATTTAATAATGCGTCTCACGAAATGCTTTCGGGCCCTCGCTAACTCTTCCGCGCGAGTAGCGGTTATTGTAAGCCATGCTGTCAAGCGGTCCAATCGCAGACTGCCGCTGGACGGTTACTTGCGTACCCAAAGGTTAGTGACCTGCTTTGGTTACTGCTGATTACTCGATTCTCGAATCGTTGCAATCGCGCTACTGTAGCCGCAAGTGACGTGCCATCTCAGGCAAAACGCAGGTGCGAGCTTATGTGGGCCGCAGCCAACAGCTTGGCGGGATATGACGACGACCCAGGCCAGCCCGGTTGCGGCAATGTGCAGAAAATCAGCGCCGCAAAAGGTCACCCAGGGCTTGCTTCATGACCTGGCCGCCCACCTGGGAAATGGATTTGGTCAGTGGAATGTCCTTGGGGCAAACCTCGACGCAGTTCTGCGCGTAGCCGCATTCCTGAATGCCGCCGTCGCCCATCAGGGCGGCGAGGCGCTCGCGCTTCAGCGCCTTGCCCGTGGGATGAGTGTTAAATAATCTCACTTGCGCGATTGTGGCCGCACCGACGAAGCCCGTGTCTTCGTTGAACTGCGGGCAGGCTTCCATGCAGCAGCAGCAGGAAATGCAGCGCGAGATAGGGTAGGCGACTTCCTGCTCCTCGGCCGACATACGCGGCCCCGCGCCCAGATCATAAGTGCCGTCGATGGGAACCCAGGCCTTCACGATCTTGAGATTCTCGAAGATCACGCTGCGGTCTACAGCCAAGTCGCGGACTACGGGAAATTTCGAGAAAGGTTCGAGTTTGACCGGCTGCTCGAGATTGTCGATCAGAGCGGAGCAGGCCATGCGCGCGCGTCCGTTGATCAGCATGGCGCACGATCCGCAGACTTCTTCCAGGCAATTCGAGTCGTAGGTGATGGGCGTGGTGGCCTTGCCGTCGCGAGTCGTGGGCTCGGCGGCAATGTCCATGAGCGCCGAAATCACGTTCATGTTCGGCTTGTGGGGGATGGAGAACTCCTCCCAATAGGACTTCGAAGTGGGAGTCGCCTGTCGCTTGATTTTTATGATTACGGATTTATCAGCCATTAGCTCTCAGCCTTTAGCTCAAACTTGTTGTGTCGAGTGCCCCGTCCTTGTCCCTGTGCATTTGCAGGGACAGGGCGGGGATTTCAAGGCTCGATCAGCACAAATGAAACTCAAACTGCCCCGGCAAAATTCAACGTCCCCACCCTGTCGCCCAAAAACGCGACAAGGATGGGGCACCCCATCCACCGTGTCAGTACTTCCTCGGCCGCGGCGGAATCAGCGATACGTCCACCGGTTCGAACTCAAACTTCGGTTCATCGGCATCGGGCGCGAAATATGCCTTCGTCGTCTTCAACCAGTTCTTGTCGTCGCGCTCTGGGAAATCCGGCTTGTAGTGCGCCCCGCGCGATTCGTTGCGCAGGCGCGCTCCCTGTGCAATCACCCGGGCCAGCTGCAGCATGTTGTAAAGCTGGCGGGCAAAGACCACGGTTGTATTCGCCCACAGGGTGCGATCGCTCAGGTTGATCTTGCGATAACGTTCGAGCAGTTCCACGAGCCTGGCGTCGGTCTGCTGCAAATTCTTGTTGTAGCGGATGACCGTGCAGTCCTTGGTCATCAACTCGCCCAGTTCGCGCCACAGCTTGACTGGGTTCTCGCTTCCGTCGTTCTTCATCAGCAGCGCGTTGTTTTCTTCCTGCTTCTTCTTCTCGGCGGCGAAGCATCCGTTGCCGTCGGCAAGAGCTTGCAGGCCGCGCGCGTACTTCACGGCGTTGGGGCCGGCAATGCCACCGCCGTAGATGCACGACACCAGCGAGTTCGCGCCCAGGCGATTCGCGCCGTGGTATTGATATTCGCATTCGCCCGCGGAGAAAATGCCGGGAATGTTGGTGGCTTGATTGAAGTCAATCCACAGCCCGCCCATGGTGTAGTGCATGCCGGGAAAAATCTTCATGGGCGTGTCGCGCGGATCGTCGCCCACAAACTTTTCGTAGATTTCGAGAATCCCTTCCAGCTTCTTGTCGAGAATCTTGCGGTCGATGTGGGTCAGGTCGAGATAAACCATCGGCTTGCCGTCAATGCCGAGGTTGTACTCGTAGACGACTTTGAAGATCGCGCGCGTAGCCACGTCGCGGGGAACCAGATTCCCGTACTTGGGATACCATTCTTCGAGAAAGTACCAGCGCTCTTTTTCTGGGATCGCCTTGGGCTCTCTTTTATCGCCGGGAGTCTTCGGAACCCACACCCGCCCGCCCTCGCCGCGCGCCGATTCCGACATTAACCGTAGTTTATCTTCGCCGGGAATTGAGGTTGGGTGAACCTGAATAAACTCGCCATTGGCGTAGTACGCGCCCTGCTGATACAAGGCCGACTGCGCCGACCCGGTGCATACAACCGAGTTCGTCGACTTGCCGAAGATCGCGCCGATGCCACCAGTCGCGATGATGATGGCGTCGGCCGGGAAGGTGCGCACTTCCATGGAGCGCAGGTCCATGGCGCAGATGCCGCGGCAGACACGGTTTCCATCGAGCACCGCCGACAAAAACTCCCAGTGCTCGTACTTCTTCACCTTGCCTTCGGATTCGTAGCGCCGGACTTGTTCGTCGAGCGCGTAAAGCAACTGCTGCCCGGTGGTTGCCCCGGCGAACGCGGTGCGGTTATATAAAGTCCCGCCAAAGCGACGGAAGTCGAGCAGTCCCTCCGGCGTACGGTTGAAGGGCACGCCCATGCGGTCGAGCAAGTCAATGATCCCGGGCGCGGCCTCGCACATGTCCTTGATCGGAGGCTGGTTGCCCAGAAAATCTCCGCCATAGACGGTGTCGTCGAAGTGCTTCCAGGTCGAATCGCCTTCGCCCTTCAGGTTCTTCGCCGCGTTGATGCCGCCCTGCGCACACACCGAATGCGACCGCTTCACCGGAACAATGGAGAACAAATCGACGTTCGCGCCCATCTCCGCGATCTTGATGACGGCGGAAAGTCCGGCCAGGCCGCCGCCCACGACAATAATTCTGGGAGTCGCTGTCGCCATTTATCGCACCGGCCTTCCGTCGCTGGGTGTTCCGGGCAGCATTCCGGGCGACTTTCCGGATAAGGTTCCGCGGCTTGCGTCCACAATCACCTTGTTCGACCCGATATCCTGCAGCGGGCGCGAGCGGAAGGAATACAAACTCGCAAATCCCGCAGCGCACAACACGAAGAAAAATGCCAGGCAGAGGCGCAGCAGCCTCTTCTGCGCCTTATCACCAGACACAATGCCCCACTTCGCCGAAAACAGCCAGATGCCATAAGAGAAGTGCCACGATGCCGCCACCAGTCCCAGCACGTAGAACAAGAACAGGGGCGTATGCATGACCTCCTGTTGCACTTTGCCGAACGATGCCATCGGATTCTCGTGCAGGTCGATGCCGGTGAAGCGCATCGTCCAGGTGTGCCAGAGGATGTAGGCGAAAGCGATGCCACCGGTCCAGCGCTGCGCGGTGTACATCCAGTTGCCGCTCCAGGGATAGGCAACCGTATTTCCGTCTCCGCGATACCAGATGTAGAAGCCGTAGAGCGCGTGAAAGGCGATGGGCAGCCAGATGCCGAACAGCTCGAGAAAGAAAACCAGCGGAAGATTCGCCAGAAAACTGACCTGGCGCGCATAAGCGGCCGGCCCGTTCGGGCCGATGGCGGTCGAGTTCGAAATCAGGATGTGTTCGAACAGAAACGCACCGACCGGAACAATCCCCGACAGGGAATGCAGCCGCCGCAGAACAAATGAAGATCCCTGGCCAGCGCGCAACGGCGCCACCCCGTGCGCGGCAATTCTGGTGACAGCGGGAGCAGGAGAACTGGCTGACGCCACGAAACGCTCCTTATGAGTTCAGCTATGAAAAAAGAACCTTTTATTATCGGGCGGCGAGAGAAGTGAAGTCAAGGAAGCCAGGGCTCGGGTACTGGCTTAATTTGCCGATTTACGCGGTTGACGAACGCTTTCTCGAAGAAGCTGACGAACCTGAAAGCCGCTTGCGCTTTGCACTTCGCGCACTATAATTTTTGCCGCGTCCATTCTTCCCTCCGAGTAACTCCCGCAATGGCCGCTGGAATCTCATCCCACATCTGGGAGTTAGGAGAATTGATTGCATGAACAAAATCAGGCAAGGGCCTCCGGAACCAGACCCCATCGAAGAATTGCGCGATGAGGTCGAAGCTGTGCGAGGCGAAGTTAGTGATCTTCACTCTACAATCCGCTCAAATCACGAAGAGCTTATGAACGCTCTAAAAGGGATTCTTCGGGAATTGGAGATGAAGTCAGATCGGGACGATTAGGCGACTCCCGCCGAAACATAATTCGCGCCATGTCGTGCGCGTCAATAGCCTCTGCCCTGTTATCGCTACCGCGAAGCAGGGCAGTTATTTTGTTGGCGAGGTTGAGAACGCGATCATCTCTGGAATCTAGTCTTGACACACTCTATGCTCCAGCCCTAATGTGGGCGTGAGCGCTCCCCATCGAAATGAGGCCCGGACTGGCATCCGGGCTTTTCTGTTTTCTAGATGCGTTTCGTGAGTCTCAACTCCATCCTGTCCGTAACAATCTTGGCCCACTCTTCAGCCGTTATATGGCTTGGTATGGCTAACTGGCCACAGTTCGGACAGACAGGGGCGTCCGCTGACTCCGACCTCCTTAGCACTCTTTCAAGTCTCCAATTTACTGATTTATTCTTCACGGGGCATATGGTTTTTATCGCCATCGTAACGCAATTCTCTCTCCACTCCTCACGTCAGAGCAAGCCAGATTCAGCCACTACCAGGGTAAATTCAGCCACTACCAGGGTTCGGGTGGGCGCTAACTTTGGGGAGGAAGATCTTTTAACCGCAAAGTACGCTAAGGATTCGCAAAGGTCGCGAAGAAAAGCAAGGTCTTAGGACACTCCTTCTCGAACCTAGCGATGACCCGGCAGGGAGTTCTCCTCAAACCACCGGTCGAATCGGCGGCTCACGGAGAGTCAATCTGTCACGGTTGAGTCGCACCATTCCAGAAACTGGCGGAAGGCTGTGCCGCGGTGGCTGTACCGCGCCTTTTCTTCGGCGCTGAGTTCGGCAAAGGTCTTTTCAATCTGCGGAAAATAAAACAGGGGATCGTAGCCGAAGCCATTCGTCCCGCGGGGAGCGTCGAGCAGAACCCCGTCCGCCGTCCCGCGAAACGTAGCCAGCGTCTGTCCATCCCGCGCGGCCGCCAGCACGCAGACAAATCTTGCGGTCCGCTTTGCAGGCGGTACTCCTCGCAGTTCCCGCAGCACACGCGCGTTGTTGGCGTGGTCGTCGGTGTTGTTCTCGACCAGGTGTGGAGCGTCTGCGGAGTAGCGGGCGGAGTGCACACCCGGCGCTCCGTTCAGCGCGTCCACTTCCAGACCGGAGTCGTCGGCGACTACAATCTCGCCCACCGCGTAACGGCTGTACTCTTCCGCCTTTTTGCGAGCATTCGTTTCGAAGGTCAGACCGTCTTCGACGACCGGCGGCAGGGAAGAGAAGCCGGGGATGCCGGCGATTTCGATTTCGTGCGCAACCGCGGCTCCGGCGAAATCGCGGAGTTTGCCGGGATTTGAAGTGGCAATCAGGATTCGTCGCATTGGTCAGAGGAATTATTTTCAGAAAACGTGCTCGGGGACTTCACACCACCGATCGCCGCGCCCGTCTTCGTCCCCACAAACCCCAAAAACCCAGGCCTGCCAGGCCCACAACCGAAATCCATCCCCCTGCGGTTCGGTCCCATGTCCGAATGAATGTGATCTGCACGCGGTTCACTCCGCTCGCGACCGGAACCAGCATCTGCCCGGTCCCTTCGCGCGGACTTGTCTCCACAACCCTCCCGTTCACTTCCACTCGCCACGCCGGGTAGCGAAACAATCGTAGCGCGAGTTGATCCGGCCCAGACATCTCCGCGGTAAAGGATTTGGCTTCGGCATTCCACTGCAGGACGCGAATGGCGGCGTGCGCCGGTCCGTCAACCGTGACCTTGCGCGCGTCTTTGTCAGTGTCAATGGCCGCGGGGTCGGCCCCGACTGGAGTGTATTCGTCCGTGCCTTCGTAGCCCGGGCCGTCCGCCATATTGTCTTGCATCTCGCGGAGATCGCCGGCGTTGTCCCACCACGGAGTCTGAATGCGCTGCCACGCAACCACGACCACTAGGACTGATACCAGGCAGACGCCGAGCCGCATCCCCCAGCGCCGCAGGTCTGCGGTAACGAACAAACAGAAGATCATGCTCAGGCACAGAAGCCAGCGCCAGGGAAATTGCATGAACTCGAGCTTGGGCAGAAGTCTCCAGAGGAATGCGGTGGGCGGGAACATGAGTACGCTGCACGCGACAGCCCACACCAGAAGAATGTTCCAGAGTGCACGCCGGGTGTCGCGCCACGGCTTGGACACCCAGGCGGCGCCGAAAATCACAATCATCTCCAGCAAAGCGACCCACGAAACGATCCGGTTGAAGGCATCGTGGTCGGCGTCGGTGGTATGAATGAAAAGAAAATTATCCTGCGGACGCGATCCGGCGGATACGGCCTCGGCGATCGTGACCCATTTCTGCTCGTAGATCGCGGGGAACAGATAAAACGCGGACAAGCATGCTCCCAACACGACAGCGGCCGCTCCTACCAGCAAGATGCGCGGTGAGCGCCGCTGCCAGGCAAGGAACACAACGAGCAGCGCCAGCGAGTAGTGAATCATGACTGCCGCTGGAGCATTGGTCAGCCAGGCCGCGGCCAGCACCAGAGACAGCGGTGCAAGCGCTCGCCAGCCCTTGTCCGCGGCCTTCAGCACCAGCAGCAGCAACAACGGCAGCAGGCAACTGGCCAGCAACTCCGCAAACGCGCTGCGCCAGTAAACGATGACCAGGTGGTACGGGTTGGCGGCATAGAGCGCGGCGGCGAAAATGGCATCGCGGCGGTCGAGCCATCTTCGTGCCAGGAGGAACATGGACACGCCGGCCGCCACCAGCACGATCCCGATGTAAACACTCGAAGCGATCGTCCAGGGAAAGATTGCGCTTAGCAGCGCGCCCAGCGTCCACGAAGCCGGAGGATAGAACACAAAGCGCGGCTCCCCATACCCGAAATGAGCCAGCGCGGCCCACCGCGGATAAAGAATCCCCTGCTTCCATTGCGCCAGCACTTCAAGCCATGAGTAAAGGTGAAATTCAACATCGTGGCCGGAGGGTGTGCCAAAGAAGAAGAAAGGAATCTCCACCGCGAAAGCCGTGGCGGCGATCACCAGCAGCGGAGTCCAGAGTAACGATGAATCCTTGCCGGATGATCCCGTCGGAGCACTGGATGGATACGCAGCCGCGCTGGTCTTGCCCAGACTCATTCCCCTCGCCGCACGAATTCACGCCTGAGAACGGAACGCCGCTCCCAGTCTACATTTAGGCCCACTTGTTTGACGCCGGTTTATTTAACCCAGATTTAATATGACTGAAATCGTCGCGCAACGGAGATCGGGTAGCGTACTCACATTGGGGTGGAACAGACCACGAAGAGTTGAAGGACCCGCGCCAGAGACGGGGTTCGGGTTCTTCGATTCTTTGGGAACAAGTCCGCGCCGAAGCCTCTCGCTCCCACTGACGTCCGCGCTGCGCTTCTCCACCTGAAGCTCTCCTTGAAAGTTCTCTGCCCATAACCTGCCGCGGGAGGCTTTTGTCCCAGGCGAAGACGTGTGGACGTTTTACAGGATTGGAAGATTGTCGAGAGGACGACTAGACGGAAGCGACGTCTTCGGGACTGCGCTGATGGCGGAGTTCGGCCAGGAATTCGTCCTGCTGCAAAGCAGTACCGCGCCGCAGGAGTTCGAGCAACGGATCTTCCAACTCGTCGGCGGGTTCTGCCAGGTTCTTATCCTCGGGTTCAAACTGGGTGAGATCGGCGACCAGGGCGCGTGGAGAAATAATCAGTTCCAACATCGTCTCCGGACAATTGCGCAGGAAGTCGATCAGGCTGCCAACTTGTGCGCGCTGCTCCGGCGTGCGGGAAGGGAATTCGATTCCCATGCCTTGACCGGGATGAGCGACTCGGACCATACCTTCAGTGTGGACCTCAAGTTCTCCGGTCTTCAGGCAAAGGTCAATTAGGGCGCGCTCTGGGAACGCCGCGTCGGTTTCCACGTAGCAGCCACCCAGGCTGAGGTCGGTCAGTTTGCAGTGCGGCACGGTTTCATTCGGACCGGCTCCAGCCGTGGTTGCCGCGGCTTTCAGCCAGGTCTTCAATTCGGCGGACACCGCTTCCGGAAGATCCAGAAAGTGAACTCCGGTCTGTCCATTCGGATTGGCCCAGGCCACCTGCCCGTGCGCCTCGAGTTCCAGGGCTTCATCCGGCAGTTGAAAGTGGAAAGCCAGCAATGATCCGGGGATTTGCGCCTCTGCGGTGAGCACGTCCATGCCGGTCTCGGAGAGGTCGAGCAGGATGCCGTCAAGCTTGCGGGTATCGGGTAGTGTGATCTCGACTGGAGCCTGAACCGGAACGCGGAAGGCCTGGCGCCGCTCGCGGCTCAGCAGAGCCGCCGCAGGCCGCAAACCGGCTTTCGCCGCGTCGTCGGAAAGAGGCTTGTGCAGCACGAAGTGCGCACCCCCGCTCAGGATCTCGCGCACCTTTCCCGCATCGCCCACCAGAGCTACGGTCAGCGGACCGGAACCCAGGCGGCGCGCCAGTTGCAGCACGTCGTCCGCCGCCTTAGGCTCGTCAAAATCAACGATCAGGGCGTCGAACTTCTGTTGCTGGATGCGGGCGATGGTGGTCTCAGGATCGCTGGAGCGATCCATGGCCAGACCGAGCGTGGGCAGAACTCTGCCCAAAACATCCGCGGCGGAATCGTCACTCGAAACCAGTAATGCCTGAAGATTCATAAATCGATTGTTCTGGCTGCGCCCGCGAAAAGTTTAGGGCCAGCGAGGTGCTGTGGGCCGCGCCGCTTTCGACGGGGCCGCAGTGGAATTCGCACCCGCCTTGGCCGCCATGGCATCCGATGAACTCGAGGCATCGTCTACTTCTGCCAGCACGGCATTGTCCTCGTCATCGTTCTCAGCCAGTAAAGGGGCTACTTCCCGCAGCTTTTCGGCAGCCTGCTGGAGCATCTCGATCTGCTTGCCAAGTTGGGCGTATTTCGCCTGCTTTTGCCGCAGGACCTCATGAATATCTTTCATACATCCCCCTGTTGGCAATTTAAGGAGGCCGGGCGGGATGGGTCAACGGTAATCCCCTGGGTCAGATTACCGGGGTAATGGAGAGGGGGGCATGAGGGGACTAAAAAGGCCCCGCCTTGTCGGGCGGAGCCTTAGTTTGACGAAGTTGAAACCGGATTACGCTTTCCGTTTGCGACGCACTGCGCCCGCCACACCCAGCAGACCGGTGCCCAGCAGGCCCAGCGTGCCCGGCTCAGGAACCGTGGTCACAATGTTGGTGTCGCCACTGGAAATCGTGGTCTGGCCATTGAAGAAGCCTCTGCCTGTATTAATGGTCAACTGCACGGTCGCGCCGTCAACCGTGGAGCCGTTATACCAAGTGCCGGAGACCGAACCGGTCAGCGTGTAGTTATGGGTCCCGTTGGCCAGGGTAATCATGCTCCAAGTCACTGGGCCGGTGAAGCCGCCATTGAAAAGGACGCCCACTTGGAATCCCATTGCTCCCGTTTCCGGCGATGACGAAGCTCCCACCCCCGCTAAAGATAGCGCCATCCTGGAGGTTTCCGCTCATCAATGCGCCGGTGGAGAAGCTCAAGCTACCCAAATCGCCAGTCACCAGGCCCAAGTTGTTGAGCCCGTTGACCGCAATCAACTCCGAGCCGCTTAGGCTCAATCCTGCACTGCTGCCCGACAAGGTACCGCCGCTGTTCGTAAAGTCAATCGAATTGCTGGCAAACGCCGCCAGCGGCAAGGCCACGACTAGCAGAGCCATCCATAAAATCCGCTTCATAATGACTTCCTCCTGCGATCTCGAACACGCCGTTTAGTTGACTTCTGGAGCTCTCGGGCCCCTTCGGGACAAAATAGCGCAATGGTCCTACGAACTTCGACTATGCACCTTAGGTTCCAAACTGGGGCAAACTGCAAGACGTTGCACACACATGATTTAGTCCTCAACCCGGTCGGTCCACAGGAGTACTCAAGTGCAAAGTAATGCACACTTGAAACAGGGTTTTGCGACTTGAGTCGACCGCGTGGCTGCGCCCCATTCATCCCGTCAGAGAAGGCAGCTTGTCCGCGACACCCAGCAAAAAGATGGCTCCGACAACAATGCTGTAGGCGGAGGTGAGCAGGGTCAGTCCGTTCACTGCGTTGGCCCGGATCGCGGTCAAGACCGCTGTCAGGGCACGCGAAAACAGATTTCGGGATGCTCCCGCCGGCGACAACCAGCCCAGTACTTTGTCCATGGAAAACAATCCCGCAGCCAGTCCACACATCAGAGTATTCATCACGAGCAGGCCGGCGATGAACATCACCAGGCCCAGCAGACCCGCCGCAGTTCCTCCCAGATTCGCCGCCAGCAGAAACAGGAGAAGCTGAGTCGGGGTCTCGGCTCCGAGGCCATGAACCACACCCACCAAGAAGGTTGAGGTCGTGCCGTAACCGTCCTTGAACACCTGCGGCGGCTCGATGCGGGTGCCGCCAAAGATCCGGCTCAGCCGCCAGTAGACCCACAGCATCCCGTTGAGCAGGAGGGTAATTCGAGTACGCGGTCGCGCGTGGTTATGGGCAGACGGACGGAAGAACGTTCCCAACACGTACAAGCCGAGTGCGAGCAGCGTGATCCCCACCAGGCGCTCGGCCCACCGATCCGTGGCCGGGGGCAGGGAAAGCCGAAAGGCCACGGCCGCCGCGCCCAGCACTGCCACCGTGGTCGCGTGGCCGGCCACGTAGAGCAGGCCGTAGCGCATGGCGTCGCGAGCCTTCGCCTGCACGCTGCTGATATCGCTGATGGCCGCGATGTGGTCGTAGTCGAGGCCGTGCCGGAAGCCGAGCACCGCGGCCGACAGCAAGGCCAGACGTAGATTGCCGGAATCAACCATGCAGAGCAGGCGCGCGGCCAACCCCATCCGGCCCATTCCACCCCGCCCGGACAGGAAACCATTGCGTAGGCTAGCACAGCCGGCCAGTGATTCCTTACTCGGGGGGCGCCGCCGGACCAATCAGTTCGCGCAGCCGCCGCGACAGACTCGAGGCCAGCGACCGATAGAAACGCGATCCTAAATGCGGAAAAAGCTCAAACAGCGACAACAGCGTCTGCCGGTCCAGGTAGTAGGCCTCCACCGGTCCCTTGGCCACGACGTTCGCCGTGGCGGGCAGCTCGTCGATGAACGAAATCTCGCCGCAGACTTCGCCCGGCCCTACAGTGGGGAACGTTCCCTGGTAGGCAATCTGCACCGAGGCCATTCCCTTCAGCATCAGAAACACTCCGTGGGTTCGCTTGCCTTTTTGAACAATGGGATCGCCCGCCTTGAACTGCAGGCGCGTCGCCTTGTCCGCAATCAGGGTCCAGTCGTTGGCGGTGAGATACACCAGTCCCTGCTTGGCGGCGGACAATACAGACACATCCTGCTGCTGAATTGCCTTCGACATGGCGCGAACTCGATTTCCGGAGAGACCGCTCCGGTCGCGATTGACTGATACAGCAGACAACTAACGACAGGGCGAGTTCGAGAGTAGCAGAAAGCCGGGTCCGAAGCATGCCACCAGAACCCGCGAAGTCACGAAAGTAAGCGCGTGTGCCGATAATCGGCCATTCACGCGCCACAGGTTTTCATCTGGTGAGATGGCAAACTTGGATCGAAGGTGGAGTTTGGAAGTAGTGCGCCCTGAGAGATTCGAACTCCCGCGGTTCGCGACCTGATCCGGGCGGGAGTCTCGGCGCACGTGGCGATGTCGATCTCGGGGCACAAGACGGACTCGATGCTGCGGAGGTACGATATCGTGGACACGCGCGACCAACGCGCTGCGCTAGAGCGCCGTGCGGAGTACCTCAAGACGGTTCGGAGCGAAGGCGTGATTCCGATGGCTGCAGCAGCAAGATGATCCTAGGATGGAAGGGAAGCCCCGCCCGAGGCGCGGGGCTTTTCCTTTGGCCGTGGGTCTTGATTCGGGGTTTTGAGCGCTATCGCCTGTTTTCGACACTTAGTTCCAAAGAGTGGATTAGACTGTGCTTGGTGACCCCAATGAAGCCGCAGGATAAACCGATTCAGGCGTTAGAGAATCGCAAAACTGAACGCACGATGTGGTTCAGGGGCCAGTACGTCCCCATTCTGTATAGCCGCAACCGGGTCGGAATCTTTGGGACAGAGCAGTGGGTCGCAAGAGGAACGATACAGAGAGTCGGGGCGACCATTTTCGCCATGGTCTTTTTCTCCAGTTCTATAGGTCTCTTTCTTGCCAGCGTGATCGTGAGGGGCCAGATTGCGGCGGAGACGGGAGGTTTTTTGGGACAGGTCTTTGGGACCGCGTTCGCAGTTCTCGCTTTCTGCGTGGGATGCTTCGCTCTACTTCTTACCTTTCGGCTAGCCCGAGGCGTAGCTCGCTCATTTCACAAGTAAGAGTGGCCTTTGCAGTCCATTGTCTTAAGATCGCGATTTCACTCACTGACCGGGTTCAGGACTATGGCTTTCTCGTTCCACGGATTCTGTTCCACACTCGCTTAATGGTTAGCGTGACTTCAGAATGAGGCGTGGAGTAGAGCCAAATTGCCCAAGCGCCTACCAAAATCACAAGCGGGATTTTTAGTAGCCATATCATGTCGCGCACCCGATGGCGCAGATGGTAAGAAGCATTCTATCGTTCGATGACGCACGCCGTCGTCGGCTGTTGAAAAATCGCGATTACACTCGTTGACCCAAAACAGGTCAGGCGACGCGAAGCATGGGGTGGTCCGCCACCGCCTCAACTGGGGAATCGGCTTGACGCTGAGGCGTGAGTGGAAAGAGTACCAGCCCCTCCGTGATCTCCTAATTAGCGGGAACGCAGAGCATACTGGATGCCAATGACTCAGATCGACCAAGCCAAGACAGGAACGCGTTCTCAGCGGCTGCAGTTGGCGGATTCTATTCCGGTTGTCCTTCGGCGCCAGGATGGACACCGGACTCCCGCGAAGTTGCAGTGCGTTTCCCTGACCGGCGGCCTGATGGTACTGGCTCCGCTCCTTCCGCCCGGTTCAATGGTCAAGTTGATATTCGTTACGCCCAAGGGGCCAGTGACCGGGACGGCAGAGATGCTGCGCCCTGTTTCCTGGACTGAACAGCCGTTCCGCTTTGCAGCCATCCCAGACTCGGGTCAGCACAGGCTGCGTGCTGTGATCGAAATGGTATACGCACCCACAGAAATAACCTAACTGTCGAAACGTCGCCATTACACTTATTGCCCTCCTCCTGGAGAGGTGAGGCTGGACCGAGCAATCCCTGACATTTCCGGAGAATGGGCACAATTTGGGCACAAAACCAGGGGGCACCCGTTGAAGGTGCCCCTAAGTTATTGAAAAGTGGTGCGCCCTGAGAGATTCGAACTCCCGACCTTCTGGTTCGTAGCCAGACGCTCTATCCAGCTGAGCTAAGGGCGCGGATCTGCTTGGCAGGAAAAACTGCTGGACGGATTATAGACGATTATAGCGGAAGAATCCTTTGGCGGAAAACGCGGTTCTTGCACGAGTAGAGGGTCAGTTCCAAAAGCACGTCCTCAGCGGCTTAAAAGCCGCGATTGATTTTGTGGACACTTACTTACGGCGCGGCTGAAGCCGCGCCCTTTCAAAACGAATTCAGACTGACCCGCTACCCTTGTCCGACCTTTTCAACCACTCGATGGCCCCACCGTTGCCTCCCCCCTCCCGAAGTAAATCTTTCCCGTCGGCGCGCAATTCCTACCGAACCGAAAAGCGGACCAGCATTTGTTTTGAAGGGGTTGCGGACGGCATGCCGCATGCTCTAGGAAATGCAGACGAAGTGGCGCGCAACGGGGTGCTTCAGGAAATAACTTCGGCCAGAGGTTTTCTTGTAGCACCCCTTGCTTTTTCTTCTGGCCGGCAGGACAGCCCTCCCCGCTCCCTCCTTGGCTGATTTTCTGCGTCAACTTTTCCCAGCAGGATTTTCTAGGCCAAAGCCGCCGACTCCCGCACGTCAATCCCCGCTTGCCGCAACAGTTTCGCAACTGCATCCTGTTTCAGGCGCGAGGCGTCGAACTCCACGGTCACGGTGCGATCCTTCTCGTTGAACTGCACCCGCCGGATGCCGTAAACCTCGCGCATGCCGTCGATGGCCCGCAATTCGTTCTCGCCGGGCAGGGAAGCGTAATGGAAAATCACATCCAGGTAGGTCATGCAGCAAACCCTTCGGTATGATGAATTTGGAGTGCCCGGCCGTTGTCGCCGGATGAATCCAATATAGAGCATCAGCAATCAAACAGGACAGGTCCATGGCGGATTTTCCGCCTTAGCCTAAACCAGCTTATTCTTGAGCCAGCTTGGCCCGAGCCGGAACATCGCTAAGATTAAGACAGATTGAGACTAATGACCGCCTCGAACCCAACGCCCGTCCTCGAACGCGACCCGGTCTGTGGGATGAACGTAAGTCCCGCCACGGCGAAGAATGTGCACGAGCATGGCGGAAAGAATTACTACTTCTGCTGCGCCGGCTGCCTGCAAAAGTTCAAAGCCAATCCTCAGGGATATTTGAACAAACCCGCGCCAACATCCTCGGGCCTGGTGATGCTGGGCATGCCCGCCGCAGGTTCTACTCGGCAGCAGCAATCGACGCCCGGATCGTCGCCGCTCGCGCACGCGACTCCGACCCAAGTTGCGCCCGTTCAGACTTCGCCGCAGCAACCCGCGACCAAGTCCGCACCATCCTCCGGCGGGGCCCCGGCGTACGTGTGCCCCATGTGTCCCGAAGTGCGAGAGGCGAAGCCGGGAGCCTGCCCTTCCTGCGGCATGGCCCTGGAGCCCGACGTACCGCTGGCCGCGACTCGCACCGAGTACACCTGCCCCATGCATCCGGAAATCGTGCGCTCCGAGCCGGGCTCATGTCCCATCTGCGGCATGGCCCTGGAGCCACGTACGGTCACTGCGTCCGCCGAAGAAAATCCCGAACTGCGCAACATGACGCGGCGGTTCTGGGTGAGCGTGGCGCTCACCGCGCCGCTGCTCGCCATCGCCATGGGAAGCATGCTGGTGCATGGATTCAAAGGCATGCTGACCGTCGGCGACCTGACCTTGCCTGTGGCCTGGCTGGAGTTCGTCCTGGCCACGCCGGTCGTCCTGTGGTGCGGCCTGCCATTCTTCCAGCGCTTCTGGACATCGCTGGTCAACCGCAGCCCCAACATGTTCACGCTGATCGGACTGGGCACGGGCGTGGCCTACGTCTACAGCGTGGTCGCGACCGTCGCACCAAGAATTTTCCCTGACTCTCTCCGCACCATGCCATCGGGGAGCATGGGCGGATATCCCGACGTCTACTTCGAAGCCGCCGCCGCCATCACCGCGCTCGTTCTGCTGGGCCAGGTCATGGAACTGCGCGCCCGCAGCCGCACCAGCGCCGCCATTCGCGCCTTGCTCGACCTCAGCCCGAAAACGGCGCGCCTGTTGACCCAAGGTCCGGGTGGCGAGTTCACAGAAAAAGACATTCCCCTCGAACGGGTGCACCCCGGCGACCGACTCCGTGTGCGCCCGGGAGAAAAAGTTCCCGTCGATGGCGTGGTCCTCGAGGGCCGCAGCGCCGTCGACGAATCCATGATCACGGGCGAATCCATTCCGGTTGAGAAGTCTCCCAACTGCAAAGTGATCGGCGCAACCATCAACGGCACCGGCTCATTCGTAATGCGCGCCGAACGCGTCGGCTCGGAAACCCTGCTGGCGCAAATTGTGCAACTCGTAGGCCAGGCGCAGCGCAGCCGCGCTCCCATTCAGCGTCTGGCCGATCGCTTCGCCGCGTGGTTCGTGCCCGCCGTCGTTGCCGTCGCTGCAGTCACGTTCGTCGCGTGGTTCTTTCTGGGTCCGCAACCGCGCCTGGCGCACGCGCTGGTCAACGCTGTCGCCGTTCTGATCATCGCGTGCCCCTGCGCGTTGGGCCTAGCCACGCCCATGGCGATCATGGTCGGCACCGGCCGCGGGGCACACGCCGGAGTCTTAATCAAGAACGCCGAAGCGTTAGAGACCCTGGAGAAAGTAGACACTTTAGTCGTCGACAAAACCGGCACACTCACGGAAGGGAAGCCGAGGGTGACGGGATTTTCGTGGGCCGGTTCCGCAACCGAAATGCCGCCCGAAGTCAAAGAATTCCTGCGCCTCTCCGCCAGTCTGGAGCGCGCCAGTCAACATCCGCTGGCGGCCGCGATTGTTGCCGGCGCCGAACAGCAAAACCTCAAACTCTCCGCACCCACCGAGTTCGCGAATGTGGCGGGAAAGGGAATCACCGGAGTCGTCGACGGAAAGCGGATTGCCGTGGGCAACGCCGCCCTGATGGTGGAGGTCGGCGCTTTCCAGCGAATCGATACAACGATTCTCACCGCGAAACCGCAAAGGGGTACGACCCTCCTGGCGGCTGTCGACGGAAAATATGTTCTCAGCATGGAAGCTTCGGACGCGATCAAATCCGAGACCGCCGATGTGATTCGGCAATTGAAGCAAAGCGGACTTCGTCTCGTGATGGTCACAGGCGACAGCAAGGCGGTCGCCGCGACCGTCGCGGAGCATCTGCAAATCGCCGAATTCGAGGCCGAGGTCTTGCCCGAAGGAAAGCTCGAAGTCATCCGCAAGCTGCAAGGGCAGGGAAGAGTCGTGGCCATGGCCGGCGACGGCATCAACGATGCCCCAGCCCTGGCGCAGGCCGACGTGGGCATCGCGATGGGCACGGGCACCGACGTTGCCATGGAAAGCGGCGGGATCACGCTGGTGAAGGGCGATTTGACGGGAATTCTGCGCGCCCGCAAGTTGAGCCAGGCCACCATGCGCAACATCCGCCAGAATCTTTTCTTCGCCTTCATCTATAACGCGATTGGCGTGCCCATCGCCGCCGGCGTGCTCTATCCCTTTTTCGGCCTGCTGCTCAGTCCCATCTTCGCCGCCGCCGCCATGAGCTTCAGCTCAGTTTCGGTCATCACCAACGCGCTTCGCCTCCGCCACGCGAAGCTGTAAAGCAGGTGGACACTTCCGTCCGGCTGCAAGCGCAGCAAAATGAAAACGCATTCAGACGGGAAGATGATTCAGACCGAAGACGGAAGAACGAAGAACCGGGAAGTTCTTCAGCAGCCTAAATCCTGCTCAGGAAATCGATGACCTCAGGCTCCGTCCAATCCACCGGCCCAATGAACTTGCGGCGGATCACGCCCTTGCGGTCGATGATGTACGTCTCTGGCCAGCCGTGCGTGCCGTAAAGAGTTGGGGTCTTCTCGTTAGGATCGCGCACCGTGAGCAGGTTGACGCCGTGATCCTTTACGAACTGCCGGTAGGCATTCTCGTCCACGTCGATGCTCACCGCCACCACGGTAACGCCCTTCGCTTTCATTCGCCGTTGCATTTCAACCAGCGAAGGCATTTCTTCGACGCAGGGCGGGCACCACGTCGCCCAAAAATTCAGCACCACGACCTGCCCGCGGAACTGGCTGAGCGTAACCTTGGTCTGGTCGTCCTGCACGGTGAAATTAGGAGCGTTCGAGCCGATGCGCGGGGGGCGCGAATTGTCGTAGCAGCCAGAAAGCGCGAGAAGTAAAAAACAGCCGGCAAAGGCACAAGCGAACTGGGCGGCGCGTCGCACCTAGTTATAATAATAGATTCGAGGGATGACGGCGACCGAAACCATCACGGGACTCCCGAAAGTATCGGTGGTCATACCCGCGCGCAACGAGGAAGCGTGTCTGCGATCATGTCTGGAATCACTGGTCGCGCAGACTGGAGTGGTCTTCGAGCTCATCGTTGTGGACGACCACTCCACCGACCGCACCCGCGAAATCGCCGCGTCGTTTCCCGCCGTGCGGGTTATCGAGGCGGGTCCGCTGCCCGGAGGGTGGACCGGCAAGAACAACGCCGTTACTGCGGGCGCGCGCCAGGCGCGAGGCGAATGGCTCCTTTTCACCGACGCTGACACCGTGCATCTGCCCGGGTCGCTGGCCCGCAGTCTGGACGAGGCCCAGCGTACGCAGGCAGCCTTGCTTTCCTACTCGCCGGAGCAGATGGTCATCGGCTTCTGGGAGAAGGCCGTTATGCCGGTGATCTTCGCCGAACTGGCCTCGAAGTATCGGCCTTCGGAAGTGAGCGATCCCAATTCGCCCGCCGCAGCCGCCAACGGGCAATACATTCTGGTGACACGCGAGGCCTACGATGCGGTCGGCGGTCACGCCGCGGTCGCCAAAAGTCTGCTCGAAGATGTAGAACTGGCGCGCGCCGTCAAACGATCAGGCCGCAAAATATTTTTTCGCTTCGGCGGCGATGCGGTGCGCACCCGCATGTATCGGAATTTCCCGCAGCTTCGCGAAGGCTGGACCAAGAATCTGGCAATCCTGTTTCCGGCGCCCGGACGCCTGGCGCTTTGGCGCTGGCTTGAGTTCGTGTTGCTGATCGGGTCGCTGGCGCTTTTTGTCTTCTCCATCACCGCCGGAGATTTTCGTTACGCGATCCTGTATTTGCTCGCGCCCCTGGCAACCCTGAAGCGAATTTCACGCGCCCATTTTGCCTGGAGTGCAAATCTTCTAGTTCTGTTCGGCCTGCCACTCTTCTCCTACCTCTTGCTCCGTTCGAAGTTTTCCCACAAAGCAGGAAAGATAAACTGGAAGGGCCGAACTTACGGCGCTGAAGATCGCCCTGTGAATGAACTCACGAAGCAAACGTCCACCGCCGTAGGAAGATATTCATGAGACTTCCAGCAATCCTTATCCCTATCCTGATCCCTATCCTGCCGATTCTGTTCACGACCGCAGCAGGCAGCCATCCCCGTGCGTCTGGTTTCTATGGAACGCAACCCGTCGCCCAGACCGTTCCGCAGAACTCAGAGGGCAACATCCCCGCTCCCACCGGCAACCAAACGGTAATCGAACCCGGCTTGAGCGTCGGACCTCTCAAGCTGGGGGACACGCAGGCCCGCGCTCTGGAATTATTTCCGCTGAAGAAAGATCAGGACCAGGAGTGGCAAAACAGATGCGGCACGACCCTCTATTGGGTGGACGCGGACAACCAAATTCGCGGTGGCAGCATGTTCATCCGGCTCAAAAAAGGCAAGGTGTTCCAGATCGAGTCTGCTACCACCCGCTTTCGTACCGCGGAGGGCATCACCTCGTTAGATCGCCCGGACAAAGTTGAGGAAAAATACAAAGACCTTCGCGCCTACACTCTGTTGAACTCTCCCAACCCGGCCCTGGGCGATCGTCCGCTTATCTTCTGGATCGACAAGAAAAAGGGCATCGCTTTTGTGCTGGCTTACTATCCAAGCCAGCGGCGACGCTATGTGTACAAGATCATCGTTTTTTGGCCCAATAAGACATTCTGTCCGGAGGAAGAAACAATGGATTCTCCCAAGTGGCAGGAGATTCCTCCGTATTCGCTTGAACTACCGGCCGACTTGGCATTGAATCTTCATCCGAATTGAGGATCGAACACTGGAATGGTCTATCTCACGCGCAAAGCCGAATTCTCTGCCTCGCACTATTATCACAACCCGGAGTTCACTCCGGAGGAAAACCTCCGCATTTTCGGCAAATGCAACAACCCCAACGGGCACGGGCACAACTACACGCTCGAAGTCACAGTGAAAGGGGAAGTCGATCCGCGCTCCGGCTTTGTCGTCGACCTGAAACAGCTCAAGGAAGTCATGCACCGCGAAGTTCTCGATGCCATGGACCACCGCTTCCTGAATAAAGAAGTGCCGGAGTTCTTCACCCGCGTGCCTACTACCGAGAATCTCTCGATCGCCATCTGGCAGCGCCTGGAAAGCAAGCTGCAGCGAGCGCACCTGCACCGCGTCCGGGTCTACGAAACCCCGGATTTGTTTGTCGATTTCTACGGAGAGGCGTGATCCGCTGGATCATTTGCCCAAGACGATTGGCCCAATACGATTTGCGCAAGATGATTTGCTCAATTTGATTTGCACAATATGATTTGCAAAATATGAAAGCTCATCTCACCCGGCGGTACTTGTTCTCGGCCTCGCACCGGCTGCACAGCCCGGAAATGTCCGCCGACGAGAACCGCGCCACCTACGGCAAGTGCAATAACCCGTACGGACACGGCCACAACTACGCGTTGGAGGTCACGGTCAGCGGCCAGGTCGACGAACGCACCGGCATGGTCTGTAATCTGGTCGACCTCGACGGCTTCATGGAAAGGGAAGTGGTTTCGCGCTACAACCTGGAGAATTTGAATACCATGCAAGAATTCACCCAAACCGTGCCCTCCACGGAAAACCTGTGCGTCGAAATCTTCGAAATATTGCAGCGCGGCTTCCAAAAGGCGCATCTTGAAAGAGTGCGACTCGAAGAAACCATGATGAATTCCTTCGAATACGCCGGGGACGCCGAAGTCCGCAGGTAGCCGTAGCCGGAAGAAGGGATTCACCGGGAGAAATAGATTCGTATCAGGGCATGGCTTCAGCCATGCCGTCAGCCCGTAACAATTGCAACGCGGCTTTAGCCGCTGAGGAATCATGAAACCAGCCACCGAAGCAGCCACGCTGACCAGCGCCCGCTATGAAGACCTCGTCCGGGAAATGCTGGTCCGCCTGGGCGAAGACCCGGAACGCGAAGGCCTCGCCGCCACGCCCGAACGCGTCCATAAAGCCATGGAGTTCCTGACCAGAGGTTACCGACAAGACCCTGAGGCTCTGTTGAAGGGCGCGCTCTTTACGGTCAGCTATGACGAGATGGTCATCGTCAAAGACATTGAAATGTTCAGCCTGTGCGAGCATCACCTGCTGCCGTTCTTCGGCAAGGTGCACGTGGCCTACATCCCCAACGGCAGAGTGATCGGGCTCAGCAAGATTCCGCGGTTGATCGAGCTGTTTTCGCGCCGCCTCCAGATTCAGGAGCGGCTTACCACGCAGATCGCCGAAACCATCCAGAAAGTGATTGAGCCTCAGGGAGTGGGCGTGGTCATCGAGGCCCGGCACCTGTGCATGATGATGCGCGGCGTCGAAAAGCAACACTCGGCCGCCGTCACCTCTTCCATGCTGGGCTGCTTCCGCAACGAAGAAGAAACGCGCTCAGAATTCCTCTCGCTGATTCGTCAGCGCCCGAACGGCGTCTAAAGCTATGTTGGGCGGACACTCCTGTGAAAGATCAGCCGCGCAGCCTCCAGGCTGTCTACATCTTGAAGGAACGCAGTTCAAGTAGAACTTTAAGGTCGCTGGAGGACCTGGCTGTCCTTCGTGTTTTCGGTAGTGGGTCAGTTTGAAAAGAACGATTCGTATCAGGGCATCGCTTCAGCGATGCCGCGAGGAGGCGTGAGATGTTTACGGCTTTAGCCGCTGGGGCACCTTGCGGCGGCAGCGGCTAAAGCCGGGTCCGTCCCAGGGCTGATGCGGCACGCCTGAAAGGCATGCCCTGATACGAATCGATTCCTCTCAACCTGCACCACTACCCAGACGCCCTCGCCTTTCCCCCGGCAGAAACTCCAAGTACAATTGCCCCGCCAACTCCCAGGAGGAAATTTCAATGCTGAAGTCACCGTTTCTCGCCGCAGCTCTGCTGGCCGCAACCCTGGCCGTCCCCGCTTACGCGCAGGATGCCATGAAGAAAGAAGCCGCCGTCAAACCCGCGCCCAGTCCGTCGCAAGCCGTGCTTGAATCCTGGAACTACGTGGGAGGAAAGCTGATCGCCATGGCCGAGGATTTCCCCGAAGACAAATACGATTTCAAACCGAATCCGGCCCAGCGCACCTTCGCCGAGCAGTTGCTGCACGCCGCCAACGCCAATTATTTCTTTACCAACCTCGCCAAGGGCGAGAAGCCTCCCGCCGAGGAAGATCCCAAACGCGATCAGTTCAAGACCAAAGCCGACGTGGTTGCCTTTGTGAAGAAGGCCTTCGCCGACGGTGCGGACGCGATTAAGGCAAAAGGCGACAAGGGCATGTCAGACTTGGTGGTCGATCCTTTCGCTCACGAGCAGATGCGGGTCTCGGATCTGGCTTACGCCTTCATCGAACACTCGGGCGAACACTACGGCCAGCTGGTGGTCTACTACCGTGTCTCCGGCCTGGTGCCGCCAGCGTCGCGTCCGAAGAAGTAACCTGATCGTGTGTGCTACAACACGGTCGGTGCCCCGCTTCTCGCGCGTCCTTTCCGCGAGAAGTGGGAACTCCGGCAGCGTGAAGCTGATCTACGGATACGTGTAGGGAGACCGTCTCCTGCGCTCCGGGAAGAGTTTGATCATCGCAATTCCGGCGATGAATCCGCCGACGTGTGCCCAGACCGCAACTCCGCCCATGTCGTGCCCGGCACGCGCCACTGACAGGGTTGCGGCCCCGGCCGCAAACTGCAACACGAACCAATATCCCAGGATGACCCACGCGGGCAGATAAAACACAAACACCAGCCACGTCAGCACCCGTGCCCTGGGAAACAGAATGAAATACGCCCCCAGCACCCCCGCAATCGCCCCGCTCGCACCGACCGTGGGAATGTTCGAGTGTGGATAAATCGCCACCTGGGTCGCCATCGCAATCAACCCGGAGAGCAGATAAAACACCAGATACTTGAAGTGTCCGAGATAATCCTCGATATTGTCCCCGAAGATGTAAAGAAACCACATGTTGCCCAGCACGTGCATCCACCCCGCGTGCACAAACATCGAGGTGAAGAAGGGAATCACGACCTCAGGCAGGGAGTACCGCGGCGAGCCCGCCAGAAACGCCGCCAGATGCCCCGGCACGACTCCGAACTGGCGTGCAAACAATTCGTAACTCCGTGGATCCAGCGTCGCCTGAAACAGGTAGATGAGAATATTCAGCCCAATCAGAAAGCTGTTCACATAGGGCGTGCTGTATCGCGGCTGGTCATCTTTAATCGGAAACATAAGCGGAGTCTGTTAATTTGGTAATTGTGTAATTCTGTAGTTGAAGCTCTGTAAAGGCGCCGTCAGGTTCTCATTGCTCAAGCACCCAATCTCCAAATTACCCAATCTTCTCATGAATGGCGTCCTCATCCTCGATAAGCCCGCCGGCCTCACTTCCCACGACGTGGTCAACCGCGCCCGCCGCATCCTGCAACAGCGCTCGATCGGCCACCTCGGCACCCTCGATCCCATGGCGACCGGCGTGCTTCCCCTGGTGACGGGCAGCCTCACCCGTCTGGCGCAGTTCTATACCGCGTCGGAGAAGACTTACGAAGGCGCCGTGCGCTTCGGCTTTGCCACCGATACTTATGACGCCGACGGCGAGCCCACCTCCGCTCCCCAGGCCGTCCTCCTGCAGGCCGGCGAAGTCGAAGCCCTCGCGGCGCCCTTCCGCGGAGTGATCGAGCAGACTCCGCCCCCGTTTTCCGCCAAGAAGATTCACGGCGTTCCCGCCTACAAGCTGGCGCGCAAGCAGAAGGAAGTTGTGCTGAAGCCCGTGCAGGTTGAGATTAAAGAGTTTGAGATTCTCGCTGTCGAGGGCGCCCGCGCCCGCTTCCGTGCCCGAGTCGCCTCCGGAACCTACATGCGCTCGGTAGCCCATGAGATGGGCCAGCGCCTGGGCTGCGGCGCTCATCTGGAATCGCTGCGGCGGACCGCGGTCGCGGAATTCGAGATCGCGAACGCGCACACCCTGGAGCAACTGGAAGAAGCCGTCCGCCGAGGCAGCGGGGAAGAACTCTTTGTCCATCCCCGCCAGCTGCTGCCTCAGTTTCCATCAGTCACTGCCGATGAAGCCAATGCTGCCCGCATCCGCAGCGGACGCAGCGTGAATCTGCCCGAACTTTCGCGGGCCCGCCAGGTCAAAGTTTTCTCCAGCCAAAGGGAACTGATCGCCATCGCGACCCGCGTGGCGGGCACGCTGTTTCATCCCGGGATCGTTTTTGCTACGGACCCGCCACCGAATTGCGCTTCGTAACCACGCATTGGCCAGGCAACCCGACCCCATCAACCCGACCCACTACTTCCCTCTGTCGGAAGCTCGACCGTGCCAAACCAGAATTTCTCGATAGCACGCACCATGGCCTGAAAGCTTCTGAAATCAATCGGCTTGACCACGTAGCAATTGGCTCCCAGCCGGTAGCTTTGCGCGATGTCGCGATCCGCCTTGGACGAAGTCAGAATTGAAACCGGAATCCGCTTCAATTCCGCGTCCTGCTTGATTTCGACCAGCACTCCCTTCCCGTCCACTCCGGGCAGGTTCAGATCCAGCAGAATCAGATCAGGCGTAGACGCGGCAGCATGGCGTCCCCGTTTGCGGACGAACTCGACCGCTTCCGTTCCGCTGCCGACCACGGTCAGTTCGATCTGCAGGGTGCTGTTGGCAAAGCCCTCGCGCGTCAGGTCGGCATCGGCTGGATTGTCCTCCACCAGCAGCACCCGGATCGGTCCGGTCATCGGGCGCCTCCTTGCGCGCCTTTTGAGATCGTGAAATGAAACGTCGTGCCCTCTCCGGGCACGGAGTCAAACCAGATTCGGCCTCCATGCCGTTCCACGATACGCTTGGCAATCGCCAATCCAATGCCGGTTCCTTCATATTCTTCACGGGTGTGCAGCCTCTGGAACATTTGAAAAATACGCGCGGCGTTTTCCTTCGCGATCCCGATTCCGTTATCCTCCACGGAAAACTCCCAATGGTCGTCCACCGTCCGGACGCTGATTTCAAGCCGTGGCAGCCTCGCGCCGTGGAACTTGAGGGCGTTGTTGATCAAGTTCTGAAACACCTGTCCCAGCTGCACTTCGTCGGCCATAACCGTCGGCAGTTTCCCGCAAACAATCTCCGTTTTGCTGCTCTCGATGACTCCCCGCATCAGCGCGATTACTCCCGCCAGCACGGCCCCCGAGTCGGTGGGCTGCAGCGGCTTGGCCTGGGAACTGACTCGGGCGTAGTCCAGTAAGTCGCGAATCAGACACTGCATACGCCGGGCGCCATCCACCGCATATCCAATATAGGTGTCCGCTTTGTCGTCCAGCTTCCCCCGGTAGCGTTCGCCCAGAAGTTCCGTATAACTCGCCACCATGCGCAGCGGTTCCTGCAAGTCGTGCGACGCGATGTAGGCAAATTGTTCCAGTTCCGCGTTCGAGCGCTGTAGTTCCAGCGTGAACTTCTCCGCCGCTCGCTCCGCTTGCCTGCGCTCCGTGATGTCAACCACGGCAATCAGAATCTGGGTTCCGCTTGGGGTCTGGACCGGATTCAGCCCAATCTCCACCGGGAACTCGGTGCCATCCTTGCGGAGGCCGTTCAAATTGCGCTCCTGATCCATCTTGCGCATCACTGGAGCCTGATGGTAGGCGGCCCGGCGTCCATGATGGAGGTCGCGAAGGCGGCCGGGCACAAGCACTTCCACTACCTGGCCCAGTAACTCCTCGCGCTGATACCCGAACAGCCTCTCCGTTTCTCGATTGGCCAGCAGGATATGCCCGCTCTCGTCCACCATCAGGATTCCGCTGGGCGAGGCCTCCACCGCTCGACGGAACAATTCATCCGAATATCCCTGCTGTTCCCGGAGCTGTTTTTCCCGCAGCGCCCGCCGGATGGCGCCCGGCAGCCGCGCCAGCCGATCCTTGAGGATATAGTCCGTGGCCCCCTGCTTGATGCATTCCACCGCCGCTTCCTCTCCCAACGAGCCCGATACCAGAATCAAGGGAATATCCAGCCCCTGCAGCCGGAGAAGGTCGAGCGCGTCCATGCCCCGCCATCGCGGCAGATTTTGATCGGCCAGTACTATGTCTGGACGGTTCGTCCGCGCCTCCTGGGTAAAAGCCTCCGGCGTCTGAACGATCGTGCTGCTGGGCTCGAAGCCTCCCTGGCGTAGTTCGCGCAGCACCAGTTCCGCATCCAACTCACTGTCTTCGACCAGCAAGACGCGCAACTTTTCGCAACCGCCATTCGGCTTGTCAGCGTTTGTAGGCATCACTGGGTCCCGCCGTGAGAACCGCATGGTGGCTGACCGGCGGCTGGTTCACCACCAGCCAATAGAGCCCGACCTGTTTCACCATCGCCCGAAACTGGTCAAAATCCACCGGCTTCTGGATGAAACTGTTCGCCCCCAGGCTGTAACCGTTCACCAAGTCCCGCTCCTCCTTTGACGACGTCAGGATGACCAGGGGGATGGTTCGCGTCCGATCGTCGCCCTTGATCTGCCGCAGGACCTCAATCCCATCCACCTTGGGTAGTTTCAGATCGAGCAAAATCAGTTTCGGAGGACGGTCAAGGGAGCGCTCGCAGAATGCCCCGCGACAAAAAAGAAAGTCCAGAGCCTCTTCTCCGTCGCGAGCCACGAAGATTCGGTTGGCCAGGTTCTCGCGCCGCAGGGCATGGAGCGCAAGGTCCATATCATCCTGGTTATCTTCGACCAGTAGAATGTCAATCTCGTCTGATTTCATGTCTGACTTCATGGTTGAGTTCATGGTTGAGTTCCTTGGGCCGCCGCCCTGTGCAGGGTTTCTGAGTCCTGGGTTTCTGGGCCAAGGGCTTCCCCGGCTTCAGCACTGCCCAGTGTGAAATAAAAGGTCGCGCCTTTGTCCAACTCCGCCTCCGCCCAGACTCGGCCTCCGTGTTTCTGCACGATCCGCTGTACCGTGGCCAGTCCAACCCCTGTGCCTTCGAAGTCTTCTGCCCGGTGCAACCGTTGAAAGACCCCAAACAACTTATCGGCATATTTCATGTTGAAGCCCACACCGTTGTCGCGCACAAAGAAGACTCGCTGTCCGTCCTTTTCCGTGTGTCCGACCTCAATCAGCGCCTTAGGCCGCGGACGGGAGTACTTGAGCGCGTTGGCGATCAGATTCTGAAAGATCTGCCGCACCAGAACGGGATCGCACTCTACCGAGGGAAGGCCCGCGATCCTCCATTCCACCTGCCGCTGTTGGGTCTCCGGTTCCAGCACTTGCACCACATCCTTAACCACCGAATCGAGCCTGGTTACCTGCAGACTGACCGGCTGGCGCCCCAACCGGGCCAGACTCAACAGCGCATCCACTAGTTCGCCCATCCGGCGGGTTCCATCCTGAATACGTTGCAAGAGGCGCTGGACGTCGGCCGGAAGAGTGGGGCCAAACTCTTCACTGAGAATTTTCGAAAACCCACTGATGTGCCGCAGCGGGGCTCGCAGATCGTGCGATACCGAGTAGGTAAAGGCTTCCAGTTCCTGGTTGGCCGCTTCCAATTGCGCCGTGCGCTGGATGACCCGCTCCTCGAGCTCCTCGTTCAGCTTTCGGATTTCCCGTTCCGCAGCTCTTTTCTCCGTGATGTCGCGGAAGGCCGCGACGCCGCCATGCACTGCGCCGTTCTTGTCTGTCAGGGGACCAGAGCTCACTTCGATCCAAACCCCGCCCTCGAGGTCGGGATTGCGCACACATATCTCGGTCGTGCTCGACTCGCCCCGAATCGCCCGCAGCAGGGGGAGTTGATCATTGGGGAAAGGCGTTACCGCGTCCGCCTGGTAGAGATCGTAGTGCGCAACCCACTCCTCAGGGGGAATGTCGATCTTTCCCCGACCCAGAATCCTCTCCGCTGCCGGGTTCCAGATCACGAACTTTCCCTGCTCATCGGCGGCGACCAACCCCTCGGCCATGCTGTCCAGCACCGACTGCAGCATGAGGGTCTGGGCTTCCAGGGCCTGGCGGGAGCGCAGCAGCTCCTCCGCCTGCCGGGACAACTCCTCGGCCTGCCCGGCCAGCGCCTCCTCCGCCTGCTTACGCTCGGTAACATCCCGCAGGATGACGGTGAACAGCTTCTTGCCCGCGGCATCAATCTGCGAAATAGAGGCCTCAATCGGAAACTCCTCGCCATCGGCCCGCACCGCCCATAGTGTGCCCATCGTGCCCATGGCGCGTCCGGTGACCCCCGTTCCTCCGAAGTTCCGGATGTGTCCTGCGTGCGCCGCCCGGAAGCGCTGCGGAATGAAACGATCGATCGATTGCCCGATGGCCTCGGCTCCCGCACAGTCGAACATCTTCTCGGCAGCCGCGTTGAAAATTACCACTCGTTGTTCCTCATCTGCCGTAATGATGGCGTCCATCGCGGACTGGATGATGGCATCGAATTGGCTCCGGCTCTGGCGCAGAGCCTCCTGTGCCAATTGCAGGTCCGCAATCGCGCCCTTGTGCTCGGCGAGATCCGCCAGCGCTTCCTCGCGTGCCGCCAAGGTCCGGCTGAGTTCGAATTCGCGCTGTTTCCGCGCGCCCACCTCGACCGCCAGTTCGTGATTTGCGCGCTGCCACTGGTCGATACTCGGTAAGGCCAGCGCTTTCGGGATCAGGACGATGAGCATGACCGCGGTCACGACCGAGGCCGCCGCTGTAATGGCTTTCACGATTCCTGACAGAAGGTAGGCCGCGTGCCAGATGGTCCAGATCTCCATCAAGTGAGTGGTGCCGCAACCCACGATGAACAAGCCAAACATCCAGAAGATCCAGTTGAAGGGCAGATCCTGCCGCTTCCGCGCCAGATGCACCAAAGCCAGCGGGATGCAGAAATAAGAAACAACGATCAGGCCGTCGGAGACGACGTGCAGCCACAAAATCCCGGGATCCCACAGATAGCAGTATCCGTGGGGCATGTAGCGGTTCCGGTCGGCCACCTGTGCGCCCCACTCCGTCGCCTTGACCGCCAGCCAAAGCAGAGCTACCGACAAAGGTAAAGCCAAGGCAAAGATTCCTGGCTTTGAAATCCGGACTTTCCGCGCTCTGTTCACTACGCAACTTCCACGGCCAGATGAGAATTCTTCATTGGCCCAGACTGCATTCTGTCACCAACCAATCCCGGGCCAACATCTGTTGTGAATTTCAACTGTTATCCGAAATCCAAATCGGGAACCTGGCTCACATTGGAACCGACGCTGGCGGGGCGGACACTCCTGTCCGGCCCCGTTGTTGTGACTTTGCCTTCGATTTTGTCCTTTGCTCCGCTCTCCTCTCCAAGGCTTGACCCCATGCTCCTCCACCTCTTACTGTGGCAGGGACTAACGCCATGAAACTATCGGTGGTCATGCCCGTGTACAATGAACGCGCCATTCTGGAAGAGGTAGTCTCGCGGGTTCTCGCCGTTCCGTTCGACCTCGAACTCATCTGCATCGACGACGCGTCGAGCGACGGCTCCCGCCAGATGCTGGAGGAACTGGCGGCCGCTCACCCCCAAATGCGCGTGCTCCTCCAGCCAAGGAACCTGGGCAAGGGCGCAGCCCTGCGGCGCGGCATCCAGGAGTCCACCGGCGACTTCGTCCTCATTCAGGATGCCGACCTCGAATACGATCCGGCCGACTATCCCGCGCTTCTCGGACCTCTGACCCAAGGCAAAGCGGATGTCGTCTACGGCTCCCGTTTCGTCGGCGCCGGCCCGCACCGCGTGCTCTACTTTTGGCACTCGGTAGGGAACTCGTTTCTCACCTTGCTCTCAAACGCCCTGACCAACATGAACTTGACCGATATGGAAACTGGCTACAAAGTTTTTCGCCGGGAAATCATTCAGGCCATCACGATCGCGGAGGACCGCTTCGGCTTCGAACCCGAAATCACCGTGAAGATCGCCAAGCGCCGGCTGCGAGTCTACGAAGTCGGCATCAGCTACTGGGGACGCACCTACGAGGAAGGAAAGAAGATCGGCTGGAAAGACGGGTTGCGCGCCTTGTGGTGTTTATTGAAGTACACCGTAACCGAGCCCGCAACCCCACGCAAGGTCCGATAACAGGTATTATGTAAAGTATCCAAGCTGGGTTTCCCATCCACTTCAAGCCTTGATGAGAGATTCGTCTGAGGACATGCCTTTCGGGCATGCCGTAAGTGTGTCTGGATAGAAATCCGACTTCAGGCGCTGACTGCGCGCCCTCACTCTCACATCTTGTATCTTCCCAGGTCTTCGTCGTTCAGCCCTTCCAGCCACTTGCGGAGCTCGTCGCTGGTGACCCGGTCCGACATGTTAGCCGCGAGTTTCGAACTCTTCAGCACCAGATCATCCACGAAGATGGGACAATCCACCCGCAACGCCAACGCCAGCGCATCCGAGGGCCGCGAGTCAATACTGATTACCTCACCTGCCCGGTCCAGCCAGATCACCGCATAAAACGTATCTTCGCGCAGTTCCGTTACCACTACCTTGTGCACCTGCGTCTCCAGCCCAGTCAGGACGTTCTTGATCAGGTCGTGGGTCATGGGCCGGGGCGTGCTCACTTTCTCCATCTCCAGCGCAATCGCATTCGCCTCGTAAACCCCTACCCAGATTGGCAGCACCGTCTCGCCGCCCACGTCTTTCAAGATGACAATCGGCGTATTCGTCACCGGATCGAGCATTAAACCTCGGATTGTCATCTCCACTTCCATTGCTTACCTCCCGGCATTTTTCCTTCTTATATCACCATTTCGCCCACCAGAGAGTTGGGAAAGCTGCGAGTCACCGTTACTGGGACGTAAGTTCCCACCTTGGGAGGCGCGCTTTCTGGAGCGGTGAAGTTGAGCGTCTTGTTATGGCTGGTGCGGCCCGTCCACTGGGCGCGCACCTCGTTGTGACCCTCAACCATTACTTCACTGATTGTCCCTATATATTTCTGGTAGCGCGCGATCTGAATCTCACGCTGGCGGGCCATCAGCACTTCCAGGCGGCGTGCCTTCTCCGCATCGGGGATGGCGTCTTCCAAATGCAACGACGGCGTGTTGGGGCGCGGCGAGTATTTAAAGGCGAAGACGGCATCGTAGCCTACTTCGTCCAGCAGGCTGAGGGTTTCGGCGAAATCGGCCTCGGTCTCACCGGGGAATCCGACGATGACGTCGGTCGTGATGCTCAATTCGCGCCTGGCGGCCTTGATCCAGGCGATTCGCTCCAGATATTGCTCGCGGGTGTAGAGGCGCTGCATGGCGTCGAGCACGCGGGTCGAACCGCTTTGCACGGGCAAGTGGACGTGGTCGCAGAGCGTCGGCACGGCGTCGATGGCCTCGACGATATCGCGCCCGAAGTCGCGCGGGTGCGAAGTGGTGAAGCGCACGCGCCGGATGCCTGGGACTTCGCCCACGGCGGCCAGCAATTCGGCGAAAGTCTTCTTAGAACTCGCCTTGGAACCCGGCTTCCCTTCCGGATCTTTGTAGGAATTCACGTTCTGGCCGAGCAACTGAATTTCGGTGTAGCCGCGATCGGCCATGTGGCGGGCTTCGGCGAGCACCGAGTCCGAAGTCCGGCTGCGCTCTTTCCCTCGGGTGTAGGGGACAACGCAATAAGAACAAAACTTGTCGCAGCCCTCGATGATGGTGATGTAGCCGCGATGGGGATTGGTGCGGGCGGTGAATTCGGTCTCGAAGCAGGCGTCGGTTTCGCGGTCGTCGAGTCCGGTTACGCGCTGCTTCCCTGCTTCGATCTGGATCAACATCTGCGGCAGGTTGCGATACGAAGCCGAGCCGGCGACCAGCGAAACGTAGGGCGCGCGCTCGAAAATCTTGTCGCCTTCCTGCTGGGCCACGCAGCCGAGGACTCCGAACGTCTTGCCCTGCGCTTTGTACTTCTTGTAATCGGCCAGCCGGTTAAAGACTTTCTGCTCCGCCTTATCGCGGATGGAACATGTGTTGTAGAGGACCAGGGCGGCCTCCTCGACGGTCTCCACCTGGCGATAGCCCTCGTGCACGAGCGTGCCAATGACTTTCTCCGAGTCATGCACGTTCATCTGGCAGCCGAAGGTTTCGAGGTAGAAGGTCTTTGAGGAGTCCCCAGACATATAAGGAAAGTATAGCGGGGAGAGTTGCTGGCTGCTAGCCTCTAGCTCCTAGCCAAACCATCGGGAGGCTGACCCACGCAAAGTAGCGGGACAAATGCCCAGCTTTCGAACGCGAGGGCTGGGACAGGCATGTTCTGGTCGCGATTCGAAAAGGTGCAAAGACGGGCCAGCCCCGCTGGTTTCGACAATCATCCTAGACATGATGGCGTGAGTGAATCAGAATAGCCGCTGTGACTCTACTCAAGTTCCTTCCTGCGGTCGCCGTGGTGGCGCTGCTCTTTGGGGTTGTCACCATCCTCTTCGGGTTTCGTGCGCGCTCGATGCGCGCTCTTGCCGCAAAATGGGGCTTCAAGTACGTCGGTCCCCGTGCTCCGAGTTTTTTGGGTTTCCGCGATTTCCGCAAGGTCAAGCCCCCTGTTCCGCTTCCCCCCGCTTGTCACCTGGTAGGTGAAATCAGACAGGCTTGGAATGTAATCGAGGGACGACAAAACGGAGTATCGGTTCTCATTTTCGACAGCGTGATCTGGGGACGCACCTACTGCACCTTTATCGCGTGCCAAACCGAACAAAATCCCTTCGGAATGGATACTTCGCCAGATCGCGTAATTCAGTCGGGTGGATGGACGGTGCTTTATCGAGTTCGGTGGCTTCAGATCATCCCGCGGTCCATGAGTACACACCGCCTCGACGACCATGTGAATCAGCTGCAGTTTGGCCCGGTCTGATGGCTTGTCGTTGAAACATCGTGATTACGCTCATTGACCCGAGTTTCTTGCTAAGAGTATGTGTCAGGAGGGTCAGCCGTCTCAAGTGCATCCGCATTGTGAGGTTCTGATGTTCCACCGGAAGTCAAAGTCCCCACCCTCTTCTCGCAAAGGACGCGAAAAGAAGGATGGGGCACCCGCGGCACACGGCCTTCAATTTGAGTTATGCGCATTGGTCGAGTTCGGGTAGACTTCCGGCGATCTGCTTCGGAAGGAGGCACGACAATGCCGGTCAAACAAGGGGACCTGGGCCTGCTGCAGCATCCTGCATCGCAGGAGCTTCTTTACTCGAAGATTCCCGCCCGCCTCGCCTACATTGCAACCGACGGCACGCCGCGCGTGATTCCGATCTGGTTTCACTGGAACGGAAGCGAGATTGTGATGGGAACGCCGCCAAAGGCGCCCAAGCTGAAGGCTCTGGCCAAGAATCCCAAAGTGTCGCTGACGATCGACGACAATGTTTTTCCTCACAAGGTGCTGCTGGTGCGGGGCACGGCGCGGCTGGAGCCGTTAACTGGAATCGTGCCCGAGTATGCCATGGCCGCCGAGCGCTATTTCGGACCCGAGCAGGGAAAGGCCTGGGTCCGGCAACTTGCGAGCATGATCTCGTCGATGGTGCGGGTCACGGTGACGCCGGAGTGGGTGGGCCTGCTCGATTTCCAGACGCGCTTTCCGAGCGCGCTCCCGCTCTGAGTCGAGTCCGCACAGGCTGGGGGCGGTGGTAGCGCGCCTTACTGCCTACTTGCGAGAGGACGCGGCGCGATCGATTAGAATCGGGGAAGGAATCGGCCGCCAATGAAAATCGGGGTCCTGGCCCTGCAGGGAGATTTTGACGCGCACCGCCGCCGGCTGCAAGAGCTGGGCGCTGACGTTGTGCTAGTCAAAAAACCGGAGCAACTCGAGGAGATCGACGGCCTGGTCATCCCCGGCGGGGAGTCGGGCACATTCCTGAAACTGCTGGGCGACGCCGGGTTCGAAAAGCTGAAGCAGTTCGTGCACGCCAAGCCGACATTTGGCACCTGCGCGGGCGCGATTCTGCTGGCCACCGAAGTGGAGAATCCGCGGCAGAAAGGTCTGGGCGCGCTCAACATCCGGATTAGGCGCAACGCCTATGGACGGCAGATTGACAGCTCCATCCGCGAAGGCAAGCTGCTGGGCGGAGGTTGCAGGCGACCACGCAGAAGAATCACCGCTGGAAATGGTCTTCATCCGCGCCCCGAAGATCGAGCATGTCGGAGAAGGCGTCGAGATCATCGCCACCGAAGGCAAAGAGAATGCTCCGGTCGCGGTGCGGCAAGGAAGAGCCATGGCGGCGACATTTCATCCTGAACTCTCCGATGACACGCGGGTGCACCGGGCGTTTCTCGATCTGGTGGCAGAAGGATCAGTGGGGTAAAGAAATCGGCAGCGTCGACCAGCCGGTGACGCTGCAACGGACCGGTCGGATTCCCTACTCTTCTTCCCTACTCTTCCGCGCATGACGCAAGGTCGGCGCCGGTTCTATGGTGGGAGAGATTTACATTTCCTCGCGCTCGGGTGTTACGGGGCGAGCTGCATTCCTTAGTGCGGGGATTTGGGACAATGCATGCGCTGCTGATCGATGCACCTGGCGCCACAGATGGGAACGGCTCCGGGTATCCGGAGCCATTCAATAAAGCGTGGTGCACGGCACTCTGTCCAGTTTTAGTATTGGGGAAAGGGATTGTGAAGTCAAGTTACCTGGGGAGATTATCTCTGTGTTCTCTCCCCAAGCGAAGCTTCTTCTCCACAGATGGGAGAATGGACCCGGCGGGATTCGAACCCACATCTGCGACTTGGACAGAGTGCTGTGCTGCCGTTGCACCACGGGCCCCTGAGTGAAGTCTGGGCGATGGCGGGTACGAGGGCAAGGGTTGAGCGGCTATTTTTGTGGACTGCGGACCGAATCGGGACGAAAACCTGCGCGCTGCGGGGTGAACGCGGGCTATGCTCAGACCTCTTAGGCCTGTCCCTTTTCGCGGAGCGCGACCTTCAGTTTTTCATCGACATTATCGGCTTCGAGAAGGCGATCGCTCAGGTCTGCAATCCTCCCTCGGAGTAAGTCCCTCTGGGCAGAGGCTGGAAAAAACCTTTCAAGATATGGATCGACAGCCTCCAGAACCAGAACTGCGATGGGAGATAGGAGTCTTGACCCAACCCTCGTCCACTTTGTCTCGGGTTGAAATACTTTGGCTTTTCCGTTGTACGCTAAGTGCCCTGTGAGCAGATCGGGCCAGTTCCCGTGGACTGCATGAGACGGCATTCGGTAAACAGTTGCGTAGAGCGACTCCTTCCCCAGTGCCTTGAGGCGCTCTCTTACGTTCGTTCCCCAGTCGCGATACCCCCTATGGACCTCTTCAATCTTCAACCCAGAGGCGGCGCAGGTGTTACTAATCGAGTCTAGTAACCTCTTCTCGATGGGCAAAATCTCACCATCGCGCGCGCCGATATTAGCTTGAATCTGGTCGTAGAGCTCCCCTTCGGGCCCTAGACTGAAGTCTACAAACTGATCGAAATATTTGTCGTCAGTACTGCGAACCAAGAATTCAAGACTGATGGCGGACTCGAATATTATCCGGTTGAGAGCCAGGACAATCTCACCTGGGTCGTCGCCAGTGGAGAGTTGAACCACCGCTAGCATGAACTTAGAAATCTTCACCATGAAGCCGGCGCAGATCGCCTGATTTCTGGCGAAGCCGCCTTGAGCGGCTGCCGTGTCGTCTAACAGGTGCGCCGTGAAGACTACAACCCTGCATGCCTCTTTGTAGAGGTCAAAAGCTATGCCGCCTGACTCGTGCAGAGTCTTGCAGTGATGGACGGGCTTGACATCCACTGCGGGCCCCACCCACTCGTCGAACACTTCCTGATCTACCGGTAACATCGCGGGCGGACTCCGGCCGCTACCATCCTCGAGTTTGCAGCATGTGCGCCTCGTCCAAGCCCGCGACGGCCAGGCCTTTCATGGCTCCCTGCAGGTCTTCGCTGACTTCAAGTAATACTTTAGGGTCGTTGAAGTGGGTGGCGGCCTGCACAATGGCTCGCGCTCGTTTCTCGGCTTCGGCGGGGTCGGCGAAGGTGGTGCTGTCTTTCATGAAGATGCCGCTGCCGACGAAGACGGCTTCGGCTCCTAGCTGCATGACCAGGCTGGCGTCGGCTGGGGTGGCGATGCCTCCCGCGCTGAAATTTGGGACGGGGAGCTTCCCTGCTTTGGCGACGATTCTCACCAGTTCGTACGGGGCGCCGTGCTCCTTGGCTTTGGCGTAGAGTTCTTCTTCGCCGAGGACGGTGAGGATTTTCATTTCCTGCACGATCTGGCGGATGTGTTTGACAGCGTGGACTACGTCGCCGGTGCCGGCCTCTCCCTTGGTACGGATCATGCAGGCGCCCTCGGCGATGCGGCGCAGGGCTTCGCCGAGGTTGCGGGCGCCGCAGACGAAGGGGACTTTGAAGGCGTGTTTGTCGACATGGTGCGACTCGTCGGCGGGAGTGAGGACTTCGGATTCGTCGACGTAGTCGACACCCAGCTCTTGAAGAATTTGAGCTTCGGCGAAGTGTCCGATGCGGCACTTGGCCATGACCGGGATGGAGACGGCGGCCATGATCTCGCGAATTTTTTTGGGGCTGGCCATGCGGGCGACGCCGCCCTCGGCGCGGATTTGCGCGGGGACGCGTTCCAAGGCCATGACGGCGACGGCGCCGGCTCGTTCGGCGATGGTGGCCTGCTCGGCGTTGGTGACGTCCATAATGACGCCGCCCTTGAGCATTTCGGCGAGGCCGGTCTTGAGGCGGAGAGAGGTGGTGTTGCCGTTGTTCTGGGACATGGGTTAACCCGTGGGTACCTTTTTCGCGATCGCGAAGGATGGGCGCGGAGCGCCTCGACATCCATTCTACAACGTATATCCGTTGTTTTTATGCCGGGACTGCGCCGGTGCTTGAAGAGAAGAAGTTGGGCGAGTCCCCTGCGGGGACAACCGGTTCCATTCTTCTCCGCCTATCCAGGACTTACGCCTGGGCTAATCATGTGCCGCCCCCTGCGGAGCTGTTCGCGCGGTTCGCGATCCAGAGTCGATGACCAACGCCGGAATCAAAGTCCCTACCCTCTTTCGCAGAGAAGGCGAAAGAAGGATGGGGCACCCGTTCGCGTTTTGCTGAAAGCTGACAGCTATCTCTCTACGAATTTGGCGAACATTTTTTCGGGGTCGATGGCGATGAAAGTGCCGCGGCTGCGGGCCAGAACTTCGTTGTTCTCGTTGCGGATTTCGGCTTGGTTGATGTGCTGGCGGCCCTGGACGCTGACTTCCCTGCCCTCGACGTGCAGCGGTTGGTGCAGCGGGACGGGCTTGAGATATTCGACGGTCATTTCTTTGGTCAGGGCGATGACGTGGTGGAGCTTGTTGACCTTGCCCATGGCGTCGTCGAGGATAGTGGCGATGATGCCGCCGTGGCAGTGGCCGGGCGGTCCGGTGTAGCGCTTGCCGAGGCGGAAGCGGCAGACGAAGGTCTGGCGGGCTTCATCCAGCGTGAATTTCAGGCGCATGCCGTCGGGATTATTCTGGCCACAGGCGAAGCAGTAGTTCTTTTGCATTTTGACGTAGCGGGTGTCGTGGCCGTGGGTTTGGGGCTTTTTGGGCATGCTGGGGATTTTATCCTGCGCGCGGGCGAAAAGCTTTTGACCGCAAAGGTCGCGAAGAACGGCCGCTAAGGACGCAAAGAAAAACAACAGGGCCTTCTTTCCGGGCCGCGATTCCTGTATACATATCGGTTTTGGGTATCGCCGTTACGGCAACTTGCACAGGTCCTTCGGCGGGCAAAAGGCGCCCAGCTCAGGATGACAAATCAACTTACCGCCTCTGGATTGGAGTCTCGATGAAATCCGCCGTCATTTCCCTTCTCTTATTTGCGGCGATCGGTCCGCTCCCGCTTCTCGCGCAAAAGACGCACGACAAGAACACTGACAAAAAGGGGGCCACCACTGCCGCTCAAGGCAAGAAGGATCAGAAGCAGGAAGAAAAGAAAGAGGAACCGAAAGAGGAGAAGAAAGGCGGGATGAGCGCCGATACGTTCTCTGGGCTGAAATTTCGGCTGATTGGGCCGGCGGTGGCTTCGGGACGCGTGATGTCGATTGCGGTGAATCCGAAGAATAAGTTCGAGTACTACGTGGGCGTGGCGTCGGGCGGAGTGTGGAAGACGTTGAACGAGGGTACGACGTGGACTCCGGTGTTCGACGGCGAGGGATCGTATTCGATTGGCTGGGTCACGCTCGATCCGAATGATGCGTCGGTGGTGTGGGTGGGCACGGGGGAGAGCAACTCGCAACGCAGCGTTTCGTATGGTGATGGGATTTATCGGTCGGACGACGGAGGCAAGAGCTGGCAGAATCTGGGGCTGAAGAAGTCGGAGCACATCGGGCGCGTGGTGGTCGATCCGCGGGACTCGAAGGTCGTTTACGTCGCGGCCGAGGGGCCGCTGTGGGGACCAGGGGGCGACCGCGGACTTTACAAGACCACCGACGGCGGCAAGAACTGGAAAGCCGTGCTGACGATCAGCGAGAACACGGGGGTGGTGGATGTGGCGCTCGATCCGTCGAATCCGGACATTGTGTATGCGGCGGCTTACCAGCGGCGGCGGCACGTGTACACGCTGATTGATGGCGGGCCGGAGAGTGCGATCTACAAGTCCACCGACGCGGGCGCGACCTGGAACAAGTTGAAGTCAGGACTGCCTTCGGTGGATGTGGGACGCATTGGCCTGGCGGTTTCTCCGGCCGATCCGAACGTGGTTTATGCCACGATCGAGGCGGCTGATGGCAAGGGTGGAATCTTTCGCTCGGATGATAAAGGTGCAACCTGGGAGCGGCGCAACGAGTTTGATCTGGGAGCGATGTACTACGCGCGGGTGGTGGCCGATCCGAAGAACGTGGATCGCATTTTTGTGATGAATGTTTCGCTGCGCGAGTCTCTGGATGGCGGGAAGACGCTGCACAAAGTCAACGAAGTGAATCACCACGGGGACAATCACATTGTCTGGATCGATCCGGATAACACGAAGCACTGGCTGCTGGGCTCCGATGGCGGCATGGCCGAGACGTTCGACGATGCCAAGACGTGGCAATTCAAGGCCAATCTGCCGACCGTGCAGTTCTACGACGTTGCGGTGGACAACGCGACTCCCTTCTACAACATGTGCGGAGGGACGCAGGACAATTTTTCCTGGTGTGGTCCGTCGCGCACACGCAATCTCAACGGTATTGTGAATTCAGATTGGTACGTCAGCACAGGCGGCGATGGCTTTCGCTCACAGGTCGATCCGGTGGACCCGAACACGGTTTATTCGGAGTCGCAGTACGGGGTCCTCGTACGCTACGACAAGCCGACCGGGCAGGAACTGGTCTTGCAGCCGCTGGAAGGCAAGGGTGAGGCTCCACTACGCTGGAACTGGGATTCGCCGATCATCATCAGTCCGCATTCCCACACGCGGCTTTATTTTGCGGCCAACAAACTTTTCCGCAGTGACGACCGTGGCGATACGTGGAAAGCGATCTCGGGGGATTTGACGCGGCAGATCGATCGCAACAAGCTGCCGGTGATGGGCAGGGTGTGGGGGCCGGACGCAGTGGCCAAGAATCAGTCGACTTCTTTTTATGGAAACATCGTGGCGCTGACGGAGTCGCCGAAGAAAGAAGGGCTCATCTATGTGGGTACTGACGATGGGCTGATCCAGGTGACGAACGATGGCGGGCAGAGTTGGACGAAGGACGAGAAGTTTCCCGGCGTTCCGGAGATGACCTACGTCAGCCGGGTGGCTGCGTCGAACCATGAGGCGAATACCGTCTATGCCGCGTTTGACAATCACAAGAACGAGGACTTCAAGCCGTACCTGCTGAGATCCACGGACGCGGGGAAGAGTTGGACTTCGATTGTGGGCGACTTGCCGGAGAGTGGTCCGGTGCTGGCGTTGGCGGAAGATACGGTCAACGCGAACCTGCTGTTCGCGGGGACGGAATCTCGGCGCATTCTTTACGATCGACGGAGGGCGCCACTGGGTGAGGCTCAAGGGCGGACTGCCGACGATCGCGGTGCGCGACATAGTGATTCAGACGCGGGAAAACGACCTGGTGATTGCGACCTTCGGGCGCGGGTTCTATGTGCTCGATGACATCACGCCGCTGCGTCAGATCAAAGCGGAATCAACCGAGCAAGCGGCGGCGCTGTTTCCGGTGAAAGATCCTCTGTTGTATGTGGAGCGGCATCCGCTGGGAGGTCCGAAGAAAGGATTCCAAGGTGATGCGTTCTATGCGGCGGACAATCCACCTTTTGGCGCCGTGTTCACGGCCTACCTGAAAGACAAAATCAAGACGAAGAAGGAAAAGCGTCAGGAAGCGGAAAAAGAAGCGGTGAAGAAGAATCAGACCGTTCCCTACCCGACTAACGACGAACTGCGCGCCGAAGCTCAGGAGCCGAAGCCGGAACTGTATTTCCTGGTGTATGACGAAAGCGGGGCGGCGATTCGGAGGGTCAACGGGAGTACGGACTCTGGGTTCCAGCGGGTAGCGTGGGATTTGCGGTATCCGGCGTCACGCGTGCGACAGAAGGCGGAAGAAAGCGAGGAGGATTTTCCGGATGCGGCGGATCAGGGGCCGCTGGTGCTCTCGGGCAGCTATTCGGTCCGCATGTTTGAAAAAGTTGACGGCACGGTGACGGAGGTGGCGGGGCCGCAGTCGTTCAAGGTTGTTACCGAAGGCGCGGCGGCTATGAGTGCGGCGGACCGAGCAGCGCAGGAGGAGTTTCTGCGCAAAGTGGGACGGCTGTATCGGGCGGCTTACGGAGCGCAGCGTACGGCGGAGAATGTAGAGACGCGGCTGAAGGAGATCCGCGAGGCGTTGCAGGATGTGCCGGCGGTCGAAAAAGAGCTGGGAGCCGTCGCCGACTCGATTGAGGGTCGGAACCGCGAGATTCTGCGGGCGTTGCGCGGGGATGTTGAGATCGCCAAGCGGAGCGAGCCGGTGCCGTCGTCGATCAGTGACCGCTTGAATTCGATCATGGAAGGCGAGCGCTTCTCGCTGGCCAAGCCGACCCAGTCTCACATGGATTCCTACAACATTGCGGCGGAGGAATTTTCAGCTCAGCTTGCGAAACTTCATGCGTTGGTTGAGGTCGAGCTGGCCAAGCTGGAAAAGGATATGGAGACTGCGGGGGCTCCGTGGACGCCGGGGCGGGTGCCGGAGTGGTCGGAGAAGTAAGAGCATTTAGCGCGGACTTTCAGAGACTTGATGTTTCCAGACGATTTCAGGCGTTCTCCCGCAGAGGTTCCGACATCCTGTCCGCCGTTTTGTTGTTGATCTTGGTGTTGCTCCAGTATCGGTCGCAGAGGGTTTTTTCCTCAGGAACTCCCTTGCTATTTTCTCGCAGGGCTGTGGTACACTCGCCGCCGACCGTTGCTCGCTCTGTGGGGCAGAGGGACGGCAGTGGAAATCCTTTCGTGTCTTTCTTCGTCTTGGGGTCTTAGTCTTGGGGTTCGGGAGGGCTGGGGAATGGGCCTCGCGTTAATGGTTCTGATCTGGCTGATCACCTTGGCCAGCACATATTTTTTCGTGGCCAAGACCTGGTGGCTGCCGGTGGGCGCTTCGGCCGCCACGGGTTGGATCGACCACCAATTCGCTCTTACCTTTGTGCTCATGGGGATTATTTTCCTCACGGCACAGCTCGGACTGGGTTACATCGTCTGGAGATATCGCGCGCAGCCGTCGTCTCCGCCCGTCTGGTATTCCCACGGGAACACAAAACTGGAAATCGTTTGGACGGTTCTTACCGCAGTGCTGTTCATCGGCTTGAACCTGATGGGCAGCAGCGTGTGGGCGAGCCAGCGCTTCGATCCCGCCGAAGCAGGCGCGGTTCCGGTGGAAGTCACCGGGATGCAGTTTGCCTGGTACTTCCGCTATCCGGGGCCGGACGGGAAGTACGGGAAGACCAGCGTCAACTTGATGGATCCTTCGGCGGGCGGCGAAGCTGCGGTGGGACTCAGCAGCAACGACCCGGCAGCGAAAGACGATGTGGTGGCGGGAACCATGTACCTGCCGGTGAACCGCGAAGTCGACTTGAGCCTGCGGTCGGTGGACGTGATTCACAGCTTCTTTGTGCCGTCGCTGCGCTTCAAGCAGGACGCGGTGCCCGGCCTCAACATTCACATGCACTTCAAACCGACGGCGATTGGCGAATACGAGATTGCCTGCGCCGAACTTTGCGGTCTCGGTCATTACAAGATGCACGGCATGGTCCACGTCGTCAGCCAGGAGGATTTCGACAAGTGGCTGGCGGCACGGGAGGCGGAGAAACAATAAATGGCGACCCCGGCTTCGGTTCACGCGCACGCTCCTCAGGGTTTTATTCGGAAATACATTTTCAGCCTCGACCACAAAGTCATCGGCATCCAGTATTTTTTTCTGGCACTCACGGCCGTGTTTGTGGGGATGTTCCTGTCGCTATTGATGCGCATTCACTTGATCTGGCCGACGACGGTTTTGCCGCTGGTGGGCGAGATCAAGCCGGAGACTTATCTCAGCCTGCTGACCATGCACGGCACCATCATGGTGTTTTTCGTGCTGACCACGGCGCCGCAGGGCGGATTCGGAAATTACTTTCTGCCCATTCAGATCGGGGCGCCGGATATGGCTTTCCCCGTCCTGAACATGCTTTCGTTCTGGACGACGTTTGTCGGTTTCGTGGTAATCCTGGCGGCGTTCTTCGTGACGGGAGGCGCACCCCTGCACGGCTGGACCGGGTATCCACCGTTGAGCGCGGTGCAGTCGGCGGGACCAGGCGAGGGACTCGGCGCCGATCTGTGGATTACGAGCATTGCGATTTTCTGTGTGGCGTCGCTGATGGGGGCGCTGAACTTTATCACGACGACGCTCGACCTGCGGGCCAAGGGCATGACCATGATGCGCATGCCGCTTACCTGTTGGTCGTGGTTCATCACGGCAATTCTCGGACTGCTGGCGTTCGGCGTGCTGCTCTCGGCGGGCATTCTGCTCCTGATGGATCGCAACCTGGGCACCAGCTTCTACGTTCCGCTGGTGGTGGTGAACGGCCAGATCATGGGCCACAAGGGCGGATCGCCGCTGCTGTGGCAGCACCTGTTCTGGTTCTTCGGGCATCCTGAGGTGTACATCGCAATTCTGCCGGGCATGGGTGTGGCCTCGCAGGTTCTTTCCACGTTCTCGCGTAAGCCGATCTTCGGTTACAAGGCCATGGTTTACGCCATGCTGTCGATTGGCTTCCTGGGATTCATGGTGTGGGGCCATCACATGTTCATGAGCGGGATGAGCCCGTACTCGGCGTTCGCCTTCTCGATTCTGACCATGTGCATTGGGGTGCCCTCGGCCATTAAGACATTCAACTGGCTGGGGACGATGTATAAGGGCAAGCTGCGCTTCCAGACCCCGATGTTGTACGCCATCGGTTTCGTGTCGCTGTTTGTCTCCGGCGGGCTGAGTGGACCGTTCCTGGCACAGCCGGTGCTCGACATCCAGTTGCACGATACTTATTTTGTGGTCGGACACTTCCACCTGATCATGGGCGTGGCCGCGATCTTCGGCATTTTCGCGGCGACGTATTATTGGTTCCCTAAAATGTTCGGGCGCATGATGAACGAAACTTGGGGCCGGGTTCACTTCTTCATTACGCTGGCCGGGACATATGCCATCTTCATGCCTATGCACTATCTAGGCATGGCGGGGCAGACGCGGCGCTATTCGCAGTTCACCGAAGTCGCTTATCAGCAGAAACTGATTCCGCTGCAGACGTTCATGACGTACGCGGCGATCATCACCATTGCGGCGCAATTCATTTTTGTGATCAATCTTTTCTGGAGCATGTTCAAGGGACCGAAGGCCAGCGACAATCCGTGGGAGGCGACCACGCTGGAGTGGACGACCACGACTCCGCCGCCGCACGACAATTTTGGCGGCGTGACTCCGGTGGTGAATCATGGACCGTATGAGTATGGAGTGCCGGGCGCGGCGAGGGATTATGTGATGCAGACGGATCCGGCGACGGGTTCGGCGCACTGACAGCGCCTGAAGGCGCGTTGCTTCAGGCGGGATTTACGGTATGCCTGAAGGCATACCCTGATACGAACCGGAAGCTGCCGAATACGAACGTGAGTAATTTGTGATGCGAAGTGGGCGCGGTGGGCCGGAGTCAAAAGCTTGGACCGCAAAGAACGCAAAGAAAAATCGCGAAGGACGCGAAGGAAACCACGGTTGACGCAAAGAAAAACGGCGCGGTGTGATGCAGGACTACGGTATGCCTGAAAGGCCTACCCTGATGCGAAGCGTTTTGGTGTGATTATGGCGACTTATACTCCATCTCCGCCGATCAGCGATCTGGATCATGGCCGAAAACCGCCCGCGCCGCCGGCGGGCGGAGGCGGTGACGGAGGCGGCGGCGAGGTTCCGAATTATGGCGCGCGCCTTCGGCGGGCGCGACTGGGGCTGATTTGCGGAATTGCCACGGTCAGCATGGTGTTTATTTCGCTGACCAGCGCCTACATCGTGCGGCAGGGGCTGCCGACTTTTGATGGCGCCTCGAACACTTATGTGCGCGATTGGGGCGTGGTGCAGTTGCCCTGGCTGCTGCTGGCCATCAATACCGCCGTGCTGCTGATCAGCAGTGTGACCATGGAATTCGCCCGGAGAAGCGTGGCGCGGCAGGCGGCCCTGGCTCCGGTGCAGTCCATTCCGGGAGTCTCGCTGGGCAATGAGAGGTCATTCCCCTGGCTCGGAATCACCGTGCTTCTGGGGTTCGGCTTTCTGGCCGGACAGTGGCTGGCCTGGGGCGAGTTGCACCGTCGCGGCTTTTACGTGGATACGAATCCCAGCAGTTCGTTTGCGTTTCTGCTGACGATTACGCATGCGGTGCATTTGACCGGGGGAATGATTGCGTTGCTTTGGGCGGGGAGCGCTTCCCTGCTGCGCATGCCGGTTGAGCGGCGCCGCATTGTGGTTGACATCACGGCGTGGTACTGGCACTTCATGGCCGTGTTGTGGATTTATGTGTTCGCTCTGTTGGGATTTGCGCGATAGGAAGCGAGCCAACCGCGCGAGTTGTGCGCGGCTCGCTCAAGGCGTCCGGCGGGCAAAGAACGCCCGCCTCAGGACGACAAGCCGAACGGAAAGGGGAACTTGAGGAATGGCTGACGCCACGCTTCAGCATGATGCGGTCGGACATGAGCTGCCGGGAGCTTATGAGGCGCCTCTGTTTGGAGCTTATTCCAAGAAGGTGGGCATGTGGCTGTTTCTGGCCTCGGACTCGCTCACCTTCGGGGCCCTGCTTTTCGCCTTCAGCTACAACCGGATTTATACGACGCCGTGGCCGACGCCATTCCATATAGCAAGCATTACCAATGCCACCATCATGACCGCATGCCTACTGTCGAGTTCGTTGACGATGGTGATGGCCGTTTTTGCGGCGCAGCGCAGCGACCGGGCATGGACGCGGTATTGGCTGCTGGCCACCATGATCTTTGGCACGGCGTTCATCGTGCTGCACGGCATGGAGTGGAGCAAGCTGATCGGGGAGGGGCTGACCATTCCGGGTTTTGTGACGCTGCTGGGCGTCAAATCGGCGGGCGCTTCCGGCGAACTGGCCGACATTTCGAAGAACGTGCCGCAGTTTCCGCAGGCCTTTTTTGGGCTGACGGCCATGCACATGCTTCACGTGACCATCGGCGTGATCTATTTGGGAGTGATCGCGTTTCGCAAATGGTTTTTGCCCGTTCTGGCGGTGATCTGGATTGCGGCCGCGCTGCTGATTCCGTCAGGCAACGTATTCCACTATCCCGTTTACGTGCTGGGAATCGGACTGTTGGTGGCGGCGGTGATCTTGTTCCTCAAGCCGAAGGACTATGACGCGCACGATGTGGAAATCTGCGGTTTGTACTGGCACTTCGTTGATCTAGTGTGGATGTTTATTTTCCCGCTGGTGTATTTGATGTCGACCAAGATCACGTAGGGAAGCGAGCCAAACGCGCGTGCGTCGCAAAGAACGCGACGATTCGCGGGGCTAGCCCAGATCCTTCGGCGGGCAAAACGTCTGCCTCAGGATGACAATTCACTGAGAGGATTCTCAAATGCACGACGCCGCAACGCATGACGACAGCAAGGGACAGTATTTCTGGGTGTGGGGAGCCTTGCTGGTATTGACCGGCATCGAGGTAGTGCTGGGATATAAGCAGATCTTCCAACCGGTGCGCATGCTCGAGGCGTTGCTGGTTCTGTCGATCATCAAGTCGGCGCTGATCATCGCCTACTTCATGCACCTGAAGTTTGAGACTGCTTTGATGCGCTGGATGCTGGTGTTCTCGGTAACGGCGTGCTTCATCATCATGTACTTCTTTTTCTTCCCGGACGCGGGACGCGTCCTGACGCTGGGAGTGAAGTAAGAGTGAAACATTCGGGGAAATCTCGTCTGGCTTTCCTGCTGTTGCTGGTGGCGCTGTGGACTGCGCCCGCGTTCGCCCAGGGCTGCGCCATGTGTTATGCGACGGCCAAGGCTACGCCCAAGGAAGGTCAGCGGGCGCTGAACCGGGCCATCCTGGTAATGCTGGCGCCGCCGGTCGCTATCATGGTTTTTGGATTCAGCTTCGCCATTCGCTACGGAAAGCGGCGCGATCAGGAAAATGACGGCATCTCTGACTGAGCAAGGTTCGTAGAGACCTTGCTCGCAACGTATTTCCTCACGACACCCGGCGCTTTCGCGAAACGCGAACTCAGGCCACCGCTGGCGCGCCGAGTTCATTTTCTAAGGTGGCACTTTCCTGCGCGCCCGTGAATCGAAGCAATTGAAGCGCCCACTTTAGTTGTGCCATTTCCATTGAGGCGACATAGACCAGAAACCCTGTCTGCTGCAACTGCGTCTCGAACCGTTCCGCGTCACGGTCCGGGAAACCCAAGCCAGCGAGGGTACGGGAGTTGCCGCACAGCGCCGGCGCATCTCTGGCCGCCAGCAGCGCATGAAGGAACGTCTGCGAACGGATGAAGAAACCGATCGATGGAATCACGACGGCCCCAAACTCGGAGAGCCATCCGATCAAGCCTGCGGCTACGGCACTGGTTTCACGCTCGACATTGAGAATATTGGCATCGCGCACGACGGTGGCAATGGGATGCGTGGGTGCAAGCATGAGGTAGATGCTTTCACTTTCAAAACCTGCACCATTCAGCGTGCGCACGACCTCGGTCACCTCCACCGCATCAGGATAGATTCCATAGGCTGCAGCAGTACTGTCCATTGTCCTCACACTCCTTCCTCCCGTCGTCGCGTGCCCACGGAAGACACGAGCGCGAACGCAAGATACAAGACCACGCAGGTTTGCAGGGGCCCAGGTTCTCCTGCTCTGCAAGCACAATGGTTGCCAAACGACGAACTTGTTGCTGCGACGGCATATATCAGGATGCGATAGACATTAGCTCGGAGCAGAGCCGCTATTGCGCTGTGTAACTTTTTCCATGCGCGCGAAGTGGGCCCGGTGAGGTTTCCTGATGCCAGAACTTCCTTACACTGGCGACAATTTACGGGTGCCGCCGCCTGACTCGAGCAGTGACTGCGCCACGTATGTGCTAGGAAGCACAGCAACTCCGTTGATTGGCACAGATCGTGCAGGGCGCCGAAGGAAGAAAGACCCATCCTATCTCCCGGAGGTTCGCGATGAAAAATTCTCTGACGCGGCTCGCAGTCGTGCTGATCTTCGCGTCGGGCATATTAACCCTTGGGGCGCAGACCAAGGGGCAACAGACCCCACGTGATGCTCAACAACCAACCGCTGCCCAACAGCAGGACGACATGCAGACTCAGGAAGCCAAGCCTTTTACTGGAACCATTGTGAAGGAGAAAGGCAGGCTCGTGCTGAAGGATACCGAAGCGAACGTAAGCTACCAGCTCGACGACCAGGCAAAAGCCAAGCAGTTCCAAGGCAAACAGGTGAAGGTCACGGGCAAGCTGGACATGAACACCAACGTGATTCACGTGGAGAATATTGAGGCGGCCTCGTAGGCAGCTTTTGATTCTCCAGTAGTGAAATGGCGTGCCGTTATCGTCGCGCGCGGAGGGCTTGGTGGTTGCCCTCCCGCGCTTTGGTTACACGCTTCGATGAGAGCATATAGTGCACACGGAACTACAGCCCCGCTACGACTTGGCCACCGCCGTGAAGTTTTTTCTCGCGGGAGTGGGGGTCGGTTTGCTCCTCGCTTTGATTGTCATACCCCTCCGGATGGTGAATTCGTTGTTGCCGCCAGGGTGACCGGCAACGAAGCAATGCGCGTTTCCTTGCCTTATAATAGAAAGATTCGGTAGCCTTCGCCGCACCCACTGAGCGCGCTCGCTCGTGGCGGGCGTGAGGGCCGTTCCGGCTTCAGACCCGATGTCCTCCGACTCTACACACCCTGACACGACGCCCGTGGAAAGCATTGTTGTACGCGGCGCCCGCGTTCATAACCTCAAAAACATTGATTTTGAGGTCCAGCACAATAAGTTGACGGTTGTGACCGGGGTCTCCGGTTCGGGCAAATCTTCGCTGGCGTTTGACACAATCTACGCCGAAGGGCGGCGGCGATACGTGGAATCGCTTTCGGCCTACGCGCGTCAATTTCTGGAGCGAATCGAAAAACCTGACGCCGATACGATTGATGGGATTGCCCCGGCGGTTGCTATAAGGCAGAAAAATACTACGCGCAACCCGCGCTCGACGGTGGCGACGGCTACTGAGATCTATGATTATTTGCGATTGCTGTTTGCCCGCGTCGGCCGGACGTATTGTGCGAACTGCGGGCGCGAGGTAAAGAAGGATACGGTCGACGAGGTCGCGGACGCGATTCTGGCGCTCGATCCGGAGACGCGGCTGCAAGTGCTGTTCCCTCTGCAGCGGAACGGTACCCCGAACCCGGAGTCGGGGGCCAAGGGCGAGCGGCTATCCAGAGGAAAGAAGAACCCAGGTCTCGCAAAGGCGTCGAGACCTGGGGCACCCGCGCCTAATGCGCAGCTTAACGATGCGCTGAAGACGCGGCTTTTTGACTTGCGGAAAGCGGGGTTCAACCGGCTGTACCAGGCAGGGCAAGTTTTTGAGTTTTCTGCGCCGGAGTCGCTGATTGATGTTGATTTTGGCCAGCCGGTGTATGTGCTGGTCGATCGGCTGGTCGTTTCGGCGGAGGTGCGCTCACGCCTGGTGGATGCGATAGAAACGGCTTATCGGGAATCGGGAGAAGTGATTTTTGAGATTCCGGAGAATGAAGAAGAGGCCGAGGCAACAGCAACGGCGAAAGACCGGAGTGTCCGCCCCACACTGCGGTTTGCGCAGCGGTTTGAGTGCAAGCATTGCAACCTTCGATATGAGGAACCGGAGCCGCGGCTTTTCTCCTTCAACAATCCATACGGGGCTTGCCCGCGTTGTCAGGGATTCGGCAACACCATTGATTTTGATCTTGATCTCGTCATCCCGGACAAGATGAAAACGCTGGGTGAGGGCGCGATTGAACCCTGGACCAAGCCCAAGTATCGTCCTCTGTTCACCGATCTGAAGCGCTATGCCAAGCAGGCGGGCATTCCGCTGGATGTGCCGTGGGCGGAGCTCGAGGACGAGCACAGAAATCTGGTGCTCAACGGCGAAGGAAAATTCCTCGGGGTGCGGGGATTCTTCAGTTATCTCGAGCGCAAGAAATACAAACTGCACGTCCGCGTTTTCCTCAGCCGCTATCGGGGATATTCTCTGTGCTCGGCCTGCAACGGAACCCGGTTGCGACTCGAAGCCCGGCAGGTCAAGATCAACGGCCGCAATATCAGCGAGGTTTCAGCGCTCACCGTGGAGGACGCCTACCGTTTTTTTGGGCAGGTGGAGTTGACGCTGGAGGAGGCGGAGATCGCAGACAAACTGTTGCAGGAGATTCGCGAGCGGCTGCGTTTTCTGAACGATGTAGGTCTGGAATACTTGACGCTCGATCGTCTTTCTTCGACGCTCTCCGGCGGCGAGGCGCAGCGCATCCAGCTGGCGACTTCGCTGGGCTCGCGCCTGGTGGGCACGCTATATGTGCTGGATGAGCCGTCGATCGGGCTGCATCCGCGCGATACCCACCGGCTGATCAAGATTCTTCACAACTTGCGCGATCTGGGAAACACGATCCTGGTGGTCGAGCACGATCCCGACATCATGCGCGCCGCCGACCGCATTCTCGACCTCGGTCCGGGGGCGGGGGAGAATGGGGGCAGACTGGTCGCCGAGGGGACGTACGATGAGATCCTGCATAATCCGGTTTCTCTGACGGGACGTTATCTCTCGGAGGACCTGCGCATTCAGCCTCCGGTCGTGCGCCGTAAGCCGGGAGCGCAGCAGATCAGGATTCGCGGCGTGCGCGCCAACAATCTGAAAGGCGTGGACATCAGCATTCCCCTGGGCATGATTGTCGCGATCACCGGCGTTTCCGGCTCGGGAAAGTCCACGTTGCTCCACCAGGTGCTCTACCGGGCGTTGGCCCAGGCCAAGCAGCAGTCTTCGAGCGGGACTTCGAACGGGACGACGACCGGGGGGTCGGCGGCAACCTGGGAGAGCATGGAGGGCGACCAGTTCATCGAAGAAGCGGTGCTGGTTGACCAGTCGCCCATCGGGCGCACTCCGCGCTCGAACCCGGTCACCTACATCAAGGCATTCGACGCCATTCGCGACCTGTTCGCTTCCCTGCCCGAATCGAAGAAACGGGGCTTCAGCGCGGGGCATTTCTCGTTCAACATTCCGGGAGGCCGCTGCGAAGTTTGTCAGGGCGATGGGACGGTCACGGTGGAAATGCAATTCCTGGCCGACGTGGAATTGATTTGCGAGGAATGCAAAGGCACGCGCTACAAGCCGCAAGTGCTGGAGGCGCGCTACCGGGGTAAGAACATTCACGAAGTGCTGAACCTGACGGTGAAAGAGGCTCTGAAGTTCTTCGCCGAAGCACCCAAAATCACCGACAAGCTGCGCTCGCTGGAGGAAGTGGGTCTGGGATACCTGCGTCTGGGGCAATCGGCGACGACCCTCTCCGGTGGCGAAGCCCAGCGCATGAAACTGGCCGCACATCTGCAGCCGGCGTCGCGAGATATGGGACGATCCGGCGCCGCGAGCGACGATGCGCGGCGCAAGCGGCGCCTGCTCTACATTTTCGACGAGCCTACGACCGGCCTGCATTTTGACGACGTGAGCAAACTCCTGGCCGCCTTTCGCCGTCTTATTGAAGCAGGAGGATCGATCGTCGTGATCGAGCACAATCTCGAGGTCATCAAGACCGCCGACTGGGTGATTGATCTTGGCCCTGAAGGCGGGAATCGCGGGGGTAAGGTGGTCGGAGCCGGTACGCCGGAGGCCATCGCGAAATTATCCGGTTCCTACACGGGTAAATATCTGGCGCGTATCCTGAACGGTAATGGTGCATCGCGTTCCAATGGCCGCTCCTAGACTCCTGGCTGCCGCGCTACTGGCGACAGTGGCAGGGTGCCCATGCGCTGGCGCTCAGGGCGCGAGTGCGACTCCGCCGGCATCTCAAACACTAGCACAATCGTCTTCGCCATCTTCTTCGCCCTCCTCTTCGCCATGCTCGAAAACTCCCCACTCGGACGCGCCGCCGGGAAAGCAGTCGCAGTCGGAAGACTCTCCCGCCAAGCCCACCACATCCACCGAAACGATTCATCGCAAGACCGGACCCGATTCCAGCGAGACCATCCGGCACATCCGAATTCGCGAAACCACTGCGCCGCCGCCCGAACTCACGCAGGCGGAACAATTCATTCAGAAACAGGACTACACCGCAGCCGAACCCCTGCTGCGCAAAGTAGTGGCGAGCGATAGTGCAAGCTATGTGGCGTGGTTCGATCTCGGCTTTGTGGAGAACGGCCTGGGCAAGGTTGACGAGTCCATTGCCGCCTATCGCAAGTCGGTGGCGGCGAAGCCCGACGTTTTTGAATCCAACCTGAATCTGGGACTTCAGCTGGCCAGGACCGGTCAGCCTGACGCCCAGCAGTTCCTGCGCGCGGCCACACAGCTCAAGCCCTCAAGTAACGTCGCAGAAGGTCAAGCGCGGGCGTGGCTCTCTCTGGCGCAGGTGATCGAACCAACCAAGCCGGAGGATGCCATCGCGGCCTACCGCCAGGCTGCGGCCTTGCAACCCAAGGATCCGGAACCACACCTGGCCGCTGGGCTTGTTTTCGAAGAGCAGGGAAAGTTCGCTGACGCAGTGCAGGAATACAAAGATGCGCTGGCGCTCGATCCCACCTCGGATGCACTTACGGGATTAGCCAACGTCTACATGCGCGGGCACCGCTTTGTCGAAGCCGAGCAATATCTGCGCGAACTGGTGGCGGCACATCCCGAGCAGGCGGCGGCGCACATCCAGCTGGGACGAGTCCTCGCTGCCCAGAGCAAAAACGATGAGGCCATCGCCGAACTGCAGGCTGGCGCGAAGCTGGCTCCGGGCGACCTTTCGGTGCAGAGCGACCTCGCCGATCTGTATGTGACCGCGGGAAAGAATGACCAGGCTGAAGCCGCGTACAGGGCACTGATCGCGGCCCACCCTAACGATGCGGAACTGCACCGCCGCCTGGGGCAGAGCCTGCTGCGACAGAAAAAGTTTCCCGAGGCGCAGCAGGAATTCCTTGCCGCGGTGAAACTCAAGCCCGACCTCGGCGAGGCGTACGGCGACCTGGCCTTCGCGGCCGGCGAAAACAAGAATTACGCTCTGACCATCAAAGCGCTCGAGGTTCGGGCGAAGTTTCTGCCCGAGGTCCCCGCAACCTACTTTATGCGGGCTTCGGCCTACGACCATCTCAGGGATTACAAGAAGGCGGTGGCTAATTATCATCTCTTCCTGAACACGGCCAAGGGCAAGGATCCTGACCAGGAATGGCAGGCGACGCATCGGCTGATTGCCATTGAGCCGAAAAAGTAACGAGGGAATTTGGATCATGCGGTGGTTGGGGTGCCCATTTCGAGTGCGCGCCGTGGTCGTGCTGGTTTATGTAGCGCTGGTCGTTCTGGCAAGTGGCTTGATCGCGAACGCGCTGCCCCGCCCGGAACCCACGGTCGAAGAGTTGAAAGCGCGGCTTTCTTCGACCAGCATCCGCGACCGGCCTCACCTGTGCCTCGAGATCGCGAAGCAGCAGCTGGCTGCGACTGACAAGCTCTACGCGGCTGCGGAAGACGCTCAGGCCCAAGTCCCGTTGACCGACGTTGTGGCCTATTCTGAACTGGCCCGGGATTACGCGATTCAATCGCATAAGCATGAAAAACAAACGGAAATTGCGGTGCGCATGATGGCCCGCAGGCTCACCGAGATCATGAACGGCCTCGCTATGAGCGATCAGGCTCCCTTGCGAGACGCCTTGAGTCACTTGCAACGCGTGCGCGACGATCTGCTCGCCGCCATGTTTCCGAAAGGTGCGAAATGACTGTTTCCCCACTCCGTTCCTGGGTCGGCGTTGTCCTGGTGCTGGCGGCTAGCTCCCCGGTCTTGGCCCAACGGCATCATGATCCCCTGACGCAGTCCGAAATCGACCAGATTCGCGATGTCAGTTGGGAACCGCAGCAGCGTCTCTCGCTCTACGTCCAGTTTGCCCGGGCCCGGCTGGTGAAACTGGAGGAGATGCGGAGCGACCCCAAGACCAAGGATCGGGCCCAGCAGACGCACGACAAACTGGACGACTTCCAGTTGCTGTATGACGAACTCAACGACAACATCGATACCTACGTCGATCGCAAAGACGACATTCGCAAGCCGCTGAAGCTGATCATCGCGGCCGACACCGAGTTTGAGGCCAAGCTGCGGGCGCTCAAGGATGCCGCCGACGTTTCGCCTGCCGAGGCCAGTGAATACGAGTTTGTGCTGACCAACCTTCTCGACACGCTGGACAGCTCGGCGGACGACCATCGCAAACTGCTGGCCGATCAGGAAGAGGCGGCCAAGCATAAGAAACTGAATTCGGGGTCGAACGCGAAGAATGGCGGGAGGCCGGAGTGAACAGACGTCTACGGCGCGGCGGTGAGCCGCACCCTCCCAAAACAAAGCCAAGGGCAGAGTTGCGGCCGAGACCAGCGACTAGCTGCGCCGTGCTAACCTAGGCTCACCGTGCGCGAAGGACTGCTCGAAATCTTCCAGAAAACTTACAGGGACCTTCGTCTCGCGGCTTCCCTTCCCGAGCTGAGGATTGAATTCTTCGCCTTTGCCAACGTCAACAACACGATTCGGTTGCGAGACGGACGCCTGCTAGTGCGGCTGTCGGATCTGCTGGAAGGCGCACCGGACGCTGTCCTTCGGGCTATTGCGCATATTCTGCTGGCCAAGATGTATCGCCAGCCCATTGATCGCGGACAGGCGGCGCGTTACCGCAAATATATCGCCAGCCACGAGATCGTGCGCAAGACGCATCTCGTTCGTCAGATGCGCGGTTGGAAGCGGCTGCGCTCGGCGCGCGGGATTGTGTATGACCTGGATACGGTCTTCGAGGAACTGAATACGCGATTTTTTCATGGGCTGATGGCGCGCCCGCGGATGAGCTGGAGCCAGACCCGGACTCGGCGCATTCTCGGGCACTACGATCCGGCGCACAACGCGATCATCATCAGCCGCGTGTTCGACCATTTCGCCGTGCCGGCGTATGTGCTGGAATACATCGTCTACCACGAGATGCTGCATCTGAAGCATCCGGTGAAGCTGCGGGGGAGCCGGCGATGCGTGCACTCGGCGGAGTTTCAGGCCGAGGAAAAACTGTTTCCGCGCGTGGCTGAGGCGAATGCGTTCCTGAAAAGGCTCTGAGCTCTATACGGGATGATCATCGCCGGATGCGAAGCCGGATTCGGAGAAGGATCAGACTGCCTAACCCTTCCCTGCAACCAAGCGCATTTCAAGGGCGAAATTGCGCCGTGTGATCCGAATCACAGGCGGTTGTGCGGCGGCGGATTGACGCCTCTGGCGGAGCGGGACTATCCTTGAAGTTGAAATTGAAATTCATTTTCAAAATGGTAGCCGTCCCTTAAATGATTCAGGCCTTCATCATTACGCTGCGCGAAGGGGTTGAGGCCGCGCTGATCGTCGGCATCACCCTGGCTTACCTGACCAAGATCGGGCGGCAGGAGCTGCGCAAGACCGTGTACGCGGCGCTGGCTGCGGCCTTTCTGGGCAGCATTGGCGTGGCCATCGTCATTTCCCGTACTCACCTGAACGAGGACGTGTTCGAAGGCTGGATCATGCTGGTGGCCGCCTTCTTCGTCGTCACCATGGTTATTTTCATGATGAAGACGGGGCGCAAGCTGAAGGGCGAGATCGAGGGCAAGATCGGGCTGCTGGCGGGCAATGACGCCTGGTTCGGCCTTTTCATCTTCATCTTCCTGATGGTGCTGCGCGAGGGCGCGGAAACCGTGCTGATGCTGGCCGCGGTCTCGCTGAACTCGACCGAACTGATGAGCTTCCTCGGAACGCTGCTGGGGGTGCTGGCGGCCATCGCATTTGGCGTGATGTTCGTCAAGGGCAGCGTGCGCATCAACCTGCAGAAGTTTTTCCGGGTTACCACCGCGATCCTGTTTCTGGTGGCGGCGCAGTTGCTGATCTCCGGGTTGCACGAACTTTCGGAAAGCGGGGTGATTCCCTCTTCCAAGCGGGAGATGGCGATCATCGGTCCGATTGTCAGCAATGAGTGGTTCTTTGTAGTAACCATCTTTGCCCTGGCGGCTCTGATGGTGCTGTTTGATGCCAAGCGCCGCGAACCGATACCCGACTCGATTTCTCCTGCGGAGCGCCGCAAAGCCGCGTGGAGCGCGCGCCGCGAGCGCCTGTGGATGGCCTCGGTGTACACGTTCTCGTTCGTGTTCATTGCGCTGGTTACGGCCGAATTTATTTATTCCCAGAGTGTGAGCGCCCTCTCCCCCGCCACCGAGGTCACGTTCACCAAAGGCGAGGTGAAGATTCCGCTGGCCCAGGTTTCCGACGGGGACCTGCACCGCTTCCAGGCGCTGGAAAACGGCACGCAGGTCCGCTTCTGGCTCTACCAGAAGCCCGATGGAAAGATCGCCACGGTGTTCGACGCCTGCGAGATCTGTGGCGCGGTGGGCTTTTATAAAACCGCGAACGGAGTGGTCTGCAAGAACTGCGGCGCGCCCATCAACCCGCAATCGGTCGGTACGGCAGGGGGCTGCAATCCGATTCCGCTGAAAGCGACGGAGACTGCGGATGCGGTCATCATTCAGGAGGCGGACATCGCGGCCGGCAGCCGCATGTTCGCGCAACCGTAACCGATGTTCGCGCGGCTCGTCTACGAATCCTTCCGGCGCCAGAAGCGGCGCAAATTGCTGGCGGGTGCGGCCATCACCCTGGGCGTGACGGTGGCCACGGCGATGATCGCAGTCGCGACCGACATCGGCGATAAGATCAACCGCGAACTGCGCACCATCGGCGCCAACCTGATCGTCACTCCGCAGGAAGATACGCTCGACGTGGAAATCGGCGGCGTCAATCTTAAGCCGCCGAGCGATGGGGCTTTCCTCAACGAAGCCGATCTGCCCAAGATCGAAGGCACGTTCTGGCACAACAACATTACTGGTTTCGCTCCCATGCTGCCGGTCAACGTGGTGATCGAGCAGGGGGGGAAGCGGCAGGACGCGACCCTGCTGGGAACTTATTTTGCCAAGCAGCTTTCCTTCGGCAAAGAGAGCTTCACCACCGGGGTCCGCAGCACGGACCCGTGGTGGAAGGTCTCCGGCGCCTGGCCCGCAGACAACTCGAGCGATGTTCTTCTCGGGGAAAGGCTGGCCAAACATTTGGGGGAGAAGGCTGGCGATGGAATTACGGTCGCGGGACGCCAGTTGCACGTCAGCGGGATTCTTTCGACCGGGGGCGCGGAAGACGACCAGATCGTGGCCCCGCTTGCACTGGCTCAGGATCTTCTGGGCAAGCCCGGCGCGGTTCGCCGCGTATTCGTGAGCGCCCTGACCAAGCCGGAAGACGCCTTGGCCCGCCGCGATCCCAAAAGCTTGTCCGGACCGATTTATGATCGCTGGTACTGCTCGCCGTATCCGCAGTCGATCGCTTTTCAGTTGGCGGAGGCCATTCCCCACTCACACGCGGAGCAGATTCGTCAGGTTGCGCAGAATGAAGGCGCGGTGCTCACGCGCATCGAGGGCCTGATCTTTCTGATCACGCTGGCCGCGCTTTTTGCGTCGGCGCTGGCGGTGTCGGCAGCCATGGCCACAGCCATTTTCGAGCGGCGCGCCGAGGTCGGTCTGATGAAAGCTCTGGGCGCGGGACGGCTCGCAATCGCCTCGATCTTTTTTGCCGAAGCCACGCTGCTGGCCCTGATCGGCGGGCTGGTCGGCTTCGCCGCGGGCGGGCTGCTGGCTCACCAGATTGGCCGGTCCATTTTCAATTCGCAGATTTCGATTCCGCCCGTACTGTTGCCCGTGATTCTGGCAATCGCGGTGATGGTGACTTTTGCGGGCAGTGCCGCGGCCATCCGGCGCGCGGTGGGGCTCGATCCAGTGTTTGCGCTGCGAGGTGAATTATGAGCGCGCCCGGGTCGCGCTCGGCGCGGGACGTCGCGGCCAGCCGCGCCCACGCTCCGCATACTTCGATGTTCTTGCGCATGCTGGTGCGGGCGGCGATCCTGCGCCGGGGGCGGGCCGCATCGGCGTTGTTCGCCATGGTGGTGGCGGCGGCGGTGGCTACAGCGATGCTGAATCTTTACGTCGACGTGCAGGCAAAGTTGCAGCGCGAGTTCCGCAACTACGGAGCGAATCTAATTCTCGTCGGCAAGGATGGCGCTTCCCTTCCCGCGGACGCGCTGGCGCGCGTGGATGCGGTTCTGGCGGGGCGCGGCATTGCGGCGCCGTTTGGACTGGTTGTAGCCCGCACCAGTGACGGCCAGTCCATTGTGGTGGCCGGCACGGACTTTGAGCGAGTGCGGCAACTGGATCGGTGGTGGTCGGTGAGCGCTTGGCCGTCGGCTGCGCAGCAGGCCTTGATCGGCGTGCGGGCGCTGGCGGCGGTGGCGCCGAAGAAGCAGCCCTTCGACCTTAGCTTTCAGGGTCGAACTTTGCGCCTCACCCCGGCCGGCACGGTTGAGACCGGAGCTGCCGAAGACAGTCGCATTTACGTCTCGCTGGCTGACTTCGTGGTGTGGACGGGGGTTCAGCCATCGACGATTGAGGTTGCCGCGAGCGGCTCCCCGGCCGAAGTTGCCGCGATCATGAGCCAACTCACGCGGGCGATTCCGGCGGCCGACGTGCGCCCGGTGCGGCAGATTATGGAAGGCGAGGCGCGCGTCCTGGGGAAAACCCGCGCGACTCTGCTGGCCGCCGCCGCGTTGATTATTCTGACGGCAGCGCTGTGTGTGCTTTCCACTCTGATGGGCTGGGTATTCGACCGGCGGCGCGATTTCGCCATTATGAAAGCGCTGGGCGCCTCGGGGCGCTTACTCAACGGGTTCTTCGCGGCGGAAGCCGCGGCCCTGGGCGCGGCGGGAGCGCTCATCGGATTCCTCGTCGGCATCGGCATCGCGGCCTGGATCGGTCGAGTTAACTTCCACGCTTCGGTCGAGCCACGTTTCAGTGTCCTGCCCCTGGTTCTGGCTGGTAGCATAGCGGTGACGTTGTTGTCGGCGATCCTCCCAATCTCGCTGCTGCGCCGGGTGCAGCCGGCGGTTATTCTGAGGGGAGAGTGAGATGATTCAGATCAAGAATGTCACCAAGCTTTATCCGGCCAAGGAAGCGGAGAATGGAGCGGGCAAGGATAACGGCGCCGGCTCCATCCACGCTCTCGACCACATTTCCCTGCACGTCGCGCAGGGAGAATGGCTGTCGATCATGGGGCCGTCGGGCTCGGGTAAATCGACGCTGGTGAATCTGATCGGGTGCCTGGATCGTCCCTCGTCGGGTGAGATCTGGCTCGATGGCGAGAACGTTGCCGGCATCTCTTCCGCCGACTTGAACCGCGTGCGGGCGGAGAGAATTGGATTCATCTTTCAGCAGTTTCACTTGATTCCCTTCCTCACCGCGATCGAGAACGTCATGCTGGCGCAGTACTTTCACAGCATGACCGACGAAAAGGAAGCGGCCGAAGCGCTGTCGCGAGTGGGACTGGGCGATCGCGCGCATCATCTTCCTTCCCAGCTTTCCGGGGGAGAACAGCAGCGGGTGTGCATTGCCCGGGCGTTGATCAACGATCCGCGAATCATTCTGGCCGACGAGCCCACGGGCAATCTGGATGCGCAAAACGAAGAAATCGTGCTGCGGCTGCTGCGCGAGTTTCACCACCAGGGACGCACGATCGTAATGGTCACGCACGATCCGGTGGTGGCGCGCCTGGCCGACCGGCGCATTGAATTGCATCATGGCAAGATCGCATCGCAGGAAGTCTTCTCCATGGCCGACGAAGAACAGCTCGACGAGGTCCTGGAGGAACTCTGGGTGCTGGCCGAGCACGGTGAGATTGCCGAGGTCGAACGCATGGAAGTGCACGGCGCGCTGCCGGTGAGCCTGGCCATTGAAAAGATGATCGAGATGGAACTGGTGGTCTCGACTCCCCATCCTCCGCAACCGCACGACCACAAGCCGTTCGTGAATCCCTGCCACGAAGCGCTCAAGCCGGTGGCGGCATCGTCGGGCGATGGCACGCTGATTGTGGAACTCACGCCGCGGGGCCGCGAACGCGCGGGCAGCATCATCCGGCGCCATCGACTGGCCGAGCGGCTCTTCACTGACAGCCTGGCCATGGACAGCGAATCCGAAATCGAGCAGCAAGCCTGCAAGTTCGAGCACATCCTGTCGCCGGAAGCGACGGACAAGATATGCGCTTTCCTGGGCCATCCGCAGACTTGCCCGCACGGCGCGCCGATACCTCCGGGGCCGTGCTGCGCCGAGCGCGTAATGTCCGAAGTGAGTCGAAATGCCACCGCAGCGCGGAAGTTTCCTCGGGACGAGATGAATGAGCAATGAGCGCTGAGGACCGCGCGGGAGAGCGCTCCAGGGCGGGACGCCGTCCCACCATCGGCGTATTTGATTCCGGCTTTGGCGGGCTGACCGTTCTTAAAGCTTTACTTGAAGTCATCCCTGCGGCGGATTACGCCTACTTCGGCGACACCGCCCGCCTGCCCTACGGATCGAAGTCGGTGGAGACCGTGGCCCGCTACGCGGTTGAAGCCGCGCATTACCTTGAATCCCACGGCGCCGACATGCTGGTGATCGCCTGCAATACGGCGACCGCGCTGGCGCTGGACCGCATCAAAGCGGCGGCCCACGTGCCCGTGGTCGGCGTGATTGAACCGGGAGCGGAGGCTGCCGCCGCGGCAACGAAAAATCGGAAGATCGTTGTAGTGGGAACCGAGGCCACCGTCAGCAGCCACGCCTACCGCAAGGCCCTGGAAGCCCGCGGCCTGCGCGCCCGGGAAAAAGCTTGTCCTCTGCTGGTTCCGCTGGTCGAGGAAGGATGGGTTGAGCATTCGGTCACCGAGCAGGTAGCGCGCATCTATCTGGCGGAGGCTTTCGCGGATGGCTTCGACGACGCCGACGTGCTGGTTCTCGGTTGCACTCACTACCCGCTGCTCAAAGCGCTGCTGCATCGCGAGGCGCCGGCTCACGTGAGCCTTGTGGACTCCGCCGAATCTACCGCCCATGCGGTCGCTTCCCACCTTCTGCAACTCGTGCCGGCCGCGGGTGCGGAAGAACGGCGCGCCGCTCCCCGCCTCAAGTTCTTCGCCACCGATTCCGTGGAAAAATTCCGCCGCCTCGGCGCCCGGTTCCTGGGACATCCGATCGAAGACGTGCAGCATGTTGACCTGAAGGAATAGCTTGCCGCGAAATCGCTCGGGGGCTTTCGGGACCCTGACGGCTTCGCGCCGGTCTTGATCACGGTTGCGGAGGCACCGCTAGGCCGCGACCGTAGACGGCTTCGAGAATTTCGTCGCCGCCACGGGCAAGGAGGGCTGTACCGGCATCCTTGCCCAGTCTTTCGGGATCGCTTCCGTCGCGCGAGTCGCGCAGCAACTGGGAGCCATCAGGGTCGGCGACGATCGATTCGAGATGCAGTGTGCCGTTGCGCATTTCCGCAAAGGCGCCGATGGGGACCTGGCAGCCGCCGCCGAGGCGGTTCAGCAAAGCGCGTTCGCAGGTGGTCGCGGCGCGGGCGGCGGGATCGTTCAGGAAATCCAGATGTTCGCGCGTCGCGGCGTCGGCTTGGCGGATCTCGATGCCGAGCGCTCCCTGCCCGGCGGCGGGGCACATGATTTCGGCGGGGATAATCTGCTTGATCAACTCGGTTTTGCCGAGGCGATTCAGCCCGGCTGAGGCCAGGATGATGGCGTCGTATTCCCCTTGTTCGAGCTTGCGCAGGCGCGTGTCTACGTTGCCGCGCAGGGGATGAATGTCGAGATCGGGGCGGATCGCTTTGAGTTGCGCCTGGCGGCGCAGGCTGGAGGTGCCGACGCGCGCGCCTTGTGGCAGGTCTTCGATCTTTGCGTAGTGGCGTGAGCAAAAGGCGTCGCGCGGATCTTGCCTCTCGGTGATGGCGGCGATTTCGAATCCTGGCGAGAGTTCAGTGGGCAGATCTTTTAGCGAATGGACGGCGAGATCGACCCGGCCAGCGGCGAGGGCTTCTTCGATCTCCTTGGTGAACATGCCTTTCGTACCGACCATGGCGAGAGCGACATCGGTGATCTTGTCGCCGGTGGTGTGGATGATTTCGATTTCGACTTCGTGCCCGCGGGCGCGCAAAAGTGCGGAGATGTGGTTCGCCTGCCAGAGCGCGAGTTGCGAGCCGCGGGAGCCGATGCGGAGGGTGGGCATTAGTCCCGTGTCCCTACGTTGTCTCTCTTGTTGGTCGACTGCGCCGCTTCTTTTTTCTCTTTGACCTGCAGGTTAAACAGCCGCCGCACGACGTCGACCACCGTCGTCGCCTCCGACTCTTTGGCCGCGGTCTTCAGTGTCGTGATGGGAGTGTGCATGACTTTGTTGATGATGCCGCGGGTCAGAGCTTCGACCGCGATTTCCTGCTCCGGTGTCATCTGGCCCAGGCGGCCGCGCACGCGGTCGATTTCCGCCTGACGAATCGTCTCTAGATGATCCTGCAACGACACGATGGTCGGCACTACGTCGAGCGTGTGCAGGCGGGCTTCGAAGCGTTCGACTTCGCTGGTGATGATGGCTTCGGCGAGTTCGGCTTCCTTGCGGCGGTCGGCGACGTGGCTGCTGACGGCCTGCTGCAGGTCGTCCATGTCGTAAGTGAAGATGCCGTCAAGCTTGGCCATTTCAGGCGAGACGTCGCGGGGAACGGCGATGTCGATGAAAAACATCGGCTTGTTTTTCCGGCGGGAAAGAAATTGTTCTCCGTGTTCGCGCCGGAAGATGGCGTGAGGAGCGCCGGTCGAGGTAATGACGATATCGGCGCGGTCGCAAGTGGAATAGAGATCGTCGAACTTGATGGCCTGGCCGTTGAACTTCTGCGCCAGCCCGATGGCGCGATCATAAGTGCGGTTGGCGACGAAGATGGAAGCGCAGCCGTGGGCCATCAGGTGGCGGGCGGCGAGTTCGCTCATTTTTCCAGCGCCGACGATGAAGACGGTCTTCCCTTCCAGGGACCCGAAAATCTTTTTGGCCAACTCGACGGCGACCGATGCGATCGACACCGAGGACGTTCCCACGGCGGTTTCGCTGCGCACGCGTTTGGCTACGGCGAAGGCACGGCTGAAAAGCTGGTCGAGTTGTCCGCGGACGGCGCCGACGGCTCGGGCCGTGGCGTAGGCTTCCTTTACCTGGCCAAGGATCTGGGCTTCGCCCACCACCATCGAATCCAGGCTCGAAGCCACGCGGAAGATATGGCGCACCGCGTCTTTCTCGCGGAACTCGTAGAGATGGGGATCGAGTTCCTCCGGCTTCAGATGAAAGTGTTGGTGCAGGAATCCGCGGAGGTCGGCGTGGCCGTTGGTGGTGTGGGTCACAATCTCCACACGATTGCAGGTGGAGATGACCATGCCTTCTTCAATCCCCGCGTAGGCGGCGAGATCGCGGCAAGTATCGGGAAGGCGCGACTCGGGGATGGCCAGGCGCTCGCGGACTTCGAGCGGCGCGCTCTTGTGATTCACGCCAATGAGCTGGAATCTCATGAAGCGAACCTGTGAATGGCAGAGAAATAGTTGGCGGCCCATGCGGCCAGCGCGGCCACGAAGGCGAAGGTGGCGAGGAAGGCGGCGCGGCGCCCGCGCCATCCCGAGTTCCAGCGGGTGAAGACCATGACCATGTAGACGGCCCACATCAATACCGACAGCAGAATCTTGGGATCAAGAAAATCCACGCGGCCGATCGACGGAGTGGTGATGGCTACGACGGAGCCGGTGATGAGGCCCAGGGTCATGAAAGGAAAGCCGAGCAGCAGCGAGCGGTAGCCGATCTGGTCAATCACTTCCAGCGCGGGCAGGAAGGCAATCAGACTGGTCGGTTTTTTGGACTTCAGGCGGCGCTCTTGCAACAGATAGAGCAGGCTGGCGCCGAAGCTCACCAGCAGCGCGGCATATCCGGTGAAGATTAGGATGATGTGGGCGATGAGCCATCCCTTGTGCGATACGAACGATGTCAGCAGGACGGGCTGCTCGTCAACGGCGGCGACGAACGTCAGGAAGAACACGACTGGGAATACAACCACGCCGGGCGAGGTGGTGTGATAGATGGAATAGATGAGCATGAAGAAGCTCATCGAAATGAAGGCGAGCAGCGATTCTCCGTTGTGCACCGAGGCCCAGACGAACCTTCCAGTGAGGAAGATCTCTACCAGGGAAACGAAGTGGAAGACCATGCCCAGGCTGGCGGCATGCAGAGCGATGCGGCTGAACAGATCGCTGGTGCGCCTGAGGGCTACAAACGCGTAGATCAGGCTGATGAAGTAGCACCCCAGAGCGAAGCGCAGCCAAAGCAATGACATAGGCCTTATTAGTCCCGGAATCCCATGAGTTTACCCCAAATCCCGGGTCCGGTCCCTACTCCTCTGTACAAGGTCCATTTTCCGCGGGCGTGGGCGTAAGGCAAACAAAGGGGGTCACTTAAGGCTGTGATTCGGATCACAGACAGAAAAAGGGGCGAACGCGCCGTGGCCGGAGCTATGGGAAATCATTTTGGTTTCGGAGCGGCCTGGTGTGGATTGGCCATGCCGGAGGCGTGTGGATTGGGCATGCCGGGAGGCATGGCTCCCCCCATGTGGCTTTCGCCCATCGAGGTCATGTCGCCGGGAGCGAAGCAGGTGACGCGGCCGCTGGAGGCGACGCGAAGCGCTGAGGGACAGGCGCCGCTGGTCAATGCCGCCGAGGGGCCGCTCCCCTGCGATTGCACGGTGAACAGTTTGCCCTCGGCGTTGCCCGCGGCGCCGACGGTCATGCCCGGCATGTCGTAGGCGACGTAGAAAGGATGCTTGTTCTGGGCGGCTTGCAGAGCGCAGTCACTGGCCGTCTTGAACTGGCCCTCGGCGGCATGCACGTCGAGGCGACCGCAATCGGTGGCGTTGACTCCGGAGTATTCCTGCAACTTCTGTTGCGCGGCGTCCGGGGATTTCGGCGACGCTGGAACCGCCTCGTTCGAAGACGCGGCCGGAGCAGCCGGCTTGCTGCAGGAGGTCAGGCCACAGAGTGTAATCAGCAGGACAACGACGATCGTTTTCATCTCGTCTCGATTGTAAACCGGGATCGCAGATCTGAATTAAGGATCTGACGCGGGTGTAACTCGTGCTCTTCATTGACAGGTTCCCCCGCACCTCATACGATTCTCGGTTTACGGGATGCCAATCATGCCAAATCGTGCACGCCCTCATCGCCTTGTCTGGGTAGTCGTCGCGGTGGGATTGCTGGCCGCTGCCTCGACTCCGGTCCAACAGGCTGATCCCACTCGTTATCTCAACGACATTAAGGCTCTCGCCGCTCCGAACATGGAGGGGCGCGGAGCAGGAACAAAGGGCCTGATCCGCGCCGAGCATCTGATTGAGAAGCGCTACAAGGAACTCGGCCTTGAACCCGCCGGAGTGAACGGCTATGCACAACCCTTTACCGTCATCACCGGAGCGCGTTTGAAGTCAGACAACCACTTCGTGGTGCAGACGGGCGAGGCTAGGAAAGATCTGAAGATCGATCAGGATTTCGTCCCCTTCAGCTTTTCCTCGTCCGCCCAGGTTGCGGGGCCGCTGGTCTTCGCGGGGTATGGCGCGACCGCCGACGAATTTCACTACGACGACTACGCCGGGCTCGACGTCAAAGACAAAGTCGTGGTGTTGCTCCGCTACGAACCGTCGGGCTTCGCGGAAAAGAGCGGCCATCACGGCCTCACCCAGCATTCGCAGCTCATCACTAAGGCGATCAATGCGCGTAATCACGGAGCGAAGGCCGTGGTGGTGGTCAACGGCAAGCTGGGCGACGGCGAAGAAGATCTGCTGACGCGCTTCGGCAGCGTCAGCGGTCCGGAAAATGTTGGCATCGTCTTCGTGCAGGTGAAGAACGCGGTGGCGGAGGCGTGGTTTCAGTCCGCCGGCAAGTCACTGAAAGATGTGCAGGAGCAGATCAATTCGAGCACGAAGCCAGCCTCGTTCGCGTTTCCCGAGACTCTTCATCTGGCGCTGCACATCGATATTGAAACCACGCGCGCCACCGTGAATAACGTTCTCGCTTGGCTGCCGGGCCAGAGCGATGAATATGTCATCGTCGGAGCGCACTACGATCATCTGGGCCGGGGCAACTTCGATTCGCTGGCGCCTTCGCAGATCGGGCAAATTCATCCTGGAGCGGACGACAACGCCAGCGGCACCGCGGGAGTGCTCGAACTGGCGCGTCTGCTGGCTCCACAACGCGGCCAGCTTAAGCGCAGCATCCTCTTTATGAATTTTGCGGGAGAGGAACTGGGATTGCTAGGCTCCGCCGCCTGGGTCAAGGACCCCACGCGTCCGCTGGCTAAAGCGGTGGCCATGCTCAACATGGATATGATCGGCCGCATTAAAGATGACAGGGTTTACATCGGTGGAGTGGGCACGGGTTCCACGTTCAAGCCAGTATTGGAACAGGCCCAGAAGGACTCGCCGTTCAAGATCGAGTACTCGGCGGGCGGCTACGCCTCGAGCGATCACACCTCGTTCGTGACAAAAAAGATTCCGGTGCTTTTCTTTTTCTCCGGGTTGCACTCCGATTACCACAAGCCGTCCGACACCTGGGACAAGATCAACGCACCCTCGGCGGCGCGCCTGCTCGATCTAGTGGGCAACGTCACGGTGCAACTGGCGAACGCGCCGGAGGCGCCCGCCTTCCAGGTGGTAGCCGAAGACAAGCCACCGGCGGGCGGCGGCGGCGGCTACGGGCCCTACTTCGGCTCGATCCCGGACTTCGGACAAACCGAGAATGGGGTAAAGTTTTCCGACGTCAAACCGATCTCGCCTGCGGCGAAGGCTGGACTGAAGGCCGGAGACATCCTGATCCAGTTCGGGGACAAGCCCATTAAGAATCTCTACGACTTCACCGATGCTCTGCGGCGCAGCAAAGTGGGGGATATCGTGGAAGTGAAAGTTCTACGGGATGGCCAGCCGGTTACGGCCAGCGTGAAGCTCGAACAGCGGAAATAGCTCATCCGCGTGAATCCGCGGGTGATGGTGCAGTTTGAGAAGGAAGGAAAGAACGATTCGTATCAGGGCATCGCTTCAGCGATGCCGCAAGCGCGTGAGACGGTTACGGCTTTTAGCCGCTGCGACGATTCACGGCGACAGCTGCTAAAGCCGGATCCGTCGGGGTGCTGATGCGGCACGCCTGAAAGGCAATGCCCTGATACGATTCTCCTGCTCAAACTGCACTATTACCAATCCGCGGCAAAGAAATTCTTGCAATCCGTAAATCACTTATAATCGTCGGTCACAAAGAGAGGAAGCCTTTGCCCTTCGACGACCTTCGCCAGTGGATCGCCGCGCTCGATCGCGCCGGCCAACTCAAGCGCGTACAAACCGAAGTCGATCCCGTGCTTGAGATTGCCGAGATCACCGATCGGGTCTCGAAGAGTCGCGACGCCAAAGGCTCTCAGGGCGGCGCAGCCCTTCTCTTCGAGAACGTCAAAGGTCACCCTGGCGGCAAGGTCCTCATCAATCAGTTCGGCTCCGACGCTCGCATGAAGCTCGCGCTCGGCGTCAATTCCCTGGACGAGATTGCCGACCGCATACGCATGTTCATGGATGTGAAATCTCCGCAGGGGTTCCTCGACAAGCTCAAAATGCTGCCGCTTCTGGCGGAGGCGGGCAAGCTATTCCCACGCACGGTGTCGACCGGGCCGTGCAAGGAAGTGATCCAGCGCGACGAGTTCTCGCTGCTTGATTTCCCCATCCTGCAATGCTGGCCGCAGGATGCCGGACGATTCATCACTCTACCTTGCGTCACGACGCGCTCCCCAAGATCAGGCAAGCGCAACCTGGGGATGTACCGTATGCAGGTCTACGACGAGCGCACGACCGGGATGCATTGGCAGCGCCAGAAGGTGGCGGCGGAACATGCTCGCGAGCGCATGCGAGCGGCGGTCGAGGGAAAGTCGGCCGCAGTGGACATCATGGCTCGCAGTTCCGGCGGCAGCGTTCTGGCCAAGGGCGAGCGACCATCCGGCAAGATGGAAGTTGCCGTCGCGATTGGCACCGACCCCGCGGTCACTTTTTCCGCCATCGTTCCCGCGCCCCCCGATGTCGAGGAATATATGATTGCCGGCTTCCTGCGCGGGGCCCCGGTCGAACTGGTGAAATGCGAAACCGTTGACCTGGAGGTCCCCGCCTCCAGCGAAATCGTTCTCGAAGGCCACGTCAACCTCGACGAACTGCGCAGCGAAGGACCGTTCGGCGACCACACTGGCTTCTATTCGCTGGAAGATCTGTATCCTGTTTTTCACGTTACCTGTGTCACCCATCGCAAAGATCCGATTTACGCGACCACCATCGTGGGTAAGCCTCCGCAGGAAGACGCCTACATGGGCAAGGCGGTGGAGCGCATTTTTCTGCCGCTGATGAAGCTCGCCATCCCCGAGGTGGTGGACATCAACCTGCCGATTGAAGGCATCTTCCACAACCTGATGATTGTCTCCATCAAAAAGTCGTATCCGGGACAGGCCCGTAAAGTAATGAACGCCGTCTGGTCCCTGGGCCAGGCCATGTTCACCAAGTGCATCGTGGTAGTCGACGAAGATGTCGACGTGCAGAATATTGGGGATGTGACGCTCAAGGTCTTGAACCACATTGACCCGGAGCGCGACATTCAATTCACGCTCGGTCCCGTGGATTCACTTGACCATGCCTCGCGCTTGCCGAACTACGGCTCAAAGATGGGCATCGATGCCACGCGCAAGTGGGCCAGCGAAGGCTTTGCGCGCCCCTGGCCCGATGAGATCGTCATGGATGCGAAGACGAAAGGGATGGTCGACAGCAAGTGGAAGGCGCTGGCCAAGGATCTGGGGATTGAATAATTTGGAGTGCGCATCGTCATCCAGTCTCTTGCGACGTTCGGACAGCAGTGCCCCGGTCACGCCTAATCGTGAATCAGGCGGGGCAAACAACTCCAAGCTTTCCACTGATAAATCAAACTGCAGGCTAATCGCGGGCGGGGTCGTCCTTTGCAGGGGGTGGTACATATCCCGGGCACTGCAGCACGGGGAGGCGCGGATACTTGGCGAAGGTTGCATCGGTTGCCGACCGCTCGCACAAATAGAAGGTTGAACCGCGGTCGGACTCGATCAAGCGCATGAACTGGCAGTCCGCGCACAGACCTGCAGCGCTGTGCTGTGGTTCTCTCTTCTCCTGTCTCACGAATACAGAATAGCGCTGGCGAGCCGTCGTTGCCGCGCCCATGGCGAGCCGACTCCCTCCGCCCGCGGCGTTGGCTAGCGAGACTTTTGCTGCGAACCTGAAGAAAAATTCATCAAATTGAAGCGCTTTTTGCACCGCTGAGGCTTGAATCTCCCCATTCCCCTTTGCTATAAGACCTTCCATTACGGGAGGTCCCCCCATGCGGTTCGTCGGCATTGGTGTCTTGGTTTCTCCTCTGTCTTCCTTGCGCGCCCTTTTCTTTGCTTTGCTGGGGCTCATTCTTTTAACCCCGCTCGCAACCGGCCAGCAGACGCTCGGTTCCATGAATGGCACCGTAACGGACGCCAGCGGTGCCGTGGTGCAAGCGGCCAGTGTCAAAGCTCGCGCCCTGGCCACGAATCTTGAAGTGACGGCGCAGAGCAAGAATGATGGCTCCTTCAGCATCAACGATCTGCCGATCGGCACGTATGAGGTAACCTTCACCAAGAACGGCTTCCAGACCGCCGTGTATCCGCAAATCATCGTGCAGGGCAACCGCACGGCTACCGTCAACGCCAAGCTGAATCCGGGCGCAGTGACTTCGACCGTAACGGTGGAGGCTACCCCGCTGCTGAACCAAACGGATACCACGACCGGCTACACGCTGAACGAAGTGCAAATCACTGACATGCCGCTCGGAACCGGCAGCTTTACACAGCTCGCCATTCTGAGTCCCGGGGTCAGCGCGGACCTGCTGAACACGGCGGGGTCGAACGCAGGCCTTGGTAACCAGGCGATCTGGGCCAACGGCCAGCGCGACACCAGCAACAGCTTCACGGTCAACGGCGTAGACGCCAATAATATTTTCAATGGAAAATCCACGAGCCAGGTGACTTCCAGCCGCGTGGCCGTCAATATTGGTGAAAATGGCAACGGTAATAATCCGAGCGGCGAGATCGTTACCAGCACGTCAGTGTACGGCGCCATCGGGCAGGCCATGCCGACTCCGCCCCCGGAAACCATTCAGGAAATGCACGTGAACTCGGCCATGTATGACGCCTCGCAGGGATCCAACAGCGGCGCGCAGATCGGCACAACCACCAAATCCGGCACCAATTTATTTCACGGCGGAGCGTACGAGTACCACGAACAGACAGGCTGGAATGCGAACGAATGGTTTTTCGAGCAACAACAGTTGCAGCGCCCGAACATGCATCGCAACGTGTTCGGCGCCTACATCGGAGGCCCCCTCAAGAAAGACAAACTGTTCTTCTTCGGCTCCTACCAGGGTCAACGAGTCAGTGACCAGCTGCTGGCAAATTCGATCGTGGCTGTTCCACCGGACCTCACGGACAGCAACCGCGACGCGGCGGGGTTGGCCGCTCTCGCCAACCTGGATTTCAGCCCTCCTAATTGTGGCACGCCTAATAATCCGCCCTGTCTAAACATTCAGCCCGGTCAGATTACGCCGCAAGCCATCGCGATCATGAACACCAAGGCGCCAGGTGGCGGCTTCTGGATCCCCAGCGCCGCAACTGGGGATCAACTCACTACACTACAGGGTAATAACGGCGACGCGGAAATCCAGGGTCCCAACTCGCGCTTCAGAGCTGACCAAATCAACGCCAACATAGACTACAACTTCAGCGCAAATGACCGGTTTGCGGTTAAGTACTATTTCCAGAACGACCCCAACAGCACACCCTTCGCCCAGAGTTCCCTGCTCGGGTTCCCGCAAACCATGAAGGCTGGCAGCCAAACCATTTCTCTCGACAACACAACCGCACTTAGCCCCAACATGACCTGGGAGCAGCGCTTCGGATTCATTCGCGAAAGAGCCTACTCCACGACCTCCTCATTCCTCACGCCTTCGGCGATCAACATCAGCATCCCCGGAACCAACTTGTTCCCGGGAATCAACATCAAGAACGCCGACAACGTGGGCCCCAACACTCTTGCCATCGGCCCGGTCAACAACTTCGCCAACGCCGGCGTCTTTCAAAACAATTTCGAGTTTGCCAGCAATCTGAAGTGGGTTAAGGGCCGTCATTCCATTGCGGTGGGATTCAACCTCGATGACCTGCAACTGAACGTCGTCAACAAGAACAACGAAACCGCACGTATCACCTTCTCCGATTTTCCTGGTTTTCTAATGGGAGACGTCTGCGGGCCAAACACAACCGGCTGCGGAGGGCAGGACCCGTCAGAGATTCTAAGCGGCGCGACCAACCGCTACTATCGCGCCAAGCAGCTGGGCACTTACGTCCAGGACAACATCCGAATCAAGTCGGACCTGACCGTCAACGTCGGCCTGCGCTGGGATTGGGATGGACCGCTCTACGAAAAGAACGGGAACCTCACCAACTTCTACCCGAAGGACTACTCGTACGATGTAGCCAGCGACACGATCACGAACATCGGCCTGGTCGTCGCTGGAAACAACAAGACCTTTGGCACCAAGGGAGTCAGCAATTCTACGCTCACGGGCCGCCAGTGGGGCTTCGCTCCGCGCATCGGATTCGCGTACAGCCCGGCGGCTTTCAACAACAAACTCGTGGTGCGCGGCGGCTTTGGCCTGTATTTCGATCGCGGCGAATACTTCACTGAATTCTCGCCTCCGGCCGGTGGCGGCATCAGCGGTCCCTTTGGCGTAACGGTCGAAGAACCTTTTGTAGTTCCGTTCTATGCCACCGCGAACGACTTCGGCCAGCCCTTCGGCACCGCCCTGCCGCCGCCTCCGCCCTCAAATCTCTCGCAGGTGCAGCAGTTATTGCCGAATGCCGCACAGCTCATTGCCAACAACAATTCGTACTGCACATCCCTGGGGGAGTCAGGCTGCGGTCCGCTCTTCTTCGGTGGCTACGATCCCAAGAACACTCTGCCTTACTCGGAGAACTGGACCTTTGATCTGCAGTGGCAGCCACAGAACAATCTTTTGTTTTCGCTGGGGTACATTGGCAATCACGGACTCCACGAGATCGTTCCTTTGCCCTTCAATCAGGCTCAGATCGCGACGCCCCAAAGCCCGGTCCTGGCTGGGGGCCCCTACCAGCAGAATTACTCCTACGGTTACAACGTGGCCTGCCAGTTCATCTACTACCCAACCCCTTGTTCGCCATCGAATCTGGCCGCCCTTCCCGCATCGGAGAAATCATCCTACGAGCCAATCAACGCTCTTATGGCCGGCTACGGCACGGGCAACGCCCCGTTACGTTCGCCCTACATCGGCTACGACGCCAATTCCGTATTCAACCGCTCGGTCGGAGTCTCAAATTACGATGCGCTGCAGTTCAACGTGACCAAGCGCATGAGCCATGGACTGCAAGTGTCCGGCTCCTACACCTTTTCGCACACGCTCGACGAACAAAGCGGGCTGGGACTGTTCTACACCGGCAACGACCCCAACGATCCGCGCTCTTCCTACGCTACGTCGGACTTCGACCGCACACACGTCCTGACGGTGAGCTACCACTACGACCTGCCAAAGGCCGGTTCAGCAAAAGGCTGGGCCGGGCAGATTGTGAACGGCTGGGCCATCAACGGAGTCACTGTGCTGCAGAGTGGCCAGGCCTTCAGCGTGTTTGACTATACCGGCGGCGCGGCTAGCGTTTCCTGGGGAGGTGGTCAGGATCTAGCCACGAACCCGATCGTCCCGGTCGGCGGCTACGGCGCGACGGCGCAAAATGCCGTCCTGCAGGGTACAACGGGCGTGAACGGGAACCAGCCTGTGCTGAATGCGAATGCGTTCGGCATTCCTACCCCGTACACTCCCGGCCAGGGCAGCACGCCTCCCTGCGACCCGGTGACCAACCTGTGCGATATCTGGGAAAACGGTTATGCCAGCGGAGGCCGCAACATTTTCCGAGCTCCGTTCCAGAACCGTTTCGACTTCGGCGTGACCAAGAACATCTCCCTCGGTGAGCGCTTCGCTCTGAAATATGACTTCTTCGCCTTCAACCTGTTCAACCATCCCAGCTTCGACATTCCCAACAACAGCGTCTCTTTCAATCCCTATTACTCGAATCCCCCGT
>CAWGRZ010000016.1:0-47316 GCA_963825155.1 uncultured Acidobacteriaceae bacterium | reverse complement strand
CAACTACCGAGGCCGATTGCGCGCGCAACATCGCGGCGCCGGAGTGGTCCGCTTGATTGACTTGGAATTCCATCCCGCCTAACATGACGCGACGCATGATCGGGCAGACCATCTCGCACTACCGGATCGTCGAAAAGCTTGGTGGCGGTGGGATGGGCGTGGTCTACAAGGCGGAGGACTTGCGTCTGCACCGCTTTGTCGCTCTCAAGTTCCTGCCCGACGATGTTGCCCGGGACCCACAAGCACTCGCCCGCTTCCAGCGCGAGGCCCAGGCTGCGTCCGCCCTCAACCACCCCAACATCTGCACCATTCACGATATTGGCGAGCAGGAAGGCCAGGCCTTCATCGCCATGGAATTTCTGGACGGCGTGACTCTCAAGCACCGCATCGCCGGACGGCCCATGGAAACCGAGGCGATTCTCTCGTTGGCTATCGAAATTGCGGATGCTCTCGACGCGGCCCACGCCAAGGGCATTGTGCACCGCGACATCAAGCCCGCAAACATTTTTGTCACCGAGCGCGGCCACGCCAAGGTCCTGGATTTCGGGCTGGCCAAGGTTGCGATGGACGGCAGTTCCGCCAGCCAGATCGCCTCGGCCAACACCATGACTGGCACCATCGAGGAGCCCCACCTGACCAGCCCCGGTTCGACCTTGGGCACCGTCTCGTATATGTCGCCGGAGCAGGCCAAGGGCAAGGAACTCGACGGGCGGACCGATCTGTTTTCTTTTGGCGCCGTGCTGTATGAGATGGCGACCGGGACATTGCCCTTTCGAGGCGAGACTTCGGCGCTTATCTTCAACGCGATTCTGGAACGCGCGCCGACGCCTGCGATCCGCCTCAACCCAAACCTTCCGCCGAAGCTCGAGGACATCATCAACCGCGCCTTGGAAAAAGATCGCGAGCTGCGCTACCAGAGCGCGAAGGAAATGCGATCGGAACTGTTGCGGCTGAAACGCGATACAGATTCCAGCCGGCAAATCCCGGCGGTGAGTTCGGAGGCCGCCAGTTCCTCAGCGGCGGTGCCGTCCGCGCAGGCGGCCAGCAGTTCGGCGGTGGTCACGGTCGCCAAGCAGCACAAACTGGGACTCGGCATCACCAGCGCGCTTGCCGTGGTTTTAGTCGCGGCGGCCGCCTATGGAATTTATGCGCTGGTCTCACGCACCGGGCCTGCGCCCTTTCAAAACTTTACCGTCAGCAAGGTGACCCAGACCGGCAAAGCCACGCTGGTTGCCATCTCGCCCGACGGCAAATATCTGCTCTACGTCATGGACGACGGCGGGCAGCAGAGCTTGTGGCTGCAGAACATCCCCACCAACAGCAATACCCAGGTGGTAGCGCCGGCGGCGGTGAACTATCAGGGCCTGCGCTTCTCGCCCGACGGCAACTACCTCTATTTCGTCCGGTTGGAGGCGGGCAGTCAATCCCTGAAATACCTGTACCGCGCACCGGTGCTGGGGGGCACTCCGCAGAAGCTGGTCACCGATATCGATTCCAACATCGCCCTCTCGCCGGATGGCACGAAATTCGCCTACCTGCTGGCCAACAATCCCGAGGTTGGCAAGTATCGTTTGATCATCCGGTCGGTGCAAGGCAGCGACGAAAAGACCATCGCCGGCGGCCCCCTGAATGAGGTGGTGTTCGATCTGGCATGGTCTCCCGATGGCAAGACCATTGTGATGCCGCTTTCGCAGCCAGAAGGCGCGCTGGGCGGCCTGGATGCGATCGACGCGGAGACCGGAAAGCGCCACCCCTTCCTGATTTCGAAGGACCTGTTCTTCTTGCGTCCGATCTGGCTGCCGGATGGCAGCGGGCTCGTGGCCCTGGGGCAGCCCATCTTCTCCAATCAACCCCAGATCGTGCATATTTCTTTTCCCTCGGGGAAGGTGTCACCGGTGACGCGCGACACCAACGCATATACCGATCTCAGCGTCGCCGCCGATGGCCACACTCTGGCCACGATCGAGAGACAGATGCACAACGCTGCTTACGTCATCCCGGATGCCGCCATCAGTTCCCAGGCCAGGCAGCTCTCGCTGGAGGGTTCGCCGAGCTATGAGGTCGGCTGGACGCGGGATGGCCAGCTGCTGATGTCTTTAGCCAGCACCGGCGTCACGCTGCTCAATCCCGACACCGGCGCCAAAACTCCGTTATTCTCCCAGGTTCGTTTCCCCGGGTTCGCCCGTTCCTGCCCCGACGGACACCTCGTCCTCATGGCAGAAGCGGCAACCAAGATTGAGACTCATATCTTTCGGGCGGATGCGGATGGCGGCAACGTAAAGGAACTGACGAACGGGAAATTCGATTTTATGCCGGTCTGCGCTGCCGACTCCAAATCCGTGTTCTACGAGGATGCGGATTCAAAACTCGAGAAGGTCGGGCTGGAGGGCGGCGCCTCCCAACAGTTTCCTGACTACGCGTCGTTCGGACGCATGGCGGTTTCTCCCGATGGAAAGCTGGTGGCGATCATCACCAGTCGCGCGGGCGACACCAAGGAGAGGCTGGGGTTGCTGTCTCCGGATTTCAGGCAGCCGATCCGCCTCTTGGATTTTGAACGGCCCCGCGCCGAATACGCCGTGATGTTCGGCGATGGCCCAATCTTGTTCACGCGCGACAGCAAGGACATTATTTATCCCGTTCGCGAGGGGCAAACCGATAATCTCTGGCTGCAGCATCTTGACGGTTCGCCGGGAAAGCAACTCACCGATTTCAAGTCCGAGTACATCCGCGATTTCGACTACTCGTTTGACGGCAAGCAAGTCGCGATCATTCGCGGCCACAGGGAGAGCGACGTTGTCCTGATCCGCGAAGCGGAGAAGTGAGGCCGGCGCCGGAATTCGGCTTTCCTGCGCAGCGGTCCCCTATAATGAAATGCCCGCCGCCACGCGGCCGGATCCCGACCATGCTGCAACCGGATTTCAAACAATTCTCCCGCCTCGCCCGTGAGGCGACGCTGGTGCCGGTAGTGAAATCGGTCAGCGCCGATTTGCTGACGCCGGTTTCCGCTTTCCTGGCAATCGCCGAGAAAGAGCCGCACGCCTTCCTGCTGGAGTCGGTGGAGCGCGGCGAGCAAATCGGGCGCTACACGTTTCTGGGCGCGCGGCCTTATATGCGAGTGAGAGCGCGCCAGGGAACGGTTGAGATTGAGCGCGGCCGCCGGCGCGAAGTCTTGCGCGACAACGTTTTTCACGTGGTGAAGCGGTTACTGCGAGAACATCGACCCGCCAGTGTGCCGGGGCTGCCGCCATTCACCGCGGGAGCAGTCGGGTACTTCGCTTACGACGTGGTGCGCCAGCTGGAAAAGATCGGCGATCACGCGCAAGACGACTTATCGCTGCCTGACGCCGAACTGATGTTCTTCGATCGCCTGCTGGCCTTCGACCACCTGCGCCACCAGATTCACATCGTGGCTGCCGCCGACGTGTCCCGGGAAAGTCCGCGCCGCGCTTACGACCGTGCCCTTCGCGACATTGCCGTACTGGAGCGGAAACTGGCGAGCGGACTGAGCCCGGCCCTCTGGCGTAAGTCGGTCACAGCCAAAGCGGGAAAGCTCGAAGGTTCACGCCCGCACCCGGCGCGGCGACTTCCTGCGCGCGGTGGAGCGCTGCAAAGACTACATTGCCGCCGGCGACATTTTTCAGGTCGTGCTTTCGCAGCGCCTCGATTTCACCCCGGGCGTCGCGCCCTTCGACCTGTACCGCGCTCTGCGCCAGGTGAATCCGTCGCCCTATCTTTATTTTCTGCGCATCGGCGACACCCACATCCTGGGGTCGTCTCCCGAGATGCTGGTGCGGGTCACGGGACGCAAACTGGAGTATCGGCCAATCGCGGGAACGCATCCGCGCGGACGCGACGAAGCCGAAGATCAGCGCCTCGAACAGCTGATGCGTAACGACGAAAAAGAACGCGCCGAGCACGTCATGCTGGTTGACCTGGGCCGCAACGACCTGGGGCGGGTGAGCGAATACGGGTCGGTGAAAGTCAAAGATCTGATGTATGTGGAGCGCTACTCCCACGTCATGCACCTGGTCTCGGCGCTGGAAGGCACGCTCCGCAAGGATCTTGACGCGCTCGACGCCTTCGCCGCCTGCTTTCCGGCAGGAACGCTCAGCGGCGCGCCTAAAGTGCGAGCCATGCAGATCATCGAAGAGTTGGAACCGACGCGCCGCGGCATCTACGGCGGGTCGGTGCTGTACGCCGACTTCGCCGGCAATCTGGATTCCTGCATCGGCATTCGCACGCTGCTCATGCAGGGCAAGAAAGCCTACCTGCAAGCGGGAGCCGGAATCGTGGCCGATTCCAATCCCGCTAGCGAGTTTCAGGAGATCGATGAACAAGGCGCAGGCCGTGTTGCGGGCGGTGGAGATGGCGAGAGGCAGTGGACAGTGATGCGGTGGTCAGTGATCAGTCTGCCGATTGCGGAAATCCACAGATCGTTCAGTGATCTTCGTCACAGTCTCTCGGCGGGACTCATGAGTGCATGGTAATCGGATGCAATGCTCAGTCAGCCCTATCATTCAATCCTATCGTGACCTGATCGTTTGCAACGATGTCCCGATTGACGTCCTATACGGCGTTTCCCAGGTAGCTTCGGTCTGGTTCAGTTGCGACGTGCCGCGGTTTCAGTGCCCAGCAATATCGCCGAAGGTCAAGCGAGGCTTGCCACCGCGAATTCAAGCAATCTCTGGGGCATGCCCGCAGGTATCATCTGATGGAAGTTGAGACCTACATTCTGCTCGCACGCGAACTAGCCTATCTGGAACACGATCAGAGCGAGAGCCTGCTTTCCCGTACGGCCGAAGTGGGCAAGATCCTCAACGGTCTGTTGAACTCGTTAGGAAGGCCGACTGGCCACTGATCACTGGCCTCTGGCCACCGCTAAAAAATTTGCCACCAGCTTTTTCCCCGCATCCGTCAGCACGCTCTCAGGATGGAACTGCACGCCTTCGACGGCATGATGCCGGTGGCGCAGGCCCATGATGGTGCGGGTGCCGTCTTTTTCGGTGGTCCAGGCGCTGACTTCCAGGTCTGCGGGCAGGTCTTTTTCTTCGACGATGAGCGAGTGGTAGCGCGTCGCCGTCATGGGCATGGGCAGTCCCTGGAAAATTGTCTTGTTGTCGTGCATCACCGCGCTGGTCTTGCCGTGCATGAGGTGAGCCGCGCGCACGACATGACCACCGAAAGCTTCGCCGATCGCTTGATGTCCGAGGCAGACGCCGAGTACCGGAACCTTCCCTGCGAAGTGACGGATGAGTTCGATGCTGATGCCGGCTTCGTGCGGTGTGCACGGTCCCGGCGAAACCACAATTCGCTCCGGCTGCATCGCTTCCACTTCGGACACCGTGACCTGATCGTTGCGGCGAACCTCAACCTCGGCGCCCAGTTCGCCGATGTACTGGACCAGGTTGTAGGTGAACGAATCGTAGTTGTCGAGCACGAAAATCAAGCGAAGGTCACTCCTCAGGGCCTGTAGCATCAGCTTACACCGGAGAAGAAGCGATTTCAGATGGCAGATGCAGATTGCAGATTTCGAGCCGGCCTTGCAAAATCTGCAATCCGCAAGCGCGTTGTACTCGCCTGAAAGAGCCACCCGCTGACCCAAGGGTGGTATTGACCGCAGCGACCGGGCGAGGCATGCTCAATTTATCAGTTTCAGCGCCACTTTACGCCACTTTGGAGGGAACGCATGGTTGAGCCCCAGGAAGAGAAGCGGGCGGCACGACGCTTCGCGCTCCGCGTCCCGGTTACCCTGGATCATGACCAGAGCACAGACCAGGGGGAGACCGCCCAGCTTCGCGACGTCAGCGCGCGTGGCATCTGTTTTTACCTGGAGTCCGCGGTGACCCAAGGCTCGCCCATCGGATTCACCCTGACACTCCCACCCGAGATCACGCTCACAGAAAGCATCCGGGTGCAATGCAAAGGCCACGTAGTCCGGGTCGAGGATGGCCGCGCCGACGGCAAGCTGGCGGTGGCTGCGGTGATTGAAGAATACGAGTTTCTGCCGCAAGCCTGATTTTCTTCGGACAGGGCAGACCAGGGACCCGAGACCTCACACCTCAGACCTCAGACGCAAGATCGCTCCCGTGGCTCGAAGCCTGATGCCCATCTTCCCACCCTTCTCTCACATCTCCTGCAAGTGATATGTTTCCTTCCAGCCTTCAGTGAGGGAATCTGTGCCGCAGTCTGCACTCAAATCTGCATGCCTCACGCTGCCCGCGCTCCTGCTTGCGGCCGCGCTTGCGGCCCAGACCTTTGGTCCGCCGCGGGTGGTGAAGAGCGTTCGCATCGTACACGAGCACGGCGTCCCCGCCGTGGAGATCCTTTCCAGCGGTCCCCTCATCCCTGAGGTCCAGACCCTTGATTCACCGCCGCGTCTGGTCATCGATCTCCCCAACTCGCGCCTGGGGATGGCGCACAAGAAGATCGCGATCAAGCAAGAGAACATCCTTGCCATCCGGGTCGATCAATACCAACAGGACCCGCCCGTGACCCGCATCGTCCTCGATTTGCTGGCGCCCTATGGCTACACCTGGGACGGCGCGGGCAACCGCCTGATGGTCCGGCTCAAGCCCGAGGATGAGAACGCAGGCAAGAAATCGTCGCTCCTGCCGCCGACAGTATCGAGTTTGTCGCCGGGCTTGTCGCTGAGCGCCGCGCCCGCCGTCGTGCCGGTGACCGGAGGGTCGGGAGCCGTGGTGATGGCCGGGAGCCGCCTCGCTGCGGGGTCGTCGGTGACCGCCGGCTCCGACACTGCGGTTCTGCATTTGTCCCGCGGGGGAGAGATCCGCGTCTGTCCCCGGACCACCGTTTCGGTGACGCCCTCGAAGAACAAGCGCGATCTGATGCTCGGTATGAGCACCGGCGCTCTGGAAACGCATTATTCGCTCGATGCCTCGGCAGACTCGGTGGTCACTCCGGATTTCCGCATCCTGTTCGCGGGGCCGGGGGAATTCCACTACGCCATCAGCGCGGATTCGCGCGGCAACACCTGCGTGCGGGCGCTGGCCGGCAATACTTCGTCGGCGATTGTTTCAGAACTGATGGGAGACGGCGTCTACCAGGTGAAGCCGACCGAGCAGGCCGTGTTCCGAGCCGGCCAGATTGATAAAGTCGACAGTAATGTTCCGCTGGAGTGCGGATGTCCTCCGCCGGCGCCGGTGCTGCGGACCGAAGCACCTTCCGCGACCCCGATTCCCGACTCGGAGTTGCCGGCCAAAGCGAATCTGGGCGGGACGACGACGCCCTTGCCGAGTTCCGCTGCCAATGGCTCTCTGGGCGAGACTCCTTCCCAGACCAGGTTGTCGAACGGACCGGAGACCGCGCCCCTGCCGCCGTCCCAGCCCAACGATATCCATGTGCAAGTGGATGCGCCGTTCGTCTTCAACGCCAAAGATCGCGCCGCGCACGCGACCAGTGCGCCCCCGGCGCCGGCGACGATGGACTTGCCGGTGGAGGATTCCCCGGCCCGGCAGGTCCATCTCGATGCCCTGATTCAGCCGCCGCCCGCGCCGGATAAGAAGGCAAAACCCGAACACCGCACCTTCCTCCACCGGGTCAAGGGATTCTTTGCCGCCATTTTTCGGTAGGCATTTTCCTGAAGATACTGGTCGCCGGAAATCCTTTTCGCTTGCTCCTGCGTCTTACCGAAAGCTGAAACTGAGAATTCCCCCGACAACGTTCGGCAGGAGCGCGCCATGACTGCTGCAACTCACGGACCTTCCGGCCCCGGACTCTTTTCCATGTTTTCCGCGGAAGACCATAGACTGTACCGCGCCCGGCGTGAGACGTTTGCATTCTCGTTGCTCGGGCAAGCCGTGATCGTGGGATTGCTGATCTACTTCACGAGCTGCGTAATCCAGAGCACGCCCGACATTGCCAGGCGGCTCCCTCTCGATGAGCTGCCCCTGGTCTTCTCCGGCCACAGCGGCGGCGGGGGCGGCGGCCTCGATAAGCTGCCGGCCTCGCATGGAGATCTTCCGAGAGCTTCGCTGGATGATCAACTCTCGCCTCCGACCGTGATCGTGCCGAAAGAAATGCCAAAGCTTCCCGTGGACCCTACCGTGATGGTGGCTCCCGACGTCAGGCTGCCGCAGGGCGGGCCGCTCGGCGACCCGATGTCGCAATTCTCACGTGTGCTTTCCAACGGACCGGGCGGTCGGGGAGGAATTGGGCCCGGATGTTGCGGGGGCGTGGGCCCGTCGGAAGGGCCAGGAGCCGGTGTTGGTCCGAGAGGAATATTCCCTGCGGGCAAGCTGGGCGTGACCGTGCCCCAGGTTATTTACAACCCAGAGCCGAGCTTCTCCGACGAAGCCCGCAAGGCCAAGGAACAGGGCGTCGTGGTCCTGCTGGTGGTGGTCGGGAGAGATGGTCACACCTACGACATTCACGTAAGGCAAAGCCTGGGCATGGGCCTGGACGAGAAGGCGATCGAGGCGGTCAGCCGCTGGCGTTTCCGCCCGGGCACTCTGAACGGCCAGCCCGTAGCGACACAAATCGCGGTCGAGGTGGACTTCCACCTGTACTGATGATTGCCCTTAGCCCCGGTTGATGGCGCGCCGCAGCGGCTCTACCTTCTCCCGTGCCGTATCGCGCAGCTCCTCGGCCATGTCCACGCCGCGGCTGGCCACGTCGCGAACCCGCTCGCCGGCCTCGCGCACACGATCTTTCGCCTCGTCGGCCCAATCGCCCAGCGTATCCTTGGCGTCATCCAGGCCACGGTGCAGATCGCGGCGCAGTTGCTTGCCGCTCTTGGGCGCGAGCAGAAGCCCGGCCAGCGCTCCCGCCCCCAATCCAATCAGGAGAAAAGTAATTGCCGTGCCCACGTTGCTGCCTTCTGAAGATTCATAACGTCCGATGCGCATGATGAAGACCTCATTTTCCGCCCGGGGAATCCGCCGGGGCATGATGTTGGCGAAAAATTCCGCCCTGATCCGTCCAGCAACAATTCTAGTCCTACCTCAACCGGCACGGCCAATCAATCGGGAGAAAACCGGGGCCGCCTTCGATCGTTTAGTTGCCTTCGGGAAGGTTTCCTTTCCGGCGCACCTGAGTGTAAAATAACGCTTTAGCCCTCGTCGCATTGTAAGCCGGCGGCGGATCTTGTATCCCGCCCGCCTTTCGTCCGGCTCCGCAAGCGCATTCGTATAAGGAGATTTTTTCACGCGATGTCGATCCCTGCCACCCAGCTCCGTCCCGGCATGATCATCAAGCACAACAATGATCTGCACTCTGTTTTCAGCGTCGAACACCGCACCCCCGGCAACCTGCGCGCCTTCATTCAGGCCAAGCTGCGCAACCTGCGTACCGGCGCCATGTTCGAGCACCGCTTCCGCTCGCCTGACCCCATCGAAAAGGTCAATGTGGACGAAGTCGAAATGCAATTCCTCTATGCCGACGGCGACAGCTATTACTTCATGGACACTTCGAACTACGAGCAGACTCACCTGAGCAAGGAGATTCTGGGCGACGCCGTGGATTACCTGATTGCCAACCTCGAAATCAAAGTGGAATTTTTCGACGGCAAGGCCGTCGGCATCGAACTGCCGCAGACCGTGATCCTGACCGTGACCGAGACCGAGCCCGGTCTGAAGAGCGCGACAGCCTCCAGCGTGACCAAGGCGGCCAAGACCGAAACCGGCCTGGTGGTGCAGGTGCCGCCCTTCATCAACGAAGGCGAGAAGATCAAAGTGGATACGTCGGAAGGCGCGTATTTGTCGCGCGCGTAATTGTGCTTTCATCGCTGAATCGGTGTTGAGTGTCATCCTGAGCGAAGTTGCCGTCCGCGAAGCGAACGGCAACGCAGTCGAGGACCCCGTGCAACATGATGCTGGCAGGGGCGCGTCAGGGAGTTTCCACCCCTCGATCACACAGTGAGGAAGCCCAGTGACCCCGTATTTGGTGTCGGCGGCGCCGGGGTCCTTCGACTCCGAATCAGCTTCGCGTTCCGCGAAGCCGATTCTCCGCTCAGGATGACAGTGCATTGAAGATGACTGTTCTCGAAAATCCGGTTGAGGCACGCCGCTTCTTTGTTCGCGGACGCGTGCAGGGTGTCGGCTTCCGCTGGTTTGTGGAGCGGGAGGCGCACATCCTGGGTATCGCCGGCTGGGTGCGCAACAATCACGATGGCAGCGTGGAAGTCCTGGCTCAGGGCACCCGCGACCAGCTCTCCGGCCTGCATTCGCGCCTGCGCGAAGGGACGCGCGCGGCCCGCGTGGATGCGGTGGAAGTATCCGAAGTCCCCCGGTCGCTGGAATGAGTACGTTTCGCATTGAAGGAGCGTGGTAAATGCCGCCTGTCCCAGGGATGAACGCCGATCAGCTGAAACTGCTCATCCGCGAAATCCCCGATTTCCCCAAGAAAGGCATCCTCTTCTACGACATCACCACTCTGTTGAAGGACAAGACCGGCTTCGCCACGCTCATCGACAAGTTCTCCGAGTACTACATTTCGCGGGATGTCGACTCTGGTGCTCGGCATGGAAGCTCGCGGATTCATCTTTGCCCCGGCGCTGGCCTATCGCCTGAACGCCGGGTTCGTTCCTGTACGCAAGCCCGGCAAACTTCCAGCGGAAACCGTGAAGTACGATTACGCGCTGGAGTACGGCACCAACTCGCTTGAAATTCATAGGGACGCAATCCAAAAAGGCCAGCGCGTGCTGATCGTGGACGACCTGCTCGCGACCGGGGGCACCGCCGAGGCCACGGCCAAACTCGCAGTCATGTTGGGCGCTGAGATCGCCGGGTTGGGATTTGTGGTGGAGCTCGAATTCCTGAAGGGCAGGGAGAAGCTCAAAGGCTACGACGTGATGTCGCTGCTGCGTTACGACAAGTAGAAGGCGGCGTCTCGAGGAGTGTCATCCCGAGTGGAGGAATCCGCCGGGCTTCCGATGAAGGTCTGTCCTACCGCCAGATCCGCGCCACGATCAATCCAACGCCAACCCAGAAGCTGGCGCTGAATCCAACCGCGAGGGTCAGGCCGGCGAGCGCACCCCAGTTGAATCGTCGCTGTACGACGCCTTCGTCCAGGTCAGAGTCGTACTCCAACCAGGTCTGCAGAAACTGAATGTCGGGCGACTTTCCCGGTGGGGAACTCCAGGGCCCGTGAATTGCAACCCTCATGCTGGTTCTGCTGGTGCTTGTCCGGGGGGACAGCTGCAAGGACTTGTAGCTCATGAAAGCACCTCCGCTCTCAATCGAGCAACTGACTGGCCAAATCGCGGGCTAGTGCAACTTTCTGAAAAATAAGGATGTTCTTCCCGCCGCGAATTCTACGCGGGGGTCCACACCGCGTCAAATATTCCACGCACCGTTACCTGAACCCATTGCTCCAACCTTGTCCAACGCTAACACGAACTGATACGCAGTGTGAGCCGGTCTTCAGCTCTCCGCCAGTGACAACTTTGACTCTTTGGGCAAATATCCCTTCCGCCGGAACCAGTCTTCCATGGCTTCCCGGAGTTGGTCCAGGGGCACGTTGGACCCGATTTCCATCTGGCCATCCGCGACCGGAAGAGTGTCGTCGAAGACGGTGGCATTGGTGAAGTTGCGCATGGAGAAGCTGTCGAGCCACTTCAGCGGGCAGGGAACTCTGCTGCCGCTGTCGTCATACTCCACGCGAACCTTGCGCGCGAACATGGCTTGATTTAACCACAGTGCCCAGTTCATGTGGAGACAGCCGCCTCGCGGCTGTCCAGCCTGGCAAAGCCCGGCTGCGGCGTAGGGTCGGAGATGCGAATCCGGTCGGCGTCGGGTCCAGCCTGCTTCGCGTCGAGCTTGACAAGTCTGTACCCTCCCCGTACTGTCGCCTTCACATTCTGAGCGACGGCCGCTGAAACTCAGAAGCGAGGAGAATACCGATGATTACGAATCTGATTTGGTGGGTTGTCGTAGGTCTGATCGCAGGTTGGGCAGCCGGCAAGATCATGAAGGGCGGCGGCTATGGAACGGTCATGGACATCGTTCTCGGTATCGTCGGTGCCGTCGTGGGCGGATGGCTGATGGGCATGCTGGGCATTCACGCAGGAGGCTTCATCGGAACCATCGTGGTCGCCATCATCGGCGCCGTGTTCCTGATCTGGCTCACGCGCCTGCTCAAGAAAGCCTAGGAAGGCTCAGGCATAGGAGTGTTTAGGAATGCTCATGTGGAGACAGCCGCCTCGGCTGTCCAGCCTGGGCGAAGCCCGGCTGCGGCGGATTGCTGATTGTTGATTGCTAATTTCTGATTGACGATTTCAGATTGTTGATTGAAAGCCCCCATGCACCGAGTGGGTTTTGGGTTTCAATCCACAATCAGCAAGCAAAAATCAACAATCGGCCTTACCTCTGCGCTCTCGGCCCCGCCGCTCTGACCTCCGCCGGAGCGTCGAAATTCTCGAAGTTCCGGGCGAAGCGGTTGCGCAAATCTTCCGCCGCCTTGTCGTAAGCGGCTTTATCGGGCCAGGCATTCCGGGGGTTCAGCACCTGCGGAGGCACGCCGTGGCACGCCTTGGGAATGGCAAAGCCAAACGTCGGTTCGATCTCGAATCCTACCTTGATCAGTTCGCCTTCAACCGCCGCGTCGACCATGGCGCGGGTGTAGGGAATGTCCATGCGCTTGCCAACGCCATACGGACCACCCTGCCAGCCCGTGTTCACCAGCCAGCACTGGGCGTTGTGTTCGCGCAAGCGGCGGCCCAGCATCTCGGCATAAGTCTTCGGAGGCAACGGCAGGAACGGCGACCCGAAGCAGGTCGAGAACGTCGCCGAAGGTTCTTTCACTCCCGCTTCGGTTCCTGCAACCTTCGCCGTGTAGCCCGACAGGAAGTGATACATGGCCTGCTCCGGCGTGAGCCGCGAAATCGGCGGCAAAACGCCAAAGGCATCGGCGGTCAGGAACACTACATTCTTCGGATGCCCGCCAATGCCGGGGATGACGGCATTTTCGATAAAGTCCACCGGATAGGCGGCGCGGGTATTTTCCGTCTTGCTGTCGTCGTTGTAGTCGGGAATGCGGGTGCGCGGATCGAGTGCTACATTCTCCAGCACGCAGCCAAAGCGGAGCGCATTCCAGATCTGGGGTTCGTTTTTCTTCGAGAGCTTGATGCATTTGGCGTAACATCCGCCCTCGAAGTTGAAGATGCCGTCGGCGCTCCAGCCATGCTCGTCGTCGCCGATCAGGTCGCGAGACGGATCGGCCGAGAGCGTGGTCTTGCCGGTTCCGGAGAGCCCGAAGAACAGCGCGCTCACGCCGTTCCGCCCCACGTTGGCGGAACAGTGCATGGGGAACACGTTCCGCGTGGGCAGCAGAAAGTTCATGATGCTGAAGATCGATTTCTTCATTTCGCCCGCGTAGGACGTTCCGCCGATCAGCACCGTGCGGCGCGTGAAGTTCAGCAGGATGAAGACTTCCGAGTTCACGCCGTCGCGTCCGGGATCAGCCTGGAACTCCGGAGCGGCAATGACGGTAAACTCAGGATGATGAGACTTCAATTCCTCCGCCGTTGGACGCAAGAACAGCTGCCGCACGAACAGGTTGTGCCAGGCGTATTCGTTCACGAAGCGAACCGGCAGCCGGTAGGCGGGATCGGCGCCGCAGAACAGATCCTGCACAAAGAGTTCCTGGCCCCGCAGGTGCTCCATGACCCGGGCGTAGAGCGCGTCAAATTTTTCCGGTTCAAAGGGCGCATTGACTGCTCCCCAGGCGACCGTGTTCGCGGTGGTTTCGTCTTTGACGATGAACTTGTCTTTGGGAGACCGGCCCGTACGATTGGTATAGCCCACGATCGCGCCGTTGGACGCCAGCTTCGCTTCATTGCGCCGGACGGAGTGCTCCACCAGAAGCGCCGGAGAGAGATTGAAGTGCGTCCTGCCTTCGCTCAGCAACTCGGCCACGTCGCTGACGTGCATCGTGGTAGCCATGAACATCTCCTCAACATGGGCGCCAAAAAAGGGCACAAAGCAAAACGAACTATTCTGCCTCAAAAGTGCTCAATCTGCCAAGTGATCGCCCGTTCCCGTAGTAGGTGCAGTTTGATCACGAGAATCGTATCAGGGCAGGCCTTTCAGGCGTGCCGCCTCAGTCCCGGGACGGACCCGGCTTTAGCCGCTGCCGCCGCAAGGTGCCTCAGCGGCTAGCCGTAAACAATCTCACGCCTCCTTGCGGCATCGCTGAAGCGATGCCCTGATACGAATCGTTCTTTCCTTCTTCTCAAACTGCATCATTACCCTAAGCGTCGCTGATTCGATTAGAAGCGTATTCCTGCTTATGCGCAACGGAAATGTCCACAGGAATCTTTGGCGGAGGCCGAATAGAAGCGGAAATGCAATCCGCTCCCTCCACCTTGCTGGCCGAAGGGAAATTTCTGCCTAGTCTGAGGTCTTGTATTCGCAGGCGGTGCGGCAGGGTTCGCAGTACATGAGGCCATCCCCGCAAATGCGAATGTCAATCACGGACTGGCAGAGGCAGCAGAATTTTTCGCACTCGCACGAACTTTCCGGCTGTTCGCATTGCGCGCAGCGGTATCTCGCGGGACCGGTTCCGGTGCTCATAAAGGCTAATGTAACGCGGGTTAACAACAGGAGGAACGTAACCTAGGTAACGGTTTCCTCTGCGGAAAGAATTGCTGATTGTCGATTCTTGATTGTTGATTGCCAAGCAAACCGCCGGCCTAGTGAGATCTTCAATCTTCAATCAACAATCAGCAATCAACAATGGCTTTCCCGACCCGTGCCCTATAATTCCCAGCAATGACTTTCCAACATCTGCTGGATGGCGCAGAGGTTCTCAGCCAGAGCGGGAACCCGGGCGTCAGTAGTGTGGAATACGACTCGCGCCGAGTGAATCCAGGGTGCGTGTTCGTGGCCATGCGGGGGGAGACTTCCGACGGCAACCGCTTCATCGACCAGGCCATTCAGGCCGGAGCGGTCGCGGTTGTCACTGACTCCGCTGCTGAGAAGCCCCGCGAGGGAGTGGCCTGGGCGGTGGTGCCGCACGGGCGGCGCGCCCTGGCGCGCCTGAGCGCGAATTTCTACAAGCACCCTGCCGAGCGTATTGCGATTACTGGAATTACCGGAACCAACGGGAAGAGCACGACGGCGTATCTGGTGGAGTCGATTCTTACCGCCGCAGGGCGAAAAAGCGCACTCATTGGGACGATCGAATATCACGTCGCAGGCCGCGTCTTTCCCGCGCCGCACACCACGCCGGAAGCGCTCGAACTGGCCCGCATTCTGAATGCGGCGCTGGGTCAGGGCGCGACCGACGCCGTGATGGAAGTCTCTTCCCACGCCTTGGTGCAGCAGCGCGTATTCGGCGTGCCCTTTGACGTGGCCGTGTTCACCAACCTGACGCGCGACCATCTCGATTATCACAAGACGATGGACGAGTACTTCGCCGCCAAGCGAGTGCTCTTCGAGGGTTGCGGCACCGACGCCCCCCGCGCCGCGGTAACCAACCTCGACGACGAATATGGCGCGAAGCTGGCCGAGTTCAGCCGCAAGCGGAGTGCGGAGGTGCTGACCTATGGCTGGGAGCGCGGCGACTTCCACGCCGAGAACGTCGACATCAGCCCGCGCGGCACCCGCTTCGATGTGGCCACACCCCAGGAAAAGATTGCTGTTTTCTCTCCACTGATCGGGCGCGTGAATGTGTACAACATTCTGGCCGCGGCGGCCGCCTGTTACGCCCGCGGCTGCGGCTCGCCGGCAATCGCCCGCGGCGTCGAGTCTCTTACTCATGTGCCGGGAAGGTTTGAGCGTGTTGACTGCGGCCAGCCCTTCACCGTGGTCGTCGATTACGCCCATACCGACGACGCCTTGCGCAATCTCACCGCGCTGGCCCGCGAGTTTGTCTCGCGCGGCGGATCAAAAGGCAGGGTGCTCACCGTTTTTGGCTGCGGAGGCGATCGTGACCGGGCCAAGCGTCCGCTCATGGGCGAGGCCGTGGGGCGAGGCAGCGATTTCGCCGTGCTCACCTCCGACAATCCCCGCAGCGAAGATCCCCGGGCGATCATCAACGATGCGCTGGTCGGACTGCAGAAGACCGGAGTGAAGTACAGTGTCGAAGCCGACCGCCGCAAGGCGATCGCGCTGGCCATCGGAGCCGCGCGACCCGGGGACATCGTTCTGCTCGCGGGCAAAGGCCACGAGAAGGTGCAGGTCACGCGCGAGGGCTCGCTGCCTTTTGATGACGTTGAGGTGGCGCGGGAGGCGCTGCGTGCTTCCGGGTTCGACTGTGAGCCGGCCCCCGTCGTGGAGAAACCGGCATGAAGTTGCCGCTCTCGAAAATCGCTGAGTTTATCTCCGCCGCGGCTCATGTGGAGACAGCCGGCTCGGCTGTCCTCGTCCTCGACCTCGACGAAGTCGCGCAGGCCTACTCCATCGACTCGCGCACCGTCGCCCCCGGAGAACTCTTCTTCGCCGTCAAAGGCGAGCGCCTCGATGGCCACGACTTTGTGAACGCCGCCCTTGAAAAAGGAGCGGCTGCGGCGGTGGTGCGCAAAGATCAACTGCATCGCTATCCCACGAATGCGCCGCTGCTGGCTGTAGACGACACTCTGGCGGCGTTGCAAACGCTGGCTACCGCGGTGCGCAAGCTGTGGGGCAAGCCGCTGGTCGGCGTCACCGGTTCCGCCGGGAAGACCACTACCAAGGAAGCCATTGCGCACGTTCTCGGCACGCGCTTTCGCGTGCTCAAATCCGAGGGCAACTTCAATAATCATTTTGGCCTGCCGCTCATGCTCTTGAAACTGGAGCCCCAGCACGACATCGCCGTCATCGAAATGGGCATGTCGCACGCCGGCGAGATTCGCGCCCTGGCAAAAATCGCCCAGCCCGAGATCGGCGTGGTGACCAACGTTGCTCCCGTGCACCTGGAGTTTTTCGATTCGCTGGCCGGCATCGCCCGAGCGAAATATGAATTAATCGAGTCGCTCCCCGCCGGCGGCACCGCCGTGCTCAACGCCGACGATGAATACGTTTCGCAGTTTGGGCGCGATTTCAAAGGCAAGGTGATCACGTATGGCACGCGGGCGACCGCCGATATCCGGGCGGAGAATATTCATCCCCTGGGCGCGGAAGGTTCGGAATTCGACGTGGTCACGGCCGGCGGACGCGAGCATGCGCGTTTGCCGCTGGTGGGGGAACATAACGTTCTGAATGCCCTGGCGGCTGTCGTGGTGGGCCTCGCCTGCGGACTGAAGCCGTCTGAAGCCGTCGGTGCGCTGGCGACGCTTGTCCCGGCAGACAAGCGCGGGCAGGTCGTCCAACTGGGTAACATCACGGTCATCAACGATTGCTACAATTCCAATCCGAAGGCGCTCAACGCCATGGTTGATGCCCTGGCTGCGATCCCGGCCCAGCGGCATATTGTGGTCGCGGGCGAAATGCTCGAACTCGGGCCGGCGGGAGCGGAGATGCATCGCGCCGCTGGCCGGCATGTGGCCGGGAAGAAGATCGACGTTCTGGTAGGTGTGCGCGGTCTGGCACAAGACGATGGTCGAGGGCGCCCGGCAGGCGGGGATGCAGGCCGAGTTCGTGGCCACGCCCGAGGAAGCCGGCGAGTGGTTGGCCCGCGAGGCGCGAGACGGCGACGTGGTGCTGCTCAAGGCTTCGCGCGGTGTGAAGCTCGAGAAGGTGATCGAGACATGGAAAAAGATTCGCGAAGGCGAATCGCTGAGAGCTGACAGCTGAGAGCTGACAGCTGAGAGCTGTAGCACGGAGGCTAATTGCTCTACTGGCTGTTGTTCGTCAAGCTGCAACATTATGTTGCGCCGTTCCGCATCTTTCGCTACGTCACTTTCCGCACGGCGTTCGCTAGCCTTACCGCACTGTTTACTGCGCTGATCGTGGGGCCGCTGGTCATCGGCCGCCTGCGCGACTTCCAGATCGGACAATACATTCGCGAGGAAGGCCCGAAGGCTCACCAGAAAAAAGCGGGCACGCCCACCATGGGTGGACTGCTCATCGTGATCGCAATTGTCGTCCCTACCCTGCTGTGGGCGGACCTGAGCAACCGTTTCATCTGGATTGCTGTTTTCTCCACCTGTGCCTACGCCGCCATCGGATTCGCCGACGACTACACCAAAGTGTCCCATCGCCGTAATCTGGGCCTGACCAGCCGCGCCAAGTTCGGGCTGCAAATTGCCGTGGGCATCGTCATCGCATCCATGCTGATTGCCATGCAGACCTACGGCATGTATTCCACGCGGTTGATCGTGCCGTTTTTCAAGCAGTTCCATCCCGATCTGGTGGTGCAGAGTCTGGAGCATTCGCCGCATCTGTGGCCGCTGGCCTTCTTGCCTTTCATGGCGTTTGTGACGCTCGTCATCGTGGGCTCGAGCAACGCCGTGAATCTTACGGACGGCCTCGACGGGCTCGCGATCGGATGCACCGTGATCGCCGCCGGCGCTCTGGCCATGCTTACCTACGTCAGCGGCCACGCCACCTTCGCGACTTACCTGGAAATTCCGCGCATGCCGCAAGTGGCCGAACTGACCATCTTCTGCGGCGCCATGGTCGGATCGTCTATCGGATTTCTCTGGTACAACGCCCATCCCGCCGAAGTCTTCATGGGCGACGTAGGATCGCTGGCGCTCGGCGGGGCCATCGGCACGGTCGCCGTTATCATTAAACAGGAACTGTTGCTTCCGTTTATCGGCGGCGTCTTTGTGATCGAGGCCGTGTCGGTGATCCTGCAGGTCGGATCCTACAAGCTGCGCAAAAAGCGCATCTTCAAAATGGCCCCGCTGCATCATCATTTCGAACTGCTGGGCTGGTCGGAGTCGAAGATCATCGTGCGCTTCTGGATCGCGTCCCTGGTCTTCGCGCTGTTCGCGCTGACGACGTTGAAATTAAGGTAGATTCACCACGGAGGCACTGAGACACGGAGAAAAACAAGAAAAAGACTTTGATGTTCTCCGTGACTCAGTGACTCCGTGGTGAAATGGACTTGATGGAACTGAGCAATAAACGCGTGCTGGTGGTCGGCCTCGGCAAGTCGGGCGTGGCGTCGGCGCTATTCTTGAAAACACACGGCGCGCGTGTGACCGTCTCTGACACCAAGAGCGGCGACGAACTGCGCAACGAGATTCCCGTGCTGCTCGACCACGGCATCACGGTCGAAACCGGCGGCCACGGCGACCGCACCTTTCGCGGCCAGGACCTGATCGTGGTCAGCCCGGGCGTCCCCGTGGACGCGCCTCCCCTGGTGCAGGCCCGCGCTTTGGGCGAGTCTGTGATTGGCGAGGTCGAACTGGCGGCGCAATTCCTGCCCGGGCCCATCGTCGCCATCACCGGATCGAACGGCAAAACCACAACCACCACCCTGGCCGGTGAGGTCATGACCGCGGGCGGATTCCCCACGCTGGTCGGCGGCAACATCGGCACTCCCGCCATCTCGCTGGCGGATCGCGCCAAGCCGGAAACGGTCATCGTGCTCGAAGTATCGAGCTTCCAACTGGAAACGATTCAAACCTTCCGCCCGAAAGTTGCGGCCGTGCTCAACGTCACGCCCGATCATCTCGACCGTCACCGTACGTTTGAAGCCTACGCGGATGCGAAGGCGCGCATTTTCGAAAATCAGCAGGGAAGCGACTTCGCGGTGCTCAATGCCGACGATCCGACCTGCGTGGCCATGGCCGCCCGGACTCGTGCGCAAGTCTTCTGGTTCAGCCGTCAGAAAGAAGTGCAGCAAGGCGCCTGGGTGCGCGACGGCAGCATCCTATTCCGCGACGCAACCGGACAAAGAGAAATCCTCCAGGTCTCCGAGATTCCCCTGAAGGGCGCACACAATTTGGAGAACGTGCTGGCGGCCGTGTGCGCCGGCGCCCTGATGGGCTGCGCGCCTGACAGGATTCGTCAGGCGGTGCGCGATTTCAAAGCGGTCGAGCATCGCCTGGAGTTTGTCGCGACCATTCGCGGCGTCGACTACTACAACGACTCCAAGGCCACCAACGTGGACGCGACCATCAAAGCCCTGGAGTCATTTCCCGCCAACATCCACCTGATCCTCGGCGGCAAAGACAAAGGCAGCGACTATACGGTCTTGAACGACCTGCTGCGCCAGCGCGTCAAGCGCGTCTACACCATCGGCGCCGCGGCCGCGAAGATCGAGTCGCAAATTAAAAATGTCGAAGTCGTGTACGCCGAGACTCTGGAGAACGCCATCCGCAAAGCCTACGCCGCGGCGCAGTCCGGCGACGTGGTCCTGCTAGCCCCGGCCTGCGCCAGCTTTGACCAGTTCAAGAGCTACGAGCACAGAGGGCAGGTGTTCAAAGAGATCGTGCGGGGATTAGCCAGCGAAGCCGGGAAGTCTTAACTTCTGCTTCGGCACTCGGTCATCCTGAGTGGCGTTCTTAGCCGCGACGGGTGACTACGTCGACGCAGGCCCCCACCTCGCGACAGAGCCCCGAACCAAGACAATCAACATTCAAGAATCAACAATCAACAATCGTTCCGCCCGCCGTGGTGAAATGAATTTCCCATGGCGAAGCGCGTGAGTGTCGATCGCTGGCTGTTTACCGTCACCATGCTGCTGGTGTTTGTCGGCCTCGTGATGGTGTTCTCGGCGTCGGCCGTGATGGCGCGCGCACGCTTCGGATCGGCCTACGCCTTCCTCTCGCGGCAGTTGATGTGTGCCCTAGCCGGCATTGCCGCCATGGTTGTCACCATGCGGGTGGATTACCGCCGCTACAAGCATCCCGCGCTGGTCTTTTCGCTGATGGGGCTGACAACCCTGCTGCTGATCTCCGTCTTTTTTCTCGATCGCTCGCACAATACTCATCGCTGGATTCACGCCGGAGGGTTTTCCTTTCAGCCCTCGGAACTGGCCAAGCCGGTGCTGATTCTGTTTCTCGCCTACTTCCTCGAAAGCCGAGTCAAGGCGATGGATGACCTGCGCAACACCCTGCTGCCCGCAGCCGTGCCCGTGCTCGTGTTTCTGGGGATGATCGTCGCCCAGCCCGATCTCGGCACCGCCATCGCCTGCGCCGCCATCGCCGCCTGCATTTTCTACGTGGCCGGAATGCGCCTGCGCTATTTCGCCTACGCGTTTGCGGCGTCACTGCTGCCGCTCTATTTTTTGATTTTCCATGTGAGCTGGCGACGCGACCGCATCCTGGCCTTTCTGAACCCCTATGCCGACCGCCAGGGCAGCGGCTTCCACATCATTCAATCGCTGATCGCGGTGGGCACGGGCGGCGTGACTGGCGTGGGCTTGATGGAAGGCAAACAGAAACTGTTCTATTTACCCGAGCCGCACACCGATTTTATTTTCGCCGTAACCGCGGAAGAGCTGGGACTGGTCGGCGCCGTGTTCGTGGTCACCCTGTTCGCCATCTTCCTGTGGCGGGGGATGCGGGCCTCCTGGCGTACCGAAGACCTCTTCGGGCGCTACCTCGCCGTGGGTATTACCTGCATGGTCGTGATGCAGGCCTTCATCAACATCAGCGTGGTACTGGGCATGATGCCGACCAAAGGGATTCCGCTGCCCCTGGTCTCCTACGGAGGATCGTCGCTGTTCGTCACCCTGACCTGCGTCGGCGTGCTGCTGAACATCACCAAGCAGGCGGAATGAGGGCGATTGCAGATTTCAGATTGCAGATTTCAGATTTAAGATTTCCGATTCAAGATTTCAGATTTAAGATCGTCGCCTTCGCCTTTCAATCTGAAATCTAAAATCTGCAATCTGAAATCGCACTAGCACAAGTCCCATGCCTCGTAGTTTATAGTCACCTCATGCGAGCAATCCTGGCGGGCGGTGGGACGGGTGGGCACGTGATCCCCGCGCTCGCCATCGCCAATCAACTCGAGAAAAGCTACCAGGCCGAGGTGCTGTTCATCGGGACCGCGCGCGGCATTGAGAACCGCCTGGTTCCGGCCGCCGGATTTCCCCTGCAACTGGTCCGCGTCGGTGCGCTCAAAAATGTCAGCCTGATGACGCGGCTGAAGACGGCCTTCGACCTGCCTCGCGCCGTCTGGGATGCGGGCCGCATGATCAATCAGTTTGCCCCCGACGTGGTCATCGGCGTGGGCGGATACGCCTCGGGCCCGGCCATGCTCGCGGCGGTGGTCAAGCACATCCCAACGCTCGCCTTCGAACCCAACGTGGTGCCGGGCTTTGCCAATCGAGTCGTCGCCAAGTTCGTTTCGGCGGCGGCGGTGCATTTTGAGCAGACGGCAAAGTATTTTCGCCACGCCGAAGTCACGGGTGTGCCGGTGCGGCAGGCGTTTTTCGAAATTGCGCCTAAACTCGGTGGCACTCCGACTCTGCTCGTGTTCGGCGGCAGCCAGGGCGCCCACGCCATCAACCAGGCCATGCTTCGCTGCCTGCCCGTATTGCAGCGCGAGGCCCCCGGCATCCACATCATCCACCAGACCGGCGAGCGTGACTATAATGACGCGCTGGCCGCTTATCGGTCTTTGGGAGAGTCGACAGAAGTTTTTAAGTTCATCGAAGACATGCCGGCGGCGTTTGCGCGCGCCGACTTGGTCGTGTGCCGGTCCGGTGCGAGCACCGTCGCGGAAATTGCGGCCGCGGGAAAGCCCGCAGTGTTCGTGCCCTTTCCGCGCGCAGCCGACGACCACCAGCGTGTCAATGCCGAAGCGCTGGCGCAGCAGGGTGCCGCGGTGGTGGTCGAAGAGTCGAAGCTCGAGGGAGTCTGGCTGGCGGAAACCATTTCGGCGTTGCTGCAGGATTCGCATCGCCTGCAGCAGATGAGCCAGGCTGCGCGGCAGTTGGCGCATCCCAATGCGGCAAACGATATTGCGGCGATGGCGGCGCGGGTAGCGGGGATCGAGGAACCAGCGACGAATTTAGCGTGAGCCTCTTTTGCTCTGTCATTCCGCTCTGCTGGCCGCGAAGCGGCGAGAGCGTGCGAAGAATCTGCTATTCCTGGTCCGTGTAAATCCGCGGCTCAGACGTTGACGTTATGTTTGCCAAAATTCAGCGTATCCATTTCGTAGGCATCGGCGGCATCGGCATGAGCGGCATCGCCGAGGTGTTGCTGAATCTCGGCTACAAAGTTTCCGGCTCCGACCTGAAGACCTCCGCGGTCACGCAGCGATTGGCCAGTCTGGGAGCCTCCATCGTGGAGGGTCATCGGGCGGAAAATATCACGGGTGCCGAGGTGGTGGTTACGAGTTCGGCCATCGCGCGGGAGAATCCCGAAGTCACCGAGGCCCACAAGCTGCACATCCCGGTAATTCAGCGCGCCGAGATGCTGGCCGAACTGATGCGCCTGAAATACGGCATCGCCATCGCCGGCATGCACGGCAAGACGACCACAACTTCGATGGTGGCCGCTGTGCTGGCGGCAGGCGGACTCGATCCCACGGTCGTGGTTGGCGGGCGGGTCGATGCCATGGGCTCGAACGCGCGCCTGGGCAAGTCGCACTACCTGGTCGCCGAGGCCGATGAGAGTGACCGGTCGTTTTTGAAATTAACCCCAATACTCTCGGTCGTCACCAACATCGACCGCGAGCACATGGACTGCTATCGCAATATGCGCGACGTCAAGAAAACCTTTCTCGACTTCATGGATCGCGTGCCCTTCTATGGCATGATCGTCGCCTGCAACGACGATCCCCTGCTGCGGCGCTTGCTGCCGGATGTGCAGCGGCGCACTGTGACCTATGGCACCAAGCGCGGGTCGGATTTTTGGATCAAGCCGTCGGAATCGAGCGAAAGTCAAAACCCCCACCCTGTCGCCCAGAACGCGACAAGGGTGGGGCACCCTCTGAATCGGTTTCGCGTGCGCTATCGGGGCCATGATCTCGGCGAGTTCACCCTGCACGTACCCGGAGTGCATAACGTCCTGAACGCGACTGCGGCCATTGCCGTGGGCGTGGGGCTTGACGTTGGCGTCGAGGCCATCCGCACCGCGCTCGACCAGTTCCGCGGCGTCGACCGCCGCTTCCAGTTGCGCGGACGCGCCGCCGGCGTCAGCGTCATTGACGACTACGGCCACCATCCCACCGAGATCAAAGCCACGCTGGCCGCTGCCCGCCAGTGCGGATTCCGCAAAATTCACGTCATCTTCCAGCCTCACCGCTACACCCGCACCCGCGACCTGATGGAGGAATTCACCACCGCCTTCGCCGACGCCGATTCGCTGTTTGTGCTCGACATCTACGCCGCGAGTGAGAAGCCCATCGAAGGCATCACGGGAGAAATCCTGGCGCACCGCATCCGCGAGAAGAGCGAGAAAAGCGGGAAGACTGTCCAATATGCCAGTTCCTTCGCCGCTGCCGCCGATGCCGCCGCCGCCGCCGCGGCGCAAGACGGCGACATGATCCTGACCCTCGGCGCCGGCAGCGTCTCGCAGCTCGGCCCCATGATTCTGGAGAGGCTGAATACGCGGGAGGCCGCCACCCTCTCGCGAGCCCCAATACGCTGACCAAGGATTCAGTTGAAAGACCGAACCATCACAACGAAGTCAATACCCGCCATCGCCGGGTTTCGACAACGCTTCTCACGAGGAGGTAGTGTCCCAATTTCGATGTTGCCTTCTTCGCGATCTTTGCGAATCCTTAGCGTACTTTGCGGTTAAAGGATCTTGATCCCATCGAGTACGTAGGATCCAGACCAGCCGACGCTCGTATAAAATCGAGAGGTACAGGGAGTGTGCCCATGGAAACAAACACCCAACCCAATTCCGAGCAAGAACCAGCCCAGGCCGTAGCCTATATTGCAAGTGCCCACCAGATTCTGAAGGCCCTGCATGAGGAGATCGGACGGCATCCGGAAATCGGCGCGGCCATTACCAAACTGGAGATGGCGCTGAATATTCTGGCGGTCAAGACCGCCGGCACGCTGTAACGGCAGGCAAATGGGTGGACGTGTCCCCGCTCAGGTCGGAGTCGCGGCGACCACCGGCGCCAGACGATAGGAGGGAACCTGCCCGCCCTCCGATCCGTATGCTCCCTTGCTAACCGTGAACCGTTCTTCGTCTATCAGCCATCAGGGGTCAAGGCGATGAAAACACAAGCATGGGCATGGCTGGCCGCCGCAGTGCTGGCCGCCGGATTGAACGCAAGCTATTACGACGGTGGTCTGCCGTGGGCGCACCGGATCACCGACAGGGTGGCCCACGCCTCGGACGTAGTGGCGGCTCTAGCCTCCGGGCAGGCCGAACAGTTTCTCGCCGAGGCGCGACTGGCCACGGCGCACAACGAGAATGCCTCCTGCCCCTTAGCCACGCTTGCGCGGGCACAGGCCAGGGTCGCGCGGTCCGAAACCGCATTCGCTCCTTTCGAAGCTATGCCGGCCGAGCAGGACGCTCAACTGGCCCGGTTGCAGGCGAACGGCGATCGCATGGTGGCCCAGATTGAAGCCCAGATCGACGCCCAGGTCGCACAAGTCGACGCCAGAACTGCCCGCATCCGCATCCCGGCGGTGGCCTTTCGTCCGGTGGTCGTTCGCGTCCCTCAAGCCTCCGCATGTCCGCGCATTCGCGTGAACCTTCCGCGTGCGCCGATGGTCCACATACCAGCCCCGGTCGTTGACCTCGGATTGAGCGACGGCCCCATCTAAGCCCAGCAATTCAGGTTTCCTTCCTCCCGGAAAGCAGGGCGCGGAAACCCGCCGCGCCCGATTTTTTTTTGCTTAGCGCCGTTTTGTTGTGATAGCGAAAGCACCGCGCGGTAGCCCGTTCGTGCCGTGCCCAATCCGGTTCCCGCCTGTGCAAAACAGAAATATTTTGTCTATCTCCACGTCGCGAATCCGGCTATAGTAAAAAAGCTCAGCGATTCCTCGACGACAACTGACCTGAACTGATGGCGCGGAAATCCAGCGGCACCATCTTGCAGGAGGAGTTGTACCCGCCGTACGCCGGGAATTCCAGCGCTGAGCACGCACGTGTCGAATCCTCGCGAGAGGAACTCGACGATGCGCGCTTGGTGGACCTGGACGTAGCCGAGGAGTCTCCGTTCCTGCGCGGACAAAAGCGCGTCTCCGCCCGCCGCAGCTCTCTTCCCAAAAAAACCGCCAGCCGCCTGCTGTGGGCCTCGCTCGCGGCTGCCATCGTGTGCGTTCTGGCCATCATCGCCGGCGCCCTGTACCAGTATGGCGAGCGCTCCTGGCGCTTCCGCGTTGAATCGAGCGACAACATTGAAGTCACGGGCATGCAGAACGTGACCAAGGCGCAAATCATGGAAGTCATGGGCGCCGACATCGGGCGCAACATTTTCTTCATTCCGCTGGCCCAGCAAAAAGCGCAACTCGAGCAGATTCCCTGGGTGGAATCGGCCAGCGTGATGCGCTTCGTGCCTAACCGCCTGAAAGTTGAAATTCACGAGCGCACCCCGGTGGCCTTTGCCCGCGTGGGGCCAAGAATTTTTCTGATCGATGCCGGCGGCGCGCTGATGGAGTTGCCGCGCAACCACCGATACTCTTTCCCCGTGATTCTTGGAATGAATCCCGGCGAGCCGCTCTCCACCCGCGCTCCGCGCATGAAGGCCTACAACGAACTGGTGCAGGAACTCGATTCTGGCGGCGCCCACTACTCGCAGGATCTCAGCGAAGTGGATCTCTCGGACCTCGACAACTTGAAGGTACGAGTGAACGATCCTGCCGGTGACGTTCTCGTGCACCTGGGATCGTCGGACTTTCTGAAGCGCTACAAGATTTACGTGAGCCACGTGCAGGAGTGGCGGCAGCAATTCCAGAAACTGGACTCGGTGAACCTGCGCTACGACAACCAGGTGATCGTCAATCCTGACGTGGTCAATCCCAATGTGGCAGGCAGGGCGCGGCAGGCCGCGCTCACCCCGGCAGCGGCGAAAGCGGCCGTGGCCGCGGGCGTGAAGTCGGCGGCACTGGTCACACGCGTGGGATTGCGCGACCGGCCCGTTCCCAAGCCGGCCTTTGAATTGACGCAGAAGAAACTGGATTCGCAGTCGGTGGCGGGAAAGAAGCCGGCGCCCAGAACCAAGGTAAGGAAGACGACCATCAAGGCGGGTCGAAGCTCTGCTCCCCGGAAAGCGGCGGCGAAAACTTTCACATCCACGCCGAAGGCTGCCGGTGTAACGCATACGACGTCGCGACACTGGGGAACGAAGAAGGCGACGCAATCCGCGCCGCCTGCGGCCAAAATTGCCGCCATTCCAAAGCCCAGCCCAGCGATCGCCAAGCAACCGAACACTGGCCAAAACTGATTTTGCAGTCACGAAATTCATAACGCGGGATTCATAAAGTATGGGAAATCAGCAGGGAAGCTTTCTCACCGCCATCGACGTCGGCAGCGCCAAGACCTGCGCGCTGATGGCCGAGCTTACCGATAACGGCATTCGCTATCGTGGGCACGGCGTGGCCGAATCGCGCGGCTCGCGCAAGGGAGTAATCGTTGAACTCGACAAGGCCGTCGCTGCGATTCAGAAGGCGGTGGAAGCCGCCGAAGACCTTGCCGGCGCGCCCGTCGAACACGCCATCGTGGGCGTTGGCGGGGCCCACGTGCGCGGCGTCAACAGTCACGGCGGCATCAGCCTGGGCACGCGTCCCCGCGAAATTGGACGCGATGAGATCAAGCAGGCGGTCGATCGGGCCCGCGCCATTCCTCTCCCCGCCGATCGCGAGATTCTTCATCTGCTGCCCCAGGAATTCATTCTCGACGATCAGTCCGGCGTGCACGACCCGCTGGGCATGATGGCGTCGCGCCTCGAGGTGCGCGTCCACATGGTGACGGCCGCGACCAGCGCCACGCAAAACGTAATCACCGCCGTGAACAAAGCCGGAGTGCATGTTGATGACACCGTATTCGAGCCGCTGGCTGCCGCCGATTCGGTCCTGCGCAACGACGAACGGGAACTCGGCGTCTGCCTGGCCGACATGGGCGCCGGGTCCACCGAACTGATCGTTTTTCAGCAGGGCGCCGTCGCTTTCACCGGAGTGATTCCGGTAGGTGGCGACCACTTCACCAGCGATCTCTCCGTCGGCCTGTGCACAGCTCTGGCCGAGGCCGAAAAAATCAAGAAAGTCTACGGCAACGCCATCGTCACCCTGATTCCTGAGGGCAATGAAGTCGAAGTCCCATCGGTGGGCGACCGCCCGTCGCGGCTGCTCCCTCAACGTTTAGTGGCCGAGATTCTCGAGCCGCGGGCGCGCGAACTCTTCGAGATGATGCGCGAGACCCTGCGCCACAGCGGCATGTTCGATGCCTGCCTGGCCGGCATCGTTCTTACCGGAGGCGCGTCGCGCCTGCCCGGAATCTTCGACGTGGCCGAGTCGGTGCTCCGCCGGTCGGTACGGCTGTCGTGGCCCGCACCTCTGGCCAAAATGCCGTCGACGTTATCCGAGCCCGAGTTTGCCACCGTGCTCGGCATGGTGAATTACGGCCAGCGCGCCCGCATCGCCCGCGGCCTGCAGGAAGATCGCTGGGGAACGAGATTGAAAGCAATGTTGGTGGGGAAAGGGGCGTAAACAGCGCCGGTGAGTGAGTAGTGGTTGGTGCTTAGCAACGCCAAAGCTTTAGTGACGGGCGGTTGCTTTTCTTTGCGTCCTTAGCGGCTTTTCTTCGCGAAACTTTGCGGTTAAAAGCTTTTCGCCGGCGCAAGAAGAAAAGCCCTTAACCGCAAAGGACGCAAAGAAAGGCCGCAAAGATCACAAAGTGGAGACGGAAATTCAACTCAGGTGGAGACTATGAAAAACGATTCCAGCATTCGCATCAGCTTCAACGAAGAGGCCCGCAACGACGCCAAGATCAAAGTCATCGGCGTCGGCGGCGGCGGTGGCAACGCGGTCAACCGGATGATCGATGCCGGGGTCGAGGGCATCGAATTCATCGTCGCCAACACGGACTTGCAGGCGCTGCGCATGTCGCACGCCCCCGTGAAGCTGCAGCTCGGTGTGAAGCTCACCAATGGCCTGGGCGCGGGCGCGAATCCTGAAGTCGGCCGCAAAGCCGCGCTCGAAGACTCCGACAAGATCATCGAAGCGCTCGAAGGCGCCGACATGGTCTTCGTCACCACCGGCCTGGGCGGCGGCACGGGCACCGGCGCCGCTCCCATCATCGCGTCGCTTGCCGTCGAAATGGGCGCGCTCACGGTCGCGGTCGTCACCAAGCCCTTTTCATTCGAAGGCAAACGCCGCATGGCGCAGGCCGAGCGCGGCATCGCCGAACTCATGGAGTCGGTCGACACCACCATCGTCATCCCCAACGAAAAGCTGCTCGCGGTCGCCGAAGACGCCGGCTTCTTCGAGTCTTTCCGCATTGCCGACGATATTCTTCGCCAGGGTGTGCAGGGAATTTCCGACATCATCACCATTCCCGGCATCATCAACCGCGATTTCGCCGACGTGAAGACCATCATGTCCGGCATGGGCTACGCTGTCATGGGCACGGCCTCAGCCAGCGGCGCCAAGCGCACCATCGAAGCCGCGCAAAAGGCCATCGCCTCGCCCTTGCTCGAAGCCGGAGCGATCGACGGCGCCCGCGGCATCCTCATCAACATCACTGGCTCAACGTCGCTCAAGCTAGCCGAAGTGCAGCAGGCCTGCTCCATCATCCAGAGCGCCGCCCACGAAGATGCCAACATCATTTTCGGCGCCGTGATGGACGAGAAGATGAAAGATGCTGTAAAGATCACTGTTATCGCCACTGGCTTCCGCGAGGTTCCGGCATCGCGCCACCGCCATCAGGAAACGCGCTCCTTCGCCTCCGCCCACGACGACGCCATGGATTTCCCCGACGCCCGCGGCCCGCGAGATCCCGAGCCCACACCCCCCGGGCACATCATGTCCGAGTCCAATAGGTCTGGCTCCGCCATCACGCAAGGTCGCACCTACATGGATGACGTTGCACCAACGCCTATCGCGCACGCATCCGATCGTGCCGTTGCCGACGTCATTTCGCTGGACTCCATGCGCAGCAGCGTCTTGCCCGACATGGCCACGAACTTCGAGCCGGACGATCTCGACGTCCCCGCCTTTCTGCGCAAGCGCAACGAAGTGATGTGAGCGCAGTGATGTAGATAAGAAGATGAGATGTAAACAACCAGGTGTGAGCAAAATGATGAATTGGTGTCACAGCTTTTCTTTGCGATCTTCGCGGTCTTTCTTCGCGGCCTTAGCGGTCAAAGGCTCTTGGCCGGTGCATCGTAAGGAGGTTGGGCTCGAAATAGCAGTTAAAGGCCTGTGGCCGGTGCGTAGTAAGAGCTTGGCTCGAAAGGCGCAAAGTCGGGAAAGCATTCCCAAAGACGCAAAGGTTTGCGCGTCGGGAGTACCTTTGCAGTAACCTGGTAACGCATTACTGAAGGGGTCTGAACCCAGGTAATCTCCGCGTATGTACTTGTTCCAGAACGGGTTAAAGCAAAAATAATGTTTTTAGCCAGCAAAACTTTACCGTTGCCAGAAATACGCTAAGGCTCGTACTATCAGAAAGTTGAGCGATAATCGGTGGGGTTACCGCCGGCTGGCACGGTTCGTGCATCGAAAGTACCTAGATTCCGGGGAGTGAAATCAAGAAGATGTCCAAGGGAAAGAGCCTACTTCGTCTGCTTTTTGCTTTTCTCCTGTGTCTGCCGCTGGCGGGCATGAGCTGGGCGGCGCACATCAACACGCACACTCCGGCCAAATCGAAATCGCAAAAGATCAGTGAAACTCAGCGCACCCGGCGCCGCATTCACCGTTTGGCGCGCAGCCGCAGCGCGAACCTCACGCGGGCTTCGGTAAGCACCCGCCACCGCCGCCGCTATCACGAGCGCTTTCACATGAGCTCGTTCGCCGAAGATATTACTGCCGGTGATGTTACCGCCGGCGAAGATCCGGTCGTGCGCCAGGCTGCGATCGATGCGCTCGGCAACATGAACGGCACCGTGGTTGCCATCGAACCCACCAGCGGACGCGTTCTCGCGATGGTCAATCAGAAGCTCGCGCTCTCCAGCGGCGCGCAGCCTTGCTCCACCATCAAACTCTCGGTTGCGCTCGCCGCTCTGAGTGAAGGCGTGGTTTCGAAAGACACCAAGGTCGCGCTCGGCGGCCGCAGCCGTATGGACCTGACGACGGCCCTGGCGCACTCCAACAACGCCTACTTCGAAGCCGTCGGACGCAAGCTCGGTTTTGAAAAAGTTGCCTACTACGCTCACGAATACGGACTCGGCGAACTCGCCGGTTATGACATTCCCGGCGAGCAGTTGGGCAGTTATCCCGACGAACCCATTCCCGCCAAGCTCGGCGGCGTGGGCAAGATGTGCTCTTTCGGAGAAGGCGTCTCCATGACCCCGCTGCAACTCGGCGCCATGGTTTCCGCCATTGCAAACGGTGGCACGCTCTACTACCTGCAGCATCCCACCACTCCCGAAGAAGTAGCGAACTTCCAGCCCCGGATCAAGCGCCAGCTCGATATCGCTCCTCTGATTCCCGAAATTTCTGACGGCATGGCGGGCGCGGTGCAATACGGCACCGCGCGCAGCCTGCGCCTCAACTTCAACGAGGAAGAAATTCTGGGCAAGACCGGAACCTGCTCCCACGCCGGCACCCGCTTCGGCTGGTTTGCCTCCTACGCCAACACCAGCGTTGGCCGCGTGGTGGTCGTCGTCTTCTTGCAGGGCGGACGCCCCACCTTCGGTCCCAAGGCCGCCGAGATCGCTGGCCGCATGTATCGCAACATGTACGACCACAACTTCTTCATTGCCGGCCCCAGCGCACCAGATGATCAGGCCGCGATCAAGACCGTCAGCACGACCCCGTAAAGCCGATCCGCAACTTTTCTTTCTAGAGACGTAGCTCGGCTACGTCTCGTTTTTTCGCAGAATCGCCACTCCTCACATGATTATTCGGTTCCGTCGGTGTTCGCGCACGGAAATTGTTCTGTCCCATCGTTCCCCTCCTCCCCCACGAGCGTGACCGCGCCTTAGCGACTTCTAATACGAGAAAAGCTGCCTCTGCCGATATTTACTGCAGCAGCTTCGCCATGCTGCCAGAACTCCACACCCGCCCGCTCGGGGTGTGTTCGGGAGGGTCTCTACGTCAGGGGCGCTGCTCCACGGAAGTTACGACTATCGGCTGGTATCGCTTTCGGTCGCGCTCGCGATGCTTGCAGCGTACGTGGCCCTCGACCTCGCTGGGCGAGTCACTACCGCCCGGGGTTGGCCAAGGTTGTACTGGCTGGCTGGCGGATCGACCGCCATGGGGCTGGGCATCTGGGCGATGCACTTTACCGGGATGCTGGCCTTCCGTCTGCCCGTCCCTGTCCTCTACCACTATCCTACCGTGATTCTGTCGCTGGCGGCCGCCATTGCAGCCTCCGCCGTTGCGTTGTTCACGGTGAGCCGCGAGCGCATGGGTGTGGCTCAGAAGATCGGGGCTAGCCTGGTCATGGGCAGCGGAATCGCGGCCATGCACTACATCGGCATGGCGGCCCTGCGCGTGCCTGCCACCATGGAATACAACTGGGGTGTGGTCGGCCTCTCGGTGGTGCTGGCCGTTGGCACTTCGCTGGTCGCCCTGATTTCGGCATTTCAGGTCCGTCAGGAGAAAAAGGCCAGCACGCGCAAGCTTCTCAGTGCACTGATCATGGGGAGTGCAATTCCTCTGATGCACTACGTCGGAATGTGGGCGGTGACCTTCCACGCTTCCGCTGTCCCGTTCATCGCCAGAGATGCCGTGCCGGTTTCCTCCCTGGGCATCGGAGTGATCAGCGTGGCTAGTTTTCTGGTCATGATTCTGGCCATCGCGACCGCCTTTGTTGATCGCGCGTTGGCGCTGCAGAAGGCAGTCGCCGACGCCGCCCGCGACGCGGAGGCCACTTTCCAGATCATGGCGCAGGCCATACCCCAGATCGTCTGGACTGCGACTCCCGAAGGTGGCGTCAACTACTGCAACCAGCGCTGGTACGAGCTGACCGGGTTTACCGAAGAACAGACCCTGGGATCAGGCTGGCAAAACGCGCTCCACCCTGACGATCTGCCAGTGGCGGCGCAGAATTGGGAGAAGGTTCGACACAGCGGCGCGGGTTTCGAGATGGAATACCGCCTGCGCGACGGCACACAAGGTTTTCGCTGGCACCTGGTCCGGGCAACTCCCATGCGAGATTCCGCGGGGACCATCGTTAAGTGGTTCGGCGCATGCACCGACATTGACGACCAGATGCGCACCCAACAGATATTGGAGGAGCAAATCAAGGAACACACTGCGGCACTGCTGGAAGCCAATGCCCGTCTGCAATCGGAGATGCGCGATCGCACTCTGGCCCAGCAGGAACTCAACCAGCAAAACGAGCTCATGGTGCGGGAACTCACCAAACGTTCCAACCGGGCGACCACCCTGGCCAAAATGGCGGAGTTGCTGCAGAGTTGCGCCGATCTCAAGGACGTCTTCTCGGTGGTCGGCGGCATGGCTCCCAAGGTTTTTCCCGAACTGCGCGGCGCCGTGCTGCTGCTGAATTCTTCGCGGAAGATGCTCGAAGTGGCGGGAGTATGGTCGGATTGCAAATTTCCCGCAGCCGTATTTCAGACCCAGGACTGCTGGGCGCTGCGCACCGGGCACCTGCACTTCGTAGCGGCCGGTGACCACACCGCCGAGTGCGGACATGGGACCTCCGGTGAGTATTCGTATTTCTGCGTGCCGCTGTTGTCGCAAGGGGAGGCGGTCGGTATCCTGCACTTCCAGATGATCGAACCGGTCGAACTGCCCGATTCGGAACTGTCGCTGGCCAGCACTTTCGCCGAGCAGGTTGGCCTCTCCGTGGCCAACATCCGGCTACGGGACGCGCTGCGCAGCCAGTCCATCCGTGATCCCCTCACCGGACTCTACAACCGTCGTTATCTGGAAGAGACCCTGGATCGCGAAATCCGCCGCGCCGTGCGCGCCGAGCAGTCCCTCGGCATCCTCATGCTTGATCTCGACCACTTCAAGAAGTTTAACGACACCTATGGCCACGACGCCGGCGACACCGTCTTGCGCGAGACCGCCACTTTTCTGGGCAAATGCATTCGAGTGGAGGACATCGTGTGCCGCTTCGGCGGGGAGGAGTTCGTTATTATCCTGCCCACGGCTGATCTGGATGCGTCCCATGCCCGGGCCGAGCGAATCCGCTCGAAACTCCATGAGTTGACCGTACTGCACCAGGGCCAGTCCCTCGGAATGATCACGGTCTCCGTCGGCGTGGCCGAACTGCCTACGCACGGCACTTCCCCCAAGGAATTGCTCGAGGCCGCGGACACTGCGCTTTACTGCGCCAAGCGAGAAGGCCGCGATCGGGTGGTGAACGCGGCCCCGCCCCAGGTCCCGGAAGCCCATGGAATACCCGCAGAGGCGGGAAAGTCTTGAAACCGAGAAGCGCTCAACCGCTGGGCCTGCGTCCAGAAAGTGAAACGCCCAGCCGACCGGCTGGGCGAGATTCCCTGCGTTTTTCCTTCGTGCACCTCATTGTTGGCTAATCGACTCTGGGCCGGATCGGAAGCGCGATCTTCAGTTCCGATGCCCCGGCCCCTTGCTCTCGTCGCTCGCGATCACTCCGTCTTTGATGTGAATCACGCGATGCGCATACTCGGCAATGTCGCCCTCGTGCGTGACCAGAATGATCGTATTGCCTTCGGCATGCAGCCGGTCAAACAGCGCCATGATTTCAACGCCGGTCTGCGAGTCCAGATTGCCCGTGGGTTCATCCGCCAGGATGATGGAGGGCTTGTTCACCAGAGCCCGCGCGATGGCCACGCGCTGCCTTTGCCCGCCGGAGAGTTCATTCGGCTTGTGGCTCATGCGGGATTCCATGCCCACCGCCGCCAGCGAGGCCTTGGCGCGCTCCATGCGCTCTTCCGTCGGAATGCCGGCATAAATCAAGGGCAGTTCCACGTTGTGCAAAGCCGTGGCCCGGGCCAGCAGATTGAAGGTCTGGAACACGAAGCCGATTTCCTTGTTGCGGATGCGCGCCAGTTCGTCGTCGTCCAGTTCGCTGACCAGTTGGCTGTTCAGCCAGTACTTGCCTTGCGAAGGCGTATCGAGGCAGCCAATCAGGTTCATCAGTGTCGATTTGCCCGACCCAGACGGCCCCATGATGGCCACATACTCGTTGCGCTGGATGCGCAGGTTCACCCCGCGCAGAGCATGCACTTGCTGCTCGGAGCCCATGTCGTAGGTCTTCCAGAGATCTTCCGCCGCGATCATGCACGATTCCGGCGATGCTAATGCGGCGGTGTTGGGCATACTGATGACTTCGGCGGTTGCCATTTTTTTCTCCTGGTCTTCGCTTACTCTGTCCGATGCCACTGACCTCTCCGATCTTTTGGGTTCAGTACGTTCTGCTTCGGGCTCCGTTCTCCGAGACCTCTGCCGGCCTTTCCTTTGGACGTGCCAAGCCAGCTAAGGTTATGACGCTTCGTCTTCCTTCTTGGGGATCGTATTGTCAATCTTCACGCTGCTGCCGGGACGCAGCGTGCGCAGCACTTTGTAACTCCCCGTAACGACCTCGTCCCCTTCTTTCAGTCCATCCAGCACTTCGATATTGGTCGTACCTGTAATGCCCGTGGTAACCGGGACAAAAAGAGCCTTCTTGTTGCGGATGACGAAGACCCCCTGCACTTCATCCTCTTTCTTGCTCTTGGATGCAACTTCCGTAGCTGCCGGTGACGCGGCATGAACCGAGCCCGGCGGATTATTCTGCTGCTCGATCTGGGCTCGGCTGCGCAAGGTGAGTGCCTGAATGGGCAGCGCCAGGGCATTGCTCCGCGTCGCGGTCGTAATTTTGGCGGTGGTCGAAAGTCCCGGCCGCAAATTGAGCGGCGCGTCCGTCAGGTTTACTACCACCTTGAAGTCTTTCGCCTCTTCGCTGGCGGTGGTGGATTGCGAAGTCGAAACCCCGCTGGAGCGCACGATCGCGTTGTCTCCGATCTCAGAAACCGTGCCGTGAAAAATCTTCTTCGGCATGGCATCAATGGTCACTTCGGCCGGTTGCCCCAGGTGCACATTCACGATATCGGTTTCATCCACCTTCACTTCGGCGGTGATCACACTCATGTCGGCCAGCGTCATCAACGTGCTGCCCGGAGCATTCTGGATGCCCATCACTACGGTTTCGCCTTCGCGCACCGGCAGGTTCGTAATGACGCCGGCAAACGGCGCGTTATAGCTGGTCTTCCGCAACACGTCCGTGACCCGCGTCAGATTCGCTCGCGCTTGGGCCGTGTGCATTCCCGCCGAATCGTTTTGCGCCTTGGCCTGCGCGACCCGGGCTTTCGCCTGCACCAAACCCGCGTCCGCGGTGGCCCAGGCATTCTTTCGGCTGTCGAAGTCCGACTTCGCGATCAGTCCATCTTTGAACAGGCTCTGGGCTCGCTGCCAGTCGAGCTTGTTGCGGTCATAGTCCGCTTGCGCCCGCAGCAGGTCGGCCTGCGCCGTCTTAAGGTTGGCGTCGGCGGCAACCGCGTCCGTCTCTGCCGCCTGCAAAGAGGCTTCGTTGGCATTGACATCCGCCGAGGACTGCACGTTTTCCAGTTGCGCCAGCAATTGACCCCTCTTTACGTGATCGCCCTCCTTCACGTAAAGGTGGGTGATCTTGCCGAAAGCGTTGGCCCCGATGTTCACGTAAGTCTTCGGTCTGATTTCCCCCGAAGCGCTGACCACCGTCGCCAGATCCTGCCGCTGCACTTTTCCGGTCTGTACCGTGACTACGTTCTTGCTGCTCTGATGAACGGTAAAACCCACGATGATTGCGAGCAAAACCGCAACCCCGGCACCAATTGCAATTTTTTTCCAGGCTTTCATGATTTCCGTCACTGTCCGGTTATGGATCTCTCGCGGAGGGCCAACTCTCGCTACAAGCTGTACTTATGCGAAAGCTCCTCGGCGGCCTCCGGTTAGGGTGACGGGCACACACCCTCTGTTACGATCCTGGTGCCGAGAAAGTTCCCGATCAGGAGTGGAGAAGTGGCCGAGACCCGTTACGGTGGGGGAGAGTTGGCTACTACCCCCCGGAACCACCCATTATAGCCTGTCGCCCCGGGGATGGCGCAGTTGTGGATTCTGGCCCGTGGATTCTGGCCATGTCGCATTCGGCCTTCGATTCGGTATCCGCGCGGGCAACTCCGGGCCAAGTGCCCAGCTTCTAAATTAGACGCAGGCAGTTCGTTTTAGCATGTTCTTGGGGCACGACTTAACCTTGCTTTCACACAAACAAAGGGCCTAAAATAGCCCGACGGTCGTCTGGCAGGAGTCCCTCTCATGTTCCCGGTTACTTCGTACCAAGCTTTCCGCATTTTGTTGGTGTCGGCGGTTCTCGTGGCCTCCGGTGCCGTCGCCCAGGATCACCAGGACCCGAAGTCCGCTGACCAGCCTGCCAAAGATACGGCCAGCGCCGGGCAAGCTCAGCCCTCTGACGACGCTCCTGACCCGCTGAAACGTCCTCTCAGCGCCAAGAAGAAAAAGCAGCAGATGAAGGACTATTCCAAAGAAATCAAGGGCCCCTACAAGAAGTGGCTCGATGAGGACGTGGTCTGGATTATCACCGACCAGGAGAGGGCAGCTTTTAAGCAACTCTCGAACGACGAAGAGCGCGATAACTTCATCGAGGCGTTCTGGCAGCGTCGCGATCCCACTCCCGATACCGAAGAGAACGAATATAAGGAAGAGCACTACCAGCGGATCGCCTATGCCAACGAGCATTTCGCCGCCGGCATACCGGGATGGAAGACCGACCGCGGCCGCATTTACATTATGTACGGCAAGCCCGATGAAATCGACTCGCACCCTTCCGGCGGAACCTACGAACGCCCCATGGAAGAAGGCGGCGGCGAGACCTCTACCTTTCCTTTTGAAGACTGGCGCTACCGCTACCTGGAGGGGATCGGGCAGGAGATTATCATCGAATTCGTCGACACCTGCATGTGCGGCGATTATCACATGACCATGGACCGCTCCGAGAAGGACGCGCTGAAATATACCCCGAACGCGGGCTTGACCATGTATGAAGAGATGGGCATGGCTTCCAAAGCCAGCCGCTTCAGCGGCAGTGGTCTTGAGCAATTGGGCGCCGGCCCCATGACCAGTCAACTGCAGACCAAGGAATTTGATCGTCTGGAACAGTTTGCCAAGCTGCAGGCGGCTCCGCCGGTCAAGTTCACCGATCTTCTGGAAGACGTCAATTCCAAGATCATCCTCAATCCGATGCCCTTCGATGTCCGCACCGATTTCGTGAAAGTCACCAGTGACACCGTGCTGGTGCCGGTCACCATCCAGATGAAAAACCGCGACATCACCTTCGTCAACAAAGACGGCGTGCAGCGCGGAACCGTAAATATCCTCGGCCGCCTCTCCACCTTGACCGGGAGAATTGTCCAGACTTTCGAAGACACGGTGCAGGTGGATGTGCCCGCCGAACTCTTACCGCGCACGGCCGAGAACGCCTCCGTCTACTGGAAGGCTCTCCCCCTGCGCCCCGGCCACTACAAGCTGTACGTCGCCGTGAAGGATGTGAACGGGGACCGCCGCGGAGTATGGAGCCGCAGCGTCGTAGTTCCGGAGTATTCCGACGACAAGCTTGCCAACTCCAGTCTGATTGTCGCCGATCAGATGGAGCCGGTTCCTACCAAGGCCATCGGTACCGGCAGTTTCGTGATCGGTACCACCAAAGTTCGGCCCCGCGTGGCTCCCGCCGATGGCAAGCCCGCGGTGTTTCGAAGGGACCACGATCAGAAGCTCAATTTCTGGATGCAAGTCTATAATCTCGGCGTGGACGACAAGACCCACAAAGCTTCGGCCACGTTTGAATACGACATCATCAACCTCGCAACCAACAAATCGGTGGTCCAGAAAGTCGAGTCCACCGACACCATGGGCAACGTGGGCGATCAGGTCACTCTGGAGAAGTCGATCGCGGCCGCCAATCTGCAGCCGGGCACTTACAAGATCGAAATCAAGGTGAACGACAAAGTCTCCAAGCAAACTATTGATCCGTCGGCGATGTTTGCAGTAGAGTAACTCCCTGAGATTCCCCCCCAGGGGGTGGGGTGGAGTGAAACTGCGCAAGCTCGGAACCTGGGCGATCCTGTTGGGATTGTCGCTTCCTGTTTGGGCCGTACAGCGGCCCGGAGCGATCTCGGGATACGTGCGCAATGCCTCCGGCAATCCCCAGATGGGCGCCGTGGTCGAGATTCTCGGCGCCGCCAATCGTACCTCCACCGTCTTTACCGACGGTGCCGGGTACTACGTTGCCAGCGGCCTGTTGCCGGGCTTCTACACCCTCAAAGTCACCGCGCCTTCCTTCCTGCCCGCACTGCGCGAAAGAATCGGTCTGCGTCCCGGCGCCAGCCTCAACGTAAACGTAACCTTGAATACCTTGCTGGGTGTGATGCAACTCGGCCCTGTCCGCACTGCTTCCCGACGATGATGACTGGAAATGGACTCTGCGCTCGGTCGCGAACCGGCCCATTCTGCGAGTCTTCAACGATAGTCCGACGTTGACTGATGTTGCCTTGAATGGCGCGCCTGCATCCGCGGAGCAGTCGAGCCACGATCTGCGCGGCACTCTGTCCTTCCTGGCTGGATCAGCCGCAGGTGGCTACGGCACTGGCTCGGACATGAGCACCGGTTTCACCTTGGAACGCTCGATTTTCGAGGACGGGCGGCTTGCCTTCAGCGGCAACGTGGGCTACGGCGTAGGCCTGCCCGCAGCCGTCTTGCGCGCCGGCTATTCGCACAAGTTGCCCAACGGCTCAGAACCGTCCATGGCCCTCACCCTGCGCCGTTTCGCCGCCTCCGATCCCAATCTGCATAACGCCGCTCTGCAGGCATTCGCGCTTTCCGCAGGCGACGATTTCACCGTCGGCGACGTTCTGGAATTCAAGTTTGGCAGCGAACTTCAAACCATCCAGTTTCTGGGCCGCGTGACCGCCGTTCGCCCCTATGGCACCGCTGATCTTCATCTTTCGCCGAACACGGTTGTGGAATACGCCTACGCCAGTTCGCGTCCCGATATGCGCGGCGAAAAAGGATTCGATTCTGCGCCCGCCGACTTGAGCGAATCCAATCCACGGGTCAGCCTGCTGGGCTTTGCCCCCAAGGTGGAGCGCGCCCATCATCAGGAAGTCAGCCTCTCCCGCCGCCTGGGCAAGAACAATCTCCAGGTCGCCGTGTTTTCCGATCGTATCGGCGATCCTGCTCTTACCGGTATGGGTGAAGTCACGGCTGCCGGCGGAGATCTTCTCCCTGACATCACCTCGGGCACCTTCAGCTATACGGGCAAGAGCCTCGATACCAATGGTCTGCGGGTCGTGCTGCAACGCAAGTTCTCGGCGGACCTCACCGCCACTCTCGACTACGCTTTCGGTGGCGTTCTCGATCTCGCCCGGCCCGATGTCGCCCTGCAGAACGCTCAGCCCTGGATGTCTACCGAGCGCCGCCATGCCCTCGCAGCCAAGTTCAGCGGAACCACACCAGTCACCCACACTCATTGGCTCGCATCCTACCGTTGGGTGAATGGTCCGGCCCTGACCCCGGTTGACATGTTTAACGCGTCTCCTGGCCAGAGCGATCCCTTCCTGAATGTCTTCATCCGCCAGCCCATCCCCTGCATGGGCTTCCACGGCCACGTGGAGGCCATCATCGACCTGCGCAACCTGCTGGCCCAGGGCTATGTTCCCGTCCTCGGCCGCGACGGACAAACCGTCTACCTCGTCCAGTCCACCCGCTCCGTCCGCGGCGGCGTTGCCTTCACTTTCTAAGCAGGGCACAGGCCATTAGCCACTGCCATTTGGCCGCGAAGCTCCCCGCCAGCGCAGAGTGCCCGCACTACCACTTCCTCGAAGGGGCCAAATGCTAACTGCCAGGTGCTAACGGCTGCTTGCCCCCAGTACCTTATTCGTAAAATCTATCCTCCCCATGAATAACTCAATGGTTGACTCCGGGGATCGCCTTTCGATAATGTTCTGACGCTGGCATTTGCGAGCGGGGCGGCGCATCTTGTTAGTGTGCAAGGAATTGCAAGCTTTCCCGGAAGTGGATCGAAGGCCCTCCGGCCGCCTGAGCAATACTCACTCCCCCAAATTAATCAGCTTCAAGGAGACGATTATGAGATCGCGCATGATCCTGGTGTCCACGGTTCTGGTCTTTGTGCTGGCGGCGGCAGCAGTCCTTTCGGCACAGACTTTCCGCGGAACCATCCTCGGAACCGTCACCGACGCCTCCGGCGCCGTAGTCGCCGGAGCCAAGGTAACCGTGAAGAACAACGGCACGGGATTGCAGCGCACCAGCGAAACCAGCGCCGACGGCAGCTACTCCCTGCCCGAATTACCCATCGGCACCTACACCGTCACCGTGACCCAAACCGGCTTCCAGACCTTCATCGCCACCGGCGTCACCGTAGACGTAGCCACCGAGCGCCGCGTCGACGCCGCCATGAAACCCGGCGAAGTCTCCACCAAGGTGGAAGTTGCTGGCGACCTACTTGCCCCAAGTCGAAACCACCATCCGCGAACTTGGCGGCACGCTGACGGCCAGTACGATTGAGAGTCTTCCGGTCAACGGGCGCGACTATCAGAAACTCATCTATCTCGAATCCTGGCGTTGCCGGTTCGCCTGATCAGATCTCCGATTCCCCCGGATCCTACGGGACTTTCTCCATGAACGGCTCGCGCGGCCGCTCCAACAACTTCCTGCTCGACGGCACCGATATGAACGACGGCTACCGCAATGATCCGGCCATCAACGAAGCGGGTGTGTTTGGCGATCCCGCCACCATTCTCCCACTCGACGCCGTCGCCGAGTTGCGCGTTCTTTCCAACTACGAGGCCGAGTACGGCCGCAACAGCGGCGCAGTCATCAACATCGTGACCAAGAGCGGCACCAACGCTCTGCATGGTTCCTTGCTGGAGTACTTCCGCAGCGGCAAGATGGGAGCGCGCAACTATTTCAACATCGCTCCCAATCCGAAGAGTCCGTTCAATAACAACCAATTTGGCGGCGCCCTGGGTGGGCCCATCGTCAAGGACAAGACGTTCTTCTACGTGGATTATGAAGGCCAGCGCGAAAATGGAGCCCAAGCCGGAATCACCTGCGTCCCCGATCCAGCGCAGATTGCCGCAGACATCGCTGCGAACGGCGCCCGCCAACCCGGTCACGGGTGCCCTGCTCGCCCGCAATCCTTGGCCGACTCCCAATATTGCCAGCGCTGCGCCGCTGCCAACTGATTCATTGGGCCCCGGCTCCGCGTTCGATAGCGGTTGCCCGAACGGCAATAATCTTTCTACTTCCACCGCTTTCTTCAATCGCGTCGACAGCTTCATCGGCAAGATCGACCAGACTTTTAATACCAACAACATGCTGACTGGCCGCTACTATTTCGGCGACAGCAGCCAGAGCTTTCCCTTCGCGCAGTTGGCTGGCGGACTTCTGCCGGGCTTCAACACCACAACCCCGACACGCGTCCAAATGATCGCGCTTTCGTATGTAAAGGTTGTGAACTCCAGCCAGGTGAACGAAGCCCGTTTGGGATGGAACCGATTCGCGGAAGGCTTCTTCCCCCAGGACCAGAGCTTCAACCCCAATTCCATAGGATTAGACACTGGAGCGAGCACTTACGACGGTGGACTTCCCGCTACTTCAGTCGGAGGCTTCTCGCAAGTTGGCGCCACCAGTTCCATACCGCGGAATCGCGTGGATACAAACTGGCACTTTGTGGACAACTATTCGTGGAAATCTGGCAAGCATGACGTGAAGTTCGGATACGAATTCCGGCGCACGACCATCATGCAAGTGATCGATCACAATTTCCGAGGCACCCTCGGTTTCAACGACATGGCGGATTTCCTGAACGGTTTGCCGAGCGGAGGCAATCAAGTTGCTGGCTATTCCAGACGACACACGTTTCAGAACAGCCACGCATTCTTTGTTCAAGATAGCTTCCGCGCAACTTCTCGACTGACGTTGAACTATGGCCTGCGCTGGGATTATTTCGGGGTGACGGGAGAAAAGAACGGGCTCTTCTACACCTACAATCCTGCGAACGGTGGAAGCAATGATCCTACCAATCAGTTGTATGGCAAGGACTTCAACAACTTCGCTCCCCGCCTGGCTTTTGCGTACGACGTAACTGGCAAAGGGAAGACGGTGGTCCGTGGCGGATGGGGACTGTTCTATGACGCATTCTCTCAAGACATGTTCCTCGGCCACCTGCCGTGGAATTGCGTCTTCTGCCCAGGGCCAGCCTATCCTGGCTTGGGATCGCAAGCCCTCGCCACCGGCAGCGTGGCTACGGACCCGAACACCGGTGTGGCCGTGGTACCACTGACGGCGGGGCAGCCGGTCTATACCGGATATGGTCCTGAAGGAGACTTTTTTGCCGTCGATCCGAAAATGCGCACGCCTTACATCCAGAACTTCAATCTCAACTTCCAACAGCAATTAGGCAGCAAGAACGTGTTGCAGGTTGGCTACGTGGGCTCGAAGGGAACGAAGCTGTTCCAGTTCCTGGATATCAATCAGCCGACTCAGGCGCAGATTACGGCGGCGGATCTGGCTTGTGTTCCAGATCCCACCGCAGATCCTCCAGTTTTTTGCCCCTCTGGATATGGGGTCCCGCGCACCGTCGCCCCAAATTTCTTCTACCTGAACCAGCAGAAGTCTTCGGCCAACTCGATCTATCACGCACTGCAAGTCAGCCTGCGGACCAGTGGTTGGCACGGCTTGGCCTCGCAAGCCAACTTTGTGTGGTCGCATTCCATCGATAATGCAAGCGATCTGGAAGACTTCGAGCCCAACCAGGCCCAGCCCCAGAACAGCACGAATCCGGCGGGAGACAGGGGCAATTCCAGCTTCGACATTCGCCGCCGCTTCACTTGGAATTTCACCTATCAGCTCCCCAAGATGGGGGGCGCTATGCCGAAGCTGAAGAATGGATGGGGCCTCGATGGTGTGGTCAACTTGCAGGACGGTCAGCCCTGGCAATTAAATTATGAATTTCAGGGCGACTACTCCGGAGCCGGCGAAGGCTTCGACCGCCCAGACCAGATCTCGACTCCGCAGTATTCCCCCGGGAACCCGGCCGCAGTACCTGAACCTGGCTTCGTTCGCCGCCCCCTGCACCTGGGGCAATCCCCAAGGGAACGACGGAACCGCGGATGAAACCAACTGCGTCCCGGGTACGCGACACTTCGGCAACCTGAGGCGCAACTCTCTGAAGGGTCCGAGCTTCAAGGAGTTCAACTTTTCCATTTTCAAAGACACGACGCTAGGCGAGCACGTAACCATGACGCTCCGCGCGGAATTCTTTAACCTGCTCAACCATCCCAACTTCTCCAACCCCCTACTGCCTAATTTCATCGGAAATATTGGCGCACCCGACGCTGCAACCGGCCAGCACAGCGGCTACTACTCCCTCACCGCGACCGGCGACGTCGGCATCGGCAACCCGTTCCTGGGTGGTGGAGCGCCGCGCGGCGTGCAGTTCGCGCGCGAAGTTGACCTTCTAATTAAGCGGGGTCTCAACCCCAGCCCCTGCTTCGGCAGGGGCTTTTTTTCATGCTTTTTTTCTGGTTGCTGGCGAAAAGGGGGCAACCGGTAACGACTGGCCATTGTCCCAAATCAAGCCCCTGGCGCCCGTCCACCGTCTTTCGTCACCTCGTCCCTCGATTCCGCCGATGTTACCCTCTTCTTGTCATCCCTCCCCACTAAGCTCTGTTCTGGAGATCCCGAATGCGTCGCTTCACTTCGATGAAGTCCTGTGCCGTTCTAGTTCTCGGTCTGTGCTTCACCGCGCCGCTTTTCGCGCACCACCTCAAGAAGGGTGACTCCAACTCGCTGCCCATCACCACTTCCTCCGCCACGGCTCGCGCGCTTTACGAAAAGGCCATGGCCGACTACGAAAATCTCTATCTGGAGCGCTGCAACGTCGAATGGCGCCAGGCTGTGAAAGAAGATCCGAACCTAGCCGTCGCCTGGGCCTGGATTGCCTTCAACAGCGGTGATCCCCAGGAAGTCACCGACGCTCGCGATAAGGCCAAGGCCCTCGCCCCCAAACTGACTCCCGGCGAGCAGTTGATGATTGCCTGGATCGTCAAAGTGCAGGAAGGCGACTTCCTCGGCGGCATCACCGCCATGAACGACATGCTTGAGATGTATCCCCGTGACAAGCACCTGCTCTATCTCGCGGGCAATTGGCTGATGGGAGAAAACGGCAACGACCAGGCCCAGCGCTTCTTTGAGAAGGCGCTCGCCATTGACAAGAACTTTCCCGCCGCGCTCAACGATCTGGCCTATGTCGACGCCCGCAACCGTCACTTTAACAAGGCTTTCACGGCCATGGATCGCTACGTTGCCCTGCTCCCCAACGAGCCCAATCCGCAGGATTCCTACGGAGAACTACTGCGCATGGCGGGAAACTTCGAAGGCTCGCTTACCCACTATCGCGCCGCGCTCAAGATTGATCCTGACTTTGTGACCTCGCAACTCGGCCTCGGCGATACCTACGCCTTGATGGGCAATCAGGAACAGGCTCGCGTGGAATACGACAAGGCCATCCGCTTTGCCCACAACGAGACTGACCGGCTCACTTACAGCATGCAGCGGGCGATGACCTTCGTTCGCGACGGCAACTACGCCGAAGCCGATAGCGCCTTCCTCGAGATTGCCGAGACTGCCCACGCCAAGGCGCAGAACCTGCAGGAGGCCCAGGCCTTCCGCCACATGGCCGAATATCAGGCGGACGACAATGTTGCGCTGAAACATCTGAAGCTGGCCGAGGACGCGCTCACGCACCACACTTTACTCTCGCCTTCCGATCGCGATGAGGAGTTGTCGCGCATCCTTCGCACCCGCGCCGTGCGGGCGTCTCGCTCCGGCAACCAGCCGCTGGCCGACAAATCCATGCACCAGCTTGAGGCTTTGGCCAATGGCAGCCGCAACCGCGTGATTCAAAGCTCGTACCACGGCGCGGCTGGAACCCTGTTGATGGACCAGAAGAAGTACCAAGACGCCATCGCGCATCTGGAAGAGGATCAGGACAATCCCCTCACCATGGAACTGCTGGTGCAGGCCTACTACCAGACGCTCCAATCCGACAAACTGCACGACATGGAAGCCCGGCTCCGCGGCACCAATATTGCGACCATGGAGCAGGCCCTGGTCGTCCCCGCAGCCCGCGCCAAGCGGCCTGAAATTTAGTCCCAAACTGGCAACCCTAGTGCGGGAAATCTGGCCGCCCTCTCGTACACCTTGCGGCCTTGGTGTACAGTAGGTGGGCACTTCTGACCCCGATGGGGCCGAACCATGAAGGCCGACACCGAGCGCCGCTCCGGAACCAGAATCCCTACCCGCGTTGCCACCCGGGTGCGCACCGCTCAGGGCGCGGACCACACCGCCCAGACCCGGGACGTGAGCGCCAACGGCGTTTTCCTCTATACCAAGTCCCGCATGGAGAAGGGAACCGACGTCGAGCTGGTGCTGATCCTTCCTCCCGAACTTACCTCTGGCGAAAAATGCTGGGTGTGCTGCCAGGCAACGATTGTCCGCGTAGAAGAGGACGGGCCCCAATTTGGGGTGGCGGCCCAGATCCGGCGCATGGACATCCTCCCAGAAGCCACCGCTTGATTCGCTCTGCAGTGCGCCGATGGTAGAAGGGACGCTGGTTTAGCCGGCGCAACCGAATCGGGAACCCGGTTCCGGAGAGAATTCCCAAAAACTTTACGATCCGGCCGGGCTCAGATGAGTTTTTTCTGAGCCAGCCCGCAAGTCTTTGAAAAAAAGCTTCCAATTGCATCGCCTGAGGTGCAATAATGGCGGCCCTAGAATTGCTCTGGTCAATCTCAGGTTCCAGGTGGGCCCCGGTATGTTGATTGATAAACTGGCGGCAGGGGTGGTGCAGGTGCAGACACCCATTGGTCCGCGTTATGTAATGCCTTCATTCCTCCAGCGCGCGTATCTGCTCTGGGTGTTTCGCAACTTTCCCATTCTTCCTCACGCCGTGCTCAACCGCCGGCAGCAGCGCATGATCGATCGAATGTGTAGCGAGCAGCGCTTTGCTTCGATGGCCTATGCCGATGGCATGGATGAGGCGCCGGTGATCGGCACCATCGAGCACCGTCCGCCGGTTGGCGCCGATCAGTTGCCTCCGCGGCGCCCGGCAGCGAGCGAAAGTTCGCGCGCTTTGGCCGCCGAAGGCCGCCAGCGGTTGTAGCCTGTCCCGAAGATATTGCTACGCGACGGCTCCGCCTTCAGCCGCGCTGCGAGGGCCCAATCGTTCAGTTGCCCTGCAGAGTCCACGACAACCTTCGCAGGCAACTTTTCACACCGGAAGTTTCTGCCCGAGTGTCCGCTGCTCTTTCTGCGGAAAGCACGGTCGGGTGCTATAATTTTCGTTCGTCCTTCCCGCCAAATCCCCACCGTGGGCGCGTAGCTCAATTGGCAGAGCAACTGACTCTT
>CAWGRZ010000015.1:0-351540 GCA_963825155.1 uncultured Acidobacteriaceae bacterium | reverse complement strand
ACGGTCGTGCGAATACAACGGATTCGAAACAAGAACCTTCACCGGGCCAGCGGCATCACCATCGAGACGATTCATAAGAACCGTGTCGAGAACCGAGCCTTCGTAAACCAGATAAGGTTGGCCGACCGCTGAATCGACATTGGCCTCCAGCGGGCGTTTATAGCCTCCGGGCGTGTCTTCCTCGTTTTCTTTCAGCTCTGGCGCTCGAGATTACTGTTTGCCTGCCGGTCGGCAGGGCCATACTGGGCGGGCATCGCCTGGCCTTGCTGTTGTTGCGACTGTACGGCGGAGCCGGGAGTACACAAGGTTGGAGGCGAAACGTGAGTTGTCCGCACGTTCACGCTCTTTCGCGGCGATTAGCTGCGCCTGCTGTTGTTCGGGCGTTAGTTGCATCTGCATGTCGCCTTGCTGCAATTGCGAGCAGGGCTGGCCCGGAACACAGGGGGCAGCAACGCCGGTCGGGCCATAGGCCGCGGCGGCGGCCCGCTGCGCGGGCGTCGCAGACGCAAGCGCCGGATCTCCCATGGCAGCAGCGGCCATTGTTGCCTGCTGCTCTTTCTGACGTTCGGCCTGAAGCTGGTTCTTCAACTCCTGCACGTTGTTGTCGGTGTTGTCCTGCAACGTCGGCTGCGGCGGCTGGCCTTTCGCGCTGGCCTGCTGCGCTGGCGTCTTCTTGCCGGACGAGCTGAAGAGCGCCGCCACAATCACGAGCAATGCCGCACCAAGATAAACGAAGGTCTTGAGGTTCTTTTGCAGGACGCCCTTGGGCTGTTCCATATTGCGGCGCAACGTGGGATCGCCTTGCGGCTCGGGTGCGCGTCTGTGCGGGGAGTAAAGATGTTTTCGGTCATGGCGGCTATCCCTTGCGTGTGAATTCCATTCGCTTCTTGCCCAGCTCCACATACCCGGAGTCCATGACCTTCGGGATGATGTAGGTCCCGTCGCGAAGGTCGTAGGTGACCAGGTTGGGCTTGCCGTCCTTCATCTCGTACACGCTGAACTTCTCCGGCGCATTCGTCTTGATGTACGTGAACTTGTCGTCGTGATAGATCGACTGAATATCGAAGGGCGCTTCATTCGCCTTGTAGACGATAATCGAACTTCAGCTGCGCCGGATAGGCGCTCTTGTACTCGTCCACGGCCTGCTCGACGTGCGACTGCAAGCGCGGCGAGCTGCTGCCTGCGACTGCTCGAGTTGAGCGGCGGGAACAAACTGCGCGGGGCCGCTGAGGCCACGATGGCGGAGCGGTCGGCTGGCTGGACGATCACCTTCAGGTCCGGCTGCCGCTCGGAGGTGCCCGAAACGTCCTGCAGCGTGAAACTGTAGATGTTTCCCTTGTCGGTGATCAGGTTCAGGTTGGAGCTGATGCCGGCCTTCGCCGGATGGACAAAGCAGAAGTTGCCAACCACGTCGACCATCCAGAAGTCCTTGTCGCCCGTGGCGGCCTCCATGATCTTTTCGGTCGTGGGCACCTCAATCAGCGTCGTGTACTTCACCTTGGCGCGGATCGGAACGATGTCCTGCGAGTGATACTGCACCGTGCGTGCCGAATCCTGCGCCGTGCGACGCGCGATGGAAGAAACGAGCAAAAGCGCAATTCGACGATGAAGTTGATGGCTTCATGCACGGCTCCTTTGGGGTTGGTGTTGGCGGTTGATACCGGCCAGCGTGCGAGGCTGGAACGGATAATCTTCGGCCAGACGGCGAAGACCATCGGCAATGCCGAAGCGCTCGAAGTATTCGCGCTTCTTGAGGTTGTCGCGGGCGTTGTTGGTCGCCATCCAGTGCGAGACCGAATCGACGTTCAACTGCACTTTCTTCGAGCTCTGCGCCTTCCGAATCAGCATCTGGCCCGGCGGGACAAGGCCGGCGATCAGTTCAAGCTCCGTGTCGTTCAGATGAAACGCTTCCCGGTAGACATCGCGATTCATCTCCGGGTTGGCGAGGAAGATCTTTGTCGGGCAGCTCTCGGCGACGATCTGCAGCATGCCCGATTCCTCAAGCTCCTTGATCGATTGCGTCGCCAGGATCATCGCGGCATTGTGCTTGCGCCAGGTCTTCTGCGCCTGGACCACGTAGTTGCGGATCGTCTCGTTCTTGATGAAGAGCCACGCCTCGTCGAGCAGGAAGATCTTGAAGGTGGCGAGTCTTCTGCGGGTCGGTGATTTCATTCGACGCGCGGTGCAGAACGTAAAACAGCAGCGGCTCCAGCACCTCCGGCGCATCGTTCCAGCCGTGGAAGTTGAAGGTCTGGAAGCGGCTGAACGAAAGCGTGTCCTCGGCGTTGTCGAAGAGGAAGCCGTACTGTCCGCCGCGGGTCCAGCGGTGCAGCCGTTCCTTCAGCTCGCCGATGATGTTGGCAAAGTTCGAGACCGTGCGCTGGCTCGGGCTCGAGCACGTACATGCGCTCGATGGCGTCCCAGAGCTGGCGCTCTTCCTTGAAGTCGAGCCGGTACCGCTGTTCGTTGCCCTCAATCAGCACGCGGAAGAAGCTGAAGAGGAATTGCAGGTTCTCTTTGGTCTGCGGCAGCGAAAACGGATTGATGGTGAAGTCGCGCGATTCCTGGCCGACATTCAGATACGTGCCGCCGAAGATCGTCGTGAGCGACTGGAAGCTGCCGCCGATATCGAAGATGAAGGTCAGCGGCTCATACTTCTGCGCGTTCTGCAGCAAGAAAATTGCAGAGATACGATTTGCCGCTCCCGGTCATCCCGAGAATCAGCGTGTGGGCAACCTCGCCGTTGTGCAGGTTCAGGAAGTACGGCGTGCTGTTGTCGGTTTCGAGCACAGCCAGGTACTCCGTGCCGAGATGCGCATTCGTCTTCTCGCCGGGAAGAATCGTGAACAGAAACGACAGATCGGCGTAGTTCGTGTTCAGCAGATACAGCTTGCGGAGATTCAGCGCGTAGTTGCCGGGCACGGTGGCGAAATAGGCGTTGAGCTGGTTGTAGGTCTCCGCAAAGAGATTGCCGTCGGCGTTGGTGAAGACGCCAGTGAACTCGCCGACGAGCTGATCGAGTTCCGCTTCTTGACCGGCCATACAGAACAATGGTCAGCGAGAACTCGCCCAGCGATTGGCCGTCGCCCAGGGCGCGCAGGCAATCGCCAAGATTCTCGATGTCGGCCTGCTTCGATTCGTCGACCAGCACATCGCGTGGGTTCGTCTTCGTGGCGTCGTTGCCCATCTGCGAGATGAAGCCGGTCTTCGACATGTTGAAGTGACGGCGGCGCTTGTTGACTTCCTTGCGGGCCTTGTCCGCCGGGAGCGGCGTCCACTCCGTGACGACGTAGAAGTTGGCCGGAATCTTCAGCAGCGCATCGAGCACCAGGGGCCGCGTCTCGGTGATGGCCTCTTTCATCGTCAGCACGCGAACGAAGTGATCGCCGACGCGCAGATGATCGCGTTCGGCTTCGATGTTCGGAGTTGACGACCTGATAGTCGAGAAACTGCGTGGACTGCGGCCTGCCGGCAATGCGCCAGTCGTCGTAATTCAGCAAGCGGCGGAAGAACGGAACTGTCCCTGCTGATTCAAGACCTCGATCTGCATGAAATCCGCAAGCTGTCGAACGAATGCCTGCACGCTCTGGTCGAGGCGTCGAAGATCGTGCTCGATCTGCGAGCGCAACAGCGTCTTCATGCTGTCGTTCGTGAACTGCGCTTTCAATTCGCCAACCGCGCCAGCGGGATCGCGCAAGAGTCGAGCGAATGCCGCGCCCACGCCGGTCTTCGACCGCGCGCCTTCGAGCAGAATGCAGTAGAAGATCTCGACCTGATAAAGATGGTCGCGCTTTGCTTCAAAGAACTTCCGCCGCTGGTCGATCGCCGCTTCCACAATCGGGTCGTCATAGTTTGCGAAGGGAATCTCCGGGCGGTTCGATTTGAAGAGATATTGGTAAACATGGAAGCCGGGGCCAAACGCCTTGAGCGCCGCTTCCAACCGCTTCACCGCATACTCCTGTTCCGAGCGGTCGAGACTCTCGTAGTCCACGCCGGGAACACTGAGAACCATGCCGAGATCGCCGCTCTTGGTAAGAAAGGCCGTCTCATTCCAGAAGCCGTAGAGGTTGATGTGGTCGTTGAGCGCCGCACTCTCTTTCCACGGCTTGATGACCTTATCGAGGCGCAGCATCACACCACCTCCACGCGGGGGACTTGCTGTTTGGCCGCGTCGTAGCGCAGCTTGTAGCGTTCGGACTTGGCCAGGATGCGGAGGAATGCCGGATCGCTGTTCGTTACCCAATGGCCGAAGGCAAAACCGCCGATGAAGACGGCGATACCGGCGAGGATGGAATTGAAGAGATTGAAGGCGCCCACTGCGCCGACGCAGACGAAGTAGAACAGCGTGCGTTCCACGCCCAAGTACGTGAGGGGCTTGTGCAGGCTCTTGAAGACTCGATTTGTGCGATGCTTCTGCTGTGTTTTGTCTGGCATAAGTCCCTCGCCTAAGCAATGTGTTGCTACAGGATCGAAGGTGGCTGTTGGAAAGGTGCTACACGCCCCAGAGCCAACTCAGGACATTCACGGCGAGAACGGCAATGCCCGTTCCGGCGGCAACACCGGCGAGCGCCTTTTTTGCGCCGGGTTCGCCGTGCGCGAAGCCGTAGCCGCCGATCACGATCGCAACCAGACTTGCAACCTTCGCAATCGTGCCGGTGAAAAGGCTTTGGATGGCGGTAAAGCCGGTGTCGAACGGTGAACCCTGCGCCAGCGCGGCCACAGGCATGACCAGAAGAAGGGTGACAAGAACGGCGGTTGGACGCGCCCACTTCGACCGAAGACGGGACTGGATTTGGCGGATGAAATGGACTTGGGACCAACGTGTGCATTTGCACCTCCCGCAGCACCTCAAATCGGCTGCTTGTGGCGCAAACGTAACCTGGCTCAATCGCGATGTCCAACAACTTCTCGTCCGCGTGATATTCCTGGGAGGAATAACAGCCGAACATGGCGTCGCGACCAAGTAAATCGCGCCTCTCGGCCCGATACTCTCGGTAAGGAATTTTCCTCAGAAAGCGATTGGTCGGCAAATGTGACTCGGACACCGCTACACGGAGGGCGTCTTATTTAGACGGCCCTGAGATGCCGTTGTGCTGGCGGACGCGCATACATGTTTTCCCAAGTCTGCGTCCAAGTGCCTGCCGACGAGGCAGATGAGTGTGTCGTGGTCTGCTTGACTCAGTTCTTCTGAAACGACCACTCCGCATCCGCGAAGTGATTTGCTCAACGAAATGTGAGGTGACAAATCGGTTTGCCGCTGTCTGATATTCCCGGCAGGAATATCACGCGGACGAGAAGTTGTTGGACACGGCTGAAGGAATGGATCAAATTGCTTAACATCGGCGGTCCCGCGCGGTCTTAAAAGCCAGTGATGGGGCAGCATGAACCCAGAATCGCCGTATGTTCGTGCACATCGCACAGTTGCCGATCATAGATCAATCAGGGTACGGCGGTACCGGAGCGTAGCAGGGATTGCGGTTGCTGGGAACTTCGCCGAGGCGGTGCTCCAAAACGAGGTGACACTTCGATGCAAAGACACACCGACCCACAAATTGTCGAAATCAGGTTAGCGGACAAGAAGCAAGTACGGCGAGCCCAAGGCGAATCCAATTTTGAATCATTGTTGGATGTGGCGGAAGCGGCAAAGCTTTTGAGAATTCACCCCAAAACCCTGCGTAACAAAGCGCGCCGAGGAATCATTCCTGGCGTTCACGTAGGCAGACTCTGGCGATTTCGGCCTTCAGCACTCAACGAGTGGCTGGATGGGATCGCGAGTTGAGGAGCTAGCGTGCGGACAAAATCTCTCTCGACCCTTGTGCAGTCCTGGACTATTCTGGACTGGGCTGTCAGTGCCGTTTAAACAGAGGAGGAATTTTGTTTAGACGAACACGCTACCAACAAGGAAGCCTCCTGCTCGAAGAGCGGAAGAGAGGTTCCGCAGTATGGGTGTACCGGTGGTGGGAGAACGACATCACGGGCAAGCCGATACGTCGCAAAGTGCAGTTGGGCTGTTTGGAACGATATCCAAACGAATCAGCGGCATGTGCGGCAGCAGACGCTCTTCGGTTAACCATCAACAATCAATCCAAGCGAAAGAACCTGCAGAAAACAACCGTCAATACTCTTTGGGAGCACTACCGTCGAGAGGAGATGCCTCTCAAAGAGATATCCACGCAAGATGCGTATCTGGTGTATGGGAAAAATTGGATTCTCCCACGATGGGGAAATCTCTTTTTGGAGGACGTCAAGACCATCGAGGTAGAACGCTGGCTACGAGCAGCAGAAGTTGCAGACGGGACCAAAGCCAAGATCAAGTGCGTTATGTCGGCTGTGTTCTCGCATGCCGTTCGCTGGGAGTTTTGTGGCCACAATCCAATTTCATCGGGAATACCAGTTGGAACGGGTGGGCAAAGAGGGCCAAGCACCGGCGTGCGCGTCAGTGCGAAGCGTCAGAAATCTCCGCTCGTCCTTTCACCGGAAGAGGTCATACTCGGTCTGGCACAACTGGAATTTCGCGATCAGATTCTCGTGTTTCTGGACGGTGCCTTAGGAATTCGGCAAGGGGAACTCGGGGCACTGCATTGGCTGGACTGCGATTTCAACAATATGAACTTCAGTGTGCAGCATTCCTACTACTGGCGTCGGGGTGGGCACCTGAAGAGCACAAAGACGGAAGCGTCGGCAAAGTTATTGCCGATGCATCCGAGTCTGAAGCTGGCCTTGCTGGAGTGGAGATCGCAAAGTCTCTACAACCAGCCGGGCGATTTCGTCTTCCCTTCAGAAAGACTGAAGGGAAAGAAACCGCTCGACTTGGCTTCGGTGTTGAAGAAGAAGATCCAGCCGGCCTTCAAGAGGATCGGCATCACCGGCGTAGGCTGGCACACCTTTCGGCACACGGTGGGAACCATGCTGGCAGAGATGGGCGAACACCAATTGATGATCCGCGACTACTTGCGTCACAGCGATCTGCACGTGACCAACAAGTATCTCCAGGCAACGACAAAAAGCAAACGCCTCGCGCAGGGGAAGCTCGTGGATGCCATTCTGCCAGGGGGCGTGCTGTCGGGAAGCAAATCAACCTTGATCCACTAGCCCGAGAAGTTCGTTTCTTCCGGGTTATTTGGATGGTGCGAAACAGCGAATCCGCAGATGCGGAAACGCTTATTGGACCCGAACGGACCCAGATTGGTTTTCGGGGTCCTTTGTAAACCATTCAAAAGAATGGCGGGGACGACGGGACTCGAACCCGCGGCCTCTGCCGTGACAGGGCAGCGTTCTAACCAACTGAACTACGTCCCCCGCTTGTTTTGTTGCGTTTATCGGAAACCCGCGCATTTAGTGGCTTTGCTCAGGTTCAATCGATTCGCCTGCTTCAAGCCCATTAGAATCAAATTCCGAGGTTAATGGACATCATGGGAAACCGCCGCCCAAAACCGGGCGCAGGCAACCACCAACTCGGAGCAGCTGTCCCTGCCCCGTGAATGAATTGTAGCAGACCGAATTCAGATCAGTACAGAACTGGCGGGCAAGTGACTGTGGGTCTGCCAGGGCCGCCGCTCTCTGGACCGCTATAGAAGCAAGGGAATTGTCAGCGGAATGAAAGTACGTGATGGACGCAGCGGGCGATCGCGGACTGTCGCAGTTTCCAGGAGTCGCGGGGACACTCAAAGCGAAATCAAATTGCCTCAATCTTCGAGAGTCGGCAAGGTCTGCAACACTTCACTGGCCCTGGGCCGACTGAGAACCGGATCGTCCTTGCGGATTCTTCCGTCCCGGAAGACCAGCACACGCTTGGCGAATTGTGCGATGTCGTGCTCGTGAGTGACCAACACGATCGTTAGGCCTTTGTCGTTCAGGTTTTGGAATATCTCCATGATCTCGACGGAAGTGCGGCTGTCGAGATTGCCAGTGGGCTCGTCTGCCAGCAGGATCGAAGGACGGTTCACCAGAGCTCGCGCAATGGCCACCCGCTGTTGCTGTCCTCCGGACATTTGCGAGGGGAAATGCTGGGACCGTTCTGCGAGACCGACCATCGTCAATGCATCAGCGGCACGTTTTCTGCGCTCTGTCTTATCAATTTTCGCGTACAGCGTGGGTAATTCTGTGTTTTCGAGGGCCGTCGTCCGGGCCAGCAGATTGAAGCCCTGAAAAACGAATCCAATCTTCTCGTTCCGAATCAGCGCCAGAGCCTTCTTGTCGTGTTTGGAAACATCGATGCCTTCCAGTAAGTATCGTCCGGTGCTGAGGCGGTCCAGGCAGCCAAGAATGTTCATGAAAGTGGATTTGCCACTGCCGCTCGCCCCCATGATCGCTACGAATTCGCTTCGATGGATTTCAATGCTTACCCCACGCAGCGCGTGCACTCGCGTCTCGCCAAGGTCGTAATACTTGTGCGCGTCTTCGACCCGGATGACCGCGCCGGCCGCCGAGGCGGCTGGCATGCCTTCGAGTTGGTTGACAGCTGGTATCGTTTCCATGGGGTAGTTCGAACTTCGGCCCTAGCGCCGTAAACCGCCTAGAGCTTGGGCTTTGGGCGCTATTGATCGAATGATCACGTCGTCTCCTTCCTTCAGTTCACCTTTGAGAACTGAAGTGACCTCCGTGAACGCGTGATCTGTGATTCCAAGAGAAACCTTTACCGGTTCCATCGTGTTATCTGAATGAAGCTTCCAAACCACGACAGTCTCGGCTTTCGGTGCGCGGGGCAGATTTTGGGCGCTGGTGCCAGGTGGGTCTCCACCAACCGCCGCAGCCGAGTCGGCACTGGCTTGTTTCCTCTCAACTCCGTCGATCCCATAGCGCTTATAGGAAGCCAAAATCTCCTCCGGCGCCATCGGGGGTTTGTACCGTAGGGCAGTATTTGGCAGTTTCAACACGTTCTGCGCCGTAGCCACGGGAATGGTCACGTAAGCCGTCATGCCGGGGAACAGTTTCAACTCCGGGTTCGCAAATTCAATGATGGTGTCGTAGGTGACCACGCTTTGCACCGTGGTTGGGTTCATCCGGATCTGGCTGACAACTCCCTGAAAGGTTTGCTTGGGGAGGGCATCCACTTTAAAAGTGACCACTCTTCCGACCTTAATGTTGTCCACATCAGACTCGTCCGTCTTGGCATAGACCCACATCTTGGTGAGATCCTGCGCAATTGTAAAAATGGTTGGCGCCTGCAGGGACGCCGCCACGGTTTGTCCCACGTCTACATTTCGCGCTACAACGGTACCGTCGATCGGAGAGCGAATCACGGTGTAGTCGAGATTGGTTTGGGCCACCGCGACAGCTGCCTGTTTGAGACTGATCTGTGCCTCGGCTTGAGTGATATTGGCCTCCGCGGCGTCTACCGAAGCGTTGGCCACCTCATAGTTCGATTTGGCGAGGTCCAGTTGCTGCTCGCTCATGACGCCGTCTTTGGTCAGGCCGACGGCACGGTCGTAGTCGGCCTTGGTTTGCACCAAACCGGCCTTCGCTTTTTCGAGATTGGCCCGGGCCGCTGCCAGGTTGGCTTCTGAGTTTTTCAAATCCGCGGTGGCTTGCAGCAGAGCGCCCTTGAACAAGGCAGGATCAATGACGGCGACCACGTCCCCCTTATGGACGCGGGAATTAAAATCGGCATTGAGTTTTGCGATGGACCCCGACACCTGCGATCCCACCTGGACGGTGATTACCGAGTTGATCGTTCCGGTGGCTTCCACTACGTCGTGGATGTCACCTCGTTCCACCTTCGCGGTAAAATGCTGCGCTTTGGTGTCACGATTCAGTCTCAAGACGACGAACAATCCAGCCACGACCACAACAACCGCCAAGATGAGCCACGTGCGTTTTGTCATTTATGTCGGGTCCCGATAGTCAACAACCGTTTACTCGTATCGCAGCGCTTCGATCGGATCGAGTCGAGAAGCCTTACGCGCCGGGTAGTATCCGAAGAACACACCGACCGCGACGGAAAACATCGCGGCCACCACGACCGCTTCGACAGACATCTCGATCGGCCAGCCGAGGGTCTGCCCCACCAGATAGGACCCGAAGACTCCAAAGAGCACTCCCGCTGCTCCTCCAACCAGACTGAGCATGATCGATTCTCCCAGGAACTGAAGCTGGATGGCGGCTTCGGTGGCTCCCACCGCCACTCGCACTCCGATCTCACGCGTACGCTCGGTAACGGAAACCAGCATCACGTTCATGATTCCTATTCCGCCCACGATCAGGGAAACGGACGCGATTGCGATCAGCAGGATGGTCAGAGTCTTGCTGGCGTCGAGTTGGGCCTGAATGATGTCCTCGGGATTTCGAATGTTAAAGTCATCCTCTTCTTCAGGACGCAGGTGGTGTCGATCTCGTAGCACAGCGGTTGCTTCCTGTCCGGCCATCTTGACGACGTCTTGCGAAACGGCGGAGCACAGGATATCGTCCAGCCAGGTAATGCCCTTGAGCTTCTTCTGGGCAGTCGTGTAGGGCAGGATGACCGTGTCATCCTGATCCTGCCCGGAAAGCGAAAGGCCCTTGGGATGAAGGGTGGCCACTACTTTACAGGGAAGGTTATTCACGCGTATGACTTTTCCAATCGGGCTTTCAACACCGAACAGCTGTTCCCGGACGGTTCGCCCAATCACGCAGACGTCAGCCGCTCGATCCGTATCATCCTGTGAAAATATGGCTCCCTGATCCACGTACCAGCGTTTTATATCGAAGTATTCGGGCGAAACCCCGTGGTAGGACGTGTGCCAATTCTGATTGCCGTAGATGACCTGGACCGGATCATCCACGTTCGGCGAAACGTTCTTGATGAGAGAAATCTGGTTCTTAATCGCCACGGCATCGGCCATGACCAACGTCTTAGTGTCATGTGTGCCCGTGCGCACTCCGTTGACCGCGCGACCGCCAGCCTCAATCCAGACGAAGTTGTCCCCAAGATTGTTCAGTTGTTGCTGAACTCGCGCCTGCCCTGCGTTGCCGATAGCGACGACACAGATCACAGCCGCAATCCCGATGGTGATTCCCAGAACCGTCAGGATGCTTCGCATCTTGTTTCTGAGCAGCGCCACCAGCGCGGATCGAAAGAGAGCTCCGTAGTTCACAGTTCCGATGTCTCCTCGCTTTGGGAAAACTTCTAAAGGTTCAAAATAAAGGTACACCACAGTTGGGCTGTCTGGCCTGAGCTCTCATGCGCCATGTCATCGAAACAATATACTGTTTCTACCTGAAGACCAGGTGAAGGCGAATTGACTTGGAGGCTTGCCATGCGGAAACGACAGCGCTGTTTGTGTTACGTTGGGGCCTTCACAATATTGGTTTCGATACTCGGCTGCATAACCGCCGCGATTCCCACCGGCAACGCGGAGTCGGCTCCGCTGCAGCAAGTTGAGGACGTGCCTCTGCCAGGTCCGGCAGTCCGCTTCGATTATCAGAGTCTCGACGCCTCTCATGACCGCCTTTACATCGCCCACATGAACGCCGATCGGCTCGTCGTTTTTGACACGAAGAAACGTGAAGTCGTAGCGAACCTCGAGGGTTTCCCCAATGTTCATGGCGTTTTGGCGGTACCGGAGCTGGGCAGGATTTACGCATCGGCCACAGGAGAGCACAAAGTAGCCACCGTCGATATACAAACCCTGAAGACCGTCGCCAAGACTGGACCGGTCAAATATCCGGACGGCATCGCCTACGCTCCCGGCGCAAGGCGGGTCTTCGTCTCGGACGAGCACGGAGACGCGGATGCGGTGATCGATGCCACGACCAATACTCTTATCACCACAATTCCGCTCGGCGGCGGCGCGGGCAATACCGTCTATGACGCTGGCTCCGGCCGCATCCTAGTTGCGGTTCACGCAAAGAACGAACTTGTGGCGATTGAACCAGCAACCGCCAAGATTATTGGCCGCTATCCGATGACTGGGATCGAAAGTCCGCACGGGATCGTTCTTGATCTTGACGACAGACTGGCGTTCGTTGCAGGCGAGGATAACAACCGACTGGCAGTCGTCGATCTCGCGAACATGCACGTGCTGGCTACGTACCCGGTTGGAAAAGACCCCGACGTCCTTGCCTTCGATCGGGGGCTCAAGCGGCTGTACGTCTCGGCTGAATCGGGAAGTGTGACCGTCTTTCGTGAGAATGGGAAGGCCCTGGTCTCGGAAGGCACGCTTTCGATGCCTCATGCGCACACGGTTTGCGTCGATCCGGGAACGCATTTGGTTTATTTTCCGTTGCAAAACGTCGATGGCCATCCGGTTCTCCGGATCATGGAGCCGAGTCGAACCCAGTGAGCGTCGGGGCGCCTGTTCTTTCTCCGCCTTAGTCCTGCACGGTGTAGATCAAACAAGCGCCCTAGTCTTCTCTTCCGCTTTTATCGCTCATGCATAACCTAAAGCCCCAAGGAGCAACAAGTCACATCAGCACTGGATCGGATCGCTCTAGGCTGCAGCTTGCTGGCTTTGCCTGATGAATGCAAACAGGTCGGCATTGATCTGGTCTGCGTTGGTGGTGGGCATCCCGTGCGGTAAACCCGGGTAAACTTTCAACGTCGCACCCTTCACCAGCTTCGCCGACTGCAGGGCCGCCGCGCCGATGGGCACGATCTGGTCATCGTCACCGTGAAGAATGAGAGTGGGCACGTCGAACTTCTTTAAATCTTCGGTGAAGTCCGTCTCCGAGAAAGCCTTGATGCAGTCGAAGCCCGCCTTCATCCCGCCCATCATGCCTTGGAGCCACCACTTCTCGCGGATGCCTTCGGAAATCTGGGCGCCCGGCCGGTTATAGCCGTAGAACGGAAGGGTGATGTCTTTGTAAAACTGCGGCCGATTTTTCGTATATTGAGCTCGCAGGTCGTCGAAGACCTCGATTGGCGCGCCCGCAGGATTCTTGTCGGTCTTCACCATGAGTGGCGGTACGGCGCTAATCAGCACGGCCATGGCGACCCGCTTGCTACCATGCCGGCCGATGTAGCGGGCAACTTCTCCGCCGCCGGTGGAGTGGCCCACATGGATTGCGTCTTTGAGATCAAGCTTCTCCGTGAGGGCGGCGAGATCGTCAGAGTAGGTGTCCATGTCGTTGCCATCCCAGGTTTGAGAGGAACGGCCGTGCCCTCGCCGGTCATGCGCAATGACGCGATAGCCCCGCTCGCCGAAAAACATCATCTGGCCGTCCCAGTCGTCTGCCGTGAGCGGCCAGCCGTGGCTGAATACAATGGGTTGTCCCTTGCCGTTGCCCCAGTCTTTGTAAAAGATGGTGGTGCCGTCTTTGGTTGTGATGGTCGGCATAAATGTCCTCCTTAGTGTTTGTGAATTACCCGTAAATCGGATCGCTGGTTGAAGGGATTCTCTATTTGTCTAAGAGAGTTTACTCGCATTGCCTTGTCCCGCGCCCGCGCTCCCTAGTGCGAAACGGTGGGTGCGAGCGGAGTCGATTCCGGGTGGGCCGCCCCTGGCGCTTGCAGAACGAAAAGGAATTGCCGAAGCTCCCGCCTTTGCCGCTCGATGGCTGCGGTTTCCGTTTTGTCGAGTTGTTTGTACCGGTCGAATTCGTTTTGCGCCCTCGTGTTTTCTCCCATTCGCTTGTAGGCGAGGCCGAGCTGGTAGTGAGCTTCGCTTCCCAGGGGATTTGCCGCGATTGCTTTCTGGTAAGCGGCGACAGCTTCGCCCAAAGCTCCGCGCGCAAAATGTAAGTTGCCGAGTTCAAGATACGCCACATCAAGCTTGGGATCGAGGGCAGACGATTTTTCCAGCAAGGCTTGGGCGTGCTGCAGCGCGTCGGAATTCACTGATCCTCTATTTTGTTTCCAGAGAGCCAGCGCATAGTAATAATTCGCGAGAGCGCTGGCCGGTTGATCCTGGGCAAAGCGCGCCAGCTTCTGCTCGGCGCAGGGCAGAGCTGAGGATGCCGCCTCCTGCATCTTGCCGAGAAACAGATAAGGAGCGGGGTTCGCTGGTTCAAGATCAGAAGCTTCGCACAAGTGTCGGGCGGCTTCATCCGGAGAACCGCCGGTATAGAGCGCCGCGCCCAACCCGGCCAACATTCTGGCCGAGTCCGGATGCAAGCGCGCCCCCCTGCCAAACACCTCAACCGCCGGGGCGGCGGCTCCATGGAGCAGCAGTTCCGCTGCCCAGGCAAAATAATTCTGCTCACTCGCATCCAGCGCGGCGGCACGCTCATACTCTCGTTGGGCGGCAAGCGGATCCTCCAATTTTTCGTCGAGATTGCCGAGCAAGCGGCGAAGGTCCGCTTCCTTTTGCTTATCAAGATCTCGGTCGTTCGTGAGCATGCGATCCACACGCTCGCGGCTTTGCGCGAACTCTCCGCAGGCTTCGTAGGCTAACGCCAGGTCAAGGGCGTTCGGATAATCACCGGGATTAACGTGGTAGGCGGTGTCCAGCGGAGGAATAGCTTCCCGATATCTTTCCGAATGGAAGTAGAACTCGCCAAGATTGTAATTCGCTTCGAAACTGTGCGGACTCTGCAGCACGGCGGCACGCAGGTCATGCTCAGACGCGAGCGTTGCCGGAACGCCAGTTTCGGCTTCAGGAGTTGTGGTTGGGGCGGGATTCGCAGCCTTGAGTTGTAGCGTTTCCCTGGCCAGCGCCTCACCGGTGCGCATGCGGGTTTCCGATCCGTGTCCGCCCGAGCCGGTCGAATCAGTGATGCCGGCGACAGTGAAATTAGGCCTGTCATCGAGCTCCAGGGCAGCCGACGGAGGTGGGGTTGCCGAATGAGACGAAGATGCTCCCGACGAACGAAGGACAAAGTCACAGTGTCTTTTTTCTGCTGGAGCCAGCTTTATCGAATCTTCGGTCGCGTCGGAGAACCCGGATTTTGCCACCTTCACGGTGTACGTTCCGGCGGGGACGGCGGAAAATGCAAAGGCTCCGTCCCCATTGGTTCTGGTCTCAGAAGGATTTGAGTGACCCAGCTCTTGAAGATGGACGGAAGCGTCCACAACCGGCTTTCCCGCCCCGTCACGGACGGATCCTTCGACCTGGGCCAGTTGCGGGGCAACCTGCGCCACGATCGGCGATATCGCCAAACTCAACAGGGCGGGCAAGAGCAATGCCAGACGGCTCCAGCTAATTCTCAATCTCCGCGATCGCAGGAGAAACGCCGGCCGGAGTCTCTTCCCGGCATGGTCGAAGGTCAGCTCCACCGGTAAATCATTGACCCTGCGAGAATGTGCTGTCAAACCTGACGTTCACGCGGGAGGTGGGTGTGGTTGCTGATGGTGGGCAGTGCAGGACTCGAACCTGCGACCTCCTGCTTGTAAGGCAGGCGCTCTAACCAGCTGAGCTAACCGCCCCTCGTACCCATTAACGCGACAGAGAAGTCGCGGTCGATCGAAACTCAATGGAGGGGTATCCGCGCGAACCGCGCTGGCGCAAGTATACGTGAGCCTCGAAAAAGCGGTCAAACAAGAGTGGTCAAAGAATGGACTGACAATGGTGCCTGCTAGACTGGCTGCGTGCGGCGTCTGATCATCAATGCCGATGACTTAGGCTTCACTTCGGGAGTGAACCGCGCCATCGTCGAGGCCCACACTCGCGGGGTCGTGACCTCTTCCACGCTCATGGCCAATGGTCCGCGCTTTCTCCGAAGCCGTGCAGCTGGTGAAGACCGTTCCCAAGCTGAGCGTGGGCTGCCATGTCGTGCTGATTGATGGCGAGCCAGTGCTAAGCGCGGAGCAATTGCCCTCGCTCACCACACGATCGTCCACGCCGCGCTTTCGTGACGGCTTGAAGAGTTTCGCGGCTCGTGCGATTGCCGGGCAGATGGACTCCGACGAAATTGCCGCGGAAGCAACGGCTCAGATTCGCAAGATCCAAACTGCCGGAATCGTCGTCTCCCACATCGACACTCACAAGCACACGCACCTGTTCCCCAAAGTTCTGCGGCCGCTGCTGCGGGCGGCGGCGTCCTGCGGCGTCCACGCTTTGCGTAATCCGTTCGGACCGCGCCTGCCTCTGCGCTCAAGTCAGCTGCTGGCGCGACCCGGCGTTTGGGCACGTTACGCGGAGGTCCGGATCCTGCACCGCTTCGCCGGCAGGTTCCGCGAGGCGGTTGACCGCGAAGGGTTCGCCACCCCCGACGGCACGCTGGGGATCGAGGTCACCGGGACGCTCGATGAAACCCTGTTTCACGCCATTTCCCGGAGCATCCCCGAAGGTACCTGGGAGTTCGTGTGCCATCCCGGCTACAACGATGCCGACCTGCAGGCGGGCAACACCCGCCTGCGCGAGTCGCGGGAGACGGAGCTGCGCGTTCTGACCTTGCCCGGGGCGCGCGAAGTGCTTTCGCAGGAAGGGGTTCAGCTGATTTCGTATCATGAGCTGACGCAGGACTCATGAGCTGACCAAGATCGGACCCAGGCAGGGCCAGCTCCAACCAGGAAGCTCCGAAGACTCAGGGAGGAAATCGGACCGACGCACGACGGGACTCAGGTACTATCGTAACCTTCTAAGATAACTCTAAGTAGTATGATGGTTTACGATTCACCAGTTTTTCTGCAAGCAGGAGGATTCTCGCTGATGGCGGCTCAAGGGTCAGCTCCGCGCACGACTCTGGACCTGAAGGTCCGGGTGTGGGGCATGGGCGCCAACAATCAACCCTTCTTCCAGAATGCCATGGCACAGAACATCAGCGCCACCGGCGCCTGCGTCTACGGCATTGAGCCGGAATTGAAGGTGGGCGACGTCATTGGGGTGCAGTACGAAGGCAGGAAGGCGCGTTGCAAGGTCATCTGGGTGGTGGATGCTGGAGCGCTGAAGAAAACCCAGGTCGGCCTGCAACTTGTAGCCGACCAGGATTGTCCGTGGGCGGCGGTGCTTCCGCACGACATGAAGCCCGAGGAACGGACGCAGCAGAACCAGGATAACCGCAGAAAATTCCTGCGCCACAAGATTTCCTTTCCTCTGGAACTGCGCGACGAGCGCGTGAATACTCCACTGCGCGTCAATGCCACGGACATCAGCGGAAACGGATGTTATGTGGAGACAGTCATGCCGCTAACCGTAGGCACTGCGCTACGGGTGGAGCTCTGGATCGAGCAGGAGCGGATCTCGCCCACCGCTGTGGTTCGCACCCGCGACCCCGGAGTCGGGATGGGAATCGAGTTCAGCGGGCATGCCCGAAGAAACCAAGAAGCGCTTCCAGGCACATCTGGACAAGCTTGACCCCGATCACGCTCGGTCCCAAGGACGGCAGCCACTAGCGCCCCTCGCACCGGTCATAGCCTCACCACTCGTGTAAAATCTGCAACCGCCGCTCCTTCCAGCCATCGAATGACAGGAAGCAACGAGGGGCGGACCCTCGCACATGAAGATCGGAATCACCTGTTATCCGACGTATGGCGGTAGTGGAGTCGTGGCCACCGAGCTGGGCCTGGAACTGGCGCAGCGCGGACACGAAATCCATTTCATTTCCTACGCGCAGCCCATTCGCCTCCGGGGCGCGCAAGCCGAACATTCACTATCACGAAGTCGAAGTCTCGCGTTACCCGCTGTTTGACTATCCGCCGTACGATCTGGCGCTGGCGACCCGCATGGCGGAGGTCGCGCAACTCTACGATCTCGACCTGCTGCACGTTCACTATGCCATTCCGCACTCGGTGAGCGCGATGCTGGCGCGGCAGATGCTGGCCGCCGGGCCACGGGCGCAGAAGTTGCCCTTCGTCACCACGCTGCACGGCACCGACATCACGCTGGTGGGACTCGACCGATCCTATTTGCCGATCACGCGTTACTCCATTGAGCAGAGCGACGGAGTGACCGCGATTTCGAATTACTTGCGCGATCGGACCCAGCGTGTGTTCGACGTGAAGAACAGCATTGAAGTGATTTATAACTCGGTGAATTGCGATGTTTACTACCGCGACCCGGCAACCGTCCCCGCACTGCGGGCCGAGTACGCGCCCAAGCAGGAACGGATCCTGGTGCACCTTTCCAACTTCCGCCCGGTGAAACGCCTCACCGACGTGATTGAGATTTTCGATCGGGTGCACAAGCAGATCCCGTCGAAACTGCTCCTGATTGGAGATGGCCCGGACCGTTCCGTGGCGGAATGGCTGGCGGTGCAAAAGGGCATTCATGACGACGTTCTGTTTCTGGGCAAACAGGATCAGATCCAGGAGAAGTTGGCCATCGCCGACATCATGCTGATGCCGAGCGAACTGGAATCGTTTGGACTGGCCGCACTGGAGGCTATGGCGTGCGAAGTGGTTCCCATCTGCCACCCGCGCGGGCGGCGTGCCGGAAGTCATCGACCACGGCAAGACCGGATATCTGGCCGATGTGGGCGATGTGGACACCATGGCGCGTTACGCCATCGAACTGCTCAACAATGAGCAGCGCCTGCGGGAGATGGGAAAGCAGGCCCGGGCAGTAGCCATGGAGCGCTTCTGCTCCACCAAGATTGTGAAGCAATACGAGGATTTCTACCGGCGCGTGCTCGAGCGCTCGGCGTAGAAACCTTCCGGAATCGAACTGGCGGCTTCGACCAGGGGCAAGCGGATGCGGATCAGTGTTCCCTTCCCTTCGTGGCTGTCGATGGTCATGCGGGCGGTGTCGCCGTAAAGCACCTGCAGCCGCTCTGAGATGTTCGCCATGCCGATGCCCATGCCGGTCCAACTGCTGCTCTCCTCCAGTTGCGCCGCGCCCATGCCGACGCCATCATCCTCGACTTCAATAACGAGCCTGGAGTCAGTCACACGGCTGCGCAGGTAGATGCTGCCGCCCTCCACCTTGGGCGCCAAACCGTGCTTGATGGAATTTTCCACCAGCGGCTGCAGCAACATGCTGGGAACGACCACATCGAGCGATGCGGGATCGAGTTCCTTCACGACTCGCAGCTTGTCCCGGCCGAAGCGCACGACTTCGATGTCGAGATAGTTGTCGATGAACTCGAATTCTTCGCGCAACGGCGCGAAGGCCTCGCTGGTGTTGAGCAGTCGCCGCAGAATCGTGGCCAGCTTGAAGATCACGTCCCGTGCCATGTCCGGGTCGAAGCGCACCAACGACGAGATGGAATTCAGGGTATTGAACAGAAAGTGGGGATTGATCTGGTTCTGCAGCGCCTCCATGCGCGCGTGCAGCAGCAGGCGCTCCTGTTCTTCCAGCTTGATCTGAATCCGCACACTGTTAAAGATCTTCAGTTCGATTCCGATTGCCGTCACCGACGCGGCGTAGATTGCGCTATAGACCCAGTAGTTCTCCGGGCTCTCGATGCTGAAGATAGAGTGCGGGAAGTATTGCACCAGTTCCGTTTGCACGAAGCGCAGGCCGATCACGGTCCAAAAAAACATGATCTGCCAGTCGAACAGGCGGGGACGCGGCAGATTGCGTTTAATCAGGCGGAAAATGCTTTGATCGATGAACGGCGAGAACGACCAGATGTCGTCCTTGTCAGCGGCCATGGTGCGCAGTTGGCCGGCGAGAAAGCCAGAGAGCACGTCGAAGGGCATCGCGGCCCATTCCCCATGCAACAGGGCCGGGATGCCCATGAGCACGCCGCCCAGCGATCCCGACCAGCGCCCGCCAATCACTCCCAGCAGGAGCGCGGTTTCAAAGCTCAGATCGCCCGCCAGAAAACTTCTCTGGGAGATTCGGATCCAGACACCGATCATGATGGGAAGGCCGAACCACAGGACCAAGTACAGCTTTTGCCGGAAGGTACGCTCTTCGCGAAACAGCAGGAACTTGAATTCTTTAGAGCGCACCAGACTGCTGGACAAGGCTGCAGCCACGCCCAGCTTGAGCAGCAAATGAATGAGGATGAGCCGGGATTCCATGAGATCGGTTTCGAGTGCGACTGCCAGAATCAAAGTAGCAACGCCAAACGGGCGACCACAGATCGGCTACGACAAAACTGTAGCACGAAGCCGGCGGCTCAATATCCCTTCTGTTTGTCGACCACGAACCGTAATGGCTGCTGCGCGAGGTAACGGCGGAGATTGTCGGAGAACAATTCATAGTGCCGATGCCAGAGCTTTTCCGTGAGGCTCGCGGTATGGGGTGTAATCAGCAGGTTCTCGATATTCCAGAGGGGCGAGTCAGGCGGCAACGGTTCGTGCTCAAACACATCGAGTGCCGCGGCGGCAATGCGCCGCGCACGAAGGGCCTCGGCAAGTGCGTTCTCATCCACCTGCTGCCCACGCCCAACGTTGATCAGACAGGCATCCGGTTTCATCACAGCAAGGCGCGCGGCGTTGATCAGCCTCTGAGTTGTAGCTAACAGAGGCGCGGCTACCAGCACGTAGTCGGACTGACGCAGCAGTTCCTCGATCGTCGACGGAGCGAAAACCGCCTCCACGCACTCCGGCCTTCCTTTCTCCACGTGCTCGCGCACCGCGATCACGCGCATACCCAGAGCGGAGGCCATCCGCGCCACGCGGCGTCCGATGCTGCCCACGCCAATCAAGCCGAGGGTGGCGCCGGCGATTTCGCGCGGACGCGCTCCCTCGTTCCACATCGTCTCCTTTCCCCAGACGTGTTTCTGCTGCAGCATCGCAGCCTGGGAATCTTTTTGGCGAGCGCGAAGATCAATGCCATGGCATGTTCGGCGACCACCGGACCGTGAACGTCGCTCGAGTTTGTGACCACCACGTTGCTCTCTACCAACTCCGCAAACAGAAACTGATGCACTGCCGCTGTGGGCGCATGAATCCAGCGCAGATTGCGGGCGACGGCAAGCTGCTGGGGCCTCAAGGAGATGGTAAAGATGATTTCGGCCTGCCGTAGGTCCTCTTCAATCCCCTCGTAGCTGCTGCGCTGTGCGATCTGCAGTTGGGGGAAACTCTTGAGCCAGACGTTCCCCAAACCACGCGGGCACGTTCCACAGATCAAACGAGTGATGCACAACGATCAGCAGCTTCATGATTGCGAAGATTAGACCACAGAAGAAACACTCAGGCGGACACTGTAAAACGCGTGGTTGGCCGGTCAAGGTGCCGCAGTTTCGGAGCAGGCAGGGAATACAGGTTTAACCGTACGCCAGTTCTTTGGCCCGCTGCGCCGCTTTGACGACCGCTTTGATCAGCGTGACGCGTAACTTTCCTTCCTCAAGTTCCATGATGGCGTCAATGGTGCAGCCGGCCGGGGTGGTTACGGCGTCTTTGAGCAATGCCGGATGATCGCCGGTCTCGAGCACTACCCGGGCGGCGCCCAGCGCAGTCTGCGCCGCCAGCAGGGTCGCGATATCACGGGGCAGCCCGACTTTCACGCCCCCTTCCGCGAGCGATTCCAAAATGATGTAGATATAGGCCGGACCGCTGGCCGAAAGCGCGGTCACGGCGTCCATGTGCTTCTCGTCCACCACCACCGTTCTTCCTACCACGTCAAACATGTGGCAGGTCATGGCAACGTCTTCCGCGCTGGCATGCTTGCCTTTGCAGATCGCAGTCATGCCGGCTCCCAGCAGGCACGGAGTATTCGGCATGGCGCGAATTACCGGGACGTTTGGAGGCAGGTTCTTCTCGATCATTGACGTCGGTACCGACGCCGCGACCGATATGATGACCTGCTTGGGGGTGATGTGGCTGCTGATTTCGCGGACTACGTCCTCAACCACCTGCGGCTTTACTCCGATCACGATGATGTCGGCGCCCTTGACTGCGTCGGCGTTGTTCGTCCCCACCTTGACTTTAAGCTTCGCCGTCAGCGCCTTGGCCCGCTCCTCATGAGCCACCGTTGCGCATGTCGACTTTGCCGAAAGCAGGCCATTCTTCAGAAGCGCCTGCAGAATGATGCCGCCCATCTTGCCCGCGCCCAGAAACGCAACTTTCTTTCCTGCCAATTCATTTCCCATAAGTGTTCCTCTGCCTGAACATATCCGCTCGTCACTTCACGGCCGTCGCGCGCCGCTGCTCCATCCAGTTCCACGCGGTTGCCACAACTTCGCGGAGCCCTCGCGTCGCCTTCCATTGCAACAGGGCTTCCGCTTTTGCGGGATTCGCCACCAGCGCCGGTGGATCCCCCGCACGCCGCGGCACCATCTTGTGCGGCACGCGCTTGCCCGTGACTGCCTCAACCGCCGAGATCACTTCCTGTACCGAAGCTCCGGTTCCGGTGCCCACGTTGACCGCAAAGCTTTCATTTCCCGCCGCCAGATGATCCAGCGCCTTCACATGCGCCGCGGCCAGGTCGTTCACGTGAATATAGTCGCGAATGCACGTTCCATCCGGGGTCGGATAATCCGACCCGAAGACCTGCAACTCGGGACCAAGCCCTGCCGCCGCACGCAGTGCCAGCGGAATCAGGTGCGTTTCAGGTTCGTGCAACTCGCCAATCTCTCCGCTTTCATCGGCGCCCGCCGCGTTGAAGTAGCGCAGGCTGGCGAATCGAAAACCGTAAGCCCGGTCATAGGCCTCCAGCGCCTGCTCAAAAAATAATTTCGTCACTCCGTAAGGATTTACCGGCTGGCGCGGCGTGTTTTCCTCGATCGGAACCTTGGCGGGCTCGCCGTACACGGCGCAGGTCGAGGAAAAAATGATCTTCTTTACGCCCGCCTCCAGCGCCGCATTGAGCAGCGAGAGGCCGCCCTCCACGTTGTTATGAAAATACTTCTTCGGATTGGTCACCGACTCGCCCACGTAAGCATGGGCCGCGAAGTGCATGATCGCCTCAGCCCGCGGCAGTACTCGGGCCAGCGCCGCGCCGTCCAGCACGTCGCCCTTCACCAGTTCAAGGCCCGACGCCAGGAATTCATACCCTGTACACAGATTGTCGAAAATAATGACTTCATGCCCGCAGCGCTTCAGCGCCCGCGCCGCATGACTGCCGATGTATCCTGCGCCACCGATGACTAAGACGACCACGTCCTAATTCCTTTCCTCGCGCGTCGCGTCCCTGCTTCCCCAGCCTTCCGCAGAGTCCGGTGACACATCAAGCGCCTGGGTTCACACTTCCAATAGCTTCAGTGGCAACCGGGGTAAATCCCAGAACCGGGAGGGGAGCAGGAGAACATTGTACACAGAAAAAGCACCTCCCAGTCCCCGTTAACTCAACGAGTTCCGTGCTTTAGAGTTGCAAAAACCTGCACATTGTCATGCTCCTTCAGTGCTGGTACGCTACTTAAACATTCTCTGGGTCTGAACTTCTCCTCCCGCCCAGGTTGGCCATTAGGACCGAATCAACAACTAAGGATTATACGGGGCGGCACACGGCTCAATAGACTTTGCCAGTTCGGCTCTCCCGGATTCGAAACCTAGGGCTCGAAGCCTGCAACCTAATCGAATGAGGCATCCGATGCATCAGCGGAAAACCCTTCCTGGCATAATTCTTGTTTTCGCAGTGATCTGTTTTATTGGCGGGCAACTCATCGTGCACGCGCAGGGCGGCAACAATACGCCGGCCGTGCCTGCCGTGAGTTTCGCGGCTCCGGTGAATTACACCGTGGGTACGCTGCCCTTCGCCAACGCCGGGGCTGATTTCAATGGCGACCATATCCTCGACGTTGCGGTCGTGAACTACAGCAGCAACAATGTGAGCGTGTTGTTCGGCAAGGGAGACGGCACGTTCGAGCCCGCGGTGAACTACACCGTCGGCACCGAGCCCTCGGCAATTACGACCGCCGATCTGAACAACGACGGCGTACCGGACATCGCTGTGGCAGACGAAATCGGCAGGACTATCGCGGTGCTCATCAACAAAGCTGACGGTACCGGCACCTTTAATCCTGCCGTTCTTTATCCGGCCGGGCAGGCTCCCCGCGGCATTGTCGCCGGTGACACGCGCGGCATCGGCATCATGGATCTCGTGGTCGCCAACAATCTGGGCGGCAACGTAACGGTCTTTCTGGGGAACGGTGACGGAACCTTCAAGGCGGGCGTGAACTATGCCGCCGATGTGAATCCCAAGTCCGTGGCTCTCGGCTACTTCAACAACGACAATCATCTGGACATCGCGTGTGTCAATCACAACACCAACGACGTCAGCATCCTGATCGGCAAGGGCGACGGCACGTTCCAGGCCCCGGTGAATTACCCTACCGGCACGGACCCGCGCCACGTCCTGGTCTACGATTTTAATAAGGACGGCAAGATGGACCTTGCCGTGGCCAACGGGGGCGAATCCACGGTAAGCATTCTCTACGGCAACGGAGATGGAACCTTTCAACCGCAGGTGAAGTACACCGCCAACACTTCTCCGCGCTGGCTGGCTGTGGCCGATTACAACAACGATGGCTTCCTCGATATCGCCACCTCCAACTACAACGCCAAGAGCGTGAGCGTATTGCTCGGCACCGGCAGTTCGGTGGCGGGACAAGCTTTCACCGCGTCCACCAGTTACACCGTCGGCAACAACCCCACCGGCCTGGTGGCGGGGGATTTTAACGGAGATGGACTTCCCGACATCGCAGTCACCGTCGGCGGACTACCGACTACTCCCAACACTGTCATGGCGGTGCTGATGAATGTTCCGGTAACAGTCTCGCCGGCAGCGCTTGTCTTCCCGACGCAAGGGCTCGGTACCACGAGCGCTCCGCAAGCGGTTACGCTGACGAACCGTGCGCCGAACTCGTTGACGATTTCCAGCATCGCGTTTACCGGAACTAACGCGGGAGACTTCTCCGAAGCCGATAATTGCGGATCGGCCCTTTCCGGCGACGCCAGCTGCACCATCAACGTAACGTTCAAGCCCAAGGGCATCAATAATCGCGCCGCGACGCTGACCATCACAGACAGTGCTCCCGGCGGGTCCCAGACGGTCGCCATCACCGGAACCGCCACGGCCGCACTGTTTTTGCCGGCCAGTCTGACCTTCGGCGCGCAAGCCGTGAGCACGACCAGCCCCTCGCAGGTCATCACGCTGACCAATGCCAGCGGTGGATCGACGATTACCATTACCAGCCTCACGATTACAGGCACGAATTCTGCAGATTTTGCCCAGGCCAACAACTGCGGATCGGTGGCTCCCAAGAAAACCTGCGCCATCACGGTCACCTTCACGCCCACTGCGACGGGAACTCGCAACGCTTCGGTTTCGATCACCGACAATGCCGGAGCCAGTCCGCAAACCGTGCCCCTGACCGGGACCGGAACCTCCGTGGTCACGGTTTCGCCCACCTCACTGACCTATCCGTTGCAAGTGTTGGGAACTTCCAGCACTCCGCAGCCGGTCACGCTGAGCAACGCAGCGTCGACCGCTCTGCCCATTAGCAGCATTACCATCACAGGAACGAATCCGAAGGATTTCTTGGAAACAAACAACTGTGGTTCGTCGCTGGGCGGCAACAGCAGTTGCACGATCAACGTGACGTTCAAACCCACCAGCATCAACCACCGGAATGCAGCTTTGACGATTATCGACAGCGCCGGGACTCAGACCGTGACTCTGACGGGCACCAGTACCGCCGTCTCCCTCGCGCCGACGAGCCTGACCTTCGTGGCTCAGAGCGTGGGAACGACCAGCGCGGCGCAGACCATCACTCTGACCAATGCCAGCGGAGGCACGGCCATCACCATCACCAGCATCACAGTCACCGGCGCCAATGCCGCGGATTTTGCGCAAACCAATACCTGCGGCACGTCCGTTCTGCCGAAAACGAGCTGCACCATCTCCGTGACCTTCACGCCCTCGGCGATTGGAACGCGCAGCGCAGCCGTGACCGTCGCCGACAGCGGCGGTAGCAGTCCGCAGGCGGTTCCACTTACGGGTACGGGACATTAGGGCGGAGAACTGGAACAAAGTTAGGAGCCGGAAGTAAGTACAGGGCGAATGGAATTTCGATCCGCGCTCCCTCTCACTCTTTGGGGGCCGTTTCAAAACCCCTGCCCAATGTCCTTTACAAGCCGGTGGCGATGCCGTAAACTCGCCAAGCTTTTTCATCGCCCCCCCAGCGATGCGATCCGAACCGTCGCCCCCAGACGCGTTACAAAGGACCACTCTCTATGTCCCTTCCTCGCCGCAATCGCTCCACCGCCGGTGCAGTTCTGTCCACCCTCCTGGTTGCTTGCAGCGCGCTTCTGGCCGCGGGCCAGACTGCGATCACCACCTATCATTACGACAACAACCGCACTGGCTGGAACCAGGCCGAGGCTGTTCTCACGCCGGCTAACGTGGGCAGCACTTCCTTCGGATTGCTGCACAAGGTAGCGCTCGACGATCAGGTTGACGGTCAGGCGCTAGTCGTCCCCGGCGTAACCATCACCGCTGGAAACCACCAGGGCAAACACGACGTGGTTTATGTCGTGACCGAGGGCAACACGGTCTACGCCATCGATGCGGAGAGCGGCGTAGTGCTGCTGAATCCTAACTTTGGCAAGCCGGTGCGCTATCCCCTTGGCTGCACGAATAACGCAGCCAACGTCGGCATTAATTCCACTCCCGTGATCGACCTCGCCAGCAACACTTTGTACGTGGATATCTACACCAGCGATACCGCGGGCCCCACGCATCGCATTCATGCGCTCGATCTGGGGAGCCTCGCCGACAAAGTGACTCCGCAAGTGGTCATGGCCTCCCACACGCTGACGAATGGCACGACCTTCACCTTCAACGCGACCTACCAGCGGCAGCGCCCCGGCCTGTTGCTTGCGAACGGGAACGTCTACGTAGGCTTCGGCAGTTTTTGCGACCTGGCGGCGAATGTTTCCCGCGGTTGGCTGCTCGGCTGGACCACGGGATCACTGACTCCGCTGACCGCCAACCAGTTGTTCGATACTCAGCCAACGTCGCCCCATAGTTTTTTCCTTTCCTCGATCTGGATGTCGGGCTACGGTCTCGCCGCCGATGACTCCGGCAACGTCCTGTTCGTCACCGGCAACTCCGATTATTCGGGGACGACCTACGACGGCATCAGCAACATTCAGGAAAGCGTGGTCAAAGTTTCTCCCGACCTTACCACTGTGCTGAGCCTGTTCACGCCCAGCAATCAGGCCAGCCTCGATCAATCCGACGCCGACTTCGGCTCCGGAGGCGTGATGGTTCTGCCCGACCAACCCGGGCCGATCCCGCATCTGGCCATCGCTGCCGGCAAGGTGGGAAGCATGTACCTGATGAACGCTGACAAGCTTGGTGGATACTCCACCCTCAGGAACAATGTTCTCGGCACCTACCCGGTGGGAGGTTGCTGGTGTGGCCAGTCCTACTTCGTTGACAGCGACGGCGCGGCCCGCGTAGTCTCCAGCGGCGGAAGGACGGTCAGGGTCTGGAAACTTTCCACTTCGCCCAGGTCTTCTCTCACAAAAGTAGCCACCTCGCCCTTCGTCATCGGTGGGCAGGATCCGGGATTTTTTACCAGCATTTCGTCGAATGGCACCTCCAACCCGGTCATCTGGGCGCTGTCGCGGCCGCCCAACTCTTCCACCAACTCTCCGATTTTTCTCTACGCTTTTAATCCCGACACGGGTTCCACCATGACCCAACTTTTCAAGGGCCTGGCGGGCAACTGGCCCAACCTCGGCGGCAACTCCAACCTGGTTCCGGTAGTTGCCAACGGCGAAGTCTTTGTCGCCAGCAACAAGCAGTTGCAGATCTTCGGGCTGAAGGCAGGGAAGAAGAAGTAAGGCTGCGCGGAAAACGCAGCAACGTCGCCGTCAGGGCGCGCGTCGAGGTCGACAGGATAGTGCTAGTTCGTACCGGTGCCTGTTAAGGCAAGTATCTGCGGGCTCTTCTGATAGGCGTCGTTGTCATAAATGGAGAGCGTGCCCAGTCGCTGCCCTTTTGCCGAGGGGGTAAAAGTGACCTGAACCGTGCAACTGGCGCCCACTGCGACGCTGGTGCCACAGGCGCTGGAGAATTTAAAATCTGCGCCGTTCGTTCCACCCACCGCCATTTTCGAAATCGTTAACGTCGCCGTGCCAACGTTTTTCAACGTAACCGTCTGGTGACCGCTGGTGCCCACCGTCTGGCCTCCGAAGTACACCGAGAGGGGCTTGATGCTAATTTTGGCAGCGGCTACACCGGTTCCCGACAGGGTTACGTGCTGCGGGCTGCTGCCGTCCTTGTCGGTAATCGTCAGCAGTCCGGCATCCGCTCCAACCACTCGCGGGGTGAATACCACGCTGATGCTGCAGCTTCCCCCGGCCGTCAATGAACTGCCGCAGGTGTTCGTCTGCGCGTAATTCCCCTTCGTGCTGATGCCAGAAATGCTCAACGCCGCCTTGCCTTCGTTGGTGAGAGTCACAATTTTCGGCGCACTCGACGTGTTCACCATCTGACCCGAAAAGGTCAAGCTGGCCGTGGATAAGCGCACCGACGTGGACGGAACCACCAGCGAGAGCGTGACCGTGCGGGTTAGACTCCCCAGGTTTCCCAGGATCGTAATGGGGTAAGTCCCCGCCGCAGTTGTCGGGCCGGCGGCGACGGTCAACACCGAGGACCCGTTCGTAGGGATGGCAGCAGGGCTGAAACTCGAACTGAGTCCTGGTACGGTGGAGATTCCATCGATAGTGAGCGCAATGTTTCCCGTCAGCCCGCCTAGGCCATAGGCGCCCACGTCAAAGCTAGCGTGGCCGCTCGCATCCATGGCCGCGCCCGCATAAGTGCTCGAAGCCAGCCAGAAGTCGGGCGCGTTGGCCGAAGCCAGACATTGCGACGGCGCAACCGTGGACTTCCACGACGAGTTGGCATCCTGCCCGGTTGTGGTCTTCCACAAGGCGAAATCCACCATCGTTCCCGTGGTCGGAGTCGGGATCGCGAAAGCTCCGATTGTCGAACTCGAACCCGCGTAATACGCGTTCTGGTTGGAACTGAGAGTGGAGACAAAGGTGGCCCAGTCGGTTCCTCCCAGGTAGCTGTCGGAAAATACGTTGGGCACGGTGCCGTACAACGAGTTCCCGGTGGAAGTCAGGTTTTTGGTGACCAGGTTATAGGCTGCGCCAGTTTCCCAATTCGTGATCGGAATTCCCCCCGGCTGACCCACCACCGCCAATTGATTGATGCTGTTGCCGTACATTGCGCTTCCACTGATCGACACCGACTCGGAGTTCCGCACCACGATCCCGCCCCGCTGGCCTACGCCCAGCAAGTTGCTATTGCACACTTGGCTGGCGGCGATGGCGAGCGGTCCTTCACTCTTCTCGATCTGGATTCCATTGCCCAGGTTGCCGCTGGAGACCAGTCCCTTCAGAGCCACGTTCTGCTGATCGGTGTCCCATGACACACCATTGGCCTGGTTGAAGAACGCGCTGACGTTGTTGTAGGTGCCGTTATGGTCCCACATCCACTTGGCGCCACCCGTGTCCCAGGTGTAGAAGGCGCCTTGAGCTCCGCGCCAGTTGTTGTAGTTGGCAATATCGGATTGCCACAGGTCATACTTGGCCTGGTGTGAGTGAAATCCCAGTTCCCCATTGTGAAAGGCAGTACTGTTCTGCACCGTGAAGTGTTCGATGGTGGAAAACGAAATGCCCATGGCGTTGTTCCATACAATGCTGTCGCTATCGAACAGGAGATTGGTGGCGTTCGCGGCAAGGATGATGGCCGCATCGCCGTGGCAGGTGTTGGCATACTGAAACGTTAAGCCCCGAAAAACAACGTTCGACTGGCCCGAATCGATGAGCACACGCGGACGCGTGGCCACCTCGACCTTCGCCGTGGACATATTCGTGCCGGAAGGTGGGAAGGCATAGACCTCGGCATGCTTGTCGTCAATGAAGAACGTGCCGGGCAGCATTGAGGAAAACGACAGGACCTGGGTCAGCGGCGTCCCATTCACAATGACCATCTCGGCGCGCAGCACGATCTCCTGCTGCGGGGGCGCTGGTGGGGGCGCGGCCGCACAGACTCCGAAATTGTAGGGCCAACTGTTTTGGTAGATTTTGGAGTTTCCGGAATAAACCGTCCACCCGGTCATAGGATCAGCCCCCGACACGAAGACGGTTCCGTTCGTGGCGGCCGCAAAGGTAATGGGCGCGCTGGTGGTGCGGCTGCCTCCTCCCGCGATCTGCACCAACTCGCGATAGGTGCCGGGATTGATGATCACTTTACTGCCAATGCTGGCGTAGTTGTTGTTGAGCGCCATGCTGGCTGCGGCGCCGATGGACTTCAGCGGAGACGTTTGCGAGCCGACGTTGCTGTCGGATCCCTTGTTCGCATCCACATAAATCGAAGCGGTTTCCAGGCGCTCGTTCACCTTCGCCTGGCCCCGGCAAAGGCACGAGGCCGCAAAAACGATACAAATTAAAGCGGGCAGAGTTGTCTTCCGAAAGAGAAAGGAGAGCGCTGGATCGAAATACATGGGCGAGCATCTCCGCAGCCTGGCCAGGGCCGCAATTTATTTAAGACAGTGTTTCCGTTTTGCGGACACTTGCACTTGAGGGGGACGCGACCAACATTTCTCGTAACGCTTACAGCGACAAACGCAGACGAGGGCGCTTACTTCGTGAGATGAAAAAAGTATAGGGCTGCTCTCCTCGCCCCAGAAAGACACGGAAGTACACAGCACCGCAGGCGGTCTTCGTATAAACCCAAGGAATCCGCACGCTGCGGCCTCAGCCGCCATTTACCCTACCGATACCCCCGATGTCAGTGTCAGGAATTCCCTCCACGCAACTAATCTTCTGTTTCGGGGTTCTAACCGGACACTCAGTCCACCCGAGGGCGCCGCTTCCGTGGTGAACGTGACTCGGCTCGCAATTTCGCCGCCGCCAACGAGGAGAGATATGTTTTTGTACAGGAGGTCGACGGGGCCAGCGACGCCCTCGTCGATTCAGGATTCTTCGCCGACCTCCGGGGCGGGAGTGGTTGCGGTCCTCTTTTTCCTTTCGTCATTGCTCATCACGTTGGGTTGCGGCGCCGGAGGACACGGGAACTTTCAGCCACCGCCCCCGTCGTTCACAGTGTCGTCATCTCCGAAGAACGTTAGCTTGCAGCAGGGAGCCGGCGGATCGAGCACCATCACTGTCATTCCGGCCAACGGCTTTTCCGGCATCGTGAGTTTGTCCGTGTCGGGCCTGCCCAACGGGGTGACCGCATCGTTGAGTCCCGCCAGCACCACTTCGAAAAGCATTCTCACCTTCGCGGTGGGCGACTCGGCCCTGACCGGAAGCACGCCGCTGACGATCACGGGCACTTCGGGCAACCTTGCGCCCACGACAACGATCAATCTGACGGTTCTGGTTGCCCCGCCGCCCGGCAGCTTGCCCGCGAGTTTCTTCGCCCTCAACAACGTCGATCCCACCGACGACCCCGCCGCCGACGGCATGCTCTACGGCGCGGTCGGTCATCCCATACGCCTCGCCTGGCCCTATATCGAAACCTCGAGAGGCGTCTTCGATTTTTCCTTTTACGATCAGTACGCGGCCATCGCGCCGAGAGAAGGGCCGAGCGGCACTATCGCTGTGATGGATTTGACTCTGGGTATGACGCCAGGCTGGGCCAAAGCGGACCAAAGCACTTGCCGCACCCTCAGTGGAGGCGTTATCGGCTGCCAGGCCCCGCCCGACAACATTCAGGACTGGAAGGACTTTATCCTCGCGCTGGTCCAGCACTATGACGGGACTGCGCCCAGCCGGCCGCACATCAAGTACTACGAAATCTGGAACGAGTGGAACGTCACCGACGCTCAGAACGGCTTCTGGATTGGGCCCATCCCAAGCCTAGTGGCGCTTCAGACCACCGCCTGCGCCATCATTCACGCAACGGATAGCTTCTCTCAGGTAGTGACGCCTTCCACGGTCGGGGCCGCAGCAACTCCGAATGATCAGGCGCCAATGAACCTGACGACGTACTTCAACTATGGAGGCAGCAATTGTCCCGGCGGCCCCAACAACCTGATTGACGCCGTCTCCTTCCATGGAAATCTTGGACTGATGAGTTTGAATCCGTATCCCCTGCCCGGGGAGGGGTGTACAGGCGGCGGCTGCAACGGGAGCATCGTCGAAATCACTAACAGCTACCGCGAGGTACTGAATCTGAACGGGCTGCAGAATACCCCGCTGCTCGACACCGAAGGCGGTTTCGAATCCGCCAACATCTCTGACATGGACCAGCGTGCCGCCTGGCTAGCGCAGTTCTATGTTCTGCAAGCGGGGCTCTTCAACTCTGACCAGTTGCAATGGGTCTCGTGGTTTACCTGGGGCGCGCCGGGCGTTCCCGGCAACATAGAGACCGCGAGCAAGACACCCGACACCGCCGGAGTTGCTTATAGCCAGGTCTTCGACTGGTTTTTCGGTCGCTTTCCTTCCGCCTGTACCCAAAGTGGCATGGTGTGGACCTGTCCCCTCACCGGGGCGGGCGGCTATCAGGCCGAGGTTCTATGGGATGACTCGCAGACCTGCAGCGGCGGAAACTGCACCACCAGTGCGCAGACCGCGCCTGCCTGGGCGGTGCGATTTCGGGACTTAACTGGGAAGTCGACTCCGATCTCAGGAGCCACTGTGCAAGTCGGACTGAAACCGATCGTTCTCGAAAATCAGTAGGCCATATTGCAAGAACTTGCACACTCGCCGTGCAATGCAAAAGCCCTTTTACGGCGGGCAGATAAGCCACCTGCTCACAGGATCTTGCACATCGCTGATAGGGACTTTCTTCTATGTTCCCAATCCTGCTGAACTCGGCTATACTCCCCTCCAGCCAAGACTGATTTCGGGTGTTGTGACTCTCCCAGCGACGCCCCCGAGTTCCCCCCAACACACTTAAGTTGAAAGCTCTCGAAGGAGTCTCAATGCGCCGTGTTTCTCTGCGCGATGCTGTACTTGTGGCGTTCTGTGGAGTCGTACTCCAACAGGCTGGGTGGGCTGTAGCGTTTAAGGGCGCCTCCACATTCCCCGCGCATCTTGGTCCTGATTCTATTGTTGTGGCCGACTTCAACGGCGACGGGAATCTCGACATCGCGATCGCCAACCGGACAAGCAACGATATCAGCGTGCTCCTGGGCAAGGGCAACGGCACCTTCAACCCCCAGGTGAAATATTCCGCTGGCACTGGCGGTCCTGATCCCGTCAGCATCGCAGCCGCTGACTTGAACGGCGACGGAAAACCAGATTTGGTTGTTGCCGACCTCGGAACCAATAGCGTCTCCGTCCTACTCAATACCGGCACCGGAACTTTCAAAACTGCAGTCGTATACACGGTTGGGAATTCTCCTAGCGCGGTGGCCGTTGGCGATCTCAACGGCGACGGCATGGCCGACATCGCGGTCACGAACTCCGCTGATAACACGGTGACGATCCTCGTCAACAACGGCTCCGGGGTCTTCACGACGGCTGGCACTTTCGCCACCGATACCGCCCCTTCTTCCGTCGCCATTGCCGATTTTGACGGCAACGGCCTCAACGATGTAGTCACGGCAAATGCCGGCGGCAATGACGTCAGCGTCCTGCTCAATCAGGGAGGCGGGACCTTCTCCGCCGCCGTCAATTCCTGCGTGGTCTCTACCGGCGGAAGCTGCAATTCTGTTCCCGCCGTGTCTCCGGTTTCCGTCGTCGCCGTCGACCTGACGGGAGATGGCAAGCCCGACCTCGCAGTCGCCAGTCTCTCTCAGTCCGTGGTCACCTTGGTCAATAGTGGTACGGGCACTTTCACGTTGACAGGCCAGTCCAGCTATTCGCTATATCCGGAGGCGATTGCCGCCGGAGATTTCAACAATGATCTCCGGCAGGATCTGGTGGTTGCCGACTACAACGCCCGTTCATTCGAGATCTACCTCGGCGCCGGCAACGGCAGCCTCGCTTTTCCCCTGCGCTTCTTGTGTGGAGTCGGGCCCGTCGCCATCGCCGCCGGAGACTTCAATAACGACCACAAGCTGGATGTAGCGGTCGTCAACAACGGCGAAAACGACGTGACCATTGCTCTTGGCAACGGGGACGGCACGTTCCAGGATCTCGCCAGTTACGTCTCCGGCGGCAGCGTGCGCTCGGTTGCCCTGGGCGACTTCAACAAAGACGGGAAGATCGATTTCCTGGTCAACAGCAGCGTTAACGGGAACTACTCGGTAAATCTTTTCGCGGGCGCAGGCAAGGGCATTTACCAGCCCGCCGCTAACGTTCCCTTGGCAGCCGACGTTTACTCGATCGCCGTAGGAGATTTCGACCAGGACAAGAACCTGGACTTTGTGGTTGCCAACTTGTCTGCGAATCAAGTCTCCGTCGTCTTCGGCAACGGCAATGGAACGTTCAATCCTGCCGTCGCCACGTACCCGACCGACAGCGGCCCGACTTCGGTGGCGGTGGCAGACTTCAACAGAGATGGGTATCCCGACATCGTGACCGCCAACAGTGCGGCTAACGACATCAGCATTCTGCTCAACACGAAGACCGGAACGTTCAATCCCGAATTCAGTATTCCCGTCGGCAGCAACCCGGTTGCAGTCGCTACGGCGGACCTTAATAACGATGGCTTCCCTGACATCGTGGTGGCGAACGCCGGTAGCAACAACGTCACCGTGCTCATAGGTTACGGCAACGGCTTTTTCTCCTCCGGCGTTACCTATAACGTTGGCAACGGACCGGCCTCCATCGCCATCGCCGATGTAAACGGCGACCACTATGCCGACCTGATCGTGACGAATAACACCGATAACTCGATCAGCGTGCTGCTGGGCAATGGCGACGGCACTTTCCAGGCTCAGACCACCTACACGATTCCGGGCTCCGGCCCATCAGGCGTCGCGGTCGCGGACATTACTGCCGACGGTATTCCTGATCTGGTGGTAACGGAAAGCTCGCTGAATCAGATTGGCGTCCTGCCCGGCATCGGAGACGGCACTTTTCAGGGCTCCATCAATTACAAAGTCCCGGTAACGCCCGTCGCAGTGGCCGCCGCCGACGTCAGCGGCGATGGCAAGATCGACGTTCTATCGGCGAACTCTGGCAGCGGCGACGTGACCATCCTGATCAACCAGAGTCCCGCTGCGGCGATGAGCGCCGTGCCCACAAGGATGGTCTTTGGCAACGTCCAGGTCGGAGGCAGCAGTGGGTCGCAAATCGTGACCCTCACCAACAAGGGCAATCTCGCGCTGAACATCTCCAGCTTCGCCACCAGCGCCGGTTTTGCAGTGACCGCCACCACTTGCGGCTCGACTTTGGCCTCGCTGGCCAATTGCACTGTGACTATCACATTCTCACCGACTACTCCTGGAACCGACAATGGGGAACTCACTTTCGCGGGCAGCGTTACCTCTCAGGACCTGATCGTCCCACTCTCTGGAACAGGTCAGTTCCCCATGGCGGTTTCTCCGGTCAGCATGACATTTTCTGCGACGGTCGTCGGCAGCACCAGCGCCCCGCAGACCGTAACCGTCCACAACCAACTCAGCGCGATGCAGAGTTTCACCTTTGCCACCACCGGGAACTACAGCGTCGTGGGCTCGGGGACTAATCCTTGTACCGGGACGCTTCCTGCAAACTCAAACTGCACAGTTGACGTAACGCTGACGCCCACTCAGAGCGGTGCGATTAATGGCTCCTTTATCGTGAGCGGTTCCGGATTCATGCCGCAGATCACAAGCCTCAGCGGCAGTGGCACCAGTGGCTCCGCTTTGCCCCTCAGTTTCACACCGGCCAGCCTGTTGTTCGACAGTCCCGCGCTGGGCTTCTCCAGTAATCCCAAGACGGTTACGGCGACGAACATGACGAGCGGTACTCTGACGCTGACCTTGAGCCCGAGCACCGACTGGACTGTATCTGGAACCGGTAAAAGCCCCTGCGGCGGCGCTCTGCTCGCGGGAGCTACGTGCCAGTTTGCGGTCGTGTTTACGCCCAGCGTACTGAATTACTTCAACGGATCAATCTCAGTCGACACCGGTTCGGGCAATCCTGTCATCTACAACCTGGAGGGCCTGGGCAATCTGGACTCCAGCTTTACGCCGTCCTCCATCCGCTTCAATGCTCAGAATGTCGGCACCACCAGTCCAGGGGTTGTCGTGAAGGTCTGGAATTTCGAAAACACCAGTATGACCGTGCTCGGTTGGTCTGGCAGCGGGAACTTCTTTGCAGTACCGGGGGGCACGCGGCCCTGCAGCGTTGGTGGCCTGGTTCCGCCATTGCTGTTGCCGTACTGCAATTTGGTCGTTTACTTCACTCCGACCAAGATTGGCGCCGTCAATGGTGCGATCACTGTAACCACGAGTTGGGCCACGGGTTCGACCGCGCTGCCGGTGAGCGGAACGGGCCAATAGGTGGCGCTGGAGTTGGTTTCATAGTTTAAAGTGTAAGTTTAAGGTTTACTGGGTAACGCTGGACGCAATAATTGGATGATGGTTTGTCGATTGAAATGGACGGGCGTAAACTCTCCGGATGGCACTGGAAGGAGAGTCCTCTGCTGTCGCAGGTGAGAATGATGCTTAACTTTGGGTGATCGGAACCTAGAATGTTGAATCTCTGCCGAATGTTCCCTGTACGCTGCGCCGCCTTGGCTAGCGCCCTGGCAATTGCAATGATGGTTGTCATTGCCTGGACCGCCGCCCGCCCCCCGGTCGCTCAGCCTGCCCGAATCCATCGATCGACGGCGCCGCAATTCCCGACCGGCCTAACGAGCGGGGTCTCTCCCGCCGAACGCGCGCGCGCCGCTGAGGCCTATGGCAAATTACCGCTCACCTTCGAAGCCAATCTGGGACAGAGCAATAAGCCGGTCAAGTTTCTGTCGAGGGGACAGGGCTACACCTTGTTTCTGACCGGGGATGAAGCGGTGCTGAGCCTGCGCCGCTCTCCTGCCCTTAATCCCGACCGCCCTGCCGCACTGAAGCTTGCCGATTTTAAACCCAGCAACCAGAATTCTGCCGTGCTGCGCATGAAGCTGGTTGGGGCCAACGCCTCCGCCGCGGTTTCCGGCAGCGACGAACAGGAAGGCAAGAGCAACTACTTCATCGGCAATGACCCCAGCCAGTGGCGAACCAATGTTTCGAATTATTCCGAGGTCCGTTACCAGGAAGCATATCCCGGCATCGACCTTGTTTACTATGGCAACCAGCAGCAACTGGAATACGACTTTGTAGTCGCTCCCGGCGCCGATCCGCAGCCATCCAGCTTGACGTTGCGGCAGAATCCGCTGTCACCGGAAAGCGTACGTCCGCACCTTTGCACCTGGCGGACAACGGCGATCTGCTGGTCCCGACCGAAGACGGTGAAGTGCGTTTCCAAAAGCCTGTGATCTACCAGCCAGACTACCAGCCTGGGAATTCCGCGAGCACCCATATCATTGGCGGCGATCCCGCGGCGATTACTGCGACGAATTCCATCGACGGACGCTGGATTCTGAAGTCCGGCAATCAGGTTGGGTTTGAGGTGGCTGCCTACGATGTTTCACGGCCCCTGGTCATCGATCCCGCGCTCAGCTATTCCACCTACATCGGCGGCACCGCGACCGACGGCGCATTTGGCGTCGCCATCGATTCGGGCGGGAACGCTTACGTGACCGGGTTCACCACGTCCGCCAATTTCCCCACCAAGAATCCCTACCAGAAATCGATTGCCGGCGGCGTCGATGTTTTTGTTCTGAAACTGAATCGCACTGGAACGGCCCTGGTCTATTCCACCTATTTGGGTGGCTCTGGGACGGAATATCCCTTCGGGATCGCCGTGGACTCATCCGGCGAAGCTTATACGCTCGGTAATGCCGGCTCGAGTAATTTTCCGGTAACCGCTGGGGCGTTCCAAACCACCTGCGCCAGCTGCCCAGGTTCTCCCGATGTGTTTCTCACCAAGTTCAACAGCACGGGTTCAGCACTGGTTTACTCGACCTACATCGGCGGCAGTGGCGATGATCGCGCTTTTGGCATTACTCTCGACAGTTCCAACAACGCCTACTTCGTCGGCTGGACAACTTCCACGGATTACCCTACGACCACCGGAGCCTTCCAGACCAGCAACGCGGGAGGCATAAGCGACGCCTTTGTGACCGAGATGAACGCCGCCGGTTCCGCCCTCGTCTACTCGACCTACCTGGGCGGTACCGGCCAGGACGTGGGATTCGGAATTGCGCTCGACTCCGCCAGCAATACCCTCGTGACTGGATATACTTACTCCACCGATTTCCCCGTCACCTCAGGCGCATTCCAGACGAGCACGACCGTGAACGGCGCTGCCTGGGTTGCGAAGGTCCAAGCCGGCGGCACGGCTCTGATTTATTCCACCTACATGGGAGGAACCGATGGCACTTCAGCCGGCAATTCCATCAAGGTTGATCCCCCGGGAAATGCCTACGTTACGGGTTACACATGCGCCTCGGATTTTCCGGTCACAGCCGGAGCCTTCCAGCCCACCTTTGGGGGAGACTGCACCAATGCGGGTGGCGATGCTTTCGTGACCAAGCTCAATCCCACCGGATCGGCTCTCGTCTTTTCTTCCTATCTGGGCGGAAGCGGCGACGACGTCGGATTCAGCATCGGCCTCGACAACATGAACAACATCTACATCACGGGACGGTCCAGTTCCCCTAACTATCCCACGACGCCGGGCGCGTTCCAGCCCGCATCGGCGGGCGGCTATGACGCGATCTTCACCATCGTCGATCACACTGGTACGTCACTTGTGTACTCGACCTACCTGGGCGGCAGCGCTGTGGATGTTGCCTTTGTGATGGCCGTGGACAAAATCGGCAACGCCTACATGATCGGCCGATCGTACTCTCCGAATTTTCCCGTTACCCCCGGAGCCGCCCAGAGCACTTTGAAGGGCGCGACCAACGCCATCGTCTTCAAATTCGCACCTGGCGATCAGGCCTGGCCGATGTTGCTCAACTTCGGCTCCCAGACCGTGGGCGTCACTTCTTCTCCCCTGACCACTCAACTCACCAACAGCGGCACCTCCACCCTGACCATCACCAGCACGAGCATCATGGGAACCGGCGCCGCTGATTACACACAGACCGCGAACACTTGCGGCTCCGCCCTTGCCCCCGGCACTTCCTGCAGCGTGACCTTTACATTTACGCCCTCGACGACCGGCACGCGCAGCGCCCTCTTCGTTTTTACCGACAGCGCTCAAAACAGCCCCCAGAACGTCAGTCTCACGGGCGTTGGCAGCACCAGCGCGCTGACGCTTATGCCCGCCAGTTTGACGTATGCGGCGCAACTGATCGGCACCAATAGTCCCTCGCAGACGGCCACGCTCACCAATACCGGCACGGTTGCGGTCAACCTCACCAGCATCAAGACCACCGCCCCCTTTACCCAAACCAACAATTGCCCGGCGAACCTGACCGCGCTTGCCAGTTGCACGATACAAGTAGTGTTCACTCCGACCAAAGCCGGAGCACAAACCGGAACTCTCACAGTTGTCGATGATGCGCCCAACAGCCCGCAGGCCGTCGCCTTAAGTGGCACCGGAACGGTCGTTACCTTTTCGCCGTCGAGTCTGAATTTCGGCACTCAGACCAAGGGCACTTCGAGCCCGCCTCAAACCATTAGCATGACGAATGTGGGCACCGCCGCCATCAAGATCAGCAAGATTTACGTTACCGGGGCTCGGGTAAGCAGCTTCGTCATCCAGAACACCTCGACCTGCCCAATGGGGACTGGATCGCTGGGCGCGGGCGCGAGTTGCACGATTGATGTCGTGTTCACTCCTCAACTCAAAGGCGCACTGAACGCGAACGTTACTGCGCTCGACACGGGCGGTGGCAGTCCACAGAACGTCCCCATGTCGGGTACGGGGAACTGACTTGTGACTAGGGAACCCATGGATGCTTTCATTTCACTTCGGGTCGCTTACCGGTCAAGGTTTGCGGCTTCTGCCGGCCTCGTCGCCGTAGTCCTGATTGGCGGGACTTTCCTCCTTCGTGTCTGGCTGGCTACTTTTCAGCCGACTGCGTTGATCCCGGCAGCGCAACCTTCCGCCGCGCCGCAAATCGATCTTTCCCACCCTGCGCAGAAAAAAGCCGCAGAGGACTACGGCAAGCTTCCGCTTGCGTTCGAGGCGAATCGTGGCCAGACCAACCCCCAGGTTCAATTCCTTTCCCGGGGCCCGGGCTATACGCTTTTTCTCACTGCCGATGAAGCTGTCCTGAAGCTCCAGAATCTCGAGGCCGACACCGCCTCGGCGCGCTCCACTCCGATTCGCGATGCCGACCCGCAGTCGCCCGCAATTCTGCGAATGAAACTGGTGGGAGCGAACCCCGCGCCCAGAGTTTCCGCGCTCGACGAACTCCCGGGCAAGAGCAACTACTTCATCGGCAACGATGCGAAGAAGTGGCATACCCAGGTGCCGAATTATGCGCGGGTCGAGTACCACGAAACTTATCCCGGCGTGAACCTCGTCTATTACGGCGACCCGCGGCAGTTGGAATACGATTTCGTGGTCGCTCCGGGCGCTGACCCGCACGCGATTACCCTCGACGTCAGCGGGGATGACGTGAGCAGTAGCCGTGATGTCGTGAGGCACGCCACGCCCATCCAAATCGCCAAGAATGGCGATCTGCTGGTGGTCGCGCAAGGCCGCGAAATTCGCTTCAAACAACCGGTTGTTTATCAGGAAGAAGCGCAGCGAGATAATTTCCAACTGATCCTCGGCGTTTCATCCGCCGCGAAGACAAGACACTTCATCTCTGGACGCTGGGTCGTGAAGCACGGCAACCAGGTGGGTTTTGAGCTGGGCCCCTACGATCGCAGCAAAGCGCTGGTCATTGATCCCGCCCTTGTTTATGCCACTTATCTAGGCGGCTCCCTCGACAATACCGCATACAACGTCAGCGCCGATGCCGCCGGCAATGCCTACGTGACCGGCACCACCACTTCCACCGATTTCCCCACGAAGAATCCCTTCCAGGCAGTGGAGGCCGGCAGTTCCGATGTATTCGTGGCCAAGCTGAATGCGACCGGCACCGCTCTGGTCTACTCCACCTACGTGGGTGGCAGCGGCCAGGACTACGCATTTTGGATCACTGTGGATGCGAGCAACCGAGCGCACGTAACCGGCAGCACATCGTCGGCGAATTTTCCGGTCACCGCCGGGGTCGTTCAATCCACATGTGGCGGTGGCTGTCAGAGCGGAACCCGCAATGCTTTTGTAACCGTATTGAATGCTACCGGCTCGGCCCTGGTCTACTCCACCTATCTCGGCGGCACCGGTAAGGATCAGGCCAATGTCATTCAGGTGGATTCGAGCGCGAACACGTATATTTCGGGCTGGACCACTTCCTCCGACTTTCCCACGACCACGGGCGCCTACCAAACGACCTTTGGCGGTACCTCCGACGCATTTGTAGCCAAGCTTAACCCCAAAGGCACATTGCTCCTCTACTCCACCCTGCTAGGTGTGAGCAACGACACGCGAGCCTTCGGGGTCGGACTGGACAAAACGGGAGATGCCTACATCACAGGGTATACGAGTTCGGCGGGATACCCCACTACGTCGGGAGCCTTTCAGTCAGCCTTGAAAGGCAGCAGCAACGCATTTGTGACCGAACTCAACCCCACGGCGACCGGGTTGGTCTACTCGACCTATCTCGGTGGCAGCGGAGCTGACATCGCCTGGGCCATCGCCATGGACTCCTCCAACAACGCGTACGTGGCCGGCCAGACGACCTCCGCGGATTTCCCCACCACTCCCGGAGCCCTGCGCACGACTTGCAGCACTACCTGCGCCAACAACGACGCCTTTGTGACCAAATTCAATCCCACCGGCACGGGATTGGTCTACTCCACCTACCTTGGTGGCAGCAATGGTGAGCAGGAAGCCTACGCCCTTTCCGTTGACACTTCGGGAGATGCTTTCGTGACGGGCAGAACTAAGTCCACGAATTTCCCCATTACGCGCGGAGCCTTTTTCCCCGCCAACAAGGGCTCCTTCGATGGCTTTGTTGCCGAACTGAGACCGGCTGGTGCCGGGTTCGTCTACTCGACCTACCTCGGCGGCAGTTCTACCGACACCGGCCTGGGAATCGCGGTGGATGCCACGGGCAACGTCTATGTCGTGGGAAGAACCTACTCGACCGATCTTCCCATCACGCCTAACGCCATCGAGCCACTCTTTGTTGGAACCACGCAAGGCTTCGTGGCCAAATTTGTCCCGGGCGACCAGGTTTGGCCTCTGGCCCTGAGCTTCGGCACGCAGACTTTAGGATCGACCTCTGCTCCGCTGACCGCCGCGTTGACCAACAGTGGCACCTCGGTTCTCACCATCTCCAGCGTCGCCATCGCCGGGACCGCTGCCGCCGACTACGCGATCAGCACTAACAAGTGCGGCGCGACGCTCGCGGTAGGGGTTTCCTGCTCGATCTCGGTCACTTTCACTCCCACCACCACTGGCGTGCTTGCCGCCGCCCTGACGATCGCCGACAGCGCCCCCAACAGTCCCCAGATGGTCGCACTGACCGGCACCGGAACCGGCGGTGTTCTTAACTTGACCCCGAGCACGCTAACGTTTTCCACGCAACTGATCGGAACCTCCAGCCCGTCCCAGCCAGCCACGCTCACCAACGTCAGCGCTGCCGCCGTATCCATCACGAATATCGCAACCAGTTCGCACTACAGCCAGACTAATAATTGTCCAGCGAGCTTGGCGTCCGCGGCCAGTTGCATCATTAACGTGGTATTTCAACCCACAGCGCAAGGTACGCAAAAGGGCACGCTCACCGTTAGCAACAGTGCCACCAGCCCTGTGACCGTGGCCCTGACCGGCGTCGGAACGGTAATGAGTCTCTCCCCATCCAGCGTGAGCTTCGGCAATCAGGCGGTGGGAACATCGAGTCCAGCCCAGGGTGTCACCATAAAGAATGTCGGCACCGCGGCAGTCACAATCACCAAGATTTCCATCACCGGGGCCCGCGTTTCCAGTTTCTCCCAGACCAACAACTGCCCGATCAGTCCGTCGACTCTGGCGGCGGGTGCAACGTGTACGGCCAACGTGGTCTTTACTCCCCAACTCAAAGGAGCTTTGGGGGCCAATCTTTCGGTTTTTGATTCCGGCGGCGGTAGTCCGCAGACCGCCCAGCTGACGGGTAATGGAACGTAGTGAGGGCGTAAGCCCGAACCTTGAATAACACCGCATTGCAAGCAATGTGGTAGCAGTTCGCATGTCCTGGCACGTACGAGCAAGAGCAGGGAAGACTCGGAGACTGTGGAGGTTTTCACGATGAGACGTTTTGCAGTGATTGCAATTTTTGCCTTGACCGTGGTAACTGTGTACGGCTTTCCGCCGGCGCAGACGGAGAAACCGGCAACCCCGCCCGCCGTCCTGACCTGGCATAACGACAATGCCCGTACCGGACAGAACCTCCGGGAAACGATTCTGACCACCGCCAACGTCAATGCCACCACCTTCGGGAAGATTTTTTCCTGGGCCACCGACGGCAACATCTACGCCCAGCCGCTCTATGTGCCGAACGTGAGCATTAGCGGCACGGTGCACAACGTTGTCTACGTGGTGACCGAGGCCGATGGGATCTACGCCTTTGATGCCGACAGTCAAACGTTGAATCCCAGTCCGCTTTGGTACACCAGTCTGGTCAATGGAACGACCGTCATCCCGGTTCCGTGCCTCGATCACCACGCGGCCTGCACCATCTATCCGATCATCGGAATCACCAGTACGCCGGTCATCAATCTCGCTACCAACACCATATATCTGGTCGCGCGCACGAGGGAAGTCGTGGATGGCAACCCCAACCCGTTCTACTTCGAGCGCCTGCACGCTATCGATATCACCACCGGCCTCGATCAGATCCCAGCGGCCACGATCTGCGGCGATTACTACCGGACCGGCATGGGTTGCAAACTCTCATCGGGCCTGTTCAACCCCTTGCAGGACGGCAACCGCCCCGGCATTTTGCTTGAGCCCACGGCGGGCTTTCCGCAAGGCGTTCTCTGGCTCGGTTTCGCAGGCAAGGGCATGATGCTCGCCTACGATCCGGTCACGCTGAACCTGCTGGGTGACTGGACGGCGACGCCTCACCCGAAAAACACTACCGGCGGCGGCGGCATCTGGGGTAGTGGCGGCGGCGTTACTGGCGATGCCAATGGCAACGTCTTCGTCTCCATCGGCGACGGCACTTTTGACGTCAACGTTGGCGGCAACAACTACGGCGACAGCGTGGTCAAGTTGAATCTAGTTGCGAATGGCTCCGGCGGCTACACCATCCAAGTCATGGACTATTTCACTCCCCCCGACGAGGCCTGCCGTCAGACCACCGACACCGATCTCGGGTCCTCCGGAGCCATGCTGATTCCGCCTCAGACTGGAACTCTGACTCCCAATCTTCTTGTAATCGCCGGCAAAGGCGATGTCCCCGGTTGCGACACCGCGAATCCCATCTACTTGATCAATGCGGACAACATGGGAGGACTTGGGGGCGGCGTACAGTCCATCCCCGGTTCCGCTCTCGGCTACTGGAACAACCCGGCTTACTTCAGCACCGGACCCAACAACGTGTACTACGGCGGCGTCACCAGCGTGACGACGGGAGACTATTTCCGCGAATACCGGCTGTCGGGCGGGCTCTTCAGCCCGACCACGTCGGTCTCGAAGACCACGCACGCCTACCTCGCTGGACCCAACCCTTCTGTCTCGGCTAATGTGAAGAGCCAAGGCATCGTCTGGGTGAGCGAGCGTCCGGAAGTCGTGGACAACGAGAAGGGAGTGAACCCCGCGGTGCTGCACGCCTACCCGGCCACCAATCTCCACCTCGAGCTTTACAACAGCACCGCCAACGCCGCGCGCGACGCCATGGGGCCAGCCGTAAAGTTCAGCACACCCACCGTAGTCAATGGCAAAGTCTACGTCGGCACCCAGACCGAGTTAGATGTATTCGGTCTCTGCCCCTGCCCGCAATAGACTGGGGTAAATCGGACTTGGGTAAATCGGGTCCCCGTCCTTGTCCCTCCATTCTTTGGAGGGACAGGGCAGGGCCTGTCCTGAGCGAAGCGGAAGCGACGGGGGATCGGGCCTCCGCTGAACCGCCAGTTCAAATTTTCCGGGGTAATGCGCTGGTGGTAGACTGCGCCTATGGCCGCCAAAAAGAAAACCAGAAAACGACAGCAGACGAAGGCGAAGAAAACCGCCGTGAAAAAAATGACGCCGAAGAAGAAGGCGAAGAAGAAGCCAGCGGCGAAGAGCGCCTCGTCCCAGCGCCGCTTGGCCACGAAGCGAAAGTCCGTTAAGAAAAGGCAGGTAGTGAAAACAAAGTCCACCGTCCGCAAGGGGATTGGCGCGAAGACAGCCAGTCCGCTCCGAGAGCCGGTTCAACCGAAGAGTCAGACTATAGACACTTTTGCATTCCCGCGGGAGGCCCGAGGTGCACGTTCGGGTCAGCAATCAGGAGATCTTCAGGGATTGTCCAGCATCGAGGGTCCGGATTCGGAGAGCGTCGAAGAGTTGATCGAAGAGGGCAACGCGTTCGAGGCCGACGTGGTGGCCGGCGTCGAACGTGCCGGCAACGCGGATGAGAGGGAAGTCCGCACTCACGAAGTGCCGGAGGATGATGTTCCCGGCGAATATCTGGACAAAGACTAGGGCAAAACTCGGAACCGGACTCCCACGCGGACGGCTTGGAAGTTGTCGATGAACTATTCCGCGTCAGTCCTCGCTGACGAAGGGTCTTGCCCAACCTCCCGGCGCGTGCTTCCGCTCTTGGATTCAAATCGAAACCCCGGGGCCTGGTACTCGCTCGGTAAGTAATTCTCCGGAACCGTGGTCTGGTTGCCATCCCGGATCGAAGAATAATGGGAGGACATGATCTCCACTCCGCCTTCATTGAATTTATCCTGAATATTTTGGTGCAGGTCGGAGTAAATGTTAGCCATCAGATTTGGCATCGCGGTGTACGCGTTCAGTTCGTAATGGACATAAAAATCGTCAAGCGCGGTCTGTAACACAAACGGCCGTGGCTCTTTCAGGATGTGCTCCGTCGCTTGCGCCGCGCTGAGCAGCAGTTCATGCACTTTTCTCCAGGGAGCATCGTAACCAATCGTGACAGAAGTGTGCAGGATCAATCCCGATTTAACACTGGAAGCACTGAAATTGATGATGTGAGCTCCCAGCACCATGGAATTGGCGATGGTGATTTCGACGTTCTTGATGGTTCGGATGCGGGTTACCAGAAGCGTCTTCTCAATCACGTCTCCAATGGTGTCGGCGATTTTGACTCGATCCCCTACCTTGAACGCCCGCATGTAGGTGAGGATTACGCCCGCAATCACGTTGGCTACGGCTGAACTTGAGCCCAAAGAAAGCAGCAAGCCCAGGAAAATCGAAATTCCCTGAAATGCAGGCGACTTCGCCCCTGGAAGGTATGGAAAAGCGACAACCGCGGTTAGAGCAAAGATGAGGAACCGCACGATCTTATAGGTCGGTTCGGCCCATTCCCGGTAGAACCCCGGAAACTCGATTGTGCCTTTCTCGATCTCTCGAAAAATCAGTCGCACGAACGTGCTGACATACCGGGCAATAACCAGAATGACCGCGACGAAGAAGATGTTGGGCAGGTACGACAGAATGGCCTGGCCCAAACTCTTGACCGGCGTAACCACGTCAACAAAAAGTACGGCGCCGTAACCCCGGGTCCACGGAAAGAAATCCAGAGTACGGTACACGTAGATAGACACGATCAAGAGAGTGAACCCAAGCCGCAGGAGCCGGGCGACTCCGATAAGGAAATTCGTGATCCGGTCGGCGGGCAGGAGTTCGAACCTCTGGATCTTAATGGACCGAATCTGAGTGCCGCGCCAGCGTTCGAGGGTTTCGTAAAGCCTGGGAAATAAGAAGCCCAGAACGCGTAATAAGAAGATGAGAACGAGTGTGGCGATCAGGGTGTAAAGCAAGCCCAGAAGCAGGCTCTTAAGACTGTGCGCCTTTCGCAGGGCGATCACCGCCGATCGAATGCGATGGGCGTAGTCGTTCGCCAGCGCCTGGCGCGGTTGCTCCGCCAACTGGGCATCCTGGTCGGTAACGCTCATAATCACCAGGTCATTGGCAGTAATATCGGTCGCGCCCGACGTGTCCGCCACCGACAGCGACTCCGGTTTGAAGGCAATATCCTTCGAAATTTCCGCGATGCGGGCGCTGATGGCAGCAGCGCGAGCGTCCGCGGGGAAGGAGAGCACTCCCCGCACCGAAAAAAGAACCTTGCCATCTAAGGTGACAGGAGCCTGAGGTATCGATGGCGTGGCCGGCGGTGTGGTGGCCTGAGATGGAGGCTTGGTCTGGCCGTTGAGTGAGAGACAAAATCCCGCGAGAAGAACCACAAGCAGGGCGGCATCGACGCTTTTGCGAATTCGGGCCGAAATCATCGAACAGCTCCGTTGTCCATGCTGAACGCTCCGTTTGGTTGGGAGCGGGCCGATGAACGCAGACGAGTCATGGACAACTGGATCATATACTCGGATCGGATGAAAATCCCAGACACGCACGTCGCCGCCTCACCTGCGCGCGCTCTGTTCAGGACATAGGATTAGGCTATCGACTGCGGCTCAATTTGGCCGTGGAAATTGACGATGCTCGCCAGATCGTTTCTGTGTGGAGACCGAAAAGGCTTGACTTCACCCTCCGCGGTTGCTATACTTAAGTTATAGAAAACAAGGAAGATATTGGTCTTTAAAGCGGCGTCGAACCCCTGCCCTCGCCGAAGCTATAGGTGTCTTCAAAGGACCATCATACGTCAGGGAGATTCGGAAGATTAAATTGAAAATCACTCGTAATGTGCATATCGAACTGAAAGATGGGAAACAGAAGGAGTTCGTCCAAGTATTCGAGTCTCAGATTCTGCCGGTTCTGCGCCAGCAGAAGGGCTTTCAGGATGAGATTACCCTGGTGGACCACAACCGGGCGCTCGTGATCAGTTTCTGGGATGACCGCAAGAACGCCGAAATGTACCACACGTCCGCGTACCCGAAGCTGGTGGAAAAGCTGAATCCTATGATTCAGACGCCCCCCAGAGTTGAGACCTTCGAGGTCGCAACCAGTACCCTGGCCGTGGCCGTCTAGCCTGTTCCCACCGAGAAGCAGCTGTACAGCAAGAGGCCCCGCCCGGGGCCTTTTTCTTTGTCCGAGTACTGCTGGCTATCCGCGATTCGTAAGCACCGCGACCGCGTGCCTGTGAGACACTCTTGTTTTCGCGAAGGAAGGTTACCGTCGGTTTATTCTTATCCCCAAAAGGAAGGAGGCGGAACGGACTGATGACACCAAGTTCCACGATTGAGTTCCTGATATGGCTGCTGATCGCGGCGTCCATGATTGCCGTGGTTGCTGCACGTCTTAGGATTCCTTATACCGTCGCGCTGGTTTTGGGCGGACTGTTTCTCGGGTCCTTTCATCTGCCCATCGTGCAGAACCTGTTCGCTCATCCCCCCGACTGGCTAACGCCGGATGTCAGCCTGGTCATTTTTCTTCCCGCACTTTTGTTTGAGGGCAGTTTAAAGATTCAGCTCAGGCACCTGCGCGAAAGCCTGGTTCCGATCTGCCTGCTGGCCACCGTGGGAGTGCTGGCGGCAACTTTCATCTCCGGTTTCGCGTTGCACTGGACGCTCGGGATCCCGATTCTGATTGCGTTGGTTTTTGGCGCGATTGTCGCCGCGACCGATCCCATCTCGGTGCTGGCCATCTTCAAGGACATGGCCGTTGACAAGAGACTCACGATTATCGTGGAAGGAGAGAGCCTCTTTAACGACGGCACTGCCGTCGTCCTGTACGGGATTCTGTTTGGGGCGGTGGCCAATTCTCAGTTTGCCATCGCGACCGGCCTGCGTGACTTCGTGGTCGAGGTGGCGGGCGGCGCCGCCGTGGGCACACTCTTGGGCTACGCCATCAGCAAGCTTACCCAGAGAATCGATGATCCAGAAATTGAGATCATGCTCACCACGATTCTGGCGTACGGGGCGTACCTGCTGGCGCAATCGTTGCACGTCTCCGGAGTGATTGCGACCGTGGCTGCCGGATTAATGGTCGGGAATTTTGGTGTGCGCACGGGCATGAGCTCGCGTACCCGCATCTCGTTGTGGTCGTTCTGGGAGTATGCCTCGTTCCTGATCAACTCGATTCTGTTTCTGTTGATCGGTCTTCAGGTACGCATCGGTGATTTGTATCGCGCCTGGCCGGCTGTTTTAGTAACGGTAACGGCTGTTCTCGCTGGGCGAATGCTGGTGGTGTATGGGCTGGTTCCGGTCAGCAATCTGTTCTCGCCAAGAATTTCCCTGCGCTGGCAACACGTCATGGTCTGGGGGGGGATGCGCGGGGCGCTTTCCCTGGCGCTGGTTCTGAGCCTTGGGCATAACTTTCCTTATCGAGAGCAACTCCTGACCATGACTTTCGGAGTGGTCGCATTCACCATCGTTTTGCAAGGCATAACCATCAAGCCGCTCATCCGCTTTCTGGGAATCGGGAAAAACAGTGAGGATGATTATTCGCGTGCCCGCATCCGCCAGATTGCCATCGCGTCCGCGGTTGCCGAACTGGAGGATATGGCCAGCAAACACTTGATTTCGCGCCCGGTGTACCAGCAACTGCGCACGGGCCTTGAGGCTCGACTGGAAGATGTAAACCGGGCCGTGGACGCGGTCTTCAGCGAGAATCAAGAACGCCTTTCGGAAGAATTTCACATGGCCCGGACGCGATTGATTGCCTCGGAAAAAAGTGCGATCGAGCAGGCCTTGCACGACGGGATGGTAACCGCGAACACCGCCTCCCAGATGATTGAGGAAGCCGACCGCCATTACGCTGACCCGAACAACGCTCCCAACGAATCTGTCGCCGAACCAGGGTAAAGGGAGACGGCGCAGGCTTTCAGGTCGACGCACTACGTGCGACGATCGAGAATTCGGCGCGCCACGATCGACCCACACGCGAGGTCAGGGTCTGTGCAACTCGGCCTGGTTTTGCAGGAAACCCAAAATATGCCCGCGGGAAAAAATGCCTTCCAGCCGTCCATTGGAAAGGACCGGCAACTGATTGATGTTTTCCCGGCTCATGATCTCGAGCGCCTGCAGTGCAGGAGTATCGGGAGCAACGGTTCGAAGTTGACTGAGCGGCCGCATGGCTCCCTGCACACTGGTTTGTGTCCAGAGTTCTCGCCCGACCTGCTTGACCTCGTGGGGAGTGATCAGTCCAACGAAGCGATCATTTTGGACGACCGCAAAGCAGCGCCGCCCGGTGCGCAATAGGAATTCATGGACAAAATCCTCCAGGCTTATGTGGCCTTCGACCATGGGCAGATCCTTGTCCATGATATCGGCAACCGCGCGCCCGCGAAGTCCCGACATGAGTTCAACCCGCACGTAGCTGCTACGGGACGCGTCGAGCAGGAACCAGCCAATAAATGCCAGCCATAAGCCGCCGAAATTGGCGCCCACGAAAAAGCGGAAAAGCCCCAGCAGGATAAAGACGAGGGCAACCGCCTGGCCCACCTGGGCTGCGTACCGCGTGGAGCGGTCGGCATTGCGAGTGATCCACCAAAGGATGGCGCGCAGGATGCGGCCGCCATCCAGTGGATATCCAGGAATCAGATTAAAGACGGCCAGCATGACGTTGATGTAGCCGAGCCACAGCAGGACGGCCTTCACGGGCGTGGCAGGTTCCTTCGTCAGCGACCAGCTCGAGGGCCCCGCCAATAAAAGGAAGACAACGCCAATGACCAGACTGGCCAGGGGCCCGACGATGGCGATCCAGAACTCGGACTTGGCGTCTTTAGCCTCCGATTCAATCTGTGACACTCCGCCCAAAGCGAACAACGTGATGGCGCGCACCCGCAAGCCTTTCGCTTTGGCCACCAGCGAGTGCGCCAGTTCATGGGCTAGGAGGGCGGCAAAGAAAAGGACGCCGGTAACGATCGCCGCTGACCACACGACCGTGTCGCTCCACGGCGGGGTCACGCTGTGAAAGCGTCCGGCCAACGACAACGTGATTAAAACGGCGATGATGAACCAGCTGTAGTGCAGCCCGATCGAAATGCCCGCGATTCGGCCCAGCTTGACTTGCGCTTGCATATCGTCCCCCTAGCTATGATCCTAGTCCAGCTTTGGTGGCCCTGAAAACTCCGGCGCTCGGGATCTCTGCTTCGCTGTTTGTCCCGTCTTCTTTATGGTGAGTTGGGCTGGGTTGTGACAGAATGCGAGCAGGTCAACCGGAGACGCAACTTTCGTGGAACTCTACCAGTGGCTGCCGCCCCAGGCGATGGAGATTGTTCTTGTCCTCTTCTTGTCTTTTCTGGTCGGACTAGAGCGCGAGGAACACAAGGTTGCGGGCGGGCACTACGCTTTCGGAGGAGTGCGCACCTTCCCGCTGATTGGATTGATTGGTTACTCTGTCGCCCTACTTTCGGGCACGCAACTGGTTCCCCTGGCGCTCGGCTTCCTCGTCGTCGGCAGTTTCCTTTTGCTGTCGTATTGGCACAAGCTTGCCTCCTCGGAAACGGCCGGCGTCACTTCGGAGATGTCGGGTCTCGCGACCTTCCTGGTAGGGGCGCTGGTCTACCATGGGCATTATTGGATTGCCACGGCTTTGACGGTAGCGAGCCTACTGTTGCTGGAACTCAAAGCGGTCCTGGAGAAGCTGGCGGGCCGCCTTCCTCCGGAAGAGATTCTCACGTTCGGTAAGTTTCTGCTGCTCACCGCGGTGATTTTGCCCATCCTGCCCCGGCAGGAATTCGGGCCCTTTCATATCAACCCTTTCAAGACCTGGCTGGTGGTGGTCGCGGTGAGCGCGATCTCCTATGGCAGTTATGTTTTGCAGAAGTTAACCAAACAACGCGGCGGAGTCGTGCTCTCCGCATTTCTTGGCGGGGCATACTCGTCGACGGTCACTACAGTGGTAATGTCGCGAAGGGCGGCTCGCGAAGGGCATCCGCACTTATTTGCCGGCGGCATTTTGATGGCCTCCGGCGTGATGTATGTCCGTCTGGTGGCCTTGGTCGCACTTTTTAACCGCCGCCTGGCGGTCATCCTGGCTCCCGATTTCCTGGCGCTTGCGACTCTGGCCATTGCCGTCGGATGGTTCTGGTGCCACCGGCCAGACCCGGAGAGTTCCGAGATAAAACGCGAGTTCGAACCGAAGAATCCTCTGGAACTGCTGGCGGCTTTTCTCTTCGCCCTTTTATTCTTAGCCATGATGGTGGCGACGCAGTTGGCGGTCACCTACCTCGGACGCGCCGGGGTCAATACCCTCGCCGCCATCATGGGGGTCACGGACGTCGATCCTTTCATCATGGGGATGACCCAAACGGCGGGCGCGCTTACGCCTCTGAGGGTCGCAGCCGTCAGCGTTCTCATCGCTGCTGCCAGCAATAACCTGATCAAAGGAATTTATGCTTACAGCCTGGCCGACAGAAAGACAGGAATCCAGAGCCTCTGCTTCTTGGCAGGTCTGGCAGTACTCGGTCTTGCCCCCTTGTTCTGGCTATGAGTCTGGGTCCGCGGATTTCGCTTGGGTCGTGTCCTAATTTCGGTGTTGCCTTCTTCGCGATCTTCGCGAATCCTCAGCGTACTTTGCGGTTCAAAGATCTTGCTCCCCGAAATTAGGGCACTACCTTCGCTTGAAATCTTGTGTAACTATATGATATATTTGTAGTTAGATGGAGAATCGGTTCAAATTCGCTGTCGTTGTCTTGCTCCTGTTGAGCTTGATGACTATCTTCATCTCCCCGGCAGCCGATCTTCAACCCACGGCATTGCGATCCCTGCAGCTGGCCAACCTGCTGTTTGCGGTGCTTGCCTTGGCTGGGACGGCCGTGTCTAGCCAGCTCAATGAATCGATCAATCCCATCGCGATAACCTCTGAGGATGATTTCGCCTGGGTGTCTACGCCGAATCTTATCGACCTGAATTGCACGCGTCTTTGCTAATAGGTTTCCCTCCTGACTGACCCAGCCTGACAGGGAGTCCTAGCCAGAAATGGCCACTTCCTCTCAGGGCTATTTTCTAGCTCATCCACCGGACGGAGGACCTCATGATGCACCTTGAAACGCAAGATATTTCAGTCGACACGCAAGGGCAGGTGTCCGACTTCCTGGCGCATGCCGCGCGCGCTTCGAAGCGGGCGCTTCTTCTGGACTACGACGGTACGCTCGCCCCATTCAGCCCGGACCGCAATCGCGCCCTGCCGTATCCACAAGTCCCGGCTTTGCTGGAGCGGATACGAGAGTGTGCGAACACGCGCGTCGCGGTGATCAGCGGACGCCGCGCCCCCGAAGTCGCCACCTTGCTGGGCTTGAAGCACATTGAGGTCTGGGGATGCCACGGTCTATCGCGGCTTCATGCCGATGGGCGGTACGAACTACCGGAACTCGAGGACGAATTAGTGGGCAGAATTTGCGAAGCCAACGAGCTTCTGCGTCAGGAAGGCCTTTTCGACTTGCTGGAGTTCAAGCCCGCGGCCACCGCCATTCATTGGAGAGGACTGGAGGCCACCGCGAACCAGATAGCACGCAGGGTACAGAAAGTGTGGGCCATGCTTCCGGACCATAGCGGTCTGCAACTGGTAAAGTTTGACGGCGGCATGGAGATTCGAGTCGCATCCCGGGACAAAGGAGATGCGGTTCGCACCATCCTGTCGGAGATGGGAAGCGGCGCAGCCGTGGCCTACCTCGGCGACGACCTTACCGATGAAGATGCTTTTGCCGCGCTGCACGGTTGCGGCTTGGGAGTTCTCGTGCGCCACGAATACCGTCCAACGCTTGCGAATGTCTGGATCCAGCCCCCCGAGGCATTAGTTGCGTTCCTCGCAGATTGGGCAGTCTCCTGCGGAGGTGCATCATGAGCGCGCCAAAACAGCGAATGATCGTGGTTTCCAACCGGCTGCCGGTCACGGTCGAAGCGACCGACGACGGATTTCGCATCGAGCCGAGCTCCGGCGGATTAGTCACCGCTCTCCGGCCGCTGCTGAATGATTGCGCTGGCGTCTGGATCGGCTGGACGGGAACCGATGAGTCGCCCGAGATCGAGCGCATTCTGGAAGAGTATTCCCTGCAAGGCAATTTTGCCCTCAAGCCGGTCTTTATGACCGCGACGGAAAGGTCTCGTTTTTACTGCGGATTTTCCAATGAAGTTCTGTGGCCCCTGTTTCACGATCTGCAATCCCGCTGCAACTTCGATCCCAGCTACTGGGACACTCACCTCACGGTGAATCGGCGATTCGCGCAAAAGGCTGCGGAAGAAGTGCGCCCCGGAGATTTGATCTGGGTGCACGATTATCACCTGATGTCGGTGGCCACCAATCTTCGACAGTTGGGAGTGGACCAGAGGATTGCGTATTTTCATCACATCCCATTTCCCAGTCCTGACATTTTTGAAAAACTGCCGTGGCGTGAGGAAATCCTGACCGGGCTTCTGGACTTCGACGTAGTCGGCTTCCAGACCCTCCGCGATCGCAAGAATTTCGTTTCTTGTCTGCGCCAGTTCGTCAATGAAATCGAGATCCGATCCGAAGGGGATCACCTGATCGTCGACGAGCCTGGGCGCAGCACCATCGTGGGGGCATTCCCCATCAGCATTGACTTTGAAGAGTTTGCCGTAGGTGCCGCGAACGAAGACATCGCGACCCGGGCCGCGACCATCGCACACGATCTGAATGGGAGCCACATCCTTTTGGGTGTCGATCGCCTCGACTATACGAAAGGCATTCCGGAGCGGCTGGCCGCGTTTCGGTATTTGCTCGATTTTCATCCCGAGCTGCATAGGAAGGTCACACTCGTGCAAGTTGTGGTGCCCAGCCGGGAGGATATTCCCAAGTACGGCGAGTTGAAGGCCCAGATCCAGAGAGCCGTAAGCGAGATCAATGGGCGCTACGGGCAATCGGGGTGGGTCCCTGTCCACTACATCCATCGTTCGCTCGACCGTCCCGAGCTGTTGGCTTATTACCGGGCGGCCGACGTAGCCCTCATTACTCCCCTGAAGGATGGCATGAACCTGGTGGCCAAGGAGTATTGTGCGGCCCGGGTCAACAACGATGGCGTGCTGATCCTCAGCGAGTTCGCCGGCGCGGCGTTCCAGTTGAATCGAGGCGCTCTCCTGGTCAATCCGTACCACACGCGGGCGGTCGCGGAGGCGATCCGCCTGGCCTGCGAAATGCCGCCGGCGGAGCAACGAAAGCGAATGAACCGGTTGAGAGGCCGCGTTCGTCGTGAGGATATCTTCCGTTGGCGAGACTCCTTCTGGGCGTGCGGGAGAGAACTTCCGTCTCAACCCGCCCTCTCGTTCACCCTGCCTGACAAGCAAGTGGTGACAACTCCATCATGAGGTAAGGTTCGGAACCGCGAAGGACACGCGGCATAGGCGTCGGCTCAAGACCCCTGCCCAGGGGGAATCCAGCGCCTTTTTCTTTGCCCCGCTTCCCCTAAGATTCACTTGCGCGCCGGGCCCCTACTGCGCATAATGTCAAGTTCTGTCTTGCTCCACGAGGTTAAGATGTCATTTGCCCGCCGCGCCCGCAGTGAATTCCTTCTCCTCTTCCTCATGCTCGGTTTGTCAGGGCTGCCGGCATGGGCCGACTGGCCTCCGATTTCTCCCGAAGACCTGAAGATGACGGATTTGCCTGAACAGAAAGGGGCACCTGCCGTCATTCTGCTGCGCGAAGAGGTGGCCGACGAGCCCAACAACAACCGTACGTTTTACATAAGGATCAAGATCCTCACCGAAGCCGGACGCCAGCTATGCGGACGTCGAGATTCCGTATTCCCGGCGAAATTTTACGATCGATGGCGTCAGTGGCCGGACCGTGCACGCGGATGGGTCGATCGTTCCCTTCGAAGGCCACGCCTTCGACAAGATGGTGGCCCGGGGGAGGATTGGCCGGGGCGAGGAGTTCCGGGTTCATGTGAAGTCGTTTACCCTCCCGGATGTTCAAGTCGGCAGCATCATCGACTTCAAGTATTCCCTCCGCTACGACGACCACTTGTTTTATGCACCCGAGTGGACCATCACCCGGGACTTGTTTCAGAAGCAGGCCACATTCAAGTTCATTCCGTACCCGGGCGACCTGATCATGGCGCACGACCGGGTAGGGCGCGGAGTAGCATGGACTGCCTACCTGCCGAAAAAATGGCCCGCAGCCGCAGTGGCATGGCATCCTGGTGCCCAGCTATTCTTCCGAACGCCGGGCCGACCAGTACATCGATCTCACCATGACTGACATTCCTCCCATGGTGGAGGAGCCATTTATGCCGCCGCCAGGCATGCTTCGCTACCGGGTGCAGTTCTATTACACGGTGGACTCCAAAATGGAGGTTTTCTGGAAGGAGGAAGGCAAGTTCTGGAGCAAAGACGTCGAGAAGTTTCTGGACCGGAAAGGCGGCGTCGATGACGCCGTCGCCAAGACCGTTCTGCCGAATGATTCGCCGGAACAGAAGGTCCGCAAGATCTATGCCTTCGTAACTCAGTTAGAGAATCAAAGCTTTCGGCCGCAACGTCCCGATCAGGAAGAAAAGGCCATCGGCCTGAAGAAGAACGAAGGCGTCGAAGATGTTCTGCGCCAGCGCAGCGGAGATCACGACGATCTGAACCGGCTTTTTGTGGCCATGGTCCGGGCCGCCGGCCTTCCCGCATCCATGATGTGGGTCGCGTCGCGGGAGGACACGTTCTTTTCGCCCGAGTTCATGAGCACTCGGCAACTCGATGCCGAGATCGCCGTTGTGCAGGTCGGGGCCAAGGAAGTCTTCCTCGACCCCGGCACCAAGTTCTGTCCCTACGGCTTACTGGACTGGCGGTATTCGGCATCGAGGGGTTTACGGCAGATTGCAGGTAAAGGAGCAGAGATCGCCGAGAGTCCTCTGGCGAATTATGACCAGGCCCAGATTCAGCGGCTGGCGCGGCTGCAACTCACCGAGGACGGCCGGGCCGAGGGCTTGATCAAAGTCGGATTCTACGGTCTGGAGGCGATGGAACGCCGCCAGAAGGGCAGCATGACCGACGCGGAAGGGCAAAAAAAACTTCTCGAGGACGAAGTGCGAGGATGGCTCCCGGGCAACAGCGATGTCACACTGATCGGCACGCCCAACTGGGATGACACGGAGTCTCATCTGGCGGCAACCTTCAAGATCTCCTGTCCGCTGGCCATCGGGGCAGGGAAGCGCTGGCTCGTCCCGGTTCACATTTTTCAGGTCAACAACAAACCTGTTTTCTCCGCTGCCGAGCGAGTGAACTCAATTTACTTTTGGTACCCGACGCGCAGAGTGGACGAAGTACATATTATTTTGCCGCCGACGCTCGAGGTGGAGAGCCTGCCGCCGAACGATGATGTGAAACTGGACTACGCCCTGTACTCGACTTCTCAAAAACAAGATGCTGCCAACGCCATCGTTGCCCGCCGCGATCTCATCATGGCAGGAATGGCATTCCCGTCCACCATGTACAAAGAAATTAAGACGTTTTATGACAAGGTGAAGACAGGAGACGATCAGCAAGTGATCGCCAAGGGGGCGGCGCATGCTGAGGTTAAGTAGCGCACCAGCAACTCGGGCTGCATCTTTGCTGGTCCTGGGCATGTTGGTCCTGGGCACGATCCTGCTGTCGGCGACCGGCCTGCTGGGCGCGACTCCGGACTGGGTGCGGCAGGCCGCCGCTCAGTCTTTACCCACCTATGACGCAGAAACCAATGCCGCGGTGTTGCTCGATGACGTCACCATCACGGTATCTGCCCGCGGCGAATACATGGAGCATTACCGCCGTGCGGTCAAAATCCTGCGGCCGGAAGGACGGGACGAAGCCGACGTCGCCGTCTATTTGCACGGACACGAGAAGCTGCATTCCATTCACTGTTGGTCTCTCGACCGCTCGGGTAAAGAATTCGAGCTCAAGGACAAGGATTTCATAGAACGTGGGTTTGCCGATTTCGAACTCTACAACGACGTGCGCTGGCGGACCGCAACCTGTCCCGCGGCCGATCCGGGCTCGGTGATTGCGTTCGAGTATGAAGTGCAGCGGCATGGGTGGGTCAACGAATGGGAATGGGGATTTCAGGAGTCGATTCCAGTTCATGAATCGCACGTGTCGTTGAAGCTTCCCGCGGGCTGGGAGTTCAAGGCTCTGTGGGCAAATGGCGCCCCCGTGGAGCCCGCCAAGACCGCGGATGGCGCGTGGGAATGGACGCTGCACGATCTCGGAGCTATCGAACAAGAGCCCATGCGGCCGGCAACCGGCGCCTTGTCGCGGCGCCTCGATCTGGCCTATTTCGCTCCCAGCGAGGCAGAGGCAAACGCGGGATCATGGGAAGCCCTGGGGCGTTGGTACACCCAGCTCACCGCGGATCGCCGCGCGCCCACGCCGGAGCTGGCGGCGAAGGCCCGCGAGTTGACCGCCGGGAAGACGGACTTTGACGGCAAGGCTCGGGCTCTCGCTTCCTTCCTGCAATCGGATGTGCGTTACGTGGCGATTGAAATCGGCATCGGAGGGTTCCAACCACATCCTGCCGGCGATATTTTTCGCGCCCGCTACGGAGACTGCAAAGACAAGGCAACGCTGCTGAGCACGATGCTCCACGAGGTCGGCATAGAGTCAGACTATGTTGTCATCAGCACGCATCGGGGAATGACGAACCCCTCCCTTCCCACGCCAGAAAGCTTCAATCACGTCATTCTCGCCATCGAATTGCCTCCGGGAACGAACAGGGATCTCTACCGGTCGGTGGTGACGGGCAAGTCCGGCAAACGCTATTTGATCTTCGATCCTACCGACCCCTACACCCCCCTGGGCGACTTGCGGGGCGACCTGCAGGATACCTACGCGTTGTTGGTGGCGGATGGCAAAGGCGAACTGATCCACACTCCTCTTTTTCATCCGGACGCGAATCTGCTTTCCCGCACCGGCCACTTCACGCTTGGCGAGGATGGCATGCTCTCTGGAGAAATCGTCGAGAACAGCAGCGGCGACCACGCTGCGTACGAACGGGCTTTCCTGATGTATGCCAACCAGCAGCAGCGTTCGCAGCAGATGGAACGCCGCCTCAATCGCTCTTTGCAGGGATTTACGCTGAGCAGCACCGACGTCCAGCAACTCGACCAGTTGCGCCAGAACCTCGTCATTACCTTCAAGCTCAGCGATCCAGGCTACGGCCAGATCAGGGGGCCGCTGATGCTGGTGCGTCCGCGAGTCATGGGGGAAAAGAGCCTCGCGCTCGAACGCAAGCCCCGCCACTTTCCCTTTCAGTTCGAGGACACGAGCCAGGAGACGGATGTTTATGAGTTCGATTTGCCCCAGGGCTATGTAGTAGACGATGTACCTGATCCGGTCAAAGTGGACATGGGATTCGCGGCTTACCAGAGCAAGGTCGAAGTCACAGGAAGCAAGCTGCGCTATTCCCGCGAATTCGTGCGCCGCGACGTCTTGATCAAACCCGACCAGACCGAAGAACTGCGCAAGCTGCAGGGAGTAATCGGCGCCGATGAGAATGCGGCCGTGGTGTTGAAGCGGTCCCCATAAAAGTGGTCGCGAGGCGGCCCAGCCGAACCACTGGAAGTCCATGCGCTGGAAGTCCATGCGTACGAACGGTTTGAGGGATGGAAGCGTACGGCCGAACCTTGCCTTGTACCTCTGACCACGAAGTTGATTTCACCTTCGTAATTTGAAGGTAACCGCCGCACAGGTGATGATGGGCAGTGATGCCGACACTCGAAAACACGCGCCGCTGGGATCGTCTTCCAGTCGACTTGCCAGTCCGTGTAGTCACTTCCAAGGGCTTCTCGACAACCGTCGTCGCCGGTCGGGGCACGGAGCTCAGCGAAGGCGGTATGGTGTTATACGCGGGAGTCCTGCTGAACCCGGGAGATTTGCTGGAGATTGAGTTCGACACACCAGTCCCTTCAAGGATGACCGCCATCGTTCGTTCCCGCAACGGCTTCTGCTTTGGTTTGGAATTCATTACTCCGTTGCCCGCCTGATCCCGACTCACCCTGATCACACTCCGCCAGGTATGGCATTGGCGTTGTACGATGGACTTGTTCTAGCATCGTTACGCACAGCCAATGGAGTTGGACTTCTATGTATTTCGAACAGTTCTACCTGGGATGCCTCGCGCACGCTTCCTACCTCCTGGCTTCGGATGGCGAAGCGGTGGTAGTGGATCCGCAGCGCGACGTGGAGTTGTATTTGAAGGCGGCGGAGGACCATGGCGTCGCGATCCGGCATATTTTTGAAAGTCATCTGCACGCCGATTTCGTCTCCGGGCACAGAGAATTGGCCGCGCGCACGGGTGCAAAGATCTACATGGGCGTGCAGGCCGGGGCCGCCTTTCCGCACGTTCCGGTGCGCGACGGTTACGAATTGAAGTTTGGAAAAGCCTCGATCCGCGTGCTGGAGACTCCGGGGCACACGCCGGAGAGCATTTGCCTGGTGGTAACAGATCCGGAGAAGTCTCCCGCGCCGTGGGCAGTTCTGACCGGGGATACCCTATTCATCGGCGACGTGGGGCGCCCCGACCTGTCGCCCCAGCACACTCCCGCGGAACTCGCGGGCATGCTCTATGACAGCCTGCACCACAAGTTGCTGACCCTGCCGGACAACGTTCTGGTCTATCCGGCGCATGGCGCCGGTTCGCTGTGCGGGAAGAATATGCGGGCCGAGCGCTCGTCCACGATCGGCACCGAGCGGCTGACGAATTACGCCTTGCAGATCAAGAGCAGGGAAGAGTTCGTCACGCAGTTGACCAGCAATCTTCCGGCGCGGCCGGAATATTTTCTCAAGGATGCCGAGATCAACCGCACCGGCGCACCGGCCCTATCGGACCTGCCCCCGCTGCGTGCCTCTCGCGCCGTCTCAATTGAAGAGCATGCTGGCAGAGGGCGAAATCGCGCTGGACGTGCGTTCTGGCGAGGAGTTTGTCGCCGGCCATGTGCCCGGATCGATCAACATTGCGCTGGGGGGGCAGTTTGCTTCGTGGGCGGGGACCGTGCTGGGACTGACGGCGCATCCCGTGCTGCTTGCGGCATCTGCGCAACAACTGGACGAGGCGCGGCTCCGCCTGGCGCGCGTGGGCATTGAAGTCCTTGATGGATATCTGGAAGGAGGCGTCGCGGCCTGGCGGCAGGCGGGGCTTCCAGTGGCGACGCTGGCGCAGATCACCGCGGATGAACTCAACGCGCTATTGCTGTCGGGCGCGGTGCAGGTGCTGGATGTTCGCCGCGAGCCCGAGTGGGAAGCGGCGCACATCGAGCGTGCGACCTGGTGGCCGCTCGATAATTTCAAAGTGTCTCCGCCAGAACTTGATCATGACGCGCCCGATCGCCGTGCACTGCAAGGGAGGGTATCGCAGCATGATTGCCAGCAGCCTGCTGCAGCGCGCCGGCTTCAAGCACGTCGCCAACGTGATTGGCGGATTTGACGCCTGGGAACAGGCAAAACTGCCATGTGTGACCGCGAAGCCGGTGGGTGCGTGACGTCGTTGCGTGTGAAAAAAGTGTTCCTGCAGGAACGTTCTAATGACATAAATGTACATACATAATTGGATGTATTGTGGTCTAAGTGTTGTGACGAAAGAGAGTCAAGAGCCGGCTGGAAAGTGGCGTTCCGGCGCGAACGGCACGGCTGAAGCCGCGCTCTTCCCAAAACCGATTGTGAAGCGAGTGAGTCGGTTCCACCCCGGCGCGGAGCGGGCGCGGCTCCCTTCGCCTGGCTACGTCTTGCGCAGTCCAAAAACCAGGGCGACCACGCCGCCGGCGAGAAGAGTAATTCCGGCCGCGGGCGGCAGCTTTTGGCTGTCTTCGGTCTGGACCCCGATTTTGGCGTCCCCAATCTTCACGCTGTGAGTCTCGCGGGAAGGGACGGGGACGATAAACGAGAGGATTCCGAGGACCAGCAGCAGAACTCCGACAAGGGGAAGGACTTTCATAGGCTGTGATCCTATCATCAACCGGTGTCTTATGTTCAAGCCGCCGGCCGTGCCGCGGACGGCGATCAGGAGGTGGCTTCTAATGCTTTTGCCGGGTCGAGCAGAAAGATTTGTAAGATAACCTCTCTGTTGGTTGTTGGCGGCCGTATTTGAGTATTTGTAGCGCGCGTCACATATTCAGGCCCATATTCGTGTTCAGGGAGTGAATCACAATGAAGACCGAGAAACTGGCCAGGCGCTATCGGGTGGACGGGGGCAAGCATTTGCGGCTGAAAGATTTTGATCCCGCCGACACCGGACATTTGCGCTCCAAAGAAAATGCTGATCAGGCTTTGCAGCTTGGCATCACCCGGACGGCAGAGCTGCAGGACAAGCTTTATGCCCAGGACCGCTGGTCGCTGCTCCTCATTTTTCAGGCGATGGACGCGGCCGGAAAAGACGGCATCATCAAGCATGTCATGTCGGGAGTGAATCCGCAGGGCTGCCAGGTGTATTCCTTCAAGGCTCCGTCGGAACTGGAACTGCAGCATGATTTTCTGTGGCGGACAACGCGCTGCCTCCCCGAGCGCGGGCACATCGGAATCTTTAACCGGTCGTACTACGAGGAAGTACTCATTGTTCGGGTTCACCCTGAAATTCTCAAGAGCCAGAAAACTCCGCCCACGCTTGTCGACAAGAATGTTTGGGAGGAGCGGTTCGAGGACATTCGCTGTTTTGAGCGGCACATGGCGCGAAGCGGGACAGTCATTCGCAAGTTCTTTCTGCACGTCTCGAAAAAGGAGCAGAAGCGGCGATTCCTGGAGCGGTTGGACCAACCGGCGAAGAACTGGAAGTTTTCCGCGGGAGATATCCACGAACGTAAATATTGGGACGACTATCAGACAGCCTATGAAGAGATGATCCGCAACACCGCCAGCGAGCAGGCTCCGTGGTACGTCGTGCCCGCCGACAACAAGTGGTTTACGAGGCTGGTGGTGTCCGCCGTGTTAGTGGATACGCTGGAGTCGCTGGATCTGGCTTACCCGAAAGTGGACGATGCGAAGCGGAAGGAACTGCAAGCCGCGAAAAAAGCGCTACTTGGCAAGTAGAAACTGGGCCGCACCTCGTTGGTGCCTTAGGATCGCGCAATAGGCCCACGACATCTGTCACCGACAACTGTGATTCAAATCACATCCGCTGCTCTGGAACCGCGAGAGACTGTTCGCACGGACGGGGGAAAAAGAGGTGGCAGTATGGCAAGTTCAAGCGGGGAAGGGTTTTTGCCCAATTGCATGTTGGCGCACCATCTGATCAACCAACTGACCGCGATTGTCGGCTATTGTGATCTCCTGGCCGACGAGGGTACGGCGGACGAGGGTACGGAGGATTCAAATTGCTCGAAAAGGCTGCTCCAGATACGGGAGATAGCTACCTCGGCAGCCGAAGAGCTCAGCCAGCACCTGTGCCGGCTGGATGCCGTGACCCGGTCTGCGTCGGCCTATGATCCATCGCTTTCCCCGCGAACCTGACCGTCGTAGTTCCCTCGATGGTAGTGGGTCAGTTTGAATCTGTTTTGAAAGGGCGCGGCTTCAGCCGCGCCGTAAGTGTCACAAATCAATCGCGGCTTTTTAGCCCCTGGGGACGTGCTTTTGAAACGGACCCACCGGGCCCTCGCTCCCCTTTGCAGCACGCCTCCGGGGGACTAAGATAGTCAATTGTCCAAATCATCCCCGGAGATAACCCTGAACATGGTCGGCCCAGATAGCCTTGGCAGGAGCACCTCGCTCGTCACACGGTTGGTTCTCGCAGTCTTAATTTTGGTCGCTACTCTCACCTTCGCTCAAGCCAAACCGGAGCGGCACTCGAAAGCAGTGAAACCGGAACAGGCAACCCAGGCTGAGCCCGCAGCCTCGACGCAGACAGGCGCCGACGCATCCGAACCTGCGACCCCGGAGGACAAGACCTTCAAGGGGATGAAATACCGCCTGATCGGTCCCTTCCGCGGCGGACGTTCGCTGACAGCGGCCGGAATACCCGGCGATCCTACGACCTATTATTTTGGAGCGACCGGCGGTGGCGTGTGGAAGTCTACCGACGCCGCCATGACCTGGACTCCTGTATTTGATAAAGAGGGAACATCGTCGATTGGCAGCATCGCGGTGGCAAGGTCCAATTCCAACATCGTCTATGTGGGGACGGGAGAGGCTTGCATTCGCGGCAATATCTCGCATGGCGACGGCGTCTACAAAACCCTGGACGGTGGCAAGACCTGGAAAAATGTTGGCTTGCGCGATTCGCGCGCCATCGGCAAAGTCATTATCAATCCCACGAATCCCGACATCGTTTTCGTGGCCGCACTTGGCCATCCCTTCGGTCCCAACACGGAGCGTGGCATCTTCCGCACCACCGACGGCGGCAAGACCTGGGACAAGGTTCTTTACAAGGACGAAAACACGGGCGGCATTGACGTGGCGTTCGATCCGCACAACCCCAACATTCTGTTTGCCGCGCTGTGGCAGGCGCGCCGCACTTCCTGGAGCATGTCCAGCGGCGGCCCGGGCAGCGGCCTCTACCGCTCGAACGACGGCGGCACAACCTGGAAGCACCTCGAAGAGCACGGGCTACCGAAGGGGCCGTATGGAAAGATCGGCGTAGCCGTGGCCGCGAACTCGGACCGCGTCTATGCGTTAATCGAAGCCCACAATCCGGACGGCGGACTCTATCGTTCTGACGATGGCGGCGAAACCTGGGAACTGGTGAACCCCAGTCACAGTCTGTGGCAGCGGCCCTGGTACTACATGCACGTCATCGCCGATCCCAAGGACGAAAACGTGCTCTATATCATGAACGTGGACGCCTACAAATCGACCGATGGCGGCCATCTGTTCGACAAAGTCAAGATTCCGCATGGAGACAATCACGGTCTGTGGATCGATTCGCTCAATTCCCGCCGGATGATCGCTTCCAACGACGGTGGCGTCACCGTGAGCGTGGACGACGGTAAGACCTGGACGCGCGAAGATAATCAGCCCACCGCGCAGTTCTACCACGTCATCACCGATACGGAGACGCCCTACCGGGTCTACGGAGCGCAGCAGGATAGCGGCACGGTCGCCATCGCCAGCCGGAGCGACGACGGATCCATCGATCGCAGCGACTGGTATGACGTGGGCGGCGGCGAGGCGGGATACATCGCGCCTTATCCCCCGGATCCCGACATTGTTTATGCCGCCGACTACCAGGGCAACATCACGCGCTACGACCGGCATACGGGGCAGGTGAAAGCGATTACCGAGCAGCCCGAACTTTCGGATGCGCACGGCGCGGCTCATCTCGAACACCGCTTCCAGTGGACCGCCCCCGTCATGATTTCCCCACATGATCCGAATGTCCTGTACCACGCCGGGGAGCGCCTGTTTAAGACCACGGATGGCGGCGTGCACTGGGAGGCCATCAGTCCCGACCTGACCCGCAACGACAAGAGCAAGCAGAAAGTTTCGGGCGGCGACATCACGCTCGACGATTCCGGCACCGAGTACTACGACACCATCTTCGCCCTCGCTGAGTCGCCAATTACGAAGGGCTTGCTGTGGGTGGGCACTGACGATGGGCTCATTCAGCTCACGAAGGATGAAGGAAAGACCTGGACCAACATCACTCCGAAAGATATGCCGGAGTGGAGTCGGGTCAGCCAGATCGATCCGTCCCCGTTCGATCCGGGCACCGCGTACGTGGCCGTGGATCGTCATCAGTTCGACGATCTGCGTCCCTACATTTATAAGACCAGCGACTACGGCAAGAGTTGGACGAAGCTGACGCAGGGCATTCCGGACACGACGTTCGCGCGCGTGGTTCGCGAAGATCCGAAGAAGCGCGGACTGCTTTTTGCCGGAACCGAGCAGGGCGTCTACGTGTCGTTCAACGACGGAGAAAATTGGCGGCCGCTACGCTTGAATCTACCGACGACGCCGGTTCACGATCTGGTGATCAAAGATAACGACCTGGTGGTCGCGACCCATGGGCGCGCCTTCTGGATTCTCGACGACATCAGTCCGCTTCGCCAGTACAGCGAGGACATCACGAAGAAAGATGTCTTCCTATATGCTCCGGCAACCGCTTATCGCATTCAGGCGGGCGCCAGCGGCGAACGGCATCACAGCAATTTGACGGGACAGAATCCGGCGGTGGGCGCCGTGATCGATTACTACCTGAAGGATGCGCCGAAGGCCGACACCGAAACTAAAATTGAAATCCTCGATGCCTCCGGCAAGGTTATCCGCACGTATTCGAGCACTGAGATGAAGGTGCCGGAGGAACCACTCGATCCCGACGACAAGAAGCCGGAGAAGGAAATCAAACCGGAAGCGGGATTGAATCGTTTCGTCTGGGACCTGCGCTATGAAGAAGCTCATCGCGTTCCCGGCTACTACCTGTGGGAGTATGGTGCGGGCGCGCGCGGGCCGGTGGCGGTTCCCGGCCACTACCAGGTGCGGCTGACCGTGGGTGGTCAAAGCCAGACCGCGGGCTTCGATTTGAAACTCGATCCGCGGGTGAAGGTCAGCCAAACCGACTTGGAAGCGCAGCTTACCCTGCTGCTGCAGGACCACGACGAACTGAACCGGGTCTACGATACGATCAACCAGATTCAGGACGTGCGTTCGCAGTTGGCCGGCCTGAAGCGGCGTTTGCCGGAAAACGACCACGCCAAAACGATCGCTGCGGCGGCCGACGATCTGGAGAAGAAACTGATCGCGGTTCGCGATGACTTGATCAACCTTACCATCAGCGCCAACGAAGACTCGCTTGCTTATCCTCCGCAAGTGGACGCCAAACTAGCCTATCTTGCGATGGACCTGAGCAGCGCCGACTCCGCACCCACCGAGGCCGAGCAGCAGGAGTTCGAGAAGCTGAAACGGCAGAGCGGGGAACTGATGGGTCGCTGGGAAGACTTGCAGCACGGCGATCTGGCCGCCTTCCAAAAGCTTACGGCGGCAGACAACCTGTCCACCATAGTCGTGGCGCCGGCGGGACGCCTTGCAGACGAACTTATGCCGGCTCACTGAGCGCGTCCGTAAATACCTCCGGAGCTGGGGAAAAGCTCACGCAAGAGCTTTCTCCCCAGCCGGTTAACTCTTCGCATTACGGCTATTACTTCCGTGCTACTGCGATGGCACTGTTGTGCCTTGTCCGCGTGGCGGCGCGTTGTTATTGTGCCGATAGAGTCTGATGTAGTTTCCTCCCCTGAGGATCAAAACGAACCGATCCTGACTGGGGGGTGTTATGCGAATGGTGCATTTGTGTTACGCGGCAATTGGCTTTGCGGTGGCACGCTGGATTTTCCGGCGACAGCCAGTAGCTGATCCAGTCACTCGGTTTCGGTCTCAGGGCCTTTTGTAGAACGGTTTATCGGGCTTGGGCGCGCGCGTCCCGTTGCGCCTCCATTTCGTCAGCGCGCGCCCACTGTTTCCATCTCCCCAAAGTACTGTTACCAAGCTTTGCCTGCGCCATTTCTGTTTCTTCTTCAATTCAATTTCCTCAGGATATTCGGCAGTCCATCTTGCCAGCGTGCTAGACTAGCCACAAAATCCCAGCATCTGAGGACATCCATGAAATTCGGCGTCATCGTCTTTCCCGGTTCGAACTGCGATCACGATGCCTACTGGACGATTCAACAGGTCGCCCGGCAGCCGGTCACGTTCCTGTGGCACGAATCGCACGATCTGGAAAACTGCGATGCCGTGATCGTTCCGGGAGGCTTTGCCTACGGAGACTACCTGCGAACGGGCGCGATTGCGAGGTTTTCTCCGGTAATGCAGGCGGTGCGGAAGTTCGCCGCGAGCGGAGGATTGGTCCTCGGCATCTGCAACGGTTTTCAGATTCTGTGCGAATCGGGTCTGCTGCCCGGCGCCCTGATGCGCAACGTCGGCCTCAAATACGTTTGCAAGCCGGTTCAGGTGCGGGTGGAAAATGTGGAGACGCCCTTCACCAACGCCTGCGCTAAGGGTGAGGTGTTGACCATCCCCATTGGCCATATGGAGGGCAACTACTACTGCGACCCCGCGACCCTCGAAGAACTGCGCCGGAATAATCGCGTCGTATTCCGCTATTCCTCGCCCAGCGGGGAACTTACTGCCGCGGCCAATCCCAACGGCTCATTGGATAATATTGCCGGAATCTGCAGCAACGACGGCAATGTTGTGGGCATGATGCCTCACCCCGAGCGTTCGGCCGAGCCGGAGTTGGGTTGCACGGACGGACTGAAAGTATTCCAGTCGATGGTTGGCGCCATGGCTGCCCGCTAGTCATTTTTTCTGCTACTGACTCCGCAGCGTTCGTTCGCGGAATTTTCTTGGTTATCAACAGCCTGTGGGTTTATGGTGGTTTCTCTTCCCCTGTTGTGCGGGCCCCAAACTCTGATTTTGTGCTTTCACGCACGCAGGGAGGCGTGTCTCTCCATGACACCGAAGCAGATTCTAGATTCCTTCTCAGAAACGCTAATGCAAGATGAACGGATTCTCAGCGCGCGCGAGCGTGCGCTGCTCAGTAGTCTGCTGCAGCACGCCAGGGCAGCGGCTGGGGAGAATCCGGAAACGCAAGAAGCAGTCAGCACGGCGATTGCGTCGGCGGTGGGCGAAACAGTCGCTCAGCGCGCCTTCACTGTGCTCGGTGGGAGCGTCCTTGAGCGCATCCTAAAAAACAACCCATCATCGCTGAATGATGTGGCGGCTACGCGGAGGTCAGAAATCTACGCTCGGGAACCGCAACCGCCGGGACATGGGCCGGGACCGGGCATTCCGCTGCGGGAGCCACAGCCTCCGGGCTCACCGCTGCGCACGCCGGGAGAGCCGCAACCACCGGGACATGGGCCGGGACCTGGCGTTCCGCTGCGGGAGCCGCAACCTCCGGGCTCGCCGCTGCGTACGCCGGGGGAACCGCAACCGCCGGGACATGGGCCGGGACCGGGAATCCCGGTGCGTCCACCGCAGCCGCCTCGTTCGGCGGAAACGACCGTGACCTCGGAGACGAGCGTTGCGATCGCGGACCGTCCAGAAACCTTACCCGCCAAATGCGTGGTTTTGGACGAGTTCCTCGCACCGCGGGAACTGGAGGATCTCACGCGCTTTACGGTGGAGCACGAAGCTGCGTTCAGCGCCAGCGAAGTGATTTCTCCTACCGCGGACAGTGGCGTCATCAACTATGAGCACCGACGCTCGAGCGTTCTGATGGATTTGGCTCAACATCAAGACATGATGGTGGAGCGCATCAAAGCTGTGTTGCCGCAGGTCCTGCACAAGCTGGGGATGGAGGAATTCTCCATCGCCGGGGTGGAGGTCCAGGTCACCGCCAGCAACGACGGAGACTTTTTCCGCTTCCACAGCGATAACGGCAGTGATCGGGTGGCCTCACGCTACCTGACCTTTGTCTACTTCTTCCATCGCGAGCCCAGGCGGTTTGATGGAGGAGAACTGAGGATTCGCGACACCCGCCTGGAAGGCGATGCTTACGTCAGTGAAGGCAGCTACCAGTCAATTGTTCCACAGCAGAACCAGATCGTCTTTTTCCCGTGCGAATTGCTGCACGAGATCACTCCGGTGAAGTGCCCGTCGGGGCTCTTCGCCGACAGCCGCTTCACCCTTAACGGATGGCTGCGTCGGTAAACAATTCGGCGTGGCTGGAGTGGATGACAGCCTTGATGGGAGGAGGGTCGCGGACCTATGCCGCCACACTTCCTCCCCATCAGTTCTATTGCCTGCTGGATGAATTGCCGCTGCACCTGATTCCGCAGCGGGTTCTGAGGTCATTGCGGCTAAACGATCGGCAACCTCTTTACCTGAATCCTGAGTGCAGGCTGTGCCGGGCCGGGCAATGGCCCGAGGAACTCACGTCGCGAAGTGAACCGCTCTCGGCATTTGCCAATCAAGGGTTTGCACGGCAGGGAACCGTAGCCTGGGTGCGAGACCGTGCGCCTGAAACTATGCTCCCTTTCTGGCTGGGGTCCGGACTCGAGGCCGTGGTGCGTGGTCTGCGTCCGAACGAGCCTGTGTCCTCGACAGTGCCAGAAGACGCGCGCTGTTTGTTGCTGGGTGCAGGCATTTTGGCACCGCCAAACTACGCCGCCCTGCGTCTTAAGGAGTGGGAAGAGGTGGTCGAGAAATCAGCAAAGCTCTTTCGCCAGAAAGGCTACGCGCCGCTCTCCAACCTGATTCACCCGTTCCATATCGCCGCTTTGCGCCGCTACTGTCGCTACTTGATCCGCACGGGAGCGATCCAGCTTGGGGACGGACAAAGCCCGCGACGCTACGTGGCGTACAACGAACCGGTGGCCCGCTTCTTCCACCACCAGATTGCGGCGACGCTCAGCGCGGTGGCGGGAGAGGCAGTCAAGCCATCGTATGTTTACCTCGCTTCCTATTTGGCAGGCGCTGAGCTCAAGAAGCATACCGACCGCGAGCAATGCGAATTCAGCGTGACGCTTTGCCTGGACTTTTCTCCCGAGCCAACCCTGGAGACTTCGTGGCCGCTCCACCTGGATACTTCAGCGGGCTCGGTCACGGCCTATCAGGCGCTGGGAGACGGGCTCGCCTATCGCGGGACGCGGTTGCCGCACCGCCGCGACCCTCTCGCCGGATGGCCACACTTCGACTTCGATTTTCTTCCACTATGTGCCGTCGGCCTTCGAGGGATCTCTGGATTGAAGGGAAGCAGGTTCCGCGCGGGCTAGTGCAAGCCGGAGATGAGGTATAGAACTGACAGAGTCTGACTGTAGCTGTAGGCAAAGCGAGTACCATTGCGGCTCACCACGACGGGGGACACCATGACTACCCCGGCCGGAACTCCCGGGCGCAACTCCTGGACCACAGTCTGTTTTCCTGTGGCGATCACGACTTTGTATATTTTGCTGGGAAGTTCGCCCTCGTGATAGCCGTATAAGAGAGAGCCGTCCTCCGACCATTGCACCGGATGGAAGCCCACTTCCAGGCCGGGAACGGTTCGTGGCGGGCCACCCTCAAGAGAATAGAGCGCCACGGCCGCATTCGGACCTACCCCAACGACGAATCGGCTGTCAGGCGATGACGGACCGCACAGAACTCCGTCTGGAGTTACGGCCTTTGGTTTTTCGCCGGACAAGTCCAACATATAGCAACGAGGGGCATGGCCGGGTTCATTGCCATTCGTAATGATTCGCCGCCCATCCGTCAGGAAGCGGGCCCAGCCATTCTGAATGTGCTCCAATCCGCCGGCCTCGAGGGTCCGGGGCTGCCCGGGGCCAATCGGCAGCAGCGTGACTCGCTCCGGCTGTCCGGTGGAAATTGAGATTGCCCATTTTCCATCTGGTGACAGGCCCCCGGCGCTGCCCTCCCCCAGTCGAACGGGCAGGGTGCCGTCTACGCTACGGAGCGCGACCGTGTAACCGGCCCCGGCAGCCTCGCTGGAATCCTCGAACAGCACAAACTGCCCATCGCGCGAAATGTCCTTCGCGACATTCCAGTCGTGCCAGGAAAGGTCCACATCGTCCTTGCTGCCCAAGGTGCCGGAGGCCATGGCCAGGCGCTTGGAGTTCAAAGTAATCAACACCCGGCCATCGGAGGAAACATCTTGTAAAGTGATTCCCATCGGCAAATCCAGCAAATCACGGATTTTGCCCGAGAGATTGACCGCCATCAGATTAAGGTTGGTGCCGTTCGCGATAGCCGTGAACCAGATTTCCTTCCCGTCCGGCCGCCAGCCAATCCCCTGCTCGGATTCCCATTCCCCGGAAAGAGTCTGCACATGCCCGGCAAGATCCACGACGCAGACGGTGCCGCGATTGTCCCAGAGCGCCGGATGATTCATGAATGCGATCCGGTCTCCCTGAGGAGAAAAACGAATATGGCTGATCCATCCGCCGCTCTCATGGAGCACGTTGCCGATCGGGTACTCCAGACGACTATGCCCGTCAACGTAGTGAACTACGGCTAACTTGCCTTCCGCGTTCCAGTCAGCCCAGCGCACATCTGAAAGTATTTCGCGGGGAGCACCTCCCGCCATGGGCGCGCGAGCGAGCATGCCGCCAACCGTCTCAAGCTGTCCGTTGTGGGTACCATGGAGCACGACGGCCAGTTCGTTTGTGTGCGAAATTGCGAGCAGGTTGGCATCACTCAAATTAAGCTGCTGGGCCAGGAGAGAGTTCCCAACGGTCGAAAAGAGGTGCACGGGTTTGCCGTTCCAGGCTGCGCTGTAAACAACGGACTCTCCGTCAGGTGCGAAGCGCGCCGAATATACCGTTCCCGCTTCGAAGGTCAGTCGGCTGTAGGTTGGAGGGGGCGCCGGAGGGCGCAGCTCGATGATGAGCAGAAGCAGAGTCGCAGCCGCCAGCACCCCGGCCACAGCCCAGGGCAACACTCTGGTGGTTCGAAGCTTCAGCTTCGGGAAGGGAACCCCTCTGTCCGACGGAGAGCCGGAGAGAGTTTGCAGCGCGAAGGCCAGATCTTTGGCCGATTGGAACCGGTTCTCCGGTTCCTTCTCCAGACAGTGTTTGAGGATGTCTCGGTAGGCAGGCGGGACAGCCGCCTGTTCCAGACTGGCATCTGGCGGCTCTTCGCGCAAGACCGCGGTCATGGTGTCCACTTCGGTTTCGCCGCGAAAGGCACGGCGCTCAGTCAGCATCTCGTAGAGAATCGCGCCGAAGCTGAAGATATCGCTGTGGTGATCCACCGCCTTGCCGCGCAGTTGCTCGGGAGACATGTAGGCGACCGTGCCGATCACCGATCCAGACTTGGTTACGGTAGTCAGGTTTTCGATAGAACGCGTGTCGTCCGTCGAGCCCTGCAGCTTGGCCACGCCGAAATCCAGAATCTTGACCCGTCCGTCGTTGGTCAGAAACAGGTTCTCGGGTTTCAGATCGCGATGCACGATGTGCCGTTCGTGAGCCGCGATCAGCCCATGCGCCATCTGCAAAGCATAGTCTGCAGCCTCGCGGATGGAGAGTGGACCTTCTGCAAGGCGCTGGCGCAGGGTCTTGCCCTCCAGCAGTTCAGAAACGATGTAGGGAGTGGTGCCTTCGAAACCGACATCGTAGATGGCGACGATGTTGGGGTGGTTCAGGGCTGCGGCCGCCCGGGCTTCCTGCTCGAAGCGGCGCAGATGGTCGGGATTGTCGCTGGAGGCCGGGCGGATCAGCTTCAGTGCGACGTCGCGCCCCAGGCGTTCGTCGCGTGCGCGAAAAACCTCGCCCATCCCTCCTGCACCGATCTTTTCGAGGACCCGGTAGTGCCCCACGAGCTGGCCAGTCATAAACGATGCAAGGCGCGCCCCTTGCCTTGGCATGTTAGGTGCGCCTACCGGGAGAGTCAATACCACGGAAAGGACCTTAGCTCGGCCCAAACCACGATGACCCACCGGGTTACAGATCCGGTGCTGCGGGCGAGCATGTCCATGCTATAATCCCTGTTCGCCTGCATTCATACCGAGGCAATCCTGTGATCTCCTCTGAAGGCGAGTCCTGCGCCATTCAAAGCTCTTTAAAGGCAGATCTTTAGACACGAGGTCGAACCATGTCCGGCCACTCAAAATGGGCCACAATCAAGCACAAGAAGGGCGCGCTCGACGCCAAGCGCGGCAAGATTTTCACCCGCCTCATCAAGGAAATCAGCATTGCCGCGAAGAACGGCGGCGGCGATCCTGACACCAACCCGCGTCTGCGCGGCGCGATTCTCGCGGCCAAGGCCGAGAACATGCCCGCCGACAACATCAAGCGGGCCATCCAGCGCGGCACCGGCGAGTTGCCCGGCGCCACCTATGAAGAATTTTCTCTGGAAGGCTACGGCCCCGGCGGCGTCGCCGTGCTGCTCGACATCAATACCGACAACCGCAACCGCACCGTGAGCGAAATCCGCCACGTCTTCGGCAAGAATGGCGGCAACATGGCGGAAGCCGGCGCCGTCTCCTGGATGTTCCACAAGAAGGGCGACATCGTCATTCCGAAGACCGCCGCCAAAGAGGACGACCTGATGAACATCGTTCTCGAATCCGGCGGAGAAGACCTGAACGACGATGGCGACAACTGGGAAATCCTGACTGAGCCCTCGGCATTCGAAGCCGTGCTCGAGGCGGTGAAGAAGGCAGGGCATTGAGCCTGCGTCCGTCCAGCGTCGCCATGATTCCGCAGAACTACATCAAACTGGAAGGCGCCGCGGCCAACACCATGATCCGCCTGATGGAAGCACTCGAAGACCAGGACGACGTGCAGAACGTTCACTCCAACTTCGACATCGATCAGAAACTGTTGGAAGAAGTTGCCGGGTAGTTTGCCACGAACTGGGAATCGAAGAGCCGCCCTTGTTGGGCGGCTTTTGTTCTGGCCAAATGGAAATTGTTTTTGCGTACCAAAGTTTTCAACATGTTCGTGGAAAATACTGTGGAAAAGGGGCGCAGTATCCTCGTAACTGATTCAGCGGGAGATGCTTCAACACTTTGCACTGGAGCGAGTGCTGGCACTTTCGTGGTCCCACGCGAAAAATAAATCGTTTGAAAGTCAGACTCGACAAACTTTTGGTGGACCGCGGTCTGGCCGCCTCACGCGAGCGCGCCCAGGCTCTTATTCTTGCGGGCAAGGTATTGGTTGACGATCAGAAACTTGAGAAAGCCGGCGCGCAGGTCGCCGCGCAGTGCGCGATCCGCCTGCTGGGCGAAGATCTCAAGTACGTCAGCCGCGGCGGATTGAAGCTGGAGCGCGCCCTCGAACACTGGAACATCGAAGTCACCGGCAAGATCTGTCTTGACGTTGGCGCCTCCACCGGTGGGTTTACCGATTGCCTGCTGCAGCAGGGCGCCGCGCGCGTCGTCGCAGTGGACACCGGCTACGGCCAGATGGATTTCAAGCTTCGCCAGGATGCCCGAGTACAGTTGCTGGAAAAGACCAACGCCCGCTATCTGACGCGTGAAGCCGCCGAAGTAACTGCAGATCTTATCGTCATGGATGTTTCGTTCATCTCCGCAACTCTGGTTCTTCCCGCTGTGATTGCCGCCGCCTTTCCTGAATCGCCGGACGAACGCCGGGGGCGGCAAATCGTCGTGCTGGTCAAGCCTCAGTTCGAGGCAGGCAGGGAACACGTGGGCAAGGGAGGAATCGTGCGCGACGAAGCGGCGCAGATGGCGGCAGTGGACAAAGTCAGAGCCGCTCTGCTGAGTCTCGCCGCAAGCCGGACGGATGTGATCGAGTTCGCCCATACTCGGCGTGGAAGGTAATCGCGAATTTCCTGCTATACGGTGTTTTCTAATCCTCGGTCGTTCCTCGGCGTCTTCTGTGGTGAAAGTCCCGGAATTCTGTACAATCTTTCTTTCATCATCACCATGGCCAGTCCGCAAGCATCTTCCCTGAAAACCGCAGCCATCATTTCGCGGCCCGCTCGTCCCGAGCTGGCGCAGATTGTTCCCGGACTTCTCACCTGGCTGGCGGAGCACGGTTACAGAGTCATCGTCGATCCCGAGACTGCAGGATACGTTGCGGGACAGGAAGTCGTAGCCCGTCCGCAGATGTCGCTGAGGCCGCTCGACCTGGTGGTCGTGCTCGGCGGTGATGGAACTCTGTTGTCGGCGGCGAGGGTTACGGCGGCGGTCGATGTACCTCTGCTCGGCGTTAACCTCGGCTCACTCGGCTTTCTGACGGAAGTACCCTTGCAGTCGCTCTACCCCATGCTGGAGGCGATTGCCCAGGGCCGTGCCGCGGTTGAGCATCGTTCTCTCATGCACTGCGAGCTGCTCCGCGGAGATCAGGTGCGCGGCAGCTATCTCGTCTTCAATGACGCGGTCGTGAACAAGACCGCCCTCGCCCGGCTGAATACCTACGACCTCTACATCGACAAGGTATTCGTTTCCAGCTACCGCGCCGACGGCATGATCGTGGCCACACCCACGGGCTCGACCGCCTATTCGCTCTCCGCGGGCGGTCCCGTGGTCATGCCGAGCGTGCAAGCCTTTGTGATCACGCCGGTGGCGCCGCATTCCCTCACGCATCGTCCGCTGGTCGTGCCCGATTCCGTTGAGATTGAAATCCTGCTGCGCAGCGAAGAGGAGGTTGCCTACCTCAGTCTGGACGGGCAGCCTGGCCTCGACCTGCGCGACGGGGACCGCGTGCGCTGTCGCCGGTCGGAGCATCAGGTGAACCTGTTTCGCACGGGCACAGACTTTTTTCATGTGCTGCGCAGCAAGCTGAAATGGGGAGAGCGATAAAACGGAGGAGGCAGTAGGTGGCGCGGGTGCCCCGGTCCGCACGCGTTCACAACTCAGTCCGCAGCAGGTCTGACAGCTTTTCGCGTCGCCGAATCACTTTCGCCGACTTTCCCGTCACCAGGACTTCCGCCGGTCGCGGGCGCGTGTTGTAGTTCGACGCCAGCACCATCCCGTAGGCCCCGGCGTCCAGAATTGCCAGCAGATCTCCCTCGTCGACCGCAGGCAGTTCGCGGTCGCGGGCGAAGAAATCTCCTGTCTCGCATATCGGGCCTACAATGTCGGCGACCTCGGGGTTGGCCGCCGAGTCCGCACTCTGGATTACCGGAATAATCTCGTGGTAGGCGCCGTAGAGCGCGGGCCGAATCAGGTCGTTCATGGCGGCGTCAACCACCAAAAATCGCTTTCCTTCGTTGCCCTTGCGGTAAAGCACCGAGGTGATCAGGACGCCTGCCGGGCCAACGATCGAACGCCCGGGCTCCAGCAGCAGACGCACGTCCAGCCCGCGCAAGGGCGCGGCGAGAGCCCGGGCGTATCCCGCCACATAGTCGGAAAACTCGAGCGCGCTCGGCTTTTCGTAGGCAATGCCCAGGCCTCCTCCGGCGTCGATGTAGTCAATGCGGTGGCCGTCGACGCGCAGTTCACGGACCAGGTCCGCTACTCGCGACATGGCCTCGCCGAACGGAGCTACATCCGTGATCTGGGAGCCGATGTGAACGCTTACCCCGCGCACCTTCAGATAACGGGTACCCGACGCCTTGGCGTAGAGCGCCCGCGCTTCGCGGATGGGCACACCGAACTTGTGCTGGTGCAGTCCGGTCGAAATGTAAGGATGAGTCTCGGCCGCGACATCAGGATTCACCCGCAGCGCCACCGCTGCCGTAGAGCGCAGACGCCCCGCGCATTCCGCCAGCGCCCACAGTTCCGATTCGCTCTCCACATTGAAGAGCAGGATTCCAGCCTTTAGCGCCGCGGTTAATTCTTCGCGCGTCTTGCCCACACCGGAGAAGACGACCTTCTTTGCGGCCTTACGGTTCGCCGCTAACACGCGCTCCAGTTCGCCGCCCGAAACCACGTCAAAGCCGCATCCCTCCTGGGCCAGCAAGCGCAAGATGCTGAGATTGGAATTTGCTTTGACGGAATAGCAAATAGTATGGGGCAGATCGCCAAACGCACGATCAAACGCGTCGTAGCGCTGGCGGATCATGGCTGCTGAGTAGACATAGAGCGGCGTTCCATATCGCGCCGCAAGCTGCGGCAAGGCCGCGTTTTCGCAGTACAGGACGAACTGCCCGTCCCGCCGCAGAATTCTGCGATTGCTCTCACGATAAATAAATCCGGGGGGACGTGCGGCTGGGTTCTGACGGCGGGAGGTCATTTTGTCTTGGCGGAGGCCGGCGCTCCGCTCCGCACTCGAATGGCAACTACGGTCTGGTCATCGAAAGCCTCCACGCCCGCCGAATGCTCGGCCGCAGCCTTGAACAGCGAATCCACCACGCAGTCCGCCGATTTTCCCGTGCACTCGGCAACAATTCTCTCGACTCGGCCGCGGCCGAAAAGTTCGCCCTTGCGGTTGCGGGCGTCGAGAATGCCGTCACTGAAGAACACGAACATGTCCCCGGGCTTCATGCGGAACTTGAACTCGTCATAATCGGCTTCGTCGAAGAGGCCTAGGGGTAGGCCGGTGGCCTCGATCACTTCATTCTTGCCACCATGCACGAAAATGGGGCGGGGCAAGCCGGAGTTCGCCACCGTCAGAGTGCGATGCTCATCGTCCCAAACGGCGTAAATGATCGACACAAACTGGGCTTCGATGCGCCGTTCCGCCAGCGATAGATTCACCGCAGAAAGCATCTCGGCGGGTCCCGGCTCAATGGGAGCATGCGACCGCAGAATGCCGCTCACCAAGGCGGCGTAGATGGCGGCCGGTGCGCCTTTGCCGCTCACGTCGCCGATGACGATTCCGAGCCGCGACATCGAATAGGGGATGAAGTCGTAGAGGTCACCCCCGATGGCGCGCGCCGGAACAAACTTTGCCGCCACGTCCAAGTGCGCGAGTTTGGGTCTTGCCGGCGGCAGCAGCCGGACTTGCAACTCGCGCGCGAGCGCCAGATCGCGCTCCAGGCGCCGCTCCTGCCGCGCGATTTCCTCGTACAGGCGAGCGTTCTCGATGGCAATCGCGATTTGCGCCGCCAGAGTTGTCGTCGTCCGCTGGTGCTCCTCGGTAAAGAATCCGCGCCGCGTGTGCTCCAGGTCGAGCACCCCGATCACCTTGTCTTTGTAGATCAGGGGCACGACCAACTCGGAACGAGTTTCCGGATTGGCTCCGATGTAACGGGGATCTTTGCTGACGTCGGGCACCAGTACCGCTTGCTTGCTCTCGGCCGCGTAGCCCACCAATCCCCGGCCCAGGGGGATTTCGTTTTTCAGATGAACATTCTCGTTAAACCGCAGGGAGAATCGGTGCTGCAGCTTTTCCCCGGAAGAATCCAGCAGCAGGATGCTGAAAATCTGGTAGTCGATCAATCGCCGCACCAGTTCCGCGATCCGCCCCAGCAACTCGTCCAGGTTCAGGATGGAAGAAAGCTCGCGCGCAATTTCGTTGAGCAGAAGGAGAATTCGAGCCTGCCGGGTTGTCCGGGTATAGAGCTGCGCGTTCTCGATGCCCGCCGCCATGCGCGATGCCACCAGTGTCAGCAGGCGGCGGTGTTCTTCCGTGAAGTAGCCGGGTTCCCGCGCCTCGATGTCAATTACGCCGATCACGCGGTTCTTGGTGATCAGGGGCACCGCCAATTCCGAGCGTACGTGGGGGACGGCCTCGATATATCGAGGATCCTTGGTAACATCGTCAATCAAAACCGCCTGCCGCGATTGGGCCGCCTGGCCGGTCACGCCCTCCCCGACTTTGATCCGGCTGCGCTCGGCAAATTCCGCCGGATACCCCACCTGAAAACGGAAACGCAATTCCTGAGTCTTTTCGTTGAGCAGGAGGATGGCAAAAATCTCGTAGTCGATGACTTTGCGCACGACTTCCGCAACCCGGCGCAAAGTCGTATCCAGGTCGAGCGAGGTGGCCAGCACGTCGGCGACGTCGAGCAGCAGCGACTCGACCGGCAAGCGATCCGGTTTGGAAAGTACAGAACCCATTGGTTTCTATGATAGCAGCCGCGTTTCCGCCTTCCCTGGGCTCACCGGTTTACTGGCACGAAACGGCGTCTGGTGCTGTGCTTTACGTCCCTCGGCGCTATTCCCTGGGCACGACGCAGATGTCGGCGAGGTTACGGTACCTTTCGGCGTAGTCCAGTCCGTAGCCGACCACGAATTCATCGGGAATCTTGAATCCGACGTAATCTCCTTCCAGCGGAAGCTTGCGCCGCGATGGCTTGTCGAGCAAGGCCGCCACCTTCAGGGACCGGGGTTGGCGCGCCAGCAGCATTTTTTTCAGGTAAGTCATGGTCAGGCCGGTGTCCAGGATGTCTTCCACCAGGATGATGTTCTTGTCTTTAATGGATTGGTCCACGTCCTTCAGAAGCCGGACCTCGCCGGTTGAATCCCAGCCGCTCTTTAATTCGCTGGCGGGGCTGGGGCGATTCCCGTAACTCGAAACCCCAATAAAATCGAAAGTAGAATCGAGCTGAACCTGCCGGGCCAAATCGGCCAGGAAAATCGCCGCACCCTTGAGCACGCCGACAAAAATTACGGACTGCCCGCTGAAGTCGTTGGTGATCTGCGCGCCCAACTCGCTCACGCGCTTGGCGATCTCCTGCCGTGAAATCAGTACCTTGAGTTCTGCCATGGCGTTTCATATTAAACTAGGAAGTTCAAATCGCGGGAATTAGTGTTGTGTCCCGTCCAGACGAGAACTTGGTGCGAGGGGCTCGACATTTTTGCGGAGGCGCGAGAAGCTTTTAACCGCTAAGGTCGCTAAGGTTCGTGAAGGGCGCAAAGAAGAGCCTCGATCTGACTGTTAATCCGCGCGTTCCTAGAGATGAACACTTCGCAAATGGTCCGAGCCAAAGCTAGAAGCTGGAAGTTAGAAGTTAGAAGTTAGAGGCTAGAAGCGTAGGAGCCATCGTTCGCATGAATCTGAAAGGCGTCAAACTCACGTGGTTGGGTCATTCGACCTTCCGAGTCGAGACTCCGGGCGGTAAGACCATCATTATCGATCCCTGGATCATGGGCAATCCCATGTGTCCGGAAGCCGACAAGAAGGTGAAGAAGGCCGACGTCCTATTATGCACTCACGGCCACTTCGACCACATCGGGGACGCGGTCGCCGTCGCCAAACAGCACGATCCGGTCGTGGTGGGCATCTACGAACTCTGCGCGTGGATGGAGAAGAAGGGCGCGAAGCAGACCGCTCCCATGAATAAAGGCGGCACGCAGACGGTAGGCGATATCACAGTCACCATGGTGCACGCCGACCACTCGTGCGGCATTTCCGACGGCGACCAGATCGTCTATGGCGGCGAGGCCTGCGGCTACGTGATCGAGTTCGCCAATGGGGTGAAACTCTACCACGCCGGCGATACCGCCGTGTTTGGCGATATGGCGATCATTCGCGATCTATACGCGCCGGAGATCGCCATGCTCCCCATCGGCGACCGCTTTGTGATGTCGCCGCGGGAAGCCGCTTACGCCTGCAATCTGCTGAAACCGAAGACGGTGATCCCCATGCACTTCGGCACCTTTCCATTGCTTACCGGGACGCCTGGGGAGTTACGGAAGCTGGCCCCCGGCGTCGAAGTAGTCGAGATGAAGCCGGGCCTCACCCTCGGCTGATGAATGACGAGCGCGGCAGACCATCGAAAACCTGAAAGGGAATCGTGTGACCCAGAACAAGAAAAAAGACGACCGGGCCAGTTGGCGCCACTATAACTTCACCACGGCGGGGCCGATCGACGATTACATCTACTCCATGCTGCCCAAGCGGGACGAGGTGCTCGCCGAGATGGAAGGCTATGCCACCGAACACAATGTGCCCATCGTGGGCCCTGCGGTAGCCCGCGTGCTGCAGCAACTGGCAATGATGATCAACGCCCGCACGGTTTTCGAACTGGGCTCGGCCATTGGATATTCGACCATCTGGTGGGCTCAGGCGGTGGGAGAGAAGGGCCGCGTCATCTACACGGATGGCGATTCGAAAAACGCCGCGCGCGCCCGGGGATACTTCGCCCGCGCCGGAGTCTCGACCCGCATCACGCTCCATACCGGAGATGCGCTGGAATTTCTGTCGGAGCAAAAGCGGGAGTTCGACATCATCTTCAACGACGTGGATAAAGAAGACTACCCCCGCGTGCTGCGGCTCGTCGCGCCCCGGCTGCGCCAGGGCGGACTGTTCATCACCGACAACGTGCTGTGGAGCGGCCGCGTCGCCGAGAAGAATCCGGCGGATGCCCGTACCAAGGCCATCCTCGAGTTCAACCGCGCGCTGTATAACGCGAAAGAGTTCTACACCACCATCCTGCCCATCCGCGACGGACTGGCCGTTGCGGTAAAGAAATAGACGCCGCGCCGGGCTCGGTCATCGTTAGTTCGGCAGGAGGCCGTACACGTCCAGTTCGCTGCGGGTGCCGACGTACACCTTTCCGTTCGCGACCGTAGGCACTGTGAACTTGACGCCATTTCCTGCCTGGTCGCGGCCGCTGGCGGCTTGTGTGCTGTTCCAGTATTCATTCGCGAGATTGGTCGCGTCATAAGCATGCAGGACAGCGGGGCCTGTACAGGCCGCTGGGGGCGGCGATACGTAGCAATTGATGCCTGCATTCGGGCTGGCGTAGCCGTAGAGTCCGGCATCGATCGCCCAGACGATGCCGTTGGAGTCTCCCAGCGAGGAGACCGACGGCGAAACATCCGGGAAGCCGTAAACTTGGACGGATTGCGAAGAAGCGGTCGTGTTGAATTCCGTGTTCGGGTCGAAGGAGAACTGCTTCAGCGCATCGCCGGCGCCCGCAAAATAGAGGTTGTTCTGCCAGAATGCGGGCGTTCCCCAGAATCCTCCCGTGGCCTGGAAGTTCTGCACGACCTGGTTCGTGGTGGGGTTAAAGAAGCCCATATTGTCGCGGTCGATTAAATAGACAACGCCGTCTTTTCCGAGCTGGACCAGGAGATGGGGCGGCCCGATGGATTGATCTGGAAGAAGAATCGGGGCGCCCGAACCTAGATCGGCGTCGGCGCGCTCCAGGTTGACTTCGTCGTCCGGACTAAACCAGCCGTTCACCTGCATCGTGGTTCCGGCCAGTGGAATACCCAGACTGAGAACGCTGTCGCCATAATCATTCAGCATGGCCATGCCTGTGCCCTGGTCAAATATGCCATTTCCTGTGGCGACGTAAACATTGTTTCCAGTATCGAGCGCGGGGGCACCGCCTCCGCCCCAAATTCCTCCATCCGCCCCGCCATTCGCACCGCCAACTCCGTTCGGCGTAGTGTTGAAAACACTGAACTGCTGTTGCACGTTGGTGCCGTGGTAGCCGAGCAGCCAGCCGTGATAAGGCGTGGCGTCCTCGTGCGCGGCAAACGCCACATAAACGGTTCCGTCGCTCGATAACGCCAGGCCGGATCTTTGATGATGCAACTGCGAGTTAAAGCTGACCACGCCGCCCGAGGATCCATCCCCGGCTCCTGCCACCTGCGCCGCAATCGTCACCGGGGCGCCGAACTTCTCGCTGCCAGTAGTGATGTCCAATGCATGCAGCCGGTGGTAAAAGCCGCCTGACGACGCAGAACAATTACCCGGCGACAGACCTGGAATCTCCGACGCGCTGACCACGTAGATCGTACCGTTCGCCGGATTGATCACGGGTGTCCCTGTGACTCCGACCTCCGGATAGACGTCTCCATAGCAATTGCCTACATCGTTCCAGGTTACGGGGCTTTCGCCCGTCGTGCCGCCATGGAGCGTATCCAACAGGCTGGCCTGCCAGAGTTGCACGCAGGGGCTGGCATCGGCATCGAAGGCATAAACACTGTCGTGCTGCGTGGCCACGTAGATCACATTGTGGGTCCCGCTGTTGGGCCCACTGGCGATGACCACTCCCGGCACCCACAGAGGCTGCGTATAGACCGCGCCGTCCACTGGACAAGAGAAGAGCTTGCCAAATGTCGATGTGCTTACCGTGGAGGCACTGAGCGCGTACTCTTGTGTATTGGCGCCGTCGCGCGCCAGGTCGTTGTGATAGGTGTACACGCCGGCAAGATCGGTTACCGCGACGGTGACGGAAGCGCTCTTGGTTGGATCCTTTGCGCTGGTCGCCTCGATGGCGTGCGTTCCGCCCGTGGTTGGAGCGAAGTAATTCCCGCCGCTCGTAATGTTGCCTACTGTCTGGTTGCCTCCGGCAATCCCGTCTACGCTCCAGTTGACACCGGAATTGGAACTGTCGCCGGTTACCGTCGCGGTGAACTGCTGGGATTGAACGCCAGCCGCAACCTCCGACAGTTTAGGGCTCAAAGTGACAACGATCGGCTGCGAGTTGCCGCTTCCTGTTCCGCATCCTGCAAGACCGACCAAGGCTAAGAGGCCTACCGATAACAGCACCGTACGGTGTTTCATGGCTCGACTCCTTCGGGACGATTTCGTGCTAAATGGACTTGACTGGAATCGCCAGCAAATCCTCGACCAGCCCGACTTCCTTCTGCAGAAATGGTTCCGCGTAAGTGACGCCGCCCAGTGTGCCATAGAAGCGCGCCATGGCCTCGACCCGAGCGCGTATCTCATCATGGGCAGGGAACAGATCTTTGCCTGCTTCCTGGTCGCTGAACTGTGACTTGTAGGCCATGATGGAAGCAAACTTCCCCTCAAATTGTTCGCTGACGTCCACCACGAACGTGGGCCGCACGTCGTAGTACAGAGTCGCGTAGATGATCTTGAAGGGACGATGGGGGCTTAGTTCCGAGGTCTGACGTCCGCGGTCTGAGGTGTGCTGGTTGATGACTGACAGCTGAGAGCCGAGCGCCAATTTCGCCAGCCCCGCCAGAAAGCACGCTTCATATCCCAGCACCGAAGCCGTGTAATGATCCGGATGCCGGCCCTTCCAGTAAGGCAGAATCAGCACCCGCGGCCGCGTTTCGCGAATCACGCTCGCGACCTTCAGCCGATTCTCCCAGGTGTTTTCGACGCGACCGTCAGGAATGTCGAGCGCGCGCCGCCAAGTCGCGCCAAGAATCCTGGCTGCATCAGCCGCCTCGCGAGCGCGATCTTCGGCGGTTCCGCGCGTGCCCATCTCACCCTGGGTCAGATCGAGGATGCCGGTGCGCTGGCCGCGCTGCGCGGCTTTCAGCAGCGTACCGCCGCAGGTCTGTTCTACGTCGTCGCGGTGCGCGGCAATCGCCAGAACATCGAGAGGCTGACTGAGGGGAGGGGAAGACATGTCAGTCGAGATTCCCCTGCTCCAGCACCACGTTTTCGCGCACGATCAGCCGGTGCGCCGCCATTTCCTTCAGCGTGGGCAGCACGCGGTTCACGTGTTCATCGGTATCGACGAAGATGATGATCACCGGCAACTTGCCTCCCGCCTCGATCAGATGGGCAGTCTCTACCCGATGCCGTCCCAGGAATCCCGCGACGCAGTGGATCGCCGTCGCCGCGTACACGTTCTCTTTGCGCAGGTAGTTGAGGATCTCCATGTGCAGCGGCCGGTGATGCCACTGGTCGGCGTCGTTCAGGTAGAGGGTGACTTGAACTGCCATGGCTTCAGGCATTTTACTCGCGAACCTCCCTGGAAATCTGCCCGGAAATCAGCCCCAAAATCTGCCATTCCTGCCGCAAGAGGCCGTATAACTCCGAATCCACAAACTCATTCCATTTGCGAAGGTGTTCGCGCTGGCAGCCCTCGTGACGCATTCCCAGCTTTACCAGAATGCGGCCGGAGGCGGGGTTGTGCTTGAAATGCGAGGCGAAAATGCGGTGCAGACCAAGATCTTCAAATCCGTAGCGAAGCATTTCCCGCGCCGCTTCCGTGGCATAGCCCTGACCCCAATACGGCACGCCTAGCCAGTAACCCAGTTCGGCATGGTGGTGTTGCCGGTCGAGGCGCAGGCCCACGCCACCGATCTGGAGGCCATCGCTGCGGAGCGTAATCGCCAGCCAGATCTTGTCGGGCTCCTGTGCCAGCGCGAGGAAGGCTCTCGCATCCTGCTCGGTGTAAGGATGTGGGATACGCAGGGTGGTCGCCGCTACCTCGCGCGTGCCGATCAGGGGCAGCAGTTCCGCGACATCGGCGTCGCTGTAGGGGCGCAACTTCAGCCGCGAGGTTTCGAGCGTGGGGGCCGGGATCATGTTCACAGCACCCGCGCCAGCGCCATGCCGGCGAGCGCTCCGCCCAGGCACAGAAGGTTGTTGCTGAAAACGTTAACCAGCATTAACCCCCACTGGCCCTGTTCGAAATACGAGATGGTCTCAAACGCGTAGCTGGAAAACGTGGTGAACGAGCCGCAGAAGCCGATCACCACCAGCAGCCGCCAGCGCGGATCCAGCAGCACGCGTTCGGTAGTCCAGATGACGAAGAAGCCAACGATGACGCTCCCCACGACGTTGACGGCGAGCGTTCCGTAAGGGAAGACGGAGCCAAAACCTCTGGCCGCCAGGCGACTGAGCAGGTAACGCAGGTTGGCGCCGACAATGGCGGCGACGGATATGGCGAGGAAGTCTTTCACGATGGAACTCTCCTACAAAATAGATTCAATTCTGTAGGAGTCATCAGCCAACGTCAGCGGGCGGTTATGGCGAACTCCATCGCCGTTATTATTTTTACCACGGAAAGCGGAAAAGAGGTATCAGCACTTGGCTGTTAGGAGTTAACAATCAGCCACTCGTGTGGCGTTCTCGTCAAAGGCCGAATGCAAATCGCAAGTGCTGATTTACTTCTTCCGCTCCACCAGAAACCGCGCCAGTTCCTTCAGTGGCTCAGCCCGCTCGCCGAAGCTCTCCAGTTCCGCGAACGCCGCATTCACCAGAGCATCTGCTTTGCGCTCCGACGCCTCAATCCCAAACAGCGCCGGATAGGTTGCTTTCTCCGAAGCGGTATCTTTGCCCGCCGTCTTTCCCAGTTGCTCGGAGGTCTGAGTCACATCGAGCACGTCGTCCACAATCTGAAAGGCCAGTCCGATCGCCAGTCCGAAGGCCCGCAGCTTGGCAACCTGGCTGTCTTTCGCTCCGGCGTAGAGTCCGCCGCTTACCAGGCTCGCCGTGATCAGCGCGGCCGTCTTCGAGCGGTGAATGTATTCCAGCATCTCGGCCGTCGGGCGGGTGTGTTCCGCTTCAAGATCCACGACCTGCCCGCCGATCATGCCGTCGATCGTGCCCGTGCCGTGGGCGATCACCTCGATAATTCGAACGCGCGCCTCGGCCGGACACTTTAATCCCGCCAGAACTTCGTAGGCCAGCGTCTGCAGGGCATCTCCAGCCAGAATCGCAATGGCCTCGCCAAACGCTTTGTGACAAGTGGGACGCCCACGCCGCAGGTCGTCGTTGTCGAGGGCTGGAAGATCGTCATGGATCAGCGAATAGGTGTGCAGCATCTCCAGCGCAGCGCCCAGTTCTTCGATCTGCGCCGGCAGCGAGCCGGCGATCATGCGCCCCGACTCCATGCAGAGCACGGGCCGCAGGCGCTTGCCGCCGGCAAACACGCTGTGCCGCATGGCCTTGTGGATTGAGACCGGATGCTCGGTCTCCAGCGGAATGAGCCGGTCGAGTGCGGCGTCGGTCAGGCGCTGTCCTTGTTCGAGAGTCTCCTGCAGCATGAGGAGTGAGTATAACAAGGCGGCTGTGGTCGAGGCTGCCCCGGGGCGCAGCAGGCCGGCGGAGCCGTTCCGCTGCTGAGCGCGAAAGGGCGGCTTGGATGGCACTGCGAACCCAAGGCACGCGACCCGCGTGGGAAAAAGAGAAAGGACGCCCGCAGGCGTCCTCCCAGCGCAAGAAAATTTATGCTGCGGCGCTTCGCGAGAGCGCCAGGCTCCGCAGAACCGATGTCAGCACGTTGGTCACGTCATCGGCGGGGCACACGTCGCTGGCGCCGACTTCCAGCGCCGCCATCCATAGGTCCTCATCCGGGATGCGATGCGTGCAGACGATGGGCAGTGTGGGAAAGTCGTGGTGCAGGCTCTCTACATCCGCCAGGCGCCAGTATTCGAGGTTAAGAACGACCGCTTCTGGAGAGTTCTTGGCGATCTTATCCCTTAATTCTTCGCAAGATTGGATCACATGCACGGAGAAATGATGGCGCAGTTCGCCGGCCAGCGAACGCGCGACTTTGGGGTCTTGCTCGACAACGACTACACTTTGACCCATAAATCCCCCGATCTTCAACCGTCGTCAACGGCAGACGTCAACGTTGGACCAGGCTGCGGGGCGGGCTGGGAAAACCGCAACTCCACAGGCAACTCAACTCACGAGTCGCGTACAGAAGGGCTCCGCACCTAGCGGCGCGCGGGCGCCTTTTCCGGCAGCGGCTCGAATGGTTCGGCCTGGAGCTTCCCGTTCTTTTTCAGCAGGATTTCCACTTTCCCCTCGGCCTGCTCCAATTCCTTGCGGCAGGCCGACGAAAGCTGCATGCCTTCTTCAAACAGTGTCAGAGACTTCTCCAGAGGGACCTCTCCCTTTTCCAGCTCCTGAACAATTTTCTCCAGTCGTTGGAGGCACTCTTCAAACTTGGCCAACGGGGTTTTGCTCCTGGCTCTATTGTAATGCAACTATTCCGGCGCGGTGTCCAGTGTTTTTCATGCGAAGAATCGGAAAAATTGCACCTGTCGTCCCAGAGCCGGAAAACGTTTCTTGAATCGAGGCCGTCCAGCATCGTAAAGTTGCGAAATCCTCCTGCGGAGGGCCAAAGGCTCGGCTCAGGGCAGCCCTCAAAAGGAAAAGTGTCCGTGAACCGAACCAGGCTTCTCGAAACCATTGCAAATGACCTGAGGTTCGCCGCCCGAACCATGCGCCGGAACCCCGTTTTCTCGTTGGCGGTGGTGCTCACCATCGCCTTGGGAATTGGAGCCAACACCGCGATGTTTTCCGTGATCCGTGCGGTCTTGCTCAAGCCACTCCCATACCACGAACCCGACCGGGTGGTGCTGGTAACGGACGGAGCAACGCCGGTACGGGCTGAGGAACTGATGTCGGCCAGCCGATCGTATTCCGAAATCGGGGCCTACGCCGGCGGGTTTGAGGACCTGTCCCTTTCCGGTGTCGGCCAGCCGGAAGTTTTGAAGGGTGCGCGTGTGTCGGCCAATTTCCTGGATATCTTAGGGGTCAGTCCGTTGCAGGGACGCAGTTTCCTCGCCGAAGAAGACAAGCCCGGCGCGGCCCCGGTCGCTATGATCAGCGCGGAACTGTGGCGGAGACGGTTCGGCAGGAATCCCGCGATCATCGGCAAGACCGCAACCCTCGCCGGCGCGCCCACGACTATTGTCGGCGTTCTACCGCCGGCATTCCAATTCCCTATGTCCGGCACAAATGTATGGCTCACCAGGCCCGCCGAGTGGTCAGTGTTGGCGCCGAAGTCAAGGCCACTAAGTCCCTTCCTCAGTATATTTGGACGATTGAAACCTCAGGTGAATCTTCAGCAGGCAAGCGCCGAACTGGCAGTACTGGATCGCCAGTACGCCACAGTACATCCGGAAATGCTCGACGCCAAGCCAGACACTCCCGACGTTGTGCGCTCGTTGCAGGACGACCTGGTGTCTGACGTTCGTCCCAAGCTGTGGATGTTGTTCGGCGTTGTCGGCTTCGTGTTGCTGATCGTGTGCGCCAACATCGGCAGTCTGTTGCTTGCGCGCGCTACCTCGCGCGGTCAGGAATTCTCCGTGCGGGCGGCAATCGGAGCCGGCCGCGGACGTATCGTCGGCCAGCTTCTGGCCGAGAGCATCCTGCTGGCGTCTCTTGGCGGAGCCCTGGGCATTCTGTTGGCAGGGTTCGGTCTAACCGCGATCCGCAGTGTGACGTTCGTAGACTTGCCGCGGGCGGGAGAAATCCGCATGGACGCGATGGTGCTCGCCTTCGGCGTCGCCCTCACGCTGATGGCGGGTGTGGTGTTCGGGCTCGCGCCGTCGCTCGCTGCCTCACGCCCCGATCTTGCCATTGTTCTACGAGGCAGCGGTGAAGGGACGCTTGCATCACGCTCCAGGCCTTTCGCGCGCATCGGCACGCGAGGTCTTCTGGTCGTCGGCCAAGTGGCGCTCTCGACCATATTGCTCATCGCCGCCACCCTGCTCATCGAAAGCCTGGCTCATCTCTACCGCGTCGATCCCGGCTTCCAGCCCGCCCGCCTCCTCACCATGAAGGTCGCTCTATCGCCCACCCGCTACGACAGCGATCAGAAGCGAGCCGCGTTCTACGAGCAACTGGTGCAGCGCACAGAATCGCTCCCGGGAGTGAGGAGCGCGGCAGTCACCCTTACGCTTCCCATGGCCGACGAATGGATGGGAACTACTCTGGATCTAGCTGGTAGACCTCCGCGAAAGTTGAATGAACGACCCATCGCGATCTTCCAGAACATTACTCCCGAATTTTTCCGCACCTTGGAAATCCCCCTGAAGCGTGGGCGCGCATTTGCCTCCTACGACGTCGCCGGTGCCGTACCCGTCGTCGTCATCAACGAGAGTTTGGCTCGCCTCTTCTGGCCTGAATATCCAGGCGGTCCAGATCCGATCGGGCAGCGCCTCCTCATTGGCAACGATCCGCGGCCACAGGAAATCGTGGGCATTTCATCTGACATCCATCAGGCCGGAAAAGATGCAGACCCACGACCGGGCATCTATCTCCCCTGCCTGCAGAAGCCCCCTCAGTCGGCGATGTTCATCGTGCGAACTAACGGCGATCCGCTCTCCTTCGCCAACGCGGTTCGAAATCAAGTGCTAACCATTGATGCCGATCAGCCGGTTTCCGACATCTCCACCATGGAGGACGTGGTCGACGCGTCGGAGGGACAGCTTCGCCTCATGATGCGACTCCTCGGAACGTTCGCCGGAGCGGCCACACTCCTCACCGTGATTGGACTCTATGGAGTCATCTCCTACTCGGTCGTACAGCGGACAAAAGAAATAGGAATTCGGCGGGCGTTGGGCGCGCCCAGAGGCAATATTCTTTCACTCGTAGCCCGGCAAGTCGTTACGCTTGCGCTGGCGGGAGTGGTGCTCGGCCTTGGCGGCGCATTCGCCCTGACGCGATTGCTGAAGGACCTGCTATTTCAAATCAGCGCCACCGACCCAGCCACGTTTGTCGGCATTTCAATTTTGTTCGTGTGTGTGGCCTTGGCGGCTGGCTACATTCCCGCGCGCCGCGCGGCTGGAGTCGATCCCCTGGCTGCGCTACGCATCGGATAGGTCTCGCGCTCGCGCACGCGTCAGGAGCAGGCGTCAGGAAGAGGCGGCGGGCGTGTTCGTCCCCAAGGCTTCGAGCACGTCCACAGCCGAACTGTAGCGGCCCTGTGGTGCGCTGATCTGCGCTCCCTGCACGGTCTGTCGCGCGGCAATCAGCATCTCTCGTGCAATGGCCACACCCTCGGCCCGCGCCGCCTCCGGCGTGGGAGCCCGGGCCATGCGCTCGAGAATCGAGTCGGGTACAGAAACCCGAAGCTCGTTCTTCATGAATTCTGCGTTGCGCACGCTCACCAGCGGCCAGATCCCTGCCACCACCGGAATCCGACAGTGCTCGATCCGGCGAAGAAAGGTCTCAAGCAGCCGCAGGTCGAACACCGGCTGGGTCACCACGTATTCCGCGCCGGCCTGCACCTTGTATTCAAAGCGCCGGATCTCTTCGTCCAGATCAGTCAGCCCGGGGTTCGCTCCGACTCCAATCACGAATCCCGTTCCGGTTCCAATCGGATTTCCGCCCAGATCGAGCCCGCGATTCAGATTGTGCACAATGTTGACCAGGCCGATGGCGTCCACGTCAAACACCGCCGTCGCGTCCGGATAGTTCCCCATCTTCGGCGGATCGCCGGTAATGCAGATCAGATTCCGGATGCCCACCGCGGCCGCCCCCAGCAGATCGCTCTGGATGCACAGCACGTTGCGATCGCGGCAGGTGTAGTGCAGGATGGCATCAATCCCTACTTCGCGCTGGATGAGCAGCGACAAAGCCTGGTTACTCATGCGCGCCGATGCCCGGGGACTGTCAGGGATGTTGACCGCATCCACCCCCACCGACTTTAGAAATCGCGCACCTTCAACCTCTTTGCGAATATCAATGCCCTTGGGAGGCACGATCTCGACCATGGTGACGAATTCACCCCGAGCCAGTTTCGAGCCCAGGAGTGAACGGCTCTCCAGGGGCACGGCGGGAATCGCCATCGGTGCGGCTTGGCCGCCCGCCACCTGGGTGGAGGCCGTTCTTCCGCGGGCCTCGCCCGCCCGCAGGGCAGACTTCATGACTCGAATGTGCTCTGGAGTCGTTCCGCAACATCCGCCCACCAGCCGCACCCCTGCCGCCACAAACTTGCGCGCGTAGCTGGCCATGTACTCCGGCGAGCACAGATAAATATTTCTGCCTTCAACCGACCGCGGAATGCCGGCGTTCGGCTGCGCTGCCAGCGGGAGCGAGGAAGCGGCGCGCACGCGCTCCATCGCGTCCAGCATCGCGACCGGGCCTACACTGCAATTACAGCCAATGACATCCGCGCCCCACTCCGCCAGTTTGGGAACAAACGTCTCCGGATCGGAGCCATCCAGGCAGTTGCCATCTTCGTCGATCGTGACCTGGGCCACGATCGGCAGCGACCGGCCCACGTCCTTGGCTGCCAGCAGTGCCTGGTGGATTTCTTCCAGATACCCGAATGTCTCCAGCATGATCAGGTCTACTCCGCCTTCCACCAGCGCCTCAATTTGCTGGCGAAATGCGTCGTGGGCCTCTTGGAACGAGGTTTTGCCTAGAGGTTCGATTCTGGTGCCCAGTGGGCCAACCGATCCCGCGACCCACACATCGAAGCTTTTGGCGGCCTCACGGGCGAGGCGCGCTCCTGCCCGGTTGATGTCGCGGACTTTATCGGCCAGGCTGTGCCGGGCCAGACGGAAGGAATTGGCCCCGAAAGTATTAGTTTCAATAATCTCGGCGCCCGCCTGCAGGTACTCGTGGTGAATCCCGCGAATCAGGTCGGGCTGGGACAGATTGAGTTCGTCGTAGGATCGGTTGATGAAGATGCCCTTGGAGTAGAGCAGCGTCCCCATGGCGCCGTCGCACAGCACGGGGGATTGCTTGATCCAGGCAAGAAAGTCAGAGGCCATATATTTGTTGAGAATACAGGATGGACACGGGTTCGCGCATCTGCCCGGCGTAGAGGCGGAACTCTGGCCAACGCTGCTCGGGTTCAGTCTAATCGCCTGAGCGGCGCGTAAGCCGAGGTTCCGGGTCTGTTATAATCCAGCGTTTCGCATCTAAATCTCCATTTTTCATGTCCTTAGGAGCCTGTCGTTTGAAGAGACGCATCCTCGTGCTTGTTGTCGGTTTGGGGGCCAGCCTGATTCTGATTTCCTGCGGTGGTGGATCAACCGGGGTCACGAAGCCGCCCAGTGGCCTGCTGAACCGCGTGCTGGCCTCGCAGGGGGTCAGTTCGACCTTCAGTGCGGGCGGCCTCGTGTACATCAACGGTCTGAACGACACTCTGGCGCCGGTCCGTGAGTTAAGCGCGGGAGGCTCCCCGGGTCTGATGGTTCTGTCCCCCACGCGAAGCACTCTGGCGGCGTTCGATGCGGCCAGCAATTCCGTGTATGTGGTGGACACGACCAAGGAGACCACCTCGGGAAGCATCCGCCTGCCCGGCCCAGCCCTCAGCATGGCGGTTCCCACCGCCGCCGTCGGTTATGCGGCGGTTCCGACGGCGACGGTCACCGGCTTTTCTGTTCTGGGTGCGATAGAAGTCATGAATCTCTCCGTGGGAGGGATCACGACCACGATTGGCGTCACCAACGCGCAAACCGTGATCTCCAATGCCACCGGCAGCCAGCTCCTGGTCTTCAGCAATGACTCGAATTCTGTGACCGTGCTCTCTCCGGGCGCCGCAGTCCCTCCCGTCGATACCAGCTGTTACGACCCCAACAATCCCCCGCCCAATGCAGTCTGCACCATCGTTCCGGGCTTCGATCGGCCGGTCTACGCCATCATCAGCGGAAGCACCGCATATATTTTTAACTGCGGTGCCCAATGCGGCGGGAGACAGGCCAGCGTGCAGACTCTGGACTTGAACACCCTCGCCGTCGGAGTCCCCCTTCCCGTGAATGGCGCGACCTACGGTTTGCTGAACGGCTCAACTCTTTATGTTGCGGGAAAGGGCACGCCCACCGGACCTCTCTGCGCTTCGCTTCCGAATGCCGCGACCACCAGCGCAACCTACTGCGGAACTCTCGACATTGTTGATCTGGGCACCATGACTGACTCCTACTTCAACAATCCCGCCGCCGAAATCGCTATCACCGACGGCTACCACGACCAGATGGATCTGAGCGTTAACGGACAGCTCTTCATCGGGGCCCAGGATTGCACGAACATCGGCAATGTCAACAATCCGAACGGGGAAGTCCGCGGTTGTCTGGCCATCTTCAATACCCTCACCCAGAAGGTGATTATTCCTCCCGACAACGGGGACGTGAACGGCCTGCAGGGTTTCACCAGCCGCAACGTGGAGTACGTGGCCGAAGGCGGAACATTACGCGTCTACGACACCACGAGAGATGTCCTGCTGATCAACGATTTCGTGCCCGCGGGGAACATCGCCGTCGTGGGCTACGTGGGCGATGTGAAGGCGATTGATTTCTTCTAGCGGCTTGCAGACGATTCGGATGTTGGTGACTATCAGTAGGTTAGCGCTTCAATTCCTTCAGTATCTCCCGCGCGGCGTTGGCCCCGGAACCGCCGGTCAAGCCAGCACCGGGATGCGTGCCGCTGCCACAAAGATACAGGTTCTGAATCGGTGTGCGGTAGCGCGCCCAATCCAGCAGTGGACGCATGGTAAAGAACTGGTCGAGCGCTAGTTCGCCGTGAAAAATCTGCCCGCCCGTCAGACCGTACTTTTCTTCCAGATCTAAAGGCGTGATGATTTGGTGGGTCAGAATCAGTTCGGGCAGGTTCGGCGCGTACTGGGCGAGCGTCTTCACCACCGTCTGGCCGAGTTCCTTGCGCTGGATCTCCCAGTCGCCCTTGAGCTTGTAAGGCGCGTACTGCATGTAGATCGACATCACGTGCTTGCCGTCGGGTGCGAGCGTGGGATCGGTCAGCGACGGAATCGCAATTTCGAGATAAGGTTGTCGCGAGAAATTCCCATACTTCGATTCATCGAACGCGCGCTCCAGATAATCAATCTCGTTGCCGATGTGAATGCGTCCCTTGAGCGCGGTCGCATCGCCGTTTTGCAGCGCGGTGAACTTCGGCAGCCCGGAGAGCGCGAGGTTTACTTTTGCGACGGTACCGTTGCCCCGGTAATGCTGCAACTTCTGCACGAAGTCGGGCGACAGATGCGTGGGATCGGTGAGTTTGAGCAGCGTGCGTTTCGGGTCAGCGTTGGAAATGACTGCCTTGGCGTGAATCTCTTCACCGGTGGAGAGCAGGACGCCCGTGGCCGCGCCGTTCTGCACACGAACCTCAATGACCTCGGCGCCCGTGCGAATCTCGGCGCCCGCAGCTTGCGCGGCCAATGCCATCGCCTGCGTAAGCGCGCCCATGCCTCCCGCAGCGAAGCACGCCGACCCGGCGGGATGAGGGTCGCCCGCGGCGCGAATCAACAGCACCAGAGCGCTGCCTGCCGACCACGGTCCAAGGAATGTTCCAAACACGCCGCGCGCCGCGATTACTGCGCGCAGTAATTCGGTTTCGAAATATTCCGACGCCAAGTCGGCCACCGCCATGGGCCCCCAGCGCAGCAGGCGAAACATGTCCTTCTTGCCCAGTTTGCGGATGGCGCGCCCAGTCTTGAGCATGCTCCACAAGTCACCGCTGCTGGGATGGTCGATGTCGGGCGGCGTGGTGGCGAGCGCCTCCCCGATGACCTTGGCGATCTTGCCCAGCGACCGCTCAAACTCCGGATACCTGGCCGCGTCCTTCTGCGAGAACGGCGCGATTGCCTGCGCCGACTTGTCCGCGTCCTGATAAAGAGAAAGCGCGCGCCCGTCGGGCGAAAGCGCCGTCACGCAAACGTCGGGAGTGATCAGCCTCAGCCCATACTTTTCCAACTGCATGTCGCGGACGATCTCCGGGCGGATCGGCCCCGCCGTATGCGCCAGAGTCGAGCAACGAAAGCCGGGATGAAATTCATCGGTGACGGCCGCCCCACCGACCTGCGCGCCGCGTTCGAGCACGAGCGGTTTGTACCCCGCCTTGGCCAGATAGAACGCGGTGACCAGCCCGTTGTGGCCGCCGCCAATCATGACGATATCGCGCTGGACTTGGCCAGTCTGGTTTGTCATGGCCATGGCTACGCCGCTCCCTTGATGTCTTTCAGAATTTCCAGCGCCGCCAGCCGCCCGTTCGCGCCCATGATGCCGCCGCCGGGATGCGTCGCCGACCCGCACATGTAAAGGTTCTTAATGGGCGTGCGGTACTGTGCCCAGCCGGGCACGGGACGCAGGAAGAAAAGTTGCTCGAGCGAAAGCTCGCCCTGGAAAATGTTGCCCTCGCTCAGTCCCCACTCGCGTTCGAGATCGAGCGGCGTGATGACCTGCTTGTGCAGGATGATGTCCTTGATGTTGGGCGCGTACTCGGCAATGGTGTTGACCACGGTGTCACCGAAAGCTTCTTTCTGGTCATCCCAGTTCAGCCCGGGCCGCAGCTTGTAGGGCGCATATTGCACGAAGCACGACAGCACATGCTTGCCCGGAGGCGCGACCGAAGGATCGGTCAGTGACGGAATAACCATGTCAATGTAGGGATGCCGCGAGAAGTTGCCATACTTCGCGTCGTCGTAGGCGCGCTCCATGTACTCGACCGACGGCGAAATCGAAATCGCCCCGCGCAGGTGAGCGCCCGGTCCGGGCATGCACTTAAAGTCGGGCAGCGCATCCAGCGCCATGTTCACTTTGCCGGAAGACCCGCGAAACTTGAAGCGGTTGACGTCTTCGAGAAAATCGCCCGGCAGATGTGCGGCCTCAATGAACTTCGTGAAGGTCAACCGCGGATCGACGCTGGAGGAAATAACGTCGGCATAAACCTCATCGCCATTGGCGAGAACCACGCCCTTGGCCTTGCCATTCTTCACGATAATCTGCGAAATCCCCGACTGGGTGCGGATCTCGACGCCGGCCTCGCGAGCCGCATCGGCAATGGCATTCGAAATTGCGCCCGTGCCGCCGCGGGCAAATCCCCAGGCGCGAAACGCGCCGTCAATCTCGCCCATGTAGTGATGCAGCAGCACGTAGGCCGTTCCGGGAGAGCGTACGCCGAGAAACGTCCCAATAATTCCCGAGGCCGACATGGTTGCTTTGAGCACGTCGGTCTCGAACCATTGATCGAGAAAATCAATGGCGCTCATGGTCATGAGTTGTACCTGGTTGTACTTGTCGTAGCTCGACATGCCCTGAAAGCGCCGCCCGATGAAAAGCAGCTTCATCAGTTCGCGCGGGTTCAGGGTGGTCGGGTCGGGCGGCACCATGCTCAGAATCGGTTTCACGAAGCGGCACATGGCTTGCATCGCCTTGCCGAATTCGTCGTAGGCCTCGGCGTCGACCCGCGAGTGGCGGGCAATCTCGCGGTGCGTCTTGCCATGATCGTTCACGCGCCACAGGTAATCGCCGCTGGGCATGGGCGTAAACGTTCCATCGAGAGGAAGAATCTCCAGGCCGTGGCGGGGAAGGTCGAGGTCGCGAATAATCTCCGGCCGCAGCAGCGACACCACGTAGGAGCACACAGAAAACTTGAATCCGGGGAAAACTTCTTCCGTGCAGGCCGCGCCGCCAAGCACGTGGCGCCGTTCGAGCACCAGCACTTTCTTGTCGGCCTTCGCCAGGTAGGCCGAGTTGACCAGCCCGTTGTGCCCGCCGCCAATCACGATTACGTCGTATGAATTCGCCATAAGCTCTTAGCCTTTAGCTGTTCGCTTGCTGGTTGAGAATGAGGACGATGAATATTAGCGCAGTTTTGGAGTGCGCGTGTTAGAGGCCGCTGGGAAGGACGCTCCAGCTGCGCAGGGGGTTCGACAGGATTGGCATGATAGAGCGCATGACTGGATGGTGAAGGGCCATTCTATCGGGAAAGGGACGTTTTGTCTGCATGCGAAGGCGTAGTTCGCGACGCACATTGTTTTAGCGTGGGAGATCCTTCGCTCCGCCTGAAGAAGGGCTGCGCTCAGGATGACGGGCATCTTTGCTTCGTTTCATTCAACCTTCAGTTCCGTTTCGGCGGCGTCATCCCGAAGCCCCGCGTTTTCTCCATCGGGGCGAGGGATCTCCCGCTGATCTGCCGTCGGTTCGGGCTTGTATTTGTTGCCCCAGTCTTTTCGCCAGATCCTCCCAGCGTGGATTCATCGACTCGACGAGAGCGATCTTCTTGCTGCGTCGCCAGCCTTTGATTTCCTTTTCGCGGGCGATAGCGGAGTCGGGATAGAACAAGCGGCGTAATAAACGAGGCGGGTCAGGTTGTAACGGCGGGTGAATCCGGGTGTGAGTTTGTTCTTGTGCTGCCAGACTCGCCATCGGAGGTCACTGGTTATGCCGGTGTATAGGACAGCGGACGCTGGTCCGTTGCTCATGATGTAGACGAAGAATTGCTTGGACATGGCGTTGTTTTAGCCCACTCAGCCTCGACCTGTCCGTGACGGATGAACATGGGTCCCTGGGCCGGGAGATCCCTCGCCGGAGAAAGCGCGGGGCTTCGGGACGACGCCATCGAGGAGGGCTCTGACGTATAATCCAACGTCGAGCTAAATCTTTTCGAGGCCAATCCATTGCCCATCGGAACCGCATTTCACGAACGAACGTTTCCTCTCTGCCAGAGCCTGAATTACCGCGAGTGGTCGGGGTATTACACGGTCAGCGTGTATGAAGTTCACCACGAGCACGAGTACAACGCCATTCGCAACGCGGCTGCGCTCATTGATATTTCGCCACTCTACAAATACCTAGTCACCGGCAAGGACGCGACCCGACTGGTGAACCGCGTGATTACGCGCGACATCAACAAAGTCAAAGTAGGCCAGGTGATTTATTGCTGCTGGTGCGACGAAGAGGGCAAGGTCATCGACGACGGAACGATTTCGCGCCTGGAACAGAACGTCTATCGCTGGACGGCCGCCGATCCCAGCCTGCGCTGGTTTCGCCAGAACGGTCTGAACATGGACGTGCAGATCGAAGACATTTCCGAAAAAGTGGCGGCGCTCGCATTGCAAGGGCCGACTTCGGCGAAGCTTTTGACATCTGTTGCTGAAGCGGATATCGCGAATCTTAAATATTTTCGTGTCACCCGCGGCAAAATCGCGGGAGTGCCGGTTGATATTTCGCGGACCGGCTACACTGGCGATCTCGGCTACGAAATCTGGATGCCATGGAATGACGCCGTGAAGGTTTGGGACGCGCTCGCCGACAAAGGCAAGCAGTTCGATCTGCACGCTGCCGGGATGCTCGCGCTCGACGTCGCCCGCGTGGAAGCCGGCCTGCTTCTTATTGAAGTTGATTACACCAGCTCCAAGAAAGCGCTGATTTCCTCGCAGAAGTTTTCGCCCTACGAACTGGGCTTCGCCAAGATGGTCCATCTCGAGAAAGAAAACTTCATCGGCAAGCGCGCCCTCGAGCACGACGCGAAAAACGGCGTTCCACGGCAACTGGTTGGCCTCGAAGTCGATTGGACCGATGTGGAAGCGCTCTACGAGCGTTATGGCCTGACTCCCGCAGCGCCGGCGCAAGCCTCGCGCGTCGCAGTCCCCGTGTATTCGGGCGAGAAGCAGGCCGGCAAAGCCACGACTACCAGCTGGTCTCCAGTGCTAAAAAAGATGATCGCGCTGGCCAGCGTCGAGACGGAGTACGCGAAGCCGGGAACCGCACTCCAGATGGAAATCACCATCGAGGCCATCCGGCTCAAGACCAACGTGAAAGTGGCGAACTTGCCGTTCTTCAATCCTCCGCGAAAAACGGCGACGCCGGTGTGACGGTTCATGTGGGGACAGCCGCCCCCCGCACTTTCTCCGTATACCGCTCAAACATCGTCTACTCCACTTTCTATACCACTCCTGTAGCCTTCCGGTTGCCGCGTTTCCAGAACAGATAAAAAGGTACGCCGATCAGCACGATCGCCGTTCCCCAAAACGCCTGGGTGGGCCGGGTGATGATCGTGTTCAGAGTCCACGCCGTCCCGATCAGCACGTAAATTGCAGGCAGCCACGGATATCCCGTGCAGCGGTAAGGGCGTGGAATCTCCGGCCGCTTCCAGCGCAGCAAAAACATCCCAATCACGGTCAGTGTGTACGACAGCACCATGCCGTAGATCACATAAGTGTAGAGCTGATCGTAGCGCCCGCTGAGTGTTAGCGCAGCGGCCCACACGCCCTGCCCGATCAGGCTGAACGCCGGCGTCCGCCACTTGGGATGGATCACCGCCATGCGCTTGAAGAAGACGCCATCCTGCGCCATGGCGAGATAAACCCGCGCGCCCGAGAGCGTGCATGTGGCTGCCGCGCTGAAACACGAAATCGCAATCATCAGCGACAACCACACCGCGGCTCGCGGCGAAAACAATGCCGCTGCCGCCGCATGCGCAATGGTTTCGTGCGCCGCAATTTCCTTCAAGGGAAGCGCGTACATGTAGGTCACATTCATCGCGATGTAAATCACGCCCACCACGAGCACGCCCAGAACCATGGCCAGTGGCACGTTTCGCCGCGGCTCCTTCACTTCCCCCGCCACCCAGGTGATGTACACCCATCCGTCGTAAGCCCAGAACACCGCGATCATGCCAACTCCGAGCGCGGAAATCAGCTGCACCGGCCCCAGTCCCATGGTCAGGCCGACGCCGTGCGCGTGAAAGTTCGACCAATGTCCTTTGCCGATGGCGAATCCCAAAACGACAAACGCCGCCATGGCCGTGAATTTGGTCCAGGTGGAAACATTTTGCAACAGCGCGCCCCAGCGCAGACCCACGACATTCACGTAAGTGAGAATCGCGATCAGCAGCAAGCCGAACAAGTGCGCGCGGGTTACGACAATGCCCGCGAAAGCAACGACCACGTGATCTTGAGACACAACCGGAAATACCTGGCCCACATAGGCCGCCGACGCCACCGATAGGGCGGCGATGGTCCCGCCATTGGCCACGCTGAACAGCATCCAGCCGTACAGAAACGCGATCAGATCGCCGTAGGCCTCGCGCAGATAGATGTACTGCCCGCCCGAGTCGGGAAACATCGAGCCCAACTCGGCAAACGCAAAGCAGGCGCAAAGCGAAATCAGCGCGCCCAGCACCCATACCAGCAAAAACAGTACGGGCTGCGGCAGCGGGCCGGCGATGTCTTTCGCGGTTAGAAAAATCGACGATCCGATGACGCCGCTGACCAGCAGCAGCACCGAATCGAGCAAGCCGAGCCCGCGAACCAGCGTGGGCTTAGACTCAGAAGACGGAGCGTCGCCAGGCACGAGCGGGATCGGTTCCATTATCCGATTCCCAGTTCGTCGGGCGATTCCAGCGCGGTGCCGCAACGGCGGCAGATGACCGAGGAACAATCTCCGCACGTAAGCGGATCGTTCACTTCTTCCGCGCAATTCGGGCAATAGAGCGGTCCAGGGCTCGGCTCCGGCGCTGGATTCTGAGGGCGTGTCGCCATGAGGAGGAAAACTGTAGCACAAGTCGTCGTCCTTCGTGTGCTTCGGGGTTATAGAATCTAAATCAACCGCAAGGGACACGAAGGTTCACGAAGGAAACCGATGCCCGACAAACCGCAAACTCCCGACGAAAAGCTGCAACAGGAATTCAACCGCTGGGCTGCCGCAGGCGAAGGCGAGAAGATGGAGAGCCATCATCTCGACATCACCGAGAAGACGATTCGCCTCATGAATCTGCGTCCCGGCGAGCGCGTGCTCGACCTCGGCTGCGGTTCGGGCTGGGCCACACGGCTGCTGGCGCGGTTGGTGGGCGAAGGCCCGGAGGGATTCGGCCAGGTCGTAGGCCTCGACGTTTCCGACGAGATGGTGCGGCAGGCGCGCGACGCTTCGAAGGACTTCGAAAACATTCTTTACGTCTGGGGATCAGCGCAGCAGATTCCGTGGGAAGAAAACTTTTTCGACAAAGTCCTGTCGGTGGAGTCGTTCTATTACTATCCCGACCAGGACCGCGCGCTGATGGAGTTGTTTCGCGTGATCGCGCCCCGAGGACGCCTGTTTATCCTGATCAATCTCTACAAGGACAACCCGTACTCGTTGCAGTGGGTCGACAAGCTCAAAGTCTCGGTGCACGTGCGGTCTGCCGACGAATATGTCGAACTTCTCAGGAAGCATGCCTTCGAAAACGTGGAGGCCCGCCGCATCCCCGACGACACGCCGACGCCGGACGATTACAAGACCAAATCGTTCAAGAATCTCGACGATCTGCGGGCGTTCAAGCGCGAAGGCGCGCTGCTGCTGATGGCGTCAAAGCCCGACCTGCGCACTCCCGCTCCCGGATACACGATCTATTAAATCGGGTCATCTAAATCGGGTCATCGTCATCATCGTCCTTGTCCTTGTCGCGACCGCTCAGGTCCTTCACCGGGCTGAGGGCGCGGCCATCCTGCGCGTGACGAATCTCGATCCTGCCATTCACGTTCTCCAGCTTGATGTCGCTTCCGCCGTTACCTAATTCCCCGCGCAGGTCGTGGCCGACGAAGCGATGATGATTCACACGCAACCCGAAATCATTGTCGATGTCACCCGAAACCGTGCTGGCTTCGAGTTCGGCCTTGGAATCCGACGGGATGGTCAGTTCTAGCGGGCCGTTCACCGAATTCAGCTCGACGCGCGATCCGGAAAGCTGGTCGAAGCGCGCCTCCAGGCGTCCGTTGATGGTTGACAAGCTGGCGCGGCCCGCAAGATTGTGGGCTTCGAGCCGTCCGTTGATGCAGGAAGCATGGACCTCGCCGCTGACGCCGTTGATGTCGAGCGAGCCGTTAATCAGCTTGATCTCGTCCAGGCGGGCGGTGCGCGGCACCGTCAGCGTGTACTCGACGCCGGCGGGGTTATGGTGCGAGCCCCAGTTCCAGGTCTGGTCACGGTCGCGGTACTTGGTGCGGATCGAGAGATAATCTTTGCCGGAATCGATTTCAATCTTTGCCTCGTCCAGCCGCTCTTTGGTGTCGGCATACTTCACGGCGTCAACCTTGACTTCGTTCCGGTCCCAACTGGAGATGTGCACGGCGCCGTTGATGTTGTCGAGTTCGATGCGGCCATCCGGCGTGAGCGCATAAGTCTGATGAAATTCCTCGGTAAGCGCGCCGCCGTGGTCGGACGCATGAGCTGCCAGAGCAAAAATGAACAGGGCACAAATCGTTCCCAGGACGGCTCCGAACCAGGTGGCCGATTGGCGATGGCGGTTCATGACTCCCTCCGTTCCTACGCGTTAGACGTGGCCGCCCAGAATTGGTGAGAGGCCAAAACCGAAGAAAAATGGCAGTCTCACACAGGAACACGAGAGGGACAGGAGCGATGTTCCGCCTTCTTTGACTAGCTAAAGGCCAATTTTTTCGGATACTTCTCCAGTTCCAGCTTTCCTTCTGGCTTCGGTCAGCAGGAAGACGCACAGGATCGCCATCTCCGGCTCAAGGGGAACCCGGTAGCGCGGGATGGAATACACGAAGTAGTAGACCGCGGGATACAGCAACATGAGCCAGAACAGCAGCCATGCCCCCGGTTTGCGCCAGCGCAGTGCACGGCCCAGGCCCAGGAACATCAGGGCCGACGAAAGCAGGAAAAGCGAGTTCTTGGCGGGGCTCAGCCACCAGGGTCGCGTGTCTCTTGGTGGGCCGGCCCAGAAATAGATGAACCGCTTCACGCAGAGGCCGGCGAATCGCCCGTAGTCGGCTTGGATGTAGTCGAGGGCTTGCCGCTTGCGCATGGCGATGTAGGGCAGTTCGCCCATCGCCTGAAACTGGCGCATCGCGGAGACGTCATGCGTCGCATCCAGATACAACATTAAAGTTCCGTCCGCGCCGGGGCCGTTGCCCAGGCGAAGCTCGGCGCCAAAGTTGTCGCGAATGAAAATGAACTTGCCGAATGTCCCATAGTTGCGCACCAGCCAGGGCGTGATGCAGGCGAAGAAGACGACCGTTGCCAGCACAACGCCGGCGAGTGATCGCTTGCCGCGTTTGGCGCGCCGATACCAGGCCCATAATCCCGCGGCCGGTAGAAACGAGAGTAGGGACGTGCTGCTTAATGCGGTGATGCCCCAGAGCAATCCGAACTGAAGCCAGGGCAGCCAGCCGTCGCGGTCTTCCAGGGTGAGGGCGAGCCAGAAGATCAAGGCCAGCAACAGCGCCGCCAGGCAGGTCTCCCACACGGCGCGCGTGCACCAGAACATCACGTTGGGCAGCAGGGCCCACGCCCAGGCCGAGCCGACCGCGGCCTTCTCAGAAAAAATCCGCCGTGCGATCAGAAAAACCGGAACGCAGGTCAGCGCCGAGAAAAGGCTGTTCAGGCTTAGCAGCACGACGGCCGACGCCTTTGAATAAATTCCAAACACGCGAAACACCCCGGCGATCAGGTAGGGGTAGAGCGGAGGCTCCCACGCGGTCGGTCCGGTAGCCGGGCCAAACGGACTGCTGAAGCTGTGCCCCGACGCCAGCGATGCGCCGATGCGTCCCATCTCCCAACCGAAGCTGAAGTTGTCGTCGGTGCTCTTGAACCTGTAGGTGTGGCCAATGACGATCCAGCCAAGGCGCAGAAGCAGGGCGATCGTGACCATCCAAAACAGCGAGGTGCGGACGCGCGCCCATGCGTCGGAGAATGGCGCGGAACTGGGGGCGCGGTCGACGACGATCGCGGGTCTTGATTCCATGAGTGGTTCTATTTGTAGCTGAGGGGAGCCGCGCCGGCAACTTGAAGAATCGAAGGGGCGCAATCCGGTAGAATGAAGGTTTCCACCGGACTCCTGCTTGAACTCTGATCTCATCCTGTCTGGGACGCTGGCGCTGTGGGCTGCCCCCAAGGGTATTGTGCCCTACCTCCGCCAGCATTTTCTCGATACCACGTTTCGCGGGCTGTACCACGCCAACGGATTTGATCTGGCGCTGCTGATTCCTTATTTCGTCGTACTCATCCTCCTGGCTGGGTATGGAATGCACCGCTACATTCTGGTGTACCTCTATTACAAACACCGGGCGAAGCGCACGACCGAACCGGCGGCGCATTTTGACGATCTGCCGCGGGTTACGGTGCAACTGCCCATTTTCAACGAGCAGTATGTGGTGGAGCGCTTGCTGGAGTCGATCTGCAAGCTGCAATATCCGCGGGAGAAGCTTGACATTCAGGTGCTCGACGATTCGACCGACGAAACCGTCGACGTCGCCCGCGGCCTGGTGGAGCGCTATGCCGCGCTGGGCAATCCCATTTTCTACCTCCACCGCACGAATCGCGAAGGCTACAAGGCGGGCGCGCTGGCGGAGGGGATGAAGACGGCGAAGGGAGAATTTATCGCCATCTTCGACGCCGACTTTACGCCCCCGGAAGATTTTCTGCTGCGCACGATTCACCACTTTACCGATCCGAAAGTGGGCATGGTGCAGACGCGCTGGACCCACATCAACCGCAACTATTCTTTTCTCACCGAGGTGGAAGCTATTCTGCTCGATGGACACTTCGTGCTCGAGCACTCGGGGCGGGCGCGCACGGGACTCTTTTTCAACTTTAACGGGACAGCGGGAATGTGGCGGCGCACTGCGATCGAGGAGGCTGGCGGCTGGCAGCATGACACGCTCACCGAAGATACCGATCTCTCCTATCGGGCGCAGCTCAAGGGCTGGAAGTTTCTCTACCTGCAGGATGTGGAATGCCCGGCCGAACTGCCGGTGGAGATGACCGCGTTCAAGACGCAGCAGGCCCGCTGGGCCAAGGGACTGATTCAGACGGGAAAGAAAATTCTCCCGCGGGTGCTGCGCAGCGACACTTCGCTGCACACCAAGATTGAAGCCTGGTATCACCTGACGGCGAACCTCAGTTATCCGCTGATGATTGTGCTCTCGGTGCTGCTGCTGCCGGCCATGATTATTCGCTTTTATCAAGGCTGGTTCCAGATGCTCTACATTGACCTGCCGCTGTTTATGGCCTCGACGTTTTCGATTTCGAGTTTCTATCTGGTTTCGCAGCGCGAACTGTTTCCGCGGCGATGGCCGCGGGCGCTCATCTACCTGCCGTTTCTAATGGCGCTGGGGATTGGGCTGACCATTACCAACACCAAAGCGGTGATTGAGGCTCTCATCGGCAAGCAGAGCGCGTTCGCTCGGACGCCCAAGTACAGCGTTGTCTCGAAGCAGGACAGAGTCGGCGCCACCAAGTATCGCAAGCGGCTGGGCTGGGTGCCGTGGATCGAATTGCTGATTGGCACCTATTTCGCATTTACGGTCTACTATGCCGTGGACAATGAGAACTACATCACCGTACCGTTTCTGCTTTTGTTTGTGGTGGGATATTGGTACACCGGATTGATGTCGTTGCTGCAAGGGCGCTTTGGCGGAGCCTCGATGAGAGCGTCCACCCGCACGAAGCCGTTTCCCGTGGGAGTGTAGATGCGCCTCGGAGAATCGGGCCAGCGATTTCTGGTTTTCCGCTTGACCGCTCGGGTACAATCCTGTCGCCAAGAGTTCTCACCCCGTGCTGTGGTGTACGCCTGCGATGGGAACTGTTCCTCAGGAGGATGCGATGCTCCTTTCGCGGAAGATATTCCACTCCGTTGCGCTCGCTGTCCTGCTCGTGCTGGTCCTGAGTTGCGGTTCGGCCCACGACTCTGACGAGTACTACGTGCTGGTTTCCGCCAACTTGCAGGTCCCGTACTGGAAGGCGGCAGGAGCCGGCTTCTCCAAAGCAGGTGCAGAAATGAAAGTGCGGTCCGATTTGGCGGGGCCGCAGACTTTCGACCCCAAGGCCGAACGCGATGCTCTGGATCAGGCTGTGCAGAAAAAGGCGACCGGCATCCTGCTGGACGTCACCGACGCCGCGTTGCTCAAAGACAGCATTGATAAGGCCGTGGCGGCGGGCATCCCGGTCATCACGATCGACTCGGATGGGCGCGCCAGCAAGCGACTGTTCTTCATCGGCACCAACAACTATCAGGCGGGACTTACCGGCGGCGAGCGTCTGGCGCAGGAATTGAAGGGAAAGGGCAACGTCGTGGTCTTCACCATGCCGGACCAGCCCAACCTGCAGGATCGCTTGCGCGGTTACAAAGAAGGTCTGGCGCGAACGCCCGAGATCAAGATCACCCGCGTGGTGGATATTCAGGGCGATCCCCGGATCGCCTTCGACACGACCACGGCTATCATTGGCAAAGAGCGCGACAAGGTGGACGCGTTCGTCTGCCTGGAAGCGCAGTCGGGCAAGGAAGTCGCGAGCGTGCTCGACAGCTATCACGTGACAGGGAAAGTCGTGATGGCGATGGACACGGACCCGGAGACGCTGGATTGGATCAAGAAGGGCGGAATCCTGGCCACCATCGCGCAAAAGCCCTACACCATGGCCTTCGTCGGCATGGAGATGCTGGACAATTTGTACCACCACAAACCGTCTTCGCTGGATCGGGATTGGTCGAAAGACAGCTATGCGCCGATCCCCAGCTTTGTGGATACGGGTTCGGCGTTGATTGATAAGAGCAACGTGGATGCCTTCATCCAGGCGGGGAAGGATCTGGCTCCGGCGAAGTAGGCTGCTCTGAAGCTGAAGCCATTATCCCTCTTGATCGCCTTACGCGACGCTGCGCCGCTCTTCCACCGTGGGGCCTTCCTACGAAATGTATTCCCGGATGTATTCGTCGTGGGTGTGGGCCAACTGATGAACGTCGCCGTCGAAAATCACCTTGCCATCGCGCAGAATCAGAAAACTCATCGGCACGTCGCAATACTGCCCCCGCGGAAGAACGCGCACCTGGCTGGTTTGCGGGTCGAATTCGTGTGTGGCCAGCGTGAAGGCGTCCTGCAAACGGTGCGACACCAGCAGGGAACTGGTCTTGAAGACGTCGCGCTGTTTCATGACCAGTTCGATGATGGTATTGGACGTGACGGGGTCGAGGCCGCCGGTGGGCGAGTCATAGAGCAGCAATTCGGGCTCGGTAATAATGGCGCGGGCGATGGCCACGCGGCGGCGCATGCCTCCAGAGAGTTCCGAGGGGAACAGGTCGAGCGTGTGTTCCAGTTCCACGAAGCGCAGCGCCTCGCGCACCCGGCGGTCGATTTCGTCGTCATAAATTCCGTGCTCTTCGGTGAGGCGGTAGGCGACATTTTCGCGCACGGTGAGGGAATCGAAGAGAGCGCTCTCTTGAAAAACCATGCCCAGGTGTCCGCGCAGGGGGAACAGGTCTTGCTCGGGCATCTGCGTGATTTCGTTGCCCAGCACGGTGATTCGTCCAGAGTCTGGTCGCAGCAAGCCGAGCGCCAGCTTCAAGATGGTGCTCTTGCCGGCTCCTGCCACGCCAAACAGAGCCTTGGTCTCTCCCAGAGGAAGCTGGAAGGAAACGCCGCGCAAGACTTCATTGTCTTCAAACGAGATATGTACATCTTCGAACACGATGGCGGAGCCCGACGGCCGCGGCGTGATTTCAGGAGCCGAGTCGACGGGCAGGGTGGGCGCAGACATGGAATCACTTGTACGAGAGCACGGAGATCAACAGCTTCGTCACAAAGAAATCGGTGACTAATATAAATACGGACGCGGCCACCACGGCTTGGGTCGTGGCCCGGCCCACGCCCTGGGTGCCACCGCGCGCGGTCATGCCGTAGTAGCAGCCGACGGTCGCGATGATGAAGCCGAACAGAACCGGCTTCAGCAATCCCATAAAGACGTCCTGAAGCACCAGCACTTCCCAGGCGTTGCTCCAGTATTGGCGGGCGTCCAGGCTCAGGAATAACTTGGCCACCATGAGTCCGCCGGCCAGGCCGACCAGGTCGGAAATAATGCTGAGGAAGAACAGCATGAACACGGTCGCGGTCACGCGGGGCGTGACCAGCTTCTTCATGGGATCGGTGCCCAGCGCGCGCATGGCGTCGATCTGCTCGGTCACGACCATCGATCCCAGTTCGCTGGCCATGCCGGAGGAATTTCGTCCGGCGACCATAAGTCCGGTGAGCACGGGGCCCAGTTCGCGCACCATGGAAGTGGAAACCAGTTGCCCGATCAGCGTGATTGAACCGAAACGCTGGAGCGTGTTGGCCGTTTGCAGCGCCAGGACTCCGCCGGTAAAGAAACCTGTCAGCACCACGATGGGCAGCGAACCCACGCCGATCAGATCGGCCTGCTGAACCATGTCTCCGAAATACAGAGGCTTGCGGAAAAGGTTGGCCACGGACTGCGCCGCCAGCAAGATGTAATCCTGAACCGACTGGACCTTCTGCTTGGCGAAGTCTGTGGGCGAGTTGAGTTCCATGCGATCAAAAGCACCGCTGCCATGACCCGAACGCTGTGCTTGACCGCACTATAACAGAGATGGCTGTCCGCGATCAGCCGTCGGCTGGGGTGGCTCTTGGCCCGCGCTCGTGGTCAACGCGTGAAATGGTCTTATCGCCAATAACTCCCGAGGGTCAGGCCCAAAGTCGAGTCTCTTGACGCAGTCTGGCGATGTCCTTGGTCGGGGCACTCCCGAAGAAGCGGCTGTATTCTCGGCTGAACTGTGAAGCGCTTAGATAGCCCACGCGCTGACTTGCGGTACCCGCGTCCATTATTGTCGACAACATGAGGCGCCGCGCCTCCTGGAGTCGAAGCACTTTTTGATAGTGCAGTGGGCTCATCGAAGTAACCGACTTGAAGTGTTCATGGAAAGAGGAAACACTCATGTGCACCAGTCCGGCCAAGTCTTCGACCTTCATGGGTTGAGAGAAGTTGGCCCGCAGCCAGGAAATGGCCTTCGCAACCCGGTGCACGCTGGATTCCGCAAAGCCCATTTGCGCGACGCGAACACCAATGGGGCTGCGTAGTAGCCGGATCAAAATCTCATCCATCACAAGTGGGGCGAGTAGTTCAGCATCCTCGGGCCGCGCTACACACTCCATTAACCTCGTCGCGGCGTCGAGGATGCTCAAGTCGACCGGAGTGATGTAAACAGCGCTTCTCTCTTGAACTGGAGGCAGGCCGTGCGGATACACCTTCAAGACCAGATCGGCAATCTTATGCGGGTCGAGGTCCAGCTTGAGAGCCAGGTAGGGCTGGGAATGGCTGGCTTGCGTGATCTGGGCAGCCACCGGTAGAGCAACGGAGAACACGATCATGCGCGACGCGTCGTACTCGTAGACCTCGTCTCCGACGATGACGGTCTTCGCTCCCTGTGCGACGACGCACAACGAGGGCACCCGCAGTGCATGCACGCATTCCGTGTTCACTCGTGAGAAGCGGCTGGCGTGCAAACCGGGGATGCGCAGCTCAAAACTGCCGTCGTGCGGGGCATAGGCGGCGAGCAGGCGGGCCAGTTGAGCTGCATTTGATTCTTGTGGGCCGGCAACCTTGTCTGCCCGCCACGACAACGTCGCTTTGCCGTTGGTCTTCACGCCTTCGAGAATACCTCTTTCCCAATCACTGTGGCACTCCTTGCATCGGGGCGACAACAGCAACGTCGAACTTTGAATAGTACTTCTTCACGTCGCCAGCCCCATACTTGGCCCGGAATTTCTCAACCACAGACCGCACTTGTGCAGCATCGGTGACCGGAACAACCTTGACTTCGGTCTCTGCGCCGCGCGCATCAACCCGAATCATCGGGTTCTGGAGCACATTCTTATACCACTGTGTATCCGACCCATACACCGGCAGCAGGTAAAGCTTCTCTTCGTCCAGTACGAACCAGACCGGGTTTGAGATGGTGCGTCCCGACTTTCTGCCGGTCACTGTGATTTTAATTTCGCGAAATCGGGAAAGGCGATCTTTTAGAGTGTCGTTGCGCGTCGGCTTATTGCTCATCCCAGTGTCCTCTATTTTCCTGTGCGGTATTGTTCCTCGCTGACCTGCTCCATCCAGTCGACCACGATGCGCACAGTGCCAGTGGGCCACTCTGCCGGTCCCCTGGCGGAAGGCTGTGAGCCACTTCTCTTGATCTCCATCGTTGACTTCCCTGGTTGCTCGATGAACAAACTCACTTTGTCTTGTGCATCCAGACGCCCCAAGTGATGGGACCGGCTTTGTCATCGGTCATGGGTCGGCCCGTCAACTTGAGAGCGAGCTTGATTTGACCGTGATGGTAGCCTTCGTGCCATAGCATGTGCTGAAGCAGAAGGACCGGGTGGTCATAGTGAAGCTCCATGTCCCGGCCTGCTTCGACCCTGCTCTTTACCGCGTCCCGTACTGCCTGGGCGCTGTTGTTCAGCATCGCCACCATCCGGCCAGAGTTGCGCTCCGCCGTCCACTCTTCCCTGGGCAGCTCTCTGGCAAACTCGGGGACGTCTTCGGAGACGAACACCAGCCGTACGTAGTGCATATGCATGAACAACTCCCCGACGGATGGGCTGCCTTCCATGGGCCGGGCTTCCAGCCCGCCCTCCGGGAGGGCGCGAAGTAGGTTGAGCAGGATCGTATTGTTCCGGTCCCACGAGTCCAGCAGAGCCTCCAGCAGATGTTGATCTGGTACCTCCGGCATATCCCCTCGTTCTTCGATGCGACAATTGCGACGGATTCTACAGGAACCTACCGCTTCACCGCCCCGTCATCTGCTCAATGGCTTCCGGGTACCGAGCCCCTTCCACGTCTATCTTCGCGGCCCCGTCTTCAATCTCCCGTAGATCGCCGGGCGTAAGTTCGAGTGCGACCGCTCCGATATTCTCTTCGAGACGATGCAGCTTGGTTGTGCCGGGAATGGGAACCATCCACGGCTTCTGCGCCAGCACCCAGGCCAGCGCGATCTGAGCCGGCGTCGCTTTCTTCCGCTCTGCGATTTTGCCCAGCAGATCGACCATGACCTGATTCGCCTTGAGAGCCTCCGGCGTAAAGCGGGGCAGCTTGCTGCGGAAATCGGAACTGTCGAACGTCGCGCTTTCCTTGATTGCTCCCGTCAGAAATCCCTTGCCCAGCGGGCTATATGGCACGAATCCGATTCCGAGCTCTTCGAGCGTAGGAATGATCTCTGCTTCCGGCTTCCTCCACCAGAGCGAGTATTCGCTCTGGAGAGCGGCGAGGGGTTGCACTGCGTGGGCGCGGCGAATCGTCTTGGCGCCTGCCTCGGAGAGTCCGAAGTGCTTGACCTTGCCTGCTTGAATCAGTTTCTTCATCGCGCCCGCGACATCTTCGATGGGAACGTTCGGGTCAACGCGGTGCTGATACAACAGATCGATGGCATCCACCTTCAACCGCTTGAGCGATCCCTCGACGGCCTGCTGGATGTGCTCGGGCCGACTATTCAGACCTGCTGCTCCCGGCCGATTATCGCTGCCGCTCAGATCGAATCCGAACTTGGTGGCGATCACCACCTGACCTCGAAACGGAGCGAGGGTTTCGCCCACCAGCTCTTCGTTTAAGTACGGGCCGTAGACTTCGGCGGTGTCGAAGAATGTGATGCCACGTTCCACGGCCGCACGCAGAACAGAAGTCATTTCCTGCTTGTCTTTGGGTGGGCCGTAGGAAAAACTCATTCCCATGCAGCCCAGGCCCAGAGCCGAGACCTCCAAATTGCTGTTTCCAAGTTTGCGCTTCTGCATTGTTTCTCCTAATTGTTTTTCCTGCGCTGCGAAATTCCGTCTGCCTTAAAGGCCTGACGAGCCTAAGCATAGTTTCCGGAACCTTGGGCCCTTTGCCTATTTCGATGAACTTCTTGCCAGATTCTCCGAAGTCCACCCGGTCAGTCAAGCTGCGCGGGATGCCGTGAGTGAGAGGGGATTCTTGGGTGGGGCGGCGACGGCTTGGACCTGCCACACCAGCCAGGTGCCTTGCAGGTTATAACTGCAGAACGGTTCCTACCCCCGCCCCTTTTTTTTGATCTCAATATTCAGGCGGCGGATTTTCTGGTTCAGGGTGGAGAGCGGGACGTGGAAGCGCTCGGCCGCTTCGGTCTGGTTCCAGTTGCAGCGTTCGAGCATGTCGGTGATCACGCGGCGCTCGACGTCTTCGACGATTTCGAAGAGCGACGCGTCGGAGGGCGGGTCATGCATGGTCAGCGAGGAGCCGCGTCCCAGCATGGAGGCGGGCAGCAGGTCCATGCTGATTTCAGGTCCGGAGGAGAGCACGACCGCGCGCTCGATTACGTTTTCCAGTTCGCGCACGTTGCCCGGCCAGGAATAGGTCATCAACGGACGGAGCGCTTCGGGAGTGATGCGGGGCAGGGGACGAACATTTTCCTCGGCATATTTCTTCAGAAAGAATTCGACCAGCTGGGGAATGTCCTCTTTGCGCTGGCGCAGGGGAGGCAGTTCAACGGTGATTACGTTGAGCCGGTAGAATAAATCTTCGCGGAAGCGGCCTTCGCGCACCATCTGGCGCAGGTCAATGTTGGTGGCGGCGATGATGCGCACATCCACCTGAACTTCCTGAATTCCGCCCAAGTGCATGAACCGGCGGTCCTGCAGCACCCGCAGAATCTTGGCCTGCGTCTCCAGGCCCATGGTGGCGATTTCGTCGAGGAAGAGCGTCCCCTTGTCGGCCACTTCGAACAATCCCTTTTTCGACGCGATGGCGCTGGTGAAGGCCCCCTTCACGTGGCCGAAGAGCGTGGACTCGAGCAAATCCGTCGGCATGGACCCGGTGTTGACGGGAACGAACGGCTTGTCGCGCCGGGGAGAGTTTAAGTGAATCGCCTTGGCGATGACTTCCTTGCCGGTCCCGCTTTCGCCTTGCAGCAGCACGGTCGAGCGGCTGGTCGCGACCTGCGCCACCAGGTCAAAAATCTTGAGCATGGGCTCGCTCTTGCCCACGATGTTTTCGAAGTTGTAGCGCTGCTTAAGGGCGCGCTTGAGCTGGACATTCTCCTCTTCCGCCCGGCGCCAGCCCACGGCGGCCCGAACGTCGGCCAGGAGCTTCTCGTTGTCCCACGGCTTCTGAACGAAGTTGGCGGCGCCCGATTGCATGGCGCGCACCGCGTTTTCGACCGTGCCGTAAGCCGTAATCATGATTACGGGCAGGCGCGAGTCGTGCGAGCGAATTTCAGACAAAATCTCCATCCCGTTGCGGCCGGGCAGAGTCAGATCGAGCAAGACCAGATCAAAGGGGCGATCTCCGATCTGGGTCAGGCCTTCTTCGCCGCTGATCGCCGTCTCAACTTCGAATCCTTCCATTTCCAGCAGCGTCTGCAGCGACTCGCGAATCTCGGCCTCATCGTCAATGATGAGCACCGAGCCCGCCGACGACGGATTGGCGTTCACTACGCCGCGCGAAATGACGGCGGCCTCAGACATGAACGGCCTTTCTACTCAGCGGAAAATCCAGGGCAAACGTCGTCCCTCTTCCCGGAATGCTCTCCACCCGGATCTTGCCCGCGTGTTCCTGAATAATGCCGTAGGTGACGGACAGACCCAGGCCAGTGCCGCGGTTCTGGCCCTCTTTCGGCGCGGTCTTGGTGGTGAAGAAGGGATCGTAAATTCGTTGAATGTGATCGGGAGCGATCCCGGATCCGGTGTCAGACACGCGCACGCTGACCAAATCGCCGTTGGTGGTGGCCACGTTGAGTGTTCCGCCGCCGGGCATGGCGTCCTTGGCGTTAAGAAACAGGTTCAGAAAAACCTGCTGCAGTCTGCCGGGATTTCCCAGGATCGGAGAAAGGGCGGGGGTGAGTTCGGAACGTACCTGGACCTTGGCGGTCTTGAACTGGTGCTCGAGCAGGGCAAGCGTGTCGAGGATGACTTTGTTGACGTCCACATCGGCAAATTCGGTGCCGCTGGTGCGCGAGAAGTTCAGCAAGTTGTTGACGATTTCCGAGGCGCGGAAAGTCTGCCGCGTGATCTTCTCGAGCAGTCCGGACTTCTGAGGATCGCCCTGCAGTTGCTTGGCCAGCATCTGGGTGTAGGACGAAATCACGGCGAGCGGCGTGTTGACCTCGTGGGCTACGCCGGCGGCCAGCAATCCGATTGAGGAAAGCTTGTCCGCCTGCGAGAGCTGGCCCTCGAGTTCCACGCGCTCGGTAATGTCATCCATGATGATGAGGCGACCGATCACCTGGAACTTGCGCGTCACCAGGGGAGCGATAGCAACGTTCACGGTGCGGGTCTCGCCCGCCGGGGTTCTCATCCGGAACTTGTACAGGTTGTTAATGCCCGAGTTTTGCCGCACCCGGTAGAACTCCTCGACGAATTCCGCCGGGAAGACGCTGCGCACGGGCTGAGTGAGCGCCTGCCACCGGGGCAGGGCGTACATCACTTCCATCTGCGCATTCCAGCTCTCGATGCGGTCCTCCATGTCGAGGGCCATGACGCCGACGTTGATCGACTCCACGATATTCTCGTTGAAGTCTTTCAGGCGCTCGTACTCCGCCACCTTTTGCTGCAGCGAGGCATACAGGCGGCCGTTCTGAATGGCAATGCCGAGATAGCCGCCCAGCGTCTCCAGCAACTCGACGTCTTCGCTGGAGAGGTAATCACCTTTCGCGGTCTTTCCCAGGCCGAGCACGGCAACGGTTTTCTGCTGGGCCCGGCAGGGGATGTAGTAATTCAGATCGAGGCGCACGATGGCTTCCTGCGATCCGGCGGTCTCGCGCGGCACCTGGTGCGTGTTCTCGAAGAACATGTGTCCGGCTGGTTCCGGGCGGGGCGTGCTCAGGAAAGTCAGGTCGAGCGTTCCCAGGGAATTCATGCCCACGGATTTGGCCAGGACGAACTGGTCGGATTCCTCGACCCCGCGCAGAAAAATGGCGATGCGGTCCACCGCCAGGGTGCGCGAGAGACGGTCCATGACCGAGGCCAGAAGCGCGTTCAAATCCGTCTCGGAGCCGAGCTCGCGCCCGAACTCGATCAGCGTCCGCCGGTAGTCGTAAACGGCGCGATAGAAGAGCTGGTCCACCCGGCCCTGAATCCACTTGCGCACCGGATCAAACAGCAGCGCGGTCACGACCACCGCGAGGATCAGCCCGATCCGGCCCGTGCCCGGCTTCTGCATTTGCACCAGTTCGGCCACGCCCGCAACCAGCGCGAAATACATTCCCACCACGGCCGCGGCCGCCAGCGTGTAAACCACGCCGCGCTTGAAGATCAGGTCAACATCCATCAGGCGATAACGGAAGATGGCGTAGCCGAAGGTCAGCGGCAACAAGCCCAGCGACAGTACTGAGACCTTCATCGCCCACTGCGGCAGCCATGCCATCAGATGGGGAAATACGTAGGCCATCACATACAAAAGCGTATAAGGAGCGATCGCCAGAATGGTGCCCCGAGTCACCCATTTCAACTGCTGCCGCAGGATGGTCGTGCTGGCGCGCCGGTAGCTATACCAGAGCACGGTAGCGGCAATCAGGAAGAACACCGCGCCGTAGGAAATATCCAGCCGGTCCATGTTCCGCAGCAACCTTCCACTGGCTTCCAGCCACCGCATCGAGGAAAAACGCAAACTCAACAGCAACGCGCCGGGCAGATACGGCAGGGCCAGCAGCCATGGGTGCCGGGCCACCGACCGCCGTTTCTCCGGGAAGATCAGAACGAAGTGCAGGAACAGCGCCGGCTGCAATACCCAGGCGACGATGTTGCTCCAGTAAATCGTCCAGTCAAAGTCGTTGAGCTTTCCCGTGTATTTGAAAGAATAGGCAATGAACGAGACCAGGCAGAACACATAGAAGTGCGCCGACCCCGGGGCCGTCCAGCGCCGCAGCAGAACGTAAATGCCGATTCCCAAATAAATCAGCGCGATCAGCCGCAGGAAGTCGTTCAGGGAGCGGTCAGCCGGCACCAGGATGACGCTCGAATCCAGGGTCACCGACTGGCGAATAAGCGAGTAGGTCGCCTTTGACCACACGCCGGCGCGATAAATCTGGCGCTCTAGCCCGGCCGTGTTCTTGATCTCCTGGCTGTTTACCGAAACGAGTTGATCTCCGGGCTTGATTCCAGCCTTAGCTCCAGGTCCATTGGGTGAGACCTGGTCGGCGACCAGGTGTCCACGTTGCTCGACCCAGTTCACGCCGTCGTCAGGAGCTGTGACTCTGCGTTCTGATTGGAAATTAAAGCCAGCTAAGACCACCGCCGCGACGGTGAGAATGAACAACAGAACCGCAACAAAACGAGCTTGGCTTTCCCGATTCATGGGCTTCGGCACTGGCCCCGAACCCTTAGGGGGCTGGAGAGGCGAAGAAATAAGATCTCGCCGATCTTCAATGAGCAACTTCGCTGCCAAGTCGAACTCCATTTCGGGAAGGCTAAGTCCCGCAGATAAAGCGACTTCCGGAATTATAGATGCATTTTCGAACGCTAACTATGTCTTTTTGGATGTTTCTGTGGGATTCCGTAGTCGCTTTTCCTTGACTATCTTGCAGTTACGGAGAATTTCAAAAGGCCTGGATATGTCCGCAGGGATCGATTCCGACTTTCTGTAGGCTGGGTTCGCAATTGAGGAGAATTCATGCGATCCAGGAATGCAGGAACGGTGGGCCAGTTGGGCTATACCCAGTGGGGGCTATGCAAACATTTCCGCCAGCGCTCTAAGAGCGGGCCGTTGCGCGGCAAAGTCGGGGACGGGGAAGCGCGCCGCGTTGGCGTTTCGGCAAACGATTCCCCGCCGCCCGATGGATGCGCGATCACCTGCCGTTGCTACGACGGTCGCGAGGCCGTTGCCGGATCCGAGTGGGGAAGGCTGACCCGGATCACGTTCAACAGTTCTTCGTTGTCAGCGGGCTTCTGGAAAAATGCAGCCGCTCCCGCCTTAAGGGCCCGCTCTTCGTTGTTCTGCGGATCGCGTGCGCTCAGCACGATGACCGGAACTCCGGACAAGGCGTCGCTCTGCTGCAGGCGATCAAGCACGACGAATCCGTCCCCGACAGGCAGGCCGAGGTCCAGAACGATGAGGTCAGGCCGCTCTTTCTGCGCGGTCGCGATTGCGGCATAGCCATCGCTTGCCGTGGCAATGTCGTAGTTGTTTGCACGCAAGCGGAGACGCAGGGCGCGGACCAGGTCAGGATCGTCGTCGACTACTAGAATCTTGTGTCTTGGCATATTGTTTTCTCCTTAGATTGTTTTGCTTGCACTACCGTTGGCTTTGGATCTCTGTTCTCTTCCCAGAGTGCTCATCACCATCGCATTTACGCTGTCGGCTACGCGCTGAACCTGGTCTTGCAGACTCTCGCCGGGAACTGGAGGCGGCAGTTCGACCGCGGTAGTGGTAATGGTGAGCGTGCCTTTGCTGGTCAGATCGCCGATGCGCTCCAATTGCTCGCGAATGCGGGTGGTCATAATCCCGGAGTGCTGCATGTCGGTGGAGGCGACGACGAAAAACGTTTCTGCTGGTCCCGAAGATCCCATGGGCGGAAGCACCAGATCTTTGTCGAGATAGACACAGCGGCGCAGGGTTTCCAGGCACTCCCGCCAGGTTTCCCGCCAATTTCCCCGCGGAGGATTGACAAGCGGCTTGAGATCAACCTGCACCAGGGCAAACGACGGCCGCAGACTTCCCTGGTAGGTAATGACCGGGGCAAGTAGTTTGGCCAGGGAATAGATGGGCACGGTGAAGGTGAAGGTGCTGCCCTGTCCGGGTTCGCTCGCGACCGTGATGTTTCCCTGGTGCAGCCGGACCAGTTCCCGGCAAATGTACAATCCCAGGCCCAGTCCGGAGCGGCTGCTGTCGACGGAATCGGGGTCCTGATACAGGCGATCAAAGATGAGCGCGCGCGCTTCCGGGCTGATGCCGCGGCCGGTATCGCACACCGAAATGTAGACCATGCCGGGGTCGGTCTCCTGCAGGCAGGCCTTCACCGTGACCGCCCCGTCGGCGGGGGTGAACTTGATCGCGTTATCAATGAGGTTGATGAGCACCTCGAGGATGCGGTCGGGATCGGCGTAGAGGAGCGGGATCCTCTGATCCAGACCCACCTCCAGCCCGACCTGCTTGGCATGGGCCGTGGGGCGCATCATCGCAACTGCTTGCTCAATCAGTTTTCCGATGGCAATGCAGCGCGGCTCGACCCGCAACTTCCCGCCTTCGGCGCGGGTCGCCTCGAGCAGGTCGCGGATCATGGCATGCAATTGGTTGGCGCTCTTGAGCACCGTCTTCAAGTGATCCGACTGGTCGGGCGCCAGGGGCCCCGCCAATCCATCCAGCAGTAGAGTGACGTACTGGTGAATGCAGGTGAGCGGCGTGCGCAATTCGTGCGAGACGTGCGACAGGAACTGGTTCTTGAATTCGAGCTGCTGCTTGCGCGCCATTTCCAGCGAGCGCAGCAAGGATTGCCTTTCCACGGCATACCGCATGGCCCGTTCCAGACGCTTGCTGGAAAGGTCGCCTTTGAGCAGGTAATCCTGCACGCCCTGATGGACGGCCTTGATGGCCAGCGCTTCATCATCCTGGCCGGAGAGCACCACGACCGGAATGTTGGGCGCTTTTTCCATGACCTTGCGAACCGTCTCGGCGCCGCGGCTGTCGGGAAGATTCAGATCCAGCAGCACCAGCGACGGAGTCTCCCGGGCCAGCGAAGCCAGGGCGTCGGAGAGCCGGTGCACGCAGTCCACCCGCAGACCGGGATGGGCTTCGACCAGGCGCAAGCGGACCAGGTCCGCATCTCCCGGATTGTCTTCAATCAGCAATACGTGCGTAGCTTGATCGCTCATCATTCTCCCTTTCAGGCAGACTCGCGTAACCGAACCAGAATTCTTCAATGGCGCGCACGGCGGAGAAAAACCGCTTCAGATCCGCAGGCTTGCTGACGTAGCAATTCGCGCCCAGGGCATAGCTGTGCGCGATGTCGCCATTCGATCCTGAACTGCTGAAGACCACCACCGGAATCTGCCGCAAATGGGTGTGAGACTTGAGTGCGGTCAGGACCTTGTGACCGTCACGATGCAGCAGATTCAGATCCAGGATGATCAAATCCGGGCGCACCATGGTTAAGTACTTGCCTTGCCGCCGCAGATAGGCCAGGGCCTCCTCGGCATTGACGACGCTGTGAACATGGCTTTGGTGGGTGGTCTCGGCCAGAGACTCACGCACCAGCGCCACGTCGGCGGGGTTGTCGTCCACGACCAGAATCTCCGGCGCCGGTCTCATGCCTGCGGGGCCTCCCGCTCCAGGGAGCAGCCTGCGGGCAGCGTGAACTTGAAGCTGGAGCCGGATCCCAGTTGCGACTCAACCCAGATCTTGCCGCCATAGACCTCGACGATCTTCTTGCAGATGGCCAGGCCCATGCCGTTGCCGGGGTATTCGGTGCGCGCGTGCAGCCGCTGAAAGATGGCAAAGATGCCTTGCTGAAACTCGGGCGCGATGCCGATACCGTTATCGGTCACGCTGAAGCGCCAGAACTGGCCTGCCGGTTCGGCCAACACGAAAATCGTGGGCGGCTCCTTCTTGCGGAACTTGATGGCATTTCCGATCAGGTTTTGAAACAACTGCAGTAGGTAGGCGCGGTGGGCACTGACCACGGGCAGGGGTTCGTGGTGGACGAGGGCGCCACTTTCGCGGATCATGGCATCGAGATCGCGCAGGGCCTCTGCCAGGGCGGCATTGCAGTCCACGCTTTCGCGGGCCACGGATTCCACCCCGGACAGAACCAGCAGATCCCGGATGAGAGCCTGCATGCGCAGAGCTCCGTCCGTGGCGTAGTCGATATATTGGTCGGCGGTTTTATCGAGTTTTTCGCGATACCGCTCCGCCAGAAGTTGGGTGTAGGTGGCCACCATCCGCAGAGGTTCCCGCAGGTCATGGGAGGCGACGTGGGCAAACTGCTCCAGTTCGCGGTTGGAGCGCGCCAGTTCTTCCACCCTGCGTGCCAGTTCCTTCTCGGCATGCCGCCGCGCCTCGCACGGGCAAATTTTTCGTGAAGCCAGCCATGCGTGCAGGTTCTCCGGGCTCTGTCTGGGCTCGCCGGGGAAGGCTGTTCCGTCGTAGTCCATCTCCCAGACACCCGGATCTTCCCCGAGCCCGTTTTCTTCGAGGAGCAGCAGACGAAGTTTGCGCGCGGGCACGCAGATCGCCGGTGTGGTCATGGTTGCTTCTGTGTTCTTGTTGGTTGACATCGGCGATGTTGTTTCAAACTCTCAGCGCAGACTGCCTGGCAACATGGCGACGCGTCCCCGCCTGTGGTGTCTATCGGCGGTCCGGGTCGGTCCTTGAGTTCTTAAATACGCGAAGGTCTGCGGCGGTTTGTGTACTGCGGTGCATGTCCCTGCGCCCTGAGGTCAGTTTTTTCTCATGAGTTGGTTCTAAAGGAGACGATCGAAGAGGATTGTTCCGATGACGCAATCCCGGGCAGGTAAAGCCGCTAATGGCTCAGCGCCACCTGGGGCGCGGCTCGAAGCCGCACCTTCTTAAAGCTAGCCCGCCTTGCGCTCGTTGCTGTGGGGCGCTTCTGGAACGTCATCGTCCCATTCAAATGAGAGGGCCCGGGCGGTGGTCTCGATGGGTTCGAGTTCCGGAATGTCTTCGGCCACGGAAGCTCCCAGTTCGGCAAATTTGCGGGCGGAAACCAGCACCCGGTTTTCCAGCGAGCCGACGGCCTGGTTGTAGGCCTCGACCGCGCGGTCGAGGTTGGCGCCGACTCCCGTGATATGTCCGGCGAGCTTGCGCAAGCGGTCGTGTAACTCTTTGCCAAGAGCGCTGATCTGCTGGGCGTTGCGCGCCAGCTTTTCCTGGTTCCAGCCATAATTGATCGCTTTCAACAGCGCGATCAACGTCGTGGGCGAGGCTGGAATTACCCGGTTCAGCACGCCGTGTTCGATCAGCCCCGTATCCTGCTCCAGCGCGGCGCTGAAAAATGTCTCTCCCGGAAGAAACATCACCACGAACTCCGGTGTCGATTCAAACTGCTCCCAATACTTTTTCCCGCTTAAAGTGTTGATGTGGTCCCGCACCTGCCGGGCATGATTGGCCAGGCAGGCCCGGCGCGCGTCCTCATCGGTGGTTTCGAACGCGTCCAGAAAGGCTTGCAGCGGGGTCTTGGCGTCGACTACCACGTGCTTACCGCCGGGCAACTTCACCACAAGATCAGGGCGCAGGCGCCCGCTCTCGCTGGTCACCGTCTCCTGTTCGGCAAAGTCGCAGTAGGGGAGCATGCCGGCGATCTCAACCACGCGCCGCAGTTGAATTTCTCCCCAACGTCCCCGCACGTTCGGCGTACGCAAGGCCCGCACCAGATTTCCGGTCTCGGATCGCAGTTCACTTTGCGTGACAATCAGGGACTGCACCTGGGCCTTGAGATCGCCGTAGGCTTCGCCGCGCGCAATTTCCATCTGCTGAATCTGCGCATCGACCTTGGTCAGAGACTCCCGCACCGGCGTGACCAGGTCCGCCACCGCCTTTTGCCGGGCATCAAGATCGCCTTTGGCCTCGCTCTGAAACCGCTTCAAGGTTTCTTGCGCGATCTGCAGGAACGAAGAACTGTTGCTCTTCAACGCATCTGCGGCCAGCGCCTTGAACGCATTCTGCAAATCTTCGCCGGCGCGAGTCAGCAAATCCATCTTTTCGGTGTTGGTCTTTCGTTCCGATTCGAGGGCGGCTTGCAGCTGGGCGCGGCTCTCGACCAAGGTCCGCTGCTCCTGCAAAAGCCGCGCCAGATCAGCCTTTGCGGCCGCTAATTCCTTCTCTATCAACGATAAACCGGCCTGCAGCCCGACCGTGCGCGTACGCAGGACGAGCCAGGCGAGCAGGCTGCCACACAACAGGCCAATGACCGCACTGGTCTCTAGTCCCATAGACGCATGTAACTACTCACAATGCTCTCCGGTCTCTAGCCTAACACCAGCAACAAAAGTTTGAGCCTGAACGACCTTGAGCCCGAAAGGGCTTGAGCCGAACCGATCCCTCCCAGGGTCTCGTCGAGTAGGCGACAAACTTGATGCAAAGAGCCCCCAGACTATTGTTGGCGTTTCTGCTCGGCAGCGGCGTCGTGACCGCACAAACCGCGATTGGGCCGACGGCTTCTCCGATCGAAGCTCCCGGACACCCAGCCCAGCAAGCCACGCTGAAGGCGGCCGTCGCGACCGCTCCCGATATCCCGTTTCACGATTCCGAAGGGGCATCAGAACAGCGGCTTCTCGAACTGGCCAATCAGTCGCGCCGACAAGCGGGAGCGCCTCCCCTTACCCTCGATTCAGGACTTTCAATCGCGGCCCGTACGCACGCGCTGGCGATGCTCAAAACGCGGCAGCTTTCTCATCAGTTTGACGGCGAGCCCTCCCTCCCCCAACGCCTGGCGGCCACGACTGAACTCCAACTGGATCAGGAGGGAGAAAACGTCGCGCTTGACTATGACGCCGAGCACGGACACCAACATCTCATGCTTTCGCCCCCGCATCGCGCGAACCTGCTCAACCCCGCCTATAACGTGGTGGGGCTGGGCGTGGTGCGCAGCGGAGACCGGTTGTACATCGTTCAGGACTTCGGCCATGCCCTCCCCAACTATTCTCCCGCCGAAGTGAAAGAACGCATTGGCGCGGCGGTGAATCAGACGCGCCGGCGGGCCAGCCAGTCCGATCTGCTGCGCCGCGATCTGCTGGTTGCCGACGAAGCGGCTTGCTCCATGGCGCACGCCGACAAACTCGGAACCTCCCCCGTTCGCAAACTTGCCGATCGCTTCACCGTACTCACTTACACCAGCCTGCATCCGGAAACTCTGCCCACGGGAGCGGCCCATGCCATCGCCAGCAGGAATCTGCACAGCTTCTCGGTGGGTGCTTGCTACGGGCGGACGGACACCTATCCCACGGGAGTGTATTGGGTGGTGCTGACTCTGGATTGAGTGGGAAACGGGCATCGAATCGTAGCCAGTGCGCTCCGATCAAGCAGGCTGACCTAAACATTCTGGAACACTCCCGACGAGCTCACTCCTTCACTGGAATTCCATAGTGAGAGGCAATCAAGCGCCACTTCCCGTCTTTCTTCATCCACACGTCCGTGAAGCGGTCATGATAGTCGTAGGCTTCCCCCTTGTCCTCTCCGCGCTCGTGATATGCCCCCGTCATTACAGCAGTGTTCCCGTGAAGCCGGATCTTGAGGTCTGACACTTCGGCCACGTCGATCCGAACCGAAGGCGTGGCGCTGTAGCTGATGTACCCAGTCTTGGAGTACGTGCTCCCATCCTCAAACGTGATGACGAAATCCTCGTCCAGCAGAGAAGCGAGATGATCGATTTGCCGAAGCCGATATGCATCCGTCAGTTCAACTTCCAGGGCCCGCAGCTTGGCCACATTCGGCTCCTCTTGCCCAGCCAACAGAACCGGTGCCAGGAGGATTAGGGTCAGCGCCCAGAGCAGAGCTTTGCGCATGTTCTCTGTGTCGCACAGTCAGCGTGCTGCCGCAAGTTCCTTGTCTGGCCCCGCCGCTTCGCATCGTCCGGTTCCGGCCCAGCCTGCGCGGAAGCTGCCGTCCCCGCACCGTCTGCCGCTTTTCCGGCAGGGAACGCGCAACCAAGGGCTGACTCCCTTTATGCTACCCTTGGCCTGCCCCTCCGTCTGCGGTTCCTCTCATGGAATCCACAGCTCAAGCTGCGTCGCCCCGCGTTCGATCGAGCTCAATCCGCGTTGGCACGGCTGGCTGGTCTTACAAAGACTGGGACGGAATTTTCTATCCCTCGGGAATGCAGCGCCGCAAAGGGCATCCGCTGGAATATTTGGCGCGCTTCTTCGATACCACTGAAATTAATACTTCGTTTTACGGACCGCTGAAGGCCGAACTGGCAAAACTGTGGTGCCGGAAAGTTGCCGCCGTGAATCCGGGATTCCTGTTTACGGCCAAGCTTTATCGCGCCTTCACGCACTCGCCTCTGGCGGTAATGGAGCCGACCTCCGCCGCGACCATTCGCCCCACCGACGAAGATGAAATCCGCACCCGCGAAGGCCTCGACGCGCTGGCCAGCGAGGGACGGCTGGGCGCTCTGCTCATCCAGTTTCCGGTGTCGTTCAAGAACACCTCGCTGAATCGCGAATATCTGGATCGGCTGCTGCGGCAGTTCATCGAGTATCCGCGCGTAGTCGAGGTGCGCCACTCCAGCTGGAACGATGCCGAAACCCTGGCTGGCTTCACGCAAAAAAGTGTTGCCTTCAGCAATATTGACCAGCCGCTGTTAGGCCACTCGCTCGCGCCCACGGAACACGTTACCGCTCCAATCGCCTACGTCCGCCTGCACGGACGCAACTACGAGCATTGGTTCGTCGATCAGGGGTCCGTCGATCAAGGGTCCGATTCCGACAACCGCAACGATCGCTACAACTATCTCTACAGCGAGAGGGAACTCGCCGGTTGGAAGGAACGCATCGAGCACGTCGCGGAGAAGGCGCAAACGACCTATGTCATCACCAACAACCACTTCGAAAGCAAAGCCGGAGTCAATGCCCTGGAACTGAAAGCCATGGTCACGGGCAAGCGGGTGGCGGCTCCGCCCACGCTGATCCAGAAGTATCCCGAGCTGAGAAGGTTTGCCGACCCCGCGGAAGACGGGGAGTCGGCCGGCCCGCAGTTGCCGCTGATGGCGTAAATCACTGTTCGGCCTCCGGTCTCTCGGCGTTACACTGGAACGCTTTCATAATAAGCAGGAGCCTTCCATGCATCGACGCAGGCTGGGCGTGGCTGTGTTGTCCTTTATCATGATCACGTTTTTCAGCGCGGCGGCCGGGGCCCAGAAACATGACGTGGACGAAGAGGGCCACGCCTGGTGGCAGCATGCCGTGTTCTATGAAATCTACCCGCGCAGCTTCGCCGACAGCAATAATGACGGCATCGGCGACCTTCCCGGCATCACTTCAAAGCTGGATTACCTGCACTGGCTCGGAGCCGACGCGATCTGGATTGCGCCCATGTTCCCCTCGCCGCAAGTGGATTGGGGTTACGACATTTCCGATTATTACAATGTGAATCCCGACTACGGCACGCTGCAGGACATGGACCGGTTGCTGGCAGAGGGCAAGAAACACGACATTCGCGTGCTGCTCGATTTTGTTCTGACTTATACCTCCGATCAGAACAAGTGGTTTCAGGAATCGCGATCGTCGCGCACCAACGCCAAGCGCGACTGGTACATCTGGCACGACGGCAAAGGCCCGGGGCAGCCCCCCAATAACTGGACTTCGAACTTCGGCGGTTCAGCCTGGAGATTCGATGCCGCGACCGGGCAGTGGTATTACCACTACTTTTATCCACCGCAACCCAACCTGAACTGGCGCAATCCTGAAGTGGAGAAAGCCATGTTTGACGTGACCCGGTGGTGGTACAAGCGCGGAGTCGCCGGGTTTCGTCTGGACGCGGTCGACGTCATGTACGTGGATTCGAAGTTTCGCGACAACCCGGTTGTCGGCACCGAGAAAAATGCTTTCGGCGATCCGGTGGAACGCGAAATCTACGACAAGAATCAGCCGGAGCTGCACGGTGTGTTGCAGCGCCTGCGGAACGTTGCCGATGAGTATAACGCCGTCCTGATCGGTGAGACCTGGACCAACGACATTGCGCAGTTGAAGCGCTACTACGGCCAGCATAACGACGAAGTCCAAATGCCCATGGACTTCATGTTCACCATGGTGAACCAGCTCTCGCCGCCGGATTTCCGCAAGCAGATTGCCTGGGTGGAGAGTTCAGGCGGCTGGCCGGTCTATGTTCTCAGCAATCACGACATTCGCCGCGTGTACGACCGCTACGGCGATGGACAAAATGATGGGCAGCATAATGACCAGATCGCCAAGCTCATGGCATCGCTCTATCTCACTCTGCGGGGCACGGCGGTCCTGTATTACGGAGAAGAGATTGGGATGGAGAATAATGATCCGAAGCGCCCCGAGGATGTGAAGGATTCCATGGGCAAACTGGGCTGGCCCAAACAGAAAGGCCGCGACGGCGAGCGCACTCCGATGCAATGGAATGACAGCGCCAATGCCGGTTTCAGTTCCGCGACACCCTGGTTGCCGGTTGACGAGCGTTACAAGACCTACAACGTCGAGACCGAGCGCAAGGATCCCCGCTCGATTCTCAACTATTACCACAGCCTGCTCACCCTGCGGCACACCAACAAGGCATTGCTCGACGGCAAGTATGTGGCGCTCAATGAGAACGACCCCAACGTTCTCGCCTATGTCCGCAGCTACAAGGGACAAAATGTCGTGGTCGTTCTGAACATGAGTGGAGCGCCGCAGAAGGTGAAGCTGGACCTCGCGACGAACGAGCTGGCCTCAAAGGGCATCGCGGCCCAGGCAGGGAAGACTCTGCTGTCCTCGTTTGCCGCGCCGGAGAAGATGAACGTCAATGAAATTTCTTTGGAGCCTTTCGGCGCGTGGATTGCGGAGTTGCAGTGAAGAACATTGCATCTCCTGACTCCTGCGGGTTAGACTCCCTCCGTCCGTTGAGGAGGCATTTATGGTGCAGAATTCCTCTAACCTCGTGCGGCGGGCCTCCGCGTTGTCAATCCTCTGGGGCGTCTCGCTGATCTGCCTGGGCATGTTAGCTGTGGCATTGCCGCTGGTCGCGGCGGTCGCCGTCAACGTGCTTATCGCCTGGCTGATCGTCTTGGCCGGTATAGTCCACCTCATTGTCGCTTTTCATTCCCATGAAGCCGGCAGCGTGATCTGGCGACTTCTGGTCGGGCTCGCCTATATATGCTTCGGTGGGTACCTGCTTGCGCGTCCCGCGTTGGGCGTGGTGTCGCTCACTTTGTTACTGGCATCGCTGTTCCTGGTCGAGGGAATCTTTAACATCGTCCTGTTCTTCCGGGCTCCCTCCACCCTGCGATCCGCCTGGTTTCTTGTTGACGGTATCGTCACGCTACTCCTCGGCTTACTGATCTACATGCAGTGGCCGTCGAGTTCCGCCTGGGCCATCGGCACCCTGGTTGGCGTAAGCCTCATCTTCAGCGGCGTTGCGCGCGTAATGCTGTCTTTGGCCGTCCGCAAGGCCGTGGCATCGTCGTCGTCGCCGCCAACATCATTAGCGGCTTGAGTTCGCGGCTTTGGTTAGCGAATTGGGTTAGCGGAATAAGTAAGGTCGGGTCGGCATCGCAGATCCTTCTCGCAGGGAGAGGTGTGCCCAGCGGAAGAAACCCAGGATCGGAAAGGGGACTAGAGCGTGGGAGGCTTGATTCCGTTAACTGATGCGTCCCGTCGGCCGCTGCGAGTACCCGTCTGCACCGCCCTCATTGTCGTCGTGAATGCCCTCGTTTTCCTGCTGGAGCTGGCTCGCGGTGACGCCTTCGTCATGCAATGGTCGGCGGTTCCAGCGCAAATCACGTCCGGTCACCACTGGATCACGATTCTGACGGCGATGTTCATGCATGGAAGCTGGTCGCACATCATCGGCAACATGGTATTCCTTTGGGCCTTCGGTCCCGAAATCGAGGATGCGATGGGCCGAAGCCGCTATCTCGTTTTCTATTTGGTGGGAGGACTGATCGCGATGCTGGCCCAGGTCGCAGCCGATCCTCATTCCACCGTGCCCAACCTGGGCGCAAGTGGGGCCATTGCCGCGGTGATGGGCGCGTTCTTGGTGACCTATCCTCGCGACCGCATCAAGTCGCTGTTGATAATTTTCATTTTTGTGAAAGTCACATTCATCCCGGCAGCGCTTTTGATTGGAGTGTGGTTTCTGACTCAACTGGTGCACGCCGGCACAGTGGCCCAGGTGCAGACCGGTGGCGTGGCATACCTCGCCCACGTCGGAGGCTTTATCTTCGGAGCCGTCACAGCTCGCTGGTTCGAACATCCGCGTGCCCCCCTCGAAGAAGCCGACTAACGTGGTTGCGGTTCCAGTCCCCATGTTCTTCAAGAAGGTTTTTGGGTGGCGCAGCGTCTTAGCGCTGCGATGAAGAATGCGCCACCGTGGAAGAGCTGCCCTTCCAGGGCCGCGTAAAGCCATAGGTGCTGCCGGGTGCCCCATGTCTCGCGCACTTCGCGAGACGTGGGGGTTTTCCCCGAATCGTTTTCAATCGCAGCCGCCGAAAAACCCATGTGGCGCGTGGCCCACTCAAGCCCGATTTTGGCTTGAGCGGGGATGTTCACGCTCTGTCATCCCGACCGGAGGAAATCATCGCGAACGCGATGATGTACGGAGTGGAGGGACCTGATGTTTTTTGGGGAGCGGCCCAGCAGAAGCACTAACTTGAGAATTACTTCCGGTTTGCTCGTAATCCATCCGCGAAGCCCCGGAAGACCTACGAGACATTTCTCGTCGACCTATTTCTCAATAGGTTGCTTGAGCAGGTGGGCGTGGCATTTGATTGTGCAACGCCGCCGGCATCCATTTGCCATTTCGCCTGATGTAAACGTGGGTGAAATGGAGTGTCCCGCTGAAACTTGCGTTGGGATCGGGTACCCACGTGCTGCCGACCGGCGACCCGTGCTAATATCGTTGGCCTCCATGGCCACCGTTGCTTCTCCCGGTTCGCTCGTCTCGCGCGTGGTGCCCGACCGCAAGTTCTACACCGGCATGGCCATCGTGATGCTGTTCACCGCTCTGGTCGGCTTCTCGCGGACGTACTTTCTCGGCCTGATCTCCGGGCATGCGACAACCATTACCGGCCGCGTTCCGAACGCAACCGTGCACCTGCACGCGCTGCTGTTCATGTCGTGGCTGGTCCTGTTCATTGTGCAGACGAACTTGGTCGCGACGCACCGCGTGAAAGTGCATCGCAAGCTCGGCTACTTCGGGGTGGCTCTGGCGGCGGCAATGATCGTGGTCGGCGGTCGCACCGCGGTCGAAGCGGCGCGGCTCGGCGCGGTCCCTCCCGGCGCCAAGCCGTGGAACTTCATCGCCATCCCCTTCGGTGACATCACGACCTTCGCCATCTTTTTCCTCGGCGCCGTCCTCTGGCGCAACGACAAGGACAAGCACAAGCGCCTGATGATTCTCGCCTCCACCTGCCTGATGGCCGCGGCGCTGGTGCGCTGGCCCGGCGTCCTGGCCCTTGGAGCACTGGTCTCCTACGGCCTCATGCTCGTGTTCCCCATCGCCGGCGCGGTGTACGACCGGTGGTCACGCGGGCGCGTCCACCCGGTGTACTGGTGGGGGCTGGCGCTGCTCGTGCTGGGCGTCGCCGCGCGCGTCGCTCTGCTCGGCAGCCCGACTTGGGCGCACGCCACGCAATCGCTGTTCGGCTAGCCTGCACCTTCCTGCTACCTAGGTGATCCCATATCTACCGGTAGACCTGAGTCATCATAGCGACGATTGCGATGATGTGCCCTTATGCTCACTTGCACCCTCACAGAAACTGCCGGGTGCCCCATGTCTCGCGCACTTCGCGAGACGTGGGGGTTTTCCTCGAAGCGGTTTTCAATCGCAGCCGCCGAAAAACCCATGTGGCGCGTGGGGCCCACTCAAGCCCAGTTTTGGCTTGAGTGGGGATGTTCACGCTCTGTCATCCCGACCGGAGGAGATCATCGCGAACGCGATGATGTACGGAGTGGAGGGACCTTGTGTTTGTTTGTGGCCCACAGAAGCGCTAACTTGAGAATTACTTCCGGTTTGCCCGTGACTCAGACGTATTGCGATCACTCTCAACAAGCCAATTCTCTCCTCCCTCTCACCGGATTACTTCAAGGGTACACTTGTCAAGAGAAATTAGTTTTCACGGGCGGCAGCCACAATGGCCCTATAATGAGCCGATCATCGCGCCGATGGAAAGCCAACGCCCTCCAACGCCCGCTCTTCAGCAGACCACAACCGGCACCCAGAATTCGCCTAAGACTTCATCACTCAAAAGAGTCTTCATCGGTTTGAATGGAGTGCGGTCGGGGTGGAGAGTGCTGCTGTTTTACTGTCTACTCGCTTCCCTTATCTTCGCTTTGGTACTAGCGATTCGGGCGATCCGTGCGCTGTTAAGGTTGCCGCATCCCGTCACGAACGTCTTGACGCCTGGTCGTGGGTTATTGAACGAAAGCGTCTTCCTGTTTGGAGTGCTTGTTACCAGCGCCATCTTTGCGCGATTCGAGAAACGCAGCTTTGCTCAGTACGGACTTCCCCTCCGAGGCGCATTCGCCGCGCGATTCTTGGAAGGACTACTCTGGGGCTTCACTCTCATGACCGGCATGCTGTTGGTGCTGAGGGCGAGCGGCAATTTCCATTTTGGTTCGCTTGGCCTTACGCCAGAAAAGATTCCGGCATTCGCGGTACTGTGGGCAGTCCTTTTCGCAATGGTCGGCGTCGCCGAAGGGTTTGCCTTTAACGGATACGCTCTCTTTGCGCTGACGCGGGGGCTTGGCTTCTGGCCGGCGGCGGCGCTTTTGGCTTTGCTCTTTGGGGGTATTCACCTTGCCGTCAATGCTGGAGAGAACTGGTTGGGTTCGGTGAATCTCGTCATAGTGGGTCTTCTGCTGGCTTTTACGCTACGACGGACCGGCAATTTGTGGTTCGCCATTGGCATACACGCGGCGTGGGATTGGGCTCAGAGTTTCCTGTATGGAGTCTCTGACTCCGGCGTCACGGTTGCCGGGCACTTGCTGAACCCATCGTTCCAAGGTTCCAAATGGATGACTGGTGGAACCGCGGGACCAGAGGGCAGTGTCGTCACACTGCTCGGATATGTATTTGTGTTCGCGTTGATCAATTTTCGATTTCCTGAAGCACGCTCTGAGGTGAGCAGTACGAGCGCTGCTGATGGCGGTGGACGTTCATCAGGTCGTCGCTTCTCGGACAATATACTGTGATCACTGGCCGGGTGCCCCATGTCTCGCGCACTTCGCGAGACGTGGGGGTTTTCCTCGAATCGGTTTTCAATCGCAGCCGCCGAAAAACCCATGTGGCGCGTGGGGCCCACTCAAGCCCAATTTTGGCTTGAGTGGGGATGTTCACGCTCTGTCATCCCGACCGGAGGAGATCATCGCGAACGCGATGATGTACGGAGTGGAGGGACCTTGTGTTTGTTTGTGGCCCACAGAAGCGCTAACTTGAGAATTACTTCCGGTTTGCCCGTTATCCAGGATTAGTTCCGCCGAAGGCCAAACGAGAGTTCTCCAAATTTCCGATTGCGCAGTGGGGCTCATTTCTTCAGTTCCGCGTCCCAGTTTGTGACCAGCACCAGCGGCGCCGTGCTCTCGGTGATCGAGTCCACCACTAGGAATCTGCCGTCGCGCGCGACGTCGTACGCCTCGGTTGGAATGGAGTGGCGAATGCGGGTCGTAAACAAGGCTTTGGCCGCGCCAATCTGCACTGCCTCCCCGGACGTCTGAATATCTACGGCCGTGAGTTTTCTGTAGGGATCGAGGTAGTAGAGCGTTTTGCCGTCCTTGCTCCACACCGGCTGCACACCGCCGTCTTTCGAGACCTGATATTTGGCGCCGGCGTGCGGGAAGCGCGTCAGATAAACCTGGGCGCGCCCGGATTGATTCGACTGGTAGGCGAGCCAGTCGTTGGAGCCGGGTTTGAGCCGGGCGTTGCTGCTGTCGGCCACCGGGTCCAACACAGTAAAAGGCTGCAGGCCAGACACAAGGGGAAACGCTTTGAGCTCGGCGTCGGTTAGTTCGCCGACTTTTGCCTCCTCGTATAGAAGCCACTTTCCGTCGCTGGTCACGTCCACGGGCAACAGGTTACGGTCGGACTTGATCAGAGTGCGCTCGTGCTGCGAGCCGTCGGCCACCGCCGCGTGCAGTTCGTTGTGCGAATCCGGGCTGAAGATGTCGAAGTAAAGAGTTCGGCCATCCGCCGACCAGACCGTGGCATCCACATACTCCTTGGCCGAAGAGACCATGCTGCGCGTGCCGCCGGCCAAGTCCCAGATCCAAAGCGGGGAGTTGCCGAACTGGCTGATCACCGGCGTCGCGATCCGCGAACCATCAGGGGAAATGCGGGTGGGGCCGTAGACGATCGGTTCAGAGAGTTGGGAAAGCTCCTTGCCGGTGGCATCCATCCAAACGTGACGATCGCCGTTGGAGCCTGTGCCCAACTGATAGATCAACGTGCCCTGTGCGGAAACAGAAAAAACCGACAACGCCGTGATCTCGTCGGATGCGACCTTATCGACAATCGGTATGGAATCACCTGAGACCTTTCCGCTGGAAGCGTCAAACTTCCAGGCCAGCAGCGATCCGTCGCGCACCGCCAACAACCGCCCAGCGGCATATTGTGCGCCGTAGAATTTTCCCCGCAGCACTAGCTGCTCGCCGCCGTCGAGCGAGCCCAAGTGAACCTCATTCTGATCGGCCGCGTTGCCGTAAGGGCTGTTCAGAAACAAGAAATGCTTTCCATCAGGCAGGAAGGAAGGCCAGCGGTCCGAAATGTTGCTGGACGACACCGAAACGCTGGTGACCGGCCTGGGTTTTCCCCCAGTTGCCGGAACCTGGAAGAGCGGCCCTCCGAACGAGGGCGCGAACACGATCACGCTGCCGCTACCCCACGAACCGCCGCGGGCTTCCGGCGCGTCACAGATCGGAGTGGGCGAGTCTCCGTTCAGATCGGTTCGCCACAGTTTGCCCTGCATGAAAAACGCCACCGCAGTCCCGTCGGGTGACCAGAAGGGAAAGAAGGCGTCGTCGGTGCCGCGCACAGGCGTGGCGTCGAGCCGGTCGAGCGAGCGCAGCCACAGCGAGTTCCGGCCGTCTTTCTGCGCGATGAACGCGAGATGCGTGCCGTCGGGAGATAGCGCCGGGGCCCCGTTTCGGTAGAGCGTTTCGAAGCGGGTTCCTTCGGGTGGAAGAAGATTCACGCGCAGTACACGCCGTGCCGGCGCAGACCACAGCAGCGCTACCGTCAGCGCGATCACCGCGAGTGCAAGGACTGCGATTGCAGCCAGCAACAACGTGGGGCGCGGCTTCGAAGAAGGCAGCGTCGGCGCACCCGCCTGCGAACTGGAGGTCGCAATCCATGCCAGTTGCAGCTTGACGTCGTGCGCAGTCTGGATGCGCTCGTCAGGATTTTTCTCGAGACAGCTCCGCACCGTGTAGTCAAGAGCCGCCGGTGAAGTGGGCTGCACGTTCGCTAGCGGCTCGGGATCTTTTTCCAGGATTGCGCTCATCACGCTGAGCTGGGTTTTGCCCTCGAAGGCGCGGCGTCCAGTGACCATTTCATAGAGAACGCAGCCCAGACTGAAGACGTCGCTGCGGGCGTCGGAATCTGCCCCCTGCAACACCTCAGGCGCCATGTATTGGAACGTCCCGACGATCGAACCTTTCTGGGTCAGCGGGGACGCAGCAGAGGTCAACGAAGCGAGGTTCATCGTCGGCGTGGAGGGAGTGAACGTACCCAAAGCTTGCGAGGCATTCGGCAACTTCGGTTTTGCCAGCCCGAAATCCATTAGCTTGGCTCCAGCTTGTGTCAGCATGACGTTCGCTGGCTTCAGATCGCGATGGATAATGCCTCGTTGATGCGCCTTTTCAAGAGCCTGCGCGATTTCTGTCGCAATCTTCAGAAGTTGATCGATTGGCAGCGGACCTTTTTGCAAGCGGTCGGCCAGAGTCTGGCCCTCCAGATACTCCATGACCAGAAAATCCGTGTCGCCCTGAGTGCCGATGTCGTAGAGCGTGCAGATATTGACATGTTGCAGCGAGGAGATCGTCTTGGCTTCCCGCTCCAGGCGTTGTTTTAGTTCCGGATCAGAGGAAAGATGCGCCGGCAAAACCTTGATGGCGACCGTACGGTCAAGACGCGTGTCCACGGCTCGGTACACCTCACCCATGCCGCCAGCACCCAGCGGTGACTGGATTTCATAGGGTCCGAGCTTCGAGCCAGAGGTAAGGGCCATCCGTGCGTGGAATTATAGCCCTGAGCAAGCCGTCGCAGTAAGGCGACGATTCTGGGTGGTTTGTCGGCAAACCGGAAGCTACCGCAGAAACCGGCGGGGAGGGTCGACTTCTAGCTCGCCCGGCTCACGTTAGCGTTTATGGGGCCGGCCCAACTTTGCATTTCTCCCATCGCAACAGGAAACTGGCTGCCCCAGTCTTCTCGATCTCTCGAAGGCTCGGAATTTCGTGCATGACGGCAGCAGGAGATTTGCACAGGATGACGTTGGAGCCGGTGCGGTGAAAAACTGGAAAAACTGGGGCCAGACGGGACGTCTCCAATTTTCGGCGAAGGGGAGGACCGGGTGCGTTTTCCACAGCCTTCCACAGAAATAAATCTCTCCCTTGTGACGCACAACCTTGACCGAGCATACAGACAGCTCAAAATGGAACCGTGCGCAGTCGCATCAGCACTGATCGCATCAGCAACGATCCCATCAGCCACGACCTGGCCGTGACGGGCAGGCTACTGAATCGACAGGAAGAGACCGCTAACTCCTTACTCCGGAATATTTTGCCGATAACTCGTTTATTGGCAATATTTTGTCGCCTTCAGAGGATATCGGAGCAGGGCAAGTGGAGCGTAATCAGGAACTTGGCCGCTTCGGCAAAAAAAAATAGTGCGGAGGGTATCTACCTTTCGAACATCTACCTTTCGAACATGCCGAGTGTGGTCTCCGCGTCCGATTGCAAGCCGGTTGTTGCCGTGCCGGGCGCCTGGAATCAGGCTCCCAGCGCCGCATGGTCGGCCATCCGCCGTTTGTTGTAGCGCAGCGCGACGTTCATGAAGACGTTGCCCAGGGAAGTCTCAAAGCAGATCATCAATGCTTCCACGTCCTCGCTGGTCTTATCGCCCTCGTGAGCGGTAAGCAGCAGTGGGGGATGTACGCGGAAATGGAAGCCCTGGTCGTTGAGCGCGGAGATGGCGTTGCCCACGACCTGGTTGGCCAGCTCGAAGATGGTTTCTTTGATCAGCGCGTCGGATTCGGGCAATTCGGCGCCGGCGTAGTGACTCGCGACCTTGACCGCCGTCTGCGGTTCGAGATCGAGAATGATCCGGCCCTCAATGTCGCCCGTCAATGCGATCATGCCCGCCACACCTTTGCGGCGGTAGGCCTCCTCCTCCATGGTGAGATTGCCCACCTTGGTGGTGCCCTGCAGTCCTTGCGACAACACGGCGTCCGCCGCGTTGATGAAAGGCTGGATCAGTTCCATCTTCATGTATTAGACTCCCGCTCCGGCCGCACTGGCCACGGCGCCGTCTTCGCCCAGCACGTACTTGATGACTTCGTACAGGACTTCCGGCTTCACCGGTTTCTGCACGAAATGGCGCGCGCCACGCTGCAGCGCCGCCACAATGTTTTCCTGGTAGCCCACCGACGAAACCATCACAATGCGGGCCTCCGGATGCTGTTGCACAATCCGTTCGGCCGCTTCGATCCCTTCCATCTGTGGCATGGTGATGTCCATGAGCACGATGTCAGGATGCGTGCGGTCGAACTCGCTGATGGCGGTCAAGCCGTCGCCGGCCTCAGCCGCCACCTGCCCGCCGAACGTTTCGATCATGCGGGCCAGGTTCTTGCGGGCAAACACGGAGTCGTCCACGATCAAATAGCGGACCGGCTGCCCGTCCTTGCTGCGTTTCACTGGTGCAAACTGCTCCATAACCGACCTCCCCTGTCTACTGCATATCATGCCCAGCCTTCCCGAACCAGATCACGCTGGTCACGGGCTGTCTGGGCCGAATCTCAGTTTCCGGCACGTGCCCGGCTGGCGGACCCCATTTCGGAACTGGCGCGGCCGCAGAGCGCCTGTAGGGTTGCCCCCATCACGTCCAAAGCGACCACGCGGATGGCATATCCCCGTTCGATCGCCGCCTTCGGCATGCCGTATACCACGCAGGATTCCTCACTCTGCGCAATGGTCATGCCGCCCTCCTTCTTTACCGCGCCCAAGCCTTCGGCGCCGTCGTCGCCCATCCCGGTCATCAACAGCCCGACGGCCTGGGACCGAACTCCTCGGCCACGCTGCGAAGCAGCACATCCGCGCTGGGACGGTGCCCGTTCACCCGGGGCTCATCGCTGAGCACCACGACGTCTCCCAGGGGCAGACGTTTGACCTTCATGTGGCGGCTTCCGGGACAGATCAAGACGCGCCCGGGCAGCAGCAGATCTCCAGACTGCGCTTCTTTCACCCGCAAGGGGCAGACTTCGTCCAGGCGCCGGGCAAACATGTCGGTAAATCCGTCCGGCATGTGCTGCACGACGACGATGACTCCGGGAAAGTCTCCCGGCAGTTGCGACAGCACATACTCCAGGGCCTGTGGCCCCCCGGTGGAAACGCCGATCGCGACGACTTTGGTTGGGGTTCCGGAGGCAGCCGAAACTTTCTCGGGCTTGGGCGGAATTCCCGGCAGCATTCGCGGCTTCAACTTGCACTCGGCCGCGGCCTTTACCTTCGCAATCAATTCCTTGGCGGTCTCCGCCATGTGGGCGGAGGCGTCTTTGGGCTTGGTGACGAAATCGAACGCACCCAAGCCCAGAGCCTTCATGGTGACGGACGCGCCTTCGATGCTGTGAGAACTGAACACGATGACGGGCACCGGTTGCCGCCGCATAATTTCTTTGAGCGTGTCGATGCCGTTCATGCCGGGCATTTCGAGATCCAGCGTCACCACGTTGGGTTTCAGTTCCTCGATCTTCTTGAGGCAGAAAGTGCCGTCCATCGCGGTGCCCACCACCTCGATGGACTCATCGGCGGCCAGCATCTGCGGAATCAGCTTCCGCATCAGCGCGGAATCGTCGACCACCAGCACGCGCACGGGATCCTGCTTCATGCCTGGCCTCCTACGGTCGGCGTCAGGGCCAGCCGCAAGCGGTCGGTGTAGTTCAGCAACAGGCCGGAATTGGCCTGTCCTGCTTTCTCAGGCCGCCAGCGGGCAACATGCTCCACCACGGCGGGCAGGTTGAGAATCAGCACCACCCGCCCGTCGCCCAGAATGGAGGCGCCAGAGACCAGATCGGTGGAGAATGTCTGGTCGTCCAATGCCTTGATCACTAATTCTTCTTCGCCTTCCAGCGCATCAACGATCAAACCGTACTTCCTCTCTGCCACCAGAATGACGAGCACGAACAACTTGGACTTGTGATCTCCGACAGCCACCGGCCGTCCCAGGCGCAGCAGCGGCAGCACCTGGTTGCGTAACTGCAGGACCTCATAGTTGTCGACCTGGTGTACTTCCGATTCGGCAGTGCGCGCGATCTCCATGACTGCGTTCAGGGGGACGGCATACAGGCGCTGCTCCACCCAGAACAGCAGGGCCTTGATGATGGCCAGGGTGAGTGGCAGCTTGAGCCGGAACGTGGTGCCTTGTCCGGGATGAGTCTCCACACTGATGGACGCTTTCAAGCGGTGCAGCACGCTCTGAACCACATCCATGCCCACGCCGCGGCCGGAGACTTCGGTGACCTGTTCGGCAGTGCTGAAGCCGGGGCGGAAGATGAAGTCGAGGGTCTCGGTATCGTTCAGGCGCCCAGCTTCTTCCGCCGTGGTGAGGCCCAGCTCAATGGCCTTGGCCCGAATCTTCTGGGCATCGATGCCGCGGCCGTCGTCGCTGACTTCGACCACTACCTGGTTGCCGTGGTGATACGCGTTCAGCCGGATGACCCCCTGCGGTGCCTTGCCCAGCTTGCGGCGCTCTTCGGCAGGCTCAATGCCGTGGCTTACGGCGTTGCGAACCAGGTGAGTGAGGGGCTCGGCGATGGCGTCGAGAATGCCTTTGTCGAGATCGGTGTCCTGCCCGCTGAGCACCAGTTCCACCTCGCGGCCGCATTGCCGGGAGACGTCGCGCACCATGCGCGGAAAGCGCCGGAACAACTGGTCCACCGGCACCATGCGAATCTTCATGACCGAGCGCTGCAGATCGTTGAGCACCCGCGCCTGGAAAGCCATGGCATCGGAGAACTTGCCACGCAGCAGTTCTTTGGGATAACGCTTGGAGAATTCGTTGAGCGCCTGCTGCAACATCGACTTGCCGATAATCAGTTCGCCGACCAGGTTGAGCACGCTGTCGATGCGCCCGGCTTCCACCCGCAGGATGTTCTCTTGCAACGCGTGGACGCCGGCAGTCTCGGTCACCGGGGACGCAAGTACGGGCGCTTGAGCAGAACTCTCGTCAGGATCCGGCTGATCTTCACTGGCAAGGGGTGCTGGTGCGGCCACCGCCCCGTCGGACGCTTTCTTCGGAGCTGGACTGGGGGCGAGCATCAACTCCACCGTCACATCCTCGGCGATGGTTGGAATGCGTCCCTTGGCCGCGATCTGTTCGACGGTCTGGGTGCTGGCCAGCACGAATTCGACTTGCTTGGAGGCTGCCGGCGACTTGGCGTCAGGGCGAACCGCTACCACTTGCCCCACAGCGCCCAGAGCGTTGTGGATCAACTGGCGCCCGGCAATGGGCATGGCGCAGTGGGGATCGATCTTGACCAGGACGTGATAGACGGCCAGGCCGCCGGCTTGCGCCTTGGTCATGGCCAGTTGTTCGTACTCGGTCCAGGCTGCGGCGGACTTGGCGGAGGTTTTGGCCGCCGATGTCCGGGCCGCCGTGGTTTTGCCTGCGGTCTTCCGGGAGCGGCGGGTTTTCCCGGCCACCGGCGTGGCGGTCAGATCGTGAATCTTCTTGCTCAGGCTCTTGGTGGAGGGTAATTTGCGGCCGGCACGATAGGCCGCGATCATCTCGGTAAAAACGTCGGCGGCGGCGAAGGCAATTTCGGCCACAGCCGTTTGTGTGGCCGTGCCTTCGAGCGACAAGGCGTCCTCGAACTGGTGGGCCAGTTCGCTCAACTCGCGCAGCCCGCAGGCGGCAGAGTCGCCTTTCAGGGTATGCACCGTACGCCGGATCACCCGCACGATTTCCTCGTCGCCGGGTTTCTTCTCCAGCTTCAGCGCTTCGTCGTTCAGCGCCTGCAGCAGTTCCAGGGAAGTCTCAAAGAAGAGCTCCCGCAGTTCCGCGCCACGCTCATCGGGGGAATGCGTCATGGCTTAATCTCTCACCTCAACTCGCTGGTAAGCGGTGCCGCTGTCCTTGTGCACCATGTGGAACTTCTTGGTCAAGCCCAGCAGGCTTTCCGCGTGACCTACGAACAGATAACCGTTGTTGTTCAAGCAGCGGTAGAACTTTTCGATCAGCCGCTTCTGCTCAGCCTCATCGAAGTACATCATTACGTTGCGGCAGAAGATCACGTCATTGCGCTGTGGCAGGTACTCCGTCTTCAGGTTATGAAAGTCGAAATGCACCATTTCCTTGAGCGCCTTTTTGATGGCGTAGCGTTCGCCGACTTTGTCGAAGTAGCGCAGGCGGTAGCCGTAATCGACCATGGACATCTGGTTCTCGCTGTAGGTGCCTTCCTGTCCCGCGCGCAATACGGAGTAACTGATGTCGCTGGCCAGAATCTCCAAGCGCCAGGGCGGCGGCACCAGCGGCTTGGGAAGGGGCAAGTCCATGGGCAGGGGATTGCGCAGGTAGTAATAGGCCAGCGCGTCGGTGACGAGCATGGCCAGGGTGTAAGCCTCCTGCCCGGTCGAGCAGCCGGCACTCCAAATGCGGATGGAATATTCGCGCCGGGCGCTCTTCTGTTTGAACACTTCTTCCAATACGGTTTTCTGAAACAAATCCAGTTGCGCCTTGTGGCGGAAGAAGCTGGTCTCGTTGACGGTCAGGTTCTCCAGCAGCTTGGCCAGTTCGTCCTTGCCCTCGCGGCTGATCAGCAGCCGGTAGTAGGCATAGAAAGAGTCGGCGCGGCACTCCTTCAGGCGGCGCAGCAGGCGGTCCTGGAGAAAATGCGTGCGGCGCTCGTCGAAGTGCATCCCGCACTCCTGGTAAACCAGCGCCTGCAACAGCTTGAGTTCCGCGTCCGTCAATATGGGAGCAGGTGCGGCTCCGGATGTGCTCATGCTTGCTCTCGTTCTCGCTGGCCGCTGACCGGCGGCGTGCAAACCCACAGCATCGGTACTTAGCTTCAGTGCTTAGCTTCAGTGCTTTGCTTCATCACGTCACTTCAGTATTCACTTCATTGCTTCACTGCGGTTAACGCGCCGCTGCGCCTCTGGCTTCGGCTTTCGCGGCGGTCTTTTTTTCGCCGGTCTCGCTCTTGGCCTGCAGACTGCCCGGGGCGAGAAGCTTGCTCATGTCGAGCAGCACCACCAGGCGTCCGGCAACCTTGCCCAGTCCGGTCACGCAATTCAGGCCGCCTTCCTGAAACACGGCGGGAGCGGCTTCCACGGCGTCGGCCGGAATCTTCAGCACCTCGGAGGCCGAGTCCACGATCAGCCCGGCCAGTCGTCCCGCATGCTCGACGACCAGAATGCGATTTTGCTTCCGGAGGGCGACCTGCTTTTCTCCGAAGCGCTTGCGCAGGTCCATAACGGAGACAATTTTGCCGCGCAGGTTAATCACGCCCTCCAGATAGTCGGGCGCATCGGGCACGGCAGTAATCTCGGGCACCCGCACGATTTCGTGCAGGGACGTGATGGGCACGCCATAGGTCTCGCGTCCCACCTGAAAGCCCACGATATGAAGTTCACGGCTCATCGGTTCCGGCTCCTCCGACAGCAGACCTTAGAACTGCGCCCCCGCGGCAGCGCGCCTGGCTCCGCGCCCGGATGAATCCCCGCTGGTGCTGTGCGGTCTTGTTCGAGGGCAAAGCGGTCGAGCGATTCCAGCAGGCCGCGCGACATCTTCGACATCTGCTCCGACGACGCTGCCAGTTCGGTCGAACCGGAAGTGGACTGCTGCACCAGTTCGCGCATGCGCTCCATGGCCTTGACCACGGCCTGCGCTCCGGAAGCCTGCTCCTCCACCGCGGAGTTGATTTCGTGGGTGATTTCGTTGAGCCGCGTGGTGGCGCGCGCGATCTGCGACGAGCCATGCGACTGTTCGTTGGTGGCGGCGCCGATCTCCTGGGCGAACTTGTAGACCTCGGTGACCACGTTCGAGATCTTCCTCAACGCCGAGTTCAGCTCTCCGCCCAGTTCCAGTCCCTCGTTGACGATGCCGGTGGAGCGGTCCATGTTCTCGACCGCCTTGCGGGCTTCCTTCTGAATGCTCTGGATGAGCTCTGAGATTTCCTTGGTGGACTGCGCCGATTTTTCCGCCAGCTTGCGGACTTCGTCGGCGACCACGGCAAAGCCCAGGCCATGTTCACCGGCGCGGGCCGCTTCGATGGCGGCGTTCAGGGCCAGCAGATTGGTCTGCTCGGCCAGATCGTCGATGACCTCGATGATCTTGCCGATGTCGTCGGCGCGTTGTCCCAGGGCGCCAATGATTTCGCCGGAAGAGTTGATGGTGGTGTTGATGCGGTTCAGGCCGTCGGTCGCCTTCTCCATGGTGGCGATGCCGCTGTGCACTTCCTCGCGGGAACGGTTGGAGATGTCGAGCAGCACCTTGGCGGTGTCGGCCACGCGCTGAATCGAGGCCACCATCTGGTCGATGGAGGCGGAGGTCTCGCTGACGCTGGAGGCCTGCACCTGCGTGCTCTTCACCATGTTCTGCACGTTGACGCTCATCTCGTGCATGGTGCTGGTGACTTCATCAATGGCAGAAGACGCCTGCAATCCGATCTTGGCCGAGTCTTCGGAGGCGCCGGCGACCTGGGTGGAGGCGCTGGCCACTTGCGACGAGGCATCGCGAACGCTGCGTACCAGCCCGGCCAGGCCTTCCACCATGCTGGCGAAAGCGTTGCCCAGGGTATCGTGCGACGAACGGGGCTTCACCTCCACCCTGAGGTCGCCGCCGGCGATGGCTTCGGAAACTCCCGCCATCTCCTTGAGGTAAGTGACCATCTTGGCGAAGGTGCGGGCCAGTTCTCCGATTTCATCGGTCCGGGTTACGTCAATGTTGTGTTCGAGATCGCCGGTGTTGCCGATGCCGCGGGCCACATTCATCAGGTTGCCGAGTGGCTGGGTGATGGCGCGGGCGGTACGGTAAGCGATGACCACGCCCAGAGAGAGGGCCAGCATGGTGCTCAGCAGGGACACGATGATGGTCGCGGTGGCAGCGGTCTCATCCGACTTGCGACGCTCATCCACCAGTTTGCGGTTCTCGATGTCGGCGACGTCCAGGGCGTCAGTCGAATTTTTTACCCAGGAGGAGGCGTCCTTCTGCAAATAGTAAATCTGGAGTTCGGCGACGGTGGCGTTGCCCGAGTCGACATCCTTCCGCTTCTCGATCAGGGGCTGGGCGAATTCCTTGCCCCAGGACTGCTCCAGTTGCTGCACTTTGGTCAAGGCGTTCTTGACCTGATCGGAATTGGCCAGCGATTTGCCCTGTTCCAGCTTCTCGTTCAAGGTGCGCAGGCCCTCGTTCATGCGGTCCACTTCGCGGGTGTCGCCGCTGAGCAGGTAGTTGCTCAGGTAGAGCCGGTTCTGCATCATCTGGAAGCGGACCGCATTGGTGGAGTCGGCCAGTTCCAGCGACGCCGCCGCGGCGGCCTTGGCCGAATGCTCCCGTTGGACGGCGGTCCAGTTCACCAGGAACAGCACCAAAACCATCGTCAGAATGATTCCGAAATTCACGTACAGCTTTTTCCCGATCGTCATGCCCTATCTCCTCGGCGGCTACGTGCCGCTACCGCGGCTCAAACTTGAAATCAATCACTCCAGTGTTCTCTGCCGCTGCCGGTTCGAAACGCCATTTCTTGGCGGCGTCGAGCGCGGCGTTGGCCAGAACCGGGTGTCCACCTACCACCCGGGCGTCTTTCACCGTTCCATTGGGCGCGACCACCACCTCAATTTTGACCGTGCCCGAGATGTTCATCCTTCGCGCCAAGTCGGGATAGATGGGCTCCACCTTGCTCTTGGCCCGACGGACAATCTCTTCGCTCTGCGTCTGGGCACTGCCTTGGATCTGGCCCGACTACCATGGCCAGGGTCAGCACGGCCAACAACGCCGTGGCGATTCTTTGAGACACAGTTCCTCCTGGATAGAAAGCTGGTGACCCTGAGCGTGCAACAGGCGGGCCACCCGTGCCTTGCGGAGAAAACCGAAGTAATGTGTCGTATGTGTATGGAAAATAGATGACTTACGTATTCGATCTGAGACGGGAATGCGACGACACGAGATTAAGCCAGTCTCATTCCGGCCTGGTGCGCCTATACTTCTCAATCTGAGATGTTATCTCACCAAAGTCTCGGGATTTCACACCAAGGCACCCCCTTCGCCCATTTCCCTTGACTCAAATTGAGATGACAGATAGTTTCCCATTAGATTCAAGCACTTGTGAATCGCGAAGACTTTCCTTCTACGATCGGCGAAGCACTCAGCATTTCTGGCGGTGGCCCGCTCATTCCTCCGGGGAAAGTCATATCCCGGGCTCCGATGAGGCCTTCCAGAAACTTCTGCTGCGTATTGCTGCCAAGGCAAGCGAGCGGGCGGACACCAGTTCGCTGATCCAGTTGTTCTGCCGGGCGACACGCGAATTTTTCCAGGTTTCCGGCGTTTATTTTTGGCGCTGCCACCCGGGTGACGAACTGGTGGGAGAACAAGCCGACGGCAAGCTGGCGGAGCGCTTTATCGGAATCCGCTTGCGTCCTGACCAGAGCGCGGTTACCGCGGAAGCGGTGCGCCAGCGACGCACGATTCTAGCCAATCACGTGCAGGCTGCAACGTTCCCGGCGGCGACGCAATTTGCCGCACGCTCGCTCCTGGCGGCCCCGCTGGTGGTCTTCAACGAGGTGATTGGCGCGGTGACGTTTCTGCACGATTCCGATGACGACTTCTTCAGCGAAGATCTCGCGGCCAAGGCTACGATCCTGGCCGGGCAGCTGGGAAGCCTGCTGGAAGCGACCCGGTTGGGTGAGGCTTCGCGCGAAGAGCAGCGCCGCGCCGAAATTCTGGCGGACGTAGCCCACGCCCTGCACGGCACGCCCGACGTCGCGGCTGTGATCGAGGCCCTTGCGGATCGCCTGCGACTGCTGTTGCGCACCAAGCTGGTGTGCGTCCTGCTGCGGCGGGAAGGACCTTTTGAGTTGCGCGCGGTCTCCGCAGAGACGCCGCAACTGGCCACCTCGGCTCGCGCCCGCCACGACCGGCAGACCCTGCGCTTCGCCGCCGATCTGGCGCAACGTGCGGTCTCGGCCGGTGAACCCATCACTCTTTCAATTGGCGCCGAGGTGCATTCCCTGGGCAATCTGGTTTCTCCCGGAATGCTGATCGCCGCGCCGCTGCGGACTTCGCGCACGCAGGGCGCGATCCTGGTCTATCCGCGGCAGGACGGAGTTTTCACCGCCGAGGAAAGGGCCCTGGTGTCGGCCATTGCCGGCTTCGGCGCGGTGGCCGTGGCCCACGCCGAACTCTATGCCACGGCGCATGCGCAGGCCCACGAATTACACCAGTTGCTGGAGATTTCTGCCGAACTCAGTTCCAGCAGCGATCTTGAGCACTTTCTGCAAGCCTTCGTGGTGCATGCTGCCGATTTCCTTGGCTACGGCCGTTGCTTTATTGCCCTGCTCGAAGAGGACCTCTTCCAGGTCCGTTACGGAGTCGAAAAAGGCGAACCGCGGCGGGTGGCGATGAATTTCCCGGAGGGCGTTGCAACTCGCACTTTGCGCAGCAAGGAAGTTTTCTGGACCGACGAGGCCAGCCGAACTCCCGGAGCCAACCTCGACGTGATCGCACAATACCAGGTGCATCAGTTTATGGCCGTGCCGTTGTTGGGATCGAGTGGAAAAGTCCTGGGCATGTTCGCGGTACTGGACCGTCTGGATGGCACGGGCATATCGCAAGAGGACATTCGCCGCGCCCGCGCTCTCTCCAATCAGGTGGCCGTGGTGCTGGAAGTTGCCAGGAATCTGCACCTGTCGGAACAGCACCGGCGCCGCGCCGAGGCTCTGATTGAACTGGCGCGGGAAATTGACGGGGCCCTGCGTCTGCCCGAGTTCGCCGGGCGCTTCGTGCGCCGCGCCATCGAACTCACCGGTTCGAGCGCTGGGTTGCTCGCCGTAGGGCATGAGGGACGCTTTCAAGTGGTCGCGTTGCATCCCCAGCCGGAAACGGCAGCCGAAGTTTCTGCTGGCCCGGGCGACATTCACAATCTGCTCAGTAGAAATTTTCCGGGTGCGGAATTGCCGGGTGGGGAAGATGGTGGAAAAGGTCGCAGCGATGATCGAAGCAGCGATGATCGAAGCATCAATGATCGAAGCATCACCCTGGCGGAGACGCCGCAAGAGGGGACTCACTCCGGGGGCGAACTGGCAGCGGATCGCGGACCGGATCGGCGACCCGAGCGCGGGCCTGACCACGCACTCGCGACGGCTCTGGGCGAATTTGTGACGCGGCATAGCGATGCCATCGTTACCGGCAGGGGCGAAGAAATGCTGGGCGCGGAAGCTGCGTCCAGCCTGGGCTGGGGGGATTGCACGATGGTGCGCCTGCCCGGGGCCAACGGAGAATTGGCGGGACTGCTCTGTCTCTCCGGACGATCGCGCCCTCTGGATCAGGAAGATCGCGGCTTCCTCGAAACCATGGCGAGCCACGCTGCGATGGCGCTGGAAAACGCCCGTCTTTTCACCCGCATCGAGCAGGCCAACCGGCACTGGATGGAGATCTTCGACGCCATCACCGATTTCATCGTGGTGCACGACCAGGCGGGGAAAGTTCTGCGGGTGAATCGTTCGCTGGCGGCGATGATCGGGGTGCCCCCGGCAGAGTTGATCGGCGTCGACATGAGGGCCCTGCTGGCGCTGAACAGCGAAGTCGCTTCTTACGCCTGCCCGTTCTGCCGGGCCATGGCCGACGATACCGACGAATTCGTGCATCCGGTTTTCGATCGCACGTTTCTGGTCTCAACCTCACGGGTGCATGGAACGGTGGACGAAGGCCTGCAAACCATTCACGTGTTGAAGGATATTTCCGACCGCCGCGAAGCGGAACGGCGCTACCGCGAACTCTTCGACAACATTCAGGAAGGCCTGTTCTTCAGCACACCGGGCGGACGTTTTGTGGAAGTGAACGATGCCATGGTGCGGATGCTGGGATATAGCAGCCGCGAGGAATTGCTGCAGATTGATATTCCCACGCAGCTCTATTTTTCTCCCGAGCAGCGCGAGCATCACACCGAGGTCATGAAGGAGAATGGCCACCTGCGCAACTTCGAGGCGACTCTGCGGCGCCGGGACGGGTCCCCGATTCACGTGCTGATCAATGCTTTCGCAATGTACGACAATCTGGGCCGGGTGCTGCAGATTCGCGGACTGATGCTGGATGTGACCGGTTTGCGGACCTACCAGTCCGAACTGCACCGCGAGCGGGATTTCTCCGCCAAGATTCTGAGCAACACGCAAAGCCTGATTCTGGTGGCGGACACGGCGGGCCTGATCAGTTATGCCAATCGCCGCTGGTACGACGCGGGCTTCGAGCAGCGCGAGTTACTAGGGCGTCCCTTGCTCGAACTGGCCGCGCCCAGCTTCGTCCGGCCGCTGGCCGATGCGCTGCAGAGCACCCTGAACGGCCAGCAGGTCGACAATATGGAGTTGCAGATCGTGCGCGGCAGCGGCGCGGCCGGAAAGTTCTCCGCCAATCTGAGCCCCATGCGCGACGAGCAGGGAAATGTGACCAGTATCGTGACCGTGCTGACCGACATCACCGACTCGGCGGTGCTGCGCGACAAATTAGTGCATGCCGAGAAAATGGCGGCGGTGGGGCAGCTGGTGGCCGGAGTCGCCCACGAAGTGAACAACCCGTTGACCGCGATTCTCGGGTTCGCCGACCTGCTGATGGAGAATTCGGAGCTGCCGGAAACCGCCCGCAAAGATTTGCGGGTGATTCTGCAGGAGGCCCAGCGCACCAAGCAGATCGTCCAAAACCTGCTCAGTTTTGCCCGCCAGATGCCGCCGCAACGGAGCGCGGTGCAATTGAATTCCATACTGCGCCGCACGATGCAGTTGCGCTCCTACGACTTCCACAGCCATGGCATCGAGGTGATTGAGCATCTCGACGAGGAATTGCCAGAAGTGATGGGCGATGCCCACCAATTGCAGCAGGTCTTCCTCAATATTCTGAACAACGCCTACGACGCCGTGCACGAAGTGGGGCGTCCGGCGCGCATCGAGATCATGACAACCAAGGCTGGCGATGTTGTCGAAGTTTCGTTTTGCGACAACGGCGACGGAATTTCCGATCCCGGCAAGATATTCGACCCGTTCTTCACCACGAAGGAAATCGGCAAAGGCACCGGCCTCGGCCTCAGCATTTGCTACGGCATCGTGAAGGAGCACGGAGGCGACATTCTCTGTCACAACAATCCAGGCGGACAAGGCGCCACGTTCATCGTTCGCCTGCCCGCAACTTCTCACACCGCTTCCATGGGTGTGGCCGCAGGAGTGATACAAAAATGAGCTTACCCGCCCTGAAAACGTCTCCTTTGCCTGTGCTGCTCATCGAGGATGAGCCGGCCGTGATGGCCTACGTGCAAGCCGCTCTCGAGCGCAGCGGATATCCCGTCGTGTGCTGCGATTCGGGTGTGGACGCGCTGCGCCTGCTCGAGAACGGATCCTTTCTCGGAGTTGTCTCCGACATGCGCACGCCTGGCGGCGTGGACGGAGGCCAGGTACATGCCTGGATTGCGCGCAACCGCCCTGACCTGGCGGCGCGCCTGGTGTTTATTACCGGGGACATCGCAAACGAGGAGACGGTCGCGACCTTGCGTGAGACGGGTGCTCCCTGCGTGGAGAAACCGTTTCGGGTGCAGCAGTTTATCGACGTCGTGGCCAAGACCATGGGGAAGGCACAGTGAACAGCGCCGGCGGCAAAGACGACCTTCGCATTCGCCTGCTGATCGTGGACGATGAGCAGAGCATTCGCAAGCTCTGCGTCACGGTCGGCGAGGCCCTGGGTTTTGTCTGCCTGGAGGCGGAAAGCGGCGAGTCCGCGCTGGCGCTGCTCGAAGAACAGCCCGCGCACATGATTCTCACCGACATGGTGATGCCGCGCATGTCGGGCCTGGAGTTCCTGGAGAAGATGAAAAAGTTTCTGCCGCGCACCGAAGTCGCGGTCATGACCGGACACGGTTCCATCGAAACCGCCGTGCAGGCCATGAAACTGGGCGCCTACGACTACATTACGCAAGCCGTTCTCTCCCCTCGAGGAGTTGCGCCTTTTCCTGCGCCGCATGGCGGAGAAAGTGCGCCTGGTCGAGGAAAATGAATTTCTGCGCCAACGCATGGATTCAGAAACCGCAGTACATGGCATCGTCGGCTCCTCCGCCAAGATCCAGGATGTTCTGCGCATGGTTTCGCGCCTGAAAGATACGCGGACCCCGGTGCTCATCTACGGTGAGAGCGGGACGGGAAAGGAACTGGTGGCGCGCGCCATGCATTTCCGGGGAGCGTTTGCCGGCCGGCCTTTTGTTGCGGTCGACTGCGGATCGCTGGTGCCCACGCTGATCGAAAGTGAACTCTTCGGCTACGAGAAAGGCGCTTTCACCGGGGCGCTGAAATCGAAGCAGGGACTGTTTCAAGCCGCGGACGGCGGCAGCATTTTCCTCGATGAAGTCGGCGAATTGCCTCTGGAATTGCAGGCCAAGTTGCTGCGCGTGTTGCAGGAAAAAGAAGTTCGGCCGGTGGGCAGCAACCAGAGGATTAAGGTCGACGTGCGCGTGATCGCGGCTACCAACCGCGATCTGGAAGCCGCCTACAAGAACGGAACCTTCCGCAAAGATCTGTACTTCCGCCTCAATGTCGTAACCTTGTACGTGCCCTCCCTGCGCGAGCGCCGCAGCGACACTCCCATGCTGGTGCACTGGTTCCTGGAACGTTACGCGGCCGGTTCGGAGTTGCACGTCACCAGTGCGGCGATGAAGGCCCTCATGCAATACGACTGGCCAGGCAATGTTCGCGAACTGGAAAACTGCATCGAGCGCGCGGTGGCGCTGGGCAATGGACAGATCATCGATCTTGGCGACCTTCCGCCCGCCATCGCCGCGGGGGCCCCGCCAGCCGGAGCGGCCCTTGGCCACGCGATACCAAGGCCGACGGTGCTTGATCCTGATCTCGCGGCAGCCCTGCGCTCCGCCTCTCCGCATGCCCCCATGTCCACTACTGACCTCGAGGACATCGAACGAGCTACCATTCAGCGCGTCTTCGAGCAAGTGAACGGCGACAAGGCGCTGGCCGGACGCATGCTGGGCATCAGCCGCGCCACTCTGTACCGCAAGCTGAAGCGCTACAACATCGGTATGGGATCGTCTGGCTCTGGCTCGTCGAGTCATACGTTGCAGTGACGGGGTCCGCTCCATTTGGCATTCGGAATCTGACAGACCTCTGCGCAGTTGAATCGTGAGATAGGCGTCTCACGATGAGACCAGGAGCCGAGTGCGACTCATGCAGCGCCTCATGAACACGCCCTAACTCACTGAAAATACACTCACCCCAGTGCTAGACCTTCCGTTCCGGGAGATGGCTGCCGTGTTGCTTCTTCTTTTACGAACCGCGGAATTCGGCTCCCCACAGCTCTTCCTAACCGGGAAGAGGGGAGCCCAACCGCATTTAACGGGCAGAGCGAGTCTGGGCTGGGGGTTTACATCCGCTTGGCGCAACAAGCCACAGCAACGGGACGGGCGGCGCAAAATGCCAGCGCTGTGCCGGGACTCGCCCGGTTTTTTCCGGAGGCGACACCGGTGCGGATTCCGGTTCAACTCGCGCGTACGGTGCAGGCGGATGGGTCGGTCGCCGGCAATTTCAGCGAAAGCATCGTCATTGAGTTCGGCACCCCCCGCGAAGTCCTGTTCGCCTGCAGCACTCCGCTGGAGTTTGCCGACGACCTTCGCCTGCGTACCAGCGACGGGACGCTCGATGTCGAAGTCTCGGTCGTTGCGGTGCAATACCACCCCGGGCAGACCATCGTGGCCGCGCGCTTTAAGAAAGAAGTGCCCAACTGGATCGTGAAATCATGACTTCTTCAACACCCGCACAAGATCTCGCCGCTCAATGGAGCACGGCCCGCCGGCTGTACCCGATCTACTTCGAACTCGCGCGTGAGTTCGCCATCGATCTGCACAGTCAGCCCCGATCTCGAGGCCGGGGTCGAAACGCCCGGAAAAGAGGCGGTCGAACAGGCGAACCACTGGCTGGAGGAGATGGATCAGCGCATTCAGGTGCACCAGTTGCGCCAGTTTCTGCAGACCAATTCGGTAGTGACGCCGGACAGCGTACTGGGCCTGCTGCAGCATTTCCTGACGAAGGCGACTAAAACCGACGCCATCCGCGACAAGATTGATTTCCTTCTGGTGCAGTATTTCAGCCAGCTGGCGCCCTCCGGGCTGGACGATGCGGAAGTTGATCTGGCCTACGTCTCGCAGTCGCTGGAACCAGTGCTGGGCCAGGTGGAACTGAAGGCGCCGGTCTGGCTGAACGCACTGGACCGCGTACTCGAAGCGGCGCGCCGATGCCGCTCGCTCGACGAACTTCTTCACGGCGGTGTGCTTGAACAGGGGCGCAAGGCCAAAAGTCTGGCCGGCGATCTGTTCTATCTGCCGGTGGCCCTGGTGGCGTTCACCCGCTTTGGCTACCTCATGCGGCGGGTATTCTTCCGCTTGATGCTGGGCGACCTCAACATCATCCTCGACGGCTTAAGCGAACTGGAAGAAAAAGGCGTCCAGACCGTGGATTGCCGCCGCGCTCAGTTCTCCGCTCAGGAACCCATCATCCGCCTGCGCATGATCTGCCAATCGTGGAAGGTCATGTTTCAGGCGGAATACTCCTCGGGATCGCCCTTGCGCATGCTGGTCGACCTGCGGGCGTCAGTCGAGTACGCGCTGGGCCGCGGCAAACCTCAACCAGCGGGAGCGAAAGCCGAAGCCAAGGGCAAACCCGCAGCCGCGGCGAAGCCTCCTGTGGCGAAACCACCTGTCCCCAGGCCGGCAGCAACCGCCGGGCCCGCACCGGTCGCGGCCAAAGCTGCAGCTGCTGCTGGTGCTGTCCCCCCTGCGGCTGCGAAGCCTGCGGTGGTTGCAAAGCCCAAGGCCAAGCCCGCCGCTGCGAGCCGTCCGTCCCCAGAGTTTGAAGTCTCGGGAACACCGGGATGGGACTCGGATTCCGCGTCGCAGCCGGGAAAGAAGAACTGAAGGGTTCGTAGAAATTTGCGAGACCGCAAGAGAGAAAGCGCCAGGCCGCGAGTCGTCAGAAGAAAGTGTGCCAGTGGAAACTCCGACCGTACTGATCATCGCTGACGAAGCCGAATTTTCCCGGCGGGTGACTGCCCGTTGGCAGATGGAGCGCCACGTCCCCGCGTTCACGCTCCTGAGCGGTGACTTATGGCCGCGGTTTGCGGTGGATGTATTTGACATCGCCATTGTTGGCGAACTGCGCCGGGAACTGCTTTCGGTGGTGCTGGAGCCGTTGCATTCCACCGGGCAGCCGATTTTTTGCGTCTGCCATGACGTGGCGACGGCGCAACTGGTGCGCCAGCGTTGGCCGCGGATTTCCATTCTGCCGCCCAGCGAGCACTGGCTCGAAACCCTGATTTTGGCGGCGGGGGAGGCGGTGCACCGGTCGCGCGCCGAATTCCGCGCCCGCGCCGCCGAACTGGCGTGCGCCACATCTGAGGGCCAGGCCACCCTAGGACGCTACATGCTGGAAATGCGCCATAGTCTGAATAACGCGCTCACCTCCGTTTTGGGGAATTCGGACCTGCTGCTGCTGGAGCCCGGCAGCCACTCCGCCCAGACCCGGGCCCAGATTGAAACGATTCGCAACATGGCGCTTCGCATCCACGAGATCATGCAGCGCTTCTCGTCGTTGGAAAAAGAAATGAACGTAGTCGCACTGCAAGCAGAGAAAGACTCCGGCAAGTCGTACGCGGTTGTAGCCGCCGGGGACTAAGAGACTGAGAACTGATCCTCCCCTCGAACGACGCCGATCTTTCACGGTTCGGCGGATGAACTTGTGCGCATCCCCTTGAGGGAAGGACTTATGCATCGACTGATGGCGGGACGTACCATTCTCGAGCACGAACTCTCTGAGGTGCGCCTGCTGGTGGAGCGCCATACCGGAATTCTTCTCGACTGCCCGAACAGCGCCCTGGCCGCGCATGTGGCCGAGTATCTCGACAGTCAGGAACTGGAATCGCCGGCGGCCTTGCTGGAGCGTCTGCGCGCGGCGGATCAGGATCCCTTGGCGCTGCCCCGGTTCCTGGACGGTGTGCTCAATTCCAATACCGGTTTCTTCCGCCATCCCGGGGCCATGAATGCCCTAGCCCGGCAAGTGATTCCGCAACTCTACGCCCGCAAGTCGGACGATGGCCCCTGCACGCTGCGCATCTGGAGTGCGGGATGTTCCACCGGAGAAGAGACGTACTCGATTGCGATGGCGCTGTGCGATGTGCTGCCCAACGGTAACGGCAATGGCGCCGGCAATGGGTCGAGCAACGGTAATGGCGGCAAGGATGCGAAAGACAAGAATGTGGCCACCCGCAACGGCGGCATCGCGGAGACTTCCGCGGCAGCTGCAATGCCACTGGGCCCGAAAGATTGGTCGATCCATATCGTGGGCAGCGATCTGCTGCCCTCGGCGATTGAGGTCGCCGAACGCGGGCTCTACCCGCAGTCCGCCCTGGCGGGCCTGCTTCCGGCGACCATCCGCGCCTGCTTCTCAAAGATTGGGAGCTCCAACGGTGGGCCGAACAGCGCGCCAGAAGGACCGCAAAACGGGGCGACGCATGGATCGAGCGTGGGCGCGAACAACGCACTGACCAACGGATCGAACGGAGGCTTGAACGGCAGTTCGAACGCTGGTTCGAACGGCGGCGCGCATCTCCTGGTCAAGCCGCGCTTGCGCAGCCTGGTCACCTTCAACACGATGAACCTGACCAAGCCCGTCTACATTGGCCGCTTTGACTGCATTTTTTGTATGGACGTGCTACCGCACCTCTCGCGGGCCCAGCGCATCGCCCTCCTGGAGCGCCTGCATCTTTACCTCGAACCCGGCGGATACCTCTTCCTGAGTCAGACCGAGAAGCTCTGCGTCTCCAACCTGAACTTCCGCCCCGAAACCTACGACGGCTATACCTACCACCGGAAACCGATGGCGGCCAGCGCGGCCTACGGACGATAGCATCCAAGCACGTGAGCGGCGGACGCCCTCGTCCGCCGGCGGACCATCCAAAACGCGTTTGTGGAGATAACGTGTGCAGGGACAGCCGCCTCTGCTGTCCGCCGGCCAAAGCCCGGCAGCGCTTTCTGCAAGCATGAAGGGACGAACCCCAGTCACCGCACCGACGCCGTCCCACGCAGAAACGGATTCACGACTTCCACTCCATCCAGCTTCTGTCCGTTCTGCAGATCGTCCGTCAGAAGAAATCCGCACGACGCAGTCTTGGCCGCGGCGACGATGAGCGAATCCGAGAACGAAAGCTGATACCGGTCCTGCAGCTTCCAGCCGCGCTCAATCACGGCCGCGTCCACGACCACAGGATTCCACGCCAGCAGATCGCGAACCTCCGCGCGAGCCTCGTCGCTGGCCGCAGGCTTGAGCCGCACAGCATTGACATAGAACTCGTTCAGCACCTGAAAGCTGACGCGTCCCAGCCGGCTCTTCCACAGTTCGGCGCGCCAATCCCTGGCCACCCGCTGCTTGCGCGGGTCGGCGTTGTCTAGGGCGTAGAGAAATATGTTGGAATCAACGAAGACGGGAGCGGTCATGCGCTTCCTCGCGCGTCAGGTAGCGGCCGGTGCTCTGAAGAAAAGGCTTGCGCCCCAGCGCCCTCCGCATCGCCCGCGCATAGCCGTCCTGCGCGGTCATGCGTTCCTTCAGCAGTTCACCCAGCAGCCGGGAAACACTCGTATCCCGCCGCGCCGCCTCGATGCGAGCCCACTGGGCCACGTCCTCTTCCAGGGTGACGGTCACGTTACGAAGCTGTGATTTCGACGACACGAAAACGGTGTAACACGAACTCAGTGTTACTGGCGCAACGTACGGCCAGGCAACACCTCGAAACAGGTGGGGACGGACGCACTCGCTCGACGAGCCGGGCAAAGCCCGGCAGCCTCCTGATCGAGAGCATCAAGCTCCGAAAGGACGAGCCCTTGCGGCAGCCACTGACCTCAATTTGTCCATAATGTCCATCGTCTATAATAGATAAATGAAGACCGTCTCCGCCACCGACGCCAAACAGCGCTTCGCCGCGCTCATCGATGCGGCACAGCGCGAACCCGTCGTCATCCGCAGCCACAATCGCGACGTCGCCGTGATCATCTCACCCGAAGAATACGAGCGAACGCGCCGGCTCAACATCGCGGAACTGCAGCGCACCATGGACCGCATCGGCGAAGAGGCTGCCGCACGCGGCATGAACGAGGAAATCCTCGCAGATGTTCTGAAGGATTAGCGTTGCGATTCCGCCGCTTATGAGTCGCATCGTCGTCGACACCAACGTCTTTGTCAGTGGCGTAATCTTTCCGCTATCCATCCCACGGCAGGCCGTGAATCTGGTGTTGGAGCAGGGTATCCTGCTTCTTTCCGAGCCTACATACGAGGAATTAATCCGGGTGCTGTACCGCTCGAAACTTGACGGATACGTCAGCCGGGAACGGCGAGAAGCCTTTCTCCGTCAACTAGGGAGCGTCGCCGAATTCGTTCCTATTATTCAGTTAGTGCGCGAATGGCGCGACCCGAAAGACGACAAGTTTTTGGAAGTTGCGCTGAACGGGAGAGCTGATGTGATCATTACCGGCGATGAGGATTTGCTGGCGTTGCATCCGTGGCGGGAAGGAGCGATCTTAACCCCCGCCGAATATCTAACGCCGACGAAGTAAGGCCGGAGACGCAAAACCGAGCTATTGCACCTGCAGGCAGAAGCGCTCTCTTTACCTGAGCAATATGCTGCTCCGCTCCTGGTTCGGCCAAACCTCCTCGGCAGATTTCCCGGATGCGTTGGAAGATCGCAGGCAGTTCAGCGAACTTCCCTCGCTCGGCCAACAATATCGACTTATGTTTGAGCATTGGATATTCGAAGCCGCCGACATTCTTGTCCCAGAGCGTGAGTAGTCTCTTCCGTCAAATGATCTTTCACGATAGGCATGGCCCAACCTGCGATGAGTTCCTTCACATAAGTTAACACAGGAGGATAGGAAGCTTCGTCTGACAATGTCCACCATCGGTCGCTACTTCCAGGAACAAGTTCACCGAGTCTAACCCCCCAATGGCATTTGTAGTACAAGGGCGATTTGTCTTCCGGCTCGCCGTAAAAGCGAAGCACGCGCTTTGCGGCGATTGCGACATTGATAGTGAATCGTTTTTGTTGCGCGGAAGAGTACAAGCTCTTCTGGAAGTTGACGACGCCCCAGCAATCAGAAGACTCAATCACGAAGTTCTGGCCATTACGGCGAAATCCATATTCTGCCAAAGTGGAACGGAGTTCTTTCAGGAGGCGTCGAAATAGAAGATCGACGGAAGTCATAAATACCTACGCGAACAAAAACTCCTTCGTCCGCAACTCCTTGATCGTGTCCCTTAGCTTCGCCGCCTTCTCGAACTCGAACTTCTTGGCCGCCTCGCGCATGTCGCTCTCGAGCTTGCGCGATGTAGGCATCCACTTCTTCCTGTGACTTGAACTCCGGCATGCCCTCGGATTCGCCGGCGGTCAGGTCGGCATAATCGGCGGCGACGATCCCAGCCAGCGTCATGTCCAGCGGACGCACAATCGACTCGGGCGTGATTCCGTTCTCTTCGTTGTACGCGGTTTGGATGGCGCGGCGGCGCAGTGTTTCATCCATGGCTCGCTTCATGGAATCCGTCATGCGATCGGCATAAAGAATTGCCCGGCCATTCAAATGCCGGGCGCAGCGGCCGATGGTCTGGATGAGCGATCCCGTCGAGCGCAGGAAGCCTTCCTTGTCCGCATCCAGAATTGCCACCAGCGAAACCTCTGGCAGGTCCAATCCCTCGCGTAACAGGTTAATGCCGATTAACACATCGAACTCGCCCTTGCGCAGGTCACGCAGAATCTTCACCCGCTCCAGCGTCTCGATTTCGGAATGCATGTAGCGGCATTTCACACCGACCTCGCCGTAGTACTCGGCCAGGTCTTCGGACATGCGCTTGGTCAAGCGTGGTGACCAGCACACGCTCGCCTTTTTCGACCCGGGCGCGAATCTCGTGCAGCAGATCGTCGATCTGCCCCTTCACGGGACGCACTTCCACTTCCGGATCAATCAATCCCGTCGGGCGGATAATCTGCTCCACCACCACGCCTGCCGATTTGGTCAGTTCATACGGCCCGGGTGTGGCCGAAACGTACACCAGTTGATTGGTGCGATGTTCGAACTCCTGAAAGGTGAGCGGACGGTTGTCCAGGGCCGAAGGCATGCGAAAGCCGTACTCGACCAGCGTTTCCTTACGCGAGCGGTCGCCGGCATACATGCCGCGCAACTGCGGCACCGTCTGGTGCGATTCGTCAATGAACATCAGAAAGTCGCGCGGAAAATAATCCAGCAGCGTGGGCGGAGGCTCGCCCGGCAGCCGCCCGGTAAAGTGCCGCGAATAATTTTCGATGCCATGGCAGAAGCCCATGGCCTTGATCATTTCCAGATCAAACATGGTCCGCTGATGAATGCGCTGCGACTCGACCAGCCGCCCCTGCTTCTCCAACTCCACTTCCCACCACGCCAGCTCTTTCTTGATGGAATCCACCGCCGACGCCCGGGTTTCTTCTTTCATCACATAATGCGTCTTGGGATAAATCGGCAGCCGCATGTACTTCTGCTTGACTGTGCCAAAGAGAGGATCGATCTGGGTGAGCGAAGAAATTTCATCCCCCCACAACTCGATGCGGTAGGCCATGTCGTCATAAGTGGGGAAGACTTCAATCACGTCGCCGCGCACGCGAAACGTTCCGCGCCGGAAGTCGCCGTTGGTGCGTTCGTAGAGAATATCGACCAGCCGCCGGGTGATGTCCTCGCGCTTGATCTTCTGGCCTTTTTCCAGAAACATCATCATGCCGTAATACGCTTCCGGCGAGCCCAGGCCGTAGATGCAACTCACCGACGCTACGATCAAGGCGTCGCGGCGCTCAAATAAAGACCGCGTCGCCGAAAGCCGCAGCTTGTCGAGTTCGTCGTTGATGGTGGCTTCTTTTTCGATATAGAGGTCGGCGGCGGGAACGTAAGCCTCGGGCTGGTAGTAGTCGTAGTAAGAAACGAAATATTCGACCGCGTTGTGGGGAAAGAAATTCTTGAACTCGTGATAAAGCTGCGCCGCCAGCGTCTTGTTATGGGCCATGACCAGGGTCGGGCGATTCAGCGCCTCAATCACTTTGGCCATGGTGAACGTCTTGCCCGACCCCGTGACGCCGAGCAGGACCTGATGCTGCTCGCGGTCGAAGAGGCCGCGGGTAAGCGCCTGGATGGCGGAGGCCTGGTCGCCTTGCGGCTTGTAAGCGGAAACGAGTTTGAAGTCCATAAGGCAGCTCTCAGCCGTCAGCTCTCAGCCCTCAGCTAGAACCGGCGCACGGCTTGGGCCGCACAGAAGCCAATTTCGTCGACCGAGAATCTTTCTATTATAAACGCGGCGATTCGCCTCCGAAGCGAGAAGGCTCTGCGCGAACGTTCGGAGAGATCGCGACGTGGCAACGAAACATGTGGGGACAGCCGCCACCGGCTGTCCGGCCGAGCGAAGCTCGGCTGTGTTTAGGGAGGAATTAGAACCCCGGCGGTCTTTCTCCTGCCACTCCCAGGGCACGCTCCAGCGCGATTCCGGCGGTGCCCAGTGTTCCTTCGTCGAATAAGCGCCCAATCAGGGTGACGCCGTGGGGCACGCGTCGCGGCGTGGTAAACGTCGGCAGGGGATGGTTGGGGTCGGGCGCCCAATCGCTGCGCGCCTTCCGTACTTCGACAAAGCCCGCACGCAGGGTGAGCGACGGATGTCCGGTGAAGTTGGTGATGACCAGCATTTCGTCGCGCAGGGAAGGCACGAGGAGCAAATCTACCTCCGAAAACACGCGTGCCATCTCGACGGCAACCTTGCGGCGCAGCCGGTCGGCCTGCACAAAGTCTACGGCGGATAGGAACCGGGCCTGGCGGAACAGATTGGGCCACGCGTCCGGAACCTGGGCTTTGAGCTGGTTGAGTCCGCCGCTCAGCGTGAGTTCCTCGAATGCGGCCGCGGCTTCCGCGAACAGAATAAGATTCAGCGAATCGTACGGCCAGTTCGGAATCGAGACCTCCACTGGCACCATGCCCAGCCGCTTCGCAATTTCAAGCGCGCCGCGATCCACCTCGGTCGCGGGACGTTCGTTCATCCATTCCGGAAAGTAGCCCAGCCGCAGCCCGTTGACGCTGGCGTTGGCGTCGAAGTCCAGATGGCTGGTCACGCTCGCCGTATCTTTCGCGTCGGGCCCGGAGATCGCGTGCAACACGAGCAGCGCATCTTCCACATGGCGTGTCATCGGGCCCAGCTTATCGAGCGACCAGCAGAGCGTCATGGCGCCAGTGCGCGGCACTCGGCCGTAAGTGGGCCGCAGTCCGGTTACACCGCAGCGCATGGAAGGACTCACAATGCTGCCGCCGGTTTCGCTGCCAATGGAAAAGCCCACCAGCCCGGCTGCGGTGGCTGCGCCCGGCCCCGCGCTTGATCCTGAGGACCCTTCTTCCAGCAGCCACGGATTCATGGTCTGGCCGCCAAACCAAATATCGTTCAGGGCGAGCGCGCCGAGGCTAAGCTTGGCCACAAGCACTGCGCCTGCCGCGTGCAGCCGTTGCACGACCACGGCATCGTCGCTCGGAACGCGGTCGCGGTAAGGCTCGGCGCCATAAGTAGTCGGAATTCCCGCAGTGTCCAGCAGATCCTTGGCACCCCAGGGGATTCCGTGCAGCGGTCCGCGATACTTTCCGCGGGTAATCTCGTCGTCGGCCGCACTGGCCTGCCGTAGCGCCAAGTCCCGCGTGATGGTGATAACGCAACGTAACTTTGGATTGAATCTCTGCAGCCGCTCGAGATAAATGCGAGTCAGTCGCTCCGACGTAAGCGCGCGAGTTTCAATCCAGCTGGAAAGCTGGGTCACGGAAGAAAATGCGATGTCCTCATCACTTGAGGGCAGGGAAGCCGCGGGAGCGTGGCTTCGCACGAACTGGTCGCGAGGCGCGACGGTCTTGATTCCGGGAAGCAGGGGATCCCATCGCGTGGCCGGAGACAGGGTCGCTTCCAGCGCAAGTTTTCGCGGCCCGGTTCGCCGCTCATAGACCGACGCCAGAGTTCTGCGCCAGCTGGCAGCGGCCATAACGCGCTCCGGATCGGTCAACGGAAACTGCACCAGCTTTTCGGCTTCGGCGAAGGTGGTGGCTGAGACGTCTGGTCCCACGGGCGGGCCAGCCCCGAACGCGGGTGGGGCACCCGCCGGCAGATCCTCCGGATTCTGGGCCTGGCTCCGGTAAGCCGCCGCCACCCCCAGCACTCCCAACGACGTGACGGTCAAAAATTCCCTACGCGATTTCGACATTGATCTCCCCGGTTTGTTGCGCTTACGGATCTTACAGCACGCGATCTCATCGCTGTGCAGGTGGCTGTGCAGGTGGCGCGATGGGGTGCGCCATCTTTTGATCCTGCACTTCGCCTATTCCCACAATCCTCGCCGATGTGCGGAACTTCCTGTAATTCTGGAAGGCGCCCTCATCCAGCTCGTTGTCGTGCTTGAACAGTGCGATGCGCGCGTCGACCTTGGCCTCATAGTGCTGCGGCAGCCAGACTTCGTCATTCACACGGGTCTGCTCATACACGAAGCGAGTGCCTTTATGGATGCGCGCCAGCACCCAGCCGATCGCAACCGTGTCGATGGCCTCAATGTCCATTTTCGCCAGCTGCATCTCTTTCTTGTCGATCCACAGCCGGCCATGAAACTTGGAAAGCATTTGCGCCTCGTTCAAATGCGCCTGGAAGTCGGGACGTGGTTCGCCGCCAACAACCCAGGTATCGCGTCCGTTCAGGATTTCGCTTCCCACCAGGCGGAACGTGTAGGCGTCCGCCACTTCGCTGACGAACTCGCGTCCCTGCTGCCGGGCCTTTTCTGTTTCCGCTTCGCGCTTTCTGCGCTCCTCTTCCGATTCATTTTTGCGTTTGTCGGCCAGCTTCTGAATTCTTTCCTCTTCCTTAGCCGCATCTTTTGGGTTCAGCGGTTGGTCGTCTTTTTCCACCAGCCGCGCCACTTGCTCGCCGTAAAGTTCCATCACTTCGTAGGTCTTGGTTTCCGTGGACTTGACTTGACCGTTGCCATCCAGCTTGTGGGTTACCTCGCGATCGATGTAGGTGTAGTCGCGTTCCTTTTTGTAGTTGTCGCGATAGTTCTGGGCGACCACGCCGATCAGCGCGCGCATTTGCTCCTGGGAGAGGCGGCCCTCGGAGTCGGGAGTGAGATCGAGCTTGGGGCGCTCGGGGTCCGGTGCAGCCGCCGGAAGACTTGGTCCGTTTGCTGTGGCTTCGGGCGGAATTGTGGGGGCAGTCGGAGGCTGGAATGAAGAATCCTGTGCCAGTGCGAACCCGCAAGCGAGCATACAGACGGCGAAAGCAAAAGCTCGGGACCGCATTGCCTTATCTTAATCTTCGTGGAAGTGCTGTCAGAGGCCAGCGGATTTAATGAGGATGTAGGGGCGGCGCGGTCAACCGCCAGCGCCGAATGCCCCAGAAAGGGGCGTGCACCCCGCGCCCCACAGACGGTTCAGGAAAGCTTGGCATCTCGCAGGGACTGTTCCATGGCAAGCTGGCTGCAGGTGCGCCCAATCGCTTCCTGGGCCGAACTGGACTCGACGAACTGGAAGCCGTAGCGGAACGCATTTTTCTGGCGAACCATGGCATGAAGCGCCACCGGGCCCATCGGCAGATCGAACTCCAGGCGCACGACTTCACCTACTGGAACTTCCACCCGCAGCATGGCCGAAATGCCGGACTCGCTGATGTCAACGGTGTTTCCCCGAATCACCGGACAGTCACGCGGATACACGCGGATGTCGACTTCCAGCTTGAACCGGGGATGGCGGCGAGCGTCCACAAGGTCGTGAGCCCGCTGGGTTCCGAATTGACTATTTACGTCCAATCGATTCTTTCCGACCAATAGCCGACGGCCCACCTGAGACGGACTCGCTGTCAAGAGTGCGTCCAAGGGCAGCTCCAACGCAAGTACAAGGGGTCCTATATGTGCATCGGCGCGATGCAGGGGAAGCTTTAGTTTGGACCGGGTTCTTTCCCCGGTTATGGGCCACAGCCTTGGTGGTTTCTGACTTGCCGGGTGGGCGGCACAGCTTAGTCCCGGCTTTTGTGAGCTTTCCCTAAGCACTCCGCCTGGAACAGTCGCTCATCCACGCGGTGCAGGCGCTTCTCCTGAGCCCTGGTCAGCAGCGGATAGTGCTTGATGTCGAACAGGTGATACACGATGAACCACACCGGTTGGGCGGTGGTCATCCAGTTCTGCCGGTCGAAGCGCGTCAGGTTCACCGGAACGGAATAACGCCGCAGCGTGCGCTCGCGCCGCAGGTTGAAGTAGGCGTTGAAATAACTCAGTGCCAGCTCGCGCAGGTTGCGATAGACGGGTTCGCGCCAGCGGCATCCGGTGTAGTTCGACTTGGCCACTGCGCCCCAGCAACTATCTTGGCGGTAGATGGCGATCACATGGTCGGTGTCGTGCTCGGCCTCGAAATCGAGCAGCAGCGGAGGATATCCGTTGGCCCGCAGCGCCGCGGCAGCGAAGATTGCGCCCTCCAGGCAGTGCGACGATTCTTCGGCCAGCACTTTTCGCGGCGACCAGGCCGTGTCTTCCAGGTGATACGGCATGGCATCGAGAAATTTCTGGATGCCGTACGGATTCTTCATGCCGCGCAGCTTGCGCAGTTCTTTCGCGGTGAATGTGTTCAAGTCGAAATGGTTAGAGGTCATTCGGTTATTGTTCCGTATATTGCCTTCCGAGCAGCGCTTTCTTTGCGTTCTTCTCGGCCGTTCTTTGCGTTCTTTGCGTTCTTTGCGGTCTAAGAGTTTTCTTGCCTTGTTGAGAAAATGTTGGCGAGTTCCAGCGGCAAATCCACCAGCAGGTCAGGAGGCTCATCGACGAACGTGTGTGCCGCGAACCCGTAGGTCACGCCCAGCGTGTAAAGTCCGGCATTGCGCCCCGTCTGCACGTCCACGTGAGAATCCCCGACGATCACGGCCTGCTCCGGCCGGACTCCAGTTTCTTCGATCAGTTTGAGAGCGCCCTCGGGATCAGGCTTCTTGGTGGTGAAGCTGTTACCGCCATAAACCTGCGAAAAGAATCGTCCCAGGCCCAGCGCGTCAACGATTGCACGGGAGGGAATGACCGGCTTGTTCGAGAGCACGGCCAGTTTACGCGGCACGCCGTTGGCAGAATTCTGAATTGCCGCCAGCGCGTCTGCGATCCCCGGGTAGACCGTGGTGTGATCGAGCTTGTGCTCCCGGTAGTAGGAAAGAAAAAAATCGAGTCCCTTCCGCACGGTCGCCTGGTCCACGCTCTCCCCGCCGAGGGCGCGCTGAATCAGAATCGGAGCGCCGTCGCCCACGTAGCTGGCGATGACGTCGTCGGGGAGTTCGGGGCGCTCGATGTGGCGCAACGCCGCGTTGACCGAATGCACCAGGTCAAGGCGCGAATCGATCAGCGTACCGTCCAGGTCGAAGATCACCAATTTGATCGAGTGCGGGTCGAAGGGGCGGCGGGTACGAATCATCTGCTTCCAGAATAAAGCACTCAGCACTCAGCCGTCAGCATGCAGCCGGAGCGAGAGAATCGAGCAGCCAAGATTTCGCTTGCCAGTATCCTGTAGTTCCAGTAATATCGAAACATGGCGACGATCATCAAAGACCTCTCCTCCGCCAAGGCCAGCCAACAAGTGGCCAAATACGCCGATATGTTCTCCGCCATGGGGACTGAGCCACGCTTGCGCATCATGCAGTTGCTGCTGACCGAGCATCCCGAAGGTCTTGTGGTCGGCGACATTCAAGGGGAACTCGAAATCCCCAACTCAACCCTGTCGCATCATTTGGACAAACTGAGGACGGAAGGCCTGGTCGAAGTGCGGCGGGAAGGCACGTTTCTGCGTTATTCGGCGAATACCGGCGCTTTGCAGGAATTGCTGCAATTTCTTTACGCCGAGTGCTGCACGCGCAACAAGGCCCTCAAACCGCGGGACATTATTCAAATCTGCAAATAAGGAGCCCATTCATGAGCACGACCGGGACCACTGACATCAAGGAAGTCGTAAAACAGAAATACGGCGAAGCCGCCTTGCGAGTGAAATCGGGAGGCAGTTCCTGCTGCGGCGCGGCGGCGGCCACCAGTTGCTGCGATCCCATCACCACCAACCTTTACGACGCGTCCCAGGCTGGACAGATCCCCGAAGAAGCGCTGCTGGCCTCGCTCGGGTGCGGTAATCCGACCGCACTGGCCCAACTGAAACCGGGTGAGACTGTACTCGATCTCGGCTCCGGCGGCGGCATTGACGTGCTGCTTTCCGCGCGCCGGGTCGGGCCAACCGGCAAGGCCTACGGTCTCGATATGACCGACGAAATGCTCGCGCTGGCTGACGACAACAAGCGCAAAGCCGGTATTGAGAATGTCGAGTTCCTGCGGGGCGAAATTGAGAGCATTCCGCTGCCCGATAATTCCGTCGACGTCATTATCTCCAACTGCGTCATCAATCTTTCGTCGGACAAAGACAAAGTGCTGCGCGAAGCCTACCGCGTGTTGAAGCCGGGTGGGCGCTTTGCCGTGTCCGATGTGGTTACCCGCGGCGAGATTCTGCCCGAAATTCGCCAGAGCGTGATGGCGTGGGTCGGCTGCATCGCCGGCGCGCTGGACGAGAACGACTATCGCAGCAAACTGGCGGCGGCTGGATTCGACCAGATTGAAGTGGAACCCACGCGCATTTACCGCGCCGAGGATGCCCGCGAATTTCTGTCTGGGCAGGGCATCGATGTCGACGCGATCGCTCCTCTGGTGGATGGAAAGTTTCTCAGCGCCTTCCTCCGCGCCGTGAAGCCGAGCCGCGCCCAGGCGGCGTGCTGCGGGCCGACGTGCTGCAACTGAGCCAGATTTGGAAGGACTATGCAAAAACACTACAACGTCCTGTTTCTGTGTACCGGAAATTCGGCGCGCTCGATCATGGCCGAAGCCATTCTTAATTTCAAAGGCAAGTCCCAGTTCACCGCGTACAGCGCCGGGAGCCATCCTTCTGGGGTGGTCCGGCCGGAAGCGCTGCGGGAACTCGAAGCCGCTAACCTTCCGACCGCCGGCCTGCGCAGCAAGGGCTGGGAGGAGTTTGCCCAGCCCGGCGCCCCGAAGCTCGATTTCGTGTTTACGGTTTGTGATGACGCCGCAAAGGAAATATGCCCGGTGTGGCCGGGGCAGCCGATCTCGGCGCACTGGGGCGTGGCGGATCCGGCGACCGTCCGGGGGACTGAGGCCGAGGTGAAACGGGCTTTCCGCAACGCCTTTTTCGTGCTGGATCGCAGAATCGATCTGTTCCTCAGCCTTCCTCTCGCCAGCCTCGATGGCTTGGCGCTCAAGAGGGAAGTGGACAACATCGGGCGGCAATAAGCCCCGACGCTGCGTGCCGGTCATAGGGCGGGATAAGTGCCGCGACTGAGGTTCGGAAAAAGAAGATGACGAGTAACAATGAGGGGTTCCGTCTCAGCTTTCTGGATCGGTACCTGACGGTATGGATCTTCGCCGCCATGCTAACGGGCGTGGCCGCTGGCTGGTCACTGCCGGGGATCGTGCCCTTTCTGAATCGCTTCAGTGTGGGCACAACCTCCATTCCCATTGCCATCGGTCTCATCCTGATGATGTATCCGCCCCTGGCCAAGGTCAAGTATGAGGAACTGGGAGAAGTTTTCCGCGACAAGAAAGTGCTCGTTTTGTCACTGGTCCAGAACTGGGTGATCGGTCCGGTCCTGATGTTCGCTCTGGCGATCATATTTTTGCACGGCTATCCCGAGTACATGGCGGGCCTCATCATGATCGGGCTGGCGCGCTGCATCGCCATGGTGATCGTGTGGAACGAACTGGCCAAGGGTGACACCGAATATGCCGCCGGGCTCGTGGCCTTCAACTCCGTTTTCCAGGTGCTGTTCTACTCGGTATATGCCTGGGTGTTTGTGACCAAGCTGCCGGAGTTGTTTGGATTGCGCGGTTCGGTGGTGAGTGTTTCGATTCGCGACATTGCCCAGACCGTGTTTATCTATCTTGGGATCCCATTCCTCGCCGGGATGATCACCCGATTCCTGCTGGTGCGTGCCCGCGGAAAGCAGTGGTATGAGAAAACCTTTGTCCCGCGGATCAGCCCTATCACGCTCATCGCACTCCTGTTCACGATTGTCGTAATGTTTTCGCTGAAGGGCGGATATATCGTGCGCCTGCCCCTGGATGTTGTGCGGATCGCCGTTCCGCTTCTGATTTATTTCGTGGTGATGTTTCTGGTTTCGTTCTACATGGGGCGCAAGCTGGGGGCCGATTATTCGAAGACTGCGACCTTGTCGTTTACCGCGGCGAGCAACAATTTTGAACTCGCCATCGCGGTCGCCGTGGCAGTGTTCGGCATCAACTCGGGCGCAGCGTTTGCAGCGGTGATCGGGCCGCTGGTCGAGGTTCCAGCACTTATTGGTCTGGTGAACGTTGCCCTGTACTTTCAGCGGCGCTACTTTGGGCAGAACGGCTCAGCAGCATCGGCGATTCCGGCGCTCGAGACTGCGGGAAAGCCATGAAGATACGAAACTAGGCCCGGTACCACAGCCCGCCGTGATCGGGGTCATGAGGTAGAAGCCCGCCAGAGATCGAATTTCCCTATTTTTCCAACCCCGGTCACCATTTACAATGCAACAGGTTCCACGCTGCCGGGCGTCTGACGGCTGAGGGCGTTTTTCGGCGCGCGTGGAATCCTAGTACGGCTGGCAGAATCCATAGATCAGGACCCAGGGAACCGGATGGCCACAACGAAGACCGACCCCAAGCTGGCTCTTATGGCCAACGGCGCGAAGAAGAACAAAGCCTATGAAGGGCTTACGCGCGACCAGCTAATCCAGGTCTACCGCTTCATGTACACCTCCCGACGCATCGACGACCGGGAGATCATGCTGAAGCGCCAGCAGAAAATCTACTTCCAGATGTCGGGCGCAGGGCATGAGGCCATCGGCGTCGCCGCCGGGATGGCGCTGAAGCCGGGCTATGACTGGTTCTATCCCTACTATCGGGATCGCGGTTTGTGCCTCGCACTCGGGGTCAAGCCCTACGACATGTTCCTGCAGGGCGTGGGCGCGGCCGACGACCCGAGTTCCGGCGGACGCCAGATGCCTTCGCACTGGAGCTATCCCAGCCTGCACATCGTGACCCAGTCGTCCCCGACGGGTTCGCAGATTCTGCAGGCCGTAGGGTGTGCTGAAGGCGGACGCTATTTTGCCCGGCATCCCAAGGCCGCCGAGGTTCCCGCATCCAGCTTCCTGGACTATCGCCAATTCAAGAACGTGACCTATCAAAGCGACGAGGTTACCTACGTTTCTCTAGGCGACGGCACTTCCAGCGAAGGTGAGTTCTGGGAGGCCATGAATGCCGCCGCCCTGGGCAAGCTCCCGGTGATTTTCTGCGTTGAGGATAACGGCTACGCCATCTCGGTGCCGGTCGAAGTGCAGACCGCAGGCGGCAGCATTTCGCGCCTGGTCTCCGGCTTCCCCAATTTTCATTTCGAAGAAGTCGACGGCACCGATCCCGTGGCCAGCTACGCCGCCTTTCAGCGCGCCGCCAAGTATTGCCGGGAGGGACACGGTCCCGCCTTTGTGCACGCGCACGTGATTCGGCCCTATTCGCATTCGCTCTCCGACGATGAGCGCTTGTACCGCCCGGAGGTCGAACGTGAACGCGACGCGGCGCGCGATCCGGTCAGCCGCACCCAGATGTTCCTGCTGCGCGAAGGCATTCTCGACGAAAAGGGCATCAACCAGCTGGAGAAAGAAGTCGAAGCCGAGTTGCAAGTTGCAGTGGATCGGGCGCTCGAGGCCTTGCCGCCCGCGCCCGAGACGGTGATGCGGTTCATTTATTCAGAGGATATCGACCCGGCATCGTCCGCCTTCGACTCCCAGCCCGCGACGGCAGAGCCCGCCGCGGATGGCAAGAAGCCTGCCGCCAAGACCATGGCGGATCTGATCAACTTGACCCTGCGCGACGAGATGAGGCGCGACGAGCGCATCATCATCTTCGGGGAAGACGTAGCCGATGCCAGCCGCGAAGAGTACTTGAAGCGCAAGCTGGTGAAAGGCAAGGGCGGGGTCTTCAAACTCACCTTCGGCCTGCAGAATGAATTTGGCAGCGACCGCGTGTTCAACTCTCCGCTCGCCGAGGCCGCAATCGTGGGCCGGGCCACGGGCATGTCCACCCGCGGCCTGAAGCCGGTGGTTGAGATTCAGTTTTTCGACTACATCTGGCCCGCGATGATGCAGATTCGCGACGAGCTCAGCGTGATCCGCTGGCGCTCGAACAACGGATTCTCCTGCCCGGTGGTGATTCGCGTCGCCATCGGCGGATATCTCACCGGCGGCGCCATCTACCACTCGCAGTGTGGCGAGAGCATGTTCACGCACATGCCCGGCCTGCGCGTCATCTTCCCCTCGAACGCGCTCGATGCGGCTGGTCTGTTGCGCACCGCGATCCGCTGCGACGACCCGGTGCTTTTCCTCGAGCACAAGCGCCTGTATCGCGAAACCTTCGGCCGCGCCGCCGTACCCCGGCCCGGAGTACGTGATTCCTTTCGGCAAGGCGAAGATCGTGAATCCCGGCACCGACCTGACCGTAATCACTTACGGCGCCGTGGTGCCCCGCGCGCTGCAAGCGGCGCAGAAGCTCGAGCGCGAGCAGTGCGTGAAAGTTGAGCTGATCGACTTGCGCTGCTTGAATCCGTTTGACTGGGAGACGATCGCCGCCTCGGTCGCGAAGACGAATCGCGTGCTTGTCGCATACGAGGACACGCTGAGCTGGGGTTACGGAGCCGAGATCGCCGCCCGCATCGCCGACCAACTCTTCGATAAGCTCGACGCGCCCGTGCGCCGCGTGGCCGCCAAAGACACGTTTGTCGCCTACCAGCCCATCCTGGAAGACGCGATTCTGCCTCAGCCGAATGATCTGTTCCTCGCGATGAAGGAGTTGGCGGAGTATTAGGAAGCACTATCCCCGCGAATCCGTCAGGGTGCCCCATGTCTCGCGGTTTTTGCGAGAGGTGGGGGCGTTCACTCCCCGAATAGCATGTTGTCGATTCCACCCCCGAGCGCCCCTCCAATCGGTGGCGCGACCCGGAACATCCACAGCTGCTGCGCCCAGCCGCCGGCGAAAATAGCCGGTCCGTGCTGCGAGCCGGGTTCACCGAAGTGTTGGTCACGGGAATTCCTACCAGGTGAATCAGGGTCAGGCAGAGACCGATGGAGATGGCGGCGAATCCTTTGGGCGCACGGTTGTCGGGGGCGAAATCCAATATTCCAGGTTACGAACGCTTTCTCGGCAAGCCGATCCCGATTGTCCGTTCCAGCCGGGGAATGCTAGGCTCGAGACCAGTGGGTTCTGCCTACGCCAATCCGTTGAAATCAACCCCTACCGTGCCCGGCCGCCTGGCGCAGTGGCTGCAATCGGCCTCGGCGGAAGTCTGGGTCAAGTTTCTGCTTGCGCTCGTGGGATTGGGGCTGGCTTTCGCCTCGGCTCTGTTCTCCACCGTGTCCCGCGATGCCGGCAACCTCTGGGCCACGGTGATTCTGGCTTCGGCGTCGCTGGTGCTCGCGACGTTGGTGGGGCTGGTCACGGTGCCGTATCTGGCGCGCCGGGTTGCCGTCGAGCGCTTGCGCGAATCCTTCGACTACGATGTCACGCGTGCCGGCATCGTGTATGTGCTGGTCACGCTGGTCATCGGCATCGCGGCGCTCAATACCGGAAATAATCTGCTCTACATCGTGGTCGCAGCCATGCTGGCGGCGATTCTGGTTTCCGGAGTGGTCTCCGCCTTCGTGCTGCGCTGGCTGGAACTCGATGTTCGCCTGCCCGAACATCTGTTTGCCGGGCGCGCCGTGATCGGGCCGCATTGTCCTCAACAATCCACGGCGCTTTCTGCCCTCGTTTTCCATTCGCGTAGTTTCTACCCGCAAGAAGAGAAAAAAGCCGACCCAACAGTGGCAGTGGGAAGCCACAACCTTTGCCTTTCCCTTCAACCGGCCCTTGGAGCAGCAGTGGCTGCGCCTGCCCGATCGGCGACTGAAGCGGGTGACCGTGCTGCCGCCGCCTCCGGGCATATTTCAGGGCATGGCCTACTTTCCTTATCTTCCGCCGAAGGCGGAGGTGTCCGCTGATCTGGAATTGAAATTCGAGCAGCGCGGCCGTTATCGCGAAGACAGCTTTGGCTTGGCCACGCGCTTCCCCTTCGCGTTTCTCACCAAGACTCGCCATGTATCGTTGCCCCGGGAGGTGCTGGTCTACCCGCGCATCGAGCCCACCGACCAGTTCCTCGAGATATTGCCGCTGGTCCGGGGCGAATGGGAAAGTTTTGTCCGCGGGCGAGGCTCCGACCTGTACCGCATCCGCGAGTACATGCCCGAAGATTCCGCGCGGCACGTCGACTGGAAGGCGACCGCCAAGTCGGGATCGCTGAAAGTTCGCGAGTTCGCCCGCGAGGACGAACGCAAACTGTTCATCGTCTTCGACAATCCTGAACCGGGGTTGGTTTCCGAACGCGCCTACGAGAAGGCGGTGGATTTGACGGCCTCGCTGGCCTGGCACTTTTCGGAGCAGGACGCAGAAGTATCGTTTGCCGTGCCTGGACACCCTCGTACCCGGGATCTTCACGAGTTTCTGGCATCCATGGCCGTGATCGAACCGGGTATAGGCGGGGCAGGGGGCGGCGGCCCCGCTAGAGATGCATTGCGGGAAATGAACCTGGCCAACACGGACGACTACAACATTGTCGTTACAGCCCGATCCCGCGGAAGCTTGCCTGCAGCATTGTGGAACTGCTCCTACTTTGTTTTCGTGGGAGACCAGGCATCGCCAACCAAGTGAATGCACGTTGCCCCCCAGTGATCTTCGAGGATTCCTTTCGCGGTACGCCTCCGAGGTTGCCCTGTTTCAGCATTGGGGCCCTTCCTGATTTGGGTGAAACTTCTTGCACTCCCCAGCTTTTCTTCTTTCCTTCCCTCAGCTTTTCGGCATATACTCGCGCCCCGGTAGATGCTTTTGGACAGCTCGGAGCTTCTGTAACCGGGGGGTGTCAAATGCGGATCTGCGACCTGATAAAAGATCAGGATACGTTCCAGGCGGAACTGGGCCACACCGTACTCGAAACCGTGTGCGCCATGGTCGAGCGCAACATCGGCGCTGTGCCCGTGTTACACAACGGCAAACTGGTCGGAATTTTTTCCGAGCGCGACCTCATGAAGCGAGTCGTGGCCGAGGGCCGCGACCCCCGCAGTACCTGCATGGCTGAGGTCATGACCGACGATCCCCTTACGATTAATATGAACGAAGATCTTGAAAACTGCATGGCGCTGATGCGACGCCACAGCTTCCGCCACCTGCCCGTCTGCCACGACGGACATCTTATCGGCATGGTGTCGCTACGGGACATCCTGTTACACGATTTGAACGAGAAGGATGACGAGGTTCGCATGATGCGCGCCTACATCCACTCCATGCCCGACGCCTAGAGCGCTCCGACCAACGTTCGCGCCAAAGCCCGTGAGGCCTGTTCATAGCGTCAGCCTACTTGTGGAATAGCCTCCCCTTTTCCGCTGCCACGGTGGCGCTCAAGCAGAAAACCGCTGGAAATCGCCCTCCCCTTGTCCTCAACCGCCCCTCACCGGTCTAGCACGAAGGTAACCTTGTCCCCGAGGTACCCACAGCAGTAACGTTACTTGCGATTACTACAGTGCATTGAACATACGGTTGGGAGACGCTAACGTTGCTTGTTAAAGCTTTCGGATACACCTTTGATGGTCGGGTCTCGATCTAGGCCCGAAGGGTGTGTTTGTGCGGATGTCCGGGGACCTTCAAGGCACCGATGAGCGAGAAAATTAGGCTCCTCTATTACGCGCTCTGGATCGCGCATCCCGCTCTCCAGTTGGGAATCGCTGCGCTCATGCTTCGGCGCGGGCTGCACCGCAAATTTCCGTTTTTTTTCGGCTACATTCTCACCCAGTTGGTTACGTTTGCGGTGGTTTTCCCCGCATATTGGCACAGCTATGCCGCCAGCTTCTACCTGTACTGGGGTTGCAACGCGGTCAGCGTGGCGTTCGGCTTCGCGGTCATTCACGAGGTCTTTGTGGACGTGTTCCGCTCGTTCCACACCCTGCGCGATCTGGGCACCGTGCTCTTCAAGTGGGCGGGCCTGGTGATGCTGCTGGTGGCCGGAGTGGTTTCGGTTTCCACCAACTCATCCGAGATCGCACCCTGGATGCAAGCCATTGTCACCACGCAACGCTGCGTTCGCATCATCCAGGTGGGGATGGTTCTGTTCCTGCTTTTCTTTGCCCACTACATGGGCGTCAGCCGGCGCCAGCAGAGCTTCGGCATCGCCCTGGGCTTTGGCTCCTTCGCCGTGGTCGAACTACTGCTGATCGCCTCGTGGGTGGGAAACCATCTAGGCAATCCCTGGATGAGCATGGTCAACATGAGCGCCTACAACGGGAGTCTGCTGATCTGGCTTGGCTACATCGCGCTCAAGAGTCCAGCTCGAGATGCTGCCTCTACACTCTTACAGCCTCAGCGCTGGGAGCAGAGCCTCTCCGATATTCATCACCCACTCCCTGCTGATTCGCTCATTCCAATGTTTGAAGGGATGGTGGACCGCGCGCTTTCCCGCACTCAACCGGTCGCGCCCCTCGCGCCCGAAAATCGTGCCGCAAGTGCCGCTGCGGCCGGCAGCTTCGGTATTCCTCCAGTGCGCATTGGCTCGAAGACCTAGCCGCTTTCAGCGCCTGTTCCCAGCGCAGGCTTCCTGATTTTTCCTCTCGAAGTCCTGACGTCTGTTTGGCCAGTGTTCGGAATATGTAACGCGCCCTATTCCGCTATACCTGTCAGTCGTGCAGCTGAAAAACATAACGCTAAACTTTATATATTGAATGGAAATATATGTATTAGATTGGAATAATCGGTCATGGGAGGCGAGATCTGCGCCCGAAATCGCGAGGTGCGTCAGGCTGAGTGAAAATTATTGCACACGGGGCTTGACAACCTGCCTTATAATGCGGCTCCGCGCCAAGTTTCCCTCAGGGGGAAGCTTACGCGGATACAGGAGAACAACCCATGAAACGTGCAATCAGGATTTCGGTCCTGATGGTAGGACTAGTGGGCACCTTTATCGCAGCAGCCGTCCAACAGGTTCCCGCCGCGGACGGCGGCCCGATTCTAGTGTGCCCACCCAATTCCAGAACATGCAAACCCAACCTACCTCTGTTGGTTCGCAAGTAGTTAAACGGAGGGAGAGTGTGACCGCAAGGTCACCAAAGTAACCTGTGGTAACTTGGGCCGAACACTAGGGCTCGCAATCTTCGGGCTGACGGGACTCTTACTAACCCGGCAGCCCTCTTTTTTGCGCGCCGGGTTTTGGCCCCTGGGGCTAACGAGGTCGCTGGAGCGCCGCTTGCATGGAGCGCTGCAATCCCGCAGCATCGCTGACCGGCGGCTGGCAGGCGGAGCCAGAGCACAACACCGCAAAGGATTTACCGGAGAAAGACGTGCCGGAACTCAGTTGCGGAAGATTCGGAATGGTCGCCGCCAGCACCGGCGGAAGGTTCTCCGCAACCGCCTGATTTGCCGCCAGCCGCAGCGTGCTCTTGTTGAAGGCGAAAGGCGTGACGGCCGCAGCGTGTATTTCCGCGGCAGTGCCCTCGTCTCCATCCTCCGCAATCACCACAACCTGCGCGGGACTTTCTAACAGATGAACAACCGCAATCCCGTAGGTCGCGGCGAAGATGCCAAACTGCTCCGCCACGCCGGCAAAGGTTTCGAGCGTCTGCTCCGCCTTGTCGTGATAGGCGGCGTCGCCCGTGTAGTGATGCAGGCGCACCAGCGCAATCGCGGCCATGGGATTGCCCGCGGGCGTCGGCGAGTCCTGCAGGGGTTTACGCCGCGTGGCCAGCACACCCAAACTCTTGCCTTCCGCCGCCGGCTCGCTGTCGAAGAATCCCCCCGACGTTGCGTCGAAAAATCGCGCGATCATGGCGTCGGCGATGGCATGAGCAAACTTGAAATAGCTGAGGTCCGCCGTCGCCTCATACGCGTCAAGGCAGGCCAGCGCGGTGAAGGCATAGTCGTCGAGCAGCCCGGGAACGTCCCGATGCTCCGCCGTAGGATCCGAGTAGGAAACGACGTGCAGCAGTTGTGTAGCGTCGGCGCCCCCGTTCTCGCTGTTGTTTAACCCCGGCTTCCAAGCCTCCGCCAGCACCCGATCCAGCGACCGCAGCGCGAACCGGCGCGCGTCGTCGAGCTTCAGCACCTTCGCGGCTTCCAGATACGCCGAAACACACAGGCTGTTCCATCCCACATAAACCGTCTTATCCACATAGGGAGTGGGACGCTGCAGGCGCGCGGCATACATTTTCTTCTTCGCCGACCCCATCAGTTCCTGGACGCGATCAGCCGCGAGGTTCATTCGCCGCGCAATCTCCTCGACCGGCGCTCGCAGATAGAGCACATTCTTTGCCGGATTGTGGTGCATCTCCCCGACTTCGTTGATGTCGTAGTGCAGGGCTGCGACCTGCGCCTCTTCTTCCGTGAGGACGGCCCGAGCCTCGTCCAAAGTCCAGGTGAAATAGTCGCCGTCGTCCTCCATAGAGATGTCGGCATCCTGCGATGCATAGAATCCGCCGCGCTCGCGGTCGCTGAGCCACTCGTCCATCCAGCGAATAATGTCGCGCGCCACGTTCGCAAAGAACTCTTCCCCCGTGGCCTGATACGCATGCACATAGTTCTTCAGCAGTTCCGAGTTGTCGTAGCACATCTTCTCGAAGTGCGGCACGACCCAGCGCTCGTCCACCGAATAGCGATGGAACCCGCCCGCCAACTGGTCGTAAACCCCGCCCCTGGCCATGTGCTCGAGAGTGGTGACGACGAGATCGCGCAAAGAGTCGCTGCTGGTGGAGGGGAGGACGCCCCCGTCCGCCCCGCGGAGCGAAGCTCCGCGTGCGTATCGCTCAATCAACAAATCCAGCGCAGCGGGATGGGGAAACTTCGGCGCCTGTCCAAACCCGCCGTGCTGCGGATCAAACATCCGGAATGCCGAAGTCTGAATCGCATCCATCACCCCCGCCGACACCCGCGCACTGCGCCCAGCAAATGATTCCGACTGCGCAATTGCACTCTCTACCATCTTCGCCTGCTCGACCACGTCGCCGTTTTTTTCCGTGTAGGCGTTGGCGATGCTCAGCAGAACGCGCCGAAAACTCGGACGCCCGTAGCCATCGTTCGGCGGAAAATAAGTCCCGCCATAAAACGGCTTCCCGTCGGGCGTGAGAAACGCCGTCAGCGGCCACCCGCCCTGCCCGCTGACCGCCTGCACCGCCGCCTGGTAGCGGCTGTCAATGTCCGGACGTTCGTCGCGATCTACTTTCACTGCGATGAAGTGCTGGTTCACAATCGCCGCAATCGCCGGATCGTCATACGACTCCCGATCCATCACGTGGCACCAGTGGCACCACACTGCGCCCACGTCCAGCAACATGGGCTTGTTCTCCCGCTGCGCCGCCGCAAATGCCTCTTCGCCCCACTCCTGCCATTGGACCGGCTGATGCATGGCGGACCGCAGGTATGCGGACGAGGCGCGGGCGAGGGAATTGAGGGTGGTCGTGGTCATGCATCAAGTTTATACGCGAGAGGCAACGAGCGGACGGCCGACCGTCACTCGGGACAATCCAGACCTTGTCTTGGTCATTGTCATTCCGAGCCCCTCGGAGCCGGCCCATTCGGCATTTTTCGCAGGCAGCTATCCCCAGTCTGGACGGGATCGCCCAACCCTACGGCAATTTGTCCAGTTCTTCCGCGAATCGATCCGCCACCCTCTCAAATCCCAGTTCCGTCGGATGCAGTTCGTTGGCCCACCAGTTTTTGTAATCGGCCAAGCGATTGGAAAGCGTTCCCCGCAGATCGATATACCGCACATGCCCCAGCCCCGGCAGCGCGGGCAGCGACTTTACCACATCGTTAAACTGATCCATGAGCCCCTGCATCATCCCGATGCGCTGCTGGAGATCGTCGAAGTTTTTCTCGCGGAAGCCCGGATCCAGCCACGGGCCGGGAAACGGCCACCCGCCCAGAAAGCCGCGTCCATCGGGCACAGGGTAGTCATATCCGTGCACCAGAATCGGCACGATCGTGCCGAACGTCACCGAGCAGAGATGAGTAATACTCATCAGCATCTGCGAATAAGCGGTCAGAATTCTTTGATTCAACACGCCGTCCACGACCTCCGGGTCCCAGCCTGCGATCGGCGAGAACGCATTATTCAGCAACATGCCGAATTCGTTTCCCGCCACGTCATCGCCGCCACCGGAGACCAGAGCTGCCTTGGGCACCGCGCCCCTGGCCTTGATCTTCTCCAGCTTACGAGCGAAGTCTTCGAGCTGGCCACCCGCGTACGCTATCTTCTCGATCGGATCGCCCTTGTGCGCCGTCGATTCCACGTTGTAGCCGTAATGATCGTCGAGCAACTTCAGAACATCGTGCAGGGGATAGTCAAACCAGGAGTCTCCTGCCGCCGCCAGAAATCCCGCAGTCTCAAGAACTGCTGGCGCCTCCGTCGCGCCCGGCGCCGCCACCTGAATTCGCACAGCCATTTTCTTCGAGTTCGTTTGCAAGGCTGCGGCCCGTCGCGTCCGAGCCACGCTTCGCAGCGCCAGGATTTCGTCCGCTTTCTTGCGTCCAGCCTCCAGCGCGGCAGCGATCTTATCCTCGAGCGCCATATAATCCTCCATGATTTAGTCTCGTTAGTCTTGACCTCCCGACCCTGATCTTCCAGAAACGGCAGGCAGTATACGCCCGGTGCGGGGGGTGGGATCACGTGCTTGAGATCTGTTCGGAGAATGTAAAAGACGGCAGCGGCTTGGCGAGAAATGTGATCGTCTTAGTCAAAGAATGCACGGGCTTAAGACATCTTCCGCATGCACGATAGCATCTCTCGAACATACAATGTTTGCGGTCTCGACCCGGCAAAGAGGAAAATCTCCAAATGCATCCGAAATCGGCGAAGGTCTGCTTGGTTCTGGGAGCTGTGCTGACTTTTGTACTGGCCACAAATCCCGTGCTCGCGCAGGATGTCAACGGCACTCTCTCCGGTACGGTCACGGACCCTGCGGGAAAGCCTCTGCCCGGCGCCAAAGTCTCCGTCAAGAATCTGCAAACGGGTCAGTCCGCCGAGACTCAAACCGATTCCGGCGGGCTCTATAGCGTGCCATCCCTTGCCGCGGGAGACTACGAAGTGTCCGCGTCGGCGGATGGCTTCGGCGCCAACGTGGCCAAAGTGACACTGGCCGCCGGAAATCAGCAGACCGTGAATCTGTCTTTGACCACCGCCGCCCAGCAATCGCCACCCAGTGCGCCCGCGGCAGCGCCTTCCGAAAATCTGCCGAACGCCCCCTCCAGCAGCAAGACCGCCCCGTCGCTTGGGGATTTGGGCTTCCCCGCCGCCGAGTCGCAAGGAAACGCCAAGGAGCAGGCGTTGCTCGATAAGCGCACCCATATGCTGAAGATCCACCAGCGCATGGGCTTGATCACGACTGTCCCGCTGTTGGCTACGCTGCTGACTTCCGTCAACGCGGGCGGCAAGAGCACCAGCACCACGTCCCGCGATTTGCATCTCGCGTTGGGCGCAGTCACGGGCGACTTATATTTCATTACCGCGTACTATGCCATTCGCGCACCGCGGGTGCCCGGAACCGAAACTCGCGGGCCTATCCGCCTGCACAAAGCTCTGGCCTGGATTCATGGCCCGGGAATGATCCTGACCCCAATTCTGGGGGCCATGGCCTATGAGCAAAAGAGCAAAGGGGAACGCATTCATGGCATCGCTGCCGCCCACGGGCCAGTTGCCATCGTGACGGCCGCAGCCTTTGGAGCCGCTCTTCTGTCAGTTTCGGTGAAATTCTGAATCTATGAAGAAGAAGATACTAGCTGCGTTCCTGCTGCTGGCGCTGCCCAAACTCTTCGCCGCCGACCAGCAGTGGGTTCTGAAGCAGAGCACCTTGACCTACCATGTGTCGCATCCGCTGCACCAGACCGAAGGCGTGAGCCATGCCGCGCGCGGCAAAGGCATCTGTCACGAGGGCCAGTGTGACTTCCTGATCGCGGTGCCCGTCAAGTCCTTCGATTCCGGCGACAGCAACCGCGATCTGCACATGCTCCAGGTGACGCGGGGTGCGGAGTTTCCCATGGTCACGGTGCGCACCCGCCTGCCGGAGGCAGCTTCTGCATCGGCGACCATCAAGGCCGATCTGGAAATCCAGTTTGCCGGCCAGACCGCCCAGTACAAGCAGGTCGCCTTTTCGGTGGTGACGCAAGGAGACGAAAAGCGCATCTCGGGCACCATCCCCACGACGCTTACCGATTTCAAGATTGACCCACCGTCGCTCTTGACGATGCCGGTGAAGAACGAAATCCCGGTGCGCATCGAGATGACGTGGAGTCCGCAGTAAGGGGTGATTGCGAGTCTCGGTGTGGGTGCCGGCGTCCGGCGATCAGGCTAAAAGTTGCTTCGCGATCCGGCAGTACAACTCAATCGCATCCGCCAATTGCCGCTTCTCGATGTATTCCCCATCGGTATGCGCCACATGAATCGATCCTGGACCGACCAGCAGCGGTTCGCCCCAGTTCGTGAGCTTGGGAATGTCGGTGGTGAAGGCGGCGATCATGGTCGGCAAACCCTCAACCGTGCGCAAACGCTGGAAGGGAAGTTCCAGCGGAAACGTTACCTGCACGTTCCCGCCCGCAGCCGCGAGAATCTGGCGGCGCAACTCTGGCGACGGGCCAATTAACCGGTAAAGCAGGTCCGCGTGCGCGTGATCAGGAATCACGTTGGGCGCGCGCCCGCCTTCGATCAGGCCAATGTTCAAGGTGCAGGGACCGATCTCCGAATCGGAAGGCAGTTGCATCGCGCGCAGCCGCGCCAGCGCCTCCAGCAGCTTGTCAATCGCCGACTCCCCCAACTCCGGATAGGCCGAATGCGCCATGCGTCCGGTCGCCGTCACTTCTGCCCGCAGTGTTCCTTTTGAGGCCAGTGCAATGTGATTCTCCGTCGGCTCGCCGTTCACCAGAAATCGGCATCCCGATGGAGCGTGCTCGTTGGCCACCTGCGCACCCAGGCTGTCGCGCTCCTCGCCCACCACAAACAGCAGGCCGACATGGATTCCTCGCTGGCGCAGGCGTTCCGCAGCTGCGATTTGCGCCGCGATGATGCCCTTGGCGTCGCACGATCCGCGTCCGTAAATGCGTCCCGCATCTTCCGACGACGCGATGAACGGCGGAACCGTATCCATGTGGGTGGAGAACACAACCGCCGGTTCTGGTTGCTCGGGCCAAATTGCGTAGATGTTAAAGCGATTGCCCTCGACCGGCATTTTCTTCGTCTGATAACCGAGACGGCAAAGCTCTCCATACAGATAATTTCCCACGGCAGCTTCGTTGCCAGTGATCGATTCAATGTCCACGAGTTGCCGCGTGAGTGTGACCGCATCCATGGAGGAGAGCATAACAGACGGCCGCCGGCTTCTTTTCTTCGGCCTTTCCCGTGTAATCTGACGCTGTGATTTCTTCGAACTCATCCTCATCCATCTCGTTCGTTCTTTCTCGCCGGTCCGGCCGGACGACTCGAAGCTCTCCTCAACTCTGGTGCCACCGATGCCACTCATGCCGCTGTAGTGTGTCATCCTCATCCACTTTTTGGCGGGACCCTGCACAACAAAGTCGTATTCCACACCATGAAGGCGTTGAACAGTTTTGGCTTTCCCGTGTTGCGCTTCAACTTTCGTGGAACCGGCCTGAGTCAGGGCGAACACGACCACGGCGAAGGGGAGGTCGAAGATGTGCGTACCGCGCTCGACTGGCTCGACGCTGAGTATCACCTGCCGCTCATATTCGTCGGATTCTCGTTCGGCGCCGCGGTTGGCTTGCGCGCGGCGTGCCCGGACGCGCGGGTTCGGGCCGTCATCGGCGTTGGAACACCAGTGGGCCCAGTGGCGGCCGAGAGCGAAGTGCCCCGAACCTACAGCTTTAATTTCCTCCAGGATTGCGCGAAGCCGAAGCTGTTTGTAAGCGGAGCGCGAGATCAGTTTGGTCCGCGGGCGAAGTTGGAAGAACTGGTCGAGCCGTTGGCAGAACCGAAGAAGTTGGTGATGATTGAAGGTGCCGATCATTTCTTTGAAGGCCGCTTGCGCGAACTGCGCGGGGCAATCGAGGTGTGGATCAGGGAAGCTGTCAGCTAACCACTGGCCCCGAGTCGCTTTCCTGGCAGCTTGTTACGGATGGCGGATAGCTGACGGCCGAGAGCTCTCTTTATAATCTTCCACATGTCTCATGCCGACCGAGCATCCCGGTTCCACAACCTGCGTGAGACTGCGCGCAAGATTTTCCGGGATGCGCTGGCGGAGGCTTCCATTGACAAGGCCTTGGCGCGGCACCTGCATTGTGAGCGAGGTGTGTTGCGGGTCTGCGAGGATCTTTACGATCTGCAGTCGTATTCGCGCGTGCTGGTAGTGTCGCTTGGCAAGGCTGGACACACCATGGTCGAGGCGCTGGCCGGTCAGGTCGGAACGTCCTTGGAAGGCATTGTTGCCACATCCGTGCAGCCGTCTACGCAGGTGCATGGGTTCCGTTATTTTCGGGGCGGGCATCCGCTGCCGAACGCGGAGTCTGTGCAGGCCGCCAGTGCAGTGTTGCGAGCATTGGAAGCTCAGCCGGCTTCGGCTCTAGTGATCTTTCTGCTGAGCGGCGGCGGCTCCTCGATTGTAGAAAAGCCCATTGACGATGAGATTTCGCTCGACGATCTCATCGCGACCTACCGCGCGCTGGTGCTTTCGGGCGCTCCCATCGCCCAGATTAACGCAGTGCGGAAACATTTGTCCGCGGTCAAAGGCGGACGGCTGGCGCAGGCGGCGTTTCCGGCGCAGCAGGTTTCGCTGCTAGTGTCCGATGTTCCCGACAACACGCCGGACGCGCTGGCTTCCGGTCCCACCATGCCCGATTCCACTTCGGTGGAAGATTGCTACCGCATCGCCGAGAAGTACGACCTGTTGCCGCAATTTCCGCAGTCGACGCGGGAGTTGTTTGAGCGGCATGCGTTCGAGGAGACGCCGAAGTCGGACGATCCCGCCTTTCATCGCGCGCGCTGGTGGCCAGTTCTCTCGAACCAGACCGCGATTGAAGAGGCGAGCGTGGCCGCGGAACGCGCCGGCTTCATCGTACAGGTCGACAACTCGTGCGACGACTGGGACTATTCGACGCGCGGCCGAATACCTGTTACAGCGGGTGCGTGAGTTGAGAAAACAGTTTTCGCCCGTGTGCCTTATTTCCGGCGGGGAAGTTACGGTGAAGGTCACGAACGGCGGCGTGGGCGGGCGCAATCAGCAGTTCGCGCTGGCCTGCGCCACGAAGATCGCAGGCGAGAACATTACGGTGCTCAGCGCGGGGACGGACGGGGTTGACGGCAACAGCCCGGCGGCGGGAGCAGTCGTGGATGGCAGCACGCTTGAACGTGCGCGCGCGAAAGCGCTCGACGCTCGTGCGGCGCTGGAAAAGTTTGATGCGTATCCGTTTTTCAGCGTGCTCGGAGATGCCGTCGAAACTGGGCCTACGGGCAACAACCTGCGCGATCTGAGGATCCTGCTGGCGTACTAGTCGAGATTCGCCGGGCGGATGATGTTTTTACTTTTCAGTCGGACGCGCAAATGCCTTTCTTAGCGGCCTTCGCGGCTCCTCTTCGCGAACGTTGCGGTTAAAGCCTTTTACTTCCGCCATCGCCGATGCGAAAAAGTGTTAACCGAAAATGCCGCGAAAAAGAGCCGCGAAGGCCGCTAAGAAGATCGGAGGGCGTACTGTTCGCCCGTATTTCGATACCTCGATCTGAATCGCTATTCCCAAACCACACACCAGCAGGCTGATCGAATGATCGCAATGCAATCGGGAATTGCGCGGAACAATCTGAGGGGGAAAACCTGAACAGATAAAGCACGATCAGAAAAATCTGGTTACGCCCTCTTCCATCACCACCACGCGGTCTTCGATTCCTGCGGAGCGGGCTTCCTGCTCGAGCAAGTGCAGAGGTTCGTCGACCGGTTCGTGCGACAGGCGGAAGGTGCCGTAGTGCATGGGGACCATCCAGCGCGACTTGAGATCGAGGAAGGCGCGGGTGGCGTCGGCGGGATCGGCATGCACGTTGCGGAAAGTGGACGGATTGTAGGCGCCGATCGGAAGCAGCGCGAGCTCGGGAGCGAGGCGGCGCCCGATTTCGCTGAAGCCGGAAAAGTAAGCCGTGTCGCCGGCATGATAAACGGAATGCTTGCCCGCCTTCAGCACATAGCCGCCGTAGCCACGGTGCGAATCCTTAAGAATGCGCGCGCCCCAGTGCCGCGAAGGCACGTGCGTCACCGACAAGTTGCCACGGCGAGAACTCTTCCACCAGTCGAGTTCGATGATCTCCGAAAAGCCGAGATCGGAAACCAGATCGGAGACGTGGGTGGGAACGATGATGGCGGGCGCGGTTCCATGGACGCGAAGATTGTTCTGCACGATCGCACGCAGCGACGGGCGATGGAGATGATCGAAGTGAGCGTGGGAAACCAGAACCAGATCGATTGCGGGCAGATCGCCCACGCGTAATCCCGGACGGCGCAGGCGTTTCAGCACGAAAAGCCAACGCGCGAAGTTGGGATCGATGACGACGTTCTGTCCGCCAATTTGCACGAAGAAGCTGGCGTGGCCGATGAAGGTGACGCCGAGCTCTCCGTTGGTCGCGAGCTTGGGTTTGTGGGTCTGGCCACAACGAGGAGTTACCGCGGAGTGCCGCACCAGACGTCCGAACTGGGTGGCGCGTTTGCGAAGGGCCGGATTGCGAAGCGTTTGCCTGATCATCTTCCTAGCGAGCCCGGGGGATTAGACCGGAAGCAGCCTCAGCCCTAATACTAGTCCTGATCGCCGCCCACGGCTGAGTAACAAATGCGATCCGGCCGATTTATTTACCGGGTGTTAATCTTAAGATGAATGAAAGGGTTGTGTGGCTCCATTTTAGTTCCGGGGTGGTACGTCGGTAACCGGAGCGGCACAAGCGGAATCGCCAACAAATCGCTGCGAGACTGGTTGATCACAGCGCGCCTGGGCAGCCGAGCTTGGCTCGGCCCGTCCGGGTCTGAGACCCGGACACACACATAAATCTCATCCTTGCTTGACCTTGATCGCACTGGTCATATCTAATCCGAAAACGTTCTTTTTAATTCAGATCTTGGGACGAAGGAGAAAGTCCGCATGCGAGTCGCTTTTCTGGGGTTGGGAATTATGGGGCACGCCATGGCCACGAATCTCGTCAAGGCGGGCCATGAAGTGACGGTGTGGAACCGCACGCCTGGGAAACTGGTGGAAGGCGCGGGAGTCGCCCCCACTCCGGCGGCGGCGGCGCGAGGTGCGGAAGTGGTGTGGCTCTGCGTTTCCGACACCGATGCGGTGGAGAACGTGCTTTTCGGCGCCGACGGCGTGGAATCGTCGCTGGTGGAAGGCATGATCATCGCCGACTCGAGCACGATTTCTCCGTCGGCCACCGTGAAATTCGCCACGCGCGCGGCTGCGAAGGGCGCCGCCTGGGTGGACGCGCCCATGACCGGATCGAAGATTGGCGCGCGAGATGGGACGCTGGTGTTCATTGTGGGCGGCGACGAGGCGGTGGTCGACCGTCTCAAACCCCTGTTCGCCGCCATGGGCAAGAAGATTTTCCGCATGGGCGAGACCGGTAAGGGACAAGCCACCAAGCTCGCCATGAACTTGCAGATCGCGCTGATTTTCGAGGGATTCGCCGAGGCGCTGACTCTGGCCACTAAACTCGGAGTGGATTCCCAACAACTGCTCTCGCTCATCGAAGCGACGATGGTGCGCTCCGGGGTGGTGGATTACAAAGGGCCGTTTGTTTTGCAGCGCGATTTCACGCCGAATTTTCCGCTGCGGCTCATGCACAAGGATATCCGCCTGACGCTGGAAGCAGCCAAGGAGGCGCGAGTGAAGCTGCCAGCCTTGGAGACCGTCGAAGAAATCTACGAAATGGCTACGGAAGATGGGCACCAGGACCTCGACTACGCGGCCACGCTCACGCTGCTGGAAAAATGGGCGGGCGTGCAGGTCAAGGGCAAGGCCGCGTAGAGGGCCAGCCCCGCCCGGCAACAGGGCAGCCGCGAGCTGACCATATCCAAGCTCTCCGGTACCGCTGAGCGGTCGCTCCGAAAACGGAAAGTTCCCATTCCGTTACCCTCGTAATCCCCGAAAACCCGCTATTACACAAGTATTACAGTCAGTGTCCTCGTCCTCTTGTTAGCTTATCAATAGAGGTTGATCGAAGTTAAGAACCACGAAACGGGGCACTTCTTGGACATGGAACTGCAGGATCTGGAAAAACCACAAGCGGCAAAAGATGAAGTCAACTGGGTAACGGCGGCCTTCATGGCGGCGTTTCATGTAGGGGCCGTGGCCGCACTCTTCTTTTTCACCTGGAAGGCATTGTTTGTCGCGATGTTCTTGTGGTGGGTTTCGGGCAGCCTGGGCATTGGCATGAGCTATCATCGCCTGCTCACGCATCGCGGTTACAAGACTCCGAAGTGGGTGGAATATTTTCTCACCGTCTGCGCCACGCTCGCGCTCGAAGGCGGGCCGATTTTCTGGGTGGCCACGCATCGCATTCATCATCAGTTTTCCGACCAGGAAGGCGACCCGCATTCACCGATCGACGGCAAGTGGTGGGCGCACATGGGCTGGATCCTCATGGGCAAGTCAATGCACCATGACACGACGACGCTGGCCCGCTACGTCCCCGACCTGGCGAAAGATAAGTTCCACGTCTGGCTCACCAAGTATCATTACGTTCCGATGATTGTGCTCGGCGTTATCCTGTTTGCCATCGGCGGACTGCCGTTCCTGATGTGGGGCATCTTTATGCGTACGGTCGTGGGATTGCACGCTACCTGGCTGGTCAATTCTGCGACGCACTCTTGGGGTACGCGGCGGTTCGCGACCCGTGACCTTTCGACCAACAGCTGGTGGGTGGCCTTGCTGACGTTCGGTGAGGGCTGGCACAACAACCATCACGCGCACCCGACGGCGGCGCAGCATGGGTTCACCTGGTACGAAGTCGACATGAACTGGTACGGCATCTGGGCGCTGAAGACGCTGGGCCTGGCCTGGGACATCAAGCGCGTCAAGCTGGCCGAGATCAAGCAGGGAATGGTCGCGGCTCCCAATGGGAATCTGATTACGCCTCCGGTAGCGGCGGGGTCCTGGGCGGCCGGCGACTAGAACGCCACCACAACGCATCGAAACCAATCAGCCCTGACCACTGCGGTCGGGGCTTTTTCTCAGACAGGCTCTACCGTTTCCCCGCTCACACCCGGATGATCATCACTTCCGTGGACTTGATCAAGGCCGCTGCCGTCTGCCCCTTCTTCAACTGCATTTCCCGCACCGCGCCTGACGTGATCAGGGAAGTGATCAACTGCCCTCCTACCGACAACGTGACTTGTGCCACCAGTCCGCTGACGCGGACATCCACGATGCGGCCCACCAGCTGGTTGCGCCCGCTGATGCGTTGATAAGTGACCCGGCGTTCCCCTTCGTTGCGGCCGCGAGTGCGGTACAGCAGGCGGTCAATTTCCGACTGAGGAATGCGATAGTGACCGCCCGGCGTCTTCACCGCGCGCAGTTTGCGGCGGTAGATCCACTGCTTGATCGTGGGATAGCTGATTTGGAGTTGCACGGCGGCGTCCCGCGGACGAAGCAGAATCTCGTTGGCATCGCTCCGGCCGCTCTTTTTGGCGCCCATGTCCTCAACTTCTCCGTTGTGCGTTTCGTTCCACCCTCTAGAAGGGAAAGCGGATCGAAAGCGTTTTGGCGTGATTGAACTGGTGGAAGTGCGTGACCGCGATCTGTTCGCCTGCTCCGATCGTGAACCCCAGCCTCTTCCACAGGTGAAAACGACCTGCCACCAGCCCAGGAGACAGAAACACCTGTTTCTCTCCGACCAGCTTTCCATTCGGCCAAGCCGTCACGTTCGCTTCCAGTTCCGGCCACAACTTGCGCACCACGCGATACTGGAACGCCGTATTGTACGCCACTGGTGTGCCGCTGTTCTGCCGGCCCCCGGTCGGAATGTTCCAGCCCAGCGTGCTCTGAAAGTCGAAATTGCGGTATCCCTTGCCGAAGGCGATCGTCGGCGTAATCGAGGCGTAGCTTGACGCGAAGCGGCCGTTGGGAATGCTGGCGCCCAGAAACGCGGTAACGATGTAGTCGCCGTGCTCTTCGTTGCCGGCGACGATCCGATATTTCAGGAGCAATGGAATATTGCCGAAGCCGTTCGGCCCGCTGGCTGGCGCTTGATACGCGGGCACACCAACGATGATCTCGGTATGCTCGGTTGGTATCAGTTCCAGCCCCTTGCCTCCGCCGTAGTTCAGGTTGCTGCCCTCGGCCGTCGGAGTCCACGTAATATCGGAACGGAATTCCTCCTCCAGCCGCGGAGTCACGGTGAACATGGGAGTGATCCAATGGGGCTGTTCGGCCTGGGTTTTGGTGACCCGGGCAAACCAGTTGTCGAAGTAGCCTCCGTCGGCACTGGTTTGGGCGCTCGCGGTAGAGACTGCGCAGGCGAATATTGCAATAGCAAGAGCAGCGGAGCCGAGGATACTCTTCAAGGACTTCTCTCCGGGGATGAACGCGATCCGAATCTGATACAGAATACGACTCGATGAAGTACAAGTAATACGATATAATACGATAACGCATAATCAGAGCTGGCTTGCAATCTCGCCCGGGATACGTTTTGCGAACGCAACGGATGCGCGGACTAAGAGCCGGCGTACCTGGGCGGTCCGCAACGCGGTAGAATCAGTCCGAAGAAACTCCATGCGCATCTCGAGCCGCCGCGGAACCATCGTCTTCTTCCTGATGCCTGGGCATTGGCCTGGTGGCGCTGGCCGTTGCCCTGAACGTCGGCTGGATCATTCTCAACTGGCGGGAGGGCGTGCTGCTGTTTTTCGGCATCGTCTTTTTTGCCCTGATCATTGCGGGCATGGTGGTGAACACCATTTTTCTGGTGCGCGAGCTGCGCCGCAGCGAGCAGCACGACAGCTTTATCAACGCCGTCACCCATGAACTGAAGACGCCGGTTGCCTCGATCCGGTTGCACCTGGAAACCCTGCAACGGCGCGATCTGCCGGAGTCGCAGAAGCAGGAGTTTTATCGGCTGATGCTCAGCGATACCGACCGGCTGACGGCCACGGTGGAACAGGTTCTGCGCGCCGGGCGGGCGGGAGACAAGAAGGCTGGCCGGGACAAACTCGAGGTCGACTTCCGCGAACTGGTGCAGGACTGCATGGAAGCCGCTCGGGTGCGTCATCACCTGCCGCCAGAAACGCTCCGTTACGAAGAGGCCTCAAGCAACCGCGACGGGCTGCGGGTTCGGGGCAGTGCGGAGGATCTGCACACCGCTGTCTTTAATGTGCTGGACAACGCCATCAAATACTCCGGCGACACCGTGGATGTGCGGGTGCGGCTGGAAGCGCCCGACGAGAAGCGCATCGTGCTGCGGGTGCAGGACCAGGGGGTCGGCATTCCTGCCGACGATATGAAGCGTATTTTCAAACGCTTCTATCGAGTCACGCACCGTTCCCTGGCGCATGTGAAGGGAACCGGCCTGGGATTGTTCATCGTGAAAGCGATCGCGCAAAAGCACGGAGGCAAGGTGTTTGCGGAAAGCGATGGCGAAGGCCACGGAACCACCATCGTTCTCGAGTTGCCGAGGTGGGCGGCATGAGCCGGGTACTGGTGGTCGAAGATGAAGCCCATCTGGCGCAGGGGCTGCGCTTCAATCTTGAAGCCGAAGGCTATGCCGCGGAAGTTGCCGGTGACGGTGAAACCGCCACCGCTCGTCTACTCGAGAAGAAAGAGAACTTCGATGTGGTAGTGCTCGATATCATGCTTCCGGGAAAAGACGGCTTCAGCGTGGTGTCGGAGCTGCGCGCCGCGCGCAATTATGTTCCGGTACTCATGCTGACGGCGCGTGGGCGTCCCGAGGATGTGCTGAAGGGCTTCGCGTCGGGCGCGGACGACTATCTGGCGAAACCGTTCGATCTTTCCATCCTGTTGGCGCGTTTACAGGGATTGCTGCGGCGCAGCCGGTGGATGCGGGGCGGACAGGCCGCCGGGAACCAGCAACTCGACAGCGGCAACGCAGAGAGCGATAACGCCGGCGATTTCGGAACCTTTTCTTTCGGTGGGAAGACAATTGACTTCGGAGCGCTCGAACTGCGGTCCGGGGATAATACGATTCATTTGACGGTGATGGAGTCGGAACTCCTTCGGCACTTAGTGCGGAATGACGGACGCATCGTCTCGCGCAAGCAGATTCTCGAAGAAGTGTGGGGGCTGAAGGAGGACACCGACACGCGCGCCATCGATAATTTCGTGGTGCGGTTGCGGCGCTATATCGAAGACGATCCGGCGAATCCGCGCCATCTGCTCACGGTGCGCGGCGTTGGGTACCGGTTTCTGGCGAACCCGGGAGAAAAATAGACGTCGCGTCGAGGGGCTAGGCGCGGCAGAGTTCCGCCAGCAGCGATTCCCTGCGTTCGATGGCGATGCCATCAACGCGCCCCAGAACCATCAGGTACAGCGGAATTGAGACCGCAGAGAGCACGAGGAACACCAGGGCGGCGATCCACAGATTGTTGTAGAAACGGGCCATGGTGAAAGCGGCAACCCCAACCCCCACGACTACGACTTGCACGCCAAGGCTCGCCAGAACGGTGGTCTGCGAGACGTTCTGGCGGCCAAAGGTCGAGAAGTCGCGCTTTTTCGGAGAGTAGAGGGAAAGCAGGTTTCCGGCGGTAAAGTTCAAGGGCGCTGCGAATAGCAGTCCAGCCAAAGTAGCAATAGAGACGGCGGATCGCGGCGGGCCGTAAAGATAGGCTACGGCGATCCAGGCCAGTGCCGTGTCGGCAAGTAGGATGCCGGCGTGCGTGAGATTTTTCCCCAGCACAATTTGACGGAAGTGCACGGGTGACGCGTAGAAGAGCTGCATCCCTCCGCCGTCGCCGCCGAAACTGTTGTAGACCAGATTGGTGAGCACCAGCAGGGCATAGGCAGCCGCTCCGGGGAAGGCCATGTCTGGGGTGCGGCTGAATAAGTTGGACTGCTGCATCGGATTCATCGGTCCCAGCCGAAAGATCACAAGCATGAAGAGCGGCATGACCAGCGTGAGTAGCATGGGCCCGCTGCGCGCGAGATAGCGTACTTCTTTTTCGAATACCGCCGCGACCGACTGGGAAAATCCCGGCAAATCCCAGCCCACGTGAAGGGCTTGCACCTGGGACGCAGTAGGGCGGCGCGCCGCAGCTTCGCTCAGATTCTCACCCCGAAATTGCGCCCGCAGGCGCAGATGCAGCAGGTATCCCACAGCGGCGGTCACAATTCCAAGGAAAAGCAGGGAAGCGAAGCCGTCGGCATACTGGGCGCGAGCGGTTCGTGCGATCGCCTGAGCCGCGAGGCCGGGCGGGAGAACAGCCTGTGCCTGAGCCGCGATCCGGGTTGCTCGCCCGAACTCAGGGTGGGGCTTTTTCTCGATGCGCTCCATCGCGGGGCCAATCAACTGAAAGCTGAGCACGAACAGAATGAACAGAACGCCCATGATTTCGCGGGTGCGGCGCTGGGCGAGCCAGCGCTCCAGCCACGCGAATACGGTCTGCATCAGCACCAGATTGAAAAGCGCGAAGGTCAGCAGCACGATCATTGCCCAGGGGAGCAGCACCGGGCGGGCGACGCTGACGCCCAACAACACGCCAAACAATGCCAGGCTGCCCAGCGCGCTGGCGGGATCGAACATGCCGTACGCCAGACGGATCAGGAAATACGAGCGGTAGGTGAGCGGAAAGCGCAGTAAATCGGAAGAGTCAGGATTATTAGTGAAGGCGGTCGCCATCACCGGAAAGACCTGCCAGAAGAAGCATATGGGCCACAACAAAATTGCGAGGAACTCGGCCTTGCCCTGCGAAACGAAATACCAGGCGGCCCCAGTGGCAACGGTAAAGCCACCCAGACCGCCCAGCGCGAAGGCGAGGGTCATGAGGATGCGGGAAGCCAGTTCCATCTTGCCACGCTTGCTGCGCAGGCCGTTGACGAACATTCGCCAGCGCAGGGTGGCGATGGCTGTCAGTTGACCGCGCTTTGGGACAGTGGAACTCATGGGATTACTTTATCTACATTCACTGGAACGAGAGCATCGTCCGACCCCAATCCGCTACCTGTTCTGTACGGGATTCGCGACGACGCCGTCCGCTTGAGCGAGCCATTTATCCCAGCCACGAAAGCTCCTGCTCGGTGCGGTGCTCTCCGCCGACGATGCGGAGGAAAATTTGCTCCAGCGTGAGCTTTTCGCCGGAGGCTGCAGCGCCGTCGCCCGATGTGGCGGGGGTTTGCGCCTCGACGCCACTGCGCAGTTCCTCGAGCGAACCCTGCGCTACCAGGCGGCCCTGATGGATGATGGCGACGTGGCTGCACAGGCGCTCCACGATTTCGAGAACGTGCGAGGTCAGGAAGATCGTGGCGCCACGTGCGATCATGCCTTGCAGCATGGTCTTCAGCGTGCCGGCAGCGATCGCGTCCACGCCCTCGAACGGCTCATCCAGGAATAGGACTTTCGGCCCGTGAATCACGGCGGCAGCCAGCGCCAGCTTCTTCTGCATGCCGTGGGAATAATCGGTGACGAGTTTCTTGGGCTGGTCGGCGAGTTGCATGAATTCCAGCAACTCGGCGGCACGCTTGGCTGCGGTTTCGCGGTCCAGACCGTACATCCGGCCGGCGAAACTTAGAAACTCGGCGCCGGTGAGCCGGCCGAACAAGGCCATGCCCTCCGGCACGACTCCGATCTGGCGCTTGACTTCGACGGGGTTGGCATTCAGATCGAGGCCGAGAATTTCGATGCTCCCCGAACTAGGCGCGAGCAGCCCGGTCAGCATCTTGATGGTCGTGGATTTCCCCGCGCCATTGGGCCCGAGGAAGCCGAAGAATTGCCCGGGCGCGACGCGCAGGTCGACGCCGTCGACAGCTACGAGTTCTCCGAAACGGCGCGTCAGGCCCTGGGTAGAGATGGTGGGTGCTGCGTCCATGAAACATCTGAATCTAGCACACCGATGGGACTCTCGCGCGGCAGATTTGCCCCGGAAACTGTTCCATCGCGTGCAGATCGCTTGCCGTTTACCGGAAGCGGGTGGTGCGCCAGAGTGCGATTCCGCAAGTCGCCAGCAGAGCGAGCATGGCCAGCGCGAGTGCGACTGCCCATGCCATGCTGATTTCGACGCGGGGGATTTTCGCCATTGCTGCCAGCCCAACGAAGATACCCGTTGTGCCGGCAATGAGCAGCCAATCCAGGACGGTTCGGGAGTTGGCGCGGGCTGCTCCTTCCTTGCGCTCCACGTCTCTGCCCTCCATTCCGGCGCGAACGTATTCCTCTTCCACGCCGTAGCGCTGGCCTTCGCGGTCGGCGGCATCCTGCCACGACGAGTGTTCGCGCGCGCTTGCCGACGACAGAGCGATTGCGACCGCTCCCAGCGCCATCAGGACAGTGCCTCCCGCCACCTGCGCGTACACCGTCTGGCTGTCGCCGCGCAGCTCGTGAAAGACCAGAATGCCCCACAGCAGTCCCCACAGCTGATTCGTGTTGGAGAGCGGGATTCCGCGGCTGATGCCGACGTACTTGGCGGCATATTGCTGGAACAAATCTCCGATGACCCAGACGAACCCGCCGAGCATGAGCCAGAAAAGTACGGCCCGCGCGCTCACCAGTTCGTGCCACAACGGCGCAGCTCCCCGGTAGCCGACCGCCAGCAGCGTCATGGTGGCGAGTTCTCCGACGGTGAAAAACGTAATGAACGAAAGCGGATTCATGCCCGTCAGATATGCTTTCCGGTAAGGGATATACATCGTTCCCCACAGAATGCCCGCACCCAGGGCGGCGAACACACCCAGCGCGGCCTTGCCCGGCGCGGCCTGGTGCGACGAGGCGATGGCCAGCAGCGCGGCTCCTCCAAACATGCAGACCGCTCCGCCCAGAACACCGAGCCAGCGCTTCCATCCCGCATAATGCAGTTCGTTGAACAGCAGAAAGCCCCACAAGATGCCGAGCAAGCTGTTCGTATTCCACAACGGAAACGCGATGCTCAGGCCGACATCGCGAATGGCGTAGATGGTCAGCGTGTTGGCGACGGCCCACATGCATCCGGCGAGCACGGCCCACACGACAAGATGTGGGGCCTGACGCACATCGTTGCGGACGTGAGACGTGCCCCGCAGAAATGCGGGGACACTCCAGCGCGCCAGGAACACTCCGCACACCATGATCAGGGAAACGGTGATGGGAGAAATATCTGCGTTGACGAGTTTGATGGGCGCTTCGGCGCCGCCCAGCCAGGCTCCGGCGGCGAAGCCGCAGAAAATGCCTAATCCTTGTAGTGAGCGCAGGCGGTTTGCCTGCACCGGCGGTTGCATTGTCGGCGCAGTGGAAGGTTGCAACTCTCGCCCTGGCATCAGCTGAGCTTTTCCAGAAGCAGCAGACCGGCGACAAGGACGACGACCGGAATCCAGAAGTGAATGTCGGTCGCGATCAGGCGAAACAGCGCAGGAGATGTGCGCCGGGCTGGCCTTTGCGACATTTCATCCCCCTCGCTAGATTTCAGATTCGTCGCCCAGAAGCTCAGAAGACAAACCGCAAGGCGAATTGCATAAACCGGGGCGTAGTGAGTGTCGAAGTATACTTGCCGAACTGCGTCGGATCGAAGGAGAGCGAGGGCTGCGCGGCGCGCACGTCGTAACGCACCGAGTTGGTCGCGTTGAAGCTCTGCCAGCTGAACTCCAGACGCCTCCGCTCGCCGAGAGAGAAATCCTTGCTCACTCCGGTATCGATATTGAACATGCCCTGGCCAATGACGTTGTTGCGGACTCCGGATTCGCCCGGCCACTCCGGACGGAAGGCCGCCTCTGCGGCTGCCGGATCGGCGAAGATGTCGGGGCCGATGCCTACGCCGTTGACAATCGCGTTTTTCGGGTTGGACGCCTTGGGAGCCGGTCCGTTTGGCATGGCAGCGCCCTCGATGTTCCAGTTGGTCGCCCACGTGAAACCGTTGTCGATTGTGATGGGGAAACCGCTGGTCCAGCGGAACACACCGGAAACGTGCCACCCGCCAACCAAGGCATTGAGCAGTGGACTCGCGTTTCCAGCCAGCATCTGGCCTTTGCCGAAGGGAAGACGGTAGACCAGGTTCGCGTTGATCTGGTGGAAGGCGTTGAAGTCGGAGAGCCCGCGCAAAGACAGCGGATCCCAGGAATTGATGACAATCCCGCCGCCGTTCAGGTCGTTGCCCGTTCCGCCGGTTCCTTCGTAGGGACCGATTCGCGCGGCCGCCGACGCCTCGTCGAACGATTTCGAGAACGTGTAGTTAAACTGCCCCTGCAGGTTGGCTCCCCAGCGGGCGTTGTAGGTTACCTGCAGCGCGTTGTAGTCGGAGGTGCCGATGTTGCGCCATGCGTAGAGCGAAGCGAACTGGTCATGGAAGAAGCTGTAGGGGCCGTTTACGCCGTTGGGCGTGTCCATTCCGGTGATGGAGCCGGGGACATCCATGAGGAATAGAGAGAAAGTTTCGTTATGCGGGTAACAAGTCCAGAGTTCGTAGATGGATTGTGTGGCCGTCGGATTCGCGGGGTAATTGCCGTTTGCGCAGCCGCCCCCGAGTTGGCCCGAGGTCACGGTGTTCCAGGCTGGAAACATATGCTCGAAAAATGGTATAGGCGCGATCGTATTGACATCCTGGCCGGAGGGGCCGGTGGCCGCGGCCTTCGACAGCATCGTACCGGCCTGGAAGTAGGTCATTTTGCTGGCAGGATCCGTTGGGTTGGCAGGCATGGCCAGATCGACCTGCATCGGCAGACGCCGGCCGATGCTACCCACATACGCCACCTGGAGCGAGGATCTGGAGGTGATTTGGCGCGACAGCGAGAAATTAAAGACGTGCGTGTAAGGAGTCTTTAAAGTCTGGTCGAGCCCCCAATTGATGGCAAAGGCGGTGTTGCTCGGCGTAACCGGAAAAGCCCCAGATGGAGTAGGGCCGAACAGGCAACTCGGGCCGCTCAAAGACGCGCAGGGCGTAGGCAAGCAGGATTGGCCAGATGTCCCTGGGATGAGGCAAGTGAAGCGTGGCGCACCCGCGACCGTTACCACGCCGGCGGGGTTTCCCAGATCAGTGGAGAGGCCGAAGGAGCCATGCTGGTCAAAGCTGTTCACGATCGGAATGCCGAAGTGGTCGAACATGATGCTGTAGCCGCCACGAATCGAGAACTGGTCTTTCTTTCCAAGAATCTTTGAGACCCAGCCGTTGCCGGTGTCTGGCGCCCAAGCCACGGCGATGCGCGGCGAAAAATTCTTGTGGTCCCAGTTCCAGAGGCCCGGGCCGTGATTCTTGGGTCCGCCCAGGATGAAAGAAATCTCACCCGCGTCGTTGGCCGGCTTCCCCTGATTCATTAGTTGGGCGGTGTGGTTGAACCAGTCGGTGACGTTTTGGTTGGAGCATCCGCCGGCGGCGGCCTGCACGCAGGGCGCGACCTGCAGCCCATTGGTTTCGTAGGGCGGAGCTTCGAGCACCCAGCGCAGGCCGTAAGTTAAGGTCAAGCGAGGCGTCATGCGCCAGGTGTCCTGCCCATAAAACTCGTAGTCATTGACCGCGTAACGACGTTTGATTGCCGCCCCTTGCTGCAACGCCGCGCCATTACGCGTGAAGTTATAAATGCCATCGCCCTCGGGGAAAATACCCATCAGGAGCGTGGCCGCGCTGTCATAGTTCGGGCCGAAGTTGCCATCCACCGCCGGATAGCCGTTGTTGGCTGGATCCAGGGGACTGGGCGTGTTGGCGATTCCCCCCGTGTTGAGATAGACCGCGTTTGTTTGCACATCGGAGAAAGAACTTTGGTAGCTGACGCTGTTGTTGCGAATCAGGAACAAATCGGTGCCGAACTCAAAAGTGTGATTTTTCCGAGTCCAGTTCAAAGTGTCGGTCAACTGGTTGACGGGTACAAAACGCGTCGTGGACCGAGAAAAAGGAACAAGGTCGCTGATCCCGTTCAGAAATACTCCCGGATACTGAGAGGTACCTCCATCCTGCACTCCCTGGCGAATGTAGCCCCAGTGAAAATCGTTGATGAGCCGGGGCGAGAGGAGCGAAGTGAGTCCGATGGTTAAACCCTTGCTGTCATCCAGGTGAGTCGTAGCTGCGGACTGGCCGGGAAACTGTTGCTCTCCCGGCTCTTTGATATTTTGCGTCTGTCCGCGGAAAAACAGGCTTTCCGAGCCGTTAGCCGTGATATGCCAATCGAGTCGAGTCAGGTAAGTGTTCCAGGTGGAGTCCGCGTTCGAGGAAAACCGGTAACCTAGCGTGTTCGAACCGTCTCCGGCGTTTTCGTTGGCACCGGGGTATTGATTGAGGAGGCTCTCAACCGCCATGCTGGGGCCTATTCCGAGCGGGTCCATCCCGGTGATTTGGCTCGGCCCGAGCGCGTAGTAACCGGGTGCTACACCGCTCACCCCGTTGACAGTACCGCCGGGACAATCCGCCGTGTCCAGGCTACCGTCAGAATTCCTCTGACATAAGTACACCAGATTGCCCGCCCGCAGGGTCGCGCTGGGTACGTCACGCAGTGCGGAGCTGCCCTGGGCTTGCCGCCTCCCCTCATAGTTGGCAAAGAAGAAGAGCCTGTTCTTCACGATCGGGCCGCCCACGGCGACGCCAAATACGTTGTATAGGAGCTTGGGCGCGGTGTTGGGTTCGCTATTGCTCAGCTGGGACTGCTTCAAAAATGGTTCGTTGGCGCTGAAGATCGTATTGCGGTTGTATTCGTAGGCCGAGCCGTGAAAGTTGTTGGTGCCACTCTTGGTGACCAGCGCGACCTGAGCTCCACTGGAATAACCGGAGTCGGCATTGGAGTTGGCAGTGGTGACGCGGAATTCCTCGACCGAATCGGGCGGCACATTCAGCACACTGGTAAAAGCGTAACCATTATTCTGGTCGTTGACGCCAATGCCGTCGAGCGTGACGTTGGATTGGTCGCTGCGCACACCGTTCACTGCGCCGCTGCGGGTGTCCGTGTCTTGATTCAGCTCATTCCCCAGGTAGGCCACACCCGGCTGCAGGCTCAGCAACTGAACGACGCTGCGGGCGGCGATGGGCAATTCCGCAATTTGGTCTTGCTCGATCACGTTGCCGAGCGACGCGTCGCTACGATTGATGAGCGGTGCCTGGCCTTCCACGGTTACCGATTGCGCCACACCGGCAACCTGCAACCGGATGGGCAGGGTGGAGGCCGTCTTCACGACAAGAGTGACCTTCGCCGCGACATAGGTCGCAAAGCCGCTCGCCGCTGCCTCCAGCCGGTAATCGCCCGGGGGTACATCCAGGAACTGGTAGAGGCCGGACGCATTGCTTGTCGTAGTCCTCTGCAATCCGTTGGCTGCGTCGGTCAGCGTAATCTTCGCGCCGGCAACCGCCGCGCCCGAGGAGTCCGTCACGCTGCCATTCAGTTGGCTGGTGGATTGGGCCACCGCGAACGAGGCCAAGAGGGCCAACACAGCGAGCATCCAAATCGCGCGGCTGGCTTCTTGCGCACATTGCATGCCAAATTGGTACCACCGCTCATGCTGCCTACCGCTTGCTCCCTGATGGATTCGCGTCATCGACATAGCCTCCCAGCAAGCAACGCCGGGCGAAGACCCGTGAGAAGAAATTACACGTGTGTTCTTCTGCCTGCGTCCGCTCGCGCTTTTTCGATTCCCTGTGCTTGTTTCAGGTCAACCAGATGAGACCCTTCCCGCATCAAGTGGCGCGGATTATACCTGAAGGTGGGACCAAGGGGCACGCAGAAAATTGATCGTTGAACGCGGTTTCTTATCTTTACCTTCTTTCACCCTGGCTGGGCCCGATCTGAAGGGGCACCGCAGGTTCATGAACGCGACCGAACGGGACACGAATTAGACCGGAAAGAAAAAACGCCCCAGCCGAAGCCAAGGCATTTGCGTGAAGCGTTTCTTCTAACGGCAGCGGTCTAGAACAAATTCCACAGGAACTGGTTGTAGACCTCGTGGTGGAACTGGACTTCCTGGGCTTTGACGAAAGTCCCGAGGGCGCGCGGGCAGCGGTCGGCGGAGGCCTGCTTCAGGTCGGCGTAGCGGCCCTTGACGTCTTCCCCGAGCAGCGTCGTGGTCCACTCGGCTTTGCGGAAATCGTCGAGCGCGGTGTAGATGTTATCGGGCAGGTAGCGCTCGGCCTGGCGCAGGTTTTTGATCTTCGCGGTGTCGCCGTCGATGCCGGTTTTGAAAATCGAGTGCATTACAAGGTAAGGATTCGCATCGGGAGCAACGGAGCGAACTTCGACGCGCATGCTCTTTTCGTTGCCGATCGGAATGCGAATCATGGAGCCGCGGTCCACCGGGGAGGCCTTGATCTGGTTGGGAGCTTCGAAGTGAGGATCGAGGCGGCGATAGGCGTTGACGCTAGCGTTGAGCAGCAGGCAGATATCGTTGCCGTGGGTCAGGATGCGATCAAGGAAGGCCCAGCCCATCTTGCTGAGTTTCTCTTCGCCCTTCGCATCCCAAAAGAGGTTCTTGCCATTTTCGCTGATGGAGACGTTGGTGTGCATGCCGCTGCCGTTGACGCCGACGACGGGCTTGGGCAGGAATGATGCGGTCAGGCCCATGTTGGTCGCGACCTGGCGGCAGATCAGTTTGTAAAGCTGGATCTGGTCGGCGGCGGCCACGACTTCGCCGTAACCATAGTTAATTTCAAACTGCGAGGGTGCAACCTCCGGATGGTCTTTTTCGTTCTGGAAGCCCATGGCGCGCTGCACTTCCGCCGTCGTGTCAATGAAGGTGCGCAGCGGGTCGCCGGGCAGGGAGTGATAATAACCGCCGGTGTTGACGTACTCGAATTTGCCGCCGACTTCGTGGTAGTGCCGCTCGGCGTCAGGGCCCTTGAACAGAAACCCTTCAATTTCGTTGGCGGCGTTCAGCGTGTAGCCCTTCTTCTTGTGTAGTTCGTCGGCGTAACCCTTCAGCACTCCGCGAATATCGCCCGAGTAAGGTGAGCCGCCCTTGTCGATGACCTCGCCAAACACCAGCACCTTGCCGGAGCCGAACACATCGGAGGGCGCCCAGTAGAAGGCGCTCCAGTCGATGCCCAGGCGCAGATCGCTTTCGCGCTGCGCCGTGAAACCGCGGATCGAGGAGCCATCGAAAGTAAGGTTGTCCCAGCTCTTGAGCAGGAACTTCTTGTCGTAGTCGAGCATGTGCAACCGGCCTTCGAGGTCGCTGAAGAGCACGGTTACGGCCTTGATCCGCTTTTCGTCGGTCAGGTACTTGAGCCGCTCCTCGCGGATCTTGTCGGGTGAGACGCGGTTCCTGCGCTGCTCCTTCGCCTTCAGGTTGAGTTCTTCCAGTTCGTCGTACGTGAGTGCCAGGAAATTGCGCAGTTCGGTAGGCATAGATGTGGTTCAGTCTCCTTGGATGTAGACGCTTAAGATTTCATTAACTCGACAGCATGAACACAGGGGAGTTGAAATGGCTGGTTTCAACACTCTGACTTGGAACGTGTCTGACTTAGAACATGGAAGAATAGCGCGAGGGTCCTGCCACAGCCAATCGAAAAAGCTGATGTAAGGCATAAAAGAGATTTATTCGTGAAAGTTCCGCGACTACTGGCGGTGCGCCGAGGCGCCCGCGGCCAGCTCGCGCAGGGTGGTGAGGAAGCCCGCTGCGGCTTGCGGATCGTAAAGCGCATCGAGCGCGATGGTGGCGGAGAACTGCGGAGACTCAGGATGAAAGCAAACCCGCAGGACGTTCTGCTGGCGAACCGTCATCAGGGCGTTGAGCTCGGGAGTGGGATCCTGCTTCCAGTGCGTGCGGGTGGTCAGAACCACCGGGCCGGGTTCGTACACATCCCACACGCGTTTGTCGTGTTTGGGGGGGGTGACTCCGCGGCTGCGCGCGGACCAGCGATGCCGTACCACTTCGAGATGGAAGCTGGGCGAGCCGCCGAGGTCGGCTTCGAAGGTCAGTGTTTCTTTCTGCTTGCGCCAACAACTCATCAGCCACTGCACCGGCAGAGCTCGCGGCTGGAACTTCATGGTGACGCGGGCGTTCTCGAAACTGCGCGAAGGGAACTGCAGACGGGCATACAGGCGCGAACTGTTCAGCCAATGCGAGTCGAGGATGCGACCCTTGCCGGCGCAGGCGGACTGGACCCAGCGTAGCGCGTCCGCGCCTTTACGACGGTTATAGGCGGAAAAAAGGAGATACCACAGCACCAATACCGCGACCGCGCCGACGACGTCAATGACTAGAAGGCGCCCCACATCGTCTTCCTCTTATGCAAATGGTACGTCCGAGGTTGCGGTTGCCGCAAGGGGGCAATGGGCTCCCGGTGGATTTTTTCCCCGGAACCGCAGGAAAACTGTGGAAAACCGGTCCATGTACACGTAGGTACAGCCGCCTTCGACTGGCGCCGAAGGAGCGACCTGCGCCGGCCACCGCTTCGCGACTCCCCGGACGTTACAATGGCGTCGTGCCGTTCGTCATCCGCGACTTCAAGCCCGGGGACTTTGAAATCCTCTGGCGCATGGACCAGGAATGCTTTGCGCCGGGAATCTCCTATTCACCGCAAGAGCTCAAGAGCTATATACGCCGGCGCGGATCGTTCACCCTTGTAGCGAGGGACGTAGCGAGCGACGTGGCCAGCGACTCTGACAACGGCACGGTTTCCGGTTTCATCGTGGCGCATGAAGGCGCCACAGGACACATCATCACCATTGACGTGCTAGCCGGGGCGCGCCGTTCCGGCGTGGGTTCGATGCTGCTGGGGGCGGCCGAAGATCGCTTGCGCGCCTCTGGATCTCACGCCGTAGGTCTCGAGACCGCGGTCGACAACCTGGCGGCGCTGGCGTTCTACAAACGGCACGGCTACAGCGTGATCAAGACCTGGCCGCGTTACTACTCGAACGGCGTGGACGCTCTGGTGATGAGGAAAGAGTTGTCCCGATGGGCCGGAGAAAAAGCCGTAGAATGAGCCGCAGAAAGCATTTGCGCTTTCCCTGGTTATCCAGCTACCTTGCCTTGTGGCAAAAACTTCGATGAAAATTGCCATTCAGGGCGAACGCGGGTCGTTCAGTCACGAAGCGGCGGAGCGGATGCTGCCGCGCGGCACGGTGGTTCCGTGCGCAAGATCCGTGGACGTGTTCGATCGGGTTGAGCGGGGATCGGTGGGAGCTGCCGTTATCCCCATCGAAAACACGCTGGCCGGAACCGTCGCCGAGCATGCGGATCTTCTGGTGGCGCGCGCCGTATTCATTCAAGCCGAATACTTGTTGCGCATCGTGCACAACGTCATCGCCGCGCCCGGGGTGAAACTTCCCTCGTTGCGTCGGGTGCTATCGCATCCGGTCGCACTCGACCAGTGCCGCGATTTTTTTCAGCGCCATCCGCGGGTTGAAGCGGTGCCGTTCTACGACACGGCGGGCAGCGTGAAACACGTCATGGCCAACAACCTGAAAGATGCGGCGGGAATTGCCGGACGGCAGGCGGCCCGCGAATATTCGGGTAAGATTCTGCAATCGAGCATCGAGGACGACAAGCGCAATTTCACGCGCTTCTTTCTGATTCGCAAAGGGAGCGCGGCGTCCGCGAGCGCGAGTAAGAAAGGAAGCATGGGGCACAGCCTGCAGATCGTCACCGCTCGGCGCTTGATCCCGCCGGGCGCCAACAAGACGTCGATCGCGTTCAAAGTGAAGAATGTACCCGGTGCGCTCTTCAAGTCGCTCAGCGTGTTCGCCCTGCGCGACATCAGCCTGAGCAAGATCGAGTCGCGGCCCATGCGCGGGCGACCGTGGGAATACGTTTTCTATGTGGACTTCCTGCGCGGCGACGACGAACCTGCCCGCAACGCGCTGCGCCACCTGGGCGAGGTCGCCGAATTCGTCAAGGTGCTGGGGATTTACCCGGCCGCCTGAAGTGAGCGACCCCTGCCGGTGCCCATTCCCGATTTTGTGCTTGGCAACGGTGTGCCCTCCGCGTTAGCCTCTGCACCTTAGGCACGGTGCCAGAGCGGCCGATAAAGGAATAGAATTCAAGCTCTTGCGGGAATCCTCGGGGTAGGGCTGAAACCTTTCCCGGAGGAGTATCATCTAAACTTGAGCGAGTTACACTCAAGGAGAAATATGAGCCAGCAGTCGCCGGTCGAGCAAACTCCTAAGCATAAGGAAATAAACGACCAGAGAGCCTTTCCCGTGCTCCCGGTCCGGGACACAGTGCTGTTCCCGCATGCGGTTTTACCCCTCACGGTAGGGCGGGAGAGCTCCGTCCAGTTGATCAATTCGCTGGGCGAGGACAAGACCATCATCGTGGTGGCGCAGCGTGAGGCCCGGGTTGACTCCCCGCAGCCCAGTGACCTGTACACGGTTGGAACCTCGGCTGTGGTCCACAAAGTTGTCAAAATGCCCAACCAGAGCCTGTTTGTGTTTGCCGAGGGTCTGGAGCGGGTTCGCCTGGGCGAGTTCACGCAGTTGTCGCCGTTTATGCGCGCGCATTATGTTCCGGTGCCCGAGGGTGCGGAGCCGGTCGCCACCTCTGAGATCGAAGCCCTGCAGCGCAACGTGCTGACGCTGTTCCAGCAGATCGTCGCCGGTTCGCCTACGCTTTCCGACGAACTCTCGACCGTGGCCATGAACATTGACGAACCCGGCCGCCTGGTGGACTTCATCGCCTCGTCGCTGCCGTCGCTGTCGACGCCGGACAAGCAGGACACGCTGGAGACGGTCGACGTCCGCGTGCGTCTGGAAAAGATCAATCAGCATCTCGCCAAGGAACTCGAAGTTCAGCAACTGCGCAACAAGATTCAAAGCGAAGTCCAGGACCGGGTGCAGCAGACGCAGCGCGAGTACTACCTGCGCGAGCAGATGAAGGCCATCCAGAAGGAGTTGGGCGAGCAGGACGAAGGCCAGCGCGACGTCGAAGACCTGAAGAAGAAAATCGAAGAAGCGGGCATGCCCGACGAAGTCAAGAAGGAAGCGCTGAAGGAATTAGGCCGCCTCTCGCGCATGTCTCCGATGGCCGCCGACTATTCGCTTACGCGCAACTACATTGAATGGCTGGCCGTGCTGCCCTGGGCCAAGACCTCCGGGCAGGAGATCGAGATTCCCAAGGCAAAGGAAATTCTGGACACAGATCACTACGATCTGGAGAAGGTCAAAGACCGGATTCTCGACTACCTGTCGGTGCGGCGCTTGAAGCCGAACATGAAAGGCCCAATCCTGTGCTTCGTCGGACCTCCCGGCGTGGGCAAGACTTCGCTGGGCAAGTCGATCGCGCGCGCTCTGGGCCGCAAGTTCGTGCGGCTCTCGCTGGGCGGGGTGCATGATGAAGCGGAAATTCGCGGACATCGCCGGACCTACATCGGGGCGCTTCCAGGGCAAATCATCCAGGGCATTCGCCGCGCGGAAACGAAAGATCCCGTGTTCATGCTCGACGAAATCGACAAGGTAGGGCGCGACTTTCGCGGCGACCCGGCTTCGGCCCTGCTCGAAGCACTCGACCCAGAGCAGAACTCCACCTTCCGCGACAATTATCTTGACGTCACCTTCGATCTGTCGAAGGTGCTCTTCATCACGACCGCCAACATGCTGGACCCGGTGGCCGAGCCCTTGCGCGACCGCATGGAGATCATCGAACTGCAGGGCTACACGGAAGAAGAGAAAACCCACATCGCGTTCCAATACCTAATTCCGCGGCAGGTCGAAGAAAACGGCATCACCGCCGAGCAGATCGAATTTCCCGAGGAGTCGGTGCGCTACGTCATCCGCCACTACACGCGGGAAGCGGGCGTGCGCAGCTTGGAACGCACCATCGGCACGATCTGCCGCAAGCAGGCGCGACGCTTGGCCGAAGGCAAGACCGAGAAACTCATAGTCAGCAAAGAAATCATTCAGGAGTTTCTCGGCGGCATCAAGATTCGCAGCGAAGGCGAAATTGCCGAGCGCACCGAACGCCCCGGCGTTGCGGTGGGGCTGGCCTGGACTCCTTCCGGCGGCGACGTGCTGTTCGTCGAAGCCAACGCCATGAAGGGGAAGGGCGGATTCACGATGACCGGACAAATTGGCCAGGTGATGCAGGAGTCGATGCAGGCGGCTCTGACCTGGGTGCGGTCGAACGCGGACCGGCTCGACGTGGCGGAAGACTTCTTCGCCAGCCACGATATTCACATTCACGTGCCGGCAGGAGCGATTCCGAAGGATGGTCCTTCGGCCGGAGTTACCATGGCTACGGCCCTGGTCTCACTGCTGACCAAACGGCGCATCACTCCTCTGCTGGCCATGACCGGGGAAATCACGCTGAGCGGAAACGTGCTGCCCGTAGGCGGAATTAAAGAGAAAGTGCTGGCGGCGAAGCGGGCTGGTGTGACCGACGTGATTCTGCCCGCGGAAAACAAAATGAACGTGGACGAAGATCTCACGCCCGAACAACTCGAGCACCTGCAAGTCCACTACGTCAAAACGATCGATGAGGCTCTGAAGGTCTCTCTGCCGGCGGTGGCACAAGGCCCTGCGGCGAAGGTCCAGACTCCGCCTCTCAAAGAGCCCGCGGTGGTTCACGATGCGGTCCTAACCCGGGCCTGAAATCAGCTGCCGCCGTCTGGGCTCTAGTCTTCGCAGTTGTGCGAACGGCAGGGTTCGGACGGCGCTTTTTCTTCACAGGGATTTCGCCGGGCTTGCGAAGCGCCTTACTTCCCAGCCGCATTCTCCAATCGGCGAGATTCTGCCTCAACTTCCTAATCGGGTTCTTCGCTGCGGGTCCTCCGAAATGCGATTCTACGTCGGCCGTCGTGACCGATGAGGTTCGCGATACACTAGCCGCTACCGGGCTATGCGCGTGCACGTGCTTTTTTTCGGGATGTTGAGAGAGCTGGCGGGGAAGCCGGCGGACTCTCTCGACTTGCAGGAGGGGGCATCGATTCGGGATGTGCTGGCGTATTACGAGCAGGAAATCCCGCGCTTGAAAGAATTCCTGCCGTCGCTTGCTTTGGCCCGGAATCAACAATATGCGAGCCCGGAGACGATGCTAAAGTCCGGGGACGAAGTCGCGTTGCTGCCGCCGGTAAGCGGCGGGGCTCCCGAACGGGCAGGCGAGCCCACCGCCTCTTCGGCTTTCACCCCAGGCTCCGACCGAGCGGGACGATGGCGTCACGCCTTGATAGTCCGCGATCCGATCGACACGAAGCGAACTCTCGCCAACCTCAAGCGTGGGGAAGACGGGGCCGCCCTCGTCTTCGAGGGCGTGGTTCGCAACCAAACTCGGGGGCGCAAGACGCTCTATCTCGACTACGAAGCCTACGAAGAAATGGCATTGCGAGAGATGGAATCCCTCGCCACCAAGGCGCTGCAACAATTCCAGATTCGCGACGTGGCCCTCGTCCACCGTCTGGGCCGCCTCGAAATCGGCGAGACCAGCGTGCTGATCGCCGTGGCATCGGCCCATCGCGCCGCCGCGTTCGACGCCTGCCGCTGGCTCATTGACACCCTCAAACGCACCGTCCCCATCTGGAAGAAGGAGTATTTTGAGGACGGAGCGGTCTGGGCCGACGGCGAACCCTTTCCCGCGGAGATTCCTCGCGCAAATTCTTCCGGCGAAGGCAGCCCTGCCACCGAACCGGCATCTAAGTGAAACGATGCGGGATTTTGGCGTTCGCGGTACGAACGTCCCTGGCTGGGAAAAGCTTTAACCGCAAAGTTCGCCAAGAAGGGCCGCGAAGGACGCAAAGAAAGGCAGTGTTGGGCAGAGCTAGAGAGATGCAGTCTTTGCGGTTGATCTTTGCGGCATTGGCGGTTAAGAGCTTTTCGCTGGCCCGCGACGGAAATTGCAACGGCAACTGTAGGCCAGGTTTGCGCAGGTATAATTCCATCACTCGATGAGAAAACTCGGCCCGAGCCTTGTTTTGGCGGTCTGGTTCATCTCTGGCCGCGGCCTTGGAGCGCAGCAGTCTTCCACCCCACAAAGCCATCCCGGGTCGCAATCCGCGACCACGCTCAAAGTCGACGTCAATCTGGTCAACGTGTTTGTGACCGTGACGGACGAACACGGGGCTCCCGTTGCCGGTCTGGCGAAGGAGAATTTTGCACTCGACGAGGACGGTCAAGTGCAGAAAATCGCCGTGTTCGATAAGGAGTCAGCGCTACCGCTTTCGATCGCCCTGGCCATCGATACCAGCCTGAGCACGCGCCACGACCTTCCCCTCGAGCAGGCCTCGGCCAAGCGTTTCGTCCACGCCATTCTGCGCCCGGTCGATGCCCTCTCGGTGTTTGCGTTCAGCGAAGATGTGCATGAATCCACGCCCGGATTTACCCCGGATCTGAAGCGGATCGACGAAGGCATTGATCATGTTCGTGTGGGCGCAGCCACTGCGCTCTACGACGCAATTTATCTCGCGTCCCGCGCGCTGGACCGGCGCCAGGGACGCAAAGTCATCGTGCTGATCACCGACGGCGCTGACACCGTCAGCAAGGTGGACTACAAAGAAGCGTTGCGCGCTGCCGAGGAAGCCGAGGCCCTGGTCTACTCGATCATCATCGTGCCCATCGAAAACAGCGCCGGACGCGAGATTGGAGGCGAACACGCCCTGATCCAGCTTTCCACGGATACCGGCGGCAAGTACTACTATGCGACTTCAACCACGCAGCTCGACGACGCCTTCCACAAAATCAGCGATGAACTGCGAACCCAGTATCTGCTGGCATACTATCCGTCGCAGCATGCCTCGTTTTCTGAGTTCCGTCGCATCGGGGTAAAGATCGCGGGTGTGCCGGGCGCGGCCGGCTATGAGGTTCGCCATCGCGCGGGTTACTATACAGTAAAGTCGGATTTCTGAGGCGGTCGAGGAGTCGGAGTTTCACATGCCGTCGAAACATAACGTGGGTGGACTTAGGGGATAAAACAATCGTTTGTAACCATATGTAAACAATCAAGTAATGGCCTGCTTTCTTCGTATTCCCGGAATACGAATACGACATTTGGAATTCCCGATTGCATCAGTGCTGCCCGTGTTTTTCTGAATGCGCTCTTCAGCGGTTGTAAGTAGTTGAGGAGAGTGGCGGATAAGCAAATAGCCTGCGCCCGCAAGAGCTGGCGGGCGAATTGCAGAGACAGACACCAAGACGCGCTCAGGTTTGCAGGGAGTAGCCTGCAACACTGCAGCTTGCTGTTTGGGGCGGCGGTGGATGGGAAGCCGACTCGGCGAACGAACACAAGAGAATTTTTGTCTGGATATTTTCGGATGATCAAAGTCGGATGATCAGATGATCAAAGGAAGGTGGACGATGCTGCATCTCAACTCCCCTGCACTCGGCAAGCTGCGTAGCCGATTCGCGTTGGCCGCTCTTTTTGTGATGATACTGTCTTCTGCGCTATTGAGCGCGCAGTCTACGGTTGGTAGCGGCAGTGTTTTGGGCGTGGTAACCGACCCAACCGGCGCCGTCGTGGTCGGCGCGAAAGTAACGATCACCAACAAGGCTACCGAAGCAGCGGTCCGACTCACGACATCCTCGTCGGGCACGTACTCCTCAGGGCCGCTACAGCCGGGAGACTACACGGTGCGGGTTGAAGGGAAGGGTTTCAAGGTTCTGACGTTGCCGGTTGTCGTCCAGGTGGGGAATACGGCGAACGGCAACATCAAGATGCAACTCGGGGAGGAGAGCCAGACGGTTGAGGTTCAGGCGAACGAAGTCGCGGTGAACACCGAACAAGCCACCGTCCAGGGCGTGCTCAACGTTGACCAGATCGAGAACCTCCCCGTGAACGGGCGCAATTTCCTCGACCTGGCGCAGCTCGAGCCAGGAGTTCAGATCCAGGAAGGCAGCACCTTCGATCCGACCAAGAACGGGTTTTCGTCAATTTCATTCGGCGGACGATTTGGTCGTACCGCCCGCATCGAAGTGGACGGCGTCGATATCTCGGACGAGACGGTGGGCACCACCACGCAAAACATTCCGGCCAGCGCAATTCAGGAATTCCAGATCTCGCAGTCCTCTTTGGATCTGTCGACTGAGTTGACCTCCTCCGGAGCGGTCAATGTTACGACCCGCTCCGGCACCAACACCCTCCACGGCGAGGCCTTCGGACTTTTCCGCGGCAATCAAATCGCCGCACCGCTGCCTGGCCCGACCGCTCCTCCATTCCAGCGCGAGCAGTTCGGGGGCAATCTGGGAGGGGCGCTGATCAAAGATAAACTTTTCTGGTTCGTAGACGGTGAACGCACCAAGCAGGACCTTACCGCAGCGGAGCCGTTTTCTTTTCCCTTCGACGGTTTGCCCACCACCCTGGTGCAGCCTTATCGCGAGGTGATGACCGACGCACGTTTGGATTGGAACGTCAAAGGCAACACCCGCGCGTTCGGGCGCTTCAATTTTGACCAGAACAGCCAGATTCGACCCTTCGGCTCGGCCAGTTCTCTCCAGGGCTTCCGCAATGCCGACCACACACCGTCTTTCACTGGCGGCCTCGATTTCAGCAGGGGTTCACTAACCCATAGTATTCGTTTTGCCTACCTTCGATTCCACAATGAAATCGGCGATGGTACGGGAGTCCTTCCAGCGGGCCCGGATAATCCGATCCCCGGGCTAGGGATTAACATCGGCGCGCCAATTGCCGGGTCTTGCGTGATCAGCGGTGGTGGCGCGTACTGCGGCGGCCCGAATCTGCTCGCTCCCCAGAAAACGTATCAGTCGAACCGCGAGATCAAGTACGACGGCAGCAAGGTCTTTGGTTCTCACATTATTCGTTACGGGGCGACCTTCAACCACATACAAGGCGGCGGCTTGGCCGCGTTCTTCACCTTTCCGCAAGTCGGCACGAGCGGGATACCCGCCACCAGCGATCCATCCGACCCGACGACCTATCCCATTCAATTTGCCTTCCTGGGCAACGGGGTGGGCTTCTCCACTCCGAACCCCGCCTTCGGCCTTCCCGCCGGCGGCTTGGGACCGGACAACCGGGTCGAGCTTTACATCGGCGACGGCTGGAAGGTCCGGCGTAATTTCACCGTAACGTATGGTCTCCACTACGTCCGCGACACCGGTCGTGTCGACAGTGGCCTGGGTCCATTGCCTGTGCTTAACGATTGGGGCCCCGGACTGGGTAACGCGGTCCGTACGCCCGGAACGAACTTCGCGCCTCAGTTGGGCTTTGCATGGGACATGTCCGGCAACGGTAAAACTGTTATCCGTGGGGGCGGCGGCCTCTTCTTCGACAATTCAATTTGGAATAACGTGTTATTCGACAGCCCGGGACGCATTGAGAAGGGGATCTTCGCCGCTACCCCGCTGGTCTGTGTCGGTGGCGCCAGCAACGTCGGACCCGGCTTTCCGTGGCCCACCGATCCCGGCGCTTTAAACACACCGATCGCCGGAGGTGCTGGATTATCGAACGGGGATGGCACCGTCTCGGCCACCTTCTGCAACCAGACGATCGGAAGCGCTGGCAGCCAGGTACTTGCCTTGAGTAGTGCCTTTAAGACCGCAGCGGCGAGTGTTACAGGGCTGCAGCCCAATGGCAATTTCATCGGAACCACCCTGAACGCCGCCAACGCCAGCGGTTTCGACGTATTTGATCCAAACTACCGCACGCCGCGCTCGTGGCAGGTGAATCTCGGCTTCCAGCACGAGATTCGTCCGGGCATGGTGCTGAGCGCCGATTACATCCGCAACATCGGGGAGCACTTCCTTCTTGTCCTTGACAAGAATCACAGCGGCTCGGCGCGTTCCTTTAACGTGGCAAATGCCATTGCTGCCCGTGATTCCGCCCAGACGAATGCGGTGGCAAACTTTGGAGCTCTTAATAATTGCCCTGCCGGCTCAGGTCAGGCCGCGTGTATGGTCGCGGCATTCGGAGGTGGCCCAACTGGTGTCGCAGGCGCACAGGGAGCTTATTCCGCGTCGGGACTGGACTCCAATATTCAGGCCACCGGTGGCGGGCCGTGTCCGACGTGCGCGTTCCCTGGCACTAACCCCGTCAGCGGCAACCAGGGGCAGGTGGGCGTACTCGATATGCTTTCTCCGGTTGGGCGCTCTGTCTATAGCGGACTGCAGATCAAGCTGGTGCAAAGGGTCCAGAACCCGATGCACGGAGTGAAATCGGCGAATTTGCAGGTTTCTTATTCGCTCTCCAAGTTCGTCAGCCAGGTACAGGATCAGGACTTCGTGACCCTGGCGACGAACAATGACAACCCAACCCAGTTCACCGGGCCGAATGGCTTGGATCGCAAACATCAGGTCTCCTTCGGAGGAACATTCGATCTGCCGTTCTTTACCCGCATAAGCTTGATCGGGCACTTTTACAGTCCGCTGCCGCAAAACATCTCGCTGCCCGAGTTGACCAGCGGGGGCGAGATATTCGCCACCGACTGGCTGGGATCTGGGCTAGGTTCAAACGGTCCGCCCGAGCCGGTTCCCGGCACGCAGATCGGGCAGTTTCAGCGCGGTACCAGCGTCAGCGGTCTGCAGAATGTGATCAGCAGCTACAACACTCATTTCGCTGGTACCCTTACGCCCGCGGGGAGGGCGGTAGTGACCGCCAACGTTCTGACCAACGCCGACATGACGAACCTCGGATGGGTCATGCCTACCCTCGCCAACGTTGCGCCCGGTGCGGTCAACTTCCCCTGGCTCAAGTCGTTCGACTTTAAGGCGGGTTGGCCCATCAGGATACGGGAACGTCTGGTCGTAGAGCCGAGCGTGAGCATCTTTAACCTCTTCAACTTCGCCAATGCTTTCCTGCCGGGCAACCTGCCGGGAGCTACTGCAGGGGCGCTGATCCCTGGGCAGAACGGGCTCTTGGCGGCTAGCACTATAGGCGGCGTAACCGGGCAGAACATTTTGCCGTACCGCGCCAGTTTCCAGTCTGGGACCTATGCGTTGGGAGCTCCACGTCAGTTCGAATTCGGACTGCGGATCAGCTTCTAGCCGAGTCGGATTGCTTGACCATGCCGTGGCCCTCGGGCCACGGCTTTTTTCGGGATTGGACGAAGTTGTCCCAGCGATCGGGTGTTGTCCACAGATGGCTCGACCTTGAAACGCTGACGGGACCAGACTCTACGGGCCCAGACTTTACGGGTTCAGTTCGTTCCGCAGATGTTTCGACAATTTTTCAATCTGCTTGAGCTTCTGAATCACGTCCTTGGGCAGCATGCCTTTGCGTACGCTGGCCATGTCCGAAGGAATGGTTTGCGCGGTGCGCGCCAGGTCGTCGGCGTCGCGCTGCAGTTGGACCAGATCGATTCGCCTGGGAATATGCATGGGCTCCTGAACCGGGGGGCTGGAATCCAGAGGTTCAGGGGGCGTTGGCATGTTTGCCATGCGAGGGTGATCCGATTGCGGATTTGCCAGGGCGACGAACATGCAAAGCATCACAGGGAGGTACCACAATGCGGACTTCTTCACGACGCGCCTCCTGCCGGAAAGGCGAATTTCAGCGTATTGTACCCCGATTGGGTGCCGCGATTGTCATACCTCGTGGTCTTTCGATGCAGCGCTTTGTGTACAATGCCTGCATGGCTTTCCGCGCTCCACAAGGGAATCCCAACGCCGCCAAGCGCAGCCGGACGCCGCCTCCGGAAGATACGTTCGAGGAAGCAACCTTCCTCAAGGCCTTAGGAGAGAAACAAAAGCCCGTCTCGATCAAGCTGATGGATGGCCAGACTGTGCGCGGCTGGATTGAGTACTACGACAAGAATATGGTGCGCCTGACGCGCGAAGGCGCCCCCAACCTGTTCATCTTCAAGCACGAGATCATGTACATCGCGGAGGATGGCGGAAGGAAGAAGTAGGGCAGGTCTTGGGCGTCAGGTCAGGTCTTTGGTCTGGCGGCTTGACCCTGACGTGTTGGATGGACTGGCCTTTTCCTGAAGACCTTAAGACCTCAGACCCAAGACCTGGCACCTGACACCTTGTCCAATACTCATCCCCATCCCGAGAGCTTCCTTCCGGCCATGTCTGCCATCGCGCGCGAGGCGGGTGCGCTGCTGCTGCAGTACTTCCACCAGGGGCTGAAGGTTGAATACAAGGGCGACGCCGATCTGGTGACCGCAGCCGATCGCGCTTCCGAGGTGCTGATCCGCGAGCGCGTCAGCCAGCAGTTCCCGTCGCACGACGTTCTGGGGGAAGAACAGGGGCTCGACGATCAGGGTGGCGACTACCGCTGGTACGTGGATCCGCTCGACGGCACTACGAACTTTGCCCATGGATATCCGGTGTTCTGCGTGTCCATGGCCTTGGAACATCGGGCACTGGAACAGCGGGCACTGGAACAGCGTGAATCCGGGCAGCGAGTCCGGCGCATCGCGGGTGTAGTGTACGATCCCACGCGCGACGAAATGTTTACCGCCGAGCAGGGAAGAGGCGCGCAGCTTAACGGCAAGGCGATTCAGGTGTCGAAGACGGCGCAGTTGAAAGAATGCCTGGTGGCGACCGGTTTTCCCAGCCACAAGCGGCATAAGAATCCGAACATTCACTTCTATCACGAGATCACGCTGCGCACACACGGAGTGCGCCGCGCAGGATCGGCGGCGCTCGATTTGTGCAATGTGGCTTGCGGGCGCTTTGACGGCTTCTGGGAATTCAATCTCAATCCCTGGGATACGGCCGCGGGAGTGCTTATTGTGGAAGAAGCCGGCGGCAAGGTCAGCCGCTTCGACGGCTCTGGGTTTGAGCTCGACAGCCGCGAGACGCTGGCATCGAATGGCCGGGTGCATGATGCGCTGGTGCACGAGTTCCAGGAAATCTTCGCGGGACGAGGGCTGGGACCTCTGCCGGACCCGCGCGAGTACAAGCGGTAACCGGATGCGTGGGGACGTGCTCCGCTGGCGTTACAATGAAGTGTGGGGAACCGGCCGATTTAGGTGACTCCAAGAACACTCTCAGGTTTGCCGTGATCAACTCACTTTTGGAACGCAAGATCGAAAAGCGGCCAGACAAAGTCCGGCTGCAGGGGCGCATTCTTTTTCTTACCGAAGACCCGGAACTCATCAAAAAACAGCTGGCGGGCGAAGACTTGCCCTGGGATACGGAAAATCCTGCCAGCAATCCCAAGCTGCGCGACGACATCTCGACCGACGAGATTACTCCCGCGCACTACTGTTTCTATTTTGATGAGACTCTGGGAGAGATTCCTTATCTCGGGTTGAAATGTGGCAGCGTGACCCCGATTGGCCGGGGCGACGTGAAGCGCGGTGGATTCGTGTGCGCGGTCAGCGGAAAGAGGCGCGGCAAGGGGTCGAGCCGGGAGCAGTCTCCTTACGCGGAGATGTGCGCGGGCATCCGCGTGGTGATTGCGGAGAACATCGAGCGCATCTACAAGCAGAATTGCCAGAACCTGGGCCTGCTGACTTCGACCAACTTCTCGCTGATCGACCGGATTCGCGCCGGAGAAGAAATTGCGCTGAGCGAGTTTACCGCGGGCGAGGATGAAATTACGCGGCAGGTGATCGAATACGGCGGACTGTTCCCGTTCAATGTGGCGCGGATGCAGGGAAAGGTATTTCTGCCGGCGATTGAAGACGCGGTCCGCCCCACACGGGCAATGACCCTGGCCGAGAAAATCTTTGCTCGCCACATAATCAACGAGAAAGGAGAAGTCGGCGTTCGTGTGGTGAAACCCGGGGACACCGGCTTTGCCCGCGCCGATCTGCGCTTCAGCCACGAATACGTCACGCCCATGGCCGCGATTTTCTTCGAGCGCTACGTCGGCAAAGATGCCAGAGTTAACGATGCGGCGAGCATCATTTTCTTCCGCGACCACCTTACGTTTCTGGACGAAGTAATTTCCGAAGAGAAAAAGAAGCTCGGCCTGCTCGACCTGGCCACACAACTCAAACTCAAGCAGCAGGACTTCGCCGCCAGGCAGGGAATCAAGCTGCATGGCGAGTTAAAAGACCGCAAGGGCTCGGAGGGCATCTGCCACTCGATCGTCCTCGAAAGCTACGCGCTGCCGGGCCAACTAAATATCGGCTCCGACTCGCATACGCCGCACGTGGGCGCGATCGGATGCGTGGCCTTCGGCATCGGCACGACCGACGTGTTCAATTCCTGGATCACGAAAGATGTGCGGGTCAAAGTGCCGGAGTCGGTGAAGATCGTGATCCGGGGCAAGAAGCATCCGAACGTCACTGCCAAGGATTTCATCCTGAAGATTCTCAGCCTCGATTACGTGCGCAGCGGCAAGGCACTGGCCAAAGTGATGGAGTACGCGGGTGAGGCCATCGAAGAGCTCAGCGTGGACGAGCGCGCCACCATGACCAACATGGCGGCGGAAATTGGGGGATTTACCGGCATCGTCGCGCCTGACAAGAAGGCCGTGGACTTCCTGGTCGAACGGCGCGGCATGGATCGCAAGAAAGCTGAGACGATGATCGAAGGCCTGTACAGCGATCCGAGTGCGCAGTACGCGCACGTGATCGAACTCGATGCCGCCGAGATTACCCCGATGGTGGCCACGCCGGGAGATCCAGGGAATGGCAAGTATGTTCGCGAGCTGAACACGCCCGTGCCGGTCGAGATCGCTTATGGGGGAACCTGCACGGCCGGGAAGAACGAAGACATGGACATGTACGCCGCCGTCCTCGCCGACGCGCTTAAGCGGGGCAAGCGCGTTGCCGACTCAGTGAAGTTCTACATTCAATTCGGCTCGCAGGAGACGCGCGAGTACTGCCTGCGTCAAGGGCTATCTCGAAGTCTTCCAGAAAGCCGGCGCACAGCGTGATCGAGCCCAGTTGCGGAGCCTGCATCAACGCCGGGCCGGGAGTTTCCACACGTCCCGACCAAGTGGTGATCAGCGCGCAGAACCGCAACTTCCCCGGCCGCAGCGGTCCGGGGCAGATGTATCTGGCTTCTCCGCTGACCGTCGCCGCGAGCGCGGTGGCGGGATACATTGTTGAATACGAGCCCAGCGAGAAGAAGGAATTAGTGGGAGCATAGAGCCGCAGCTGGGTAAATCGTCTCGGACGTCAGTTGCTCACGAGTGCCGGTGTCGCACGTCTGATCTTCCCATGAGGATGTCATGAGCCGATCCCGCCTCGTCCCCGTCATTTCCATCACCCTCACCATTACCTTCGCCCTCGCAGCCAAATCATTTCGCGCGTCAGGTTCCAGGGTCGGCACGTTCCTTATTTCCTCCGCAGGTTCGCTCACGCCCGCTGCGCCCATGCTCGAACCGCGCTCCGGACACAGCGCCACGCTCTTGCCCAATGGCAAGGTCCTCGTCGCCGGCGGCATGCGACGCAACCAGGATTTTTACAAGTCCGCCGAACTCTATGACCCTGCCACGGGAAAGTTCCAACCCACGGGCGAGATGAGCCTGGGGCGAGTCGGCCACATCGCCGTTCTGCTGCATTCAGGTAAAGTGCTGATCGCGGGCGGATGGGTAAACCTCGGCGCGACCGATTCGGCGGAGTTATATGATCCTGCGTCGGGCAAGTTCACCGCGATCGGCAAAATGACCACCCGCCGCGGATGCCCCAGCGCCACCTTGCTGGCGAACGGCGATGTGTTGATTGCCGGTGGAGAAGATCACGATGGCCCAGGCGCGCAGCTCGCTTCCGCGGAAATCTTTCGCGCGGCGACGCTGCAATTCGCGCCCACCGGATCGATGCACCGTGCGCGCATCAGGCACACCGCAACTCTGTTGCGCGACGGCCGCGTTCTGCTTGCCGGCGGCTTCGCAGCCGAGGTGACGGCAAGCGCCGAAATCTATGATTCGAAGAATGGCGATCCCAAGAAGGGCTCGTTCACCGAAACCGGCAGCATGAGCACGGAGCGCTGCAAACATACTGCCGGGCTTCTGCCAGATGGCAGGGTGCTGATCGCGGGCGGCTCCGATTCGCGCGGCTGGAACTCCAACCTGAGCAGCGCGGAGATCTACGATACCCGCACCGGGAAATTCACCGCAACGTTACCCATGAACGACAGCCGCTTCAAGTTGCCCGACGACAGCGGTGCAGTTGCCTTCGGGAAGACTACTCATCGCCGGGGGCAGCAAGGAAGCCGAAGTCTTCGACCCGGTCAGCGGAAAATTCGCCGTGGTCTCCGGCGAGATGAACGACAACTGGCACTACCTGTCGGAAACCAGATTGCGCGACGGCAGGGTGCTGCTGGCCGGCGGATACCCGAACAGCGACCAAGCCACGACGCAGACCTGGATTTACCAGCCCTAGCGTTGCTCACCCCTTGCAGCGGCTGGCGCTTGTAAGTGGTTGAATTCAGCCAGGATGGCTGAAATGAGCCACACCAGATCCTGCAACTTTCGTCTGGCTTCCGAGTTCAAATACGTAGAGACAGTGGCCAGTGGTTGAAGGCAACCACGAACACCACAGGGAGTCCATCATGCGATATTTGAAAAATGTTGCGTTGCTGACAGCGCTGATGTTGCCGCTGGCTTACTCACAGGCTCAGGTTGAACCTGGAGCTAGCCCTGGAAACAACCAGGGCTACGCTGATCAAGGCCAAGACGATCAAGGTTATGCCAATCAAGGCCAAGAGGATCAAGGCTATGCCAATCAAGGCCAAACCAATCAAGGCTATGCCGATCGCGACTATGCCGACCGGGACTCTGCGGATCAGGTTTATTCCGGCCCTGGTTATGTTAGCGGGCCGCCGGTTTGCACGTACGGTTACTATTCCTATTATCCCTATGCCTGCGCACCTTACGGCTTCTACGGTCCGCGGTGGTTTGTAGGCGGAGTGTTCATCGGCGCCGGCCCGTGGTATGGCTGGGGCCCTGGTGGATACTGGGGCCGTTCGGGATATTGGGGTCGCGGCTTCTACGGGCGCGGCTACGTTGGGTCCTACGGACGCGGCTACGCGCGCGGTAGCTACGGGCGCGGCTACGCTGGACGCGGTTACGCTGGGCGCGGCTACGCTGGGCGCGGCCATGCTGGACGCAGCTATGCCGGACGCGGCCACGCGGGGGGTGGCGGATTCCGCGGCAGAAACGCTGTTCGCGGCGGCGGCCACGGCGGCGGCCACGGCGGCGGCCACCGGTAACGGACTGCACGCATGAAGTAAGGCGACGGTTGGCGGCGATAGGCTGCCAGCCGTTTTTCTTGCATTCTCCCCCGCCCAAGCTGTACCACCTCGCGCATTCTTGCTAGAATGTCCGGTCACCAAACCGCCGCGGTAGTAAGATAAATCGTATAGATCTCAGGAGACTGACAACCTTATGGCCTACGTAATTGCTGAGCCGTGCATCGGCACCAAAGATACCGCATGTGTGGACGCGTGTCCGGTGGACTGCATTCATCCCAAGAAAGATGAGCCCGCCTACGCCACCGAGGAGTTGCTGTATATCGATCCAGTGGAATGCATTGACTGCGGCGCTTGCGTTCCGGTGTGCCCGGTCTCGGCCATCTTCGCCCTCGATGATCTGCCGGAAAAATGGAACGCCTTCACTGAGCGTAACGCCAAGTATTTCGGGCGCTAGCCGGTTCTGTAGCTCTTGGTAGACGGTATCAAAGGCGCGCGTCCTGCCTGGGGCGCGCGCCTTTCTGATTTTGGCGGCAGCCGGAATTTCCCGAAGTCTCTAGTCATTCTTCTACTTCACTTCTACTTAACTTCTAGCGCTTATCCGCGTTGCCCAGGATTTCCGCGTCTTTTCCGGTGTGGGTCTTCAGCGCTTCGAGAACGTGCAGGTACTCGTGCTTGTCCATGCGCAGGACGAACGCCTTGCGCGTGTCCTGGTCGTGGTAGTCGATCTCGAGCCAGTGGCTTTTGGATTTCGTGAGCATGAGAATGGCTCCCACCCCGACCGGGGCTGTCACAATTGAGCCTTCGGTGATGCGATGCTTCTTGGTGTATTCGTAGGAGCACTTGTCGATCTGGGCGTAGGGAATGGTGACCGTGTCACCCTTGGCCGGGCGCACCTCGATCGCCTGGTCATGGTCACTGAAAATCAGGACGGCCTTTCTCTGATTGCCCTTCAGGTCAGGCACCTTGACGCGATGGAACGAGGTCTCTGAAGCGAGCCCGAGGTTGGTCAACGCGAGAAGCAAGAGAAGTGCGGAAGGAGTTGTTTTCACGATTCTGAAAGTATATCGAAAGGCGAATCACCGAGACGAAGCGCACTCGATGGTCTTACTGCCCTGCGGCTACTGATGATGGCTTGGTTTCTAACGGTGTGAGAAGCTGTATCCCGAGGCCGCGGCAGACGCGCCAATATTGACGATGGTGGTGAGGCGCTCTAACTTGTGGTGGCCGGTCCTATGGAAGAGGTAGCTGACGGCCATGACGCTCCCGGCTTCCAGCGCGAAGTTGGCGGCCAGCCCCGGAGTGCTGCCGCTGAGCAGGCCGGTTACGGGGTTGAGCTCTCTTCCTCCGCTGGCCAGATTGGCGCGAGTCGCGCAGAAATCTGCTGCGGCAAGCGCGCCCGTGGTCGCGAACAGGATGCGATTCTCACGATCCCAGAAGCGATGTGGAGCGAACTCATTCCGCCGTTGGTTCACCGCTGCAGCCGCCGCCGGAACGGCGATGACGGGAACGACTGCGGCCGGCACGAGGGCCACGGAACTGCCGTGGGCGATCGAGGGCGATGCCTCCGCCAAAGGCATACCCATTCCTGGCGCAGACGGTGCGGGCTGAAACGAAGCGGTCTCCACCGGGCCGTCCGATCCGAGTTCCGCAATAGGCGCCAGATCTGCGAAGGAGGATTGCTGGGCAACCTGCGTTTCCAGAAGTGATCCGGACTGCGCCAGCACGAACGCCAGGCTCAGCAGCAGGGATTGGACGGTCACGCGAAATAAGTATTTTGCCATGATGACTTTGGTATCAGCCCAGCATCGGCCGTTAGGACTTGTACTGTCGCATCTGGCAGTGGCGCGGGAAAGGGTCCCAAAGTGCCCTTACGAGTGGTTACCGGAGTTACTCTGGGAGTGCTATTGTGCTAATTCTGCAGGTTGAAAGCCCCTTCCACTAAAATCAAGCCTCGAACTCCCATGGCGCTGAAAGAGTCAGAAGCGATCGTGCTGCGCAGCTATCCGCTGCGGGAGGCCGACCTGCTGGTCACGCTGTTCACGCGCGTGGAGGGCAAGGTCCGAGGAGTGGCGCGGTCAGCCAAGAAATCGAAGCGCCGCTTTGGTGGTGCTCTCGAGCCTCTGACTTATGTGCGCGCATTTTATGACGTCCGCGAAGGGCAGGAACTGGCGCGCCTGGATGCCTGTGAAGTGCTGGAGTCACCGCTGGCTTCGGAAGTGAGTTACGCGCGGGCAGTGGCCCTGGGACACATCGCCGAATTGCTCGACGAATTGCTGCCCGACCGCGAAGCCAACGACGCCATCTTCCGCCTTACGCTTTCAGTGCTGCACGTTCTGACCGGCGCTGAAATCTGGATGCCGGTGACGTACTTCGACCTGTGGTTGACGCGACTGGTCGGATTCCTGCCCGAATTGACGGAGTGCGTGGTCTGCGGCCGCAGCCTGAATGGCAGCCGCGCCTACTTTCACGCGCTGGCCGACGGCCTGATGTGCCCCGACGACAAACGCCTGGCGTCGTCGGAAATTTCAGGCGAGTCGCGGGCCTTGGCTGCGAAAATGTTTCGCGCTCCAGTGGAGAGCTTCGCGGCGATGCCGTGGTCGAAGGCCCAGGGCGCCGACTTGCGGAAATTTCTGATCCAAATCCTGCAACGGCATCTTGAGAAGAAACTGGTCACGGCGGGCATGCTGGAGAAGGGCGAGTTCTAGCGTTTGCGCCTCATGCACCGTGATCGCTCCACTAGTTCCTGTCACCAAACCCGTGCTTGCCGCGGCACACCTTGCAATAACGCGGTGGCTCGGTGTTGTCCACCCGGTGCTGCACCGGCTTTAGCGTCCGCAGATAGGCGAAGATTGCCTTCAAGTCATCGTCGCTCAGATTGCGGAAAAACGCCCAGGGCATGATGTTCGAGAGGGGCCGAGCCTTGACCGCTCCAGTGCGAATCACATCGACGAACATCTTTTCGTCGAAGTACCCAATCCCCGACGGATCTGGCGTCAGGTTCAGCGAAGCCACGGTGATCAGCTTCTTCGGGTCTGGGCCCCAGTTACCGGTGAGCGGGACCCCGCCGCTAAACTCCATGCCCGGAAGGTTGTTGCCCCGCTCATCGGTTGGCGAATGGCAGGCGTCGCAGTGCCCCGCCGTCACCAGATACTTCCCGTACGCCACGCGATCTGAACGGTCTGGCTCCGCCACATGCGCCAACGGCGGAAGCGGTTGAAATGCCTTCTTGAGGTCATCGGTCAGCACCGTTTTCGGCCGCTCAATGTGTACGGGCGCCAGCGTGCGCTCGTAAACGATCACGGACGCCAAATCCTCATCCGAGAGATTGCGGAAATACGGATACGGCATCAGCGGGTAAAGGGTTCGCCCATCGTGACCAATCCCCTGGCGTAAGGCGCGCACAAAGTCCGCGTCCTTCCACGTTCCCGCTCCATACTCTGGATCAGAAGAGATATTCGGCGCGACCACGCGGTTCGGCTCGGGCAAGCTTAGTTCGACATTGGGAAACACATAGCCACCGCCCGTCCTTCCCTGAACCGGCCGCGCGGGGCGCTGGGTGAAATCTGTTTCTGAATGGCAGCCCCAGCATTGCAATAAGCCTTCCACCAGGTACTTGCCCCGCGCCAGCCGCTGCGGGGTGCGCGGTATGGTTTGCATCTCGAGAACCGAGAGCAGAAGGCTGGGCGGCCGCAGCAGTGGATACTCTGTGACAAGCGCTACACAAACCCAGCAAGAAAACCGCAACCGCACCAGCTGTAATCGTGTTAAAAGCTCGCTTCCTCGCCATCATGCCGCACCCTCCGCCGAGTCGATTGAATGTCGTGCCGGCTTTGCAATTGTTGGCAGGTCGTCCTTGATCCGTTCTTAGGCGTGAGAACCGTACACGAAAGTGGAAAATTTTGCCACAAGATACTGTGTTTCGCCACTAGGATCCAGGATTCCCACAGGGGAGTGTCTCCGCCAGAGGCTGACGGGTGCCGCCCCCTTCCGTTACAATCGAAGATTAACTTGCTGCGTCCACGGTACTGTAGGACAGCTTCTAGCTCGTGCCTGTAGCTTCAGGCAAGCTGTTGGGTTAGCTGGAAGCTGGGAGCGAGCAGCCAGAAGCTTCACCATGACCTCCTCCTCCAACCCGCTCACGTTTCAGGAACTGATCCTGCGCCTGCAGACATTCTGGGCGGAGCGCGGATGCGTACTGCAGCAGCCCTACGACGTGGAAGTGGGCGCCGGGACCATGGCGCCGGAAACGTTTCTGCGCGTGCTGGGGCCGCAGCCTTATAAGGTCGCGTATGTGCAGCCCTCGCGGCGTCCGGCGGATGGGCGCTATGGCGAGAATCCGAACCGGTTGTTCAAGCACACTCAGTTGCAGGTGATCCTGAAGCCTCCACCGGAAAATGTGCAGGAGTTGTACCTGGAGTCGCTGGGGGCGATCGGGATTGACCTGCGCCAGCACGACATCAAGTTCGAAGAAGATAACTGGGAGGCTCCCACGCTTGAGCGCGTGGGGCGTGGGCTGGCAGGTCATGCTCGATGGCCTGGAGATCACGCAGTTCACCTATTTCCAGCAATGCGGCGGCGTGGATCTGTTTCCGATTTCGCGCCGAACTGACCTACGGCCTGGAGCGCATCGCTGCGTTTCTGCAGGATGTGGATTCGATCTACGATATCGTCGTGGGCGCGCGATCCGGAAACTGGCACGCGCGGTCAAGTATGGCGACGTGCGGCTGGCCGATGAGCTGCAGTTCTCCGTTTACAACTTCGAGTTGGCGGATGTCGAGAAGGCGTGGAAGCACTTCGAGCTGTGCGAAGCGGAGTGCAAGGGACTGATGGAGCAGTATGCGGCGCTTGGTCGAAGGACTCAAGAGCCGCCAGAAGCTGGATGGGATCGCACGGCATCGAGAAGGCGCGGTTTCCGCTTGCTGGGGGCCTATGATCTCTGTTTGAAGTGCTCGCATCTGTTCAACATTCTCGATGCGCGCGGAGCGATTTCGGTGACCGAGCGCGTGGGTGTGATTGCACGCGTGCGGGCGCTGGCGGTGGGCATCGCGAAGGCCTGGGTGGATCAGCAGACGAATGATCGGCAGAAAGACGAGCCAGGCGCGAAGTCAGACGAGCCTGCGCCCGTGCGTGAGAAGAAGGCGAAGAAAGAAGCGCTGTCGCCGGTGGGGTAGCGCCGCCGTCTCGGCGGCTGTGGTGCGGACGCCGGCGCTAGAAAGCACGTTTCCCACAGGGCGTCTGTGATCGATATCACATTCGGCGTTCGACGGTTTTGAGACACTGGATAGTTGAAGGCATGCCAGACTTCCTTTTAGAGATCGGGTGCGAAGAGATTCCGGCGCGGATGATTGATGCGGCGTCCGAGGAGTTGCGCGAGCGCGTCGGGGCGCTGCTGACTCGTGAGCGATTGTCTGGCGGTGAGGTCACGCATTTCGACACTCCACGACGATTGGCGGTGCTGGCGTCTGGCCTCGCCGCGGCGCAGGCCGACGTGGTCGAGCAGATTACCGGGCCTTCCGTCACCGTCGCATATAAGGATGGTCAGCCCACGCCCGCGGCCCACGCCTTTGCCAAGAAGGCTGGCGTTGAGGTTGCGCAGCTGGAAAAAGTCACCACTCCCAAGGGCGAGTACCTCGCCGCCAAGATCACGAAGAAGGGCCGCAGCGCGGCTGAGATTCTCGCCGAGTTGTTGCCCAAAGAACTCTCCACCATCTACTGGCCCAAGCATATGTATTGGCGCAAACCGACCGAGCGCTTCGTGCGCCCGGTGCGCTGGCTGGTCGCGATGCTCGACGGAGAGACAATTCCGCTGGAGTTCGACGGCATTCGGGCAGGGAACAGCACGCGCGGCCATCGGATTCTGACAGACGTCGCTGTTACGATTCCCCGCGCCGGAGTTGCGTATGTTGACTCGCTGCGCGTCGCCAAGGTTCTCGGCCGGTCTGAACGCGAGCAGCAGATTCGCAAAGCGCTGGATGCCGCGACCCGCACCATCCCGGGCGCGCGCTGGCGCGAGGACAAGCCGCTGCTGGATACCGTGGTTAACCTTACGGAGTTTCCATCGGCGATTCTGGGTAGTTTTGATGCGCAATTTCTGGAGTTGCCGGAAGAAGTGCTGGTCACGGTGATGCGCGACCATCAGAAGTATTTCGCCCTGGAAGACGCGGGCGGCAAGCTGCTCCCGCATTTTCTTGCCGTGCTGAATACCGATAGCGATCCCCAGGGCCTCATCCGGCACGGCAACGAGCGCGTGCTGCGGGCGCGCTTCAACGACGCCCGCTTTTTCTGGCAGACCGACCAGAAAAAATCACTGCTGGAGCGGCTGGAGTTGCTCAAGCATGTCACTTTCCAGAAGGACCTGGGCAGTTACTACGAAAAAACGCAGCGGGTGCAGCGGCTGTGCAGCTGGTTGAGCGAAATTCTCAAGCAGCGTGGGATGACGGTGCGGCCCGGTGTGATTCACAAGGCAGCGTGCCTGGCCAAGACCGACCTGACTACCGACCTGGTCAAAGAATTCACCGAATTGCAGGGCATTGTGGGTGGACTGTATGCACGGGCACAGCAACTGGACCCGAGTTTGCCCGAAGCCACGCGCTTCGCCATTGCCGACGCGATTTACGATCAGTACAAACCGGAGTCGACCGAAGATGACGTGCCGCGGTCGCTGGAAGGCGCGGTGCTTTCGATTGGCGACAAAGCGGACACGATCGCGGGAATGTTCGCGCTGGGCCTGGTGCCGAGCGGGTCAAAGGATCCGTTTGCGCTGCGACGGCAGGCCAATGCGATTGTCAAGGTGGTCGCGGAGAAGAAATTGCCTCTGCGGTTGGGCGATCTGATGCGCGATGCGCGGGCGGGATATCAGGGCTCTGAGGCGGAGAAGAAGTTGGTTGAGCAAACGAAGTTCGACGAATCCGTCGCAACCTTCTTCCGCGAGCGCTTGGAGTTTTATCTAAAAGATGTATGCGGGTATGCGTACGACGTGGTGAAAGCTGTGCTGGGTGCGGACGCCGAAGATGTAGTGGATGCGGTGCAGCGGGCCGAGGCGGTGAAGCAGGTTCTGCACATGGCTGAGTTTCAGGCGATTGGCGCGGCCTGCAAGCGCATGCGGAATATTTTGCGGCAGGCGGACGAAAAGGGAATCAAGCTGGCGGCGAAGTTCGAGTACCTGCCCGAGTCGGCCCCTGAAGAAAAGAACCTTATGGCGTACATGGAGCGGACGGGCGCGAGAGTCGAAGAACATCGCAGCAAGAAGGAATACTTGGATGCGCTACTCCTGTTATCGACCGCTCGAGAGCCCGTCGATGCCTTCTTCGACAAGGTCATGGTCATGGTGGACGACGAGCAGGTGCGGGCCAACCGGCTGGCGCTTCTGCGGACTCTGCTAAAGGAATTTTCCACGATTGCCGATTTCTCTGAGATCGTGACGGAAGGGAAGGCGTAGGCGTTTCAGCCGTCCCTCCGGGACTTGCGTGTATTGCGGCTTCACCCGGCGCTGAAGCGCCGGGCTATCATGGCGACACCCCTCCGGGGCTGCCGGAATTTACAACGATACATTGCCGGCAAAACGCCGGCGCTACGAAAATTCAGACAAAGGACTCATAGTCATGGCGACGATTACTCTCCCCGAAGCGGACGTTCAAGCGGGCAAACCAGAAACCAAGCAGGAAGCCAAGAAGTCCGCAACCAAGTACGTTTACTTTTTTGGCGGCGGCAAGGCCGACGGCAACGGCAAGATGAAGGACGTGCTGGGCGGCAAAGGCGCCGGCCTGGCCGAGATGACCAACGCCGGGCTGCCTGTGCCTCCGGGATTCACCATCCAGACCGAGGCCTGTCGCGAGTACATGCGCAGTGGCGGCGTGTCGAAGGAGGTTGACCGGCAAATGGAAGACGCGCTGGCGGCGCTGGAGACCCTGCAAGGGCAGAAACTGGGAACGGGCGAGAATCCGTTGCTGGTCAGCGTGCGCTCGGGCGCCAAGTTCTCCATGCCCGGCATGATGGATACGATTCTCAACCTTGGCCTCAACGACAAGAGCGTGGAAGCGCTGGCCAAGCGCAGCAATAATCCGCGGTTTGCGGCGGACTCCTACCGGCGGCTCATCCAGATGTTTGGCAACGTCGTGCTCGACATCGAGAAGTCGGCGTTCGATGAAGTGTTCGACGCCAAGAAGAAGCAGAAAAAGACGAAGCTCGATACCGATCTCGACGCCAAGGCGCTGCAGGAAGTGATCGTCGAATATAAGAAGGTCGTCAGGAAGCACGCCAAGCGCGACTTCCCGCAGGATCCGCACGAACAGCTGGTGATGGCGCGCGATGCCGTATTCCGCTCGTGGCAGAACGACCGCGCCAAGACCTATCGCCGCATTAACAACATCGATGACATGCTGGGCACCGCAGTCAACGTGCAGGCCATGGTCTACGGCAACCTCGGCGACACCAGCGGAACGGGCGTGGGATTCACGCGCAATCCGGCCATCGGCACGAAAGAGTTTTACGGTGAGTTCCTGATGAACGCGCAGGGCGAGGACGTGGTTTCGGGTGTGCGCACCCCGGTCCCAATTCTCGAACTCAAGAAGATCATGCCAGACGTCTACGAACAACTCCGTGACATCACCACCCGGCTGGAGAAGCACTACAAAGACATGCAGGATTTCGAGTTCACCATCCAGGATGGCAAGCTGTACATGCTGCAGACGCGCAACGGCAAGCGCACGGGCCTGGCTGCGGTGCGGGTGGCGATCCAGATGGTGGAAGAAGGCCTGATCACCAAGGAAGAAGCAATCTTCCGCGTCGAACCGAACCAACTCTACGACTTCCTGGTGCCGCGACTGGATGAGAAGAGCACGAAGGTGGAAGTGCTGGCGACCGGACTGCCGGCTTCGCCCGGAGCGGCCGTGGGACAGATCGTGTTCACCGCGGATGAAGCGGTGAAGATGGCGGGGCACGATGCGACGAAGAAGCCCGTGATTCTGGTGCGCGCAGAAACGACTCCCGAAGATATTCACGGCATGGAAGTGGCGAAGGGCATTCTGACTTCGCGCGGCGGCATGACCAGTCACGCTGCGGTTGTGACTCGCGGCATGGGCAAGTGCTGCGTGGCGGGTGCTGGCGATATCGACGTTAACGAAAAGGCGCGCGAGATGCGAGTGAAAGGCCAGACCTTCAAAGAGGGAGACTGGATTTCGCTCGACGGCACGACCGGCCGCGTGATCAAGGGAAAACTGGGTACGCTCGATCCTTCACCGGATGATCCCGAACTGCAAAAGTTCATGCAGTGGGCAGATCCGCACCGCAAGATGAAGGTCCGCGCCAATGCGGACATTCCTCGCGACGCGATTCAGGCGCGGGCGTTCGGCGCGGAGGGCATCGGGCTGTGCCGTACCGAGCATATGTTCTTCGGCGAAGACAAGATTAAACACATGCGCGCCATGATTCTGGCGGATAACGAGAAGGACCGGCGGACTGCGCTCAAGAAGCTGTTACCACTTCAGCGAAAGGATTTCGCAGGCGTCTTCAAAGCGATGGACGGTCTGCCGGTTACGATCCGCACGCTGGATCCACCGTTGCACGAGTTCCTGCCGCGTCGCGAAGACTTGATGGTGGAAATCGCCACGTTCCCGCATGCCAGCACGAAAGAGAAGAAAGAACTGGTGAAGCGGTATTCCGATTACGGCGCGAAGGGCGTCAACGATTTGAAGAAGCTTTTGCCCGCGTTGCTGGCTCGTGTGGAACAGTTGCACGAGTTTAATCCCATGCTCGGGCATCGCGGCTGCCGCCTCGGCATCACTTATCCGGAAATCACGGAGATGCAGGCGCGGGCCATCTTCGAAGCGGCGGTCGATTGCTCCAAGAAGGGAATCAAAGTTCTTCCCGAGGTGATGATTCCGCTGGTTGCTACGGTGAAGGAAATGGCGAACCAGGGGGCGATCGTGCGGCGCGTGGCCGAGGAAGTGTTCAAAGAGAAGAAAACCAAAGTCGATTACCTGGTCGGCACCATGATTGAGTTGCCGCGCGCGGCACTGGTAGCGGACGAGATCGCGAAGGAAGCCGAGTTCTTCTCCTTCGGCACCAACGATCTGACCCAGACCACGTTCGGGTTCTCGCGCGATGATGTCAACAAGGTGCTTCCTACGTATTTGGCCGAGGGCATCCTGAAGCAGGATCCGTTTGCAGCGCTCGATCAGGAGGGTGTTGGACAGCTCGTGAAGATGGCGACCGAGCGGGGGCGGAAAACAAGGCCTACCCTGAAAGTAGGAATCTGCGGCGAACACGGCGGCGAGCCGTCCTCGGTGGAGTTCTGCTATCGGGTCGGACTCAACTATGTTTCGTGCTCGCCCTTCCGCGTGCTGACCGCGAGACTGGCGGCGGCGCAGGCCGCTGCCACCGAGACGCTGAAGGTCGAAGGCGGAAGAACCAAGTAAACTCAAAAACGGAGGCACACGGGTCCACGGGGTTCGGTCCGAAAACGGTCAGTCTGGAGAACGCGCACTCTGTAGGCCCTGTGCCCTCTGTGGTTCACTGCAGTTTCTGCAAGCGGGCAATCAGTTTCTGAGGAAGGCTCTCTTCGGATTCTGACCACAACCGGCGCGAAGTGGCGCGCGTATTCATTTCCGCCTTCTTTGTGAACTCGACCAACTTTGCCACGTTGTCCCGGATCTTGGCCTGGGTTTCTTCCGTAAGTTTCACGTTCTCCTGAACGAAAAGCGAGTCGAGGCCGAAATCAATCTCGATGTGGCCGGTCTCCTGGTGTGTCCCGTCATCGAATTCTTCGCCTTGCACAATAAACTTCACCGGGCTCGGGATCAGGCTCCATTTGTGGCCAGTCTCGTCTGGCGTCCATAGATCCCAATATGCGTCGAAGACGTAGGCATAGTCGTCGTGAATGAGGTCGGCGGCGACCACTACCGCTTCTTCCGGGGCGATTCCGGGAGAGAAGCGGCGCTCAAGAACGCTGGCCTCGTTCCACGAGACGGGTTGCACGGCCGCGTACGTCACTCCCGGACGCTGGGTCGAGAAAGGGAACTGCTGCAGCACGGCAAACATGTGAGGCAGCATCGCCGGACCGGAGAAGTCGGGAAACCAGAGACTGAGGTATAACGGATCAGGCATAAGGAGCAGCGGAGGGGGCGCGGCCCCACTTCCTCGTTTATTGTAAACGCGACATTGATTGTAGAGTGACGATTATAGTGCGATCTGTTGGACCGGCGCTTTCGTGGCATTCGGCCTTTGGGAGGTTAGATTTCTGCGAATGCATCGCGCGACGCGTGCTAACTGCAGGGCGTTCTCAGCGGACGACTGTTTTTGACACTGTGTACGACGGCTGTTACCATCATGACTTCAGCGACCTTCCTGCCCATAATCGTCCCCGTCGTCTAGCCTGGCCTAGGACATCGCCCTTTCACGGCGGTAACACGGGTTCAAATCCCGTCGGGGACGCCAACAAAACAATAGACTTCCTCAAACCCGCCGTTTTTCTTCATGATCCAATTTGATCCAGTTAGGCAGGTTTGATCTCCAAAACCGCGCCCCGCCTCACCAGTTTGACCAAATTGCTCTGTGCCTCGCGCTTCTGTGGACCGACTGCCTGCATGTAAACGTCGGTGGTGACTTTCAGACTCGCATGGCGCAGCAGTTCCTGTACAACCTTGGGATTCTCGCCGTTCGCGTTCAACAGCGTCCCAAAAGTGTGCCGAAATGTGCGATACGAAACTTGCTTCGTAATCTTGGCACGCTGTAGAGCCGGCTTGCCGTAATATCGCCACAACGTTCCGGGCCAATACGGCTGTCGGCCTTTCATATGCGGCGAGGCGAATACCCAATCGCTTGGACTGGCGTACGGAGAAAGATGTCTCCATGCCTACAGCGACTCGGCCGTTTGTGCATCCAGCGGAACGTCTTTCAGAGAAGCTTCCGTTTTCGGCGCACCTTCCACCATCGCCACTACCGACCGACGGATGTGCAAGATGAGGTTTTCGAAATCCACATCCTGCCACCGAAGCCCTATCAGTTCTCCTCGCCGCAGCCCCGTGAAAGCGTCCAACTCGATCATCGTGCGGAGTGGATCGGGCAGTTCCTTGAGAAATGCCATGATCTCTTCCGGCGTCAGAACATCGGGTGCCTTCTGTCGTTTCGCGCTCTGGCGAACGCTCGTGATTGGATTCTTCCCCGTCCATTCCCATCTGATCGCGTGAGAATAGATCGCGCTCATGATGTTTCTGATCTTGGCCCTGCTGCCCCACGCTAGCGGAACGGTCTTCGGAAAACAGAGACTCTTGAGCCATTTTTCGACTTCGGTTGCCTTGACGTCCGTCAGCCTGCACGCACGCCAACGCGGAAGGATCCACTCTTCTGATAGCCCTCGTAGGTCACCTGCGTCGAGTACGATTTGCGATCTTCGTCTGCCGCATCGAGTCCCGGTTTCGTTTTGTTGAAAGTATCCGGCAACTCGTGTTGGCGATAGTGATTCACAAGCGTCTCGAAACTGATGCTCTTGATGAGCCTTTGAGGGGTTTGTTGGTTGATTTCCAAGCGGATTGCATCTACAACAGCCTGGGCGGAAGACTCGGTCGGCAAGTCTTCCTGCGTTCCAATGACGATGTGTTTTCGCCGGATCGTGCCGTCCAGCTGAACCTCTCTCCATAGGAATTCCCAAACTTTTCCCTTCTTGCGGTCCGCCAGTCTCAGACTGCCTTTTTGATAACTCGTGCGCCTCATTTATTTCCTCCATTTCGGTTGAGGCGACACGGATGGCTGCCTCAGCTTAGCGCAAGTTGAGTGGCGGGTCGACAAAACCTCTGTTGAAAACTCGGCGACTCAGCCTGCTCTTTTGGTTTTCAACCAACCTTCGAGATCCGAAGCTCGGAACCGCCATAGTTTTCCAACTTGAATTCCATGAATCTGATGGTTGCGGGCCATTCGCTGCAGAGTTTTTGGGTGGATGCGAAGCAACTGCGCTGCTTCGTCGCTGTCTAAGAGCGGCTCAAAGCCAAACTCGGTCCTAGGCCGGGACTGGCTTGGAGAAGGAGAAAACCTCGAAGACTGGGATGCGGACATAATGGACTCCTGAGCCAAATCACCAAAATCGAGCTGATTTGGCTGCTTCTGGGAATGTTCTATAAATGCAGACTGAATTTCCGTCAAACAGGCATGATTTTCGAGGAAAACACACTGGGTCCTTGCCGTTTTACGGTGTACGGCTCCCACACTTCCCAGCAACACATTCTGTCGCTCAACTTCACGAACAATGGGCAGCACTTGGCCGCTAGTGTACTGAGTCTAATATTCGTTGAATAAGTAACGGTTCTTCCTGCATCTGATATAAACCGCGACATCGTCGGCCTCTACCTCAACCCGCCCGACCGCGCTCTGGTCCTGTGCGTGGACGAGAAGAGCCAGATTCAAGCGCTGGACCGCACCGCGCCGCTGTTGCCCATGCGTCCGGGACAAATCGAACGCCGCACTCACGACTACCGACGGCACGGCACTACCAGTTTGTTCGCCGCTTTCAACGTGGCCAGTGGCCATGTGCTGGGCCAGCTCCATCGTCGTCATCGCTCCCGCGAATTCCGCCGCTTTCTCGATACCATCGAGCACAACGTGCCCGCCGAACTGGAGGTGCATCTCATCCTGGATAACTATGGCACCCACAAAACCCAGCTGATCCGCCGTTGGCTGGCCAAACGTCCGCGCTTCCACCTGCACCTCACTCCCACCTCGGCTTCCTGCTTGAATCTGGTCGAGCGCTGGTTTGCCGAGCTGACTGAAAAACAGATCCGGCGTGGCGTTCACCGCAGCACGCTGCAGTTGGAGAACGCCATTCGCCACTTTATCGATCATCACAACCAAAACCCGAAACCCTTTGTCTGGACCAAGTCGGCCGATCAAATCCTCGACTCCGTCGCTCGCTTTTGTAAACGAACATTAGACTCGGGCCGCCAGCGTGGGTCAACAAATAGAAATCACGCTCGGAACAGTCGGTGGGCCGCAAGGCAAACCGGAAGTTTCCTCCGCTGCTGTCCGGCTTGAGAGCGTCGCGCTAGGCGTGCCAGTGACTCCGGGAGGACCGACGTTCACATATATTTTCGAGGCGGCGGAAGGGCAGGTACAGATCAAAGTTCCAATTATCAACTCAGCCAACCCTGACTGGACTCAACAGCACACCTTTGCCGGGACGGTTCATGTTGGACCCGCTTCGGGCAATCCGCACGCAGCGCATGCGTTCCTGACGCCAGACCAGTCAAACACCGAGCCCTGGAAAAGTGCGTGGGCGAATCTGAACAACGCGCAGCAAAGCTTCAAGCCGTTGCTGCCGAGGCTGACCGGCGTCGAAGTGGAACTCGTGGTCGCGAACCCTGGCCAGACAAAGTGAAACTGGGCCAAGTCAGTGCGCTACATTCGCGGTGGCCGAATGTGGCCGTACTCGTGTCGCAACCTGCGGTGGCTTTTGCAGGTTGGTAGCTCGAATTTGCCGCCCGGAATGCCGATCCGGCGCACTTCAACCGAGAGGAGAACGTCTTCGGTCTTGCCGATGCGGTACAACGAAACTTTCAGACTAGAGTATCCAGTATTGATTGCCAGTATTCGATGCTGGACATCCTGGCTCATGCGAGGACGCGTTGAGAAAGCTTGGCCGCCGTGCAAGTTGGAATCGCGCAGGGTCTGCCGGCGAGCCAAGCCTAGCTTTGGCTGCGCTGCTGACTTCCCATGTTATACAGCCAGGCGAACAGGACGCCGAAAACTGCTCCATCGATCATTGCAACGACCGTGCCGATCACGACGTCGCCGATCGTTCGGGAGGCATGAAACCAAGGATAAACCGAACTCACCATCTCAAGGAAGCTCATACCGTAACTTGGCTTGGCGAGATTAATGAGTCCGACCGACAGGAGTGCACCGCCCCATAACAGCGCGCTGGAAATGGCCATTGACTTCGCGGAAAGGCGCATTGACATTCCTCCTCGATGCAAAATATTATCCCCAACTCTTATGATTTGTCGCTCAGCTTCTGGTACTTAATGCGAAGCGTTCCTGGTGACAGCTACAGTTAAGTCTGATGCTCCCGATCTACGCTGCCGTTGCCGGTATCGGATTCGTTGCCCGACGACTGGCAAGGATTCTGCTCCCTCCTACTCATTGTCGTGGAAGGGTAACAGAATTGCCCGGTGTCACAAATATCCCCGTTAATCGGAACGGTCTTGCATCGTAAAATCTGCGGTTCCCACTTTCACCACCGTGCCGCGGGGCTGGGGCTTCGAGTCTTTGCCTTCTTCCGGTTTGTTCTTCACTTCCGGTGCGGGCGCTGGTTTCTCCATCCATATCCCGTAAACGCGCCCGCCATACGCCGCTATTCCAGTGTAGTCCCCGAAGAATACGGCGCTGGCCTCGAAGGGATCGTCGGTCCACGCGTAGTTCGTAAACGTGCTCCCGCCGTCAGTCGAGCGCGCCAGCACCACAATCTGCTTTCGGTTCTGCGGATCGCCGCGGCGATCATAGAAGAGAACGTTGACCGAGCCGTCGGTGGGGTCCACTGCCAGCCATTGAAAGAACTGCTCCGCTCCGTTGTGGACCAGATCGTTATTCACACGCACCGGCGCTGTCCAATGTTTTCCTCCATCGCCAGATGTCGCCAGAAGAACGTCCAGGTCGCCGTTGCGGTAGTCGCTCCAGGTCACGTATAGGCGCTTGCCTTTCGGGTCAATCGCAATCTGCGGAAATCCGTTGGCGCGCTCGAGCGTCTGCACCGCGAACATGATCGGCGCGGTGTGAATGATGGGGCGCGCGCGCGAAAAAGTCTTGCCGCCATCACGCGACGACGCCAGCATGATCTCATCATCCTGGCCCCAAATCGCGTAGAGCGTGCCGTCCGGCGCCACCGCACCCGCAAAGCCCTCGGCCCCGCCATTGTCATCGCGCGGCAGGCCCGGATGCGCGTCGATCTCGATCGGTTTCGACCAGCTCTTGCCATCGTCGGTCGAACGCGAAAGCAAAATCTGCGAGTTGGTCAGAGTCCACCGCGTCCAGCCAATGTACAGATTTCCGGCATGACGACTTTGCGTGTTGTCCGCAACAATGTAAGGTTTGTCTTCGAACGGAATCCCCGGCGCGGTGGGTTGTTCGGCGACCGGAAAATGCTCCGCTTCCCAGGTCTTGCCCCCGTCGAGTGAGCGCCGTACGAATATCCCGTTGCGCGTCGCGCCATGCGCCCAGTAGTTGAAGGTCCCCAACTTGTCGAAGGCGATGTAGCAGAGCAGAGCGTGGCCCTGGTTGTCGAACGTGACCGAGACATCGCCCGACACACGATAATTCTTCGGATCTGCCCCCTCCGCCAATTGCCAGGTGTGGCCCGCGTCTTGCGAATATGCGGCATGCACGTTGTCTTGAAAAACGCCCACCACTTGTTGCGGATTTCTCGGGTTTACCGCGATTGCCGGTTCCGTGAACGGCCCTGGCGTGGGAGTGAGTTGGAAGACTTGAGCGTGAGGCGCCATGGGCAGATCCTGACCATGCAAGAGCGCGGGTGCCCCTATGAGCAAGATGAAGGCGGCATGTGATGCGAGCCGGTAAAGCCGGTGTGCGCGCAGCATTCCAAGTCCTCGATATTCGCAAATTAACTGCAGTGCAGCTGGTTCGTTCACTTCGATCGCTCAAGAAGAAGTACGTTGTGGCCCTCGGGGTCGTGCAGGACCGCTCACGTCGGTTCGGACTGAACCACGCGATCCCTCCCAATCGCCGCTATCGCCGACTTCAAAATTAGGTAACTTCAAAAGCTCATTACCACAACATAGACCTGTTCGCTAGGGAACCGTTTCAGAACACAGAGCGGCGCCCCCGGCGATTCCGGCGTCAGCCCCGTAGTGTGCCATCACCAGCGGGATCTCGGAGGCGCGGGGATTTACGCACCAGCTCGGAAGGCGGTCCTTGATTTCACCAAAGAACGGACCGAGCATTGCCGCCACGCCGCCGCCCATGACCAGAACGTCAGGGTCCAGCAGGTCAACAATGTTGCCCAGCCACGGCGTTAGCAACTCGACTGTTTCCTGAAGAGTCTCTCGTGCCACCGGATCGCCGGCTGCGTAGGCTTGTCCCACGAGTTCGCTGGTGACCGCGGCAACGCTTCCCTTGGCCAGATCAAGAAGGGCGGAGTGCCGCGACCCTCCGGCGCTGACCTTCGCCCGTGCACGTGCCCCGATCGCCGGACCCGCCGCCATTATCTCGATGCACCCGCGCTTGCCGCACGGGCAAAGCGGCCCGTGGTAGTCGATGCTCACGTGCCCGCCTTCGCCCGCGGAGCCGGTGTTGCCGTGGTAGATGCGGCCGTCCAGCACGATGCCGGTTCCAATCCCGGTTCCGATACTGGAGTAGAAAACGTAGCGGTAGCCGCGTGCCGCTCCCCAACGAGTTTCGGCCAGCGCCGCGGCGTTGGCATCATTGTCCAGTTTGACGGGCAGGTGGTAAAGGTTTGTAATTTTATCGACCAGGGGGAAATTTCGCCAGCAGGGAAGATTCGGCGGATTCAGAACCACGCCGGTCTTGGGATCTAAAGGTCCGGGCGCGCAGATACCAATGCTCTGAAATCTGCCGCGCGCCGCCGCCGACGATCTCGCCGCAGGCGATCCCTCTGCAGACGACGATAAGGAATCGATCGCGCCGGTGACCGCCTCCAAGGCCGCTTCCGCCGTGCCGTTCGCCGACATGGGCTTGCGCGTCTGCCCGAGGATCTTTCCGTCGCCGTCGACAAGTCCAACCGCGATTTTCGTGCCGCCGATGTCGACGCCGAGAATTTGCCTCTTATCGTTTGCGCTTTCAGTCATGGTCTTAACTGTCGCCCGAGCCGAATTACCTCAAACCGAAGATTATCTCTCAACCTGGGTATGAGGCATAAGTTGCTGATTCTACAGCCTGCGGATGTCCCTGAGACGAGCGCCCACAAAATTTATGATTCGTTCCATCCAAAGTATGAATCCAAGTTGTTACGCAAGTTTGTTGACGGTTGAAGCGGCTCAACCTAGAATGCAGTCTACTTATGTTGCGTAGCCAGAATCTTCGCGCGGCCTGCATGTGCATGTGTACCTGTTGTTGTTGTGCATGCGTGTGCGCTGGCGCGGGGAGGCGGCTGACCTAAGAATTCTTTCTTAACACCGGCACTCAATCAACCCATCGCCAGATGAATCTGGTGGTGGGTTTTTTATTTTCCGCCACAAAACACGTGAAGACACAGCCATGACAATCACAGCGAAAGAAACCAAAGCTCAAAAAGTCGAACGCCTGAAACGGGCCCAGAATCCATGGGACGGCCTGGAGGACATCCGGCGGTTCGCGCGCGAGGGTTTCCAATCCATCCCTGCCGAATGGATTGGCACTTATTTCCGCTGGTGGGGCGTTTACACCCAGGGCGACGGAGCGGGCGTAACCGGCGGGCAGGGAGGTGAAGGCCGCGCGCTGCAGCGCTTCATGGTGCGCATCAGGATTCCCAACGGCATGATGACCTCGCGCCAACTTCGCGCCGTCGCCGACCTGACTCGCCGCTACGCCAACGGAATCGCCGACCTCACCGTACGACAGAACATTCAATTGCATTGGGTCACCATCGAATCGCTTCCGGAATTGCTCGAAAGTCTCTGGCAAGTTGGGCTGAATACGACTGGCGCTTGCGGCGATGTCGCACGCAATGTCACCGGATGTCCGGTCGCGGGAGTGGATGCCGACGAAATCGTCGACGCGTCGCCGCTGGTGTTCGAAGCGTCGCGACTGCTCGCGGGGAATGCCGACTTCTACAACCTGCCGCGCAAATTCAAGATCTCGATCACGGGATGCCGGGTATGGTGCCCCTACCCCGAAATCAACGACGTCGGTCTGACGGCAATTACTCGCAACCTGGGCGGCGATCCCGAAGTCGGCTTTTCTCTGCGCGTTGCCGGCGGACTCTCGACCGAGCCTTATCTCGGTGCACGCCTGAACGCCTTCGTGCGCTGGAATCAGGTCCTGCCAGTAGTCAAAGGCATCGCCGAGTTGTTCCGCGACTCCGACGTTCTGCGCGAACACCGCGAGCGCGCCCGTCTGAAATTCCTTTTCCTGCGCCACGGGTGGACGGCTGACCGTTTTCTCGGCGAACTGCAGGAACGCATTGGATTCCAACTCGATCCCGCCGTCGAAGAACATCCGCCCGACGACGTCTACCGCGATCATGTGGGCATTCATTCCCAGAAGCAAACTGGCTTGTCGTACGTCGGAGCGGTAGTGCTGCGCGGGCGAATCACCGCCGGCCAGATGCAGTCCGCCGGGGATCTCGCTGAGCGCCATGCCAGCGGCGAGCTTCGCGCCACCAACATGCAAAACCTCCTGGTCGTGAACGTGCCTACTCTCAATGCCGAAGCGCTGGCAAACGAGTTGAATGCGATCGGTTTAAAAGTCGGCGGCTCCTCCTTCGCGCGCGGCACCGTGGCCTGCAGCGGCACTGAATTCTGCAAGCTTGCCATCACCGAAACGAAAAGTTTCTCGCGTTGGCTGGTCGAGGAAATGGAAGAACGGCTTCCCGGCTTCGATCAGCATCTGAAGTTGCACGTTACCGGATGCCCCAACAGTTGCGGCCAGCACTGGATTGCCGACATCGGCATTGAAGGCAAAAAAATCAAAGTTCAGGACCGCCTGGTCGATGCCTACTACTTCTGCGTAGGCGGAGCCTTGGGATTGCATCAGGCCACGGCGCGGCCCGTCGGATATCGTTGCCCGGCAACCGAGGTGCCGGATGCCCTCGAGCGCCTGCTGGGCCGGTATCTCGCGGAGCGCGAATCAGGCGAAAATCTGCGGCGGTTCTTCGTCCGCCACAGCGACACAGAGTTGCGTAATTTTCTGGCCGGCGAGGTCGTGGCCCCGGTCGCTCGCGATTTGCCGGACCCGGCTCGAAGTCTGTCGCAGTCCGCAGGAGGAATCGGTGACTAGCTTATTTCCAATGTTTCTGAAGCTGGAAGGCAGGCAATGCCTGGTGGTGGGTGCCGGAAAAGTCGGCGAGCCCAAAATCGGAGGCCTGCTTGAAACGGGTGCGCGCATCCGCGTGGTGGCCCTCAATGCCAGTCCCGCGATTCGAGAGTGGGCCCGTGCCGGAAAAATCGACCTCGAACTGCGCGCCTTTACCCCCGACGATCTGGACGGCGCATTTCTGGCCGTCGTGGCCACCGCTTCGCGCCACCTGAATGAGCGGATCTATCACCAGGCGCGGCAGCGTGGCATTCTCTGCAACGTGGTGGATGTTCCCGACCTCTGCGATTTCTTCTATCCCGCCGTCGTACGTCGCGGCGATCTGCAAATTGCAATTTCAACCGCCGGGCAGAGTCCATCGCTGGCGCAGAAAATCCGGCAGCAACTCGAAAAACAATTCGGCCCGGGATATGCCGCGTGGGTGGCGGAACTGGGAGAGACCAGAAAACTCATTCTTGCCAGCGACCTCGACAAAGAATGCAAGCTCGACCTCTTGCACTCGCTCGCCAGCAGGGAAGCGCTGGAAGCGGCCCTGGCCGAACTGCCGGAACTGGCCGCAAAAGGAGAGGGAGCGTGAAGGGCAAAGTCTACCTGGTGGGCGCGGGGCCGGGCGATCCGGAACTGCTCACGCTCAAGGCGCTGCGCCTGCTGCGAACCGCCGAGGCTGTGCTGCACGACGATCTGGTCGCGCCTGAGATCCTGAACCTTATTCTTCCAAGCGCGCAGGTGCATAACGTCGGCAAGCGTTGTGGCACGAAGAAGATCCAGCAGGAAGAAATCAACTTTCTGATGATTGCGCTCGCCGATTCCGGTTTGCGAGTGGTGCGGTTGAAAAGCGGCGATCCGCTGGTCTTCGGACGCGCCGGAGAGGAAATGGAATCCCTTCGCCGGGCCAATATTCCGTTCGAGATTGTGCCGGGCGTGACCTCCGCCTTCGGTGCGGCCGCCGCGGCGCAGATCGCGCTGACCCATCGCCGCGCCTCGTCCGCACTGGTGTTACTGACGGCGCATCAGGCCGCAGGAAGTGAGGCCGCAAACTGGAACAAACTGGCCAGTAGCGGTGCGACCCTTGTGATCTACATGCCCGGACAGAATTATTCGGGAATCTCGGCGAAACTAAAGGCGTCTGGACTTTCCGGCGCCACTCCCTGCGCCATCATCTCTCGCGCTACCACTCCGCATCAGCGAACCCATCGCACTACGGTCGCCGGGTTGCCCAGTGCGCCTCAACTCCCAGCCCCAACTTTACTCGTAGTAGGCGAAGTCGTGCGTCGAGCCGATCCCGTATCCCTGGTGCAGGAATTCTCGGGGCCCACCCTCGCCGTGGGAAACGAAGGTACCGTTCCAGCCGCCTTGTTTGCCGAAGCCGGAACAACTGCCCAAACAACGAATGAGGAGCCGCTCGCGTGATCGACCAAGCCAAACACCAGATCGCAGATGTGCAGAACGCAGCCGAAACCTGGAGCCCGCAGCGGGTTCTGACCTGGGCCTTTGACACCTTTGGCAGCGGCGTGGCCATTTCCTCGGCATTTGGCGCCGAGGGCATGGTGCTCATTGACGTGGCCTCCCGCGTGCGCAAAGACGTTCGCCTCTTCACCATCGACACCGAATTCCTTTTCCCCGAGACCTACAACCTCATGGACCGGATTGAAGAGAGATATGGCATCGCAATCGAGAAAGTCTATTCCGTGCTCTCGCCCGAGGAACAGGAGCGGGCCCACGGAACCGCGCTCTGGGCGCGCGATCCCGACCTCTGCTGCAGCCTCCGCAAAGTCGAACCGCTCCGTCGAAAACTCAGTGAGTTGAATGCCTGGATCACGAGCATTCGCCGCGACCAGACCTCGGTGCGCTCCAGCGCGCGCAGAGTTGAATGGGACGCCAAGTTCAGCCTGGTAAAGATCAACCCCATCGTCGACTGGACGTCAAAGCAGGTGTGGCGCTACATCCACGAGCACGACGTGCCCTACAACGCCCTTCACAATCAGGACTATCCCAGCATCGGCTGCGCCCACTGCACGCGCGCGGTCCGGGCGGGAGAAGATCCACGAGCCGGGCGCTGGCCGGGATTCTCCAAAACCGAGTGCGGCCTGCACATTATCGAACCTGTGCCCAACGCCGCTGAGGCGGGCGCATCGAAGGCGGCGAAGATCGGCAATTGAGCCGACCGTCCGGCAAACTGGCTGAATTCCAGCTCCCGTCAGCCCCTCAGTCCTCCGCCTTCTTCAATTGTGCGGCGAACTGACGCAGCAGAGCGACAAACGCAGTAGATGCCACCGACAGGGTCCGGTCCTTCCGGTAAGCCAGCCCAAGTTCGCGGTACAGGACTGCGTCTTCCAGATCGATCAATTTAACCCGGCCCGACTCCACTTCATCGCGGGCGAACGATGCGCTGATCAGCGATACGCCCAAGTCCGCCGCCACGAAGCTCTTGATCATGCCAATGCTTGGCAGTTCCATGCGAACCTGCAACTCGGCGCTGTGTGGCCGAAATAGCTTGTCCAGCAGCCTCCGCGTGTGCCCGGTCTTGGGGAACAGCAGCGGCTGTTTAACGATCTCTTTGACCGGGACTACCTTGAACTTGGCCAGCGGATTCTTGGGGCTCACCATCAGCATGAGCTTGTCGCGGAAGATCGGCTGAATCTTCAAGCTCGGGGACGTGATCGGCAGAGTAAGAATGCCCACCTCCACCGTTCCGTTTTCCAGTTTTTCGACGATCTTGTAGCTGAAATTTCGATAGATGCTGATCCGCACCGGCGGATATCGCCGGCAGTATTCGCCGAACACCTCGGGCAGAACATATAAGCATGTGGCCTCATTCGCGCCCACGCGCAGCGTCCCCCGTGGAGTGCCGCTGTGGTCGGCCACGGCCATCAGCGATTCCTCGCGCAGATTCTTCATGCGCTCCGCATATTCGTGAAAAACCTGACCGGCCGGGGTCAGTTTTACCGTCTTCCCGGACCGGTCGAGCAGCCGGTCGCCGTACTCTTGTTCCAGTTGGCGGATCTGTGCGCTGACCGCCGACTGCGAGCGGAATACCTTTTCTCCCGCACGGGAAAAGCTGCCCTGCCGGGCAACTTCCAGAAATGTGATGAGCTGATCGAAATCCATGGGATGTTCGAGATTATAGCGGACTCCACCTGCAACTTTCCTCAGAATCAGGTGTGCGAATAGGGCGTCCTGAAATTCGAATCCACTGCATCGGAATTCTGAATCGCGGTTCCCCGGCGGCCAGCCTGCCGTAATCGGCGACTATCCTTCCCTGACGAAAAATGCGCGCCCCAAACAAATCATGGGACACGATGACCGCCAGCCCCAGGTCCAAGGTAAGATGACTGCGCGGCCTCATGATTACACTCTCCGACATCCAGGCAGCGCTGGGCAGAATTCGCGCCGATATTCGGGTCTCTCCCTGCACTCATTCCGAGACTTTCTCCGGGCTCACCCACAATTCCATCTTTCTCAAGCTCGATAACCAGCAGCGCACCGGTGCATTCAAAGAGCGCGGTGCGCTAAACAAGCTGCTCACTCTCAGCCCCGACGAACGCGCTCGTGGAGTGATCGCCGCCTCCGCCGGCAATCACGCCCAGGGCGTCGCCTACCACGCCGGCCGCCACGGAATCAAAGCGCGCATCTACATGCCGCTGCCCACGCCCCTCACCAAAGTCTCGGCCACTCGCGCCTATGGCGCTGAAGTTGTTCTCGACGGCACAAATTATGACGAGGCTTACGAAAAGGCCGTCGAACAAGGCCGGCAGGACGGCCTCACCCTCATCCACGCCTTTGATGACGACGCGGTCATCGCGGGGCAGGGAACTCTGGGGCTGGAAATCCTGCAACAACATCCCGACATTGAGGTCATCGTCGCGCCCATCGGCGGAGGAGGGCTGATCGGCGGCGTCGCATGTGCCGTGAAAGAAGCCAGTCCTACGGTAAGAATCTTCGGCGTTCAGCCGGCGCGTATACCTTCCATGAAGGCGGCTGTCGCTGCTGGCAAGCCCGTCACTTTGCAGTCCGCAAAAACCATCGCCGACGGAATCGCGGTGCGCCGTGCCGGAGAACGCACTCTACCCCTGGTGCAAAAATATGTGGATGACATTGTCACCGTGGAAGAGGAAGAGATTGCGAACTCGATTCTCCTGCTGCTGGAGCGCGAGAAGACCATGGCCGAAGGCGCGGGCGCGGCCGCCCTCGCCGCCGTGCTGAACCGCAAGTTGCCACTGGCGGGCAAGCGCGTGGCCGTCCTCGTCTGTGGCGGAAACATTGACGTTACCCTGCTCGCCCGCATCATTGAGCGCGGCCTGGTCAAAGACGGACGCCTGGTTCGTCTGCGCGTGCACCTGCCCGACTATCCCGGCGCGCTGCACCGGCTCACCGGAATCCTCGCCGATCATCGTGCCAATATCGTTGAGACCGCGTACGATCGCGCCTATCACGGCGTAAATCTGGGTGATACGGCGATTGATATCACCATGGAAACCAGAGGCCCGGATCACATCGCCGAGCTTCTGGCCGCGTTGGTCTCAGCCGGTTACACCCACGAACGAATCTTGTGACCGGTAAGCTTGCCCACGCCAGTCCTGAACTTACGGCTGCGAGGCGCTGAGCGGGGTTTTGTTGCCGCCGCCGTGTACTACGACCCAGATCAAGATGCCGGCTCCCGCCGCCCCGGCGGCAATCCATTTTGGGTTGACACCGGATGAACTGGCTCCGGTTGGCCGTGGGGGAGCACCGCACAAGTCGGATTCGTTGTAGTTACCCTGTTGGCCCTCACGAACTATGCCCGCTTGCGATGCTGCACCCTCGGATGACGGCTTCTGCCGGCTTATCTCATGCTCGACGTTGACATCATTCTTGCGCGCCGAGACTTGGACCGTTCCGTTTACGTCGGTCACTTCGTACTGCGTCCATTCATTCGCCACCGGCACCACCGTGATGCAATTCACCCGAACCTTGAAACTCTTGGAGGTGCCTACCGACACGCTGCCGTGGTCCAGCACCAGCATGTCTCCTTCAAACTTGGTCACCGATTCCGGCTGAATCAGAACCGTCGACCCCTCTAAACTCAGGCTCGCCGAAAATCCCGGCTTGGTTTCCAGTAGGTCGCCGGCAAAAACCGAGGAGGAGTCCCGCGCCTCATAGCCATTCACCCAAACCCCGCTCTGGGCATGCAGAATCGCCGACGGAGTCTGGCCCAGCAATGACAGTGGAATCATCACGACCATTGCCCAGCAGAGAAAACAGCGTGTGATAGGAACACTCATGCGCAACACAGATTTCCACAAACCTGCTCATGAAAATCGTAGCTGGGTATGGTGGGATCGTCTATTGGCACTCTGGATGACCGCCTACTCCACAGGCCTCAACAATCTGTGATCTCTAGCACTGTAAAATTGTTTTTGTCCGGGTAAAACTTTGTAAATCATGGAGTTCCGCACCTCGCGGGCATGTAAATTAAAGGTGGGCGTATGAACGCAAGAAACACGGCAAGTCTAATCCTTCTGGTCTGTGGTATGGGCGCTTCCGGCGCGACCTTCGCGCCCGCGTGTTTTGCATCCATGGCGGGCGGTCCGCAGGTTCAGGAGTCCGCCGGGCAAAACGCGGTCATCAGGCGCATCGGTGCGATCAAAGCAATCAATGGGACCACCCTTACCTTGACGCTGGATTCTGGCCCAGAAATAACTGTCACAGTTCTGCCCACGACCCGTATTGTGCGGATCGCGCCCGGCGAAAAAAACCTGAAGAACGCCACCCCCATCCAGTTGCAGGAACTGCAGGTCGGCGACCGCATTCTGGTCGGTGGCCCGGGTTCCGGCGATGCCAAATCGATCACGGCGTCGTCCATCGTGGTCATGAAACTGTCTGACGTGGAAGCGCGCCAGGAGCAGGAACGCCAGGATTGGCAAAAGCGTGGACTGGGAGGTCTGGTCAGTGCCGTCGACTCCGCAACGGGCACGGTGACAATTTCGGTGACCGGTTTCGGTGGCACCAAATCGATTGCGGTGCACACGTCGAAGAGCACCGTGTTTCGCCGCTACGCTCCGGACTCGGTCAAGTTTGACGACGCCAAGCCCAGCACCTTGACTCAAATCCAGCCCGGCGACCAGCTCCGGGCGCGCGGAGTCCGCAGCCCGGACGGTGCCGAACTGACGGCGGAAGAAATCGTTACCGGAAGCTTCCGCAACGTCGCTGGCATCGTCAATTCGGTAGATCCAAGCGCCGGCACCATCAGCGTTCAGGATCTGTTGAGCAAGAAACAAGTGCAGGTAAAAGTCACTCCGGAGTCGCAGCTGCACCAGCTGCCCGCCGAGATGGCGCAGCACATCGCCATGCGTTTAAAGCGCTCCATGTCCTCAGGTACGCCGGGGGCAACTGCTGCCTCGACCTCCGGTACGGAGGCAGGTGGCGGCCGGACCGCCGCAGGCGGCGCACCATCCGGCGAGATGCGTCCAGGCAGCGGTGGCATGACAGGCGGCATGGCCGGTGGCATGCGCCCCGGCGGTGCCCCCGACTTCCAGCAGATGCTGAGTCGCATGCCCGCGGTCACTCTCGCCGATCTGCACAAAGGAGACGCCGTGTTGATCGTCACCACCCAAGGCACTGCATCCGACGCTGGCACCGCAATCACTCTGCTCAGCGGCGTGGAACCGATTCTCGAGGCTGCGCCCAGCGGCAGCCAGGCCATGATGTTGGCGCCCTGGAGTCTAGGGGGCGCCCCCGGCGGCGATGCCGCAATGCAATAGCTGCCTCCAATCGACTGTCCTTATTATTTCTCAGTTTTGGTTTTCGAAGTTCGCTTCTGGAAGTTCTGCTTTCGCGGTTCTAGAGAAACATGGAAAGATGAAATGAAGGTTGGATGAAATGAAGGTTGAGAAATACGTGCGCTTCCTCCTCATAATGTTCTTATTCTCGCTGTCGTTGACCACAGTGTGGGCGCAGACCGGCTCGGCAGTCCTCCGTGGTCAAGTCACCGATCCTTCCGGGGCGGCCATAACCGGGGCCAGCGTCGTCATGACCCCCGCCACCGGGGCGCCGATCGTAGTTCAGAGCAATTCCCAGGGGATGTACGAATTCAAGGCGTTGCCGGCAGGGAAGTACGCGCTGACGGTCGCCGCCCCGGGATTTAATGTCTTTGAGAACGACAATGTTGTGCTCGCCGATCAGCCCCTGCGGATCAACGTGCCCATGACCATCGAAGTGCAGGAGCAAACGCTTCACGTCTCCGACACCGCGCCAACCGTCAGACGTGAATCCTTCGAGCAACGCCGGGGCCATCGTGATCTCCGGCAAGGAACTCGAAGCTCTGCCGGACGATCCCGATGAATTGCAATCGGATCTTGAGGCTCTGGCCGGGCCTTCCGCCGGTCCCAACGGCGGGCAGATGTATATTGACGGCTTCACCGCCGGACAGCTTCCGCCCAAATCGTCCATTCGCGAGATCCGCATCAACCAGAACCCGTTCTCCTCCGAGTACGACAAGCTGGGTTATGGCCGGATCGAGATCTTCACCAAACCTGGCACCGACAAATTCCACGGGCAATTTCGTGTGGAAGGCAACGACTCGGCCTTCAACTCGCCGAATCCCTTCGCTGGACCCGAACCCGGTTACGACACGGTCGAGTACAACGGAAATGTCGGCGGCCCGCTCAGCAAGAACGCGTCCTTCTTTTTCAACGCCGAGCGCCGCAACATCAACGAACTCAGCGCGGTCAATGCAATCGATCCCGATCCGACACTGACCACGAGCGTGCCGCTGGTCGAGGCCGTCCCCAATCCCCGCCAGCGCACCAACATCGGCCCTCGCCTCGATTGGGCTCTTACCAAGAACAACACCTTGACCGCGCGCTACCAGTACTATCGCAATACCGAAACCAACAACGGTGTTGGCCAACTCAGCCTTCTGTCCCAGGGCTATCACTCTGAATCGACCGAGCAAACACTGCAAGTTAGCGACACGCAGGTGATTGGCGCAAAGATCGTCAACGAGACTCGCTTTCAATACAACTGCGACCAGGACCTGCAGAACCCGCTGGATACGAATCCGGCCGTGAACGTCCTAGGCACATTCGTTGCCGGCGGCAGCGGCCAGGGCACCAGCACCGACCGGGAGAACCGCTACGAACTGCAGAACTACACTTCGCTGATTCACGGCAATCACATTCTCAAGTTCGGGGGGAGAATGCGGGCCACACACGACACCAGCGACTCGACCTCGGGATTCAATGGCGCCTTCACCTTTCCCACGCTGGCCGCCTATCAGGCCTCCGAACAGGCCCTGCAGGCAGGCGCGACGACCGCGTCGGGCGCGACTCAATTCGTCCAGACCCAGGGCCTGCCCAATGCCGCAGTCACCTATTACGACGCGGGGCTCTACGTGCAGGACGATTGGCGGGTGCGGCCCAACATCACGCTCAGCACCGGCCTGCGCTTCGAAACGCAAAACGACATTCACGATCACGGAGACTGGGCGCCGCGACTGGGATTTGCCTGGGGAGTGGGCGGCAAGAGTGCTCCTCCAAAAGTGGTCATTCGCGGCGGCTTCGGCATGTTCTATGATCGCTTCCAATCCGGGGAAATGCTGCAGGCGCAGCGCCTGAACGGCATTACGCAACAGCAGTTCATCATCAGCAACCCTACGTGCTATCCGGGGCTCGACGTTCCTCTGAACACCTCCATCTCGAACTGCGGTCCGGCCACCTCAACTGCATCCACCATTTATCAGATCGGTCCCAGATTGCGCGCTCCCTACACCCTGCAATCAGCCGTCAGCGTGGAACGTCAAGTCACCAAGTCGGCAACTCTCTCCGTGACCTATCTGAACTCGCGCGGCTTTGACCAGTTCCTCACCATCAACGCCAACGCGCCGTATCCGGGAACACCCTGCGCTCCGAATTGCGTCACTCCCAGCGGAGGCAATCTTTACCGCTACGTTTCGGAAGGAAATTTCAGCCAGAACCAGCTCATCGTAAACACGAACGTGAGAGTTGGCTCCAAGGTCCAGATGTTCGGTTACTACACGCTGAACTACGCCAACAGCGACACCTCCGGCATTTCCAGTTTCCCCACCAACTCCTACAACATCAGCCAGGATTACGGCCGGGCCTCGTTTGACACTCGTCACCGGGCGTTTTTTGGGGGGAGCATCGCTCTGCCCTACCTGTTTCGTTTGAGCCCCTTCATGGTGGTCAGTTCGGGTTCCCCTTTCGACATTACGTCGCCCACCGACCTGAACGGGGATTCCATCTACAATGATCGTCCGGGTCTGGTTTCCACCGTCACCTGCCCGACTGTTGTGCCACCCGCGCAAGGCTCCACCATTTACTGCACGCCGCTGGGGACGTTCGACGCGTCGGGGGCCGGAAAACCTCTGCCCATCAACTACGCTACCGGTCCCGGACGTTTCGTTCTGCACCTGCGTCTCACGAAAACCTTCGGATTCGGACCCAAAGCGACCTCCGGAGGGGGCAATCAGGACCAGGGTCACCACGGCCACGGTCCGCTCTTCGGCGGCGGTGGCCGCATGTCCATGACGTCCACTTCCGACCGGCGCTACAACCTTATCCTCGGGGTACACGTCCGCAATGTTTTCAATAATGTGAACTTAGCAAATCCGGGCGGAGTTCTGGGCTCGCCTTTCTTTAACGTTTCCAATTCCCTGGTGGGAGGCCCGTTCTCCACTTCCTCGTCCAACCGCAGCATCGAGTTGCAGGCCACCTTCAGCTTTTGACCGGCAGGACCCGCTCAGGCCATATCGAGAATCTTCGGGTTCGGGTTATGCTGGAATTGCGGCAGATGGCATGTCGCACAATCCCGCAAGTAAGGGCCCGGAACCGATTGCCTTTTCTTCCCATCACCAGGCGCAAATTTATCCGTATCGCGGCCGGCGGAGGTGTCGCAGCCCTCGGCGCCGATTCCATCCTGATCGAACCCAATCGTCCCCGCATCGTGCGCCAGGAGATTGCGCTTCGGCGTTGGCCAGTTCGGCTGGAAGGCTTCACCATCGCGCTGCTCAGCGACTTTCATTACGATCCTTATTTCTCGGTTCATCCGCTCCACGCTGCCATCAGCATGGTCAACGGTTTGCGTCCCGACCTGATCGTGCTCACGGGAGACTTCGTTTCTTTGCCGCTGTTCAGAAAGAAAGACGCGCGGGGTGCATCCGCCGCCGAGCCGTGCGCCCAACTGCTGCGACAAATGAAAGCGACCTCACGGTCTGTGGGCGGTCCTGGGAAATCACGACTTCTTCACCGACCCCAACCGGGTGACCGGCGCACTGCAAGCCCAGGGAATTCATGTGTTGGCCAATCGATCCGTTGCCATCGAACTCAACGGAGCACGCTTCTGGCTCGGGGGCGTCAACGACGTCCTCAGCGAAACCTCCAACCTCGATCGAACGCTGCAGCCAGTGCCAGGCGACGAAGCCACAATCGTGCTTGCCCACGAACCGGACTACGCCGACTACGTTTCACGTTACGCGGTTGATCTGCAGCTCTCCGGGCACTCTCACGGCGGGCAAGTCAGGCTTCCATTCATTCGTCCTCTTTATTTGCCCGAACTTGCCCGGAAATACATTTGGGGACTCTATAAAATCGGTGCACTCACTCTCTACACAAACCCCGGTCTGGGCACAGTCGCCCTTCCGGTACGCCTGAACTGCCCTCCCGAAATCACCTTGCTGACCCTCCGTCGCGCTGCCAGTCTGTGAGGGGATGGCGCTGGAAGGGCCAGCACTTCGCGGACTTCGGCCGCAAATCAAAGCCCGGTTGTGCAACCCCTTTCACATAAGCCCGTCTGATTCATGAAGTCCGGCTCGCAACCTGTTGCAGGACAATGACATGTCTGTTCTCTAGCGTGGTCCCATGCTTGCCACTAACGCTCGGGGTGTAGCATTCATGCCGCGTCGCATCTGGCCTGCAGTTTTCTTATTCGTGATGGCGGTTGAGACTCTCGCCGCGAGCACGCCGGCGCCGCGTCCGCGGTCGGCAACTCTGGAGCAGCGCGAGCGCCAGGTGGCGAGCGCCCTGACCCGCGCTTCCCAGTTCGCCGATGTGCCTCACATCAGCTCCGTCCCAGATTGCGAGGACGTTCAACCGCCCGAGGCCCTGACCACGCCTGATCCATTTTTCATCCCCGCAGGGCATGGCCGGAAAGTAAAAGTCAGTTTCATCATTGGCACCGACGGCCGCGTTCACAGCCCGCTGATCCTGGAGAGCGCAGGGTTTCTCGGGGACCGCCACGTTCTGCAAACGGTGCGCACCTGGAGATATCGCCCGGCAACCTGCAACGGAGTCCCCACCGAGACGGAAGGCAGGATCGAGTTTTCCAGCCGGTAGGACGAGCGACTGGGCTAGAATGGCCGCAGACGTTGAAGTCGTTCGATTCGTGGACTTTGAGTCGTGGACCTGACTCATAGACAAGACCATAGACGAGACCATGGACAAGGACAAAAAAGTTCCCCGACATTCCGGATCGTCGGCTGAGCCGCCCACGCACGACTCCGAGATGGACGAACTGTACCGCAGATTGCAGCCGGAAATGCGTCGTCCCAAACCCAGCGCGGAAGCCATCGCTGCCGCTCTCGAAGCAGCACAACGTTTGGCTGCGGAAGCCGACGTGGAACAGGCAGCGGATGACGCGGCGCAGGATTTTGCGGAGGACTCAAGCGCCGGAATTTGCCGCGTGTGTGGATACCGCAATCGCGGCGGCAATAAGTTCTGCGGCATGTGCGGCGTCGCGGTGACGAAATCGGATCAAGCGGAGCCTGAGTTTCCCAGCGGGGAACGCCGGCCGTCGCGCGCCATCGCCCTTCACCCCAATCCGTTTCTCGATCCCGAACCCGAGCCCGATCCGGAACCGAGGCCAAACCTGAATCGGTCTGGGGCTCCGGAAACGCATCACTACCATCACCACTATCACCACCATTATTTTCCCGGGGGGCAGCAGGAGGGAATGGTGCCGCGATCCGGGGCTGAGCCGGTGCGGGAAGAGAAGATGCGCCCCAACGCTGCGTTAAGGGGAGACATGAGCCGCGCTGAAGCGGCGGTGCGGCGCATCACGCAGGAGTGGGTGCTGGCCTGCAACACCAAGCATCTCGATGATCTGCTCGATCTGTACGTAGCCGATGCGCTGGTGCTCCGGTCCAATTATCCTCCGGTGCGCGGAGCGGCCGCGATCCGCGAATTCTTCTTTGGCGGGCTGGACGCGGGGCTGGGAGAAGTGGAAGTCGAACCCCTGCGAGTGGAGGTGGTCGGCGATCTGGCTTATGAAGCGGGACGCTGCAAGGCCTTGGTGCCGAGCGCAATGGGCAAGCGCCGCGAAGAGCGCGGCAAGTATCTGTGGGTGTGTGCGCGGCAGAGTAACGGGGAATGGAAGTTGGCGGCAGACTGCTGGTCCAGCGACCTCACGTTCACCACGCTGGAATCGGACGTGCCTGCGAGCGTGGGCGCTAAATCTAGTCAGCCGCGCAAGAGCTCGTAACCGCGCCTGAAGGCGTGACTGTGATCCCGTATTTGCGGTATGCCTGAATGCATACCCTGATACGAGTCCTGCTTCGAATGTCCCTGTACGAATCCCCAGTTTTTCAGCACAGCCGTAACTTAAAGGCTCACGCCTGATTTTGCCAGGTCTGCCTGCAACTGCTGCAGCGTCTGCATTTCGATGGTCTGCATTCCCAGTTGCGCGGCACACTCCAGGTTCAGCGAACGATCGTCGATGAGGCAGCAGGCTTCGGCGGGGATCTGTGTCGTTTCCAGGGCGAGGCGATAGATGTCGCGCTCGGGCTTACGCAGACCAACGAAGCAGGAGCTGACAAAAAGGCGGAAGATCTTCCGCAACTCGTACTTTTCGATGCGGTAGTCGTTGAGCTCGCGGGATTCGTTGTTGATGGTGCCCATGAAATATCTGCCGGAGCCGCTCACTGCGCGCGCAAACTCCAGCACTTCGGGAAACGGTTGCGACAGCGAGAACATAAAGTCGCGGAAGGCGTCGCGGGTGAAGGGGCGAGTGCGATAGAACACGGTGCGGTCGAGATATTCGTCGAGCGTAATCTTGCCGCGCTCGAACGATGAGACCACCATCTCGTGGCGGTCGTGGAATTCTTCCTCATCGAGGTGAAAGTGCTGGAGCGCCGTGGCGCGCTGGGTGCGGTCCCAGGCGTTGGTGAGCAGTACGCCGCCGACGTCCCAGAAAATGGCGCGAATGGCAGACAAAGTAGTTCCTCCAGAGGGGAAAAGTTCTGGGAAAGAGTGTAGACGAGATGTGGGAGGAAGAGGCGGTTGCGGTTTCGTTTTGGCAAAAGGTGGCGATGCGGGGGGTACCCCCCTCCCCCCCTTCCACCTCGATCTAATGGAATCATGAACTTGGAGGAAAATCGCGAAAAGATCCTAGCGGCACAATCAGTTACGGGCAAAATCTTGTTCTTAAAGGACTTACGCGACTGGCGACGCGTTAAGTCCTTTCAAATCAGCCAGTCACTTTAACTTGTGAGGGGCAAAAACTTGATTGCAAACGACTTGTGCTCGCTTGTGCGTTCTCCAAGCTTGAGTTTAGACGGTAAAGGATCGGAGTGTCTGGCGTGAAAGTCAAGACCACGAAAGTATCCCCACACAGCACAAGGATGCCGCCGGGGTGGTGCTGCCGTCTCTCTTGGGGTCGTTTTTCCTGGAGTCGTGGTCGAGCTTTCCTTCGCCTTTCGTCGCTGGCCATCTCCACTTCCGGCCCCATATTGCGGCCCCATAGCTTGCGGCCCGTGGGCTGCATTCTTTCGCCGTTTTGCGGCTTAGTGTGAGGGGCTTTCTTATGTGCCGTAGGCGCCGCAGGATTGTTGTGGGGGATCTGGTTGCCGTGCTGGCTAAAGAATCAATTTTCTGGGCTTGACATATTCCCATATAAGAATATATATTCTGGCCATGGCAAGAGCGGCGACCACTTCCGATGCGTTTAATGCGGTGGCGGAACCAAGGCGGAGGGAGATCTTGAACTATCTGGCGCTGCGGGAGCGGGCAGTGGGGGACATTGTCCTGGGCTTGGGTCTGGAGCAGCCTTCGGTGTCGAAGCACCTGCGGGTGCTGCGAGATGTTGGGCTGGTGCGGGTGCGGCGCAATGGGCGGCACATGTTTTATCGGACAAATGCGGAGGCGATCCGGCCGCTGCATGAGTGGACGAAGACATTCGAACGCTTGTGGCAGCACCAGTTGATCCGGGTGAAAGAGCGCGCCGAGGCGAAGGCCGGGTCCGGCAAGATCGGGGAATGAGAGCGAAGATTGGGTGCTCGCTCGGGGGAACAGCACAGCAAAAGACGGCAAAAGCCTTTAATCGCAAAGATCGCAAAGAAGGACCGCAAAGGTCGCAAAGAAAACCACGACGATTTCGACGATCACGCGATGTGACACGAAACGGGTTGTGACAAATTTGATCTGAATTGAGCGTAAGGAGGAACGATGATCTCGACGGCAGCGGTGGGCATTGAGAATTTGACTCTGAACATTACGCAGGAAATCCACGTACGTGCGGCGCTGGAGGTGACGTTCGCAGCGTTGCTGGAGCAACTTGGGCCAGAGAACGATACGCCGGAGGGCAAGAAGATGCCCATGAAGATCGAGCCCTGGCCCGGCGGCAGGTGGTACCGCGACCTGGGCGAGGGCAACGGCCATTTCTGGGGACAGGTGCAGGCCATCAAGCGGCCAGCGTTGCTCGAGATCACCGGGCCTTTGTTCATGTCGTATCCGGTGGTCTCGAATTTGCAGTACCGCTTGAGTGAGCAGGACGGCGGGACGCTGATCAAGTTCCACCACACGGCGCTGGGACTGATTCAGGACGACCACAGACAAGGCGTAAACAAAGGATGGACACACATGCACGCGCGGGTCCGGGAGCGAGCGGAAGCCGGTGGCAGGAGGTAAGCGTACGGTTCGTCCGGAGGAGGGGCTATGTGTCCAGCTTGTATGGCCAGCGCGGCGGTGATGGCGGGCAGTGTGATGTCAACGGGTGGGATTGCGGCGCTCGCCATGAAGATCGTGCGCTCGAAGAAGAGCGAGAAGACGGATGGTTCGGTGAATGTGTCTGAAAAGGAGAAATGATCATGGCTACGATGAATCTCACAACGACGACGAGTGAGCCGGAACATGCAAGGGTGGTGCCGCCGGAGGAATGGCTGGCCGAGCGCAAAAAGCTTTTGCGCAAGGAGAAGGAATTCACGCGACTGCGGGATGAACTCAGCCGGCAGCGGCGCGAACTTCCCTGGAAAGCGGTGGAGAAGCAGTATGTTTTCGAGGGACCGCAGGGCAAGCAAAGCTTGGCCGACCTGTTCGGCGGGCGCAGCCAGTTAATCGCCTACCACTTCATGTTTGGCCCGGGATGGAAAGAGGGTTGCCCGAGTTGCTCCTTCCTGGCCGACACGTTCGACGGCATTGCCGTACACCTGGCCCATCGGGACGCCACGCTGGTGGCGATCTCGCGAGCGACGCTCCCCGAGATTGAGAGCTTCAAGAAGCGTATGGGGTGGCAGTTCAAGTGGGTGTCGTCGTTTGGAAGCGACTTCAACTTCGATTATCACGTTTCGTTTTCAAAGGAAGAGAGAGCGCGGGGCAAGGTGGATTACAACTACGGCCCGGCCGAGTTTCCGTCGGAAGAAGGGCCGGGGGCGAGCGTGTTTTACAAGAACGAGGCGGGGGAAGTCTTCCATACGTATTCCACCTATGGGCGCGGGCTTGATCTGATGCTGGGGGCGTACAACTGGCTCGACCTGACGCCGAAGGGGCGGGACGAAGATGGATTGGCCTTCACCATGGCGTGGGTTCGTCACCACGACAAGTACGGCGACGGCGACGGCGACGGGGTCGATGCGAAACAGCAGTACGTGCAGCCGGCGAAATCGGATGCAGCGTGCTGCTCGGAGAAGGAACTTGGGTGAGGGCTGGATGCACGCGTGGCAGGCGCTAAGCCCTAATGCTTGTAGACGGTTGTGTCGGGATGATAGTTGCGCCAGTCGAACCAGTAGTCTTTGAGGGCAGAAACGCGATCGAGGCACTTACCCTGCGAGGCTCCGGAGACGGCGCAACCCTGGAAGTTCCATTCGCTGGCGGTTGCGGTGTCGAGCAAGGCCCAGGTCTTGCCCTCGCCGGGGGTCTCGCCTTTGAGGAAGAACTCCGCGTCATTGCCGTCTATACGGCTGAGGAACACGCGGAAAGACTTGCCATCAGGACCGACTACGAGCAGGAGTGGAGTGCCGTGCACGTGGTCGACGATGGGCGATTGTTTCACCACCGTGTCCCAAGGATAGGCTCGGCTCGCGCCGTCAATGGTGAGACCCACGACGAGGTCGCGTGATTTCAATTCCGTTCCCGGAAAGCTGATGACTACCGGCAGCTTGGCCACTTCTGGTTCCCAATTGCTGTCGTATTCCTTCGCGTACTTCGCGACCGGTGCGAGCACCGTCCCGTCGGAAACTTCTGATTTCCATTCGCCGAAAGTGAGTTCGTCGCTGGGGACGAGTTCGAGAGTTGCGCCCCGCAGCGGGCCGTAGATGGCTTTGCCGGTAATCTGCTGCCACCAGGTGCCGGTTTCCTTATCGCGCATCAGAAAATTCTGGTTATTGATGCCGGCGAGATAAAAATGCAGCACCCTGCCGTTGACCGTCCGCGTCCACACCAGACCGGTGTGACAAAGCGTTCAATAAGTGACGGCGATGGGGATGCCTCCGACGACATCGTTGACCACGTGGTGGTAGCCCATTTCGCGGATGGGATAGGCGCGCGCGTCGGGGCCAAAGCGCACGGCGAGAATCATTTCGTCTGGGCCGAGTTTGCTTTGGGCTGAGGCTTCGAATTGCGGGCTCTCCACCGGGTGGAACATCCATTCGAAGTAGTTCAGGCGGGCCATGACGGTTGAAAACACCACCAGCACCACCACCGAGGCGAGAACGATCTTGCGCCACTTGCTGGCGGCGATCCAGAGGATGAGCGCGAAGACCAAACAAACGAAAGCGGCACCGAGAGTTGCCCAGGGAGCGCGCTGGCGGAGCGACATGGCCAGAGCCAGGGCCGCGGGAGTCTGGCGCCGGAAGGGCACGATGATGAAGGCGGGAATCCAAAAGAAGGCAAGACCCGCCAGGGCGGTCGCCCAGAAGATTGCCCAGGGAAAAACGCTACGGTCAGAAGGTGGTCGCATGCGGTTGAATATCCCGATGAGTTCCGAGCGGCGTGCTGCGGGACGCCTGCCATTGTAACGAATTATGCGGCAAGAAAATGCCCCGGCTCCGCAGAGGCGGGGCCGGGGCGTGAATCAGAATCCGCAGGACTTACCGCGGTGTGAAATTCTGATGGTAGCTGAGGTTCACGACGTCCTGGAACATGGGCGTGCCCGGGGGCAGGTCGGCCGGGTTCAGGAACAGCGTGTCAAAGTAGTAGTGACGAGTAGGAGCGCCGTACACGACAGTGCAGCACTTGAAAGTGCCGGTGTTGTATTCGGAGTAATACATACTGACCAGCGAGCCGTTGTAGTTCACCGTGCAACAGCCCCAGGCTTCCAGATAACGCAGGAAGTTGTGCAATCCGCCGTCGGTACCGAAGTCTTTGTTGGCTGCTGGCGTCCAACCCGGTTCCGGGAAGGGAATGTTCTTGCCCCCGGACACCGCCATGCGGTAGTAGCTGGTGACGGCAACACGGCTGGCCAAGGTGGTCGGATTGTTCAGACTGTTGACGTCGTTCCAATTATTGGAGAGCAACGAAACCGAGTCGGCAATGATCGAGGCTGCGGAATGCGGAGTGGTATTGCTGCCGCCGCCCCAGAAGGGATCCGAAGCACCGCTGTTGTAGTCGCCCTGAACATAGACGGGATTCTCGGAGGCCACGGTGAAGCCACCCTGACCGTTGTCGGGGCGGACGGGCAGATAGCTGGTGCCGGCGTTCATGCCGCCGGCCACGAGTTTCAGGACGTGACGCGCGCCGCTGACGGCATTGCTCAAGCCGGTGGTAGCGCAATTCGTAGTCAGGTAAGGATTGGGGGGCGCGGTGTTGGTGTTCACACCGAACCCGTAGCCAATGTTCTTGCCGCCCCAGTTGTCAAGGAATCCGTTCTGATCCACGTCTTCGGGTGAGTAGGTGTAATAAGTCGTCGCCTCTTTGATGCCGTCAGGAGTGGTTGAGGTCAGAACCTGAGTGGAGTTGACCACGTCTTCCAATCCCGATTCGCCGCTGATCACGTTGGGCGGAGTCTGCCCACCGTTTGACGGATTGGGATCGGGAAGCATGCCGCGGTGATCGGAGAAATACAGGATGTACCCGTTCTCGGAAGCGTAGCCAACGGCGTTCCCAGCGTCCATGGCCTGAGTGTAGGGCGCCACATGCTTGAGCCACTTGGCCAGGTTGGCCACATTGATTTCAACGGCGTTCATGATGCCGTTGACGGCGCAACCGTTGGCGTTATCACGCATTTCGCCTTCGCGGGTGTCGTAGAAATTGATGGGATAAAAGGCGTACTGATTGCCCAGGGTGGTGGTTGACCCGGGGTTCAACTGCTGCAGGATGATGATCGCGTTGGGGTTGACGAGATCTGCCCCGGCGGCGGTCGGAACAATATTGTACTGCCGGGCGAAGCCCCAGCTCAGCCAATCGCGGGTAATGCCATGCCAGGTCCCGGCGTTGTCCATGATATTCAATGCGCATCCATGCGCCCTGGCCATTGGCCGGGATGGCTGGCTGTGGTGAGTTCTCCCAAGAGCGGATAGGAGGTCCAGCCCGGGTAACCGACGGGGTTGATCCAGTTGTTGGCGGCCGGATTCGTTTTCGCCATGCCGTAGAACTCGTTGCCCGCTCCGGTGAGCGCGCCCCCTGTGGTCTTGGTGCCTGAGGTAGCAGGGATGGGGTAGCTGCTGCCCGGGGTGAACTGGATGTCGTCGGCATCGAGCACGCCGGTGCCGCGATCAGGATGCAGGTCAGCCACGGTGTCGGCGAGCAGGATTCGAATCTGCTGCCTTGTTGTACAAGCGCGAAGAGCCCAACGCGCCGGTGGGTGATTCTCCGGGCAAGGGCTTGCGGATAATGGCAATCGGGTCGGTGCAGGGCGGCGGGTTGCTGGTGCAGCTGTTCTGCACAAACGGCAACTGCATGTTGGTGGCGCCGGTGAGCGAGTTCACCAGATACCCATTCAGAGTTCCGGAGGAAAGGCTCGGGAAGTTGGCATTGGCGGAGCCAGCGACGCCGGGAAAACCGCCGCTCCAGCTGGCATCTCCGGGGATGGTGCCGGCCCCGGGGAGAGCAACGCAGTTCGCGCCTACCGGCGGGAACGAGTTCAGCGGGCAGCCGCCGCTGGCTTTAGGAACGTAAACCGTGCCCCCGTAACCGTTGGTGGTCAGGTTTCCGTTTTCGAGCCGGTCCATCACAATCTGTTTGAATGCTGCAAGCTTGTCGTTGAAAACCAGATCGCCGCCGGCAGCGAGGAAGAGACTGCCATTAGTATGCACGCGGCCGCCAAAGCTGAAATTGGGACCGGCGAAGTAGCTGCAGTCATAACCGCAGAACACGCCGAACTGAAACACCGGAATCAAAGCGATTTCCACCTTGCGGGTCATGTTCGCGCTCGCGCCGGAGGGACGCATAGCATTCACCTGCATGGTCATGGGAATGATTTCGGCGAACAGCCCCTGGTTCGAACCGGAGCTGACCGTGTTCCAGCTGCTGACCGGATTGCCGTTGACGTCGAGGGGGTAGGTGATGGTCGGGAGGGGGTTGTAGCTTATGCTGCCGACCATGGCGGAAGTCGGGGGTTGGCTGGTCAGGGCCTGGATCTGGGCGTTGGTGGGGATCATGTACTGCGTGTATAACGCCGAGAGGTCGGTGGTGAGTTTCTCCATGCCCGATTCCGCGCCGTAGAAGGCGAGATTGGCTTCCAGGTCATTGCCGCCCATGCGGGACTCGTTGGTGACCATGAAGAGAAGCCCAGCTGCAACGCCCGACAGCAGCACGAGAATCAGCAGCGCTGCGATCAGCGTAAAACCCCGCGAACTATTTTTTCTCTGTCCCATAATAGTTGGTCTCCTGCTCCCCCAAAAACCGTTACTGATAGCGATTGCGGAATGCCATATTGCGGGCGGCGACGGAGGTCGCCAGATACATGTTCTGGGACTTGTTCCCGTTGTTGAACATGCTTTCCCCCATCACGACGATATTGATCTTCTGGATGTTGTTGGGCGATTCCCCCACGCCGATGGGGTTGGTCTGGTTGGCGTCGAGCGCCGAGGTCGTCGAGTTGTAGGCGTCAAACGCGAATTGCAAGTTGATGATGTCGTCGGCGACCGGAACCGGAGTGAGGCCGTTGACCTGGCGCATGAGGCGCGGAGTCTGGCCGGCGCCCGGGACAGTCAAGTAATAGGTCACGGCGAACAGGCGATAGGCGATGGTATTGACTCCTGCGGAAATGGCCTTGATATTGTTGGCGGCGGCGCCGTTCTGGTTGATATTGAGAGCGTCCAGATTGGCAAAGTTGATGACGCTGGGGGCGCCGTTCGTGACGTTCGTGACCTCGCCTACGGCTGTGCCCAGGTTGTTGGAGAGCATGATCAGGTCTCCCACCTGAATTCCCCCGGCCGAATTGAGAGCGGGCGGAGCGGGCACATAGGTCGCATTCGGAACCAGCGTGATGGCCAGACCGCTATTGGGGACGGGGAAGGTTACGTTGTACTCCCACAAAGGAAAGTTGTAGTCACAATAGATCGAAGTGACGCTATCGTTGATCGCCGGCGGGGGTGCGGCGGGGACGACCGCGTTGGCTTCCACTCCGTTGTTGAAGCCGGGAATGATGCCGTACATATAGTTGGCGTTGGGGTAGAAGTGGGCGGGGACATGGCAAACGCCGCCTTGGTCGCACCCGAACTTGGATGTGCTGGAACCTGCCCCGCTGGGCAACTGGATGCCGCCCGAGGGCAGACCGGCGCCAGCCATGCTGATGTCTTTCACCATGAGATCGATGGCAGCCCGCATGTTCTGCTGGGTTTCAGCCCGTTGGGTGATCAGCATGGTGGAGTTCATGCCAGTCTTGAAGAGACTGGCCATCGCGGCCATGACGATCAGGCCCAGGGCCATCGAAACCATGAGTTCCAACAGCGTAAAGCCGTGTCCCGGTTTTTGTTTTCGCATCTTCATGTTTCCCATCATGTTTCCCATTCGCTATGTTTCCTGTCGCTGGCCTCAGCGGAAGGCCGAAATCAATGCATTGACGCTATAGGTGCGGGGAACGGTCGAGGTGCCGGTGGAGTAACTCACCGTCACGATAATTTGCTTGAGATTGGGATCGATTGTGACCCCATCGGACTCGAGCACCGTACCGATTTGGATCTGGCGCCGGAAGTTGGCCAGGCTCAAGGCCACGTCATCCGCTGTACCTAACACGCCGTCGGGACCGGGCAGAACCACACATTCCGGCCCGGCCGGGCATGGTCCGGAGGCGGGAAAGTTCAGATCATCGGAGGTGTTGACCAATCCGTCAGGACCGGCAGCCAGGAGTTGAGTAGTTCCGGTGGTGAAAATTCCGCCGCTGGCCGTGTTCGCGATCTGGGCGAAGGTAATCTGCTGGGTGTTGCGAGCGGTGTAGATGCTTTCCATCGCCTCCAGCGTCTTCTGGCGGGCGATGAGATTCTCCTGGGCATTCTGGGTTGCGCCCACCGCCGTGGCAAAGGCAGCGATCACCGTGAGAATGCCGATGCTCATGATGGCGATCGCAATCATGGTTTCGATGATGGTGAACCCGCGTTGCGATGAAGTGTGCGATCTAAGTTGCGTCATTGTTGCACCCACTTGTTGACTCCAGCTTGTTTATAGAGCCGCCAACCCCGGATTCTCCCAGTGGTGCCCCACACCGAGATGGCGCGCGAGCTGTACGTGTCGCCAAGGCGGGTGAGGTAAACGACTCCGTTATTAAAATTGCCCTGGTCGTCCTGCTCGGAACCATCCGGGTAGAAAATCAGACAGGGCGCAGTGACGAGTATGCAGGCATTAAAGTTGATCGCGGCGGCGCCAGTGCCGAAGCCATCCGGTCCTGGGTTGGGATATCCCGCCTGCACCGCGAACTGGATATCCTGCGGCAAGGTATAGGTGCCCACGGTCACTGGAGCGGGCGACACGGGCACGCCTACTCCCCAGTACTGCACGGTGATGGTTCGCGGAGCGGTGAAGATCACGATGTAGCGCCTGCTCTGCGTAATGGACTGGTTCCTGTAGTTACGGATCACCGACAGCGTAGTGTCGTAGGCGGCATCCACATGGTTCTCTTTGAAGAGAGGCATGAGAGCCATGAAAGTGACGCCTGCCATGGTGAGGCCGATGGCAATGACGATCAGCAACTCCAGCAGCGAGAACCCGCGATTTTTTCTCGATCTCATAATCTCTTTCGGGGAAGAGGGGCGACTCCGTCGAACATGCCTTTACTCCGATGAGCCCGCGTCTCCAACATGGGGAGGACCATTCCGCACCCGCTCCCAGAAAACAGAGCGGGCTCGCGATCTCCTATCGCGTCATGGTTCATCCTAGGAAGGGCTTGAGGTGGCGTCAAAGCACGACAGTCCAATGCCCCGGCGTTGGCCTAATGGTGCGTGGAGTGGTTACTCAGGTCATTAGATTGACAGCAAGCCAGTTATGGGAAAGGAGGGTGTCTGAGACCGGTCTAATCATGACCCTGGTAACTTGTCGGGGGAACTGGGGGAACTCTAGGATGTTGCTCAGCTATGACTCTATCGTCCTTGCTGGTGTGCGTTGACGAGGCGGCGGCCCAGGTGTTGCTGCGGGTTCTCGAGGAACTCAGCATCCGGGTGGAATCGTGTCCGGACCTGGCGCGAGCGACTATACGTCTGGCGCAAGAGCGGTTCGACGTGGTGATAGTGGACGGGGAGTCGAACTCTGAGGTGATTGGTTTGTTGCGGGAAACCCGCATGTCGCGGGTGAATGACTTTACCCTGGCGGTGGCGGTCGTGGCCGGGCAGGAAAGCATTCGCGAAATGTTTTCCCTGGGCGTCAACTTCGTCCTCTATAAGCCGGTGTCCTATGAGCGGGCTCTGAGCAGCTTGCGGGCGGCGCGTGCGGTGATGCGGAAGGAAAAGCGCAAAAACGCCCGTGCTGCCGTCCATGCCCATGCGACCGTGGATTACGCCAACGTGCAACAGGAGAAAGCGACGCTGGTGGATCTGGCGCAGGATGGGATGGCGGTGCGGTTCGGCAAGAAGCTTCCGCCCACCAGCAAAGTGTATTTTCAATTCCAGTTACCGGGACAGACGGCGAATGTTCGTTTGTCGGGACAGGTGGTGTGGCAGGATTGGAATGGGCGTGGGGGAATTCAGTTCGTGGATGTGCCGAAGACCTCGCGGCGGCTGCTGACCGAATTCCTGAGCGTCAGCCTGCCGATTGAGTCGCAACAGGAGCGGCTGCCTAATGTGACCGTGGAGATGGAAGAACCGCTGCAACTGGCAACTGTGTCGGTGGCGGAACAAACCCACGGAAGCCAGAAGACCGAGCATGTAGCGGAACCGAGTGGCGTGCCTAAGGCTGACGCAGCGGGAAATCCGGACACCGACAAACGGCACGGGCAGACTCGTTACGCCTGCCGCCTGGGCGCGGAAGTTTACCGCACTGGGATTGCGGTTCCACATCACTGCTGCCTGACCGACTTGAGTTCGGGTGGATGTTATCTGGAGGTTCCGCTGCCGTTCCCGCCGGGGTCATCGATTGAGATACTGGTTCGAACCCACGAACTGAAATTGCGAGTGCGGGGGGCGGTACAGGCGTCTCATCCCGGCTACGGGATGGGCGTGGCTTTTGAATTGAAGACCCGAGAAGAGCGGGACAATGTGAAGAAGTTGACCGACTTTGTGGCCGCCACGACTGACCCGTCCTAGCAGAATAGATACTCTTCCGGGTAAACCAATCTTGGGGCTGAAGCCCGTGTTGGTTTTGCTCGCATTACGCGGCGCTGAAGCGCCGCTCTTCCATCGTGGCGCCGGGTAGGCGGCTATTTCACGGTCACTTCTTTGGCGACGGCTTTCTTGAAGTAGTCCAGGGAGAGGCGCAGGCCGGCTTCCAGATCGATCTTCGGTTCCCATCCCAGCAACTGGCGCGCCTTGGTGATGTCGGGACGGCGCTGCTTGGGATCATCCTGCGGCAGCGGTTCGTAGCAAATCTTGCTCTTCGATCCGGTCGCCTTCAACACCAGCTGCGCGCATTCGAGAATGGTGAACTCGTTGGGATTGCCGATGTTCACCGGGAGATGCTCGTCCGATTTTGACAGGCGAATGAAACCGTCAATCTCATCGCTCACGTAGCAGAAGCTGCGGGTCTGATGGCCGTCGCCGTAGACGGTGAGGTCCTGGCCGCGCAGCGCCTGCTTCATGAAATTCGAAACCACGCGGCCGTCATTCAACTGCAAACGCGGGCCGTAGGTGTTGAAGATGCGCACGATGCGGGTATCCACGTTGTAGTAACGGCGGTAGGCCATGGTCACGGCTTCGGTGAAGCGCTTGGCCTCGTCGTAGACGGAACGCGGGCCGATGGGATTGACGTGGCCCCAGTAAGTCTCTTTCTGCGGATGCTCCAGCGGATCGCCATAGCACTCGGAAGTGGAGGAAACCAAATATTTCGCCCCATATTTGTGGGCGACATCGAGGGCATGAAACGTTCCCAGCGATCCGACCTTGAGCGTGGGAATGCCGTGGTTGCTGTAGTCCACGGGACTGGCCGGACTGGCAAAGTGGAAGACGTAGTCGACTTTGCCTACGTCGAAGGGCTGGCAGATATCCTTTTCGACGAACTCGAAAGCGGGTTCGTGGCGGAGATGTTCGAGATTAGAGCGGCGGCCGGTCAACAGATTATCGACACAGACCACGTGCCAACCATCGGCGAGCAGGGCATCGCAGAGATGGGATCCGAGAAAACCGGCGCCACCGGTGACTAGCGCGCGCTGCGGGCTCATGCTTTCTTGCCGTTTCTAAGGATGGCGGCGGGAACGCCATCGGGATGACAGGCGGCGCGTCCCACGCTGTAATAAGTGAAGCCCTGAGCGGCCATGACGTCGGGATCATACAGGTTGCGCCCGTCAATCACGATGGGGTACTTGAGTTCCTGGCGGAGACGGGTGAGATCGAGGCTGGCGAACTCTTCCCACTCGGTGAGGATGAGCAAGGCATCGGCGCCGTGGGCGGCCTCGTAGGCGGAGTTGGCGAAACTGACGCCGGAAACGACTTCCTGAGTGCGTTCCATGGCGGCGGGATCGTAGGCCGTGATCTTGCTGCCTTCCTGCAGCAGGGCTTGCACCAGGAAGAGCGCCGGAGACTCGCGGATGTCGTCGGTGCCGCCTTTGAAGGCGAGGCCCAGTACGCCGAGGTTTTTGCCGCGCAGGGTCCAGAGCGCGCTGCGTACTTTCCGCAGGAAGCGCTGACGCTGATCTTCATTGATGCGCATGACTTCATCGAGCAGGCGGAAGTCGTAACCGCATTCCTTCGCCACCGCCCGGAAGGCCATGACATCCTTGGGGAAGCAGGAGCCGCCATAACCGATGCCGGGATTGAGGAACCGGGGTCCGATGCGGGAATCGGTGCCGACTCCATGCACCACCTGATTCACGTTGGCGCCCACGGATTCGCAGACCGAGGCCACGGCATTGATGAAAGAAATCTTCATGGCCAGGAAGGCGTTGGAAGCATGCTTGATCAGTTCGGCGCTCTTGGTGCTGGTGACGATGATGGGGGCGGGAATGGAGGCGCGGTCGGGCTGGGGAATGGCATCGGCGCGCTGATAGTAGCTGCCCTCGGTCAGGGGCGCATAGATTTCGCGTAATACTTCGGCGGAGTGTTCGCTGTCGCAGCCAATCACGATGCGATCGGGGAAGAGGAAATCGGTGACGGCGGTGCCTTCGCGCAGAAACTCAGGATTGGACGCCACGTCGAACGATTCGGGGTCGGTTCCGTTGCGCAGGATGATCTTGCGCACCCACTCGCTGGTATAGACGGGAACTGTGCTCTTCTCAACGATGACCTTGTAGTCGTTGACGCCGCCGGAGATTTCCCGGGCTACGGATTCCACGTAGGACAAGTCGGCTTCGCCGCTCTCGGTAGGCGGAGTACCCACGGCCACAAAGATCGCCGCACTGCAGCGCACGGCTTCCTGCAAGTCGGCGGAAAAAGTGAGGCGATGTCCGCGGTGCCGGTTCAGCAACTCGGGCAGGAACTTCTCGTGGATGGGCACCTGTCCATTCTTCAGCGCCGCCAGTTTCCGTTCGTCATTGTCGACCAGGACGACGTCATGCCCGAGGTCGGCAAAACACGCCCCCGCCACCAACCCCACATATCCAGAGCCCACGACAGCGATCCGCATGTTTTCAAACTCCCGTGAAAGAATATCCTGAACCAGCTTTGGTTTGGGTTGCTTAGGGGGGAATCAGGAAAAACGGCCTGGGAAAATGCATCCAATGTTGCCCCAAGATTAGAGTGATCTTAACAGGATAAGCCTAACATTGGGAGGAGAGAAAAGACTCTATCAGTCTGGTTCCATGCCATTTTCTCTGCCGTTTCGGGAAGGGAAGCCAGAGCGCGTATGGGAGGAAAGTTGTATTGACAATGGGCTATTTTCGGGGGAAACTCCGCTGCAGACGCTACTCTTCGGATTCGCGTCTCTTCCGTTTATGCCGCCGCATCCGATGTCGGGTCCAGATCCTTTGAAGCCTCTTCCCTCGGCGACAGGTGTGGTCCGCGCCCAGCCCGACGATGCCAGTTTCGAAACTGACTTTACCGAACTGGCGGCGCGCTTCACCGCACAAAGCGGCGGCGGCCTCTCGCCTGAGCTTTCCGCCGATCTGGCGCTGGAGATTGTGCTCAACGAAATTGTGGAGCAGGCGTGCCTGGCCACGGGAGCGACGGGAGCGGCGATCGTGTTGCCGCGCGATGGGGAAATGGTTTGCCGGGCGAGCAGCGGTTCGACCGCGCCGGAACTGGGTGCGCGGCTCGACACGGCTTCGGGGCTTTCGGGAGAGTGCGTGCGGACGCATCGGACGCAGCGCTGCGACGACGCTGCGGTGGACACGCGGGCTGACGTTGAAGCCTCGCGGCGGCTGGGCGTGCGTTCGGTGATGGTGATGCCCCTTCTCCAAGGGCAGGAACTGGTCGGAGTGTTCGAATTGTTCTCTTCCCAGTCTTACGCCTTTGGTGATCGCGACGAAGGTACGTTGGAGATTCTGGCAGGCCGCACTTTGAGCAATCTGGAGCGGGCGGCGCGAGGGCCGGAACCGCCGAAGGACGTAGCATCGAATGACACAGCGTTGAACGACACAGCGTCGAATGAAGCAGCACTGAATGCGGGTCCGCGGATTGATGTTTCGCCGGAAGATTCTCTAGCGGCCCCGGAACCAATCAAAGGAATGGCTCCGGAGGGCGAGTATCTTGCTCCTCCGCGCGGATCCGACTTGCTCACCTGGGGGCTGGGGGCAGCGGTTTTGGTTTGCGCTGTATTGCTGGGGGTTGTGGTGGGCCGAGATTTGAAATGGCGAAGCGCGGCGGCAGGCCCGCATCCGGTCGCCCCGCGATCGGTTATGGGTGCGGGGTCAGGCGTACAAACGCCGCCAGTTGCGGCGAGCGGCACCGCCGGCACAGAGGAGCGCGCCAGCACTTCTCCCAGCCAGACCAGTTCGGCCAAGACCAGTTCCGCCAAAGCCAGTTCCACCAGAGCCAGCTCCGTCAAGGCGAGCGGCGAAACTGCCGTGCCTCCGGGCGGCTTGCTGATTTACGAGAACGGCAAAGAAGTGTTTCGCATGCCTCCCGTGCAGCACCAGGAGGCAGCGGCGAGCGACCAGCCGGATGGAATGCAGCGCGCGTCTTCGGTGGAACGGGACGTGGAACCGGCCGGGGAGCCGGAGAAGGTCGTAGAGATCTCTCCCGCGGCGGCGGAGGGGAGCTTGCTGCATCGCGTTGAGCCGGAGTATCCAGAAGCGGCGCTTCAGCAGAAGATCCAGGGGACGGTGGTGCTGGAAGTTCACATTGGTACGGATGGCACAGTGCAGGACGTTCAGGTGGTGAGCGGGCCGCCGCAGTTGGCGGAGGCTTCCAGCGCTGCGGTGAAGCAGTGGCGATTCAAGCCTCGCACCGCGAATGGGCGTCGGGTCGAGATGCAGACCAGCGTTACCTTGAACTTCAGGCTGCCGCAGTAGAGCGGGGAAATAGAGTCTGGAGGAGCGATTCCTAGGTTGCGCTTTTGCGGATGGTGAGCTGCATTGGCAGGGCAGGCCCGGGTACCGCAGACCTAGGCACCGGAGATCCAGGCGCGGAAGGTCTGGGCGAGGCAGCTCGCGGCGAAGCGGCCACGGGTTGAGCATGCCGGTGATTGCTGGGCGGAGCAGAAGTACGCGGACCGCCGTTCCCGAGAGCGTAGAGCACAACTTCCACGCGGCTGGATACACCCAGTTTGTCAAAGATACGGAACAGATAGTTTTTCACCGTATGTTCGGTGAGCTTGAGCCTCTGCGCAATCTCGCGGTTGGTGAGCCCCTCGGCAACGCAGCGGACGACGTCAATTTCACGGGCCGAGAGCAGGGAGTTGCCGTTGGCCTGCAGGTTCGCCAGCGCGGGCCTGGACAAGGCCTCCAGCACGAACTGCAATTCGCCGCTGCTGGCCCACACCTGGCCCTGATGAACGCATTGAATGCACTTGCTGAGCAAACGGAAAGGCTCGGTGCGGCAGAACACTCCCTGGGCGCCGGCACGAAATGCCTCAATCACAGAGGACCGTTCAGAGACATCGAGAAGAACAACCACCCGCGTGGCCGGTGACTGGGAGCGAATCTCGCGCACCAGGTCGTAGCCTCCGCCGTGATTTTCGCCCAGGCGTGTACTAACGACTGCGATCTGAGCCCTCTCCCGCTTCAACAACTGGAGCAGGGCTGGTCCATTCGACGGGGACTCGATCATGTGGAACAGAGGGTCGCGCGCCAACGCCTCGACCAGCAGTTGGGTGCTCATGGAAGTGCTGTCCGCGGCTAAGATGCGGAGCCGGTCTTGATTGGGAACTGCCGTTAAATGAGCCATAGGGTGATGAAGCTGACGGCGATTCTTAATCGTTGGCCAGAAAGAAGCTGCTTAGGGAGACTAAGAACTAAGCTCTTGTAAAACGATTAACGCAATTAAGGCACAAGCGCTATCCGGATTCAAGGTCTCCGGCGCGCAAGATTTCCACAGAGCGTAGGGGAAGTTTGACCCGGAGTAAATAGCACCATTGGGTAGGTACCCAACCGGGGGTAATCAGGGTGGTTACCCCTAAATTTCGCGGCAGGCGGGGCGGAAAAATCCAGCTTCGGTGGCATTGACAATTGCCCGCGCGGACCCCATACTCTCGCCAATGAGTTAAACATCCCCCGGGTTGTAACTCCTCTCCCAAGGGGCATCCGTCAACCCTAATCAACTTTTCTGCGTGGAGCTTCCTGGTGCGTCGATTTGAACTTGCGATGTGGCGGGTCCTGTTGTGTGCAGGTGTTTGCGCCTTTGGCTGCGCAAGTGCCTCCGCGCAGAACCAGCACAGCCAGGTGCGGGCGGAAATCAAGCACGATGTTTCTCCCTTGCTCCGGTCAATGAAGCCGGTCGCCAGTCGCAGGATGCTGATTGCCGTGGACCACAGCGAGGAAGCCGAGAACCGCGAAGCGCGAGCGGTGAGCGCGACGGGCACACTGGGTGTCTCCGACCGGGTGATCCTCGATCCGGTGACCCTCGACCCGGTGGTCCTCGGTCCGGCGGTCCAGACGACTACGAATGCACAGCATGCACCGGTCCAGGGGTTGAATTTTGACGGGGTCAGCGCGCCTGCGGGACGGGCTGTGCCGGACACCAACGGCGCGGCCGGATTGACGCAGTACTTCCAGTTGGTGAATGTTGACTTTGAAATTTTCGACAAGAGTACCGGAGCTTCGATTTACGGTCCGGCGGACATCAGCACGATATGGGGCGGATTCGCGCCCTGCAGCAGCACCGACAATAACGACGTCGTAGTCGAATACGACAAGATGGCAAATGTCTGGGTGGTGGAGCAGCATGTTGCGCCCGCCACGGGGTCGAATTACCAGTGCGTTGCGGTCTCGACTACGTCAGACGCGACGGGCAGCTACCATCGCTACGCGTTCTCCCTGCCCGGGAATTTCCCGGATTATCCGAAGATCTCAGTCTGGCCAGACGCTTATTACCTGACCATCAACGAGGAGAGCAGCACGACCGGGGCGGCGCTCGGAGCCTACGTGTGCGCGCTGGACCGGACCAGCATGCTGGCCGGTTTGCACGCGACGGCGCAATGTTTTCAATTGAGTTCGTCATACAACAGCCTGCTTCCCGCGGATCTCGACGGCACGATTCTGCCGCCTGCCGGCTCTCCGAACTACCTGATGAATCTGGGGCTGAACTCACTCAACCTGTGGCAATTCCACGTGGACTGGGTAACTCCGGCCAATACCACGATCACAGGCCCGACTAATATTCCGGTCGCCGCTTTTCTGAACGGCTGCAAGGCGTCGTCGAACTGTGCGCCCCAACTTGGCACCACACAACTGGTGGACGGCATAGGCGACCGGCTGATGTTCCGGCTGGCCTATCGCCATTTCGCCGACGGACATGAATCGCTGGTGGCCACGCATTCCATCAACACGCCGACCGCGGTGCGCTGGTATGAAGTGCAGGATCCGGGCGGCACGCCGGTCGTTTTCCAGCAGGGAACGTTTGCGCCCGACTCGAGCTATCGCTGGATGGGCTCCATCGCCATGGATCAGATGGGCGACATGGCACTCGGCTACAGCGTTTCCAGCGCGTCGATGAACCCGGCAATCCGTTACACGGCGCGCCAGCAGAGCGATCCGCTAAACACGATGGAAGCGGAAAGCAGCATCATGGAAGGCACCGGTTCGGAGGTGGGAAGCAATCGCTGGGGCGATTACAGCGACATGAGCGTGGATCCGGTGGACGATTGCACGTTCTGGTTTACCAGCGAATATTTTCCCATGAGCGGCGACTACAACTGGCACACGCGCATTGCGTCGTTCTCGTTTCCGCCGTGCACCAGCAATCCGGTGGTGACCCTGGCGCCGAATGGCTTGTACTACGCTCCCGTAGCGGTGGGATCGACCAGTGCGGCGCAGAATGTGACGCTGACCAATCAGCAAAGTGTGCCGTTGAATATTGCCAGCGTCGCGGCCAGCGGAGATTATTCCGAGTCCGATAACTGCGTGAGCGGCAGCCCGATTTCCGCAGGTGGAACCTGCTGGGTCAGCATTACGTTCACACCCACAACTTCCGGAACACGCACCGGGCAAGTCACCGTCAGTGACGACGCACCCGGGGGAGTTCAGGTGGTGAATATGACAGGCACGGGTTCGGCTCCGGCCGTGACCCTGGCTCCGCTCAGCCTTACGTTCGTGGCCTTGGCTGGTTCGAGCAGCGCGCCCAAGGGCGTGAAGCTGACCAACAGCGGGGCCGGACCGCTGGCGATCAGCTCCATCGTGGCCAGCGGAGATTATTCCGAATCCGATAATTGCGTGGGTGGGAGTCCGCTGGCGACCGGCGCTTCTTGCAACATCAACGTGATTTTTTCGCCGACCGTGACCGGTTCGGTGGCGGGCACGATCACGATCAACGACAACGGAGTGAACGGGCCTCCGCATCGCATCGCACTCTCTGGAACCGGCCAGGTCACGATCGCGGTGGCCCCGGCCAGCCTGGTATTTCCTTTGACCAGCGTGGGCAGCACGAGCGGTCCGATGATGGTGACGGTCTCCAATAATGCTGGAACGGCCCAGCACATTTCGTGGGCGGCAGGAGGAGACTTCGCCGCAGTTCCGGGTGGTGTGGCTCCTTGTGGAAGCGCGCTGAGTGCGGCGTCTGCGTGCACGTTGAGCCTGACCTTCAGCCCGACGACCAACGGCACGGGCGGAGTGGTGAAGGGCGGTTTGGCGGTCAGCGATACCGCGTCTGGCATCCTTTACAACCCACAGTCGGTCAATCTTAGTGGAAGGGCGACGGGCGGACCGGCGACCAATCCACTCACGTTCTCACCGGTATCTCTGAATTTCGGCAACCTGGCAATTGGTTCGACGAAGAGCGCCGCCGTGCAAATGCAAAATGCCAGCGGCTCTGCGCTGACGCTTTCAAGCTTGACCGCGTCCGGCGAGTACACCGTGACTCCTTCGGGAGCAAAGCCCTGCACCAGCGGCCTGGTTCTGGCGGCCAGTGCGAAGTGCGGTTTTACGGTGACGCTCACGCCGACCAGTGGCGGATCGATCCTGGGTTCGGTGACCGTGGTGGACAACCCGGCCTCGGGTCCGACAGTGCAAACCTACAATCTGGTGGCGATCGGATATTGGCCGATCACGCTGGTTCCGGCCAGCCTGAGTTTTCCAGCCACCATGGTCGGGAGCACGAGTTTGCCCCAGCAGGTAACGGTCACGAACTACAGCACCACCACTGTTACTCTGAACAACTTCACCGCCAGCGGCGACTATGCAGCAATTCCGTTCGGAACAAATCCTTGCGCGCCGAGGACGGTTCTGAATGCCGGCGGGAATTGCACGTTTGGAGTGACGTTCTCACCCACGGTGAAGGGGACGGTGAGCGGTACAGTGACTGTCAGTCATAGTGCGCCCAACGGCCCACAGGTTGTAGGCGCATCGGGCTTCGGGCAATGAGGAAACGAGCGAATGTGCAAAATCGAAATTGTGGATTACGGTCAATGTTAACAATAGTTTGCAATTGTTACTTCAAACGTGAGTTGAGCGGGGTAGAGTCTTTCTTCTCTCTACTTTTCGCCTCTTGCAGTAATTTGCATAGGTCGCTAGAATCGGCGCCAAGATGAAGGGGATTTAATCCCCACGGTTGGTCCGTTCGAACTTTGAAGTAGCACCCCCCCCGATTATTGGAAACCGTAGGCGAGTCGGCCACCAGCTGACGCGCGTGCTGTTTTGTTTAAGCTCAGGCGTGTGGTTGTTTTGTTTAATTTTTGTGCTTAAGTCGGATCGCAAAATGGGACTCAGAGGGCGAAGCTATGAGTAGTGGCTACGCAGTGCAAGCGGATTTCGGTGGCTTGGGGGCAAGCCCGCTGGTCGAGCAGGCTCAGTGGTACGCCATCCGAACTCGTTCACGGCACGAAAAGATGGTGTCGGATCAACTGGAGAAGCAGGGAATTGAAAATTTTCTGCCTGTGTTGAAGCGCAGTCGTCAGTGGAGTGACCGGGTAAAGGAAGTCGAACTGCCGCTGTTCCCGGGATACAGCTTTGTCCGCGTAGTGTTAGCTTCTTCGGACCGGCTGCGAGTTCTGCAAAGCTTTGGAGTGGCAGGATTCGTCGGCATTAATTGTGGCGGAACGCCAATTCCTGACAACCAGATCCAGGCCATTCGGACTCTGCTGTCGAGCAAGATAGCTTTCGAGGAACAACCCTTCCTGCGAGTGGGACAGCGGGTTCGGATTCGTGGTGGAGCGCTGGACGGAGTCGAAGGAATTCTTTCCGCGCGGAACGACGATCGTAGCCTGGTGATTTCGCTGGAGCCCATCCAGCGGTCTTTATCCGTTCGTATCCAGGGTTATACCGTAGAGCCTGTCTGATTCCCCCCTACCTTCCCTTCAGCGTATGTCCCGCACAACACTCTGCCGCGGCGTAGCGTGTGCGCTGCCGCAGTGAAGGATCCGTGCTTGGCGGGTTGAACTGGCACAGGCCCTTGCGGGCCTGGCCTCAAATGATTAAACGAGGGTTATTTATGAATGAAGTTGACACCAAAGCCAACAAGACGAACGGAAACGGTGGACGAGACCAGGCGCAAAGCTGGGAGACTGGCAGAGAGCTAGGGAACGGGACCGGATACGTTTCTGCGATTGGGGAATCGTCTCTTCGCAGTTTTCGCGATGAAGCGGAGATTCACGCCATTAGCCGCGCTCTCAAGCAGACCGGCTGGAACCGCAAGCGCGCCGCCCAGTTGCTGAGCATCAGCTACCGCGGCCTGCTGTACAAGATTCGCCGCCACAACATTACCCAGAATAGCAACGGCGGGCTCAAGGTCACGAGCAGCGGCGAAGTGCAATCCTAAGCTGAGCCGGGGCGGGAAGGCAGTTTCTGTTTTCCGCCCCCAGTCCCGATAAACCTATGCGAATCCTACGTACATCTCGAACTCTCGCTGCACTGCTGGTGCTGCCGCTGCTGGCGGCTTCAGTGTGTCTGGGGCAGCAAGTTGTTTCTGATACGACTGCCAAGCCGGCGAATGGAAGCGTTCAGTTCCAGAGCCGCACCACGCGTTACAAGATCGCGCCCGGTGACTCCTTTGACCTGAACTTCGAACTGAGTCCGGAGTTCAATCAAACCGGGGTTGCGGTTCAGCCGGACGGATTCGTCACCTTGCGCGGAATTGGCGACGTCCGGGTACAGGGGCTGACGGTTCCTGAACTGACCCAGACTCTGCGCTCTGCTTATGGGAAAACCCTGAACGACCCGGTCATTTCGGTGATTCTCAAGGATTTCGAGAAGCCGTACTTTGTTGCCGACGGACAGCTCGGGCACCCCGGCAAGTACGATCTGCGGGGGGACATCACGTTAACCCAAGCGATCGCCATCGCCGGTGGATTCACCGACGCCTCCAAGCATTCGCAGGTCCTGTTGTTCCGCCGGGTCTCGGACCAGTGGATGGAAGCCAAGATCATCAACGTGAAGAAGATGGAGAAGTCGGGGAATCTGGCGGAAGACCCGCTGCTTCATCCCGGCGACATGTTGTTCGTTCCCAAGAACGTCATGTCGAAGATCGATCATTTCTTTCCCACAGCAAGCATGGGCACTTTCTTTCAGCCCATGCCCTGAGGGACTGCACCATCGTCTTTTGGAGCACAAATGTTTTCTGCAAACCAGATTCGAAATTTGACACCCGCGACGGTGCTGCTTCTGGCCGCCTCGGTTGGCCTGGCCCAGCAGGTGGTTTCCGAAAGTTCGGCCGCCATGCCGGCCCACGGAAACGACGCGCAGTTCCAGACGCGCACGCCGCGCTACAAGATTGCGCCCGGAGATTCGTTCGACGTGACCTTCGAGCTGAGTCCGGAGTTCAACCAGACCGGGGTGGCGGTGCAGCCGGATGGTTTCGTGACCTTGCGCAGCATCGGGGACATCAAGGTGCAGGGGCAGACGGTGCCGCAACTAACGCAGACGCTGCGGGCGGCCTACGGCAAAATCCTGAACAACCCGATTATTTCGGTGAGTCTCAAAGACTTCGAGAAGCCCTATTTCGTAGCCGACGGACAGTTGGGCCATCCGGGAAAGTACGACTTGCGGGGGGATACCACGCTAACCCAGGCGATTGCCATTGCCGGGGGATTCACCGACGCCTCCAAACATTCGCAAGTGCTGCTGTTCCGCCGGGTTTCGGACCAATGGATGGAAGCCAAGATCATCAACGTGAAAAAGATGGAGAAGTCGGGGAACCTGGCGGAAGACCCCCTGCTTCATCCCGGTGACATGCTGTTTGTGCCCAAGAACACGATGTCAAAGATCGACAAGTTTTTCCCCAGCGCAAGCATGGGCACGTACTTCCGGCCCTACTAGACCAGTTTCGTTTTGCGAGGAGATTATGAGCGAGCAGTTTTTATCCCATAACGGTGATCAGGGTTTCTCGTTTGGCGTGAGAGATGTTCTAGCCATCGGCTTCCGCCACAAGCGGTCGATGCTTCTCTGCTTCCTGGCCGTCTTTTTCGGGGCCGTGCTGGTCGGCATCTTGCTGCCGACCAACTACCAGGCCCACACCGAGATATTGGTGAAGCGCGAACGGGTAGACCCGGTGATCAGCCCGGGACAGGCCGCGCCGGTGATGGTGAAGGATGAAGTGACCGAGGAAGAATTGAACTCCGAGGTGGAACTGCTGGAGAGCGCCGACGTGATGCGGGAGGTCGCGATCGCGTCCGGACTGCAGCATCGCACCTCGCTGCTGGGCCGAATTCTGGGCCGGGAAGATGAAGCGGGCAAAATCGCCAAGGCGGCGGAACGGCTGCGCGGCAGCCTGGTGGTGGAGCCGATGAAGAAGACCAATCTCATCAGCATCACGTATTCGTCGAGCGATCCGCAGCAGGCGGCGCTGGTTCTGAAGAACCTGAACGACGCTTACATTCGCAAGCACGCCGAAGTGAACCGGCCGGCAGGGCAATTCAAGTTCTTTGACCAGGAAGCAGAACGCTACAAGAAAGAATTGGCGGACGCGGAAAACCAGCTGTCACAGTTCGCTGCGTCGCAGGGAGGAGTGGCTCCGCTGCTGGCCCGCGATCAGACACTGGCGCGGCTAACGGAGTTCACCGCTACTTTGTCGCAGACCAGAGCAGATCTGTCGGCGACGGAACAGAAGATTCGTACTCTGGAAAGCCAGTCGGGCGCGGTCCCGTCCCGCATCACCACCCAATCGCGCGAGACCGACGACGCCCAGGTACTGCAGCAAATGAAGAGCATGCTCATGACGCTGGAGTTGAAACGCACCGAGTTGCTCACCAAGTACCAGCCGACCTATCCGCTGGTCACGGAAGTGGACAAACAGATCGCGGACACGCGGGCCTCCATCGCCACCGAAGAAGCCAAGCCGCTGCGGGAGCAGACCACGGACCAGAACCCAACTTACTCGTACGTGACCACCGAACTGGCCAAGGCCAAGGCGGACTACAGCGGATTGCAGGCGCGCGCCGCTGCCATGCAGAGCATCATTGGCATGTATAAGACGCAGGCCACGCAACTGGAGCAAAAAGGCATTCAGGAGCAGGATTTGCAGCGGGTGATCAAGACCGACGAAGAAAACTATCTGCTTTACCAACACAAGCGGGAAGAGGCTCGCATGTCGGACATGCTGGATCAAACCCACATCCTGAACGTTGCGGTGGCGGAAGCCCCGGCAGTGCCGGTGTTGCCCACGGAATCGAGGATGATGTTTGTCGTGCTGGGGCTGGTTCTGGGAGCGGTGATGAGCGTAGGATTGGCGATAGCGCTGGACTACTTCGATCCTTCGTTCCGCACGCCTTCGGAGGTGTTGAACGAACTGAACATTCCGGTTCTGGCCGCCGTGCCTCATCGCGTTGCCGGTGGCGGCTACGGGTCGAACCACAACCCAGACGGAAACGGGCACGGGAGCAAATCCGAGCCGGTGGAAGTCTATTCCGCTCCCTTCCAGACACGGGAACAGTAAGGATCTCCTCAACCATGTTTTTGGAATTTTTCGGATTTCGGGAACAGCCATTCGGGGTAACGCCCGACCCGCGCTTTCTGTACCTGAGCCCGGCGCACCGCGAAGCGCTGGCTTCGCTGTATTACGGGATCGAGTCGGGACGCGGCTTTCTGGCGCTGATTGCCAAGCCGGGCATGGGCAAGACCACGCTGTTGTTTCACCTGCTGGAGAAATTTCGCCATAACGCGCGCACTGCATTCCTGTTCCAGACGCAGTGCAGTTCGCGCGAGTTTATGCGCTTTCTGCTGGCCGAACTGGGGGTGGAAAGCCACGACCAGGATTTCGTGCGCATGCACGAAGAGTTCAACAAGATGCTGCTGCAGGAGGCGCGGGCCGGCCGCCGATTCATTATCGTGGTCGACGAGGCCCAGAACCTGGATGCCGGGGTGCTCGAAACCGTGCGTTTGCTTTCCGATTTCGAGACGCCGCGGGCAAAACTGCTGCAGATCATTCTCTCCGGCCAGCCCGAACTGGCCGACAAGCTGGCCAGCCGTCACATGGCACAGCTGCGGCAACGCGTTTCCTTGCTGAACCGGCTGACGCCGCTCTCAGTCGAAGAGGTACGCAAGTATGTCGATCACCGTCTGCGCGTGGCGGGATACTCCGGGGCACCGCTGTTCACGCCTGAGGCCATGGTTGCGATCGCGCGCTTCACAGAAGGGATTCCGCGCAACATCAATAATTTCTGTTTCAACGTTCTTTCTTTGAGTTGCGCGGTGCGGCAGCGAGTTGCAGATCTGGCGCTGGTAGAAGAAGTCATCAACGATCTCGATATCAGTCAGCACGTCACCGAAGTTGCTCCGGCCCGGCCGCTGGATTTTCAGGAACTGGCGTCGATGATGGGCGGGAATCCCTCGCAGGCGCGTATGGCGGCTCCGGCTGCCAGCGCCGACCGGTTGGAGTCGCTTACGCCGGCCGAAGCCCGAGCGTACATGCAGCAGTTATCGGGGCAGTTGAAGGATTGGCAGGGTAATCTGGATCGCGTGGCTCCGCACCGCTCCAGTGCGCGGATCAAGCGGGACTGAATTCTGAGATCGAGATCGGTTCATGATTTTGAACAGGTAGGAAATCAATCGGGACCCAAGGAACACTATGAGTAGAAATTTCGAACTACTGCAGAATATTGGGAAAGAACAGGAATATTTTCAGCCAGAAGATATGCTGGCCGAGCCTGTGTCCGTGCCGCTTGCCGAGCCGCTGCCAGAGGTCCATCCTCGGGCGATCAGCGGGGTTGATCCGGCTCCGCTTGCGCCCGCGGAACCGTTGCAGTTCGCGATGGAGAATTCGCAGCTGGCCGAACTGGCCAAGCTGGTGCAGCGGGTATTTTTGCTTCCGGGCGGAGAATACAACCACACGGTCGTGTTTACCGGCAGCGATTCCGGGGACGGGTGCAGCTGGATTTGCGCCCGGGTGGGCGAGTTGCTGGCCAGCCAGGTGACCGGTTCGGTTTGTCTGGTGGATGCCAACCTGCAGAGTCCCACGCTGCACGAGCAGTTCGGAGTTTCGAACCATCACGGGTTGTCGGACGCGCTGCGGCAGTCGGGATCCATGCGCGGCTATGTCAGCCAGCTCTCGCGCCGCAACCTGGCGTTGGTGAGCTGTGGTTCGGACCTGAAAGACGCGCAGGGCATGGTGACTTCCGACCGGATGCGCATGCGGTTGACCGAGTTGCGCTCGGAATTTGACTACGTGCTGATCGATTGTCCGGCGATGAGCGTCAGCAACGAGGCGATTGCTCTGGGAGCGGGCGCCGATGGAGTGATCCTGGTCCTGAAGGCGAACGCGACGCGCAAGGAGCGCGCTCGGGGCGCGGTGCGCGATCTGCAGACGGCGAAGGTGAAAGTCCTCGGCGCCGTGCTCAACCAGCGCACCTTCCCCATTCCTGACTCGATCTACAACAAGTTCTAAGTTTCGCCTTGCCTTGGCGGCGACGGTCGAAAGACTCCCAGATCTGATCATGTTTGACAATCTGAAAGCTGATCTTCGCGCTTCCCAGGAAGACCGCGTTCTGGAACAGAACATGGGATTGTGGCGCGTGTTCTTTCGTATGGAAACACCGGCGATTGTTTGTTACCGCTTTGGCCACTGGGTGGCGAAGCTGAAAACGCCGGTGGTCAGCCAGGTGCTGGGGATCGTCGCCGGAATCTTCCAGCGCTGCGTGCAGATCTTTGTCGGGGTGTACATTTCGCCCGACGCCGAGATCGGACCCGGCCTCGTGATTCACACGCCATACGGTATTATCGTGGGGCCGAACAAAATCGGAGCCCACTGTACTCTGCAGAACGGGGTGGTGATTGCGGCGGGAACCCGTGGTATTGGGGACGACGTCTATTTCGGCGCGGGGGCAAAGGTGATGGGCGGCGCCAAGATTGGGAACAATGTGGTGGTGGCCGCCAACAGCCTGGTGCTCACCGATGTGCCCGACAACATGACGGTGATCGGCGTGCCGGCGCGCATCCGCATCCCGGGCGGACGACCCAAGCGCTTTAAGTGGCAGACGGTGAAACCGCAAAACGGGAGCGAGCCAACGCCCCCAACGAACGGAAACCAGCAGTCACACTCCCAGCCAGAACCAGCCACCAAGGCGCAGTAAGGGCCGAACCGAAAGTCGAAAGAGGGAACGAACCTTGGATTTCGCATGGAGTGACGAGCAGCTTGACTTCCGCAAAGAGGTCATCCGCTTCGCCAAACAAGAATTCAAAGACGACATGATCGAGCGCGATCATAACGAGGAGTTTTCGCGCGAGGGCTGGAACAAGTGCGCCAAGTTCGGCATCCACGGATTGCCGATTCCCGCCGAGTACGGTGGAGGAGCGGCCGACACCCTAACCACGGTGTGCGGACTCGAGGCACTCGGCTACGGCTGCCGGGATAATGGACTCATCTTCTCGATCAACGCGCACATGTGGAGCTCCGAGATTCCGATCTGGTCGTTCGGCACCGAAGCCCAGAAAAATCGTTATCTGCCGAAGTTGGTCAGTGGGGAGTGGGTTGGGGTGCATGCCATGACCGAGCCCATGTCGGGTTCCGACGCCTACAGTCTCAAGACCCGCGCGGAGCGCAAAGGCGATCGCGTGATCCTGAACGGCTCGAAGACTTTCATTACCAACGCGACTTACGCCGACATGGTGATCGTGTTTGCGACCATGGACCCATCGAAAGGGCCGGCAGGAATTTCGGCGTTCATCGTGGAGAAGGGAACTCCGGGCTTCACCATCAGCCGCAAGTTGCACAAGATGGGGCTGCGCACCTCGCCCATGGCGGAACTCTCGTTTGTCGATTGCGAAGTACGGGCCGAGAACCAGTTGGGCAAGGACGGCGCCGGTCCGGCGATCTTCACGGCCTCAATGGAGTGGGAGCGCATCTGCATTCTGGCCAGCCATCTGGGCGTGATGCAGCGCTTGCTTGAAACCTCGGTGGCCTATGCCCGCGAGCGCAAGCAGTTCGGCGAGAACATCGGGAAATTTCCCGCCGTCTCCTCAAAGATTGCCGACATGGAAATGCGCCTTGAAACCGGCCGCCTGGTGCTCTATAAGGCGGCGTGGCTGAAGAGCCAGGGCAAACATCCGCTGCGTGAAGCCTCGATCGCGAAGCTGTATGTGGCCGATGCCTGCATCCAGAGCTGCCTTGACGCGATTCAGATTCACGGCGGCTACGGATACATGACCGAATACCAGATTGAGCGCGAACTGCGCGATGCGATATCGGGCAAGATTTACTCCGGGACGTCGGAAATCCAGCGCATGATTATTTCCGGCCTGCACGGACTCTGATCGAGAAATTGTTCAGGCTCACTGCTTAGTTTCGATCCCCCGCCTCCAAATCAAGAACGAAAAGACAAGGGACCCTCGTGGCATACATTCTGCAGCAGCTTCTGACCCGCAGTGCCGCATCGTATCCGGAGAAAACCGCGGTTTGGGCGCGCAAACAGACGCTGACCTACCGCGAACTCGATGAACGCTCCACGCAGTTGGCCTATCTGTTGCGCCAGCGCGGTTTGAAAAAGGGCGATCGCGTCGGCATCTTTTTTCCGAAATCGGTGGCCTCGCTGGTGTGCATGTTCGGAGTGCTGAAAGCGGGTGGAGTTTACGTCCCGCTCGATCCTCAGGCGCCGGCGGAGCGCGTGGGCTACATCATTGGCAATTGCGGAATTCGCGTCCTGCTGACCAGCAAAGAGCGGCGTGCGGTTTTGGCGCCGGAAGTGGTGGAGTCGCTGGACTACTGCGTGATGACCGACGATTCCGGCTCGAACGGCTCCGGCGCCAAAGTGGTGCCGTGGGCGATGCTGGGCGAGTTTCCCGCCTCGCCGGCCCCGGAAGTGACGCTCACCGAGACCGACCTGGCCTACATTCTCTATACCTCGGGTTCGACCGGACGTCCCAAGGGGGTCATGCTTTCGCACCAGAATGCGCTGACGTTCGTGGAGTGGTGCGCCGACAAGTTCAAGATTCGCGCCGAAGACCGACTGTCGAACCATGCTCCGCTGCACTTCGATCTTTCGGTGTTTGACGTGTACAACGCGATGGAGGCGGGAGCCACGGTGTATCTGGTGACCGAAGACCTGGCTCTGTTCCCCACGACGCTGGCGAACTTCATCGAGAACGAGCGGATCACGGTGTGGTACTCGGTGCCGTCGGCGCTGATGCTGCTGCTGTTGCACGCCAATATGAAAGCGGAGAAGCTGCCGCACCTGCGCACCATCCTTTTTGCCGGGGAAGTGTTCCCCATGAAATACCTGCGGCAGCTGGCGGAGCTTCTTCCCAGCGTAGAGCTGTTCAACCTCTACGGCCCCACCGAAACCAACGTCTGTACCTACTACGGGGTGGAACGCGAGCGCCTGGCGAGCATGGACAAGCTTCCCATCGGCATCGCCTGCGAGAACACGGAAGTGTTCGCGGTGAACGATCAGGATGAGATTGTGACCAGAACCGGCGATGGCGGCGAACTCTACGTGCGCGGCCCCGCGGTTACATATGGCTACTGGGCCGACGCGGAAAAGACCAAGAAGATGGTCATTCCCAACCGCTTCCAACCCAACTTCAACGAGAACATGTACCGCACCGGCGACCTGGTCACGCTGGCCGAAGACGGCAATTATTACTTCCAGGGCCGCCGCGACAGCATGATCAAGAGTCGCGGCTACCGCATCGAGCTGGGCGAAATTGAAAGCGCCTTACTGAGCCATCCCGGGGTAAGGGAAGCGGCCGCGGTGGCGATTCCCGACGAACTTGTGGGCAACCGCATCAAGGCGGTGGTGGCGGCGCATGAGGCGCAGGAGTTGAAAACCGCGGAACTGCAACAGTTCTGCGCAGCGCGCATTCCCAAGTACATGATCCCGGAGCAAATCGACTTCTGCGAGAGCTTGCCCAAGACTTCGACCGGCAAGATCGATCGCGTGCGGCTGGCCCAGGGCGGCCTCAACTAGCGCAAGAGTTTTCGGCGGCGATTCCGCCAACCATTTCCAACCTGAAACAGGAGACCGGCAAGTTATGGCAATTGAGCAATCGGCAACGGTGAGAGATCAGATTCGTGAATTCATTCAACGCGACCTGGCGAGCGCCAAGGGCGTGAGTTCGTTTTCCGACAGCGAATCGCTGATGGAAAGCGGAGTCATTGATTCCCTGGGCATTTTCCGCCTGGTGGCTTTTCTGGAAGAAGCTTTCCGGGTTCGTATTGGAGATGAAGAAATTACCCACGACAACTTGAAGAGCGTGGACTCCATTGAGCAGTTGGTCGTAGGAAAGATAAAGAAGTAGAACCACCCCTTTTTTGGGCGCGCCCCCTCGCCCTGAACACTCCCATGTTCTGCCGCAGTACGCAATTGGAGGACTCCCAGTGGGTACGATTCGGCGACAACTTTTACTGAACGCGTTAAAGCTGTTTGACTTGGCGTTGATGGTCTTTGCCTTCGGCGTGGCTACTCTGGTGGTGTCGCAGGCTTCGCTGGCATCGTTGGAACAGGTTCTTGCGATGCGGGTCAAGATCCAGAATTTTGTCATCTTCTCCGCACTCCTGTTCTGCTGGCACATGATTTTCGCGATGTGCGGCATGTACGCCTCGCATCGACTCTCCAGCCGACAGGACGAAATGCTGGACCTGGTGAAAGCGACCACGATCGGCAGCTTTGTAATTTTCCTTGGCCACTATTTTCTCCACATCGCTCTGATCACTCCGAAGTTCCTGGTCGCATTTTGGGCTACCGGCGTTCTGGCATCGGTGATCAGCCGGTTGGGCATGCGGTTGTTTCTGGCGCAAGTGCGGTTGCATGGCAGGAACCTGCGCGACATGCTGATCGTGGGTACGAACCCGCGCGGCCTGCAATTTGCCAACAAGATCAAGGAAAACCCGGCCCTGGGCTATCGCATCGTCGGTTTCGTCGATCATGAGCGGACGGGAGCGCTGGAGTTCGCCAACTCCGGATTCCTGCGCGTCGCTGACTTCGCAGGGCTTCCGTCGTTTCTGCGAAAAAATGTGGTGGACGAAGTAGTGATCGCGTTGCCCATGCGCTCCATGCACTCGGAAGCGTCTGAGGTGGCGGCCCTGTGCGAAGAGCAGGGGATCCTGATTCGCTTCGCCTCGAGCCTGTTTGACCTGAAGGCATCGCGCAAGCGGATCGAAGAAATCGTCGAGGGCGACTCGCTCATCACGCATTACACCGGAAGTCTCGAGGGCTGGCCGGTTGTGGTCAAGCGGCTGATCGATGTGGTGGGCTCGACGGTGCTGCTGGTCCTTTTGTCCCCGATCCTTCTGCTGGCAGCGGTGCTGATCAAGCTGACGTCTCGCGGGCCGGCGATGTTCGTGCAAAAGCGGCTGGGGCTGAACAAGCGGCACTTCGGCATCTACAAGTTCCGCACCATGGTGGCCGACGCGGAAAAGAGAATGAAGGAGATCGAACATCTCAACGAGGTCAGCGGGCCGGTGTTCAAAATCAAGAACGATCCGCGGATTACGCCCGTGGGAAGGTTTTTGCGCAAGACCAGCATCGACGAACTGCCGCAGTTGCTGAATGTGCTCAAGGGGGATATGAGCCTGGTGGGGCCGCGTCCGTTGCCGATTCGCGACTATGAAGGCTTCAGCGAAGACTGGCAGCGGCGGCGCTTTAGTGTTCGCCCCGGGATCACCTGCCTTTGGCAGATCGGCGGACGCAGTTCTATTTCGTTCGAAAAGTGGATGGAGCTGGATTTGCAATACATCGACAAATGGTCGCTATGGCTCGACTTGGAGATTCTGGTGAAGACCATTCCGGCCGTGCTGCGGGGTTCGGGCGCAGCCTGAGACCCGCGGCCAAACGAGTTTGTTACTGACCCAAGGAGAAACCATGAAGTGGATTCGCACCACAGTGAGAAATGTTCAAACCGCCGGCGAGCTGTTCGGTTTTTTCGGCCGCCAGAAGCGCTGGTGGCTGTTGCCGATCATCCTGACCCTGTTCCTGTTGGGAGCGCTGATTGTCGTGGCCCAGAGCTCGTCGCTCGCACCTTTCATTTACACGATGTTCTAAGCGCGCGTGTCGGGCCGGCAGGAGCGTGACGTTAACGTCCGCGGCCTGGGCTGGCGAACAGATCTGACGGAGGAAACGGGATTCTCATGGCAAGCGAAAGCAAGAAAAAGGGCGGGTTCTGGAGAAAGCTGGGATGGCTTCTGGCCATCGGAATGGCTTTCGAACTGGGGCTGCGTCTTTTCGGTTACGGCCACTACACCGTCTATCGTCCGGATGAACGCCTGCTGTGGGTGCCGGAAGCGGGACGCGCACTGACCGTGGACAATCACGTGCCCATCACCATCAACCACCAGGGCCTGCGCTACGCCAGCGACCTGCTGCCGAAACCAAAGGGCGAGTTTCGGGTGATGTCGTTCGGCGACTCGGCGACCATGGGCTGGGGCGTGGACGACAGCTCGCACTACACCGCGTTTCTCGAAAAGAAGCTCAACCAGGACCACTGTCCGGGCGAGCATTTTCAGGCCGTGTCGGCCGGGGTCAACGCCTATCCCAACGCCTTGGTCGGGGAGAAGCTGAGAGAAGTTGAGGAAGACCCCACCTTCCAGCCCGACGTGGTGATCCGGGCTTACAGTTTCAACAGCAACTTCGAGCGCCTGCCGAAATTGCAGGGCGCGGCGCGGCAGAAGTTTCTGCGGCAGGTCGAGTTCAAGTCCATTATCCGGCGCAGTGCCATTTATAACTTCATGATCGAAGACCTGCTACGCCGGGTCGTGTACTACAAGATGCGCCACGTGCTGATGGCGGGAACGCTGGACGCCGTAGGGGGCATGGACAATCTCGACGTGAGCGCCATCAACGCCAGCTTGCAGGAAAGTCTGGACGAAACGCGCGCCCACCACGCGCAACTGGTGCTGCTGGTGCTGGCCAGCAAAGATCAGACCGACCAAGACCTGCATCCGTTCCAGAAAGCGATGCTCGATTTCGCGCAGGCCAATCATGTCCCCGTGGTCAACATGATCGACGTGCTGAAAAATAATGCTCCGGCGGGATTTTTTATGGACCCGGTCCATCCCACGGCCTTGGGTCACCAGATCATCGCCGACCAGCTCTACAACATAATCCGGAGTCTTCCGGCTTACGCCGCCGCTTGCCAGCCACAGGGGGTGAACGTGGCCAACTCCGCCAGCCCAATCAATTCGCCCCACGGTACGGCGGGTCGTTAAGCGTTCCACCGAACGCTCAACCGGGCGTTCCACCGAACGTTCCATCAAACCTCAATCAGAAACAATCAATCAGGAGCGACCAAGCGATGGTGCATTTGTTGAATTTCTTAAAGCATGTAGCGGAGTTGCTAGCAATTCTGGCGGCAGCAGGGTTGGTAATCTTTGTCCTTCTGGCGGCATTCAAGGGGTGGGGAAAGGCGTGGAGTCTTTTTAAGCGCGCGTGGCAGGGGTGGAAGGATCTGGCGCACAAGATCGGCAACTTCCAGGCGCGAGTGATTTTATCGATTTGTTACGGGGTGCTGGTGCTGCCCTTCGGACTGGCGGCGCGGTGGTTCAGCGATCCGCTGCGGATCAAGAAAAAGCCTGAGCAGTGGCTGGATCATCCCACTGAGGCTTACGACATGGAATGGGCCAAGAGACAATAGGAGCTTATGTACATACTAGGGATCAGTTGTTACTACCACGATGCAGCGGCAGTGCTGCTCAACGACGGCGTGCTGGTGGCGGCGGCGGAAGAAGAACGCTTTACGCGCAAGAAGCACGACTTCGACTTTCCTAAGAACGCCATCAAGTTCTGTCTGGAACAGGCGGGCATCACGGGCAATGACCTCGATTACGTGGTCTTCTTCGAGAAGCCGTTCCGCAAACTTGACCGCATTCTGATGATGACGCTGCAGACCTATCCGCAGTCTTACAAGGTGTTTCGCGAGTCGATGATCACCTGGATGGTGGACAAGCTGTGGGTCGCAACCACGCTGCAGAATGAAATCGGGATCAGCAAAGACAAGATCCTGTTCAGCGAACATCACCTCTCGCACGCTGCGAGTGCGTTCCTGTGCTCACCCTTTGAGGAAGCTGCGGTGCTGACCGTCGACGGTGTGGGCGAGTGGGTGACCTCGACCTACGGCGTAGGCAAAGGCAACGACATCAAGCTGCACAAGCAGATCGAGTTCCCGCATTCTCTCGGCCTGCTGTACAGCGCGTTTACGGCATTCCTCGGATTCGAGGTCAACGAGGGCGAATACAAAGTCATGGGCATGGCTCCCTACGGCGAGCCCAAGTATGTGGATAAAGTTTGGAAGCTGATCAACCAGAACCGCGACGGCTCTTTCTCGCTGAACATGGAGTATTTCAGTTTCCACCACTCGACCGAGAGGACCTACAGCAACAAGTTTGTGGCGCTGTTCGGCGATCCGCGTCCGGAGAAGATGCTGTTTTTTACGGAAGAGACCGGGTTTCCGAAATACTTCGGCGAGCCGCCAGCGAACATGGGCGAGTTGTCCAGGATAAACAAGCACTACGCCGACATTGCCGCCAGCATTCAGAAGGTTACCGAAGACGTGCTGGTCGGCATGGCCACGCATTTGCGCAAGACCACCGGCCTCAGCAATCTGTGCATGGCAGGCGGAGTTGCCCTGAACTGCGTGGCCAACACGCGCATTCTGAAGGAAGCGGGCTTCGAGAAGATGTACGTGCAACCGGCGGCCGGTGACGGAGGGGGCGCGCTGGGCGCGGCTCTTTGGGCCTACAATACGCTGCTGGGCAAGCCGCGCAATTTCCGGATGGAGCACGCGTACTGGGGGCGGGCGAACTCGGAAGCGGAGATTGGCGATTTCCTGCGCCAGAACAACATCAAGCACACGCGCTACGACGATGAGGACAAGTTGCTCGACTCGGTGGTCGACCACCTCACCAACGCCAGCGTGATTGGATGGGCACAAGGACGATTCGAGTGGGGGCCGCGCGCGCTGGGCAGCCGTTCCATCCTGGCCGATCCGCGCAACCCGAACATGAAGGACATCGTGAACACGAAGATCAAGTTCCGCGAGCCCTACCGTCCGTTTGCCCCCTCGGTGCTGGCGGAAAGCGCAGAGAAATATTTCGATCTGCCCAATGCCGCAAAGCATGCGCCGGCCCGTTACATGCTGTACGTGGTTCCGGTGAAGAAGGAAGCGCAGGCAATTCTTCCTGCCATCACTCACGTCGACGGCACGGGACGTCTGCAGACGGTCTTCAAAGATCAAAGCCCGCGCTATTACAAGATGATCGAGAAGTTTGGCCAGGCGACCGGTGTGCCCGTGGTCATGAACACCTCGTTCAATTTGAAGGGCGAACCGATCGTGAATACTCCGGCGAACGCGCACAACACATTTTCCAAGAGTGAAATGGATGCGCTGGTGCTGGAAAACTTCATCATCGAGAAAAACTAAGGCGCCAACCTCCTCCCCTGAGCGCCTTTTCATGCCGAAGCGCCTTCATTCCCAACGTTTTCATTCCTTGCGTCATTCCTTGCGTCACTTCTGACTATGGCTACGCTTACTGTTCCGGCTGCCGTGAAGGCGGCGAATCTCAGTGTGCTGTGCGTGCACAACCGCTACATCGAGCCGGGGGGTGAAGATCAGGTGTTCGAGTCGGAGGCGCAACTGCTGGCGGAGAACGGTGTCCGGGTTGAAAAAGTAGAGGCGCAGACCACCTACCCCAGCGGGCTGGTTCGCAAGATCGGCGCTGCGGTGGATTGCGTGTGGTCGCGGAGCTGGCACCACGAGTTCAAAGCGCTGCTCCGCACAACCCGGCCGGACGTGGTTCACATCCACAATTTCTTCTCGGTAATTTCGCCGTCTGTGTATTACGCCTGCAAGGAAGAAGGAGTGCCAGTGGTGCAGACGCTGCATAACTACCGGCTGGCATGCCCGGCGGCGAGTTTCTACCGCGACGGCAAGGTCTGCGAAGAGTGCCTGGAGCGCGGGCCCTTTCACGCGGTTCGTTACGGCTGCTACCGTGATTCGAAATTGGCCACGGCGGCGCTGGCGGCGATGCTCGAAGTCCACCGCAGGAAAAATACGTGGACGGAAATGATCGACTGCTACGTGGCGCTCACGGAGTTTGCCCGGGAGAAGATGATTCAGGGCGGCTTGCCCGCGGAAAAAATCCGGGTCAAGCCGAATTTTGTTCTGCCGGATCCGGGGCCGAGGGCAGGGAACGGCGACTACGCATTATTCGTCGGACGCCTGGTGGATTTAAAGGGCGTGGGCACGCTGATTGAGGCCTGGGGCAGGCTGCCGGCGGCGATCCCGCTGGTCATCGCCGGGGACGGCCCGTTTCGTCCTGAGATGGAAAGGCGGATCGCCGATCTCAAGCTTCCCAACGTGGACTATCGCGGGCACCTGTCCCGGCAAGAAACTCTGGCCACAATGAAAGGCGCGCGCTTTCTGATGTTTCCGAGCGAATGGTACGAAGGGTTTCCGGTGACCATCGCGGAAGCCTTCGCATGTGGTGTTCCTGTGCTCTGCTCGCGCCTGGGCGGAATGCAGGAAATCGTCGAGAACGACGGTACGGGATTGCACTTCACCGCGGGCGATGCGGCGGATATGGCGGAAAAAGTGCAATGGGCATGGTCCCATCCCGAAGAGACCAGCACCATGGGATTCGCCGCCAGAGCCGAATTTGAAGCCAAGTACAGCGCGGAACGCAATTTTGGGATGCTCACTGAGATCTACGAGAGCGTTATCTCTGGTGCTAAAGGAGCCCGGGTTTCGCATGCTTATTCGTCGTAACCATCAAGAAGCCTTTTCCATCACCCGGCTGGTCGCGGAACATGCGTCTTCGGCGCCGGATGCTGTGGCCGTGGTAGCCGGTGCGGAAAGCCTTACCTACGCCGAGCTCGATCAGCGTTCCAGTCAACTGGCCGAGCATCTGCGCGCCTTGGGCGCCGATCCCGATACGCTGGTAGGGATTCTGCTGGAGCGCTCGCTAGACTCGGTGGTCAGTTCGCTGGCGGTGTTGAAAGCTGGAGCCGCGTATCTTCCGCTGGATCCGGCGTCTCCGGCGGATCGTCTGGCGTTCATGCTGCGCGACTCGGGCGTTTCCGCCGTCATCACACGTCAAGGCTTGTCCGAGAAACTGACTGCGGGTGCGTGGAACGTGATCCGACTTGACGTCCACCGGGAACGCATCGCCAGCTACTCCGGCCGGATGTTCGATACTGAAGCTGGTGCGGATCACTTGGCCTATGTGATTTACACATCGGGTTCGACCGGTCAACCGAAAGGCGTGGAGATCACGCGCGGCGCACTGGAGAATCTGATTGACTGGCATCTCAGGGCTTTTCAAGTCACCGCGGCTGATCGCGCCAGCCTGCTGGCTACGGTTGGATTTGACGCCACGGTTTGGGAACTCTGGCCCTACCTGGCGGCGGGCGCCAGCGTGCACATTCCAAAAGAATCAGTGCGCACACAAGTCGAACTGTTGCGGGACTGGCTCGTCGCGCAGAAGATTACGATCTCATTCGTACCCACTCCGTTGGCGGAGCTTCTCATGTTGTTGGAATGGCCGGCGGGAGGCGCGCTGCGAATTCTGCTGACCGGCGCGGACACACTGCACCGGCGTCCACCGCAGGGCTTGCCGTTTGTTCTGGTCAATAATTATGGTCCGACCGAATGCACCGTAGTTGCGACCTCGGGAGTGGTGCAGCCGTCCGGTTTCGACAGCAGGCAGCCGTCGATCGGTCGAGGAATCGCCAACACGCAGGTCTACGTTCTCGACGAACGGATGCGTCCGGCGCCGCACGGTGCTGCGGGCGAACTCTATATTGGCGGAGCAGGACTGGCGCGCGGTTACCGCAACCGCCCCGAACTCAGCGCAGAAAAGTTTGTGCCGAATCCGTTCGGCGGTGGCAGCGGCAGCACCCACCTTTATCGCACCGGGGATCGTGCGCGGCTGCGGCCCGATGGTGAGATTGAATTCCTTGGCCGTCTCGACGACCAAATCAAGATTCGCGGCTATCGGGTGGAACTCGACGAAATCAGCAGCGTGCTGGATTCGCATCCCGAAGTGAGAGCGAGCGCGGTCACGGTCGCGGGAGCAGGAGACGAGAAGCGATTGATCGCTTATCTCGTTCTGCCTGCCGACTCGCTTTCGACCGCCAACGTTTTTCGCGAGTACCTGCAAAGCCGCGTCCCGGACTACATGATTCCGGCAGCATTTGTTCGGGTGGACGCGCTGCCGCTGACCAGCAACGGCAAAGTGGATCGTTCGGCGTTGCCGGAGCCCAATGGGAACACATTGTCCGAGGAACCCTACGTTGCCCCCCGAGGCCTGGTTGAGCAGCGCCTGGCGGAATTGATTGCACCATTGCTTCACGTGGAACGAGTGGGCGTGAACGATAATTTCTTTCTGCTCGGGGGACACTCTCTGCTGGGCACGCAACTGCTCACCCGGATCAGCGAAGTCTTCGGAGTTGAACTCTCGCTGCTGATGATTTTCGACCATCCCACGCTGGCGGGAATGTCTGCGGAAATCGAGAAGCTCATCCTAAATAAGATTGAGCTGACTAAGATTGAGCTGGCCAAAGTGGAGCTCGCCAAAATCGAGCCGAAACTAGACACCCCGGCGGTTCCGCAACCTGCAGGAGAATACCGCTAGTGTCTTCCAGTTCCATCACATCCAGAACGGAGCGGCCGGAGACGGTCCTGAGCCTCTACCACCTCCTCGATCCCGAGGTGCTGGCCAATCCCTATCCGCTGTTCGAACGCTTGCGGCGCGAAGATCCGGTGCACTGGGATCCGTTTCTGCATGCCTGGATCGTGACTCGCTACAGCGACGTGATGGAAGTGCTGCACACGTTTTCCGCCGACCGGACGCCCACACCGGAGCAACTCTCCGCCATGGGCCTGACTCAACTGAATCCCATTGCGCAGGTCATGGTGAAGCAGATGCTCTTCATGGACGCGCCGGCGCACACGCGCTTGCGCAGCCTTGCTTCCAAGGCATTCACGCCGGCGCGAGTCGAGCAGTTGCGCAGCCACATTGGGGAAATCGTCAACCGGTTGCTGGACGAGATTGAGCCCAAGGGCAGCATGGATGTGATCGCGGACTTCGCCGAGCCTCTGCCCGCGATCGTCACTGCTGAACTGCTGGGAGTGCCGGTCGGCGATTGGCAGCGGCTGAAGGCGTGGTCGGCGAATTTCGCGGAGATGCTGGGCAACTTCCAGCACAACCCGGAGCACGCGCCGAAGATGCTGCAAACCGTGGAGGAAATGACGTCGTACTTCCGCCAGGCCGTGCGCGAGATCGCGGCGCATCCGCGCGAGGGCTTGATCCACTCGCTGATCACGGCCGAGATCGACGGCGACCGCCTGAGCGAAGAAGAAGTGATCGCGAATTCCATCGTGACCATGGTGGGAGGGCAGGAGACTACCACCAACCTGATCGGCAACGGGCTGCTGACCTTGTTGCGCAATCCGGGTGAGATGGAGCGGCTCAGTCGCGATCTCTCGCTGATCCCCTCGGCGATCGAAGAGATGTTGCGCTTCGAAAGTCCCAGCCAGCACACCGCACGCCTGGCGCCCGGCGACCGCGAACTGGGAGGTAAACAGATTCAGAAGCGGCAAGCGGTGATTGCTGTAATGGCCGCCGCCAACCGCGATCCCGAGCGCTTTCCGGAGCCTGACCGTTTCGACATTACCCGGGGCGACAATCGGCACCTGGCCTTTGGTTATGCCGCGCACTTCTGTTTTGGCGCGCCGCTAGCCCGGACGGAGGGTCAGATTGCTTTCGAGCACATGTTGAGCCGTTTCCGCGGCCTTCGTCTGGAGCCACAGAAGCTGGTGTGGCGTACCAATCTCGGACTGCGCGGCCTGGTGTCATTGAAAGTCTCATTCGACAGCGCGAAGTCCAATGGCAGGCCCGCTTCTGGGGATCAGTCAGAGGCAGCCAAGGCCACGCCTTTGCCTGTCCCTTCGGCTCCGCCGACGGCGGTGGAAGACGCCTCCGCCAGAAACAGTCTGGTCGAACAATATCTCAGTCAGAGGGTGCAGCAGAATCGGATTGCAAAGCGCACCACATCAGGCCCGGCGCCACTTTCGTTTCCGCAGCAGCAGATCTGGCTGCATGCACAGATTGCTCCCGAAGTTCCGGTCTACAACGAGCCGGTAACGATTTACCGCGATGGGGCTCTGGAGCTCGCGGTACTGCAGAAGTGTTTCGCCGAAGTTCTGCGCCGGCATGAGGCCTGGCGCACGACGTTCGACGTCATCAACGGAGAGCCGGTGCAGATCGTGAACTCGGTCCCGTCGGTGAAGTTGCCCCTGGTTGATCTCCGTCACCTGCCCGAGTCAGAGCGGAATTCGGCCGCCCTCGGCCTGGCCAGCGAAGATGCCCGCCGTCCCTTTGATCTCAAGCAGTGTCCTCTGGTGCGCGTACTCGTCGTGCGTCTGGCCGACGAGGAATACCGCATTTACATGACCCTGCATCACATGATCTTCGACGGCCTCTCCATCTACCGGGTATTCCTGCCGGAGTTGGCAAGTCTGTACGATGCATTTTCCCGGGGCGAATCGTCGCCGCTCCCGGAGTTGCCGATCCAGTACGCTGATTTTTCCCAGTGGCAGCGCGATTATCTACGCAACGGCATTCTGGCAAAGCATTTGGACTACTGGCGCAAAACGCTGAGCGGCGATCTGCCGCTTTTGGAATTGCCTGCGGATTATGCGCGCCCTGCGGTGCAGACCTTCCGGGGAGCGATTCAAAGTCTGCATCTATCGAAGCAATTGAGCGAGCAGCTCAAGGCACTGAGCAGGAAAGAAAACTCCACTCTCTTCATTGCTTTGCTCGCTGCCTTCGAGACCCTGCTGCATCGCTATACCGGGCAGGACGACATCGTGATTGGCACGGTGGCCGGGTCGCGCAAGCGCGCGGAATTTGAAAACCTGCTGGGATGTTTTCAGAATCCTGTGGTCCTGCGCACCCACTTTGCCGGCGACCCCAGTTTCCGGCAGATTCTGAGCCAGGTACGCGAAACCACCCTGGGTGCGCTGCAGCACGACGAAGTGCCGTTCGAGCTGGTCGTGAAAGAACTGCACACCGAGCGGGATCTCAGCCGCAATCCGCTGGTGCAGGTGGGGTTCACGCTGGTGCCGCAGGTGGCATCGCCGGGCGCGGGCTGGAGCGCCGGACAGTGGGACGCGGAAACCGGCGCCGCCAAATTCGACTTGTACGTCGAAATGGAAGACAAAGCCGACGGCCTCACGGCACGCTTCATGTACCGCACGGATCTTTTCAAGCCTGAGACGATTGAGCGTCTGCGGGCAAACTTCACCACGCTGCTGGAAGGCATTATTGACGATCCGGCGCAGACCCTGAGTAGTCTGCCGCTGCTCACCGAGAGGGAACGCGCCCGGCTTCTGAGCGAGTGGACCGACACGCGGGTGGAATATCCAACCGACCTCTGTCTGCACGATCTGGTGCAGCAAGCTGCACAGCAATCGCCCAGCGCAGTTGCGGTAGCGTGCGGCTCGGAAACGATCACGTATCATGAACTCGAAAAGCGAAGCGACCAGTTGGCGAAGCACCTGCGTCGAGCTGGCGTACAGGCCGAGGTTGCAGTTGGCCTTTATTTCGAGCGCTCGATCGAAATGGTGGTGGGGATTCTGGCGGTGCTGAAAGCCGGCGGAGCGTGTCTTCCTCTGGATCCTGCATATCCGGCGGATCGCCTCGCTCTCATGCTATCGGAAACGCGCTCTCCGGTGGTCTTGACTCAATCCCGGTTGCAGACCCAGTTACCTGCTCATGACGCGCGCGTGCTCTGCGTGGATGCGATTCAGGAAGCCGGAGAGGAATCTGGTCAATACTCCGTCGCCGGCCCCGGCAACATCGCCTATATCATCTACACGTCCGGTTCTACCGGCCGGCCCAAAGGTGTTCGGGTCACGCATCACGGCCTGGTCAACTCGACGCTGGCTCGCACCACGTACTATTCGGAAGCGCCGAAAGCGTTCCTGCTGCTCTCGTCCTTTGCCTTTGACAGTTCGTTGGCGGGAATCTTTTGGACGCTGGCGACGGGTGGGACGCTGGTTCTTCCTCCCGACCAGTCGCGATGGGATCTGAACGAACTCTCTGGCCTCATCCGGAAGCACCAGGTGTCGCACTTGCTATGCGTGCCATCGCTGTACAAAACGATTCTCGAAACCAGCGCTAACCAGGATTTGGCACCGCTGCGAGTGGCGATCGTTGCCGGCGAAGCGTGCCCCAACGATCTGGTCGAGGAGCATTACAGGCAGGCGCCGCACGCGGCTCTGTACAACGAGTACGGACCGACCGAGGCGACGGTCTGGTGTTCCGTCTACAAGTGCGAGTCGCAGCCAAACTCCGCCCGCGTGCCCATAGGACGGCCCATTGCGAACACTCAGCTTTACGTGCTGGATTCGCGGATGCAGGTCGTGCCGACCGGCGTTCGCGGCGAACTCTACGTGGGAGGGGCGGGGGTCAGTGCAGGTTATCTGAATTGCGACGAACTGAATGCGCAGAGGTTCGTGGCCAATCCGTTTGGCCAGAATCCGGACGAGCGGATTTACCGCACCGGAGACCGCGTGCGCTATCTCGCTGACGGCAACCTGGAGTGGCTGGGCCGCACCGACGGGCAAGTGAAGCTTCGGGGCTTCCGCATCGAACTGGGTGAAATCGAAGCAGCCCTCTCCGAACACTCGTCCGTTCAGCGCAGCGTGGCCCAGATTCGCGAAGATCAGCCCGGGAATCCGCAACTGGTCGCTTACGTTGTGGCGCGCGGCGAGCAACCGTCAGCCGAAACTCTGCACGAGCACCTGAGGAAGCGGTTGCCGGCACCTGCCATTCCGTCGGCATTTGTATTTCTGGACGTGATTCCGGAATTGCCGAACGGCAAGGTTGACGTGCGCCGCCTGCCTTCGCCGACGGCAGCGTCCGAAGCGAAATCCGGTCCGCTCGGCCCGCGTACTCCGGTGGAAGAAGTCGTCGCAGGAATTTGGGCGCAGGTGTTGAAGCACAACCGCATTAGCATCCGCGATGATTTTTTCGCGTTGGGCGGACACTCGTTGCTGGCAGCGAAAGTCGTAGCCCGCGTCTGGCAGGCTCTGGGTGTCGAGCTTTCGTTGCGTTCGATCTTTGAACAGCCGACGGTGGAAGGACTGGCGGCTCTGATCGAAAGCTCGCGCACTGATCGTTCCGCCTCGCTTGCGCTTCCCATCGGCAAGGTGACTCGTGACGCCGATCCACCGCTTTCGTTTGGCCAGCAACGTCTGTGGTTCCTCGATCAACTGGAGCCCGGAAACCCTCTCTACAACGTTCCGTGCGCGGTGCGGATCACGGGGGCGCTCGACGTTCCCGCCCTGGGGCGCAGCATCAACGAGATTGTCCGCCGTCACGAGATCCTGCGCACGCGCTTTACGACGGCGGGGGGACAACCGGTGCAGGTGATTGCGCCCGCGCTGACGATTCCACTGCCGGTTACCGATCTGGCGCGTCTGCCGCAAGCGCAGCGGGAAGCGAAAGCCGAAGCGCTGGCTGCCGAAGAGGCGAAACGCAGTTTCAACCTGGGTGCCGGACCGCTCTTGCGCTCCAACCTGTTGCGGCTGGCCCAGGAGCAGCACATTTTGCTGCTGAACATTCACCACATCGCCAGCGACGAGACTTCGCGCGAAATCGTAGTGCGTGAACTGGTTGCCCTGTACGAAGCGTTTTCGCAGGGCAAGCCTTCACCGCTTCCGGAACTGAAGATGCAGTACGCTGACTACGCCGCGTGGCAGCGGGGATGGCTGCAGAACGAGTCGCTCGGAAAGGAACTCAACGCACTGGCGGTCGCGGCTGCAGGGCGCTCCGGCGGTGCTGGAATTGCCTACGGATCGGCCGCGTCCGGCGGCACAGAGCTTCCGCGGCGACAACGAATCACTCGAACTCGACCCGAGCGTGGCCGGTGCGCTTAAGGGGCTCAGCCAGCGCGAGGGCACCACGCTCTTCATGACATTGCTGGCTGCCTTCAAGGCGCTGCTTTCACGCTACACCGGGCAGGAAGACATAGTGGTCGGCTCGCCGTTCACCAATCGCCAGCGCGCCGAGGTCGAAGCCCTGGTCGGGTTCTTCGTCAACACCGTACCCTTGCGCACCGATCTTTCCGCAGACCTGAGTTTCCACCAGCTTCTGCAGCGCGTGAAGGCAACGGCACTCGAGGCCTACGATCATCGCGAACTGCCTTTTGAAAAGCTGGTGGAAGAACTGCGCCCGGAACGCAATCTGAGCTACAACCCGCTGTTCCAGACGCTGTTTGCGGTGCAGAACAGCGTCCCGCCCATCGAGCAGGTGGCAGGCATCACGCTGCACCTGCAGGACGTGGATACGGGGACGGCGAAGTTTGATCTGACCTGCACCGTGATTCCCTCGGGCGACGGTCTTACCACGCACTTCGAATACAACACGGATTTGTTCGAGGCCGCGACCATCCGGCGCATGATGGATAGCTTCCACTCGATTCTCGAAGCCGTTGCGCGCAATCCGCAGCAGCGGCTTTCGGAATTGCCCCTGTTGAGTCCGAAGGAACGGCAGAAGGTGCTGGTCGAGTGGAACGCCACCCAGTCGGAGTATCCGCTCCGTAAATGCATTCATCAGCTGGTGGAAGCGCAGGCGGCGGCTATTCCCGACGCCATCGCGGTGCTGCAGGACCGCAACCATCTGACCTACCGCGAGCTCAACCAGCGGGCTAACCAGCTGGCGCATTATCTGCGCAAGCGCGGAGTCGGACCGGAAGTGCCCGTCGGCGTCTGTCTGGAGAATTCGCTGGAACTGGCGGTGGCTCTGCTGGGCGTGCTGAAAGCCGGCGGAGCATGCCTGGCGCTGGACTCGGCTTATCCCAAAGAGCGCCTGCAATGGATGCTCGAGGACTCGCAGGCTCCGCTGCTGCTCTCGCGCGAGGGGCTTTTGCCGGAGTTGGCCAGTTCGCGAACCGAAAGAATCTGCCTGCTCTCAGCCGGTGAATTTCTGGAGAAAGAGAGCCGGGAGAATCCTGAACCTGTGACCAACCCGGGCAGCCTGGCGTATGTGATTTATACCTCAGGCTCGACGGGCAAGCCCAAAGGCGTAATGCTGACGCATGGCGGCCTGGTGAACTACATTTGCGCCGTGATCAAGTTGTACGGCTTGCGCCCGAACGACCGCCTGCTGCAGTTCTCCTCCATCAGCTTCGACATCGCTATTGAAGAGATTTTCCCGACCTGGTCGGCCGGAGCCACGCTGGTTTTGCGCTCAGGCAATTTCTCACTCGCCGGTTCTGACTTTTTGCGCTTCGCCCGGCAACAGAAGCTTACGGTGCTTTCGGTGGCCACGGCGTACTGGCACGAACTGGTGCATGAACTTTCCGAATCGGGGGCGGCGATGCCCGAGAGCCTGCGCCTGCTGGTGGTGGGAGGCGAGAAAGCGCAGATTCAGGCGCTCGAAGGCTGGCGGAAAATCGTGGGCAACCGCGTACGCTGGATCAACACCTACGGCCCCACCGAAACCAGTGTGATTGCGTCCTCCTACGAGCCGGCTTTTGGAGCGCTGCCATCGCCGCTGCCCATCGGGCGTCCTATTAATAATGTGAAGATTCACATTCTCGACCGCAATCTGCAGCCGGTGCCGGTGGGTATTCCCGGCGAATTGCACATCGGTGGCCCTGGAGTTGCGCGGGGATATTTGAATCATCCCGAGTTGACGGCCGAGAAATTTGTGCGCGATCCCTTCAGTACGCAACCCGGCGCCCGGCTCTACAAGACTGGCGACCTGGCGCGCTACCTGGCCAGCGGCGAAATCGAGTTCGTCGGCCGTCGCGACTTTCAGGTGAAGATCCGCGGATTTCGCGTTGAACTGGGCGAGATCGAAGCTGCACTGGCGAAGCACCCCGGCGTCCGGCAGGCGCTGGTGGTGGCGCGGGAAGAGGGGCTGAACAACAAGCGCCTGGTCGGCTACATCGTTCCCGCCGCCGGGTCCACCCCCGAGGTTGCCGGGTTGCGACAATCTTTGAAGCGGCAACTGCCGGAGTACATGGTCCCGTCTGATTTCGTCGTGCTCGAAGAATTTCCCCTTACGCCCAACGGCAAAGTTGACCGCAAGGCGCTGCCCGCGCCGCAGGCCAGCGCTGCCTCCGCTGACCACGTTGCTCCGGCAAACGCAGTGGAAGCGCAGCTGGTAGCCATGTGGGAAGAGATCCTGGCCAAGAAGCCGATCAGCGTGCGCGACAATTTCTTCGATCTGGGAGGGCACTCGCTGCTGGCGGTGCGCCTCATGCGCCGCATCGAGCAGAATTTCAAGCGCAAGCTGCCGTTGACTACGCTTTTCGAAGCGCCCACCATCGAGCAGTTCGCCGCGCTGCTGCAGCAGGAGCGATGGACGCCGTCGCAGGCTTCTCTGGTTCCGATTCAGCCTGAGGGTGATCGGGCGCCATTTTTCTGCATTCACGGACTGGGGGGGACGGTTCTTCGCTTCAACGCGCTTGCCCGTCACATGGGAACCGACCGTCCGTTCTACGGCGTGCAGGCGCAAGGGCTGGAAGGCGACCGCCCATTTCATGCCCGGGTGGAAGAGATGGCCGCGTTCTACATCAAGGAAATTCGCTCGCTGCAGCCGGAAGGGCCATACAACGTTGGCGGCTATTCCCTGGGAGGATTGATTGCCTTCGAGATGGCGCGCCAGCTTCAGGCCGACGGTCAGGAAGTGGGAGTGCTGGCTCTGCTCGACACTTACCCGGGCAAGCCCAAATCGAACAAGATGCTGCTGAGCACACTGGCGACTCTGCCGCGCCGGGAACAGTTGTCCTACATTGCGCACCGGGCGAAGCGCATCCGCAAGGGCATCAAGAGAAGGTTCGATGCGCTGTTCCTGCCGCGCCCGCTGAAGGAAGTGCGCAAGGTGTTTGCCGTCGCGGAAGAAGGCTACAAGCCGCAAGTATATTTCGGATCGGCGACCTGGTTCCGGGCGACCGAAAAAGGGCTGCGTGGCGCCGACAATCCCACCGACGATTGGAGCAAGTGGGTGACCGGCGGCGTGGAAGTGCACGAAATCGTGGGCGACCACGGCAGCATCCTCAAAGAGCCGGACGTGCGGCTTCTCGCCGAAAGCCTGCGCTCTTGTCTCAACCAGGCGGAGCAGGAACGTTCGCAGCCTGAACTCGAAGAACAGATTTCGTAATGTACCAGTGAGCCTCGGCGATTTGATTCATACAACCTCATTTATCCCGCACGCGGCAGCTTAATAGGACAGACCATTGCCTGAGAATTTGACAACCAATTCCGCAGTCTTGCCAGAGATGTCGAAAGTCCCGGGCAGCCCGTCGAACGACGGCCCGTCGAACCCAGGCCCATCGAGCCCGGCGGGCAATATGAAGTTGCAGACGATGGTTCGCTGGGGCACCAAGGGTAGCCTGGCGATCCTCGAATATGGCCTGATTGCCGGGTCGAACTTCGTGCTGGGCTTTCTGCTGGCGCGCTGGATGACCACCGAGGAGTACGGCTCCTACGGCCTGGGTTTCAGCATCTTCCTGCTGCTCTCTTTTCTTTATCAGGCGCTGCTGCTGGAGCCGATGTCGGTCTATGGCGGATCCACCTTCCGCGACAATCTGCGCGGCTACATGCGTATTTCGCTGAAGATGCACAACGCGATTTCGGCGGTCATCTTCGTGGTCTTCGCCATCGCCGCGGCCGTGACTTACTGGCTGGGTAAGTCACCCGCGCTGGCCGGGGCGCTGGCGGGGTTGACCATCGCAGCTCCGTGCATTTTCCTTTTCTGGTTTGGGCGCCGCGGTTTTTATCTCAGGATTTCGCCGGGTCCGGCGGCCGTGGGCGCGGTTCTGTATTTTGTGCTGGTGGTCGGTGGGGTATTCGTCATCAACCGTCTGCATGTGCTCTCTTCGTTCTCGGCGTTCCTGTTGATGGGGCTGGCCGCGCTGGTATGCGGCATTGCGCTAATGTTCGCCCTGCGGCGAACGCTCGATCCCAGCAAGTCGGTTCCGGACCTCCATCAAACCTGGAGCAGGCACTGGACTTACGGCAAGTGGGCTTTGGCCAGCTCGATCGTGGGATGGATTCCGACTTATCTTTATTTTTCCGTGGTCAGCATCTTCGCCGGGATTGCCCAGGCCGGGGAACTGCGCGCTTTGATGAACCTCGCGGGTCCGGTGCTGCAAACCTACGCCGCGTTGTCCATGCTCTTCCTGCCCTACGCGTCACGAGTGCAAAGCAAGGAGGGCAACGCCGGGACGTACGCTCTCACCTGGCGGATGACCGCGCTGTTCACCGTCGGAGCCATGGCCTACTGGGCGGCCGTGCTGCCTTTTCGCGGCGCCATTCTGAGGCTCTTGTACGCAGGACACTACAGCAACGTCGCCGACTATCTGCCGTTCTTCGCCCTCGAGACGATTATCTGGTCGGCCAGCGTTGGAGCTTCGATCGTGCTGCGGGCGATGGAGTCGCCGCGCTCTATTTTCTTCGCCAACTGCGCCGCCAGCGTCATCACGCTGGTGGTGGGCATTCCCGCCACCAAGTATTTTGGCATATGGGGCGTGGTCTGGAGCATCATCCTGGCTAACTCGGCGGCGCTGGTGATGGTAATCGTGCTGCTTCGCCGGAAGTCGGTTGAACCCAGCGTGTCGAGCCTGGAGTTTGCGCCTTCGCTGCCGGTGGAAGATCAGATCTAGCGGTGCGCAGCGCAGGTTGAAGGTTGTACGCTTCTGACGATGTTGCTTACCGAGACTACTCATGCCGATCCTTCGTAAAATGCGTCACGAAATAGCGAAAAGCGCGGTGCGCACTCCGCTAGTGTGGATGCGTCACCAGAGTCTTCGCGCCACTGATATTTTTCTGGCGTCCTATCCGCGGTCAGGAAGCACATGGCTGCGCTTCCTGCTGTTCGAGTCGATCGCCGGGCGGTCCTCCGGATTCGGCAACGTGAACCAGTCCATTCCCGACGTGAAGGAGCACAAGATCGGCCTGCCCCTCATGCCGAATGGCGGACGCCTCATTAAGACCCACGAGATCTACCACCCGGAGTATCGCAAGGCCGTTTACCTGGTGCGCGATCCGCGCGATGTGGCTCTTTCTGAGTATGCCTACCAGACCGCCCTCGGACTGGTGAATCAGCCGCTCGACGAATATCTTCGCGTCTTCCTGACCAAGGGAGTGAATCCCTTCTCCTCGTGGTCGGCGCACGTCGAATCCTGGCTTTCCGCGCCGCTTTCGAGCGATAACCTGCTGCTGGTCAAATTTGAAGACCTGCGCCGCGACAGCGTGAAGAGTGTCGCGGAGATCGTCGAATTCTTTGGCATGGTTCCCGACAAGGAGCGCATCCGCCAGGCCATCGCCAACAATTCGGTGGAGCGCATGAAAGCCAAAGAGAAGGAAACTCCGCAGCGGGCCTCGAAAAAAGGGCAGTTCATTCGCAGCGGCTCCGTAGGCGGATGGCGCGCCAACCTTACGGAAGAGCAAGTCAAAGTGGTGCGCGATCATGCCGGTGCGCTTTTGACGCGCATGGGCTACCCGCTCGATGCCCAACCCCAGGAAGCGGCCTTGGTGTCCCGTTAGTTACCGGGGCTACTTGCGCTGTCCAGAAATTACGCCGATACCATAACCAGCACCCGCAACCGAATCATGCACATGGCAACAGGCACAAAACCCGCTTGGAATCCGGAACCGGTCACGCCCGCTCCGCGTCGAGCCGCTGAACTGCTGAAATTTCTGCCGTTCCTGCTGGTAGGAGCCGTCGGCAGCATCGTGGGCGCGTGGGTAGTGATGAGCAAGGAAGTGAGCCTCGGCCTCGTCTGTTTGGGAATGGTTCTCTTTTTACCCGTAATGTGGGGATCGTGGGTGGGCCTGAAAGAAGTATGGCGTGTGCTCGGTGCTTTCCGCACCCACGTGAAGTGGTGGCACTGGTTATGGTTTCTGAGTCTGAGCAGTTCGTTCGTATTCCGCTATCGCAGTGCCGCGGAGATCGCGCAGACGCCGTTCGACTCGCTGGCCGCACTGCGCGTCGGTCCGGAAGTCATCGTCGGTTCCATCCTCCTGTTGCGTCTGGTTTTTCGCAAGCCCGATTGGGGACCGTCCATGACTCACGGCATTGTCGGATGCATGACCATTTTCGGTCTCGTCTGCGTGACGTCATCGCTGTGGTCGGTAAAGTTTTCCTGGACGCTCTATAAGTCGCTGGAATACCTGCTCGATCTCTCGATCATTGCCCTGGTTCTCAAGATTGTCCGCAGCAGCGAAGAGTACAAGACCTTGATTGACTGGACCTGGATCATCGCCGGGGCGACGCTGGCCTGGGTCTGGATTGGCCTGCCGATCTGGCCCGCGGCCACCTGGTTCGATGAGAGCCGCCTTTCCGGGGCGTACCCCATCGTTTCCTCCAACGAACTGGGCGATACCGGTGCGGTATTGATTCTGGTGGCGGCGATTCGCTACTGGCCACTGATCGGCAAGTGCAAGAACAAGGCATTCTACGCTCTGACCGCTCTTCTGGGCGCGATCACCATGGTCGCGGCCCAGACCCGAAGCGCATTCGCTGGTCTGGTGGTGGCCGCGATCGTAGTTTTGTATTTCGCGAGGAGATTCAAGGTGGTGATTTTGACCGCCCTTGTAACCGGTCCGGCTCTGATCTTCGCCGTGGCAGGCGATACGCTGGCCAAGCGAATCCCTTATCCCTACCGTGATTCGGCTCCGGTCGCCATCCTCATCAGTGTGGGCGACAAGGTCATGAGTTATCTGCAACGCGACCAGAGCCAGGCCGAGATGATGTCCCTCTCCAGCCGTCTCGACTGGTGGAGCATCGGCTACCACGCCTTCATGCGCCATCCTTTCACCGGATTGGGAGCCTATGCGGGAAGCCGTTTCGCCATCCTCACCACCGTTGGCGCGCCGCAGTTGCACAGCGATTGGCTCGAAGTCCTGGTCGGCACCAGCATCTGGGGTCTGGCTCCGTTTGTCATCGCGCTGGTTTGGATCTGGACCATTCTGATCCGCTACTACCGCGGACACTGGCTCAGCACCGAGGATCGGCAGTTGACGCTCGAGATGATTGGGGTGATGGCTATTATCACGGTGCACTCGTTTGTGAATGTGGAGATGACCTGGCACCATCCCACCCTGTTTCTGATTATTCTCGGCTGGGCGGAATTCATGCGCCGCCGGCTCAAGACCCGTTCCCCCGGCCCGACGCGGCTCTACCAGGACTCGGTAGTGGTCGAGCAATACCGCTAAGTCTCAGATTTATTTTCCGGGGATTTCCTTATGCAAACATCCACTATGCCTCAAGCGGCTACTGCAAGCGCTGCGGCGACGCCCACATATAAAGTTCTCGGTATTCGTGTGGACGCGGTTCAGATTCCTGACAGCCATCGGCATCCTCGAGCGCTGGATCGCCGAGCGCTCCGGTTCGCGCTATGTTGCCGTTACCGGCATGCACGGCGTCTCCGAGTCGCTGGTTGATCAGCCATTCCGGGCCATGCTGGGGGCGGCGTCGATGGTCGTTTCCGACGGCATGCCGCTGGTTTGGCTGGGCCGCTGGCATGGGCACAAGAACATGGTTCGCCGGGTCTACGGCCCGGAGCTGATGGAAACTTTTTGCCGCCAGACCGGGGCGCGTTATCGCCATTTCTTTTATGGCGGCGCCGCGGGTGTCCCGGAGCATCTCGCCGAAGTCATGCATCAGAACTTCGGGGTGGAAGTTGCGGGCTGCTACTCTCCGCCCTTCCGCCCGCTGACGACCGAGGAAGATAACGCGGTCATCGAGATGATCGAGGCTTCGCTGGCCGATGTGCTTTGGATCGGCCTGAGCACTCCCAAGCAGGAGCGCTGGATGTACGAGCATTGCCCCAGGCTGACGGTGCCCGCGGTTCTGGGCGTGGGCGCCGCGTTTGACCTGAACACGGGGCGCCTGAGCCAGGCTCCGGCCTGGATGCGCGAAAACGGCATGGAATGGGCCTTTCGACTCTATGCCGAACCCAGGCGCCTGTGGCGGCGCTATCTCGTCAATGGCCCGATCTTCCTATGGCATGTGGGCCTGGAATTGCTTAATGTAAGGAAATACAGCTGAAATCCAACCCTGTTCCTTGCCCGGATTTCAAGCGCTGAAAGCGAAGAGTTCGTGCTAAAATCGCGGCCAGTCATTAAAGCCGCGTCGTTCCGTTTGTCCCCCCAACGAAGCTTTAGAAATCTGAAAACTTTCAAACCTAGGTGAAAGGGGTCCAATTCCATGAGTGCGCAAAAACGTGTGCTGGTTACGGGTGCAGGTGGTTTTATCGGTCATCATTTGGTCCGTCGCTTGAAGGCCGACGGCTGTTGGGTGCGGGGCGCGGACATCAAAGCTCCCGAGTACGAGGCCAGCCCGGCGGATGAATTCGAGTTGCTCGATCTCCGCGAATTCGATAAGTGCCTGCTGGCCACGCGCGGCGGCATCGACGAAGTCTACAATCTTGCCGCCGACATGGGCGGCATCGGCTACATCACGGCATATCACGCCGCCATCAGCCGCAACAATATCCTCATCAACGCCAACATGCTGGAAGCCGCGCGCAAGAATAGTGTGAAGCGCTTTCTGTTCTCGTCCTCCGCCTGCGTCTATGCGCAGAGCAAACAGAAGGATGCCAACGTTGAGCCGTTGAGAGAGGAAGACGCGTATCCGGCCGACCCCGAGCCCGGCTACGGCTGGGAGAAGCTGTTCGCCGAAGAGCTTTGCCGCTACTTCCGGAACGACTATGGATTCGAGACTCGCATTGTCCGTTTCCACAACGTGTACGGCCCGCTCGGTACTTATGATGGCGGCAAGGAAAAGGCTCCCGCCGCAATGTGCCGCAAGGTGGCGATGGTTGCCGACGGAGGCGAAGTCGAAATCTGGGGCGACGGCGAGCAGACCCGTTCCTTCATGTACGTTGACGATTGCGTGGAAGGGCTGAAGCGCATCATGGCTTCCGACTATCACGAGCCGTTGAATCTGGGCACGCCGGAACTGGTCACCATCAATCAGCTGGTGCATATGGTGGCCGAAGCCGCCGGAAAGAAAATCAAAGTGCGGCACAACCTTTCCGGACCGCAGGGCGTGCGTGGCCGCAACAGTGAGAACAGCCGCACGCGCCGTGTACTGGGCTGGGAGCCGTCGATCCCTCTGGTGCAGGGCCTGGCGGTCACCTACAAATGGATTGCGTCGGAACTGCGCCAGCCCGTGGCCTCCGAAAGACACGGAGCCCCGGAACTGGCGAAGTCCGGCGACTAAGTAGCTTGTTTGAAGGTTGTTTCTTCGCGACCTTTGCGAATCCTTAGCGAATTTCGCAGTTTAAGATTTTGACCGCAAAGTTCGCCAAGGAGAGCCGCAAAGCTCGCGAAGAAAAACCGGAGCCCGTTTACGGATGGACACCTTGGAAGAGAATTACCAGATGGAGCAAGGCCGCGCGCCGCTGTTTGTCGTCGGCATGTGGAGGTCGGGCACATCGCTTTTTTACGCGCTGCTCAACCAGCACCCTCAAATCCGTCTGCTGTACGAGGATGACCTCCCCCTGCTCTGGCCTTTGTTTCTCGGCAGTCACGCCAAGCGGGATTGGCCGGAACGCTGGGAATTCTGGAATCAGGCGCTATCCCGCCACAAAATCAGTATCGACGATCTGCCGGGCTCGCCTTCCGGGCTGCGCCAGGCCTGCGAAGCCGCCTGGATGCTGTACGCTCCTGACGCGCGGGTGCGGGGCTGCAAGTCTCCCAACTTTTTCGACTGCCTGCCACGCCTGGCCGAAGAATTTCCCAACGCAAAGTTCATCGTGATCTGGCGCGATCCCGCCGACGTCTGCCGCAGCGTGGTGCGGGCCCGCACCGATTCTTTCTTCGCCAAACGCGGCATGGTGCTGCGCGCGCTTCTGGGCTGCCGCGATCTCAAAGCGGGCTACGACACCCTGCGGGAGAAAGGCGTTCAGGTCCACGCGGTGCAGTACGAGGACTTGACCAACGATCCCGCCGCGGTGATACAGGACGTCTGCGGTTTCCTGGGCATTGAGTTTGACCGCCGCATGGTTTCGCTCAAGGATGCCGACCGTTCCGCCATCTACGACGCCGGTCATCACGAGATGGTCCACAGCGAGAAGATCGTCTCGGGCAAGAAGAAGCCCGAAGTCCTGCCCGAGGACATCCGGCACAAGGTCGCCGCATACATCGCCTATTGGAAGCGGGAATCCGGGGGCTCATGGCCACGATATCCCGAGGTGGCCGGTGGTTCGACCGGGATTCTGTTTTTCTTCGAGCGACTGGTTGACCGCGTTCTGTATCGCGGCCTGCGCGGCTTTGATCGACTGGTCGCCTTCCTCTATTGCTATCTGCCCATCGGAATTCTGCGAAAATATCGCGCCTCGAAGGGGCAGCTCACGCCGGAGCGCGCGGCTGATAAACGCCTCCCGGAAAAAGAACTGGTCGGCGCTTCGCAGAAGCCCTGAGTTTGATGTTGGTCCTCGACGGCCACACGTTCTCGGCCGTCGAGGCGCCCTCCCCGCTCCTCGAAGGTCTTTATCCTGATCCTGTTATTTTGATCCTGTCAGGTTGGTCTTCATATGTTGATTCTCGGCCTATCCTCCTTCAAGAACGATTCCGCGGCGGCGCTTACGCGCGACGGCGGCATCGAAGCGGCCATCGAGAATGCCAAGCTGCAACCTGCGCTTACGCGCGGCATTCCCGACGCAGCCATTCAGTTCTGTCTGGGGCAGGGAAGAGTCTCGTGGAACGATCTGGATGTAGTCGCGGTGGCGAGCCAGCCTTTTCGCGGATGGAGGCGCCGCGCGCTTTCTCGTCCACGGCTGTCGCTTCTGGCGCCCATTGCCACCGCATACCAGGAAGGCAAAGAACTTGGCCGATTCGGCTGGGAGTGGACCGCGCTGCGCGCATTGCGCCTGCGCTCCGGCGGCGCGCGAAAAAATGACGCGCGCAAAGTTGTCACCATCGATCACCACTCCTGCCACGCCGCCAGCGCGTTTTTTCTCTCTCCCTTCGAAAAAGCCCTGATCCTGACGCTCGACGGTGAGGGTGACGGCACCGCCGGAATGTTGGCCGTGGGCGAAGGCAGCAAGATTCGCATCCTGAAGACGATCTCCTTTACTAATTCGGTCGGGTGGATCTATTCCCGCATCACCGACCTGCTGGGCTTCATTCCTTCGAAAGAAGAGCACAAGACGCAGTGGCTCAGCCTGGAAGGCCAGCCCCTGTACAAAGACACGTTCCTGCGCATGCTGCGCCGACCGGGGGATGTCCTGCCTTCGGTCAATTTCCGATATTTCAGCCGCGACGTGACCGGAGTTTTCGAGCCGTCGCAATTGTTCTTCGACCAACTGGGCATTCCGGCGGACAAAGCGGAATTCACACCGGAGCTCAAGCGTAATCTTGCTGCCAGTTTGCAGGCCGCGGTCACGGAGTTGATCGCCGACTTGCTCGCGTTTTTCCAGAAGAAGACTGGCATCCAGCAAATCTGCCTGGGGGGCGGAGTGTTCCACAACACGCTGCTGGTGGCGGCGCTGGAGAGCAAGTTCGGGGTGGGCAACGTATTTGTGCCGCCGGCTCCCGGCAATGCTGGATGCGCTCTGGGCGCGGCCGCGTGGGTCTGGCACCAGCAAATGGACAAGCCACGCAACCCGGAAGTGCGCTCCGTCTACTGGGGACCGAATTACGCGCGCACCGAAATCAAGGACGTTCTCGACAACGCCAAAGCGCGCTACTCCCTGCAGAATACCGGGGAGAGGAAGCTGGACTCGGCCGTGACCTTGCTGCGCGCCGGGAAAATTGTCGGCTGGTTCCACGGGGCCACGGAATTCGGCCCGCGAGCCCTCGGACACCGCAGCCTGCTGGCCTCGCCGTGGGCGCCCTATGTCACCGAAAATCTGAACGACTTCGTCAAGCACCGCGAATCCTTCCGCCCGTTTGCCGTCTCCGTGCGGGAAGAAGACTGTGCGCGCTACTTCGCAGGTTCGCCGCTGTGCCGGTTGATGAACTCTCTGGCGTTGGTCCGTCCTGATGCGGACGTGTTGCCGCGCGCCCTGCAACTGCCCGGCGGACTGGTCCGCCTGCACGTGGTGGAGAAGGAAACCGACCCGCTCTTGTGGGAACTGCTGCGCCGCTTCGGAGAGCAGGAACCCGCGCCGATTCTGGTGAATACTTCGTTCAATCTACCCGGCGAGCCTCCCGTGATCCGCCCGAAGGATGCGGTGCGCACATTCTTCTGCTCGGGGATCGACGCCGTGTTCGTGGATAATTTCCTGCTGACGAAGGCGAGCTCGGCCCACGTCCTCAACAACCGGCCGGGGACTCAGAAGTCCGAACTTCAGGTGACTGTGTCGTAGATAGCGCTGCTCTCGTCCCCGCCTGTGCTACGCCTCGCGCTGGGCACGGGGAGAGATGTTGCAAACAACGTCCCTACGAAGAGGTTACAGTGCTTCGCTAGCACCGACGTAACAATCAGCAACGAACTCCCGCGCTGCGTCCAACCCGCGCCGTGGTAGACTTTCTCACCTAGTTCGATGGGGATGGCGCCCTCGCCATCCCGCTCATGAGGAAAGTATGAAACCAGCCATCGACGTCGCCACTAGTGTTTCCCACGGGTCCTATCAGAACGATCCTTATCAGAAGACGGTCTGCTGCCTGCGCTGCGAGCAGAAGCTCGACCGCTACCAGTTGATGCGCGTCAGCCTGGTGCCGAGTGGACACGGACAGGGCCACGCTATCCTCTCGTGTCCCAAGTGCGGACATGTGGAGTTCGTTTCGGAATCAAGCCCACTGCTGCATTCTCTGGAACTGATTTCGGTCGACACCGGCGACGGTGACTGAGGGACCGGCAATACTCGCAAGATCGAAAAACTCTGCCGCGGCCATGTTCTCCATGACGTCTTCTGTGTTGCTCGCAGCCGCCATGATGATGGCTCTTGTTCCGGTTAGGGCGCAGGTCACCCGACACTCCTGCGACGCTTCGCACTACAAGATCACGTCTCTGCCCTTTCAACCGGCCCGCATTAATAATTCCGGCGTGGTCGCCGGGATCACCGAAGATCACCAGCCCGCCACGTGGACGGGAAAGGACGGCCTCCACGAACTCGAGCTTCCCTCAGGATTCACGGCTGCGGAACTGCTGGGCATCAACGGCGCCGGAGATGTCGTCGGAGCCGCCACGCGGCAGGGTTCCGAGCAACCCATGGCCTTTGCCTACTCGCGCGGACGGTTTTCTGTCCTGTCGGAAGAACACTCCAAGGCGATGGCAATCAGCGACGGCGGCGAAGTCGCAGGCCAAAGCGCGGAACACCCCGTCGTGTGGCGCAACCAGAAAGCCGTTCTACTCGGCGGATGTTGCGGCGGCATGGCTCATGCCATCAACAGTCGCGGACAGGTTGTCGGCCAGATCAACGACAAAGAAGGCCATTACAGCGCCTTTCTCTGGGACGCCGCGCACGGCCTTCGCTCCATCGCCCCGCCCCACACTGCCTCGAGCACTGCGCTTGCGATCAACGACGCGGGGCACGTGCTGGTTCAGTCCTTTACCCCCAACGCTGTTTTTCTTCGGCAGGACGCCAAGCTCACGGCCGTGCATCTTTCTCCCGAGGTCGCCAGCCAACCCCTGGCGCTCAACGACTGCGACGTGATTGTTGGCGAGTTCGGTGCGGCCTCGGACTTCAATCATGCTTTCGTCTGGGACGAGAAACGTGGATTCCGCGACCTGAACAAACTGGCCGACGTGGGTTCCGACTGGATCCTCGAGACTGCCCTTGATATCAACGACCGCGGCGAAATCATCGGCATTGGCGACCGTGGCAGCAACCAGGACGTCGGGTTTCTACTTGTACCCGATAAGGAATCGGGAACCACGAAGGCCACGAAGTAACACCCAGGAAACCGTGTCTGGTGTTGCGTAGTTTAGGTACCTTCGGGGTTAAGGTTTCCTTCCCCGTACGCCTAAAATAGAAGTCACCAGCTATGAAGAATCGAGTCATGAAGAATCGTCTGTTGTTTCTGCTTCTCACTCTCGTCGTCGCAGTCTCTGTACTGGCGCGCGCGCAAGATGATGACGATGACGATGACCATGCTCTCCCCACTCATGCGCCGGTCATGAAGCCGACAGAAAGGCCGGCGGGAGAGGCCTTTGCCTGTCCCTACGAAAAGAATTTCCAGACGCCGCACAAGCTCGGAACCTATACCCTCCGCATCCTCCCGACCATCAGAGACAAGAAAGATAAAAACGATCAGGATCAGGACGGCGATCCGCGCTGCCGCGCCGTGCTTACCTCGGCGCAGGGCAAGCGAATCACCATCGCCTACGAATGGGCGCTGAGCGTCGACCCGATTTCCGGTATGGACCTGAACGGCGACGGCACGCCTGACGTGGTGCTCGAGGGATATACCGGCGGGCTGCATTGCTGTTACTCCTACGCAATCGTTAGCCTCGGGCCCATTCCGAAGGTGCTGCACGCATTTCAGAATCCGGTCCCCGTCACGTTTGAAAAGCAGGCCAGCGGGGCCGCCCTGATCCGCGCGGCCGACGGCGTGTTCGACTATTTTCTGCTTCCGCACAACGAAGCTGTAATTCCCCAGCTGGTGCTGAAGCTCGAGGGCAACAACCTGGTGGACGTTAGCGCGAACTATGCCGAGCTCTATGACCGGGAAATCGCGCAGGCGCGCAGCCAGCTCACGGCCGACGACATCGATAAATTGCGCCGGGCAAACTACCGCGACAAGCTCTACACCGACCAGATTCCAACCGTCCACAAAGTTTTGACGATCGTGCTCGATTATGTTTACAGCGGCCGGGAAGATCAAGCCTGGCAGGCTCTGGAAGAATTCTGGCCGCCATCGGACGTGAGCCGCGTCAAATCGCTCATCGCCGAAAGGCGACACCGCGGCATGCTCGCGAACCTTGCCTGCGACTGCCGGCCCGCCATGATCGCGAAGGAAATACGCCGCCCCAAGCGCAAGCCGTCGCCACCGGATGAGACTACCGATCCGCGGGTGAAAGCCATCATTGACGACTAGCCATGGAGTTTATGGGGTCGTTTCCGTTCCGGCACTCTCACTTTAACTGCAAGATTCTATGTTTGTTAGCTCGGTCCGGTGTCTGCGAGAGTTGCAAGTTCTTGCATCTTGACACCCTCTCACCCCCCCCTCATACTCGTACCAGTTCGATCCCCCGTCGAGTCTGGATTCGTCTGGCCCGATCCCTCAAGTTGCGTTTTGTGAGCCCAGAAGCAGTGTGCGCACAAAGTCCCCCAAGCGTCGATGGTTTGACGCATCGCGCACAAACCTGAGCTTTTAACCCAGGTAGTACCTACCAAGTGGAGACTGTTCATGACTTCCAGAGTGTTGCCGTCAGCTTGCGCCGGATTCCGACAGGTGTGCCTTTTTACCACCCTTTTCCTTCTTTCGGCAGGTGTGGCGCGGCAAGCCCTTGCCCAGGCCCAGGTCAAGATGGCGAACCCGCCGACTACCGCCGTTTGTCCGACCGGCGACATGTCATGCATCAAGCACGTCGTGTTCATCATGAAAGAGAACCGGAGCTACGACGTGTACTTTGGTGCCTACAACAAGAACGGCGCCAATGGTTCCACCACGCCCAAGCTGTCGAATGGAACCACCATCACCGCGCCGCACCTCTACGATTCCACGCCACTCGATATCTGTCATGACTGGAAGTGCAATATCTCTGACATGGATTTCGGCAAGATGGATCGCTTCGACACCGACCCCAGTTGTCTGGCCAACGGAATCCTGATGTGCGAAGCGCAGCTGAACGGAACCGATCTACCCAACTATTACGCCTACGCCGACAACTTCGTGTTGGGGGACAATCATTTCACGTCGCTGCATGCCACGAGCTTTCCCAATCACTTGTACACCATCTCTGCTACTTCAGGGGGCGTGATCAGCCAGGGAATTCTGGCCTCGAATCCATCCAAGACGGAAGTCGGCTGCCGTGCCGATGAGGGCGCTACCGCGCAGCAGATCGATCAATACGGCAACCTGACCGCGCAATATCCATGCTACGACTTTCTTACTCTCGGCGACCTGCTCTCGGCTGCGGGAGTGAGTTGGAAGTCCTACGCGCCCGCCAACATTGCCTACAACGCCTATAACGCTATCAATCACATCTACAACAACTCCGCGTTGTGGAATGCCACTTACGCGCCCGACACGCAGTTCGTTAGCGACGTAAAGGCGGGCAAGCTTCCGGCGGTAAGCTGGCTGGTCACCCTCGGCGGGAACGAGCATCCTCCCATCAGCACCTGTCTTGGCCAGAACTGGGCGGTGCAGGAGATCAACGCCGTTATGCAGTCGACGCAGTACTGGGTTAACGAGCCCACGCTGATCGTCATGACCTGGGACGATTTCGGCGGCTTCTACGATCACGTGAATCCCCCGATCGAAGACATCTATGGCCTGGGTCCGCGCGCGGCCATCCTTTTTATTTCTCCGTTCTCGAAACCCGGCTACGTAACCCACACACTGTTGGAGTCGGCTTCAGTCCTGAAGTTCATTGAAGAGCGCTGGGGGTTGCCCTCGCTCGGACAGCGCGATCTGATCGCCAACGACCTCTCCGACACCTTCGACTTCACGCAGGCGGGGGATCCTCCGCTGGTGCTGAATCCACTCTCGTGCCCCTACATCCAGAGCTCCGATACGTTTGGTCCTCAGGTCTTGGGAACAACGAGCGTCGCCTATAACGCGAGCTGGTCGAACCAGGGCACCAAGAGCGCTACCTTCAGCAGTGTTACGGCTACGGGCGATTTCTCCCAGACCAACAATTGCACCACGGCTCCGGTCGTGCCCGGCCACTTCTGCACCGTTACCTACAAGTTCACGCCCACGGCCCTGGGTGCGCGAAGCGGCGCAATTACGCTGGTCGATACCGTGGGCACCCAGACCATTACTTTGAGCGGAACCGGCACCGGGGTTGGTCTCTCTTCGGGCGTAAAGGGATTGAATTTCGGCAATCAGGTGGTAGGTACGCGCAGCGCGCCCATCCCCGTGACGTTAACCAATAACAACACGACTCCACTGATGGTCAAAAGACTCGTTCCAACCGGGCCGTTTCAGCAGACGAATAATTGTGTCGGAACGGTGGCGGCGGGCGCTTCCTGCACCATCAACATTAACTTTAAGCCCACCATTGCGGGACCGGTGCCAGGCACTTTCACCATCACCGACAACGACATTACGGGAACGCAGGTAATCCCGCTGACCGGCTTCGGCATCACGGTGTCCTCTTCGGTGACCACGCTGGCGTTTGGCAGCGTGCCGGTCGGTTCCGCCAGCAATCCGCAGACCGTGACCATTACCAATACGAGCACCGCGGACGTGCCGATTAATTCCATTTCGATCGGTGGGGTGCAGGACTTCGGCGAGTTCAGCCAGACCAACAATTGCCCAGCTACCTTGGCCGCTGGCACCAACTGCGTGATCCAGGTGAGCTTCGCTCCGCTGCACATCGGAGCGACGAACTACCCCATTCTTACCGCCTATTTCGGCACCGGGAATGCCTGGGGCTCGGTGGACAGTCCGATTACGGTGGCGCTCACTGGAACCGGCACGCTCGCCGCCAACAATGCGGTGCCCACCATCCTGCAGTTGAAGCCGATCTCGACTACGCCGGGTCATGGCGCCTTCACCCTGAACCTGACGGGGATGGGCTTCAGCTCAACTTCGGTAGTTAACTTCAACGGTACCGCTCTGACCACCAAGTACACCAGCAAGCGCGGGTTGGCAGCAACGCTTTTGACGGCACAACTGGCAGCGGCTCAGACGGCGAAGGTTACGGTGGTCAACTCGGGCCCGGGCGGCGGTACCTCGGCGCCCGCGCTGTTCCCCATTACCAACGCGTTCACCGTGGCTCCGGTTGCGAGCAGTCTGAACGCGGGCGCCAATCCGACTCTGCTCGCCACTGGCGACTTCAACGGTGACGGTAATCTTGATCTCGCCGTCGCCAACGGCAGCACGCACTCCATTCAGATCATGCTGGGCAATGGCGACGGAACCTTCACCACGGGCGCCAGTTTCAGCGTGGGCAGCGGCCCGACCTCGCAGCCGACCGCGATCGCGGTCGCGGACTTCACCGAAGACGGCAAGCTGGACATAGCCGTCGGAGTCAGCCCCGACAGCATCATCGAGATTTTTGCTGGGGACGGCGCCGGCAACTTTGCGCTGATCAATACGATTAATAACGTCGTCAACCCGGTCTCGGTGGCGGTCAGCGATTTCAACCAGGACGGCTTCTCCGATCTGGTTGTGGCCAATGGCCAGTCCAACACGGTCACTCTGTTCTTGGGCCGCGGCGACGGCTCCTTCTGGATTACTTCCACGCCGCCGCTCACCACGCTGAGCAGCCCGGTGCAGGTCCTGGTCTCGGACTTCAGCAATGACGGAGTCCCCGATCTCATGGTCGTCAACGCCAACAACAACAGCATCAACACGTTGCCCGGCAAGGGCGACAGCACCTGGGGCAAGCTAGCCAGTCCCCTGGCGCTGGCTTCCTCGCCCTCCGCGGTGGCGGCCGGAGACTTCAATCTGGACGGCAAGATGGACATCGCGGTCGTGAGCCAGGCTGCAAGCACCGTGACCGTCTACTTCGGCAATGGCAACAACACGTTCCAGCCCGGGGTTGTCTATGACACGGGCGCCGGCCCCGATTCGGTCGCAGTGGCCGACGTCAACGGCGACGGCATTCTGGACCTGGTGACCGCGAACTCGACAGCGGGAAGCGTCTCCGTTTTGCTGGGCTCGACCGGCGGCGCCTTCGGAGCTCACTCTGACTTCACCACCGACGCAGGCCCGCAGTCGATCGTGATCGGGGACTTCAACAACAACGGCAAGCTGGACTTCGCGACCGCGAACGCCACGGCGAATTCGGTCACGATTCTCACTCAATAAGTCGGCGAAAGAGGGCCGGTCAACCCGGCCCCTTTCCAGAATGCTCTGGGGGTTTTGGGGATGAAAGTACGCTCCGCGTGGATTCTGTTGGCGGTCTCGGTAATGGTGTTGTCTGCTCTCGCGTCCGCGCAAGTGAGCCTGGCGCCCACCAGCCTCAATTTCGGCAACCAGAGTGTCGGAGTTACGAGTTCCCCGCTGAGCGTAACCCTCACCAATACGGGCACGGGCGCGATTACCATTAAGACGATTCTGATCAACGGACCAAACGGCACCGACTTCCAGCGGACCTATAACTGCCCTATCAGCCCCTCGACGCTGGCCGGGGGTGCGAACTGCACTATCAACGTGACCTTCACGCCGTCCAAGGGCGGTTCGCGTTCAGGCACTCTCGCCGTCACCGACAATGCAACCGGAAGTCCCCAGAAAGTGCTTCTCTCCGGCACCGGGCTTGCGCCAGCCGTCACGCTTTCTCCCCAAAGCTTGACCTACGCCGATCAACTGATAGGCACGGCCAGCGCGCCGCAGAGCGTGACCGTGACCAACATTGGTCAGGCTCCGCTGGCGATTGCGAGCATCGCTCTGGCCGGGGCGAATCCCAGTGACTACAGCCTTTCCCAGAACTGCGGCACCAGCCTCGCCATCGGCGGCACCTGCACTTACACGGTTACCTTTTCTCCCCTGGCCGCCTGGGCCCGGACCGCGACGATCGTGATGAACGACAACGCGCAGAGCACCCCCCAGGTCGTGGGACTGGCCGGCAATGGCGTGAGCGGCGGCATCGCTTCGTTCTCACCTACTAGCCTTACCTTCAGCACGCAGTTGATCTACACCAGCAGCGCCGCGCAATCGGTAACCTTGAGCAACACCGGGACGGCTCCTCTTCGATTGGCCAATATCGCAGCCGGCGGGGATTACACCCAGACCAACAACTGCCCGGCATCAATCGCAGTGGCCGACTCCTGCACCATCCATGTGACCTTTACCCCCACTTACAGCGCCTCGCGCCCGGGTTGGGTCACGTTGAACTTTACGGACCCCGCCGGCCCGCAGACGGTTCTGCTGACCGGTGCCGGAGCTCTGCCCGCGCCCGTTTCGGTCACGCCGAGATCCGCTTCCATCACGCCCAACCAGACTGTGGCGTACGTCGCCAAGATCAGCGGCGTGCAGTCGTCCAATGTCACCTGGTACGTGGATGGAGTCGTCGCCGGGAACAGCACGGTAGGCACAATTTCTGCCGCCGGGTTGTACACACCGCCGTCCACGGCGGGCTCCCACCTGGTGAAGGCGGTCAATAACGCGAATACCAAGCAGAGCGCTTGGGCTCCCGTTGTGATTTCCACCTACACCGGCACTCTGACCCACCACAACGATACCTACCGCACTGGGCAAAACAATACCGAAGCCGCGCTGACCACGGGCAACGTCACCAAGACACAGTTCGCTAAACTCTTCAGCTATCCAGTGGACGGTCAGGTCTATGCCGAGCCGCTCTGGGTCCCGAACTTGAACATCAACAGCTCGGCACACAATGTGGTCTTCGTCGTGACCGAGCACGATAGCGTTTACGCGTTCGATGCCGACAGCGCCGCGTTGAACCCAAATCCGCTCTGGTACGCCACCTTTACCAAACCGGGCGTCACCTCCATCCCCAAGACCGACATTGAAGTTGGCCTTGACCTCAGTCCTGAGGTCGGCATTACGTCGACCCCGGTCATCGATCTTGGAAAAGGCATCATGTACGTGGAAGCGCGCACCAAGGATACGACTGGCACAGCCAACTGTCCTGGTCCTTATAGCGCCAGCCCCTACTTCCACTTCCTGCACGCGCTCGACATCACCACCGGCTTGGAAATGCAGGGCAGTCCTCTGATGGTCTGTGCCCAGGTTGCGGGCAAAGGGTACGACAACGTCGGTGGCGTCGTGTACCTCGACCCCATGCGCCAGAACCAGCGCCCGGCCATGCTCCTGCTCAACGGAGTGGTCTATTTGGGGTTTGGCGCGCTCGAAGATATCGATCCCTACCACGGCTGGGTGCTCGGCTACAGCTACGATGCCGGTGCGGGCAAGCTCTCACAGGTCGCGGTCTTCAACGATTCCGCTAACGGCAGCAAGGCTGGTACCTGGCAAGGTGGTGGCGGTCTGCTCGGCGACGCGAGCGGCGACGTTTTCATGGCTACCGGCAATGGCACCTTCGACGCCAATGCAGGAGGCGTTGACTACGGCATGTCGTTCCTCCGGCTGACGCCGAGCGGCAGCACACTTAACGTTGCCGACTACTTCTCGCCTTTCAACCAGAACTACCTGAACCTGGAGGCGATCAACGCCGACCTGGCTTCGGCTGGTCCCATGTTGTTTCCCGATCCGCAACCGGGCTCCTTTCCCCACCTGGCGATTGCGTGCGGCAAGACGGGCACACTTTACCTGCTGAATCGCGACAACCTCGGCCACTTCAACGCGACCTTCGACAATGTGGTGCAGGCGCAATACTCCACCATCGGGGTGAGTGCCACCCCTACCGGAAACTGGGGGACGCCCGCTTATTTCAACGGCATGATCTATTTGCAGGGCATTAAGGACGTGCTCAAACAGTACGCGATCGCCGCCCCGACCTCGGGAGCGCCGGCGCTTCTCTCCGGCGGCCCAGTGGCTGCAGGTGCCGATGTTGTCGGCTACCCCAGTCCCACCCCGTCGGTATCGAGCAACGGAACCTTGAACGGTATCGTCTGGATTGTACAGTCGGACGGCGCAGCCCAGAGCGGCCATGCGATTCTGCGGGCCTACGATGCCGCCAACATCGCACACGAAATTTACAACAGCGGCCAGTCGGGCAAGCGCGATACGGGCGGCGCCGCCGTGAAGTTTGCGACTCCAACCGTCGCTAACGGCAAGGTCTATGTGCCCACGGCAGTCGAGCTCGATGTCTACGGTCTGCTTCCGTAGGACCGGCAACCGTGGTCTGGGCTTGGGCGCACGAGAACCTGGGACGCGCCCGGCGATGCCCTAAGGCCATCAAACGTTCGGAGTCAGGAGATCATGAAGACGATCCAATTGCATTCTGCCTGCACACTAGCTCTGCTCTCTTTGGCGGCTGTCAGCCTTCCTACCCGGGCCTCGGCGCAGGCCGTAAGCTTTTCGCCGACCAGTTTGAATTTTGGCAGCGTTGTGGTGGGGTCCTCCAGCGCCCCGCTGCCCATCGTCCTCACCAACACGGGGAGCGCGACGCTGAAAATCACCAAGCAGATTATGATGACGCAGCCGAATGCTCCGGACTTCAGCGAGACGAACAACTGCGGCACTCAGGTACTGGCGGGAGGAAACTGCACCATCAACGTTACCTTCACTCCTACCATCATCGGTGCCCGGTCGGCTAATGTCACCGTCACCGATAACGCCCCGGCCAGTCCACAAAAAGTCCTGGTATCGGGAACCGGCCTGGGCCCGGTGGTCGGAACCAGTCCCACTAGCCTCACCTTTGCGAACCAGCAAATCAGTTCCAGCAGCGCCTCTCAGAGCATCACCATCAGCAATAAAGGTACGGCACCGCTCAACATTTCCAACATTGCCGTTGCCGGGGCCGCTGCCAGCGATTTCTCCTTGACCCAGACCTGCGGCAGCAGCTTGGCCGTCAAGGCTACCTGTACGATTACAGCGACCTTCACGCCTACGGCTGCATGGAGCCGTACTGCGGCCATCCTGATGACCGATAACGCGCTGGGTTCGCCTCATGTCATGGGACTCGCAGGGAACGGTGTCAGCGGTGGAGTCGTCGCCTTCTCTCCGGCCAGCTTGACCTTCCCTGCCACAGTGATGGGGAAGAGCAGCGCACCCCAGAGCGTGACCCTCAACAACACCGGCACTGCGCCGCTGCAAGTCGCCAGCGTCTCCGTGAGCGGCGACTATACCCAGACCAACACCTGCGCCAACACCGTCGCCGCGGGCGGATCCTGCACCATCACCGTAACGTTCACCCCGTCCTACAATGCGGTCCGCCCGGGTTGGATCAACATCAACCTTACTGATCCCGCCGGTATCCAGACAATGATGTTGACCGGAACCGGCACCGCGTCCACCCCGGTGACCGTGATGCCGCGGATTGCTTCCCTTACGCAAGCGCAGACCCAGCAATACACCGCCTACTTCAACAGCGTGGTGACGACCAACGTCTTGTGGGACGTGGATAGGATGTTAGGGGGCAATAAGAAAGTCGGCACGATTTCGACTACTGGCCTCTATACACCCCCCTCGACGGCCGGATCGCACATCATCACCGCCATCAACGTCGCGAACCCGAAGCAGACCGCCTCGGTGCCTGTGGTCGTATCCGGTTTTGCCGGAACGCTTACCCACCACAGCGACAATCTCCGCACCGGTCAGAACAACAGCGAAGGCGCACTCACCACGGGCAACGTCAACCCAACCCAATTCGGCAAACTCTTCAGCCAGTCGGTTGATGGGCAGATTTATGGTGAGCCGCTTTGGATGCCGAACGTCAACATCGGCGGCACGCTGCACAATGTAGTCTTTGTCACCACCCAGCACGACAGCGTCTACGCCTTCGACGCGGATCAATCGGGTGCTGCCTTGTGGCACAAGAGCTTCATCGATCCGTCCGCTGGCGTCACCAGCATTCCCCAGGCCGATGTTGAACGAGGACTCGATGTCAGCCCCGAAATCGGCATCACGTCAACTCCGGTCATCGATCCCGTAGCCGGCATTATTTACGTGGAAGCCCGCACCAAGGACACGAGGGGCACACCAAACTGTGCCGGGCCCAACAACGCGGGTAGCCCGTACTTTCACTTTCTGCACGCGCTCAAAATCACCAATGGCACCGAGATGCCCGGCAGTCCCGTCATGATCTGCGCCCAGGTTTCCGGAACCGGCTATGACAACTACAGTGGACAGGTCTACTTCAATACCCTGCGCCAGAACAACCGCGCTGGCCTGGCCCTGGTGAACGGCGTGGTCTACATAGCCTTCGCATCGCTCGAAGACATCAGCCCGTACCACGGGTGGGTTCTCGGCTACGCTTACGACGGAAGCGGATTCACGCAGACCACGTTCAACTACACACCCAATGGCGCCAAAGCTGGGATCTGGCATGGCGGCGGAGGCATCCCCGCCGACGCCAGCGGCAACCTCTACATCTCTACCGGAACGGGCACGTTTGACAACAATATCGGCGGGGGGATCAGCTTCGCCAAGCTCTCGCCCAGCGGCTCAACCCTCAACGTCACCGATTTCTTCTCGCCTTTCAACCAGGCATACCTCACCATCGAGATGATCAATCTCGATCTTTCGTCCTCCGGTCCCATGCTGCTGCCGGATCAGCCCGGGAGTATTCCGCACCTCGCGATTTTCTGCGGCAAGACCGGCACCATTTACCTGATCGACCGCGACAACATGGGCAAGTTCAATGCCGCCGGCGACAACGTTGTGCAGGCGCTCTACACCACCATCGGTGGTGTTTCCACTCCATCCGGAAACTGGGGCACGCCCGCCTACTTCAACGGGCAGATCTACATTGACGGGGTGAAGGATGTCCTAAGGCAATTCAGCCTTTCCAACAATCTGCTCTCCGGTGGACCGCTCGCCGTGGGCGCCGACGTGATTGGCTATCCCGGAGCCACTCCGGTAATTTCGAGCAACGGTGCATTAAACGGCATCGTCTGGCTGGTTCAGGCCGACGGCGCGGCTGCCAGCAAGCCCGCGACACTGCGCGCCTACGACGCGGCCAACATCGCAAACGAACTCTACAACAGCGGTGTGAACAGCACGGACCAAGCCGGACCGGCCGTCAAGTTTGCGCCCCCGACCGTTGCCAACGGCAAAGTCTACGTGCCCGCGGCGTCGGAGCTCGACGTCTACGGTCTGCTGCCCTAGTTTCACAAGACAGGGAATTTTTCGGGCGGCTCGTGACTCACCACGAGCCGCCTTCTTCTTTGGTCGGCGCTTCCGCCGACAATACTCCTTCCCCCCTGTACCTGCCATTTTGTCGAATCTCCTAAATTGCTGATATGGTGAAACATAGAGGTGGTCCGGTGGGGTGCGCCGCTACACCCTGCAACTTTTTGCAGTGGCGCGTGTTTCTCTCTTAGGCCAACATCATTTTTTCCATTAATGAATAACATCGCCCTGCTTGGGAGGCCGTGATTTCATGAAGTTCCCCCGATTCCTGTGTGTAGTTGTAGTTTCGTATGCCTTACTTCTGACCGGTTGCGGGGCAGGCTCCGCTCGTTTTGGTGGCAGGGCGCCTGACTTTTCTATTCATGTCACCTCGTCCCAACCGTGGTCGGGTGGAAGTGTAACTTTCACCGTATCGGTCAAGTCGGTTGGGGGATTTTCCAGTGCCGTGGCCCTGGCGGTCAGTGGCTTACCCTCCGGCGTCAACGGCAGCTTTAGTCCCACAACGGTCAGCGCGCCGGGCAGTTCGACTCTGACCTTGTCCGGCCCAGAGCCCAAGATGGGCAACTATCCCTTCACCGTTTCCGCAAGCAGTAGCAGCCTCAGTCACACCCTGGATACCGCTCTGTTTATCCCCGGCCCCGTCTCGATGGAAGTTCTGATTCCTCCCGGGGCCTTGAGCGGCCCGGACGGCAACGCCATCCAGCAGTGGGTGCTGCCTCTCAGCGGCGTTGTGACGGGAGCCACTTTCCAGGTGGAGTGGAGCGCGATTGACCAAGGTCCTGGCGCGGGTGCAAATCAGTACAACTGGACCTACTCCGATGCCCTCTATCAGACCGCGTTCTTGGCTGGCAAGAAGGCGAATTTCATTTTCTGGGCCAATGCCGACAGTTCCAGCAATAACTGCAGCCCTGACGGACAGTACGGAGATACCTCCGCCGGCAACTGTGCCATGCCCGCCTATGTCTGGACGGCCCTCACGACTTCGAATTACACGACCTGCACGCCTTCCAATACTCAGAGCGCACAGCGCATCCCGAACTACTTTGCAAGCGCATTTCAAAGCAACTATCAAAACTTCATCAAGGCCGCTCTGGCTCACTACGGCAATGGCAATTATCCGAAACTGGGCTACATCCGCTTTGGATTGGGCCACGGCGGCGAGACCATTCCAGTGGGGGATTGGGACTCGGGCGACGCCTGTTCCCAGCAGTTTGCGGCTTGGGGGCTGACAGACGCAACCATCACCACAACCTGGGAACCCTACCTCCAGAAGATGTTGACCTTTGAAGCCCAGAACAACCCATCCAATCTGCAACTCATGGTCGGCATCACGCCCATGAACGGAAACGGCGTTCCCGATTTTGTTGCGCAACAAGCGGTGCCGTTGAAAATCGGATTCGGCAGTCAGGGACTGCAGCAGAGCGATATGAATAATCCACCGGATAGTTGTACCGCAGACTGGTGCAACCTTTTTGCCACCGACACCGGTAAAGTTCCCTTGGAGTTGCAGACGGTAGGCCAGAGTTGCCCGGACAACACCTGCGCCACCGGATCGCTGGTCAATCTTCTTCCTTTCGCGGTCGCCAACCGGGCCACGATTCTCGAGATCTATCACGAGGATTGGCTCACGGCGTTTGACTCGAACTACTCGCCCTACGACTCGTCGTATGCGACGGCGCTGATGAGCGCTTCCCTTGGTCAGTGAGCCCTTGTTAAACTCAGTCCTCGAAGAGCACCATGGGCAGATGAGAAATAAGAAGATGAGAAATGACGCGATGGGACGATGTTGCCTCTTGCTGATGCTCGCCGTTTTGCTCAGTGTACCCAGTGGCGCGCAGGATAAATCCCACCCTGCTCCGTCCGCCGCCCCAGGTCGAGTGGCCCTGGAAGTATTTTTCCCGCCGACCGACCCGCGCCATCCTGATTACGATGAAGTGCAGAAGTATTTGCTGAGCAAGTCCTCGCCCGCATTTCCGTTGATCTCAGGCGCGGCTATCCGCGTCGAGTGGTCCGACTTCGACTTAGGCGACACCAAGTCCGGTACGCATTCGAAGTACGATTTCAAACTCATCGACGAAATGATCGCGCCCTGGGTGGCGGCGGGTAAAACCGCCAACCTGGTGCTGCACACGACGCCCTACGGATCGCCGCCCAACTGCCCGCAACACGGCAGTGGATCCAACGGGCAGAGCGGCACCGGCAACTGCGCCATGCCGGCCTGGATGTGGACTGCCCTGGGGGACTCGAACTACACAACCTGCGACGGTTCTCAAACGCCCAATTTCTTTGCCCCGGCTTACCAGACCAACTATGAGGCTGCGATCACTGCGCTGGTCAAGCATTACGCCGGGAATCCCGGCGTGGCCTACATCCGTCCCGGACTGGGCAAGGGCGGCGAGATCAATATCCCCCGCGGCTGGCAGGATCCCTCCTCTGCGTGCGGTGCGGCTTACACCACGCGCTGGGGTTACACGATAGGCGATTCAGAAAAGTACACCTGGAACGCATACCTCAAGAAGATGCTCGAGTTTGAAGGCACGCTAACTTCCTCCAAGCAGTTGATGACCAGCATTACTCCGGTACGGGCGCCTGGCGTGAACCCGCAGGAAGTTGCCGACTTCATCGCGCCGATCGCGGCGAAAAACGGAATCGGCTTCGGCAATCAGGGACTGTCCGACCAGTCCATGCGCAACTGCACCGGCATGCAGGCCGATTGGTGCGCGCTTTTCGAGCGCTTTCAGGGCCAAGTCCCGCTGGAACTGCAAACCCTGGGCAAGAGTTGTCCAGCCGGCGTAGATCAATGCGACGACCGGAGCCGGGAGCGGGCGGAAAATCACAACAACCGGCCCGGCGGTTGGCCAGGGCAGCGCCGATGGCCAGGCGCGGGCGGAATGGGTCGCGGAGGCCAGGGGCGAGGCGAACAAGGCCCCGTCACTCCCGGACGGCTGTCGAGCATGACTGGATCGCTCGTGCCGCTGCTGCCCTTTGGCATCAAGCACCACGCCACCATTCTCGAAATCTACTGCGAAGATTGGCTGCTCGCTTTCAGCCCCAACCATCCCGAAAACGGCCGCTACGGCGCCGAATACGCGCAAGCGCTGAAGCAGGCCGCGGAGAGCAAGTGACGCGTCGTGTCTACTTCTGGCTGCCCTGAGTAGACTGCGCATTTACGCCCGCCACTTCAACGCCTCGTCCCCGCACCGAAGTGCAAGGTACTAAAACCTCTGCAGACCAGTCGTCCCCGTCCCTTCGCACGATTCCCCCCAGACCTTTGGCACGTTTTCATCCTCCCGAGCACATGGCACAGTGCCTTTAGCGCATAGCTTTGTGCTTTCACAAATCTGAAGTAATCGCCTTAGCTCGGGAGGCGTTGGGCCAATGAATTCCCCCAAATTGGTGGCCGGTATTGCGGTTGTGTCCCTCTTGCTGGGGCTCACCGGGTGTATGGGATTCAGCAGTGGCCAGAAGCCAGGCCAGCCGCCGACTCCGGATTTCAGCGTTAACGTAAATCCCGGTTCCGCTACAGTGGACAAAGGCGGGAACACCACATTCACCGCCAGCGTTCTGGCACAAGGCAGCTTCACCGGTGCGGTGCAGTTGGGAGTGTTCGGCGCCCCCGCGGGCGTGACGGCCAGCCTTAGTTCCACCACGGTGTCAGGAACGGGCGATCCCCAACTTTCGGTCACCGCCTCGAAATCGGCCACCGCAGGCACTTATAGTCTTACGCTCTCCGGAACCAGCGGCACCCTGACCCACAACACTACTTTCAGCTTAGTCGTTACGAATACGGTCGCCACGCCAGACTTTTCCCTATCGGCGACGCCCAGTACGCACACCCTCGTCATTGGGCAGAGCACAAGCTTCAGCGTGAGCGTGGCGGCGCTCAACGAATTCACTGGCACAGTTGCCTTGACTGCAAGCGGATTACCGGCGGGAATGCAGGCCAGCTTCAGCCCGGCGTCAATTAGCGGTTCGGGAACCTCGACCCTCAACGTGTCGACGAACAACACGGCCGTCGCCGGAACTTATACCTTGACCATCGCGGGCGCCAGCGGCAGCCTCAGCCACACTGCGACGGTGAGTGTCACGTTGACCGCGCCTCCTCCCCCGGACTTCTCGCTTTCAGCTTCGCCCAGTTCGCAGACGGTCACCGCAGGGAACAGCACGAGCTTTACGGTGAGCGTTGCCGCGATCAACGGGTTCACAGGAACGGTTGCACTGGGCGAAAGCGGCATGCCGGCCGGCATGCTCGCCAGTTGCAGTCCCGCTTCGATCACGACTTCGGGGAGTTGTACGCTGAATGTTTCCACTACGACTTCGACCACAGCCGGAACCTATTCCCTGACCATCACCGGCAGCAGCGGCAGCCTGAGTCACAGTGCGACGGTGAGTGTCACGGTGAAGGCGGTAAGCCCCCCGCCCGACTTTACGTTGTCGGGTACGCCGATTTCGAGGACAGTGACCGCGGGCAATTCGACGACGTTTACCGCGAGCGTTGGCCCGCTGAACGGCTTCACCGGTACCGTGACTCTGGCCGCAAAGAACCTGCCCACGGGAGTGAGTGCGAGCTTCGTACCCGGTTCTATTACTACTTCGGGGAGTTCGACACTTACTCTTACAACCTTGAAGACGACCGCGACGGGATCTTATACCCTGACCATTTCGGGCACGAGCGGCAGCCTGACGCATACCACGAGTGTTTCGCTCGTGGTTTCAGCAGCGGTGACGGGTGTGGCGTTGAATGTAATGACGTTCCCCGGCGCTGTGGGCGATCCCTGGTTCAGAGACGTTCCCACTTACCTCTACACCAACAGCACGGTGAACGGCGCTACCATCGCCATCGAATGGGCCGGCAGCGATCAGGGTCCTTCCGCCGGAGCGAATCAGTACGACTGGACTTATCCCGATGCTCAGATTCAGCCTTGGATCGGCGCCGGCAAGAAGGTGAATCTGGTGGTCTGGGCGAACTCCGACAGCGCAAACAACAGTTGCGGCCCCGAAGCTCAATACGGAACGTCCAACATTGGCAACTGCGCCCTTCCGACTTATATATGGACGGCGCTGGGTTCGGCGAACGCCACCACCTGCGTTACCCAAGCGGGCACGCAGCAGATGCCGAACTATTTCACGACCGCATTCCAGAGCAATTACCAGAAGTTCATTGCCGCCACCATTCAGCACTACAAGAACAATCCCAGCGTCGGGTACATCCGCTTCGGCCTGGGACACGGGGGCGAGAGCCTGCCGGTCGCGGGATGGAATGACACCACTACCGCCTGTGGTCAGGCCTACGTGAACGCGTGGCGCTTGACGGTTCAGACTTGGGAAAGCTATCTGTTGACGATGTTGAATTACGAGGGCTCGCTGAAGTCGCCGGTACAACTCATGGTTGGAGTTACCCCATTGGGTATTCCGGGTTCGAAGGTTCCGGACTACGAGGCGCCGATTGCGGTGCAGAACCACATCGGTTTTGGCAGCCAGGGCCTCCAGGCCACCGACGTCAACAACTGTCCCGGCGCAACCGCCGACTGGTGCAACCTCTTTCAATCAATATACCGGACAGGTTCCGCTCGAATTACAGACGGTGGGGCAGAGTTGCCCTGCGGGCGGATGCCCGACTGGCTCGCTGGTCGATCTGATTCCGTTCGCGGTGGCCAATCACGCGACGATCTTCGAGATCTACTACCAGGACTGGCTGACCGCCTACGACCCGAATTATCCCGGCTACTATCCAGCCTATCAGCCCGTGCTGCAGACGGCCGCAGGTCAGTAAACGCGGCTCCGGATTCGAGGCCCCGGTTCGTATCAGGCTATGCCTTCAGGCATAGCGTAAGCGCAGCATAAACGATCGCTTCAGGCGCTGCTGCGTCAAAAATCAATCCTTACGCCTTCTAGAACGGAATATCGTCGTCGGTGATCGGCCCGGCTCCGGCCGGGGCCGGTTCCGGCTCAGGCGTGCGCTGGTCGAAGCTATTGCCGCCAGAAGACGACGCTCCGCGCGAGCCTCCACCGGAGTCGCCGCCACCGGCACCCTCACCGCGTCCGCTGAGCAGGACCAGATCGTTGACCACGATTTCCGTCATATACTTTTTCTGGCCGCTGGTCTTGTCGTCCCAGGAGTGGGTTCGCAGGCTGCCTTCGATGTAGACCTTGCTGCCCTTCTTCAAATACTCGCCGGCAATCTCCGCTGTCCGCGCCCAGGCGGTGATGTTGTGCCATTCGGTGCGGTCCTGCCAGTTGCCGTCCTTGTCTTTGAAGCGCTCGTTTGTAGCCAGACTGAACTTGGCCACAGGCGTGCCGCTGGGCGTGTACTTCACCTCAGGATCCTTGCCCAGATTCCCCAGAAGGATAACTTTGTTGACGCTCTTTCCTGCCATGGCGGTGCTCCTTTGCAGGGGTTCACTATAGCAGAATTGGCCCGGTGGAAAGGGGGCGACCGCCCATAAACCACAGGCGGAGTATCATTTTGGGTCGGTGATTGGGTATCACCAGCAGCCGCAATTTTCTTTGCAGAGAGAGCCATACCGCTCAAGAGTGAAGAGCTAAAGGCCAACAGCCAAAGGCTAAGAGCCAATAGCTGCTTGAGGTATAATCCCTTTCATGCCTGCTGCACCCGGAGCGACCAAGGCCGTCGGGATGGTTCCCGACGAGCAGAAGTTTGAACCGAGGTCCAAAGGCCTCGCCACCCCGCGCAAAAAGAAGCCCAAAGAACTGGCCGTCATCACCGAGTGCTGCACCGGATGCGCCGGGTCGCCCGCCTGCGTCGAGTACTGCCCGGTGGAAGACTGCATGTTCTGGGTGCCCGACGAAGACCATCCACCGTTCGGCCGTATCGCCATCGATCCCATCCTCTGCATCGGCTGCAAGAAGTGCCTTAGCAAGGGTCCGGACGGCTGCTTTCTCGACGGCTGTCCCTGGGACGCCATTGCCATGGTGGACATTGCCGAGGTGGAAAAAGAAGTCGGGCCGATGGCGATTTGAAAGGCAACTCTTGGCTTTTAGCCGTTAGCTCTTAGCGGGAACTTCTCTTCGGCTGTTCACCTTACCCAAACCGACTTGTCATCCTGAGGGCCGCGCTTTTTGCGCCGAAGGATCTATGCATCCGCCGGCAGGCGATTGGATTGAATCCAAGGAAAACGATTGCAGCTTGTCGATTTCAGATCGCAGATTTAATACCAACGCGCTCCGCGCTAAAATTTACAATCTACAATCTGCAATTTCTTCTCAGTTCGCTCCCGCCCGTGCCCGAATCGCTTTCTCCGTCTCCAGCGCCTGCTGCCGCACCCGATCGGGAATGTCGGGCAGATCCCGCTCGTAGGGAAGAATCGCGGGCAGATCCTCCATTTGCCCCACCAGATACAGTGCTCGCAGCGCCTCCCACACCTGCTCCGTCCCAGGATCGACTACAGCTACCTCCGAACCCGCGGCCAGGTTCGCGCCCGTTTGCGAAACTGAGCGAATTCGTCCGGGAATCGGAGAGCGGATTTCGACCACCTGCGATGCGCCCGCACTCGCCAGTTTGGCGATCAATCCTCCCTGGTGGATAGCCGTGCCGGGACGGTCGGCGTCGACTACGCGAGAATTCGCCGGAGCAGTAAGGCGGGCGGGCTGCAGCAACACCACAATCTGCGGACGCCCGGTCGCGTCCCCGAACCGCACCAATGACAGCGCCGCATTTCCCCGCACCATGGGCGAAGAATCCGCCAGCATTTTCACCAGCGTCGGGTGAAAGTCCGCGCCCGACGTGTCCTGCCCCATGACCCAGGCGTCCGTGTTACGGACTTCCTCCACCGGATTGTTTGCCAAGCCGCACCAGATCGGGATACCACTGTTTGACAGCCGCGTCGTTTCGCGACATGCGATCGCCCAGTTGCACCAACGCATGCTGAATGTGCCGCGGCTTCTTGTCGTCGTGCAGATATTCGGTCAATTGCTGGTCCGAAAGATGCCGCCCAAACCACGTACTCCACCAGAACAGAAACGGCATCAGAACGATCAGCCAGCCCACGGTGAAGAAGAGAATCTTCTGCGCGCGCGACATGCCGCGCTTGGGCCTGGGCTCACGCGAAGCCGAGCCATCGGGATCAATCTGATCGGGAGTTGAAGAGGAGGCTTCTGATTGAACCGACATGGAATCCAAACAGGAACTATAGCAGAAGAGGCTTATTCTACGTCCGCGTCGAGCACACGCTCCTGCTCCAGATAGTGCGACATGGCGTACTGGGCCAGAAGCGGCGTCTGCAGCCGGATTTCGGCCCCGATCCATTCGCCCTTGGCATGCGGCGCATCGAGTGGATGGTTGCAGCCTCCTCCACTGCCGAACTGCGGACCGAACGCCGCGCTCTGAATCTGGTCGAACTGGCGGATCTCGCGCCAGGCGGCGTCGCCCACCGTTCCGGAAACGTCGATCTTCAGTTTGAGCACGGACATGAAAGCTTGTCGCCGGTCGTTAGTCCTTGGCTGTTAGCCCTTAGAACTACGAGCGACCAACGACCGGTCTAGCTGTGCGGGAACCACTGGTACAGCATGAAATACACAATAACGCCCGTGACCGAAACGTACATCCACAGCGGCCACGTCCAACGAGCAATGGCGCGGTGCCTGGGGTACTGCGCCCGCAAGCCGCGGGTCAACGTGATGATTGCCAGCGGGACGATGACGATGGCCAGCGTTACATGGGAAATCAGAATCGAAAAATAAACCGGCCGCGACCATCCTTCACCCAGAAACCGAATATTCCCTACCTCGAAGTGGAAGAACAAATAGCATCCCAAAAATAATGCCGAGGCGACCACCGCTGCAATCATGCAGGCACGATGCGCGGCCACGCGCCCGCGCGCAATCAGCACGCGCCCCGTCAGCAGCAGCACCGCGCTGGTTCCGTTCAAAGTCGCGTTCAGGGCAGGGAAGTAGGCGTATTGTTCAGCGATCACGCAGCAGGCCTCGTGCTTCTGCGGTTGGCCATCAGGAACGCCAGCCCGAACATGACCAGCGAAAACAAAACCAGGGTCGACATCGACGACGACAGCGGAAAGGTGGTCTCCGCGCCGGGATACAGAAGCCCGCGCAGCGCCTCCACGCCATAGGTCAGAGGATTCAGGCGCATGATGATGCGAATCCATCCTGACGCCCCAGCCAGGGGGAACAGCGCACCCGACAACAGCCATAATGGAATCAGAAACAGGTTCACGATGCCGTGAAAGGCCTGCGAAGAATCCATGGGCCAGGCGATGGCAAAACCCAGTGCGGTCAGAGAAAACGAAACCAGGAACACCACGACGGCGACCAACAATAGCCGTACCGGATCGAGATGTACGCCTGCGAAGGGTGCGAAGATCAGGAAGATCATGCCTTGGACGGCGGAAAGGGTCGTCCCGCCCATCACCTTGCCCAGCACGATGGCCGAGCGCGGTACCGGCGCCACCAGCACCGACAACAAGAAGCCTTCCTTGCGGTCCTCGATCACCGACATCATGGTGAAAATCGAAGTGAACAGCACGATCATGATCAGAGCGCCCGGATAGAAATAATCCAGGTAGTGCTGCTGTCCCGGCCCGCCACCGGAACGGAACGACGTCCCAAATCCTGAGCCAATCACCAGCCAGAACACCAGCGGCGAGGCCAGCACCCCCACCACGCGCGTGGGCTGGCGGTAGAAGCGCACAATCTCACGCCACCACAGCGTAAAAGCTGGCAGCGTTACTCCCGCCGATGCTGGCGTCAGGGGCCGCGCTAAAGTTGTTGCCTGAGTCGCCATGGCTAGCTCGTCTTCGCCGCGGGCGTCTTCGCCGGGGCAGTCGCTTCTTTGTGCCTATGCAGAAAACTCAACATGCCCTGGTCGCGCATCTCCCAGTACACGTTCAGCAGCAAACACCCCGAGAGCGTGAGCAGAATCAGCGTCATGAAAAGCCCGTCCACGGTGGCGGACGGCGGCGAGAGCGTAATCATCCCGTTTAAGAAAAGCCAGGCCACGCCCAGCAAGGGCACCACGCCCAGCAGCAGGGAAAGCACCAAAAGTAGGGGACGCAAGCTTACCTCCTCTTCTCGTCGGAACCGGCTTCGCGCTCTTCGCTCCAGAATTTATGCCCGGTGCGGCGGATGAAGACATCTTCGAGAGCCGGTTTGCTCACGGAAATGGCTTGAATCTCACCGGGAAACGCCTCCACGACATCGGGAACGAAGCGGTGACCGCCTTCGCGCTCGATGCGCACCTGGTTTCCCAGCACCGCGGTCTCCACGTGAAAGCGTTCGCGGATGTGCTCCGCCAGAGAGGCGGCGTCGTGCGCGGCATCCAGCATGATGACGTCTCCCCCGATTTCGCTCTTCAATTCCGCCGGCGTACCCAACGCGACCAGATTGCCTTCGTTCATGATGGCCAGCCGGTCGCAGCGTTCCGCCTCTTCCATCAAGTGCGTGGTCACCAGCACGGAAACATGTTCCTCGTCGCGCAGTATCTGCAGATACTGCCACAGGTCGCGGCGCGCTCCAGGATCGAGTCCCGTCGTCGGCTCATCCAGCAGCAGCACGCCCGGGTGATGCAGCAGCCCTTTGGCTAACTCAATGCGCCGCTGCATGCCACCGGAGAAAGTCTCGACCCGTTCCTTGGCTCGGTCCGACAATCCAACCCGGGCCAGAATTTCTCCCACGCGCTTCTTCAGAGCCGCTCCCCGCAAGCCGTACAAGTGTCCCTGATGCCACAGGTTTTCGTATGCCGTCAGCTTGGGGTCGACACTCTGTGCCTGAAAGACCACGCCAATCTGCCGCCGCAGGCTGGCGGGATCCCGCGCCGCATCGCATCCCATCACGATGGCGCGGCCGGCGGTGGGGATCATCAGGGTCGAAAGAATGCGGAACAGTGTGGTCTTCCCGCTGCCATTGGGGCCGAGCAGCCCAAACAACTCCGCCGGCCGCACGTCGAACGAGACTCCATTCAACGCGGTCCGGTTCTCATAGCGATGGACCAGATTTTGTACGGAAATGACGGGCGCGGCGGAAGCTTGCTCGACTTCCGGACCGGCATCAGCGAGTGCGGCGACTTTCGAGACCAAAACGATATCCCCGGAGACTATAACCAGTTTACGACATCCTGCGCCATCTCAGGAGCAGCGACCCGTAATAGCGGGGCGAACCCCGCCGCGGGCAATAAGTTGCACAACTGCAGCAACGGAACGGGCAGTTGGGCCGCGCTCGGATTGGCTCGCCGTTTCACGCGGCCGAGGGATCCCGTTGTCCCTGCGGTACTCTCTCTTCGAATGCGACTGGAACGTGTCTCCACACCTCAATCGCCAGAATCACCGTCGTCGCCAGCAGCAGCGCTCCCACCGCGACGTGGGCCACGGTCGCGATCACCATGGGTAACTCGGGCTGCACCGCGTTTCTGCCCCAGGCCACCCGCGTCAGGAACGCGGTAAAGCCAAGACACAACTGCGCAATCACCAGCGACAGCATCAAAATCGCGGGTCGGCGAACTTCCTCAATGTGGGAATAGACGCTGAGCGCGCGCACCGCAGTCCACGCCAGCACGAACGAGACCACCACCGCGTTCAGCACATGGGGCCACCAACTCAGCCCGTGGTGGCGGAACATCGCTCCCAGAATCAACTGCACGTAGAGCACAAAAATAGAAAGCAGCGTCAACGTAAACAGGCTGGGCCGGTGCTGATCGAATTCCACCGCGGGCGGCTCTTCCACCCACTTTCGCCCAGTGAATAACGCGATCGCCACCGCAATGCAGAAAAACGTTTGGGCCAGCGCCGCATGCGCCGATGAAACCGCAGGGGGCAAATAGAACAAAACCGTGATTCCGCCCAAAATTCCCTGGGCGATCACCGTTCCCAGAGCAGCAAAGCCCAGCATCCGCAACCAGCGGCGCTTTTCCACGCGCCACATCCACACCGCGAGAATGATCGTCAATAGCCCCGCTACCTGCGCGATCATCCGGTGCGTGTGTTCGAACTTCACCCCCCCCACAAGCTTCGGAATTTTGTACCAGGAACCGAACGACGTTGGCCAATCCGGCACTGACAGGCCCGCATCATTACTGGTGACCAGCGCCCCTGCAATGATCAAAAGAAAAGTCCAGCAGGCAAGCGCAACGGAGAACCGGTGAAGCTTGCGATTATAGGGTGTGGCGATCGCTTTCAGAGTCGTGCCCCTTGGGTCAGGAAGGTGTGCAGAAGCGAAAACGCCCGCCCTGCATTGGAGGGACAGAGCAAAGCGCACGAGAGAGCCCGCTCCGTCCGACCGAATATTCTAACAAACCGCGCCCACGTGAGGACAGCCACCTCGGCTGTCCTCACGTGGCAGCTCAGTGATGCGCTCGAATCCGTGGCCGAACCCCGGCCTATTCTGCGGCCGGCTTGAAGCTCTCGTCCACGGTCTTGGTTTCCTTCGCCGCTACCGTGACCTTCTGGTCCTGCTCTCCAAGTTTCTCCTGCACAAAGGCCAGCGTGTAATCGCCGGGCGGCAGTCCCTTGATCTCGTACTTTCCGTCCTTGTCGGTGACGGCGTAGAACGGGCTCTTCACCACGTTGATGTACATCTTCATCCACGGATGCTGGTTGCACTTTACCGGCAGCATGATTTCTTCGCGGGCGAAGTTCTTCTCGATCGCCGGAGAAGACGGCGGTTGCGATTCGTTCCATTCCCGGTTGTCCTTGGGTGTGGGATGGATGTTGTGTGTGGTCGGATCGTCGTTCTTGACCTCCACCGTTTGCCCCGCCATCACGCCCAGCACGTGAGGATGATAACGGCAACCCTGCTGGTTCAGGACGACTGGATCCTTGGGCACGTCGAAGGTGCGATCGCCCAACCCGTCCTTTACATACACAAAAACATTGGCCAGATCGCCTTTATTCACGACGATGGTTTCCGCTTCGTTGGTGCCTTTGCAGCCCGGATCCTGGCTCATGTCAATCTTCGCTTCCTTCGGCGCCGCTCCGTCAAACTTCACCGTGCCATTGATGGTGGCTACCGTCGCCGGATCGATCGGAGTCGCCGCCGGCGCGGCTGGTTGCTCTGCCATCGGACTGGCAGCCGGCGCTTCCTCTTTCTTGTTGCATGCGGCCAGCAACAGCAACGCGCACAATGCCACTATGCTGACCGTCATTCCTACCCATCCTGTCCTCTTATTCATAATGTCGCCCTTTCTTAAGTCGAATCTCTGGAGCCTTTGTCATATCGAGCGAGCCGGGACGAACGCGCCGGCGACTCGAGGTTTGCTTTCCGATAACGAAAAGTTTACCGCGAACCTCCGCTTACCGCATGCTGCCATTCTACCGCCGCATGTTTGCGATTGCCTGCCGGTGGCAGCGCCGCCCGCGGATGCGGCATGGCGGCAGCCACTCTCCGTTGTTCTTCCGGCGTCAACTGGAAGATGTAGTCGGTCAGCAGCTTGCGGTGATCACCGGTGTAACCCTGGAACGTCGGTGGCGTCGGTCCGGCAAACACCCAGCGGTTATCTTCCTGTTTGAATAAGCCGGATGGCATGGCCGTGCCCGGGGCCACTGCCTGCGGATCGGTAATCCAGCGTTCCACCCAGTCCGGCTTCAACCGCTCCTTCGCCAGCAGGAAGTTCGGCGCGGTTGCGATTTTGTCGTGCGCCGGATCACCCGTGGCGTGGCACTTTAGACAAGGCGCAGCCGTACTCGAGAATAAACTCCGCGCCATGTCCGTTTCCTTCGCCGTGAGCGTCGGCACCTGCTCCGGAATGTAGGGCATCGGCTGCTGCGACAACGCCTGGAAGAACCGGACCAGCTTTCGCAGCTCATTATCGGAGAAAGAGAACGTCGGCATGCGCACCTTCAAATAAGGCCGCACTCCGTTGCGATTCGTATCCGTCGTGCTCAGCGCCGGATTCGACAGGAATTTCCGCAGCCATTCCGGATCCACGCGCGCGCCCTCGGTCAGCAGCTTGGGCGGCAACTGTTCCTGCGCGTCCTGATATTGTTTCAATCCCATCAGAATCGTTTTTTGTCCGGGGATGAATTGGTGGCATCCCATGCAGTTGTACTTCTTGACGACCCACCAGCCTTCCTGGATGTCGTGCCGCGCGTCGCCCGGCTTGTACAAATAATTTTCCGGAAGCGATGTCTCCTCGCTGCCCAGCAGGAAGGTAGTGAGATCCAGCACCTGCTCTTTAGTAAGATGCAGGTTGGGCATGCGTGCGGCGTCCATCTCACCCTTAATCTTGCCCTTGTCGTAAACGTCGGGCTCGGCCAGTTTGTGCTCAAAGAATCCCTTGAGGTCGTACCAGGGCTTCGTTGCCGGACCATCCGGCAAACGCGCGAGATCTTCCTTGTTCGTGATCGGCTCCGCATCCTTGCCGCCGCGCTGGGCTACGGTAGTAAATAGCGCGAAGTCGAGCCGCTCGATCGGCTTGCTGCCCGCATAAGTGAGCTCGGTGCCGATGCGGCCTTCTTCCTCGAAACCGGAAATTTCGTGGCACCCGCCGCATCCAAAATGGCTGATCCACTTCTTGCCTTCGGCCTTGAGCGCCGGGTCGTCCATGAACCGCGCATCCGGATACGACGACGGCTCCCGCTTCTTCTGCGTCATCAGATACGTCGCAATATCTTCCGCGTCTTCCGGCGACAGCCGCAGGCTCGGCATTACGGTCATGTTCTGCACTTGCAGTTCGTGCCCGTCGTTCGGACACCGGCTGTGATCCAGATCGAACAGAAAAGGAAGTCCCTTCTTTGCGTAGTCCTCTGGGCCAATATCCTTTTTCTCGTACGGGCAATAGGGCCGCGTGCGCTGGCGCGCGTTGTGAATCCAGCGGACGAGATAGTCGTAGTTCGCCTTCTCGCCGACGCGCGACAGATTCGCGGCAAACGTTCCGCCTTGCATCTGATCGCCTTCCCCAATCGAGTGGCAGGCCAGGCATCCACGCTCCTCGAACAATTCTTTCCCGTGCGCGGCGTTTCCCGGTTTGTGCTTGGGCAGCGGATCGGTCAATCCCGATTGCCAGATGTAAGCCGAAATCGCCTGAATCTGATGATCGCTGAGCCGAAAGTTCGGCATTTTGGTGGTCGGCCGGAAATCCGACGGCTTCTTCAACCACACCGGAATCCAGTTCTTATTCAGCTTGAGCCGCACATCTTTCAGGTTCGGCCCGACTTTTTTCATGTCCTGCATAAGACTGTGCGACTGAAAGTCAAGCTGCTGCAAACGCCCGTCCAGCTTGCTGTTGGCGACTCTCAGGTCCACAGCTTCGCCGTTCAGCCGGTTGGCTTCTTCGTTCGATTCCGCGGCATCGGCCTGCTTCATCAAATAGGCAGACTGCTTAAGATTGTCTTTCTTCTGGTTCTCGATTTGTTTGATCTGTTGGCCAATCGAGTTCAGTTCCTCGGGCTCTTCGTCATAGCCCTGATAGCGATGGCAGCCCATGCAACCCTTTTGCCGGAAGAGGTCTTTTCCGTTGTTGATGGTTTGCCATTCAACATCGCCACTCGCCAGAACCATGTCCGCGGCATGGCAGTTTTGGCAACCTGCCTGTGCGTTCTCCTTGGGAAATAGTGGCCACAGCCAGTGCTCGTAGGTCCCGTGTCCTTTCTCTACGCTCGTGGTGGCGCGCCCGTTGCCCTGGTGACAGGGCGAGCAGCCGAACTTTTCCGGATCGTGAATCTTCAATAACTCGGGCTCGGGATGGCTGACGAACGCTTCGGCATACTCATCCGGCTTCTTCTCACCTCTTGGAGTCATCGCTGCCAGGGTGATTTTCAGCGGCTCGCGGGCGTTGAGGTGGCAGGACTCACACCGGTCCACAATATTGGCCTCGGCGACATTGATCTGAACGATCTTCGGATCCCACTCCGCCGCCTTTTTCTTCAAACCATCAATCTGCTGCGGCGTCAGATCGACCATGTGGTCGGAGATGTATTCATCCATCTTCGCCTTGGCCGCCGTCACCGGCTTCAGCACGTCGCCCAGTTCCAGGCTCCGCTTGGTCTTTTCATCGCGAATCTCGTTGTAGGTTTCTTCGAGTTGCGGGAAGGTAAACTCTTTCTTGCTCCCCTCCGGAAACGTCACCGTCGCCTTCTCACTCTTGTATTCAGCCAGTTCTTTCTGCTTGCTGGCTTTGGACGACGGGCTTGTACTGGTTTCAATCTCATAGCTGATGGCGTTCACGTACGCGCGGCGGTCGGTGAAGACACTCTGCACGGCGAGCAGCCGCGCGCTGGCATCGTCCACTGCTTTGCGGGCTTCCGCCGCTTGCGCCTTCGAATCCTCATACGCTTTTTCGTAAGCCTGCTTGAGCGCAGCGTAGTCCGGATTTTGCTCGACATCCTTCTCCGATGTAACCGATTTCGACCGGGCGGTATTCAGGAAAGCGGTGTAGCGATCCTTCCATTGTTCCTGGAAGGCTTTCCACGGCCGCTGTCCCCAGGCCTCGTCCCATAAAGCCCAGAACAGCGTGGCCATCAGTAGGATCATCGCCAGCGCATAGTGCGCTGCGTAGGACTTGCTGGTTATCGGATCCTGCTCGGGTATGGGTTTCTCAGCCACTGATTCTTCCTTTTAGCGATCAAGAAAAACCATTTCAGATTTGAGATTGCAGAGTTCAGATTGCCAGTTGACCGATCGCCCAGTCAAAATCTGCAATCTGAAATCTGACTTCTGCAATCCGCTTCACACGTTGAACCACGGCGTAATCCACACGTACTTGATGTGCCACAAAAGCCGCAGCCCCATCTTCAGGGGCAGGGCAAACATGGTGAGCAGCAAAAACTGCATGATGCCAAACTGCAGCAGGCTCATGCGCTGAAAATCCTTCTTCATGCGCCGTCGGAACAACGAGTACACCAGGCCCCCACCGACCAGGTAATAACCGCCCACGACGATGGCGCCAAAAAATCCCTTCGCCAGGTTCGACGTGATTCCGAAAATATCCGGCAAGTCGCGGTTCACTTCATAGATCAAACGGTTGTGGTCCCACGTCTGCCCCGGCCAGAACCATTGCCAACCAGGCCCCCGAATAAACGTTCCGATGAGGATCATCGAAACCCACAGAATGATGAATCCAAACAGAAAAGTGGAAATCGAAAACTTGCGCTGCTTCCAGGTGTAATACCCGCTACCCAGGGGATTGGTGTCGATGTAAGGAATCACCATCAGCCCGACGATGATCATCGTGGGCATGACCACGCCCGCGATCCACGGATCGAAATAGACGAGCATCTCCTGCAGCCCCAGGAAATACCACGGAGCCTTCGCCGGATTCATGGTCAGGTTGGGATTGGCCGGCTCTTCCAGCGGGGCGTTTAACGTGATGGACCAGACCATCAGAATAATGGTGACGATAATCGCGGCCAGAAATTCAATGCGCAGCAAGAACGGCCAAACGTGCACTTCCTTCTGCCAGCCCGGTTTGAACGGCCAGGTCTTGCGATGATGCGTCTTGGCCAGCGCGGGATCGGCCTCCAGCTGCTCGATCAACTGATCGTTGGCTCGGGCCTGCTTCACCGCCAGATAAATGTAGAACGCCAGCAGCGGGATCAGTCCCACGATCGGCACATTGTCCGGCGCCGAGCAAATCTCCCAGAGTTGTCGCCAGTCCATAGAGTCTCCACGTTCCGTGGTTCTTCCCCAGTCATTGTGGGGACGGCCGCCCTCGGCCGTCCGGTCAAGCGAAGCTCGACGGGTCTTTTGCTAGACGCCGGCAAAAAACGCCGAGCTGCGCTCGTCGACAGCCGAGCGTGGCTGTCGCCACATAAACCTTGCTAACGCGGCTCTGCTACGGCAAGGTTCACTCTCCCGCTGCCTTCGGGCCGCGCCTCGGCTTGTCCGCCTCGGCTTGGAGCATCACCGGAGCCGGACCTGAAATTCCGCCATCTTTTCTGACCCGCCAGAAGTGCACAATCATCAGCACCGAAGCCACAATCGGAATCCCGATGCAGTGCCAAATGTAAGACCGCAGCAAGGCGTTCGCATCCACGATTGATCCGCCCAGCAATCCGAAGCGCACATCGTTGTACGGAGTCATGCCCAGCATCGCTCCGAACGGCCCTTCATGCCCCAGCAACGGAGTAGCGCGCGCCATGTTCGTGCCTACGGTTACGGCCCAGAATCCCAGTTGGTCGTCGGGCAACAGATATCCCGTAAACGAAAGCAACAACGTGAACACCAGCAGCAGCACTCCAATGTTCCAGTTGAACTCGCGCGGCTTCTTATACGACCCGGTCAGGAACACGCGGAACATGTGCAGCCAGACGGCAATCACCATCAAGTGCGCCGCCCAGCGGTGCATGTTTCGCAGAATCTTGCCGAAGGGCACGTCGTGTTCCAAATAAAGCACGTCGCGAAACGCCTGCACCTTGCTCGGGTGGTAATAGAACATGAGCAGCACGCCGGTGTACGTCAGGATGATGAACAGGTAAAACGTGATCCCGCCCATGCCCCAGGTGTAGCTGTAGCGCACCGCATCGCGGTTGATCTTGGCTGGATGCAAGTGCAGGAACACGTTGGACAGCACGCCCAGCGCCCGGTTGCGCGGGGTATCGTCGTGCTTGTGCCGGAAAATCGAGGTGTAGACCTGGGTCTTCGTCGGATCCTTCAGCCCCTCGATCTGTTCCTTCGCCTTGGCCGGAATCTCGGTTTTGAGGGCCTGAATGTCGTCCTTCACTCCGGTCGTGACCCGCTCCACCAGCCCGACTTTCCCGTTTTTCCCGGTGCCGCCGTTCGGATTGTTTTCGTCAGCCATAGGATTCCCTGGTCTATAAAAACTCCATGAACACTCGAACTGTTGTCATTCCAAACCGGGCGTCAGCCCGGTGAGGAACCTGCTCCTCTTTAATCTTTATCCTCTACACTCCGGTCAAAAACGCTCCCGGATCATTGAAGTGAGTCGGTTGTCCCTTGGGCCACTGATACAGGCGCGAAGTATCCACAATGATCTGCCCATCGGGCGCCAGTTCGATCTTCGCCCGATCCATGGGACGCGGCGCTGGTCCCTCAAAGTTGATGCCCTCGCTGTCGTATCCGCTGCCATGGCACGGACATTTGAATTTATTTTCGCTGGGTTTCCAGTCCGGCGTGCAGCCCAGATGCGTGCACCGGGCGTAGATCACGAACAGCCGGTCAGGCGTGCGATCCACCCAGATGCGATATTTCTGCTGGAACTTGGTGTCCACTCCGAGCGCGAATTCCGAGGGATAGCCGATCTTGAAAACTGAATTAGGCTCGAAGAGAGTGCGCGGCAGGAAGAAGCGGAAGAATGCCAGGAACCACGCCGTCAGAAAACCGGTCACCATGACCCACACGAATCGCCGTCGCCGGCGGTCCACTTCCGTCGAAGGAGCAGTCCCCGCCACGCCCGCAGCCGCCGCGGCCTTCGACGTTCCCACCGCCGGCGTGCCTACATACTGAGTGGCATCCACCGTCGCTTTGGCGGCTGGTCTCGCCGCCTCGGGATTCGGATTGACCTTATCGGTCTCCTGGTCCGCCATGAACTCCCTCCTGTCGCCCCAAACTCTCAAATCCAGCCGGCTAATCGGCGGCCATCACCGCTACTCGCTCCACCGGCCTAAGAATCGGAACGAACTGCCCCGCCGTCCCCAGGGCCTCCTGCACCAGTTGCCCCAAGGCTTCGATGAATTTCGGAGAATCGTTCAGCCCGGCGCTCATCTCAAACTGGATCATCCCCAGCCGCCGTGCCGCTTCCCGCGCCTCATGATTAATTTCTCCCAGCGTCTCTACATGATCGGAAACGAACGCCACCGGCACCACACACACCTCCCGTACCTGCTCCGCCCCCAACTGGCGCAGGGTGTGGTGCAGGGAAGGCTGTAGCCAGCGGCTGGCGCCTACCTTGCTCTGGTAGCAGAGCCGGTAGGGATTGCCCCATCCCCCGCGCTGCATGAGAAGTTGCACCGTCTCTTCGATCTGCCGCTGGTAGGGATCGCCCTTCTCGATTACCGACATGGGCAGACTGTGCGCGCTGAAGACAATGTGCGGCCGCTCCGGCACCGGAAAGCGCGCCAGCGCCTCGTCTACCTTCTCGATCACGGCGTCCAGATAGATCGCATTCCGATAGAAAGTCTTCACCCGATGCACCGGCACGTCATCGCAGAACAGCCGCTGCCACTCGTTCAAACTCGACCCCGTGGTGGTGGACGAATACTGCGGATAGAGCGGCAGCAGCACGACCTCGTCACACTCCGCCGCCCGCAACTGCTCGATCGCTTCGCGGGTAAAGGGATGCCAGTAGCGCATGGCTACAAAACACTGCGCGTCAATCCCTTGATTTCGCAGTTCGGTTTCGAGAGCTCGCGCTTGCCGCTCGGTGTGCCTCCGGATGGGCGAGCCGCCGCCGATGGTGGCGTAGTGGTGTTGCACCTTGCGGGCGCGCGTGGTCGAGATCAGCTTGGCCAGCGGTTTTCGCCCGATGCGGGCAAAAGGGAAGTCAATAATGTCGGGGTCGCAGAAGAGGTTGTATAGAAAAGGTTCGATCGCTTCCAGGGTGTCAGGTCCACCTAGCTGAAAGAGTACTATCCCCACACGCCGTGTTGTGCGCGTCATTCCCCAGTAACCCCAGAACGGGCGAATTTACTCCCATCCGGTGCTGGAGTCAATGGCGCATTTTGCAAAGCCCTTGCCGAGTAAGGCGCGACTCAGGCCCGCGGTGTTTCTTTGGACATCTCTTCAATCACCGCATCCGCAAACTCCGACGTTCCCGCCTGCCCGCCGATATCGCGAGTCAGTTTTTCCGGATGCCGGTACACCCGCTCCAGTGCATTCCGAATCCGCATGGATGCCTCGTGCTCCTCGAGATGCCGCACCATGAGCAGTGCCGAACGCAGCAGCGCCGTCGGATTCGCCAGATTCTTTCCCGCAATATCGGGAGCCGAGCCGTGCACCGCTTCAAAGATGGCACACTCATCGCCCAGGTTCGCACTGGGCACAAATCCCAGCCCGCCCACAAACGCCGCGCACAAATCCGAAAGAATGTCTCCGTACAGATTTTCCATCACCAGCATGTCGTACTGGTAGGGATTCATCACCAGTTGCATGCAGGTGTTGTCCACGATGTGTTCGCCATACGTGATCTCGGGAAAATTCTTGGCGACCTCGCGGCAGCAGCGCAAAAACAGCCCGTCCGACAGCTTCATGATGTTCGCCTTGTGGACGGCATGAATCTTCTTTCGCTGATTCTTGCGCCCATACGCGAAGGCGAATTTCGCGATGCGAGTCGAAGCCTTCTCCGTGATAATCTTCAGGCTCTCTACCACTCCTGGCACAACCTCGTGCTCGAGTCCGGAGTAAAGCCCCTCGGTGTTCTCGCGCACAATGATCAAGTCCACATCCGGATAGCGCGTGGGAATATGGGGTAAGTTGCGGATCGGCCGGAAGTTGGCATAAAGCTCGAACTTCCTGCGCAGCGCAACGTTGATGCTTGGGAAACCGCCGCCTACAGGGGTCGTCACCGGTCCCTTCAAACCCACCCGCGTGCGCTCGATCGACTCGATCAAATCCTTGGGGATGTACTCGCCTGACTTTGCATAAGCCTCCGCCCCTACGGCGAAAGTTTCCCACTCAAACTTAACCCCGGTCGCTTCCAGGATGCGCACCGTTGCCTTCGTCACTTCCGGCCCAATCCCGTCTCCCGGGATCAGTGTTACCTTATGACTCATATCTTCTTGGTCCTCGTGAAAAAGTTGCGACCGCCGGGCTGAGAAAGGTTCTCATTCCGAGCGAAGGACAGCATGGGATGCTCTCGCGGAACTGCTATTGTGCCTTTACCTTCACCAGATCCTTCAACTCATTCATGAACTCTTTCACGTCCTTGAAATCCAGATACACCGACGCAAACCGGACATAAGCCACCTTGTCATAGCGCCGCAGACGGTTCATGATCAGTTCGCCCAGTTCGCTGGTTTTGCGCTCGCGCTCCGCTGATTCGATCACGAACGACTCCGCTTCATTGACGATCTGCTCCAGCTTGCTGATCGGCACCGGACGCTTTTCGCAAGCCCGCAACAATCCGTTCAACACTTTCTGACGGTCGAACTTCTCCCTGCGTCCGTCCTTCTTCACTACCATGTAGGGAATTTCGTCGATGCGCTCGTAGGTTGTAAAACGCTTCCCGCACTTCAAACACTCGCGCCTCCGCCGGATCGACTCGGCTTCCTTGCTCTCGCGCGAGTCCACGACTTTATCGTTAGCAAATCCGCAAAAAGGACATTTCATGGCGCTGTCGACTCTTACCATCTCCTGTCATTCCGGCACGCGACGCCGAGCGTCGCGCAGGCGGAGCAAGGAGGAATCTGTTGTCCCGACTGACAACCGAAATTGTAACAGTTGAAGAGAAAGCGAAGCGCGAGCCCAGTGCCAAGGCGAGCACCTGGACGAAACGAAGCCAGGCACCAACGCAAAACGGCGCTCACACCCCCTGCGGTGCGAGCGCCTGTTTTCCCTCATGCCCTCCCGGTGACGGAGGGCCTGAAGACTTCGATCCCTGTCCTGCGGCCGCGAGCAGCAAAGCAGGCCAGCACGCGGATCTTCCTAAAACTTGCCTTACCCTCCGCCTCAATTTGTCATCATTTTGTCTACATTTTTGTAATACTCGCGAACACCTCCCCTTTCCAGGCTGATGCCCTCCGTAACCCGAGTCCTGCTCGATCAACTGGTAGCATAGAAGGGTCCCCCCGACCAAAAAGCTTGCGCCTGCTGCTTCATTTCGGAATCCTTCTGCTTGCTCTCCCGCTCCTGGCACAGAGCAATGTCGGAGAGCTCCGTCTCAAAGTCGTCGATCCTCACGGCCTGGGCGTCAAGGCGTCCGTCACTCTCTCTAGTGATGCTGTCGAGCTTCACCGCAGCCTCCTCACCGACGACGCCGGCCTGCTTACCGCCCGCAATCTCCCCTTCGGCCTCTACCAGCTTCGGGCCGAAAGCGAAGGATTTTCTCCCTTGAGCGGGATCATCGAAATCCGCTCCGCGCTCCCCACCGAATACCTGGTCAAGCTAAGCATTGCCGCTATGAGCACCGCCGTGAATGTTACCGCCGAGGGCACTCTGCTTGATCCCAGCCGCACCGCCTCCAGCAACCGCATCGACCCGCAAGCTATTAACGGACGCGCTGCGTCGCTTCCCGGGCGCTCCCTGCCCGACCTGGTTAATTCTCAACCCGGCTGGGTCTATGAAGGCAGCGCTGTCCTTCATCCCCGCGGCTCGGAATATCAGACCCAGTTCGTGGTGGATGGCGTCCCGCTCACCGACAATCGCTCGCCCAGTTCCGGCCCCGAAATCGAAGCCGACGACGTGGAAGCGCTCACCATCTACACTGCTGGAATCCCCGCCGAATACGGAAGAAAGATGGGAGGCATCATCGAGGTCGACACCAGCAAAGACGACCACCCCGGCCTGCACGGCAAGGCAGTGCTCTCCGGCGGCAGCTTCGGCACCGCTGCCGCCTACCTGCTCATGCAGTACGAATGGGGAAAGAATGCCCTCGGCGTCAGCGCCGACGCTGCTCTTACCGATCGCTATCTGAATTCTCCGGTCCTCGAGAACTACACCAACACCGCCACGACTTCCGACTTCGCGACTCGTTACGACCGCGACTTCACCAATCACGACCGCCTGGCCCTCACCCTCCGCCGCGAAGTCTCCAAGTTCCTCGTTCCCAACGAGCAACTGCAGCAGGCCGCCGGACAGATCCAGCACCGCGATAACTATGAGACCCTGGGCATCGTCTCCTACCAGCACATCTTTTCCGAACACCTGCTGGCCGACCTCCGCTTCATGATGCGCAGCGATACCGACGCCCTCGATTCCAACCCGCAATCCACGCCCATCATCGCCCTCCAGGACCGCGGCTTCCGCGAGGAATACTTGAAGGGAACTGCGTCCTATCACCGCGGCCGTCACGAATTCAAGGCCGGATTCGAAGGCGACTTCACTCAGCTACGCGAAAACTTCAGCGACGTCATCACCGACCCCACCCAGTTCGATCCCGGCACGCCCTCCACCTTCAGTTTTTCCGGACGCGGCCTCGATCTGGAACAATCCGCCTTCGTACAGGATTTGATCCGCCTCGGTAAATGGACCGTCAGCGCCGGCCTCCGCTGGGACCACTACCAGCTTCTGGTGAATCAGAACGCGGTCAGCCCGCGCCTGGGAGTGGCGCGCTATTTCCCGTCGGCGAATATCGTGCTGCACGCCTCGTACGACCGCGCCTTTCAAACCCCAGCCTTCGAAAATATTTTGCTGGCCAGTTCGTCCGCGGTGGTGTCGTTGAACCCGAACGTCCTCCGCCTGCCGGTGAGGCCTTCGCTCGGCAACTACTATGAGTTCGGTCTGACCAAATCCTTCGCCGACACTCTCAAGTTCGACGTGAATTATTTCCGTCGCTACTTCGACAACTACGCAGACGACGATCTCCTGCTCAACACCGCGATCAGCTTTCCTATATCATTTCGCAAAGCCTCAGTCTATGGCGCGGAGGGGAAGCTCGAACTCCCGCACTGGCGCCGCTTCTCCGGATTCCTCAGCTACTCCTACATTGTGGGCAACGCGTACCTGCCGGTGACCGGAGGCCTGTTTCTCGGCTCAGACGCGACCAATGCCCTCAACCAGACCAACGGCCGCTTCTGGGATTCCCAGGATCAGCGTCACACCCTGCACGCACGCCTGCGCTATCAACTCACGAATCGGGCGTGGCTGGCTGTCGGCGGAGAATACGGCACGGGATTGCCGGTGGCGTTTGACGGCACCATCGCCGACGCCGTCGCACAATATGGCCAGGCCATCGTCAACCGCGTCGACTTCGCTCGCGGCCGCGTTAAACCGTCTCTGTCGGTGGACGCATCCGCCGGCCTCGATCTCTGGAAGCACGACCAGATCACCACCCGATTCCAGGCCGACGTGCAAAACTTAAACAATCGCTTGAACCTGATCAACTTCGCCGGCCTCTTCTCGGGCAACGCGGTTGCCCCTCCCAGAAGCTATTCTCTCCGCCTGCAAGCCACGTTCTAGCAGGAAAAAAAACGTCGTGCCCTCTGGACCTCGCCCTTCCTACACCACGAAATACTTCGCCCCCGGATGATGCACCACAATGGCCGAAGTCGACTGCTCGGGCTCCAGCAGGAATCCCGAAGTCAACCGCACGCCCACGTTTTCCTCGGGCTTCAGCAGAGCAAACAGCTTGGTCTGATCCTCCAGATTCGGGCACGCCGGGTAGCCAAACGAATACCGCGACCCGCGATACTTCTGATGAAACAGGTCGCGAATCTCCGCCGCATCTAGACCCGCGATCCCCAACTCCTCGCGCATCTTCTTATGATGAAACTCCGCCAGCGCCTCTGCCGTTTCCACGCTCAGCCCGTGCAGGTAAAGATATTTCGTGTACTCTCCACCTTCAAACAAGCGCTGGGTCTCGACCGAAGCCTTGTGTCCAATCGTCACCAAAGACAACCCGATCACATCCATCTTCCCGGAAGCCTTTGGCGCGAAGAAGTCCGAGATGCACAGCCGCCGCCCCTCCCGCTGCCGGGGAAACGTAAAGCGCAAGAAGTTCGTGTGGAACCGGATCTTTGATCCGGTCGGGCCCGGCGGAGCCGGGCTGCCCCTCTGGTTCATACACCACCACATCATTCCCATCACCCTGAGCCGGGAAGTATCCATACACCACCGCCGGTTCAAGCAACCCCGACCCCTCCACCTCATCCTCCAGCTTCCTGCAGAATCGGCCGGAACTTCTCCTCCACCAGCCGCAGGTAATCCGACTGCGAAGCCGTCTTCAGTTGCCACTGATTCTTGAACAGCGCCGTCTCGTTGATGTACCGAAACACTTCGCGCAAATCGTAATCCTTGCGCACGCGCACGCCCCAGAACGGAGGCGTCGGAATATTCGGCGCGTCTCCGACCACCGGACTTCTCTCCGCGAAAACCGGCCCCGTTTCTTCATCTACGGCGGCAGCCTTCGCGTATTCCTTTACCGTTCGCCCTTCGGTCAGGCGCGTCTGTTTCGCGCCATTTTCCGTCGCCAGATCCTCCATGATGTGCAGCCCGGCGAACGCATCGTCGGCGTAGAAGACGGCATTCGCGTACTCGCGACGCAAATCATCCTCCACATACTTGCGCGTCAGCGCCGCGCCGCCGCAGATAACAGGGAATTCCAGTTTCTGCCGCTCCAGATCCTGGATCACGTACTTCATCTCCAGCGTCGACTTCACCAGCAGCCCGCTCAGCCCGATGGCATCGGCTTGATGCTCCTGCGCCGCCCGGATAATTGTGTCCCCCGGCTGCTTGATCCCCAGATTGACGACCTTGAATCCGTTGTTCGACAGAATAATGTCGACCAGATTCTTGCCAATATCGTGTACGTCGCCCTTCACCGTCGCGAGCACGATGGTGCCTTTCTGCGATCCAGCCTTCTTCTCCATCTTTGGCTCAAGGTACGCCACCGCCGCCTTCATCACGCCCGCCGAATCCAGCACCGAGGGCAGCTGCATCTTGCGCGCGCCAAACAAATCGCCAACCGTCTTCATCCCGTCGAGCAACACAGTGTTGATCAGTTCCAAGGGCGAGTAGCTGGCGAGCGCCTCTTCGAGCAACTCATCCAACGACTTCTTGTGAGCGCCCTCTCCCACTGACTTCTCGCCATTGATAATGGCAAACTTCAGTTTGTCCTCGACCGAGAGCGTATCCACGTGCGCCGTGGTCGAAGCCGCCGGCTTCCCTTTCATGCCCGCAAAATGCGCCATGTACTTCTGCAGCGGATCGCCATCCGAATTGGCGTCGCGGTGAATCAACTTCCGCGCCAGTTCCACTTCTTCCTGCGGAATCTTGTACAGCGGATAAATCTTCGTGTAGTTGACGATGGCCATGTCGAGCCCGTGATCCACCGCCTCGTGCATGAACACAGAATTCAAGACCCGCCGCGGGTACGCATCCAGGCCAAACGAAATGTTGCTCACGCCCAGGATCGTCTTCACCAAAGGCAGTTCCTTCTTGATTCGCTCCACTGCCTTCAGCGTTTCCATCCCGGCGGTGCGGTACTCCTCCTGCCCGGTAGAAATAGGCAGGGTCAGCGCGTCGAAGATCAGGTCGGTGCCGTCGAGCCCATACTTGTTCACCGCAAGATCGTAGATGCGATGCGCGATCGCCACTTTCTTGTCGGCAGTGAGCGCCATGCCGTCTTCATCAATTGTGAGCGCGATGACCGCCGCCCCATAGCGCTTGGCCATGGGCAGCACCTTCGACGTCCGCTTCTCGCCGTCTTCCAGATTGATCGAGTTGATGATGGCCCGCCCGGGAATGCGCTTCAGCGCTTCTTCCACCACGTCGGCCTCGGTGGAATCCACCAGGATCGGCGCCGGCACGCGCGTGGCAATCTTTTCCAGTATCGAAGTGATGTATCCCTTTTCGTCCTCGCCCACAATCGCACAGCACAAGTCCAGCATGTGCGAACCGTCGTTCACCAGTTTCTTGGCCAGCGCCAGGATGTCGTCATACTTCTTGCCTTGCACCAGTTTGCGGAAATGTTCGACCCGCGTGGTCGTGTTCATTTCCTCCGCGACGATCAGCGGCTTGGGCTCCAGATCGAGCGGAACCGTCGTATAGGCGCTCGATGCCGCGCCCACGCGCTTCACATCGCGCTTGGCGGGCTCCACGCCAGAAACCGCGTCCACCACGGCCTTCAGATGTTCGGGCGTCGTGCCACAACATCCCCCCACAATGCGGACTCCGTAGTCCTTAACAAAGTGCTTGTGATACTCCGCCAGTTCTTCCGGCGAGAGCTTGTATACCGCGTGCCCGCCGACGTTCTGCGGCAAGTCCCGCATTCGGCAGCACCGAGACTTCTTTCGTGGAATTCAGCGCCAGATAGCGGATGGCATCGTTCATCTCCTTCGGACCGGTCGCGCAATTCAATCCAATCGCGTCCACCTCGAACGGTTCGAGCGCAGTCAGGGCGGCACCGATCTCCGTTCCCAGCAGCATGGTTCCAGATTCCTGCAGCGTGACCTGCACGGTCACGGGCAGTCGCCTGCCCGCCTTCCGCATGGCTTCCAGTACGCCGATCGTGGCGAGTTTCGCCTGCAGCAGATCCTGCGCCGTTTCAATGAGCAGGACGTCCACTCCGCCTTCGATCAAGGCGGCGGCCTGCTCTTCGTAAGACGCCACCATCGCGTCGGAGCCAATGTGCCCCAGGGACGGCAGTTTTGTGGTCGGCCCCATCGAACCTGCAACAAATCGCGGCCGATCCTTGGTCGAGAACTGCTGCGCCACTTCCTTCGCAAGTTGCGCAGCCTTCACGTTGATCTCGCGTACCCGGTCGCGCAAATCGAACTCTCCCAGCACGATCGACGATCCGCCGAACGTGTCGGTCTCAACTATGTCGCAGCCCACGCGAAAGAAATCCGCATGAATGTCGCGAATGATATCGGGACGGCTCAACACCAGCACTTCGCTGCAATTCTCCTTGCCCCAATAGTCGTCCAGGGTGGGATTGCGCTTCTGGATGTTCGTCCCCATCGCGCCGTCATAAACCACGACGCGTTCTTTCACGATTTGTAGAAAGTCAGCCATGCAAGCTGTTAGCTCCTGGGCTCTAGCTCTAGCGATCTTGATTCGTTGCGGACCGGCGAACGAACAATTTCTTGTCACATGCACCAACGCCGGTCTCGAGGACCGGCGTTTGTTGAACTCCAAACCCGTTTCGAAGCTTAACTCCCCGGCACCATCTGTACCGGCGCCCCACCATCCACGTCGGCCTGGTTGAATATTACGTTGGCTCCCATATGTGCTGGCCGGGGGGCCAGCATTTGCTCCTTGCGGTAAACCAGGTTGCTGGCATTGAAGGTCGCCAGCTCAAATCCATGCCCATGGGTAATGGCATCGGTCGGGCACGCCTCCACACAGTACCCGCAGAAAATGCACCGGTTGTAGTCGATGTTGTAGACCTTGGCGTAACGCTCGGCGCCGCTCACGCGATTCTGGGCGGTATTCTCCGCCGCCTCGATATAGATGCAGTTCGAAGGACAAGCCGCCGCGCACAGGAAGCAGGCCACACACTTCTCCAGTCCGTTTTCGTCGCGCTGCAGCACATGCGCGCCGCGAAAGCGGGCTTCAAAACGCGCGCCCTTCAATGGCCCCTTGCCGTCGGGATAATTTTCCACCGTCGTAGGCTGAAACATCTCCATGAAGGTGATGCTCATCCCCTTGGCAATGGCAGCGATATTCTGCAGAACCGGCATACCTGCCTAGTATACCGGAAACGATGTAATTCCCGCCCCACGCCGGGTCGCCGTCGGAAAAGGGGCATTCCCCTGGGGATTGTGTGTGCCGACCTGGGTTACACTTCTGCGAAGGTCATGCCCACTCGTATCGAAGACTACGCTTTCATTGGCGATTGCGAAACTGCGGCGCTGGTGAGTCGTGCTGGTTCCATTGACTGGCTATGCTGGCCCCATTTTGACTCGCCGGCGTGTTTCGCCGCCCTGCTCGGGACGGAAGAAAATGGTCATTGGGTAATCGCTCCGAAACACGTGACCGGAAGTTCTCGCCGTTACCTGGATCACACGCTGGTCGTCGAAACTACCTTCGAGACCGAAGGCGGCCGGGTCCTCCTGCTCGATTTCATGCCCATTCGCGGCCGGAATTCCGCCCTGGTTCGCATTGTCCGCGGTCTTAAGGGACGTGTTCCCATGTCCATGCAACTGGTCTTGCGCTTTGACTATGGGCGCTCCATACCGTGGGTTACTCGCTTGCAGGAGGGCGCTCTAAGGGCGATCGCAGGCCCCGATATGGTAGTACTGCATACCGCGGTACCGCTTCGCGGTGAGAATTTGAAAACGGTGAGCGAATTCACCATCAGCGAAGGGGAGTCCGTGCCCTTTGTGCTGATGTACGGGCCTTCGTACGACCGTCCCCCCAAGCCGGTCGATCCGGAAAGTTCGCTACGGGCTACGATCAGCTTCTGGAAAACCTGGGCGCGACGAGCAAAACTGGAAGTGGAGTACGCCGACGCCGCGGAACGATCACTGATCACTCTGAAGGCGCTCACGTATGGGCCCACGGGCGGGATCGTCGCTGCTCCCGACCACTTCGCTGCCGGAACGAATCGGCGGACAACGCAATTGGGACTACCGCTACTGCTGGTTGCGCGATGCCACCTTTACCCTGCTCGCATTAATGAACGCCGGTTACTTTGACGAAGCCCGTGCCTGGCGCGACTGGTTGTTGCGGGCCGCCGCCGGCAGCGCCGACCAGGTGCAAATCATGTACGGCATTCGAGGAGAGCGCAATCTGACGGAATGCGAACTGGACTGGCTTTGCGGATACGAGGGCTCGAAGCCGGTTCGCATCGGCAATGCGGCGTCGGAACAGCTCCAGCTCGATGTTTATGGAGAGGTCGCCGACGCCCTGCTGCATGCCCACATGGGCGGAATCGCTACGGACTCCACTGATTTTGCTTTGCAGCGGTCGTTGACCGACCATCTTGCCGGGATTTGGCAACAGCCCGATGAAGGTATCTGGGAGGTGCGCGGCGGGCGGAAGCAATTCACCTATTCGAAAATTATGGCTTGGGTGGCTTTCGACCGCGCCATTCAGAGCGCGGAAAAAGTCGGTCACCGCGGTGATCTAGGCCGCTGGCGCGAAGTGCGCGACCAGATCCATAGCGAAGTGTGCCAACACGCGTACGATCCCCAGCTCGCGGAGCTTTACTCAGTCCTACGGCTCGAAGGATCTGGACGCGTCCCTGTTGCTGATTCCTCTGCTCGGCTTCCTGCAACCTGCAGATCCGCGAGTTCGGAGCACCATCGAAGCAATCGAAAAACACCTTATGCCCGACGGCCTTGTGCTCCGCTACCGAACGGAGAATTCGCAGGATGGCCTGCCCGCCGGGGAGGGCGCCTTCCTGGCATGCAGTTTCTGGATGGTGAGTGCGTTGAAGATGCTGGGGCGCAGCGAGGACGCAAGAAAGTTGTTCGAACGCCTCCTCACTCTGCGCAATGATGTCGGGTTGCTGGCCGAGGAATACGATCCAAAAGAGAAACGCCTGCTGGGAAATTTTCCGCAGGCCCTTTCCCATATTGCGTTAGTGAATGCGGCCTTCGAGCTTACCCGCGCCAGCAGCCCGGGGCGGCAACGGGCCGAATCCACTCCTGCTCCGTCGAAGCGCAGGTGAAAGAAGCAATTTCGACAGCCCTCTCCGAAGCATTAAACTATGGGAAGGCAAAGCCGGAAGGGCTTCGTCAGGTTGCCTGGTCCGCTGGAATGCTGAACAATATTCGTCTGACAATATTGGTCTGTCCTTGCGCGCAATTTACTTTTCTAAGGAGGAAGAGCGATGCAACTTGGAATGATAGGTCTGGGCCGAATGGGTTCCTACATGGTCCAACGACTTCTGAAGGCCGGCCACGATTGCGTGGTGAGTGACACCCATCCCCAAGCCATGCAGGATCTGGCCGCGAAAGGCGCAAAATCGTCAACCAGTCTCGCGGACTTCGCCAAGAAGCTCAGCAAACCGCGGGCCGTCTGGATGATGGTTCCGGCGGCGGTCGTCGATTCCGTGTTGGCCTCGCTCACTCCCGTGCTCGAGCCCGGAGACATCGTGATCGATGGCGGCAACTCCTACTACCACGACGATATCCGCCGCGCCGCCGAGTTGAAGACTAAGGGAATCCATTACGTCGATTGTGGAACCAGCGGTGGCGTGTGGGGGCTCGAACGCGGATACTGCCTCATGATCGGCGGCGAAGAAGCCATCGTCAGTCATCTCGACCCCATCTTCAAGTCGCTCGCCCCCGGGGTTGCCTCAGCCGAGCGGACGCGCGGCCGAACCGGCCAGCCTTCGACGTCGGAAAACGGCTACCTGCGTTGTGGCCCCAACGGCGCCGGACACTTCGTCAAGATGGTCCACAACGGTATCGAATACGGCATGATGGCTGCCTTCGCCGAGGGATTGAACATCATCAAAAACGCCAACGCCGGCAAGGTGCAGCGTGAAGTGGACGCCGAGACCACGCCGCTGCGCCATCCCGAACTCTATCAATACGACATCAACGTGCCTGAGGTCGCCGAGGTCTGGCGGCGCGGCAGCGTAATCGGCTCCTGGCTTCTCGACCTGACCGCCGCGGCTTTGCGGGAGAATCCCGACCTCTCGAAATTCGCCGGTCGCGTGTCGGATTCTGGAGAAGGACGGTGGACCGTGCAGGCGGCGGTAGATGAAGGCATCCCGGCGCCGGTCATCAGCGCCGCACTGAACACCCGCTTCGCTTCCCGCGGCAACGAAGAGTATGCCGCCAAACTGCTTTCGGCCATGCGCTACGAATTTGGCGGCCATCTCGAAAAAGCCGCCGGCAAGCCGGGGGCCGATTAATGGCGGATTTCCAGTCCGACGCCTTTGTATTTTTCGGAGCCACCGGCGACCTCGCCCACAAGCAGATATTTCCCTCTCTGCAGGGGCTGATTCGCGACGAAGGTTTCAATCTGCCTATTGTCGGCGTGGCCAAAGCCGGCTGGACTCTCGATCAACTCAAAGCGCGCGCCCAGGACAGCCTCGAGAAGCACGGCGGTCTTGACCACGATGCATTCAGCAAACTAACCGGCCTGTTGCGCTATGTGGACGGCGACTACCACGATCCCAAAACCTTTGCTCAATTGCGCAAGGAGCTGGACCAATCCAAACAGCCTTTGCACTACCTGGCCATTCCACCCAGCCTGTTTGGCACTGTAGCCGAGGGACTGGCCAAGTCGGGCTGCGCCGAAAATGCGCGAGTCGTAGTGGAGAAGCCCTTCGGACGCGACCTGGCCTCGGCCCAGGAACTCAACCGGATTCTGCGCCAGTATTTCTCCGAGGAACAAATCTTCCGCATCGATCATTTTCTGGGCAAAGAGCCGGTTCAGAATATTCTCTACACCCGCTTCGCCAATCCAATGTTTGAGCCGATCTGGAATCGCAACTACGTGCGCAGCATCCAGATCACCATGGCGGAGAAGTTCGGAGTCGAAGATCGCGGCAAGTTTTATGACGAAGCCGGCGCCGTGCGTGACGTGGTGCAGAACCACCTGCTGCAGGTGTTAGCCATCCTCACCATGGACCCGCTCACCGGCCAGGACCATGATGCGGCGCGGGATCAGAAGGCGGCGCTGCTCAAAGCGGTCCGGCCCATCGCCCCTGGTGACGTGGTGCGTGGCCAGTACAACGGTTACTGTTCGGTGCCGGGAGTAGCCGCCGCGTCCACCGTCGAGACTTTCATTGCCCTCAAGCTGTTTATCGAATCGTGGCGCTGGGCCGGCGTGCCCATTTACATCCGCACCGGCAAAATGCTGCCGGTGACCGCGACCGAGGTCTTTGTTGAATTCAAGCGCCCCCCGATGGAGACTTTTGGCGAAATCGTGCCCGGCACCTCCGCCCATCTGCGCATGCGCATCAGCCCCGATATCACCATCGGAATGGGCGTGCGGGTCAAAACGCCAGGCGAGCGGATGACCGGCAGCGACGTGGAACTTACTCTTACCGAGCAGGCCGCCGACGATATGCCTCCCTACCAACGCCTCCTGGGAGACGCCATGCGCGGGCAGAGTGAACTTTTTGCCCGGCAAGATCTGGTGGAAGCGCAATGGCGCGCCGTCGAGCCCATCTTGGGCAACGTTACGCCCCTGTACCACTATCAGCAGGGGACATGGGGACCCGAGGAGGCCCACCCGTTAATCGCCAGCGATGGACCGTGGATCAATCCGAAGTGCCTAGGATGAGAAGTGAAGGGAACAGAAGCAAAAAACCCAAACGGCGGGCTACAACCCAACTCAATTTACCGCATTAAAATTGGTGCGGAAGGGGGGATTTGAACCTGGGCGTAGCCTTTTCCAGAGCGGCGTTAATGAGTATTTACATCGAACTTAACAAGTCTTAGGTAGCTGCGTAGGTAATTTAAAAGTCGTCGTTGACTGGGGTATCCTAGACTCTCGATCTTGGGCCGGGGGGACAGCTTTCCAGCGACCTTAACGAAGCCGACCTTTGGGTTATGAGTTCGGATCAACCTGATCACCGAGTCGTTTCATTGCTCTCAGACGTACCAGGAAACAAGGTCGATCTTCAATAATGGTAATGCCAAGCATGAAGACTGGCCATGATGGCGCTCGCCGCCGATTCTGGTTAGCGATGTTGGGCTTTGTTATGGCGGCTGCGCTGCTGCCCTTTTCCTATAAAGTCGAACGTCGCCTGGAGACCGTTGTTCACATCGATGGCGGAGAATCCGACAAAGTTGACCTGGAACTGGCGCAGCGTTTCCAGTCTCCCTACGCCCACCGGCTGATTCTGGTAATCAGCGGTATCCCCGATCCGGATTCAGCTAAAGCCGCAGATGCATTGAGCTTCCTAACCGGTTCATTGCGTACTGTCCCGGGAGTGTCGGGTGCCGTCTCGAGTCTGGATTGGCCGGATCCTATGTTCACGGGGAACAATGGCGGGGCCTTGATCATCGTCGGGTTGGACCCGCATGACGAAACTGTCGAGGCGTTGGTACCCGAACTACGGGCAAGAGCAGACCGGATGGAAGGTCAGCTCAGGTCGCAATACCCCAACATCAAACTGGAGATTACGGGTGAAACGCCACTGAACTTCGATCTTCGCAAGGTGAGTGCAGATGACGTCAACCATGCCGAGGAACGAGCGATGCCGGTAACTCTCTTGCTGCTGTTGCTGGCATTCGGCAGTCTTGTGGCCGCGCTATTGCCGCTGGGAGTTGGACTACTCTCAATCTCGATGGCGCTGGGTGCGGCAGCGCTACTCGCGCATTATCTGGAGCTGTCAATTCTGGTGCAGAATCTGGCGACGATGCTCGGCCTTGGCCTGGGCATCGACTATGCATTGCTCATGGTGAGCCGGTTTCGCGAGGCATTGGCCGATGGATATGATCCCGGCCCCGCCGCCGATATTGCTGGCGGACAAGCGGGGCGGACGCTGCTCATCTCAGCCACGACGGTTGCCATCGGATTTTCAGCCCTTTTGACTGTGCCCATCAGCGAACTGCGGTCCATCGGGGTAGCTGGCCTGCTGGTAACCGCTTTCAGTGTGATGCTGTGTACATTCATTCTGCCTTGGGTGCTTGGTCTGCTGGGGCACCGCATCAATGCCCTCAGAGTGCGTCTTCCAGCCGTGCGATTAAAAACGCGCGACAGCCTGGGCG
>CAWGRZ010000014.1:0-244794 GCA_963825155.1 uncultured Acidobacteriaceae bacterium | reverse complement strand
GCCGGGATTTGCCGGCTGGAATCTGTATCGCGTTTCAGCCGCAACAGTTCCGATCGCATTTCCTTCGCGCTCTGGTAGCGCAGCTCGCGATCTTTTTCCAAGGCGCGGTTAATGATGTCCTCGAGCTTCGGCGGAAGGTTTGGGTTGAGGCGGATCGCAGGCGTCGGCGCGCGTTCCAGAATCGCGTTGAAGATAAGCGCCGAAGTCTCGCCTCGAAAGGGCAATGTCCCGGTCGCCATCTCATACAGCACGGCGCCAAAAGAAAACAGATCGGTCCGCCCGTCGAGTTCCTTGCCCTTGGCCTGCTCCGGCGACATATACGAGACGGTGCCCAAGGTCGAACCGGGGCTGGTCAGGTGGGGCTCCTCGATGGTGCCAGTCATGGTGTTGGCCGAGGCGATCTGGCTGGCGGAACTGCCGTCCATCGCAACCTTGGCCAGCCCGAAATCCAGGACCTTGGCGTGGCCGCGCTCGGTGACAAAAATGTTTGCGGGCTTGATGTCGCGGTGCACAATGCCCTTGGCGTGGGCCGCGTCGAGAGCATCCGCAATTTCGATAGCCAACGAGAGAATCGCCTCGGTTTCCATGGGCCGTCCGGCGATGCGGTGCTTGAGAGTCACGCCGTCCAGAAATTCCATGGCGATGAAGGCCTGGCCTTCCTGCTCGCCAATATCGTGAATGGTGCAGATGTTGGGGTGGTTGAGGGCGGACGCAGCCTGGGCCTCGCGCTGGAAGCGGGCGAGTGCTTGTGGGTCCCGGGCAACATCGTCGGGCAGGAACTTGAGAGCGACAAAGCGGTGCAGACGCAAGTCCTCCGCCTTGTAAACCACGCCCATCCCACCGCCACCAAGCTTTTCGACGATCCGGTAGTGCCGAGATGGTCTGCCCAATCATGCGTCGCGTCATGTTAGGCGGGATGGAATTCCAAGTCAATCAAGCGGACCACTCCGGCGCCGCGATGTTGCGCGCGCAATCGGCCTCGGTAGTTGCCGTCGCCTTGCCGGCCGAGCCTCGTCGAGCAACGACCTGCCGTCCATTTCGCTTGGCAGTACGCCATTCCCCGGCTACGTCCCTGCGCAATCGGTGTCTTAAACTTTGGTCACCTTGTTGGTCTCTGGACACGCGTTAGAATCGGTGGATATCCCGAGTATTATGAGCATTTTGCGCCAACGCGTGGAACCTGGCGGTCTGCGTCGATGCTCTGACGATCGATGCTCTGACGATCGAAGGGCGAACCAACGCTACATAAGGAACCAGGCTCGCGAGAAACAGATTCGAGAGAACCAGCAATCGAATTGACCGTACGATTCTTGCGGTCGAGGATTGCCGATTAAGCGGTACCGGAATCTATGCTAGTTAAGTTTTGGGGCGTACGTGGCTCTACGCCCACTCCACAGGCCGAGAACCTGCGCTACGGGGGCAACACCTCCTGCGTCGAAGTGCGTCGGGAGACCAGATCTACATCTTCGACTGCGGCACCGGCTTTCGCGTACTCGGACACGAACTGGAACGCGAGTTCGGCGACCGGCCCTTCGCGGCGCACGTCTTCGTTTCGCATTTTCACTGGGACCACATCCAGGGCATGCCGTTTTTCCGTCCGCTCTATGACAGCCCAACAGCCAGTTCTTCTTTCACTCCTCCAGCCGCACTCGCAGCCTGGAGCAGGTGATGGCGGAGCAGATGGCTTCGCCCTACTTTCCCGTCAACCTTGATCAGATGAAAGCGCGGCGCGATTTCTACGACATCCAAAACGGCTGCCTGCCCATGGAAGACGGCGTCAAGATTAAAACCGCGTGGCTGAACCATCCCCAAGGCTGCCTGGGATTCCGTCTGGAGACGCAAGGAAGGCGTGCTGGTCTACGCCACCGACAACGAACCGGGGGACGCCAACTTCGACAAAGCCGTGCGCAAGCTGGCCGAAGGCGCCGACATCCTCATTTACGACGCGCAGTATCTGCCCGAAGAGTACGAAGCCCGCCGCCGCGGCTGGGGCCACAGCCATTGGCGCGAAGCCGTCAACGTCGTCATGGAAAGCGGCGCCAAAGAATTGATCCTCTACCACCACGATCCCGACCACACCGACGCCATCGTCGACAAAGTGGTGCAGCAAGCGCGCAACTACTATCCCAAAGTACGCGCCGCCGCCGAAGGCATGGAAATCAAGCTGTAGGCATACGTAAAGGCCGACGCCGGAGCCGGGTGCCCCATTTCTCGCGTTCTCCGCGAGAAGTGGGGCTTTTCGCCCATCCTTGGGGCGAGTCCCACATTCTCAGGCGCGGCGGAGTTCATCCAGCATGCGCTGCCTTAGGAGTTGTTGGCGCGGGTCTGGTAGCCTTTGCCTTGTTTCTTGAGCCATGCGATTACGTCGGCGTCCAGGCGCATGGAGACGGCCTGTTTGAGCGGACGATAGAATCGGCCCCGCACCGCATCCTTCCACGCCCCCGGCGGGAGTTCGGGGATGTCGCTCGTATCGATCTCGTCGTCGGACATGGCGGCCAGAGCTTTGAGCTCTTTCTTTTGCTTCGGGGTCAGAGCCCGTCCCGCCCGCTTCAATTCCACTTTTCTAGATGCCTTGCGCATAGATTCTCCGTAATTTTCCCGACGCGTCGCCTTCCGAGCTGACAGGATGCGAATCACTTCCTCGTCCTCATCCTGATCAAGACCCCGATCAAGACCCAGATCGAGTGCGTGGGCGACCAGCAGCATGTGAATTCCGTTTACCATTCCGATGGTCTGCCAGCGCGGCTCGCCATCGACCTCACGGTCCTGCGCCGACACGTTTAAGGTCAAACACCAGAATTGCCGTTTCGAAGCTGATGCCGTGCTTGTGCTGGTTGGCCCGGTTCTTCTGCTCGTCCCAGGTGAATTCAACATCGACAACCTCGTCATGGCGAATCTGTATATACAATAGTCCTGGCCAGAGCAGAATGCAAGAACACCGCCGCGTGCCCCATCCCTGCGATCTTCCGCAAGAGCCTGCCGGGTGCCCCATTTCTCGCGTTCTTTGCGAGAAGTGGGGCTTTTCGCCTACACCCTACCAACCCTCAGCCGGGTGCCCCATCCCTGCGACTTTGCAAGAGTCTGCCCTGAGCTTGTCGAAGGGTGGGACACCGCGAGCGGGAGGATGTACCAGGTGTCTTAGGGATGATGTAGGCGGCGAAGAAGTGGATTTCGCCGGGGAGGTAGGGAACGGCGCGGCCGTTGGCGCGACGATGGCCGTTGACGCGGTAGAGTCCGGCCGCCTCACCATCTTCAAATCCCGAGCGTCCCAAAATGGGAAAGAAATCCACAGCCCTCGGCTGTCAAGTAATAAATAATCCCACGCCCCTAACTCCTTATCCTGAAAGCTAATATAGGACCGCTTCTCCGCCCGGGCGCCGGCCCTGAACTGGTAAAATAGATGTAGTCGTGTCCACCCCCGCGCAGCCTCGGCATTCGAATCCAGCCTCGTCGGGCAGTGGATCACTTAACCCCTTATCTCACAATATTTTACCAGCAACTCAATTGCGCTCAATATTTTACCCGACGCATTTCATATCAGATCGCGCCAAGTCGCTGTATCCAGATATGTTAGCTATGAGGTATCCCAAAAATAATTGCCATATATACCCCGCCCAGAGCGCAGCATCGTGACCCCCCGCATTTTCCAACGGCACCCAGCCGAAGCTAAGGTTTCATCGGCGGTGGCCGTGTCCCGGGGCCACGCCCCCAGAACCGTCAGAGTTTCATCCTTCGAAGGTAATCAAGACCGCACTCGCCGCCGGAAGCTCAACCATCACGCTCCCGTTCTGCATGGGGAGTCGTTCTTCCCGTGCGGCAGACCAAACTCCTGCGGCTCCGACCGGTGCACCCCCGAACGTGACGTCGGTCGTGTCATCCACGCGTGGTGCATGCAGCCGCAGCACCTTCGCGTGTTGAGCGCCCTCTCCCACGTTCACGGCGAGGCGAACCCGGCGGTCGAGGTTTTTATTGAAGATCGCGGCCTTGAGTTCGCCGCCTTGGGCCCGAAGGCCATACGCCGTCAGCAGCGGCGCCTGCTCGACCCCTTCAGGCTGGGTCTCAACCAACTGGCCGGCGCCGGCCTCGGCAAAGAGCAGCATGCCATAGTAGATGGGTCGCGCCAGGAATCCGTCTTCGTGCGTGCCGGCAATCGGGGTGTACCAGCCGTAGCCGCCGCCGTGAAAATTGATCCCCATGCCGCCCTCGGAAGCCAGTTGATACATGAGGTCTCCACCCCAGAGCGCCGATGCGAACGTGTCACTGACCCCGGCCTTGCCTGCGGAATAACAGGAATTGGTCTCCGCCAAACGAAACGGCAAGCCGGTTTCCAGCATGGTCTTCCTCATACCCGCGAATTCGTCCTGCAATTTCGGATTGGGCCGCAGCAGGCGTTCGATTGTCATGGAGGGGTCCGTAGGCGGGCCCTCGGCATAGTAATGTTGCGAAAGAAATCGCACTTCCTCTTTGAACTTCTTCGCGAAAGGAACCAGCCACGAGTTGTTATACGCGGTGTCGGGCCCGGCAAAGGGGGCGTTGGGAACCCGCGCCTTGATTGCATCGTAATAATGCTTCCATTCCTCGGCAAATTGGGCGAAATCGTAACCCGATTTGCGAATTCCGTTCTGAAAGAACAGATCCGGTTCGTTGCACAGTTGAAATGCGATCAGCTGCGAACCGGCCACGTCCATCACGTACGCGGCCTCACTCGCGGCGTCTGCCGCAGTGCCCGTGCCCATGTTCAAGCCGTAAATCAGCTTCCACCCGGTGGCGTCGAGAAAATCCCGCAAATTGCGAATGGCCTGCGGCGAAATGTTCACCGGCGGCGCCGCTTTGCGTCCCGTATCGGGACCGACGATGCTCGGGGCACCCTGACTCAGTGGCTTCTTTTCAGGATCGGGAGCCCAGTAGCAGTACTCGCTGGTGTTGCCTCCGATCCTCAGGACCCCGGTTGTACCTAACCGCCGTACAAACCCGACCAGCCCGGCATTGTCTCCGGAGAAGAACAGGGGATTCGCCAGCTGAGCCGATTCATAACTGAGCCCGGTGAAGTCGTCGCCGATCTTATTCCCCAGCCGGTCCGCCCGCAGAGTCAAGCGAAGCGACGCCGGACTGTCCGCGGCAAAGGCAAGGGGCAGGTGAACCGCGGCAGCGTATGCCGCCGCGGAGAGTCGAATAAAGCTTCGCCGATTCATGGCACAAGATTTCATCACAGGAGGGCACGCGGCGGCAATTGACGCAGTTCCACTCTGGAAATCGAACGCATCGTTTTCCAGCATGTGGACGGCAATCCGGAAACGGACTCGACTTACGACCGGTCCGCTTGCTTCCCTGCCGTCCCCCCTCATATACTCTGAACGTTTGCCCGCCCCGACCGGGGACCCTCCCGGCGTCGGCCAGCACCCGACCCGCCATCATTTCAGGAGGCATCTCTTATGGCCATCATGACCGCCCCGCACGTGGACAAAGAAAGCAATCCATGGGAATCCCAGCGCGCCCGCTTCGATCTGGCCGCGCAGAAGCTCAACCTTGACGAAGGCTTGTGGCGGGTGTTGCGCTATCCCAACCGCGAGCTCACGGTCTACATCCCGGTGCAGATGGATGACGGCCATCTGGAAGTCTTCACCGGCTTCCGGGTGCAGCACTCGATTGCGCGCGGACCGGCCAAGGGCGGCATCCGCTACGCTCCCGACGTCACGCTCGATGAAGTCCGCGCTCTGGCCAGCTGGATGACCTGGAAGTGCGCCGTGGTCAATATTCCCTTCGGCGGCGCCAAGGGCGGCGTGATCTGCGATCCGCACAAGATGTCCATGGGCGAAGTGGAGCGCATGACGCGCCGCTACACTTCCGAGCTGATCGAATTCATCGGGCCCGAAAAGGACGTCCCCGCCCCCGACGTCAACACCAACGAACAAATCATGGCGTGGATGATGGACACCTATTCCATGCACATGCGGCAGACGGTGACAGCGGTGGTGACCGGGAAGCCGATTAACATCGGCGGCTCGCGCGGACGCCGCGAGGCCACAGGCCGCGGCGTGATGGTGGTGTGCGATGAGGCCATCAAGAAGCTTGGCCTGTCCCGCGAAAGCACCCGGGTGATTGTGCAGGGCTTCGGCAACGTTGGTTCCAACGCGGCGCTGCTGATGCACCAGGCCGGCTACAAGGTAATCGGCATCGCCGAGGTTGGCGGCGGCCTGCATAACAAGAACGGCATCGACCTGCAGGCTCTGGTGGACTTCCGCCAGAAGAACGGCACGGTGCACGGATTCCCCGAAGCGGAAAGAGCCGAGACCGCCGATTTGCTCGTCGAAGATTGTGAAATTCTGATTCCCGCCGCCACAGAAAATGTCATCACCAGCCGCAACGTGGACCGGCTGAAGTGCCGCATTCTCGCCGAGGGCGCAAACGGTCCCACCACCTCGGCCGCTGACGACGTGCTCGCCGACAAAGGCGTGTTCGTGATTCCCGACATTCTGGCCAACGCCGGGGGCGTGACCACTTCCTACTTCGAGTGGGTGCAGGACCGCCAAGGCTACTTCTGGAAAGAATCGGTGGTCAACGAGCAACTGGAAGAAATCATGAGGTCTTCGTTCGGAGATGTTGTGCGTTACGCCGAAACTCATCACGTCAACAACCGCATCGCGGCCTACATGCTGGCCATTGACCGCGTGGCCTACACCATTCGCCAGCGCGGCATTTACGCCTAAGGAGAGCCTATGAAATCGATCTGCAAGAATCTGACAATCGTTCTCGCTCTGCTGCTGCTGGTAGCGATGGGGAGCGCAGTCTCGGCCGGGCAGGCCGCTAGTGCCAAGCCTTCTTCCATGGCAGCTCCGGCTCAGATGGCAAAGCCTGCTGCGGCTGATAAACTCGACATCAACAGCGCGACCAAGGATCAGCTCAAGGAACTGCCGGGAATCGGCGACGCCTATTCGCAGAAGATCATTGATGGCCGGCCCTACCGCACCAAGCTCGATCTGGTACACAAAAAGATTATCCCGCAGGCTACCTACGACAAAGTCAAGGATCTGATCATCGCCAAGCAGAAAAAGTAAAGTGACGTGTGGGCGGACACTCCTGTCCGCCCACACGTGATCCAACCTTCGTGCCTTTCTCTTGATTGCGTTCCCTCCTCTCGTGGAGGATAATCAGTTTGATCTTCCGGTTTGGCCACCGGAATCCGCACCGTAGTGTGAACCTGCCCAACTCCATCACGCTGATCCGCATCTTCAGCATCCCTCTGCTGATCTGGATTCTTTCCAGTGCCCGCTTCAGCAGCGTACATGGCGAAAAGGAACTGCTGGCCTCGGCGCTGTTCATCGCAGCTTCTATGACTGACGGCATTGATGGCTACCTCGCGCGCAAGCGCGGGCAGGTCACAACCATTGGGATTTTGCTGGATCCGCTGGCCGATAAGCTTTTGATCGCGGCCGCGTTTGTGGTGCTGGTGCAACTCAATCCCAGCCTGGTGCCGGCGTGGGTTGCGATCGTGGTGATTGGCCGCGAGTTCCTGGTGAGCGGGCTGCGCTCCATCGCCGCCTCCGAGGGGTTCACCATCGAGGCCAGCAATCTCGGCAAGTTCAAGATGGTAGTGCAGATTGTGGCGGTGGTGGCGGTGATCCTCGACCTTCGCTGGAAAGCCGTGCCGGTCTATAGTTACTACGTTTTCCCCATCCACTGGATCGCTTCGGTGGCGATCTGGTTCATGGTGTGCGTGTCGCTGGTGTCGGCCACCGACTACTTTGTCGCTTTCTGGTCGAAGATTGACCGGCGCGTGGTGAAGCGCCGGCGCCGCGCGTTTATCCTCAGCCGGCGCAGAAAACCGGTGCCGGCCCCGCCCCAGGCGGACCGCGATGTCGCTACTACGACCTAGTCCCGTTGCCGTGGAATCTGGCGAGTTCTCTCCAGACGAGCGCAGGCTGCTGCTTCGCCTGGCCCACGACTCAATTCTTTCGGCGCTCGAGCGGAGCCAAGACGGGAACGAAACCCGGCGCGAAATCCCGCTTGATCCGCCCACCGCGCATCTCTCCGAACCCCGTGGCGCATTTACTTCGCTCTACCTGTTGAGCGAGTTGCGGGGATGCGTCGGGTACGTTTTGCCCGTGAGCCCGGTGTATCGTGCCGTCGCCGAGACTGCGCGCGCCGCCGCCTTCGAAGACACGCGCTTTTCTCCCGTGACTCTGCCCGAAGCTCTCGATCTGGAAATTGAGCTCAGCATCCTTTCGCCTCCACAACTGATTCCCGCCGAAGGTGTGGAAGTCGGACGCCACGGCCTGCTGATCAGCCGGAGCGGATATCGCGGGCTGCTTCTGCCGCAAGTGCCCGTAGAACACCATTGGGACCGCATCACGTTCCTCGAACAGACTTGCCGCAAAGCCGGCCTGCCGCTGGATGCCTGGCAAAAGGGCGCGAAGATCGAGTCGTTTACTGCCGAGGTGTTTGGGGATAAGGACTCAGCCCAGAACTGATCGCATTAAATGGGCCTGGGAAGGGCACGACTTCAGCCGTGCCGCTAGAGTCTCAGGAGCATGCGGGCTTGAAGCCCCTGAGGTAATTTTCGCTCTCGATTCGACGCAGATTCATGTCCACAAAATCTTCCTCTCCAACCCGTTTTCAACCCTACGTCCTGATGGTCATCGTGGCCCTCGCGATCCGGCTCGCGGTCATCCCTTTTCTTTACCACGACTGGATGGATCCCTTTGTGCTCGAGCATTGGGCTTTCGGAAGAATCGCCCGCTCCATCGCCTCCGGACACGGTTTCGGCAGCCCGTTCGCCGACACGGGATTATCCGCGCTCTTGCCGCCGGTGTACTCGTATCTGCTCGCGGGCATTTTCAAAGTGTTTGGCATTGAGACCAAGACCTCGGTGCTGGCAGCGCTTTCGCTGAACAGCGTGTTCTCCGCCGTAACCTGCATTCCAGTTTTTCTCCTCGCCAAACAAGGGTTCGGGCAACGCGTGGCCAAGTGGGCGGGCTGGGGATGGGCGCTTTCCCCTTACGGTATTTACTATGGCGCCGACTGGGCGTGGTCCACCTGCCTGGTCACGCTCGAGCTGTGTTGCCTGTTTCTGATGGCCTGGCGCCTGGAGAATTCTTCGCGCATCCGTGACTGGCTGGGCTTTGGCGCACTCTGCGGCATCGCCGCACTCACCGAACCGGTAGTGCTGGCGGTTCTTCCCCTGCTTGGGGCTTGGTCGTTCTACCAACTCTATCGCCACTCGCGGCCATGGAAGGGACCCATGCTCGCCGCGGCGCTCGCCGGAGTCGCCGTCCTCTCCCCGTGGATCGGGCGCAACTACGAACTCTTCCACCGCTTCATTCCCGTGCGCAGCGGTTTCGGACTCGAACTCTACATCGGCAACAACGGCTACTCGCAGCATTGGGTGAACCGCGCTCTCCATCCCAACCACAGCGACGCCGAACTCGAGGAATACGAGCGCATGGGCGAGATGGCTTACATGGATCACAAACTCCACCAGGGCATGGATTATGTGGGCAGCCATCCCGCCTGGTACGCCTGGATGACGTTTCGCCGCATCGTCTACATGTGGACCGGCTACTGGAGTTTCGACCGCGCCTATTTGAAAGAAGAGCCGCTCGACCCGCCCAACATTTTCGTGAACACGACCTTGACCATCCTTGGGCTGCTGGGCCTGCGGCGCGTCTTTCAGCGCGATTCCGCGCTCGGGGTTCGCTTCGCCATCGTGCTGTTCTTTTTCCCGCTCACCTATTACTTCTCTCACCCCGAGACTTACTATTTCCGTCCGGTCGATCCGCTCATCGTGGTTCTAGCGGCGGTGGCCGTGGCTGGAAGCTCATTGCGGAAGGATCCCATCCCAGCCGTTTGCGGCAGTTCCTTGCGAACTTTGCGGTAAGATGCTTCACCGCAAGAACGCGAGCGCATTGCGGCTCTCGGCAGCGGGGTTTAACATCTAATTCTGGCGATGGCGAACGCAACAGCTTTACCTCTCTCAACTCAGCGCCGCTTCACGATTGGGGTCAACGAGATCCTGAGCTTCGCCTACGACGCCTTCTGCAGCAACAAGCTGCAATTCCTTTTGACCGCGCTGGCCATGGCGGTGGGCACGGCTTCAGTAATTCTGGTGGCCACGATCGGTCTTACGGGAAAGCAGTACATCCTGCGCCAGCTGCAATCCATCGGCACGAACATGATCTATGCCGACTACCAGGGTGGAGCGCAGCGCATCGACTCGACGCCCGATCCCATGACGGTGGACGATCTCAAGGCGGTTCGCGAGCAGGTCTCCAGCATCGTGGCCGCGTCTCCCACCGTGGCTTTAGGAGACCGCATCAGCGTCGGTGGGGGGAAGCAGAGCGATATCCTCGTGCTCGGCGTTGACCCCGAGTACACGCGGGTACGCAATCTGAAGGTTCTCGCCGGCCGCTTCTTCGATTCGCAAGATTCCCTGGGCCGCAACAAGGTCGGCGTGATTACCGAGAAGCTGGCGCAGAAACTGTTTGGCTCGGACCCGGCAGCGGTCGGCCAGATCATCAAGCTGAGCGGCCTTCCGTTTACGATTGTGGGCGTGTTCAAAGAGAGCGTGGACACGTTTGGGCAATCCGACATTCAGGATGAAACCATGCTCATTCCCTACACCGTCAGCCGCTTCTTTAGCCCCACCACGGCGGTGTATCAAATCTATTTCTCGGTGGCCAGCCCGCAGGACGTAATTCCAGCCACGGAGGCCATCAAGCGTGTGCTGCAGTCCCGGCATCGTCCCGAGTCGGTTTACAGCGTGCAGAACCTGACCCAGCTTCTCACCGTGGCGGGGAAAATTGCCGACGCTCTCACGCTGGTGGGGATGCTGGTGGCCTTCGTCACGCTGCTGGTGAGCGGCATCGGCATCATGAACATCATGCTGGCGACGGTGACCTCGCGCATCCGCGAGATCGGGATCCGCAAAGCGATCGGCGCCACCAACCGCGCCATCCGCTTCCAGTTTCTCGCCGAAGCGATTCTGATTTCATTGACGGGAGGCATTGTCGGCATCGTGGCCGGACTCGCCCTCCCGGTTTCGGTGCGCCTTTTCACCGACTACCATTTCCCCATCTCCGGCTTGTCGGCGATCATCGCCATCATCGTGTCCTCGGTGGTCGGCATCATCTTCGGGACCATCCCCGCCACCCGCGCCTCGCAGCTTGATCCGGTGGAAAGCCTGCGGTACGAGTAACTCGTCTCTTCGAAGACGGCCTAGGCGCCCGGGGTATATACCTCAATAATTTTTTCTTGGACTCTCTTTAAGATATTCATTCTTTAAGGACTTGCGCGTGCTTGATATGGGGAGGGGCGGGGCAAAATCTTGAGCCGAAGGGACTTGTAGCTAAAATATTCCGGAGTAAGGACTTAGCTTCGGAGGCGGAGCCATGGATCGAATCGGTCGTGGACAAGTTGTTGGTAGAGCCTGCGCGCATAGGTCGAGCATGCGCTTTGCTTTTTTCTCGGTAAAGGTTGTTCGTCACAGGATTTGGGAATCTTTTTGTGGAAGGCTGTGGAAAAAGGGTGTTGGCGACCTCGCTTTTTATTGCCCAGGCTCAACAAATTGGAGAACGTCCCGTGACCGCTCGAACCAGACCCCCGGGAAGCCAGCGGCTCTTATGTCGAATCAGTCTGCCCCCTTCTCTTTATTGCCCGAGGGGAAGACGCAATGCAAGTAGTGCGAACTGTCTTGGTTCAGCCTGAATTGGAGAAGCGACGTTCTCCGTTAGTGAGTATTCCGCCCTTCGGGCGGGGATTTTCAAGGCATGGGGTCTTTCGATCCGATGGAGGTTGGGCGGCGCAAGAACGAGTCCTCGCGCCCCCGTTCATCGGCCCGATGAGCCCACCGGGCTATCCCTCAGCATGGTTGCGTCCCCGCAGTGCCCGCTTCCGTTTCGCCCGGCAAGATCATTGTAGCTCCGCAACGACCTGCCGTTTCTCAAGATCCAGTTGGCCCGTGATTCCGACTTGCGAGTATAATTCGACGTGAAAATGAGTCGACCGTTTGCATCATTTGAATTTCTAAATCGAGGCTGGGACATTCGCGTACTCGAAGGCCAGTCGCTGCGGTCGGTGTTCGTGGTGCTATTGGTGGATTTGTTCATGCTCGGGATGGTTACCTTCATGATGATTTACGAAGGTTTTCGCCTGCACCGCTTCGACGGGACAGCCGCGATCCTTTTTCTGGTCTTTATTCTCCCTGCCTTTCGCTATTCGCGGCTCATCTACCGGCGGCTCGGTCGCTGATCATCGGCGATCAAACCCTCTCTGGTCGCTTGCTCTTCACGCGGCTTGCCGGCGGCGACTCTGTCGTTGCCATCTGGCAGCTTCCAGCTTGCGGTCGCGTTCTGCATGGATCTCTTGCTGACGGCCAGCCAGCACGTCCTGCGGCGTGATGTAGCCGGTGGCACTGTTCAGGCGGACGTTGTTGTAATGCTCCACGTAGTCCTCGACCAGACGCCGCGCATCTTCGACAGCGGTGTTCCCGGCCGAATGCACTCGCTTTTCAGTGACTTGTGCCAGCGCTCAATCTTGCCGTTCGACTGTGGATAGTAAGGGGAAGTCCGGACATGCGTCATGCCCGACATGCGAATGAACTCCTTGAAGTCGCGAGCAATGAACTGTGGGCCATTGTCTGAGATGACTCGCGGCTTCGCTTCCGGGTACTTCTCCTTGGCTCGCTGCAGGATCACTTCGACATCGGCTTCTCGCATGGACTCACGCAGATCCCAATGCACTAGGAAACGACTGAACCCATCCAGAATGCTGCACAAGTAATAGAAGGTGCCGCACAGGTTGATGTAGGAAACATCGATATGCCAGTGCTGATGCGGCTGCAGCGGCTGCTCGAAACCGGTTCCCTTGCGCGAAGGTTTGCTTTTCCACCGGGATAATAATCCAGCTTGCTTCAGGACTCTCCAAACACTTGCCGGACTAACCGCCACAATGTCAGCGTCGAGCATCATGAACGTTAGCCGCCGATAGCCTTCCAGCGGGTTCTTCAGATGGAATTCGATAATTGCTTCTCTCTCCCACGGCTCCAACCAGAAGTCACGGGGAACCCAACCGTTGTGCTCGTTAGCGCACCCGTACCGCTGCCGCCAGTCGTAGAACTTGCTGGCGGTCACGCCCAGCCACGGGATGAACCGTCCGACGCCGATCTCGGCCTTCTCCGACCAGCGCCGGACGAAATCCACGACTAGGTCCCGCACATCATGCGGCACCCAGATACCGGTTAGAGTTCCCCAAGACTTTTTTTTAGCGCGATGTGCTCCGCCATCAACTCCGCTAAGACCTCGTCCTTGGTCTGAACCTTCTTCTCCAAGAACTCGATCCGTTTCTGCTTTTCCTCCACTTGGCGGTGGGGACGCTCTTGCGACTGAAAAGCGGCGGCTCCGTTCTCGAACAGTTCCTTCTGCCAGCGGTAGAACTGGGCGCAGGCCCAGTTCTTCACACAGCTCCGAGACGGGTACTTTGTCCACAAGATGCCGCCTCAGGATGGCTACTTTTTCTTCTGGAGTGAAATGCTTCCGTTCCTTCCATACGTTCGCTCCGCTATCTTAACGGACGAACGCTTTCTCCATTCCCAACTGAGGCGTGACAGAACCACTCCGCGACGCGAAGATGGGACCGGTTGCAACCGGGAGGGCTTTGGGTACGAGCTGCGGCGCGTTGTGCATGCGTTCGTGGTACCCACCCTTTGCAAAGAACGCAAAGGATGGGCCACCCAAGGACTTATGCTGGCGTCAAAATTTGGCTGCTGACAGCCCTAACGGGTTGCTGAAAAACTCTCTTTGTTGATCGAGCGATCCCGCAGCGGCTAAAGCCGCGACTGATTTTACGGCACTTACGGCGCGGCTAGAAGCCGCGCCCTTTCAAAACTGGGCCCCGATTCGAGTTTTTCAGCAGCCTGCTACCGGACTATGCATTGCTAACGCTGAGATGATTGCATTACCTGTGGAAATCAAACTGACCCGCTACCAGACCTCCGTCTCCTCTTGACTTTTGCTTATCATGGATGTCCCCGGTCCCCCCGGTTTTCCGCGCAACCTGCTGAATTATGGGCGGGGGAGATCGAGCAGGACCACATCCGACTGCTGCTGCACTCGTTCGAGGACGACCTCACGGCCGTCGGGGGAGATGTCGAAGTCGCGAATATCGAAGTCGGGAGTGAGGTTGGTCAACTGCCGCTGGACGCCCGTCTCCAGGTCGATGAGCCAGAGATTCTTGTGCCGAATCTCTCCTCGCAGGAACACGAGTGCGCGCCCTCCGTCCAGGAAGGCAAGGTGTCGAGCTCCCCGAGTCAGGGTCAGAGCGGGCAGGGGATGCGCTGCAGCCTCGGCGGTGACGGCTTTCACCGAAAAGGTTGTACCGATGTCGGGTCCCGAGTAGACAACGAAACGGCCGTCGGGCGCCCACGCGGGATCGAGCGCGTACTCCCCGACAAAGAGAGCGGGGGGGCGACCGTCGAGCGGCACCCGGAAGAGGTGCGGGACGCCGTGATCGTCAGCCGCCGAGATGATCGATTGGCCGTCGGGCGACCACGCCGGGGCGCCCTGCAGATCAAGCGAATCGGCCACAATCCGCGCGTTGGTGCCGTCGGCCTGCATCACGTACAGAAACGTCTGCCCGTGCTGCCGGACCGAGAATGCGATCAGACCTCCATCGGGAGCGATTGCCGGGGCGCCCAAGATTTGCGCTCCCAGACCACTCCACAGCTCCGTGCCAGTTCCGTTGGCGAGCTTCCAGATACTCTCGCTCGTGCCGGTCCCGGAAACATACAAAAGATAATTGGAACCCAGCCGGGGGGAGAATCCGGTGCTGGTCGTCAGCGAGATTCGAGCAGGCGCCGAGGCCGCCGCGGCTGAATCAGCGATCGGCAGCCGCCAGAGTGTCGTCTTCGGACTTGCGAGCGTGGCAACCAGACGGCGACCGTCAGCACTGGCCGCCAGCGATGTGTACCGGTCAAGCCCAGAGGTCAGCCGGTGGGGAATGCGCCGCTCCACGTCCATGCTATAAAGCCATGGACCCGAACCGTCGGGATCGCTGGCCAGGTAGATCAGCGTGCGCCGATCCAATAGGACCGGGTAACTGACGCGCCCGTTGTGGGACGTGATCCGTTCAGGAGTCCCACCGGTTGGACGAATGCGCCAGATGTCCAATTTATCCGGGAGAGAACCCTGGACGAAGTAGATGAATTTGGTGTCGGGCGCCCACAACGGAAAGTGACAGTGGAGCCCGGCCGGCGCAGTGAAGATGTGCCGGCCTTCCGATCGAACGCCGAGGTCCGACACGAATAGCGGGTCTCCGGGGCCGGGCGTGTGGTAGGCGAGTCGGGAGCCGTCGTGCGACCAGTCGAACTCGGCCACGCCTTCAAGGTATGGCCTCGGCTCGCCGCCCAGAGTAGGCACCGACCAGATACCGATGTCGCCCCCCTCGGATCCGCCTGGCTTGCGAACCCAAAACGTGACGAGAGATCCATCGGGCGAGAACCCCAGGGTTCGTATCGACGGATTAACGAGTTCCGGAACACTTCCCATGGGTCAGGTTGTGGAACTCACCCGAACCGACCTGGGTAACCCAGACATCCGTTGGTCCGTCACGGTCTGACAGAAAGGCCACGAAATGGCCGTCGCGGGACACGGCCGCGTCCTGCTCCACTCCGCCGAAGTCCGTAACTGACTGAAATCGCGCGTCCGCGATGGGGCTTCGCCAAAAGTATTCCGTTCTCCGAAACCAGAGGCTTGTGAGCATGGCCAGCGCGATTCCCGCAGCCAGCAGCGAGAGCAGCCGCCGGGTTAGAGAGGTCGATGTCGCCGAGCGCGGCGGTGCAGTGGGATTTGGCGAGGGGGCAAGGTTGCCGTTTTCCTGCGCTGGTCGAAGATTCCGACTGCGGGCCCACGCGTCCAATTCCGCACGAGAGGCGTAGACCGAGCCCATCTTGTCGTGCTGGTGCCGGTGAACCGGCATCCCCTCCCGTTTCTCCCAGCGCTGGACCGTGGTCACGTCGCGGTCGAGGTGCACCGCGATTTCCTTCCACGAATCCAGCCGGTCTTCAAGTGGTCTCTCGGATGGTGGGGTGCCCAGGGATGGTTCGCCCATCGCGTTCTCCTGCTTGGTCCGCGGTCATGACGACCCCGGGAGCCAAGATTGTAGCCCCGTCTGCCCGCAAAGGCACGGCAAAACGCCGCATTCGGCGGCAAGTTGAGGGAATGGCCGCGGTTCTGCGCCTTACCGCTTGAGGGTACCCATCCAAGTGTCCGATTGTGTGCCTGCGTCTCAAGTGAAATCTCAAATTGACAAATTGGAGGGGTTTTTCATGAAAAGCAGAGCTTTCGAGTGGACAGTGCTGACCATCGCGGTTCTGGTACTGGCAGCGAGCGTGGGCGCCGTGGCTCAGACTTCGGCAATAACGATATTCAGGGGTGAGATTAATGCCTATTCGCCCCAAAGCACTAGCTCAACCGGTACAACAACTGGTCCGTACGAGATTCGAGGCCCATGGTCTTTGACGTTAAAGGGAACAAGCAAGGCCAATTTCTCAACGGACTTGAACATGGAAGAGTCGGATGGTTGGTGCATTACCCAAAATGGCGGAAGCTTTGATCCGGCCACCAGGGGAGCCCATACTCACCATATCACTCTCTTCAATGCCGCGGTTACGCCGATCACGAACGGATTTCAAATCAGCGGTACGGCCACAATTATGGGGAATGGGACCATCTCGTCCACACTTTCACCGTCAGTTTTGACGGTAGATATCACGGGTGGCACGGACGACAAGTTTTCCAATATCACACTGACCTTTCAAGCCCCAGGCTCCAACCATTTTGGAACGGAACCAGTGGCGGGGGTTGTTCGAAGCGTCAGGGGATTAAGCAGCAAGGCACGAAGGTAGGTGAAATGGTTGGGCGGCGGCTTTACCCAATCAGCATCAGAGCGATTCTCGGGAGTATTGCGCCTTCGTCTCCGCCCGAGCGTGGACCGATTGCATCCGGTCCACGTGTCGGGAGTCTCGGGAACCCGCATTGCAAGGCGGCGTCGTGACGGCAAACAGTTCGCTCGAAGGCAAAAAGGACGAAAGCCCGGTTCGCTAACTTGACCCATTAGGCGGTCCGCGCTCCGCGCAGTTCACGATCAAGCTGCAGTTCTGAGACGAGATGCGAGAGTGCCGCATAGCGAACCGGAAGAAAGCTTGTTCGCTCCAGGTTTGCCGCAGATTCGCTTACCTCAAACCGTTACGGACAACCGGGCACTTTCTGATTTCTCCAACTGCATCATTGCGGTTTCGGCAATCCGACTTTGCTCACCAGTTCCGCAAACCGCGGGTCGGAGCGCAGCGGGTCGAGCTGGAATTGTGTTTTCAAACCAATGAGCTGCCAGTCGTGCTCCCGATAGGCGGTGTCGAGCCATTGGAAAGCCTGTTCCTGGTCTCCCCGGTCGGCGTAGAGGCGGGCAATCATGCAGGGAGAATAGTAGTGGGTCTTCCGTCGGGCTTGCAGGGTTTCAATGGCCTGGGTGAGCGCGCCCTTCCATCCTGAGGAACGAAAGCCGCGGTCCAGCGCAGCCGCGAACTCAGAATCCTCTGGGTTGCCGGTGAGTTGTCCGTAGGCCTTCCATTCCTCAATGACCTGAGGATACATGCGCTTCCCCCAATACGCATAGGCCAGGCAGTCATGAGCCGTAGCGAATGTCGGATTCTCATTCTCCAGCTCTTTGCAGACGGAAATCGCCGCGTCGTAGTGCCGTGCCGAAACCTGAATACTTCCGATGACCCGGCTGATGATGGGTGAAAGCGGATCCAGTTGATGAGCGCGATTAATTTCCGCCGACGCCTCCTGCTCCCGGTCCCCGATGGTGCTGAGGTCTTCGGCGTACCACTGGTGGGCGGTAGCATCGTTGGGGTCGAGTTCAATTGCCTTTCTGAACTCAGCTTCTCCTCCGGCAAAATCCCAGTCGTACCCCATCTCGTTGCTGCCCAGAACGGCATGGGGATGAGCCAGAGTCGAGTCCAACTCCAGGGCCTTGCGGGCGGCAGCATTCGACTTCGCATAGTCTTCGCTGGGATTGCCCCAATAAAAAGGCAGTACTGAATAAACGTCGGCCAGGCCCGAATAGGCCAGAGCGTATTCGGGGTCTTCGGCGATGGCTTGATTGAAACAGGAGATGGCCGTCTTCAGGTTCGCGAGCGTCCGCTTGTTCCAGGCGTAGCGACCTTTTAAATACAAAGAGTAGGCCTTCGCATCCTGAGTGCCCTGATTGATGACCTGCAGCTTCGCTGCGGGGCTGAGCGTGGAGCGCAACCTTCCAGCAATGTCTCCCGCGATTTGCTGCTGCAACGAGATGAGGTCGGCGCTCTTGCCCGTGTAGCGGTGTCCCCAGATTTCAGTGTTGTCCCGAACATCGGTAAGCTCTGCGCTTATTTCGACGGTGTCGCCCTGCACCATCACTCGCCCGCTGACCACGACGGATACTCCAAGATTGCTGCCGATCGTCGGCAGCTCAAGGTTCTTTCCCTTGTAGCGAAAGACCGAGTCGCGGGACCTCACTTTAAGCTGGGGCACATGGGCGAGGTTGCCGATCAACGACTCGGTGATGCCATCGCTGAGATAGTCAGAGCTGGCATCTCCACGTTCGTTGGTGAAAGGGAGCACGGCGACGGAATCGGGGCCGAGGTAGAAATCCTGAGATGTCGAAGTGGATGCCTGACGGCCGGCGAGAGCTTTGAGGCGGGGTCCGTTATGGCCGACGGAGAAATACGTGATCAGTCCGGCGGCGAGCAGGAAGGGAACGAGCCAAGCGGCAAGACGGGACGGCGGCCAACTGTTTATTACCACCGGGACCGGCTGGGGCGGAACCGGCGTTGGCTGCACGGCGCCCGCTCTCGCGAAGTCCCTGTTACCATCCTCAACTTCCCCGGACGCCGAATCCTCGGTGTCCAGTTCGCCGCTTCGTCCTCTCAGCCAGCCGGCTAACTCGTTGCTGTAGGCGAAGACGGCGCTGCGGCCGCCACCCGGCACACGGTGCACCGGGAGTCCTCGTTCGGTTTCCCAGCGCTTGACGGTACGCTCGGCGCGTGCGAAGAAGGCGGCAATTTCCTTCCACGAATCCAGACGTTTTCCGGCGAGCGGGTCGCGATTGGCTGCCATAAAGGGAAATGACCTGAATTGACCTGAAGGGGCCCGTGTTGTCGCTTGCCTGGGGGGAGGCAAGGCCGCCATAGTATAGCGCGACTCAAGGCATGCCGCTCCCCCACCAAGAGGCCTCCAGAGCGGCACCAACGGGGACTATGCCAGGTTCGGAACATTTGGGATCAATGAATTAGGAGGAATCTTAAGTGCCTGTAAACCGCGTTTCTCGCCTCGTTCTGGCTGCAATTTCTTGTACCACGCTCACCGTCGGCCTGCTAAGCGCGGTCCCGGCCCGGGCTCAAACCCCCACTACCATTTATGGTTTCCCTGGAACCCCTGGACCGGTTAATCCAAATATCGAAGCAATTGCGCAGGGACGCGACGGCAATTTGTACCTCACGGCCGCAGGCGGGGATGGCGGGGCTGTTGACTGTACTACTACCTACTGCGGCACCGCGTTCAAAATTACGACCTCGGGAGCGGTAACCGATGTGTTCGACTTCAGCAACGGCGGCTGTCCCGCCAGCTTTTGTGGCACCGGTGCTTACGGCGGCCTGACCTTGGGAGCGGATGGGAACTTTTATGGCGCAACCTTCTATGGCGGCACCACGAGCAACAACGGAACCGTGTTCAAGCTAACGCCAGCGGGCGTAGCGACTGCGCTTCACAATTTCACAGGTGCGGGCGACGGCTCTCGTCCCTACGGGTCGCCTATCCAGGCCCCGAGCGGCATCTTCTATGGGACGACAACCTCGGCAACTGTTGCCAACAGCACCGCGTACTCTGTCACCTCCGCCGGAGTGTTCGCCACGCTCCACACGTTCACCGGCCCTGACGGCCAAAATGTCTACGCTCCTCTGGTGCAGGGCAGCGATGGAAATCTGTATGGTGACACCGCCGCTGGGGGGACGAGCAACAATGGGGTGATCTTCAAAATGACTCCGGCCGGAGTGGTGACTGTGCTGCACAACTTCACCGGCACCGACGGGTCTAACGGCTCCTTCGCTCTGATCCAAGCCAGCGACGGAAACTTCTATGGCACCACCTATGCAGGGGGCACCGCCGGGGCAGGAGTGATATTCAAAATCACCTCAAGCGGCACTTATACCGTGCTCCACAACATCAATGGAACTACGGAGGGGAACGGTCCCTGGGGCAGCCTGGTACAAGCCACGAATGGGAAGCTCTATGGCATTACGTCCAACATAGAAATTGGCCTTTATGGCACGATTTTCAGCATCACGACGAGCGGGACCTTCGCGACTCTCTATAGCTTTACCGGCGGCGCAGATGGCGGCAATCCGCTGTCTCCCTTGATACAGCACACGAACGGGCTCCTCTATGGCACTACCAATGTTGGCGGCAATACCAACTGCCTTAGTGTCGTGAATATAAATGGCCAACCGGTGGAAGTGGCTGGTTGCGGCGAGCTCTACAGCCTGAACATCGGCGCGAAGCCATTCGTCAGCCTGGTCTCCACCTCCGGCAAGGTTGGGTCGAAGATCGGCATCCTGGGCCAGGGATTCAGCGCCTCGTCGGTGGTGAAGTTCAACGGTGTGGCCGCGACCACGGTCACGCGGACGGGCACGACGTTCCTGCTGGCTACGGTGCCGACGGGGGCTAGTGATGGGTATGTGACAGTTACCACGGGCACGACCACGCTGACCAGTTCGCAAAAGTTCGTTGTGCACAACTCGTGGAGCAGTGGGGCTGCGATTCCAACCGGAGTGCAATGGCCCATGACCGGAACGGTTGGGAGCCTGATTTACGTTGTCGGCGGCTACACAGCCACCGTGGGGGTGACGGACAACCAGATTTACAACCCAGGCAAGAACACTTGGAGCACCGGCGCTCCCATACCCACGGCGACGGCGCAGGGAGCAAGTGCAGTCGTGAACGGCATCCTGTATGTCTTCGGCGGCAGCGACAACGGTGGCGGGACCGTCACCAATGCTGTTTACGCCTACAACCCTACTACGAATTCGTGGTCGTCGAAGACGGCGATGCCCACGGCACGATGCAGCGCAGCAGCAGTGGTGGAGAAAGGCATCGTCTATGTGATCGGCGGATACAACGGTAGCCGCCTGAGCACCGTCGAAAGCTACAATCCGGTGACCGACACGTGGACGACGGATGCCTCCTTGTTGACCGGCAAATCGGAGATTTCGGCGGGATTGATCGGAACTACGGCTGTGGCCGCCGGCGGATTCACCTCGGGCGGAGTCACGGGAGACACCGAGGGCTACAAGGCATCCACGAACACCTGGTCGACGCTTACCGCCGATTCCGTATATCGGAACGGGGCATGCGCCGGAGCCATCGGGGGAAACCTCTACAGCGCCGACGGAAACGACAACTCCAACAACGCCTTCAGTGTGAACGAATCGTTCAGTCTGGCGGCGAACAAATGGACCACGCTAACGGCTCCGCCTCAAGCCATGACGGACGCGGGTCCAGTTGTCTTTGGGGGCCAGTTGTACTGCTTCGGCGGGTCCAGCTTTGCCAACGCCTTCCATGGCACCGTCTACAGCAACGTGCAAATTTACCAGCCGTAGAAACTCAGGGTTTCGCGTTCTGGAACTGCTTCTAAAAACCACAAAGCCGGGCTGGTTGGCCCGGCTTTTCTCTTTGTGGAGCTGGTTCGGTCGGTCTTGTTTCGATCGGCGACCCAGAATGTCAAAATCTTAAAAGTTTCAGTTCACGCGGCGCGGGTTCACCGGCCCGCAGCGTGAAGCGGTTACATCACCATGGCCAGGTTCTCCAGCTCAAGCTGCAGCACCGGCAGGGCGCACCCTGCCATCTCGACGCGGCCCGCCGCGTCCAGCGCTGCCTTGGCCGAAACCCCGTAGCCGCGCCCCATCAGGAACACCTGGAGCAGTTCGGCCGCTTCGTAGGAGTCGATCATGCCACCCTGAAGCAGGTCGCTCCGAAGCGCCGCTAGTTCGGTCATCGTGAATCTGTCTTTATCATTCATCTTTTCGTTCAGCATGGCCGTCATCACCTCCGACTCCGACCTGTTACGTCTTTGCCGTATTAGACTCATCGGCAGCTATAGAAGTTGCATGCAATTTGGCTGCCGCAAGCACCTTGTATTTTCCGGTACGTTCCCCAATCCCCTCTGGATTCATTTAACCCCTGTGAATGTCGAAAGTTGCGGTCAACTCCGCTGGCGATCCACGCGTCAACCGATACCCTCCGTAACCCGGAAGTAATCTCAAAACTGACACAATGTGTCGTTTCCGAACCGGTTACCACCAAAGAACGGTCCGATCCGGCGGTCTTGCAGGGTTGCGGTCAAGGAGCGATCAAGCCGAGTTGGATCTATCTTCTATAGTCGTGAACCGGAAAAAAGAATCCCCGCTCCGGCAAAACTGCCGCGAAAGTGGGGTACTCGTGGCTTTAGTTGTGGACTGGGGGGGCACGCACCGTGCCCGGGCTATGGCTCGACCGTTGCTTCATCCACGAGCATGTTTGGGATGTCGTCCTTCACCGCATACACCCGATGGCACTTCGTGCACTTTAAACTCTCGGGCTTCTCGCGGTACTCGAGCGCCTGTTTGTCGGCGGGGCAAACCAGAATATCGAGCAAGTCTTGGGAAATCATGACGAATGCATTGTACGACACGGGCTCGGTACGGCTTCAGAACCATTCACCACGGAGTCACGGAGAAACGGAGAAAAACAAAAATCGAGAAGGAAAATCTGCGAGTCCGGCAGTGTAAGATTTTAGTGCCGGAACCCAAACCATGCCAGCCACCATCCTCGACGGAACCAGGATCGCGCAAGCCATCCGCAGCGAAGTTGCCGCGGAAGTAAAAACCATGACCGCCGCCGGAGTGCGCCCCGGGCTGGCCGTGGTGCTGGTCGGGCACAACCCTGCATCCGAGATTTACGTCCGCGGCAAAGTCAAGGCCTGTGAAGAAGTCGGCATCTACAGCGAAAAGCTCACCCCGCCGGAATCCGCCACCACGGCCGAGTTGCTCGCCTTGATCGAAGGTCTGAACCGCCGCGACGACATTGACGGCATCCTGGTGCAGCTCCCCCTGCCCCCGCAGGTGGACGCAAAGAAAGTTCTCATGGCGGTCGACCCGGCCAAAGATGTTGACGGATTCCATCCCGTAAACGTCGGCTTCCTCTCCACGCAGCGGCCCGGACTCGTGCCCTGCACCCCCGCCGGAGTGATCGAAATCCTGAAGCGCAGCCAGATTCCTATCGCCGGACGCGAAGCCGTGGTGGTGGGACGCAGCGACATCGTGGGCAAGCCCGCTGCCATGCTGCTGCTGAACGCCAACGCCACGGTAACCGTGTGCCATTCGAAGACCCATGACCTGCCCGGAGTCTGCCGGCGCGCCGACATTCTGGTGGCAGCGATCGGGCGTGCGGGGATGATCACACGCGACTTCGTCAAACCGGGCGCCACCGTGATTGACGTGGGCATGAACACCGTGACCGATGCGGCTGAATTCCAGCGCTTTTTTACTGGCACCCCAGCCGGCAACCCCAAGCGGGAAGAGAGCTTCCGCAAGAAAGGGTCAACCCTGATCGGCGACGTTCATCCCGAAGTCGCCGAGGTTGCCGGAGCCATCACGCCCGTACCCGGCGGCGTGGGCCCGCTGACCATCGCCATGCTGATGTTCAACACGGTAAAAGCGGCGAAGATGCGGCGGGCGAGCCGCGTGCCGGAACTATCACGTGTTTGAGCATGTAATGAAAATTCACCACGGAGACACAGAGGCACCGAGAAAACCAGGAAAGGAACAAAAGAGGTTTTCTCCGTGCCTCTGTGTCTCGGTGGTGAATGGTTTTTCTCTGGGGGCGGAATGCTGAAAGTTGGCCTCACCGGAGGCATCGCCGCCGGCAAGTCGGTGGTGGGAGAGATGTTCGTTGCTCTGGGAGCGCGCCTGGTGCAGGCGGACCGCATCGCGCATGCGCTCATGCAGCCGGGCGAGGCGGTCTACAACGAAGTCGTGCGCCACTTCGGGCGCGAGATTCTCAACCCTGACGGAAGCGTGAACCGCGCCAAACTGGCCGAGGTCGCGTTCGGCCCGGCCGCCGCTCCCGAGGGTGCGTCGGGCGTGCGACAGGCGCGAATCGAAGAACTCAACCGGATCGTGCATCCCGTGGTGATTCGCAGCCAGGAGGAGTGGATGGAGGAAATGGGCCGCCAGAACTCGCACGCCGTCGCCATGGTCGAGGCGGCTCTGATTGTCGAAGCAGGTGCCGCCGAGCGCTTCGACCGGCTGATCGTCGTAACCTGCAACGCCGAGCAGCGCGTGGCGCGCTTCGCCGCGCGCCAGAAGATGAATCTGGAAGCCGCCCGCAAAGAAGTGGCGCGCCGCATGGCCGCGCAACTCCCGGACGAAGAGAAAATCAAAGCCGCCGACTATGTCATCGACAACTCCGGTTCGCTCGATCAAACCCGCGAGCAAGTCCGGCAAGTGTGGGAGAAGCTGCGCACCGAGGCCTGAAGCCCGATTCGTATCAAGCCGTCGCTTTATAGGCTGGCCGAAGGGCCGCCGATCCATTTACTGAACGGACAGATAAACCTGCGTGCTGCGCGTTAATCCTCCGCCAGTAGCATTGATCGTAATACTGAAGCCGCCGGTGGGTGTGCCCGTGGTTACGACAAAGTTGACGCCGTTGGAAGGGCCGCCTCCGGGAGCTGGGTTCGTCACCACTACAGGAAGTTGCGCCACCGTCGTCAATTGACCTGTCGAGGGAAAGCAAAGCATCTGAGTCGAGCTCATGTAAGCCCCACATACACTGCCGCCCAATGTCAGGGACGAAGTACTCATGAAATTTGTACCGTTAACCGTGACGGTATTAATTTGCGAACCGGCCGCCACTTGCGCCGGGCTCAGCGACGTAATCGTCGGTACCGGATTGTTGTTGCCACCTCCTCCGCCCCCGCCTCCGCCGCTGCCTCCTCCGCAACTCGGCAGGATCAGCGTAATCGCCAACAGCATCAGCACGACCGGCAGTCCTCGCTTTCGTGAGGTCGAAAAACTGATCCAACATGCGCCCAGTAAAAACACGCCCGCCATCGAAAGCCACGCCGTTCCCATCTTCGCGGCTCGCAGCCCGCGACGCGATTGCCCAATCGCCGTCGTCGTGATGGTCAGCGTAGTCGAAACCCACTGATTTGGATCTGCGGTCACCTGAGCTGGGCTGAACGTGCAAGTTGTCTCCGCAGGCAATCCTGAGCAGCTGAAGTTGGCAACTGTCTGAGCGAAGCCCGCCATCGAGCCAACACTGAAGGTTATGTTCTGCGACTGGCCGGCCGTCAAGGTCACCTGATACGGATTCGCATTCAGGTAAAAGTCCGGCATCGCAATAGCGGCATAGCTCGATGAAGCCGGATAGTTACTGTCTCCGCTGTAGTTGGCAGTCACGCCGTATCCGTCGGTCACGGTGAAGCTCGCGGAAGCCTGACACGAGTAATAGCCATTGCTATCGGTCGTGTTGGTGCAGGTTGTCGGTCCCGACAGAGTCGCTCCACCTCCGCTGACAAAAGTGATGGTTCCGCTCGGATAAGCCTTCTTGTTACCGCCAGATACTAAAGCTGTAACTGTCGCCATCCCGCCGTAGTTCACGGTCTGAGATTGCGGAGTCATCGTCATATTGGGAGCGGGATAGAGGACCGTGATGTTGGTTGGGGAGGAGGTCGAGCCCGTGTAATTCACATCTCCGCTGTAGGTCGCGGTAATCGCGTAGTTCCCAGGCGTTGGAAATGCGTTGGCATCGGTATCAAACCATACTTGTAGGAACGCGTACCCGTAGCCGTCGTTCGGGTTGTAGGATGCTGTTCCGGTAAGGGGTTTCCCGTTCGCATAAAAAGTTACGGTCCCAGTTGGCGCGACTCCGTAGCTCGTTGTGTTTACACTGACCAGTATGGGTGCGGGTTGGCCCACCGTTCCGTTGTACGCATACGGAGCCGAAACGGTGGTGCCTGCCGGATTTACCGTGATCGCTACTGTCGCGGCCTGGGGATTGTAGTTGGAGTCGCCGCTGTATTGTGCCGTCAGCGTATGCTTTCCAGTCGTCAGGAAGAACGCCTGGAAGGGTGTCTGGATGAATGCGGCGCCATCCAGCGCGTACGGTCCGTTCCCCAGGGAAACGCTGCCGTCGCTGAGGCTGATCGTTCCGGTCGGGCAGGTGATGTGGCCATAGGGTGGAGGATTGCAGGTCTTTCCGCTCGCGTTCTCCACGCCCGCCAGCAGCGTGTAGGGATCGTCGTACTTGACCGTCGTGACACTGGCGCCACCCAACTGAAGCCCGGGCAGGTATACGGTGCTATTCTCCGGGCTCACCGTGACGCTAACGGAATTGGAATAGCTGCCGCCGTAGGTGGCGTCGCCACCGTAGTGCGCGATCACGTTGTAAGTGCCCGCTGGCAGCAGGCTGGTGTTGCCCGAAGTAGATCCCCCGCTCAAAGCGAAGAAGTCGATGGCATGGCCGGTGGTGGTTCCGGGGCCGACATCCACGAGCAGAGCTGCATTTCCCGTAGCAGCGGTCGGACTCATGGCGATATTGACGGGTACTGCGGTCCCGTGAGTGACATTGATGGGATTCCCGTTGTTCAGCGTGAGTGTCGAAGTCGTGGCGGTGAACGTCGCCTTGTTCCAGTTGTTGACGAGGTTCGCGACGTCAACGGATCCGAGTCCTGTGGCCAAATCATAAGCCGCCGCGGTGCTGTATCCCGTCAATATGCCGTAATTGTCACCCGATGTGTTTGTCTTGCAGTTTGGAGTGCCTGTGACACACGGCCCGCCAATGGTAGAACCGGCCGGAATGTCGTGAAAGGCGTTTGCCTGTTTGGCCGGGAGCTTATAGAGGGCGAAGCCCGGAACGCCCTGTGGCGATCCCATCTTCTGGTTGACCAGGGCCATGATTCCCGCAAAGGCCGGGGATGCCACAGAAGTGCCGCCGTATCCCGCAAAACTGTTCAGAGAACACCCGCCGGTTTGATCCTGCTGGCATACGACATAGAAACTGCCGAGGAACCCGTTGCTTGCGAACAGCGAAATATCGGGAAGGTCGCGCACTTGATCCGTCTGTGTCCCGGTTCCGGTCTGCCATGAGGGTTTGGCATAGCCGCTGGTACAACTGCCGACGACTCCCTGGGTGTTTACCACGCAGTTACTCGGGCCACCGCTGCCGGCGACAGAGATCAATCCACCGGCTTGAATCATTTGCGGGTTGTTGCACGCCTGCTCGGGGTTGCTTCCGTATCCCAACGTAACGGCGAGAGAGTTGGTGCAGGAGTTGTTCCACGTTGTTTCTGGAATGTACCCCTTCGCGGATTGTTGAGTGGTTGGGTTATTTGAGGAATTCCAGTACGTGGACCAGTTCTTGTACTGATTAAAATCCGCGCCTCCGACGGCGGCATTGAACGGCGTAGAGGCGATTCCGTTGACGTTCAGGCCATACCGCGCCGGTCCACCGGGGTCGTCACAACCTGCCGAGCCATCGTCGCCAGAGGAGACAAACACGCTGATACCCTGGGCCGCGGCTTGTGCCCAGATGGCGGAATAGAACTGATTTCCTGCCGTACCCAGCCCGAGCTCACACTCGCCGTAGCTTTCGCTCAGGACTGGGGCCAGATTGTTTTCGACGATGTACACCGCGGAGAGGTCTACGCCGTCGGTTGTGTTGGTGGTTTGCGAGGTGACGAAGTTAATCAGCGCCTGTGGCGCGACGGCGCCAGACCACTGAATGTCGATATCCGCCTCGCCTTCGTCTCCATTGATTCCGGGATCTGGCCCGTTGAGTGTGACCGTCAGCTTGTTCTGTGGAACGCTGAGCCCGAATAGTGACCAGAAGTTGGTTGCGTCGGCTGGATTGATGTTCGTGCGTCCGACGATCGCAATGGTCTGCCCGGTGCCGTTGACGCCGGCATTCCAAAGCGGCAGCACGTCATAGATCGCAGCGAAATCGTAGGGAACCAAGCCATAGCAAGTCTGACCGCCGCCGCAGGAAAACGTGTAGTTGGGCTGTGACGAAGTCAGTTGTTTCGTTTCCTCGGAATACGTCCCGACGAAATGGTTCATGGCCCTTCTCGGAAAATTGTGGAGAGAAACAATTCCCGCCACCGCCGGCGCGAGCGCAGCCGGAATCTGCGGATCGCTCGCGTTCGCCCAATACTGCTCGCCGTTCACGAGGTATCGATGAATGCTGGTGTGAAACGCTTCCTCAACCTGGCTCGCCGATCCGGAGAACTCCAGCACCGTGCGTCCTTTGGTGGATCCCACTTGGAATCCGTGCGATTGCAGCCAGCTTGTGATCGTCTGCAGGTCGGCGTCGGTTGGGCCGTACTGCGCGCCGAATTGTTCGGGAGTGAGCCAATCGTGGTAGTTGGAAGAATTCTTGTCCTGCTGCTCATCGAGCAGTTTGCGGAGGGAGACCTCCTGATCGCGACTACGCCGCAAGACCAGCAGCATGCGCTCCATGGGCAGGCTTGCGGGCGCAGTCCCCAAATCAAATTCCGGACGCGCCAGCGGATGCGTGTTGCCCTGCAACGTGGTGAGGCGCGACTCATCGATGGCCGCGGTGATCAGCGGGCGCGGAGCCGCGACGCCCTGCGCTTGCTCCTGGCCGAACGCGGGGACGGTCCCGACCATGGCTGTGAGCAGGCTGACGAACACAGCTACCGGGATGACAAAGCGATGGAACTTCGGAGACGAAGTGAAGTAGGCTCGCATAGCGACACCTCTGCGGGATGTACAGCGCCCATGGAGATCGAACGGACAGGAGGAAGGAGGAACGGTCCGATCAACCCTTTACTTGGCCCGAGGGCCCGTGGGAGCGCCATACTATAACAACATCGGCCGGTTTTTCAATATATTTGGAATCACATACTTGAGGTCAAGGGTGAGGTAGTGCAAACGGAGCAACATTTAGAATCAGAGTTTAGAATCAATTCTGGGAACCTTTTTCCTTCCCAACATCGTACTTACTCTCGGGTGGTCTGAATTATGAAACTCATACGGCCTTTGATCCTGGCGCTGGCGATTGCCGGCGGATTCTTCTACTTCACAACCTGGCGCTCGAACTCGCAGTCCGGGGGATTCCATCCCTCGAACTGGTTCAGTCATCCGGCGCAGGTGGAAATCACCGAGGCGGCGCCGGGCGAGTCGCTCGACGTCGAAGAGCAAAACAATATTTCCGTCTACCACAAGAACATTCCATCGGTGGTAAACGTCACCTCGCGCGCCATGACGTTCGACTTCTTCTACGGCCTGGTGCCGCAGGAAGGCCAGGGGTCGGGTTTCGTCATCGACAAAGAGGGGCACATCCTGACCAACTACCACGTTATCGCCGACGCCCGGCAGGTGGAAGTCACGCTGCACAATCGCAAGAAGTACAAAGCGACCGTGGTGGGCACCGATCCGCCGCACGATCTGGCCGTGATTCAGATCAAGGCCCCCGACCTGATTCCGGCCGTGCTGGGCGATTCGCGCAACCTGCAGGTGGGCCAGAAAGTGTATGCCATTGGGAATCCATTCGGCTTGGCCGGGACCATGACCCGCGGCATTGTGAGTTCGATCCGCCCGGTGCGCGAGCCCAACGGCGCCATGATTGACGAAGCCATTCAGACCGACGCGGCCATCAATCCCGGCAACTCCGGCGGTCCGCTGATGAACTGGCACGGCGAAGTCATCGGCATCAATACCATGATTCTTTCCAACGCCAACCAGAGCGCCGGAATCGGCTTTGCCATTCCCATCAACACAGCCAAGGCAGTGCTCAATGATCTGATGACGCTGGGGCGGGTGCGGCGTCCGGCACTGGGCGTGCGCACGATTCCGATCAGCCCGGAACTGGCCGATGAAATTGGTCTCCCCGTCGATTACGGATTACTGATTGTGCAGGTGATTCCGGGCGGTTCCGCTGATCAAGCGGGCCTGCACGGCGGCACCGAGCGGGCCTATCTGGGAAATATTCCCATCATGCTGGGCGGCGACCTGATCGTGGCCATCGACGGTCAAAAGGTGGAAGACGAGCAGGATCTGGCGCAGATGATGGACAACCATCGCGCCGGCGACACCGTGAAGTTAACCATCTACCGCAACAAGAAAAAGATGGAGGTCAGCGTATCGCTGGGAGAAGCTCGGCAGGAAGTGTGAGAACGGGCCTTTGGTGTGGGCAGCATTCTATTGTTGAAAGACGCTGTCTCCGGCCAGGCTGTTGCGCACGAAATACGATGCGACCGGCCAAACCGCTAAGCGCAGAGCGGCATCCCGCAGCCTGATGCGAAAGGAGTACTCCGGAACGAACCAGGTCGCCATCTTGCGCCCGGCGGCCTGTTTCTTTTGAATGCTGGGTTTAAGCCGCCGTTCATAGTGTTGCAGCGCCTCCGCGACGTTGTCCTCGGCGTTCAAAGTCTCGGCGAGGATATAGGCTGCGGCCATCGCCATGGACGCTCCCTGTCCCGCGAGGAGTGATACACATTGGCACGCGTCCCCGACCAAAACCACGCGGCCCGAGCTCCAACTCTGCATTTCAATTTGCGAGACATCGTCGAAGTATAGTTCCGGAACGCTGCCCGCCTCGCGTAACAGTGCCGGCAGGATCCAGCCCATATTGCCGTAACGTTCGCGCAGTTCGTGCAGCGCGGCCTCCCGCGAAGTACTTCTCGCCGGAGCTTGAGCGCTGTGAACGAAGAAGGCCGCCAGCCGCCCCTCCCGGATCGGGTAAATCGCAACTTGCTGACCGGGGACAGTCAGGGTCTCGAAGGCGTCCGTCGAGTCGAGCGCCTGCGGGACCTTCTCGAGTATGAAAGCCGCCGCATGAAAACCAAGAAACCGAATGAACTGAGATTCCTCTCCGAAAACCAGAGACCGGACGCGGGAATGAATTCCATCGGCTCCAACCAGTACATCGCACTCCTCGCTCGACCCGTCGCTCAGGTCCACGTGCACTTGTCTGCCGTCTTGATGAACTGCCTCCACCGTCGTTCCAAAGCGGAGTGCAACCCGCCCCTCGACTTGGGAGAAGAGAACACGCTCCAGATCGCCACGCAAGAAGTTGAAGTGGCGGTCATCGAAAAGGCGCTTCCGGAGGACTTCGTAAGGTAATGAGAATCGCTTGGCGCCCGTGCGATCCAGGAAAGCGAGGTGCGCGACAGGATAGTGAATTCGCTGCAACGCGGGCACCAATCCCAGCTTCTCAGCTGCATCGAAACCTGAGCCGAAGAAGTCGATCATGTAACCGCCTTCGCGCAGGCCGCCGGCTTGCTCGACGAGCAGTGGCAGGTGCCCCAGTTCCTGCAACCGCCATGCCAGCGTAAGACCCGCAATCCCCGCCCCGCAGATCAAAACTCTCATCCGTCAATCTCGCCCCAGCGATCCCACGTTCTTCGCTTCAAGCCCATCGGTGTCCACCCATTGATCCCGAGTTTGCTGCGACGCCGGCCACTGGAAGCACAAGCCGTAGCCGCCGGGATCGGATCAGTCGCTCTTAAGCCGCGGTTTCGGCCGAGACGCCTTCGATCTCGCGGATGTCTTCGTCGCTGAGCCGCAGGTCGCCGGCATGCATGACGCCTTCGGCCTGCCGCGCGTTGCGAGCGCCGACGATGGCTCCGGTCACCGCCGGATTATGGAGCGTCCAGGCGACGGCGACTTCGCCCGCGGAGCGGCCGTGGCGGCGGCCGATCCGTTGCAGGCGATCGACCAGCGCAAGATTGCGCGAGAGGTTCGGCTCGGTGAAGTCGGAATATCCCTGGCGCCAGTCATCTTTCGGCAGCTGGGCGATGCGCTCGCGAGTCATCGCGCCGGTTAGCAGACCGGAAGCCATGGGCGAATATACGATCACGCCAATCCCTTCGCGCCGGCAGTGAGGAAGAATCTCGCCCTCGACCTCGCGATGGAGCAGCGAGTACGGCGGTTGCAGGGAAGTGACGGGCGCAATCGCGCTGGCCCGGCGGAGTTGTTGCACATTGAAGTTCGAAACCCCGATCCAGCGCACCTTGCCTTCGCGCTTCAGGTCGCTCAACGTAGACCAGCCTTCTTCCAGTTGGGATGAATCCGGATCGGGCGGCCAATGAATCTGGTAAAGATCGATTGCGTCGATGGCGAGGCGGCGCAGGCTGTCCTCGACTTCGCCGCGAATCGAATCGCCGCTCAAAACCTTCTGCACCTGGCCACTGGAGTCCCAGCGCAGACCACACTTGGTGAAGACGTAGGGCCGCGGGCCGGACCAGTTCTGGAGGGCGCGGGCGACGACTTTTTCGGAGTGGCCCAGGCCGTAGACGGCGGCGGTGTCGATCCAGTTCACGCCCAGTTCGAGCGCGCGGTGGATGGCGGCGACGGAATCGTCGTCATTCTGCGATCCCCAGGCGAATTGCCAGCCCGAGCCGCCAATGGCCCAGGCTCCGTAGCCGACCGGTGTAATGTGCAGGTCTGAGTTGCCAAGCTGGCGGGTTTGCATTTCCAATCTCCTTTTGGAATTTGATTCGCCGGAGAGCAATTCCGATTCAGAAGAGAATCCGATGAACGTGGATGAGATTCGCGAATTTTGCCTCGCTTTCGAGCGGGCAACCGAAAAGCTGCAGTGGGGCGATGCTCTTTGTTTCAAAGTGAACGGGAAAATGTTTGCCGTGCTGGGATTGGATCGCCTGCGGCTCACCTTCAAGTGCACGCCGGAGACGTTCGCCGAACTGATTGAGCGCGAAGGCATTCATCCGGCGCCTTATCTCGGGCGCTACCATTGGGTGATGCTCGACCGACTGGATGCCTTGCGCCATGACGAATTGTCGGACCTGATCGGCCAGTCGTATGCGATTGTTGCGGCCAATGCATGCAAAAAAGCTCGAAAGCCCGATCGGGAGAAAAAAAGCAGGAAGAAGACGGCGGTCAAGCGCAATCGCAAAGTCCGCGCCAAGAAACGTTAAGGCGGCGCCCCGCGAATCGGTAGAAAATTTCTTAGGGTCGTACCGTCTGCTTCGAACAACCAACATTCGCACCTATGTTAGCCTTCTCGTTGGAGTTGTTGGGCCATGCCAGTGACCTACAGAATTGATGCGGACAGGAAGGTCATTCGCACGACCTGCAGCAGTCCCTTGAAGTTCGCGGAAGTGGTGGACCACTTTCGTACGCTAAAGGACGACCCAGCCGCTTCGGGTCCCCTGGATGTGCTGTTGGACGTCTCTGAAGCGGATGGGCTGCCGGCAAGCGCCCAACTGGGTGCCGTCAGCGCGGAACTTGGCGCTGTTCGCGAAAAGATTCAATTTGGGGTTTGTGCCGTCGTTGCCCCCGGTGACGCTATGTTCGGCATGATGCGTGTGTTCGAGGTCTTTGCCGGACGGTATTTTCGCGCCATCCGGGTATTCCGAACCATGGCCGAAGCAGAAGCCTGGCTGGTCGCGCAGCAAACCGGCGTTGATCCCGCGCAGTTGCACCCGCGCGGCGTACCAGAGATCTGATTTTCCCAGTGAAGTTGTCACCACCAGGCCGACGCTCCGATTTGACTCTGCTTGTCCCGCTCGGCTAGCCTCAAGAGTCCGACCTTGTCTCGGACGCTCAACTTGCATGCGATCCCCGCATAAATCATTGATTTTGTTGCTGCTGGCGGCTCTGGCGATGAGCGCGGCGCCGCCCGTCGCGGCTTCCACCCGTCCCGTCCATGCCGCCCACGGCATGGTGGTGAGCTCGCATGAGTTGGCCTCGCAGGCGGGGCTCCAGATCATGCAGGCCGGGGGCAACGCGGTGGATGCCGCAGTAGCCACCGGATTCGCTTTGGCCGTGGTGCATCCTCCCGCGGGCAATATCGGTGGCGGCGGGTTCATGCTGATCCGCATGGCCGACGGCAAGACGCACTTCCTCGACTACCGCGAAAAGGCCCCCGCGGCAGCCACCCGCGACATGTACCTGGACGCGCAGGGCAACGTCATCGAGGGCGCCAGCGAAATCGGCTACAAGGCGATCGGCGTGCCGGGGTCGGTGGCGGGCATGGTCTATGCCGAACGCAAGTACGGCAAACTGACACTGCAGCAGGTGATGGCTCCGGCCATCAAGCTCGCGCGCGAAGGCTACGCGCTGACTTGGGACGAGGCGGAGCAGATGCACGACGAATACCTGGCCAAGTTCCCCGAATCGCACCGCGTGTTTCAGCGCAACGGGGACTACTACAAGCCGGGAGAAATCTTCCGCCAGCCCGACCTGGCGCGAACCCTGGAGCGAATCGCGCACAATCCCGACGATTTCTACCACGGCTCGCTGGCGCGCGAACTGGCTGCGGCCATACAAAAAGGCGGCGGGCTGATTACCGCCGACGATCTGGCGCACTATGAAGTGAAAGAGCGCGAGCCGGTTCGGGGCACCTATCGCGGATACGACATCATCAGCGCGCCACCTCCATCGTCCGGCGGAATCGTGCTGATTGAATCCCTGAACATTCTCGAAGGCTACGATCTCGCCAGGATGGAAAGCCGGTCCGCGCAGTCGATTCATTTTACGGTCGAGGCCTTCCGGCGCGCGTTTTTCGATCGCGCCGAGTTTATGGGAGACCCCGACTTTTCAAAACTTCCAGTGGCTCAACTCATCGACAAGAAGTACGCTGCGGCCTGGCGAGAGACGATTGATCCGGTGCGAGCCAGCCCCAGCAAAGACTTGAAGCGGCCCGCGGTCTTCAGCCAACTGGAGCAATACGCGGCCGAGCACCCGCCCGGGCTGGCGCCGCGCGAGTCCCAGCACACCACGCACTATTCGGTGGTCGATGCCGAAGGCAACGCGGTCGCAGTCACCACCACCATCAACGATTGGTTCGGATCGCGGGTCACGGCCGACGGCCTGGGGTTCCTGCTGAACGACGAGATGGACGATTTTTCCTCCAAGCCGGGCGTGCCCAATTCCGACGGCTTGATTCAGGGCGCGGCGAATGCCATTGGGCCGGGAAAGCGCCCGTTGTCGTCCATGACTCCGACGATCGTGGCCCACGACGGCAAGCCGTTTCTGGTGCTGGGCTCGCCGGGCAGTTCGAAGATCATTACCACCGTGGCCAACGTGCTCATGGGCGTCGTGGATTACGGCATGAACATTCAAGAGGCGGTGAACGCTCCGCGCTTTCATAATCAATGGCTGCCCGACGTTGTGAATGTGGAAAAATGGTTCTCGCCGGATACGGTGAACATCCTGCGCCACATGGGATACAACGTTGAGGTCGGCCTGCACTATGGGTCTTTTGAGTCGCCCTACTGGAGCGACGCGGAGTGCATTGCAGTCGACCCCAAAACCGGCGAGCGGCTTGGCGCCAGTGATGGCCGGAGCAACGGAAAGGCAGTGGGCTACTAGACAAGCATTGCGCATTGTTGATTACTGATTGTTGTTTGAAAATCGAGTCGCGGGCGTTGCAGGTTTTGGATCAGCAATCAGAAATCACCAATCATCAATTTCTTAAGGGATGGACATGCTGAAAGCGGTTTCCACCTATCTGTACGTGAAAGAGCGCCTGCATCCGGGCATTCTCGACGGACTGGCCCGCAGCGGCGTGCAGGCGATCGAGATCTTCGCGGCGCGCCAGCATCTCGACTACGCCAACCGTAAGGCCCACGTCAAGGAAATCGCCGACTGGTTCCGCGGCAGCGGGATTCCGCTCAATTCCGTTCACTCTCCTCTGTACGCCGACTATGAGTGGGGCCGGGCCGGAGCCCCGCCGGTGAATATCGCCTCGACCGACCGCGCCGGCCGAGTCGAGGCCATGGATGAGATTAAGCGCGCGCTCGAAATCGCCGAGCAGATTCCGTTCCGCTTTCTGGTGCAACACCTGGGCGCGCCCAACGAGGATTTCAGCGAAAAAAAGTTTGAAGCGGCCATGACCTCGATCGAACACCTGCGGGCCTTTGCCAAGCCGCTGGGGGTGCGGATTCTGCTGGAGAACATTCCCAACGAACTCTCGACGCCGGACCGCCTGGTCGAAATGATCCGCGGTTCGCACTTCGACGACGTTGGCGTGTGTTTCGACCTGGGGCATGCGCACATGGTGAGCTCCGTTCGCGAAGGCTTCGAGATTCTGCGGAACCACATCCGTTCTACCCACGTTCACGACAACGACAAGAATAAGGACTCGCACCTTTGGCCGGGCCAGGGAACGATTGACTGGAAGGAAGCCATGGAGTTGCTGCGCTCGGCGCCGCAAACTCCTCCCCTGCTGCTGGAACTCGCGGACGACGAAAAAGTAAATCCGCTGGAGAAACTGGGCGAGACTTTCGAGAAGCTGGAAAAAGCGGCGTAGTGCGGCCGTCCCCGCGGCTGTCGTGCGGGCGCCCTGTTAAAAGATTATGTCTTCACCCGTAACCACGATTGCGGAAATCGGCAAGCACGAGGGCCAGGCGGTCACCATCCGCGGCTGGCTCTATAACCTGCGCGAAAGCGGGAAGTTGCTGTTCCCGCAGTTTCGCGACGGTTCCGGCATCATTCAAGGCGTGGTGCCGAAGAATGCGGTTACGCCGGAAGTATTCGATGCCATCAAGACGCTCACCCAGGAGTCGAGCGTGATCGTCGAAGGCAAAGTCCGCGCCGATAAGCGCGCGCACGGCGGCTACGAACTCGATGTGGCCAACGTGCAGGTGGTGCAGCGCGTGCCCGAGTCTTCGCCTTACCCGATTACTCCCAAAGAACACGGCACCGATTTCCTGATGGAGCACCGGCATCTCTGGCTGCGCTCGCAGCGGCAGGCGGCCATTCTGCGCGTACGCGCGGAGATCATCAAAGCCGCACGCGATTTTTTTGACGAGCGCGGATTCACCCTCACCGATCCGCCGATCATTACTCCGGCGGCGTGCGAAGGCACCAGCACGCTCTTTCCCGTCGACTATTTCGATGAGCAGGCGTTTCTCACCCAGTCCGGCCAGCTTTACGTGGAAGCCACCGCGATGGCGCTGGGCAAGGTGTATTCTTTCGGCCCCACGTTCCGCGCGGAGAAGTCAAAGACGCGGCGGCATCTCACCGAGTTCTGGATGGTCGAGCCGGAAGTGGCTTACGCTGAACTCGACGACGTCATGGAACTGGCCGAGGGCCTCATCAGTTTCATCGTGAAACGCTGCCTGGAGAAGCGCCGCGTCGACTTGCAGACCATTGGCCGCGATCTTTCCAAGCTGGAGAAAATCACGCCGCCGTTTCCCCGGATCAGTTATGACGACGCGGTCAAGAATCTGCAGGAAGGCCACGCCAAGGGCGCGCTGGAATCGAAGTTCGAGTGGGGCGGCGACCTGGGCTCGCCCGACGAAACCTATCTTTCGGCGCAATTCGACAAACCGGTCATGGTGCATCGTTACCCGGCGAAGGTGAAGGCGTTTTATATGGAGCCCGACCCGCTGCGTCCGGAACTGGCCCTGTGCGTGGACGTGCTGGCGCCTGAGGGCTACGGGGAAATCATCGGCGGCTCGCAGCGCATGGCCTCCTACGAATTGCTTTTGCAGCGCATTCACGAGCACGGGTTGCCGGAAGAGGCGTTCAAGTGGTATCTCGACCTGCGCAAGTTTGGCAGCGTGCCCCACGGCGGCTTCGGCATGGGCATTGAGCGCGCCGTGGCCTGGATCTGCGGCCTGGAACACGTGCGCGAAACGATTCCGTTCCCGAGAATGTTGTACCGGCTCTACCCGTAAAACGTTTGCATCGCCGAGGTCACTGAGGACAGTACAGCAAAAATAAGACATTTGCGTTCGGCGTTCTCGGCGCACTCGGCGGTGAATGTATTTGTTTCCTGACAACTATGACGATCACGACGCCGTCTACTAGCATCGTTCCTCGAAAAATTCGCGTAATTGGTGTTCCTCTCGACCTCGGCCAGTCGCGGCGCGGCGTCGACATGGGGCCCTCCGCTGTGCGCGTAGCCGGCCTGGAAGCGCGGCTCGAGGCGCTCGGGCATCAGGTTGAGGACGCCGGCAATGTCGCCGTGGCTATCCCGGAACAGAAAAAAGTTGGCGACGCCCACGCCAAGTATTTAAAAGAGATCACGGTGACCTGCACCAAGCACGCGGAGTTGGTGATCAAGACGCTCGAAGCCGGGAAAGTCCCTCTCGCGCTCGGCGGAGATCATTCCATGGCGGTCGGCACCGTTTCCGGCGTGGCCGAATTTTATCGCCGGCAAAATCAGCACGTGGGGTTGATCTGGATTGACGCTCACACCGACATCAATACCCCGGACTCCTCCCCGAGCGGCAACGTTCACGGCATGCCGCTCGCAGCCCTGATGGGCCTGTGGCCGTCCGAACTGGCGAACATCTTCGACTTCTCGCCCAAAGTGAAGCCGCAGAATTGCGTCTTGGTCGGCGTGCGCGACATTGATGCCGTGGAAAAGGAGAATGTGCTGCGCGCGGGCATCGAGGTCTTCACCATGCGCGACATTGACGAGCGCGGCATGCGCACCGTGATGGAAGAAGCGCTCCGCATGGCCGGACGCGGCACCGCCGGCTACCACATTTCTCTCGACATGGACTGGGTCGATCCGGAAGACGCGCCCGGCGTGGGCACTCCGGTGCGCGGCGGCGCGACTTACCGCGAAGCCCATCTCGCCATGGAGATCATTGCCGACCACGGCCGCATGCTTAGCTTCGAGATTGTCGAAGTGAATCCCGTGATCGACGAGCACAATCGCACGGCAGATCTGGCGGTGGAACTGTCGCTCTCGGCGTTCGGGAAGAAGATTCTGTAATCGTACCTACCCCGTACCAACCCGGCGATTGACGCGGAACTTGCTCCGCGTCCACACTGATAGGTCATGAAAAAGCTTCGAGTCGGCATCTTATTCGGCGGGCGCAGCGGAGAGCACGAAGTTTCCCTGCTCTCCGCCGCTTCCGTTCTCAACGCCATCGATAAAGAAAAATATGAAGTCGTCCCCATCGGCATCACCAAAGACGGCCGCTGGCTGACGGCGGAGCACGCCGAGAATCTGCTGCAGGGCAAACTCGTGCTCGAGGCCCGCAGCCTGCGCGCCGGCGATCCTGAGACCACGCCCTCGGCGGCGGTGCTGGCCCAGGGCGAATCCGTGGTGGTGCCGCCGGAGCCGGTCCATCGCCAGCGCGGTCTCGTGCCCTTTCAAAGTGACGCCGCCCTTACCCGGCGCGCCAGCGACCGCGCCATCAACGTGGATGTAATCTTCCCCGTGCTGCACGGCACGTTCGGCGAGGACGGCACGATTCAGGGCCTGCTCGAACTGGCGGACATTGCCTACGTGGGCGCGGGCGTGCTGGGCTCCGCCGCGGGCATGGACAAAGACATCATGAAATCTCTGTTTATTGCCGCGGGAATTCCGATTGTGAAACACGTCACCATCCTGCGCGCCGCGTGGGAGAAAGAACCGAAGAAAGTTCAGAAGCTGGTGGAGTCCAAACTGAACTACCCGGTGTTCGTGAAGCCGGCGAACCTGGGATCGTCCGTCGGAATCAGCAAGGCCCACAATCGCAAAGAACTTGGTCCCGCGATCGAAGAAGCGGCCAAGTTCGACCGCAAGATTGTTATCGAGCAAGGCGTGGGCGGTAAGAAAGAAAAAGCCCGGGAGATCGAGTGCTCCGTGCTGGGGAACGACGAACCCGTAGCCTCGGTACCGGGAGAAATCGTCCCCGGCAAAGAGTTCTACGACTACACTGCGAAATACGTCGACGAAGGTTCGCAGCTGATCATCCCGGCAAAGCTCACCAAGACCCAAACCAAGAGAGTGCAGGAACTGGCTGTGGCCGCATTCAAAGCAGTGGATTGCTCAGGCCTCGCGCGCGTGGATTTTCTGATGGAGCCGGGGTCGCGGGGCAAGGCGGGGAAGATTTATCTCAACGAGATCAATACCATGCCGGGATTCACCGCCATCAGCATGTATCCCAAGCTGTGGGCGGCGTCTGGCCTGGCCTACGCCGACTTGATCGACCGCCTGATCCAACTCGGCATCGAGCGGCACGAAGACAAGAAGAAGAATCAATACACCCGCTAAGGGGAACTGATGATTCCTCCTGCTTGATTGTCGGTTGTGTGGGGACAGCCGCCCCCGGCTGTCCGCCAGCCCGGCAACTGCGCGCTACTTCTTACCTGCTTCGCACACAAAGCTTGCAGCATCGTTCGTGTCGCCCTTGCCCTTGTACTTGGCAGATTCAGGATAAGCGCACAACGGCCGCGTCATCTTGGCATGGTGATCGGCATCGGCGGATTTCGTGGCAATGATCGTCGACGGCGCCGTGCCCTTTTCCACCCACTGCTCAAGAGCGGCGTCCACGCTGTGTTGCGGATCGTCGAAGACCAACCGGCCCACTTGCCCAAACGAGTCCGCGCCGGGACCGTTGTCGCAGTGCTGCATTCCCGGAACCATGTACAGGCGCACGAACGAATCCGCGTCGCGCTCCCCCATCTTCGCGATGACGCTCTGGTAATAGTTGACCGTGTTGATCGCCGGAATCGCCGGATCGTCCCACCCGTGATACAGAATCAGCTTTCCGCCTCTCGCTTTGAAAGGCTTCAGATCGGCGTCGGTCGCATTCACCGCGCTGGCGGTTGCTTCTTCGGCCGCCTTCATACCGGCCTCGACCTTGAACGTTTTGTAATCCCACTCTGTATCTTCATAGACCATGTCCGAAAAGTACCCCAGCCCGAAGAACGCCATCAGGCTCTTGGCCGGAGCCGGGCCGGTGATCCAGAGTCCCCAGCCTCCCGGTCCATCCTCCGCCCCGGGCAAAAAGCCAGGGAAAAGTTCGTGGTCATGCGCATCGCGCAACCCGGCGTAAATCTTCTTCAACGCAGCGGCCTGGGGCGCGGTCAGGCACTTGTCGGTGTCTTCCCCCGCCTTGCACCGGATTGTTGCGGGATCGAAGTGGCACTGCCGGGGATCGTTCAGGATTCCGTCGCGCACTCCGTCTTTGTCGTCGCAGGCTGCCAGCACCGCCGCCGAGATCGCAGGAATCTTCGCCTGCGGAATGAAGCTGGCCTGATTGAGGGTGAGGGCCTGCGTATCCGAAACCGCAGTCGAGAGCAGCGCAGTCCAATAGTTCGCCGGAGCCCCCGCCAGTATTCCGTCGTAGTCGGCGGGATAGCGCTGCGCCTCCATCAGCGCCTCGCGGCCACCGTCGGAGCATCCGGCAAAGTAGGAATGCTGCGCATCCTTTCCATAGAATGCGTGCACTGCGAGTTTGGCGACGCGGGTCATTTCATGGATGCCGCGGTGGCCGAAGTCGACGACCTTCTCCGGATGCCCCAGCGCCCAGGTCGCGTCAATCGGCGTTCCCTCGTGGCCGGTGTTGGTGGCGGTGGCCGCGTATCCTTTGGTCACGGCCGCGCCCAGTTGCATGTAATCGATTAGTCCGGCGAAACCGCCGTTGCCAATGCCTTGCAGCTTGCCGTTCCAGCCCGAGGCGGGCATCCAGACTTCGAGCCGGATGTCAGAGTCGGCGGTCGGTGTCGCCAATGCCACCACGCGGCAGAATGCGGGAACATTCTTGTAGAACGCAGTCAGATCGCGTCCCGTGAACGCCGCGGGAGGCCCGGCAAACGTCCCGGCGGCGACCGTCTGCGCAAAAATGATCTTGGCGCCTGGAATTGTGACCCCGGTCAGCTTTTCGCAAGCCTCCTCACCGCGAGCGATTGCGCTTGCAGCCAGCACAGCGCAAGCGAGCGCCAGTGCATAGCCGAATTTCAGGGCATGATGTTTCAGGGCATGACGCGTCACGCGCCGCGCCTCTTTTGTGGACACTCCCATGATGACTCCCATCTGTCGCATATGACCTCTACTGCCCCACAGCCTTACTCATAAACGCGGCCTGATCCGCCTTCATCTTCTTCAGGCCTTCCATCGGCAAGTAGACCATGTGTCCCGACTCGTAGGTCGCGAACGAAACGTTGTCTCGGTACTTCGGCGGCAGGTTGAGATGGTCCACCGTATAGTTCGCGGCATAATATGGAGTCGCCAAATCGTAATAGCCTTCCATCACCAGAATCTTCAGATACGGATTTTTCACGATCGCCCGGCGCATCGCCGACGCAGTGTCGGGAAATCCTTGAATCGCCGATCCCCAATCCCACTTGTCGAATCCCGCGTCGCGCGCGCTCACGTAATACGGCATATCGGTTTTGTAAGCCAATTCGGTGCGAATGTAGTTGTTGAACACCGAGGTAAACGGCGGCTGCGTGGCCGATCCTGTGGGATCGTAAAACGGAGTGTCGAGCAAGCCGTTCGGGTCGGGTCCGCTGTAGCGTCCGTCGAGCCGCCCTATGCGCAGTTTCTGATCGATCAGCAGGTAGTGCGTGAACTTGGGGACGTTGATGCGCAGGTCGGCCTCATCAATCACCTCTTTGCTCAGACCGGTGAAGCGCGCCAGTTGATCGATTACTTTCTGCCGCTCTTGCGGCGTGAGCGCGTCACCCTTGTCGAGGGCCTGCTCGTACTCCGTCGACGCCCACTGCTCTGCCTCCTGCCGCGCCCGGTTCATGTCCTGCGCCAGATCGGGCGCCAGCTTGTGGTGATACCCGGCGATCATGGTGAACGACGGAATCAGAAAAATGTAGGGCTGGTCGTTCGTCTTGTTGTCCTCGAGCGTCTCGAAGTTCAGCACGGTCGAGAGCAAAGTGATCCCGTTGAACGAAATGCCGCGGTCGGCCAGGTATCCCGCGATCCCCGCCGATCGCGTCGTGCCGTAACTTTCTCCGAACAGGAACAGCGGTGACGCCCACCGCTCGTTGCGCGTGATGTAGAGCCGTATGAATTCGCTGAACGCCTCAATGTCTCCCTTGACCCCCCAGAATTTCTTGAACAGCTCGGGGTCGGCCGCACGGCTGAATCCCGTGCCGATCGCATCAATCAGCACCAGGTCGCTCTTGTCCAGCAGCGTGTAGGGATTGTCTTCCATGTGATACGGCGCAGGAGGCATGAATCCATCCGGCTGCAGCACGACTCTGCGCGGACCGAGCGCCCCCATGTGCAGCCAGATCGAAGACGACCCCGGCCCGCCGTTGTAGGCGAACGTGAGCGGCCGCTTGGCCGCGTCCTGCCCGTCGAGCGTGTAGGCGACGTAGAACATTTCCGCTTCGATCTTCCCGTCGCCGCGTTTAATCGGCAGTCGTCCCGCGGTCGCCGTGTACTTCAGCAGCTTGCCGTCGACGGTGATCTGGTGGTGCGTCACCACCGGAGCCATCTCCGTCATGTCGTAGTGCTCTTCTTTATCGTTCTCCTTCCCCGCCGAGGCCTCATGAGCCGCCGTCTTCTCCTCGGCAGGAGTTTCCGTCTTGGCGGCGCTCTCCGCCGGCTTTTCGGAAGGCGGCGCCGCCGGCTGCTTCTTCGAGGTCGCGGCCTTGGGATCGTTAGACTGCTGAGCGTGAGAAACGGCCGCGAAAGCGGCGGCCCAAGTGAACAAGGCAACGGCAAAAGCAAGGCAAAGTCGTCTCATGGTTCCATCCCTTGAGGATTTTTGTCGCGACCAGATTTTCCGGAATCGGCGAGTGGGAGAAATTGTACACCTGCCGCGCAGACACTTTTCCAGGTAGTCAGTTTTTGCGCAGTGTCCTAATTTCGATCTTGCTTTCTTCGCGATCAGACTTGCGAGCCGTGGAGGCGCGTGTACAATGGTCCCCGCTTTTGAAGTGAAAAAGAGAATCGCAGTTCAAAGCCCCCCCCCCGAAAAATCTCAGTTAAGGAGAGAGCTATGGCTCCACAATCCGTCGATCAGTTGAAAACTATGTTCCGCGGGGAACTGATCCAGCCCACCGATGCGGCTTACGAGTCCGCGTGCAAAGTCTACAACGCGATGATCAACAAACGTCCCCGCCTCATTGCCCGCTGCGTGGATGTAGCCGACGTTATCGCGGCCGTGAAATTCGGACGCGAGAATGGCCTGCTCACCGCGATCCGCGGCGGCGGGCACAACGGGGCAGGTCTCGGTACCTGTGACGACGGCCTGGTCATCGACCTTTCCCGAATGAAAGGAATTCGAGTCGACCCCGCGGCCCGAACCGTTCGAGTCGAGGCCGGGTGCGTCTGGGGCGACGTCGATCATGCCACTCACGCCTTTGGCATGGCAACGCCCTGCGGATTCATTTCGACCACCGGCGTGGCCGGACTCACCCTCGGGGGCGGCATCGGCTATCTCACCCGCAAGTACGGGCTAACCATCGACAATCTTCTTGCCGTGGACATGGTCCTGGCCGATGGCCGCTTCGTGACCGCGAACAGCTCTGAAAATTCAGATCTCTTTTGGGCGGTGCGTGGCGGCGGAGGAAATTTCGGTGTGGTGACCTCTTTTGAATTTCGGCTTCATCCGGTGGACATCGTGCAGTTCGGCCCGACATTCTGGCCGCTCGAAGAAGCCGCAAGCGTCCTCAAGGCCTACACCAACTTCATCAAGAACGCTCCCGAGGAGATCAGCGGCTTTTTCGCTTTCCTGGTCATTCCGCCCGCCCCCATGTTTCCCGAACATCTTCACCTGAAGAAAGTCTGCGGCGTGGTGTGGTGCTGCACCGGCTCCGCCGAGAGCGTGGAGAAGGAAACCAAGCCCATGCGATCCGTGGGCCATCCTCTGCTGGACCACGTCGGGCCTGCGCCTTTTCCGGTGGCGCAGAGTATGTTTGACCCGCTGTTCGTTCCCGGCCTGCAATGGTACTGGCGGGCCGACAATTTCACCGATTTGAACGATGACGCCATCGCCCGGCATGTCGAGCACGGATCGAAGTTACCCAGCATGCTCTCGACCATGCACCTGTATCCACTCAATGGCGCCGCGCAGCGCGTGGGCAGAAACGAGACCGCCTACAATTGCCGCGAGGCCCTGTTTGCGGAAGTGATTGTGGGCGTGGATCCCGACCCGGCCAACGCCGAGAAAATCACTTCCTGGTGCAAAGCGTACTGGGACGCCCTGCATCCTTATTCTGCCGGCGGCGCCTACGTGAACTTCATGATGGAGGAGGGCCAGGACCGGATTCAGGCCACCTATCGCGACAACAGTGCGCGTCTGGCGGCCATCAAGAAGAAGTACGATCCGGCGAACTTTTTCCGGGTCAATCAGAACATCCGGCCGGCGGCGTAGAAGCCCGCCGGATAGAAGCGATAGAACCGGAAGGCTGGGCCAGCCCGGGACTTCGCCTTAGCCGTGGTCCACCGGATGTCCGTCCAGGCGCTGACTCAGCCGCCGTTTCACCTCGGGCCACTCCGAGGCCACAATCGAATAGCGCGCCGAGTCTCGCGCAATATAGTCGGCGGCCATGCGATGGGCTCGCAGTATGCCTTCAAACTTGCCGCCGATGCGTTCTATCGCGGCGCGTGAACGCTGATTCCGCGCGTCCGAGTGAAAGCACACCCGCAGCACTTGCCACACTTCGAAGGCATGGGTCAGCATCAGGAGCTTGCTCTCGGTGTTGGCCGCAGTCCGAATGGCCGCTTGGGTAAACCAGGTGTAGCCGATCTCACAGGCATCGGGCCCGCTGCGCCCGGACAAGGCGTGGCCCTGCGGCCACGACCAGCGCTCCAGGTTGAAGAAGCGCGAGGAGCCGATCACGGTCCCATCCTCCACCCGGACAATGGCGAACGGCACCGCGCTGCCCGCCTCTCTCCAAGCCATGGCGGTCTCGACATAAGCCGTGGCCGCCACCTTGCCCTGCGGCACCGGACTCCACTGGTAAAGCGATGGGGAAAGAGATGCATCCGACGAATCGCCCGCCGCTGCGGCCACCAACCCGTCCACGTGCCGGCGCTCCAGCGGTTCGAGGCGAACGTGCCTGCCTCTCAGTTCGAAACCCTTTGTGCTCACGCCTTCCACTATGCAACGAGCGCCGGGGCCCCCGCAACCGGCCGGCGAGGGATGGCGGACCATATCCATATCTAAATATTTTTTTCTTCTGTTGCTTAAAGTATTCATTCTTAATAACTTGTGGGCTCGGGATATGGCGGGGACTGGGTAGAATATTGATTCGCAAGAGCTTACGGCCAAAATATTGGGGAACAAGGAGTTAGATTCCGGCGGGGCGTCCGTCCTGGGATCGGTCGAAAAATTGTTGGGAGAGGTCTGGCGCATGTCCGAGCTTGGCCTTTCTGAAATCCTCAGTAAAGGTTGTTCGTCACAAGAGGGGGGATTTTTTCTGTGGAAGGCTGTGGAAAAAGATGGGCTTGGGATCGTGGGCGTGGAAAACGCCCCGTCTGTATGAATGCATACGTGAAATGAAGAATGGTGCGTGGCCTAGGCTTTTGATCTCGTCGGCATCACCGACCCCGTGGGTGGCCCGTCCTTCGCGCACTTTGCGAAGGGCGGGACTCGGGAATGCTTGACCCCACGAGACGGGCCGAAGTGGTGTGGGGAGCATCGCCCCCTTTGCAAGAAGTGCAAGGACGGGGCACCCTCAGTATTGATGGTGCGGAGGGAAACCAAAACCTGGGCCACCCGCCAATACTGGATTCAGGATGCGTGCCGCTGTCATCGAAATAAACCGTGACAAAAGACATGATTCCATCACTCTCAATGCACAAACTTCTCACTCGGTGGTTGCTGAAAAACTCTCTTTGTTGATGGAGCGATCCGGCAGCGGCTAAAGCCGCGACTGATTTTACGGCACTTACGGCGCGGCTAGAAGCCGCGCCCTTTCAAAACTGGGCCCCGATTCGAGCACTTACGGCGCGGCTAGAAGCCGCGCCCTTTCAAAACTGGGCCCCGATTCGAGCACTTACGGCACGGCTAGAAGCCGCGCCCTTTCAAAACTGGGCCCCGATTCGAGCACTTACGGCGCGGCTAGAAGCCGCGCCCTTTCAAAACTGGGCCCCGATTCGAGCACTTACGGCGCGGCTAGAAGCCGCGCCCTTTCAAAACTGGGCCCCGATTCGAGCACTTACGGCGCGGCTAGAAGCCGCGCCCTTTCAAAACTGGGCCCCGATTCGAGCACTTACGGCACGGCTAGAAACCGCGCCCTTTCAAAACTGGGCCCCGATTCGAGCACTTACGGCACGGCTAGAAGCCGCGCCCTTTCAAAACTGGGCCCCGATTCGAGTTTTTCAGCTGCCGTCCCTACGGGACTTGGTTCTCTTTTTTCTGACTGACTGACCCAGGACTTCGTCCCTTCGACAGGCTCAGGGCAGGCTCTGGGCTATTTTCTGTCGCCCCTCTGGGGCTGGGATGGATCGGCACCAGGCTGCGCGCGGCATCCTGGTTTTGCTGCACGTGAGATCCCTCACTGCGCCTGAAAGGCGGCTCCGTTCGGGATGACGCCCGGTTTGGATAACGGCACGAATTTTCAAACCCAGCCACTACCACTGGGATTTTGCCTCTTGACGGGCTCGCCCGCATTTTGTAGCATTAGTCACAACAAGTTCGCTCTTCAATCGACCGGAGAGCGGACCTGAATTTCATGCAGAGTGGCTGAGGGACGAGCCCTGTGACGCCACGGCAACCGATCCGGGATCATATATCCCGGGTGCTTGGTGCCAACTCTCTCCTGGAAACAGGGAACATGGGATTCGGCAAGCGCGCTGTATTTGGATTCGCTTTCCGATAGCCTCTTTTCCTTTTCCCGGAAAAAGAGGCCTTTGCTTTTTGGGCCGCTTTTTCGAGGGCTCGTCCCCAGCTACTCGCAGCAATTTGAGAGCGATTTCGTGGATTGTGTACGCGACTTGAGAGGGCATGGCCTGAGCCGTGCCGCAGAAGCAGGCCGCATGAACTCGGGTTTAGCCGGTGAGGGAATCCGCCCTCAGGGCCTAAAGGCCGATTCATTTGCGGTTCTGGTCGGCGCGGCTTAAGCCGCCTTTCAAAGCGGAACAGTTCAAGTCCGAACAGGATTTCGAAATCGCAAAGAAAAAGAAAGCGAGTAGCACCATGTCTCACTACGAATTGCGCTGCCGGGAATGCGGACGGACCTGGGGAAACCAGCCCCGGTCGATCTGCGACGACTGTTTCTCTCCTCTGGAAGTTGCCTACGACTACGACGCGCTGAAGGCGTCCATTAGCCGTGAGCAGATTGCCCAGCGGCCGCCCGACATGTGGCGCTACTCGGAACTGTTGCCCCTCCCCCCGGGGTTTGTACCGCGGCTGCCGGTCGGCTTCACTCCTCTGCTGCAGGCTCCACGCCTGGCGGAGCGGTTCAGTGGAGCGACCGGGGCCGCGCGAAACCTCTACCTCAAGAACGACGCTGTCTGCCTGCCTACACTGAGTTTCAAAGATCGTGTGGTGGCAGTGGCGCTGGCGCAGGCGAAGGCTTTCGGGTTCGACACCGTGTCGTGCTCCTCGACCGGAAACCTGGCCAACGCGGTTGCGGCGCATGCGGCGCGCGAAGGGCTGAAGGCATGGATCTTTATTCCTTCGGATCTCGAGCCCGCCAAGATTTTGGGCACGAACGTATTCGGCGCGAAGGTGGTACGCATCGCCGGCAACTACGATCAGGTCAACCGGCTGTGCTCGCAGATTGCCGACGAGCATCGCTGGGGCTTCGTCAACGTCAACCTGCGGCCATATTACGCCGAAGGATCGAAGACCGTAGGCTTCGAAATCGCGGAGCAACTGGGCTGGCGGCTGCCCGATAACGTGGTGTGCCCCATGGCCGGTGGGTCGCTGATTGTGAAGATCGAGAAGGCGTTCGATGAACTGATCAAGCTGGGTCTGGTCGAAGCGAAGGAAGTGAAGTTCTTTGGGGCGCAGGCGACGGGATGTTCTCCGATTTCGACGGCGGTGAAGACGGGCAGTTCGGAGATTGAGCCGCAGAAACCCGCGACGATTGCGCGGTCGCTGGCGATCGGCAATCCCGCCGACGGACATTACGCGATCAAGACCATCAAAGGCAGCGGCGGGTGGAGCGAAGACGTCAGCGATCCGGAAGTGATCGACTCGATCAAACTGCTGGCGGAAACGGAAGGCGTCTTCACCGAGACCGCCGGCGGCGTGACCGTGGGCACGGCGGGCAAGTTGTATCGCCAGGACCGGATCCTGCCGGAAGAAACCACGGTGTTGTGCATTACCGGCAACGGCCTGAAGACGACTGACGCGCTGGCCGGGGTTTATGAGACGGAGCGTCCGATCGCTCCGAAGCTGGCGGAATTCGAGGCGTATTTGCAGCAGACGCTGAAAACGGCCGGGGCTCCGGCGGAAGTTCCGGGCGTTGCGGCCGAAGCCGCCGGCGTGGGAGTGTAGCGATGCCGATCACTGTACAAATTCCGACCGCGTTGCGCCGTCATACCGCAGGCGTTGGATCGATTACGTGTGCGGCGTCGAATCTGGGAGAATTGTTCTCTGTGCTCGATGAAAAGTTTCCTGAACTGAAGCCGCACCTGCGCGACGACAAGGGCCAGATCCGCCGCTTCCTCAATATTTACGTGAATGAAGAGGACATCCGCTTTCTGGGCGGACAAACCTACGCCTTCCAGGAAGGCGATGAAGTATTGCTGGTGCCGTCGATTGCGGGCGGGGCGGAGTAGGCGGCTCTCGGGTTTGAGGGTAAAGGCCGGGTTTTGAACATCTGTCCGGCTCTAGAGCTCGTCCACGAAGGCGAGATCGCGTCGTATCACGTATCGCTCGTAGCACTTAACGCACATCCAACGTTCCCCCGGGTCGCAATATCCGAACATCCCAGCGCCGATATGCTCTTTGCACAGTTCGCAGTGTTCGTGACCCCACCCTGAAGGAACCAGTCGAGTCCCAGAGCGGACAGGCAAAGTTTGGTCGGTCGCCGGATAGTGTCTACTCTGACCACTATTTACTCCTGTTGGTTCCAGTTTTGTCCAGATCCTTACCTCGCGACCTCCGACAATGGATACGTCCTTGGCTTCATAGTCTTCAGCAACCGCATCAATCCCCTGAAATTGCTTTTTTTCCCAGCCCCAGTTTGGGTCAAGAACCATCTCCACGTGGAATCCCTGCCAATAAGAGCTCAGATAAGCAAGCGCGTGTCCGACAATGTCTGGTTCGTCCGTTGCTTCAAAGGTTAGAACCGCAGCGTTTGTTTCCTGGTTACGCGACTGCACGCCAGCGCAAAGGTATCCGTGCTTTCCGAACAAGAGCCAAAACCATTGTGGGCCTGTGCTCTCGATCTCGATGGTGCGGTCAAAACGGCCCTCAAGCTCGTAACGGGTATATCCCTCCTTTGCCGTCGGGCCGCGACGCAGGGCACTTACTTCAAACTTCGGAAAATCTTCGAGAGTCTTCGGTTTGCGGACTTCCATTCTCTTCCCGTCCCGGCGGTGCAATTGGAACACACCAAGATTACATGACCATGGGAGCTTTGGCGGGTCTCGTGGGACCGCATCTGTGGTCAGTTGGCGTAACATCGCGATTACACTCGGTGACGGACGGACCGACTCCCAAAAGGGGTGAACGCTATCCGAGTCTTTCTGGCGCCTGGCGTCGCCCAGTGAATCGGGTAAGGGGCGGTGTTTCAGTATGGATCGGTCGGAGCCGTTACTGTGCCCGTGGAGAGATGCAGCGTTTTCGAACGATCAATTACCCACTGCGGGAAAACCGGAGCGCCCTGCGGAATCTTGCCTTGCGTGATCGCCCAGTGGTCGAGCCATCCCGTGCCTTCTTCGCCGACGTAGGTGTCGGGCAGGCTGTAGGCCGGATCGCCCAACGCGTCTTCCAGGCTGATGAAGCGATATCCGCGCTTGCGCAGAAGGTCCAGCAGCTCGCCGATATGGTCGGCTTCCAGGTTGCTGGCATGGAGCAGCAGGATCTGTTTCGGTTCATAGCCGACAACTTTCACCGAAAGCTGCTCTGAGTAGGCGAATACCGCGTCGTGATACGCAAGATAGTCTTTCACGATCTGCTGCTGTAGTGCCGTGTCGTTGCGCTTCTTGGCGTCTTCGTAAACTCCGGCAAACGTCCAGTCCCATCCGTCGAGAGTGATAGGAGCGATGCGGTAACCGCGGTCGGCCAGAAACGCCTCGGCTTCGCGCCGCGTGAGCAGGTCGCGTCCGGTATCGAGATAGGGATGGCGGAAGTAGCGCAGCTTCATCTTGTGCTGGGCCAGCAGCATGCGGGTCACGGTCTCGCCCCGGATGATTTCCTCTTCCCAGGCTTTCAAACCCACTTGGTTCAGCGAGGCGTGGCTGAAGGTGTGATTGCCCAGTTCAAAGCCGTAGTCGAGCCACATCTGGAGAACCTTGATCCGCTCATCGACCTCGCCCGGCTTGTAGAGCTTCTTCTCGTTGACGAAGCCGACCACGGGAATCTTCTGATCGCGGAGCGTGCCCAGCAACTTCGCGGTCATGGCCGTGATCTCAGCCGCGGGCATGCGGTCGGCCATGCCGGCAGGAAGATCGTCGATGGTGACCGCGACCTGGCGGTCAGGCTTTGCGGTTTGGGCTCCGGCAGAGGCTGAGAAGAAAGAAAGCGCGCAGACAGCAGCGAGCAAGATTGGGAGCGGTTTCATAGGGATCTCCTTGCATGATGAGAGCGACAACCACGAAGGACACGAAGTTTCACGAAGGAAACCCGAACGCCAAGTTCTTCGCAGGGGTATTAGAACATGAGCGGCGAGACGTTTCGGTGCGAGCGCGAGCGATTTCCATCTCGTGAGAAAAGGCACTGAATCGGGAAGCGGCTTCGTGTATAATCTAACTAACTAGTTAATTAAGCACCTGGTCAAAAACCATGGCTCGCCTTTTCCAACACCGCCAGGTTCTGCGCCGCCGCATGGGCTCGCGCGGCCAGCCCGAGGAGAGTCGCGCCGCCATCCTGCAGGCGGCGGCGCAGGAGTTTGCCGAACACGGCATTGCCGGGGCCCGCACCGACGCCATTGCCCGCGAAGCCCGCGTTAACAAGGCCTTGCTCTACTACTACTTCAAGGACAAGGAAACGCTTTACGGGGCGGTGCTCGACGAAGCGTTCTCAGGCTTGAAGACCACGGTCTTCCGGGTGCTCGACAGCGACTTGCCTGCCGCGCGAAAAAATTATGGCGTACGCGGGCGCCTATTTCGATTTCATTGCCTCGAACCAGCTTTATCCACGGCTGATGCAGCGCGAAATGATGCGCGCGCGCGAAGGCCAATCGCAGCATATCGACAAGGTCATCAAGAACTATATTCAGCCGATCTTTGCCCGAGTCAGCGAACTGATGCGAAAGGGAATCGCGGATGGCGAATTCCGTCCGGTCAACCCCGCGCATTTTGTGCCCTCGATCGTGGCTATGATCGTTTTCTATTTCAGCAGCGCCCCTATGATGCAGAAGATCGTCGGCTTCAATCCCCTGACACCGGAGCGGATCGCCGAGCGGCGGGCCGCAGTGCTGGATTTCATTTCCGCGGCGTTGTTCCGCGCAAAACCCAACGCCACGCAAGGAGCACGCTCATGAGCGCGCGCAACCGTTTCATTATTCTTCTCGGAATCATCTTCGTGATTGCGGCGACTTACTATTATTTCTCAACAGATCATTCCCGGGACCTGGTGCTGATCGGCACGGTCGATGCGAACCAGGTGATCGTGAGTGCGCAGGTCGAGGGCCGCATCCAGAAGTTGCTGGTGGATGAAGGCACGCCGGTCAAGGCCGGCGATTTAATCGCCGTGCTCGACCCCTCGGAGCTGCAGGCGCAGGAAGCAGCAGCAGCGGCGACCATCACCAGCCAGCAACATAAAGTGGCGGAGATGCGGCACACGGAAAAGTCAACCGCAGGATCGACGTCGAGCGACGTGGCGAACGCGCAGGCCAAACTCTCATCGGCGAAGGCTCAGTTGCTGCAGGCGAAGGCAGCGCTCGATCGCACCCAAAGCGACAGCCGGCGCACGATTGAACTGGCCAAGGCGGGAGTGGCCTCCGATCAGGACCGGGTGCAGGCCGAGACCAACCTGCAGGCTGCCGAGGCGACGGTTCAGGCGCAGCGGGATCTGGTGAAGGCGGCGGAAGCCGACCTGACATCGGCGGTCGCGCGCACGCAGCAGGCTAATGCCGCGAAGAGCACGGTGGCGTCGACGGAGGCGGATCTGACGAATGCCATTGCGCAGAAGAAACAGGCTGCGGTCCGACTGGGATACACCAATGTATATGCGCCGGTGAGCGGCACGGTTTCGGTGCGCGCGGCTCTCCAGGGCGAAGTAGTGAACATCGGCGCGCCTATCGTAACCATCGTTGATTTGAGCGAGACCTGGGCGCGAGTGGCTATTCCCGAAACCTATGCTGACCATATTGCATACGGCGATGTGCTGCGCGTGCGGTTGCCGGGCGGAACTGTCACCAGCGGCAAAGTCTTCTTCAAAGGCGTGGAGGGAGATTTCGCGACGCAGCGGGACGTGAGCCGCCGCAAGCGCGACATCAAAACGATTGTGCTGAAAGTTCGCCTCGACAATCCGCGGGGCGCGTACGTGCCCGGCATGACGGCCGAAGTGCTGATTTCGCCGCAACAGCTCCAAGGCAGCGCGACGCAGAGTGCCGCGTCGGCGGAGCAACGATGATGGCAGAGCCGAATGCAATGCCGAACGGGGTTACGGCCGAGCCCGCGAGCGTGCCCATTTCCGCGCTGGAGAAGCCGATCTACGATCCGACGGCGGCGACGGCCATTGAAGTTGAGCACATCGTCAAGAAGTACGGAGATTTCACCGCGGTGGATGACGTTTCCTTCAGCGTAAAGGAAGGCGAAATCTTCGGACTGCTGGGCCCGAACGGCGCCGGGAAGTCGACGCTGATCCGGATGATGACCACACTGATCCCGATTACGTCAGGGAAGGCGCGCATCGGCGGACACGATGTGGCGAAGGAGCCGAACGCGGCGCGGCGAATGATCGGAGTGATTCCGCAGGCGTTGACCAGCGATCTCGACCTGACCGTCGAGGAGAACATGAATATTTACGCCAAGCTGTACGACGTTCCGGCGAAAGAGCGGAAGAAGTCGATCGAAGAACTTCTGGAGCTGGTGGACCTCACGAAATGGCGGGATGCGGCGACCAAAACGCTTTCCGGCGGCATGCGGCGGCGGCTGGAGATCGCGCGCGGCCTGGTGCACCACCCGAAAATCTTCTTTCTGGATGAGCCCACGACCGGGCTGGACCCGGTATCGCGCGTAGCGGTGTGGGAAATGCTGGGGAACATCAAAGAACATCGGAAGCTGACGATTCTGATCACGACGCACTATATGGACGAAGCCGACCGGTTGTGCGACCGCATCGCCATCGTCGATCACGGCAAGCTGGTGGCGCTCGACACGCCCATGGCACTGAAGGCCAGTGTGCCGGGCTCGAACGTGATCGAGGCGCAGTTCGAGAATCCTCCCGCCGATTGGGAGCAGAGGCTGCACGCACTCGACGAGGTCACTTCGGTGCAGCATGAAGGCGCGGGCATGTACCGCGTGCTAACCGGCAACGGGTCACGCACAACCACCCAACTGGTGGAGATGGCGGTCACCGCCGGCGTGCCCGTGAAGTCGCTGTCGGTGCAGAACACGACGCTGGACGACGTATTTGTGCATTACACGGGAAGGCAGCTGCGCGACGAGCTGCAAAAATCCTATGCCTTCGTCATGCCGCAGCGCCCCGGGTTGCAGCCATGATGCCCTTGGGCACGACGCGCGTGAGGTGGTTCCGATGAATCGAATGATGGCGATTGTCGAGCGCGAAATGCGCAAGTTCTTCCGCTCTCCGGCGTTGATGCTGGCGTCCATGATCTTTCCTCTGGTGCAGCTGATCATTCTGGGCAACGCTTTCGGCGGGAAGATCCACGACGCCAAGATTGCCTTTGTCGACCAGGACGGCGGGCCCCAGGCGGTGCGAGTTCGCGAGGCGTTCGATTCGGTACGGGCCAACATTCGCACGTTTGTGCCGATTGACTACAGCAGCCAGAAGCAGGCCGTGGAAGATGTGCGCAACGGCAAGCTGCAGGGCGCGGTGATCATCCCGCCGCAGTATTCAAAGCACGTCTACGATGAGAATCATCCGCGCATTGGCGTAGTCGTCGACAACAGCGACAACTTCATGAGTTCGGCGGTCGAGGCGGAGTTGACGGAACTGGTGAATGCGCTCAACCAGCCCAACATTTCGCCGCGCATCCTACAGCAAACCGCGCTCGAAATCGTGGAACTGTATCCTTACATCGAGTACATGAAGTATCTGCTGCCGGGGTCGCTGGTGCTGGCGATGTTCGTGTCGGTGATGATCGGCGGCGGCATGCTCTACATTGACGATAAGGCCCGCGGAGTCCACGAAGGCTACCTGGTCACCCCGATCACCAAGCTCGAACTCGTACTGGGGCTGAACCTGGCGGGCGCGATCAAAGCCGTGATGACGGGCGTCATTATCGTGGCCATTGGCTCAATGATCGCAGGAGTGGGCACGATCTTCAATCCCGCAACGATATTCGGGCTGCTGGTCATGATCGTGCTGACGTCGCTGGCCTTCAACACCATGATGTTTCTGCTCATGGTGCGCATTGAAGATCCGTTGGTGCCGCGGGCCATGTTCGGCATTCTCAACACACTGCTGTTTTTTCCCAGTGGTTCGGTCTATCCCATCCAGGCGTTCCCGCCGTGGTTGCGGGTGATTGCGAAGGGTGATCCGTTCACGTATGCGGTGGATGGCTTCAAGTGCCTGCTGCTTAAAGAAACGGCGCTCTCCGCGGTCTGGGGAGACATGATTTACCTCACCATCTTTGCCGCGATCACGCTGGGCATTGCGATTCCGCTGTTCAAGCGAACGTTGTAGCGAAATTGAATAATTGGGCAATTTGGGAACTTTCGCATTGGCCGCCGTGTCCGTTATGCTAGAGGAGTATGACCCTCCTGGACGCCAAAGAGTACCACCCTGAAAGGGAACGGAAGCGGAAGAAGCGAATTATTTCGACCATTGCGATTCTGCTGATTGTGTTGTGCCTGGGCTGGTGGTTTCGCTATTGGCCGCAAGAGCGCATCGTGGGCCACTTCTTCGACGCGCTGCAGAAACAGGATTACAAGACGGCCTACGGCATCTGGATGCACGATCCGCAATGGCAGCAGCATCCTGATCAGCATCCGAAATATCCCTTCGGCGATTTCTATCGCGATTGGGGGCCGGGTGGGGAATGGGGTTTGATCAAGACGCAAAAAGTCTACGGCGCGAGCACTTGTCCCGGCGGCGGCAGCGGCGTTGTGGTGGATGTGGTGGTGAACGACCGCGCGGAACATGCACAAGTCTGGGTGGAGAAATCCGATAAGACGCTGAGTTATCCGCCCTGCGAACTGGTCTTCCGCTGAAGCAAGAGCTAGGCGCTGGCTTGGGCGAGCGACTCCACTGCCTTGACCAGGGTCGCGTCATCGCTGACATTCAGGCAGGTTTTCGAGCGATCAATCTGACGCATGAGCCCGCAGAGAACTTTCCCCGGGCCAATTTCGATGAAGGTCTGCACGCCCTTCCCAATCAGCAGACGCATGCTGGGGTCCCATTTCACCGAGCCCGTAACCTGCCGGACGAGGGTGTCGTGAGCGCGCAGTTGGTCGGTCACGAGTTCCGCCTCGACGTTGCAGACGACCGGGTAGACCGGCTTTTTCAGTGGGAGCGCGCTGAGATCGACTTCCAGGTGGTTTTGCGCAGGCTTCATGAGCGAACAATGGAAGGGAGCGCTGACCGGCAGCAGCTTGGCACGTTTGGCGCCGCGTTCGTCCGCCAGTTTCGCCGCGCGCTCGACCGCGGCGGTATTGCCTGAGATGACGATCTGTTCCGGCGAATTGATGTTGGCGGGCTCGCAGACTTCACCCTGCGCCGCGTCCTGGCAGACCGCCGTGACCTTATCGAGGTCCATGCCCAGAATCGCGGCCATCGCCCCTACCCCCACCGGCACCGCTTCCTGCATGTATTTGCCGCGGTTGCGCACGGTGCGCACCGCGTCGGCAAAGGCGAAGGTTCCGGAGGCGACGTGCGCGGAATATTCCCCGAGGCTGTGTCCGGCAACGTAGCCGGGGCGGGAAACGCGCGTCTGAAGCACGCGCAGAATCGCCACAGAAGCGGTGAGAATCGCGGGCTGCGTGATCTCAGTCAGACGAAGCTGGTCTTCCGGGCCCTCGAAGCACAGCTGTGAAAGCTTGTAGCCGAGAGCCTCGTCGGCTTCTTCAAACGTGTGGCGAGCAACGGGATATTTCTCGGCCAGATCTTTCCCCATACCGACGGTTTGTGAGCCTTGGCCGGGAAACAGGAATGCGATGATGTTGGTGTCGGTCATGAAATCTTCGTGAAAGCTCTCTGTCATCCCGAGCGCGTTTTCTGCGCGAAGGACCGATGCAACTTGAGTTTCGGTTGTGAAAGTCACACAGTACTGACGACCGGCACGGGGCGCAGCGCGGCCAGTCTGCGCTCGATCGATCCGTTAATCCCGCGCTCCGAAAATTCTGCCGCCACGCGCACCGCGTTCTTGATGGCGTTGGCGTTCGACGAACCATGCGTGATGATGCAGACGCCTTTGACGCCCAGCAGCGGCGCACCGCCATATTCGGTGTGGTCGAGGCGCTTCTTGAAGTCGGTGAAGGCGCTGCGCGAGAGCAAGGCTCCAACCTGCCGGGTAATCGTAGCCTTGAGGGATTCCTTCAATGCGGTGCGGACCAGGTTGGCCACGCCTTCGGAAATCTTCAGCGCCACGTTCCCCACAAAACCGTCGGCGACGATGACGTCGACTTTTCCGTTGTACAGATCGCGGCCTTCCACATTGCCCACAAAATTCAGCGGGAGTTGTCTCAGCAGCTGAAAAGCTTCGCGGGTGAGTTCGTTCCCCTTGCTCTCTTCCTCGCCGATGGAGAGCAATCCAACGCGCGGTCCCGGCGTCCCCGACTTCTTGCCGAACATGGCGCGAAAGTAGACGTCGCCCATCACCGCGAATTGTTCCAGGTTCTGCGGGGTGCAGTCGACATTCGCTCCGACGTCGAGCAGCATTGCGGCCGGCCCCGGCGCGGTGGGGAAGACGGCCGCGAGCGCGGGCCGGTCAACGCCGGGAACGGCGCCCAGCACGACTTTCGCCGTGGCCATGGCCGCGCCGGTGTTGCCGGCGGTTACGAAGCCGGCGGCCTGCCCCTCGCGCACCATGCGCAGGCCGACCCGCATGGAGGAGTCGCGCTTGGCGCGAATCGCCTCCACCTTGTCTTCCATGGTGATGTGTTCGCTGGCGTGGACGATTTCCAGGGGCAGCCGCGCCGCCGCGGGATGGCGATCCAATTCCGCCTTGACCACGGCTTCGGGACCGATGAGCAGCACCCGCACGCCGTATTGGCGCGCCGCAAGTATGGCGCCCTCAATCTCAGGCTTGGGCGCGCGGTCCGAACCCATCGCATCCAGCGCGATCACGCTAGGCATGGTTGTTTCTTAGTTAGCCGGCTTCCTTAACGTCGAGAACTTCGCGTCCCTTATAGTATCCGCACTTGGAGCAAGCGCGGTGCGGCATCTTTTTCTCATGACAGTTGGGACACTCGGAAAGGCTGTGGGCTTTGAGTGCGTCGTGGGCGCGCCGAGTCGAGGTGCGTTTTTGGGAATGACGTCGTTTCGGATTAGGCATGGTTGAATTCCTTCTTGCGGGGCCTTGGCTCGCCGCTGAAATCGGTGAAGAGAGCTGTCAGCTATCAGCCGTCAGCTCTCCGCTTGAACCTGAACTGGAATTACTATAATCACACTCAAGGAGCGCGGTCGATGGCTTGACGGCGATCTCTCTGGCTTAAAGCTGAAGGCTGACAGCTGATAGCGGACAGCTTCTTCTCAGTGCTCGATCCGGTCGCGGATTTCTTTCAACGCCGCCCACCGCGGATCTTCCATCGGGACCCGGCAGGAACATTGCTCCAGGTTCAGATTCTTGCCGCAATGCAGGCACAGGCCCCGGCAGTCTTCGTGGCAAGTAACTTTCAAGGGCAGCGCCAGCAGCACCTGCTCGCGCAGCACGTCTTCGAGCAGAATTCCGTCACCCTGATAATAGCCGATCTCGGCTTCCGCGTCGGTCACCGAAAGCTCGTCGCGGCCGGCATCGGCGCCCAGCGGGCGGTAGAGCAATTCGAACTCGCGGACGATATCCTGCGGCACGGGTTCAAGGCAACGCGCGCACTGCAATTCCAGTCCCGCCGAAAGCCGCCCGCGCAGGCGTATGTCCTTGATAATCTGGTGCTTGCCGTGGTGCTCCTCGACCAGTTCAGCCCGTCCGGCAGTTTTCAGCGGCGTGCGCTGGCGGGCTTCCCCTCCCAGGTCGATGACATCGGGCTGAAACTCCTCCTCAAAATCGAGAGGCTGCCGTTCCAAATCTTTGATGTCGAGAAACATTGCCGAAACCTCCGCGCCAATGTCGCCAACCCAGTGTTAAGTAACGTGTTCGTTAACGAGTTCATTAACCCAGGCCCGCGGAAGCACGCCAAGAGGCGTAAGTACCGCAAGGAGCAAGACTTAGGATAAAGGGGAAGGCGCGGGGGTGTCAAGAAAAAGGGCACTCCTTTTCCCTAGGGATATGCTAGACTTTCCCTAGGAGTTCCCTATGGCGACGCTCTACGTGGAAAACGTCCCCGACGAAATCTATAAGGCCCTGCGCAAGCGGGCCCGCGCCAATCGAACGTCGATTGCGGCGGAAGTGATTTCGCTGCTGGAGCAGCACATTCCGACGGAGGAAGAACTGAAGCGGCGCCGCAAGGCGTTTGACGGATTAGCCCGCCTTCGGGCGATGCCGCCCCTCAGCCCGGGGCCATTTCCCTCAGCCGAGGAAATGATCCGTGAGGATCGCGAACGGTGACCTATGTCGTAGTCGACGCCAGCGTTGCAGTGAAGTGGTGTCTGCCGTCTCAGCGGGAAGAACTCGTGGCGCGAGCAGAAGAACTGCTGGCTTCCAGCCGGCGCGACGAGGTTCGATTTCTCGTGCCGGATTTGTTCTGGGTGGAACTGGCAAACGCTTTGTGGAAGGCTGTCCGAAGAAGTGAGATTTCAGCGGATAATGCCGCAACAGCGATGTCGTTCGTGCGCGATCTCGACATCGGGACGGTTCCTTCTTTGGATCTGGCGCCGCAAGCCTTGAGCCTGGCGATCATCTGTGGCCGTACGGTCCACGACAGTTTGTACGTTGCCTTGGCTATGCAATCCAAGAACAACTTGATCACCGCCGACGAGCGCCTGGCCGACGCCCTCGCGGCCCGCTTTCCGGTGAAGTGGCTGGGCGCGTTCTGAGCCGGACTGCGGGCTCCGTGGCGAAGTGACCGCTGTCAGTCAGACTCACTGCCCTGCCGGCATCTTCAATCCCAGTGCGTGCACGACGCCTTCATCCAGCGTGGCTTTGCCGTCTTTCTTGGTTGCCACGCCGAAGCTGCCGGAATAGTCCCACATGGCCCAACCGATGTTGTGACGCTCCAAGGAGGTGCGCACATCTCTGATCCACGCCGCGCGGTCCTGGGGATCGGAGACTGCCCGGTACACGCCGAACTCGTTGCAGATCAGGGGGACGCCATTTTGCCGGGCCCAGTCGGCGGCCTGGTTGATCTCGGCCTCGATGCGCGCCGCGTCCCAGTGATCCTGACCGTAGCGGATCACGTACAGCCGGTCGAGCGCTTCGGGGAGTGCGGCGGCAACCTGCGCCGCGTTTTCCGGCGAGGAGGGATAATGCAGCCCTCGCAGCCAGCGAAGGTAGTAGGTGCTCCAGGTCGCGCCCTGATGGGTGAAGATGTGGGGCTCATAGAAATGAAAAACGTAAATCACGTTGGGATCGCGCAGCGGTTCGAGGAAAATCATGTCGTCGTCGTCGTCCCAGCGGGCTCCGGCGGCAATGATAGTGTTCGCGGGCGCGCCTTGCCGGATGGCCGCCGCCAGCTTCGCCTCGACGCCATACCAGCGATACGAGTCCTTCATTTCCGGCTCATTCAGGATTTCGAAAAACACGCGCTCTTGATCCCACGAAGAGTAGTGCTGCGCCACCATGCGCCAGAAGTCGGCGAAGCGCTCCACGAAGTCGTCTTCCGTTCGCCAATCGGGCTTTGAAGTCGGAATCGGGATGCATGTCGATCTCGACCGCCAGGCCCGCGTCCAGAATCATCCGGACCGCGGCGTCGAGATAGCCGAAGTATTCCGCGGTGCCGTCGTGGCGGCGGGCGGCGTCCATCATGGGCTGGGGATTCACGCTGAGCCGCACGTGATCGAAGCCGGCAGACTTGATCAGGGCGATGTCGGCGGACGTGGTCCAGTTCTGGAAGTGCTCTTTGGTGTATCCCCTGGGATCGTAGACCTGCGCGAACCACTCGCTCAGATTGATGCCGCGGCGAAGGTGAGCCAGGCGGGAGGCCGGAACAGAGGATGGCGTTGTCGTCGGTGTGGACGCGAGCGAGGCGGCAATTAGAAGCAAAAAAATCGAGGTTGCCTTGTAGATCTTGTCACGAGTCATGAATGCTCCATCAACCATTGTCATCCTGAGACCTGCGTCCGTTGCAGGGCGAAGGACCTCTGCATTTCGCAAGCAGCATCTGCTCCGCCCGGCGGGTGCATAGGTCCTTCGCTTCGCTCAGGATGACAAGATTGTGAATTCCGTGAATTGCCGTTTCTAGCTGAGGATCGGCAGAGCGCGAATTCGTTTCTTCGTGGCGGCGTAAATTGCATTGCACAGCGCAGGAGCGACCGGCGGCACCGACGGCTCGCCGATTCCCGTGGGTGCTTCCGTGCTCGGAATGGCGTAGACCTCGACCGTTGGTGATTCATCCATCCGCAACGGGACGTAGTCGTCGAAATTGCCCTGCACGACGCGCCCTTTCTCAATCGTAATTTTGGCGCGCAGCGCGTTCGCCAGGGCGTAGACAATCCCACCCTGAATCTGCTGTTCCAGGATGCTGGGATTCACAACCTGTCCGCAGTCGACGACCGCCACCACGCGATGCACGCGGGGTTGATCGTTGTCCATGGTGATCTCGACCACCTCGGCCATGTAAGACGCAAAACATCCGAAGCAGGCGACGCCGCGATAGCGACCTGCGGGCAGGGGCTTGTCCCAGCCAGCCTTTTCCGAGGCAAGCTGAAGCACGCCGCGCATGCGGGCGGTGCGCCAGGTGGTCGAGAAATATGGCAAGTCCTGATCTTTCGCCAGCAGATGAAGCCGGTAGTGCAGCGGATCTTTACCGGCGGCCACGGCAAGTTCATCGATGAAACTCTCGAGGGCGAACGCCGCCTGCAGGGCGTAGACCGACCGCATCCAGCCCAGCGGGACGGGGGTTTGGGCCATCACGTATTCGATGGCATAGTTGGGGAGTCCATAGACCGGGCCGGCCTCGTCCGGCAGATCGGGATCGACATTGCCCGGAGTCGGCTGGCCTTTTTGCCCGCTGATCGAGGGGGCGACGATGCGATGCGTCAGCGCGACGGGCATTCCCGAGCCGTCGAGCGAAGCACTGAGTTGATGCAGGCTGGCCGGACGGTAGGTGGAGAACCGCATGTCATCTTCGCGCGTCCAGATGACTTTCACCGGAGCGCTAACCGCCTTCGACACCAGGGCGGCCTCGACCGCATAGTCGTGCTCGAGACGTCGGCCAAAGCCTCCGCCCATCAGGGTGACGTTCACCTTGACCTGATCGGGATCAAGTCCGACGGCTTGTGCCACCGAGTCACGGCAATCCTGGGGAACCTGCGTTGGCGCCCACAGTTCGCAGGTCGAGCCCTGATAGTGAGCGGTGCAGTTGCCCGGCTCCATGGGCGCGTGCGCCATGAAAGGCAATTCATATTCGGCAGTGATTTTCCGTCCTGAAGTTTTGGCGGGATCGCCGGCGGAGTATAAGGTCGCAGCTTTCTTCGACGCTGCCTGTTTCAAGGAAGCCATGACGGCCGCGGTATTCAGATCTTTGTTGGGCCCATCGTCCCAGGTGACGTTCAGTACGCGGCGGCCTTCCATCGCCCCCCACACGCTGTCGGCGACTACGGCGACCGACGAATCGCTGATCTTGCCCACGTAGCTCACGCCGGGATTCTTCTTCGAATCTTTGTCGTCGAAGCTGGTCAGCTTTCCGCCGATCGTGGGGCAGCGGGAGAGCACCGCGAACTTCATTCCGGGAAAGCGGACATCAATGCCGAAGATCGCTTCGCCCTTCACTTTCGCGGGCGAGTCCACGCGGGGCAGGCGCTGTCCGACAATCTTGTAATCTTTGCTCTGCTTCAAGGGCACATCGGTGGGAATGGGCAGGGTGGCCGCCTTGCCGACGAGATCTCCGTAACTCAGACTGCGGTTTGAGGCGGTGTGCTTGATGCGGCCATTCTCCGCTATGCAGCCCGACCGCGGCACACCCCAAGTCAAGGCCGCGGCCGAAATCAGCATCTCGCGGGCGGCCGCGCCCGCTTTGCGCATGGGATCCCAGGTGGTCCGGACGCTGGCGCTTCCGCCGGTGGTCTGATCGCCGAAGAGCGTGCTCGCGCCCGCCTGCTCGATGGCAATCTGCTTCCAGTCAGCCTCAAGTTCCTCGGCCAGAATCATGGGCAGCGCGGTGCGCACGCCCTGGCCCATCTCGGAGCGCGCGACCACGATGGTGACTTTATTGTCCGGAGCGATCCGCAGGTAGGCATTGGGCGAGAAGTTTTCCGCGCTCGAGGACGCCTCGTGCGGCAAGTAGAAGCCGATGACCAGCCCGGCGCCGGCGGCGACTCCGCCAGCCACGAATTCGCGGCGGGAAAGCGGGCTCATCGCGCGCCTCCATTTCCGGCAGCGTTCCCGGCGGCGCGATGGATGGCTTTGCGAATGCGCTCATAGGTTCCGCAGCGGCACAGGTTGCCGTTCATGGCCTGGGTGATCTGCTCGTCGGTTGGGATTCGGGGTCTTCGCCAACAGCGCCGCTGCCGACATGATCTGCCCGGTCTGGCAATAGCCGCATTGCGGAACTTCTTCGGCGATCCACGCCTGCTGCAACACGTGCAGGCCGTTCGTGCCGATCCCTTCAATCGTGGTGACGCTCTTGTCCGCGACTTGCGAGACCGGAGTCGAGCAGGAGCGAACCGGGCTGCCGTCGACGTGGACGGTGCAGGCGCCGCACAATCCCGCGCCGCAGCCAAATTTTGTTCCCGTGAGTTCGAGGGTGTCGCGCAGCACCCAGAGGAGCGGTGTCTCCGGGGAGACGATGACTTTCCGTTCACTGCCGTTAACGCGGAGTGTGATGTCGGCCATGGGGGTCCAATTATAGGGTTTGGAAACTGGACAACATGGTACTCAACCGGAAGGAAAAGGGGAAATGGAAGGGTCGCTCCGTTCGCGAGGGAACGGCCCGCGCTACCAAATCGTCTTGAGACGGTAATTTTTCCGTATTCGTGTAAGTGAGGAGAGCTAGAACTGGCTTGCCCTACTTCAATTCCGACAGCTTCTGCGTGGCCAATTGTCCGGCTTCGTTGCCCGGATTGTCTTTCTTGACCTGTTCGTAGATACGCTTGGCGTCGAGGGGTTGGTTGGAGTTCTGGTAGAGTTCGGCCAATTGCAATTGCGCCGTCACTTTGCTGACCGACGCGGTGGGCTTGTCGATCAATTCCTGGTACAGGGCGACGGCCTGTTTGGTACGGTTGGTCTGGCCGTAGAGCGAGGCCAAGGCAAACTTGGCAACAGCCGCCAAGTCGCGGTTGCCCGAGGAGTCCACTTGCTTGAAATTACGCTCGGCAGAAGCGCTGTCCGACATTTCCGACGCGGTCACTCCCAGAAAATAATGTGCCATGTCGGCGGTGCGGGTGTGTGGATACTTGTCCGCGATCTCCTGAAATTGTTTACGCGCGGCCTCGGTGCGTTCCTTGGCGGAGAGGAAGCTGGGCACGTCGGGCTGGGCCGGTGCGCCGGCGGGACGCAGCGGCGTGTCCATGGTCCGAACCGCTTGCGACAACTCCAGGCTGGCTTTTTCGTCCTGTGCGGTCAGGTAATACCAGCCGCCAATCACGGCGGACAACACCACCGCGATCGCGACCGCGGAAACGATCACGGTTGATCGATGTTCGACCGTCCAGTGAGCCGTTCTCTCGGCGGCGTCGATGGTTACACGGCTGAAAGCGTCCTGCTTGAGTTGATGGCGGGTCTGTGCGCGCACGGACTTCCCTTCTAGTAATACCGATGGACCAGTGAATTAGATGGCAAACCAACAGTTTAGCAGGGGCAAAAGGAGGAGGTCAAAAAAGGCGTTGTCGGGTAGTGTCCGAATTTCGGGAAGCAAGATCTTTTAACCGCAAAGTACGCCAAGGATTCGCAAAGGTCGCGAAGAAAAGCAAGATCGAAATTAGGACACTACGCGCGGTCGTGCAGTCCGGATATTTCCACCCTCGGTGGTGGCGTCATCCCGAAATCTGGTCTAGTCCGGCCGGGTGAGGGATCTCGGGTGGGTGCCATGTCCGTGTGCGCGCGCTTCGGAGGAACGATTTGTATCAGGGCACGCCTTCAGGCGTGCCACAACCGCGGCAAAGCATTTCCGCTTCAGCGGCTGCGGTGGTAACTGGGAGAGCCAGCGGCTGAAGCCGTTGGTAGCACTCACTCTGGCGGCATCGCTGAAGCGACGCCCTGATATCGTGTTTCCGAAATTGCGCACACTGCCGATCGGGTTGTGAAGTGGACGGCATCAAATCCGCCCTACTTACATTCCCGGTCCCGGCACGTCTTTCGAAATGCTGGTCGTATCTGCTACTCTGCTGTCCGCTCCACAGAGGAACCACAAATATGCCATCCCGCAAATTGTTAGTCTCCACTTTCGCCGTCCTATTGTGCCTGCCGTTCGGCGCGTCGGCGGCGGATAAGAAATCAAAAAATACCAAGGCCGACGAAGCCAGCAAGCCTTCGTACGAATTGCCTCAGCCTGCGACCGAAAATCTGGACCTCACCATGTACCAGCGCATCCGCGAGGAGGGGCTCTCGCACTCGCATGTGATGGAGTTTGCCTCGGCGCTGATGGATGGCATCGGGCCGCGGCTGACGGGATCTCCGAACCTGAAGAAGGCCAATGAGTGGACGCGCGACCAGTTCACCGCCATGGGATGCAGCAATGCTCATCTCGAAGACTGGGGCGAGTTCGGCATGGGGTGGCGGCAACTGAACACCTGGGTGCGCATGTCGGCGCCGGACACCGCGGTCTTTATCGCGCAGGCGCTGCCCTGGTCGCCCTCAAGTCACGGACCGGTGAACGGGCGCGCGGTCTGGGTGGACGCAAAAGACGAAAAAGATCTGGAGAAGTACAAGGGCAAGCTGGCGGGCAAAGTCGTTTTTTTCGGCGACATGCGCGAGGTGAAGCCGCGTGGACAAGCCGCTGTTCGAGCGCAGAGATGACGCCAATCTCAAGGAAACCGCCGAGTTCCCTGTCCACGTCGGAGCGCCGGAACGAGGATTTCAAGACTTTATCCGGCGGCTCGAGTTCCGCGAAAGAGCCGGCCAGTTCTTTGCCGCCGAGCACGCGCTGGCGGTCGTGCTCCCCAGCCGCGATGGGCGCAACAATGGAGGACAAGGCGGGACAATCTTCGACGATGGCGGCGCCGGGCTGGGCTGGTTTGCCTACCAGCGCGAGCACGCCGAAGGTCTTCCCGTCGTCGTCATGGCGATCGAAAGCTACGGACGGGTGTACCGGCTGCTCAAGGCGAACGTGCCGGTCAGCGTCGAGATGGATGTGGAGACGGAGTTCACCGGCGATCACCAGCACGGCTTTGACACGATTGCCGAGATTCCCGGGACTGATCCCAAATTGAAGGATGAAGTGGTCATGGTCGGCGGGCATCTGGATTCCTGGGCGTCCGCGACCGGCGCCACCGACAACGGCGCGGGCACGGTGGTGGCGATGGAAGTCATGCGCATTCTGAACGCCCTGCATGTGCAGCCGCGGCGCACCATTCGTGTAGGCCTGTGGACCGGGGAAGAACAGGGCGAATTTGGCTCGTACGGTTACGTAAAGCAGCATTTCGGATACGTGCCGCTCTCCACCGCGCCGGATCAGCTGGCGCTGCCCGACTTCCTGCGCAAGCCAGCGGGCCCGGTTCAGTTGAAACCGGAGCAGCAGAAAATTTCCGGATACTTCAACCTCGACAACGGCACGGGAAAAATTCGCGGCGTCTACCTGCAGGAGAATGCCGCGGTCGCCCCCATCTTCCAGCAATGGATCGCGCCCTTGCAGGACCTGGGCGTGAGCACGCTCACCATGCGCAATACCGGCGGAACCGATCACGAGGCGTTCGACTCGGTGGACGTTCCGGGATTCCAGTTTATTCAAGACATGCTCGACTACGGCTCGCGCACGCACCACTCGAATCAGGATACGTACGAACGTTTACAGCCTGACGATCTGGCGCAAGCGGCCGTGGTGGAGGCGATCTTCGTCTACAACACCGCCATGCGCGACCAGATGCTGCCGCGCAAACCGTTGCCGCATCCCGAACTGGAGGAGCAGCAAAACGCTCCGCTCAAGAACTTGATGCCGGGGGCTGAGCCACAGGAAGAGGAGCCGAAGACACCAGCGAATTAGGACGGCACGAGGATGGCCCGCTGATCGGTTGCAGACGCAAACCATGTTGAGTTAGCCTCGTCTAACACAAAAACCTCCGCTCCCGGAGTTTGCCTATGCCTGCGATTCAGCTGGTGATCAACGACAGTCCACACGAGGTGGAGATCGCTCCGGATACTCCTCTTTTGTGGGTGCTGCGCGACAAACTGAACCTGACGGGCACGAAGTACGGCTGCGGCATGGGGCTGTGCGGCGCCTGCACGGTTCATCTCGATGGCGAGGCGGTGCGTTCCTGCCAGACTCCGGTCTCGTCCGTGGGCACGAAGAAAATCACCACCATCGAAGGCCTGTCGGCGGACAACACGCATCCGGTGCAACTGGCCTGGATCGCCGAGCAGGTACCGCAATGCGGATACTGCCAGACGGGGCAGATTATGTCAGCCGCGGCGCTGCTGGCAAAGACTCCCCAGCCTACCGACGATCAGATTGACAGTGCGATGATCGGCAATTTGTGCCGGTGCGGCATGTATCAACGGATTCGACGCGCCATCCATCGGGTGAGTAATTCTGGCGCCAGTCCCAGCGCTGGGGAAGGGGCATAGCCATGGCCATCAGCCGCCGAGAGTTTGTAGTGGGAGGGGCAGTCGCCGGGGCGGGACTCGTCATTGGTGTACACCTCTACGAACCGTTCGCACTTGCCCAGGAAGATGCGCGGGCACCGAAGAAGCCTGAGCCCAATCCCTTTGTGGCGTGGATTCACGTGAAGCCGAGCGGGCAGATCTCGCTTATCGTGGCAAAGTCGGAGATGGGGCAGGGGATCAAAACCGGGCTGGCCATGATTCTCGCCGAAGAGGCCGAGGTTGATTTCAAATCGGTCAGCGTGGAGCAGGCCGAGACGCGGCCGGATATTTATCGCCACCTGGGCACGGGCGGAAGCAGCAGCACCCGTGAAAATTTCATGCCACTGCGGCGGGCCGGGGCAACGGTGCGTGAGTTGATGATCACGGCGGCGGCCGCGAAGTGGAGCGTGCCGCGGACCGAATGCGAGGCGAAGAACGGAACCGTGCGGCATGCAAAATCGTCTCGCCAGGCCAGCTACGGAGAGTTGGTGGAAGCAGCTGAGAAATTGCCGCTGCCCGATCCCGCGAAAGTGCGGCTGAAGGACGTTTCGAAGTTCGAACTGATCGGACATCCGGTGCCGCGGGTCGACGTGCCGGCGAAGGTAAGCGGTAGCGCGCAGTTTGGGCTCGATGTGCGCGTGCCCGAGATGCTGTTTGCCGTGGTGGCGCGGTGTCCGACATTTGGCGGCAAAGTTGCGCACTTTGATGCGGCGAAGGCGAAGGCGATCCCGGGAGTGATCGAGGTTTTCGAAATTCCCGCGCTCGGCAGCGACGTGTTCTCCGCCGGTGGAATCGCGGTTGTGGCCGACTCAACCTGGACCGCGATGAAAGGGCGGGAAGCGCTAGACGTCACATGGGACCGGGGCGCGGCGGTTTCCGAATCGAGCGACGGGATGCGGGAGGCCTTGCGGGCCGCGGCGCACAAGCCGGGAAAACGCGTGCGCAACGACGGGAACGTCGACGCGGTGCTCTCGAACGGCGCCAAGAAAGTGGAGGCGCTATACGAACTTCCGTTGCTGGCGCACGCCACCATGGAGCCGATGAACATCACGGCGCAGGTGCGGGGTAACGCGTGTGAAGTGTGGGCGCCTACGCAATCGCCGGATTGGGTGCAGGGAACGGTGGCCAAGGTGTTGGGAATGAAGCCCGACAAAGTGATCGTGCACACCACGCTTATGGGCGGCGGATTCGGTCGGCGCTATATGGCCGACTTTCCCGCGGAGGTGGCGCAGATCGTGAAGGTCGTCGGTCAGAGTACGGGCAAGCCGGTGCAACTGGTGTGGTCGCGGGAAGACGACATGACTCACGACTTCTACCGTCCAGCCTCCTGCCATCGCATGCAAGGCGCAGTGGATGCGAAAGGCCGTCCCGTGGCGTGGTTCCACACACTCACGTCGACGTCGATTCGCGGATACTGGAATCCGAAGGCTCCGCCGGAAGAGCAGGAAGTGGGCGGAGCGGAACAAATGCCGTACGCGATTCCGAACGTGCGCCTCGAGTACAACCCCGTCGCCAGCGCGGTGCCGCGCGCCTGGTGGCGGTCGGTCGAGAACTCGTTCAACGGCTTTGCCGTCGAGAGCTTCATTGACGAACTTGCCGCCGCGGCGGGAAAGGATCCGTTCGAGTTTCGCAAAACGCTGCTGGTGAAACCGCCGAACTGGAAGCCGGCGAATGAGGACGACGTGGACGCGACGCGGCTGCGCGGGGTGCTGGAAATGGCGGCAGAGAAAGCCGACTGGGGCAAGCCGCTGCCGAAAGGCCGGGGGCGCGGCATTGCGACGTTCTGTTCGTTCGGCAGCTACTTCGCCGAAGTGGCGGAGGTGACGGTGACGGGCAGCGACTTCAAGATCGATCGCATTGTGGCCGCGGTGGATTGCGGGCAGATCGTGAATCCGGAGTCGGTGCGCTCGCAGACCGAGGGCGCCATCATCTATGGATTGAGCGCCGCGCTGAAGAATGAAATTACCATCAAGAATGGCGCGGTTGAACAAACCAATTTTGACGGCTACGATCCCATCCGGATCAATGAAGCTCCGCCGATCGAAGTGCACCTGGTCATCAATCGCGAAGCACCCGGCGGGATGGGTGAACCGGGTTTGCCACCGCTCGCACCCGCCGTCGCGAACGCGATTTTCGCAGCGTCAGGGCAGCGGATGAGAAAGTTGCCTTTTCAGTTGAAGGCTGCGTCTTGATCGAACGCGGGATGTAATCGTCCTCGGATCGGCATCGGGCTGTTCTTTGCCGACCACTAAAGATCGCCAGGGAGCGCAAGGCTCGCAACGGGTCTTTGAAACACAAACGACAAATCTCTTCTACCGCGGAGCTTCCTCCAGCAATCCCTGCTCCAGTTTTTCCTGGCACTCGATGCAGTGGCGTGTCCAGGGAACGGCTTCGAGGCGCTTGGCGTTGATCTCTTTGCCGCAGTGAATACATTCGCCGAAGTTGCCTTCGCGGATGCGAGCCAGCGCCTTCTCCACCATCTGCAACAGTTGCCGCTCGTTGTTGCTCTGGCTGAACAGGAATTCCTTGGTGTACGAGCTCGCGGCGCGGTCGGCGATGTCCTGCGCGGTGTCTTCGTCGGCGGAGCGGCCGTCGGCCTGCGTGCGGTTCACGGTGCGGCGCAAGTCCTGCTGCCGCGTCTCTAAACGTTTCTTAAACGCTTCCAGCTTCTTCTTATCCATAGGTCACTTCAACTCGGGTCACTTCCCCAAATTCTCCCATCAAACTCTTAGGACGCCCCCTCCCGGAGGCGTCCTCGGTCATAAGGCCAAACGAAGATGATAAGCGCGAAAATTGAGATGCGTCAACCGCCCGCCAGGGCGATCGACGTTTCTCGCGGAGCGGCCGTGATTCTAGTCGCCATGCGCCGCCTGCGATGTGACACGAATCACACCGTCTATCGCGGCAGAGGATCCTTCATGCTGGCCAGTGCGTATCCCATCACGGCCATGGCGGCTGCGTTTTCCCGCAACTCGCTGGGAACAATCTTGTCGAGCGTGTCGGCCGCGCTGTGATGGTAATTAAAGTAGGTGCGGCCATCCTGCAGGATGCCGAGCGCGGGCACTCCGCTCTCGGACATGGCGGCGATGTCGGCGCCCGGTGGGTAAGTACTTTCGCGCAGCACGTTCGCTCCGATGCTCTGCAAAACATTCAGAGCGGGCCGCAACAGGTCGGCCGCCGCTGCAGTCATTTTGCCCTCGAAGCCCAGAGGATGCGCCGCGCCGGAGTCGCTCTCGATCGCGGCCACGTGAGTTGGGGAATTCCGTCGAATGGTCCCTGGTGTAAGCCTGGCTTCCCGCACCGCCACTTTCCTCATCCATCCAGGCAATCACCCGCAGGGTGCGCTTGGGGTGCAGATGCAGTTTCTGCAGAATCTCCGCCGCTTCCATCGCGACCGCGACTCCAGCCCCGTCATCGATGGCGCCCGTTCCCAGATCCCACGAGTCGAGGTGCCCTGAAACCACAACCACCTGCTCGGGATGTTCGCTGCCTTTCAGATCGGCGATGACGTTGTAACCGGTCGCGTCCGGCAATTTTTGCGGAGTCAGGATCAGGTGCATGCGGACTTTGCCCTGGGCCGACAGATGCGCGATCAAGTCCGCATCCTCGGCCGTGACTGCGCCCGCGGGAATTCCCGCCGGAAAGCTCCAGCCCGTGTGCGGCAGGCGGAAGTCGGCCCCGCCCACCGAGCGGACCAGCGCGGCCACGGCGCCTAAGTCAGCCGCCGCCTTGGGCCCGGCTCCGCGATAGCGCACCGCCTCGCCATAGGCCATGAAGGCCATGCCCGCCGCGGCTTTCTGTTTGTCGAAGAGTTCATTGAACAGCACGATCTTGCCGGCAACCTGGTCGTGGCCCAGCGCTTTGAGTTCGTCGAAGTTGTTGACCACGACCACGTCAGCGGTAATGCCCTCGGCGGGCGTGGAGGTGCTTCCGCCCAAAGCCGTAAGCACAATCTTCTGCGTAGTGCCGGCGGCTTGGCCCGCGTACTCCACGAGTTCCGCGGTCTCCGCGCCGCGCACCCAGTGCGGCACCTTCACTTCTTCGAGGTGGACGTCCAGCCCCAGCCCGCGCAACTCCCCGGCGACGTAGTCGACTGCGGCCTTGGCCTGCAGCGATCCGCTAAGGCGCGGGCCAATGTTCTCGGTCAAGTGCGCGACCTGATGGTAGGCGTAATCGTCGGCCAGCGCCGCCGCTTTGATTGCGGCCAAGTCCTCGAGCAACGGAGGAGGAAAGTTCTCCTGCTGGGCCTGGGACGCATGCGGCTCCGCCGCGAATGGAAGCGGCGTTGGGGTGGGTGGAGGGTTCTGAGCGCGGGCGAAATTCAGTGAGAGCGCGCATAACAGAATCAGGAGGAGGCAGAGGTCACAACGGGTCTTGGGCATGGTCGAAGGGAATCAGTGTATCTGACGAGAGGAGTTTCTGGGAACTAGTCCGGGCTGGACGTTTTCAGGGCAGGGTCAATGAGCGATATGGCGATTTTTCGCCAGTTGACTGTGTGGAATGATGAGGTTGTTTTCGCATGCACAATGCGCGTACTATGCGCGACTGCGGCCCAATCCGGGTAGCGAAAAGGATGAACTCCATGAGACCAAAACGTATCGTGGTTCTGTCTATTCCGATTTTTCTTGCGATTTCTGTGGCACAGAACACGCGTCGAATTGAGATGAAGGACGTAACGCCGGTCCAGCGGTTTGAGCAGGTGATCTCGGGCCACGTCGCCGAATTGAATGGCAAGTACAAATTCCGCGTTTCGGAAGTCACCTATCAGCCCGGCGGCTACGTGGGCGACCACAATCATGCTGGTCCCGGTGTCCGGGTGATAATGGCAGGTGAGTTCACGTATGTGAAAGGCGATAAGACGATTGTTTACAAGGCCGGTGACGCATTCTTCGAGCCCGGCGATATGACCCATCGTGCCTACAATCGTGGAAGCACGATTTTGAAAGTCATGAACGTTGAAATCTTGCCTGCGGATTACAGCGGTTCGGCACTGATACCTCCAACACCCTAGCTTCGAAAGATGCGTAGAGTTCGCGACGTTACTGTTGTTAATAGGCCATACGCTCGTCGAGGGGTTTTGAGGCGATGTTTCAACAGCTAGCTTGGGACTCAGCCTCGCGGTGGCCTTCTACCAGAAACACATGGAAGTCCGTAGTCACCGGCTCGGCGTCAAGCTGCCGCATCATCATTGCGACTTGACCTCGATGGTAAGTGGAGTGGTTTACTACATGTTGCATGAGGTGGGCCAATCTCATTTGCGTCGTGCGAAAGGGAAGGGTTTTTTCTAAAGATTCGTTTGTCATCCGATTCACAAACTCGGCCTGTTCTTTCTCGACTTCCACCCACTTTAACCGCACTGCAGCCACGTTGGGAAATGCATCTGGATTAAATAGGGCGTCCCGTCGCTTTCTCAAGTCTGCCAGGAGGGCGGAGCTATCGGGCGGCCTCTTCCAATACTCAAGCCAAATCCACTCGCCGCGGATGATGTGGACGAGCGTGTCCCGCACGGAACGAAAGCTACCACCCAGATCGTGCGTGAACTGTTCGGCGCTGAGTGCAGAAACCGCCTGCAAAACCCTGTTGTTCGCCCAACGGTCGTATTCGTAGAGCAGCTGAATATCATCTTTAGTCATCGTAACGGCGGATCGCCGACCTTCGTCTGAGAAATCTTACTGTGCCCCTGGGCAATCGGCAAAACAGAGATGTGGGCTGTTCAGCGCTCGCTTTGCGCTCGGCTTGGACAGTTGTTTCAAACAAGGCGATTACACGTTTTGACCCGCAGACCGGGGGAGGAGGCCCTGGGTCAACTGGGTCAATGAGTGCTATGGCGATTTAACGCCAACGATCCTCTCGAGCCGCCGCCAAATGCTCAGCTTTCATTGACTTGCCTTACTCGCCCACGTAACATTCCGCGTCAGTGATCGGCCAGACCATCTCGCACTACCGCATTATCGAGAAACTGGGCAGCGGCGGCATGGGTGTGGTCTACAAGGCTGAGGACACGCGCCTGGATCGCTTCGTGGCGCTTAAATTTCTGCCGGAAGATGTTGCCCGCGATTCACAGTCACTAGCGCGATTCCGGCGCGAGGCGAAGGCAGCGTCCGCACTCAATCATCCCAACATTTGCACGATTCACGACATCGGCGAACAAGACGGGCGAGCGTTTATCGCGATGGAATTTCTGGAAGGCATGACGCTGCGGGAGCGCATCGCAGGCAGGCCGCTAGACGTCGGAACCGCACTATCCCTTGGAATTGAAATTGCCGAGGCTTTAGACGCGGCGCACGAGGCAGGAATCGTTCACCGGGACATCAAGCCCGCAAACATCTTCATCACCAAGCGAGGGCATGCCAAGATTCTCGACTTCGGATTGGCGAAGGTTGCGCCGAACATTCGCGGCTGGGAACCGGAGGCGGCCACGCAGGCAACCAGGAGCGAAGAGCACTTGACCAGCCCGGGCGCGGCCGTCGGAACGGTTGCCTATATGTCTCCGGAACAAGTGAAGGGCAAAGAATTGGATTCCCGAACGGATCTCTTCTCGTTTGGGGTGGTGCTCTACGAAATGATGACGGGGGTCCTGCCGTTTCGCGGCGACAGCGCGGCGCTGGTCTTCGACTTCATTCTCAACCGTGCGCCTGTCGCGCCCGTGAGACTGAATCCGGAACTGCCCCCGAAGCTGGAGCAGGTCATTGACAAAGCGCTGGAAAAATCGGCCGATCTTCGTTACCAACACGCAGCCGACATTCGGACAGATTTGCAGCGGATCAAGCGGGATCTGGAAGGCGGTAGCGGCTCGGCATCGCATTCGCCCATGCGAGAGACATCGCTCGCAGTGCTTCCTTTTACGTTCCTCAGTCCGGTGCAAGAAGGCGAATCGCTATCTTTGGGTTTCGCCGATTCGCTGATTTCGTTGCTAGGAACGCTGCACGGCTTCGTGGTTCCACCCACGTCGAGCATTCTGAAATATTCCAGCGGGACCGATCCTGCGATCGTGAGCCGTGATCTGCAGGTGCGTTACGTACTGCAAGGGAACATTCAGAAACTGGGTCAACGGTGGCGCGTTTCGATCCAGTTGGTGGATGCGGAGAGCCGCAAGATCATTGTTTCCGATCGATATGATCTGACCCAGGATGACATTTTCGAGGTCCAGGACGAAATCGGCCGGCGCGTTGCCGGTTCCCTCGAAGCACGCTTGCACACCGCTGAATTTCGTGCGCGCGACCGATACAGCAGTGACCGCAGCGCTTATGCCGAATATCTGAAGGGGCTTGGCCTTAGTTTTTCCGATGACGTAGAAACCATGGACCGCGCCATCGAACACCTCTCGAATGCAGTCGAGCGCGATCCGAATTTCGCGTTGGCGCATACCGCTCTCACTCGCGTGCTGATGGATAAGTACAAGATCTACGACGGGCGCGGAATTCTGGCGGAGAAGGCGGAGTTCCATTGCCGACGGGCACTTGAACTCGATCCAAACCTGCCCGAGAGCCACATTGCTCGCGGCTACGTTCTTTGGAGCCAGGCGAAGAACTATGCTCACCGGGAAGCGATTGCCGAATTCGAGAAATCTCTTGCGCTACATCCCAACGTCGACGGGGCGCATGGCCATCTGGGACTCATCTTCTCGCATGCAGGGCGCATGAAGGAAGGACTGGCGGCTTTCGAGAAGGCTCATCGGGTCAATCCGCAAAATGCTTGGGCACACTGGGCAGGCCTCGCGTATCTTTGGTCGGGCGAATATGAAGCAGCGGACCGCGGGTGCGACAAGTGGTTAAAGGAGAGTCCCGGCAGCAAATACGCGTTGTGGCTGCGTCCGCAACCGCAACTATTGATGGGAGATGTTAAGGCCGCCGAGAGCACACTTCGAGACACGCTGGCGCAGTATCCCGACGAGCCGCTGTTTACCTCACTGCAAGGGATGCTGCGCGCCCTTCAAGGCGACGGCGAAGACGCCCTGAAATACACCCGAAAAGCCTGTGAGTCGCCTCGATCGTTCGGGCACACGCACCACACGATGTATCAAGTGGCATGCGTCTACTCGATTCTGGGCCTCAACGAGCAGGCTCTTGCATGGCTGGACCGAGCCGTTAGTACTGGGTTTCGCTGTTGGCCAATGTTTCGCACAGATCCGTGTCTCACAAATCTGCGGAAGGAACCAGAATTCGAAAACCACGTCGCTGCCATTGAAAAGGAGTCGAGGAATATTCCGATTCTGCATTTCTGATCGGAGGGCGACGTGATCTGACCGCACAGCTCAATGTCGCAGCCCGAGGAAATTGGCGACCAGCTTTTTCCCCGCTTCGGTCAACACGCTTCAGGATGAAACTGCACGCCTTCGACTGGGTGGCGTCGATGGCGCAGGCCCATGATGGTGCGGGAACCGTCTTTTTCGGTTGTCCATGCGCTGACTTCGAGTTCCGACGGCAGGTCTTTTTCCTCGACCATGAGCGAGTGGTAGCGCGTGGCGGTCATGGGCATGGGAAGGCCCTGAAAGACGTTTCGGTTGTCGTGCATGACCGGGCTGGTCTTGCCGTGCATCAGATGTGGAGCGCGCACCACCCGCCCGCCGAACGCTTCGCCGATGGCCTGAATGTCCGAGGTAGGCGTCCGAGGACCGGGATTTTCCCGCCGAAATGGCGGATCAGATCGATGATAATTGACGAAAATAGGCGATTTCACGTTTTGACCGCGGGTCAATGACGCTATCGGGATATTTTGCCAACGCCCGCATCACAAAAGATCGACGGCTGGATTTCGGGACATGGATTTCTACACCTCCGAGATTCACTACCTACTCTTCATCCTCATGCAGTGGAATGCGCGATCGAACGGCCAAAATGTAGGCCTTGGCGCCAGGTTTGTCCTGGTTGTAAAAGCCCACCGTGCAGTTGGGACGAAAGTAGTAGGCGTCTCCAGCTTTGGCGGCATAGCGGCCTTCGACGCCGTTTGTCCCACCGCCGGCCACGATTTCGCCCTGGCCGTCCATTACCAGGTAGATTTCTTCCGCGGCCGGGTGGTGGTGAGGCCAGTTCGTGCCTCCGGGCGCAAAATCCATCCAGAAAAAGCTGTCCATCACGTAGGCCTCATCAATCAAGTCGCGCTTCCCGGTGTGCAGTCCGATCAGAAGTTTGTACAAAACCGAATTCGGGTGACCGCTGACGGTCTGCTCCCTGGAATCCTCCAGGTTTGCGACTTTCGGATGTGGCATGGGCGCCCCGATTGCAATCGATGACGGAATCTTGAACCCCATCACCAGCACGCGCAGCGGCTGGTCCGAGTCATTAGCAATCGAATGCTTCACGCCTGGAGGCAAGTAGGTGAAGTCATGTTTGCGCAACGGTTGAACCTGATCCTGGTAGTGCAGCATGCCCGCCCCTTCGACGACGAAATAGATCTCTTCCTGGCGGTCGTAAGATACGGTCTGGCAATTGCCATGCCGATCCAAGGAGACTTCGCCGAAACGAGTTACGCTTTGGAGGGATCGGTTCTCTTTGTCGCCCTCGCCGAAAATAGCCCGGTAGTGGCAAGTTGGAGAGGTGAGATCCGCCTTGGTCTCCGAAAGGTCTGGAAGGTAGCGATGCAGCCATGTGGGGTCGGTCGGCCGCTCTTGGGCTCGGAGGACGGGTATCAGCAACAGCAAGACCAGTAAGAGTCTTTTCACGTTCGGTGCCTTTCATTCACGCAGGACTCGCCCTCGAAGCCCGCTATTTCGCGGGCGCGCGCGTCCGCCAGACCTTTCACATTCTTCTTCAAGAACTCTCGAATCGCGGCCCACGCGCCCTGATTCTGTTCGTAGGAGAATCCGCCGTGATCGGCGCCAGGAACCGTATAGAGCTGATTGGGCACCCCGGCCGCGTCGAGCGCCTTGTGCAAGCGCACCGACTGCTCATAGGGAACGAGCGCGTCCTTGTCGCCGTGAATTGTGATGATGGGCGGCGTGTTCTTGTCCACGTAGTGGATGGGCGACAGCCGCTTCGCCAGCTCGTCGGCATTCGGCTGATCGCCCAGCCATGCGACTGCATATCCCTTGGCGTTCGGTCCATGCAGCTCGTCCAGAACGTCGGCGATGCCAAACCAGTTCACGATGGCCGCGACCCGGGGATCTTTGCCGGTCCCGGGATTCTGGCTCCAGACGTTGTCCTCACCGGTGTAGCACTCGTGGTCAAATCCCGCCGCGGGCGTGAGCATGCCGGTGGTGAGCGCCAGGTGACCTCCGGCCGATCCGCCCTGAAGCACCACGCGGCTGGGATCGAAGTTGTACTTCTTCGCGTTGGCAAACACCCAATGCAGCGCGCACCGGCAATCTTCCACCGCTGCCGGAGCCAGCGATACCTGCGCCAGACGGTATTCGACATTCACGGCAGCGAATCCCATCTGCAGATAGGGCATGATTTCGAGCACGCGCTCTTCCTTCGTTCCCGCGATCCAACCGCCGCCATGGATCACGATGACGACGGGCGTGGGCCGCGACATGCCGGCGGGTTCATACACGTCGAGTTTGGCCTCGTAGTTGTTCGCGGTGTGATAGACGATGTTGGGACGCACCTCGTAACGGAACAACTCGGCGGTGAACGTTTCCGTGGCGGTTTGCGCCAAGCTCAGAGATCCGGAAAGCAGCAGGAAGGCAAGCAGAAGTTTTCGCATAGGTTCCTTGCAAGAATTAATTTTGCGCCAGCGTACAGCCGAGAAACGGAATGATACTCCTCCAGGGGAAGCTATGGGCGGGGCCATTTGGCAGAATCAGCCTTCACTCTGGAAACTCCTTTGCCGGTGCAATGAGTGATGAGTAGTGAGTGATGTGGCGACTTTTCGCCAGTTGTCGCTGCGTCCGGTAGTGGGGCGAGTTTGGGAAGAACGATTCGTATCAGGGCATCGCTTCAGCTATGCCGCAAGCAGGCGTGAGACTATCTACGGATTTAGCCGCTGCGGCGCCTCACAGAGACAGCGGCTGAAGCCGGGTCCGTCCGAGGGCTGATGCGGCACGCCTGAAAGGCGTGCCCTGATACGATTCTCCTGCTCAAACTGATCCCACTACCGGGCGTCCTCTGAAGTTCCATTCTGAGTGCTTGTGTTCTATCATGGCTCCCGAGGAATGATTCCTCCATCGCGCAGCCCAAGGAGGGTCCCATGGGCGCTGGAGTATGAGTACGGGGATGCGTCCGCAGGATGAGCGGGTGTTCGCCGAGGCGGCGAAGAAGTTTCAGGCCTGGCTGGTCGTACGCCAGACCAATCCGGCATCCTGGAAATATATCGGTCTCTCGAACTATTTCCCCAAACCCATCACCTGCAAGCCCAAGACTGCCGATATTGACGCGCTGCCGGGCGGAGGTATGCCCCGCGCCCGGTATGACACCGCGGGACTGGTGGTCGATCCGACCGTGCACAAGAACGTTTTCAGCGGAGACAAGACGGTCAAGGCGCAAGCGTTGTGGAACGATTTCAAGAGTGAGTATCTCGCCAAAGGCTCCGACTACCAAGTCGATCGTAATCCTCAATCGCGCCACTACGGATGCCTGCAGTACAAAGGCAAGTACCTGCACGGGGACTACGACCTCTACGACATCATCGTAGTCGGCCACGAGCGCGCCAATCTGGCGGTGGTTGGGACGCGCGACGGCGCCCCTGATTACCGGCCGGCCCGGCTGTTCCCGGTCGAGGACTTCGTGAATGGCCGGATCGGCGCGGAAATGGTCCATCACGGCGGGCAGTTCCAGTTCTCCGAACACACCAATGACATGGTCGAAATCTTCGGGCCCAAGGGCGAGTCAATCGTTGAGCCTGCCGCCTCGTGGTACGCCAAGCATTTCCCCAGCCGACGCGCTCCCGGGCCGACTGGCGGCTTCGCCACCTTCCAGAAGAAAGCTTAGAAAGATCGACCGGAAGCGGCACTTCCAATTCCCCAGCAGAAGAAAAATGGCCCCATTGCTGGGGCCAAGTTCAAAGAGGCTACGAGTTGGTAGGTGATGTCAGGAAAGGCGATGCAAGATGCCGCTCCGCCAGCCGGAACGGCAATTCGGGAAATGACGCGAAGGATCGAAGAGAGTGAAGGTCATGGTGCTTGAGTTTGCGGCCTCTTTTGTTACATACCAGGGAAGCACTTGCCGCACCAAAGCTCGAAGCCCCAGTGATTCCACGCACGCCAAGTCGTAAACAAGTGACAGGTAAGGGGTTAGGGCGGTAGCGAGGCCGGAATGGCGCTACGCGTCAGGGGCCGACGAAAAATCGGAAGTGCAGAACAATGCATATTCAATGCACTCCCCCACCGAGAATCCCCCAAACACCAAGCCCCTAGCGGGTTTTGGCCGGCCAGGGGCTGGTTTCACACTGCGGGATTTTTTAACAATTAGCTGTTTCCAGCCACCGTGCGCAGCTTGCCCGGCAGGAAATGGTAGGGCGGCCACGGACCGCTCACCGACACCTCGCAGTTCTTCAACTGTTTGGCTGCGGTGCTGTAGCGGTTCTGGTATTTCTCCACGCTCTTGGAGTCGATCAGGTGGGCGATATCGATCAACATGCCCTCGGGAGCGACCTTCTTGCAGCTAACCTCTTCTTCCAGTGGGTTGAACAGCTTGTGCACCTGGACGGAGAGGGCCCGCGCCTTGGTCTGGCGCTCGCGCTCGCGGGACGCCTTTACCTTCAGCTTGGAAAGGTAATCGCCGCCCACGGTGTCCGGCAGTTCGATATCGATCATGGCCTCGCGCAGGGAGCCATCCCGAACCACCAGTTTAATGTGCATCTCGGACTTGCCGCGCAGTTTGGCGACACTGAGGCCAAAGGCCCGCCGGTTGACCCGGACGGCCTGCCGCAGGGCGTCATCGGTGTCGAAAATGGTTCCGAACTTGAAGGGTAGGACGGTGGAATTGCGGAAGCAGGAACTCACCACGCGAGCATGCTCAATCGCAGATTGATGGTCCAGCGGGTCTGATGCGTGGTCATATTCGCTGACAATCACCGCGAACTCACCACTGGGATAACTTAAAACCGCAGCGCCGTTCACTCCTTGAACACCCTCTAGCAGGAAAGGGCGGCGAGTGCGGGTTCCATTGGGAAGGGTTTGGTGCTCGGTAAGACAGTACGCGTACCACGCCATATTTAACTCTCCGAACCGGGATAGAGGCGGACCAAGCCACCTCTTACGTCGAGTTTCTCGCCAAAGCTGTGCACTGCGAGTTAGAGCCTGGAAGTATGGAAACGGGCGGTACAGGGTCAAACGAACCAGGAATGCTAACAGTCACATCCCTAAGTGCATATTACTTTGGGCATCATCTAAAATGCAACTTTTTCTTTGCGAAAGGCATCGGAAGGCTTCATTTCCCGGCCGCAGAACGATTGGCACGCTCCTGCAGGGCCAGCAAAACCACGCGCAGCATCTCGTCCCAGGGGGCGGGCTTGCCCGTCCAGATTTCGAACTGCCGGGCGGCCTGGTGGACGAACATCTCGATGCCGGGGATGACCTGCGCACCCCGCTCCCGGGCCAGTTTCAGCAGCCGGGTCTCGGCGGGATCATAAATCATATCAAAGACATAGCGGGCATTGATCTCTTTATCCTGAAGCGGCGTTTCGCGGGTGTTGCCCATCCCGACCGGGGTGGCGTTGATGATGACATCGAAGGCCAGCTTCTTGAGATCGGCACGCTTGATCAGGCGGGCCCGAGCCTGGTGGGCCAGCTTCTTGGCGGGAGCCAGGCTGCGGTTCAGAATGTAAACCTCGGACCCTCGTTCCTTCAGTCCAAAGACGGCGGCGCGGGCCGCCCCGCCGGCTCCGAGCACCAGAATCCGGGCGCCCTCCAGGGTATTCAGGCGGCGCTCCAGCGGCCGGATGATCCCGGCCGCATCGGTATTGAAGCCGTAAAGCTTGCCGTCCTGGGCACGGACCACGGTGTTGCAGGCGCCGATTTTGGTGGTATGGGAGTCAGTGTTGTCGAGGTGCGGCAGGATGGCTTCTTTGTACGGCATGGTCACGCTGATGCCGTGGATGGGAATTTCCCGCACGCAAGTCAGCAGATCTTTCAGCGTCTTGGCATGCAGGGCCAGGTAGACGGCGTTAACGTTCTCCCGCCGGAAGGCCGCATTCATGATGGCGGGTGAGAGCGAATGCGCCACGGGATCTCCCACCACGCCATAGACGCGCGTGGCTGCGTCCACCTGCTCGATGCGATAGACGCTGCGCAACTCCTGCGCGGTCACCTGGCCGGGGGCGGTCTCTTCGCCGGCACTGGCGGAGGCGAACGTGAACACGCTGCCCGCGCGCACCCCGAGCACTCGGCTGGCGATTCCCTGCTCTCCCATGCACATGCTGATCAGGGAATGGCGGTCGCCTTCGCGGGCCAGGAACTTGATCATGGTCACGTTGTCAGAGAGCGTGGTCGCCGTGCTCACGAGCTTATAGAAGTCGGCGGGATAGGCCAGCATCTTTTCCAGGGTTTCATCCAGCTTCCTGGTGGCCCGGAAATCGTGAAACGAAAGAATCAGCGCCGCACGAGTGCGCAGCTTTTGAAGTTGTCCGGGCTTGGCCTTGCTGGCGGTTTGTAGTTCCACATCCAGCAGCTGGCATCCGGAGGCCGCGGCTTTTCCCAGAATGTCCAACTGCGAGGCGATAGATCCCCGGAACTTGCCGCCGCTCGCGGCCCGGCGGCAAGTCGCAATGGCCACCGTACCGGGATGCGATTCCATGAAACGCTTCACTCGGGGAAACGCCAGGCCGGGCTTGGAAAGGTAGTCTAACCTAAACTCCAGAAAGGAGTTGTCCCGAACCAGCGCTTCTGCCTTTTCGACCAGTTCATTGGCATCAGAGCCGATCACCGCCACGCAGACTCGCGGCAACCGCAAGGGCAGAAGACGAGGCGGATAAGCGGGGGCGGAGTTCATCGTTCTCAGTTCGGACACTCGGTCAGGGCTCACACTTTAATGACGGCGCATTATTACAGGGGCGTAATTGCATATGCAACAACGGATTAGTAGTTCTGGCGAAAAACTTTTTCCCCAGGGTGCCCAACACCCTCGTAACCTTGACCCACCCTCACCACCTTGTTACCTTCCGGCTGAAGGCTTTCTTTTCTGGCACTTAACTAGGGAGGGGGCGCAGAGCGTGCCTTTCCCGGAGGTAACATGAAGAAAACAGGACTGTTCGTGTTGTTGCTGGCGACCGCGGCTTGGGCGCAATCCAGTGCTGATGGTAACGCTACCGATATTCCACAGGGAACTTCGCCCACTTCAGCCAGCTTTCCCACGGAGCGCGTGCAAACGCCCACCTATGCCGACTTGTATTGCGCCGGATTCATCAGCAAACAGATCCTGCCGGACGCCAACTATGTCGCGGGCGGACTGCAGACGCCTACGACCACGAAGTTCACCCGTGGCGACATCGTCTATCTCCAGGGAACCGGTTACAGCGCGGGCGCGGAGTACGAGATCGTGCGCGAGCTGCGCGATGTCAACGAATACGAAATGTTTCCCGGGCAAAAGAAACTGCTCAAAGAAACCGGCCAGCCCTACGAGGAAGTCGGCCGCGTGAAGATCGTGGACACGCGCAACCGCACCGCGATCGGGCAGATCGAATATGCCTGTGACGGCGTGAACCCCGGAGACACCGCGATTCCGTTTGCTGAAAAACAGGCGGTGACGTTCCACACGCCGATCCGTTTCGACCGCTTCCTGCCGGCCAGCAGCAGGCTTACCGGCCGCATCGTGATGGGCAAGGATTTCGATTCTCAACTGGGCACGGGCCACAAACTTTACATCAACCTGGGCGCGAACCAGGGCGTGAAGATTGGCGACTTCTTCCGCGCCGTGCGCTCCTATGAGGAAGATCTGAAGGATCCCGTTGATTCGCTCTCTTTCAAAGCGGCGATTGCCGAGGACACTCAGAAAAAGACGCCTTCGGTCGATCCCGCCATGTTCACCAAGAGCAACGGTCCGGTGATTCACGTGCGCGACCTGCCCCGCCGGGCAGTGGGCGAGATCGTGATCATCGGCGTGACCAACACAACCGCGACCGGCATGGTGGTATTCGCCATGGAAGACGTGCATGCCGGCGACACCGTGGAACTGGATCAGGTGCAGTAAGTCATTTCCACAAAATCAGTTCAGTCGGAAGCCGGGGACGGGAAACCGTCCCCGGTTTTGTTGCGTGCGGCAAAAGCTCCGGTGTGATTGGAGTATGAACACTCCGATCTGTCCCCGCAAAGATCATAATCACGGGAGTAAGAGCACCGTGATCGCATGCATCTCCGGCGCAGAGTGAGTGAATGTGTGCGATACTTCCGTCCTCAGAAAATACTCACCGAGGTGCTATGTCCCGGATGTGTTCTTGCGGTGCGGCGCTGTTGTGCCTGGCGATGGCGGCAGCTATGGGCGGATGTGCGAGTTCGCCGCCGCCTCCGATTTCGGTGAGCCTGTCTCCTTCTTCTGCGCAGGCAATTGATCAGAGCCAGACGGTCGGGATCACGGCAACCGTTACGAAAGACCCGTCTTACAAAGGGGTCTCGTGGACCCTGGCCGGCCCCGGCTCTCTCAGCAATTCGACAGGGTCATTCGTTACCTATACCTCGCCGACGACCAATCTCACCAGCGCGCAACAAGCGACAGTCACGGCCACGTCTGCAGCGGACCCGACGAAGAGCGCTTCGCTACAAATTACAGTGAACCCGTACCCGCAGATTTCATTTCAGACGCTGGCCAGCGGATCGGTGGGTACGCCCTACAACCAAACCGTCGCGCTCACCGGCGGCACTCCCCCGTTTCAATGGAGTGTGTACAACGGGCCCATTCTCACTGGATATGAGGTGGGCGGATCGGTACCAGCTGGACTGAAGCTCGATCCCGTCAGCGGGACGATCAGCGGGACGCCGAGCGGCGGCGGAACATGGTATTTCGAGGCCACGGTAACGGACGCGACTGGCGCGATCGCAGTCAACGGTTTTTTGAGTATCCAAATCAATTCGACTGCCGCACCGGGGAATCCGGTTCCATTCCTGAATCAGCCGCTCACGCCGACAGCGGTTTCACCCGGCGCTTCGGGCTTCACCCTCAGCGTGAGCGGGACGGGATTCGTTTCCGGCGCGACCATTGATTTCAATCGCGCTCCGCTGGCGTCAACATTTGTGGACCGCGAGCATTTGACGGCACTGGTTTCGGCGGCGGACGTTGCGAGTGCGGGGACGGCCGAGGTAACGGTGGTGAATCCGGGGCCGGGCGGGGGCGCGTCGAACGTTGCTTACTTCCAGGTCGCTGCGCCAGAAGCTACGGTTAATTTCGCGAATGCGGCCAATTCGCCGCTGCAGATCTACGAGCCGTTTGGCATCGCGGCTGCCGATTTCAACGAGGATGGCAAGCCGGATATTGCCGTCGCGGCGAACGTCCGCTTGTACGTCTACCTCGGGAACGGTGACGGCACATTTGCGCCGACGGCGGCTTCTCCGATCAGCGTGCCGAGCCCGCCGTATGACGACTTCGCGTCACCCTATCTCGGGCCTATCGCCGTGGGCGATTTCAACCACAGCGGTCATCAGGGATTGGCAATCGGGGAGTTCCAGAATGAGGCCGCGGTGATCCTGCTGGGGAACGGGAATGGAAGCTTCGTTCCGTCATCAGCGGCGTTCGCCAATGCATTTGCCATGCCCATCAACGCGCTAGACGCGGCGGACTTCAATGCGGATGGGAATCTCGACCTTGCGATTGTAAACGGAGTCGGGTACCAGTCGCTCGTGGCTTCGGGATACGGGAACGGAGCTTTCAACACGGCAGGGGTCTTCTACAGCGGCGGATTCTCGGCGGGTGCGGCGGTGGGGGATGTCAATGCCGACGGAAAGCTGGATGTGATTGTAGCGAGCGGCGGGTCGACTGCTTATCCAGGTTCGGGAGTGACCGTATCGCTGGGGAACGGCGACGGGGCATTCACGCTGGCGAGTGGTTCGCCGATTCCCATTGGGCAGAATCTCTCGGCGGTCGTGACAGCCGACTTTAACGGGGATGGGAAGCTGGATCTCGCGGTGACCGATTCTGGCGGCAACGCGGTGCTGATCCTGCTGGGAAATGGCAACGGGACGTTTGGGGTACGCACTACGATCCCTGTAGGAAATGGGCCGGACGCGATCGTAGCGGCGGATTTCGATAACGATGGGAAATTGGACCTGGCGGTCGCAAATTACGCGGACGGTACGATCACCCTTCTGCTTGGGAACGGCGATGGGACGTTCACGCAGGCCGCAGGTTCGCCTTATGCGGTGGGGCAGGGCCCGTACCAAATCGTGGCGGCGGACTTCAACGGGGATGGAAAGGTCGATCTCGCCGTGGCGAACTTGACGGATGGAACGGTATCGATTTTGTTGCAGCAGTAGACCCAGGTCTTCGGGGGCTATAAAGCCCGGGAATACTATTGACGCGAGCGGTACGGCTGAAGCCGTGCCCTTCCCGGACCGTATTCTTGAGGACCCTATTCTTGAAATCGGAACTACGCTCAGTATAAACGGCACACTCGCAATTGCTGGTTCCGGTAGGGGCAAGTCATTCCTGGCCCTGCTTCGTCTTGCGTCGCCGATCCCGTCAAGTCGGCGACTGCCGCATCGGAGCGCGAGAGGATGATCCAGTTCACGCCGAACTCGTGCTTGAGGCGCTGGAAATCCGCGGCTTGAAGAGTCCGCCAGCCGCTTTGCGCCCTCACTTCCTTCAACCATCGCGGGGCGAGACGCGGAACGCGAGCGGCCATGCCGGCGTCCTTGTCATAGTCGGCCAGCACGCTGCGTTCGGCGAGCGCGCGGAAGCCGTGATAATCCTCGCCCGGCAACTCGAGGTAATGGGGATCGAGCGCGAACAAGCTGTCTACGGGAGTATTTTGCCGAATCCAGGCGAAAGACTGCAGCCAAAGATTCTCTGACGCAGCACCGGGCAACTCCAGATGCTCGGTCGCGGGAAACATTCGGCGTTGGGCATAGAACATGCCCGCGCTCAGGGGAAGAAAAAGCAGGAGCCAGCGGTATAGATGGCGGTCGAGGACATAACGTCCGGCGAGCCCGCCCAGAATCAGGAAGAACAGCAGATAGAGCAAATGCAGGTAGCGCATGGGCTCAAACGGACGCAGCCGCTCGAGGCCCGGCGGAAGCATGATGACCAGGCCCACAATAGTTTGAAAGACGCCGTAGTAGAGGAGGGTCGACGCCAGGGGCAGCAGGGCGCGGCCATCGTCGTGGGCGTCTGCACCTCGAACATCTGCGCGAAGCTTCAAGAACCGGTAAAAGGAATAGACCAGGACCAGGGGAGCGAAGACGCCGAGCCATTCATACCAGTGCCAGCGAGCGAGGAAGTAAAAGCTGCGAGTGGCGGCCGCCTGGCGCCAGGCGTCGGAGGCGGGTTCAAAGATCCATCCGAGAGGCAGCAGCAGCACCGCGGCTATGGGAACGGACGATGAGCGCCGTGGCGAGACCCGTTGGTTCCACCAGAGAATTGCGCAAAACGAAATGCCGAAGCTCGCCATGATGGCGTGAATGGAAAATGCGATCGCCAGCAAGACTCCCGCCAGCCAGACGCGCCGGTCGAGCACGGCAACGATGGCGGCAAGAATTGCAGCCGTAGCCAGCGTGCGCGGATGCAGGTACTGGTCGGCAAGATTGATGGCGATGCCGGGCAGCGGCAGCGTAAGCAGCGCGGCGATCGTGGTCACTGCGGCCCACTGCGCTGCGGTCTGGGAAAAGCAGCGGCGGCTGATCCGCCAGCAACCGTGGAGAAGCAGAAAGATCGCGGCAAGCTGCCACAGCAACACGATCCATGCCAGTGGCAGGTGGCTGAGGCGAACCGAAAGCGCGATCAGCTTATCGAAGATGGTTGCCTGGAACTGCAGCCGGAAGAATTCCGAGTCATGCGGAAACAGGGCCGGGTTCAGATTCCTTTTGATCGCCGCCAGGTAAAAGGCGTCGTCCTCAAGACCGGGGTGGTAGCCCATGATCAGGAAGGCGAACCCGGTGAGCACAAAAAGAGCGGCCAGATTGGACGGAGTCGAATCTTTTTTCCGGGTGCTCATTGGTGGCGAGTTTTGCGGCGCAGGCATGGGGTCTGGACGGCGACGAGTCAACCTCCCCACCGTCTTCTTCTCTCGCAGAGGATGCGACAGAAGGATGGGGGACCCTGCGACATCTTAGACCGGCCGCGCCGCTTCGGTGCGCTGCGCGTAGTAGGTTTCGCTGACGGCTTCGAGTTTGCGCCCTTTGTCGCTGAAGCGGGGCAAGTGGATCAGGCCGATCCGCTGAAAGAAAAACTGCAAAGTGGTGGCCAGCACTTCGAAGCCGTACTTCACGCTGCGGCGGAAGTTGATGGACGAGGCCTCTTTGAAATACTTCGTGGGGCAGGAGACTTCTCCGATGCGAAAGCCGAAATGCACGCACTGGGCCAGCATCTGATTGTCGAAAACGAAGTCGTCGGAGTTCTCGAGCAGCGGCAGTTCGGTCAGCACCTTGCGGCTGAAGGCGCGGTAACCGGTGTGGTATTCGGAAAGCTTTACGCCGAGGAATAAATTTTCGAACGCGGTGAGCAGCCGGTTCGCGATGTATTTGTACACCGGCATGCCGCCGAGGAGCGCCCGGCCTCCAATGATGCGGGAGCCGAGCACCACGTCGTAAACATCGTAAGCAACCATGCTGGCCATGGCGGTGATGAGCAGCGGTGTGTACTGATAATCGGGGTGCAACATGATGACAACATCGGCTCCGGCGGCAAGAGCCTCACGGTAGCAGGTCTGCTGGTTGCGTCCGTAGCCGTAGTTGCGATCATGCTGGAAGACGTGCAGGCCCAGGCCGCGCGCCACATCCACCGTCTGGTCGGAACTGTGATCGTCGACCAGAATGTGTATGTCAACGAGGTCGGGCAATTCCCTAACGGTGACTTGGAGAGTCTTCTCCGCGTTGTAGGCGGGCATGACGACCGCGATGCGCTTGCCGTTGATCATGGGTGGAATCGGTTTCCTTAGTTTACCTGAGACGACGGCCAACGGCAGCGTGGCGATCGACAAGGCCGTGAATCTTGACAGCGAGGATGAGCCTTGGCTATCGGATCAAGTGAGCGCAGACGCCTGATTGCAACATCGACCCAAAGGAAATACTCTTGACATCGCGATGTACTTTGCACTATAAAGCACAGTGCATGTGCCTGCTTCTAGTTGCCGTGATGTTCGCTGCGACCGCAGTTGTTTTGTGGTACTTGCCCCGAAAGAGCCGGAGACTCTGGAAGATCACAGGAGGGATTGCCGCTGGTGTTTTAGTTTGCGCCTCAGCGGTGCCGCTCCTGGGTTTCCTGCTCCGCGCGCCATGTGCGGCCAATACGAGTTTCCTCCCACCTTGTCCAAAGACGGGGAATGGTTTGCTCAGGTGAGCGAAGCGGATTATGGCGCTGTCGATCACTTTCACAGCTCTGTCCAGCCCTGGCTAAATCGGCCAGGTTTCTTCGCTCACATCCTTGGAAAACTCGGGCGCTCAACCACCGTATTCGCAGTCGGCTCGCCTGATTGGCCTCGCATGGAAAGACGATCAAACATTAGTGATTCGGTTCCCAAACGACTCCCGCTATATCGAGGAATATCGCTGCGAGTCGAAATGGGAAGGCATTCGTATCGAGTGTATTGGATACTCGCCGGACTACAGTAAACCCGTCGCAACAATGCCGCCTGTCCACAGATGGTCTTGGTGAGACAAGGTCGTTGGCGAAACGTCGCCACTACACCCGTTGACCGCGCATGAGTTCCATTGCTCCGTCGCGTCGACCGACTCAGAACTGAACGGGGTCCGTCTGCGATGGCTTACTTCATGTTGTCGAGGATGGAACCGACGATTCCACCGACCACGCCGCCTTCCACGGTTTGTCGCGTGGCCTGGTGAGGCATGTAGCGCTCCAGGGCGTGAGCCAGCTTCGCGATGGGGAGCGTCTGCAGCCAGATGCGGCCGGGGCCGGTGAGGGCCGCGAGGAAAATTCCATCGCCGCCGAAGATCATGTTTTTGATGCCGGGCACGGTCGTGATCTGGAACGAGACGCCGGACTGGAAGGCGCCGACGTGGCCGGGATGGACGCGCAGAGTTTCGCCAGGTTGAAGATCGCGCATGACCAGTTCTCCGGAGAGTTCAATCCAGGCGGTGCCCTGTCCGCTGACTTTTTGCAGCAGGAATCCGTCTCCGCCGAAAATTCCAGCGCCGAGGGATTGCTGGAAGCCGACGCTGATCTGAATCTGCGGCGTGGCGCAGAGGAAGCCGTGGCGATGAATCATGTATTCGTGTCCCGGCGAAACTTCGACGGGAACGATGTGGCCGGGAAGCTTGGTGGCGAAGGCGAGCTCACCGGCGGCGCCCAGGGCGCGGTATTCGCTCATGAAAATGGATCCGCCGCCGGCCACGCGCTTCAGCACGCCGAAGATTCCTCCGCCGCCGCCGAATTGGGTATGAGTCGTCATCTGGATCGAACTGCCCATCCAGGAAAGTTCTCCGGCTTCGGAAATGATGGACTCGTTGGGTTGGAGGATGAATTCCAGAACAGGCATGGTGGTGCCGACAATACTGCTTTGCATGGGCAGGTCTCCTGAATTGACGATCGACAAGTGACGATCGACAATTGACGATCGACAGTTAACGTTCGGCGCGGTCCGTGCGAACCGCGACTCCTTGCGGAAACCTCAGAGTATACATCCGCGGACTGGGCGGCTGAAGACGTTCGGATTTGTGCTCCTTCACGGGATCGCTAAAGCGATGCCCTGATACGAATTTCTGTTCAAACTGCACCACCTACCGGCTATCGGGTCCGAATTCATTTTTCGTACTTCGCGACTCTTTGCTTGCTGTGCGGTCGAGTTTTTTTTAACCGCAAAGTTCGCAAAAAACTGCCGCTAAGGACGCAAAGAAAAGCTCAAGAGACCGGCTAGTTACCTGCAATCCTGCCGTCATTACCTCGGTAATGAGAAATGCGCTGCTTTCGCTGGCGGAATTTCGCGGTCATAATGTATACATTGTAATGTTAACGATGTAAACGAATTAACAAGCCTACATTGCGCTTCCTGATGTAGACGCGATGGTTTTCTTCGCGACCCTTTCGGAAAGGCAGATATGCGTACGAACGACAGTTGGATGCGGCGATTTGCGTGCCGGTGCTTCGGCCTGGTGCTGGCGATCGCTCTGTGCGCGGCTCATGCGGCCGCCGATACACGAAAGCCCGTGGCTAATCCGGATCCGGAGTATCCCGAGATTGCCCGGCGAATGAATCTGAACGGCATTGTCAAAGTGGAAATCGTGATTGCGCCGGACGGAACCATCAAGAGCGCGAAGGTGCTGGGCGGACATCCGCTGCTTGCCGAAGCGGTGCAAAGAGCCTTGAAGAAATGGAAGTACGCTCCCGGGCCTTCAGAAACCACGTTGGAGTTGGAGTTTAAGTTTTAGGCATTGCATTTCCCACAGCATTTCATCGGGGCCGAGCCGGAAGGGCTGACGCCCGCGAAAGCGAGAGAGACTATGCGTCGAGTAAAAGTGATGGTTCTGGTGCTGTCGAGCTGGCTCTGGGTCCAGCAGGGGTGGGGGCAGAACGTCTCCACCGCGAATCTGCGCGGCACGGTCAAGAACAGCTCCGGAGCGGGGGTGGAGTCAGCGAGTGTGACCGTGCGCGACGACGCGCACAGCCTGCTGCGCACGACTCAATCGAATGGGGAGGGCGCTTATCAGCTGCCCTTGCTTCCGCCGGGAACCTACACCGTGACCGCCGAGGCCAGCGGATACAGCAAGACTTCCATCGCCAATGTAGTGCTCACGGTGGGACAAGACGCGATGCTGCCGCTGACCCTGGGCGCGCCGGAAGCGGTGGTCACCGTGGTGGTGAAGACGGACCAGGACCAGCAACTGGAAACGGCGCGTTCCGCAACGACCACCACGATCACGCGCGATGCCATCGACAATCTGCCCATCAACGGCCGGAACTATGTGCAGTTCGCGCTGACCGATTCCCAGGTCAAGACGGATGGCGCCCCTTTCACCACCGTCGCCCCGACTTCGGGGCTGAGTTTTCAGGGAGCACGGGCACGCTCGAACCTGATCAACGTGGACGGCGGGGATGCCGAGGACAGCATCATCAACGGAATCCGCTCCACCGTTTCTCAGGATGCGGTACAAGAATTCCAGGTGCTCACCAACAGCTTCGCCCCTGAGTATGGACGATCGGCGGGCGGAGTGGTGAACATCGTGACCCGCGCGGGGAGCAACGACCTCCACGGCACGGTTTTTGGATACCTGCGCGACCGCTCGCTGCAGGGAGTCAATCCTTTCAGCACGGTTTCGAACCCGGCCTACACGCGGGTTCAGTCCGGACTGGCCTTTGGCGGCCCGATTCGTAAAGACCGCATGTACTACTTCCTTTCTTATGAGACCACGCGCCGCGAGGAAACCGGATTTTCGACCATCGGAAACAACGGTTTCGGACTGGTCAACATTGATGCTTCGCGTTTTCTCGGCGCCGGCGCCACGATTCAGGGAACGCCCGACCAACAAACATTCCTGGAGAATCCCCAGACTCCGGTGAATGCGGGCACCACGCAGTATGCGGGGCTGGTGGGCGCGGCATCTTCAACGGCCCTATCCGGAACACCGGGCGTCTCAACCTTTGCCAGTTCCGGCGCGACCCTCCCCCTCAGCTATGTGCCTCTGACCAATACGGGTGGTAATTACCCTTTGAAAGAAGGAACCAGTCTGTGGGGCGCACGGCTCGACTACAAAGTGAACGACATGCAGCAGCTGTTCCTGCGGGCCAATGTGAGTCCCAGCACCATCACTGGCCTGACCAGCCAGATTCAAGGCCAGGTCGCAGGACAAGCCGGATTCAGCCGCACCGATCAGCAGCAGTATCGCGACATCACCATCCTCGCCACCCACATGATGTTGATCGGGACTTCGAAGTTCAATGAACTGCGATTCCAATTCTCCCGCCGTGGACTGGGGCTTGATCCGGCGTCAACCCCGGAAGCGCAGGCGGTCGGCATCGACATTCTGGGCGATAGCCAGGCGTTCTTCGGACGCGATCCGCAGGCTGCCGTACACCGCAGCGAGCAGCGCTTTCAGTTAAGCGACGGCTTCAGCTGGACTCTCGGCAATCACGGCGTGAAGGTGGGAGCAGACGTCAGCTACATCCCCTTGAGCGTGCAAGCTACGACCGAGTTTGGTGGAGATTATGTATTCGGCAACACCACGCTGGTCCCGGGCATGCCGGCTTTCTCCGGAATTCAGGCCTACGGACTCGGCTTACCGCAGACGTTTACCCAGGGCCTGGGCACGCCGAACACGCGATTCATTGATAAGACGCTGGGCGCCTATATTCAGGACGCGTGGAAGCTGCGGTCGAATCTTGTGCTCAACTATGGACTGCGCTATGACGTGGAGCTGACTCCCACCTTCCCGGCATCAACCCCGATGGCCGCTGCCGCGCAGCAGGCCATGGGTACGGTGCGAGGCCTGCCGGTGGATACGAAGGACATTGCTCCGCGGCTGGGGCTGGCGTGGGATCCATTCAGCGACGGCAAGACGGTGGTGAGGGCGTCGGCGGGACTCTTCTACGATCGCACGCCCCTCGAAATCGCCTACCAGTCGGCCGTTTTCGACGGTTCGCAGACTCCCTTCGTGACCATGCTGGGCGGGCCTCCATGCGCCCAGAACTCAACCCCGACCGGCGACCCAACGCTGTTCAACGCGCCTAACGTTTTTCAGGGAATCGTAGCGGAGTGTTTCGGTGGAATTCCCGGCTACCTTCCGCAAGAGCAGAGATTTGATCCCAGCAATTCTTACCTGATCTCTACTCTGACCAATCAAGGTTATTTGACGCCAACTTACTTTGTGCCGTTGCTGGCGCAGCCGATCGCGCTCCCCACCGCGGCCAACTTTGTTTCGCCGTACGCGGAGCAGGGAGATTTCCAGATCGAGCGGCAACTGGCCAAGGGATACACTCTTCGCCTCGCCTACGACTATAGCGGGGGCCGCCACTTGTACCGGCAGGAGAACATCAACGCCATCGACCAGAACGCGCTGGTGGCGAACTGGGAGCGCGCGGTCGCGGCTGGAGCTGCGTCCAGCGACTCTTCTCCGCTGGAAGTATCTGCCTGTGGCACCGGATCCGCCGGCGACTTTTATCCCGCGGCACTGCTGAATTTCTTCCGGCCTTCCGGGGTTAATCCATCGCTCGCAGTGCTGTTTCCCTCGGCCTGCGTGGATGCGGCGACTGCGGCCTATCCCGGATGGGGCGTACCGGTGCCGTTTTCCGATACCAATGTCACGCGCTCGAACGGAACCTCGGTCTACCACGGCTTCACCGCCGAACTGCACCACACCAGCGGAAAGCATGTGGAATATCAAGCGCGTTATACCTGGTCGCATACCATTGACGACTCCACTGACTTCAACCTCGGACCGCAGAACGACCTGCAACCCGGCGGCGAACGCGCCAGTTCGTTGCAGGACCAGCGCCACCTCTTCATCCTGAGCGGCGTGTACCACAGCGGTCGAATTTCAAGCCATGGTCCGTGGAGCAAGCTGCTGAGCGACTGGACCTTCGCGCCGCTGATCTCGATCGGCTCTGGCCGGCCCTTCAACCTGCTCGACGGCTCGGGTCAACAGCGGCCCGATACTGCCGCTTCGGCGGCGACCACCGACCTCTGTGGCAACCAGGCCTCCGCGTCGAAATACTCGCCGAGCGGATACCTGATTCCGGTCTGCACGAACGACGGCAACTACGACGGCATTGTCTCCGTGCCCGTCTATGGCACGCTTTCGCGCAATACGGGACGAATGCCGCTGACCGTTTTCAACGATCTGCGCGTGAGCCGGACACTGCAAGTAGGAGAGCGCTTTGACTTGAGCGGCAGCGTGGACATGTTTAACCTGATCAACAAGTTCAACGTGCAGGCGGTCAATACGTTCTTCACGCAGGCGGGACAGCCGACCGCGGCGTATGATCCGCGTCAAATTCAACTGGGACTGAAACTGAGTTGGTAGGGGTATGGTGCCGGGAGGGGGAGTCGAACCCCCAAGACCCGAAGGTCGGCGGATTTTGAGTCCGCTGCGTCTGCCAGTTCCGCCATCCCGGCTTTACGTGGAAGTGCTTGATTTTACAGCTTATTTCACATTCTCTGTCTTTTTCATCCCAGACAACGATTGTGAAACTATGCAAGTAAATGTGAAAGTATTCATGGATTTCCACAGATTCTTGTCACGTGCCCATGGAGTGCTTTGCGGCTCTCCTCGGGTGACGATGCCCCCCTGGCTAGGCAATAACGAGGACATCCGTACAAGATTTTACCACTCAACGCACTCTCACTCGAGTGCCCGCAGCATCGCGGCCCATTTCTCGCAAAGTGCGCGAGAAATGGGGCACCCCGAGTTATTGTGGGGGCGAGAAAATCGGAAGTGGGCGACCCGCCCGAATTCCCCTGCCGGATACACTTCCTGCGCCGGCTAAGAACCCGTGTTGCTGAGATTCCCGCGAAGCAAGCAAGGCTTCTAGCTGTCGCAATGGCAGAGCGCACCCTCGGAATGCTGAGCAACCATATCGCATACCAAGGTCTTAATGGCGAAGTTCTGGCGCTCGCAGCCACTTTCAGGGAACACCTGAGCTACAGGAAGTGCTTGCGGAGGTTGTGCAAGCCGCCGGTTCGGACATGTTTGCATCAGACATCGTCTATTCATCAGTGTCCGCGCGAGAAAAGGTTGACGAAATAACAAACTGGAATGGCTTTGACGCTGAAGCAATCAAGAAAGTTTTTGGCGCGAGGATGCGCCTTCGCCATCCGAGACCCGTCTCGAACCTGCTGCCTTCTGACGCAGATCACCCACTGGCGTTCAGCAGATGGAGAGTCTACCTTCCCGAGGACGTGCCCTACCTGACGGACTATTTCAGGACGGCCTTTGATTTCAGTCCCCAGAATCTGGGAATCTTCCGCAGTGGCTCTTGCCGGGTAATGTCGGTTACCAGGGCAGCCATTCGTCGGCAAAACAGACGGAACGTTCCACCGGCTGTCCCCGGCCCCCACGCACCACCTCCCGTGTCAAATAGTTGCGTGAACCGGACCAGGCATTCTTGCCGAGGGTTCGCGTGGACCCACAGAAATGGCTCACCCATACCATGCTAAGACGTCTATGCAACAGCAGGGGCATGCCCTGCATTCCGATGTAGGAGTTGCGCGAACTATGGTTCATGGTGGAAATAATTGCGCACCACGAGTTACCCGCACGCTGCGATCTCTTCTGACCGTCGGCTTCTTCTTTTTCATGCCGGCGTTGATGTTGTCGCAGGAGCAAAAGCTGGCTTCGGCCCCAACCTACACCACTCCTCTGGCCACCGGACTGCGCCTTGATCCCGAAGGAGAATTCGTTGATCTGAGCAGCATGCCTCTGGGAATGGCGCTGGCGCCAGATGGTAAAAAGCTTGTTGTAGTCCTGAGCGGCTGGCGCGAGCAGGGAGTCCAGGTTGTGGATCTTGCCACCCGGCGCGTGACCCAGACTCTTCCTCAGGAAGCGGCGTTTTATGGTGCGGCATTTTCTGCCGATGGCAAAGAGCTGTACGTTTCCGGCGGCAATGAAGATTTGATCTACTGCTATTTGTGGCGCGACGGGGTTGCGGCCCTGGACAAACAAATTGTCCTGGGACAAAAGAAAGAGGACAAAACAGGATCACGATATCCGGCGGGCCTTGCGGCCTCGAAGCGGGGAAATTTTCTTTACGTTGTGGAGAATGTCGGCGACAGCCTTGCCGTGGTGGACCCATCTTTGGGGAAGGTCGTGCAGCGATTTTCTACCGACCATTATCCTTACGCAGTAGAAGTAGCTGCGGACGGCAACGTGTATGTCTCCGCGTGGGGCGGTCACACTCTTTCGATGTTCCGGACCAACCCGGACGGGACATTGTTCTATACCGGCCGGCTCGAGGTTGGGCAGCGGCCCTCGGCGCTTAAGTCGAATCCATCCGGATCGCGGTTGTTTGTCGCCTTAGCGGGCACAGACCGGATTGCAGTGGTAGATACACATGCGAGAAAGGTCTTGCGCTATCTCGAAGACGAAGCCCCCGGTGCTCCTTCCCAGGGAAGTACACCCAATGCGCTGAGCCTTTCCCGGGACGGCTCCAAGCTATTTGTGGCCGAAGCCGACAACAATGCCGTCGCCGTCTTTAATACTGCGGAAGGAGCCGCGCAAGGTGGGTTACGTCCGGTTGGCCGCATTCCTACAGACTGGTATCCGACCGACGTTCTGGAAGTAGATAAGGGGCTGCTCATCCTAAATGGAAAGGGGCACGGTAGCCACGCGAACCCAGACGGGCCAACTCCCGGAAAGGGGATCCAACGCCCGTTAGGCTATGACCTTGGCCAGCTCAATGGAACGCTACGGCTCGTTTCCGCTGATCTTAGTCCCGCGCGATTGGCTCAGGATTCGCGCAGGGTAGCGGAAGCGAATGGCTGGGGCCAGAAGCGATCCACCAAGCGATATCCGCCCTTCAAGCATGTGGTTTACATCGTTAAGGAGAACCGTACCTACGATCAAGTTCTTGGTGATATGAAAGAAGGGGACGGTGACCCTAACCTGGTGTTCTTCGGCCAGGACGTCTCGCCGAATCATCACGCCCTGGCGCTTCGCTTCGGGCTGTTTGACCGCTTTTTCACTAATGCGGAAGTAAGTGGCCAGGGACACGTCTGGTCCACGGCGGCTTATGTTACCGATTACGGCGAAAAGACAGTTGCTTCCATGTATTCCGACCGGCGGGCGGACCTTGCTGGCGACGAAGCCGACAACCCGCTGGGTGGGTATCTGTGGAACCTTGCCGCCAAGAAAGGAATCTGGTTCCGCGACTACGGCGATATAGTGGTCGGGCCCGATACGTCGCACGATCTGCCAGCTGACGTAAGCTCCAGCTATCCCGAAACCAACCTGGAGATTCCCGATCAAAAACGGGCCGACGCCTGGATCGAAGAGCTGCGCGACTTTGTTCGCAAAGGCGACATGCCGGCGCTGTCCCTCGTGTATTTGCCAAGAGATCACACGGTTGGCGGCGCCGCGGGTCATTCGTCGCCTCGGGCCTGTATGGCCGATAATGATCTTGCACTGGGCCGAATCGTGGAAGCGCTCTCGCAAACTCCATTTTGGCGGGACACGGTGGTCTTTGTAGTGGAGGACGATTCGCAGGCCGGTGCTGACCACGTGGACTCACACCGCTCACCGTTTCTCGCCATCTCGGCTTATGGCCGCTCTGGTACGGTCCACAGATTCGCTAACACTACGGACGTAATAGCGGCCATCGAAGACATTTTGGGAATGGGACGTATGTCCAAATTCGATTACTTCAGCCGCTCTCTGGCAGACATGTTTGCCGCGACACCAGACCTCACACCCTACAGCACCATGGTTCCTAAAGTGGATTTGAACGAGATGAACCCGGCACAGGGCGCGGCTGCCAGAATGTCAGAAGGTCTCGATTTTAGTGCCCCTGATCGCATTGATGATGTGTTATTTAATCGAATTCTCTGGGCCATGCTCAAACCGGCCGGCACCGTGCCACCGGTCACAAACATGGCGCCAGTGCATGCGCTCCAGTTAGCTCGGTAAAAGGGAAGAAATGGACAAAACGCGGGGACGGACGGGACGTTCCCTAGGTTCGTGGGAAGACAGACGGAACCTTCCCCGGGTCGCCTCACTAATCTTCGTCAACTGAATTAGCGGCGGCGAGGAGGTCCCTTTGCCGAGGCCTCGGATCCAGCTGGTTCGTGGAACGGTTCCACAGAAATGCGCTGGTAACACACTCCCAGCACGGTCAGGGATTCCGTACCGCCCGGCAAGTGAAGGACTACGCTGTCACCCGCTGCCGACTTCATCAAGGCGCGCCCCCAGAGGTGACACCCAACTGATGTGGTTGCGGTTGAGATCGATCTCGTCGGTGCCCACGATACTCACCACTCGCACGCATCGCAATTCACCCCCCATCTGTCAACCCTCTTCGGGCATCTTGGAGGGTTACCGAAGTTTCCTGAAAATCATCCAAATCGTTGTTTCTAAATGCGTTAACTGATATTTCTGGAGCCTTAGGCATCTTCTTTGGCCGAAGTGTGCTCATGCGTATGACTGGTGCTACCCGTGTCGGTCCAGGTCTTGTCGCGCACTCCCATTCGTGGCGAGGACTGTCTTGGGCCGCCAAGCTGTTCATCAGCCTGATCGTCATTGGGGGAACTGCGACCCTCGTCTACGGGGGGATTCACCAAAGCAGTAGAAACATCGCCGAGTTCATCTGCTACCTGGGCATCGCCGTCCTGGCGTCAAGGCTCAAGGTAAACCTGCCGGGGATTACCGGCACGCTGTCGGTGAATTTCCTGTTCATCCTGATCGGCGTTCTGGAGCTGAGCCTGACCGAAACCCTCATTCTGGGCGCGGTCTCAATGTTGGCGCAGTGCCTGTATCCGGAGCGACCCAAGGCGATCCAAGTCACATTCAACGTGTGCGCGGGCTCGATCTCGACCGCGCTGGCCTACGTGGTGTATCACCACCCGCTGTCAAACCTGCTGCTGGGGAGCCGTCCGGTTCTGCTGGGAGTGGCGGCCACGGTCTACTTCATAGCCAACGCGGGCTCCATTGCGACCGTCATTTCGCTCACTGAGCGCCGGCCGCTCACCCGCATTCTGGTGGATTGCTATTTCTGGTCGTTCCCGTACTACCTGGTGGGAGCGGGGATCGCGGGCACGATTGCGTGGCTCAACGAGCATTTCAACTGGGAAACTTCTCTGCTTCTGGTGCCTGCGGTGTACCTCATCTACCGCTCCTACCGGCTCTATCTGGGAAAGCTGGAAGATGAGAAACGCCACGTCGAGGAGATGGCGAACCTGCATCTGCGGACCATCGAGGCCCTGGCGCTGGCCATTGAAGCCAAAGACCACACCACGCACGAGCACCTGCAGAGGGTTCGCATTTACGCCATTGAAGTGGCAAAAGAGTTGGGCGTGAAAGGACCGGAACTGGAGGCTCTGCACGCCGCTGCGCTGTTGCACGATATCGGTAAGCTGGCCGTGCCTGAACACATCATCTCGAAGCCAGGCCGCCTCACGCCGGAAGAATTCGAGAAAATGAAGATTCACACCCTGGTCGGGGCGGAAATTCTGGAGCGCGTGCGCTTCCCCTATCCAGTGGTACCGATCGTGCGGGCGCACCACGAAAAGTGGGATGGATCCGGCTATCCGCTGGGACTCAAAGGAGCGGAGATTCCGGTCGGGGCGCGCATCCTGTCAGCCGTGGATTATCTCGATGCCCTCGCTTCCGATCGCCAGTACAGGCGCGCTTTGCCGCTGCGCGACGTGATGCAGAAACTGGCCGCGGAATCCGGCAAGTCGTTCGATCCGAAAGTCGTCGATATTTTGCAGAAGCGCTATCAACATCTGGAGCGGCTGGCCGTAGCCAAGTCGGCGGAAGATCCCAACGGCCCGCTCTCCACCGCCATCAAAATCGAGCGGGGCCTGGAACCGGCGGCGGGATTCGAGAATGCCACAGCGCAGGACTACGCGGGAAAGGAAACCACATTCCTGTCTTCCATCGCGGCGGCGCGGCAGGAGGCGCAGGCGTTGTTCGAACTGAGCCAGGATCTGGGAGCTTCCCTCAGCCTGGGCGAAACTCTCTCGGTCTTCTCGGTCAAGCTGAAACCGATGGTGCCTTACGATGCCATCGCGATTTACATTAAGCGCGAAGATGAACTCGTACCCGAATATGTGAACGGAGACAATTACCGGCTGTTTTCATCGCTGCGGCTTCCGCTGGGTCAGGGACTTTCCGGCTGGGTGGCACAAAACCGGAAGCCGATCATCAATGGCAACCCGTCGGTGGAGCCGGGATACTTGAACGATCCTTCGAAGTTCAGCACGCTACGCTCGGCTTTGGCGGTGCCGCTGGAGGGCGTCTCCGGAGTCATCGGTGTGCTGGCGCTGTACCGAAGCGAACGCGATGCCTTCACCACCGACAACCTGCGTATTCTGCTCGCAGTCAGCGGCAAGATGGCGCTGTCGATCGAGAACGCGCTGAAGTATCAGCAGGCGGAAAACTCCGCCACCACCGACTATCTGACTGGACTGCCGAACGCGCGCTCTCTGTTTCTGCAACTGGATCGTGAACTGGCGCGCTGCAAGCGCGACAACCTGTCGCTGACGGTGATGGTCTCGGATATGGACGGGTTCAAACAGATCAACGACCGCTTCGGCCATCTCGAAGGCAATCGCGTGCTGCGCCTGTTCGCCCAGGCGCTTAAAGACAGTTGCCGCGAGTACGACTACGTCGCCCGCATGGGGGGAGACGAATTCGTGGTGGTCGCTCCCGGGCTGGCCGCCGATGCGGCAGGGAAGAGAGCCGAGCAACTGCGGATCCTGGCCAAGCAGGCAGGAAGCGAAGTCTGCGGGGAAGAACTGCTTTCTCTCAGTGTGGGGCGCGCACTGTATCCGGAAGACGGCCAGGACGCGGAACAACTCCTGGCCGAAGCGGACCGCCGCATGTATCTGGAAAAGCAGAAGCAGCTTTCGTATAAGGATCGCCGGCTGCACCCGCGCCTGAAGTGCCGGGTCACGATTGAATTGCAAACCGAAGCCGGCAGCACTCCGGTATTCGCCAATCTTACCGACATCAGCATGGGCGGCTGCTACATCGAGACCAGCAATATTCTTTCGCCGGGCACCAAAATCAAGCTGGGATTTTCCATGGACGATGGCACTCTTTCGACTGAGGGCGTGGTGGCGAGACTTGATCCCGGTTCCGGTGTGGCCGTGCAGTTCCGCGAAGTGAACCGCGAAGGCCGCGAGCGCATGTTCAAGATTCTTGAGTTCGTGCAGAAGTCAACCACGTTTTACAACAACCGCTACTTCGAGAATCTGACTCAAGCGCTGATTCGGCGCACCAATCGCCGGCAACTGCCTGCGCTAAGCCAAACCATCAAAGGCAAAGTCAAAAGCCGCGGGCAGGAGTGCCCGCGCCACAAGATCACCCGCCGCCGCTTGTCAGGCGGGAAATTCCCAGCCTTCATCTTTCATTTTCTGGTTGGACCAGTGCTGGAGATGCTCGAACAGGGCGGGTTCGATCACGGCGAAGCGGATGCCGACGCGGCCTTCATCGCCGACCCACATGAGCCGAGCTTTGGCCTGGAACAGAATTTCGCTATCCGGCAACAGGAAGCTTACATCCAGCAGACCGGAGAAGCGCAGAGGCTCTTTCAGGCCGTCGAGGCCCATGCCCCCGGTGCTCAGGTTGACGCCCTGCACGCAAATTTCTTCTCCGCGCGAATTCTTGATCGTGACCGGGATCTGAACTCCGGCACGGAAGAATTTCTGCTGTTCGGTGCTGATGAAACCGAGGGAGGAAGGGCTTTCTCCCGCGGCGAAGCTGATGCTGTATTCCTTGAGCTTGCGGCTCAGGGTGCGGCGGGAGATGCCGAGTTGCTCGGCGGCCAGGGTGCGATGTCCGCCAGTACGCTCGAGAGCCTTGATAATCATTTGTTCCTCCATGCTGTCGAGATTGCCGACGGGCATGGAGGCAGTTTGGCGGAGGGCCACCGGCTCTCCGGTAAGCGCCGCGCTGAGTTTGGAGAAATCGATTTCGACGCTGGAAGATTCCATGGCCACCTTGGCGACCAGGTTGCGCAATTCGCGAATGTTGCCGGGCCAGGCATGCGAGAGCAGAGCGGAAATAGCCTGGGACGAAAAATTTTTGCTGGGCGCTTTCAGACGCAGGAAGTGTTCGGCAAGAGCAACGATATCCTCGGGGCGCTCGCGCAGTGGGGGAACGCGCAACTGGAACTGGCCTAGGCGATGAAAGAGATCCTGGCGGAAGCGGCCATCCTTGACCGCAGCTTCGAGGTCCTGATTGGTGGCGGCGACAATGCGGACGTCGACTTTAATTTTGCGGTGGCCGCCGAGACGATAGAAGGGCTGGCCGTCGAGCACACGCAGCAACTTGACCTGAGTTTGCGGTTGCAGTTCGCCGATCTCGTCGAGGAAGAGCGTGCCCTTGTCGGCGAGTTCGAAGAGCCCGGGCTTGGAGGAATCGGCGCCGCTGAACGCGCCTTTTTCGTATCCGAAGAGTTCGCTCTCGACCAGGTTTTCGGGAAGCGCGGCGCAGTTGATGTCAACCCAGGGGCGGCCGCGGCGATGGGAAGACTCATGAATGGTGCGGGCGATGAGTTCCTTGCCGGTACCGGTTTCGCCGGTAATCAGGACGGTCTCGGTGTGTCCCGCGACGCGGTCGACCAGACTCATGAATTTGTGCATGACGGGACTGGCCAGAATGAACTGAGTGCCGTCAACTTTGCGGGAGACGATGCCAGGAACAACGAGGTCTGCGGCGGGCACGTCAGGCTCGGCGGCAGAGCGGTTGGGCGCAATGGCCGGCGTAATGATAGCGACGATCGCCGCGGGCGCGGAAGCGGCATCGCGTAGAAGCGTGGCGGAAAACTCGACGCGAAAACCGCTCCCGGACTTCGGTTGAGCGAGCAGCGCGGCGTGATAGTCACCCTGCTCCGAGGCGGCACCCAGAATCGCTTTTTCCAATCGCGATTGATCTTCCCTGGAATTTGCGGCACGGTCTGGTTTCTCGTAGCTCGCGAAGAGGGCTGCGAATCTGCGGCCGAAAAGTTCCTGGGGCGCGAAGCCGAGGAGTTGGGTGAACGCCGGATTGCACCCGGTGAATTGGCCCTGCAGATCGGCGGAGAAGACGGCAAGTGGGGCAAAGGTCGGGTTTGCCCTGGAGGTTTCTAGCGCGGCGGCATTTTCACCGCTGGCGCACTGCGCGCCGTTAAGCGGCGAGCGCTGATCCGAATTCTGGTTAGACGTCGGCATTCAGAGGGTTTGGGGATGATGTTGACACAGGCGTGAGGGTTCAGAGGGTAAACGTGCCCAGCGCGGCGTAACGAAGGTAACGGGTCTTCTTCTTCCATCGAGAAAGCCGCGCAGAAATTTTCGCCTCGGGCACAGCGAGGTAAGGGCGGGGGACACTCCGCGTGGTTACTTCAGTAAGCTACTGGAGACCTAATCCTTGCCATACGATTCGGGCAAGGCTCGAACTGGGACACAGGTGTGCCTTCCGGGCTGGGCGGCGCGGGCTGAGGGAGCCCGTGCAGCAGAAATTCTTGTGTCTTCGCGGAGGAATGGGCGAGGGCGTGAGCGGAGCAAACGCGCTTCGAGGCCTGAGGGCCGCAGTGGTTAAGGGGTAGATGAAACCAGAGACGGAGAGATTATCGATTCAGACGAAGGCGTTCGTCGGCGTCATGGCCTGCTTCGGCGTGATTGTGCTGTTTTTTGCCCTGTCCCATTGGCAATCGCAGGATCTGGCGCGATTTGTGTGCTACCTGGCGGTGGCGATTCTGGCATCGGGCTTGAAGGTCCAACTGCCGGGGATCGACGGCACCATGTCGGTGAATTTCCTGTTCATCCTGCTGGGCGTGATGGAGTTGAGCCTGCCGGAAACCCTGGTGATCGGCTGCACGGCAAGCCTGGTGCAGAGCGTGTGGCAAGCACGCAAACGGCTAGACCCAATCAAAGTGCTGTTCAACGTGGCCGGCATGATGGCCAATGCCAGTGCCCTTACTTATCTCAGCTATCACTGGCTCGCGGCAAGATTTGTTTCGAATAAGCCCATCCTGCTGATGGTCGCAGCGCTCGTGTTCTTCTTCGCCAATACTCTGCCAATCTCGGTGGTGATTGCGCTGACCGAGGGAAAATCCAGCCGCAAGGTGTGGTCGGAGTGCTACTTCTGGTCGTTCCCGTACTACCTGGTGGGAGCAGCAGCGGTGGGGCTGGTGGGAATTGTGAACCAGTCGGCGGGCTGGCAAACGTCATTGCTGGTGTTGCCGCTGATTTACTGGGTGTACCGGTCGTACCGCCTCTATCTGGGCCGCCTTGAAGCCGAAAAAGATCGGGTAGAAGTCGAAAAGCGGCACGTCGAAGAGATCGCATCGCTGAACATGCGCACCATCGAAGCTCTGGCGCTCGCGATCGAGGCCAAGGATCACACCACGCACACCCATCTGCAACGAGTGCGCACCTATGCCGTGGAAGTGGCCAAGGAATTGAAGCTGCCGGAAGGCGAGATTGAAGCGCTGCGAGCGGCAGCGTTGCTGCACGATATCGGAAAGCTGGCCGTGCCGGAGCAGATCATCAACAAGCCCGGGCGGTTGACGCCGGAAGAATTCGACAAAATGAAAGTGCATCCGCTGGTGGGCGCGGAAATTCTGGAGCGCGTGGCGTTCCCCTACCCGGTGGCGCCCATCGTGCGCTCGCATCACGAACGCTGGGACGGATCGGGATATCCCGAGGGCCTCGCGGGCGAGAACATTCCCATTGGGGCGCGCATCCTGGCGGCGGTGGATTGCCTGGACGCGCTGGCTTCCGACCGGCAATACCGGCAGGCCGTGCCCCTGGCGGAAGCGATGGCCAAGGTAAAAGAAAAGTCAGGCACCTGGTTCGATCCGCAGGTGGTGGACATTCTGCTCAAGAGCTATGTGGACCTGGAGCGCATGGCCCAGGTCGCCGAGGATACGGGGGTGACGCCGCAAGCGCTTTCAAAGACGGTGCGGGTCGAGCGCGGGCTGTCGCCGGCGGCAGGATTCGAGCGTCCCGAACCGACGCACGGCCCTCTGGACAACACCGACTTCCTGACCTCGATCGCGGCGGCGCGGCAAGAGGCGCAGTCGATGTTTGAGCTGAGCCAGGACTTGGGCGTGTCGCTCAGCTTGAGTGAAACGCTCTCGGTGCTGTCGATGCGGCTGCGCCGGATGATTCCCTACGATTCGATTGCCGTGTTCGTGAACCGAAACGGCTGGCTGTTGCCGGAACTGGTAAGCGGCGAAAACTTCCGCATGCTGTCGTCGTTGAAGATCCGAGTGGGCGAGGGATTGTGCGGGTGGGTGGCGGAAAATTGCAAGCCGATCATGAACGGGAACCCGCAGGTGGAAGCGGGATACGTTGTCAATCCCGAGAAACACACAACCCTGCAGTCGGCGGTGGCGGTGCCGCTGGAAGGGCTGAACGGCGTGGTCGGGGTGCTGGCCATGTATCACGCGAACCGGGATGCATTCACGCCCGATCATTTGAGAATTCTGCTGGCGGTGGCATCGAAAGTCGCATTGTCGGTGGAGAACGCGTTGAAGTATCAGCAGGCGGAAAGCTCGGCAACGACGGACTACTTGACCGGGCTGCCGAATGCGCGGTCGCTGTTTGTGCATCTGGCGCAGGAAGTGGCGCGTTGCCGGCGCATGAAGACGCTGCTGGCGGTGATGGTCTGCGACATTGACGGCTTCAAGCAGATTAACGATTCATTCGGCCACCTGGAAGGCGACAAGCTGTTGCGCGAGTTCACCGCCCGCCTGAAGGAAGCCTGCCGCGGATACGATTATGTGGCGCGGATGGGCGGGGACGAGTTTGTGATTACCGCTCCCGGCCTGACTCCGGAGGCGGCGCAGGAAAAAGCCGAGCGATTGAATCAGGCGGCCATTGAGTCGGGACGGCACGTGTGCGGGCGGAATGTGATCACCTTGAGCGTGGGTGCGGCGTTTTGTCCGGAAGACGGATTCGATGTGGAACGACTCCTGGCCGAGGCCGACCGCAGGATGTACTCGATGAAGCAGCTTCATCACGCGGAAGCGATTGCAGCCGAGGAAACGAAAGCGCGCCGGGCCACGGCGAGATAGGAGCATCTTGTCCATGCTGGGAAGAATTGCGCGGCATGGACTCTCCGTGGTCGCGATGGTTCTACTGGGAGGGTTGCTCTCAGCGACATTGGTGCGGCTGGCTCCGGGATTTGATGTGGACGAAGAGCAGCTCGACCCTCACCTGAGCGCGGAGAGCGTCCAGGCATTGCGCCAGGCGCGGCTGGAGCAACGCAACATCTTCCGTTTCTATTTTCATTCCTTGCAACGAGCCGCGCATGGCGACCTGGGGACGTCGATTTCCCTGGGGCAGCCGGTGAGCGTGCTGCTGCGGGAGCGAGCTCCGCTGACCCTCCGGTTGGTGGGGATGGGTCTGCTGCTGAGCTGGGCCGTAGCATTGGCGATGGCGCTCAGCGCGGCGTGGCTGCGAGTATCGGCCTATGACGCGCTGACGACGGTGGTCAGTGGAACGTTTCTTTGCATTCCGGCGGCGGTGCTGGCGTTGCTGTCGGTGCTGTGGAATGTGCCGGGATCGCTGGCCATCGGGCTGATCGTGTTTCCGCGCGTCTATCGCTACACGCGAAATCTGCTGGCGAAAGCCTATTCCCTGCCTCACATCATCACGGCGCGGGCCAAAGGGCTGAGCGAGCTACGGATTCTGTTCTGGCATGTGGTTCCGGTCGCCGGTCCGCAGTTGCTGGCTGTGGCCGGAGTGTCGGTGAGCATCGCGGTGGGAGCGGCGATTCCGGTGGAAGCGTTGTGCGGGCTGGCGGGAGTGGGACAGCTGGCGTGGCAGGCGGCGCTGGCGCGCGATCTGCCGTTGCTGGTGAACATCACGATCCTGGTGACGCTGGTAACCTTGCTGGCCAATTCAGGGGCCGATGTAATCGGACATATGCTTCGAGGGCAGGAGGCATGAAGTTCTGGCGCAGTGTAGCGTGTGTGGTTCTGCTGCTGGTGGTGGGAGTGTCGCTGGCGGCGAACTGGCTGGCTCCCGCGGGATACGCGAAGCAGTATCGCGAAGCAGCCGATGCGGCTCCATCGCGGCAGCACTGGCTCGGGACCGACGAAATTGGGCGCGACCGGTTTGCGCGGGTGCTGTATGGCACGCGGATTTCGCTGCTGCTGGCTCCGGCGGCGGCCCTGCTCTCGACGCTGATGGCGGCGCTGGTGGGTGGGCTGGCGGGATATCTGGGTGGGACGTGGAAGCGCGGGGCGATGGCAGTGACGGATTTGTTTCTATCGCTGCCGTGGTTATTTTTGCTGATCACGGTGCGGGCTTTGATGCCGCTGAATGTTTCGCCCCTGGTTTCGGTGCTGGTGACGTTTTTGATGTTGGGGCTCCTGGGATGGACGAGCGCGGCGCGCGTGCTGTGCGCCACGGCAGGGTCGTTGCGAGAGTCGGATTTTGTGCGGCAGGCGCGGGCTTCGGGGATTCACGGCTCGCGGCTGTTCTGGGTGCATGTACTGCCCAATTTGAAGCCCGTGTTGTATGCGCAATTCTGGATTTCGATTCCGGCGTTCATTTTGAGCGAGGCGAATCTTGGAATTCTCGGCCTGGGCGTGGCTGAACCGATGCCATCGTGGGGAAGTCTGTTGAAGGAATTGGAAGGGCTGGTCTCGGTGGGGGAAGAACCGTGGAAGTTTGTGCCGCTGGTGTTGCTGGTGGTCGTTGTGACGTCGTTTCAACTTGTATTGTCGAATCAGGAAGAGGTAGCGGCGTGATGGGCCTCTGGGGAAAGCGGGCGGGGATGGTCACCATGTCCAGAAAAGCGATTTTAGTTTCGCTGGTCTGCCTGGGAATCGTCTGCCTGGGGATCCTTGTTGGTTCGGCCGCGGCGCAGGGTGAACTGCGTTTCTGCCTGCGGTCGGAGCCGAAGACGTTTGACCCGCTGAAAGTGGAAGACGACGCGTCGGTGGCGATCCGGTATTTGACCGGGGGCGTTCTGCTGCGCCTGAACCGGCAGACGCAGGCTCTGGAGCCGGAACTGGCGCAGTCGTGGAAGGTTTCGAAGGATGGCAGGCAGATCACGTTCCAGCTGCGCAGTGGGATTTCGTTTTCCGATGGCACGCCGTTCTCGGCCGAGGATGTGGCGTACACGGTACAGCAGTTGATGGATCCGGCGCTGCATTCGCCGACGGGGGATGCGTTCCGCTCCGGGCCGGGGAAGGTGGAGACGAGGATCATTTCCGCCAGCCAGATTTCCATCACGTTTCCAGCGCCGGTGGCGGGACTCGACCGGCAGTTCGATCAAGTGGCGATCCTTTCGGCGCACTCAGCCAGGAAGGAAATGGCGGTGCTTGGTCCGTTCATGGTGGCGGATTACAAGCCGGGAGCAACGGTGCTGCTGCAGCGGAATCCGAATTACTGGAAGACGGACGCTCAGGGGCGGAAGCTGCCTTACCTGGATTCGATCCGGCTGGACATTCAGCCCAATCGCGATGTGGAACTGCTGCGCTTCAAGCGCGGGGAAATCGATCTGATCAATTCGCTGGACAGCGAGTACTACGACAAGCTGGCGGAGACTTCGCCGCAACTCGTGCACGACGCAGGTCCGTCGCTCGATAGCGAGCAGATGTGGTTCAACGAAGTGGCCAAGGCGCCGCTGCCCGGGTACAAGAAGAATTGGTTTCGGTCGACGAATTTCCGCCGGGCGATTTCAGAGGCGATCAATCGCGAGGATCTGAGCCGGGTGGTGTTTCGCGGACATGCGCAACCGGCGGTGGGCCCGGTTTCGCCCGCGAACAGATTCTGGTTTAACGCCAACCTGAAGCCGGAGGTCTATTCGCCCGATGCGGCTCTGAAGGCGCTGCAAGGCGAAGGCTTCCGGCTGGAGAATGGGGCGCTTAAGGATCGCGACGGAAACGAGGTCATGTTCTCGATCATCACCAACTCGGGAAATAAGTATCGCGAACGCATGGCCACCATGATTCAGGAAGACCTGCAGAAGATCGGGATTCGCGTGAACGTGGTAACGCTCGACTTCCCTTCCCTGATCGAGCGCATGACGCAGACTTTCGACTACGAGGCGATCCTGCTGGGGCTGACCAATGTGGGGCTTGATCCCAACGAGCAGATGAATGTTTGGCTGAGTTCGTCGGAGAATCACCAGTGGAATCCGTCGGAGAAAACTCCGGAAACTGCATGGGAAGCGGAGATTGACAAGTTGATGCGGGCGCAGGCTTCGTCCGGCGACGCGAAGAAGCGGAAGGAATACTTTGATCGGGTGCAGGAGATTGTGGTGGAGCAGTCGCCGTTTATTTATCTGGTGAATCGGAATGCCCTGTCGGCGGTCGCTGCCGATGTGAAAGGGGCTAGCCCGGTGATTTTGGTCCCGCAGACTTACTGGAATGTGGAGCGGTTGACCATTTCTTCGGCCAGGTAGCTTCATCCCGAATCGGAGCGGATCGAAATGGATGCAAACAGCACAGAGCGCACGAAAAACCTGACGGCGACCGAAGTTTCCGGCGACATTCTTTTGTCGGCCCACTTATGGCTGCGTTACGGAAAGAAGCCTCCAGTGCTGCGCGACGTGGACGTGGACATCCGACGCGGCGAAGTGCTTGGGCTCGTTGGCCAGAGCGGATCGGGCAAGAGTACGCTGGCCATGGCGATTCTGGGCCTGCTCGATCGCAAGAGCGCCCAAGTGGAAGGCACGGTCAGGTTTGATGGGTCAGACCTGCTGCGACTCAGCGAGTCCGACCTGCGCGCTCTGCGCGGCAGGAAGCTGGCTCTGGTGCTGCAGAGTCCACTGTCGTCGCTCAATCCCGCGCTGAAAGTTCGGACTCAGTTGAAGGAAGCCTGGCGGGCCCACGCTTCCGGGCCGAAGGCCGACTACGAAGCTGCAATCCGGGCGGCGCTAGAGAGCGTGAGTCTGCCCTCGAGCGATGAATTTCTGCGGAAGTATCCGTCGCAGATGAGCGTGGGGCAGGCGCAGCGGGTACTGATTGCGATGGCAGTTATGCATCGTCCGGCGCTGCTGATTGCGGATGAGGCCACGAGCGCACTCGACGTGATTACCCAGTCGGAAATTCTCGCATTGTTTCGCGAATTGAACCGCAACACGGGGATGGCGATTCTCTATATCTCGCATGATCTGGCCTCCGTGGCGGGAATCTGCGACCGCATTGCGATCCTGCACGAAGGGCAGATCGTAGAGCAAGGAACAGCAATGCAGGTCTTAACCAGACCTCAGCATGAATACACACAGCGGCTTATGGCGGCGATGCCGAAGATCCTCGCGTTCGGGGAGCGGAGGAACGCTGCCGCAGCGGGAATGCCCTGAGCGGCATCAAGGTGTGCTTCTAGATTTGCCGGCTGCCCAACGTCGTCCTGCACCATTTAGCCCATTCAAGTAACCAACTCGTGAAACCCAAGTCACTCTGGAATGTGGGACAGAGTGTCCCATGCCCGCGTGGGCGGGACAGAGTGTCCCAACCTGAGCCTGGGAAAGCCCGTAATCTTCAATTAAATCAATCACTTATGGGGATTTAGTTGGCTACTGTCGTGCAACAGAGGGAGTGGGTACGAAGCTCGATCTTTCCCCCTGTTCAAGAAAGAAGGGTGAGATTTATGGTGCGTACACAGAAACTCCGGAAAACTGCGGGGCGCGCGGAACGTCATAGCGCCGCCTGGGGCAAGCGCTTGAGCATGGTGCTGCTGCTGGTGACGGGGATGGCATACGGCCAGGCGCGGAGCGCCAACGTCCCGACCTCGCGGGCCTTTTCTGGCTTGGCGCCGGAGTTGACGCAACTGAGGAACCGACTGGGTGCGGCATCGAATCAGCCGGTAAAAGTAATCGTCCAATACAAGCGGGTGCCGCAGAGTGCAGCCCTGTCGCGCGTGCAGAATCTGGGTGGCCGCTTCTCGAGACATCTGCATCTGGTGAACGGCGAGGCCTTTACGGTTCCGGCCCGCGCCCTGGCCGCACTGGCGAACGATCCGGAAGTGGCATACGTAAGCATCGACCATTCGTTGAAGGGAATGGACGACTACACGGACGCGGCGATGAATGTGAGTACGGCCTGGAACTCCGGCTATGACGGATCGGGCGTTGGCGTGGCCGTGATTGACAGCGGCATCAACGACAACCATAGCGACCTGTGGGATTCGACCCAGAGCTATTCCCGCGTCGTATATCACCAGGACTTCACCGGCACCAGCGTCTACAACGGAGGCGGACACCTGGTATACGACACTTATGGGCACGGCACCCACGTAGCCGGGATCATCGGCGGCAACGGCTACAAGTCGGGCGGCCGTTTCGCCGGCGTCGCGCCCAACGTGAATCTGGTTGACCTGCGGGTTCTCGATGCCAACGGCTCGGGCAGCGACAGCATGGTGATCGCGGCCATACAGCAGGCCATCGCACTCAAGAACACCTACAACATTAAAGTCATCAACCTGTCTCTGGGACGCGGACTCTCCACGGGCTATGCCCAGGATCCGCTGTGCCAAGCGGCTGAGTCGGCATGGAGAGCGGGCATCGTGGTGGTGGCGGCTGCGGGCAACTTTGGCCGCATCAGCGTGAACGGCAGCAACGGTTACGGAACCGTGGCTGCCCCCGGCAACGATCCGTTGGTCTTGACGGTGGGCGCCATGAAGTCGATGGGGACCTACTCTCGCGGCGATGACCAGATTGCGAGTTACAGCTCGAAAGGCCCAACCACGTACGACCATGTGGTGAAACCTGATGTCGTGGCTCCCGGCAATATGGTCGTCTCAGTGGATGCTCACTGGAGCACGCTGGAAGGCGAGTATCCCGGCAATCAAGTGGCGGGTAACTACACCAATCACGACTATTTCAGCCTGAGCGGCACGAGCATGGCGACCCCAGCGGTCGCCGGCGACGTGGCCTTGATGCTGCAAAAGGATCCAACCCTGACTCCCGACCAGATCAAGGCGCGCCTGATGAAGACGGCGTACAAGACGTTCCCGACTTCGACAACGGCGACCGACCCCACCACCGGCCAGACCTTCACTTCCTATTACGATCTGTTCACCGTAGGTGCAGGGTACGTGGACCTGGCCGCGGCTCTGGCCAACAATGACCGAACGCCTGCCGTTGTAGGGTCGGCGTTGTCGCCCACCGCGAACTATAACTCCGCCACAGGCGCCGTTACGGTCTCGAACGGGAACAGTTCCATCGCTCCCTCCTCGGTAGTGTGGGGAACCTCCGTGGTCTGGGGATCGTCTGTGGTGTGGGGCACGAACGTGGCAGGCAGTTCTGTCGTGTGGGGCAGTTCGGTAGTGTGGGGCAGCAGCGTCACCGGCGGGTTCAGCGTAGTGTGGGGTTCGTCGAGTGGCGACGCCGCGACCAGCGTGGTCTGGGGTTCGTCTCTGCTGGGCGCGAACGGCGCGTTTTCCGCAACCGACGATGAACAGTAATGCCGTGTGAATGAACAGAAAGGAGACGATATGAACAACACACGGCGAATCAAGATTTTCATCGGCGCCATGATGCTGGCCGCAGTGAGCGCCGCCTCATACGCGGGATTCGCGAGCCACAGACTGCATATGTATTTTGCGCTGGCGGTGCTGGCGCTGGCGGCAGTGACGTCGAGGATGAAAGTTAAGCTGCCGGGAATCAACGGCAATATGTCAGTAAATCTGCCGTTCCTGTTGACCGCGATCGTGAATCTGAGCGCCGCGGAAGCAGTCGCCATCGCATGCGTCTCAACGGTGGTGCAATGCTGGCCGCAGAAGAACGGGAAATTCAAACCGGAGCAGATGGTGTTCAACGTCAGCATGATGGCGTTTGCCAGTTGCCTGGCGAGCCTTATGTTCCATGCGGGGTCGCTGCTTGGAATGCAGTCCGGTTCCAGGACAATAGGGTTGGTGCTGGCGACGGCGACCTTGTTCCTGTGGCAGACGGCGCCGGTAGCCACGATCGTGGCTTTGAGCGAGGGCAAGGCGGCGGGACAGATCTGGTGGAATCTGGCGCAACTCTCGTTCCCGTACTACGTGCTTGGCGCGGGAGTGAGTTCGATGGTCCAGACGGTCAGCTCGCATATGGGTTGGCAACTCGCGCTGGCGGTGTTCCCGGTAATGTACGGAATCCACCGGTCTTACCAGCTGTACTTCGGGAAGATGGGGGAAGCTCCGCCTCAACAAGTTCTGGCCCGAGCGGCCCGAGCGGGGGCGTAGGCGATCCATTCAACGGTTCAGGGGGGCTTGCGGCGAAGACCGCAGGCCTCTTTTTCTTTTTCTGGTCTTCTTCCATTTCTGGTCTTCGCCCTTAGTAGGGTCAGGCCAGCAGGGGATTCTGAACCGGGGCCGCGATCATGGGCAATTCCACACGGAAGATGGCGCCGCTCCCGGGATGGCTCTCTAACCCGATCGAGCCTCGGTGCTGGGTCACGATCCACTGCGCAATGGCCAGACCCAAACCTGCGCCTCCCTGCTCCCGGCTGCGAGCCTTGTCGGTACGGTAGAAGCGTTCGAAGATCTTGCGTTGGTCCTCCTCGGCAATTCCTGGTCCCGAGTCCTGAACCGCAATCACCACGCACTCGTCCTGTTGCTCGAGCGACAGGCGCACAGAACCGGGCGCGGGAGTGTACTTGAAGGCATTGTCGAGCAGGATATCGGCCACCCTTCGCAGCGCGGCCTCATCCCCCATGACCAACGAATCCTGAGTGCTGATGCTGGCGGAGAATTGCAGGTTCCGAATCGCTGCGACTTGCCGCCATCCCTCCACGACGCTGCCCAGTGTCTGGCGTAAATCCACCGGCTGCAGGTGCAGCGTCTCGCGGCCCGAGTCGGCGCGGGCCAAGGAGAGCAGCTGCTCAATCAGAGCGGTGGTGCGCTCCGCCTCCAACAAAATGTGGCGTAACGATTCCTTGTATTCGGACTCTCCCCGCGACCGGCGCAGCGCAAGTTCCGCCTCCGTACGGATGAGCGAAACCGGGGTTCTCAGCTCATGGGAAGCGTCGGCGGTAAATTGTGCGACCCGCAAAAATGCGGTTTCAATCCGGTCGAGCATTTCGTTCAACGTGTCCGACAAACGCTGCAGTTCATCGCCGGTTTCCAGTTTATGGAGACGGCTGCTGAGATTGGAACCGCTGATGTCGCGCGCAGTTCGCAGCAGCGCATCCACTGGGGACAGCGCCCGCCGGCTCAGCCAGTAGCCACCTCCCGCCGCCACCAACAGCAGCAAGGGAGCAAACATCAGAAGATAGGAACGGAACAGAGTCAGCGTCTCCACCACATCATCGGTCGGAACGCCCATTTCTGCGGTATAGACGCGACCATTGACCTGCAAGCGCTGCAGGGTAAAACGAAAAGGACGGCTTTCGATTCGACGATTCCGGAAGATCGCTTGACGAACGCGATCCGATGGGGCGAGTGCCCACGGGTGTGCTTGCAGGAAGGCGGACCGATAGATGAGTTCGCCACTTTCCGCGTGGACCTCAAGATAATTACCGAGATGCTCGAGGCCGTAGGCTGCGTTCACCGCTTCCTGCAGCTTCGCCGTTGCGGCGTCATTACCCTGGGATTGCAGCAGGTTTCTCAAGTCGTCAACCTGCTCTTCCAGACCGTCATCGACCAGGTCGTAAAGATGATGCCGCAGGATGAACCACATGCCCGCTCCGAAGACGATCTGGGCCAGCGCGAAAATTGCCAGGTACCAGAGCGTGAGCCGAACACCGATGGAGAGTCTTTTCATTCCTGCCCGTCTTAAGCCCGAACGTCTGGACGAATTATGTACCCCACGCCGCGCACCGTGTGAATCAATTTCGCTCGTCCCGGTGGATCAATCTTGCTGCGCAGGAGGTGCATGAACGCGTCCAGCGTGTTTTCCTCGATGTCGCGATCAAATCCCCACACCGATTCGATGAGCGAGCGGCGGGAAACCACCTTGCCGGCGCGGTACATCAGGCGTTCGAGCAGACTGTATTCCGTTCTGGTCAGCGCTACGCGCGCTTCACCGCGCAGAACCTCCCGGCTGGCGGGGTCGAGGATAAGATCGCCAACCCGTAAACTAGTTTCCTGCTCCGCCAGGGCACGCCGCTTCACCGCGCGCAGGCGCGCCACCAGTTCGTCAAACGAAAACGGCTTGGTCATGTAATCGTCGGCGCCCAGATCGAGACCGCGAACGATATCGGGCACGGAGTCCCGGGCTGTCAGCATCAGGATGGGCGTCCGAACTCTTTCCGCGCGCAGGCGTTTGGCCAATTCGTAGCCACTGAGCTTGGGCATCATCACGTCGAGAATGATGACGTCGAACTCGTAGGATTTCGCCAAGGAGAGCCCCTCCGCGCCGTCGGAAGCGCAAATCGCCGTGTGGCCCTCCTCCGTCAACCCCTTGCGGAGCAGGTCGGCCATGCGCGCTTCGTCCTCTACGATCAGCAGTTTCATCGAAATTGACCGAGGAATGACCCTTCCCTGACACGAAATGCCTCCCCCCAGTGTAGAGTCCAGACCGGACCGCTCGTCAACCTGAAGAAATATTAATTTGCCTTTCATCAACCGGTCACACTTCGCCTCTAGGATTTGCAGCCATCCCAGTGTTTTAAATCCAACGTAAAGGAAGAGAGTTGGCGGTTTTAGCCGTCGAGCCAAGAATTTCTTCCAAGACGGCATTTCCTGAGCCGCAAGGAGCTGGCGCCATGAATTCTAATTTCTCTTTGAATCCTTCGCTTTTCCTGAGACTAACCCTCGCGCTCGGCATACTTTCTCTCTTAATCGGAATGCCGACCGCTGTCGCACAGGTGGACCGCGCCGAACTCGAAGGGACGGCAACCGATCCGTCAGGAAGCGTGATCGTGGGCGCCAGAGTTAAGGTCGCGGCTGTGGACACCGGCCTGACCCAGGAGCAACCGACCAATTCCAAGGGCTATTATCGGTTCCCCGGACTGGCCGTGGGCGGCTATACGGTGACCGTCACAGGAACCGGGTTCAAAACCAAAGTGGTCAATCGCGTCCTACTCCGCGTCGGACAAACGCGCACCTTGGACGTGCAGCTTGCCGTGGGGGCGATCAACGAGCAAATCGAGGTCAAAGCGTCGACCGAACCCGCGGACCGGGCGTCAGCCGAAGCCTCGACCGTGATTGACACGAATCAGATCACCGAACTTCCCAACAACGGCCGCGATTGGGCCAGCTTCACGCTGCTTGCGCCTTTCGCGCAAGACGACGGGGGCGGCGATCAGCGAACGATCCGCTTCGCCGGCCGCGCCCGCGACGACAACAACTTCAGCTTCGATGGCGTTGACGCCGGCGGAATTCAGGAGCAGGCACAAAAATCGCAGACGCGTCTGCAAATTTCACAGGACGCCATTGAAGAATACCGGGTCAACAGCGCCTTGTACGATGCGGAGTACGGCACGCAGGCGGGCGGCCAGATCGACGTGGTCACCAAGTCCGGCACCAATGACTGGCACGGCACCGCCTTCGGGTACATCAGAAACTCCGTCTTCGACGCACGCAACTTCAACGACTTCGACCTCAATGGCAACCCCGCGGTCCCTCCGTTCCGGATGGGACAATACGGCTTCACGTTGGGCGGCCCCATCAAGAAGAACAACACATTTTTCTTCATCAGCTACGAGGGACTTCGACAATACCAATCGACGACCACGACATTCACGGTGCCCTCTGGCGTCGCACCACCGGGTGGGGGACCGTCTTTTCAGGAACAGGTACTGAATACATCGCCGCAGATGTGCTCCATTATGCAAGCGTTTCCATGGCGCGCCTCAGTCGGCACAATCAATGGTTGCTCCGCGCGGTTTGTTCATCCCGACGGCGCCTTCACGCAGACTTCGGCGGATCCTAACGCCGACTCGCTCACCGCCCCCCTGCCGACGACGATCCACGAGGATACATGGCTGGTGCGGGTCGACCATAAATTCAACGAAAAGACGCTGCTCTATGGCCGGGCGCAACGCGACATCAGTCTGGTGGACGGGCCCAATGGCGGCAGCCTCCCGGAGGACAAGCTGCAAGTCATCAATCACCCGGCGAACTACTTGCTGGCACTCGAGCACACCTTCACGCCCAATCTTTTCAACGAAGCAAAGGTCTATATCAACCGCTCGCCCTACCACAATCCGCAGTCGAGCGCGCTTCCGTTTGCAGTGGATACGAACGGGTCCTTCATAGGTTTGAACGACAATACCGCTGATATCGAAGTAGGAACGACTTATGGAGTGGTCGACAATCTGACTTGGGTTCACGGGAGCCATGCCTTCAAGATGGGGATGGAGTACCGGCGTGTCAGGCTGAATCAAGGCCAAACAGCGGATAACACCCTGAGCTTCGGCAGCGAGGCCGACATGATCAGCGCCACGCTGGACAAGGTCAACTACATCGCTCCGTGGTGCTGCCACCGCTTGCGTCGCAACTTCTACATGCCGTACTTCCAGGATGAATGGAAGGTCACACCCACTCTTACCTTGACTGCGGGTTTGCGTTGGGAATACTACGGAGTGGCTCACGAAGCGACAAACCGTACCACGGTATTTGACCTGAACCAGTTCCACGGAGTTTGTCTGGGATCAGGTTCTTTCAACGTGTTGCCCGTTCCGCCCAGCTCGGGGCCCATCAATACTCCTCCCTGCCCCAAGAATCCCTCTTTGTACAACCCAAACTACAGAAACTTCGATCCTCGGATCGCTGTGGCTTGGGCGCCGCGGGCTTTGCACGGAAAAACGGTCGTTCGCGCCGGCTTCGGCACCTACCACGGGGCGGCACAGAACGACGATTTGAACGCTGGGTTGGAAAGCGACACCTTCCGCGTGTCGGTGCCTAATCCCCCGGGTCTCGCAGCCTACGAACAAACGACGCCGGACCTTTCCGGGGCTCCGGTGACGGCCGCGCACCCTCGCGCGTTGCAGCGCCAAGGGCGTCGGGACTTGTATGCCGAAACGTGGGGTTTGACCCTGGAGCATGAATTACCGGCCAATTTTGTGGCCTCTGCTCAGTACCTTGGCAGCCGCGGCGTCCGCCTCTTCTCCCGAGGTGCAGTTAACCTTTGCAGCGAGCCGGTCACTTTGAATCCGGTGACCGGGGATTGCGTTCGCGCCTTGGACCAGTATTATCCCGATCCCAACAACCCCGATCCATTCGGGTCTGTCGACATCAAGAGAGACATCGGGACCAGTACTTATCACGCTCTCGGACTCGCGCTGGAACGTCGCTTTAGCAGGGGTCTCTCCCTCCAGTCGCGTTATACATGGTCTCACTCCATCAATGACGGCTCGGTGGGTGGCGGCGAGTCGAGCGGGCCAGAGAATGTGAATTGCCTGGAATGCGACAAGGGGCCAAGCGTCTTCGATGTGCGCAACAACTTTGTTCTGGATGGGGTGTATGAACTCCCCTTTGGACCCGGCAAGACCTTCCTTAATGATTCCGGGGCATTGAGCAGGATCGTCGGAGGCTGGAGCCTGAGTAGCGTCGGGCTATGGCATACCGGCCATCCCCTGACCGTTAAGATGGATCTTGGCGGCAGCATCTCTGGCGGCCCCTTCGATGGATTTCCGCAGACCTATCTGCTGCCCGATGGCAACGATCAAACCGATCAGCGCCCCGACCTCATTCCCGGAGTTCCATTGACCGTGCCGGGCGGGGGACGCTACGGCGTGCCCCTGATCAATGCTGCGGCCTTCCAGGCTCCACCGGTGGACGCGAACGGGAACTTCACCCGGTTTGGCAATGCGCCGAATGGTGTCGTTCGCGCCTTGAACAGCTGGCAGATCGATCTCGGGCTTACTAAGGAGACCAAGGTGACGGAACGCCTGTCGCTTGAGTTCGCCGTGCAGGCGTTCAATATCCTCAACCATGTTCAACTCGGTGATCCCGGCTCGCTGAATCTTGCCTACGACCCAACCGTAGCCGGTACCAATCTTTCGGTCCCCGGCGACTTTGGGTTGATCAGTTCCACCGTAAATTTCGATAACAACAACGACAATGCCGCGTCTCCGAATACGGGCACAGGTCTGCCCCGGCAGATCCAGTTTATGGTCCGCTTGAAATTCTGATCGGCGCGCTTCCTGATGTATGGCCGCCTTCAGGCAACCTTCAGGCGCGTTGGCTAAGGTGGCGGCTTAGGATCAATCCCCGAGCCAAAGCCATGGCGCTGGATGCGAAAACGCACCGGCTATTTCTCTCCACCGCGGAAAACGGCCAGTTCGAAGCGCTGATCGTGGGAAAATAGAATTCTGATTCCGAAAGCGGAGCTTCCCGAATGAGTTCGCGAACACCTCTCGCGCAGGCGGCAGTCCTACTCTTCGCGATCACGACGCTGTGCGCGCTGACCTGCTGCACCAAGAAATCGAGTGCGCAGACGTCCACGGTTGATTTGCGACTTGACGTGAAGAACCCGTTCCGCTTCGTAGCCTACGGGGACACTCGCTTCCACGATCCCAAAGATACAAAGGCGGCGAATCCTGCGGTGCGCGTGGCGCTGGTGCAGGCCATCGCGGAGGTCAACCCGGCATTTATCTGCTTTACCGGCGATATTGTCTACAACGGCTACGATCCCGACGACTGGAAGGTCTGGGACAGCGAGACCAGCATCTGGCGCGCGAAGCACATCCCGGTCTATCCGGCGCTGGGCAACCACGACCTGCATCGTCCTGAAGACGTCGCGCTCAGTAACTATTTCCAGCGCTTCCCCGATCTGAAGGGCAGCCGCTACTACTCGGTACGAGCGGCCAACGCGCTCATTCTCGTGCTCGACAGTTCCCTGGACGAAACCTCCGGGCCGCAATGGCAGTGGCTGAACGATAAGCTGGATCGCGTCCCTGCCGACGTGGATTTCGTGTTTCTCATGTTTCATCATCCGCCGTATAGCAGTTCCTCCGACGCAAAATTGTTCGGCGGAGGCCACTCGGCTCGACCCGCGGAGCAGCATCTGGCGAAAATCCTGGAGGAGCGTCAAGCTCACGCTCGCTACCGCATCGTGGTCTTCTCCGGACACGTGCACAATTACGAACGCCATGAGCACGGAGGCGTTACTTACTTTGTCTCGGGTGGAGGAGGAGCGCACGCCTATCCCATCGAGCGTGCTGCCGATGATCCTTTCCAAAGCAAAGAGATCAACTATCACTATCTTCTGGTGGAGGTTGACCATCAACAGGCGAAAGTCACCATGAACCGCCTGGACCTGACCAGCGGGAAGGCCGTCTGGACCCAGCCCGATTCGGTAACGATTGCAGTGCCGGCGGCAGCGCCGGCGGCCAAGCGCTAGTCCTAAGAACCATGGCATGCCCCCCGCACTGATTCGTCGCCCACGACACTCCCAGGGCGTGCAGGATCAAGCGGTCGCGAAGCGTCAACTTCTCGGCGTCGAGCACGACTCCATAGGCTTACTGGACGAGCGGGTCACAGGTAATGCACCAGCGCTCGTGGCGAATGACTCCGCCGCAATGTTCGCATGCGGATTGCACGTTGTACCGGTTGCTGTGGTGCCATTTGGCAGCGGGATTGGCGAACATTTGCGGACCTCCAGTCCTGATCTCAACAAATTCCCCGAAGCCAGCCGTATAGCCCGGCGGAACTGCGATGACTGGAGCTTATTTCGAGAGAAAAGCAGCTTCCATTTTTCGTGTCACAATTGAGTGTGATTAGGATCACCTACAGTCTCGAAGCGCATGTTGAGCGGTTGTTCCACACCTCATATCCATCCGTTACCAAAGCGTCGATTCTGCTAAGTTAGTCAGAGTCACGCTTATGCTGATCCTGAGTCGGAAAAACATTCTAACTCTGGCCTTTCTTGCCTCGGCCTTCGCTCTTAAGGTGTCAGCGCAGACCATCGTCGAGGGCACGGTTCGCGACCCAAGCGGCGCGGTGATTGCTGATGCGTCAGTTTTGCTGCGATCCGGTTCGTATCAGTCTGCAGCCACGACCGACGCCCGCGGACATTTCGCGTTCCCCACTGTGCCCTCCCCTGCAGGAAGCGTTGAGATCAGCTCTAAGGGATTCAGCACTGTTCGCCAACCCTGGAACGCCGGAGCGGGCACAACCTTCAACGTTAATATTGTCTTGCAACCGGCTTCCGCCCAAGAGCAGGTCACCGTTTCCGCGGCACGCACGGAGACGCGCCTTTCCGAGACTCCCGGCAGCACGGTTCTGCTCACCGGCGACGACGTGGCTGCAACTTCCGCAGTGCGAGTGGATGACGTGCTGCGACAGGTTCCTGGATTTTCGCTGTACCGTCGATCCGATAGCCGCACGGCCAATGCCTCCAATCAGGGTGTGTCGCTGCGAGGCTTGGGTGGAACCGCCGCCAGCCGCGCCCTTGTGCTCGAGGACGGATTGCCGCTGGTCGATGCCTTCGGAGGCTGGGTTTACTGGGATCGTGTTGCGCGAACTTCGCTTTCGAGCGTCGAAGTATTCCGCGGCGGTGCTTCCAACCTCTATGGCAGCGACGCCCTTGGCGGAGTGGTGCAATTCCTGACGCGTCAGCCCGAGCGCCCGGCTTTCAGTCTCGAGACCTCCTACGGCAACGAACGCACGCCCGATCTTTCTTTTTGGACCGGCACTCGCGCCGGCAAGTGGGATTTGGCGTTGGCCTCGGAGATGTTCCGCACTGACGGATACATCGTCGTTCCTACCTGGCAGCGGGGAACGGTGGACACGCCGGCAAATTCGGAGGACGCCACCGTCGACTTGACCGTCGGCCATCAACTCGGAGACCACGGCCGCATCTTTGCGCGCGGCAGCTTCTATACCGAATTCCGCAACAATGGCACGCCCGTCCAGACCAATGACACGCGCACGGGAGAAGGCGCTGTGGGGCTGGATCAGCAATTCGGCAACAGCGATTCGTTAATTTTCCGCGCGTACGGCCAAGTGCTGGGATACGATCAGCGATTCTCCTCCGTCGCTGCCGACCGAAACGGCGAATCGCTCACCGACATGCAGCACGTTCCCGAACAAGTGGGCGGAGGGGCGGCGCAGTGGACACACTTTCTCGGCAAACATCAGACGCTGATCGGGGGCATGGACCTGATGGAAGTCATGGGCGCCAGCGACGAACAGCTTTTCTCCTCGGGGGTACACACGCGAAACAACGCTTCCGGAGGGCGGCAAAGCATTCTGGGGACGTTCGGAGAAGATCTGATCCGATGGAACAACTGGACAATCATTCTTGCCGGCCGCTTCGACGATTGGAACAATTTCGACGCCAGTTCGCTCTGCACACCGGTCTCCGGCACGTGCCCTTCTCCCAGCACGTTGTATCCCTCGCGGAGTGACTCCGCTTTCAGCCCGCGTCTGTCGGTGCTGCGCTCTCTCGGCCGCAATGTGTCCGTCACAGGATCCATGTACCGCGCCTTTCGGGCGCCGACGCTCAATGAATTGTACCGCTCCTTCCGGTTCGCGAACGTGTTGACCCTGAACAATCCCTACCTCAACGCGGAACATCTTACGGGAGCAGAGGCTGGCGTAAACATCACCCCATTCGATGGCAGGCTCGATCTGCGCGGAACATTTTTCTGGAGCGACATTGTGGATCCCGTGGAGAACGTCACGATCAATCCAACCTCTTCCCCGGTCCTCCGACAGAAAGAAAATCTCGGGCGGATTCGCGCGCGGGGTGTAGAACTCGATGGCGTCGTCCACGTCAGCCGCGGCATCCAGATCTCCGCCGGCTACGAGTTCACGGCAGCGACCGTCGTCAATTACACCGTACCGCCGGGAGAAGTTTCTCTGCTGGGGAAAAACATTGCGCAGGTCCCACGGAATGTCTTCACCTGGGAAGCCCGTTACTGGAATCCGTCGCGGATCATTTTGAGCGTGCAAGGACGCTTCGTGGGCAACCAGTTCGACGACGACCAGAACCTGTACCCGCTGGGCCGCTTCTACACGATGGATCTGCAGATCGGGCGGAACCTCACACGGAATCTGCAAGTGTTCGCCGCCGCCGAAAATCTCACCGACGAGCGCTACAATGTGACAAATACGCCCACGGCCAGCGGGTCGCTCTTCAACATCGGCCCGCCTCTGTTGTATCGCATCGGACTGCGTCTGAATTTTCCGCACGAAAAACAATGACGCGCTGGGTGGCGGGTTGGGCGATTCTGGCTCCATCATTTATCCTGAATAGTTGCGCAATGCTCGCTGAACCGCATATAGAAATCGACTCACGAATTCAGACGAGCTAGGAGCTAGCAGCCAGAAGCTGCCCTTTATGAAGACCGGCATTATTGGCCTGCCCCAGGTAGGCAAGACATCGCTGTTCCGCATGCTGACCAAGGCGCATCTTTCCGAACAGGCCTACGCCAACCCGCGCGAGGCTCACATCGGAGTCGCCAAGGTCCCCGACGATCGCCTCGACCACCTGGCCGCGCTCTACAACCCAAAAAAGCTGACGCATACCTCGGTCGAATACGTCGACGTTGGCGCGATTGGCCAGGATGCGCTCAAAGAAACAGCCTACATCGGCCACCTTCGCCAGGTGGACGCCCTGGCTCACGTGGTCCGGGTGTTCGACGATCCATCGGTGCCGCACGCGGGCGAACTCGATCCCCTGCGCGACATCAAGAATGTTGAATTCGACCTCATGGTCAGCGATCTCGGCCAGATCGAAAAACGTCTGGAGCGCCTAGAGAAAGATCTCAAGAAGATGAAGACTCCGGAGCTCGAAAAAGAAAACGAACTGCTAAAGCGAGCCAACGCCCATCTCGGATCGGAAAAGCCGCTGCGCGAGATGGAGATGACGCCCGAGGACAAGAAGCGTCTCCGCGGTTTCATGTTCCTGAGTGAGAAGCCGATCCTTTATGTGCTCAACATCGGCGAGTCGACCGAACTGGGCAAAGAACTGGAAGAAGCCGTGAGCAAGTACAAGCTGACGGAAATCGCCGCGCGTCCGAACGCCGCGGCCACCGCCATCTGCGGGAAAGTCGAAGCCGAACTGGCAGAGATGAGCGACGCGGACGCGGCAGAATTTCTTTCCAGCTACGGTCTAAAAGAAAGCGGCCTGGTCCGCCTTATCCGCACCACGTACAAACTATTGGGCCTGATTTCATTTTTCACTGCCGGGGACGACGAATGCCGCGCCTGGCAGATTCCCGCCCACACCCGTGCGCAGGAGGGCGCCGGCGCCATCCACTCCGACCTGGAGAAGCATTTCATCCGAGCGGAAACCATTCGCTGGGATCAGCTTCTGGAAGCTGGATCGGAAGCCAACGCCCGCGCCAAAGGGACGCTGCGGCTTGAGGGCAAAGACTACATCGTGCAGGATGGGGACGTGATGCACATTCGGCATAGCGGCTGAACTCTTTTGTTTTTTCGGCGCTCCGTGCCTCCGTGGTGAGTCGCTTGTTAGATGGAGACGTGGAGCTGTTATGATCCCGGCTATCTACCCATGAACCCCATCTTCACCAGTCTCCTCCTAGGCCTAACCGCCGCCGCGGCTAATGTCTTCGGCGGAACGATCATTGTTCAGCGCCACTGGGAGCGGCGGTATTTACGCTACTTTGTGGCGCTGGGCGCGGGCTTCATGCTGGCCACGGCCCTGATCGAGATGGTTCCCGAGAGCCTCGAATTGCGCGGAAGGTCCGCGGCGTTTCTGGTGCTGTTGGGCTATTTGGTCATCCATTTCTTCGAGCATACAGTCACGCCGCATTTTCATTTCGGGGAAGAAACCCATCGCGACGAGTTCATCCACTCGCACAAGGGATACTCGGTACTGTTCGGCCTCATCATTCACACATTTTTCGACGGCATCGCCATCGCTTCCGGATTTTTGGTGTCGAACTGGCTGGGCTGGCTGATTTTCTTCGCGGTCTTCCTGCACAAAATTCCCGAGGGCTTCACCGTGAGCTCGGTCATGCTGGCCAGCGGACGCAGCCGGGGAACGGCCTGGGGTGCGTCGGTGGTTCTGGGCGGTTCCACACTGGCTGGCGTTCTAACCATGGCGATTTTTCGCCATCACGTGGGCGCGGGGTTGCCGCTTGCGGCCGGAGTCACCATCTACGTTGCCGCCTCCGACCTGGTTCCCGAAGTCAACAAAGAGCCAGCCATGAAAATGGCCCTGCTGGTCTTCGTGGGCGCCGGCGTTTTCCTGCTGCTGGACCACCTCTTCCACATGCATTGAGGCAGTTGCGCGGTCAGTACCCAGTAGCTGGAAGACCAAACGGATCCACTGGGTACTGAACTGTCTAATCCACCGTATGCTTCGCCGTATATCCGTCGCGCGCCACCACTTCGATCTTCACGTTTTTGCCCTTCTGGTTCCTTACCTTCAGGGGACCGCCGTCGGGCGCTACAACCTGGACTTTCAGTTTGCGGTAGGTTCCGTCGAGCTTGGTGTTGGTGGGGTGGTAGGAGAGCGAATATTGATTGCGAATGTCGTTGGAGATGTCGGCGAAGTCTTCCGGGTACTCCGCGTCGAAGCGGGGAAAGTAGGCGCGGCCTCCAGTCATGGCCGCGAACGTCCGCATCTCGTTGTCGCCCTGCAGATAATCTATCTGCTGCACTGGAATACCCATGCCGTGAATGCCGCCGCAAGATCCGGGATGCACGTCGCAATATTCGCGCACTATGAATCCCACGCTGATGGGGAAGATGGTCACATCCTTCGTGTCTTTCACCTTCTTCAACATCTTGTCGTAGGTGATCTTGCTGAAGGTATCCACGCCGGTGGTGACCAGGATGATGTACTTCTTTCCCTCCACGCGGTCCAGGCGATCGAGTGTGTCATAAAGAGCGTCGAAGATGTTGGTTTCGGCAAATCCTGGGATGCGCAACTGGTTCAGCGCCCCGAAGGCCGCCTTCTTGTCTTGCGTGAAGTCCACCAGAATGTGCGGTTGCATGTCGAAATATTCCACCGCGATCCAATCGTCCTTCCGGAGCGAATTCACGAAGGCATACGACGCCTGCAGCGCCTGGATGCTAAAGACGTAGTAGATATTGGCAAACTCGATCAGCAGCACCGCCGTGATCGGCGCTTGCGACACCCCGAAATTAGTCACTTGCTGGGGCACTCCGTCTTCGAGGATGCGGAAATTATCCTTCTTCAGCCCGGGAATGAACTGGCCGTCTTTGGTCGTGACCAGCACGTCCACGTTCACCAGCGGGACGTTCACCTTGAGCGAATAGTCAGGGAGCCCCTCAACTTTTTTGGGCGCGACCGGGGGAGGAGGCGGCGGAGCATCGTCTGGCTTTTTGGTCGGGATCGCGTAAGGTCCGACGCTGTCAGTGGGGCCGCCCGCGTCGGCGGGGACATCCTGCTTGGGCTTGCCGTTGTCGGGGGCCTGGGAAGGCGCTGGCGCAGGCGCCTGGGCGGCCGGCGCTTGAGTCTGCTGATCCTGGGCCCACACGGGCAGGGAGCCGCACACCAGAGCCAGGCATACCAGGGGCGTCAAAATCAACCTGCACCAGGCTGCGCCGCTGCCCGCAAAAGTCTTGTCTTTCCAACGACTAGAACGCTGATTCAACATGGGGGACCCCGAAAAAGCTCTGTGCTAGTATAGACGCAAGGATTCGCAATTGGGATGTTTTGCCCGGTCCCCGAATTTCCCCTCCTGGCAACGAGTTACAGATTGTCCGAGTCTAATCCGAGAGTGGGACCTGTTGACGGGTCCTAGTCGGGGCATTCAATGAAAAAAGTGGTTCTCGCGCTTCTCGTCAGCGTTTTCTCCCTATCTACACTCCTGACCGCTCAAAGCGCGTCTTCGCAGCCGACCATTCCAGTCGACCAGATCCACGCTGGCATGCGCGGCGTGGCCTACACCGTATTTCAGGGCGTAAAGCCGGAGCCCATGGAAGTCGAAGTCCTCGGCGTTCTGCACAATGTGAACGGACCCAAGGGCGACATCATCCTGGTGCGTTTGCACGGGACGAAAGTGGAATACACCGGCGTCGTGGCAGGCATGAGCGGCAGCCCCGTGTATCTCGATGGCAAACTGGCCGGCGCACTGGCCTTCCGCATTGGCGAATTCTCCAAGGAGCCGATTGCCGGGGTCACCCCGATTGCCGACATGCTTGAGATTAACGCGTTCGACAAGTCACCGGCGGAAGAAGCCGCTGCGGCTAAACCTGCCGTGACCAATGCCGCGGGCAAAACCGCGGCTCCAGGCGATGGCACTACGCTGCCCGTTTCGACCCAGGATTTCGCCAATTACCTCAAGCCCATTGAAACCCCGCTGGTCTTCAACGGATTTTCCGAAGATGCAGTACGACGCTTCGCCGGACAATTCGCCTCGGCTGGAGTCATCCCGGTGATGGGTGCAGGCTCGGTCAGCAACGATAAGCAGCCCGAACCACTGGAGCCCGGCTCCGCCGTGAGCGCTATCCTGGTCCGCGGCGACATGGACATCGCCGCCACCTGCACCGTGACTTACATTGACCCGCAGCGTCTGCTGGCCTGTGGGCATCCTTTGCTGCAATTCGGCTCGGTTGATCTGCCCATGGACAAGGCGGAAGTGCTGGCCACGCTGCCCTCGCCGCTGAACGCGTTCAAGATCGTCAACACCACCGAGCAGGCAGGCGTGTTCGTGCAGGATCGCCACACCGGCATCCTGGGTGTCTTCAACAAGCAACCGGAGATGATCCCGGTCACACTCACGATCCACGGCGGGGCCGGCGCAAAAGACTTTCACTACGAAGTGCTGAACAATCCGCGCCTGAGCCCGGTAGCGATTATGGCGACGGTATTCAACGCCTTGCACGGAGTGAATGAATACGGGGAAGAAATCACCTACCGCCTGAATGGCAGCATCAACGTCAAGGGCTTTCCTGAGGTACTGCTGAGGAACATGTTCGTTCCCGCCGAGAACGGTCAGCCTGCTGCGATGGCAGCCGCACTCTCGCTGGGCGAGCGCTTCGGGCGCATTTATGACAATCCTTACAACGCCCCTGCGGTGAAGAGCGTCATCCTCGACTTCGATCTTATTCGCGAACGGCGCCTGGCCCACCTGGAGAGCGCCCGCACCGACGTGACCGAAGCCCGCCCCGGCGACCGGATTATGGTCGAAACCGTGCTCGCTCCCTATCGTGGGGAGCGGAGCGTGCGCCAAATTCCGGTGAAGATTCCCACGTCGGCCAGCAAGGGAACGCTGCGCATCCTGGTAAGCGACGGCGAAACTCTCGACCGCGTCAGCCGCTTCAATTCGGCCTTCGGCCGCAAACTCGACCTGGCCTCCACCATTGCACTGCTCAACAAGGAGCACGCCAACAATCGCGTCTATGTTTCCCTGCTTGAAGCCGATCCCGAGGCCCGCGTGGCCGACAAGGTCATGCCCACGTTGCCCATCTCCGTCATGAATGTGATGGACGGCATGCGCGGCAACCAGGAGATGATCGTGAGCGGAGAATCCAGCGTGGACGAAACCGCCACGCCCCCGCTGGACTACGTGGTGAGCGGAGCACAGTTGCTGACGGTAACAGTAAAGTAAGTCTGTGTGGCGCGAGCACTCCTGCCTGCAAAATTTAACCACGACCAAGGCTCAGGCCGGATTTTAACGCTCACCGGCAGGAGCCCGCGCCACACAAGCAATGCCTCCCGAACATTATTCTTCTTCGTCTTCTCCCATCTGCTGGGTCAGATACCGCTCATAACCGAGTTCCTTGATCAGGTGCATCTGCGCTTCAAGAAAGTCCACGTGGCTCTCTTCGTCTTTCAGCAGGGTCACCAGCAGATCGCGCGATCCGTTGTCGCCTTCCTTGGTGGCGATTGCGACGGCATCGTTATACTGCTTTACCGCCCCCACCTCCAGAGCCAGATCGCTCTCGATCATGGCTTTGACCGAACCGCCCACCGTCAGTTCCAGTGGCTGCATGGACGGGCTGCCATCCAGAAACAGAATCCTCTCGATCAGCACTTCGGCGTGCTTCATCTCGCCGATGGATTGTTTCTTGATGAATTCGGAGAGCTTGTGATAGCCCCAGTTCTCGCACATTTCCGCGTGCAGAAAATACTGGTTGATGGCGGTCAGCTCCTCGCGCAATGCCTTGTTCAGCTCAGCAATAACTTTAGGATTGCCTTTCATAGCCCGAGTATCGCAAAAGGAAGTACCGCAGAGCAATGGAAAGCAGCCGGAACTCGGCGAATGCTGACTGCCTGTCTGGAGCATCCGGAAGAGTTGTCCGGAACCTACCCCAGCGCGGCGTCGATCGTGTTGAGCAGGTCAGCGCGCGTGAACGGCTTCTCCAGCAGTCGAATTCCGCTGTCCGATCCCTGGTTCGCAACCAGCTCTCCCGTATAGCCGGACATGTAGACAACTCTCATGGCAGGCTGGGCGTCAAGCAACTTCAGAACCAGTTCCGGCCCGCTCATTCCTTTCATCACCACGTCAGTCAGGATCAAGTCGACCGGACTGTGGTTTGAGCTGATGATTTCTAACGCAGCCTTTCCGTCTTCCGCCTCCAGCACTTTGTAACCGTGCTCTTCCAGCATCTTGCGCGTGAGGCGGCGCATGATGGGTTCATCTTCCGCCAGCAAAATGGTCACGCCCTCGCGCCTGGGAGGCAGCGTCTCAGCCTGAACCTGTGGCACTGTTCCCAGCTTGTGATCGGCGCTGGGCAGATAGATTTTGAACGTGGTTCCTTGCCCCGGCTCGCTGTAAACCCAGATGTGCCCGCCATTCTGCGTGACAATGCCGTACGCGGTCGCCAGCCCGAGCCCGCTTCCCTTGCCTATTTCTTTCGTCGTGAAGAAAGGCTCGAAGATGCGCGACTGCGTCGCCTCATCCATTCCAACGCCGTTATCGCTGATGGCCAGCATCACGTAGCGCCCGGCCGCCATAATCGATCGCTCTCCTAAAAACGATTCCTCGAAGTCATACACGCTGGTCTCGATAATCAGCTTTCCTCCGCGCGGCATGGCGTCGCGCGCGTTCACCGCGAGATTAATGACGACCTGATCCAGCTGTCCGGGATCGGCCTCGACCACTGCCGTCGCGGTCCGCTCCGAAAGCTCGATCTCCACGTCATCGCCCATGAGCGGGCGCAACAGTTTGCGCACTTCCCTCAGCCTCTCGTTCACATCCACCACCTGGGGCCGTGCCGGCTGCTTGCGGCTGAAGGCCAGCAGTTGCCGTGTCAGCGCTGCTCCGCGCTTCGAGGCCTCCTGAATGTTGTCGATGTACTCCACACTCTCCGCATCGATGCGGTTGCGCAGCAGTTCCGAGCAAGCCGTAACGATCCCGAGCAGGTTGTTGAAGTCGTGCGCCACCCCGCCCGCCAGCCGTCCCACAGCTTCCATTTTCTGCGACTGCTGCAACTGGTCCTCGGTCTTTTTCTGCGCCGTGATGTCGCGCGCAATGGCCGACGCCCCCATCACCCGGCCCTCGGCATCGTAAATCGGAGAGATCGCCACTGACACGTTTACCCGGCGTCCGTCTTTGGTGACCCGCACTGACTCGAAGTACTCGATCCGCTCGCCCTGTCGGATTTTTTCCAGAATCGCCGGAATTTCATCCACCCGGTCTTTCGGGCACAGCACAGTAATCGGCTGGCCGATCATCTCTTGGGCCGTATAGCCGTAGATATGCTCCGCGCCCTTGTTCCAGTGGGTGACGATGCCATCAACGTTCTTGCCGATAATCGCGTCTTGCGACGAGTCCACAATCAGCGCCAGCCGGTTTTGCGAATCCCTCAACTCCCGGCTTTTTCTGCGGTCGAGTTCCTCGCTGGCGCGGCGCAGTTCTGCTTCAATGCGCTTGCGGTCGCTGATGTCCCGGATGACGCTCAGAACGATCATTCCGTCACCCGTGGCGACCGGGCTGAGGCTGATCTCCACCGGAAACTCCGATCCATCGCGGCGCCTTCCATAGAGGTCGAGCCCTGATCCCATGCGGCGAATCTTGGGTTGCTGATGGAAGTGTTCGCGATGCAGATGGTGCTGCGGCCGCTGCCGCTCCGGCACCAGCATCTCGATCTTCTGACCGATCAACTCGTCGCGCGTGTAGGCGAACAAGGCTTCGGTCTGGGAATTAACCTGAATGATGACGCCCTGCTGGTTGACGGCGGCTACCGCGTCAGGAATCGCCTCCAGAATGGACGGGGACAGCAGCGTCTCAGCCACAGTTCTCTGGGGCGTGGCGTCCCGGTTCTGGTTGGGTGCAACCGGCTGGCTCATACTTCGTCCATGGAGATGGACTGTTCCGAATAATATACTCCGACCTTATTGGCTTCGCTCAGAACGACACAGATCGTGCGCCGCGCGAGAAGGCGATTCACCTCAAGAATGCCAGACCGACGGCCGCCTTCTCCATGTGCCGGAAGCCATCCGTGGCCACGGCCGCCAGCGCCATCAGCGTGCCGTTATATCCAACATGCACCAGGAAACTCGCAGCCACTGACTTCGTCACCGCCCGTACGCCAGTCAGCACCACGCCAACAAGAGTTATCACCAGCACCGCCGCCCACGACCTGTATTGCAGATAATGGATAAGTCCAAAGGGGAGCGCCGTGAGCAGCACCGCCCACACTACTCCGGTTCGCCGGGCCAGCACCGGATAAAGAAAGCCGCGAAAGAACAGCTCCTCCATTAGGGGCCCCAGCGTGACTGCGAAGGCTGCTATCAGATAGGCGTCGCTGGGGTGGGCGAAAAACTCGTCGAAGGGCGTGCTCTTCGGCATGGGCAAATAGCGGCCCAGCAGGTCGAGCGAGACGGTGAGCACTCCCAACCCCAACAGCTTCAGACTAGCGTTCCCCTGCCAGTTCCACCGGATGGCGGGCCAGAAGCGCACGTGGTACTTGCCCTCCACCAGCAGGACCATGTAGATCGCCACCGCGATATAGGACAGAAACTGACCGAGCAGCACCAGCGCGGGCTTCTGCGCCAAGTCGCCGAGACTGGCGCGAGGGTAGACGAGTTCGCGTGCGCCCACGACTGTGATCAATTCCACAGCGACCAAGGTGAAAAGTGTGAGCACAGCGATGATCAGCACGTCCCACCCGTTCCATTCGGGGTTTTCCCCCGGCGGAGGAGGCGGCGCGAGACTTGGAGCACTGACCGATTCTGGAGCGAAAGGATCGAATGTGGCCGGCGCCTCTGCACCGATCGGAGGCGGCGGGTCGAGCAGCGGGTTGTCGGATGACGACGAGATGACTGGCTCCTTACGAGACCTTCACTGGGTACTCGGTACCGGGTACTGGATACTTCTTCGCCCCAAAATAACCCGCCAGCGCCTGCCCCGTGTACGACTTCTTCACCCGCGCGACGGTTTCCGGAGTTCCCTGGGCCACGATGCGTCCGCCTTCTTCGCCACCCTCCGGTCCAAGATCGATGATCCAGTCGGCGTTGCGGATCACATCCAGATTGTGTTCGATGATGATGATCGAGTTCCCCAAGTCGGTCAACCGGTGCAGCACGTCGAGCAGTTTCTTTACGTCGTCGAAGTGCAGCCCGGTGGTGGGCTCATCGAGGAGGTAAAGAGTCTTGCCCGTCTGCCGCTTGCTCAACTCGCGCGCCAGTTTGATGCGCTGGGCCTCACCACCGGAAAGCGTCACCGCCGACTGCCCCAGATGAATGTATCCCAGGCCCACGTCGACCAGGGTCTGCAACTTCTGCTTCACCTGCGGAATATTTTCCAGAATCGGCAGCGAGTCGGAGACCGGCATCTCCAGCAAGTCGGCAATCGAATACCCGTTGTATTTCACCGCGAGCGTTTCCGAGTTATAGCGCCGCCCGCCACAGACCTCGCACAGCACGTACACATCGGGCAGAAAATTCATTTCGATGCGCCGCTGTCCTTCGCCCTGGCAAGCCTCGCAGCGGCCGCCGGAAACGTTGAACGAAAACCGTCCCGCCTTGTAGCCGCGCTCGCGCGACTCCGGCAGCATGGCGTAGAAGTCACGAATCTGCGTGAACACTCCGGTATAGGTTGCCGGATTCGACCGAGGCGTCCGACCGATGGGCGACTGATCAATGCGAATGACCTTGTCAATATTCTCCGCGCCGGAGATCGCCCTGTGGTCGCCCGCCTTCTCGCGCGACCGGTAAAGCTGCCGTGCCAGCGCCCGATAGAGAATGTCATTCACCAGCGTCGACTTGCCCGACCCGGAGACTCCGGTCACCACGGTCATCACGCCCAGGGGAAACGTGACGTCCAGACTCTTGAGATTATTTTCCTTCGCGCCCAGAATGGTCAGCGCCGCGCCGTTCGTGTGCCGCCGCTCGGGCCGCATCGCAATCGACACCCTGCCCGCGATGTAAGCCCCGGTCAGCGAATTGGGCTCCCGCATGATCTCTTCCGGCGTGCCATGCGCCACCAGGCTCCCGCCGTGCCGCCCCGCCCCCGGCCCCAGGTCCACTACATAATCCGCACGCCGAATCGTCTCCTCATCGTGCTCCACCACCAGCACGGTGTTGCCCAGGTCGCGCAGGTTTTCGAGCGCTGTCAGCAGTCGGTCGTTATCGCGATGATGCAAACCGATCGAGGGCTCGTCCAGCACATACAGCACGCCGCGGAGCTTCGATCCAATCTGCGTGGCCAGCCGAATGCGCTGTCCCTCGCCCCCCGACAACGTCGCCGCCGAACGATCGAGAGAGATGTATCCCAACCCCACCGCATTCAAGAACTGCAAACGCTCCACCACTTCGTGCATGACGCGCCCGGCAATGGCCGCCTCGCGTCCGGCAAGCTTGATGCCCTGCGCCACTTCGAGCGAGCGCGCCACCGGCATGGCGGTGAAGTCGGCAATCGACATCCCGTTCACCTTGACCGCCAGACTCTCCGGCCGCAGGCGTTTTCCGTGACACGCCGGACACTCCGTGGCCGACATGTGATCCATGAGCCAGTCGCGGTAGCCCTCCGAAGTGGACTCCTCCAGATTCTGTTTCAAGTATCCGAAGATGCCGTGAAACCCGGTCTTCCCTCCACGTCCCGGCTCGCCGTTCAGCAGAAAATCCTGCGTCTTCTCGGGAAGCTTCTCGAACGGAGTTTTTAGATCGATGCCGTATGCCACGGCCGAAATCTGCAGCATGTGAATCAGGTTCTGCGACGCCGATCCCGGGCCCAGGCCGCCCTCAAGCAACGGCTTCGACCAGTCGTTGATCACCTTCGCCGGATCGAAATCGTACTTGCTGCCGAGGCCGTGGCACTCGGGGCACGCACCATACATGCTGTTGAACGAAAACGAGCGCGGCTCCAGTTGTGGCACGTTGATGCCGCAATCCGGACACGCCAGTTTCTCGGAATAGAGCTGCTCGTCGCCGCCGACCACTGCCACCTGCACCAATCCGCCCGCCAGCTTCATGGCCAGTCCCACCGACATTTCCAGACGATGCTCAATTCCGGGCTTCACCAGCAGGCGATCGATCACGACTTCGATGGTGTGATTCTTCCGCTTGTCGAGATTGATCGCGATCTCGTCGTCCAGGCTGACCAGCTCTCCGTCGATGCGCGCCCGGGTGTAGCCGTGCTTGACCAGCGTCTCCATCTCCTTCTTGAACTCGCCCTTGCGCCCGCGGACAATCGGCGCCATCACCATGACCCGGTCTTCCGGGCTCAGCGCCATCACCCGCTGCACAATCTGATCGGCGGACTGGCGGCTGATCGCGCGACCGCACTTGGGACAGTGCGGCACCCCGATGGAAGCGAACAGCAGGCGAAGATAATCGTAGATCTCGGTGATCGTCCCCACGGTCGAGCGCGGGCTGCGGCTGGTGGTCTTCTGCTCGATCGAGATGGACGGGCTAAGTCCATCAATTGCATCAACATCCGGGCGTTCCATCTGGTCCAGAAACTGCCGCGCGTAGGCCGATAGCGTCTCCACGTAGCGGCGCTGCCCTTCGGCATAAATCGTGTCGAAAGCCAGCGACGACTTCCCCGAGCCGCTGAGCCCGGTAACCACGGTCAGGGTGTTCCGCGGTATCTCGACATTGATGTTCTTGAGGTTGTGCTGGCGGGCGCCGCGTACGGAAATCTTGGTAATGGCCATTTGGCGCTTGTCTAAAATCCTGGCCGGACTTCCCTTCCGTAACGTCGACAGGTAACCAGACTTGTCCGAAAGTAGGAATGCACAGCTCTACTCCGTATCTTAGTCGCCAACAGCGGGGAGCGTCAACGCAGGTAGATTACCGATACGGAAGAGGCCAGCTGCAGGATACTTTTGGATAGAAGGATTCGTCGATCGTGCTCTCGTATTTCATGCCCGTCATCATCTTTTTCACTGTCATCGCGTCGGTTGGGCTCGGAGTTCTCGCCGCTTACGCCGCCGTCATCGCCATCCTGCACACGTTCGGCCCCGCTTCACAGCCCGAACCCTCCCGCCCACGCCTGGTCTTAGTCCCCACGCAGAACCACGCCAGCGGCGACTGATTTACCTTCTCGCGGAAAGCATCCTGGAAGAGACCTTAGCTATCCTTGCGGTAGAGAAGGTTGCGCATCGCCTGACGTCGAGCCTCGTTCGCTTCCTTCTGAGACTTGCGTTCGTCGGCGTCCATGCCGCGCTTCGTGGTGGGTTCGGAGGATTCCGGCTCGCTGCAGGCAGGGCACCGATTGGCAAAGCCAGGTTTGCCCGGCTTCAACTCGAACTCCTCGGAGCAAACGGCACAGATTTTAATCGGAAATGCCATGCAAATATTATGATACAAATCCGCGCTTAGTAAATCACCTTCAGCGAGAACTGAATCTGCCGTGACGATCCCGCGGTCTTACTGATGATGCCAAATCCGCTCCCGCGCACAATGTTCGACGGCAATCCGAAATTCACGATGTTGAACACGTTGAAAAACTCCGCCCGGAATTCCACGGTTCCCAGTTCCCCGTTTCCGCGATGCCCGAAGGGAGTGTCTTTGATCAGAGCGAAATCAAAGTCGTGAAAGCCGGGCCCGCGAAACGTGTCCCGTCCCAGCGTGCCGAAACGCCCGTGGTTTGGCCCAGTCCCGCCCGGAACGTTGATCGGAATATTGAAGAACGACGCATTATTCGCTCCCAGCCCGAAGTAATCCTCGCGCACCGCACGGCTCGTCGAAAAATGCGGCAGCGAAACCAGGTCCGGGCGATCCGTGCCCCCCGCTCCGGCACCTGTCTGCTGGATTCCCGAATACACGCTGAAAGGCGATCCCGTGGTCAGGGTCGTGATGTTCAGAAACTGCCAGCCGCGGGTGACCGGCCGTCCCAACGGCCGCAGAAAGCCGACGCGGTCCAGCGGCAGCAACTGAATCACACTCACCGTGAAGACGTGGGTCACGTCGAAAGTGGACGGACCTTTCTCCGCCGACGGATTCCACGGGATCTTGCGGCAAGGTCTGCAGAATCACGTCCCGCTGTGCCGAAGAGTCCACCCAGCACGGCGCTGGTGTCATCCAGCGACTTCGAATAGGTGTAGCTGGCTTGCAGACCGAGACCCGCCCGGGCTGAATTCTTGGTCACGCTGGTCTGCAGGGAGTGATAACTGGAATGAGAACCGCTCGTCATGATGGCTTCTGGTCCATATCCACCGGTCGCCTGCCCTGCCGAGTTGAATTGCGTGAAGGGCGCGAAAGCCGGATCGGCTCCGCCATAACTGTTGGGCGAATAGACCCTGGCCAGATGAATTCCCGCGGTCGCCACGTAGGAGGCGTTGAACTTCAAATCGCCGAAATCATGGTCGATTCCGGCTGTCCAACTGCCGATGTAGCCGTTGCTGAAATTCTTGGCGATACCGACGATGGTCAGCAACTGCACCTGGTTCCCGGGTGTGAGCGCGGCCAGATCAGTCTGGAAGCGGGGCAGATCAATTTCGAGTGTTTGCGGGAACGTCCTGGGTCTTGCCGGTCGCGAAAATCAGGCTGCCCTTGCACCGTATAGGCCGTGGGCAGATTCACCGGCACGAACGTATTTTGAAATGGCACCGGAATACTCGGCAGGGCCGTGATGTACGGGGCGAAAACGTAGGGAATCGCTGCGGTCAGAAAATTGTCCTGCCACAAATTCGGCAGACCCGTAGTAATGGCGCCTCCGGCATGCAGGACTGTGTGCTTACCTACCGCGTAATCCAGTCCGAGCCGCGGCCCCCATCCGTTCCAATCCTGGTCGTAAGGAGGCTGCGGATTGATCAGCATAATCTGCTGGGCCGTGCGATCCCAGTAGGGAGCGGATTTGCCGTCCGCTCCGGTGAATATGGGAAGGGACGTGCGCTTCGTCGCCTCATGAATGCGGCTGTTCACTTCGTAGCGCAATCCGTAGTTGACGGTGAGCTGAGGAGTCGCCTTCCAGGCATCCTGAAAATAAAAGTTGTAAGCCTCGCGCCGGACCCCGGCTTCATCGAACTTGTCGCCAATCGGAGTCACGCTGGCCGCTGCCGTGATGGTGTAGGAATAAGGCGTCGCGGTCAGCAGGCCGGTCAGCGAGTCGGGCAGCGGATCTCCGGGGTTGATGTTGTGCGTGCCGCTCGCCGACCTGATCAGCTCCGGCGAATACGCCGTTCCTCCACCGAACTCGTACGCTCCATTCGGATTAGTCCCAAAAATCGTGGAGTCGCGGTTGACCCGTATCTCTACTCCCCACTTGAAATTATGCGAGCCGTGCGCCCAGCGCCATATCCTGCTCGGAACTGGATAAAGATTTCCGTACGATCCGAAGATCGAACCGCCCGCCGAATTGAAGCCCTGAAACAGCCCGTCCGCGAAACCGATCGCAGGCTGGGTGTGATTGGCCGCCGGAAAGAACGGCGTGCTGCGAATGTAGCCCAGAGAAGTTTCAGAAGTGAGGTGCGGAGGATATCGTGCGCGTGTATTTCACGCCCGCGTTGCGCTGGTGATCGAAGAACTGAACCGCAAAACTGGGATCGATTGCCGTCTGGTCGGGATTGGTGAGCGGCCCCGTCACCTGATTCAGACTGAACCGGGTCAGCAGCGACGCTTTGTCCGAAATCTTGTGGTCGATTCGCACCGAGAACTGATCGGTGCGGGTGTAAATCTTCGACGAGGTTGCGTAGGTGCGATCGCCGAAGGCCCCGGTTGGCTGGTTCGGCAAAGGATAACGATCAAGCACCGGCTGGATGGCTGGGGCCACGGCAATCGTCAGCGTATCGCCGGGAAAAGTCGTGGTATCGATTCCCTGCCGCTCAGCCGCAGTCGGCACCGGAAAGACCTGGGTCGTGCCCAGCACCTGACGAAAGCCCTGATACTCGCCAAAATAAAAAGTGCGATCGCGCCCGTCATAAATTCCCGGAAGCACGACCGGCCCGCCGTTGGTAAATCCAAATTCATTGCGCACAAACGGCGGGATGCGGCGGTGGTCAGCCGGGTCGGTGTGGTCGAAGTAGTTGCGCGCGTCGAACGAGGCGTTGCGCGCGAATTCGAACAAGCTTCCGTGCACCTGATTCACACCCGACTTCGTCACCACGTTCGTGAAGCTGGCTGCTCCGTGCCCGATCTCGGCCGGCATTACCCCGGAACTGGCCTGCACTTCCTGAATCGCATCCACGTTGAAATTGGAAAACGTTGCCCCGCCCAACTCCGGGTCGGTGGTATCGAAGCCGTCGATGGCGAAAACGGTGGCCGCGCCGCGTTGCCCATTCACGGCAAACTGTTGCGTGAAATTGGCAGCGCCGTTGGTATCGGTCATGGTGCCGGCCGCCAGTAGCAGCAGCGTGCTGAAGTCGCGCACGTTGAGCGGCAGGCTGGAAACTTCCTTGCTGGAAAGATGTTCGCCGCCGCTGGCCTGCGCCGAAACCTCTTCGCCTGCGGCCACGACGCGGAGTTCCTGTTGCGAGGAAAGTTGCAGTGCCATGGTCAGCGTGGCCGCGTCCTGAATCTCGACCGCAGCAGAGGCCCTCCACGTCTTGCCCGCGGTCTGTACGGAGACTTGGTAAGAGCCGGCAGCGATTCCGGTAAACGCGAACTTGCCATTCGCCGTAATCTCAGCGCTGTAGGTGCGTCCGCCGAAACTTGAGTGCAGTTGGACGGTCGCTTCGGCTACGGGCTTGCCCGCACCATCCCTCAGCACGCCGCTCCACGATGCTCCGGAAAGCGCGCCCGCGATTGGAACCACGAGCAGAAGAACCATCAAGCACAGGACGCGAATCCGGACTCCCGGGCAGATAAGCATTGCTGGGAATTATAACGGCGCGGACGGCGGAAGACGGAACCAGAACGATCGTTTGGAGTCATCCCTTCTTCAGCGAAAGCGGCAACCCTCGTGGTAGCATTTCACTGAAGCAGCATTCCCTTTCCTGCAGCCATCCATGCCCCGCACGCGGCTCATCTCGCTCACCCTGGCCTCCACGCTTCTATCGGGACTATTCCTGTACACGACTCCCGCTCCAGGAGCGGAGCCGCCCTGGCTTGAAATCCACTCAGCCCACTTCACCATCGTCACGGATGCCGGAGACAAAAAGGGCCGCGAGGTCGCGCTCCGATTCGAGCAGATGCGCACCGTCTTCGCCACCTTGCTGGGGAAGGATCGGCTCAACCAGCCGCATCCCCTGACCATCCTGGCCTTCAAGAACGACAAGTCGTACTACCAGATTGCGCCCCTGGTTCATGTGCAAGGTCAGGCGCAGGGCCAGCCCGCAACCGTTCAACCCATCGAGGTTCCCGGGATTCTTCCTCGCGGGCGAAGACCAGGATTTCATCGTGCTGAATCTGTTTGAGGAAGAATCCTGGCGTGCCGTCGCCCACGACTTCGCTCATATGCTGCTCAGCTACAACTATCCCCCGGCGCAGGGATGGTTCGACGAAGGCCTCGCCGAATATTTCAGTTCCATTCGCGTGGACAACAAACAGGTCGAGATCGGCGGCGACCCCGAACTCCGCCCCACCATGACCGAGGATCTGCTGGCGATCCAGCACGAGACGCACGCGCCCAAATCGCTCACCGAACTGCTGGGGGCGCAGGTCTGGCTCTCCATACCCGACCTGTTCATGATGAAGCACGACACGTCGCCGTCCAACGAAGGCACGCGCCGCACGCTCTATTACGCCCAGTCCTGGATCGTCATGCACTACCTGCTCCATGAACAAAAGCTGCCCGAGACAGGAACCTATTTTGACCTGGTGCTAAACCAGCACGTCCCCGTGGAAGATGCGATTCAGAAAGCTTATGGCATGACCTCCGCCCAGTTGGAGCAGGCGGTAAAGAACTACTTCCACTCTCAGAGCGCGATCCTGACCGCGCTCGACGCGGCGCGCCAAACCAATCCGGATCCCGATCATCCCGCTAACGCCGCAAGTTCTGCGCAGCCCTATCAGTTCCCGGTTCCCGTGGGGCCCGACGACTCGGCGATCATCTCCAGGCCACTGTCGGAGGCTGACGCGAGCGCGCTTTACGCTGAAGTCGAAATCCGCATTCCCGAACGCCGCGATTCTGGCCTGAAAGCACTGCAGACCCTGGCTACTACGCCGACCCCCGCCGAGACCGCGAAGAAGGAGAGAGAGAAGACTAAGCAAGCCAACTCCTCGATCGACGAAGACAACCCGCTACTTCCTACGACCGCCGTGGGCAACGAGCTCGCCCACCGCATCCTGGCCTGGGACGATATCCAGCACGGCGAGTTCGACACGGCCATCTCCGAACTCGGCGACGCGGCCGCTCTGAATCAGACTGACCTGTGGGTGCGCTACTACTTGTCCGTACTGAAATACCGCATGGCGCAGGCCAAGCACACCGATATTCAGGGCCTGCCCAACATGATGCTCGACCTCAAGGCCGTGCTGGAGTGGTACCCCGAATTCGCCGACGCCTACGACCTGCTGGCCCTCGCCCGCAACGAAGGCGGAGGCCCGAGCGCCGCCATGCAGGCCGAACGCGCCGCCATTCTGTTGAGCCCGCGCGACGAACTCTACGTCTACCACCTCGCCCAGATCTACATCGCCAGCAAGAAGTGGGAGGCAGCCGAGGCGCTGCTGGAGCGGCTGAAATCCAGCGACAACGCTCAAGTCGCCGCACTCGCCCGCGAGCGCCTGACCCAGGTGGGAACCGAGCGCAAGTACGGCATCGCCGTGGGCTCGGCCGCAGCCCAGCCCAACTTCGCACCGCAGAAGTCGCCCTTTGATGTCCTTGACCAGGACGCCGCCAAGCGTGCCGCCGCCGAAAAAACGCAGGCCAATGGTCCAGCGGAGAGGCGTCCTACGAAATTTTTCAAAGGCCGCCTGGTCGGCGTCGACTGCTCGCAGGCCCCGGCCGCCATCCTGACCGTCACCGCAAATGGCGTCGTCCTGAAGCTTCGCGCCGCGGACTACAAATCCCTGCTCCTCATTGGCGCCGACGATTTCTCCTGCGAGTGGCAAGACCGCCAGGTTACCGTGAACTACAAGCCCGGGGGCTTGACCGACGGGGATTTGGTGTCGCTGGAAGTACGCTAGAGCGGGGGCTGGCGAGAAGAAATGAGAGATTTTTCGCAACAGTCTTGAATCCTTAAGCACTCTTGATAACTGGGACGGAGACGAGTTCATGCCCATCAAAAGGCAGCCTAACATCGCAAACGCATTGGGAGTCGTCAGTGTTCTGCTTCTCTCCCTCCTGTGGGGCGTACTCATAGATCCCCTTAAATGGCATCCACGGTTCCCCGGCGGGATGAGAGGAGGGGCCATTGCGCTTGTTGCGGCGGTAGTTACGTCTGCTCTTGCAAGTGCCTGGGGGAAAAGACTCTGGCTTGTGGCAGCCGTGTGGGCAGTGTTTACGTTTGTCTATGTCGGCTTCTTTTATGAAATGCCGTTGTGGGATTGACTTGCCCCCTGCATATAGTTGTGCGTGAGGTCGTGAGTCAGGTTCCGGCGAGCGTCCGCCAGCGGCGCTTCCAATAGTAGAATCTCTTTATCTCATGATCACCCGCTCCGATGACTACATCGAGTATTGTCGCGAGACTGCGAAACATGCCCGCGATCCGCACGACTTGGCCCTGCGGGGTCGGGAGAAAAGAGAAGTCACAAAACTGGTTCATCAGCAGATCGCCGATGCGGTCGAACTCAACTCCAGCGACGACCTGGTTGACATCGGATGCGGCGATGGCACCATGTTACGAATTGCAGAAGACGTTGGCACCAGAACCGCGATCGGCTTGCTGGCTACCGACGAGGAAGTCGCAGTTCTCCGCCGTGTTGGCCTGGACGCGAGACAGGGACTTACCGACCGGTCCCCCTTCCCGACAACAGCGCCTCTGTCGTCGTCTGCAACAGCGTCTTGCTGGTAGTTCCGCGCAAACAGATTCCTGTCAGCCTGCGCGAAATTCATCGCATTGCAAAGCCGGGCGCCCGCATTTTCCTGGGCGAGATTCCCTATGAGGAACAACACGATCCCACACCCCAATTCGCGACGCGGCACGAATTGCTTTCCCACCTGTACCGTGAGTACGGGCTTAGGACGTGGTTCGGAATGCTGCGCAGAATGGTCTACTGGCAGTTCACCGGCCAACCCGCACGGGTCAACAGCGGAACCGCCATTTCTTTTTGGGCCACACCGGAAGAATTCATTGCCATGACTCAGGCTGCCGGTTTGCAACTCGTACGGCAATGGCAGTGTTGGCAATACACCACGCGCAACAATTACCTGTTCCGGAAGCCGGATTGAACTGGCAAGCTGCTCAAAACGTGCCACAGTCACAGCCCTCAGCTTGAAGCTTTTGCGGGCCCTTCGGCAGATCAGACTCCGAGCCGTCGCCATTCGGTGCAAAGCTCGGTGGGATGCGCTTATCGTGCGAAAAATCTGCTACCATGACCGTTCGGTGAGGTGGCCATGCCCCAATACGTGATCGAGCGGGAAATCCCGGGCGCAGGAAATTTGTCGGATGCGGAACTGCAGGAAGTCGCCAGAAAGTCGGTGGGCGTGCTGAAGGAGATGGGACCGGAGATCAAATGGCTCCACAGCTACGTCACCGGCGACAAGGTCTATTGCGTGTACCTGGCGCCGGACGAGGAAACCGTTCGCGAACATGCGCGCCGCGGAGGTTTTCCGGCGAATCGTATCTCGGCGGTGCGGCGACTGATCGATCCCAGCCTCGCAGGGTGAATTATTCGGAGTTTCGTGTCTGAAGTCCTGGCTCCGTCGCAGTTGAGCGCTTCCTGGACGGCCTGTTCGACCGGCATCGCCCAGCCTTCCATCCACGCCGTCAGGCCGGCCGCATTGCCGAGGGTTCGGCGCGCAAATTCCAGGGCCTTCTCCAGCCTGTGTTGCTCGGCGGGCGTGAGCGGCGCGCCCAATCGTTGGCGAAGCGCGGCCGCGGCTCCGGCCAAGTGCAGCGATTGCTCGGCATTGCGATTGCGCGGCGGCACTGGCGGCGAGACATTCCAGCACTCTCGCGATGCCGCGCTTGTGACCCAATTCCTGGAACATCTTGATGCTTTCGCCGTACAGTCGACGAGCCTCGGCGTTGTCACCCTGATCGCAACTGAGACTGGCTAAATCGGAGAGGGCGCTGGCGATTCCCCAGCCATCCCGCAACTGGCGAAACGCCGCCAGGCTCTGTTCGTAAAATGAACGGGCGGCAGCGAAGTCGCGCTGTTTCCCGAGCGACATCGCCCTGGTAGTTCAACGTCCAGGCGATACCGGCGCTCGTCTCCGACCTGGCGGAACGATCGTCAGGCATTCGTCGTAGAGTGAGGATGCGCGCTCGAGTACTCGCCCTGGAACTTCATCACGCTGGCGAGATTGCTGAGCGCACGGGCGATGTCCGCGGGATCGCCGAGGTCTCTCCAAATCGCGACACATCGTTCGAACAGGAAGGACGCCGTGGCGAGGTCGCCACGATCGCGAGCGTTGACGGCCAACGCGTTAAGTGCGACCGCAACGCCGCGATTATCGTTTAGCTCGAGACAGGTCTCGAGACTATCTTCGAACAGTTGCTGCGCAGAGACGTAATCTCCCTGCTCGCCGGCCAGAACCGCGGCAGCGAACAGCAGGCGCGCGCGCAGCTTCGGACGCGCGGCGGTTCCTTCCAGCGCGAGGAGCCTGGCGATGGTGTCGCGTCCCTCCGCAAGATGTTCGCGCGTTTCCCAGAATCGAAACAGCGCAGTGCCGAGGCGGAGGCCCCAGTCGGCATCGCCGGTCTTGATCAGGTAGTCGAGCGCCATGCGGAAGTTGTCGTGCTCGACCTCAAAACGATCGAGCCATTCGGGATGAGCGGCCGTGTCCTCGGCACCTTCTTCGGCGAGCACCAGGTAGTACGCGGCATGGGCCCGGCGAGTGGCAGATTCATCGTCGCTCTCGGCCAGGCGTTCGAGAGCGTACTCCCGGATGGTGGAGAGCATAACGAAGCGCGTTTCGCGCATCGCCTGCTCCACCTGCTGCGCCAGGCTCTTGTCCACCATGGAAGCCATGCCGTCGAGTACGTCGAGGCCCAGATCGCCCCTGGTGTCGCAGACGGCCTCCACCGCTTCCAGCGTGCAGCCGCCGGTGAAACACCGAGAGCCTGCGGAAGAGAGTCTGTTCGGCGGAGTTGAGAAGGCCGTAACTCCAGTCGACGGTGCCGCGAAGAGTCTGTTGGCGGGTTGGCAGATCGCGGGCGCCGCCGGTCAACAGGTTGAGGCAGCTTTCGAGGCGCGCCAGCATGGCGGACGGCGAGAGCAGCTTGATCCGCGCCGCCGCCAGTTCGATGGCGAGAGGCAGGCCGTCGAGGCGAGCGCAGACGGCAGCGACCGCGGGTGCGTTTTCCTTCGTCAGCGCGAATTCGTGCTTTACCGCGCGCGCGCGTTCCACAAAAAGCGCAACCGCGGGAAGACGAGAGAGCACCTCCAGCGGCGGAATGGACTTTGAGGTCGGGCAGCGCCAGCGGTGGCACTGGGAAATTCATGTTCGCCGTAGACGTGCAGCGGCGCCTGGCTGGTGACTACGATCTTGAGCTTCGGCCCAGCCGTGAGCAATTGCGCTACGACCGGCGCGGCGTGAGACCAGGTGCTCAAAGTTGTCGAGCAACGAGAAGCATGGGCTGGTCCAGCCCGGCCACGTACTCTTTCACGCTTTCCTGCGGCGACTGATTGCCGGTTTCGCGCACTCCCATCGCTTGTGCGATGGCGGAAGCAATCAACCCAGGCTCGCCAACCGCCGACAGAGAAACGAAGCAAACGCCACCTGGAAACTGCTGGCGATGTCGCCTGCCACCTGCAAAGCAAGTCGCGTCTTGCCGATACCGCCAGGACCGGTGAGGGTCACCAGCCGCACATCCTCGCGGCCCAACAGCTGACGGAGAGCAGCCGCTTCCTGTTCGCGTCCGATGAATGCGGTACGCTGCACCGGCAGGTTGCTGGGGCGAGGCTCCGAATGGCGGACAGACGCGTCGGCGAGCCGGTCGCGCACCGCGGCGAGGTCGCGAGCCAAATCCCGGGTGGATGCGTAGCGCTGCTTCCGGTCCTTGGCCAGACAGCGCTCCACGATCCAAATGAAGGGAGCGGGCGCCTGCAGCATTCTGGCACCGATGCGCTCCGGCTGGTCGCGAAGGATGGCAGCCGTGGTTTCCGCATGAGTCTTTTTCTGGAACGCAGGAAGCCCAGTGACCATCTCGTAGAGCACCGACCCGAACGAAAACTGGTCGGAACGAAAATCGACTTCGCCGCCGTTCGCCTGCTCCGGTGACATGTAACCGAGGGTGCCCATCACCGTTCCCTGCTCCGTGATGGGCTAAGTGGAAGCATCCGAATCCGAGGTGTGATCGACCGCGAGCAGTTTCGCCAGGCCGAAATCCAGAACTCTTGGCTGTAGCCGTCGCCAGAAACCATCAGGTTGTCGGGCTTCAAATCGCGATGAACGATGCCAATTTCGTGCGCCTGGGCGAGAGCGTCGGCAATCTGTGCCGCGATGGCGACGGCCTTGCGAAACGGAATGGGACCAGAGGCGAGCAACTCGCGCACCGTCTCACCACTCACCAGTTCCATGGCGATGAAGTGCGTGCCGTCCACGTGTCCGAGTTCATAAATGGTGACGATGTTCGGGTGATTGAGCGCGCACGCGGAACGGGCTTCCTGCTCGAAGCGCGACAGGGCTTCCGGTTGCAGAATGGTGGTCCAGAGGAAACGGTCTTGATGGCGACTTCGCGGTCGAGGCGAGTGTCCCTGGCGCGATAAACCTCGCCCATGCCGCCGGCGCCGAGTTGCTGCAAGAATCTCGTAAGCGCCGAAGCGCGTACCCGGCGACAAGCGTGGACGGCACTGAACCTGGCGTGAGCGGCGGGCTCATGGACCTCATTGGCGCAGCTATCGGTCGGCGAGAAACGGCTGCGCTCGCTGCGCAATGCGCTTTGAATGTTGTTGACTCGCTGCCGCGACGGACTTCTGCGGCAGTACCCCTGAGTGCGCTTATAATACCCCAGATTTCGTGAGGGGAATTCATGGATATTCGAACGCTGCAGCGGCCACTGAAGGACCAGTACCGGCAAGATCCGGCGAGTTCCCGAATCACGCTGACGGCGCGCGGCACGTCAGACCGACGCACCGATCTCCTGCTCGGTGGACTTGGGGCGGGCGATCTACAACGCGCAGGCGCACCAAGGCGTCGGCGGAGCGGGTACCGGTGCTTGCTCCGGCGACCTGCTGCTGGGTGCCCTGGCCGCCTGCGCCCAGATCACCTGCCAGATGGTCGCCGCTGCGATGGGAATACCTACCGAGGGCATCGATGTCACGGTCGAAGGCGATCTGGACCTGCAAGGAACACTGGGAATATCGAAAGAGGCGCCTGTCGGATTTCAGAGCATCAGAGTCATTTTCGACGTCCGCGCACCGCAGGCAACCAAGGAGCAATTGAGCGCCTTGCAGGCGAAAACGGAACAGTATTGCGTGGTAATGCAAACCTTGCAGCATCCGCCGAAGATTGAGAACAGATGGGAGCCGAAATGATGGTCAAAGTTTCAGCGTGAGTGCCCTGCTGGACCGGCTGCCCGGAACTAAAAAACCCTCCCGCTGGGACCGGGAGGGTTCTGGAATGGTTCGCGGTTATGCGCGGACGACGTTGGCCGCTTGAAAGCCCTTGGGGCCCTTCAGCAGATCAAACTCCACGGTCTCACCCTCGTTAAGGGTGCGGTAGCCGTTCTCCTGGATGGCAGAGAAGTGCACGAACACGTCTTCCCCGGTGGAGCGCTGGATGAATCCATACCCCTTCGCCCCGTTGAACCACTTGACTGTACCTTTCTCTCTCACGGAAAGAACTCCTTTCACCAATCGCTAAGATATTGTTCTCCGGCGTCTCTCGATCGTCGCCCCGGTCGACCGAAGCCCCCCTCAAAGAAGCCGGTAGAACTTTGGATTGCGTCTACGATGTGCGGAAGAAGTACCCCAAAAAAGGAAACGACTCCTCAGTCCCCCCACCACGGTGTGCATCCGCAGCGTGAACTTCCGGAGCCCGACAATTTGGCGCGTTTCCACCACACCCAACAAACTCAACCTGCTTACTGGTCTCACCACCGGACCATTTCCCGGTATTGAGCAACAGATAATAAGCACTATTAAAACGATTCGCAAGAGGAATTAGAAAGAAATCGTAATGTGACCAGCGGTCATTATTGGATAACTTTAACAAGGATTAAGAAATAGCTCGGTAACCGGCTCTCAAACTTCGGTTTCTCCCCGGCAGGTCTTAGCGGTTGCCCAAGACCTATGACCCAAGACCCCGCCACCTAAGACCTAAACCGCCCTCTGGTACGATGAAACGATCCCGTGTCCACCTCGCCCATTCCGACGCAACCCAAGGCCGAGCCTGTTTCGCCGGCCCCTACGCTCCCGGCGCCGGCCCCCGGGCCTGATCCGCTCCACCGTGCAGTACCTGATGCGGACGGACGTGCACACCTTCGCTTTTTCCGTCGCCGCCAACTCGATTCTCTCTTTCTTCCCCTTCGTCGTCCTGCTGATGACTCTGATCCGCCGCGTCTTCCACTCCCGAGTCATGTACGACGTGGTTCTTGAACTCCTGCGCGACTACCTGCCCGCCGGCCAGGACTTCGTCATTCGCAACCTCAATGCCATGGTCGAACTCCCGGCAGCGCGTGCAGGTGGTCTCGCTGATCATTCTGCTGATCACTTCGTCGGGAGTATTTCTCCCTCTGGAAGTTGCGCTGAACCGCGTTTGGCGCTTCGAGAACAATCGCTCCTACCTGGGCAATCTGTTGATCTCACTCGGCCTGGCCTTCGCCTGTGGCTTGCTGGCTTTGCTTTCCATCGCGCTGAGCGCCGGGCCAGTCGAGTTTTTGCAGTTCCTGCTGCGCGGTTACGGCACCGGCTTCGTCCGTCTGGTGGGATTTCTCATGATGAAGGTTTTCGCCATCCTGGCCAGCATCGCCATCTTCTTCCTCATCTACTGGCTTCTGCCCAACGGCAAGGTCCCGGTGCGGGCCGTGCTGCCGGCGGCGATCATCATGGGATTGCTCTCCGAGGCCCTCAAGTACGCCTACTTCCTCGCTCTTCCCTGGCTGAATTTTCAGGAAGTCTACGGCCCTTTCGCCCTGTCGGTGAGCATGATGTTCTGGGCCTTCCTTTCCGGCCTGCTGCTGCTGGCGGGCGCCAATCTCTCCGCCGAAGAGCACCTGCAGCAAGCATTGTGAATGAGTCGAGCTAGCTGACGGGGATGCTCGAAAACGCAATCCCTCGCTTCCGGTTGATCCGGCAAATGACATTCTCCAGCATTTTTGGAAGCAGGTTGACTCCCTGCGTTGGCATAATGGCGCTTTTCTCCAGATATTCCTCCGCCCCTGCCTCCATCAATTTCTCCCGGTTTTTCTCCGAGAGACTGCTCACGACGACCACCGGGATCACCGCCGTTCCGGGGTTACTCTTCAAGTGCTGCAAAACCTCCGGTCCGCTCATTTTGGGCAGGATCATATCCAGCAGAATCAGGTCCGGCTTCTGCTCCTGCGCCAGCCGCAGCGCCGACTCCCCATCTTCGGCGCAAATCACTTCGTAGCCGGCCTTATGGAGAGCCGATTCATTGGCTCGACGGATGGGCTTACTATCCTCCACTAAGAGAATTCTCACGTTTGCGCCTCGTCGCTGCCATCAATATCGGCAGCGCAGGGGCAGCCCATTAGAGCCCGGCAACCCGCAAAAGAGGCCGCCTGCGCGGGGCAGACGGCCTGACCTGGAACGGCAATCGGAATGAGGACAACTGAAAGACAGATGACTATTTCTTCGGCTGCCCGATCGAGAGCAACTCGACCTCAAAGATGAGAGTCTCGCCCGGACCTATATCTCCACCGGCACCGCGGTCGCCGTAGGCCAGATCCGCGGGAATGAACAACTGCCATTTCGATCCCACCGGCATCAGTTGCAGCGCTTCGGTCCAGCCCTTGATGACCCCGCCCACTGGGAACGAAGTCGGCTCCCCTCGCTTGTAGGAGCTGTCAAATTCCTTCCCATTGATCAGAGTGCCGCGGTAATTGCACGAGACGGTATCGCTGGCCGTGGGCTTCGGCCCCGTACCCTCCTTCAGAATCTTGTACTGCAGGCCGCTGGGGAGCGTGACGACGCCTTCTTTCGTCTTGTTGGCAGCGAGAAAATCCTCGCCCTCCTTGCGGTTCGCGGCACCCGCCTCGTGTGCCTTCTGCTGCTGCTGCTGGCGAACCTCGGTCTGCAACTGTGTGAGCACGGCCCGCTCCTCTTCTTCAGTCAGCAGCGTCTTGCCGCCCGCCATGGCATCCCTCAGTCCGCGCGCCACCAGGGCAGGATCCACCGCCACGCCCTGCCGGTGCAGGCCCGTGCCGATGTTCATCCCCAGGGCGTAGCTGGCTTTCTCTTTCTGTGTTTTGAGCGTAAAAGTCGTTGCCGGTTTCGCGGTGGGGTGAGTTCTTCTTCGCTGTCGGAGTCTTTGTCTTAGACGACTGCGTCGAACTCGGCTGAGAGGTTGTCGCCGCAGGGGTCTGTTGCGCCGCCACATAGCCGAGAAGCATCATCCCCGCGGCCAGAAGTTGGATCAGAGGAACGAACGATTTCTGCATAGACATCCATTGTCCCATTGCACGGAGAGATGAGCAAACCGCGATCATCCGAGCACTCGCACCAGCCGGTGCTCGCCCATTTTCCTACTCGACCGCTCGACCTTCCCGCGGCGGGCGTAGAAATTTGCTCCTCAACACGTCATAGCCGTCGCCCCAACAAGCCCGTAAGCCCTGTGGTTTGGGGCCTTAATACCCATTCCCATTTCCGACCTGAAATCCACAGGCTGGTTGTGACATCCGTCACTGTCTTAATTGTTCCGTTGGGACTAGGATGACGCTGGTTTCCCGGTAACCGTTTCCCAGTACCCTCCGAGCAGACGTCACATCGAGAGGTCTCCCCATGCCTGGGAGAGGTTGCTTGTGTCTGCTCGCGATTTCTTTTTTGATTCTGCCGCTAGCCTTACTGCGCAGTCAGTCCGATCGCGCCAGTGTTACTCCGCCGGTCGCGCCGCACGCAGCTCAACTCCCCGACCCACTCCCGACTTCAAACCTGGCGCGGCGATTGCCGCTCTCTCCCGGCACCATCGGCTTTCACGAGCTCGCTCGCGCCGCGGGAACGATCTTCTCTGGCACGGTCACGGCCATCGCGCGCCGGCCCGCGACCCGCGGCCAGTCGGTGGAAACCGTAGCCATCACCTTCCACGTCGAAAAGGCATTTCGGGGCGCCACGACCGGCGAGGATCTGACCATCTCGCAATGGATTGGCCTGTGGTCGAGCGGACAGCGCTATCGCATCGGCGAGCGCGTGCTTCTTTTTCTCTACCCTCCCAGCAAGCTGCGACTCACCAGTTGCGTCGCCGGACCCATGGGCCGGTTTCCAGTCGATCCACTGGGCCGCGTCTTACTCTCCGTGCAGCACCTTTCAGCCTTCCGCACGGATCCCGTCCTGGGCGGAAAGTCCCGAGTCACTTTCAGCGATTTCGCCTTGGCCCTGCAGCATACCGGTGACGAGGAATGAGGCTCAAAGGAACCAATCTGACCCTCACACCCAGCATCGCGCTGACCACGCGGTCATTCCTCTTCAGGCTGGCCGTGGCGATGGCGATTGTCTTCGTCTTCGCCCTGCTATCGCGGGCGGGCGGCGGGCCCAAGGCGGTGGCAGGCACCACCTACTTCGACTCGACCGTCTCGGGTCAACCACTGCTGTGGCCGCAGGGACTGATAACCTTCTACACCGATCGTGGCAATCTGAGCCCGGTCCTGCCCAATGGCGCCGCGAACTCCTTGGTGGCCGACGCCTTCAGCCAGTGGGCCTCGGTTCCGACGGCGGCGCTTGCGGCCAGTAGCGGCGGTCAGCTCGCCGAAGATGTGAACGGCACCAACGTTACCGTGAATTCCGACGGCACCATCTCCATGCCCGCCGACATTCAGGCCTCAGCCACGGGCACGCCCATCGGCATCGTCTACGACTACGACGGCTCCGTTACCAGCGCCCTGATGGGTAGCGGCGCCGGCGACTCCATCCAGTGCTTCTTCAATGCTGCCTTCGGAGGCGACGACAACTACGCGGCGCTCGGCACCTACCAGCACGCGCTCATCGTCATCAACGGCCAGTGCGCCCAGCAGTCTTCACAACTGGTCGAGGTCGAATACCGTCTCGTGCGCGTCATCGGCAACGTGCTCGGCCTGGGTTGGTCACAGGTCAATCCCAACGTGATCAGCGGCACCCCGCCGCCCACTTCCGATGATTACGCGGGTTTCCCCGTGATGCATTACCTCGACCCCGTGAGTTGCGTCCCTATCACACGCTGCTACCCCAATCCCTATCAGCTTGCCCCAGATGACGTCGCGGCCGTTTCCCGCCTCTATCCCGTCACCGCGCAGAACCAATCGAACTTCCCAGGCAAGCAAATTTCCTCATCCGCCACGGCCCGCATCCACGGGTCCGTGTGGTTCACCGATCCTTTCGGAAATCGCACCCAGCCCATGCAAGGAGTGAACGTGGTGGCACGCTGGGTCGATCCCGCCACCGGGCTCTCTTCGCGCCGATACGCCGCTTCCTCGGTCTCCGGATTCCTTTTTACCGGGAACGCAGGCAATCCCGTCACCGGCTTCAACGACGCCCTGGGAAATCCATATAGCCAGTGGGGCTCCAGCAGCCCGGCGCTGGAAGGCTTCTTCGATCTTTCCGGACTGCAACTGCCCGGCGGAGGCAGCGCACAATATCAATTGAGCGTGGAACCGCTGGATCCGACCTGGTCGGTCGGCGTCGGTTCCTATGCGCCTTTCCTGGTCACGCCTTCCGGGCTTTTTCAGCCCATCGTGGTAACGGTGACGGCTGGTCAGGATGTGGAGCAGGACATCCTGCTGTCGAGCACTGCCCAGCCGATCGCCCAGCCGCCAGCCTCCGAGACCCGGACCGCTCCGGCCCCCGTTCCGCCGGCCGGCGACTGGGCGGGGTCGCTCAGCGGCTATGGCGATGTGGCCTACTTCCTGCTTCCGGTTCAGGCCAACCGAACCCTGTCGGTCGCGGTCACGGCGCGCGATGAATCCGGTAACGGCAGCGAGGCCAAGGCTCAGCCCGTGATCGGAATGTGGGCCGCTTCCGACCCGCAGGGTACCGCCCCGCCCGCGTTTACTCCGTCTCCGTTCAATACGCTCAACTTCGGTCTGACCCGGCTGGATGCCCAAATCACCAGCTCCGCCAACTTCCTGATCGGCATTTCGGACCTGCGGGGAGACGGACGGCCCGACTACAACTACCAGGCTCATGTGCTCTACGCCGATTCCGTTTCTCCGGCGCGAGTCGGCGTCAACGGAGGCCCGATCACCGTGCAAGGCACCGGCTTCGCCCCAGCACTGACCGCCAGCATCGGCAGCACCGCAGTCAGCACGCTCGCGGTCAGCGCCACTCAAATGATCCTCGCCGCGCCCGCGCAAGGGGATGGCCCGCAGAGCATCACGATCAGCGATCCTGCGAACGGCGCGTCCAGCACCATGACCGGCGCGCTGACCTACGGCGCCGCCGTCGACGACCAAATTATCCTGCTCAGCGGACTCAATCCGCCCACTCCGGTCGGCACCCAGGCGGTGAACCCCGTGCGTGTGCAGGTGCTGGCATCAGACGGCGTCACGCCGGTCAGCGGTGCGACCATCGGATGGAACGCGAGTAACGGCCTGCAACTCTCGGCTTGCGGCGGCGCTGCCTCCTGCTCAGTCACCACCGACCAGAGTGGCGGCGCGGCGACCTGGCTCGTCCCGGCAGCCGTCGGCGTGGCAACCATTACCGCAACCCTCGCCCCCGGCGTCTACAGTTCGGCGCCGTCGGTCAGCACAACGCTCAACGCCACCGAGTCAGCCTCCGATATAGGAGTGCTCACGCCCTATCTGTGGATCGCCCAGGGAGCAACCGTCAGCGTCCCGCTCACCGCACGCGTCTTGAGCAATGGCGCGCCGCAGAGCAACGTGGGTGTGAACTTTACCGTGGTGAGCGGTTCCGGCACGCTCAGCGCGGCCAGCGCTCAGTCGGACTCCAACGGCTACGCCACTGTCACGCTGTCGCTTACGCAAATCGCGGCCCTGGTGCAGGTAAGCGCCTGCGTCACTCCCGCAAATGCCCCCTGCCAGCCTTTTTATGTCAACCCGGTGCCGCTTTCGCAACTGAATCTTCAGGCCGTGTCTGGAGCTGGGCAGGTCTCTGCGGGATCGGCCTTCCAACCTGTCGTAGTACGGGTGACGGACTCTGCTTCGCCGCCGAATCCGGTGCTGGCGGCGACAGTCACATTTCAGACCACGGTGCTGCGCCCCGGCGGATCGCCTCCCGCCGGCGGGGATGGCGAAACCAACCCCATCAACCCTGCCATGCCCGTGATCCTGAGTGTGAGCCAGAGCAGCGCCGCCAGCGACATCCTGGGGCTGGCGAGCATCGTACCCGCCAGCGGCGGCTTCAGCCCGCCGCTGGAAGTTGACCTCGGGGTCACGGCCGGGACCAATGCCCATCTCGACGATCCGCTTGAAGTATTACCCGGCCTCACTCCCGGGAATAATTCCGGCGGAAAGAATCCGCCGCCAGTCGGACCCCCTCCGGTTCGCATCCGCTGGCCCGTGGAAACGCAGCGGCGCTGAGGCGGCGTCTTTGGCTTCTAGCAGGCTACGGAAAAACTCGAATCGGGGCCCCAGTTTTGAAAGGGCGCGGCTTCCAGCCGCGCCGTAAGCCGTAAATCAGTCGCGGCTTAAGCCGCTGAGGGAGCGCTCGATCAACAAAGAGAGTTTTTCAGCAAACTGCCAGAACGTGTTTTGGTTCTAGAACATTGATCGTAGAGACGGAGCCTGCTACGTCTTGCCTGCGGTGCCGATGAGCTATTTCTTCGTCCACTGGTCGACCCAATCGTTCACCGTCTTGTACCAGAGTTGCGAATTCTGCGGCTTCAGTACCCAGTGGCCTTCGTCGGGGAAGTACAGCATCTTCGAGGGCACGCCTTCCATCTGCAGCGTGGTGAAAAGCTGGAAGCCTTCGCTCACGTCGAGCCGGTAGTCGCGCTGGCCGTGGATGACCAGCGTCGGCGTCTTGAAATTCTTGGCGTACTGGTGCGGCGACCACTTCTCATACGCCGCGCGGTTGTCGTAGGGCGTGCCCTTGAACTCCCAGTTGTTGAACCAGAGTTCTTCGGTCGTGCCCCAGGCCGACTCGGCGTTGAACATGCCGTCGTGCGTCACGATGCACTTGAAGCGGTCGGTGTGGCCGAGCACCCAGTTGGCCATGTATCCGCCGTAGCTGGCGCCCAGCGCGCACTCGCGGTTTTTGTCGATGAACGGATAAGTCTTCTCCGCGTAGTCGAGGCCCTTCATCAGGTCTTCAAACGGAGCGCCGCCCCAGTCGCCGTTGATGGCGTCGATGAACTTCTGCCCGTATCCGGTCGAGCCGTGGAAGTTGATCATGATGACGACGTATCCGCTGTCGTCGTGTTCGATGACCGAAGTTGGTGCCGCGAACAGCTCGGGATTCCAGCGATAGCTCCAGTCGTCTCCCCAGGCCCCCTGCGGCCCGCCGTGGATGAGGAACTTCACGGGATATTTCTTGGAGGCATCGAAGTTCGGTGGCTTGACCAGGAAGCCTTCGACCTTGTCGCTGTGAGCGCCGGTGAACCAGAAGGAATCGAGCGGGGACATGGCGACTTGGGAGAGGATGGCATCGTTGAAGATGAGTCAAGCTTGTCGAATGGGATGGCAGGCTCTCGGCAATGGTTCTGTCCGCAACCGGCTCTGTCCCTTCCGATTGGACACGACAGGGACATCTCGTGAAGATAATGCGTCTTGGCTCCTCCGGAGTTAATCGCTAAATCATCGATATATCCGGCCCGTCACGGCGACGCTGACGTATGAAATGCCATCGGCGTCGTCGCGGTTACCATCACTGCAATCGTTGATCGAAGGCGCTCTCCCGTTGATACCAGACAGATGAAACCGGCGATTCGTCCTTCCATCCTCAGCGCCGAAGAAAATTCGCGTTGGAGTCAGGTGACCACGCAAACGTTCCGACCCAACGATCGAAACTCCTCCGTCAGATTCTTCTTCTCGCCCGTCTTGCGGTCGTAGAGCATCAGGCGGAAGCGGTCGCTCTCGTATCCCGGACGCTGCTGGGCGCGGTAGGCGATGTAGCGGCCATCGGGCGAATAGAGCGGCGACGTGTCGCTGGCGGGATTGTCGGCGGTGATGTTCTTGGTCTTGGCCAAAACCTCGGCGGACGAGGCGTCCGCCGCTCCATTCACCGGGACGATCCACAGATCGTTGTTGGTGGAAGCGGCCGGATTCTTGTCGTGATTCGATGCGTAGCAAATTTCCTGCCCGTCAGGCGAGAAGGCGTAGTCGTCCTGCCCGCCGAGCGAGAACACGGGAGCATCGTAGTCGCCGGGGGTGAGATCGCGAGGAAGCGTCGTCCGAGCGGACGGTCACGTTGCGGATCGTGCACAATCTGGTTCCATGACATCGTGGAAATCACGAAATATGTGGCTGCGCTTCCCTTCCTTGTACGCATTCCAATGGCGATAGAGCAGGTGAGTCGAAGATTTGCGCCTTCACCTTCGACTGCTCCGCTTCTTTCAGCTTTCTTCGCATTGCACTCCGCTCTCTGCGCCAGGCGCACCGTCGCATTCGGGATAAACATCCGAAGTGAACAGAATGTTCTTGCCATCCGGCGACCATAGTTCGCCGCTCGCCTCCGTCGCGATGGAAGTCAGCTTGTGCACTGCCGGTCACCGTTCCCTGCAGCGCCAGTCAAACTCCGCAATCCAAACCTGCGACCCGCCTTCTTTCGTCGAGAGAAACGCGAAGTGCTTCCCATCCGGCGCCCAGCGCGGGCGATCGGCGTCCTGATCGGCGATGATCTCCCGCTCCTGACCTCCCGCCGTGGGCACGATCCAGATGTGCGGCGTCTTGGTGTTGGCTGCGAGATCGACGTCGACCACGCTGAAGATCACCCACTTGCCGTCGGGCGAAACCTGCGGATCGCCGACGCGCTTCAGCTTCATCATGTCGTCGAAGGTGAAGGGATGCTTGGCCTGGGCGGCGGCGGGAAGAGTGAACGCAAAAACGAGAAGAGAAAGAAGAAAACGGCGCATAAGGCACCTCCTGCGGCAAACGGATGAGTGTAGCAGGGGAGAGCAGTTCGCTTCTACCTCCGCCCTCCCATTCATTGTCATCCTGAGGCCTGCGGTTTTTGCAGGCCGAAGGACCTGTGCACTCGCCTGCAGAATCCGTGCTGCCAGCGTGGTGCACAGGTCCTTCGCGGCAAAGAACGCCGCTCAGGATGACAACGCTCGTTCTTGCACACCTCGAATGTTCAATCATCACAGACTCCGTCTCCCCAATCTGCCAAGCTCTCCGTAAGGACGTACCGATGTTTGAACCTAAAATATATTTCGTCTACATCATGACGAACCGCTCGAAGACCCTCTACACCGGCCTCACGAACAATCTCATGCGGAGAGTGCGCGAGCACAAGCTGGGAATTGGGTCGAGCTTCGCCGCGAAATACAAGCTCGATCGGTTGGTGTATTTCGAACGCTTCGAGGACGTTCATAATGCGATCGAACGCGAAAAGGTGATCAAAGGCTGGTTGCGAATCAAGAAGATCGCCCTCGTCGTCTCGGTCAATCCGGCGTGGAAGGACTTGAGTCTGGAGTGGCACGAACGACATCCATTTCAACCGGAGACAAGTGCCGGCCAGCTTCACTCAGACAAACACTCATAACTTGTCATCCTGAGCAAAGCGAAGGACCTATGCACTCCCGGCCAGTTGCACAGGTCCTTCGGCCTGCAAAAACCGCAGCCCCCAGGATGACAACGCTATCGGCGACAAAATGCACTCGCAAATGACGAACGCGAGGAACAGCGCTACAACCCCGGCAACCTCTTTCCCGGGCTCGCATCCAACTAAATGGCAGAACTGCAGCGCCCTCCCCTCCGGCCTCACTGAGCGGAGAGGGGTTGGAGGGAGGGTTGCCGCGGTGTCGCGTTTTTTGCAGGTGCGTCTGGCGACCTTACGGCGACGAGACGTCGCGACTGACGCATATACGACATCCTTTCGGCAATTCGATAGACTATACATATGAGACTGGCGTTCCGTGGTAGTCTGCTCTCCCTGTTGCTGTGGGTTTGTGCCTTTGCGGCTGTGCCCCTCGCGGCCCAGGAAGGCCCGCTCGAGAATATTCCTCCCAAAGGCACCACTCCGGAAGAGATCATCAAGCGCTTCGCGGCCAAGGAGACGGAATTCGCCAAGGCGCGCGATCAGTACACCTACCGCCAGGACGTAAAAGTTGAGACCGTGGATGGCGATACCGTCGACGGCCAGTATCACGAGGTGTTCGACGTCTTATTCGACGACAAGGGCAGGCGCATGGAGAACGTGGTGTTCGCGCCGCAGTCGAATCTCACACGTATCTACATGTCGCAGGAAGACTTCGAGGACATCCGGCACCTGTTGCCCTTTGTGCTGACCGACGAAGGGCTTCCCGAGTACAACATCCTCTACGTCGGGCAGCAGCAGGAAGACGAGTTGCACTGTTATGTCTTCGACATCGCACCCAAGCAGATTGAAGGCAAAAAGCGCTACTTCCAGGGACGCGTCTGGGTCGATGACCATGACTTCCAGATCGTGAAGACCTACGGCAAGACGGTGCCCGACATCCGCAAGAAGCACGGCGACGAAGAAAATCTCTTTCCCAAGTTCACCACCTGGCGGCAGCAGATCGACGGCCAATACTGGTTTCCGGTTTACACCAAGGCCGATGACGAACTGCACTTCAAGATGGAAGACGTGCACATCAGGGAAATCGTGAAGTACGAAGACTACAAGCGCTTCGGAACCAATGTGAAGATCCTGTATAACGGGCAGGAGTTGCCGCCGGGCGCAAAAACGCCAGATCAGAAGAAGCCGGACGACAAAGTTCCGAATCCGCCGCAGAAATAGTGCCCGCGCAAGCTCCCCGTTTCTGGAGAGCGTGGCCGTGCATCAGTAGTTCACGCCGAAGAGCCATGAATACTGAAAGTTGGGGAGCCGCGAGGCTCCCCTGGTATTTTGGGTTAATAGAACAGGTACTTGCGCCACTTATCGTCGCTGCGGCCCATCAGGCGCATAATGTGGCGGCTGGTGTGGAGATTGAAGGCGCGGGGCTCGCGCATCAGCTTCATGCCGGCTTCCATGGGCGTCTGGTTGCCCTTGCGGCGGTTGCAGGCATGACAGCAGGCGACCAGGTTCTCCCACGTGGACGAGCCTCCGCGGGAGCGGGGGATGACGTGGTCGAGCGTGAGTTCGCTTGAAGGCAGCACCGTGCCGCAGTATTGGCAAGTGTTGCGATCGCGCAGCAGAATGTTCTTTCGCGACAGCGCCCGGCTCTGGTGCGGGATGCGGCGGTACTCGAGCAACCGGATCACCGAAGGCACGCGCATGGCCACGCGAGCCGAGTGCAGGAAGTGTCCGTTCTCTTCTTCCGTCATGGCCACGCCCTTCAGCACCAGCACCAGCGCGCGGCGCGCGGCGCAGACGTTGATGGGCTCGTACGACGCGTTCAGGACGAGAACCGGCGCCAGCAAAGCATGACCGTCGCCGGCGCGGTGCGCAGCCGCCGGCAAGAACAGGCCGGCGGCTAGCCGGGATGTCGGTCCTGCGTCGTGTTCCATCCTCGGTGACATAAATCGTTTTACCCCGCCGCCCGCGTTTCGACCAGGTCGCCGTCTTCCGCCGACGCCATCCCGCTTTCAGCGTCCTTAGATGCCCATTTCAGGGTGCGCGCCACCGTCGCCACCCACACCTGCACGGCCCCTGCGCGGCGCAGCACGCGCGCGCATTCCGAGACCGTCGTGCCCGTCGTGTATACATCATCCACGAGAAGCACTTCGCGGCCATTGACTTCCGTGGCACGCGCCACAGCGAAGGCTCCCCGCATGTTCTCCCGGCGCTGGTGGCTGGTCAGGCCGATCTGCGAATGCGTGTCCCGCGTACGGCGTAAAAGGTCGGGGACCAACTGCAAGCCCCCCTGCCCCGGATAAAGCTTGAGTGCAGCCGCTGCGATCAGCTCCGCTTGATTAAATCCGCGCTGGCGCCGCCGGGCCTTGTAGAGCGGCACCGGAATCACAGCAATGGTCGCTTGCACAAATGCAGGTTCCAGCGCGGCCATCGCCTCCGCCAGCATACGACCCAGGACGGCGGCCGCCGGGCGCACGCCGTTGTATTTCAAGAGGTGGACCAACTCGCGCAATCCGCCGTCGTAGCTGCCATAGGCTACGGCCCGGCCAAAGGGACGGTCGATGCGGCGGCAAACCGGGCAACGCAGCCAACCGTCCGCATCGCCGACCGCGTAAACCGACAGCACGCGCTCTCCGCAGACCGAACAGACTTTGCCGCGCACCGGGTGAATTCGAGCCAGGCAATCCAAGCACACCGGAAGCCGCGACACATTCAGCAGGGGCGTGCCACAAATGCGGCAATCGGAGGGAAACAGAACGGAAAAGAGACTCGCAGCAGTTCGGCGGGCCCAGTTCTGGCTGGACCAACCCCGGCTCGGCCCGGCTCGCTCAACCCAAGTTCGGCGGGACTGGGAAGGAGTCTTCAGCGAAACAATAGAAGACCCTGCCCCTGCAACACTGGCGTGGTTAGCCCGGATTCGGTCCTCACTACTGCTGAAGACGGCCTCCTCGTACACCCGCGGACCTGAAGCCGCAGGTTAATTCCCACTATCCCCGCAGTATAGCGGCGATGACCGCTGCTAGGCAACGTTGCGGTTGGACGTAGCTGGCGGTTTACTGGGCATGATCCGGGGCGTGTCGGAGAGCCGCTCGCGCACCCGCGTAAAAATCAGCCGGTAGTCCCGCCGGAAACACTCTCCGCACCTTACGGGCTGCAGAAGAAACAGCGGAAGGATAAAGCGTTCGGTCAAAGTACGGCGGCGCGAGCGGAAGCCTACTTCACTGCCACAATCGCTGCAATGGTACGGCGGAATCAGGGGCCGGTCGGGGGAATCGCTCATCACACTGCACCTCGGAACGGAAAACTTACGAAGAGGCGGAAGACCAATTAGGTCAATTCTACACCAGGCAGGGTGGCTTGGGTTGCCTTCCGACGGGGCTGGGCTCGGAGCCGTTCCAGGGCCCAACCCGAGGCGCTCGACACCATGTCCCGTCCGCGGAAGTGAGCCTCGCCCTGCCAAAATCCCGAGATCCAAGCGCAAACGACACGACACCGGGCCGCGGTAGTGTCCTAATTTCGATCTTGCTTTCTTCGCGATCTTTGCGAATCCTTAGCGTACTTTGCGGTTAAAAGATCTTGTTTCCCGAAGCTAGGACGCGACCGGCCCGCGGCGTACTTGTCACGCGCCCTTGCCGCATGCTAACGTGCGCCGTTCCTTTTTCGTTCCAGTTCCAGAAGGCTAGACGGACGAATTCGTTTTCATCCGACGCCCAAAAAGGATTCCATCTATGAGTAGTTCAGCCTCCGACCTTCCCGGCAAGCCCAAGCACGTGCCCTATGTCCCCGAAACCATGGAGATGAAAGAGTTCACGCTGCGGGCCATCCTGCTCGGACTCTTATTGACCGTCGTGCTGGGTGCGGCCAATGCCTACCTGGGCCTGCGCGCCGGCATCACCATCGCCGCCACGTATCCGGCGGCGGTGATTGCCATGGCCGCGATGCGGGCGTGGAAAGGATCGCTACTCGAAGAAAACATCGCCCGAACCGCAGGCTCCATTGGAGAGTCGGTCGCGGCAGGAGCAATCTTCACGCTGCCCGCGTTCGTATTGGCGAAGGCGTGGCCATCATTTCGTCCCGCCGACGCCTACTGGAAATCCACCGCATTGATCATGGTCGGCAGCATTCTGGGCGTTCTGTTCATCTCCCTGGTGCGTCGAGGCATGGTGGAAGACCCGGAGTTGCCCTTCCCCGAATCGCTGGCAGCCTCGGAGATTCACAAGGCCGGACAGCGCGGCGCGCAGGCCGCGAAATATCTTTTCTGGAACATTGGTCTGGGGGGCATTGTTTACATTCTCGGAAAATTCGGCCTGTTTGCCGCCGACACCGACCTGCACGTGGGCGTCGGCAGTCTGGGCCACAGTCAGGTTCGTCTCGGTACCGCAGGAAGCACGCAAGCAGTCGCCACGGGAGGAACCACGGTGTTTGCCGCGCCCAGCGTGAGTCCGGCCTATCTCGGCGTAGGGTACATCATTGGCATCAGGCTGGCTTCGATCCAGTTTGCAGGAAGCGTGCTGGCCTGGGGACTGCTGGTTCCCCTGTTCATCTTCTTTCTCGGGCCGCAGCTCAGGGCATACATGCCGGCCGACACTCCCGATAATTGGGCGAACATGGCGGATGCGGTCTGGCGATATATTGTGCGTCCGATTGCCGTCGGCGGAATGCTCGTCGGGGCCGCCTACACGCTATTCAAAATGCGCGCCAGCCTGACCGCTGGACTGGGCAAGGCCTTCGCCGACTTGCGCCAGACGGCGGACCAGCAGGCCAAGCTGCCTCGTACCGAACGCTATATGAGTTCGAAAATCGTCTTCGGCTTGATCGCTGGAATGTTTGTTCTGATGTGTCTGCTGTATATCAAAATCTCAGGCTTGTTCTTGCCGGCAATTCTGGCCGCAGTGGTAATGATTCTGGTGGGGTTCTTTTTCGCCACCGTGTCGGGCAATCTGGTGGGGTTCATCGGCTCCTCCAACAATCCAATTTCCGGTTTAACCTTGTCGACCCTGCTCATCGCGGCGCTGCTGATGGTTGCGCTGGGAGTCTCCGGCACTTCGGGAGTAGCTGCGGTGCTCGGCGTCGCGGCCGTAGTCTGCGTTTCGTCGGCGGTAGCGGGCGAGCTTTTGCAGGACTTTAAAGTTGGTTACATCCTGGGCGGCACACCCAAGATGATTCAGACCGCGGAACTAATCGCTGTCGTCGTGGCCAGCCTCGTGATGTATTGGCCGCTGATGCTGCTGCACGAAGGCAGCATTCGAGCCGGCGGCGTGGGATTCGGCGGCCCGGAGTTGCCTGCGCCGCAAGCCGGTCTGATGGCGACTTTGGCGCTGGGCATCGTGGGCCACGACATGGCGTGGCCGCTGGTGGTCGTCGGAATCCTGTTCGGGATCGCGATGATCATGATGCAGGTGAAGAGTCCCATGCTGGTAGCGGTCGGTATGTACCTGCCCTTCGGCACCACGTTCGCGATTTTTGTCGGCGGCGTGATTCGCACCCTCGGCGACTGGGTCGCCGAGCGCCGCGGCTTCAACAGCGCGCAGAAAGCCCGCGTGGAAAATGCCGGAGTGCTGGTCGCTTCCGGATTGATCGCAGGGGAGGCTTTATTGGGCCTGGTGTGGGCCGGATTGCAGTTCGTCCCCAGCTGGGGAGCGCCCAACCACCCGCCGCAAATCTTCAGCAACCCCTCGTACCTGGTCGGTGGAATGATCGTGCTCGCGGGATTAGCAGCGCTGATGATGTTCTTGCCAGTCTCGGCTGCCGGAGATCCCAACGAGCCCGCTCCGCCGACCGCGATCATGTAAGTACGTGAACCACCAAGAAGACGAAGGCGAACAAAGAGAACCCAACTATCTCTTCGTGGAACTTCGTGCTCTTCGGAATTTAGTGTTCCTATGTTGATTTCCGAAAACATCGGGATAGTGCGGGAACGAATTGCAGCGGCTGCCCGTCACGCAAATCGGCGTCCAGAAGAAATTGCGCTGATGGCGGTAACCAAGACGCACCCGCCGGAACGTATTCGCGAGGCTTATGCCGCCGGCCTCCGCCGGTTCGGCGAAAATCGCGTGCAGGAGTTCGCCGGGAAGGCGGGCGCGCTGGCCGATTTGGCGGGAGCCGAGTGGCACATGATCGGGCACCTCCAGACCAACAAGGCCGGCAAAGCAGCAGAATTGTTCAGCGCGGTGGATTCGGTCGATTCCCTCAAACTGGCCGAGAAACTGGACGCGGCCGCGCGCGCCCTGAACGAAAAGTTGAGCGTCCTGATCGAAATCAACGTCGGCGGCGAATCGGCCAAGAGCGGCCTGGTGCCCGATTCGCGGGAACTGGAAGATTTGCTGCTGGCCACGCCGCGATTCGAGGCGTTGCGGTTTCGCGGCCTGATGACGGTGCCTCCATTCACCGACGATCCCGAGAAAGCGCGCCCTTACTTCCGCAGGCTGCGCGAGTTGCGTGATGCGATCGCCGCGCGCAAGTTGCCCGCGGTTGGCATGGACGTGCTGTCCATGGGCATGTCGCACGACTTCGAAGTGGCCATCGAAGAAGGCTCGACTTGCGCGCGGGTGGGCACGGCGATTTTTGGGGAACGCGTCGCAGCCCGATCGACGGTGTGATCACATATTTTCGCTACCAACACATTTTGTCATCCTGAGCGAAGCGAAGGACCTATGCACCGTGCCGACGCCCGCAAAGTGCATAGGTTCTTCGCTTCGCTCAGACTGACAAGAATTTCAACGTTGAACTATGCTTGCGATCCGTGAATCCAAGGGCGGCGTTACCTTCTCCGTAAGAGTCCACCCCCGCGCCAGGAAGAACGCCGTCACCGGCGAACTCGGCGATGCCCTGAAAGTCTCCCTGACCACGCCGCCGGTCGAGGGCCGGGCCAACGACGCCTGCATCGAATTCTTCGCAAAACTTTTGAAGGTGCCGCGATCTTCCGTTACCATTGCGTCCGGCCAGACCAGCCGGAATAAAGTCATACGCGTCGCCGGCGTGACTGCCCAGTACGTCCGAGATCGATTAATCGGCTGATCGCGGGCCGGGTGCCCGCGCCATACAACCATCAGGAGATCCATTGACCTTCTCGCAACGCTTCGAGGAAATCCGCACCGGGTTCGAACGGCCATTCTGGATCGCGAATATCAGCGAACTTTTCGAACGGCTTTCTTACTACGCCGTCTTTGCCGTGCTTGCACGCTACCTGCATGAGGGTCTGCACTTTGACGTCGAACGAGCCAGCAGCCTGACTGGGATGTTTGGCGGTTGGGTCTGGTTTCTGGCCGTCATTGGCGGCGCGTTGGCAGACCGGCTCGGCTTCCGCCGCGCACTTTCGCTGGCCTACCTGATTCTCACCTTCGCTTATTTCATGCTGGGTTCGATCGGCTCCGCCTGGCTGGCTCCGTTACGCGACCGCGTGCCGCTGGTGGGGTTGGTCGCGGTCATCCTGATATTACCCGCGCTAGGCGTAGCCCTGGTGAAGCCCTCCGTGGTCGGGACCACGGCTCGCGCGTCCAAAGAAAATGTCCGCTCGGTGGGATATTCCATTTACTACACGCTGGTGAACGTGGGCAGCACGGCTGGACCGTTACTCGCTTCCTGGGCGCAAGAGCACGGCATTGTGGCAAATGTCTTTCGCATCGCGGCGTTGAGCGTGTTCCTCATGTTCTTCGTCGTGCTGTTGCTGTTCAAAGAGCCGCGACATGCCGACGAAGGCGAGAAGGCCAGCTTGCGCCAGGTAGGGAAGAACTTCCTCACTGTTCTCTCCAACCCGCGATTTATGCTGTTTCTGCTGATCTTCACCGGATACTGGGTTGTCTTCTGGCAGGAATTTATCGCGCTGCCGCTTTACATTTCCGCCTACATCGATCCCCATGCCGACACGGCGCGAATCCTCGCAACCGATCCGATTGTGGTCATCTGCTTCACCATGGTGATCGGATTTCTCACCAAACGCATGCAAGCGTTTCACGCCATCGTGCTGGGAACGCTGATCTCGAGCTTGGCTTGGATACTTCTGATCGTGCATCCCTCGGTCTGGATGGCAGTGGCTACGCTCGTGGTGGTCGCCATCGGAGAGATTGTGCAACAACCGCGCTACTACGACTACATTTCGCGGCTCGCGCCCGCCGGGCAGCAGGGAACCTACATGGGGTTTGCGTTTCTACCGCTCGGGATCGGATCGTTTATCGCGGGCAAGTTCAGCGGGTGGTGCATGCATCGCTTCGGCGAAGAGATGCACCGGCCGGGGCTCGTCTGGTGGTCCGTGGTCGCGGTCGGCGTCGCCACAACTCTACTGCTGTGGATCTACGACCGGCTCATCCGGCGGGACGCCAGCGCCACGGCTTGACTTCGCCTTCCTCCTCTGGAATCATTCGCCCCCAGCTAGCGAATCGCAAAGGAGGTTGTATGCCACATTACCTTCAGCAAGTCGCCTATTCCCAGGAAGGCTGGGAAGCATTGGTCGCAAACCCGGAAAACCGAATTGAAGCCGTACGGCCCGCGATCGAAAAATTGGGAGGCAAAATCGAAGCGGCGTGGTTCTCTTTCGGAGACTACGATGTGGTCGTGATTACAGACATGCCCGACAACGTGAGCGCCGCGGCCATCGCCATGGCGTTCGCCGCGGGCGGCGCCTGCAAGTCAGTGCAGACTACTCCGCTCCTCTCCCCGGAAGAAGCAGCCCAGGCCCTGAGAAAGGCGCGGGAGTGCGGTTATCGGCCGGCAACCGTCACAAGCCGCGCCGCATGACGAACGGCTAGACCCGAAAGACCTGAGGCGGTCCCAGCGGGCCGCCTTTTCTTCATACCTTTCCGAATTCGATATCCGCGCGCAAAGCCAGTACGGACCTGTGCGAGACTCTTCCGAAGAATGTGTCGTCGCCGTGAACTGCATTCTCCCGCCGCTCCGCGACCGCGCAACCGCCCCTCGTGATTCGCCCAAATCCTCACTCTTGTTTACAATAGAGGTTTGCCCATGGACCTCGCCGCCATCCAGTCGACGCTGCGCGAACGCAATATTGACGCGTGGCTCTTCTACGATCACCATCATCGCGATCCCATCGCCTATCGTGTCCTCGGCTTGCCCGCCAGCCTGATGGTCACGCGGCGCTGGTTTTACCTGATTCCTGCGGAAGGCGAACCGGTCAAGCTGGTGCACAAAATCGAAGCCGGACACCTCGATTCCCTGCCCGGCAAGAAGCACCAGTATTCGGGCTGGCAGGAACTGTTCGACAAGCTCAAGACGATTCTGGCCAAGCACCTCGACCTGGCCATGCAGTATTCGCCGAACAATAGTGTGTTCACCATTTCCCTGGTGGATGGCGGAACCATCGACCTGCTGCGCGGCCTGGGAAAAAACATTGTCAGTTCGGCCGACCTGGTGGCGCAGTTCGAATCCACCTGGAGCGAAGAGCAGATCCAGTCGCACTTCGCGGCCCGCGACAGCATCGATTCCATTGTCGCGGCGGCGTTCAACGAAATCGGCCGGCGCGTCCGCAACGGCGGCACCACCGAACACGAGATCCAGCACTGGTTCATGGAAGCCTTCGGCCGGGAAAATCTGGGGACCGACGATCCGCCGATCGTTGCCGTCAACGCCAACGCCGGCAACCCGCACTACGAGCCACACGCCAGTCACCCCGTCCCGATGCGCGAAGGCGATCTAGTTCTGCTCGACGTCTGGGGCAAGAAGAACACGCCCGGCGCGGTGTATTACGACATTACATGGATGGGCTTTGTGGGCGCAGCGCCCTCGGGTCGCATGCAGGAGATTTTCCAGATTGTGCGCGACGCGCGAGACGCCGGCGTGAAGACCGTCCTCGACGCCATCCATGCCGGTCGCCACATCGCCGGATGGGAAGTCGATCGCGCCACGCGCGGGCATATTCAAAAAGCCGGTTACGGCGACTATTTCATCCATCGCACCGGACATTCCATCGGGACCGACGTCCATTCCAACGGAGCCAATATGGACGATCTCGAGATTCACGACGAGCGGCAAATCCTTCCCAACTCCTGCTTCTCGATCGAGCCCGGCATCTACCTGCCGGAGTTTGGCGTGCGCAGCGAAGTGAACGTGCTGGTGCGCCCCAAGTCGGCGGAAGTAACCGGGAAAATTCAACGCGAGATTGTGACCATCTGAATGGCAAATTCCACGACAGAGAAAGCGAAAGTGGCGCAGCCGGAAGCGGTAAGCGTAATGGCGGTCGTCGCCCCCGCAATCGGCTGGCTGATCCCCGGCGCTGGACACCTCATCCAGAAGCGATGGATTCGCGGCGGGCTGCTGCTGGTGTCGATTGTCACCATGTTTCTGCTGGGGCTCGCCATGCAGGGCCGCATCTATAAAGCGAATGGCGGCGACATCCTCGACATTCTCGGTTTCGTCGGAGATGTGGGCGCAGGCGGGCTGTACATCTTGACTACGGCCATGGACTGGGGTCAGGGGGCCATCGCATTCGCCACCGCCGACTATGGTACGAAGTTCATGATCGTCGCCGGATTGCTGAATTTTATTGCTGTCGCCGACGCTTATCACATCGCCATCGGGAAGAAACAATGAGCCAGTTGCCAGTTCGCGGTCAGTTGCCAGTCAAAATCACTTTTCGGAGACGGGCATCGTGACCATTACACTCAATCATTTCGGTGCGGCCACGGTGTTTGCCCTGTTCGCGTCCATTGTGTTCGGCATCACCCACCGCGACACCACGCGCGACATGATCCGCTACGGGATCTATTGTTTCTTTATGTTTCTCGGCGGCGTGTTCGTGGCCGGTTGGGCCATGTGGCTGCTGCGAAGGTAGCTCTTGGCCGCTTCCCCGCGGCAAAAGCCCCACCCTGCTGGCCCTGAACAACACAGCTAAGGCCGCTCTATCCAAAACCAGTTCGGTTTTGGCTGACGGCTGAAAGCTGAGGGCTGAAAAGCTTTTTTTATTCACCCCTCCCACACGAACGCATCGAAAATCCTCTTGGTATCGAAATCCAGACGGCGGTAGAGCGCGACCGCGCGGGCATTCGCTTCGGTCACGGTCAGCGACAACAGAGAGAAATTCCTTCTCCGCAGACTGCCGAAGGTTGCGGCCAGCAGGGACTCACCAATCCTCCGAGAACGATACTCCGGCAGCACGCACACCTGAGTGACATGTCCGACGTCGCTGCGTACGCGCGAGCACAGAATCAATCCAATCAGGCTCTTCGCCTTGCGATCCAGCGCCACAAACGACGACTCCGCGTCGAACACGCCGCATCCCGGAAATCGCACAATATTGTTGAGGAAGCGTAGTGACCCGCTGAGAGTGTGATACTGGTCGTTGATCTGGGCATCCACATGGCCGCGATACGCCGCGGTGATCACCGCCGCCGAGGGTTGATAGTCTCCGTCGGTCCAAGGACGGATTTCAACCTCCGGATGCGTGGGGATTTTCTCTGGCGCGGCGTTCCCCAGGGTCAACACCATGAACAGGCGCGGGTGCCGCTGGAAGCCGGTGTCGAGGAACGGCCGCGAGACCGCGTTGGCCTCGTGCGCCAGCAGTTGCGCCTCCACCCGATGAATCCCCGGCGACTGCTGCAGCGTCTCGATCACGTGCGTCAGCAGCTTCAGTTCCACCTCGCGGGCGTTTGGCAGGCGGCCACCGTTGGTGACGTAGAGGTCGCCAATCACTCCCTTGCTGCCTTCATAGACGAAAAACGAGTAGCCGAAGACGCGGCCGCGGTCGACCGCCGCGTACCCGGGCAGGATTTTTGCGTCAACGTAGCGCAGAATCATTTCCGCCGAACCGCTGTAGTCCCAGGAGAGCAGGCGGGCCCAGACTTGCGTCTCGTCCCCCAGCAGCGGACGCAGGTCAACCGAAGAAAAATGTCTGAGGTCCAGAATCTCCAAGAACGATCTCCAAAGGGCGCCCGCAGCGGCAGCCTCAAGATCAGCGCAAAATTTCGAGTGTAGTTGGTTCCCCCGGCGGAGGCAAACGAGGCGAATACAGGGCGGCAACAGGAAAGGATTAAATCCCTGGCACGCGTTGTCTCCCCCTTCCCCGTGATCTTCGTCACAGGAAATGCTGTCGAACGCTGTGACCAGCAACACGCCCTCCCCGCCCCGAGCGTCTAAGTCACACATCTGCGGCACTTGCGCCAATCCGACCGCTGGTATCGCACGTGCTCCCCTTCACCGTGTTCTGTGATCCCCGTCACACCATGCCCCCACCCTTCCACCGCATAATCAAGTCCTGCGTTATTGAATTCCCGGAGTGATCGTTACTCCTTGGCTGGGGGATCTCGTGGCAAAAGGACGTGTTTCGATCGTCGTTGAGCGTTGCAAGGCCTGTGGCTTTTGCGTGGAGTTCTGTCCCACTCACGTGCTGGCGCTCTCTTCCGCCTTCAATTCGAAGGGCTACCATCCACCGCACGTGGTACATCCGGAAAAATGCAGCGGCTGCGATCTGTGCGGGATGTACTGCCCGGACTTCGCCATCAACGGAACGAAAGTCGCGCAGGCGGGCGGAGGTGAGAAATGAAAGCTGATCCACACGGAGTTTTGACAGGCACCCACTTTCTTGACGGCGACTATGCCTGCTGTGAAGGCGCTTTGGCGGCCGGAGCGAGATTCGCGGCGGGATATCCCATCACGCCCTCGACCGAAGTGGTCGAACGCTTCGCCGCGCGCGTGCCCACCGTAGGCGGAACCTTTATCCAGATGGAAGACGAACTCGCCGCCTCCATCGCGCTGCAAGGCGGAGTCTGGGGCGGAGCCAAGGCCTTCACGGTAACCTCCGGCCCGGGCTTCTCGCTGATGATGGAACACATTGGCTATGCAGCCATGACCGAGACGCCCTGCGTCTTCGTCGACGTGCAGCGCGGCGGCCCGTCCACCGGACTGCCCACGCTTCCCGGCCAAGCCGACATGATGCAGGCGCGCTGGGGATCGCACGGCGACTACGAGATTATCGCGCTTTGTCCCAACTCGCCGCAGGAGTGTTTCGATCTGACCATCAAGGCTTTCAACCTGGCCGAGGAATTTCGCGTGCCCGTGATGTTCATGATGGACGAGGTAGTCGGTCACATGACCGAAAAAGTTATAATTCCTCCCGCCGACCAGATCGAGGTCACTCCGCGCAAGCACACCCACAAGTCTGTCGAGGACTACCTGCCCTACGGCACCAATGGCGACATGGTGCCGGAAATGGCGCATGCCGGCGAAGGCTACAAGTTTCATATTACCGGCCTGACCCACGACGAGCGCGGCTATCCCAACATGACGCCGCAGACCCAGGACAAACTCGTGCGGCGCCTGCAGAACAAGATCCGCTCCGCCACCGACCGCATCTGTCTGTTTGAAGAAGACCGGCTGGATGATGCCGATGTTGTCGTCGTTTCCTACGGCATCACGTCGCGCGTGGCGCAACGGGCGATTGACGCGGCCCGCGACCGAGGACTGCGCGTTGGAAAGTTACGCCTCATTACCGCCTGGCCTTTTCCCGAGAAGAAGATTGCAGACTTGGCCGCGCACGTTAAAGCATTCGTCGTGCCCGAGCTCAACCTGGGGCAGATGGTGCGCGAAGTCGAACGTGCCGCCAACGGTAAAGCCAGGACCTTCGCCGTGCCGCACGCTGGCGGCGGAGTCCACAACCCTGACGAAATCCTGAACGCCATCGTGGAGGCAAGCCGATGCTGAATGCTCTAGACGACACTGTCAATCCGGTCGAACCGTTTCTGCGTAGCGACCGCATGCCGCATATCTGGTGCCCGGGTTGCGGCATCGGCACCACGGTCAACTCCTTCGCCCGCGCCCTGATTGAATCGAAGATCGATCTCGATTCGCTGGCCTTGGTATCGGGGATCGGCTGCACCGGACGCGTAGCCGGTTACGTGAAGCTTGATTCGTTTCACACCACGCACGGACGCGCCATCCCGTTCGCTACTGGCTTGAAGCTGGCGAACCCCAAGCTGAATGTCGTCGTGTACTCCGGTGACGGCGACTTGTCGGCCATCGGCGGCAATCATCTCATTCACGCCGCGCGCCGCAACATCGATCTGAAAGTCATCTGCGTAAACAATCTGATTTATGCGATGACGGGCGGCCAGACTGCGCCGACCACTCCCGGCCATGCCACCACTTCGACCAATCCCTACGGAACGTTTGAGCCGGCATTCAACCTGCCTCATCTGGTCGAGGCCGCGGGCGCCGTATATGTGGCGCGCTGGACCACCTTCCACGTGCGTCAACTGGCGCGCTCGATCAGCGAAGCGTTCCAGAAAAAAGGATTCTCCTTCATCGAAGTCATTTCGCCCTGCCCCACCCTTTACCAGCGCCGCAACAAGATGGGCGACGGCCTCGACGCCATGAAGTATTACAAAGAAAAAAGTAAGGTCCGCCACGGCGCGCCCACCAGCGAAGTCGGGCTCACGCTAAACGGCGAAATCGTAGTCGGCAAGTTTGTGGACCGCGACCGTCCCGACTACCAAACCATGATGCGCGCGCAATATGTGGAAACGTTGGGCGAGCGCTACGTCGCAGTGCCAGAAGAAGAACCAGAAACGGAGTGCGTATGCGGCTGACTGAGATTCGCGTGGCAGGATTCGGCGGCCAGGGAGTCATCCTCTCGGCCATAGTGTTGGGCAAGGCGGCGTCGATTTACGAAAACGGCTTCGCCACCATGACACAAAACTTTGGCCCGGAGGCGCGCGGCGGCGCGTGCAGCGCCCAGCTCGTGCTCTCCGATTCGCCCGTGTTATATCCCTACGTCACACGGCCCGACATCATGGTCGTCATGTCGCAGGAGGCCTACAACCGCTTCGCCCCGGAACTGAAACCCGAGGGCATCCTGATTGTCGAGGAAGATCTGGTGCGCGTCTCCGATCTCAAAGGCGATCCCAAGGTCTACAGCATTCCGGCAACCCGCATCGCCGAAGAACTCGGCAAACGCATGGTGCTGAATTCTGTAATGGTGGGATTCTTCACCGCGGTCACAAACCTTTTGACCGCCGACGCCGTGCGCAAAGCCGTGGCCGACTCTGTGCCCCCAAGCTTCCGCGAGCTGAATCTGAAAGCCTTCGAAAAGGGATTCGAATACGGGAATTCCTCCATGGCGGGGGCTCTACCTAGGCCGGAAGTGGAAGAAGTGGCGTATTCGAGCGAGTAGATTCGAGCCAGTGGATTCGCGCGTGCAGATTCGTGCGAGTGGAGCAAGCAGGTTCGCGCCAGTAGATTCGGACGAGTCGATTCGTATCAGGGCACGCCTTCAGGCGTGCCGTAAATGTCTCCAAATCTGTCGCGCCTTCAGGCGCTGTCTGTGCTTCGGTGGGCCGTGCAGCGCTGGCCCCATTCGCTAAGGCCTCGCTCCCGCGGCCGACACCCAATAATAATCCACATCCTGCGGCGCGTAGTTTCCCAGGTACAGCACGCGCCGCCCCGCCGTTCGCTTGGCCACATTCACCTTCCACGCCGCCGGAGCGATCAGCAGATGCTCCTCCGCCGGAATTTTTCCCGCCTCGTAGCGCGCAACCGTCTGATTGCGATAAAACGCCAGCCCGTACTCCATTTCGCGGGGAACGCCGTAAACCGCAACCGGAAGCTGATGCGTTTCCACGCTCGCCAACTCAACAGCCAGCGGACGCGCCGAAAGCGTCTGATCAATCGCAGTAGTTCCACGCTTCAGCACCGCAGCCAATGCCAACACAACCGGAATCAGCGTCACAAAGCGAAGCATGCGCCGACCCAACCGGCTGACCAGCGTCAGCGCAATGGCGGCGCAGAGCACGAATGCAACCGCGAGCGCAACCAACATCGGCCGCCCCGCAGGCAGTCGGCGCTGAGTTACGAGATAAACAATCAGTAAGGCGGGAACGATAGGCGCCGCAGCCACGAGTGCGTGCAGGATCGCCAGCCACTTCGAGACCGCTTCCTCCTGCTCGAAATGCTGGCGCAGATACTCCGCCAGCAAAATCGCTGCGGCCGGGATCGCAGGAAGAATGTAGCCCGGAAGTTTCGACTGCGAGAAGGAGAAGAACACGACCGGCACAACCAGCCAGCAGCAGGCGAAGGCGCCAAACTGCAATTCAAGATCAGGCTCCGCCAACACCGATTTGCGCTCCGCCCACCAGATTCTCACCGAACGCCAGATTCTTATCGAACGAAAGACCGCCGCGACCACGAAAACCGTCCACGGCACGATCGCCAGCGCCGTCACCGGCAAGTAATACCAAATCGGCTGGCGATGATGGTAGAGATCGCTGGAAAACCGCGCCAGATTGTGCTGCAAAATAAATTCGCGAAAGAATTGCGGATTCCGCATTTGCACCGCCACGTACCACGGCAGGGCAATCGCGCAAAACAAGAGTATGCCCGGCAGCCAAAGCGTTCTCCCGACCAAGCGCAATTCGCGCGTCGCCGCCGCGAAGAGCACAATTACTGCCGCCGCGAGAAACGGCGCCACCGGCCCCTTCGCCAGCATGCCCAGCGCCATGCAGACGTAGAACAGGGCGAGATAGATTTTCTGCTTACTCTCGCGCCATGCCCACCACGCCAGCATGCCAACGGCGAAAGCCGCGGCCAGCGCCATGTCCATCGAAGCAGCCCGAGCAAACCCGATCACGCCTGCGCATGATGCCGTGATCAGCGCGGCGTCGATCTCCACCCCGCGTCGAAAGCGCCGAAAGAATAAATACACGGCGATCACCAGCAGCGTGGCATCCATCGCAGCTGGCACCCGCGCCGCCACGTCGCTCACTCCCAGCAAAGTATAGGCCAGCATCGCCTGCCAGTAGTACAGCGGAGGCTTCTCCAGCCAAGGCTGCCCGCCGAGCGTCGGCGTGATCCAGTCGTGGCGTTCCAGCATCTCGCGCGCCACCTGCGCATAGCGTGGCTCGTCGGCGCCAATTAGCCCGAACTGTCCCATGCCGTAGAAAAAAAGGAACGCACAAAAACCGGCCATCAGCAACGCGTCTGTGCGGGCACGATTGGACATGGGAAATTCAGATTTCAGATTTCAGATTGCGAATTTTGAGACTCATGTCCGCTGTCGGGTCTGGCTCTTCAATCTGCAATCACAAATCTGGAATCTGCAATCGTTTCTCTATTGTACGGAAGGTCCACGGCGAAGCTGGGAAAGAACCCGGTTCACCGCTTCGGCGAGCGGACCGTCGACTGAGCACCCGCTGGCACACTCGTGGCCGCCACCGCCGAAGCTCTCCGCCACGTGAGCAACGTCGAGTTTGCCTTTGCTGCGCAGGCTCACGCGGTATCGCCCGTCCGGCAACTCGCGGAAGAACGCGGCCACCTCAACGCCGCCAATGGATAGAACGTAATTCACCAGTCCTTCGCAGTCTTCTTCGATGGCGCCGCAGCGTTCCATCTGCGCCTGCGTCACCCATACGTAGCCGAGGTGGCCTTCCAGCTTCAAATTGCGCAGAGCTTCGCCGAGCAATCGAATCTTGGCCGCGGAGTGCGCGAAATAAATTCCGCGGGCGCAGTGCGCCGGATCGGCCCCAGCCAGCACGAGTTCGCGCGCCAGGGCGAACGTATGTTCATTCGTACCCTGAAACATGAAAGACCCGGTGTCGGTCATCAGCGCGGTGTAAAGGCAGGTCGCAATCTCCGGAGAAAAATTCACACCCGCCTCCCGGGCCAGCCGGAACACCATTTCCGCGGTGGCCACGGCGTGCGGATCGATCCAGTTGACGTTTGCGAAAGGCCGTCCGCTGACGTGATGATCAATGCTGATGAGGAACCGGTCTTCCAGACCCTCCAACCGAGTACGGTGAATGCTGTCGCACTCCAAAATAATCGCCGCCTCGTAACTGCCCAGGACGCGATCGGACTGCACGACCTGATCGGCGAACGGTAGCGAGCGGTAGATGCGCGGAACGCCATCATGCAGAACCACGTCGGCATGCTTGCCCATGGCGCGCAGAACCTGGCAGCACGCCAGCGCCGACCCCACGGCATCGCCGTCGGGCCGGGCGTGCGACGTCAGGACAAAGCGTTCGCGCTGTTCGATCTGCCGGAGAACATCCTCGAGCATGTCGCTATGCCTTCTTCCCACTTGGTTCCTTGCGGGCCTTGCTTCTCTTTTTCGCTCGCGCCAACAATTCTTCGACTCGCGCCTTTTCCTGTTCCGCGCGGTCCAGCCGGAAATACAACTCCGGAGCGCGTCTCAGGTGCAGTCGCTCCACCAGTTCATGCCGGATGTATTCGCGGGCAGCTTCCAGGCCTTCGAGGCTCTGGTCGGCGTCCTCGTCGTCGCCTTCCACGTTCACCCAGACCTGCGCCGACCTGCCATCATCGGCGATATGGACCGCGGTCACGCTCACCAGGCCGATCCGCGGGTCGGCCAGCTCGCCTTCCACCAGCGTCTCGATCTCCTCGCGCAACGCCTCGCCGACCCGCCCACGATGGTATTTCAGCCCGCGCTTCTCCACGACCGTGCACCTCAGGTAAAACGCATGAGAATATCAGAAAATCAGGTGCAGGTGTTGGCCCGGAAGCGCTATTGTCACGCTCTTTCGTGGGAAGGTGGTAAGTACAAAGGTAACAATGCGATGGAAGGTGTTGTCACAGGTCGTGAGTCCTAGGTCGTGAGTCCCAGGTCGCAGGTCGTTGGCAAACCAGTTTGCTCACAGCGCTTGGCAAACAACGAACGACCACCGACCAACGACGATCTTAAAGATATTCGACGAACGAATCTGCGATCTCTGCCCCGTGATTATTGGCGATGCGCGTGGCCGCGCGTTCCACATTTTTCATCAGGCCGTCGAGGTAGTCCCGAGAATTGGAGATGCTGACCACGCCGATCGTGGCGCGGTTCCAGAGTTCAGCGGCGTCGAGTTCGGCGACGGCAATGTTGAAGCTGGTGCGTAGACGGTCTTTCAGGCTGCGCACCACCTGACGCCGGTCCTTGATCGATTGCGCCGCTTCGATGTGGAGTTCGAGGGTGAGGAAGGCGATCAAAGGCAGTTTCCAGTGTCCAGTTTCTAGTTTCCGGTTACCCAGAGGAGACGCTGGAAACTGGAAACCAGAAACTGGAAACCGTTCTACGCAATCACTTCCGCCGCAATCCGCTCGGTCACGAAGGCCTCGATCACGTCGCGGGCTTTGATGTCGCCGTAGTTCGCGATCGAGATGCCGCACTCCATGCCGTTGGTGACTTCTTTCGCGTCGTCCTTGAAGCGGCGGAGCGATCCCACTTTGCCCTTGAACACCACGACATTGTCGCGCAGCAGGCGCACTTCGGAGTTGTTCTTGATCACGCCATCGCTCACGCGGCAGCCGGCAATCGTTCCCACCTTCGGGATGCGGAAGGTTTCGAGCACCTCGGCGCGGCCCTGATACGTTTCCTTGATCGTCGGTTCGAGCAGGCCGGTCATGGCGCGTTTGATCTCGTCCTGCAGTTCGTAAATGATCGAATGCAGCCGGATGTCGACTTCTTCCTGCTCCGCCAGTTCCTGCGCCTTGCGTTCCGGCCGCACGTTGAAGCCAATGATGATGGCATTCGACGCCGAGGCCAGCAACACGTCGGTTTCGGTGATCGCGCCTACGCCCGAGCGCAGCAGTTTCAACCGCACTTTCTCGTTTGAAAGTTTCGCGAGCAAGTCGCTGAGCACTTCCACTGAGCCCTGCACATCGCCTTTGAGGATGATGTTCAGTTCCTTGGTGCCCGCCGTCTTGATCTGCTCCGCCAGTCCTTCGAGCGATACCCGCGAACTCTTGGCCAGCGCGGCTTCGCGGGCCTTTTGCTCGCGATACTCGGAGATGCCGCGCGCCTTGTCGCGATCGGCCACCACCACGAACTGGTCTCCCGCCTGCGGCAGGCCTTCCATGCCCAGAATTTCTACCGGCGTGGACGGTGGCGCAGATGCAAGCGCTGCCCCGCGATCGTCGAACATGGCGCGGATCTTGCCGTATACATTGCCCACCACGAAGTTGTCGCTGGCGTTGAGCGTGCCATTCTGCACCAGAACTGTAGCCACAGGTCCGCGTCCGCGGTCGAGTTTCGCTTCCAGCACCACGCCGGTCGCGGCGCGTTCCGGAGTCGCCTTCAACTCCGCCAGATCCGCCACCAGGCAAATCATTTCCATCAGCAGGTTCAGGTTCGTTTTCTTCTTCGCCGAGACGTCGACGAACACCGTCTTGCCGCCCCACTCCTCCGGCACCAAACCGCGATCCGCCAGTTGTTTTTTCACGCGGTCGGGCAGTGCGTCCGGCTTATCGATCTTGTTCACGGCAACGATGATCGGAACTTCGGCAGCATGCGCGTGATCGATGGCTTCAACCGTCTGCGGCATGACGCCATCGTCGGCGGCCACAACCAGCACCACGATGTCGGTCGCTTTTGCCCCGCGCGATCGCATGCGGGTAAACGCTTCGTGACCTGGCGTGTCGAGGAACACGATCTCGCGCCCGAAGGCCGGAGACTCCTTGTCGGTGATGCGAACCTTGTAGGCGCCGATGTGCTGCGTGATGCCTCCCGCTTCACCCTCGGCAACACTGGTGAGCCGAATCGAGTCGAGCAGGGTGGTCTTGCCGTGGTCAACGTGACCCATAATCGTGACCACCGGCGGACGCGGCGTGACCTCGACCGCGGATTCTTCTCCGCTCGCGGCCGCCTCGTCAATGTCCTTCGCCGCCTGCTCTTCGAACGTGATGACGTTCGTTTCGGCTCCGAAAAAGCGGGCCATCTCGCTCGCCAGTTCAGCATCCAGCGTCTGGTTGATGGTGGCAAAAACGCCGCGACCCAACAGCCGGGAGATCAAATCCTTGGCGCGAATGTCGAGCTTCTCCGCCAAATCCTTCACGCTGATGCCTTCTGTAATCGTGATGTTGCGCGTGATCGGAAGCGGCTCGTTCGACACCACCATGCGTGGCGGCGGCGTGTAGCCCTTCATCGGGCCTTCTTTTACGCCGCGCGGAACGTAGCGCTGGCCCGGCCGTCGCGCAGGACCGCCCGGGCGGCTGCCCGGACGAGCCGGTCCTGGAGGCGGAAGCCCCGGACCAACTCCGAGTGGACGCGCCCCCGCTGGCGTCTGGCGCGTGGGATGCATGGGACGGCGCTCGCCCGGACGCAGCGGACGTGGCGGACCTCCGCCGGGAACCTGCGGACGCGGGCGCTGAAAAATCGGTTGACCCGGCACCGGACGCCCGGGCGCCGGACGCATGGCCCCTGCTGCAGGCGCACCTGCCTGCGCAACCGGCGCGGCGGGTCGCGGTGGCGGAGCTTTGTACACCGGACGCGGCCCGGTTTGCGGCACAATCATGCGCGGCGCGGGAGGGTGCGGTGCAACCGGCGGCGCAGGACGCGGCGCGGCCACAGGACTCTGCGGCGCGGCCGACGCTGTAATCGAAGGCGCAGGCGGCGCAACTACCGCCGCCACAGGCGGCATCACCGGGCGCGGGACGGCAACGGGAGGTGCGCTGGCCGGCACGGACGCAGCGGGCTTGTCCACCACCGGAGCCACAGCCGCAGGTCGCGCCGGAGGCGCAGGCGCGACTGGCGCAGCAGGAGGCGGCGCTGGCCGTGCCACCGGCGGCGCGACTATAGGCTTGGCCACGACCGGTGGCACTGCCGGTCGCGCTGGTGGCGCCACCGCTTCTTTCTGCTGGGTAATGGCTTTGAGCACATCCCCCGGCCGGGAAATGTGCGATAAATCGATCTTGGTTTTGATTTCTTCTTCGCCGCGCAGCGGGCGCGCGGCCTTCGCGGTAGACGACGACGCTTCCGAGGAGCCGCGGAGGTGGACTCGCACTTTCTCCGCTTCATGCTCCTCAAGAGAACTGGAATGGGTCTTCTTCTCCGTCACTCCGACGAGCGGTAGCGCGTCGAGAATGGCTTTGCTTTTAACTTCCAGCTCCCTGGCGAGATCGTTGATTCGAACCTTGCTCATCCGGCCTTTCTTCTACCCCGCGTTATGCTTAGGTCATCATTGCAACCTCACGGAGTCAGCGTCCTGCACTCGCACGCCATCGAATATCCGTGCGTGTCAATCTTTGTCCTGGCATGACTATTCAGTTGTTTCGGGAGCGGAGCCGTCCTCCGGCCCGCGCTCTTCCTTTTCGCTTGAGGCTGCTTCGCCTTCCGCCGTCTCCTCAGGAGCCGCCGCCTGTTCGCTCTTCCGCGGCCACTTCGCTCGCTGCTTCGGCTGCCACAACTTCCGGTGCAGCTTCCTCGAGCAAAGGCTCTCCCTCGGCGCTCACGCCTTCCGCCGGGACTTCGCCCTCGGCAGCAACGGCCTCGACCGGCTCCAGACTGGCGAAGTAATTATTCACTGCCAGGCTGATTTTTTCCACCGTCTTGGGCCCAATACCCTCGATCGCCTCAAGCTGCTCTGGCGTCATGTCGGCCAAAGCTTCGACCGTGGTCACGCCCGCGGCACCGAGCTTTTCCACCAGCCCTTCACCCAGGCCCGGAACGTTCTCCAGCGGAGTCGTCGCCTGCGGGGCCATTGCCGCCATCTGCAGTTCGACTTCCTGACGCTTCTCTTCCTCGCTCTTGATGTCGATCTTCCAACCCAGCAGCTTCGCCGCCAGGCGGACGTTCTGCCCCTTCTTGCCGATCGCCAGGGAAAGCTGGCTGTCATCCACGACCACTTCGAGGTGCTTGTCCCCGCTGTCCACAATGGTCACGCGGCTCACCTTTGCCGGTTGCAGCGCCTTCTCCGCGAAGGTCACCGCATCCTCGTGATACTCGATGATGTCAATCTTCTCTCCGCGCAGCTCGCGGATAATCGACTGCACGCGCATGCCCTTCATGCCCACACACGCGCCCACCGCGTCCACGTCCTTGTCTTTCGACATGACCGCAATCTTCGTCCGCTCGCCGGCTTCCCGGGCAATGGCGCGGATCACGACCGTCCCGTCGTAAATCTCCGGAACTTCCGTCTGGAACAGATGCTGCACCAGGTCCGGCGCCGCCCGCGAAACCACCACCCCCGGCCCTTTCGAAGCCCGTTCCACGCGCGCGATCACCACCCGCACCCGTTCGCCGATGGCAAACGATTCCAGCCGCGACTGTTCCTTGCGCGGCATGCGGGCTTCCGCCTTGCCGATATCGAAGATCACATCCGGCCCCTCGACCCGCTTCACCGTGGCATTCACGATCTCGCCGACGCGCCCGATGTATTCGTTATAAACCGTGTCGCGTTCCGCCTCGCGCACCTTCTGGAAAATCACCTGCTTCGCCAGTTGCGCCGCGATGCGCCCCAGAATTCCTTCCGTGACTTTGGGAATCTGCAGTTCGCCACCGACTTCCAGGCTCGGATTAACCTTGCGCGCCTCTTCGAGAGTGACCTGCAGGTTCGGATCTTCCACCTGCTCCGGCGTTTCTACCACCGTCTTCACCGCAAAGGCATTGATCTTGCCGGTTTCCTTGTCCAGTTTGGCGTGCAGATTTTCCTGCGACTTGTAGTACTTGCGCGTGGCCATGACAATGGCGTCTTCCACCGCGCTGACCACAATTTGCGGATCAATCCCTTTTTCCCGGCTGAGTGCGTCGATTGTGTTGTAGAGCTCGCTTGCCATAAAAATCAGTTCCCAGTTGCCAGTACTCACTTGCCAGTTGTCATCCTGAGCGAAGCGTAGGACCGATGCATTTTGCCTGCTCCGCTAAGATCCCTGCACTTATAACTCCGGCACCAGATTCGCCGTCTCCACGTTGGCGAACTCAATCTCAATCTTCTCGCCCGCCGCCGCGCCCATCTTCTTCCGCGACTTGTGGCTGGCCACCTTCAAGTCCAGCGTTAGGCGGCCGTCGTTGAAACTCTCCAGCCGTCCTTCAAAATGACGGTTATTGCTAATGCCCACCGGCTGCCGCGTGGTCAATTTCAAGCGGCACCCGGTGAATCGGGTAAAGTCCGCGGCCTTGATCAACTTGCGATCCAACCCCGGCGACGAAACTTCCAGCGTGTACGAACCGGGCATGACGTCTTCGACGTCAAGGATCGTCCCAAATTCGCGGCTGAAGTTGGCACAATCCTGATGCGTCACTCCGGCCAGCGGATCCGTCCCTGCCGCGGGCTTGTCCAGAAACACCCGCAGCATCCGCGCCTTACCCCCGCCGAGGATCTCGACATCCACCACCTCGAGCCCGCTGGAGGCCGCCACTCGGTCCGCGATTTCCCGCACACGTTCAACGTCAAGCGCCATGAATCCAATAACTTACACGCGATGGCTGCAATCACCGATGGGCCCCAACGAAAAAGTGGGCTTGCGCCCACTGGTGTGCTTCGCCAAACGCCGGTAGTACACAACAGTTCCAGTTACTTAATATACGCCCGCGAAGGGTAAAAAGACAAACGGGTGGGCAACCGTGGATGTCGGCAAGGGATTCTTAGCGCTTTGGCCTTGCTTACAACAGCAGGTCCAGCACCAAGCGGGCATCGCGCCGATCGTGTTTCTGTTTCCGGGTCTCGGCCGCACGGATCTTGGCGGGATGACCGACCCGACATTCGATGCTCAACTCTTCCACCAGTTCCAAGAACCACTGCATTGCGCCGGTGGCTTCGATGCCCACCACCACCGGACCTTCCAGGGCCGCGTAGAACTCTCGAACGGCAGTTCCTTCATGGCAAAGTGTCTTTTCGGTGAACTCGCCGGTCTCGGTGTCCACCATGGCTATCGTTTGTTGTCTTGCGTGTAGATCGCAACCTACAATCTTCATCTCGGCCTCCTTCGTCCCGAGCCTTTTTGGTTGGACAGCGCAAAGTGTACTCGGTCCGTTGTGAGGCCGACGTCGTTATGACATCAGTTATGCGCAACCACCGTCGGCGTGATCCAAAACCAAAGCTGCCCGGATATCGGGCGGAGAGAGCACTTCTTCGTAGCCTTCCCTTGGTTGTTGCCCCGCCTCTTTGGGGCTTGCGTCAATTGAGAACTTTTGCATCGGCCTTCACTTCGCGAATGGAAGCATTACGGTAGCTGCAGGTCGAGAGCGTAGATTTCCTGTGTGCTGATGTCGCGCATAAACAACGGAGTGTCACCCGGTCCGAGGCCCGACCAGGCCCCGAAAAATTCATCCCCGAATCGTCTCAACTTTCTAAAATCGACGATCTTGTCCAGCTTCGCGTCGCTGGCCCGCAGACCGAAAATATCCGCTGTCACCACCCACGGTCCCGTCGAAATATACATAAGCGCCGTCGTGAGACCATGCCATATAGCCATAGCCCCCAGGCTGCAAGCTGCCTCCCAACTGCCGCCATTTGCGATTCTCGACATCGTAGAGCATCAATTTCTCGCTGCGGTGAGATGCCGCGATTATGTAACGGCCGTTTGGGGACCATCGGGGAGCGAAGATCCCTCGAGAGCCGGGCAGTTCGGAAATCTGGCGGGTTTCGACGTTGAACAATTCGATGAATGTCCGGTCGGCCCGAATCGGTTCGTAGTGGCCAAACGCAAGTGTTTTGCCTTCGGGTGACCAGGTGGTATCGGTTTCGGGGACCTGATCGGCAGTCACGGTCCGCGAGCTTCCCCCATCTCGCGAAATCAGGAAGACCTTCCACGGAGTGCTGGGGGCGGCTCCGCTGAATGCGATCTGCTGCCCGTCAGGAGACCAGTGTGGCAATACGGCACGCATGGGAGGGTAAGTAAGTTGAAGTCGAGCGCTACCGTCCAGATGGCTGCGCCACAGCGTATTCTCGGGATAGCTGACATAGGTCACCCATTGGCCATCCCGCGAGAAGTCCACATCGCCCGCCGAGATGCCGCCCAGGTAGGGCACAAACTCGCCTGATTTCGAGTCGTAGCGCACCAATTCCGCCCGCTGGTGCGTGCCGATCGCGAACAGCTTCTTACCGTCTGTGCTGGGAAGTGGACGGGAAAGTTGCAGTGGTCCGACCGTAAGCTGCACCGGATCAGGCGTGGCTTTCCTCCACCATGGGGAACCCTCGCGGACCATCCAAATGTTGGTGACACCTTCCCGAGTGCTCTGAAAGACGTAATAGCTTGCCGTCCGGAGTCCAGTGGCCGCAGCACTCGGCGGGAGGATTGTTCCAGCCCGGGAATAGGGGACGCATATCGCTGCCGTCGGCACGCGCTTCCCAGATTGATCGAAATACGTGCTGATGAGGTTTGTAACCGTGAACCGGAACCGGGTCCCATCCGGGGAGAAACTAATATTGGTTGGAAAGTCTGGTGCTGTAGCAAACTTCCGTGGGTTGGAGCCATCATGCTCCGCGATGTAGAAATCGTCTCCTTTCGCGAACACCAGATTTCCGTTGGGCGCCCAGACGGCATCGTGCCCGAGTAGATCCCTAAGCCTGCGTGGCGACCCGGCGGGGAGCGGCATCGACCACATCGGGAAACGGAAATCTCGCGATCTCTGACATTGAATCGCTCAATTAACAGTTCCGACCGCTCCGCTGAAACGGCGTCCACTACAGGATCAGGAAAAGGTACGTCAACCGCTGCGATTTCGCCTCCTCCGATTGACACTTGGGCGATACGGTAATTATTCGGTGAATTCTCCGTGAAGTAGACACGATTTCCATCGGTCACGAGCGAAGCCTTGAGAAGCCCATCGTTGGTGAGCTCTTGCGATGCCACTATCCTCGGTGGCGGAAGCGGCGAACGCAGCCAAAGGCCGAGCAGCGTGGCACCGACGACAAGAACTATGATCGCAGACCCATTTCTGCCAGCGTGCCCGTTCCATCGACCCAGCGCGTGTAGCCGGTCCGGAGGCGAGACTTGCTCACTTCGCTCGACGGCTGGCGGACGGGGCCATCCACCTGGGGCAATAAACCGGTAGCCGCGACGGTGGAGGGTCTCAATGAAGCGAGGGTTCTCAGAGTCATCCCCCAGCGCTTCGCGCAACTTCTTGATACTGCTGTTGAGGCTGTGGTCGAAATCAACGAAGGTGTCTGCCGGCCCAGAGTTGTCGCTGTAGCTCTTCCCGGGTGACCGTCTGTCCTGGGCGCTTCAAAAGCGTGGTTAGGATTTGAAAGGGTTGTTCCTGCAGCTTGATGCGGATACCGCCCTTGCGCAGTTCCGCTTCCTGAAGATCCACTTCAAAAACTCCGAAGCGCATAACCCGCGACTTGTCAGCGGGCACCTGCATGGAACTGCCTCAGGCCAGAGTGTAACACCGCCCGGCCGGGGCCTGGACCGCTGTCGTGATGGCGTCACGTTGACGCACTTCGTGAGAGCGGCCGCGCGTCGGCTGCGACTTCGATTCTTGCCTCAGGTCACCTCTTTCCCTATCCCCTGCGGCATCAACGCGATAGTCGGCGACAACTATTCCCCTTCCGGGTCATCCCCGTGCATTGTCATTTTTCCCGGCCGGAGCGAAGGTGCGAGCGAGTTCACGAACTCGGGCTAGCGAATAGCCTGCAAGAGCAAAAGGAGGCAGTTATGAAAAAGATCGCAATGCAAACATTAGCGTTCGCTTGCTTCTTTATTGTGGCTGTTGCGGTGAGCAGTGCGCAGACGGTTGGTTTGAGAGTGGACATCCCGTTCAACTTCAATGTGGCTGAGAAGGTTCTTCCCGCAGGTCATTACTTGATTTTGGCCCCGCAGGGTCAGACGCTGAAGATCCTGGGACCTAACGGAGCCGCCGCTATTGCGATAACTAACCCGGTCAGTGGCCGTAGGACCGAAGGCCCTGGAGCGGTGGCCTTCAACTGCTACGGGCGTCGGTGCTTCCTGTCGCAGTTCTGGACGGCACGCACCCAGGCCGGACAAGAAGTTCTCAAATGTCGCATCGAGAAAGAACTCGCCACGGAAAAGAAGCAGTTGGCCGTGATCACGCTGAAGGCAACCCCCTATCAGCAGTGAAGTGGTTGCCAAGCCCTGTTGCTGAATATGGATCCGTCTCACCGAGTGCCCCACTCTCTGGCGCCCCCTGCAGATGTGGGGCATTCCTTTTCAGATGTCGCGAAGTTGTCTGCCCATAACGACAACAGAAGCTACATCCCCCTTGCACTCACCAACCCCTCAGCCTCGATTTGCCTCAATCCCCCGCCCTCTCTAGAATGAAGAATCACCCAACGGCTGGGAGAGTCCCGAAACCTATGATTCATTTTCCCGTTCCTGAGGCTCTTACTTTCGACGACGTTCTTCTGCTGCCCGCGCGTTCCGATGTGATTCCGGCGCAGGCCAGCACCCAGACTCAACTCACGCGCAACATCAGCCTCAACATTCCCATCGTGAGCGCCGCCATGGACACCGTGACCGAGTCGCACATGGCCATTGCGCTGGCCCAGCAGGGCGGCCTCGGCATCATTCACCGCAACCTGAGCATCGAGCAGCAGGCCAACGAAGTCGACAAGGTGAAACGCTCGGAGAGCGGCATGATTGTCGACCCCGTGACCATGCATCCCACCGACAAGGTCTCCGACGCGCTCGACGTCATGCGCAAGTACAAGATTTCCGGCGTCCCCATTACCGAGCACGGCAAACTCGTCGGCATTCTCACCAACCGCGATCTGCGCTTTGAAACCCGCTTCGACATTCCCATCGACAAGGTGATGACTAAGAAAAATCTCATCACTGTGCCCGTGGGCACAACACTCGAAGACGCGGAGAAGATTCTGCACGAGCACCGCGTCGAAAAGCTTCTCGTCGTCGACGACAAGTACAACCTGAAGGGGTTAATCACGGTTAAGGACATTCAAAAGAAGTTAAAATATCCCAACGCCGCCAAAGATTCTCAGGGCCGCCTGCGCGTCGGCGCGGCCATCGGCGCCACCGGAGACTTCCTGGAACGCGCTCAGGAACTCGCCGAAGCGAAAGTCGACGTGCTGGCCATCGACAGCGCCCACGGCCACTCCACAAAAGTTCTCGATGCCGTGAAGCTGGTGAAATCAAAATTGCCTCACGTCGAGTTGCTGGCCGGCAACGTCGCAACTTTCGACGGCGCTTGCGAACTGACTCGCGCCGGCGCCGACGGCATTAAAGTTGGCATTGGCCCTGGGTCCATCTGCACCACCCGCGTCGTAACCGGTGCGGGCGTACCCCAGATCACCGCCATTGCCGAGGCCTACCGCGCCACCAAGGACGCCGGAGTTCCCATCATCGCCGATGGCGGCATCAAGTATTCCGGCGACGTGACCAAGGCACTGGCCGCGGGCGCGAGCGCCGTCATGATCGGATCGCTGTTTGCCGGCACCGACGAGAGTCCGGGCGAACTGATTCTCTATCAAGGCCGCTCCTTCAAATCCTATCGCGGCATGGGCTCAATCGGCGCCATGGCTCAGGGATCGAGCGAGCGTTACTTCCAGAGCACCGAAGGAGATTCCTCCGCCGCCGTCTCCGCCTCCGATGGCGACGCCAACCGCCTGGCCAAACTGGTTCCTGAAGGCATCGAGGGACGCGTCCCCTACCGCGGCTCCGTGGCCATGATCGTCCACCAGATGGTCGGCGGCCTGAAGTCGGGCATGGGCTACTGCGGCTGCTCTACGATTTCTGAGCTCCTGCAGAAGACGCGCTTCGTGCGCATCAGCGGCGCCGGCCTGCGCGAAAGCCACGTGCACGACGTCATGATCACCCGCGAGGCTCCGAACTATGCCATCGAATAGTCCGGGTATGGTCCCAGGACCAAAGAAAATCGAGGGTGCCCCATGTCTCGCCGATTCTGCGAGACATGGGAATTCCGTAACCGCAGGCGACGCACCCGCTTGACCACCGACCGTCACCACGTCCTGAAAGCCTGGATCGCCGCCATCCTGTGGCTGATCGTCATTGCCATCGAGTCAACCACATATCTCTCCGCCAACAACACCAGCCGCATCCTCTACCCTCTGCTTCATTTTCTGTTCGGAATGAATCACGCCCGCTTCGAGCACTGGCATTTCTACATTCGCAAGGGCGGCCATGTCTTCGGCTACGGCCTGCTGAGCTTCCTGCTGTTCCGCGCCTGGCGCGAGACTCTGCCTGCGCCGGGGAATCCCAAGTGGACGTGGCGCTGGGCCAATATCGCCGTCTTCGGAACCGCGCTGGTGGCCAGCCTCGACGAGTGGCACCAGAGTTACCTCCCGTCGCGCACCGGCAGGTGGCAGGACGTAGTTCTCGATACCTGCGCCGGAATCGTCGCGCAAATCCTGGTGCTGCTCTGGGTGAAGTCTGCTAGCCGCGGGCCGGGCCGGGCTTGATCACCAGGAGAACGGCCGCGATCGCGGCCAGCCCTCCCGAAAAATAAAAGGGGACGCCCGCGCCGTACTGCTTCCACAACTCTCCCGTGATCAAACTCGCGGCCAGCGCGGCCACACTGGTCACGAAGGCGTACACACCCAGCGCCCGCCCGCGCACCTCCGCGCCCACGGTTTCAACCACCAGCGCCTTCAGCACGGGCTGGGTCAGAGCGTAATACAAGCCATAGACAGCCATCGTGATCCAGATGACGAGCGTGGACGGCGCCCTTCCGAAAACGAAATAGACTGCGGCAAAAATAAGATACCCGGCGGCGGCGATCCAGCGCCGCGAGAAGTGGTCGCTGCACCAGCCCGCGGGCCAGGAGCCGAGCGTGTACGTGACGTTGAACACCAGCCCCAGCAACGGCGCCAGCGCCACCGGAATGCCCACGTTCTGCGCCCGCATCACCAGAAACATGTCGCTCGAATTCCCCAGCGAGAACAGCGTCACCGCCAAAAGAACAAAGTAGAACGCGCCCGGCAGCGGACCTGCAACCGCCTTGGCCGCCGCCGGCTTCGCGGACCCGGCGGCAACGTCCTCCCGGCCATGCTTGGTCTCGCGAATCCCGAACAGCGCCACCAGCACACACAGCGCGCCCGGAACCGCCGCCGCCCAGAAGACACTTCGTATTCCATAACGCGCCAGCAGCACCAGTGCCAACAGCGGACCCGCGATCGCTCCCGCCGAGTCCAGCGATTGAATCAGGCCAAAGGCCGAGCCCAGGCGGTCCTTGTCCACCGACTCCGCTACCATCACATCGCGCGGCGCTCCCCGCACGCCCTTGGCCAGTCGGTCGGTAAAGCGAATCAGCAGAATGTGCCACCACGCCGTCGCCATCGCAAGTAGCGGCTTGATCGCATTGGCGGCGAAGTATCCCCCCACCACCAGCGGCTTGCGCCGGCTGATGCGGTCGGTAAGATATCCCGAGAAGAGCTTGGCAAAAGACGCGACGCTCTCAGCCAATCCTTCGATCAGTCCCAGTTGCGCCGGCCCCGCACCCAGCGAGATCAGAAACGCCGGCAACACCCAGTACGCCATCTCGCTGGCGGTGTCGTTCAGCAATGATGTAATGCCGAAGACGTAAACGTTGCGCGTATCAGGAGGCTGAGGCTCAAGCGGGCGTGCGGGCATAGAAAGGTTTTACCATGAGGCGGCCACACCCGGACATTTGAGAAGGACAAGGGAAAAGGCAAACCGGAGAGAAAAATAGAAGCCGAAACCAAAGCCAACGACCAACCACGCAGCACTGCCTCTCAGTTAAATGGCATCGTACTTCGTCACAACCCACTCGCCGCCCTGCCTCTCCGTAGTGACGCTGAAGTAATCCTGATAAGTTCCAGGCTGGCCGGGCCCGTTCAGGCGCTTGCCCCGATAGCGAAGAATGATCATGGGCGGCGCGTCTTCCCAATCGACCAGTTCCCACGAAAGCAGCGGGTGCTGCGACTCCGACTTGCAGATGTAGTGGGCGTATTTCTTGTGATAGTCGTGCTCCCACTTGGAGAGCACGTCGTCGCAGTGGCCGTCGCGAATCTCGCGCAGAAATTTGTTGGCGGCGTGCTCGGTCGAGCGGTCGCGCAGCGGATTCATCTTGATGCTGACCGGCAGTCCCGTCAGCGGATCGTGATCCTCCGATCGCGCCAGCACTGGCCCCTGATTGCCCAGCCACCACAGGTAGCCCACAAACACTCCTACCAGCAGGACTCCAGCGCCGGCAGCAATCCCGATCTGAGTGCGAGTAAAGGCCATTAAAGGAAGTTTATGGAGATGGCGAAAGCGCCCGCAAGATTACCAGCGGGAGACGCGGACGGACATGTACGAGTGGGGAGATGGCTGTGCGAACAAGGCAAAAAAGAAGGGCACAGCTTTGGCCGTGCCCATGCAAGCAAAAATCAGCCTACTCTTTCTTCTCGCCGCCCTCGACCGGAGCTGACTCGCTCTCGATCTGGGCCTGCGCCTCGGCCTCTTCCATCGCCTTCTTGGCTTCGGCCGCTTTCTTGGCGCGGACTTCGGCGCGCTTTTCCTTCTTCTCGTCGAGGATCTTCTCGCTGCCCAGCAGTTCGAGAAAAGCCTTGTCGGCGCCGTCGCCTTTATTCCAATGAGTGCGAATAATGCGTGTGTATCCGCCTTCGCGGTCGCCGAAACGCGGTCCCACGGTGTCGAAAAGCTTCACCACGGCTTCATCGGTCATCAGATAGGCTATCGCCAGGCGCCGCGCCGCGAGGTCGCCGCGCTTGCCCAGCGTAATCATCTTCTCCACGATCGGACGAGCCGCCTTGGCCTTGGGAACCGTGGTCTCGATCCGCTCTTCCAGGATCACCGAGGTGACCAGGTTGCGCAGCAGCGAGCGCCGGTGCGCCGTGTTTCGTCCGAGTTTGTATCCTGCAACTTTGTGACGCATGGGAGTTTGACCCCTTCAGTTTCCTGTTTCCTGTTTCCAGTTTCTAGTTCCAGTGGTAGCGCGGCTGCTGAGCACACTGGAAACCAGAAACTCGAAACTCGTTCTTACAGCTGGTCGTCCGGTCCGTAAGCGGAGGCCGGCAAAACCTGATTCGACGTCGGTCCGGGCACCGCGTTACCGTGCTCGTCAATCTTCATGCCCAGACTCAGCCCCATCGAGGAGAGAATCTCCTTGATCTCGTTCAGCGACTTGCGCCCGAAATTCTTGGTTTTGAGCATTTCGGATTCGGTCTTCTGCACCAGTTCGCCAATGGTCTGAATATTCGCGTTCTTCAGGCAGTTGTAGCTGCGCACCGACAGCTCGAGTTCTTCCACCGAACGGTTCAGGTTCTCGTTGTGAATCTCGGGCTTGCGGTCGTCGGATGACGACGTGCCGGTTTCGATTTCTTCCTCGAAGTTGATAAAGATGTTCATGTGGTCCTTCAGCAGCTTCGCCGCCAGACCGATCGAATCGGCCGGCGTGATGGAGCCGTTGGTCCACACTTCGAGCGTCAGCTTGTCGTAGTCGGTAATCTGCCCCAGACGCGCCGCTTCGACGGTGTAGTTGCACTTGCGCACCGGCGAGTGCACCGAATCGATTGGAATAAAACCGATGCCCAGATCCTCGTCGAAATTCTTGTCAGCCGAGGTGTAGCCGCGCCCGCGCTTCAGGCGCATTTCCATGTCGAGCTTGCCGCCTTCGCTGACCGTCGCAATGTAGACGTCTTTATCCAGAACCTCGACGTCACCGTCGGCCTCGATCATGCCGCTGGTGACCACGCCCGGCTGGTCGGCGCGCAGGTAGATTGCCTTGGGTGCATCGCCCGAGAGCTTGAACGGAATCTGCTTCAAATTGAGGATGATGTCGGTCGCGTCCTCAACTACCCCTGGGATGGACTGGAATTCGTGCAGCACGCCTTCCATCTTCACGGCGGTGACGGCCGCGCCTTCAATCGAACTCAGCAGCACGCGCCGCAGGGCATTGCCCACGGTCGTACCGAAGCCGCGCTCAAACGGCTGCGCCCAGAAGATGCCGTACTTGTCGGTGAGGGTGGAAGTGTCGACGGCGAGACGTTTCGGTTTCTGAAAACCTTTCCAAAGCATGTATTTCTCCTTCGGCCGTTTGGCTCAATCCCAACTCGCTGAGTGGTCCAACTCAGGTCAACGTCAGAAAAGGCTGATCTGGCTCGAAATGCGGACCCCAAAAAAGTTTCCGGTTTCCCAGTTTCTGGATGCCCTGCTCGAAACCGGAAACTCGAAAACTACTTGCTGTACAACTCCACAATCAGCTGCTCATTCACCGGCAACTGAATATCTTCGCGCTTGGGCAGCGAAAGCACCCGCGCTTTGTAGTTGTCGCGATCCACTTCCAGCCAGTTCGGCATGGTTCCGTGACTGGCAAATTCCTTCGCCAGTTCCAGTACCGTGAGCTTCTTGCTGTTCTCGCGGATCGAGATTTCTTCCCCTGCGCTCACCTCATACGAAGGAATGTTGACCTTGCGGCTGTCCACGGCAACGTGTCCGTGGCGCACCAACTGCCGCGCCTGCCGCCGCGACTGGGCAAAGCCCAGGCGGTAGACCACGTTGTCCAGACGCCGCTCCAGTTGCTGCAGCAACTTCTCGCCGGTCACTCCCTGCGACCGCGCCGCCTTCTCGAAGTAATTGCGGAACTGGCCTTCCTGGGTGAAGTAGATGCGCTTGGCTTTCTGCTTCTCGCGCAGTTGCAGGCCATAGCCTACGATCTTGGCCTTGCGGTCCTTCCCATGTTGTCCGGGAGCGAAGTTGCGCTTCTCGATGGGACACTTGTCGCTGAAGCACTTTGCGCCTTTGAGGAACAGTTTCATGCCCTCGCGGCGGCATAGACGGCAGACTGCATCGGTATAACGGGCCAAGTTTCTTCTCCTTTATATGACCGGTTTACAGGTTTGGCTTCACCCTTCGTCCCGGACGAAAATTATGCTGATCACTGGCAACTAGCCACTGACCACTGTTCTTACACTCTCCGCCGCTTCGGCGGACGGCAACCGTTGTGCGGAATCGGCGTCACGTCGCGAATCGACCGCACTTCAATGCCGGATGCTGCCAGCGCGCGCACCGCCGATTCGCGGCCCGACCCCGGACCGCTCACCCGCACGTCCACGCTGCGCACACCGTGATCGCGCGCCATGTTCGCGGCATTCGACGCGGCCTGCTGGGCGGCGAAGGGCGTGCCCTTGCGCGATCCCCGGAAGCCGAGCGATCCCGAACTCTTCCACGACAGAACGTTGCCGTTCATGTCGGTGATGGTCACGATCGTGTTGTTGAAGGACGCCTGCACATACACCAGCCCATGGGGCACATGCTTGCGCTCCTTCTTCTTGAAGGTTTTCTTCTTCCCTTTTTTCTCCGGTGCGGCTGCCGCGCCGCCCGCTGCTGCTGGTTTTGCCATAGTAGCTCTTAGCTCCTAGCTTTTAGCCTCTAGCTAGGAGCTAGAAGCTAGAAGCTGTTCTTACGTTTTCGACGTCGCCTTCTTCTTCTGCGCGACCGTTCCCTTGCGCGGACCCTTGCGGGTGCGGGCATTCGTATGCGTGCGCTGGCCTCGGACCGGCAGGTTGCGGCGGTGCCGGAATCCGCGATAGGACCCGATTTCGATGAGCCGCTTGATGTTCATCGAAACTTCCTTGCGCAAATCGCCTTCCACCAGTCCCTCGGCCTCGATGACCGTACGAATCCGGTTGACCTCTTCTTCGCTCAGGTCCTGCACCTTCTTCATGGGCTCGACCTTGGCTTCGTCGAGGATGCGGCCCGCCCGGGGATGTCCGATGCCGTAGATATACGTCAGCGCGATGTTGATGTGCTTCTGGCGCGGAAGATCGACGCCTGCAATACGTGCCATTGTTCCTGACCTCTCCTGGACTTAGCCCGGGTGCCCCATCCTTGTCGCGTTCTTTGCGACAGGGTGGGGATTTCGCCCCTTACCCCTGGCGCTGTTTATGTTTCGAATTGACGCAGATCACCCGCACCACACCCTTGCGGTGGATGACCTTGCACTTGTCGCAAATTTTCTTTACCGATGCTCGTACTTTCATAACGGTTCTCAATTCCAGAAATCGTGTGGGGACGGGCGCAGCCCGGCGCTTCTTCTACTTGTACCGATACACAATCCGCCCGCGATTTAGATCGTAGGGCGAAAGCTCCACCGCGACCTTGTCGCCCGGCAGAATACGAATGAAGTTCTTGCGCATCTTGCCCGAAACGTGCGCCAGCACCTGGTGTTTGTTTTCCAGTTCCACCTTGAACATGGCGTTGGGCAGGGGTTCCAGAACCACCGCCATCACTTCAATCGCGTCTTCTTTGCTCATTCGCTCCTGGCAGCTCTTGGCTTTTGGCTCTTGGCCTTTAGCTGAGAGCCAAAAGCCAAAGGCCAAGAGCGATTTTACTGCGTCAAAATCACCGGACCATTTTTCGTCACCGCCACGCAGTGCTCGAAATGTGCGCTGAAACTGCCGTCTACCGTCACCGCGGTCCACTTATCCCCCAACACCCGCGTTTCCGGCTTGCCCGAGTTCACCATGGGCTCAATGGCCAGCACCATGCCTTCGCGCAACCGGGCCCCATGCCCGCGCGCCCCAAAATTTGGGACCTGCGGCTCTTCGTGCAAACGGGTGCCGATGCCATGTCCCACAAACTCACGCACCACGCTGAATCCCGCGGCTTCCACATGCTCCTGTACCGCCGCTCCAACATCTCCCACCGAGTTGCCAATGAGCGCCTGCTCGATACCGCGGTACAGCGAACCCTCGGTGATTTCCAAAAGCTTTTGCAACTCCGGCTTCAACCCGTTTCCGACCGGTACTGTGATCGCGGCGTCGCCGTAGTACCCGTCCAGCACCGCCCCGCAATCGATGGAAACGATGTCGCCCTCTTGCAGCACCCGTTTTTCCGACGGGATGCCGTGCACAATCTCCTCATTCACCGAAGTGCATAAAACGCAGGGATAATCGTAGTACCCCTTGAACGCCGGCTTGGCCCCGAGTTCCTGGATCTTCTTCTCGGCGGCGCGCTCCAGGTCCATGGTCGTGCTGCCCGGCACCACCAGCGTTCTCACATGATCCAGAACTTGGCGCACGATGCGGCCGCTGTGCCGCATCTTCTCAATCTCTGCCGCTGATTTGCACACAATCGCCATGCTTCATTCTTACGCGTGGTAGTCTTCCAATATCCGGTAAATCTGGTCCGTGACATCGTCCATGGGCAGATCACCATTCACCGAAACCAATCTGCCGGTGCGCCGGTAATACTCGGCTACGGGACGAGTCTGCTCCTGGTACGCCGTGAGTCTTGGCTGAATCACTTCCAACCGGTCGTCATTGCGGGTCACCAGCTTCGCCCCGTCAATGTCGCAAACATCATCTACGCGGGGCGGCTGGAAGTGGACGTTATAGATCCGTCCATCGGTGGGACAAGAACGGCGTCCAGTGATCCGGAGCAATAATTGATTATAGTCCACGTCCAGCCGGATCACAATCGGCCATGCCCGGGTCGGACGCGTGTTGTCAAAGAGCTCGTGCTCCAGCAGCGCATCCAGCCATCCCGCCTGCGCCGCCGTCCGGGGAAAACCGTCCAGAACGTATCCCCGCTTGCAGTCCGGCTGCAAAAGACGCTCGCGCACCATGTTGCAGACCAGATCGTCGGAAACCAATTCTCCCCGCGCCATCACGGCCTTGGCCGCCTGACCGAGTTCCGTACCCTGGGCCACGTTCTGCCGCAGCAGGTCTCCGGTCGACACCTGGGGAATTTCATATCGTTCCATGATGCGCTTCGCCTGAGTGCCTTTTCCGGCACCCGGCGGTCCGAGCAGCACCACGGGACCCACGTCTCGCGAGGTTTCCTGCGCCATCGGCTTGGCCAAAGCCTCCCGATCTCAGTCTCCCCGGCCCCCAGAACCATGCCGAGGTGCAGCAACCCCACAGAGTACAGCAAAAAGTACAGCGCAATCCCTGCCGCAGGCTACCAGACGCGGCGGCCGCGAAGCCGTCCGCTGCGCGGCGTAAAGCCGTCGTAATGGCGCATGATCAGTTGCGCCTCGATCTGCGTCACCGTGTCCATGGCCACGCCCACCACGATCAGCAGCGAAGTTCCGCCAAAATAAAAGTTCACGCCCAACCCGTTCGTCACCCAGTTGGGAAGCCCTTCGAAGAATCTTCCAATCGGGCCGTAGAGATGGTTGAGGTGGATGCCTGCAATCATCCACTCCGGGATGAACGAGATAATAATCAGGTACAGCGCGCCCACCAGCGTGATGCGGGTAAGCACTTCGTTGATGAAGTCTGCCGTGCGCTTTCCCGGACGAATGCCGGGAATAAATCCGCCATACTTGCGCATATTGTCGGCAACTTCGCTGGGATTGAAAACGATGGAAACGTAAAAGTACGCGAAGAAAACGATTCCGACCGCATAGAGCAAGGTGTACAGAGGCTCGCCCCACCCCAGCCAGCGGATCAGATCTCCGAAATACCGGTTGTTGCGCAGGCCGTAGCCGATGGTCTGCGGCAGGGTCAGGATCGACGACGCGAAGATCACCGGCATCACGCCGCCGGCGTTCACCCGCAGCGGCAGGTGCGTGGATTGTCCGCCCATCACCTTGCGTCCGACCACACGTTTGGCGTATTGCACCGGGATTCGCCGCTCGCTGCGTTCGACCCAGACAATGAACGCCACTACCACGATCATGAAGACGACCAAGAAGATCATCAGCGGGAACGTCATCGCACCCCAGGCCCCGTTCTTCGCCTTGTCGACCAGGTCCACCACGCCGCGCGGCAAGCCCACCACAATGCCGGCAAAGATCAGCAGCGACATGCCGTTGCCCACGCCGCGCTCGGTAATCTGTTCGCCCAGCCACATGATGAACGCGCTCCCCGTGGTCAGGGTCAGCATGGTCATCAGAATGAAGCCGTACCCGGGATTGAGCACGAAGTCGCCCTGCTTCTGCAGGCCGAACGCAATCCCGAACGATTGCACCGCGCTCAGGATGACCGTGATATACCGCGTCCACTGGGTGATCTTTTTGCGCCCCAGTTCGCCTTCCTTCTGCAGTTTGGCCAGCGGCTCATACACTACCGTCAGCAATTGCAGAATGATCGACGCCGTAATGTAGGGCATGATGCCCAGGGCGAAAATCGTCAGACGGCGCAACTGCCCGCCGGAAAACAGATCCACAAACCCCAGGAACGATCCCTGCTGCTGGTCGAAAAACTGCGCCAGCTTGTCGGCATTCACGCCCGGCGTCGGAATGTGCCCGCCCAGCCGGTACACAAACAGCAGGGCCAGCGTAAACAGGATGCGCTTACGCAGGTCCGGAATCCGAAAGATGTTCGCCAGCTTGTCAAACATTACTGCAAGACCTCAACCTTGCCGCCCGCCTTGGTGATCTTTTCCTGCGCCGCCTTCGAGAACTTGTGCGCGTGCACCGTGATCGCGATCTTCAACTCCCCGTCCCCCAGAATCTTCACCGGATGCTTGGTCTTGATGACTCCGGCCTTGCGCAGCACCTCCGGCGTGATGGGGTCGCCGTGAAACTCCTCGCCCATCTCCAGCAGCCGCTCCAGGCTCACGATGTTGTATTCCTTGCGGAAAATGTTGGTGAAGCCGCGCTTGGGCATGCGCCGGTGCAGCGGCATCTGGCCGCCTTCAAAGCCGCGGATCATGCGCGAACCGGTGCGCGATCGCTGTCCTTTGTGCCCCCGCGTGGACGTCTTGCCCATGCCCGAGCCCATGCCGCGCCCCACCCGTTTCCGCTTCTCCGTCGCCTTCTTCGGTGCTCGAATGTTCGATAAGTTCATAAGTAAACTCTCCGGCTTCTATTCCACAAACTCCACCAGATGCGGCACCTTCGCCACCATCCCGCGAATGGCGTTCGTGTCCGGACGTTCAATCACCTGGTTCAGCCGGGTGAATCCCAGCCCCTTGATCACCCGCTTCTGCTTGACCGGGGCACAAATGGCGGAGCGCACCCACTTCAAGTGAATCTTTCCGCTGCCCGAATTCGTTTTCTTCGCCGTCATTCCCTAACCTCGCCAATCCTAGTCACTGGCCCCTGCCCACTGGCCACTGCTTTACAATTCCTGCGCCGTCTTCCCCCGCATCAGTGCCACGCTCTCGCGGCTCTTGAGTTGCTTCAGCGCATCGAAGGTCGCCTTGATCACGTTGTGCGGGTTGGTGGTGCCAATGGACTTCGTCAGCACGTTCTGTATCCCCGCCGAGGTCATCACCGCCCGAACCGCGCCTCCGGCAATCACGCCGGTCCCTTCCGGAGCCGGCTTCAGCAGCACTTTGCCCGAGCCGTAGCGTCCCAGCACCAGGTGCGCAATGCTGGTCTGCGTCAGGTTCACTTTCATCAGGTTCTTCTTGGCCGATTCGATCCCCTTGCGGATGGCCTGGGGAACCTCCTTGGCCTTGCCCGAACCATAGCCCACCACCCCCGCCGAAGGATCCCCCACCACGACCAGCGCCGCAAAAGAAAGATTCTTGCCGCCCTTGACGACCTTCGTCACGCGGTTAATGGCGACCACCTGGTCCTTTAACTGGTACGAACCCGCATCGAGTTTCTTAATCACTGTTGGCATTTATTGAATCCTGGCTTTCAGCTATCAGCTTTCAGCTCTTAGCTTGCCGCTCTTAGCTGATGGCTGAGAGCTGACAGCTGAGAGCTGCCTCTAGAATTGCAATCCCGCTTCGCGGGCGGCGTCGGCCAGAGCCTTCACCCGCCCATGATAAATGTAGCCGCCACGGTCAAACACGACCTTGCTCACGCCCTTGGCCTTGGCCCGTTCCGCGATGGTCTTGCCCACGGTCTTGGCCGCGGCCACATTGCCGCCGGTCCGCCGGTTTTCCTTTTTGCCCTCGGCCGTGCTGGCCGAAACCAGCGTCTTGCCGTTCAGGTCGTCAATCACCTGCACATAAATGTGGTTCAGCGAGCGGTACACGTTGAGCCGTGGACGCTCCGCGCTCCCCTGCATCTTCTTGCGGATGCGCTCATGCACATGTCCGCGCTTCTCGTTCTTCGTAATTCGTGTCAGCATGATTAAGCTCTCTGCTATCAGCCGACAGCGATCAGCAAACCCAACTCGCAGAACTTCCGATGACCCGAAGTTGCTGAGAGCGGGCAGCTGAAAGCTGACAGCTAGTTCTTACTTCGCTCCGGTCTTGCCCACCTTCTTCTTCAGCCGCTCGCCCGCATAGCGCACACCCTTGTTCTTGTACGGGTCGGGCGGACGCAGCGAGCGCATTTCCGCCGCCACCTGTCCCACCTTCTGCCGGTCAATCCCCGTCAGGGTAATCTTCGTCTGCTTGGGATCGACCACCGCATCCACGCCGCTGGGCAGCGGATACTCGATCGGATGCGAGTAGCCCAGGTTGAACACCACCATGGTCTTGCCCTTCATCTCGGCGCGATAACCGATGCCCACTATCTCCAGGTCGCGCGTCCAGCCCTTGGTCACGCCCTCGACTGCGTTGTTCACCAAAGCGCGCGCCAGTCCATGCACCGCCGCCTGCGAATCGTTTTCGCGGATGGCGACGATGTTCCCGTCCTTCTGTTCGACCTTGATGCCGGCCGGCAGCGCGGTATCCAGCTTACCCTTGGGCCCCTGCACCAGCACCGTGTTGCCTTCGACTTTGACCGTCACCCCTTTGGGGATCGGGATCGGCTTTTTTCCAATTCGTGACATAAGATCTTAAGCTCTCAGCTCTCAGCCTTCAGCTCTCAGCTGCTTCACAACCGCGCCCTGGCTGAAGGCTGACGGCTGACAGCTGACAGCTTCTCTAATAAATCTGACACAGCAACTCGCCGCCCACGCCTTCCTTGCGCGCCTGGCGGCCGGTCATCACGCCCCGCGGGGTGGTGAGGATGTTGATCCCCATCCCGCCCAGCACGCGCGGAATCTCGCTGCGCCGCACGTACACGCGGCAGCCGGGGCGCGACACGCGCTCCACCTTGGAGATCGCCGCCTCGTTGTTGGCGCCGTACTTCAGATAAATCCGGATGACCTTATGGCCTTCTTCTTCCGTCGGCTTAAAGTTGGAGATGTAGCCTTCTTCCTTCAGGATGCGGGCAATCTCCAGCTTCAGCCGCGAAGCCGGAATATCCACTTTCTGGTGCCGGGCCTGGAGTGAATTGCGCACTCGCGTCAGCATGTCTGCCACCGGATCGGTCAACCTCATCGTTTTGCTTCTCCTCTAGCCACCCGTTCGCTCCGCGTCACGCGGAGAACCTGCAGCGGCTTCGCTTCCCACATCTCTTACGTCGTTACTCCGGTCATCTTTCTACTTGCTACTTGTCATCCTGGAGCGAGACGCCTTTTTGTCTCGCGAAGGATTTGATGACGCCCCGCGCGGCGCCCGCGCTCTTTGCCGGCGAATAACTCGCGCGCCTGGCGCACCTTCCTACCACGACGACTTCGAAACTCCTGGAATCTCCCCGCGCAGCGCCAGCTGGCGGAAGCACAAGCGGCAAATGCCGAACTTGCGCAGAAAAGCCCGCGGCCGTCCGCACAGGTTGCAGCGGTTGTGCTTGCGCGTGGAGAACTTCGGCTTCTTCACGTCCTCGGGACGCTGGTGCAGCCCCACGCCGTCTTTAACCCTCTTTGCTGTCGTTGCCATGTTTTGCTCAAAACTCCCGGTCTCCGCTTTTCGCGAAACCCTGAATAATCTTCGAACCGCTCTCTTGCTCCCGGAATTACGCCCGGAACGGCATGCCCATGTGCTTTAACAGCATGCGCGCCTGGTCGTCGTTCGCCGCCGTGGTCACAATGGTGACGTTCATCCCCTTCTGCTTGTCCACCTTCTCGTAAGAAATCTCCGGAAAAATCAACTGGTCGTGCAGGCCGAGCGTGTAGTTGCCGCGGCCGTCGAACGACTTGGTCGAAACTCCGCGGAAATCGCGCACCCGCGGCAGAACAATATTCACCAGCCGGTCGAAAAACTCGTACATGCGGTCGCCGCGCAGCGTGACCATCGCGCCAATCGACTGCCCTTCGCGCACCTTGAACGCCGCAATCGACTTCTTGGCCCGCGTCACCACCGGCTTCTGGCCGGTAATCTGGCCCAGTTCGTTCACCGCCGGATCCAGCACTTTGGCGTTCTGCGTCGCTTCGCCCACGCCCATGTTCACGACGATCTTGTGCAGCCGCGGAACCGCCATCGGATTCTTCAGTTCGAGTTCCTTCAGCAGTGCCGGGGCAACTTCCTTCTCAAACCTCGAGCGCAGCCGCGGACGTTCCTTGGCGCTATGCCGCGCCTGTTCCGGCGCTTTCTGCTCCTGCGACGATTCCTTCTGCGACTTCTTGTCCTTTGCCATTTTTCAACTTCCTTAAGCTCTCGGCTTTTGGCTCTTAGCTAAACCCTTTTGTTCAAAGCGCTCCAAGCCAAAAGCCAGTGGCCAAGAGCCAATAGCCTATTTATCCAGCGTCGTTCCGCACTTCTTGCACACCCGCACTTTGCGATCGCCGCGCACTTCGTGGCCAATCCGGACCGGACCGCAGGTCGGGCACACCAGTTGCACGTTCGAGATCGCGATCCGGCTCTCCTGCTCGGCGATGCCGCCCTTGATGTTGCGCTGCGGGTTCGGGCGCACGTGCTTCTTCACCATCATCACGTGCTCGACCAGAAGCTTGCTGTCATTCGGAAACACGCGCAGCACGCGTCCTTCCTTGCCCTTGTCCCGCCCCGTGATCACCTTCACGGTGTCGTTGCGCCGGATATCGACTCGCTTGTTCTCAGTGCTTACTGTTCGCATTTCCCGCTCTCAATTCTTGGCTTTATTTTCCGGTACTCCGTGACTACTCGCAACTTGGTACTAAATGACTTCCGGCGCCAGGACACAATCTTCAAAAACTTCTTCTCGCGCAATTCCCGCGCCACCGGACCGAACACGCGCGTCCCGACCGGCTCGCCCGCATCGTTGATCAGCACCGCCGCGTTCTGGTCGAAGCGGATATAGGTCCCATCGCGCCGCCGGTGCTCCTTGCGCGTGCGCACGATCACCGCCTTCACCACTTTGCCCTTCTGCACCTGGCCCTCGGGCGCCGACTCCTTCACCGCCGCCGTGATCACGTCGCCCAAACCGGCGTTCAGTCCGGTCGAACCGCCCAGCGGCAGAATCATCTGCAGCTTGCGCGCGCCGGAATTGTCGGCGACCTCCAGCATCGATCTCATCATCACAGCCATGGCGTCAGTCCCCCTTATGTCCGCGTCGCAGTCACTTCCCCGCGGCTTCCACCGCGGCTTCCGGCACCAGCGCCGCCTTGCGCACAATGTCTTTCAGCTTCCAGCGCTTCAGCTTCGACAGCGGACGGGTCTCCTCGATCCGCACCACGTCGCCCACATGCGCCTCGTTCTTCTCGTCGTGCGCGTAGAACTTCTTGTTGCGCGCCACCACGCGTCCGTAGAACGGATGCGCTTTCTTGCGCGTCACCTTCACCACAATGGTCTTCTGCATCCGGTTGGAGACAACTTCCCCGACCACTTCCTTGCGGCGGCCCTGCACCGCGGTCGTTGCTGTTGTTTCCGCCATTATCGTTTCTCCGTTGCGCCGGAGCGGCTGCGCTCGCCCATGATCGTCTTTACCCGCGCAATGTCTTTGCGCAGTCCGCGAATCTTCTTCAGGCTCTCGGTCTGGCCCATGTTCAGCTGAAACTTCAGCTTGAAGAGCTGGTCGGCCAGTTCCCGCTCCTGATGGTGAAGCTCGTCGTCGGTCAGGTTCCTGATTTTGTCTGCCTTCATAATTAGCTCTCAGCCTTCAGCTCTCAGCTTTCAGCCAAATCAGCTTGGTTTTACTGACGGCTGATCGCTGACAGCTGTCTCTTAGTGCATCGCGCCTTCGCGCTTCACCAGCGTAGTCCGCAGCGCCAGCTTGTGCGATGCCAGCCGCATGGCCTCGCTCGCGTCCTGGATGGTCACGCCTTCCATCTCAAACAGAATCTTTCCCGGCCGCACCACCGCCACCCAGTGATCGGGCGCGCCCTTGCCCTTGCCCATACGGGTTTCGGCCGGCTTCTTGGTGACCGGCTTGTCGGGAAACACGCGGATCCAGATCTTCCCGCCGCGCTTCACGAAGCGCGTCATGGCCACGCGGCTGGCTTCGATCTGCCGGTCGGTGATCCAGCCCGGCTCGAGCACCTTCAGCCCGAAATCGCCGAACGACAGCGTGGACCCGCGCCAGGCCTTGCCGGTCATGCGCCCGCGCTGCTGCTTGCGATACTTCACTTTCTTTGGCATCAACATAAAATCAGTTCTCTCTTGTCATCCTGAGCGAGACGCTTTCTGTCTCGCCATGGACCTGCGCACCCGCCGCGAGAATCGCCGTCTTTTCTTGCGGCGAATCTCACGCCTAGCGCTTCCCTAAAATCCGCCCGCCGCCGTCGCTGCTTCGCGTTTCTTCTGCGGCAGAATCTCGCCCTTGTACACCCAGCACTTCACCCCGATCACGCCGTAAGTCGTCCGCGCTTCGGTGAAGCCGTAGTCGATGTCGGCGCGCAGCGTGTGCAGCGGCAAACGCCCCTGCAGATACCACTCCGACCGCGCGATTTCGTTTCCGTTCAGCCGTCCGCTCACGCGAACCTTGATTCCCTTGCATCCGAAGCGCAGCGCCGAATCCACCGCCTTGCGCATGGCGCGGCGGAAGCCCACGCGCTTTTCCAGTTGCAGCGCGATCGATTCCGACACCAGCTGCGCGTCCAGTTCCGGCTTGTGCACTTCCTGGATGTCGACAAAAATATCCTTGCCCGCCGTGCGCTTCTGCAACTCGCCCTTCAGCTTGTCGATTTCCGCGCCCTTGCGCCCGATGATGATGCCCGGCCGCGCCGTCTTGATAATGATGCGCAGCTTGTTGCCCGGCCGCTCGATCTCGATCGAGCTGACGCCCGCCGACTTGAGCTTGTCCTTCAGCTCGGTCTTCAGCTTGACGTCTTCGTGCAGCTGCTTGTCGTAATCCCGCTCGGCAAACCAGCGCGACTTCCACGGCTTGGTGAAGCCGAGGCGAAACCCATAAGGATGGACTTTTTGTCCCATTGCTTCTCCTAAATCAAACCTGTGTGGCGTCGGGCGCCCTCGCCCGCGAACCCTAAAACTACTTCGCAGCCGCCTTCTTCTTGCCGATTTCTTGCCCGCCGCCTTCACCGCCGGAGCCCGCCGCTTGGCCTTCGCCGGAGCCGCTGCCCCGCCTGCGCCACGTCGCCGCTTCCGCGCTCTTGCCCGCGTTCCGCCAGCACCAGCTCGATATGCGCAATGCGCCGCTGGTAGCGGTACGCGCGTCCTTGCGGCGCCGGACGAATCCGCTTCATGCGCGGCCCGTCGTTGGCGATCGCGCTCTTCACATACAGGTTGTCGATCTCGACGTCGAGACCCTTCTCGGTGGCGAGAAAGTTCGCGTTGTCGAGCGCCGACTGCAGCAGCTTGCCCACCGGCGCCGCCACGCGCTTCTTGGTGAACAGCCAGCGTGTTGCGCGCTTCTTCCACGCGCCGTCCCTTGATCAGGTCCAGCACCAGCCGCGCCTTCTGCGGCGAGACTCGCAGGTAACGCATTTCCGCTCGAAATTCCATAGTCGTATTCTCTTGGCTCTTAGCCCTTAGCTCTTAGCTAATGGCCAAAAGCCGTTTTCCCTACGCCTTCGGTGCCGCCGCGGCTGCCGGTGCCGCCGGAGTGATCGCTCCCGGACCGCCCGGGATCCCGGCCGGCTTCGCCGCCACTTCCGTCGCCGCCCTCATGGAGTGTCCCTTGAAGGTGCGCGTGAAGCTGAACTCGCCCAGCTTGTGTCCCACCATGTTCTCGGTCACGTACACCGGGATGAACTTCTTGCCGTTGTGCACCGCAATCGTGTGTCCCACCATCTCCGGCACCACGGTGGAACGCCGCGACCAGGTGCGCAGCACTTTCTTCTCGTTGCGCGCATTCATGCCGTCCACCCTCGCCTGCAGGTAGCCATCCACGAACGCGCCTTTCTTGGTTGAACGTGCCATAAAGTCAGCTCTCAGCTTTCAGCCGTCAGCTCTCAGCTGACAGCTCTCTTCAAACTTTGTCATTCCCTACCCGCGTTCCTTGCGGGTGAGGAATCTCCTTCCGGTCGCTACTTACTGCGCCGGTTCACAATAAACTTATCCGTGCGCTTGTTATTTCGCGTCTTGTACCCGCGCGTCGGCTGTCCCCACGGTGTCACCGGATGCCGTCCGCCCGAAGTCTTGCCTTCACCACCGCCATGCGGATGGTCGACCGGGTTCATCGACACGCCGCGGTTATGCGGACGCTTTCCCAGCCAGCGCGACCGTCCGGCCTTGCCGATGGTGACGTTCTCGTGATCGATGTTGCCGACCTGTCCGATCGTCGCCATGCAGTCCTGCGAAATCTTGCGGGTCTCGCCCGAAGGCAGCTTGACCAGCGCGTACTCTTCTTCCTTCGCCACCAACTGCGCCGATCCGCCGGCCGAGCGCACCATCTGTCCGCCCTTGCCCGGCTTCAGTTCCAGATTGTGAATCTGCGTGCCGGGCGGAATATTCCGCAGCGGCAGCGCGTTGCCCACCAGGATGTCGGCCTCGGGACCGCTCACGACCTTCTGTCCAACCTTCAACCCTTCCGGCTGAAGGATGTAGCGCTTCTCGCCATCGGCGTAAGCCAGCAGCGCGATGCGCGACGAGCGGTTCGGATCGTATTCGATGCTGATCACCGTCGCCGGAATCCCGGTCTTGTCGCGCTTGAAATCGATGATGCGCAGCTTGCGCTTGTGTCCGCCGCCGATGAAGCGCATCGTGGTATCGCCCGAGTTGCGCCGTCCACCGGTACGCGGCTTGGGCTCGACCAGCGGCTTGTGCGGATGCTTGGTCGTGATGTCGTCATTGACCAGCGTCGTGCGATAGCGCAGCGTCTGCGTCGTCGGTCTATATGTCTTAATTGGCATAAAGCTCTCAGCTTTCAGCTGTCAGCTCTCAGCCTCACTCCGTCGCTTTTTACTGATCGCTGACGGCTGATAGCTGATCGCTGCTCTTACAAATTCTGCGCGTACTCCGGCATCTTCTCGCCGGATCGCAAACGCACATACGCCTTCTTCCAATCCGGACGGTAGCCGGCAAACTTCCCGCGCCGCCGCTCTTTTCCCGGATACGTGGCCGTGCGCACCGAATGCACTTTCACCTTGAAAATCGACTGCACCGCTTCCTTGATTTCCGTCTTGGTCGCCTTGGGCGCCACCTGGAAGACCAGCGTGTTCTGGTTCTCCTTGATGGCCAGGCCCTTTTCGGTAATCACCGGACGGCGAATGATCTGGTATGCGCTTTTCATTGGCTAGGCCACCTCCGCCGCTTTTTCATGCCGCGTGCGCCGCCGCCGCTCGCTCGTCGCCTTCTTCGCGCCTTCGTCCTCTTCCGGCTTGTGCTTCCGTTTCGAGGCCGCAGACTTCAGCGAAACCTGCAGCTTCTCGATCGCCGGCTGCGAAAAAATCACGCGGTCGTAGCGCAGCAGATGATAGGGATGCACTTCGTTGCCCCGCACCAGTTCGAGCCCTTCGATGTTGCGCGCGCTCAATTCCAGGTTGCGGTTCTCGTGCTTGGCTTCCTCGACGATCAGAACCGTGGTGTCCACCTTCAGTGCATCCAGCGCCTTGCGGAATTCCTTGGTCTTCGGTTCCTTCACGTCGAAGGCATTCACCACGATCAGCTTGCCGTCGGCAAACTTCGCGGCCAGCGCCGAGCGCAGCGCGCCCAGCAGCTTCTTCTTGCGGGAAAGTGTAGTCGTAGGAGCGCGGTTGCGGACCATGCACCGTGCCGCCATGCCGCCACAGCGGCGAACGGATCGAGCCGATGCGGGCCCGGCCCGTGCCCTTCTGCTTCCACAGCTTCTTGCCCGAGCCGGAAACTTCCCAGCGCGCCTTGGTCTTGTGCGTTCCGGCGCGCTGCGCGGCGCGGTAGTGCTTCACCGCTTCCCACAGCAGATCCTCGTTGACCGCGCCGAAAATCTCGTCGGCGAGATCGAGCGTCCCGACCTTCTCGCCGCTCAAATCGTGTATGTCAATCGTTGCCATTGTCTTTTTGCATTCCTGACCACTGGCCACTGGCCACTGATCACTGATTTTCTCTTACGCCTTCTTCGCCGCTCGCTTGGCCGCCTTCAACGGATCGACCGTCGCCGACCCGGCAAATCCGCGCCGTTCTCGCGGCGGCTTCTTCGCCTTGGTAATGACGATGTACCCACCCTGCGGCCCCGGCACGCTGCCCTCGACCACCAGCAGATTCTCGTCCTTGTCCACACCCAGCACGCGCAGGTTGCGCTGGGTCACGCGGGCATTGCCCATGTGTCCCGACATGCGCATTCCCTTAAACACGCGCGACGGAAACGCCGAACGATCCGATCGAACCCGTGATTTGAAACATCGAACCGTGCGACTTCGGACCACCGCCAAAATGATGCCGCTTCACCACACCCTGAAACCCGCGTCCCTTGCTGATTCCGACGATGTCGACAAACCGCTCGCCCTCAAACATATCGACCAGCACGCGGTCGCCGACCTTCACGCCCTTCTCTTCCTGGCCCTCGACTGCCGCATCCATTTCGAGCGGCACCTCGCGCATGAACTTTACCGGCGGCAGATTATTCTTCGCCAGATGTCCCTGCGCCGGCTTGGTCAGCCGCGACTCCTTCACAAACTCCACCAGGCCAATCTGGGCCGCCTCGTAGCCGTCCTTCGTCGCCGACTTATGCTGCGTGACCACGCACGGGCCAGCCTGCAAGACTGTGACCGGGCGCACATCGCCCTTCGAGTCAAACAGCTGCGTCATCCCGACTTTCTTGCCCAAAATCCCCGTAACCTTCGTTGCCATTTCAATCTCCTGCCCAGCATGGCCTTGCTGCCGCTATTGGCTGGGGAGCTACTCTGCTCAGTGGGGCCAGCCGCTCTCGGCTGTCCCGCGGGCGCTGCCCGCGCCCTATTTATGCTCTTTCCCGAACGCCTTGATCTCCACATCCACGCCCGCCGGCAGATCGAGCTTCATCAGCGCGTCCACCGTCTGCTGCGTCGGCTCGAGAATATCGAGCAGGCGCTTGTGGGTGCGGATCTCAAACTGCTCCCGCGATTTCTTGTCCACGTGCGGCGAACGCAGCACGCAGTACTTGTTCTTCATCGTGGGCAGCGGAATCGGCCCGGCAATCTGCGCGCCGGTGCGCCGCGCCGTTTCCACGATCTCGCCCGTCGACTGATCCAGAATGCGATAGTCGTAAGCCTTCAACCGGATGCGAATTCTTTCTTTTCCAATCACTGTGTCATCTCTCTAACCCCTCCCGGCCCTCCAGGAGGAAAGAACCTGCGGCAAGCTGCAAGCCGCGTTTGTCTTGCCTATATGTGGGGACAGCCGCCCTCGGCTGTCCGCGGAGCGAAGCTCCGCTTTTTTCCTGCTTACTGCACAATCTCCGCAATCGTTCCCGCGCCCACCGTGTGCCCGCCTTCGCGAATCGCAAACCGCAAGCCCTTCTCCATCGCCACCGGCGTGATCAACTCAATCACCAGGCTCACGTTGTCTCCCGGCATCACCATCTCCGTGCCTGCCGGCAACTCCGCCACGCCCGTCACGTCCGTCGTTCGCAGATAAAACTGCGGACGGTAGCCCTTGAAGAACGGCGTATGCCGTCCACCTTCTTCCTTGGTCAGGATGTACACTTCCGCCTTGAACTTGGTGTGCGGAGTGATCGATCCGCCTTTCGCCAGCACCATGCCGCGCTCCACATCTTCTTTCGCAATGCCGCGCAGCAGCAAGCCCGCGTTGTCTCCGGCCATGCCTTCGTCCAACTGCTTCTTGAACATTTCGACGCCGGTCACAACCGTCTTGCGGGTCTCGCGGAAGCCGACGATCTCCACTTCCTCGCCGACCTTCACTTTGCCGCGCTCAATTCGTCCGGTCACCACCGTGCCGCGTCCCTGAATCGAGAAAATATCTTCGATCGGCATCAGGAACGGCTTGTCCAGTTCGCGCGCCGGCTGCGGCACACTCTTGTCCACCGCCTCCATCAGCGCGTCAATCTGCTTCTCCCACTTCTCTTCGCCATTTAAAGCCCCTAAAGCAGAGAGCCGGATCACCGGCACGTCGTCGCCCGGAAACTTGTACGACTTCAGCAACTCGCGCACTTCCAGCTCGACCAGGTCCAGCAACTCCGGATCATCGACCGCATCGCACTTGTTCAACGCCACCACGATGTAAGGCACGCCCACCTGCCGCGCCAAAAGCACGTGCTCGCGCGTCTGCGGCATCGGACCGTCCGTGGCAGCAACAACTAAGATCGCGCCATCCATCTGGGCCGCGCCCGTGATCATGTTCTTGATGTAATCGGCGTGCCCCGGGCAATCCACGTGCGCGTAGTGCCGGTTCGCCGTCTCATACTCCACGTGCGCCGTCGCAATCGTGATCCCGCGCGCCTTCTCTTCCGGCGCGTTATCAATGCTGTCAAACGACCGGAACACGATCTTCGGATTATGCTTCTGCAACACCTTGGTGATGGCCGCCGTCAACGTGGTCTTGCCATGGTCAATGTGACCAATCGTCCCTACGTTGCAGTGCGGCTTATTCCGATCAAATTTCTCTTTCGCCATTTCCTTAGCCTCTAGCTCCTAAAGCTTCTAGCTTCTAGCTCAAACCCTTGTCACCGAAACTTTGTCATCCTGAGGCGCCGTTTTTGGCGCCGAAGGACCTATGCAACTTCTCTTGAGCTCAAACTCTTCGCTTCGCTCACGGATCGCTGCCGACTCCCGCTTCGCGCACGCCCGCGAAGCGCAGTCACTTCGCCGTCCCCTGCACCTTGGCAATGATTTCCTCCGCGACCGATCGCGGAGCCTCCTCATAACGCGCAAAGTGCATCGAGTATTCCGCCCGCCCCTGCGTCGAAGAACGCATGTGCGTGGCATAGCCAAACATTTCCGCCAAGGGCACGATCGCCTTTATTACCTGCGATCCGGCACGGTGCTCCATGCCTTCGATCCGCCCGCGCCGCGAACTCAGGTCGCCCATGATCACGCCGGCATAATCCTCCGGCGTCACCACTTCCACCGCCATTACCGGCTCCAGCAACACCGGCGAAGCCCTGCGCGCCGCTTCCTTGAACGCCATCGAACCGGCAATCTTGAATGCCATTTCGTTCGAGTCCACATCGTGATAGCTGCCGTCGTACAACGTGGCCTTCACATCGACCATGGGATAGCCCGCCAGAATGCCGCCTTCGAGCGCTTCCTGAATGCCCTGGTCGATCGGCTTGATGAATTCCTTGGGCACCGATCCGCCCACAATGTCGTTGACAAACTCGTAGCCCGTTCCCGCGGGTTGCGGATCGAGATAGATCTTGGCGTGCCCGTACTGGCCGCGGCCGCCGGTCTGCCGGATGTATTTGCCTTCCGCCTCGGCGTGCCTGCGAATGGTCTCGCGATACGCCACCTGCGGCTTGCCGACGTTCGCCTCGACTTTGTACTCGCGCATCATGCGGTCGACAATGATTTCCAGATGCAATTCGCCCATGCCGCTGATGATGGTCTGTCCGCTGTCGGGATCGGTGTGAACTTTAAAGGTAGGGTCTTCCTGGGCCAGGCGGCTGAGCGCCATGCCCATCTTTTCCTGGTCGGCCTTGGTTTTCGGTTCCACAGCAACCGAAATTACGGGCACCGCAAACGTGATCGACTCCAGCGCAATGGGATGATCCTCGTCGCAAATCGTGTCGCCCGTACCCACGTTCTTCAGGCCCACTGCGGCGCAAATATCGCCCGCCAGAATTTCGCTGATCTCTTCCCGCTTGTTGGCGTGCATCTTGAGCAAACGCCCGATGCGCTCGGTCTTCGTCGTCCGCACATTCCGCACGGAATCGCCCGTCTTGAGTTGACCGGAGTACACGCGAATAAAGGTCAACTGCCCCACGAACGGGTCCGCCATGATCTTGAACGCCAGGGCCGCGAACGGTTCCTTGTCATCCGCCTTACGCGTGATGGCCTCGCCATTATCGGGATTGATTCCATGCGTTTCGGGCACGTCGAGCGGCGAAGGCAGGTAGTCCACCACCGCGTCCAGCAGCGGCTGTACGCCCTTGTTCTTGAATGCCGTTCCCACCACCACCGGAAACACTTTCAACGCGATGGTTGACTTGCGCAGCGAAGCGCGCAGTGCGTCTGCGCTGATCTCTTCGCCTTCCAGAAACTTGTGCAGGATTTCGTCGTCGTTCTCGGCGATGCTCTCGACCAGTTGCGCGTGAAATGCTTCCGCTTTTTTCTTCAGGTCGGCGGGAATTTCTTCGGTAATGTATTCCGCGCCCATGGTGTCGTCTTCCCACACGATCGCCTTCATGTTGATCAAATCGACGACGCCCTTAAACTTGTCTTCCTGGCCGATGGGAAATTGAATCGCGACGGGCTTGGCACTGAGGCGTTTGCGGATGGTATCGACGGCATGCTCAAAATCGGCACCCATCTTATCAATCTTGTTGATAAAGCAAATTCTAGGCACGCCGTACTTGTCGGCCTGCCGCCACACTTTTTCCGACTGCGGCTGCACCCCGTGCACCGCGTCAAACACCGCTACCGCGCCGTCCAGCACGCGCAGCGAGCGTTCCACCTCGGCCGTGAAATCCACATGTCCGGGCGTATCAATAATATTGATGCGAATGTCGCGCCAGGTGCAGGTCGTCGCCGCCGACGTAATCGTGATCCCCCGCTCCTGCTCCTGCTCCATCCAGTCCATGGTGGCCGTGCCTTCGTGCACCTCTCCGATGCGGTGCGTCTTTCCCGTATAAAAGAGGATGCGCTCCGTCGTAGTGGTCTTCCCGGCATCAATGTGGGCCATGATGCCGATGTTTCTACACCGTTCTAATGGGACTGTTCTGGGCACGACTGTTCTAACTCTTTCTGGGGCTCTCGAAATTCGCTCTTGGCTTTTGGCTTAGTCAGCCTTGGGCAAGCCAAGAGCTAAAAGCCAAGAGCCAAAAGCGTTTTTTCACCACCGATAATGCGCGAACGCCTTATTCGCTTCCGCCATCCGGTGTACATCTTCTTTCTTCTTGATCGCCGCGCCTTTTCCCGCGGCGGCGTCCAGCAATTCGTTGGTCAACTTTTCAACCATTCCCTTTTCGCCGCGAGACCGGGCATACGTAATCAGCCAGCGAATCCCTAGCGACGTCCGGCGGTCGGCATTCACTTCGACCGGCACCTGATAGTTCGCTCCACCCACGCGCCGCGTCTTCACTTCCAGCAGCGGCTTCGCGTTCTCCACCGCCTTCTTGAAGAGCTTCAGCGCTTCGTCGCCGCCCTTCTCCTGCACCTTCGCCAAGGCTTCATAGAAGATGCCCTCGGCGGTCGAGCGTTTGCCCTGCCACATCATCGAGTTGATGAACTTCGTCACCAGATCCGAGCCATAGACGGCATCGGCCGGCACGGTCCGCTTTGCGATATGTCCTTTACGAGGCATTCAGCTTTTAGCTCCTCTGGCCACTGGTCCCTGACCCGGCCACTGCTTCTCAACCCTTCTTCGGCCGCTTGGCTCCGTACTTCGAACGTCCCTGCATGCGCCCCGCGACTCCCACCGCATCCAGCGTCCCACGAATCACGTGATAGCGCACCCCCGGCAGATCTTTCACACGCCCCCCGCGGATCAGCACAATCGAGTGCTCCTGCAGGTTGTGCCCGACGCCGGGAATATACGTCGTCACTTCAATGCCGTTCGTCAGCCGCACCCGCGCCACTTTCCGCAAAGCCGAGTTCGGCTTCTTGGGCGTCTGCGTGTACACACGGGTGCAAACCCCGCGCTTCTGGGGACATCCCTGCAACGCAGGGCTGGCCGTTTTGTAACGCGGCCGCTTTCGGCCCTGAGCTACCAACTGGTTGAACGTAGGCACTCTTCGTCACTCCTTAGCCGCGCACAGCCTGACTTTCGGCAGGCAGCACACCGCTTCAATCCTGCTGTTCTAGAACGCGCATCCGTGGGCATGGCCGGCTCATGTTTAGCAAAACAAGGCCAACCATTACTTCTCACCGCGCAAGTTTGCTTCCGCAAACCGCACCAGAGAGATTCTGGATTCCCTTAGACTTTCGCCGCCGACGGTGGCGCCCGGCCAAACTCCGGGGGCACTCCGTTTCGTCAGCCTTGCCCTGCATATCCTTCCACAATAGGGCGGAAGGCACCGCAGGAACGTTTCAGCGAGGAAAGTTTCCGAACCCGTACTTCATCCGGAAACGCGTTTCTCTATAGCTCCGCTGCAAGCCCTCTGCACACACCATCGCACAAGAAACTCACAGCACACAGCAAGCCTGGATGTACTCGCGGAACCCAACTACTATAGCAAGCCCCTGCAAACATCGTCAACCCGCGTTTTTGCATCCCAATGCCGAGCGCTCGCGGAACCGGTCCGGCGACGCCCGGATTCAACGTTCGGATTCAACCTGGCCCGGCGTTTTGCGCCGAAGCGAGCCATCTCGCGCGCATCGCCGCAGTCCCAGGAGCAGCCGCACACGACTAACGCTTACGGACCAAGCGCATACCAATGAATCCCTTCATGATACTTCGTGCCCCTCGTGTTTCACGGCTTTTCTCTTCCCGCGTCCCACTCACCCGCTGTTCCCGGATTGGTAGTGTCCTAATTTCCGATCTTGCTTTTCTTCGCGATCTTTACGAATCCTTGGCGTACTTTGCGGTTAAAAAATCTTGGTCCCCGAAATTAGGACACCACCCCCGGATTGCCGCGCTTGCTGATTCCGCCTCCAGCCTCTACACTACAAGTTTTCCAATTCATTCGGCGGCTCGTGCTGCTCACTTTTCAGCGCGGGCAAGGGTAAGGGTAAAAGAGGCGTGCATGGGTAGGCTTCATTCCGGTAGTTTGTGGTTGATGGTTGCGGTCATTTCTTTATGCGGCATCACCGCGTGTGGCGGCCATCACACGTCCGGGCCGTCGCCCTACCCGGCCAGGATCACTCTCAGCCCCGTGGGCAACACCTCGGTCCAGCTCGGCAACACCTTCAATTTCACCGCGTCGGCGCTAAACGGCAACGGCGGTGCCGTCGGCGCTACCTTCACCTTTGCCTCCAGCGATACGTCCGTCCTCAATATCGCCCCCAATGGCGTTGCCTGCGCCGGACACTGGGATGCCGCTTTCACCACCTGCACTCCCGGAGGCGCAGGCGTGGCTCAGGTAACCGCCTCAGCTCTGGGCACCACCAGCCCACCTACTTTTGTTTTTGTGCATCCCCCAATCGACCACATTACGGTCAGCGGGGTTCTTCTGAACGGCCTCCCCATCCAGGAGCCCTGCCTCTCCCAAAGCCAGACCATGACCGTGGAGGCCCACGCTTTCAGCCAGGGTTCCGACATTACCGCCTCGGTCGGTCCCTTCACCTGGTCGGCGAAAGACTTCGCCGTCGTCACCCTCACCCCGCTCGTCAATATCGCCTATAACTTCCCCACCAACCAGGCAACCGCCAAGGCCGCCACTCCGGGTCTTACCCAGATCTACGCCTCCGCCAGCGGTGTTTCCAGCACCTCATTCCAGCAGCCCCCGCCCGGTACCAACCTGAACTTCTTTGAGACCTGCCCCATCCAGAACATTACGCTGGAACTGAACCACGCCGGGTCCGGGCAGACCAGTTTCGTCTCCGCCAAAGGAGCTTCACAAACCGTTATCGCCACCGTCACCGATGTGATGGGAAACAGCTCTTTGCCCAACGCGAATGGTGGAATCGTTTTGAGCAAGATCCCCTTGATCTGGAGCGCATCAAAGCCGGCCGTGGTGTCGACCGCCACGGGATGCACGGAATCCTGCACCATCTCCACTCCCTTGGCCGGAGCCGGGTCGGTGACCGCCTCCTGCGCCCCTCCCACCTGTAATATCGGATTCCCACAGACCCCCTCGGGAATCTCCGCGCCTTTCATTCCTCTCCCCGTCTACGCCACCACGGCGATCTCCGGCGTGGCCACCGGCGCCGCATCTCCCAGTTCGATTCTTGCAACCAGCACGAGTTGCGCCCACACGCCTCCCGCAACCTGCGACACGGCGATCTACAGTATCTCCACCACCGCTGCGCGGACGGGGAACGAGAATCCGATGCCCAATTCGCCCAATTCCATGCTCTTCGATCTCGCCGGCGTAAAGGCCTACCTCGGCAGCGATTTTGGCGCCCAGTCCATGAACCCCGCGAATCTGAACACCAACACCGGCGCCTTTACCTCCCTGGGCACTGTGACCGGCAAGGTCCTGGCCGTCTCCGCCAACGGAAGCCTCGCCGTCTTCTCCGATACCCTGCACACTCCAAATCAGGTGTTAATCGTCAACACGGCGAACGCCACCTCGACCTCGATTACACCCTTGAACATCTCCGGTGCGGTCACCGCCGCGTTTTCGCCCGATGGCTTGAAGACCTTCATTTTCGGATTCGATAGCGCGGGTAACCCCAATCTCTACATCTATTCCACCGTGCAAGCGCTGCAAACGATTCCCCTGCCGCCTGGGACTACGGTGAACTCAATCGCGTTTTCGACCAACGGAGCCTTCGCCTACGTGGTCGAACCCAATCTCGGCAGCACCGGCCCCGCCGTCAGCGTATTCAACACCTGCGACAATCGGCTCTTCACCGACACGCTCACCGGTCTCAACTACATTCCGCTCTCCAGCCCTCCCCTCGCCTTCAAGGCCCTCCCTGACGGAGTCCACTTTGCCGCGCTGGAGAATGGCGGCACCATCCAGTACATCACGGCGAAGATCACCGGAATTCCTCCCGCAACTCTGGCTCAACCCGCCACCTCGATCTGCCCCATGTTGGTGGGACATGAACCTCTCCAAACCATTGATCTGGGCCAGGGCGATATCCACCCCATCGACTTCTTCGTGTCCGGCGACTCCACTCAGCTCTACATTGCCGCCAGCGACCGCAGCAGCATACTGGTCTATGACTTCAATACCGGCGCGGTAACCGGCATCGAACTTGCCGGCAATGCCACTCCGGTCAGCGTCGACATGACCGCCGATGCCAGCACCCTTGTCGTCGCCGGCAGCGATGGCATGCTGCACGAAGTCAGCACGGCCCTCGGCGGCAGCGACATGGTCCAGCTTGCCTTCTCCAACCTGCCCAACTTCCTGAATCCCTTCTGCAACTTCGACCCCGCCCAAGGCCCCTGCACCTTCAACCTGGTAGCCGCAAAGCCGTAGCGCAGTTTCGTAACCGCGGGTTCGTACCAGCAGGTTTGTAGCAGGAGGTTCGTGCAGATTCGTATCAGCAGGTTCGTTTCAGCAAGTTCGTTTCAGCAGGTTCGCATCAGCAGGTTCGTATCAGCAGGTTCGTTTCAGCAGGTCGCATCAGCAGGTTCGTATCAGCAGGTTCGTATCAGCAGGTTCGTTTCAGCAGGCTCGCCCAGCGGGTTTGTATCAGCGGGTTTGTATCAGCGCGCTCGCGCAGCAAGGTTCGTATCAGGGCACCGCTTCAGCGGTGCCGTAACCGCCCGCAGAAATCCCGGCTTTAGCCGCTGCGTCAGCCTACGCCGTCTTCTCCAACTCTTTTCCAATGCTATCCAGCACGCCATTGACGAAATGCACCGACTCCAGACTGGAAAACTTCCGCGCAATTTCCAGCGCCTCATTAATCACCACCGCCCGCGGAGTCTCCCGATACGCCAGCAACTCCGCCACTGCCGCCCGCAGCAGATTCCGATCCACCGCCGCCATCCGCTCCATGCGCCAGTGTTCGGCATGCCGCTCGATCAGCCCGTCAATCTCGCTGCCCCGGTCCGTCGCCACCCGAAACAGATCGTCGGCAAATCCCCGCACCTCCGCGCTGGCCGCCCCATGTTCGCCCCAGAATGTGCGCCGTACCTGCTCCGCATCCTGCTTGCCCAGGTCCGACTGAAACAGCATCTGCAGTGCCAGTTCCCGGGATTTTCGTCGTGTACCCATAGGAAAGCTATCGGCCGTCAGCTTTCAGCTCTCAGCTTTCAAGAGCAGCTCATTCGCCCTGCAGGTTCAGTTTACAGGAAGTGTTCGACGAGGCTGGTTGAATCAGGAAATAAGCCCCAGAGCTCGAGCATGCGGATCGAATCAGCGCTTGCGCTTTTTTTGCGACGATTTCCTTGGCGAAGTGTTTTTACTGACAGCTGACGGCTGAGAGCTGACAGCTTGCTTCAGCGACGCCATCTCCACCGCCGCCAGCGCCGCCTCAAATCCCTTGTTCCCCATCTTCAGCCCGGCCCGGTCGATCGCCTGCTCCAGCGTCTCGCATGTCAGCACCCCGAACGCATGCGGCACTCCGGTCTCCTGCGCCGACTGCCCAATCCCCCGCGTGACTTCGTTGACGATCACGTCATAATGCGCCGTATCCCCGCGCAGCAGGCAGCCAAGACAAATGATCGCGTCATACTTCTTCGTAAGCGCCAAAGTCCGCGCCGCCAAAGGAATCTCAAACGCCCCCGGCACCCGCACTACATGAATATCTTTTTTCGCCGCGCCCGTACGCAACAGCCCATCGCACGCGCTCAAAAGCAGCCGCTCCGTAATAAACGCGTTGAACCGCGCCACCACAATCGCAAAGCTCTTCCCGGCAGCATCCAGGTCCCCCTCCAGAGCCGAAACTTCCGGATCAGGAACCGACTCCAGTTTCAGTTTGATGTTCTTCGCCGTGACCTATTCCTTTGATGGCGTCATCCTGAGCGTAGCCGCTTTTCAGGCGGAGCGAAGGATCTCGCGTGGAGTAACTGCAATCGCTGCTAACTTCCGAAGCCATCTCTGCAATCTGGCTTCGGCCTTCTTACTTCCCCTTAAACTGCGCCGCCCGCTTCTCCAGAAACGCCTTCGTCCCCTCAGCCTTATCCTCCGTAGCGCAGCACACCGCAAACAACACCGCCTCCAGATAAAGCCCCTCGCTCAAAGTCATCTCCATCCCCTTGTTGACGGCCTCCATCGCATACTGCACCGCCAGCGGAGCATTCGCAATAATCTTCGCCGCAATCGCCTCCGCCCGCGGAATCAATTCCGCCGGAGCCGTCAATTCATTCACCAGCCCAATGCGATGCGCTTCCTGCGCGGTGATCATCTCCCCCGTCAGCACCATCTGCATCGCCCGCCCCTTGCCCACCAGCCGCGGCAGCCGCTGCGACCCTCCATATCCCGGGATAATCCCCAGCTTCACCTCCGGCTGCCCCAGCTTCGCATTCTCGCTCGCCAGCCGCATGGTGCAAGCCATCGCAATCTCGCATCCCCCGCCCAGCGCAAATCCATTGATGCAGCAAATCACCGGCTTCCCCAGATTCTCAATCAGATTCAGCACGTTCTGCCCGCGATGCGTATATTCCTTCCCGGTCACCGCATCCTGCTTGGCCAACTCGCCGATGTCGGCCCCGGCAATAAACGCCTTCTCCCCCGCCCCAGTAAAAATCACGACGCGAATCGTCTTGTCGTTCTTGATGTCATGAAACGCCGCCCGCAACTCCTCCATGGTGGCCATGTTGAGCGCATTGAGCACCTTCGGCCGGTTGACGGTGACGTAAGCAATCGTGTTTTTCTTTTCGAGAAGAATGTTTTCGAAGTTCATAAATTCAATCCTGCCACGGCTTCACGGCACAAAAAATGCGCTGTCATCCTGAGCGAGGATTGATCTCTGCGCCCCAGCGCAGAGATCAACCGCAGTCGAAGGACCCCGTGTTCCCTGACACCACCAACGGCGATTCGAGGAGTTCCCACGGAGACGCTTGCTGATTAACCTGTTCATCGCGTTGCACTCCGCGTTCATCTGCACGAATCTGCGGCAACGAAGCTAAAGTTTCTGCGCCCGCGGCTTCTCCGCATCCGCATAATCATAAAACCCTTTGCCCGACTTCCGCCCGTACCACCCCGCCATCACCATCCGCTTCAGCAGCGGAGGCGACGCAAACCGCCGCTCCTTGAACTCGTCATACATCACATGCGTAATGTAGTAAGTCGTATCGAGCCCGACGAAATCCAGCAGCGTAAACGGCCCCATCGGATATCCGCACCCCAGCTTCATCGCGTTATCAATATCCTCAATCGACCCCACGCCCTCTTCATACGCGCGAATCGCATCCAGCAAATACGGCACCAGCAGCCGGTTTACGATGAATCCCGTCTTGTCCGAAGTCCGCACCGGAACCTTGCCCAGCTTCTTCGCGAACTCGTACGCCGTCTCGTAAACATCGTCGGCAGTGGCAATGGTCCGCACCACTTCGACCAGCTTCATCAACGGCACCGGATTAAAAAAGTGCAGCCCGATAAACCGCTCCGGCCGCTTCACCGCAGTCAACAACTCCGTCACCGAAATCGAAGAAGTATTCGAAGCAAAAATCGCCTCCTTCTTCACCACCCCATCGATCGACGCATACATCTTCTTCTTCTCGTCCACATTCTCAATGATGGCCTCGATCACAATGTCGCAATCCGCTAGGTCGGATCTGTTGGTCGTCCCCTTGAGCCGCGCGCGGATCGCGTCCTTCTGCGCCGCCGTGATTCCGCCCTTCTCGACCGGCCGCTCCGCGAACTTCGCCAAAGATTTCTCAATCCCGGCAAACCCCTTGTCGAGAAACCTCTGCTCAACCTCAAGCACGGTCACGTCGAACCCAGCAGTAGCGCAAACCTGCGCAATGCCAGAACCCATCAGACCACAACCGAGCACGCCAACCTTCTTGATTTCCATGATTATTCCTTGCTGCGTTGTCATCCTGAGCGAACGCTTTTTGTCTCGCGAAGGACCTATGCACTCTGCCTGCGGCGCAGATGCTGCCGGCGGGTTGCATAGGTCCTTCGCGGCAAAGAGCGCCGCTCAGGATGACAGACGATCTCCTACACCACTAGAATCCGCCGCCCAACAAGTGATGAACAAACCAAAGCAACCCTCCAATCGCCATTGCCAGCAAGGCGACCCCACCAAATCGGTCTCCAAGGGTCGCATCACGGGCTCTGTATCGCTCCAGCATGCGGCCGCCTGGGCTGTCCGGATGATATCCACGCGGGAATCTCGATTGCAGCGATTTCCAACGTTTAGGCCAGAAACAGATCAAACGCCTTGAGCGGCGATGAGCGCCAATACAAGCACAAATGATGCATTGAACAAGAGGTTTGAACTCGTTTTCATCGGTCGCAAGTAATTCAGCTCATACTCTCCACCACCATCGCAATCCCCTGCCCGCCACCGATGCAAGCCGTCGCCAGCCCATACTTCTTCTTGCGCCGCCGCAACTCATACAGCAACGTAATCACCAGCCGCGTCCCGGTCGCGCCCAGCGGATGCCCCAGCGCAATCGCCCCGCCATTCACATTCACTTTCTCGCGATCGAATCCCAGCTCCTTCTCTACTGCCAGATACTGCGCCGCGAACGCCTCATTCACTTCAATCAAATCAATGTAGTCCAAACTCAACCCAGCCTTCTGCAGCGCAATCTTCGTCGCCGGCACCGGACCCCTCCCCATCAGCTTCGGCTCCACGCCCGCAATCCCCCAACTCACAATCCGCCCCAGCGGACTCATGTTCCTCTTCCGTACTTCATCCAGCGACATCACCACCACCGCGGCCGCGCCGTCCACAATCCCGCTGGCGTTCCCCGCCGTCACCGTCCCGCTCTTCCCAAACGCCGGACGCAACTTCGCCAGCCCCTCCATCGTAGTCTGCGGACGCCGGTGGTCATCTTCGGTCAACATCTCTCCACTAGCCTCACCCTTAGAATTCCGCAGCGCCACCGGGACCAACTCTTCCTGTATACGTCCTTCTTTATAAGCCGCATCGGCCCGCTGCTGCGACCGCAGCGCAAACTCATCCTGCAGCTCCCGCGTAATCCCCTGCTGCGATCCATACAACTCCGCGGTGTTCGCCATATAAGATCCGCAGTAAGTATCCAGCAGCGCCACCATCAGCGAATCTTCCAGCTTCCCGCCCGGCGCCAAAGTAAATCCGTCGCGCCCGCGAATCACAAACGGAGCCTGCGACATCGCCTCCATCCCACCAGCCAAAACAATCTTCGCCTCGTCGGTCTGAATCATCTGCGCCGCCGACACAATCGCCTGCATCCCCGACCCGCACAGCCGGTTCACCGTCAGCGCCGGAGTCTCAATCGGCAACCCCGCCCGCAACCCCACGTGCCGCGCCCCATACAGCGCATCGCCCGATGTCTGCTGGGCATTTCCAATAACGATGTGATCGAACTCCTTGGCCTCGATCCCCGAGCGCTCCATCGCCCCGCGAGCCGCAACCGCGCCCAACTCCTGCGCCGTAAAATCTTTCAGCTTCCCGCAATAGCGCCCAAAGGGCGTCCGCGCCCCGCTGACAATCGCGATGTCACCTGGCTTGAGCATGATTTTCCCGGCAGAAACTCCGTTAGAGCAATGAGAATCGACTTGCCAAACTGCTCAGTGTAGCAGTCAGCGAGGAAGCTTGACCACCGCTGGGATCGAATGGTGCAATTCGAATGTAGTAGCACCGCCGGAAACGAAGACTCGTATCAGGGCGCGCCTTCAGGCGTGCCGCACTAGCACGATCGAATTCAGTCGCACTGCCCGTAACAGAAGATTCGTATCAGGGCACGCCTTCAGGCGTGCCCTACCCGCACGCCACTCCGCCCGGCTTTAGCCGCTGCGGTCGCTGAAGCGATGCCCTCATCCGAATCGTTCTTCGCAAACTGGAATCAAGCCGAAAGGATTGACGAGTAACCGACCGACCCAAAACCAAACCGGCCGCCATCATCAATGTCTATGTTTCAACGATTGAACCGCTACGCCACCGCGCCCGCCGCCAGCGCCGCCCCCAGCGCCACGACTTTCCCCGGCCCCTGCGTCATCGCCTGCGCCAGCGCGTGCTCGGCCCGGTTGATCACTTCGGTGACCACATCCACGGGATCGTATTCCGTGCGAATCACCGCTTCGGCCAGTCCCGCGGAGAACTGCACCGGCTGCGCTTTCGAATCACCTTTCCCCGGCAGGCTCACCGCGGAGATGGTCTTGCGAAGTTTCTCCACCGCCAGCATGGCTTCTTTTTCGGCCGTCTCGCCCAGCAGAATCGCGATCGTCGTCGTGTCGTAACGAAACGCCAGGTCGTTCGAGCGGATGTTGGCTCCAAACAGCTGCCCCACTCTCTCCATCATGCCCTGCACTTCCGCCTCGCCATATTCCTTGATCATGGCCGCGCTCTTGCCGAACTGCAGCAGCAGCACCGAGAGCGCCGAAGAATTCTGCACCGCCCGCTTGCTCTCCGCCATCAGCAGATCAATGTAGGAAGCCCGCTTCAACAGCCCAGACTTCTCATCCGTCACCGAAAGATTCTTCACCAGCCGTCGCAAGCCCGCATTATTCAGCGCGATCACCATCTGATCCGCCACCGTCTTCAGCACCACCATATCCGCCTGCTGCCACACCCGGGCCCGGTTGTGCATCAGCACCAGGATGCCGACCGTTTCCTCGCCGTCGCTCAGGGGAATGGCCAGGATCGACGCCGCCCCCAGTTCAGTCACAGCCTTGCGTATCGACTGCAGGGCCACCGCTTTCACCGCGTCGTTGATCGCCAGCGGTTCGTGTCCATCCACCGCCTGCTGCAGGCGCGCCACCAGTTCAGCCACCGCGGAAGCGCTCCCTTTTTTAAATCCTTCGGCACAAAACTCATCCAGCGCCGTCGGAGACTGACCCGTCTTGCCCATCGCCGCGATGCACCGCGTCGCTTCCCAATGCGCTCCAATCTCTTTCACCGCGGTACTCAACACCGCCGGGGCCGTACCTTGGTGATACAGCTTGCGAGTAATCTCCGCCACCCGCGTAAAGCTGCGCACGTCGGCCGCTGGATCAGGCACAGGCGCCGCCGCTGGTGCGGCAGCCGAGGCTGGCGCGGGCGCCGCCGCTGGAGGCAGGGGCGCCGATCCCGCATAGCGCGGCGTTACCCCCGCCGACAGATAAAGCCGCTGCAGATCCTCGTTCCGTTCCTCTTCCCGCGGAAACAGTTCCTGAATTCGCTGCAGCCGTTCCACCGCCTTGTTGCGCATCCCGTATTGCACCAGGATTTCCGCCTGCAGCATCAGATCCTGCAGCGTCGCAGCCCCCAGCGTTGGTCCTTCCACATGCGCCGGTTCTTCGGCGGGCTTGCCCACAGAGGTAAATCGCGAAGAGATTACCCGGAAGCGCGCGTCTTCGACTTTGCCCTTGAGCTGATCCAGCCGCTTCAGGTGCCCCGGTTCATACGGATCGACTTCGGCCGCGCGATCCAGACACTCCGCCGCTTTGGCAAACTCGCCCGTGCTGCAATACAGATCGAACAGCTTCAGCAGCGTCTGGCAGTAATCGTTTTCGCGATTCGACGCGTTATACAGCTCGCTGAGGAACTCCAGCATCAGCGGCGAAGCCCGGTGCGCCGCCGTGATGTCCTCCATGATGGCGATGAACTGCCGCCGCTCTCCGCGCCGCCGCTGGAATTGTTCCAGCTTCCGCGCCAGCGCGACCGCAGGGTCGTCCTGCTCGCCGTCGAGCAGATGCCCGATCAGCGTAATTACCTGCTGCACCCGCGCCGGGTTCTGCTCAAAGAGTGCCCAAACCAGCGGCTCCGCCTCGGCATAGCGGCCCGCCGCCACCAGAGCTCCGGCGTAAGTCTCACGCAACTCCGCCGATACCTGCTCCGAATTCAGTTGCGGCTCCAGAATGAAAATTGCCGCCCCAACCTGTCCCTGCGCCAGCAGAATCTTCCCGTAAGCCAGCGCAATGCTCTGGTCGCCGGAATCCTCCTGGTAGGCGCGCTGGTACCATTGCGCCGCATCGCCGCCCTCGGTCGCTGCCAACTGCGCCACCCGCTGAAACGCCGACGCCGCCACTTTATGATTCCCCGCCTCCGACGCCAGCTCTGCCACTCGCAGAAAGTTCGCCTGGATCGGTTCCAACGCTACGATGCGCGCCAGTATCTCAGCCGATTCCTGCTTCTTGCCCAGCTTTTCCAGGTCCGCCAACGCGGCTTCGTACGTACCCACGGCCAGCTTTCGATTCGAGCCTTCCAGTAATTGTCCAAAGCGGAATTTCTGTTGCCAGGTCGGGCTTCCATGGCGGGCCAGTTTCTTGTAAGTCAGGCTGGCGCGGGTCGCGTCTCCGGCATTCACCTGGCGTTCAAACAGGTCGCCCAGCAGCCGGACGGCATCCCCGTTGCGGCTCACCGACAGGCACAAATCCGCCGCCAGTTGCCGCACCACATCGTTTTCCGGATCATCCCGCAGCACCAGCAGATACTCCTCCAGCGCCTCGGGAGTCTTGCCCTTTTGCAAAAGCTTCTCCGCGCGCTCCACGCGCTTAGCCATTTCGGCCCGGTCCAGTCGTTTTGTGATTTCAGGCATGCGAAATTTGAGCGGAGTATCCCTGCTCCGATTCTAGGAGTGGCCTCCACCACCGGCAACGCAGGAACGTCCCCCCGCGATTACGAAGGTCACTCCACTCTGCCCTTCACAGATTTTGAAGTTCCTCAGAACCGTCCAACGGACCTGCGCTACGATCTTGGCGCAGAGAACCTCTGTCTTACCCGGTTCCACTCCTCGGTGGAGAACAGGCGCGGCCCCACCTCAATCAAACGTGGCGTCATGTTGAAAACCGCCACCCGGTTCCAGGGCCGGCCATCCCTCATCCGAAGCCCCTTTTCATTCAGATCGCTGACGATGCTCGAATAAGGAAAGTCCTGCACTAGCAACTCCATCATGATCATCAGCGTCCGATTTTCCATGGGATCGATCTCCAATCGCTGGCCATCCTCCGAAATGCGCAGTCCATACGGGATATCTTCACTGAATGCGCCCTGGGTCGGAGCCTCCGACTCGGGCAGCTCGCGTCGCCATTCAATCGACACCATCTGCCATCCCGCCGCCGTCCGCTGCCGGATGACCTCCGGACTAAACGGCCCGGAAATCACATCGCGAATCCGTTCAAAGTGCGCCATGACAAGCCTCCCGTCGTACTTCGACTTCGAACTTCGGTCTGGTTGACCCCGCAATTCGCCTACCGAAAACCCGCCCGGCTGCGAATCTCCCAAGTCCCTCCCCTACATCGAAATACCGAAAACCGTGCTCCAGATTCCACCTCGCCCGCCGTCCGCTTGCGTAAATCACTGTTCGCTTCCGGACGCTCCGCCGCCCTCGTCCCCCAAAACATCGCTTCCGTGTTTCGATAATCCACACCTTTTTGCTATCGTGCTGCATGCCGTCAGCCCCGCCCGCCAACGAAGCCGGCCTCCGCCACCAACTCACCGCCGCTCAAATGGCGATGGTCGCCGTCGGAGGCTCCATCGGCACCGGCCTCCTCCTCGGTTCCGGCGTTGCCATGGAGGCTGCTGGCCCCGCCGCCATCCTCAGCTTCATCGCTGCCGCCTTCATCACCTGGACCGTCGCCATGGCCCTCGGCGAACTGGCCTGCGCCCATCCCGCCGCCGGATCGTTCGGCGTCTACGGCGACCTCTATCTCAACCCCTTCGCCGGATTCATCGCCCGCGCCGGCTACTGGATCGGTCTCTCCCTCGCCATCGGCGCCGAAATGGTCGCCGCCGCTACCTACATGTCCTACTGGTTTCCCGGCATTCGCTCCTACCTCTGGATTCTGATTTTCTCCGCCCTCCTGCTCACTATCAACTTGCGCAGCGTCGGCTCCTACGGACGCGTCGAGTTCTGGCTCTCCATGATCAAGCTCGCCACCATCGTCGCTTTCATCATGATCGGCGCCTCGTTGCTGCTCAGCGGCCGCGTCACCCCGCAATACAACGCCCAAGGTGGATTCTTCCCCAAAGGTCCATGGTCGCCGCTCGTGGCCATGACCTTCGCCATCTACAGTTTCGGCGGAGTCGAAATGGTCGCCATCACCACCGGCGAATCGCGCTCCTCCCAAGACACTCCCCGCGCCGTCTGGCTCACCTTTCTTACCCTGACGTTCGTCTATGTCGGCGCCATGATGATCCTGCTCGGCGTCATGCCCTGGAATCACGCCGGCGTCACCGAGAGCCCCTTCGTCACCACCTTCCGCACCGTCAAAATTCCCCACGCCTCCGCCGTGATGAACTTCGTAGTGCTCACCGCTGCGCTTTCCGGAGCCAACGCCGCACTCTACGCCGCCTCGCGCATGATCTTCTCCCTCGCACGCACCGGATGGGCGCCCGCAGGCTTGGGCCGCCTCAACCACGAAGGCTCCCCACAATATGCAGTCCTAATCTCTTCTTTTGGAATCCTGTTTGCCTTGGCGCTCGTACTCTGGGCGCCGCACAACGCCTTCCGCTACATCGTGGGCGCCGCTTTCACCGGAATGATTCTTTCCTGGCTCGTCTCCCTCGCCGCCCACGTGAACTTCCGCCGCCGCCGTACGACACTAGAACTCGCCGCGCTCCCCTTGCGCTCCCCGCTAGGAGAATGGGGCTCAATCCTCGGCTTCATCCTGGTGTCGATCGCCCTCGTGCAAACCTGGCTCACGCCAAGAATGAACCTGTGGAGCGGCCTGGCCTGCATCGCCGCCCTGGTCCTGGCCTACGCCTTCCTCAAATCCCGCCACAAAGTAAGCCCCTAGCCCGCCATCCGAGCTCATGTGAGGACACGACCCAGCTGTCCAATCTCATGTGGGGACAGCCGCCCCCGGCTGTCTGGCCGGGCAAAGCCCGGCAGCGCATTTCGCCTTAGTGACTCGCCCCTATCGATGGCGCTTATTCCGGCAGTCCCAATCGCCGCAGGAAAGCGGAGAACCTTGGATCGCCGCGCAGGTTCTTCCATTGCGGCTCGCATTTCAGAAGGGTAATGTCTTGCCCGTCTCGCTCGTCGTAGGCTTTGTCTAACCATTCAAAAGCCTTATCCTTGTCGCCTGCCATTGCGTACGCCGCAGACATCTCGCTGGCTCGGATCGATCCATCTCCCCGCTTGAGCAGTCTCAAAGCGTCGTTGAGATTCCACTGCCAGAATCCTCTCGCTCCCCCGGCCTTGAATGCCTCGAGTGCGCCGGCCGCGTCGGCAGCCGCCTGTTCCGGGCTCTTGCCTGACAGCAATTCGCTTTTTTGGTTCTCTTCAATCGCCTGCTCATAGCGGCCCATCATCGCCAGCAACCATGAAAAATAGTCGTGCGCCAGAGGAAATGTCGGGTCCATTTGGATGGTGTGCTCGAATTGCCGATACGCCTTGTCGTAGTCCCCGGCAAAGTAATAGGTCATGCCCATAAAATTATTGATCGGCAATGACAAAGGATCCAGTTCCAGCGCCTTCTTGTTTTCCGCAATCGCTTCCGCCGTTCGACCCATGGGCAGCAGGTAGCAATTGGAATAGAACAGGTGGGCGTAGGCGGAGTTCGGGTTCAATTCAATCGCCTTCAGGAATTCTCGTTCCGCTCCCGGGAAGTCAAATTCGTAGTGCGATTTCTCCATACCCAGCGCCGCATGCGCCTCGGCCAGCGAAGGATCCAACTGGATCGCCTTCTCCGCTGCCGCCCGAGCTCGCGGAAGGCTTTCCTGCGCCGAGTAGGTGCCGAGAATATCGCTGATGTTGTAGGCGTCGGCCAGTCCCGCATACGCCAGGGCGAAGTTGGCGTCTTTCGCAGTAGCCTGTTGAAAATACCCAATGCTCTCTTTCATCCCCGCCGCGGTTCTCTGATTCCAGTAATAACGGCCTTTGAGGTACAGATCATAGGCCTCGGGATCCACGGTGCGAATCTTAGAGAGCGCCATCTGCCGCTGCGGCGTCAGGTTCACCTGCACCTGTTGCGCGATGGTCTTTCCCAATTCGCTTTCAATATCCAGAAGATCGGTCAGTTGGCGATCATAATTCTCCGCCCACAAGTGGGTCTGGTCACTCACTCGGATCAGCTGGGCGCTGATGCGCGCTTTTCCGCCCTCCCGCCGCACGCTTCCTTCCAGAATGTAGTCAACTCCCAGCTCCCGGCCGATCTGGCCGACGGTCTTGTTCGTATGCTTATAAACCATGGCCGAAGTGCGGGCGATGACACCAAGCTTCTCCGGACTGAGCTGGCCCAGATCCGTAATCGTCTCTTCGGTCAGCCCATCGCTGAAGTACTCCTGTCCCGGGTCTTGACTCAGATTCTGAAAAGGAAGGATCGCCAGCATCACTCGCTTTTGGGCGCCCGCAGTAGCAGCAGAGGTAGAGGACCGATGCGGGCGCATCAGCAGGTATGTGACGCCCGCTAGAATCAAGACCACGGCGGTCGCGACACAAAATCTGACCTTCGGCCACCAGGGTCGAACTGTGGAGGTTGGTAACGGGAGACCGGGAATACTCCCAGCCTGCCCACTCTCAGCGAACGCCGGCCTCCCCGCCTCACCATGTTCGCCGGAACCATTCGCCTTTGTGTCAACTTGTTCAGGCGCCTGATTCGTAGGAGCTTCGCTCACCGGAGCGATGAAGCGGTAACCTCTTCGCGGGACAGTCTCGACGAAACGCGGATTGTCCGCCGAGTCGCCGAAGACCACCCGCAATTTCCGGATGGCGGTGTTCAGCCCTTCATCGAAGCCAACGTAGGTATCGGCCGGCCACAATCTCGCCTGTAATTGTTCCCGGGTAACTACTTCCCCGGGATGCTCCAGCAACATCGCCAGCACGCGAAAGGGTTGCTCCTGCAGCGGCAGTCTCCGCCCATTCTTCTGCACCTCGCCGGAACTCAGATCAATTTCGAAGAGTCCGGTCCGAACACGGCGGCTGGAACTGGCGGGCGCGGTCATGCTGCATCCCCTGAGAGGCTGCCATTCTACCTCAGGAATCCAGTTCAGCAAACCGGACAACTCCCTCCGACACTTGCTCTTAGCAAGTCAGGAAGGGTTTAGCGCGGGTCCATTGACCGGGCTCGGGAAGAACGCTAAGAGAGTACACGTTCTCCGCGGACCCTCCGCCATCCAGCCGGTCCGGACCCGGGGAAGAAGTAAGCACCAGTCAAAATTCACGATTCGAGGAGATTTATGAAAAAGCAATTCACGATTGCCGCAACGTTGGTCCTGCTCGCGCTGGGCGCCTTCGGGACGGCATACGCACAGAGCACCAACCCTGCCTGCAATAACCGGCTCATTGCCGGCAACTATGGATTCACCGTCCAGGGCACCAAGCTGGCAGGTTCAGGGCCCACTGGTCCCCAGGTGGGCGTCGCCATGGCTCAATTCGACGGCAAAGGCGGTTTCACTCAGATCGACACGGTAACCATCAGCGGCCAGGTAGTCTCCGACTTCACCCACACTCCCGCCACCGGCACTTACACGGTAAACCCCGATTGCACCGGCACCTTTACCATCACCTTCACCGACGGCAGGCCGCCCGTGGAAACCAGTTTCGTCGTCGTGGAAAACGGCCTCGAGATTGACACCGTAGTGACCAGCGCTGGCGGAAGCCAAGGGATACTCGCCACCAGCAGCATCGGCAAGAAGCGCTTTGTGCAACACTGAAGGCCGAAACGTCAAAGTGTGTCGCGAGAGGGAGGGGCTGCAGAAGCCGGTGGACGGTCCGTCGGCCAAAACGAGAAATCCAGCACTTTCCGTCCACGTCCCTATTCGTCTTCGCTCGAACAAAAAAAAGGCGCCGGAAGGGCTCCGGCGCCATCGAGTGAGATCTCGCGAGATGCGCTCTGGCGAGAAGGGAAAACTTGTTCGGTTTATCTATCAGCTAGAAACTCGCTAGCTAGCAGCTCTATTTGCTCTCCGCCACCGACGGGCTGGCTCCGAAATCGCGGCGATTGTTCACCGCCGTGCGCGCCGCCCTCGCCGTGGGCTGGGTCGCGGCCGCCGCTCCGTACCGTTCCAGCAATACCGGCGCCATGGTGTTCTCGGCTTCCTTCACAAAGATCATCTTGTTTTCCGAAGCCATGTCCACCCGCACGAAATCTCCCAGCTTCACCTGTCCCGTGGCCACCAGATTGGCCAACGGGAAAACCAGGTTACGCTCGATCGCGCGCTTCAAATGCCGCGCCCCGTACCGCGGATCCGTGCCTTCCTTCAGCAAGTACTCTTTAACCGCCGGCGTGCAATTGAACACGAACTGGTTCGTGCCCGCCGCCATCAGCACCCGCTGCTGCACCATGCCCAGTTCAATGTCCAGAATCTGCGACAGGTGTTCGTCGCGCAGCGTCTTGAACACCACTGTCTTGTCGATCCGGTTCATGAACTCCGGCGTGAACTTGCGCCGTGCCGCTTCCACCGCCGTACGCTGAATCTTGTCGTCAAACGAGCCGTTGACCTCGACCACCTTCGGAGCGAAGCCCAGCCCGCCGTCCACCAAATCCGTCATCTCGGAGGCACCCAGGTTCGAAGTCATAATGATGATGCACTGCGACAGATCCACCCGCCGGTTGTCGCCCAAAGTCAACGTCGCCTTGTCCAGAATCCCCAGCAGAAGCTGCCACAGCGAATCCGACGCCTTCTCGATTTCGTCAAACAGCAAAATCGAGAGCTTCAGCTTCTCCGTGAACCACTGGTTCAGCGCCTCCTGGGTCAGCAGCGGATGCGTCTCCCGATGCCCCAAATATCCCGGAGGCGATCCGATCAACTTCGCTATCTCGTGCGAGTGCTGGAACTCGGCGCAGTCAATCTTGATGCAGGCCCGCGAATCCCCAAACAGCGCCTCCGCCATCGCCTCGACCACGCGCGTCTTCCCCGATCCCGTGGGCCCCAGAAACAGCAGGTTCCCCACCGGACGCCCCGGCGCGTTCAGCCCGGCCAGAAACATCTGGTAGATTTCGACTACTTTTTCGAGGGCCTGGTCCTGCCCCACAATGCGGCGGCGCAGGGCGCCATCAAATTCTCCAGCATCGTTGCTGCGACGGTTCGGATCGAGCACTGTGGCGAGATTCGTTCTCATAAGATCGTTGCCCGGGGCTCCCGGACATTTTCCCTTTCGTGAGGCCGATTTCTTCGGCTCTTCTCTTGTTATTCCCTGACTGCGTGGGCCTTATTCCGTGTCTCTAGCCCACTTTCTGGAAGACCCAAAATCCGCCGTTCCCGCCACCTTCGCTACCCAGCTTGTGGCGCACCCGGCTGCTATAGGATTAAGCAAGCGTCAGGCCACCGGATGCCCTCCCGCCGCATGCGCCGGAACTCCCACATCCTCCGACGTTTAGCGCTATCCCCCCCCGATTTTCCAACCTCAAAACACCCCCCTCCCGAAAGATAAGAGAAATACTTTGCACCATCCGGGAAAGGAACATGCACGGTTGGCAATCCCACCTGGGGAAATGCCCATGTGGGACGGCACATGTGGGGACGGCCGCCTTCGGCCGTCCCGCGAGGCGCAGCCGAGCGGCCCCGCGGAAACCTCCTCCCCCGACTCCCCGGCAGACGCACCGGGCATCTAAATGACTAGCAGGCTGCAGAAAAACTCGAATCGGGGCCCAGTTTTGACAGGGCGCGGCTTCCTAGCCGCGCCGTAAGTGCCGTAAATCAGTCGCGGCTTTAGCCGCTGAGGGAGCGCTCGATCAACAAAGAGAGTTTTTCAGCAACCTGCTACAGCCCGCGCCCTTGGTACTCGGTTAGTCAACCGTGTCTGGCCGCACGTAACTAGCAACCGCACAACCCCGCGGCTACTATCGCAATCAGGGATTTAGCGGAGGATCGCTTGCGCCTTTCGTCGGTTCGGATCGTCACCGGAATTTCCTGCGTTCTCTTCGGGGCAGCCGCCTGGCGGCTCGGCCCACATTCTTCTTCCGACTTCGCCGCCCAAGCCCAGACCTCCAAGCCCGCAACCTCATCCCCGGCCCCGGAACCCCAACTCCAACCCGTCAGCGCAACCACACTCACCACCGCGACCATCCCCGCGCTGCAGCCCGTCGCCGCTCCCGGCACTGAAATCTACGCCGCCAAGCGTGGCGAAGCTATCCCGACCATCGCTCATCGTTACATCGGACGAACCAGCTACCTCACCTCCTCCGAACTCGCCGACGCCATTCGCGCCGTGAATCATAAATCGGAATCCTCCAACATCCTGAAAGCCAACGAGCCAATCATCATTCCCGGAATCCTTCCCGCGCCCATCACCGAGAAGACCATTCCCGTTCCCAAAGACTTCGAAGTCCGCGCCATCTACCTGACCGGCCTCATGGCCGCCAGCGATCACGGACTCCGCATCATCCGCCACTGGCGCGAAGTCGGCGGCAACGCCGTCGTCTTCGACATCAAAGATTCCGACGGCACCGTCAACATTCCCTTCGAGCACCCGCTGCTCGGCCAGCACAAGGTCTACATTCACGATCTGCCCAAGTTCATCCATTTCCTGCATCAGCAGAACCTGCACGCCATCGCCCGCATCGCCATCTTCCGCGATGAGCGCCTGGTAGTCGCGCACCCCGAACTCGCCGTCCAGTCCCGCAAGAATCATCAAGCCTGGCGCGAAAACGGCAAGCTGGTCTGGACCGATCCCTCCCAGCCCAAAGTCCAGGACTATAACATCGCCCTGGCCAAATACGTTGCCCAACAAGGCGCCGACGAAATCCAGTTCGACTACGTAAGATTCCCCGCCGAAGGCGACCAAAAAGACGCCGCCTTCCTCTACCAAAACGCACAGCCCGGAGCGGCGCCAGCGACAGACGCAAGCGCCGACACCGAATCATGTGGAGACGGCCGCCTCGGCCGTCCCGCAAAGCCTGCCCTGAGCGCAGCCGAAGGGGCGAAGCCGAGCGGAACCGCAACGAAGCCAGCGGCAGAATCCGGAACCGCGCAGAAGCCGGCACAAGAATCCTCCGCGAAATCCGCCTGCCACGTTCCCCGCGGCCCTCAGCGCACCGACGTCATCACCGCCTTCCTCAAAAAAGCCTACGCCGAACTCCATCCCACCGGCGCCTTGCTGAGCTTGGACGTCTTCGGCGTCATGGCCTGGCAGCGCCAGGTTGACCTCGCCCACACCGGACAGGACATCGTCGGCATGGCCCACTACTGCGACGTCCTCAGTCCCATGATCTACCCCAGCCACTTCTTCGGCATGGACAACATCCCCCACCCCGGCGACGAGCCCGCCCACTTCATCGGCGAATCCATGGACCGCTTCGAACTCATCACCCATCCTGACGGAAATAAGTCCAGCGGAGTCGTCATCCGCCCCTGGCTGCAAGCCTTCCGCTGGCGCACCAAAACCTATTCCCCCGAATACATCAAGATTCAAGTCGCCACCGCCCAAGAAAAAGGCGGCATCGGATTCCTCTTCTGGAACGCCGCCAACGACTACTCCAAGCCCTACGCCGCCATGCCCGAAATGAAAGCCGAGGATGCCAAGGAAGCCCAGAAATCCGGTGCCGACAAAGCCCGGTATTTCCGCGGCGACGAGCTGCCGGGAACAACCACAAAGGCCGCTCTGACAGGCTCCGGCCCGGCCGCAATTGCCGCCGCCCACTGACCGTGGAAACCGTGACCCCTATCGGCGGCAGTCAAACCTTGCCGCGCCGAACCTGGCCGCGCACACTCGGACGCAAGGCCTGGCTCGCCTTGCGCTTTGTCTTTCTCGGTCTAGGCGGCCTCTGGTTGCTGATAATCTTCTCCTTCGAATTCATGGCAGGAGTTCACCCGCAAGACGTCACCGGCACCTCCATCAGTCCGTTGCTCGCTCTGCCCATCGCGCTGATTGGAGCGCTCCTGATGCTCTTCGCGGTTGGCGGCTGGGGGCAATGGGCCTACCTCTGGGTAATCCTCTCCATCCCGATCACATTGCTCCTGATCACAACCGTTCTGCCAGGCGACAAAGGTTTAGCCGTGGGCCTGGCCTTCGCCGTAACCGCTTCCGCCAGCAACGCCGCCGTCCGCGCCTACTATCGACGCCGCACGCCACCCGCAGCCTAGCAAGTCAGAGGACGGGTGCCCCATGTCTCGCCTCTTTTGCGAGACATGGGAACTGCGACACGCGGGGACGTGGAACTCCCGCGCAAACGTGGCTCATGTGGGGACAGCCGCCCCCGGCTGTCCAGCGGCCCAGCCGTATCGGGCCGCAGTGTTTCCTTGGTTGTCATCCTGAGCGAGGATTGGTCTATGCCGGGTGCCCCTCGACGTTTTCCACACCCATCCACAACAAAATACCCATTTCTTGTGACGTACAACCTTGACCGAGGATTTCAGACACGCCAGATTGGGGATATGCGCAACCCACCTGCCATCGATCCCCAATCTGCCCCCCTTAGCTACAAGAAATCCATTGTCTTTCCCAAAATGGGAAAGAACCCCTCCCACCCCTTCGACGTTAGGTCCTTTGTTCGCAATATTTTCCACCTAAACCCTGAGTTCGCAGTATTTTGCGCCGATGTCGTCATATCCAACGACCCTAACTCCAAAGAAGCAAAGTATTTAGCTCAAAGGTATCAAACTTTTCGAGGTATGAATATGCCGGTTCACCCCAGCGTCAAGGTCTGCACTCACATCAAGGTCACTGGAGTCCGTTGCGGCTCCCCTGCTCTCCGCGGTGAGCAGTTCTGCTACTTCCATCAGCGCATGATCCGCGGCGTCCAGATCCCCACCAACTCCCGCCTTCACCCTGTCGCCCTCATCGAGGACGAGGAGGCCATCCAGTCCTCCCTCATGGAAGTCATCAACGCCCTCGCCCGCAACACCATCGACCTGCGCCGCGCCGAGCTCATCCTCAAAGCCCTCTACATCGCCGTTAAGAATTCCCGCCGCGCCCGCTTCGAGAACCACAGCGGCATGGTCCGCCAGGTCCCCGACTACTCCGCCGCAGCCGAAGGTGAAGTGTGTAAAGACGCCGAGGGTGCCCCACCCTTGTCGCGCACTTTGCGACAGGGTGGGAACGTTGACCCCGGCTCCCCCATGCTGCCAGCCCCCAGGCAGAATTCCATAGATCCGACCCGCCGCAAACCCGCAGCCCGAGCCGGACTCCCCGCGGAACGCGCGAAGCCAGCCGCCGCCGGCGGGACCCGCAAAAATGGGGTCGCCGAGAGCTGAATGCTGAGAGCTGAGACCTTTCTCGTCGGCTATAATGTTTTGTAATCCTCCGAAGGAGTCCGCATGGCAATACAGAAGACCGACAAGATCTGGCACAACGGGAAACTCATCAACTGGGACGACGCGACCATCCACGTGATGTCGCACGTCATCCACTACGGCTCTTCGGTCTTCGAAGGCATCCGCTGCTACGAACTGCCCAGCGGGCCCGCGATTTTCCGGGCCAACGAGCACATCCAGCGCCTGCTCGATTCCGCCAAGGTTTACCGCATTGACGTGGATTTCACCCGCGACCAGATCGTCAAGGGCATGCTCGAAACCGTGGGACACAACGGCGCCTGGCCCTGCTATGTGCGTCCGATCGTTTTACGAGGATATGGCGAGGCCGGCGTGAATCCGTTCAACTCGCCGACCGAGGTCTACATCATTAATTATCCCTGGGGAAAATATCTGGGCGGCGAAGTGGAAGGCTGCGACGTTTGCGTCTCTTCCTGGACCCGGCTGGCCCCGAACACCCTGCCCGCGATGGCCAAGGCGGGCGCGAATTACATGAACTCGCAGCTCATTAAGATGGAAGCGATTGTGAACGGCTACGTAGAAGGCATCGCGCTCGACGCCAGCGGATTCGTCAGCGAAGGCTCGGGGGAAAACATTTTCCTGGTGCACCACGACAAGCTGATCACCGCGCCGCTGGGCAATTCGGTGCTGCCCGGCATCACCCGCGACTCGGTCATCCAGATTGCCCGCGACCTGAACATTCCGATTGTCGAGCAGATGATTCCGCGCGAAATGCTCTACATCGCCGACGAGGCTTTCTTTACCGGCACCGCCGCCGAGGTCACGCCGATCCGCTCGGTGGACAAAATCAAGGTGGGCAAAGGTGTCGTGGGGCCAATTACCAAGGCGCTGCAGAAAGAGTTCTACGCCATCGTGCGCGGAGAGAAGTCCGACCGCCACGGCTGGCTCACGCCCGTCCCGGTCGGAAGCAAAGTGCACGGCAAGCAGCCGGTGGGCGTATAATCCCGACCGGTGAAGTGCAGGAGGGGCGCGGCTTGCGCCCGTCTTTCATGCTTCAAAGCGTAATGGTTCAAAGCATTTGCATACCGGCCGTTTCGACCCGGAAGCACAAATCCTGATGGAGAAAAATTTATGTCGCAAGGCCTGAGTCCGGAATTTCTTCTCGGCTATCGCGCGATGATGCTCGACGGCATTGCGCGGGAAGCCGAAACCACCATGAGAGTGATCGCGGCCGTGCCCGACTCGGCCTCGAGTTACAAGCCCGATCCCTGCGCGCGGACGGCGAAGGAACTGGCGTGGCACATCGCGAATACCGACGTTCAGTTTCTGGATGGCATTGCGGATCTGAAATTCAACATGGCAAACCCGGAGCGCAAGCCGCAAACCTCGGCCGAAGTGGTGGCGTGGTATGACGAGAACATCAAACGCGGCCTGGCGCGAGTGGCGGCCATGACGCCGGAGCAGTTGCTGACGCCGATCGGCTTCTTTGGCGTGTTCAACCTGCCGGCTGGGCTGTATCTTGGCTTTCTCAACAACCACAGCATCCACCATCGCGGCGAGCTGACCACGTACTTGCGGCCCATGGGATCGAAAGTGCCTGCGATCTATGGCGGCAGTTACGATGAGCCGTTCACCCCGCCCGCGGCCGATGAGACCGCAGCGTAAGCTGGAGCCTTTGGAGCAGTTTGCGCGAAGGGCGCGAAGGAACATCGCGCCCTCGTTGCTTCCTCGGCTCGATCACTTCTCCGTGAGGATGTTCCTGTTTCCACGCTTCCACGAAGCGGCTGGTCAGTTGGCGGGAAACGGAGCTGCGCCGGGCGCTGGAATCAATGCGAAGCAATTTCATCTGAGACCCTCCTCGTACACCTGCATTGGATGAGGCGAAGATTTTGTTGGTTATAATAAATAACTGTCAGCTCTTTATATATCAGGCACTTTAAAGTAACCTAGTATCAGGTGACTACCATGAAACGATCCGCCCAATCTCCCTCTCCCTGCGCCATCGGGGGAATGCTGGAACTGTTGACCCGGCCGTGGACGCTGCACATCCTGTGGTCGTTAAGCACGAACGGGCCGATGCGCTTCGGCGTGCTGAAGAAAAATGTCGCCGGCATTTCTTCGCGCGTGCTGACGGAACGGCTGCGCACGCTGGAGGACAAGGGATTTGTGTTCCGGCATTACGAGCCGACGATTCCGCCGGCCGTGACCTACGGCATTACGGACCGCATGAAAGATATTGAGAAGGTTCTGGCGCAACTGGAAGGGTTGGCGCGGAAGTGGCACGCTGAGGGAGCGAAGGTTGCGGGCCGGCACGGGACTTCCGGGCAAGCGGAGCGGACGGGGATGCACGCATAGGAAAACAAGAACGTTGGGAAACCGGGGCAGCCAAGAGTACGACTAGTCCCACCACCGCTAATGAGTACCCGAGCGCAAGCTCGGTCGGGGCGTACATCGGGACATGTAAGCGGGACCAGTTTGTCCGCAGAAAGGTGTAAGTGTCGAAAAGAGAGACAAGCCAGAGATTGCCAGTGCGTATCCGACCCATCTTCCGGGTGGTGTCGCCATACTGGATTTAGACTCCACCCTAAATGGTCATGTTCCCCAAGACATTTATTTGAGATCGCGATCGGGGTACGACCTTGAGGCAAGCGCGAAGCGAGCATGACGCGGAATCATTGCCTGATGCCGGCATTAGTCCTTAATGGGTAGTGTTCAACAAGACAATCACGCCTGTTCCGTTTGCGACCGCCAGATCAGGTTTTGAATCGCGATTGAGCCGCCCCACGACGACGCTGATCGGCCCCGATCCCAAGGTAAAATGGAGCGCAGGCAAGAACGTTCCATCACCTTTGCCGGGAAGAATGGTCAACGGGCCGCCGGAAATCGCGCTGACAACAAGGTCCAAATGGCCGTCTCCGTCGAGGTCGGCGGCGGTAACAAAAGACGGCGAATTGCCGGTTTGGTAGGTCTGCACGGACTGGAAGTTTCCGCCACCACTGCCGAGAAGCACGCTCACTACAGTATCGTTTTCGTCGGCCACGGCGAGGTCGAGTTTGCCGTCGCCGTTGAAATCTCCCACTGCAACAAACGCCGGGAATGAGCCGGCGGCGAATGCCACGGGCGATCCGAAGGTGCCGTCGCCATGCCCTAAAAGAATGCTCACCGTACCGTCGCCAGAGTCTGCAATGGCCAAGTCGGGCTTTCCGTCACGATTAAAGTCACCTACCGCCAGCGACGTAGGATACGAAACCGGTCCCCAGGTCGTCTGAGGTTGGAAGGTTCCGTCGCCATTCCCGAGAAGCAAGCCGATATTGAGGTCAAAATTGTTAGCGACAGCCAAATCCAATTTCCCATCGCCGTTGAAGTCTGCAATGGCGATGGAATACGGTTCTGTTCCCACCGCATAATTGACGGCCGGCTTTAGTGTGCCATCTCCGTTTCCGAGAAAGACGCTGACGCTGTTGCCGAACTGGTTGGAAACGACAACATCGAGCTTGCCATCGCCGTTCAGATCGGCAACCGCAACAAAATCGGGATCCACTCCGGTTGCATAGTTCTTTGCCTTACCGAACGTGCCGTCGCCCTTCCCGAGCAGAATGCTGACCATATTGCTGGTGAGATCGGCGGTGACAACGTCTATCTTTCCGTCATGGTTGAAATCGCCCTTGGCGATGGAAAATGCCCCTGGCAGCGTCGCAAAAGTACGGGCTGCGCGGAAGGTTCCATCGCCATTGCCGAGCAAAACACTGGCACTCCCCTGATTGGCATCGTTGGCAGTGACCAAGTCAACCTTTCCATCGCGGTTGAAGTCGGCCATCGCAATGGAGAAGGGCTGATAGCCGCCATCGTAGGTGACGGTGGGGGTAAAGGTTCCATTTCCCTTTCCGAGCAAAATGAACAGGCTTCCATTAGAGTCGACGAAACCCCGGGTGGCCAAGGCTAGATCGATCTTGCCGTCCCCGTTAAAATCGGCTGCCAGCAAGGCCTGGGGCGGAAATGCGTTAAACACCTCTTTGGGTGCTGCGAAGGTTCCATCGCCGTTGCCCCCCAGGAAATCCACGTTGCCGTTATCCTGATCTGTGATTACAAGATCGGGCTTGCCGTCGCCATTGAAGTCCGCTGCAACAATTGATCCGGCGAAAGTGCCGCCAGAGAAGCTCGTGGCGGGTTGAAAAGTTCCGTCGCCATTTCCCAGCAAGACACTGACTGTACCGACGTTCGAGGTGACGACATCCACCTCGCCGTCAAGGTTGACGTCGGCAATGGCGAGGGAATTGGGAGCTAGTCCCACGAGGTAATCGACGGCGGTCGCAAAGGTCCCGTCGCCTTTTCCGATGAGCACGCTGACGGAATAGCCGTTTTGATTGAGCACCACCAAATCCGCCCTGCCGTCATGATTGAAGTCGGCGGCCGCAACTGTGGCGGGGAAATCTCCCACGGCGTAGTCGGTTTTCGCCTGGAAGGTTCCATCGCCGTTGCCCAGGAGGATGCTGACCGTGGAATCGAGCAGGTTCGAGACTGCGAGATCTAGGTGCCCATCGCCATTGAAGTCGGCGAGCACGGCGGCGGTTGGATCGTTTCCAGCTGCAAAAGTACGAGGCCTGTCGAATCTTCCATTCCCTCGGCCCACAAAAACACTGACGCCTCCGTTGACGACCACCATATCGCTGATCCCATCACCGTTGAGATCGCCGGTGACGACGAAATCGCTTGCAGCCCCGGCGGGGAAATTGAGCGCGGTAAGGAAGTTGATCTGGGCGCTCGCCGAAGCCGAAAACAATTGTGACAAGAAACAACCTGGGAGGGCCAGACATAGCGCGCGCAGCGCAGTGGACCAACGCGTCTTAAGGACAGCGGCTTTGGGCATAGCAGACTCCATTTTTCTCGGTGAGACCAGCGGGGCAAACCGAGAGCTATGATTCGGCAACGTTCGCCAAGCAAACGGAAGCGACCGAGCGAGTGATTCTGTCGCTTGCCAAACGAGATGTCAAGCTGCAGGAAAATGCAGTTTGAATTTGCTGTTCGGGGACGAACACGGAAATGTGCTTTCGGACAGATGGATTTGGGTCTGGACGCGACGCCAATGCTTAACCTGATTATTTTCAGCGAGCTTTTGGCACATTCGATTGGCAGTGAGAGTGTATTCGAGGAAGTCGTTGAGGTGTTGCGTCCCACAAAAATCCCCACTTCTCGCAAAGGCGGCGAGAAGTGGGGCACCCGGCCGATAGCACTCAGAATCCCCTGCTGGGGCGAACAGACGGCGCCAAACTTGTGTTAACGCCTGATTGCGACACTTATCAGCATTCAAGGGACCCGAGCGACACCTGGAAACGCTTCCCTCTTTGGCAACATCGGCATCATTAAGCCTGACCATTTCAGATACTGGCAGGTTATCGTCTCTCCCTTCTTTGCCTTTGAGCAATCGAGAATGAGGGTAGTCTCCACCTCAATGGGCTCGTGTTCATCGAACAGCAAGGCACGAGGCTTGTGGACCAGCGCCCGCGCGATCAGCACGCGCCGCCCTTCGCCTGACGACATCTGGCAAACCGGGCGGTTCGCGAGATGCGAAATCTTTAATTCAGCCAGCGCGGCATCGGCAAGGCGGATCTTCTCGGGATCGACGGTGTGATTCGGCCAGATCGCGGTGCTGCTGAAAAATCCGGAGAGCACCACGTCGCGGCCGCTGGCTTCGCCGGTGACCGACAACATCAGATCGTTGGAGACGATTCCCATGTGCTCGCGGAGTTTGAACACGTCCCAGCCTTCGTGGCCTGGGAGTTTCATCCATGAATCGTCCCGCACCACGGGATAGCACTCGCGCGTTATGGTCTTGATCAGCGTTGACTTGCCGCAGCCGTTGGGCCCGAGGATGGCTACGTATTCGTCGGGGCCGATACGAAGGCTGAACTCGTCGAGCACGATCTTCTGTCCTCGCATCACAAGAAGGTTATGGCAGTCCAGCAGGGGAGGCGGGAATTCCGTGGTCATCCTTACCAGTTTAGACGAGGCAGCCGGAGGTCCTGTGCCTGGCCGTTCGTCGTTTGCTGTTTCGTGGTCAGCCGGCCATCTCTCTCGCCCACGACCAACGACCAACGACGCAGTAGCCCCTTTGCATTACACTGAACCCTGATGCCGCTCAAGGTCTATCATCTGCGCCGCCTGCTGGCTGCCACCGCCGTGCTGCTGACGCTGGTGGTGGCGGGGATGTATTTTTACGCGCGTTGGCGGGCGCGCGATGTCTTGAAGGAAATCCCCGGCAAGATCGGGTACGACATCAAGCAGACCGCCAGTGGATTTCAATTCTCCAAGTCCGACGGGAAACGCACCCTCTTTACCATCGAGGCCAGCGATCTTAAAGAGTTCAGGCTCAACGGGCGGGCCGAGTTGCACAACGTAAGCATCGTGCTCTACGGGCGCGACTCCTCGCGCTTTGACCAGATCTATGGCGAGGATTTCGCCTACGACCAGAAGACGGGCGACGTCACCGCCAACGGCGACGTACAGATCGATCTGGTGGCGAACCCGGCGGGCCTCGCGAGTCCCGATCAATCCACACCGAAGGAACTGAAAAACCCGATCCACCTGAAGACCCGCGACCTGGTCTTCAACAAGGAAACCGGAAACGCCTCGACCGACGCGCGGGTCGAATTTCAAACGCCGCAAGCCGAGGGCTGGGCCGTGGGCGTGAAATACGCGAGCAAGAGTAATACGCTGACCTTGTCCTCGCAGATTCATGTGACGCTTAGTGGCGCGAATGCGGCGGTCATCGAGGCCGAGCACGGGATCATTACGAATGAGCCGCGCGAGATCGTGCTCGACCACCCTCGTCTGGAGCGTGACGGTGGAATGTTGCGAGCGGATCAAGCTGTCTTTCAACTTGGTCCCGAAAACCATGTTGAGCGCGTGCTGGCCACGGGGAATGTTCAGACCGAAACCCGGGCGGGGCGACACTCAATCGCGGGCGCAGAACAGCCGTCAGAAATTCGCGGCCAAGCGGATCAGGCGGAGTTCCTCCTGACAGGAAAGCGGGACCTGCTTCGCACGGCAACCCTGAGTGGGAACGTTCAAGTTGAACAGACCGGAGTTCAGGCCATGCGGGGAGATGCCGGGCGCGTCATCCTCAACTTCGCTGGCCAGAACCAGCTGCAGAGAGTGCAGGCGGTCGACGGAGCGCGCCTTACGCAGAAGGCGCAAGGCGGGAAACCGGGAAGTAATTCGGGGTCGCAGGATTTCGAACTCACCGCCCCGGTCGTCGACTTTATCGTCGCGCAGGGACACATTCTTAGGCGTGCCGTGACTTCGGGTGCAGCACGGATCACCATTGCCACCGCGCTGGAAGCCAGTTCTGGTTCGACGCCAGTGCCTTCCGCGCAATCTTCGCCGCGGCAGCGCACCGTGGTGACTGCGGGCCAATTCGAAGCGCAGTTTGTGGATACCGAAGGCCGCAATCGCCTGAGCACGGTTCACGGTGCGCCCGACGCCCGCATCGTCAGCTCCAGCCCCGGGCAGCCCGACCGCGTCAGCACCAGCGAATCCGTCAATGCGTTTTTTCTGCCGCAGGGCGGCATCGAATCCATCACGCAACAGGGCGACATGGCGTACAGCGACGGGCAGGGGCCGGAGAAGCGCATGCAGGCCTGGGCCAACAACGCCCGCTACACTCCTGCCGATCAGATGCTGGTACTGACAAGCAGTCCGCGAATCGCCGACGGGGGCATGGAGACGACTGCGAAGACCATCCGCATCAACCGCGCCACCGGCGACGCGCTGGCCGAAGGCAACGTCAAGAGCACGTATAGCGAACTGAAGGAGCAACCGAACGGCGCGCTCCTGGCGTCTTCCTCGCCGATTCATGTCACGTCCCGCAACATGACTGTCCACAGCAGCCCGGGCATTGCCTTGTACTCGGGCAACGCGCGCCTGTGGCAGGACGCGAACATCATCGAGGCCCCCTCCATCGAGTTCGACCGCGACCGCAGGTTCGTCACCGCCCAGGGCACGCCGAGCCACCCGGTGCAGACGATTCTGATTCAGGGCGAAAAGGCTCAAGGCGAGAAAACTCAGCCGGGCCCAGAAAGTAGCCCTGGAGGTGGCAAAGGGTCGGAAAAGGCTGCCCGGCTGGGAGGATCGAGCCCCATCACCATCACCGCAACCAGCCTTACCTACGCTGACTCGGAGCGCAGGATCCACTACGAGGGCGGGGTCACGGCCAAAGGCTCCGACTTCAGTGCGGCCGCCAACACGGTGGATGCCTATCTCCTGCGCCGCAGTCAAACCTTGAGCAATCAATCGTTTGCCGGGCTCGGGCAGCTCGATCGGATGGTCGCCGAAGGCAACGTCGTTGTCCAGCAACCCAAACGCCGGGCTGAGGGACAAAGGCTGGTTTACACCGTGTCCGAGGACAAGTTCGTGCTCACGGGCGGACCGCCCAGCATTTTTGATGCCGAACAAGGCAAGATTACCGGGGTTTCGTTGACTTTCTTTAGACGCGATGATAGGGTGCTCGTAGAAGGCGAAGCAAGTACTCCTGTGGTAACTCAAACGCAAGTGGCCAGATAAAAAAGACAAATGGCAAGATAAATGCGTACCTTGGCCACAGAAGAAATTGGCAAATCATATCGTGGCCGCCGCGTCGTAAATGGAGTCAGCCTGCGGGTCGAACAGGGCGAAGTTGTTGGTTTATTAGGCCCTAACGGCGCAGGCAAGACCACCACTTTCTACGCCATAGTTGGCCTGATCCCTCCCGATACTGGCCGCGTATTGTACGACGGTCAGGACATTACCGACGTTCCCATGTATCTACGGGCCCGTCAGTATGGCATCAGTTATCTCCCGCAAGAAGCTTCGGTTTTTCGCAAACTGACGGTAGAAGAGAACATCCTCGCGGTTCTGGAGGCTCAGCCGATGTCCTGGCACGAGCGCCGCGAGAAGATGGAAAAGTTTATTGACGAGTTGGGACTGGAGCACATCCGCCAGAACCGTGGATATGCCCTGTCCGGTGGGGAACGGCGTCGCGTCGAAATCGCGCGCTGCCTGTGCATCAATCCCACGTTTATTTTGCTCGACGAACCGTTTTCGGGGATCGATCCCATCGCCGTGCTCGACTTGCAGAAGATCATCAGCGGTCTGCGGGCCAGCGGCATCGGAGTGCTGATCACCGATCATAACGTGCGCGAAACGCTTTCCGTGACCGACCGGGCCTACATCATCGATGACGGCAGAATTTTCCGTCATGGACAGCCCGAGCAGTTGGCGGGCGATCCGGAAGTGCGGCGCGTGTACTTGGGCGAGAGTTTCTCGCTGGTGTGATTTTGGGAAGGGCACGGCTTCAGCCGTGCCGCCACAGCTCACTAAGGGAAACGCCTTTAGGCGCTGAGGCGACCACCGGGTCATTACGACTTACGAAGTTAGGCCGATCTCATGGTTCTGTTGCAGCACAAACTTAGCGTCAAGCTCTCGCAGCGCCAGATCCTCACTCCGGGCCTGGTGCAGATGGTCTCGGTCCTTGCGCTCAACAAGCTTGAGCTCAAGGACATGATCACTGCCGAGATGGTGGAGAACCCGGTTCTCGAAGAGCTGGAAGAATCGGTTCCGCTGCTCGACGAAGTGGGCAAGAAGGAAGAAGACCGCGAGCGTGCCGCTGCCGCCACCAACGAAGAAAATCCCATCGCCGCCGTCGAAAAGAAAGATCCCTTCGAAGAGATTGATTTTGGCTCGTTCTTTCAGGATTATCTCGATCCCGGCTACCGCACCCACAGCGAGATGGAGGAGATCGAGCGCCCGTCGTTTGAGAATTTTCTCTCCAAGCCGACCAACCTCACCGACCACCTGGCTTGGCAACTGGGCGCGCTGAGCCTGCGGCCCGAAGTGCGCGAGGCCGCCGACCTGATCATCGGCAACCTGAACGAAGACGGCTACCTGATCGCCAGTGACGATGAACTGCTGGGCGTGGCGCCACCGGCATCGCCGGAAGCCGACGCCGCAACCGCCAAAAATATTGTGAGCGAGGCCCAGGCTCTGGGCCTGGCTGAGATCGCAACCGAGCCTGAGCTTTCAGGTTCTGAAGAAACGGCGGAGCCCGCTGATCCTGAACTCGATGCTCTGGGCGCTGCCGGCCTTGATTACAACGAGACTTCGGAAGTCGCGCCTGCGGGTGGGCAACCTGAAGAGCTACCGCGGGAAGCTTCGTTTGCCTCCCGGTCAGGAGATTCCGCCGCTGCAGTCGCTCCGACGCCGGAGCCAGTCGTTCCCCCAGCAGCGGCTGCTTACAAACCGGGATTCACTCCCGCGGACCTGGTCGAGGCTTTGGAAGTCGTTCGGCAACTGGACCCTCCCGGCGTGGGTTGCCGCGATCTACGCGAGTGCCTGCTCTGTCAGCTTCGTTATCATCAGGCGCAGCTGGCGCTGCACAAAAACGGCAACGGCACGGCGCAGGTGCTGCAGGATGCCATCGCCGTGGTCGACCACCATCTGCGAGGCTTGCAGAACAAGCAGCACAAAGAAATTGGCAAGGCGATCGGCCGCCCCATCGAAGCCGTGCAGCAGGCGCTCGATTACATCCGCACCCTCGATCCGCGTCCCGGATTGCGCTACAACAAGGTCCAGGCCCAGGCTCATCGAACCCGACGTAGCCTTCGTGAAGCACGGCGACGAGTGGCTGGTGATCATGAACGATGAAGATCTGCCCCAGCTTCGCCTGAATCCGGCCTACAAAAAGCTGGTCACCCGCGACGGCGGCAACGACAAGAGCACCCGCGACTACGTGAAAGAGCGCTACAAGAGCGCCATCCAGCTCATCAAGAACATCGAGCAGCGCAAGCAGACCATTACCAAAGTTTGCTATTGCATCGTGGCCCGCC
>CAWGRZ010000013.1:0-40367 GCA_963825155.1 uncultured Acidobacteriaceae bacterium | reverse complement strand
CGAACAGCAAGGCACGAGGCTTGTGGACCAGCGCCCGCGCGATCAGCACGCGCCGCCCTTCGCCTGACGACATCTGGCAAACCGGGCGGTTCGCGAGATGCGAAATCTTTAATTCAGCCAGCGCGGCATCGGCAAGGCGGATCTTCTCGGGATCGACGGTGTGATTCGGCCAGATCGCGGTGCTGCTGAAAAATCCCGAGAGCACCACGTCGCGGCCGCTGGCTTCGCCGGTGACCGACAACATCAGATCGTTGGAGACGATTCCCATGTGCTCGCGGAGTTTGAACACGTCCCAGCCTTCGTGGCCTAGGAGTTTCATCCATGAATCGTCCCGCACCACGGGATAGCACTCGCGCGTTATGGTCTTGATCAGCGTTGACTTGCCGCAGCCGTTGGGTCCGAGGATGGCTACGTATTCGTCGGGGCCGATACGAAGGCTGAACTCGTCGAGCACGATCTTCTGTCCTCGCATCACAAGAAGGTTATGGCAGTCCAGCAGGGGAGGCGGAAATTCCGTGGTCATCCTTACCAGTTTAGACGAGGCAGCCGGCGGTCCTGTGCCTGGCCGTTCGTCGTTTGCTGTTTCGTCGTCAGCCCGCCATCTCCTCTCGCCCACGACCAACAACCAACGACCAACGACCAACGACGCAGTAGCCCCTTTGCATTACACTGAACCCTGATGCCGCTCAAGGTCTATCATCTGCGCCGCCTGCTGGCTGCCACCGCCGTGCTGCTGACGCTGGTGGTGGCGGGGATGTATTTTTACGCGCGTTGGCGGGCGCGCGATGTCTTGAAGGAAATCCCCGGCAAGATCGGGTACGACATCAAGCAGACCGCCAGTGGATTTCAATTCTCCAAGTCCGACGGGAAACGCACCCTCTTTACCATCGAGGCCAGCGATCTTAAAGAGTTCAGGCTCAACGGGCGGGCCGAGTTGCACAACGTAAGCATCGTGCTCTACGGGCGCGACTCCTCGCGCTTTGACCAGATCTATGGCGAGGATTTCGCCTACGACCAGAAGACGGGCGACGTCACCGCCAACGGCGACGTACAGATCGATCTGGTGGCGAACCCGGCGGGCCTCGCGAGTCCCGATCAATCCACACCGAAGGAACTGAAAAACCCGATCCACCTGAAGACCCGCGACCTGGTCTTCAACAAGGAAACCGGAAACGCCTCGACCGACGCGCGGGTCGAATTTCAAACGCCGCAAGCCGAGGGCTGGGCCGTGGGCGTGAAATACGCGAGCAAGAGTAATACGCTGACCTTGTCCTCGCAGATTCATGTGACGCTTAGTGGCGCGAATGCGGCGGTCATCGAGGCCGAGCACGGGATCATTACGAATGAGCCGCGCGAGATCGTGCTCGACCACCCTCGTCTGGAGCGTGACGGTGGAATGTTGCGAGCGGATCAAGCTGTCTTTCAACTTGGTCCCGAAAACCATGTTGAGCGCGTGCTGGCCACGGGGAATGTTCAGACCGAAACCCGGGCGGGGCGACACTCAATCGCGGGCGCAGAACAGCCGTCAGAAATTCGCGGCCAAGCGGATCAGGCGGAGTTCCTTCTGACGGGAAAGCAGGACCTGCTTCGCACGGCAACCCTGAGTGGGAACGTTCAAGTTGAACAGACCGGAGTTCAGGCCGTGCAGGGAGATGCCGGGCGCGTCATCCTCAGCTTCGCTGGCCCGAACCAGCTGCAGAGAGTGCAGGCGGTCGACGGAGCGCGCCTTACGCAGAAGGCGCAAGGCGGGAAACCGGGCAGTAATTCGGGGTCGCAGGATTTCGAACTCACCGCCCCGGTCATCGACTTCATCGTCGCGCAGGGAAACATCCTTAAGCGTGCCGTGACTTCGGGTGCAGCGCGGATCACCATCGCCACCGCGCAGGAAGCCAGTCCTGGTTCGACACGAGTTCCTTCCGCGCAATTTTCACCGATGCAACGTACCGTAGTGACCGCGGGCAAATTCGAAGCGCAGTTCGTGGACACCGAGGGCCACAACCACCTGAGCACCGTTTACGGTACACCCGACGCCCGCATCGTCAGCTCGAGCCCCGGGCAGCCCGACCGCGTCAGCACCAGCGAATCCGTAGATGCGGTGTTTCTACCGCAAGGCGGAATCGAATCCATCACGCAACAGGGCAACGTCACTTACAGCGACGGCCAGGGCCCGGAGAAGCGCATGCAGGCCTGGGCCAACAGCGCCCGCTATACTCCTGCCGACCAGATGCTGGTATTGACGGGCAGTCCGCGCGTGGCCAATGGCGGCATGGCGACTACCGCGAAGTCCATCCGGATCAACCGCGCCACCGGCGACGCGCTGGCCGAAGGCAACGTCAAGAGCACGTATAGCGAACTCAAGGAGCAACCGGACGGCGCGCTTCTGGCGTCTTCCTCCCCGATTCATGTCACGGCCCGCAGCATGACTGTCCACAACAGCCCGGGCATTGCCTTGTACACGGGCAGCGCGCGTCTGTGGCAAGACGCGAACGTGATCGAGGCCCCGTCGATCCAGTTCGATCGCGATCGTAGGTTCGTCACCGCCCAAGGCACGTCTAGCCAGCCGGTCCAGACAATTCTGATTCAAGGCGAAAAGGTTCAAAGCGAGAATCCCCAGACGGGAAACCGGGTTCAGGAAGTGGCCCTGGAGACAAGCAAAGGGTCGGGATAGGCTTCCCGCCTGGGAGGATCAAGCCCGATCACCATCACCGCGACCCGGCTCACCTACGCCGACTCCGAGCGCTGGAGTCCACTACGAGGGCGGGGTCACGGCCAAAGGCACCGACTTTACTGCGGCCGCCAACACAGTGGATGCCTACCTCCTGCGCCGCAGTCAAACCTCGAGCAATCAATCGTTTGCCGGTCTCGGGCAGCTCGATCGCATGGTCGCCGAAGGAACGTCGTCGTCCAGCAACCCAAACGCCGCGCCGAGGGCCAGAGGCTGGTCTACACCGCCGCCGACGACAAGTTCGTGCTCACGGGCGGACCGCCTAGCATTTTTGATGCCGAACAGGGCAAGATTACCGGGGTTTCGTTGACTTTCTTTAGACGCGATGATAGGGTGCTCGTAGAAGGCGAAGCAAGTACTCCTGTGGTAACTCAGACGCAAGTGGCCAGATAAAAAAGACAAATGGCAAGATAAATGCGTACCTTGGCCACTGAAGAAATCGGCAAATCGTATCGTGGCCGCCGCGTCGTAAATGGTGTCAGCCTGCGGGTCGAACAGGGCGAAGTTGTTGGATTATTAGGCCCTAACGGCGCAGGCAAGACCACCACTTTCTACGCCATCGTTGGCCTGATCCCTCCTGATACTGGCCGCGTGCTGTACGACGGTCAGGACATCACCGACGTTCCCATGTATCTACGGGCCCGTCAGTATGGCATCAGTTATCTCCCGCAAGAAGCCTCGGTTTTTCGCAAACTAACGGTAGAAGAGAACATCCTCGCGGTGCTGGAGGCGCAGCCTATGTCCTGGCACGAGCGCCGCGAGAAGATGGAAAAGTTCATTGACGAATTGGGACTGGAGCACATCCGCCAGAACCGCGGATATGCGCTGTCCGGTGGGGAGCGGCGGCGAGTCGAAATTGCCCGCTGCCTGTGCATCAACCCCACGTTCATTTTGCTCGACGAACCGTTTTCCGGGATCGACCCGATTGCCGTGCTCGACTTGCAGAAGATCATCAGCAGTCTGCGAGCCAGCGGCATCGGAGTGCTGATCACCGATCATAACGTGCGCGAAACGCTATCGGTCACCGACCGGGCCTACATCATCGATGACGGCAGAATTTTCCGTCATGGAAAGCCCGAGCAGTTGGCGGGCGATCCGGAAGTGAGACGGGTGTACCTGGGCGAGAGTTTCTCGCTGGTGTGAATTGAAGGCACGGCTTCAGCCGTGCCGCCACAGCTCACTAAGGGAAACGCCTTTAGGCGCTGAGGGACCACCGTCATAACGACTTACGAAGTTAGGCGATCTCATGGTTCTGTTGCAGCACAAACTTAGCGTCAAGCTCTCGCAGCGCCAGATCCTCACCCCTGGCCTGGTGCAGATGGTCTCGGTCCTCGCGCTCAACAAGCTTGAGCTCAAGGACATGATCAACGCCGAGATGGTCGAAAACCCGGTTCTCGAAGAGCTGGAAGAATCGGTTCCGCTGCTCGACGAAGTTGGCAAGAAGGAAGAAGACCGCGAGCGCGCCGCTGCCGCCAGCAACGAAGAAAATCCCGTCACTGCCGTCGAAAAGAAAGATCCCTTCGAAGAGATTGATTTTGGCTCGTTCTTTCAGGATTATCTCGATCCCGGCTATCGCACACACAGCGAGATGGAGGAGATCGAGCGCCCGTCGTTTCGAGAATTTTCTCTCCAAGCCGACCAACCTCACCGACCACCTGGCGTGGCAACTGGGCGCGCTGAGCCTGCGGCCCGAAGTGCGCGAGGCCGCCGACCTGGTCATCGGCAACCTGAACGAAGACGGCTATCTGATCGCCAGTGACGATGAACTGCTGGGCGTGGCGCCACCGGCATCGCCGGAAGCCGACGCCGCAACCGCCAAAAATATTGTGAGCGAGGCCCAGGCCCTGGGTCTGGCTGAGATCGCAACCGAGCCTGAGATTTCAGGTTCTGAAGAAACGGCGGAGCCCGCTGATCCTGACCTTGATGCTCTGGACGTTGCCCCCCTCGCCTCCAACGAGACCTCGGAAGTCGCGCCCGGGTGAGCAACCTGAAGAGCTACCGCTGGAAGCTTCGTTTGCCTCCCGGTCAGGAGATTCCGCCGCTGCAGTCGCTCCGGCGCCGGAGCAGCGTTCCCCCAGCAGCGGCTGCTTACAAACCGGAATTCACCCCCGCCGACCTGGTCGAGGCTCTGGAAGTCGTTCGCCAACTCGACCCTCCCGGCGTGGCTTGCCGCGATCTACGCGAATGCCTGCTCTATCAGCTTCGCTACCATCAGGCGCAACTGGCGCTGCACAAGAACGGCAACGGCACCGCGCAGGTTCTGCAGGATGCCATCGCCGTGGTCGATCAGCATCTGCGAGGCTTGCAGAACAAGCAGCACAAAGAAATTGCCAACGCCATCGGCCGTCCCATCGAAGCCGTGCAGCAGGCGCTCGATTACATCCGCACCCTCGATCCACGTCCCGGCCTGCGCTACAACAAGGTCCAGCCCCGCCTCATCGAGCCCGACGTCGCCTTCGTCAAGCACGGCGACGAGTGGCTGGTCATCATGAACGACGAAGACCTGCCGCAGTTGCGCCTGAATCCGGCCTACAAAAAGCTGGTCACACGGGATGGCACCAACGACAAGAACACCCGCGACTACGTGAAAGAGCGCTACAAGAGCGCCATCCAGCTCATCAAGAACATCGAGCAGCGCAAGCAGACCATTACCAAGGTCTGCTATTGCATCGTCGCCCGCCAGCAGGATTTCCTCGAACGAGGCATCGATCAACTCAAACCCATGATGATCAAGGAGGTGGCCGAAGAAATTGGCGTGCATCCTTCCACGGTAAGCCGTGCGGTGTCCAGCAAATACGCCCACACACCACAGGGCGTATTCGAGCTGCGCTACTTCTTCAGCGAGAGCGTGCAGGGCCCGGAGGGCGGCGGCACGTCGCTGCTGATCCTGAAGCGCCGCGTCAAGAAGCTCATCGAAGAAGAAGATCCCAGCCGTCCGCTGACTGACGAGCAGATCACCCGTATCCTGCAATCGCAGGGCATTCAGGTGACCCGCCGCACGGTGGCCAAATACCGCGAAGACATGCGCATCCCCAGCACGCATCAGCGCCGGGTAAAAAAATAGATAAAGGGAAGGGTACGACTTCGAGTCAGTGCCGACCCGATGAAATAAATGGACCGGGCTTAAGCCCCTGAGGTTCCCAACTCACAATGTTCCAGAATGCAGTGCCCAATTTGACTCAACAGAACGAATTCTTAGGAGGGGCGCTCATGAACGTGGAATACACCGGCAGACACTACGAAGTTACCACCGCCATCCGCAAAGAAGTAGAAACCGGCCTCACAAAAATCCGCAAAATCTTGGGCGACCGATTTGATAGCCAAGTCATCCTCGCCGTCGAAAAGCACCGCCATAAAGCCGAAATCACCATCAGCCCCCGCAATGGGCCGCTGGTCGGCCTGGCTCAGGCCAAGGACATGACCATCGCGGTGAACGAAGCGCTCGACCACCTCGAGCGACAGGCGGTCAAATACAAGACGCGTTGGCAGTCGAAGAAACGCTCAGCGCGCAAGAGCGAAGAAGTCAAGAAGTGGAACGGCCATGAGACGTCACCCCAGGAAGAACTGCAAACCGTTGTCGGCCTCTCCGAGAGAACCGCTGTGCCGGTCATGGTGCACAAGTATCCTGCTGTGGCCAAGACTACCGAAGTTCACCTTCTCCGCTCCGACGAAGCCGTCGCCATGCGCCCCATGACGCTCGAAGAAGCGATTAAGGAAGCTCACTTCAAAGACCGCGACGTCTTCGTTTTCCGCGATCTAAAGGGCAAACTGATGGTTCTCCACCGCCGCCGCCGCGACGACAAGATGGAGTTGATCGAAGTCCCATAAAGAAGTCAGGTGCTCAGGAATCAAAGCGGGTGCCCTGTCCTTGTCTCTGCGTCTTTTGCAGATGCAGGGCGGAGATTTTGACTCTCGCGCTGTTCTCCGCCCGGAGCATGAGGCACTAATCACTCGATCTGACATCCTCGCACTGCTCCTCTCCCTCCTGTGCTTCGCGAACCAAGCTTCTGCTGCAGATACCTGGATTGTCCGCGAAGATGGCGTCGGACCTACAAAGATTGGCATGAGTCTCGCCCAATTGAGCGCGGTTCTCCATGAGAAATTTTCGCCGCCGGCGGACAAGGAGGATCAAGGATGCTTCTACGTGAATCCAAGTAAGCATCCTCAGATTGCATTCATGATCGAGAACGGGCGTTTAGTGCGCGTCGATGTGGATCGCGAGGGGCTATCCACATCCGAAGGTATTCAAGTCGGTGATTCTGAATCGCATGCCTTAAAGGTCTATGGACATCTGCTGAAGGTCGAGCCACGGGCCTTCATGGAAGAAGAAGGGCACTTCTTGACAGCTTCATCACGCGATGGTCGCTTCGGCGTCAGATTCGAGACCGACCATGGGAAAATCACAGGGTTTTACGCCGGGCGGTACAAAGCGATCCAATATATTGAAGGGTGCGAATAGGCGAACGCCAAGGGATGCCAGCCCTACTTCCCCTTCACCGTAATCCCCTCCGCCGGTACCGGCCCGCCGCACTTTACGCCCCGCACTCCGTCCAGAAACGCCTTCGTCTCCAGCAGCGTGAGTTTCTCAGTCGACCCCGCAAATCCAACGCCCAGCAAAATTCATATGCGTCGCCCCATCAATCACCCCGAGCCACTTGCATCCCGCCGGCATCGAGTCAAACGGAATCGTCCGCGTTTTCCAGTCGCCATCGAGAGCGCCATCCCGTGTGCCCGTCAACAGCAGCATGGGCTTGCGGATTCCGCTCCACGCATTCTCCGGAAACATCGGCCCCGGCCCGTCGGGCGAGAGCGCAACATAAGCGTCAAAGCGATCGAGTCCCTTCACGCCGAAGCTATTCTTCGTGCCCGCCTCCACTTCCACCGTTCGAGCGCCCATCGAATGCCCAAGCAGCGCCACAAAAGGTGCCTTACATGATGAGTTAGCCCATTTGAGCGTGGCCGCGATATCCATCAGCCGCGCATCGTAAGCCTTGGGATCGTTCACCAGTTCCTGCAATCCCTTGCGAAGTCCGCGAGACTCGCGCATGTCCGACCGCAGCGCGCCCATGCCGCTTTCCTTGTGCCCCATCACGATGGCCCGCCATCCGTCGTCGCGCAGCGCCTCGGCCAGATACTTGTACCCGTTCTCATTGCCTCCTGCTCCAGGAGAAATCAGCGCCAGCGGCTCGCATCCGGGACTACTGGGCTCGTAGACGCGGAGGGGAGTCTCAGCTCCATCCTTCCTCGGGGCGTGGACAAGATCCTGTGCCGGCATCAACTGCGCGAGAGCAACGATGATTCCTAAGACGATTGCGGCGGTAATGGATTTTTGCAACAGCTTCAAGTTGAGCTCCATTCTTGGCGTGACGCTCAACAGAATAAAACACGAAATCCTTCGCCGAGTTGCATGGGATTGTGTGGGTGGTTACCAGAGTGCCGCAGGCGCCGCAGTGCCATCGGAGTATGGATACGTTTGAATAGAGGCATTCACGTGCTAGAATTCGCCTCCGAGGGAGATTCCGCCATGATCCCGTCTACTCGTGCCCGCAAGCACTCTTCCGTCATCACATTTCTGGTTCTGTCCTGCATGCTGGGCATGCCCTGCCTCGTTCACGCTCAAGCTCAAACGCCGCCGAAACTCTCCGTGCATTGGGAAGAGCTCACGGCCTCCGACTTTCGCGAAGGCATTCACCGTTCGCAAGGCACGTGCCTGCTGCCCTTCGGCATCCTGGAAAAACACGGTCCGCATCTTCCCCTGGGCACCGATCTGCTCGATGTCCGCTACGCCGCACTGCACGCGGCTGAGCAAGAATATGCAGTTGTTTTCCCGGAATACTATTTCGGCCAGATCGCCGAGGCGCGCCACGAGCCCGGCACCATGGCCTACAGCCGCCAGATCCAACTCGCATTGCTGCAGGAGACTACCGATGAGATGTCCCGCAACGGCTGCAAGAAAGTCCTGATCGTGAACGGCCACGGCGGCAACGACAGCCTGCTGCCCTACTTCGCGCAAACCCAGCTCGACAAGCCCCACGACTACGTCGTCTACATCTTCGACGAACGCACTCCGCAGCACGGAGGGCCGGCCAAGAAGACCACCATCGACATGCACGCCGGAGAAAGCGAAACCTCCAAGATGCTGATCTCCCGGCCCGACCTCGTTCATCTCGACCGCGCCAAAAACGAATCCGGTGCGGACCAGGCCCGCCAGAAGCTTCCCGAAGATGTCTACACGGGCATCTGGTGGTACACCCGCTTCCCCAACCACTATTCCGGTGACGGTTCGGTGGCGACCAAAGAGCTCGGCGAATATCAAATGAACTGGTGGATTGAATCGGTGGTGAAGGCGATTCGCGCGGTGAAGGGCGATGACGTCAGCCTCAAACTTCAGAATGAGTTTTACGAAAAAAGCACGCACCCGCTGGACACGCAGCCGTAGAAACGCAGCTGGCTACGTCTGCTGCGGCGAGGATCGGTCAGGACGGCCCGAATTTCCCGATCAGCATTCCTGTGACGAAAACCAGCACGCCTCCGAGCCCGACCTGTAGGGCCGCTGAAATCCAAGGTGTATCCATGTAGCGCTTGCGAACCCAGGTGATCGCTCCCAGTTCCGCGAACACCACAACTCCCGCAGCCCAAAGGGCCATGCGGAAGTCGCGCAGCAGAAACGGCAGCGTGTGCCCAATGCCTCCCAGCGCCGTCATTGCCCCGCAGATCAGGCCTCGCACCCACGGATGGCCGCGTCCGGTTAAACTGCCGTCATCCGACAGCGCCTCTGCAAAACCCATGCTGATGCCCGCCCCGGCTGAGGCAGCCAGGCCCACCAAAAACGCATCCGCGCTTTTCTGTGTAGCAAAGGCGGCGGCGAATACCGGCGCCAGCGTCGAGACCGACCCGTCCATCAGTCCGGCCAGCCCCGGCTGCACAATCTGCAGCACGAACAGCCGGCGCTGCGCCACTTCTTCGTCAGCCTTTACGTTGGCCGGAAGTTTTTGCTTGTCGAGTTCCTGCGCGCGTTCCTCGTGCTCGCGCTCTTCCCTGGCCAGATCATCCAGCAATTGCCGAATACTCGCATCCTGCGTGCGCGCCGCAGCCTTCTCATAAAAGCGCCGCGTCTCCACCTCCATGGTCGACGCCTCTTTGCGCACGGCTTCAATGCGCATGGGGTGCACCAGCCACAACGCCGGTCGCTCGACGAACCCACGCACGTCCTGACGCCGGATCAGCGGAATATGCTCGCCGAATTTCTTTTGGAACAGTTCCAGCAGCCGGCGCCGGTGCCCCGATTCCTCTTCCCGCATCCCGTCAAACATCGAGGCCGTCGCCGGATAGTCCTGCCGCAGACCCTCGGCAAAATCGGAGTAAACCCGTTCGTCTTCTTCTTCCAGGGAAATCGCCAGCGCCAACACTTCGCGTTCAGTGAGGTCTTCAAACTTTTTCATGACGCCATAGCTTACCTGTCCATGCCGGGCGGAGACAAATCTGATTTCCGATTAGAGAGGAACGATTTGGCTGGTCCCGCCCAGCGGTATCTCAGTCGGCAATCCGAAGCGATAGGAACTAAAAGCGAGCGGCGGCGCTTCGATGCTACTATCCAGTTCATGAAGCCCCGAGGATCACGGAGCCCGGTTCATGACGCCCCGGAAATCTTCTGGCCACAGTCGGAAGAGTTCGCCGCGCCGCGCGAAAAAGTCATCCCGCGGCGGGGCCCGCCACAAGCAGCATCCTCCGGAACTGGTCATCATTACGGGCATGAGCGGTTCGGGCAAGGCTTCGGTGTTGAAGGCCTTCGAAGACCTGGGTTACTACTGCGTCGACAATCTGCCAGTCGAACTGATTCCCCAATTTGCCGAGTTGGCCGTGCAGTCCAGCGAGATTCGCCGCACCGCGCTGGTCGTGGACGTTCGCGAAGGCTCCCAACTGGAGATGCTGCCGGGGATTCTAAAGTCGGTGCGGAGGATGATTCCGACCAAGGTCGTTTTTCTGGAAGCTTCCGATGCGGTTCTGGTTCGGCGTTTCAGCGAGACGCGGCGCCCGCATCCCCTGGGGACCGACGCGCCCGTTAGGTCCGCGCTCAAGGAGGAACGGCGTCACCTGGGCGCCATCCGCCGGCTCGCCGATTTCGTCATCGACACTTCAAAGTTCAACGTCCACGAACTGCGCGCTCACGTCACGGAGCGTTTTCAGAAACAGGCTGCGGAAAACAGCATCCTGGTCTCGTGCGTCAGCTTCGGATTCCGGCAGGGTGTTCCCGAAGATGCGGACCTGGTCTTCGATGTGCGCTTCCTGCCCAACCCGCACTTTGTGCCCGAGTTCCGGCCGCTGACGGGGCGGGACCCGCGTGTCGCCAAATACATTCGCTCATTCCCGCAGACGCGGGAGTTCATCTCGCGCATCTCCGATCTGCTTGTCTACCTGCTGCCGCATTACATCCACGAAGGCAAGAGCTATTTGACGATTGCGTTCGGTTGCACCGGCGGACAGCATCGTTCCGTCATGATCGCCGAAGATGTCGGTAAACACCTGCGGCGTGCCGGCTATCGCGTTAAAGTCGTACACCGGGACAGCCCGAAGTAGGCTTGTCGGGGAACTGAAAACGACATCCCGCCGAAGCGCGACTCAAGTAGAATAGGGCCTTGCATCTCATGTCCATTCGACCGGCAGCAAGCGATTGCGGCCTGCCCCGCCTGGGAGCCCCATGCGGCAACTGACCCGGCTCGTTCGCTACGTGCTGCCATTCCTTCTGCAATTGCTTCCCGGAGTGTTGCTGCTGGCCGCTGTAGGTTTTCTGGAAGCATTCCGCTGGGCTCTGCTGAAACCCGTGCTTGATCGCGTTCTGAATCCGGCGTCCGGTTCGGAAAATATCATTCTCTTCACGATTCCAAAAATCAACCAGCCGGTCTATCTGCAGCGCTTTGTTCCCTCGCATCTTCACAACGCGTGGACCATCGTCGCGTACGCCCTGGTCGCCTCGACTCTGCTCAAGGGAATCTTTGACTACACCGGTACTTACCTGGTGAACCATGCCGGATTCGGCATGATCACCAACCTGCGCAACGACCTGTATAACTCCGTGTTGCGGCGGTCGGCGGCTTTCTTCCAGAAGCACGCGACCGGTACCCTGATCTCAACCATCATCAACGACATTGAGCGGGTGCAGTTCGCGATGTCGAGCGTCCTCGCCGAGTTCCTGCAGCAATTCTTCACGTTCATCTTTATTGCGGTTTTGGTGGTGTTCGTGGGACGCCAGTTAGCCTGGGTGCTGCTTCTGTTTGTTCCCTTCATTATTTTTTCGGCCGTGCGCATCGGCCGCCGCGTCCGCTCCACTACGCGGCGCGGCCAAGACCAGTTGGCGGATGTGCAAAACATTCTGCACGAGACGATTACCGGCAACCGCATCGTGAAGGCCTTCGGCATGGAGTCCTGGGAGGTGGCCCGCTTTCGTGTAGCGGCACAGCGTCTGTTTCGCGCAAACCTGCGATCCGTGGCAGCCGCCGCCGTCAGCTCTCCGCTCATGGACATCTTTGGGGCGATCGCGATTGCAATGCTGCTGCTGTTGGGCCGCAGTAGCATTGCGCACAATGAATTTACCTTAGGCGATTTCGTCACATTCGTGGCGGCAGTCCTCGGCCTGTACAATCCGGTGCGGAAGTTTGCCGTTTTCAATAACAGTTTTCAGCAGGCTTTGGGCGCGTCATCTCAACTGTTCAAGTTCATGGACGTAGAGGACGCCGTCCTCGAGAAGCCCGGCGCCAGGGCGCTTCCACGCTTTTCGCGTAGCATTCAATTCGACGCCGTCAGTTTTTCGTATCAGTCGGATGGTGACGACTCACGTGAGATATTGCGAAGCATCGACCTCGAAGTGCGCCGCGGAGAAGTCCTCGCCATCGTCGGTTCCAGCGGAGCGGGCAAGAGCACGCTCGTCCACCTGATCCCGCGCTTTTTTGATGTCACTGCCGGGCGCTTGCTCATCGATGGCCAGGACGTGCGCGACGTCACGCTGGCTTCGCTGCGGGCGCAGGTAGGCATCGTTACCCAGGAAACGGTTCTGTTCAACGACACCGTCCGCAATAATATCGCTTACGGCCAGCCGCACGTTCCGCAGAAGGAAGTCGAGGCCGCGGCCCGCGCTGCCCTGGCCCACGACTTCATTCTGGCCCTGCCTTCGGGTTACGATACCGTCATCGGCGAGCGTGGGGTGCGGCTTTCCGGTGGCGAACGTCAGCGCCTTGCCATTGCCCGGGCGCTGCTGAAGAATGCGCCGATTCTGATTCTCGACGAGGCTACGTCGGCGCTCGATAGCGAATCGGAGGCTCTGGTGCAATCCGCGCTGCATAACCTGATGTCCGGCCGCACCGTGTTCGTGATCGCACACCGGCTCTCGACCGTGCGCCGCGCCGATCGCATTGTGGTCATCGAGAACGGCACCATCGCCGACATCGGCGCGCACGAAGAGTTGATGACGAGGTTAGGCACGTACCGGCGCCTCTACGAATTGCAATTCGCCAATATGGATGCGCCCAAGGCAGTCGCGGGATCTTAGCCCACAGAAACGGCCCTATGCCCATTCGCTCGATGACTGGTTTTGCCCAGGTGAAAGGCGAAGTCCAACGCCAGAATGCGGGGAACGCGCAGGCCTCCGCCGGTTCGAGTCAGTCCAATGGCCGAATGGCTTTTTCCCTCTCGCTGAAGTCGGTTAACCATCGTTTCCTTGATCTGCACTTCCGTTTGCCCTCAGGCACGGATTCCCTCGAGATGCAGCTCCGGCGCTTGCTGAAGGAGAAGATGGCCCGCGGCCACGTCGAAGTCACGTTGAGTTTGGAACGCACGACCAGCGAGACCTTCTCGCTCAACCGCGAGATTATCGGCGGCTACATTGCTGCGTTCCGCGGCGCCGCCGCCGAGTTTTCGCTCGCTGCCGAACCTGACCTCAATGCCGTTCTGCGCATCCCCGGTGCACTGGACTCGGCCAATGACAGTGCCGATGGAGAAATTGAGGCTGCGGTGATGTCGAGGATCGGCGAGGCGCTCGATCGGCTCAACCAGATGCGGGAGGAAGAAGGCCGGGGCATCGCCCGCGAACTGCGCCAGCGCATGGCTCACCTGGTGGAGGCAGGGAAAAACGTGCAGCAGCATCGCCGCGCCGTCCTGCAGAGCTACAGCGAACGGCTGCAATCGCGCCTGCAGGAATTGCTGGGCGCCACGGTCGATAAGGAAAGAGTGTTGCAGGAAGCGGCGCTCCTGGTCGATCGCAGCGACATTCAAGAAGAAATCGTCCGCCTCGAAAACCACGTGCAGCATTTCCTGGGCCTCCTCGAAGCCGGCGGCGAGGTCGGCAAGAAACTGGACTTCCTTCTGCAGGAAATGAACCGCGAGGCCAACACTCTACTTTCGAAGACTTCCGGTCTGGCGGGTGAGGCGCTAAAAATTACGGAAGCGGGCCTGGCCATGAAGGCGGAGATCGAAAAGTCCCGCGAACAGGTGCAAAACCTGGAATGAGCGTATCCCGTAAGCCCATCGTCTATATCATCTCGGCCCCGTCGGGTTCGGGGAAGTCAACCCTGGTGAACAAATTGCTCAGGGTGGACCCGGCCCTCGATTTTTCGATTTCCTACACCACTCGCCCTCCCCGTGGCAGCGAACAAAACGGCAAGCAGTACCATTTTGTTTCCCGGGAAGAATTTGAGCAGATGATCCGCGCCGATGAGTTCCTCGAGCATGCCAGTGTCTTCGGAAATTATTACGGTACGGCACGGCGATTTCTGCGCGAGGCACAGGGAAGAGGGCACGATCTGTTGCTCGACATTGACGTGCAGGGAGCCGCGCAGATGAAGCAGGAACAGCTCGATGCGGTCAGCATCTTTGTGCTCCCTCCTGACCGCAAGACGCTGGAATCGCGCCTGCGCGAGCGCCGCGAGGATTCGCCGCAGGTGATCAACCGCCGGTTGGACGCGGCCCGGCGCGAGATTGAGAACTACGACAAGTATGACTATATTTTGATCAACGACAAGCTCGAGGAATCGAGCGAGAGCCTGCAGGCGATCGTTGCTGCGGAGCGCCTGCGGCAGGCGGGGCGTCCACTCTCCCCGCAGGAGAAGAAAATTGTGGACTTGGCGAACGGTCATCGGCTCGCCAACGCCAGGCAGAGGGTGCTGCCTATCCTGGCGTCCTTTCGTACCTCCCCGCCTTAGGCACGCCTATTGGTTTCGCGGTATCATTTCAGAGAGCAGGACGCATGACAGGACAGTCCGTTCTGCGGAAACCCACGGCTCAACGCTAGGCATTCATCCGACTGCAAAATTGGTCGTCAAGGGAGAGTCGCAATGAAGTTGATCGAAGGCTTTGACAGCAACTACCGCTACATTCTGGTGGCGGCGCGGCGTGCGCGGCAACTGCAATCCGGTGCGCCCCCCGTGGTCGACACCAACTCCCGCAAGCCCTGCCGTATCGCGCAGGATGAAATCCGCGCCGGCAAGGTGAAATGGGAAATTCCCGATACTCGTACCGCCGCCGAACAGGCCGGAGAAGCTCTGGATAAGGCTCTGGGCCAGGACTGAGGACATTATTGATTTCGTGAAGCACCTTGTTGATTGCAGGGCTACGGGTTCTTAAATCAACAAATCAGAAATCATCAGTCGTCAATCATCAATATGAAGATCGCCCTCGGCGTTACCGGCGGAATCGCAGCCTACAAGGCGGCTGAAGTGGTCCGCGTGCTGCAGGATCGCGGCATCCGCGTGCAGGTCGTCATGACCCGCGCCGCCCAGGAGTTCGTCCGTCCCCTCACTTTCGCAGCCTTGTCGGGAGAGAAGGTTATCACCGGCATGTTCTCTCCGGGCGAACAGCATGAGCCCAACCTCGACTCCGCCATCGAGCACATCGCGGTCGCACAATCGATCGACGCACTTGTCGTCGCCCCGGCCACGGCGGACGTTTTAGCTCACTTCGCGCAGGGAATCGCCAGCGATTTTCTGACCACGCTCTACCTCGCCACCGCCGCACCCGTGGTCGTCGCGCCGGCCATGAATGTCAATATGTGGAACCATCCTGCCACGCAGGCCAATCTGCAGATTCTGCGCCAGCGCGGCGTCAAGATCGTTGAACCGGACGCGGGCTACCTGGCTTGCGGAATGACGGGCCCGGGGCGGCTGGCGGAAAACGAAGCGATTGTTGCCGCCGTGCTCGAGGTTCTCGGGGCTTCCCAGGATCTGAATGGCGAGACCGTGCTGATCACCGCCGGTCCGACCCGCGAAAAGATTGATCCGGTGCGCTATCTCACCAACCGCTCCAGCGGGCGCATGGGATATGCGCTGGCCGAAGCTGCCTTGCGCCGGGGCGCGCGCGTTCTTCTGGTCAGTGGGCCAACCGCACTCACGCCGCCCGGAGCCGCCGAGGTCACACCCGTCGAGTCGGCTGAAGATATGCGGGACGCGGTGCTCAAGTTGCTGCCCCAGGCTACCGTCGTCATCAAGACCGCGGCCGTCTCCGACTATCGCCCGAAAGTTGCCGTCGGTCAAAAAATCAAGCGCAAAGGCCCGATGACTCTGGAACTCGAAGCCACGCCTGACATTCTGAAGGAACTCTCGCTCAAGAAAGGCGCGCAGATTGTGGTCGGCTTCGCGGCCGAAACAGAAAACGTTCTGGAAAACGCCCGTCAGAAACTGGTCGCCAAGAATCTCGATGCCATCGTGGTCAACGACGTTTCGCGTGAAGGCGTGGGCTTCGATTCCGACCGCAACGCGGTGACCATCATCACCCGCGACGATGTGGTCGAGGTCCCTGAAACCACGAAGTGGGAAGTAGCCCAGCGTGTCCTCGACCAGGTGTTGCGCCTGCGCCAGCACCGCAAATCGCCCGTCAAAGCCTGATCTTCCGCCCCGTTTTCACGCCCCCTGCATCTGTCATCCTGAGCGAAATCAGTCTGCGGCTTCGTCGCGGACTGATGCAGTCGAACTCCCTTTGCCGCATCTTGCGCTTCCGTGCAACGCACAGGGTTCTCGGCAGCTTCTGCTTCTCGGAGCGGTTATAATTCCTCAAGCCACAACATGCCATCCGTCCTTGATCCTCACTTGCGGCGCGCTCTTGCCGAACGCGTCCGCTATTATCACGAACTGGGTATCTACGATTTCTACCAGCGCGAATCGGTCGCGGTTGCAACTCCCGAAACACAGTTACTCCAGCCAGAACAGCGAGAGGAAATGCCCTCCAGAAAATCCGCCGTTGCAGCCACCGTCACCGAGGAAAATATCTTCGAAGTTCGGACCCCGAAACCAGAGCAGGGAATTGCCGATTCCAGGGCCGCGCTCCAACTGATTCGCGAGGATCTCGGCGACTGCACTCGCTGCAAACTGCATAAGCAGGGACGCAAGCAAATTGTTTTCGGCGTGGGCGATCCGTGCGCCGATCTGATGTTTGTGGGCGAGGGTCCCGGCGCTGACGAAGACGCGCAGGGCGAGCCCTTCGTGGGCCGGGCCGGGCAGTTGCTCAACAACATGATTAAGGCGATGGGCATTCGGCGAGAGGACGTCTACATTGCGAATGTGGTCAAATGCCGTCCGCCGGGCAATCGCACACCGGAGCGCGATGAGTGTGAAACCTGCTCGCCATTTCTCATGCGCCAAATCGCCGTGGTCAAGCCGAAGGTCTTGGTCGCGCTCGGAGCGGTCTCCGCAAAAAATCTTCTGGCGATCAATGCACCAATGTCCGAGCTGCGTGGCCGCTTTTACGACTTTCTGCCCGCGGGCGCACGCAGCACCGATCCATCCTGGCAGGGAACAAAGCTCGCGGTGACCTACCATCCCGCGTTTCTTCTCCGCGATCCCCGCCAGAAAGGCGAAGCCTGGAAAGATTTGCAGATGGTCATGAAATACCTGGGCCTTGAACCTCCGAGGAAGGTCGCGGAGTAAGCGGAAGTGTCTCCCCCGTAATCACACTCATGTGAGGGCCCTCGGCTGTCCGGTCGAGCGAAGCTCGACTTGTCTAGTCAGAACCGCCAAACAGGCGCTGCTAAATTCGCGATCTACCTTTCCTCAATCTCCGCTGCTATGCTCTGAAGCGAGTGCCCGAATTCTCTGACGTCGCCCTGCCCGTGCCGCTGGACATAGTCTTCACCTATCGTGTCCCCGCGGATACCGCGCCAGTCGTGGGCGGACGTGTGTTGGTTCCTTTTCGCCAGCAGCGTATGACGGGCATCGTCGTCGAGTTGCACGACCGCAAGCCTTCAGTCACAACCAAAAACGTCATCACCGCGCTCGACGCGGAGCCCGTACTCGACGAGCATCTGCTGCGTCTGGGCCGCTGGATTGCCGATTACTACCTGGCCCCAATCGGCGAAGTCTTCCGCACCATGCTGCCGCTGAGCGCCGAATTCAAGCGCGCAATTGGATACCGCATCACCGAAGACGGCCAGATGGCACTCCACTTAGCGGGCATGTCGGGATCGTCGGCGCGTTCGCGGCGCACTCCTGAGGAACAAGCCTCCGAGTTCCGCGTGCTCGATTATCTGGCCGCGCGAGCCTCCGACGAAGAAGAAGCTGGGGTGCCGCACGTCTCGCCGGTGTTGCGAGACGTGGGAGCTCCTACCGACCGCAACGGACTGGTCCGCGAAGAAACTCTCCGGTCCGCAACCCGGGTCTCCCACGCCCTTCTCGCCGGAATGGTTCGCAAGAAATGGTTGCAGCGCCTGGACGAATCCGGGGCCCGCGATGCCGCGCGCACCATAAAAATCGCCGTATTAAAATCTGCCAACGCGAAGTTGAACGACAACCAGCGCCAACTCATCGGCACCCTGGCGGCTTCCGGCGGCAGAGTGCCGGTAGAGACGCTGCAGTCGCTGGAAGTTCCACGAACCACGCTCAGTACGCTGATCAAGCGAGGCTTCGTCGAAATCATCGAAGAGCCTGCCGGATTCTCCGTATCGAGCAGCAAGCCGCGGCCGTCGCTGTTCGACTTCGATTTAAGCCCCGCGCAGCAGTCCGCGCTCGCGCGCTTGCGCGAAGCCGTTCCAACGCGCAAATTCTCCGGCATGCTGCTCCACGGCGTCACCGGCTCGGGAAAAACCGCGGTATATCTGGCCGCCATGCGCGGGGTGCTCGAAGCTGGACGCTCGGCCATCCTGCTGGTCCCGGAAATCGGCTTGACGCCTGCCGTCGCCGCCGACTTGCATCAGATCTTCGGCGACGAAGTGGCCATTCTGCATTCCGCGCTCTCCGACCGCGAGCGCGCCGAGCAGTGGCATCGCATCAAACGCGGCGAAGCGCGCATCGTGGTCGGTACCCGCTCGGCCGTGTTCGCTCCCCTGGCCGATCTCGCCTTGATCATTGTCGACGAGGAGCACGACTCCTCTTACAAGCAGGAAGAAACGCCGCGCTACCACGCCCGCGACGTTGCCGTAATGCGCGCCAAGATGTCGAATGCGGTCGTCGTGCTGGGCTCGGCAACGCCTTCGCTGGAGTCTTACTTTAACGCCAGGAAAAATAAGTACGCGCTGATCGAATTGCCCGATCGTGTGGAGCAGAGGCCTCTGCCCGAAGTCGAAATCGTCGACATGCGCCAGGAATTCCAGGAAACTGGCCACGAACAAGTTATCTCGCGCAAGCTCGCCGCCGAGATCAAAGACCGCCTTGATCGCAAAGAGCAGGTCATGGTGCTGCTCAATCGTCGCGGATATTCCCCGGTCGTCCTCTGCCGCACTTGCGGTAAGAAGCTGGAATGCAGAAACTGCGCCATCGCGCTTACGCATCACAAACGCGAACACAAAATGGTCTGCCATTATTGCGGCTACACCGCGTCGGTGCCAAAAGTCTGCATCCATTGCGGCAGCGAGTATGTGTACTTCCTGGGGACTGGTTCGGAGAAGCTCGAGGAGCTGCTGCATGGCATGTTTCCACAGGCGCGGATCGCCCGCCTCGACCGCGACACCGTCCGCGGCCATGAAGATTTCGAGCGCACCTTGAACGCGCTCCACGAAGGCGAGCTCGATCTCTTGGTCGGCACCCAGATGATCGCCAAGGGCCACGACATCCACGGCGTAACGCTGGTGGGCGTGGTCGGAGCTGACGTGGCGCTCGGCCTGCCCGACTTCCGCGCCGCCGAGCGCACCTTCCAGTTGCTGACCCAGGTGGCCGGCCGCGCCGGCCGCGGCCAATCGCCGGGCAAAGTAGTGTTGCAGACTTACTTTCAGGATCACTACGCCGTGCAATACGCCGCGCGGCACGACTTTATCGGCTTCTACGAAAAAGAGCTGCAATTCCGCAGCTGGATGCACTATCCGCCCTACTCCGCGCTGGCCAACGTTCTGGTGCGCAGCGACAAACTCGACGAAGCCCTGCAATGGTCGGGAACCATGGGGAAGTGGTTTGACTCGACGCGGCACGAAGGTGTGCGCGTCCTCGGCCCGGCGGCGGCGCCCATTACGCGATTGAAAAACGACTATCGTTATCACTTCGTGTTGAAATCGCCCAGCCGGCAAAAACTCAACACGACTCTGCGCGCCATGCTGGCGCACGCCGCGCAGCAGAAGATTCCGCGCACTCAACTGATTGTGGATGTGGACGCGCTGTGGTTAATGTAGACGGCTCTTGGCTCTTGGCTTTTAACCATTGGCCAACCTGTCCGGAATTGATTTAGACGCCTCTCTTGCGGCAATAGAAGCCCGCTCTAGTGGCCTGTAATCTCTCCCCGAATCACCGTTACCGACGCGGCGGGCAGTTCATACATGGTGTCTTTCCCCGCATTTTCTTTCGTGCGCGCGATCGGCCCATCCGGTTCCGCCCAACCCTTGGTGAAAGCGACGATGGTGTGCTCGGCCGCGTGCTCGGCGTGTGCCATGAATCGCGTCTGAGCGGGGTGCCATTGATACTGAGCGCTTCCAAAAGTCGAAATCTCTACCGGCCCTGCAAAACTCGTCGGAGCAGCGTTCCCCTGAAATGCAATCCGCACTTTATGCGCGACCTCCTGGTCCCGGTTCACGATCATCAGCGACCACTGCCCATCTGGACGCTTCACCGCATACGCCGTCACCAATTCGTGGCCGGCGTCGTCCTCCACGTCGCTCTTTGCCGAATACACCTGATGCTCGCCGCCGCCGGGCTGCACCCACTCGAGATTGATGAGCTGCGCTACAAAAAACTGCGCCAGCCGCTGCTGAATCTCATAGTCGCCGTTGACCGTAAACATGCCAAACGTTCCCGGAGAGCTGTTGCATCCCGGCTCCATCTGCAAGGGCAGATAGTGAAAGAAGTACACGCCGTTACCGCCCGAGTTTAGAAACGAACCGATGTAGCCGACAAGCCACAGTCCCGCGAAAATATCCTGAAAAGTTTCGCTCGCGCCCGACGACAGATTGCCCTCGGTAATGAACATCGGCATGTCGGCCGGAATACCATCGTCATGCCAAACCTGCATGATGTGGCTCACCAGTTCCGGCTCGTCATAGAGCATGCCCCACGGCGTTCGGCACGGATCATAGGGATAATGTTCGAACGAAAAAAACGCCAGGTCTTTCATCCTCCCATGCTGTTTCAAGTAGTCGACGAAACGCCCCAGCCACGAGACTCGTCCGTTCGCGTCTGGCCAGACTTCAATGTCGCGATTCACTCCCTGAAACGATGGCCCGCCCAGCTTCAGCGCCGGATCGACTTTGTGCAATGCCGTCGCCCACTGCAAGTACAGCGCGGCGTAATCCTCGGGCAGCATGTACTGGCCGTCGGCTTCCTCGCCCATCTCGACATACGAAATGGGATAGCCGCGCTTCTCCACATACGCAATCTCCGCCGCGGAATTCTCCGGCGTCTCGTAGAGCATGGCTACAGGAATCATCGCCGGCAGCCCCCGCGTCACGCCGCTGGTGAAGAACAAATCAAATCCCATCTGCGCCTGCGTGGTCGACCCCAGATCAGACGCCTGATGCCACGGATCAACCGACGAGCAATAAGTCGTGGTCTGTTCCTGATCCGCCGTGTGCCGCAAAATATCGTGAAACGTGCCGTCGCCGGTCGCGGTTCCCAGGTAGATTTCGCGGATGGCGTAACCCACGCAGTTCCGCGGATCCGCCGCTCCGTCGGCATCGCACGTGTTCGACGATTCCGTCATCCAGATACGCAGGAACCGCACCGGAACGGCTCCGCCGCTCAAACGGAGCGTCTCCGTTCCGCCTTTTCCGCCCGTTACGACTCCCTGCGCAAATGTCTGCCACACGCCCCGTGTAGGCGCATGAATCGGATCCTCCCCCGTCCAGTACTGCACGACATAATGCCGGGCGTACGGCCCTCCCCACGCGATGCGAACGCTGTTCACCGGTTGCGTCTGCGCCAGATCAAGCACGACCCACTGCGGATGCAGAGCGTCGCTCTCGCCGGTGAAGTGTTGCGTGAGATATGGATTGCTCTTCCAGAAACTCTGCAAATCTCCGTCGGTCAGTCGGGAGAAGCCGGAATTATCGGTGCCGTCGTTGCGGGTAAATCCGCGGCGCGGCAAGCCGTAGCCATAGGAATAGCGAATCATCTCGGCCGGAGTTGCCGAGCCGACGAAGTATCCCTTGCCGCTCGGGTCGCTCCAGGTTCCCTGCGGATTCCAGTGCCAGGCCTCGACCGCCAGTTCGGTATTCTGCCGGTAAGTCACGGCTTGCCAGCCCGAGGCCAGCGTCTGCCCGAGTGTGGGCTGCAGCAAATCCTTGTCGATAGCTTGCACCGCAATGCGGTCCACGCCCGCGCCTAGAGTTTCCTTGGGCACGAAGTGATTGGTCGCATGAGTCGTATCCACCTCGATGGTTTGGGCGGCAATCGTGCAACTGAATGTGAGACACGCCACTAGAATTGCCCAGGCCAGCATCGTTCTCTTCACCGCGAGTTCCCCCTTCTCCACTTTCAATTGAAACGATTGAATAGGGCAGTATACGAGAGAGCGCCGGCGAAGCGCGAGGGCCTTTTGCATCTGCCGGACGCCGAACGAAAGCAGGCATGACCTGACCGCTCGTGGCGCTCGCGTGCGATTATCTCAAGCTGATCTGAAAGGGCGAAACGGTGAAGGTCAGCGCCAGCATGATCAGCGCCAGCGTGGCCAGAACCCAGCGACTCGGATGGAAGCATCGGGTACTCCGGTGCTTGCCGCTGCCGGTAGGTCAGCACATTCATCACGATGAGCAGCCCGGCCCACACCCGCCATCCCACGTACAAACGCCCCAGATAAACCAGGCCAAGGACGGTGATCCACGAAATGACGCGGTGCGCGCGCGGCGCCAGCGCGTAAACAATGTGCCCGCCATCCAGCTGGCTGCTGGGCAGCAGGTTCAGCGCAGTCGCAAACATCCCGACCCACGCCGACCACCGCCGTCGGATGCAGATAAACCCGCGACAACGGCAACGCGGCGATGGCATGGTTCGGAGCCACGCTGCGCAGCAAGCCATGCATCACGTAGAAGATCGCAGGAAACCCCAGTTGTAAATCAGACGGACCCATCCCCGGCGCGATCGGCTTCGAAAGATTCATCGCCACTGCCAGGGTTGCGACGGCGACCACAAATCCCGCGATTGGTCCGGCGATACCGATATCGAACAATGCGGCTCGCGAACGGATCGGCGCTTTAATGCGAATCACCGCTCCCAGAGTCCCGATCAAGGTGGGCGCCGGAATGAAGAAGGGCAATCGTGGCGCGCACCCGGTAGTAGCGGCAGAACAGGTAATGCCCCATCTCGTGCGCCAGCAGAATCACCAGCAGGGTCGCGGAAAACGGAATGCCCAGAAACAGCCGCGAAGGATGCGCCAGCACCCACCCCAAAGGGAAAAAAGGAAGGAACTCGTCGCCGACCCGCAAACGGAGGCAAATCATGCAGGAAGTTGAACTCCATGCGCGCCCCCACCACCAGCGTGGTGAAGACCGTCGCCAGCAGCAGCAACCCGTGGAGCCAATACCGCTCCCGCGGAGGCCGCCCTTTGGGCCGGGGAAGGGGACGATAGTACTCGATGGTACTCGGATGAGGACGGGATGGGAGAGGCTGGGTTCCGACATGCTGTTCTTTGGTCCGTAACCGGCAGCGCCGGACCCCAATCCTTGATGCTACTACGACCGGAGAAAACACGGGGTTGCCCCGGCCTCTTTCCGGCGGTTCTGGCCCCCGGCCCATGGCACTTTCGGGCTATTACGAACGGGCCATTTTGAGCGTATCAGGGAGGCCGTAAGATAATGCGACCTGCGGTCAGGCCGTATTCCGGCCAGGTTCCGGGATTCCGCCACGATACGAAACCTGTGCCGCAAGAGCTTGCCGAGCCGCGTTGCCCAGCGAACGTTCTCCCCTGAAACTGGCGTTCCCGCATGAATTTGGTTGCCCCGGTTCCAGACCTCGATGTCCGATCGTCCAGTCCGGCTAGCATCCCGGGCGCGTGGTTCGAGGTGCGCCCGCAGGACCTGTTGTCCTGGAATGACCTTCTGCTGAACACCGACGCCTCGCTTTACCAGTACCCCTTCTGGAATGAGCCCTATCGCCCTCTGTGGTTGACGCCGCGCTATCTTGCCTGGGGCACGCCGGACCGTCCGCTCGCCTATGTGTGTATTCTCACCACAGGATTCCAGCGGGCAAAAATCGGCTTAGTTTTCCGCGGGCCAACCTGCGTGCAGGCTGGAAGCCAATTGTCCACGTCGGCGATTGACAAGTTATTCAACTGGGCGCGCGCCCAGGGCTACATTTTCATCCGCTTCACCCACTCCGATCCCGAGGTTTTGAACCAGCTTGCCGCCACCGGCCATGCTGAGGACTTCGACGCGTTTCCTTATTTTCTGGATTATCCCATTCTCTCCCCGGACTACATCATCGAGCAGCACGACTGCGCGGACCAGACCCTCGCCAGCTTTGACCGCGAGGCGCGCCGCAAGATTCGCCGAGCCACTGAGACGGGATACGAGTTTCGCTCTGCCGATTCTCCGCAGGCGTTGACCGACGCCTGGCCTCTTTACGAGGAGTGCGCCCATCGCAAGCACTTCCGGCTGGAGCGGCCCCTTTCCGTCTACCGGGAGACGATGCGGCTCGCCCAGGCTCACAATTGCGTGCGCCTCTATTCCACACACTGGCACGGCAAGATGGTGGGCAGCACCCTGGTCTTTCGCGACCGCACCACCGCGCACTGTCAGTTGGCCGCGTTTGCGCGTGAGCATCGGCAGTCGGCTGCCTTCCTGCACTGGCACGCCATGCGCGACATGTATTCCATGGGCGCGCGCCGCTACAACCTGGGTCCCGGCCCGGGCTCCCTGGCACGATTCAAGCAGCAGTTCTGCCAGCGTCCGGTAAGCTATCCCGGCCCGCTGACCGTCGTGCTGAAGAAAGATTGGTTTCGAATCTGGCGCAAGGTGGTCTTTCCCGTGGCCAAGCGTCTGCGGCCCACATTGCGGGGAATAGTCTCGCGGATCAAACGCTAGCCTCGGTCGTGAATTCCGTTCCGACGATTCGTATTCAGGGTATGCCTCCAGGCATACCATTCGCACCGCTGAAAGAATCGCGCCTTCAGGCGCTGCAGGGCAGCCTTCTCAGTCGATCGACTGCAATTCTTTCCCCGGCTTAAAGCGCACGGCCCGCCCGGGCGGAATGGAAACCTCTGCTCCGGTGCGCGGGTTGCGTCCGATTCCGGTCTTGCGCGGACGCACATTGAACACTCCAAATCCCCGCAGCTCAATGCGATTGCCGCCGGCCAGTGCCTTCTTCATGCTTTCGAACACAGTCTCCACGGCCAGTTCGGCCTTGGTCTTGGTGATGCCGGTTTTGGCCACCACTTCGTTGATGATGTCGAGCTTGATCACAGGCGGCTCCCGGGTGCTGCGTTTAGATGGTCCCTCAAGTCATTGATGCTATGGGAGATAAGTGAGATTGTCAACGGGAGCACCAATCCCGTAAACTGGCAGGCACCCGCATCCAGGCTCGACGTTAGAAACCAGCCAAGTTTGTTTGAGCAAGTTGTGTAATTGAGAACTTGTGTAATTTTTCTCGCGCCCGAAAATGTTCAATGAACTCTTCAATTGCTCAATTACACAAAATTAACCAATTCCACAACGTTCCCAAGGAGTTTCATGCTGAAGAGTGACCGCTGGATCCGCAAGATGGCCCAGGAACATGACATGATCAACCCCTTCTCCGAGAAGCAGGTGCGTGAGGGTGTGATTTCCTACGGGCTGTCGTCGTATGGCTATGACTTGCGCGTGGCCGACGAGTTCAAGATTTTCACCAACGTAAATTGCACCGTAGTCGATCCCAAGAATTTCGACGAGCGCTCGTTCGTTACCGTGCGCACCGATATTTGCATCGTCCCTCCCAACTCGTTCGCCCTGGCTCGCTCCGTGGAGTACTTCAAGATTCCGCGCAGCGTGCTCACCATCTGCGTCGGCAAGAGCACCTATGCCCGCTGCGGCATCATCGTCAACGTAACGCCGTTCGAGCCCGAGTGGGAGGGCTTCGTCACCCTCGAAATTTCGAACACCACGCCGCTGCCGGCCCGCATCTACGCCAACGAAGGCCTCTGCCAGATTCTCTTCTTCCAGTCCGACGAAATCTGCGAAACCAGCTACGCCGACCGCAAAGGCAAGTACCAGGCCCAGAAAGGAATCGTCCTGCCCAAGCTATAGGAGGCTCCTTCGTCCGAGGCTATGACTCGTTAGCGATCGGCGCCTGCTTGGAATCTGAACTGGCACAGTTTGAGAAAAGGCTGAATCCAGTCGCGAGCTCTTGGGAATCTGCACGCGCTTGTCGCACCTGTCCGGCGTGCGGAGTTCGATCCCGACGGCCTGGATGGCCTGTGCCGTCGGGAAGAGCGGGCCTTCCAGGCCTTGGGTAAGCGCCTCAGAGTAGCTCGGGCCTTAGCCCCGCTGGTCGATTTCCTACCCTACGCGGAAATAAGTCGAATACTGCTCCTCGCCAATCGCGGTGAAGGGCAGCACCTTCACCGCTCCGCCCGTCGTCTCGACCTGCCAACTCTGCGCCCCCGTTTTCTTTCCCGCGAGCAACTGCGCCCGCGTCACCGCGGGTTGCGAGTCCCCAATCGCAAACAGCACCACCGGCCCCAGCAGCAGCGCCACGGTCTCAGGATGTTGCGGATCGACCGCCTCCAGCCTCGTCGCCATCGGCAACTCCAGCTCAATGCGGTCACCTTTCTTCCACTGCCGCAGCACTCGCGCGAAACTCCCGGCCTGCGCCGCCTCCCGCTTGCCATTCACCGCGATCGAAGCCTTCTCCGCCCACCCCGGAACCCGCAGACTCACCGCAAACTCCACCGGCCGAGAAGTGTTCACCTCAAACTGCACATGCGGATCGTAGGGATATTCGCTCTTCTGCGTCAGCGCAATCTGCGCCCCGTCCTGCTGCCATCGCAGGGTCGAAGGGATGTAGAGATTCACATACACGCCGCGCGGATCGCGAAAGTAAGTATTGATCCGATAATCGGCTGCCACCTGCGGCATGGTCCCCGAGCAGCACGGCCAGCGATGCGGCGAATAGACTTTGCTTCCTTTGAAGTTGTAATCCGAGTAGTAGAACGTTCGCCCGTCGGCCTCGATCGGCTTCGCCCCCAGGATGGTGTTGTACATCATCCGCTCCATGCTGTCGCCGTAGCGTGGATCGCGGGTCACGCGCAGCAGGTAGCGCGTCAGCTTGAAATGCGCGTAAGAACCGCACGGCGTCTCAAAGCTGCTGTGCGTGTTGGTGAGACTGTCATACACGTCGGCGCTGCCGGTAGCGCGCAGCATTTCATCCGGGCCCCAACCTCCCGTGGCGAAGCTTTGCGCCGCCAGCATGTCAAATCCGTTCTTCGCCGCCCGCAGATGTTTCTCGCTTCCCACTGTCAGATAAGCCTGCATCGCAGAGCACAGGGCGTTCACGTGGCTGTATGCGTGCCGCCCCGCCAGGTCATTTTGCCCCGCCGCCAGCCGATCGAAAAACACATCATTCAGATACTGAACTCCCAGCACCCGATACCTCTCTCCTGCGCCCCGCTGATAGGCCAGAAAAAGATTCTCCGGCATGGTGTAGGATTCGTCCCACGTCCACGACTCGTCTTTCCCCGGCCGCCAGCTCTGCCCGTGCTCGACCGCGTGTTTCGGTAAATGAGGAAGCGCGGTATCCGTCGTCTTCTGCAAAATCGCGAATGCGTCCGGGTCGTCGGCGTACTTGTGCGAATCGATCAGCCCGCACACCAGCTTGTCGTAGCAGTAAGCAGGGAAGCGATTGTTCTCGTAGAACTCTCCGGCAATCGTCTGGGCGTAAAGCCGGTTCAAGCGCAGCACTTTCTCCCGCGCCGCTTGCGATCCCGTGATCGCATACACCCGCGCCAGCGCCGACACCCACTGCCCGAACGTTGCCGAGGGCGCAAAGCCCGCGTCAAACGTATGCCAGTCGTAAGCCGGATCGTACCGGTACCATCCTCCCAAATCCGCGCCCGGTGCGGGCTGCCCAACCATCATCCGAAACGGCTTGAGCAGCGCGTCATCGCTCAATCCCATGAGCACGGCATGCGTCTGTTGCAACTGTTGCTCGTGCAGGGCGCTGTTCAGTGCGACATCACCGTAGCCGCATTCATCCAGCGGAACAGATTCCAGCGGGCCAGATTTGAGCGGACTAGTTTTGAGTCGATCCGCCGCGAGCGGGCCGGCAGCGAGGGCCAGGGCTGAATTTCCAAAGCCGGGAAGCAGACTCGCCCCGGAAGCCAGCGCAGTTGATTGGAGAAACTTTCTGCGGGAGACTGTGCGCCAGGGAGCCATTCTTCCTCCCATCCTTCGTGTGATCTACGGGAACTGCCCCAGCGGATTCGGGTGAACGGATACTACCCCTGGTTCTCCCCTTCTTTGTACATATACTTGATCGCCGGTTTGTAGATCATCAGATTCGGCTCTCCGCCGTCGCGGTTCACCTTGATGCAACACTTGTCGTACCACTCGATGACCCCATGCACTTCCTCGCCGTCGCGCAACACGATGACCATCGGTGTCCGGGTTTGCATCTGTTTCTGGTAATAAAAATTCTCGGCGTTGGTCTGTTCTGGCGGCGCGGGCTTCTTGCCTCCTCCGCCCATCGAACGGTCCCCGCGATCGCCACGGTCCCCGCGATCGTGCCGCTCCGGGCGATCCCGACGCTCCTGCGCCAGCACCGGTGTTGGATTGTGGTTGCCGTGATTTTCCCCACGCGGCAGGGTCGGACGGATCAGCTTGCGGTTTGCGAAGTTTTCTTTCTCGGCGGATTCACCTGCCGGGACCGGGTCCATCGTTTCCTTCATAGTGGCGCTACCTCGGATACACGCATTCGTGCAAACCACCGCGTTCGGAAACCCTGGGGATGTAAATTGACGAAGACGTGAAATTTTACCTAACCTACCACAGGAATCTCCCCCTGACAATGCTGCCCCGGTAACGCCCCCCGACCCAGTGTGCCGAATCTTGCACATCCCTGCGTGAACTGCTCTGATTGGATTCGTCTAAAAGACTCAGGTCCGAAGGTCCTAACTCGTGTTCGACAGGTCAGCCCCTCGGTATTCTTTCCCACTCCAGGTGACTACCGCCACCAGCGTCGCGATAATCACCACGGTCCACGCCAGCACAGGCGGAAAGCGACCGCCATACCTCATCTCCGCCAGCTTGGCCTGGATCACCGAATTGCGCGAAGACAGCAGGTTGCCCAGCTGATACGCGAATCCTGGGAACGTTCCCCGCACTCCGGACGGCGACAGTTCGTTCAAATGCGCCGGAATCACGCCCCACGCGCCCTGCACCATGAATTGCATCAGGAATCCTCCCAGCGCCAGCATCGCCACACTGCGCGAATACGCCCACAGCGGGATCACGGGAATCGCCAGTAGGGCGGCAATCACAATCGCCCGCCGCCGCCCGATCCGCTCCGACCACGTTCCGAACACAATTCCTCCCAACAGTGCTCCCAGGTTGTAGACGATGGCAATGAAGCTCACCGTTTCCGGCGTGAACCGCAGATTCTTCTGCAGGAATGTCGGATACAGATCCTGCGTGCCGTGACTGAAGGAATTGAAGGCGAACATCAGCACCACCAGGAAACAAAAGATGCCGATGTGCGACAGAATGTCTTTGCCCAGGCGGCTCTCCGCCTTCCGCGAGACCTGCCCTTGCAACCACGCCGGCGATTCCTCCACCTTGGTGCGAATATAGATGACCACGAATGCAGGCAGCGCGCCCACAACGAACATGCCCCGCCACCCGACAAGCGGGAACAGGGTGCCGTACACCAGCGCCGCCATCAAATATCCGACCACGTAGCCTTCCTGCAGCAGGCCCGAGAAAAAGCCGCGGCCCTCGGCTGGCAACGTTTCGAATGTCAAAGCCGCGCCCACGCCCCATTCCCCGCCCATGGCAATTCCAAAAAAAGCCCGCATGATGAGGAAGACCTTCAAAGAAGGAGAAAAGGCCGAGGCCAGCTCAAAAACCGAATACGCGATGATGTCGATCATCAGTGCGGGACGTCGCCCAAACCGGTCCGCGATCAGCCCAAACAGGAACGCTCCCACCGGTCGCATGGCCAGCGTCAGAAAGATCGCCTCGGTGATCGCCGAAACCTTGGCCTGGAATTGCGTTGCCAGCGCGCTGACGCAAAAGATCAAGATGAAGAAATCAAATGCATCCAGCGACCACCCCAGAAAACAGGCAATGAACGTATTCCGCTGCACCGATGTAAGTCTGCGAAAATGCCCCAGACATTCCATGTTTTGAAAAGACGCGGCTTCCAGCCGCGCCGTACGCGCCTGCAAATCAGTAGTGGCCTCAGCCGCCGGGGTTCGTCTTCCGGCCCAGTCCCGCGGATGCTAGCATATGTCTTTCGATCAACCGTCAGAAATCAGCAATCCCAATTCTCCCCATGCCCGAACTCGATCTCCCTCAACGCCAGGCGCCCGACTCGCTCATGCTCACCGGCTTCTGGTATCGGGCTCTGCCGGCGGATCGCGTTCACCGCAACCAGCTCTACCAAGCCACGCTGCTCGAGATTCCGCTCGTGATCGGCCGCGACCGCATGGGCCAACCTTTCGCCCTGCGCGACGCCTGCCCGCATCGCGGTATGCCGCTCCACTGTGGCCGTTTCGACGGAGAGAATCTCGAATGCGGATATCACGGATGGCAGTTCGACGTTCACGATGGCCAGTGCCAGTTGATCCCTTCCCTCACCGCCGATCAAAAGCTCAAAGTCGATCGCATCTATGCGGGCAGCTATCCCTGCGAGGAGCAAGACGGATTCATCTGGGCCTTCATTCCGGATCCCGGGCCGCCGGGCGCAGGATTCTCCCCGCCCGCCGAGGCCCCCGATGCCGCGCCGCAAATCGAGAAGTTTACCGGCAAATACAAGCTCGCCTACCTGCAAGCCGAAATGCCCGTGAGCATTGACCACGGCATCATCGGCCTCATGGATCCCGCGCACGGCCCCTTCGTTCACCAGGCGTGGTGGTGGCGCAGCCGCCACAGCATCCACGAAAAACACAAAAACTTTGAGCCCATCCCCAATGGCTTTCGCATGAGCGCGCACACTCCCAGCTCAAACTCCGCGCCCTACAAGCTGTTGCGCCTGTACGCCGACGCCGACTCCATTACCACCACCATCGATTTCGTTCTGCCCAACCTTCGCACCGAAACCATTCGCGCCGGAAAATATTGGTTCTCTTCGCTCACCACGGTCACGCCCATCACGCGCAATAACTGCCGCATCGACGTAGTAGCGGCCTGGAACCTCTTTCGCTGGGTGCCCTTCGGCCCCGAGTTGTTGAAATTTGTTTTCGCGAAATTCGTCGAGCAGGATCGCCGCACCATGGAACTCCAGGCCGAAGGACTGCAGCACAATCCCCACCTCATGCTGATCGACGACGCCGACCGTCCCGCGAAGTGGTATTTCCAGCTGAAGGCCGCCTACTTGGAAGCGAAACGAACCGGCGCACAGATGAAGCATCCCCTGCCCGGCCCAGTCACGCTGAAGTGGAGAAGCTGACTCAGCGGCTCCGCCGCTTGGGGAGGTCCCCCAGCGTGTGATCCGAGAACCGCAGCTCTTCGTCGCTCACCAGCCAGTCCATCGCCTCTTCCCGCGTCTTGAACGTGGGCAGTTCGCGCTGCGAAAAGCTCTTGAGGTGTTCGTAAAATATGTGGGGCAGGGTCTCGGTCCCCACCCAGGCCGACCGCTTTACATGCGGACGGTCGAGAACCGTGTCTCGCTTCAGCCGCTCGATGGCCTTGCGCTCAAACTGCGCTCCCGTAAAATCCGCCAGCAGCAACACCGACCCCTTTGGCTCGGCCGTCACATAGCTGGGAACCAGCCGCGACATCGTCTCCAACTCCTCGGCCGTACAGTGCGAACAGTCCGCCAGCAGAATCTGCTTGCCCTTGTGCTCGATGAACCGAATCCGCTCCTCCATATAATCTCCCGGCATAACCCTGGCCACTGACCACTGGGAACCGACCACTGCTCCTTACCCCAACAGCCCATCCACCACTCCATAAGCCGCGTCCAGCGCGGCATCGAGCGCGGCCGCGTCTTTCCCGCCCGCCTCGGCCAGGTCAGGACGCCCTCCGCCCTTCCCTCCAACCTTCTGCGCCACCACTCCGATCACCTTGCCCGCCTGCACCCGGCTGGTCAGATCCTTGGTCACGCCCACGATCAGCGCGACGTTGCCATTCGAAGCCGAGCCCAGCACCACCACTCCCGAACCGATCTTGTCGCGCAGTTGATCCACCAGCGTGCGCATCTGCCCCCGCTCCAGATTGTCCACGCGATGCGCCAGCACCTTCACGCCTTTCACTTCCTTAATTTTGTCTCCAATGTTCGCCGTCGAAGATGACGCCGATTTCATCCGCACCTGATCAAGCTCGCGCGTGAGCCGCTTGATCTCCGCATCCTTCTTTTCCAGTTCCGCCTTCAGCGCCTCCGCAGGAGAGAACGAATGTTCTTTGTCGGTACCTAAATCCGATGACAATGACAACGATGACGAGGGTGGCCCATCCTTGCGCGGTTTGTGCCCAAGGGTGGGGGACGCAAATGTCGACACCACCTTTTCCAACTCATGATCTGCGCGGAAATGTGCGAGCGATCCTTCCCCCGTCACCGCCTCGACGCGGCGCACCCCCGACGACACGCTGCCTTCCTTCAGAATCTTGATCAGCCCGATCTCCCCGGTCGCTGTCGTGTGCGTCCCGCCGCACAGCTCCGTCGAAAAATCCCCGATGCGCACCACCCTCACCTTGTCGCCATACTTCTCCCCAAACAGCGCCATCGCATGATACTTGTTAATCGCCTCGTCGATGGGCATGTCCGTGAGCGTCTCAACTTTTATGTTGCGCAGCAATTCCTTATTGATCAGGTCTTCAATATCCTGCAACTCTTCGTCTTCGACCGCCGTGAAATGCGAAAAATCAAACCGCAAATGATCCGGCGCCACCAGCGACCCCGCCTGCTTCACATGCTTCCCCAGCACCTCGCGCAGCCCCGCATGCAGCAAATGCGTCGCCGTATGATTCCGCATGGTCGCCAGCCGCCGCTCCACATCCACCACCGCATCGACGTGATCCCCCACGCGAAGGGTGCCCCATTTCTCGCGCGCATTTTGCGCGAGAAGTGGGGATTTTGGTTGGGCCTTCACCACCACCTGATGCGCCCGCACTCCCTGAATGGGCGCATAACATCCCTTCACGTCAGCGATAACTGTGTTGTGATCATCCGAATAAAGCCATCCCCGATCTCCCACCTGCCCACCAGACTCCGCATAAAACGGCGTGTGATCGAGAATGACTTCGCCCTCGTCGCCAGCCTTAAGTTCCTGCACGCCCTGCCCGTTGTGAATGATCGCGAGCACCTCGCAGCCATCCGAGCGAGTCTGGCGATAACCCTCAAACTCCGATTTCGGAAGCTGCTGATAAGCCGGATTCGCAGTCTGCTTAGCCGCGCCTTTCCAAGAAGCCCTTGCTCGCTGGCGCTGTTCTTCCATCGCGCGGTCGAATCCCGCCTGATCGAACTCGATTCCCCGATCACGTGCCGCATCTTGCATGAAATCGAGCGGCATTCCAAAAGTGTCGTACAGCTTGAAAGCCTCATCGCCGGGAAACATCGGTTGCTTCTCGGTTAGTCGGCGATGAAAGTATGACTTGAACTCAGGCACACGCGCCGCACCAACGAGCATTCTCGCGGTATCATCAAATTTCTTAGAGTCCCGGCCTGGTATCAAAGCCGGGAGCCCCGCCCGGATGTCCTCGTCAAAGAATTGACCGAAATCATGGACAATCTCCCCGATCCGCCTCACCCACGCCTGCTCCTCTATTCCTTCGCGCTTTTCCTCCCCTAGAGTCAACGTGGCGGCAAACCGAGTCTCCTCGCTCCGAAGTGCCTCCGCAACGCGGGATATACCCTCCCCGAGTTCCGGATACGCGTCCTGCAACAAGTCGCGCACCGCAAACACCATCTCGTGCAAGAAAGGCTTAGTCTGTCCTAGCAGTCTCCCATGCGTGATGGCGCGGCGAATGATTTTGCGCAACACATACCCGCGTCCATCGTTGGCGGGCAAGACTCCATCGGAAATCAGAAAAGTCGCCGCCCGCGAGTGATCCGCGATCACTCGCAATGAAGCCGCCGATTTGGTGTGCGCTTCCTTGTTCAACTCCTTCGTCAGCGACGTGCCCGTCAACTCCGCGGCCCGCTCAATCAGCGGCACAAACAAATCCGTCTCGTAATTCGAAATCACGCCTTGCAGCACCGCCGCCACCCGCTCCAGCCCCATCCCCGTATCAATCGAGGGCTTGGGCAGCGGATTCAGTTTCCCGCTGGCGTCGCGGTCAAACTGCATGAACACCAGATTCCAAAGCTCCACATACCGCCCGCAATCGCACGTGAACGCACAATCCGTATGCCCCTGCTCCGACGCCGCCCGCCCCATGTCGTAATGAATCTCGCTGCACGGCCCGCACGGCCCCGTATCTCCCATCTGCCAGAAGTTATCCTTGAGCCCCATCTCGAAGATGCGGTCTCTTCGCCACGCCCTGCGCCACCCACAAGTCATAAGCCTCGGCGTCGCGCTCTACTCCAGCCTCGCCCTTGAAAATCGTCACGTACAATTTGTCCTTCGGAATCCCGAACCATTCCGGCGAAGTAATCAGCTCCCAGGCGTACGCGATCGCATCTTTCTTGAAATAATCCCCAAACGAAAAGTTCCCCAGCATCTCGAAAAACGTGTGATGCCGGTTGGTGAACCCCACATTCTCCAGATCGTTGTGCTTTCCCCCCGCGCGCACGCACTTCTGCGAAGTCGTGGCCCGCGAGTAGTCACGCTTTTCCAGCCCAAGAAAAACGTCTTTGAACTGGTTCATCCCGGCGTTAGTGAACAGCAGCGTGGGGTCATTCGCCGGCACGAGCGACGACGAGTGCACCTCCTTGTGCCCTTTTTGCACAAAGAAGTCCAGGAACTTGCGGCGAATTTCAGAGCCAGTCAGCATGGAAAATCTAATTCTAGAGCCTTAATTCTAAATGATACCTGCAGCCCGCACGCCCGCGCTCGAGAAGCCGTAAATCCACAAAGGGCACAGAACTCGCAGGGGATGGCCAATCCCACCCATCCGTGCTCTCTGTGCCCTCTTGGGTTGATCTGGTTTCTTTATCTATTTCATCGCGTCGCCGGTCTTTTCCGCGCCCTTCTTCACGTCGTGACCCACGTCTTTCGCGCCACTCTTCACAGCCGCGCCGGTTTTCTTGGCGCCCTTCTCGGTCGCCTTGCCGGTCTTGTCAGCGGCTTTCCCGGTGTCTTTCCCCACGGTCTTGGCGCCTTTCTCGGTGTTCTTGGCCACCATCTTCGTACCTTTTTCCGTGTCCTTCGCCATGGTCTTGGAGGCCGTCTTAGTGGCGTGTCCCGTCTTCTTGGCCGCCATTTCCGTAGCTTCTCCGGTCTTGTGGGCGGCCATCTTTGTATCTTTCCCCATGGTCTTGGCGCCCTTTTCGGTATCCTTGGCCGCCATCTCCGTGCCTTTTTTTGTATCCTTCGCCGTGGTCTTCGCCGCTTTCTTCATGGCGCTGCCCGCGTCGGCGGCCTTGTCTTTATCTTTGTCGGCGTTGCCTGCGTCCTGCGCGTACGCGAACGGCGCGGCACTGAGTAGAGCGGTCAACAGAATTGCTGCCCACTTCATTTTCATGCTGTCCTCCTCAGGTTGAAATTGGGATATGTCTGCGAGTATGTAACATTCCAAAACTCAACGCAAATCCCTGCCGGCCCTTCAGGACGCCTCGCTCTCGCCTTCTAAAGCGCTCAGGGTTTCGTCATCCACATCCCACTTCTTCAGGATGCTAAAGATTGTCTTGGTGCCGAATCCCGCCCGCGCCAGTTGGCGGAAGATGCGCGCCGTCTGCTTCTGATCTTTCGGCTTGCTGAGTCGTTTCTTGCGCAAGTACTCGCGGGCTTGCCGCTCCTCGCTCACGCCTTCGTAGGCGGCTTCGACCGCCTTCTCAATCACCGAGCCGTGCACCCCTCGGGTCTTCAACTCCGTGACGACCCGCATCCGCCCAAGCTTCTGATTGTCCCGCCGCAGCGAGGAATAGTATGCCGCGTACTGCGAATCATTCAGATATCCCTGGTCCTTCAGCCGCCGGATCACCAACTCCACCAGCGTCTGGCCATATTCCGAGTCGGCGTTCTCGATGCGCGCCCGCATCAGCCGCTTCAGTTCGGCGACCGTCCGCATATGCCGCCCGAGCGCCCCCACGGCGTATTCATACAACTCGTCTTCGGAATAGGTTCTTCTCTTGGGCCGCGAGAACGTCATACAAGGTAACGATAGCGCAAATCAGCACCAGGAGCTGGGAGAAAGCGGGGAGAGTGACAGTGAAACGACATTCTTCATTCGTGCCCTTCGTGCTTATTGCTCTTTCTGGCCCTCCACCAAAAGAAAAGGGCGCGAAGGCCGCGCCCGAAACCTTGAAACTCTGCAACCCCGAGACTGCCCTACCGTCCCCCAAACCCGGCGTTCTGCATCGACTGCCGCGAAATATCCGCCGTCGACGCAATCCCCGCCATGCGCAGCTTGAAGTCGTCGGCGTTGGAGGCGTTCTCCAGCGCGGTCTCGTAGTTCACCAGTCCCGCCTGGAACAGATCCCACAGCGACTGATCAAAGGTCTGCATGCCATACTGCGACGTGCCCGCCGCGATCGCGTCGCGAATGGACCGCGTCTTTTCCGGCACCAGTACGCACTCCCGAATGTAGGCGGTATTGATCATCACTTCCACTGCCGGTACGCGCCCGTCGCCGTCGCAACGCCGCACCAGGCGTTGGCTCACAATGGCCCGCAGCACGGCTGCCAGCTGCATGCGAATCTGCTTTTGCTCCGGCGGCGGAAAGATCGAAATCACGCGGTTCACGGTTTCCACCGCGTCCAGCGTGTGCAGGGTCGAGAACACCATGTGGCCGGTTTCGGCCGCATGCAGCGCCGTCGAAATCGTTTCCAGGTCGCGCATTTCGCCCACCAGAATCACGTCCGGATCCTGACGCAGAGATGCACGCAGCGCCGCCCCGAACCCCGGCGTATCCACCCCAATCTCGCGCTGGTTGACGTACCCCTTTTTGTCGCGGTGCAGAAATTCGATCGGGTCTTCAATCGTAATAATATGTTCCGCGCGTGACGAGTTCACCCGGTCGACCATTGCGGCCAGCGTCGTCGATTTGCCCGAACCGGTCACGCCCGTTACCAGCACCAGCCCCCGCGGCATGTCGCAAATCTGCTCCACTACCTTGGGCAGAAACAGTTCATCGAGTGCCCGAATCTTGGTCGGAATGACGCGCAGCACCAGTCCCACGTTGCCGCGTTGCTGGAAAATGTTCACGCGGAACCGTCCCAGGCCGGCCACGCCGTACGCCATGTCGATTTCCGTGGTCTCTTTGAACTTTTGCTTTTGCCGCGCCGACATCATGCTGAACGCCATATTCAGCATGTCTTCCGCGCTAATGCGCGGCTGGTCGGTCAACGGCACCAGTTCGCCGTCAATGCGCAAATGAGGATAGTTCCCCACCTTCAAATGCAAGTCGCTGGCTCGCCGTTCCGTCGCGATCCGAAGCAGGTCATCAATATTCATCGTAGGGTCTTTCCGTGGGAAGGTTCTCGAAACTCGCTTCCGCAAACCGGACCTGGCAAGGGCACGGTTTAAGCCGTGCCGCCTCTAGCATGATCGCCCGAATCGTCACCTTCCCCAAGATGACCTAGGTAACGCCCCCCAGTCGGCGACCGGACACATCCTTAAGTTCAGGCACCGCCAACCCCGCAGCCGCGGTGAAAGAGGTCGCCTCACCTGCATGTACGGATCGCCATCTACGGGCCGCCAGGCATGCCACAAGCCGGGTCGATTAAACCCTCAGGAGAGCGCGCAGCGTCTAGGGTTCGTATCAGGGCATGCCTTCAGGCGTGCCGCAAGCTCCCGGAATAGACCTCGCCTTCAGGCGCGGCGCGAAGGCGTCTGCCCTAAGCCGGGTGCCGGGTATCCCACTTCTCGCCGCCTTTGCGAGAAGTGGGGATTTCACAACGGCGGCCGCCACAGTGCCGAACCCATCCTGCCGGAGTATCAGAGCATCGGGGTAGGGAGCGTATTCCCGGCACTGCCCGGAGCCAAGGACGTGTTCCTCGGTGTGCAGTGTGAGCCGGAACACAGCCTGGTTCTTACCTGGCGATTGCCTAACGGCAAGTACCAGACCAGCTCGGGCCTTGGTCCTCGACCAACTTCAGCCCAACGAGACCCGCCTGATCGTGCGCGGTCGCATTGCACCCGGCTATCGCCCCTACGGTCTGCCGCAATGGCTCGCAATACCAACCGGCAACCTGGCACACTTGCTCATGCAGCGTAAGCAACTCCTCGGCATCAGCCGCCGCGCCGGGGCGCGTGACCATCGTTGAGAGAACTGGTCGGCCTCCGCGTTAATGTGTGTAAAGGAGATTTTTCGCCACCTGCGCGGGGCCTGCTACCATTTACCGCATGTTCAATTTTGGGAAGCCGAAAACTGCTGGTGACTGGATAATTCACATCGCGGGGGGCATGGTCGCGATATTCCTTGTCTGGTGGATGCTTCGGATGTACGTACTGTGAATGTACTCAACGCCCCTCCGTGGTCGATGACCGCTCTTGCGATATTTCGCCAATTGAATCCCTCAGTCCCGATGAACGTAATCTATTTCGTTGGCGCCCTGCTCAGTCGAAAGCCTTCATAGGCCAGGTACGCCGCGATGGCTAGCCCTATCCAGCTGATCCAAACTGGCACGACTGCGCCTTCAATGGTGACCTGCCACCCACGAAGGAGGCGAAAGGCATGAAGGAGAGCTACCAGAGAAAAGAGTACTGCAGCGACTAGAGAAAAGGTTCGGTGCGTCATTTTCAACCTCCTGAAGAACTTGGGGTCAAGGGCCAAGGCCCGTGAAGCACGTCCGGTCGTGACATACGGAGTCAGTTTATCGGCTTCTTGACGAGAGCAGATTTTTCAACAACCGTTCTTGAGCGCAGATCCCCGCCCTCAAATCTCGGCCTGTTCCAATTCGGCTCACATCTGCAGCAGGGTTTGAAGCTGGCCGGAATGGCCGTATAGAAACAACTATCGGTGCGGAATTGGCCAAATTTCTGCGGATTGCCGTATCATCGATTACCGAATCGAAGGATCAGGCAATGTCGAAACGTAGAATCGAGACCCTAGCGCAGTTAATTCTAATCAGTCTGTCGTGCGTGCCTGCCGTTCTCGCCCAGTCACCGACAGAACCAGCAAGTCAGATTTCCAATAATGACCCATTAGGTGCGCTCAGATTGGCTGAGAAACGCAACAGTCTTGAGCAGGATGGTGGGCAACCTTGGCACCTTAAGGCCACCTATGAGATCTTCAGCGAGGATGGCTTGTCCAAAGGCACAGGCACGTACGAAGAGTGGTGGGCAAGCGCGAAAAGGAACAAACACACCGTCGCAACCAAGGGCTTTACGCGAACGGACTATTTTACTGACGAGGGAGTGTTCCGGGTTCAGACAGGTAAGATGTCGGCACTCATCGGCCCCAACTGGATTAACGCACCGGTCCATCCATTCACTGAAGAAGACTCTGATAGCTTCACGACCGAGGCGCGAGAGCATGAAATAGACAAGATGCCGTTGAAGTGCATCACGCTTGCTTGGCGTAAAGGGACGCCGGTGGAGCCAATCACACACACGTATTGTTTTGGTCCCGACCTAGTCCTGCGTGCCGCAATTTCCGAGTACGGTCTCTTTCAAATTCTGTACAACCATCATGTGCGTTTGGGAGAGCGATACGTACCCAAAGAAATCCGGGTGTTAGCTGGCTCCAGGTCAGTCGCCAACATTTACGTGGAGAAGTGTGAGAGTTTGAACGATATGAAAGATCCTGAATTCACTCCTCCAATCGACGCGAAGAAGTTGCCGCCGTATTCGACGGGATATGGTGTTGAAGGCGGTACGCCGGACGAGCAACTTGTTCGCCGCACACAACCTGAATCAGAAGCCTCAAGTAAGGCGGGTGTTCATGGAGAAGTCGCCATCAAAGTCACGATAGACAAGGACGGCAGGGTTACAAATCCGCAAGTGGTCAGTGGGTCTTCCACCCTGACGCAAACCGCCATGGATACAGTCACCCAATGGCGATACAAACCATGGGTGGCGAAAC
>CAWGRZ010000012.1:0-685373 GCA_963825155.1 uncultured Acidobacteriaceae bacterium | reverse complement strand
GTCGATGACGAACGCGGCGTCCAGCGATTCGAGGTCTTTCATCGGTCTCCGTCCAGCAGGCTGTGGAGATCGTACACGTGCCGCTCTGGCAGGCGGGGAGGCTAGCCGGGGCGCTTCGCGACCCGGTTCCTGGATGAGGCCGTAGCCGATCGCTTCGGCGGCGGTGAAGGTGCGGCCGCGCCTGGCGTCCTCGCGGATCTCCCCGGCATCGCGGCCGGCGGCCTCGGCGATGCGGTAGAACAGCGAGTCGACCATCCGGCGCGCCTGCTGCTCCCGCGCGCGGTCACGGCCGTCACCGTGCCGCCGAATTGCAGTTTCGGCTCGGACAGCGTGAACGACGCGTTGGGGTACGCGGCGCGGCGCGGGCACGAGGCCAGCACGCCGAGCGCGGCGCCGCCTGTCTCGCCGCTGGCGAACGCCTGGATCTCCGCCCGTATCACGTCGATCACGCCCATCAGGGTGCGCAGCGCGGCCTGGCAGTTCCGCCCGGAGGTTCTGCAGCTCGAGGCGGATCGGGCCGGTGCCTTCGGCGTCGAGCGTGAGCAGCTGCGCGGACAGCCGCGTCGCCGCCGCGTCGTCGAGAACGCCGGACGCGAGCACGATCCGCTGCTCGAGGAGCCGCTCGTAGAGCGTGTCCTGCCATCCGGCGTGCGGGTCGAGCCAGACCCGGGCGGGCGGCACCGGACCAGGATCCTGCTTCGGCCTGCCCGGTGACGGCGGTGTCCCCGGTGATGGATGGCCTGGCCACGGGAACTCCGGGCCTGCCGGGCTCGACGCGCGATCAGTCATTCAATCTCCAGGTGATCTCGCCGCCAATGGCGGCCGCGTACCGTTCGAGGGTGGTGGCGCGGACGTCGGTCACGCCGGACTCGAGCCGGGCGACGGCGGACTGGGATGTGCCCATGCGCGCGGCCACCTCGGTCTGCGACAGGCCCGCCGCCTGGCGCTGCGCGACCAGGTCGCGGACCAGGCCGCGCTGCGCCGCCATTCGGCGCAGCGCCATCTCGCGGAACCCGGGCATGACCGGGAGGTCGTCCATACTGGAAACGATATCTCAAATACGAGATAGCCGCACGGTGGGGGGCTTAGGCGACACCGACGCGGCGGGAGGCTTAGGCGACACCGACGCGGCGGACGGCCACCGGCCACGTCGCCCTCGCCCAGACGGTGCGGCCGCCAGCCGCGCCCGTGTCACGGTAACCCCAGCGGCTGCTGCAGGCCTCGACCAGCTCGAGGCCGCGGCCGCCCTCGGCGAACCGCCCGCGGGCGCGGATGGCCGGGCTGGCCCCGGCCGCCCTCGTCGGTGACGGCGACCAGCGCCACGCCGTCCGCGGGCCGGATCACCTCGACGGTGAACGCCCCGCCCGCGCCGGACGCGGTGTGCACGACGGCGTTGGCGGCGAGCTCGGAAACACAGGTCAGCAGCGCCTCGCGGGCCGGGCAGCCGGCCAGGGCGGCGGCCACGAACGCGCGAGCCCTGGCTACTTGCCGGGGTTCGCCGGGGAAGCTGCGCGCGCGGCGCGCCGGGCCGGAACCGGCCGTCGGTGCGGGCAGCGGATATGCTGCCGTCATTTCGATCACCCCCCGCCCTCTCGGTGCCGTCAGTACGTATCTCTACGATGAGTGACGGATGGACGGAAGGATCGGTTCAATTGGTCACCGAACGTATGGTCCCGCCGCTGCTTCCCTTCGTCGCCGCCCAGCCGCTGACCGACCACCACTGCCACGGTGTGCTGCGGTCCGGCGGTGACGTCGAGGCCCTGCTCAACGAGGCGGACGGCGCCGCCGCCAGCGGCGGGCTCGCGTTCGACTCGCTGGCCGGGCTCGCGTTCCGGCGGTGGTGCCCGCCGCTGCTCGACCTGCCCGCGCACGCGCCTGCCGGGGACTACCAGGTGCGGCGCGACGCGCTTGGCGCGGCCGAAGTCGCACGGCGGTTCCTCGGCGAGTGCGGTCTCGGGGCGCTGTGCATGGACACCGGCTACGCGCCTGGCGGCTTGCTGTCCCCCGCCGAGACGGCCGGGCTCGCCGGCGCGGCGGCGTTTGAGATCGTCCGGCTCGAGCAGGTCGCCGAGTCGCTGGCGGCGGCGGGGACCGGCCCCGCCGGGTTCGCGGACGCCTACCGCGCCGCGCTGGCGGAGCGGGTCGCGTCCCCGGCGTCCGGGGTGCCTGTCGTCGGGGTCAAGTCCATCGCCGCCTACCGGGTCGGGCTCGCTCTCGACGGGCGGCGGCCAGCCGACGCGGAGGTGGCCGCCGCGGCCGGGCGCTGGCTCGGCGCGGGTGAGACCGGCCGGGGCGCCGGGGCGCCGCCGCGGCTGGCGGACGAGACGCTGCACCGGTTCTTCATCTGGTGCGGCGCCGACCTCGGGCTGCCGATCCAGTTTCACGTCGGGTACGGCGACCGCGACATCGACCTGTACAGGTGCAACCCGCTGCTGCTCACGGACCTGCTGCGGGCGCTCGACCCGGCGGGCGTCCCTGTCATGCTGCTGCACAACTACCCGTACCACCGGGAGGCCGGGTACCTGGCTCAGGTCTTTCCGCACGTGTACGCGGATCTCGGCCTGGCGACCCACAACGTCGGCAGCCGGGCGCCCGCGGTGCTCGCCGAGGCGCTCGAGATGGCGCCGCTGCGCAAGTTCCTGTTCTCCTCCGACGCCTTCGGGCTCCCGGAGCTCTACTACCTGGGCACGCTGCTGTTCCGGCAGGCGCTGTCGCGGTTCCTCCAGGCCCGGCTGGTCGCCGACGACATGTCGTACGCCGACGCCGAGCGCGTCACGCGGCTGATCGCGACGGACAACGCCCGCCGCGCCTACGGGCTGCCCGGCTAAGCGAACCGCCGACAAGATAATGGGCCAAAAGGCACCGCCCACCCTCTGGTGTGCCTAACGACCCATCATGATGGCGGATGGCGCCGTGCCGGGACAGCGGCCCGAGAAGGGCCATGGCGCGGCCGGTCACGTCCGGCTCACCGGCTGGCAACCATGTGACGCGCGGGTCGCGGCGGAACCATGACTCCTGGCGGCGGGCGAAACGGCGCGTGGCGCGCACCGTTTCCTCCCGCGCCTGGTCCAGCGTCCACTCCCCGTCGAGGTAGCGCAGCATCTGCTGGTAGCCGAGCGCGCGGCTCGCCGTCTTGCCGTCGCGCAGTCCCTCGCGATCGCGCAGTTCGCGCACCTCGGCCTCGAAGCCGGCCGCCCACATGCGGTCCACCCGGGCTTCGATGCGGCGGTCGAGTTCCTGGCGCGGCAGCGCCAGGCCGATCTGGACGGCGGCGTGGCCGCCGTCGTAGCAGGGGAGGGTCGCGCTGAACGGGCGGCCGGACAGCTCGATGACCTCCAGGGCGCGCACGATCCTGCGGCCGTTGGAGGGCAGGATCGCCGCGGCGGCGCCCGGATCCAGTGCCATCAGGTGCCGATGGAGTGACTCGGCGCCGACGGCCGCGAGTTCGGTCTCCAATCGGGTCCTGATCTGCTCGTCGGTGCCCGGGAAGTCCAGGTCGCCGAGCGCCGCGCGCACGTACAGGCCAGAGCCGCCGGTCAGCACTGGGGCCTTGCCGCGGGCCTCGATGCCGGCGATGACCTCATCCGCGAGTACCTGGTACTCGGCGACGCTCGCGGTCTTGGTGACGTCCCAGACGTCGAGCAAGTGGTGCGGGATCCCGCGGCGCTCGGCCATCGAGAGCTTGGCGGTGCCGATGTCCATGCCCCGGTAGAGCTGCATGGAGTCGGCGTTGACCACTTCTCCGCCGAGGGCGAGCGCGAGGTCCACCGCCAGGTCCGACTTGCCGGTGGCGGTGGCGCCGACGACGGCGACGAGCATGACAGTTAGCGGCGGGTAGGCATGCCGAGCAGGACAGGCGCGGGTGCCGGCGCCTCGGCGGTCGCACCGGCCGCCGAGGCGGCCTGGCTCGCCTGCCAGGCGTCGCCCGCCCTCGTGCGCCGGACCGCTAGCGGCTCGCCGTCGGCGATCAGGTAATGCGGCGCGGTGCCGGTCACCGTCGTCGGTGACGATGTCCCCGGCCTGGGCGCGGTTGAATGCGGGGCGAAGTGCACCAGGCGGTTGTCCCGCGCCCGGCCCGACATGCGGTGCGTCGCGGCGTCCTTGCGGCCCTCCCCCTCGGCCACCAGGACCTCCACGGTCGTGCCGTCGAAGCGCGCGTTCTCCGCCGTCGCGACCTCCTCGACAAGCGCGACGAGGCGCTCGTACCGGTCCTGCACGACGTCCGCGGGAACCTGGCCGTCCATCGTCGCGGCCGGCGTGCCGGGACGGATCGAGTAGCGGAACGTGAACGCGGAGGCGAACCTGGCCTGCCGAACCACGTCGAGCGTGTCGGCGAAGTCGGCCTCCGTCTCGCCGGGGAAACCCACGATGATGTCGGTGGTGATGGCCGCGTGCGGGATCGCGCGCCGCACGTTGTCCAGGATCGCCAGGTAGCGGTCGCGGCGGTAGGCGCGGCGCATCGCCTTCAGCACGGTGTCCGAGCCGGACTGCAGCGGCATGTGCAGGCTCGGCATCACGGTGGGCGTCTCCGCCATCGCCTCGATCACGTCGCCGGTGAAGTCCCGCGGGTGCGGCGAGGTGAACCGGACCCGCTCCAGCCCCTCGACCTGGCCGCAGGCGCGCAGCAGCTTGCCGAACGCCTGCCGGTCGCCGAACTCCGCGCCGTAGGAGTTCACGTTCTGCCCGAGCAGGGTGACCTCGATGACCCCGTCGCTGACCAGCGCGGTGATCTCCTCCAGGATGTCGCCGGGGCGGCGGTCCTTCTCGCGCCCGCGCAGCGACGGGACGATGCAGAACGTGCAGGTGTTGTTGCAGCCGACCGAGATCGACACCCACGCCGAGTACGGGGGACTGGCGGCAGGGCCGGCAGGCTCGGGAAGGTGGCGAGGGTCTCTTCGAATTCGGCCTGCGCCTCCTGCCGCTGCCGTGCCTGCTCAAGCAGGCGAGGCAGCGCCCCGATGTTGTGGGTGCCGTAGACGACGTCCACCCAGGGGGCACGCTGGATGATCTGCGCGCGCTCCATCTGCGCCAGGCAGCCGCCGACGGCGATCTGCATGCCCGCGTGCGACTTCTTGACCGGGAACAGGTGACCGAGGTTGCCGTACAGCCGGTCGGCCGCGTTTTCCCTGACCGCGCAGGTGTTGAACACCACCAGGTCAGGGGTCTCGCCGTCGGCGGCTTTCGCGTACCCGGCGTCTTCGAGCAGCCCGGCGACGCGCTCGGAGTCGTGCGCGTTCATCTGGCACCCGTAGGTGCGGATCTCGTAGGTCCTGCCTTCTCCCACCTGACCAGGATAGGGGCGGGCGCGTGTTGTGGGGGCCCCCGTGATGCTCTGCAGGCCGTCGTGATACTGCATAGGTCCATGACTGAGATCGCGCCATACGGGTCCTGGACATCACCGATCAGCGCCGCGGACGTGGCCAGGGGGGCGGTCGCCGTCTCGTTCCCCGCCGTCGCGGGGGACGAAGTTCGGTGGCAGGAGAGCCGCCCCGCCGAGGGCGGCCGCGTCACGATCATGGCGGCGGCCGCCGGCGACGCGCCGCCGCGGGAGCTGCTGCCGGCCCCGTGGTACGCGCGCAACCGGGTGCACGAATACGGCGGCCAGTCGTTCCTGCCGGTGCCGGACGGGCCCGGGTTCGATCTCGTCTTCGCGAACTTCGCCGACCAGCGGCTGTACCGGTCGGGCGCGGCAGGCGGCGCGCCCGCGCCGCTGACCCCGGACGGCACCGGGTTCAGGTTCGCCGACCTGACCCTCTCCCCCGACGGCCGGGAAATCTGGTGCGTGCGGGAGATAAGCCTCCCTGACGACGGCGAGCCCGAGCCCGGGTTCCACACGGGCGGCGGCATGAAGGTGAGCCGCGCGATCGTGGCGGTGCCGCTCGACGGGTCCGCCGCGTCGGACCCCGCCGCCATCCGGGTCCTGGTCACCGGCGCGCAGTTCTTCGCGTTCCCCACCGCCTCGCCGGACGGCACGAAGCTGGCGTGGATCAACTGGGACCACCACCGGATGCCGTGGGACGGCACCGAGCTGCGGACCGGCGCCGTCACCGGCGGCGCCGTGACCGTAGCGGACTCGGTGCTCGTCATGGGCGGCCCCGAGGAGTCGGTGCTCGCGCCGCGCTGGCGCGACGACCAGACCCTGTACGCGGTGTCGGACGCCTCGGGCTGGTGGAACCTGTACGAGGTGCCCGCGGCCGGCGGCACGCCGCACCCGCTGCACCCGGCGCAGGAGGAGTTCGCCGCGCCGCTCTGGCAGCTCGGCGGCCGGCCGTTCGAGCTGCTCGGCGACGGGCGGCTCGCGGTGCTGCACGGCCTTGGCGAGCTGCGCCTCGGCGTCCTCGACCCGGCGTCTGGCGAGCTGGCCGACGTCGACCTGCCCGGGTACCGGACGGCGCAGGCGCAGCTCGCCGTCTCTGGCGAGGCGGTCGTGCTCGTGCCGCCGCCGCGCACCCCCTGGTCGGTGCTGCGGGTCTCCCCCGGCGGCGCGATCGAGACGATCAGGCAGCCGGCGGTCGACGCACCCGACCCCGCCTACCTGCCCGACGCGCGCCCGGTACAGCTTTCCGCTGGCCAGAACGGGCCCGTCGTCCATGCCCTGGTCTACCCTCCCGCCAACCCGGAGGTAGCCGGGCCGGCCGGGCAACTCCCGCCGTTCATCGTGCATGTGCACGGCGGCCCGACCGCGAACTCGGTGCCGGTGCTCAGCCTGGAGAAGGCGTTCTTCACCAGCCGGGGCATCGGGGTGATCGACGTGAACTACGGCGGTTCCACCGGGTACGGGCGGGCGTACCGGGAACGGCTGCGCGGCGAGTGGGGCGTGGTGGACGTGGCCGACGCGATGCACGCGGCGCTGGCGCTCGCGGAGTCGGGCGACGCGGACCGCGCCAGGCTCGGCATCCGGGGCGGTTCCGCGGGCGGCTGGACGGCGCTGGCCGCGGTGACCAGCGGGCTGCGGGACGCGTCCGAGGCGGTGTTCTCCGCGGCGACGTCGTACTTCGGCGTGTCGGACCTGCGGCCGTTCGTGACGGACACGCACGATTTCGAGTCCCGGTACCTGGACGGGCTGATCGGGCCGCTGCCCGCGGCGGACGCGCTGTACGAAGAGCGGGCGCCCGTCGGGCACGTGACGCCGCTGACCTGCCCGGTGCTGCTGCTGCAGGGGCTCGACGACCCGATCGTGCCGCCGTCGCAGTCCGAGGCGATCGCCCGTGACCTGGCCGCGCACGGCATCCCGTACGCCTACATCACGTTCGAGGGGGAGTCGCACGGGTTCCGCAAGGCGGAGACGAACATCGCCTCCCTGGAGGCGGAGCTGGCGTTCTACGGGCAGGTGTTCGGGTTCACGCCGCCGGGCGTCGCGCCGATCAAGCTGTCATAGGCGGGGGGCGGAGAGACGGGCCCGTTCTGGATATAAATCGAAGGCGGCCCTGGTGAGAGTCGTCGCGGTGCGGACGGCGCTCGCTATCGCGTCGTCCGGCGCGAGGCCGCACAGGTCCGTGAGGGTGAAGAACGCCTCGGCGCTGACCACGACGGCCAGGCTCAGCTTGAGCCGTGTCATGGCGGCGGGCGCGAGGCTCGCCGCGAACGGCGCAAGGGCGTGGTCGATGAGGCCGAACCGCAGGCCGGGGCGCTCGCCCGCCATGGCGGGCTCAGTGATCGTGTGGGCGATCGCCGCGCGCACCGAGCCCTGGTACGCGTGCACGCCGCGGAGCAGGTGCTCGCAGGCGAAGGCCACCCGTTCCGCCGGATCTTCAGACGTCTCGACCGGGGCGAGGGCCGCCGCCGGGTCCGGCCACAGCCCGGCGAGGGTCTCCTGGATCAGGGAGATCAGGTCGGGAAAGTAGCGGTACATGGTGGCCTCGGAGACCATGGCCCGTTCGGCGACGCGCGGCATGGTCACCTCGGCGCCGGAGCGGGTGAGCTCGCGGGCCGCGGCGACGATGGCCCGCCGCGTGCGCTCCTTCTGCCTCGCCCTGCCGCTGCCCTCGCCGGGCGGCTTCTTGCTGTTATCAGCAACCGTCGCCGTCATGCCCGCTCCTTTATGGGGGTGCCCTCTCTTCATGAGAGTGTACTTGCATCGATTGCGATAGCAAGCTATCGTCGTGAAAGTTAACTCTCATAAATGGTCGGGCTAGGGAGAGCTCCATGGCTAGGGAATCGATCGTCGGCCCCGACGGCGGCGACGTCATCAGGCTCGGCCCCGCCACCGTGCGGATCATCGAGGACGGCAGCACCACCGGTCACCGGCTCGGCATCGGCGAGATCACCGTCGCGCCCAGGTCCGCGGGCCCGCCGCAGCACCGGCACGCCCGGCACGACGAGGGCTTCTACGTGGTGTCGGGGACCGCCAGGTTCACGATCGGCGCCGGGTCATGAGCCGGTACGCCACCGAGCTGGCCGACGACTACGCGGCCGAGTAGGTGAGCCCCATGTCTTCACGCACCATTACCGTGACCACGCCGTCCGGCGACGTTCCGGTCACTGTCACCGAGAGCGGCGCCGCGGCCCGGCCCGTGCTGCTGCTGCACGGCGGCGCGGGTCCGGATTCGGTCACCGGCTTCGGCGACGCGCTCGCCGGGCGGTTCCCGTTCCGGGTGCTGAGCCCCGTCTATCCGGGGTTCTCCGGCACCGCGCGTCCCGGCTGGCTCGATTCCATCGGAAAGCTCGTCGGGGTCCTCGGCGGCCTGCTCGAGGACCTGGACCTGACCGGCGTGATCGTGGCCGGCAGCTCGATCGGCGGCTGGGTGGCCGCCGAACTGGCGCTGGCCGCGCCGGAGCGCGTCGGGCGGCTCGTGCTGATCGACCCCGCGGGCCTGGACAGCGCCGACCATCCCATCGCGGACTGCTTCTCGCTGACGCCCGATCAGCTCGCGGACCTCAGCTGGGCCAACCCGGAATGACCCACGTTGAGGATCAGGATGTCTACCTTGCCATCGTTGTTGATATCTCCGAAGGCCGCGCCCCGGCGGGAGGCCAGCGGCAGCTTGTCCAGGCCGGAAAGAGCCGTGACATCTTCAAAGGTGCGATCCCAATTATTGCGGTAGAGCAGGACCGGCTGCTTATATCCTGCCCCGCCCTTGACATAGTCCATCTGCGGATAGACATGGCCGTTCACCACAAAAATGTCCAGCCACCCTTCATTAGAAAAATCGACGAAGCCCGCGCCCCATCCGACCAGCGGGGTAGTGGCCTGTGCAATTCCAGCCTTCCATCCAATGTCCATGAAACCCTGGTCGCCCTGGTTCCAGTAAAGAGCGTCGGGTTCGTCGACAAAATTAGTGACCAGGAGGTCGAGCCGTCCGTCGTGATCGAAGTCTCCGAAATCCACGCCCATCGAACCCTGCTCCTTGCCATCAAGACTCAGAGCGGCTCCGGACAATAATCCGACGTCTTCGAACGTGCCGTCGTGCTTATTGTGGTAGAGATAGTTCGGTTTGCCATCGTTGGGAACATATAGGTCCGGCCAGCCGTCGTTGTCATAGTCGGCCCAAACCGCCTGCATGCCGTAGTAATGATCGGGGTCATCCACTCCGGCTTTCTTCGAAACATCCTCAAAGGTCCCGTCGCCGCGGTTGTGAAACAGAAAGTCTGATTCCCCCGGAAGTCCGCCTGGCCCGCACTGCACCATCACGCCGCGGTAGCGGCAAAATTTGTCGCTGCTGCCGAACTCCGGCAGATGATTGATGTCGATGGAAACGTAGCGGGGGACGAAGACATCGACATAGCCGTCGCGATCGTAATCCGCCCACGCCGCTCCGGTACTGAAGCCGCCGACCTTCAGGCCGGCCTTCTCCGTTACATCTTCAAACTTGCAATTTCCCAGGTTGCGGTACAGGATATTCCCGCCAAAGCCGGTGACGTAAATATCCTGCCAACCGTCGTTGTCGAAATCCATCACGGAAACGCCCATGCCCCATCCCTTTTTCGTCAGCCCGGCAGCTTGCGTGATGTTGGTGAATTTCAGGTTGGCGTCCTGGTGATAGAGCGTAATCATCAGATCGCCGCCCTGCTTGTAGCGGTCGACCGACGATCCGTTCACGGTGATAATGTCGAGCTTGCCGTCATTGTCGCAGTCGATGAAGCCCACGCCGCCGCTCATGGATTCCAGGATGTACCGCTTCTCCGGTGTGGAATTGTGGGACACCGTGAGCCCCGCCTGTTTGGTGATATCTTCGAATTGCGGAACCGGTTTGGCGCGGGAAGGGGTCTGAGCCTGGAGAGCAAGGGGAAGCAGAATCCCCAGAATGACGCTATACTTCTTCCCCATGAGAATGCCCAGATTCTAGCATGTTCCGCCGGACGAATTTGATCGGCCTGGCTTGACGTTGAGGCGTGAAGCCTCGCTTGCAGATGCCGACATATAGCGCCCCAAAGCGCTGGCGAACCCTACTTGGATGTTGTCGCCGCACTTGCGCTCGAGGGTGCCGGGATGGTCAGAGGCACGTCCACCGTGCCGATTTTCTGACTTCCACGGTCCAGCACGCCCAGGCGCAGGGTGTAAGTTCCCGGTTTCAGGTCGAGCTCCTGGTGGAAAGGCAAGCCCGTGTGCATGACCTGCTGGTAGGCGTCGGCGCGAAGGGTCGCGTCCATGGTGTCGGCCGCATGCGCCACCAGTTTCAGGTCTTTATCCCATGCCGTGGCCACGAAGTCGAGCGAGGTGTGTTTACGCTGGTCGGGTCCGTCGGTGAAAGTGACATCGTGGGCATCGACGGCGTAGTCGATGCGGACCAATTTGTGCTCGGCATCGGGCGGCAGCACCTGCGCCTTCAGAAACAGCATCGTGAACTCGGGGACGGAGAACTTCATGGCTGCCCTCATCGAGTCCGCCGCCCGGCTACTCGTGAGTGTGATCTCCGGCAACGCGTAGTAGCCGCGGCGATAGGTGAGCTTGGCGCCGGAATCTACGGTCTTCACTTCGATCTTCCGGTACTTTCCAGTCCATTCGTGGTTTGTGGGGGTGTAGGCGAGAGTGTAGTAGTTGGAGCCCTCGTCCATGCCGCGGGACAGAGCTCCCCTGAGATCGTTCGTCCCGTAGAAGGCTTCTCCGCCGGTCTGCCGGGCGATGTCGCTCATGGCCTCATGGGCATCCCAAACCGCAGCCGTTTGCCGCATGTTGGCGGTCTGGGTTTCGCCGCGCAAATCCAAACCGCTCAAACTCGAGGTGGGGGTGCTGATGTCGATTCCCGTTCCGGGGTTGACTACTCCACTCACGTCGATCGGGTAAACCGCAACCTGCGCCGCTGCCAGCAAGGCCGCAGTTTGCTCCACCGGCGGAGCCTCGTATTGCAGGTCGTGCAGCTGGTGATTGGTCTCATTCCCAACATTCGCATTCGTCGGCTGGCTGGCCTGGTTGTACGGATTCAGATTAGGTCCGAACACGACCGGAAACTCCGCCGAGAGCCACAGGAGATTCTTGCGTCCCGAATATCCCGCCACCGATCGGGCCAGAACATCCAGTGCGTTGATGGTCATGTTCATCCGTTCCAACTTCTGGAAGACGTCTTCCGAACCCAGCGCGTCGCGGATGGCCTGACCGATCGGAGCGATCGGCATGGAGGTGCTCGTGACGTTTGTTGTCGGTCCCATGGTCATGGGGCCGCCCGTAGTCTCCAAGTTCCGCGCACCAATCTCCTCCTGCTGGGTCTGCGCCTCGGAACCCATGAGCAGTGGTGTGTTGGCCAGCACCGCTGTCGCCGCCTTCACCAGCGTGCCGGAATCGCCCGTGAACCCCTGGATCATACGGAGCTGCGAAGTCATCGCAAACAGCGCCACCGGTCGGCCCTCGGGCAGAGTTTTCAAAAACTGGATCATCTGCTTGCGGGCGTACTGCTGCCCCTGCCCGCTGGTGTTGAGCATGTCGAGCAGGACGATGGTCACGGGGCGATCCGACTGCTGGGGCACGTAGGTAAAGTTGCTGTATTGATGCGGCGGAAGTTGTAACGGAGGATTGGCATGCTTGGACGCCGCGGGCGTCACGTGTACAGCGAACCCCGACACCCTTTGGGGCTTGCCGTCTTCGAGCACCGTGAAGTCGCTGGCCTTCAGCCCGCGGACGAACTCTCCCCGATGGTCGATGACCACCACATCCACCAGCACCAGCCTCGAAGTCGCGCGAAATACGGGCGTCGATTCCGAGGCGGCAGAGGGTGGAGAAGCCGGTTTGCTCTGGGAATGGGCGAAACTCGGAGCCACGAGCAGACAAACGCCAGCCAGCCCGAAACGTAGACGATCTCTAATGTGCCCTGCCATCGTCGCCCTCCCGCCCCGATGAGTATTTGACCACGAAAGTGTCGCGAACCGGGTACTTAATTCATGAGCTGACGATTCATACGCGCCGCTTCATGATCGCCGATTAATGAGGTCCCGGCGAAGCCGTGCCCGCACTCGGCGGCGGCAGCGCCACTTTGCTTTTGATGCCCTGGCCTTCGACGATCGTGTAAATGAAATCGGCCGGCACGTCGCGCAACGTCTCGCTCTCGCCGTTTGGCCAGCGTACGGTTACTTCGTCCATCTTTTCGCTCTTGCCCAGCCCAAAGTGCTGGCGAAGGTCATTCTGCGAGATGTAACTTGACCCGCCCTTCACCTCGCTGAACTGGGTCACATTTCCTGCCTTGACCGTGACCCGTGCGCCAATTGCCAGCCGGTTGCTCTTGGTTCCCAGCAGTCTGAACAGGACGCGATGATTTCCGTTCTGACAATGATTGAGAAGGAGCGAAGGTGGTTCGCCGACATTCAGGGTCACGATATCGACGCAGCCGTCATTGTTGATGTCTCCAAACGCGGCTCCCCGGCGCGACTGCAACGGAATATTCGAGAAGCCCACCGCGGCTCCCGATTCCTCAAAGGTTCCATCGTGCTTGTTCCGAAACAAGAGCATAGGCTGCTTGTAATGGGCGGCGTTCGTGATGGTATCCACTTGCGGATACACGTGGCCGTTAGCAACGAAGATGTCGAGCCAGCCCGAGTTGTCCATGTCGAAGAACCCGCCGCCCCAACCGACATAGGGATGGCTGGGCTGGCCAATCCCGGTGCGCCAGGTCACGTCGGCGAACCCATCGCTTCCGTTGTTGTGGTAGAGGGTGTCGGACTGATCCACGAATTCGCTCACGAAGATATCGAGGCGGCCCGTATGGTCGTAGTCCCCCATGTCCACACCCATGGAGCCCAGTTCCTGGCCGTCTCCGCTTAGGTCGGCCCCCAACATCAGTCCGACTTCCTCGAACGTGCCATCATGCTTATTGCGGTAGAGATAATTGGGGCCGGCATCGTTGGCGACATACAAGTCTGGCCAGCCGTCATTGTCATAGTCCGCCCACTCGACTCCCATTCCGTAGTAGTCGTTGGGGTCGTCCACACCCGCTTTTTTCGACACGTCTTCAAAGGTGCCATCGCCGCGATTGTGAAACAGGAAGTCCGTCTCCCCCTGCAGGCCCCACGGGCCGCATTGCACCAGGACGCCGCGAAACCGGCAGAACTTCTCGTTGCTGCCCAGCTCCGGAAGCTTGTCCATGTCGACGTGAACATATCGGGACACAAACAGGTCCACCCGTCCGTCCCGATCGTAGTCCCCCCAGGCCGCGCCCAGGCTCAGCCCGCCCACGGCAACCCCAGCTTTTTCGGTCACGTCTTCGAACTTGCAGTCGCCCAGATTGTGGTAGAGCATGTTGCCGCCGTAGCCCGTGACATAAATATCGGGAAGCCCGTCGTTGTCGTAATCGGCGACCGCTACCCCCATGCCCCAGCCGATGCGATTCAATCCGGCCTGCTTGGTGATGTCCGTGAACTTGAGATCTGCGTCCTGGTGGTAGAGGGTGACCATGGGGTCGCCGCCGTGCTGCCGATAACGATCCACGGTGGAACCATTCACGGCGATGATGTCGAGCTTGCCGTCGTTATCGCAATCAATCAGCCCGATGCCGCCGCTGACCGATTCGATGATGTAGCGCTTGTCCGCGGAGGAAATGTGCGAGACGGTCAGCCCGGCTTGCGGAGCGATGTCTTCGAAGTGAGGCAAGGCGACTGCCGGCGCGTTGGTTCTTGATCCGGAGTCCTTGACCGGTGCGGAAGGCGCTACCTGCGCAGAAACCAGCGTCGCCGACAGAAAACCCAAAAAGAGGAAACTGCGCATGGGACTGGAAGTCCCACGATTATAGCCCACGAGCGAGGTCTGGAGGGCCCCGTGCGCCCCCCAGGAACCGCGTTCTAGGACTTGATTGTTTTCGAAGCTGCGTCCCAGTCACCGGCTTCTGACGGAAATACGATTCGTTGGCCATGTGACAGGCGATGGCGGCGTGGTTGCCGAAGACGGCGTCCTCGAGTAACCGGCTTGCGCGACTTCACCGACTGGAAAAAATTCCACAGGTGCGGGCTGCACGTCGTCCCAGTCGTGGCCGCGGATAATACCGTCGTCCTCGTGATCGGCTCTTGCCCGGGACGCTGGCGTCGTGCTCCGGCGTGCCATTGCTTGACGTATTCGTCGCGCATTTTCTGCGGGAAACGAGCCGGAGTAGTAGCTGGGGCGCGTGTCGACGCCGCGCTGCGGAGTGAGGCGCAGGTCGAACTCGCCGGCATTCGAGAATGCCTTTCGGACCCATGAAGCGCGCCAGTTCGGGCGTCTCCGCTGCCCAGGCCCAGGCGCACGTAAACCGGGATGCCGTGATAGTCGAAAAGCACGACGTGGAGGTCGGGCATGTTGCGGCCGTCCTTCCAGCGGAAGATGCCGCCCAAGGCCGTTGCGCGGAGCGCGGAGCTTCGTTCCAGCCGAGCGTGACCAGCATGCCGCTGATCAGGTGGACCATCAGATCGCCGCCGACGCCGGTGCCGTATTCCTTCCAGCAGCGCCAGCGCGCGAAGCGATACTGGGTTGAAGGGGATCTTGGGAGCATCGTTGAGCCAGGTGTCCCAATCGAGATTCTGCGGCGAGAGATCGAGCGGCGGCGGATATTCCCAGGCGCCGGTGGGATCGTTGCGGCCGAGGGTGAGCTCGACCATTTCGACGTCGCCGATGGCGCCCGCTTGGTACAGTTCGCGGGCCTTGGCGCAGAGCACGCCGAGCTGACGCGCTGCGAGCCGATCTGCACGATGCGGTTGTTCTTCTGCGCGGCCTCGACCATGTCGACAGCCCTCGGCCGCGGTGTGCGACATCGGCTTCTCGCAGTAAATGTCCTTGCCCGCGTTGCAGGCGTCGACCACGACGCGCCGGTGCCAGTGATCGGGAACGGCGGCGACGATGCAGTCGATATCCTTGCGGTCGAGCAGTTCCTGATAGCGGCGCGTGGCGGGCAGGTTGGGATTGCCGGTGATCTCGCTGGCCAGCGTGTGGCGGCCGTCGTAGAGATCGGCGGCGCCCACGCACTCGACGCCGGGCATGGTGATGGCGTTCGGCAGCAGGCCGGAGCCCTGCATGCCGATGCCGATGATGCCGAAGCGAACGCGATCGCTGGGCGCCGCCGCCCGCGGCAACGGCTGGGCTTCGAGCAAGACGGTCTTGGACGGCCAGCAGGCCGCCGGCTGCCGCCGCGCTTCGCCCGCAAGAATGAGCGTCGCGAAAGAATACGTTTCATGCGAATCCCTCCCAATGGATTGACTGCGGCTTGCTTCCAGTGCTGCTACTTCTTAAGCGGCTTGATGGCGACTTCCTTGAAAAACACGATGTCGTTGTCGCTGTGATTCTGCAGGCCGAATGTAGCCGAGTTCGGACGCGGGCCGCGCTGCGGCTCGAAATCGAACTTGCGCGGCGGCACCGGATCGCCTTCCTTATAGTCCGTCACCTTCACGCCGTTCAGCACGACGATGGTGCGCGGACCATCCAGCGTGATCTCCATGGTGTTCCATTCGGGCCCGGGCTTCCACGCCTTGGCCAGCGGCTTGGTCAGCGAGTACAGCATGCCGGTGGAATGGTATTCGTCCTCGCCCGAGGTTTCAGGATGGTTGTCGATCTGCACTTCGTAGCCATAGTGCACCGGCATCCACTCTTCGCGGGGTTCGACCGGAATGCGGATGAAGACGCCGGAATTGTCGTTCTCGTCGCGCATTTTGTACACGACGCGAATCACGCAATCGCCGATCTTGCCGCCGGTCCAATAGAGCAGGCCCATGCCGCCGTGGGTACGGATCAAGCCGTCTTCCACCGTCATCGCTGCCCGGGCCGACGTGCTTCCAGCCGGTTAAGGTCTTTGCCGTTGAAAAGCTGTTGCCACTGATTGGGATCACCCTTGCATGCGTTTTCCTCGGAGGCGAACGAGAGCGTTACCAGACCGGCCAGCATGAAAATCCAGACCATAAGTCGTTTCAGCATCAGGAAACTCCTGGGGGTGTTCTCCGCCACCGTTGGGACAGACCAATCTACTCGCACCCACGTTCGGAATCAATCGGGTGGGGCGGGCATTTTCATTTTTGACAACGGGTCGCCGGGGAAGAGTCTTGGCCCGCGGCTTCAAATGGAAGCGGCTGCCGCCTCGCGATCCCACCAGAGTTCAACGAAAAAAGCCGCCCATTTCGGGCGGCTTGTTGCCGGTTCGACTTCGTTTCCTAGTGGGCAAACGAAAAATTCAGTCCGGTCGTTAACACCAGGTCGTTCTTCTTCGCTCCGGTCGGCGGATTGGAAACGTAAATGTCGCTGAACTGATTCTGCCAGCCCAGCCATTTGCTGATCTTGGTGACGGTTCCAAAATCGAAGGTGCCCCGGTACTGGCTTGTATCCTGCAAGTCCGGATAAAAATACAGGTTCTGCGTGATCACCGTGGTTTTGCCCAGCTTGTGGTTCACTTCCTCGCCCAGGGTGAGGGCGGCAAACTTGTTGGTCTTGCCGTAGGAAGCATAGACCGGAGGAGTGGTGACGGGTAGCACCTCCGCTCCATTCGAATATGTTTCGTGCGTGTAGTTGATGCCACCCAAGAAATTTAAGGTTGTGGCGTCCGACTTCATCGCATGGTAACCGAAACCTCCGCTATAGGATGCGCGCAAATCGAGGAACTGCAGGGCATTGGCCATGAAATCCGCGCCCGCGAATACGAACAGTCGCGGATTGACATTGCGGTCGTAGCGCAGTCCACCCTGCACCAGGTTTGCGCCGACGCTGCCGGGCGCGGGAAGGTCGTTCTTGGAGTAGATGGAACTGGCGTAGAGCGTAATCTTGTCGTTGAGCGTGGGATGTACCGCGTTGAATGCCACCGCCAGGTTCTCGGTCTGGCTGTTTCCCCGAGCCATGGAGAAGCCTACATTGGCTCCGCCATTCCATCCGTGCATCAATCCGGGATGAAGCGACTTGTCGTATGCCTTCTGCTCCGCGTCGTTGCGGATCAACGTTACTTCTTCCTTGGGCGCTTCGACGGTGCCGCCGGTCTTGGTGGCGATCTCGATCTTGCCATCGGTGGTGGTGACGGGGCCAACCGCCGTCTTGCCGTCTTTCAGGCTGATGTGCAGTTGCTGATCGGTCTTGATTTCCTGAATGGCCGCGAACTGAAAGGTGACATCTCCGGCAGCATCGGTGTGCAGCACCAGAGTCTTGCCGTCCGATTTCACGACCGTGCCGGTGAGGTGGTCGCCATTTTTCAAAGTGATCTGATCCGCCAGCACGAGACACGAGGAAATAGACACAAATAGGGCGAGATACCGCAACTTGCGTAACACAGAGTGGTTCCTCCTGGAGTGGAACATCAATTAACGACTCATGGCCCGAATCGCTGGACGGACGTTCAGCGAGTGAAAACCTGACGGAGCGGCAAGAACTCAGCGGGACGCTAGAACGCGTAGACTCCCTCGACCTAGAACCCGACTAGCTCTTGGTCTCGGTGTCTTTCTTGCTCTGCTCATTCGAAGCCTGTGTCGGGGGCTGATCCTTCATGCCTTCTTTCAGGGCACGAATTCCCTCGCCCAGGCCTTTCCCGAGTTCAGGCAATTTCTTGGGACCGAACACCAGCAATGCAATCGCAAAGATGATGAGCAGGTGCATCGGTTGAAATAGACCTTCAAACATCGGAGCCTCCAGCGGTTAACACAACCAACACCACTTATCAGGGTACGGGAGGCCGGGGGCGAAGTCAAACACCACTCCCGGTGCGATGGTGGTGCAGTTCGAAAATAGACTCGCATCAGGGCATGCCTCAGCGGTTAAGCGGCACAAATCCGAACGGATTTAGCCGCGGAGGCCTGCCCTGATACGAATCTTCCGCCATCTGCGCCACCACACCCCCGGTGCGGACGGCAAGGGCGAAGTCACGGGCCCCGGTTACGTCCGTGACCTTACCGGTGAGTGCCTGGCGGGCTATGTTGAGGAAGGGGTTTGGGAAGGCCTTTGCGATCGCATTCCTCTCCAGAGCCGCCACCAGCAAGCCATTCCACACGTTCGGGGAGACCGGTGAGAGTCAAGGCTTTACCATTTCTGCTGCTGTTCAGTCTGGTGGCCTCTGCCGCCCATTCCGCCGACAGGGAGCCGGTAAATACAACGCAACTTGCCGCCTGGCTGACCGGAGGAGTCTCCAACTCCCGCCTGGCCCGCTTGGTATCCGAGTTCGGCCTGGCCACGCTCCCCACCCACAACGAACTGCGCCAGATGGAGTCTGCCGGAGCCGACAAGGAGTTGCTCCGGGTGTTGAGTTCGGGGAATGTGCAGTCGGCCGCAGTGGGCCCGGCGATCCCGGAGGCCCTGCTGCAAGCCGCCGCGGATGCCCATCAACAGCGCTACCACGAAGCCGAACTCCAGCTTCGCCAGGTCCTGCGCGCTGACGAGCAGAATTCCGCCCTGCATTTCGCTCTGGGAGTCATGCTCCGGCAACAAGAGCAATGGGACGACGCCTTCGACGAGACGACCCAGGCCACGCGGCTCATGCCCGATCTGCCCGAGAACCACAACGCCCTGGCCTACATTTTCTATCGGCTTGACGACGGGCCGAACGCCATCGCCGAGGCTCGCACCGCACTCAGCATCGATCCGAAAAACGCCGAGGCCTATCAGTTCCTGGGTCTGGCTCTGTACTCCAATGGCCAGTATTCGGCCGCGGTTCACGCCTATGCCGAGGCGCTGGTCCGCGATCACGGGAACGCCGACACCTACTACGACATGGGCATTGCCCTGCACGCAGCCGGCAACCTGCCCGCTGCCGTCGCCGCTTACGAACAGGCCATTCGTCTGCGACCTTCCGCTTGGGAGGCTCACTCCAACCTGGGATTAGTTCTGCACGAAGAAGGCAGCCTCGATCGAGCGGTGGCCGAATATCGTGAGGCCAAGCGGATTGCTCCCAATGAAGCCTCGGTCCGCAACAATCTGGGCAACACTTATTGTGATCAGGGAAAATTCGACGCCGCCATTGAAGAATTGCGCGAACTCTACCGCCAGCATCCGGAGTGGCAGCAGGGACATGCCTGCCTCGCCAGCGCCTATATGGCGAAGAGGAACTACGACGCGGCGGTGCAGGAACTCCGGTTGGCGCTGCTGCAGAATCCGACCGGGTCCGCCGAACACCGCGTCCTGGGCCAGGCCTTGCTGCTCGATAATCAGCCGGAAGAGGCCGTGCGGGAACTGCGCCTCGCCGTCTCTCTCAATCCCGATTCCGATCTTGCCCATCATCTGCTCGGTACCGCCCTGTTTCAGCAACAGCAACTGCACGCCGCCGAAAAGGAATTCCGCGAAGCCCTTCGCCTGAATGCCACCGCCGACAATCACTATTCCCTCGCGGCCTGCTTGATGAGCATGGACCGCTATGAAGAGGCCTTGTCGGAGCTGGAGATAGCGTCCCGGCTCGATCCGGAGCGAACCCTCTATCGCGCTCGTCGCGAGGAGCTTCTCAAGCTGATGAAAGAGCCAAACCCACATTAAGCAGAGCTCATGTGGAGAGCTGCCCTTCGACGGCCTCGAGAAGCCGAATACCCTAGTTGGCCAGTACCCCCGATGTACCACGGTGCGTAGCCGAGGCAGCCCCCCGTCCTTACACTGGAGTCGAAACCGAAAACAGGCCCCGGCTACAAAAGGCAGCAACTGACGGGGAGTATTACGATGGCGACAAACGCAACACGATCCCAGCAGACTCCGGCTGCTAACCACGCCGTCTTGTCGCAGGAAACGGGCGGCCGCGGTAAGGACTCAGCTGGTTCTCCGGCAGACGCCACCCGTAAGCCGGCGGGATACGGTTTGCCATGCTCCAAATGCCGACTGTATTATCCTGCCGATCTTGATATCTGCCCCATCTGCCAGCACAACGAGCGCGTCTCCAACGTCATGCCCAAAGTGCCGCCCAGAGTGTCGCAATCTGTCCCCGATCCCATTCCCGATGGCAATGTCGTGGAGCGAGAGCGGGAAGAGTTCCTGCGGCAGTTCAAGTCCCAGCTGCTGGAGGCACACGCCGAAGTCGTGGGTGCTCCGCAATCCATGTGCACCCTGGGGGAGCACCGGGCTGGGGAGGCGGCTAGCGCCGAGGTCTGCAAGGCCTGCTACGAGCACCTTCAGGAACGCCTGGATATTCTCGAAGGAGCCCTGCAGTTGGAGGTGACCGAAGCCGCCCAAATCATCTACGACGCGGTGTGGGCCGACCCTTCCGACCCCAACAAAACGTATCAAAACGCGGCGAGCGCGCTGCTGACCGAGTTGCGCAAGCGCGCCGGCATGAATTCGCTGCTCGCACCGTTCCAGCCGCTATCGGATTGATGTGCGCCGGTGGTTGCTCCGAAACGCTTTTATTCGGTCTTGATTCCGACCCAGTTCTTTCCGGCGTACAACTTGTAGCCCTCGCCGTCCTCTACCAGCTTCAGCGGGACGGCATGTTGCAACGCCTGATCGGTCTGCGAGGCGGTGCTGAGCACGTCATTGCTGGCGACGTCCATGACCACAAACTTTCCTTCCGCAGTGAAGCCGAAACCATATTCACCGGGCGCCAGTTCCGCTCCCCCGAGGTTGAGCTTCATTTCGGTGATCAGCATTCCCTGGTACTTCTGCCGGATGGCTGTCGAATATCCCGAAGCGTCCACCAACGCGGCGAGTGCCATCTTGCCGTCCGCCAGTTGGAGCCCGACCGCGTTGCGGAGCTGCACTGGCGCTTTTTGCCCGCTGAAGAAGAATTCTGCCGGGATCGCCTTCTTCAGTTCGTCACGGCTGAGTACATGCTTCGTTGCCTGCTGGCCCACCGCCAGCGACGATATGGCTAACAGGAGACAGCCAAAAACTGCCAAACGAGTTTTCATAAGTATCAGTCCTCGATTCTTGAAGTCGAAATTACTCAGGGGAAATCTAATCCTTTCGCCCGCAAGGCGCAAACCGGCGCACCCACATCCGGGAACTGAGAGATGAGAACTGAGGACTGAATTCCGCACAATTTCGCTTTGCCCGCAAGATTCGGATAGTCGGCTTCTGGTCGCTTACCGTACGCTTTCCTTGCCATGACCACCAATGCCATACTCGCAACAGAAAGCTTGCATGCAATGCCATCCGCTCAACCCAACCCGTCAACCCAGTCGCCCGCCGGCGCAGGCGACGACCGGCGTTGGAATGCGGTTATCGCTCGCGACGCCGCGCACGACGGCGAATTCGTCTTCGCAGTCTCGACGACGGGCGTGTATTGCCGGCCATCGTGTGTCGCCCGGCGCCCGCGCCGGGGAAACGTCCAGTTCTTCCTGGGGCCGGAGCAGGCGGAGAAGGCTGGATACCGTGCCTGCCTGCGTTGCCGGCCCAAGTCGGTGAGCGGCAATGCGCAGTCGGAAGGCCTGAAGGCGATTTGCCGCTTTATCGAGCAGCATCTCGACGAACCCTTAACCCTCGAGCGCCTGGGCAAGGAGTTCCACCAGAGCCCGTTCCACCTGCAGCGCCGCTTTAGGGCAGCCTTGGGCGTCACGCCGCGAGCTTATGCCGACACCTGCCGGTTGCGATTGCTGAAGCGCAACCTGCAGGCCGGGGACACGGTCACCCGCGCCATGTACGACGCCGGCTACGGCTCCAGCAGCCGGCTCTATGAGAAGACGGCGTCGCAACTCGGGATGACGCCCGATAAGTATCGCCGCGGCGCTATTGCCGCCGCGATTCGCTATACCTGCGCCGACTCTCCGCTAGGGCGCATGTTGATCGCAGCCACCGATCGCGGCATCTGCGCCATTCAGTTCGCCCGTTCGGACGGCGAGCTACTCGAAGGGCTCAAACGCGAATTTCCGTTCGCCGCCCGCAAGCCCGATGAGGGCGGACTGCAATCTTCGGTCGGCGCTCTGCTAAAACACATGATGGGCAGGGATCTCGACTCTTCGCTGCCGCTCGACATACGGGCCACGGCTTTCCAGCGCCGGGTGTGGACCTACCTGCAATCGATTCCTTTCGGGTCCACGCAGTCCTATAGCAAGGTGGCCAGGGGCATTGGCCAGCCCCGTGCAGTCCGCGCCGTGGCGCGCGCTTGCGCCACCAACCCGGTTGCGGTAGCGATCCCGTGCCATCGCGTGGTCCGCGAAGACGGCAGCATGGGCGGCTATCGATGGGGCATGGCGCGCAAGAAGGCGCTGCTGGAGATGGAGCAGCGCCAGTCGTAGAGACTTCGCTTGCTGCTGAAGGAATCCTTAACTCGGGAGAGTCGACTGCAAATCCACAGCTTGCTACGTCGCGACGTTTCCCTAGTGCCTTTTAGCCCATCACCGTGGTGTGTTCGGGCTTGATCTTGTAAAGCACGCGCGTTTCCCCGGGTTGTCCGTAGGGATACTTGTCGACGCCCAGATACTTTTTGGCCATCTTGTCGATGTGCGCGGCGGCGCCGTCCTCGGTGATCTCCACCACACGGCCCCGAATTTCGAGATAGCGGTAGGGATTTTCGGGGTCCATGATGGCCAGCGACACGCGCGGATCGTGGCGCACGTTGCGGTCTTTCTGCCGTCCCTTGGCGGAGTTGAAGATGACGTGCTCGCCATCGAAATCGCACCAGACCGGCGTGACTTGCGGGCGGCCATCGGGCATTAGCGTTCCTAGGCTGGCAAAAGCGCGCTTGTGAAATAGATCGCGGTACTTCTCGGGTATGACTTGCGGCATAAGAGCCTCCACGATTGTGATTGCAGCAGCATTATAGACTGCGCCCCAGGGAACGCGAACGGTTGTCCTTTCTGGCTTTCCTGGTCTTGGGTAGAATTGTGGCCTCACGCGTGGAAACCCTATGACTCTATTGCAAAGCAGGTGGAATAGTTTGTCGCGGCGGATGATTGCCTTCTGCGTGGTCGCAGTAATGCTGTTGGCGGTGCCGTTGCTGACCGAGTCCCCACTTCTCGCGAAAGACGGGAGAAATGGGGCAGCCGAGGCCGAGCAGAAATATCCGCCGACCATTGTTTTCATGACCGACTTCGGCGTGGTGGACGACTCGGTCGCTCTGTGCCGCGGCGTGATGTATTCGATCATGCCCGACGTGCGCATCGTCGATCTCACGCACCAGGTCACACCGTTCTCCATTCGCGACGGCGCGCGCTTTTTGTATGGCGCGACGCCGTACTTTCCCGCGGGAACGGTGTTCGTGGTGGTCATTGACCCGACCGTGGGCAGCACGCGCAAGGCAATTATTGCCCTGTCGAAGCGCGGGCAGTATTTCGTGCTGCCCGATAATGGGTTACTGACGCTGGTCGAACAGCGTGATGGCATCGAAGCGGTACGGGAAATCTCGAATCCGGAATGGATGATTGGCAGCAAGATGTCGTCGACGTTTCACGGGCGCGATATTTTTTCTCCAGCGGGCGCGCACGTGGCGCGCGGGGACGACTGGACGAAGGTTGGCCCGGAAGTGCCGGTGAAGGATCTGGTGCGGCTGGAGTTGAAGGTGGCGACGGTCGACGAACGTGGATTGAATGCCACGGTGATCGCGACCGACGGCCCCTTCGGAAATCTGGTCACGAATGTGGACGCGGACGATTTTCTGAAGCTGGGCTACCAGCGCGGGCAGGAGGTTCCGGTTACCGTGGGCGGCAGGGAAATGAAGATTAAGTTCGTGAGAACGTTCAGCGACGTGCCGCTGAATCAACCGCTGCTCTACATCGATTCGCGCGGGCGGCTGGCGCTGGCGGTGAATCAGAACAGTTTTGCGGCGATTTATGGGGTGAAGCCGCCGGTGGCGTTGTTTGTCCCGAGAGCGAAGTAAGACCGACAATCGGGGTCCGTGCTCGCGCCGCGGGGCCTTGCCCACGCGGGACGGCCGAGGCGGCCGTCGCCACATGATGCGATTACTCCCCGACCTCTTTCGCCATGCGCGGCAGGACGGCTCGCAGTAGCGATTCCAATGTGGTTTTCACGCGTTCGCCTGTCTCCATTACTTCTGCGTGAGAAAGCGTTTGGTCGAGGATTCCCGCCGCCATGTTGGTCACGCAGGAAATCGCGAGTACTTTGATTCCCATGTGGCGCGCCGCAATCACCTCGGCCACTGTGGACATTCCCACGAGGTCGGCGCCGATCCGCCGGAGGTACTCTATTTCCGCTGGAGTCTCATAGCTCGGGCCGAGCAGCCCTGCGTAGACGCCTTCATGCAGGGTCATTCCCAGTTTGTGCCCTTCCTGGCGGGCGATCTCGCGATAGTCTCGCGCGTAGGCCTGCGTCATGTCGGGAAAGCGGACGCCGAAGCGGTCGTCGTTGGGGCCAACCATCGGATTCGTGCCCTGTAGATTGATGTGGTCGCGAATCAGGACCAGCGCGCCCTGCGAATAAATCAAGTTGATGCCGCCGGCGGCGTTGGTGAGGATGACGGCCCGCATGCCCATACGGCCGAATACGCGGATGGGAAACGTGACTTCCTGCGGTGAATATCCTTCATAGAGATGTACGCGGCCCTGCATGGCGGCGACGGCGACGCCGCCTGCGTTGCCGACGACCAAGCGGCCCGCGTGGCCGATGGCTGTGGACTGCGGGAAGGAAGGAATGTCAGCGTAGGGGACGCGGACAGCCTCGGCGAGCGAGTCGGCAAACCCGCCGAGGCCGGAGCCGAGCACGAGTGCGATCTTCGGGCGCAGAGAGGTTCGTGACAGGACAAATTGCGCGGCGGATTCGGCGAGTGTGAATTGGTCGGCCATCTTCGAATCGCGCTACAAATCGCCGTCGGCCAGGTATCGACCGTGGCCGTTGCGTTCCAGCCAATCATACAGAAACGTTTGGTAAAGATAGGACGCGACAATCTCCTCGCCGAGTTCGTGCGTTTCCGTGCAAATGAAGGGCAGGCGCAGGCCGGCAAGCACGGCGATCAGCGATTGCGTGATCCGGTTGGGGTTCGCGGCGCGGTAAGGATATTCGGATTTGATTTCGCTGAGCGGCGCGGTGATGACCAGCAGGCTGTGCGGAAGATCCGCCATGCGGCGGAGGCGGTTGATGAAGACGCCGCGATTCGTGGTGAACGACTGAATCAGATCCGCGAGATCTTTGCGTTCGACCACGCAAGACTCTTCCATGCCCTCGACCGAGTAGTCGCCGAGCGGCAGCGCGCGGTGCTCGATGCGGGCGAACCAGCCTTTGAAGCGGCGAAAGGAAAGCGGATTCTGCTCGCGGGTGTCGATAATGGCGACCGGGAGCGGGCTGCGGATTTGCGTGCCGCCGCGCTCGGCCAGCACCGGCAGCGCGGGCGGGGCGACGGGCGCGGGATGCATCTGCCACGCAAGTGGCGGCGGGATTAGGGTGCGCTTACGCGGCATGGGTTTAGGAAGCTTTTGTTTGTCGAAATGGATTCTTCGTTTCGGTAGAGCAAAAGCCCCACTTCTCGCAAAAGACGCGAGAAATGGGGCACCCACCTCGTCTCTAAAATCGTTTCTCAAACTCTAAGAATTCGCTTTCGAGCTTCCATTGTTCGCGGGCGCGCTCGTTCGCCGCCAGGAAGTTCGCGCACGCGGCGGACGGCTTCTCCGCGCCCACGCTATCTCCCACGCAGGCAGCCACCGGATGAAATGCGCTTTTCGTCGCGGCCCACAAGCTTTTTCCCGGTAGAAAACTGTGTTCCAGACTCTGCCGGGTCATACGCTTGAGTTCGGTATACGGCAGCCGGTATCCGTCGACCGCGCGAAAATATTCATGCGTCATGTCGGAGCGGGCGACGCCTTCGTCGTCGGTCGAAATCGCAACCGGGACGCCGTACTTCATATAGATGGGCAGCGGATGATCGTCGCCACTCACGCCCAGAATCTGGTCGTTCGAGGTGAGGTTGATCTCGACCAGCACGTTGCGGGCGGCCATCTCCTTCATCAGGCCGACGGGATCTTTCTCCAGCATGATGTCCACTCCGTGCCCGATGCGCTCGGCGTGGCCGCGCTCGACCGAGGCGCGAATGTGAAAGGTGAGATCCCCGGGCTTCACCAGGCCCATGGCTAGTTCTCCCGCATGCAGGCTAATGTGCACTTTGGGATACACGCCGTGCAGGTAATCGAGCATGGCCATGTGCTGGTTGAAATCATGAATCGGGACGTACCAGTCTTCCGGCATGACCAGATTCAGGCCGATGAACCGCGGATCGGTCGAGGCCAGTTCGAACCCGAGCACCATCTGCGCAAACACGGCCTCGCGCGGCAGTCCGCGCAGCACCTGGTAGAGATAGCGCACCGTGACGCCGCATCCCGGCTGGGCGTCGGGAGTTTCGCATTTCAGTTCGGTTCGCGCGCGGGCTTCGTCTTCTGCCAGCGTCTTGCTCGTCGCAGCGCCAATTTCCGGCAGGTCGCCCGCTAACAGATCCTTGCGCATCTTCGCGAAATCGTTGTCCCATCCCAGCTTCATCCCCAGTTCGGCGGCGGCGTCTCCGTCGGCGGTGTGCATGAACTCGATGTACTGCACGTGCTCGCGGGCCGCGCGGTTGATCACCGAGGCCACACCCTCGGCGACGTGATTGTGCGAGACCAGACCGAACTTGTCGAAGGTGGCAAAGAAATGGTCGTGACCGGACTCGTCCCCGGGCCGCCAGTTGCGCATGGACCACGCGTCGATGATCTGGTTGTAAAGCACGTGGTCGTCATAGGCGCAGCGCACGCTGGGCTTGGCCGTGTATTTCTCGCAGGAATCACAGGGAGCGCCCATCAGGCGCGAGGTGGTGCGGTCGACGCAGAAATTATCGGAGGCGGCGAAGTCGAGCAGATCCTCGGCGTAGATGGCGCCGTCAAGGTGGTTGTGCAGGTCGCCGCCTTTGGGCATCTCATGTAGGAAAGCCAGCAGCAGGGGCGGCTGCCTTCGCACCGACTCGAGATAGCGCGCCGTTTTCTGCTCGGCAGTCTGCGCTTTGGCGAGAACGCAGAGAAAAAGAAGCAGAATAACCAGGCAGCGACGAACGACCAACCGCGTCGTCAGGCTCACGAGCATGCCTCCAGAAATTAGGAAAGGCATTGTAATTCGTGGGCTGCTGTGCGCGCCAATGGGGAGATCACGCGATAATTTTGAGAAGACGATTCGTATCGAGGGATGCCGTTCAAACATCCCGCACCAGCAGGCGGTGCTCGGCGGCTAAAGCCGTTCGTTTTCGCCCGGTTAACGGCATCGCTGAAGCGATGCCCTGATACGAATCGTCCCCCGATACGAACCGTCCTTCCGATCCGCTACCTGTGATGCCCTGGTGTGAATCGCCTTCCCAAGCCACCGCCCGCGCCCACTCTGCTACATTGTTTTGGTATGCCGCAGGGTTCGACCAAGCCCACTCGCAGCTTTGCCAGTGACAATAACGCCGGAGTCCACCCCGAGGTTATCGAGGCGATCGCGCGCGCCAATCAGGGGCATGTGGTTGCCTATGGCGACGATCCATTCACCCGCTCGGCGGTGGCGAAATTCGAGGAGCATTTTGGTCCGGGCATTGACGTATTCTTCGCCTTCAACGGGACCGGCGCCAACGTTCTCGGCTTGCAGGCGGTGAACCGCCCGTACCACGCGGTTTTATGCAGCGACTACGCCCACATCTATAGCGACGAATGCGGCGCACCGGAAAAACACACCGGATGCAAGCTGATCCCGCTGCCCCACAAGGACGGCAAGATCACGCTGGACTCCGTGCGCCACGCCTACCACGGGATCGGCGACCAACATCACGTGCAGGCCCGCGTCATCTCCATTACCCAGTCCACCGAGATGGGAACGGTCTATAAGCCGGAAGAAATCCAGGCGCTGGCTGGCTTTGCCCATGAGCACGAAATGTTCCTGCACATGGACGGGGCCCGCATCGCCAACGCCGCCGCCAGCCTGGGTCAGACGCTCGGCCAGACCACTCGCGACCTGGGTGTGGACGTGCTTTCTTTTGGCGGGACCAAGAATGGAATCATGGGCGGAGAAGCGGTCGTCTTCTTCAATCGCCAACTAAGCACGGATTTTCTTTACCTGCGCAAGCAGGGGATGCAGCTTGCCTCCAAGATGCGATTCATCGCCGTGCAATTCGAGGCATTGCTCACGAACGGTTTATGGCGACGAAGCGCCGAGCATGCGAACCGCATGGCGCGCCTGCTCGAGGCGGAACTACGCCGGATTCCTCAGGTCAAGGTGGTGTGGAAAGTGGAGGCGAACGGAGTCTTCGCGCAGATTCCGCAGCATGCCATCCAGAAAATCAAGGATCGCTATTTCTTCTATATGTGGATCGAAGAGGAATGCATCGTGCGCTGGATGTGCTCGTTCGACACCACGGAGGAAGATGTAAAGGACTTCGCCAAGGTCGTGGAGCAAGCGGTCGGAGGCTGATGCACGGCCCGTGCTCGCTATTGCTTTTTGGCCCGCCTTTGACTAAATTGACCCATTCCCCGCTGCGCGCGGGTTGGCATGATCGCCCCCTCAGGAGTCGGCATGAACGGGAACTGGGTCGGTAAGTGGATCAGCGTCTTCGGCTTGATTGGCGCGGGCATTTGGTTGCTCAGCCTCTCCAGTTGTGCGCGAAGTACGAAGCTTACCGGGATTACGATCCAGCCCCCGAGCGGCACCTTCGGCGCGGTTGACCCTAGCCTCTATTTTCAATTTAAAGCTTTTGGCACCTACATTCATCCGCCGAAGACGGTGGACATTACCAATCAGGTGACTTGGCAGTCGGATAATCCACAGGTCATCCAGATCACCAGCGCGGGAGTCGCTTCACCGAACCTCAACTGTGGCGTGGCGCAGGTTTTCGCTGAGATGCACAACGGCGACAACGATATTGTGAGCAATTCGGCCTCGATTACGGTGGATGGTCCCGCCAGCCTGGGGTGTACGCCGGCTGGGCCTCAGCCGATTCTCACTATCAGCTTTGCCGGCAACGGCACTGGCACCGTCAGCGGTTCGGGGATCAGTTGCTCGACCCCGTCGTCCTGTAGCAACCAGTTCACAACGGGAACCACGCTTACGCTGACGGCCGCTGCTACGGGGACATCATCCTTCGCAGGTTGGAGTGGCTGCAGTTCAACCAGCGGCGCCAATGGCTCGGTTTGCACTGTAATTCTCGAAAACAACCTCACGGTCACGGCGACGTTCAACTAGAGGCCTGGACCCAGCACTCTGCTTCAGTTGCGCTTAGCTACTCCGATTCCAGCAGTTTGCCCAGCGTGGGCTTGTGTTTCTCGGGCTTCTTCTTTTTCTCGATGACGACCTGTCCTGCAGGGGGCGTGCCGACGCGCTCGCGGGCCAGTTCCTTCACCGCGGTCACGGCTTGAAAACGCTTCTTTTTCTTCTTCCTTGCCATTTGAGTTTCTGTCCGCCTTACCCCACAGCCTAAAACAGAGTGTACCTTCATGGCTGTCCGGGAGTGGTTTACGAATCGTGCGCACCGGCAAATGTGCAATAATTCATGGGTTGGATGAGTTCTGAGCGCCGGGCTGGAAGCCTGCAACGTAGGAATGGTTTGCCGTCACTCAGAAGGACAGCCCGAATCTATGGAAGAGCGCGATTTTTTCGACGAGAAGCAGGAGAAGAAACCAGCTTTGCTGAATTGTCCCCACTGCCACCAGGCGGCGGAGTACGAAGTCACCTGGGTGGTCCGCACCAAGAAACGCCAGCTCTCCGGCCGCGCCGACGAGCGTGACCGCGCCCGCTTCGCCAAATTCCGATCGTACATGGTGCGCAAGGACGACATGATGGCTTGCAAGAACATGCGCTGCCGCAAGCGGTTCGAACTTACCGGCCAGTCGACGGTGATCACGGAATAGCGTTCGAGCGCCGGTTGTGACACCCTTTCTCATTACTCATTTATACTGATGCGTTTGCCGTACCGCCCACAAAGCGGCAGGGCGAGGAGTGATTCTCTTGAAAATCCTGGTCTGCATGAAACAGGTGCCGCAGAAAGATGCGCCCCTCAAACTCAACGAAACCGGCGCCTGGATCCGCGAAGACGTTTCGTATGAAGTGAACGAGCCCGATGCTTACGCGCTCGAAGAAGCGCTGCGCCAGAAGGAGAAGCATACGGGAGAGGTCGTCGTCATAACGAGCGGTCCCGCTCGCGCGCAGCAGGTGCTGCGCGAAGCATTGGCGAAAGGCGCGGACCGTGCCATTCATCTGGAAGACAACGCTTTCGTGGGCTTCGATGCGTTCAACACGGCGAAGGCCTTCGCGGCCGCGATTAAAGACGAAAAGTTCGACTTGATCTTTACTGGGCTGCAATCTGACGACTACGGCTACGCCCAAACCGGCGTGATTCTGGCCGAATTGCTGGGCTGGCCGCATGCGACCATCATCATGCAGATCGAAAAGACCGACGGCGGGATCCGGGTGAAGCGAGAGCTCGAAGCGGGATACTTCCAGTTTGTTGACATGCCAACCCCCGCCGTCCTGACGATTCAGTCGGGCATTAACAAGCTGCGCTATGCCACGTTAATCGGCATCAAGCAGGCCAAGAACAAGCCGCTACGGAAGGTGGCGTTGGCGGAGGTGCAGTCGGCGATCGGAGACAATCTGCAGAAAATCGAGCGGCTGTATGTTCCGCAGAAGACCAAGAAAACGGAACGCATCGACGGGTCGCCGGTGGAGATCGCGAAGAAACTGGTGGACAAGCTGCGGAACGAGTTGCGGGTGCTGTAAGAGCGGCCGAGGGCGGCTGTCCCCAACATGGGGCTTGCCGAGTGCGCGGTTTGGCTGAGATGAGACCTGAAAGCTGAGAACTTCATCATGCCTGATTCAATCTTAGTCGTCGTCGAACAACGCGAAGGGAAACTGAATCGCGTCTCGTGGGAAACCATTACCGCGGGCCAGGCCATCGCCGCGGCCACCGGCTGGACTCTGGAAGCGGCCGTCGTCGGCAGCGGAACCGCCGGCATAGCCGCCGAACTTGCGGCGAAGAAGGTTGCGAAAGTCTACGCCGTGGAATCGCCGAAGCTCGAGCCCTATACGCCCGAAGCCCTCGCCGCCGCGCTGAAGCAATTCCTCGCGTCGAAGCAGCCTAAGCTGGTGCTGATGCCGCACACCTACCAGGTGCGCGACTTCGTGCCCAAGCTGGCCACGGCCATGGGACGCACGGTGATCAGCGACTGCATCGGGTTCAAGTACGACGCGGGCAAGCTGGTGTTCACGCGACAGATGTTCCAGGGTAAGCTGGCGGCCGACGTCAGCTTTGCCAGCGATGCTCCGTGGTTCGCGACGTTTCAGAACGGCGCGTTCCGCGGAGATAAGGCCGAGGCAGGGGCGAGCGCGGCTCCCGTCGAAACCGTGAATGTTGAAATCGGCGACGGCATCATCCGGAATAAGCCGCAGGAAGTTTTCAAAGAAGCCAAGCAGGCCGTCGATCTCACGCAGGCTGAAATCATTGTGGCCGTGGGCCGCGGCATCAAAGAGCAGAAAAATATCGAGATCGCGAAGCAACTCGCCGACGCTCTTGGCGGAGACCTCGCCGCGTCACGTCCGATCTGCGATTCGGGCTGGCTGCCCATGGACCGCCAGATTGGGTCGTCGGGCCAAACCGTTGCGCCCAAGCTTTATCTGGCGCTCGGCATCAGCGGCGCGATTCAGCACATTGTCGGGATGAAGGGCTCGCGCACCATCATCGCGGTGAATAAAGATTCAGAGGCCCCGATTTTCGAGATTGCGGATTATGCGATCGTAGGGAATTTGTTCGACATCGTTCCTCCGCTGATTGAGGAAGTGAAGAAGGCGAAGGCGGGAGGATGAGTGGATGTCGCTTTAAGCATTCGAGTGAAGGCTGAGTTGGACTTTACAGGACAGGCACTAAAGGCTGAATGCTGATTTTCCGCAAACCTCTCGAAGGTATCGAACGGCCGCAGATGCCGGCGGACGTAGTCATTGTCGGCGGTGGGCCCGCTGGCATGGCCTGTGCTCTACGTCTCGCGCAGCTGATCGACGCCCATAACGCCGCCCATCCCGAATCGCAGCTCAGCAAAGAAAATATTTACGTGCTGGAGAAGGCGCGCGAGGTTGGGCAACACTGTCTCTCCGGCGCGCTGCTTGACCCGCGCTCCATGCGCGAACTTCTGCCCGGCTTCGAGAAAGAAGCTCCACTGGACGCTGAAGTCACGAAAGAAGCCGTCTACTTTCTAACCGAGAAGAGCAAGTTTAAGTTCCCGATTACGCCGCCGCCCATGCGCGATCATGGCAACTACGTCATTTCGCTCAACCGCTTTGTGAAGTGGCTGGGCAGCAAGGTGGAGGAGACGGGCATTACCGTCTTCACTGGATTCGCCGGGTCCGAGCTGATCTTCAGCGACGATTCGAAGGAATCCCGCGTCACCGGTGTTCGCACCGACGACAAGGGCGTGGACAAAGAAGGGCATCAGAAATCCAACTTCGAACCAGGATACGATCTGCAGGCGAAAGTTGTGATCCTGGCCGAAGGCACGCGCGGGTCTTTGACCAAGCAGCTGATTCAGAGATTCGATCTCGCGAAAGACGCTAACCCGCAGAGCTACGGTGTGGGCGTAAAGGAATTGTGGGAGGTTCCCTCGGGCCGCATCGCGCCCGGCGAAGTGATCTATACCATGGGCTGGCCGCTCACCACGAAAGAATACGGCGGCGCGTGGATCTACGGCAGCAAAGACAATGTCGTTTCGCTCGGCTTTGTCACTGGGCTGGACTATCCCGACCCGCGGCTCGATCCGCAGCGCGTGTTGCAGGAATTCAAGCGGCATCCCCTTGTCGCCAATCTGCTCGAGGGTGGCAAGATGATTCGCTACGGCGCCAAGTCGCTGCCCTACGGCGGCTGGTGGGCGATTCCCCCGGTTGCGGGCAATGGATGGATGATCCTCGGTGACTCGGCCGGATTCCTCAATTCGGCGCGGCTCAAGGGAATTCATCTTGCGATCAAAAGCGGCATGCTGGCCGCCGAAACCGCTTTCGAGGTGCTTAAGAAAAACGATTCGTCGTCGACGACTCTCGGCGAGTTCCAGAAGAAGGTTGAATCCAGCTGGATCAAAGACGAACTCTGGAAAGTCCGCAACATGCACCAGGGATTCGAGCCCGGATTTTACGCGGGCATGTTCCACACCGGACTGCAGATGATTACCGGTGGACGCGGCCTGCGCAACCGCTACCCCGCGAAACCCGGGTACGAGCACATGCGCAAGCTGGCCGATTTGCCCGCGAATGGAGGTGCCGAAGCCCATCTGCTGGGCGCCGCCAGGGGCGACGGCAAGCTCACCTTCGACAAGCTGACCGACCTCTACCACTCGGGCACGAAACATGAAGAAGACCAACCCGCGCACCTCGTGATTCACGACACGAACATCTGCAACACGCGCTGCGTGAAAGAATTCGGCAGCCCCTGCCAGCATTTCTGTCCCGCGAACGTTTATGAAATGGTGGACGATGCCAGCCAGCCCAACGGCAAACGCATCAGCCTGAACCCTTCGAACTGCGTCCACTGCAAGACCTGCGACATCGCCGACCCGTACCAGATCATCACCTGGGTCCCTCCGGAAGGGGGCGGGGGACCGAACTACGATGGGATGTAGGCGACCGCGGACGCACACCATTGACTTCTTATCCCTGCGAAGAAATCGTAACGAGAGGAACATATGCCATCCCGGAGTGCCGCCCTGTCCGTCTACATATTCCTTGTTCTCTCCTTGACTGCCCTGTCTCAGCAGACAGCCCCCGCTATCCCTCCCACCGGCTTCCCCGGTCTCGACCAATACCGCGCATCGCGCATTGCCGTGTTCACCGACGATTTCGGAGAACTGGCCCGCTACCGCGCAGCCAATGCCGCGCTCCAACCGCCGGCGCCCGGCGAGAATCGCGTTGTGTTCTTCGGCGACTCCATTACTGACATTTGGAAGCTGGCCGACTATTTTCCCGGCAAGGCATACGTCAATCGCGGCATCGGCGGGCAGACGACGCCGCAGATGCTGGTGCGCTTTCGCCAGGATGTGATTGACCTGCATCCCAAGGTCGTCATCATTCTGGCTGGCACCAATGACATTGCCGGCAACACCGGGCCCATGCGTCTCGAGGACATCGAGGCCAACTATGCCTCTTTTGCGGAACTGGCGCGCTTGCACCACATCAAGGTGATTTACTCGTCGGTCCTGCCGGTGCACAACTATACGCCCCAGTCGCGGGATCTTTTCGCGCAGCGTTCTCCGAAGAAGGTTCTTGCGCTGAACAAGTGGCTCCAGGCCTACTGCGCGGCCGCGTCGAACGGCTGCACCTATCTCGACTACTTCAGTTCCATGGTCGACGGCAAAGGACTCATGAAGAAGGATCTTGCCGACGATGGGCTGCATCCGAATGCGGCCGGGTTCAAGGTCATGGCGCCGCTGGCCGAGGCGGCGATTGAGAAGGCGCTGGCCAGTCCAAAACCTTAAAATCCTCTTTTCCTGCCGCACGTCCTATAATGTGAATCGTAGGTTTCCGACCGCCCCGGCCTTCGGGCATACCCAGGCCGCGGCGGCGAGGGAAGGTATTTCTTTGCGTCCTTTGCGGCTGTTCTTTGCGACCTTCGCGGTTAAAAGCTTTTGACCGCAAAGCCCGCCAAGAACCCGCAAAGTTCGCGAAGAGAATCGACCCGAGGGTGTGAGCAGAAATGCCCGCGCCTCCCGCGCTCCGAGAGGAGCGCATTGGAAAGGAAACGGCTGCCGGGATGGTCCCGCCTGTTTGTTTCCTGCCCGCTTTTAGCTCTTGGCTCTTAGCTTTTGGCTCAACCCCAAACCAGACCACGCAGTTGAGCTAAGAGCTAAAGGCTAAGAGCAACGAGCCAAGAGCCAAGAGCCAAGAGCTTGTTCCTTCACGACAAATTCGGGCGCGCCATCACCGATCTGCGGATATCCATCACCGACCGCTGCAATTACAAGTGTGTCTATTGCCGCACTGGAAACGAAGGGGCGCTCTACGGCGACCTGCCTTTTGCGGATTACCTGCGCATGGCGCGGGTGCTGGTGGGGATGGGGGTTACGAAGATTCGGTTGACCGGGGGCGAGCCGCTGTTGCGCAAGGGCATTGTTGACTTCGTTCGGGAGTTGGCTCAACTTCGTACCCCAGATGGCAATGGCGGCAGCCTACTCGACATCGCCGTGACCACCAATGGGCACCTGCTCGCCGATCTCGTCCAGCCGCTCAAAGCTGCCGGTTTGACACGCGTCACTGTGTCTATGGACGCGGTCGATCCCGACCGCTTTGCCCGCATTACGCGCGTAGCCAACGGATACGACCACGTGCTCGCCGGCATCCGCGCCGCCCGCCACGCCGGGCTGTGGCCGCTGAAAGTGAACTGCGTGCTGATGCGCGGCTTCAACGAAGACCAGATCATCCCCTTCGGCATGTTCGCGCGCGAAGAGGGAGTGACCGTGCGCTTCATCGAGTTCATGCCGCTCGAAGAGGGGCGAACCTGGGCGCCTTCGACCGTGGTCACGCTCGACGAAATCCTGGCCCGCATGGCCGAGTACCGGCCGCTGGTCGAAATCCCGCATGCGCGCTCAGAGACCGCGCGGCGCTACCGCTTCGACGACGGCGTCGGTGAAATCGGCATCATCGCTCCGGTGTCGCATCCCTTCTGCGGACACTGCAGCCGCATCCGCATCACCTCTGACGGCAAGATTCGCACCTGCCTGTTCTCGGTGTGGGACCACGACCTGCACGCCCAGATGCGCCGCGGCGCCCGTGATGCAGAGCTGGCCGAGTTCATTCGCGGAGTGGTGGCGAAAAAAGAAGAGCGGCACCACATCGGCGAGCCGGATTTCGTGCCGGCCTCGCGGACCATGGTGCACATCGGCGGATAGGCGCCGGGTGACGACGAAGAACGTAGAGACTTCGCTGTGTCTTTCTTCTTCTTGATGGGACGACGCTGCCACCAACGTCTCTACGATCAAGTAATATCTGTTATGTGAATTGTCGCCAAAAAGTCTCAATCGCGACTGGCATGTTTCTCTGTTTGTTTGCTGGTCAGGGCCAAGCGCAATCCACTTCCTACCTTGGCTTCGACCGCAACACCTACCCTGGCGACGCCAACCTCCAATCTCTGCGGCAGACCTTTTCCTACACCGGGTACTGGCTCAACGATCCTCCCGGCGAGAAGACGAACTCGTGGACCGGGCACCGGGCGGCGGTCCAGTCCGCCGGCTTCGGATTTCTCGTGCTGTTCAACGGACGGCTCTACGCGCAGCTGAAATCCGTCGCCAATGCCACGCGCCTCGGAAAATCGGACGCTCTGGCTGCCGCCGCGGCCGCCCGGCGCGAGGGCTTTCCGCGCGGCGACCATCATCTTTCTCGATCAGGAACAAGGCGGGCGCATGCTGCCGGAGCAGAAGGCTTACATTTACGCGTGGGTGGATGGCGTTATCGCCGCCGGATTCCGCGCCGGCATCTATTGCTCGGGCGTCGCGGCCGCGGACGATGGCAATGTCGTGACCGCTCAGGATATTCGCGAGCACGCAGGCAAGCGCGCGATCGTCTACTGGGCCATCAACGATGGTTGCCCGCCCGCGCCCGGGTGCGCGTTCCCTGAGCGTCCGCCCGGTCCCGAGCAGAGCGGGGTCGGCTTCGCCGAAGTCTGGCAGTTTGCGCAATCGCCCCAGCGCAAGGATGTGGCTGCGCACTGCACCAACTACAGCCGCGACGGAAACTGCTATGCGCCGGGAATCGCTGCCGCGCAGGGTCTGCATATCGACGTGGACTCGGCCGCTTCCGCTGATCCTTCACGGGGAAGAACTCGCTGAGGCGGGTCCGAACCTGAGCGAATACGCGCTCCCGAGCAGATCAGCCTGAACAGATCAGCTTCAACCCACGGGGAATGCAGTAAAATAGATCTATGTCGGATCGTACCTTTACTCTCGATGAAGCGCAGTCACTGCTGCCGGTGCTGGAGTCGCTGTTGCGGGCGGCGATCGCGGGCAAGAAACTGATGGAAGAAGTTGAGGCCGAGCAGCAGGCGCTCAGCCATCGCATCTTTTTGAATGGGGGGACGTTTGTCGATGTGGTCCCGCTGGCCCGGCGCAAGGCGGAGCGCATGAAGGCGGAGCAGCGCGCCAAAGATGCACTCGCTGAAATTGATTCGATCGGCGTACAGGTGAAGGACATCGATATTGGCCTGCTGGATTTCCCTTGCGCAGTCGAAGGCCAGATCATTCTGCTGTGCTGGAAGCTGGGGGAGAAATCCATCACCCACTGGCACGGGACCCAGGAAGGATTCGCCGGGCGCAAACCGGTGGACGAGCGCATCGCCCGCGCCAGGAAAACGAACTAAAGCCAGCGAACTAGAGGCCTGGTCATCGGCGTGCCTGTCCTGTCCGGTGTACGAAATGCCTGCAACCCGCACATTCAAATAGTTTTCTGCCCGAGCAACATCCTCCAGAGTTCAGTGTTTGTATGGAAAGACGGTAAGACGGAAAGACGGTCATCCGGCCGGGCCTGGGCTTCCGCCTCGGAATGCGGTTTCGCGCCCGGAGTTTGTTTCAGCTTGGCATTGGTGACTCAAAGGGAAAGAGGGCAATGAACATGAACCGATCTTCATCGCTATCTTTATCGCTAGTTCGCTGGCTGGGGTTAGCAACGATCATACTTTCTCTTTCTGCGGTGTCGTTCGCGCAGGTTTTCATCTCGGTGCGCGTGGGGCCGCCGCCCATACCGGTTTACGCGCAGCCGCTCTGTCCCGGTCCCGGCTATTATTGGACGCCGGGATACTGGGCCTGGAACGATGACGGCGGCTACTACTGGGTTCCCGGTACCTGGGTCATCGCGCCCGTCGGCCTGCTGTGGACGCCCGGCTATTGGGGATGGGGTGGAGGTTTCTATCGCTGGCACGCCGGATACTGGGGCCCGCACATCGGGTTCTATGGCGGGATTAATTACGGATTCGGTTACACCGGCGTGGGTTTCGTGGGTGGCGAATGGCGCGGCGGAGCGTTCTACTACAATCGTGCCGTCACCAACGTGAGCGTCACCACCGTAACCAACGTTTATAACCGGAGAGTGGTCATCAACAACGTCAGCGAGAGCCGCGTTAGCTACAACGGCGGGACGGGCGGGATCGAGGCGCGTCCTACGCCGCGGGAAGAGGAGGCTGAGCGCGAGCGACACACCGCTCCGCTGGAGACGCAAACCGAGCACGCGCACATGGCCAGCCAGGATCGCCAGAATTTCGCGTCGGAGAACCATGGACGCCCGGTGATTGCCGCAACCGCAAGGCCCGGGGACTTCAGTAGCCGGTCCGCGATCCCGGCCAGGGCTGCGGGCGGTGAATACCACGCTCCCGCTATGTCACCCCGAGAGGCGCGCGGACCGTCAGCGCCCGGGAATCGCCCGTTTACTCCGGAAAACGCAAACAATGCGAACCGGTCGGAGGGACGCTCCACGCCGACTCCGGAGGATCGAGGGAAGTCGAACGAAGGATTCCGGCCGTTCACGCCGCCGAACGCGAATCACTCGCAAAATAAAAACGAATCGGGGAACTCGGAGTACCACGACAAGGGCAACACCGGGGCCAACCCGCAGCATGAGGGGAACGAGAAAAACAGTGCGGCAAGGGCGCCCGAGCCGAGGCCGCAGGCTTCCAGGCCCGATCGGCAACAGCACAGGTCAAGCCCGCCTCCGAAAAAGCAAAACGCACCGAAGGAAGAGAGGCACGGCAGGGGCCGGTAGATAGCGAAGACAGGCGGGTTATTCAGTGGCCAGCGGCAAGCTTGAGCCGCTGGCCAGTTTTCTTCAGGGTGGGGACAGCATCCTGAAGAGACTGAAGAGGAGCAAGCCGGGTTTTGCCCGGCAGGATAGCCGGGGGCGACTGTCCCCATATGAGTTTTCTGTGCAAGGTGGTAGGGTACAGGCGTTCTAATCGGGACGCGACCCGCAGCGGCGATTGCCAGGGATGGGTTCCGCGGCACCGGTGTGTACGCCGCCGGAAATCTTCTCTGCTACAATTTTGCAGAACCGGCTGATAGCGAGGCGGAATACTGGAACGAGCAGGCAGGCCCCAGGAGTCCCAAAGAATATGTCATCCACGAAGCTGAGAATCCGACTGACCGGCGCCTTTGCCGTGCTCCCAACCCTGGCGCTGGCCGTGAGCTGCCAGGGATTCTTCCCGAAAGCGACGCTGCAGAGCATCACCATTTCTCCGCAGTCGCCGCAAGTCCTGCTGAATACGGCGAACCAAGCGCCGTTGCAGTTATGGGGCACCGACTCGAACAACCACCGCTATCAGCTCACCACCGGTGTCTCCTGGTCGACCGATCCCACTGGCGTAATCTCGATCGATGCGAATACCTACGTACCAAACGGCCTGTCCTTGACCACGACCACGATCACTGCCAGCGCGCAGGGTCTCACCGCAACAGCTACGGGCACTGTTACGGTGGGATGCATTTCGGCGATTGCCATCACTCCCACAAATCCGGGCCCGATCTCCATAAACGCTGGAGGGACGCAGCCGTTCTCCGCGCTGGCGACTACCTGCAATGGCTCGCAAGATATTACGAACGTTGCCACATGGGTCTCGAGTGACCCGAGCGTCGCTACGATCAGCACCACTGGCTTGGTCAGTCCGGTCGCGACCGGCACTGCCGTCATTACCGCCAATTCCGGCGGCATCACTAGCAATGCCGTTACGGTAACCGTGACCCAGTAGCAGATTCGCGCCGGGGACGACCAGTCCCGACGGACGGAACGCACTTTTCATCTCCGAATCACAAGCCCCACTTCTTGCAAAACACACGAGAAATGGGGCGCCCAGTCTTTCTTTTCTCTTCCACGCCCACTAGTAACGTTTCTCCTGCCGTGCTGAAACAGTATCATCGAGATGCTAACGACCAACGACCAACGACCAACGACCAACGACGATTCTCATGTCCGACATACGCTGCATCGGTATTGCCACTGGGGGCGGGGACGCGCCCGGCCTCAACGCTGTAATTCGCGCCGCCACCAAGGCCGCTGTCCTGAAACACAGTTGGAAAGTCATCGGCATCCCGGACGGCTTCGACGGGCTGATCTGGCCGCAGAAATCTTTCGAACTCACGCTCGACCGGGTCAGCGGAATTCTGCCGCGCGGAGGAACGATTCTCGGCACCACCAATCGCGGCAATCCTTTCCACTACAAGACCGAGGAAAGCGGGCAGCAGGTGGTGCGCGATATTTCCGATCAGGTCATCGCCAACGCCAAAAAACTAGGTATCGACGCCATCATCACCATCGGTGGCGACGGCTCGCAGAAGATCGGCTACGAACTTTTCCAGAAAGGCATGAAGATCGTGGGCGTGCCCAAGACCATCGATAACGATCTATCGGCCACGGAACTGACGTTCGGTTTCGACACCGCACTACACACCGTGAGCGAGGCCATCGACAAGATCCACTCCACGGCCGCCTCTCACCACCGGGTGATGGTGGTCGAGGTCATGGGGCGCGATTGTGGCTGGATTGCGCTGGCGGGCGGCATTTCCGGCGGCGCGCACATCATCTTGATCCCGGAGATCCCCTTTACCATCCAGAGCGTTTGTGACCTGGTCGCGCAACGCGAACGCCGTGGCAGCCACTTTACCATTGTCGTGGTTGCCGAGGGCATCAGGCTGCCGCCGGAATTGAAAGAGAATCGGCGGCTCAGTGCCGTCGGCAGTCTGATTGGCGATGCCGTGGCGCGGGGCTCGCACAAGGAAGTCCGGGTAAGTGTGTTGGGGCACATCCAGCGGGGCGGTTCGCCCTCGCCCTTCGACCGTGTGCTGGCCACGCGTTTCGGCGTGGCCGCGGTTGATCTGGTTGCCCAGGGCGAGTTCGGGAAAATGGTGGCCCTGCGTGCCAGCTCGGTCGTCCCGGTGGATATGGCCCGTGCCATCGGACAGTTGAAAGCGGTGCGTCCCGACGGAGAACTGGTGCGTGCGGCCCGCGCCATTGGGATAGGGTTCGGGGATTGAACAACGAAAACGTGCACTCGACCGGACCCTACACCCGGCGGCCAGAGTGATCGCAGATTTCAGATTGCAGATTAAGAACCCGCGGTTCTCATCAACAATCTGCAATCAGAAATCTGCGATGGGTTCTTTCTACTCCTTCATCATGGTGTCGATGGTCAGGTAGAGCTGGCTGTTGTCTTTAACTTCCACGTAGGGATGGTTGGGATTCCGGCTGCTCACGATATAAACCGTGGGGGTGTGGTCGAGCTTGATGGCTTTACCCAGATCGCGGTCGGCATTGACCAGGGCTGCGAGTTTCCCGCCTGGATCGATGATGAAAGGGAAGTCGACTTTATGCGCGGCCGCAAATCGTTCCGCGTAGCCGCGCAGGTTCTGGGGATTGATTTCCAGCTGATTCTCGAAAATGTAGTCGCGGAACTCGTTGCCCAGGGCCTTGGAATGAGTGTCGAAATAGCGCGCCATCACCGCCGCCTGATACGACCAGTTATGCATGGGCAGGGGAAAGTCATGGCGCACGACCGGAATGTTGTAGGTCTTCGAGGCCTGCTCGACCAGCGGCGCCGTGCGCCGGCACATCGGGCACTGTAAGTCTTCGAACACGATAATGGCGACCTGCGCGCCCTTGGGCGGGCGCAGCACCGATTCCAGCGTATCCTGCGCCGAGGCGCAAATCGTGGCCGGTAGCAGAAGCGAAGCCGCCAGCAACAACAGTACGAAACGACCGCCGAGTGTCTTTTTCATTGCTTTATGAGTTTTTCCTTCCACATCATCCCCACACGATCATCCCACAATAGTTTAGACGCAGGAATGCCCATCCGGGCAGCCTGCGGACCTGACAGCAAACATTCCAAAGGCCTACGTTTATGGTAACCGAAGCGGCGAGCCGATGTCTTGCGCCAGTCGTGGTTGCGTCCGCGTTGTTAAATCCCCGGGTGCATGAGACGTTAACCATCCGGACAAGAATGCCGCCCGGCGGCGCGCTATAGTAGAGAGTTCTCTCCTTAAGAAGTTACGAATCGTGAGATCGCCGGGCTCATCACGGATTGGCTGGCTGGCGCTGGCGTCGCTGGTGACGGCCATCCTTTTGTTCGCGGCCTGCAATGCTGGACGCCGGCGCGCGCTGGAGGTCGCCTACGTTTCGGCGCCCCAGGCGGCCCTGCGCGACCAGGTCGCAGCCGTCTATAACCGCGTCGGCGAGGTAAAAAATGGGGAGCGTGTCGAAGTCCTGGAACGCGATCGGCGGTTTGCGCGCGTGCGCACCGCCGCCGGCACCGAGGGCTGGATCGAGCAGCGTTATCTGGTCGATCAGAAGACCTTCGACGGCCTGCAGAAACTCACCCAGGATAACCAGGACGATCCCGTGCAGGCGCCCGGGATCCTGCGCAATGAGACCAATCTGCACGTCGCTCCGGGCCGTGAGACCGAGCATCTTTATCAACTCGCGGCGGGAGCGAAGGTCGTCCTTCTGAAACGAGCCACCGCCGAGAAACAGACCGGCGCCGCGCCTCCCGTCAAGACCGGGGCTACGAAAGCTGCCACAGGCAGGCCGGGATCGAGAGCTGCGGCTGGCCCCGTACTTGAAGATTGGTGGCTGGTGCGCGACGGCCTGGGGCGCGTGGGTTGGGTGCTGTCGCGCATGGTGGACGTGGACGCTCCGCTCGACGTCGCGCAATATGCCGAGGGCCAGCGCTTTGTCGCGTTCTTCGTGCTGAATGAGGTGGAGGACAACGACAAGGGCGTGCAGAAGAAAGTTCCGCAGTACCTCTGCATTCTGACCGATCCCCACGATGGCCTGCCTTACGACTTCGATCAGGTCCGGGTCTTCACCTGGAACACCAGAAAGCACCGCTACGAAACTGCCTACCGCGAGCACGGCCTGGACGGAGTCCTGCCTGTCACCGTCACCCAACAAGATTTCGGCAAGGAAGGGACTCTGCCAGTCTTCATCCTCCGGGTAAAGGACGAAGCTGGCAACGTCAGCGAGCGCAAATACAAGATGAACACGCCGATTGTGCGCCGGGTGCTGGCCCCGGGAGAAGTGCCTTCCCGACCAGTCAGGAAGCGCCGCCACTAAGCGGGCCCGCCTTCGGGAGTGTCCTTACGAAACTGACTTCTCCTTCCAAATCCCATATTAGGCCGGCTGCGCTTCTACACATTTCAGTATCCGCTCTCAACATTCAAAGACTAAGCTATTGAAAACAAATTGTTTGTTGAGATGTTGTTTTGGATTGTCAGTTGCATAGGTAGTCGGTTCATAGATTTTGCTCGGATGTTTTTGTGCGGTTCGAAAGAAAGCCCGCGGTTAGACGGGTTGAAGCAGGCAGGTATTTTTTGAAATCCCAGCTCTCACAAAATTTAAGGGTTCTAAAAGTTAGGCAATCCCGGATCGCGCCATTGCTCCCAGGAAACCGGCCAAGGCGCTTCGATCCGATTCTAAGTGGCGAAAATTTCTAAGGAGGCAGGAAATGCGTTTTAAAACAAGCTGGCTTTTTGCGTTGCTGGCGACTTTGGCCTTGTTGGTGTCGGGCGTGTCGTTGTTGGCCCAGGAGACCACGGCCGGTCTGCAAGGAACCGTGAAGGACGCTACTGGTGCTGTGGTGGCCAACGCTCACGTGGAAGTGACGGCCGCAAACCTGGTGGGCGTCAAATCCCTGAATACCGATTCCAGCGGTTACTACCGCTTTGCCAACCTGCCGCCGGGCAGCTACACGATTACCGTGACGGCCAAGGGGTTCAAGACCGTGAAGCGCGAAGGACTGGTGCTGGAAGTCGGCCACCTGCCCACGGTTGATCTCGCGCTGGAGGTTGGTACCGCCTCGGAAGTTGTCGAGGTGAGTGGTGCATCTCCAGTCATTGATGTAACCACAGAGACCACGCAGACCAACATTACTCAGGACGTGGTCCAGGACGTTCCGCACGGACGTTCCTTCCAGTCGGTGATTCAGTTTGCACCTTCGGCTCGCAACGAACCGTTGATGGGAAGTACGATCACCAACGGGACCGGGGGCAACGCTCCCGGCAGCACTACCAACGGAAGCGATCACGGCTTTTCCATCGCTGGTGGCTCGGACGCGGAGAACTCCTATCTGGTGGATGGCCAGGAAACGGCCAACCTGATCGGTGGTTACTCGCACACCAACGTTCCTTTTGACTTCATCCAGGAGGTGCAGGTCAAGAGTTCGGGCGTTGAAGCCGAGCACGGCGGCGCCCTGGGCGGAGTGGTGAACGTCATTACGAAGAAGGGCAGTAACGCCTACCACGGTTCGCTTTTCACGTCTTTTGAGAACAACGGACTGGATGGCTCGCCCAATGCCTACACGCGTTACGATCCCAACTCGACCTTGACATGCCCGGCCGCCTTTTGCGGAACGGGGGGCAACTCGACAAATGGGTACATTGACGCTGCATCGCAGAACTACCAGCCCATTCGTCCCCATAGCAGCGACGTATTTCCTGGATTCACCTTTGGCGGACCAATCCTGAAGGACCGGATATTTGGCTTCGTCGCGTTCAACCCGGAGTGGAATAACACGGAGCGCACCGTCGCCTATCCGGCGAATAGTGGCTTACCGAGCGTGCCTGTGGGTGGCGCAGTTATCCCCTTCAGCCGGAATCAGCAGACTTATTACACCACGGCTCGGGTGGACGCTGCGGTCACGCAGAAAATTCGCGTCTTTGGATCCTGGCTTTACCAATACCAACGTGAGAACGGCGTAGGTCTGCCGTACTCCGACTCGACCACGGGCTTGACTAACATTAGTGCATCGACCGACCCATCGGTATACGCGCACAGCGTTGGTTATGTCGCTCCCAACGTCACCACAAATTTTGGTGCGGACATCACGATCACGCCCACCTTGGTCTCAACTACTCGCCTCGGCTACTACTTCGAAAACTATGGCGACCGCGGCTACCCGGTCGGAGGCACCCTGTTTGGCTGGCAAACTGATGGCCTTGCTGCGGATGGGGCCACCGATTTTAATAACCAGCCGCTTCCTGCTTCATTGCAACAATCGGCCGGTCACTTCAACGATGCCAGCAGCGGGACCTACACCCACAAGAACGCAAACAAGGCGATCCAGTTTGATCAGGATGTGGCTTGGTTCAAGAGTGGATGGATGGGTACGCACAACTTCAAGTTTGGCTATCAGCTCAACCGTCTGCAGAATGATATCTTGCAGAGCTATAACGAGCCGTATGTCCAACTCTTTGTGGGGACCAGCGGTACCTACGACCCGCTCAGCTCAACGGGTGTGCAAAACTGCGGGCCGTTCGTGGCCCAATACGGCGCTTGTGCAGGTCTATACGGCACCGCCACGGTGTTTGACTTCGGCACCGGCGGAAACGTTACGAGTTTCAATCATGGCTTGTTCGCCCAGGATGCCTGGACCATCGGTCACGGCGTCACCCTCAACCTTGGCGTCAGGTTTGACAAGGAATACCTGCCTGCCAGCAGCACAGCTGGCCTCAGCAGCAATCCCATTACCTTCAGTTGGGGCGACAAGATTGCTCCCCGCATTGGCGCTGCCTGGGATGTCTTCAAAGACGGAAGAATGAAGGTGTTCGGCAGCTACGGGAAGTTCTTCGACATCATGAAGTTGAATGTAGCGATCAGTTCCTTCGGCGGCCAGTACTGGAACAATTGCACCTACACGCTAGACACCTCGGACCTCAGCACCATCGTTCCTGCCCTGAACAGCGCCGGCCGATACTGTGTCGGCGATCAAACGACTGGGGCCAACTGGGCGGGCGGATCCGCGCCAGCGGGAATGACCTTCATCGAGAACATCAACAACCGTACTTTCCCCACCACCTGCTCAACTTGCAGCGACACCTCAACCGGTGTGACGCCTGGGCTGAAGCCGTTTAGCCAGCACGAAGCCACATTCGGGATCGATTACCAGATTAAGAAGAACCTGGCTCTCGAAGTTCGCTGGGATCGCCGCCGGCTGGACAATGCAATCGAAGATTCTTCCCTTATCAATGGAGGCAATGAGACTTTCGTTGTGGGTAACCCTGGGAAGGGCATAGAGCGCTCGTTCACCAGCTTCTACAACTTCCTCTATCCGGGTGTTCAGCCGAACTGCGGACCGAATTACACTGGTCCAGACGCGCCGGCTGGTGGGGTTTGCCCGCCCGAGCACCTCTACGGTGCGGAGCGGAGCTACGATGGTGTGGAATTCCGCCTCACCAAGAGTATCAGCCAGCATTGGTTCGGAATGGCCTCCTACACCTATAGCCACTTCCGCGGCAATTACACCGGCCTGACGAGTTCCGACATTTCCGACGGCCAGGCGGGTGGGCGCAGTTCACCGAACAACAGCCGTGCCTTCGATGAGCCCTACTTCTCCTATAACTCGTTCGGCGGTTCCTCCAGCGGATTGCTGCCGACGGATCGCCCGAACACTTTCAAGGGCTATGCCTACTACCAGTTGGGAGAGGGCAGCCATGCCTCGACCAACTTCGGCATCTTCCAGTACCTGTATAGCGGGTCCCCCATCACCAGCTATCTGGATGTGGGTGCCGGCAACGGGGCCTGGGCAGTGCAGGCTTGGGATCGCGGAAAGTGGGTGGATGTTACGCAGGATGCGACCACTGGCTTCATCACGATCGGCAGCCCGCGTACGCGCCGTACTCCGTGGTACACCCAAAGTGACTTCAACATCGAGCAGAACTACAAGCTGACCGAAGATAAGGTGCTTACCTTTTCGGCGACTTTCACAAACCTGCTGAACCAGCGTGCGGTAACTGCTTATTACGCAGACATCACGTCGCTGAATGTGGGGAATCAGTATATTGCGCTGACTTCCCCGGCTCCTGCCTCGTGCGTATTCGGCACCCAATGCTACATCGGGGATAACCTGCCGTTCTATGGCGCCGCCGAGGCGCCATACAATGTGCAGGACCAGCTCAATAACTTCAAGAACCGTGGCGTTTCGGCGGCTCTCAGCAGCCAATACGGACAACCAGCGTATTACCAACTGTCCCGCAACATCCGCCTGGGGGTGAAGTTCACCTTCTAGTCAGACGCTTGCACAGAAAAGGGAGCCGGAATTCCGGCTCCCTTTTTTTGTGCCTTAATGCTGCATCACTTCCCGAAGATCACGGTGCTCGAAAAGTGGGAACTGGCGGCCATGTAGAAGAGCAGCGGCACCGACAGGAAGAAGTTCGTCCGCGAAGCCAGAAAGGCCTGGCGGCCTAGCGCGGCGCCGTCCGCCGGTGGCGTGCCGGCCAGCGTGCCGCGAATGATCTTCTTGTTGTTCGGCCAGATGATGCCCCAGACGTTGAACAGCATCACGATGCCCATTCCGCCGCCGACGCCAATCGAAATAACGTGGTTGTCGTCTCCGCCCACCGGCGTGTAGTGCACGAACAGCCATCCTGCCGCGTAGACCAAGATCGTGGTCAGCACGCCGAGGACGTATCCGCTGGGCGTCATTTTCTTGATCACGAAGAATAGGATCGCCCAGACCGCAATCCAGAGCAGCCAGAAGAGTCCGATTGTGCTCAGCCCGCTGGTGCCCTGGCGCTCGGCATCGGCTCCAACGTAGAACTGGCCCCAATACCAGAAGCCGAAGAAGACCGTCGCCAGCGCGCTCCAGCGGAACCAGTTCAGGGCGGGCAGGGTCAGGTTCTGAAAGATCTTGGGCTTGGCCGCGGCGTCCACTTGCTTCATGAAGGGGACGTTGATCAGGTTGAAGAAATACAGCAGACCAACCCAGGTGATGCCGGCCAGAAAGTGAAACCAGCGCAGGATGAGTTGGGTGGCTTCCGCGCCGGTAATGGTGGGCATGACAAAAAAGGCTGCCACTGCGACGAAATGGTGCATTGGATTTCCTCCGACAACTCATGTCTGTCAAATCTGCCAAATCTGTTTGCCAAATCCGAAAAGCGCAGGTTGTGTGGCGCCCGAGCGCCCTGAGACCAAGGAGTACTCGGCGAAGAAAAAGCCAGGCCACAATGAAAGTGCTGAAAGAAGTAAAGACCCACGAACCGCTGGGTCCCTGTCACTGCCCCGGCGAGTCGAGGAGAGTCTGCACTTTGGGCGCGCGTGCTGTCAACCGGCAGCTAAGACGGCCCGCCAACTTCCAGGTTGAAAAGCGGCGGGGATCGCCGTATGGTACTCACATCTGCCTGCTGGCAGGCGCGGTCCCGCAAACTGGGAGCGCAGCCAGCGGGGATGTCCCCCCTTGTTCCTGCGGCGCTCGGGAAGGCTTGCGGGAACATGTTGTTGGCTTTTGAACCGGCCCATGCCGTTCGGTGGGCTGGTGCGTGGATGGTCCGCAGTTCAGAGACAGAGGAGATCGGCTATGGACAGCAATAAGCCGGCGCAGAACATTCAGGATTCCTTCCTCAACACGGCCCGCAAGGAGAGGCTCAGCATTACGATTTATCTGCTGAGTGGCGTGAAGTTAACGGGCCGCATCCGCTCTTTCGACAAGTACTCCGTGGTGCTGGAGGCGAACGGTCAGGAGCAACTCATCTTCAAGCACGCCATCTCTACCGTAGTAATGGGACGAGTGGCGGCGACGCATGTGGCCCACGTAGCGCATTCCGAGAAAGCGGTGGGCACGGGAACCGCGGTAACGCCGGTTCCGGCGAGCGCTTCGGGCACCGAAGGATAAGCATAACGATAAGGCGTTTTCGGCTTGCGAAGTTCTCATATCAAGAAATCTCGCGGCACGGCGCGTGTCGTTAGACGTGTGCCTCTCGGGACCGAGGTTGCTCGCCAGGAACCGGACCGTGAGCGCGCGTTTCTCGTCGGTCTGGATGTACGCACGCGCGGACGCAGTGCGAAGGGCACGGTTACGGCGCAGGCGGCAGCCGCACGCGAAGTGGCAGCCATGCAGCCGGCGAAGGCCGGGCAGGCCGCGGGCGCTGCGGTCAAATCCAACGGCAAGCCCAGTATTCCTGAGTTCGACGCCGACGAGTCGCTGGCTGAGTTGCGCACGCTGGCCGAGAGCGCTGGAGCAAAAGTTGTCGGCGAGATTCTGCAGCGGCGCGACCGGCCCGATCCGGCGACGTTGATCGGCGCGGGCAAGCTGGAAGAAATCGCCGGCGCGGCCGCGTCGGTGAATGCCGACGTTCTTCTGTTCGATCACGATCTCAGTCCTTCGCAGCAGCGCAACATCGAAAGAATTATTCAGCGGCGAGTGATTGACCGCACCCAGCTCATCCTCGACATTTTTGCGCGGCACGCGCGCACCCGGGAAGGCCAGTTGCAGGTGGAGGCGGCGCAGTTGCAGTACATGCTGCCGCGGCTGGCGGGTCGTGGCGTCGAGATGTCGCAACTCGGCGGCGGCATCGGCACACGCGGTCCGGGTGAAACCCAGCTGGAAACCGACCGGCGGAAAATCGCGCGGCGCATCCGGCACGTGGAACAACAGTTGGAAAATGTCCGGCGCATTCGGGCGCAACAGCGGCAGCGGCGCGAGTCGGCTCCGGTGGCGACGGTGGCGCTGGTGGGCTACACGAACGCCGGCAAATCCACGCTCTTCAACGCCCTGACCCGGGCCGCGGTGCTGGAGTCTCCCCGCATGTTTGCCACGCTGGATCCGACCATCCGCGGGGTGGCTTTGCCTTCGAAGCGGAAAGTGCTGCTGTCCGATACCGTGGGATTCATTCGCAGCCTGCCGCACACGCTGGTGTCTGCATTTCGCGCGACGCTCGAAGAAGTGCAGCGCGCGTCCCTGATCGTGCATGTGTCCGACGCCAGCAGCCGCTTGTCCGCCGAGCAGGACGCGCAGGTGGAGATTGTCCTGAAAGAATTGGAAGCCGAGAAAAAGCCGCGCCTGCGGGTCATGAACAAACTCGATCTGCTGGACGAGGAAGTGGCGCAGTCCCTGCAAGCCGATGCCCTCCGGCCCGAATCGAAGACAGTCTACGTTTCGGCGACGGAAGGCACCGGTCTGGACCGGCTGCTGGCGCGCATTGACGCGATGATTGAGGAAGATCCGGTCAGCCGCGTGCATCTGCGCGTACCCCAGGATCAAGGCAAGACGCTGGCCATGCTCGAAGCCAAGGCGCGCATCTATTCGCGGAAGTACAAAGACGGTGTGGTGGAGTTGGAGGTAGAGGCGGCGGCATCAGTGGTGAGAAGGGTGCGGGAGTGGATGCTGCAGTGAAAGCAATGTTCCGCGGTACCGGTTGCTCTTGAGAGACCTAAACACAGAATTTAAATGGGCCGGCAACCAAGAAGCGGTGACATTCCTTGGCTATCGGCCCATTCGATCCTGAATTGGATCGGAGGTGATACCTCCATGCTATCCCTCTTTAGCGGGAAGTCAAGGACTATGTGCAGGAATCTGCGTGGTGCGGCCAAAGGCCCGTCCTCAAGGGGCTAAAGCCCTCATTTTTAGGGGCTTCGGGGCGGTACGTCTGAAGCCGGCGCCCTGATTCCCCTGCAGCAAAGAGACTCCTTCCACGGCCCTTTGAAGCTGTCCATCAGGTGTCCAAATCGGCCTTCTCCGCGTTGACATAAACTCCACGGGACGTTAGACTTAACAGTTTTCATAGCCCTCATTTTCCGGTCTATATCCGCATCACATGGACGACACGCTTCGACAACTAGGGGGATTACTGCTCGGAGCAGTGCCGACGGTGATTCTGCTGACGCTGCTGTACGGGCTCTACGCCACCATTGTGCACAAGCCTCTGCGGCGTGTGCTGGAGGAGCGGCGCGGCAAGACGGAGGGCGCGGTAGAGAAATCGCGCGCTGACATTGCCGCGGCCGAGGCGCGTACTGCGGAGTACGAACTGCGGCTGCGCGAGGCCCGGGCCACCGTGTTTCACGCCCAGGAAGCGCGTCGGCAGGCGGTGCTGCAGGCTCGGGCCAATGCACTGAAGGAAGCGCACACCAAAGCTCAGGCGCAGGTGCAGGCGGCGAAAAAAGACATTGAGACCGATCGCGCCGCGGCCCAGGCTGGCCTGCAGGGCGAAGTGGCGGCGCTGGCGCAGGAGATCGTGCGGCGCGTCCTGCAACCGGCGGGGGCGGGGCGGTAAGTTCCATGAACCCAACTTTGCTCATCTCGGTTGCGATGATCCCGACCTCGATGATCTTGACTTCGATGATCTTGACTTCGATTGTCGCGCCGATTGTCGCGCCTTCGCTTGCTTCAATGGCCCCAAGCCGAAAAATTGTCCGTACCTGTTTTCTGGTGCTGCTCATGATCGGCAGCGCAGGCTTGTTGTCGGTCCGGGCACAGGAGCAGCCCCCTGCTCCCGAGCAGAACCAGGCGAGCGGCGATTCCTCGCAGCGCCCCGCGGGCGCCGGACGGCAACTGGCCCATGAAAGCCGCGAAGCTGCCGGAGAAGGAAAAGATGAAACGGCGGAGTTCAAGCAGTCGGCGTCGGTCAAGCTGATTGCGCGCCTTACGGGACTGAATCTGCAGCAGTCTTACTGGCTCAGCGTTTTGCTGAATTTTGCGGTCATTACCGGGATCATCATCTGGGCCGCGCGCAAGTACCTGCCCGGGATGTTCCGCGACCGAACCGCGGCGATCCAGAAAGCGATGCAGGAAGCGCAGAAGGCGAGCCAAGAAGCGCGCCGCAAGCTGGCTGAAATCGAATCGCGCCTGATGAGGCTCGACGGTGAGATTGGCATGATGCGCGACGCCGCCGAGAAAGAAGCAGCGGCGGAGGAAGCCCGCATCCAGGCAGCAGCGCAGGAAGAAGCGCGCAAGATTGTAGTCGCCGCGGAGCAGGAGATTGCAGCCGCGGCCAAGGCGGCGCGGCGCCAGCTGACCGCTCACGCAGCTGATCTGGCCGTGGGGCTGGCCCAGAGGCAGATCCATGTTGACGCCGCCACGGATCAGGCTTTGGTGCGCAATTTTTCCGGGCAGTTGGGCGCGGGATCGGGCAATTCGGGATCGGATCATCCGGGAAAGGGCGGGAACTAGACTGTGGCCTCTGTCGCCAGCACTTATGCCCGGGCCTTCGCGGACGTTGTTCTCCGTGCCCATCTCGATGCGGATCGCGCCATTGGGGGATTGCGTCGGATCGCCGAACTCCTGGCTGAGAGTGCGGAGTTGCGGCGGGTGTGGGAAAATCCCGCAGTTCCCGCCGACCAGAAACGCAGCTTGCTGGATGTGATCGTGCAGCGTGAACGAATTGAAAAGCCGGTGCGCAACCTGATGGCCGTGCTGATGGATCATCGCCGGGTGCAGTTTCTGGAGAGGATCATCGCGCAACTGGGGAAAGAACTGGACGCGCGGATGGGATTTGCCGAGGCGCAGATCTCCAGCGCCCGTGAACTGGGCGATGCCGAGAAGCGCGCCCTCGAAAAGCAGATTGAGAGCGTGACCGGCAAGAGAGTCCGCGCCCGGTACGGACTGGACGCGGCGCTGCTGGGCGGTGCCGTGGTCCGCGTGGGCAGCACGATTTACGACGGTTCGGTAAAGGGCCAGTTGGAGAAGATTCGGGAGGCTATTAGCTCTTAGCTTTTGGCTCTGGGTTTGGAACCGGGACGGGCCGTCAGTTCGTGGCGCTCATGCGTGTCCGGATGACAAATTTAGGAATGGGATCAAGGGTTGCAGAAGTTGCTGTAGCTAAGAGCTAACAGCTAAAGGCTAAGAGCTGATTATGGCGCAAATCAAGGCAGACGAAATCACGAAACTGATCCGCGAGCAGATCGAGAACTACGAAACCAAGATCTCCGTGGACGAGACCGGCACCGTCATCACCCTCGGCGACGGCATCGCGCGCGTCTATGGACTCGACAAGGTCATGGCCGGCGAACTCCTCGCCTTTCCCCACGGTGTGGCCGGCATCGCCATGAACCTGGAAGAGGATCAGGTCGGCGTCGTGCTGCTCGGCGAGTACACCGAGATTAAAGAAGGCGACGAGGTCAAGCGCACGGGGCGCATCATGAGCGTGCCCGTCGGCGACGCCATGATCGGGCGGGTGGTGAATTCGCTGGGCCAGCCCATCGACGATAAGGGTCCCATCCCTACCGACAAGTTCATCGCTCTGGAACGCCTGGCTCCAGGCGTGATTGACCGGCAACCCGTGCGCGAGCCCATGGCGACCGGACTCAAGGCCATCGACAGCATGATTCCGATTGGCCGCGGCCAGCGCGAACTGATCATCGGGGACCGCCAGACGGGCAAGACTGCCGTCGCGCTCGACACCATCATCAATTCGAGGGGCAACGACCTCATTTGTATCTACAACGCGATCGGGCAGAAGCGCTCGTCGATCGCTCAGGTGGTGAAGATTCTGGAAGATGCCGGAGCGATGGAATACACCATCGTCGTCGCGGCATCGGCGTCCGAACCCGCGCCCATGCAATACATTTCGCCTTACGCGGCTTGCGCTATGGGCGAGTATTTCCGCGACAGCAAGCGGCATGCGCTGGTCATCTACGACGATCTTTCCAAGCACGCCGCGTCATACCGCGAGATTTCACTTCTGCTGCGCCGTCCGCCAGGGCGCGAGGCCTATCCCGGAGACGTTTTCTACCTCCACTCCCGGCTCCTGGAGCGCGCCTCCAAGCTGAGCGACAAAATGGGGGGCGGGTCGCTGACGGCGCTGCCGGTGATTGAAACCCAGGCAGGCGACGTTTCGGCCTACATTCCCACCAACGTCATTTCCATTACCGACGGCCAAATTTATCTTGAGACCGATCTATTTAACCAGGGTGTACGCCCCGCGGTGAACGTGGGTCTGTCGGTGAGCCGCGTGGGCGGCAGCGCACAGATCAAGGCCATGCGCCAGGTCGCGGGCACGCTGAAGCTCGAACTGGCGCAGTATCGCGAACTGGCGGCCTTTGCGCAGTTTGGCAGCGATCTCGACAAGGCCACGCAGGCCCAGTTGAATCGCGGGCAACGGCTGGTGGAACTGCTGAAGCAGAATCAGTTTTCACCGTTGCCCTTCTCCAAGCAGATTCTGATCATTATGGCGGGCACGGGAGGCTTCCTCGACGACATGCCAGTAGCTCAGGTGCGCGATTTTGAGGCCGAGCTGTACAAGTACGCGGACTCCACTAATCCCGGCCTGCTGCGCTCGATCATGGAGAAGAAAATTCTCGATGACACCTTGAAAGGCCAGTTGCAGGGCCTGATCAAGGAAGCGAAGCAGCAGTTTGTGGCGAGCAGGGACGCGGTCGCGAAATAGGCTCTTGGCCTTTGGCTCTTGGCTTGGATCGAGGAGACCTAGCTAAAGGCCAAGAGCTAACAGCCAAGAACGGTTTCTGATGCCAAACATTCTCGACATTCGGCGGCGCATTCGCAGCGTGATCAACACGCGGCAGATCACCAAGGCCATGAAGATGGTCTCGGCGGCCAAGTTGCGCCGCGCGCAGGAGCGGGCCTTGGCGGCGCGTCCCTACGCGCAGATGTTGACCAATGTGCTGAAATCGCTGGTGGCGCGGGCCGAAATTTACGATCCGGAAACGGGCGAGCCCAAACATCCTTTGCTGGCCCAGCGCGTCGAGAAAACCATTCTGCTAATCGTGGTAACGGGCGACAAAGGACTGGCGGGGGCGTTCAACGCCAACATCACGAAAGCTGCCAGCCGCTTCCTCGAGTCGAAAGCGGGGAAGAACATCGACATTGAAGCAGTGGGCCGCAAAGGGCGCGACTTCCTGCGCCGGCGATATCCCGCGGCGCCGGCGCAGACGCCCGCATTGGCGGAACTCGCCGACGCGGAAGTTATCGATACGGAGCGTGAGTCGGCGGAACGGGCGGGTGTGACCCAGATTACGGGCGAGCATGTTGGTGTTCTCGGGAAAGTGGCATTCGCCCAGGCAGCGGCGTTAGCCGAGAACGTGATTGACCGCTACACGCGCGGCGAAATTGACGCCGTCTATGTGGTGTTCAACGAATTCAAGTCGGTGATCGCGCAGCGGCTGATTGTGGAGCAGATTCTTCCCATCGAGCAGATCGGCGAACCGGCGGTGCGCCTGGCTGAGGAAATGTCTGAAGAAGAGAAGAAGAAGGCCAGAGAAGCCGCGGTCAGCGCCGGTGTGGGCCTGCACGCGAATGACAGCGCCGGGCAGGCCGCATCGCAATTCGGCACCGCACAGGTGGACTACATTTACGAGCAAGCACCGGAGGAGTTGTTCCGGGCACTGCTGCCGAAATATGTGAGCATCCAGATCTTCCGCTCGCTGCTGGAGTCGGTGGCAGCGGAGCACGCCGCGCGCATGACCGCGATGGATTCCGCAACCAGTAACGCAACCGACATGATCGATTCGCTGACCCTGGTCATGAACCGGGCGCGCCAGGCCAAGATCACGAAAGAGATTATCGAGATCGTCAGCGGCGCCTCGGCAATGTAAGAAGAAGCTGCTAGCTTCTAACTGCTAGCTTCTAGCAAGGCGGATTTGAGGAATGTTAAATTTTAGCGGAGCCGAGCCGTCAAGGCGGCGTTGATTCGAGTCAGGAGCTAGCAGCTAGTAGCTGGAAGCTAATTTATGCCAGAAAACGTAGGACATGTCATTCAAATTTCGGGTCCAGCGGTAGACGTGCAGTTTTCCGAAGGGAACCTGCCGCTGATCTACGAGGCGCTCAAGGTCGTCAGTGACGGCTTTACCGTGCCCAACCCCATCAACGTTATTCTTGAAGTGCAACAGCACCTGGGCGAGGGGCGCGTGCGCTGCATCGCCATGTCGGCTACCGACGGCATGGTGCGCGGCATGAAGGCGATCGACCAGGGCGGACCGATCTCCGTGCCCGTGGGCCGCGGTACGCTGGGGCGCGTCATGAACGTGATCGGCGAACCCGTAGACCAACTGGGACCGATCGAGTTTACAGAGAAGATGCCGATTCACCGGCTGGCTCCCGCCTTCGACGAGCAGGCCACGACCGCCGAGATGTTTGAAACCGGCGTGAAGGTTATCGATTTGATCCAGCCCTTCTTGAAGGGCGGGAAGATCGGCTTGTTCGGCGGCGCGGGCGTGGGCAAGACCGTGGTTATCATGGAGCTAATCAATAACGTCGCCAAGAATCACGGCGGCTTCTCCGTGTTTGCCGGCGTTGGCGAGCGCACCCGCGAAGGCAACGACTTGTGGCTGGAAATGTCGGAGTCGGGCGTGATTAAACCCGGCAAGCCGGCAGAGTCGAAGGCGGCGCTGATCTATGGCCAGATGACCGAGCCTCCAGGGGCGCGTCTGCGCGTGGCGCTGACCGGGCTGACGGTTGCGGAATATTTCCGCGATGCCGAGGGCGCGGACACGCTGCTCTTCATCGACAACATTTTTCGTTTTACGCAGGCGGGCTCGGAAGTTTCCGCGCTGCTGGGCCGCATGCCCAGCGCGGTTGGTTACCAGCCGAACCTGGCCACGGAGATGGGCGAACTGCAGGAACGCATCACTTCAACCAAGAAGGGCTCGGTCACTTCGGTGCAGGCGATCTACGTACCCGCCGACGATTTAACCGACCCCGCTCCGGCGACTACCTTTGCTCACCTCGACGCGACCACCGTGCTTTCACGCGCCTTGACGGAGATCGGAATCTATCCCGCGGTCGATCCGCTGGCATCGACGTCGCGCATTCTTGATCCGCGGATTGTGGGGCAGGAGCACTACGACGTGGCGCAGGTGGTCAAGAAAACGCTGCAAACTTATAAAGACCTGCAGGACATCATCGCGATCCTCGGCATTGATGAACTCAGCGAAGATCAGAAGCTCACGGTGGCGCGGGCGCGCAAGATTCAGCGCTTCCTCTCGCAGCCGTTCCATGTCGCCGAGCAATTCACCGGAGCGGCCGGGCGTTACGTCAAGATTGCCGACACCGTGAAGGGCTTCAAGGCAATCGTCGAAGGCAAGTACGACGATATCCCGGAGCAGGCGTTTTATATGAAGGGGCCGATCGAGGAAGTGCTGGAAGCCGCCGAGAAAATGAAAGCGGCAGCGTAAGGAACGACGAACGACTAACGACGAATGCCTGATACATTCCAACTCGAAATCGTCACGCCGGAAAAGAAAGTAGTGAACACCACTGCGCAGGAGATGCAGATTCCCGGCAAGAACGGGTATTTGGGCATTCTGCCCGGGCACGCGCCGCTGATTACCGAACTGGCGGTGGGCGAGATCACTTTCCGCGGTGAGAGCGCGACCGAGGAGCGGCTGGCTGTGGCTTGGGGATTCGCGGAAGTGCTGCCGGAGAAAGTGACGATTCTGGCGGAGACCGCGGAGCGCCCGTCAGAGATTGATGTGGAACGCGCGCGCAAAGCCAAAGAGCGCGCCGAACAGCGGTTGGCGAGCGGCGATACCACGGTTGACGTGGAGCGTGCTCTGGATGCGTTGCACCGCGCCGAAACCAGGCTGGAAGTCGCCGAGAACAAATGACCTCAAATCTGGCCACAGGCCGGTCTCCGGCTTATACAATTGGGCCGTTTGCTCAAGGAGACGGCACCATGAAACCTCAGTCGGCCTTTCTCGTTCTCTCTTTCTTCATTCTGTGTATTCTAGCGACCGCGCAGCAAGCCAAACCTGCGCCGGCTCAGCCTCCGCAAAGGCCGGCCTGGCTGGTAACGCCGGAAGTGCATCCCGACCATAGCGTCACCTTCCGCTTCCTCGCTCCCAACGCGCAAAAAGTGGAACTCGATCGGGAGGGCGCTGAGCCGGTCGCCATGCAAAAGGACGCCAAGGGCGTGTGGAGCGTGACCACGCCGCCGCTGGCTCCCGACTACTACGGATATTCCATCATCGTTGACGGCGTCCGCTCGCTCGATCCCTACAACCACGGACTGGTGCCGAATCTGCTCTCCCCTGCGAATTTCGTGCACGTTCCCGGGCCGTCGTTACCCTGGGAAGTCAACGATGTGCCGCGCGGGGAAGTCCATCATCATTTTTACAAGTCCACGGTAGCCGGCGATGAGCGGGATTTCTACGTCTACACTCCCCCGGGCTACGATCCCACCGCGAAAACGACGTATCCGGTGCTCTATCTGCTGCATGGATTCAGCGACGACGCCAGCGGCTGGACGGCGGTTGGACGTGCCAACGTGATCCTCGACAACCTGATCGCGCAGGGCAAAGCCAAGCCTATGATCGTCGTCATGCCGCTCGGCTACGGCACCATGGAAATGATCACGCTGGGTTGGGGCGCGTGGGGCCATGCCGACGTGCGCGAACGCAATTTCACAAAATTTAGCGAGGCCCTGCTCACGGAAGTCATGCCGCAGGTCGAGCGCGAATATCGAGTCACGAAAGAACGTAATGCGCACGCCATTGCCGGGCTTTCGATGGGCGGATCGGAATCGTTGTTGACCGGGCTTAACAATCTCGACAGATTTGCCTGGATCGGCGCTTTCAGTTCGGGAGGCATTCCGGATGAATTTGGAAAAGATTTTCCCGGTCTCGACGCGAAAGCCAACCAGCAAATCCGCTTGCTGTGGATTGCGTGTGGCACCGAGGATCATCTGATCACGCTGAACCGCAATCTGCGCGAATGGCTCAAAGCGAAAGGCGTGCAGCACACCGACATCGAAACGCCAGGCATGCACACTTGGATGGTGTGGCGGCGGAATCTGGCGGAGTTTGCGCCGCTCCTGTTCCGGTAATTTTGCAACGCAGGCAGGATGCTTCGCTCAAGCTGACAAGCTAAGCTACGGAACGTTGACGTGATCCCGTGTCTCCGCCGGCACATACGTCACCGCGGCGGTGCGCTCCAGCTTGTCCCATGCGAACTTGCGGCCTTCCAGCGCCCGCTTCAGCGTTTTGAACAGCACAATCGAAAACAACTGTCGGTAGGCGAAGCGTTGCAGCCAGACCTGGCTGAGCAGCCAGACGTCTTCCTTGTCGTCGTCGCGGCGGCGTTCGAGGGCGAATGCAATCGCCGACGCCACGAAGTCGATCACCAGAAACGCAAAGAAGAACAAGACGAGTTTGTGGAAGCTGGCGGGATCGGTGGAATCAGGATGGAAGTGCTTTTGAATGAAATACCAGATGCTGGCCAAAACGAACATGATGTCGATAAGTGGCGACACCAGCGGCAACAGAATCTGGAAGATCACAATATTGGGTAGCGCCACTAATCCCAGCACACCTTTGCGCGCGAAAACTCCGCGGTGTTTATACACCGCCTGCAGAATGCCGAACGACCAGCGGAAGCGCTGGCGCATCAGGCCATTGGCGTTAGTAGGCGCCTCGGTGTAGGCCAGGGCCATGTCTTCGTATTCAACGCGGTATCCGCGGCGCAGCAGGGCCATGGTGAGGTCGGCGTCTTCGGCGACCGTGTCGATGTGGTAGCCTCCAGCCTCGCGTACGGCGGAAACGCGCCAGGCGCCGATGGCTCCAGGCACCACGCTGACTGCGCCCAGAACGTCCAGCGCGCGCCGCTCGAAGTTCTGGCTGGTGATGTATTCGAGGGCCTGCCAGCGGGTCCAGAGATTGACCCGATTGCCAACCTTGGCGTTGCCGGCGATGGCGCCGACTTTAGGATTGATGAAATGCGGAACCAGGCGTGAGATGGCATCGGGCGCGATGATGGTGTCGGCATCGATGCCGACAAAGAGTTCGGCATCGCCAATGTGCTCGATGCCGTAGTTGAGAGCGTCCGCCTTGCCGGAGTTCGGCTTGCCGAGGATGATTACTTTTCCCGCGGCGGCCTCGGCCGCGAAAGCGGTGCGCGCAACTTCCAGCGTCCGGTCCTTGGAGCCATCGTCAATCACGATGACCCGCAGTTTCGGATATTTGGAGTTGAGCACCGCACGCACGGTCTGCTCAATCACTTTTTCTTCGTTGTAGGCTGGGATCAGGACCGCGACTTTCGGCTCGTAGGACGCGACTTCCGCGGGCTTGCCAAATATTTTCTCCCGCAGCCGGTCGTAGACGGCAGCCGCTCCGATGAAGAGTAGTCGCCCGGTCATCAGCAGGTCGCCCACCAGGAAAATCCAGGTGATGCCGAAGATGCCCGCGTCGAAAAGCCAAAAGCCCATCCGGTCCAGGCGGGCGTCCCACAGTTCTCCGGCAGGCAACGGCGCCATAACGTCGGCCCTGGTTTTGCCCAGCAGTTCGTAGACCGGCGCGATCTCATATCCGCGGGCCCGGATGCCGTCAATGATCATGGGCAGGGCGCGCACGGTCTCGGCGCGATTGCCACCGCCATCATGCAGCAACACGATGTTGCCGCAACGCAAGTCTTCCGGGCGGCAGGGCGGCAGATGCGCCAGCACATACGACGCGATTTCCTGCGCGGAGCGGCGGTGGGGCGTGTCGCTCCAGTCGTTCGGGTCGATCCGGTTGCCCACCGTGATGTAGCCCATTTCCTGCGGAATTTCGAGCGGGCGGACCTGGTCGGCGGTGTCCGGTTCCTCATCAATCGCATACGGTGGCCGCATCAGCGTGGCCCGCACTCCCAGCAGGCTGGCGAAGAGCCGTTCGGTGAGGTTCAACTCCACCTTCATGTAGGCCGGAGAGATGTTGCTCACATCGGGATGGGTGAAGGTGTGGTTCCCGATGGTGTTGCCTTCGCGGTAGATTTGCTTCGCGATGCCGGAAAACTTGTCGGTCTGAATGCCGATGAGAAAAAAAGTCGCGGTGGCGTGCTTTTCCTTGAGCACATCCAGAATCTTGGGCGTCCACTCGGGGTCGGGACCGTCGTCAAATGTAAGTACAACTTTGTTCGGACTGTAGCCATAGCGTCCCACGCGGTAGGGTTCGGGCAGAGTCTGGAAGACTTCGTCAGTGATCAGTTTGCTGTCCGGATCAATCGTCAGATCACGAGTGCCGTGTGCAGGCTTGTCTTCGATGCGCAGGATCTCGCCCCGGCCCTCCATGTCCACGTCGGCGCCGGGGGGGACGTCGCGTAGTTTGTCGGTCGCACCAGCGTCTCCGGGCATGTCCCAGACCTTCCACAGGGTCCGGTCTTCACTTCCGAGCCGCCAGAGAGCGAAGGTCTGAATGCCCAGCGTTTGCGCGGCCCGCATGTGATTCAACGCCGTCACCGCATCCAGGAACCAGACATCGTGTTGCAGGCTGTGTTCATCGAGATAGCTGAAGTGCGGGTTCAAGGCGTCATCGTCGAAGCTGACGTCTACGTCGGAATCTCGGGCCGCCAGCCAAGCCTCCTGCACGCTGACGGTGGTGTCGTGCTCCTCGGGAGGCAATTTCCCATTCTTTGGTTTCAGCACCCAGTCGTAGCCGTAGTTGGCGATGGCGCAGATGATTTTGTCCCGCGGGATCACGGTCTCGGCGAAATTCAGGTTCTGGACGAACCAGTCCTGCGCGGCCACGGGGCCGGACGCCGCGCCGGGGTAGTGCTCGTCATAGTTCATGAGCACCACTCCGTCGGCGGCCGCCGCAATCGCGGGATAATCGTACTCGCCGTTATGCGGCGGCACCGCAACGTAGAGCTTCATCCCACGAGTGTGCAAATCGGTGGACAACTCCCGCAGCAGCTCGATATAACCCGGCTGGCCACTCGCAGGGAAGGCTTCAAAGTCGACCGTCAGTCCCCGGTACCGGCCGGATGCGAGAAATTCCAAAGCCTGGCGACGGAACAGTGCCCGGGCGTCGGGATTGTTCAGGAAGCCGACGATGTCCCCGTTCCATGTCAGGCCATCAAAGTTATTCACCATGGGGAAGACTTCCATGCTGGTGTCTTCCGCATCGAGGAACGGCATTACGCGGTCGTCGACCGGGCGAACTGTGCTGCCTTGTACGACGTCGAAGAACTTATTGGTTTGATCGTCAATGCTCTGCAGGCGTCCATCGGCAGTGAGCACGTGCAGCCAGTCGGGATAAAGAATGTCGAGTTGGTGAGCGTAGGCGCGCAGGGACGAGAAGCTGGCCGCGTCCCATGGAACGTAGAAGGCGGCGCGAATCCCTTCTTGCTGATTCAGTTTCACCTGCGACGCCGCCAGCTTCGACTTGCGGTGCGTCCGAGCCGCTAGCTTCTTCAGGCGTTCGCGGGCCTTCTGCTTTTCACTTTCCTTCAAGGCCTTGAAGGCTCGCTTCTGCGGCGAAAACAGGAGTTCCGGGAGAGGCTCATCCCGCAAAGCGGTGTGGACGAAGAATATGATCAACACGGAAACGACAACCGCGACAACGTCGAACAGGCGCCGCAGGCGTTTCCAGCGGGCGCGTCGCGGATCATAAAAGACTGGCTCAGCCATGGGGGATGAAACGTTTATCGTATGCCGCAGAGGGCACACGGTCAATTCTCGAAGGGGCAGGGTGAGCTAGCCGCTCTGCGTCGTAAGATGCATTTTTCTGCCTGCGGGATTGCCGCGACGCGCTATGATTCGCTGCGTGTGGGAACTGGTGCGGAAGAAGGCGCGGTTCTTTCTGGCAGCAGGCCTGGCGGCACTGGGCCTGCGGTTGCTGTTGGTGGCGTATTTTCCCGGGGTGGTGGACGACTCTCGCCTCTACGCCAACATCGCGGAGAACTGGCTGCAGCACGGCATTTACGGCGTGACGAACTCCGGCGTGATCATGCCGACGCTCTCCCGCCTGCCCGGATACCCTGCCTTTCTGGCGGCGATTTTCGCGCTCTTCGGGATCGAGAATTTTCGCGCGGTCCTGCTGGTGCAGGTGCTGTTCGACCTGGCGACCTGCTTCCTCATCGCCGACCTGGCTCGGCGGTTGCTTTCTCCGTGGGCTGCGCAGGCCGCGTTTCTTCTGGCTGGACTCTGTCCATTTCTCGCCAACTACGCCGCCACCGCTCTGACCGAGACGCTGGAGATATTTTTCACCGCTCTCGCGCTGGATCTGGCCCTATGCGGATCTGGGTGTTGGCGACATCGACTGCGAATCTCTCCGAGAACCAGCCCAGCGGCTGGCGTGGCTCGGCTGTGGCCTCTCGATCGGAGCAGCCATCCTATTGCGGCCCGATGGAGGGATTTTACTCGCAGCTATAGGTGGATATCTGTTGTGGCTGCTGCTGCGCAGCCTGCGGCCCGGCAACAGAGTGCGCTTCAGTCCGGCCTCGATTGTGCTGGCCGGCGTGCTGGTCGCCGTCAGCGCTACCGCGCCGCTGATCCCGTGGACCCTGCGAAATCTCCACACCCTGCACCGCTTCGAGCCGCTGGCGCCGCGCTATGCCAATGACGCCGACGAACCGGTCTTGAGCGGTTTCAATCGCTGGGTCAAGACCTGGACCGCGGACTACGTCTCAGTGCAGGAAATTTATTGGAACGTACCCGGGGAAGCGATTGACGTCACGCGCCTGCCCAGCCGGGCCTTCGATTCCGAGAAGCAGCACCAGGTCACCAGCGAATTGTTCGCCGACTACAACCGCGATCATGAGATGAGCCCGGAGCTCGATGCCCGCTTCGCAACCTTGGCGGCCGAGCGCGTCCAGGCAGCGCCGCTCCGCTATTACGTATGGCTCCCCGCGGTACGCATCGTGGACATGTGGTTGCGCCCGCGGACGGAACTGTTTCCCTCGGACCCGCGCTGGTGGGAATTTAACGACGATGGCCGCTGGCTCGCGGTCAGCCTCGGATTCGGCCTGCTGAATTTGTTGTACGTCGGCCTGGCGGCGGCCGGACTGCCGCGCGCCCGCGAATGTTTTGGTATCGGACTATTCGTTTTGTTTCTAGTGGTGCGATCTGCGTTTCTCGGGACGCTGGAAAATCCCGAGCCCCGTTACACACTGGAGTGTTATCCCATAGTGATTTTTCTTGCCTCGGCGCTGTTTCAGAGACAGACTCATGGCATCCCATCTTCCAAAATCTGAATTGCGGCTATGGCAAAGCGCAGCAGTTGACATTGTCAAGAGCCCTAAGATGTTGAAAATTAAGCTTGCAAGTCGTGGTCCGACAGTTGCACAATAGCCCGCCATAAGGTCCCCAGGGTCTTCACCATCATTCCGCATTCCTGGGAAACACAATCTGAATGTAACGCCCTCGTGGGTAAAAGGAGCTTCTATGCGTTTTGGCTCACGTGTAGTTACGTTGTTGGTTGGTTTTTCCCTCGCGTTCAGTACTCTTATCTCTGCTCAGACGGCGACTACGTCTCTGCGTGGCACCATAACCGACCCCAAGAGTGCCGTGATGCAGGGAGTCACGGTTACGCTCAGCAACTCTGCGACTGGATTTCTGCGAACCACGAAATCGGGCAGCAATGGTGTGTATCAATTTCTCGAGGTGCCGCCCGCCACCTACACGCTGACGGCAACCGCGCCGGGATTCGCCACCCTGAAGCAGGACGGGGTCACTCTGCAAGTCAGCCAGCCCGCCACCCTGGATGTCGCCATGCAGGTTAAGGGTGCGACCGAAATCGTGGAGGTCAGCGGCGAGGCGCCGCTGGTCAACACGACTGACGCAACCCAGGGCAACGTGTTTAACAGCACGCAGCTGGTCAATCTTCCATCCGAGGGCCGCGATCCGGTAGCGATTCTGAGCTTGCAGCCCGGCGTCACCTATGTCGGAAACAACGTCGACCAGACTCAGGACAGCCGCGGCGGCTCCGTGGCGGGCGCCCGCAGCGACCAGACCAACGTCACCCTGGACGGTTTGGATAACAACGACCAGTTGACCGGCAATGCGTTTCAGGGCGCCCTTCGCGCTCCCCTCGATTCCATCGAGGAGTTTCGCGTCACCACCAGCAACTCCAATGCGGATACCGGCCGGTCCTCTGGAGCCCAGGTAAGTATGGTGACCAAAAGTGGCACCAACAGTTTCCATGGTTCGTTGTACGAGTACAACCGATCCAATATTGGTCAAGCCAACGACTGGTTTAACGAGCAAGCCCAGGTGTCGTCAGGGCTGCCCAACAAGCCGGGCCCGCTGGTGCGTAACACGTTTGGCGCCTGGGTCGGCGGTCCGATCAAAAAAGACCGGCTCTTCTTTTTCGGCGGCTACGAAGGCCAGCGCACAAACGAGGCCATCCAAACCACTCGCATCGTTCCCAGCGACTTAATGCGGACCGGCGTCATGCAGTATCCATGCGACTCCTCGGATCCTGCCTGCCAGCCCGGCTTCGTCGATCCTGGCGGCAACTACAGCATTTCGTCAGATGGAGTCGTCGCCATGACGCCGCAGGGCCTCGCGAATACGGACACCAACTGTCAGTCCGCCCCTAACAACCCGTGCCCGTGGGGTGGTGGCGCCGACCCGAATGCTCTCGCGATTTTCCAGAAATACCCTTCGCCGAACAGTGACGCGCTCGGCGACGGGTACGACTACCGGGCGTTTACCTTCGCCGCGCCCAATCCCACCAAACTTGATACCTACATACTGAAACTCGACTACAAGCTGACGCCAAGCGGGAACCACACCCTTTTCCTCAAGGGTCATCTGGAGAACTTTCGCGGCGATCAGAACGTTTCGACGACGGCGGTTCAGCAGTTTCCCGGCCAGCCCGCGAATGATTTCTTAACCAACAACAGCAAGGGTTTGTTTGTCGGATACACCGCTCTCATCAGTTCGACGCTGGTCAATAACCTGCGGTACGGGTATATCCGCCAGGGACTCGGCGACACCGGGCTCAGTTCGACCGACTACAACTTCTTCCGCGGGTTGGATAACGTACAGGGCCTCAGCAACACGGTTTTGACCAACGTCCCGGTGCAGAATTTGGTTGATGACCTGAGCTGGACCAAGGGCAAACATACACTCCAGTTCGGCGCCAATCTGCGGATCATCAGCAATAACCGCAACGGCAATTCCCAGAATATTTCAACCGCTGAGACCAACGTGTACTGGCTGGGTCCTGCCGGTATCGCAAATACGGGGACGAGCCTGGATCCGGCAGCCTTTGGCTATCCGGCTGTCGCTGGTTCTTTCGGCACAAACTACGATTTTGCCACCGCCGCGCTTACCGGACTTCTGACCGAAACCAACAAAACCTACAACCAGGACAAGACCGGGCACTTCTTCGCTCCCGGGCAAATGATTCAGCGCAACTTCAAATCCACCGAGGGCGAGTTCTACCTCCAGGACAGTTGGCACGTTACTCCCAATCTGGTGCTCACGGGCGGGCTGCGATATTCGCTGCTGCAGCCTCCCTATGAAATCCATGGCAACCAGGTGTCACCCACGGTCAGCCTGAATAGCTGGTTTAATCAACGCGCGCAAGTCATGGCGCAGGGGAATACCCTCAACTCGCAGACCTCGGGCGGGCTGGTGCAGATGGCTCTTTCCGGGCAGGCCAATGGCAAGCAGCCGTACTGGGCTTGGGACTACAAGAACCTCGCACCGCGGCTGGCCTTCGCTTACTCGCCCCACGCCAGCAGCGGCTTTCTGCACACTCTGTTCGGCAGCGCTGGAAAAAGCTCGATCCGGGGTGGCTATGGGATCTACTTCGACCACTTCGGTGAGGGAATCGTGAATAGCTTCGACAAAAACGGTTCCTTCGGCCTGACCACCCAGTTGGTGAACCCCGCCGGATCGCAGAATGTGGACTGCACGCCGCGCCTTACCGATCTCTATACCCTGCCGGCTGCGAACACTGATTATTGCGGCCAGCAGGTAGTGGGACCTCCACCGGCCACGTTCCCGGGCACGGTTACGCCCCCGACTCTCTACGACCCAGGGTCGTTTGCCATCTACTGGGGCTTGGACGATAAGCTCAAGACTCCTTACTCGAACGTAGTCGATTTCTCAATCACCCGCGAACTCAGCCGGAACTTCGTCCTGGAAGCGTCTTACATCGGGCGCTTTGCCCATCGCCTGCTGCAGGAGGACGACCTCGCCATGCCTCTTGACCTGGTTGATCCGTCTTCAAAGATGGATTACTTCAAAGCCGCGACCATGCTGACCAAGAACGCGAACGCCGGCACCGATATCAGCCAGGTGGCTCCCATTCCTTTCTGGGAGAACTTGTTCCCAGCAGCCGCAGGGCAGTTGGGCTTCGGGCCCCCTGGTGACCCGAACAACCTGGGCTGTGCACCTGGGAATAATCCCGGCGTCACCAACTACACTGCGACCCAGGCGATGTACGACATGTACTCCTGCTTCGCCGGGAACGAGACCACAGCCCTGTTCGTGGCCGACCTGTACTGCTTGCCGGCATGTGCCCAGCTATCGGGGCAGCCGGCGGGAGGGCAGCCCTTCAACTTCTGGGACGACCAGTTCTCTTCGCTCTACGCCTGGCGCAGCATCGGCAATAGCGCCTACAACGGCCTGCAGCTCACCCTGCGCAAAGCAATGAGCAGCGGGCTGCAATTCGACTTCAACTACACCTACTCCAAATCGATGGATATCGGCTCCAACGCGGAGCGCATCAACGAATTTGAAGGGTTCGGATTCGCCAGCCAGGTGATCAATTCATGGTCTCCCGGTCAGTTGCGCGCGGTATCGGATTTCGACATGAAACATCAGATCAACTCCAACTGGGTCTACGAACTGCCCTTTGGCCGTGGCCGGCGTTTTGGAAGCGGCTATGGGCAAGATGGCGGATTCGGTGATCGGAGGGTGGGGTCTCTCCGGAATTTTCCACTGGAGCAGCGGCCTACCCTGGAGCATGGGATCTGGAGCGGGCTGGTCCACCAACTGGCAGCTGCAAGGCCAGGCGATTCAGACCGGACCCACGGGAAAGATCGGCGTCTATAAGGATGCTTCGGGCAATCCCAACCTGTTCCAAAACCCGACTGAGGCCATCAACGCGTTCCGGTTCCCTTATCCCGGAGAGTCCGGACAACGCAACAACTTCCGCGGACCCGGTTACTTTGAGCTGGACGATGGCTTGTGGAAGACCTGGAAGATCAGCGAGACCAAGCAGGCGAAGTTCGCCTGGGAGGTGTTCAACGTCACCAACGCGGTGCGTTTCGATGCTGCTCTGGCAGCCTACAATTTCAACTTAACCTCGGGGAACTTTGGAGCCTACAACGGCACTCTGAGCAAACCGCGCGTGATGCAGTTCTCGCTGCGGTTCGAGTTCTAGACAACGTTTATAAGCAAACCAGAAGGGGGCGGAGAAATCCGCCCCTCTTTTTTCGGAGAAGACGCAATAGCTCTTAATTGAGTGCAAGAAACCGCGCGCGACCGGTTCTACCCCAGCGGCGAGTCGCTCATGCGGAAGCGGGTGCGGACGTGCTCGGAGATGAGTTCGATAGCCGGGCGGTTCTGCACCGGGTCGGCTAGCGCCAGGTACCTCATCGCCTCCACCAGCAGGCGCTGCCCGTCAACGTAACGAGGATCTGAGGTGCGCTCCCTGCGCTTGTTTCCCAGCTTAGGAGGGACTGTAATCGTAAAAACCTTGGCCATGAATGAACCCAACTGAAGGTGGGGTCAGTATACTGCCCCAAGTGCAATTCTTAGCACACCTTCTTGCCTTTTAGATTCAACAACTTAACCGCGCGGAGAAATAGTCTGCGTCTTACTGTTGGTCTTCAGCTGAAAAACCTCGTTGCCGATCTTCTCGTTCACCCGGATCGAGGAATACTTGGCCAGGCGGTAATCCCCCTGCGGCGTAAAGAATTGCTGTTGCACTGAAATACCTTTGTCGAGATCAATCCAAAGCAAAATTCGATTGTACGTGTTGCGGACCTTTTCGGATTTGGGAACAAGTTGCAACTTCGCGGTGGCGATGCCATTGATCGTTTCCGGCCCCACGTAGGTCACGTCGAATGCCTTTACCAGTTCCTGCCCGCTGCCTCCAAAACCGAGCACCAGATAACTCTCGAAATCGGAGCGGTCTTTGCCCAGGTCGTAAACCGTTACCTGGTCGGGCTTGGGCTGATACATGCGAACTTTGCCGTTGCTGAAGAGAACATACTTCGGCTCGGGCTTGAGCGTGGTCGGGCTGCTCCCATCCATCTTGACGTCGGCCATCATCTCAATATCTTTGCCGCTGCGGCGGTAATAGATGATGCCGGTCTGAACGTCGTCGAGCTCATCGATGACTTTTTCGTAAGTGTCCCACTCGAACTCCGCCTGGGTGGTGCGAAAACTGGCGGCGGCCGTGTCCATCTTCTTCAGGACGGCATCCAGGTCGGGCGAGTCGGGCTTCTGCTGTGGCGCCGCGGCGAATGCCACAAGGCTCCCGGCTAGCGCGATGGGCAAGATTGGCAAAAACGTTTTCATTTTAATTTTAAATTTCAAGCCGCTACTCTCGCTTGGCCAGCACCTTGTAACTTTGCACGTGTCCCTTGCGGTCGGAAACCGTCTCATAACTTATGATCGAAACCGCGCCCGAAATCGGTTCAATAATGCGCAGCAACTGCTCGCGTACCGCATGGTCGTTGCCCGGTGAAACGGCGCTGGCCTCCACCTGGTAGAGCAGGTGGCCCTGGGCGTCGGTTGTGACCACTACATCGGTCGGATGCGGATTCCGTGCAATGGGTTTGTCGTTGAAGTCGATCACGTGCGGCGAGAACAGCACAAAGATCAGGATCAGCGTGACCATAATGTCATAGTGGAGTGTGCCCCGCTCGTACTGCCACAAGATGTATCCGCGAATTGTTCGCCAGATGGCGTTCATCGGCAGGGGCGCGCTGGGCGCGGTGGTCGTGAATTCTGCTCTATGCAAGTCTACTAGCTCCTGACCTCTAGCTTCTAGCTCCTGGCTTGACCCGTTCTCGGGCTTCCGGTTTAGCTGGAAGCTAGCAGCTAGAAGCTTCTCGGCGTAATTCGTTCCGCGCCAATATACGCCCGAAGCGCCTCCGGGATCACCACGCTCCCGTCCGCCTGCTGGTAGTTCTCCACAATCGCAACCCAGGTGCGGCCTACTGCCAGCCCGCTGCCGTTCAGCGTATGCAGGAACTCCGTCTTGTTCTTACCTTCCGGGCGATAGCGAATGTTGGCCCGCCGTGCCTGGTACGCTTCGAAATTCGAGCATGAAGATATTTCGCGAAACAACTGCTGCCCCGGCAGCCAGACCTCAATGTCATAGGTCTTCGCCGAAGCCGCCCCCATATCGCCTGTGCACAGCGCCATGGTGCGGTAGTGCAGTCCGAGTTTTTGTAACACTTCTTCGGCGTCGCGTGTGAGTTTCTCGTGTTCCTCGTAGGAATGTTCTGGATGCGCGAACTTCACCAGTTCCACTTTCTGAAACTGATGCTGCCGGATAATTCCGCGAACATCCTTTCCGTACGACCCTGCCTCGCTGCGGAAACACGGCGTGTAGGCGGTGAGTGAGATCGGAAGCCGCGACTGGTCAAGCACTTCGTCGCGATAAAGATTCGTCACCGGAACTTCCGCCGTCGGAATCAGCCAGAGATCTTTCTCCCCGTGCGGCACGCGGAATGAATCGGCGGCAAACTTCGGCAGTTGCCCGGTCCCATACATCGAATCGGAGTTCACCAGGTACGGCGGCAGAACCTCAGTGTATCCATGCTGGCGCGTGTGCAGGTCGAGCATGAAGTTCATCAGCGCGCGCTCGAGTTTCGCGCCCAGATCCCAGTAGACCGCGAAGCGAGCGCCGGTGAGCTTCACCGCTCGTTCCAGGTCGAGAATGCCAAGTTCGGCGCCCAGGTCCCAGTGCGGCTTGGGAGCGAAATCAAATTTCGGCGGCGTGCCCCACCGGCGGACTTCGACATTCTCCTCCGCGCTGTGGCCTACAGGCACGCTCGCGTGCGGCATGTTGGGGATGCCCGCGAGAATGTCGCGCAGGCGGGCATCGAGATCGGTCGCGGCTTTTTCCAGCGTCTGAATCTTCTCGCGCAAATCTTTCGTCTGCGCCACGGCGGCGCTGGCGTCCTGTCCGCTCTTTTTTAATTTGGCGATCTCTTCCGAGGCCTTGTTGCGCTGAGCCTTGCTGGTCTCCGCCTCGGTGATGGCCTGGCGCCGCTGTGTATCGACCTCGCGAAAGTCCTTCAGCACCGCAGCCGGATCCATGCCGCGCTGGCGCAGCTTTTCTTCCACCAACGGCAAGTTGTCGCGAACGAAATTCAGATCAAGCATGGGGAATAACTAATGTAACGGAAAAGAGCCGGAAAATGCACGCGCTGCTCCGAGACTGGTTAGGGCGCGCAATAGGCGATGGCGCGCCGCAGTGCCGCCGATTACATGCGAGATCCGTCACCCCAGCTGAACTGCGCTGGGCTCGGCATGACGCCGTCAAATGCACTCCGAAGTGCCGAACTAGTTTTGGCGTATTCCCCCCGCCTGTGTAAACTACCTTCGCGATGCGATCCTCCCTCAGATCTACCGCTGTACGCCTTTTCTTTGTGTTGGCGGCTGTCGTCAGCCTGTCGGTCGCAAGCTTCGCCTCAGCCTACAACGGCCATCCCAAGCTGGTCGTCGTGATCGTGATTGACCAGTTCCGCGGCGACTATCTCGAACGCTACCGCGACCAGTTCGGAGACGCCGGCTTCCGCTTCCTGCTCGATCACGGCGCCTACTTCCCCAACTGCAACTACGACTACGCCAACACGCGCACGGCTCCGGGACACTCCACCCTGTTTACCGGCGCCTACAGCAACGGGCACGGCATTGTCGCCAACGAATGGTGGGACCAGAAAAAGAAGCACATGGTGACTTCCGTCGAGGACGACAGCACCAAACTGGTGGGCGTCGCCGGAGACCAGACTGGCGCATCCCCTCACAACCTGCTGGCCGACACGCTGGGGGATGAGCTCAAGCTGGCCACGCAGGGGAAGTCCCGTGTTTTTGGGGTGTCCTTGAAAGACCGCGCCTCCGTTCTTCCCGCCGGCTTCGCCGGGGATGCCGCTTACTGGATCGAGCCTAAGAGCGGCGCCTGGGTCACCTCCACCTACTACCGCAACGAACTTCCCCGGTGGGTAGAAGATTTCAACGCCACCCGCCCCGCGAAATATTGGGATCGCGACTGGAAAGATGCGCAGGGAACCCTGCTGCGCTCAACCGCGCATCGCAAAGGCAAAGACGGCGCCGAAGCTGGCTTCTACGAAGTGATCGGCCCGACCTCATTCGGCAACGAATACGAACTCGAGTTCGCCAAGGAATTGGTGGTGTACGAAAACGTCGGACGCGGCCCGGCGACGGATCTGCTTTCCATCAGCCTTTCGCCCAACGACATTCTGGGCCATCAAGTCGGGCCGGATTCTCCGGAAATGCACCAGATGGCTCTCGACCTCGATCGCGAACTGGCGGACTTCTTCAACTTCCTCGGCCATCAGATCGGGCTGGCCGACGTTTGGATCGCACTGTCGGCCGACCACGGCGTTTCCTCCCTGCCCGACGCGGTGAAGAAGTTGCGCATTCCGGCGGCGAATCTCGGCGGCGCAAAACTCGAGGCCGAGATCAACAGCGCGCTCACCGCCAAATTTTCTCCCGGCCATCCCGCGGCGTACGTCAAGCTGGACTATCCTCTGGCCTGGCTTGACCAGGATGCCTTTACCGCGGCTCACGCGCGCGAACGCGATGCCGAGGTGGCCGTCGGCGAGGCCATGAAGCAGGCCGGCTTGCGCGACTACTACACCAAATCGCAACTGGCCCTGGGCGAAGTTCCCAACACCGCGCTGGGACGAAAATATTTGAACAGCTACTCGCCCGAGGGAAGCTGGTACGTCATGGGTGTCCCCGATATTTACACCGTGGGCCCGGCCAAAGGTACGGACCATGCCTCGCCTTACAACTACGACACCCATGTGCCGCTGGCGTTTTACGGACTGCCTTTCCAGCCCGGAACCTACCGCACCAGCGTCGAACCCGTGGACATGGCGGCCACTCTGGCGTCGCTGCTCGGGATCAACCCTCCCACCCATTCCGTCGGCCGCGTGCTGACGGAGGCGCTCGCGCCGCCGCATCATGTCCTGAACCCAGGCATGAGCCCGGGCCTGAAGCCAGGCGGGGGCCCTGTCGGGAACTCGGGTGGGAACTCGGGTACGAACTTGCGTACTCGGTGTGAACGTGGAAGAGAGCCGGCCATGACGCCTTCCTCCACTTCCGGGCACTCCTCACCCGATCTCAGCGTGAGCTTTGCCGGCATTCAACTGAAGAATCCCGTGATTGCCGCCAGCGGCACCTTCGGCTACGGAGTCGAGTTCGAGGATGTGGTCCACCTGAGCAAGCTTGGCGGCTTTGTGGTGAAGGGATTATCGAAAGAGCCCATGATCGGCAATCCTCCCCCGCGCCTGTGGGAGACCGCCGCCGGCATGTTGAACGCGATCGGCCTGCAGAACATTGGAGCGCAGGCCTTTCTGCAAGAGAAGTGGCCGCACCTGCGCCAGATCAACAACATCGTCGTGATGGTAAATATCTTCGGCTACACCCGCGAAGACTATGAACGAACCATCCAGATTCTCAACGAGGGCGAGGGCATTGCGGCTTACGAGTTGAACGTTTCCTGTCCCAACACCGCCCACGGCGGGCTGCAGTTTGGCAGTGATCCGCGCTCGCTCGATGAAGTGGTGACCACCGCCAAGCGCGTGGCCCAGCGCCCGCTGATCGTCAAGCTCTCGCCCAACGTGACCAGCATCGCGCAAATGGCCTACGTGGCGCAGGAAGCAGGCGCCGACGCCTTATCCCTGATCAATACTTTTGTCGCCATGGCGATCGATCCGGAAACGCGCAAGCCCCGCATCGCCAACGTGACCGCCGGACTCTCCGGTCCCGCCATCAAGCCCATCGCGGTGCGCATGGTCTACGACGCTGCGCAGGCGGTGAAGATTCCCGTGATTGGCATGGGCGGAATCTCAACCGCCGCCGACGTCATCGAGTTCATGCTGGCCGGCGCAACCGCAATCCAGATCGGAACCGCCAGCTATTGGGATCCCTGCGCCACCGAAAAAATTGTCGACGAGTTGCAGGCCTGGTGCGCCGATCACCACGTTTCCAAGATCGCCGATCTCATCGGTGGCATGCAGTTGGAGTGACCTCTCGCGGCAGGCCCTACAAATGGTGTACGCGCCTGCTAGCAACAGTCATCGTGGATGCAAATTCCGAACGGGTGTAAAGTGGCTTCGTGAACCGCACGCTCACCCTTACAGCATTGCTGCTCCTTCTCAGCCCCATTGTCGTCTGCCAAACGCCGTCCCACGCCTCGAACTGTTCGACTCTGAAATACTTGCGGCAAAAGGTTTCATGCCTTTGTGGCACCGTCCAAGTGTGTTCAGGAGATATTTGCGGTCGTCCCTCGGACTATGAACTAGATGACGACATCGCCGTAGAGCTTCGAGACAAGAGTGGCACGACTCTCGACACGCAGAAAACTGTGGTCGAGACACGCGAGAAGCAGGGCACAGCGCAGGACGAGACAAAAACCTCTTACAAGCAAACAGAGCGGAGATTCTGTTTGGAGGGCAAACGAGATGGCAACTATCTGCTTGCTTTTATCCTCCACAAGAATGGCGTCCCTCAGCCAGCGGTCATATTCCCCACGAACTACTCGCACAAACGGCGCAAACCTTGCGACTCTGTGTACATGGTGGAGCCGCTCTGTCCGAGGTAATTTGGCGACAAATCCCCAGCGCTCATCGACCATCGCCCACAGTGGGTTCCAGTGCCTCCGCGCTACCGCCCGCGCGTGTACCAGATCGACCCCGGAGACTTGTAATCGCGGCCTTCGCCCCACACCGCGTGCGTCGCGCCTTCGCTGTCGATGGCCAGGCTGAAGTAGTCGCCAAAGGGGAAGCGGAAGCCGCCCGGCAGAATGTAGTCATAGCCGCGCTCCGGGTCGGACTGCTCCGGGCCGGAAAGCCGCGTCTCAGCGCTCCATGTCGCTCCGCCGTTGGTCGAACTGCGATAGAACGTATTCCATAGCCGGCGGTTGGGATGGCCGGCCTCCCGCGCTCGCGCATCCATCCAGGCAATGCGAACATCGCCCGACACACCCGCAGCGATCGCCGGAAAGGCGTGCTCCACACCTGCCCCCGCCGTGGAGACACTCGCCCGCGCCGACCAGGTGATTCCGCCCGTGGTCGAAGACGAGAAATAGATACGCTCCGGCCCGCCGTTGCTGGCCCCCGCGTTCCAGACCGCGTAAAGCGCGCCGGCGGCGTCGGAAGCCAGCGCCACCTGCGCGCCCAGGTAGCCGGTCTGGCAGTTTTGCGCCGCACACTCCGGAGGCGCGCTCGATACATCCAGCAGCGCTGTACTCCAGCTTCGCCCCGCATCGGCCGAGCGGCTTACATAGATGCTGACCGGGCGCCGGGGCATTTGGTGGCGGGCGTAGGCCGTCCAGCCAAAATAAACATTGCCCGCCGGATCAACCGTGGCCCCGCCCGCCAGCGACCATCCCGGCGCCGCGTTCGGATTTACATCGGCTACGCTGAACGTCTGTCCCGCATCGTGCGAAGCCGCCACCAGGAATTTTTCTTCGTTATTAAAGCCCACGTAGACGTCGGCGCCACGAACCGCCAGCACCGGCTTGTCGGCATCTTCCGGGCCACGCTCCGCCACTGAAAACGACCACGTACGCCCGAAGTCGAGCGATCGCGCCACTAGAATGTCGCGCTTATTGTTTTGCAGCCAGGAGGCGTAGACCGTCTGCCGGTCCGCCGGATCAACCACGATCTGCGGATCAAACTGTCCGGTCGGGAAGGGAAGCAGGGCCCGCGACGGCTGCCATGAGACTCCATTGTTATCGCTGATGAGCAGGGCTATGGTCGGAGCCGTGCAGGTTCGGCAATCCGCAACCGCGCCATACTGCGGATAGAGCACGTAAACGTGCCCCCGTCCATCGGCAGCCATGGCCGGCTCCCACTGATCGCCGGTGTGATAGCCCAGGCGTTTCTGCTGCACAAATCCGGAGACCGCCAGCGCCGGAGCGGTCAAAGCCATTAGGGTCAAGGCCAATAGAACGAGCAGTGCAAATTTCTGCACAGTTCTTCGCCCGGCTTCGAAACGGCTGGTTAAAAAAACCACAGAACTACCCCTGGGAACGACGCTGCCCGGACTCTATCGTGATTCGCAGAAGGCGTCAATTGCCCAGGGAGGTGAACCCCGCGAAATTTTGGTGGCGGTGCGGTTTTGAGCAGGAGAATCGAACAGGAGAATCGTATCAGGGCATGCCTTTCAGGCATGCCGCATCCGCACCCGGTGGGACCCGGCTTTAGCCGCTGTCGCCGTGGGCCTCCCCAGCGGCTAAACAGTTTGATGAGAAACTCGGTTTTGGGTGGCACAGCGCTTCCAGCGCTGCGATAAGCCGAGTTTTTCAGCAAACTGTAAAGCCGTGAGCGTCACTCGCCACTTGGCGGCATCGCGGAAGCGGTGCCCTGATACGAATCGGTTCTTCTCAAGCCGCAGCATTACCGAAATTTACACGGGCGTGACTTTTCCGCCGTTCTGTCATCTAATCAAAAGCGTCATCTAATCAAAAACAACATAAGATCTCGCAGGCTGCGGAAAAACTCGAATCGGGGCCCAGTTTTGAAAGGGCGCGGCTTCTAGCCGCGCCGTAAGTGCCGTAAATCAGTCGCGGCTTTAGCCGCTGAGAGAGCGCTCGATCAACCGAGTTTTTCAGCAACCTGCCAAGGCGGCGGACTCCGCCGCAAGGAGCGAATCAAAAATGGCAAAGGCCACGTTTGCAGCAGGATGTTTCTGGGGAGTGGAAGCCACTTTCCGGCAGATTCCCGGAGTCACCTCAACCCGGGTAGGCTACATCGGCGGGCAGACCGAGAACCCAACTTACAAGGACGTCTGCACCGATCGCACCGGCCATGCCGAGGCGGTGGAAGTCGAGTTCGATCCCGCCAAGGTGCGCTACGCGGATCTGCTCAAGGTTTTCTGGGAGAATCACGATCCTACCCAGGTGAACCGCCAGGGCCCGGACTGGGGCACGCAGTACCGCTCGGCCATTTTCTTTCATTCCCCCGGGCAGGCGGCGGAGGCGCAGGCCTCGAAGGAATCGCTCGAAAAAGCTCACCGTTATTCCAAGCCCATCGCCACCCAGATCGTACCCGCGGTGACGTTTTATCCCGCCGAAGACTACCACCAGCAGTATCTGGAGAAGCGCGGCCTGGCCAGCTGCCACATCCAGTAACGTTAGGCAGCGGAAGGACTCACGGGCTCCCGCGGCCGGAAAAAGAAGAGCAGCACGAAGCCTCCAGCATAGAAGAGCAGGCTCTGCTGCGTTTCGCAGCCCAGGAAGCGCAACACCAGGCCAAACAAAGCCAAGGTCTCACACAGCGCGTAGGTCACGACATAGCCCGTTCGCCAGTGGTTCAGGCTGAGGCTGTCCTCAGGGTGAGCGGCCAGGCTCTCGGCCGCGCGCAGAACCAGAGTGCGCCGCACCACGAAAATCGCGCCCACAACGCCCACTGCGAGAGTGGAGAAAATGTAGCTCAGGCCCGGGTCTACCGCGCGCACCCGTGGACCCAAAAGCTGCCCCAGCACGGCGTAGAGCAGGATGCTGACTAGCATCGCCCACTGCACCGCCCGCAGTGTTCTCAAAACTCTAGTCATGGAATAGATGTGACTGAACTGCAATCGTCGCGCGAATTTCGGGGGGCCTAACAAACACATTCTAACGGTGGAATCCCTCCGCGCAATACTGTTTTTTTTGGCGCCACGTTCTCAGTGAGAATGATCCCCGGTTGACAGTCCGGGCCGCATCCGCAGAAATATCTGAAACGAGACTGGACGGTTGCCATAAGCCGCGTCCAGCGCGGCAGGCTTGGAATAGAACGTTACATCCGCGCCCAGGCCCAGTTGCCAGGCGCGGTCCTGTATCAGGTCCCGCTCACCTCCAAATGTGTAAGCCCCAATGCGATAGGCGGGATGCACCAGTGCCTCCGGAAAAAGCTCGTCCTTGTCCACCAGTTCCAGCCGCGAGAAGGCGTAGTTCCGCCGGCGGAAATTCAGCGTGGATTCGAGCAGGTAGCTGTTCAGGTTGGTGCCGGTCGCGAGTTTGTGGACGCGCCCCCAGATCACCGACGTCGCCCAGTTGCCGCCGCCTAGCGGCCGGTTGTATTCGAGGGAAGCAGTCTGCCTCCACTGGCTGCCCGGTTCCAGCGCTTCGGGATGTTCCAGCCGCCCAATGCTGTATTGTGCTGTCCAGTCGTGTGAAGGCGCCGCACTAACCCGCCCTGACCACGAATCAAGCGCACCGAGTTGCATACTCCAGCGCTCCTCGTTGGGCTCACGTCCGTTGAACGCGGAAGCCTCGATCTTCACCCGCTCGATTACGAATCCGCTGGTCACAACGCCGAAGCTGGTGTGGGTGGAGTCTTGCAAATGATGTCCCAGTGGCGCCAGCGGCAGCTCCGAGGCCGATTGCCGGTGCATGTAAGTCACCGGGCCCAGCGCCGGCTCCGCCGACGGCCCGCCGTAGAGCTCCCAGGAAAGTCTGCGGGTCAGCGGCAGCCTGTAGAACAGCGACAATTCCGCAAACAGGTTGTGCGGATGTTGATGATCGACCAGGGGCTCCCCGTGATAGGTCTCGCCCGTCTGAAAAAGTTCAGGAAAACCCGGATGCGGAGAGGTCAGCGACTCGCCCGAAAACATCTGCCGAAGCAGAATCGTGCCCGCGCCCAGCCGGTGCTGCTCCATCAGCATCCCCCAGTTGACCGACTCGGCTTTGCCCGCGCCCCGCGGGCCGCCTTGCTGGTTGTAGTCGACGAAGATGGCGCCGTGAGCCATGAACTCCCATCCCCCGCGCATCAGCATCCACTCCTGCGCCGCCACCGAGGCTGGCTGCCACGCCGTGCCTGACCCGGTGTGAGGCGAGGGCAGCTGTGAAAGATTCTGCGCTTCCATTTGCATCTTCATTCCGGCCCCGGGGCTGTCCGGTTGCGCCGAGGTTTCCTCCTCGGCTTGCGGCTTGGGCGGAGACGCGGGATTGCTCTCCTGCGCCCAAGCCTGCGCCACAATCAGTACGGTCAGAAACAAAGCCGCCAGTGACATTTGTTTCACCAGAACCTCTTCCGCGGATATTTAAGGGTCTTCACAAATTCCGGACGCGCAGGGACGCAGTCCGGCGCAAGTAAGAAGCCGGAAGAATGCTGGGGAAGTCTAGACGCGCAGCGGAGCCGCGCCCGGCGGACTGTTGGAAGGAATGGTTAACGCCGACGCAAGCCGCCGGGAAAAGAAAACAGGGCGAACCCCCGCATCACCATCCAAAGCGGAAACTTGCGCGACCAGCGGGCCAGGCGCAAACGAAGTACCAGGAATCGCCCAGCAATGACCGCTCACGCAGCACCGGTAGCTCACCGGCGCACGAGATGGCTCGACCGGCATCCGCCCGTGGCATCCCGCTGGATGACTCGCTTGCGTCGCGGACATGGCATCCGTCTGCGACCCGGGTAGCAGAGTGGCGATCACTACCACCAACAATCCCGCGACCGCCTGTGAGATTCCAGGCATGCCGTTTATGTTCCGGTAATCTTGATGCGAAGCTCTTCCGGAAGCCGCTGTCGGATTTCCTCCGGCAATCGGTCATGCACCCGCCGTGCGCCTTCTTTGGCCGCGTCCAGCACCGTTACCGGCGCGGGAGTAGCCACCGCCACGCCCAGCCAGATCAGGGCCGATAGGGCGAAGCCACCGAGCGCGGCGATTTCGAGCCAGAACGCGTGGCGCGGGCCGAAGTACCGGATCACTCCAAAAGCCAGAAGAAAAACTCCAGCGGAAATCGAGGCCAGCGCGATCAGCCCCACATCCACCATGCGGTTTAGTTGCTGGCGGCTGTGGCAGCGCTCGCAGCCTGCCAGATGGCTTTCGTAGTCGCCGCGCATCTCCGGCGCCAGGCCGGAAATATCGTACCGCCAGCCCGCCAGAATCTTGCCTACGATTGGATCAACGCACTGCTGACTCATGGGGGAGCACAAACAAACCGACTACAACCGAATCGGCTCCAGCGCCTCGGTCTGCGCCGCCAGAAGCACTCGGTTTTGAAACAGGCCGCCTCGGGCGGCCAGCGCCTTTTCCGCTTCTCTCCGGGCTATTTCCGGATGATTGTTCTGCTCTGACAGATGCGCCAGCACCACAAACGTTGCACTATTATCATAGTCGTTCGTGAAGAAATCAGCGAGCGCCAGGTTCGACAAGTGCCCCACCCGGCTCAGCACCCGCTGCTTCACCGACCACGGGTAGGGCCCCACCCGCAGCATCTCCAGATCGTGGTTCGATTCCATCACCAGCACATCGCAGCCCCGCAGGTGATCGCGCACGCTGACCGGCAAATATCCCAGATCGGTGGCGATCCCAACTTTGATTCCTTCGGCGCGGAACGTGAATCCCACGGGATCGGCGGCATCGTGCGGAATGGTGAAGGGCTTCACCTCGATGTCGCCAACCTGAAATCTGTGCCCCGCTTCGAAGCGCTCGAACTTCTCCAATTGCGGGCGCTCGCCGTTTTCGTCGCGCATGGCCCGCGCCCAGGCCTGGTGCGTGGCGCCGGTCATAAACACTGGGATGCGCAGTTTCTTGGCCAGCGTTGCCAGTCCGTAAATATGGTCCGAATGTTCGTGGGTGATGAGAATGGCGGAGAGCGCCTGCGGATCCTCGCCCAAACTCTTCATGCGCTTGAACGTCTCGCGGCAGGAAATGCCGGCGTCGACCAGAATCTTCGTACACGCGCTGGCCACAATCGCGCAATTCCCCCGGCTGCCACTCGCCAGCATGGACACACTTACACACATAACCGCAGCATACGCGCCCGCCCTGTGGAACCGGGAGTAACTTCTTGGTTATCCGATACCTTTGGAACAAGGCCTTGGGTCGCAGGTCGTAGGCCTTGGACCAGACCCCGTTATTTCAATCCCACCCCGTAGTAATACGTATACGGCGCGTACGACCCAATCGGCAGCCCCGTCTGGAAGCTGGAGAAAATGACCGCGTTCCCCTGGAACGAGGCGAAAACATCCTGCTGCACGCCTCCCGTGGACATGCGGAACGTGAACATGCCGTTGCATGGATCGGACAGCTCATTCTGCGTACCATCGTAGAGGTAGGGCGTATCTGCCACCGCGGCCAGCGTGCCGCTGGCCAGCGTGTTGTTCTGGCTGTCGGTGATCGTCATCTGCCCGGCCGAGTTGATCGTTACCGTCGCTTTGCCTTCCGACGGTGTTCCGGTTTCTACATTGCCCTGCCCCGTCTGCGCCCCGGCTTTCTCGTAGAAGATGGCGGTATAGGTTCCGGCGCTGGACGAAGCGAAGCTCCTCGCAGATGCCTTGGGCAGCCCGAGAATGGCGCCGTTGCCCGTATCGACCACGAAGAATCCGCTCTGCGTGCCGAAGACGTAGTCGCTCGAACTGTCGCTCTCGTGGACCGTGAAGAAGTTTCCCGAAGGATCCTCCTGAATGCTCGAGGCCGAGAAGCTGCCGCCGCCGAAAAGATTCTGGCTGAAAACTCCGTACGGCCAGTAGCCGTCATGCTGGATGCTGCCCTGCGCATCGATCGTAACCGAGCCCAGCTCAATGCCGCCGCTCGCCGTCCGGAACTGAAGGTAGTTGAAGCTTCGTCCGGCAAAAGTATTGATCGTAGCCGGCGCGCTCTCAACGGCGGTGATCAACGCTGGCGTGTCATGCGCGGGGCCGGATTTCGCGGTTTCAACCATCAGCACAAACCCCGGCACTTCGTAGGCCGCCAGTAGGTTGCCGTTCGGATCGGTCACCGTGTAAGTCCCGTCCGCATTCACCGTGTAGGGCGCCGTGCCCGTATCTCCGTTGCTGTAGTTCTTGTAGGTAATGGTCTGGGCGGTCGAGTTGATCGAGATCGTTAGGAAATCTCCCACCGACGCCGTGCCGTTATAGGCGCGCACTGCACTCTGTGTAGTGCTCAGTTTCGATGTGGAATTACAACCAGCTAATAAACAAACCAGCGCCAGCGTCGCAAACCTTGCCGTCTTCATCGGGGGATACCCTCCTGAGGATCGACCATCGGCATTGCGAGGAAATACTTTAGAGCGCGGCGAGAAAATCCAAATGTCGATTCTTTTTGAAAGGGCGCGGCGAAATCCAATGTTCGACTCGCCTTGAGAGGGCGCGGCTTCCAGCCGCGCCGTGAGCCGTGCGATATGAATGACCGCTTGAGCCGCTGTGGTAGCGTGCGGCCTTCAGAAAGAGTTTTTCCGCAGGCGAAGCTAACGGATGGTTAGTTCCGGTTAATCTCGATCCCCCTGCTTACCCCGAATCATTTCCCCTGCCGCAAATTATCAACCACCCCGCGCATCACCGACCCGCCATAAGCCCCCGCAATGCCAGGAAGAAACGCAAGAAAGGATCCGTAAATCTGCGCTCGGGTCGGCTTCACCGTCAGCGCCACGTATGCGCCCAGTTCGGTCAGCGGAATGAAGACTCCCACCGTCAGCACCCATCGCCACGGCCAGCGCGGCCGCAGCAGCCCCAGCAGCATGCAGGACCCGAGCACCAGCAGCGCCGTGAGCAGCAAATCGTTGATGACGACATCGGCCCACCCCGTCCCCATGCCCAACCCCGCGGCCAGCAGGTAGAACCACCGATCCCCAGCGCCTTTAGACCCCTGCCCTGACGTGCTCATCGCCTCCCGAAATCTGCAACCCGAAATCAGCAATCCGAAATCTGCAATCTGCAATCAGAAATCATCAAATCAACAATCATCAATACCGGTAAAACCCCCGCCCGCTCTTCCTTCCCAGCCACCCCGCATCCACCATCTTGATCAGCAGCGGGCACGGCCGGTATTTAGGATCGCCCATCCCCTCATGTAGCACCCGCATGATGTCGAGGCACACATCGAGCCCAATAAAATCGGCCAGCGTCAGCGGCCCCATGGGATGCGCCATCCCCAGCTTGAATACCTCGTCGACCGCCTCGGGCGTAGCTACACCCTCCATCACCGCGAACATGGCCTCGTTCAACAGCGGCATCAGCACCCGGTTCGAAACGAACCCCGGCGCGTCGTTCACCTCCACCGGTGTTTTTTCCAGCTTCACCGCCAAATCGCGCACCGCCGCAAAAGTCTCCGGCGAAGTCGCCAGCCCGCGAATCACTTCCACCAGTTTCATCACCGGCACCGGATTGAAAAAATGCATTCCAATGACTTTCTCCGGCCGCCTGGTCAGCGCCCCGAGCTTGGTGATCGAAATAGAAGACGTATTCGAAGCCAGGATAATCTCCGGCCGCGTCAGCCGGTCCAGATCGCGAAAGATTTCCCTCTTGATCTCAAACTTCTCGGTCGCCGCCTCCACCACGAAATCGCAGTCGGCCAGCTGCGCGCGATCGGTGACGGGTCGAATGCGCCCCAGCGCGGCAGCCTTGTCGTCCGCAGTGATCTTGTTCTTCGCCACCTCGCGGTCCAGATTCTTGCCAATCGTCGCCAGCGCCCGCTCCAGAAACCGCTCCTCCACGTCGCACAACACCACGCTGTACCCACCCCGCGCGAACACATGCGCGATGCCATTCCCCATGGTCCCCGCGCCCACCACGCCCACTCGTTGAATCGCCATGTCCTCTGCCTCTGGAAAACTTATGAGTCTACCACTCCGCTGATACCAAGATTCGTATCAGGCGATGCCTTCAGGCATCGCGTAAGGCCGCCGCCGTACACCCCGCCTTTAGGCGCCGCCCGCAAACACGCTTCCATCGCAAAAGTTGGCGGATTTTGATTTCGATCCGAGATCACCAAGCTCTGAGCGATTTCGACAGACACCGTGACCTACCAGCGTGCTCTCAAGGAAGGCGCGAGCGCACGTTTCAAGAGATCGGAAACCTGGGCCCGTGGACTCGTCCTCTTGTCCCAAGTGTCCTTAACTTCGACGGGTTTCGATACACAATCTGCCTTTGAACCATCCGCCGTTCTCAAACCCGGCCAAAGGAGGCTCATGCCCTCATTGAACCCAATCTTTTTCCACAGCCTTCCACAGCCCGAACCTGTGACGAACAACCTTTACTGAGGATTTGGAGAAGAGGAGAATTGGGAAATGCGCGACCGATCTTCCAGCCGGCCCGGCACCACCCTAAGATCGCAAGGCTCCAATACGCGGGCTAAGTCCTTAGTCTGTAATATTTTACCCTTAACTCGTTACGACTCATGGTTTTACCAGGATCGCGTCATATCAAACCCTGGCAAGGCATTGCAAACAAAGGTTTTGGCGGATCGGTATCAAATAAAATTTGATATCCATATCCTCCGCATCGCGCCCCGCCTGCTCTCGGCAAAAGCCCCGCCTGCTCTCGGCAGAAGCCCCGCCTGCTCTCGGCAGAAGCAAAGAGGAGAGGCCGTCGACTTCGCATTTCACTCACGCCAGGTCGCGTCTTTACGGGGTGTAAACTAATCCAAACCCATAGATCTAATCTGTCATCCTCGAAAGGATTCCCCCAATGGCAACGCTCGAAGCCCCTGTCCGACCGCGTACGACCCTGCATCAGGGCCCATTCGTCACCGAGCCCTTCTACGATTTCCGCAACGAAGAAAACGCCCGCCGCATGCGCGCCGCCATCTCTAAGGTTCGCAGCCAACTCGGCCGCGAGTATGACCTCATCATCGGCGGCAAGCGCGTCAAGACCGCCGACAAGATCAAGTCGCTCAACCCGTCGCTGCCCTCGCAGATTGTCGGCATCCATCAGAAAGCCGGAAAAGAGCACGTGGAACCCGCCATGAAGGCGGCACTGGAAGCTTTCCAAAGCTGGAGCCGTACTTCGGTCGAAGAGCGCGCCGGTCTGGTCTTCCGCGTCGGCGATCTGCTGCGCCAGCGCAAAATGGAATACATGGCCTGGCTGGTCTTCGAGGTCAGCAAGAACTGGGCTGAGGCTGACGCCGACATTTCCGAGACCATCGATTTCTGCGAGTTCTACGCCCGCGAGGCGCTGCGCTTCGCGAAAGCGCAGACGCCCATCCAACTCCCCGGCGAGCGCGATACGCTGATGTACGTTCCGCTCGGCGTGGGCGCGGTGATTCCGCCGTGGAATTTTCCCTGCGCCATCATGGCCGGCATGACGCTGGCCTCCATCGTCAGCGGCAACACCGTCATCCTGAAGCCGTCGAGCGATTCGCCCACCATCGCCGCAAAATTCGTGGAACTACTCGAAGAAGCGGGCATGCCCGAGGGCGTGGTGAATTTCTGCCCCGGCGCCGGAGCCAGCTTCGGCGATGCCGTCGTCGCCCATCCCAAGACGCGCTACATCGCCTTCACCGGATCGCGCGAAGTTGGCCTGCACATCAATGAAGTCGCCGCCACCCCGGCTCCCGGCCAGCTCTGGATCAAGCGCACCATTCTTGAGATGGGCGGCAAAGACGCGATCATTGTCGACGCCGACGCCGATATCGACTCCGCCGTCGAAGGCGTCGCGCAAGCGGCTTTTGGGTTTCAAGGGCAGAAATGTTCGGCCTGCTCGCGCGCCATCGTGGACGAGCGCGTCTACGACAAGTTCCTCGAACAACTGAAAGCCCGCGTTGAAAAGATCCAGGTCGGCGATGTCGCCGAAAACGCCGCCATGGGCGCCGTGATCAACGAGGGTTCGATGAAAACGATTCTCGAATACATCGAGCAAGGCAAGAAAGATGGACGCCTCATCACCGGCGGCGAACGCGTGCGCCAGGCTGGCGAAGGCTACTTCATCCAACCGACCGTGATTGCCGACATCCCCGCGAAGTCAAAGCTCGAACAGGAAGAAATCTTCGGCCCCGTCCTGGTTGTCATCAAAGCCCGCGGCTTCGACCACGCGCTCGAAATCGCCAACGACACCGAGTTCGGCCTGACCGGCGCCGTCTACACCAAGTCACAAGATAAGATCGAACGCGCCATCCGCGAGTTCCACGTCGGCAACCTCTACATCAACCGCAAGTGCACGGGCGCCATGGTAGGCGCGCATCCCTTCGGCGGCTTCAACATGTCCGGAACAGATTCCAAATCCGGAGGCCCGGATTATCTCTACCTGTTCACGCAGGCCAAGTCGGTGGGAGAGAAAATCACTTAAGTTCCGGCCGGCAGTCACGAAAAAATAGGGTGCCCCACGTCTCGCCGACGTTGCGAGACGTGGGAAGCAAGGCGAACTCGGCCGCCGAATACAAGCGAAAAGGCCGCCAGTGAAGGCGGCCTTTGATTTTGTTTCGAACCAGCCGATCCTACTGCGCCACTCCCGCCGGCGGTTGCGGCGCCGTCCCGGTAGTAGTCGCGGCGGCAGCCTCGTTCAGAATGCGGTGGTGGATGGTAAACAGCGCCAGCTCCAACCGGTCGGAGACGCCGATCTTGTCATACACGTTGCGCAGGTAATTTTTAATGACCTGCTCGGTGGTGCCGAGTTGCGTGGCAATTTCTTTATTCTTGTAGCCCTGCACGATCAGAGCCACAATGCGCAGTTCCTTCGCCGTGAGCCGGTCGCGCACACGCAAGCCCACCATATCGTTTTCGGTGAGTTCGCTGGGGACGGCGACGTCCTGCACCCAGGTTTCGCCGCGCGCCACTTTCCGCACGCAGTCGACGAGCGCCGCGCTGGTCACGTTGCGATAGACCACGCCGTGCGCGCCGTTCGTCATGTGGCGCTGCGCGCTCTCGCCGGTGTCGGCGAGCACGATCACGCGCGTCTTGGCCTTGTTCGCGGCCACTACAATCGCGGCAAAGTCGTTGTGGAATCCCGCCGCCACCACCAGCACTGCGGCGCGAAACTTGTCCAGAGCCATGAACATCTGTTCGGGCGTTTGCGCCTGGGCTACGATGCGCATCTCATCTTCCACGGCGAGCACTTTGGCGATGCCCGCCCGGAAGATCGCCTGGTTATCGGCCAGAATCAGTTTGAGCATGTTGTCTACGCTCCAAGAAAGTCCGCTTCAAAAAAGATTAAGAGTTCCTGACGAACTCGTATGAGTCGATCACGCAGGCCACGCCGCGGCCTTCTCCGCCTTCGCCGGTTTCGTCGGCGCGCACCACCCGCCCCTTGCACTGGATGGTCACATTTTCGGGACCTCCCGTCATCTCTGGGGGCAGCGTGATTTCAAATTCCACGGGCGAACCAATTTCCATCGAAGCATCGGCGCGGATGTACACGCCCGCCGCGCTGAGATTCCCCGTCATTCCCTTGGCGTCGCCGCCGGTCTCGCCCTTATGGATCTTAATCGGCAATTCCAGCGGAAACCGTTTTCCGGTCCGTGCTTCTTCGCCCACGGTACCTCCTCTATGCTGGCCTGGTCTTTCTGTCCGGTCTGCGAATGGGGCCAACGTCGTCAAACCAAGCTCCGGGCGGGCGCAGGCCCGCTTTTATGCTCAGGGGCGGTTATATCACGGATGGTTACTCGTGTAAAAGCCTGATAACCCATTAGTTAACGGTAGAAACTAGGTTCCCCCCGAGTGGCAGGAGGGAAAGGCTTGTCTTCAAAACGGGGTTCACCATGCTTTAGCACAGGGCTTTGTGCGCACGTGGTAGTGTTTTTCTCAGACATACCTCGATCACCAAGGGAGTGGTATTCATATGGCCGATTCGTTTCGGACTAGTGGGAGGGCCAAGGCCCGACAACTCCTCGCTATCGTTCTCACCGTTTTGTACGCAGCCATCGCGGGCGCGCGGGCTCAGACTGCAGCCCCGAAGCCCGGTGTGCAGGAGCAAGTCCAGAAAAAAACCAACCCCGGCGCGGCCGAGGCCTCAGGACCATCCGGAGTTCTGGTCCAGCTCAACAGTGCCTTGGAGAATCTGGCCGCCAGAATCTCTCCTGCCGTGGTGCAAATCCTGGTGACGGGATACGGACCGCTAACCGAGGAAGATCGATCCCAGACTGCGCTGATCGTCCGCCAGCACGCCGTCGGCTCGGGAGTGATCGTGGACCCCGACGGCTACATCATGACCAACGCCCACGTTATTGCCGGTGCGCAACGCATTCGCGTCGCCTTGCCGTTGCCCATGGGCGACTCTCCCGTGCCAGTGGGCAAACGCCGGATTCTGGAGGCTCACCTCGTAGGCCAGCACAAGGAAACCGATCTTGCGCTGCTCAAGATTGACGGGACGGATTTGCCCACTCTTCAACTCCTGACCCAGCAGCGTGCCCATGTGGGGCAACTGGTCTTCGCCATCGGAAGTCCCGAAGGTTTGCAAAACTCGGTCACCATGGGGGTGGTCAGTGCGCTCGCGCGCCAGGCCGACGCCAGCAAGCCCCTCACCTATATTCAGACCGATGCACCCATCAACCCCGGCAATAGCGGAGGCCCGCTGGTGGATATGAACGGCTCCGTGCTGGGAATCAACACCTTCATTCTGTCGCAAGGCGGAGGCAGTGAAGGTTTGGGTTTCGCCATTCCGGCACGCGTGGTCGATTTCGTCTACCACAGCCTGCGAAAATACGGGCATGTGCATCGCGTGGAAATTGGCGCGGTGGCACAAGAAATCACGCCCTACCCTGGCCGACGGCCTGCAGCTCTCGCAGCACTGGGGAGTCGTAGTGGTGGATGTGAAACCGGGCGGCCCGGCCGCTTCGGCAGGCCTGCAGATTCGAGACATCATTCTTTCGGCCGACGACCGCCGAATCGAAACCCTGCCATCACTATCCGCCGCGTTGTACCTGCACCGGCCCGACCAGCTCGTCAAGTTGGAGATTCTGCGCGGCGATGAAAAGAAAACGATCTACATCCCGGCGATTGAGCACCGCGACCAGATGGACCAGCTTCTCGACGCGGTCAATCCCGAAAACAGCCTGATACCGCACCTGGGTGTTCTTGCCATCGATCTTACGGCCGATTTGCGCGCTCAGTTGGGCTCGCTGCGAATTCCCTCCGGCGTGGTCGTGGTGGGCCGGGCTGCCGACCTGATCATGCCTGACACCGGGCTTCAGGCCGGCGACATCATCCACCAGCTGAATACAACGCCAATCGATTCCATGGAAACCTTGCGCGCCGCCCTGGCGAAGCTCAAGGCTGGCGATCCGGTTGCCCTGCAGGTCGAGCGCGATGGCGGCCTGATGTATGTGAGCTTCGAGCTCGAATAGTTGCCGCAAGCGCGGAGGAATGGGGAGTGCGGTACGGCTCAACGGCGCCCGGTTATTTTGCTCCTGCGCCGAACGCCGCCGCTTTGGGCTTGGCCGCGCTCTCGATCGCGATTCCCAGCCCGGAGCTCATGGCCTTGGCAATGCGAAGATCGTCTGCGGTAAACGCATCCTGATCCGCACGGTAGAGAGCCAGCACGGCAGCGACTCCGCCAGTTCCCTCGAGAGGCACCGCCAGCGCCGAGCGCAGTGTGCTGTACTTCGTGGGGTCATTCAGATATCCCGGTTCGACCGTGGGATTGCCGTTCAGGATGGGCTTGTGGTTTTGCGCGACCCATCCCGACAGACCTTCGCCCTCGGGAATTCTCAGAGAAGAAAACAGGCGGAAGTTCTCACCGCTCACAAACTCGGGAACCAGCACGCGATCCTTCGGGCGGTAAACGGCCATGGAGTCGTGCGGGATCATATTTTTCAACCGCACCGAGAGCAAAGAAAAGATGTCTTCGACACGCAACGAAGTGCCGGGCTGGCGGCTCAGGCTGACGATTTCCTGACCTTGCTGCCGCGCCGCCGAGATCAGCTCAGTGGAATCTTTTAGTGATCCCTGGGCGCCTGTGGATGGCTCGGCCGACTCCGCGAAGCCTGCCGCCGGAGCCAGTCCTCGCTCCACTTTGATATCGGTGGAGAGCTTGGGCGGAGCCTGCAGCGGTTGCTCGTGGGCCAGCTTTTCAAGTTCGACGTAGCGGCGATGCAAAATGGCAACCACGCGTGGATCGAAACTCGTGCCCGCCTCCGAAACCACCTTGGCCATGGCCTCGTCCAGTGGCAATGCCTTGCGGTACTGGCGGTCGCAAGCCAGGGCATCGAGGCAGTCGACCGCGGCCAGAATGCGTGCTCCGATCGGAATCGCTTCGCCCGCTAATCCGTTCGGGTAACCGCTGCCGTCCCATTTTTCGTGGTGGGCGCGCACGATGGGCACCACGGGATACGGAAAGTCGACCTGCTCCAGAATCTCCGCCCCCACGATGGGGTGGATCTTCATCTTGTCAAATTCTTCCGGCGTCAGCTTTCCGGGCTTCGAAATGATGTGTTCCGGGACCGCCAGCTTGCCAATGTCGTGCAGCACCGACGCCGCCTTCAGGGCTTCCGTTTCGTCTTCGCTCAAGCCCAGGTCTCTGGCCAGTTCCATGGCGTACACCCGAACCCGCTGCAGGTGTTCGCCCGTGGTCTGGTCCTTGGCTTCGATGGCCAGCGCGAGCGCTTCAATCGTACGCAAGTGCAGACTCGATACGCGCTCCGCATGCCGCTTCTCGGTCTCCAACTTACCGAGGTAGAGCCGATACGAGCGATACATCAGATAGATCGGCGGCAGGATCAGTAACGAAGACTGCCATCCGATATGGGCGTTCAGGAAATGCACCAGGCCCGCCAGCGCCGCTCCCACCATGTAGTAAGGAAACGACCACAGATAGCTGGCGGTCCAAACTTTTGCGATGGGCTTCTCTTCGGTCAGACCGATGATGGTCGACATCGCCGCCGTGTTGCACCCGAAGTGGGTAACGGCGGCCACCAGCAGGGCGAGCGGTCCGGGAGCGTGCAGCACGTGCAGCACGACCAATTTGTACGCGCCATAGGCGACTGCGCTCGAAACTGTTACCTGCGACAGATTGAACACCAACTGGACCGGTTTCAGCCTCCGCGCGGGCTTCCAATAAAACTGCGCCAGGGTGCTGACCAGGCCAATCAGCAGGGTTTCAGGCAGACTTAATTCCAGGATGCCCAGCAGGGTGAACAGGAAGTTCACCGACAACGTTCCCTCGATGCCGGGCAGGCTCACCTTGAGCGACGAGGCCAGCAACGCCGCAGTCAGGTAGCAGATGAACTTGATTGGGTCGCTCGATTGCCAGTGCGAGAAGGCCAGGGCGAAGCACAGGCACGCCGCCAGAGCCATCCCGGCGATGAACACACCCGTGCCAAGTAACCGTGTCCGCGACATGAGAAATACTTCGATTTTCAACGAATTGCGGGGGCCATGTCCGCCCAAAAGTCGTTCGTCTGGTTACCATCGTTTCCGCAAGGCGAACGGTGCTCGACGAGCCTGCCACGAACGTTCTGCGTGAAAGGCCTTGAAAACAGCTGTTCGCATTTCGTAACGCGATCAGAGTGGTTAACAGACCTCGGCCTGATCTGGGAGAAAGTGGAACTCCAGCGGGTGCAAGCCATGGCTGATTCGATTCCGACGAAGATCCCAGGCCCAACCTACCTACCACCAGTCTTGCGAACGCGCACACGGGAGCAGGCAAACCTTCTGCTGGTTGGATACGCCTGGGAAGGCGATGAGGGGGCCAGATACTTGCTCGAGTTGCTGTTCGACGCGCCTTTAGAACGGAGTCGATAGCGGCAGGTTCCCCGGGGAGCATGCATGACTCTTATCCGCAGGAGGGCAGTCGCCCCAACCCGAAGTACCCAAAGTAACCAGGTGCTGGCACCGCCGGACTGCCTGGGACAAGGTGTCCCAGACCGTGGGCAGCGGGACAAAATGTCCAATTGAGCTCCGCAAATTCCACTCTAAGCCATTGATAAATAAGGACTAACTTCATCCCGCTTTGGAACTGGACCTGCACATCTAAGAGTCACTCAGGCTATGGTTACGCGCCCGTTCGGCGCGCTCAGGGGGGGACATGAAGAAGTTCTTGCTTCTACTGCTAATTGCCACGGTGACGGTGGCCTATGCAGACGATTCCAAGATCGCGCCGGAACTGCGGGGCAATCATTCAAGCCAGCAGGTGCAAATCATCGTTCAATACGCACCGGGAGCGCCGGTCAATTGCACCAACTTAGTCGGCATAGTGAATTGCCTGGTCAATGACATTGTGAAGCTGGGCGGCACGATCCTGGCGCCCTTGCCCTTGGTCAACGGGGTAGTGGCTGTGCTCGATGGTCCGGGAATCCTAAACCTTTCGAACGAGGCCAACGTTGTCTATATCAGCTCGGATCGTGCGCTGAGTCCGACCCTCAGCAATGCTGCCCCTGCCGTGAACGCGTTTGCGGCCTGGCAGTCTGGTTACACCGGCGCCGGCGTTGGCGTTGCGCTGGTCGACAGCGGAGTCCACAGCCATCCCGACCTGAACGGCGGTTTCCTGGGATCATCCCGGGTCGTCTGGAATCAGAGCTTCGTTCCGGGCAATGCCAGTGGCAACGATCAGTATGGCCACGGCACCCACATTGCCGGCCTGATCGCGGGCAACGGCTCCAGCTCGAAAGGCGCCCTGTATTCGCGGACATTTGAGGGCATCGCGCCGCAAGCGAACCTGGTCAACCTGCGGGTTCTTGACCAGAACGGCGCGGGCACCGACAGTGCGGTGATTTCGGCCATCAGCACGGCGATTTCGTTGAAGTCGCTGTTCAACATCCGCGTGCTCAATCTTTCCCTGGGACGTCCGATCTACGAAAGCTACAAGCTCGATCCGCTCTGCCAGGCGGTCGAAGCCGCGTGGAAGAGCGGCATCGTGGTTGTGGTTGCCGCGGGCAATAACGGCCGCTATCAGCCGACCTCTGGCTACGGCACCATCACTTCGCCGGGCAACGATCCCTATGTGATCACGGTGGGCGCGATGAAGACCATGGGAACGCCCACGCGCGTGGACGACCTGATTGCCAGCTACAGTTCGAAGGGGCCGACTGCGATCGATGCCGTGGCCAAGCCCGACATCGTCGCGCCCGGCAACCTGCTGGTATCGCTCGAGGCGCCGGGTTCGACGCTTTATAACCAGCTCCCCGGCAACCGGGTTCCGTACAATTTCTACGTCAAGGGAGGAACTAGCGCGTCGTCTTCCTCTTACTTCACCCTGAGCGGCACCAGCATGGCCGCGGGCGTGGTCAGCGGAGTTGTCGCCGATCTGCTGCAGAAGAGCCCGCGCCTGACTCCCGATCAGGTGAAGGCGCGGCTGATGAAGACCGCCTGGAAATCGTTCCCGGCCTTCAGCAGCACCACCGACCCAACCACGGGCATCACCTACACCGATCAATATGATGTGTTTACCATCGGCGCCGGATATGTTGACCTGGAAGCCGCCATGAACAGCGTCGACGTGGCCAACGGCACCGCAATGTCGCCGGTTGCTTCCTATGACTCGAACTCCGGCAACGCATACCTCAACGATAGCTCGACCGCGGTTTGGAATACGTCAGCCGCGTGGTCGAACTCGGCGGTCTGGGGAACATCCGAGTTCGTGGTCGGCGCTCCGCCCTCGACCATCAACGGCAGCAACGCCCTCTGGGGTTCCAATGCTTTGTGGGGCTCCAACGCACTGTGGGGCAGCAACGCGTTGTGGGGTAGTAACGCACTGTGGGGCAGCAACGCCTTGTGGGGGAGCAACGCGCTCTGGGGCAGCAGTGCTCTGGCCGGCGAGCAGTAAGAGTCTGCAATCCGTCAAAATGAAGGGGCCGCGATCATTCGCGGCCCTTTTGCTTTGATTGGCGCCAGAGATACCTACGCTCTCGAGCCACCCTAGACTCGCGGCTGCGTGGCAGAGATCTCAACTCTCTTGCTCAACGTCACCAAAGCCGGCTCGGCGCTGTCATGGTGTGCACTGGCATGGTGTGCGCTGGTCACAAACATCTCTTCGGAGTCATCGTCGGTCACCGGCGTCAAGGCAAGATCGCTATAGTTGCGCGCGTTGGCGTCGCGCTTCAGCTGGCGGCGGAGTTTGCCATAGCGCCAGACCAGCCCGGCGAGCGTAATGTGCTTTTTCAGCAAATCCGCGACGTAACGGGGATAAAAGACGAACGGACTCTCCACCGGCAAGGTCGGCCGCCGGTCCTTGCGGTACTTGCGACGCAGGTAGCCGCCTTCCAGCGGATCGATCTTCTCCAGCGTGACGCATGTGTAGTACCAGAGCAGCAGAAACGTCATGTTGCCGGCGTTGCTGTTGGTGGCGACGGAGCGGCGCATCACCGTCTCCAGATGCTGCGGCGAATAGTAGGCGACCCAGGCATCGTGATAGAGCTTCTGCCATTGCTCCGCCGACATGGTGGAATGCGCCGCGGTCACATGCTCCAGGTCGTACTTGTTCAGGTCGGGGTCGAGATACGCGCCGGCCTTGTGCAACTTCTGATGATCTTCCGACCCCGGCAGCGGTGTCAGGCAATGCGGCTCCAGCAGGTCGATGGGCAACTCGCGCTGAATGGTCTGGATATCGCGCATCACCGATTCCGGCGTGTCCGAGGGGAATCCGATGATGTAGCCCGCAAACACCGTGACGCCAGCCTTTTTCCACTCCAGCAGCATCTTGCGATACTCGGCGACCTTATTCTGCTTCTTCCGCGCGCCGAGCAGCGCGTCGGGATTGATGCTCTCCAGCCCAATAAAGACGCGCGCTACCCCCGCCCGCCCCGCTTTCTCGATGAAGTGTGGCAGGCGGTGGCACATCGTATCCACCTGAATGACAAACTTGATATTGAGCTTCTCCCCTTCGCGCAGAGCAATCAGCCGGTCGAAGACTTTTTCCCAATCCGTGTTGCGCGCGAAGTTGTCGTCAGTGATGAAGAAGCGGTTAATGCCCTGCGCCAGATTTCGCCGGATAATCTGCTCGATGTCCTCCACCGAGCGCCGCCGCGACTTCCGCCCTTGCACGTTAATGATGGTGCAGAACGAACATAGGAACGGGCATCCGCGACCGGCGTCAAACGTGGTGATCTTGCCGCCGGTGCGCTTCACCCGGGTCGCGGGAAGAATCGGCATGGGCACGCCGTCGAGCGAAGGCAGGTCGGCCATGTAGTTGTACAGCGGCTTGAGCTTGCCCTGCCACGCGTCCACCAGAACTTCCTCGAACCGCCCTTCGGCCTCGCCCGCAAACAGCGAGATGCCGAGATCCATCGCGTCTTTCAGTTCCGCGGGAAGCTCCGGAAGCATGGAGAGGCATCCTGAAACGTGGAATCCGCCAATGCAGACTTGAATCCCCGCCGCACGCAGCGGCCGCGCAATATCCATGGCGCGGGGAAACTGATTCGACTGCACCCCGATCAGCGCGACCATGCCCGGTTCTTTCCCCAGTTCACGGGCAATGCGCGTCGGGCGGATGTGGGTGTTGGTCTCGTCCAGAGCCTTGATCTCGATCTCGACGTCATCACCGAGCACGCGCCGCTCTTTGCAATCGAGCGCCAGCCCGTTGATCACCGCCAGGGTATTCGACGGAATGGCGGATCGCAGCCACTGGATGACGTAGCCGTCATCGTCGTAGTGCGATGGCTTGATCAGGATCAGTGTAAAGCGCTTGCGCGCTCCCCCGGCACCCCGCATGAGACCTCTTTATGATTTTGTCAGTCTGGGTTCGTCGGTCTGGGTTCGTCGGTCGGGCGGATTAGCCGAAACCAGCGCCCCTCAGGCCTGGCGCTAAGGATACACAATCGCCTTTGAATTATCCGCAAAAGAGTGAGATGTGTGCCGGGGAACGAACTGTCGCATCTTTTTCAGCCGCCCTCAGCTGTGTCGCGCTAGAACGCGCCTCCGCCTCCGCCGCCAAACCCACCGCCCGAAAAACCACCGCCTCCGCCGAAGCCGCCTCCACCAAAGCCTGATCCTCCCGAACTCGCCCGCGGAGCTGAGACGAAGACCTGGTGCATGTCGGTCGCCATGTTGTGCATGGAACTGGAGAAGAAGATTGGATTGAAGGCAGCGTAGCCCATCGGCGAAACATACCACTGTGGAGGATCTTTGACGATGCCCGCGAAAGCCTGCGCCCAGTGATGCTCCACGCCCAGCGCCATCGCGTAAGGCAGGAATTTTTCGAAGGTCGTCGGCGGCATCAGTTTGAGCCGCTCCGCGTCCACCCGATTCATGAACTCCTGAAAGCCGAGCACGGCGACGCGGGTTCGAGTTCCCTTCAAGGTCTTGGCCGTCATCACCCGCGCGAATAGCCACCAGATCAGCACCGAGACGAGCACGCAAACGATCAGCAAAGGAATCGAGTTCAGAAAATTCGCCCATCCCAGGTACTGGAAGATAGCGAAGGGGATGAGAATGGCGACGGCCGCTCCAATACTGTACCCGTTGGCCGACTCCGGATCGAGCAGGTAAATGCCTTTGTTCTTCAGTGCCGCCATAATATCCTGGCGGATGATCGGCACGGCCGTGTAAAAACGGTTTTTCAAACTGGAGAGCCGCGTCTCCGCGCCGCCGGCGAACACATTCTCCAGCATGACCCGTTCGTGCGGAGCCAGATCGGCGCCCCACTGCTCGCGCGGCTTCAGCAGATGAAACACGTAGTCCCGGTGAGTGAAGACCAGTACCTTCTCCGCCGTTTCCTCGATCTTGATATACCCGCGCACCGCCAGATCGACTATTGTCGATGTAATGTCGCGGGGATGAATGGTGTCGTCGAGCAGCGTGCCCGCTTCTGCCGGAGAAATCCCCGGCGGCGGTTCGTACATCGGCGCAACCGATATGCCGGCATCCGGATCGCGCCCCTTGTACCACCACAGCACGAACATCCCGGCCAGCGTCACCAGCGGCAAAAAAACTATCGGGTTGCCGCCCACGAACCAGAAGAACTTCGTCAGCGCGCTGGGTTCCTGCAGAATGCCCTTGGGAATGTAGACGTCGATGGTCAATCCGCCGCGCATGGGCAGCGGATGACTGGTCTCGAACTGCGCCTCGGCGCCGTCGACCTTGGCTGTCGCATCTTGCGTGGTCGAGCCATACACGCCGGTAAAGGCCTGCGCGCGCAGGGAACCGGCCGCAGAAGCCGGAAGCTGCACGGTCGCGGCCGCGTGATCGATGGGCACCGGCCAATCGTTTCCGGTTACGTTCCAATAGAACTCGTCATAGTCTTTAAAGAATCGAGTCCCGTTGCGCACCTGGTAGCTGATCTCGACCGTGCGCGTCGCATCGACCGCATCGGGCAGGTAGATCTTCAGATCGCGGGTGCCATTGGAAGTCGAAGAGTCATACTTGAGTTTGTCGCCGCTGTCATTCGTGACGCTGGTTACGTCGAGGAATAGTTCGTAGTTCGTGCCGCTCGGTCCCGGGTACTCGATGGGAATAAAGCGGTGAATCCCGTGCCACTCGCCCTCAAAAACCAGCGTAATCCGCTCCGTGACCCGGGCGCTGCCATCCTTATCGATCGTGATATTGTCCTGAAAGTCGGCGATGCGCCACGATTTTGCCTGGGCGGCGCTCGTGAAGCTGCAGAGCAGCAGCGCGAGAAGGGCCGGGAAAATCGTCCTTGGGATTTTCAAATTGCCAAATTCCCTGATTCCAAAATTACTCAATCTCTAATTACGCAATCCTAATTACTGCTCCCCTAAAACTTCACCTGCACCGGTTCGCGATCGGCGTCGGTGGTCTCGAAAAACTGCCGCGCCGTGAAGTTGAACATCCCCGCCAGAATGCTCGTCGGGAACGATTGGATCTTGGTATTCAGATCGCGCACGACGGCGTTGTAGTAGCGCCGCGAATTCTGGATCGCGTCTTCGGTCTGGCTCAGCGACCCCTGCAGTTGCGTGAACTCTTCCGAAGCCTTGAGCTCGGGATAGTTCTCGGCCACCGCGAACAGGCTTTTCAACGCGCCTGTGAGCTGATTCTCCGCTACTGCCTTGTCTCCCGGGGTGGTCGCCTGCATCGCTTGGGAGCGGAACTTGGCGATGTTCTCGAACGTCCCTTTTTCATGGGCGGCGTATCCCTTTACCGTTTCTACCAGGTTGGGGATCAGGTCATGCCGCCGTTTGAGTTGCACGTCAATGTCGGACCAGGCCGAATCGCAGCGCACCCGCAGCTGCACCAGGCTGTTGTACATGCCGACCAGCACCACGGCGATGACAACCAGAATTGCCAGGAAGATGATGCCAATCATGAGCGTCTCCTTGGTGGAATCCTAATCTTAACGGTGGAATCCTGATTTTGTGGAAATTAGTAGCCGCAAATCAATGGGACGGTAGCACAGTGCGAGCGCAGGCGCAAACCACGCAAAGCCCGTGCTATTCGCATTTTGCAATACCGCTTTCATGCCGCCCACCCGACAACTCCTGAAATGGAACTAGGACACTGGCCCGACGTAATGTCTCGACTGCTTTCCCCGCTGCGCCCGCCTTCCAGCAAAGAGTAGATTTAGCCGGAGTCCACCTTCTGCTTTTCCTGAATCATTCTGGAGGCGGTTTGCACTTCATGAGCCCGGAATCCTTGAATGTCTTCGAGTGGCATATTGTCGAGAGCGTCGCTCCTCCATCATCCCCGGTCGCACAGCGCGCGCTGCACATGGGACCCTTCGCGACCGAGGAAGAGTGTCGCTCTCTGCTTTCCAGTCTCAACCACATACCCCGGTTCAGTTCAGGCAGCCTGGAAGTGCAGAAGAAATACAAACGGCGGCAAAAGCGCATCCGGATGAATCTTCCCGTGCAGATCTGCCGGCCCGCGACCCGAGAAGACTCCTGGCCTGCCCAAACCGTGGACATCTCGGTTCTCGGATCGCGCTTGATGGGTGCAGGGGGACGGCTGCGACTGGGAGAAGTGATCGAGATTTGTTGCCGGCAGCGGCGGGCCGTGTTTCGGGTGGTCTGGGTCGGTGATCCAGGGACTCCGACCGAAGGCCAGAGCGGCGTCGAATGCCTGAATCCGGAGAACAACATCTGGGACCTCGACTTGTCGGAGCAGACCGACGACGAACCGCTCCTGCAGGAGATTGCCGTGGCTCGCGCTGTGCAGAGCAAGCTCATGCCGCGGGACCAGCCTCCGCTGCGTACCCTCGACTACTCCGGCAACTGCATTCAGGCGCGCATTGTCGGAGGCGACTATTACGACTTTCTCGACCTGGGGGCCGGACAGGTGGGATTTGTGCTGGCCGACGTTTCCGGAAAAGGCGTCGCGGCTGCGCTGCTCATGGCCAACCTGCAGGGCAGCGTCCACAGCCATGCCGGCGGGGTTGACTCCCAGAGCCTGCCCCGCTTGCTGACGTCGGTGAACCGGCACCTGTACAAGCACACCGAGGCGGGCCGTTATGCCAGTCTCTTCTTTGGCTGCTACAACGACGACACGCGGAGCTTGCACTATGTCAACTGCGGGCATAATCCGCCCCTTCTTCTGCGTGAGGCGGGCGTGGTCGAACGCCTTAGCCCGACGGCCACCGTGCTGGGACTGTTCCGGGAGTGGGAGTGTTCGGTCGGTGAAACTCAATTGGAAGCAGGCGATGTGCTGACCATCTTTACCGACGGCATCACCGAGACCAGAGGCAACACCGGGGAGGAATTCGGCGAAAACCGTCTGCTCGGAGCGGTGCACGAAAGTCGCGATCTGGAGGCCGCCGCCATTCTGCGCAACGTGGAGCGCGCTGTCGGACAATTCCGCTCCAGCGCCCAGCAGGAAGACGATTTAACCCTGGTGGTCGCGCGCGCCCAGTAAGTTTTCGGCAACCAGAATTCGAAGATTGGAACCGGCAGAATAGCCTACTGCTGCGGCGCGAAGTAGCCCCTGCGCGCCCGCACTTGCAGGTCTTTCTTCAGCGAGGAAATCTCGATCGAGCGGTATCGTCCATCGGCATCAAAATCGGCGGGTTTGTAGGAGACCACGTACTGGCTGCGGAGTTCGTCCTCAATCGCCGCGAAGGAGTGGGTAATGTCTTTCATCTTGAACGGAAAGAAGGCGCGGCCGCCGGTCGCGTCGGCCAATTGCTCCAGCACTCTGTCGCCCCGCATCACCAGGCCGCTGTCGTCGGTAGAAATGGCGTAGATGATCACCTCGGCGCGCTGCGCCATCTCAATGGCCTGCGCTTTCGAGATCTCGCTCTGGTTGTCTTCTCCATCGCTGACCACAATGATGGCTTTCCGCAGGGGATGCTCGGAGCGGTCTTTCAGGAATTTCTCTTTGCACGCCTTATAGACGGCATCGTAGAGCGCGGTCCCGCCGCTATCGTGCAGTTTGTGTACGCCCGCGGCCAGCAGTTGCGCATTGTCGGTGTAGTCCTGTGCCATCTGGCTGTGGGTATTGAAGCCGACGACGAAAGCTTTGTCGAAGCCGGTCCGCAGCGTGTGTTGCAGGAAATTGGTGGCCGCGGTTTGTTCAAAATCGAACCGGCTGTCCACCGAACCGCTCACATCGATCAACAGGCCAAGATGCAGAGGCAGGTCCGTCTCCCGCCGGAAGTTGAGAATCGCTTGCGGCGGCTTGTGGTCGTCAAGAATGGAGAAATCTTTCTGCGTCAAATCGCGAACGAACTTGCCGTGCTTGTCAGTTGCGATGAACAGCACGTTGACTTCATTCACCCGCGCGCGAATGGTGATCAGCGCACTCTGGGGATCGTCAGGATTGGCTGAGGCATCGCTGGCGCTGTGGTAGGAGTCTGCGGTCGCCGCGGCGGTCGCAGCCAGGTACGACGGAGACTGTGCTTGCGACTGCGCAACCAAGGCAGCGGTTGCCAGCAACAGCGTCAGAAGCCGGGAATTGGCATTCGTGTACTTCATGCCCGATAAATCCAAAATTTTCACTCTAAACCACGGTCAAAGGACACTTCCAAGCTACTGGTTGCACGCCAGATGCCGAAATCGCGTCCCCGCCGGACGCCGCTATCTGATTGACTTTAGGAGGCTGTCGCCGATGTGCCAAGTTACAAAAGGAGCACACGTTTGGTCATGGCACAAAACGTGCGGATTCTATCAGTTGCGCGTCCGTGCTGGCTAGGTAACGTTGGCCAAAAGGATTCGCGTCTTAAGATATTGCAGGAACTCAACCAGGTTTTCCTTAAAATTCTAACTGGAGGGATTCATGAAGAAATTTATCTCGTGTTTTTTGGTGGTCCTGATGTCAGCCATTGCAAGCTTTGCCGCCAACGATGAGCACGAAGCCGAGCGGGTCAAAGATGCCGGTGTGGTCCTCAAAGAAATTCTGAACATTCCTGACGACATTCCGCAGGATCTGCTCGACAAGGCCGAGTGCCTGATCATTCTGCCTTCGGTGAAAAAAGGAGCGTTCGGAGTAGGAGGAAGTTACGGTCGCGGCGTCATGATCTGCCGCAGTGGCGAGCACTACAAGGGCAAGTGGGGAGCTCCCGCGTTGTATGCGCTGGAAGGCATCAGTATTGGATTTCAGTTGGGCGGCCAGGCTACCGACTTTGTGCTGCTGGTGATGAATCCCAAAGGCGCCGAATCGTTGCTCTATAGCAAAGTGAAGCTGGGCGCGGACGCCTCGGCCGCCGCCGGACCGAAGGGCCGCACCGCCGAAGGCGCCACCGACGTCGTCATGGATGCGGAGATTCTCTCTTACTCGCGGAACAAGGGTTTGTTCGCGGGCGTTTCTCTGGAAGGCTCGACCCTGCGTTCCGACGGCAGCGCCAACGAAAAACTCTACGGCAGAAAGTTGACCGCGAAAGAGATCATTCGTGGAGGCAAGGTTGGCATCCCAGCCAGTGCTCGCGAGTTGGTTTCGCTGCTCGACAGGAAATCGCCGATAAACAAGTCCGACCCGAAGTCGCTGGAGTAAGCGGAACTCGCGCGCATGAACGTATTGCCCGAAAGCCGCAAGGCTCAGCCGATTCGTTGCTCATGGGCGCAGGGCGAACTTTCCGTTCGCTATCACGATGAAGAATGGGGCGTGCCGGTGCACCGCGACGGTACGCTCTTCGAATTTCTCACCCTGGAAGGCGCGCAAGCCGGGCTGAGCTGGAACACCATCCTCAACAAGCGCGAGAACTATCGCCACGCTTTCGACGGGTTCGATCCCGAGCGCATCGCTCGCTACGACCGGCGGAAGATGCGGCAACTTCTGCGCGATCCCGGCATTGTCCGCAACAAACTGAAGGTCGCATCGGCAGTCGGCAACGCGAAGGCCTTTCTGCGCGTGCGGGAAGAGTTCGGCAGCTTTGACCGCTATATCTGGCAGTTCGTGGGCGGCAAGCCGCGCGTGAACTCGGTCAAATCTCTCAAGCAGGTTCCGGCACAAACGCCGGAATCCGATGCCATGAGCAAAGACCTCAAGCATCGCGGCTTCAAATTCGTGGGCTCGACGATCTGCTACGCCTTTATGCAGGCTGTGGGAATGGTGAACGACCACGTCGTCGATTGCTTCCGCTACCAAGCGCTGCGGAGGCAGTAGAGCCGAGAGCTTTTAACCGCAAAGGCCGCAAAGAAAGGCCGCAAAGGTCGCAAAGAAAAGCCGCAAGAAATGCAAAGTCGAAGCCGTTCACGTTGCTTTTCTTTGCGTTCTTTGCGGCCTTTGCGGTTAAAGGCTCTGGATTTTTGTGAGTTTGAGACTCGTCAACGCTGACTGAAGGTGCGGGCAGTCAGATAAACCGCCACCAAGCCCAGCAGCAGCACCGCGCCTTCCACCCGCGTTGACCATACGTGCAAAGCGTCGAACTGCATGCGGGCGGGATTATCCAGCGGCACCGTGGCAAAGTCTCCCACCGAAGCGCGCAGCGTGTCCATGCGCGGGATAATCCAGAACTGCGAGAGCAGTGTCAGCCCGAGCATCACGCAGATGAGCACGTGACGCATCGCGAACACATGGGCCGTTCCGTCGGTAAGGCGGCTGTAGAGCAGGGAACTGGCCAGAAACACGAATCCGGAGACGATGGCGATCCAGTGCAGTTTGCCCAGCGCGCGTCCGACGAGGTTGCCGGCCAGATGTGTGGTGGGCAGAACCTGAAAGGCCGTGGGCGCAAGCACAAAGGCAAAGAAGATCAACCCACCGATCCAGGCGATCAGCGAGAGCAGCATGAGGAAACGTAAGAAGGACATGATGGGAGAATTATAGCCTTCGTAGTAAATCAGAGAAGAACGAAACCACTGTTCTTACACCGGCACGGGAACGTTCTCGGCGATCTCTTTCAGGACCTGATCCGACTGCTCCGATTTTCGCAGCGTCGAGGCGTAGAGGCCGCTCACCACTACGCGGTGGGCGAAGACGGGGACAACCAGCGGCTTGAAATCTTCGGGGGTGCAGAAAGTGCGGCCTTCGAGGAAGGCCATGGCTTGCGCGGCGCGATACAGAGCCTGCGAGCCGCGGGGCGAGACGCCGAGCGAGAGAAATTCCGAGGCGCGCGTCCGAGCCACGATTTCCAGAGCGTAGGTGACCAGCGACTCGTCCACTCGAACCTGCTTTACCGCCTGCTGCATTTCGAGCACATCGGCGCCAGAGAGGACGGGGCGAAGGTCTGCCATTTGCGACACACCCGCTTCGGAGCGCAGGATTTCGCGCTCGGCCAGCGGGTCGGGATATCCCATGCGCACGCGCATGAGAAAGCGGTCGAGTTGCGATTCGGGCAGGGGATACGTTCCGTGGTGTTCCACGGGATTCTGGGTCGCGATCACCAGAAAAGGTTGGGGCAACTCATAGGAATGCGCGTCGACGGTGACCTGGCCTTCGTTCATGGCTTCGAGCAACGCGGATTGCGTCTTGGGCGTGGTGCGGTTGATCTCGTCGGCCAGAAGAACGTTGGTGAAGACGGGACCGCGCTTGAATTCGAATTCCTGCTCCAGCGCCGAGTAGACCGAAATGCCGAGAACGTCGGAGGGCAGCATGTCGCTGGTGAACTGCACGCGCTGAAAGGTGCAATCGATGGCGCGCGCCAACGCTTGTCCGAGCGTGGTTTTGCCAACGCCGGGAACGCCCTCGATGAGCAGGTGTCCGCGGGCGAAAATGCTGACCAGCGCGAGGCGGACAACGTCATCCTTGCCGCGAATCACGCGGCGAAGAGCCTTTTCAAGTTCGGCAGCTTTGTGGGAAACGGCGATGGCGGTCTCGGGCGACATTGTTTTCGATTCTACTATCGGGTGATGCGAGGAGCGGAGTTACCTACGTCATAGGACCAAGCTGTCAGCTATCAGCCATCAGCCATCAGCTCTCAGCTAAAAACCTCACTTCTCTCTTCATTCCTCGTTTGGAACGCAACTATTTGTCGCTCTTGCAGCGGTTCAAGCTGAGAGCTGAGAGCTGAGCCTCATTGTGTAAACTCCGCGGGCCTGCCGGTCAGGCGCTCGATGCGCTTCGCGATCGGGGGGTGGGTGGAAAACAGGCTTCCAAAATTCATTCCCAGAAATGGCTGGATGATGAACAGGTGCGCGGTGGAGGGGGTGGCCTGGAGAGGCACGCGTCGCGAGTAGGCGTCCAGCTTTTGCAGGGCACTGGCCAGGGCGTAGGGATTGCCGGTGAAATGGGCGCCGGTGGCGTCGGCCTGATACTCGCGGGAGCGCGAGACGGCAAGCTGGATCAGGGTTGCGGCGATGGGGGCAACGATCAGCATGAAGAGCGCAGCCAAGCCGCCGCCTCCGCGGCGGTCGCGGTCTCCGCCTCCGTAGCCGCCGAAGAGCATGGCCCAGCGTCCCATGCTGGCCAGCATGGTGATGGCGCCGGCAATGGTGGCGGCGACGGAACTGATCAGGATGTCGCGGTTGTTGACGTGGCCGAGTTCGTGGGCGAGGACGCCTTCGAGTTCTTCGTCAGTCAGTAAGCCCAAAATGCCATGGGTTACGGCGACCGAGGCGTGCTGCGGGTTGCGTCCGGTGGCGAAGGCGTTGGGCGACTCGGTCGGGATCACGTAAATCTTCGGCATGGGAATGCCGATTTTCTGGGTGAGGCGTTCGACGGCAGCGTAGGCGCGGGGAAGCTGTTCGCGCGTGACGGGCTGGGCGCGATAGGCGGCCAATGCGATCTTGTCGGAATAGAAATAAGAGACGAAGTTCATGACGGCGGCGAAGATGAGGGCCAGGAACATCCCGTTCTGGCCGCCGAAATAGCGACCGATGAACATCAGCAGCAACGTCATCAGCGTCAGCAGGAAGGCGGTCTTAAACATGTTTCCCATAATTTGGTTTATCCCTACTGATTGGATGTTACGCCGAGTGGGGAGATGCATGCGTCCCGCTTTGGGAAAACGCCACGACGCAAGGGGGTACCCCCCCTCCCCCCTCCTCCTCCCCGATCTATTGGAATCATTGAGTTAGCGGGAAATTGAGAATTAAACTATGGGGCTCAATGAGTTACGGGCAAAATCTTGAGGGGCAAGTAGTTAGGTGGGTTTGGCGGCGGGGGCTCACTGTGGGGCTGCACTTTTTCAATCCGGTTACGGAGCGGCGGCTGAAGCCGGTATTTTATCTGGAACGACTTAGGGCGCGGCTTGGAAGCCGCGCCCTTTCAAAACAGAAGCCAAAGGCGGGCTTTTCCAGCAGACCGTTGAGGCCGCGGTACTTCGCGGCGGTCTAGCCGCACGACTGGAAGTCCGTGCGATTCCCAGTTCTCTTGCTGATGGAGTTTTGACCCCTGCCGGGCTTTGCCCGGCGGGACAGCCGGGGGCGGCTGTCCCCACATGGGCTCAGCTGGGGTCAGGTTTGTTTGGCGGCTTCGCGTTTCAGGGCGCGCTGCAGGGTATGGTCGAGGGCGGCTTTGGCCTTGTCGTATTCCTGCTGGCTGATGCGGCCTTGCTTGTGTTCGACTTCGAGTTCAAAGAGCTCTTCTTTCAGGCCTTCGAGCAGCATGGAAGAAGGAGAACGGAGCGCGGCGGAGGGCTGAGGGCGGGCTTCGCGGGGGCGGTTCTCGACTGGCTGGTTCTCGCTTGACCGGCTCTCGTTTGAGCGGACTTCGCGCGCGGCGCGGAGCTTCTGCGTAGTCGTCGTCTTCGAGGGTAAGAGCTTTCCCCTTGGAGCGGGCGGCGCGGTTGGCGGCTTGTTGCCGCGAGGCGACGAAGACGCCGCCGACCACCAAGGCCAGGGCAAAGCCGCCGAGAATCCACCAGCGATATTTTTGCAGAGGATCGGGAGCGTCGATGGGCGGTCCGAGGCCGCCGCCGGGACGATTGTCATTCTGAGTGGAGGGGCCTGCGCTGGGCGCGCCGCCGTTCTCATTGCGGGCCTGCAGCGTACCTTCTCCGGAAACTTTGAACGCCAGAGTCTGACCCAGCGGCGGCGCCGGAGGCCACCTGCACGTTGGCGTCGGGCTGCTGGGGATCGTTCATGGGCTGGAAGGTGGTGCCGGGAGCGGCGGAGAACTGCATGCTCTTGGGCAGAATGGCGACGAAATGCTGCAAAGGATAAATGCTTTTGGGATCGATGTTGGCGCTGCCGGTGTAGGGAAGCTGGTAGGCGACCTCGAACTGAGTGGTGCCGGGGCGGAGCGGGAAAAGGAAAGAGTAGCGGGTCTTCTTGTCGTCTTCCGGGACGGGCGCGGTGTTCAGAGGGTTGCCGTTCGCGGTCATGGCCGAGCCTTCGACGATCTTCGCGCCTTCGGGAACGTAGAACTCGAGATTGTGCTCGTTCATCTGGGTGCGTGGAGGCTTGGAGGTGTTCTGCACGGCGAAGGCGCGCATGATTTCAAGCTGTCCCTGCTCGACCTGAACGCGCATGACGTCGGCGACGACTTCGATGCCTTCGATTTTCTTGCCCACATCGTAGACTTCGACCTCGACGGAAGTGGTTCCCGGAGGGGCCATGCGGTGATAGGTGACGCCCTCATGAATGGCACGGACGAGGTGGGGGGACTGGGCGTTGTCGAGTTTGAAAGAGAAATTGCCTTTGGCGTCGGCCTTGGTGCGTCCGGCTTCTTCCATGCCCTGGCCGAGGCTGAGCAGGACGACCTCGTCGCCGGCGGCGGGCTTGCCGGTGGTGGCGTTCTTCACCGTACCGGTGAGGGTTTGGGCGGAGGCGAGGGTGGAGAGGAGGAGGAGAGCGAGGGCGATCGACATGAGACCGCGGCCGGAGCTCGGCGAAAACTCCTGAAGAGGCCGCAGGTTGTGAGCGACGAACCCGGGGTCCTTCGACTCCGCGAATATTTTGCTTCGCGAAGCATTCGCTCCGCTCAGGATGACAGAGGTTTGGGATTTTTTCATGATCTCGCTTTTCTGGGTGCGGCGGCGGCTTTGGCATCGAGGCGCGCGATTTCGGCCAGCAGGGTGGCGGCTTCGTCCTGCAGCGACGTTTTCAGCGACTGGTAGTCGACGTCGGGCACTTTGCCGGCCTTGTACTCGAAGTTCAGGTCGCGCAAGTTTTCGTAGACGGCGTCTTTGCGTTCGCGCAGGTAGGAGGCGCGCGTCTTCTCCGGGCCGAGAAAAAGTTTGCCGGGAAGGTAGAAGACGTAAAAGAGCGTGGCAGCGGTGACGAGAAGGCAGCACGGCTAATTCGAAGGTCATAAGTCAGTATCCTTGCGGGCCTGGTCGCGGAATTGTTCGAGTTCGGCGCCGCGAACCGGGCGCAGGCCATCGGCAAGGGCGGGCGCGGGGCGATTCTTCCAGGAGCGAACCACGAGTATGACCGTGACCATTCCGAGGCCGAGGGCGAGCGAAGGGGATGATCCAGGCGGTGCGATCGAAGCCCTTGTTGGTGGGCGCGGCGAGCACGGTGGGGCCGTATTTCTGCACGAAGGCTTGCTCGACCAGGCTGTCGCTGTCGCCGCGGGTGACGGCGGCCATCAGTTCGTTGCGCATGCCGTCGGAGTCGGGGCAGCCGACGTGGTTGCATTCGAGCAGAATCTGGTTGCAGCCGCAGATGCACATCAGTTGGTGGCCGAGATCGTTGAAGCGGGAAGCGGGATCGCCGGCGCCGACGAGGGCGAAGACGGCGAGCCCGAGCAGGCCACAATGGAGAGCGCGGCGGAGGCTCGAGTTTAGTCTCGTCATAGTATTCCCTTCCGCAATCAAAATGGCCGGGCTGCGCCCGACGGACAGCCGAGGGCGGCTGTCCCCACATTCACGAGTCAATCTCCTGTGACCGCTGGAACTGCGTGCTCCAGCAATCTTGCTGACGGAACGCGGACTGGGGCGGGTGCGTTCGGCACCAGGGCCAGGACGGTGCCGCCGAGAATGATCCAGACCCCCAGCCAGATCCACATGACCAGCGGGTTCAAGTGGGCTTTGAGGATGGGGCGGCCGGTGTCCTGGTTCAGACCTTCGTACACCAGGTAGAGATCCTCACTCAGGGGTGGACCGGATGTAAGGCATGGTCGAGGTCTGCTGGCTGGCGTGGTAGAAACGGCGCTCTGGGGTCAGCGTGTCGATCTTTTCGCCGCCTTTATACACGTCGAGGACGGCCCATTCGCTGCCGTAGTTGGGGTTGTCCTCCTCGGTGTAGGAGCGGCAGATGAGGGTGTAGGAGCCGATGGTCATCTTGTCGCCGTAGCCCATTTCCTGCTCCTTTTCCTGATTGAAGGCGGAGCCGGCGAGTCCGATGATGACGACCACGACGCCGAAGTGAACAATGTATCCGCCGTAGCGGCGAGTGTTGCGGTGCGTGAGTTGCACCATGGAGGCAAACATGCCCTGGCCAGTGTGTCCGGAAATCACCTTGCCGCCGCGGTAGAACTCGCTGGCTACGGTGAGCGTGACCAGGACGGACAGGGCGATGGCCATCAGCGAGTAGAAATAAGAAACGTCCTGCCAGGGGCGCAGACCGAAAGGCGAACCCCAGCTGCGGGGCGTGATCAGCAGGAACAGAGCTACGGCGATGGCGCCGAGAGTGGGCCACAAGAAGTTCCGCTTGAGGCTCTCTAGAGAGGTTTTGCGCCACGCCAACAGCGGGCCCACGGCAGTGAGGATCAGGAGCAGCAGGGCGACTGGGATGGCTACACGATTATAAAAAGGAGCGCCCACGGTGACTTTGTTGCCTTGCACCAGTTCGGAGATCTTCGGGAACCAGGTTCCCCAGAGTACGGTGAAGCAGAGCAGCACGAAGAGCAGGTTGTTGAACAAGAAGCTGGACTCGCGGGAGACGATGGCTTCGAGCTTGTGTTCGCTCTTCAGATGGTCCTTGTTCTTGAAGAAGAAGAAAACGAAGACCGCGAACGTGATGGCGAGGAAGTAAGCGAACCAGCTGCCGATGGAGGACTGGGCGAAGGCGTGAACGGAACTGATGATGCCGCTGCGGGTGAGGAACGTTCCGAGAATCGCCAGCCAGAAGGTGGCGAAGACGAGCCACATGTTCCAGACCTTCAGCATGCCGCGTTTTTCCTGCATCATGACCGAGTGCAGGAAGGCGGTGCCGACGAGCCAGGGCATGAGGGAGGCGTTTTCGACGGGGTCCCATCCCCAGTAGCCGCCCCAGCCCAGCACGGAGTAGGCCCAGTGGGCGCCGAGAAAAATGCCGCAGGTCAGGAATCCCCAGGTGACCATGGTCCAGCGGCGGGTGATGTGAATCCATTTCTCGCCGGGATACTTCATGATGAGAGCGCCCAAGGCGAAGGCGAAAGGCACGGTGAAGCCGACGTAGCCCAGGTAGAGCATGGGCGGATGGATGACCATCTCGGGATACTGCAGCAGCGGGTTGAGGCCGCTGCCGTCGGCGCGCAGCGGGCCTTCGAGCAGGCCGAAGGGGTTGGCGGCGATATTCACCAGCAGCAGGAAGAAGATCTGCACTCCAGCGAGGACGACCGAGGCGTAGGCGAAGAGCCGGGGGTCGGTCTTGTAGCGCAGGCGCAAGACGAAGCCGTAGGCGGCCAGCAGCAGCGACCAGAACAGCAGTGAGCCTTCCTGGCCGGACCACAAGACGGCGAATTTGTAAGGGCCGGAGAGATCGCGGTTGCTGTGGTGGAAGATGTAGGCGATGGTGAAATCGTCGCGGAAGGCAGAAACGACGAGCGCGATGGCGGCCAACAGTACCGCTCCGAAAAGGGCGACGCCGGCGCGGCGCGCGGTTTCGCCCACGCGCCCCCAGGCGGGATCATCCTGAAAGACCAGAGCGAGCAGACCCGCTCCAAACGAATAAAGACTCAGTGCCAGAGCGAGGAGTAAGGCATAACTTCCGATTTGCGCCATTGTGGGGGAACCCCCAGTCATTTTTTCAGAAACTCGCGGTACAGGCAACCCGAGGCCACAGAAAAATGATGCCAGTAGGACACGGTGAGAAGGACACTGCTGCACCAGGAAGTTGGACCAGAGAAAAACCGAACGCGACTGGCCCGTGGAATCGCGAAATCAGGGGGACCTGGCACAGATATCCGCCGGGAAGCGGCGGCCCGGGTTCGGCCGCCGAACAGTGGCAGGGCGCGGAATGCTCTATGCGCGCTGCTGGTGGTAGCGCTGCCGAACCTCGCGCTCCGCCGTCAGCCAGTCCTCGGCTTCGTGACCGGCTTCAAAGCCGCGGCGCTCGGAGAGCAGGTAGGCCAGGCTGCGAATCTCGTCCTCCAGGTTGATGGGGACCAGGGTCGCGCGGGCGTCGGTCTTCACGATGCCCATCTTCCTGTTCTCGGTCTTGCTGGCGCCGTTCTTCTTAGTTGCGGTCATGCTGGTTCCGGTCGTGCCAGTTTCGGTCGTGCTGGCCTCGGTCTTCATGGCCTCGGTCCTGACCGGTGCCGTCTCGGCGGTGTCCGGGACCTTGGAGGCGGGAGGCGTGACGCTGTTTGTGGTGAAGGCTTCGTACTTGTTTTTTGGGGATTTTGGTTTCGCCATGGTGGGATACTCCTTGCATGATCCTAAGTGTAGGAATGATTGGATTTGTTGATGAATGAACAACATACACGTTGCCCCCGCGATTTCGTGGTGCCCAATAAAATTGGTTGGCGGAGATATATCTACTATAGGCCATATTGGCCTGTGGAGGAGAAGACTTTGTATAAAAAAAAACGATGCGAGGGAGCGGAAATTCCAGAATGAAATGGGTGCGATGGAAGAGGGTGCGGCGCAGAATGTTCGCGATGGGGCGGGCGGAGGGAAAACTGCCCTTTGTTATAATTTGATCTCAGCTTCGGGGCGCTATCGTCTAGGGGTTAGGACGGAAGATTCTCAATCTTCAAACCCGGGTTCGATTCCCGGTAGCGCTACCAACAAAGCCCGGGATTCGCATCCTTTGCGCGCAACGTTTAATCTAAGGGGGAAAATCTTCTCCCGAGGATAGGCCTATGCGTCTGGCTGCCAGCACGATTGTCTTTGCGGTTCTCTTCGCGTTTTTTCCCACAGTGCGTTTACAAGCGATTGACAAGCCCTTTCAGAATGCGCCGGCCTCGGCCAAAGCCCAGGTGAATCCCTACGAGGGGCGGCAGGCGGGGGTGGATGCGGGCAAGCCGCTGTATGCCAGGAACTGTCTCTCCTGCCATGGCAAGACGGGAAAGGGAACGGGCAATGTGCCATCGCTGGTGGATGGCAAGCTCGAGGGCGTTACCTCGGGCGAGGTGTTCTGGTTCATCACCAAGGGAAGCAAGGATAACGGGATGCCGTCGTGGGCGTTTCTGCCGGCGCAGAAGCGCTGGCAGATTGTGACCTATGTGAAAGCGCTGGCCGCGGGCAAAGCTGGGCCGGCCGCAAGTTCGGCGACCCCGGCGGCGGCGATGGCGTCGCCGTTGAAGGATCCTGCACCGCACGCGCCGTTCACGGACTTTCGCTATGAGTCGCCGGGGACGACGCGCAAGATCACGGTTAAGGATCTTCCAGCGCCGTATGCGACCGATTCGTCGAGCAACGGTGCGGAGGTGGTAGCGCGTCCGGCAAACGTGTGGCCGGTGGCGCCGGCCGGGTTCAAGGTGGAACTCTACGCGGCGGGGCTGGACAATCCGCGATTGCTGCGGACCGCTCCCAATGGCGACATTTTCCTGGCCGAGAGCAGTGCTGGACGCATTCGCGTGTTTCGGGGCATGACCAGCGATGGCAAGCCGGAACAGATGCAGGTTTTCGCCGAGGGCCTGAAGCGCCCGTACGGGATTGCGTTTTATCCACCGGGACCGGACCCGCAGTGGATCTATATCGGCAACACGAACGAGGTGATTCGCTTTCCTTATCACAACGGGGATTTGAAGGCCAGCGGCCCGTCGCAGCACATTGCCGATCTGCCTTCGGGCGGCGGGCATTGGACGCGGGCGCTCGATTTTTCTTTGGATGGCAAGAGGATGTTTGTGGCCGTGGGTTCAGGGTCGAATGATGACGATCCCGACACGCATCCGGGGGAAAAGGATCGGGCAGACATTCTGACGTGTGATCCGGCGAACTGCACGCTCAGCGTGTATGCCTACGGCATTCGCAATCCGGGGGGCGGGATCGCGGTGAATCCGTGAAACGGGCGAGTTGTGGTGCTCGGTGAACGAGCGCGACGCGCTGGGCGACAATCTTGTGCCGGATTACATCACGCATGTGCAGGAGGGCGGATTCTACGGCTGGCCGTGGTGGTACATCGGAGGGCATCAGGATCCGCGGCAGGCGGGGAAGCATCCGGAGTTGAAGGAGAAGGTGATCGTGCCGGACGTCTTATTGCAGCCGCATAATGCGTCGCTGCAATTGACGTTCTATGAGGCGGACAAATTTCCCGCCGAATATAAGGGAGACATTTTTGCCTCGGAACATGGATCGTGGAACAAGAAGGTGCGGGTGGGCTACGAAGTGATTCGCGTGCCGCTGCATCAGACGGGACACGCCACGGGGGAGTATGAAGATTTCCTGACCGGATTTGTGCTGCCGGACGGGCAAGTGTGGGGGCGTCCGGTGGGGATTACGGTGGCGCCGGACGGGTCGCTGCTGGTGAGCGACGATGGGTCGAACTCGATCTGGAGAGTGAGCTACGGGGGGAAGTGAAAAGCAGTGGACAGTGGACGGTGGTCGGTAGCCAGCTAGTGGAAGTCGTGGGAGACGGTTTCGGCTTTGGTGACGAACAGCGGTTGCACGCGTTCGGCTTTGACGGAGATGACGTTGTCCTGATTCTGCAGAATGCCTTCGATGGCGAGGAAGCGCTCGCTGGCCAGAAGCAGGCGGTTGCGGTGAAATAAATCGGGCGTGATGATGGCGTTGGCCACGCCGGTTTCATCTTCCAAACTTAAAAACACAAATCCTTTGGCGGTGCCGGGACGCTGGCGGGTGATGACGCAGCCTCCGATGCGAAGGCGCTTGCCGCTGGGAATGTCGCGCAGATCGCTGGCGCGGCGGATGCCCATGGCATTGAGCCAGGCGCGGCGATAGGCCATGGGATGCGGGCCGACGGTGAGTCCGGTGCCGTGGAAGTCGGCGACCAGGCGCTCTTCGTGGTTCATGGGCTGGAGCGGGGAAGGGGAGTCGGGCTCGGGCTGTTGTTCGAGTAGCGGTCCGGAGGCGCGGACGGCGCGCTCGACTTGCCAGAGGGCGTCGCGGCGGTGGAAACCAGAAACTGCATTCAACGCACCGATTTCGGCCAGGGTGGTGAGTTCGTCTTTACGCAGTTCGGGGACGCGGCGGGTGAGATCGTGGATAGATGCGAAGGGAGCTTTTAAGCGTTCGCGGACGAGCGCCTGAGCGGCTTCTTCGCGCAGGCCGCGGACATAGCGCAGGCCTATGCGCAGCGCCCACGCCCTACAATCCAGTTCCAGCGTGCACATCCATTCTGACTTGGTCACATCGACGGGCAGCATTTTCAGGCCGTGACGCTGCGCATCTTTGACGATGGTGGCCGGTGAATAAAATCCCATGGGCTGGTTGTTGAGCAGGGCGGCGGTGAAGGCGGCGAGGTAGTGGCACTTTAAATAGGCGCTGGCGTAGGCGATCAGGGCGAAGCTGGCGGCGTGGGATTCGGGGAATCCGTAGAGCGCGAAGGAGGTGATGGAGAGAATGATTTCTTCCTGCGCTTTGGGCGGGATTTTATTTTGGGTCATGCCGGAGCGCAGCCGGGCTTCGATTTCTTTCATGCGCGCCTGGGAGCGTTTGAAGCCCATGGCGCGGCGCAGTTCTTCGGCCTCTCCGCCGGTGAAGTTGGCGGCGATCATGGCGAGCCGCAGCAGTTGCTCCTGAAACAGCGGGACGCCGAGCGTGCGTTTGAGCACGGGTTCGAGCGATGGGTGCGCGTAAGTGACGGCCTCGCGCCCCTGGCGGCGCTGAATAAATGGATTTACCATCTGACCGACAATCGGGCCGGGGCGGATGATCGCGACCTGCACCACGATGTCGTAAAAGCGCTGTGGGCGCAGGCGCGGCAGCGATGACATTTGGGCGCGGCTTTCCACCTGGAACAAGCCGATGGTGTCGGCCTGCTGCAAGGCGGAATAGACCGGCGGGTCGTCGGGCGGAAGATGCGCAAGATCCACCTCTTCGTGATAGTGATCGCGAATGAGTTCGATGGAATCCTTGAGCACGGCCATCATTCCCAAGCCGAGCAGATCGACTTTAATGATGCCCATGTCGGCGCAGTCTTCTTTATCCCATTGCACGACCACGCGGCCGGGCATGGACGCGGGTTCGAGCGGCACGACGGAATCGAGTTGTCCCTGGCAGATGACCATGCCGCCGGAGTGCTGGCCGAGATGGCGCGGCATGTCCTGCACGGCGAGGCAGAGTTCGTAATATTTGCGCAGGCGGGGATGGGTGAGGTCGAGTCCGGCGTCGCGGAAGCGGCGGTCGAGTGCGTCATTTTCGTCGTGGAATTCCCAGGTGGCGACGGCGGCGGAAATTTTCTGGAGCGTTTCCGGGTCGAAGCCCAGCGCTTTGCCCATTTCACGCGCGGCCATGCGGTTGCGATAGGTGATGACGTTGGCGGTCATGGCGGCGCCGCGTTCGCCGTAACGTTTGTAAAGATATTGAATGACTTTTTCGCGCTCGTCGCCGCTGGGCAGGTCGAGATCGATGTCGGGCCACTCGCCGCGTTCTTCGGAAAGAAAACGTTCGAAGAGCAGTTCCATGCTGACGGCATCGACGGCGGTGATGCCGAGCGAGTAGCAGACGGCGCTGTTGGCGGCCGATCCGCGGCCTTGCACGAGAATGTTTTGCGCGCGGCAGAAGCGGATGAGGTCCCAGACGATGAGGAAGTATCCGGCGAGCTTTAGTTTTTCGATGAGCTTCAGTTCTTTTTCAATCTGACTGCGGGCGCGAGTCTGCAGGTCGGGCTTGGCGCGACCGTAACGTTGTTGGAAACCTTCCCAGGAGCGCTCGCGCAGGAAGGAATTCATGGTCTCGCCTTCGGGCACGGGATAACGCGGGAATTCGTAGCCGAGATCGTTCAGCGAGAATTCGAGGCGCGAAGAAAGTTCGAGCGTGTTTGTGATGGCTTCGGGCAGGTCGGCGAAGAGTTGCTGCATCTCCTGCGCGGATTTCAGAAAGCGCTCGGAGTTGCGGGAAAGCAGGCGTCCGGCGGTCGAGAGCGTGTGGTGGTGGCGGATGGCGGTGAAGGCGTCGCAGAGTTCGCGGGCTTTGGCGGTGGCGTAGCAGACTCCGTTGGTCGCGAGCAAAGGAAGATTCAGGGAACGCGCGATGCTGATGGCAGCGCGGTTGCGGGATTCTTCTTCGCGCTGGAAGTGACGCTGCAGTTCGATGTAGACATTTTTGTGGCCGAAGATACCGACGAGTTGATCGACGTGACGGCGGGCTTCATCGATGCCGCCTTGCTGCAAGGCCGCGGCCAGCGGGCCCTCCGCGCCGCCGGTAAGGCAGATGAGGCCAGCGGCGTGCTCTTCGAGTTCGTCTTTTTCTCTGCAGACTGCGCCTTCACCTTTCTTCGTTTTGGCGCGCAATTTCATTTTGGTGATCAGGCGGCAGAGGTTTTGATAGCCGGTGCGGGTGGAGACGAGGAGAGGAAGGCGAAACTCACCACGGAGACACGGAGTCACGGAGGAATTCTTAATTTGTTTTTTATTTTTCTCTGTGTCTCTGTGACTTCCGTGGTGAAAATATATTGGCCGACACTTCCGCGCCAATGTGTGCTTTGATTTTTGCTTTCTTTGCGGCCAGGTGAAAGCGCGGGGCGCCGTAAACACCGTTGGCGTCGAGCAACGCCATAGCGGGCAGACTAAGCTGGGCGCAGACCGCGGCCAGGTCCTCGGGCAGAGACGCGCCTTCGAGAAAGCTGAAAGCGGAGCGGGCGTGAAGTTCGACGTAGGACAAACATTCACCACAGAGACACAGAGGCACAGAGGTACAGAGAAGACCTAAAGAAAAACAAGCAAGACTTTCCAAGGTTTTCTCTGAGCCCCTGTGTCTCTGTGAAAGGCTGTTAAAGTTTTTTCAGTCATACGTTCCTTCCACGAACCAGCCGCCTCCTAGTAAATCGTGCACGAGGCGGTAGAAAGAAATTGCATCGCCATTTCGCAGGTCATTATTTTGCCGAGCGGTGTTTTGCAAAGCGATGTCCCACTCGTCGCGGGACCAGGCTTCGCGCTCCCACCAGTCGCCGGAAGCGCGCCAGGGGCCGGCCTTCCAGAGCACGCTGCCCTGCACTTCTTTCTTCTTACACACCAAATGCGCAGGATGGCCGTTTTCCAGAGTCACGTTGGCGCGCAGCGCAGGACGGAAGCGGCGCAGGGCGGTGACGGGCGATTCTTCTTCTGCCGCATCTGAGGCTTTCTCGCGCTGACTTTCTTGTGGAGCCTCGGCCACGAAGCGTTGCATGCGGAATCCTTCGGGATGATGCGTGTCGAGCAACTCCAGGGCGCCGACTTTGCTTACGCCGACCAGGCTGGCGATGCGGGCCAGGGTGAGTTCCAGTTTTTCCGGCTCCGGCGTTGGCGGCAGAAACAGGCCGCCCTGGGCGGAGCGCGGGCGTGCCGGGTCCGCGGCCAGATGGATTTTAACGATGGGTGCGCCCGGGGGATGCGCATTTAAATCCAGTTGCAGCAATTTCAGGAATACTTTGGGGTCGAGCATGGGAAGAGGCAGGCGCAGGGTGCGGACGAATTGTTGATGGCTGATGGTTGATGGTTGATTTCGTGACATGAAACTTTCTAGATCGAGCGTGAGACGCAGTTCTTGCGTCGATAGAGCTCGCGACCCAAGGCGCGCGCAAAGTTGATCGAGCAGGCGGTTCAGCAGAAAAGCCAGTGGCTCGAGCAGAACGATGGGATGTTCCAGTTCGATGGCTTCTTCAAACCGCATCAGCTCTTCCACCGGAACCAGCGTGCGCAAAGCGGTGCCACGCGCCAACTGCTGCAAGCGCGGGCCTTCTTGTCCGAGACGCTCGCTGAGAGCAACTTCCGGCAACGCGGCCAGCGCGCGCAGGTTGCGGATGCCCCAGCGTTCGAGGGTTTCGAGCAGGCGGGCGGCGGCTTTTTTCTCGTCTGCTTCCTGACGATCGGCAAACAGAACTTCGACGGGCAGACATCCTAATTGCTCTGCTTCTTTGCCTGCGGAAATCACGGTGACGCCGGGAAAACCACGGGCGGCGAGCAGGGCCACATCGGGATTGGAAGCCACGGCGACGTTGGCTTCGAGTCTGAGTCTGAGAGCGCGATTGTGGATGGCGCGAGAAATTTCCGGCGGCGATCCGAAGAGGGATTCCATGCCTGTGAGATCGAGGAGGACGGTGTCGCAGGCGGCGTCTCCCACACAAGGGGAGAACGACTGGGCACAGTCGAGCAAGGCGGCGTGCGCGGCGAATTCCTGCAGCGGAGAGCGCAGGCGCAAGGCGAGTTCTGCGCACAGTTCGGATTGGGTCTTGGTCATGCCGGGCGCGATGCCCTTGCGAGCGGCTTTTTCATTGGCCGCGATAATTGTTTCGAGGGGAGGCTTGCCTTCGAGAATGGCGATGGGGCGCGTCTGCAGTTCCGGTTCGGCGCGTAAGGCGGCCGCCACAGGAAAATTCGGCACGTAGATGCAGGCGAAGGGCATGGATCATTTAGATAATTGTGATTTGGTAATTGAGAAATTTGGTTTCATCTCTTTCATCCGGCCCAGGCGGTTTTGGTGGCGAACGCCACGGAATGGACGGGTTTCCGGTCCAGGCGGGAGCGGATTAGTTCCGCGGTGATATTCAGCCCGGTCAGCAGTTGCGCGTGCGCGGGATATTTGGGTGGCGCGGGCGGAGTGATTTTCGTTCGCCCCTCCGGGGCTTGCTCGTCTTCGCCTACTAACCCGCAGCTTGCGCTGTGGGCTGCAATCGTTCGCCGCTTCGCGGCTGACTCATCGGTTGCGCCCAGTTGCAGCAACAAGGTAGAGCAGCTACCGGCGATGGCTTGCTGCTCGATCGCCAGCAGGATTGTGGGGGTGTGCTCGATGGCGCGGCGGAAGCGGAACCAGGTGGTCAGCGGGATGTGGCGAGCGGCCTGCGCCGGCAGATCGCCGAGATCGAGGACGATCAGGCCGAAGCCGCCACTTTCGAGAAGTAAATCGGTGGCGCGCAGGACTTGTTCCAGACGATGGTCGGATTGTCGCTTACCATTTTCTTTCGATCCAGTGGAGTCGAAATCGAAAGTGACTTGGGATGCCTCTCCCACTTCTCGCGCAAAGGACGCGCGAGAAATGGGGCACCCGTTTTGGGTTGTGCTGGATTTTCGCGGGGAAGTTTTTGGCGGAGCATCGTCGCCGCAGCGCACCCACAGCAAGCGCTCCAACTCCACGCCGGCGGCGACTGCGGAGCGGGGATCGAGAGCATCGCTGGCATCGACCACAACGCAGAATTCTCCGCGGCGAGTAGCGGCGGCCAGAGCGGCCAGGAGCAAGGTGGTGCGTCCCGAGGAGGCGGGACCGCAGATTTCGGTCAGGCATCCGCGGGGCAGGCCTCCGGTTAGGGCGTCGATGGCGGGGATGCCGCTCGATACCATCTCGGGCGCGGGGCGGATGATCAGTTGCGAGGCCGGGGTCACGCTCGACGGCAGAATTTTTGCCGCCGAGCTGGCATAACCGTCGAGCTTCGCTCGACCGGACAGCCGAGGGCGGCTGTCCCCGCATAAGCCTTGCGGGCTAGCTCCAAATGAGAGCGAACCCGCCTCAAGCTCGGCTTCGTCGTCAAAGACAAAAGGGCGGCCCGGGGCCGCCGAAGTGGAAACCACTGCGGAAGACATAAGATTCCTCGGAAGATTTCAGGGAGCGCCGGGGCTGGTGTTCATGGACTGGAGCCGCGGAGGCGTATTCGCTTTTTATTCGCCTTTGAGAATTTTGCTCTGAAGGGCAGGGTTTGTCAAGCTGGAAACGGAGAAAAGCTTTTACCGCAAAGGACGCAAAGTTAAAGACGCAAAGGACGCGAAGAAAAGCCTGGGTCCCGACAGCGCTCCCATTTACCGTTACTGCTTACTTTGGCAGCAGCTGCTCGTCTAAAGCCACACATCAACAGCGAAGACGCACGTGCTCAATCCCTGTTTTTCCATCCATGTTGTGCCGAATCTGCTGCTCGATTCAGCAGCAAAAAAGGAGCTTCCCCATATGCACAGAGTTCGTCTGCTTGTTTTGTTGTCCAGTGTTTTGTTGGCAACCAGTCTTAGTCAGGGGCAAACCGCCACCACCGAAACCTTGATGCTCAATCTGCCGCGGCAGAGCCAGCACGCGCTGGTGACCCAGCGCATCGGCATCACCGACATCACCATTAACTATCACCGGCCTTTGACGAATGGACGCCAGATCTGGGGCAAACTGGTGCCGTACGGGCAGGTGTGGCGCGCGGGCGCGAACGAAAATACGACCATCACGTTCAGCGATCCGGTCACCATAGAAGGCCAGCCGCTCGACAAGGGCACGTATGGCCTGCACATGATCCCGGGCGAGAAGCAGTGGACCGTGATCTTCTCGAAGAACTCGACCTCCTGGGGGAGCTTTACCTACAAGCAGGAGGAAGACGCCCTGCGCGTCACCGTGAAGCCGCAAGCGGCCGAGGCCCATGATGCGCTGACTTACGACTTCGACGAGGTTAAGCCGGATTCCACGATGGTGACCATGCGGTGGGACAAGTTGGCCGTGCCCTTTAAAGTGGCGGTGCAGGTCAACGACATTGTCACCGCCAGCATTCGCAAACAGATCCACGGGCTCAATCAATATTACTGGGAAGGGTGGGACGATGCGGCGGGCTACTTCCTGGCCAACAAGATCAATCTCGATGAAGCGCTGAAGGATGAGGACCAGTCGATTCAGGCCGAGGAGCGCTATGACAATTTGATAAACAAGTCGCGCATTCTGGAGGCTCTGGGACGCAAGCAGGATGCGGAAGCCTTCCGCAACCAGGCGCTGGACAAGGCGAATGCCCTGCAACTTTATGTCTATGGCCGGCAGTTGCAAGGCGAAAAGAAACAAGATGAGGCGCTCGTGCTGTTCCGTTCCAACGCCAAGAAGTTCCCGGATTTCTGGACTTCTCATCTGGGAATGGCTCGCGTGTACAGCGCGCAGGGAGACTTTGACAGTGCGGTGAAAGAAATGAAGCTCTCGCTGGTGGGGGCTCCGGATGCGAACAAGAACGTGCTGGAAGGCTATGTGAAGCGGTTGCAGGCTAAGGAGGACATTAACCGGTAGAGGTGGGACTCCGCGTGGGCCGGCTGGCCACGGGGCCGCCCGGCTTCGCCTTCGCGGGACGGCCGAGGCGGCCGTCGCCATATGAGCCCGGCGGGGGTAGCAAGAAAAGAGGGCCAGCTTGCGCTGGCCCTCTTCTATTTCGCTGACCGCGACTACCAGACGCGGCAGGCGTTGGCTCGCACCATGCGCTGACCGGCTTTGCAGCCGAAGGCCTGCTCGAATTCCGGCATGTTCGAGAGCACGTTGTCGATGCGGAAAATGGGCATGGAATGCGGGTCGGTGGTGACGATCAGGCGCGTGATTTCTGGACGAACGTTGGCACACCATGAATACGCGTTCGACAGGAAAAAGCGCTGGCGATAAGTCCAGCCGTCGGGGCCTTTGTCGTCGAGCGACTTGCCCTGCCGCTTCAGATCGGCTTCCAGCGCGCTCAGGGCAAGGTGGATGCCGCCGTTGTCGGCAGTGTCCTCGCCTTGCGTGAGCAGGCCGTTTTGTTTGACGCCGGGGCCGGCCTCGGGAACTTCCTGCGTGTACTCGTCGGAGATGCACTTGCCGCGTTCGTCGTATTGTTTGGCGTCTTCGGCAGTCCACCAGTCGCGCAGGTTTCCGTGCGCGTCGAACTTGCGGCCCTGGTCGTCGAAGCCGTGAATGATTTCGTGTCCGATGACCATGCCGATGGCGCCGTAGTTCACGGCGTCGTCCTTGGTGGGGTCGAAATAAGGCGGCTGCAGAATGCCGGCGGGGAAGTTGATGGTGTTCAACTGCGGGTCGTAATACGCGTTGATGGTGGGCGGAGTCATGGTCCACTCGGTGCGGTCGACGGGCTTGCCGACCTTCGCCACCCAGCGCTCGAATTCGAACGACGTGGCATCCGAAACGTTGTTCAGATAGCTGTCGCGGGTGATCTTGACGCTGGAATAATCGTGCCAGTGCGAGGGATATCCGATCTTGTCTTCGATGCCCTTTAGTTTGACCATGGCTTGCTCTTTGGTGGCGGGAGACATCCAGGTAAGACTTTGAATGTCCGAGCCCAGCGCGGTTTCGATGGAGTGGACCATCTGGATGGTGCGGGCCTTACTCTCGGGCGGGAAAGCGCGGTCGACGTAAGCCTGGCCGAGTGCGTCGCCGAGATCGCGGTCGGCGGCACGGACACAGCGCCGCCAGCGCGGTTGCTGCTGTTCGGCGCCGGCCAGGGTGTGGGCGAAGAAAGCGAAATTCTCGTCCTCCAAGGCTTTGTCCAAGTACGGGGCGGAGCGGTGGATCACCTGCCAGCGCAAGTAGGCTTGCCAGTGCTCGACGGGATGCGCGTCGATGAGCTTGTTTTCGGCGCGGAAAAAGTCGGGCGAGGTGACGATGTAGTGGTCGCTGGCCGGGGCGTTCACGGTTTTCAGATAGGCGTCCCAGTCGATCGAGGGCGTCAATTCGCGCAGCTGAACCAGAGTCATCTTGTTGTTGATGTTCTTGGGATTGCGGCGTTTGACGTTGTCCATCTGCGCCTGGGCCAGGGCGGTTTCGAGTTCGAGCACGGTGCCGGCGTCGGCCGTGGCTTGGGCTTCCGGTTCGGCCGCCAGGGTGAACATCTTCTGCACGTGGGCGCGGTATTTCTTGAGCAGCTCGACCGATTTTTCGTCGGTCTTCAGGTAGTAGTCGCGATTCGGAAGACTGAGCCCGCCCTGATCGATCTGCGCGACCACCTTCGCGGCGTCGTCGTAGTCTTGCTGTCCGGTGAAGCCGAAGAACGCGGAATTGGTCTGGTTGTCGCCTTGTTGCCAGGCTCCGGGGAATGTGCGATGAAGGTGCGCGATCTCCAGAGTGATGTCCTTCTTGGACTTAAGGGAGGCGATGCGCTCCAGTTCCGGCTGCAGGGGCTTCAGGGCGGCGGCCTCGATGCCGCTTTCGTCCATGCAGGCGGCCCAGTAGTCGCCAATCTTCTGCTGGACGGGGCTGCGCTTGGGATCGTTGGCGCTGGCGGCTACCAGGGTTTCGCGCAGCAGGTTCTCGTTCCATAGCTCCAGGCTGCTGCCCGTGCCCCAGAACACCTGGTCGGGAGGGATGGGATTGGCAGTCAGCCACTTGTTGCAGGCGTATTTATAGAAGTCGTTGCAGGGATCGAGGGTCTTGTCGACCAGGTTGGGATCGAAGCGCTCGAGCTGGGGCTGCTTGGCTTCTTCGGTTGTGCTGGAGCCGGGCAGAGCGGAAGTCATGCCGACGTTCTGGGCAGACATGTTCTGGGTGGCAAACAAGGCCGCGGACATGGTCAAACCGAGCGCGAGCGCGGCAGGGAAGCGGGCAATCGTCATAGAGCCTCTTTTGAAGGAAAAAATCATTTGGGATTGAACCGACTGGGCCGGTAGAAGGTACGCATCAGGAGACAAGCAAGTTCCATTGGCAATGGGCGAAGAGACCCTTCAAGCCGACCGAATACCATACTACAGACTGGCACAGCGGAGTTCGGTTAGCCGGGAATTTGAAAAAAGAAAATGGTTACCGCGAAGGACAGGAAGCGACCTAAAGGAAGCTCAGCGGCGGCATTTGTGACATGATAGGAGCATGAAGAAACAAGCGTCCGATCAACAGTTTCATGACCGCCGCTACCAGGAGCGAAAACGGGCTGAGGCGGCCAGGCAGCCCGCCAAGAAGAAGACCGCGCGCGAAGACGCGGGCCAAAGCGCTGACCGGGCTAAAGAAGGTGCGAAAGAATAGCGGCCTTGCACAAGGGATTGCAGATTTTAGATTGCAGATTTTAGATTTTCAGATTGAAGATTGACGATTTGCCTGGCGACTTGAATCGAATCTGTTCAAGTGCTTTTAGAAATCTGCAATCTGAAATCTGCATGAAGTTTCTTCCTACCCCGTGTTGTGCAGGCCGGCGGCGATTCCGTTGATGGTTGCGCCCAGCGGGTACTCCAGTTCCGAACTCTGTTGCCCCTGCTGCTTGCGCCGCAAAAGCTCGACCTGAATCAGGCTCATGGGATCCACGTAGGGGTTGCGCAGGCGGATGGACCGGGCCAGCACGCGATTACGGCCCAGCAATTCGCGCTGGCCGGTCATGCGGAGGATCATGCGGCGGGAGCGCAGGAATTCCTCCTCCAGCAGAGAGAAAACGCGTTTCCGCAGCGCCGCGTTTTTGACCAGTCCCGAATAAACCCGTGCGATGCCGAGGTCGGCCTTGGCCATGGCTAATTCCACGTTCCGGATGAGATCGGAGAACAGGGGAAAGCCTCGCGTAATCTGGCGCAGAAGTTGTTCGTGCCCGGGCCCATGGTTTGTGAATTGCTCGAGGGCGTGGCCCATGCCAAACCAAGCGGGCACGGCGTGGCGGCTTTGCATCCATCCGAAGACCCAGGGGATGGCGCGCAAGTCTTCGAGCCGGCGTCCTTTGGTCCGGCGCGCGGGGCGTGATCCGATGCGGGCGGCATCCAGTTCGTTCACCGGGGTCGCCTGCTCGAAGTATTCCAGCACATCGGGGCTGTCGGCGATCTCGCGGCGATAGATGCGATATGCCTCCTGCGACATTTCCTCGATCGCATCTTCCCAGCCGGCGGGATACGGGGATGGCTCTTCGTGTTTTTGTCCGGGCTGCTTTTGTCCGGGCCGGGTCAGCGCTTCCAGACTGGCGGCGATCATCAGTTCGAGATTCCACTCCGCCAGCACCGGGTCGGCGTATTTCCAGTTGAGCACTTCGCCCTGCTCCGTGACCCGGATGCGTCCGGAGAAACAGCCCGGGGGCTGAGCGAGGATGGCGGAGTGGGTGGGGCCGCCGCCACGACCCACGGTGCCACCGCGGCCATGAAACAGGCGCAGTTTCACGCCGGATTCTTGTGCGGCGCCGTGCAGTTCGCGGTGAGCCTTGTACAGTTCCCAGGTGCTGGTCAGCATGCCGCCGTCTTTGTTGGAGTCGGAGTAGCCGAGCATGACCTCCTGCCAGCGTCCCCAGGAATCGAGCAGGGGCTGGTAGGCGGGGTCGCTCCACAGGCGGCGCATGACGCTTCCGGCGGCGCGCAGCGAGTCGATGGATTCGAACAGAGGGACCGGCATTAGTCCCGGGTCGCTGGCTGATCCAGCGACTTGAACTCCGCTGGCTTTGGCCAGGCGAACCACCGCCAGTACGTCATTCTCTGATTCGGCGCCGCTGATGATGTAGTGGCGGATGGAGTGAGCGGGATGCGAACTCTTGAGTTGGGCGATGGTGCGGAAGGTGTCGAGCAGTTCCCGACTCTCGGCGGACTGCGGCTCGCGATCGAGGTCGGGCCCAAGTTCCTCGATCACCTGCGCGTGCACGCGGGCGTGCTGGCGGATGTCGAGGGTGTGCAGGTGGAAACCGAAAGTGCGCAGCTTGCGCAAGATGGGATCGACCCAGGTCCTGGCCAGCCGTTCGCCGCGGTGGGAGTGCAGGCTGTCCCGCAGCAGCAACAGATCGGACTCGAACTCGGTGGCGCCGCGGTAGGACGCAGCGGCGTCCACGGCCTCGCGGCTTTGCTGCAGCCGGTGAAATATGTACGAGAGAAAACGACGATAACTCTCGGTCGTGTTGTGCGGTCCCCACGCCAGATGCACGCCCGGAATCGTGCGCTCGTAGTGGCCGAGACGCGAGAGCAGATCAGGGGAAACTCCGGTTTGCCGGCGCGAGGAACTGAGACGGTCGCTGAGTGACTCGACATCGTAGAGGTATTCGCGAAGGACCAGGCTGCGAGCCAGCGTCGAGAGCGTCGCGGATGCAGGCGGGCTTGACCAGCGGGTTGCCGTCGCGGTCTCCGCCAATCCAGGAGCCCAGTTGCACCAGGCTGGGCACAGTGGCCGGATCCAGTTCGAGCCCGTAGACATCGCGGAAAGATTCCGCTACCTCGGCGTAAATCTTCGGCAGCGCATCGAACAGCGAAAGGCGATAGTAGCGCAGGCCCATGCGGATTTCGTCATCCACCGTCGGTTTCGTGAGGCGGACTTCGTCGGTTTGCCAGAGCGAGGTGACTTCCGCGCGAATGTTGTTTTCGCAATTTTCCGCCTCTTCCGCCGGGAGCGGAAGGCGGTCGAGCCGTTCCAGCTGTTGTGCGATGCGGCGCCGCTTCAGCAGAACGGTCTGGCGGGCAACCTCGGTGGGGTGCGCGGTGAATACAGGGGTGACGGTGATCTGGCGGAGAGCGGCCATCGCGGCGTCGGCCGCGATTCCGGATTCCTTCATGCGCAGCAGCGTTCCGCGAAACGAACCGGGAAGTGGAGGATGCTCGCGGTCCAACTTGCCCGCGCGGCGCCGGCGCTTACGATGGTTGGTCTCGGCCAGATTGGTGAGTTCGAAATACGTCGCAAAGGCCTTGGTGACCTGGTAGGCGCGGGTCAGATCCATCCGGGAGACAATCTCTTGTGCCTTGAGCATGAGCTCGGAGGCGGTCTGCTCCGGACTGCGGCGAACGGCTTCACGATACTCGATGAGCAACTGCCGCAGCTCTTCCACGGACTCGAATAGCTCCTGTCCAACCTGCTCGACCAGGACCTGTCCGAGCACGGCGCCCAGCGAGCGCACGTCGCGCCGCAGGGGATTATCTTTCGCGGGCTCGTCGGAATGGGCGGTGAGTTCGGCGAGACGGGCCTGCTGGTCGTCAGCTTTCCAAAGCGCTTTGGGCTTGTTGGCAGCCATGAGTGACGGATGTAAGACAGAATAAACGACGGGAGAGAAGCGCGTGATGAAAAGAGTGAATCGTGCGGAGCGGGATTGTGCCGGATTTGGGGAAGCACGATTGGTTCTTACTTCGGCACTTCGAAGCGGTAGCCGATGCCACGCAGCGTTTTCAGGTACCGCGGATGGCGGGGGTCGGGTTCGATCTTCTCCCGCAGGCGGCGGATGTAAACGTCAATGGATCGCGGGGTGACGAAGGGCGTTTCTTTCCAGACGGCATCGAGCAGCTGATCGCGGGTCAGGACGCGGCCGCGATGGGTGGCGAGGTATTCCAGCAGGCGGAATTCGCGGACAGTGGTGAGGACATTGCGGCTCTGAACCTGCACGGTCATGGACGAGACATCAATTTCCAAATCGCCGAGACGAAGGACCTGGCTGGCTGTGGGGGGTTGTCCCAACCCGCGCAACACACTGCGGATGCGGGCCACGAGTTCGCGCGGGCTGAAGGGTTTGGTGATGTAGTCATCTCCGCCCAGTTCCAGGCCCTTGATGCGGTCGGCCTCCGCCGTCTTCGCGGTGAGGAAGATGATGGGAATCGCCGAAAGGACCGGGGTCTGGCGGATGAGGCGGCAGATCTCGAAACCGTCGGTGCCGGGCAACATCACGTCGAGCAAAAACAGCGCCGGTATTTCCCGCACCGCCTCAGTCAACAGCGAAGCGCCGCTGACAAAGCTCTGCACCTCGAACCCTGCCGCCTGCAGATTGTGCGAGACAAGGCGGGCTATGTCTTCGTCGTCTTCGACGACAAAGATGGCCGGGCGGAAGGATCCCATGCGACCGTTGCTCCCGGCCCGTTCGTAGGATTCGGCTGGCAGATGCATTTTCGGCTTCAGGCTAGGTCAAAGCACTCCCGGGTCAGAAGGGATACATGGACTGTATTGGGTGAATGTTGCGCGAATGTTTCCCGATTGTTAACGAACGATGAATTTTGTGAGGGGAGTCGTCAGTTCGACGCCTTAGTTCGACGCCTTCTTCTTGGGCATATGCCGCAGGCTGCGGCCTTCGATCAGGCTGTAGAGGTCTTCCGCCAGGTTGGTGGTATGGTCCCCGGCACGCTCCAGAGCCTGAGCCATGAGCAGGACTTCGAAGCCCGATGGGTCACCTTGGGATACGCTTTCCGCCAGGTGCTTCTGGAACAGGGCGTGACAGACGTTGTCGATTTCCTTATCCATCTGCAGCACTTTGCGGGCGCATTCCAAATCGAGGGTGGAGAAACCCTGGTGGATCAGGTCGAGCATGTCGCGAAGAACGGTTGACATCTCGACCAACTGGCGCACGTCGGAAGGGGGGATCTTCGAGGTTCTGGACTGGACGCGCATGGCCATGCTCATGACCAGATCTCCGATGCGCTCCAGGTCGGTAGTGGATTTCAGGCTGGAAAGCAACTGGCGGGCTCGCGCTTCGTTGACGCGAGTGATGGCCGCGGGAAGGCGCTCGTCGATCTGGCGCTCAATCAGGTCGAGCTCTTTCTCGCAATCCTTGATGGCGAGGAAGGCCATGCGGGAAGAATTGGTGAGCAAGTCGCGGACGTTGAAGGCAGCATCCCGCGCTATAAGGCAAGCCTTGAGGGCGAGGCGTACTAAATCATCGGCCCCACCCGATTTCGTCTCTGTCGGAGCGTTCGCGGCTGCCTTCTTGCCCGGGCGCGGGCGGACACCCGTTTCCGCTGGTCCGTCGTTGCCGGGAGGTGGCGATTTGCGCGTCATGGCAGATCAGAGAACGCGATTGTGGTAATGCTGGGCCTGGAACGGAACATGACCAGAGCAGTTTAGTCCTGAAATGTGAAAGGATGGTTACAACATTGCCTGGAACTGGTCCCCCGATTACATTGGTTAGGTTGCAGGAATGCGACGGAGAGTGGGGTTCGTGAATCTTGCCGATTATCTGCGCCGCGAGTTCGCCTACGATGAGTGGGCCAACCGGGAAGTCCTGAAGGCGATACGGGCCAGCGGCGGCGCGACGGAACGATCGTTGCAGCTCATGGCGCACATCGTTGCGGCTGAGCGGGTTTGGCTAGAGCGGCTGAAGCAGCAACCGCAGAGCGTGCCGGTGTGGCCGAAACCTGATCTTGAGCAATGTGAGGCGGAAGCCTCCGAACTGGGCCGGTTGTGGCTGGAATTTCTGGATCTCATCACCGCGGGCGATGTCGCGCAGTCGATCTCTTACAGGAACAGCAAGGGCGAGGAGTGGACGAGTACGATTGTAGACATCCTGACCCATGTCGTTATGCACTCGGCGTACCATCGCGGGCAGATTGCCAGCCACATGCGGGCCAGCGGACAGACGCCCGCCTATACTGACTTTATTCATGGAGTGCGCCAGGGGCTGATCAAGTAGGCCCAGCCTGGTTTCATCACGGCGGCATACCCTGCCGTTGCCGCCGCCCCGGCGAAGACGTAATATCTCAGCGATGAAAAAACTGCCGATCCTCTTTCTCCCAGTGCTCCTGCTTCCGGTGCTGGGGGCCGTTTTGTTGCTGGCTTCCGATCAACCGAAGGTTCCCGCGATGCCTGCCGCGGTGTCGAGCAACGCGGTCGCCTCGCTGCGAGGCGGGCTCGACCTGTATTCGCTGATGGGGATCGGGCCCAAGAAAACCTGGGACGACGTCACCAACCAGGTCTATATTCTGCACCTCACTTCGGCGAAATGGAGCGACGGGCGCCCGGTGCCCGGCGTGGCGGGCCGCCTTGCTGCTTCCGCGATGGGAGCCAAGGGGCAAATTTTTCTCTTCGGTGGATATGTCGTAGACGGACAGGGGACTGAAATCACGGTTCCCGATGTGAACGCGTATTCGCCCGACAACCATCGCTGGTACCGCGCCGCGGATATTCCCGTGCCTGTGGATAGCGCGGTGATCGGCATGAATCATGATCGGTACATCTATCTCGTGGGTGGGCGCTCGAAGAACGGGCCGGTCAACAACGTGCAGGTTTACGATGCCGAGAAGAACACGTGGAGCCAGGCTACACCTTTTCCCGGGACACCCGTCTTTGGTCTTGCCGGGGGCTTAGCCGACGATGCGATCGTCTTCGTAGATGGGGCAAAGAAGAACCCGGCGGGCGGCTTCCCTTACGTTGCGTCCGACGAGTGCTGGCTGGGGCGGATCGACCACAAGGATCCGGACAAGATCGAATGGAGCAAACTGCCCCCGCATCCGGGGCCGGCGCACTTCGGGATCGTGGCGGGCGCGGGAGAAAAGGACCGCAGGATTGTATTTTCGGGCGGAACTGTGAGTCCGCATGACTACAAGGGCCTCGACTTCGACGGCAAGCCCGCCGAGGTCTCCGCTGTGTCCTTTGACTATGACCTTCATGCCAAGCGGTGGGAGACGATCAGCGAAGAAACCTACGATGTGCGCAGCGACAGCGGCGGAATCCTATCCACACCGATCGGGTCGGTGATTCTGGGCGGCATGGTGAAAAATCAAGCGGTGACGGCGCGCGTCATGGTTCTGCCCAAGAGGTAGCTGTGCCTGCGATGACACTATGGCGACAGGGTTCCCGAATCTTGCCCCCTAAAAATTGAACTTTATCGCCAACTGCACCTCGCGTGGCGTGTTGGAAGTATAGCTGACGGTCCCGAAGCTGCCATCGTCCAGCGATGTGTCGGGCGCGCCGAACACGGGATGATTGAACGCATTCCGCGCCTCGATGCGGACCTCAACGTTCATCTCCTCGCGCACTCTGGCCAGCGAGAACTGCTTCGAGAGCGACAGGTCGGTGTTAAACGCCCACGGCGTCCGCACGCTCCCGATAGCGCGGGGGGCGTTGCCGAGCGTGAAATCTGGGGGCCGCTGGAAAACGGTGGGGTCCACAAAGTAGTTGTCGATCCAGTCGGTGCCGTGGTTGCGCTTGGGAGTCCCCACAATGTTGGGCCGTTGCTGGCCGTACGTTGGCAGCGCGTTTCCGTCGGAGACGGTCAAGGTCAGAGGCCGGCCACTGGACATACGCCACAGTCCATTGGTTTTCCAGCCTCCCACAATCGCCTCCAGCACACGGGGCATGTTACCCAGCATGGCCCGGCCGCGCCCAAAGGGCAGATCGTAGCTGTAGCTGAACTGCAGGACTTTCGGAATGTCGAAGGTGGAGAGGCTGCGCTCCAGCCACGGCTTGTTGGGATCCTGCAGGCTGGTAAAGCTTCCCAGCCAGGTCACGTTGTCGTCTGCCTGGGAGGAGTCGTCAATCGACTTCGACCAGACGAAAGTCACCAGAAATTGCAGGCCGTTGGAGTAGCGCTTTTCCCCGCTCAACTGCAGTCCGTGATAGGTGGAATTCGCGATCATCTGCACGTCGGTGGCGACCCCGGTGAAATGGGGATAGGGAAGCTGCAACTGATACTCTTGCACCGTCGGCGCGGAGAGAGTGCTGTTGGGGTCACTGATGGGTCCGCCCAACTGCGAGGAAAAAGGATTGTCCACGTAGGTGAGGAGTCCGTTAATGTTCGCGGTAGGGCTCTCGATCTGGGGCCCGAGGATGTTTAACTGGTTGGAGCCGCTGAACGGCAGGTGGGTTCCTTTCTTGCCAATGTACTCCGCGTTGAGCACGACATTGCCGGGCAGTTCCCGCTCGACGCCGAAACTCCAGCTCTGTTCATAAGGTGTTCGGTTCGCTGCGGCGGTGCGAAGCGGGCCGTTGGCGCCAAAACCCACGTCGTTCATAAGGCCGAGCGAATTCCCGGCAGGTTGAATCAATCCGTTGGGGAAAGGATTGTCCAGGTGCAGGTAGGGAGTCGCTCCGTCGTTCTGATAGGTAGTGATCGCGTTGGTGTACTGATTGAAACCCTGGCCGCCATAGGGCACGACGCCAGTGACTCCCGACCGGGACTGCCCGTAGTAAATGCCGTAGCCTCCGCGGACCACCATCTTCGGGGCAAACTGATAAGCGAAGCCAAGGCGCGGCTGCAGGTCGCGCCAATCGGTCACATAGGTTGTGCGCTGGCTGGGAGACGCAAAAACCTCGCCGCCACGCAATTGCAGCGTCACCGGCTGGCCAGAGATTTCGTCGGTGTAGGACAGACTGCCACCGTTCAACGGACTCGCCACGTTCGGATCGAACGAGTTCTGACGGTTATAGCGATCGGTGCGAGGCAGCGTAACGTCGTAGCGCAAGCCAAGGTTCAGCGTCAGCTTGGGAGTAGCCTTCCAGTTGTCCTGGGCGAAGAAACCGTACTGGTGGTTTGAGGTGGCAGGCCGGAACTGGATTTCATAGTAGGAGCCGCAGCCGTTGCCGCCACAGTTCTGGGTCATCTGGCCCATCAGGAAGCTGGCCATGGCGTCGCCGCCGCAGTATTGAAGTCCGGTGTTTCCATAATTGGGGTCACTCGGACCCGGGCAGGCAGAGGCGCCGCTCTCGTCAAAAGTGAAGAAACCCACTGGGGCGTTGGTCTGAATATAGTTCATCTGGTGGAGGCGCCCGTCGAAGCCGAACTTCATCTCGTGTGGGCCGTGAACCTTATCGAGAGTGACCGTAAGTTGTCCGGTGTCCTGGCCCAGACGGTAGTTGCCATAGGGATCGGTGCCCATGTTGGGGTAACCCGCCGAGAAATACTGGTTGATAAAAATGGCGGGTACTCCCTTGAAATTGTTGCTGTACAAGTACGACGGGAGGCCCAGCGTACCGAGGGGATCGCTAACACCCTGCGGGTTGTAGGCGTCGATGTGCCACGCGCCGCGAGTGAAACCCAAAGTCGTATTCAGCAGTAAAGTCGGGCTGAGGGTGTAGGTGTCGTTGATGGCAAACAGGTGGGCAGTCGTGTTGTTCGGGCCCCCCTGGCAGGGATCGGTGAAATTCCCGAAGCAGTTGAAGGAACTGCCGTGGCTCCACTGCTGCGAGTATTTCGCGCTCAGCAGGTTCTTCTCGCTGAAGCGGTGGTCGACTCTTATATCGAACTGGTCGTTGTAGCTGTGGTTGGACCCGGACCCGATCCAGTTGTCATAAATGCCGTTTCCCGTGATATTCGGCTCCGGGAAATAGGTCATCATTTTCTGGGCAACGGGATCAATCAGATTGCCGGCCACGCCGGGAGCCGGTTGCGAGATTGGCGGGCAGATTGGGACTGCCCGGACTGATGTACTTGGCGAGATTGTTGTAGGGAATGAAAGTGCTCGGGCTGTTCCATACCGCTGCACCTACGTTGGAATCGTAAGTGCGCTGGTAGGGATCCCACAGTTGGCCCTGGGCAACGCTGCATTGGCCGGACCCGTCAAACGTGCCGCCCTGCGCGGCGCAGAACTCGCCGAAGTCGCCGCTGCGCATGGCGTCACTGGGGACCCCAGCCTGTGCGTTGCCGAGCGAGCTCGTGCGGGAGCCGTCGTAGTCGAAGAAAAAGAACGTCTTGTTCTTGATGATCGGACCGCCAATCGTGAAGCCGTAGTTGTTGCGGCGCAGCGGGGGAATGGGCACTCCGTAGTGATTATTGAACCAGTTGTTCGCGTCGAGGACCTGGTCGCGCACGAAGTCGTATGCGCTGCCGTGAAACTTGTTCGCGCCCGAGCGCGTGATCATGTTGACGACCGACGCCCCGGAAAAGCCATACTCCGCGCTGAAGTTCGTTTGCTCCACCTTAAATTCTTCCACCGCCTCCGGAGAGGGAAGATAGGTCGCGGCGGTGATGCCGCCGTTGGGCTCAGCGTTCGTGACGGAAGCGCCGTCGGTCAAAATGTCGGAAGTAGCCCCTCGGCTGCCGTTGGAAACAAAATTCGTGCCGAGACATGGTTCCTGACATTGGTCGTCCATCTCGGTGACACCAGGAGCGAGCGAGGTCAGGCTCCGAACATCGCGGTCGATCAACGGCAGGTCATTGATGAACCTGCGATTGACGACCTGGCCGGTCTCGGCATCCTCGGTTTGGATGGCCTGGGCTTCGGCAGTGACCTGGACGCTTTGGCTGGCGCCGCCAATCTTCAGTCTCAGGTCCGCCGTCGCGTTCTCGTTGACGTCCAACCTAATGTTGGTGCGCACCGTCTTCTCAAAACCCTTGGCTTCAGCCGACACCGAATACAATCCCGGCGGAATCGAACGAAACAGGTAGCGCCCGCCGCTGTCTGACGTGGCGTTGAAGATGAATCCTTTCTGCTGATCGGTTAGGACAACCTTCACCCCCTGTACCACCGCGCCTGTGGGGTCCGTTAGCAGTCCGCTCAGGGTGCCGAAGTAGGACTGTGCGAGAAGCAGGGCCGGCAACGCGAGTGAAATTGCGATGATGAGAGTGGCGGCCAGGACTTGCGGGGAATTGTGCCGATGCATCGAACCGGATGTGCACATCTGGACCTCCTTACTGCGATGGAACAGATACGAATCCGCGACGGAATGTCAGACAGTCGGCGGAATAGTAAACCACTTCATGTCGCAATGCCAGTTCGGGGGCACACCCGAACCACAGAGTGAAAATGAGGAGGGGCATTCCGCATTCCTGCGGGAGACTCTACCGCGCCCGGGCCAGAACCAGGGTCACGTCGTCGGGCTGTTCCTGGTCGCCGATCCAGTCATCCACGGCTACGGTCACAATCTGACTGATCTGGGGCAGAGGCAGGGAACGATTCTCGCGGACGAGATCGATGAGACGCTGCTCGCCAAATTCGCCGAAGTCGTTCTCCGGTTCGGTGACGCCGTCGCTGTACGCCAGAAAGATTTCCCCGGGATGCATCTCGACCGCGCCCTCTTCGTAGGTCATGTTATCGAACAGGCCCACGACGGTTCCGCCGGTCTCGAGCCGGCGAATGGCGCCGTCTTCGCCGATGAGAATGGGAGGCAGGTGCCCGCCATTGCTGTAGGTCAGATGGTGGGAGCGCCCGTCGTAGATTCCTAGAAAGAGTGTGGCGTATTTCTCCGGGGGAGTGCTCTCGTACAACTGGTGGTTGAGCAGGCTGAGCAACGCTCCCGGAGATACTTCCACGCCTTCGGGCCAGGTCGCCATGACCCGGCCGGTGCCGGCGACCGCACCCACGGCCACCGGTTCCCGCATCTGGGGCAGATTCTCCATGCTGTAGGCGCGAACCGCGGAGTGAATGGTCGCCATCAACAGAGCGGCCGAGATTCCCTTTCCGCTGATGTCGCCGACCGCCAGGATCAGCTTGTGCGAGCTGGCGGTCAGAAAGTCGTAGTAATCTCCGCTGACCGTGCGGGCGGGACGGCAGAAGCCATGCACTTCGAGCGATTCGAGTTCTGAAACCTGGCGCGGGAACAGCTGGGCCTGCACTTCCTGAGCGATGACGAGTTCATTCTCCAGCCGCTGCTTTTCCTTCTGCTCCTGGATCAGCTTTTCGATGGACGCGGTCATCGTGTTGAACGAGATCGCCAGCTCCGAAAGCTGGTCATGCGATTTCACCGGAATGCGGTGGCTGAAGTCACCGCGATCCACGTGCCGGGTGGCCTCGTGGAGCTGAGCCACGGCCGCCGTCACCGTGCGGGTCATGCGGGTGCCGATGAAGAGAGCAATCGCCTCGATCAGGGCGAAGAAGATTCCCACACCGATCAAGGCGTCCTCCACGTAGCGGGCGAATTCTCCCAAGGCCGCGAACAGATGTCCGTAGAGCATGGAAGGCCGGGTTCTCACCTTGAGCAACGCGCCGCTGCGTTCGGTTGCGCCGGTGTCCCAGTCCACGTCTTGAAGAGGCGTGCCGAAGGGGATTTCCTGATCCAGAAAGTTCGAAGGCTCCGGGATGGCTCCGACGGTGAAGGTCTGCAGCCCCTCCTGGCGGTTGGCCGGTACGAGCACTTGACTCTTGTCCTCGCTGACGGCAATGCCTTTGTGGGTCGGCACTTTTCCGGTCGGCATCACGGATGAAGCCGTCTGCGCTGCGAGCTTGTTCGCATCGCCGGCGCTTCCTGGTTGCTCCGGTGTTTCGCCGGGCGGCGTGGCCGACTCGTCGAGGGTGATCTCGCCCAGATTCTGAGCGATCTTGCCCACCAGGTCTTTGTCCAGCGGTTCGCTGGTAACCACCGTCAGCTTCTCGGAGCGGACGGGAAGCACGGAAACCACGCGCAAGTACAACTTCCCGCGGTCATGCACGATGGCGCGGAAGGGTTTGCCCTCGCGGAGCGCCCTGGCGTATTCGTTGCTGTTCCGGTTGAGGAAGTCAGGATAGGAGAAATCTCCTCCGTCGGGGACCTCGCCGGAGATTGCCAATATCTTTGAGCCGTACCATGCCCGCACTTGCCGGCGTCCCCAGGCCCGGTCGCGCTTTTTCAAGCCGGCCAGCGATTCAGCCACGGGGGTGCTCCCACGCTCCAGACCCGATGCCAGTTCGTTGCTGATGGCGGCGTTGCCTGCCTCCACGCTGCGCAGTTGGGCGCTCAGTTCCGAGATCACCACGAAGCTGGCGAATTGTCCGGCAAACAGAAAGAGAGAGAAAAACGCCATGGCCGCCAGCAGGACGACGGGAATCACGCCGATGAATACGTAAGTGACGATCAAGCGATTGCGCAGGCGCCACAGGATCCTTCGCTTCAGCCATCGAAAGAGGAGAATCGAAAACAAAACGGCTGCGATGAAGACAAGAAAGCTGACCCACCCCCCCAGATATTGTCCCCAGGACCGTGCGAACAGCCCGAGCAATTTCTGCAGCGCGAACAGGGCCGCGGCCAGGCCGGCCAGATAGCAGGCCAGGCGCGCCGTGCGGCTCTGGGGCCACAGTTCGGCTGCGATCAACGGGCCGCGAAACGCTGAATAGGACCATTGCATACTGTTTGTTGGACGCGGTGCAGAAGACTAGGATTATACGGCGATCACAGAGCATCTGGCCGCTGAGCTAAAGATCTCTACTCGCGCCGCGGCTGGCCGACACGGCCCGTTCCATCCTTCGCCGATTAAATCTCTGGATAGAGATCGAAGAACGCTTCCAGGCTGGTTCGTAACTGCTTTTCGATGTCTTCCTTGCTGCCTTCGAGCACGTGCATGGTGACGTGCGCTTCCCGGCCGTTGGCCAGCTTGATCGGAGCCTGACCGACCTCAGCGACGTCCTCGGAGGGCAACAGCCTCATGCCATAAACCAACGTCAGATTTGCCATATAGAGAATTCTAAGTCTTTCCATACATTCTTGGCGAAATGGTTTGCAGTCTTCGCTACAAGATTTTTCGATGCTTCTCGTTTAGAATTCGGTCGTGCCCAAAATTCCGGTTCCCCTCTTCTGGATTGGTCTTCTCGCGCTAGGGGCGGCCCCGTCGGCGGTTGCGCAGCAGCCGTCCGGCGCCGCGCCGGCAGCTCAACCGCAGGCAACTCAGCCCCAGGTCAAGGTGAACATGCTCAACGTGTGTGCGCCTTCGGCCGCGGAGCAGAAAGAAATTGCTGCGGCTCTGGCCCGTATTCCAAGGGAACCGTTGTTCGGCTCCGATTTCGAAGTGTCCCGCGGACGCTCGACCCTGAGCGACATGCCCAACCTGCTGCAGCCCGGAACCAGCACACACTTCGAAGACGAAAAGTCGGTGGCGATTTATGTGCGCATTCGCCGCGAGTTTTCAGTGCAGGCGCTTTTCTCCAGCGTGCAATATTCTTTCAGCAACGACGGGCAGAACATGGTCGAGACGCTGGTGCTGCACGTGCGCGATCCCAAGGATCTGATGGAGGTCTCGCTGGAAGACAGCGCCTCGTCGGTCGCCAGTTCCGACGCCATGCTGGGGGCGGACACTCCGGCCCGCCGGGTGCGACTGGAACGATTCGGCAAGTCTTCGATCGCGCTGGCCCGATGTTCCGCTCCCGAGGGAAGTCCGGCGCCCGATCAGAGTGCGTATGAACCGCTGTTCCGCAGCGCGTCGGATGTATTGGCAAACTATCGCAGGCTGTTGCATGTGAAAAGAATTGTGCCCGAGGAGTTGGCCAACATCAGCGCGGAATCCAGACCGGCGTCCAGGCCCAGGACCGTGGCCAAGCACAAAGGAACCAAGCCTGCGCCGGCGCAGGACAAGAAATGATTTTGAATGCTTCAGGGGCGAACTGAGCGCCTTGCACCGAAAGCTGAAATTGGCCATCTAATCTGCAGCTGCGAAGTCATCCATGAGCGAAATTCGCGACGTTGTCATTATCGGGTCCGGATGTTCCGGACACACTGCCGCCCTCTACACGGCGCGCGCCAACCTGAAACCGCTGGTCATCGAAGGCCACGAGCCGGGCGGGCAACTTTCCATGACCACGATGGTCGAGAACTTCCCCGGATTTCCCGAGGGCATCCTGGGCCCGCAGCTGGTGGAGAACATGCGCAAGCAGGCGGAGCGATTCGGCGCCGAATACCGCATGGCGCACCTTACCAGCGCCGATCTCAGCCAGCGCCCATTTCTTCTGCATTTGGGAGTGCACCAGGTGCATGCCCAGGCTTTGATCATTGCCAGTGGCGCCTCGGCGCGCTGGTTGGGGTTGCCCCATGAGCAACAGCTCATCGGCCACGGCGTGTCTTCGTGTGCGACGTGTGACGGATTCTTCTTCTCGGGGAAGGAGATTGTGGTGGTCGGCGGCGGCGATTCCGCCATGGAGGAAGCACTGTTTCTTACCCGCTTCGCGACTAAAGTGACGGTGATTCACCGTCGCGATGCCTTCCGCGCCTCCAAGATCATGCTGGACCGCGCCCAGCACAACGAAAAAATCCAGTTCCTGCTCGACACGGTGGTGGAAGACGTTTACGACATCAACCACAAGGAAGTCACGGGGCTCAAGCTGCGCAACGTGAAGACGGGCAAAGTGTGGGACTTTCCCACCAGCGCGCTGTTTCTCGGCATTGGGCATGAGCCCAACGCGAAGATGTTTGCCGGCCAGCTCGATACCGATGCCGACGGCTATCTCAAAACTCACAACTACGTGTTCACGCGCGTCCGCGGAGTCTACGCCTGCGGAGACGTGCAGGACCGCCGCTATCGCCAGGCGATCACGGCGGCCGGAACCGGGTGCATGGCCGCGATGGAAGTGGAGAAGTTCCTGGAAGAGCACGGAAAGTAACACAATCCCACGGTGCTGCTGGTTACTTCTGTTCCAAATACTGCCGGGGAGAGCTGTGCCCCCGGCCCGCAAGAGTCACTCCCCGCCGCGTTCTAACCGAGGTAGCCTGAGTCTGACTTGACAGCCCTTTTCAGCAGCTTCTGTGCCAAGAGGGCAGCCCTCAGGCGCTCTTGGAGGAACTTCATGAACGCTCGCTTCGTCTGCATTCTCGCCTTTTGTGGCAGCCTTTTTGCGCAGCAAGCCTCGCAACCGTCACTCACGATTTACAACCAGGATTTCGCTGTGGTCCGCCAGGAAATCCCTCTCGATCTGAAGTCCGGCGAAAACCTGATCAATGTCAGCGACATTACCATGCATCTCGAGCCGGACTCTGTGATCCTGCGCGACCCAGCGGGCAAACATAGCCTGCGCGTGCTGGAGCAGAACTACCGCGCCGATCCGGTCTCCGAGTCGTTGTTGCTCTCACTGTATGAAGGCAAGACGATCGAGTTCGAGGTTGGCACCGGCCCGAGCCTGCAGATCATCAAGGGCAAAATCATTCGCAGCGGATACATGCCGCACGATGATTTCGCCATGAACCGGTACGGGCAGAACTACTACCAGGGGCAGATGGCCGCGGCCGCCGGGCAGCCTATCATCGAGGTCAACGGCCAACTGCGATTCAGCCTGCCCGGCACGCCCGTCTTCCCCAGCCTGACGGACGACACTATCCTCAAGCCCCGCCTCGAGTGGCTTCTCGCCACAGATAAGGCAGGCAAGTTTCCGGCAGAGTTTTCCTATGTGACCGGGGGCATGAGCTGGCAGGCCGACTACAACATCGTCGCGCCCGAGAAGGGAGATCTGGTGGATATCGTGGGCTGGGTCACCATGGATAACCAGAGCGGACGAACCTTCGAGAACGCCCGCATCAAACTCATGGCCGGCGATGTCAACAAGATTCAGCCGGGCATGGCCGGCGGAGTCGCCATGCGGATGGCGGTGAATGCAGCTGCCGACATGGTGGGTCCGCCGGTCACCGAGAAGGCCTTCGATGAATACCACCTCTACACCCTCGAACGCAGCACGACCCTGCGTGATCGCGAAACCAAGCAGGTGGAGTTCATCCGCGCCGCCGCGGTCGCCACCAAGCAGGTTTACATCTACGACGGCGCCCGGATCGACTCGAATCGCTACAACGGATGGAACTGGGAGAATATCCGCAACGACCACTCCTACGGCACGGAGTCCAATCCTAAGATTTGGGTGATGCGGGAGTTCGTCAATTCGCAGGCCAATCATCTGGGCATGCCGTTACCGAAAGGCCGGGTGCGCTTCTATCGCCGCAATGACGACGGCCAAGTCGAATTCACCGGCGAAAATACGATCGACCATACCCCGAAGGATGAAACGATTCGCATGTACACCGGCAACGCCTTCGACCTGTCGGGAGAACGCCGGCGCACGAACTACACCATCGATATGAACCGGCGCGAAGCATCCGAAGCCTTCGAGATTAAAGTCCGCAACCACAAGAAAGAGCCAGTGGAGGTGCGTGTCGTCGAGCACCTGTATCGCGGTACGAACTGGGCAATTGTCGCGAACTCAGATGAGTACAAGAAAAAAGACAGTCAGACCGTCGAGTTTCCCGTGACCATCGCGCCGGACGGTGAGAAGACCATCACCTACACGGCTCACTACACGTGGTGAAAGCTGGGTTTTGAGTGTAAAGGGCCTGGTTTCGACAGCTATACTCACCATGAACGGACAGAGGCGTTATGGACGAATCATTTCTGCTCGTGATGGTTGCAGTTATGGCCGTTGTAGCGCTCGCAACGTTGTAGGGATAGCAGTGAACGTCCTCATTCTGATTGGTCTAATTACCAACTTACGCAGAAACCAAGCAAAATGGAACGCGAGCAATCAATGACTGGCGAAACATCCCCGTTTGACCTATTCACCCCGGATGGACGCTGCCCATCGTCTCCGCGGATGCCCGCCCGCGTCCCGCAAATCTCCAGTTGTGATACAAGTTTCTGTGGTCTTCCTACACGTGGCCGGCACTCCTTTTCTTATCCCTCATGACTCTCATCGTCATGGCCTGGCAGGTACGCAATGCTAAGGACCTTCTTTGTCCGTCTCTCTGAGAATGGTTCTCTACGCAGTTTTGCCGAGCGCTCGGCGCTGGGGCGGCGCGTTTCCAGCCGGTTCGTGGCGGGCACGGAAATTGCCGATGCCGTGCGGGCCACCCAGGCGGTGAACCATGCGGGGATGAGCGTCAGCATCGACAACCTGGGCGAGAACGTCACCAATCCCGACGAAGCCCGCCACAGCGCGCAACTTTATCGGCAGATACTGGAAGCCATCTCAGCCAGCCAACTCAACGCCAACATCAGCCTGAAGCTTACCCATATGGGCCTCGATGTGGATGAGACGCTGGCCCGCGATCTGGTGAACGGTCTGGTGGCCCAGGCCGCCGCCATGAATCCTCCGGGCTTTGTGCGGGTGGATATGGAGGGCTCGCCCTACACGCAGCGCACGCTCGATTTTGTCCACGAACTACACCGCATGCCGGGGAACCAGGCGAGCGTCGGCACCGTGATCCAGGCCTACCTGAAGCGCTCGGAAAGCGACGTTGAAAGGCTGCTGGCCGAGGGCATCCGCATCCGCTTGTGCAAGGGAGCCTACAAAGAGCCGGCCACGATCGCCTTTGAAAGCAAAGCCGACGTGGACGCGAATTACATCAAGCTGATGAAGACGCTGATGAAGAGCGGCATTTACCACGGCATGGCCACCCACGACCCGAACGTCATCCGGGAGGCACAGGCCTTTGCCACCCGGGAAAAGATCGCGCGCGATGCCTTCGAGTTTCAGATGCTGTATGGCATTCGCCGCGACTTGCAGCAGAGCCTGGTCCGCGAGGGCTGGCGCATGCGGGTCTACATCCCCTTTGGCACGGAATGGTATCCATATTTCATGCGCCGTCTGGGGGAACGGCCAGCCAACGTATTCTTCATCGCCCGGAACCTGCTGCGAGCCTAGGCGTTGCCTGTCTGGGCCGACGCCGGCGGTCCTGTGATATCGTGTGATACACTGAATACAAGTAGTACAAGTATTCAAAGGCGGGGTATCTGACCCCTATGGCGACCTCCATTCGTCTTCCCGAGGACATCGAGCGCAGGCTCGACAATCTTGCCGAGAAGACCGGACGCACCAAGGCCTTCTATATTCGCGAGATGATCCTCAGCCACATCGACGAGATCGAGGATTACTACCTGGCCGCCGATGTCGTCGAACGCCTGCGCAAAGGGCAAGAACGTACGTCTCACGGCGCAGGAAGTGAGACAAGACCTTGGCCTGGACGATTGAGTACACCGAGGCTGCCCGCAACCAACTTCGCAAACTGGATAAATCGTCAGCGCGGCGGATTCTCGACTGCATGGATCAACGAATCGCCCCAGTCGAAGAAGCGCGCAGCCTGGGCAAAGCACTGCGTGGCCCGTTGGGGGATTTCTGGCGCTACCGGGTAGGAGAATATCGAGTCATCTGCGACCTGCAGGACAAAGCGTTGCGGGTTTTAGTTGTGCGTGTGGGCAACCGGAAGGACGTCTACCGCTAGGTCGGTCACGCGCTTCCGAAGCCGGTCGGAAGTGCCATTCTATGGCACGTCCGGGCTAATCTTGAGCGGGCGTGTTTTTGTTAGCATCGGGATGTGCATTACACCGTTTCGGCAGGGCTGATTGACGCCTTTTCCGTCTTCGTGGCTCCGGATATTGAAGACGAGAACGTGGACCTGATCCGGGCCGCGCTGGTCATTGCGCGCACGGAGTATCCCAGTCTCGACATTGAGGCCTACGCCGCTCGCATTGAGGAACTGGCGCGGCGCGTGGCGGCCCTGGCTTCCGACTCGGACCGGCAGCGCACGCTGAACGGCCTCAACCATTTGCTGTTTGAGGAAGTGGGACTCCGCGGCAACCGCGAGGACTACTACGACCCGCGCAACTCTTTCCTGAATGATGTGCTCGACCGTGGTCTGGGAATTCCCATCACGCTTTCGATCTTGTACATGGAATTGGCGCGGCGGGTGGGACTTGCACTGTCAGGGGTGGGCATGCCGGGGCATTTTCTGCTTAAGCACTACGGCCACGACGGCCGTGAGATGCTGATCGATTGCTTCAACCGCGGCGACATTCTGAGCCGCCAGGATTGCCAGAGCCGCCTCGACGAAATCTATTCCGGCGAAATGACGCTGCGCCCGGAATTCTTACATCCCATCAGCCGCCGCCAGATTCTCACCCGCATGCTGAACAACCTCAAGACCGTGTATCTCTCGACCCGCAACTTCCGCAAAGCTCTGCCCATCGCCGACCTCATCCTGGTGATCTACCCGCAATCTTCCGAGGATGTGAAGCAACGCGCTCTTTTGCGCTACAGCATGGGACTGCACCGGCTCGCAACCGAGGATCTCGAAGAATACCTGAAGATGTCGCCGAACGCGTCCGACGCCGAAGAGATCCGGCAGATGTCGTTGTCGATCCGCCGCATGCAGGCGCTGATGAATTAGAAGCGGACCTAAGACTCAAGACCTAAGACTCAAGACCTCAGACCCAAGACCCCGCTCTACTCCTACGGTTCATCAGAGCTCTCGGCGGGAGCCAGAGGAAGCCGAGTGGCCTCGCGCATCAGGGTGCGTTCCTGGTCCGAGAACATGCCTTTGAAGCGCTCGGAGTCGATGACTTTCCTCGCGCTGCTGCGGGGGCATCGCACGCAAGTCGTCAATCGCCGTACGCACCATGCGCTGGCGGTCGGGCGGAAGCTGTCGCATCTGGCCAAAGATCTGCCGGGCCTGCTGTTTCTGCTCGGGAGTCAGATGCTCCCAGGTTTCCATGCGGTTCAGCATGCGCAACTGCTGCTGCGGTGAGAGGCTGGAGAAATGCTGCAACCGCTGCCGCAGGAGTTGCTGCTTCTCGGGCGACAGGCGGCGGAATCCAGGATCATTCTGTAACGCCCGTTCTTGTTCTGCCTGGGGGAAATCTTTGTAGCGGCGCAGCCAGTCCCCGGCATGACCGCGCTGCCGCGGATGCGCCTGTTGCTGCCGAGGCATCTGTGCCGGCCGTTGGGCGAAATACGCTGGGGGCTGATGCCCGCGCAGAGACTGGCGGAATGCTCCTCTCTGCGCCAGACAGGGAAGAGGAACAGCGACGGCGATCGCCAAACCGGCGGCCACCAGCCATTCCGTCATGTGTTTTCCCCGCCTCATTTCCCCGCCTGTGCTTCCCGGGCGCCTTCGCCGTCGTCTTCAGTTCTCCTTGGCTCCCGTCGCGCGAACCGCTTCGAACTGTCTACGGATTCGCTACGACATCCTGCTGCAATTGCAAGTCATCCAGCAACTCGAAATCCGAATACAAATCGTGATTCTTCTCCAAAGCTTGCAGATCGCTGACCGCCGTGCCCGGCTCCGCGGTGCCAGGGGCGCCAATGTTCTCGGAAATCGAACTGTTCGCCGCCGGTCTGTAAATCCCGCTGCCCCGGGTGAAAAACAATCCCACGCCAATTCCCATGAGGACGGTAAGGGCCGCCGCCAGCACGGGGCGGCGGAACCACTGCAACCAGCCCGCCTGGGGCTTGGCCATCTCCTCCCGCAAGCGTGCCTGCAGGCGCACGTCGAAGTAGGGCGAAGGCTCCGGAGCCTGCCATTCATCAAGCAGCGCCATGGTGGCCCGCATCGCCTTCAATTGTTCGGTACACGCATCACAACTCGCCAAGTGCTTGCCCTCATCCGCCGTGGGCTGGCTGAACCCAGCGGCCACATCGGGCATCCGTTCGCGAATCTCATCACAGTTCATAACCGCTCCCCCAAACTCTCTTCGCCACTCGCTTCACTTGCCAAAGAAAAGCAGCCTGTTGCTAAACAAATTCTTTTAACTGTTCCCGCAAAGTCTCATAGGCCCGAAAGAGCAGCGACTTGGTCGCCGACTCGCTCTTCTTGAGCACTTCCGCAATCTGCTTGTAGTCCATCTGCTGGTACTTGTGCATGATCACCGCCAGCCTCTGCTGCTCGGGCAGCGCCTCCACTTTACTCCGGATCGCCAGCAGCCGCTCCCGCCGCACCAGGGACTGCTCGGCGTTCAAGATTGCCGTCGGGCAGTTCGAGCGTGGTGCCTGATTCCTCGTCCGGCTCATCCAGGCTGACCGTTACTCTCCGGGCGCTCGTGGCGGGTGTCGCGCGCATGATTCACCGCCAGATTGGTCGCGATGCGATACAGCCAGGTGGTAAACTTCGCGCTCGCCTCATAGCTGGCGCGCGAGCGATATACTCGCAAAAAAACTTCCTGCGCCAAATCCTCTGCCGCCGCCGCATTGCGCGCCATCCGGTACATAAAACTCACCATGGGACGGCGATACTTCTGCACCAGATAGTCAAACGCCGACTGGTCGCCGGCCTTGGCGCGCAGCATGATCTCGGCGTCGGATAGCGTTTCCCCGCCCGCGACCGCAAGCGACAAAGCAGCGGGCGACTGCGACTTTCGCGCAGCCATCAGCATGCCCCGATCCAGCGCAGCGGTGCTCACACTATTTTCAACCCCGGCGCGGTCCGAAAGTTGCGCCGGCTGGTCGTTGGGAGATGTCGCGGAAGTCCTTGTGGGGTAAGGAGATAGAGGTTCGCCAGGTTTTGGTTCAAGCGCCATGCCAAGGGGAAGAGCCGGCCAGAGCGCCGCCGGGTCCCGAGCCCCGCTCTCCGCCCCTGCCGCCGATAGGCTACCACGGTCGGTGACTGAGCAGAAACTCGGCGACGGCAGCTCAAGGCCAGGTACCCTAAGGGCCGACTCCGCGGACCGCGCGTGTTTTGTTGGGTTGGCGGAAGTTGCATAATCCGCGCGCAAATGTTTGAATGAAACAACTCTTGCAGGGCGCTTAACTCAGCGGTAGAGTGCCATCTTCACACGGTGGAAGTCATAGGTTCGAATCCTATAGCGCCCACCATCAAACTCATCACCTCGCGGGTTTCTTCTCCATCTGGTGCTTCTTGAGTTCCCGACCCTGGCGGTGTGGGGAAGCCGGGTTTGGGTTCGCTCCGACTGCGGGTAGAATAATCGCGGAGCCCTACGGGCGCGTAGCTCAAACGGATAGAGCACCGGATTTCTAATCCGGTGGTTGCAGGTTCGATTCCTGCCGCGCCTACCAGCCTGCCTGCTCTGCTGTTTTCCTCGATGGGGCCACCGGCTACACTCTACGTTTTGGCTTTCCGGTGTTCGCAGGTCGCGGCGTTGATGCAGGAATCCGCCAGGCGGAGGCGCTCGACCGGCTGCCCGCCGATAATGTGCGACTGGATGATCTCCTCGACGTCCGCTTCGGTGACGTGTCCATACCAGACCGCGTCCGGGTAGACGACAAGGTTCGGACCGTGCTCGCACTGATCGAGGCAGCCGGACTGATTGGCGCGGACTCTGCCCTTCAGGCCGCGCTCGGCGAGTTTTTGCTTGAACAGCTTTTGCAGCTTCGCTTCGGCCTGCGGATCGCAGCATCCCCGGGGATGGCCGGGCGGGCGCTGGTTCCCGCAAACGAAAATGTGTTTCTCGAACTTTGGCATCAGGCCACGGTCTTCTGGGGAATCGCCTCTTCTTCGTTAATTTCCCCGTTAATTCCCGCTCTGATTCCCACGTCCCAGATTCCTTCGAAGTCGACGAAATATCCCTGCACCTCGATGCCTGGGATCGCCGCCTTCAGGTTGGCGGCGGCGCGCTGCAGTTCGCGCTCGTGATGCGCGGCTTCCGCGGCCGCGTCGCCAGCGAATGCTCCCGCCAGCCCGCCGTAGGCGCCGCAATCGGAATGCACCATCAGGATCACGCGCCGGGTGCCGTGCAGGCGCATGGATTTGCGAATCTGATCCAGTACGAACTCGCGGTCGGCCGCGTGCTCCGGCGAGGCCATGCACTTCGCGCCGCCGGCAATCTTGATGGGATCGGAGTTCATCACACCAATCCGCTTCAGGAACTTGCGAAATCCCAGCTCAAAGCGGTTATCGAAGCACCACAGAATGGCAGCGTCGCAATGATATTTTTCGCGCGGAGCGTCGAAGTGAAAGACTTTCTTCATAAAACCCTCGTCGACGGGAACAGTCCTTGAGTGTCATCTTACCTGAGAAGCCCTGACCCGGCCGGTAGTGTCAGTCTGAAAAGACGATTCGTATCAGGGCATCGCTTCAGCGATGCCGCAAGGAGGCGTGAGATGGTTTACGGCTTTAGCCGCTGGGGCGCCTCACGGTGGGAGCGGCTAAATCCGGGTCCGTCCGAGGGCTGATGCGGCACGCCTTCAAGGCATGCCCTGATACGATTCTCCTGCTCAAATTGATCCAGGACCGACCCGGCAGGCGCGTTGCCATTCGCCGCGCAAGCGCGATAAAATGCTTCGTACACGTCTTCTCCGCTCTTATCCCTAGAATTTTTTGTACAGAAATTCCCGCGGGCGAGGAGTGTGCAATCCCGGGGGCAGGGCAGTCATCTGCCCGTTCGAATCTTCCGCTTGGAGCTGGCATTGAAAAAAGGCAAGACCGCGGTGATCGTAGGCGCCCAGTGGGGCGATGAGGGCAAAGGGAAGATCGTCGACGTATTGTCGGAGAACTTCTCGGTGGTGGCCCGCTATGCCGGCGGCCACAACGCCGGCCACACCGTCATCATCCAGGGCAAGAAGTTTATTCTGCAGCTCGTGCCCTGCGGCGTGCTGCGCACCGACTGCCGCAGCGTGATTGGCAACGGCGTCGTCCTCGACCCGTTGGCGTTTCTGAAAGAGGTCGGCGCCCTGCGCGAAGCAGGAGTTAAAGTCGACGGGCATCTGTTCGTTTCGAACCGCGCCCACGTGATCCTGCCCTACCATCGCATGATCGAACTGGCGGCGGAGAACGCGCCCGGGCGGGTCAAGATCGGCACCACCTCGCGCGGCATCGGTCCGGCTTACGAAGATAAGATGGGCCGCCGCGGGCTTCGAGTTGCCGATCTTCTCGACCTGCAGCTGCTCAAAAAGCACATCGAGAATGCGGTGCACGAAAAGAACATGATCGCGCATGCGCTCTTCAATACCGAACCGCTCGACGCCGACAAAATGTATGCGGAATACGCCCAGGCGGCCGAAAAAGTCGCGCCCTTCGTCTGCGACACGGCCGTACTGCTGAACCAGGCGCTGAACAGCGGTGAATCGATTCTGTTCGAGGGCGCGCAGGGTACGATGCTCGACATTGACCACGGGACGTATCCGTTCGTGACGTCCTCCAGCGCCACTTCAGGCGGCGCGGTGATCGGCACGGGCGTTGCGCCCAATGCCATCAATTCTGTCATAGGAATTACTAAGGCCTACTGCACGCGCGTGGGCGAGGGACCATTTCCCAGCGAAGATAAAGGCGAGGCCGGGGACAACCTGCGCAAGCGCGGCAACGAGTATGGCGCGGTCACGGGGCGTCCTCGACGCACGGGATGGCTCGACCTGCCGCTCCTGCGCTACTCGGGCATGATCAACGGTACTTCGTGGCTGGTGGTCACGAAGCTCGACGTGCTCGATACCTTGGCCGAGATTCCGATCTGTGTGGGCTACAAAATTGACGGCAAGACGACGGACGAGGCGCCCGCGCAGGCCAGCGGCTACGATAGGATCGAGTGCATTTACCAGAAGCTGCCGGGCTGGCGGACCTCGACCGAGGGCACAACGGACTACGAAAAGTTGCCCAAGCTGGCGCGGGAGTACCTGGCCTTCGTGGAGAAGGAAGCGGGCGCGAAGATCGGTATGATTTCCACCGGCCCCGACCGCGGCCATACGATTCTTGTCGATGAATTCACGGCGGAGTTGAAGACCGCCGCAAAGAAGGCCTAGAATGTCCTCCCCGACCGACCTGCAAGCGGGGAAGGAGCGAAACGATGGTGGTGTTGGCGGTTACCTGGATGGCGAAAGTTGGGCACGAAGCCGAAGTTGCCGCAATCTTGGAAACGTTGAGCGAACAATCGCGCAAGGAACCGGGCTGCGCCATGTTTCTGGGGCATCGGCACAAGACTGAGTCCCGCCGCTTTTTCATCTACGAGCAGTACAAGGACGACGCCGCGCTGGAAGCGCATCGCAACACTCCGCACTTCCTGCAGTATGCCCGCAAAGATCTCCCCAAGGTCGCCGATCGGGTGGAAGGGCATTTGTTCGAGCCGCTGGGGTAGGTTACATAGTCAGGTTGTCTGGCCGCGCGCGACTCGCATGGCCGCATTTCAGATTGTTGATTGCAGATTTCAGATTGAAGATTCGCGATCAGCGCGTCACTTCTTGTCGATCATCAGTTCACCGCCGGAAGCGTAGCTTTCTTTAGAGACCTCGTTGAAAGCTACGATGATCCCTTCGCGCCGCGCTCCGGCTTCTTCCACTAAAGCGTCGGTGATCCGCTTGGCGATCTTGCGCTTCTGATCGGCGGTACGGCCTTGCAACATCGTGATTTGAATAACGGGCATAGGGATCCTTCACTCCGTTCAGGATGACAGCTGCGGGCTCCCGCGTCGCTCACGCCCGCAAAGCGCCGTCACTTCGCCAATTCGTATCCGGCGAAGAAAAAGCTCAGCTCGAAGCGCGCCGTATCTTCGGCATCCGACCCGTGAATCGCATTGTGCTCGATGTTGGTCGCCCACTTCTTGCGAATCGTGCCTTCCGCGGCCTGGGCCGGGTTGGTGGCGCCCATGAGCGTGCGCAGATCGGCGATGGCGTTTTCTTTCTCGAGGGCCAGCACGACGATCGGTCCGCTCGACATGAAATCGGTCAGGGTGTTGAAAAACGGCCGGCCGGCGTGCACGGCATAAAACTGCTCCGCCTGATGCTTGGAAATTTCCAGCATCTTCATGGCCAGGATGCGGAAGCCATTTTTCTCAAACTGCTCAATGATGTCGCCGACGGCATTCTTTCGGACAGCGTCGGGCTTAACTATGGTAAACGTGCGTTGCAGAGTTTTCATAAGTTCGGTCGTTGGTCCTTAATCGTTGATCGTTCGTCCTGAGTAAAGCCTTAACTATCGTTACAACGGATCGCTGGCAACTGGTTCTAGACGCTTACCCCGATGGCCGCGGCCAACGTTTCGCCAATCGCAGCCGGAGACTTGGCCACGCGGATCCCACACGCCTCCAGCGCCTTGATCTTTTCTGCCGCGGTGCCCTTGCCACCGGAAATGATCGCTCCGGCGTGCCCCATGCGGCGGCCCGGGGGCGCAGTCTGTCCGGCAATGAAGCCCACCACCGGCTTCTTCATGTGCGTCTTCACAAACTCGGCGGCAGTCTCTTCGGCGCTGCCGCCGATTTCGCCGATCATAATCACGGCTTCGGTTTCGGGATCGCGATTGAACAAGTCCAGAGCGTCAATAAAATTCGTTCCGATAATCGGATCGCCGCCAATGCCGATTGCAGTCGACTGTCCTATGCCGCGCTGCGTGAGCTGATGCACCGCTTCGTAGGTTAGCGTGCCCGAGCGCGAGACAATGCCAATCGATCCTTCTTTGTGGATTGAGGCGGGCATGATGCCAATCTTGCATTTGCCCGGCGAGATGATTCCCGGGCAATTCGGTCCGATCAGGCGCGACTTCCGGTCCTGCAAAAATTCCCAGGCCTTCACCATGTCGAGCGTCGGAATGCCCTCGGTGATGCAAACGATGAGGTCGATTTCCGCGTCGGCCGCCTCCATGATGGCGTCGGCGGCGAAGGGCGGCGGCACGAAAATCACCGTGGCGTTCGCCCCGGTTTTGTCGGCGGCCTCGCGCACGGTATTGAAAATGGGCCAACCCTCATGCGTAGTGCCGCCCTTGCCGGGCGTCACGCCGCCTACGATCTGGGTGCCGTAAGCGGCGCTGGTTTTCGCGTGAAACGTGCCTTCACGGCCGGTCAGGCCCTGCACAATGACCCGTGTATTCTTATCAACCAGAATTGCCATAAATGGAGGTTCCTCGCTGCTTATTCCGCTGCTACCGCCATTCCGTCACGCCGAGGGTGCCGCGCGCCGCGGCGACAACTTTATCGGCCGCGTCTTTCATGGTGTCGGTAACCACAAAGTTGAATCCCGAGTTCATCAGAATCTTCTTGCCTTCATCCACATTCGTGCCTTCCAGCCGCAGCACAACCGGGAGCTTGATGTTCGTCTTGCGCGCGGCTTCAACCACACCGGTGGCGAGCGTGTCGACCCGGAGTATCCCGCCGAAAATGTTGATCAGCACCGCCTTCACACTTTTGTCGCTCAGCAGGATTTCGAATGCGTGCGCTACCTGCTCCGAACTTGCGCCTCCGCCCACATCGAGAAAGTTCGCGGGCATGCCGCCGGCGTACTTGATGATGTCCATCGTCGCCATCGCCAACCCGGCGCCGTTCACCATGCAGCCTACGTTGCCGTCGAGTTTGATGTAGTTAAGGCTGTATTTCGAGGCCTCCACCTCCAGCGGATCCTCTTCGGTAATGTCGCGCAACTCGCGCAGATCGGAGTGGCGGAATAACGCGTTGTCATCGAAGTTCATCTTGGCGTCGAGCGCGAACAGGCGGCCGTCGGTGGTCGTGATAAAAGGATTGATCTCGAGCAACGAGGCATCGGTGTCGAGAAAAGCCTTGTAAAGACTGCTCAGGAACTGTACCGCGGGATTGATCTGCTTTGCGTTCAGCCCCAACTGGAAGGCGATCTTCCGCGCCTGAAACGCCTCCAATCCCATGCCGGGGTCGATGTGCTGCTTCAAAATCGCGTCCGGATTCTCCGCTGCGACCTGCTCAATTTCCATTCCGCCCGCGGCCGACGCCATGAACACCGGCTTGCCCTCGGCCCGGTCCACCAGAATGCCCAGGTAGAGTTCCTTGTCGATGGGCAGAGTCTCTTCGATCAGCAGGCGCCTGACGATGCGGCCTTCCGGCCCGGTCTGGTGCGTCACCAACTTCATCCCTAACATTTTTTCGGCGAGTTCCCCGGCTTCGTTGACCGACTTGGCGATCTTTACGCCACCGCCTTTGCCGCGGCCGCCGGCGTGAATTTGCGCCTTGACCACCACTCCGGTCGCGCCAGCGCTGAATAATTCCCGGGCTACGGCTTCGGCTTCGTCGCGGGCTGCCGCCATCGCACCCCGGGGCACGGTTACGCCGTACCTCTTGAGAATTGCTTTTCCCTGATACTCGTGGATTTTCATAATGATGCTCGTCAGTTAAGATCGGAAGGACCCTGCTTGCGGCGTCGCGCTGCGGGCAGCAAACTTTCAATTCTATAGAAGGGCAGCGAATTAGGGCAAACGTGATTCCCGAAGAAGCAGCTTCCCGGCCGAGGACTGCGACTTTCCGAGCGGTCCGATATCGAAGTAACAGCAGGGAGCGATTTGAGATTGTAGATTTCAGATTGCAGATTGGAAACCCGGCTTTCTGGGAGCGGTCCGGGAACGCGTGACGGGTTGGCGTGAAACCCGATCTTCAATCTTCAATCTGCAATCTTCAATCTGCAATCTGCAATCTGCAATCTGGAATCGCTCTCGCCATGAGGTTTCGAGTGTGAAACTTTTGTCTCTGAACGTCGCGCGTCCGCGCCTTATTGTTTACAAGGGCGCGACCATCAACACTGGCATTTTCAAGGAGCCGGTGTCTGGCCCGGTGCACTTGCGCAGGCTGAATCTGGACGGCGACCGGCAGGCCGATCTCAGCGTCCACGGCGGTCCTCACAAAGCGGTCTACGCGTATCCCTCCGAGCACTACGCCTTTTGGCGGCAAGAGTTGCCGGGCTCCGATTTGCCCTGGGGCATGTTTGGCGAAAACTTCACCACCACGGGCCTCACGGAGGACGACCTTCACGTGGGGGACAGGTTTCAGATAGGTTCGTCGATCGTGATGGTGCGGCAGCCACGAACTCCGTGCTACAAGTTGGCCGCCAAGTTTCAACGTGACGACATGCTGGAGCGTTTCCTGCTCAGCGGCCGCAGTGGCTTTTACTTATCGGTTGAGCAGGAAGGGTCAGTCACGGCGGGTGATGCTTTCGAGTTGCTCACGCGCGAACAGGACGGAATCACAATCTCCGAAATGAACCGGCTGTTTGTGCAAGAGAAATACAATCAGAAATTACTCCACAAAGCCATCCACACTGCGGCCTTGCCGGAAGATTGGCGCGAATATCTCTCGGAACGATTGCGCCGACCGTCGGTCACGAAGTAGCCGCACGTCTGGATCGCGGCAAAGTACGGTCATGCCGTACAATTCGGCCTGACATCCTCAGCCTAACGACATGATCCTCGACGCTCTGCATCGCCTCGCCAACCGCGGTCAATCGCTGGGTCGCGCCGAGGCGCGCGAAGTGATGGCCGAGGTGCTGGCCGGGAAGTGCAGCGACGCGCAGATTGCGGCGTTGCTCGTTGCCCTGCGCATGAAAGGCGAGACGGTCGAAGAGATCGTTGGCTTTGCGGAAGCGATTCGCACCGCGGCCGCGCCCCTGCCGATCGAACCTTCAAGCACGCCCGAAAGCTCTGCCGAAGCCCTCGCCGTTAGCGGCACGGGCCGCGACGCTCTGCTCGATTCATCTTTAGTCGATACATCTTTGGTCGATACCAGCGGCACGGGCGGCGACGCCAGTGGCACCTTCAACATTTCCACCGCGACCGCGTTTGTGACCGCGGGAGCGGGGGTTCGCGTGGCCAAGCACGGCAATCGCAGCATCAGTTCGAAATGCGGCTCGGCAGATGTCATCGAAGCCCTGGGGGTAAACATCCAGCTTTCGCCCGAGCGCTCCGCCCAATGCCTGCGCGACGTCGGAATATGTTTTCTGTACGCGCCGAATCTGCATCCCGCGATGAAGCAAGTGCAGGGAGTACGCCGCGAACTGAGCATGCGCACCATGTTCAACCTGCTCGGTCCGCTGACCAATCCGGCGCGCGCTTCAGGACAGGTGGTAGGAGTGTATTCGCTGGATTTGGTCGAGAAACTCGCCGAGGCGCTGAGCATGTTGGGCCTGCACCGCGCTCTCGTTGTACATGGACTCGACGGCCTGGACGAGATTACGATCACGGGCTCAACCCGCGTAGCCGAGGCGCGCGACGGCTCGGTGCGATCCTACGAGATCGAGCCGGAAGAGTTCGGCATGACCCGCGCCACGTTGCAGGATATTTCCGGTGGCGACGCAGCGCAGAATGCCGAGATTATTCGTACCGTCTTGGGGGGAGAGAAAAGCCCGCGGCGCGACGTCGTGCTGCTCAATGCCGCGGCCGCGCTGGTGGCGGCCGGGAGAGCCGATCACATCACCGGCGGCATTCCGATCGCAGAAAACTCGATCGATTCCGGCGCGGCCGCGTCAAAGCTGGAAGGTCTGGTCCGCGTCACCGCCATCTCCTGATCGCGGCCAACAATATTGTGGGCATGGGCGAAGCAAAGCACGTCTGCATTCCTCGGCTGCACCGGCGGAGTCGGAATCGCGAACTAGCGCACTCCGACTTTCTCCAAATACTGCGCGACCTCTACCTTCCATCCCAAATCCTTCTTCATTAGATCACGTAACTGCCCTGAAGCATCGGGCTCTCCGTGCACCAGGTACGTAACGCCGGGCTGGTTCTTGAAAGTGTGCAACCACCGCAACAATTCCGGGGGATCGGCGTGATCGCTGAACTGCTCGAGCGCCGCGATCTGGGCGCGAACGGGAACCAAGTCGCCGAAAATCTTGATCTCTGGAATTTTGTTTGATCAGAAATCCCCGCGTCCCCGGCGCCTGGAAGCCGATGAAAAGCACCAGGTTTCTCGGGTCGGGCAGCCGCTGCAATAAATGGTGCAGGATGCGCCCCCCGGTCACCATGCCGCTGGAAGAAATGATGATGGACGGAGTCAGCACGACGTTGATCTTCTTCGATTCTTCCGGCGTAGATGCAAAGGTGAATCCGGGCCACTGCAGCGGTGAGCCATATCTACGGATCATGTCGCGGGTTTCGTCGGTGTACTCTTCGTCGTGCTTCAGGAAAATCTCGACCGCCTTGATGGCCAAGGGACTGTCGCAGAAAACCGGCAGGCGAGGGATTTGCCCCGACTCCATCAAATGCTTGAGGATGAAAATGAATTTCTGCGTGCGTTCAATGGCGAATGCCGGGACACACATGCTGCCGCCCCGCCGTGGTTGTGATCAATTCCGCCAGTTCGGGTAGTGGGTCCTCTTTGGGATGGAGACGATTGCCATAAGTCGACTCCATGACGACGAGGTCGGCGATCTCCCGCCCTCCGCCTCCGGTCACTCCCACGAACCCTGACGTATAATGATTTTTTTATGACAGCCTACGTTTACGTCTCCCTCAAGAAAAGCGTTCTCGACCCCCAGGGCAAGACCATCCAAGGCGCGCTGAAGAAGATGGGCTACAAGGGGCTGGAGAGCGTTCGCCAAGGAAAATATTTCGAGCTTACGCTGGACGGAGGACTCTCGCGGGAAGAGGTCCAGAGTGAGGTCGAGCGGATTGCCCGCGAAGTTCTGACCAACCCGGTGATTGAAGAGTTCCGGTTTTCCCTGGCGGAGTAGGTCGCGCCAGGAATCCTTGAGGTTTCCCCATGTGTGGCATTGTCGGCTATGTCGGTAAGAAAAGTGTCGTTCCCATCATCATCGAAGGCCTGCGACGGCTGGAATATCGCGGCTATGATTCCGCCGGAATCGCGGTAGCCGGCAACCGCGATGGGTTACAGATCCGGCGCGCCGAAGGCAAGCTGGTGAATCTGGAGGAAGCCATCCGCCAGAAGCCGCTGGATGGCAGCTACGGCATCGGGCACACGCGCTGGGCCACGCACGGACGGCCCACAGAAGAGAATGCCCATCCCCACCGCGACTGTACGGGAAAGATCGTGGTCGTGCACAACGGGATCGTCGAGAACTACCTCAGCCTGAAGAAGAAGCTGATCGAAGAAGGCCACAAGTTCACGACCGAGACCGATACCGAAATCATTGCCCATCTGGTCGAGAAATATTCCGTGAACTCAGGGAACGGCCGGCATCCCTCGCTTGAAGAAGCGGTGCGGCAGACGGTAAAGCAGATCACGGGGGTGTTTGCCCTGGCCGTGATCTCAACCGACGAACCCAACAAGATTGTGGTGGCGCGCAATGGACCGCCGGCGGTGATTGGCCTGGGTAATGACGAATATTTCGTGGCCTCGGACGTGCCCGCGATCCTGTATCACACGCGCGACATTTTCTTTCTGGCGGATGGCGACCTGGCCGTGGTCACTCCCGACGGCGTGCATCTCTCCGACTTTGAGGGAAGGCCGGTGCGGCGGCAGATTCAACACGTCACCTGGGACCCGATCATGGCGGAGAAGGGCGGCTACAAGCATTTCATGCTCAAGGAAATCTATGAGCAGCCGCGCGCCGTCCGCGATACGACGCTGGGCCGGGTTTCGCAGGACACGGGACACATTTTTCTCGACGAGATGCAGATCAGCGAGGCCGAGTTCCGCGAGGCAAACAAGATCAACATCATCGCCTGCGGCACCAGCTGGCATGCCGGACAGGCGGGCAAGTTCATGATCGAAACCCTGGCGCGGGTACCGGTGGAAGTGGACTATGCCAGCGAGTGGCGCTACCGCAATCCCATTGTCGAGCCGAATACGATCACGCTGGTGATTTCGCAGTCGGGAGAAACGGCAGACACGATCGCCGCCCAGCGCGAGGCCAAGGCCAAAGGGTCGAAGACTCTGGCCATCTGCAACGTGGTGGGATCGATGATCACGCGCGAGGCGGCCGGGACAATTTACACGCACGCCGGACCAGAGATTGGGGTGGCTTCGACCAAGGCGTTTACGGGACAACTGACTGCCCTGTACCTGTTCGCAATGTACCTGGCGCAACTGCGCGGCGCTATGACTGCAGAGCAAGCCCGGGCCGCGGTGCAGGAACTGACCCGCATTCCGGGAAAACTCGAGATCATCCTGACCCACGATGAGGCCTGCGATGAGCTGGCCAAGCGGTTCCAGCGTGTGCATGACTTTCTGTTTCTGGGGCGCGGCATTCACTATCCCATCGCGCTCGAAGGGGCGCTGAAGCTGAAAGAGATTTCCTACATTCACGCCGAGGGATATCCGGCGGGCGAGATGAAGCACGGCCCCAATGCACTGATTGATGAGAATCTGCCGGTGGTGATCCTGGCCACCCGGGATGTGAATAATCCAGGGTCGGTGCTGCGCTATGAGAAGACAATGTCGAACCTGAAGGAAGTGAAGGCGCGTTCCGGAGTCGTGATCGCGCTGGCCACCGAAGGCGACGAAGAGATCAAGGAAGCCGCGGATCACGTGCTGTACATCCCGGCCGCGCCGGAAGAACTGGCGCCCATTCTGGAGATTGTTCCTCTGCAGTTGCTGGCGTATCACATTGCGGTGCGGCGAGGCTGCGACGTGGACCAACCACGAAACTTGGCCAAGTCGGTCACAGTTGAATAGGCTTCCTTACTTCCAAAAGTATGTAGCGGAACTTTTTGGCGTTGCCGGAGCCGAGTTCCGGATAGTCGATCCACCGAGCAGTGTGGGATCCTCCTAGCGCAAGTGAAAAAATCGGCCGCTGCTTTTCCATCTCCGTGATGATGTCCTCGATGCCGATGGCCATCTGAGGTCAGACTTCTGCGACTTCCACGTCGGTGCGGTTGAAGTCGCTACCTTTGAAGAGCAGTGGTTCGTCCATCTCTTTCGCCAGCGCGTAGGCGAAGCAATCTCCGAAATTCAACCCCGCCTTGTGGCGTCCCTTGCCGAAGTCACGGTAGGCATGACGGGCGATCTCCGCCTGTTTCGGAGTTACGGTCTCCACCCGCATGTGGACATCGCGGAGCAGGTCGTCGAATCGCCGGCTTAACACCGGATTTCGATTGCCATCGGTCACAACCGCGGCTTCGACCCAGGTGACGGCTGACACGCGGCAGATTGGTGCCTGTTGCAAGGCCAGGGCGAACACGTCGGCGCCAGGTTCGTTCTGTAGAATGGCGATAATCGCCGATGCATCCACAATCATTTCGGCATTCCTTTTTTGTCGTACAACAAGTCTCCGTGAGCGATGGAGCGGTACGGTTCCTTCCAGAGCGGTCCACATTCTCTCGCGATCTTCATAATGCGATCCGCGAGGCCTTTCTGGGAATTTCGGCGAACGCGCTCCAACCGCTCGCGAATCGCCTCACCCACGGCCACGGTCATGCTTTCGCCGGTGACGCTGGCCAATTCCCGCGCCAGGCGGTGAGTTTCCTCATTTTTTATGTTCAAGCTCATGTTTTCCACCTGTCTACCACTTGCTTACATCATTCTACCACCAGGCGGACTCGCCTTCAACCAGTGCAAGCGTCGTTCTCGGAAAACGCCTTCAGAACGCTCCTCAGTCTCCGCAATGACGCGGCCAGCGCGACGAGTGCGGCACCCCACAGCACAAAGGCTGCATCCACCACCCACTGGGGTGCCGCTCCGACTCTGCGTAATAAGAACGGAAGGAAATTCCACGTTGTGATGTGGACGTAATCCCACGGGTCCTGGGTCATGGCTTCATTGTTCAATCCCCAGGCGTCCATCTTGCCGAGCGCGAACGCAGCGATGTTTTTGCAGCGTAGCGCAATTACGAAGGTGGGATGGCCCAGCGTCTCCATCTGGTAAATCTCCAGCGGGAACCAGAAAGCCAGCGACGCGATCTGAATGAGGAGACTGCCTGCAATCAGGAACACTCCGGCGGCCCAGATGATCCTGCTTAGGTTTTCCCGATAACGCAGGAGCAGGGGCAGAGCGATGAGTGCTACCTGCTCGACTGCCGTCGAAACGTAGCGGTCTCCCCAGGCGAAGTCGCCGCTCCAGTAGGTGTAGCGCGCGTAGAAGCTGATGTAGCCGAGCACCAGCAGAAGCGAACTCACGGTATAGGCCCGAACCTCAGGGCTAAGACGCTTCCACAAAATCGGAACCAGCCCGAGCGCGAGCAGGAGAAGCGGATCGAAGAGGAAGATTGATTTCTCGGGTTTAAACAGCGCTCCCAGAACACCTACGGGAAGTGGGGTACTCCAGGGGAAGTTCGCGGGGAGGGTTGGGTCTTGCAGGCGCTGCTCCCGGGCAAAGATTGGGATATAGGTCTGGGTCAGCGATCCGAAGCGGTAGAAGTTGTAGAGGCGTTCGGCGATGGCAAAAAAGGCGTAGACAGGGACGGCGACCTTGCAGTACGCCAGCAGGCGTCGCCATAGCGCGTGGCCGCGCACTTTTTCGAACCAGAGCACGGCCAGCAGAAAGACCCCGCCCGCGATCAGATCGAGGGCCGTCGTGACCCGGGTCAACAGATTGAGGCCAAGCGCGGCCGATCCAATGAAGAGCGCCCGGGCATTGCCGGTGCGCAGCCATTCGTACTGGAAGGAAAATCCGACCAGGGTCAGAAGCATGATGTAGTTGTTCTCCATCATGTTCTGGGTGTAGTGCAGGTGGGTGGTGCAGAACAGCAGCGCCAGAACCCCGGCGATTGCCTGCTTCCCGCTGAAGCGCAACTGGCGAAGCAGCCGGAACGCGATCAACGCGGTCAAGACGTTTATCAGAATGCTGGTGCTGTAGCTGACGACGATACTACGCACCGAAGGGTCATCTTCATATTCGGAAAAAATGGGCCAGTGGGAAATCCAGGTCCCGACCAGGTCGGCGGGCAGCATGAGCAGCGATTGCCCAATGCCATACCAGCTATAAAGCTGGCCGCCGCGGCCGTGCAGGCCGAACTCGGGATATTCGTTGGGAAAAACCTGCGGCTCTGAGGTCCAAATCCAGTGTGTGGTCTGCAGGCGGTGCGCGGTGTCGGCGCTGCCCAGTTCTCCCGATTGCACTACGAAGGCGAGCAGGCCCGCCGCCAGACATAAAAGAAGGAGAGGATCACGCAGCCAGCGGCCCAGGTTTGAGGTCATCGCTTGGATGGTAACAAAACCGACGGCGCCGACATCGGACCCGAGATCTCTTGGCCTTGTCGACATCCGAGCGCCGGCTTCAAGAGTGGTGGGGCATCTTGCCTTCACGCTCTTTCAAGAGAGTCCCTTGCGAACTTACGGCAAAAAAGAACTTAACCGCAAAGGACGCGAAGGAATTCGCAAAGCACGCTAAGAAGACCGGGGACTGTTGGACACGGAGTGCAAACTGCGACCTTGCAGCGAAGTGGGCTGACGTGTGAGGCCTTATGCGTGAGGTCTTACCCCTGAGGTCTAACGTCTGAGGTATTCTGTATCGGGAAAAAGCATGGCCAAGTGTTCATCCTGTGGCAGTGAGTTATCAACCAGCGTTCGTTTCTGCTCTTCTTGCGGAACGCCGGTTTTGAATACGGACGACGTTGCGACGATCGACTTCGCGACCGCCACGTCGCCCTCGCCCCTGCCTCCTCGGCCGCCGTCGTCATCGCCGTCACGGCCTTCGAGTTCCGCGGAATATCTGCTGCATGAGGGGCGGTTTCTTCCTGGGCGGCTGCTGGCGGGACGTTATCGGATCATAGCGCTGCTGGGCAAGGGCGGCATGGGCGAAGTCTATCGCGCCGACGATCTGACGCTCGGCCAGGCCGTCGCCTTAAAGTTCTTGCCCGACGAAGCCGCGCACGACGAAGGCTTGCTCGATCGTTTTCGCAACGAAGTGCGGATCGCGCGGCGGGTTTCCCATCCCAACGTTTGCCGCGTGTACGACGTGGGGGACGTAGAAGGCCACACTTTCTTCACCATGGAGTACGTGGATGGCGAAGACCTGGCTTCCCTGCTGCGGCGCATCGGGCGGCTGCCCCAGGACAAGGCGCTCGACATTGCCCGCCAACTCTGCGCGGGACTGGCGGCGGCCCACGCCAAGGCGGTGCTGCATCGCGACCTGAAGCCGGCCAATATCATGCTCGACGGACGCGGGCAGGTCGTGATCACGGACTTCGGTCTGGCCGGGGTCGCCGACGACATCCGCGGCGCCGAGGTGCGCAGCGGAACTCCCGCCTACATGGCTCCCGAACAGCTGGCGGGCAAGGAAGTCAGCACGCGCAGCGACATTTATGCGCTGGGGCTGGTTCTGTACGAAGTGTTCACGGGCAAGCGGGCATTCGCCGAAACGACTGCGGGACTGAAGCACGCCCACGCCCACGCCGACGCCGACCGCACGCCGAGCCGGCCGTCGTCGGTGGTGAAAGATCTCGATCCGATCGTGGAGAAGGTGATTCTTCGCTGCCTGGAGACGGAGCCTTCGGCCCGGCCCGCCACGGCCCTCGCCGTGGCTGCGGCGCTGCCGGGCGGCGATCCACTGGCGGCGGCGCTGGCCGCCGGAGAAACGCCATCCCCGCAACTGGTGGCGGCCTCGGGAGAAACCGTCGGCCTTCGACCGGGGGTAGCGGTTGCATGCCTGGCCGCCGTGCTGCTTGGGCTGGCCGTGGGAACCTATCTCACCATCCGCTACGGCGCCGTGGAGAAGATGCATCTGGAGCAATCGCCGGAGGTGCTGGCAGAGAAGGCGCACGAGATCGCGGCCCGGCTCGGCTATGGGGAGAAGCCCGCGGACAGCGCGTTCGGATTCCGGTACAACACAGACTTCAGCGACTTTGCCGAACGAGACAAGAAAACGCCGGCGAATTGGGATGAGTTGATCGCAGGCGCGGCCCACGCTGCTCGAGTTCTGGTACCGGCAAAGTCCGGACCTGATGGCGGCGAGCGGTTACCGGGATTTACTAATTCCCGGGGTCGTAGTGGAGGATGATCCGCCGACCACGCTCTCGGAAATGGTCAACGTGAAACTCGATCCGCAGGGAAGACTGGTCAGTTTTCTGGCTATTCCTCCGCAGAAGTTCGATGCCGCCCCGTCGGCGGCGCAGGCCGACTGGGCGCCGTTGTTCGCGGCGGCGCAGATTGATGCCTCGAAGTTGCAGCCGGCCGAGCCGCAGTGGAATTCGCTGGCCTCGGCAGACGCCCGAGCGGCATGGACGGGCCTGTGGCCGGGCTCAACCCGGCCGCTGCGCGTGGAAGCCGCGGCGTGGCGGGGCAAGCCGGTGTACTTCGAGCTCATCGGCGACTGGAGCAAGCCGGAGCGCATGGTCACTCCCCGCTCGGCCGATGAGAAGAGAAGCCGGGCCAGCCAGATCATTGGACTGACTCTGCTGTTCGCGTTGCTGCTGGCGGGCGCGGTGCTGGCGCGGCGCAATTACCGCCATGGACGCGGCGACCGCGAGGGCGCGCTGCGGCTGGCGGGAGTCATGTTCGTGCTGGAGATCGTGCTGTGGCTGTGCCGCTCGCACCTCGTGGCCGGCTTGCAAACTTTTGGGTCCATGATGCTGGCCATCGGCAGCGGTCTGCTGGTGGGGGGCATCGTGTGGATGCTCTACCTGGCGATCGAACCCTGGATTCGGCGACGCTGGCCGCAGGCCATTATTTCCTGGAGCCGCCTGATTTCGGGCCAGGTGCGGGACCCGCTGGTGGGGCGAGACATCCTGTTCGGCGTCACTTTCGGCGCGCTCTGGATTGTGATCATCGAAGCCACTTACATCCCGCTGGGGCGCATGGGCGCGTCGCCGCCGCTGAGCGCTAGCGCTTATCTGCTGGGAGGGCGACAGGCGCTGGGCCAGTGGCTGATGCGGGTTCCCTCGTCGATCTTCGCGACGATCGAGTTCTTCTTCCTGCTGCTGGGTCTGAAGGTGCTGGTGGAGTTCTTGTTCGGCCTGGTTAAGGTGAAGGTCGCGCGGGCGGATTGGATTGCCGCCGTTTTGTTCGTGGCGATCTTCGTGGCCATGCAGTCGCTGCAGAGCACGCATCCGGTGGTGGACGTTCCCGCCGTTTTTCTCATCTACGCGGTCCTGGTGCTGATTGTCCTGCGCTTCGGGCTGGTGCCGCTGGCGGTCGGGGCATTCACTGTGGATATGTTCACGAACGTGCCCCTCACGGCCGATTTTTCGGCGTGGTACGCGAGCACCGCATTGCTGGCGCTGCTGAGCGTAGTCGTATTGGCGGGCTGGGGATTCTACCACTCGCTGGGCGGGGAGCCGCTGTGGCGGGTGGAGATGGAGTAGGAAGGGCTCCTAGCCTACAACCAGTCACTCTTGTGGTTCTTCGGACATGCCCTCGGGCCACTGCCGGGCCCCGTGTAATACCCGCAAAATCCGCAAAGTGTCGCCAACGATGCGATAGGCGGCAATGTAGGGCGTGCGGAGGATAACCAACTCCCGCGTCCCCTCGACACGGCCGAGACGGCCGGTCTGTGAAAACTGCGCCAAGGTTTCGATCTGCGCCTGGATGCGGTTATCCACGGTGATGGCAGCCTGCGGGCTGTCCGCTTCGATGTAGTCGAAAATCGCGTCGCGGTCAGCCTGGGCAAGGACTGACCACTGCACGCGCATGACTCGACGCTCCATAGCTCATCGCGCCCTGCGGAGCGCCGCGGCCCTTCTCTTGGCAAAGTGCGCTTCGACCTTTTTGTGCGGGATGACGGGACGTGGATCGTTGAGCGCTTCCTGCACCTTGGTGCGGAACCACGCGTCATGAGCGGCTCCGGCGCTGGTCAGTTCAAACGGGAGCGCGCCTTCGTTGGCGGTCCGCGTCAATAGGATGCGTACCGCCTCCGAGACGGTGATCCCCAACTCTTCCAGCACCGCTGCCGCGCGCTCTTTCACGGCGGGGTCGATCCGGGTTTGGACTAAGGCATTTGCAGGCATGGGAGAGCTCCTGCTTTATTGTACTTCAGGTGCATTACGATCCCGACATCATCTTTCGCAACTTCCCTCCGTGCCGCGGCATCTAAACCTTGACAACGATCCACTCAAGTCTTAGCATGGTGTTGAGCGCAATCATAATTGCATTGATTTTAAAGCACTTACCTGTTCTACAAGGAGCGTTCTATGGGAAAGATTATTGGAATTGACCTGGGGACTACCAATTCCTGCGTTGCGGTCATGGAGGGCGGCGAGCCCAAGGTAATCGCAAACGAAGAAGGAGGGCGGACTACGCCTTCCGTGGTTGGCTTTACCAAGACCGGAGAGCGGCTGGTGGGGCAGGTGGCGAAGCGGCAGGCCATCACCAATCCGGAAAACACGGTTTATTCGATCAAGCGCTTTATGGGGCGGCGCTACAACGAGGTCACCGAAGAGATCAAGATGGTGCCCTACAAAGTCGTCCAGTCGGGCGACCATGTCGCGGTGCTGGCGCAGGGCAAGGAGTACACCCCTCCGCAGATTTCGGCCCTGATCCTGCAGAAACTGAAGAAGGCCGCGGAGGACTATCTCGGGGAGAAAGTGACCGAGGCGGTCATCACCGTGCCGGCGTACTTTAATGACGCCCAGCGGCAGGCCACCAAAGATGCCGGGCAAATTGCCGGGCTCGAAGTGAAGCGCATCATCAACGAACCGACGGCGGCCGCTCTGGCTTATGGGCTCGACAAGGGCAAGGACGAGACCATCGCCGTATATGACTTTGGCGGCGGCACCTTCGACATTTCCGTGCTGGAAGTGGGCGAGGGCGTGATTGAAGTCAAGGCCACCAACGGCGACACCCACCTGGGCGGCGACAACCTCGACCAGCGTATCGTGGACTGGCTCATCGACGAATTCAAGAAAGATGAAGGGCTCGATCTCCGCGGCAAGGGCAACGAAATGGCCCTGCAGCGTCTGCGCGACGCGGCCGAGCGGGCCAAGATTGAGCTTTCGACCACGATGGAGACCGAAATCAACCTGCCCTTTATCACGGCGGATGCCAGCGGACCGAAGCATCTGGTGAAGAAGCTGACGCGCGCCAAGCTGGAGGGGATGGTCGAAGACATCATTCAGCGCTCGGCGGGTCCGTGCAAGCAGTGCTTGAAAGACGCGGGCGTGGACGCCAGCAAGATCAACGAAGTCGTGCTGGTCGGCGGACAGACGCGTATGCCACGCATCCAGGCGCTGGTGAAGGAGCTTTTTGGACGCGAAGGGCACAAGGGCGTAAATCCGGATGAAGTGGTGGCAGTCGGCGCGGCCCTTCAGGGCGGCGTGCTGGGCGGCGAAGTGAAGGATCTGCTGCTGCTGGATGTGACTCCGCTGTCGCTGGCGATTGAGACACTGGGCGGCGTGGCGACCCCGATGATCCCGCGCAACACGACCATTCCGACCAAGAAGACGGAAACGTTCTCCACCGCGGCCGATAGTCAGACCTCGGTTGAGGTGCACGTGCTGCAGGGCGAGCGTCCCATGGCGGCGCAGAACCGGACTCTGGGCAAGTTCCACTTGACCGGAATTCCACCGGCTCCGCGGGGCGTGCCGCAGATCGAAGTGACGTTCGACATCGATGCCAACGGCATCCTGAACGTGACGGCGAAGGACACCGCCACGCAGAAGGACCAGAAGATTACAATCACGTCGTCTTCGGGGCTGTCGAAGGACGAAGTCGAGCGCATGGCCAAGGAAGCCGAGGCGCACTCGGCCGAGGACAAGGCGCAGCGCGATTCGATCGACGCCAAGAACCAGCTCGACAGCATGATCTACAACATTGAAAAGATGCTGCGCGAGCAGGGCGACAAGATCAGTGGCTCGGACCGCGGCGATGTCGAAAACGCCGTAGCCGACGCGAAAAAAGCGCTGGAATCGAACGACAAGGCGACCATGGACAAGGCGCGCGAGACCCTCACCGCAGCGTCGCACAAGCTGGCCGAACAGATGTACAAGGCAGCACAGGCGACGCCGGGCGCAGGCGCTGGTCCGACGCCGGGCGCGACCGCGGGCGGGGACCCCGGCGGCAATGGTCAGGGACAGAAGAAAGACGAAGGCGTAATTGACGCCGAGTACGTGGACGTGGAAGACAAAAAATAAGTTAGAGGCTGTCATCCTGACCGGAGTGGGTGCTTCGCGAAGCGAGGCCCCCACGGAGTCGAAGGACCCCTTACCTGATTGCGGTGAGATGGACCTTCATGGGAGTTCCCACGTAGACGTCAAGTCCCACGTGGAAACTCCCTGATGCATAACAGCCCCGGTTGAGACCCGGGGTCCTTCGACTGCGCGAGATGGTTCGCTTCGCTCGCCACCCCGCTTCGCTGAGGATGACAGGGTTTCTTTGGACGAATGGGAGCGAAACGATTAGAAAGAATGGAGAAACGAAGTGGATTTTCAGGTCAATGGGGAAACGTATTTTTTGGACCTCGCCGAGGACGAGAGGCGGTGGCTCGTCTTTGTGGAGAGTCCCACGGGCACGCGGTCCGTCCCTGTCTATGTGGACGGAGCGGAGCTCGAGGATTCGAAGATAGTTGTAGAAGATAAAGAAAGACGGAAGCTGGTGAATTAAACTCGACGTCCGTGACATGAATTCAAATTGCGCGCAATGCCCACCACTCCCAAAAAAGACTATTACGAAATCCTCGGCGTGAAGAAGTCGGCTTCGGCTGAGGACATCCGCAAGGCCTTCCGCAAGCTGGCGCGGAAATACCATCCGGACGTAAATCCGGGGGACAAGTCGGCGGAGGAGAAGTTCAAGACTCTCTCCGAGGCCAACGACGTCCTCAGCGATCCCAAGAAACGCAAAATCTACGACCAGGTCGGGTTCTATTCCGACAATATTGATCCGGCGACGGCGGAAGCCTATGCCCGGGCCGGCAGTGGAGCGGGCGCGGCTGGAGGATTTCCCGGCGGCTTCCCCGGCGGCTTCCCGGGCGGGGCGCAGGAGGGCGGGCAGGGCGTTCCCTTCGACTTCGGCGGGTTCGATTTCTCGGACCTGATGGACAGCGCAGGCCGAGCCAGGAAGACCGGCGGGGGCGGGGGCTTCCGTGACATCTTCGGATCGATCTTCGGCGGGGGGCGCGGCCCGGCGGCCGAGGAAGGGCCGGAACCGGGGACCGACCTCGAATACCAGGTGAACGTGCCGTTCTGGACGGCAATCCGCGGCGGAGTCATGCGGCTGAATATTTCGCGGCAGGACGTCTGCCCGCATTGCCACGGGCAGGGATCTCTGGAGTCGCCGGGCAAATGTCCGGAGTGCCACGGGACCGGCCAGATCACCCAGACCGGCGGGCGGATGAAGTTCAACGTGCAGTGCCCGCGATGCCATGGCACGGGCAAGAATCTGACGACCTGTCCGACCTGCCACGGCGACGGCACGGTAACCAAAACGGAGCCGCTGGAGGTGCGCATCAAGGCTGGCACGCGCGACGGGCAGCGCATTCGCGTTCCGGGCAAAGGCAACGCCGGGGCTCACGGCGGGGCGGCGGGGGACCTTTATGCGATCATCCGGACCGAGCCGCATCCGATCTTCCGGCGCGACGGGGACGACATCTACCTGACGGTACCGGTCAATGCCACCGAAGCGGCGCTAGGCGCGAAGATCGAAGTGCCGACCATCGATGGGCGGGCGCTGCTGAAGATTCCTCCGGGGACACAATCCGGCCAGAAGCTGCGGCTGCGGGATAAGGGCGTGCCTTCGGCCACCAAAGAAGGGATGCGCGGGGATGAGATTGTGGAGATCACGGTGACCGTGACCATGCCGCGGGACGAACGAACGAAAGAGCTGCTGCGGGAACTGGCGAAGCTCAATCCCGAAGACCCGCGGGCGGAGTTGTGGACCAAGGTCTAGACGGTCTTCTCTCGAAAGCTATTCCCCTGGTGAAATCTTGTCATCCTGAGCGCGCGTTCTGCGCGAAGGACCTATGCAACCCTGCTTGCGGCGAGGCGCTGCCTGCAAGGTGCAGAGGTCCTTCGGCCCGCAAAGAGCGCGGGCCTCAGGATGACAATGCCGCCGCTCGGCACTTGTTACCTCCGTACCACACCGCTCGCTTACAAAATTTTGCAAAATAATTCAAAAATTTCTTGCATCTGTGGAAAATTCCCGTAATCTCACAAATGCGAACTAACTTCGCCGAAATGCCCGGGAATCGCAGTGACCCGGGAGCCGCGAGCAATACGTCTTTTCAGAAAGACACAAGGGAGACGCGGTGGTGAGAGTGAGTCGCTTCAGGAGGAAGCCATAGAAATTGGCAACAGCTAGCGCCCCGCGTCAACAACCCGAAAATCCCCAGCCTCTCACCGCCGTACTCGACCGTCGCAAGGTCAATCCAAAGAAATTCGTCCGCCTCACCCTTTGGCCGCTGGTCGCCGCCACCTTCTTTATGGTGTCGGGCGGAACCTATGGCACGGAGGGCATTGTGCAGGGCGCCGGCTACGGACGGGCGATTCTGTTTCTGTTGCTCACGCCGCTACTCTGGAGCCTGCCTACGGCCTTCATGATCGGCGAGCTTTCGAGCGCGTTGCCCAAGGAGGGCGGCTACTACGCCTGGGTGCGCCGCGCCATGGGCAACTTCTGGGGATTTCAGGAAGCCTGGCTCTCGCTGGTTGCGTCGATTTTCGACATGGCGATTTATCCCACGCTGTTCGTGCTTTATCTCACCCGCATGTTCCCCTGGTTCTCGGCGAACAATCGGGGATGGTGGGTGGCGCTGGCGGTGGTGGTGGCGTGCGCCGCTTTGAACATTGCTGGGGTCAAAGTTGTATCTCTCACCTCGTTGTGGCTTTTCTTCGCACTTTCAGCGCCGTTCATCGCTCTGGTGGTGCTGGCGCCTTTCAAAATGGGAGCGCTGGCCAACGCGGTGACCAAGCCCACCACTTCGACCGTCGACATTATTGGCGGCCTTCTCTTCTGCATGTGGAACTACATGGGCTGGGACAACGCCTCGACCATCGCCACGGAAGTCGAGAAGCCGCAGCGCACTTATCCCAGGGCGATGCTGGTCGCGGTTTGTATTGTGGCTTTGAGCTATGTGCTTCCGGTCGCTGCTATGTGGATGACTGGGCTGACTCCGGCCGCGTGGGAAACGGGATCCTGGGCGGACATCGCCGGCCTGCTGGGCGGACCGCTGCTCCGGATCGGGGTTGTGCTCGGCGGCATCATCAGCGCCTTTGGCATGTTCAACGCGCTGGTCATGAGCTACTCGCGCCTGCCGCTGGCCATGGCGCAGGATGGCATGCTTCCCGGAGTCTTCGGCAAGCTGCATAAGAAATCCCGGGCGCCCTGGGTTTCGATTGTAGCGCTGGCCATCGGATGGGCGATGTGTCTGGGCCTGGGCTTTGCCCGGCTGGTCACGCTCGACATTCTTCTTTACGGCTTCAGCCTGCTGCTGGAATTCGTGGCGCTGGCCGTGCTGCGTTTCCGTGAGCCGGAGCTGGCGCGTCCGTTCCGCGTGCCGGGCGGCTTGTTTGGAGCGATTGCCATTGGCATTCCGCCCATGCTGCTGCTGGGGTTCTCGGTGTTCCGCAGCGAGCATGAGTCGATCCTGGGTATGAGTTCGTTCGCCTTTGGGATGATCCTGATCGCGGCGGGCTTCGTGGTGTACTTCATCAATCATGCTCTGAAGCCGGCAGGATGGGCGGCGCCGGAGCCGAAACCGGACATGGCAGCTTAGATTCATTGCCACGGATTCACCCGGGTTCCCACGGATTCGAAACTATCCGTGGACGATCCTCGGCGATCCGTGGCATTTGTGTTTCTGCTATAAATGAGGCGCAATGACCAAGCGTAAATCCAAGGGCGCGTACATGATCTCGGCGGTGGCCGAGATGTACGGGATTCATCCCCAGACGCTGCGGCTTTACGAGCGAGAAGGGCTGCTTAAGCCCTCGCGCACTGAAGGCAACACCCGCCTCTATACCGACGAAGACCTGCAGCGGCTGGAGTTCATTCTGTCGCTGGCGCGTGACCTGGGGGTAAACATCAGCGGCATGGCCATCATCCTGCAAATGCGCGAGCGCATGGAGGAAATGCAGCGCCAGATCCAGGAGTTTGTGCAGTACATCCAGGAAGAAGTGCTCACCCGCGCCCACGCCGCCGCCGATCCGGCAAAGGGGGCGATTGTGCCGGTGAGAAGGCCGATGGTCGCGCCCACGCTGCAGGCACCGAAGAAACGGTAGCTCGACGTCTGTCTTCCTGAGCGGAGCAATGCGCTGCGCGAAGCGCGGCGCTTTGCGGAGTCGAAGGACCCCGTGCACGCGTGCAGCGAGACGGACGCCGAACGGATTTTTCACAACACCGTCAGACTCACAGAGAACTCCCCGATGAGCCGCTGGCCCTGCACGCGGGCGCGGGGTCCTTCGACTGCGTTGCCGTTCGCTTTCAGCGGACGGCTACTTCGCTCAGGATGACAGAGCTAAACATGACAGCGCTAGAATTGAGTTGAGACCTCAATGCTCCCCTTCAAACTCGTCTACAGTGACGCCTACTATCTTCCCATCGGGGATCATGTCTTCCCGGCCGAAAAGTACCGGCGTATTCGCGACCGGCTGATCGCCAGCGGCGTCGCCGGCACACAAGATTTTCTCGAGCCCGAGCCCGCGACCGATGAAGACATTTTGCTGGTGCACATGCCGGAATACGTGAACAAGCTGAAAACGGGAACCCTCAGCCCGCGCGAAGAATTGGAAATGGAAGTTCCCTACTCGCGCGACCTGGTCGAAGCGTTCTGGCTGGCGGCGGGCGGATCGATCCTGGCCGCGCGCCAGTGCCTGACTGACGGTGTGTGCATCAGCATCGGCGGCGGATTTCACCATGCCTTTCCTAATCATGGTGAGGGATTCTGCATGATCCACGATGTGGCCGTGGCCATCCGGCGCTTACAGCGCGATGACAAGATTCGCACCGCGATGACGGTGGATTGCGACGTGCATCAGGGCAACGGCACAGCGGCGATTTTTGCCGGCACACGCACCGAGAGCTCGCCGCTGCCCTCGGGCTCCAGTTCGACGCTGCCCCAGGCGGGGGCGCCGAGAACCAGGATGCGCGGCGCCCATGGCGCCGACGTCTTCACCATTTCTCTGCATCAACACAACAACTACCCGCTGTACAAGCCGTTTTCTTCGATTGACGTCGATCTGCCCGATGGAGTCGGAGACGACGACTACCTGGCTTGGCTCGACAACGCGCTCAGTTCGGGCCTGCGGCAATTTGAGCCTGATCTGATGTGCTATCTGGCCGGCGCCGATCCTTATCGCGAGGACCAGTTGGGCGGACTCTCACTCACGATTGACGGATTGAAGAAGCGCGACGAACTCGTCTTTCGCGTGGCCCGCGCCCGCAACATTCCTGTCATGGTGACCTTCGCCGGCGGCTACGCCCAGAATGTCGAGGACACGGTGACCATCCACTGCAACACAATTGTCGCGGCCAAGGAAATATTCGCCCCGAAAGGCTGATGGATTATCAGCGCACCAGCGTGCTCCGTGCGACCTGACGATATACTCGATGGAATGAACGTTACACCGTCGGGCATTTCCCACAGCGAGCTTTACGGCCTCATCCTGAATTCGGTCGCGCCCCGGCCCATCGCCTGGGTCTCCACGCTCAGCGCTTCCGGACGGCCGAACCTGGCGCCCTTTTCATTTTTTAATTGCGTATGCGTCGATCCTCCCCTGCTTGCGTTTGCGCCCGGGCTGCGTTCGTCCAAGCCACCTGGCGGGGCGCACGGAGAGGCCAAGGACACGCTACGAAATATTGGCGAGACGAAGGAATTTGTGATCAATATCGTCACCTACGAACTGGCCGAGGCCATGAACCTGACAAGTGGCGAGTATGACCCGTCGGTCAATGAGTTCGAATTGGCTCAGATTGCAACGGCTCCGTCGCAGGTGGTGAAGGTTCCCCGAGTGGCCGCATCGCCGGTCAGCTTTGAATGCCAGGTCTATCAGATTCTGGATTTCTCGCCGTCTCCGCAGAGTGGAAGCCTGGTGATCGGGGAAATTGTTTCGATCCACGTGGACGAGGCGAATATCAAAGACGGGAAGCTCGACCGCAATTCGCTGGACCTGATCGGCCGCATGGGCGGAATTCAGTATACGCGGACGACGCAGAGGTTTGAGATGGTAAGGCCGAAGGTGGGGTAGGGACTTTGAGTTCTACTGGATCGTCGTCGGCAATTTATCTACGACCTTCACCAAATAGCACAGGGGCATTCTGTTCCTTGCCAATCTCATCGTCGTGCGCTTAAGACCATTTCCAAGACCTTGCGTATTTTGAGGCAAAGCCAAGCATCCTACTTTTCAAAGCTGCCAATTCTACGCGGCCCGTAGACTCGAAGGAAGCTGATAAAATTCAAATTACTTCTATGTTTGAGAACTTACAGGAAAAACTTCAGCGCGCCTTCAAGAGCCTTCGCGGGCAGGCCAAGCTCACGGAAGAAAACATTGACGAAGCCCTGCGCGAAATCCGGCTGGCGCTGCTTGAGGCCGACGTCAACTTCAAAGTCGTCAAACAGCTCGTCGACCAGATTCGCGCCAAGGCTGTCGGCCAGGAAGTGCTGACCGCGCTCTCTCCCGGCGAGCAGGTCATCAAGATTGTGCGCGACGAACTGGTCGAAATTCTGGGCAGGGACACGGCGCGCATGAAGTTTGCCTCGCAGCCGCCGACAGTCGTGCTCATGGCCGGGTTGCAGGGTTCGGGCAAAACCACAACTTCGGGCAAGCTGGCGAACTGGTTCAAGCTGGGCGGACACCGACCGCTGCTGGTTTCGGTGGACGTGTACCGCCCTGCGGCGCGCGAGCAGTTGAAGGTTGTGGCCCAGGCCGTGAAGAGTCACATCTATGAAGGCACGGTCGGCGAGGCCAACACGGCCACGGTCGAGCGGTTAGTAAAAGAAGCTCGGCGCGAGGCCATCGTCTCCGGCTGCGACGTGCTCATCGTCGATACCGCCGGCCGCTTGCACATTGACGACCAACTCATGGACGAGATGCAGTCGCTGAAGAAGCTGCTGAATCCGTCGGAGATTCTGTTCGTGGCCGACGCTATGACCGGACAGGACGCGGTGAACTCGGCCGACGAGTTCCACAAAAAGCTGTCGCTGACAGGCATCGTACTCACCAAGATGGACGGCGACGCTCGCGGCGGCGCAGCGCTGTCGATTCGCCAGGTCACCGGCCAACCGATCAAGTTCATCGGCGTCGGCGAAAAATATGATGCGCTCGAACCGTTTCATCCCGACCGCATCGTTTCGCGCATTCTGGGCATGGGCGACATTCTGTCGCTGATCGAGCGCGCGGAATCGCAGATCGACAAGAAGAAAGCGCAGGAGATGGCCACCAAGGCCCTGACCGGTGACGGCTTCTCGCTGGAAGATTTTCGCGACCAGCTGCGGCAGGTGAAAAAGATGGGATCGATGAAGAGCCTGATGGGCATGCTCCCGTCGGTCGGCCCGTTTTCCGGATTGCAGAAAGCCGCCGACAACGTGGACGAAAAGCAGATCAACCGCGTCGAAGCGATCATCAATTCGATGACGGCGCACGAACGCAATCACCATGAGGTGATCAACGGCAATCGCCGCAAGCGCATCGCCCGCGGATCGGGGACGACCGTGCAGGAAGTGAATAATCTGCTTCGCCAGTACGCGCAGATGCGAAAGATGTTCAAGCAGATGGGCAAACCGAGCTTCGCGAGAAGGCTGGCGGGGATGAAACTGCCGGGGATGTAGAAAATCAGCGGTCAGTTGCCGTGATCGGTTGCCCGACTGTCATATTCTCTGGGGTGCCGCGACTCAACGAGTCCAAGTTGCATATGGTTGAACTCTTATTCGAATATGCACTCAAGGCGGTCGCGTATACGTTCAGCACGATCATTCGCTGGATCAGAATCTGCGGCAGCGGGCCGTGGCCTTGCGCGAATGCGACTATTACCGCTCCGCCTGCACGTTTATCCGGGATGTGTTGCCCAAGAGTGGAAATCGTATATTCGTATCGATTGAACGGCGAACTGTACACCGGCATCCACGAAGAGCCGTTCTTGTTGTTGGCCAGCTCAGTGGCAGAATACGCTGAACGCTTCGGAGAGGGAAGACGCCTTGTGCGTTCGCGTCAAACCGGGCGCGCCCGAGGTGTCGGTCGTGCGCGAAGGCGATCAGAATAAGCTGATACCTGCGAATGTTTCAGCATAAGTCAGTGAACCCATGAAATGGCGCTCCCTCCAAGAAGCCGGCCCACAGACAGACTTTCGTCCGCTGCGGGAAATCTTCGCCGAGCGCAAGGAACTGATCGCGAAGTACGTTCCGGCGGAGACGCAGGCGATTCACGCGCAGGCCGTCGCCGAACTCAAGCAGCGGAATCTCGCTGCGAACATTCTGCAAGTCGGCGCGAAAGGGACTCAGTTTGAACTCCCCGATCACGACGGGAAGATGGTTTCATCCTCTTATCTGCTCGCCAAGGGACGCCTCGTGCTGTGTTTCATCCGCGGGCGCTGGTGCCCGTTCTGTGTGGGACAGATGGAGGCGATGAATCTCGTCCTGCCACAGATCGTTCAGGCCGGTGCAACGCTCGTCGCAGTCTCTCCACAGACGGTAAAGCAATCGTTCTTTATGCATGATCAGCACAAGCTGCGATTTCCGCTGCTTTCCGATGCGGGCAACAAAGTCGCGCGGCAGTTTGGGCTGACTTATCGCGTGCCGGCGCTTCAGGAAGCCGTCTACCGGCGGGCATTCGTCAACCTGCCATTCACCAACGGAGACGAAAGCTGGGAGTTGCCGATTCCGGCAACCTATATTCTCGACCGCGACGGCTCGGTTTTATACGCCTCGGCGAATGAGGATTACACCGAGCGACCGGAGCCGGGCGAGATTGTCGGCCTCATCCAAGCTTTGGATCCAAAAACACATTTGTCATCCTGAGCGAAGCGAAGGACCCATGCATTCTCTTGACGCATGCAGACTGCATAGGTTCTTCGCTCCGCTCAGAATGACAACTCGCCGAGGTACACTGATATTTCATGCATTACATCTATGGCATCAACTCGGTTACTGAAGCGCTGAAGGCGCGCGGGCGGGCGTTCGAGTGGGTGGGGATGGCCAAGGAGCGCCATGACATCCGCCTGCAACGGCTGATCGAAGACTGCCGCCGCCTCGGCGTGAACGTTCGATTCCTGGAACGCACAGAGCTAGATAAGCTGGCGGGCAATGCGGCGCATCAGGGCGTGGTGGCGGTTACGTCAGCTAAGCAGTACAACGATCTCAACGACGTGATTTCCGCCAAGCGCGGGCAATATTCGCTGGTAGTCGTCCTCGATGGGGTGGAGGACCCACACAATCTCGGCGCGATCCTGCGTACCGCCGATGCTGCGGGCGCCAACGGCATTGTGATTCCAGAGCGGCGGTCTGCGAGTGTGACTGGCACGGTCACGAAGGTGTCGGCCGGCGCCAGCGAACATATGCCCATCGCCAAAGTCACGAACATTGCTCGCACAGTGGAAGAACTGAAAGAGCAAAACGTGTGGACAGTGGGGCTCGATGAACGCGGCCAACAAACCTACGACGCCCTGGACTACAACATGGACTGCGCGCTGGTTCTGGGCGGCGAAGGCAAAGGCCTGCACGATCTGGTGAAGCGCAAGTGCGACTTCCTGGTTTCGATTCCCATGCTGGGCAAGGTGCCGTCGCTCAACGTTTCCGTGGCGGCGGCGGTGGTGCTGTTTGAAATCGTGCGGCAGCGGCGCGCGCGAGAAGGCGCATCCAAGACAAAATGAAGTTCCTGAAGACGAACTGGGGAGTCAGAAGCCTTGGGCTTCTCTGTGTCCTCTCTGCCTCTGTGGCGAACTGTTTTTCCCTCGACCGGGAAGCATTCTCCTTCACTAACTACGACTTGAAGCTGCAGATTGAACCAGACCAACATCGGCTCGGAGTGCGCGGCAAGATCACGCTGCGCAACGATGCACCGACGCCGCAGAAAATAGCGGTCCTGCAGATTTCGTCGTCGCTGGACTGGCGTTCCATCAAGGCGGGTGACAAAACCGTGCAGTTCGTCACGCAGCCCTACACTTCCGATATCGACCACACGGGTGGGCTCTCCGAAGCCATCGTCACCTTGCCGCAGCCGGTCGCGCCCCAGGGGACGATCGAACTGGAGATTGGCTACGAAGGCGTCATCCTGCTGGATGCGACGCGCTTAACGCGCATCGGCACGCCCGAGGATGCAGCCAACAGCACCGACTGGGACCAGATCGGCGCAAGTTTCACGGCGGTGCGGGGCGCGGGTTACGTGGCCTGGTATCCGATTGCGACTGAGGTCGCGAATCTTTCGGAGGGCAACAGTTTATTCGAGGTTCTCGGACGATGGAAGGACCGCGAGGCGGGATCGAAGATGCGCTTGCAGTTCTCTTTGCAGTTCGCGATCCCTGGGAATTACCCGGCTCTGCCGCAAATACTGTTCAACGGAGTCGCTTGCCAAGCGACTGACGTCGAAGCGATGGCCTCAAGCCAGCGTGTTGCAGCGGGTTGCATTGCCCAACCGTTGCGTCTTGACGCACCCACTTTTGTAATCGCCGATTATCAGGCGATCGAGCGCCCCGCGATCGAGGTGCGCTACATGCGCGGCCACGATGTGGCTGCCGCAAATTTCGCCGATGTAGCTGACAAAGTGCTTCCGTTCATCACCGAGTGGTTTGGCCCGATGCGTGAGAAGGCGCAAACTGCCGACCTGCCCGATCCCAAGGCTGCGCCGTTCGAGAGCGGAGCGCTTTTGCTCACGCCGCTTACCAGTGACGATCCCCATGTGGCTGGACTCGCCGTCGCTCATCAACTCACGCACGCTTCGTTCTTGTCGTTCCGTCCCTGGATCGAAGAAGGGCTGGCTCACTTCGCGCAGGCTCTCTATATCGAGCAGCAGAACGGGCGCAAGGCCGCACTCGACTACATGGGATTGCACCGGTCTGCGTTCAGTGAAATAGAGAAGCCGGCCACCGTGCCCAGGTCAGAAGACGAGGTAAGCCGGTCGTTGGTGAACGCGACCAGGGGGGAACTCTACCGCAGCAAGGCGATGTATGTCTGGTGGATGCTGCGCGACATGGTCGGCGATGCGGCCCTGAAAAAGGCCCTTGCTGCCTATCGTCCCGAGCAGGATAAAGAACCTTCGTACATGCCGCGCCTGATTGCGGCGCACACGCAGCGCGATCTCGAATGGTTTTTCGACGACTGGGTCTACCGTGACCGCGGGCTGCCTGACTTCAAGGTGGAGTCTGCCTTCTCGCGGAAGACCATGAATGGCGTGTTCCTGGTCACCATTACGGTAGACAATCTGGGTACGGCAGGAGCCGAGGTTCCACTTGCGGTCAAGTTCGCTGGCGGAGAAGTGGCGAAGCGGCTCGAGGTACGCGCCAAGACGAAGGGCGTGATTCGGGTAGAACTGCCGGCGGCTCCGCAGGAAATCGTGGTCAACGATGGCAGCGTCCCGGAGAGCGACCTGACGAACAACGTCTACAAGATCCGGCCAGAGGATTCGTTGCAGTGATTCGCGATCTGCAGCTGAAGTCGGTCTTGTTCTCTGCGTTTCCGTAACAGGTTAATTCTTCGGTTTGGAGGGGAGTGCTTGGCCTACATCCAGTTTCTTGGCGCCGCGGGCACCATCACCGGCTCGAAGCATCTGATCAATACCGGAGATCCTTCCGGCAAGAGCGGCTTTCAAGTTCTTGTCGATGGCGGGCTATTTCAGGGCCCGAAAGAGTGGCGCGAGCGTAACTGGCGCGACACGCCGGTTCCGGCCAAGGAAATCAACGCGATCATTTTGACCCACGGGCATCTCGACCATTGCGGATGGATTCCGCGCCTGGTGAAAGAGGGATTCCGCGGGCCGATTTATGCGACGCTACCAACCATCGATTTGTGCGGCATCATCCTGCCCGACTCCGGCCATCTGCAGGAAGAAGACGCGCGCGTCTACAACAAGACGAAGAAATCGAAGCGCTCTACCGCTCTACACGTTTGAAGAAGCGCAGAACACGCTGCAGTATTTCAAGCCAGTGCTCGTCGGCCAGACGATGCAACTCTCGCCGGAGATCTCATTCCGCTTCGTTCGCGCCGCGCACATTCTGGGATCGTGCATGGCCGAAATAACCCTCAGCACGGGCGGACAGACCCGGCAACTGCTATTCACCGGCGATATTGGACGCGCGCGAGATCACAAAGTCGCGCCGGGGAAGGTGGTGCACTCCGGTCCGGCGGAAGGCGAGACTGGAGTCTATGCGCCCAGCAGCCCTAACTTTTCATCGAGATCGGCGAGGGCGTCTTGCAGCAGCTTGCGATGCTGCGGATTCGCGCTGCTCTCCAGCTGATGAAGCACGCTTTGGCGCGCCAGGCGAAGATTCTCTCTTTCCCGCCAGCGCGCAGCTTCCGCTGGGCTCATCCGTTGCCGGGACTTTGAGGCTTCTTCGCTGGCCTCTGCCTGCTGAGCTTCGACCGACTTGCTTTCCCAACCTCTGGCCACTCCCCGATTATAGTTCTCCGGCCACTGCCGGCTGCGGGGAGGGCTTTACTACTCGTTCATCCGTCACCCGACCGACCGCTCGGTCAGGGATAAATGATTTTAGGGGCCAGACTGATTTTACGAAAACCGGAATACGAAGAAAAAGCCATTCCACCTAACTCGACTCTGTGGCTATAATGGCCCCGTTCTCGGGTTATAGGGCGAGTCCGCCTTTGAGGGGGAGGCGGCATTGGGAGTCTAGTGTCCTCCTCAAGCGCTCCATGCTTGCAAATGGAATTGCCGCGCCACTCCCAACCCTCTGGGGTGGCCGATGTGGTGTCTCTCCTCAAGCCCCGTTATTCCCGTTTCGGTGATCTGCTTCCGCACTCCTCCAGGTTTGTCCCGAGCAACTCCACCGGCTTTGAACTCTCTGCACTAACTCCCGCGGAGCATTTGGCCGGTCCGGCTGAAGGCAGTCGGCGGACTTTCCTGACGGAGGTTGTGCATGCCCAGTGACTCTGCCGCCTCCGGAACCGGCAGTCTGCTTCCGTTTGCCTTCCCCGAAGCTCTCAGCGAGCCGGAGAAGTTGCTGGCAGCTTATTTCAAGTCTTCAACGGTTGGGCTTTGCATACTGGATTCCGAGCTTCGTTATCTCGCCATCAATAACACCCTCGCGGAAATGAATGGCATACCCGCGCCCGACCACTTGGGCAAAACTCTGCGTGAAATGTTGGGGGACTCTGCGGGCGCACTGGAGCCCCAGTTGCAAAGCGTTCTCGCCACCGGGGAGCCCGTCCTGAATTTCGAAGTTTCCGCCGTGCTTCCGACCAGAAACGAAACCGGGCACTGGATTGAGCATTTCATCCCCACCACCGATGACAGCGGGCAAGTCACGCGAATCGGCATCGTCGCGGTGGAGATCACCGAGAAAAGAAAAATGGAACAATCGCTCCACACCCTTTCCAAAGAACTGAGGAGGGAGATGGATCGGTTGCAAATGCTGTTGGATGTGAGTGGCGTGCTGGCCTCCAACATGGATGCGCAAGAGGCGTTTCCCCTGATCTCCGCCCGCGTGCGGCGTCTCCTGCGCCATGAATATGCCGGCTTCGAGTTGCACGATGCCGTCACCGGATTGCTGGTCCGGCACGTCGAAGATTTTCCCTTGGGCAAAGGGCTGCTCGCGGATGTCCAGATCAATTCGAACAACAGTCCGGAAGGCCAAGCCCTGCAGGAACGCTCCGCTCTCATCTTCTCCAAAGATCAGATGCAGACGTTTGAAGCTGACATTGTGAAGAGATTTCTGGCTGAAGGACTGCAGTCGCTGTGTTGTGTGCCGCTGTTCCGGCCGAAGGGCCCGCTGGGAGTTCTGGTGCTCGGCAGCACCCGGGCCGATGCTTTTCAACCGCAGGATCTGACTCTGCTAAACCAGGTCGCCGCCCAGTTTGCCGTGGCCCTGGAAAATCATCGGACCGGAATTGAGATTGACCTCTTGAGGGAACGCCTCGCGGGAGAAAGAAAATATCTGGAAGGCGAGATCAGCACCGAAGGCCACTTCGCGGAAATTATTGGCGACAGCCCCGCCCTCAAGCAGGTGCTCGATCAGGTAATCACGGTCGCCGCCAGTGATGCCACCGTCTTGATTCTGGGGGAGACTGGAACCGGCAAGGAACTGATTGCCCGCGCCATCCACAATCTGAGCCACCGCAAAGACGGCAATTTCATCAAGGTCAATTGCGCCGCCATCCCTATGGGCTTGCTGGAGAGCGAACTCTTCGGCCACGAGAAGGGAGCCTTTACCGGGGCCGTCAGCCAGAAGATCGGACGCATGGAATTGGCCCATGGCGGGACGTTATTCCTGGACGAGGTTGGCGAGATTCCGCTCGAGCTGCAGCCCAAACTTCTGCGCGTGCTGCAGGATCAGGAATTCGAGCGCCTCGGCAGCACGCGCACCATCAAAGTGAACCTGCGTCTGATCGCGGCCACCAATCGTGACCTGGCCCGCAGCATGGCCGACCACGAATTTCGCACGGACCTCTTCTATCGCCTGAATGTTTTTCCCATCCGCGTGCCTCCCTTGCGCGAGCGGCCCGAGGATATTCCACTGCTGGTCCGCTATTTCGTTCACCAGTTTTCCCGTCGCATGGGCCGCCACATCGAGACCGTGCCCACTGAGACCATCAAGGCACTACGGGATTGGTCGTGGCCGGGCAACATTCGTGAACTCGAGAATCTGATCGAGCGCTCCGTCATCCTGAGCGAAGGCACCGCTCTCCGCGTTCCTTTGTCGGAGCTTCGCGCGCAAGCCGTGGATTCTACCCCCCCATCCGATCACACTCTCGACAACGCCGAGCGCGAGCACATTGTGCGGGTATTGCGCGAAACCGGAGGCGTGATCTCCGGTCCAGCCGGCGCCGCCCGCCGCCTGGGGTTGAAGAGGACCACTCTGCAATCGAAAATGCAGCGCTTGAAAATCACCCGGCAGGACTACTCTCCTCGGCACCGAAATTAAAAGCCATTCCCGCCATCTCGCATCTCGTAAATCCGCATGGAGAGGGCAGGGCTTCAGTTTTTGAGCCTGCCCTGAGCGAGCGCACAGCGAGCCGAATTGTGGCGCCTAGCCAATAAACGCGCGGGCTTCAGCCCTGATGTTACTTGATTCTGTTCCGCGCAGATATTTTGGTGAGTTCCAGTTCCTCTTGAAGAGAGGCGCCAGTCACGGGATTCGACGAGAAAGCTTCGTGACGGCTAATCGGCATTTTGCCGAGGCGTCGGCACTATTCCATTTTGGGATAATTCGATTGCTGTTTCGGAACTTGTTCCAAACACGGAGGTTCCACGGCTTCCAAGCCGCGATCCGTTTCTGGAATGCCGCGTGCACAGGCAATGACATCTCTGCCTCTGGCCGCACGCGAACCCTGACCATTTCGCGGAGACGGTCAAAGCCCTACCCCCAGAAATAAAATCACCGGCGCAGAGCCGGTTTCGTGGAGGCGGAGAAGTGTTAGCTGCGAACAAGTGCCACTCGTTTGACCCTGGCTTTGCCGGGTCGATGCTGAAGACAACGGTAGCGCTGCCCAACCTCGCAGTCTGTCGCACGGTCGCTGATCCGAGCCTTTTGTCGGCCTTCTCATCGCCATGGAGAACATCTCTCTATGAGCTGCCGGTGCCTGCCACCGGCATTGAGAATCCCACTCCTATCACTCAGCCCTCTCCCGCGACTCACCCTCAGGAGGTAGATCCGCTTTACCTGTTTTTCTGCCACATGGAATGGGAACTGCAGGAGGAGCCAAGCGCCGCCTGGGAAGTGCTCGCAGCCGCCCAGAGTTCGCATTGCGACACGCGCGCGCACGCCCGCGCCCTGCTTGCCAGTTCGCGTCACCTGGGCGGAACTGGTCTGAGTTCGGCCACGCAGTGCACTTCGAAACTAAAGCGGTCCTCCGCCAGGCTGACAAACAGGGAGACAGACATGAAGGCGCCTTATGGGCTCGACATTATCGAAAGTTGTACCGAGTGCCGCCTTACCAATCCCGCTTTCTTTTGCGGTTTCTCCGCTCCCGTGCTGCAGGCGCTGAATCAGGTCAGCCATAAAAGCACCATGCCCGCGGGGGCGATCCTGTTTGTCGAGGGGCAGAGTCCGCGCGGCTTGTTCATTATTTGTTCCGGAAAAGTGAACCTTTCCACCACCTCGCGCGAAGGCAAGATACTCATCCTCAAGACCGTGGAGGCGGGAGAAGTCCTCGGTCTCAGCGCCGCGATTTCGGGCATGAGCTATGAGGTGACCGCCGAGACCGCTACGCCCTGCCAGTTGAACTTTGTGGACCGCAAGCATTTCCTGGAACTGCTGCAGTCTCACAGCGAGGTGGCCGTGCACACCGCGCAACGTTTGAGCCGGGACTTTCAATCCGCCTATCGCGACATCCATGACCTTGTTCTCACCCGCTCTTCTGCGGGCAAGCTGGCGAGACTCTTGTTGTCGCAATCGCCGCCGGCGCAGGACTTGGCACGTGATCCGGACGCCATCGAGGTTCGCGTTCAATCCTCCATGACTCACGAGGAGATGGCGCAGCGCATTGGCTCTTCTCGGGAAACCGTAACCCGGCTCTTAAGCGATCTGAAGAAAAAGCAGTTGATCCGTCTGGAGGGCCCCACACTGGTCATCCGGAACCGCACGGCGTTGCAGGCTTTGGCAGTTTGACCTTCCCCCTGGGACCGGAGGACGGCCTTTTTTCCCGGTCGTCCCCCGGTTTTTTCTGAACCATGCTCCGCCAGCTCTTTGCGCGGGCAGTTCTTCGGGTGGAAACGACGGATGTATTCGGGCACGCTGATTCACGACCTGTTCGCGGCGGTGCAAAGAGCGGAGAATTCCGTCCATCCCATCCAGCCACACAACCCAAATTCGCGCCCGCCTCGCGCCGCAGCGCAAGCGAATGCAGTCCGGGGCAAAACCGTTGGCTCAGAGTCCGAACAGGTCCCGCAGTCGCCGGGTCTGAGCCCGGCTGACCGGTATCTCGCTCTGCTTCTTATCGTCCATGCGCAACTGGTAGGAGCTCTTGAACCAGGGGACGACTTCGCGAATGCGGTTGATGTTCACCAGGTAGGAGCGGTGCGCCCGCCAAAAAAGATTCGTGTCTAAGGCCGCCAGCAGTTCTTCCAGGGTGCGGCAATTGGATTGTCCTTCGATGCCGGCAGGCCCCCCGGTCACCACCGTAATCACGCCATCTTCGATCCACGCGTAGCAGATGTCTCTCTGGTCCACCAGAAACATGCGCCCCACCGTCTTGAGCAGAATCTTTGAAGCCGGCTGTTTTCGGGATTCGATCATCCGCACCAGCGCGTCAATCTTCTCCGCCGGCAGGCTGTTCGCCTCCTGCTGCAGTCGTGCCTTCTGCAGCGACTGGGCCACGCGCTTCTTGTCGAACGGTTTCAGCAGATAATCCACCGCGTTCACTTCGAACGCCTTCACCGCATATTGATCGAAAGCCGTGGCAAAGACGATCTTGGGCAGCGGAACTTTCTTGTCCAGCAGCTTCTTGATCACGCCGAAGCCATCGAGCCCCGGCATCTGTACGTCCAGAAAAACCAGGTCAGGATTGTGTTCTTTGATGAGGTTGATGGCATCGAGGCCGTTCTTGCCCTGCGCGACCACGTTCACGTCGCCGGCATTCTTCAGCAGGTAGGCAAGCTCGTCGCGGGCGAGCTGTTCGTCGTCTACGATCACCGCGGATAAAGGCATCGTTGCTCCGGAAACGACCAGAGGATCGCTGAGTTGAGTATAGTCCGAATTTCCCAGCGCAACGCGGCTCTTGTGAATTCAGGGCTGCGCCGGCTTCTGCTTCGCCGGGCCGCCGAACCTTCTCTTGGTATAGCCGTGCGGGATCTCGAACCGTTCCGCGGGCTGCGTCCCTTCCTGAATGTTGCGCAATTCTCCCGTTCCCACCGCACTCTGCCACTTCACCGGAAAATGCAGTTTCACGTCGATCCACATCGCACTCGGGTTGCCCTGCCCTGGCGAGACCTCATACTTCACCGCGTCGCGCCCGTTGACCGTTTCACGCCCCACCTTGCGGCACTTTCCTTTTTCCGCGTGTGCCATTTTCTTCCACTCGCCGCACGCGTCCTCGACGTCCCTGGCCTGAAAGAATGTGACGCCCTGCCCGGGAATCTGCGGCCCCGTGCTCTCCACGTATTGATGTTGCTGCGGCATAAGCACGATGGAAGTCCGCGCCGCCAGATTCACGATCATAATGCTGTTCGTCCGGCCGCTCCTGTCCTGTCCCTGAAATCGCAGCTTGTCCTTGGTGGAGAAGATTCTGGTGGGGAACGTGTTGCTCGCAGCCGACAGGTTTACGATGTCGGCCGAGAAGTCGGCCTGCGCCGACGCTCCCGCGCAGGCCGTCAGCATAACCAGACACAGAGTAATCAGCCGAAGCCAGGTGGAGGGCTTTCCTGCCAATGCGCTCGTGTCCTTCGTGGTTGGCGCCTCTGCCTTCACTGCGGACGCTTCATCATCCCGCCCATATCCATCTTGGTGTAACCGGCCGGGACTTCGAACAAGCTCGCGGGTTGCGCGCCTTCCTGAATATTGCGCAATTCGCCCCCGTCGTTCTTGCCCTGCCATTTCACCGGAAAGCGCAGCTTGGGGTCGATCCACACCATCCCCGTCTCGCCCTTTGCGTTCGTCCCTTCATATTTCACCGTGCTGCGTCCGTTCACCGTTTCGTTGCCGACTTTGTGGCAGGTTCCGCCCTGGTTGCTTGGCTGCTTCAGCCAGTCCGCGCAGGCATTCTCCGCATCGCCGGTGTGGAAAAAGTCGTACATCCCGCGTTTCTCCATGACCTGCGCCGGCATTTCCATGTACATGTGCTGCGCCGCCATCAGGATGAGATAGCTGTGGTTTGTGAAATCCATGATGAACGCGCCCATTCGGTTGTCATTTTCCCCCGATTCGAAGCGCATTTTGTCCTTGCCGAAGTAAACCTTGTTCAGCCCTTTGCCCGGGTGTACATTGTCCACGATCTCACCCGAAAACTCGGTCTGTCCCAACGCCATACTGCCTACAACCAGCAGAGCAACGAAACAAAAAACTCGAACCACCGCTCGATACATGGCATTCTCCTTGTCGATGGGCGCCGGACCCGCCGGCGCGGAATGAAACTCACAGGGTAAAGCGGGAAAAGCATATCAGAACTCGGGCGTGGCTTGGCACTAAACAAGGCCGAGACGAAATTGTGAATCACTTTTCATTCCGGCCTTCGTCTCCGCATCCCGGCCTGCAACTCCGCGTCCTTCTTTGCGGCCTTCGCGAATCCTTCGCGTACTTTGCGGTTCAAGGTTTTCCGGAAAGTTAGCGCTTACGCCACGCTCTCCAGCGCCAGCGCCATTCCCATGCCACCGCTCACGCACAGCGTCGCCACCCCGCGCTTCGTATTGCGTTTCTGCATCTCGTGCAGCAGCGTCACCGTGATGCGCGCCCCCGTGCAACCAATGGGATGCCCGATCGCAATCGCTCCGCCATTCACGTTCAGGCGGTCGCGATTGAAATTCAGCGTTCGGTCGCAAGCCAGCACCTGCGCCGCAAAAGCCTCGTTCAATTCGATCAGCCCAAACTCGTGCAGCCGGAGATTGTGTTTGTCTTCCAGCTTTCGCAGCGCCGGTACTGGCCCAATCCCCATGGTCCGCGGATCCACTCCCGCGGATGTGACCGCCACAATTCGCGCCAGCGGCTTCAAATTGTTCTGCTTCACGAAATGTTCACTGCCCACGACCACCGCCGCCGCCCCGTCGGTGATCCCCGAAGAATTTCCGGCGGTAATAGTTCCAGTTTTCGAAAATACAGGAGCAAGTTTTCCCAGCTTCTCCATGCTCGCATCCGCAAATGGATGTTCATCCCGCATAAACGTCGTCGTCCCTGTCTTTTTTTCTTTGGAGCGGCCTTCGATCGTCACCGGGACAATCTCCGCCTCAAACCGCCCCGCCGCAATCGCCCGCGCCGCGCGCGTCTGGGACAGCAGCGCATACTCGTCCTGCTCCTCGCGCGTAATCTTGTACTGCTCGACCAGCACTTCGGCCGTCTCGCCCATCACCATCTTGGCCAGCGGACAGAAAAATCCGTCGCGATACATCCCATCCACCATTTCCTGATTACCCAGCCGGTATCCCCACCGCGCGCCGTCGAGATAATAAGGAACCCGCGACATCGACTCCGTCCCGCCCGCCAGAATGCAGTTCGCGTCGCCCAGCAGAATCGCCTGATACGCCAGCGCAATCGCTTTCATCCCCGAAGCGCAAGCCTTATTCACCGTGTAGGCAGGAACTTCCTCCGGGACGCCGCTGCGCACCGAAATCTGCCGGGCCACGTTCGGCCCGCCCCCGGCCTGCCGGGCGTTGCCGAAAATGGCCTCGTCAACCTGCGACGGCTCGATCCCCGCGCGCTCCATTGCAGCCGTCGCGGCCACGACGCCCATGTCCGCCGCGGTGAGCGAAGCCAGCGCCCCGCCAAACTTCCCAATCGGAGTCCGCACCGCCGAAACCATATAGACCGCCTGCAAACCACACCTCCAAACGCTTGAGTCTAGCAGGACGAGGAAAAAAGAGTCGAAAGCGGTCCGTTAGGTAAACGGATTCTCAATCCGGAGGTATTCGATCTTCCGCCCGTGCTGAAAGTCTTCGCTGTACAGCTTCTCGCACTGACCTTCCAACGCGGCCGCGACGATGAGCGAGTCGTACCACGACAATCGATGCTTTTCCACGATCCGCATGGCTTCGAAATAAATGGTAGGCGAGGAGTGCACCGCCAGCAGCGGACGCAGCACCGTGATCAGGTACTGTTCCGCCTCGGCCACGCTCAGCGGCTGGGGAAAGCGGCGAAACGCCACGCTGAAAAATTCCTGTACCACCTGGTAGCTAATGATGCCTTCCCCGGTGTCGGCGGCTCGGCGAATGAGTTGCGACGCTTTCTTCGCCTTTGCGGGCGCTTGGGCATCGAAGGTGTAGACGAAGATGTTGGTATCGAGAAAGAATCTACCGCTCATTCATCTCGTCCCGTGTGTACGGCCCGGACGAACGCACATGCTTCAGACGCCGCATCAGGGCGTCGACAGCCGCGCCCCCTCCCGCTTGCGCCGCATACTGTTCCAGCCACTCGCGGAAGGCTGCATTCAGTGTCTTGTGTTGGGCCCGGGCCACCAGCCGCGCCTGCTCAATCAGGCTCTCTTCCGCGCTCAGGGTGATGTTTTTCATACTGCTACAGTGTACACTAGTTCAGTGTAATCGCGAACACGAACACAGCCAACCGGTGCCGTCTTGCCATTCCGCCTAACCTCCGGCATAATAAGAGTTTGCCTCGATCTCACCGGACTCTTCCGGAACAAGGATATAAGACCTGTGTTAATGATTCGTCTGGCGCGCCGGGGTGCGCGCAAACAACCGCACTATCGCATTGTGGTGATTGAGAAGGCGCGCGCCCGCAACGGCCGTCCGGTGGAAGTGGTCGGGACTTACAATCCCCGTACCAATCCCGCCAGCGTCGAGTTGAAGCGCGATCGCGTCGAGTACTGGGTGTCGAAGGGCGCTCAAATGTCGGACCGGGTGAACAAGCTGTTCTCGAAGACTCCGGCTCCGGTCACCGCCGGCTCCGCCGCCTAGAATCGCGTCATCGACTGCTGCGAAGCCGATTCGTATCAGGGCACGCCTTAAGGCGTGCCGCAAGGCGACGCAGACACTGCGGCTTTAGCCGCTGCGGGATCGCAAGATCCTTCATTTCCACCGTGAGAATGCAGACTATGACTGAGCCCTCTGGAGATGTGCGCGCTCTCGTTGAGCTGATTGCGAAATCGCTGGTCGACGCGCCCGATGAAGTTTTCGTCGAGAAGTTTGACGACGATGTCATCGAACTGGAAGTGGCCGAGACCGACGTAGGCAAGGTGATCGGGCGTCAAGGCCGCACCGCTCGCGCGCTGCGTGCCTTGCTGAGCGCCGCCGGCCACCGCGCCCACCGCCGCTACACGCTCGAAATCATCGAGTAGCGAGACGCCGGTTGGTTTGCCTTTTGAAAGGGCGCGGCCGCGCCGCGTCGGATTCGTAACAAGGCGCCGCGTAGCCGGTTCGCAGGGGGTCGCGGCGGCAGTGGATTCGTATCAGGGCGCGGCTTCAGCCGCGCCGCAGGAGCAGCATAATTCCAGCGGCTTTAGCCGCTGAGGGCGACCGCGGGCGTTGAGTGCCGAAACAAAGAGTTCTGAAACTTACGGCGAGTTCATAACCCTGGCCCGCGTGGTGAAAACGCAAGGCCGGCACGGCGAGGTCGCCGCGCAAACGCACAGCGATATTCCGGGGCGATTCGCCGCAGGCATGAAGCTGTTCGCCCTGGGAAAGGAACAAGGCCCCCGGCGTGAACTGGAAGTCGAAGATTTTTGGCCGCACAAGGGCCTGCTGGTTCTGAAGTTCGCAGGCGTTGATTCAATTTCCGACGCTGAGCTTTTGGTCGGAGCCGAATTGCAGGTCCCGATCGCCGAACGTGCGAAACTGGAGCCAGGCTGGACCTACGTCAGCGACCTGATCGGGTGCACGGTTTTCGATCACGCCCGCGAAATCGGCCGCATCGCGGACGTTCAATTTGGAGCCGGCGCAGCGCCTCTGCTGATTGTCGCAAGCGCGGGCAAGAACTTTGACGTGCCGTTCGCTGAAGCATATCTGGAAGGTGTAGATGTAGCGCGCCGGCAGGTGCGCATGAACCTTCCTGAAGGCATGCTGGAAATCAATGCCCCGATAACGGCGGAAGAGAAGGGCGAGCAGGCGGGATCTGAAAGGGCGCGGCTTAAGCCGCGCCGCACCGGTTCTAACAAATAGCAACGTTTGGCGCGGCTGGAAGCCGCGCCCTTGCGAGACAGGATTTCGAGTTCCGCGGGTCTGTAGAAATGAAAGCCGATATCCTGACGATTTTCCCCGGCTTCTTCACTGGACCGCTGGATCACGGTATCACCCGCCGGGCCTGCGAAATGGTTCTGGCGAAAATCGAAGTCCACGACTTGCGGCAGTTTACGCACGACCGGCACCGCACCGTGGATGACCGCCCTTTCGGCGGCGGCGAAGGCATGGTGCTGAAGCCGGAACCGCTTTTTGAATGTTTGGAAACGCTGCAACTGGCGAGTCGTGAAGATCGTGCCGCCGGCCGCGCGAAGCAGTCGGTGATTTTGCTCTCAGCACAGGGCCAACGCTTCACGCAGAAGGTGGCCACGGAGTTGGCCGCGCTCGAGCGGATCGTGCTGATCTGTGGCCGCTACGAAGGCGTGGACGAACGCGTTGCTGACTTCCTCGCCGACCGCGAGTTGTCGATCGGCGACTACGTGCTGAGCGGTGGAGAACTGGCCGCCGCCGTGGTCATCGAGGCGGTCATGCGGTTGCTGCCCGGTGCAGTCGGCAACGAAGCTTCGACGCGGCAGGAATCGTTTTCCGGGCCAGCGCTAGCGGAGTCGCCGGGCGCAGCGGATTCCACGTGCGGTTCCGGCGGATTGCTCGACTATCCGCACTACACCCGCCCCGCGGATTTTCGCGGGATGACAGTACCGGAAGTTTTGCTGAACGGCGATCACCAGCAGATTCGCAAGTGGCGCCGCGAGCAGGCATTGCGGAAGACGCTCCGCAACCGCCCCGACTTGTTGGAGGGCATCGGGCTGAGTGACGAAGACGCAAGGATTTTGGCCCGGATAAAGGCAGGCTGCGAGTAGCAGTTCGCGAGTAAGCTGTCCGCGATTAAGCTGTCTGCGGTCGGAGAGAAAGATTCGTATCAGGGTATGCCTTCAGGCATACCGAACAGGAACGAGAATCAATCGCGCCTTCAGGCGCTGCGAAAGACGAAGGACGAAACCATCATGTCAAACCTAATCATCGAAAAGCTGCTGGCCAAATCGCAACGCACCGACATTCCCGCATTCCACCCCGGGGACACCGTACGGGTCCACGTGAAGATCAAGGAAGGCGACAAGGAACGCGTACAGGCCTTCGAAGGCGTAGTCATCAAGCGCGACAACGGCCCGCAAGCCAGCTTCACCGTGCGCAAGATCAGCTTTGGCCAGGGCGTGGAGCGCATTTTCCCGGTTCACTCCAAAGTGATCGACAAGGTCGAACTGCTGCGCTCCTCCAAGGTGCGCCGCGCCCGCCTGTTCTATCTCCGCGGTCTGAGGGGCAAAGCCGCCCGCCTACGCGACGTCGAGAGAGCGTAAAGTCCAGTCGCGGCGGTGGCGAAAGAATGCAGCCCACGGCGCCCGCCGTGGGTGGCAACCTTCCAGCACCGGGGCGGGCTATCCCGCCGCGACCAGCGGCTCTCTGACTACTTCCACCTGGACGAACTCTTCGACTCTCCGCGTGCGCAGCTTGCTCAGCACGTAGCTGAGCAGCGGGCGGTCGCCCCGGCGGATTTCCTGAAACTCCACGCCCATCCCGAGATTGTCGACCAGATATTTTACCTGCGCTTTGAGCGCGACGCTCACGTCAAACATGTTCAGCATCAAGCGGAAGTCGGTGCCGGGCCGCAGGATTTCCGTGGCCGAGATGCGAGCGCCATATTCCGAAATCTGCTGCACCTCGCCTTCCACGCGCTGCACGCCGTCGATCACCTCGGCTTGCCCTTCCACATAGAACCGCGGACGCCGCCGCCGGTTCACGTCCGGGCGGCTGAATCCACGGGCCGCCGCTCGCCGCTGCAGTCCATCGAGAATGACCGGCTGGTACTGCTCTTCCATCTGCCGCAACTCTTCGTCCCAGGGCGTCCGGCCCGCCTCGACACACTGCACCGTGAATTGCCCGTGCAGGGGCGACTCCGGTTCTGCCGCCCACACTACCTGGCAGACCGCCTTGTTACGCCCGCGTTCCACCATCACCAGGTCGCCAATGTTTACTTCGCGCGAACTGGCCAGGCGCGCTCCGCGCGGGTGAATGTCATAGGTGCACGCCAGCTCCGCCGCACTACGCCCCTCCTGCCCCAAAAGGCTCCAGCGGACCGGAATGGCCAGATGCACGAGCTTCCCCGTAAGCAGGCCGTTTTCCGATGATGGGTTGGTTTTGTTCTCCAAAACTGCCTCGCGCCAACTGCTGCCAAATTAGCAGTACATGTCCGACCGGGCAATGTACGTCCGTACTCAAGGTAATGGTTACTGACTGCCGTTACCGGGGTGGGGGAGGCATAGCTCATGCGTGGCACCCGGCTCGAGAGTGTGCAAAGCGCTGATTGCCGATTGCCGCTTGCTGATCATGCCCCGCAGAAAGTTTTGTCATTCCGAGCGTAGCGAGGGATCCGATTTTCTTAGCCAGAATCTGAATCTTCGCTTGCGCGATTTTCTGATCTCGACGAAGATGTTTGCCAACCCTCTTGTCTTTTGGGATATGTCTACTGGGATCAAGGCACTGCCCGAGCGGACGCTTTCTCCTGCGGCCGCCAAGCTGCGCCTGCTGAAGAAGCTGCGCTGCACGCTGCGCTTTGAGAAGCGCGCGTGGGACGCGGGCGCGACCCTGGTGGCGGGCGTGGATGAAGTTGGCCGTGGATCGCTGTTCGGCCCGGTCGTGGCCGCGGCGGTGATTCTCGACCGGGCGTACCGGGTGCGCGGGCTGCGCGATTCGAAGCTGCTGTTGCCGGAGCGGCGCGAGGTGCTGGCCGAGCGCATTCGCGAGCATGCCGTGGCGTGGGCCATCGCCGCGGTGGATGCGGCCCGCATCGACCAGATCAACATTTACCAGGCGTCGCGCGTGGCCATGCGCGACGCGGTGCTGCGCCTTGCGCCTACGCCCGACCACTTGCTGGTCGACGCCGTGCGCCTCGACTGCGAGCAGCCGCAAGTTCCCATCATTCACGGCGACGCGCTCTCGGCTTCGATTGCGGCGGCGTCCATTCTGGCGAAGGTGGAGCGCGATCGCATGATGTGCGAGTGGGACGCTTTCTTTCCCGCCTATGGTCTGGCCTCGCACAAGGGATACAGCACGCCCCGGCATCTCGCCGCCCTGCGCGAGTTCGGGCCGACGGCGCTGCATCGCCAGTCGTTCGCGCCGGTGTGGCAGAACCCAGTGCCGCAGGAGGTGTTTGGCTTCATGAGCGAGGATGAGCCTGAAGAGATAAGCGCTGTGAATCTGGTGGGTTAGGGGCGGGCAGCGGGAGGTTTTCCACAGTGTTCCTTCAGGAACATTTTGAGGTACAATTTTGTACGCACATACCCGTGCGTATTCACTTAAATGAAACGACGACAATCACTTACAAGGAATAAGACGTCACGGCCGAAGCGCACCCGGCGGGGAACGCGGCGGCGCAAGCCCGTGAATCCGGCCGGTTTAGCGGCACCGAAGAAGGCGGGGCTGGCCCTGCAAACGATGAAGATTGCAGACTTCTATCGTCCGCTGAAAAAGCCGGTGACGCTGCGTCTGGATGCAGACGTGATCGCGTGGTTCAAGAAAGACGGGAAGCGGTACCAGACCCGCATCAACAGCGCCTTGCGGAGGGTGATGGAGCGGGAGATGGGGGAGTCGTAGTGAGGGGGAAGTTGTTCGCCGCTGCGCGGTGATCGAGTCAAAATTCCCATCCTAGCCGTTCGCACCAAAGTCCCCACGTCTCGCAAAGGACGCGAGACATGGGGCACCCGCATTTACCCTAAGGTCCACAGATTCTACGCGCCTTTCGCTACCGGCGGTTCGCATCAAAGTCCCCACGTGTCGCAAAGGCTGCGAGACATGGGGCACCCGCATTTACCCTAAGGTCCACAGATTCTACGCGCCTTTCGCTACCGGCGGTTCGCATCAAAGTCCCCACGTCTCGCAAAGGACGCGAGAGATGGGGCACCCAGCCTTCGGTCTTATCGGGGGGCACCCGCCTCGTTTGTCCAGGCTCGGCCACGGTGTTTATCTAAGACTGTTGTTCAGTTCCTCCAACAGCTTCGTGTTTTTCTCCAGCGCGCGCTGCAGGATTTCTGCTTGCTGCTTCGCGGTCGGCCAGTCTTGCTTGTCGACGGCTTCGGTTAATCCCGGCAATTCCAGGTGGGCGTAGGTGAATCTGGCGCCGTAGAGGATGTGTTTGAACCAGGGGCGGCCGGGGATGCCGTCGGGGTTGAGCCAGTTGCGTTCGACTTGCATCATGCCGTGGTTCAGGGTGAGCGCGAGTTTGGGATCGATTGGACCGGCGGCGAGCTTGCGGGTCAGCGATTCATTCAGGCGCTTGCCGGCGGCTTCGAAAGCGTCGATTTCTGTTCGGACTCCGGTCAGGTCGAGAGGGGACGCGTCGGTGGACACGGACGGAGAGTCGGACGCAGATGCGTGGAGACTCCCTTCCGGGGCGCAGGTGGCGCAGGCGGGCACGGGGTCCTTCGACTGCGTGAGTGCTCCGCTTTGCGGAGCACTCACTTCGCTCAGGATGACAGAGTTGTTTCTTGTCAGTTCATTCACGAACTGACGGATGTTACTGGCATAGCTCGCGAAATCGAAGGGGAGGAGGTCGGCGTTGGCCAGGCGGAGTGCGGTGACTCCCCAGAGTTGACTCATCAGCGTGTGGTAGCGATAGCCGGGGTCGCCGAAGTGGTTGATCCAGTAATAATCGTCGTAGGCGGAGTGGTAGACGCCGTAGTCTCCGTCGAACTGGAGGCCGATGACCGGCATGCCGACGAAGTTCAGAAAGACAGTGTGGTCGCTTCCGCTGCCGATGCGGGTATCGGCGAGGCCGGAATCGGCGACGCCGGAATCGTTCATCTGGCCGGACTGTTTGCCTTCCGCTTTTTCGCGCGCCGCCGAGGCCGTCCACGCTTGGTAGAGACTTTGGCCGGAGGGATCCCGGAGACTGCGCGTGGTCTCGACCAGCATGGGAGCGAGCGACGCGACGGCCTGGCCATGGAAATTGGGGCCGGAAGTCGCTTCGTCGACGTTGATGTAGGCAACAGCCTTGGCGCGGAGTTCGTCGGTGAATTGTTCTCCCCATTCGGTGGAGCCGGTGAGGCCGACTTCTTCACCATCCCAACTGCAGACCACGATGGTGCGGCGCGGGCGCATGCCTGCTTTCGTTAACTGGCCAAGGGCGCGGGTGAGCTCCATCATGGAAGCGGTGCCGCTGGAGGGATCGACGCCGCCGAAGACCCAGGCATCGCGGTGATTGCCGAGCACGATCCACTGGTCAGGCAGTTCTGCGCCGCGGATGCGGCCTTCGACCACGTAGTAGGGCTGGATGCCGTTGTCCATCTCGATTTTCAAGTGGACTTTCACGCGCTCGCCGCCGAGGTGATATTGGATGGGCAATCCACCTTGCCAGTTTTGCGGCGCGAGCGGGCCGTCCATGTTTTCGAGTAGAGGCCTGGCGTCGTGCCAGGAGAGCGGCAGGGCCATGATTTTTGGCGCCGACGCGGCTTGTTCGATGGGAATGCGCTTCGCTCCGGGGACCGAGGCCCATCCTGGCGTGAGCGGATCGCCGGGGACCATGAAGTCGTAAGTAATGGCGCCACGCTGGATGTGATACTCCGGGCCCCAGGGGCCGTCGGGATCGACTTTGCCTTTCTTGTAGCCGTCTTCCTGGGGATCGCTGTAAATCAGAATCGCGGCGGCGCCTTCACGCTGCGCGGTGAGCGCCTTGAATCCACGATAGCTGTAGGGATTGGAATAGCGCACCAGCACGATCTTGCCTTTAACGCTGATGCCGTTTTTGCGCAGCAGTTCGTAGTCTTCGGGATTGCCACTGTGGGCGTAGACCACGGGGGCGGTAACTTCTCCGGAGATGGACATGCCCAGCCAGGCGCCGGTGATGGCGGGATTTTTCGAGTCGGGGTCGCCTTTGAGCGGGGCTTCGCGGAGAGTGGCTTGATAGCGAACCGGCGCGATCATTTCGAGCGATGCGGACTTCGGATTGGTGCCGTAGACGTCGTAGCGGCGGATGACGACGTCTTCGAGTCCCTGCTTTTTCCATTCGTCGCGAATGTATTCGGCGAGTTCGTTGTTGCGCTTCGATCCGGCGACGTGGGGCTCGGCGGTGAAGATGCGGTGCTGGCGGCGTTCTTCGCCAGGGGAGGGAATGGATTTGAATTTCGTCTCGACGGCGGCTTCGTGGGCGGAGGAGGAGGGGGTGAAGCCGGAGATGGAAGTTTGGGCGGGGGAGAGGGCCGGGCACGAGAAAAAGAATAGAGCGATTGTGAGGCGGCGTGGGAAGGTCATGGGCGGATGAGATTGTACCTCAGGACTGGCCCGACGGATGAACCCGGCGAGCTGAAGTGCCGCTCTTCCTCGGCTGGGGCGACGGTGGTGCGGGCGAAAGGCACGGCGCTACGCGCCGTGACCGGGCCAAGGGGCCCGGTCCGACACGATCAATGTCAAAACACGATCAACGTCAAGGCCGACCTTACTTTGCTTTCAGGATTTCGTCCAGCATATCTGGCTTCGAATCGTCGCGGACCAGGTGGGGATATTTTTCGCCGCCGTGGTAGTCGATTTTGTAGGTTTTATAGTAGTCGGTATTTTCCACCAGCAACTCGAGGGGCGCGCTGCTGGATTTGCCGGCTTTCAGGGCGTCGCGCAGCACTTCGCCGGAAAACTGGCGGCCATTGACTGCGACCAACTTCATGCCCGGACCAATGCCCGCCTTGGCCGCGGGCATGCCTTCGATGGTATCGACAATGGTGCCATCCTCGCGCAGTTCCAGGCCCAGGGAGTAGGCCGCGGAGGCGGAACGGAACATGCCCGCTACGCCGCTCTCCATCTCCGAAGGCGTTCCGTCGTACACCACTTTCCATCCGCTGCCTTCGATCCCGCCCAGCGGAGCGCCAGGGCCGTGATTGGTGAGGCGCTCGGTCCAGAAGTCGCGCCAGTCGTAGGGAACGATCTGATTCAGCGCGTTCACTACATCGTCAAAGGTATAGGTCTTGACGACGGGGCCGGTGCTGGGAGCGCCGTGGAAGAGCTTGCAGAAATCGTCCAGCGATTTCTTGCCCTTGCTCTGGTCGCGGATGATCACATCCGCCCACAGCCAGTTCAGCGTGTCCTCGGAATAGAAATCGGTGCCGCGGCGCCAGGAACTCCAGGCTTCGGGCGAGAAATAAAGTTGCGGGGCGGCGTCGGCCGTATCCTGCAGGTTGCGCCATTCGCGGCCCGGAGTGTGGTCGAGCGCGGCGGCGGTGAGCGCGAGATCGTCGCGATCCTGGGCGTCGGTGAGCAGGCCGCTGCGGGCGGTGAGCACGAAGCCCAGATAGTTGGTCAGACCCTCGTAAACCCAGAGCAGATCATCTTGCATGGGTTGCTCGTAATCCGGCGTGGTGAGATCGGCGGGACGGCGGTACTTCCCGTTCCACGAGTGCACGTATTCATGGGGCAGCAGGCCGGCCGAAATTTTGCGGGAGGTGTCATCCACCAGGGCGCGCTCGTTCACACGGCTGTCGTCGGATTCGTGGTGTTCGAGGCCGAAGTGCGCAACGTGATCGCTTAGGGTGTAGAGAAAGTGATAGTCGCGGTAGTGATGCGCGCCGAATAACTTTTGAGCCTGGTCGACCAGATTCTTGTAGTGGTCCCAGACTTCCTGCGGAGCGTCGAGGTCGGCGGCGCTGTCGGCGGCGATGTCCATTTCCGTGGGCGGATCCTGCGCCAGCGGCACGACTTTCAGAAATTCTCCGGTAATGACCGGGGAGTCGACCAGCGTGGTGAGAGAAACCGTGGAGAACTTGATTTCGTTCCCGCTTTGGCTGACCACGGGCAGGGGCGTGCCGAACTTCCAGCCTTCCGGAAGTTTCAGGCTGGCGCTGTAGTTAATGTCGTCGGATTTATAGCCCTTGGGATAGAGCAGCACCTGGTTCCAACTGATGACGGCCAGCTTGTCAGTGGCCGAAGAACCGGCGGAGAAGCCGCCTTCGAACATGGCGGGAGAAAGAAAATCGAGGTCGGCAGTAATTTCCGTTACGCCCGGGGGGACGTCGACGTGGATGGTGAAGCCGTCAAGCGTGTCGCGGCGCCACTTCAGGATTTTGCCATCGGCGCGGAAGAACAAGCCCGCCAGATCGATGACGGGACCATCGGGGGCGTGCTCACCGGGAATCCACTTGGGATAGTAGAGCGTCAAATCGCCAGGGCTGGCGGGAATTTTCAGTGTGGCATGGAATATTTTGCGGGGCGCGGTAGTGGCGTCGACGGCGATGGTGATGGTGGGCGTGGCGCACCATCCCGAAACTGCCAGCATTGCGACACAAACTACTCCCAAGGTTTTTGAGAGTTTCATTTTTATGGGCTCCCATGATTGTGATGAAGTGAATTTCACTCGCTGCGGCAGAATTTAAAACTATATCAGCCCGCGGGCGCGGCAGTACAGGGAGCAATTCGCCGCGCTAAGGGTAATGGTGCGGTGAATGTGCCAGAAGGTTGCGCGCGCTGCTATGATTCCGCAGATGTCGCGGCGCGGAAAGTTCATTACTTTCGAAGGGCTGGACGGAACCGGCAAGAGCACCGCAGATGCGAAAGCTGGCGGCGGTGGTGCGCGCGGCGGGGCATAAGGTGATCGAAACCCGCGAGCCCGGTGGAACGCCGACCGGAGAAAAAATTCGCCGGGTGCTGCTCGACTCGGGCACAGCGGGGCTTTCGCCGCTGGCGGAGATGGCGTTGATGTTTGCCTCGCGGGCGCAGCATATTGCGGAGGTCATTGAGCCGGCGCTGGCCGCGGGCAGCATCGTTTTATGTGACAGGTTCACGGATTCGACCGAGGCCTACCAGGGCAGCGGGCGCCGGCTGGGGAGTCACGCCGTGCGCGAGTTGCATCGCGTGCTGTGCGGGAATCTGCAGCCGGACTTGACGATCCTGCTCGATTCGGACGCGGGTGCGAGCGTGAGCCGCGCCCGGCGGCGCAACAAGCGTAACTCGAAGCGCGCGAGCCGGGGGCATGGCGACGAGAACCGCTTCGAGCAGGAGACGCGAGCATTCTTTGTCCGTGTGCACGAGGGCTACGCGGCGATTGCGAAGCGTGAGCCGGGCCGCGTCGCGGTGGTGGATGCGCGGGGCACGCCGGGGCAGACGCATCAACGGATCGTGGAAGTGGTGCGCCGGAAATTGAAGGTTTAGTTTGGTCAGTGGTGGCGGAAACTCCCCGACGTGCCGCGTGGTCGTGCAGGCGGGCACGGGGTGTTTCGACTGCGTGACCGCTCGGCTTTGCCGACCGGTCACTTCGCTCAGCAGGACAATGAGTAAGATTGATTTCGTATGTTTTCTGATTTTCACGGCAACGCCGAAATCGTTCATCGCCTGCGCGACATGCTGGCGCGCGACCACTTCCCGCATGCGGTGGTGCTCGCGGGCGGGCAGGGATCGGGCAAGTACACGCTGGCGCTGATGCTGGCGCAGGCGCTGAACTGCCTTGTCACCGCGCACGACCGACGGCCTGCCGGATTTCTGCGGGAAATGCGCGAACTGCACGCGCATTGCCCAGGCTGCCGACCTCGACGCGCGTTTCGCCGAGGCGGTGGAGGCCCGCGAGAACTTGCGCGAGACCGACAAGAAAGAAACGCAGGCTCTTCGTGCAGACGCATCCGGATGTGCTCATCATCCCGCCCGATCCCCCGCAGATGATGATCAAGGTGGACCAGGTGCGGCGCGTGATCGAGACGATTTACTATCGCCCGGCGGAGGGCAGAGAGCGGGTTTACATCTTCACCGATTCGGCCTTCATGAAAGAGGCGGCGAACTCGCTGCTCAAGGTGCTGGAGGAGCCGCCCGACTTCGCGACGATCTTCCTGCTGACGGAGAACCCGGGGGAATTGCTGGCGACCATTCGCTCGCGGTCCATGGTGGTGCAGTTGGGGGCATTGCCGGCGGAGGAGATCGAGCAGTATCTGGAACGGCATCGCCCGGAGTGGAAACCGGCGCAGCGGGCGCTGGTGGCGCGCCTGTCGGAAGGCGCGGTCGGACGGGCCCGCGGGTTTGATCTCGAGACCTACACGGCGGCCCGGGGGAACGCGATGGCAATTCTGAACTCGGCTTTGCGGGGTGGGGACCACAGCGCACTATTCAAGATCACCGAGTCGTACCGCGCCGGGGCGGAGGGCCGGGAAAAGACGGAGCAGTTGATCCGCACGCTTTATTCCCTGTTGCGGGATCTGGTGTTCATTGAGTCGGGTGCGCCGGAACTGATCCGCAATACCGACATTTCCGGCGAGCTGAAACGGTTAGCCGAGTCGGCGGACTTCGAGTGGATTACTGCCGCTTCCGACCGTTTGGCAGAAGTGGAACGAGGGATGAGACGGAACCTGCTGCGGTCGTTGTCGCTGGACGCGTTTGCGGCGGCGCTCGAGACGTGAGTCGGGAGCTGGGGCTTACTGCGGGCTGGGGTTTTATGGGTTAATGAGTGGTGAGGCGATTTTGCGGCAACTATCGCTTTGCGCTGGGGTCGTCCGATTTTGAGGGTGCTGTCCAATCAAGTGGTTTTGGCCAGTATCCCGCGTTTTTATTGGCGTATTCTTCATCAATGCCGCTCAAGCCAAAATGACAAATCAGCATGACGGCAATTAAAGCGACAAACACGAGCACCTGCGTTCCGGTACGCAAGGGGCAGAGCCAAAAAATGACTGCGGATAGCCCCGCCAAATACTTGATAGCAGTCACCACGAATCGCTTCATCGGGCTAACAAAAGGCGCATTGGCATCGTGGCCGCTTGATGGGATCAGGGAAGAAGGCGGTCTGAGCACAGCCCCACACTTGGCGCAAAAGATTCGTCCAGCATCAGCGAGAGTACGGCATCGGTGGCAGGTCGTTCCCGTGGTGTTTCGATCGATGCCGTCCATCCACCCAATATCATACCCTTAAGCTTAGGTGCTGTTATCGGGCGATGTGCTCGCTTGGCTTGGGTGTTCCGTGACAACAGAGAGTACCACGGTGAATCTGGCGTGCTGTCCGGTGGACACAAGCTGGGCACTGGGAAGGGGGCATAGCGGAGCTTCGCTCCGCGGACGGCCGAGGGCGGCCGTCCCCACATAGACAATTCAATTCCCACACAGCCAATTCCCCACATAGACAACTCCCCACATAGACAATTCCCACACGCGGCCCGTCCTCACCTGAGTCCCGCCGGTAACCTGTGCACTGGTTACCATCGCCACGTCAGCCTGCTGTCTCAGAATGATCTAATGGGCATATCTTTCAGTAAGTTACCAAGATTACTCTAGTGGTTCTACTCCCTTCGGAGAGATTGCCGGGCTACCCCCTGCCGCCTATAATCGTTCTACTCTGGTTTAGGATTCTCCGTCAGGTTCCGGGTAGAACATGGGGAGGGCGAAGTTTGTCTGGGGCCCCTCCTACAAAGGTTCGGTGAAAGGGAAACGCCCGGATATGCGAAAGCGCCTACAAATCGCATTCATGCTGACGGCCAGTACGGCAATCGCGACCTTCTTCTCTCTCAGTACTCCTGTAGTGTGGGCTGCCGAAGGTGACGGCCCACCCCAAGTCATTACCACGACCGAGGAGCACGGCCGCAAGATCTATGTGAACGAAGCTGCCCCGGTGCGGAGCCGTCCGACGCAGGCCACGGAGCCGCGACGCCCGACGCTGGTGTACTGGAGCAGCAAGCAGAACCGCTGGAAGCCGGTACCGTCGGCACACACCGCCTCCATGCAGGCGGCGCGTTCGGCGGCGGCGGAAGTCAGCCAGTACTTCGGGCATGAGTCGGTTCAGTCGGCGAATGCGCGCATCGTGAACGCGAACTACCATGGTCACCACGCCTCGCCGGAAGAGGTTGACGCCTCCATCGTGATGGCCGCGGCCCGGCACAATGTGGATCCCAACCTGGTGCGCGCCGTGGTCAAGGTCGAGTCGAATTTCAACTCCAACGCGGTTTCGCGCAAAGGCGCCATGGGCCTCATGCAGTTGATGCCCTCGACGGCGCGCTCGTTAAACGTGAAAAATCCGTTTGACCCCGAGCAGAACGTGGATGCTGGTGTTCGGCATCTGAAACAGCTTCTCGAAAACTACGGCGGCGACGTGAACCTGACCCTGGCCGCCTACAATGCGGGTTCGGGTGCGGTGGCGCGCAGTGCGGGCGTCCCTCGCTATGCCGAGACCCAGAACTACGTTCGCCGGATTACCAACCTCTACTATGGAGGTTTTGATCTGGGGCCGTCCGGTCGGTCACACGATCCCGTGCGGGTTCAACGAGATGCGAGGGGCGTACTTTATATCAGCAACACCGAGTAGGGTCGCAGCATCTGTTTAAGGAGTTGTCTCCCGGACCACGAGCAGTCGAACGGACGTGCAAGCGAAAATCCCACTTCTCGCGCAAAGAACGCGCGAGAAATGGGGCGCCTATAATCTCTCAGGTAACTAATCAGCGGTTCAACGAAAACGGCGTTCGAGACAGTTAACGGGCCGACGATTTGAAAACGACATGGAGCCAGCGCGGCTTGCGCTGGGGAGCGCTGCTGTTGCTGGTGGCCCTTCCCGGAGTGAGGGCGCACGCCCGCACGCACCACAGCGAAGCCTGGGCTCGCGAGCGCTTTGCCGCCGCCGAGCGCATGAGCGAGGCGCTCAATGGACGCCCTCCCGCCGACCGCACCCGCCATGACTACCAGCGCGTCATCAACGCCTACCGCAGCGTCTATTTCGGCGCTCCCACCTCCACCAAGGCCGATCCCAGCGTGGTAGCCGTCGCCGAGACGCTGGTCGAAATGGGCCGGCGGTTCGACGACGACAAAATCCTCAACCGGGCCATCGCCCAGTACAAGTTTCTGCGCAAGGAATATCCCGGAAGCAAGTACCGTTGCGACGCTTTGTTCACCATCGGCGAGATCTATAAAGACGACCTCAACGATCCTGAGCAGGCGCGGGCTGTATTTCAGGAGTTTCTACACCGCTATCCGCACAACCGCCTGGTAGAAGACGCACAGCAGGCCGTCGTCGAACTCGACCGGCAAGCCGGGGCGGAGAAGACGGCTGGGGCACAGAAGGAAGCAAAGAACGAAGTTCAGAATAAGGCCCAGAACGATTCCCAGAAGAAGGCGGGCCGAGAGACTGCCGAAAAGAGCAAGGGCGCCAAGGATTCGGAGGCTAAGGATGCGGATTCCCAGGCCGCGTCTGCGGGAGAGAAACCTTCCGAGCCCCATTCCGGCCGGCTGCCGCGAGTGACGGGAATCCGGCACTGGTCCACTCCCGACTACACCCGCGTGGCCATTGACCTGGAAGGCGACGTCAGGTTCGCGTCGCAGCGCATCGCCCATCCCGACCGCATCTTCTTTGACCTGCGCGACACCAAGCTGGCCTCCACCCTGGTGGGCAAGAGTTTCGATGTGGACGACGGATTCCTGAAGAAGATTCGCGTCGCGCAGTTTCAGCCCGGCCGTACACGGGTGGTGCTCGAAGTCGACGATCTCTCGGACTATGAAGCCTTCCTGCTGCCGAATCCCTACCGCCTGATTATTGATATTCACGGGAAGGACGTTCAGGGGAAAGACGTGCACGGCAAAGACGGCAAGGGAAAAGTCGCGCACGCGAAGTCGCCCAGGGACACGTCCAGTCTCGCGGCGGCGGACGTCGAAGCCGCGCCGAGGGCGGGATCTGATGTTCCGGCCGAAGACCTGACAGCCGATCTGCGCGCCCCGGCCGGAAAAGTTCCGATTACCAGCGAAGACGTAGCGGACGGCACGAAAGTTGTGGCCAAAGACAAAGGCAACGTCCCGAATTCCAAGTGGCATCCCGCGGAGGCGGCCATGCCAACAAGGGCCAACGCGCCTTCGGCGCTAATTAAAAAAGTGGTCGAGGCGGATGAGGATGACGAGGATTCTCCTCCGCCGCAGGCCGCGAAGCGTAACGCGCCCCAAGAACATTCCCGCTCGTCCGCCGCCGCGAAGTCTGGCAAGAACGACAGTTCAGCGGACTCCGATTCGGCGGATCCCGATACGCCCGGCACGAAGGCCGCAGCCGATGCGCCGGTCACGAGCCATAAGCGAGGCAAGGCTTCGTCGCGTCTCGCGTCCAGCCGGAAGGGGCCCGATCTGGACGTGCACGAAGCCAAGCCGACGGCCAGTGGTGACCGGTCGCTGATCCGTGCGCTGGGGCTGAAGATTGGCAAGATTGTGATCGATCCCGGCCACGGCGGCCACGACACGGGAACCATCGGTCCCAATGGCCTGGAAGAAAAAGACCTGGTGCTTGAGGTCGGCCGGCGCCTGGGCAAGTTGCTCGAATCGCGCCTGGGTGCGGAAGTCGTCTACACGCGCAAGGACGACACCTTTATTCCGCTCGAAACCCGCACCGCCATTGCCAACCAGCAGCGGGCCGACCTGTTCATTTCGATTCACGCCAACTCCAGCGATGATCCCGAGGCGCGCGGCGTCGAAACCTATTACCTGAACTTCACCTCTTCGCCGGACGCGCTGGAGGTGGCGGCGCGCGAGAATGCGGTCTCGGAGAAATCCATCTACGAACTGCAGGATCTGGTGAAGAAGATCGCGCTGAAGGAAAAGATCGAAGAGTCGCGCGAGTTTGCCGGCGACGTGCAGGATTCCCTGCACAGCGGATTGGCCGCCAAGAGTCCCGCCATCCGCAATCGCGGGGTGAAGAAAGCGCCGTTTATCGTGCTGATCGGCGCCAATATGCCCTCGATCCTGGCTGAGATTTCGTTTGTCAGCAATCCCACCGACGCGCATCGCCTCGAAACCAGCGAATACCGCCAGCGCATCGCCGAATCGCTCTATCGCGGAATCGCGAAGTACGTGAATGGATTGAGCGGCGTGAAAGTGGCCGGCAAGTTGGATCGTACCGCGGGACAGTAGCTGGGTTCGGGATCAGAAGTATGCCATCAAGAGTATCCCTTCAAAACTATCCATGAAACCGGACCGCTTCACTAATTCGCAGTGAGCTAGGGGCCTGATTTCAACGATTATTTATCGGGCAGACCAATTTGGCGGAGGAGGTCCCGGAAGCGGGGGTCCGCACGGAACCGGTCGAGGGCAGGCTCCGTCTGTATCGAATAGAGCAACTCGGTAGAATGCTGCTGCACGGCCTTTCCCAAGCTGGCAAACATCGCGTCCGCCTCACCGAGCCGAGCTTGGACAACCGCCATGTCGAAGGGGTCGGCAGAGGAATTAGCAGTAAGCGATTTTTCCCGGTCCTGCCAATACCCGCGCTTTCCGTGCGCGGCATAGTCCCGGCGCATCCCAGAAAACTCCTGTTTTGCTTTCTGGGCATCTTCTCCATAACCGATCGCCTGTTTTTCCTGTTCGTCGATCGCCTTCGGAATGTCCCATTTGCCGGAATTCGGTGAAAGCTGTGATTCGCGCGAATCCCAATGGGTCTAGGCTTCGAATCCGGTGAGCCGTAGGCCCATTTGTCCATCGGAAGAACGCTCGAGAACGATAAGTCAGCGGTGTGGAGGGAGAAATCAAAAGGCCCCACCCTGTCGCGAAGGACGCGACCAGGGCGGGGCCTGATTTTGTTATTGCTGGATTCTTTGGGCCTACTGAATCGCGCTGCCGACTTCCGAAAAGATGTTTCCTGCGTTGGACCCGATTAGCCGGACCGTGCCCACCACAATGACGAGGATCACCGCCAGCATCACGGAATATTCGGCGATGTCCTGACCTGCTTCATCGGACCACAGCTGGCCTAACCAAGAATTGCGGAATGAGTAACCCATAACTTTCTCCCTTGTGTCCTACGCAGGCCCTGCGGCCTGAGAAACCGTCGACTGAGAAGCGGGCTGGCCCTGAAAGTCCGGAAAGCTCATCCCCCACGCTTCTCTGTCTTGCGTTATCGCCTGCAGCCCGACCTGAAACTCGGATGTTCCCTTGAGCCTTTTGGTCCAGACCACGCGAAACTGCATTTTTCGCTGGCGATAAAAAATCGAGACCTCGTCCAGCACATTCAACTCGTGGCGTACCGAGCCCAAGCGCACGCCCGTCGGGGTCACGTCCAGTGTGTGCACCAGCTCCTCGAAAGCTTTTCCGGAGATGTCCTTCCCCTTAACTCTTACGGGAAGAACTGCCTTGGTGCGCTTTCCCCGGCGCTGATTCTTTTCCACACTAGAAGCCATTCGTCACCCAGAGCTAGTTTGCCCCGAGACGGGCGGTTTGGGAATGGCTCCGATGGGCAGGTAGGCGCGGCACCATGGTAACCGTGCGAAGCGACTGCGAGATAAGGTGGTTACAGGTTTTTGGGAAACTTTTCTTGTGGCTCTGTGGTCTAATTAGGGAAGGGCTTCTCTGTGGCGGGGCTATCATGCGCTTCTCCCGATGGGTAGGGGTTGTTCTCACGTGTTTACTGGGCGTGGCTTTCGCGGCCGGTTCGCCCGCTCCGCAGTCGCCAGCCCCTTTTCCGGTCTCTTCTTCAAACCAAGTCCCGGCCCTTCTTCCCGAAGCATTTGGAGGATGGCAGATGCAAAGCCAGCCAGGCACCAGCACCGACCCTGCTGTTGCGGACTCGACCAACGCTGCCGTTCTGAAAGAGTATGGCTTTTCGGACCTGGCCACCGCCACCTACACGCGCGAGGATGGGCGCACGCTGAAGATTCGGGCGGCGCGCTTTGCCGACGCCTCGGGCGCCTTCGGCGCTTACACATTCTATTTGCAGCCCGAGATGAGGAAAGAGGAGATCGGCGATCAAGGAGCTTCTCTGGGCCAGCGCGTTCTTTTCTATCGCGGACACGTCCTGGTGGATGCGCAGTTCAGCCAGGAGTCGGCCATGGCGGGAGCGGAATTGCGCGAACTGGCGGGAGACCTGCCGCGTCCTCGCGGAAGCGCGGGCAACCTGCCGACGTTCATCCAGTTCCTGCCGCACCGTGACTACATCGCGAACACGCAGAAGTACGCCATGGGTCCGGCGGCGCTGGCTGCGCTCGCACCCCCGGTTTCCGCGGGTCTGGTGGACTTTGGCGTCAGTTCGGAAGTGACTCTGGCGCGCTACCAAACCTCCAGTGGGGAAGCGACGCTGATGCTGATCTCGTACCCCACGCCGCAACTGGCGGCCGAGCATCTGCGCCGCATTGACGCCGCTCATCAGCTGGCGCGGCCGCAGGCGGGAATTTCTACCATCGAAAACGCAGGTTCGTTCTTCGACAAACGCACCGGGACCATCGTCGCCGTTGCCACCGGACCGGTTTCCGATAGCGATGCGAAGGCTCTGCTCGGCATGGTGAACTACGAAGCCAACGTCACCTGGAATCAGGCGTCGGAGCACCAACAGGTCCATGACCTGACCATGCTCGTCCTCAACATCGTGATCCTGTGCGGGATTCTCGCAGCGTTCGCAATTGTGGCGGGCGTGGCCTTCGGCGGATTCCGCATTCTGATGAAGCGCTGGTTCCCCGACAGGATCTTTGATCGCCCGGAGCAGATGGAATTCATCTCCTTGCATCTGACGGAGACTGTGGTTGTGGTACCGCCGGAGACCGGCGCGGATGGGGGGCACGAGGCGCCGCAAAACCCTGCCTAGGCCGGGTAAGTGGCTTTAGAAGTAGCGGGTTACGCACTTTTGCCGAGGTTTTTGTCTCATTTTGTTACACTCGGCGCTGATATTGATTGGTTCTATAAACCATTGAAAACAAAGACATTTATTTCACAGAAATCGCTTGACACCCCCGTTTTTAGGCTCGTAGGATTTCTTCCAGAAAGTTTTGACGGAATCTAAAGCTCCGTTGGAACTATTCTCCCTTGAAGAAGAGGCCGCCCAGTTGCCGGGTGGCCTTTTCGTTTTCCGCAATTGGTCGCGGTATGCGGGGTAAACTTCGGGAGATCGTGTGATCACTCATCAGGGAACTGTTCTGCGTTTTCTCCGTATCATCGGTTGAAGCTATTTTTGTGGCGCGGTTCCAGAGCCGCGGAGTTCGGGTCAGAGAGCGGTTGGAGGAGGACTTCATGTTTTGCGACGGATGCGGCACGGCAGTGCAACCCGGGCAGGCGTTTTGCAGCCGGTGCGGCAAACAAATCGTCGGTCCAGTCTCGATCATGCAGCCCCGCCGCGGCCGGGTGCAGGAGCACGTGCGCCTGCTCGCTCTGCTCTGGTTGGCATTCTCCGCTTTCAACACCATCGGCGGCGTCATCCTGTACGTGCTGGCCAACACATTGTTCGCGCATCTGCACCAACTGGGAGCGCCGGAGGCGCCCACCTCGTTTCTGCGGCCGCTATTGAGCGTGGTCGCCGTTCTCCTGGTGGCGAAGGCGGCCTGCGGATTCGTTGCCGGATGGGGTTTATTGCAGCATGATCACTGGGCTCGGATCATCGTGCTCGTTCTGGCTTTCATTTCCTTGTTCACCAACATTCCGTTCGGAACGGCGCTGGGCATCTACACCATGTGGGTATTGCTCCCCACGGAATCGGAGCAGGAATACGACAGTCTGGTCGCGGCCCGGGCGGCATAGGCGGCGGGGCGCCTCTCTTACGCGGGGAGGAAATCGTTCCGGCTGATTGGCGACAAAGCGCCGGGTGCAGCACACCTCGGCGGGGCATCCCGCTTTACGCTTTCCGGCGCGCCATTTAGAATCGATCCCAGGCCGACGTAGCTCAGTTGGTAGAGCAGCCGATTCGTAATCGGCAGGTCAGCGGTTCAAGTCCGCTCGTCGGCTCCATTCTTTCAAGCATTTGGCGCTCCGGCTCGCCCTACCCCACCTTCGTGCCATATATGGCACTGCCGAGCCATTTACCGGACTTAGGGGCAGAGTTAGAGTGTTCTTGAGCAGCACTTGGGGGAGGGCTGATCAACAGACGTCCCGAGACTCGAACGAGTCTGGGGCGTTTTGTTTTGCGCGCAAGAAAAGTATCCCTCGCGGTACGCCATTCGTGCCACGCATGGCACTGGCGAGCCATTTACCGGATTCAGGGGCGGAGTTAGAGTGTTCTTGAGCAGCACTTGGGGGAGGGCTGATCAACAGGCGTCCCACGACTCAAACGAGTCTGGGGCGTTTTGTTTTGCGCGTAAAACGACGCCTGAAGGCGTTCTGATTTCGGCTCTCGCCCGGCAGCGCTGAGAGAACCTGGCGGAACTTCTATTCGTATCAGGCACGGCTTTCAGCCCTGCCGCTTGTGCCAGCAAAATGCCGCGGCTTTGCCGCTGCTGCGCGATCGCAGCGGCTGAAGCCGTGGGAAACCTCAATGCTCTGACGGCATCGCTGAAGCGATGCCCTGATACGAACCTTCTCGGGATTTGAGTTTCATCCGCACGTTTCGTCCTCGGTTTTCATTCTCAAGCTTCACTCCCGGTATTCATTCTCGAGTTTCGCCCTCGCGTTTCAATCTCGAGTTTCGTCAAGGAGTTTCGCTCTCCATCCAACCCTGGCCGCACGTCCCCCCGGCTACCCCTGCACGGTTTCAATGGTGTAGATTTTGTTTGCGCCTTTTTGTTGCCGTGACTGGCGCGGTTCGAGGAGCAGGCTATGCCCGTCCAGCTTGCACGTCGCGAATTTCTCGCAGGAATGGTTGCCCTGACTGCCGCCAAGGCGGCATCTCGTTTCGCTCCGGCGGCCGATTCCAGTTCGCCGTTCCGCATTTCCGTGATCAATGACGAAATTACGCAGGACTTTGGCCGCGCCTGCGAGGTGGCGTCGCGCGAGTTTGGCATGGGCTGGATCGAATTGCGCAGCATGTGGAAGAAGAACATCGTCAACCTCGACGACAAGGAAGTTGCGGAAGCGCGCCGCATTCTGCAGAAATATGGGCTCAAAGTGACCGACATTGCCAGCCCGCTGTTTAAAGTGGACTGGCCGGGTGCTCCAAAATCGAAGTACAGGGAGGGCACCAGTTTCCGGGCGAACTTCACCCTCGATCAACAGGACGAAGTGCTGGAGCGCGCCATGGACATGGCCAAGGCGTTCCAGACGGATCGTGTGCGCTGCTTCGATTTCTGGCGGCAGGACGATCAGGCGCCCTATCGCGCGGCCATCAATATCAAGCTGCGGGACGCGGCCCACAAGGCAGAGAAAAAGGGCATTATTCTGCTGCTCGAGAACGAATCCGCCTGCAACACGGCCACCGCGGCCGAGGCCGCTAAAGTTCTCGAGGCGGTGCAGTCTGCGTCGTTCATGCTGAACTGGGATCCGGGCAATGCCGCTGCCAGTGGCGAGGTTCCCTATCCCGACGGCTACAATCTTCTGCCCAAGGACCGCATTGGTCATTGCCATTGCAAGGATGTCGTCAGGAAGGGAAAGAAATACGACTGGGCTCCCATGGGCAGGGGAATTATCGACTGGTTGGGCCAGTTCAAAGCGCTCAAACGCGACGGTTACCACTTTGCCGTGAGCCTGGAGACTCATTGGGGCGGCGGGGGCTCTCCGGAAGAATCGTCACGAAAGAGTTGGGCAGGGATGAAGAGACTGCTGCAACGGGCGGACGCGTTGTAAGACCGGCAGGTTTGGTAAGAGCTGGGTTGCCGAGAAATCAAAGATTCATCGGCTTCGGGGATTCGTATCAGGGCTTCGCTTCAGCGATGCCGTCAATGCAGCTGTAGTCGCCAACGGTTTCAGCCACTGTTCGGGCGGGGCAGCCAGCGGCTAAAGCCGGACTGGGTCTTGTGACAAGTCGGCACGGCTGAAGCCGTGCCTTGATACGAACCGGATTCTTTTTCGTAACACCAGAATTTTCAGCGGGCTGTCAGGCCGCAAAAGGGAGACACATGACTGAGCAAACCAAATTTGACCAGGGGCGGCGCACTTTTCTGAAGCAGGCGGCCCTGGGTACAGCCGCGGTTCTGGCGTATCCGTCTGCGACCGTGCTGGGGGCGAACGACCGCATCCGCGTCGGCATGATCGGCGTGGGGGATCGCGGCAACGATCTGCTGGGGCAGGTTCGCGGGGTTCACGGCGTGGAACTCGTGGCCATGGCCGATGTTTACAGCCGCCGCCGCGACCAGGCGAAAAGCAAGGTTCCGGGCATTCAGACCTTTGACGATCACCGCCGCCTGCTCGACATGAACGACATTGATGCCGTCATCGTGGCCAGTCCGCTGCATATGTCACGTGCGGCATTTTCTCGATACGCTGTCCGCGGGCAAGGATCTCTATTCCGAAAAGACCATGACGTGGTCCGATTCCCGAGGCCGACAAGTGCCTGGCCGCGGCTAAAGATTCCGGCCGCGTGGTGCAGATCGGATTGCAGCACGAGAGTTCCGGCGCTCTGGCCGACGCCAGGCAATGGATCAAAGACGGATGGGTCGGCAAGGTCACCCAGGTTGAATCCTGGATGAGCCGTAACACTCCCCACGGCAAAGGCCAGTGGGTGCGCCCGGTGCCTTCCGACTGCACCGCGCAGAACGTCAACTGGAGCGCGTTTCTGAATGGGCGGCCGGACCGTCCCTTCGATGCTTACAAGCTGATCAACTGGCGTCTATTCTGGGAGTTTTCTGGCGGCAACTGCACCGAGAACATGGTGCACCAGATTGCCTGGATCATGTCGGCACTCGACCTGCCTGTGCCCTCGGCGGCGTACATGTCAGGCGGGATTTTCTCGGAAAAAGATGGCCGCGAGGTGCCCGACACCATCGTGGTGACTCTGGATTTCCCCAGCGACATCGTCGTGACCTGGCAGTCCACCTTCAGCAACAAGCACTACGATATGGCCGACCGCATTCTGGGCAGCGACGGCACTCTGGAACACCATTTCGAGCAGCCCCTTGAATATTGGCCGGAAAAAGTGAACCGTCCCGACGGAGAAAGCACGCGCGGCAAGAGCCACAACCAGAACCACATGGCCAACTGGATCGACTGCATCCGCAGCCGTGCCACGCCCAATGCGCCGCCGGAAATCGGATACCGCTCGGCCATGGCGGTACACATGGCGAACTTATCGTACAAGAACAAAAAGCGGATCACGCTGGAAGAAGCGCGTGCAATGGTGCCTGAGTACCCTATGACGCCGGAGTACTAGCCACACATCCTGGGAATCCACCAGGAAAAGTTGGTCTTGTCATCCTGCGCGAAGCGAAGGACCTATGCAGTCCGCTGGCGGCATCGGTAGTGCCGACAACTCCATAGGTCCTTGCTGCGCTCGGGATGACGATGACAAAGTTGCGGAGAGAGCAGATGGGTGAAACGATAACGATGAAGTCCGAAAAATTCCTATGATCGGCGCGGTCGATATCGGCGGAACGAAAATCGCAGTCGGTATGGTCGACGACAACGGCAAGGTGCTCTCGCGCACGCAGGCCCCCACCGACCCGAATCGTTACGCCGACGGCATGAATCTGATCGCCAGGATGCTGCGGGAAACGGCGGAGAAGGCTGGCGTGGAACTCACCGGCATCGGCATTGGATCCACCGGCCCGGTCGATCCCATCCGCGGCGAATTTGGCGATGTGGATTTTCTCCCCGGCTGGCGTGGGAAGAATCCGGTCAAGGATCTCGCTCAAATTTTCAACGTGCGTGTGGCTCTGGAAAACGACGGCGACGCGGCCGCTCTGGCCGAAGCCGGTTGGGGCGCCGGCCGGAATCGTTCGCGTCTGATTTATGTGACCGTCGGCACCGGCATCGGCGGCGGGATGGTGTTCGACGGCAAACTCTACCGCGGCGTCGACGGCGCGCATCCGGAGGTCGGGCATCACGTGGTCGATCCCGCCGGTCCCCAGTGCTCGTGCGGATTCCGCGGCTGCTGGGAATCGCTGGCTGCCGGGCCGGCGATGGTGGCGTGGCTCGAAAGCCACGCGCCTGCCGGATATCTGCATGGCGAGGGTATCACGGCCAGGAAAATCTGCGAGCTGGCGCAAGAAGGGGACGAAGTCGCGCTGCAGGCTGTCGAACATGAGGCCTACTATCTTGGTCTAGGCCTCGCCAACCTGATCAATCTGTTTACTCCCGATGCCATCGTGCTGAGTGGCAGCGTCATGAAGAGCGCGCCGCTTTTTCTCGACCGCATCCGCGAAGTGATTGGCCGTGGCTGCCGCTTCGTCCCAGCCGAGAAGACGCAACTCACGCTCGCATCGCTGGGAGAGGATACGAACCTGATCGGCGCGGCCAGAGTGTGGCATTATCGGTTCAGCGCTCAAGCTGAGGCAACATAATTCATTGCCCCCTGAAGGGAATTCAGCGATGCCGCCAAGGGCACGAGACTCTAGTGGGTTCAGCCGCCGGTTCTTTGCGGTCGCGTGGGTTAAGCCCGACGCCTGTGTTGCGCCGGAGTGGCACGCCTGAAGAGAGTGCCTTGATACAAAATCGTTTTCTTGTGCGGCGCTGCCCCGGTCTGCCTCCGCCTTCCAGTTCGTCCCCCGATCTGTTACTGTTTTCAGTCCACTTTTTGTCGTTTTTTGTGACGCACGTCACAGAGTCCGCAGGCTGGCTCATGAAAGAATCCCCGTTCACCCCTGAGGCATTCTTGAGCGCCGGCAGGCCAGACCTGCTGACCGGCACGGAAAGGACCGGAGTCGCGTGATCGTTGGAGTTCCGAAAGAAAGCTATCCCGGGGAACGTCGGGTTGCGCTCGTTCCCGTAGTGATACCGAATCTGGCCAAGGCTGGAATCGAAGTGATCGTGGAAACTGGGGCCGGCGAGCAGGCGGGTTATCCAGACGCCGCCTACGTCGAAAAGGGCGCGACGATTGTGCCCGACCGCGCCGGCGTCTTCAGCGCTGCCGACATCGTGGTGCAGGTGCTGTGCTACGGCTCGAACGACGTCACCGGCAAAGCCGATCTCCCGCTCATGCGCCGAGGCCAGACCCTGATCGGATTCCTGCGGCCCTTCGGTTCGGCGGAGATCGTCCAGCAGATTGCCCAAGCCGGCGTCACTGCGTTTTCCGTCGAACTCATGCCCCGCACCACCCGCGCCCAGAGCATGGACGCGCTCTCCTCGATGGGCACTATTTGCGGCTACAAGGCGGTTCTGCTCGCCGCCGAAACGTCGCCGCGCATCTTTCCCATGATGACCACTGCTGCCGGCACCATTACGCCCGCGCGCGTGTTCGTCATCGGCGCGGGAGTCGCCGGACTGCAAGCCATCTCCACCGCCCGCCGTCTCGGCGCCGTGGCCTCCGCCTACGACATGCGGCCCGCGGCCAAAGAGCAGGTGCAGAGCCTGGGCGGACGCTTCGTCGAACTGCCTATCGAAGCCCAGAATGCCCAGGACGCCCGCGGCTATGGCACCGCACAGGACGAAACCTTCTACGCCCGCCAGCGCGAACTGTTGACGCGCGTGGTGGCCGAGAGCGACGTAGTCATCACCGCCGCCGTGATCCCCGGCAAAAAATCCCCAGTACTGATCACTGCAGAAATGGTGAAAGGAATGGCCCCGGGCTCCGTGATCGTCGATCTTGCCTCCGAGCGCGGCGGCAACTGCGAACTGACGCGGACGGGCGAAACCGTGAAAGAGCACGGCGTCATCATTATCGGCGCCATCAACCTGGCCAGCAGCGTGCCGTACCACGCCAGCCAGATGTACGCCCGCAACCTCACCACGTTTCTTCTCTACATGGTGAAAGAGGGCAAGCTGCAGCTGAACCTGCAGGACGAAATCATTCGCGAGACCATGATCACCAACGGCGGCGAAGTGGTGAACGCCCGGGTGCGGGAGTTCTTCAAAATGCCGGCGCTGGCCGCAATGAGTCAGTGACCGGTGCTGTGGTCCATTGATTCGAGCACTGAACAAATGCAAAAGGAGCAATCATGCCAGCGGATTTCATTTCTAACCTTTATGTCTTCATCCTGGCCGGCTTCGTCGGGTTTGAAGTGATCCGGCGTGTTTCACCCCTGCTGCATACGCCGCTCATGTCGCTGACCAACGCCCTCGACGCGATCGTGGTTGTGGCGGCCATTATCATCGCGGGGCGGCATGAGACGCGGCTCACCACGGTGCTGGGTGCGATCGCCGTGGCGGCATCTTTCAGCAACATGGTAGGCGGATTCCTGATTACCGACCGCATGCTGCGCATGTTCAAATCCGGCAGGTCGAAACAATCATGACCGCGCTGGCCCTTCAGCAGTATCTCGATTTCGCCTATATTGCCGCGGTTGTTCTCTTCATTCTTTCGCTCAAGTTGCTGAGTTCGCCGGCGAGCGCGCGCTGGGGTGTTCTGGCGGGCGAGATCGGCGCTGCACTCGCGGTTGCCGCCACGCTTTTTAATCCCGAACTGGTGCAGTACAAGTGGATCGTCATCACGCTGATCATTGGCGCCGGAGTCGGTATCCCCCTGGGCATGGTGCAGATGACGGCGGTGCCGCAGCGAACGGCCTTGAGCCACGCTCTCGGCGCACTTTCGGCCGCCATGATCGGCATTGCCGAGTACTACGTGGGCACCGCTCCGGTCACGCGCTTTCAAATGGGCGAGATCGCGCTGGAAGTCATCATCGGCTCACTCACGTTTACCGGCAGCGTGATCGCCGCGGGAAAGCTGCAGGAACTGCTGCCCCAGCGCCCCGTCGTCTATCGAGGGCAGAATATCGTCAGTCTTTCCGTTTTGGCAGGAGCTCTCGGGCTGGCGGTTGCGTTGGTGGTGAATCCCGCGCATGCGCTGCTGTTTCCGATCATGGTGATCGTGGCCCTGATTTTTGGCGTGCTGCTGGTCACGCCGATCGGCGGCGCAGACATGCCCACGGTCATCTCGCTGCTGAACTCTTACGCGGGCTTTTCGGCGGCGCTGCTGGGATTTGTCCTGAATAGTAAAGTGCTGGTCGTGGCGGGTGCGCTCGATGGATCTTCCGGCCTCATTCTATCCGTGATCATGTGCAAGGCCATGAATCGTTCCTTCACAAATGTCATGTTCGGAGCGTTCGGCCAGGTGCAGGTATCCGCGGTTGCCGCTAAAGAAGAACGAGTCGTGCGCAGCGCCACGCCGGAAGAGGCCGCCGCGATTCTCTCCGCCGCGAACAAGGTGGTGATCGTTCCGGGATACGGCATGGCCGTGGCGCAGGCGCAGCACAAGGTGCGCGAACTCTACGACATACTCACCAAGAAGGGAATTGACGTTCGCTTCGCCATCCATCCTGTCGCCGGACGCATGCCCGGCCACATGAACGTGCTGCTGGCCGAAGCTGACATTCCCTACGATCGGCTCATCGAGATGGAAGAGATCAATGGCGACTTCCCGCAGACCGACGTCGCGCTGGTCATTGGCGCCAACGACGTGACCAATCCCGCCGCCCGCACCGACCAGTCCAGCCCCATCTTCGGCATGCCCATCCTCGACGTGGACAAAGCCCACACCGTCATGGTCATCAAGCGCGGCATGAGCCCCGGCTTCGCCGGCATCGACAACCCGCTGTACTATCTCCCTCAGACGCTGATGCTGTTCGGCGACGCGAAACAGTTCGTGGGCGGGATCGTGCGCGAATTGAGCGGGGGGCACTGAAGCAGTCAACCTCGGATTGGCAGCGGCCGAGCGAGGAGAGTTCGGGGAGCACGAAGAGGTGAGAAAGAAGCTGAAGCAGATATTGCGCGGTTGACGCGGCCACCACAGCCATCCTTCCAACGTGGTAGATTCTCTTACATCATGCGAAACCTGCTGAAAGCACTTGCCTTCTTCCTGTTCGCATCTTTTGTCTCTGCCCAGACCCAACCCCAACTCAACCTCATGCCCCTGCCCGCCAGCGTGCAGCGAGGCACCGGGCAACTGCCCATCACCCAATCCTTCTCGGTCGCGGTCACCGGGGCCCGCGATGCTTCGCTCGACGAAGAAGTCCAGCGATTCCAATCGCAGCTCTCCCGCCAGACTGGAATCCCGTTCCGCCCCAAGTCCGGCGCGACGGCTGCACTGCAAATCCACGCCGACCGCGGCCGCGAGTCGGTTCAGAAGCTGGGCGAGGATGAATCCTACGAACTGACCGTCACCGATTCGGGCGCGAAGCTCACGGCGCCGACGACGCTCGGCATCCTGCGCGGCCTGCAGACATTTCTGCAGCTCGTCGAAATCACGCCCACCGGATTCGCCGTCCCCGCCGTCACCATCAAAGACCAGCCGCGTTTTCCGTGGCGCGGCACGCATGATCGACGTCAGCCGCCACTTCATCCCCATCGACGTGCTCAAGCGCAATCTCGACGGCATGGCCGCCGTGAAGATGAACGTCTTCCACTGGCATCTTTCCGACGATCAGGGCTTCCGCGCCGAGAGCAAGAAGTTCCCCAAGCTCACCGGCATGGGATCGGACGGAATGTTCTACACGCAGGATGAAATCCGCGACTTCATCGCCTACGCGCACGATCGCGGCATTCGCGTGATCCCGGAGTTCGACATTCCCGGCCACAGCCGTTCCTGGTTCCTCGGATATCCCGAACTGTCGAGCGGCCCTGGCCCCTACACGCTGGAAGGCGGCGATCATCGATCCGATCATGGACCCCACGCGCGAATCGACCTACAAGTTTCTCGAAAAATTCATCGCCGAAATGGCCAAGCTTTTTCCCGACGCCTACTTCCACATTGGCGGCGACGAAGTCGACGGCAAGCAGTGGGACGCCAATCCGAAAATTCAGGCGTTCATCCACGCCCATGGCATGAAAAACAACCAGGACCTGCAGGCCTACTTCAACCAGCGCCTGCAAAAGATCCTGGCCAAGAATCACAAGACCATGGTCGGCTGGGACGAAATCCTGCATCCGGATTTGCCGAAGACGATCATCGTGCAGTCCTGGCGCGGGCAGGCACTCGCTGGCCGCAGCCGCGAAACAGGGCTACAGCGGCCTGCTTTCGTACGGATACTATCTCGACTTGATGTGGCCAGCGGCGCGGCACTATGCCGTGGATCCCATGAGCGATGCCGCGGCGACTCTGACTCCGGAAGAGAAGAGCCGCATCCTCGGCGGCGAATCCTGCCAGTGGGCGGAGTGGGTGACGCCCGAAAATATTGATTCGCACATCTGGCCGCGCAACGCCGCCATCGCGGAGCGCCTGTGGTCTCCGCAAGATGTGACGGATGTGACCTCGATGTACACGCGGCTGAATGCGGTGAGCCTCGACCTTGAGTGGCTGGGCCTGACGCACCGCTCCGCCCGCGATGCGCATGCTGCATCGCATGGCGGGAACTGCCGACATTACGGCGCTGCGCGTGCTGGCCGATGTGGTCGAGCCCGTCAAAGACTACAACCGCTGGGACGATTCGAAAGGCCCCATCGATTTCCACGCACCACTGACCCGCATGATCGACGCGGTCTATCCGGAGAGCGACACGGCGCGCCACTTCGGCGATCTGGTGCAAACCTTCGTCCAGAGCGGCTACAAAGACCAGGCCGCCGAAGCGCAGATTCGCAGCTGGCTCACGACCTGGCGGGACAACGATGCCAAGCTGCATCCCCTGCTCGACCAGTCGTCTCTTCTGCAGGAAGATGCGCCGTTATCGCAGACCTCTCGGCATGCTGGGTGCGGCCGGCCTGCAGGCTCTCGACTATCTCGACAAGTCGCAGCCTGCGCCCGACTCGTGGAAGAGCGCAGCAACTCGCGGTGATCGAGCAAGCCAAGAAGCCGGTGGCGGATCTGCTGCTGATGGTGGTCGCGCCGGTGCAGCAGTTGGTGGAAGCGAGCGCGGGACCGCACAACTGATCCGGCCCGAGCTGATGGCATCCCGGCAAAGCAAGGGTCGCCCCGGCGATTTGCGCGACTCAATGATCGCAGGTATTGTGCTCGCCCGGCGCGCCAGTCTGCGACCCGAAATGTACTCATTTTCGCGACATTTCGGCGACGGTCGTCAACCCTTGGAACGCGTGAATTAGCCTCGGCATGATATTCTATAAACTCCAGCTGCGCACCGTCTTGGCGGAATTCCTCGCAGGTCCTGAAGAAGTTACAAAGAAAATGCTTTCAGTCAGCAATGTGTCCATGCGCTACGGCGCCAAAATTCTGTTCGATGAAGTCTCCACGGCGTTTACGCCGGGCAAGCGCTACGGCCTGACCGGCCCCAACGGCGCCGGAAAATCCACGTTCATGAAGCTGCTCAGCGGCGAACTCGAGCCGCAAAAGGGCACGGTCGTCCGCCCGCGCAAACTCGGCGTGCTGAGCCAGGACCAGTTCGCCTTCGACGCCTATTCCGCGATCGACACCGTCATCATGGGCAACAAGCGCCTGTGGGCGGCCATGCAGGAGCGCGACGCCATCTATGCCAAGCACGACATGACCGATGCCGACGGCATGAAGCTCGGCGAACTCGAGGGCATTGTCGGAGAAGAAGACGGCTACACCGCCGAGAGCGACGCCGCCATTCTGCTGCAAGGTCTCGACATTCCGGATGAGCTGCACACGCGCAAAATGGGCGAGTTGCAGGGCGGACAGAAAGTCCGCGTGCTGCTGGCGCAGGCGCTGTTCGGGCATCCGCAGGCTCTGCTGCTCGACGAACCTACGAACCATCTTGACCTCGATTCCATCCACTGGCTGCAGGGATTTCTGAACGTGTACGACGGCGTGGTCATCGCCATCTCGCACGACCGCCACTTCCTGAACAGCATCTGCACCCACATTGCCGACATCGACTACGAAACCATCATCACCTACACCGGTACCTACGACGACATGGTGGTGGCCAAGACGCAGGTGCGTTCGCAGATCGAGTCGCAGAATGCGCAGCGCGAGAAGAAAATCTCGCAGTTGAACGAATTCATCGCGCGCTTCGCCGCCGGCACGCGCTCCAGCCAGGTGCAGTCGCGCCGCAAGGAAGTCGAGCGGCTGCAAGTGACCGAACTGGCCAAATCGAACATTCAGCGGCCCTACATCAAGTTCGAGCAGAAGCGGCCTTCGGGCAAGCACATTCTCGAAGTCGAGCACCTGAACAAGGCGTATGGCGAGAAGCAGGTCATCCGCGACTTCACCGCCAGCATCACGCGCGGCGAAAAGATCGCGCTCATGGGCCGCAACGGAGCCGGGAAGACCACGCTGCTGAACGCCCTGCTGGCGAATTCTCCGACCACGCCTGAGGCTGAACTGCGCAAAACCAGCGGCTATGACGGACCCTTCGTCGACGCCGGCAAAGTGATCTGGGGACACGAGGCCTCCATCGGCTACTTCGCCCAGGACCATCGCAGCCTGATCGAGGGCGGCACGACCGCGCTGGAGTGGCTGCATCAGTGGGACGGCGCGGCCGTCACCGAAGAACTGCGCGGCATCCTGGGGCAGATGCTGTTCGCCCGCGATGAGGCGACGAAATCCACCAGCGTTCTTTCCGGCGGCGAAGCCGCTCGCCTGCTCTTCTGCAAGCTCATGCTGCAGAAGCCGAACGTGCTGGTGCTCGACGAGCCCACCAACCACCTCGATCTGGAATCGATCAACGCGCTCAATATCGCGTTGCAGCGTTATCAGGGGACGGTTTTCCTGGTCACCCACGATCATGACTTGATCGACGAAGTCGCCACCCGCATCTGGCACTTCGAGAGCGACCACAAGATCACAGACTTCAAGGGCACCTACGAGGATTACCAGGCGGCGGTCGCGGTGTAGCAAAGCTGCGGCCTGCGGCGGATCTGCCGGCGTTGCACCATTTCCGTTGCATGTAAATCAACCAGGTTCTCCACAGATTTCCACACCGTTTGCTGTTGCGTTTACCAGTGCAAGTTGCAGATAATGGGCGCGGATGCTCTTCCATGAACTGAGGAGCGTTGCGCAGCGTATTGCCGTGTACAGCCGAACTGATTTACTGAGGATTCTCCACATCACACCGCGCCAGTTGGCCAACTGGGAGCGGGCTGGCCTGGTAACGTCCGCGCAATCCTATTTGTTCTCCGATCTCCTCGAAATTAAGAAGGTTCGTGATCTGTGCGCCATGAGCGTGCGGCCGGCGGTGATTCGCCAGTCACTGGACGCGATGCGCAAGCAGGCTTCGGGCGTGGAAAATCCGCTGCTCGAAGCGGGCGCATTGTCCACGGCGAAACATCGCGTCGCCTTCCGGCATGACGGCAAGCTGCTGGAGCCGATTGCCGGTCAGTTCCTGATGGACTTCTCGTCACGCGAGAAAGTCGTGACCAGCACGCCGGTGCCGCGGTCCGAGCCCACTCCGAGTGAAAGCGAAGTTGCGTCATGGTTTGCCCGGGGCATCGCGCTGGAAGAGGATCCCGGCACGCAGGCCGAGGCCATTGCCGCGTATCACAAGGTGCTCGAGATCGAATCCGGGCACGCCGCCGCGCATATCAACCTGGGCACGCTCTATTACAACCGCCAGGATTTCGCTCTTGCCGAAAGGCATTACCGTCAGGCTCTTGAAGCCGACCCGCGCTATGCCCTGGCTTACTTCGATCTGGGCAACGTGCTCGACGAGACCGGCCGCGTGCAGGAAGCGATTCAGACCTACAAGACCGCGCTGCAACTGGCTCCAACCTACGCCGACGCGCACTACAATCTGGCGCTGGCCTACGAAAAACTCCGCGAACCCCGCAAGGCGCTCAAACACTGGCAGGCCTACGTCCGGCTCGACACCTCAGGCCCCTGGGCGGTGCACGCCCGCAGCCAGATCAAGCGCATCCTGCAGGCGGATGGGCTGAAGCTGGTTCATTCTCAGCCCAAGTAGTCGGCGCCGTCTTAACCCCGCAATTTTGGCATGGGATGTCATCCTGAGTGCAGCCGTCTTTCAGGCGGAGCGAAGGATCTCGCGCGCACACCAGTCATGCGTCCCGAGAGGTCTCCGAGATCTCTCGCCCTCCTGAACTGCGCCGAGTTCGGGATGAAGCCTCGCGCATCGACCGACCCTTGGCCATGGACGGTGCTAAAATTCAGAGTTTGCCCACTCCTTCCTGGAAGGTGCCTTTGATGCCAGAAACGATTCTGCAGGCCCCCGCTCCCGCTCCTCTGACCACCCTCACCGAAGACGAAATTCTCTTCCGCGACAACATTCGCCAGTTCGCCGACGAGAAGATCCGTCCCCTGGTGAAGGAGATGGACGAGAAGGCGGTCTTCGACAAAGACCTGATCCACGACTTCTTCCAGCTCGGCCTGATGGGCATCGAGATTCCCGAGCAGTACGGCGGCGGCGGCGCCAAGTTCTTCGAAGCCATTCTGGCCGTCGAGGAACTCTCGCGCGTGGACGCCTCGGCCGGCGTGATCGTCGACGTGCAGAACACGCTGGTCAACAACGCCCTGCTGCGCTGGGGCAGCGACGAGCAGAAGAAGCGCTACCTGCCGAAGATGGCCACCGAGACCGTCGGCGCCTACGCGCTGAGCGAGGCCGGTTCCGGCTCCGACGCCTTCGCGCTTGCAGACGCGCGCGCGACCTCAAGGGCAGCGACTACGTGCTCAACGGCCGCAAGCTCTGGATCACCAACGCCAAAGAAGCCGGACTGTTCGTCGCTCTTCGCCACGATCGATCCCAGCGCCGGCTACAAAGGCATCACCGCATTCCTGGTCGAGAAAGACTTCCCCGGATTCACCGTCGGCAAGAAGGAAGACAAGCTCGGCATCCGCGCATCATCCACCTGCGAACTGATCCTCGAAGACTGCCGCGTGCCCAAAGAGAACGTGCTGGGCGAGCCGGGCAAGGGCTACAAGATCGCCATCGAGACGCTGAACGAAGGCCGCATCGGCATCGGCGCGCAGATGATCGGCCTGGCCCGCGGCGCCTGGGAATTCGCCTGCAAGTACGCCGTCGGAGCGCAAGCAGTTCGGCAAGGCGATCGCCGAGTTTCAGGGCATCCAGTTCCAGATCGCGCAGATGGCCACCGAGATCGAGGCCGCGCGCCTGCATGGTCTACAACTGCGCCCGCATGAAGGACGCCGGCGTCAACTTCGTGAAGGAAGCCGCCATGACCAAGCTCTTCGCCTCGCAGGTGGCCGAGCGCGTCGACCTCGCTGGCCGTCGAAATCTATCGGCGGCTACGGATTCACCAAGGACTATCCCGTCGAGAAATACTGGCGCGACGCCAAGATCGGCAAGATCTACGAAGGCACGTCCAACATGCAGCTGGCGACGATCGCCAAGCTGGTCCTGGGTAAGTAGAGCGCTGGGCAAATAGACAAGGATAAGTAGAGCGCGCTGGGCAAGTAGACCGCCTGCGGCCCGGCGATCCTACTACGGATCGAAGCGCAGTTCGATCGGTTCCTTGGATTCGCCGCTGGCCGAAGCGAATTTCCATTTATAGACGGCATCTTCCGCTGCCTGAATGAGCACCGGGCTGCCACCCATGGGCTGCACCGTCTTGACCGTTCCGTCCGGCGACACGGTGGCGAGAACCTTCACGACCCCGGCGAGGTTCATTCTTTTGGCGATCTCCGGATAGACGGGCAGCGTCTTGCGCACGATCCGCCGCACTTCGGTGGAAGATTGTTGGCTTTGGGCTGTTGCCGCTGGCCCAAAACAGCATGAGAGGAGTAAGAACAAAAGCACATGCCGCATCCGCATGATAGCGATCCCTGAGAAGGAGAAATTGTGGTTCCCTAAGTTCTTAGAACAATCTTAGGAGGTCGCGCGCTTTCTCGAAAAGTGACCAGAGTAACCAGGTGGAAGAACTGCCGAGGAACGGCTAAAGAGAGATTCGAGATGCGGTCGCCGCATTCCTGATTGGGGCGCTACCCCTCGAAAAGCCGCGCCCGACGGGCGACTTGCCCCCTCGACGGCCCCGTTCATAACCAATCTCACTTGCTCATAATGTGCAGCTAGTTGCACTTCCCCCCGCTTCGCCTAGCCAGTCTGGAATCGTTAACCATCCTGATATCAGCGACTTAATCGGAATTCGATCATTGGCTCACGGGATGCAATTCCCTCTGTGCCTGCCAGCTTGAGGCATAGACCGGAGTGCAACTTTGACGACTCTATTCGGGAGCACCGCCGTACCAACCGTCCCTTCGATCGGGGCTCCGGCCGTTCCCCGGAAGCACCGCTGGTTGCCGCTGTTGACCGTGCTGTTTCTGATCTCCTATGGCCTGATGACCATGCTGATCGTGGAGCAGGGTGCAACCATCGAATCGCAGCGCGCCCTGATTCGCGAACTGTTTCGCGACAGCAGGGAATTGTCCGCGGTCCGACAGGCCCAGATGGAGAAGGCTGACACCCAGCGCCTGGCTCAGAATCCGTCGGCAAGAACGCATTCCTCAGTGACCCAAGACCCGTCATCCCAGTACCCGTCAACCCAGGCTCAAACGAAACAATCCCCGTCTTCCCAGGCGGTACCGCAACGTCGCGCCCAGAACCAGGCGGAGAAACAAAAGCCGCAGTTCCAAATGCCGTCCCGGCCAGCGTCCGATCTGGTGGATGATCGCCGGGCATTGATCACGATTTAGCGGCGAAGATTTGCGGCAAGAGTTGTTCTGTGGATCAGCAGTAGAGATTAGGCGGTAAGAGAAGAAAACAATGAAGGTCCTGACCCTAGCCTTGTTGTTCAGTCTGCCGGTTGCCCAGGTATCCTTGCCCAAACCCCCGCGGCAACCTTCCACGACGCTCACCAAGCACGTCAAGGGCGGACGCTGGTACTTTGCCGCCACCGGCCACGCCGTCTATTGCTACGGCCCCGTCATGACTGTACCCCGCGCCAACGGCGACCTGCAGCGAGTCGCCACCTTCTGCCGTGACGGCAGCGCTGTCGTCCCGCTCAAAGACTAGAGCCTGCCCAACTGCCTCCGGAGTAGCCCCAACCACCCTGCACGGCAACCCTGCGCGTCGCAACCCTGCGATAAATGCGTCCGGCAGCGACACTGGCGCATCAACATCTCTGCGGGGTAGACGGGGTGCGGTGTGCCATCGTGCTCTCGAACCGCGTGACACCCGATCCCAGAGGCCATCATGTCCATTCGTCCCGTAAAGCGCCTGATCAAGTCCAAGCCCACGCTCGAAGGCGCCGGCGTGCATCTGCGCCGCGCCTTCGGCTTCGGCAACACCCACGACTTCGATCCGTTCCTCCTGCTCGACGATTTTCGCAATGACGTCCCCGAGGACTATCTCGCCGGATTTCCCTGGCATCCGCATCGCGGCATCGAGACCATCACCTACGTGCTCGCCGGAACCGTCGAGCACGGCGACAGCATGGGCAACCACGGCGCCATCGCCGCCGGCGACGTGCAGTGGATGACCGCGGGCAGCGGCATCATTCATCAGGAAATGCCCAAGGGCGATCCGACCGGCCGCATGCACGGCTTCCAGTTGTGGGCGAATCTTCCGTCCGCGCTCAAGATGACGGCGCCGCGCTATCAGGAAGTGAAGACCGCCGACATTCCCGAGGTCACCGACGACGACGGCACCCACGTGCGCATCGTCTGCGGAAATTTCTGGGGCAAAACCGGCCCGGTGGAAGGCAGTCGCCGCCGATCCCATCTATCTCGACGTATCCGTGCCCCCGGGCAAGCGAAAGACGCTGCCGGTCGAAACCACGCGCCACGCCTTCGCCTACGTTTTCGCCGGCGCGGGAAAATTCTGCAACGCGTCCGGCCCGCTCGCGGTGCCCACCGAAGGCGTCGGATGGGCCGACACCACGCCTCCGGCGGAAGCCGAGAACCGCTCGCTGGTGGTCTTCGACCGCGGCGACGAAGTCGCGGTGCAGGCCGGCGAAGATGGAATCCGCTTCCTGCTGGTCTCGGGCAAGCCGCTCGAAGAACCCGTGGCCTGGTACGGCCCCATCGTGATGAACACGCAGCAGCAACTGCAGCAGGCCTTCCAGGAACTGGAAGAAGGGCACGTTCCTGAAAAAATAGCAGATCGCCCGGAGTGACGCGTGCTTCACCGTTCCCTGTGAAACCTTGTGTCCTCTGTGGTTATCGGTCTTCGCTCATGCCCGAACTTCCCGAAGTCGAAACCATCGCCCGCGGCCTCGCCAAACGCGTCACCGGAGACGTGGTCGAATCCGTCTGGCTGGGCCAAAAGAAAGAGCCGCTGAAATCTCCCGCGTCGGAAATCGTCGCGACGCTCGAACAAAGCCGCATCGCCACCGTCCGCCGAATGGGCAAACACATTGTCTTCGATCTCGAGCAAGATGGTCATGCGGGGCGGAAACGTGCGCGTCCCACACAACCAAAAGCTCAATGGATCGTGCACCTCGGCATGACCGGCCGCTTGCAAGTCTGCGAGCCGCAGGCGGAGGTGGAGAAGCACACGCACGCCATCCTGCGCCTCGCTTCGGGCAGGGAACTGCGCTTCGTGGATCCGCGCCGCTTCGGCCGTCTGAGTGTCGCTGCCGATTTCGAAGCGGGCGGCATCGAACCGCTCGAGGTCGATCTCGGACCAATTCATCACGTTGTTCCGTGGCCGCAAGACTCCCATCAAGAGCGCGCTGCTCAATCAGAAGCTTCTGCGCGGCGTCGGAAACATCTACGCCGATGAATCTCTGTTCCGCGCCGGCATTCGCCCCCGCCGCCGCGCCGCCTCCATCAGCCGCGACCAACTGGGCAAGCTCTTCGTCGCCGTGAAAGAAGTCCTGAAAGAAGCCATCGCGCTCGGCGGATCGTCCATCTCCGACTATGTCGACGCCGACGGCGAAGAGGGATTCTTTCAGCTCCAGCACCGTGTCTACGGCCGCGAAGCCGAGCCCTGCCTGGTCTGCAAAACGCCGATCAAACGAATCGTAATCGCCGGCCGCAGCAGCCACTACTGTGCCAAGTGCCAGAAATAAATTACTGATTGATGGTTTCTGATTGTTGATTGAAAACCTTTGCACCTGAGCTTTGTTGAATCAACAATCAACAATCAACAATGGCGCTACTGCGCCGGCAATTCTGATACTCTTTTGTTCCATGCCCGATTTTTCCATCGGAGTCGATCTCGGCGGTACCAACCTGCGCATCGCGGCCGTCAGCACCGACGGCCACCTTCTCGAAAAAATCACCCTCGGCGTTAAGGTCGCCTTGGGCCGCGATCACGTGATCGGCGAAATGTGCGACGCCATCCGCCGCCTGACCGATCAGTATCGCGGCAGCGGCAGGTTTGTCGGCGCCGGTATTGGCGTCCCCGGCATCATCGACATGGAAACCGGCATGATGCGCAAGTCGGCGAATCTGCCCGGATGGTCCGACTATCCTGTGCGCGACGAAATCGAGCGCCGCCTGGGCGCCCGCGTTTTCCTCGAAAACGACGCCAACGTCGCGGCTCTCGGCGAGAAGTGGCTGGGTGCGGCCCGCGACGTCGACGATATGGCCATGGTCACTCTCGGCACCGGCATCGGCGGCGCGATCATACTCAACGGGAAGATTTTCTACGGCATGAACGGCATGGCCGGCGAGTTCGGGCACGTCACCATCGAGCCCAATGGCGTTCCCTGCGGCTGCGGCAATCATGGCTGCGCCGAGCGTTACGCTTCCGCGACCGCCCTCGTGCGCATGGCCCGCGAGGCGATCGACTCCGGTCAGGCGCCCGCGCTGGCCAAGGCCGCCAGTTCTGACGCGGAGTTCAGCGCCCGGTCGATTTACAATCTCGCGATTCAGGGCAACGAAGACGCACAAAAACTCTTTCACCGTTTCGGCGTTTCCCTGGGAATGCTGCTGGCCGATCTGGTCAACGTCCTCAACCTCGATATGTTCGTGATTGGCGGCGGAGTGGTCAGCGCCTGGGACGCTTTTGCACCGGCAATGTTCGCAGAATTGCGGGAGCGCTCGCTGGTCTATGCTGCCACTGCTCCCGACGATCCGCTGGGCAAGAAGGAAGGCGCGTCCGCCCAAATCGCCGCCTACACCAGGAAGAAGACGATCATCACCCGTGCCCTGCTCGGCAGTGATGCCGGCCTCTACGGCGCCGCCAGAATCCCCGCGTCCTAGCACGGGCCCGCCGCACCGGGAAGGGCACGGCTTCAGCCGTGCCGAATAGGCTCAAATTGATGGGGCTTACCCACTGCGGGAAACGTTAGCGCTACGCTCTGCCGCCGATTTTGCGCGCCGCATTCAACAGAGCCTGATTCTCCTTCGGCGTCCCAATGCTCACCCGGATGCACTGGGGCGCGCCCCACACACCCAAGGGGCGCACACTGACCCCTTCGTCCCGCAACCGCGTCGCGACGTCGGCCGCGTCTTCGCCCACATCGCAATAAAAAAAATTCGCCGACGTCGGAACCACGCGGTATCCCAGTTCTGACAATCCCACACCCAGAATCTGCGCCTGCGCCGCATTGTTGGAGACGACCCGCCCAATATGATTCATGTCGTCAAGCGCCGCCAGCGCCGCGGCCTCAGCCACGGACGACACCGAGAACGTGTTGCGCATGCGTGCGCAATAGGCCAGCAGTTCCGCCGGCCCCAGTCCATAGCCCACGCGCAATCCCGCCAGCCCGTGAGCCTTCGAAAACGTTCGCAGCACGACCACGCTCGCGCCCTGCCGCAGATAATCGAGCGATCTCGAATACTCCACCTTGCGCCGCGCCGCAAAGTGCAACGCGAACTCGTAGTACGCCTCGTCGAGAACCACCACGACATGTCCCGGAACCTCGGCAATGAATTTGTCGACCACCGCCGCAGGGAGCATTGTCCCCGTGGGATTATTGGGATTGGCCAGGAACACGAGGCGCGTATCTTCGTCGATCGCATCGAGAATCGCGGCCAGATCGAAGCCATCCTCGCGCATTGGAGTTTCGATCAGCTGCGCTCCCGTCGCATGCACCGCCATCGGATAAACAATGAACGAACGCTCGCTGGTCACCGCGTTCAGCCCCGGCCCCAGCATGGTCTGACACAGCAGACCCAGCAGTGCCGTTGAGCCGGCGGTCACCAGTACTTGTTCCGGCGGCACAGAGTGGTGCGCCGCCAATTTGCCGCGCAACTCCATACAGTCATCGTCAGGATAGGAATGCACTGAGGCCAGTGCCAGCCCGCATCGCCTCAATCGCACGCGGCGATGGCCCAAAGGGATTTTCGTTGGAGTCAAGCTTGATCAGGCGCGGCTGAGTTTCCGCGGGAGCCCGCCGGGGCGGCGCGCCCGGCACATAGCCCACCATCTCGCGGGCCGGCTTCGAGACCAGATCAAAAAATCGGCTCATGCTCGCCGCACATCATGACACGGATCGCTTGCCGCCGGCCACGCTCGTTCTGGACGCTGAAGTTAAGCGTGCAACTTCTTGCAGCGTGAGCGCGCGAAACTTTCCCGGAGAAACATCCAGGACCAGCGGCCCGTAGCGCACCCGCTTAATCTTTTCGACGTGATGGCCCACAGCCTCAAACATGCGCCGAATCTGGCGATTGCGGCCCTCGACCAGCGTAATTTCGTACCAAGGATTCGCCGCTTCCTTCACCACGCGCACCAGGGCCGGCCCCGTCTTCACGCGCTTGCCGTCATCGGTGGCAATAGAAACTCCGGCTCGCAATTTGGCAATCGCTTCTTCCTTCGGTGTACCCGCGACTTTCACAACGTAAGTCTTGGCCACATGCGAGGCAGCTTTCATTAGCCGATGCGCGAGTTCGCCGTCGTTGGTCAGCAGCAGCAGTCCTTCGCTGGCGTAGTCCAGCCGCCCCACCGGATACACACGCCCCTTCACGCCGCGAATCAAGTCCATGACAGTGGGCCGCTTCTGCGGATCGCTCATGGTCGTGACGTAGCCCTTGGGCTTGTTGAGCAGGAGATAGACGTGCCGCTGCGCTCCGTGCAAGAGTTTTCCGTTGACGCGCACGTGGTCGGTCTCCGGATCGGCCTTGCTGCCGAGTTCCGTCACGACCGTTCCGTTGACCTGCACGGCCCCCGACGAAATGAGCTTCTCTGCCGTCCGGCGGGAAGCGATTCCGGCAGCAGCGATAATCTTTTGCAGGCGTTCCAGCGGCATGATGAAATTCCGTATGGACGGTACAGGTCGGGCCGCGTCAGCCCGCCTTCTCGGTCTCCGATACTGTTTCGCGATCCGCTTCGGACGTCTGGCTCTCCGTCGAAGTCGTAGCGTCCTGCGCCGCCGCGCCGTCTGCCGGAAGCAGTTCCTCCTGGAACGATTCCGCGACGAGTTTCTCGAATTCCTCCATGCTCGGCAGTTCGTTCACGTCCTTCAGCCCAAACCGCATCAGGAATTCTTTGGTCGTCTTGTACAGAATCGGACGTCCGATCACCTGCTTGCGCCCGGCGGTTGTGATCAGCTTGCGATCCAGCAACGTCCCAATCACGCCGCCGGAATCCACTCCACGAATATCGTTGATCTCGGGTACCGTCGCCGGCTGCTTGTAGGCAATCACGGCCAGGGTTTCGAGCGCCGGCAGCGAAAGCCGGATCGGCGGCTTCAAGCTCTTGGCGAACGCGCGCACCACTTCGTGCTGCTCCGGCTTGGTGGACATCCGGTACCCGCCCGCGACCTGCCGGATCTCAATGCCGTGATCGGGCGAGCCGTATTCGCCGACCAGTTCTTCCAGCGAAGACCGCACGCGCGATTTGATCTCCGCGTCATCGGTCGTTCCGTCGGCGACCACAGTCTCCCGAACGAGTTGGATCATCTGCTCCAGCGTGATCGGCGTCTCCGCCGCATAAACAATGGCTTCGAGTTGAGCTTTAAGACTCATAATCAGGTTTTACTGGCAACTGGGCACTGGCTACTGGCAACTGCTGTTCATCTCCAGTCGTCGCGTACAGCCGACTGCTGGTTCATGATCTCGTCAAAGTGCGTATGCTTGCGCACCGCGATCTCGCCGAACATCCGTTCCTGCCGTACCTGAATCGCCTGCAGTCGCACCATTTCGAGCAGCGCCAGGAACATGCACACCAGCGCCTGCCGCGAAGCCACCCGCATCAGGATTTGTTTCAGCCGGATCGGACGGTCTTCCAGCGACAGCCGCCGCCGCAGATAGTCAATCATCTGGCCCACGGTTACCGTCTCCTCATCCACGTTAAGTACCGGACGCGTGCGCACCCGCTCCAGCACCTGCTGAAACGTTTTCACCAGATCAATTACGTCGGCGGCAATTTCCGGCTCAGTGCCTTCCGCCTCCATGAATTCCTTCAGCGACGGGTTCGAAAGCACCGCGTCTTCGATCTGCTGTTTCTGCAAGAGCATCTGTGCCGCCGACTTGAATTTCTCATGTTCCAGCAGGCGATTGACCAGTTCGTTCCGCGGATCGTCCTGCTCCTCGGCCGGCGCATCCGGATCGCGCGGCAGCAGCATCTTCGACTTGATGTGAATCAGCACCGCCGCCATGTATATGAATTCGGCAGCCACGTTCACATCCAGCTCGCGAATCTTCTCCACATACGCCAGATACTGCGCCGTGATGCGCGCAATGGGAATGTCATAAATATCGATGTCCTGCTTGCGGATCAGATCCAGCAGCAAGTCCAGCGGCCCCTCGTAGACGTCGCCCACGGCAACCGCAAACGGCGAATCGCTTTCTTCCTTCTTGGGTGTGGGTGCCCCATCCTTTTCGCGTTCTTCGCGAAAAGGGTGGGAGCCAGGGATCGCCGTCGAGGCCGCCACTGCAACGTCATCGCCTAAAAGGATTTTCGCCTCTTCTGCCATTAATTAGCCCTTGTCATCCTGAGCGAAGCGAAGGACCTCTGCACTGCGCCCGCGCCACGCATACTGCCGGTTCACTCCCAACGGGTCACTACTGTTGTCGCATCGAATGGGAAAGTCGACTATTTCAGCGCCTCATACTCCAGCGACATCCCCATCGCCCCGCGCACATCCTCCATCGTCTTGCCCGCCGCCCCGCACGCCCGCTCCGTGCCCGCTTCCAGAATATCCCAAGCCAGCCGCGGATTCTCCTCGAATTTCTTGCGCCGCTCCTGCATCGGGTTCAGCAACTTCACCAGCGCATCCGCCGCCCACCCTTTGCACTCGATGCAGCCGATCCCGGCCGACCGGCAGCCTTCATACACCTTGGCCATCGTGCCCTTGTCGCTGAAAATCTTATGCAGATCGCCCACCGGACAAACATCTGGATTCCCCGGGTCCGACCGCCGGACCCGCGCCGGATCGGTCACCATCGTCTTCAACTTCTGCCGCACCACAGGCTCCGGATCCGTCAACAGGATGGTGTTGCCGTAGGACTTCGACATCTTGCGCCCATCGGTGCCGGGCAACTTTGCCGCGGGCGTGAGCAACGCCTGCGGCTCAGGAAATACTGCCCTCTGCGCGCCGTAAAATCCGTTAAACCGCCGCGCAATCTCCCGCGTCAGTTCCACGTGCGCCACCTGATCCTCGCCCACCGGAACTACATCCGCCTTGTATACCAGAATGTCCGCCGCCTGCAGCACCGGGTAGCCCAAGAACCCATAAGTCCCCAGGTCCTTGTCCTTGATGTTTTCCCGCTGTTCCTTGTACGTCGGTACCCGCTCCAGCCAGCCCAGCGGGGTAATCATGGAAAGCAACAGATGCAATTCCGCGTGCGCCGGCACATGCGACTGAATGAAGATCACCGACTTTTCCGGATCGAGCCCCGCCGCCAGCCAGTCCAACGCGACTTCAATCGAGTTTTCCTTCACCTGCGACGTGTCGGCGTAATCGGTGGTGAGCGCGTGCCAGTCGGCCACCATGAAAAAACATTCGTACTCGTCCTGCATGCGAACCCAGTTTTGCAGTGCGCCCACGTAGTTCCCGAGATGCAGCTTTCCGGTCGAACGCATACCGCTGAGCACGCGTTTACGAGATTTCGTCAAAGATGTCATCTTGCTTTCGACGAGCTTGAAAGATTGCCAGGCGGCACAGAATCAAGAGATCCAAACACAAGGAAAGTCAGGCGTCGATGAAGTGGTGTCATGCCGGGCTGGATTCGATACTAACATGCGAAAACCCCATTCCGCGCGTCGAATGGGCCTTCCAAAATGTGGGGACGGCCGCCCCCGGCTGTCCGCTGGGCGCAGCCCAGCCTGTAGTCAGTATCAGACAGGCCACACGCCAAAAGTCAAATGCTTTATAATTCGCGCCGCTCCTGTCACGCATTACAATCGGCACCTCGTGCAAACTCTCGCCCGTCAACTGCGCGCTACCGACTACTTCACGCTGGGCTGGGGAACCATGGTGGGCGTAGGCTGGCTGGTCGTTATGGACGACTGGCTGCTGCGCGGCGGCTCCCTCGGTGCATTGCTCGGGTTCGTCATCGGCGGCGCGGTGTTGCTTCCCATCGGATGGGTCTATGGCAAATTGGTGGTTGCCATGCCCGACGCTGCTGGCGAAATAGCCTACACCTCGGCGGTCTTTTCCCGGCCCATCAGCTTCGCTACTGGCTGGATGATGACCTTGGCGTACTTCATCGTCTGCCCCTGGGAAGCCGTCGCCGTCGGCCGCATTGCCAGTTACATTGTTCCGCAGTTGGATTCCATCGAACTCTACCGAATTGCCGGCCGGCCGGTGTATCTTCCGCACCTCATCATCGGCCTTGCTCTGGTTGCGCTTCTCACGCTGCTGAACTATCGTGGCGTCCGCCTCAGCGCGACCTTTCAGAATTGGACCAGCTTCGGTACTCTGGCGCTCTTCGTCATTTTTGTCGCGCTGGGCGTGAGCCGCGGTTCTCCCGCCAATTTTCCACCTCTGTTTACCCACACTCCTCTCATCTCGATTCTGCTGGTCATTCAGATCGTGCCCTATTTCATGACCGGGTTCGAGTCGGTCGGGAAAGCAGCGGAAGAGGCCAGTCCGAACTTTCGCACCCAAAGCTTCTTTCGCGCCATCTGGATGGCAATCTTCGCAGGGATCCTTTTCTACGCCAGCGTTGTGGCCGCCGTGGCATTCGTCGCACCCTGGCGCGAGTTAACCGGCACGAAATTCATGACCGCGGTTGCGTTTCAGCGTGCAGTCGGCGCGCACTGGATCGTCAACATCATTCTCGCTGCCGCCCTGCTCTCGCTGTTCAAATGCTTCAACGGAAATTTCGTTGCCGCCAGCCGCCTGGTCTTCGCTCTGGGACGCCGTGGCATGGTCGACCCGCGCGCAGGCACCGTCCACGCGCAGCACCAGACGCCGTCGGTCGCGGTTCTATGCGTTGGCTTGGCCACCGCTGCCTGTATGCTGTTGGGGGACGCGATCCTGGTTCCCATCACTGAGGTTGGCTCCGTGGCCTGTGCCATCGGATGGTCGGCAACATGTGCCGCATTCCTGGCCCTCGGCCGCAAATCCGGCGCGGGCAGCGTCACGCTATCATCCGCCGAGCGCGCTGTGGCGGCGTTCGCCCTGCTCGTAGGAATCGCGATGGCGCTGATGAAACTTGTTCCGCGAATCCCCGGCCATTTCACCGTCTACGAATGGCTGGCCCTGGGAATATGGATTGCCCTGGGTTCAACCTTGCATCGCAAAAGACGTGTTAGCACGGAGACGTAGCCGCTTTTCTTTGCGACCTTCGCGGCCTTTCTTCGCGGCCTTTGCGATTCAAGCTTTTCGCAAGTCACAGAAAAAATGCTGAACGCCGAAGATGAAAAGCTCGCGCACGAGGTATCCAATGCCGTTGCAGGAGAGAAACCGATGAAAGCCAGTCCCAGACTGCGTAATGTCTTGATCGCCTTAATGCTGATATGCGTGGCCGGCACCGCATTGGCCCAAGCCCCCGCTTCACCTTTCGACGTGGTCATTACCAACGGCCACATCATCGACGGCACCGGCTCTCCCTGGTACTCCGGCGACGTTGGCATCCGCGACGGCAGGATCGCGGCCATTGGCAATCTGGCGGCCGCCCCGCGCAAACGCACGATTGACGCCGCCGGCAAAGTCGTTGCTCCCGGCTTCATCGACATGCTCGGCCAATCCGAACTGACGATTCTCGTAGACCCCCGCCTGCCCTCGAAAATCTACCAGGGCATCACTTCCGAAATCACCGGCGAAGGGAATTCCATCGCGCCACTCAACGACGCCATCATCCAAAGTGATCACACCGGATACGACCACTACAAAATCACCCCCGACTGGCGCACCTTCCGCCAGTATTTTGCGCGCCTGGAAAAGCAGGGCATGGGCATCAACCTCGCGAGCTACGTGGGCGCGACCCAGGTCCGCCGCTTTGTGCTCGGCGACGACGACAAGCAGCCCACTCCCGCCCAACTCGAGCAAATGAAAGCCTTGGTGCGCGACGCCATGAAAGACGGCGCCGTGGGCGTGTCCACCGCGCTGGAATACGCTCCCGCGCCCTACGCCAAGACCGACGAACTCATCGCTCTAGCCGCCGAGGCGAGCAAGTTCGGCGGCATCTACGCCACTCATATGCGCAACGAAGGCGACTCCGTGCTCGAAGCCATTGACGAAGCTCTGCGCATCGGACGCGAAGCCCACATTCCCGTCGAGATCTGGCACATCAAAGTCGCGGGCAAGAACAACTGGGGACGCATGCCGGAAGTGGTGGCGAAAATCGATGCCGCCCGCGCCGCCGGCGCCGATGTCTCCGCCAACACCTACGCCTACACCGCCTGGTACAACGATTTGTCCGCCTTCGTTCCGCCCTGGGCGCACGATGGCGGCACCGCGAAGCTCGTCGAACGCCTCAAGGATCCCGCCACCCGCGCGCGCATTCGCAAGGACATGCTTACTCCCTCCAAAGACTGGGACAACGAATGGCAGGAGATTCCCGGCCCTGAGGCCATCATGATCGGCGCCGTGCAGAATCCCAAATTGCTGCCCATGCAGGGCAAACGTCTTTCCGAAATCGCGAAGCTCTGGAACAAAGATCCCATCGACACGCTTTTCGATTTTCTAATCGAAGATCCCTCCACCGGCGTCGCCGTCTTCGGCATGTCGCAACCGGACGTGACCCTGGCCCTGCAACAGCCGTGGGTCTCCATCGACAACGATTCCGAAGGCACGTCACCGGAAGGCATCCTGGGCCAGGCGCATCCTCACCCGCGCGCCTACGGCACATTCCCGCGCATTCTGAGGAAATACGTTCGCGAAGAAAAAGCCCTGACCCTCGAAGACGCCATCCGCAAGTTCTCCGCTCTGCCCGCGCAGCGCATGCGCCTCACCGATCGCGGCGTTCTCAAAGCCGGCATGTGGGCCGATGTCGTTGTCTTCGATCCCGCCACCATCCGCGACCGGGCCACCTTCGACAATCCCAATCAGCTCTCCGAAGGAATGGAATACGTCCTGGTGAACGGCGTTCCCGTCGTCGATCAGGGGAAAATGACCGGCGCCCTTCCCGGCAAAGTGCTCCGCGGTCCCGGATATGTGCCGTAAGCGGGGCCAAAAGGTAATCGCGCTTCGTATCAGGGCATGCCTTCAGGCGTGCCGTCACTGGCGAGAATGGTCGCGCCTTCAGGCGCCCGCTGTTGAACTCAGGAAAGTCGAATCATTTCGCGGCCTCAGGTTTCAGCCGCGCCTGCGTCTCCGCACCCGCGGTCAAGTGCGGCACAGCCAGCGTGCCTGTAATGGTGTAGGCCGTGGCCGGCACCCCATTCGGACCTCGCGCCAGCTTCAACTCGAGTTCACGTTTCAACGATGCGCTCCCGCTCACCTGAAACTTCCCGCTCGGCGAGTCCAGCCTTGCATCTTTGATTTCGAGCGCGTCGCCATGCAGGCGAGCCAGTCCTGCGAACCGCGTGACTTTCAACGATTCCGCGTTCTCCCCCAGCACAATGTGCGGCAAGGTCCCGTCCGTCATTTCAAACTGCAGGGTGCCTTCAGCCGACTGCCAAAAGCCCGCGGGGCACGGTCCCTCTACCTGGTACTTTGCGTCCGCCGTGCCCGCAATCCACGGATCGTTCATCGCATCTGCGACGTGCGCCAGCGAAATTCCAGTCATGCTTCCGCTGCCGCTGCAAACCCCGGGCTTCACCCTGAAGTCCGCCCGCCATTCTCCGCGATATTTCCCGCCTAAAAAGTCTGCATTCAATTCCGCAATACGCACCTTCCCGCTGTCCAGGCTCACGTTCGCGGAAACGTGAGTCGCGACCAGATTGTGCGCCAGCAAGCGGTCTGCGCTCACCCGTCCCGACGCTCGCAGACTCGCGAAGAACGACGCCCCCGGGGGTGCGCTCGATTCCAGCACGCGATACCACGGCCGTTCCTTCGCCTGCGGGCTCGCCCATCCACTGAGCACGCTGAACGCGATCTGCTTCGCATTGATATCGAAGTGCACCTGACACGCGCCGGGAGTCCCGCATCCGCGCGGCAGTTCGAGCGAACCGGTCCAGGATGCGTCCGCCGCCCTTGCGCTCAACTTTTCCACCCGCACCTCGTCAGGCAAAAGCTGCACCTCGGCCGAGGAAATCTCCACCGGCCCCCCCGCCCCGCGAACCGTAACCCGAACGTTGTGCAACTTTGCGGTTCCCGTCACTTGCGGCCCGGAGAAGCCTGAGGTCGTTCCGTTGCTTCGCCCCGCCCACGAGCCCGCGATTTGCAAAGCAACTTGCGCCGTGCCATCCACCGTAGTCGTCTGTAGCGCCGGAACGCCCAACATTCGCGCCACGCGCAGAGCCTTGGCAATGTCTGTTTCCCCCGCAACGGAAATATCGTATGCGCCGCGATTCACCCATCCGCCCGCCACCAGGTGTCCCATGGCCACCGGAAAGGGCCCGAACTCGACGTGTGCACCATTCGGGATGCGCATGCCCGGCTCGCTCTTGTGTAACGCCTGCCTCTTCGCCGCGGCGACGCTCCCCAACGAATCGTCACTGGCAAAAACGAAGGGAACCATCTCCGGTCCAATCTCCGCCTGGTTCGCCGCCGAAGCCAGGCGAAAACCGGAGATCTCTCCCCGTCCTTCCAATCGCAGCTTCGGGGCGGCGGCGCTCTCCTGAATCGACACACTCCCCTGCACGGTTCCACCCGCAACCAAATCATCGGGAAGACTTGCTTTTGCCCGTTCCGCCAGCGCCACCGCGGCACTCGCGGGAATGTTCTCGGCAGTCAGCACCAGCCCGTAGTTGTGGCTCCCGGGACGCCCCATCTCCCCCTTCAACGTGATCAGCCCGCTTGCCACCGGCGCGCTGCATACCAGTTCGTGAAAGGTGTGATTGAGCGAACTGTATTCCCCGTTGCACCGGGCCGCCAGGCGCAGTGCTTCTCCGCGGGTAATGTCGTAACGCCGAAAATCCTGAACCGAGGCGCTGCTCGTGATCTGCAGTTTCGCCGGGGTTCCCGCCAGCGTCGCATCGATCAGAACTCCTCCCCGCCAGCCCTGGTCGTTTCCCGTGAAGAATTTCGTGAGCTGGCCGAGTTGTGCGCGGTTCCACTCCACGCTGAACTGCAGCGGAGTGTCGCGCAGGTCGGACGCGCGCTGCCACGTGCCGTTGACCTGCAGCGTACCCGTGTCGTTCAAATTCAAATCGGTGCGGAACGGCTGCGCCTTCATCCGCACACCCCAGGCATTTTCCGAATCCTGCCACAGCGAGAAGTCCGCGTTGATCAGCGCGTAAGGCTTTTTCTCCGGGCCGCTCTTGAAATTGATCCGCGCCCCGGTCGCTTCAATATAGGGAAACCCCGGCCGCGGTTCCGACTTCGCCTTCGCCGTCGGGGCCAGCGGCGTGTGCGCCGTGCGCTCCAGCAGCGCTTCCAGGTTCCAGCGCCCGTTCTCCCCGTGCACCAGATTCAAACTCGGCTCCGTCAGGTCCAGCCGCGCAATTTCAAGCCGCCCCCGCATCAGCGAGATCAAACGAAGATCCGCCGTCACTTCGCTGGCTCGCAGCATGGGTTCGGCTCCGAACGCCGGGTCATCGTACACCACCAGATCTTCCAGATCGAATCCCGGCCGCGGCAGCAGTCGAAGGTGAACCGACCCTATGTCCACAGGACGTCCCACGCCCCAACTGATGGAGGAAACGATCCGCGATTTCAGGCGGGAGGCGCCGGGACGAAGTAGGAACAGCAGCACCAAAATCACTGCTGCCGCCGCCACCTTGCGCCGTTTGGAGGAGAAAAGCTTCACCGCACCCTCACCACACCTTCGAGGGGCCTCATCTTACAATCATCAGCGTCCGTTTCCAGCGCGTTTCATCGAAGAAATGCAGCACCACTTTGCCCAGGAACAAGGCACGATCGCCCCAACCGGTTTTGCGATACTGATTTTCCGGCGTCTCAAACGACCAGTAGATGAACATGGGACGCCCGATAATGTTCTTCTTCGGAATGAAGCCCCAGTAGCGGCTGTCCAGGCTCACTCCACGATGGTCGCCCATCGCGAAGTAGTGGTCGGGAGGAACCACCAGGTCGTCCCCTTGAATGTAAGACGGTAAATCCACGATCCAGTTGGGATAAACGTTCGGGTCTTCCGTCGGCGCCACGGCGGGAAAATTATTGCGATAGGGATCATCCGTATCTCGGTCGTGCAGCACGTAGGGCTCGTCCAGCGCCACTCCGTTGCGATACACCACGCCGTTCCGCAAGTGGATGCGATCTCCGGGCAGGCCAATCACCCGCTTCACCACGTAGAGTCCCGGCTCGGCTGGCGACAGGAACACAACGATGTCACGAAAGTGCACGTCACGATACGGAAGCAGCGGCCCCATCCACGCACTCCGGGGAGCAACCTGGACGCGGTTCACAAACACGTGGTCGCCGATCAGCAGCGTGTCCTCCATCGAACTGGAAGGAATTTCAAACGCCTGCACGATGAAGGTGATGATGAAGAGGCCCGTTACCAGCACCGCTGCCAGCGATGCCAGAAACTCGACCGTGGTTTCCTTCGGTTTCTCGTCCGCGACGTTCTTCTGGGGAGTCTCTTCTTTTTTCGCCACTATAGAGTTTTCCGTGTCGGCTCGAAACGAGCTGCTCGAACCCATCTCACGCCCGAACCCATCTCACGCTCGAACCCATCTCAAATCTGGTAGTGTCCTAATTCCGATCTTGCTTTTCTTCGCGATCTTTGCGAATCCTTAGCGTACTTTGCGGTTAAAAGATCTTGCTCCCCGAAATTAGGACGCTACCACAAGGGCACCGCTTCCAGCCGTGCCCCTAAAGCCCACAACAAGCGGGCTTTAGCCCCTGAGGGACATCACTTCGGCTCAACGCTCGCTTCCACTGCTATCTTCGAGACTAATCAGTGTACCAGCCGGAGCGTCCGCTTCCAGCGCGTGATCTGAAAGATGTGGGTGACGGCGTACGCCAGGTGGTACAGCTTGCCGCTGATGGACCCGGACGCATCCTGATCCCAGTTGCGCACCGACCAGTAAATCAGCAGCGGCCTCCCGATAATATTCTCCCGCGGCACGAAGCCCCAGTATCGGCTGTCCTGGCTGTCGTCGCGGTTATCGCCCATCACAAAATAATGTCCTTCCGGAACAATCAGCTGGCCGTCCTCGACCAGTTTCCGCATCTCCAGCCACCACTTTCCTTCCAGACCAAGCGCCGGAATATCCAGCCGCGGAAAATTATCGCGGAACATGTTATTCGGCGGTTCCAGATACCGCACATACGGTTCGTCCAGCGGCTTGCCGTTAATCCAGACCTTCTTGCTGATCAGCCGCAGGTGGTCCCCGGGAACCCCGATGACGCGCTTTACAAAGTGCTGCGTCGGGTCCACCGGATAGTGGAACACGATGATGTCCCCCCGCGCGATCTTCTGGTACGGCATCAGGTCATCGCCCATCCCTTTGCCCCCATAGCAGAGCTTGTTTACCAGCAGGTAATCCCCTACCAGCAGGGTGTTCTCCATGGATTCCGACGGAATCTGGAACGCCTGCACAATGAACGTGATCACGAAGATGGCAATCACCACCGTGCCCACCAGCGACTGCAGCGAACCAATCGCGTCGGTTCCGATCGTACTGACGAGGGGCCGGTTCGGAGAATCCATGAACTCTACTTGTCCACCAAGGGAGCGCTCCGCGACGCTTTGGTTTCCGCTGCCTTCGGCCGGGAGGCCAGAAAGGTCAGCAGTTGGCGGGCTGCATCCTGCTCCGCTGTCTTCTTGGTCGTGCCCTGCGCGCGCCCCACAAATTCCGCATCATGACTGTTCTTCACAGGCAGCCGAGCCTCCACCGTAAACGTCTTGCTGTGCTCCGGTCCCGCTTCCTCCACCAGCACATACGCGGGCTGCGGCAAACCCAGGCTCTGCACCGCTTCCTGCAGCGCCGACTTGAAATCCGTGACCGGCAGCGCGCCGCCCTGGCTCCGCATCCGCTCCAGTTCCGGTTCCAGCACATTGCGCCGGACAAACTCGCGCGCCAGTTCAAGCCCGCCGTCCAAATAGATCGCCGCCAGAATCGCCTCGAACGCGTCCACCAGCAATGCCGTCTTGCCCCGGCCTCCGCTCTTTTCCTCGCCTCGTCCCAGCCGCAGGTAGTGGCCCAGTTCCAACTGCTGCGCCACACGGATCAAATGCCTTTCGCTGACCAGGTGGGCGCGCAGTTTCGAAAGTTCGCCCTCCCGGAATTGCGGGAAGCGATGGAACAATTCTTCACTCGTCACCAGCGCCAGCACCGCATCGCCCAGAAATTCCATCTGCTCGTTGTCGCTGACCGCGTACTTGCTTTCGCCCGCCTGCTGCGCTTCCTGCTCCCGCGCCTGTGAGCTGTGCGTGACCGCCTGCTCAATGACCGCCCGCCGCCGGAAATGGTAGCCCAGCCCCTCTTCCAGCGCCGTGATTTCCCGTTCCTTCATACCCGAATCGAGGCCGACAAAGAATCCAAACCTTACTTCTTCGGCGCCGGATTCTGCCCCGGGGCCGTGCCGCTGCTCAGCTTGGTCAGACGATCCTGTTCCTCGCGCGACGCCTTGCCCACACCTGAGTCGGGCCGGTCCTTGGTGAGATCCACCGCCTGATTGGCGTACTTCAGGGCCTCGGGAATCTTGTTCTGCATGTCGAGCGCGACCGCCAGCCTCAGCACCGCAATCGAGTCCACCTGCTGTGGAAACGCTTCAATCGACTTTCGCAGATTGATCTCGGCTTCCGGCCAATTCTTGGCGTTGGTGGAGAGCGTGCCCAGCACCGCGTACGCCTCCGACCGCAAAAAGCCTTTGTAGGCTTCCAACTGCTCCGCCGGATATCCCGTAGTCGGCAGGTCGGTGTCAATCGTGACCAGGGCCCGCTCCGCGTCCTTCTTCGCTTCCGCCAGCCGCTGATCCTTATCCAGATCGGTGTCGCGCGTCCGTTCCGCCAGCACATGCGCCACGCCCAGCAGCGCCTCCGGATCGTCCGGATCGAAGGTCAGCGCCTTGCGCGCCATCTCCATCATCTTGTCCGCATTGTTGACCTGCTGGTACTTCTGCATAGCCGCCTTGTACAGCACTTCGCGCAACTCGCTGTCGGGAAACTTCGCGGCGAAGTCGTCCGCCGCCTTTTCCAGCGCCGCCGGATCGGTCTGCGCCACCGCTGCCTTGTACGCATCAAACTCGGGCTGGGTCTTGGCCGCCGGTGGACGCTTGCCCTGTGGCGCGGCCGCTGCCGCGGGTGCCGCAGCCTGCCCCGCGGTCTGTCCTGCACTCTGTCCCGCCGGCGGATTCTGTGCCGCCGGTTTTCCCGTACTCTGCCCATAACTCCAGGTGCACATTCCCAGCACTGCGATTACCATCGCTGCTCGCTTCATGCCTTCTCCTTGCCTCGAACTCAGGCCGCAGACCTCTCCGGTCCCGGGATCGAAGCTCATTTGCGTTTCAAATTTTCGTGCAGGCCTGGCGGCTGCTCGACTCTGCATTCTACCGGAAGCGCGGTACCTCCAGCAGGCTCCGGAAACTCTTTAAGTAGTGCGGTTTGGCTTCTTGCGACCTGCACCGATTGTCGGCGTCATCCCGAGCACGCTTTTCAGGCGGAGCGAGGGATCTCCCGCGCTCCGATTACTCTGCGAGCGGCGTGCCCGGCCCTACTGCCGCTTTCCCGCCTCCGGCTTCGCCGGAGGCTCGTACGCCTGCTGCAATCCTCGCTGCGCCGCCGCTGTCAGCTCCGGCAGGTCCGCGCCCGCCGTCAGCGCCGCCCGGTATTCATTCAGCGCCGCCGCGCGATCCTCTTTCAGATCCAGAATCCTTCCTAGGTACACGTGCGACCACCCAACTACCTTGGGATCGGTCGCCGCCTGGATCGCCTTCTGGAAATTATCCCGCGCCCCGTCCATATTCTTGTTGGCCACCGCCACCTGGGCCAGAATGAACAGCGCCCGCCCCTGATCCCCAATCTTCCGGTCCAGAGCCTCCTGCGCCAATTCCTGCGCCCCCTTGGGATCGCCCGCGGCCAGCCGCATCTGGGCCGTGATCAGCATCTTCCGGTCTTCCAGTCGCGACAGTTGCACCAGTTCCGGCGCCCCCGCCTTCGCGTACTGTAACCCGTTCGCCGCCTTCTGCTCCGCCTTCAAATCGATCTTGTCCAGAATGTCGGAATACGCACTGCGCAGTCCCACCGGATCTTTTTCGAAAGTCACCAGCGTGTTGTAGAAATACCGGGTCAGCACGTAGCCCTGCTTCACCGCGTCGTCCACCGCCTGCGCGCGCATGGCGTCCGCCGTCTGCTTGCCGCCGCTGGTGCGAATCTCAATCGCCCGGATCAGGCACTCGGTCACCAGCAGCGCAATGTCGCTCTTGAAGCTGTCTTCCAGCGGCGCCCGCTTCACCGACTGCAGCAGCGGCTCGATGCGCTTGATCGAGCTGAAATGTTTCTCCGCCAGCGGATCCAGCAGGTAGTGCAAATACGTATGCCGGATTTCCTCCATCTTCATGGGCGCCCGCGACCCCGGATACGGCGAAGGAAATACCACCACGTCGTAGTCGGTGCCGTAATTGCGCGCGTTGACCTGATCGGGATCGCCCATGAAACCCAGATAGATCGTGAACGTCCGCCCCAGATATCCCCCCGACTGCATTTTCAGGTAGATATCCGTATCGAACACCATCTTCGCCAGCGGCGCGTGATAGCGGTCGGTCAGCGCGGCATAGTTGGGCCGTTCCCGCTCCCAGATCGCGTGCAGCCCCGCCTTGTCATAGAACCGCTCCAGCACCGCCCCAAACGCCGTCAGCGGAGCCGCATCCGGAGGCATTTCCTCCTCCTTCACCCGCGGCAGAAAATGCGGAGGCCCCTGCAGGTACAGCGCCAGCGAAACATACTGCGACAAGTCGTGCATCGCATCCTTCCCGCGATGCGCCTGGTACCAGTCGCACATCGTGGTCATGGTCGCCTGCGCTTCGTCGGATGCCGCGAGATTCTTCTGTACCTCGGCGCGGATGTTGAGCCGCTGGGCATCGGAAATATCCAGGCCCACGTCGTACCCGCACGTATTCATCGCCGCCAGCACGGCGAACAAAGTCTCGCTCGTATCCAGCGTGATCGGGCCATTGTTGTCGGCCGCACAAAACGGCGCCAGCAGCCCCAGCAGGACCGCCACCACTACCCCTCGACCCCCACAGCCCCGCAAGCTACTAAGGAAGAAGCGACTCAGGAATCCCTCCCGCAAGATGGCCACCCGCCGGCCGCAAAATTCACGAATCAAAGATAGGCGGAGAACACCAATAAGTCTAAGGGCTCAGCCCCAGAGGGTCAAACCAAAGCGGCCCGGGTTTTTGACCTCCGTCGTTACCATACCCACAGGGGCTGCCCCATCCTTCGCGCAGTTTGCGAAGGTGGGCCTGGGAACGTTTGCACGATGAAACGACCGGAAGCCCTGCCGCCTCACGGCAATTGCCCCGCGGAGCCCACACAAAACATTTCCCCACAACGCTGGATTGGGTTAGACTTGCCTGTTGTCGGGCGTAGCTCGTGGTTCCTGCCGAATTGTTCACCGGAGCAGTCCCATGATTTCTCGAGGACCGCAACCAGTCCATCTCCTCCTATTCCTATTCCTGTTCCTGTTGCTCTCGCCCTTCGCGCTTGCCCAGGTGATGAGCATTCCGTCGTCTGGTTTTGGGGAGGTTAACAGTTCGCCCGTGGGCCTCAGCATGATCTCCTCCATGCAAATGACCAATAACCTGTATGGCATGACGGCCAACATGCAGAACCAGGGGTTGGGTGCGCCCAGCAATTCGCTCTCTAGGCTCGATCTGAAGGCCCCATGGAAAGCGCGCCGCGAATATGACAAGGGCTATCAATTATTAATACACAAGGACTATCGCGGCGCGATCCCATATCTTTCCAAGGCGACGCAGCTCTACCCGAGTTTCGTGGCGGCCCATAACGCCCTGGGATCGGCGTATCTGAATCTGGGCCAGAACGACCAGGCCCGTGACGAATTCAGCCAGGCCGTGGCCCTTGATGATCACCTGCCGAACCTTCACTTGAATCTTGGCGTTGCCGAGCTGGCGCTTAGGAATTACCCGGCTGCCGAGGAATCTCTAAAAAAAGCTTCCTCCATCGCTCCTCTGGATCTCGCGCTCGTGCAAGCCCTGGCCTATGCAGAGTTCGTCAATAAGGATTATTCCGCGGTGATCGCGACCGCCAGCGAAGTGCACGGACGCCAGCACCAGGGCGCCGCCATCGTGCATTACTTCGCGGCAGGAGCATGGGAAGCCCAAGACAATCTCCCCCAGGCGGAAAACGAGTTAAACACCCTGCTGCGCGAAGAGCCAAAGTCCGCCGCCGCAGATCAGGCGCGCCAGATTTTGCAGCGCCTCAAAGCAGATGAAATCATGCAGGCCGCGGTGAAACAGCAGCCTGCGCCGGCGGTGACCTTCTCCTTTGAAGCGCCGACCCAGCCTTCGTCCGAAGAGGCCACGAAGCAGGCCCAGAAAATCATCCAGAATCTGAAAGAGAAAAGTCAGATCGCCGAGGCCGAAGCCGCCGAGCCGCAGCCGAACTGTGCCACCTGCGCCCCGCCCGCGGCTCCAGTGCCCGCAGAACCCGCAGCCGAGCGCAGTTCAGCGCCCAGCCCCGCACCCAGCCCCGCCGGCGCCGGGTCGAAACGTCCCGGTGGAGTTCTGCGCGCCAGCGTGGACGAAGTCGCGGTATTCTTTGCGGCCACCGATCATGGAAAATCGGTGACCGACCTGAAAGGCAGTGATATCGGGGTTCTGGATAATCAGGCAGCTCCCGCCGTGATTCTCGGCTTTCGCAACGAGGCCGAACTGCCCCTGCGCCTCGGGCTGGTCATCGACACCAGCGACTCGGTCGCGGGCCGCTTCTCTTTCGAACAAGGGGCGGCCGTCGACTTTCTGCGAGAAGCGGTTACCGGCAAAGACGATCGCGCCTTCGTGGTCGGCGTCAATAACTCGGTTCTCATGGTGCAGGATTTCACTGGCGACCAGTCTCGCATGGCGCGCGCCGTCAACGAACTGATGCCCTCCGGCGGAACCGCGCTGTGGGATGCCGTGGCCTTTGCCGCCGACAAACTTGCCCGCTACCCGGATCCGACCCCGGTCGCCAGGATTCTGGTCGTGATCAGCGACGGTGAAAACAATTCCGGCACAACCTCGCTCAAGCAGGCCATCGAGCACGCCCAGCACGGAGAAGTCGCCGTTTACACCGTGAGCACCCGCGACTTCGAAAATGATGACCCGTCCGCGCTGCTCGGTGACCACGCGCTGCACGCCATGGCGGAACTCACCGGCGGAGCCGCCTTCGTCCCCGGTTCCATTCGCCGCCTCAAGGGCAGCCTCTCCGGCCTGCAACAAGTGATCCGCAGCCGTTATCTCGTCTCCTACAAGCCGGCGCTGTTTAAGCGCAATGGCCAATACCGCACCATCGACATCACCGCCCAGAAAGACGGCCACAAGCTGAAAGTGTACGCGCGCAAAGGCTACTACGCCTCGGCCGCGCAGCCCGGTTCTGCGACCCAAAGTGGAAGTTCAGGACCTACCGACACCAACTGACCTCATCGCGAGCGTCGAGCCTCGGCCGGGGCGCTTCAGGCTTTTGATCTCGTTTACCTCCCTGCCTTGTCCGCGTCCACACTCCTTGATCGAACGCCTTGATTGCCACAATCTGCGCCCGCGCCAGAAAAATGGCGCAAAATTCATGTTGTTCGTTTGATCGGGTGCCGATCGACAGATCATTCACACCGTGTGGCGAACGGGCACCTTTTGCCGTGGTGCCCCGACTCGTCGTGCTCCCTCAGGAGGCCGATGGCAAACCGCTCGGCCCGAACAGCCGCGTCCTTTTCCTCAGACGTAAGCGCAGGGCTGGTTGCAAGTCTGCGAATATCCGACAGGTGTTGCTCAAGTTCATCCTTGGTCCGGCATTCCATTTGCTTCTCCCACGAAACGGGATGTGTGCTATGTCAACCGCGTCACTTTACAATTATTGTCACCGTCGGAGATTGGGAATAGCACGAAGGTGTTGAACGATGTACGGTAGGGCCGCGAAGGAAGAGAGGAATCGCCAAGGCTGGAGATTAAGACTTCGGAAAGGGGTGTCTATCGCAAACGTGCGAGGCAAACTCTTTGTCACGTTGCAGCTCGAAGGTCCGCACCATTTCATCAAAAGATTTGCCTGTGGCCGAACCAGAAGCGTTAAACAACCAGGCGCATTCGGAGCAACCCCAGCCATGAAAACGGTCCTCTTCGATCCATATAAGCTCGCGTTTCGCCGCCACCTATAGGCTAAAGATAAAATATCGGGTCACAATGTTTCGTACCATTATCTTCATTCTCCTTAATCTGCAGCATGATTCAGTGCACTCCAGTGGCCCTCCGCACGAATCCGCGCAACCTGCTGTTTCGATTCGCCACAGAGCACCTCCAGCACCCGGAGGCGTTAGCTCCGCCATGTACTTTTGGGGGGCAGCACCTACAAACCGCATTGACCGGCGCGTCGCCTAAGACTAAGTGTGCGGACGCCCCCGGTGGAGTTCAACCATCGTAAGTCCACGCGCCACTCGGATTGGGTGCTTTCCGAGTGTTGCAACCCGCTAGCTCGAGTGAAACTTCACGCCGGGTCCCAGCCCGGCGATGAACGCTATCGCTAGAATCACGGCGGCGACGATCCATCCCCGGCTGCGTTCGATCGCGGGCATCTGCAGTTCGCTGCTGCGGATGCGCGGGCTATGGAGCAGTTCCCACATCCACGCCAGCCCGGATTTCCCGCCAAAGGACGCAGCCGCAGCCGAGATCAGAATCAACACCGGCCCCACCGGATTCAGCGCGCCCGCAGCGCAGGAGAGGACCCCGGCAGTGAGATAGGGCACGAGCGTGAGCCGGCGCGCGCGCTGCACACGGATTTTCGCATCCTTCCCCAGGAACGGACGCAGTTCGCCTAGGCATAGAGGCACAAACAATAAGAAATAGGTAACCGTTCCCAGCGCAATCAAGCCGACCCGCCACGCCCATGCCGGCTGCCATCCCGCCACCACCATCCCCCAGTCGCCGATGTTGCCGATACCGGAGAACAGGAAATACCCGCCGGCGTCGAACAGATTGAAGGTCATCAGCAGCCAGAAAAAGTAGCGCCAGGATGCCGTCCCCTTGACGGCGCGCGCAGCGGCCCAGAACACCACCCCGAAGATCAGATTAGCCAGCGTCCCGCCCGCCGCCACCAGACGAGTGTCGGTGCCACACTCAAAGTGCACCGTGGAAAGCACCAGTGGCTGCAAGCCCGTCGCAACACACATGCCTCCGTGACCAAGGCCTTCGTGAATGACATCCGTGATCACGGTAGCCGCAATCGCGATAGCAGCGATGGTCAACAGGTCAGGCTGGATTGCTTCGTGCAACCTTGACGGATTGGCTCCGTTTACGTCCCTCGCAGCGTTGACGCCCATGAGCTGCATTGTAGCAACCTACTCGGGCCCGTCCGACGCGCGGCAATTCAAAGAACCCGCTCCTCACTAGCGTCCACACTGCTGGTCACCTTCCCCAGATAACAAGCGTAATCTGGCCCGCGACGTATTTGATGTACGGCGTACACATAACGCTGTATAAATTAAATAGCAGTCGGGCTCCCAGTATGCAAAGGTTATCCGTTCGGGTTCTTGTGGTTGATGATTACGAGCCGTTCCGGCGATTTGTTTGTTGGACGCTGGAGAAAAAACTCAACCTGCAGGTGGTCGGTGAGGCCGCCGACGGATTGGAAGCGGTTCAGCGCGCCGAAGAACTGAAACCGGACCTGATTCTTCTCGACATCGGACTCCCCAGCCTGAACGGAATCCAGGCTGCGCAACGGATTCGCGAACTTGCCCCCGAATCCAAAATCATTTTCATGAGTCTGGACTCTCCTCCAGAGGTCGTGCAGGCAGCCATCAGCCTGGGGGCATGGGGCTACGTTATGAAAGTAAAGGCCGGAAACGATCTGGTAGCCGCGGTCGAAGCCGTTCTCCAGGGAAAGTATTTTGTCAGTAGCCCCTAGGCGTATTGCCCCTCAGATGCAAGCCCCAGTGCCCGGTTACACCGCGGTTTCAGAAAAGAACTACCCCACTGAACCGCCGATTCCTTCCATCCACCTCCTCAATTACGCGATTGAATTCATCCTCAGTCATTTAGGGTCAAAACCGTTGCGTACCCCGGGGGGGTCTGGTAGCCTTTTAGTGGACTTCCCCTCGATGCGTCGCCCTGTTGCGGCCCCGTGGATTTTCCCTGGTCCCCCCAGACCCAGAGCCCAGAGTTTTTCCGCACGACGAAGTACTACGAAGCGCGTGCAATAAGGAGACACATAACTTGGCAGCAAACCGTTACTTATTCACCTCCGAATCGGTCACCGAAGGCCATCCCGATAAGATCGCCGACCAGATTTCCGACGCCATCCTCGACGCCTGCTTGACCGAAGATTCCTTCAGCCGCGTCGCCTGCGAAACCCTGACCGCCACCGGACTGGTCGTCATCGCCGGAGAAATTACCACCAAGGCCTACGTCGACTTCCAATCCGTGGTCCGCGGCACCGTCGGCGCCATCGGCTATGACAACGCCGTCTACGGCTTCGACTGCAACACCTGCGCCGTCATCTCCAGCATCAACAAACAGTCTGGCGACATCGCCATGGGCGTAGACACCGGCGGCGCCGGCGACCAGGGAATGATGTTTGGCTATGCGGTCAACGAGAATGAGGAACTGATGCCGACTCCCATCTCCCTGGCCCACAAGCTGACCATGCGGCTCTCGCAGGTTCGCAAGAACGGAACTCTTCCTTTCCTTCGCCCCGACGGCAAATCCCAAGTCACCGTGGAATACGACGCCAACGGAAAGGTCGTGCGCGTGGATGCCGTCGTCATCTCGACCCAGCACTCTGAGACCGTGGCCAACGACGAATTGCGCGCCGGCATTCTGAAGCACGTCATTCAGGCCGTGGTTCCGGCTCACCTGCTCGACGAAGACACGAAGTATCACATCAATCCCACCGGGCGCTTCGTCATTGGCGGTCCCATGGGCGATACCGGACTGACCGGACGCAAGATCATCGTCGACACCTACGGCGGCATGGGCCGCCACGGCGGCGGCGCATTCAGCGGAAAAGATCCGACCAAGGTGGACCGTTCGGCGGCCTACATGGCGCGGCACATCGCGAAAAACGTAGTCGCCGGCGGATTGGCCGAACGCTGCGAAGTGCAACTCGCCTACGCCATCGGCGTGGCCGATCCGGTCAGCGTGCTCGTGGAAACCTTCGGCACCGCCAAGGTTGATCCCGCGATCATCCCCGATCTGGTCCGGTCGCACTTTAAGCTGACGCCGCGCGGCATCATCGAATCGCTCAACCTGCGCCGGCCCATCTATCGGAAGACTGCCGCCTACGGCCACTTCGGCCGCAGCGACGCCGACTTTACCTGGGAGGCAACCGACAAAGCGGCGAAACTCGCCAGCGATGCCGGTTTGCGGGAACCCGTAGGACAAACAGTTCGCAAGTAGTTTTCGGCAAGCCCCGTTTCTCGCGAACAACCCGAGAAACGGGGGCGCCCGGTTTTCTTTGCGTTCTTTGCAGCTTCCCTTTGCGACCTTTGCGGTAAATCTTTTGACCTTTGCCGGCAGAGCCTTGAACCGCAAAGTTCGCGAGGAAAAGCCCGCAAAGAGCGCTAAGAAAAACGAGAGGCCAGGAAAAGCTGAACCAAAGTGCCATCCCGGGCGTGGGCCAAAAGCTCATGGCCGAAAGCGCGGTCGGATATCCTGACCGGACCAGCAAGTTCGTGTATTCTGGCAAAAACAGAGAGCGAGCGAAGCACTCATCGGTAATCAAACTTTAGTCTTTCAGCGCTGTACGCGCGCCACATAGGAGAAGCATGTCAACAGCAGCTGTCAATTGCGACATCAAAAACGTAGAACTGGCCGACTTGGGAAAGAGGCGCATCGAATGGGCGAACCAGTCCATGAAGGTGCTGCAGATTATCCGCAAGGAATTCATCAAGAATCAGCCCTTGAAGGGCATCCGGATTTCCGCCTGCCTGCACGTCACCGCCGAGACCGCAAACCTGGGCATCTGCCTGCGCGACGGCGGCGCTGAAGTCGTGCTTTGCGCCTCCAACCCTCTTTCCACGCAGGATGACGTGGCCGCCAGCCTGGTCCGCGACAACGGCATTCCCGTCTTCGCCATCAAGGGTGAGGACAACGACACGTACTACAACCACATTCTCGCCGCCATCGATCACAAGCCGCACATTACCATGGACGACGGCGCCGACCTGGTCACCATTCTTCACACCAAGCGGACCGACGCTCTCGAAGGCGTGATCGGCGGCACCGAAGAAACCACCACCGGCGTCATCCGCCTGCGTGCGATGGCGAAGGAAGGTGTGCTCAAGTTCCCCATCGTCGCCGTCAACGACGCCGATACCAAGCACCTGTTCGACAATCGCTACGGCACCGGGCAATCCACCATTGACGGCATCATCCGCGCCACCAATTTTCTTCTGGCCGGCTCGAAGTTTGTGGTCGCCGGCTATGGCTGGTGCGGCCGCGGACTGGCCAGCCGCGCCCGCGGCGCCGGCGCCGAAGTCATCGTCACTGAAGTCGATCCCACCAAAGCCCTTGAGGCCGTAATGGATGGCTTCCGCGCCATGTCCATGGCTGAAGCCGCCAAACTCGGCGACGTATTCTGCACCGTGACCGGCAACAAGAGCGTGTTGACGAAAGAACATTTCGCCCTCATGAAAGACGGCGCCATCATTTCCAACTCCGGGCACTTCAACGTCGAAATCGATATCCCTGCGCTGGAAAACATGTCGTCCTCCAAGCGCACCACCCGCACCTCGGTCGAAGAGTACTCGCTCAAGGACGGCCGCAAAATCAACCTCCTCGGCGAAGGTCGTTTAATCAATCTGGCCGCCGCCGAAGGCCATCCCGCTTCCGTGATGGATATGTCCTTCGCCGACCAGGCGCTCTCGGTCGAATACATGGTGAAGAACCATAAAAAGCTGGAGAAGACGGTCTACCGCGTCCCCGACGAACTCGACAAGCGCGTGGCCAAGCTAAAGCTCGAGTCCATGGGCATCAAAATCGACAAGCTCACGCCGGAGCAGGAAGAGTATTTGGCCGGCTGGTCGGAAGGAACGTAGGAGCAGAGTGGTCTTGTGGAAGAGCGGCTCTTCAGCGCCGCGTCCGCCAGCCACCAGCAAGAACCATGGAGGGGCGGACGCCTCGTCCGCCCAGCGGCCCGGAAGTATCGGGCCGCAGTTTTTTTGTTCTAAGGCTGTCATCCTGCGGCGGGCGCTGTTTGCCCGCCGCAGGACCCCTGCACTCCCAGCCCCCGCCCAACCGCCGCAGGGAGTTCTCCCGACGCCCCCCGTCCGTGCCCCCACCAGCAAGAACCATGGAGGGGCGGACGCCTCGTCCGCCCAGCGGCCCGGAAGTATCGGGCCGCAGTTTTTTTGTTCTAAGGCTGTCATCCTGCGGCGGGCGCTGTTTGCCCGCCGCAGGACCCCTGCACTCCCAGCCCCCGCCCAACCGCCGCAGGGAGCTCTCCCGACGCCCCCCGTCCGTGCCCCCACCAGCAAGAACCATGGAGGGGCGGACGCCTCGTCCGCCCAGCGGCCCGGAAGTATCGGGCCGCAGTTTTTTGTTCTAAGGCTGTCATCCTGCGGCGGGCGCTGTTTGCCCGCCGCAGGACCCCTGCACTCCCAGCCCCCGCCCAACCGCCGCAGGGAGTTCTCCCGACGCCCCCCGTCCGTGCCCCCACCAGCAAGAACCATGGAGGGGCGGACGCCTCGTCCGCCCAGCGGCCCGGAAGTATCGGGCCGCAGTTTTTTTGTTCTAAGGCTGTCATCCTGCGGCGGGCGCTGTTTGCCCGCCGCAGGACCCCTGCACTCCCAGCCCCCGCCCAACCGCCGCAGGGAGTTCTCCCGACGCCCCCCGTCCGTGCCCCCACCAGCAAGAACCATGGAGGGGCGGACGCCTCGTCCGCCCAGCGGCCCGGAAGTATCGGGCCGCTTTTTTTTTGTTCTAAGGCTGTCATCCTGCGGCGGGCGCTGTTTGCCCGCCGCAGGACCCCTGCACTCCCCGCCCCCGCCCAACCGCCGCAGGGAGTTCTCCCGACGCCCCCCGTCCGTGCCCCCACCCTGCCACAAAAGTCCCTAAGTAATCCTTACTTTGTGACTGCTCCAACTGAAGCGCGCCCAATCCATCGCGAAAAAAGAGAGCCCCACCATGAGCGAGCCGATCCGCGAGGCGCTGCGCCACTACGAACGCTGCTCCTGGTGGGACGACGCCAACGCCTACGGCCGCGGCCGAGCGGAGCGCATGGGACTGCGAGAAATGGAACTGCGAGAACAGGATGTGGATCGCCTGGTCCATGAAGTCCGCGCCGGCACACGCGCGGCGAAAAAGTGGTCCGCGTTGTCCTCGACACGAATGTCATCGTGTCGGCACTGGTCTTCGGCGGGGTGCCGCGAGCCGTTCTGGTGTTCGCCGGGTGCCCCATCCTTGTCGCGTTCTTTGCGACAGGGTGGGGCCTTTGACTTCTCCGCACGACATTTTCCTGAATTCCGTCGAGGGTGGTACGACTTGAAGTCCGACGCTAACCGATTGGTCGGTTTTGCTTGCCCTCAGCTCTTGGTCAACTGCGCCGGCGGGAGCTGCTCTGGTTGCTTTTCAGTACTGCTGGCATCGGCCATGCGCTTGGCTTTGCGCCAGACGCTGGCGACGGCCATGGTCCAGAAGGGAACCAGGTCAACGCCGGGCACAAGTTTGGCGAAAAACGAGGGCAGAAATTCCCAGTGCCAGCCCAGCAAATGAACCATCGCGGCTCCGACGCCGAGATCGAGGAGGTCGTCCGCGGGAGATAGAGCGCCCTCCACGAATAAAGGGAAGACGACGAGTTGGAGTGCGTCCGCGAGGATCGCCAGCACCATGGCGGTGCGAAACTGCGGACCAGGTGAAATAGTGATGGCGTCGTCCGTCATTGGCACTGCGACCCTTACTGGTCCATTCTAAACGATGCGAGCCATCCCCATCATTCGCACTCTTTCGAGGTCCGGCACTCACCGACCACCCCGCAAGAACGGGAAGGCCACGGCTTTCACAGGCTGCGGAAAAACTTCGCCTCTGCCCTCTTGTGAAAAGAGGGCGGCTTCAAGCCGCGCCGTAAGTCGTTCCACATAAATACCAGCTTTAGCCGCCCAGGGCGCCCGGCGCCGTTCAGAACCCCTGTCAAGCCCCCACAAAATATTTTTATCCCCTACGCCCCCAAGCTTATACCGCCTGTTTTCCACAACCAAATCCATCCACGGATGTTAAAATGCCCTATAGTGATTAGCTGCAAGAGACCCTCGTCTTTCCCAAAGTGGGAAGGAACCTCACCCACTCCTTCTAACATTAAGTCCTTTGTTCGCAATATGTTACCGCTAAACCTTGCGTTTCCAATATTTTGCCGAGACGCACCCATATCAAGAGACCCCAACTCCGCCGAAGCAAAGACTTTATCTCAAAGGTATAAAAAAAAATTCAATATGCCATCGCCCCAGGGTCGAAGGTCTGCACCTCACGGTCACCGAAGTCCGTTGCGACGTCGCCGCGAATCGACCAAGGTTGTGCCGGGCCGCAGCCGCCAGCTGTGAGGATGGATTGGGCGCCGCAGCTTAGTAGCGGTCCTGCTCGATCCAGCGGCGGACGTCGTCTTCGACCGAGAAGCGCTTCAGCGCCGGGCGGGCGAACTTGGATTCCAAGGTGAAGGCGTGGGCTTCCAGCGGCACGGTGAAATGGGTCTTGGTCTTCACGAAACTGCGGACGAAGAGTTCGGTGTAGCGCTCCAGCCCCAGCAGCTCAAACTGGACGGCGTGCACCAGCGCATGAAAGAGCGATCGTTCCGCCAGCTTCTCGTTGAACACCACCACGTCGAGAAAAGTCAGGGAGTCCATGTGGGTGAGTTCGGGCAGATTGTCAAAGCCCAGAGCCCGGGCTTGCGCGTAAAACGCCGGGGTGGGCACGCGCGCGCCCTGCAGTTCGACCACTCGGATCCGGTCGAGCAGGGTGGACGAAAAATAAGGCCACATGAAAGCCTTGTGTTCACTGCTGAGCGGTCCGGCGACCTGCAAGTAGCGCTCGCGCTGTTCGCGCAGGTAAGAGGAGACGCATTCGAGGGCCTGCGCGATCTGCTCGCTGCTCAGTTGGGGAAGGGCTGCGGTTTCGGGGGCGGGCGCCGGGATCTTCTTTTCGATGGCCGAGTAAAAATCGCTGAGCGCACTGGCGGCCTCGGCCGACTTGCGCAGGACGTCGCGGCGGCCAAAGCGGGCGAGATCGTCGGCGGAATAGTGGAGGCGAAGCTGATGCGTGGCACAATGCGCGCTCAGCAACTCAAGTTGTGCGTGGCGCAGCTCCGAGTTTATTCGAAGAATGGAGACGCCGTTATCGGGATTTTCTTGGGAATACATCTGTAAAAACTCCTGAATTGATTCTGAAGACTGCAGGGAGGGGCCCGACTACTTGATGTTTATATCCTATTACGTTTACAGTGTCAATGAAATAAATGCGGGCCCGGCAAGGGGCAAGGGAGGGCCAGCCGGGCCGAAAACAAGAAAGCGGCCGGGCGGGGATGTTGTCCCACCGCGGCCGCCTTTCCTGACAAAAGACCCGGGGTAGTTAATGGGGGGAGGACTTGTGTGATTGACTATAACAGTGTTATGTATACATCGTCAATATAACTTTGCCGCAGTTGCTTTTTCCCGGGAGGAAGCAGAGATGCCCCGAAAGCCCGATCCGGACCTGGAAGGCCGCATCTTGATGGCGGCGCAAAAGCTGTGGAAGCGGGGAGGCGAGAAGGCGCTCACCCTGCGGGGGGTGGCCCGGGTCGCAGGCACGAATACGCCCGCGGTTTACCGCCGCTTCAAGAACCGGCAAGACCTGGTGCGGGGTCTGCTGCGGCAGATTGCATCCCGCATCCGCGAACACTTTGAGGCGGGCGAGACGATCGAGGAGATGGCCGAGGCTTACGTGGATCACGCGCTCCGGCTGCCCCATGACTACGAGCTTTTCTACGCGCATGTGCACGAGCTTTCCCCGCCCAAAGGGCCGGGGCGGCCGCGGCCGATCCGGGAATCGAGAGCCAACTTCGCCCTGGTGGAGGAGCGGCTGGCGAATCGGCTGGGTGGCTCCCCGCAGGATCATTCGCAGCTAGCCCTGGCGGTGTGGGCCACATTGCATGGGACTACCATGCTGCTGTTGTCGAAGGCGATTCCCGAGGGCCATGAAGCGGAATTGCGCTCCGCCTGCCGCGCCGCGGTGAAGGCGCTGCTCGAGGGGGCGGCGAAATTCCCCGAACGTAAAAGACCGGCCCGCGCCCCGGAGGACTGAGCCGCAGTACCCCAATCAATCCGCGCTGGCTTAGGAAAATCTTATCCTGTCTCTCCCCCTGCACTGGTCGGTTTGTCCAGTTCTGCCGATAGGTAACGTGAAGGCTGTGGAATGTCGGGCAACGGCGGGCGCTGCGCGCCTTGGCGAGCGGAATTCCGCAAGCGGGAGAAAGCAAGTGGGGCGCATGACGAAGATTTTGCTGGTGGACGACAGCAAATTTCTGAGGCTGGCAACGGAGCGGGCGCTGGCCCGCGCGGGTTATGAGGTGAGCACCGCTACGGATGGCGAGCATGCTTTGGAACTCGCGCGGGAGCAGCGGCCTGATCTGATTCTGCTGGATATGTTGTTGCCGAAGATGACGGGGCCGGATGTGCTGAAGGCCTTGAAGAGCGATCCCGCGACGGCGGGCATTGCCGTCGTGGTGTTCACCGGGCTGTCGCACAAAAACGCCGCCCGATTGCAGCAGGATGGAGCGTTCGCCTTCCTGGAAAAGTCGAATCTGAGTCTGGACAAAGGCTTCGCCGTGTTGCTGACAGCCCTCGCCGAAATCGTCAACAAGCTACATCTGGACGCGCCGCCGGGACAGCTTGCGACGACGAAGTAAGAGCCGGACCGGCGATGCGACGTTCCCGTGAAAATCACTGGTAATGCGCAGGCTGTGACTTCTCCTCTCTTGACAGGTGTCTAACTGGTGAGGGACTCCGTTTCCGTTTCGGCGAGCTGTTCCTGATGCGCTGAAAATAAATCACTTACAGATGGGAACTCGGGACGGGGTGGCGGAGTCTATGAGGATTGAGAGTGTTGGCTCCGCATTGCAGCTGGCCAGGGCGTTTTTCGGACTGGGCCAAAGTGGTGAATATTCAGGGCGCGGTGGGCTGGAAAAATCCTATAATCAGGTGACGCCATTATGGCGGGAGCAACCACCTTGGGTGATCTGGCGAGTGCAATCGGAGCACGGTCGCAGGAAGAAGCGGCGATCGTCGCGGAGTTGAAGGCCGGTTCGGAGGCGGCCTACGCCTGGCTGATTGGCGAGTTTCAGCAGCCGGTGTATGGGCTGGTGTATCGGATTGTGAACGATCCCGCGGACGCGGCCGACACCACGCAGGACGTCTTCCTGAAAGTGTTTCGCGGGATGAAGCATTTTCACGGCGGATCGACGTTGAAGACTTGGATCTACCGGATTGCGCTGCATGAGGCGGCGAACCGGAGGCGGTGGTGGTTCCGGCACAAGGCGCGCGAGACTTCGATTGAACCGGTGGAATCGGAGGGAGCGAGCGCGAGGGAAAGTGCAATGCAGGTAGCCCTGACCGATCCTGCTGACTCTCCGTTCGACAACGTGGCGCATCACGAAGTGCAGCGCCACGTGGAAAAGGAGTTGCGGAAGGTGGCGGAGCCGTACCGTACGACGCTGATTCTGCGCGATCTGGAAGAGATGTCGTATGAAGAGATTGCCGAGGTGCTGGAGATTTCGCTGGGGACAGTGAAATCGCGGCTGACGCGCGGCCGAGAGGCGCTGCGGCAGCGGCTGGCCCCGTATGTGCGCGAGGTGGGGAATGAATTGGGTTTGAGCGCACCGACTGAGGACAATAAAGAAGGTCGGAATGTGCGGTCGCAGGTCGCTGGAGGGGGGAGAAGGGTTGAGGTGATGCAATGAAGGGCACAGAAACGTTTACGGGACTGCAGTGCCCCGATGCGAAGCGGTTGATGTCGCCATATTTGGATGGAGCGGTGACCGGTACGGAGATGCTCGCGTTGCAAGAGCACATGTCGGACTGCGCGGCATGTAACGATCGGTATCAGACGCTGCGCCGGACACAGCAGTTGCTGACGAGCGTGGGGCGTCCGAAGGCTCCGGCGGACCTGGGATTGAAGTTGCGGCTGGCGATTTCGCGCGAGGTGGCGCAGGCCAAGCGGGCCCCGTTTGAAGGATTGCTGGTACGGCTGGACAACACAGTTCGGGGGATCATGGTTCCGGCGACTGCCGGCTTTCTGAGCGCGCTGATTATTTTTGGCATCGCGATGGTGTATTTCGTGGCGCCGGCCGCCCTGCAGGCGCACAACGATGTGCCGCTGGTCATGGTCAACACCGCGCCCGAGTTGCAGCAGAGCGCGTTTGGCATGACCATGGACACGATCAACGCCGATTCGCTGGTGATCGAGGCTTACGTGGACGCCAACGGGCGGGTACAGGACTACCGGATTCTTTCCGACACGGATGAATCGAAGGAAGCTCTGCCGCAAGTGAAGCGGCTGCTGATTTTCACGACCTTCCGTCCCGCATTGTCGATGGGACGGCCTACGCCTAGCCGGGCGGTACTGTCGTTTTCGAAGATCAGCGTGCGAGGGTAGGGAAGCGATTTCAGATTTTTGATTTGGCTTACACCTTCCGGAAATTGGTGCACATATTCCCACTTCTCGCAAAGGCGGCGAGAAGTGGGGCACCCAACATTAAACGTCCCACCCCACCCACCAGCCTCCCACCCACCTTACCTAGCAGGCTGCGCCGGGGATGAAGTCAGATCGAGGACGTAGGCGGTCTGATCGCGGGTGAGGACGAAGAGGCGTTTTCCATCGAGGGAGAATTTCTTGTAGGCCACCGAGACGGGAAATTTGTAGCTGGCATGCAGATGCGAAGTGGCCAGGTCATAGAGGTACACTTCCGCCTCGGTAGTGGAGACGGCGTACTCCCCGGCAGGGCTTGAGATGGCGGGGGCCCAGCCGAAGACGTGTCCGAGTTCCTTGCCGGACGCGAGCGAGTAGGTGAGGACGCGGTCGCCGCTGACCTGGAGTGCGACCCAGTCGCCGTCCACCTCGGCCTGCTTCACCCAGAACGAGTCCTTGTTGGTCTTGACCAGCAGCTTACCCAGAACCGAGTTGCTGCGAAGGTCGACGAGTTCGTAGAACATGTCTTCTTTGCCGGCGGAGTTTTTCAGGTCGGGGAATTGTTTCAGTTCCTGGCGCGCCGCTTCCTCGGAAACATTCCAACCCATCAGCACAGCGTCATGATTCGGGCTCCACGCCAGAGAGGGCGGCTCCTGGGGAAAGTGCCGGGACCAGCGGGTCGCTTTGGTGCGGAAGTCGCGCAATTCGTAGGTCCAGTTCTTGCGAACATAAGGATTGTCTTTGGCGGGAGTTCGAACCAGGAGATCGGGGCCTTCCTGAAAAGCGAGCAGGTCGCCGATGGAATAGACGGGGACAGAGTTGCCGAGGGCATCGAGGCGAGCGACGACGCGCTCCTGCTTATCGAGCTTGGGAAAATCGGCATAGAAGGAGTCGTCTTCGGCAAACCAGCCGGCGGTGAATCCGCGAACGTGTTGCACGCGAATATTGTGGATGAGGTCCCAGACCGCGGCACGAGTGTTGGTGGAGACGGCGAGCCAGTTAAAGTCGCGGGAGACGGCAATGGCGCGATTGTTGCCCAGGTGAGACTGGGTCAGTTGCGCCCGCGAGAGGACTTGGGAGGAGGTGGTTTTCGCGAGCAAGATCTTTCCGTCGACCTCTTCAAAAACCAGAGTGTCGTTGTAGACATCGGCAGCGTCTCCCTTGAAAGCTGCGAACAGGCGTCCGGTGGAAAGATCCATGATGCCGATTTTGCCGGTCTTCAAGGGGCCAACCAACACATAGTTGCCGTGTGCCCCAGGGGTGAGTTGGAGGGAATCGGAAAGGACAACCTCCTGCAGTCGGTCCCCTCCGGGAAAGCTCAATACGGGAGACTTCATGGGGGAAGATGAATTGATTCCGAGGATGCGGTCGTTGCCGACGAAAGCGAACTCGCTGCGGGTGAGGTTGCGGATAGAGGAGGGCAGGTCGGCCTCGCGCCGGGCGGCGAGATCGTAATCAAGGTTATGGGTTGAGGTGCCGGCGAGAAAATAATGGCCGTCAGGTGAGAAAGCGATGTTGGCGAGCCTGAGGTTGCTTTCGGTTTCAATTTTGCGCAGAAGAAAGACCAGAAAACCAATAGATCGGATTTCTAAGAACTGTTTTTTGCTGGCGAGTTGGTTGCCGGTCGCGACTTCCAGTAACGAGAGGTTGAATTCCCGGTCGAGGCAAGCCAGATACTGACCGTCGGGAGACAGAAGGCTTTGAAGACAACCCTCGCGCAAAAGCATTTCATGAACTGAGGTTCGCTTCTGGCTGGCGATGTCCCAGACCTCGACGCGCAGGGAGGGAGTCTTGAAGACCACGGATTTTGAGTCGGGGCTGAAGGACGCCTTGTCGGCGTCGGGGGCCTCGATGAAGAACAGGACCTGAAAAGGGTCTCGGGATAGGACATGAATGCCGCCCTCGTCCTGGGCGAGTACGAACTTGCCGTCGGGACTGAAGCGCAGGTTGTTGATGTCGGGACGCAAGGGTTGCGCCAGTTTTTGGCGCAGGAGAAGGCCGGGCAGAGATTCGGGCAGCGAACTGACACTGTAGGCGATGACCTGGGATTGCCACGACTGGAAGCCGGCATTGGACGAAGGCGCGATTTGGGCGCATTCCGACGGCATGGCAGAAACGAATTTCAGCAGTTCGCGCAGGCGGCGTTGCTCCGGCTTGGTATTGCCGAACAGGTCGGAGAGCCAGGTCCCGGTTTTGCCGTGGGTAAGGTTAAAGCGGTCCCAGAGATCGACATAGGCCTGCGGGGCAAACCCGGCGCGGGCCATGGCATAGAGGGCGACCTGGTCGGCCACATATTGATCTTCTTCATTCTCTCCGCGTACGTGGGACGGTTTGCGGCGGGCATTCTCCAGCAAACTGTGAAACTTGTCGAAGATGTCGGCGCGGTCGCCAACCTGAGTGACGCCCAGCATGTCGTGCAATTGACGAGTCATCGCGATGGCCTGTTGATGGGTGACGATGTGACCCATCTCGTGGGCGAGCACTCCGGCGAGTTCGTCGTCACTGCGGGTGAGGGCGACCATTTTGCGCGTGACGTAGATTCGTCCTCCGGAGACGCTGAAGGCGTTGACCTCAGGAGCGTCAATCAGGAAAAAACGGAAGCGAAGATTGTTGGGCGGGAGGTAGCGGGCCAGGCGGGCACCGAGATCATCCAGATGAGAAGTGAGCGCGCGGTCTTCGATAGGGGAGACTTCGAGAGCGAGGCTCTCGCCCATAGCGTCGCCGAGGTCGACTTCCTGCTGGTCGGTGAAGATGTTCCTGCCGGTGATTTTCTGCAGAGCCGGCGGCTGGGGACACGATTGCTGCGCAATCAAACAAGGCGCCGCGAGCAGCGGGAGCAGGAGGAGCCAGGCGGGGCGCAGGATGGCCTTCATGACAGGGCACAAGCTTAGTCCGCGGAGGCGGGCGCAGCCAATGGAAATTTAAGAGCAGGTGGAAGCGGGCACGGTTTAGTGCGGGCCCGACGCCGGAATGCGGCGTCGAGCCGATCTTATTTGGACGGAGAGATTCGCAGCGGCTAGTTGGGACCGGTGCGGGCCCCACCTGCGGCGGGTGCTGGGGTTCCCGGGCTGCCGTTGCCGCCGCTTCCCGACGTCGATCCTGGCGTCCCTTCTGGGCCGCCGTTGCGAACGTGATCGTCGTAGGCGGCCTGTTGCTCGGCCACGCTCAATCCCTTGTGTTGTCCTCCAGCGGCGAAGGCTCGATCTTTCCACATCTGATAGCGGTCGGCGGCGGCTTCAACATCCGGCTTTGCCACTTTCGGGTCGGCTGCCACATTGTCGTAGGCTAGGTCGTAGTGGTCGTCCAGGTCGCGCTGCTTGTCGGCCTTGTCGTCGAGGAAATGTTTGTAGAGGCCGTCGTCGATTTTAGAATTCAGCTTCTTGGCATCCTCTGCGATCTGCTTCCAGTTGGCGTGCTGATCGTTGGCCACCTGGTTGATGGTTTTCCCGGCCTTCAGTTGGGCTGCGATGTCATCCATCTTCGCGCCGGCTTTCACCAGTTCCTGCGCCAGGAACAACGAAGCATAGTTCACGTTCATCGCCTGCCGCTCACGAACCAGCTCTGGGCGTTTGATCCCCAGCGCGTCCGACATGGCACGGCTGACGACACCGCGTCCGACGGCATCCGTCGCCATCGCCGCGACCTTGGTCAGTTCCTTGTTGGCTTTGCCCTGATCATCACTGAACGCCGGACTGGCTGCGACCAGCACGAGGAGAATCGCACAATAGCGGACGAGGGGACTCATACGGAATACCTCCAGTCTGCGATGGTATCCGACGCCTGGCTGAAAACAAAGGTGGTTTTACAGACATTTACAAGAGCGAGCTATTGATTCGGAGCCGGGGGCTGAGGCGGGGGCAGGACTCGCATACCGGTGGCGTCGAAGACAAAAGTTTTCACTTCAGCTTCGGCGCCTTGCGCGGGAATTTCCTTGCCATTCCAGAGAAAGCTGACCCCTGCAGCGTTGCCCGCGCGCACCACGATTTCACGGTGAGCACGGACGGAGGTGTCGACGGGAGCGATGAGGGTTTCGCGGCTGACGGTCTGGCCGTCGGCGGTGACGGAGATCCAGGAATTCTCCGAGGCTCGGATGACCAGAGTCAGGGGCGTGGCGGGTGGCGCCGACGGCGGCATTGCGGGCTCGGCCGAGGGCGCTTTAACGTCATTTTCGGCGGCATTGACGGGGGGCTGCAGGGAAGCCGCCGCAGGTGGATGGGATGCGGTCGCGGGGTGAGCGTTAGGAGCCGAGAGGCGAGCCATGGACTCCGTTTTACCGGCGGGATGCGGGGCGTGATTCGCGGTTGCGGGTAAGGACGCGGCGGACGGTGCAGCTGACTGGTTTACTGCAACAGGAGTAGCTGGGGGTGTGCCGGGTGCGGTTTCGGTTCGGGTGCTGCGCGAGTGGCGGCTCCACAAGACTATTCCGAGAATCAGGGCCACCGAAGCGACTACCAGGATCTTCCACGGAATGCCGCTGTCGCGCCGGTCGGCATAATGATTTCGCGGAGGGCGGACGTGCTCGGCGCGGGGCAGTTGCAATTCGGGGAGTTCCTCGACTTGTGCCGGGGTCTGCGTTTTTACGCCTGCTCTGTTCACGCTGGGCCTGTTTGACGCGCCGAGCGGGCGCTTTTCCGGCGCGGCGGGGCGGAGGTCTGCGGGGCGTGCGGGCTCCCAGACGGCCTGGGCATCGATTTGCGCCTGGCGCAGGCAAGCCAGATATTCGTTCACCGCCTCTTCGTCGTTCAGTCCGAGATGCTTGGCGTAGGCGCGAATGAAGCCCTTGTTGAATACGCCACCGGGAAGCAGGTCGAAGTGTTCCTCTTCGATGGCCTGGAGCATGCGCGAGCCGATCTTGGTGACGTTGGAAACGTCATCGAGCGAGATGCCTTTCTTCTCGCGCTCTTTGCGGAATTTATTTCCGAACTCGCCCACGGGGTTGGTCAGGGGACTGACGGCATCATCATAGGACAAGCGGGATGAGTGCGCCACCGCCATCAGTCCAAGGCGGAGGGTAACCAGCACGGAGTTCGAAACGGGAGAAGATCGTTGGGAAATTCTTCGCTGACATAGGACAAGGAATACGACCACAGCGGCTGAAGCCGGTTTGATTTTGCTTGCTTTACGCGGCGCTGAAGCGCCGCTCTTCCACGGTTGTGCCCAAGTTCACGGTGGTAACTCGAATCTGGTCCGCAGTCCACGAGGGCTATTCAGGTTTGCGCAGGGCAACGGTGAACTGGTTTTTGCAGGTGTTGGCGGGGTCGTCGAAGGCTTCGCCGGTGCGGTCGCCTTCGGAGGCGTGGAAGAGCAGGCCGTGCTTGAGGCGGTCGGGGAGGCCGATGAAGCGGGCCTTGCCGTCAATATTGGTGCCGAGTTGCAGATCGAGCTTGTGGAGGTTCATGAATCCGTAGGCGATGTGGACCTTGATCTGGGCGGCGTAGACCGGGGCGCCGGCAGCGTCAGTGATGGTGAAGTCGGCCGAGCAGGGACCGATGGCGCCGTCGATTACGGGGACGGCGTGGGGGTCTACACCGGGATTGGGGGTGGTGCTGGTTTGCGAAAAGGCCGAAGGAGAGACAGCGAAGGCGAGAAACATGAGGAGCAGGGCGGGGAGTTTTCTAAGTCCGTTCTTATGCATACCTAGTAAGACTACCTCCTGCGTCAAGGGGATGCACGGGGGCTGGAAATCATTCATGCCGTTGGCTTTAGGGGTTCACGTTACCAACGGTCATTGCCCCTGAGGGAAAGTGACGAATATAATTTTCCAACTGTCACCCCGTCCAGCGAGGAACAACGGAATTCACTGCATGCCTGAGGCCGGCACTCAATTGACGCGCCACAGCCAGGAGCTGTCAATCTTTCACGACGTGGCCAAGACGCTCACGTCGTCGCTGGACCTCGATTCCATTCTGCAGACGATCATGGAAAAAATGGCGGAATACTTCCGGCCTGACACCTGGTCGCTGCTGATGGTGGACGAAGCGCACGACGAACTTTACTTTGCGATCGCGGTGGGCGACAAAGCGGAAGCGTTGAAGAATGTCCGCCTGAAGATGGGCGAAGGCATTGCGGGATGGGTGGCGAAAAACGGAGAGGCGCGGATCGTGCCCGATGTGAGCGCCGACCCGGTTTTTGCCAGCCGCGTGGACGAAGCCACCAAGTGGCAGACGCGATCCGTGATCTGCGTGCCGCTGCGTTCGAAGCTGCGGGTACTGGGCGTGATCCAGCTGGTGAACGTGGACATGTCGCAGTTCACCGAACCGGAAATGTTCTTCCTGCAGGCGTTGTGCGACTACGCGGCGATTGCGATCGAGAACGCGCGCTGGGTGGAGAAGATACAGGAACTGACCATCACCGACGACTGCACCGGGCTGTACAACGCGCGGCATCTTTATAAGACGCTGGAGACCGAGGTATACCGCTCCTCGCGTTTCGGCTATGAGTTCAGCGTTCTGTTCATCGATCTGGACCACTTCAAGACGGTCAACGATACGCACGGGCATTTGATCGGGAGCAAGCTGCTGGCGGAGATCGGTTATCTGATCAAGGCGCAGCTGCGGCTGATTGACTTTGCGTTCCGCTACGGTGGAGATGAATTTGTGGTGCTGCTGCCGCAGACGGAGAAGGATCACGCATTGGTGGTGGCCAAACGGTTGCGAGATGCTTTGCGCGCCAGCTGTTTCTGCCGGGAAGAAGGATTGAATCTGAATGTGCGGGCGTCGATCGGTCTGGCCACATATCCGCACGATGCGCGCACGGCGCACGACGTGATCCGGCAGGCGGACGGCATGATGTACATGGTGAAGAACTCGACCCGCGACAATATTGGGATTGCGCAGCGGGGGGTGTTGAAGTAGCTTCAGCAGTTCTCAGCCTCGAACCTCCGGCAGTTTGCTCCTGGACCACGAATCGCGATGCGCCCGAGATCCCTCGCTCCGCCTGAAAGGCGGCTAGGCTCGGGATGACGCCGCCTTAAAGGTGGGTCGCGGCTGAAAGCAGAACTGCGCCGGTCCAACCTCCGCAACACCAACCTCCGCCGCACCAACCTCGGCACACCAGCCTCCGACCTTGAGCACTTTTAGTTATCTCGCTTGGCCGGTGGCGGGGGTGCGCTTTTCTCTTCCGGTTTCCAGGGGTTGGCATTGGCGGGGGCTTTGGAGTTGACGCCGAAATCCCAGACGTAGAGGTTCATGCCCTCTTTGCCCATCATCTCGACCAGGACATATTCTCCTGGAGCGAGACTTTCGGTGGGCGTGACTTTCAGCCAGCCGCCGCTGACACGGGTGATGGTGGTCTTGACGAAGCTGCTCTTCCTGGCTGACCTTGCCGGTGACGGCGCGCTTTACGTCGCCGACAATGCGCTTGCCGCCTTTGACCTGGGTGCGGACAATGCGGAAACGGTCGAAGGGCACGATGGCCTGCTGGGGTTGTTGCGGCTGCTGCGGTCCGGGCTGCGATTGTCCGGAGGTGTGCGAATCCTTCGTTGTGGCTTGATCGGGCTGGCCGGGGATGGGATCGACGTTGATGTAGAGCGAGGGCACGTCCACGTGGGCCTGGATGGGGGCGTGGGCGCCCGTCGAGTTCGATGGTCTGCTTGAGGCCGGCTATGGGATTGATGGCGCCGCGAAAGATATTGCCCTTAGTGTTGCGGTTGACGTCGCCGGCGATCTGCTGAATCTCGTTGAGCTGAGGCTCGCCCTGGAAACTGTCGAGCAGGAAGACGCCGGAATCCTGGGGTAAGCGCAGTCCGGGGGCGACTTGCGGAAGTTGCGCGTCCTCCAGTTCGCGGTCGTGTTCGAGTTCCTTGTCGAGTTGTGCAGCCTCGGGCACGGTGGCCCCGCTGATGCGGTCCTTCTCGAACTTTTCGGTTGCGGGCCAATCGACGAGGGACGTGGGGAGTTCCTCCCATTCATCGCGCTCGGCGCTGAGGTAGCGGACGCGGTCGCCTTTAACCTCATATTTCGTGACCAGCTGGTAGGAGCCGTCTTTGAGGATGAGGCGGCGGGCGAGTTCCTGAGACTGCGCCGGGAGCACGAGCAGCCACGCCGCGAGCAGAGATGCGAGGACTACCCCCAGGAACGGCAGCGTGACAGTTCGGCGCGGGAAATGTTGTGAAGGCATGGTGCGATGTTGCTTCATTATCTCTCTATTGTAGGTTGGAGAGAAACGCGAGGCCGGGTTCTGCTCGGGAAAGCGGCGAGGGAGAATGACTGGAAGCGATGCGGTTTCGGCGAGGCAGGGAATGCTTGGACTGCGGGGGAGGGTTTGCTTTGCTCACGGTCCCGTTTGTTCAGGATGACATCTGGTTAAGGCTGCGCTTATAGTATGCTGTGGCCGCGAGTGCCACCGCCCCAAAAATGAAACGTACTTTCCTTTTCACGCTTAGTTTTTCTTTTCTGCTGTGGACGGGCCTGGCTCTGAGCCAGCCGGCTGCGGCGCAGGCGAATCTGCAGTATTCGACGGAGGGCCGGCCGCCCGCACAGGGCGGCGAGCCGGTGTCGTATGCGTCAGTGACGCAGTTGAACGGGATGCTGGCGCAACTGGAGGCGACGTCGAAGGACACGCAGGCCGATCTGGTGAAGCTGCGCATCGAGCATTGGAAGACGGACAACGCCTGCAAGAGGCAGGCGCTGGCCAATGTGGATTCGATTCAGCGGAATCTGCAGGGCGCGCTGCCGGAGATCATTGGGCAATTGCGGGCCGCGCCGGAGGATTTGCCCACGACCTTCAAGCTCTACCGCAACCTGGATGCCTTGTATGACGTGCTGGGAAGCGTGGTCGAGGGACGGGGGCGTTCGGATCGAAGGATGATCTGCAATCGCTGTCGAATGATCTGAACGGGTTTGAGGGCACGCGGAAGCAACTGGCCGAGCGGATTGAGAATTTGTCGTCGGCCAAGGAAGCGGAGATTATGCGGCTGCGGTCGGAGTTGAAGACGGCGCAGGCTGCGATTCCGGCGGCGCCTCCAAAAAAGATTGTCGTGGACGACACCGAGCCGGCGAAGAAGCCGGCGGCGAAGAAAAAGGCGGCCGACGAAGCCGGCGACTGGCACCAAGCCGCGACGGGCAGCCGCAGAGTCCGGCAGCGGGGCAGGTGAGCCTCCGGCCCAAAGCGAGCTCGACCGCAGCCAGAGCTCGGCTCAAAGTCGACGGTCAGACCCTCGCGAATCTGGTCGACCCGATGGTCTCCTCGCGCATCTAACGTTTCGAATCTCGTCACCGCCTCGTCTGAGGTCTGATGGGCTGACGTCCCAGATTTCCATGAATTCACACGGCAGCATTGTCGGCGTGGTGTTTGGGCTCGCCATCATTTGGGTGGTGTTGCTGGATGCGTTTGAGACGGTGGTGTTGCCGCGGCGGGTGCTGCGGCAACTTCAAGCTGACGGCGTACTTTTACCGGCGAACGTGGATTCCGTGGCGCGGATTGCGCGGCGCATCAAGACCGACATCGCGGCAGCAGAATTTTCTGGGATATTTCGGACCGCTGTCGTTGATTGTGCTGCTGGGATTCTGGGCGGCGGGACTGATCTTTGGATTTGCGCTCGTTCAGTACGGCATTGGCGGACATGAGCAGCTCAATGAGAGCGCCTCACGTTTGGGCAAGATTCGTGTATCACAGCGGGGAGACTTTCTTCACCCTGGGGTATGGCGACATCGTGCCGACCTCGGGCGCGGCGCGCGCGCTTTCGGTGATCGAAGCGGGGATGGGGTTTGCGTTTCTGGGCGTGGTGATCGGGTATATTCCGGTGGTGTACTCCGTCGTTTTCGCGGCGAGAGATTCAGATTTCCATGCTGGATGCGCGGGCGGGATCGCCTCCGTCGGCGTTGGAGTTGCTGGTGCGGCTGGCGGGACGATCGGAAGATCCGGGGATGGACCAGAAGGTGCTCGATGAAGTACTGCGCGAATGGGAGCGGTGGGCGGCGGAGTTGCTGGAGGCGCAGATTTCGTATCCCGTGCTGACGTTTTTCCGGTCGCAGCACAGCAACCAATCGTGGCTGGGCGGCGCTGACGACGATGCTGGATGTGACGTCGCTGGTGCTGACGGGGATTGAGGGAGTTCATCCGGGGCAGGCGAAGCTGACGTTTGCCATGGCGCGGCATGCGGCGGTGGATCTGGCGCAGGTGGTGAATGCGAGGCACGATCCGGGCGCGGCCGACCGGTTGCCGGAAGCGGACCTTGAGGTGTTGCGGAACGCGCTTGGGACGGCCGGCTTGCGGCTGCGGAGTGACGAAGACGCCCGAGACAAGCTGGCGAAGCTGCGTTCGATGTATGAGCCGTACGTGCATTCGACGGCGCAGGAATCTGATGCTGACGCTGCCGCCGTGGAGGCATCCGGAGAAGGCGCCGCGACAACTGGCAGGCGGGGCCGTGGGATCGGGTGATCCAGGCGAGGGGGCTGGCGTGTGGGCTGGGACGCAGGAAGCCGGTTGTGCACGAGGATTCTGACGGAGTCGGACTTTCTGGAATCGGAGTGCTTGGGTTGCGAGCTAACGTTCTGCTAGTTCAGCGTCCCGAGTTGCTGCGTGCTAACATCCTTCTTTCTGGATTCCCTGACAAGATGAAACACACTGGCGAGAACGTGGTGCGCATTGAGGCGGAGGCTTTGCGTGCGCTGGCGGATCGCATTGGCGGACCGATGGCGGCGGCGTTTCAGTGCGCGGTGGAGTTGATGTTTTCGCTGCGCTGGGCGCGTCGTGGTCACGGGGATGGGGAAGAGCGGGCTGATTGCGCGCAAGATTGCAGCGACCTTGAGTTCGACGGGGACTCCGGCGTTGTATTTGCATCCGGTGGAGGCGCTGCACGGGGATTTGGGCATGGTGGTGCGCGGGGATGTGGTGCTGGCGCTTTCGGCGAGTGGAGAGACGGAGGAAATTCTGGCGCTGCTGGCAACAATCAAGCGGCTGCGAGTGCCGCTGATTGCGATGACGGGGGATGAAATCCGCGTGGTCGGCGGTCTGCAGGGTCAGAGTCAAAATCCCCAGCCTGTCTCGCCAAAATCGCGAGACAAGGGTGGGGCACCCGCATCCATCTCTACACTGGCGTCGGCGGCGGATGTGGCGCTGGATTGCTCGATTGCGCAGGAGGCTTGTGCGCTGGGGCTGGCGCCGACCGCTTCGACGACGACGATGCTGGCTTTGGGCGATGCGCTGGCGGTGACCTTGAGCGAGAGGCGCGGATTTAAAGAAGAGGATTTTGCCAACCTGCATCCCGGGGGCAAGTTGGGGAAGCGGCTGGCGCGGGTGGAGTCGCTGATGCATACCGGCGACGCGCTGCCGCGGGTGACGCCGCGACCAGGATGCCGGACGTGATTTATGAAATGTCGCGCAAGAAGCTGGGCGTGACGGCGGTGGTGGAGGGCGAAAGGCTGGTGGGCATCATCAGCGACGGGGACTTGCGCCGGTTGCTGGAGAGGCGCGGGAAAGGACGTGATGGATCTGACGGCGGGCGAGGCCATGACGCGGGATCCGAAGACGATTGCCGCGTGGGGAGTTTGCGGCGACGGCGCTGGCCCTGATGGAAGAGAAGAAGATTACGTCTCTGATGGTAGTGGACAGTGGTGGAAAGCTGGAGGGGATTGTGCATCTGCACGATTTGTGGAGCACGGAACTGGTTTAGGGAATGAGGTTTTATGTATCACTACGATCCGAAGACCGCGCTGGAAGAACTGACTGAGGATGCAACCCTGCCGAACCCCGTGCATGTGCGGGACATGATTCTGCGCAAGAAGCTTACGGCCGATAAGTCGCTGGAGTTGAACCGGCTGTTTGTGGAGTATCAGAAGTTTTTTGGCGAGGCGCAGAAGTTGGGGAAAGAGATTCTGAAGCAGCTGGCGGGGTAGGCTGTTGCGGTCTCTGTGGGGACAGCCGCCCTTCGACAAGCTCAGCGCGGGCTGGTCGAACCCCGATTTTGAACTGACCTTTCCGGATTGATCTGGTCCCAGATTGCATCGCAGGAGGGGAACCTGCCGACTTGCGCTCGGGGGACAGCCGAGGGCGGCTGTCCCCACATAACCTTTTCGCGCCATCATTCATTTACAATCATAAATTCCACTTTTTCATCGAGAACTCACCTATGCATCGTTGGTCAGAACTGTTTATTCCTACACTTGCGCGAGGCGCCGGCGGATGCCGAAGTGGCGTCGCATAAATTTCTGGTGCGGGCGGGGTACATTCGGCAACTGGGGGCCGGGATCTACTCGTATCTTTTCCTGGGCAACCGGTCGTTCAACAAGATCATGGCGCATTGTGCGCGAGGAGATGGACCGGATCGGGCAGGAGTTCTATTTGCCGGCGCTGCATCCGCGGGAAATTTGGGAGGCCAGCGGGCGCTGGGCGCTGATGGGCGACAATCTGTTTCGCTTGAAAGACCGCAAGGGCGCCGACATGTGCCTGGGCATGACGGAAGAAGAGGTCATGACTTCCATTGCCTTGAAAGAGCTGCGCAGCTACAAGCAGCTGCCGCAGATCTGGTATCAGATTGCTCCGAAGTTTCGCGACGAGCCGCGGCCGAAGTCGGGGCTGCTTGCGGGTGCGGCAGTTCATGATGAAGGACGCGTACTCGTTCGACATCGATGCGGCGGGGCTCGACGTTTCTTACAAGAAGCATTACGAGACTTACTGCCGCATCTTCGACCGCTGCGGGTTGAAGTACATGGTGGTGGAGGCGGATTCGGGGGCGATGGGCGGCAAGGAGTCGCACGAGTTCATGGTGCGGACTCCGGCGGGGGAAGATCAGATTGTGAGCTGCGACGGATGCAACTACGCAGCGAACATGGAGAAGGCGACCTCGAAACTGGAGGCGGTTGCGGATCTTGCCGCTGAAGGCGATGGCAAGCCGCTGGAAGTGCATACTCCGGGGCAGAAGACGATTGAGGACGTTGCGCGTTTTCTGGGTGTTTCGCCGAAGAACAAGATCAAGACACTGGCTTTGATGGCGGAAGAGAAGGACGGAAAGACGGGCAAGATGAAGACCTCACGCGCGATCGTGGTGCTGATGCGCGGCGATCATCAACTGAACGAAGCCAAGCTGAACGGTACGGTGGGCGGCGGCGACGCGGCCGATGGATGAAGGCGAGATCAAGGCGCTGTTCAAGTCTCCGGCGGGATATCTGGGGCCGATGGGGATTGAGTGGGCCCGGGATCGTAAGAAGGACGCGGATAAGCCCGTGCTGCTGGTCGACAAGGCGCTCGAGGGGCGCACGAATCTGATAGGCGGCGCCAACAAAGAGGACTATCACCTGAAGAATCTGACGCCGGGGAAGGACTTTCTGCCAACGGCCTATGCCGACTTGCGGGCGGTGACGGCGGGCGAGGCTTGTCCGAATTGCGGCAAGGCGCTGCGCATTGACACGGCGGTCGAGATCGGTCACATCTTCAAGCTCGGCTACCGTTATTCGGAGTCCATGGGCGTGCGCGTGCTCGACAAGAACGGCAAGGAAGTGATGCCGATCATGGGCAGCTACGGCATCGGGATCGAGCGCATCCTGACGGCCGCGGTGGAACAGGGGAATGATGAGAACGGATTCTGGCTGCCGCCAGCAATCGCGCCGTTTGAGATTGTGATTGCGCCAGTCAATGTAAAGGATGATGCGGTGAGAGCAGCGGCGGAAGACATTGCGAAGCGACTTGAAGGGGCTGGATTTGACGTAATTCTTGACGACCGGGATGAGCGGCCGGGGGTGAAGTTCAAGGATGCCGATTTGGTGGGTATCCCCTTTAGAATCACGGTCGGAAAGAAGGTTACCGAAGGCACTGTGGAGGTCGTTCTACGCTCGACTCGTGAAGTACGCGATGTTACGATCACAGCGGTCGTGGAATATTTTCAGGGATTGCTTGGCCGGGCGGCATGAGGTTGTGGCGCCGGGCAGAGCGGATTGTGGATCATGGGAACAGTTAAAGCGGTTGTCGGATTCTTAGCCATTATCGCCCTCGTCTACTCCGGATTTCAGATCGCGCCGGTGGAGATGGCGAACTATTCGTTTCAGGATGACCTGCGCCAGATTGCGATGGTGGGCGGGGCCAACCCGCACGAGACCGACCAGGATCTGGTGGAAGCGGTGATGAGAAAAGCCAGGGAGCACGATCTTCCCTTGACGCCCGACCAGGTGACGGTGCAACGTATTGGAACACCGGGAGCGCTGGCAGTCTACGTGGCGGCGGACTACTCGGTTCCGGTGAGCCTGCCGGGCTATTCCTTCAGTTTGCATTTCACTCCCTCCAGCGGGAACAAAGCCTTCTAGGCTGGGTCGCGCGACAGGTCTGGTGGAGTTGTATAGGTTCCCTTCTGCTCGGCTTCTTGTCCAATCTGGGGACGTACGATCTGCGGTTCTGCTGATTTCTCCTTGGCGGTCTCTCCATATCTGCTTAGATGTTTTCTGAACCGGACGGTGCGCGTCACGGATCGCGGACGTCGCGACGGGGCTCACCAGCAGGAACCGCAAGTGTCGATCGGACTTGCGAGGCGCGAGCAAGACTTTCGTTGGATGGATGGAATGCGACCCGCCCGCATTGTCTCGCCCAGGAGAAGCGCCTAAGACCGGGTACTCCTCGGGGATGGTCCTGTGAACCTTCAGTTCCTTTGGTGAGATCTCTCAGTTTATGCGTGCGTGGGAGCGGGAAAGGGAGCGCAAAGGTAAAGTGCAGCCCCGCGGAGTGGGCTGCACTGTTGGATCAAGAGAGTTGCGAATTCGTTGGAGCGGAGACTGTTCTCCGCCTTACCGACTACTACGCCGGGCCGCAGGTGCCGTCACCAGTGTTGGCCGCTGCCGACGCCACGCCGATGAAAATGGGCTGCGACGTGAATCCGCGGTATTGCGCGGTGATCATGTACTCTCCGGTGAGGAACCAGCTCGGGGTCTGGGCGGTTCCAAGATTCTCCCAGGTGCAAACGGCCGGGTCTACGGCGGTGACCAAGCCAGTCGCGTTCAGCATGACAGTTTGCGGGGGGCTCGGTAGAGGGGTTCCAGTGTCATCTACGCTATTGTTTGGGTCAGGGATTGCGGTGTAGATCGCGAAATTTGTCACGTCAATTTGTTTGCCGCTGGTGTAGTTGGCAGTGACTTTAAGTTGGAGCGTGCCACCGATGCCCTGAAGGTTGGTGAGAGTCGACGACCCGTCAGAAATGGTAAGGGACCCGATTTTATCGCCGGTGCCACAGCTGGTTGCTAGCAGCGTGAGAGCACCGAGAAATGCGGCCAGAATGTGTGTTCGTTTCACTTGAGAAATCCTCCGCGTAGTTCAAGTCGAATGTTGGCAGCTTCTAATTTTTGAGGCAAGCGAAATGTGTGGTTACTGTGCAAACGAATGTGCACGTCCAATGGTCACAATGCGCGCGCGATGCGGCTGCTCTTATGCGGTGAGCGAGGACAATCGTTGCGATGCGAGATGGCGTGCAGGCCGCATGAATACTGGGTGAAATATATACCGTTAAAAGTTTGTTTTGCGCGCGCAGCGGCGGGAAATTTGTGCGACGTTACTTCCGTGTAGCGAAAAGTTGGGAGAGCGCGCGGCGGGTTACTGCGCTCGGTGGATGTCGTCGCACAATACAATTCGGAGCAGAGACGCTCGCGCGTCGACTGAATATCTACCTAGTTAAGTGTTCCGCACGGATTCGAGAGGACAGGTGAAGAATTAAGGTCAGGCGTCCCCTACGAGTTTCCGTCGTAGCTTTTCTTCCGCCTCTTCGGGGCTTGCTCATTTCCGCCGCCACCCCACGGCTTGCGCCGTGGGCTGCATTCTTTCGCCGCTTTGCGGCTCCGAGGCGCGGGCCACTGTGTGCCGTCGGGGCCGCCGCTTGCGCGCGGGGGCACGGCTCGCCCGGCGTCGCGGCCTCATGCTAGTGCGCGGCGGGCGGGCCACCTTCGTACAGGACAATGACATTCGTAACGTTGCCATGACATTACCTTCGCCCTAGTATCGCGACTAGGTAAGAGGTTTTTCACGATTCGTTGCCGATATGGCGGCTTGCAGCGGCAACTAGATCTGCCATCTTCCTGACATTGCAATCAGAATGTCCGCGACCGTGAAGGCTCAGTTGGAGGCGGTTCATGAAGAGTTTGTACCGATTGCTGCTTAGATTGCTGCTGATGCTGGCGACGATGCTACTGGCCAGTTGCGGCGGCGCGCCGGGATGCGGTCCCGCTACGTTTGGCAACGCAACCTGCTCTGGTTCGGGGGGAGGCACGAGTTTTGGAGGCGGTGGAGGAGGCGGCGGCGGTGGTGGCGGCGGAGGCGGAGGTGTGAGTGCTGCCCAGGCGGATGCGCTGGTGTACTACGGCAACATCAGTCTGAACGCGGCGGGAGTTACCAGCAGCGGTTCATTTGGCAATTTGAGTTCTTACTCGGCTCCCACGCTGGCCAGCAACTTTGCCGACGATATGATCATCGTGAACAAGCAGTTCGTCTATATTCCGATGGGGGATACGACGGTCGCGGGATACAGCATCACCCGGTCGACAGGGGCGTTGGCCTTGATTCCGGGGAGTCCCTTCACCGTGCCCGGCGGCACGGGAACGGCGGACGACTTGGCCACCGATCCCTTCGGACGGTTCCTGTTTGTGGGCAGCGAAGGTGGGGGCGAGGTCTGGGTGTTCCAGATCAATTCCTCTACGGGAGCGCTGACGGCGACGGCAGGGTCTCCGTTTACGGCTGCGGGCCTGAATATCTCCGACGAAATGACGGTGGACAGCAGTGGGCAGTTCCTGTATGTGGCGCAGACCGATCCCCTGGCAGGGATCGCCGGATTCAGCATCAACCAAAGCACGGGTGCGCTGGCTAGCCTCGGAGTGCCATTCCAACTCGGGGTGGCGCAGATCCATGCCAGTCCGACCGCGGGACTGCTGCTGGGAGTGAAGGAAGTAGCGGACGGAACCACGGGTGCAACCGATAAGAACATGTATGTTTTCTCTATTAATTCGAGCACGGGAGTTCCGACGTCTGTAATCGGCTCGCCATTCCTGACCGCGACCGGCAACGCGCCCTTTGACTTTGCCATCTCGCCCAACGGCAATTTTGTGTATGCGGTTGAAGCGAACGTCGCCACGCTGTCGGACGCTCCAATCGAGGGCTTCGCTTTGAATTCCTCAACGGGATTCCTGTCTTCGCTGGGGACGTTCAGCGGGGTACCCACGGCCGAATCTTGCCGCTTTGATCAGAGCGGCGTTTACCTGTTCTGTGTGGACTCGATAGTTGGCAGCACGCTGACCGTGAACGTTGCGAGTCCGAGTACAGGAGGGTTGGCGCACGTGGGAGACCTGACGACGACTCCCAACTTCCCGTTTGCGGTGACTGACTAGGGCTAGGTGGCCGCAAAGTTTCGTCTTCCATCTTCAACGGCCATTGTCAATGGCCATTGTTAACGGCTTAGAGACCCGCATGTACTGCGGGTCTCTTTTTGTTTGTACGGTGAGGGGTACAATGAAGGTATCCGTTTCGGGCGGCGCAGCAGGGCCGGGCTGTGGCCGAGGGCAGAGCCCCGAGTTTGCAGGCGGGGGAGAGTGAGATGTGCAAACCTTTTCGCACCTCTGGGCGTCTGAAAGAGTGAGGAAGAGATCCACCCGCGCCAAATCGTCAAACCGTCGCAACCTAAGACCGTGACCATCAAGATCAAGATTCCGAAAGGCAGTGGGGAGAAGGCCGGCAAGGGCGTGCGCGGGCTGCCTCGTGATCCCGTGCTGCGGGCTGCGCTGGTGGCGTTTCTGATTCTGGCGGTGGGGTTCAGCGTTTTCTTCTCTTATTACTACATCAAGTACGACCGCATCATTGAGCGGCGCTTCCGCACGCCGGTGTTCGGCAATGCGGCGAAGATTTACGCGCTGCCGGAAACGGTGCGCAGCGGCGAGAAGATCGAGGCCAAAGAAATCGCGGCGGAACTGCGCCGGGCGGGGTATTCGGACAAGGATGGGCAGTCGCAACTGGGCACGTTCCAGCTAGTGAAGGATGGGATCGAGATTACGCCAGGGCCGGAGTCGTACCACAGTCCGGAATCCGCCCTCATCAGCATTCAGGACGGGCAAGTGGACCGCATCACGAGCAAGGGGGTCGAGCTTTCGGCCTACGAACTGGAGCCGCAACTGGTGACGGCGCTGTTTGACGCGGAGCAGCGGTCGAAGCGGGAACTGGTCAAGTACAACGACATTCCTCCCATGATGGTGCAGGCGGTGCTGGCCATCGAGGACCGGCGCTTCTTCGAGCATAGCGGAGTGAATTTTCTGCGCATGGCGGAGGCGGCCTGGATCGACGTGGTGCGGGGGCGGCATGAGCAGGGGGATCGACGCTGACCATGCAGCTTTCGCGGGGATTTTTTCTGACTCCGGAGAAGACGATCAAGCGCAAGCTGATTGAGATGCTCATCGCCGAAGAGATGGAGCGGAAGTTCAGCAAGCAGCAGATTTTTGACTTCTATGCCAACTGGGTGGACCTGGGGCAGAGAGGATCGTTCGCGATCAGCGGATTCGCCGAGGCGGCGCACTCCTACTTTAATAAAGATCTGAAGGACATTACGCTGCCGGAAGCGGCGTTGCTGGCGGGCTTGATCCAACGGCCGAGTTACCTGTCTCCTTACCGGCACCCGGAGCGCGCGCTGGAGCGCAGGAATCTGGTGCTGGAATCGATGGTGGAAACTCACGCCATCACGCGCGAGCAGGCGGACAAAGCGAAGGCCGCACCGTTGAAGCTGGCGCCGCCGAACGTGGAGGCCGCGGACGCTCCGTATTTTGTGGACATGGTGCGCGACACGCTGATCAACAAGTTCAATGAGAACGATTTGAACGATCAGTCCTATCGCATTTACACGACGCTCGATCCCAATCTGCAGAAGGCCGCGGCGCAGGCGGTGGAGGCGGGCATCAAGCAGGTGGATGAGCAAGTGAGGAGGCTGCGCACCAAGCGGGTTCGAGTGGGGAAAAAGTTCGAAACGACGGTGGAGCCCGGTCCGCAGGCGCAGGTAGCGCTGGTGGCGCTTGATCCGCATACGGGCGCGGTGCTGGCGCTGGTGGGGGGACGCGATTACGGTTGGAGCCAGTTGAATCACGCGCTGTCGAAGCGCCCGACGGGATCGATTTTCAAACCCTTTGTCTATGCGGCGGCTATGAATACGGCCATTGACGGTTCGCAGTCGGTGATCACTCCCGCATCGACAGTGACCGACGAGCCGACAACGTTCGCTTACGGCGACCAGATCTACGAACCGCGGAACTACAAAGAGGAGTACCACGGAGACGTGACTTTGAGGTACGCGCTGGCGATGTCGCTGAACAACGCCACGGTCAAGGTGGCCGAGCAGGTGGGCTACGACAAGGTGGCGGACCTGGCGCGGTCGGCGGGGATCATTTCGGTGAAGGCGACTCCGGCGATGGCTTTGGGCTCCTATGACGCATCGCCGCTGGACATGGCGGGTGCCTACACGACGTTCGCGAACAACGGGACGCGGCTGTCGCCGATCCTGTTGCGCTCGGTGCGGAATGCCAAGGGCGATGTGCTCGCGAACTACAGCACGGATCAGCGGCAGGTTTTGGATCCGCGCATTGCCTACGTCATGACCAGCATGCTGGCAGGAGTCATCAATAACGGGCTGGGATTTTCCGCGGTGCGCGGGCGTGGGTTTACTGCCCCGGCGGCGGGGAAGACGGGTACGTCGCACGACGGCTGGTTTGCGGGCTATACCTCGAACCTGCTGTGCATTGTTTGGGTGGGTTTTGACGATTACAGCGATCTGCGGTTGGCCGGGGGCGTGACCTCCGCGCCCATCTGGACCGATTTCATGAAGAAGGCGGCCGCACTACCCCAGTATTCGGATATGAGGGACTTCTCACAGCCAGCGGGGGTCGTGGACGTGGAGCTCGACAAGGCTACGAATCGCCTGGCAACTCCAGCCTGCACGGACGACTATGTGTCTGCCTTTGTGGCCGGAACCGAGCCGCGCGAGACTTGCGATGAGATGGGGGGAGTGAGGGGATTCTTCTCCAGGATGTTCAATGGGGGCGGAGAGAAGGTGCTGCCGCCTCCGGGCCAGGCCCAGGCGGCGAACGGGCAGGATTCGGCCAACCCACAGGACCCCAAGAAAAAGAAGGGGATCCTGGGCAAGATTGCGGGAATATTCAAGGATGACAAAGCGGCGGCTCCGGTGTCTAAGCCAGTAGACAGCGGGCAGACGGCGCCGCATTGACGGGTGTCAAGTGTTCGGTTTTGGGCGGGGCGATTCAGGCCGCCTGAGACCGCGCGCCAAGGCCTGGGGCCGTAGCTCCAGGGAGCGTAAGACTTTACCGAAAATCCTCGCCGGCTGCCCAAAACTGTGCCAGAATGTGTCCACTAGCTGGGGGTGGCCTATGTCGTCCTGCCCGAGGATTTGGCTGGTTCCCGTATCACTTCTCGCCGTTTGTTTCTGCGCTTTGTCGGCCGTGTCTTGGGCGCAGGTTTCTCATCCCGAACAAGTTCAGGTGATTCCGCCGCAGATCCGGGCGGTTGATCCTCCGGCGCCGGATGCCACGGCTGCCGACCTGGAGAACCGGGGGGACCAGTTGCGCGGGGTCAAGCTCTACCTGGACGCGCTCGACTACTACCACGCTGCGATGGCCAAGGAACCGAAATCCTGCCGGTTGCTGAACAAGGTGGGGATTACTGAGTTGATGATGCAGCGCTACCACGAGGCGAAGAAGTCCTTTGAACAGTCCATCAAGGCCGACCGCAGTTACCCCGACGCCTACAACAATCTGGGCGTGGTGATGTATGAGGAGAAGAAATATCGCGCAGCCATCAAGCAGTATCGCAAGGCGATCGCCCTGGACAACACTTCAGCGTCGTTCTTCAGCAATCTGGGAGCGGCGCTCTTCTCCAAAAAGGAGTTCGACCCGGCTGTTGTCGCCTATCAACAGGCGATGCAAATCGATCCCGATGTGTTTCTACGGAGTTCGCACACGGGCGTGCAGGCCCAGTTGCCGAGCCCGGAAGATCGCGCCCACTACGACTACACCGTGGCCAAGCTCTACGCCAAGATGGGGTACTCGGACCGCTCGCTGGAATATTTGAGGAAGGCGAAGGAAGAAGGCTATAAAGACTTCAAGGACGTGTACAAGGATCAGGAGTTCGCGGGGTTGCGGAAAGACCCGCGTTTTGCGGAGTTGGTCGCGGAGAAGACTCCGGCGTTGCCGGAGTAAGCGAATCCAGGTTCCAGCAGAATTCGGCCGTTTTTGTGCAGACAAATTACAAAGTTTTACAAATTTAGACAGAACTTCCGGTGGGAATGGGGTTTAATTTCTGTACATACTCCTGAAAACAACAGGGTGAGTAAGGAGAAACGGTAGCCCATCGGATGCTGACCCGAGCACGCCCCAAGCAAGCGTCCGGTGGGTTTTTTTTGGTTTTGGCCTTTAGCTCTTAAGACTCCGGCAACTTTCTTCCATTCGCCTGCTGCTTGCGGCATCGCTTAGCGCTGCCCGGATACGAATCGTTCTCCTCAAGCTGCAGCATATTAAAATTAACGTAGGCGAATGGTTGGCGAAAGTAACATTTCGGGCTAGAATATCCGGATGCCGTCCCTTCCTGCCTCGCTGGCCTGGGCGCACCCTCTGGTGGCGGAGTGGTTTGTGCGGAAGTTTGGCACGCCGACCGAGCCGCAGGAGCAGGGGTGGCCGCACATTCTCGCCGGTCGGACCACGCTGATTTCGGCGCCTACCGGATCGGGCAAGACTCTGGCCGCGTTTCTCGCCTGCATTGACGGACTGGTGCGCAAGGCGCTGGCTGGGGATCTCGCCGACCGGACCGAAGTGCTCTACGTCTCTCCACTCAAGGCGCTGGGCAACGACATTCAGAAAAATCTGGAAGGGCCGCTGGGGGAGATTCTGGCGCTGGCGGGCGAGCGCGGGCTGCTGATGCCGGAGATTCGCACCGCGGTGCGCACCGGCGACACGCCGCAGCCCGAACGCCGGGCCATGCTGAAGCGGCCTCCGCACATCCTGGTGACGACGCCGGAGTCGCTCTACATTCTTCTGACGGCGGACAAGAGTCGCGCGATCTTGCGCGATGTCGAAACCGTGATTGTGGATGAGATTCATGCCGTGGCGGACGACAAGCGCGGGGCGCATCTGGCGCTGTCGCTGGAGCGGCTGGAGGCGCTGGCTTACAGGCCGCCCATTCGTATTGGGCTTTCGGCGACGCAGAAGCCTATTGAAGAGGTCGCGCATTTTCTGACGGGAAGCGGCCGTCCCGATCCCGTGATCGTCGACATCGGGCACAAGCGGACGCTCGATCTGGCGATCGAAGTGCCGCCGATGCCGCTGGGACCGATCGCGTCGAACGAGATGTGGGACGCGATTTACGACCGGCTGGTGGCGCTGGTGGAGCAGCATCGGTCGACGCTGGTGTTTGTGAATACGCGCAGGATGGCGGAGCGCATTGCGCATCAACTGGGCGAGCGCATGTGCGAGGAGCATGTGGCGGCGCATCACGGCAGCTTGTCGCGCAAGCTGCGGCTGGCGGCGGAGAAGAAACTGAAAGAGGGGCACGTGCGGGTGCTGGTGGCGACCGCCTCGCTCGAACTGGGAATTGATGTGGGTACGGTGGACCTGGCGGTGCAGATCAATTCGCCGCGCGCGATTGCAGTCGCGCTGCAACGAGTGGGGCGGTCGGGACACTGGCGGGGCGCGGTTCCAAAGGGACGTTTCTTCGCTACGACTCGCGACGATCTGATGGAGTGTGCGGCTCTGGTGCGAGCGATCCGGCATGGGGATCTGGATCGGCTGATGATTCCAGAATCTCCGCTGGACGTGCTGGCGCAGCAGATTGTGGCGGCGTGCGCGGCGGAGGAATGGGCGGAAGATGAGATGTTCGCGCTGGCGCGGCGGGCTTATCCCTATCGCGGGCTGACGCGCGAGACGTTTGATTCGATTCTCGAAATGTTGTCGGAAGGGATTGCTTCGCGGCGCGGGCGTTACGGGGCATATCTGCATCGCGATCGCGTGAACGGCAAGTTGCGAGCACGGCGTGGGGCGCGACTCGCAGCGATCACCAGCGGCGGGGCAATTCCTGACAATTCGCTTTACAACGTGGTGGCCCAGCCGGACGGCGTGGTTGTTGGGACCGTGGATGAAGATTTTGCAGTGGAGAGCAATCGCGGCGACATCATGCTGCTGGGCAACACGTCGTGGGCGATTCATCGCATCGAGACCAATGCGGGGCGCATGCTGGTCGAGGATGCGCACGGTGCGCCGCCGACGGTGCCGTTCTGGCGCGGCGAGGCTCCGGCGCGGACGCAGGAACTGTCAGCGCATGTGGGCGAGTTACGAGAGAAGATCAGCGAGATGCTGCCACGGACTTCGCCAGTGGGATTTTCGGCGACGCAGCCAGAAGTGGCGGCTGCGGTTTCGTGGCTCAAGGAAGAATGCGGACTGGATGATTCCGGCGCAGAACAGATGATTGAGTATGTGCTGCAGGGGCGCGCCGTGCTGGGCGCGGTGCCCACGCAGACTACCGTCATTGCCGAGCGTTTCTTCGATGAAGGCGGCGGAATGCAGTTGGTGATCCACGCGCCCTTCGGCGGGCGCATCAACAAGGCCTGGGGACTCTCGCTGCGAAAGCGTTTCTGCGTGGGGTTCAATTTTGAATTGCAGGCGGCGGCTACGGACAATGGGCTGAACATCGCGCTGGCCGAGCAGCATAGTTTTCCGTTGGGCGACGTGTTTCATTTTCTGCAAGCTGAGACGGTGCAGCCGATTCTGGAGCAGGCGGCGCTGGACTCTCCGATTTTCGGCACACGCTGGCGGTGGGACGCGAACCGGGCGCTGGCGTTGCTCCGTTTTCAGAATGGCAAGAGAGTTCCGGCGCAGATTCAACGCATGCGGTCGGACGATCTGCTGGCCTCGGTGTTTCCGGACGCGGCGGCGTGCTTCGAAAACATCCAGGGCGAGAGGAGAATTCCCGATCATCCTCTGGTGGGCGAAGTGATGAAAGACGTGCTCACGGAAGCGATGGATGTTGAGGGGCTGAAGACGTTGCTGCGGGGGATGGCTTCGGGTGCGATTCGGGTGCTGGCAGTAGATACGCCGGTGCCGTCGCAGTTCTCGCACGAGATTCTGAATGCGAATCCGTATGCGTTTCTGGATGACGCGCCGCTTGAGGAGCGCCGGGCGCGTGCGGTGGAAATGCGGCGCATGCTGCCGGAGTCGGTTCTGGAGGAAGTGGGGAAGCTCGATCCGGGTGCGATTGCGCAGGTGCGGGAAGAGGCCTGGCCCGATGTGCGGGATGCGGATGAACTGCACGATGTGTTGCATACGCTGGTGGCGCTGCCGGAGGAGATTTCAGCCGCTGAACAGAAGTTGCCCCCGGCACAGATTATGTGGGGACAGCCGCCCCTTCGACACGCTCAGGGCGGGCTCTCGGCTGTCCAGTCGAGCGAAGCTCGACCGGGCTTCGTCGGTAGCGGATTGGCGTTTGCCGCGCACGGCTCGGTCTCGTTCGACCGGGCGGCCGAATGCGTCCGCCCCTACGTGGGTACGGGTGGGTGGAGCAACTATTTCGAACGACTGGTGCATGAGGGGCGCGCGGGAACCGCCTCGGCGGAAGGACGGCGCTATTGGGTGGCGGCCGAGCGGGCTCGGAGTTTTGCGGCGCTGTTTCCTAAGGCGGAGTTTGAGCATGCGCTAGCAGATGTCGAGACTGCACAGATTTCCCGCGACGATGCCTTGCTCACGCTGGTTACAGGGTGGATGACTCATCTCGGGCCCGTGACTGCTTCGCAGCTCGCGGAGATGTTGGGGCTCGCAGCTTCTGACATTGAGAAGGCGCTGCTGCGGATGGAGGCGAGCGGGACTATTCTGCGGGGAAGCTTTACGGGTGCGGGACAGCGAAACCCAGTCGAGCTTCGCTCGACCGGACAGCCGGGAGCCTGCCCTGAGCTTGTCGAAGAGGCGGCTGTTCCCACACAGGCGCAGCCGGTCGAGACGGAGTGGTGCGAGCGGCGGTTGCTGGCGCGGATTCACCGGCTTACGGTCGGGATGTTGCGCAAGCAGATTGAGCCGGTCACGGCGGCGCAGTTTATGCGCTGGCTGATGCGCTGGCAGCACGTGGCTCCGGGGACGCAGGTCGCGGGCGAGCGGGGCACGCTCGAAGTGCTGCAGCAACTGCAGGGGTTTGAGATTCCGGCGAACGCGTGGGAGCGGCAAGTTTTGGCGCGAAGAATGGTTAACTACGATCCCGCGTGGTTGGATCAGCTTTGTATGACCGGAGCAGTGGGGTGGGGAAGGTTGTCGCCGCATCCGGCGACGGTGGATTCGGGAGGGGTGGCGAGACAGGCTGGTTCTTCTGAAGGCGGGCCGGCGCCAAGGCAGCGGCGAGTGATTCCGACCAGCGTTGCGCCGATTACTTTTTTTGTGCGGGAAGAGGCGGACTGGCTGGCCATTAGCGAAAATCCCCACTTCTCGCAAAAGAGGCGAGAAGTGGGGCACCCCACCACAGAAGTTGAGAAGACCTCGCGGGGGTTGAGTCATGGAGCGCAGCTGGTGCTGGAATTTTTGCGGCAGCGAGGGGCTTCTTTCTTCGCCGATATTGTGCGCGGCACGGGAAAGCTGAAGGCGGAGATTGAGACTGCCTTATGGGAGTTGGTGGCGGCCGGACTGGTGACGGCAGACGGGTTCGACAATCTGCGCGCGCTGATCGATCCCAAGCGGCGGGCGGGGCAGGGAAGCGGGCGTAGTACGCGTCCGCGCCACAGTTCGGGACGGTGGGCGCTGCTGCATGCGGACGTGGTTGTCGAACGGCCGCGTGCGGTGGAGGCGGCGTGCTGGATGCTGCTGCGCCGTCACGGGATTGTGATTCGCGATTTGCTGGCGCGGGAATCCAATGTGCCTTCGTGGCGCGAGTTGCTGATGGGATTCCGCCGGCTGGAAGATCGTGGAGAGATTCGCGGGGGGCGGTTTGTCGATGGATTTCTGGGCGAGCAGTTTGCCCTGCCGGTGGCGGTCGAGTCGGTGCGGGCGATGCGCAACCATCCGCTCAGCGGCGACGTAGTGACACTGTCGGCGGCTGATCCTCTGAACCTGATTGGAATTCTGGTGCCGGGCGAGCGGGTGCCAGCCATTTCTGGCAGAACGGTCAGCTACCGGGATGGGATTGGGATTTCCGCCTCGGGCGAGGTTGCATCGGATCAAGGTTCGACGGGCGAGGCTGCGGCGAGCTAGACTTGTTCTTCTTGAAATGAACCATTCCATGCAGCGGATGCTTCGAGTGCCGCTCGAGGCAAAAGAAAAAGTCAGAAGCTCGATGAGGGGGTCCCCCGAGCTTCTGACTTCGGCGATCTTGGCTGGAACTGATCGAAAGCGCTTCCCCCATCGCTTTTTGCCAAGAATCCGCCCGACCCCTACATAGCATGCCGGATTCCACTCCCCAAGCGAGCGAAACCGCTGGTATTGCTGTTCTGTAACTCCATCTTTTGCAATTGGTTAGCTTCATCTTAGCCCCGCTGTGGCACACGGCCCTTCGGCCTTGGATGGGACAAAAGCTATCTGATCAGATAGGCGGGCTAGCCGTTCGGATATTGGAAATGATCCGATCCGGGCATGCATTTCGGCCCAAGCTGTGGTAATACGTTTCTGCTACGGAGTGGGAGACCCCTGATTGCACCCTAGACTACTGGCCATAGCAGGACCTTTAAAGGATTCGATCATTCCGTTGCCCGAGGGAGAAGCTACGCTTGGCCGCGAACCAACCAATGCGGTGCCGGTGGTCGATCCTTCCGTTTCGCGAAAACACTGTCTGCTGCGGCGGGCGGAAGACGGACGCTTTCAAGTCAGGGATCTGGACAGCCGCAATGGCACCGTGGTGAATGGCACAGCGGTGAAAGAACAGTGGCTGCGTCACGGAGACGAGATCGCCATTGGCGACTCGGTGTTTCTTTTTCTGCTCGAAGACGATGCCCGGGCGGTTTCCGCGAGCCGCGTTGAGTTCGACGACAGCCAACCCCTGGCTGACACCAAGCTGATTCATCCCAGAGAAGTTTTATATCTGCAGCCGGACCGTTTGCTGCGAGAACTGCCGGTGACCTCGCAGGTGGCGCGCAATCTGAGCGCGTTGCTCAAGATCAGCCGGGTGGTGCACGCGATCCGTCATCTAGAAGAGTTGCAGGTGCAGTTGCTGGATCTGATCTTTGAAGTCGTGCCGGCGGGCCGGGGCGCGATCCTTCTGGCGGAAGGCGGCGCGCAGGAATTCAGTTCTCTGTATGCGAGGACACGACAGGCCGGTCAGCCGCAACTGGTCCGAATAAGCCGCACCATCGCATGCCAGGTGATGAAGGAGAACGTTGCAATTTTGGGAAGCGACGTGCCGGGCGGGAAGTTGAGCGACGTGGAGAGCCTGGCGGTTTCGGATGTGCGCTCCCTGCTATGCGTGCCGCTGACAGTGTTTCAGCGGGTGATCGGCTGCATTTATCTGGACAGCACCCAGGCCAACAACCGGTTTCAGGAGGATCACCTGCAATTGATGGCGGCGATCGCGGCGATTTCCGCGGTGGCGCTGGACAACGCACGCCGGTTGCAGTGGCTGGAGCAGGAGAACCAGCGCCTCACCACGGAAATCAGCCAGGAGCAGAGCCTGGTCGGGGAAGGCGCGCGGATGAAGGAGATATACCAGTTCCTGGCCAAGGTCGCGCCCACGGATTCGACCGTACTCATCGAAGGTGAGAGTGGAACGGGCAAGGAACTAGCGGCCCGGGCATTGCACCGCAACGGCGGGCGCGCCGGCAAACCTTTCGTGGCCATTAACTGCGCGGCGATCCCAGAGTCTCTGCTGGAAAGCGATTTATTTGGGCATGAACGCGGTGCGTTCACCGGCGCGGCCACGCTCAAGAAGGGACGGCTGGAAGTAGCGGACGGGGGCGTTGTGTTTCTCGACGAGATCGGAGAGTTGGCTCCGGCCTTGCAGGTGAAACTGCTGCGGGTCTTGCAGGAACGCGAATTCGAGCGGGTGGGCGGCATACATCCTATCAAGATCGATATTCGCCTGATCGCGGCTACGAATCGCGACTTGAGTGAGGCGGTGCGCAAGGGAGAGTTTCGTCAGGATTTGTACTATCGGCTGGCGGTGGTGAAGCTGACTATGCCCGCGCTGCGTGAACGCAAGGAAGACATTCCCATGTTGACCCGGCATTTCGTGCAGAAGTACGCCAAGCGCTGCAAGGTGAAGGCGAAACCGGTATCGCGCGAGGCCATGGCCGCGCTGGTGAGCTACGACTGGCCGGGCAATGTCCGCGAGTTGGAGAATGCCATTGAGCGGGCGCTGGTGATGGGGTCATGGGAAATGGTCCTGCTGGAGGACTTGCCGGACGCTTTGCTGGAGCAGCCGGCGGCGGTGGACATGACGGAGGGCAAATATCACGCGAACGTGAAAGAGCTAAAGAAGCAGATGATCGTCGACGCGGTGGAGCAGACGCGGGGAAATTACGTCGAGGCGGCGGGGATTCTGGGAGTGCATCCTAATTATCTGCACCGGCTGATCCGCAACCTGGGCTTGAAAGATGTTCTGCAGGAAGCGTTGCGCGAGGTTCCTAGAAATCTTCCGCGGGGCAAGCTCTCGGGTGGGGCAGCGTAGCGGCCTCGTGGTCGGACAGTGCAGAGTCGAGCTGCGCTCGACGACCGGGTCAAAGACCCGGTCCCACACGAACCATCCCCATGCGGACCGGTTGCCAGCGATTTAGGGTAGGGACAACTGCATGAGGCGGGCAGGATCGAGATAGGTGCCTTGCCAGCGCACGGCGACGTGAAGATGGGGGCCGGTGGCTCGCCCGGTGCCTCCGCTCAGCCCAATTTCCTGGCCGCGCTTCACGGTCTCCCCTTCCTTCACTTTGAATTCGGAGAGATGCAGGTAGAGGGTGAGGAGTCCCTGGCCGTGGTCGATGACGACAAAGTTGCCCTCGAAATAGAGAGGACGCGCGAGCAGTACAGTGCCGTCGTTCATGGCCGTGACGGGAGTGCCGGTGGGAACGCGGAAATCAAGGCCCTGATGCGGGCTTTGCGCTTTGCCGTTGAAGATGCGCTGCGAACCGAAGACGTCGGAGATGGCGGCTTCGGCGGGGGCCTTGAAATTTCCGTTCCATTCGCGGGCCGGCGTCACGCGGTTCAGGTAGTCCTGCTTGATCTTCTTGCTCTCCTCGGCTTGCTTTAGCTGCTCAGGGTCGGGCTCGGTGAATTTCTTTCCCACCGTGAGCTCAACTTTGATCTGCGGATATTTGGCGCGAGCGACCTGAAAGCTGCGAGTGAAGGTTACAGGGAGCTTGGGCGCAGGACGTGCCCCGGTCAGTTCAAGCACATACTTGCCTGGCGTTGTCTCGATGCTCACGCCGGCCAGGGCGAACCAGTTTTTCGTGGAGGCGTTGTAGCTGAAGATGATCTGGTGGCCGAGCCAGGTGCCGGTGAGGGATTCGAGTTTGACGACAGGCCTCACCTGAAATAGGACCGGACCACCGTTGACCAGGCGGGCGGGCTGGGCGTGCACGGTCCAGGTGGCGCCGTGGGCTGGAAGCGCGGCGCCGAGCAATAGCGCGCTGGCCGTGATTGCTGGGACGGAATTGGCGCGGTGCCGCCGGGCCGCGTCCCCTCGACGCGCCGCACTTGCTCGGGGCAGGCTCTGGCGGGGCAGCCGAGGCGGCTGTCTCCACATGAGTATTCCACTTGCAAGGTTTCTGAGAGAAAGGAACATAACCTCTTCCAGCCTAGCACTAAGCGGAATTGTCCTGTCTATAATCGCGAGTATGCGCATCCGGATTCTCACGGCCTTCGCGATGTTGGTATTGTGCGGGTTAGGCTCGGCTCGCGCCACATCCAGGCCGACCTTGCATGCTGATCGGGTGCTGGTTCTCAAGAAGGAACGAACCCTGCAGCTTCTCAGCCACGGGAAGGTAATCAAAACATACAAGGTCGCGCTGGGCGGGGATCCGGTTGGGCCAAAGACGAGGCAGGGAGACCATAAGACTCCGGAAGGAATATACATTCTTGATCTTCGCAACGCCCACAGCCGCTTCTACAGAGCGATTCATATTTCGTACCCCAACGAACGCGATCGCGCCCAGGCTCGCAAGGAAGGAGTCGCGCCAGGCGGAGACGTGTTCGTTCATGGATTGCCGAACGGTTTTGGAGCTATCGGCGCGGCACATCGGCTCAAGGACTGGACTGACGGTTGCATCGCGGTTACCGACGATGAGATGGACGAGATTTGGATGGCGGTGCAGGATGGGACGCCGATTGAGATTCGGCCGTAGGAGGCGGGAAACTACTTTATCAATCCGCGGGGGGAATTTGGTGGACCTGGTCGGGATCGAACCGACGACCTCTTCCATGCCATGGAAGCGCGCTCCCAGCTGCGCCACAGGCCCACTGTTTGGGGGACACTACCGACTATCCGTTGCGGACGGCCTTAAGTATTCTCGCTGACCTAGCGCAGATAGTCAACGCGAGCGATTTCTTCGGGAGTGTGCCAGTTTTTCCATGACCGACGAGCGGCCGAGCTGCGCTCGAAGGACAGCCGAGGGCGGCTGTCCCCACATTCGCGATTCTTCCGTTTCTTTCATTTCTTTCCACAGGGCACTTCTGTCATAATTACTCGTGCACCCCACCTGCACAATTTCTCAAACACAATTTAGAGCGAGGACGAGATGCCAGCGAAGTACATCTTTGTGACGGGCGGAGTTGTGTCTTCCCTCGGTAAGGGGTTGGCCGCGGCTTCCATCGGCTGCCTGCTGGAGAGCCGGGGGATGAAGGTCAACCTGATGAAGTTCGATCCTTACTTGAACGTGGACCCGGGTACCATGTCGCCGTTTCAGCACGGCGAGGTCTTTCGTGACCGACGACGGCGCGGAGACCGATCTGGACCTCGGTCACTACGAGCGCTTCACGCACGCCAAACTTTCTCGCGACAATAACTGGACGACCGGGCGCCTCTACGAGCAGATCATCGCCAAGGAGCGGCGCGGCGACTACCTGGGAAAGACGGTGCAGGTGATCCCGCACGTTACGAACGAGATTAAGGCTGCGATGAAGAAGGTCGCGCAGGACGTGGATGTCGCGATCGTGGAAATCGGCGGCACCGTGGGCGACATCGAGTCGTTGCCGTTCATGGAAGCCATTCGGCAGATGCGGCAGGAACTGGGCCGCGAGCATACTTTGTTTGTCCACGTCACGCTGGTTCCGTTTATCGCGGCGGCGCAGGAACTCAAGACCAAGCCGACGCAGCACTCCGTGAAAGAACTGCTCAGTATCGGAATTCAGCCGGACATTTTGCTGTGCCGCACCGACCGTTTTCTGGCAAAGGAGATCAAGTCGAAGATCGCGCTGTTCTGCAACGTAGAGGAAGAGGCGGTCATAACCGCGAAGGATGTGGCTTCCGTCTATGAAGTGCCGCTGGTGTTCGCCAACGAAGGTGTAGACACGCTGGTGCTCAAGCGTCTGCACATGGAAGCGAAAGACCGCGATTTGTCGAAGTGGGAGGACATTGTCCACCGCGTTTATAACCCGAAGGACACGGTTACGATCGGGATTGTGGGCAAGTATGTGGAATACGAAGACTCGTACAAATCGCTGAAAGAAGCGCTGGTTCACGGCGCCTTGGCGCACAATCTGAAGTTGCAGATCAACTGGATCGAGGCGGAGGGACTGGAGACCGGCGACAAGAGCTATGAAGCGCAGCTCGAAGGCTACGACGGGATTCTGGTTCCTGGCGGATTTGGCAAGCGCGGCATCGAGGGGATGCTGATTGCGATTCGCTATGCGCGCGAGAAAGAAGTTCCGTACTTTGGAATTTGCTTGGGCATGCAGACGGCATGTGTCGAGTTTGCTCGCAACGTTGTGGGGCTGGAAGATGCGAACTCGAGCGAGTTCGATCCGGCGACGCCGCATCGGGTGATTTACAAACTGCGCGAGTTGCGCGGCGTCGAGGAACTGGGCGGGACGATGCGCCTGGGGGCCTGGACCTGCAAGATCGAACCCGGCACGCTGGCCCACAAGATCTATGGCACGCTTGAGATCAGCGAACGGCACCGCCACCGTTATGAATTCAATCGTGAGTACGAGGAGCCAATGACGGCCGCGGGGCTGCGAATCTCAGGATCGACGCCGGATGGGACGTATGTGGAGATGGTGGAGTTGCCGAACCATCCTCATTTCATTGGCTGCCAGTTTCATCCCGAGTTCAAGTCGAAGCCGCTGGAGCCGCATCCGCTGTTCCGCGCCTTTGTGGGCGCGGCCTATGAACACGGTTCCAAGAGACGAGCGGAAAAGGAGACCGCCGAGGTGGAGATGTTCCACCGGCCGGAGAAAGTGGCGCGGCGGTAAGGAGCATCTTGGTCACTGCTTTCCAAGTCGGCGACGTGCACGTCGGGTCCCACGATCTGTTTCTCATCGCCGGGCCGTGCGTGATCGAGAGTGAAGAGCACGCCCTCCGGATGGCGGAGATCATCAAGGGAGTGACCCGGGCGCTGGGATTTCCCTTCATCTTCAAAGCGAGTTACGACAAGGCCAATCGCACGTCGATCCGGAGCTTTCGCGGGCCGGGGCTGAAGGAAGGTTTGCGCATCCTGAAGAAAATCAAGGACGAGCTTAGCGTGCCGGTACTCACCGATGTGCATGAGACAGCGGACGTGGGCAGGGTTGCCGAAGTGGCGGACGTGCTGCAGATTCCGGCATTTCTCAGCCGGCAGACGGATCTGGTGGTGGCCGCGGCGCTGAGTGGGCGGGCGGTGAACATCAAGAAGGGGCAATTCGTTTCGCCCTGGGACATGCGCCACGCCGTGGAGAAATGCCGCGACGCCGGCAACACGCAGGTCTTTCTCACCGAGCGTGGGGCCACCTTCGGCTACAACAATCTGGTGGTGGATATGAGATCGCTGGCCATCATGCGCAAGTTTGCGCCGGTGGTTTTCGACGCCACGCACTCGGTGCAACTGCCATCCTCGCAGTCCGACGACCAGGGGCCGGCGGTGAGTGGCGGACAGCCGGAGTTTATTCCCGTGCTGTCACGTGCGGCGGTGGCCGCCGGCGTGGACGGAGTGTTCATGGAAGTGCACGACCATCCCAGCGAGGCAAAGTCGGACGGCGCGAATGCTCTGGAGTCGACCAAGCTGCGCGGAGTATTGAAGGAACTGCTGGCGGTGCGGAAGGCGCTGGCCGAGGTGCATGCCGCACCTTGATTTTCCGCATGCTGAAGATGCGAATTTTGATTGTGTTCCCCTGATGAAACACGTTTCTAACTGGGCTTTAGACAATGCCGCAGTGCGCGGGGCGACCTATGCGGATGTGCGCATCGTCGCGCAGCGGAGCCGCGCGCTCACCACGAAGAACGGCAAGGTGGGCAGCGCGTCGGATGCGGAATCGGTTGGGATGAGCGTGCGCGTGATCGCCGATGGGGCGTGGGGATTCGCCGCTTCTTCCGAGTTCGGCCGGGGCGCGGTCGAGGCGACCGCGGCGAGAGCAGTCGAAATCGCGCGCGCTTCGGCGCGAGTCAAGCGGGAGGATGTGCGGCTGGCCCCGGAAAAGCCCGTCGTCGCGGAGTGGACAACGCCGTACGAGGTCGATCCGTTTTCTGTTTCGGTCGAGCAGAATATTGAGTTGCTGTTGAAGATTGACGCCGAGATGCGCTCCGTCGCAGGCATTACCCTGGCGGAAACGAACCTGAACTTCAACCGTGAGGAGCAGTGGTTCGTATCGTCGGAGGGTGCGGACATTCATCAGACCAAGCTCTCGACGGGCGCGGGATATGCGGCGTATGCATTCGCCGGCAATGAGATTCAGAAGCGTTCGTATCCCACTTCCTACGGCGGGCAATGGCAGAACATAGGATACGAACTGATTGGCGAATTGAAGTTAGTGGAAAACGCCCGGCGCATCGCGGAAGAGGCCGTGGCCCTGCATCACGCCGATCAGTGTCCCGAGGGAAAGGTCGATGTCATTCTCGACAGTTCGCAGCTCGGGTTGCAGATTCACGAATCGGTGGGACATCCGATTGAATTAGATCGTGTGCTGGGCATGGAGGCGAACTTTGCCGGGACCTCATTTCTGACGCTCGACAAGCTGCGCAAGCTGCGCTACGGCAGCGATCTGGTGAATATGGTTGCAGATGCACGCCAGGAGCATGGTCCGGGACTGGGAACTTTTGGTTTTGATGACGAAGGAGTGCAGGCGCAGTGCACGCCGATCATCACCAACGGCCTGTTCACCGGCTATCTTAGTTCGCGAGAGACGGCGCACACGATCGGCGAGAACCGATCGGGAGGAACGCTGCGCGCCGAAGGATGGAACCGGCTGCCCATGATCCGTATGACGAACGTAAGCCTGCTGCCGGGGGAAAAGCCGCTGAGCCTGGAGCAACTGATTGCGGCGACCGATGACGGCATTCTCATGCAGACCAACCGCTCGTGGTCGATTGACGACAAGCGCTACAACTTTCAATTCGGGTGCGAGATCGGGTGGGAAATCAAGAAGGGCAAGCGCGTACGCATGGTGAAGAATCCGTCGTACTCGGGGATCACGACGGAATTCTGGAACGCGCTGGATGCGATCTGCTCGCGAGACGAGTGGATTTTGTGGGGAACTCCGAATTGCGGCAAAGGCCAGCCCCAGCAAGTGATGGGGACCGGGCACGGCGCCGCGCCCTCGCGGTTTCGAGGCATCAAAGTGGGTAGCGCCTTTAAGAGTTTCTGAGATTTGTCACAGATGCGCGTCATTGTTTCAAAAAGTTGAGGCTGATCGTCTGATGGCCAAATGCTAACTGCCAATTGCTAATTGCTGAGTGCTGAATGCTAACGAAGGAACAAGCGGGCGACATCTTCGACCGCGCCAGGAAGCTCTCGACTGCGGACGAGATCGAAGTTCTGTTCTCGGGTGGCAGTTTTGCGCTTACCCGCTTCGCGAACAACACCATTCATCAGAACGTGGCTGAGGGAAACCATATTGTCTCGGTACGCACGGCGTTTGGGGGAAGGACGGCGCGGGCTTCCACCAACAAGTTCGATGAAGCGAGCTTGCGGGAAGTCGTGCGCGCATCCGAGAGTTTGGCGAAAGTGCAGCATCCTGATCCGGATCTTTTGTCGATGCCGGATGCCACCGAGGCTGCGCGCGGGACGGGCGAGGCCTCCGTCCCTACACGAATGGTTCCTTCTCGTCATTTCCAGCAAACTGCGGCGATTACCCCCGAAGTGCGGGCTGAGGGCGTTAAGAAGATTGTGGATGTGGCGGAGAGGCACAAGCTTACGACCGCGGGTGTTTTCTCCAGCGGCGAGTCCATGGAAGGAATTTTCAACTCGCGCGGGTTGAGCCACTGGCATACGCAGACCCTGGCTGAGATTTCGATCACCATGCTCGGGGCCGATTCATCCGGCTGGCAGAAAGCGAATTCGCCAGATGTCGCGAATCTCGATCCGTTAAGGTTGGCCGAGATCGCGGCGAAGAAAGCGGTGGACTCGGCGCATCCGCGAGAGATTCCGGCAGAGAAGTATACGGTGATTCTGGAACCCGCTGCGGTGCTCGATATTGTTGGATTCATGTTCTGGGACTATTCGGGCATGGCGATTCTCGACCAGCGTTCGTTCCTCAGCGGACGCATCGGAACCAAGTTGTTCGGCGACAACATCGGCATCTGGGACGATGTGGCGCATCCTTTGCAGGCCGGATCGCCGTTTGACGGGGAAGGCATGCCGCGGCAGAGAGTCGGTTTGGTTGAGAACGGCGTCATCAAGCGGGTGGTCTATGCGCGCGCCACGGCCGAGAGAATGAAGCGTTCGGAGTATCGGGACAGGGTTGGTCCGATCGAGGCCACGGGCCACGGCTTCGCGCTGCCCAACGAAATGGGCGAGATGCCGCTGAATATTGTGTTCGCTCCGGGCGGAGATCCGCAGACGGTCGAGCAGATGATTGCCGGGACGGAACGCGGGGTGCTGGTCACCCGCTTGTGGTATATCCGCGAGGTCGAGCCCTTCGAAAAGATGCTCACCGGAATGACGCGCGACGGCACGTTCTACGTGGAGAACGGCCGCGTCCAGGGCGGACTCCGAAATTTCCGTTTCAATGAAAGCCTGATTCATATGCTCTCGAACGTCGAGGCCATGAGTGTTCCGGTGCGTTCCTGCGGCGAAGAGTCGTTTGACATGGTGGTTCCGGCGATGAAGGTGAAAGAGTTTAACTTTACCGAAGTGACCAAGTTCTAGGAGCTGTCTCCGGTCAAGCAGTCAGCTCCACCCACGGTTGTTTTGGCCCCTGGTATTTCTCCGGCAATCACCGGAAATTGACCTGCATTTGACCTGAAATCGGCGGATCCGGCAGGCTGTTTCAGGCTCAAATCTGTCCTCGCGAATCCCTCCTAATCCGTTCAAAGAAAAGCAGTTAGCCCCGTTTGTTCCATGACTTCGGTAACTTTGTTTGGCCTAATCGCGGGTGTACGCTGCCCTTGAGTTGGATGAAGTCCGGGAAGCAGCAGCAGCGTCCTGGAAGGAAAGGTTGTTCGAAGAGTGGCAGCTGAAGGCAACGCACCAATGATCGAGGCACAGGCGAACACCGGGCACTACCAGGAGATGCAGAGCGCGCCGCGCTTTCCGCTGCACCTCTCGGCGTCGGTAAAGTCGCAGGGCAGCGCGTATGCGGCGGAGACGGAGAACATCTCGGCCAACGGCGTGCTGTTTGCAATGGACAAGGACGTGCCGGTGGGTTCGATGGTGGATTTCACGATTATGCTGCCGGCCGATGTGGTGGGCGCGCGGCGGGACGTGCAAATCGACTGCCGGGGCCGGGTCGTGCGCAGCTTTGAGGACCGGGGCCGCCGCGGCGTGGGCGTGGTGATCGATGAATACCATTTCGAACGGGCATAGGCGCATAGGGACAGAATGGCAAGCAATCCAGTGAACGTGGAAGAGAATCTCGGAGCAGGCACAGACGGCGGCAACGGCCGGTTTGTCCGAGTGATCGTGGCCGATACGCAGGCCATCTTCCGCGCCGGACTGCGCAAAATTTTCGCACTGGAAGACGACATTCGCGTAGTGGGGCAGGCGGAAACGCTGGTCCAGGCCCAATCCGCAGTCAAGAAGTTTTCCTGCGACGTGGTAATTTTCGAGGCGGCGCTGGCACAGAATCCGGTGGAAGCGGTGGCCGATCTGCTGCGCCAGAACCCGCAAGTGCGCATGGTGGTGGTGACGCCGGGCTCCGATGAGGAAATGACTCTGGAGTTATTCCGCCGGGGTGTGCACGGCATCGTTTCGCGAGAAGTAGAGCCGGAGTTATTGGTGGACTGCCTGCGCAAGGTGGCGGCCGGAGAAGCCTGGCTCGACAGTCAGGGCATTCGCTGGGTGATGGAAGCCTATCGCAATCAGAACAACCGGCCTGCGGGATCGCGTCCGAAAGTGCAACTCACCCCCAAGGAGACGCTGATCGTTTCCTGCGTGACTCAAGGGATGAAGAATAAAGAGATTGCATTGCGCGTCGGCACCACAGAACAGGTGGTGAAGAATTACCTGCGCAAGGTCTACGACAAGCTTGGCGTGGCGGATCGTCTGGAGCTGGCGCTTTATTGTCTGAATCATCACGTCGTGGACAATACGAAAGTGCCGCCGCTGCCAGTCTCTCCGGTGAACGGCAATGGCGCGAATGGTGACGGCGTGAAAGCCGCTGCTGCCGCAGCATCGGTAGGAAGTTCAATGTCCAATGCAAGTCCCGCGATAGCTCCCGCGTCTCCCGAAAAACTCTCCTAATCATTCCCCGCTTCCCGTTGCACGTGATCGCTCAGAGTGTGCGGTCGTCAAGTCTGCGGCCTAAGTCTTCGCCTGCGGTCGTCAAGTTGCGGTCCGACGATTTCAACCATAGAATTGAAACGAGCCGAGGATAGTCGGAAGTACCAGCGTTTTCGGCTGGGTGCAGAACCTCTTTTAAGAGTCGTTCCTTCCACCGATTTTCGCCGGAGAGATGGCCGAGTGGCTGAAGGCGCACGCTTGGAAAGCGTGTTTAGGGGAAACTCTAACGTGGGTTCGAATCCCACTCTCTCCGCCATCATTCAAATCACGGTCAAGGCAATGTGAAATTGGCGGTTCCGCGAACCACAAACGCGGGGATGCGGCGTGGGTGGGTGGTTCCCTGTTAGTCTCGATTATGTGATACCGATCATCTCAATCTAGGTGAGTCAGAGGAGCGCAAGTCGTTGCCGCCGCTTATTAGTGCTCAGGGAATTTCAAAGGCCTTCGGAGCGAATCCGCTTTTTCAGAACGTCTCGTTTACGGTTTCTGAGGGAGACCGCATCGGGCTCATCGGTCCGAACGGGTCTGGCAAATCCACACTGTTGCGGATTCTGGCCGGCGAGGTTGATCCTGACGGCGGGGAAGTCGCGGTTCGAAAACGGCTCCGGTTCAGGTACGTAGAACAGGATTCGAGATTCGACTCGGGGGTCACGGTGCAGTCCGTGGTCGAGAGCGCGTTGGAACGTTCCGCGGTGCCGGAATCGGAGCGGGGCACGCGCTTCGCCGAGACCCTCGGACGCGCCGGTTTCGAAGACCTGGAAGTGCAGGCCACCTCATTGTCGGGAGGCTGGCAGAAGCGTCTGGCGATTGTTGAGGCACTAGTGCAGGCGCCTGACATTCTGTTGTTGGACGAACCTACGAATCATCTGGACATGGCGGGAATCGAGTGGCTGGAACTCGTCCTCGAACAGGCCGGGTTCGCGTGCGTGGTGATTAGCCACGACCGCTACTTTCTTGAGAATGTTGCGACGCAGATGGCGGAACTCAACCGGGTGTATCCGGACGGGTTGCTTCGCGTGCGAGGAAGCTACAGCACCTTCCTCGAAAAGAAGGAGGAATTCCTCCACGCGCAATCGAAGCGCCAGGAGGCCCTGGAAAACCTGGTGCATTCAGAAATTGAGTGGCTGCGGCGCGGGGCAAAAGCGCGTACCCGGAAATCGAAAGCGCGAATCGACAAAGCAGGCGAGTTGATGAGAGAACTCGCTGACCTGAATGCCAGACGCCGGAGCCCCACGGCGCAAATCGATTTCTCCGCCACTGATCGCAAGACTAAGCGCCTGATCGAACTGCAGAATGTCGCCTACGAAGTAGGGAATCGCGCCCTTTTTGAGGGGCTTGATTTCATCATAACAGCCGGAATGCGGGTCGGGCTGGTAGGTCCGAATGGCAGTGGCAAGACAACCCTGCTGCGCCTGTTGCGCGGGGAATTGACCCCGACCAAAGGAGAGATTCGCCGTGCCGACTGGTTGCGGATCGTCTATTTCGACCAGAGTCGCGAACTCGACACGAATATGACCCTGCGTCGCGCCTTGGCTCGGGAAGGCGATTCGGTCATTTATCAGGATCGGGTGATTCACGTGGCATCCTGGGCGGCAAGATTCCTGTTCACGGGTGAGCAACTCAACCAGCCAGTCGAGCGCCTTTCGGGAGGCGAACGAGCGCGAGTCTTGATCGCCCAGTTGATGCTCCAGCCGGCCGACGTTCTGCTGCTGGATGAGCCTACCAATGACCTCGACATCCCGACCCTCGAAATACTGGAGGAGAGCTTGCTGGAGTTTCGCGGCTCGTTGGTCCTGGTTACGCATGACCGTTATATGCTCGATCGGATATCGAGTGTCGTGCTTGGTTTGGATGGTGAGGGGCGCGCTGAACGCTTTGCCGACTACATACAATGGGAGGCGTGGCAGGCAGAGCGCAAGCAGGCGGGGCAGACAAGTGCTCGTGCCGCTTCCCGTGCCGCTACCGCCGCTGAAACCGCTCCCGCGAAGAAGAAACTGTCGTATCTGGACGCCCGCGAATACGAGGGTATGGAACAGCGAATTGCTGATGCCGAGCAACTGCTGCAGACGAAGCGTGCGCAACTGGAAGATCCGGAGATTGCCAGCGATGGGCCGCGACTGCTGAATGCCCACCAGGAGATGGAAGCAGCTCAGGAAAAAGTAGATGCGCTTTACGCCCGGTGGACTGAGCTGGAGGGAAAGAAAGATTGACCTTTTCAATCGAGCCGTGATGCCAGACAAAAGGCGATAATGGTGTTTCCCCGAGTTCCCGTACTTTTTTCCAGCTCCTGCAGCAGGGCCGACTCCAGGTCATCCGGGTCCGGCTTCATCTCACAGGCAGCAATCTCCTGGTCGGAAGCACCCTGAAAGCAGAGTTCGCAAACTCCGAGGCCATCTTCGGAACGGACAGGAGGACCGAAGACGCGACAAGTCATGGGTCGTGATTTGTAGAGTTCACAGTTTCCCGTCTCAGGGTCGAGAACGGGACAGGGCTCGTCATTCGCGAAGCCAGAGAAGCGTTGATCTGCGTCTTCGCCTTCCCGCAACAAGCCAGTCTCTGTGTCACCCGGGAAATCGTGCGACAAACGGGCGACCGCGTCGCTGGCGCGCTGTCGCACACCAGCCGCACGCTCCGGGGCGCGGAGTTCAAGATCGGTTAGGCCCCTTTGCAATCGGAAGGCGTCGAGTTGATTGATGGGAAACACGCCCATACAGCATTGCGTGCATCCGGGGCGGCAAACCAGCCACATCCCGCTTCTTCGGGTTACGTCAGCAAGGGCGGAGTCCACGATCTGAATCAGCTGTTGATCTCTCGAGGATGGGAAACGAGCACGCACCTCAAGAGAATAATGCGCCAGGCGTCCTTGAGGCCACTTGATAATCCGCCCTAGGACTCGGAAAGCCTTCTCCCAAGATAGTCATGGATTGGAATCCACGTTGAGGGGATGAAAGAATTACATTCTCGCGGGTCCAGAGGCGAACTAATCCGCTGAAAAATAAGCTTTTAGGTTTGGCAAGCGCGGTGCTGCATTTTTGTCGGTTCTCGCGCTTGGGTGGAGTTTTTTTGCCTTTCTGGCAAGGCAAATAACACGGAAGCTTGCGCGCCGTATAATCGAGAGCACGGGAATGTCCTGATCTGTGCCCTTCGTCGAATCGCACGGTCCGGCGGATCGTGCACGGCAAGATGTCTCAAGCCCGTTGTCCCAGCGGCATTCGGAATCGCAGAGATGTAGCGCTTGCCCCCAACGGGTGTTGGTGTGGGGCTGGGTAGCCCGCTGCAGCGTGGGTTCGGAGGACAGACCAGATGCGATTGCTCAGCGCTCGACTCATCGTCTCTCTCATTATCGGCGTCACCCTGGTATCGTTTTTTTTCTCGTATTACCAGGTCCTCGTGCTGAAACGCGGTATGCGGAAAGATCTGCAACGGCGTGCCGAAGTGCTGGGGGAGAGCCTGGCAAGGAATGTGGAGCGCGATCTCGACCGCGACCCTCACCAGACCCTGCAGCGAACAGTGCAACACTTCGCTAACCGGGAACATCTGGCTGGACTGGCCGTCTATGACCCGCAAGGCCATCCGATTGCCGTCACCACAAACCTGGAGCCGCTGATGGCCAGTGCTCCCGCCGTTGTGCTGCAGGCGCTCAAAGAAGATCATGGCGCGAACACCTCTCTCCGGATTGGGAGCACCTCGGTCCAAATCTACGCCTTGCCATTGCATCGTGATGACAAACTCATTGGCAGTTTGGCAATTGTCCACGACGCTGGGTACATCCGAGCGGAGAGCCTTCGTATTTGGCGCGAAACCTTTCTGAGCGCCCTGGCGCATGTCTTCCTCATCGTTCTAATCACGTTGCTGATTGTCCGCTGGAGCATCGCTGGGCCGATCGCGCGAACTGCCCACTGGATGAAAGTCTTGCGCACCGGAGGACGCATGTCGGCCCGCATAAAGGCGCCGGACCTGGAACTGTTTCGTCCGCTGGCGCGGGAGGTGGCCACGTTCGCGGAGAGCCTCAATATTGCCCGCTCGGCCGCGGAGTTGGAAGCTCGATTACGCGATACCGGAGAATCTATCTGGACGGCCGACCGGCTGGCCGTACACGTGCGCGCCCGGTTGGAGGACGGCAGACTCTTCGTGGTTTCGAACCGTGAACCATACATGCACGTCCGGAGAGGCAAGTCGGTAGAAGTCAGTGTACCCTCCAGCGGGCTGGTCACGGCGATCGAACCGGTGCTTCGCGCCTGCGACGGCACCTGGGTCGCACACGGGTCTGGCGATGGCGACCTCGAAGCAGTAGACGGGCACGACCGGTTGCAGGTTCCGCCAGACGATCCGCGTTACACCCTGCGGCGAATCTGGCTAACCAAGGAAGAAGAGGAAGGCTACTATTACGGGTTTGCCAACGAGGGTCTCTGGCCACTGTGCCACATCGCCCACACGCGTCCTTTATTCCGAGCCAGCGATTGGAAGCACTATCAAGAGGTGAACCGAAAGTTTGCGGATGCCCTGCTGGAAGAGATGGAGAGCATCAGCCGTCCCGTGGTGTTAGTCCAGGACTACCATTTTGCCCTGCTACCGAGGATGATCAAGCAGAGCCGACCCGATGCGCGCGTGGCCATCTTCTGGCACATTCCGTGGCCCAATCCGGAAGCATTCGGAATCTGTCCCTGGCAGCGGGAGCTAGTGGACGGGTTGCTGGGCGCCGATCTCATCGGGTTCCAGATTCAGTCGCATTGCAACAATTTCCTGCAAACGATCGACCGGATCGTGGAGTCGCGCATCGACTGGGAGCACTTCTCGGTGCAGCGGCTGGATCATCACACCGCGGTGCGGCCCTTCCCCATCAGTGTGGAATTCGCCGACGCGCCAGTCGAGCCGCCGCCCGCGTCGGCCTATGAGGAACGGGCGACGCTGCTGAAGGCCCTCGGCGTCGAAGCGACGTGCATGGGAGTGGGAGTCGATCGACTGGACTACACAAAGGGGATTTTGGAGAGGTTTTTGGCGGTGGAACGGTTTCTGGAAAAGCATCCGACCTACCAGGGGATCTTTACTTTTGTCCAGATTGGCGCTCCCAGCCGCACCCACATCAAGCGTTACCATGACCTTCAGGCCGAAGTGGAAACGGAAGCCGACCGCATCAACTGGCGCTTCCAGACGGGTCAATGGAAACCGATTGTCTTGCTGAACCGGCAACACAGTCACAGCGAAATCGCCCCTTATTACCGCGCTGCGGATTTGTGCCTGGTGACCTCTTTGCATGATGGAATGAATCTGGTGGCCAAGGAGTTTGTCGCAACCAGGCAGGACGAACGCGGCGTGCTGATTCTCAGTTGCTTCACCGGCGCGGCTCGCGAATTGCGGGACGCCCTTCAGGTCAACCCCTACGACATCGATCAGACCGCGGAGGCGATACGAGCGGCGCTCGAAATGCAACCGGAGGAGAAGCAGATGCGCATGCAGCGCATGCGGAAGGTGGTCCGCGAGCACAACGTATATCGCTGGGCGGGAAGTCTGATCGGAGAGCTATGCGAAGTACGCCTGGATGTTGCCGAAGGGAGCAGTGAAAGACTCCGGGCAGGCGCCTTCGCAGGATAAGAGAAATTCTTGACCCGCCTGTGCACGGGGAGTCCGGAATCCCGCAGCGCGCGGGCTGGCGAATTTTTACCCATTCCCATCTTCTAGAAGTCGTTGCTTTACGAATGCCTTCCCACCGGTCGTAACCGCGGATCGGTTACCCGCGATTGAACGCGTTTCCTTCCCGGATTCGCATTGCGAGGCCGACTGCGGATGTTGGCCATTCGTAATTTGTTCGAAGAGATTCCACGGAATACGCTTGCCCACAGAGGAGTATTTTTCATGCCATCTGTCGGTGCGTGTAAGTCCTTGTGTTTGTGCATCATACTAGTAGGTCTCAGCGCTGCGCAGAAGACCAATCCGGCGGCTGGTTCGGGGGGCGATGTCCGCCCTGCTATCTTCCAACGGGGCGCGCAAGGAGTCCAGATTGTGGCGTCGCCCAGCGTGTCACAGGCTCAGCTTTCCACCGCTAGCTTTCGCCTCGCTTCAAACGACGAGGTGGACGGGATGGAGCAGACGTTGGAGCACTATGTAATCGCTTTCGAAAGCCTGAGTCTTCCCCAGGTAAAGCAGGTTTGGCCTGACCTCGACCGGCAGCACACCAAGGCCTTCAAGAATGTGTTTGAAGCGTTCAAGGGAGCGGAGTCGAAACCACGCTTAGGATTGCAGTGTGCCGTTCCCAAAGTAGCGGCCGACACGGCAAACGTCGAGTGTCTTGAAACGCTGATCTACGGCGTTGGCAAAGGCAAAACCAAAGAAGTAGGGCCAGCCCGAGTCTCGATTCAGCTCAGGGGGCAGTCCAGCCACTGGGTGGTTCTGGACATGAAGGGAACCGGTTAGCGGAAAGTCAGAATCGTATGGCGAAATTCCGCAAGAGCTGCCCTCGTAAGGGCGCTGGGGTCGTTGACATAAGCCAGTAACGGCCCAATTCCATTCTTCACCGCCCACCTCAAATTGCTATTTTTAAGCTGTCAGATATTTGCAAATTTGATCGTTTGAAGTTACGCTTGCCAGCACTAACCTAGGGGCTCGTCAGAACCGGGGCGGCTTTTGGCATGGTTCCTTCGACCTTCGGTTCTGCTTACCCTGCCTCTGAGGTGAATCAGACTCATGGACTCGTCTCTGGCTAAGCCCAGTCGGATCGGTGCGTACGACATCGTAGATGTCATTGGGCGCGGCGGCATGGGGACGGTCTTCCGAGGGAACGATCCCCGCATCGGGCGGGCGGTTGCGATCAAGGTGTTGACCGCAGCGGCTGACGATCCGGATCTCCTGATCCGGTTCTATCGGGAAGCGAAGTATACCGGCAGTCTCCATCATCAGAACATCGTGACCGTCTACGAACTCGGGCACCAGGATGGCGTTCCCTACCTGGTCATGGAATACCTTGAGGGTGTGAGCCTGGAAGCCATCATTGTGTCCCAGCGCCCCATGCCGGTTGCCGAGAAACTGGGAATCATCCTTCAGGTCTGCAACGGGCTGACCTATGCCCACGAACGCCAGTTGGTTCATCGGGACATAAAACCGGCCAACATCGTCATCCTCGGGGACGGAACCGCGAAGATTGTGGATTTCGGAATTGCCGTGCTGGGCGGGAGCCGCCTGACCCGCACCGGACATGTGGTGGGCAGCTTGAACTACATGTCTCCCGAACAGTTGAGTGGCAATGTTGAAGTGGATGTGCGAACCGACGTTTACTCCACCGGCGTGGTCTTATTCCAGTTGCTGACCGGAGTGCTTCCATTTGACGGTGGGACGACCGCAGCCACGCTGAAAAAAATAATTCAGGACCCGCCCCCGCCGCTCACCCAATACATGAAGGACTGCCCCGATGAACTGGAGGGGATCCTGCAGAAGGCTCTGGCCAAGAATCGCGACGAGCGTTATTCAACGCCGGAAGACTTTGCCCTGGATCTGACGCGAGTGCACCAGCGCTACGAAAGAAAGATGCTGGCGGATACGCTGCAGCAAGCAGCAGACTCCCTAAAGCGCAAGGACTTTACGACCGCCCGGCAGCTAGTGGTGCAAGTGCTAAGAGTGACCCGCCAGAACACCGAGGCCTCGGACTTACTGCGGGTCATCAAGCAAGGGCAGGAGCAACAGCAGCGCGAGCAGCAGGTTCTGCAACTGCAGATGAAGGCTGAAGAGGCTTTCCGCAAAAACCAGCTGGAGGAGGCGCTGCAGTTCATTGATCAGGGAATGCAACTCGATCCTGAGGGGTCGGTCTTCCCGGGTTTGCGGGACGCGGTTCGGGAGGCTCAGGCCCGGACGGTCCGGTACCGCGAAGGTCTGAAGCGCGCGGAATCGGCATTGAAAGCGGGGGACCTGGAAGCGGCCAAGGGTGCTGTAGAAGATGCGCAACAAATATTGCCGGACGACCCTGGGGCCCGAACCCTGGCAGGCCAGATCATTGCGCGACTGGAAGAGAAGTTGCGCGAGCAGAAAGCTGCCGAGCGCCAAAGGCAGTTCGTTATTACCGTCAATAAGGTGGAAAAGGCGATGGCGGATGCCCGCATGCTGCGGTACCTGGGCCAGGCCCCCGAGGCCGTTCAGGCGCTGGAGAATGTGAAGGACGATGTCTCGCAGCTTCCTCCCCAGTGGATGCAGCAGGTTGAAGCTCTGAAGAAGGAAGTGCTCGATCAGAGACTGGACAAGGATCAGAGACTAGACAAGAAGGATGAGTTGAATCGCCCCGCCCCGCCCGATTGGGGGAGCACGCTGGGTACGCCGACCGCTGAGATTCCGGCTCTCAACGCCACGGCCATGATGCAACCGGGCAGAGTCAAGGAGGAGACGGTCAATCCGGACACGGTTCCTGTTGGACCTGGCTCCGGAGAAAAACTCCCTGAAGTGGGACCCGTCGTCCCGCAACTGGCGGCGGGCTCAGCCCCAACCGCGGAGCCCGCTCGTGTGGCGACTTCCGAAACGGCGCACGACGCTCTTTTTCCGAGAGCCGAAGCGCCCCGCGACTCTGAGAAACCGGAGATCGCACCGGAACTCCGGGAATTTCTGGAACCGGAGCCGTCTACATGGTCTCGTCCGATGGTGTGGCTTGGCATCGCGGTGGTGGTGCTGGCGGCTGTGCTTGTCTGGCTGATGGTGCAGCCGAAATCGGCGAGCCAGGCGCGACCGAAGCCGGTGGGTCCAGGCGCGACCGCAACTTATACCTACGCAGAAATTAACGCGGAGCCCTGGGCGACCGTCACTGCCGTGTCTCCCACGACAGCAGGTGCGCTAAGCATCATCGGCCAGGAGACGCCACTGCGAGTGAAGCTTCCACCCGGTCAGTACAGCGTCACGCTTCTGGGACCCAATCATGAAGTGAAGAGCGTTGACGTCACGGTGCCGGAACAAGGTGGCGCGTCGTGCTTCGCGGTCTTCCGGAAGCCGGATCTCAACCGGCTGGTGGGCAATGATTAGGTCTCGTGCGATTGCGCACCATCCGCGGGGAGCCCGGCAAAACTCGCTCCGTCAGTGAGAGATGCGCGAGCGCAACTGCTTGGACAGCTTCTCAATCCTTTTGAGTTTTTGACCTAGATCCTTGGGCAGTAATCCCTTCGTCGTTTGGTCCACGTCGGGCGGGATGGATTGTGCCAGGGTGGCTAGTTCATCAGCATCCTGTTTGAGTTTTGCCAGATCAGCGCTCGACAGTCGCTGGATTGGTGCTACGCGTTTGTCGAATTGGCTTTTGGCCATCTCAAACGTACCCTGGGCCGAAGTTCCCGTGGCTTCCTCATGCGGCCGTACGCTAGGGGGCGTATAGCCGGCGCGTTGCGCCTGAGCAAACGAAGCGGAAAGCAAAAGAGCAAACAGGAGAATGGATGACCTCATCGGGGACCTCCAAGGCGGGAGACTATTGCCTGCATTCTACCCCCGGTCAGGACGAATTCAAGTCAAAACTGGGTCTGCCGATAAATTGTGGACGCATCGCCGGCCCAGCATGGGACCGGTCGCAGTTAGGACCAGGCTGCAATTAGAACGACAGATCCTGGTAGGCTTGAAGTATTTTTGGGGAGACGTCCTGTCCCGTGGTCTTGAATCCCGCTTGCTTGGCCAGTTTGAGATCGTTGAGCGCGTCCTGGTGCAGGGCTGAGTCCTCGCCTCCCGTTACAAAGAAACGAGCCAGCTTGCTCGCTCCCAGGTAGAAGCGGGCGAGAGCTTGCTTGCCGGTCTGGGCGCTAAGGCAGGCGTCCAGGTGTTGCGTGGCGGAGACGTAATCGCCCGAATAGAACTGATCCAGGCCCAGAAATAATTCCATGGTGGAGGCGCGGCCCTGTGGATTGCCAGGGCCGTCTGCCTTGATGCTCGCCGCACTCAGAAACGATGCGCGGGCTTGATCGTACTTGCCGTCGCGGCTGAGTTTATCGCCGTTCGCGAACGAATCGTTATAGCGGGAGATCTTGTTCAGAAATTCGTCAGCAGCTGGTTTCGCGTCGCCCGTGACTCGCTGGAACAGAGCGCGTGCGCGCGCGAAGTCATTTCTGTCGAATGCTGCTTTGCCATTGTCGAGATTGCCAGAATTGGCTACCGTTTCAACTGGGCCACGATCATTCGGAAGATGGCTGCCGGGGCTGCTCTTGTCCATCTTCGCCATTTCGGTATACAGCGCACACAGGTAAACAGCTTCGTTCCCGCCGCAGGAATATGCCGGGCTGTCGTCCGCCAGCAGGCAACTGATCTGGGCCGCTTCTTTGTAGGCATGTTCCTCTGCCGCCGTCAGACTTTTGTCGCAGAGTCCTCGATCCGCCGCCTGGTTGCTCGCGGCGTGAGCTTTATCGATTTCCGCTTTTTGTTGGCGGGCCTGTTCCAGTTGCTGCATCGGCTGCCAGGGGCCGTCGGGTTTGATCTTGATGGCTTGCTGCAGTTCGTCGATGGCGTAGGCCAGGCTGCGCGCATCGCGTTCGTCGGCATTGCGGTCCAGGATGCTCTTCGCGGCTGACATCGCCTCCTTGTACGCCTTGATTTTCGCGATGTACTGCTTCGCCTCTTGAGCATGAGGCCCGGACACCTGCTGGAACTTATCGAGCGCGGGAGTGAATTGATTCTGCTGATAAACCGCTACTGCCTGATTGAAGAGAGTCTCCTGGTCGGCCTGCGGCAGCGGGGCCTCAAGCGGAGCGGAGCCCGCCCCCCACGCAGTATTCACGCCGAGCAGCGCGAAACATATCGCCGACACTGGAAGTAACTTACGTAGGATACGAACCAGCACTTTCCGACTCCCCGATTAAAAATGCGCGACCCAGATGCTCAACGCGAGATGCTCAACGCTCGACATCCGGTGTGATGTGGGCTCTCCGATTCAGCCGCCAACAGCCTTCGCTTTGTTCCGTGCAAACCGGCAATTCTTTTCCGTAGGAGACGGTGCGCATGCGGGCGGCATTGATGCCGGCCTTCTCCAGGGCAATCATGACCTCCACGGCGCGCTTGTCTCCCAGGGCCAGGTTGTATTCCGTCGAGCCCAGTTCATCACAATGGCCTTCCACCACGATGCGCATGTCGGCGTGCTCCTTGAGAAACTCGGCATCACTCCTGATGGTGGCGACCTGGTCAGGCCGGATTGAGAAATCGTCGAGGTCGAAGAATACGTCGAGCCGATTGGCATCCGAGGGAGCCGACTCGTCGCTTGGGCCCGTGCCTTGCGCCGACGCCGCGACCACCGTGACTCGTGCGTCCGACTCCTGGACCCCGCCGGGGCCCTTGGCCGTGAGGTGGTAGGTGATGGACTCAGTGGGCGTCAGGGTTCGGGAACCGCTGGGCTCAACGGCTCCAATTTGCTCGATCGCCACATCGCTGGCGTTTTCCGTCTTCCAGGTGATCGTGACCGGCTGCCCTTGCTGCACAGTAGACGGTGCGACGTCAATGGACGCGGTCGGCGACGGAGGTGGAGGAGCGGGAGGGGGAGCCTGCGCCACCGGTGTTTTGCTTGGACAGCCGGAAAGCATCGCGACCAGTGCGGTCATGAACAGAAGCTGTGAAGAAAGTCGGATAAGGCCGGGTGCACGACGGGGGGGCGTGGTCGGCCAGAGGCTCAACAACGATCGCAATCCTTTCATAGGCACACCCCCCGGACGGGGGCTAAGTTTACCCCAAGTTCCGGAAGGAGCAAAGCCCGGAATAGCCCTCAGGGCTGCGTCCTGATGACAGCGGCCCGGTTTCAGAATCGGTACGACAAGCCCACCAGGGGCACGAACCTGGCTGGCCGCAGACCTCCGGTATCCAGGCGGATCAAGGCATTGGCCGAGAGAATCAAATGTCCAAAGGGATTCAGTTTCAAGCCTAGGCCGAGGTTGTCCAGGTTGTAGGAACCGTCCGCTACTCCCACGCTCGGATTCGAATTAGGATTGAGCTGAGGAGTCGCGACGGGCGCGGCGGCCGTAACCCTGGGAGCGTTAAAGTATCGCTGTCCGACCAGGTCGGCGACCAGGCTGAGCTTCTTTACGATGCCCACGTCGGTGCCAGCAGAGTAGTTGAGACTGTCCGGCAGTCGCAAAGTGGGCAACCCGCTCCCGCCGTTGCAGGGGTTGCTGCTGGCGAAGTAGCAAGGGTTGATGCGCAGAACCGAGTATCCGTTCCATTGATAGGCCAGGTTGACGTGGGGAGTGAACCTGCCGGCGTGCCGGGAAAAGACCACGAACGGTTTGAGTCCATAGGCTCCCGAGCCGAGCAGGTTGTAGGCATCACCGGTTGGGAAACGAGCCTCCAGGCCCAGCGCCAGCCTCGATTTTTCGGCTTTGAGCACGGTGCCCTTCAAACTGACCAGCAAGTCTCCAACCCCGCTCGCGGAGCCAGTTACCGACGTAGGCAGAATCGAGGTCCCGCAACTGGGGGGGCATATCGCGTTGGTAAGGTTGATCAGGCCGCTCGAGTGCCCTCCAGAAAGAGAGACCCGGTCGAAGGGTAAGGTCACCGAAACGTCCACCCGATCGGTCAATCCAAACGCGGCAATCCCGGTGTACTGGTTGACGTTCGCGCTCAGGTTGTTGAGGGAATATCCCGTCTGCGGGTTGGTCCCGGAGACCTGGAACACAAGCGGTAACTGGTTCAGTTTGGTCCCGTCGATGGTCTGAAACGTAAAGCGCTGAAAGGTGAAACCCACAAAGAGTTTGTTTTTGCCGATCGTGTCTCCGCGCTCCGTGATGACCGACCCGAGGTTCTGGTTTTCTTCGACGGGAATGCCGAGCTTCTTGTCGAAACCCAGCACAAAGCCTGAGACCGGCACAGCGAGAGGCAACTGGCCGATCACCTGAGCGATGGTCGTATTGAAATTGGCGAGGTTCTGCTGGGTACCCGTGGCAGTTGCATCGGGAATAAGGCACGCCAAGCCGGATTTGTGCTGCGGCGAATAAGGGCAAACGTCCACGATTTGAGCACTCGCGCAAAGGCAACCCGACAGTGCAAGCCACAACGTAACAATCAAGCCGCGTTTAGCCATTTGATTTCCTCATAAGACCTTTTCATCCACAAGAAACTCTTCCGCGCCCAGCAGTCAAGACGCCTGGCTCAGATCTGCGGAGTCACAGGAAGCGAAATTGTCTGAACTTCCACTCCCTCCACCACTCCGGTGCTGTCGGTGACTGTGCCCAGAACCGTGATCGTGAAATTGTTACTGTTTCCAGGCTGGCCGATGGTGCCCTTGATGCCACCGCCGCAGGACGAAATCAGGGTCAGCAGCAAGGCCAGAGTCAGGAGGCTGAGCACCTTGAGCCAGCGAGATCTCGCCAATCTTTTCCGGAATGCGAATCCGGTTGCGCCCGTGCCCAGGAACACAATTGCCGGCATGGCCAGAGCGAGCATATACAGAGGCGATAGCGGCCGCGCGCGGTGTTGGATTTGCATCGCCACCGTGCTGGGAGAGGTCTGGATGGTCACCTCCGTCGCCGTAGACGACGAGCAGGTGATGCCGAAGTTGTTGGTGGGATCCAGACTTCCATTGGGTCCTACAACGCCGCAGGCGGAAGCGTACTGGACCTGGCTGCCGGCCGGCCACGACGAACTCATGGGAACGGTTACCTGCGTAGATCCACCCGCAATCACCGCCGGGGGAGTCAGCGTTGCCTCCTGCACCACGCTGAAATTGAGCGTGCTCGGGGCTGGAGCGACCGCGAAAAAGCTGACCTGCAGGGAGTTGATGACGGCGCTCTCACCAGTGTTGTCGGGGAGTTGGAAGTTCACCGGGAAAGAGGTCCCATTTCCAGTGTCGGATCCACTAACCGTTACCGTACCGCCTGAGACTGTCCCATTCAAGAACGTGAACGGCGGCGTACTGGCTGTCGCCATCAACGGGCAATTGCTGCCCCCGTTCGTCTGAGTCACGCTCACGGCGAAGGGGTATGGGTTGGCAACTCCGCCCGAGAGCGGAGTAAGAGTGGGGCTCGCCAACGCGTATGCGCATTCCACGTTGTAGGGTAGGGCTACGGTGTGGAAATCGCCGGCAGCGTCGGTTGAGGTCACGTTCACCGTGTAGTTTCCTACCGGAGTACCGTTGGTGGAACTCACGGTGACGGTTGAGGTCTGGCTGTTGTTCCCTCCGTTCGGCACGGTCACCGAAGTTGGATTGAATGTACACACGCCTGCCGCAGAACATGCGGGCGTAATTGTTCCCGTATAGCCGTTGACGGCGGTCAGCGTCAGCGTGCCTGCGCCGCTGCCGCCTTGGAACATGGTAACGGGAACCATGGTCAAACCTGCCGTAAAGTCTGCAATGGTCAATGTGAATGGTTGGGTGGATGTGCCCGCTGTATTGGTCGCCTTGAAGCTAAGTGAGTACACGCCACCGGTCCCAACGGCCGGAGTCCCGGAAAGCGTGCCCGTGCCGTTGCCATTATCGGTAAATGAGATTCCGGTGGGCAGCGCCACAGTTTCGCTGAGAGTCGGAGTCGGGAAGGCGGTCGTGTTCGTTGTCACCGTGAACGGGCAGGCCAGGCCTACCTGGCAGGTCTTGCTGTTGGTACTGGTGAAGGACGGCGCTTCGTCCACGGTCAGCGTGAACGACTGCGTGACCGTGCCCTGCGTGTTGACAGCATGGAGCGTGAGGACGTAGGTTCCACCGGTTCCGGCAGCAGCGGTCCCGGCGAGCTTAGCGGTGCCGTTGCCATTGTCCGTGAAGGTGACGCCACTGGGCAGAGCGCCAGTCTCAGTCAAAGCCGGCAGGGGGAAGCCCTTGGTCGTTACTGTGAAAGAACCAGCTGTACCTGCGGTGAACGTTGCGGCGTTGCTGCTGCTAACCGATGGGGGCTCGTTCACCGTGAGAGTGAAGGCCTGGTTGGCGGTGCCCACGACGTTGGTCGCCTTGAGCGTGAGGCTATAGCTTGCACCGGTGCCCACCGCAGGAGTTCCAGCCAGGGTCGCCGTGCCATCGCCGTTGTCAACGAAGGTGACGCCGCTGGGCAGAGCACCCGTCTCGCTCAGGGTCGGTGTTGGAGAGCCGCTGGTGGTAACCGTGAACGTACCCGCAGTGCCTACCGTGAATGTCGTGGCATTGGTGCTGGTAATCGTTGGCGCCTTGTTCACGGTGAGGGTGAAAGTCTGGTTGGCGGTACTCACCGTATTGGTGGCTTTTATGGTGAGCGTAAACGTGCCGCTGACCGTTGGCGTCCCGGCGAGCGTGGCGGTGCCGTTGCCATTGTCAGTGAATGTCACGCCAGTGGGCAAAGCCCCGGTCTCAGTGATAGTGGGGAAGGGGAATCCTCTTGTTACCACAGTGAAAGTGCCAGCTGCGCCGACCGTGAACGTGGCTTTGTTGCCGCTGGTGATGGCGGGCGCTTCGTTGACGGTTATAGGAACGGGATGGGGAGGAGCCGATCCCGCCACGTTCGACGCGTCGACCGTGACTGCGTTGTAAGTGCCTCCAGTCCCTACTGCAGGCGTGCCCCCCAGAGTGCCCGTCCCGTCGCCGTTGTCCGTGAACGTTACTCCAGTCGGCAGGGCTCCGGTTTCGCTCATCGTGGGTGTTGGGAAGCCCGAGGTTGACATGCCCGCCGAACAAGCTGATCCGACCGTACAGGTCAGGCTGGACGGACCGATTACGCTCGGAGTCTCGTTCACGGTCAAGGTGAAGCTTTGCGTGGCATCGGGTAGCGTGCCATTGGACGCAGTGAACGTGATGGGGTAGGTCCCGCCGGTTCCGCTGGCCGGAGTCCCGCTCAGAGTTCCGGTGCCGTCGCCGTTGTCAACGAAACTGACTCCGGTAGGCAAGGTCGCGCCGCCATCGTCGATGGCCGGAGTTGGCGAGCCGGTCGTCGTAACCGTGAACGTGCCCGCCGTGCCGACCGTAAACGTAGTGCTGGCTGCGCTGGTGATGGTTGGAGCAGTAGCCGGGGGTGGCGGCGACATCTTGCTGACGAAGGCGTTGGCGCAGGTACCGGCGCAACTGGATTGAAAGGGGTGGTTCGTGGGGAAATCGGGCGATGAGGTCTCGCCTGCGAGATAGATGTTGCCTTTTGCGTCCAGCGCAATGCCGTTGCCGGACTCGGTCGCACTGCCGCCATGATAGGTCGAGAATGAGAGCGAGCTGCCATTGGCGCTGAAACGCGCGGCGAAGGCGTCGCTGGTTCCTTTGAGTTGAGATTGCAAAGGACGGGCAGTAGGAAAGTCGGTGGACTCGGTGCGGCCCACGATGTGGGCATTGCCCGCGGTATCGACGACAATACCGGAAGCTTCGTCGCGACCGGAGCCGCCAAGGTAGGTCGAGTACAACAGAGTCTTGCCCGAGGGCGCGAGTTTCGTCAGGAAAGCATCGATACTGCATTGCCCAGAAGCCGGATCGAGTCCACAGGATTTCTGGAAGGCCTTCAACACCGGGAAGTCGGATGACTGCGTGCTGCCGGTTACGTAAGCGCTGCCGTGAGAGTCCACCGCGATAGCAGAGGCCTGACTTCCCTTGCTTCCGCCCAGGTAGGTCGAATAGGCGAATGCGGAACCGTCCGCGTTGATCTTGGCGACGAAGGCCGTCGCGACACAGGCCGGGGACGAAGAGGTCGTGTTTGCGGTACAGGCTTTTTGATAGGGCGTGACCATCGGGAAATCGGCCGAAGTGGTATGGCCTGTGACATAGGCATTGCCGGATGCGTCCACTGCAATGTCAGCCGCGTCATCCACACCGCTGCCGCCCAAAAAGCTGGCATAGGCAAGACTGTCGCCCGAGGGAGTGAACTTCGCCACGAAGGCATTCTGCTGGCACGCACCACCGCACTTGGCTTGCGCGGCGGCGGCGGTGACCGGAAAGTCGAGCGAGGACGTTACGCCAAGAACATACGCACTTCCCGTTGAGTCGATGGCCAGGCTACGGGCGGACTCTCCTCCACTGCCGCCGATGTAGGTAGAGAATACGAGCGCGTCACCCGTGGGACTGATCTTGGTAAGAAAGGCGCTGGCGCAGGTTCCCGCTTGAGTATGCGTGGCGCAAGTGGACTGGAAGGCGTTCGTCGTGGGGAAGTCGGTCGAGTGTGTGTTGCCCGCCACATAGATGTTGCCCGAGCTGTCAACGGCCAGGCCCGTGGCCTCTTCGTCAGTGCTGCCGCTCAGGTAAGTCGAGTACAGCAAGTTGGAGCCGGAAGGATCGATTTTGGCGACGAACGCACCGCGCGACGGTGCGCCTCCGCCGAAAGTCATGGCCTGCGGGGTAGGTGCCGCGGGGAAGTTACCCGAGGCGGTGTACCCCGCTACATAAGCATTGCCCGCAGCATCGATTGCAATTCGGCTCAGCGCATTGGTCTGACTGCCGCCAAGGAAGCTTGAGTACATCAGGACGGGATCGATCACCAAGGGCTGAGTGCGGTCGTAGGCACCCAGGCGGAATCCGGCGACATTCGCTTCCAGCTTCCATTGGCCTGCGATCTCTCGCTTCTGTCCGCTAATCTGCTGGTAGACCTTGGGCGCCAGCAGTCGGACATCGCTGCCTGCACTTTGCAGAAGCAGATTGCCCTCGGCATCTACTTTGAGCTTCCGCGCTCCTGCAACGGTCAGCCGAATTTGCCGCGGGTCCGCGCCTGGAGCGACCACAAAATCGTATTCCAATTGCCGCTGATTGCCGTAGTAGACCAGGCTGATGCCGGGATAAACATTCTCATACTTCACGCGGGAATAGGTGGGAACGCCGGTGCGCCATCGGCTGGAATCGTTCCCAAGGAAATAATTGCTCTTGCCGGGTAACTCGTTGACGCCCTGAATGCGCGTGCTAGGATTCGCGCCCGCCAATTGCATCCGCAGAACGGCGTCGGAGTGCGAGTCTCGCGAAAATGTCAGCACCGCTCCGGTTTGCGTCAGGAAGAAAGAGTAACCGTTCCCTCGCGATAAAAATCGCACCTGCCTATCGCTTTGGCCCTGGTTGGCCTCAAAGCTCAGGGCAAGATCGCCATAGCTCTGGGCGAAGGATGACGCATCGCGTCCCTCGTCAGCAGCATTCGCGGCTGGCACTCCTAACAGGGAAACGAAAAAAAGACACCACAATACCGTCAGAATTCTAGCGAAGAAGCGCATAGTAGATCACCCTAAAGGGGGAAGGAACGAGCAGCGTACAGAAACAGGTACACATACCACGAGGACTGAACTGATATCATCCTCGGATTCCGCCTGTCAACTGCAAAATATGGACCGAACCAGACAGGTGATCTGGCGGTTTGCACAAATGGAAAAACTGGGTCGTGGGCAGAAGGCAATGCAGGCAGTATCAGGCCGAACCTCCGCGCTGAGATGGGCGCTCAACCGGTAAGACAAGCAATTGAGGGAAATTCTCTCTTACTTGTTGGCGGGGAACTTGGATTCGACGCGCCAGACGCCGGAGACCTTCTTCAGGGAAATCGCCATCGGATTATTATCCGTTCGGCGTTTTCTTTCCGCCGTGTACGACATCGCTTCGGTGCAGGTGATGGTCGCGCTATCTCCGTTGATTACCGGCGCGCTGCAGGGATCGTACTGTATGGACAAGGCCTTCAAGGCAGGACTCGAGAACGTCTCCCCCAGGCCTTTTTCTTGCTGCTTATTCATGCCAATCCATTCCTTCTTTACTTCACTCACCAGTTCCGTCCCGTAGGCCGCAGCCAGACGGTCAAGAGCTTTCTTTATCGCCGCACTCTCATCATTAGTAGGTGGAGGTGGGGGCGGAGGCGCGTTCTTCTCTACGGTGACCATGGTGGAAGAATTCGCAGTGCCGCCCGCCCCCATCGCCGTCAGCCTGTAGCTGGTATTTTGGGCCGGCGCAACTTGACGGGATCCGCTTGCGGGCAGGTTCGCGCTGACGCCCTCGATGGTCACGGACTGGGCATCGGTAGCGGACCACGTCAGCGTGGTTGAATCCCCTTGCTTGATTCTGGGTGGATTCGCGGTGAACGAAGAAACCGTCGGGGCTTTCGGTGGCGCGGCGGCGACGGTCACCGTCAAGGTTTGTTCGGCAGTCTGGCTCTCACCCTTCGCGATCAGTTTGAAAGTTCTACTCTGCGTGAGCTGTATTTCCCGCGAGCCGCTGGGCCCGAGATTGGAGCCAATGCCCTCGATATCAACCTCTCTTGCACCCTTGGTCTCCCACGTGATCCGTGCGGCTTCACCCGGCGAAATCGGATTCGTGGGCCCGGTGAATGAAACGATGGCCGCCGCGGGTTTCGGAGCAACCGGCTTGGCCGTCAGGGTCGCGACCAAAGATACAGTTTCACCTTGCTTTACGGGCGCCTCTTGCATCCACGGGAAGAAATCGTCCTCGGCCACTTCTACCAGGTGTTGCGCGGGAGTGACCTGCAGTCGCAGCAGGCCATCGGCTCCGACGGTCCCTCGATATTTCTGATCAACACTGATTCTTGCTCCGGGCCTTGATCGGATTTCCAGAAAGCTGGGAGTGCCCTTAGTCTCGGTCAGTGTGACCGGAAGCGTAAATGTGCCGTCTTTTTCGATACGAACTGACTGTAGCGGCAACTGGTCGTAGCCCTTTTTGTCGACCCGGACATCGTGAGGTCCTGCCGGAAGCGTTACCTCTAACTGCCTGCCGTCGGTGATCCGCTTCGGATCGCTGTCAATGAACACATCGACCGCATCCACGTTCGCCTGCACCCTCAATGTCCCCGTGGCTACTACCATCGGAGTCAGGTCGAGAGGAAGCTGAATTTCCTTGTCTTTTGCGATATCGACCGGAAGCGTAGAAGCTTGGTATCCGTTCTTTTGCAGCCGGATTTCGTAGTGGCCCTCGTTCAGTTTGATAGTCAGCGCATGGCTGGCTCCGACCGTGCCCTTTGACGTGCCGTTCACCAGCACCTCAGCTCCGTCCACATTGCTGCGCACGATGAGGGTGCCAACCTTGGCAGAAGGCCAAATCGCAATGAGCAGCACGATGAACAAAACCATGCCGACGGCGCCCGCAGCGAGAAGCTTCTGCTGTGTCGTCAAACGCTGCATGAGGCCCGGGGTTGCGCGAGGTTTCGCCGCCGGTCTCGCCGCCGCTGGCGGCTTCTTCGCGGAAGGAGGCGTCGTCTTCGGTGGCGGTAGCGGAGCCGGCTGCGGGATTACCCGCCCAGTTGGGACTCGCGGCGGAGGGGGTGCCTCGACTTCCGGCGGGGCCACGCTGCTCCACATCATGGTCTTCGCCGGCTCGGGAGCTTCCAATTCCGGCTGGGGCACAACCGTTATTTCCGGTTCCTTCGGCCTGTTCTGCTCGGCTGCCGCGAGCAACAGTTCGCGGAATTGATCCGATCTTCGGAACGACGTTGGTTGAGCCTGGAGGAACTCTACGGCTTTGCTGGCTGAGCCCTCCTGTAAGAACTGCTGGCCTCTCGCGAGCGCGGCCGCGATCTTAGCGTTGAGATCATCGCGTCGTCGCCGGGCCTCCTCAAGAACGATACTCAGTTCTTCGTCCGGTGCACGCGACAGAATGGACTCCAGAAGTTCGATGGCGCGATCGTATTCCTGAGTCCTCAGGAATTCCTGGGCGCGGCGGACTGCGTTCTCGACGTCCTGCCGTTTAGCTTCTTTCGCCTGCTGCTCGCGCGCAAACCGGAGCAGATTGTCAATCTCCGGAGAAGCGGCGAATTGCACCTGACCCGCCTCCAGCACCCGAATTGCCTCGTCATAGGAGCGCTTGCCCAAGGCTTCGTTGGCTTGGTGGATACAGCGAGTTTTGGCCTGATCATCGCGATCCTGGGCCAGACGCTCTTGCGCGATCGAGACCAGAGATTCCAGATGCGGGTTGCCGGGAGTCTTCTTGAGCGCGTCCTGCAGAACTTTGAGTGCGCCGGCGGCGTTGCCGGCGTTTAGAATTTCGCGCGCCGCCGCGATTCTCTCCCGCACAAAAGACTTGGTCTGTGCCGCGTGTTTTTGCGCCTCAGCAAGATCCTTGAGCTTGAGCAGAGCTGGTTCGCCGGGAAAACGCTGTAGCCCGTCGGCCAGCAGATTCAGGGCTGACTGGTGATCGTCGGTGTTGAGGGCCTGCTCGATCTGGCGGGTCAGCTGCTCGAGGGCGCGCCGCCGCTCCTCCTGATCGCGAGCTGCGGTAAAAGTTTCGAGTAACGAACGCAAGGCGGGAGAATCCGGGTCAACCTTTTCCGCTTCCTTCAGGATGTCGAACGCCGCCGTGTGGCGCCGGTTCGTCATTTCCTTGCGGGCCGCTTCCAGCAGGTTCTCCATGCGCTTCTGCCGCATGCGCTCATCCAATTCCTTCTGGATCATGCGGTAGAGCGATTTGACCCTGGTGTCGTTGGGGCGGCGCGACAGCACCTCTTCGATGGCCTGCTTAGCGGTGTCAAGATTTCCCGCGCGATGTGCGTTCTCGGCCCGCTGCATGACCTGCCGCAAGTGTTCGATTTCCGCCTTGGCGGCCTGGACTTTGGTCCGCAAGTGCTGCAGATCGGCGTTCGTGGCGTCCAGGTTGATGGCCTGATCCAGAAATCCGATTGCGGGATCGAATTCCTCCCGCCGGAAGGCTTCTTCCGCCTGTTCACGGAGTTGGCGCGAGCGCTCGGCGCTTTGTTCCTTTTCAATCTGCTTCCGCAGAGTGCGCAGCATGGACGCAGCTTTCGTGTGCTGCTTGTCCAGCTTCAACACCTCCATCAGTTCATCGTTGGCCTGGAACAGGTTGCTCTGCTGCAGGAGAAGTTCCGCCTGCTGCATGTGGATGACGATCTGTTCCTGCTTGAGGCGGTCCAGCAGTTGCGTCAGATCGAGCGCCAGATCGTCGGCTGAGGCATAGCGCTGGTCGCGGTCTTTCGCCAGTGCCTTCAGCGTAATGGCTTCGATCTCGGGCGGGAACTCGGAAATGAATTTCGCGAACGGCGGCGGCGACTCGTTCAGGATCTTCATCAGGGTGGCGCCGGTGCTGTCGGCTTCAAAAGGCAGAGCCCCGGTGAGAACCTGGTAGAGCACCACGCCCGTGGAATACACGTCGGTTCGCTGATCCACCTGGAGCTTGTCGTTCAATTGCTCCAGCGACATGTAGTTCAGGCTGCCCATGAACTGGCCGGTGCGGGTAAAATTCGTGTCCCCGATACGGGCAATTCCGAAGTCGACGATCTTCACATTGCCATCTTTCAAGACCATGATGTTGCCGGGCTTGATGTCGCGATGGATAATGCCTTTCTGGTGGGCGTAAGACAGGCCGTGGCAAGCTTGAACGACAACGTCAATCTTCTGCAGCAGCGTCAGCTGTTGACCAGAACGCAGGATCGTTTCGAGGCTTGCCCCTTCCAGGAACTGCATGGCGAGGTACGGGCTGCCTTCATGCTCGCCCAGTTCGTAGACGGTAACGATGTTGGGATGCTGGAGGTTCGCGGTGGCCTTGGCTTCGCGGTAGAACCGCTGCAGCAGGTCGGGGTAGTCGGCATAGCTGATCGTCATGATCTTGATGGCGACCATGCGGTCAAGGAAGGGATCCTTAGCCCGGTAGACGATTCCCATTCCGCCCTTGCCGATCACGTCAAGAACGTCGTACTTCCCGATCTTCTTGGGTATGCTTGCAGCCATGATGAAGCAGCGCGGGTCGGCGTGCCCGGGGGTAAGGCAGACCGGAAGACTTCGCCCCAGTATTCTAGATTCTAAGCCCTGCCCGCGAAGGCCCAAAGTGTAAATTGGGCAAAGTCGGGTCGAACCGAGGACGCTCGTTATTGTGCTACGAAGTAGTAGTTACCGCAACCCGTGTTTGGGGGTGACTGTGGTAACCACTAGAGTCGTTCTTCCAGAGTCGTTCTTTACGATCGGCGGCAACTGCGGTAGGATTTAGCGCCGCCACCGGATTGCGATGAAACTTACCACCCAAGCTGCGGGCAAGACCGACGTGGGCGTGGTCCGCAAGAACAATGAAGACAACTTTGGTTACGACGCGCGCACCGGAATTTTTGTCGTCTGCGATGGCATGGGTGGTCAGGCGGCCGGCGAAGTTGCCAGTAAGATTGCGGTGGACACGGTCCTCGGGTACTTTCGTCAGGAAGAGAAAGGCCGGGGTTCGGAGGTGCTGGGCCGGGGCTTCGCGGAAGTTTCGGAGCGAGCCAATGCTTTGGCCAACGCAATACAACTCGCGAACAAGGCCATTCGCGAAGCTTCCGCACGGGAGGTCGGAAAGGCCGGCATGGGCTGCACTATCGTGGCCGTGCTCGTGGAGGAAAACCTGTTCTCCATCGCCCACGTAGGAGACAGCCGGATCTACCTGATCCGCGGCGGGGCGATCCAGCAACTCACCACCGATCATTCCCTGGTGATGGAACAAGTAAGACGCGGCATGATTACGTTGGAAGAGGCCGAGCACTTCGAAATGCAGAACGTCATTGTGCGCGCGCTTGGTTCCGAGGACAGCGTTGAGCCCGATCTCGCCGACCTCAGCCTCGAGGAGAACGATACCTTGCTGCTCTGCTGCGATGGACTGTCGCGCTTCGTCAAAGACACCGCCATGCTCGAAGTGATCAACGGCGCTAAGAGTCTGGAAGAAGCCTGCGACGGCCTGATCGCTGCCGCAAAGAGCGGCAGTAGCGACGACAACATTACCTGCCTGCTCATCCGCGCCGTGGAACAGACCTGGGGCGGAAGAATCTTCGGCCGCCGCCGCGGCGACAACGTACAGAGCTCAACCTGACCCGCGTGGACTAACGGGTTACTTGAGCGACACATCGCAGGCCGGAGAAATCAGCCAGGCGCAACGGGTTCGACCCGCTGAACTGCAGTTCGAAGGTATAAAACCTCTTCTGGCCGTTGACCACGACGTCCTGTCCATTCGACTGCTTGACCGTGTAGTTGAGCTCGTAAGTGCTGGAAGCCTTCATCTGTGGGCGGCCCTCGTTTACAAAACGGAAGATGGCCCACGGCCCCGGTCCCCAGTTCGCCAGGAAGTTGTCCTTCGCCAGTATCTGAATCTCTTCCGGTGCGCCGGTCCAGGTGAAATTCTTCTGCTGTCCTGTCCCGGAAAGGGTTTCACTGCCAACCTTCAGAGCAAGTCCATCGATGTTAGTTGAGACTTGCTTCACCGAAAACGCCATGCGCGGAGTGGGCGAGCCGTTGGCGTAAAGGGCATCGCTGAGTTCTGCAGTCCGGTTGAAGAAGGATTCGAAGTCGGGCGAAATCCTCACGCTTCCCGAGGGACTCGGCACATAGCGCACGCCCTGTTTCGTCAGGTATTGCGCCAAGGTTGTGGAATAGAACTTCCACAATTCTCCGGTGTTGGGAGCGAGAAGCGCATTCAACTGATCAACTGGAAGATCCTGCGCGGAATTGGGATTGAAGGGAAACTTGTCGGTGAGCTGCGCGAATTGTGCGCAGAATCTGTGTCCTGCGCCATTCAACGCTTCTTTGGGCCCCATCTTGATCAAGGCTTGAGCGTGATCGATGGGCTGTGCGAGCAAAGCCTGGGTGACGGTTTCGATGTGGAATTGCGAGTCAACGCGAAACTTTTCGGCAAGTTGAGACACCGCTCCGCTCGCGTCCTGAGCCGCCGACAATGCCTGCGTGACCAGGTTCGTGTCTTGAGTGCCGGTGGGACTGCTGGCCAGCAAGCTGATTTGTGACTTCAACTTGCTCAGAGCGCCAACGTACGATTGATTGCTGGGAAGAATGTACTGGTCCGGTGGACCGTCCGGAACCACCGATTGCACGGGCTGAAAGCTGTCCGTGATTTGCTGCAGCGGCACGTGCGTGTTGTGCGAGACAAACCAGAACAGTTCCAGCAAAGGGGAACTCGGGCTGATCAGGCGGCCCAGTTTCACATCTCCGTCATGAAAACTGGCAAAGCCGCGCACCGCGGAAGTTTGCAATACGGTGCGCCATTCCTTGATGAAATCGGTGTTATAGCGGTCGCTGAGTTGCTGTTGCAGGGTCGCCTGATCAAGTTGCTGGGCAATCAGTTTCCCCAGCACCCAATCTTCGCTGACGATGCGGTTGTGCGCGATTGCGTCTTGCATGCGCGTGAAACCGTCAGGAGTGAAAGCGCCTTCCACGTCGTGCGGACTGGTGACGACGTCTGCCGCGTCGCGGAAGCGGCGGCTAAAGCTGGCGGTTGGAACCTTGCGGGAGACTTCTGCCTTTAAGGGAAGATAATAACGGTCGATTCCGCCAAAGTTGCTTAAATACGCCCGAGCGCGGCCAATGGCCACGGTGTCAGGACTCGCAGAATAAGGGTTCGACACCAACAACTCGCCGCTGTAAAACTCGAACTGACTTCGCGCCAGTGCGCCGGTTTGCTCGTCTCCGGTTTTTCCGCTGGCCCAGGTGCCGTAAAGGATGGGCGGCAGAAAGTCTTTCGTACTTTTCTCCGGGTTCGAGGTCGTGATCAGATACGCCTTCAGCGTGTTGTAGGTGGCTTCGTAGCTGTCCGTCGGTTCCGGTTTCTCTTTTACAACTCGCAGCGCAGTCAGCAATCGTGCCTGCGTCTCGGCAAACAGCAGATTACTGAACTGGTCGAAGTAAACTTGCCGGGCAGGGGGGTAAATGTCTTCGCCCGAGTACATCCACCACCGCAGGTGCCAGGGCACGCCCTCCCGGCTATTGGTGGCTAATTCTTCCAGTTCCTGCCGCAGACGGTCGAGCCTCTGCAACTGGTCGACGCTTGGAGTCTGGCCCGGGGTGGCGCGAATGGCACGGACATCGTCAACCGCCTGCTTGACGCTGCGCTCGAGGAAGAAATTTCCTACAAAAGAAGTCAGAAAGCCCAGTGCAAACACCAGCGCGATGCCAATCACCGAGGCGAGCGCGATCCGGCGCAGCAGGCTGACCCGTGAACTGAATCCACTGGCGCTGAGGGCGACCCTGTCTTTCAGCAGTACCTCGTTGAAGAGTTGCGATAGGAACACCCACTCCGGAACCTTGCGCGAACCCGACATGCGCGGCGCCGCGACCGGCTCTGGGGCACGCATTCCACCCGCTCCGAAAATCACCGTGGCATTGGCGTTGTAACTCGGCTCCGGGGCCTGCGCCTCCGGCAGGGACGCGGCGACATCCTCGATGATGGTCGGTCGAACCCCGGAAAAGTAGAAACCGCGCAGGAACGGATTCACGCTCAACTGGCTGGGCCGCCCCAGGTCCACCAGAAATTGCACCAGCATCTTCCTCAGCTTGCGCAGTTCCCGGGGGAATTCATAAATGCCGGGCAGCTTTTCCGCTTGGCCTGCGAGAGACAACAGATCGAGACGCTTTTCCGCCAGCGAGTAGAACAATTCATCGAAAGCTTTTTCCAGGCGCCGGGTTTCTTCGTCGGCATACACTCCGGTCGCTTGCAATGATCGGACGGCCAGAGTAACCCCCAGCACCTGCGAGATCTCATCCTTGCTGAGGCCGGCAACGTAGTCCAGAAATGCAGAGCCTCCGTCGGCGCGCGCGCCGAGGCGATCGGCCCGGGTGAACAATACGTAGATCGGAAAGCTGATGCCGAGCAGTTGGGAAATTTCAAGCAGGCGCGTGCCCAGCCGGCGGGCGGCCGAAAGCGTAGCCTCGGGCGCTCCCTGGCGAAGAAAACTCTCGCAGTCGAAGCAGACGATAGCCGCGCGCGGCGCTTGCTGCTGTTTGCCCGCGCTGGCAACCCGTCCGGGCTGCACTAACTTGATGAGACGTTTCCACAGGTCGGGCTGCGAGAAGAGTCCGCCGCCGCCGTCCACGAACACCGCCTGTCGTGTATACCAGAAGTTTGCGACCCGGGTGGGCACAACCATGTTGTCCTGATACACGTGCCCGGCGAGCAATTCCGGATCGAGCGCGGAATGAATGATGGTCGTGGTTTTGGCAGAGCCGGGATCGCCGACCAGAAAAATCAGAGGCAGGTTGCGCAGGCTGGCGCCGCGGCCCATGGAGGAACTCTTGAGCTTGCGGATGGCGTCGCGGACCAGCAGGTCCACTTCCGTGGTCGGGCCGGAGACAAAGCCAGTGCTCTCGGACCCCTCCGCGGCGTTAGCCTGCCGGCGGAACCACCAGACAGTAAAACCCGCGCCCAGAAGGCCGAGCAGCCACAGGCCGACGCGCAGCACCCAAACTCCTGAGCCGGGCGGGTTCAACCAGCCTGCGAAGAACCACACCAGCACCAGGTAAACCAGTAGTACGGCCCCGGTTACCCAGTAGAGCATGCACCCTCCCTTATCTCGTCTTCACCTATCGGGCGGCCACGGAAATTGCCGAGGCGTCATAAAGCAGAATCAACTTGAACATGATGCCGAACGCTACCGTGACCGCCGTTGTGACGATTGCTGCAATCAACAATCTGCGGACCCAGGAATCGTTTTGCACCAGACGCACTGCGTCTGCGGGAATCATGCCGCGTGGCGACAGGGCGCCGGACGAACCCCGGATGCGGCGGATCTTCTCCTGTAACGCTATTTGAATTTGCCGCAGATCGCCCGCCCCACCCGCGGCAAAGCGGCCCTTAAACCCGAGCCACAGGCAAAGACCGTACACCTCCAGCAAGTCGCCGACTTCGTTCGTGTCCGGGCGGTTAAGCGCTTTTTGCAGCTCCTGAAAGAAAATCTCGCCCGCCAGTTGATGGCCGAACAACTCCGCCTGCAGCGGAAGCCGGGGCCAGTCGGCGAACGTGGGATTGCGACTGCTGAGAACGGATTCGTCCAGAAATGCGACCACCGCGAACACCGCCTGCTTCACGTCCTCCGCGCTGTAACCGCGGCTGCGCGCCCGCTGCTCGGCTTCGCGAAGACGCTTTTTCATCTCGGCTCGGAAGGAATTCGCGTCACTGGTTACCACCTGGCGGTTGAAACGGAGGCGCACTACGATGGTGAACACTTCCTGGAACTCCAAGGCGAGGTTCCAGCCGCGGCGGTCCATGGCGGAACTCGATCCACGGTAGCTGGCGAGCGGTGAGATATGGGTTGAACTCATGGCTGATTTCCCCTGTCCAAAGTTCTCCAGCAACTGGTCCAGAAAATCTAGCTCTCCAGGATAACAAGCAACTCCATCTCCGGCGTCGGCAACTCTCCTGGCACATACACGCCCACCATGCGCGTCTTCATGATGTGCTCCCAGCACGGACCGCTTCGGTCGACGGTGAAATACTGGCTGTCCACCTTGGCGGCGACGGCCGAAGGCGGCACCTGAATGTGGGTCAGCCCCAGGCCGGCCATGGCCCGCTTCACCAGGTCAGGAACAAATTTAGCCGAACAGATCTTCAACAATTGCGGAGCCTTCACGATCAGGTCGGCCTCGCCGATGGGAGAGTGAATTCCCAAGACCCAGCGGGAACGCCCAAAGCAGCGCTGGTCTTTGACTTCACCTTCATAGAAATAGCGGCCCGTCTGCTTGAGCGGAATGATGATCGCCTGGGCCGGAACAACGATTTCCAGATGACGCCGAATGTGATCATCCAACACGTCGAAGCAGCGATCGGGACGCCTGTGATCATAGTTGGGAAGCGAACGCGGGTGTGCATCGAGACCGAAGGTGCACAAAGCTCCAGCGAGACGCGACATCTCCTGAAACAACTCCTCCGGATGGCCGTGCTTGGAAAGCAGCAAGTGCCGCAGCGGAGTGAGACTCGAGTTGACGGCGTGCAGAAACCAGAACTGCGAAACCTGGCGAGCCGAGAGTCCGGTCTGAAACCTGCCTTTGCCTTGCTGCTGCTGCTCCTGCGAAACCGCGGTGCTTTTCTCTTCCAGGATTTCCACCAGGCGGCTGAGAAGGCTCATCAGGCGGGGACTCGCGCTGACCCTAAGGCAGGGCGGAATGAAAACCGGATCGCAAACGAAACGGCCAGCGCCGTCGCGCACTACGCGCGCCACGGGCAGGGTGAGAAGACTGGCAGTGGCTTCCGATTCCACGATCAGACGCAGATTTTTCCGGCCCAGAGCAACTTGCTTTTCGTCGCGACCCGTATTTTCGTCGTGCAACGTCTCTATCTCAGAGGCATAACGGCTGGTCGCGTCGAGCGCAACTTCAAGTTCGCAATTCTTGCCTTCCGGAAGCCAGCGCGGAACCGCCAGGCAAAGGGTCAAGTGATCGGCGGTCGGTGAAAACAGATCCGCGAAACTGCGCGGTTGCGGGAGCCGGTCGCACTCCGGCATATCAAACGCGAGGCCGTCTTCAAAAATTCCCCGCGCATGGCGCAGCGCCAGGATCCCGTTTTGCAGCGCGTCGGGGTCGACCTCGCAGGCGGCGAATCCATAACTCTCGTTCCACAGGCTCGAAGTCGCGAAGTGGAGGGAATCCTCAAAAAAACGGTTCTGCGCCTGGAAATGCTGGGGCGCCAGGTACATCCCCTCAGACCAAACGATCTTGGAAAGCAGCTTCATCCTCTTGTGCAGTCAGGAAACAGAGTGTGCATACTCAGGGTTGAGTTCGGAATTCCGGTGGCTCATCCTGGGACACTGCGCCCAGGATGTCGTCGTTGGCAATCATACCGCTGTCGTGCAAAACAAGCGCTTTCGGAGTTGGCTGACCCTGCGGGTGCATCTTCCCAGTTAATCCCGATTTACGGCAACACGCCGCGAGAGTGGAAACGCAAGCAGTCGCAACGCAGTGAGATGCTAGGCGCTGGGGTCTTTACTGTCAAGGGAACCCGGCCCATTCGGCGCGCTGCATCGTAGACAAATTCGCCGGACTCGGTGCTATCCTTGGCGTTGGGAGCGGGCTTTATCCGGTGCGGGACAGGCGGAATCGTCGAGCGCAATGAAGTTTGCCGACAAATACGAAATCCTCGAGATGGTGACCAGTGGTCGAGTCAGCACGCTTCTGGCTCGCGAACGTACCACGCAGGAACCCGTCGTCGTCTATACATTCGAGTGTGAAGCAACCGGTGCCAGCGAGTTGAGCACGGCCTCAATCATCGCGCGATTCTGCGCGCTCGCTCCGAATCCTCCGGGGATCATTGTCAAGGCGGGGTTCGATGAACCGAGTTCGTCGGCGTTTATCACGACCAAAATGCCTGATCCGGTGGCCCTGCAGGAATGGGTTCGAGCCTATCAGTCCTTTGCCAAGCCCGGGCAGCCAGCAAGCAGCCCTGTTCCCAAGGTGAGCAGTCCCGCCTCCGACGCGACTGCCGAGCTGAGTGCAGCCGAAGTGAGGGCCGTCCTGGCAAGAAGCGGCAGCCCCCGGAACCAACCACCGAAAGATCCTCCGCCGATTGAAGAGATAGGCGAACGGACGGCAGCGTTTTCGATTGGCGACCTGGCTCCTGGGGAGTCGCAGTCTGGGTCATCGCAGTCTGGGTCACCCGAGCCAGCGGGAGACTTCACCCGTCTTTTCCGGGAAGTGAACGCCTTTCAGCCCCTGCAAAGCCCGGCTGCGGCTAAAAGCACTGGAACGCCGACTCCCGCGAAGCCGAGCGACGCCACCAACGCGCTTTTCGGCGAGCCCTCGGGTACTGCTTTCCCGAGCCGCGAGACGTTTGCACCCCCGCCGTCAACTCCGCCCGCATCTTCTCCTGGGTCCTTTACCAGAGAATTCATGGCGCTCTCCAGCGACAAGGGCGAACTTGAAAAGAGCAAGACTCCCGTTGCACCGCCTGCGGCGCCGAAGACTCCAGGCTCATTCACGCAGGAGTTCATGGCGGTGTCGCCGCAACAGATCGAGAGTTCGGATGGGCCGGTCGAGAAGCCCGGCCAATTCCCGCCGCCGGCGCAGAATTCAGTGCTGTCCTCCACTATGTTCGGGAGCATCTTCGGGCCCCCGTCTAAGTCCGAGTCGCCCTCTGCCTCGTCCGAGCCATCATCGACGGCATCATCGTCTAATGTCTTCGCAGAGGCCGACAGTCAAAAAGGTGGGGAGGGAGAATTCACCAATTTCTTTGGCGGCAGCCCCTTCGCCCAGCCCGGCCCGCCACCGGAGAAACCGTTTCAGGTGCCCGACTTGGCGAGCTCGACTCCACCCCGGCAGCAGGCGGGCGACTTCACGAGAATGTTTGGCCGGGACGACATCGAGCCGAAAGACTCGACTCCTCTGCCGTCTATCGAAGAGGCGTCCACTCCTGGTTCATTTACCCAGATATTCAGCGAACCCGCACCAGGCAGGGCTCAGCTCGGTTCCAGCACTTTGGAGACGAATCCCGGGTTCCGCCCATCCTCTTCCGAACCGGCGCCTGTTCCGCCCAGCCCGCCGTTCCAGGCCCACGGAGGAACCGCGTCGCCGGCACCTCCGGCTCAAGATTTCTTCGCGCCTCGTACCCCACCTCCGGCTCCGGCGGTGCCCGATCCGTTGTTCACGAATCGTTCGGGCGCCCGTGAGGCGACCGAAGTCTTCAGAGCCCCGGGGAGCCAAGCCCCACCCTTCGAAGAGGTAGCGAGCGGGCCCAGCGAATTCACTCGCATTATTTCCGGTCGGCAACTGCAGGATATGCTTTCTGGCGCGCCACCCGTGCCGGGCGCGAGTGGAGGCGCCGCCGGGCCGCCACCGGCTTTTGCTCCGCCTCCCATTCCGCAGCCCGGTCCGTTTTCGTATGCGCCACCACCACCCCCTCCTCCTCCAGCTATGAAATATCCTCCGCTTGCGGCGCCTCCGGCTCCTGCGCTTCCAGCTGTGCCCCGGCCGGCTTTCCCGCCAGCGGCAGCCAAGCCGGCATCTTTCTGGCCGCTGATAGCGGTGCTTACGATTTTGATTGCGATTGGGGCAATGCTGGTAATGTATTTCGCGCTGAAGCACTAGCCCTGAGCGCGCAGATGCGCTCCTCACGCCGAAAGAGATGTCTGCCGAGGCTGCTGTTACGAACTCTGCGGGAGCAGGATAAGCAACTCGAGTTGTGGTTTCGGAAGGTCTCCCGGCACATACGCCGCCAGGTTACGGGCGCGGCGCACTGCTTCCCACGCAGGCCCCGACTGGTTCAGACTGAAGTATTGATACTTCAGCTTGACCGGGATCGCACTGGGCGGATTGCTCAGGTGCTTCAACTCAATGCCCGGCAGAGCCTGCTTCACCAGATGATCGATGTGCGTCGCCGAGCAGACCTTTACCGCTCGCGGCACGGTCTGAATCACGAAACTCTCGCTGACTTCGGCGCTCACCGCCAGGTACATTTTCGTATCCGCCAGATATTTATCCTCGGCCAGGGCTGTAGCGTAGATCGAGGGTTGCACCAGCGTGAGAGGCAGGGAAACCAGGTTCGTGGGCACAACGGTCTGCAATAGCGATCGCAGCTTCTCATCCAACTCGGAAAGAATCGGTCCCAGATTATCGTGGTCGTAAAGGGGCAGGTCGCGAGGCCGAAGCTTGGGAGAAAAAGTCGTCAACGACCCAGCCAGCGAAACCAGGGCCGAGTAAAGCTCTTCGGGATGAACCTGCTTCGCCTCGAACAAATGGCTGAACACCGGGAACGAAGAATTCACCGTGTAAAGCAGCCAGAAATTGGCGATGTCGGCAGCCGTGAAATCAGCCAGGCTCTGATTCTTCTGGCGGCGGGTGGCCGACAACTGCGTGCTGCGCGCGGCTAGAACCTCAATCATGCCGCGTAGCAGGCCCAGAATATATTCACTGGTGCGGATGTCGAGCAGCGGAGGAACAAAGCGGGGATTCAGGTGAAACGTGTCCCCTTCGGCCTTTTCGACGTTCGCGATTCGCAGGGCGGCATTGCCTTCGCGATTTTCGCCGCCGACCATGAAGCGAATATTTTTGCGCGCAACCTGCACCGGCTTTTCTGTGCTGCCCGTATTCTCGTCGCGATAAGTCGCCACCTCGGCCACGTACCTCGTGCCTGCATCCCGCTGTCCAATGGCCACGTTCAAGCCGCGCTGGCGATAGTCCGGAACCGTCAGATAAACGTCCATGTTCTGCACCCCGGGCTCAAAAAGTTCAGCCAGAGATTTCGAGGCGGGAGCAGGATCGGCGTCCGGTATGTCGAAAAGAAGTCCGTCGGGGAAAATTCCCGAGGCGCGCGAGATGGCGAAGTCGCCGGCGGCCAGCTTCTGCTGATCAATGACCAGTTCGCTGAAGCCCCAGGGGCAGAATTTCAAGGCTTCCAGCCGGAATTGCAGCGCGTCTTCGAGAAACCTGTCCTGCACCTGAAGGTGTTGCGGCGTCAGGAACGTGCCCTTGGTCCAGATGACAGGTTGCAGTCGCTTCATACAATTCCCGGTGGCCACAATAACAATTCCGGGGGAGATAAGCAAAGCTGGGTGCGTCCGGCTCGATCACCCTCGTCCTTGGTTGGCAACCGGAAGTGAAGGCATCAGACACAATCAGGATGCCTGAGCTTGGGAGCCGTAGACCAAGTCTCGCTCCTTTTGGATTTGCAATTGTTTTTCGTGCAATTTCATGCAACTGTCGGCCACGGCGTGGCGAATCCGTTCTACGCTTTTCTCGTATGCATCCTTTGGCGTGTCTAGACCTCGCACGCGGACCAGCCACAGATTGGCCAGGGTCGACGGTTTCAGGTAATCGAGCACCATTTCCGAAATATCGAGGAAAGCCTTTCCGCCTTGTAAGGAGAAATACTGCACTGCCCTAATCAGCTTTGGAGCGGTTTTGAACGTTGCCGTATAGGCGTACTCGGACTTCTCCTGGTATTTTTCCGGCAAGTTCGAGGAAGCCTTTTCTTGGACCGCATCCATTGCCTTCTCAATGCCTGCTTTACGCACGGCCTTGGCGAGTTCCTCCGCTTGCTTCTTCGCCAGGTACTCCGCAGCGATTCTTTCGGCCCCGCTAACGTTTTCGGCCGCCGAAAGAGCTTCTGCCGCATGTCGCGCCTGCAGTCCGAGCCTAGCGAGGGTGGTGAGCGCATCCCCGACAGCATTTAGCGCGACGGTGAAGGCTTGCAGCTTGTAGTACTCACCTTCCAGGCTGTACGTTTCACGATCGCCGAAACCTTTCATCTCTTCTGCAAAAGCGCCAAATTTTTTGATTAAGTGCTCATACCCCTGCTTCGAGCGCGGGATGAAAATGTTGGCTCCAGCCGGTATGCTGTCCGGTTTGCCTTTCAGAACGGGGCGGACCTTGGTGTTGTAAACCCAAATCGGCATCCAGGAATTGAAGTGATAGCGCTGAGCGACCGAGGACAGAGTGTCGCCTTTTCTCAGAGTATAAATGACGACCTGGCTTCCATCGTATTTGTTGAAATCGCGCATTTCGGCTCACCTCACATTCGTCGCAAGTTGCCCTGCAGCCGACTCTACGATGGGATAGTACTGGAAAACAATGGCGCGAGCGGGCCCCAAATGAATAGCTGACGAATACCAGTGAGGCTTGATGGATTGATCGATTACCTCGGGTGCTACCCCAGCAGCCCGTTCTCCTTCAATAGCGCTTCGGGGCGCTCGACACTGGGAATCAGGACAACGTCGCCTCTAGCGCGTCCCGCCCAGCGCGAGGCATCGTCTTCGCTGAACTTGATCTCGATCAGGAAGGCCACCAGATCGTCGTGGCTGCTCACCCGCACCGTCTGTGCGTTCACCCGGCCGTGGTAGGGAATGAATACAATTTCGAAGTGCGGCCCCATCGTCTCCGTACCCGGATTGGGCGTGATGCGAATGTTGCCGATCAGTTTGGTCATGCGCAGACTCTCCTATAGCTTCTCCGTCTGCTCTCCCCGTTACGTTGCATGGCCCAGTTATACCAAGTTTTGCAATGGATTAGGAGAGTATCCGGCGATTTTGGAGTCAGATTCGTAACCCCGAGCAGGGTGGGCCACGACCCAACTGCCAAAGTACGCCGCCTTCCCCGAGGTTTCTAACCCAGCAAGAACCCTCGTTCGAGAAGCCTGCGAACGATGCCCAGGCACTCGGTCTGCACTTGTTCCAAAGGGGCATCTACCTGACGGGCGAAATTCTCGATCAGTTCGCCGACCGCGTGATTACCGTCGCAGGCGCTCAGGAATCCCGCCACCGGCGACTGCAAACCCACGAAGAAAGGGAGGCCCTTGGTCAGCCGCAAGTTGAGAGACGTCGGTTGCCACTGTCCCTGCCCGGGCTGAAAGAACTGCTCCAGCCGCGCATGCGGCGAAAGTCGGGGCTTCACCGCCAACATCTGGTCATCCGCGGCGTGAGCCATCAGAAAATCCCGGGCGCCAAAAGTGGCTAAAACAGATTCTCCAAACGGATCCTTGGGAGTCTCGGTGACTTCTTCCAGCAGAATCCAGTTCTTTCCCGAACGCTTGCGCATGGCGATGATCCCATCGTGAATGGCCTCAACCTTGCGCTCGCTGTAGTAGGCCATGTAGCTCTCGTAAAGCTCGGCGTCACGCTCCGGAGAGGCAGCGGTTTCCGAGATGCGGTGCTGCGCATATTCGGATGGATCCTGGGTATGTCCCATCAACGCCCAGGCGTCGCAGCCCGTGCCTTCCAGCCATTCCGATACACGCTCCTGCCAGGATTGTCCCGGCACCTGGGCCCACTCGCAGAGCAATTGAAAGTAGCCGCCCTCGTGCAGATAAACCGGAGCCTCTTTCACAAAGCGTCGGCACAACTGGTCGAGGTCCATCGGGTTATCGCAAAATAGATAGCGGCCGCCTGGGCTGATGAAGAAAGGCGGGTTGGAAACGATCAGATCAAACTTCCGGCCAGCCACGGGCGCGAACCCGTCCCCCGCCAGGCATTCGATGTTTTCCAGGCCATTCAGCCGAGCGCTGAATTTCGCATAGGCAACCGCTCGGGGATTCAAATCGGTGGCCACCACCTGATCGCTGTGGCCGGCAGCCATCAGGGCCTCGATCGCATTACCGGTTCCCAGGTCCAGCGTAGCGCGCGACTGGCGCCGCACCGTGAAGCGGGAGAGTAGCTTGCTGGTGGGGTTGGGCCAAAGCACGAACTCGGGATCCGAAGCGTCAATCTTCGCGGTGTGGTCGCACGCGGTCAGAAAGCCGTCGCTCGGAAACAGCATTACTTCCGCCGTCAGGCGGTCGCCCTCGCGACGCAGCAGGCCGCAGGAAAGCGCGAGGTCCACGAACCAGGGCGGGAAAAACGCTGCACTGGCGGCGGCATCCTGTGGCACCCCGAGCCAGAACCAGCGCAGCAGCGTGTTCAGCCGATTGGGCTCGCGCGTTGAAGCCAGCAGCCGGGGGATATTGCGCAAACGGCTGGAGGGCAGCTCTACGAAGTAGCGCTGCGTGCGAAGATTCCCCTCTTCAAAGCCAGACTCCAGCAGGAACTCTCGCAGGCGTTGGGCGTCATTGTGGGAGATCGGATTGAGCACGTTGTGGCCTTCAGATTAGCCCGCTAAGGAGGGATGCCGACGGCATTGTCACCCCGGTAGAGCGGCCGAACGACAGGAAGAATACTACAAATCCAATGGCTTACCGGCACGGTTCCGACGCAATGCTCAATGTGGAGACAGCCGCCCTCGGCTGTCCGGCGGAGCGAAACTCGACGGTCTTCACAAGCCGGCCCGCAGTGTGAGCCACCACCTTGACCTTGCCTTGACACTCAACCCTGCCTGTGATAAACCTTGGCACCTCTGCGCTGCAGTATTTCTGCGCAACGTTTCCCCCAGCGACTGCACTATGGCAATAGGGCGGGGGAGTGCCCGAACAGCTATCTCCCAGCGAGTCAGTGCGAGGAAAAAATCATGGCCAGACAAAGCGCCCAGCACAAGTTAGACCGTGTACGTCCACCACGGGTCCAGATTACCTACGACGTCGAAATCGGCGGAGCCATTGAAATCAAAGAGTTGCCATTCGTCACCGGCGTACTCGGCGATTTCACCGGTCAGCCCGACCAGCCCCTTCCCAAACTTAAGGATCGTAAGTTTGTGGAAGTCAATCCCGACAATTTCGACACCGTCCTCGAAGGCATGAAGCCGCATCTTTCGTTTGCGGTCGAGAACAAGCTCAGCGACGACCCCAGTGGTCCGCAGCTTAAGGTGGATTTGCGCTTCAAGAAGATGGAAGATTTTGAGCCGGGCAACGTGGCCAAACAGGTGAAGCCACTGAAAGAGTTGCTCGACCTGCGTACCCGCCTCGCGGATTTGCGCGGTACGCTGCAGGGCAACGACAAGCTCGAAGAAATTCTCCTTGATGCCGTGGGCAACACCGAGAAACTGGACAAGCTGAAGGGAGAAATCGAGCCCAAGGGAGGAGGGTCCAATGGCTGATTCGTCGAAACAGAAGCAAGCCGCCACCACCACCATCGAAAAAGAACAGGTGGGGCTGCTCGACCAGATCGTCGAACAGGGGCGGTTTGGCGCCGAGGCCAGCGCGAAAGAGCGCGGCAAGAACCTGGTGAAGGAGTTTGTGGCCCAGGTGCTCGACGGTTCCATGACCGTCGCCAAGGATGCCGAGATGATGATCAATGCGCGCATCGCGCAAATCGATCACCTGCTCTCCATCCAACTGAACGAGATCATGCACCACCCCTCCTTCCAGAAACTCGAAGGCTCGTGGCGCGGCCTAAAGCACTTGATGGATAACAGCGAGACTGGGACCAAATTGAAGATCCGGGTCCTGAACGTGACCAAGAAGGAACTCCTTAGAGACATTGAGAAAGCTCCGGAATTCGACCAGAGCGCTCTGTTCAAGAAAGTCTACGAGGAAGAATACGGAGTCTTCGGCGGAGCTCCCTTCGGCGCCCTAATTGGCGATTACGAGTTCGGCAAGCACCCGGAAGACCTGGCGCTGCTGGAAGGGATTTCGCATGTCGCGGCGCAAGCCCACGCTCCCTTTGTGAGCGCAGCCGCTCCCGAACTGCTGAACCTGGAAAGCTTCACCCAACTCGACGCCCCTCGGGATTTGGCCAAGATTTTCGATAGCACGGAATATGCCAAGTGGAAATCGTTCCGCCAGAGCGAGGATTCCCGCTATGTCGCTTTGTGCTTACCCAGAACGCTCTCCCGTCTGCCTTATGGCAAAGAGACCAAACCCATCGATGAGTTTGCCTACGAGGAGCACGTTGACGGGACCGACCACTCCAAGTACTTGTGGATGAACGCCGCGTATTCCCTGGGAACGCGGATGACGAACTCGTTTGCCACGTACGGCATGTGCGTGGCCATGCGTGGAGTGGAGGGCGGCGGACTGGTGGAAGGCCTGCCCACTCATAACTTCTACACCGACGAGGGCGACATCGCTCTCAAGTGCCCCACCGAGGTACCCATTACCGACCGCCGCGAGAAGGAACTGGCCGATCTTGGATTTGTGCCTCTGGTACATTGCAAGGGCACTGACTACGCCGCTTTTTTCAGCGTGCAGAGCGCGCAGAAGCCGAAGGTTTACGACACGGATTCGGCGAACGCCAACGCACGTCTTTCGGCCCAGTTGCCCTACATCATGGCTGTTTCCCGCTTTGCTCACTATCTGAAGGCGATGATGCGCGACAAAATTGGCAGCTTCATGTCGCGTGATGAGGCGGAAATCTTCCTCAATCGCTGGATCACCAACTACGTAACTCCCGACGACATGGCTTCGCCCGCAACCAAGGCCCAGCGGCCCTTGCGCGAAGCCCGCATCGATGTTTCGGAAGTGCCGGGCAAGCCCGGAGTCTACCGTGCGGTAGCGTTCCTGCGTCCGCACTTTCAGTTGGATGAACTTACGGTTTCGTTGCGGTTGGTGGCTGATCTTCCGGCTGCGGCCAAGTAGGCCTGCTTAGAGGATTAGGCTCACGGGGCCTCAGTCGTATCAGTATCGAGTTGCAAAACTTCGGCGAAAAGGAGAAGTGAAATGGCGGTAAATGCATATTGCATTATTGACGGTGTTCCCGGACCGAGCACCAGCTTGTCCAACGCGATCGACATCTTGTCGTTCAGTTTCGGCGCTTCGAACTCCGCGGTCTTCGGGCCAGGATCTTCGGGTGGTGAATCACGCGCAGGCCGCGCTGATGTCAGCCATGTAACCATCATGAAGGTCACGGACAAGACCTCGCCGCAGCTGTTCGAGAACTGCGTGACCGGCGACTACATCAAGACGGTGGACGTCCAATACTTCAAACCGATGGGTAACAAGCAAGACGTCTATTACAAGATCCACATGGAGAATGTCATTATCACGTCCGTCCAGATATCCGGATCGAACGAAAATCCGACCGAGTCGGTATCGTTCGCCTTCGCCAAAGTCAAGGTGAGCTACAACCCGGAGAAGGACGGCAAGCTGCAAGGCTTCGTCGACAAGGGCTTCGACGTCGAAAAACTTGTAAGTTGGTAAGAAGAAACACCAAGGCCGGTGCCAGTGAGAGCAAAGGAGCTTTTCGACGCAGGAAAGGTGCGCGAAGCGGAGAGAGAGATTACCGCCTATCTCCGCGACCATCCCATGGATGTGGCTCAGCGCACATTTCTGTTCGAGCTCCTTTGCTTCTCTGGCGCTTATGACCGGGCGGAAAAGCAGCTCAGTGTTCTGGCTCAGGGCAACATCGACCGGGAACTGGGCGCCGTTTTGTATTACTCTGCACTGCATGCCGAGAAAACCAGGCATCAATTGTTCGAGAAGCAGGAGTTTCCCAAAGATCGCGCTGCTGCTTCTTCGTCCGGAACGTTGAACGGAAAGCCCTTCCAATCCTTGCGCGACGCTGACCCTGACCTGGGCGCTCGGTTGGAAGTATTCGCCGCGGGCGCTTATCTCTGGATTCCCTTCGAGCACATCGCTTCCTTGGAAATGGACGCGCCCCGCCGGCTGCGGGATACGCTCTGGACTCCCGCTGTGGTGCGTACCGGGCCATCGTTCAAAGGCACCGACCTCGGTGAAGTGTTGATCCCGGCGATTTATCCCTTCTCGTGGAAGAATCCCAATGAAGAGGTCTGGCTGGGACGCCTGACCGATTGGGCGGCCGACGACGAAGGGAATGAATATCCGTCGGGGCAGAAGATGTTACTGCTTGATGGCGAAGAAATTCCGTTTCTTGAGGTGCGCTCGTTGCATTTTGAGCAACCGGCGGCCCAAGCCACGGCCGACTGATTCGGATATTGCCCATGCCTCTGCGCGACGATCTTCTAAACCCTATCCCCGGCGACAACCCCAGCGGCGTGTATCTCCGCCACGACACCAAGCTGCTGCTTTACGACAAGATCAAGGAAGCCCGCCGTCAGGACGACGAACTGGCCCAGGGCGACTGGCAGCACGAACGCAAACTCGCCGACTATCCTCTTGAAGCCAAACTCGCCCAGGAGGCTCTGGCCACCAAATCGAAGGACCTGCAACTGGCTGCCTGGTTAACCGAGGCTTTATTGCACACCGAAGGATTCGGCGGCCTCCGCCAGGGTCTCACGCTCTGCACCGGGCTCATCGCGAATTTCTGGGACACTCTTTATCCCCCAATTGAAGACGGCGATTTGGAGTTGCGCGCCGGTCCGCTGGAGTTTCTGGGGACAGCCCTCGACATTCCGCTGAAATCCAGCCCCCTGGTAAAGGCGGGCTACGACTGGTTCAAACACAAAGAGTCTCGGGCCGTAGGGTACGATGACCCAGCCAAGAGCGACAAAGAGCGAAAGGCCCGGGATCAAAAGATCTCCGAGGGCAAGTTGGCTGCGGAGGTGTTTGACAAAGCTTTCGTTGAGACTCCAAAAGCATTTTATCTTCAGTCGGAAAAAGATCTGGACGGTTGCCTGGCCGCGCTCAAGAGTCTCGATGAGATCTGCGATGAGAAGTTCGGAAATTCCGGACCGTCGCTGGGCAAACTGAAAACCGCACTGGAAGAGGTCCGCCGCACAGTTCATACGCTGCTCGAAAAGAAGCGCGAGACCGAACCCGATCCGGTGGAGGCCACGCCTTCCGCCGATGGAGTTCCCGGCGTCGCCGGGCAAGCCGTGCCGGGTGTCGCCGGCGCCAGCATGCCGGGCATAACCATCTCCGTGCTCACAAGTTCCGAACCTGCCGATCGGCGCGAAGCCATCGCTACCGTAGCGCGGGTTGCGGCGCTCTTTCGCCAGCAGGACCCGCACAGCCCCGCCCCGTATCTCATGATGCGCGGCCTGCGTTGGGGCGAATTGCGCGGGGGCAAAGGCATCAGCGACGCCAGACTTCTGGAAGCGCCCTCGACCGAACTCCGGCAACACGTCAAGCGTTTGGCGCTGGGGAAAAAGTGGAACGAGCTTCTCGATACCGCGGAAAATGCCATGTCTCTGCCCTGCAGCCGCGCCTGGCTGGATCTGCAGCGTCTGGTCGTGGGCGCATGCACCGCGCTGGGAGAGGAATACGAACCGATCGCAGCGGCCATCCGATCTGAACTCACGGCACTCCTGCGTGACCTGCCCCAGTTGCTGGATGCCACGCTGCTCGACGATACGCCCGCCGCGAACCCGGAGACCCGCGCCTGGCTGCAACAACTGGGAGCGCCTCGTGGCCGCAGCCGCTGAGAACTCACAACCAGCGGAAGCTGCGGCTGCCATCTTCCAACGGCCAAGGTTCAGGTTCGGGGTCCTCCTGGCTGGAGAAGTCTGCCGACGCCTACGCCCTCGCGCAAGACACCCTGAAGGCGGGTCAACCCGAGAAGGCCTTCGAAATCATGCGTAAGGAGATTGCGCGCCAGCGCTCCGGCCGTGGCCGCTTCGAGCGCACCATGCAATTGGTGCGAATTGTGCGTGGCCGCCGGTAAGGATGCGATCGCCCAGCCGCTGCTTGACGATCTTGCCGAAGCGATTGAAACCCACAAATTGGACGACTGGGAGGACAAAGAAATGGTCGCCGCGGCCTTGGCCACGGTCATGAGGGTCAGCAAGAGAGTACAGGAAGACGACAGCGAAAAGAGAAAGCTGTTTGAGCGCATCTGTCGCCTCGATCCCGTGCGCGCGCTGAGCGCAGGTTAAACGGATGGCACGAACCCCTGGAGACGTCACCGTAACCCTCTCGGTCCTGGACCGGCTCATCGACCGTGAACCCAAATCGCAGACCGAGGCTCCGCTTACCCGGTCGCAGTCGGTGCGGCTTTTGCGAGCTGCAGTGCAGCGCGATTTGGAATGGCTGCTCAACACCCGCCGCATTTTCCAGGAACCGGATGAAGCCCTGAAAGACGTCAACCGCTCTCTCTACGTCTACGGGCTGCCCGATTTTTCCGGCTACACCATGGCTTCCGCCGCCGATCAGGCCAAACTGCAGCGGCAACTTCTGGCCACCATCAAGATGTTTGAGCCTCGCCTGGCCAACGTACGGCTGGTTCCGGTCGAAGCCTCCGAGTCCGGTATTCAGCAGTTGCGCCTGCGCATTGAAGGCATGTTGCTGATGGATCCGTCGCCTGAGCCCGTTTCTTTCGATACCGTCATCGGCTTGAAGTCTGGAACCTGCCGCATCTCCGGAGGCCCCAATGCGGGATGACCTCCTGCTCTACTACGAGCGCGAACTCGACTATCTGCGCAAGACCGCGGTCCAATTTGCCGAGAGAAATCCCAAGGTAGCGTCTCGCCTCGTTTTGGAGCCCTCGAAGTGCGAGGACCCTCACGTCGAGAGGATGCTGGAGGCGTTCGCCTTTCTGGCCGCACGCGTCCACCTCAAGATCGACGACGAATTTCCGGAGATCAGTGAAGCGTTACTCACGGTTGTGTATCCGCAGCTGGTGCGGCCGATTCCCTCGATGTCGATTGCGGAGTTCCAGCCCGATCCCGAGAAAGGCAAGCTGAGCACTGCGCTGCCTATTCCTCGCGGTTCGATGTTGCATTCGCGCCCGGTGGGCGGTGCTCCGTGCACGTTCCGTACCTGCTACGACACGACGTTGTGGCCGGTCTCGGTGACCAATGCCGAGTGCAAGGCGCCCAGCCGCTTGCAGCCTGCGGTCAAGGCGGCGGATTCCTCCGCCGCGATCCGGCTCGAAATGCACTGCTCTCCCGACGTCAACCTCCGCGAATTGAAGATTGACAAGCTGCGTTTCTACCTCGACGGCGAAGGCGGGCTCATCAATACGCTGTACGAACTGCTGTTCACGCGGCTTAACCGGATTCTTGTCCGCGACCCCAGCCCGGGCTCCAAAGTAAACCCGATCACGCTGCCCGCCGCCGCGTTACAGGCGGTGGGGTTCGGCAAAGACGAAGGCATGGTGCCCTATTCCGACCGCTCGTTTACCGGCCATCGCCTGCTCACGGAGTATTTCACTTTTCCAGAGAAATTCTTTTTCGTAGATGTAACCGGGCTGGAGTCGGTGTGGCAGGCGGGCTTCGACAAAGCCGTGGAGTTTATCTTCCTGCTCGGAGATGTGGAGGGTGACGAGCGCCGTCAGCGTCTGGAACAGGAACTCTCGAAGAAGACCTTCCGCCTGGGTTGCACGCCCATCGCGAACCTGTTCACTCAGGTGGCCGAGCCCATCCGCTTGAGCCAGCGCAAGTACGAGTATCCGATTGCTCCCGATGTCCGCCGCCCCTACGCTACGGAGATTTATTCGGTCGACGAGGTCACCTGCATTGATACGACCACGCAGGAGACCACCACCTTCGAACCGTTCTATTCCTTGCGGCACTCCACGTCGGCGAAGGAAGAGAAGTGCTTTTGGACCGCCCGCAGACGACCTTCGACCCGCCCCAATGACGAAGGAACGGAGATGTTCCTGTCGCTAGTGGACCTCTCCCTGCGTCCCTTACACCCCGACGGGAACATTCTTTCGGTGCGCACGACTTGCACCAATCGCGATCTGCCCTCCCGTTTGCCGTTCGGCTTGGACGATGGAGATTTCGAACTCGAAGGTGCTTCGGCTCTAAAACGAATTGTTGCGCTCCGCAAGCCCACACCGCCGGTGCGGCCTCCCTCAGGCAAGAGCGCGCTCTGGCGCTTAATCTCCCATCTTTCGCTCAACTACCTGTCTTTAGTGGAACAGGGGAAGGACGCGCTCCAGCAGATGCTCAGGATGTATGACATTGGCCGCACCGCATATTCACAGAATGTCATCGACAGCATCGTGAAGGTCCACAGCAGCCGCCACTTCGCTCCCGTCCAATCCGACAACGGCACCACTTTCGCGCGCGGCATGCGGGTCGAGGTGGAACTGGATGAAGACCAGTTTGTGGGTGGCGGCGCATTCTTGTTCGCCAGTGTGCTGGAGAGGTTCATCGGCCTCAGTGCCTCGCTCAACAGCTTCACCCAACTAGCCGTGTCCACTTCGCAAAGAAAGGGCCTCTGGCACGAATGGAGACCGCGCGCCGGCCGGAGGATTCTGGTATGACTGAGTCCCCGATCACCGAGTCCAAGAAGACCGAGTCACCCATGGAGCAAGCGCTGCGCGAGGACGCCTGCTCCTTTGAATTCTTCCAGGCTGTCGCTCTGCTGCAGCGCTTGTGGCTCAACGAACGGCAGCCCGTCGGTCAGTTTTCCAACCCCGAAGACGAGGCGGTGCAGTTTCGCGTCAACAATACTCTGAAGTTTCCCGCCAGCCAGATCCAGTCGATTCAATGGCCGGAAAAACAGGGGCAGGGAGAAGAAGGGCAGGAAAATCAGGCGCAAACAGAGCAAACACAAGGTCCACCCCAAATGATGGTGAACTTCATGGGACTCACCGGCCCCATGGGGGTCCTCCCCTACTGCTATACCGAGTTGATCCTGGAGCGGCTTAAGGCGAAGGACGGCGCACTAGAAGACTTTCTGGATATTTTCAACCACCGGATGATTTCGTTCTTCTATCGGGCCTGGGAGAAGTACCGCTTCCCCGCCACCTACTACCGCGGGGACGACATCTTTACCCACCACCTGTTGGATTTTATCGGGTTGGGTACGCCGGGCTTGGCTCACCGGCAGTCGGTTCCTGACGAAGCTCTGCTGCATTACACCGCTCTTCTGGGGGCGCAGGCGCGCTCCGCCGAAGCTCTGGAAGAGATCCTGAGCGGATATTTTGAAGTCCCCGTCGAGGTTGAGCAATTTGCCGGAGCGTGGTACCGTCTAGACCCGTCGTCGCAATGCAGCATGACCGCGGAGGAAAGCGACTCCGAGAGGCTGGGGGCTGGCGTCGTGGTGGGGGACGAGATCTGGGATCAGCAGTCCCGCGTGCGCATCCGTCTGGGTCCCCTGCCCCTGGCTAAGTACAAAACTTTTCTTCCCGGCGGCTCTGCGTATGATCCGCTGAAGGCTTTGGTCAGGTTCTTTTCGAACGACGAACTCGATTTTGAAGTCATGCTCATTTTGCAGCGGGAAGAAGTTCCCAGATGTGAAGTCGGGGCCGAAGACGCCGCTGGCCCGCGGCTGGGCTGGATTTCGTGGCTGAAATCGGTTCCACTGCAGGACAATCCTGGAGACGCAATTCTCAATCTTTGAGCGGAGGCCATCGTGGGTCCAAACCTTAAATCGCTGATCGGAAAACTAAATGACCCCGCACGTTCTGCTCTGGAAGGGGCCGCCGGCCTCTGCCTGTCGCGCACTCACTACGATATTGAGGTCGAGCACTTCCTGATGAAGTTGCTCGACTCTGCCGAAAATGATTTTGCCAGCATTGCACGGCACTTCGAAATCGATAAGTCGCGGCTTTCAACGGAACTCACGCGCAGCCTCGACAAGCTGAAATCTGGCAACGCTCGCACTCCGGCGATTAGCCCCACCATTCTCAAAATGCTGGTTACGGCGTGGACGATCGGCTCCATCGATTTCAATGCCGGCCAGATCCGGACCGGCTACACCATTCTGGCGCTGGTCTCCGATGACGAACTTCGCCGTCTGGTGCGCGAAACCAGCCGCGAACTGCAGAAGATCGAGCCTGAAGCTTTACGGAAGGATTTTCTGGCCATCGTCGCCACTTCTCACGAAGAAGCGCTTCCGGCCTCCACCGACGCCGCCGGGCCGGCAACGCCGGCGACTCGCGCTGCGGGGGGAAAGACTCCGAACCTCGACCAGTTCACCGTGAATCTGACCGAGAATGCGAAGAAGGGGAAAATCGATCCCGTCCTGGGCCGCGACTTTGAAATTCGGCAGGTAATTGACATCCTGACGCGTCGCCGGCAGAACAATCCCATCCTCACCGGCGAAGCCGGAGTCGGAAAGACTGCCGTGGTGGAAGGCTTCGCGCTTCGCGTTTCCCAGGGAGACGTTCCTCCCCCGCTGCGGAATGTGATGATCCGTACCCTCGACCTGGCGCTCTTGCAGGCCGGCGCCGGCGTAAAAGGCGAGTTCGAAAATCGTCTGAAGGGATTGATCGAAGAGGTGAAAGCGTCGCCCATTCCGATTATTCTTTTCATCGACGAGGCTCACACCATGATCGGAGCCGGCGGCCAGGCCGGGCAGGGCGATGCCGCCAACCTGCTGAAGCCCGCCCTGGCTCGCGGTGAACTTCGCACCATTGCGGCCACGACCTGGTCGGAATACAAAAAGTATTTCGAGAAAGATCCGGCCTTGGCCCGACGGTTCCAGGTGGTCAAAGTCGAAGAACCCTCCGAGACCCAGTGCATGGTCATGATGCGCGGAATTGTGGGCTCGCTCGAAAAACATCATAAAGTCCGCATTCTCGACGAAGCTGTGGCCGCCGGAGTGCGATTATCCAATCGTTATCTGGCGGGGCGGCAACTTCCCGACAAGGCCGTGAGCGTCCTCGACACGGCTTGCGCCCGCCTTTCGCTGGGACAGAATGCTACTCCGCCGGCCATTGAAGACGCAGTCCGCCAGTTGGATGACCTTGAAGTGCAGGAGCGCGTTTTGAACCGCGAAGCCGCGGTGGGCGCCGATCACAGCGAGCGCCTGGAACAAATCGGTAAGCAGAAGACCGACGTGCAGGGCAGCCTGACCGCCATGCGCGAGCGTTGGGACAAAGAACGCGACCTGGTCGCAAAAATTCGCGACATCCGCACCAAGCTCGAAGGCGATTCTCCGGCAGCGGCCGGTGCCGCGGGCGCGACAACCCCGCCCGATCCAGCGCCCGCAACTACCGCGGGCGGCAACGGGTCGGCCTCCGCGACCGCCGCCACCGGCGGCATCGCCACCGCAGCGCCCGAACTCAGCCCCGCGGAGATGCGCTCTCAACTGCGAGAACTCGAAACTCAACTCTCGACCCTGCAGGGCGAAGCGGGTCTGATTCGCGTCTGCGTCGACGCCTACATTGTCGGCGAAGTCATCTCCGGCTGGACCGGCATTCCGGTCGGCAAGATGATGAAAGACGAGATTGCGACCATCCTGTCTCTGCAAATAGTGCTGGGTAGTCGCGTGATCGGACAGTCGTACGCCCTTGAAGTAATCAGCCAGCGCATCGAAACCTCGCGCGCCAGTCTCGACGATCCCAACAAGCCCGTCGGCGTCTTCATGTTGGTCGGGCCCAGCGGCGTGGGCAAGACCGAGACCGCGCTGGCCTTATCGGACCTGCTCTACGGTGGCGAGCATAATCTGATCACCATCAACATGTCGGAATTTCAGGAACCGCACACCGTTTCCACCTTAAAAGGCTCCCCTCCGGGCTACGTCGGCTATGGGGAAGGCGGAGTGCTCACTGAAGCTGTCCGCCGCCGTCCGTATTCGGTGGTGTTGCTCGATGAAGTCGAGAAAGCGCACCCCGACGTGCTCGAACTCTTCTACCAGGTCTTTGACAAGGGAATGATGGAAGACGGCGAAGGCCGCCAGATTGATTTCAAGAACAACATCATCATCCTGACCACCAACGCCTGCACTGACCAGATGATGAAATTGTGCGCCGATCCCGAGACCGCGCCCAGCCCCCAGGGTCTGGTGGCCGCGCTCAAGCCGGAATTGAATAAGATCTTCAAGCCTGCATTCCTCGGCCGCATGGTCGTGGTCCCGTACTATCCCGTGCGGGATGAGGCGCTGAAGAAAATCATCGTGCTCAAGCTGGCCAAGATCCAGCGTCGTGTCCAGGAAAACCACAAGATCAGCCTGACCTACGACGACAAACTGATTGAGGAAGTAGCCCGCCGCTGCACCGAGGTTGAGAGCGGCGCACGCAACGTGGATAACATTCTGACCAACTCCCTGCTCCCCGATATCTCGCGCCAGATCCTTGGCCGCATGGTGGAAGGCGAAAAGCTGAACTCGATTCGCGTGGGAATTGGGGCAGACGGTAGCTTTGCGTATTCTTGATGGCGCGAGCCTGAAAGTTGTTTTGAATTCTTCAGCCCGGTCTGCTGGGCTCCGAAAAACGGGGCGGCCGGGGAGGTGAGGTTTGGGAAGCGCGGCGCAACAATACACTCAGGAAAACCGGCTGATCGCGATTGATACTCCGCTCGGCAAGGACGTCCTTCTTTTGCAGGGATTCACTGGCCACGAGGGGATTTCGCGTCTCTTCAGTTTTCACCTGGACCTGCTCTCCAACCAGAACTCCATCTCTTTCAAAGACATCATTGGCCAGAACGTCACCATTCGAGTCCTGCTGTCCGATGGAAGCAGTGAACGGTACTTCAACGGATTCGTCAGCCGCTTTGCCCAGAGCGGCTCCAGCACCCGCTTCACCAACTACCAGATGGAGGTCGTGCCCTGGCTCTGGTTCCTGACCCGCAACGCCGATTGCCGGATCTTTCAGAACATGACCATTCCTGACATCATCCAGCAGGTCTTCACCAATCGCGGCTTCAGCGATTTCAAGAGCTCGCTCACCGCCAGCTACGACCCGCGCGAGTACTGCGTCCAATACCGGGAGACCGACTTCAATTTCGTATCGCGTCTGATGGAGCAGTACGGCATCTTCTATTTCTTCGAGCACGAGGAGGGCAAGCACACTCTGGTTCTGGCCGATTCGACCAGCGCGCACCAGGCCTGCCCCAATCAGTCCTCCGCCAACTACAACCAGACCGCCGGTGACCTCGATTCCGAGGACGTCGTTACCGCCTGGCAGGTGGAACAGGAGCTTCGCACCGGAAAATATTCCTTGACCGATTACAACTTCGAAACCCCGGGCGCAAGCCTTATGGCCAATGAACCCACGGTCGTGGAGGTTGGAGGAAACACAAAATACGAGCTGTACGATTATCCCGGCATCCACCTGAATACCTCGCAGGGAGGAGCAGTCGCCAAGGTTCGTATGCAGGAAGAGGAAGCCGGCCACGTGCTCAACAGCGGCTCCAGCGTCTGCCGCGCTTTCACCTCCGGTTACAAGTTTGATCTCAAGGATCACTACCGCGACGATTTGAACGACAGCTACGTCCTCACCCAGGTGCAGCACGTTGCCTCCGTCGGCAGCTATGAGCAGTCTGCCGCTCACAATCCCGCTTACTACTCCAATACGTTTACCTGTATTCCGGCATCGGTTCCTTTCCGTCCAGCGCGGCTCACTCCCAAGCCTTTCGTTCAAGGTCCCCAAACGGCTCTGGTCGTAGGCAAGTCGGGAGAAGAAATCTGGGTCGACAAATACGGCCGCATCAAGGTGCAGTTCTACTGGGACCGCCTGGGCAAGAAAGACGAAAACAGTTCCTGCTGGATTCGCGTCTCTCAACCCTGGGGCGGCAAAGGCTGGGGAGCGATGTGGATCCCGCGTATGGGCCAGGAGGTAGTCGTCAGTTTCGAGGAAGGCGATCCCGACCGTCCGCTGATTACAGGCCGCGTTTATAACGCCGACCAGACCGTGCCCTACACGCTTCCCGATCACCAGACGGTGAGTACGTTCCAGTCGCGCAGCTCCAAAAGCGGAGCCACCGCCAACTATAACGAGATTCGTTTCGAAGACAAGCAGGGCAGCGAGCAGATTTTCATCAATGCCGAACGCGATAAGGACGAACGCGTTGAGGTCGACTCCCGCGAGTTCGTGGGCTCCAACCGCCATCTCAACGTGGGCGCGAACCAAACCGAAAATATCGGCGCCGACAAACACCTGACCATCGCTGCCAATCACGTCGAATCCATTGGCAAGAACATGTCGCTGAGCGTAGGCACTGACTTGATGGAGACGATTGGCAATGACCAGCACTTGAACGTAGGCAACAACCTCCAGGAAAACATTGGCAAAGATCAGCACGTGAACATCGGCGCCAACCTCATCGAAAACATCGGCACCGATCTGCACGTGAACATCGGAGGAAATCGCACAGAAGCGGTTGGGTCCAACCTCGATCTCGCGGTGGGTTCCAATCGCACCGAAGAGATCGGCGGGAACCAGTCTCTCACTGTGGCCAGCAATAGCGATGAATCGATCGGGCAGAACTTCGCTCAGACCGCCGGGCAGAACATCACGCTTCAGGGTGGCATGAACGTCGTCATCCAGGCTGGCATGCAACTCACGCTCACCGGCCCGGGCGGATTCATCACCATCGGTCCGGCTGGAGTCGCGATTCAGGGCACGATGGTTTTGATCAACAGCGGTGGTTCGGCCGGCTCGGGCAGCGCCGCAAGTACCAAGAGTCCCCAATCGCCGAAGAGCCCCGAACCGCCAAAGGCGCCGGATCCGCCGAAGAGCCCGCAGATCGCCGACGACGGCAGCAAGTTCGCGCAGACCGCAGATCCTTCTGGTTTTGAAGGTGGCGGCGGGGGAGGCTTCGACGGCGGCGGGTCTGGTGACAGTTTTTGACACGCTCAGGCCCTGAGATAGAAAAGGCCGGTCCAGACGATAACCGCGGCCGGCGGCGACGCAGCGGTTTCGGTGGTTCAGTGGCGGTGGAAGTTTTTTACGAGCGGGATTTCACCTGGCGAGATTTTAACTAACGAGAGAAGAATGCCTCCAGCTGCACGCATTACCGACATGCACGTCTGCCCCATGGTGACGGGCATAGTTCCGCACGTCGGCGGTCCCATTCTTCCGCCCGGCTGCCCGACTGTTCTGATCGGCATGCTGCCCGCCGCCCGCGCCACCGACATGGCCACCTGCGTCGGCCCGCCGGACATGATCGCCATGGGCTCGCCTACCGTCCTGATAGGAAATTTGATGGCCGCCCGAATCGGCGATCCCACCGTCCATGGCGGCGTCATCATGCTCGGGGAGATGACCGTCATGATCGGAGAAGTGGGCCAGGGTGTGGTGCTTCAGGCAGCAGCGAAAACGGGCGCCCCGTTTTGTAAACATTGACAGAAGTAACTTGGGCCTCGGTCGAGGCCCGGGCTGGAAGCGCCGCGGGAACCCTGATCTATGCCGGTTTTTCTCGAAGTGCGATCCGGAGCACAGGCTGGCAACAAGATCCGGCTGGACCCGGCACGGGTCCTGCGCGTGGGCCGTACCTCGCAAGCTGATCTTGCTTTTACCGAAGACACGCACATGTCCGGTTTGCACTTCAGTCTGGGATGGGAGGGCGCCAACTGCCGCATCAGCGATCTCAACAGCCGCAATGGAACACTGGTCAACGGTCAGGCCGTGACCGCCGTCTTGTTGCACGATGGCGATTCGATTGCCGCCGGAGAGACCACGTTTGCAATTCGCATCGAACCCGACGAACCCGTAACTGTCGCCAGTGCCGCCGCAGCCCTGGCCTTACCCCTTGTATCTACGACTCCACAAGATCGATTGCTTACGTGGCTGCGCCGCGATCTCCAGCCGCTATTCGCCATTCTGGACGCGGCCCGCGATGTCCGGATTCTCGCCCTGTTGGTGCTTCACAAAGCAGAATGCCAATCGCTCTACGAAGGACCAGAAGGCGCACAGTTGGCGCAGGTCGCACCTTACTTGGTGAGGCTCGCCGCCGACTCCCCGCTGCTGGAAGCCCTGGTGAAAGAAGGGTGGGGCAAGAGCTGGGGAGTATATCTAACCTGCGCCAGCGACTTCCACGAAATCCGCCGCCATCTCCGCCATTTCCTCCAGGCCAGGCTCCCTGACGGCGAGCAGGTATACTTTCGCTTTTACGACCCACGCGTCATGCGCATCTTTCTTCCAACCTGCATCGCCGAAGAAGCCAGCCAGTTCTTTGGCCCCATTAAACGCTACGTACTGGAGGGCGAAGAACCAGACCAGTTGTTGGAGTTCACCACCACGGGCCGCGGCGCAGAGAAGAGAGTGCTGTCGTTGGCTCAGCCCGCATTCCAGGATGCCAAGGCCATGTCGGCGAAGGCCCGCTCCGATCAGGCGCCGCTGATTGAGAAGCCTGGCCCAGGGGGGCAGAGATAAAGCACCATGTGGACGATCCGCCAGGACCAAACCGAAAGCTTCCGCCAGCATCATCTGCAGACGTTTGAGGATGAGATGGTGGAACATTGCAAACAAGTCGCGCCGGTTCTGTGTAAGCTCATCGGCGATGGGCAAGTTCGATTGGCCGTCAATCGCGGGATTGTCCAGGCGCAGACTTATGGATTTGCAAATCGTGGGCCCATTCGGCTCTTTATCGAGCTCAAGCTTCTCTTCGGCAGTGGGTTTGATACCGATCCGCAGTATCCCTGGGTATCCCGTACACTCAGCGCATCGGATCACGAGATGGTGCGTGCCGAAGAACTCCGCGAGAAGACTCTCGAGTACCAGAAGAGAGTCTCCGGCCCCGATGCCGCGAATACCTACGAAGCCTTGAAGAAACTTCCGGCTCTGGCTCGCGCTCCAATTCCTTTTTCTACGCAGGACCGGGTTCCCGGCATGCTGCGGGAAATGGCCCGCATTTTCCCTCAGAAAGCCTCCTACCTCGGCGAATCAGCCCTGCAGCTCCTCGTCAGTAAGGGAATTGCGCAATCGGAAGCACTCAATTTCCCTACGCCGCGAGGCGAGTTGCTTCTGGTGGCCCTGATGTTTGCCTTTGGTCATGGCTGTACCGCAGACCCCCTTTACCCGTGGATTTCCCGAACCCTGCATGATGAAAAGATTACGAACCCCGTAGCGCGGGCAGAGCGACTGGAAAAGAAAGCCTTGACCTGGCTGTCGCATGTCCTGGCCGTACCCTTGGAGGAACACAGGCATGGTGCGTGATTTCGTCCCAAGTTCTGTGAACGACGGAGGTGGCGAATGCCCCGCCGACGGCAGTTCTCCCTCCTGTAATAACGACCAAACGAAGCTGGTTGAAGTCGCTGAGGTGGTCACTGTCAATGGCTTACCTACTCGGCGTCCTGTCGTAACCTCACGCAAGCAGTACATTAATCTCGACGAAAAGGTGGATACCTCGCAGCCTCATCCGGAATATGGTCGGAAAATCACGTTGCAGGCGCGAATCGAGTGGGTCTCGGGAGACAAGTCCCGCTCTCTGGCCGGGAAGAAAGTGTATTGGAGAATCGACGCGCCCAGCAGCAACAAATCGGGACTGACGGGAAAAGAGAGGGAAGGATTTGACTCGGAGGGCTCCTGGACTCTGAAAAAGGCTGCTAATACTGGAGCCAATGGCTGGTGCGACGCCGTCGAATTCTATCCATCGCTTTACGGTGGCGATGTCTTCTCCGTGTTCGCCACCGACAAATCGGACTACAGTGGTGGCATGCCTACTGGATCGTACACGGTGTGGCGGAAATTCTGGTACCAGGTCACTGAGATGAAAGACAGCAGCGGCACCGGGTCCGTCTTTAGTCTTCCCGCCCCGGTTACCAGCGCTTTCGAGAGTGGGTACCTGACCGTGTTTATCGAGTTCCACGAGGTGGCGCCCCGGAACAATGCAAATTACGTGGCTAACCTGGCAGATGATGCCGCGCGTGCCGCTGCCGCAAAACCCCACTTTACCGCCGACGCCCGCATTCCGTTTAAGGCGCATATCATGACGGTTGACTACTCTGGCACGGGCTCCGAGGAGAAATCGGTGGCTGACACCATGACCGGTACTGCTTGGACCTCCGCGGACTGGTTCCTGGTTTGGCGCCTCGATGCGGGCACCCTTCCCTGGAAAGTGTCGGCACAGTATCAAGCTGCCGGTTCCAAAACCTGGACCGATATTCCCGACTCCGCGATCAACACCCATACGGATCCGGCGAAGAAGGGCTTCAAGCGCATTAAACTCGATTTCTCCAGCGGGCCCGTAAAACCGTCCGCAAAAGCTCCGGTGAAAATCAAGCTGAAAATCAAGTGTGCCGGACCCAACATCGCACTCGGCTGGGGAGGCGGCGATCACCATCTATACTTGTGTACCGGTGCCCTGCATGACATTGAAACCAGCTCGGACTGGGACCTCATCCAGCGAAGTGATTGCGTGCATGAAATCGGGCATGCTCTCGGACTTGTGAATCTGGCGCCGAACGCCGCAGGCGCCCAATCCTGGGAGGATACGGCTCATGCGAATCACTGCATCAAGCCTGCAACCTCCTGCGCGATGTTCTGGATGTCTTCGACCACGCGGCTAACTACCTTCCATCTTGATGGCGGGAAAGGCTGCCACGATTATCTCCGGCGACAGGATTTCTCCCGATCCGTGATGGTGAGCCAATGGAAAGATTGAATTCCCCGTGTCGTGCTTTAGCGGGTTGGGCATGCCTAACGGCAACCCTTCTTGCAACCGCCGCCGGCGGAAAGATTGCTGTTCAAGGAGAGACCAGCATGACGCAACCCGCACAAGCCAGAAGTGAGAAAGTCGATTTTGGCCCTGATCCGCAAGCGCCCGAGGCCCCCGACGTGGGTGTCGCGATTTCGCTCCTTGCCAAGTCAAAGGTGGCGGCTTTTTCCCTTGGCCAGCCGATTATGCTCCATGGCTCCTTCCAGGCTGACATCGCACTTATCCGGCTTTGTCGCGAAGGACTAAGTTCTTCCATATTGGTCACCTTGCTTCGTACCGACCAGCCTTGGGGGAAAACCTTGCGCCTCGTCACTCCTCAGACGGCCAGCACAAAACCCGAGCCTCCTCAGGAGCCGGGCCGGGACTACACTCATTACCGCCAAGGTGGGCAATTCAAAGTTGACTTGGTAAGGTTGTTTGGCATTCCCAAAGAGCCGGGAAAATACCAGGTGGAAGCGATCTTGGGTCCCCACCATTCCCAGAGGTTGGAGTTTGAAGTGCGCTGAAGGTGGTCTCCGAGCGTGCCGAAATATCGGCACTCCACACTGCCGGTGTTTCGGCAGCCCCCTAACCCTATTCCCTGCAATCCATTCTCATTCTGCGATTATCTCAAAGCTATAAAAACTGTATTGACTCTGACACGCCCGCGAGATCGCTCGAGTGTTCCTGCAGGAACACTGTGGAAAACCCCCGCGCCTGAACCGAACCGGCGCTTTCACGAGTGGCATAATTGTCCTTCACAGGAATCGCCGCCCGATGAACCTGCCCGAACTCGCGCAGCACTTTGAAAAACTCTTCGGCAGTCATCCCAGGATCTTCCGCGCACCCGGACGCGTCAACCTGATTGGCGAGCACACCGACTACAACGACGGCTTCGTCATGCCCGCGGCCGTCGGCTTCTCGACCTACGTTGCCATTGCCGCGTGTGAAGATCGCAAGCTGCGGATTCACTCCGAAGAATTTCCGGGCAATTTCGAATTTGACCTCGACCATCTGCCCGCGCGGCGCACTGGCGCGTGGTGCGACTACGTGCTGGGTGTCGCCGCTGTGCTTCGCCAGCACGGGCACAAACTTGCCGGAGCCAACCTGCTTGTGCACGGCGAAGTCCCGATCGGCGCCGGACTGAGCTCATCCGCCGCAATCGAAGTGGCTTCTGCGCTTGCCCTTCTGAGCTTGACCGAAACGCAACTGCCGTTACCTGAGATCGCCCAGCTCTGCCGTCAGGCTGAGAATAGTTTTGTGGGTGCGCGCGTCGGGATTATGGACCAGTTCGTTTCTTGCATGGGAAAAGCGGGGCACGCCCTGCTTCTCGATTGCCGCTCTTTAGAGTTCAAGTTTGTTCCCCTGCCTCCGAATATCCGTCTGGTGGTATGCAACACAATGGTCAGGCACGATTTGGCCACTGGCGCCTACAACACTCGTCGTGAAGAGTGCGAAGAAGGCGTGTGCTATTTCGCGAAGTGGAGTCCCACGGTGCGCGCGTTGCGCGACGTATCGCTCGACCTTCTGGATCGGCATGTCGAGGACATTCCCGCTAGGATCTGGAAGCGATGTTCCCACGTGGTGCGCGAGAGCCAGCGCACGCTGGATGCTGCCCGCTCTCTCGCCGACGGTGACCTGGATCGAGTTAGGGAGTTGATGCGCGAGTCGCATCGCAGCCTGCGCGATCTGTACGAGGTCAGTTGCCGGGAACTGGACGCCATGGTCGAGGCGGCGGAAGGCCTGGCCGGCTTCTGTGGCGGCCGCATGACCGGCGGCGGTTTCGGGGGATGTACGGTCAACCTCGTGCAGGAGGAATGCGCGTCTGACTTTGCCGCACAAGTCTCAGAACGGTTTCGACGCGCGACAGGAATCAATCCGCAGGTTTGTATCTGCTCCGCCGAGGACGGCGCACAATCGCTCCGATAGCGCCGCGACGACTTGCGATAGCTCAAGCTCTCCGTCCTGGGCGCGTGAAAAACGCACCGGAGAACGCCGCGCCTTGGTAGACTACTCCGCGGTCTAGAAGCGTAGTTCCACAAACACTGGAGATGCGGATGAGCCCGAAGCCCACACTGATGGCGGAGTTGATCGCGGAGTTCCTGGGCACTTTCGTGCTCATCTTGTTTGGCACGGGCGTGGTTGCCATGGTCGTGTTGTTCCCGTCCAAAAACCCGGGCGAGACCATTCACGGTGGCTTCACCAACATTACTCTGGGCTGGGGCCTCGGAGTGACGATGGGTATTTACGTCGCCGGCAAGGTGTCGGGAGCGCATCTGAATCCCGCGGTGACCCTGGCTTTCGCCGTCTTTCGCGGTTTCTCATGGCGCAAGGTGCTGCCGTACTCCCTGGCACAGACCGCGGGAGCCTTCGCCGCCGCAGCCCTGGTGTACTGGGATTATTTGCCGGCTTTTCGGCAGGTCGATCCGCAACTGGAGCGCACCGCCGGAGTGTTCACGACCTTCCCCGCTTTTCCGGCGCTGCCGCAGGTGGGGTTTCTGGATCAACTCATCGGCACCGCGTTGCTGGTTCTTCTGGTGTTCGCGATTATCGATGAATTTAATTTGCCACCGGGAGCGAATCTCGCGCCTCTGATGATCGGGCTGGTGGTGGTTGCCATTGGCATGAGCTTTGGCGGCATGCACGGTTATCCCATCAACCCCGCGCGGGACCTTGGTCCCCGCCTGTTTGCCGTGGTCGCAGGCTTTCGCAACAACGGTCTCACCGACGGAACTCGGGTGTGGTGGATTCCCGTGGTTGCACCGCTGCTCGGAGGCTTGGCGGGCGCGGCCATCTATGACTTTGGGATCCGGCGTTTCCTGCGTCCCTCCTAGCCGGCCCGTAGCGTGCAAGCGGAATTTGAGGAGACACTGTGCAATATGTTCTAGCGTTGGACCAGGGCACGACCAGCTCGCGAGCTCTCTTGTTTGATCAGGCGGGAGCAGTGCGCTCGGTCGCGCAACGTGAATTCGACCAGCTATTTCCGCAACCCGGCTGGGTGGAGCACCATCCGGAGCAGATCGCTTCCTCGCAGATCGCGGTGGCGCTGGAGGCGCTGGCCAAGGCGGGCGCGCAGCCGCACGATGTGGCCGCGATCGGCATCGCGAACCAGCGCGAAACCACGATCGTCTGGAATCGCGAGACCGGGGACCCCGTCTACAACGCGATCGTCTGGCAGGACCGCCGCACTGCCGATTTCTGCGAGCGGCTCCGGACTGAGGGCCACGCTCCTCTGATCCAGCGGCGCACCGGACTGTTGATTGATTCGTATTTCTCTGCCAGCAAAATCAACTGGATCTTAGAAAACGTTGCCGGCGCGCGCGGTCTAGCAGACGCAGGCCGGCTTGCATTTGGCACGGTAGATAGCTGGCTGGTGTGGAAGCTTACGGCCGGACGAGTTCACGCAACGGACGCCAGCAACGCATCGCGAACCATGCTCTTCAACATTCATACCGGCGACTGGGATCGCGAACTTCTGGATCTGTTTCGGGTTCCGGCTTCGATGATGCCTGCGGTGCGGTCTTGCAGCGAGATCTACGGGGAGGTGGGTGGAGCAAGGGGTCTGGAGAAGATTCCGATTGCGGGCATCGCCGGCGATCAACAGGCGGCTCTGTTTGGACAACGATGCATCCGGCCCGGCCTGACCAAGAATACTTACGGTACCGGATGCTTCATGCTGCAGAATACGGGTCGGCGCGCGGTGCCGTCTTCGAATCGCCTGGTTACGACCGTCGCTTGGAAAATCGGAGACGTCACCGAGTACGCGCTCGAGGGCAGCGTTTTTGTTGGCGGCGCGGTGGTGCAGTGGTTGCGCGACGGTCTTGGTTTGATTCGCAAATCGGAAGAGGTCGAAGCGCTTGCGAAGTCCGTGCCGGACAATGGCGGAGTGTACTTTGTTCCCGCGTTTGTTGGATTGGGCGCGCCGCATTGGGATTCTTACGCGCGGGGCTCGATTTTCGGAATTACTCGCGGCACTACCGCTGGTCACCTGGCCCGGGCAGCACTCGAGAGCATTGCATATCAAGTTGCGGATCTGCTGGACGCGATGCGGCGGGATTCCGGCGATCTGGTGCAGGAACTTCGCGTGGATGGCGGCGCCGCCGCCAACGACAGTCTGATGCAATTTCAAGCCGACATTCTCGAAGTACCCGTCCTGCGCCCGGCCGTAACGGAAACCACAGCGCTCGGAGCTGCGTACCTGGCCGGCCTCGCTGTCGGCTTCTGGAAGGATGGTCTCGATGCTGCGGTTGCGGCGAAGGATCGCCGCTTTGAGCCGCGGATGCCGACGGCCCAGGCGCATGCACTGCGCAACCGGTGGAATGAAGCGGTCTCGCGATCCAAGAACTGGGAGCCCGTAGCGACCGAAGCGCTGTGACTTTTCTTTGCGTCCTTCGCGAATCCTTAGCGTTCTTCGCGGTTAGAGGCTTCCAGCCTGTGCCCATGCCGAAAGGCGACACAAAACAAACGACTGAGGCTTCCGCGAAATTTAGGCAGCCTCTACGGCTCGTACCAGAACGCCGCACCCCGGGTAATTGGGGGCAGAGCGAAGGTCATAGTGTCTCCGTGACGGATTCCCTTGACCGCCTGCACGTCTCCAAGGAAGGGAAGGAAGAAGCCTTTGCCTTCGGACTTCGATTGCAGGCTGACTTCCACACCGGTTTGAGGCGTCTGGATCGGGTTGGACCCGCCGCGCAGGCCGGCAAAGTTGGCGAAGAAGCAGTTGATGTGGCCGTCAGACGTGCGAGCGATGGAGGTTGCCACCTGCGCCGCGGCTTTGATCTGCACGGCCTCTGCTCCTCGCAGGCTGTCGAGGAAGGCCTGCTCGGAGTCCGGAGACGCGCGATCGGAATCTTTTTCAAGGGCCGCGTTATAAGCATTTCCGGGATCGGCGGGGAACCGCGCTACATTTTTATTCTGTGAGCTGCCTAGCCCTGTGGCGTCGGTTCCCGTGATCACCAACGTCTTTCCCTGTGTGGTGAAGGTTTGCAGCAAGGTCTTCTCGCTGTCTGACAGGACGCGCACATCTGGCAATACCAGTGTCTGGCCGCCGAATGACGCGAGCGTGCGCGGGGTCACAATCTGAAACTCGAGATGCTTCTGCATCAGCAGGATCAGAATTCCGCGGTACGAGGCGATGAAGTCGTCGGCGTAGAAATTCCGCGTGGCGGGAGAAAAATAAACGCCGATGGGATCGATCGGCGAGCGCGGCAGGTAGAACGTCTTCTCGTGCGCCTGGATCCAGGAAAAGATTTTCTTCCGCGTGGGCAGATCGTTCGACCCGGCCATGGAGTGTCCGGGTGCATCCCAGAAGTTCGCGCCCGCCATGATCTGCGACATCGCCAGATTCATCATGGCCTCGCGCGCATCGACTTTCTTTTCGCCATCCCAGGAGTAATTGAGAATCCAGGTCGCTTTGCCCTGGGCGAAGGCGCGGAAAGAGTGCATGCCCACCTGGTAGCGAAACCAGTCGAGCGGAGTGCGCGACGCCGCCATGTGATTGCCGTCGCCGAATTCGTATTCGTGGGCAATCGCATCTACTACGGGGTACAGGCTGTAGACGTCGGCGCCGACGCGCACTGCCTCTTTTTCAATCCCGGGATAAATCTCAGGAATGGTTTTGATTTTGGGATTGACGGACTTTGCCGTGCGGTCAATCTCCTGCATGAAATCAGTGAAGGTCTGAATCCTGAACTCCACCCACTTGCGGAACGCGGGATCGGAAAAGTCTCCCAGCTTCAAATCGTGCTTGGCATCCAGTCCAGTCTGCTGCTTGAAGGCCGCGACGGTGTAGTCGTCAAAGCTGGCCCAGGTGTCTTCCCAGCCCTCGAAATGGGTCATCCAGTAGGGGATGTCAACGTAAATGCCGTCGATTCCGGTCGCGGCAATCTGCCGCACGCGCTCCATGTAGATTTTGCGCCACTCCGGAGCGTAGGGACTGACCCAGACGTCCTCGTCTCCTTTCCTGATCCAGAAGGCGGTTCCGCCGCCGAAGATGGCGGGCTCGCCCGTGATCTTGCGCTGAATCCAGTCCGGATGCTCTTTGTACATCGTGTGCGGCGTCTGGTCGGCGTTCGCGGTAATGCACTCCGTCCCAGCGATGTAAACAAACGCATAGTTGCCAACCTTATGCGCCGCCTCCGCCACCGCATGGATCGCCTTCAGTTTCTCTTCGGGATGGACGAAACTCTCGTATCGCCCCTCAATATCATTGTCGACTTCAATCCCGAACACGTCGCTTTCCCGCGCCCGCTGGACAATCTGCTCGGCGTCGCCGCCCTTTAGTCCGTAAGCGCCAATGCGAACGTAGTTGGTCCAATTCTGGTTGGTCCAATCCTGTTTCTCGGAATCGGGAGTCGCCCCGACGCCCATAGCGAAGAACAACAGAAGCGAGATTACGATCGAGCTTGTTAGTCTCATGCCACCTCTTAAGCGGGATCAGGCTATCGCGTGTGATGGCAATTTAAAACTGGAACCGCGCACCGAACTGCATTCTGCGGAAGTTGTTGGTGGTCGAATAGACTCCTCCAAAACTGCCATCGCCGGATCCCACATCTGGAAACGCGAAGCGCTGGTGGTTCGCCACATTGAATACTTCGGCTCTGACTTGCACCAGGGCATTCTCGTGAACATGAAACTCTTTGGAGAGAGACATATCAATATTTTTGATCCCGTCTCCCCGCAAGTTCGAGAAGTGGCGGGGGGCATTTCCGGGAATGTTGTCGCCGGGATTGGTAAAGCAACTCTGGTTCAAGTAAGGATTCCCGGTTCGCGCCGCCTCTTTGTAACTGATTCCAGTTGTGAGTTGCGAACAGATCAAATCCGGCCGTTGATTCCCGTCCGCCAGCAGTCCGGCGCTGTCATAAATCGCCAGGGGTTGCCCCGATTGCAGAGTCAGGAAGCTGTACAGCGACCATCCTCCCACCAAACCGTCTAAAAAGCCGTTCATGCCGCGTCCAATCCAGCGGTCCCGCCCGAAAGGAAGGTCGACAATAAAGGCGGTCGTCAAGCGGTGGGTTGCATCGTTTGAACTGATGCCCCACTCCGCCTTCAGATTATCGAGCACCTGCGGATTGTCGTAGGTCAGGTTGCCGATCCACGCGTTCCGTCCCGCTGACGAATCGTCTTCCGACTTGGAGAACGTGTAGTTGCCTTCGAAGCTGATGTAATGGCTGGCACGCTTCTGAAAACGAACCTGCAGCGAGTTGTACCAGGAAGTCGCAATCAGCTTGGGCAGCCCTTCGAAATTGCCGTCGAACTGCGGAAACGGGCGCAAAAGGTTAATCAGCGGAATAGTCGGGTCGACATAGCGCGAGTCCACCACATCCGAAGCCGCGAAAGTCGGAGTGGACGGGCACCACGATCCCGTTAACGCCGCCCCGGTCGTAAAGAAGCACTGGAATGGATTCGGCACTTCGCTGTTCAGAAAGCCGGTGACATCTCCACCGGGCGCCATCGAGACGGCCAGATTGCGCATCGCGGTCGAGAGGAAATTTCGGTCGCGGGTTGAAATGCCACCCGCTCCCGCCCACGGCAGGTGCGTGCTGCGGTTGGCGGAATAGTCCACTCCGATCACAATTTGTCCCGGCAACAAATGCTGAATCCCGAGATTCCACTGGTAGATTTCCGCATTGCGCGCCGTGCCCGTGTTCAGGTCGCTGGCATTGGTGAATCCCCATTGCGCCATCGACCCGTACTTTGTCCCTTGGGGCCCTGAGAGCCCGGCCGGGAAGGGGCCATTGCAATTCGGATTATTGGAAGTGTCGGGATAAACGCCCAGACAGGCGTACTGGGTCTGATAGTTATCTTTCGTGAAATAGATGTTCGCCGACTTTTGAAACGCGGGACCGGCATACTGGAAGTTGGTGGCGACGTTCATGCCGTAAAACACTCCCGCGCCGCCCCTCAGCACCGTGTTCGTTCCCAACTGATAAGCGAAGCCCAGCCGCGGGGCGAAGTTGTTGCGATCCACCGTCGCGTTGCGTTTGGAGGACGTGGGGAAGACGGTTGCCCCCATGATGTTTCCGATCGCGGGAAATCCGGGAGCCGGGGAAACCGGAATGCTGATCCCCGTACTCGCCGTGAAGTCGCTGAACTGCAGCCGGTTGTAACGCTCCGAATATGGAGTGCTCCACTCGTAGCGCAGCCCGGCATTGATCGTCAGCCTCGGCGTTACCTTCCAGTCGTCCTGCACAAAGAAGGCAGTTTCCTTCGACTTATCCGCCACCGCCGGGACAATGTTGTACTGCCCATCTTGCGCAAACCCAGTAAGCATCGTCGCGAACGGGTTGCCCTGCGGGGTGTCGCTTTCTCCAAGTCCTTGCCCCGGCATCGATGCGGTCACATCGCGCGTGAAATCGAAGCTGCCCGTCGGATAGTTCGGTTGCCAGAAGTTGTTCAGGAAGACCCGCTGCTCGCCCCCGAACGTGATCGAATGGCGGCCTTTTACCCACTGCAGCATGGAGGAATAGCTGGTGAGCGTGTGCGCGAAATGCGTGTCCACGCAGCATTGGGTGTAGATCGAGAGAAAGCCGTCGTTGACCTGAATGCTGGGAATTCGGGTAAGACCGTTCGAGGCCAGGATCGGAGGCAACCCGACATCGTTCAACGTCGGATAATTGTTCGTCTGTCCCGGCGCCACCACACGGTCTTCGCTCAAGCGGCTTGTCCACAGCATCGTCGGTGTCACCGACCAGTTGTATTCCAAGCCTCCATTCTGCGCGGTCGTGGTGTAGATCGAGCCGTCGCCGAAATCTCCGCTGCCAATCACATTCGGCGCGGTGAACAAATCGTGATGGCGGCTGTAGCGCCCGCCCAGTCTATGCTTGCTGTTGAACTGATGGTCAATCTTCACGTCAAACTGCCATGCTGGATCCGTGGTCGTCACGATCGTTCGGAAATTGGGATCTGGAAATGTGGCACCCGGAATATTCGGGTGCGGATACAAATTCAGAATTGCCTGTCCGACCGGGTCGATTTCCGTAGAGGGGATTACGTCGCCAGGAAATTCCGTGCGAGTGCAGGTAGGTGTCCCCACGCAAGTGGAAGGATCCCAGATGCCTCCCGGCGTGCTGTCCAGGCTCTGCGAGAAGTCGCCGGTGCGCTCCAGATCGGTGGGCACAACGCCTTCAATATTGATCGGGTCTTGCTGCCGGCTCTTTTCAAAGTCGACGAAAAAGAAGGTCTTGTTCTTCTGGATCGGCCCCCCCAGCGAAAATCCGTACTGATCCCGCAGGTGATTCGGTTTCGGGCCTTGATTGAAGTAATCCCTGGCATCGGTTGCGGAACGCTGGAAATACCACCAGCCGCTGCCATGGAACGCGTTGCCACCCTGCTTCAGCACCATATTGACGACGGTGCCGCCGTTGTTGCCGAACTCTGCCGAAAAGCTGTTGTTCTGAACCTTGAACTCCTGCACGATTTCGACCGAAGGTTGATAGTAGACGTTCGAGTTGCCGCCTTCGCCCTGTTCCGGCGCGCTGATCGGACTGCCGTCCAGACTGACTTCCGCTGTGGCGTTGCGCTGGCCGTTGGAGACAAAGTTGGTCCCCGAAGGATAGTTATCGGTGACGCCGGAGCCCGTCGTCTCCGTGACTCCGCCTGCGAGAAACACCAGACCGAACATGCTGCGGTTGTAGAGCGGAATGTCGCGCACGTATTCGTTGGTGACGTCGGTGCCGATGGCGGCGCTCTCGGTATCCAGCAGCGGGGCGGCCGTGGTGACTTCCACGGTCGTAATGACCCCGAGCGGATGCAGGGTCAAATCAATCGACGTCTGCTGGTCGACCTGCAGTACGACGTTTTTTTCTTCGGTGGCTCGGAATCCCGCACCCTCAGCCTTGATGGTATAGACCGCCGGTCGAAGGCCCGTGAGAATGTACAGTCCATGGTCGTCGCTGGACGCCGTAGTCGAGATGCCGGTAGCGTCGTTGGTGATGGTGACGGTCGCGTGTGGGATCACCGCGCCAGTTTGGTCCTTGACCACGCCGCGAACCTGCGCGGTATAGCTGGCTTGCCCGACCGCCAGGGTTGCGGACAGCAATACGATGACACCGGCAAAGGAACTTAAACTGCGACGGCAGACACGCATAGTAGCCTCCTCGCGACGGCTTTCATATTATTACGAGTTAAAACTATTACTTTCGTTTATGATGAAAGTCAAGTCAAATCGCAGCGAAAGTTAAATGCGCGGAGCGAGCGGACCGGGGCCCGTCCCGTCCTGATTCTGGGGCCCGCGGAGGCGTGCTGCGGCGGGGACGGCTGCTTTCTTCTGTCTCATGAGCTTTCGCGATACTCGGTTGAGCTGCATTTGCCGAGGCATCAAATTTGGGACGTTTTAAGGGGATTCGCGCCATGCCACGTCTTCTTCACCACTGCGCTGGGTTGCTGATGGTTCTGGCAGCGGCGCTTGCCCCGGCACAGGTCTCGCCAGTTTCCCCCGTGCAGGCTGGACGGAAAGGGGACAGCCTCACGCTTTCGAACGAGGCAATTTCCGCGACATGGTCGATGCGGGGTGGTTGGTTGCGTTGGCAAAACCTGGCGAACCGGTTCACCGGTGTTGCCCTGCCTGTGGACGCCGGCCCGTTTGAGTTGGCGCCCAAGGAAGGGCCGGTTTTGCGTTCCTCCGACTTCAAGCTGGTTGCGGCGCCCGTGATCGAAGATATTCCAGCGTCAGCAAGTTCGTCCAAAGCGGCAGATCATTTGGCGGGTCGGCAGATTCGGGTCGAACTCGAAGACGCAGCCGCGAACATCCGCATCACATGGAAAGCAACACTCCGCGAGGGCGCCAACTACATTCGCCAGGAAGTAACTCTCCATATTTTGCAACAGCCCTTCGCGTTGACGCAGATCGGCCTAATCGACGCGGTTGTGCCGGGAGCCGTGGTCTCCGGCCACGCCAAGGGATCGCCAGTCACCGCCGGAATTTGGTTTCTGGGCTTCGAGCATCCTTTGTCGGAGTGCCGTGTCCGTGCAGACCGCGCCTTCTGCTGGCTTTCGCGCGAACTCCCGATGCAGCCGGGGCAGAGCGTCACCTATTCGTCGGTGTTCGGGGTAACGCATCCCGGGCAGTTGCGGCGCGACTTCCTGAAATATTTGGAACTGGAGCGCGCTCATCCGTATCGGACCTTCCTGCACTACAACACGTGGTATGACCTGGGATACTTTGACCGCTATAACGAGCGCGAAGCGGTCGCGGCGGTCGAGAGCTTCGGAGAGCAACTGACTCGGCAGCGTGGAGTGAAGCTCGACAGCTTTATGTTCGACGATGGCTGGGACGATCCCACAACTCTGTGGAAGTTCAACCCGGGCTTTCCTGATGGACTGACGAAGGTGACGCAGACCGCCGCCCGTTACGGCGCAGCGCCGGGGATCTGGCTTTCCCCATGGGGCGGCTACGACAAGCCGAAGGAGCAGCGTCTGGCTTCAGCCCGCGCGCAGGGATTCGAAACCAACGAAGATGGGCTGGCGCTCTCGGGGCCAAAATATTATCGCTACTTCCGCGACACGTGCTTCAACATGATCGAAAGATATGGTGTGAACCAGTTCAAGTTCGACGGCACGGGCAATGCGAACGAGGTGATCGCGGGCAGCGAGTTTGACAGTGACTTCGACGCCGCGATTCATCTGATCGGGGAACTGCGCGCCAAGAAGCCGGACCTCTACGTTAACCTCACCACCGGAACCTATCCCTCGCCGTTCTGGCTGCTCTATGCGGATTCGATCTGGCGCGGGGGCGAGGACCACAGCTTCGCGGGTGTCGGCTCCAACCGCCAGCGCTGGATCACGTATCGTGACTCGCAAATCTACCGCCGGGTCGTCGAAGAGGGGCCGCTGTTTCCGATGAATTCGCTGATGCTGCACGGGCTGATCTTTGCGCGCTACGCGGAACGGCTGGACAGCGATCCCGGGCACGACTTCACGGACGAAGTTCACTCCTACTTCGGTACGGGAACGCAGCTCCAGGAGATGTACATCACGCCATCGCTGCTCTCGTCCCAGGACTGGGATGTTCTGGCCGAAGCGGCGAAGTGGTCGCGCGCGAACGCACAGATTCTGAAAGACTCGCATTGGATGGGCGGCGATCCGGCGCGGCTGGAAGTTTACGGCTGGGCGGCGTGGTCGCCAGGCAAGGCGATTGTGACTCTGCGCAATCCCAGCGATCGGCCCCAGGATTTTACGGCCAGTCTCTCGGCGATTCTCGAATTGCCTGCGGGCAAAGCGCCCGCCTTTGTCGCGCGCAGCCCATGGAAAGACGACAACGCCAAGCCGGCGCTGAACATCCCCGCGTCGGAACAGCACACGTTTCATCTGCAACCATTTCAGGTGCTGACGCTGGAACTGACACCCGGGAGAACCTCGTCGCACTAGCCGAGCTTCCGTGACCCGAGGCCGCTTCTTTGACATCATAAGGTCGTAGCGAAACGCACATGAAAGCCGCCTTACTCACCTCGCCCCAGCCGGTTGCGCAACATCCACTGCGAATTATTGAGGTCGCAAATCCGGGGTCCAGGGCGGGACATGTTCTTCTGCGAGTGCGCGCCTGTGGCGTTTGCCGCACGGATCTGCATATCGTGGAGGGCGAACTGCCGCCGGTTCAGCCGGGGATTACGCCTGGCCATCAAATTGTGGGCGAGGTTGTAAGCGGAGCCACGGCAGAAATCCCGAAGGGTTCTCGCGTCGGCGTTTCCTGGCTGGGCGGGACGGATGGTACCTGCTCGTATTGCGGGCGGGGCCTGGAGAATCTTTGCGACTCGCCGACCTTTACCGGATATTCCGTCCCCGGCGGATACGCAGAATTTGCCTTGGCCCGCGCCGACTTCGTGTTCCCGCTTCCCGCGGCGCTCGACGATCTGCACGCCGCTCCTCTTTTGTGTGCGGGCATCATCGGCTTCCGCAGCCTGCGCGTTGCCGGCGTCGAACCCGGCGAGCGCGTCGGGTTGTTTGGCTTTGGCGCGTCCGCCCACTTGGCGATCGCTGTTCTTCGCGCCTGGAAATGCGAGGTGTATGTTTCTACGCGCGGGAGATCTCACCGCGAGTTGGCGGCGTCGCTGGGCGCGAATTGGGTGGGAACGGAAACCGAAAAGCCGCCAGCGGAACTCGACCGCGCCATTACGTTTGCTCCCAGCGGAGACGTGGTGATTGCCGCGCTGGGGTGTCTGCGCAAAGGCGGCGTGGTCGCGATCAATGCGATTCACCTGGATCGCATCCCGCAATTCGATTACGACCGTTTGCTATGGGGCGAACGCCAATTGCGGAGCGTGGCCAACATGACGCGGGCTGACGCGCGCGATTTTCTTGCCCTGGCCGCGCAGATCGGCCTCAGGCCGAAGGTGACCGTATTCCCGCTCGATCAGGCGAACGAAGCGTTGATGGCGGTGAAGAATGATGCGGTGGATGGGGCAGCGGTGATCACGCCGTAAACGTCGAAATCCGCCTTGCTGGAACGCTCACCAGCTTGCTCAGGCGGTCGAAGGGCGGCTGTCCCAGTGTGAGTCCGTCCGCAATCATGAGGTTCTGACGAATCCGACTATCCAGAATCTGACTATCGAGCCAGGGAAAAGGAAGCGATGAACAATACGCAGAAAGCGATCGCCTGGCCGAGTTCGCTCCAGCCAAGGCGGCGTACGAAAAGTCGCCTCGGCTTCCGAAAGAAGTAAAACCATCCTCGAAAGAGGATTGGCCCAAACGCGATCAGCGCGAGCCAAGGCATCAAGCCGCGTCTGCAAGCGAGCCCCAGAACGAGAACCATGAAGGCCTGCCCGAGTGCGAAGGTCCAACCGCACGTGAGTTTGTTTTTGATCCCTTCGGCCCGCGCCGTGTGAATCCTGAGTTGCACGTAGTGAATCTGATTGCCGGCGAAGAGCAGGTTCGCCAGCCAAAGCGTTCCTGCCGTCGCACCGAAATTTCCCGTGACCACGTAGTACGCGGCTGGTGCGGAGGACGTCAGCCCGATTATTCCTACGATCTCCGAGAGCATTCGCGTGCGCGGCCCGAGCCGCTTGAGCAGCGATTGTCCGACGAAAGCTGCCGCGGCAGTGGCTCCGATCAGCCACAAAGCAGGATTTCGGCCTGCCCCCAGCAACGTGCCCAGGGCCAGGGCAACTGCCGCACTCAAACCCGCGATTACGATCCCGACCGTTTGCCGCTCAGCTTTCGTCTGGGCACGAATGGCAGATGTGCCCAGCCGACTCTCGATCGGGGTTCTCACCCAGAACAGCGCCAGGGCAGCTGCCAGCAGCAGGAGGACCGGGAGAATGCGGTCACTCGGGCGGAATGCGACACCTACGCCGGTGACCATCGGCACTAGCAGTAGTCCCCAGGCTCCGTGTTCGCGCGGAAGAATCAGCGCGAGGCGGCGCGCTCGGCGCGCTTTCACGTTCGCAACGTCGTCCATCGCTTGCCACGTGGAAGCTTTGATTCCGCGTTGCTTCAATCCCGCCTCGTAGGTGTGCGTGCGGAGCAAAAGTGTACCTCAGGGGCGGAAGCCCAAATTCCGATCGGCTCTCCATGGCACGGCTGAAGCCGAGCTACTCCCCAACCCGCGCCCTCCCCCAATCCCGTTTACCAAGCCTTCGTCGCCATGAGCGCCGCTTTCAGCGCCATCCGGCCATGTGCAGGTGCTGCATCCCTTTCACGGCCCGCATATACTGGGCGCGCTCGAACGCGCCTGGATCGGGGCACCGGATCTGGCTCATGCTGCCCTGCATCTGCGTGACTGATTCATATTCGTGTTCTTCCATCCAGTTGCGCAGTTCTCGCTCCACATGACGCAGGTGATTGATGCCGTTACGCATCAACGCCGAGCACAGCATGGTGACATTCGCCCCTACCATGAGTAGCTTGATGACGTCTTCGGCGCCATGGACTCCTCCCGTGGCGGCAAGACCGGCCTTCACCCGCCCGTACAGAATTCCAATCCAGGTGAGCGGCAGACGCAGCGCCTGCGGCGTGCTCAACAGCACGTTGGGGCGAATTTCCAATTCTTCAAGGTCGATATCCGGTTGATAAAAGCGGTTGAATAGCACCAGCGCATCGGCTCCGGCCTCATCGAGACGACGGGCCATGCTCGCCATGTTGCTGAAGAAGGGGCTCAGCTTGACCGCGACCGGAATCGTGACTGCCGATTTGACCGCTCGCAGAATGTCGAGATATGTCTTTTCAACGTCCTCCGACGCCAAATGGGAATCGGTGGGAATGTAATAAATGTTGCACTCGAGGGCATCCGCGCCGGCGCGCTCGATTTGTCCGGCAAACTTTGTCCAACCGCCCAGGGTCGAGCCGTTCAGGCTGGCGATGATCGGAATCTCCACCGCTGCTTTGGCTTTGCGAATGTGATCCAGATATCCCTCAGGACCGGTGTGGAATTCGCTGGGCTGCGGAAAATAGGTGAGTGATTCGGCGAAGCTCTCCGTGCCTGCGGCGAGGTGATACTCCAAATCCATTTCCTCCTGCCGCAACTGCTCCTCAAAAAGCGAGTAGAGCACCACCGCTGAAGCGCCTGCATCCTCCAGCCGGCAAATTCCCTCTACATCGCGCGACAGCGGCGAAGCCGAGGCGACCAGGGGTGAGCGCAGGCTTAAGCCGAGATATTTTGTGCTGAGATCGATCATAAGTTCCTCCTCGGGCCGCTATCGTGCAGCGCCAATCGGTGCCGGATTCTCCACTGTGGGCGAGGCTGTTTTCGCCGCATCCTTGACTGCGCCAGCCGGCTCCGTTTTGCGGCTGGCCATGTATTCGTACATGCGGTAGCGACGTTCCACGTCCTGCTGCGCCAGCTTCCACAAACGCTCGGCGTCCTCTGGCTTGCTCTTGGTGAGCATTTTGAAGCGGGTCTGCTGCAGGAGGTATTCCTGTACTTTGCGGGTGGGCGCACGGGAATCGAGCATCAGAGGATTCTCGCCGGCCGCCGTCCGCTCTGGGTTATAGCGGTAGAGCAGCCACTGGCCCGATTCGACAGCGACCTTCTGATCCGTCATCGCCGTGGTCATGTCGATGCCGTGCGCGATGCAGTGCGAGTAGGCGATGATGATGCTGGGCCCGTCGTAGGCTTCCGCTTCGAGGAACGCCTTGAGCGTGTGCTCATCTTTCGCGCCCATCGCGACGCTGGCCACGTACACGTTGCCGTAGGTCATGGCCATCAGTCCCAGATCTTTCTTGGGGCCTGGCTTCCCGCCCGCGGCGAACTTCGCCACCGCCGCGCGCGGCGTGGCCTTCGAGGCCTGGCCGCCGGTGTTGGAATAGACCTCGGTATCGAGCACCAGCAAGTTAACGTTGCGTCCGCTGGCCAGCACATGATCGAGGCCGCCATAGCCGATGTCATAGGCCCAGCCGTCGCCGCCTATGATCCAGACACTTTTTTTCACCAGCATGTCGGCCACCGAGAGAAGTTGTTTGGCATCGGGAGAGTTGAGTTGCTGCAGCTTTTCTTTGAGCAGGTCGACTCGCTGGCGCTGCTCGTAAATGTCGGCCTCATCCTTCTGCCTCGCGTCGAGGATGGCGGCGACCAGTTCTTCGCCCACCGTTCCCGCCACGCGGCGCAACAACTCGTGGGCAAACTCGGTTTGCTTGTCGATGGAGACGCGGAAGCCGAGCCCAAATTCGGCATTGTCCTCGAACAATGAGTTCGACCATGCGGGACCGCGGCCGTCGGCATTCTTGGACCACGGAGTTGTGGGCAGGTTGCCGCCGTAAATCGACGAGCAACCGGTTGCATTCGCCACCACTGCCCGATCGCCGAACAACTGTGAAACCAGCTTCAGATAAGGAGTCTCGCCGCAGCCCGAGCAGGCCCCCGAAAACTCGAACAGCGGTTCCTGCACCTGCTGCTGCCGGATGGTTCCGGGTTTAATCTTGCGCCGATCGAGTTCGGGGAGCTTCAGGAAGAACTCCCAGTTCTCGCTCTCCGGCGCGCGCAGGGGAGGCTGGGGCACCATGTTGATGGCCTTCAGCCGCACCTCGCTCTTGTTCTTGACCGGGCAGACATCGACGCAGATGCCGCACCCGGTGCAGTCTTCGGGCGCGACCTGGATCGTGTACTTCAGGCCTTGCCATTCCTTGTCGCGGGCCTCGCAGGACTTGAAGGTCGCAGGAGCGCCCTCCAATTGTTGGCTGTCGTACACCTTGATGCGAATCACGGCATGCGGACACACCATCGCGCACTTACCGCACTGGATGCAGATCTTCGAATCCCAGGCAGGAATCTCCAGCGCCAGATTGCGTTTTTCCCACTTCGCCGTGCCCGTGGGGAACGTTCCGTCGCAGGAGAACGCGCTCACGGGAAGCTCATCGCCGCGGCCAGCGTAAATCGTGCCCAGAACATCGTGTTCAAACTTCGGTGCCCCGGGAAACGCAGCTGGAATTTCCGTGGTGCTGGTCACCTTCTCCGGAATCTTTACTTCAAACAGGTGAGCCAGGGTTTCATCCACGGCGCGCATGTTCTTCTGCACGACGTCTTCGCCCTTGCGTCCGTAGCTGTCGCGAATCGACTGGCGAATCGCCTCGATCGCGTCCTCGCGGGGCAGAACCTTGGAGATGGCGAAGAAGCATACCTGCATGATGGTATTCATGCGCGAACCCATGCCGGTATCGCGCGCGACCTGATACGCATCGATCACATAAAACTTTGCTTTCTTGTGGATGAGCTGCGATTGCACTTCGCGCGTCAGGTGGTCCCAGACTTCATTGGGGCCGAAGGGACTGTTCACCAGAAATACGCCCCCGGGAACCAGCGCGCTCAGCATGTCGTAGCGCTCGAGGAATATCCACTGATGGCACGCCACAAAATTCGCCTTCGAGACCAGATAGCTGGAGTGGATCGGCTGTGGCCCGAAGCGCAGGTGGGAGACCGTCATGGCACCGGATTTCTTCGAGTCGTAGACGAAATATCCCTGGGCGTAGTTGTCCGTGTTCTCGCCGATGATCTTGATGGAGTTTTTGTTGGCGCCGACTGTACCGTCCGCTCCCAGACCATAGAACATGGCGCGAATCACACTATCTGGTTCGGTCGAGAACGCGGCATCGTAGTCCAGGCTGGTGTGACTGACGTCGTCGTGTATGCCGATCGTGAAGTGGTCTTTAGGCTGGCTCTGCTTCAGGTTGTCATAAACCGCCTTCACCATGGCTGGAGTGAATTCCTTCGACGACAATCCGTACCGGCCGCCGACGATCACGTCCGGGGCTACGCGAGTCTTGATCCCTTCATGAATGGCGTTGACTACGTCGAGGTAGAGCGGCTCGCCGATTGCGCCGGATTCTTTGGTGCGGTCGAGAACTGCGATCTGGCGCACAGTTTTAGGCAGAGCTTCTACGAACGATTTCACGCAAAAAGGCCGGTACAGATGCACTTTCAGCAGGCCCACTTTCTCTCCGCGCGCATTCAGGTGCTCGACGGTTTCGTGCGCCGCTTCTGCGCCGGAACCCATCATGACGATCACCCGCTCGGCATCGGGGGCGCCGACGTAGTCGAACAGATGATAGGAACGTCCCACGACCTCGGCAAATTTGTTCATCACCGCCTGTACCTTGGCCGGGCAGGCATCGTAGTAGGAATTCGCGGTCTCGCGAATCTGGAAGAAGACGTCGGGATTCTGGGCCGTGCCCCGCAGCACCGGATGATCCGGTGAAAGCGCGCGCTGGCGGTGCTCAATGACGCGGTCCGTGTTGATCAGCGCCCGTATGTCGTCTTCGTTGAGCATTTCGATCTTGTTGACTTCGTGGGAAGTGCGGAATCCGTCGAAGAAATGCAGGAAGGGGATGCGCGTCTCAAGGGACGCAGCATGCGCGATCAGGGCCAGGTCCATCGCCTCCTGCACGGAATTCGAGCACAGCATGGCCCATCCCGTGGTGCGGCAGGCCATTACATCGGAGTGGTCGCCAAAAATAGAAAGCGCGTGCGTGGCCACGGTGCGCGCCGAGACATGAAACGTTGTCGGCGTCAGTTCTCCGGCAATCTTGTTCATGTTGGGGATCATGAGCAGCAGTCCCTGCGACGCGGTAAACGTCGTGGCCAGCGATCCCGTCTGCAAGGCGCCGTGGACGGCTCCGGCGGCGCCGCCTTCACTCTGCATTTCAATGACGTGGGGCACGCTGCCCCAGACGTTGGGTACTTCCTCGGACGACCACTGGTCGGCCCACTCCCCCATCGTCGACGAGGGAGTAATCGGGTAAATGGCAATGACTTCGCTGGCGCGATAGGCGACATTCGCCACCGCTTCGTTGGCGTCCATGGTCTTGACTTTGCGCTTCATGGCATCCCCGCTTTCGATATCGGCCGCGACCACTGGCGTGACCGCTTGGATGTCTTAAGGATGCAGGAGTACGGCTGCGCCTGTCGGGACGCAGGTTCACACCGGGGTGTGATTAGAATCACACTTTGCCCAAAACGCGCCCGCACTTCCGGCACGTCCTGTTCGTTAACGGACACCTCTTCGTTGAAACCGGCCACACACTGCGTTCCATACTCCTGCGAGGCACCGCAAGCCGCTTTGTTCTCAGGAAGTTACATTCGCGACACTTTGGCTCTTGAATTGCCATTCCTGCATGCAGCAACATTGTCACGCAAAGGCCGACCATGACCACGCTGCTGCAGGACCTGCGATTCGCCCTTCGCCAGATGCGCAAGTCTCCTGGATTCACCATCGTTGCCGTCTTGACGTTGGCGTTGGCAATTGGAGCAAATGCCGTGGTTTTTGGCGTATTGAATGCGATGATCCTGCGTCCCCTGAATGTGCCTCAGGCGAAGAGCCTCTACGGAATCGAGCGCGGCAACGATAAAGCCGTGAATCAGTCCTATCCCGACTATCTCGATCTGCGCGATCGCAACCGCAGCTTTGAGGATCTGGCAGCCTATAACGTCACTGCCGTAGGGATCGACACGGGGAACAATCCATCCAGCGCCTGGATTCTCGAAGTAACCGGAAACTACTTCGACGCATTAGGCATTCATCCTTATCTTGGCCGTTTTTTTCACGCCGCCGATGAACATGGCCCGAACAGCGCTCCGTATATCGTGCTTACCCACGCGTATTGGCACGCGCACTTTCAGGATGATCGTGGAGTAGTGGGCCGCGTGGTTCAGATCAACAAGCATCCTTTTACCATCCTGGGTGTGTCGCCACCTGAGTTCCGGGGGACCCTGATGTTTGTTTTCCCCGATTTCTGGGCGCCCCTGGTGAACCAGGAACAGTTGGAGGGCGTGAATGAGCTGAACGTGCGCAGGAACCGCGGCATCCTGATGGTATTAGGGCATCTCAAGGCGGGAGTCACTCCGGCGCAGGCAATTTCTGATCTGAACTCGATTGGGGCATATCTGGAAAAGACCTACCCCAAAGACGATGGCCAGATGACTTTTTCCTTGACGCGTCCCTATCTTGCGGGCGACTGGCTAGGTGGTCCATTGCGGGGATTTCTTACGGGATTGATGTTGCTGGCAGGGCTGATTCTGCTGGCCGCATGCGCCAATCTGGGCAGCCTGTTTGCGGCACGCGCCGCGGACCGGTCGCGGGAGATTGCTTTGCGACTCGCCCTTGGATCAAGGCGCATGCGCATTTTGCGGACGCTTTTTACCGAAGCTCTGCTGATTTCATTGATGGGAGGCGCTGTCGGACTGGCGGGCAGCGTGGCGCTGTTGCAGCGCCTGAGCGCGTGGCAGCCACTTCCAACCGCCCCACTGACGGTGCCCGTCTACCCGGACGCAAATGTTTACCTGGTCGCTTTGCTGTTGGCTTTGGCGAGCGGGTTCCTCTTTGGCGCAGTCCCGGTGAGGCAGGTGCTGCGCACGAATCCTTATGAGGTCGTCAAGTCCGGATCAACCACGAGGGTGGGGCGGCGGATTACGGTTCGCGATCTGTTGCTGGTCGTGCAAATTGCGATCTGTGCGGTGCTCGTTACTTCGTCGCTGGTCGCCGTGCGTGGACTGATGCGCTCGCTGCACAGCAATTTCGGTTTTGAACCGAAGAATGCAATGCTGGTTGAGACCGCTCTGAGCATGGCCGGTTACAGCGGCGACAGCGTGCCGCTGATGCAAAAGCGCATGATCGATGCCTTGCAGACGATTCCCGGCGTAGAGTCTGTAGGGTTGGTCGACCGGCTGCCGTTGTATTACGGCGCGAACAGCCAGAATGTTTTTATCGACCAAACGACCGATCTGAAGCCATCGAATGCCGCCGCCGAAGCGATGATGTACACCATATCTCCGGAATATTTCGATGCCGCCCGGACATCGCTGTTGGCAGGCAGGGCTCTCACCTGGCACGACGACAAGAACTCGCCGCGCGTAGCCGTGGTCAATCGGCAGTTTGCCCAAAAAATCTTTGGCTCGGTGGCCAACGCCATCGACGGACATTACAAGGCGAAGGACGGATCGCGCATCCAAGTTGTAGGCGTTGTGGAAGACGGAAAATATGCCAGCCTCTCCGAAGATCCGCAGCCGGCCATGTTTCTGCCAATTCTGCAATCACCCTCGAGCCAGGCCTGCGTGGTGGTGCGCTCGAACCGCGATCCGCAGCAACTGACGGCAGCCATCAAGAGCACGGTGCAGGAACTGGATGCAGGGCTGCCCTTTACCCTCCGAACCTGGAACCAGGAACTGGAATCGGCTCTGTTTCCTTCGCGCATGGCAACCATGTCCTTGGGTGTGCTGGGCCTGATGGGCGCGATGCTGGCTGTGACTGGCATCTTTGGAATGGCTGCCTACTCGGTCAGCAAGCGGCTGCGGGAGTTGGGCATTCGCATCGCCCTCGGCGGACAGCGCAAGGAAGTGTTACAGGCGGCATTAGGACGGGCTTTCAAATTGCTGGCCATCGGTTCGGCGGCAGGATTGCTCCTCGGAATTCTAGCCAGCCGGGTGCTGGCTTTCATCGTGTATCAGGCAACTCCCCGAGACCCGCTGGTATTGACCGGTGTTGTTCTCGCTATGGCGCTGCTGGGGCTCATCGCTACGTGGATTCCAGCGCGACGCGCTCTGTCGGTGGACCCCATGGTACTGCTGCGCGACGAGTGAACCGCTCTATCGAGAACTCCAGAACGGCACATTCAACGCCTGGGAGCAGGAATCATAGGATTACGGGCCGACTCCGCCGGTATGGCAGTCGGAGCAGTTCACCTGGGTCAGGTCTCCGATATCCACCGGATGCTGGAAGGTGGGAGCGACCGCCGTGGCGGCCGCACTCGTCGTCCCCTCGGTCTGCGATAGTAGGGTGTGGCACTGGTTGCAGTCCTTGCTCACCACCTTGCCGTCGGCGCTGACGTGCTGGCCGTCGTGGCAGCGGAAGCAGCCGCTGAAATAGAAGTGCCCCAGGTTGTTGGGATGAGTCTGCCAGTTCAACTTCATCTCTGGGAAGGTAGTTCGCCGAAAAATCTCCTGGATCTCCGCCACCGCATCGCGAATGTCCAATTGCTTTGTCTTTGCCACCTCCGGATACTTGCTCTCGTAGAAGCCCTGCAGCCCGCTGGCTATACCGCGCATGGCTTCGCCGGTGGTGGCATACGTGCCGGTGAGAACGGTCACTGCTTCCTGTTTGATGAAGGGCAGCGAAACGTCCAGACGGTGCCCCAGCAACGACTGGTCAACCGACTGGTCCGGCGGAACATAGACGTGGGTCGGGCGGTTGTGGCAGTCCACGCAGTCCATATGGTGCCGGGGGGCATTGGCGATCTGGTCTTTGGTAAGAGTCGAGTCTTTGGCGTAATACTCGGTGACCCGGCCCTGCATGTCTTCGACGCGAATGTAGGGAATGATCTGCCGCTTCTCGTCCGCCGCTACGTAGTCGATCCGGTTGCCGATGTTCATGTGCCAGTGAATGCCTTCGGGCGCGCCGATGGCGGGATCTCCGCCGCCGGTCTTAATGATCATGCGAATCTGGCGCACCGTGTTTTTCTCGTCGCTGGCGTAGTGGGTGAAGACCTTGAGCTGGCCGCCGTAGAACTTCTTTGGCCAGTGGCAATGTTCGCACGTGTCCTGTGCCGGGCGCAGGTTGTGCACCGGCGTCGGGATGGGCCGGGGATACGTGTTGAAGGTGGCGGCATATACCTGCCGCGCTCCCGACAGCTTCGATTTTACGTACCAAGTCGCTCCCGAGCCGACATGGCAATCCACGCAGGCTACTCGGGCGTGGGGAGAGAGTTGATACGCGGTGAATTCGGGGTTCATCACGGTGTGGCACAACTGGCCGCAGAACTGTACGGAGTCGGTGTACTCGTACGCTTTATAGCTGCCCGCCGCGCTGACCGTGACAAACACCACGAGAAAGGTGAGGAACGAAATCACGGCGCTGCGCTGGGCCCGATCGTTCAGGTCGATGCGGGGATAGAACTCCGTTGCCGCCACTTTCTTGCGCCGCTCAAGCAGGACTCCGACCAACATCAGCAGCAGACTGAGAATGAGGAATCCGGGCGACACCATGTAGGCCAGAATCCCGATGTAAGGGCTGGGGCGGGTCGCAATGGCTTCGATTAAGACAAAAAGGAAGATATTGGCCAGACTGACGATCCCCAGCGCTACTCCTGCCAGGCTGACGGGATTGCGCAACAGCATGCGCGAGCGGTGCCAGGGTTCCACCGCTGGCCGTGAAGATTTCTCAGTGTCCATGCTTGGTCTCTGCCGATTCAGGGGTGGTTTCCGCGGGGACGTCATTTTTGTCGGGCGCACCGGCGGCTTCAGTGGGGGCTGTACTGTCGAGTCCGTGTTCTGCCCGGTAGTGGTGCAGCGTCATTTTTCCGTCCCACCATGCCCAGTTCATCGGGTACACGTCCGGATCAAAGAACACTTGATAGAAGTGCCAAACCAGGATGGCGAGTGTCGCCAGCACAGCTTCGTAGAAGTGGATGGCTGTCGCCACATCGAGCCACCAGCGGGGCATATGATTGCCAACCAGAACCTTGGCCCACAGCATCAGGCCGGTCACCGCCATTACGATTACGCCCCAGACCAGTGCCCAATACTCCGCCTTCTCCGCGTAATTGAAGCGGGCGAACTCGGGCTTGCGCGAGGTCAGGCCGAGATAATAGCAAACATTCTGCCATGCAGTCCGTACATCGTCCAGCGTAGGAAAGAGATCGTGGGCCAGTTTGCGTCCGTCGCGGGTCAGTGCGATGTCGAACAAATGATAAATACTCACGCCGATCAGGACGACGGCCGCTATGCGATGGAGCACGCGGCGCAGGTGTTCGCCCATGGCCAGCATCACGGCAAACCATGAATCGGGAAATTTCAAGGCGAAGCCGGTCAGCACCAGCACCATGAAACTGGTGAACAGCGCGGCATGTTGCCAGCGGTAGCGGCGCGGCATGCGGGTCACGAAATCACGCTCCACCTTGCGCCGGGCCAGGGCTTTCGCCCGCCAAATGACGAAGTTATGAGCCAGCATGCCGCCGATGACCACGAAGATCATGGTCAGGTAGAAGCGGCGAATCCAGCGGATCGCCTTGCTGCCCACATCGGCGGAGAGTGGCGCATCCACGTGCACCTTGGCGGCTGTGAACTCTTCGGTAACGCCCGGGTGGCACTTCCCGCAGGTGTTCACCAGATTGGCGCGATTGATGGTCGACCGCGGGTCGCTCGACGGAAGAATGTTGTGTACGCCGTGGCAACTGGCGCAGTTCGCCACCACTTGCGATCCGCCTTGTGCCGCCAGCCCATGATAGCTGGCCAGGTAGGTGGTCTCCCGCCGGCCTTCAATACCAAACTCCTGCGAGAGCCGCACGCCCTCGTGGCAGCGGGCACATGTGGCCTGCGCCACATTCTGCGCCGCGACCGGAGAATTCGGGTCCAGGTGCGACTTGATGGAGTGAATGCCGTGGCAGTCGGTGCACACCGGCGCCAGCCAGTTCCCCTGCGCGACGGCTTGCCCGTGGATACTCTGCTTGAATTCCTTCGCGATCGCCTCATGGCACCGCCCGCACGTGGATGGCACATTGAACTTGAAAATAGGTGACTTGGGGTCCTTCGCGTCGAGGATCTCATGGGTGCCATGGCAGTCGGTGCAGACCGCAGCCTTCTCCGACCCGGAGGCCACCGCGTGCCCGTGCACACTCTGCTCATAGGAGGCCACCATCCGCGCGCCTTGTCCGCCGTCTTCCATCACAAATTTCTGGCTGTGGCAGGCGCCGCAGGTGGCGGGGATGTTGCCATGATGCACCCGCGACTTCGGATCGCTCGTCGGCAGCAACTCATGCGGGCTTCCGTGACAGTCAATGCAGGTTGCCGCGTTGCTGTTACCTCCCTGGATAGCCTTGGCATGAAAGCTGCGATCGTAGGCCGCCTGCTCGTCGGCGTGGCAGGTGCCGCAGGTAATTTTCTGGGGAGTTTTCTCGTGTACGGAACTCTTTATGTCGGTATGGCAGTCCACGCACGTGAACAGGCTGCCGTGAATTGAATCTTTGAAAGCCTGGGGATTTACATACAGGCTGACCGGCTTGCCATTGACCTCGTGGGTCAGGGTTGAATCGCCATGGCAGGCGAGGCATTCATCGGCGGTCGGTTTCGGAGGTTGTTTCCCGGCTGCGCTGGCGGCCGTTAAAAGCAAGGTGAGAGCGATTCCAAGCGCAAAAAATCCCCGTATTGTCTGCGTTGGCATGCTCTCACCCGCCAATTCTTCAGAATCGGACCAGTCCACTGCGGCCACATAGGGGGCCGCCCTTCTTTTGTGGTGACCTTTACTTCTTGGCCAGACTGCGAATAAAGCCAACCAAGTCCTTGATCTCCGTGTCTTTCAGCTTGGCTCCATAGGCCGGCATCTTTCCTTTGCCCTTCGTGATGGTTTCAGTCAGCTGCTCATCGGTTTGCTTCTGCACTTCGGCGGAGGTGAAGTCATGGACTCCCATCTTCGTGCCCATCGCCGATCCCTTGCCATCCGCGCCATGACACATTGCACATTTTGCTTTGAAGGTTCCGGCTGCGTCCTGTGCCGCTGCCGGTGCGCTGCAGAGTGTCATCACACCGCAAGCCAGCAGAGCTGCCAAGCCCATTCGAAAAAAGAAATGTTTCACGTTGCTTCCTCCTTAAGGAAGTTCTTCCGCTAGGTATCATAAAGCAGGAAGGGCTGATGGCCCGACTTGCCTCTGTCCAGAAAAGTGGGAACACAGTCTCGAAAAGGGCTTCCGTCCCGCCTCTGAAACTTACTTGCAGCCGTAGGTTCGCACGTCGCGGGAGGTGGACCTATGGCAGAAGTCACTTTGCCTCGTGATGGAGATCACAGGGCATTTCGGTTCTCCGTTGGGACTTATGTCAGCAGCCAAGGGTGCCGGGTACCTTACGACCGCGGCGTGCCCACTCGGCACCGGGGTGACTCCAATCACGTCCGTCCGTGACTCCGCTCGCGCGACCCATTTCAAGATTTGTCCGAATTGGCCTAAATCGCGACACGGGCCGAAAACCAGCCGAACTTCAATGTGACCTCAATCACGCCGCCACGTGACGAAGTGCACGGAGTTTCCGCACCACCTCTGGCATTCTAACCACCAGTTCGAGGTGGCTCATGGCTCAAGACAATCGTGACATTCTGGAGGTCCTCCGGTTCGAACTGAGCTTTCTGGAAGACGGAGGCTACGGACGCTCCCCGCACAAGCCTTGGCGTTCCCCCGCTATTTTTGAGGACTCGCCCACTTGCCCCAATTTCTGCGATCCCGCCCGCCCGCATCCCTGCGAGAGCTGCTTACTGGAACAATTCGTTCCCCAAGAACGGCGCGCTGAGGCCATACCTTGCCGCTTCATTCCAATTTCGGAGAACGGGCAAACGGTCGACGATTTCTACCGCACCGGGACGCAGGTCGAGATGGAAGAGGCCATGGCTCACTGGCTGCGCGCTCAAATCCGGAAGATCGAGCAGGAACGCGGGCTCGACGCGAAACAAGGTGCGGCCTAGAGGCGAGCGTCTACGCTGCTGCTCGGGTACCGCTGCCAAATTCTTCGGCGCGAACAACTTTCTCTCAAGGAGACGTGAACAGTTATGAGCGAAGAGCATGCGTATCGAGTAGCCGCCTGGTGGACTTCCGGCCGCACTGGCCTGGCGAAATCAGACTCCGCGCCCAACGCGATCCACTTTACCGCTCCGACTGAATTTGGCGGGCTCGAAGGCAGGTGGACGCCCGAGGAACTTCTGCTGGCCGCGGTCGCCGGTTGCTACACCACGACCTTGCGGGCGATTGCTGGAACGGCGCAGTTCAACTTTACCGACTTGCAGGTGGAAGCCAGTGGAACGATACGCAAGTCTGATTCCGGCTACAATTTTACCCAGATCGTGGTGCGTCCTAACCTCAAGATCGCTTCTGCCGACGAGCGGGAGCGCGCGCTCGACTTGCTCAAACGGGCGGAGAAATTGTGCCTGGTATCGAGGGCCATCGGAACCACGCTGAAGTTCGAGCCGCAGCTCGAAATCACCGTGCCCTCGCCGGTCGTTTGAACCGAGGCAGGCTTTTTCAGTTAGAGGTCCAGCACGGCCGAAACTGACGATGCATCCGCCATGGCATGCAGTCGGAATCCCACCTTCTTGAAGATGGCTTGCGTGGGTAAGTTGTCGCGCAGGATTTCTGCGGCGAGCCTCCGAAACTTTTCTGCCCGGGCCACACGGGCCACCCCGGCGAGTAACTCTGTTCCCAGTCCGCGTCCCTGCCATTGATCCGAAACCAGCACGGCGGCCTCGGCCTCGGCGCGGTTGATGGCGCTGAACCGGCCCACGCCCGCAATTTCGCGCTCTCCGGTCTCAGGATTTTTGCGATCGGCAACCAGCGCGAATCCGCGATCGTAACTGCCAAAGCAGATGCGCACCAACCGCTCATGCTCCACTCGCGTGCTTAGACTCAAAGAACAAAAGTAGCGCAGGTACACACTGCGCTCGGAAAGGGTCTTGTGGAAGTGCACCATCAGCGGTTCGTCCTCGGGGCGGATTGGCCGAATGGTCACCAGCGTGCCGTCTTTCATCCTCCACTCCCAAACATACTGCGCCGGATAGGGCCGGATCGCGGGCCGCGGCAATTTTCCTACAGGCACCGCCTGGTCGTGGACGACTACTCGCGCATCGAGCGCGAGCAAATGCTCCGGCGTGGCCAGCAGGGGATTGATGTCGATTTCCTTGATCCACGGCTGCTCCAGCACGAGCTGGCTGAACCGCACCAATAATCCTTCCAGCGCCGTCAGGTTCACCGGCCTGCGCCCGCGCACGCCCCGCAAGGCGGCGAAGATTCGTGTTTGTTCCATCAGTCGCTGCGCCAGCGTGGTGTTCAACGGCGGCAGGGCCAGGGCGCGGTCGCGGTAAACCTCCACCATGACTCCGCCTGAACCAAACAGGATTACGGGTCCAAACTGCGGATCTACGCTGCTGCCCAGAATCAGTTCATAGCCATCGCGCCGCACCATCGGCTGCACCGTGACTCCGGAAAAATGCTCAACTCCCGCTTTCTCCGCCACTGAAGCTTCAATGGCACGGTAGGCCTCCCGCACCTGTTCCGCGGACTGCAGCCGCAAGCGAACCCCATCCACATCCGTCTTGTGCGCGATGGTGTTGGACAAAAGCTTTAGCACCACCGGATATCCAATCTCCGAAGCGCACGCGACTGCCACTTCCTCATTTTCCGCCATCCGGGTTTCGACCACCGGAATTCCATATTCCGCAAGCAGTTGCTTGGCTTCAAATTCGTTGAGCATCGTCCGGCCGCTGGAGCGCACCCGCTGCACCGATTCATTGACCTTGCCGCGTGCCTCGGGGGCGATTTCGGACCCTGCCACCAATGCCGGAGTTTCATAGAGTCCGCGCAGGTTGTAAGTGTAGCGCCACATGTAGGTAAAGGCGCGCGCTGCGGTGTCAGGATACGAAAACGTGGGAATGCCAGCCGTGTTGAGAATCGCCGTTGCTTCCGCCACTCCGTCGCCGCCCATCCAGCTCGCCAGCACGGGCTTGCCAGAGCCATGGGCAAAGGGCTTGATCCGTTCCGCCACTTGCGTCGGATCGGCGAGTCCCTGCGGTGCGATGATGGCCAGAAGCCCGTCGCTCCCCGGATCCTTCGATACGATCTCCACCGCTTTCACGAAGTGTTCGGCGTCCGCGTCCGCCAGCACGTCCACCGGATTACCGTGACTCCAATGCGGCGAAAGAAAGCTGTCGAGTTGTTGCAAAGATTCCGGCGCCAGCACGGTGAGTTCTCCACCCGTGGCCATGAGCGCGTCGGTCGCCAGCACGCCCGGGCCGCCAGCGTTGGTCACGATCGTGAGGCGCGGACCGCGCGGCCGCGGCTGCTTGCTCAATACCTCCGCCATGTAAAAAAGGTCGGCGATGTTCTGCACTCGTAACACCCCACAGCGCCGGAGCGCCGCGTCCAGGACGTCATCGCTTCCGGTCAACGCTCCGGTGTGCGAAGCGGCCGCGCGCGAGGCTGACTCCGACCGCCCCGCCTTAATCACGATGATGGGCTTGCTCAGCGCGATCTCGCGCGCCGCCGAAAGAAACGAGCGCGCATCTCCCACCGATTCCATATACAGCAGAATGCTCTTGGTGTGGGGATCGTCCCCGAAGTGATAAATCAGGTCGCCCCAACCCACGTCGAGCATGGAGCCGGTGGAAACGATGGCGCTGAATCCCACATGTTCGTGCTGGCTCCAGTCGAGGATCGCCGTTAGCAGCGCGCCACTCTGGCTAAGAAATGCGACGCTGCCTTTCTGCGGCATGGACTTCGCAAAAGTGGCATTGAGTCCAATCGTCGGATTCATGAACCCCATGCAATTGGGTCCAATCAGACGCAGAGTTCCCGGCGAAGACCCACGCCGCAGGTGCTTCTGAATTTCTTCTTCCAGCACAGCACCGTCGTGCCCTTGCTCGCGAAACCCGGCAGAGATTACGACCGCCGATCGCACTCCCGCGTCGACACATTCTCCGATGATTTGGGGCACGGTCTGCGCCGGCGTGACCACCACGGCCAGGTCAACTCCCCCCCCGATCTCTCCGACATGCTTGTGTGTCTTGATTCCCAGGACTTCGCCATGGCTGGGATTCACGGCGTAGACCTTGAGGTGGAAGGGGCTCTCCAGCAGATTCGAAAGCACACTGCGGCCTACCGTTCCTGGCTTGTCCGTGGCGCCAATTACAGCCGCTGAACGAGGATGAAACAGAGAATCCAGCCCTACTCGTGCGGGCTGGGAAGCATTTTCAGGTGCAGCCGCGGATAGCTGTGACGAAGAAATCGACACCGGGGTCACCAGCCCTTTCTGGAACTCGATGTCCCCATTTTTTCATAACTTTAGCGAGCCGCGGAGGACTGCTTACAGCCCACACAACAAACATCGTTTCACAGTTTTCTACGTTTGTCTGTGTTGCTGTATGCCTTTGATCACGTGGGTCGGTGACGACGATCACACGCCCCAACGCGATGCTACAATTGTGGCAAAGGGAGGGTGCTCAATGCGCGCCCCTTACGGTCTAAATATTCTTGATAACTGCCTTACCTGCCCGGTGCGGGAAGAGCATCTGTTCTGTGATCTCTCCGTTCATGCTGGACAGCGCCTCAACGACATCAAGTCCACCGCCGTTTATCCCAAGGGAGCCATGCTCTTCATCGAAGGGCAGCAACCGCGTGGCGTTTTTGTGCTGTGTGCCGGGAAGGTTAAACTTTCCACCTCTTCCCGCGAGGGCAAAACCATCATCACGAAAATCTCCGAGTCCGGAGATGTTCTCGGTCTGAATGCGGTCGTTTCCAACCGCCCGTACGAAGTCACAGCCGAAATGATGGAGCCCGGCCAGGCCAATTTCATTCCCCGCGATTCCTTGCTGCAATTCCTGAAGGATCATGGGGAGGTGGCCTTGCGCGTCGCCGAACAATTGAGCCTCAACTACTACACCGCCTACGAGGAGATCCGTACCCTCGGTCTTACCAGTTCGCCGTCGGAGAAGTTTGCCAAGCTCTTGTTGTCCTGGTCGACCAAGGCGTCGCAAGGCGATGGTTCGACCCAGATCAAGCTCACGCTGACTCACGAGGAGATTGCGGAGATCATCGGCACCACCCGCGAAACTGTCAGCCGCCTGTTTTCCGAATTCAAAAAGAAACAGCTGCTGCAGCTCAAGGGCTCAACCCTTGTAATCCGCAACCGGCCAGCACTGGAAAAGATCGTCCAGTCTTGATTCGGCGCGGGCGTGTACTTGGCTTTACGCCGCGACGGTCAATACCGGGCACGGCGCATATCGTACTACTTCGTGGACCGCTGTCCATGGAACGTGCGCAGCTGCTCGCGCCGAACTCGTCCGGTTTGCACCCATAACGATCAGATCAACCTTGAATTTGCCGACTGCCATGAGAATTCCCTCCGGGAGAAACTCGGTCCCCACAACGTACTCGACTTCCTGTTCCAGTCCGGTCTCCGAGGGCAGACATTCCCTGAGGCGTTGTAATGAGCGTTCGCGAGATGCTCCCGCCCAGGCCTCCAACTCGTCGGCTACCGCTGCGGGTGGTGCGTATGTTGAGATACTCCCCGTCGTTGCCGGCATGAGCTCGGTCATGTGCAACATGATCAGCTTCGCCTGCCGCGCCCTGGCCAGAGCCAGCGCGAGCGGCAGAGCCTTCGCGGACCCTGGGCCAAAGTCGGTGGCGAACAGAATCCTGTGAAAGCCCGGTCCATGAGTAATGGCGGCAATGTCCGCCTTGGGACCGATGGTCATGACCGGGCAGGACGCCAGGCGCAGCAACTGCTCCGCCACGGAACCCAGCGCCAGCTTCTGCAGCCCTCCGCGTCCTCGACTGCCGATGACCAGAAGGTCAACCCCTTCATCCGCGACCACCGCCGCTACCGCCTCCGCCACCGGCCCGTGTTTGACCAGGACTCTATCGATTTTCTGCGTCGCTCCCAGTTCACGCGCGAGGGTTTTGATTTGTCGTTCGGCGTCGATACGTTCCAAGTCCAGTTCCGGCGGACTCTCGAGCGCGGCATACGACCAATCTGTCTGCAAAACATGAACCACCGACAAATGGGCATTGTTTTCCGCCGCCAGCTCGAGCGCGTCGCACAGGGCTCTGCGGGAAGCTTCCGAAAAATCTGTTGCCACCAGGATATGCCGGAAGGCCACGCTGGTCTTCGCGGTTTGCGATGAGGTCTTCAATTCCGCTACGGTCATAAACACCTCCCTTGCAGCACCATCGTCATCGATCTTCGCGTCCGGCCAATGCGGCTCGGCTCGCGAACGTCCTCTTCATCAAGTCGTTCTGAAGCGCCGGGAGTTGCGGGAGTGCCTGCACTCGAATCGATCTCGATGGGCAGGCGCACCAGCTTCACTTGCGTTCCACCCCAGAGAAGCGTCATTTCTTTCGAACACTGATCGCAGAGCCAGAACCGTTCATGCAGCAATACACTCGAGACTCCGGGCACAGCTTGCACTTCTGGGGTGGGATCCAGGTGGAAGATTTTCCCCTGGTAGAGATATCGAAATATCTTAGGACACTCCGGATTGGCGCACTTCGACAGCACGGCGCCCTCCTGCCAAGCCTGCCAGAATCGTAGGTCAGCCCCGTCAGGAACAACGTGACGACAGATACCACGCCAGGTGACCTACATCACAAAGGGATCGACCCATGACGGCGGGAGAATCCCGTCAATCACCAATCTCCAGAAATGCTCTAAAATATCCCGTTCCGGGAGCGCCGCCAAAATGACTCAACTTTACTGTGCTGCCCTCCTCTTCGACCTGGATGGAGTCCTTATTAACTCCACTCCCGCCGTCGCCCGCGTCTGGCGTCGGTGGGCGATTGAGCATGGATTCAACCCCGAAGAAGTCGTCGCTCGGGCTCATGGACGTCCCAGCCTCGCCACCGTTCGCGAGTATCTGCCCAACGCCGATCACGAGGTCGAAAATCGCGAGGTTGAACGTCGCGAAATCGAGGATCTCGAAGGTGTCACTCCGCTCCCCGGCGCGCTCGACCTGCTCGCCAGCCTTCCCCATGACCGCTGGATCATCGTCACCTCGTGCACCCGCCCTCTGGCGGAAGTTCGCATCCGGGCCGCGGGCCTGCCCCTGCCCAGGAAAATGATCACTTCCAACGACATCATTCACGGTAAGCCCCATCCCGAGCCCTACCTGAAAGCCGCCTCCCTGCTGGGATTTCCCGCTGCCGATTGCGTTGTGTTGGAAGACGTCCCCGCCGGAGTCCGCTCGGGCAAAGCCGCGGGGGCGAAAGTGATTGCATTCCAGACGACCGTCCAGCCGGCCGCATTGCGCCAAGCTGGCGCCGACTGGGTTCTGAACAACTGCACCGATCTCCGCTTGACGGCTCGGCAACAGGATCTGAACTTGAGTTTCGCAGAGAAGTAGCTTGCGGGCCTCCTAACGACTAACCAATCTCGGCTATCTAAAGTTTCCTCCACTCACGCCGATCAAGTTTTCTTGCAAGGGGTTCTGGGACGTTGCGCCCGAAAGGATCCTTTCTAAGGAGAAACTTATGTCAACCGCAGCCGTTTCCACAAGTTCCATTTACCAGGAACTGCAGGCCTACTTTCAACAGCGCGGCTCCGACCTGCAGCAGTTGGGTCAATCGCTGCAGGCGGGCGACCTCGCCGGTGCGCAGCAGGAATACAACACCATTCAAGCTCTGGGCCAGGGCGGCCCGTTTGCCAGTGGAGATCCGTTCAAGGTCAGCCAACGCCAGCAGGATTTCGCCGCCATCGGTCAGGCCCTGCAAGCCGGAGACTTGGCTGGTGCGCAGCAGGCTTTTGCCCAACTGCAGAACAGCTTTCACCGCCATGACCGGACCACCGATCCAGCGCCCGCCGTCGTGGTCAATCTGGGCGCATCCAGCGCAGCGCTGGCCAGCACTTCGGGCAGTGCAGCTTCACAGCCGGCTCCCGCGGCTAGCTCGAGTTCAGCCGCCAATGGCCCGGAGATCATCGTGAATCTGGGCAATGCACCCGCCGGCGAGCAGATCACCATCGGCCTGAATAACACGGGCAACGGAACCGAGCAAGTCACCCTCAGCCTGTCAAACCAGCAGAACCGGAACCCCGAGCAGATAACCCTCAACCTGAATCAGAACAGCAATGAACAGGTTATTCTTAACCTCTTCAATAGCACGGCAGCCAGCACAGCCCAGAGCAGCGGCGTCAGCGTAACGGCCTAGGTATTGATGGAAACCGGTGCAGTCGAGCGGCCCCCCGCGATCTCGCTCGCTGCACCGGCGAATTCCGCGCACCCTTCCAACTTTCTCCGGAACGACCGCCGCGAACCGCAAAGACTGTCGCTGAAGCCCCCCATCTCTTAACTCGAAAATCCCCCCGCTCCGGGAGTAGACTGACCTCAATTGCCCCAAAGGGAATCTGACCGTAAGGAGAGCCACCTATGAAACCCCGGCCGCTCATTCTCTTCGCCAGTCTGCTTGCACTCGTCATCATGGTCGCTGCCCAAGACGCTCGGCGCGATCAACCCACTGCCAAGTCCGAGGAACGCATTACCAGAGAAGTCCGCCACGAATTACTGATGCTTCCTTTCTTCGGTGTCTTCGACTACATCGCTTACAAAGTGGACGGTTACAAAGTCACCTTACTCGGCCAGGTGGTAAGACCCTCCCTCAAGTCCGACGCCGAGAATGTCGTGAAACGTATTGAAGGCGTCGAAAAGGTTGACAACCAGATCGAAGTTCTTCCCACTTCACCCATGGACCAACGCCTGCGCATGCGGTTGTTTCATGCCATCTACCAGTACGCGCCGCTGCAGAAGTACGACCTCGGAGTGCAGAAGCCCATCCGCATCATCGTCAAGAATGGACATGTGACGCTTGAAGGCGTTGTTGATAACGAAGCCGATAAGAATTTCGCCGGCATGCGCGCCAATGGCGTCTCCGGCACCTTCTCCGTGACCAACAACCTGCAAGTCGTGAAGCCGTAACCGGGTCTCCTTTTGAGGGACGCGAAGTTGCGTCCCTTTTCTTCTTTTCCTCTCGGCACGCTCCTTGGTGATTTTCTTCGTGGGCCTCTGACCCCCTGGTGGTTGTTCCCTTTTTCTCCCCCACCTCACGCCCTCATCCTGCGTATAATGCTCCCGGATTCAACTCCCACCCCCGGAGGAACGCTGTTATGAGTCTTCATGCTATGAACCGCCGCACTTTTCTTGAGACCGCCACTACCGTCACCGCAGCCACGCTGCTCGCCAGCCGATTCGGTTGGGCTGCCGACGAGCACAGGATCGAGAGAGTCGGCGTGCAGCTTTACACTGTGCGCGACCAGATGAAAGAAGACTTCGATGGCACCATTGCCAAGGTCGCGCAGATCGGCTACAAGGAAGTCGAATTCGCGGGCTACTTCGGCCGCACCGCCCAGCAAGTCCGCGCCGTGGTCGACAAGAACGGTCTCACCGCGCCCTCCACTCACGTTCAATACGACGAACTCGACGAGAAGTTTCCCTCTGTCATCGAAACCTCGAAGACCATTGGTATGGATTACATTGTCTGCCCCTGGATCCCCGAGGAACTGCGCAAGTCTCCCGACATCTGGAAGCGAGCTTCGGAGAAATTCAACCGCTGCGGAGAGCAGACCAAGAAGGCCGGCATTCAGTTCGCCTATCACAATCACTGGTTCGAATTTCTTCCCGTCAATGGCAAGCTCCCCTACGATCAACTTCTTGCCGACTGCGACGCCGATCTGGTGAAAATGGAACTCGATCTATGCTGGATTACCGTTGGCGGCGGTGACCCGATCAAGTATTTCAACCTCTATCCCGGACGCTTCCCCCTGGTGCACGTGAAAGACATCAAGAAACTACCCGCGGTTTCGGAGTCTGGTACCCAGGATTTTGGCAGCTCGTTGAAGGAGATGACCGAGGTCGGAAGCGGCGTCATCGACTGGAAAAAGATTTTCGCGCACTCGGAAAAGGCCGGAATCAAGCACTACATCGTCGAACACGACAATCCGAAGCAGCCCTTCGACAGTATCCGGATCAGCTACGAATATCTGAACAAACTGCGTTGGTAGGCTGGGATCGGCGGCAGATCCGCCTGATCTATGAGAACAAAAAGGAGTGATGTTTATTCGCCGGGCATAGCGGGCTTCACTCTCTACCGGGCGGTCCATCCGCCATCGATCAGAATCGTCTCGCCGGTAATTAGCGACGCTGCGCTCGAAGCCAGAAACACCACCGCCCCGGCCACGTCCATGGGATCGCCGATGCGGTGCAACGCGGCAATGCGCTCTTCCACATCTGCGCGTTGCTCAGGATTCGCCAGGTAGCTCTCCGTGCCCGGAGTGCGAATAAACGTCGGCGCGACCGCGTTCACCGTGATGTTGTACTTTCCCCACTCGACGGCCAGACACTTGGTCAGGTGGGCGATTGCGGCCTTGGTCATGCAGTAGACCGATTCGGTCGGTAACGCGACAAATCCCGCCTGCGAACTCAGGTTGATGATCCGTCCGCTCTTCTGCTTGATCATCGCGCGTCCGGCCGCCTGGCTGGCGAAGAATGTGCCTTTCAGGTTCACCGCCAGCGTGAGATCGAAGTCCGCCTCGCGCACATTCTCCGCAAGATTGTCCGGCGCCACGCCGGCGTTGTTCACCAGGATGTCGATCCGGCCCAAATTCTTGACGGTATCGTCAACCGCTTGCGATATCTGATCGAGCCGGGTCATATCCATCTGCAAAGCCAGCACGCGCCGGCCCATGGCGATGATCTGTGCCGCGACGTCGCCCTGCGCGTTAATGTCGCGCAAACCCAGAGCGATATCCGCACCGGCGTTCGCCAGCGCAAGCGAAATGGCCTGGCCCAGACCCCGCGCCGCGCCCGTGACCAGAGCGACTTGGCCGGTAAGATCGAAGTTCGGAAATCTCATTGTCGTCTTGCCGTGCTGATCTCTATCCTTTTCCGAACGGATCTTCCAGCGATGGAGTCTGCGGCGTGAACAGTTCCGCTCCGTTCTCGGTGATGTGCATATCGTCTTCGAGCCGGATGCCGAATTCGCCGCGAATATAAATTCCCGGCTCGTCGCTTGTGGTCATGTTGGCCTGAAGTTTGGTTGTGTTCCCGCGGACCAGGTAGGGCCACTCGTGCCCGTCCATGCCCATGCCGTGGCCGAGGCGGTGAGTGAAGTATTTGTAGTCCGGACCGTAGCCGGCGTCGGTAATCACCTTCCTCGCCGCGGCGTCCACCGAGCCACACTCCAGCCCCGGCCGCGCAGCCGCCAGGGCTGCCGACTGCGCCCGGTGCGCAATGTCGAACACGCTCTTCATTTTGTCGGTGGCCTTGCCCAGCACGAACGTGCGCGTGATGTCGGACTGGTAGCCCTCAACCGCGCAGCCGCCATCCATCAGAACGATGGTGCCCTCGTGCACCACCTGCGGGGTCACCGAGCCGTGCGGGAACGCCGAAAATTCCCCGACTTGCACGTCCGCGCCACCTGGGAAGCCCAATCGCTCGTGTGCCTTGCTCACTAGTTCTTCCACCTGAGTCTGCGTCATTCCGTCTTTCACGGCCAGGTACGCTGCTTCATAGGACGCCAGCGTTACCTGCGCTGCCAGTCGCATCAATGCGATTTCATGAGCGCTCTTGATCATGCGACATCCGGCGGTTACAGGAGTTGCACTCGCGATCGTAGCTTGCGGTGCGGCCTTGGCGATGCCGTCGACAAAGATGAAGCGCACCGTCTCCTCGATCCCGAGCTTGCCGGTGGCTATGCCGCGTTCCTTCAGCCCCTGTGCGATGCGCTGGTACGGGCTCTCGTCTTCCTGCCAAACCCGAACATCGGCCTGCTCGGCATCCGGCGAGTTGGCAATCTGCTCGCGGGCCCGTCCTTCCTCGAATGCCGGGCACACGTAAAACGCCGCCCCTTTGGCGGGAAGCGTAAGCGCGAATGTGCGCTCGCCGCCCCACCAGCGGATGCCGGTGAAATATCGCAATGACGTGCCTTCCATCAGCACGATGGCGTCGAGCGAGTTTTCGCTCATCAGTTTGCGGGCGCGTTCCTGGCGTTCAAGGCGCTGCGCGCGCGTGATGGGCGTGGCCTCGCTCTTTCGGGATTTCAGTTTCGCCAGCGACGGCGGCAGGGAAGCGTCCTCCGCACCCGTGGCTGCGGCCACGAGAGAATGCGATGCCGCCGCCATTCCCGCCGCTACACCTCCCACTTCGAGAAATCGTCGCCGCGAAATCATGAACCCTCCCGGTGAGAAATGCAATCCGGCCATTATAGGGGGAATTGAGAATGCGGATTTCAGATTGCGCATTCCAGAGGAGCCACGCACAACGCACTCAACGCAAACCCGACACGAAAAGGCTTGGGGAAGGGCACGACTTCTCGTGACTTTAACGCTGCTTCAAGTCTCCACCTTTGGCTGAGGTATGCTCTCTCCATACATCGATGGAATCCGGCTTCCAATGCGCTGCCTGCGGAGAATGGAACGCGACTTCGGTGGACGAGTCGGCCGGACGCCGTCAAGGCTACGTCGAAGATTGCCAGGTCTGCTGCAAGCCCAATGTCCTTCGCATCGAGTACGATACGTCGTCGCAGAATTTCTTCATCACCGCCGAACTGGAATAACCGCTCGGGCTCAGGGCGTCAGACCTAACCCCCTACAACGTCACCGGCGCGCTATAGTTAGCTGTCCGGCATGGGCGAGAACGCAACGCCGGAGTCTGGAAAGGACGGACCGCAATGGCAACAGGCTACAGCAGTGGCAAGATGGTGGGGCACACGATGGTGACCACGCAGTTCGAACTGGACGGCTTCCGCGTGACCCGCACGCTGGGCGTGGTGCGCGGCATTGTCGTGCGTTCCCGCTCCATCTTTGGAACTATCGGCGCAGGATTGCAGACGCTGGTCGGGGGCAACATCACGCTGCTTACCAACCTGTGCGAGAAGACGCGCCAGGAAGCCTTCGACCTGATGTTGCAGCATGCCGCCGAACTGGGCGCCAACGCCGTAGTCGGCGCCCGCTACGACGCGACCGAGGTCATGCAGGGTGTCACCGAAGTCTTGGCCTACGGTACGGCGGTCTTCGTCGAGCCTTCGCGGTAGCCGCGCGAGCTAAACCCGCGACGCGGGATTGATTGGGTCACCGGAGCGAATCTCTCTTGGCCAGCTGGTCTCGGGCGCGGACCGTTCTGTCCCGGAAAGCGGGCGCGTCGACCACCCGATCCGCTGTTTTCCACAGGAAAATCCGCGCGGGGCGCGGAGATCAAGAAAAATCTTAGCGAAAGAATAGCGAAAGAACCACGAGCGTAAACGCAACCCCTTGTGGTCGTTCGACTAGTTAACCACAAGCCTTCGTATTTTCCAGAATCAGTGCCAGAGTGGGAGAGCTACCTGCAAGTTTCTGCTTGACAATAAACGACTTACAGCTAAGATGTGGTACAAAGTGGTTGAAAGTGGTCAAGGCAGTTAGCACCACGGGATTCAGGAGCTGAAAACGAGGAGCCGGTGGGAAACCGACCCAATAGCACGACAAACAGCCCGAACCACCTGAGATTGACCGAACTTTGCGCCGTTTTTACCTCCCTCGTTGCTGTCGTAGTGCACAGAAAGAAAGCATCGGTAGCGGGAACCGGCCTCCGCAGGGGCCTTATGCATGTTTCGCGGCAATCATCCAACCCGGGTCGACGAAAAAGGACGGCTCAAGGTCCCGGCCGAGTTCAAGCGAGTGATCGACGAGAAATACGGTCAGCAATTCTACATCACAAGTCTGGATGGCAGGGTTGCTCAAGTGTATCCCTTCGAGGAATGGGAACGCATCGAGCAGAAGCTGGCCGGGCTCTCCAATTTCAATCCTACGAAGAAGAAATTTCTGGACCGGGCAAACTACTACGGGCAGCAGGTCGAAATGGACGGGCAGGGACGGCTGTTGCTGCCCCAGTTGCTGCGCGAGTCGGCGCAGATCAAGGGCGAGGTAGCGGTTCTGGGGCATTTGACGTTTCTCGTGGTCAGGAACCTGGAGCTGTTCAAGAAAGAGATCGAGGAAGAAAAGTTCACGCCTGACGATGAGAAGACGCTCGACGAACTGGGCATCTAGTGGGCGAGGGATCAACAGACACCCCTCAGGGGGTTGGACGTGGTGGAAGGGAAGCGAGCCATGTTCCGGTTCTTTTAAAAGAAGCGATCGACTTTTTAGCCGTACGGCGCGGTGGGACCTATATCGACGCCACGGTGGGTTTGGGCGGACACAGTTACGAAATCGCAAAACGCCTCGGCGCACCGGGACATTTGATTGGGCTCGATAAAGATCCGGCAGCGCTCGAAATCGCGTGCGCCAGGCTCTCACCGCAAGGTCAGGGCCAGGATGAGAAAGATTGGCCGGAGATCACGCTGTTGCAGCGATCCTTCGCAGAAATCGCGAAGGGCCACAAGGCAGTGACGATTGACGGAATCCTGGCCGACATCGGGGTGAGCAGCCTGCAACTCGACGATGCGGCGCGCGGATTCAGTTTTCAGGCGGAGGGACCGCTCGACATGCGGATGGACCCGCGGTCCGAGCGTACCGCCGAACAAGTGGTAAACCACCTCGACGAGCGACAGCTTGCCGATGTGATTTACGAATTCGGAGAGGAAAGGAGGTCGCGGAGAATCGCCAGAGCCATTTGCCGGTCGCGGCCGATACGATCTACCGCACATCTTGCGGATGTCATATCAGCCGCGGCCCGGCCAATGAATCGGGGTCAAGAGAAGCATGACCAGAGGCGAATTCATCCGGCGACGCTTACCTTTCAGGCTCTTCGAATCTTCGTAAACCGTGAACTGGAAGATCTGCAGGCGCTGCTCGCAGCGGCGCCGCGGATTCTGAGGCCAGGCGGACGGGTGGTGGTGATCAGTTTTCACTCGCTGGAAGACCGCATCGTAAAAGATGCGTCTCCGCGAGGGAGCCAGTCAGGGTTTCTACCGGGTGCTGACGAAGAAACCGGTAACGGCGGCAGAAGAAGAGAGTGATCGCAATCCGCGGGCGCGCAGCGCGAAGTTGCGGGCGGCGGAAAAAGTTTAGCTCCGGAAAACCTGCCGGAGTTCCCGGCATAGCTGTCATGGCGTGCCGGGCCTTCAAGATTCAGGTTCGGGTAAAAAGCACGACCAATGCGGACGCAGATCCGCTGGGGCGGGAAGGAACGGGTTCCGTGGTAGGAATCCATTTGAGGTTGCTGGAATGTACACGGGCACATTGATCAGAGACTTAATGGCGACGGTTGAAAGAGCGGAGCTGCGAGCCGAGCAGAAGCGGATCGCGCACGACCGGGAACTGCACGAGATTTTCGCCATGCAGATTCCGGTGACGCAGGGTGACCAGGTTTACATGGGGGCGGCATAAATGGCGGCAGCAGCGGCAATTCGGCATGCGGGTCCGGCGCTCGGGCGGCGCTCGTTTTGGACGGGCACGCCTGAGATTTACTTTTCCAAGGCGATCGACAACTCGCGACTGGTCAAGGTCGAGGATCCCCGGCGTAACCGTGAGATGAAGCAGTTCGGCACCGCGCTGGCTTGCCTGTTCCTGCTGGTCTTTACCTATGCCTGGCAGCATTTCAAGGCCATTGAGTACGGATACCAGATCGAATCGGCGAAACGCGAACTCAGCGCTTTGACCGAGATGAATCATGCCTTGCGCCTGGAGGATGCCTCGTTGCGCGATCCCGAGCGCATTGATCTGTTGGCGCGTCGCATGGGCCTGGTGCCGCCCGAACCCGGACAGGTGATCCGCATGGACGCGCCCCCAGCCGATGGCGAAGCCCCAGTCATGGCAAGCGCCGCTCCGGTGTCGGTGATCCCGGGCCAGTAGAAGATTATCTGGGTCCGGGTCTTTGACCCGGACGCCGAGCGCAGCTCGGCTGATTCTCGGCGGCGGCCTGTCTGTACGTAGGCCGCCATGTTTGTCTGCGATAGTTTTTTAACGTTGTCATCCTGAGCGAAGCGAAGGACCAATGCACTTTGGGGGCAGCATCGACAACGCAGAGGAGTGCATGGGTCCCTCGGCCCGCAAACAACGTGGGCGCCAGGATGACAACGGGTAAAGAATAAGGGATATGGCGACGAACTCCAGCACCGGCAAAAACTCCCGGCTCTACCTGCTGGGCGCCGTGCTCTTCCTGTGGTGCGTCGCGATTTGCGGCCGCCTGGTTTACCTGCAGATTTTCAGCTACGGCCGGTTCGTCAAGCAGGCCGGACATCAGCAGCAGCGCGCGATTCCACTGGCCGCCAAGCGCGGAGTCATCTACGATCGCGCCGGCCGCGAATTGGCTATGTCGGTGCTGGTCGAGTCCGCGTTTGCCGTGCCTACGGAAGTAAAAGACCTGCCCACCGCTGTTTCTCTCATTACCCACATCACCGGCGAAGATCATAACGTGGTGTTGGCCGACTGCCGCGCCCACAAGACGTTCTGCTGGGTCGCGCGCAAGGCCGACGGCGAAACCATCGAGCGCATCCAGTCACTGCACCTGCAGGGCATTCACTTCCAGAAAGAGCCGAAGCGCTTTTATCCCGCGCGCGATTTGGCAGCGCAAGTCCTCGGCTCCGTCGGCATGGAGGACTCCGGTCAAAGCGGCATCGAGCACGAGTTCGACGACGAACTGCGCGGCCGCCCGGGGAAAATGTTCATCTCGGTGGATGCCCACAAACAATGGTTTTCCGACGTCGAGACTCAGCCCGAGGCGGGCGAGAACATGGTTCTGACCATCGACAAGAACATCCAATACATTGCCGAGAAAGAACTCGATCAGGCGATTCACGACACCCAGGCGATCGCCGGCACGGTGATCGTCGAGAATCCGCACACCGGAGAAATTCTGGCGCTGGCCAACCGCCCCACCTTCAATCCCAATCTACGCCGGCAGATCACACCGGCAGCATTGACCAACCGCGCCGTAAGTTACGTCTACGAACCGGGCTCCACCTTCAAGCTGGTCACAATTTCCGCGGCCCTCGAAGAGAAAGTCACAAATCCCAATGAAGTCTTCGATTGCCAGATGGGGTCCATCGTCTACAACGGCATGCGCATTCGCGACTCCAGGCCGCATGGCCTGCTGCCGGTGTGGGGCGTGCTGGCGGAGTCGAGCGACGTGGGCGCGATCAAAATAGCCCTGCGCCTGGGCGAAGACCGCTTCTACAAATACATACGCGCTTACGGGTTCGGGCAGCCGACCGGGATCGAACTGCCCGGTGAGACTCGCGGCCTGACCAAGCCGCCCAGCCGTTGGTCGAAAGTTTCAATCGCCGCCATCTCGATGGGGCAGGAGATTGGCATCTCGCCGATCCAGCTGGCCGGCCTGATCTCCACTTTCGCGAACGACGGCATCTGGGTGGCCCCGCGCATCGTGGAGGGAACCGCGACGCCGCAGACTCCGCTGCAGACCATCGCGTTTCATCCCGGCGCCTCCCATCGCGTGATTTCTTCCTACACCGCGGCCGAGATGCGCTCCATGATGCAGAAAGTCGTGCTCGAAGGTACGGGCCGCAAGGCGATTCTGGAAGGCTACTCTTCAGCCGGCAAAACCGGCACGGCACAAAAAGTTGATCCGGCGACGGGCGCGTATTCGAAGACGAAATATATCGGCTCGTTCGCGGGATTCGCGCCGGTAAACAATCCCCAAATCGTGGTCGCGGTCATTCTGGACTCAGCCGTCGGATTGCACCAGGGCGGTCAGGTTTCAGCTCCGGTATTCCGTCGTATTTCGCAGCAGGTGCTCGAGTATCTGCACGTGCCGCATGACCTGCCCCTCGCGCCGAATCATCAGTTGCTGCTGGCGCAGGAGAAGGTGAAAGAGAAAGATTTGGAAGAGGGCACTCCCGATCATCCCGGTGAGCCGCTGGAGACCGCGGAAGTGAGTGGAGACTCCTCAGACGCGGTGAAGGCGTCAAATGTGGCGCGGCCGCCCACGCCCGCGACTGCCGGTGCGGACGAACATGTCGTGCAAGCCGCCATACGCGAACCGCTCGCGCCGCCCGCGGCAGCCGGAGCGTCGAATCAGAAGGCTTCGCCTAAGCCCCCCGGCGCATCCCCCAAGGCAGAAAACGCGGAGCTTGCAAAACTTCCATCGACCGGAACCGTGGTCCTCGACGTAGAGCAGGGCGGCATCGAAGTGCCATCCTTCGCCGGCAAGACCCTGCGTGGCGCGGTCGAGGCCGCCCAGGATGCTGGCCTCGAACTCGACGCGGTGGGCAGCGGCGTAGCCCGCCAGCAGTCCCCCGCAGCCGGGACGCACGTCGCGGCCGGTGCCCGGGTAACGGTCCAGTTCGGACGGTAGCTCCCAAGTCCCAACCACAGAGCTCACTCACAGCATAGAGAAAGAATGAACTCCTCCGTGTCCTCGGGGATAAAACCCTTCCCGGGTTTGACCCGCTGAAAAACCGCGTGTTACGGTAGTCAGTCACACCATCCCAGCAGGCCAGCCACTGCCCGCTGCTAGAGGTTTATTTTGCCTTCGGTTGAGGCGACGCCCGCCATCCGCAAAACTGCGCTGAACGCCGTCCATCGCCAGATGGGCGCGAAGATGGTGGAGTTCAATGGCTGGGACATGCCGGTCGAATATCCCGCGGCAATCGGCTGCGGGATCATCAACGAGCACATGGCCGTTCGCACCGGCGTCGGCATCTTCGACGTCAGCCACATGGGCGACATTCGCCTCGCCGGTCCGCAAGCCCTGGCCGCCGTCCAGCACATCTCGATGAACGACGCCTCGAAGCTCGCCCTGGGCCAGGCGCAGTATTCTGCTCTGCTCTACCCGCAGGGTACGTTCGTCGACGACGTAATCGTCCACCGCCTCGCCCAAGACGAATACCTGCTCGTGATCAATGCCGGCACGCGTGAAAAAGACTTCAGCTGGGTGCGCGACAACACCCGCCAGTTCGACTGCGCCGTCGAGAATCTCTCGGACGATTTCACGCAGATAGCCATCCAGGGACCGAAGGCAGTGAACCTGCTGCAAAAGCTCACCGACGCCGACCTCAGCACGGTGAAGTTTTACTGGGTTACACGCGGCAAGCTCTGCGGCATTGACAATATTCTCATGGGCCGCACCGGATATACCGCCGAAGACGGTTTTGAGATCTACGTTCCCTCCGACGAAGCGACCAGCGCGCGGGTCTGGCATGAAATTCTCGCGGCGGGCAAAGAGTTTGGCGTCGTGCCCTGTGGCCTGGGTGCCCGAAACACGCTGCGCCTCGAAGGCAGGCTCCCGCTCTACGGCCACGAGATTTCCGATACCATCAATGTCTGGGAGGCCGGGCTGGACCGCTTCTGCAAAATGGAGAAGCCGGAGTTCGTTGGGCGCGCCGCTCTGGAGAAGGCCAAAGCCGCAGGCATCAAGCGAACTCTGGTGGGTCTCGAGATGACCGAACGCGGCATCGCCCGCGATAGATACAAAGTGCTCGACACAAGCGGTCGTGACGTCGGCTGCGTCACCAGCGGATCGCCCGCGCCGTTCCTGAAGAAAAACATCGCCCTGGCTTACGTGCCCGTGGGACTGGCGGAGGTAGGCGCCCCATTAAAGGTGGAAATCCGAGGTCAAGGTGTGGGAGCGGTTGTCGTGCCGACACCGTTTTATAAGCGGCCGAAGAAAACTACATAACTAAAGAGGACAGAGCAGCACAGAGGATTTCGCCACACTAGGAGCTAGAAGCTTTTTATGGCATACCCCACAGATCGCAAATACACCAAAGAGCACGAATGGATCCAGGTCAGTGGCAACACGGCTACGGTCGGCATCACCGACTACGCGCAGCAATCGCTCGGTGACATTGTGTTCGTCGAGACCCCCAAGGTAGGCGCCGAACTCACCGCCGGCAAGACCTTTGGCACGGTCGAGTCGGTAAAAGCCGTCTCCGACCTGTTCGCCCCGGCATCCGGCACGGTCACCGAGGTCAACGCAGACCTGGCCACATCGCCCGAGAAAGTAAACAAAGATCCGCATGCCTCCTGGATGGTAAAGCTCACGCTGAAGAATCCCAGCGAACTGGACGGCCTGCTCTCCGCAGCAGACTATGAGAAGTTTGTGGCGGAAGAGGCGGGACACTGAAAACCCACAGCCGCCAAACTTCGGACCGCAGCCGGCTCTTGCCGAAGTCTGAGGTCCGGGGCTTTCTGCTGCTGAACCCAAGTTTGCTGAGCCCAAGGTCGAACATTTCGATGCTCCTCCAGACGAATTTTACGCTTGCCTCAAACAACGACCTTGCGGCTGCAATCCAACTGACCCCGAACCACATCTATATAACTTCCTATGCGCTATCTACCTAAATCTCCCGCCGACCGCGAAGCCATGCTGAAAACCATCGGCTTGCGCTCCGTCGACGACCTGTTCGCACCGATTCCCGCCGAGTATCGCCTGGCCCGCGATCTCAACATCCCGCGCCAAATGGCCGAGTCGGAAATCGTCGACTTCTTCCGCCAGCGTTCGCGCGAGAACGGCGACGGCTACACCAGTTTTCTGGGCGCAGGGGCCTACCTTCATTACCGGCCCGTCATTATTGACTCGCTCATCTCGCGCGGCGAATTTCTCACCGCCTACACGCCTTATCAGGCGGAGATTTCCCAGGGCACCCTGCAATCCATTTTTGAATTCCAAACCATGATCTGCGAACTCACCGGCATGGAAGTGGCCAACGCCTCCATGTACGACGGCTCCACAGCCGCGGCCGAGGCCGTGATGATGGCGGTGCGCCTGACCGGCCGGCGTTCGGTGGTGGTGGCGCGAAGTCTGCACCCTGAGTATCGCGAGGTGCTTGCGACCTATGCCACGCATCAGGGCATGCCGCTCTCAGTCGCAAGCTTCAGCGACGATGGCCGCCTGAACCTGAAAGAACTCGAGAATTTGATCACGCCTGAAACGGCGTGTGTGCTGGTGCAGTCGCCAAATTTCTTCGGCACGATTGAAGACGTCGCGGCGATCGCCGAGATCGCGCACCGACACGGAGCCATGCTCGTGGTTTCGATTGCGGAAGGCGTGTCCCTGGGGATTGTAGAACCGCCGCGAGAAGCGGATGTGATCGCCATGGAGGCGCAATCGTTCGGCGTACCCCTCGGGTTCGGCGGCCCCTATTGTGGTGTGATCGCGACGCGCGAGAAATTCGTCCGTCAAATGCCGGGCCGTCTGGTCGGGCAGACCACCGACAAGCAAGGCAAACGTGGATTCGTGCTGACACTGGCCACGCGCGAGCAACACATCCGGCGCGAGAAGGCGACCTCGAACATCTGCACCAACCAGGCGCTGGTCGCGCTCATGGTCAACATCTTCATGACGGTCTACGGCAAAGTAGGCCTGAAAGAATTGGCCAAACAGAATCTGGCGAAGACGGCATACGCAGCGGGCCAGTTCGCGAAGCACGGCAAGGTTCTGTTCGCTGGTGCGCCGCGGTTTAACGAGTTTGTGGTGCAGACCAGCGAAGAGCCTCACGCCATTAACAGCCGCTTGCTGGGACACAAGATGGTGGGTGGCTTGCCGCTGAAGAAGTTCTACCCCGAACTGGGAAACGCGGCCTTGTGGTGCTGCACCGAACTGACCACGCGCAGCGCCATCGACACCGCCGTCGGACTGGTCGCCGAGAGCGAGCGTTCTGTTCGCTCGGCCAAAGAAGAAGCGGACGTGGAACAGGTGGCGCGATGAAGCACATGACCCGCAAGGCTACCCGCCACGTCAACCAGAACGAAGGCCTCATCTTCGAGAAATCATCGGCAGGCAAGGCAGCATGGAAGTTGCCGCCACTCGATGTGCCGGATGTGGACGCCGCGAAACTCCTCGGCGCCTCCGAAAGAAAAGACCTGGGCAACATGCCCGAGGTAAGTGAGATTGAAATCATCCGCCACTTCACCCGTCTTTCCACCTGGAATTACGCCATCGATCTCGGCATGTATCCACTCGGCTCCTGCACGATGAAATACAATCCGCGCGTCAACGAGGCCGTGGCTCGAGTCGAGGGAATCGCCAACGGCCATCCCTACCAGCCGGAGAAGATTTCCCAGGGAGCGTTGTACATCCTGAAAACCCTGAGCGAGCAACTCATCGAAATCACCGGGATGGATGCCATCACCATGCAGCCCGCAGCGGGCGCCCATGGCGAGATGACCGGGCTCCTGATGGTGCGGGCGTATCACCAGTCCAAAGGCAATGCGCGCAAGAAGATTCTGATTCCCGACTCCGCCCACGGGACCAACCCTGCGACCGCTGCAATGGTGAACTATGCGGTCGAAAATCTGAAGTCGGATTCTCGCGGCATGGTCGACATTGCCGCGCTCCTGGCACAGATGAACGAAGACGTCGCCGCCCTGATGCTGACGAATCCGAACACGCTGGGCGTGTTCGAACAAGATATTCACAAAATCGCCGACATTCTGCACGCCAAAGGCGGACTGCTTTACATGGATGGCGCCAACATGAATGCGCTGGTAGGCAAGGTGCGCCCCGGAGATTTTGGCGTAGACGTCATGCACCTGAATCTGCACAAGACCTTCTCGACTCCCCACGGCGGCGGTGGTCCAGGCTCCGGTCCGGTGGCGATCAAGAAAACTCTGGAACCCTTTCTGCCGCTTCCGGTCGTCATCACGAAATCTGATGGCACGCTGGCGTTTGACTACGACCGGCCGCATTCCGTCGGACGCGTCCGTGCCTTCTACGGCAACTTCGGAATGTTCGTTCGCGCGCTGGCCTACATTCAAGCGAACGGTCCCGACGGCTTGCGGCAAACCACCGAAGACGCGGTGCTCAACGCGAACTACATTCGCAAAGGACTCGAAGGCACCTACGACCTGCCCTACTCCACGCCCACCATGCATGAAGTCGTTTTCAGCGATAAGTTGCAGGCCAAGAAGGGCGTGAGGACCATGGACATTGCCAAGCGCCTGATCGACTACGGATTCCATCCCTACACCACCGCGTTCCCGCTGATCGTGCCGGGCGCAATGATGATTGAGCCGACCGAGAGCGAGTCGATAGAAGAGATGGACCTGTTCGTCGAGGCCATGAAGTCGATCGCCGATGAAGTCGAAGAATATCCCCAGATGGTGCTGGATGCCCCGCATTCAACGCGGGTTTCGCGGCTCGACGAAACCGCCGCCGCCAGGAAGCCCATTCTGCGCTGGAAACCGGTGAGTTGAAATTGCTGATTAAGCCCATGCCGTTTGCCGGCTGCCGAGATTTCAAATCAGCGACCAGCAACCAGAAATCAACAATGGCGGTTGCCCCGTGCCTTCCCTGTTTCCTCCCCCGTGTGCCTCTGCGCCCTCTGTGGTTAAATCCTCTTATTGCCTGCCACAAAGAAAACTCAACCTGCGGCTGAGCCCTCGGGATTGTTTGCGTCTCCTGAAAAACGAAACGCCATCGTCTGCCTGCTTCTCGCAGTGCTCACGCTCGCGCTTTACAATCCGGTGAACCGCCATCCCTTCGTGAACTATGACGATGACCGCTACGTCACCGAGAATCCGCACGTTCGTCAAGGACTGACGGCGGATACCTTTATCTGGGCGCTCACCTCCACCGAGCAGGCGAACTGGCATCCGCTGACCTGGATGTCGCATGCGCTCGATTGCTCTTTGTTTCGCCTGAATCCCGCCGGGCATCATTTCACCAGCGTGCTGCTGCATGCCGTGAATGTGGTCTTGCTCTTTCTGTTGCTGATGTGGGCCACGGAGAGGCTGGGACCGAGTCTGTTCGTGGCCGCGCTGTTCGCGCTGCATCCCATCAACGTGGAGTCAGTCGCCTGGGTGGCCGAGCGCAAGAATGTGCTGTGCACAATGTTCTTCCTGCTCACGCTCGTGGCCTACGGTTGGTACGCGCGCAAGCCCGGCTGGAAGCGGTACCTGGCCGTCGCCGCATTGTTCGCGGCAGGACTCGCCTCTAAGCCGATGGTGATCACACTGCCATTTGTTTTGTTACTGCTGGATTACTGGCCCCTGAGGCGAGTGTGCAGCGCGCATCCCAGTGCGGGCAACGAAGAGGACCGGCCCATGTTCCCCTGGTCGCGGCTTGCCCTTGAGAAATTGCCGCTGCTCGCGCTCTCCGCCGCCAGCGCGGTCATTACCATGCAAGCCCAGCAGGCAGGCGGAGCCGTGCGCAGCACCGCAGAATTCTCATTCGGAGTGCGCCTGGCCAATGCCGTCTACGCTTACGCTATGTATTTGTGGAAGATGCTCTGGCCGGCGCGGCTGGCGCCCTTGTATCCGCATCCCGGAAATACCCTGGCGTCGTGGCAAGTCGCGGTTGCCGCGCTGGTCTTGATCGCGATCACGGCGATCGCGCTGAAGCTCAGGACGCGCCGCTACTTGCCGGTGGGGTGGCTCTGGTTTCTCGGGACACTTGTTCCCGTGATTGGCCTCGTGCAAGTCGGAGACGCTGCCATGGCCGACCGCTATGCCTACATTCCACTGATGGGCATCTTCGTAATGATTGCGTTTGCCATTGCCGATTGGGCGGAACGGAAGAAGTTCGGCCTTTGGCTGGCCCTTCCGGCGGTGGCCGTGCTCGTCGCGCTGGCCGCGGCTACCCATCGCCAAATCGGCTACTGGCAGAGCAATTACGATTTATGGTCGCACACCCTCGCGGTCACGGAGAACAACTTCGTTGCCGAAGACAATCTGGGCGGCGCTTTGATTCTGGAAGACAAGGAAGAAGAAGCGCACCCTCACTTCGAGGCGGCCGCCCGCATCAATCCCCGCGATGCCATGAGCCGCAGCAATCTCGGGACTTACCTCCAGACCCACAACCACATGCGCGAAGCGGTCGCGCAATATGAGGCGGCGGTTGCTCTGACCTCTGATCCAATTCTGCTGGCGCAGACTTACGCCAACCTGGGCGCTGCCCAGCGCGCACTGGGAGAAGACGACCAGGCGTACAAGAATTTCCAGCAGTCGCTGCACTTCAATCCAAGCCAGTTCAATGCCTGGCTAGGGCTGGGACTGCTGGCGCAGAAGCAAGGCAAGCTCGACGAGGCGATCCGCGATCTTTCCCGCTCGGTCGAAACCCAACCCACCGCCGAGGCTTACTTCGAACTCGGCCGCACCCTCGCGCAGGCCAGACGTGTCCCCGAGGCTCTCGACGCCTACGAGCAGGCGCTGAAAATCTCTCCCGATCTCACCGAGGCGCAACAGGCTGCCGACGCGCTCCGGCAACCGAACCGTTGAGAACACCTTCATTCAACCATCAGGAAGTCGGCAATCGGCAACTGGATCCCGCTCATTACTTCGCGGCGATCTCCACCGAAGCGCGAGTTGTCTCCCAGTCCATCTGCAGAGTACAGCCCTCACCCATCTTCCCGTACGAAATAGTGAAGTCCTCGACCGGCGAGGGCAACCTCGACACTTTCATGTCCAAGCGAGCCAGTTCGTCGCTCTCATATTTGTAAGGGATGCCCCACTCCCCGGTTTTCTTATTGATAATCAGCGTCCATTTGTCAGCCGTGGGCACGGTGAAGATCGTGTAGCTGCCGGCGGGAATGGTCTTGCCGTCAATCACAACCTCGCTGCTGGTCACGAAGGTGGTCGCTTCGTTGGCGCCCGTCCGCCAGACCTCGCCAAAGGGCACCAGGCCGCCGTAGATCTTGCGTCCTTTCATGCGCGGGCTGGAGTAGTCGGTCTTAATGGTCTTGCCTGCGCCCAGATCGCAGGACGCGGAAGCCGCCGGACTGGGGCGGTTTCCCGCCTGGGCAAAAGCGGCGGTGGTAAAAGCAAATGCGAGCAAGGTGAAAAGGGCGATTCGTTTCTGCATGGTTTCTCCTTTGGAAGTTATGCCAAATGCTTGGACGTGCGAGAAAGGATTATGTCAGCGCAGCCTATTATGCGCCACGCACAGCCGCGGGTACAATCGTCCCATGCCGGTATTCGACGAAAAGCAGGAAGAACTGGAACACTACGAGACCATGATGGGCGTCCCCCGCGGCCGCCTGGCCGTCACCATGGACACCATCACCGACGCCATGGCCCTGGTCGGCCAGCACGGTGTCTACTGCCAGAGCCAGCGCTGGCCCGGCAAGCCGGTCATGGATATCCAGATCATCATGAAAAGCCTGACCGACGCCAAAGAATTGATCCAGAGCGTGATGGAAGAATTGAAAAAGAAGAATTGAAAAAGAAGAGTTGAAAAAGCTTCCGTCGTGATCCTTCGTGTCCTTCCTGGTTTACGCCTTCAGGGTTTTACCGTCACCATCACCACCCCATGCGACGCCACCGCGGCCGAGAACTTCCCCGTGAACTTTCCCAGATCCTTGTGCTGCCACAGGTCGCGTACTGAAGCGCTGATGCTGTTGGGATAACCCAGATCCTCCCAGTTCGCCGTAATCTTCTGCTCGCCACTGCCGCGATTCAGCAGGATCACCGCCCGACTGCCGTCCTTGAGTTGCTTCGCCCAGACTTCGAGATCGCCATTCTTCGCGACCCGCTCGCCCTCGCGGCCGAGCGCGTCCTGGTCCACCGCGATCACTTCCTTATTGGTGAGAATGTCGTGAATGTCCGGCCGCATGTTGCGCAGGTCGTTGCCCGCAATCAGCGGTGCCGCCAGGAGCGCCCACAGGCTGAAGTGCGAGCGATATTCGGTGTCAGTCATGCCGCCGTTGCCGACCTCGAGCATGTCGGGATCGTTCCAGTGCCCCGGCCCCGCATAAGACTGCAAGCCGACCTGCTGATCAAGAATCGACAAGACGCCGTTGGAGCAGCAGGAACCGTCGGGCCATTTCTGCTGTCCGCCCCAGCGATCCTGGATGTCGCCGGTTGAACGCCACAGGTTTCCGCCCACTTCCTTGCCCCACAGCCAGGGCTTCGCGGTCCCCCATTCGCAAATGCTGAGCACGATGGGCCGCCCCGAAGCGTCGAGCGCCGCGCGGATGTTGGCGTAGGAAGCGCGGGCGTCCTGCGTCGTGGTATTGCACCAGTCATACTTCAAATAGTCCACGCCCCAGGCCGCGTACTGGATCGCGTCCTGGTACTCGTGGCCGAGGCCGCCGGGCCGCCCCGCGCAGGTCTTCGAGCCCGCATCGGAATAGACGCCGAACTTCAATCCCAGCGAGTGAATATAATCGCCGACGGCCTTCATCCCGTGCGGAAAGCGCTGCGGGTCGGGGACAATATTTCCATTGGCGTCGCGGCTCACCTGCCAGCAATCGTCAATGTTGACGTAGACGTATCCCGCATCTTTCATGCCCGATTTCACCACGGCATCGGCCATTCCTTTGATCAAGTCCTCGCTGACGTTGCAGGCGAACTTGTTCCACGAGTTCCACCCCATGGGAGGCGTGAGTGCGAGATTGGCCGAGGGAGCAGTGTTCTCTTGTGCCAACATCCCGACAACGCAAACCACAACGCAAGCCGATACGGCAACCAGAAATCGTTTCGTGTTCATGCACACGTTTTACCAGAAGCGCGCGGAGATTGGTAGACAGATGAGAAGCGCTGGCGTCAACGGGACGACTGTCATTACGGCTATGGGAAGGGCGCGGCTTCCAGCTGTGCCGTTCGCGTATCCTCGACCTCCAAGCCAAAACACCAGGCACCGCGCGGTGATCCGATTTACAATGCCCGATTGACCTATCCCGAACCGCGTCGCTCGGCAGGACTTCCATGCGCAAGCTTTACGCTCTACTTTCCATCGCACTGTTCGCTTTTACTCTCGGCCGCTGCGTTTGGGCGCAAGGTACTCCCACGCCCGTGGGAATCTTCGAGAGCCACGGCGACGTGGGCACGGTCCTGCACCCTGGCTCCGTTGAATACGACTCCGCCAGGCAGCACCTACACGATCAGCGGCAGCGGCGAGAATATGTGGTCCACCGCAGACGCTTTTCAGTTCGCCTGGAAGGAAGTTTCCGGCGACGTCACTCTGACCGCTGACGTTTCATTCGTGGGCACGGGCGGCAACGAGCACAGGAAGGCAGTCCTGATGTCTCCGCCAGAGCCTGGACGCGGATTCGGTCTACGCCGACGTGGCCCTGCACGGCAACGGCCTGACTTCGCTGCAGTTCCGCGACGAGAAAGGCGCTGTCACGCGAGAAATTCAATCTAATCTCTCGGCCCCAAAGCGCCTGCGCATCGCCCGGCGCGGCGACTATGTTTACATGTCGCTGGCTGCCGAGGCCGATCTCAAGGTAGCCGGCGGCTGGCTGCGCATCCCGCTGAAAGGCCCGTTTTACGTCGGCCTCGGCGTCTGCTCGCACGATAAAGATGTAGTCGAGAAAGCAATCTTCTCCAACGTCGAGCTGACGCAATCCGCTCCAGCCGCAGGGCAGCCAACTCTCTACAGCACGCTCGAAACCGTTGCCATCGATTCCGCCGATCGCCGCGTGGCCTATCTCGCGCCGGGACGCTTCGAAGCGCCGAACTGGACGCGCGACGGCAAAGCATTCCTCTTCAATCGGGACGGCTACATCGAGCGCCTCGCTGTCGGCAGCAGCCAGCCGGTCACGCTCGACACCGGCTTCGCCACACGCTGCAACAACGATCACGGCATCTCGCCGAACGCCACTCAACTGGCCATCAGCGACAATTCGCAGGAGGATCACAACTCGCTGGTATACATTGTGCCCATTGCCGGCGGAACGCCGCGACGCATTACGCAAAAATCTCCGTCGTACTGGCATGGATGGTCGCCGGACGGAAAAACCCTCGCGTTCGTCGGCCAGCGCAACGGCGACTTCGATATCTACACGATCCCGGCCGCGGGCGGCGAAGAGACGCGGCTGACCACGGCCAAGGGCCTCGACGACGGCCCCGAATATTCGCCCGACGGAAAATACATCTACTTCAACTCCGAGCGCACCGGCCACATGCAGATCTGGCGCATGAAGCCCGACGGCAGCGAGCAGGAGCAGGTCTTCTCCGACGACCTGAACAACTGGTTCCCGCACATCTCGCCCGACGGCCAGTGGATGGTATTCCTTACCTACGCACCCGATGTGACCGGCCATCCCGAAAACAAGGATGTAATGCTGCGCCTGATGTCGCTCCGCGACGAAAAGATTACCGTGCTGGCGAAACTATTCGGAGGGCAGGGAACCATCAACGTCCCCTCCTGGTCGCCCGACAGCAAGCAACTGGCCTTCGTCAGTTATTTGCTGATCCCGCCCGAGAGCGCCCAGCCTGCGAAGTGATCAATTGTCAGGTGATCAACTGTCGGATCGTTGCCGGATCTAACGTCCGACCTTCTCATCGAAGAACTTCGCCATCAACTCCAGCGCCTCCCTGGTTTCCGGCAACTGGAAGTGATACCAGAAGGCATGCGGTAGCGCCTCGAACACCACCAACTGCGCGTCGTCCCCGGCGCGCAGCAGGGCACGGTGAAATATTGTGGTGTCGCTCAGCAGCAAATCCCGCGTGCTCGTCATGAGCAGGGTCGGCGGCATGCCGTGCAGATCGGCGAACAGCGGCGACAGCACCGGATCTTTGCGGTCCGTCTTGCCGATGTATTCGTCGTCGGGCAGATGATTCGGATCGACTGGCTGCATCTCTCCCGGCAAGCCACTGAGGGTAAACAATTGCTGGGAATCGCCGACCCGACTGAAGTCGGCCAGGCCGGAAAAAATCCCCAGCGCCGCCGGAAGCGGCAATCCCAACTGCTTCAACCGCACCGCAACCTCGGCCGTCAGGATCGCGCCCGCCGACGTTCCAAAAATCCCGATGCTGGCTGGTTTGTACGTCTTTAGAAGCTCTTTGTACACCGCGACTACATCGTCCACCGCGGCAGGGAAGGGATTCTCCGGCGCAAGCCGGTAATACACCGACACGACCTTGGTCTTCGTCAGGTTCGCGATCGGAATTCCTTCGATCAGCGATCCTGAGTCTGAGTTGAATCCTCCGCCGTGCAGATTGATCAGCACGCGATTGCGGTTCGCGTCGGGCATCGTGAGCGGCGTGATGATGTCGGTGCGAACGCCCGCCATCGCGGTTTCTTCAACATTGGCCGGATAGTACTTGCGAGCCTCGCCCGATCCAAACTTGCGCCATGCGTCCGTGTGCGCCCGCCGCTCTGCCAGAGTTTCCGGTCCAGACTTGTTATGAGTCAGCGATGCCAGCCACTGCTGTGCTTCCGGACTGATGGTGGTCGGCATCGGCACGACGCGCGTGATATGCGCCGTGCCGTTGGCATCGAACGTCGCCGTGTCCTGCGGCGGACGGGAGGTCGTCTGGGCCTTCAAAGACACCGCTACCAAAGAAACCGCCAGCGCGATCACTGAGCAACCGATCATTCTGGTCTTCATCGGGATATTTGTATCAAAGGAAGGTCCAGGCACACAAAGAACTCGATCCATCTCACCCGGTTTTCGCCCATCACGGCAGCAATCCAAACACTGCCACGCCGTTGGGCGTACCCACAAAAACTTTTCCGTTCACCACAATCGGCGCAATGAACTTGTTCCCTCGGCCGAAATGATCGCGGGAGTTCGATGCTTGATTGCTGTTGTAGAACTCGGTCGCCAGGTTCGTGGCATCGTAGGCATGCAGAACTGCCGGGTTGCTATTCTCCACCGCCCACAGGATCGCATCGCTGGTGCCATTCGCCGAAATCGTCGGCGTCGCGCCAGGATAGATAAACGTGTTACCGGTCGTCGAACCTGCCGTCGTCGCCAACTTCGCATTCGTGATCGGAAACGCGCGAATCAAATCGCCCATCGCCCCGTAGTAAATCGTATTGTTGAAGAAGGCTGGTTTCGTGAACACGCTGCCGTTCAAGGCGCCGGAGATTTCCTGATAAATATTATCCGTTGTCGAATCGAATTTCCCCATCGCATTGCGATCCACCACGTAGATGACTCTATCCTTGCCTGCGCCCACGGCCAGTTGATGCACATGCCCGCCGCTGTCGGCGACGTCCAGCAACACAGCCGCTCCCCCGGACCCGAGGTCTTGATCCGCAGCCGACTCTGCCACCGTGTTCGACATCGCGAAATAGTCCGCCACCGCCAGAACTCCGGTCGTGGAGAGCTTCAGAAAGCTGTTGCCGAAGTCCCCCTGGTTTGGGAAGTTGTTGGAATCAAGCGTGGGGTCGAAGGTGCCGTTGCCGTCGAGGAAATAGATGTCGCCGTTCAGGTCAGCGGCCGGAGCCGCACCCGCCATCCAGATCGCCCCATCGTTGCCGTTCGGGGTCACGTTGAGCACCTGCAGTTGCGCGAGAGTGGCAGCGTCATAGCCGATGATCCATCCGGTGTACGGCCGGTTATCGCAATGGGAAGCCCAGGTCGTGTACAACACGCCATTCGAAAGCAGCAGGCCCGCTCGTTCCTTGTACTGCGCCGGATTGAAAATCACACTGCCGTTCTTGCTGCCGTCGCCCGTTCCCGGGAACGTCGCCTGCACCCCGACCGGGCCGCCGAACAGCTCCGCTCCCGTGACGATGTCCAGGGCGTGCACCCGATGTATGTAATTATTCGACGCGTCCTTCGACATCACTACCGTGTAGAGGGCGCCATTCGGCCCGAGGGTACGATCAATGACCGGTGTCGAGGTAATCCCGATCTCCGGCGTCACTTGGCCGCAGCCCCGATTGTCGCTGGTGGTTTCTCCCGACCCCAGCAGAGAAACTTGCCACAAAACCATTCCTGTGTCGGCATCGAAGGCATAGACGCTGGCATGCTCGGTCACGACGTAAAGAACATTGTGGGTCCCGTTGCCTGGGATGCTCACCTGCGAAAGATAAAGAGGCTGTCCATCCACCAACCCATCAACGGAATAAAAGCCAAGTTTTCCGAACGTCGTAGAGTTGACGTTGGCGGGTGTGAGACTTGTCTCCTGCAGATTGCTTCCGCCGCGCGTGTTGTCGTACTGATAGGTGACGACATCCACCGCTGACCCGGCCGAGGTCACGGCGAGCGTCGCCTTGTTGCTGGTAGCGCTTCCCACCGAATTGCTGACCACCACGTCGAACTGCGACTGGTCATCGGTTGGCCTGGTGGGTGGAGTAGTGTAACTGGCCGACGTTGCCCCAGAGATGTCGACACCCCCATTTCGCCATTGATAGCTCAAGGTAGGTCTTCCCGAGGCCTCTACGGTGAAGGTGGCCGTTTGCCCGGCCGTCACAGACTGGTCTGCGGGCTGCGTGGTGATGGAGGGCGCCGAATTCACGTTGAGCTTCGCCGCGTTGCTGGTAACGCTTCCCGCCGAGTTGCTGACGATCACCCTGAACTGGGCGCCGTCGTCGACAGCATTGGTGACAGGAGTGGTATAGGCGGCCAACGTTGCTCCGGAAATATTTACGCTATCCCTTTGCCACTGATAGCTCAGCGGATCCGTGCCCGTGGCCATTACGTTGAACGTGGCGGTCTGTCCGCTATTCACAGTTTGGTCAGAAGGTGGGGTGCTGATCACCGGAGCGGTTGCCCCGGGGCCGGCAGTGGAATTCGAACTTGAACATCCGGAGAAAAAGCAGAGTGCCAGCAAAGCCGCGCTGGACGCCGCAAGCCGCGCATTCCTGTCAAAGGCTAGGAGCATGCCTGCAGCATTGTAGAGCAAAAACCTTAGGCTTGTGACCTGAAAGTGCAGGCCCAGAACTGTCTCCCCGGGGCCGGGAGATACTGCGCGAGTGCGCTTGGCGAAGCCGCCGGCTGCTGTTTATACCAGCGTGTACTTCCCGCGCTCGATCATCTTCTGCGCAATCATCTGGCGCAGTTCAATGGTGTTGAAAGGTTCGTATTTCGCCAGGCGGCGTAGGATGGCAAGCTGCGTGCGAAGCATGTCGCCGTCGGCAACCGCGGCAATCACCTTCCGTGCCGCGGCCTCGACTTTTTCCATCGCCTGCGAGAGATGGACGCGCGTCATGGCGATGGGCAAAGCCGCGGCCGCCTCGCCTTTCGTCTCCGCGATTTTCTGCGCGCGCAGCACCGCCGATTCCATGGCATACGCCTCAATGGTCATATCGGCGATGGCGCCCATGATTTCCTGCTGATCCTGAATCGCCTGCATATATTTCTGCGTGGCCGCGCCCGCCGCAAACAGCCCCAACTTCTTGGCCTGCCCGACCAATTTACGTTCCTCGGGCAAGGCCCCTTCGAGATCTTCGCCCGTCGATGGACCGGAGAGCACTTCATCCATCAGTCTTTTAATCGCCGGCATCAGCGGCAACTGCCCGGTCATGGCCCGCTTCAGCAGAAAGCCCGTAATGATCAGCCGGTTAATCTCGTTCGTGCCTTCGAAAATGCGATTAATGCGGGCATCGCGGTAGGCGCGCTCCGCCGGATACTCCTCGACGAATCCGTAGCCTGCGTAAATCTGGAGCGTCTCGTCGACGATGTAATCGATCATCTCCGAGCCCCACACTTTAATAATGGAGCACTCGACCGCGTATTCTTCAATCGCCTTCAGCGTCTGCTTGGCGGCGTCGGCGGCAGACTTGTCGACCTCGCTGAGAGCTGCGTCCATCATGCCAACGGTACGGTAGACCAGCGATTCGCCCACGAAGAGCAGCGTCGCCATGTTGGCGATTTTTTCCCGCACCAGGCCGAAGTCGGCAATTACCTTGCTGAATGCCTTGCGCTGCTTGGCATAGCCAATGGCGTTCTCCAGTGACACCCGGCCGCCGCCCACACACATCGCGCCCAGCTTGAAGCGTCCTACATTCAAAATATTGAAGGCGATCACGTGGCCCTTGCCGATTTCTCCCAGCAGATTTTCCACCGGCACCTTGCAATCGTTGAGAATGATGGGGCAGGTCGACGATCCACGAATTCCCATCTTGTGTTCTTCCGCGCCCACCGAAAACCCAGGAGAATTCTTCTCGACCAGGAAGGCGCTGAACTTTTCGCCCCCCACCTTCGCGAACACGGTGAACAGATCGGCAAAGCCGGCGTTCGTGATCCACATTTTTTCGCCGTTGAGCACATAGTGCTTCCCGTCGGAGGAGAGCTCGGCGCGCGCCCGGCAGTTGAGTGCATCCGAGCCGGAGGAAGCTTCCGACAAGGCATACGCCCCAACAATTTCGCCGGAAGCCAGTCGCGGCAGGTATTTATTCTTCTGTTCCTCGGTGCCGAAGTACACGATGGGCAGCATGCCAATGCCACTGTGCGCGCCCCAGGTTGTCGCGAACCCGGCATATTTCGCGATGTGATCGGCAATGACCGCGGCGGTGACCTTGTCCATCTCCAGACCGCCGTAAGCCTCGGGAATCTCGACGCCACTCAGCCCGAGCTCCCCCGCTTTTTTCAGAAGCGCGCGAGAGACCGAGAAATCCTTATGCTCGATCTTCTCCACATTGGGGAGAATCTCGTTGACGGCGAATTCTTCCGCCGTCTGCCCGATGAGCTGGTGCTGTTCGGTAAAGTCTTCAGGTGTGAAAACCTCTTCCGGCTGCCGCGATTCCAGCAGAAAGCTGCCCCCGGAAATTCTGGCCTTCGGAACCGCGCTGGTCGTTGCCATGTCTTTCCCTCGATAAATGAAGACGCAAAGAAACCGCCGAGTCCCGCGAAGGACGCGGCGAAAAGTACGTCTCAATTCTAATGCCGGGAGGAGGGGAATGATAGGGCGGAAACGCAGGCGTTCGTGGGTGTTTTGCCGGAATCTTTGCATTCGCGCCGGGTTGTCTGCACAAAACGGTCTTTGCAGAAGGCACGGCTTTGCCGCTTTGCGCTGAACGACGCGAGGCGCGCAGGAGTAGCTCAAAACCAAAACGTGTGCCCTACTGCAAAGACAAGGGGTCGGGCAGCGTCGTCAAAGAGCGTAGTAATTGAGTAAAGAAGTGTTACGGCAAGGCCTCAGCGGTCTACCGACTCGGATCGGATATCTGTCGTCTTCACGCGATAACGCGTCGCGGGCTGGCACGTAGAATAGCTGACCGGGTGCGTGGAATCCGAATCCTTGGCATCGCGCGCAACCACATAGCTGCGCATGGTGTAGCAGGTGGTGTCCGCGTCCAGCTGCCCGTCCCTGCCCGGTGTCATCGTGACAAAACGCTCTTTCAGCTTGAAATTGCGAGTGCCGGGATCAACCCTGAACTGGTCCTGGTCCGGGATAATTCTCCAGGGCTCCGAGGGAGTGGCTATGGCGGCGCTGGCGGGTAGCTTGTTCAACGGCTGATCCTGAGCGAACCCCGACAGGGAGCAGAGCAGCAACACGGCGGGAAGAAGGCGGGCTAGAGTCATACGGTCCCTCCTTACATGCGAATTATAACGCCGAACCCAGCCGAGCGACGAGAGACCCGAAGGCTCGCAGACGAAACCTGAGAGTCCTGGAATTCCTTCGTGAACCATCGCGCCCTTGGTGGCTAGAGATTTTCGAAAATGCCAGCTGCGCCCATGCCTCCGCCGACGCACATTGTCACCATGCCATAGTGCGCCTTGCGGCGTTTCAGTTCGCGAATCACGCTGGCTGTGAGTTTTGCTCCGGTGCAGCCCAGCGGATGTCCCAGCGCAATCGCCCCGCCGTTGGGATTTACTCTCTCCGGATCGAGGCCTGCCTCCTTGATCACGGCCAGCGACTGCGCCGCGAAAGCCTCGTTCAACTCGATCACGTCAATGTCAGAAAGTTTAAGCCCCGCCATCTTGAGCGCCTTCGGAATCGCAAACACCGGGCCCAGTCCCATTTCTTCCGGCTTGTATCCCGCCGTCGCAAACGAGACGTAACGAGCCAGCGGCTGAATGCCCAGCGCTTTGGCGCGTTCCGCGGACATGACCACGGCTGCCGCAGCGCCATCCGACATCTGCGACGAGTTGCCCGCGGTCACTGTACCTTTCGCGTGAAACGCCGGCTTCAGCGCGAGCAGCGCTTGCAGCGAAGTATCGGCGCGCGGGCCTTCGTCCATTTTGAACACGATCTCCTGCCGTTTCGGCTTCGAGCCATTCGGAGTGCTGAAACTCACCGGCACCGGCACGACTTCCTCATCGAACTTCCCCGCCTGAATCGCGGCCAGCGCCTTGTGGTGACTGCGCAGCGAAAATTCATCGGCCGCTTCGCGGGTGATGCCAATGCGCTGCGCGACCCGCTCGGCGGTCAGTCCCATGGAAAGATACGCGTCCGGATAATGATCGACCAGCCACGGATTCGGCGAGATTTTGTGGCCACCCATCGGAATCATCGACATCGACTCCGTGCCGCCAGCGACGATCACTTCCGCTCCGCCGCTCATAATGCGTTCGGCGGCCAGGGCGATGGCTTGCAGTCCCGAGGAACAGAAGCGGTTGATGGTGAGCGCCGAAACCTCGACTGGCAATCCCGCGCGCAGGGAGGCGATGCGGGCCACGTTCATCCCCTGCTCGGCCTCGGGCATGGCGCAGCCGAGGATCACATCCTCAATCTCTTTGGGGTCGAGTTGTGGCACGCGCGCCAGCGCGCCCTTGATGGCGACCGCGGCCAGTTCATCGGGACGGGTAGCATGGAGCGTGCCCTTGTAGGCGCGTCCCACAGGCGTGCGAACGGACGAGGCGATTACGACTTCTCTCATAGGATCTCTCGGTTCTCAACGTTCTTCATTAGATGCTTGCCAGTCTGTACCAGCTTCAACCGAATTCACTTCGCTGGCCCGTAGAAATAATAGTCCGCGGTGTAGTTGCTCTTCGTCTCTGCGTCCTTGTGGGCCTCGTCGCAAGCGTCGTTGCCGGGTTTGCCGCCGTGTGTGTGCACGCGCTGAATGGTGGTCACGTTCTCGAGCAGACCTTTTCCCGCGTGGCTCACGACATTCACCAGCAGCCAGGGCACCGAGTCCGAATCGAGCGAGTCGACATGGGCCACCGCTTTTCCGGAGACTTCGCTGCCGTCTTTCAGCTTCCAGGTCGGCAGTTTCGAGGTCGGGTCCGCGAAGTGATGTCCAATCACTTTGTCTTTGCGATCGTGCAACTCCGCGTCGGGACCCTTCAGCGTCCAACCGAACTTGCCGTCGGCGCTGGCCTGGCAGGTGTAGATCTGCGATCCGGAAGCGTGCGCGAACAGAACCGGTTCCTGGCTCGCGGGGACGGCGATCGCATCGGGCACATCCGGGGCAGACTCCTGCGCGCCCTCATTCTGGGCGTTGGCCTTGGCGCTGGCGAGTGGGGTTGAGGAAATGAGGACAGTCAGCCCAAGGGCCGCAGCAGACGCTAGCAGAAGTCTTGGCATGAGGCGATTGTAGCGCGGGGGGAAAGCGCGCGTAGGGCGCGGGGAAAGAGTTCCATTTTGGGATGGGTTGACGACTTGGTACCCCCCTCCCCCCCTTCCCCCACCTGAACTATTGGAATCATCGATTTAGCGGGAAACGCCGAAAAAATCCTAGGGCTGCAATCACTTAGGGGCAAAATCTTGAGCCACTAGGACTTAGCGTCCATTTGTATGCCAAAGAGCGAAGGACTATGCAACAGAAGTAGCTGGAAGTGGAAGGGAAGTCAAGAGATGTAGACAGAAAGTGAGGGGAGATTTCCCGCTTTGGGAACATGGCCTTCCTTGCTGGTCTGGTTTGCGTGCAGGCAGCCGCCCCCGGGCTGTCTGGAGGAGCGAAGCTTCGCAGGGTTTCGTTCGGCGGCGGCGCCACCTCTTCGAGTTGGCCGCTGGTCGTTGACGCTAGTCGTTGGCCGCTAGTCGTCGGCGCTGACGGTCGACTGCGCTGTGGGTGAGCTTCCGACTGGAATCTCCTGATCCTTGTACTGGAGTTGGTAGAGCTTGAAGTAGATGCCACGGTTGGCCAGGAGCTCCTGGTGCGTGCCGATTTCGCGGACCTGGCCTTTGTGCATGACGATGATCTTGTCGGCGCGCTGGATGGTGGAGAGGCGGTGGGCAATGATCAGTGAGGTGCGGCCTTCGACCATGTGGCTGAGGGCGTCGCGGACGCGGAATTCGGTTTCCGTATCTACGCTCGAAGTGGCCTCGTCGAGAATCAGAATCTTCGGTTCGTGGGCCAGGGCGCGGGCGAAAGAAATCAGCTGCTTCTGGCCGGTGGACAGGGTGGAGCCGCGTTCGCGGACTTCCTCGTCGAAGCCGTTGGGCAGGGCGCGAATGAAATCGCCGAGATTCACGTCTTCGGCGGCTTTCTCGACGTGCTCGTCCAGAATTCTCTTGGTGCCCAGGCGAATGTTGCCGCCAATCGTCCCGGTAAACAGGAACGGATCTTGCAGGACAACGCCAAAGCGGCTGCGCAGGTCGGAGAGGTCCATCTCTTTGACGTCGACACCGTCGATGCGCACCGCGCCTTTCTGCACATCGTAGAAACGCAGCAGCAGCGAAATGAGCGTGGTTTTGCCCGCGCCGGTGTGGCCGACCACGGCGACGGTTTCTCCGGGCTCGATGGCGAAAGTTACGTCGCGGAGGACCCAGTCCGGAGTGGAGGCAGGTGTGGTGGCTGGCGAAAAGCCCGCCGAGCTTTGCTCGGCCTGGACGGGTCTGAGGCCCGTCCCCACACGATCCTTCTCATCCGGCACATCCCGGTATGCAAACCAGACGTGGTCAAACTCGATGCGGCCGGGGCCCTCGGGCTTCCGGGTCACGGCCGGGGAAACGATATCCACGGGGGTGTCGAGGAGTTTGAAAATCCGTTCGCTGGCGGCCATGGCGGACTGCAGAATGTTGTACTTTTCGCTGAAATCCATGATGGGGCGGAAGAAGCGCAGCGCGTACTGGGTGAAGGCGATCAGCACGCCCAGCGAGGCCGCGGTCGCGACCATGTGGAAGGACACGAGCGTGTGCCGGTTGAATTCGACCGAGACGCTGCTGGCAACAATGCCGCGAATAATATCCCGGCCGCCGTACCAGATGACGCTGGCGATGGCGATCGCGGAAAAGAAATCAACCACCGGATAGTAGACGGCGTAGGCCATGATGGCGTCTTTGTACGCGTCCATGTGGCTGCGGTTGATGTCCGAGAAACGGCGGTGAGCCTTGCGCTCGCGGTTGAAGAGCTGCAGCACGACCATTCCGCTGACGTGCTCCTGCAAATAGGAGTTGATGCGGGCAATGGCGATGCGAATGCGGCGGTAAGAATCGCGCACCTTGTCGCGAAAAATCTTGGTGGCAAACACAATGAAGGGCAGCACGGCGAAGGTAATCAGCGCCAGCTTCCAGTTCATGCACAGCATGATGCCCAGAATGCCCACCAGCACGAAGAGATCTTCAAAGATGGAGACCACTCCGGAGGTGAACATTTCGTTCAGAGCGTCCACGTCGGTGGTAACGCGAGTCACAAGGCGGCCCACCGGGTTCTTGTCGTAGAACGCAACGTGCATGCGCTGCAAGTGACGGAAAATCTGGCGGCGCAGGTCGAACATGACTTTCTGGCCGGTCCACTGCATGAAGTAGGTTTGCAGGAACTCCAGCACGAAGGTGAACATCAGAATGCCAAGGTAGATGGTGGAAATCTGTGCGATGCCGGTAAGGGGGCGCGGGCTGAGCCAGCTCCACAAGCCCGAAGGCGCGGCCTTGATGGGCGCAAGGTAGCGGTCCACGGCGACTTTTATGAGGTACGGCCCGAGCACATCGGCGAAGGATTTGAGGATGATCGAGACAATGGCCACCGTTACCTGCCAGCGGTAGGGACGCAGGTAGGTGAGCAGCCGCCGCATGAGGCGGCTGTCATAAGCTTTACCTAATATTTCCTCTTCCTGGGCCATTGTTTTCCGGTGCGAGAAGACGAGCGGCGCGGCCAGCGCCTTCAACAGGGTACCTCAAATAGATGGCCGAGGCAGGCGGGAGGATGGAAAAGGTTTGCAGGTGGGATAATCAGAGACAGTGGCCCTGGGGATCTACATTTCGGTGCCGTTCTGCCGCACCAAGTGCAGCTACTGCAACTTTGCGTCCGACGTGTTTTCGCGAGCCGTTTTCGAGCGCTATGTGGATCGCGTATGCGCCGATATTGCGGACGCACCACAGATTGCGGAGCAGATGGGCGGCCAGATCGAGCAGGAAGTAGATTCGATCTATCTGGGCGGAGGCACTCCCACGGTGCTCGAGCCCGGGCAACTGCGGCGCGTGTTTGATGCGGTCCGGGCGCAGTTCAAGGTGATCGCCGATGCCGAGATTACGGTCGAGTGCGCGCCCGGAACTCTGGGGCCGAATGTTCTCGATAGCTTGCTTCAGTGCGGAGTGAATCGCGTCAGCCTGGGCGTGCAGTCGTTTGTAGACGCGGAGGCAGCGGCGGTGGGACGGCTGCACAAGCGCGCCACCGTTCTGGAAGACATTGCCCGCCTGCGCGCAGCTGGGATTGCCAACATCAATGTGGACCTGATCGCGGGCCTGCCGCACCAGACAGCAGAAAGTTGGCGGGAGTCGCTGGCGGAGACGCTGGCCACGGGCGTGCCGCACGTGAGCGTCTACATGCTGGAAGTGGATGAAGACTCGCGGCTGGGGCGCGAGCTGATTGCGGGGGGCACGCGCTATCACGCCCATTTCGTGCCCAACGAAGAAGCCACGGCGGACTTTTATCTGGCGGCCTGCGATCGTCTGGAAGCGGACAGCATCGAGCAGTATGAGATTTCCAACTTCGCGCAGGCGGGATTCGAGTCACGGCACAATCTGAAATATTGGACGCGACAGCCCTATCTTGGTTTTGGCGTGGACGCGCATTCCATGCTGGGTTCCGCCGTGCCGGAAGCTGAAGCGATACGATTTGCCAGCGCGGATGCGCTGGAAAAATATGTGGGCGGTGCGCCCTTGCTCCGAACCGTGGTCGCGCCCGCGTCCGCGCTGGAGGAGAGCTTCTTCCTCGGGCTGCGCTTGAACCGGGGCGTGGACCTGCGACAGATTGCCGCGACGTTTGGCCAGAACGTGCTGCCGAACCTGCGGCCCGTGATCGCAGAATTCGTTGGCGATGGTCTGCTGCGGCAAGATGGAAATTTCGTTCGCCTCACGGCGCGGGGCAGGTTGCTTTCCAACGAAGTTTTCCAGGCGTTCCTTGCGCCCGCCAGCCTTGCTGGCGAAGCCTGAATCAGGGGTATAATGCGCAGCAGATTTTGTCTTGGCGGAGGTGACCGCATGGGCCTGTACTCGCACTACGATGGCGCGCATAACCACCCCGTAAACCGCGCCCTGCACATGATCGCCATTCCGGTCGGTTTTTCTTCTCTGATCGTGGTGTGGTACCACTGGATCATCGCGCTGCTTCTCATTCCTACGGCGTTCGCCCTGGCCTGGCTGGGGCATTTCATCGAAGGCAACAAGCCTGCGTTTCTTACCAATCCGGCGCACGTGTTCGTCGCCCCGGTCTGGATGGCGCGCAAGATTTTCGGGGCGGGGTCCGGGAAGGCGTCGTAGGCCCAAATTGCCAGACCATCCGGTCGGTTGGCTGGGCGTTCCTTGGCATTGAAATCGCCAATGCTGGCGCGGTGTTCCGCGACTTCACCTCCTCAAGCCAGAGGTAACTTTTTCGCATTCTTCCCGTATGTTCTAATCAAAACTGGAGTGTGGCACGCCTCCCGGATGGCCATCATCCGCGACAGGGCACGGTCGAGAAGGCCGGAGGGAACTTGGATTTCCAACTGAACGATGAACAGCTGCAGCTGAAAAAAAGCGTTCGCGAGTTTGCCGAGCGCGAGATCAAGCCCCACGTCATGAAATGGGACGAGGCTGGCGAGTTTCCGCTCGCAACCATCAAGGAACTGGGCAAGCTGGGACTGCTGGGGATGATTTTTCCTCCCGAGTACGGCGGCGCGGGCATGGGCTACGTGGAGTACGTCACCGCCATCGAAGAACTCTCGCGCGTGGACGGGTCGGTGGGAATCATTGTGGCGGCGCATACCTCGCTGTGCTCGAATCATATTTTTCTGGCCGGAAACGAAGCGCAGAAAAAGAAGTATGTCAGCAAGCTGGCGACCGGCGATTTCATCGGCGCCTGGGGCCTGACCGAGCCGTCCTCGGGGTCGGACGCGGGCAGCGCGCGCATGACCGCCATGCGCCGGGGCAACAACTGGGTGCTCAATGGCACCAAGACTTTCTGCACCAACGGACATTACGCCGACGCGATCGTGGTGCTGGCGGTGACGGATCGCACGGCGCACACCCACGGGCTTTCCGCATTCATCGTAGAGAAGGACGCCAGGGGGTTTCGGCCCGGCAAGAAGGAAAACAAGCTGGGATTGCGGGCGAGCGATACCGCCGAATTGATTTTCGAAGACTGTGTGATCCCCGCGGAAAACCTGCTCGGGGGAGAGGGCCAGGGATTTCCCGATGCCATGCGCGTGCTCGATGGCGGACGCATCTCGATTGCAGCCTTGTCGCTGGGCATGGCTGAGGGGGCCTACGGTGCGGCCCTGAATTATTCCAAGGAGCGGCGGCAATTCGGCAAGGCGATCAGCGATTTTCAAGCCATCCAGTGGAAGCTGGCCGACATGGCCACTGAGATTGATGCGGCCATGCTGCTCACCATGCGTGCGGCTTCGATGAAAGACGCGGGCATGAAGACCACGCAGGAATCGTCCATGGCCAAGCTGTACGCCAGCGAAGTCGCGGTGCGGTGCGCCAACGAAGGCGTGCAGATTCACGGCGGGTATGGATTCATTAAGGATTATCCCGCGGAAAAGTTTTACCGCGACGTGAAGCTGTGCACCATCGGCGAGGGGACGAGCGAGATTCAGCGGCTGGTGATTGCGCGGCAGTTGCTGAAGGACTAGGGCGGTTGCCTGCAGGTCGATTCCCTACACGTCAGGTTCTTTTTCCGTTCATGGTTTCAGTTTGTCTTCCTACTGCTTTACACTGATCGGTTGAATCTCGACCTCCACTCATGGATTGAGCAGCTTCGCTCCGGCGACGTGCGCGCGTTAGCGCGAGCTATTTCTACCGTCGAAAACCATGCCCCGGGATGGTCCGAACTGCTGAAGGCGCTGTTCCCGCACAGTGGGCATGCGCGGGTGATCGGGTTGACGGGCCCGCCTGGGGCGGGGAAGAGCACGCTGGTCGACCATTTAGCGCGGCTCTATCGCAAGACGAGGCGAAGCGCCACGGCGTGGGCATCATCGCCGTCGATCCGACCAGTCCGTATACGGGCGGGGCGATTCTGGGCGACCGCATCCGCATGCAGGAGCATTTCTCCGACCCGGGAATTTATATTCGCAGCATGGCCACGCGGGGGTCGCTCGGCGGACTGGCGCGCACCACGGCGGACGTTGCCACCGTGCTCGACGCCTCGGGGCGCGATGTGATCCTGATCGAGACGGTCGGCGTGGGGCAGGATGAAGTTGACATCGTGCGGCTGGCCGATATCACGGTTGTGATTCTCGTGCCCGGCATGGGCGACGATGTGCAGACCATTAAGGCGGGCATCATGGAGATCGCCGACATCTTCGTGATCAACAAAAGCGACCACGACGGCGCGGAGCGTGTGGAGCGCGAGATTCGCGCCTTGCAGTCCCTCGCCGTGCGTCACGATGGGTGGACTCCGCCGATCGTGAAGACGGTCGCCAGCGAGGGCAGGGGAGTGGATGAACTGGCGGCGGCGATCGCCGCGTATGAGGCTTACCTGCAGCAGGGGAACCGTGCGCTGAAAAAGAGTGTCGAGAACTGGCAGGAGCGTTTGGTCGAAATGCTGCGGGATGCGATGCTGGAGAAGGTGCGGACGCAGATGAACGATGGCCGGCTGGCGCAGCTGGCGGCGGAAGTCGCGGAGCACAAGCGCGATCCGTATACGCTGGTGGAGGAGATCGCGGCGAAGGCGAGCAAGAGTTGATGGCTCAGATCGATCATCTCGGGATCGCGGTGAAGTCGCTGACGGCGGCCAAGGCGATTTACGAAAAACTCGGTCTCACGGTTTCGCCCGAAGAGATCGTCCAGCAGGAACAGGTGCGAGTGGTGATGGTTCCTGTGGGGGAGAGCCGGCTGGAATTGCTGGAGGCGACTTCGGAGGAATCGACCATCGCCAAATTTATCTCCAAGCATGGTGAGGGGCTGCACCACGTATGCCTGAAAGTTCCAGACTTGCGTGCAGCTGTCGAGCGGCTGAAGAAAGACGGCGTGCGCCTGGTGTCAGAAGAGATCAAGACGGGCGCGGGCGGGCACGAGTACGTGTTCGTGCATCCTGCGAGCGCCGGCGGGGTACTGCTGGAGCTGGTGCAGGCGTAAGAACCGACGCAACCGCCGCACCCGGAATTTCACGGATCCAATCAGAATATGCTCTTTCTTGTCACCGATACCTCGGGGAAACACGGCCGTGTGGCGCTGGCGCGCGCCGGTTCCGACTGCCGCGAGGTGGAAGTGATTGAGGAAGTCCCGCTTGATGGCGGCACTTTTTCGGCGCAACTTGTTCCTCAGATTGCGGCCCTGCTTTCGAGGCACGGATTTGGCACAAAGGACATTGAAGCGTTCGTGGTGGTTTCTGGTCCTGGTTCGTTCACCGGCCTGCGTGTGGGGCTGGCGGCGATCAAAGGTCTGGCCGAGATTCTGCGCAAACCGATCGTGCCAGTATCGTTGCTCGAAGTGGTCGCGGTCTCGGGCCGCGCGACGGGAAGAGTGCTGGCCGCGCTGGATGCCGGACGCGGCGAATTGTATGTCGGGGAGTACGTTGTAGGGGGCGAAGCCGCGGAGTTCGTTCGCGAGCAATTACTCTCGAAAGATGAATTCTGGCGCTCGGCGGAGGCGGCGGCACTGGTGACTTGTGACGAGAATCTCGCCGCAAGCGCACGCGCAGCCGGGAACTCGGTGGTTTCGGTTGAGGCTGCGTCCGCTGCGATGATCGCTCGACTCGGCGTAAGTAAACTTCGCGGCGGGGCGACGGTTTCGCCCGAACAACTGGAAGCAAACTACATCCGCCGCACTGACGCGGAAATCTTTGCCATAAAGCCCTAAGCTTTCTGGGGCCTCAATCTTCGAGAGCAGACGTCCGCTTGAACATTCGATTGAACATTCGATTGAACATCCGCTTGAACATCCGCCTTGCCAGCCCCTCCGACATCCCCTTGATGATGGACCTGGAACGCGCGTCTGCCTCGGCCGGTCATTGGTCAGAGGAGCAGTACCGGCGGGCGCTGCAACCGGCTGAAACCGCGCCCAGGTTTGCGTGTGTCGCGGAGGAGGGTTCCGGCATTCTTGGGTTCCTGGTCGCGGCGCACATTGCTCCCGATTGGGAACTGGAGAACATCGTGGTCGCGACCGCTGCACGACGCAGGGGGCTCGGCAAGCGCCTGTTGGGGGCTCTGATCGCGCGCGCCAGGGAAACAAACAGCGAGGCGGTGTTTCTTGAGGTTCGGGAATCGAATGCCTCCGCTCGCTGCCTGTACAAGAAAACAGGCTTCGTACAAACGGGGCAGCGTCCGGCGTATTATCGCAATCCGCGGGAGGACGCAATTCTTTACCGCCTCGACTTGGCTTAACCGTCGGCCTGGGCGGATCGGCTGGGCGGATGCACTCACTTCACGTTGGTTTCCTGCAGATATTGCAGCTTCCAGACCCCTGCCTGACGCACCCAGACCTCCGCATAGCCGGTGTTTGACTTGACCGACTGGCCCCCGGACCCGCCCTCGTATTGCGCGCGATAATTCACCAAAGCGCCGTCTTTTCCCAGCATCTTCACGGTGTAATTGGTAAGGCTGTAAGACTTCATATCGAAATCGTCGGCTCCGGCTACCCAGGCTTTTTTGGCGGTGAACCCAGCCCCGTCTTCTTCGAGTGCCTGGAAGTCGTCGGCAGCAATCGCGGCCAAGCCCTGCTTGTTCTTGTTCTTGAAGTCTTCCCACACCTTATGGCTGCGCGCCTCAAATGCGGATGGTGCATCGGGGTTCGACGCTGCGGCCCGCTTCGTTCCCTTTGCTCCCACGCCCACAGTCAGCAACAAGCAGGTCACCGTGATCAGAACTGATCTCATTCGTAGTCTCCCTTTTTTTAATGGCCTTTAGCCGCGAGCGATACTACGCCCAGCGCCGCAACGCGGTCAAAATGGAGAGTTTCAAGGGCGAAAGTCAGGTCTGTGCCGAGGCGTGGGGCTGCCGCCAGCCTGGCATCTCAAGATGAGATTGCACCACTTTTTTGGCATTGAACGGCATTTTGGCCTGTGCTACCGTGGGCTCATAATCCCGGTTGGAGGTCTGCTGGATGCTGACTTCGAAAGACCAACTCCTGACCAATCATGAGGAATTCCGCAGATTGGCTCAGGAGCACACGCAGTATTCGAAACGTCTCGATTCACTCACCCAAAAACGTTACCTCAGCGAAGACGAAAAGCTGGAAGAAGTCCGGCTGAAAAAGCTGAAGCTGCGCCTGAAGGACCAGATGGAGTCCATTGAGCGCCAGTTCCGGCAGCAATACGGCGTCAACGTAGCGTAAATTCTGGCCAACCTCCACGCGGCTTGGCCGCCAAGGGAGCAATTCATCTTTCACAGGGCGCGATGAAGCGCCTTTTTTTATTTGTACTTACACTCTTTTTCGTAGCGGCGCCGTTCGTTGGGCCAGTTTTCGACGGAGGGCGCCGGCCGCCGATTCGTGAGTGCGCTTCCGGGTTCTCACACCGGTTACTCGCCGCGGCCAGCACGATCCGAGTCATCGCTTCGTTCCAGGGCCTGCCTTTCGCCGGGTGTTGGCCGCGGCGAGGATCCGCCATTTTGCGACCCGCCATTTTGCGACCCGCCATTTTGCGAACGGCCATTTTGCGAACCGGGATTTTTGCAAAGAGGATTCAAGCGGATGGAGGCGAGATTGCCAAAGCCGCCGAATCACATATCGTGTTACGATATGTGGGAATGACGAAGCCAGACACGTGTGCTGCTAAAGACCGCATCCGTGCACTCGCCGACTTCCGCTTCAGACTGCGGAAGTTCCTGCACTTCAGCGAAGAGGCCGCAAGCCACGTAGGTCTTACAGCGCAACAGCATCAGCTCTTGCTCCAGATCGCGGGTGCGCCGGAGGGAGCCGTGACTGCGGTCGGCTATCTTGCCGACAGGTTGGTGCTTCGCCACCACAGCGTGGTCGAGCTTAGCAACCGTTGCCAAGAGGCAGGCCTGATTGTTCGCAAGCGCAATCCGCGCAATCGTCGCCACGTCATGTTGGAACTGACTCCCGCTGGAAATCGAATCCTGATGAGGCTTTCCGTGGATCATGCCTGCGAACTGAACGAACTCGGCCCGCAACTGATCCAGACGCTCAGGAAGGCCAGCGCCCGAGCGCCGCAGCCCGGCAGGGTTGAGCCAAAAGGGAGACAGTGAAACGGTCGCAATCAATCAATAGATTTATGCAGTACTCGTTGCTTCGCCGATTTCTTCCGAAAATCCATGAGGACTTAAGCGCAACGTACTCGCGCAATCTCTACAAATGGCTTCTCCTCGCGCCGTTAATCGGAGTAACCGCAGGGCTCGCTGTGACGGCGGTTGCAGTCGTCATTCTGAGCGAATTGTGGCCCGTAGTTTTCGCGTATTACCTGCATCATCACTGGGCCATCGTCCCGGGCCTGGTTCTTGGCTGCGCTCTTACCGGCCTCATTATGCAGTACCTGACCGTTGACCCCAACCAGCACTCAACCGAAGAAATCATTCAGTCTTATCACGAGCACCAGGGAGCCATTGACATGCGCTCTTTCCCTGCAAAGCTACTGGCGGCGGTCACCACCGTCGGCTTCGGTGGCAGCGCCGCGCTGGAAGGTCCGAGTATCTATGGCGGAGCGGCGATCGGATCATGGCTCTGGACCAGGCTGCAAGGTGTGCGGCGCTTCCGGCTCGATCCCCGTGACCGCCGCATCATGTTGATCTGCGGGGCGGCGGCCGGCATGTCCGCCGTGTTTCGCGCGCCCCTCACCGGCATCGTGTTCGCGCTGGAAATGCCCTACAAAGACGACCTGGCCCACGAGGCGCTTCTGCCCTCGCTGATCGCTTCCGTCGTTTCCTACATGACGCTGAGCGCATTTCTGGGCGGTGAACCCCTCTTCAATTTTAAAAGTTCAGAAACCTACACGATGCGCGATCTTCTGTGGTGTGCCCTTCTCGGACTGTTGATCGGCCTCCTCGCCCTCGCCTTCGTCATGGCCTTCCGCCGGCTCCGTAGTTTTGTGGTCAAGTGGACTGCACGGCATTGGCTCAAGCTGACCATGGGTGGCCTTCTGACCGGCGTATGCGGCCTGCTTTTTCTACACTTCTACCCCGGCACTCTCATCCCACTGGGTCCGAACTACGAAGCGGTCGGCGAGATCCTCAATCGGAGTCACAGTTCGAAAGAGTTAGTCGTCTTTGCTATCTCCAAACTCGCCGCCACCGCCTTCACCTTGGGCGCGGGCGGGGTCAGCGCCATGTTCGTACCACTCTTTCTCACCGGCGGCGCACTCGGGATCGCCTTTGCCCAATCGGTCGTACGCAGTACCTCCATTGCGCTTTATGCGGCAGACGGCATGGCCTCCTTCATCGCCGCCGCTTACAAGACGCCGCTGGCAGCCGTTGTATTTGTCGCCGAGGCAACTGGAGGACATGCCTTTATCATTCCTTCGCTGATTGGGGCAGCGGTCGCGTATGCCATTTCCGGCGACGCCTCGGTCTCCGCCGATCAGCGGGTGCACGAAGAAATCTTGCCCGAATCCGTCCGCAATCAAGCCGCATTCACGACGTAGCCGCAAATCCTGCCCGTCCAGCGAAATCGTCCCGAGTCCCGGCGGTGCTCTATAATTGGAATCTCTCATGGTTCGTGACGGCTACTTTTACGCAGTCCCCCTGATCGCCGCCGGCGTTGTGCTTGGCTGGCTGACTCGTCCTGCCTGGGCAATGATTCCCGGGGTGCTGGCATTTTTCTTCCTCTGGTTCTTTCGCGATCCCGAGCGGGCCATTCCACCGGAGGCGGGGGCGGTGGTTTCGCCGGGCGATGGCAAGGTCACCGATGTTTCGACCGTAATGGTGAACAACGAGAAGCAGACGCGAATCAGCATTTTCCTGAGCGTGTTTGACGTGCACGTGAACCGCTCACCGATCGCGGGCGTGGTGCGCGACGTGCGCTACCAGCGCGGCCAGTTTCTCAACGCGATGAACCAGGCTTCCGCGGAGTTGAACGAGCAGAATATCGTCACCATGGAAAGTGACGGCGGCGGCCAGACAGTTGTTTTCAAGCAGATCGCGGGCCTGCTGGCGCGACGAATTGTCTTCCATCCGAAGGTGGGAGACCGTCTGGAGCGCGGCCAGCGGGTGGGGCTGATCAAGTTTGGATCGCGCGTGGATGTTGTGCTCGATGCCTCGGCCCGCGTCAGTGTGAAAGTCGGCGATCGCGTGCAAGGCGGCGCCAGCGTGCTCGCCTATGTGCAATCGCAGGAAGCACTGGCGGCGGTTGGGAGCGCCTCCGCCGCCGAGAGGGCACATTGATGGGTCAGCCTGCAATGAATCACGCCCCGCCCAGACTGCGGCGCCGCCAGAGTAAAGGGATGTACATTCTCCCCTCGCTGTTCACCACCGCCAACATGGCGCTGGGCTACTACGCCATCCTGCAGGTCATGCATGCTACGGCCAGCGAGTACTGGCATCTCGACAACGCAGCCAAAGCGATTGGCTTCGCGGTGCTGTTCGATGGCCTCGACGGCCGGATCGCGCGTATGACCGGCACCAGCAGCGATTTTGGCAAAGAGTTGGACTCCCTGGCGGACGCGATCACTTTCGGCGTGGCTCCGGCCATGCTGGCCTTTACCTGGGGATTCAACCTGATGCCGACGGTTTTGCTGACCGAGTGGCATATCAAGCTGACGCAGTTGGGAGCGATCGCCAGTTTTCTGTTTCTCATGGCAGGAGCCAGCCGCCTGGCGCGCTTCAACATTATGAATAATCCTCAGCCTTCGAATCCCGGACGTCCGGGGAAGAAGTATTTTGTGGGCATGCCCATTCCGGCGGGCGCGGGTGTGATCGCTGCCGTGGTTCACTTCGAAGCCGGCGACCCCATCGTGTCGTGGTACACGGCGCTGACATGGCTGGTCATGGTGACCACGGTCGGCTACCTGATGGTGAGCACCTGGCGGTTCTACAGCTTTAAAGACATTGATTTCCGCTCGCGGCACCCGTTCCGCCTGATTCTCTTTCTGGCGGCGTTGTTTGCCTCGATCTGGTTCTTTTCGCGCCAAATGCTTTTCGTCATCGCTCTGCTCTATATGATCTCCGGGGTTTTCTGGCGGGTGCAGTGGATCTTTCGGCGGCGGCCGGGCGCGCCGCCGCCGCCGCCGTCGTCGTCCTACAAGGAGGCTTCGCAGGCATCATGAGCGAGACGGTCAAATCAACCTCCACCGCTGCGCACGCCGCCGTGGCTCGTGGAAATCTGTACCGGGCCGCCATCGTTGGCGCGGCCTCGCTCAAAGGCAAGGAAGTTGCCGAGATGCTCAACGAGCGCAACTTTCCGGCGGTGGATGTGCGTCTGCTCGATGACGACGAGTCGCTGGGGCAGTTGGAGGCGATGGGGGACGAAATCAGTTTCATCCAGAGTGTGCGTGCCGAGCAGTTTGAGCACGTGGACTTCACTTTTTTTGCCTCGGACGAGGAGTGCACCCGCAAAACCTGGAAGCGAGCGCGCGACGCCGGCAGTGCCATCATTGATCTTTCCGCGGTTCTGGAAAATGAACCCGGAGCCAGCGTCCGGTCGCTGTGGGTCGAGCGGGAACGAGCCCAGGTCGCTCCACCGGAACTGCAGCCCGGCCCTTGCGTAACGGCGCATCCTTTGGCTGTGACGCTGGCGCTGCTGCTTTTGCGGGCGCAGAAAGCGGGTGCGATCCGGCGCGTGGTGGCTACCGCGTTCGAACCTGCCTCTGAGCACGGACAGCGCGGCATGGATGAATTGCACCAGCAAACCGTGAACCTGCTGTCTTTTCAGCCTCTACCCAAAGACGTCTTCGATGTTCAGGTGGCTTTCAACATGGTGGCCCGCTACGGGCAGAAGGCCCAGCCGGCTCTCGATTCGGTGGAGGCGCGCGTCCTGCGCCACTACTGGAAGATTGCCGGGGCCGCTGCCCCGCGGCCTGCGCTCATGCTGTTGCAGGCTCCCATCTTCCACGGTCATGCGCTGGTGGTTTTCCTGGAAATGGAGAGCGCCGTGGATGTGCAAACTTTGTCGCAGGCGCTGGCGGGTGATCACGTGACCGTTCCTGGCGAGGAGGAGGATTCGCCCAGCAACGTGAGTTCGGCGGGGCAGGCGGATATTCTGCTGTCGCTGAAGATTGATCCGGCGGCGCCCAACGGCGTGTGGCTGTGGGCGGCGGCCGACAACCTCCGCATCTCCGCCCTGACCGCAGTGGAGTGCGCGGAAAGCATGGCTGCCACCCGGCCCACGGGGAAGATTCAATGAGGATGCGGGCGTGCTGTCTGCTGCCGTCTTTCCTGCTTTTGCTTAGTGCCGGGTGCGGTTATCACACGGCAGGTCACGTCGTTCAGCTTCCAGAGACCGTGCAGACCATCGCTGTGCCCGCCTTTAAGAACGAGACCGCTACATATCGCATCGAGCAGATGCTGACGGCCTCGGTGGTGCACGAGCTTACCACCCGGACTCACTACCGCATCCTCAACGATCCCAGCGAAGCCGCCGACGCTACGTTGCGCGGGACCGTGCTTTCGACCACTACTTCTCCCCTCGCTTACGACACGGCGACGGGGCGCGCGGCCAGCGTGCTGGTCGTGGTCAGCATGAAGGTTTCGCTTTCCGACAGGAACGGCAAGGTGCTGTACCAGAATCCGGCGTACCTGTTTCGCGAGCAGTACGAAGTGTCGCAGGATCTGAACAGTTTTTTCGAGGAAGATTCGCCCGCCTTCCGGCGCCTCTCCCAGGACTTTGCCCGCACCCTGGTCTCCAACATCCTGGAGGGATTCTGATGGTAAAGTTGCGGTGGTAAGCGGTCGCGGCTACGACTAACGACTAACGACTGCCTTCTAACCATGCGAGCCTTTGCCCAAGCCGAGCGCTTTGTCAGTGAACTGGAATCGCGCAAGTTGCGTGCGGCTTATGTGTTTGTGGGCGACGAAGCTTTCTTTCGCAAGCGCTTTCGCGACGCCATCCTCGAACACCTGGTTCCCGTCGATCTGCGCGATTTCAGTTTGTTTGAATTCGATCTGGCGGAGAATGATCTGGCCGAGGTTCTCGACCGCGCCCGTACGCCCTCGCTGATGGCCCCGTTTCAGGTCTTCTTCGTGCGCGGGGTGAAGAATCTTTTCGGTCGTGGGTCCAATGAAGAGAAGCTGGCGGCCATCGAGGACTACTGCAAGAATCCGAATCCCGACGCATTGATCGTTTTTGTCGCGGACCACATCAGCATTCCCGCCGACGTCCGCCGCATGGAGATGCAGGACAAGGAACGCTACCAGCGCATCCGCGAAACCATGGGCCAGTACTGCGGCATCGTGGAACTGGCGCGCGTGGAAGAAGGCGAGGCGGTCCGCTGGATTGCCGATTACTGCGCCAGCCGCGGCGTAGGCGTGAAGATCGAACCCGACGGCGCCCGCGAACTGGTGGACGCGCTGGGCGGCGACATGATGATGATCTCCAATGAACTGGAGAAACTGATTCTCTACGTCGGCGAGAAGAAACGCATCACGCTGGGCGACGTGGAAACCATGGTGCTGGCGGCCAAGCAGCGCTCGCTGTATGAATTGACCGACGCCATTTCGTCCCGGGACCGGGTGCGCGCGCTGGAAATTCTGGATGCGATCCTGTCCTCGGGCGAGGGTGAAGAAGCCGCCATCGGACACATCTACATGCTGGCGAAAACTTTTCGCCAGATGCTGGTCATCCTCGAGCGCAACGTCCGCGACCAGCGCATGCTCTGGGCCGCGCTGTGGCAGGGCTTTCGCGTGCCGCCCTTTGCCGCCGACGACATCATCAAGCAGGCGCGCCGCTACAAATCCCGCCGTGAACTCACGCGTGCGATCCGCCTGGTGGCGAAAGCTGACCTGGGCCTGCGCTCGAATCCCGTGAGCAAGCGCATGGTGCTGGAGCGCCTGGTGATTGATTTGACCAGCGAGCCCAAACTCGAGACGCCGGGGTGGATGCAGGAACAGTTGCCGGTGTGAAGACATGGTGTCCGGCGCAAAGTCCAAATCTCCGCCTGCCTGAGGAAGAAACTCGCATGTTGAACAGACCATGACCTGGCATTATCTGATCGAAGGTCCGTGGCTCGTCTTTGTCGTTTACTGGGCGATGGGCGCCCTGAAGACCCGTGCGACCGTCCGGCAGGAATCGTTCGCGTCCCGCTATGGCATCCTCTTCGTGGAGATTCTGGGCTTCGTTCTGCTGTTCCGCGACGATGCCGGGATCGGTGTACTCGGCCGTCATTTTCTCCCGCGCACGATGGTGATTGCCGTGCTGGGGGTGGTGTTCACTTGGATCGGAATCGCGATTGCGCTGTGGGCCCGGTACAACCTGGGGCAATATTGGAGTGCGCGGATCACCCTGAAGGAAGATCATCAACTCATCCGCACCGGGCCCTACGCTCGCCTGCGGCACCCCATTTACACGGGGCTCGATCTCGCCGCAATCGGATCCGCCCTGGCCATCGACCGGTGGAGATGCGTGCTGGGAGTCTGCCTGATCATCCTTGGCTATGTCATCAAGGCGAAGAGAGAAGAATCGCTGCTCGCGGGACAATTTGGAGAAGCCTTCGAGGAGCATCGCAAGCGCACCGGCTTCCTGATTCCACGACTGTGGTGAGGGGAAAGGCGGTGCCGAAACACGAACGGCAGCGGGCCTGCCGTTTTAATTTCCAAGCCAAGAGCTAAAGGCCAGGAGCCAAAGCTACTTCATCGCATTGACGCGCACGCCCAGGCGGGACTTGTAGCGCGAGGCCGTGTTCTCGTGCAGGGTGCCCTTCTGGATGGCCTTGTCGAGGGCGGAGACGGTCTGGCGGTATACCTGCTCGGCGGCAGCCTTGTCGCCTTTTTCGATGCTCTCGCGCAGGACGCGCAACTGGGTGCGCAGGCTGGAGGTATTGGCGCGATTGGTGGCGGTGCGCTTCGTGGTCTGGCGGGCGCGTTTCAGCGCCGAAAGATGATTTGCCATGGGTGGTTCGTTACCTTTGTGTATCCAGAGAGATATTCGGGTGGGTCCGAATTCCTTATTATAGGGGAGCGCTCCAAGCGGGTCAAACCGACGTTCGGTTGAACGGCATCAGCTGAAGCGATGCCCTGATACGAATCTTTTTGCGACCTGATGCTTAAACAATGACCGACGGACTTGATCGCCTGAAGATACTCATCAACTCATCGACCCCCATCGTGGTGATGGAGACGTCGGAAGAGATGCACGCCATCAGCATGGTGCGCGCCGCGTGCGGTGAACTCAAGATGGCGACCTTCGAGTGGAGCATTGCCGACGGGCTGGTGCGCTCCGGCACGGGCGCTCCAGTCGAGGGGCAAAAGATGTCGCTGCAGGGCCGCATCGACCAGGGCACTACGATCTGGAATCAGGGCAGCCGCAGCCAGCCGCAAACCCGATCTGTGCTCAACCCGAGCGGAGGCGAGGCCGAGAGATTGGCCCGGGCAGTGATGTCTGCGACCGGGGCGGATGCGTCCGCGGCTGCCAGCGGCGGCTCCATCTACAACACGCGCGAACCGGTGCAGGCGCTGGCCAACATGGAGTCCATGACGGTGGAAGCCGTCTTTATCCTCAAAGATTTTCACCGGCACATGGACGATCCCGTCGTGGTTCGCCGGCTGCGCGACGTGGGTCAGAAGTTTGCGACCAACCGGCGGACCGTGATCATCACCGCGCCCGAAATTGCAGTGCCTGCCGAACTGACCACGCTGGTGGAATATTTCGATCTTCCCCTGCCCGATCGCGACCGGCTGCACGAACTTATCCACGACATGTTCACCCGGCTCTCGAAAACGTACACATTGAAACTGCAACTGGATGCCGCGGGCGTGGACGCGATGTCGGTCAACTTGCGCGGCCTGACCGAGGAAGAGGCGGAGCGCGCCATTTCCCAGGCGCTAGTCACGCGATATGCACTGTGTCCCGAGTCTGTCACGGATGTGCTCGAAGCCAAGAAGCAACTGCTGCGGCATTCGGGCATGCTCGAGTTCGTTGAGGCTTCCGACAACATGGCGAGCGTCGGGGGGTTGGAGAACCTGAAGCACTGGCTCGGACAGCGCCGCGGAGCGTGGGAAGATTCGGCCCGTGACTTCGGTCTGGAGCCGCCGCGCGGCATGATCATTCTGGGCGTGCAGGGATGCGGCAAGTCGCTTTGCGCGCGTGCCGTGGCTGGCGAGTGGAAGCTGCCGCTGGTGAAGTTCGATACGTCGGCGGTGTACGACAAGTACATCGGCGAAACGGAAAAACGCATTCGCAAAGTCTTCCAGGTCGCGGAGGGGCTCGCTCCGTGCGTGCTCTGGATCGACGAGCTGGAAAAAGTTTTCGCCGGCAGCGGTCCGGATTCGGCCTCGGCCGACGCCGGCGTTTCGTCGCGTCTGCTGGCATCGTTTCTTTCCTGGATGCAGGATCGCAAGGCGGCCGTGTTTGTGGCGGCGACCTGCAACAACGTAAGCGCGCTGCCGCCGGAGTTGATCCGCAAGGGCCGCTTCGATGAATTGTTCTTCGTTGATCTGCCCAACCAGGCCGAGCGCAAACAGATCTTCTCGATCCAACTCGTGAAGCGCAAACGCGATCCCGCGGAGTTCGATCTGGAAAAAATTGCCGCCGCAGCGAAAGGATACTCGGGGGCGGAAATAGACGCAGCGGTCCAGGGAGGACTCTACGCCGCATATTCCGAGAAGAAGCAACTCTCCACGCAATCGCTGCTGGACGCCCTGGCACAGACAGTACCGCTGTCGACCACGCGCGCGGAAGAAATTCAGACCTTACGCGAGTGGGCGAGGACCAGAACTGTGCCCGCTTCGGCTCGCGATGAAGGCCCTACGCAATAAGATCCGCATCCCATTGACTCCCTCTTCGCCCCGGGGTAGGCTTTAACTCAATGGTAGTGACTTGCCTCCTGGGCATGCGCATTCCGGATGGTCCCGTCTCTAAGCGAAACCCTGCTTTGTATGTGAGGAGCAGGCGAATGTGTATCTTACAGTCCGCGACCGCCGGGCTTTGCCCGGCCCGTCCGGGTCAGAGACCCGGATCCACATCAGCCATGAACTCAGAGGCATGAATCCGAGCATGAAGAAGAGTATCGGGATCAGTCCCAACATCGAGACTTTGTTCGGCACGCACGATGAGAATGTGCGGGTGCTGGAAGACGGGCTCAACATCACCATCAATCTGCGGTCGAATGCGATTGAACTGGAAGGGGCGGCGCGCGACGTGGCGCGTGCGGAGCAGGTTTTTGCCGACTACGAGAGCCTGCAGCGCTCCGGCTACAGCTTCAACAATGGCGACCTCAACAGCATGTTGCGGGTGCTTATGGCAGACGCGAACTCGACTCTGCGGGGGCTGGCCGATGCGGGGCGACAGCGCTCCTTCGGACGGCGCACCGTGCAACCCAAGAGCCCGAATCAACGCCGCTATCTGGAAGCGATCGAGAAGCACGACATGGTGTTTGGCATCGGTCCGGCCGGCACGGGCAAGACTTATCTCGCCGTGGCCATGGCCATCTCCGCGCTGCTGGCCAAACGCGTGAACCGCATTATCCTGGCGCGTCCGGCGGTGGAAGCGGGCGAGCGATTGGGATTTCTGCCGGGCACGCTGCAGGACAAGATTGATCCTTACCTGCGGCCGCTCTACGACGCGCTCTATGACATGCTCGATCCGGAGAAAGTGGATCGCTACCTGGAGAAGAATGTCATCGAAATCGCGCCCATTGCCTTCATGCGCGGGCGCACTCTGAACGATTCGTTCGTGATTCTCGACGAAGCGCAGAACACGACTTCGGAGCAGATGAAAATGTTCGTCACCCGCCTGGGATTCAACTCCAAGGCGGTGATTACCGGCGACGTCACGCAGATCGATCTGCCCAACGCCCGGCGCAGCGGGTTGCTCGAGGCGGTCGATGTTCTGAAAAACGTCGAGGGGCTGGCGTTTGTGCATTTCGACGAAGCCGACGTGGTGCGCCATCATCTGGTGCAGCGCATCGTTCGCGCCTACGACGAACACAAAGTACGCGTGGCGGAGCAGCAGATGCTCCTGCTTACCGGAGGGAAGAACGCGGAGGCGGCGGGCCCGAACGAGAAGCACGCGGCAGCCGCGAACGGCGACAAAGCGGCGTCTGCGGACGCCAAGGGATAAAGCGCCGGACATGAGGGGGGCTCCGAAATCGGGCCCTCCGTTTCTTTTACTGCGGATCGTTTTCGTGCGGAACGCTTTAGGGCGGAGCAGGGCTTGGTCATTTTGCAGAAGAGAGTCGCAGCGCTGAGTAAGGGGTCTCTCGATCGCTTCGTGTTGCGGGCCCGGCGAGCGGTTGGCCTGCGAGGAACGGCGAATGTGCTGGTAACCAGCAGTGCTACGGTGCGCGCGTTGAATCTCCGGTTTCGGGGCAGGAACCGGGCAACGGATGTGCTGTCATTTCCGTTGTCGTTGCCGTCTTCTTCGGGCACTCGGAACCGAGCGGTGCTTGCCGGCGATATCGCGATTTCAGCCGAAATCGCTGCGCAAAACGCGGCGCGCCTCGGACACTCCGTTGCCCAGGAAGTGAAGATTTTGACGCTGCACGGAATCCTTCATCTGGCAGGCTTTGACCACGAGCGCGATAATGGTGAAATGGGGCGCAAGGAAGCGAACTTGCGGCGGGCGCTCCGGCTGCCCGCAGCCTTGATTGAACGGGTCCAGCCCATGAAGAGCCGGCGCGGCGCGGCGCCAGCGCGAGCGCCCGCAAAGCGGAGGATGGCATGAATTTTCCCGTCGCCATCTCTCTGCTTCTTCTGCTCGGCCTGCTGACGCTGGTCTCCTATGTGGATCGCGTTTATGAGGAAGCCGGGAAATTTCTTTCCCGCGAGTTCCAGGACAACATCGACGTCTTCGAACAGAAAGTTGAGCCGGCGCTGGGAGTAAGACGTCCCCGGGCCTCGCTTTCCATGGCAGTGCTTACCCAGTTGACCATGGCGGCGATTGCTCTGCTGGTTGGCTTTGTTGTCTTCAGCGATCAGCTGTGGAGCATCTACGAGATCCTACAGGCAACCATCAGCCTGATTCTGATTGTGATTTTGTGCAATCGCTTTCTGCCATTCGTATTCTTCACCCGCACCAAGGGGGACTGGTTGGTCCACTGGACACTGGTTCTTAAAGTTCTGATCTACCTGGTGATGCCGGTGACGATTGCGCTCGGCTTCATGAAGTCGGTGGCTACGCTAACCCGGCAGAATACGAATGAACTGCCGGAAACCTCGGCCGAAGCCGTGGACGCATTGATCGAGGCAGGCCAGGAAGAAGGCATTATTCAGGAGGGCGACCGCGACCTGATCCAGTCGGTGGTGGAGTTCAGCGGCAAGACGGTACGCGAGGCGATGAAGCCGCGTCCCGCCATGTTTGCCGTTCCCACGGATACGACGGTCGAGCACTTTATCGAGATGCTGCGCACCAAGCACTACTCGCGCGTGCCGGTGTATGAGGGCAGCATTCATAACATTAAGGGGATCGTCTACGCCCAGGACGTGCTACAGGTGCCCGATACCGAAGCACACGTGCGCAGGCTCGACTCGCTGATGCGGCGTGAAGTGTACTTCGTTCCCGAGAGCAAGCTGGGCAGCGACTTGCTGCGCGAGATGCAGAAGCAAAACATCCACATGGCGATCGTGGTGGATGAATACGGCGGCGTCGCGGGGCTGGTCACCATCGAGGATCTGGTGGAAGAGATTGTGGGCGAGATCCGCGACGAGCACGATAAGCCGGAGATCGTACGCGAAGGCGACCGCTCGTTCATCGTTGCCGGCGGAATGGACGTAGACCGGCTCGACGAACTCTTCGGCACCAAGCCGGAGGGAAAAGAATCCGCCACCATTGCCGGCCTGGTCAGCGAACTTGCGGGACGGATTCCGCGCAAAGGCGAGGCGGTGGAGGAAGACGGTCTGCGCTTTGAAGTGGTGGAGTCTACCGATCGCAAAGTGGAGCGGGTGCGGGTGACGGCAGTGCAGCCGCAGCAGCTGAAATTGATATGAAGACGGCTTCTAGCTGCTAGCTCCTGGCTTCTAGCTGAACTTTTCACGGTAGAGCTTCGTTTGCGCCTGAAGGCGAGCGGTCTCAGCTCAACACTATGGGGCCGTTGGTCTTTTGGTTCGTGGTAGGTCAGTTGGCAGGATTCTCGGGGCGTCATCCTGAGCGTAGCCGTACTTCAGGCGGAGCGAAGGATCTCCCACGGACTAAAGCGCGTAGCTTAAGATGAAAGAGTAGCTAGCAGCCAGAAGCTGATCCCCATGCCCTTCCGCTCCGGTTTCGTCTGCATCCTCGGCCGCCCCAACGCGGGCAAATCTACCCTGCTCAACGCGCTGGTGGGCGAGAAACTGGCGATCATCTCGCCCAAGCCGCAGACCACGCGCAATCGCATTCAGGGCGTGGTCCACGTTCCCAAACGCAAAGGCAAGGGTGGCGGCCAGATCGTGCTCATAGATACGCCGGGGGTTCACAAGCCCGACTCATCGCTGGGTCGAAAAATGATGGTCGAGGTGCGCGAGGCGATGGAGGGCTGCGACCTGGTGCTGGTGATCATGGATGTCACGCGCAAGTTCGATCCGCGCGACCAGTTTGCCCTCGATCTGCTGAAGCGGTCGGGGACGCAGGCATTTCTTGTTCTGAACAAAGTCGACCTGATCCGCGAGAAATCGAAACTGCTGCCGCTCATTGAGGCATACCGCGGGCTCTATGACTTCGCCGAAGTGATTCCTATTTCGGCGCTCAAGCGCCACGGCCTCGACGTGCTTCTGGACCACGTAATCTCGGCGCTGCCGGCGGGACCGGCGTACTTTGCCGAAGATCAGGTCACCGACCAGCCGTCGCGATTCATGGCGGCGGAAAGCGTCCGCGAACAGGTGCTGCTCAATACCGAAGAAGAGATACCCTACGCAACCACGGTGATCGTGGAAAGCTTTGAGGAAGGCGCGCGGCTCACCCGGATCGCGGCGACCATCTATTGCGAGCGCGAAGGGCAAAAGGGAATTCTTGTGGGCAAGGGCGGGCAGATGCTCAAGAAAATCGGCACGGCGGCCCGCTGGCAAATCGAGCGCATGCTGGGCACCAAGGTCTTCCTCGAACTTTATGTCAAGGCCAAGCCGGGATGGCGCGATTCGCGCGGATTTGTCGAAGAACTGGACTGGCGCCGGCAACTCGAGCATCGGATGCAGGATCAGGGCGCCCTGGCGCGGGCCGTAGCGGGCAGCCGAAACGAGACAGAAGAGTGACGTTGTGTCTGCGGGCCCGCGCCGCGGATTAGGGTATGGTGAGCAGGAGAATCGTATCAGGGCACACCTTTCAGGCATGCCGGATCAGCATCGAGACGGAAGCGGCTTCAGCCGCTGTCGCCGTGAGGCACCCCAGCGGATCAAGCCGCAATTGTCTCGCGCCTCCTTGTGGCATCGCTGAAGCGATGCCCTAATACGAATCGTCTTTTCCGTGAAAGAGGCAGCCATTGCCGGATTCGGCGCTTTGCAGCTAGAATCGCTACAGGCCGTGCTCAAGGGCTGACAAGGACAAACCAACCAACATGGAACCTGGGGCTTCTTCCGAGGAACACCTCCCGGAGCACGACTTCGATCCCGAAAAATTGAGCTTGCGCGTGCGAGTCACGCTGGCGGCCGACCGCAAGTCCGTGGACCCGGTCGTGGTGCAGGTGATGGACGCCGTCCGCCAGATGAAATGCGTTGACGGCAAGGAAGACGCCATCGAACTATCGCTGCAGGAGGCGCTGGCCAACGCCGTGGTTCACGGCGCCAAGGAAGATCCCAGCAAGGTCGTGGAGTGCCTGGTGGCTTGCGATGAACAGCGCGGCATCCTCATCATCGTGCGCGATCCCGGGCCAGGGTTTGATCCTCAAGCGATTCCCAGTTGCACGGTTGGCGAGAACCTCTATTCCAATCACGGCCGCGGGATTTTTCTGATCAACCAATTGATGGATAAAGTGACGTTCCGCAAGAACGGCACCGAAATCCACATGGTCAAGCGCTAGCCCCACCTACTCCTTTGCCGCAATCCCCAACGCTTTCATCTTCCGGTAAAGGTGGCTGCGCTCCAGGCCCAGCACCTCGGCGGTGCGGGTCACGTTGCCGTGGTTCTGGTCGAGCGTTTTCAGGATGTAGTCGCGTTCGTAGGCGTCGCGAGCCTGGTGCAGGGTGGAGAATTCGCTCTTGGGCGCGCGCCGGCTGCCGTCTCGATAGACCAGCGGTGGCAAGTGCTTGCTGTCGAAGCGGGTGGTGGTGGGGTTCATGATCACAATGCGCTCGATCACGTTGCGCAATTCGCGCACGTTGCCCGGCCAGGAATACCGCATCAGCACTTCAATGGCGTCGTCGGTGATTTCGCGCGGACGGCGCCCATAGGTCGCCGCCAGTTCCTTCAGGAAATGCCGCGCAAACAGAGGGATATCTTCCTTGCGCTCGCGCAGCGAGGGAACGAAAAAGGGAATCACGTTGAGCCGGTAGAAAAGATCTTCACGAAAATTGCCCCGAGAAATTTCTTCTTCCAGATCTTTGTTGGTCGAGGCAATCACCCGCACATCCACCGTGATGGTCTTATTGCTCCCCACCGGAGTGAAGCGCTGTTCTTCCAGCGTGCGCAACACTTTGGACTGCGTCTTCAGGCTCATGTCCCCGACTTCGTCGAGGAAAAGCGTGCCCCCGTGCGCCTTTTGAAACTTGCCTTCCTTGTCGCCTGCCGCTCCGGCGAACGAACCTTTGTGGTGGCCGAACAGTTCGCTCTCGATCAAGTCTTCCGGAATGGCGGCGCAATTCACCTCGACGAAGGTTTCGTCCTTGCGCAGGCTTTGCCCGTGGATGGCGTGGGCCACGAGTTCCTTGCCCGTGCCCGATTCGCCGTAGATCAGGACGCGGCCATTGGTGGGAGCCATCAGCCCAATCTGCTGGCGCAGCGCCTTCATCGGAATGCTGTCGCCCACGATCACGCTCTTGGCGTGCAATTGCTTCTTCAGGTCAATGTTCTCACGGTGCAGCTTCTTGGCTTCGATGGCGTTCTTGACCAGAATGAGAGTTTTGTCGATCGAGAGCGGCTTCTCCAGAAAGTCGTACGCACCCAGCTTGGTGGCGCGAACCGCGGTCTCGATGGTTCCGTGTCCGGAGATCATGATGACTTCGGGCGGATTGTCGAGTTCGCGAATGCGCGCCAGGGTCTCCAGGCCATCGATGCCCGGCATCCAGATATCGAGCAGCACGACGTCGAAGGCGGTCTTGTGCAGCAGGTCAAGGCACGCCTCGCCGCCCTCCGCGGAAGAGGCGGCGTAGCCTTCGTCGGTGAGCACGCCCGCGAGCGAGTCGCGGATTCCGGCTTCGTCGTCAACGATGAGGATGTTATGCATGCTGAACGGTGGCCGCGGCCGGCGTCGACTCCGGAACCACCGGCAGTTCGACGATGAACCGCGTGCCCACAGGATGGTTCTCTTCGACGCGGATGGAGCCGTGGTGGTCCTCGACCACGCGGCTGACGATGGCAAGGCCGAGTCCGGTTCCGCGTTTCTTGGTGGAGAAGTACGGCAGGAACAGCTTCTCCTTGAGTTCGCGGGTTACACCGTGCCCGCTGTCGGCAACGGTGATTTCCACTGCGTCGCGACTGCCCACCAGCGCGGTCGAAATCTCGATCTCGCGCACCAGGGAGTCCTGCAGAGCCTCGGCGGCATTATCCACCAGGTTGGCCACCGCGCGTTTGATCGCGTCGCTGTCGGCCATCACTTTTGGCAGATCGGAGGCCAGAGACTTGTGCAGGCCGATGCCATCCAGCCTGCCGTTGAACATGGAGAGCGCGCTCTCGATGACTTCGTTTATATCAGCCGGCTGCGGCTTGGACACCGGGAAGCGCGCCAGCGTGGAGAATTCGTCCACCAGGCGGCGCACGGTCTCCACCGCATTCGAAATGGTTTCAGCACAGGACCGCACCACTCCCAGCGACGCCGGATCCGTCGGGGTCGCCCTTTCCAGATGCCGCCGGATGCGCTCGGCTGAGAGCGCGATCGGGGTCAGAGGATTCTTGATTTCGTGGGCTACCCGGCGCGCTACTTCGCGCCATGCGGCCTGCTTCTGGGCTTTCAGCAGGTCTGAGAGATCCTCGAACACCACCACATATCCCGAACGTTCGTCCTGATGCTTCAACGTCGCCACCGTAACCGCGACGTTCAACGACACGCGAGGCAGCGTCATTTCCATTTGGCTGGTGGTCATGCCCATGCGGTCGGCGCGGCGCAGCAGAGATTCGAAATCCGCCAGCGCTTCCGCGGGGAATACCTCCGCCAAAGAAGCTCCGCGCAGAATCTCAGGTGCGCTCTCGTGGCCAGCGTCCGGATGAAACATGCGCAGCAGCGCCTGGTTGGCATGGGTGACATGGCGGCCCGCGTCGAGCGAGAGGACGCCGGTGGGAATACTCTCAAGAATGGTTTCGGTCTGGCGGCGGCGTTGGTCGAGCTCGGCGTTGGCCGCGCTTAAATCGCGGCTGGAGGCTTCGATCTGGCGACGCGTGGTTTCCAGGTCCTCGGCCATGCGGTTGAAGGAGCGCACCAGGTCTCCGATTTCATCGGCCGCGCTTACGTCCACCCGGAAGTCGAGACGTCCGCGGGAGATTTCCTGCGTGGCCTCCGCCAACGCGGCCAGCGGGCGCGTCACCAGCTTGGAGAGGAACAAAGCCAGCCACGTGGTCACGAAAAGCACGATCATCGTGAGCAGCAGCAGCAAGCCCATGTAGGTGCGGCGCACCAGGCGCCGGTCATGCGCCAGATCGTAGTAGCGCTGCTGGCTGTTTTCCACATGCCGCACGGTCTCGGAGAATTCGCGGGGCAGCGGGATCGCCACCAGGATCATCCCTCCGCCCGGCACTGCCGCACTTCCCAGGGTGTAATCGGTCTGCTGCCAGGTGAATTGCGCGGGATGTCCTGCGACTGCGTCGGCCAGCGGAAGTCTGGGCCGCAAAACCTGCCAGGGCGCAGGAGCGTTGAAGCTGGCCTCGGCGTTTCCGTCTTGGACGGCCAGGGCAAATCCGCCCTGCAAGGTCAGTTCGTGATGCTGAAACTCAGTGACCACGGGCGAAAAGCTGTGTCCGGCGAAGCTGCGTTCGATTTCAGGTGATGCGGCAATGGCAAACGCTTCCGCCCGGGCGTTCTGGAATGCGTAGTTGGCCAGCAACGCCGCCATGGCGTGCGTATCGGCGCGCACCTCCTCCACGGGCGTCGAGAACCACTTGTCGATGGACCGGTTCATCAGTCCATAGGCAAACCAGTACATGACCATGACCGGCACGAACGAGAGCAGCAGGGCGCCCGCGACCATGCGCGTGCGGAATTTCGAACCCAGCACTCCCAGGCGACGCTCGGCAAACAGCTTCAACAGGTTGCGCGCCAGGACAAACGTCAGAGCCACGAACAGAAGGAAGATCAGGGCCGAGAGTGCGGCGAAGACTACGATCTCCTGGTTATTCCCGGGACGGAGAAAGGTCAGGTCGAACGCGGTTTGTGAAACCAGAATGGCCAGCAAAAGAAATACCGCGATCGCGAGCGATATGATCACCTGCTTGCGGCTGGAGGTCTTGGCGGGCGGGATGGAGGCCGGTTGTGCCACTGCCATTCATGCTGGCGGCAAATCGCCAGAGTGTGCAAATGATTATAGCTGCACGGGCATAAAGGCAAGGTGCAAAGCGTCCGTGTGGGACCGGGTCTCTGACCCGGTCACGGCGCGAAGCGCCGCGGTTTTGCGTTTTGAGCGAGCGCCGATCCGCTGGTGAACAAAGGCGCGGCCCTTCGGGCCGCAGCCGGGTCAAAGACCCGGCCCCACACAAACTCAAGCTCCGACGGCTGGTTCAGCGCGGCCCGATTCTTCCTGGCCAAGATCTCCTCCAGCATGGCGTCGTAAGCGGGCTTGGGCTTATACGCCCGGTCAAAGAGCAGCGCCGCCCCGCGACTGCCGCGCGAGTGGGAACCGATCCACGAATATTTGTCGGTGAATCCCCAGGTTTGAATTGCCGTGCATCCCGGATTTTGCAGGCACGCCCGCACGATGCCGCGATAGATTTCAGCCTGCCGAAGCAAGTCATCTTTGCGGGCAAGCCCACTGACGGGATCGACGGGCAGGGAAACGTCGAGTTCGGTGATGTGAACTTGAACCCCCAAGGCGACCAGACGGGCAATATTGGCGGCGATGGCTGCGGTGTCAAGTTCAGGCTGGGACTGGTCGGGCTGCGAACGGTCGTGCATCGCAATGTGCATCTGCAGCCCGACTCCATCGATGGGTACGCCGCGGTGCCTGAAATCCTTGACCATCGCGTAAATCGCGTCCGACTTGTGGTTGAATCCCTCGCCCTCCGCTTCGTTGTAAAAAAGCAGTGCGTGAGGATCGGCCTCGTGCGCCCAGCGAAACGCCTGTTCGATATAGGCGGAACCTTTCCCCGACAATCCAATGCCGGGCTGGTTGTACCAGAGCGAGTCTTTGATATGTCCGTTCTCATCGAGGGCCTCGTTCACGACGTCCCACGCGAAGACCTGGCCGGCGTAATGCTTCACCACCGTAGTGATGTGTTCTTGCAGCAGGTGGGATAACTGCGCGGAGGTAAAGTGTCCTTGCGCCAGCCAGTCCGGATTGTCGTGATCCCAAACCAGGCAATGGCCGCGGACTTTCATGCCATGCGCCTGAGCGAAGCGGACGACCTCATCGCCTGCGCTGAAGTCGAATGAATTCTCCGTCCGGCGGATAGTCCACCACTTCATCGCATCCTCCGGCTCGACCATGTTGAATTCGCGACCCAGAGTGGCCGCGTACGCAGCTTCGGAAAACAGCGATGGACGAACCGCCGCGCCCACCAGCATGCCAGCGCGGTCGGCCGCCTGCCGCAAAGACGCGGAAGGCGTGACCGCGGCCATGGTCAGAATCGTGACCAGGCGAAGAGAACAACGAGGGATTAACACGGGAATGTCGACCCTCCTTGCGTTCGTATCATCCTTGCGTTCGTATCATCCTTGCGTTCGTATCATCACTTAACGCGAGGCAGGAAAGGCTGTAAAGGACATCCGTCACATTGAGGCTGTGATTTTCCACAGAAGTGCTTGCCGACTCCGACAATCAGGCCATGCATTTCGTTGTAGACCTGCGCCAGCGCCGCACGAGGGGCAGTGCTGATCGCGGAGGGCGGGTGAGCGGAGCCGCGGATACCGGGCGCAACCCCGGTGGGTGCGCTTTCAACCGTTAGTGCTTCTTCGGTTGCGAGAGGCGCGAGAGCCCGCTCGAAAAACTCGCGAATGTCTTCATAATCAGTCTTCGCCGGTAGAATTTTGTGGCGATCGAAGATGCGCCGGGTGTAGGCGTCGACCACGAAGACAGGATGATTTCCGGCGTAGAGGAGAATCGAATCGGCAGTTTCGGGGCCCACGCCGTTCAAGCGCAGGAGTTCTTCGCGAAGTTTCTCCGTCGGTTGAGAAAAGAGCTTATCCAGCGAGCCGCCGTATTGCTGGTCGAGGAACTCGACGAATGTCTTGAGCCGCTTCGCCTTTTGGCGGAAATAACCGGAAGGGCGAATCAGCCGCTCGAGGCGGGGAAGAGTCACTTGGCGGATTCCCTCCACGCTCAACGCCTGAGCGGCGCGCAGGTTGGTTAAGGCGCGTTCGACGTTCGTCCACGCCGTGTTCTGCGTGAGGTATGCCCCGACAATGACTTCGAACTGGCTCTCCGCCGGCCACCACTGCTGCGCTCCCCAGGCGCGGTAAAGCTTGCGATAGTACCGCCGAACTTCGTTGTCTCGGTTGTGTTTAGGGGCGCGCGGCAAGTTAAGAATTCCTGAGTGTCGAGTCTAATCGCGCCAAGCCTTGGCGGGTGGGCGAACTTGTACTGGCGGGCTGAAGCTTACTGAAGTGCATGTACCTGGGCGGGCAAGCCCTCTCTCAACAAGTGAGAAACAGGCATTTGGCGCGGAGTTCAGGGCTTTTGACCATCTCCGGCCGCGAATCTTCGTCAGGTCCAAGTACCAAAGTTACTGGTGCGGTAATCGGCTTACGTTGACAATTTGTGTCAACGCGGATGAGCTGCATTTCTCTCCCGATGATGGGCAGCTGTTCGCGCCACTGCCTGCACATAAGTGTCAGGTGTCGTTCCAACCACGTGGATAGGAGATCGACGTATGTCTCAACGGCTGGGTGACCTTCTCGTCAAAGAGAAGATCATTACCCCAGAGCAGTTGGAACAAGGGAATAAGGTCCAGAAGGAGCAGAGCTGTCGCCTGGGGTCTGCCCTGGTGAAGCTCGGCTTTCTCACGGACGAAGACGTCACCAATTTTCTCTCCCGGCAATATGGCGTTCCCGCCATCAATCTTTCCTACTTTGAAATTGACCCCGCCGTCGTCAAGCTGATTCCGTTCGAGACGGCCAAGCGCTACCAGATTCTTCCGCTGAGCCGGGTGGGCGCATCGCTCACCATCGCCATGGTTGATCCGACCAACGTGTTCGCCATGGACGACATCAAGTTCATGACCGGCTTCAATATTGAGCCGGTGGTCGCCTCGGAAAGCTCCATTCTTGCGGGGATTGATAAGGCCTACGGCGCCACCAAGGAAGAAGATCTCGAAACCGTAATGCAGTCCATGTCGGAGTTGAACGAAGACGACGTCGAACTGCAGTCGGAAGAGCAGCAGATGGAGCTGTCGGAGCTGGAGAAGGCGGCCGACGAAGCTCCCGTGGTCAAGCTGGTGAACATTGTGCTGGGCGACGCGGTGAAGCGGGGCGCCAGCGACATTCATATTGAGCCTTACGAAAAAGAGTTCCGGGTGCGGTTCCGAATTGACGGCGTGCTGCAGGCGATCATGTCGCCGCCTATGAAGCTGAAGGACGCGATTACGTCCCGCCTGAAGATCATGGCGAAACTTGACATCAGCGAAAAGCGCCTGCCGCAAGACGGCCGCATCATGCTGAAGATGAACATCGGGGGCCGCAAGAAGCAGCTCGATTTCCGCGTCAGCACGCTGCCCACGTTGTGGGGCGAGAAGATCGTGCTGCGGTTGCTCGATAAAGAGAACCTGCGTCTCGATATGACCAAGCTCGGTTTTGAGCCCGAGTCGCTGGTGAAGTTTGAAAAGGCCATCCTGAAACCCTACGGCATGGTGCTGGTGACAGGGCCTACCGGGTCGGGCAAAACCAACACGCTGTATTCGTCGATTTCCCGATTGAACCAGCCCGACACCAACATTATGACCGCGGAAGACCCGGTCGAATTCCAGTTGCAGGGCGTCAACCAGGTGCAGATGAAGGAGCAGATCGGATTGAACTTTGCGGCTGCCCTGCGCTCTTTCTTACGACAAGACCCCAACATCATTCTGGTGGGCGAGATCCGCGATTTTGAAACGGCGGAAATCGCCATCAAAGCCGCGCTAACCGGCCACCTCGTGCTCTCGACGCTGCACACCAACGGAGCTCCGGAAACCATTACGCGCCTGATGAACATGGGTATTGAACCGTTCCTGGTGGCGACCTCGGTCCATCTCATCTGCGCTCAGCGCCTGGTGCGGCGCATCTGCAAGGACTGTATCGAACCGGTGGAAGTGCCGGTGCAGACGCTGATCGACGCGGGTTTCAGCGCCGAGGAAGCCAAGACGATAAAAATTCAGAAGGGCAAGGGCTGCGGAGTGTGCAACAACACCGGATACAAGGGCCGCTGCGGTCTGTACGAGGTCATGGAGGTCGACGACGAGATTCGGGAACTGGTCCTGGTCGGCGCCTCGGCAGTGGAGTTGAAAAAGAAGGCCATCGAGCGCGGCATGATCACGCTGCGCAGGAGTGGATTGATCAAGGTGGCGGCGGGGATGACCACGCTCGAGGAAATCGCGCGCGAAACGATTCATTAAGTCGGCAGTGAGTAGCAACGGAAAAGGAAGGATCTTGCCATGGGTTTGTCGTTAAGCGATCTGCTCAAGAGAATGCTGGAGATGAACGGCAGCGACTTGCACATCACCACCAACTCGCCGCCCCAGATTCGTGTGCACGGCCACCTGGTGCCGCTCGATCTGCCGCAGATGACGCCGGCCGAGACCAAGCAACTGGCCTACAGCGTGATGACCGATTCTCAGAAGCACCGCTTTGAGGAGAGCCTGGAGCTGGACTTCTCCTTCGGGTTGAAAGGCCTGGCCCGCTTTCGTGCGAACGTATTCAACCAGCGCGGCGCCACGGCAGCCGTCTTTCGTTTGATTCCGTTCGAGATCAAGTCATTCAACCAGCTTGGCCTGGCGCCGGTGGTGAGCAAGCTGTGCGACAAGCCGCGCGGCCTGGTTCTGGTCACGGGCCCGACGGGTTCGGGCAAATCGACCACGCTCGCGGCCATGATCGACAAGATCAACAGCGAGCGTCACGACCACATTCTGACCATCGAAGACCCGATCGAGTTCGTGCACATGAACAAGAACTGCGTGGTGAACCAGCGCGAACTGCACGCCGATACGAAAAGCTTCACCGACGCCTTGCGCGCCGCCCTTCGTGAAGACCCGGACGTGGTGCTGATCGGCGAAATGCGCGACCTGGAAACGGTCGAATCGGCGCTGCGCATCGCCGAAACCGGCCACTTGACGTTTGGCACGCTGCACACCAATTCGGCGACTTCGACCATCAACCGCATCATCGACGTGTTCCCGGCGCACCAGCAGCCGCAGATTCGGGCCCAGCTCTCGCTGGTTCTGGAGGGCATCATGTGCCAAAGCCTGCTGCCCCGGATCGACGGCAAAGGCCGGGCCATGATCATGGAAATCCTGGTGCCCAACGCCGCGGTGCGCAACCTGGTCCGCGAAGACAAGATTCACCAGATTTACTCGGCCATGCAGTCGGGCCAGGAAAAATTTGGCATGCAGACCTTTAACCAGGCGCTGTCCACCGCTTATTTCCAGAAACAAATCTCGCTGGAAGTTGCCATGGCCCGATCGAGCAATGTGGACGAATTGCAGGAAATGATCAACCGGGGCGCCAGTTTGCTGAACCGGCCGACCACGGCTGGAACGACGCTGGCCCGAGGGGCTGCTCCATCGAAGCGCTAAGGGTGGGGAGTGAGCAGTAGAACGTGAGGATTTGAAAGAACAGGGCTTTCGAGAATCAAGTACGTCAGTGAGGAGAGGCTAAAACCATGCCAGTCTTTACATTTTCCGGCAAGGACGCCTCCGGACAGAAGATTTCCGGGGAGCGGATGGCGCCGAACAAACAGTCGTTGGCGCAGGCGTTGCGGCGCGAACGCATTACACCGGGCGCCATTCGAGAAAAGGGCAAGGAATTCGTCATGCCCACATTCGGCTCGGGCAAGGTCGGGACCAAGGACATCGCGATCTTCTTTCGCCAGTTCTCGGTCATGATCGATGCCGGACTGCCGCTGGTGCAGTGTCTGGAAATCCTGGCGGCCAACCAGGAAAACCCGGCATTTCAGAAGACGCTGACCGGCGTCCGCACCACGGTCGAGGGTGGCGCGACGCTCGCCAACGCCATGCGCCAGTTTCCCGTGGTCTTTGACGACCTCACCACCAACATGATCGAGGCCGGTGAAACCGGCGGTATTCTCGACATCATTCTGCAGCGCCTGGCGACCTACGTCGAAAAGGCGGTGCGTTTGCGGTCGGCCGTGAAATCGGCGTTGATCTATCCCGTAGCCGTGGTCAGCATGGCAGTGTTGATCGTGGGCGCATTGCTGAAGTGGGTCGTGCCCATCTTTGCCAACCTGTTCGCCGGACTGGGCGTGAGCCTGCCCCTGCCTACTCGCATCGTCATCGGGATGAGCGGGTTCGTGCAGACGTTCTGGTGGATGTTCTTTGTCGCCATCATCGGCACGTATTTCGGTCTCAAGCAGATACGCAAGCATCCCCGCGGCCGCTACTACTTCGACAAGATGCTGCTCTATATCCCTGTGATCGGGGCGCTTCTCCGCAAGATCGCAGTGGGCCGCTTCACCCGTACCTTGGGCACGCTGATCACCTCCGGTGTACCGATTTTGGAGGGCTTGAGCATCACCGCCAAGACCTCGGGCAACGCGGTGCTGGAAGAGGCTTTGATGAAGGTGCGCAAGGCCATCGAAGAAGGGCGCACCATCGTCGATCCGCTGCGCGAGTGCGGCGTATTTCCCAACATGGTTACACAGATGATCGGGGTGGGCGAAGCTACCGGCGCCATGGACTCGATGCTGCAGAAGATCGCCGACTTCTACGAAGAGGAAGTCGATGCAGCCACGAAAGACATGCTGGCCATGCTGGAACCGTTCATCATCGGATCGCTGGGCATCATGATCGGCGGCATTGTGATTTCGCTCTATATGCCGCTGTTCGCCATGATCGCCAAACTGGCTGGCTAGAAAAACCCGGTCTTGGGTCTTGGGTGTCAGGGCTTCAGTTCAAATTCCTGGCACCTGAGACCCGGGCCGAAGACCTACGACCCGAGACCGCAATGCAATCGACGTTCGACGAGCGCAATTGGCTGGTGTGGCTGGTTAAGGTCCGAATTTTCATCCTGACCCTCTTGCTGGCCATGGAGCTGGCGATTGCCGAGTTCAGTCCGGCGCCGCTGCCCATGCGGCTTTTTCTCAGTACTATTCTGTTCTGGTACAGCCTTTCGTTGTTTTATGTGCTGCTGCTTTCCTTCTGGCAGGAGCACCGGTTGCAGGCCGCGCTACAGGTTCTCACCGACCTGATTCTGGTCAGCCTCGTCATCCACGAAACCGGAGGCTGGGACAGTTCACTTAACTTTCTTTATCCCCTGGTGATCATCGTTGCCAGCGTGCTGCTGCCGCGGGTGTGGGCGCAGTTGGTGGCCGCGCTGGCCTTCATTCTTTACGGGACCGTGCTGGAACTGAATTACTACGGTGTGGTTCCTTCCTATACCACCACGCATCCCGGACTGAAAACGCTGCAGGCGATCATCTTCGTCAATCTGTTTGCCTTCCTGGCGGTGGTTTATCTGGCGGGCCTGCTCACGGCCAAATTGCGGCAGGTGGGCGTGCAGCTGAAAGACACCAGCGGCGCCCTGGAAAACCTGCAGGCCCTGCACGAAAACATCATTCACTCCATCAGCAGCGGACTCATCACTACCGGTCTGGACGGCCACATCACGCTGGTGAACGCGGCGGCGCAGAGGCTGTTGGAGCGCAACTCGGCAGACCTGATGGGGACGCCCATTCAACAACTGTTCCTGGATGCGCTCCCCAATGTGGAATCGCAGCACCCTTATGCCGAAGTGCGTTGCGACGCAACCACGAAGTTCCGGAGAACGTTCCGGGTGCGGGTGTCCGCCTTGACCGTGCCAGAGAGTGCTGAGCAGGGATTCGTTTACGCCCTCGACGATCTGACGGATATTCGCCGACTGGAGCGCGAAGTACGGATGCAGGACCGCCTGGCAGCCGTCGGGCGGCTGGCCGCGGCCATCGCCCATGAAATCCGCAATCCTCTGACTTCGATTGCCGGTTCGGTCGGCATGCTTTCCGGAGTTCCGGAGATGAATGAGGAGCACCGGCGCTTGCTCAACATCGTGACCCGAGAGTCGCAGCGGCTGAACGGCATTATTACGGACTTTCTGGCCTACTCCCGCACCAAGCAGTATCGCTTCGACAAGACGGAGTTGATCCAGTTGGTGGAAGACACGCTGACGCTCATGGATCACCGCATGGCGGCGGAGAAGACCGGGATCGCGATCGTACGCCGGTTTGCGGTGTCCCAGGCGCATGTCCTCGCCGACGGCGACAAGATCAAGCAGGTCTTCTGGAATATTTGCGAGAATGCAGTCCGCGCCATGAAGGGCGGGGGCACACTGACGGTCGCGGTCGAATCGCTGGGCGACGATTGGCAGGTCGCGTTCACCGACACGGGAACGGGCATGACCCCGCAGCAGATCGAAAAAATCTTCGAGCCTTTCCAGTCGAACTTCGAGGGCGGCACGGGACTGGGCCTGGCGCTGGTGTACCAGATCGTGCAGGCGCATGAAGGCAAGGTGTGGGCGCGATCCAAGCCGGGGCAGGGAACCACGTTCGTGCTGAGGTTGCGCCGCCTCGAGACGGGGCGGGCGGCTGCCGCCGGTGAGGGTGCGGCAACGGGAACTGGCCGGGTTGGGGCGGCCAAGGCAGGGGTTGCCCAGAGTAAGAGTGGATCGGTCGCGCAGCCCGTGGCAGTGGCGGGCGGAGGGAGGTTGCATGGCTAACATCCTGGTCTGCGACGACGAACGCTCGATTTGCGAGATGCTCGATATTTCCCTGCGCCGGGAAGGCCACCGCGTGGAAACGGTGCAAAATGGGCAGGCCGCGAAAGCTAAAATCGACGGCGCCCTCTACGACGTCATTATCACTGACATCAAGATGCCTAATGTCGACGGCATCGAAGTGCTGCGCCACGCGCACCGGGTTTCCCCGGATTCCGCGGTCATCCTGATCACTGCCGTGGACGACTATGAGGCTGCGGTTGAGGCGGTGAAGGCAGGGGGAGCGTCCGATTACATCCGCAAGAGTCCTGGACTGGTGGACGAGATCAAACTGGCGCTCAATCGCTCCCTGGAAAAGCTAGTCCTCAGCCGGCAAAACTTCGCGCTGCGCCGCGATGCCGCGACCCGCAACTCGCTCGACAACATCATCGGCTCCAGCGCGGCCATGGAGAAGCTCAAGCAGACGGTCCGGACCGTGGCCTCCACCGCCAGCACGGTGCTGATCCACGGCGAAAGCGGCACTGGTAAAGAGCTGGTGGCCCGGGCCGTGCACGTTTGTTCGCCGCGCGCCACCGACGCGTTCGTCTCCGTCAACTGCGGCGCGTTTCCGGAAACTCTGCTGGAAAGCGAGCTGTTCGGTTATCTGAAGGGCGCTTTTACCGGCGCCAACCAGAACAAGCGTGGTTTGTTCGAAGTGGCGGACGCGGGCACGATTTTTCTCGACGAAATCAGCGAAATGACTCTGGCCATGCAGGTCAAACTGCTGCGCGTGCTGCAGGAGCGAACGGTGCGTCCGGTAGGCAGCACCAGCGAAATCTCCATTGATGTGCGCGTGATCGCGGCTACCAATCGCGAGCTCGACAAGGCCGTCGCCGAGAATCTGTTTCGCGAAGATCTCTACTACCGGCTAAGCGTTATTCCCATACGCGTGCCGCCTCTGCGCGAGCGCCGCGAAGATATTCCACTGCTGGTCAACCATTTCCTCAAGAAGTATGCCAGCGCGGCCGGGCGTGGCATCCTGCGCGTGCATGCGGCGTCGCTCGATTCCTTGTGCGGCTATGAATGGCCGGGCAACGTCCGCCAGTTGGAAAACACCGTGGAGCGCGCGGTTGCCCTCGAAACCACCGAGGAGTTGCACGTCGAGCTACCCGCCGAACGTCCGAAAGCCCGGGCCGCGGCGGCCTCCGCGGGCGGCGGCACGCTGGCGGAAATCGGTGGCGACGTGATCCTTCCCGAAGGAATGGGGATGGAAAGTTATGTAGCCGGCATCGAGCGCTCGCTGCTGCAAAATTCGCTTAACCAGAGCAACGGCGTGCAGACCAAAGCCGCCGACCTGCTCGGCATCTCCTACCGCTCGTTCCGCCATTTGATGAAGAAGTACGGACTGTAAGGACGCTCTTAAGCTATTAGCTTTTAGCTCTTTCGCTTCGTCAAGAGCCACGAGTTAGCTCTTCTTCAACTGCTGCTTCCAGCCCAGCACCCGCGCCTTGGCTCCTTCCGCCTCGGCCTCGGGGACCATGCCTTTCTTCTGATACAGCACCGACAGGCTGGTATGCGCGAGCACATCGTCGGGATCAAGCTCCGCAATCCGATTCGCCACGGCGATGGCCTCATCGTAGCGTTGCAAATCCTGTAACGCCCGCGCTAGTCCGTGCATGGCTTCGGTAAACGTTGGGTCGGCGATCAGAGATTCCCGATAAGCGACGACGGCCTTTTCCAGATACCCCTCGGCTATGAGGTCGAGCGCGGCATAGTAGTGGTCTTCGGCCCTTGGACGGGCGTTTTCGTCAGACATTTGCGGAAATCCCAAGGAGAGAATGGATTCTAACATGGGGGGGGCGGTCGGAGGTCTCAGCTCTTGGGCTTATGAATTGCGATCAGCACTGCGCCCAAGACCGAAGACCGAAGACCCAGCTTTCCGTCGTGTACGTCCGTGCTCTTTGTGTTTATGATGGCGGCATGCGCTACAAGATCCGCTTTCTATGGAACGCGACCAAGGGGCATCGCCTGGCTCCGTGGCGGAGTCCCTATCTGCTGTGGCGCATCGAAACCTACACCGGCGTGAAGGTGGCGCAGATCGGCTTCCTGGAGTTTTGGGAATTCATGTGGCGTGAGCGGGCTGAGCTATGGCGCTTTTTGAAATGGACGGGCGAGATGGAGCGCTACGTCCACCCGAAACCGAAGAGTTCATAAGGCACTGGGGGTGCCTCGCGACGAACCCCTGCTTGCGATCTTTGCGGCCTTTCTTTGCGTGCTTTGCGGTTAAAGGCTTTTTTCCTGCGCGGTCCAAAAAGCTCTGAACCGCAAAGTTCGCAAAGAGGAAGCGCAAAGATCGCAAAGAAAGCCAAAGCCGCTGAGTAAGGGCATCACTAACCACTTTCTACTCAAAACCGAAGAGTTCATGAGGCAGTGCCTAGCGACGACCTCCAGCTTTGCGATCTTTGCGGGCTTTCTTTGCGTGCTTTGCGGTTAAAGGCTTTTTTCCTGCGCGGTCCAAAAAGCTCTGAACCGCAAAGTTCGCAAAGAGGAAGCGCAAAGATCGCAAAGAAAGCCAAAGCCGCTGAGTAAGGGCATCACTAACCACTTTCTACTTGAAATTCAAGAGTTCATAAGGCACTGGGGGTGCCTCGCGACGAACCCCTGCTTGCGATCTTTGCGGCCTTCTTTTGCGTGCTTTGCGGTTAAAGGCTTTTTTCCTGCGTGGTCCAAAAAGCTCTGAACCGCAAAGTTCGCAAAGAGGAAGCGCAAAGATCGCAAAGAAAACCAAAGCCGCTGAGTAAGGGCATCACTAACCACTTTCTACTCAAAACCGAAGAGTTCATGAGGCAGTGCCTAGCGACGACCTCCAGCTTTGCGATCTTTGCGGCCTTTCTTTGCGTGCTTTGCGGTTAAAGGCTTTTTTCCTGCGCGGTCCAAAAAGCTCTGAACCGCAAAGTTCGCAAAGAGGAAGCGCAAAGATCGCAAAGAAAACCAAAGCCGCTGAGTAAGGGCATCACTAACCACTTTCTACTTGAAATTCAAGAGTTCATGAGGCACTGGGGGTGCCTTGCGACGAGTCCTTCTTCGCGATCTTTGCGGCCTTTCTTTGCGTGCTTTGCGGTTAGAGGCTTTTTTCCTGCGCGGTCCAAAAAGCTCTGAACCGCAAAGTTCGCGAAGAGGAGCCGCAAAGGACGCAAAGAAAACTAAGGCCCGAGTAACTGCATTACTGACCACTTTCTACGCGCCGTTGCCTGCTGCCGACGCTTCCCCGAGAATGATGTTGACTTCGCTGCCCTTGCCGGCGCCGGTGATCTGTGCCGCGGCGGCGCGGTTGGCTACGATCTCGAGGTAGCCCATGCTGCCCAGAATGCCAAAGACCTCTCCCGGCGCGCCTTCGGCGTAGGCCTTGCGGATCTCGGTGACTTCGCGGCCGCCGACTACGATCTTGAAGGCGGTGGACTGGGCGGCAAACAGCATGGGAGCGTCTTCCGGGGTCACGTTGGTGATCAGGTTGCCAAAGCGGTCAACCTTCAGCACGACCCCGCGCAGGCGGGTCTTATCCACAGCCTTGGGCTTGGGTGCGGCGAAGCGCACGTAGTCTTCGATCTCGTCGCCAAACTTGTGCGAGTCGACTTGCTTGGCCAGCCACGCAGCCACCGGAGCAAACACATCGCGGGCGTGGAAGGTATTGCTGACCGGATGCCGGAAATAATGCTCCGAGGTGATGTGCCGCACGTGAATGCGTTCTTCTCGCGCGTACACCATGGAGAGCACGCCGTTATCGGGCGCCACGAAATGATAGCCGTCGCTCGAAGCCAGAATCGGCCGCCGCGTCGTTCCCACGCCCGGATCCACCACGACCACATGCACGGTCCCGTTGGGGAAATACGAGTAGGCCTGAGCGATGGCCAGCGCTCCATCGAGCACGTCGAAGGCCTGCACGGCGTGCGAAATGTCGACGATTTGCACGTCGGGCACAATGTCGACAATGACGCCCTTCAGTGCGCCCACAAAATGATCGTTGGTTCCAAAATCGGTGGTGAGAGTGATGACCGGACGATATGGCAACTTTCCCTCGCTGGAAGACAAAATACTACGTACAGCGAAATTAATCGGCAGGGAAGGGGCGCGTCAAGGCACGGAGGTAATCCTAGGGGGATCGAAGACGATCCCTTCCCCTATGCAGGCAGCTTGAAATGATCAGGTCTATTTCGACCTTCAATGGTCCACTATCGATTTCGAGGCTCATACAGACTACTGTGGTCCGAATCTGCAGCTCTGATCCTGTGCTTTTCACCGGTCTCGCTCAAATTGCCGCAGAAAGCCTGAACCCACCGAACTTGATCAATCGATACGAAAAGCTGCAAGCCGACGGTTCTCTCCGTCTCCAGAGGGAGCGAGCCTCCAAGATCTTCGAGCGATCCGATCCGTATCCCCGCGACGGGGAGATTCAGATCATATCGACCGGCGGATTAATCGGAGAAGCATTGGGTGAACGGCTTGCATCGGGCACAAGTCGAAACCAAATGGAACGACCATTACGGGACGATAGATTCAGCTTTGCGATTTCAAGGCCGATCCCTATGGCGCTTTGCCGATGGTGGAGCACGTTGCTGCGCTGGTTTTTGTTCGTCGGCAGCCCGGATGGTGCAGAGCAGCATCAACGGCACACCAGCGGCGCGCGAGACTGGCGAGGATCCAAGGATCTCCACGTCGTCGCTGAGCGCGACTTGATTGCAGTGGCCATAAAGTACGTCGAGCAAATGGCGCAACCAGTCGAAAGACCCAATAATCCGTGCAAGGCCGGCAAAATCAATTTTGACGTTGAAACGTAATGACGTCGAGGTTCGCGAGGCCGCGATCCGATCCGCGAACCGCGCCTGCTAGTTTTCGACATGCGAAATCGCCCGCCTTCGATCGTTTATTCGTAGCGCAGCGCCTCAATCGGATTGCAGCCGCGACGCTTTTAATGCAGGGAAGAATCCCGACACAATCCCCACCATCGACAGGATGACAAACGAAATCATCATGACCCCCATCGAGGCGTGCAGGAAGATTGCGCCTTCGTGGTCGGCGGTCTTGTAGAATTCGTCGTAGAGCGGCATGGGGGGAATGATCCAGGTGAGGAACTCGGCGACCGCCATGCCAATCAGTCCGCCCACAAACGTGAGCACCAGGGCTTCCAGCAGAAACTGCACCAGGATGTGCCGAGGCCGCGCCCCGATGGCCTTGCGCAGCCCGATTTCGCGCGTGCGCTCGGTGACCGAGACCAGCATGATGTTCATCACACCGATGCCGCCCACCGCCAGCGTGACCACGCCGATCAGTCCCAGTACGGCCTGCAACCCGTAGGAGAATCCGTTGATCATGGCGCGGTCTTCAATTGTGTCCCACTCCGGCGTGGCCTTGTCGTCGCGGGGATTGAAGTGGTGCCGCCGCGCGATCACTTCGCGCACGGCCGCGAGCGCCTTCTTGTTGAGCTCCGGCGCCGTGGGCTGGATGATAATTTCGTCGGGATCGCGAATGTTCTTCAGATCGCGCATCAGGGCGAAGGGAATGAACCCGTCCTCGTTGTCCGGACCCTGGTACATCGAGTCCTGAATCTTGTTGCGCATGGTACCGACCACTTCAAAGTCCAGCCCGCCAATTTCGACGTTCTGCCCGACCGCCGGCGCGCCCTGGAATACTTTCTTGGCGGCGTCGTAACCGAGAATCACTACGCGGCGATGGTCGGCGAAGTCACTCTCGTTGAAATAGCGGCCGTCGGCGAGATCGAGTTTGCGCATCTGCCCGTAAGGCATATCCACGCCGCGCACCTGGATCGACACCACACGCGTGCCCCTCTTGAATCCGAAGCTGCGGTCGATCTCGCCACTCACGGCGCGCACAATCGGCACTTCGTCGCGAATGGCTTCCACGTCCTCCAGTTCGTAGTTGACCTTCTTACCCGCCCGCTGGCCGCCAGCCTGCATGCTGGTCTGGCCCGGCCACAGCACGATGACGTTGTTGCCCATGTTCAGGAAGGCGTGCAGCACGCATCCGCCCAGGCCCTGGCCGTAGGCCAGCAGCAGCACGACCGAGGCCAGGCCCCACACGATGCCCAGCATGGTGAGCGCGGAGCGCATGCGATCGCGCATCAGCGACTGCCAGCCTTGCGAAATGAGTTCCTTCGGGTGCATGCGTGTTCGCCGCTGAATCGGTAAGAATTGCGGATTTCAGAAGTCAGATTGCAGATTACGCGCGAAAATCTGCAACCGAAATCTACAATCTGAAATTTGCCCCGTTCTACTGAATCTGTATGTCGCCCGATCCCGTCCGCACGGTGAGCGGCGGGCCGCCGCCGCGGACTTTTCCGCGAATCGATTTCCGCATTTCCTGCACGCGCCCCTGCACGGTCATCTCCAGCGGCGCTCCGACGTCTACCGTTCCGGAACTGGTGGAAATGTCGGCATCAAACGCAGCATTGCCCGGGAGCCGCACATGCACATTGCCCGATCCGGTACGAATTTCCCAAGCGCCGCTCTGCGTGCCTTCGGCGGTAATGTCGCCGCTGCCCGCCTCGGCGTGCAAGCCGCCCTGAATACCGCGCACGCTGATATTTCCGGATCCGGTGTGCAGATCGATGTCGCCCGATCCAGTTTCTTCGATCTCGATATCGCCGCTCCCCGCGCCCCCTTTCACCGGACCTGAAATCCCGCGGCCCCGTACGTCGCCCGAGCCCGTCTGCAGCCGAACTTCGCCGGTAAGACTCGAGAGCTTTACGTCTCCCGACCCGGTCTGCAGGTCCACATTGCCGTGCGTCCCTTCAATGATCAAATCTCCCGAGCCGCTGTGCGTGCGCACGGCCGTATCGGCGGGCACGGTAATCTCGTAATCCACAGAGATGTCGTGGATGTTCAGGTAATCGATGTGAATGGCGTTGCCTTCCTGTCGAATGGGCGGATGCTGTTCAATCTCGCTGACGTCGGCTTGCCGGTTGCCCCGCAGCCAGCGGTCGCCCACAAAGATCTTGCCCCGAATCACGACCGAGCCCGCGGAACCGCTGCGGACGGTGACGTCGCCGGAATGAGTGAGCACCTCAAGATCCACAGGGCCGCTCACCTGCAGCGTTTTCTCGAACGTGCCCTGGGGCGTCGAGGCAAAAACCGTCGAGGCAAAAACCAGGGTGGATGCAAAAAGCACGACCAGCGCGATCGCGAAGCGAGATGGCAAAAACGATCGGCTGGACACGGAAGCTGAGCGGAGAGTGTGATTTTTATTCATAGCGTAGCGACTCCACAGGTGTCATATCCGCGGCGCGCTGGGCCGGATACATGCCCGCGGTCACGGTGATCAAGGAAAGGGTCAGAACCGAAGCCACAATCGAAATCCAGGAAATAATGGGATGCGGAACGAAGTCAGGCAGCGGCAAAGTTTCGATAGCGATGCAGGTTCCGATTCCGAACGTGAGGCCCAGAATGCCGCTCACCACGCGTCAGCATGGCCGACTCGGCAAAGAATTGCCGCAGGATGTCGCGCTTGGTCGCTCCCATCGCCTTGCGGGTGCCAATTTCGCGGGTGCGCTCGGTGACCGATACCAGCATGATGTTCATCACGCCAATCCCGCCCAGGCACAGGGTCACAATCGCGACGCAGCCAAAGAAGATGGTGACCACTCCGAAAATCTTGTCCAACAGCTTGGCGCCCTCCATCGTGTCCCAGATAAAGAGCGCGTCCTTGTCGAGGGCGTCGAAGTGGTGCACGCGGGCCAGAGTGCGCCGTACCTGCAAAACCGCCGCCTCATGCTCTTCGGGATCGCCCACTTCAAATACGATGTCATCGAGGTAGCCGCGGGTAATGCCGGCGCCGGGCTTGGTGGGCGGCGGGAAATCGCGCGACACCGCCGAGTAAGGGGCGAACAGGTAGTCGTTATCGGGACCGCTGTAGTTCGCGTTCTGCTTTTTTTCCTGCAGAATCCCGACCACCAGGTAGGGAAGACTCTGCACCAGCACGGTTGCGCCAAGGGCGGGCTGACCGGGAAACAACTGCCGGTAAGCCTTCGAGCCCAGAACCACCACGCGGCGGCCTTCCCGTTCGTCGTCGTCGGTAATCAGGCGGCCTTCGGAAAGTTGCAGCGACCGGAAATCCTGGTACGAGGGCCACATCCCGACCACCCCGCGATTGGCAAGGTTGTACTGGCTGACTTCGGGAATGGTTCGGCGCAATTCAGGGCTGACGTGCTTGACGAGATAACACTCGTCGCGAATCAGGTCGGCATCGTCAACGTTGAGATGAATCTCACGCCCGGCGGCCCGTCCGCCTACCTGTGAACTGGTGCGCCCTCCCCACAGGATGACCAGATCCTTGCCCAGGGTCTGCATGTGTCGTTTCTGGTCAACGCTGAAGCCGCGTCCCAGACCCACCAGCAGAATTACCGACGCGATCCCCCACACAATTCCGAACATGGTGAGGAAGGTTCGCATCTTGTGGGCTCGGAAGGTGGCGAAGGCCTGGCGCAGAATTTCAGTGAGAGTCATGGCCGGTACCGAATGATGCCCCGAAAAAAGGGTTGGGTCTTGGGTGTTAAGTCTTAGGCGCGAACCTAACACCGACGACCTAAGACCCAACATCGCGGTTCTTTGTGGGCAACATCTACTGCAATACCACCTGCTGGCCTTCCTTCAACCCGCTCAGCACTTCGGTCTTGGCGCCGTTCGAGATCCCGATGTTGACGGCGACTTTATCCATGCCGTCTTTACCCTTCGGGTCCGGCACGTCCACCGAAGCCTTCTTGTCTTTGTCGTAAATGATGGCGCCTTCAGGAATCTGCAGCACGTTCTTGTGTTCTTCCAGAATAATTTCCGCGTTGGCGGTCATCTCGGCCTTGAGTTCGCCGCCCGGATTCTGAATCGAGACGCGGACTTCGAACGTGGTGACATTGTCCTTCTCCACACCCATGGGAGAGATCTTCGTCACCTTGCCGTCGAACGTCTTGTCCTTGAAGGACTCGACTTTGATACGCGCTCGCTGTCCGAGATAGACCTTGCCGATGTCGCTCTCGTCGACTTTGCCCTTGACGTACACTTCGCTGGTATCGCCCAGGGTCATGACCAGCGTGGCCGACGAGCCCAACACCAGAATCGAGCTGACCGCGTCGCCCATCTGCACATCGCGCGACAGCACGATGCCATCGATCGGCGAGACGATATCGGTGTAGCTGAGCTGTTCCTCGAGTTGTTTGAGATTGGCCTGGTCCTCAGCGACCTGCGCCTGAGCCTGGGCAATCTTGGCCTTCAGCACCGTGACCTGGGCCTTGGCTACGTTCTGCTTGTTCAGGGCCAGTTCGTAGTTCCTTCCGCATCCTCCAGCGCGGACGTGGAAACCACCCCATCCTTCGCCATACTGATGGCGCGATCATAGGCGCGCTTCAACAGCGGAACATCCGGACCTTCCGCATCGACCTTGGCGCGCTCGAAGTCGGCCTGCGCACTCGTCAGGTTGGCCTGGGCTGCCTCCAGTGCTGCGCGCGATTGGTCCACCTGGGCTTCGATCTCGATCTTGTCGAGCTGGGCCAGCAACTGTCCCTTCTTGACGCGATCGCCGTAGTCCACCAGGAGCTTCTTCACGATGCCGCTGGCCTTCGACTTGACCTCGACCTTGGTGATGGGCGTGACCTTGCCGGTCGCCACCACGCTCTTGGCCAGGTCGCCGCTTCTCCACTTTGGCGAGTTTCGAGGGATCAATCTTGGTGCCGCCCCGCGTCGCCGCGAAGACACCGACGGCGATCAGCAGGACAATGACCGCGACCACGCTGCCCCAGATAATCAGTCTGCGACGCTTCTTCTTATGATTGCCGTTACCGTTCACAACGCCTCCTGTAGATACCGCCAAGTGGAGATGGGGAGCCATTTTGCTGCCCTCACTCCCTTGTACGGGGCCGGTGCTGCTTTTGTTCCTTCCAACGCTATAATTTTCGACCAGGGCCCGAAAAAGACGAGTCGGCACCCGCTAATCCGTGTGCCGCCTGCCAGTTAGACCAGCCTTCCATTAAAAGGATAGCGGATTTCGGAATTGAAATTTGTGACCCCGCGCACCCGTCGTAAGGCTCATGTGGGGACAGCCGCCTTTGGAATGTTAGAATTGCCCTTCCATGATCGCCTTTGTGCTGCTCCGGGTCTTTCTGATCCTTCTCCTGGTGGCGGCCAATGCCTTCTTCGCGGCAGCCGAATTCTCACTGGTGAGCGTGCGCGATACCCGCATCCAGCAGCTCATCGCATCGGGACGCATCGGCGCGCGCATCGTGCAGCGCCTCCACCAGCGTCTCGACGAGGTCGTCAACGGGGTCCAGCTCGGCATCACCATTGTCAGCCTTACTCTGGGCTGGATCGGCGAGCCCATGGTGGCGCGGCTGGTGGAAAGCTCGCAATTCGTTCGGCGGGTTCCGCACGCGGCGGTCTACGCCCACACCATCGCCATTGCGATCGCCTTCAGCCTGATCACCTACCTGCACGTGATTCTGGGCGAATTGGTTCCGAAAACTTTGGCCCTGCAGCGCGCCGAGCAGATCGCCCTCGCGGTCGCCGCGCCCATGGAGGCCTTCCTCACCCTGACCAGGCCCATCCTCTTTTTTATGCGGCGCTCGGGCGGCCTGGTCCTGCGGCTGTTTGGAGCCCAGCCCACCCGCCGTGGCGCGGTGCACTCGCCGGACGAACTCAAGCTCATCGTGACCGCCAGCCGCCAGTTCGGCCAGATCCCCGAGTTCCAGGAAGAAATGATTCACAGCGCCATCGAACTCGACAGCATCACCGTCCGCGAAGTCATGGTGGCGCGCCCCGACATTTTTTCCTTGCCCTCCGACCTGATGCTCGACGAGTCCCTGGCCCGCGTGGTCGAAGGCCAGCACTCGCGGGTCCCGGTGTACGACCCGCAACGCGGGCCCGAGCACATTGTCGGCGTGCTCTACTACAAGGACCTCATGCGCTGGATGCGCCTCCGCCTCAGCAATCTCGGACAGTCCACCGCCACCCGCATTTCGCGCATGCAAATCAGCCAGATCATGCACGACGTGCTGGTCGTTCCGGAGACCAAAGTTCTCGCCGAGTTGCTGGCCGAGTTCAAGGAGCGGCGCCGCCATCTTGCGGTGGTGGTGGATGAGTTCGGCTCAACCGCCGGAGTGATCACGGTGGAAGATATCCTCGAACAGCTGGTCGGCAATATTGAAGACGAATTCGACGTGTCGCCCAACCAGCCCGCGCTGGAAGATGAATCGGTCCTGATGCTGGAGGGTTCGGTCAACATCCGCGACCTCGAAGCCGAGTATGGCCTGACCTTGCCGCGCGACGCCGGATTTGAAACCCTGGCGGGATTCATTCTTGCCCGCCTGCAGCGCATCCCCAACCTGAACGAATCCTTCGACTACGAAGGCCGCCGCTACACGGTGGAAGAGCTGGAAGGCCACCGCATCGCAAAAGTCCGAATCGTGAAAATCGCCAAAGGGGAAGGCGAAGCGGAAGCCGCCAAGCAGGGAGGGGATTGAGAGCAAATAATGAGGCCCTGTCATCCTGAGCGACGCACGATGGCGAGCAAAGCGAGCCGTCGCGCGCAGTCGAAGGACCCCTGCGCCGCCCTTGCGCAGTCTACAACGGCAAGGCGTTCTCAGTGCTCGGGATCAGAGCGCCCAGTGAGAACTCCCTCCTGCGCCAGTCGAGGTGCCCGCTGCAAGGGGTCCTTCGACTACGCGAGCCCATTCGCGCTCGCGCTGCTCAGGATGACAGATATGTTCTTCGCTACTCACAACTGAGAAACGAGATCTGAGAACTGAAATCCGTCCTTCAACGCGTCCTCTACACGCTCCCCGTCATCTGGCTGGTGGTAAGCCTCGTCTTCCTGCTCATCCACCTCGTCCCCGGAGACCCCATCCAGCAGATGCTCGGCGAAGGCGCGCCGCCCGCCGACATTGCAGCCACCCGCCACGCCTACGGCCTCGATGCTCCGCTGGGCGAGCAATACGTTCGCTACTGGAAAGGCGTGCTGCACGGCGACCTGGGCCCGTCATTTCGTTATAACCAAAGCGTCACGCGCCTCGTGCTGCAACGCTATCCCTACACGCTGAAGCTCACCCTGGCCTCGCTCTTTATCGCCATCATTCTTTCCGTGCCAGCCGGAGTGCGTTCCGCCCGCCGCCGCAACCGCTGGGACGACCGCCTGCTCTCCGTTGTCAGCCTGTTCGGCCTGTCATTTCCTAACTTTGCGCTGGGGCCGATCCTCATCTTGCTTTTCGCCATCAAGCTGGGATGGCTTCCGGTCTCCGGCGCCGGACTCGTTCGCCAATCTGGTGCTGCCCGCCTTTACCATGGGCACGGCGGATGGCCGCCATCCTCACCCGCATGGTGCGGACGAGCATGCTCGAAGAACTCAGCCAGGACTACATCCGCACCGCCCGCGCCAAAGGATTGCCCGAGCGCACGGTGGTCTACCGCCACGCCCTGCGCAACGCCATGATCCCCGTACTCACCGTGCTGGGCCTGCAATTCGGCGCGCTGCTCGCCGGCGCTATCGTCACCGAAAAGATTTTCTCCTGGCCCGGCATCGGCCGTTTAACCATCGACGCCATCTCCGCCCGCGATTATTACCTGGTGCAAGGCTGCATCCTGGCGATCGGACTGACGTATGTCGCGGTGAACTTTTTGACGGATGTGCTGTATTCGGTGGCGAACCCGCGGATCCGGCAGTAATAGAAGAATGATCGTAGATCTCGCCGCGGAGTGGTTCACCGTCACATGTGTCAGCCAGAAAAGCAGGTCCCTCCACTCGCCAATTGACTGCTTCGCAGCTCAAGCCGCAGACATCGTGGGTGCTCGCGCAGTCCTGGTTCACGCCATCGACGAGCGAGCACGGAAGTTCTACGAACACTTTGATTTCGAGGCTTCACCCGTGCACGAGTTGCAGCTCATGCTCCTGATGAAGGACCTGCGGAGGGCGTTGGAATAATGGACCACAAGGAGGAAAGAGGCGGAGCAATCCTGCCCCGCCTCTATTTCGCGCTGGGTTACGCTGCCGGCATGACCTTCTTCATCCGTTCCTTCATCTCTTGGGGCGACACATCTTCGATGTGTGTGGCCACGCCCCACAGATGTCCGAACGGATCTTGCAGGAAGCCGGAGCGGTCGCCATAGAACTGGTCCTCCACCGGCTTCAGGATTTTCGCGCCCTCGGCCCTGGCGCGCTCGACTACGCGATCGACGTCGGGAAGATAGATGTACAGGCTCACCGGGCTGGCGCCAATGGTGGCCGCGCTGGTGTGCCCCTGGCCCATGCTGGGATTCTCGTCGGCCAGCATAATGTGCGAGTTGCCGATCTTCAATTCCGCGTGACCGACTTTGCCATCCGGGCCATTCATGCGAACCGTTTCAGTCGCACCAAAAACCTTTTTGTAATACTCAATGGCCTGTGCGGCGCCTTTGATGATCAGGTACGGTGTGACGGAGTTGTAGTCCTTGGGAATATACGAGACTTTACTCATGATTCTTCTCCTCAGAATGTAAGCTAAGGTTGGAGGTTTACGACGCGCATGCGGAGAAGCTACGCAGTCCCGGCACTGCTTTTATGAGAACACAATTTGCCAGCAATCTCAAGACTGCAATTCAGGTTTAGTATTCCATTCATGTCCACGACCGCCATCTCGTTTCGCCGCCGGATTGCCGGAAATGCCCGGCACAATCCGCTGGCGGCTACAGGCTTGGTGCTTGTCGTCATCTTCATCGTGTTCGCCCTGTTTGCGCCCTGGATCGCGCCGCAGGACCCTGCGGCGATCCATCTGCCAGCGCGCCTTGACCCGCCTTCCTCCGCCCACTGGTTCGGTACCGACGAACTGGGCCGCGACATTCTTTCGCGTACGGTCTACGGTGCGCGCATCTCCATGCTGGTGGGCAGTTGCGTGGTGTTTACCTCGCTCGTCCTCGGGCTGATCATCGGCTCCATCGCCGGCTACTACGGAGGGGCGATCGATCGCTTTGTCAACGTAATCTTGATGAACGCATTTCTGTCTTTCCCTGGAATTCTGCTCGCCATTGCCTTCGTCGCCTTTCGCGGTCCCGGCATTTTCAATCTGGTGGTCGCGCTCTCGCTCGGCGGCTGGGTCGGCTACGCCCGCCTCGTTCGTGGGCAAGTCCTCGCCGCCCGGGAACGCGAATTTGTCGAAGCCGCTCGCGCCCTCGGGGCCAGCGACCTGCGCATCATCGTCCGCCACATTCTGCCCAACATCATTCAGCCCGTGATCGTGCAGGCTGCGATCGGCATGGCCGGAGCCATCCTCGCCGAAGCCACCATGAGTTTTCTTGGCCTGGGTGTTCCCCCGCCCATCGCGAGCTGGGGAACCATGCTCAACGACGGCCGCGCCCACCTTTTCGACGCACCCCATCTCGTACTCTTTCCAGCGCTGGCGGTGATGCTCGCGGTTCTGAGTTTCAACTTCATCGGCGACGCCCTGCGCGACTACCTCGACCCGCGTTCCCGCATCGAAGCGGGACTCTAGCATCGCAAAGCCGACTCCACGGAACGCCCCGTCCAGCGCGCTGTTTGCACGATCATTGCGAACTTTAGTAACCCGACCGTCCCATCCCATCTGCAATCAGCGATTTAAGAATCCACGCAACATTTCTTAGCGCGCTGTGTTCCTTATTCGTGTGGCCACAATCGCAGGCAAAGAAAAATAAATCCACAGGGAGAGATCTTATGACGAGCCAGTTGAAGATTGCATTGTTGAGTGCGGCACTCGTGATGATGGCGATGCCCATTGCGGCCCAGAGTACAGCCGCGACCACGCCCGATCCGGCACCGAAGAGCGAAGTGGGCAAGCGCCAGGAGAACCAGCAGGACCGCATTGCGCAAGGCGTCAAAAGCGGACAGCTAACCGCCGGGGAAACCGCGCACCTGGAAAAGAATCAGGCGAAGATCAACCAAGAAGTTCACAACGACCGTGCTGCCAATGGGGGCAAGCTGACGGCGCAGGAACGCAAGCAGGTCAACCGTCAGCAAAACCGCCAGTCACGCCAGATCTACCGCGACAAACACAACGGCCGACGCCAGTAAGCCGAGTTTCAAGCAAGGCAAAGAAGAAGAGGAATCGTAACGCCCCTGGGCCAGCCCGGGGGCGTTTTCGTTTCTGCGCTGGCCTCGATCGGGAACTTTACTCGCAAGTCCATGAAAAGAAGCAAGATTCAATTCTTGACATAAATCGCAAATTGCAATATAAATATCTCGATTTGGAATAAGTTGAAAGAGGCGGTCTCCGGTGAAGCTGGGCGAGAAAATCCGTTACCTGCGCGAAGTCGAAGGCTCGCTGCGCGGACTGGGCCGTCCCATGACCCAACTGGAACTGGTGCGCGCCCTGCGCGAGGAACTGGGAAAGGCCGAGGCCGGGCTAAAGGGGCGTCCATCAGCCAGTCCTACCTTTCGCAAATCGAAAACGGGGCGCGTCCGCACATGACGCAGTCCTCGCGGGCGCTGCTGGCGAAGTTTTTCAAGGTGCATCCCGGATTTCTGGTGGATGACCCCGAGGGTTACCACGCGGAGCTGACATCGGACCTGCGCACCACCGAAGGCCAGCTTGACGTTTGGCTGCTGCAGGGCTCGGAGCGCTTCGCCAGCGACCCCGAAGTCAGCAACGTGCTGCTCAAGGCGGCGCGCGAAAAAGACACGCGCCACAGCCTGCTGCTGTTGGGGGCGATTCTCGATACGCCGGGATTGGCCGATCGCCTGCTGGAGGCGCTGCGGCCCGAACTCGTGGCCCATCACGGCAACCATCGCCGGGCGTCACGCGCAGAAACGGGCGCAGCGGGGAGGCGAATCCGATGACGTCGACGGGGTTCAGCTGGTCAGATTTTTATTTGATTTGTTTCGCGGTGGGCTTCTGCTTCAGTTTCTTTTCGTTTGTATTCGGAGGCTCGCGCACCGGGCACATGCATCTGCCCCACTTTCACGGGCACGTCGCGCCACATTTGCCGGCAGGGCACGGTCCGGTGGCGCATGCTCCCGTAGCAGGAGGAGCGCACGGACCCGCAGCAGCGCACACGCCGGGAGCGAATCAATCGTCCCAGGGCAGCAATGTATCGCCGTTTAACTTCGTCACGCTGACGGCGTTTCTGGCGTGGTTTGGCGGCGCCGGATACCTGCTCACTCGATTTTCGTCCGTGTGGGTCGGACTGGGCTTGTTTTTCTCGGTGGTCAGTGGGTTCGTCGGTGGGGGCATCATTTTCCTGTTCTTGAGCCGGGTGCTGATGTCAGACGAGGAGAACATGGACCCCGCCGATTACGAGATGGTCGGCGTACTGGGCCGAATCTGCGTTCCGATCCGCGAGGGCGGGACGGGCGAAATCATTTATTCGCAGGTCGGAACCCGCCGGGTCTGTGGCGCCCGCAGCGAGGACGGCAGCGCCATCGCCATAGGGACCGAGGTCGTGGTCACACGCTACGAGAAGGGAATTGCCTACGTTCGCCTGTGGAGCGAGATGTCAGGAGAGGACGAAACCGCAGCCGGCAATTCGATCGAGCGTTGATTCGCTGCAGATTCGTGCTGGGGAGACGCTATGAATCGAGACTGGTACAAGCCGTTGACCGGGCTGATGTGGCTGGCGCTGCCGATTACGGCGCTGAGCTACTGGCGGGTCTGGGACCAGTTGCCGCTGCGGATGGCGGTGCACTTCAACGCCAGCTGGCAGCCCAACGGTTACACATCCCGCGAGGGGTCGGTGATGCTGGGGCTCGGAATTATGGCGGTCATGCTGGTGCTGTTCACCATCGCCGCGTTGGTGGTGCGTGCCCTGAAGCCGAGTGCGGCGTGGCCGGTCCTGGTGGTTGCCTACTTGGTATTGGGCTTCTGTTGGTTCGGGAATTATTCGATCGTCAAGTTCAACCTGAATCTGGTCGCGCCACATCCGGGCGCCGGTGAACCTAATGGTTCCCCAGTGATGAAAAGGCAAGACACAGCTTTTGAACTGCATTTGCAACAGGAGGCGTTATGTTCAGCGGGATCTCGCAGCGTAGTGCAGATTTGGATTTTCGCCGGGCTGGGAGTGATGGTCATTCTGTTCCTGATGAGCGGAATGGCCAGGCTATATCGCAAAGCGGGGCCGCACGAGGCACTCATCGTGTACGGTTTGGGCGGGACGCGAGTGGTGCAGGGGCACGGCACCCTGGTGTTGCCCATGGTGCAGATCTGCCGCGATCTGTCCCTGGAACTGATGTCGTTTGACGTGGCGCCGCAACAGGATTTGTACACCAAGCAAGGCGTCGCGGTGACGGTCGAAGCGGTGGCGCAGATCAAGGTGAAGTCCGATCGCGAGTCTGTGCTGACGGCGGCCGAGCAGTTCCTGACCAAAAGCGACCAGGAGCGCGAAGGTCTGATCCGCCTGGTCATGGAAGGCCACCTGCGCGGCATCATCGGGCAGTTGACGGTGGAAGAGATCGTCAAGCAGCCGGAGATGGTTTCCGACCGCATGCGATCCACCTGCGCCGAAGATATGAACAAGATGGGCCTGGAAGTCATCTCGTTCACCATCAAGGAAGTTCGCGACAAGAACGAGTACATCACCAACATGGGCAAGCCCGACGTTGCTCGCATCAAGCGCGATGCCGACGTGGCCACGGCGGAAGCCGACCGCGACACCGCGATCAAGCGCGCGCTGGCAACGCGGGAATCGGCCGTGGCCCGGGCGCAAGCCGACCAGGAACGGGTGCAGGCCGAAACTGCGTCGCTGGCCAAGCAGGCGGAGGCACAACGCGATCTGGAAGTGAAAAAGGCGCAGTACCTGGAAGTCACCAAGCGCCAGCAGGCGCAGGCCGACAAAGCCTACGACATTCAGACCAACATCATGCAGCAGCAAGTGGTTGCGGAGCAGGTGAAAGTGCAGCAGGTCGAGAAAGAGCAGCAAGTCAAAGTGCAGGAAGCGGAAATTAACCGCCGCGAAAAGGAACTGATTGCGACCGTCCTGAAAGGGGCCGAGATCGAGCGTCAGCGGATTGAGACCCTGGCGGCCGCCGAAAAGCAGCGCCTCATCGCGGAAGCTGAAGGGCATGCTTCGTCGATCCGTGCCCAGGGCGAGGCTGAGGCTGAGATCATCTTCAAGAAGGGCGAGTCCGAAGCCAAAGCCATGAACGTGAAAGCCGAGGCCTACCAGGAATACAACCAGGCGGCAGTGATTGACAAACTGTTCGCTACCATGCCCGAGGTGGTAAGGGCGCTGGCCGCTCCGCTGGCCAATGTCGACAAGATCACCATCGTCTCCACAGGAAACGGTGACGCCTCCGGGATGAACAAGATCACCGGCGACATCACCAAAATGGCGGCGCAGATGCCGGCGCTGTTTGAGACGCTTTCGGGGATGCCGCTGTCGGATTTGCTGGGCAAAGTGCGGCAACTCGGCGACAAGACTCCGAAAGCGGGTAGTGCGCCGAAAGCCTAGCGAGGGGTGCGGGGACGAACCGGGGTTCGTTCCCGCCTTGAAGCTTCACTGAAAATCGGAGCCGAGGTTATGACCAACAAATCAAAGCACACGGGGTTGGGTATCGCACTGGGGGCGGCGCTGGGCGCGGTGTTCGGAGTTGTGGCTGGACACATGGGGGTCTGGCTTGCCATCGGCGTCGCGATCGGCATGGTGATGGGCGCGTCGCTGCGCGGGAAGCCGGCGCAATGTCCGCAGTGCGCGCAAATCCACCGCATTCACGAAACAAGAGATCCAAAGGCAACAAGCTAGAAACTGGAAGCAAGTAGCTGAATTAAAAAGGGGGTTCCATATGGCACTACTGGAGCGCGTTTCGACACTGGTCCGAGCCAACCTTAACGACCTGATCGACAAGGCAGAGGAGCCGGAAAAGATGATCAAGCAGGTCATTCTCGACATGCAGAACCAGCTTCTGCAAGTCAAGACGCAGGTCGCGATCGCGATCGCCGACCAGCACCTGCTGGAAAAAAAGCAGAAAGAAAACGAAGACAAGGTCGCCGAATGGATGCGCAAGGCCGAACTGGCCGTCGACAAGAAAGAGGACGACCTGGCGCGCGCGTCGCTGCTGCGGGTGGAGAGCTATCGCGAACTGAGCGAGAACTTCACGCAGCAGGTTGCCGACCAGAAGGCGCAGGTGGAGAATCTGAAGTCCGCCTTGCGGCAACTGGAGCAGAAGCTGACCGAAGCGCAAGCCAAGGCCGACCTGCTGATCGCGCAACATCGTCGCGCCCGCGCTGTGGGCAAGGCCAGCGACGCGCGCATGGCGTCGGGCGACGGCTCCAAGGCCGCGGCGTTCGATCGCATGAAACGCAAAGTGGCGCACTCCGAGGCGGTGAGCCAGGCGAAGTCGGAGATTGCCGGCGATAACCTCGACGACCGATTGGCTGCGCTGGAAAAAGAAGACCGCATCGAGCAACTGCTGGCGGAACTGAAATCGAAGCGCGGGGCGTAGGGCAGGGTGTAGGGCTGTGTGGCGCGGGCGCCTTCGCCCGCGAAAGCCGCCGGAATACGCGGCCGTCGCGTGGTGTTTCGAGGTAACAGGGGTTAGCGGCTCCCCGGAAATGCCATTTACTTATGGCAAATGGTATTCTATAATACCATTCATGACTAACCGACTGACCGTCGATCGAGCGGGAAGGGTGGTGCTGCCCAAGCCCGTCCGGGATGAGCTGCAATTGAGTCCAGGCGATTCGCTGGAACTGGAAAGCTCAGAACAGGAGATCGTGCTACGGCCTGTGCGGGGCAACGGGCCCCTGCACAAGAAATGCGGAGTCTGGGTGTTCCGCACCGGCGAACCACTCTCGGCAGATACCGTGAACCGAGCCATCAACAACGTTCGCCGCGAACGCGACCAGAACAACCTCGGCCGGCCCGCCACCAGGCGCACGGGGGAGAAGAGGCGGTGAAGTGGTTTTTCGACACCTCGGTTCTGATCCCGGTTTTCATGGAAGACCACGAGCACCACGAGGCGAGCCTGGCCGCGTTTGTGGTCGCGGACAAGAAGCATGCCTGCTGCGCCGCGCACAGCCTCGCGGAACTCTACTCGGTCCTCACTCGCCTGCCGGGGAAGCATCGCCTGAGTGGTGAACAGATCGTACTGTTTCTGGAAGCCATCGAAGAGCGCCTGACCGTGCTCACACTCGACAGCCGAGAATATTCCTCGGCGATCCGGGAGGCCGCCTCCTCCGGTATTGTGGGTGGAATGCTTTACGACGCGCTGTTGGCCCGCTGCGCCCGGAAGGCGGCCGCCGAAGTGATCTATACCTGGAACCTGCAGCACTTCCGGCGACTCGGTCCCGAGGTGGCCGCCCGGATCAAGACACCGTGAATACGTTCCGGCCGCTTCGTCTATAGCCGCCCTTACATCCATTGACGTACCTGCCCGCATCTCTCTATTCTCAGTATTGATCCCAATTCAAGGACGGTACATGAAGAAGCTTGCAATCCTGACCCTGCTGGCCCTGGAACTCGCGGTTTGCGGGTGCGGCAGCGGTACCCCCTCGACCACCACGTCCACCACGACAAGTGGGAATTGGGAAGCCCAGCTTACCGGAGGCACCGTAGAAGCCAGCAAACTGAATTTCGTGACGGCATTTTCGGTCACCAATAGCGGGCCACTCGACATTACGGGCTTCGGCTTCATCAATGCCGGGAAATGCTTTGCCAGCGGCTTAAACGTTGAGAATGAAAGCGGCTCGGCCATCCTGAACACCAGTTCCACGAACACGGTGAATGGTACTCTTAGCTTTACGGTGCAGTCGGCAACGTCGGGGGGCAACATCCTCATACTGAACGGCAACCTGACCGGCACGTCGAATGGAACCACGACAACCACCGGAACCCTAAGCAACGGAGTCGTTTCGGGGACGTGGTCCTTGAGCGGCGGCCAGGGCGACCCCAGTTGCACCGGCGGCGGCAGTTTCCTCATGTGTCAGGGCGTCGCCACCTGCACCGTTCCGTAGAGCGAGAGCCGGGAGGTGAACTCCAGCGCTGATTCCTCCTTCGTCTTCTTCGTCTCTTCCTTCGTCTCTCTCTTCGTCTTGCTCCGCTCTTCCTTCCTCTTGCCTCGCTGCTATAAAGTGGGAGCCATGAAGCGCTCGCTGGAACAGATTGCAGAAGCCGTCGGAGCCCGCCTGGTTGGGCAGGGCCGGGTCGAGGTGAGCGGTGTTGCCAGCATCGAGTCGGCCTCCAAGGATGATCTTGTCTTCGTCGAAGACGAGAAGCATTTATCGGCAGCCTTGCACTCTCGCGCAGGCGCGGTGATCGCGGGAGAATTCGCGGCGTCCCTGGCTGGCGACCGGCCGCTGCTCATCAGCGATCATCCCAAGCTCAGCTTTGCGCGGGCCGCGCGAGCGCTGCGGGAGGCGGCCGCCAATGCCGACTCGCAGCCGGGAAGCGTGCATGCGACCGCGGTGATTCACGCTTCCGTTGTGCTCGGCCCCGGCGTCTTTGTGGAAGAGCGGGCCGTGGTCAGCGAACGCGTGCAGCTCGGCGAAAATACGCGGGTCGGCGCCGGCTGCGCTCTCGGCGCCGGTGTAACAATTGGCCGCGACTGCGAGATCTATCCCAACGTCACAATTTATCCCAGCACCACGCTGGGCGACCGCGTGATCGTGCACGCGGGCGCCGTCCTGGGCAGCGATGGCTTCGGGTACGTGCGCGACCCGAAGACCGGGCACTACGAAAAATTTCCCCAGGTCGGAAAGTTGGTCATCGAGAACGATGTCGAGATCGGGGCCAACACAACAATCGATCGCGGCGCCCTCGACGAGACCCGCATCCGGTGCGGCGCGAAGATCGACAATCTGGTCCACATCGGCCACAACTGCCAGATCGGCGAAGACGTCGTGATTGCGGCGCAGACCGGGCTGTCGGGAAGCATTGTGATCGAGAAGGGCGTGATTCTGGGCGGGCAGGTCGGCATTGGCGAGCACGCGCGCATTGGAGAGGGAGTCATGCTCGGCGGCCAGGGTGGCGTTCTGCCCAACAAGGTTTTACGCGGCAAGGGGGTGGCGTTCTGGGGAACTCCGGCTCAGCCCCTGCGAGAGTATTTGAAGCAGCTGGCAACGCTGGCGCGGCTGGCGAAGAAGGATTGATCTTAAAAAAGATTGATCTTAAGCGAGGATAATTCGTGGCCTTGATCGTCATTGGCGGGCATTCGCGCAGTGTAGGCAAGACCAGCGTGGTGGCTGGGCTGATCTCGGCGCTGCCGGAATTCGAATGGACTTCGGTAAAGATCACGCAGTACGGACACGGCATTTGCTCGGCCAACGGCGAGGCTTGCGACTGCGCCACCGCCGATCACTCCTGGGCGATTTCCGAAGAGCGCGACCGGTCGGGCGAGTCGGACACCTCGCGGTTCCTGGTGGCGGGCGCGGTACGGGCTCTGTGGGTGCGCACGGAGCAGGGCCGCCTGGCCGAGGCCATGCCGGCCTTGCGGAAGCGCATGGAAGGCGCGGGCAACGTCATCATGGAATCCAACAGCGTGCTGAAATTTTTGCGCCCGGATTTATATCTGAGCGTGCTGGATCCGGCAACGGCCGATTTCAAGACCTCAGCACGCGAATTTCTGGACCGAGCTGACGCAGTCATCCTGCACGAAACCGCCGCCGGAACGGCATGGCAAGCAGTCTCGTTGAAGCGGGTGCAGGACCGTCCCGTATTCCGCATCACGCCGCCAAAGTATGTCACTCCAGAGATTGTGGAGTTTGTCCGCACCAGTCTTCCCATGCAAAGTGTTCAAAGATGAAGTTGGTCACGGGTATTCCATTATTGAGAAAGCGAGAGGAAGCGTGAGAGTCGGAGACAAAGTCAGGCTCACCGGCATTCCGCCAGGCATCCATGATGACGAGAAACTGCAAACTCGCACATTGTTTGAGAAGTGCGTGGGTCAGACTTTCACCGTCGCTGGATTGGAGACGGTGGAGGGGCTCCCGTATCAGCTTGTACAGCTTGACGTAGGGCACGTCATCGGGGAAGGCTCTTATCTCGAATCGATTTAGGTCGAACCAGAATATCTGCAGCTCGAATTGTCCCGGTTGACCAAATCATCCACTCCCGGACCCAAAAAGCTTAAGAGCTAAGAGCTAAAGGCTAAGAGCTGTTTTTGTTATCCTTTCCGGTGCGGCAAATTCACTTCAGCGCCTGGTTGTTGGTGGTCCTCTCGGCCATTCTGCAGGTACTGATTTTTCCCCTGCCCGGGGTTTACGTTCTCTCCTGGCTCGCTCTCACGCCGCTGATTGTGGCGCTGCTGCGCGCCCGTCCGGCCGGCGACCTGGAGATTGCCGATTCCCTCAGACTGCACCCGGCGACGCCCGGGCAGGCGTTCCTGCTGGCCTACGTGTGCGGAATCCTGTGGTACGCCGGGACGTGTTACTGGATCTACGATACGATGCGGCAATACGGCGGCCTGAGCGCGCCGGCCGCGCTGCTGGCTCTGTTCCTGTTTTGCTGCTATCTCGGGCTGTATCACGGATTATTCGGCTTGCTGCTGAGCCTGCTGGCCGGGCCGGCGCGCGACTACCGCCGAGCGCTGCGTGACCGCACCATTTCTCTGGGTGGCGGTAGAGCTGGCGCGCACCCGCGTCACAGGATTTCCCTGGAACCTGCTCGGCATCGCACAGGTGGATAACGTCGCCCTGTGCCGCATCGCGTCATGGACCGGCGTTTACGGCATCTCTTTCGAAATCGTGCTGGTGAATGTCGCGCTGGCCGCGGCCTTTCTGGTCCCGCGCGAGAAGCGCAGCGCCATGCTGGTAGCGGCGCTGGCCGCGGGCGCGGTCTTGCAGGCGGGAAGTTTGATCGAGGCTCCGGCCGGCGAAGGCCGATCACGCCGCGCTGCTGGTGCAGCAGAATATTGCCGGTCTCCGCCGATTGGACGCCAGTCTATTTTCAGCAAACCCTAAGTGAACTAACCGAACTCACCGTGAAGTCCGCGGCTGGCCCAGCCCGCGGCGAAAATCGATCTGGTGGTCTGGCCCGAATCCCCCGCTCCGTTCTTCACCAACGATGCGCGTTTTCGCGATGCGATCAGCGACGATGGCCCGAGCTACGCAGACCTGGACCGTGACCGGATCGATAGGAACCGGGCGGGCCGTGCACCCGGGTGGGGACATCTCACAGGTATTCAACTCCGCGGCCTTGATCAGCCCCAGCGGCGACTGGACCGCGCGCTACGACAAGGTCCATCTCGTGCCCTTCGGCGAATACCTGCCGTTTCCGAGCCTGTTCTCGTTTGCCGGAGGCTTGACCAAGGAGGTTGGTGAGTTTCAGCGGGGTACATCGCGCCAGCCGCTGGACGCGGGAGGCGAGCAGCTCGGCGTGTTCATCTGCTACGAATCTGTTTTTCCCGATGACGTGCGGCAGTTCGCCGATCACGGCGCGCAGGTATTCGTGAACATTTCGAACGACGGATGGTACGGCGACAGCGGCGCCTACGCCCAGCATTTGAACCAGACCCGCATGCGCGCTATCGAAAACAATCGCTGGCTGCTGAGCGCGACCGACACCGGGGTCACGGCTTCGATCGATCCGTGGGGACGGGTCGTGGCCCGTGCATCCACGCAAGGAACGGACCGCCCTGGTGGCGCCCTATGCCCTCACCTCCGTAACTACCTTCTACACGCGCCACGGCGACTGGTTCGCGTATGCGTGTGCGATAATTTCGATGGGAGCGCTGCTCGCACGCTTCGCATCTTCCAAAAACCGCAAAAAGGCTGACGCGTCCTCATGAATCAAGAGTTAGTTCTGGAATACGAAAAACTCAGCAAGAAGGTCCACGAACTTCGGGAGTATCTTTGACGCGGAGAAGGTCCGTCCGCAGCTAGCCGAAATTGAAAAGCAGTCGGCCGACCCGAATCTGTGGTCGAATCCGCAGCGATCCCAGCAGGTAATGCGCGAAAAGAAGCGGTTGGAGCACGTGCTCGCGACCGACGCCGACCTGGCGCGCCGCGGCGACGACATCGCCGCCTACTTCGAATCTGGCCAAAGAGGGCGAGAATGTCGACGTCGATTTGCGCCGCGATATCGATTCGCTGCGCGAGCTGATCGACAAGCTCGAAACCGAGACGCTGCTCTCGGGCGAGAACGACGCGCGCAACGCCATCGTCACCATTCATCCCGGGGCCGGCGGCACCGAGTCGCAGGATTGGGCCGACATGCTGCTGCGAATGTATTTGCGCTGGGCCGAGCGGCAGGGTTTCGAGACCGTGCTCTATGACTACCAGCCCGGCGAAGAGGCGGGGCTGAAGTCGGCGACGTTTGCCGTGAATGGCGAATACGCCTTCGGACTCCTGTCCAGGTGAAATCGGTGTGCACCGCCTGGTGCGCATTTCGCCTTTCGATCAAGCCAAGCGGCGGCATACCTCGTTCGCCAGCGTCTACGTCTCGCCCGAAATTGATGACAGCATCGAAATCGTGATCAAGCCGGAAGACATTCGCATCGATACCTACCGCTCCAGCGGCAAGGGCGGACAGCACGTGAACACTACCGATTCTGCCGTGCGCATCACGCACATCGCCACCGGCCTGGTCGCCAATTGCCAGAACGAGCGCTCACAGCACAAAAACAAAGAACGCGCCATGAGCATGCTGCGCTCGAAACTTTATGAATTTGAGATGGAGAAGAAACGCGCCGCCACCAAGAAAATTGAAGACTCGAAACTCGACATCGAATTCGGATCGCAGATTCGCTCGTACGTCCTGCAGCCCTACCGCATGATCAAAGACCACCGCACCAAGACGGAAGTTGGCGACGTGGATCGCGTGCTCGACGGCGATCTGCAGCCGTTCATTCGCGCGTATCTGCTGGCTCGGCGCGGGGAGAAACAGTGAAACCGGCTGCAAAGAAACGTCAAACCCATAGGCGCACAGAAGCTCGGCCCCCGCTTTCTGCGGGCCTTTTCGTTTGCCGCCGAGAAACATGCGGGCCAGGCTCGCAAGGCCTCGACAATCCCGTATATCGCGCACCTGATGGGCGTCGCGTCACTGGTGCTTGAGGCTGGGGGCGACGAAGACCTGGCCATCGCGGCGCTGCTTCACGATGTCGTGGAAGACTGCGGCGGCGCGCCCATGCTGAAGGAAGTCCGACGCCGGTTTGGCACCCGCGTGGCAAAAATTGTCGAGGGCTGCACCGATGCGGACACGGATCCGAAACCGCCGTGGCGCGAGCGCAAGGAAAACTACATCCAGCGCCTGAAGCAGGCAGACGACGATACCCACCTGGTTTCAGCCGCCGACAAGCTGAACAACGTGCGCTCCATCCTCCGCGATTACCGCGAAGTCGGCGAATCTGTGTGGTCACGGTTCAAGGGTGGGCGCGAGGGCACTCTTTGGTACTATCGAACATTGCGGGATGAATTTCTCCGGCACAAGCCCAATCGCCTCACCCGGGAACTGGAGCTGGCGGTGAGCGATCTGGAGTCACTGACCGGGCGGGAAGCGATTTCCGGCGGCCGAAGATCGCGATCCGCAGTCGGGGCCTGACGCTAATGGCGCGCATCATCGATCAAATCCGCGCTTCGAAACTGCCCTCCAACATGATGCAATTCGCCGCGCGGGGCGCTCTGCAGGTGCCGCGCGCCGAAAACATCGAAATCCTCGTCTACCTCGCCCGGCACAACAAGGTATTCGGCGAACTGGCCCGTATGACCCTGGCTGGGTGGGACGAGAAGGCTTGCCTGGCGGCCGCTTCCGATCCTGAGACCCTGCCCGAAGTGCTGGCCTACTTCATCTCGCCTGACAATCTGCGCCCGGTTTTGCTGCCCGCGTTGCTCGAGAACCCTTCGGTGCCGGAGAAAGATCTGGTCAAGCTCGCGGTCTCGGCCATGCGGGACACGATTGAAGTCATGATCAAGAGCCCGCGAGTGCGGACGCTGGGCAGTGTTATCGCGGCTCTGAAACCAAACCCGTATCTGAAAAAGGAAGAGGCCGAAGAACTGCGCAAGCTGTCCGGACCTCACCAGGTTTCTTCCCCTGCCGACCAACCTTCGCCCACCGCCGAGCAGGTCTGGCACGCACCTGACGCGCAAGAGCCCGCAGCCACTCCCGAGGCGGCCGGCGACGTGGGAGACGAAGAGATCGTTTCCGCTTACATCGACGAGCACGCGCACGAAATTGCCACCGAGGGGGAGAAGCCGTTCCAGGCCATTGGTGGGATCGTTGAACTGCTCGGGTCAGACTACTTCCCGGTTACACAAGCTGCGGAAGCGCCCGCACCGGCAACACCCACCGAGCCCGCCAGTGCCGCCGCTCAGCCCAAGACAAATGCACCCAGGAAGCATCAACCACCCGAAGGCAAGCGCGAGAACGCACTCCAGAAAATCAGCCATCTCGACGTGAAGGGCCGCATCCAACTGGCATTGAAGGGCAACAAAGAGGAGCGTTCGCTTTTGGTTCGCGACGGCACGAAGGTTGTGGCCCTGGCCGTGCTCGAAGCTCCCAAGCTCTCCGACGGCGAGGTGGAAAAATTCGCCAGCCAGAAGAATGTGCTGGAGGCGGTACTGCGCCAGATTCCGCTGAAGCGTCGCTTCATGAAAAACTACATCGTAGTGCGCAATCTGGTGGCGAATCCCCGCACGCCGCTTGATCTCGGCCTGGGCTTGATGAAAAACCTGCTGGTGGCGGACCTGAAAAACCTCTCCGCCAACAAAGAAGTCTCGGAAACGATTCGCAAACTGGCGCTGAAAATGTACAAGCAGAAATTGGACGCAGCCAACAAGAAATAGAACCGGAGGGCTCGTGGTTTCCTCGCCCCAGTCTGATCCCATTGCCGAATTGCTGCAGCGCTCGAAGACGATCGCGGTGGTTGGCCTTTCCAACAACCCGCTGCGTCCCAGTCATGGTGTTTCCGCCTACATGCAGAGCCACGGATTTCGCATCATCCCGGTGAATCCACATATCGAGGAATGCCTGGGCGAGAAAGCTTACGCGTCGCTGCTCGATATTCCCGAGAAAGACGTGCCCGAAAAGATTGACATCGTAAATATATTCCGCCGGCCGGAGTATGTGGAAGAAGTCGTCGATCAGGCGATCCAGCTTAAAGTTCCGGCCATTTGGATGCAGGAAGAAGTGATTCACGAAAAGGCCGCGGAGAAAGCCCGGAAGGCTGGAATCTTCGTCGTGATGGACCGCTGCATTCTGCAGGAACACCGGGCGCGGTTCCGATGAATCAGTACCCTGCTGCCGCCCCCACGCCAACGAAAACCACGCTGGCATCGTCGCGCACGCCATAGCCATTCGCGAACGAACGCACCTCGTCGACGATGCTGACTGCCGACGCTCCCGGTCTTACCGCATGTTCAGCCAACCGGCAGAGACCGTACTCTTCCTCGTTCGCATTCACCGCCTCGGTGATTCCATCGCTGTAGAAAATGAGTCTCGATCCTTCCGACAGGGTGATGCTCGTCTCGGAGTAGTCTCCGCAGCTGAGGCCCAGGGGCAAGCCGCGTTCCGTGTCCAGAAAGTGCTCGCCCTCGTGATCGATAAACAGTGGCAACAGGTGCCCGGCGTTGGCAAAGACCACGGTACGCGTGGAAGGATCCAACACCGCGTAGACCATGGTGACGAATTTCCCAGCTGGGAAGTCGTTCACCAGCAACTCGTTCAACCGGGTTAAGACTTCGCCCGGAGTGCAGCAAGCCTCCGCCAGAGAGCGCAACACGCCGCGGGTCGCGGACATGAGCAAGGCGGCCGCTGTTCCTTTGCCTGAAACGTCAGCCAAAACGATTCCCCATCGCCCGTCGGGGAACGGGATAAAGTCGTACCAGTCGCCACCCACCGCGCGGGCAGGCACGCTGAGACCGGAAACCACGAAACCTGGAATGTAAGGCGAACTCTTCGGCAGCAGCGCCTGTTGAATGGCGCGCGCTTCCTGAGCCTCGCGATCCAGGGCGGCGTGCTCGGCGCGTTCGCTCTGCAGGCGCCGCGCGTTGTCCACAGCGACCGCAACGTGATCGCACAGGGCCTGAAGAATGCGCAATTGCTGGCGGGGAAACCCATCCACCTCGGGATGCGAGGCGGTGAACACTCCAACCAGACGATTCCCGACCCGAAGCGGAATGGCCACTTCCGACAGAGTCGACTCTTCACAAGCGATGTAGTACTTGTCCTGGCGCACGTCGGGCGCGTAATGGATTTGACCGGTGGAAGCGACGTAGCCCACCATGCCCTCCCGCCCGATCTTCAGGCGATGTCCTTTGCCATTCACGCTGCATCCGCGCACACCGGCGAGCACCATCTCCGCATGCTCCTCGTCGTGCAGGTAGACGCTGGCTTCGACACAGCCGAAAGAATCGGCCACTTCGTTGACCACGCTGTCGATGAGCAGGTCGAGATCAAGAATTGAGGTAATTTGCTGCGCGGCTTTTTGCACGCGTTGCAGGTCTTCGACGAGATCGCCGGGCAGAGCCCGAACCGGAACAATCTCGTTGCCGGCGGCACTGGAAAGCGTAGCCATGGAGACCTGCCCCTGTCGCTTAGGCCGAGCTAAGCGAGCACCCTGAAGATGTCTTATGAGATGCCGTTCGGCGGCCTTGCGATTCTCTACTTTGTTTGGGGATTTGTTCGAGGAGGTTCGTTTCCGCCGGACCGGGAGCGCTGGCGTTTGATCTCTTCCAAACGCTCGCGGATGCGCTTCTCCACCCCTTCATTCGTGGGCTGGTAGTAAACGCGATCGCGCAGATTGTCGGGCAGGCACTGCATGTCGGCCACCTTGCCTTTGAGGTCGTGCGCGTATTGATATCCCTGGCCGTAGCCCAGTCCCTTCATCAGGCCGGTGGGCGCGTTGCGCAGGTGCAACGGAACTGAATCGGCCGCGGTCTGCTCCACGTCTTTCAGAACCTCGCCGTAGGCCCTATAGAGCGCATTCGACTTGGGAGCCACCGAAAGGTAGACGACAGCCTGGGCCAGCGCCAGATTGCCTTCGGGCATGCCAATGAAGTCGACCGCATCGCGGGCGGCCATGCACAGCGAAAGCGCATTGGGATCGGCCAGGCCGATATCCTCCACCGCCATGCGCACCACCCGGCGCGCCACGTAGAGCGGATCTTCTCCGGCTTCAAGCATGCGGCCGAGCCAGTACAGAGCCGCATCGGGATCGCTGTTGCGCACTGACTTGTGCAGCGCCGATATCAGGTTGTAGTGTTCTTCTCCCGATTTGTCATAGAGCAGAATGCGCTTCTGCAAAGAGTCGCGGACGATTTCGTCGGTGATCTCCCGCACTGTGATCTCCCCGGATGTGGGTGCCCCACTCTTGCCCTGAGCGGAGTCGAAGGGTCTCGCCGTCTTTTGCGAGAAGTGGGTCTTTCGACAGCCCCGCCGCGACCTCCAGCACGTTATAAGCACTCCGCGCATCGCCGCTAGTGTAGCTGGCAATCTTTTTCAGCACGTCGTCGGATGCCGCCAGATTCATTTCGCCGAGCCCGCGCTCCCGGTCGGTAAGGGCTCTTCGGAGCAGCAACACGATCTGTTCCTCGGTGAGCGGCTTCAGCACATAGACGCGAGTACGCGACAGCAGCGCCGAGTTGATCTCGAACGACGGATTCTCCGTGGTGGCGCCGATCAGCCGGATGTTGCCCTTTTCTACATGAGGCAGAAAGGCATCCTGCTGGGCCTTGTTGAAGCGATGAATCTCGTCGATGAACACGATGGTCCGCGTGCCGTACTGGCGAGCGCGCTCGGCGTCGGCCATGACCTGCTTGATCTCTTTGATCCCCGCCAGCACGGCGGAAAATTCGATGAACTCCGCCTTGGTCATGTTCGCGATGATCTTCGCCAGAGTGGTTTTGCCAGTTCCCGGAGGACCCCAGAAGATGAGTGAGCCGGTATCGTCGCGGTCCACCTGTGTGCGCAGCGGTTTGCCGGGACCGATCAGGTGCTCCTGGCCGACGAACTCCTCAAGTGTCCGCGGACGCATGCGGTCCGCCAGCGGCCGCGTCGCATCCGCCTTGCACTGCTTCTCCCTTCGGCATGGGCTGAAACAAACTCACAGGGAAATCCTAACAGCCTCGCGGCCTGGGACTATAATGGCTCCCGCGATGGCGCTCGCATCCGGCACAAAACTCGGCCCTTACGAGATTATCGCGCCGCTGGGGGCGGGCGGCATGGGCGAAGTCTACCGTGCGCACGACCCCCAACTCGGGCGCGACGTCGCCATCAAAATTCTGCCGCAGTCTTTGTCCCGCGATCCTGACCGGCTGCGGCGCTTTGAGCAAGAGGCACGAGCCGCGGCGGCACTGAATCATCCCAATATTCTTGCGGTGTATCAGTTCGGCAATTACGAGGGCGCGCCATATCTTGTCTCCGAACTGCTCGAGGGCAGCACCCTGCGCGATCAATTGCTGCGCGGCCCCTTGCCGACGCGCAGGCGGTCGACTACGGCGTCCGACGGCTCGCGGCCTGGCAGCGGCTCATGAGAAGGGAATTATTCATCGCGATCTCAAGCCGGAAAACTTATTTCTCACGAAAGATGGACGAATAAAAATTTTGGACTTTGGATTGGCCAAGCTGATTCCGGTTCATCCCCCCTCCGGGTCGGCGGACCTTACTCTCACTGAGGGCACGGAACCCGGAGTGGTGCTGGGGACCGTGGGCTATATGTCTCCCGAACAGGTGCGCGGCGAAACAACCAGCGACCGCACCGATCTTTTTTCGCTCGGCGCGATCCTCTACGAAATGCTGATCGGCAAGCGGGCTTTTCACAAACCTACGTCCGCCGAGACGCTGAGCGCCATCCTCAACGAGGAGCCGCCGGTCAGTTCGCAGATTGTGCCGAATCTTCCACCGGCGTTGCTACGCGTGGTGCAACGCTGCCTTGAGAAAAACCCGGAGCAGCGGTTTCATTCCGCGTCAGACCTGGCGTTTGCGCTGGAAGCTCTATCGGACAGTGCAGCGCGCCCACCGGCGCGTTTGCGGCGCAGAAGGCGCAAAGGAAGCCGTGGTGGGTCGCAGCCGCTGCGGCCCTTCTTCTGTTGGTGGTTGGTGTCGCCGTGTGGCTGGCCCGTCCGGCGGCGGTCCCGGTGATCGAATCGATCGTGCAGCTCACCAACGACGGGAAGGCCAAGGTCGGCAGCCTGGAGGCCGACGCAACGCGCATTTATTTCAACGAGGGTCCGACGGGTAGCTTTCGCATTGCGCAGGTTTCGGTCAACGGCGGCCAGACGGGTGAGATTGCCACGAGCGTGCTGAACCCGACCATCGCCGGATTGCCCAGTGACGCTTCGTCACTGCTGGTGTTGAGCGGCGGAGGCCTTCCCGACCACGAAGCCATGTGGATGGTTCCGCTCCCCGCGGGGGAGGCGCGGCCTTTGGGCGACACCGCCGTGCTTAATGCCCGCGTGTTTCCCGACGGTCGCCTGCTCTACAGTTCCGATACCGGATTTTTTGTGGCGGGAAAAGATGCGTCCGATCCGCGCAAGCTGGAAGCATTCGGAAAAAATCAGACTCTTCCCAGCGTTTCGCCCGATGAGCATCGTCTTGCATTTTTTACCTATGACAACAAGACCAACGATTGGTCAATCGACGAAGCATCCACCGATGGAAAGAAGATTCGCACGGTGCTGAAGCAGCGATCCGGTCTCCCCGCCGAGATTTGCTGCCTGCGCTGGACCGAAGACGGGGACTATCTGATGTTTCGCGCCAAATCCGAAGGAAGATGGGATTTGTGGGCTGTTTCCGATAAAAGCAACTTCCTGACCAAGGCGACGGCGCCGGTGCGGCTGACCAACGGGCCTCTTTCTTACAGTGCGTTTGCCGGCAGCCCGGACGGCAAACGAATTTTTGCTGTCGGCTATCTCGAACGTGGAGAACTGCTGCATTACGATTTGACTACGCATCAGTTTCTGCCTTTCCTCGGAGGCATCTCGGCGGTCGATCCCACGTTTTCCAGCGACGGCAAATGGGTGGCGTATGTTTCGTATCCGGATCGCGCGCTCTGGCGAAGCCGCGCCGATGGCAGCGAGCGCCTGCAACTCACCTATCCTCCCGTCGCGATCGGATTTGCGCGAATCTCGCCCGATGGCAGCCAGGTGGCCTACAACGACGATAATGCCGACGTGTACGTGGTCAGCATGAGTGGTGGCACGCCGCGCAAGGTGGTTGCGGGCGGAGTAGCCCCCGACTGGTCGCCGGATGGAAAACAGGTGGCGGTTTCGGGATTCGCTGGAGGCGTTTATTTTTCGCGACTCGTCGACGTGGCGACCGGTACTGCGTCGGATATTCCGGGTTCTCGCGGAATCCTTGGCGCGTGGTTCGCGGGACCAGATGCCTTGATCGCCACGTCCAACGATCAATCGAAATTCAAGCGTTATGATTTCAAGACGAAGAGCTGGTCGGACTTGATCTCGAGTCCAGACAAGTTTGTGAATTGGGAGACCAGTCCCGACAACAAATATTTTATTTATTCGACCGGGGGTCTGGATCCGGCGGTGTTTCGCATGCGGCTCTCCGACCGTGCGATCGAGAACCTGGTCAGTTTGAAGGACGTCAACACGGGGGCTGCGCCGGGGACTGATCCGAGCTTGAGCGTGTCGCCCGACGACTCCATTCTGATCATGCGCAACATCGGCACGCAGGAAGTCTATGCCTTAAGCGTGAAGTGGCCGTGAGAAGGCTCGCAAGAAGGGGCGGCCCGTAAGCGGGTGGCAAGCGCCTTTCAGGGCTGCGATGAAGTGACGAAAGAATCTCGGCCTGCAGTCCCCGCTTCGCTGCACCAAGTTTCCACGAACCGCAACTCCGGCGCCGCGGGCAAAGCTCCAATCTCCGCCGCGTAGCGATAGAACAACTCCAAACCCTCCAGGCAGCCCGCGTCGAGCTGGTAGTGAATATTCTCGGTCAAATACGCCCGGACATCAGCCTCGCCGATTCCCAGTCGCGGTGCCCATTCCCGGGCGATCTGGTTGAGGCTGGAAGGTTCCAGCCCGTGATCGCGGGACTCACGAAACACTGCCGGTAGATCCAGCGACGGGGCAGCGTCCGGCAACGCCTCGCCGCGGACCGCCCAGAAGGCAAACACAAAAGGTTTGCCGGTATAGCGGATCCACTCCTCCGCCAAATCGAGCGTCTGGTAGCGCGCGCGATCAATCTTCAGCGCCGGATCGCCAATTACCAGGCCGGCATCGCATTCCGCCAGCATCTGTTCGATATCGGGCGCCATCGGTGCGAACGTCCTTCCCCCGCCCAGCCATTTCTCGAACAGAATTTTCGTCAGCGCCACCGAGGTCATGGACGACGTATCCAGCGCAACGGTCCGCACCTGCTCCACCGGAAGCTTGCTGACCAACAGAATCGAGCGCACCGCCCGCCGCGAGGCGATCGCGACCTCGGGCAGCACCTGCAGCCCGGGGATCTGGGCATAGGCCGCCGCCGGAATAATGCCAATGTCGGCCGTACCCCCCGCCAGCGCCTGCGCGCAAGCCGAGGGCAGCGTGTAGGAGATGTCGAACTGGCCGCCCGCCTCCCCATGTTCGAAATCCCACATCAGGGGGGCGGTATTGAGGTAGGAAATAGCGGAAATACGTAAAAGTCTCATTCTTTCTTCAATATTAACAAACCCTTTGTGACGGATGACCTTGACACCGTAATTAACCCTAAGTAGAGTCCGCTCGGAGTTGCCTGTGTCCCTTGCCGCCGCATCCCCCGCCGCCACCCGTGTGCTGGAGTGGCTGGCGATTTCGCTGACCCCCGGCCTCGGCCCTACCAGATCGCGCAAGCTGGTCGAGCACTTTGGCTCTCCAGATGCCGTCTTCCGCGCCTCGCTGACGGAACTGGAGAGCACCGGCATCCAGGCGGTTTCCGCGCAATCGTTAGCCACGGGCAAGTCCGCGGAACTGGCGCGGGAGGCGATCGCCAACGCCGCCGCTGCCGGCGTCACCGTGATTTCCATCGATGATCCTTCTTATCCGCCGCGCCTCAAAGAAATCTATGATCCCCCACTCATCCTTTATGTACGCGGCGATCCCGAAGTGCTCACCCGGCCCGGCATCGCCATGGTCGGGACGCGCCATCCCACGCCCTACGGCTCCGGCATGGCCGAGCGCCTGGCGTGCGACCTCGCCGCCCAGGGACTGGTCATTATCAGCGGCATGGCCCGCGGTGTGGACACCGCCAGCCATCGCGGCGCAATCTCAGCCAAAGGCAAGACAGTCGCCGTGTTTGGGACAGGCGTGGACGTGATCTATCCCAAGGAAAACTCGCGCCTATCGGAACAGATCCTTGCCCTGGGCGGCGCGCTGATCTCCGAGTTTCCCCTGGGAACCTTCGCCGCGCCGCAGAACTTTCCCATCCGCAACCGCATTCTCAGCGGGATGTCGGTGGGCGTGCTGGTGCTCGAGGCCGCGGAATACTCCGGCACTCGCATCACGGCGCGTTGCGCGCTCGAACAGAATCGCGACGTTTTTGCCGTGCCCGGCAACGTCACCAACAAGAACTCCTGGGGACCGAACACACTCATCAAACAGGGCGCCAAGCTGGTCGCGACCTGGGAAGACGTGTGGGAAGATCTCCCGGCAGAAGTACGACTTGCGCTGACTCCGCCCGCCTCCCCTGAATCCCAAGGCCCATCGTCCGCATCTCTATTCCCGGACGAAGGGCTGCCTCCTCACGAAAAGCGAATCCTGAGCCTGCTGAAAGCTGACGAAACCACGCACATCGACGAACTGGTCGAGAAGCTAGAGAACGAAATGTCCTCCTCGGAAATCTTCGCCGCGCTGTTCGAACTGGAACTGACCGGCAAAGTGCGGCAAATGCCGGGGAAGAATTTTGTAAAGAGCTTCTAGCTGCTAGCTCCTAGCTTCTAGCTAGACCGGAAAGGCGGTCGCGGGATGGAAGACTTCAAGAATCTGAAGGTTTGGGTTAAGGCTCATCAACTGACGCTCGCGATTTATCAATGCACGCGTAGATTTCCGAAGGAGGACGTGTACGGACTGGCCAGTCAGATGAGACGCGCCGCTGCCTCCATCGGAGCGAATATCGCGGAGGGATGTGGCCGGAGGTCGGACCCTGAGATGAAGCGGTTTGTTCAGATCGCGCGAGGCTCAGCAAGCGAGTTGGAATATCACTTGTTGCTCGCAAGAGATCTCCAGCTTCTAACGGCCGAGGAATTCCAAGATTTGGAGGAGAAAGCCTTGGAAATCCAGCGGATGCTAGCCTCTCTCAGCCAGCGTCTCGGAGCTTCGGTTTTAGCTACAAGCTAGTGGCTAGAAGCTAGCAGCTTTCTTCCAGTAACTTGTTGCCTTCCGCCCATTCGTGCTAGCTTCGAAAAACGGAATCCAGGAAATTGAGGGTACATTGTCCAACGGTTTAGTCATTGTCGAATCGCCGGCCAAGGCGAAGACCATCCAGAAATATCTGGGCAAGGGCTTCACGGTCGAGGCTTCGCTCGGCCACGTCAAAGATCTGCCCAAGAGCACTCTGGGGGTGGATACCAGTAACGACTTCGAGACGGATTATGTAGTCATCCCGGGCAAGGAAAAAGTCGTGGCCAGGCTGAAGAAGCTGGCGGCCTCGGCCGATTTCATCTATCTGGCGCCTGACCCGGACCGCGAAGGCGAGGCCATTGCCGCGCATCTCGCGAGTGAACTCGAAGAAGACGGCAAGGGCAAAAAAGCCAAAAAGGCAAAAGCAAAAACAAAGAAGGGCGAGGTAGAACCGCCTCCGCGCATTCAGCGCGTTACCTTCAATGAAATTACTAAGCGCGCCGTGCAGGCCGCCTTTGAACATCCGCGGGCCATCGATCAAAACCTGGTGGACGCGCAGCAAGCTCGCCGCGTGCTCGATCGCCTGGTCGGCTACCAGGTGTCTCCGCTGCTCTGGGACAAAGTGCGCCGCGGCCTCTCCGCCGGCCGCGTGCAGACCGTCGCTCTCCGGCTGATCGTCGAACGCGAACGCGAAATCAAGGCGTTCGAGAAAAAAGAATATTGGACGATTGACGCCCACCTGGCCGCCAGCAAGCCTCCTGCATTCGACGCGCGGTTTCTGGGCAAAGGCGAAGAAAAGATTGAAGTCACCAACGGCGAGGATGCGGAAAAGATTCGCGCCGCGCTGGAGAACGCTGAGTGGGTCGTGCGCTCCGTCGACAAGAAAGAGCGCCGCCGCAATGCCGCGCCTCCGTTCACTACCAGCAAGCTGCAACAGGATTCTTCGCGCAAGCTGCGCTTCAGCGTAAAACGCACCATGATGATCGCGCAACGCTTGTACGAAGGCGTCGAACTCGGCGAAGAGGGCTCGGTCGGCCTCATTACTTACATGCGTACCGATTCGACTCGCGTCGCGCCTGAGGCCATCCAGGAAGTTCGCGAATACGTGGGCAAGGAATATGGTCCGCAGTACCTGCCCGAGCAGCCCAATACATTTAAGGAGAAGAAGGAAGCGCAGGGGGCGCACGAGGCGATTCGCCCGACCTCGGCTATGCGCCATCCCGACCAACTGAAGCAGTATCTGAAAGAGGATGAGCTCAAGGTCTACAAGTTGATCTGGCAGCGCTTTGTGGCATCGCAGATCAATCCCGCGGTCTTCGATCAGACCACGGTCGACATCGACGCGAAAAGCGGCAGCGATGTTTTCTGGTTCCGCGTGACCGGATCGGTGCTCAAGTTCGATGGCTTCCTCAGAGTTTACGAAGAATCAAAAGAAGGCAAGGACGAAGAAGACGAGGAACTGAAGCACAAGCTGCCCGCGCTCGAGGCCGGGCAGAAACTTACTCTGAAAGAACTGAAGCCGGAGCAGCACTTCACCGAGCCGCCGCCGCGCTTCAACGAAGCTTCGCTGGTCAAAGAACTGGAAGAACGTGGCATTGGGCGTCCATCCACCTATGCCGCGATTCTCACCACGATTCAGGAGCGGCAGTACGTGCAGAAAGTCGGCGGCAAATTTACGCCCACAGAAATCGGTTTGGTAGTCACGGATCTGCTGGTCGAAAACTTCCGCGACATTTTCGATTTGCAATACACGGCGCGCCTGGAGGAAGAACTCGACGAAATCGAGGAAGGCAAAGAGAAGTGGACGGACGCCCTCGCCGATTTCTACAAGAAGTTCCAGAAGGATCTCAAATATGCCGCCAAGCATATGGAGAACATCAAGCGGATGGAGAAGCCCACCGACGAGAAGTGCGAACTCTGTGGCGCGCCGCTGGTGATCAAATGGGGCAAGCACGGGTCCTTCTACGCCTGCAGTACCTACGACAAAGACGATCCCAACACCTGTAAGTTCACCAAAGAGAATCCCATCAACCTGCCCGACCTCGACTCCGCCGATCTGCAGGAAACTGGCGCGGCCGAGGAATATTGCGAAAACTGCGGCCGCGTCATGGTGCTCAAGCGCGGGCGCTTCGGCCAGTTCATGGCCTGCACCGGATATCCCGACTGCAAAACCACTCGGCGTCTCGACCAGGGCAAGAAGGTTCCGGATATTCCGCTCGACGAGCTTTGCCCGAAATGCGGGCGCAACATGATGATTCGCCACGGCCGGTTCGGCGAGTTCACCGCCTGCAGCGGATATCCCGAGTGCAAGTACGTGAAGCAGAACTATATCGGCGTGAAGTGCCCGGATTGCAAAGACGGCGACTTGGTCGAAAAGCGGGCGCGCAAGGGCAATACGTTCTATGGTTGCGGCAATTATCCGAAGTGCAAATTCACGTCGGCGCACAAGCCGCTGGCCGAGAAATGCCCAAGTTGCGGCAGCGAATATCTGGTCGAGAAGAATCTGAAGGCCGGACCGGTCATCGCCTGCCCCAACAAGGAATGCGAGTACGAGCGGCCGGCGCCACCGCCGGAAGCGGCCGCGACCACGGCATAAGAGTTGAGCAATCGGGAAATCGAGTAATTTGCAGGTAGGTTCGTATCAGGGCACGCCTTCAGGCGCGCCACACCGTCGCGCAGCATAGGCCGGCTTTAGCCGCTGTTGTTGCTGGCGTTGCTTCAGCGATACCAATGATACGAATCCGTTCTCTCAAACTGCACCATTACCCAAAATTCTCGAATTACGAATTCCCCTGAGGTGCTCTCATGTCCAAGAAGCCAACTACCGCCGATGCCCAACTGATCCTGCAACTCTACGATCTTCGCCGCGAAGCCGAGATGCGCAAAGCCCGCGCTTGGTGGGCTGGCGAATTCTTTCCCCAGAACGCCGCCGACTTCCTGAAAGTTGCCTGGGCCACGGGTACTCAGGAAAACGCCTGGCTACGGCAAGTGGGCGGCTACTGGGGCATCGTTACGTCATTCGTGCTGCAGGGCGTATTGAACGAAGAACTTTTTCTGCAGCCGGGCTTCAGCGGCGAGCTGTTTCTGATCTATGCGAAAATCCATCCTTTCGTGAAAGACCTCCGCGAAAAGCTCAATGACCCCGAAGCTTTCCTCAACCTTGAGAAGGCCGTCACGCGCACGAAGTGGGGAAGGAACCGCCTCCAGTTCATGATCAAGCGCGTGGAAGTCATGCGCCAGAAGCGCGCCGAGAGTCAGAAAAACGAGAATCAGAAAAAATAGAGCGGGTGCCCCGTCCTTATCCGCCGTTCTCTGGCTGATAGGGCGGGGACGTTGACGTTGACGTACTCAACGAGTCTTACCCGTTCCTCCCCGCCATCGCGGTATCTGTTATCCTAATCGGCTGTGCGGATGATCTGGTGGTTCCTGATCCTGGGTGTCAGTACGCTCGTGGTAGTGTGCGTTGCCATCGCCTTGTACATGCGTTTGCGGCGACACCTGAGGAAAGCTCACGCCCTGCATGACGGGACGCTGAGCGAGGTGGAACGCGAACGCCACGCCGGCACCATCGAGCACTGATGTTTCGTATTTTGATATTTCGCATTTTGATTCGGAGCGGCGTCCATGGCAAAGTCGGCGATTCGAGTTTTAAGCACTCCTCAGGAACGGGCGGTTGAGGCTTCGCGGCAAGTCGCACTCGTCGTGGGCGCGAGCCTGTTGGTGGCGCTGTGCGCGCACGTCACGATTCCCTTGCCCCTCACGCCGGTTCCGCTGACGGTGCAGAACCTGGGTGTGCTGCTGGTTGGTCTATTGCTCGGCAGCCGGCGCGGGTTCGCGGCCTTGGCTCTTTATTTGCTCGAGGGCGCAGTGGGTATGCCCGTGTTCAGTCCCACCGGTCCGGGCGGAATCGCGCAGTTGCTCGGCCCCACCGGCGGATTTCTAATGGTGTACCCGTTCGTCGCCTTTCTCGCCGGCTACGTTTTTGAGCGTGGCGCAGGAGCGAAGACTTTCACGCGCGCGGCGACGGCCGGACTTCTAGCTGAAATTTTGCTCTTTGCCGGTGGCCTGGGCTGGCTCTATGTGTTCACCCACTCGTTGGCCAAGGCCGCCTACCTGGGCCTCTACTGGTTCCTCGCCGCGGAAGTCATCAAGGTGATGTTGGCCGCGGTCATTGCCACGCGCTTTCGCTCAGGCGCAACCGGGCGATAGATTTTCATGGAGTTCAAAAGATGACAGCAGTGTCCGAAACAGCCAAAGCGCCCGGCGGCAATGCCATGAATCAGGTGCGCGAAATTACCGTGGCCCACAGCCCCGACTCCGATGACGCCTTTATGTTTTACGGCCTGGCCACCAACAAGGTCCGCACGCCGGGATTGCGGTTCACCCACACTCTCTGCGATATCGAGACGCTGAACCAGAAAGCCCGCGAAGGCGTCTATGACGTCACCGCGATTTCCTTCCACGCCTATCCCTATGTTCAGGACAAATACGCGCTCATGACTTGCGGCGGCAGCGTGGGCGAAGGCTATGGACCCATGATCGTCTCGCCCCGCCCCTTCACCCCGAGCGAGGTCAAGACCAAGCGCATTGCGGTGCCGGGCACGCTCACTACGGCTTACCTGGCGCTGAATCTTTTTGCTCCCGGAGTGGAGACCGAAGTCGTTCCCTTCGACCAGATCATCCCGCAGGTGCTCGAGGGCAAGTACGAAGCCGGACTCATCATTCATGAAGGCCAGTTGACCTACGACAAGTCGGGCCTGCACCGCATCGTGGATCTTGGCCGGTGGTGGCAGAAGGTGACCGGTCTGCCGCTTCCCCTCGGAGGCAACGCCATCCGCCGTGCCCTCGGTCCGGAACTGATGCCGTTGGTTTCCACGGCGTTGCGCGAAAGCATCCAGTACGGCCTTGACCACCGCGAAGAGGCTTTGTCTTACGCCATGCAGTTCGCCCGCGACCTCGACCCGCAATCGGCCGACAAGTTCATCGGCATGTACGTGAACGAGCGCACTCTCGACTACGGCCCCGACGGCCGCGAAGCCGTCCGCCGCCTGCTCGACATGGGCCACAAGGCCGGCATCATCGGGCCGGAAGCACGAGTGGATTGGGTGTGAGGAAAGAAGCTTCTAGCTACTAGCTCCTAGCCTCTAGCTGTGGCCCGGTTTTGCTAGAAGCTAGTAGCTAGGAGCCAAAAGCTTGCCCCAAACCCTCCTCATCGACGCCGACGACACGCTCTGGGAGAACAACGTCTACTTCGAGCGAGCCATCGCCGGCTTCATCTCGTTTCTGAATCATCACGAATTCTCTCCCGAGCAGGTGCGCGCAGTGCTCAACGATGTGGAGCGCGAATGCATCGTGACCCACGGTTACGGCCTGCACAGTTTCGCGCACGCTCTGGTCCGCACCTTTGAGCGGTTGACCGTCCATCCGGTTACGCCCGAGCTGCACGCCCAGATTCAGAGCTTCGCTCATTCGATTTCAAACCATCCCATCGAACTGCTGCCGGAGGTGCCGGAAACGCTGCGGCATCTTTCGCAGCGACATCACTTGGTTTTGATGACGAAGGGCGCCGTCCCCGAGCAGACGGGGAAAATCGAGCGTTCTGGCCTGAAAGAATATTTCAGGGCAGTCGAAATCGTGCCCGAGAAGGATCCGCCAGTTTACGCTCGCGTGGTCGAGAAACATAAACTGGCGCACGCTTCCACCTGGATGGTGGGCAACAGCCCGAAGTCCGACATCAATCCCGCGATGGCTGCCGGCCTGCACGCCGTGTTCGTGCCTCACGGCGACACCTGGATCCTGGAGCACGAGGAACTGAACCCTGCTCCTGCACCACAGAAATTGCTCATCGTTGGCCGCTTCGCGGAACTGCGCGAGCACTTCTAGCGCGCGGCGAAGACGTCCCAGGCTGCAAAAGAGCAGGTCCGCGATCCGTAACGCGATCCGCCTTCGCCATTCTGAATGCGCTTCGTAACGCGATCCACCCTTCGTCATTCGTAACGCGATCCGCGCTTGGCCATTCCTGACGCGATTCGTATCAGGGTATGCCTTCAGGCATACCGCCAGCACGAGCTTATCCATCGCGCCTTCAGGCGCTGCGCTTCAAGAGTTCATTTTCCCGCGTGCCGGCGCAACTGCTCAAAGATCGGAGCCGTCGCAAAATCAAATTCCCTTCCGAATCTGCTGCAATCCAGCAATCGCGGATTCCCCGCCGCGTAGCCCTCGCCCAACTTGACTCCCAGATTCGCATTCAAAGCCTCGACCTCACGTTTCAAATCTCCCACCACCACCGACTCGCAAGCCGCGTTATAGACCGTATGAGCCGGACGCGCCGCCTGCAGCGACATCACCAGCATCTTCGCCACATCGCCGACGCAAACCAGCAGGATTCTCTCCGCCCCCACATACGGCAACGCGATCTCAGCCGCATGACTCGTCTCGAGAAGCTCAAAGATCTCACTCCTCCACGCCGACGACGCCGACTGCGCGCCCGGTCCCACCACGCGTCCAATCCGCAAACTGATAAATTCCACACCATGGTTCTGGCGATATGCCTCCCCGAGCCGCTCCACATAGAGTTTGGCTGCTCCGTAAAGGTCTTCAGGCGCAGTCCGTTCGGTCTCGGATATCACCCGATCCGCGGCGCAGCTCCCGTAAACGCTTAACGAACTGCCAAACACGATCCGCGCCACGCCGAAACTTCGCGCCATTTCCAGCAGATTAAGGCTGCCCCCAATATTCACCTGAGTTCCCCGCATCGGCGCGCGCTGCGCCGCCGTCGGCAAAACCGCCGCCAGATGGATGATCCTTCCGATGCCTTCCGCTTCAAATACGCGCTGCAGTTGTGCTGCATCGGTGATGTCACACTCAACCTCCTGAACGGGTTCCGAGCGATGCACAGCGGTGCCCCCGAGCGGCGACACATCCAGCGAAACGACGCGATAGCCCGAGCGCGCTAAAAATTTCCCGACGGCCCGGCCGATGAATCCGCGCCCGCCCGTGACCAGAACCGAGTTGTTCCTGGAATCGCCCATTGCGTTCTGGTGGCGGAATCAGCTCTGTCAACTTGTTTTCATCTTCGTCACTACCGCATCAAACTAACCAACAACCGGCCCTCGCGCCGGGCATTTCCCCATGTTACCCTCGTCTTGCTCTGCGATCTGGCTCCCACTTCGTCGGTGGCGATTCAGACCAACAATTTACGACGGCTGTTGCACACGGTTGAAGCGCTCTCGGAACTCGGCCCCGCTCTTACGGCGGAGCGCGACTTCTCGGAGACTTCGCGCCTCATGCTGTCCGCCATCATGGAAGCGGCGGGCGCGCGCGAAGGTGCGCTCCTGCTGTTCAGCGACAAGCCCGCCATGCTGACCTCCGCCGCGGCGCAGGGATTCGCCCTGATGCCCGATCCCGCGTTTATTCCTCTCCTCCCCAAACATGTGCACGCCATCACGGCGGCGCGCGGTCCCATCGTTCTCAACTCTTCCACCTATTCGGTGTTCCTGAGTTCCAATGGCAACGTGGCGCCGGAATTGTTCAAGTGCCTCGCTCCCCTGAAAGCGGGAGGCCGTCTGGCTGGCGTGGTCGCTCTCGGCCGCCGCCCCGGCGACGCACTCTATGAAGACAGCGAGCTCGATGCCCTGGATTTGTTGTGCAGCTACATTGCGCTGGCGGTGCACAACCATGCGCTGACCCAGACCATCGCGCAGCGTGTTTCTGAAAATCTGCGGCTCATGGCCTCGCTGCACGGTTTCTACGATAACGCGCTCGAAGCCTTCGCTACCGCCATCGACGTGAAGCATGTGAACATTCATGGCCACTCCTTGCGCGTCGGGCGCTATGCCTCCGCCATCGGAGAAGCCATGGGGATGGAACCCGGCGAAGTCGCCGCCTTGCGCAGCGCCGGATATCTGCACGATATCGGCAAAGTTGCCGTCGACCGGCGCTTGTTCGGCAAGGCCGGAGCGCTCGATCCCGAGGAATTCCGCGAGATGGCCGACCACACCACCGTGGGCCACCAGATCGTCAGCAGCGTGCAGTTCCCCTGGCCCAAGATTCCCGAGGCGGTGCGCTGGCACCACGAGCGCAGCGACGGCTCCGGCTATCCCGACAAACTTCTTCAGGATGACGTGCCCATGTCCGTTCGCATCGTGGGTCTGGCCGACTCGTTTGATGCCATGACCAGTACCCGGCCTTATCGCGCGCGCTTCTCGGTGGGCAGCGCGCTGAGCGAGCTGGTGCGCATGGCTCCTCAGAAATTCGACCCCAACGTGGTGCAGGGCCTGCTGATTCAGGTGCGCCGCGATGCGGTCGGCAGCAGCCGCGCCCCCCTGCTCGAGGGGATGTCGGTAAACATTGCCGCCACCGATATTGATCAGCTCGCCGCCACTCTGCAACATAAAGTCTCGCGTGGCAAAGTGTATTTGACCTCAGAGAGCAGCTACTAGCTCCCGGCTGGGCAGCAAACTTCCTGAAAACATCGAAGGCCTTATATCCGGCGCGCGCCGCCTCCAGTCTGGCGCTGCCCCGGGTCTTCTTCGCCGCCCGAAGTCCTTGTCTTCCAAGCAGTTCCGAGCTGCGCGAGAACCGTGCCGTCCAGCAACTTTTTCTGCCGTAAGGGTTCATAATCAGGAGAGCCTTGGTCCTTCCGGGAGTCTTCATGAGATCTGCCCTGGGTAAGTGCGCGCTGTTTCTGCTGACCCTGAGCCTCGCCTGCGCGGTTCCGCAATTGCTCGCGAAGAAGAAGGACAAGCCGGCTGCTTCCGGCGCGAACGAACAGAAGCGTGCAGTGCATGCGCTCAATCGCCTCACCTTCGGCCCGCGGCCCGGCGATATCCAGCAAGTGATGGCGATCGGGGTTGATGCCTGGATCGATCAGCAACTGCACCCGGAAAAAATTTCAGATGCGGCCATGGAATCCCGGCTCGCTTCCTTTCGCACCCTGCGCATGAGTTCGCGCGAGATCGTTGAGGAATTTCCCGACCACCAGATGATCCGTCAGGTCATGGACGGCAAGAAGCCCATGCCTTCCGATCCCGCCCGGCGCGCCGTGTTTCAAGCTCAAATCGCCCGCATGCAGGAGAAAAAGGAGCGCAAGGAAGATCGCAAAGGAGAAGACCGCAAAGAAGAACGCAAGGAAGATCGCAAGCAAGAGGCCTCCGCTCCGGTTCCGGCGCCGGCGGCCGACACTGCGAAGACTGCTGAGGAGCTCGCCGCCGCGGCCAATGCCAGCCCGGATGCGTCCGCAACCGCCAAGACCGCCGAAGAGCTTGCCGCGGCCGCCAATGCCAGCGGAGATGAGACTGGAAACACGCCCGGCATGACCGCAGACGGCAACTCCATGACCGCGACGAGTTCCATGAACGCGACCAATTCCCCCGTCGAAGCATCGAACGCCGCGTCCACAAACGAAGCGAATGGCATGTCCGCGGCTCCGCCCGCAGAAGCCCAGCCCGCAGAAGCCCAGCCCGCTGAAGTTAAGTCCACGCCCGCGGAAGACGCCGAGGCGCGCCGCCGCGAAGATCGTCTCTACGCCGACTTGAAAGTTCAGGGACTGATTGACCTTCCTCCCGAGCAACGCTACAAGAAAGTCCTCTCCATGTCGGCCGACGAGCAGGCCGCTTTCGCCGACTCGCTGCGCGGCGGCAAGGGGCAGGACTTCCTCACGGGTCTCGATCCCCAACAGAAAGAAACCCTGCTGGCCATGAACAACCCGCAAGGCGTGGTCGCCGACGAACTGATGCAGGCCAAACTTCTGCGCGCCATCTACAGCGAGCGCCAGCTCGAACAAGTGATGACCGATTTCTGGTTCAACCACTTCAACGTTTTCATGAACAAGGGCGCCGACCGCGTGCTCCTCACCAACTATGAGCAGGACGTGATCCGCCCGCGTGCTCTGGGCAAATTCGAAGACTTGCTCGTAGCCACGGCCAAGAGTCCCGCGATGTTGTTCTATCTGGATAACTGGTTGAGCGTGGGCCCGAACTCCGTGCAGGCGGTCGGTATTCCCGCAGGCAGGCCATACGGCCCCTATCGCCGGTATCCCGGTCGTTATCCCGGGCGCAATCCCAATGCCCGCAATCCCAACGCTAACGAGAAGCGCCGCAGAAACAATGGCCTGAACGAGAACTACGGCCGCGAACTGCTGGAACTGCACACCCTCAGCGTGAATGGCGGCTATTCCCAGCGCGACGTAACCGAGGTGGCGAAAGTCTTCACCGGCTGGACCATTGACAAGCCCTTCGAAGGCGGCGGCTTCAAATACGATCCGCGCATGCACGAGCCCGGCCCCAAGTTCGTGATGGGACATCGCATCAAGCCCAAGGGCGAAGACGAAGGCCGCGAAGTGCTGCATCGCCTGGCAACCAGTCCGCAGACCGCGCACTTCATTTCCCTGAAACTCGCCGAGCGCTTCGTGTCCGATGATCCCCCGCCCGCGTTGGTTGATCGCATGGCGAAGACCTTTCTGAAGAAGAAAGGCGATATCCGCGAGGTTCTCTCCACGCTGTTCCATTCCCCCGAGTTCTGGGCTGAGGGCACCTACCGCGCCAAGGTGAAAACGCCGCTCGAGTTTGTGGTCTCTGCCGTGCGCGCCACCGGCGCCGACGTGGAGGATGCCATGCCCCTGGCTCGCCAGCTCAACAACATGGGCATGCCGCTCTACGGAGCGCAGCCGCCCACCGGCTACTCGATGAAAGCGGACGCATGGGTGAGTTCGTCGGCGCTGCTCAACCGCATGAATTTCGCCTTGGCGTTAACCGCAGGCAAAGTCCGAGGCGTTAAAGTGGATACGGCGCAGCTGGCCGGAAGCGCGGCTCCGCTCGTGGACGCGGCGCTCGCTCTCTCGACCATGGAAGCAAAACTGCTCGCAGACGATGTCTCGAAACAGACGCACGACTCGATCGTGGCCCAGATCGAAGCCCCGGCGAAGACCGGTGCGCCCGAGCCGCAGGATCAAAACATTCCGCGCAAGCCGCCGGACGTTCGTCCGCCCGAAGTGGACACCATCGCCGGCTTGCTGCTGGGCTCGCCGGAGTTTCAGAGAAGATAAGCCCTTGGCTTTTGGCTCTTAGCTTTTGGCTTAAACCTCATCACCGCGGGTAATCGAGCAACGCCGCGGCAAGATCATTGAAGAGAGAGTGGAGTTAAGAGCCAGAAGCCAGAAGCCAGAAGCTAGAAGCTAGAAGCTAGGAGCTAGAAGCCAGGAGCCATCATGCCGACCCGTCGCATCTTCCTCCGTAACAGCGCCCTCGCCGTCATCGGCACGGCCGCGGTGCCGAGCTTTCTCACCCGCGCCGCGTTCGGTGCGGTCGATGCCGGCACACGCAACAAGCGCCTCGTCGTGATCTTCCAGCGTGGCGCCGCCGATGGCCTGAACATCGTCGTCCCTCACGCCGAGCCCCAGTACTACGCCATGCGCCCCAGCATCAGCATCCCGCGCAAGTCCGTGATTGATCTCGACGGTCTCTTCGGCTTACATCCGTCGCTGTCGGCTTTTCAGTCGTTGTGGCAGCAGCGCCACCTGGCCATCGTTCACGCTGCCGGATCGCCCGACCCTACCCGCTCTCACTTCGACGCGCAGGATTACATGGAAACCGGCACGCCCGGCGTGAAAGTCACCGACGACGGCTGGCTCAACCGCTCGCTCCACGACATGCGCCAGCCATCGCAGAATTCTCCTTTCCGCGCGATCGCGCTGGGTCCATCTCTGCCGCGAATCCTGAGCGGCGCCGAGCCCGCCGTCGCCATGAATAACATCAACGATTTTTCCGTCGGCGGCCGCAGCTCCCGACCCTCGCCCGCTGCCAGCGCCTTCGAAGCCATGTACGACCACTCGTCCGACACCGTGCTGCACGGCACCGGCGAAGAAACTTTCGACGCGGTCAAGATGCTGAAGGCCGCCGATCCCGGAAAGTACACGGCCGCTCCGGGCGCCAATTATCCCAAGGGACGCTTCGGCGACAGCCTGCGCCAGCTCGCGCAACTGATCAAAGCAAATCTGGGAGTGCAGGTCGCCTTCGCCGACATCGGCGGCTGGGACCACCATGTCAACGAAGGCTCAACCACGGGCCAGATCGCGAACGTGCTCACCGATTTCTCCCAGGCGCTGGCCGCCTTCTGGACCGACCTCGGCGATCTGGGCGAAGACACCGTCGTCGTCACCATGTCGGAATTCGGTCGCACCGCCCGCGAAAACGGCAACCGCGGCACCGACCACGGCCACGCCAACGTCATGTTCGTTCTGGGCGGACCGGTGAAAGGCGGCAAGGTCTACGGCCGCTGGCCCGGCCTCGACCAGTCGCAACTCTACGAAGGCCGCGACCTCGCCCTGACCACCGACTTCCGCCAGGTGATCGGCGAAGCCGTCGCTCGCCACATGGGCAACACGAATCTGAATGAAGTTTTCCCGGGCTTCGACAATCAGCCGGGAAAATTCCTGAGATTTCTGGGATAGTCGATTCGTCGCGCCAACACACCCATGTGGGGACAGCCGCCCTCGGCTGTCCGGTCGAGCGAAGCTCGACTGGCCGCGCAGTGGTCGGAGTAGGCGCGAGGCCCTTAGCCCTGTCGGCTCTAGATCTCCACCATCACGTCTCCGTCCTCAATCTTCAACGGATACACCGCCACCTTCGCGCTCGCGTTGTGCGCGGCCTCGCCGGTCTTCGGATCGTACGCCCAGCCATGCCACGGACAGACAACCTTGCCGTTCTCGATCATCCCTTGACCCAGCGGCCCGCCCCGGTGCAGGCAGACGTTGTCCATGGCGCTGTACACGCCGTTGACGTTGGCGATGCAGATGGTCTTGTCTTCTCCCTTTACGGAGCAGGGGAATTCTTTGGCCTCATCGGCGGCGGGGAGTTCGGATTGCGTGGTGAGTTTGATGAATGTCGGCATGCGATTCGTATTCGTGGTCAGGGCCGCCGAGCTTTGCTCGGCCGGACAGCCGGGGGCGGCTGTCCCCACATATTTGTTTTTACTGACAGCTGACCGCTGATAGCTGACAGCTTACTTCGGCTGCAGCGTCTGCGCGATCATCACTTGCCGCTTAAACGCTTCCACCATGTTCGCATCCAGCCGGACTTCGGTCGGCTTCTTCGCCAGCGTCATGGTGTCAATCTTGTCCTGTAGTTTGAGCAGCGCGTAGAAAAGATTCTCCGGACGCGGGGGGCATCCGGTAACGTACACATCCACCGGAACGATCTTGTCCACGCCCTGCAACACCGCGTAAGTATTGAACGGGCCGCCCACCGACGAGCACGCGCCCATCGAGATCACCCACTTCGGGTCGGGCATCTGGTCGTAAATGCGCTTCACCACCGGCGCCATCTTCAGCGTGACGGTGCCGGCCACGATCATCAGGTCGCTCTGCCGCGGGCTGGGACGAAACACTTCCGACCCGAAGCGCGCAATGTCGAAACGAGCGGTGGACGAGGCAATCATTTCAATAGCGCAACAGGCGAGGCCGAACGTCATCGGCCACACCGCCGACTTGCGCGCCCAGTTGAAGACGTAATCAACCGTGCTGATCATGAAATTCTTTTCAAACTTGTTTTGCAGCCAGCCCATGGATGGTCCTCGTGGAGTCCTACACAGGGAGTCTAGGGAAGCGGGGATGAGGTGTCAAACAGGTGCGGGAGGGGATATCCATATCGATTATTTTTTTCTCCGTAGCGGGCTAAAATCTTGGGTTTCATAGAGTTGCGAGTTCGAGATATGTCGGAGGTGTGGGCAAAATCTTGAGCCGCAGGGACTTAGCGGCAAGATATTACGGGATAAGGAGTTAGCTGCGGGTTCTGGGCTGCTGGCGGTCGAGGTTGTTGGGGGTTGGCGCACATTCCCAATTTGGCACGTCCAGTTTTCTCAGTCAAGGTTGTTCGTCACAAAGAAGGCTGTGGAAAACGCGATTTGCGCGGGGGGCGGTCGAGTAACTATTGCCGTGATTTGGAATCCGGCGCACCCCCCGTGATTCCCGAAAGGACGACCGGTTCGCGGTCAGGGAACTCGACCACGAGGGACAATCGTCCGCTCATGGCTCGGACGTAGTAGCGCAGAGTGGACATGAGCGTGAGATTTCCAGAGCCTTGGTCCTCAACCACCTCTGGCCAAAAAAACGGTGCCAAAAACGCTGCATCGTGTTCGAGTGGCTTTTCGGATGGGAACTTTCGAGAAGATCGGCCGGCGATCCGGATAGCGGAGTAGAACTGGACGAAGCATACATTGGAGGACGGGTATCTAATATGCACGCGAAAAACGCAATCGTTTAGTGAAAGAAGGCGGCGATCCGAACGCCACTAAGACGATTGTTATGGGTATGCTGGACCGCGCACAGCGAAAGGTTCGCGCTGAAATCGTGCCAAACACCTCGCGCCAGACTCTACAGTCAATGGTTCTTAAAAACGTGCGCTACGGGACAAATTTGTTTACCGACGAGTCGCGGTCCTATAAGCGATTAAATGACAAGTACGTGCATGAATTCGTGACCTCAGTGATCACCTGAAAAGCGGCCATACATGATCAGTGCAAAACCGGCCATACTTTAGAAGCCGTCCAAGACATAGGTTGTTCTATCCTGCCACCTGCTGCGGAGGCAAGCCTGTTTTTGTGCGCCAACTGCGGGGACCGCATTTCAGCACGTGGCCATGATGCAGCAGGCGATCGAGCATGGCGGTGACGGCTGCGCTGTCGCCCAGCAGTTTTCCCCAGTCATCGACAGGTCGGTTCGAAGTAATGATGGTGCTGGCTCGCTCATAGCGTCGCATGATGATCTCCAGGAGTTCTTCAGCCGCGGTTAGAGATAACTTGCGCATGCCCAGATCGTCGATGATGAGCAGGGGCACGGTAATTAATGACTCGATGTGCTGCTTGCGCGTACCGTCGATGGAGGCTTCGGCGAGTTCCTCAAGCAGGGTATGGGTCTCGCGGTAGAGTACACGATAGCCTTGCAGGATGGCGGCCTGGCCAATGGCCTGTGCCAGATGGCTTTTGCCGCTGCCGGGTGGGCCGACCAGCAGTGAGTCTTCGTGACGGGCGATGAAGGCTCCGGTGGCCAGATCGAAGATCAGACTGCGATTCATCTTGGGATTGAAGGTGAAGTCGAAGTTATCGAGGGTCTTTTGCGGATCGCGAAACTGGGCTTGCTTGCGTCGACGTTCCAGCAAACGGTCGCTACGACGAGTGAGTTCGTCGGAGACCAGGCCGGAGATCAGATCGATGGGCGCCATGGATTCGACCTGGGCCTGGTGCAGACGCATCTCCAGCACAGCTGCGATTCCACCCAGCCGCAGTTGTCGTAAAGCACGATTCAACTCGATGAGATTCATTCACTTTGCTCCTTGGTTTTGATTTGGATCAGATCACGGTAGTGCACCAGTTCGCGGATCAGGGGATCGACCTGGCGCAAACTGAGCGGGGCTTGCGGACAACGCTCCAGGTAGCGACGGACGAAACGATATTCGTGTACACCCATCTCGAGGGCTGCCGCACAAGCTTCATCGACGGCAGCGGTTCCGTACTTTTTGGCAAGAGAGAGAACGCCCAGGATGCGCCGCACGCCCACTTCGCCTTGCTGGCTATAGATAAGGTTGCAGAGTGTACCGACATGGGTGCCCACTCGGCCGGCACGGCCGAGCAACTGCACCACACGGAAAGGGGTTTGCTGGGGATGGTCTTCGGACTGAATGCGATACCAGCCCCGCTTCTGACGTAGATGTTCTCTCAGGAGTAATCCAGTTTTGGGATCGAGGATACGAACGCAAAGTTCATCCCATTGGACTCTCACTCCGCGTCCAATCCAGCCTGGCGGTAGACCGTAGTAGGCGGCTTCGACTTCGACACAGCCATCCAGATGCACCACCCGTTCGCCATACTGGTAATAGCGGAACGGTTCCACAGGCAGCGGGAGCAAGGTTGGTTTTTCTTCTGCGAACATGGCGGCCACTTGCCGTTTGGTGGTGCCGTGGATGCGCGTATCGGCCCAGTTCGTTTCCCAGCGATCCAGATAGACTTGCGCTTGTTCCAGACTCTCGAAGCGTTGTCCTTTGAGAGGGGTTTTCTTGGCGTGGCCCACAGCCGACTCCACCTTGCCTTTTCGATCTGGATCCTGGATCCGGCAAGGCAGGGCGACCGCACCGTAATGGGAGAGCATGTCGCGATAGAGGGGATTGAGGGTGGCGTCGTAGACGTCGGGGACGAGTACGCCTTCGCGGAGATTGTCCAGCACCAGGATGCGCGGAGCACCGCCTAATCGACGAAAGGCCTTCTCATGCAGCTCGGCCCAGATGCGCGTGCTGGAGCGGAAGACCAGCAACCGTACTGCTTTGCGGCTGTAGCCCAGTGTGAGCACGAACAAACGGGTACGTCGATACTTACCGTTTTGCGCATCGCGTACCATCGGCCCGCTGCCGTAATCGACTTGACCCTCTTCTCCTGGAGCGGTGAGGATCACCGCCCGTGCTTGAGGTTGCTGGGCTCCACGTAGTTTGTAAGCGAAACGCCGAACGCTTTGATAGCCACACTGGAATCCATGATCGGACACCAGATCCTGCCAGATTGCCATGGCATTGCGATCCCGACTCAGACCCAGCTCGATGATTTCCCGATAGGGTTCACAGGCGCTCGCCGAACCCGCGGCTTTCGAATGTTCTGACTCCTCGCTGCTCAACCCTACGCCAAAACCGGTGATCACCTCTATGGCCGCTTTTGAAGTTGCGGTTGCTTTTCCCTTAGTAGAAAGGTTTTCGGGGCTGGGGTTGGGGTTGGGGTTGGGGTTGGGGTTGAGGCGAGCGCCAGGCCCCGCGATGGCCGGTTTTGCTGCATCCGAGCCGGTGATCACCTCTATGGCCGCTTTTGCCTTACCTTCGCGCTTCCATCTTCCCGGCGGCCATATTTCCACACCCGCGCCTCTCAGATAGGCGCTGATGGTCTCTCGACGCACTCGCGTGGCCTCTTGGATCTTGCGCAGAGACCATCCCAGTCGTCCCAAGGCTATGATTTGCTGCTTCTTCTCGTCCTTCAAGACATTCGCCATGTTGCGAGAGGCTACTTACCCTCCCGCTGCTGTCAATGTCCTGGACGTTTCTTCTGAAAGTATGGCCGCTTTTCAGGTGTTCACGTATGGCCGCTTTTGGGTGTTCACTGAGGTTCGTGAATCACATGGAAACCTACCTTCGCGGACAGGTCCACACAAACGGGCTTGAGAACTTTTGGAGCCTATTCAAGCGGCATCTGTCGGGTACCTATGTTGCGGTAGAACCGTTCCATATGCGGAAATATTTAGACGAACAGGTTTTCCGTTACAACAATCGCGGATCGAGAGAGAATCCGAAGAATGATGCAGACCGCTTTGACATGGTATTAAGAAATCTGTTCGGGAAGAAAATAACCTATAAGGAACTGGCCGGGAAGGAGGGGAATCAAGAGGCATCGCGGTAAGCGTGGCCGACGGAAGCGCGCCTCTGCTTTGTTGCTCCGTTCTTTTCGGCCTCAAGTTCCGCTTTGATCTTGGAGTGCGGAACTCTCAGAAGTCTATCTAGCAGACGCGAAAGGTTGCCGAACTCACCCGACTCATTCTTGGCGGAGGGTTGAGGGTGTTGTTTGGCCATGCCAGCGCGTCCCCGCTCGTAGTGTGCCCAACGAAGTACCCCTCGACAAAATCTTCAAGCGAAGGCTGCCAGAATCGAGTATATATCATGGTCAGCTTTCCAGATGAAGAAATGACTGTCGCCCGCATCAACGGGAAAATGATTTCGTGGGCGCTGCGAAGAAGCGGCGCTACCCTCGCATCCCTAGTTAGCAAAAAAACCACTCTAGATCGCCTCAAGTCTTGGGAATCTGGGGCTGAATTTCCTTCTGAGGGAGCCGCCAAGAAACTGGCGGATAGGCTAGGAATCGCTTATCCGATGCTGTACATGAAAGAGGTTCCACCAGACGAGCCACTAAAGATTCCAGATCGAAGGACGCTTGATGCGAGCCCGCTTCGGAACCCTTCTATAAACCTGCTAGACGTTCTCGATCTGACGAGGGCGCGCCAGGAATGGTATCGCTCCGAACTCTCTGACTCTGCGAAGCAGTTAGATTTTGTTGGTCGGTTTAATTTGGATTCTTCGCCAAAGGTTATCGCCGCCGACATGCGGTCTACCCTTGGAATAAGCCCTAATGTTCGTGAAGGAGCGCCAAATTTTGAAGGTTTTTTGAAAGTCTTGATCTCCCGCGCAGAGGAAAAAGGAATTTTGGTGATGCGCAGCGCCATTGTTGCTCACGCGACAAGGCGCACCTTGAGCGTGCAGGAGTTCAGGGGATTCGTCCTGTTAGATTCATTTGTTCCAGTAGTTTTCATCAATGACAACGACGCGAAGGCGGCACAGATATTTACGTTTGCTCACGAGATTGCACATATTTGGATAGGAGCCGCTGGCGTATCCGACCGCAGGCCCGACAGAAAAGGCGATAGTCAGAACATCGTAGAAATCGCGTGTGACAGCATCGCCGCTGAATTCTTAGTTCCCGAAGATGAATTCCCTGCCGTTTGGTCCTCACAAGCGACGCTTGATCGGAAGGTAATGCACGCAGCCCATTATTTCAGGGTCAGCAGCCTAGTCATCCTTCGGCGAGCGCGCGAACTAAACCGTATAACACCTGACGTTTTCTACGCCAAAATTGAGGAACAGTATGAGGCTTACAAGCGACACGAACTCGCCAAGAGAGGCAAAGAAAAGAAAAAATCGGGCGGTAACTTCTGGAATTCCTTCGAACTGCGAAATAGCGCCAAATTCAATGCCGCAGTAGTGGAATCACTTCGACGCCATAAAACCACATACGCCGAAGCTGGAACGCTGTTCGGCGTATCTCCAATTTCGGCATCCCGATATTTGGAGGTGTTGGGTGCCTCCAAGTGAAAAGGTATTGGATCGACGCCAGTTCTGTAATTTGGTGCAATCGCGAACTGTTTCCTCTTCGCGACTCTCCGAAATACTGGGAGTGGTTTAAGGAGCAGCTAGATCAGGGCAACATTGTCACCCACAAGGCCGTCTTTGATGAAATCGTCAAGGGAGCAGATGGCGAAAAACCTGATGCCATAGCCGTCTGGACGAAGAGCCGTAAGGGTATGTGGTCATCCCACGGCTGTACCGATGAAAGTAGGAAACTTCTCGGGGAAATCTCGGCGTTCTGTCTGGGGAAGTATGGTTATGAAGTCTCCAAAAAGTTCCTTACTGGCGGAGACGCTCTGCTAATTGCAAGAGCTAAGGTTGACCGGGATGACTTCGAAGGTATCGTAGTCACTCAGGAGAGTGAACACAAAGATCCGCGAATCCCAGGCATCTGCGATCATTTCGAAATAGAGCACATGCCGCTAAACCGAATGAATATTAAACTTGGCCTGAAATGGGTGTAGCCCCAGCAGTACTGAGTCAACTATATTAGCACCTATTTTTGTCCTTGACACCGCCTTCGCTCTTATCGAACCCGGCGAAAAGTGTTGTCCCTGGCTGCATCGCTCCCACCCTTTCGCAAAGAGCGCGAAAGGATGGGGCACCCGGCGAAAGATCCGCCGTTTCCGACCTGCTAGGCAGTCCAGCGGCTCCTAGTTCATTCCTTTACGCGGATGCCGAGCTTCGCTCGGCGGGCGGACGAGGCGTCCGCCCCTCCACAAGTCATTTCAGCGAGACCAGCCTCTCCACCAACTCCGAATAATCTTTCTTCTCGATCCCATGTACCTGCTTGTTGTATTCGTCGACTTTCGACGAATAGTTCATCGAGCAGAATTTGGGGCCGCACATGGAGCAGAAGGCGGCTTCTTTGTAGAAGTCGTCGGGGAGGGTTTCGTCGTGCATGCTGCGGGCGGTCTCGGGGTCGAGCGACAGGGCGAATTGCTTTTCCCAGTCGAATTTGTATCTGGCGTAGCTGAGGGCGTCGTCGCGGTCGCGGGCGCCGGGGCGTCCACGGGCGATGTCGGCGGCGTGGGCTGAGATTTTGTAGGCGATGATGCCGTCTTTCACGTCTTTTTCGTTGGGCAATCCTAAGTGCTCTTTGGGCGTGACGTAGCAGAGCATGGCGGCGCCGTACCATCCGATCATGGCTGCGCCGATGGCGCTGGTGATGTGGTCGTAGCCGGGGGCGATATCGGTGACCAGCGGGCCGAGGGTGTAGAACGGAGCTTCGTAGCAGAGCTCGACTTCTTTCTCGACCTGCTCTTTGATCTTGTCCATGGAGACGTGGCCGGGGCCTTCGATCATGACTTGCACGTCGTGCTCCCAGGCTTTCTTCGTGAGTTCGCCTAGAGTTTTGAGTTCGGCGAACTGGGCTTCGTCGCTGGCATCGGCGACGCAGCCGGGGCGGAGGCCGTCGCCCAGGGAGAAGCTGACGTCGTATTTCTTGAAAATCTTGACGATGTCGTCGAAGCGGTCGTAGAGGAAATTCTGTTTGTGGTTGTAGGCCATCCACTGGGCAAGGATGGCGCCGCCGCGGCTCACGATCCCGGTGATGCGTTTCGAAATCAGCGGCAGGTATTGAATGAGCACACCGGCGTGAATGGTCATGTAGTCCACGCCTTGCGCGGCTTGCTCTTCGATCACTTCGAGCATGACTTCGGCGTTCAGATCTTCGACACGCTTGACTCTCGCGATGGCTTCGTAGATGGGGACGGTGCCGATGGGGACCGGGGAATGGCGGAGGATGGCTTCGCGAATTTCGTGAATGTTGCCGCCGGTGGAGAGGTCCATGACGGTGTCGGCGCCGTAGTGGACGGCGGTGTGGAGTTTTTTTAGTTCTTCGTTCACTTCGGAGGTGACGGCGGAGTTGCCGATGTTGGCGTTAATTTTGCAGAGGCTGGCTACGCCGATGGCCATGGGCTCGAGCTCGGGATGGTTGATGTTGGCGGGGATGATCATGCGTCCGCGGGCGACTTCGTCGCGGACTAGCTCGGGCGTCAGCTTTTCTTTGTGGGCGATGAACGACATCTCTTCGGTGATTACACCCTGGCGCGCGTAGTGCATCTGGGAGAAGTTGCCGTCCGTGTTTTCCTTTTTGCGGCGGGCGAGCCAGTCGGCGCGGGGTTGGGGGATGGTGTATCCGTTACTGCCGTTGCCAATACCTTTGCCATCTGCGGAAGTCATGATCGGACGCCTCTTCAATCGTTCAATAGAAATCGTTCAATACGCCAGGAATTCGGTGAGTCTCGATTATAAGCGCGTTGCCGGAAAGGAGGGACGACAAGAGTTCGTGTTCCGGCTTGGAACCGGCATTCACCACGGAGGACACCGGGGATCACAGAGGTTTTCGCGCTCAGATTTTCTGCCCGAATTGCAAGAGTTGGCCGTTTTCGTGGATGTAACTTGCCCTGACGCTGGTTTCCTTCGAGTGATACAAAACGAGCGTCTGGTGTTGCGTGTCTGTTGGTTTGCTGATCTGGAATGGCGGGCATAGAATCTCAACCGTTGCTCGTGATCGCTGCCCCATCATCGCTGCCCAAGGAGAGATTCCTCATGCGCGTGTTCCGTTTCCTGCCGGCTTTCCTGTTGCTGGTGACTGCCGCCAGTTTCTCGCAATCTTCGTCAGCTGCCAAGCCGGGCGCTGGATTCAGCATCGACAACATCGATAAGAGTATTGATCCGTGCGTGGACTTCTACCAGTATGCTTGCGGAAATTGGATCAAGAATTCCGAGATTCCGGCGGACCGGGCGTCGTGGCAGAGTTTTTCGGAACTTGATGAGAGCAACATGGAGATCGAGAAGGGAATTCTGGAGAAGGCCGCGGCGGGCGGGGCGGGACGGAACGCCATCGATCAGAAGATCGGCGACTTGTATGGATCGTGCATGGACGAGAAGGCGGTCGACGAGAAGGGAATCGCGCCGCTCAAGCCGGAACTGGAGCGCGTCGCCGCAGTGAAGGACAAGCGTGAACTGATCGATGAGATCGCGCATATTCACCTTATCGGGCCCAATCCACTGTTCAATTTTTATGCGGCGTCGGATCTGCACAACGCGGATCAGGTGATCGCCTACATTGGACAGGGTGGTCTGTCGCTGCCCGACCGGGATTACTACATCAAAGACGACGCAGATAAAGTCGAGATGCGGAGACATCTCGCGGAGTATGCGACCCAGTTGTTTACGCTGGCGGGGCAGACGCCGCAACAGGCAGCGGTGTCGGCGCAAACCGTGCTGCTGGTGGAAACCCTACTGGCGGCGGATGCGATGGACCGCACCAAGATGCGCGATCCGAAGAATCGCGACCACAAGATGACTCGCGACGAGGTGGTCGCGATGGCGCCGGAGTTTTATTTCAATCGCTACTTCGCGGCAGTGGGCGCACCAGAGTTCACCGCGATGAATGTCACGAATCCGGATTTTTTCAAGGAAGTGAGCGGAGCGATCGCGGCGCTGCCTCTGGATGCGCTCAAGACTTATGTGAGCTGGCATTTGCTGCGGTCGGCTTCTCCATGGCTCTCGCCGCCGTTTGTGGAGGCCAATTTCAAAATGCGGCAGGCGCTGACCGGGCAGAAAAAGATCCAGGATCGGTGGAAACGCTGCGTCAATCTGGTGGACGGATCGTTGGGAGAGGCGCTGGGGCAGCGCTACGTGGAGGCGACGTTTGGAGCGGATGGCAAAAAGCGCATGCTCAAGATGGTGGATGCGCTGGAGGCATCGCTGGGCGAGGACATTCAGAGTCTTTCGTGGATGAGCGACGACACCAAGAAGCAGGCGAAGGTGAAGCTGGAGGCCATCCGCAATAAGATTGGCTATCCCGATGTTTGGCGCGATTACAGTTCGGTCGTGATCAAGCCGGACGATCTGGTGGGGAATATACAGCGCGCCAACGAGTTCGAATCGAAGCGGCAGATTGCCAAGATCGGCAAACCACTGGACCGGAAGGAGTGGGGCATGACTCCGCCGGAAGTGAACGCGTACTACAGCGGGTCGTTCAACGAGATCGTGTTTCCGGCGGGCATTCTGCAGCCGCCGTTTTTCGATAAGACCATGGACGACGCGGTGAATTTTGGCGGCATCGGGCTGGTGATTGGGCACGAACTCACGCATGGCTTCGATGACCAGGGGCGCAAGTTCGATCCGCAGGGCAACCTGCGCGACTGGTGGACGGAGCAGGATGGCAAGGAGTTCGAGAAGCGGGTGAGCTGTGTGGCCGATGAGTACTCGAACTTTGTAGCCGTCGACAACCTCAAGCTGAATGGCCGGCTTACCCTCGGCGAAAACACCGCGGACAATGGCGGGGCGCGCATCGCGCTGATGGCTTTGGAACATTTGATTGCCGAGGACAAGACGGGGAAGGAAGGGGAGAAGATCGACGGCTACACGCCGGAACAGAGATTCTTCCTGGGATTCGGGCGGGTGTGGTGCGAGAAGCAGCGGCCGGAATATTTGCGGATGCAGGTCAGCACGAATCCGCATTCGCCGGGGAAGTATCGCGTGGATGGCGTGGTGCAGAATATGCCGGAGTTCCAGAAGGCGTGGGGATGCAAGGCGGGGCAGCCCATGGTGGCGGAGAACGCCTGCCACGTGTGGTGAGGCGCAGGGCCCACATCTCGCATAAAGAAGCGAGACGTGGGGCACCTGGCAAGGGCTGTGCCTGAGGTTCACAGCTCTGCCGTCGCAATCGTGATCTTGGCTCCGGCTGCGAAACACAGATCAATCACGCGGACGACTTCTGTGAATGGCACTGTGCCGTATGCCTGCACACGGACAACGTTCTCGGTTTGATCCTGCAGATGTTGTCTTACGCTGTCTTGCAGTTCGTCCCATGGGGTTGCTTCTCTGTTGATGGTTGCGGCGGCCCGGTGACCGGACATGCGCAGTTCGACAACAGTGGCCGTCGAGGTAGGCTGCGTGAGGCTGACTTCCAGTCCTGTTGGGGGAACCATGACACCCGGCGCTGGCGAATCGTTTTGCGCGGTGAGGAGGACCGCGCTATCGAAGAGGTCGGCGCGGGCGGCGTCGAGTGCTCTTTCCACAGCGGCGAAGGGTGCTCGAGCGTCGGCCTTGATGTAAACCCTTTGGTCGGGTTTGCGCCGACGGCTTTTCATGGCCTGCAACAGACCCTCGTCCGATACCATCTCAAGCTCGAAATGAACAGCACCGTCACGCCTGACGGTTACGATCCAAGCGTCTGCATCGTCGGCGTCGGGCATGGGCGTGGCGTGACTCGTGACGGCCATCTGCACGCTGATGCCTTTTTGCAATTGCTGGGCGTTGGCTGTGCGGGCGGGGAGGAGCAGCGTAGCGAGTAGCACGGCGATGGTTAGTAGGGAAATTTTTGGCGTGGGCGAATTCATGGATTTTCTCCTTTTGGGCAAATGCCCTCGGGGTAGAGAGAGAGCGTGAGTCTCAGGCATCCCTACGGGACGCGGTTCCGGTGGCTGGTGTTACCCGGCGCTGGAAGCGCAGGGCTATTGTCGGTCGCCCCTACGGGGCGTATTTACGGTTTGGCTCCGCCTAGAGACGCAGTGGCCAGGGTTCCGCCGAGGCCCATGGTTTCGACGGCGGTCGAAGGGACGATGACCATTGCGCCTTTCTCTTTGATGGCTTCATAGAGCATGTTCATGGCGCGCAGGTGCAGGGCTACTGGGTTTTCGGCATAGGCGGACGCGGCCTGCACGAAGCTGGCGGAGATTTCGCTTTCGGCCTGGCCGAGAATGATGCGGGCCTGGCGCTCGCGCTGGGCTTGCGCCTGGCGCGACATGGCGTCTTCGAGGCCGGCCGGAATTTTGACGTCGCGGATTTCGACGGACTGCACGGTGATGCCCCAGGGATTGGTCTTCTCGTCGAGAATGCGCTGCAGTTCGCGGCCCATCATTTCGCGCTCGGTAATCATTTGCGCGAGTTCGTGGCGGCCGATCGATTCGCGCAGCGCGGTTTGCGCGCTCATGTTGATGGCGTCGATAAAGTTCTCGACTTCGAGAATGGATTTCTCCGCGTTCCAGACCATCCAGAAAACAATGGCGTCGACGTTGACGGGAACGGTGTCGCGGGTGAGCGTGGACTCCGCCGAGACGCTGGCCACGCGCACGCGCTGGTCCACATAGGAGCTGAGCGTGTCGACGATGGGGATGATGTGGCACCAGCCGGGGCCGCGCAGGCCGACGTAGCGGCCCAGGCGCAGGACGGCGACCTTTTCCCACTGGCGCACGACTTTGATCGCGAACAGAAAGTAGAGGCCGACCAATGCTCCGATGATGGCTGGCGCCGGGTGGTGAACTGTCTGGGACACCGCGAGACCAATCACGAGGCTGATTGCGAACAGCAAGCGGGCGATACCACTGACTTCGTTCAATCGAATTTTCGCCATGACGTTTATCTCCTTTGGGTGGGACGAGACTGCGCGGAAGCAGGCAACAAGTCGCGCAAACGCTCGATCAAATCTTCAACGGTGAATCCGGCGCCGCCTGCGCGGGCCGCGAATTCCCCCGCCATCTGGCCGAGTTGACGTTCCCGCTCGGCCGAGTTCTTTTCCGGTTTCCTGTTGGCGACGAATGTTCCCGTACCCTGGTGCGTCTCCAGCAGGCCGCCCAGTTCCAGTTCCCGATAAGCTCGCAGCACGGTATTGGGATTGATGGCAAGATCGACAGCCAGCTGGCGCACCGTGGGCAACTGGTCGCCCGCTCTGAGCGATGCCGAGGCCACGCCGCCCCGCACCTGGTCGATGAGCTGGCGGTAGACGGGGACGCCGCTGTGCAGGTCGAGCGCAAACTGAAAGGGGGCGGCGCTCTGGGTTGTTCTTGCCATGCGTATCAGTGTACTATAAGACTAGTACATTAAGTCAAGTTCTTTTTGATTGGCGGATTGTTTTCGGGCAGGGGCAGCATAATGTGGGCCACAGGAGAGCTTATGACGCAGGGACAATCTGACGGTGCTCCGGCGGTCGAGCGCAAGGACCGGCGGAGAGATCAATGGTTGAGCGCCGTGGCGGCGCTGGCCGTAGGCGCAGCCTTCTTCGCCTTGTGGTTCTGGCTGCTGCCGGGATGGCTCGGTTTTCGCGTGGAAGCGGCGGGGGCGGCGCGCTGGCGATGGCTGGCTGCAATTCCGTCGGTGCTGGGATTCGCAGTGGCCCTGAGATGCATCTGGGACTTTGGGTGGACTGGACGGGGAACGCCGATGCCGGTCATTCCTCCGCAGAGATTGGTGGTTGTGGGCTTTTACCGTTACGTGCGGAACCCGATGTATGTGGGTTTTGCCGCGGGATGGATTGGGCTGTGGATCGTCTTCGGGCACGCCAGCATAGCCGCGATCGCTGCCGTGGCGGCGGTTGCCCTGGGCGTGCATTTGTTTGTCGTCTTCTATGAAGAGCCGACGCTGCGGGGGAAGTTTGGCAAGGACTACGAAGAATATTGCCAGAACGTGCGGCGTTGGCGGCCGCGTTGGCGAGCGTGGGAACCAGGATAATTCCTGGGTCTCTGCAACTGCCCGGCGACCGATGCCAGGCCTAGATTTTCGCCGGGGCGCTCTTGAATCCCTTGCGGCGTTGCTCGCTGTAGCGGTGGAGCGCGTCGCGGATGATGGGGTACGCTTCGCCCGGGGGGCGAATCTCATCGACCTCGACGGCCTTGCCTTCGAGCTGTTTGTAATCCTGAAAAAACCGGCGCAGCATGAGCAGTCGGTGGGGCGGCATTTCGGCGGCCTCCCGGTAAGAATTGAACTCGGGATCTTCGGTGGCGACGGCGATGATTTTGTGATCCTGCTTGCCGGCGTCGATCATGGTCATCAGGCCGATGGCGCGGGCGTGAATGATGGTGAGTGGAACCACCGTCTCCTGGCAGAGAACCAACACGTCGAGCGGGTCGTCGTCCTCGGCCAGGGTCTGCGGAATGAAGCCGTAGTTCGCGGGATAGTAGACGGCCGAATAGAGAATGCGGTCGAGGCGGATCAGGCCGCTCGACTTGTCCAGTTCGTACTTCACGCTGGAGCCGAAGGGGATCTCAATCACGCAGTCGAATTCCTGCGGGAGCTTGTCGCCGGGAGTTACGTCGTGCCAAGGATGAATCATAAGAGGGTCTAGCCTTTCGTTAAAACATCGCAGCCCGTTTCATGCGTGATCCCAGTGTCCCGGTGGCTTGGCGAATCCAAACAACCACTAAGGCCGCGAAGGCACGCGCAGGAGAAGGCCCACTGGTTTAGATTCTATCGGAGGCAGGCTTTTTCCCGGGGAACGGTGATCTCCATGGCCATCTGGACATCGGTGGATGGTCCTGTTGAATCTTGATTCTGGGGTGTGTGACGCGTAGAGTTTGAAAGTGGGGTCTATCCCCTTCGGGGAGTTCTATGTCGAGCCAAAGCAAGACTTATCTCAAATTCGGTGGGGCGACGGCGGTGATTATTCTGCTGCTGGGCTATCTGGCCTACACCGGGGTGCAGGACAGCAAGAGTTACTACGTCACCATCAAAGAGCTGCACACCATGGGCAATGGCGCCTACACGAAACGGCTGCGAGTTGCGGGCAACGTGCAGCCGGGCTCGATCAAGCGAGTGGGAACGCACGTGCAGTTTGTGCTGGTCGAGGAAACTCAGACCCTCCCCGTGGATTACACGGGCACCGAAGCCCCGCCCGACACGTTCAAGGACGACTCGCAGGCCCTGGCCGACGGAAACTTCGGCCACGATGGCGTGTTCCATGCCAAGGGACTGCAGGCCAAGTGTGCGTCGAAATATGCGCCGAAGCAGCCGGGCACGCCGGCGAATGGCATGCAATCCAGCGAGCCGGCGAAAAGCATAACGCAGGCGCAGCCCAGCGGCCCATTAGGCGTGTCGAACTGAATCTTTTTCGCCATAGCCCACAAGGTTCTTATCACGAGTACCCGAAGCTGCATGGGGCAAGCCTGGACCGCGGCGCCTGAAGGCGGGTTTATGCAGGCTGGTTTGCGGCATCGCTGAAGCGATGCCCTGATACGAATCGTGATACGAGTCGTGATAACGAATCGTGACACGAATCGCGATACGAATCGTGATACGAATCGCGTATTCTTCAGCAGCCAGGGTAGGCCGGCCGTACCGAGAACATCTTTGAAGCACGCTCTGTTCTTCTAACCACCCGTGACCGAAGCCACGTCCGCGCTTATCACCGTCAGCAACGTCATCAAGCAGTTCGGACGCTTTGCCGCTCTGCGGGGAGTGACGGCGGAGTTTGACGCGGGACGCTTCCACGCGATCCTGGGTGACAACGGAGCCGGAAAGACAACGCTGTTGCGCGCGCTGGCCGGGCTGGCGCCACCGACGCGGGGAGAGATTCTAATTTTCGGCAGGACTCCGCAGGCCGCGTGCCGCGACCTTGGCTACATGGCGCATCCGTCGCTGCTGTATGACGAGATGAGCGGGATGGAGAATCTGCGCTACTTTGCCGGGCTCTACGGCATTGGCGGGGATGCCCGCTGCGAAGAGGTGATTCGGGCGGTGGGGCTCGATCCGGAGTTGACGCGGCCGGTCGGGCAATACTCGCAGGGCATGCGGCAGAGGATGTCGCTGGCGCGGGCGATCCTGCACGATCCGAAAGTTCTGCTATTGGATGAGCCTTTCTCCAACGTGGACGTGCATTCGGCGCGCGAGATGGTCGGACTGCTCAAGGCGATGCGTGATTCCGGGAAAACTGTTTTTGTGGTGACGCATCAGGCGTTGCTGCTTGACGGCGTGGCTGACGAGTTTGTGTGGATGCAGGCGGGACAGATTGTGGAGCGAACAGCCGACCTGCCCAGCAATTTTGCCGGCGCGGGGATGCGATGAATTCGCTCTGGGCAGTTACGCTGGCAACATTGAAGAAAGACATCCGCCTGGAGTGGCGTTCGAAAGATGCGCTCAACTCGATGCTGTTCTTTTCTCTGCTGGTGGTGGTGATTTTCAGCTTCTCGTTCGATCCCCTGGCGGAAGAGTCACGTCATATTGTGGGCGGGTTGATCTGGGTGGCGTTTTTGTTCGCGGCGGTGGTGGCGCTGAACCAAACCTGGGCGCGGGAACTGCGCAATCAGGTGCTGGACGCCTATCGGGTGTCCCCGGCTCCGGCCAATGCGCTGTTTCTGGCGAAAGTGCTGGGCAATTTTATTTTCGTCAGCGTGCTGGAGGCGCTGATGACTCCGTTGTTCATTATTTTTTACAATCTGCGCGTTTTGGGGCCGGCCTGGCAGTTGCTTCCGATAGCGGTTCTGGGCACCTGGGCGTTGGTAGTGAACGGCACATTTTTTGCGGCGATGTCGTTGCGCACCCGCAATCGCGAGATCATGCTGCCGCTGCTGCTGTTTCCGATTTCGATTCCCGCGGTGCTGGGAATGGTGGCGGGGACGACGGCGGTTCTTACCGGCGAAAATCCGGCGCATTTCTACATCGTGTTGCTTCTCACCTACGATGTGGTGTTTACTACAGCTTGTCTGGCGCTGTTTGAAACGATTCTGCACGCGGAATGAAGCGGCTCTTCCCCATCCTCTCGGTAGTTACGGCGATTCTGCTGGCCTACGCCCTGTATCAGGCGCTGGTGGTGGCGCCCACCGATGCGCTGCAAGGGGATGTGTACCGCATCATTTACTATCATGTGCCGTCGGCGTGGACGGCGTTCCTGTTGTTTTTCATTAATTTCATCGCCTCGATTCGATATCTGGTGAATGCGAAGCCGGCGTCGAAAACGGCGGCCAAATGGGTCGTGATTGCGATCGGCGTGATCGGCGTCGTCGTGCCTTTTATCCCGCAGGTCCACCAACAACTGGCGGCGATCAAGATCGAGCCGGGCGCGGTGGCGACGACCGTGCTGGCGATTCCGGCGTTCTATTTTTTGATTGGGCGGTGGTTTCCCGGAGAGCGCGTTGACGTGCTCGCGGTCACGACGGCGGAGGTGGGCGTGGTCTTCTGCACCATCGTGCTGGTAACGGGGCCTTTGTGGGCGCGCCCGGTGTGGGGAATCTGGTGGGCGCCGGGAGACATCCGGCTGACTTCGACGCTGGTGCTGTGGCTGATTTACGTAAGTTATCTGGCGCTGAGGCGTTTCTCCACCAGCGCGCAGACGCAGATGCTGGCCGCGGCGTTGGCGGTTTGCGGAGCGCTGGATGTGCCGCTGGTTTATTTTTCGATCTGGTTTTTCCGCACCCAGCACCCGCAGCCGGTGATAGGTGGAGGCGGTTCGATGGATCCGCGCATGCTGCACGTGCTGCTGATCAGCTGGATGGCATTTCTTTGCTTTGCATTTCTGGTGTGCTGGTCGCGCTTCCGGCTGGAGGTGCTGCACCGCGAAGTGGAAGAGGCCCACGCCATGGAGTCGTTGGTGGGGGCGGGTGCAGCGGCCAGCGTTCCGTTGAACCGGAGGCCGCAATGAAATCGCTCAAATTCCTCTACGCCGCCTATGCGGCCACCTGGCTGATTCATGCCTGCTACATCGGCAGCCTGGTCCGGCGATTCAGCCGCCTGCGCCGGGAGATGAAGGAGTTGGGGAAAGGGAAGTAGGCGGGCACCTAATCAACAAGCTTCAGGCCGCGCGCCTTCAGTTCGCTGACTTCCATTCCTTCTGCAGAGCGGTGAGGAAATCGGGACTGCCGTTGGAGCGGAGGAATTCGTAGTCTTCGATCATGGCAGCGGTGCCGATGCGCAAGGAGGGAAGCGGGCTCTCCACCCGAATCACGCGGGCGGTGAAACGGACGCGGACGGCGTCGGTGAGAGTGACATGGGGAGGGAAGGTCAGGGTGACTTCGAGCTTGGTGCCGGCGGAAACCGCGCGGTCCAGGTAGAAGAAAACGCCGCGCGCGCTGACGTTCTGGGTTTCGGTATGGAACTCGTTGGCCCCTTCCAGCCGGACGATGGCGGGGAGGCGCATGTCAAACCGCCGCATCGTCCGCCGATCCTGTGAATTCGATTGCATGCTAGAGCGCTCCGCCCCGGAGCGCGGAATGCAAAGAAAAGCGACCGCAGACGGCAACTGCCCCGAAGACCTAAGGCCGGAGTTCCGCGGAAAGCGGAAATCTGTAGCCCTCAATGTATAGAACTACCGGTAGTTTGCAACAGCAAAATGCCGGTTGGAATTGACTCGGTTAATCTGTCCGGAATCCGGAACAAGCGATCGCCAGAGCCCTGGGAGGACGCGCAAGCGCGCATGGCTCTGTGGGGTAGCGAGCAATCCCGCTGCCATCGGTCTGCCGGGAGAGTCGGAAGTTTTCCGCGAAGAATCAGCGGTTTCCGCAGCCGTTGGCCGTGGGTTGATCCCGGTCCATGCAAGTGGTTGCAGAAAGATTACGAGCCTTACCCTGGTCGCAATTCTATTCGTGCCACTTTCGTGCCAGGCGCGGCATCTTTCGGTGCACTCCGGCGCATCTGACGATTCTTGGAGCGGCGGCGGCCGTAGGTGTGGTCAATGGCGTTCTTCGGAATCGGGTGCTACAAAAGAAAAAGAACTTGACCGCAAAGGACGCAAAGGAATTCGCAAAGATCGCAAAGAAGCCCCCCGGGGGCTCAAAGGGTGAACGGAGCCACTTTTCTGCGGAGAGGCTGGCTTGACTTGTCTATCCTTCAGATGTTTAAGTAGTTATTTAATTTTTCCGCCAGTTCCAGTGACCAGCAAGCCACGGGCAGGTTCGCCGGCGCGAGGCTCAAGTGACTCGTGCGCCGTCTCCAATCTCTCCACTGATTCTGAGCGAATGACCTTAAGTTAGAAGCGATCTGAGTGAAAACGATCTGAATGAAGAACGATCTGAATGAGAAACGATGGGAGCGAAACTGACTTGACTGCATCGGAGGAACGCGTGAACGTTGATCACCGTTGGCTGGGAACATCCGTGGTAGGAGTTCGTATCCTGCTGGCCGGGCTGGTGCTGGTCGGAGCAGGATGCATGGTTCTCGGGTGGGGTTCCCGCTCACGCCAGTTGGCCGCGAACGCCGCGGCTCATATTCCCGCGACGCAGAACCTGGCAGCGATTCCGCCGAGTGCGCTGGGTCAGGAGCAGGGCCTGTCTAGCGAAGGCGAACGCGGGGTGCAGGCCCATGAGGCGATGGCGCTTTTTGGCGGTCTGCCTTTGAGGTTCGAACCCAATCAGGGACAGGGGAATCTCGACCCATCGGACCGGCGGGTGAAGTTTGTGGCCCGGGGCTCCGGATACAGCCTTTTCCTGGGCTCCGAGGGCGCGATTCTGAGCCTGCAATCCCAAGCCGCGAAGCAGAATTCGGCGAAGCAGGAAGGGTCTGGATCAGGGGTGCGCGCCGAGGTGCTGCAGATGAAGCTGGCGGGCGCCAATCCGAACCCCAGCTTGACTGCTACCGATCCCCTTCCGGGGAAGACGAACTACTTTCTGGGAAACGATCCAGCGAAGTGGCGGCACAACGTTCCGCAGTACGCAGGCGTGCGCTACGAGAATGTTTATCCCGGCATCAATCTGGTCTTTTACGGAAATCAGGGACGGCTGGAATACGACTTTGAGGTTGCGCCGGGGTCCAATCCTGAGCAAGCGGAGCTGGAATTTGGGGGAGCGAAACAGCTTGAACTGAAGGACGGCGCTCTGGTGATCAAGGGCGAAGGCGGCAGCGTGCGGCTGGAAGCTCCGCGCGTCTACCAGGAGATCGCGGGCCGACAGCAGGAAGTGGAGGGCAGCTTCGTGGTGCGCGGCGCTAATCGGGCCGGGTTTGCGATTGGACCCTACGATCACGCGCGCGAATTGGTGATTGATCCGGTACTGACCTTCTCCACGTATTTTGGGGGCAGCGGAGATGAGCATGCGCCTTCCGTTGCGGTCGACGGCAGCGGTAACATCTACCTGGCCGGATCCACGGCGTCAGCGAATCTGCCGGCCGTCGGGGTGTACCAGACGACGCTCAACGGTGCGCAGAACGCCTTCATTGCCAAGATCACGCCGCCCCAGGGCTCGAACCCAGCGGTACTTGTTTACGTGACATACCTCGGGGGCAGCGGCACCGACACTCCAGTTGGAATCGCGGTAGACGGCGCTGGAGATCCCTTCGTGGCGGGCACGACTACTTCCGCCGACTTTCCCACGACTTTGACTGCCTATCAAACGGCCCCCGAAGTCGGTAGCACCGGCGCCTCGCACGTATTCGTCACCGAACTGAACAACCTGAACAATGTCGCCACGGCGCTGGTCTATTCGTCGTATCTGTCGGGCAATGGCACCGACATGGCCAGCGGGATGACGATTGACTCCAAGGGATACATTTACGTTACCGGAACCACCACCTCAAATGACGTGGCCAGCACCACCGATCAATTTCCTGCGAGCACGCTGCCGCAGGCGCTGGCGTATCAAAGCACGCCACGGGCACCCATCCAGTTTTTCGTGACCAAGGTGAATACGAACGCACCCCGGACGGGCAGCATAGCCTACTCGACCTATTTTGGCGGAGGCAACTTCGATACGACGACGCCGATTGCCACCGGCGGCGGCATCGTGGTGGACGCCAACGGCAACATGTACTTTACCGGCACGACGAACTTCATCTACGCGGGATGCGTGGGATGCCAGACTACCGACTTCCCCATCCTGAATGCATACCAGCCTTGCCTCGATCAGGCTCCTCCGACTGTTATCGTTACTCCCCCGACCTGCTCGAACACCACGACGACCATCAACGCAGACGCTTTCGTGGCTAAGCTGAATCCGAACGCGGCGCTGGGATCGCAACTGCTATGGTCGACGTATGTCGGAGGATCAGAGACGGACTCGGGCACGGGGATTGCGCTCGATGCGGGTGCAGCCAACGTGTACATTACCGGAACCACGAATTCAACCGATGTAGCGTCGCTGCTCACCTTTGCGGCGTATCAGGTCTGTCTTGACACGCCGGTGAACCCGCCGGCGGGCACGGCGTGTACTGCGCCCCCGAGTCCTGCCCCGAATGACGCATTTGTGGCCCGGCTCAGCAATCCGACTACTACCGGAACAGTTGCTACGAATGTGTCGCTGACCTACTTCTCGTATCTTGGTGGAAGTGCGGACGAAGCCGGACTTGCGATCACGGTGGACGCGGCCAGTGGTGCGTTGGTCACGGGATGGACCCAGTCGCCGGACTTCCCCGTATTCCCCGCCAACAACGATATTCAGAGCCACCTGAATGGCGTGCAGGACGCGTTCATGGCTCGCCTGAACACGGTCGCAGTGGTCGGGCAAACAACCACCGCCTCCTGGTCCAATTACTTCGGCGGGAGCGGCGTGGACCAGGGCACGGGAATTACTCTCGATGTCAACCAGAACGCCTACTTCGCCGGCGACACCAATTCGCCGGATCTGCAGGTGTCGACGCCCCTGCAGGCTACGAACAAGGGTGGTTACGACGCGTTTGTCACCCAACTGGGGACGGCTGCGAGTTTATCGATTGTGGGTCAGCTCACTCTGGGCACGAACCAGACCTATATCAGCGCCGGAACCCAGGCTACGTTCACTTACACGGTGACCAACAACGGCCCCGATCCGGCCACCAACATTACGGTCACCGACAACCTGAGCGCGGCGGTGACGATTCAGCCGGTTACGTTCGTATCCGCCAGCGCTACTTCGGGAACCTGCAGCGGGGTCTCGACTTCCGCCAGCGTGAACTGCACCATCCCGTCACTGCAGGCAGGCTCGACAGCGACGGTTACGATCGTGGTGACGCCCACCGCAAGCAGCACCGGGAATGAGGCCACGTTTAACGGCGGCACCGTGCAGGTAATCGGACCGAACAACATCGTCAAGGCCCAGGTGTCGGTGCCGGCGAAGATGTCGGATTACAGCGTCGCGGTCAGCCCCAGCAGCGCGAGTGTGCAGGCGGCGGGGGATACGGCCACATATCAAGTGCAACTCTTCCCTCATCCCATCTATGGCACCAACATTTCGCTCTCCTGTTCAGGAGTGCCCACCGGGGCTGCATGCGCTTTCACTTCGAGCTCGGTCACCCTGCAGAGTGCGAGTCCCGGGGCAAGTACGTTGAACGTCACCACCACGGCCCGCCCCGTGGTGCTGCCCGCAGCCAGCCTGGAGAGGCAACATTTTTATGCGCTCTGGTTGTGCGTTCCCGGGCTGGCACTGCTCGGTGTGGGAGTGGGAGGCGACCGGCGGCGCCGGCGCATCGCGGGAATGTTGCTGCTGTGTGTTGTCTTTGCCTTACTCGCGCTGCTGCCCGCGTGCAGCAGCAGCAGTACGCAGCCGCCCGTTAGTGGAACGCCGGCGGGGACCTATCCCATCGTCGTCAACGCCAGCGCCGGCAGCGACACCAAGAGCGCTACGGTCTATTTGACGGTTCCGTAGAATGGCTGCGGGGCGGCAGGTTCGGTGCGAAAGGGTTGCGTGCAATCTAGGCCCCGGCCGAAAGCTTGTGGTGGCTTTTGGCTTCGGCGATCCCATACTGGCGGATCTTGTAGAGCAGAGCCTTGTAGCTGATTTGCAGGATGGCGGCCGCCTGCTTACGATTCCAGTTGGTCTGTTCCAAAGCGCGGGTAATGGCTTGCGCTTCGGCTTCATCCTTGGCGGTGCGCGCCAGGGACTTTAGTCCGGCAGGCTCCGCGCCCTTGGCCGCCGAATCTCCCCGTACGCCGCCGTTGCCATCATTTTTGGGCAGTAGTTCGGTCACCGCCAGGGCTTCATCGCCAAGAATCAAGTAGCGCTTCAGGAAATTATTCAGCTCGCGCAGATTGCCGGGCCAGGAATGATCCTGACAGGCCTGCAGCAACGCGGGAGAGAGCGGGAGGGGCGAACGGGCATACCGCTCCGCCATCCGCGACATGGAATGCTTGAGCAGAATGGGAATTTCTTCCTTGCGCTCGCGCAATGGCGGAATCTGCATGGTGAAGGCATTGAGACGGTAGTAGAGATCCTCGCGCAAGCGCTTGTTGGCCAGGGCTTCGGGAATGTTGATATTGGTCGCGGCCAGAATGCGTACATCCACCTTGATCACGGAGCGGCTGCCCAGGCGCGAGAACTGCTGATCCTGCAACACGTGCAGCAGCTTGGCTTGGAGTCCCGGAGGCATTTCGCCGATCTCGTCGAGCAGAATCGTGCCTTTATTGCAGAGCTCAAACTTGCCGGGCTTGGCGTGGGTGGCGCCAGTGAAGGCTCCGGGCTCGTAGCCGAATAGTTCGCTCTCGAGCAAGTCGGCGGGGACGGCGGCGCAGTTGACCTTCAGGAAAGTGCGATGGGCGCGCGGGGAAAGCTTGTGAATCAGGCGTCCCAGAACTTCTTTGCCGGTGCCACTCTCTCCGAGCAGCAACACAGGGATGTCCACGTTGGCCACCAGCGCGGCTTGCGAGCGGATCTTACGCATGGCGGGACTGGCTGCGATGAAGAAAACGTCCTCGGAGAGTTCTTCCACTTCTCCGCTGTAAGTTTGTTTGCCCTGGCCCAGACTTAGATCGATGACCGCGTCCAGTTCGGCCTTTTGAAAAGGCTTGGTGAGATAGTCCTGCGCGCCCAGTTTCATGGCGTGCACAACTTTGCGCGTGTCGTTGACGCAGGAGAGCATGACCACCTTCACGCCGGGCTGCATCTGGCGCAGTTGCTCCAGCGTCTGCAGTCCGTCGATGCCGGGCATGAGTACGTCGAGCAGAACCAGGTCGGGGTGCAGACCCTTCTCCACGAGATGCAGCGCTTCCTCGCCGGTGGTCGCGGTCTCGACTTTGTAGTCGTCCACTTCCAGCAGCGTTTTGATGTAGCGGAGCATGCCGGGCTCGTCATCGACCAGGAGGATTTTGGCGGTTGGTTTCATCGGGTCTTCCCTTTGGCGGTGGCGGCAGCGGCGGGTTTGTAGGGTACAAGGAAAGAAAACTTGCAGCCTCCGCCCGGCTCGCTCTCCACCCAAATCTTGCCGCCCATGCCCTGCACCAGCCTGCGCGCGATGGCGAGACCAAGGCCCATGCCTTCCTGGCTTTCGGTGCCGGGAAGACGGAAAAAGTCGTCAAAAACTTCCAGATGAAATTCCGGCGAAATTCCCGGACCCGTGTCGGAAACGCTGATCTTCAGCGAGTTGGGATGGGTCAGGTTCTGGCGGCGGCGCTCGGCGGCAGAAGGCAGTGCGGCCGCACGGCGATCCCACATGTGCGGTTCGGCGTGGAGCCATACGGTTCCACCCTGAGGCGTGAACTTGAAAGAATTTTCCAACAGGTTCGAGATCACGCGCTCCAGCTTGGGGGAGTCGAAGGGAAAAATCGGCAACTTGTCGTTCGCCAGAAAATAAAGCGCGAGCCCCTTTTCCTGAAAGCGGTTCGACCACAGGTGGCACACTTCGGAAAGACAGTCGTTGATGTTGCCGGGCTCGAACTGCATGTGCAGGCCGCCGGTTTCGAGCGCGCTGTAGGTCAGGAAATCCTGGATGAACTGCTGCAGCCGCTTGCCGCTGGCTTGCATGTCCCGCAACACTTCGCGCTGGCGTTCACTCAGCGGGCCAAGTTTTTCGCTTTGCAGCAGTTCGACGTAGCCATTCAAAATCGACAGCGGAGTCTTAAGATCGTGCGCGGCTGAGGCCAGGGCATTGGTGGTGCGCTGAAAGCGTTCGCGCAGTTCGGTGTACTCCTGGAGAAGATTCTCCGGACTGGGAACGTCTGCCGCAGGACTGAGGGCAGGGTCGTGCGTCCTCCCAGGCGCCGGAGCTGCTCCCGGAGCGTCGGGCACACACGTGTTCTTCTGGGCAGTGGCCATGAGGAATACCACAGATTTTACTCGGGGAGGGAAGTCGCACTCGACTGATGAGGAAGAGTGCCAATACGAAAATCGTATTGGAGGCCTATATCGTTGTCAACGAAAAATGCAACGGAATTACCCAAGTGTAGCAAAAGCTTGCACTTTCCGGTGATTCGGTTTCAGGAATCGCGGTAGGAAGCGCCCGAACAAAAAACGAAGCTGAGGCCAGCAAACCTCGGTGGCGATGGGGGTTTTGGGGTCGGGATAGGTGGGACTCTTGGGCTTTCCGGGGGTTTGATCCGGTATTTGCCCTAGATTTGGCCCCTGGGGTGCTCCCGTTCGGGGGTGGGGCTGGAGGAAAGGTCTGCATGAATGGCGCGAGGCCGGGGACCGAGCGGCGAAAGTGGTCAAGGTTGCCGCTGGCCATCCCGGTTTTCGTGCGCAGCCGCGACGGGAAGGGCAAGGAATTCCTGGAGTTCGCCACGGCATTGAATGTCAGCGCTGGAGGCATGCTGGTCGCGGTCCGGCGCGTTCTGCCACCTGTGTCGCAGGTCCAGCTTGAGATTCCGAGCGCTCCGGTGGCAGCCCTGGCGTTGCTGCCCCGGGTGTCGCGAAGCCTGCGGGCCAAGACTCTCAGGACCACGCCGGCGGAAGGTTACTACCTGCTGGGCCTGAAGTTCTCCCGTCCACTGGTGCAGCCGGGTGAATTCAACGGCAGCACGGCGGCGGAAAGTCACGTCCGCCGTGTGAAAATGTTTGCTCACCGCCGAGCGGAAAGTGTTACTCTGGCGTCCATCCCCGAGTTACGAGGGTGCGCCCGCTTGGTTCTTTGGTAAGTTGATACGTTTCAATCAGATAAGGTAGATTTGGTTGGATAGTGGTAGCCCTGCCCGGTTTTGGCTCTCCGGATGCAGGTTGAAGGCTCCCCCCGTAGAAATCCGTCATGACAACCGGCAGTGTGAATACGCTCGTCCAGCCTCTGGGGGAAATGCCGCCCGATGCGATTGTTTTTGGGCGCACCGAGACCATGCAGGCAGTGCGCGAACGCCTGACCAAACTGGCAGGCGCCAACGTTCCGGTGCTCATCCAGGGAGAGAGCGGAACCGGCAAAGACATTATCGCGCGCATGATTCATGCCGCGTCGCCGTGGCGCACCGGGCCGTGGGTGAAAGTGAATTGCCCGGCGATTCCGGGGACGCTGCTGGAAAGCGAGTTATTCGGTTACGAAAAAGGCGCGTTCACCGGCGCCTATGGAATGAAGCCGGGCCGGGTGGAGATGGCGCATCGGGGCACGCTGTTCCTGGACGAGATTTCCGAACTGGACCTGGCGCTGCAGTCGAAGTTGCTGCAACTCCTGCAGGACGGACAGTTCTGCCGCATCGGCGCGCAGGAAGACAAAAAAGTGGAAGTGCGGGTGGTGTGCGCGACCAACCGCAAACTGGAACAAGAAATAGAAAACGGCACGTTCCGCTCGGACTTGTTTTATCGCATCAACGTGGTGAATCTGCATTTGCCGCCGCTGCGCGAGCGGGCCGGCGATATTCCCGACCTGGTGGCTTACTTTCTGGAACACCACAACCGGAAGTACAACTGCCGCGCGAAAGCGCTTTCCAGCGAGATGATGTCGGCGCTGCAGAAATATCACTGGCCGGGCAACATTCGCGAACTGGAAAACCTGATCAAGCGCTATGTGATTCTGGGCAGCGAGGATGTGATCTCGGCTGACCTCACGCCGCGCGATCCTGATTTTTTCAGTGCGGAGATTCCGCTCGACGGGCAGATCTCTCTGAAGAAGTTGACTCGTTCGGTGGTGCGCGAACTGGAGCGGAAAGTCATCCTGAAGGTTCTGCAAAACTGCCATTGGAACCGCAAGCAGGCGGCACGGGCGTTGAGCATCAGCTACCGCGCGCTGCTGTACAAGATTCGCGATGCCGGATTGCCCTCGAACCGGGCAGTGAAGCGGCGGGAGGCCGAGAGTCCCAAGGACGTGGCCGCGGACTGAGAGCACGGCCTCAATTTTCGTAATCTAAACCCCGCCCGGAAGGGCGGGGTTTTCGTTCTGGGAGAGACAACCGGTTTACCTGCTTTAGCCGTGAAGTTCTGACAAGGCTTTCTTGGCGTCGGCGTTGCTGGGGCTGAGCTTCACCGCCTTTTCCAACTGCTGGCGGGCGAGCGCGTTCTGATTGGCTTTCTGATACGCGAGGCCGAGGTGGTAGTGGAAGGTGGCGGTAGTGGAGTCATCGGATAGACCGGGTCTCTCGCCCAACTGCAGCGCCACCTGAAACAGATCGATGGCGGACTGGTAGAGGCCTTTGTGGTAAAAGGTCCAGCCCAGAGTATCAGCGAAGGCGGCGGAATCGGGATTGGCGCGGCGGGCGGCTTGCGCCAGGGCGAGAGCGACGTCGACGTTTCCGCCGTGCTCCAAGATCAAGTAAGCGAGATTATTGGACGCGAGCGGCTGGTCGGGCTGCAGGGCGAGCGCTTGCTGGTACATGGCCTTGGCATGGTCCCAGTCTTGCTTCTGTTCATAAAATTCGCCGGAGAGAACGTAGAGACGAACGTTGCCGGGATTGTCCTTGATCGACTTCTGGTAGAGCGCGATAGCCTGGTCCAGGGAGCCTTCGGCGACTTGCACCTTGCCTAGTTTTTCGAGAGCGTCGCTGTTGTTCTGGTCGAGTTCGAGGGCATGGCGCAGAGCGGCTTCGGCGCCGGGCAAATCTTTTCTCGCGTCGAACAATGCGGTTCCCAGCAGATCGTAGAAGCTGCTGTTGTTGGGCGACTTTGCGATTTGAGCTTGGGCGGCGGCGATGGCCTGGTCAAACTTTTTCTGCGCGAGGTAGGTGTCGATGAGGCCGCTGAGGCCCAACGCGAACGATGGGTCCTTATCAAGAGCCTGCTGGTAGAACTTGACGGCGTCGGCATACTGCTTCTGAGCAAGATGGATGTTGCCCATCTGGAAATAGGGTGCGGGACTCTGCGGAGCCTTCTGCATGGCCTGCTCGGCGTCCTTCTGGGCATCGCTATATCGCTGCCGGTCGATTTCGGCAATGCACTTGATCAGAAAGCCATCCGCCGAATAAGGCTGCGCCTTGATGATCTGCTGGGCGGTCTCGAGGAGGGCATCCAGATCGCCGCGGCGTCGTTCCAGGACGGCCAGGGCGCGTTGCGCGTCGGTGAGGTCAGGGCGGAGGCGGACGGCGACGCGCCACTCCGCCTCGGCGCTGTTTTGGTTGTGCTGCTGGTCGAAGGCGATTCCCAACTGATAGTGCGCGAGGGCGTTGTCGGGATTGTTGTGGATGGCTCGCTGCAGCGAGTTCACGGCAGCGCCAGCGTTGTTCTGGCGGAGTTGCAACTCACCCTTGTAGACCAGGGCATCCGCGTCGTCGGGACTCGCCTTCAGAACTTCGTTGTTGAGTTTGGTGGCTTCATCGAGGCGGTTCTTGAGGATCAGGAGCTGAATGTAGTTTTTCTTAACCTGAATATCCTCAGGATGGTCATGATAAAGGGAAGCGTACTCGACCACGGCTTTGTCGTAATCGCCGGTGGCGAGATAGAAATTCCCGAGCAGGCCATAGGCTTCCGGGTTATCGGGAAGATCCTTTTTGGTTTGCTGCAGGAAGGATTCGGCCTCGGCCTTCCGACCTTCCTGCACGAGGAGGCGCATCAAAGCGACGCGCGGCGCGGGGTTTTTGGGATCGATGCTGATGCTGCGCCGGAACTGCTGCTCGGCCTCGGGCAGGCGGCTGCGCGCCTGGTAGAAGGCTCCCAGAGCCATCTGGGCGTTCATAGCTTTGGGATCGACGATGATGGCCTTGTTGAAACTGGCCTCCGCCTGGTCGAACAGGTTGGCGTGGAGTTGCAGCAACGCGAGCAGGAGATAGGACTCGGAGCGGTTGGGGTTGAGTGTGATCGCCTGCTGGGCCTCCCGGATGGCGCCGCCGATATCGTTTTGATCTTCATCGTAGTAGGCCCAGGCCTCGTGGGTCTCGGGGCGGTTGGGCTGCCTGTCGCGGAGAAAGTCGAGGTGGGTCTTGGCTTGTTTCAGGGCGTCCGGCATCGGGGAACCGTCGGGATTGCGGGCCGCAGTGAGCAGGTTGGCGAGATCGGTGTGGGCGCGATAGTTGTCGGGAACGAGGTCGACGGTGCGGTTCAATTCCTGGAAGGCGCGGCTGCTGTCACCCAGTTTTAGAAAGGTCTGGCCCAGCTGGTAGTGGGCCTGAGCGAAGCGGGAGTCGATTTGAATCGCGTTGGAATACTGAATGGCTGCCTCGTGGTATTTGCCCTCCGCAAAATATTTTTCTCCGCTGTCGAAGTATTTCTGCTTGCGAACATTGGGGTCACGCGAACAGCCGGTAAGCAGGGCAAGAAGAGAACAGGCCAGCAGATAACGCACGGCAATGGAACGACTCATATTCGGTTCTCCAACTGCGGGCGCGGGCACATTGAGGTCTTTATCCGAAGCAATACTTCATGATACTGCACGATAACCGGGGAAGACAGTGACCCCGGATACCGGGAATGACGTCAGCCTGACGTCGGAAGAAAAAATCACCAGGAACGGTGCGAAGTATCACGGGTTATTTTTATGCGTTCCCTCCGTGTGAGTTCGTGTCCGTCACCGTGGAATGTAGCGGTTGAGGAGTGGCATCACGTCCCTCACAAAGGGAAGGAGACGCTGCTGGGCGGCGTCTGGGGTTTCGTCGGTGGATAGCGGTGTGGTGATGCGCACCAGCGCGCCGTCGCTGCGATGCATTTTGATGGAGTCTTTGACGAGGTAGTACTTGGCCCAGTATTCGCTGGCCAGGCCGCGGTCGTGAGCCCAGTACCAGTAAAGAACGAGCCGTCGTTCATCGCCCTTGGCGACGACATAACGGGTGGCGGGAAAGGGTGCGTGGCCCGGGAAGGAGAGGGTGATGCGGCGGGACTCGGTCGGGCTCCAGCCCGCTCCCGGCAGACAGTGTTTCGGCGAGTGGATGGTATCTCCGGCTCGCTGACTGGGAAAGTAGGCGATGAAGAGATTTACGGCGGGCTGGGATTCACTCTCATAATCGCGGAGAAGAAATTCGCCGTGTCCGAGTACATCGAGAGTGTCCTGGTCCATGGGAATGTCTGTGCCGGTCCAGGTCGCGAGTCGCTGGGGGAAGGAATCCAAAGCGAGGCGGGGTGGGAAGATTTCTCGGCCGCCGCGGACCTGCAGGAAGATCGCGACGGCGGAGACCAGGAGTGCGGCTGCGACAAAATGGGAAGTGGAATTAGAACGGGCTTCAGCGAGTTGATTCAAAATTGGTTCTGCAGGCTGCCGGCCTGATTCTCCAACTTTCTCGCGCCATAGCAAGCGGATGAGAGCGTGTAGAGCGTACAGCATGAGCAGGGAGATGACGAAGATGATCAAACCCCAAGAAGCATGGAAGTAGCCTTCGGCTTTGTCGGCATAGCCGTGCTGAACCAGCAATCCGGTGCCGATGATGCGGACACTGTTGGCGGCGATGGCAATCGGTACGGAAGACAGAGCGAGCAACCATCGCACCCAGAGCCGCTTCTCCATCAGGTGGCCGTAAATAATGGCCAGGGTCAGGAGAGACATGAGGGAGCGGATACCGCTGCAGGCTTCCGCCACGTTCAGCGGCATGGCAGCCAATTGGAGAACGTTGCCCTCGAGCCCCACCGGAACGCCCAGCAATTCCAGAACGGCCGCCGACACACGCGAAGCCAGCAGTTGCAAGGGGAACGTGATTTGGTTGAAAAGGATGACGGGAATCGGAATCATCAGCAGCAGGAAGGCCCAGGGGAACAACACGGCGCGAAGGAAATTCCATCCCAGAAAAAGGATCACCATTCCAGCCAGCAGAAGCAGAATGGAGAAGCGTGCAAGAAAAAGCTCCGCACCTAACTGTCCCACGATGAGAAAGCACAGGGCCGAGGCCAGCACGGCCAGGCCAGTCCAGGACGGGCGCGGAAGGAACCGGGCGAGGCGATCCCGTTCCTGCCAGAGTACGAAGGCGGAAAACAGAGGGACAAAGAATCCGTGGGAGAAGTCGGGATCGTGCCACCACTGACCGACCAGGTGTAGAACCGTCGACCCGTAGAGCCAGAGAGAAAGGGCTGCCAGAATGCCAAGCTGCCAGGACGGAACGGCGGCCAAGACCGCGGACGCCGGGCGCGCAGTCGAAGACTCGGTCTGCACCGGTTGGCTCACGAGAACTAGCTTACGCAATCTGGGGGACTTTCGAGAATAAGCGAAAGCGTGAGGGTGTGCAACGCAAACCGGGGTGACGAGGTTGGGCGAGCGGGAAACGGTCTGCACGTCGACTGGCATTTATGAACGCCTCCGACTCCGCCTCGGCAACGTTGGGTGTGCCACGAGATCTACTACGGGCCACCCGAGATAGGTCCGCAGAGTGTGAAAAAAATTTCACACAATCTTCCGCTAGAATGCTCGTCTGGAGCCAACCAGGTCTTGGAATGCCCCCGCAAGCAGCTTCCGGTTTCTGGTGTAAGCTATTGAAAAGATGGGGCAGGAACGACTTTCGTTTTTTGCGGTCCGAGGAAGGTTGGTGGCAGTCCTCGTGCTCGCAGGCAGGAGGGATTGGGGCAGTTTGTGGGTAGTTTGCCTCAAGGTTGGAAGGGCAAAAATGGGTAAACTGTTACCTAATGCGGGAGATGGTCACGGGTCGGCCGAGTCGGCAGGGGTCAATTTTGTGGAAGCGGTAAGCGCCAGCATGCGTCCGGTGGAGGCAGTGATCCGGGAGTTAGCACAGAGCGATGTGCCGGTGCTGCTGTTGGCCGAACGGGGCGCCGGCAAGCATGCCACGGCGGAGCGCATTCATGGCATGTCGCGGCGGAGCGCGCAACCCTTCTGCTGGTTTCAGTGTTCAGGCCTGAGGGTGGAAGATCTGGAGATTTCGCAGGGTTGCGGGGCGGCGTTGCTGGGCGCGGGCACGGTCTATCTGGAAGAACTGGCTGATTTGAGTGCGGACTGCCAGGCAGGTTTACTGGAGGCATTGCCGCAATCCCACGGAAAAGGAAATGGGTCCGCGAGCGCACGCCGGGCGCGGCTTATCTGTGGCAGTGCGCGCGATCTGGAAGTGGAAGTGAGAGCGAGGCGTCTGCGCGAGGACCTGTATTACCGGATCAGCGGGGTGTGTTTGCGATTGCCTCCGCTGCGCCAGCGGAAAGAGGACATTCCGGCACTGATGGCGTACTTCCTGCGCCGCTACGCGCAGGATTTTCGCCGGGCGGTTCCCGACCTGAGCGTGGAGACCGAACGCCTGTTCCTGGATTATTCGTGGCCGGGGAACCTGCGGGAACTGGAAGACGCGGCCAAAGTGCTGGTGGCGCTGGGCGACGAACGGGTGGCGATGGGCGGTCTGCGAGCGCTGCTGCGAAAGTCGGATGGCGGGCAGCACTGGAAGTGGGATTTCGCTGAAGGCGGCATCGCGAGCCGCGTCGCGAGAAGCGGAAAAAGAACTGATCCTGAACGTGCTGACGCGCACCCGCTGGAACCGGCGGCGGGCGGCGGAGGAGTTGCAGATCAGCTACAAGGCATTGCTCTACAAGTTGAAGCAAATTGGATACGAAGGATATGGAGCGTCCTAGCTCCGCGGAGACGGTATGAAGAACGTGACGAATCTGGCAGTACTGCTGATCGTTGGGTTGCTGGGCGTAGCGGGTGCTGGGGCAGACCAGCGACGCGGGGAGGAGCGAGGAAGCCAAGAGCGATAAGCCTGCGGAAACCGTGCCGGCGTCGACGGCCACGCCCGACTACATCATCGGAGCCGACGACACGCTCCACATTTCGGTGTGGAAGGAGCCCGATCTTTCGGAAACCCTGCCGGTACGTCCCGATGGCAAGATCTCCATGCCACTGCTGAACGACATTGTGGCGGCGGGGCTGACGCCGCTCGCAACTGCGGGACTTCGATCACCGAGAAGTTAAAGAAGTACATTGCCGATCCGCGGGTGACCGTGGTGGTGACGGCGATGAACAGCCAGCGAATCTTCGTCACCGGAGAAGTGTTGCACACCGGACCCATCGTTCTGCTGCCGCACATGACCATGCTGCAGGCGCTGGCGCAGGCCGGATTCACGCAATTCGCCAATCTCAAGGCGATTTACCTGCTGCGGACGGAGAACGGCAAGCAGGTGAAGTTGCCGTTCAATTACAAGGAAGTGGTCAAAGGGAATCACACGGAAGAAAATATCGCCTTGCAACCGGGCGACACCGTGGTGGTCCCGTAAGGAAAGCGATGAGCAAACGACAGAGCATATGCACGCTGGGCATGCTGGCCTTCGCGCTGAGTGGGGCGTGGGCCCAGGACAGTTCCACGCCGGCTTCGACCGGTGCTGCTCCGGACAGTAGTACGGCAACAGCAGCAGCCGGTGCCGGCGTACGGGCAGGAGAATTCGCCGCCGCCCATCAGCGAGAATCCCCCGCTTTCGGGATTGGATACGCTGTCACTGGAGCCGCATGCGGCGCCGCTGAGTTATCTGCAGCCGGGAGCGACGATCAGCGAATCGGCGGACTCGAACGTGGCCAATAGCCCGGGAGGCGGGTCGGTCCGCTCTATCACTCGTGGGCTGGGAAGCGTGACCCTGCACCGCCTGTGGAGCAACTACGACCTGGCTCTCGATTATGTGGGAGGCGTCGGATACTACAACTTGAAAGGGCTGGGCTGGAGAGCCCTCCAGCAGATGGATATCGACCAGAAGATCACGTGGAAGCGCGGGCAATTGTCGCTTGCGCGACAGTTTCAGCTATCTGCCCGAAGGCAACTTCGGGGGAAGCTATGGTTCGTTGGGCTCGACGGGGATCGCGTCGCTGGGCAACTCCGCCTTTGGCAGTTTCTGGGGAGCCAGCAGCGCTGGGGGCGCTGGGGCTGGCGCCGCGAATGGTGAACGTGAGTCTGGCAGATGTTTCCGAAAACCTCTACGCCCAAGTCGTGCGATCACGGTGGCGGGAGGATACGCCTTCACGCACTTTTACGGAAACGACGTGTCGACCGGCGACTCTTTCCTCGGACAGTTCGCAGGTCTCGGCCCAGGTGGGATACAACCGTCTGCTCACGCCGCACACGCAGGTAGCTCTGGTGTACGGCTATCAGGGATTTGATTTCTCTTTTTCAGGCACGGCATTTCATTCGCACATTATTCAGGGGATGTACGGCCATCGGATTTCCGGGAGGATGGATTTCCTGGTCGGAGCGGGGCCGCAGTTTACGCATATCAATCTGCTGACTATTTTCGGCACCGTGGGCGATCAACGGCTGGGGGTGGCGGGCCGGGCACGGCTGCGCTACAAGTTTCCGCGCACGTCGCTGGATCTGACCTATGAACGATTCGAGACCAGCGGGTCGGGCTTCTTTGCGGGGGCGCAGAGTGACATCGCCCGATTGAGTGCAGACCGTCCGCTGTCGCGGGTGTGGAGTGCGTTCGCCGATCTCGGATATGCACGCAACAGCCGCCTGCAGGCGCTGAGCGCGGCGCAGTTGGGTACGTGCGACTTCAACAACAGCAACCCACTGCTGCCGCCCTGCCCCGGGATCGATGCGCAAACGTACAGCTACGGTTTTGTGGGAGGGGGGTTGCACCGGGCATTTGGACGCAACTTCCACGGTTTTGTCAGCTACCAGTTCAATGAGCTCTCGTTTGACCATTCCTACTGTGATGGACTCTCTGTCTGCAGCCGGATTTCGAACCGGCATGTGGTCACGATTGGATTGGATTGGACGCCCCGGCCGATCCGGCTTGATTGATTTGGAGGGCCGCGCGAATTTCGCATCCTTGCCCAGAACGCAAGGGTGGCACATCTGGCGGCCAGAACGGACACGAAGATGATTGAGAATCGCGATTTAACCACGGACGATTATCTGGCGATGTTGCGCCGGCGGGCGAAGGTGATTCTGATCCCGGCCCTGCTGGCGCCGCTGGCCGGGTTTCTGGTGTCTTATGCCTTCGCGCCGAAGTACACGTCGCAGTCCCTGATTCTGGTGGAAGGACAGAAAGTGCCGGAGAGCATGGTGCAGCCGGTAGTGTCGGAAGACCTGACCGCGCGGGTGGCGACGCTGCAGCAGCAAGTTCTGAGCCAGAGCCGGTTGCAACCGGTGGTGGCACGGGTATTCCCGGGCAAGAGCGGCCAGGAAATGGGGGAGATTATTGACAACATCCGCCAAAGCATGACGGTGACGCCGGTGGTGACAGACCTGTCGCAGATCGGGGGCGGAAAAAAGAAACCCGGGGGGCAGAGCAGCCCGGTACCGGGATTCAACGTGAACTACACGGCGCCGAATGCGCGCGAGGCGCAGCAGATCTGCAACGAACTGACCTCGCTGCTGGTGGACGAGAACCTCAAGTCGGTGCAGGCGGCGGCCAACGGCACCAGCGACGTCCTGAACCGGGGGCTGGAGGACGCGAAGCGCAATCTGGACGATCTGGATGCGAAGCTGGCGGATTTCAAGAAGCGGTACACGGGACAGCTTCCCGGGGACGAAGAGAACAACCTGAAAATCCTGATGGGATTGAACTCGCAGCTGGAGGCCAATACCCAAACGTTAAACCGGGCGCAGCAGGACAAGGCGTACACCGAGTCGATGCTGGCGCAGCAGGTGGCGGCGTGGAAATCGACGCAGTCGTCCAGCAATCCGCAGACGCTGGAAAAGCAGCTATCCGGCTTGCAGTCGCAACTGCTGGATTTGCAGGCGCGCTATACCGACGATCATCCGGATGTGATCAAAGCGAAAGCCGACATCGCGGAAGTGAAAAAGAAACTGGCCGAGATCAACAAGGCAACCGCGGACACGACGGATGCGACCACCGAGAAGGCTTCCGCGATGGAACCGCCCGAAATTCGCCAGTTGCGGCTGCAAATCCACCAGTACGGGGATCTGATTGTGGCCGCCACGCGTGATCAGAAGCGGCTGCAGGAGGAAATCGGGGTGTACCAGGGCCGCGTATCTCTAAGCCCGGCCATCGAGGAACAATACAAGCAGATGGCCCGCGACTATGACAACGCACAGAAGAACTATCAGGACCTGCTGGCCAAAAAGAGCACCGCCGATCTGACGGTCAAAATGAACAACCAGTCGGAAGGGGAGCGGATGTTTGTCCTGAACCCGGCAGACCTGCCGGATGCGCCGAGTTTTCCGAATCGACTGCTGTTTGCCGGCGGCGGCTTGGGCGCCGGGCTGGCGCTGGGATGCGGACTGGCCATGTGGCTGGAGCTGCGGGACAAATCCATTCGCACCGAGGCCGACGCGGAAGCTATTCTCGAGTTGCCCATGCTGGTGGCGGTTCCCTGGGTGGGCGCGGCGGCAGCGGAGAGCAAAAATGGCAAGTACAAATTCTGGAAGCGAAACAAGAGTCCGGACGAACACCAGGACACGGTCGGAGTCTAGCGGGGCTGGCTGCAGGGAACGAATATGTATAAAGAGTTTTACGGACTACGCGCAAATCCGTTCAACGTCAATCCGGACCCGCGGTATCTGTTTCTGACGCGGCACACGGAAGAGGCGCTGGCCTGCCTGACCTACGGAATCCAGAGCCGCAAGGGGTTTGTGCTGCTCACCGGGGAAGTGGGCACGGGCAAAACGACGCTGATCAACAAGCTGCTGGAGTGGCTGCGGTTGCAGCAGGTGGCAACCGCTTTCATCTTCAATTCGCGCCTGAATGTGCCGCAGTTTCTGGATTACATGATGGCCGACTTCGGCATTCCGTGCGATTCGAAGGCCAAGAGCCAGATCCTGCTGCGGCTGTACAACTGGCTGCTGGATCGCTACCGGGCGGGCGAGACGGCCGTGCTCATTGTGGATGAGGCGCAGAAGCCTCTCCGACGAAGTATCTGGAAGAGATCCGCATGCTGACCAACCTGGAGACGTTCACGGAAAAGCTGCTGCAGATCGTTCTGGTGGGACAGCCAGAGCTGGAACACAAGCTGAGGCAGCCACATTTGCGGCAGTTGCGGCAACGTCTTACGCTGCGCGCTAAAACCCACCCGCTGACCCTGGAGGAGACCAAGGCCTACGTGCAGCAACGGCTGCGGATTGCGGGGTCAAACGGGCAACAGATTTTCGATCCCGAGTCGCTGGACGCGATTCACCGTTATGCGTCCGGGCATTCCGCGCGTCATCAACCTGATCTGCGAACACTGCCTGGTGAGCTCATTCGTGGACCAGCAGAAAGTGATCGGGCCGGCGGTGGTGGATGCGGTGGCGCGGGATTTCGATCTGGGTGACAACCATTCGTCCGCTGCGCTGACGATGCCGGCGCCCGCCCCGAGCCCGGGTAATTTCGACCTGGTGGAAGCGTTGCGGTCGCTGGCCACGCTGGCTGATCGTTTGCGCGAACAGGAACAAAAAGACCTCCCTAACGAAAGGAAACTATGAGCCGAATTCACGAAGCGCTGAAGAAAGCCGAGCAGGAACGGGCCGCGACCCAGGGAGGGGTGGCGCAGCCCAGCTTCGCGACGACGCCAGTGGTGGAGCGGCCGCAAGTCGTGGAGTCGTGCCGGTGGCGGCAGCTATGGCAACTGTCCGGAATGCCGGCCTTCGCCAGCCCGTTCAGCCTCGATACGCTGCTGGCTCGCTGCCCACAAATGGAATGGAAACCGGATCTAGGCAGCCATGCTTTTCATGAACGGCGACGACAGTGCGCGGGGCACGGAGGAATTCCGCACGCTGCGTTCGCGTCTGTATCCATGCGCGAGAAGATGACGCTGAAGACCGTGCTGGTGACCAGTGCGCTGCCGAGAGAGGGCAAATCGTTCACCTCCGCAAACCTGGCGCAGGTCATGGTACGGCAGCACGGGCGGCGGGTGTTGCTGATTGATGCCGATCTGCGCGGGCCGCGGCTGCATCTGATGCTGGGCACGACGGCGGGTCCGGGCCTTTCCGACTATCTGCAGGGAAGAAACGACGAGTTTTCCATCATGCAGCGCGGAGCGCTGGAGAATTTGTTCTTCATTCCGAGCGGCACCGGCATCGAAGATCCGGCGGAACTGGTGGGCAATGGAAGGCTGAAGGTCCTGCTGCAGCGGAGTGGAGCCGCTGTTTGACTGGATCATTGTGGATTCGCCTCCGGCCCTCCCGGTGTCCGATGCGAGCGTGCTGGCCAAGGCCTGCGATGGAGTCCTGATGGTGGTGCGCTCCAATTCGACGCCGTCGGATGTGGCCCGTAAGGCCCGTCAGGAGTTTCCGGACGAGGCGCTGTTGGGTGTGGTCCTGAATGGCACCAGCGAGGACGCAGCACCGTACGAGCGCTACTACTACGAGGCGTATCAGAAGAAGGCGAGCCGCGACCAAGGCCTAGGGGGAAGTTCGAACGTGATCCGGCTCTTCAACGTCTATTACCCGGTACGAACGCTGGTGCTGCTGGTGGTCGAGACCCTGATTATCTGTTTTTCGTTTGTCCTGGGCGTTCTGGGGGCGGTTGCGCAGAAGCGGGATTGGCGACTCTTCCTCAACGACAGCCTGTTTATCGAGGGCGGATATCTCAAGGTTCTGGCCGTGACTGGGATCGTGCTGCTGTTGTCCCACGGGTTCGACCTCTACGATTACGGCAGCCTGGGCAGCAAGTGGGAGCAGAGCTTTCCGCATGCTGCTGGTTCTGGGCCTGGTGGCATTTTCTCTCGCGGCGGTGGAGTACGCCTACCGACGCTTCCTGCCTGGACGCGATTTTCTCCCTGGGGCCTTCTGGGGAGTTTTCGTCTTGACGTTTACGCTTCTGGGCTGGCGCGGGGCATACTCCTGGATTGTGCAGCAGCCTTTTTTCCGTGAACGCGTCTACGTGCTGGGCACGGGAGACCGGGCGGAGCGGCTGGTGAATGGGCTCCGGCAGCGCACGGAACTGGGAATCGAGGTGGTGGGATGGACGGGAAACCTTGAGGGCGAGCTCACACGTGAGACGGTGGGCACACATCTGGCGGGGTTGGCGAAGGAGAACGGAGTGCATCGCGTCATCGTGGCGATGCCGGACCGTCGGGGAACGCTTCCCGTGGAAGAGTTGCTGGACCTGCGGCTGGCCGGCGTGAAGGTGGAAGAGGCGACCTCGTGGCTGGAGAAGATTTCGGGACGAATTGAAGTCGACCAGCTTGTATCCGAGCTGGCTGATTTTCGCCGAGGGATTCCGCTTCAGCGGCGTCTTCCGGCTGGTACGCCGGGCGCTGAATTTTTCGGTGGCGCTGCTCGGCCTGGTAGTCTCGCTGCCGCTGCTGCCGTTCATTGTGCTGGCCGTAAAGCTGGACTCTCCGGGACCGGCGCTGTACCGGCAGAAACGGGTCGGCCGGGGCGGGGTGACGTTTTATTGCTACAAGTTCCGCACCATGCGGCAGGACGCGGAAGCCGATACCGGCGCGACCTGGGCCTGGGATGATGATCCGCGCATCACGCGGGTGGGCCGGGTTCTGCGGACGTTGCGGCTGGACGAGATTCCGCAATTGTGGTGTGTGCTGAAAGGCGACATGCATTTCGTCGGTCCGCGCCCGGAACGGCCGGAATTTGTGGAGTGGTTGAGCCGGGAGATTCCTTACTACGGCGTCCGCCACGTGGTGCGGCCGGGGATTACGGGCTGGGCGCAGGTGCAGTACAAGTACGGAAACACGCTCGAAGACGCGCGCGAAAAGCTGCAATACGATCTGTTTTATATCAAGAACGCTTCGCTCGGCCTGGATCTGCTGATCTGGTTCCAGACCGTCAAGATTGTCGTGCTGGGACGGGGCGCAAAGTGAAGGCCGCGTTCTGGTGCGCGGCGGCCGTGGTGTTCTACGCCTATCTCGGATACGCGGCCTGGCTGTGGGTGTACAGCCGAGTGCGTCCCTGGCCGCTGCGGCGGGGAGTGTATCTGCCATTTGTGTCGGTGGTGATGGTGGTCCGCGACGAGGAGGCGACGCTGCCGCGCAAGCTCCTGAACCTGGCGGCGCTGGATTACCCACAAGATCGTCTGGAATTTGTCGTGGTGTCGGATGGGTCGCAGGATTCGACGGAACAGATTCTTTCCGACGCCGCGAAGGATAATCTCTGCCGCGCGCTGATCTTCGCCGAAGCGAAGGGCAAGGCTTGCCGGCTGAATGACGCGCTGGCCGTGGCACGGGGAGAGATCGTGCTGTTCGTGGACGCCCGGCAAGCGATCGAGGGCAGCGCCCTGCGGCTGCTGATGGAAAACTTCGTCGAGGATGCCGTGGGATGCGCCAGCGGGGAATTGATGCTGGGCGAGATGGCTTCGGGCGAAGCGGAAAAAGGCATGGGAATTTACTGGCGGATGGAAAAGAAGATCCGGGAACTGGAGAGCGCGTCGGGGTCGGTGGTAGGCGCCACGGGCGCGCTGTATGCGGCGCGGCGGGCGCTGCTGGTTCCGGTGCCGCCGGACACGATTCTTGACGATGTCTTCCTGCCGCTGCAGGTGGCACGGCAGGGCGCGCGCGTGGTCTTCGACGGGCGGGCACGGGCCTGGGACAGCCCGGACCTGGGCGCGGGGCGAGAGTTTCGCCGGAAAGTTCGGACCCTGACGGGCAACTACCAGTTATTGCAGATCGCGCCCTGGCTGCTGAGCGGAGAGAATCCGCTGCGCTTCCGTTTCATCAGCCACAAGCTTCTGCGGCTGGTGGTGCCGTTTGCGCTGGCTACGACGCTGGTGACAGCGCTGGCTGTGCCCAATCTTCTTTATCGAGTCGCGTTCCTCCTGCAGTTGTGCTTTTATGCGCTGAGTCTTCTGGCTCTGACCGGAGCGCAGCGCGGCCCCGTGGCCCGCGTGGCCAATGCCGCGCTTACCCTGATCGTTTTGAACACGGCGGCGGTCGTGGCCTTCGCCAACTTCCTGACTCGACGGAAAGAGGTGTGGGTGCGGTGAGAATCCTCTGGGTGAAGGCGAACAAGTTGCTGCCGGTGCATAGTGGAGGAGATATCCGTTCGTATCACATCGCACGGTATCTGGGGTCGCGACACGAACTGGTTTTCTTTTCCTACTACGCTGGCGCACCGGATGCCGACTACGAGCGCCTGCTGGGGGAACAGTTTCCCGGCGCGTTGTGCGTGTCTACGGGGCGGCTGGAATCGAAGCCGGCGCGGGTTCTGGATTATCTGGTACGGCTGCCGAGCGGTGCGCCCTATGCCGTGAGCCGGTTCCAATCTGGTCGCGTGCGGCAGGCACTGCATTCATGGTTTGAGGAGAGGCGCTTTGACGTGGTGGTCTGCGACTTCCTGGATGCGGCGGTGAATTTTCCCGGTGCGCTGCGGGTGCCCAGCGTGCTGTTCCAGCACAACGTGGAGAGCGAGATCTGGCGGCGTCATGCGGAGACGGAAGCGAATCCGGCGAAGCGGCTGGTGTATGGCGTGGAATTCAGGCGGATCCTCGCCTACGAGAAAGCGGCGGTGCAGAGATTTCATCACGTCATCGCGGTCTCGGAGCATGACCGGAAACTTATGAGCGCGTGGGTGGATCCGGCGCGAGTGACGGTGGTACCGACTGGCGTTGACCTGCAGCAATATTCGGCGGATGAATCCGGCAGCGAACTGGCGCCGCTGGTCCTGTTCGTCGGGGCCATGGACTGGGAACCGAATATCGACGCCGTCGAATATTTCTGCAAGGAGGTCTGGCCTTCAGTGCTGGTCCAGATGCCAGCGGCGAAGTTTCGTATTGTGGGGCGCAACCCTGACCGGAGGGTGCAGAACCTGGCCGGCAACTCGGTGGAAGTGACGGGCCGCGTGCCGGCGGTGATGGATCACTTGCGGGAAGCGGCGGTGGTGGTGGTGCCGTTGCGCATCGGAGGCGGGACGCGCCTGAAGATCTATGAAGCGATGGCCGCAGGCAAGGCGGTGGTCTCCACCTCGGTGGGAGCCGAGGGGCTGGATGTGCATCACGGGCGCGACATTATTCTGGCGGACTCGTCCGGAGCGTTCGCCGAATCGATTCTAACGCTGCTGCGCGACCGCGGACTGCGAGAGCGGTATGGACGTTCGGCTGCCGAACTGGCGGCTGGATATGGCTGGCCGGCGGTGGGGAAAAAGTTCGAAGCGGTGCTGGAGGGAGTTTCCGCAGCCTCGAGGACCGTGCCTGGGGGAAGTTTCGCAGCGGCCGGGCATCTCACAACCGGACCGAGCGCGCCGGAGACGGACTGAGTTGGCAAAGGAATGGTTCGCGAGAGGACGCGGGCGCCTGATTCTGCGGGTGGACTGAGGGATCTTGAACGAAAGGTGGCGAAAAGTCTCGGGAACGGCCGCGGAGGTGCGGAAGCGGGCTCCTCTCGGCGGAGCCTTTTTCTGGCTGAGCGCGTTTTACGTTGTCTACTGCGCGCGCCCGGAAGACTGGATCCCGGGGTTGAAATACATTCCCCTGGCCAAGATTACGGGCGTCTTCGCTTTTCTGGGGCTGCTGCTCAGCCTGGGTAGGACGCAGCGGAAATTCAAGGACCTGCCGCGAGAGTCGTTCTATCTGCTGGCCATGATCGGAGTGCTGATGCTTTCGGCGTTCTTGTCGCCGATATGGCGCGGCGGCGCCCTGACCCATACGCTGGATTTTGCCAAGGTTTACGTTGCCTGGGTGCTCACCTTCCTACTGGTTACCGATTTCAAGAGACTGCGACGCATCATCTACATCCAGGCGGCGTCGGTGGTGGTGATCAGCGCGGTGTCGATCATTATGGGGCACTCGCGGCCGAGGCTGGAGGGAGTCATCGGAGGAATCTACTCCAACCCGAATGATCTGGCATTTGCGGTGGTGCTCACACTGCCGTTTTGTCTGGCGTTCCTGCTGACTTCAAAGAGCATTCTGATGAGGCTGGGCTGGACCGCGGGAATCCTCATCATGGCTCTCACCCTGTTTATGACGGCGTCGCGGGCCGGGTTCATCACTCTGGTAATTTCCGGGATGGTGGTTCTGTGGCACTTTGGGATAAGGGGGCGACGGCTGGCCTTGATCGTAGGCAGCGCATTCGCAGTGGTCGTGTTGCTGGTGGTGGCGGGGGGGCCTTTGCTGACGCGGATGGAGGCGATGGCGGGCCGGGGCGATACGCAACAAGAGGCCTCCGCTTATGAATCGTTTGAGCAGCGGCAATACCTGATGAAGCGGGCTCTGCAGGGGATTGCGGAGTATCCGATTCTGGGAGTCGGTGTGCACAATTTCCAGGTGTATTCGATGGTGTGGCACGACGTGCATATGACGTATCTGCAGATCGCGGTCGAAGGCGGGATTCCTTCGCTGATTCTGTATTTACTGTTTTTTGGGCGGGCGTTCAGCAATCTGAAGAAGTTGCGCCGCCGCAAGGACCTGGATGTGCACACCACGTTGTTTGTGGGGGGGTTGCACAGTTCCATGATTGGATTCGTGGTCGGGGCCTTGTTCGCTCCGGAAGCGTATCAATTCTTCCCTTACTTTGCGGTCGCCTATACCTCGGCCCTGGTGGCGACGATTGCTGAACAAGAGCGTGTACCGGCGACAGCTATGGAGGGAACAGGGGTGCGCCGATTTGGGGAGTCGAGTGGCAACAATCGAAAACCCGAGGCTTTTACGCTCGTCCATTGATTTCCGGGAGGTGCTGCGTTGTCCCGGGTGCCGGGTGCCATTGCAGGAAGAAAGCGGCGGATACGTGTGTTCGGCGTGTCAACGGAGTTTTCCCCAGGAACGCGGAGTGGTTCGATTCGTGGCGCCGGAGAACTATGCGGGCAGCTTTGGATTCCAGTGGCAGCGCTATGCGCGCACGCAACTGGATGATGCCCAGAGCCGCGAGTCGGAGAACGACTTCCGCCGCAAGACCGGCCTGACAGCGGCTGAACTGAAAGGGAAAGTCGTGCTCGATGTAGGCTGCGGCATGGGACGCTTCGCCGAGGTGGCTACGCGCTGGGGAGCACGAGTGGTGGGCATCGACCTGAGTGCGGCGGCCGAGGTGGCGGCACGCAATCTGGCGGATCGGGAGTTTGTGGCGCTGCAGGCGGACGTGTTCGCGCTGCCGTTTGCCCCCGGGAGTTTCGACTATATCTACAGCATCGGCGTTCTTCACCATACTCCGAACTGCGAGCAGGCGGTGAAGACTCTGCCGCAATACCTGAAGCCGGGCGGGACGCTGGCGGTGTGGCTCTACAGTGCCTACAACCCGTGGTACCGGTTCAGCGACCTGTATCGGCGGTTCACGCCCCGGATGCCGGCAAAGATGCTGCACGGAATTCTGCGAGTGGTGGTTCCGGTGGTGAATGGCGTGGACAGCGCTTTGCGCTGGTTGCCGGGCATTGGACGGCCGCTCTCCGGCCTGGTGCGCTATGTGGCTCCGGTCAATCGCAATGCCAAGCGGCAGTGGAGAGTGCTTGATACCTTCGACTGGTACTCGCCGAAATATCAATCGAAGCATACGTATGAGGAAGTGTTCCGCTGGTTTGAGAGTTGCGGGCTGGACGAGTTGCATGTAGTGGAAGTGCCCATCTCGGTGCGGGGACGGAAGCCGTTGGCCTGACGAAACGCCGGTTCTAAGAGGACAGGGTATGTGCGGAATTGTGGGCATGGTGAGTGCGGCCGCTGGCGAACGAATTGACGCCGGCGTGATCCACCGCATGTGCCAGGCCATTGTGCACCGTGGTCCGGACGACGAAGGCCTCTTTGTCAAAGATGGGGCGGGCCTGGGGATGCGCCGTCTTAGCATTATTGACGTCGCCGGCGGCCACCAGCCGGTTTTCAACGAAGACCGGACGGTGTGGGTGGTTTTCAACGGCGAGATCTATAACTTTCCTGAACTGCGCGATGAGTTGCTGCAGCGCGGCCACCGTTTCTACACCCACACCGATACGGAAGTGATCGTCCATCTCTACGAAGAGATGGGTGCGGATTGCGTGAGCAAGCTGCGCGGGATGTTTGCCTTTGCCCTGTATGACGAGCCTCGCCGCAAGCTGCTGATGGCGCGCGACCGGCTGGGGAAGAAGCCTCTGCACTATGCGCTGCAGGGCAAGCGCCTGCTATTTGGCTCGGAGATCAAGGCGATTCTGGCGGTTGCTCCGGAGTTGGCGACGGTCAACAACGAAGCGCTGCTGCAGTACATGTATTTCGGGTATGTGCCGGATCCGCTCACGGCGTTTTACGACGATTCAAAAGCTGCCAGCGGGGCAGTTGCTGGAATTCGAGAATGGGAAGATCGTCCTCCGTGAATATTGGGATTTGCCGCGGTATGGCACGCATCCGCCGCGAAGCGAAGAAGAGTGTCTGGAGGAGATGGAGGACCGGTTGGCGGAGGCAGTTCGAATCCGGCTGATCTCCGACGTTCCGCTGGGTGCGCTGCTGAGCGGAGGCACGGATTCCTCGACGGTGGTCGCGCTGATGGCGCGGGCAAGTTCCAAGCCCGTGAAAACCTTCGCCATTGGTTTTCGGGACGAAGATTTCAATGAGGCGCCGTATGCCCGAATCGTGGCCAATCGGTTTGGCACCGACCATCACGAATTGATCGTCGAGCCCGATGTGCTGGAAACGGTGGAGACGCTGACCCGTTCGCTGGAGGAGCCGTTCGGCGATTCTTCGATGCTGCCGACGTACTTCGTCTCGTGTCTGGCGCGGAAGCACGTGACGGTGGCTTTATCCGGGGACGGTGGCGACGAGATTTTCGCGGGATACGACCGCTATGCGATCCACTTGCGGCGGAACGGGTTTGAGCGAATTCCGGGCTGGGCGCGGCGTTTCTATCGGGAGCGGGTCTATCCCCTGCTACCGGCGGACATGCGGGGGAAAAAATTCTCGTATAACGTCACGCTGCCCTGGCGGGAGCGCTATGTGGACGGGATTTCATTCGTGCCTTCGTTTGAAAGGGACATGCCGCTGTTGGCGGACGGGTTCCGCGCCGTGCTGCGCGAAAGCGGCGATCCAGCGGACGTGATGTACGGCTATTTCGATCGGAGTCCAGCGAAAGATCCGGTGAGCCAGATGTTGTATGTGGACACGAAGACGTACCTGGTCTCCGATATCCTGACCAAGGTGGATCGGATGAGCATGGCGACTTCGCTGGAGGTGCGCTCTCCGCTTCTCGATCATTTGTTTGTGGAGTGGGCCACGGGATTGCCGGTCGAGTGGAAGATTCGGCGGGGACAACCAAAATACATTCTGCGGAAGCTGGCCGAGCGGGTGGGAGTGCCGCGGGAAGTGCTGCACCGGCCGAAGCAGGGGTTCGCTCTGCCACTGGTGCATTGGATCCGGCACGAACTGAAGGAGTTGATCATGACGGTTCTGCTCGAGCCGAGAACGCTGCAGCGCGGGTATTTCGAGCCTCGCGGCGTACGGCAATTGCTGGACGAGCATTTCCGCGGACGGCGCAATCATTCGGGCTCAATTTGGCGCCTGCTCATCTTCGAACTGTGGCATCGCAACTACCTGGAGAGAGTCCTTGCGACGGAGGCGAACGACGAGCCCTACCGCGTGACGCGGACGGCTGGGACCCTAGGATGAGCTCGCTGACGGACAAGCAGATCGGGTTCGCTCCAGGTCCCGCGCCCGCCGTGGGTTCCGGCGATGCCGCTTCTTCGGCTGCATTTTCTGAGTCTGTTTTTCTGATGGTCAATACCCTGGAGACCGGTGGCACGGAGCGACAGTTCGCCGAAGTAGTGCGAGGGCTGCGGGCGGACCGGGTTCCGGTGCACGTCGGCTGCGTGCGTAACAAGGGCGCCTTTGCGGAGGGATTGGGCGAACTGGCTGAGTTCCGACTTGGGGGCAGTCTTTATGGCCTGCGGTCGCTGCTCAGCCGTTGGCGATTGCAACGCCATTTGCGGAAACTGCAAATTGCCGTGGCCCATGCCTTCGACTTCTATACGAACCTCACATTGATTCCTGCGGCGAAACTGGCTGGGACTCCGGGAGTAATCGGCAGTCATCGTCAACTTGGAGACCTGTTGACTCCGGCGCAGTTTCGCGCCCAACTGGCGGTGTTCCGGATGTGTGATCGGGTGGTGTGCAATTCGCGCGCGGCTGCGGAGCGGCTGATGGGGGCGGGCTTGCCGGAGCGCAAGGTGGTGGTGATCGGCAACGCTTTGCCAGCGGAAGCTTTTGCCGGGGCCGCTCCCGCGTTGGCTCGCGTCGAGGGGACTTTCCGAATCGGCATGATTGCGCGCATGAACGCGGACTATAAGAATCATCGCGGATTTCTGCGGGCGGCGCAGCGCGTGAGCCAGAAATTCTCGCACCTGGAATTTGTGCTGGCGGGGGATGGTCCGCTGCGGGTGGACTTGGAAAATGAGGCCGCGAAGCTGGGGCTGCAGGATCGGGTGCAGTTCCTGGGCGATCGGCGCGACGTGCCGGCGGTGCTCGCCTCTCTCGACGTCGCGGTGGTGCCTTCGGCTTCGGAGAGCTTGTCGAACGTGATGCTGGAAGCGATGGCCGCCGGAGTACCGGTGGTTGCGACCGCGGTGGGAGGGAATTGCGAGATCGGCGGCGAGGGGCGGGCACTGCTGGTTGCTGCGAATGACGACCAGGCGCTGGCGGAAGGATTGGCCCGGATGGTGGAGAACGCGGCCTTGCGTTCGGCAACAGCGCGCGGGGCGCGGGAGTTTGTGCGCACAGAGTTCAGTGCGGAGCGGATTTGCCGGCAGTATGAAGAGCTCTATGCCGAAGTGCTAGCCGGCCCGGACGGGCGCTCAGAGTCCAGTCGCCGCGAACGCTCGCAGCGGCGTTCGGAGTCGCCGATTCGGGTTGCGTTGGTCGCGCCTTCGTTGCGCTACGTGGGCGGACAGGCGGTGCAGGCGGACCTGTTGATGCGGAACTGGAAGGACGATCCGGATGTAGCGGCGCGTTTTGTGGCCGTCGATCCGCGTTTTCCTTTTGGCTTGCGCTGGGCCGGGCGCGTGCCGTTCCTGCGCACGATGTTGCGGGAGCCGCTGTACGCCTGGGCGCTGTGGCGGGGTCTGAAGGACGCGGATGTGGCGCACATTTTCTCCGCGTCGTATTCGTCCTTTCTGCTGGCGCCGGTGCCGGCGTGGATCGTGGCGCGATTGCGGGGAAAAAAGACGCTGATCAACTACCACAGCGGGGAAGCGCGGGATCATCTGCAACGGTCGCGGATCGCGCGCCGCGTGTTGCGTGGCGCTGACCGGCTGGTGGTTCAATCCGAGTATCTGGTGGAGGTCTTCCGGGAATTTGGTCTGGAAGCGCAGATAGTCCCGAACGTCATTGACCTCTCGCAGTTTCAGTATCGGGTGCGGCGGCCGTTGCGGCCGCATTTGGTTTGCACTCGCGGATTTCATCCCTACTACGGGATCGATGTCGTGGTTCGTGCATTTGCCGAAGTGCAGAGGTCGTATCCGGCGGCGCAACTCGATCTGGTGGGCGGGGGGGCGCTGGAGGGGAGCATCCGCGACCTGGTGCGGCGGTTGAGTTTGTCGAATGTGAATTTTATGGGCGTGGTGGCGCGGGAAAAGATTGGGCAGTGTTACCAGCGCGCAGATATTTTTGTGAATGCTTCAAACCTAGATAACATGCCGGTTTCTGTGCTGGAGGCGTTCGCGGCGGGAACCCCGGTGGTGACGACGGAACCGGAAGGCATGAAATACATTGTTTCGCACGAGCAGACTGGTCTGCTATCGGCGCCGGGGGACGCGACGTCTCTGGCGCAAAACATTCTGAGGGTCTTGAGAGAACCGGAACTGGCAGCACGGCTGGCTCAAAACGCGTTCGAGGAATCGAGCCGCTACAGTTGGGCGGCCGTTCGGGAGCGATGGTTGGAAGTCTATGCTCATCTTGTGCCCAGCTCCGGACTGGGAAGTGAGCCCATCAAGCTGCCGATGCGGGTGAAGGAATGATCTCCCAAACCGAGCGGAAACGGGAAACGAACGCTCAAGCCGGGAGCCGCAAGCAGGCACCGGTGTTTGTGTTGGGCTGCCCGCGGTCGGGAACCACGGTGTTGTACCACATGCTGTTGTCGGCAGGAGGGTTCGCGGTCTATCGCTCTGAATCGAATGTCTTCAACTTGCTGGCACCACGTTTCGGGGGAATGCGTTCCGCTCGCGATCGAAAAGAACTGATGGACGCATGGTTGCACAGCATGCTATTCCGCTTGTCTGGACTAGACGCGTCGAAGATCAGGGGTCGAGTCACGGCGGAATGCCGCAGCGGAGGAGACTTCCTGCGCATCGTGATGGGAGAAATTGCTCAGCGCCAGGGAATGGAACGTTGGGCGGATTGCACGCCGGAACATCTTCTGTACATGACGGAAATCAAGCGCCAGATTCCAGACGCATTATTCATTCACATTATTCGCGATGGGCGGGACGTTGCGCTCTCGTATGTGAAGCAAGGGTGGTCGCATCCGCTGCCATGGGATGGGGATGAGCGCCTAGGCGTCGCGGGCTTGTATTGGAAGTGGATTGTCGGCAAGGGGCGGGAGAGTGGGAGACATCTGGGCGCTGACTATCAGGAAGTTCGATTTGAGGACCTGGTGACGCATCCGCGGGAAACGCTGGCGCAACTGGGTGAATTTATCGACCACGACCTGGACTATGACGCGATTCAACGCGCAGGAATCGGGTCCGTCCGCGAACCGAATTCTTCGTTTAACGCGGAGACCGGGAGGTTCGATCCGGTGGGTCGGTGGAAGACCAAAATGTCGGCGCAGGAACTGGCAGACTTCGAGGCGCTGGTGGGCGATCGGTTGGAGGAACTTGGATATCCTCTGGCTTCGGGCGAACAAAGGTCGAGCCTGCGCGCGATCCGGCTGCGTACGACTTATCTCACGATGTTTCCGCTCAAGCAATGGATGAAGACGCGCACTCCGCTGGGCCGGAGAGTGCGGTTGGGGCGCATCCAGGAGGAGCAGCCAACCGAAGAGTGAGGTCGCAGCGCCTTGGCAGTGACGGTCACTGCGCGGATCTGAGCAGGGCAGGCTTGGCGGCGTCCAGCGCTTGCAGGTGCTGCGGAGTTAGAAAGAAGTAATTCTGGCTGCGCTGTCCGGGCTGACGTCGCGCGACGGATTCACCGTTGAACCAGTAGGCCTCGAACCCGGCGTTGCGGAGGAGTTCGAACGTGGCCCACGCTGTCGTGGTGGGGTCATCGGGATCGGGATTTACCTCGATGAGCATTGCAGGCTTGCATTCCCGAATAGTCTGCAATGCCCCCCGCAGCACGGCCAATTCGTGGTAGTTTGCGTCGCACTTGATGAACGAAATCCGCTCGGCGCGGCGTGAACTCTCGGCAAAGAAATTGTCCAGGGTGCGCGACTCGACGTTCATTGTGCGCCAGGACGGATCGGACCTCTCGGTTTTGATGCGAGCGTCATACCAACATTCCGATCCCCAGCGGTAAGTGGGGATCACCATGGTGTCGGTGCGTTCGGCATCGGAGAGAGCAAAATTCAACGCCTCTACGTTGATCAGGGCTAGCTTGCGAATGTTGTTGACGAGGAAGTCGAAGGTCTGAGGGATGGGTTCGAAGGCGTAGACCTTGCCCCTCGGGCCAACACACCGGGAGAGGTAACGCGTGAAAACGCCGAGGTTCGCACCGACGTCGAGTACGATGTCGCCGGGCGAAACCAAATTTCGCGCAATGAAGGCATCGCGTTCGATCCAGGTCTCAGGGGTGTGTGTGATCAGGTAGGCGTAGTAGGTTTTCCTCAAGCGGTGGATGGCAGGTTCGGGAAGAAGCGGCAAAATGGCACGTCCGAGCATCACTTTTGGATTCCATTCGGATTCCGTACTCAGGAGTTTACGTAGAATCGACTTGTGCTCTGTCGCCATGAGGAGCTACCTGTTCTGCAGTCCGGTTTTATGCGATCAGGAACATGGCAGGCGGCGACGATCTCCACGGCACGCACCATGCCCCCGGGGACATGTTACAGCGCCGAAGATCAGTTGCCCTGTTTTTTCCTGAACGCGGCTTTTGCGGCTTGCGGTTGTGTGTGGGACGCCAGGGATTGATGTAAGTTGGCAAAGCAGGGATGTCGGCCGAGCGGGCGGGTAGAAACCGCCGGCCCCAATTCGCGCTTGGGCCGCTGCGACCTTGGTATCCTGCTATGAAGTGAGAGGTTGGGTGAAGCCGCGACCTGGTGCGCAGAAGCGTATGCTGCGTTAAGAAGTTAACAAGTTACGGAACGAAGGAGCGGGAAAAGGGTGGGCCTGTCGATCAGCATATTCGGGTTGGGATATGTGGGCTCGGTGTCGGCGGCGTGTTTCGCTTCCATGGGCCACCGAGTTATTGGGGTGGATGTGAATCCGGCCAAAGTGGAGATGATGGAGAGCGGGCGCAGCCCCATCATCGAAGCCGGCATGAGCGAACTGGTAGCGGAGGCCCACACCGCGTGCCGCCTGCACGCTACAAGCGACTCGACGGCTGCGGTGCTGGACTCCGATGTTTCGTTTGTTTGCGTGGGCACGCCGAGCCTGCGGCATGGGAAGCTGGATCTGAGCCACGTCGAGAAAGTCGCGCGGGAGATTGGGACGGCGTTGAAGAAGAAGAAATCTCCGCACGCGTTCGTTTTGCGGAGCACCTTGCTGCCCGGAACCACGGAGTCGGTGGTTCAACCCCATTCTAGAAGAGTGCAGCGGGCGGAGAGCTGGAAGCGATTTCACGATAGCCTACAACCCGGAATTCATGCGGGAGGGAAGCGCGGTGGCCGACTTCCGCCAGCCGCCGTATACGATTCTGGGGGCGCGGGATTCCTCGCAGCTCGAGGCATTGCGCGAGCTTTACAAGACCACGCCCGGCACGGTGTTTGAAACGAGCATTGCAGTCGCCGAAATGGTGAAGTATCTCTCCAACGCCTTTCATGCGGTGAAAGTTACGTTTGCCAACGAGGTGGGCACGCTGTGCAAGGAACTGGGAGTGGATGCGCAAGCGGCGACTGAAATCTTTACTTCCGATACGCGCCTGAATATTTCTCCGGCGTACTTGTCGCCGGGGTTTGCATTTGGGGGATCGTGTTTGCCCAAGGATGTGCGCGCGCTGACCTATCGCGCGAAGGAACTGGACCTCAAGTTGCCCCTGCTGGAGTCGCTGTTGCCGAGCAATGTGGAGCACGTGGAACGGGCGGTGGAAGCGGTGATGCGCACGAACAAGCGCAAGATCGCCCAACTCGGCCTGAGCTTTAAGGCGGGCACGGACGATCTGCGGGAAAGTCCCCAGGTGCAACTCGTCAAGCGCTTGCTGGGCGAGGGTTACGAGGTGAAAGTCTGGGACCGGGACGTCAGCCTGGGGCGCCTGGCGGGATCGAACCGGCAGTACATCGAAAAAGTGATTCCGCATATCGGGTCGATTCTGTCGGCAGACCTGGAGGATGTGCTGCGCGGCGCCGAGGTTGTAATCATCGGAAACAAGTCCGCCAGCAAGGATGAGCTGAGCAAATATCTTCGCGCCGATCAAATCGTGATTGACCTGGTACATCTCGACAAGGCGCGGCGTCCGAGCGGCGTTTCTGCCTATGAAGGGATCTGCTGGTAATCCCGGGATGAAAGCGCCGGTTTTTATTGTCGGGTGCCCTCGCTCGGGGACAAGTTTTCTGTACCATCTGCTGCTTTCCGCTGGCGGGCTTTGCCGAATTCCACACTCAGATGAATGTTTACGACGTACTGGAGCCGATTTATGGCGATCTGGGCGTGCTGAAAAATAAAAAGGCGGCAACGCGCGAGTGGCTGCGGAGCAAGGCCTTCCGGGTTTCTGGTCTCGATGCGAGCGAAGTCGAAGCGAAGATCCTGGCGGAGTGCCATGGGGCCAGCGATTTTCTGCGCATCATCATGGAGGAAATCGCCCGCAGGCAGGGAGTGGAGCGGTGGATTGATTCGACGCCGACGAACATTCCGCACATGCTTCGCATTCAGCGGGACTTCCGCGAGGCGCAGTTTGTGCACATCATCCGCGACCCGCGGGATGTGGCCCTGTCGCTCGACAAGCGGGGCTGGAGCCGTCCCTTACCGTGGGACAAGAAAAATAGTCTGCTGGCTGCAGGGCTCTACTGGGAATGGATTGTGCGGAGGGGCAGGAAGCTGGGAGCAAGTCTGACGCCAAACTATCTGGAAGTGCGCTACGAGGATTTAGTGCAACAGCCGCGCGAGGCGCTGACGGCGATAGGAACATTTCTGCATCAGGATCTGGACTACGACCGCATCCAGCAGGCCAGCGTCGGTTCGGTCAGGAATCCGTCTGACCTCGTTCAAGGAAGATTTGCAGGAGGGACGTTTTAATCCAGTGGGACGATGGAAAGACAAATTTCCCACCGAGCAGTTGGTGCAATTTGAAACGTTGGTTGGGGAATACATGCAAGAACTGGGATACGCGGTGTCTGCCGGTCGAGCACAACGAAATCACTCGCTAGCCAAGGTCAGGAAAAGGGCCGTCTATGCCGCGTATTACGAGAGCAAGCAATGGGCGAAGATTCACACGCCGCTATCGCGGCTGATGGTGGATTATTCCGCCATCCTGATTGATAAATGACCGTAGCCCGTGCGCGGCCTGTGCCGCGTGCAAAGAGCGGAAAAGGCCCGGATGAAGTGTAAGTTCATCGATTTCGAATCCGCCGACTGGAAACATCTGGACACATTCGAGGATCGAACCGTCTTCCAGACCCGGGAATGGGTTCGGTTTGTGAGCGAATGCCAGAAGGCTACGCCGGTGCTGGCCGAGTTGCGCGATGGCGGCGAAGTGGTGGGATACTTCACCGGGCTGACCTTCAGCCGGTTTGGAGTGAAGGTGCTGGGCAGTTCGTTTCCGGGCTGGACGACGCCTTACATGGGGTTCAATCTGATCAACGGCGCTTCGCGCGCGGCAGCGCTGCAGGCATTGGAGGTGGCGGTCTGGGACACTTTGAAATGCCTGCACATGGAAGTGTCCGATCCGAACTTCACGGTCGAGGATGGAAGGGATCTCGGCTTTCAGTGCGATTTCTATGCCAGCTACCGGACTGACTTAACGCAGTCGGAGGAAGGAATCTTTAAGGGTATGGATAGCGCCTGCCGGCGCTGCGTGCGCAAAGCGGAAAAGTCCGGCGTGACCATTGAAGAGGCGCACGATCTGGTTTTTGCCGATGAGTACTACGCGCAACTGAAAGACGTATTTGGCAAGCAAGGACTGGTGCCGACCTACAAGGTAGACCGGGTTCGATCGTTAATCAAGCATATGCAGCCCACGGGGCGTATCTTGCTGGTGCGCGCGCGCGATGCCGGGGGAAAATGCATCGCCACGGGAATTTTCCCCGGATTCAACAGGATCGCGGAGTTCTGGGGCAATGCAAGTTTTCGGCACAGCCAGATCCTGCGCCCGAACGAATCCATCCAATGGTATGTCATGCGGTACTGGAAGCGCCGAGGTGTCGAAGTGTACGACTGGGGCGGTGGCGGAACGTACAAAGAAAAATACGGCTGCGCGGCGCACTCGGTGCCGTGGTTTACCAAGTCGCGGTATCAATTCGTCTCCACACTGCGGGACGGCGCTAAGAAGGCTTTTGAGCGGAAGCAACGCTTCCTGGGATGGTTGCAGGGGGAGCGGAGAGAAAGTGGCGCGAGGGTGGACGAGTAGCGCCGGCCGGATTCCGGATCCACCTGAGCCCGGGGCAAGCCGCAAACGCAGCGCGAAAGCGCGATGGGTCGTGGCGGTTACGGCACCGCTGAAGCGGTGTCCGGATACGAATCTACGATTTCACCCACCGCTAGTTGACTCCGGCGAGAGCCTTTTCAACGGCGTCCACATCTGCACCGATGTCTCGGCCGTCGGTTCCGGCGGCGATCGCTGGAGAGGGCGCTTTGCAGAACACATCTTTTTTCCGGCAGAGGCGGTAGCGGGCGAGGCCGGCGGAATGTTGGTTGGGAAGACCGGCTGCAACGGCATTCTTCGGGGTGATGTTGCCGGCGGGCCAGCCTCCGCCGCCGATGACAACGTTCTTGGTGAAGGTCGAGTTCTCAAAGCAATTCTTGATCACACCCGAGGGACCTTGGGCATCCGGCCGGAAGGCGCAGTTCTGTGGGCCTCCACCGGCGGAGGCGAACTGCAGGTCATCTGAGTAGAACAGGTTATTGGTGACGGTGAAGCCCGACATTTTCTGCGAGTTGGTGTTGTGAATGGAGAAGAGAAAGTGGGGAACGAAAGCGGTCACATGTTCGATGCGCACGTCGTGAAGCGGAGGCGCGGCGGACAGGATGAGAGCGAAATTCCCAAATCCCTTGTACTCCTTTCCGTGTACGCCATCTACAAGAACGTCGTGGATGCTGTAGCGCTCGCCTCCCGAGCTGGCGCCTCCCGCATCAGACAGCGCGTTGGCGATCTGAAACGCGCTTCCCACATTGTTGATCTGAACGGAGCGAATGGTGATGTCGGAGACCCGGCAGGCCGGACACTTGTTGTTCTGGTTCTTGGGAGTGAGGAGAATGGAGAAACCGGTCTGCGTGAATCCGCCCCAGACGTTTTCCAGCAAGTTGTCCTGGAACAGCACGCGCTGCGCATTCTTCAACTCGAAGTGATTCTTGACGATGAAAGGCCTTCCCGAAGCGCCGCCGACGAAGCCGGGTTGGCCCTGCATCCAGATCATCGGCTTGAACAAATGATTGCGGCGGATCTCGATATCGGCGGGAGTAGTGGTTCCCGGGCCACCGCCGAATAGAATGTTTTCTCCGGCAGCTTCCAGGAAGTTGTTAACGATTTTGTAGGGTCCGCCGGGATCATCGCCGCTGCCTCCGGTGATGGTTTGGGAGTCGCCACAGGCCCCGGTTACGGCAACGCAGTGGAAGTCGGTAAAGAAAGAATCGACGATGCCAACATAGGTCATGGATTTCAGGGCGACGCCGCGGCGGGTCTCTCCCTGCGCCGTGCCGTGCATCCAGACCCGGTCGAAGATGATGTGGTTGGCGGTGGCGTCGTCTCTGGCTGAGGCCAGAGCTGCGATTGAGGCCTCAGAATTGGCGCGGGTGATTTCCAGCCCGATGAATCGGTAGTGGTTGGCTCCGGGTAAAAACATGAGCGGGCCTGACCCGGTCTTGCCGGCAAACTCGATACGAGCCAGCACGTTGGTCATGGCGGAGCAATGGAAGTCGGGGCGGCCGGGGAGCGAGGCGATGCCGGCATAACAGGGCGTCAGGCGCGTGCCTTCCGCGGGCAGGCGGGCATCAGGCGCGCTGGTCCGCACAATGATCCAGTGGGCATCGTCGCAGGACTTGGCGGGGAGCCGGACCAGTCCCTGAAATGTTGCTCCCGCTTGCAACGTCACCGTATCGCCACAACTGGCGCGATCGATCGCCTCTTGCAGATTGTCGCCTTCTTTCACTGCACGAACCTGCCCGGGAGCCGGTGTGTCGGCCAACGAACTCTTGATCCAAACGCGCGGCAACTCCGCCGGACCATCGAAACGATCGGAAGCGGCGGAGCCCGAGGCGGATACTAGCGTTGTGGCGCACACGAGAAAAAATAACCCACAAATTGGTATCACTATTCGCATGGGATGAATCGAGTGGAGTGAGGCCACTATAGCATGATCTGGTGAGGAGTAAGGGCGATCGGGAATGCTGGTGGCGGTGGAGAATTCAAAAAGATCACCCACGAACGACACAAAGGTTCACGAAGGAGACCGGGAAGGCTCGGTCCTTTAGGTGGCGTCGTGTCCTGGGGTGTGAGGGAAATATTTAAGGCGCAGAACGCTTCCCAAGGACGGTATCTCTGAGCCGATCGTAGGCAGAGTTTCCCAGCAAGGCTCTGACTGTGGTCCGGAGCCGGGCGCCGAGTCGCCACTGCCATAGCTTTCGTCCGCGGCATAGGTTGAGAAAATCGGAGAGTGACGTGTGACGTGTCACGGGGACGCGTCCAAGAGCGAACCGGTCACTCGCAGCGCGATTGGCGTGAGTCTCGCTGGTCGAGACGGTGCGATAGCCGGCGTCGCGCGCGATCTGCGCGACTCGGCGGTCGAATCGCCCTCCAGGACAGGAGAAGTGTTCGACCGGTTTGCCGACGACTTGTTCCAACTGGAGCTTCGAATCCGCGATTTCGCGGAGCAGTCCGGCCTCATCGAGTTCAGTGAGGTAGGAGTGGCTCATCGAGTGACAACCAATTTCAAAGCCGAGAGAAGATAGCTCGCGGATTTGAGACTGGCTGAGATAGCCGGGACGGCCGGACCATCCGCTGGTGATATAGAAGGTGGCCCCGAAACCGAATTCCCGGAGGACGGGAGCGGCGGAGAGGAGATCGGTCTCGCAGCCGTCGTCGAAAGTGACGGCTACGGTCTTGTCTGCGAAGGCGTCAATGGCGCCGCCGACGCTGATCCCTCTCCAGCCCTGGCTTTTCAGCAGTGCCATCTGGGAGCGGAAATCCGACGCGCGAACAATGTAGCGGACATAGCCCGGCTCGGCCTGGCACAGAGCGCGGCCGGGCAGTTCAAGTTCGTGGTACATGAGGAAGACGACGCCGGGTTCGCTCATCAGCGTAGCCACCGGATGGCGAGTGCGAGTTGTGACGAAAAGTATCTCAAGTCTTGAGTCCCAGCTTCCTGAAATCTTGTCTCCTCTCTGGGATTTTTTCACCCGCGACTGGCTCCATTTTCGGACCAGTCGCTCAGGTTCCAACCCGTCCCGGAGACGCAGAGAGCCGCTGCGTAGCTTGGTTTTACGGTAACGTCGCGCAGAGACCACCGTTTCGATTCAAGCAGATCTGGCCGGGTTGCCAGCAACGCATTTTGATCGTGCGGGGCCAGCGAGACGTCGAACTGGCGGAGCGGGAGCGACAATCCCTCTCCAGTGGCTTTGATGTACGCTTCCTTTCTCGTCCAGCAAAGGAAGAAGGCCTCATGGCGTTGCTCGAGGGGCAGGGCCGCCAGTTGCTTCTGCTCGACCGGGGAAAAAAAGCGGCCGGCGATGGCAGCGGTGTCAAAGTCGTTGCGAATGTGTTCGACGTCGACGCCGATCTGGCGATTGCGGGTAATAGCAAAAAGGGCGACGTCGCCGGAATGGGAAACGTTGAAGGCCAACCCACTGTCTGCGTGCGCACCGCCAAGGGCAGGCTTGTCTTTCGGCGAGTAGACGAAGGATATTTCTGTGGGATCGGAGGCCAGGTACCCGGCAAGAACCTGCCTCAACAGCGCGCGACTCGCGGTGAAATATTGACGGTGTATCTGAAAATGAAAACGGGTGGCGCGGGACAGTTCGTCGGGAGACAGGATTGCCGACCACTGGGCTTCCTCGCCCGCCGTCGCTTCCAAATCAACCCGCCAGAGGTGGACGTCCTCCGCGGCCAGCGTGAGTGGGGCATCAATGCGGAACCCCGCGTGTGCTATGTCCATGGACAGGCCCATGTGTCCGGCGTCACCAGAAGGAGGATGAAGCGCCACAACGTTCCCTCTTCGAGAACAGTGGCACAGGGGGAGGGAGCCTGTCTAGTTTACTTGCCGGGGTCGGTAGTCAGAATGGGCGAAATCAGTAGACTCCGGCAGTTTTCGACAGAATGGTGTCCACGTCCGCGCCCAGATCCTTGCCATCGGATGCCGCGTTCTTGTAGGGGCTCGAAGGCAGCAGGTGATAGTCGCCCCCGTTTCCGTTGTTGTAGTTGACGAACTGGACCGTATCGGCGCTGGCGGGAAAGGCGTTGCCCGAGGGCCAGGCGCTCGGCGGATAAGAGGACGGACTGGCGATCAAGGCGTTGTTGGCGAACGAATACGGGCTGAAGCAGGCATTGAAAGTCGTCAGCGGTTTATCGTAATAAGCGCAATTAGTGGATCCGCCGCCGGTCGACCAAATCGGATACTTGCCGGTGGTGACCAGGCTATTGCTGACGTTGACGTTCGGCATCTTTGCGCCGGTGCTGCCCCCGATGGTGAACAGCCCCGAAGGCGGGAACGCGGTCACGTGATTGATGGAGACGTTGCGGAGAACCGGAGCGCCCGGCGAAGTCAGGACTTCAGCGAGGTGGCCGGACCCGGCGTACTTAACGGGATCGATGTCGTCGACGATGAGGTCATGAATGCTGTAGCGTTCGCCGTCCTGAGCGGCGCCTCCATTGTCGGATAACGCGTTGGCAATCTGCAATCCGCCGCCCACGTGGCTGGCGGCGTCGTAGCGGATGGTCACATCCGTGACCAGGCAGTTGGGGCACAGGTTGCTGTTGCTGCCGGTGGCGGCCTGGTTTTTCGGGGTCAGCACAATGGCATACCCGCTTTGCGAGAACCCGCCCCAGCTGTACTCCATGATGTTTGCCTCGATCAGCACGCGTTGCGCGTTCTTCAGTTCGAGGAGATTCTTAACGATGAACGGATTTCCGTCGGCTCCGCCCACGAAGCCCGGTTGTCCCTTCATCCAGGTAAGGGGCTTGAAGAAATGGTTGCGGCGGATCTCAATGTCTGCGGGCGTGGTCGCGCTCTGCGCACCGCCGAAGAGAATGTTTTCGCCCGACGCCTCCAGAAAGTTATCCACGATCTTGAAGGGGCCGACCGGGCTGCCTACCCCGCCACTGACGGCAATCGCGTCGGTACAACTTCCGGAAATGGCGATGCAATGGAAATCGGTAAAGGAGGAGTCGATCACGCTCACGTACGAAGCGCCATTGAGTTCGAGACCCTTGTTGGTTTCATCCCGAGGCGTACCGTGCAGCCACACGCGGTCGAGGATCAGGTTATTGGCGGTGCCTCCGGTTGCCGTCGAGGAGAGCGCGTAGACGATGCCGGTGCCCGAGGCGCGGGTGACTTCCAGACCCACCAGTCGATAGTGATTTGCCCCCGACGCAAAAACGATGGGGCCGTTACCCGCAGACGGCATCACCAGCTTCGCCAGAACGTTGGAGGTGGAGGCGCAATGAAGAGCGGGACGTGCGGGCAGGGACGCGACTCCGGCATAGCACGGGGTGAGACGGCTGCCTTCTGGCGGCAGGGCGGAATCGCTGGCGCTGGAGCGCACGATGATCCAGTGATTGTCATCGCAGCCCTTGGCGGGGAATGTGAAGTTCCCGGTGAAGGTCGCTCCCGCCTGTAATTGGATCGTGTCCCCGCAATTGGCGCTATTGAGAGCAGACTGAAAATCACCGCCCGACTTGACGGTGATCGTGGTTCCGGAAGCTGGCGTATTCGCCATTGCCGTCGAGATGTAGACCCGCGGGAGTTCTGCCGGGCCATCAAAGCCGCTGACCGAGGTGGTAGAAACTGCCAGGGTGAAGGTATGAGTGGAAGTGGTTCCGGCAGAATCGGTGACCTTCGCGGTGAAGGCATAGGACCCGCTCAGAGGGGTCGTCCCGGCGACGACTCCGGTGGAAGCCAACTGGATTCCTGAGGGCAGTGCTCCCGCGGCCAGGGTCCACTGGTAAGGTAGTGTTCCGCCGGTTGCTGAAAGAGAAGCGCTGTATGGCATCCCCGCATTTGCCTCAGTCAGGGCAGAAGTGATGATGGCGAGCGCGGGCGCGGAGTTCACGATAACGGTTGCCCCTGCGTGCGGGCCACCGTCCACCGCGCTGGTGGCGGTTACCGTCACCGAGGTGCTGCTGCTGACACGAGGCGCGGTAAATTGACCACTGCTGGAAATCGATCCGGCGGTCGCCGACCAGGTGACTGCAGTATTTGCGGTCCCGGTCACGCTGGCGGTGAATTGCTGGACTGCCTGCGAGGCGAGCGTGGCAGTGCTGGGTGAAATTGCGATGGCTGGCCGCTCGCCGCCCTTGGAACCTGCGGCAACGACCGCAATATGGACCGAACCGGCCCCGCGATCAGTTCGTGGGAGATCTGAAACCAGCAGAGTGAAGTTGTAGTCGCCGGCAACGGTGGGCACGCCCGTGATCGAACCGGTGGTGGGGTTGAGCACGACTCCCGGGGGCAGGCTGCCATTCTGCAGAACGAACCTGTAAGGTGCAGCTCCTCCGCTTACGGCGGGAACCGCATTGTAGGCAACCCCCACTGTGGCCAGCAGCGCCGGAATAGAAACTGCAATTTGTCCGTTGGGCTGGTTCGATGCCGCGTTACCCGCCTGCGACAACAGGCCGCAGCCCATCGTGAGACTGGCAAGAGCAAGCGGCAGAGCCAGAGAAACTAACTTTGTAAGTCGGATTGCAGCGGCAGACGGATTGGTTGGGACTCTCAAGTACCCTGCGACACAGCGCATTACGGCCATCCTCGGAACGGAGTTGGGGGACCATCGTTCGAGTCCTGAGAAGACTCTAAGGAGGCGAGGGCAAAGTGGGCAGATTACGTGGGATCAGGGCCCATCAGGCCACACTGGTACATGCCGGAAGGCCAATACACCTGCGCGGCGGAATCGTTAAGATGAAGCGGGTGAGCGCGCGGTCGACCACTCGGTAGGTCGGAGGATCTGACGCCAAAAGGCAAATCAGGTAAGGTGGTGATGGCACGCGATACCAGGCGTGTCTCTGCTTGCGCAAAGGCAATGCTCAGAACACATGGCGCTTAACAGATGGCGACAGATCGGCCAGAGGTTGGCGCGAATGGATCGAGTCGAACTGCGCCACCGGGTGCGGCAAGAATATGCCAAGCGTCAGGACGCGTTGCTGGCGGGGGCCGGATACGATTTTGCACGCAGCTCACGCCGGCCGGCCGGCGGCCCGCCCGGCAACTTCTTCTTCGCGCAGGATTCCATTGATTCGATTCTGGCGCTCCTGCGGCAACGCCTGCCGGGTGAGGCAGAACGAATCGTGCGGCAGGCGGAGCAGATTTGCCGGCATCGCTTCGATGTATTGGGATACACGGGCCTCGACTTCGGCAGCCCGATGAACTGGCAGCTCGACGCGGTTCATGGGAAACAGGCTCCGCGGAAGTCGTTTTACCGTGTCCATTATTTGGATTACGAGGAGGTTGGCGACAGCAAAGTCACGTGGGAACTGAATCGTCACCAGCATCTGGCGACGCTGGCCAAAGCATACCGGCTGACTGGCGAGAGCCGCTACGTGGATGAGATCCTGCGGCAGTGGCGGCATTGGCAGGCTGAGAATCCATATCCGGTGGGCATCAACTGGGCCAGCAGTTTGGAAGCTGCGTTCCGCAGCCTGTCGTGGATCTGGACGTACCACTTATTGCAGGGCTCTCCTGGCCTGCCCGATTTCCGGGACGAATGGCTCCGCGGTTTGGCACTGCACGGGCGGCATATCGAGCGTTATCTTTCGACTTACTTTTCTCCCAACACACATTTGCTCGGGGAAGGCGTGGGATTGTTTTTTCTGGGAGTGCTGTGTCCGGAACTGGAAGCCGCGGAGCGTTGGAAGGCCCTGGGCTGGGAGATTATTCTGCGGGAGGCGGCGCGGCAGGTCGGCGCCGATGGATTTCACTTTGAGCAATCCACCTACTACCACGTGTATGCCCTCGATTTCTTTCTGCACTCGGCTGTCTTGGCCAGCGTGAACGGCATCCCTACACCGAAGAGCTTCGAAGATACGTTGGAGAGGATGCTCACCGCTCTGTGCCTGCTCGGACGCGGAGGTCCGCCGCCGCGTTTCGGCGATGACGATGGAGGGCGACTCTTCGATCCGCGGCGTAATTGCGCCGAGCATCTGCTGGATCCGCTGGCGACAGGTGCGATCTTGTTTCATCGGGGAGATTACAAGGCTGCGGCCGGCGGACTGCGAGAGGAGACTCTGTGGTTGCTGGGCGCGGAAGGAATTCGGCAGTGGGATGGATTAGAGGAGGCTCCTTTTTCCACAGAGTCGGCGGCTCTGGCGGAGGCGGGATTGTATCTGCTGACGGCGGAGAAGGAGCAACTCGTCGTAGGCGCGGGCCCGACGGGGACGCAGAGCGGTGGCCATGGGCACGCGGATGCGCTCAGCGTGACCCTGCAAAGTCATGGGCACTCGCTGTTGATCGATCCGGGTACGTATGAATACGTGGGCCCGGGCGGTGATCGCGATCTGTTTCGCGGAACCGCGATGCACAATACGCTGCGGGTGGATGGAGTGAACCAGGCGGAGACAACGGGGCCTTTTTCGTGGAAAAGACTGCCGCAATCGACCGTTGAGCGATGGATTCAGGGCAAGAATTTCAATTTGCTGGTTGCGAGCCAAGATGGCTATCAGCGCCTGGAGCAACCGGTGACGCATCGGCGCTGGGTAGTTTCGCTGAAGAACGGAGTCTACCTGGTGCGCGATGTAGTGGAGGGGCAGGGCAAACATCGGCTCGACATCGCGTGGCATCTGGGACCGGACCTGCAACTGGTGGAGGACGGAGTGTTTCGCGTGAAGGGCGCGGCGCACGGGTTGGCGCTGCTTCCCGTGCAGGGCCATGGCTGGGCGGAGGAAGGCCGCCGGGAGTCGTGGTCGCCGGCTTATGGGCTGAAAGCACCGATGACCGTGTTGAACTTCAGCGCTGAGGTGGCCTTGCCGGCGGAGTTTGCTGTCCTGCTTGTAACATTGGAAGAGGTCCATCGCGGGTCGGCGTTTTTCGCTCGCATGGCGGATGCGGCGGCCGATTCGGCGGTCCGCGGGTATCGGTATATCAGGCAAGGCTTGGAGTATGCGTTTATTTTCGGCGCACGCGGTCGGGTTTGGCGGAAGGACTCGTTGTCCAGCGATGCGGAATTCGTGTGCTGGAAACGAACGCCTGGGACTATTGACGAACAGCTGATTCTGAGCGGCGGCAGCTATGCGCAAGTGGACGGGGGCGCTGAGTTGCGTTGCGCCCGGCCGGTCGAGTGGGCGGAGCTGGCCGTAAGGGAGAGCGGACGAACAGTATTCTCTTCTGATAGTGCGGCGCTTGAAGGAGAAGCTAGAACCACGCCGTAGGCAAGACCGATTTCTGAAACTACGAGTGAAGCAACTCTGATCGATCACGAATATGTGTGGAATCTGCGGCATCTTCTTCTCCAATCGCGACTGGCGCGTCATTGGCGACGTGTTGGCGGGTATGAACCGCCGCATCGTGCATCGCGGGCCCGATGATGAGGGGTTTTTCGTTGAGGAAAACGTTGGCCTGGCGATGCGACGGCTAAGCATTATTGACGTCAAGACTGGCCACCAGCCGCTGGCTAACGAAAATCGGGACGTCTGGATCGTGTACAACGGCGAGATCTACAACCACGCTGAATTGAGGGCCGGCCTGGAAGCGAAGGGGCACCAGTACCGCACCCGCAGCGACACGGAAACCATCGTTCATTTGTACGAGGAATACGGCCGCGATTGCGTGAAGCATCTGCGGGGCATGTTCGCGTTCGTGGTCTGGGATCGCCGCAAGCGCCTGCTGTTTGCCGCGCGGGACCGGCTGGGCATCAAGCCCTTCTACTACCGCTGGGATGGCAAGGCGTTTCTCTTCGGGTCAGAGATCAAGGCGATTCTCGCCTATCCCGACGTGGCGGCGGAGTTCAACCGGGGCAAACTCGCGGAGTATCTCGCGTTCGGTTATATCACCGGGCCGGAAACGATGTTTGCGGGGATTCGCAAGCTGATGCCGGGGCATACCCTGGAACTTTCCGAGCGGGGCGAGCCCAGGATCGAGCGTTACTGGGATCTCACGACGGAGGTGGATCGCGAACCGCATCCGCGTGAGTACTATGTCAAGACTTACCGCGAACTGCTCGAGGGCAGCGGTCGGATCGCACTTGATGAGCGATGTACCCCTGGGCATGTTTCTGAGCGGCGGGTTGGATTCGAGCGCGGTTGCCGCGCTGGCCACAAAAATTCGCGGCGATCAGATCAAGACGTTCGCGGTCGGTTATGGCGAGGAGGCTTTCAGCGAACTCGGCTACGCGCGGGAAGTGGCGAAGCATATTCGATCTGATCATCACGAAGTCCGGCTGAGCCGCGAAGACTTCTTCAGGAGCCTCCCAGGGTTGACCTGGCATGAGGACGAGCCGATCGTCTGGCCTTCCAGCGTGTCGCTGTATTCGGTGGCGCGGCTGGCTCGGGAACGCGTCACCGTGGTGCTGACCGGCGAGGGAAGCGACGAGACCCTTGCTGGCTACACGCGCTATGCGTGGACAGTGCTCAACTCGCGCATGGACGCCGCCTATCGCACGGTTACGACGGGCGGGTTGCGGCGGATGGTGCGAACGGCGGTCCACGGCAGCCCGCTGAGCGCGTCCTTGCGTCGCAGGCTGGAGCATACGTTTCTGGTGCGGGATGGCAATTCGTGGCCTTCGTTCTATTACGACAATTTCTTCTCCGCCTTCGCCTCGGCTGAGCAGGTGGATTTGCTGACGCCGAATGCATTGGCTGCGGCCGGCGATGCGTATGCGGGTTCGATGGAGGCGTGGGAGAGATCGCACGGGGATCTGCTGCATCGCCTGATGTACGCTGACATCAACAGCTACCTGATCGAGCTTCTGATGAAGCAGGACCAGATGAGCATGGCCGCCTCCATCGAGAGCCGCGTGCCATTTCTGGACCACGAACTGGTGGAATTTACCGCGAGAATTCCGGCGCGGTACTCCGTTGCCGGGATGGCGGGCAAGTTCATTTTGAAACAGGCGGTGGAAGATTTGCTGCCCAAATCGATCGTGTATCGCAAGAAGATGGGATTTCCAACGCCGTGGGATTATTGGCTGGCGGGTCCGCAGTTGGACGATCTGGAGCGAATGCTGCTGGAGGCGCGAAGCACGGAGCGTGGCCTGTTCCGGACGGAGGCGGTGAAGCAAATCTTCGCCGAGCACCGGAACCATGCGCGTGACCACGGCAACCGGATCTGGCGGCTCCTGAACCTGGAAGTCTGGCTCCGGGTCATGATTGACGGCGAGGGAGCGGAGGCAGTGGCCGCGCAGCTGAGTTCACAACCGGCGGCGGCTCGGGGTTCTGAAGGCCGAAAGACACAGTGATGAGACGGCAACTTCGGCGTGCGGTGCTGACAACCCTGAAAAGCTGTGGAGCGTTCCGCCTGCTTGAGGAGAGCGTGTGGCGACGGCAACGGCTGCTGATCCTGTGCTACCACGGAATTGCGCTCGAAGATGAGGACCAATGGCGGCCGCTTCTTTTTCTCACCCCACAGCTGCTGGAACGGCGTCTGGAGATTTTGCGGAAGGGGAAATATGCGGTCCTGCCGCTAGGGGAAGCTCTGGAGCGGCTTTACCGGAACGACCTTCCTCCGCGCAGCGTTGCACTCACGTTTGACGACGGCACTTACGATTTCTGCCGGCAGGCGTATCCCCGACTGAAGGAGTGCGGGTTTCCGGTGACCGTGTATCTCAGTACTTACTACAGTGAATTGCAGCTTCCGGTCTTCAGTTTGATTTGTTCCTACATGCTTTGGAAGGCGCGGGCTCTGGGAAGTGCGGACCTGCGGAACTTTGGAGTTGAGCACACGGCGGTTTTCAATTCGGCGGAGGGCCGTGAAAGCGCGGCGAGACAGATCGTGCAGTGGGCGGACCGGCAGGATATCAGTGGGGAAGAGAAAGACCGGATCGCGGCCAGTCTGGCGCAGCGATTGGGGATCGACTATGAAGAGCTTCGCAGCAAGCGAATTCTTCAGCTGATGAACCAGCAGGAAGTGAGGCAACTGGCGGCACAGGGCGTAGATTTTCAATTGCATACCCACCGTCACCGGACTCCCATGGGCGAAGATCTATTCCGTCGGGAGATTCGCGACAATCGCGCCTGCCTCGCGCGCATGGTCGGTGGCGAGCGAAAACATTTCTGCTATCCCAGCGGCGCGTATCGGCCGGAATTTCTGGAGTGGCTGGCCAAAGAAGAAATTGTTTCCGCCACCACATGCGACCCGGGGTTTGCCACGGCGAAGACCAATCCGCTGCTGCTTCCGCGCTTGGTCGACACCAGCGCGCGCACCGATCTGGAGTTCGAGAGCTGGATGAACGGGATTGGGTACTTCCTGTCGCGGCGCAGGCGCGCACGACACGCGTACGTACCCGACTGAAAGGCACGGCGGGAAACGCACCCTTTCAGAACCGTAGATTTAAACAGCTTCAGCGTTGGAAGCGAGGCGCGGCCGCAGCCGCAGGCAGATGGCCCTCGAGGGCTGCGAGCAAGGGATCGCGCAGGAACGGACCACCGGCCAGCAAGCCGGTAAGAAGCGGATCCCGATTATTGCAGCGCAGTGGAGTGTTGTCGAGAGTGGCGACAAATCCTCCAGCGCTTTGAACCAGGGCGGCACCGGCGGCGACGTCCCATTCGTTTTTTGGGGTCAACGTGAACGTGATGTCGGCCAAACCGGCAGCCACCAGACCCAGTTTGTACGCAACGGATCCCATCGGACGGATTTGAAAATCACCACCCTGAAACTGCTGCCACTCCCCGCGCTTGATTTCGCTGCGGCTGGCCAGAATCAGAGCGCCCTTGAGGGTGGTCTTTTGGCTGGGGCGTGTCGGCTTGCGGTTGTACAGAACTCCCGAATCGATCGACCCGATGATCGTTTCATTGGTTGCGGGATTGCAAATGCCGCCCGCGACCGGGCGTCCGTCTTCCACGAATCCGATGGAAACGCAGAATTCGGGAATCCCCGCTACGAATTCGCGGGTGCCGTCCAGTGGATCCACGACCCAGACGCGGCTTTTGCCGAGGCGTGAAGGGTCATCCACACTTTCTTCCGAGAGCCAGCCTTCGCCGTCGCGCAACAAATTCTGCCGCAACACGGTATCCACGGCACGATCGGCCTCAGTAATCGGATCGTGCCCGACCTTGTATTCGGCCGCAATCGCGCCCGGAGTGAAACGGTCGAAGATCACGCGGGCAGCGTCCAAGCCGGTCTGGATGCGCTGCAGGATGTCGGTGTAGGAAGAAGACGAGTTCATGTTCTCCTGAATCAGTTCCGGCACATGCGGGTCAACCCCATCAAGCCCATAGCATCCGGGCCCCGGTGAGCAACAGCAAAGCACAGAGAATACGGCGCAACCAGAGCATGGGAACCCGCGTGCTCAAATGCGAACCGACCAGCCCGCCAGGGATGGAACCAATCAGTAACGAACCAACCAGCATTGGGTCCACGTTACCCAGTCGGAAGTGCATCAGTCCAGTGACTCCGGTGAGGATGACGGCGTGCACGATGTCGGTCCCGACGTTCACCTTGGGTGGGAAGCTGTAGAACAAGAGCAGCAACATCATGATGATGCTGCCTGAACCCACTGAAGTCATGCCCACGAGAAAACCTGCAAGCAGCCCGATCACTGCCATACCGGCGAAACTTTTCATCGTAGGCCGGCGATTGGCGACCCGCTCTTCGATCTTTCTCTGGAACAGCAGCAGCGTAGGAATGACGATCAGCAGCACGCCCACCGCGGTTTTGATAAAGCTGTTGACCCCGTCACCGTAGAGGTGGCGAATGTACATCAGCAACTTGACCCCGGCAATGGAGCCGGGAATGCTGCCCGTCGCCAGGGCGATCACGACCTTGCGGCGGACCGTCCCTTTCTTAAGGTGCAGGAGACTGGCGGGGATTTTCGTAAAGAAGTTGAAAAGCGCGTCGGAACCGACCGCCACGATGGGCGGCACTCTCAGGCCGAAGATGAGCACGGGGAGCAGCAGCACGCCGCCCCCCACGCCGCTCAGGCCGATGAGAATGCCCACGACGAAGCCAACCAGAATTTTGGTCGCTAGCAGTGGCATAGTCGATGCCTTATTGCCTTACTCCCCTGCCCGGTTCACTCCGATGAAGCCTTCGCGCTCCAGGTGCAGAATGATTTCCTGGGCGGCTTCCTCGGGTGACATCTCTCCGGTGTTGATGGTTACTTCGGCATCCGCCGGAACTTCATAGGGATCGGAGATCCCGGTGAACTCCTTGAGGATGCCGGCACGCGCTTTGGCATAAAGGCCCTTGCGGTCACGCTGTTCGCAGACTTCCACCGAAGTGGCGATGTGCACCAGGATGAATCCTCCGTAGGGTTCGATCATCTGGCGCACGTGTTTGCGAGTCGCGTCATAAGGCGCGATGGGCGCGCAAATGGCGATGCCGCCGTTTTTCGTAATTTCTGAAGCGACATAGCCGATGCGGCGAATGTTGATGTCGCGGTGTTCTTTCGAGAAGCCGAGCTCCGACGAAAGATGCTTGCGCACCAGGTCGCCGTCAAGGATGGTCACCGGACGTCCGCCGACTTCGAGGAACTTGGTGAGCAGCACGTTGGCGATGGTGGACTTGCCGGAACCCGAGAGGCCAGTGAAGAAGATCGTCACGCCCTGCTTGGCCCGTGGCGGAAAGCTGCGCCGCAGTTCGTGGACAACTTCGGGGTAAGTGAACCAGGCGGGAATATCCCGGCCTTCATTCAGGCGATCGCGCAGTTCGGTACCCGAGATATTGAGAACCTTGTCGCCCTTCTTGACTTCATCGTCGGGGACATAGCGATCTTCGTCCTCGAGGTAGACCATCATACTGAAGGGGACCATGGTGACGCCGATGTCGGCTTCGTGCTTCTTGAAAACTTCCTGGGCCTCATAGGGGCCGTAGAAAGGCTTGCCGTCGGTGTCTTTGCCCGGTCCAGCATGATCGCGGCCCACGATAAGGTGGGTGCAGCCGTGATTCTTGCGGATGAGTGCGTGCCAGATGGCTTCGCGCGGTCCGCCCATGCGCATGGCAAGAGGCAGCAAAGACAGTTTCTGAGTTCCTTGCGGATATTTGGAACTTAACAACTGGTAGCAGCGCACGCGCGTGTAGTAATCCACGTCGCCGGGCTTGGTCATGCCGACCACGGGATGGATCAGCAGATTGGCTTCCACCTGCTTGGCCGCGCGGAAGGTCAGTTCCACGTGAGCGCGGTGCATGGGGTTGCGGGTCTGGAAGGCAACGGTGCGCCGCCATCCCAGACGAGCGAATTCAGCCCGTAATTCGGCTGGGGTAAAGCGCAGCGAGCGGAAATCGTAATGCGAGGGCCCTTGCAGACCTTCGACGCGCCCGCCGACATACCACGGGTTCGACTTGTTCATGGTGTAATCGGCGCCGGGATGGGCCTTGCTGGTGCTGTTAAATACTGCTTTCGCTTCGGCAGCGCGATCGGGCTGCCAGATGTCCTCAACCTGCAGCACCGCGAGCATCACGCCCTCGGCGTCGCGCAGCGCGACTTTGCTGCTGCCAGGCGTAAGTTTCTTGGCAAATTCTTCGGTGACATCGAGCGTGATTGGCATGGGCCACAGAACTCCGCTGGCCAGGCGCATGTTGTGGCAGACACCTTCGTAGTCGGCCTTGGCCATAAAGCCGCGCAGCGGAGAGAAGCCTCCACTCATGAGCAGCTCGAGATCGCAAATCTGACGGGCAGTCAGGTCCCAGGATGGCCACTCGCGGGAGTGGGCTTTTAATTCCGCGGCTTTTTCAGGGCCAACGAGCAGATTGATGAGTTCCCCGCCGTGCGGAGCGATCAAATGACTAGAAGAAGCAGACAAGAGCGTGAACCTCCCGGGTTCGTCGATTTTGGATTTGCTGCAAGTAAATTCAGTCGTCTCGCAGAAGGAATCAATGAATCAATGATGACTTCCGGACATGCTATTTGGGGGGAACAAGGTAACGACCTGCAAACGCGTTGCGGGTCTGATGATCTTGATTAACCCTAGCTTACACCAAAAGAGATCGCACTTCTTCCCACCGCAAGTGCCATGCCGGAGACGCCGGTGTCATTGTACTGTAAGTTGATAAGGATAAAGGCTAAGCTTTGAACTCCGCAGGCATGCGGTTTTTTCCGCCCGTTCATGTGCAAGTCGTTGCGCAGAACGAGGAAGCATTTTTTCTACTAAATCGGCGGATTGTGCAACTTCTTGCGCACCTACACATCGTCCGGGTAGCTTTCAACGACGGCGGAACCGGACGCAAACTCCGGAAGAGACGGCTCCGCTGGTGCGGAGAGATCGTCGACCTGCAGTACTCGATTGGTCCGGTAGGCCCACCCCAGGCAGAGACCATACACCAGCGCACCTGCCAGCAGCTGCGGGATCAACTGCCGATAAGTGTGCGCGACAAACCACCGCTGCATGAGCCAGAGCGTTGCGGCCAGGGGAGCGCACAACATCAGGGGAAGCAGATAGGCTTGCCGCACGTAAGTCGTGAGCCGGATGCCAAGCCGGGAGCAAAGATGATGGGGCATGAACAGGAGGAAAGTAGCCGCTAGAGGAATGGCCGTGCCAAAAGCGTCGCCCAGGATGCCAAAGGGCCTCACCAGCAGCACGCTGAGGAGGAGATTCGAAAGGCCTTCGATGATGGTCACGATCGCGAGCTTGCCGTGCTTGCTCATGCCGAACAGAATGCGGGATGAGGCACCCTGCATCAACATCAGCGTGTAAGGGATGATCAAAGTCAATAAGACCGGGTAAGCCTGCGCAACGTACTTCTTTCCCACCCACACTTCGATGACCGATTTCCCCAGGATTACGAAGGCGGCGGTGATGGGAAAAATTGTGAAGGCGCAGGCGCGGTTTCCCACGACGAAGATTTTCCGCAGGCGGTTCATGTTTCCGGCTGCGTCCGACTGACTCGACATGGGCACAAAAATCTGGGCCAGGCTACTCACCACCTCTCCGGCGTAGTCGACGAGCCGGGAGCCCGCATAGAAGTAGGTGATGGCGGCGGAGGAGAGGAAAGTTCCAATCACGACGGCGTCCGTCTTGAAGCGAAGGCGTCCGGCGAGGATGATCATGAAGGTCACGCCACTGTAATTCGCCATGTGGCGAAAGGCGTCACGGTTGACGTACTTCCACGAGAACTTGATCGGCAACGAGCGCAGCGCCACCACCGCGCGAACCATGGCACCCACCAGCGGCAACCCCACCGTGATCAGGGCGACGGTTAATAGACCGTGGCCGCGGTTCAGATAAAACACGATGAGCACGACGCGGAGCAGACTGGAAAAAGCGATGTTGGTCCAATTGAGGATGTAGAACTTCTGCAAACCCTCGAGCATCCCGCCAAACACGCCCAGCGGGAAGCCCAGCGCTACCGAACTGCCCACCACGAACAGAAGCCAGCGCGCCGTGAATTGAAAAGCCGCAGGGATACGGAAGATCCGGTCGACGTAGAAGCATCCGACGAGCGTAATCAGCATGCTCAACCCACCTACGCAGGCGTAGGTGAACATGGCGGTGTTAATCAGACCGCTGACTTCCTCCAGGTCGCGCGTGGCGGTGTATTTGGAAACGTAGCGGATGATGGAAGAGCGAATGCCGAAATCGAAAATGCCGTAGTAGCCGGTGAGGGAAAAGATCAGCACCCAGATGCCGAACGCAGCGTCTCCCAGCCGGTGGAGAATGAAGGGAGAAAGAAAAATTCCCACCAGGATGTTGACCCCGAGGGAAAACCAGCTCGATCCGACATTCTTAATGATCTGCCGCTTTTCCAGCTTGCGCATATGCTCGTTAGCCGATCCGGGGCCGAGGAAGGAAAGAACGTTCTTCGCGTATTTATCATAAGCTAAGAAAACCGCTGATCCGGGCTCAGGTTGTACATCCAGGCAATGGATGGACCTACCCGTCTTGGAGGGGATCGCCTTAGCGAGGAGGCGGGTCCGGCTTGCAGCCCGGCACCACGCTGCCCTTTCCGAGGGTCGCAATGGGGGCCCCATGCGTCTGTGTGAGTTCGTAGCCTAGACGAACCATCAGCGGGCCCCAGGCCGATTCGATTTCCGCAACCGACTCCGACGACAAGATGGTCTTCCATCCGCCGGAGGAGGCTGTACCGACGAAGGGGATATCGGGGCGCTTATCCTTCGTGGCAACCCATTCGGAGCTCTGGGTGCGTTCAAGCTCTCGCATGCGTTGCGCGGAACTGCGTTCGATGGCGCTGGCCAGCAACTGCGGCGAAGGCTCGATGTCGAAGAACGAAGCAATCTTGACCAGTTGCCGCGCCGGGTCGCAGATCATATCTTCATAACGCAGCAGGAGGAAGCCGGGCCTGCCTTCGCGGACCAGCCAACTGCCCACATGTTCACCCCAGGTTCCCCAGTCTGCCGAGCCCAATCTGCCCGCCACAAAATCGCTCACGTACTGGGCAAGAGGATAGTCATCCGCGATCTGCCGGTATTTTCGCTGAAAGTTATAGTAAGAGAGCGCGACGTCCCGGGGATCGCGAACGATGTAAACGACCCTTCTGTAGCGGTGGTCGAAGTATTCATGGCTTTTGATTATGCGGGGGCGTGGGATGCTCTTTATGTAACGGCTGGAGTGCGCTTCGCAGTCGGGAATCAGGCGCTCAATGTTGGCGAACGTTGCGGGCTCAGCCGGACGAATCAGATTCGCCACAAGAAAGCGGGTCCAGGTGTTGCCAGATCTGGGATAAGAGACGAGAAACGTGTCGTCGGGGTACACCCTTAGATGTCTGCCGGCGATATCAGTGCCCAGTAGATACCGCACCACCCGCCTGATGCCGTAGATCACCGTGACATCCCGTTGGTGAAGACCGTGAGATCAATTGCGGCGGCAGCGTCTCCGCGATTCGAAACGAGATCGTACCCCAAGCGCGTCATAAGGGGACCCCAGGCGGCCTCGATCATAGCCACTGACGACTCAGGCATGTCGGATTTCCAATTGCCCGACTTGGCGGCACGGACGAAGGGCACATCTTTGCGTGTGTCCTTGGTGGTCGACCACCTTCCATCCTGTACTTTCTCCAACTTCCGCATGGTATCGGCGGAACTGCTTTGAACAGCCTGCGCGAGGCGCTGCGAATCCGCGGACACACCCAAGAAAACCGCCACCTTTGCCAATTCTTGTTCGGTGTGCGCCACCATGTCTTCGTAGCGTAGCAACAAGAATGAGTCGCTGCCATGCCGAGTGGCAAGCCAACTGGCAACATTTTCTCTCCACGATCCGTAGGGACTTCCGGTATCGGCCAGGAACTGGCTGACGAACGGGTCCAAGGGAGATTCATCTGCAATCAGCCGGCGCTTGCGATGAAAATGATAGCGCGACAAGACTACGTCGCGCGGGTCGCGAACAACATAAATAACCCGCGGGTAGCGGGGGTCGAAATACTGATGGCTCTTGATGATGCGCGGCCTGTGGAGGCGTGCCAGTCGGCGCTTGGAGAGCGCCTCGGGATCCGGAATCAGTTCGTTGATATTCCCAAAATCAGGGTGGCGCTCCGGGTAGAGCAGATTGGCAATCAGGAAGCGAGTCCACGTGTTTCCCGATTTCGGGTAGGAGACCAGGAAAACGTCATCGGGAAAGACTTCCAGATTGCGCCCGGGCCGATGCAGGCCGAAGGCGCGCTTGGTTCCGGCAATCAGACGCCTGATCATTTCGTTAGCAGAATTCCTGCCGCGGGATTTGTTCTCTATGAAGCCTTAGACCGGCACCACGCGGCGAAATCGGTTCCAGACAGATAAGATCTTGCCGGCTGTCTGGGGGGCCACCTCCAAACCCCGAATGGCGAGGCGGAGTTTTGTCATCCGCAGGCTGAGGTTCGCTTCCCGGAAAAGTTCCCGCGCTTTTTCGGGATGCTGCGCCAGTTGAAGCTTGCCTTGCTCCACCAAGTATCTGGCTTTTATCTCCGCCGCCCGATGGCAAACCAGCTCTCGTTGCTGATCGCTCAGCGGAAGAGATTGCGCGGCGGCTTCCAGGATTCGCCAGTAGGCCTCCGTCATCTTTGCCCGGGACTGGCCCAGGGAATCCGGCCGGCCCAGGCTGAGCCGAGCCTGCGGGTCACGACAGTAGGCAATCTTAGCCCCGAAAAATGCAGTCCGCAGCCACATGTCGTAATCGTCGCAGCGCGTCAGGCTCTGGTTGAACAGTCCTGCTTTCGCGATTACTGCCTTGCGCGCCACCACGGTTGACACTGGAATCTGGCAGCGTTCGAGCACCAGGGCCTCGAAGCTCGCTGGACCTTCGGACGGACACTGCTCCATGAAGGTCCTCCGGCGCCGGGCATCTCCGATCTGCAGCGCGTTGGCATAGGCCAGGTCGAGATCGGGGTCTTGTTCGAAAAGCTGCATTTGAGACGCAAGGTGCTCGGGGAGCCAGGAGTCGTCGCTGTCGAGGAAGGCCAGATACTCGCCACGCGCCGCGCGGATCGCCGTATTTCTGGCGCCCGCGGCCCGCTTGTTCTCCTGCCGGATATAGACAATTTCCTGCAGGCGCGGCTGCAACACTTTTTCCAGTTCGGGCGTATCAGGAGAACCATCGTTGACTACGATGACTTCGAAATCACGGAAGCTTTGGGCGAAGACTGAGTCCAGACAGGTCCCGATCAGATGGGCCGTATTGTAGGCCGGAATGACCACACTGACCTTCGGCGATTTAGTGGACGCGTCCGTTTTCATGCAGGCTCAGGAGCTCTGAAATACATTTTCCTTCTCGCCGGAAAGAGCGTGGCCGACGGCTTCCACCCCCATCATAACCGAGTGGTCCATATTCCCGATTTCGTAAAGCCAGGTGCCGAAGCGGCCCCGGGAATAAATTTTCTGACTCAATAATGCCGGCTGAATCATGGCCAGGGCTCGATCCCGGTCGAGCGTCGGGATGGGATAAGAATAAGCGACCAGGCGATGATACCGCGACACCACGCGATCCCGGTCAGACTCCTCGAGCATGCCGGCGCGAATCAAGCCAGCCAGTACCTGCTCCATCATGCTCTCTGGGTCCACGGACTCTCCGTTGGGAATGGAAGCCTCGCACATCAATGAACTGTAGCGGCGGGTATCGCCATGGGGAACATTGAAGGGCGAGTAGTGCGAAAAGTAAGTTGCGCGGTAGCAGGGCATGTCCGCATCGGCGAAATAGATCCAGCACTTGCTGGTCTCGATCGGTTTTTCCAGCCCCAGTCCCAGCACAAGGAGGTGGTTATGCTCGAGGAGTTGCGCTGCCTCCAGCAGTTCGCCCGGCGCCGGTTTCAGCATTTGTACCAGGAGATCGAGCGGAGCCGTCGAGATGAGAACGTCGTAGGAATCGCCGCTGCCGTCCGCGAATGAAACCATACGGCGGGCCGTGTCTACTTCGACCAGCTTCCTTCCGGTGTGCAACTTGTCGGGAAAGTGGCTGGCCATGCGGCGGTAGATTTCGCCGGTGCCTCCGTGGAGCGGGAACTTGAACTTACTGTTCGGACCCCAACCTACGTCGTCGCGTTCGTACAGGACGTTTTCCAGCAGGCGCTTGAAGTCCACCACCGCGACCCGCTCCGCGATCCACGATTTCGACATGCGCTCCAGGGGGGTGGTCCAAACCTTGCGGTTGTAGGGAAACATAAAGGCCTCGGCGATTCCCTCACCGAAGGTCGCCAGAATCCAGTCCCGGAAGTTGGCAACCTGGTCATTGCGGTTTGCGGCCTTTGCGGCTCCGAGCAGGCACTTCAGCTGGACTTCCTTCGGCAGGAAGCGCAGGTTGTTCTGAAAGGGATAGGGAACCCAGGAGTTACCGGCGACGATCCAGCTCTCGCGCACGCACTCGTGCACCTCGTTCCCCAGCGTGTCCTCGATCAACCGGTCGAAATACGGATAGTGCGAGAAGATGACATGCCCGCCTTCGTCCCAGAGAAAACCGTTGCGGTCGACGTGCGATGCGGCGTGGCCGCCAACCTCGGCTGACTTCTCGTAGAGGATCCAGTTCTCATACCCGAGTTGGTGCAGGCGGTAGGCCGCACCCAGTCCGGTGGGACCGGCTCCGATGACCACGATCTTGGCTTGGCCCATGGATTCGGTTGGAGTGCAGCGTCTCCCCTTAGACTAATTCCCCGCAAGCCCCCAGAAATCCGATGCCACAGTTTACACCAGGCGATTTCGGTGAGAATTTCGACGGCGAAAAGGGCAGGTAACTCCGTTCGAGGGACGCGCTGGGCTAGAATGGACGTGGGAGAGTATTCCGTGAGTCACCTGTTTCTTCGCGCCGAACAATCGCATCCCGAGAATTGGCCGCCAAAGGGCCTTCGAGTTCTGGCTCTGGTCGTGTTGGGTTGCGGCGTAGCGACCACGCCAACCTGGGCGCAGCATACGAAGTACGGCGAATCTCCTGGATCCGGCGGAGCCCACAAGCCCGCTACTTACGCCTCACCCACTTCCCATGCGCGCTCCAGCGCGGCAATACGCAAAGCTGACCCACTGCCGCATTCCGTCCCGAATTCCGCGGTTCGTGCTGTGGCGGGCAGACAGCAGTCATCTTCTCAGAAGGAACTGAACCGCCTTGAGCACGCCAGCGTGGGTCCGGCAAGAACCGGCCGGGCGACACCCGCGGCTGCGGAAGGAAATAATCAGCCCCACGCGCCCAAGTCCAGTGAGCATAGCCCTCCGATAAGCTTTTCCCACAAGGCTCCGGGGAAGGGTCATGGGGGACCACGAACCACGACAACCAAGCGAACTCAGTGAAGAACTGCCTGAACTCGTCTTGCGGATGGCGCTAACCTCCCCTCGGCAGGGAGTTGGAGTCTGACGTGCAGTAGCTCAGGGTGCGCTGTCGACACTAGGATCGATCGTGTAATTTGTGCAGAGTGTTTCCCGTAGGGCGGGAATTTTCGTCTAAGGTGTTTACCTGAGCGCCGGCGGTCCTTTGCGCAGCATCTTTGCAGCCCACCAAGATAGTCAACCCCATTCAGATGGAGTGCGGGAATGAGCCGCCCGACCGGTACGTCCGCCGAGACTCGCGGGTGCGGGGACTAGTTTGAAGAACCTCGCAGATTTCTGGGATTTTGCGGGCTTTTTCGCGCGCGATCGCCGGGCTGGAACCTTGGGATTAGGCTCCGACTTTTTTGGAAGTGCAGTCTTCCGATTCGTGTAGGCCGTCTGAGCCCCGGCAAGTGCCTGTGGAAAATGCTGTTCTCTCGTCACAGCCAAATTTGTCTCAAAGTGGCATTGTGGGTGCTATGGGTTTTGGAAACACATCAGCCGTGCGCCGGATTGGGGCGAAGGGCAATGCAGGAAAAGGGGGATGCGATGAAGGAGCAGACCATTCGGCTGGGTCCGCGCGAACAGCAAATCGTCGAACTACTTTTACAAGGCTGTGACAACGCCGAAATTGCCAGCGAGTTGAAGATGGCGCGGCGCACCGTGAAAGCTCATTTCAACCGGTTGTTTCTACGTTTCGGAATAGACGGTGGCATCAAGCGAGTGAAACTCGCGACCCTGTTGTACCGGAGGCAAACATGTCTGCAAGTGGGCGGTATGGAACCCGTGTCCCCAGTGAACGTGAACAGAGAGTCATCCAACTCGTTGCCCAAGGAATGAAGAATCGCGAGGTGGCAGAAGCGATCGGCACTACGGAACATGTCGTGAAGAACTACCTGCGGGTGATCTACGACAAGCTCGGCCTTTGGAATCGGGTTGAACTCGCGCTATGGTATGAGTCGCGACGCAGTGAGCCCGCACTGATGATGCAGTAGGTTCCTGAGCTTTGTCCGCGAAGGACGCCAATACGCGCGCGTGCCTGGCACAATGCGCGAGGCAAGCGCGGGGAACTCGGCCAGCCCGATCCATCACTCGCAACCGAAAGCCTGCAGATTTCGCAGCCGTTCTGCAGCGTCTTTCATTCCCCTGCTCGCTGCGGCATCGAGCAACACGCGCGCTTGATCACAATTTTTCGGTACTGTGTCGCCCCTCAGATACAGGTCGGAGAGCAGCAGTGTCGCATCCGCATTCCGCTTAGCCACGGCCTTCCACAGCCAATCCACCGCTTCCGCGCTGTTGCGTTCCTGGCCGTTGGTACCGGTCAAATAGCCGCGCGCGAGGGCCAGTTCTTCGGCGCCGTTTCCTGAGCGAACAGGCACGAGCGGTCCGCTCTCCGCTGGAGTTGTCATAACCGGCGCAGCCGGAGTTGCTTGGCGCGGACTGGGTTTCGTGACGGCTCCGTGGCTGACTGGTTGCGCTGAGATTGGTTGCGGAACTTTTTCTGGGCTTGGAATCGGTGCCGATGACGCGGACTGCCTGACGACTGCGGACGGAACCTGGGGCGACAGGCGCACACTCTCCGACTTGGCATGCATTCCCCGCCATGCCATGTAGGCGAGGGCGAGGATCACAATCGCCAGCGCTACTCCCACATAGCCGCGGTATGAGTTCGGAGCCGGCGCCGAGTCGCTGTCAGGGCTCAGGTAGTCGTTGGGCGGCAGGGCTTCGCGCTCGTTATGGGCCAGCCAGGATTCGGCCGGCGGCGTGGGTGTCGGTTCGTCGGTCGCGCCCTCGGACGCGAAGGAATTAGGGCGTCGCTTTTGCGCGGACGAGGCCAATTCGGCTTGAGGCCCTCCCCCAAGAGGCGGATCCGCTGCGGCCGCTTCCCCTGCCAGCCGCGCGCCACACATGCCGCAGAATCTATAGTGGACGGAATTCTCCTGACCACACGACTGACACTCAACCAAATTCGCGGGAGTTTCTAAAGTCTGCGCAGCCGAGGAGTCGCGCGGCGCAGAAGCATGCTCAAGAACGGCAGGTGGAAACGCACCCGCGTCTTCCGGCGGAGAACTTTCGGCTTCCAGTTCATGCAAGAGTTCCAGCACAGCCTGTTCGCGCTTTTCCGGCGGATTAGTGAAATAGACCTCGGCCCAGCGGCCCATGTGTTGGCCCAATATTGGATTCGTCAGAGGGTTCAACTCGGACGGCGGCAGGGCGCTGGGGTGGTCCGCATTGTCAGTTTGAGGCGGCAACGAGCGCTCTCCGGGTTGACGAAGGACACAAGTATGATTGCACTCCGCCGGTCAGAGGTTGTCAAATGAAACAGTGTGGAAATCAGAAGGGAACGCGCGACCCGCCGGCGATCAGTCGCAGGCTCTGCGGTAGGCGGGCTCGAACTCGTCCAACTGCGCGTCCCGCTGCGTGGTGAATTTGCCCTTCGGGGTTTTCCCGTAGAGATCGGTTCCAGGGCAGTAATAAAGCGCGGTGTGCAGATCAACCCAAACCTGGGTATTCGGATTGCCTTTGTACTCGACTGGCTCAGGCGCTTCCGCTAAGCCCAGGCTCACCAGCATACGGTCAAAGAGCGAAAGATCCCCGTCAGGAGCGGGCTTGCGCTGTCCTGCGGCCACCGACGGGTTTCCGGTGGCGCTCACCGAGTGGTTGGACCAGATCCCCCAGCGGATCACGCACGCCACCAGAATCACCGCGACCGCCAGATAGATATCCCCTCGCCGGGTACGCCAGAATCGGGCTAGGGCTCCGGGATGCCTGGCCAGCGCCAGTTGCTCGAGAAATTCACGAGCGCTCGAGGCTGAACTCCAGTTAATGATGTGCTCCGGCTTGGCGAGGGTTGCTTCTGCTGACGGGTGGTCTGCGGCTTCCTGCTCGTCGGTGGTTTTCAACGGCATTGCCAGATCCAGCTTCGCAGCGTCGTTGAAGTGCTCTCCCATCACGGCGTCCTGCAATTCAGTGGTCTGATCCGTCGGCAGTTGGGCTTGGGCAAAGAGCTCGGGCATTTCCTCTTCTATGGAATCGGCCAGCGGCTTCTCGTACTCGGAGCGATTGGGAACTGCCGGCAACTCTGAGTGCGGGTCAACATCGTCCGCAGGAGTTGGGTTTGCGCTCTGCTTCAGCGCCTCTTGCATGTGCCACAGCGACGCTACCTTGCTCTGCATGCTGGGCGGCTCATAGTCGCTGCTGCGCGGCAAGCCGCACTTTCCGCAGAACTGTTCTTCGCCCACGAGTTGGTGCCCGCACTTGCGGCAGACGAAGGTTGGCGCGGGCGAGGCGGTGGCCGAACCTGCGGCCCTTGCTGAGGAGTCTCTGGCCGAGGGCGTGCTCACCAGAGCCGCCAGGTTGGGCTTCAGTTTTTCCAGAGCTGCCAGCATCAGAGCCCGTTCGGACGCGAGAGATTTCTTCCAGTTGAGTTCCTCATCCCGCGCCAGCGCCTCGGTTACCAGGCCGGCCATGAGTTGGCAGGTGTGGACATCCTGTTCGGTGAAGGCCTGGGTGTGGGCGTAGTAAAGCTCCAACCCTCCGGCGATGGCGCCGTCGTGATAGACCGGAACGGCGATGAGCGACTGGATGCCGCGGCGGTGGCACTCTTCCGCATCGAGAAGGAACTCGGGGTTCACATCGGCGCAGCGGATGACCTGCCCGGTCCGCAGGGAGGCAACACAAAGCGCCTTTTCCATGGGGACTTCAGTTCCCGCCGACAGGGTCATCAGACCGGCGGCCGCCCGGTAGCGAACCTTATTCCCGTCAAGCGTGCCGATGCCCGCCCCGCTGGCCTTGGCGATCTCCGTCACGCGCTCGGCCACCAGCGACATCGCGCTTTCCAGTTCCAGATGACGCGCTTGAATCTGGTGCTGGGTTTCCACGATTTGAGCCAGGGTCTGGGTGTAATCGTCCTTGGGAGCAGGTGCTGCCAGGGAAGTTTCCGTCGAACTGCTTCCTGCGGCCGGGTTGGACTGTTCTGGCTCTCTGAGGTCTGCCTGGGGTTCGAGGCGCAGTTCCATTTCCTGCAGCCGGTGGTTGTGCTCTTGCAGCACGTAGGCCGCCTCCAGCAGCTTGGCGAGCGACTGCTCGTCGAAAACTGGCTTGTCTTTTTCCTCGGACACGATTTCTTTTTCCACCAGTGGAAGCCGTCCGATGTGCGCAGTCCGGACTCAGTCCGGCTGGGGTTGCGACTATTCTAGTGCAAGTCCCGCACCAACACCGAGCGCCAAGGCTGGTTCAAGTAGGGGGATGTCTTCCAGGGAATCGAACACCTTGGGCTCCCGCGCAGGAGGGGCCCTCTTATCCTGCCAATAGTTTACCGCCGGAAGGGCTGGCTGGCGAGTCTTCCTATGGGCAGATAATTCCCACGTCAGGGCGAGGGTGGGCTTGGTGACTACAGTAACTCGCAAGAATCTGCACGGTGGTTGCCAACATTTTTCCTACTCTGATGCGGGAGACGGCTCCGCGGGGGAAGGGCCGTTCCTGCCGCTGAGGTAGAAGTGCACCGCAGGAGTGATGATGAGCGAGAGCACCATGGAGATCAGAACGCCGCCGATGACGGCGATCGCCAGCGGTTGCAGCATCTGCGATCCGGCGCCGATGGCGAAGGCCAGGGGCAGCATGCCCGCGACGGTGGCCAGTGCCGTCATGACGATGGGGCGCAGTCGGCGACGCCCGGCTTGCAGGATCGCATTTTCAGCGGGCATCCCCAGGGCGCACATCTTCTGGTCGGCATCGAGCAGCAGGATGCCGTTCTTGGCCACGATGCCGATCACCATGATCATGCCCATGAACGATGAGATGTTGAACGTGGTGCGCGTGATCAGCAGGGCGATGAAAACCCCCGAGGTCGAGAGCAGCGCCGACGAGAGAATGGCGATGGGCGCGGCAAAAGTTCCGAACTCGAACAGCAGCACAATGAACAGCAGCAAGACCGCCAGGATGAGCACGATCACGAGGTCGTGGAACGAGCGCTGCTGCTCCTGGTAAGTTCCGCCGTATTCCACGCGAATGCTGGAGGGAATGTGCAACCCGGCGACGACTTTCTGCACGTCGGCCATGCCGCTGCCCAGGCTTCTGCCCTCCAGTCGGGCGGTTACGGCGACGTCGCGTTGCAGGTTTTCGCGGCGAATCTCCGTCTGTCCGGGATACTCCACCACGGTAGCGAGCGCGCCCAGGGTGGCGGTGTGCCCCGTGCTGCTGACCAGCAACGTGTCGCGCATGGCTTCGAGCGAGGCGCGGTAGGCGGCGGGAAAGCGCACCCGCAGCGTATAGGCGCGATCGTTGGCCACTACCGGCGTAGGCGCGGGTTCGCCTTCCAGTATGGCCGAGGCGTCGAGCGCGACCTCTTCCGCTGTAAACCCGGCGCGGGCCGCCACGCTGGGGTCGACCTGGAAAACGACGGCGGGGCCGCTGATGGTGTTGTCGATCCCGTTCAGGATGTCCACCACCCCGTCGATCTTCCCGATGGCATCGGCCACCTTGGGCGCCCACTCTTCCAGTTGCTTGGGATCCGGCGAAAACAACTTGATCTGGATGGGCTCGGGTGCCGACGTGAGGTCACCGATCATGTCCTGTAGAACCTGGACGAACTCGATGTCGAGGGCGGGCTCCTGCTGTTTGATGCGGGCGCGCACCTCGGCAATGATCTCGTCGATACCGCGGTCCCGCTTGTCTTTCAACTTCACGAGCACGTCCCCGGTATTGGCCTCGGTCACGGAGGCGAGGCCAAGTTGCAATCCGGTGCGGCGAGAGGTGCTCTCCACTTCAGGAATCTCCCGAAGCATCTGCTCGACATGTCCAATGACGCGGTTGGTCTCCGCCAGGGAACTGCCCGCCGGCATGATGTAGTCGAGAACAAATCCGCCTTCGTCCATTTCCGGAAGCAGGTCGGAACCCGAGAAGCTGTAGCAGAGATAAGAAACCACGATCAGTGCCACGCTGAAGATGACGAGCAAACCGGGTCGCCCCAGGGCGCGACGAAGCCAACGTTCGTGAAAATTGACGACCCGCAGGAAGAAGCCGCTGAGATGTTTCTCCTCCTCCGCCAGCAACTTCATGGCGTTGTCGTTTTCCTCCGAAGCTTCTAGTGCCGGCGAGTCAGAGTTCTGAGGAGGTTCCGATTCCGAAGCCTGCGAACTCTCCATTTCGGCTGGTTCCTTCTCGCTTCGTCCTTTGATGAAGTACTGGCTTAGGTTCGGAGTCCAGGTCAGCGCCAGAGCGAGAGACGTCAGCAGCGACACAGTCATGGTCACGGCGAGGGCGCGGAAGAAAACTCCCGTGACGCCAGTAATCACGATCAGCGGAATGAAGACGACGATGGGCGTGATGGTCGAGCCGATCAGCGGGACCGTGATTTCTTTGAGCGCGCTGCGGATGGCTTCCAGGCGCCCCTGCCCCGCGTCGCGATGCAGCACAATGTTTTCCACTACTACGATAGCGTCATCAATGACCAGGCCCACGGCCGCGGCGAGGCCGCCGAGCGTCATCAGATTAAACGTCTGCCCCATGATCTTGAGCGCGATGAAGGTGACCAGCACGGTCACGGGAATCACCAGTCCCGCAACCAGCGAGGTTCCCCAGTCGCGTAAAAACACAACCAGGATGATCGAGGCGAGAATCAGTCCGAGCAGAATGGCATCGCGCACGCTCTTGATCGATTCGCCCACGATGATCGACTGATCGTAGAAGGGCTCAATGTCAACTCCGGGCGGCAAGGTTTTGCGGATGTTTTCGATTTCGTTGCGGACTTCCTGCGCCACCTGCACCGTGTTGCCGTCAGGCTGGCGGTTGATGTTCAGCAACACTGCGGGCTTGCCGTTCGCCGTGACCACCGTATAAACGGGCTTTACGCCCGGCGCCACGGTGGAGATATCCCCAATGCGAACTGGAATTCCAGCCGGGGTATTCTTGATAACCGCGTTGGCGATTTCTTCGGGCGTGCGCACTTGACCGTTGACCAGAGCGAGATCGAGTTGATGATTCCGCTCCAGCAGGCCCGGAGAGTCGATCAGATTGGTACGGCGCACGGCGTCCAGAATGTCAGATACGGTGACGTTTGCCGCCAGCAGTTTCGCCGGATCGGGCGTGATGTGGAATTCCGGCTCCTGGCCACCTTGCACAATCACCGTGGAGACGCCATCCAGACGGTTGAGCCGCGGCTTCAAGTCATAAGTCGCCATCTCCCACAGCCTGGTTTGGGGCATGCTGTCGGAGGTGAGGCTGTAGGCGATGACGGGAAAAGCGGCGAAGGTCAGGCGATTCGCTTGGATCTTCGCGGTCGGCGGAAGCTCCGGCTGTACCCGCGAAAGGGCTGCATTCACGTACTGCAGCGTCTGAAACATGTCCACGTCCCAGCGGAAATAAAGATCGACCTCGGCCGATCCCCGGCTGGTGATGGAGCGCACGGTGAGCAGACCCGGTACGCTGTTGACCGCTTCTTCGATGGGCCGGGTGACGATGACCATCATCTGATCGATGGGCATGACTCCGTTATCGACCGCGATCAGCACGCGGGGAAAGTCCGTGGAAGGAAACACCGACACTGGGATAGTGAAGGCGAGATACGTGCCCAGCAACGCCAGCGTCAGAATGAGGAAGATGACCGGCCGGGAGTGCTGGGCTACCCAATGCTGCCCTACCTCATCCTGCCCTACCCCACGACCCGCTCTGGGTGAGTTCACGCCGATGCTCCGCAGCGATTATTTTTCACTGGATCCCTCACCGGGAGCTTTTGATCCCGGGGTTGATCCCTCGACCGGAGCCGCAAGCGCTTCGATTTTGATCTTGGTCTTATCGGGTAATCCGTAGGCCCCTGTGGCGACCACTTTATCGCTGGCGGTGACGCCCTCGAGAATCTGCACGTCGTCGCCGTTGCGAATGCCGAGTTTGACCGCCTTCTGATGAGCGCGGCCATCGGAACCCGCCAGCATGACTGCCGGACTTCCATCTGGCGCGGTGATGACCGAACTCGCAGGGACGACCAGCGCGTCCTTCACCGTCCGCGCGGTCAGTGACAGTTGCACGCTGGTGCCGGGCTTCAACGCATGCTTGGGGTTCTTGGCTTCAACCCAGATTTCAACCGTAGTGCTGTTCGGATCAAGAGCGGGACTCACGACCGTGACTTTGCCTTGCACGGGGTCGTCGATTCCGGGCACGGTCATGGTTCCCGTGTCGCCAACTTTCAAGGCGGCAGCGTCGTTCTGGGGAATATGCGCTTTCGCGATGACCGAGGAAATGTCCATGACCGTGAGCAGGGGTGTGCCCGCCGCCGCCATCTCGCCCGGATAGAGTGGACGTTCGGTGACCACGCCGTCGATGGGGCTGCGAATTTCCGAGTAACTGAGTTGCGCCTCCGCCCCCAGATACTTGCCCTTGGCCGATTCCAGTTGTCCGGCGGCGGCTTTTAGCGCCTGTTGCTTGCCGATGGCCATCAGGACGTCCAGGTGTTTCTTGGCGATCGCGTACTGGTTGCGGGCCTGAGTGATGTCGACCCGCGACTGGTCGAGCTCTTTTCGAGGGAGTGCGCCTTGCTCGAAAAGTTGCTGGCGGCTCTCGAAGATCTTGGCCTGCGCATCGAGTGCTTGCTGGGCCTGCTGGGTGTCGGCTTCGGCTTTCTGGATTTCTTCAGGCAGGCTGGCGGCGGTCGTGGTCTCGTAGGCGGCCTGGGCCTGGTCGTAGACGCCCTGGTTCTCCTGTGCGGCCGCTGTCAGGTCGCGGTTCTCGAGCACCGCCAACAATTCTCCCTGCATGAACCGGGCTGCCGCGTTTCACCAGGAATTTCCGCACCGGGGCGCTGATCCTGGGAACGATGGCGGCCTGCTGGCGGGGAAACAGAATCGCCTGCGTGCTGATGGTGTGCTGAATCGTCGTCTTTTCGACGGGAGCGACCTGCACCGTGACCGTTGGTTCGCTGGCGGCTTTGTCGGAGGAGCAGCCCACCGCGAGAAGCAAGCCCCCCAGGACCGCCAGCACAAGCATGCGGCGGAGCCCGACACTGCGCTCGCGATTCGAGGTGTGGGTGTGATGCGATGCGAATCATTCTCATGCGGCTAGAAGGTTCCTGTCAGAGTCTGCAAGTTCGCCACCGCGACCCGGTAGCGCGACTCGCCATCGTCGTAGGCGTTGCGGGCCTGAGTCAGAGTGTTCTGGGCATCCACCACTTCCAGAACGGTGGATTCTCCCGCCTGGTAGCGCAAGGTGGTGAGCCGCAGGCTCTCGGCTGAGATTTCCGCGGAACTGGCCAGCGACTCCATTTCCGAGCGCGCGGTCTCGGCTTCGCTGTAGAACTGCCGCAAGTGGCTGAGGAGTTGTCGCTGGGCGTAAGTCAGTTCCACGTGCGCTTGATCACGGCGCAACTCGGCTTGCTTAAGCTTGCTGCGATCCGAGCCCCAGCTGAAGACGGGAATCTGCAGAGTGGCCACGGCGGAATAACCCAGGTTGCGCGCTCCGTCCGATTGGATGGCGAATTGATTCGCGTCGATGCCATAAAAATAGTCAACACTCAACGACGGCAGAAGACCGCCCCATGCCGCTGCGACCTCGTGATTGGCGCCTTCGAAGGCAGCCAGAGCCGCACGCACGTCGGGATTGTTCTTCTTGCCGGCGGTTTCCACTTCGGCAAAAGTGGGCAGGGGCTCGGGAGTCTGCAGGTCATCGACCACCGTGTAGTCCTGATTGAAATCCGGAAACAGCAGCACCGCCAGATCGAGCCGGCTGCGTTCCATGTCGAGCTGAGCTTCCTGCAAGTTGCGCTGCTGCTGCTGGGCTTGAATCCGCGCTTTGATCGCGTCGGCATGCGCCACTTCACCGCCATTTTCCAGCTTCTGGCTGATGTCTAGAAATCGGGCGGCCTCGGCGGCGGCGCGCTGCGCGGTAGCATATTTGCGCTGGGCCACGACCAGGCCGTAGTACGACTGAGTGACGGTGACCACCAGGCCGCGCGTGGCGATCTCCGCCTTGGCGCGCGCCTGCGCCAGAGCCGCGGAGGAGCGGCGGTAGTCCGCAAAATTGGTCAGAGAAAGAGCCTGATGCACGTCCGCCTGGCTGATGTACTCATGCACGCCGTTGTTGGCGACGAATTTCGAATTAAGGCAGCCTTCCGCACTGCTCGCGCAATTTGGGGGCAGCGGGCCTCTCCCTTGGGTGTAGAGGAAGGAATTATCGTAGTTGAGGCTGGGCAGGAGGGCGGCGCGAGCCTGCACCCGGTCCTCGCGGGCCAGTCCGAGATCCGTGATCGCCGAACGGTATTGGGGATCGTTCAGGCGAGCCCGCTGCAGCGCATCCTGCAGCGTGATGGTCAGGGGAGCCCCGCTCGCGGGCGTAGCGCTTGCACCTTGAGTCTGCGCCGTCAGGCTCTGGACCTGTGCAAAACTCACCCGAGTGGCGGCAAGCAATACCAAAAAGGGAATCCAGCGACTCAAGCACTGGCCGATGTGGGAGGGGGATTTCTTTACCGCCGGGAGACGACTCTGGCCACACTTCACTGGTCACCTCGAAATGGACCCTGGCCGCTTCGGGCCGATGAAGTGCCAGACGACAAAGAAGATCGCCCGGTCTGGCAACTGCGGGCCTGATCCGGCGCGGGGCGGCGGCGGATACTCGGGAACCAGCTCGGCGAGACGAAGATGGTGTCGGCACAGGTCATCGGTCAAACGGTTGGACCAATTTAGAACTCGCTCAGCCTACCACGGCCTTCCTGAAAGCCACATGAAAACCCCGGTCACGGCCCCCAAGTGCTACTGCCCTAAAGTACTTAGCTCTGCAACCCCAGCGGGTGCGAAGAATTGGCGAAAGCCGTGCAATGGAATGGGGGAGCGTCATTCTCAGGCAGGTAGGAGGCAACCACCGTGGTCGATCTGGCGGAAGTCAAAGTTACGCCCCGGGACCAGCAAGTCTTGAACTTGCTGGTGCAGGGCTGCAGCAACAAAGAGATTGCGGGCCAGCTCAACATTAGCCCGCGCACCGTAAAACAGCACCTGCGCACGCTGTTCTTGCGCGCCGGAATCCGCGATGGCCGCAAGCGCGTAAAGCTGGCCATCGCCATGTTTACCAAGGAGGAAGTACAGTCATGATGCCCCGCGAACGCCTCACCCCGAAAGAGCTTCAGGTCGCGATTCTGGTCTGGGAAGGACTCACCAATCGCGAAATCGGAAAGATCATTGGTACCAGTGAGCAGGTGATCAAGAATCACCTGCGCAGCACCTTCGACAAACTGGGGGTCTGGAGCCGGCTGGAACTGGCCATGTACGTGGCCAGTCACGGCGGGAAGAACTGGCCCCCTGAGTCTGAGCGTCCCGGTATTTCCTGCGGCCAGGCGGTCGGGGCCGACTAGACCGCTTGGGGGGCGCGTCGCAAGAAACTGCGCACTCCCGGCCATTTGATCATTCCCGGATAAAGGGCAGAGGCTATCTGCGGCCTCTGCCTTTTCGCAAGAGCTGAACGCTTCTGGTCGCTTCTGGTCCAAGACTCTGCAAAAGCTTTCACGAGGGTTCCTGCGCCACAGTGCGCGGCAACCCGTTAACTCTATCTCTGGCAATACATTGCAGAACTCGGGTAGCGGTACTTAAATTGCATGGAACGACTTGATGCGCACGAGCGGGCTCTACAGCAGCCACGAGCCGGCTTCGCAACCCCAGGGCGAAACCTGCGATGGCCTACAAAGAAATCTTCTGGATGGCATGCGACTCCACCGAGCAGTTGCGGGCGGAGTATGGCCCTTTTCACACCCGGCCTGAGGCCGAGACCGAAGCCAAGAAACTCGGCTTCGGCTACCTGCTGCGTTACGAGCACATCCTCGGCGAGAACGAAGAGATCGAGGAAGTCCGCTGCATCTTCGTCGAACTGCCGGGAGCCGTGCCGGTCGGGGCCGAGATCATTCCTGTGACGCTGCACACCCGTTGCGCCACCTGTGGCGAATCGGCCGCCCACGAAAAAGGCTGGCAGGCCGAAGTCTGGGCCGACATCCACGAGTTCGAACATTCCCGCCACCTGGTTCGCCTCTTCGAACACGCGCGGGGCCGGGGCCTGAAGGAAATCGGCGACTGGCGCGGGTAGACGTCGTCTTCGGGGTGAGCTGCCGGGGCGACTACCCCGAGAGGTGGCTGGCACGATGCAGACTCTTTCTCGGTTTGGCTCTTCCCCGCAATTCAGTTCCCGCTGGTAAGCTCGCTGGCCGCGGCGCGATCGATCAGCCAGATCAGTTTTCCGTCGACCGGATGAACCAGTTTTGCTGGGTACTGCTCGCCCGAAGCGTCGCTCTTCGAGCACTGCATGCAGCGCCGGGGCCTTGTCAGTGCCGCTGACCAGAAACGCGACACAAGCGGCCGCGTTCAGCACCGGAAGGGTGAAGGTGAGCCGGCTGGTCTTGCAATTTATCCACCCAGTTGGCGACGACGAGCCGCGATTTTTCCTGTAACGCGGCGGAGCCGGGGAAGAGCGATGCCGTGTGCCCATCCGGACCCATCCCGAGAAGAATGAGGTCGAAGCGGGGGAACTGTCCGGGTTCGAGCGCGAAAAACTTGCGCAAGGTTTGTTCGTAGGCTTCGGCCGCGGCTGCCGCGTCGGGATTCTCCGCGGCAATACGGAACACATTACCCGCCGCCACCGGAATCTTGGACAACATGGTCTCTTCCGCCATGCGGTAGTTGCTCTCAGGATCCGTGGGCGGTACGTGGCGCTCGTCGCCCCAGAAGAAGAACATGCGGTCCCAGGGCAGGGTCGTGCGGGCATTGGTGGCCAGCAGGGTAAACAGGTTCTTGGGCGTCGATCCGCCGGATAGCGCAATGGTGAAGCGGCCGCGTGCCGCCACCGCTTCCTGGGCCGCGTGCACAACTTCTTCTGCCGCCGCCGCGAACAATTCCTGGGGCGTGGTCAGCTTGCGGATTTCATCGGAAGAGCTCACGGGGCTTCGCTCAGGACTTTCGCTTAGCTCTTACTGGCTCGCACTGCGGCACAGCGCGCCGCGCCGATCAGCCCAGCCTTTTCGTTGGTGACCACTTGCACGGGGATCGATTCCACCAGCGGCCGCAGGCGGCCCTTTTCGAGGAACGCCTGCAGGAACAACGGTCCCGTCAGTTTGGCCATGATCTTGGGCGAAATGCCGCCCGCCAGGAATAGTCCTCCGGTGGCCATCGTCTTTAGCGCCAGATTGGCAGCTTCGGCCCCGAACACCGAGATCCACAGGTCCAGAGCTTTCCCTGCCAGAGGCTGAGTTCCGTCGATCGCGGCGCGCGAAATTGCGGCGGCGGGGTCGCTGTTCTTTAGCACGGCGGCAAACTCGGGCGATTCTTTTCCGCATCCACTGTCGCGCAGAAATTCATAAACGTTCACCAGGCCCGGGCCAGAAAGGACGCGCTCGTAACTGACGTGTCCAAAGCGAGCCTTGAGGAAGCGCAGCAACTCAATCTGCAAATCACCTTGCGGACCGAAATCGGTGTGTCCGCCTTCACAGGCGAAGACGTGATGCCGGCTTCCATCCCAGAACAGACCCGCTTCTCCCAAGCCCGTTCCCGGCGCGATCACTGCCTGGTTGCCTACCGCGGGCTCGCTGACGTGGTTCAAGGGGACGAGATCCCCGGCCGCCAGTCCGCCGATGCCCCAGGCGCTGGCTTCCAGATCATTGATCAGCAACGTGGCCGGCAGGTGAATCTGTTTGGCCAGCCGCGATTGTTCGATAACCCAGGGCAGGTTCGAAGTTTCGACGCGCCCGTTGCGCACCGGGCCAGCGATTCCGAAGCAGGCCACTTCCGGACGGGTGCCGGAATCGTGCAGAAACTGGCTTACGATCTCCCCCAGTTCGCTATGCTCGCGGCTGGGGAAAACACGCTCGGAAACCAGCCGCAGATGCCCGTTCTGGGGTTGAAAATAAGCCAGCCTAGCATTGGTGCCGCCAATATCGCCGGCCAGAATCATTTCTCGAAATTCCTCCAGCGGCGGCCATCGCGCTCCAGCAGTTCGTCGGCCTCCCGCGGCCCCCAGGTCCCGGACGCATAATTGGGGAAATTGCGGGGCGGTAGCGCTTTCCAGATATCCAGCATCGGGTTGACCACGGACCAACCCGCTTCCACCATATCCGCGCGCTGAAACAGCGTCTGATCGCCAATCATGCAGTCATGCAGAAGCCGCTCATAGCCGGTGCTGGGCTGCTTGCCAAAGTATTCCTGATATTCGAAGTTCATGTCCACCGTGCCCAGACGCATGACGGGTCCGGGAACCTTGGCCGCAAATTGCAGCGAAATTCCTTCTTCGGGTTGAATGTGCAATACCAGTTGATTTGGCATCAAGTGGTCGACGGGCGTGTCGCGGAACAGCACGAAGGGAGCCCGTCGGAACTGTATCACGATATGGGTATTGCGCACCGGCATCCGCTTGCCCGTGCGCAGGTAGAAGGGAACGTCGGCCCAGCGCCAGTTGTCGATCAGCAGCTTCATGGCAACGAAGGTTTCGGTGCGCGAATCGGGAGGCACGTCAGGCTCCGCTCGGTACGCCGTAACCCGCTGTCCGTCCTCGGTCCCGTCACCGTACTGGCCCCGCACACTGCGGCTTAAAACCTCTTCATCGCTCACGGGCTGGATGGCATGCAGGATTTTTGCCTGCTCATCGCGCACCGCGTTGGCGTCGAAGGAAATCGGCGGTTCCATCGCGGTCAGGCTGATGAGCTGCATGATGTGGTTGGGCACCATGTCGCGCAACGACCCGGCATGATCAAAATAACTGCCCCGCCCTTCCACGCCAACCGTTTCCGCCACTGAGATCTGCACGTGATCGATGTAGCGGCGATTCCATACCGGCTCGAAGATTCCGTTGGCGAAGCGAAACGCCATGATGTTCTGCACCGTCTCTTTGCCCAAATAGTGATCAATGCGGTAGATCTGCGTTTCATCGGCCTCTTTGAGCAGTTGCTGGTTGAGCGCCTTGGCCGATTCCAGATCGTGTCCGAAAGGCTTTTCGATGATGACCCGCCGCCAGTGGCCGTTGTTTTGCGCCATCAGTCCGATGGCTGCGAGCTTCTGCACGATCGGCCCGAAGAAACTGGGCGCGGTGGCGAGGTAGTAAAAAAAGTTCTGATGAGTCGAGTGCTCCTGATCCACCTTGTCCAGGAAGTCCTTGAGTTGCGGGTAAAGCTTTTCATCGTTGAAATCACCGGACAAATAATAGAAACGACGCGTAAACCACTCCCAGAGATCGTTTTCCACGCACTCGCCGCAATACTTCTGGACGTCGTCATGGACTCGCTTTTTGAATTCCTCTTCCGATATCTTGGCGCGGGCTACGCCGACCACGGCGAACTCGCGGGAAAGTAATCCTGCGCGAGCCAGGTTATAGAGCGCCGGAATCAGCATGCGTCCCGTCAGATCGCCGGCCGCGCCGAAGATTACCATCACGCAAGGATCGCCCTGCTTGCCGATGCGCGGCAGCGCTGTCGTTACTTGTTCCGCTAGTTCAGCCATGACTGAGTCCTCTGGAATCCATAATCGAAACAGACTGCGATGCTTTGCTGCTCATCGTGGCGCCAGCGTCCTACGCCCGCTGCCCGAACCACCAAAATGCTAAAGAGCCTTCTGAACCGCCGCCTGCAAGGTGGCCAAACCTGCTTTCAGATTGCTCCCCAGGTGGACCCGCAGCGCTCGTCTGCCTCGATCAGCCAGGACCTGGAAGTCTCCGCGGGCCTGCGCCGCCTTCACAACTCCGAACGTGTATTTCTGTCCCGGCACCGGCAGTTCGACGGAATCATCGCAAGTCACCTGCAGAAACACTCCCGAATTCGGACCACCCTTGTATGCCTGCCCCGTCGAGTGCAGAAAACGCGGGCCGAATCCTAAACACGTCGCCACGCGCTTCCGGTCGCGCACCGCGTGGCGCAGCGCCTGCAGACTCTGCTCGTGCTCGGCGTTCATTTGGATATAGCCCAGCACCGCGAAGTAATCGCCGGCCTTGATGCGAGCCAGATGAGCCTTGAGATAGCCCACGAGCGAGCGGTCGGCGCCTGCAGCCTTCGCCAGTTCGGCAGCATTCTTGTTATCCGTGAAAAGCTTGATGCCGGCGTCTTCGACGACCGGTTTTTCGGCGGGCAGGGAGCCCGTCTTCTCATACTCCGAAGTCAAAGTGCGGGTGACAACTTTGCTGGCCTCAACGTCGGGCTGGTTAAAGGCGTTGATCCCGATGATCGCGCCGGCGACGGCAGTGGCAATCTCAAAGCGGAAGAATTCCCCACCCAGGTCGTAGATGTCTGACATCGCGATGCGCACCACCGGATGTCCGGCTTTCTCAATCGCGGCCACTTTCGCATCCTGGTCTGCGTCCGCGCCCGACTCCAGCCGAACATACACGAAGACGCGATCATTGCCGTACACCTCCGGGGCGGCCAGCCTCTCACGGTCGACCGGGATGATGCCTTTGCCGATTTTTCCGGTCGACTCGGCGAGCAACTGCTCGAGCCATGCTCCCAGATCCGAAATGCCGGGAGAGGTAACGATGGTGACCTTGTCTCGCCCGGCATTCGCCGCGGTTCCAAGAATGATGCCCAGCATCGCACCCGGATTTTCTTCGACCGCCACATCGGCCGCACAGGCTCGCGCCATCGCCGCCGCCCGGGTCAGGAATTGCTCTGTGTCAATCCCGATGACCGCGGCCGGCACCATGCCGAAATTCGACAGCGCGGAATAACGCCCACCGATCGAGGGACGTCCGAAGAAAATATGCAGGAAGCGATCGGCTTCCGCCACCTGCTGCATCTTCGATCCCGGATCGGTGATGGCCATGAAGTGACTGCCGGCCTTTACCGCGCCCACTGCCTGCCGGGTACGCTCAAAGAAATATTGTTTGAAAATGTTGGGCTCGAGCGTGCTGCCCGACTTGCTGGAAACGATAAAAAGAGTCTTCGGAATATCGATCTGATGCTCGAAGGCTTTTACCTGGGCGGGGTCGGTGGAATCGAGCACGTGCAAGTTCGGAAAGTGGGTGGCTCTGCCGAAAGTCTTGCGCAGAACTTCCGGGCAAAGGCTGGAGCCGCCCATGCCCAGCAGCAAGACGTCCTGGAAGCCGCGGACCTGCACTTCCTTCGCCAACTTCTGCAGTTGCTCCTGCTGGGCAATCTGCTCGTCCACAATGTCGAGCCATCCCAGCCAGTTGGCTTCGTCCGCGCCGGTCCAGAGCGTGGCATCGCGCCGCCACAAGCGCTGCATCTTGCTGCCCGATTGCCAGCCGGCGACCGTCGCCTTTACCGTCGCCGCCAGTGCTTCGGGCAGGGAAGTCTTCAATCCGTTCACGAGCTATCCTTTCGCTTGTGTGCTTTTCGCGACCGCTGCCAGCAGCTTGTCAAAGGCGTCGGCAAATAGCTTGACCCCGTCATTGGTCAGCTTGTCGGTGACCTCAGTGATCGAGACGCCCGCGCGCGCCAAGTCCTCCATCACTTTTGCGGCGCCGGCAACATCCTCGGTCAGGCTGTTGCGGAGCAGTCCGTGATCGCGGAAAGCATCCACCGTCGCCGGAGGCATGGTATTGACGGTGTCGGGCCCGATCAATTCTTCAACGTAGATCACATCGCGATATGCTGGATTCTTGGTGCTGGTGCTGGCCCACAGCACGCGTTGGGTCTGGGCTCCCTTGGCCGCTAACGCCTGCCAGCGTGGTCCGCTGAAAATGCCCTGGTAGCGCTGATAGGTAAGCTTGCCGTTGGCAATCGCGACCTTACCCAGCAGACTCTTCAGGAGCGCCTGCTGGTTCGCGTCCGCTGTTTTGAGCTTGTCATTCAGCAGGGAATCGACCAGCGTGTCGATGCGGCTGATAAAAAAGCTGGCCACGCTGGCCATCTTTTTCAGATTGCCGCCACGCGTCGCCAGGTCTTCGAGTCCGGCGATGAAGGCCTCGGCGACTTTCTCGTAAACTTCCTGCGCGAACAACAGCGTGACGTTGACATTGATGCCTTCGCCGATTAATTGCCGGATCGCCGGCAGTCCTTCCGCCGTGCCCGGAACCTTGATCATCACGTTGTCGCGTTTTACCGTTTTCCACAGGCGGCGAGCTTCGTCGATCGTCTCCTGCGTCTTGCGCGCCAGGTACGGGGACACCTCCAAGCTGACGTATCCATCGCGGAACGCTGAGTCCTGATACACCGGATGCAGCGCATCGGCCGCATCCTGGATGTCGCGGATTGCGATCTGCTCATAGCGGGCAGTTGTATCGAGATCGGTGCGCGAAGCCAGCGACTTCAGAAGGTCGTCATACAGGGAACTCTCGCCGATGGCTTTTTCGAAAATGGCGGGGTTCGAGGTCATGCCTCGCAGGCCGTCTTCGGCGATCAACTGCTTCAGCTTCCCGGTGGTGAAAAGATCGCGCCGGATGTAGTCGAGCCACATCGACTGGCCGTAGCTGAGCAATTCCTGCAGCGGATTCTTGGTTGCTTTCGAGGTTTCCAGAATTCCAGTTGGTTGCATGATGGCCTCCTGCCGGATGACTTGCGACTTGTTAATTCGTAGAGGCGCAACTTGCTGCGTCTCTCGTTTCGACCACGCAGGTGACGTAACCAGTTACGTGTCTGCGATCGTTAATTCTCCGAAATCGCCGCGCGCGCTTCCGCAACGACAGTGTCTACCGTGAACCCAAAGAACTTCAAAAGATCCTTCAAGGGCGCCGACGCTCCAAAACGATGCATGCCGACCTTTCGTCCTCTGGGGCCGGTATAACGGTCCCAGCCGAACGTCGCGGCCATTTCCACGGAAACCCGGGCGGTCACGTTGGATGGCAGAACGCTCTCTTTGTACGCCGCGTCCTGTTGCTCAAAGATTTCCCAGGAAGGCATGCTGACCACGCGCGCCTTCACGCCCTCGGCCTTGAGCTTTTCGTAAGCATCGACGCAGAGCGAGAGCTCGCTTCCCGTTCCCATCAGAATCACGTCCGGCTTTCCACCGGGCGCATCGGCCAGCACGTAGGCTCCCTTGGCGACGCCCGATGCTGCGGCATATTTGGAACGATCCAGAGTAGGCACGTTCTGTCGGGTCAACACGAGCGCTGCCGGCGAATGCTGCAACTGCGCAATGATCTTCCACGCCTCTACCACTTCATTGGCATCTCCGGGACGCAGCACGATCAGGTTCGGCATCGCCCGCAACGACGCCAGTTGCTCGATCGGCTGATGCGTAGGCCCGTCTTCGCCCAGGCCTATAGAGTCGTGCGTGAAGACGAAAATCGAAGGTATCTCCATCAGCGCCGAGAGCCGGATGCTGGCTCGCATGTAGTCGCTGAAGTTGAAAAAAGTTGCGCCAAAGGCTCGAATGCCGGATACGACTAGCCCGTTCACGCTGGCGCCCATCACGTGCTCGCGCACCCCGAAATGCAGGTTGCGCCCGGCAGGAGTGGCGGCCTGAAAGTCACCCGCGCCTTCAAACTTTAAGGTGGTTTTGTTCGAGGTCGCCAGATCAGCCGATCCGCCCATCAGCCACGGAATATTCTGCGCCAGCGCGTTCAATACTTTGCCCCCACTTTCGCGGGTTGCGGTGCCTTTGGCATCCGCCGGAAAAGTTGGCAGGTTCTTGTCCCAGCCCGCAGGCAGTTCCCGGTGCTGCATACAGCGCAATCGCTCCGCCAACTCCGGATACTTCTGCGAGTATTCCGCGAACAGTTCCGACCATTGCGCGTGCAGATCGCGGCCGCGCTTGCCAATGCCGTCGCGGAAATGCTCGCGCACACCGTCAGGGACCAGGAACTTGGCATCTTCCGGCCAACCATAGAATTTCTTGACCAGCCGCACTTCTTCCTCGCCCAGAGGCTCGCCGTGGGCGGCGTTGCTATCCTGCTTATGGGGCGAGCCGTAGCCGATGTGGCTGTCCACAATGATCAGCGTTGGCCGGTCGGTCGTTTTGTGGAAGGTCTCGAACGCCCGCGCCAGCATTTCCAGATCGTTGGCATCCCCTACCCGCGTTACGTTCCAACCATAACCAATGAAGCGCGTCGCCACGTCTTCGCTGAACGACCAACTGGCGGGGCCGTCGAGGGTGATGTGATTGTTGTCGTACATCCAGCAGAGGTTGGAAAGTTTTAAGTGTCCCGCCAGCGAAGCAGCCTCACCGCCGATGCCTTCCATCAGGTCGCCGTCCGAGCACATGGCGTACACGTTGTAATCGAAGATTTCCAGCCCGGGACGGTTGAATGTCGCCGCTTGCCATTTGCCGGCGATGGCTATACCAACACTGTTGCCCACGCCCTGCCCCAGCGGCCCGGTCGTAGTTTCGACTCCAGAGGTGAGATGCGACTCCGGATGTCCCGGCGTACGGCTGCCCAACTGGCGGAAACGCTTGATCTCTTCCATCGGAACCGCGAGTTCATTCGAAACCCGCCCCTGCCCGTCGACCTGCCGCACTTCGGCCAAATGCAGCATGGCGTAAAGCAACATCGATGCGTGGCCGTTGGAGAGCACGAAGCGGTCGCGATTGAGCCAGGTAGGATCGGCGGGGTCGGAGCGCAGAAATTCCTGCCACAGGCAGTAAGTCACTGCCGCCAGTCCCATGGGCGCCCCCGGATGGCCAGAGTTTGCCTGCTGCACCGCGTCAATCGCCAAGGTTCGAATCGTGTTAATGCACAGCGTGTCGAGCTGCTGCCCCGTCACCAAGATCTGTTCACTGGCTACCATACGATTCCGCTCCTCCAGCCCGGAATTTCCACCGGCGCGCGCTTGGGCCAACAAAGAATTAGAGCTTCCCACTACAGAAAGGGTTCAGTACACGCTGAAAGTGTATCAATTTCCGCGAGGACGTGGATTGACCTGAGATGAAAAACTGGCAATGGGCGAGAAGTCCGTCATTGCCGTGAGCGGCGTTACTTCAGCATGTCGAGGTAGCTGTTCTCGCTGGAAGCCCGGGTGGTGTCCTGCACGAACTTGAGGAACTGCCGAAGATTCTCGCGCTCGGTTGGCACCATACCATCAAAGCGCACCCGCACACCGTTGGCTGGGCCGCTGCGCGTGACAACTCCGCTCAGCGCGAACCCTTTCACCCAGATCTTCCCGTTGGCCAGCCACAGACCAATTTCCACCTTGGCCCCGGGCTTAACCGGGCTGGCAGTTTCAACCAGGCAACCTCCCACACTGGTATTGGATAGGTTGCCCCAGATCGGAGAAGGCGCGTCATCAACGTGCAGTTCCACGGCGACGAAGCACTTGATGCGGGGGTGACGGCGGCGGTCGCTTCCCCAGTTCGGGCTGAATAGGTCCGGCTCGAAGGGAGGCGTGGCCGATGCCGGGGTTGGAACCGGTTTGGCCTCGTGCGCGCCCTGCATCGCGGCGGTCTTGCCGGACGTTGAGGCTCCAGCTTTGATCTCCCGCATCGCTCCCAGCAGAGCGGATTCCCGCTTCTCCGGCGGAGCTTCACGGTACGCTTGCAGCAGCTTGCCTACGTGCCGGACAAGGTCCGGATCGGACAGTATTCGGGTCCAGTCGGTTCCCATTACTTCACTCATGAAGGTACTTTTCCGTTCTTGACGCGAAGAGGCTCACCTAAGGTTGAACCGAAGGTCACCGCGATTCAAGATGACCTAAGTCACCGCGTCTTCTCCCGTTCGTGCCACGACGATTCTTCTCCATCACAATCGGTGCGCGAGCCCACGAAATTGCCGGCGAAAAACTCATCGTGCTGGCAGACAGCGAAAAGAATTCGAAACCGTAGCAGGGGTTTTCGTCCTCGGGCTGAAAGACTTGCGGACTCCTGAGATTAGTCGCTTTTCGTTGAGACAGTCGGCGAAACGTCACTCATCCTCGAAGGCAAGTTGGACCACTTCAGTGGTTTCGCTTTGTGCCGGCTCAAACTTCCATTTCTTGACCGCGTCGCTGGCTGCTTCCACCAGCACGGGGCTCCCTCCGAGCACTCGGGTAGACTTGACGCTGCCGTTCGGCCGGACGACGGCCTCGACTTTTACCGTTCCCTGGATGCGCATTCGCTTCGCCAGGTCGGGATAGACTGGTGCAACGCGTGTGGTTACCTTTCGCCCAGACTCGGGTGGCGCGGCAGGTTTTTGCGCAGTTACCACGCCCGTCATCGAGGCCAGGGCCAAGGCGATCAATATGACACATCTCCTCATGAACACTACGCTCCCCCTTAGCCGTTAGCTTACTGGGAGTGACGCGTACGGGCAAAGCACCGAAGTTATTGAACCTTGGATGTGACTTCGATCTTGGAGTTCGCTAATCGTTATCCTCACCATCGCCTGCTCCGACTGCGTTCTCGGGATGCACTTTGAACCTTTTCCGCAGAATCGTTTTGCATCGCCAAATGCCGCAAACGAATCAAACCCAACGAGTTATGCTATAGGCGAGAGAAAGGACGTCCAGGATTCCTGCTTCAAACGCGGCCCGAACGTCTCCACGATCAAAGATGCAATGCTCGTTAAAAGCCGTCCGAACAATATTTTCTTGTCTGGCACTTGCGCTGCTCGGCGCGCCGCGTCTGCTCGCCCAGACCGCGGGCGGAACTTCGTCGGCGCCCACCGTTTCGCTCCCGGGCGCTCAAAACCCGTTTCTGGGAAGCGCACCCGAAGGCAAGGCCAGCCCGGAAGTTCTGCAAATCGACTTCAAAGACGCAATCGATCGCGGCTTGCGGAATAATCTCGGCCTCCTGTTGGCCGGTGACCAGACCCAAATGGCCCGGGGCGAGAGGTGGAAGGAACTCAGTGATCTTTTGCCCGACATCAGCGCACGCGTGCAGGAGAGTGTACAGACCCAGGCCCTTGCAGCGACGGGGTTCAATAAGCTTTTCCCACTCCTTAGCCCACCCGGCAGCAGTGCCGCTAATCTTCCGCGGCTGGTCCCGACCTTCAACTACTTCGATGCCCGTGCTTCGTTCAGCCAGTCGATCTTCAACCTGAAGAACATTGAAAAAGAGCACTCGGCTTCGGAAAGCCTGAAGGCAGCGCAGTTCAGCTATAAAGATGCGCGGGAAACGGTGGTGCTGGCGGTGGGCAACGCCTACCTCCAGGCCATTGCCGGTTCTGCTCGCGTGGAAACCGCGGAGGCGCAAGTCAAAAATGCTCAGGCCCTCTACGACAAGGCCTCCGACCAGCAAAAGGCCGGACTCAGTCCAGCCATTGACGCGCTGCGGTCGCAGGTCGAACTGCAAACCCGCCAGCAACAACTGATTGTTGCCCGCAACGAACTGGCCAAGCTGAAACTGAATGTGGCACGAATCATCGGCCTGCCGCCGGGGCAGGAATTCGTGCTAACTGAGAAAGCGCCGTACCAGGCATTGACGCCTTTGCCCATCGAGGCGTATCTGCAGCGTGCATACGCGGGGCGCGCCGACTATCAGGCAGCCCTGGCGAAAGTGAGGGCGGCGGAACTGTCGCGCCGGTCGGCGGTGGCGGGGCACTATCCCTCGCTCGATGTGAACGCGAATCTGGGCGATATCGGCGTGACTCCCTCTCAGTCCAACGGCACCTGGCAGGTGAGCGGAGGTCTCAATATCCCGATTTTCGCCGGCAACAAAGTCCACAGCGACGTGCTCGAGGCCGATGCCCGGATGAAGGACGCACGCTCGCAGTTGGCCGATCTTCGTGGGCGCATCGACTACGAGGTCCGCACCGCACTGCTCGATCTGAACGCCGCCGCCGACCAGGTTGCGGTGGCGCGCAGTTCCGTGGATCTGGCGGAGCAGGCGCTCGCCCAATCGCAGGATCGTTTCACCGCCGGAGTCGCCGACAATCTTGAAGTTGTGCAAGCTCAGGAAACGGTTGCCAGCGCTCACGAGAGTTACATTCAAAGCCTCTACTCCCATAATCTGTCGAAGGTGGAACTCGCCTATGCCATTGGTGACGCCGAAGAAGGCGTCAAACGATACTTGAAAGGCAATCAATAACGTATGGCACAAACTACCCAAAGTCCGCCTGCTGAAGCCAGCCCGCCCGAAAGCACCACCAGACCCTTGCCCGCCACCGAGCAGGATTTTCATCGGCGGCCTCCGCGAACGCGCACCGCCGGTTTTCGTATCGCGGCCGCAATCGCGGCGCTCATACTGCTCGTGGTGGGGTTCTTTGTTTACCGCTATGTCACCAGCTATGAATCCACCGACGATGCCGAGGTCGACGGCCACATCAATTCCATCAGTGCCCGTGTCTCCGGCCACGTCGTCAAGCTGAATATCAAAGACAACCAGTATGTGAAGGCGGGGACGGTGCTGGTAGAGATCGACCCGTCCGACTATCAAGTCGCCTACGACCGTGCTAAGGCGGACTTTGAAGATGCGCAGGCAGCGGCGGTGGCGGCCGGAGTCAGCGTTCCGATTACCTCTGTCAACACCAGTAGCCAGTTGTCGGCGACCGCGGCCGACGTCAACAGCGCCCGCGCTGGCATCCAGGTTGCCCAACAACAGTTCACAGCGGCCAATGCCCACCTGCAAGAGGCTGAAGCCAACAACGTGAAGGCGCAGAACGACCTGGTCCGCTACAAGCAGTTGGTCGACAAGCAGGAGATTTCCGAGCAGCAATACGACCAGGCCATAGCTGCCGCCAAGGGCACTGCGGCGAGTGTGGAAGCCGCGCGCGCCACCGCCGATGCCGCGCGGCAGCAAGTCACGCAGGCTCAGGGCAGGCTCGTCCAGGCGGACGCCAACCGGAGCTACGCCAATACCGCGCCCAGGCAGATGCGGATCGCGCAAGCCAAGGCGGCATCAGCACTCGCCGAAGCCCAGCGCAAAAAAGCAGATCTGGATCAGGCGGAACTAAACTTGCAGTACACCAGGATCATCGCACCGGTCAATGGCATCGTCAGCGATCGAACCGTAGAAGTCGGACAGAATGTGGCGCCCGGCCAGGAGTTGTTGAAACTCATCAATCTCGATGATGTCTGGATTACCGCCAACTTCAAAGAGACCCAACTTCGCAATATGAAAGTCGGTCAGCGCGCCACCATTGAAGTCGACGCCAACGGCCGAACCTACAAGGGCAAAGTGGACAGCATCGCCGGAGCCAGCGGCGCCCGCTTCAGTCTGCTGCCTCCAGAGAACGCAACCGGGAACTACGTCAAAGTGGTGCAGCGAATTCCAGTGAAGATCGTGCTCGAACCCGGCGCTAACGACGATCATCAGCTCCGGCCGGGAATGTCGGCGAATCCCAAGGTCTGGACTCGCGAATGAGTTCGGCTAGCACCACGTTTGATCAGGCCGACGCCTGGCGTCCGGCGATCAATCCCTGGATTATCGCCCTGACGGTTACCCTGGCGACCTTCATGGAAGTGCTCGATACTTCCATCGCCAATGTGGCCTTGCCTCACATCGCAGGCGGTCTCTCGGCTGGGGTGGACGAGAGCACTTGGGTTCTAACTTCCTACCTTGTCTCTAATGCCATCGTACTTCCTCTGAGCGGATGGCTGTCGTCCATTATGGGCCGCAAAAACTTCTATATGAGTTGCGTGGCCCTGTTCACCGTGAGCTCGTTCCTGTGCGGGCTGGCGCCGAACCTGACCACGCTTATCATCTGCAGGATTTTGCAGGGCGCGGGCGGCGGGGGATTGCAACCCAGCGAACAAGCCATTCTCGCGGATACCTTTCCTCCCGCGAAACGGGGCATGGCGTTTGCGGTTTATGGAATGGCGGTCGTAACGGCTCCCGCGATCGGGCCTACCCTGGGCGGCTGGATTACCGACAACTTCACGTGGCGCTGGATTTTCTTTATCAATATTCCCGTCGGCATTATTTCCATACTTCTTACTTCGCGCCTGATTCAGGATCCCCCTTTCTTGATCCGCCGCAAGCTCAGCGAAACTCACATCGACTACGTCGGGCTTGGATTCGTGGCGCTGGGGCTGGGAGCTTTGCAAATCGTTCTCGACAAAGGGCAGCGCGATGACTGGTTCCAATCGAATTTTATTGTCATGCTCTCCGTGATTAGCGCGGCGGCCTTGATCTTCGTGATTATTTGGGAATGGAGGCACAAAGATCCCATCATCGATCTGCATCTTTTCCGCGACCGCACCTTTGGCGTCTCCAATTTGCTGATGTTCATGCTGGGCTTTGCCTTGCTGGGCAGCACCTTGTTAATCCCTCTCTTCTCGCAGACGCTGCTCGGTTACACGGCGGAGCAGGCGGGCCTGGCGCTGATGCCCGGGGGCTTCACCATTATTCTTCTGCTGCCCCTGGTGGGTTTTCTGCTGTCGCGCTACACCCCGCGTTGGTTGCTCTTGTTTGGCCTGGTCATGTTGTCGTTCTCGCTGTTTCACATGACCGGCTTTGATCTCCAGGTTGATTTCCGCACGCTGGCCACCGCGCGGGTTATCCAGGCTGCTGGCATGGCATTCCTGTTTGTTCCCATCAATACCGCCGCGTACGCATTCCTTCCCCGAGACAAGAACAATGCCGCTTCGGGACTGATGAACCTGGCGCGCAACATTGGCGGCAGCGTAGGGATTTCCGTGGTCACCACCATGCTGGACCGCCGAACCCAGCTGCATTTGAACAATCTCGCCAGCCGTCTCAGCGCCGGCAGCGCCGCGCTGCAAGCCATGGTTCAAGGAGCCGAACGGGCGATGGAGGCGCACGGGGCCAGCGCCGCCGGTGCCCAGCAACGGGCCTACGCGCTGGTCCAAGGCATGGTAGAACGGCAGGCAACCATGCTCGCCTATCTTGACTGCTTCTGGTTCTTGGGGGTTGCCATTCTGGCCATGGTGCCAACCGTATTCCTGATTAAGAAATCGAAACCGGGAGGCGGGATAGCGGTACACTAAGGCCATGTTTCGCCTCGTCACCATTGAGCGCGAGTACGGCTGCGGCGGGGGCGCTATCGCGGCTCAACTGGCCGACCGTCTGGGCTGGAAGCTCTGGGATCATCTCCTCACCGAAGAAATCGCCCGCCTCGCCAACGTTGATCCTTCCGCGGTGATGCGCTGTGACGAGCGCATGGACAGCCGAATTCACCGCCTGGCGAAGTCCTTCTGGCGCGGCAGCTACGAGCGCAGCGCCGCTCTGGGCGCGCAGATTTTCGATACCGACCGCATGATGTCCATGATGCAGGACATCGTGAACCGAATTGCGCAGGACGGGAATGCGGTCTTGGTTGGCCGCGGCACTCCATATTTCCTGCGCGAGAGTCCCGATGCCTTCCACGTTTTTCTCTACGCTCCGCGCGCGGAGAAAGTCCGCCGCACCGTCGCCGATGGAAGCACACCGGAAGAAGCCGAGGATATGGTGGATTCCGTCGACCACGAGCGCGCCGCCTACATCAAGCACTATTTCAACGCCGACTGGCCCACGCGCTCTCTCTACCACCTGATGATCAATACTGCAGTGGGCAATGAGCCCGTGATCCAGACGATCCTGGACACCATGCGCCTGGTGGAAGGCCGGCCCAAGGCCACAGGTTTCGAACATCCTAAGGTGCCGGCCGCAGCGCGATGATCTGGGCGGGCATGCACTGACTACGCGCTGGCTGATTTTCCCGGTTCGCCGGGTCGTCGCCCCGGCCGTTGAGGGGCGGGACAGCAGTCTTCCGCACAGACGTCCTCTCGCGGCCCAAGCGTTCCGAGCGCGCGGCGTTCCGCCGTCGGACTCATCCGCTCGAGAATCAGCTCTCGTATCATTTCCACGAACCTGGGATGCACACCCACAGTCTTCGCGCGCGTCATGGGCAGGGGCAGTGAATCGCAAAGCTGCCGCGCCTCGACGTCAAGGTCGTAGAGCACTTCCATGTGATCGGAGATAAAACTGATCGGCGCCAAGACCACGGCGCTGGCCCGGTTGCTCGCCTTTACCTCGCGCAGGTAGTCGAGAATGTCCGGCTCCAGCCAAGGCTGTCCCGGCGCGCCACTGCGGCTCTGGTAGACCAGTGCATCGTTGGTGACACCAAGCCTCGCCGAGACGAGCCTTCTGACTTCTTCCAGTTGGCGGACGTAGTCGCAGGAATTCGCCATCGAAGTGGGGATGCTGTGCGCCGTGTAAACAATCTGAACATTCTGCCGCGCGTTCTCCGGAACCTGGCGCAGGGCGTCGCGCAGTCGGTCCTCCGCGGCCTCAATGAATCCGGGATGGTTGAAGAATGCCCGCAGCTTGTAAATCTTCGGCGCTTCAATCTCCGGTGCTTCAGTCTCCGGTGCTTAGTCTCCGGCGCTCCCGCAACTTCAATCTGCGCGCGAGCAATGTCTTCGCGGTACTGCCTGCAGCCGGAATAGGAGCTGTAGGCGGAGGTCACGAACGCCAGTGCGTAGCGAACGCCGTCCTGCTTCATCTGCCGCAGAGTCTCCGGCAGCAAGGGATGCCAGTTGCGATTTCCCCAGTAGACGGGCAACTGCGGACCATGCTGCGCCAACTCCTTCTCCAGCGCCGAGATCAATTCGCGAGTCTGCTGGTTGATCGGGCTCTTGCCGCCGAAATGGTAGTAATGTTCGGCGACCGCCAGCATGCGTTCGCACGGAACATTTCTTCCGCGCAACACGTTTTCCAGGAACGGGATCACATCCTCGCGGGATTCCGGACCACCGAAGGAGACGACGAGAATCGCATCGTATTTCATTTCATTGATTCAATAGAATTGAAACTACAGGAACAGAGAGCAAGCACTTATGTTACATGGTTGTGGCAGTACGGAATGGGTTGGGCATGCTATCGGGGGATGCACAATCTCTGTCCTGCGTTATTTCCCACCGGCGGCAACCGTCGTAGTTCCGCTTTCCGCACCCGCGGTCAGCGAAACGGGCCGATCCAAGGAGATGTCCATCTCGGTGAATCGCGGCAGAACCACGTCGCGACCGTGGCGAGTTACCATGTACAGTCCGGAGACGCAGGTGGCGACGATGCGCGAGGTCCCCGCCGTGGAAGCGTCGGTCGCGGTGGAAACGATGGCCTCGATGATGAGCTGGACACCATCGTCGACTTCTTTCGCCAGGCCCGCACTTACACCGAGGTTGATTGCCATCCATGCCTTGCCTGGCCGTTCGCCCCTCAGTTGGCCCTCGGCATCCATTCTGGTGTGCGACCTCTGGTCCAACTCTGCGCCGATGAGCGAAGCGGAGATGGGGAGACGGTCGCCTTCGGGCAACGTGAGTTCCGTAAAGGAAAGATAAAGCGAACCAGCGCGGCTGAGCCAGCGCGGTGGAGTTTTCTTCAACACTTTACCCTCGAACAAAGTGCCGGCCGGAAGAACCACTTTCGAATTCAGCACCACAGGTTCGAGCAGACGGGCTCGAACCACATCCCCGGCCTTGCTCCTCGAGGCACTCACATTACCCAAAAGAAGAATTCTGCACTGCGTTCCCGCGGGGATGGTCTGGGGGGCGGGTGAAGTTAGATCCGATGGTCCTGACTCGTGCGCGCTGGTTAAGGGAGAAGACGGGTCCTCGATCACGGAAGCCTCGAGAGTCATGGTGGGAGTCGCCGGCTTCTTCGCGTTGGACTTGCTCACCTCGACAGCGCCTTGTTCCGAAGCGGATGGCTGCGCTGACTTGCTCTTCTTCGCCTGGGCGTGGACTTCGCGCATACGGCTAACAGAAAGCAACGAAACCCGAAGCGGAATCTCGGCTTCGTCCTGCGCGACCGTGGCTGACTTAAAAAGCGGGTAGTTCTCGTGCCGCGGAGTGAAAGCCTTAATCACCCACGGCCAGTGATCATTCACCCTGCGCTTTCTTTTTTCCAGGTGGTCCACACTCAAGCGGACTCGGCTTCCGGCGGGGAATAACATACGGTCGGCGGAATAGACATCCCGCGACAGGGTGCCCTCGACGACGTCGCCGGGTTTCAGCTTCGACATCTTCACCGGACTGGCGAGCTGCACTTTGACGTAAAGAGCGGAGTCGGCGGCTGCCGACTGCGGACTACTGGACGGTGGATCGTCCGCGGCAAAGCAGAACCCTGAAGCGGCGGCGAGTCCGGCTGCCAGCAACGCGGTTGCGACCCATGTTTCCCTGTTCCTACTCTTAGCCATGGTGCTCCGAGTTCAGATTTGCGGGCAGCGCGTTTTCGAGAAACGGGATCGCATCGTCGGCTCCGGACCTATCGAAGGAGAGCACAAGAATCGCGTCGTAATTCATGCGTTGGCTTTAAGAATGGCCTGTGGATATCTCACGAAAAAAAGTTCGCTGAGGGAGTTTGGAGACGAATTTCGGGCGAGGTCCGTTTCGGGAAAATTAACGGTTTGAGGGGGTACCCCCCCCCCCCCCTCCTCTGAAAGGCTTGACGGGCGCGGCTTTTGCAAAAAGTGTCTGCAAAATCTTGAGGGCCAAGGGGTTAGGGGTCAAAATCCTGATAACAGGTGACTTAGCCCGTTCTCTGAGGGCCCCGCATTTACCGCCTCCGCCTTGACCATGATCTGCCTATTGGCAGCGTAAGGTCAAGGTCAGATGTCACAGGAGCGCTAGAGTCGGGCGAATCCAGGCCAATGCGAATCCGGGTCAATGGGTGAATGCGTGTAACCGGGATTGATCGCCAAATATGGGGACCGTCAGGCTTCCTGCGATGGACGAACAACTTGAAGCATGGAATGTGCCCAGTCCAGAGGCAAGGGATGGCAAGAGCCTTTCCCGAGTGAAGTCTAAGGTGTTCTCTGGTTCATGTTTTTGGGGAGTTTCGGAAGTAACTTTCGCCAGCCGCTCTGGCGAAGTAAACTTTGGTCGTTCATCGGAACTCCTATGCGCCTGCTGCGCCTTCAAGACGTCGAGAATGGCCCCAACGACTGCCTATTCCACCACGCGCGCCTGCGTGCTTTGATCGTCTGGCTTGCCGGATTCGCCGCCGCCACCGCCTTCTTCCTCCACGCATACAGGGGAAAGTGGCCGCCCGGCTACTTCTTCGGCGCGTTTCTGCTGCTCTTTCTGCTATTGACGCTAAGGATGGTGACGGCGCGCTTCCATCCTTCCAATTGGCTCGTCCGGATGAACGAGACGGGAATCTATGTGCAATATCGTTCTTATCTGAACTACCAGTTGCCCGCCGATGACCCTTCGGTGGTTTTCCTTTCCTTCGGCGAGATCGGGTCGGCCCGCCTGATCAAAGAGCGCGTCGAGACCCCCGATACGACCAAGCCAGGCGCCACGCAAACCCAATACCTGCGCTATGTGGAACTTGAGTTATCCGGCGATGCCGCGCCGCTGGCCGAGGCGTTGCAGGCTGAGCTGGGCGAGCAGGCCCCATCGGAAAAACGCTGGTATGGCACCGGTTCGACTCTTTACCGGGATTATCCCGTGACGATGGCCGCTCCGGCGAGCGTTCGCATACGTTGGGACGTAGTGCCGGGTGCAGGAAAATTCCTCAACGCCCTGCGCCCCTACACGGTCATCGCCGATCCGATTTCCTTAACCCAGGACTTCACGCGCCTGAAATCGCTGGGCCGCGAAGACCAACAGAAGCAACTTCGCGAACTCGTCGCCCGCGGCCAGAACATCACGGCCATGAATGCCGCCCGCAAACTCTACGGCTGCAGCTTAGGAGAAGCAAAGCAGATGGTGGATTCTCTGCGCCAGGATTCTCTGCGCCAGGATTCTCAGCGCCAGGATTCTCAGAGCCAGGATCAGGTGCCGCAGTAGCCTCCTGAATCCTGTCTTCTGGCAATGCCCCGTGTAGGATTCCGTGCTCGTGGCGCCGGTCACGTCGCCGTGGGCTTTTGTTCACCAAAATCGGGGTGGATAAGCGTAATGGGGATGTTACGCCAAACAAGCGATAAGCCGTAGTTTGAGGTCTTGCCAAGTCCTACAACTTCAGCGGACGTTTTCTGTGAGAATCATTTCGCGTTGTTCCTAGACTTCACTTGCGAGCTAGGGTCACAAGTTTTTATGCCCTTCGCGCTCACTTCCACTTCGAGGGGTAGGCGCAGAACCACGGTGCCATTGTCGGCCAAGCACGCAAAGTCCGGCAGAAGTTTGTATCGAAACGTCGCCACGAAGGTATCCTGAGAGTGCCACTTTAGCCGCCAAGTTTTGACGTTCTCCTTTGCGGCAGTTGCCAGAATCATTGGGCCATCCAAAAATTCTATGCGGGACACTGTTTCTCCGTTAGTCGAGACTTCAAGCCGCACGACTCCTTCGATGTGAGCGAGTCGGGCATTGTTCGGATAGAACGGGACGGCTGCGTCGAGTACGACAGGATGGTCTGCCTCAGGCCCCTGAGCGGCGCAAGGAAGGACCATTGAAGCCAGCAGCGCAAGGAGGAGCATCCGGTTGATGCCACCTTGCAAACACAGTAGAACTCGCCATGCCCGCGGCAATAATAGCTGAGAGATTCTATCGTCAACTGACGAAACCAGCGATTTCACTCAAACCCCTCGGAGGAGCGATCATTCATTCTGCTTGCGTGGATGGTGAGGAGGGATGTGGTGCGCCCGGAGAGATTCGAACTCCCGACCTGTTGCTCCGGAGGCAACCGCTCTATCCAACTGAGCTACGGGCGCACACCTGATCTACAGTTTACATGGGCAGGGGAAAGGGCTTCAACGTCAGAGTCGCCCGTATTGGTTGGGAAGGCAGGGAGCGTGCCCGCGGCGGCGCTGCCGTGGAAGACGCACCGGCCCGTCGTTCGAGAGCCTGATGGGCGCGGTGCGACGAAGTTTTCCACGGGGAACGTGTGTCTAATAGCGATCGCGCCGGCCACCACCGCCGCCGCGTCCGCCGCGGTCTCCGCGATCGCGGCCGCCGCCACCGCCGCCGCCGGCACTGCGTTCGGTTTTCGGCCGTGCTTCGTTGACGTTGATGGCGCGTCCGCCGACTTGCGAGCCGTTCAAGGCCGCGATGGCCTTCTCGCCGTCTTCATTGCTGGCCATCTCGACGAAACCGAAACCGCGGGAGCGTCCCGTATCGCGATCGGTCATGATGCTCACGCGATCCACTTGCCCGTGAGGCTCAAAAAGCTGGCGCAGTTCGTCTTCGTTGGTGTTGAAGCTGAGATTCCCCACAAAAATATTCTTCACGCGTCTGCCTCTGCATTGAGCTGTCGGAAGTGCAAGCTCAGTTCGGCGGACTTGGCAGGTCGGGAGGGCCGTTCCTGAAAATCGATACCGGAGCTGGCGAACAGTCGAATGCGGCCAGCAGTATAGCAGGGTTTGCGAAAACCCGTTGGTCAAATTGATATCCGGGACTCGTGCTGGGGCCCGTGGTGTCGGATTCGAGCTAGCACTCGTCGACCTTCCAGTAGCCTTCGGGGTGGAATCCCATCTGGAGCAGACGGTTCTTGGGATCGTGCCGCTTGCCGCAACCGGGGCAGACCAGATAGCGCCTCCAGGCGGTGCCCTGGTGGTCATAGTTCTCCGCCACGGCAAACGTCGTGCCGCAGCTGCAAGGGACGAGAAACATGCGCAGGGCAGGGTTCGTTTTTTGATGCTTCTCGGACGCGCTGGTTTCGGATTTGCGGGATTTGCGACGGGGCTTCACGACTCTTCTACGGTGGCGAATGCGCTCTTCTTGCGCCGGTTCGCCTGCAGGACTTTTTTGCGCAGGCGCAGCGACTTGGGCGTGACTTCCACGAACTCATCATCGGCGATGAATTCGATGGCCTGCTCCAGATTCAACGCCCGGAAGGGCACCAGCCGGATCGCTTCATCGGCCGTGGAAGCGCGCATGTTGGTAAGCTTCTTCTCGCGAACGGCGTTAACGTCGAGGTCAGTGTCTTTGGCGTTCTCGCCGATGAGCATCCCTTCGTACAGTTCTACGCCCGGCCCTACGAAGAGTTCTCCGCGCTCCTGCAAGCCCCACAAGGCGTAGGCGGTGGAAACCCCGCCGCGGTCGGCGATCAGAGCGCCGGTTAGGCGGTGCGGAATTTCGCCCTGCCATTCGGTGTAGCCATCAAATAAAGCGTTCATGACGATGGTTCCGCGCGTGTCGGTGAGCAACTGGCTGCGCAGCCCGATCAGGCCGCGGCTGGGAACGCGGAATTCAATGCGCACGCGTCCGTAGCCGTGATTGTGCATGTTGGTGACTTCGCCTTTGCGCGAACCGAGTTGCTCCATCACCACGCCGACGAAATCCTCAGGCACATCGACTGTGAGATGCTCGACCGGCTCCATCAGCTTGCCAGTTTTGTTGTCGCGCTTGGTGACGATTTCGGGCTTGCCGACCATGAGCTCGTAGCCTTCGCGGCGCATCATTTCTATTAGGATCGAAAGCTGGAGTTCGCCGCGGCCGAGCACTTTGAATGAATCGGTGGTGCCGGTGTCTTCGACCCGCAACGAAACGTTGGTGAGCAATTCTTTTTCCAGACGCTCGCGCAGATTACGCGACGTGACGTATTGGCCGTCTTTTCCCGCGAAAGGCGAGGTGTTCACCGTGAACAGCATGGCGATGGTGGGCTCGTCGATGGCGATGTGGGGCAGAGGGGCGGGGTTCTCGGCATCGGTAATGGTTTCGCCGATGGTGATGCCTTCGACACCCGCGACGGCGATGATGTCGCCCAGTTCGGTCTCGGTGATGTCGGTTCGCTTCAGGCCGGAGAAGGAAAACAGCTTGGTGATCTTCGTCTTGTGGAAAGAGCCGTCGAGTTTGGCGATGGCGACTTCCTCGCCGGTAAACATCTTGCCATTGAAAACGCGCGCGATGGCCAGCCGTCCCAGGTAGTCGCTGTAGTCGAGGTTCGCGACCAGGATTTGCAGCGGGCCGGAGGGATCGCCCTTGGGCAGAGGTATGGTCTTTAATATAGCGTCGAACAGCGGGCGCAGATCCTCACCGCCGCCCTTAATGTCGGTCGACGCCGTGCCCGTCTTGGCGTTGGTGTAGAGCACGGGGAAATCGATCTGGTCCTCTTTGGCGTCGAGGTCGATGAACAGGTCGTAGATTTCGTTGAGTACTTCCTGCGGACGGGCGTCGGAGCGGTCGATCTTATTAATAACGACAATCGGCGGGAGTTTGGCTTCCAGCGCCTTGCTCAGAACGTAGCGGGTCTGGGGCAGCGGGCCTTCGCTGGCATCGACGAGGAGCATGACTCCGTCGACCATCTTCAACGCGCGCTCGACTTCGCCGCCAAAGTCGCTGTGGCCGGGGGTGTCGACGATGTTGATCTTCACGTCGTGATAGAAGATGGCGGTGTTCTTGGCCAGGATCGTGATGCCGCGCTCGCGTTCCAGTTCGTTCGAGTCCATGACCCGTTCGACGTGGTGTTCGTTGGAGCGGAATGTGCCGCTCTGTTGCAGCATGGCGTCGACCAGAGTGGTCTTGCCGTGGTCGACGTGCGCGATGATGGCGATATTGCGAATGCCTGAACTCAAAAAGGATCCTTCTAGAAATGTGGTCTGCTACTACTTTACTATGCGAGGCGTGAAACCACCACGAAAGACCGCGGTTGGTAGTGGTGGAGTTTGAGCAGGAGAATCGTGTCAGGGCATGCGTTTCAGGCGTGCCGCATGAGCACCCAGACGGACCCGGCTTTAGCCACTGTCGCCGTGAGGCGCCCCGGTGCGGCTCAAAGCCGTAACAGTCTCAGGCCTCGTTGCGGCATCGCTGAAGCGATGCCCTGATACGAATCGTTCTTCTCAAACGGCACCGTTACCCGCCGGTTGCCTTGCTTCATGATTGTCATCCTGAGGTCCGCGCTCTCCGCGGGCCGAGGACCTATGCAGTCGTTGACAGCGTTGATCGGCCAGCAGAGTGCACAGGTCCTTTGCTTTGCTCAGGATGACAAGGGGAGTTGTGAACTGCTGTCGCTGAATTCGGCTCCGACCTCTGCGCTACCTTCGGCGCGCATCCGCAGGCGATACCAGAGCACGATCGTCACCAGCGAGAACATAAAGATGATGGTCGAGACGGCGTTGATCTCAGGCGTGATGCCGCGGCGGAGGCGGCCCCAGATTTCAAGAGGCAGCGTGTTGTCGCGGCCGATCAGGAAAAAGCTGACCGCGATTTCGTCCATCGAAAGCGTGAAAATCAGCAGCGCCGCGCCGATGATGGGCAGCTTCAGGTTTGGTACGGTAATCCGCCAGAAGGTTTGCCAGTAATTGGCGCCCAGGTCGAGCGAGGCTTCTTCCTGGCGCGCGATCCAGCTTTTGCAATCCGGCAAACACTTCCGTGGTCGCCACCGAGATGAGGGCGGTCCCGTGGCCCAGCACAATCGTCATCAGGCTGAGCCTTGTGCCCATCACGTCGAACAGCATGAGCAGCGAGAGGCCGGTGATGATGCCGGGCAGAATCAGCGGCAACAGCACCAGGCGGCGGAACAGCGCTTTGCCGGGGAACTCCGCGCGGTCGAGCGCCAGCGCCGCCGGCATGCCGAATGCTAGTGCAATCACCATCGCTGCGAATGCAACTTGCAGGCTGTTGAGCACGGAATCCCAGATGGGCTCGTCCGCGAACAATATCCGGTACCAGTTCAGCGTTAGGTGGTGAGGAGGAAATCCGCCCACGCCTTCGCCGTTGAAGGAATACAGAATAAGGATCACGATCGGCAGGTACAAGAACGCGAAAACAGTCGCGGTGTGGATCAGCAGCCAGCGCGAGCGTGGGACATAGGCAGCGCCGCTGCTCGTTTCCCGGTTCATCGGAAGCTCCATTTCTTTTCCAGTCGCTCCGAGAAGAACAGCAGGCTCACCACGATCACTAGCATGCCCAACGAGATTGCGGCGCCCAGAGGCCAGTTGTAGGCCGCGCCGAACAGGCTGACCACGATGTTCGAAATCATGATGCCGCTGGGGCCGCCGAGCAACAGGGGCGCGAGAAAATCGCCCAGGCTCAAGACGAAGGCAAAGGTCGCCCCGGCCAGAACTCCTGGGATCGACAGCGGGAAGATAACCTTCCAGAACGTTTGCGCGGGCGTCGCGCCCAGATCATGCGAAGCCTCGACCAGATTGCGCGGGATATGTTCCAGCGCCGCATAAATCGGCAGAAAGGTGAAAGGCGTGTAGATATGCGTGAGCGTCAGCACCACCGCGAAAGGGCTATAGAGGAGAAAGTCGAGAGGATGGCGGGTCAGATGCGCATACTGGAGCAGCGTGTTGAGGACGCCGTCGGACCCGAGAATCGTTTTCCAGGCATAGGCCCGCACCAGATAACTGACCCACAGCGGAATAATAACCATCTGATAGAGCAGGTCCTTGCGCTTGCCCGCATAGAACGATAGAAAATACGCCAGCGGATACCCGAGCAGCAGAGAAAACAACATGACGCGCGCCGCGATCCACATGGAGCGCAGCAGGGTTTGCCAGTAAACGGTCTTGGTCAGCAACTCTTTGTAGTTCTCGAGATTCCACGAGTGCACGATCGTCTGGCTCGGTGAGACCGACCAGAAGCTGTAGCAGAACATCAGCAGATAGGGCACCAACAGAAACGCCGTGACCCACACCAGCGGCGGCGCCGTTACAACCGTTTTGTAAGTGCGGGAAAACATCAGTTTCTCGGGGGAGATTCGCGCACCACGATGGCATCGGCGGCAGAGAACTCAAGTTCGACTTCGCTCAGCGCTCCGTTGCCGCTTGCCGTTCGCACTACCAGCACGAGCCCGTTGGCGCACTCCACGCGAATCAATTCGGTCGCGCCGTGGAATGCCTGATGCAGCACTCGACCCCGAACCCGCACGGCGCCGGACGCAGTCCCGGCCGAGCGAATATGTTCTGGCCGCAAAGAAAAAAGCGCCGGCCCGTCCGGAAGGGATGTGGTCCAGGAGAGCGCTCCGCAGTGCGCGACGCCAGCTTGCACTTCGGCCTTCAGGAGATTCGTGTGCCCAATGAACTGCGCGACGTAGGCGGTCTCCGGATGGCGATAGATGTCGCGAGGTGTGGCTACCTGTTCGAGTTCGCCGGAGCGCAACAGCGCGATCCGGTCCGACATGACCATCGCCTCTTCCTGATCATGGGTGACGAAGACGAAGGCGATGCCGACCTCGCGTTGCAGCGATTTCAACTCGACCTGCATCTGGCGGCGCAGATTGGCATCCAGTGCCGAAAGCGGCTCGTCGAGCAAGAGCAGCCGCGGCCGGTTCACCAGCGCCCGCGCCAGAGCCACACGCTGCTGCTGACCGCCGCTGATTTTTGAGGGCTTCGCTTGGGCGTGAGCGGTCATCTTTACTTTGTCCAGCGCTTCCGCGACGCGCTGGGTGATCTCCGCCGCAGGACGTTTCGCCACCCGCAACCCGTAGCCTACGTTCTGCTCGACCGTGAGGTGGGGAAACAGCGCGTAGCTTTGAAACACGGTGTTTACCCGGCGCCGATAGGGAGGCTGGTGATCGAGCCTCTCGGCGCCCATCCAGAGCTCGCCGGAACTTGCGGTCTCAAAGCCGGCAACAATTCGCAGCAGCGTGGTTTTGCCCGAGCCGCTTTCTCCAAGGATGGTGAGAAATTCTCCCTCCGCAATCTCGAGGGAAACATTTCGCAGCACCACGTTGCGGCCGAAGGTCTTGGCCACATTCCGAATGCTGAGCAGGGTTGGTTTCGCGCTCGCCATTACCGCGATTGCAGGAGTGATGGGGGAAGCCATGAGATCGTTTTGTTTTGCAGGCCCGTGGCCGAACCGCTACGTGGGACGGGCAGTGCAGCTATTGCGCTGCCTTCACTTCGTTCCAAATCTCGTTGTACTTCGCCCGCCGCGGTACGTTCTGCCAGAAATACAGCCGCTTCTGATAGTTGTCCACGTCATCCAGGTGCAACATCTTTACCTCTTCCGGAGTCATGAACTGCCCGGCTTGCGGATTTGCCGGAACGTAGTGCGTCTTGTCGGATACCAGCTTCTGCGTTTTTGCTTCGACCATGTACTCCAGAAATTTGTAAGCCAGGTCTTTGTTCTCACTGCCGGCCGTAATCATCAGGTGATCGATCCAGCCCGTGGTGTTTTCCTTGGGGATGGTCTCTCCGACGGGGAAGCCCGCCTTTTTCAGGTCGGCCGTGTTGAGCGGCCAGCCCATGGCGATCACGATCTCGTGGTTCTCAAAAAGATTCGTCAGTTCGCCGCCGGTGGACCACATCTTGCGGATATTGGGCTTCAGCTCAAGCAGCTTTTTCTTTACCGCCTCAAGTTGCTGGTCGCTCAGGTTGTAGAGCTGCGATGGATCCGGCTTGTCATAACCGAGCACCTGGGCCGCCATGTAGACGGTGGACAGATCGTCCCAGACGGAAACTTTGCCCTTGTACTTCGGATCCCAAAAAACATTCCAACGATCCGGCGGCTGCGGGAAGGCCGTGGTGTCGTAAATGATCGGGATCCGGCCCCCACATGAAGGGCACGCCATAAACCTCGCCTTTCGGCGCACCAGGGGCAGGGAAGTGAGCTGCGGAGAGAGCTGGCTGTAACTCGGAATCCTGGAAAGATCCAGAGGAGCTGCCAGTCCCGCGGTCGCGATCGAGGTCGCGACATCGCTCGACGGAGAAATCACGTCGTAGTTGCCGGCGCTGCCGCCGCGCAGTTTCGCGACCAGTTCATCGCTCGATCCCATGTAGGAGGCCGAAACCCTGCAGTGGTTCTGTTCCTCGAAACCCTTGATGAACGAGGGATCGGCATAACCCTCCCACACCAGAAGGTTGAGCGTAGGTGTCTTCCTGGAGCAGGATGCGACGAACAAAATCGCCGCCAACAACGGCAACCATCGGATGAGGCGTTGCCAGTTCATCTTCCCTCCGACGCGGCGTCTTGCGTTCCAGCCATCGAGCAGATCAGGATTCCTGCTAGAACGTCGGCGGCGTATTGACCCACAAGACCCAGGTCTCCTTGCGGCCCGGATTTTTCCAGCGATGCGGCGTCGCACTTTCGAAATAAAAGCTATCTCCGGGCCGGAGTCGGTATTCCTCGCCGTCTACCGTGATCTCCGAGATCGCCACGTAACACGTAAATGAATTCTTCGCCCTCGTGAGTATAGGGATCGCCACTGCCCGCTTCGGGTGCGACCCGGAACAGATGGGGCTCCATTACGGTGTTGCCCCAGGCCAGCAATTCCATGCGCACGCCGGTGCCGGCTTCGAGCACCTTGCGTTCCGCGGGGCGCACCTGGCGGCTGCTGGCTCCAGAGGCGTCGAAGAAATCCAGGATGTTGGTTTTGTAGAAACGCGCCAGCTTGCGCAGCGTTCCCACCGAGCCGCTCATCTGCGAACGTTCCAGCGCGCTCAGAAATCCTACCGAGATGCCCACGGCCTGCGCCACCTGCGCCAGGGAAAGGCGGCGCCGCGCCCGCAACTGCCGCAGGTGGCCGCCAATGGCCCCGGCATTGCCGTCGCCCGCGGGACGCACCTTCCCTTCGCGCTTGAGCAGTTGTACAATCGCGGCCGCATTCAGCCCGCGCACCTTGCGGAGAAAGCGCGCCCGCTTCAGCAGCTTCACATCTTCAGCGGTGTACAACCGGTACTTGCTTTCGGTGCGGCGCGGATGCGACAAGCCCAGGCTTTCCCAGGAGCGGATCACGGAGGGCGAAACTCCGACCGTTTTGGCTACGTCTCCGATCTTCAAATAAGGTTCCGGGCTGGCTGGCTTCGTCATTTGTTACGCCGGCGGGTAAGAAGTCTGGATAAGAAATTTCCATGCGAGGGACGCGTTTTTTTCTCCTTGACAGTCCCCATCCTGCTTCTCTAACCTTGCGGGATTATAGCAAGGTTGTGGCCAGATACAAGCTGTCGCTGGCAAAAGAAAAATCAAACTCTCCGAGAAATCTGGAGGTTCCATGCCGTCACTGCGAGCCCGCTGGTCCAAGCCGTGTCTAGGTGTGAAGTACCTGAAAACGGTGTGTCTGGCCACCGTCGTCTGCCTCTCACTCTCCACGCTACTCCCGGCCCAGGGTACGGGCGGCCGCATCACGGGTCGAGTCTCTGATCCCACGGGCGCGGTACTTGCCGGCGTGAAGGTCACCGCTACGAACGAGGCGACGGGTGCGGGTCGTGATGCAACGACCACCGAAAGCGGGGATTACGTCTTTCCTGAGATGCCGGTCGGGGTTTACACCTTAAGCTTCGAACTGACTGGTTTTAAGAAGGAAGTCCGCCACGGCGCGACCCTCCAGGTGAATGCCGTCATCACTCTGAACATGGTGATGCAGATTGGCCAGACCCAGGAAGTCGTTGATGTCACCTCGGAAGCACCGCTGGTCGATACGACCAGCACCCAACTCGGCGCCGTGGTGGACGATCGCTCTGTCAGTCGAGCTTCCGCTCAACTCTCGCGATACCTACCAGTTTCTGCAATTGCAGCCGGGCGTCATGTCCACCGTCGGTTCCAGCAACTCGATCGTTTACGGCAGCGACAGCGCGGGCGCCGTTTCCGTCAATGGTGGACGTGGACGCTCCAACAACTTCAGCGTCAACGGCGGTGATGCCAACGATCTTTTTGTGAACCTGCCCACCGTCCAGCCCACGCCCGACAGCATCCAGGAATTCCGTGTGATCACCAATACTTTCGACGCCGAGTACGGTCGCAACTCCGGGTCCGTGGTGAACGTAGTCACCAAGTCGGGCACGAATGAATTGCACGGCGACGTCTACGAATTCTTCCGCAATAAAGTTCTGAACGCGCGTGGATATTTCGATCCAACCAACCCGCAAGTTCAACCAGAATCAATTCGGCGGCACGTTTGGCGGTCCAATCAAGAAAGACCGCACGTTCTTTTTTGCCTCGTACGAAGGGCGCCGTATACGGCAAGGAATTCCATCCCCGGCGGTCACTGTCCCCAGTACCCAGGAGAGGCCAAGTGCCAGCCAGGCTTTTTCTGATTTCTCAGATACCGGATCGCCCTTTATGGGCAGCCTGACTAATCCGGGGTTTCTCGATAGCCGTAGCGGTTGCGATCAGGCGGTTGGCTTTCCAGGTGGCATACCCGCGAGCTCAAGTAATCCCGTACCATACGCCACCCTTTTCCCTAACCAGCAGATCCCACTTGCCTGCATGGATGCAACGGCTGTGGACTTGCTCCAGTTAGTGCCCGCTGCGGGCCCAAGCGGTACCGTCACAACCATTCCCACCCGATCGGTTCGAGGCGATCAGTTCACCGTCAAGATTGACCACCGGATCAACGATAAGCAGAACCTGAGCATCTATTACTACTTCAATGACGATCGTACCCTGCAGCCTTTCTCTTACTTCCAATTGGCCGGCGCTGATGTCCCCGGGTTTGGCAGCATCCTGGCTGAACGGTTTCAGCAGTGGAATGTGACGCACAGTTGGACGATCAGCAACAGCACCGTCAACGAATTCCGTTTCAACTATAACCGCGAAGGGCAAGGCACATTTCAACATCCACAGAACACGAGCCTCGTCCAGAACTCATGCCCGCCAGCTCCCTCATGGCTGACGAATGTCACGGGCAATCCGCCCTGCTTTCTGGGGGACACGGCGTCGAATACGGGGCCGAATGCCACCGGAATCCACCCCTTTCTCGGGGCCAGCCGCGAGGGACTCCCGTTCATTACAATTTCAGGTGGATTTTCACTTGGCAATAACGCCGAAGGGGAACTTCCGCAGATCGGCAATTCCTTCCAATGGGCGGATAATCTGACCAAGGTTTCCGGCAGTCACACCTTGAAATTTGGCGTAGATGCCCGCCGCCAGCGCTTTGATCAGTTCCTTTATTACAACGTCAACGGGACTTTCTCCTACTATGGCGGAGGCCCAAATGATGTTGGTGCGGCCAACCTCTACCCCAATTTCCTGCTGGGTCTCCCGGATCAGTTCGGGCAGGGCTCCGCGCAAATCGAGCGCGTTCGCAACACCGGGCTTTATCTGTTTGCCCAGGATAGCTGGAAAATAAAGCCGAATCTGACGCTGAATTACGGACTCCGTTGGGAATTAAACACTCCCTTGGCAGACATAACCCATCACGTGCAAACGTTCCGTCCGGGCCAAGTCAGCACGGTCTATCCCTGCGGTGGTCCGAATACCGACTGCACTTCGCAAAACACTATCGGAATGGTCTTCCCTGGCGACACCGGCATTCCGGCTGGCATGACCCAAACCTATTACAAAGCATTTGCTCCCCGGATGGGCATTGCGTGGAGCCCTGGGAAGTCGGGCAAGACCAGCATTCGAGCCGGTTGGGGCCTGTTCTACAATCCCATCGAACAATTGGTGCTGGAGCAATTCGGCGCAGAACCTCCTTTCGGCGGCAGTACCTTCGTCTATGAGACTCAGTTCAACCAGCCTTTCCTGGGGCAGGACGGCGCCACGACTTACTTGAATCCCTTCAATGGGGTCATTACGCCGAAGCCTAAAACCTCGCAGGATTGGGCCACTTTTGAACCGATTTTGCTCTTCGGTGATTTCCAGCCACACATGCGCGCCCAGTATTCCGCGCAATACAACTTCACCCTCCAGCGGGAGTTATCGAAGGACACGAAGTTGGAGATTGGCTTCGTGGGTTCACAGGCGCATCGCCTGCTGGCTACATACGATGTTAATTATGCCAATCCCCAAACCTGTCTTGACATCATTGCCTTGGCTAACCATGACCCAAACAACGTCTCATCGTATGGCAGCCCCGCGAGCTGCGGGCAGTTCGCTGAGGATAATCAGTACTCGGTTACGCTGGACCCGACAGCCGCGTCGGACCCGAGCAACCCTATCTCTCTGTTCCACATGCCGAACGGTACGACCATGCCCCTTACCGGACAGACTCTGAACCTAGTCGGCCTGCGTCCCTATTCTTCGCCGCAATGCAATCCTGTGACGAGCGTTGGATGTCCGGCTAGTCAGGTACCGGTTTTCAGCAGCATCTTCGCCCAGGACACTGTCGCCAATTCCGCCTACAACTCGCTACAGGTCTCCGTGGACAAGCGCTTCGCGCGCGGGTTGCAGTTCACCGCAGCTTACACTTTCAGCAAATCCATCGATGAGGCCTCCAGTTTCGAAGGCATCCTTAATCCACTTCCGGGTGCGCACAACCGCTCCCTCTCGCTCTTCGACGCGCGACACCGCTTCGTTCTCAGCTACTACTGGGAATTGCCCGGCCGCCAGTTCAGCGGATTCACCGGGAAGGTTGTGAACGGGTGGGCACTGTCTGGCATCACTACTTACCAGACCGGATTCCCGATCCGCATTACTTCTTCCTCGGATAACGAACTCATGAACAGTTTTGACTTTGAACTACCGGGCGAACCCAATCAGGTCGCGCCCTTTCAATGGCAGAGGCCGCAGAGCAACGGCAACTATTATTTCAACAGCCCAAGCAGTCAAACGTCGATTTTCAGCGAATCGGCGGTATTTGGCTACGTCGGCAGTGCGCCCCGGACCATTTGCTGCGGACCAGGCATCAGTAACACGGACCTTGCGATCCTCAAGAACATCGGGGTCACCGAACATACCCATTTCGAGTTCCGTGCTGAGATATTCAATCTTTTCAACCATACGCAGTTTTATAACCCCGACGGCAATAGCACCGATGGCGCGCAATTCGGGCAGGTCACGCAGGTGAAAGATCCCCGGCTGATGCAGTTTGCCTTGAAGTTTTACTTCTAGGGCGAAAGACCTAGAATGGAAACAGTCCCAATCCCGGGCGGCTCCAACCGCCCGGGCAATCTAATGGCCTGCTGGTCTTCCGGAAGAAGCTCTACCGGAAATGTGGCCGGCCTGAGTATTCCCGGAGAATCTCGATGTATCCCGATCTGCAGAAAGAACTCGCCACTTACGAGCGGCGCACGCCCAAATCCGCCGAAGCCCACAAAAAGAATCTCAAACGCATTCCGCTGGGCGTAGCCAGCAACTATCGCGCCTACGATCCCTGGCCGATCTTTGTGAAAGAGGCCAGCGGCAGCAAGTTCCGCGACCTCGATGGCAACGAATACATCGATCACAACCTGACTTTCGGCGCGCTCATGGCGGGGCATTGCCATCCCGCAGTGATGAAGGCGGTGGAGAAGCGACTTTCCACCGGCACCATGTTCGGTATGCCGCACGACATGGAGTGGGAACTGGCCGAAGAAATCTGCAACCGTTTCCCGATTGAGATGTGCCGCTTCGGCAACAGCGGTACCGAAGCCACCATGCATGCCGTGCGTCTGGCGCGCGCCGCCACTGCCCGCGACAAGATCATCAAGTTCGAAGGCGCCTACCACGGATTGCACGACAGCGCGCTGGTCAGCGTGAAGCCGCATGCTCCCGACTATGGTGATATCAATGCCCCCACTTCTGTTCCGGGGGGTCTGGGCGTACCGAAATCAGCCGTGGCCAACGTGCTGATCGCCACATTCAACGATCTCGCGACGGTCGAGCGCCGCTTCAAAGAGAATCCCGGCGAAATAGCGGCGATCATTCTGGAACCCATCCTGATGAACGTCGGGCTCTGCCTGCCGCAGCCAGGATTTCTGAAAGGCTTGCGCGAGATCTGCGACAAGCACGGAGCGCTGCTGATTTTCGACGAAGTCAAGACCGGTTGCAAACTAGGATGGGGCGGCGCCAGCGAATACTTCGGTGTTCATCCCGATATGATCTGCCTGGCCAAGTCGATCGGCGGAGGTCTTCCGCTTGCCGCTTTCGGCACAAGCCGGTCGGTGATGGACCTTATCTCGCAGCATAAGGTCTTTCACGGCGGTACCTACAACACGAACCCGGTTTCCATGGCCGCCGGCCTTGCCACTTTCCGCCACGTGCTGACCCGCGAGAACTACGTCCACGTTGACAAGCTGGGGAAGAAACTGGCGGACGGCTACCGCAAGACAATCGCCAAGGTCGGCCTGCAGGCTTACATTGCGCAAGCCGGAGCCAACGGGGCGCTGATGCTTTACCCGAAGGAGATTCGCAACTATCGCGACTGGGAGGCGATCGACATCGACCTGTGGCGCCACTACTGGTTCGGCATGGTCAACCGCGGGGTGATGGCCCAGCCCTACTGGTGGGATGAGCAGTGGACCATCTCGGTGCAGCATACCGAAGCCGATATCGACAAGCATTTGGCGGCGTTCAACGACATAGCGGCGTCGCTGGCGAAAGCGCAGCAGGAACGCGCCGAGCCGGTCGCGGTCGCACACTAACATTACGCAGGGGCGGACGCAATCGTCCGCCCCGGTATGCATTACCCAGAGAGCTGTCGGGCTTCGCTCGACGGACAGCCGAGGGCGGCTGTCCCCACATGAGCATCGAGGAACATTTGTCCGCGACGACTCAATCCACCACGGCCCAATCCGAAGCCCAGCCCCACCTGATCCGTGCCCTCGGGCGCCGCGATCTGGTGCTGCTCTTCGTGGTCGCCGTATTCAATCTCAATGTAGTTCCCTCCATTGCCGCAAATGGCGGCGTCACCATCTGGCTCTGGATCATCTCGCTGCTTCTTTTCTTCTGGCCGCAAGGCATCGCGGTCATTGAACTGGCCCATCGGTACCCTGGCGAAGGCGGCGTCTACCTCTGGGCCAAGGAAGTCTTCGGCGACTTCCACGGATTTCTTTCCGGCTGGTGCTACTGGACCAATAACATGCTCTACGTGCCGACGGTCATGCTGTATTTCGTTGGCGTGTGTGTTTACGTGCTCGGCCCCGGCCACCAGGGTCTTCCGGACAATAAAATCTTCGCTGCCTGCGTCTCCCTGGCGCTGCTCGCGCTTCTTACGCTGCTCAACATCCGCGGTCTCGGTGTGGGGAAGTGGATCAACAACCTCGGCGCTATCGGAACCTTCATTGCCGCGGCGGTGCTGATTGGTCTGGGCGCAGTTATCTGGTCGCGCTTTGGCAGCGGCATCACCGCCGCCGATTTCAAGATTCCCGCCAACCCACGCTTCGTTCTCAATTCCTTCGGGGTCATCTGCTTCGGTCTGGTTGGTCTCGAACTTGCCTCCGTGATGGGAGATGAAATCCAGGACCCGGGTCGTACTCTCCCGGGAGCGGTCGGCTGGGGTGGGTTGCTGTCCGGGACCCTCTACATCGCCTCGACGCTGACCTTGCTGATCGCGATCGGGAAGAACGTCAACGTGCTGCAGGGTGTGGTTCAGGCGGTGAGCGGAATGGCCGCTCGTGTAGGCGTGAGCTGGATCATCGTGCCCTTTGCCCTCATGCTCAGCCTGGCCATCGCTGGCATTGGATCGGCTTGGATCGGCGGCTGCTCTCGCATCCCCTTCGTGGCTGGACTCGACTCCTACATGCCGTCGTGGCTCGGCAAAGTTCATCCCCGCTATGCCACGCCTTACGCGGCGCTGATTGTGCAGGGAATTGTGTCCGGGGTTTTGGTCATTTTGAACTTTGCCGGCGCCGGAGTGCAGGAGACCTTCCAGAAGCTGCTTTCGCTCGCCGTGGTTCTTCAACTCGTGCCCGTTCGTCTACATGTTCGGCGCGCTGGTCAAGTTCGCCGTGAAGGAATCGAAACCCCAGGGGCAGTACGGCAGAACGACGCTGTTCCTGGCTGGAGTGAGCGGATTGGTTACGACGATTCTTGGCATCGCCCTGGTATTTTTCCCGGCCCAGCAGATCACGTCGCTGTGGTCTTATGAATTGTGGATGTTCGGCGGCACGCTGTTTTTCATCGGCCTGGCCGCATTTTTCTTTTTCGTTTACGGCCGCCGCAAGACGTCGCAGCGGATTCCGGTCGCCGCAATCGCAGAGCCTGTACCGGCAAGCGAAGGGCGCCATTGACGATTCGTATCAGGGCGCGGCTTCAGCCGCGCCAATAAGAGTGAGAAAGATCGGGGCTTTAGCCCCTGCCAAGGAGGGCCACGATGCCCGGCGGAGTTCAGACCGAAATCAAGACCTATCAGATGTTCATCAACGGCGAATGGGTCGCGAGCAAATCCGCGAAGACGTTTCCGGTCTACGATCCTTCGACCGAAGAGGTAATTGCCCAGGTCCCTGACGCCTCCGCCGACGACGTGAACCGCGCCGTCGCCGCTGCCAAGGCCGCATTCGAAGAAGGCCCGTGGGCGACCACAACCGCGCAGGAGCGTGGTCGCGTGCTATTCCGCCTGGCTGATAAAGTCCGCCAGAACCTGCCCGCGCTGGCCGAACTCGAATGCCGCAACACCGGCAAGCCGATTGTCGAAGCCGAGTTCGACCTGAACGATGTGGCCACCTGCTTCGAGTATTACGGCGGGCTCGCCACCAAAGTCGTCGGCTATGTGAATCCCGTTCCCGACAACGCGATGAGCTTGACGCTCAAAGAGCCGGTCGGCATCGCCGGGCAGATCATTCCCTGGAACTATCCTCTGCTGATGGCGGCATGGAAACTGGCGCCGGCGATGGCCGCCGGATGCACGTGCGTGCTCAAGCCCGCGGAGCAAACGCCGCTCACGGCTCTTGAATTTGCGAAACACTTCGCCGACTGCGGCCTGCCGCCGGGAGTCGTCAACGTTATTACCGGTTTCGGCGAGTCCTGCGGGGCTCCGCTGGTGCAGCATCCCGACGTGAACAAGATCGCATTCACCGGCAGTGCCGCGGTCGGTAAGATTATCGTGAAGCAGGCCGCCGACACGGTGAAGCGCGTGACTCTCGAACTCGGCGGCAAGTCGCCCAATATTTTTTTTGCCGACGCCGATTTCGAGGCTGCCATTGACGGTGCTCTCTTCGGGGTCTTCATCAATCAGGGCGAAGTCTGCTCGGCGGGCAGCCGCATCCTGGTGCAGAAGTCAATCTACAAAAACTTTGTCGAAGCGATGACCGAGAAGGCGAAGAAAATTAAACTTGGTCCGCCGCTCGAACGCGAAACCAAGATGGGCCCGCTGGTCAGCAAAGAGCAATACGACCGCGTGAATTCCTATCTCGAAATCGGCAAGAAAGAAGCCAAGCTCGCTTCCGGCGGCGGTCGCCCCGAAAAATTTGCCAAGGGCTTTTACGTGCAGCCCACGATCTTCTACGACGTGAGCAACAGCGCGCGCATCGCCCGCGAGGAAATCTTCGGCCCTGTCGCGGCGGTGATTCCTTTCGAAGACGAAAAGGACGCGCTGAAGATTGCCAACGATTCCCCCTACGGACTGGCCGCTGCCGTCTGGACGCGCGACATTTTCAAGGCCATGCGTGCCGTAAAGGCTCTGCGCGCCGGAATCGTCTGGGTGAACCACATGCAGCCGACCTACGTCGAAGCGCCGTGGGGCGGCTACAAACAATCTGGCTTCGGCCGCGAACTTGGCCCCTGGGGTATCGAAGAATATCTCGAGACCAAGCAGGTCTATATCAACTTGAACGAAGCACCGATCGGCTGGTACTGAAAAGCAGTTGCAAGTCGCCAGTGGTCGGTTGCCCGTAAGCCGATCCTGGTCAGACATCAACTGAGAACTGAGAACTAAGATGTCTACTATCCAACTCCGCACTCCCGTTCCCGGCCCAAAGTCCAAGTCGCTATCCGAGCGCCGTGCGAAGGCGGTGCCCCGCGGCCTTTCTCACGGCACACCCATCTACGTTGCCAAGGCGGAAGACGCCTGGCTCGAAGATGTTGACGGCAATCGGTATCTCGATTTCGCCGGAGGCATCGGATGCCTCAACGTAGGGCATCGTCAGGAAGCTGTCGTCGGGGCGGTAAAGGATCAGCTCGGCCGCTTCCTGCACACCTGCGTGCAGGTCACGCCTTACGAGAGTTATGTTCGGCTGGCCGAGCGCATGAACGAAGTGACTCCGGGCAAGTTCCCGAAGAAAACCATCTTCGTCAACAGTGGCGCCGAGGCGGTCGAGAATGCGGTGAAGATTGCCCGCGCCTACACCAAGCGCCCCGGCATCATCGCGTTTGAAGACGCCTTCCACGGCCGTACCATGATGACGCTGGCCCTGACCAGCAAGACGCATCCTTATAAGGCCGGATTCGCTCCGTTCCCGAGCGAGGTCTATCGCGTCCCGTTTGCTTATTGTTATCGCTGTTCCTACAACCTGAAATATCCCACGTGCGACTTTTACTGCGCACGTCATCTGGAAGACACGTTCAAGCGCGTGGTGGCGAACGAAGAGGTTGCCGCGGTGATTGCCGAGCCAGTTCTGGGAGAAGGCGGATTCATCGCGCCCCCGCCGGATTATTTCAAAGTGTTGATTGAGTTGTGCCACAAACACGGCATTCTCTTTATCTCCGACGAGGTCCAGTCCGGCTTCGGACGCACCGGCGCGCTTTTCGCCAGCGAACGCTATGGCATCGAACCGGATCTTCTGGTCACTGCGAAATCTCTCGGCGGTGGATTACCGCTCGCTGCGGTCACGGGCCGCGCGGAAATTATGGATGCTCCCGGCCCCGGCGGTCTGGGAGGAACATTCGCAGGGAACCCGCTCTCCTGTGCCGCGGCGTTAGCCGTGCTTGACTTGTTCGAACGCGAGAACTTGCTGGCACGCGCCAACGAACTGGGCGATCGCTTTCAGCGCCGTGCCCGCGAGTGGCAGCGCCGCTGGTCGATCATCGGCGATGTGCGCGGGCTTGGAGGCATGCAGGCCATCGAACTGGTGCGGTCGCAGGAAGCAAAGACTCCAGCCGCCGACGAAACAAAACAAATCACGCAATACTGCTACGAGCACGGCCTGATCACGATTACGGCCGGCTCGTATTCCAATGTGATTCGAGTCCTGGTTCCGCTGGTCGCGACTGATGAGCAAATGGATGAAGGTCTTGACGTGCTGGAATCCGCGCTCGCCGCCGTCTGCGACAAAAAAGGCGCGGTGGCGCAGTTGGTGTAGTAGTCTGAATTACTCTTCGCGATAAGCAGAGGCAAATCCCATGACTTCCGTAGCCGCACCTCCCATCATCAGGCTGACGAATTACATCAACGGACAGTGGTCCGACTCGCACGCATCCGAATGGCGCGACGTCGTCAATCCCGCAACCGGCGAAACGCTGGCCCAAGTCCCTCTTGCCGAAGCCCCGGAAGTCAACGCCGCCGTCGAAGCTGCCGCGGCGGCTTTTCCCGCGTGGCGCCGCACTCCGCCGGAAGACCGCATCCAGCCGTTGTTCAAGCTGAAGATGCTGCTGGAAGAGCACATCGACGACATTGCCCGCATCATCACGCAAGAAAACGGCAAGACCTTCACTGAGGCCAAGGCCGAGATGCGCCGGGCGATTGAAAACGTTGAGGTTGCCTGCGGCATCCCGATGATGATGCAGGGATACAACCTGGAAGACGTCGCGCGCGGCATTGACGAGATGATGATTCGCCAGCCGCTCGGCGTCACTGCCGCCATTGTGCCCTTCAATTTTCCGGGCATGATTGCGTTCTGGTATTTGCCCTACGCCATCGCTACCGGGAATACGTTCATTCTCAAGCCCAGTGAGCGCGTGCCGCTGACCATGCGCTACGTGTATGAACTTCTTGAAAAAACCGGCCTGCCCAAGGGCGTGGTCAATCTGGTGAACGGAGGCAAGGCGGTGGTCGATGCGCTCATCGACCACCCGAAAGTTCGCGCCATCAGTTTCGTCGGATCAACTCCGGTCGCGCGCTACATCTATGCGCGCTCGGGCGAAAAAGGAAAGCGCTGCCAGTGCCAGGGCGGCGCCAAGAACCACGTCGTCGTTCTTCCCGACGCCGACATGCCCATGGCGACGCAAATCATCAGCGACAGCGCCTTCGGCTGCGCCGGGCAGCGCTGTCTTGCCGTCTCGGTCGCGGTGACCATCGGTGAAGCGCAGAAGACGTTCCGCGATTCCATCGCCGACGCCGCCTCGAAACTTCGCGTCGGCAACGGCCTCGAAGATGGCGTGCAGATGGGCCCCGTGATCACGCCGCAGAGCAAGGAGCGAGTCGAATCGCTGATCGGTCTCGGCGAAAAACAAGGTGCGAGAGTTCTGCTCGATGGCCGCAAGTCGAAGATTCCGAAGTACGAATCCGGAAATTTCGTGAAGCCCACGATCCTCGACGACGTTCCGCCGACCAGCGATCTCGCCGACACCGAAATCTTTGGACCCGTACTCAGCCTGGTTCACGCCGATAACATGGACGAAGCCCTGGCCTTCCTCGAACGCAGCGCCTACGGCAACCAGGCATCGCTGTTCACTTCGAGCGGATCGGCCGCGCGCCGCTTCCGCTACGAAGCGCCGGCGGGGAATATCGGCATCAACATCGGAGTTGCCGCGCCCATGGCCTACTTCCCGTTCAGCGGATGGAAGAACAGCTTCTTCGGCGATCTCCACGGCCAGGGCCGCGACGCCATCGAGTTCTATACTGACAAGAAAGTAGTAGTGGAGCGCTGGGCCAAGGAGCATTCACGCAAATTCTGAGTTTTACCACGGAGACACAGAGCCACGGAGAAAAGCAAGAAAACTAGTATTTAGATCTTCTCAGCGTCTGGGTGTCTCCGTGGTGATTAAGCCTTCATTATGAGGAATCTATGAATACCGCTACAGCAACGCCCGCCATGACCGGCCAGGAAATTGTTGATCTCACCAGGAAGCACACACTCTTCGAATGGTCGGCGCAGTCGAAGGTTGATCCCATTCCTGTCGCTCGTGCCAAGGGCATTTACTTCTGGACGCCCGAGGGCAAACGCTTCGTTGACTTCAACAGCCAGCTGATGTCGGTCAACATCGGCCATGGCGATGAGCGCGTCATCCAGGCCATTCACGAACAGGCGCAGACTCTGGCTTACGCGAATCCGTTCATGGCGACGGAACCGCGCGCGCGCCTCGGGGCGAAGCTTGCCGAGATCACTCCGGGCGATATCGACACATTCTTCTTCACCAACGGCGGCGCCGAGGCCAACGAGAACGCCATCAAGATCTCGCGTTTCTTCACCGGACGGCACAAGATCATGGCTCGCTACCGCTCCTACCACGGCGCGACTGCGGGGGCCATGTCGCTTACCGGAGATCCGCGACGCTGGGCCGCGGAGCCGGGGATTCCGGGCGTGGTGCGCGTGCTCGATCCTTATCACGGTATCGAACGTGGCTGGGAATCGGCTGAGACTTCGCTCGCCATGATCGAAGAGACCATGCAACTGGAAGGTCCGCATACCATTGCGGCGTTCATTCTCGAAACCGTTGTCGGCACCAACGGCATTCTGATTCCGCCCGACGGCTATATGCAGGGAGTGCGCAAGCTGTGCGACAAGTACGGCATTCTGATGATCGCCGACGAAGTCATGGCCGGTTTTGGACGTACCGGCGAGTGGTTTGCTATCGACCACTGGAAGGTAGTGCCCGGACCTTATCTGCATGGCGAAGGGACTTACTTCGAGTTACTTGCCTCTGGGAGCGGTGGGGATGCGGCATCACATCGCACAGTACTTCCAGGACAAAGTGTTCTACGGTGGCCTGACTTACAACTCGCACCCCATGGGATGCGCCGCGGCGCTGGCTACCATTCGAGTCTATGAGGAAGACCACCTCATCGACAACGCGAAGAAGATGGGCGCGTTGATGAAGGAACTGGGAGCGGAGTTGCAAGCGAAGCATCCCTCAGTGGGAGCGGTGCGCTCGATCGGTCTGTTCGGCATTGTGGAACTGGTGCGCAGTCGTAAGACGCGGCAGCCCATGGCTCCCTTCAATGGAACATCGGAAGAAATGGCCGCTCTCGGGCGCTACTTCCGCGAGCAAGGGCTTTATACTCTGGTGCGCTGGAACACGTTCTATACCAATCCTCCGCTCTGCATTAGTGAGCAACAGCTGCGCGAGGCTTTCTCCATCATCGATAAGGGACTTGAAATTACCGACAAGGCGGTGAAGGACTAGTCCTGGTTGCGCCGCAACTCCTTCAAATCACCTCAAAAACCGGGGCTTCCCGCGTTCTAAACGTGGCCATTCTTTTCGTGTTTTAAGGAAAGTGCGCTTGACACGGAACCTTCCGGCGCGCATGATTTCGCTGAGGTTCCTTCTGCCTCTCCGCACTGTACGTTGCTCGACGGCTCGTTCTGTGGGCAGACCGTCGGGACGCGCAAAATCCAGATCCTTGCGCGGTTCATGACCAGGGAATCCCGTGATGTGAGAGATTAGCTATGAGTAATGCTGATCCCAGGGAACCCGTAGTCGAGGCACCTACTTACTGGCGGCGTACGGAAGTCCGTAGCTACGGGTTTGCCGTACTGGCCGTGGCCGCTGTAACTATCCTGCACTATGTACTGGGCGTTACTCTCGCGTTCAACCAACCCTTTATCCTGTTTTATCCGGTGATTCTGCTGATCGCCCTGCAGGGAGGATTTGCGCCCGGCTTTTTTTCGACGATCCTTTCGGCTGCAACGGCCGCATACCTCTTCGTAGCGCCTCTAAATTCGTTATTGGTCAGTGGTCCCCGCGACATCCTCCGTCTGGTGCTGTTCCTGGCCATGGGTGTGGCCATCAGTGGGTTGAGCGACCGGTTCCGTAAGCGTCGCAATAGACTGCAAGAATTTGAGCGAGTCGTGGAAGGGGTTGAAGCGGGAGTTATCGTAGTTGACCGGGACTACCGTTACGTGATCGCGAACCGTGCCTTTCTGGGCTACCGCGGCATGGAGAGAGCACAGCTCATCGGGCGTTCGGTTGCGGAACTCATGAAGCCGGGAGTGTTTGAAACCACAATCAAGCACAAATTGGATGAGTGCTTCCGCGGCAAGATTGTCAAATTCGAAAAGCGATACGAGTATCCCGCGCTTGGCGAAAGGGATTTCTTTGTATCGTATTTTCCGATCGAAGGGCCGACGGGAGTCGAGCGGGTGGCCTGTATTTTACAAGACATCACGGAGCGCAAGCAGACGGAAGAAACCCTCCACGAACGTGAAGAGAAATTTCATCAAATGGCGGACAACATCCAGGAGATCTTCTGGATGGTGGATGCCGTTACCAAGCAGGCGATCTATGTAAACCAGGCGTTCGAACAGATCACCGGCCGGACGGTTGCGAGCCTGCGCGAGGCGCCTCTTTCCTACCGAGAAATAATCCACGCGGACGACCGGGCGCGTGTTCTGAGCCGTTTGGACGAGGCCGCAAAAACGGGGGTATTCGACGAGCAATTTCGGATAGTCCGTCCGGACGGAACCGTCCGCTGGGTGGGGGCCCAGGGTTTTCCCGTACGCGATGCCCAGGGCAAGATTTATCGCCTGGCGGGCGTGGTGCAGGACATCACGGAGCGCAAGTGCGTGGAGGAGGCGCTGACAGAAAGCGAAGACCGGTTCCGTGATCTGTTCGAACACAGTGAAGACCTGGTGTGCACTCACGATCTGCAGGGGAATCTGCTGTCGGTGAATCCGGCGCCTGCTCGCGTTTTGGGGTATGAGGTTTCAGAACTGCTGAAAATCGCAATGCGAGATTTGATCGCCCCAGAGTATCGCGGGCTATTCGATGAATACCTGGCCCGGATCAAGGTCACCGGTTCAGACAAGGGCTTGATGGTTGTTTTGCCCCGAACCGGCGGCCGCAGAATATGGGAATACAGCAACACGCTTCGCACCGAAGGAGTAGCCTCGCCAATCGTGCGCGGCATTGCGCATGATGTTACTGAGCGCAGGCGGGCCGAGATCGCGTGCCGGGAAAGTGAAGAGCGATTCCGGGTTGCGCTCAAAAGCTCTCCGATCACGGTTTTCAGTCAGGATCGCAACCTGCGCTATAGGTGGATTTACAACCCTCACCTGTATTGGCAGCTGGACGTAATTGGACGGACTGACGATGAAATCATCGGGCCGGCGGAAGCGGCGGGCCTGGTCGAACTCAAGCGTCGAGTTTTGGAAACAGGGGTCGGGTTGCGCGAGGAAGTCACGATACCCCACGGCGGCAGGAACTATTCTTTCGACCTGACGATCGAGCCCCTTTTCGATTCAACCGGGAGCCTTATCGGAATTACAGGGGCTTCCATGGACGTTGCCCGCCTTCGTGAGCGGGCCGACGGCCTACAGGAAGCCAAAGACAAGCTGGCTCAAGAGAAGCGGTATCTGGAGAATGAAATCCAGGCAGACCTTGGCTTTGAAGAAATCATTGGCCAGAGTTCCGCCCTTCGAGAGGTTCTGAACAAGGCGCGGGTGGTCGCGCCCACCGACTCCACAGTTTTGCTGTTGGGGGAAACCGGTACTGGAAAGGAGTTAGTAGCACGAGCCATTCATGCTCTGAGCTCGCGGGAGGACAAGAGTTTCATCAAGCTCAATTGCGCCGCCGTGCCCTCGGGACTGCTGGAGAGTGAATTGTTCGGGCACGAGAGAGGGGCGTTTACCGGCGCGGTGGGGCAGAAAGTCGGACGTCTTGAGCTGGCCGACAAGGGGACTCTGTTTCTAGACGAGGTGGGTGAACTGCCGCTTGAACTGCAACCGAAGCTGTTGCGGGTTCTGCAGGACCGTGAGTTCGAACGCCTGGGCGGCGTCCGCACGCTGCATGTGGATGTGCGAATCATCTCCGCCACCAACCGCGATTTGAAGAGGGAAGTGGCCGACAAGAACTTCCGTGAAGATCTGTTCTACCGCCTCAATGTTTTTCCCATTTTGCTGCCTGCATTACGCGATCGTCGGTCCGACATTCCAATCCTGGTCGATCATTTTATGCACCAGCACTCGGCACGCATGGGCAAGCACATAGACCCCATCCCTGGCGAGACCATGGACGTTCTTCAAAACTGGAACTGGCCGGGAAATATCCGCGAGCTCGAAAATATGATCGAACGTATGGTCATCTTGACGAAAGGCCGAGTGCTGGCTCCGCCGCCGGTGGAATTGGAGGCACCGCAGGAAGGCATGGACGACAGTCTTACGGAAATGGAGCGCGAACATATCGTCCGCATTTTGCGGGAAACCAACGGCGTGCTCTCGGGAGAGGATGGGGCCGCCAGCCGCCTGGGGATCAAGCGCACGACTCTACAGTCCATGCTCAAGCGGTTCAACATCGACTTAGAAGACTTCCGCCGCAACACCGGGACCTAGCTCGGGTTATTGTTCTCGCGGCTATCACCTCGCCAATCGGTTGTATTTCTTCAACACTTCGCGCAGGCGATCGTGGGGCAGGGCAATGACGGTGTGATTGTTGATGCCGGTCATGGTTTCGGCGGCAACCATGGCGTTGACCACTGCCTCTTCTGTAGCCTGAACGGTCGCAAGGAAAATCGGATCCAGGGAATCGTTGGGAAGCATGGTGAGTTGATGCAAGCCCTTTGTGCCGACGGCGCCGGGATTCGCGGTGGAGAACGCGATGAAGATGTCGCCTGAACCGTCGCCCGAATAGCTGCCGTCGCGGCCCAGGCCCAGGGAAACCTTCCTGGCCATACGCTTCAGTTGGGTGGGAATGAGGGGAGCGTCGGTCGCCACGACCACGATGATCGAGCCGACGTCTTTCTGCCAGACGGTGTGCTCGGGAATTTCACGGCCCACGTTCACGCCCGCAATGCGAAGCTGTTCGCGCGATCCGTAGTTGCACTGCACCAGCACGCCGATGGTATAACCCCCAGCTTTAGCGTCGAGCACGCGCGAGGAGGTACCGATGCCGCCTTTGAATTCGTTGCAGATCATGCCGGTGCCGCCGCCCACGTTGCCTTCTTCCACCGGTCCGGCGTGGGCGGTGTCGAGGGCGTGAAAAGCGTCTTCAGGCGTGACGTGGAATCCGTTGATGTCGTTGAGATAGCCGTCCCAGGTTTCAGCGACTACTGGCAGCGACCACCAGTAGCCTTCCATATCGGGGGTGCCGTGCTTGACCTTCCAGGCGATCACGGCGTCACGCACGACGCCAACGCTATGCGTGTTGGTAATCATGACTGGACCATTGAGGAAGCCGGAATCGTCCACCCATGTGGTGCCGGTCATTTCGCCGTTGCCGTTGAGCGTGAACCAGGCCGCAAAGACAGCATCGTTGGAGGCTTTCCCGCGAGGATGAATCGCGGTTACGCCGGTGCGAACCGGTCCCTTGCCGACTTCGAGCTTGCCTTCGCCCGAGATGAGCGTGGTGTTGCCTACCTCGACCCCTTTGACATCGGTGATGGCGTTGTTGGGACCGGGCGTGCCGTCGAACGGAACGCCCAGATCGCGCGCGCGCGGCTTGGTCTGGGCCGACAGCATGGTGGCCAGGACGTTGACTGCGAGAAGAAGCGTGGACCGGCGAACGTGAGCAGGAATCATGGGGTCTCCGGCAAAGAAGGCAGTATACAGGGATGTAGAGAGGGGAGGGTTGCGCTGTTTGGTGCGTTTCTGCTGAGCAGGTACAATCGCAGCCAGCGAGATATTTTTGGGGGAAGACTTTGGGGGAAAATATGGACAGCTGGAAGAAGGCGGTGGTCCTGGGTTCGATTGGAGCGGCCGCGATTTTGTTCATGAAGAAGCGCTTTCCCGCCGGTGTACTGGCGACCGGTGTGGGTCTGGCGACGCTGGCGTCGGAGTACCCCGAGAAGTTTGAACAGGTCCGGCAGGCGTTGCCCGATTATTTCGAGCGTGGCATGCGGGTGATGGATATGGCTGGCCGGGCCGGCCGGCGAATCACGGAAGCGGCGGGGCGAAGTGCGGTGGATAGGTGGGAGGAAATTGGTGGCTAGCCAACCACCGGCGCCGCTGTGACGTTACTCGATGCCAAGTTGTTTTCTCGCGTCGGGGCTGAGCCGCTCCGGGGTCCAGGGAGGAGTCCACACCACATTCACGGAGCAGTTGCGCACCCCTGGTAGCTGCTCGATGCGCGATTTGACCTGCGCGCTGATGTTCACATGCTCGGGGCAGCCCTGGGCGGTGAGGGTCATCTCGACGGTGACGTCCTGTTTCGCTTCCTCAGGATTATCGGCGGGCGCGGGGACGAAATTTACGTTGTAGATCAAGCCGAGGTCGACGATGTTGACTGGAATCTCGGGGTCGTAGCAGCTCTTCAGCGCGCTCAGGACGTCTTGTTCGGTGATAGCGGGCATGGCACGAACTCCTTCCGTTCCAGTTTACCTCAGCCCGGCGGCACGAAGGAGTAAGTTCGGCCGCGCCACACGATCTGATAGAGTTTGTTCGCATGATGAGTCCAGAGGCTAGGCAGAGGATTCAAGTGGCGCTGCTGCTGGCGATGGTGGTTGCCGGTTTGCGCGCAGCCTACATTCTGTACGAACGCCATGAAGATGCAGTCGAAGCCGAAAAGCAGAAGCAGGCGCAAAACGTTGGCTATTCCAATCCCGACTACTACGTCTCCCCTAAGAAGCTTTATCCCTACGATCTGAAGTCCGCGAAGCAGTTGACCCAGCAGCCCGTGTGGGTCAAGGAAGGATACCGCTACACCTACTACAGTTACGATCCGGCGCGTAAACATGTCGACTTCGAGCATGAAGCGGGTCTGCTGCTGCCGATCGAACGACTGGAAATCAAGGATGTTGTCACGGCAACGCCCGCGAAGAGCCATCTGCAGGTCATGGCCATCTTTCAGACGGAAGGAAAGAGCTATGCCGTGCCGATCGGCTTCGAAGCGGACCAGGAATATAAGATTTATTCCGACGAAATGTTTTTTATTGAAGATCCGCGGGTACTCTACAAGCACTGGCCCGCCGACGTGTGGCAGGCGGTGGAACGGCACGAAGTCAAGCCGGGGATGAACGAGATGCAGGCGGATTTCGCCATCGGCATGGGGGTGCCGGAGGCGGGCGATACTTCCGACGAGAAGACCGTGCATTATCCGAATGGCGGCAAGCCTGTCGTGATTGTCTACCACGACGGGAAAGCGGCTGAGATCAAGCCCGATCCACCGGCATCGTGACAGAACCGGCAAACTGAAATTACCCAAGCAGGCAGTAAAATAATCTGCTGTCAACCGGAGATTCTTTTCAATGAACAGACGCGAAGCGCTGAGACTGCTGGCAACAGGCGCGATGGTGCCGCTCGCTCCACGCAACCTGCTGGCGGCGTTGCGCGAAGCGCGTGCGGTGGTCGGAGCGGAACCTGCTCCGCGCACGTTGAACACCCATCAGGACGCCACCGTGAAGGCGATGGCGGAGATGATTCTCCCCCGGACCGACACTCCCGGAGCTGCGGACGTGGGTGCGAGCGAGTTTATCGATCTGATCTTGACGGAGTGGTATGACGAGCAGGAACGGTCCCGGTTTCTCGGTGGTCTGGCGGATGTGGACGCCCGCACGCAAGCGCTGTTTGCCAAAGATTTTCTCGAGTGCTCCCAGATTCAGCAAGCGGACCTTCTCACCGCACTCGGAGAGCAGATGATCGAAGAGGCGGGGGATCAATCCCGGCAACACCGGGAGTCATTGCAGCAGACACAGAACAACTTCTACTCCATGCTACGGCGCCTGACCCTGACCGCTTACTACACTTCCGAAGCCGGCGCCAGCGAAGAACTGCATTTTCAAATCATTCCGGATCGCCATGCCGGTTGCGTCGAAGTGCCCGTGCGTGCCTCCGGCGCGGAACCGGAGAACCAGTGAGCAACGAAACCACCTACGACGCGATTGTGATCGGTTCCGGCATGACGGGGGGCTGGGCCGCGAAGGAACTGACGGAGAAAGGTCTGAAGACGCTCGTGCTCGAGGCGGGCCGCCCCATTGTGCCCGAGGAAGACTACGTCGAACACGTTCCGCCGTGGGAAATGAAATTCCGGGGGGTGCGAGATCGCCGTCTGCAACAGAAAGACCAGCCGATTCAGAGCACGTGTTACGCGTGTGACGAATGGTCCTCGAAGTTTTTCGTGAGCGACAAAGAGAATCCCTACACGACCGAGCCCGGCAAGCCTTTCCGCTGGATCCGGGGACGGCAGGTGGGTGGGCGCTCCATCGTTTGGGGTCGCCAGGTTTACCGCTGGAGCGATCTGGATTTCGAAGCAAATCTTCGGCAGGGAATCGCGATCGATTGGCCCATCCGCTACGCCGACCTGGCGCCGTGGTACGACTACGTCGAAGATTTCATTGGAATTACCGGCGAGGCGCTGGGTCTGCCCCAACTTCCCGACAGCAGGTTCCTTCCGCCGATGGAATTGAATTGCGCGGAGGTCGTGGTTCGGGACGCGATTGCGAAACATTTCGGCGGTGAGCGCGTCCTGACGATCGGCCGCGCGGCTATTCTCACCCAGGCGCATCATGGCCGGGCGGCCTGCCACTACTGCGGTCCGTGTGAAAGAGGATGCATCACTCGGTCCTATTTCAGCAGCGTGAACGCGACCCTGCCCGCCGCGGAAGAGACCGGGCGGATGACACTGCGGCCATACAGCGTGGTGCACAGCTTGAGCTTTGACGCGCGCACACGCCGGGCGACTGCGGTGCGAGTCACCGACGCGAAAACGCGCACGACGCTGGAATTTCGCGCCAAGATAATTTTCCTGTGCGCTTCGGCCCTGGAATCGGCGCGCATCCTGTTCAACTCTTCCACGCCGGAGTTCCCCAATGGGCTGGCTAACTCCAGCGGCGAGTTGGGCCACAACCTGATGGATCATGTGAAGAGCGGCGGCGCAACCGCGATCATTCCGGGCAATGAAGACCGGATCGTCCTCGGCAGGCGGCCAAACGGAATTTACATTCCCCGTTTTCGAAATGTGAAGACCAGGCGGGGCGAGTTTTTGCGGGGGTATGGTTTTCAGGGTGGAGGCCATCGAGAGGGTTGGCAGCGAGGAATCGCGCAAACGGGATTCGGCCCAGAGTTCAAAAAGTCGGTGAGTCAACCCGGGCCCTGGCGATTCCGCTTTAGCGGATATGGCGAGTGTCTGCCGAATCACAATAACTACGTGGAGCTGGACAAAGAAAAAGTTGACGCCTGGGGGATCCCCGCACTGAAGATCGTTTGTGCGTGGAGCGAGAATGAGTTGGCCATGCGGAAAGATATGTCGATTACCGCGGCCGAGATGCTGGCTGCGGCGGGTGCACGCGACATTGAACCCCACGCCGACAACGAACCACCGGGGTTTTCTATCCATGAGATGGGTACAGCTCGGATGGGCCGCGATCCGAAAACTTCCGTCCTCAACTCTTACAACCAGGCGCACGACGTCAAGAACCTGTTCATTACCGATGGAGGAGCCATGGTGTCGTCGTCCTGCGTGAATCCGTCGCTCACTTATATGGCCCTGACCGCGCGGGCGTGTGACTATGCGGTGCGGCAAATGAAGAGGGGAGAGCTCTAGCCGTGACTGTCTGAGTGAGATTTCGAGAATTTACAATGACGAGATCGCATAAATCTTTCGCGGCCGCCCTGCTTGCCGTTTTCCTTGCGAGCTCACAGGTCTCCTCTGTGCTGGCGCAAACGGGCTATCAGCCTGCGCCTGAGAATCTCAAGGCTCGTCAGGAATTCCAGGACGCAAAGTTTGGCATGTTCATTCATTGGGGCGTGTACAGCGTGCTGGGGGACGGAGAGTGGGTCTTCCACGATCGCAAGCTGACCGTTCACGAATATGAGCGGCTGCCTGGATTTTTCGACCCGGAAGAGTTTGACGCACGGGCCTGGGTGGCGCTGGCAAAGGCCGCGGGCATGAAGTACATCACGATTACTTCGCGCCATCACGACGGCTTCGCCATGTTCGATTCGAAGGTGTCGGACTGGAATATCGTTCAGCGCACCCCGTATGGAAAAGATCCGCTCAAGATGCTGGCCGACGAGGCTCAGCGGCAGGGGATCAAACTGTTCTTTTATTATTCGCAACTGGATTGGCATAATCCGGACTATTACCCACGGGGCAAGACTGAAACCGACCGAGGCCCGTGGGACAACAGCCGGCCGGATCACGGGGATTGGAATTCGTATCTCGATCACTATATGGATGGGCAGCTACGCGAATTGCTTACCAATTACGGGCCCATCGGCGGCATCTGGTTCGATGGCATGTGGGATAAGCCGGACGCCGACTGGCATCTCTCGAAGACATACGCGCTCATCCATCAACTCCAGCCCGCGGCGCTGATCATCCCCAACCATCATCAAGCGCCCAAAGCAGGGGAAGACGTCCAGACCTTCGAAAGGGATCTGCCCGGCCAGAACACGGCCGGCTTCAACACCAAAGACGTCTCCAACCAATTGCCGCTCGAGAGCAGCAACACTCTGAACGACTCGTGGGGATTCAATATTGCGGACCACAACTATAAGAGTCCAGAGGAAGTCGAAGAGATGCTGGTGCGATCCGCGGGCAACAATTCCAATCTCCTGCTGAACATCGGACCCATGCCGAACGGGGAGATTCAGGAAGAATTTGTTACCCGTCTTCACGCCGTGGGAGATTGGCTATCCCGCTATGGAGATTCCATCTATGGGACTCGCGGCGGGCCCATTGCGCCTGCCGATTGGGGTGTGACCACGCAGAAGGGAGACAAGGCGTATGTGCACATTCTCAATTGGAACGGTAAGCTGCTCGCCCTGCCCGCGATGCAGAGACCCATACTTAGCGCTGTGTCGTTCTTAAATAGCGCGGACGTTGCCTTTACTCAGAGTAGCAATGGTGTTGTGCTTACGGTTCCGGAAGCAAAGAAAGGTGAGGTCGACAGAGTCATCGTCCTCAATCTGGCCAAGGGTGAGTGACCCCCAAGTTTGCGGCCAATTCACTTCGCCGTCCGAAACGCTTTTTGCACGAGCGTGTAACGGGCCGCCCCGATTAGACCACAGTCATCGCTGAGAACAATCTTCACGGGCATGTCCTTGAGCAGGATTTCCATGCGGCCTTTGTCCAGTAACGACTGCATGAATACTGGATGTTTCATCTTGGCGACGATCTTTGCCGCGATGCTTCCTCCGATAAAAATGCCGCCCGTGGCCATGAAGTACAAAGCGCAATTCCCGGTCTCAGCCCCAAATACGTTGACGAAGATCGACAGGGTCTGATCGCAAATCGCGGCTTTGCCTTCCAGGGCGAGTTGCGAAATCAACGCAGGGGGATCGGGCGCTGTGCTGAGTTGGTCCCGCAACCAGGCCGGCTCCTCGGCTTTGTGCATGTCGCGAAGAAATTCGTAAATATTTCTGATGCCAGGTCCGGAGAGAATCCGCTCACAACTGATGCGGCCGTATTTCTTCTGCAGGTATGCGAGCAATTCCATCTGCAGATCGTTCCTGGGAGCGAAGTCGGCGTGGCCGCCTTCACAGGCGAAGGGATGATGCCGGAACCCATCCCAATAGAGTCCCGCGACCCCGAGCCCGGTTCGCGCAGAGATTACGGCGCGGTTGCCTTCGGCGTCCTCGGAGCCTTCACTCAGCGTGACGAAATCCTTGGACTCAAGGGCGTCGATGCCATAAGCGTAAGCTTCCAGGTCATTGAGCAGGCCAACCGAGTTGAGTTTGAGCTGTTTGGCCAATTCGCGAGAGTCGATGACCCACGGAAGATTGGAAATCTTGCTTCGCCCCTTTCTCACGGGCCCGGCGACGCCCAGGCACGCGCTGTGAACCGGTATGCCTTCGGCCCGAATGAACTGAGCAAGAATCTCCGGCAGTCCTTCGTGGTCCTGGCTCATATAGGTCTTCTCGACCACGCTGTGCAGCCGATTGCCTTCAGTTTCGAAGGCAGCCAGCCGGGTGCGAGTAGCGCCGATTTCGCCGGCAAGAATCATGGCTCAATTTTCCTCCATTGCCGTTCATCGATTTCCATCAGTTGATCAGCCTCGGCCGGCCCCCAGGTGCCGGACGCATAGTTCGGAAATTTGCGCGGGGGCAGCGCTCTCCAGACGTCCAATACCGGATCGACCACAGTCCATCCTGCTTCCACCATGTCCGCGCGCTGGAACAACGTTGCGTCGCCCATCATGCAGTCATACAGCAGAACTTCATAGCCGGTGTAGGCGTCAGTGCCAAAATATTGGGAATACTCAAAGCTCATGTCCACCGAGCCCACTCGCAGCAACGGACCAGGAATCTTGGCGCCAAAGCTCAAGGAGATTCCCTCCACCGGTTGAATCTGTATGACCAGCGTGTTGGTGTGCAGTTTGTGGAAGGGAGCATTGCGGAACAGTTCGAAGGGCATGCGCTTGAACTGGATGGCGATCTCGGTGTGGCGCTTGGCCAGGCGTTTGCCCGTGCGCAAATAAAATGGCACGCCCGCCCAGCGCCAGTTGTCGATGTTGAGTTTCAAGGCCACGAAAGTTTCGGTGCGCGATTCCGCGGCGACTCCTGGTTCTGCCCGGTAACTCGGCACTTTTCCGTCGCCCAGCGTGCCTTCGCCATACTGGCCCCGCACGCTGCGCTGCAGCACGTCTTCGGAGTTCAGTAGTTGAATCGAGTGCAGGACTTTGGCCTGTTCATTTCGCACCGCATCGGCGTGAAACGAGACCGGCGACTCCATGGCGGTCAGACTGAGCAATTGCATGACGTGGTTGGGCACCATGTCGCGCAGGGTTCCCGCGTTGTCGAAGTAGGCGCCCCGGCGTTCCACGCCTACAGTCTCGGCATTGGTAATCTGCACATGGTCGATGTAGCGGCGATTCCAGATCGGCTCAAAAATGGCATTGTCGAAGCGGAAGACCATGATGTTTTGCACAGTTTCCTTGCCGAGGTAGTGATCGATGCGGTAGATCTGGTTTTCCTGCAGCACGCTCCTGATGTCGCGGTTCAAGGCTTTCGCCGATTCCAGATCGTGTCCGAAAGGCTTCTCGATCACGACCCGGCGCCAGTGCCCATCCCCTTGCTTCGATAGGCCGGCTCTTCCCAACTGTTGAACAATCGGCGCGAAGAACCGGGGCGCGGTGGCCAGATAGAAGAGGTAGTTCCCCAGCGTGTGGTGTTCCGTGTCCACCACGGCGAGGCGGTCGCGAAGGACCGAGAAGGTCTCCGCATCGCCGAAATCGCCGCGCTGGTAAAGTAGCCTCTGCCGCAACCACTCCAGCTCGCCGCCTCCGCCCATTGGCAGGAATTCACTGACCTGATCCCGAAAGGCCTCGGGAGTCAGGTCATCAACCGAAACTCCCATCACCGCGAAATCGTCGGGAAGTAATTTCGCTTTCACCAGGTTGAAGAGGGCAGGGATCAGCTTGCGTTTGGTCAGATCGCCGGCAGCTCCGAAGAGCACAAAAACGCAGGGCCCGGCAATCTTACCGGCGAACTCAAGGTCAGTCTCGGGGTTGGCTCGGGTGGTCGCCGCCATACAAGGCTCGTTGCCAATTTCCACGCAATGGTGGAGGTGGCCAGCATTGTAGGCCAACAGAGTGTAATTTCCCAACCCGAAACGTGAAGAGGAATTAAAGCCCAGGATTCATGAGCATGAGACAGCAGATCATGTTGACAAGTGCCTTGCAAGGACTTCCCCCAGACGACAGGCTACCTTTCAAGCGCACTGCGGTCCCAGTGGCCCAGCTCTGCCCCGGCTTCGTAGGTCGTCCTGCAAAAGTCCAGTAGGGAAGCCGTGGGTGATTTCGCTTGGCGCACGTCGTCGTACATCAGTAGGAACTCGCCGAGCTGATTCTCATAGTAGGCTGGATTCGGCCGAACCGGGGCGTCTTTAAACCCCGGCGGCTCGGGAGCGGTGTAGGAATAGAAAGCCGCATCTTTAATGGCGCCGCCGCCAGGCCAAAAGCCGACGCTGCTCACTTCGTGGGAGTAGGCTTCTCGCGTGATGGTGTCGGCGCCGGGTCGTTCGGGCGCGCGGCGACCCGAAAATCGTGTGACCGCAAGATCGAAGCTTCCCCAGAAGAAATGCACCGGGCTGCTCTTGCCCACGAATCCCGACCGGAATTGGCCGAAGACCGCGTCCACCGACAACAAAATGCGCCAGAATTTCTCAACCGATGCCGGATCGTACGAGCGATGCACGCGATCCTGATCGAAGGGAATCGGATCGGGAACTTCGACCGGCATTCGCCAGATGTTGACTTCGATCCCCGCAGATCGAAGCATTCCCATAAATTCCGCGTGGAACTCGGCCACGGAGCGAGGCGACAACGGGAGCGTTTCCAGGATTCCATCCGCCGTCTCGAGCACAAGCTGGTGCCGCTTGAAGTCAAACCAGAGCTCGAATGCTCTTTGTCCGTACGGGATTCGAGACGTGGTCAGGCCACGAGCGCTTACGTACAACGGGACATTCCACCAGTGGTTCACCAACGGCGTGAGCCGCAGCCGAACCTTACCCACCATCTGAGTCCACATATGGAGCGTAGCGTAGGTATCTTTCCACGAATCCAGAGGAAGCATGGGCCAGCACTCCGGTTGATCAGCAATGGCGCTCAGCATAGTCCGCACCCCTTCCGGTGCCACCACAGGGTTACGTCTTCACGAACTGGATATCGAGCATGATGGTTACCTCGTCGCCCACGAGGATGCCTCCCGTTTCAAGCGCCGTGTTCCAGGTCAATCCAAAATCTTTTCGATTGATGCGCGTCGTGGCAGAGGCTCCGATTCGAGTGCCGCCCCACGGGTCCTTCATGGGAGGGGTTGGCCCCTCAACCTCAAACACCACTTTACGACTGACGCCGCGGATCGAAAGGTCGCCTTCGAGTGCATAGTCCTCATCCGCCTTCTTCGAGATGTGAGTTGACTTGAAGGTCAAAACAGGGAACTTCTCCACATCCAGGAAATCTGCGCTTCTCAGGTGCGCATCCCTCTGCGGCTCCCGAGTGTTGATCGTGGCCGCATCGATCGAGGCCTCAATGCGTGATTTGGTAATATCGGAGCTGTTCAGTTCCAACTTGCCGGTAACGGCGGTAAACTCGCCCTTCACGTTTGAGATCATCATGTGCTTGACCTTGAACTGGGCATTGGAGTGAACCGGGTCAATGTTCCAGGTTGTGGTGGCGATTACCCCTGGTGCAGCGATTGTGCTCATGATTAGCGTTCCTCCTCATTCACAGATGCGCGTGCTAGCGACAGTATGCAAAATAATTATCCGGCTTCTTGAACCGCAGTTTACTTGAAGTCTGGTCGCTCTTACTTTCGATTCTGGAGGCTTTCTTTGGCCCGTTCGTCCCAGATTTCCCCTGCACTCAAAAAGCGCGCCGCTCAAATCAAACTGCTGCTCATGGACGTGGACGGCACTATGACGGACGGGGGCGTCACCCTGCTCTCGCAGACCGACGGCACTGCCCTCGAAATCAAAACCTTTGACGCGCACGACGGCCAAGGCCTGACGTTGGCCCAGACCGCAGGCCTGCGCACCGGCTGCATTACAGGTCGCGAAAGTGCGGCTCTCCTGCGCCGCGCCCAAGAAATGAGGATGGAGTTTATTTATATGAAGCAGCCGGTGAAAATGCCGGCTTATGAAGAAATCCTTCGCAGAGCGGGCGTGGCGGATTCCGCCGTCGCCTACATTGGCGATGATCTTCCGGATATTCCCCTGCTGCGGCGCGCCGGCCTCGCGGTTGCGGTAGGCGATGCCGTCCCGGAGGTAAAAAAGGCTTCGCACTATACGACCAGAGCTCTCGCAGGCCACGGCGCGGTGCGGGAAGTCGTTGAGCTCGTTCTCAAATCAAAAGGTATCTGGGCAGAAATGCTCGATAAAGCGCGGGCTTAACGGAGTGGATCCTGTCGTCCCGAGCGTCAGCTTCTGCACAAGGCGGGCCAGTAACGTGTTCATCAACAGCCGTCGTCCGAGGGCCCGCGCACTTTCATTTCCTGGGCCGCCAGGATCGCAGTAGAATTTCTCCGCTTTCTTGCGGTGCTGCAGCCGAAAGGACGGGGGCGGATGCCGTCGTACCCAGCCGTGGTTCAAATTGTAGTTATGCGGCAGCCCGTTTACGCGGCATATCTCTACGTCGCACATGCGCGACCGGCTTCTCGTGGAGTAGTCGTTCTGTTGCCTGCACACGGCGCTCGGCGTGAAACCACTTCTGCACAACGTTGTCATTCAGGAAATTGGCGAGGGCCAGCAGGCTCATCCCTTGATGGTGGGCCATCCAGCATCGTACCAATTGCGGGCGACCTCTCCAGAGTCTGTGCTGGGTAGAACTGAAGTCTGCAGCCTCATAGAAGCCGTGGCTCCCAAACCACCCCAGGTCAGCCATGCGGTGCAGATTGCGTACCGCTTCTACCGGATCAGTACTCAGCGCGAGAAATGTCGAATAGGGAGATATCACCAACGCATTCGTCTCAGGTGCCCGCAGTGCAAGATGAGCAAGCCCGAAAGCGTAATACTGATAGTTTCCAGCCTCGTCGAATTTATAATAAGCGGATTCGGAAATGCCCCAAGGGACTCCTTTTCGGACAGCAAATGTCTGCTGCGCACGCACCGCGGCGCTGCGTGAACGCTCCAAGAGCGTATTGGGGTAGGTACGCATCCAAAGCGCAGGCATCAGATACTCAAACAACGTTCCCGTCCAAGAAAGCAGAACCGGCCGGCCATCATCCAGAGTGTGGGCTCGGCCAAGCAGGAACCAGCTCTCCTGCGGAATATCCTCTTTGGCAATCGCTACAAACACGGCAGTGCGGGACTCGGTTCCAAGCAGGTCATAGCAAGCCGGGCTGAGATGATGTGTTTCTACATCGAAGCCCACGGATATTAGTTTGCGGCGATGGTCGAGCAACAAACCGAAGTCCATATCGTCGGCCAGCTTCCCCGCCATCTTTGCGATCATTCGAATATCGGCGACCAAGCGCTCGGTGTTCGATCTTGCTTCGAGAAGCTGGTCGCGAAGGCGCAGGTACAAGACTTCGTGTCCGGGAACCGTGGAGTTGAGAGCACGTTCGATTTGGCTGACCAATTGGTCGATGAATTGCGGCAGTTGCTGCAGTGCGATGCTGTCCATCAATTTAATGTTTACCGTGTCGTCTTCCCGTAAGGCCGCAAAGTTTGGCGAGGACCACGGCGCATATTCACTCACCGCCCGCTGAATGCTCTGGTACCGAGACGCGGCCTCTTCGATAAACCATTGGACCTGGGTGGCTCGTTTCGACTTGCCAATAGTTTTGCTGGTTTGTTGAAAAAGTGTTTCAGACAAGCCCAGCATCGACTGCAACCAATTGTCCGTATTGCGTTGTCGTTCGCAGGTCAAAAGCAGCTTCCGCGGAAACGCACGTCCAGCCGAGAGCACGCGGAGACAGTCCAGGAATCCTTCTGACAAACACGGCTGCAATATCGGTTGGTTTAACTGCTCCAAGCACCCTTGCTGCAGAGTCCAGAGGGAAGCCAGCAAGTTACCGCTATCCACCGAGGAAACGAAAAGAGGAGCAAGTGGCTGAAGCGTCCGCGTGTCATACCAGTTCAGCACGTGCCCGTGATGTTTTTTCAGGGTCACGATCGTTGTCAATGTTCGAAGAGTCTGTTCGGCGAATTCCGGCACGGTGAGATATCCAAATTCACAGGCTACCTGCCTGGCGTTGAGTAGGAATCCGATGTTTGTCGGTGATACCCGCGCCGCTACGGCGGCAGGGTCTTCCTGAACGTTATCCGGGATCAACCAGTTGTGCTCGGCGGTACTGTACTCGGCAAAATATCGCCAGGTGTTCAAAGCGGCGCGCCGAAGAAAGGCCTCATCCTTGCGGGACGTTTGATTGCGGGCCGTGGCCGGAGGGCGATTCAGCCAACCGGAAACTGCCTTGTTGCAGGCCCAGAGCGCTAAGATCGGTAATGCAGTCGGAAGCGCCCGCGGCCGCATGTCCCACACGAATAGTCCTAATACGACCGCGAGCAGAGGGGTCCAGTTGAGATACACGTCGACGGGCGTGGGCCCTCGAGTATCGAGCTCCGATTCCGCAGCCGTTTCCCATTCCAAAAGCCGAGCTTGCGTGACAAAGCGCCTGACCAGTGATCGCGCCACCGCGTCCAGCGCGAGCATGGTCTGATGGGGGAGGAAGATCAATGTAAAAAGAAGACTAACGTTAGCGGTGTAAAGGGCATCAAGGGCATCGCCCGCGATTGTCAAATCAAAAGCGAAAAGAGCGCGGAGCAGATTGAAGGCAAACTCGACCCAGGCGGGTAGGAATAGGATACACAGGGTTGTCAGAGTCCACAGCCACGGCCTGCCGGTTATGAACCAACCAACCACGAGCAACAGAAATGTTGCCGGCTCGACTAAGCTGCGGCGCAGGTTGTCGACAATCTTCCACCACGAAATGAGAGATATTGGATTGGCCACGCGTGCCACTGACTCGTTCGGCACCTGGGGAAATAACCATCCCACGATCTGCCAATCCCCGCGCAGCCAGCGGTGTTTGCGGCGATTGTAAGCGCTGTAATGGGATGGATAATCTTCAATGATCTCGATGTCACTTGCCAAACCCGCGCGCGCATAGGCCCCTTCCAGCAGATCATGACTCAGTAGAGAGTTCATTGGAAAACGCCGGTCCAGGACGCGATGAACAGCGTCCACTTCATAGATTCCCTTTCCTGTGAAGCTACCCTCGCGATACAAATCCTGGTAGGCGTCAGAAATCGCACGGGTATAGATGTCGAAGCCCGTTTCCCCGGCATAGATAGCTGCGAGCCGCGAGCGGGCTGTGCTTTGCACGCTGACGCCGACCCGGGGCTGCAAAATACCATATCCGTCAACCACAGTATTCGTCTGCGGATCGATGATGGCCTGGTTCAGAGGATGCGCCAAAGCTCCGACCATACGATGTGCGGCGCCCCTTGGAAGCTCGGTATCGGAATCAAGCGTGATCACAAACCGAACCCTCGGGAGAACCGACAACTCCCCAATTTTCACCGGGAAACTGTCGTATTGTCCGCGCAGCAGTTTGTTGAGATCGAGCAGCTTGCCGCGCTTGCGCTCCCATCCCATCCACGATTTCTCGCGTGGATTGTAAACACGATGCCTATGAAACAGAAAAAAGGAGCCTGCATTCTGACTCGCGTATTTGTGATTCAATTCGCGGATCAATTCCGAGCACAGTGTGATGAGTGGATTGTCCTCGCGAGCGGGCTCACGAGAATCGGCCAAATCGGTGAGGAGCGCGAAATGAATATTGGGATCATGGTTTCCCAGGAACCGCACCTCCAGGTTCTCAACCAGATCCCTTACTTGCTCTTCACCCAGGAGCAGGGTAGGGATCGCGACCATGGTTACGCAACTGTCAGGAATCCCTTCCGCGAAATCGAGCTTGGGGAGAATTTCGGGAGGCAGCAGCGAACTGACCAGATAGTTCATGAGTTGCACGGCACTCTGCGAGCTGGGCAAAAACAGGATCAGCATCGAAAGCAAAATAAGAGCCGGGGAATTGTAGGGATCGGTAAGGATTACTACCGCCGTCGACATGATGGCAAGCGCCAGAAGGTGTATGCCCGTCAGGAAAAATTCGTCGGGATGCTTACGTACGAGTGCCTGGATCTTCTGACCAAATGGCGGACGGAAACGGACCTTCTGATGAAGAAGAGACGTTCCCTTATCCACGATGTAGTAGCCAACATGAGATTCCCGCAGAGCGACGCGCGCTTCTTCGTAGGTGCCGCGACTGGCTTCCTCGGCCAGGGCTACGGCTGCTTTCGCGGTCTCCAATTCGGAATAATCAGAATGCTTCGCAATATTTGCTATTCGGTTTCGGTAGAGGTCGCGGCTTTCGAAATCCATTCGACCATAGGCGTCGGCCGGGTCCTGCCGTAACACCTGGTCGATCACCATGAGCGGTTCAAGAACATCCTTCCAAGTTGTTTGTCCAATGTCCCGCAGACTGCGTATAGGAGTACTCACACCGCTCGAGTCGTCATTGGGATTGCTAAGAAGGCCCCTGCCACGCGCGGCAATTTGTCCCAGAAGAACCAGCTTAAGCGCCGGGACCAGTGACCACAGTTCGTGCAGTTGCAATGCGGTAGTTCGCTGAAATACCTCCACGAACAGAGCGAATTCCTGTTCACTGAACTCGTAGGAAACTACTTCAAGAAATCGCTCAGCGAGCGCCAGTACTCGGGGAACGGTTTCGCCGTTGGGAGCACGCACGTGCGCAATCTTGGTTTGGGGTTTGAGGGTTCCGATCGTATTCTGGAGATCCGTATACAGAAGGCGCCCACTGTCGTACAACCAGCGGAAATCGTCGGAGATCGGCGATCTCGGAGCGGGGCGATCCAGAGCTGTAAGTATCGGCTCGAAATCATGTGCGAGAACACGGGTGCGGTGCGCAAATGTGTGCGACGAAGGACAGTTAGGCAGCCACGTCAGCGTGCGCGCGAGTTCTGCCGCCCTTTCATGAATCAGTTCCGGATTCCGAACCGCGTGAGCAGGCTCTGGCAGGCGCCCGGCTTCTGCGCTTACAGTCTCCAAATGTGTGTTCTGCGGCATTTAGATGTTGAGTCCCCGTAGCTGAAGTTCTACCGGTAGTTGGCAGCCTGCATTTCAAACATGCCTGCGTAGCGCCCGCCGAGATTCAATAGACTGTCATGATTGCCATCCTCGGCAATCCTCCCTTTGTGTAAGACCACAATGCGATCCGCCATGCGTACGGTTGAAAATCTGTGTGAGATAAAGAGGGCAGACTTTCCCGCGGTGAGCTCGGCGAAGCGCTGAAACACTTCGAACTCACTGCGCGCGTCGAGTGCAGCGGTAGGCTCGTCCAGAATGAGCACCTGGGCATCTCGAAGGTAGGCGCGCGCGAGCGCGATCTTCTGCCATTCGCCGCCCGACAGGTCCACTCCATTCTCAAAGCGGCGGCCTAACATTTGATCGTAGTCGCGGGGAAGCCTTTCGATGACTTCGTTCGCCATGCTCTTATCAGCTGCTGTTTTGAGGAGCGGCAAATTGTCGATCTCATCGATCCGTCCGACCGCGACGTTTTCGCGCGCAGTCATTTCGTAGCGCATGAAGTCCTGGAAGATGACGCCAATTTCCCGGTAAAGATCCTCCAGGTTGTACTCTCGAAGATCCACGCCATCGAGCAAAACCTGGCCTTCGACCGGATCGTAGAGTCGCGTCATCAGTTTCACCAGGGTGGTTTTGCCTTCGCCGTTCTCTCCAATCAGCGCAACCCGCTCCCCGGCCCGGAGATGGAAGTCCAGGCCGTCCAACACGAGCCGGGAAGTTCCCGGATAGCGAAACGAGACATTCCGAAATTCGAATCCCCGGACGATGGGGCGAGGAGCAGGCAAGGCGTGGGGCTTGGAACAGATGGTGGGCCGCATTTCAAAAAACGCAAGCAAGTCGGTGAGGAACAAGGCTTGGTCCGCAATACTGGAAAGGGTCGAGAAAACCTGCTGGATGTTGCTGCTGGCCTGCATGATGGCGCCGGTCAGGAAAATCATCTTGCCGATGGTCAGGGACCCGATTGCCGTCCGCCAAATCACGTACACATACGCTGAGTAGTAGCCGGCAGTGCCGATCATGGACAAGAAACTTCCGGCAATCAGCCTGCGGCGGGCCAGGTCAACATTTTCGCGATAGAGCTGGTCGGAAAGACGCGTGAAGCGTGCGACGAGGAAATCCTTGAGCCCAAAGAGCTTAAGTTCCTTGGCGGCTTCACGGCTTCCGCCCAGCACCCGCAGGTAGTCGAGTTCTCTGCGAACCGGAGTTTGGCGGAAGTTTCTCGCGTATCCCAAAAATGCGAAATGGCTCTCGCCGAGAAATGCCGGAAGGATGCCCACAATCAGCAGCAGCAAAAGCCAGGGCGAGAACAGGAGAATGGAAATCGAAAGAGACCCAGCCGTGATTACCTGCTGCAGCAGTCGGCCGATGGACTGAATCATGCCCAGTCGATCGGTGGCCTGCACCCGCGCCCGTTCCAGCCGGTCATAGAACACCGGATCTTCATACGCGATCAGATCCAGTTCCGCGGCGTGCTTCATCACCCGAATACTGATGTGGCGGGTGTACTTGTCCGCCAGCAGGGAATCGAGATAGTCGATGGCTCGGCCGAGGATGCCGCCGAAAATGGCGATGGCGAATTCTGCCGCAACCAGCCACCAGAATTTTGGCGAGACAGGCTGATGCACGGAAACAGCATGAACAACGCCGTTAACGATCCGTTCCGTGATCCACAGGGCGGCCAGGGGCAGAAGCGAGATGATCAGCCGGAAAAGCGATCCCAGGGATACGACAAGCGGGCCTGACTCCCAGACGATCCTGAGGACCGGGGGCACATTGCGAAGCGCCGTGACGCGCTCGCGCCAACCGCCCCAAAAACTCTTCGTCTCGGCCATTGTTTTGTTCCCTTAGACAGTGAGCAGATTAGAGATGCCTAAACTGCATCAGAGGCTTAAGTTTACAGGCTGGGATTTAGAGAACAGAGCAATATTGATCGCTTTTTTTCGATCCTTCCCCGGTCATTTTCTAATCCCGTTCCGGGTCAACACCCGATACGACCGAAATCGATGGGGCGGACGCGCAATTGTCGCGAAAATACACTAAGAAATTGAGCTTCTTGAGCTTCATGCCTTGTATTTCTTGAAACCCGCGCGCCGCATGCCCCGTTGAGCCGCTTCGTTTTTCATAAAGGTATTCCAGACAAATCCAGAGCGTAAATTCTCGGCCATCAGCAAGGTGATACCGGTATCGATCCCGATCACGTCGCTATCGTACCAGTTGGTGAGCGGATTGAAGGCGTCCACAAATCCATACTTGCTCCAAGCCGAGGGATAGCGATCCTTGATCGTCCGAAGAACGCGCATCACCGGTTGTGGCAGGAACGGCAGAGAACCAGCCGACGCGCTCGGCACAATGGTCCCATCGATCGGCCCGACCGCCGGCGGGCCGCCCCAAATCACGTAGCCATGGGGAGAATCCGAAGCGGTGATTCCCCATAGGTTCTCGCTATAGCTGGGAAATTGCTTCGCCAACTCAAGGCAGAACCGACGATGGACCTCGGTCGCGGTAATGGAATTCTGGAAATAATCCGCGTATTTATCGCGCTTCCCGCGAAAATCAAACCAGGCTTGAGAATATTGATGAACGAAAAGCGGGGCAAACGAGCCGATATAGCGCAGTCCGTCATACTCAAACGTCAGACGCTTCCAGGCTGTCCAGGTTTCCTCGCGAAGAGGATAGGTCGTGGAACCGAGACCCAGCAGATACATCATCATCAATTCGCTGTAGTTGTCCCAGCGGTAGGGAAGGAACCCCATCTCCGGCGTCCAGCCGTGAGGCAGGAGAGCGGTATCTTCAGACAACCAGGACCATTCCACCCGATCAAAGATGGCATCGGCCAAGCCTTGGACCTCTGCCTTCGGAAAGTGCTCCCGGCACGCCAAAACCCCGCAGAGCAGGATGGTGGTGTCAACGGAAGAGACTTCGGCATCCCAAACACGTTCGCCGGTATCGATATTGGCCCAATGGTAGAAGAATCCGCGATGATTCGGTAGTTTCGCCCAAAGGCACTCGAGGGTAGCCCGGACCCGCTCCTGGGCGGGAGAGGGCAAGACAAATCCGCGCTTTTCACCGATGCATAACGCGGTCAATCCGAAACCGGTGGCGGCAATACTGCCGACGGTTCCGCCATCATTGGCGTGAACGTTGCATCGGTCTCTTACCAAGCCCGTTTTTGGATTGGTCTGTTCCCAAAAGTATTGAAAATTGGCTTTCTCCAGGTCATTGAGGAATCGATCATCCTCCGCTGAAATCGAGTTCGAACCGGTCGTCTCGGCCGAAACCCCACGTGAACCGGTCAGCTGGGAAAACGCCAGGCTGGCGAAGGGCAGGCAGCCGCCCATGCCGAGGATTTGTCGCACAAAATCGCGCCGCGTAGGTTCTTTGGAATTCATCCCTTTCATTGTGTCACGCAAAGCGCCCGAATATGGCGTAAAACCTTAAAGGGAACCACTTTCGCGATTCGGTGCACCCACGACCCGGGGATTCGAATCCACATTAAGGGATGCCATTTCCGGTGCGTCTCTCATAAAATGTTCGGAGATTATTAGATGAGCAGGGTAAGAAAAAGCTCGCTTTGGATCCTGCTGGCGCTGGCTGCCGGCCTGACTTTCGTAGGTCTATTGGTTCGGAGGCAGCACAGGAAGCCCTTGATCATCACGGGCGCAGTCACAGTACAGGATGCCGATCCCAGAAAGCAATTGCCCCTTGCCGGTGTCGAAGTCACGGCCAAGGACAATTCAGGTGAGCCTCCGTCTAAATCCGATTCATCCGGATTTTTCAGCCTGAAGTTACGCCGAGGCCTGCGACGAGGTCAAAAGGTGACGCTGATGTTCCGACACCCAAATTACCATCCTCTCGACCTTCCCGAATTTGCAGGGGACAAACTCTATATCGCTCACCTGGTCCCCTTGTCCAAGAATACAGACAACATGTCCCATCGGCCCGCCATTACAGTGGGCAATGTCCGGGTTCGATATTCGATTATGGCCATGAGAACGGTAAACGTGGGCAGCGCGGTAAGAACGTTTCAGGTCGAGAATGTTGGCAATATTCCCTGCAAGGGGCGACCTCCGTGCTCGCCTGATGGCAAATGGAAAGCCGCGATCGCTTCCGCCTCGTTGGACGCGGGGGTGGGCAATGAATTTCAAAATGCCAGGGTCTCGTGCATTGCAGGCCCCTGCCCTTTTACGAAGATCGAGTCCGATGAATTTGCCAAAAGCAGCCAGCAGATCACAGTGACCGCCCGGAACTGGTCAGATCCGGTGACTTTCCTGGTGGAAGCAGAGGTGGTCCATACCATGCAGAGTCCGATAGAGCACCAATCGTATCCGGTCACCTTCGGCGGCGCTCTTAGTTTCACCTTGCCGACGGACTCTGAGGGAGTAAGCCTGGAGGCGGATGTGGCGGGAGAAACCATTATCTTCCCGCTCGGGCCCGACCTTTTCCTGACATGGGCGAATTGCAATGCCAGAGTGAACCCGGACCACACGAGTGTTTACCGTTGCGAGCTCAAGCCGGGATACCGATTTCAATAAACAACCTGCTCGATCGCCCAAGGAATGATATTCGAATGGAGTAAGTGCGATGAATACAACTGATGGCATGAAACCCGTGTCAGTGACTCCAGTTGAATGCGGTGTTGGCCGGGGCGCGAAACGATGACTGGAGGAACGTCGGGCACGACGGGTTCGTCGTCCCGAAGAGCTTCGACGATTTCCATGAGCGGTTTCCCCAATACGTCCGCAACTGGGTCAACGGACACGCGGGCAGGTCTACAACGAAGGAGTCGCGATTACCAAGCTGTCCAAGAAATAATCGTATGTTCGCGACCTACACGTTCTTGGGCTGGCTGCTCAGCCCGATCATTGCCGGCGCCGCGATGAGCCTGAGTTCCGTCTCGGTCATCGGCAACGCCTTGCGGCTGCGGAAAGTGAGGATGTGATTATGCCAACAGAACGTCCCAGGGAGAACGTTACCTGGGATCGAATGGTTCCAAAGTTCGAATCACAGAGCTCTTGTTCAAGAGAGAGGAATAGCTTATGGAGCTCAAAACGCTGTCATTAACCTTCCTTCTCTTTGGGCTGCTGGTTGGGTGCAGTTCTCGCCAAGGAGACAGCAAACAAGCGGGCGCGGAGGCGAACGCTTCGCCGCCAACTTCCGCAGCCTATGCGGTCTCCGCTGTGACCGGCCCAAGCTGGCTGAAGCACCTGGGACGCACCTTGCCGCAAACCCACATGGGCCAGATGGGTGGAACCCAGTCCATTCCGGCTACTCGGCGGAGCGAACCGCAAGTGGAAACCACAAATGTGCTCCGCGCGACGATGCGGAAATTCCTTCCGTTGTGGCGCTCAGCACCGAGTCAAGCGGGCGAAGTATTCAACGAGACTTTCGTGCTGGCCGGCGCCGACCTTTATCGTCTTAACTGCCGTTCCTGTCACGGGCCGACCGGAGAGGGATCGCCGCGGGAGATCAACTCTTTGATCGGGCCAGTACAAGCGGCATCTCGTGCGATGATTCAGCGGCGTATGAAAACCAGGGGAGCAGAGATCAGCGATGAGATGGCCAAAGAAATGGCCGCTGAAGCGGAAAAGAGCTTGCGGGATCGGCTACAGAACGGGGGCAAAACAATGCCCGCATTCAATCACCTGCGTGGAGATGAAGTGGAGGCTTTGCTGGCGTACTTGGATCAACTCGCTGACGTTCCAGCCGGCAATCACGTCGCCCGGCTTGTAACCGAATCCGCCGCACGCGTGGGCGAACATATGGTCAAAGGCACCTGCCATATTTGCCACGATGCCACTGGTCCGGGTGGAGGCCACATGGCCATGATGCGCGGTATCACTCCCTCTCTCGCCAGCCTATCCGAAGAACAGTCACTAAGCTCCATAACGCACCAGGTACAAAACGGCTCTTCAGGAATGATGATGACGATGGGGGGACCGCAAATGCCTTCTTTCCCGTATTTCACGGAGGAAGAGATTGCTGCGGCATATTTCTACCTTGAAAAATATCCGCCCAGACCCTGAAGAGTGGAACGAGGCCGCTCGAATGTGTACGTAGGAAGTGTCGATGAGGGTAGCGTGGCGAAGTTCTATGGGAAATGTCAGATTATCCAGACTGAATCTCCCGCACGACGAGCCGCGTAGTTTGTCATCCGGTCACCGCAGAAGGCGGCGGAGGAAAATGTTTCATCCACTCCAATGCACGCGCCCTGCTCCACGGACCTGTTGTGGATCAATAGGCAAGGCGCGGGTTGGAACCTCCGTCTTCAGCGAAGCGACTGGAAGCCGAGGATCTGCCCGAGTGTGACCTCAAGCACGATATACGAACCGTTCGAATATTCCCCGTATTGATAGCGGCTGTTGAATCCGTCTTCGTAGCCATGACGAAAGCCCTGCCGAAAATAGTAGTTGTACTCGTCCTGGTCGACGTAATAGCCCGTGTAGCCATAGTTCGCGTCCTGATAGGCGAACGAACCCTGGTAGTTGGAATGCCAGCGATCCTGCCGGTCCGCTTCTCCAGCGCGGAAGCCTTGCTCGTAACCGTAGTTCACCGCCTGACGCAGCAAGTCTGCGCCGTACTGATTCGTCTCGTAGTATCTGTGACCGCGATGGTAACGATAGATCGGAGCCGAGTAGAAATACGGATCATGATCGTAATCATGTTCGCGGTCGTTACGTATGCGTACTTGCTGCTGGCGCATCCGCTCCAAGTAGTCTTCCTGAAAACGGTACTGCGCGGCACGGTTTTGCTGCTGTAGCAGCGCCGTCTGCCGCTGTGCGGTCTGCAATTGCTGTTGCTGCTTATCTAGACGTTGGCGGTACTGGACGCTGCGCTGCTGCTGCTGTGAAATGAGTTGCTGCTGGCGCTGTTGCGAGAGCCTCGCCCGTTGCTGTTGGTCCTGCTGTTCCCGCTTCTGGCGCTGCGCTTGTTGCTGTTGGTTCTGTTCTTGCTGCTTTTGCTGTTTGGCCTTTTGCTGTTGATTCTGCTGTTGCTGTTTCTGCTGCTGGGCTTTTTGCTGTTGGTTCTGCTGTTGCTGCTTCTGCTGCTGGGCTTTTTGCTGCTGGTTCTGCTGTTGCTGTTTCTGCTGCTGGGCTTTTTGCTGCTGATTCTGCTGTTGCTGTTTCTGCTGCTGGGCTTTTTGCTGCTGATTCTGTTGTTGCTGCTTCTGCTGCTGGGCTTTTTGCTGCTGGTTCTGCTGTTGCTGCTTCTGCTGCTGGGCTTTTTGCTGCTGGTTCTGCTGTTGCTGCTTCTGCTGCTGCGCTTGTTGCTGTTGATTCTGCTGTTGCTGTTTCTGTTGCTGGGCTTTTTGTTGTTGGTTCTGTTGTTGCTGTTTCTGTTGCTGGGCTTTTTGTTGTTGGTTCTGTTGTTGCTGCTTCTGCTGCTGCGCTTGTTGCTGTTGATTCTGCTGTTGCTGTTTCTGTTGCTGGGCTTTTTGTTGTTGATTCTGCTGTTGCTGTTTCTGCTGCTGGGCTTTTTGTTGTTGGTTCTGTTGTTGCTGCTTCTGCTGCTGCGCTTTTTGCTGCTGGTTCTGCTGTTGCTGTTTCTGTTGCTGGGCGCTCTTAGCGTGGCCCTGCTGCTTTTCGGGCTGCGCTGGTTCTTTCTGCTTGGTCTGCTTTTCGTCCTGCTGATCCTGCTGAGCATGAGCAGGAGCGATAGTTCCTACAAAACAGAGCAGAACTGCGGTGGTAATGATTAATCCGAATCGTTTCATGAAAGTTGCCTCACATTTCCGCTTACGAGCGTTACCTCACGCTTCCAGCGTAAGCGTCGCAAAGGGTGCTTAACTGTCTCATTTTGACCACCTTGAGAACGCATGATGTTGCACCGGTGGCTGTCGTTGTGCCCAATGTTTCTGCGCGTGCACGACGAACCGTTTTCGCGGCCCGAAAAACCAGGCTGCCCTGACAGTTGAAGGTGCATCCGGGCAAGCTATTGTTTGTGGGGAGGTGCGCGGCCGCCGTCACCGCAGGAACGTATGCTCTAGTCTCTGCTGGAATCATCCGCCTGTTGCTCAAGAGCGCGAAATCTCTGCTCTTAGCCCTTAAAACGGCTCTCCGCACTACCATCTCGCCTACGTTATATGCCGCAAGAGCGAGTGACCAGTCACCGAACTGTGTATGCAGATCGCGGAGGTATCGCGCTGCAGCCTGTGTGTTTGAGCTTCGGCTTCACCTCGAAGTTCCATTTCCAGATGGCAAAGTCCAATGTGCTGATTGGTGTCGAGAAAACGGAGTGGGGTCACGACCAGACGGCCTCTGTGAAGTCGGCTTGGGAGAAATGTCGTGCCACGGCGTGCTGTTCGCTCTGCCGATCTCCGCGAGGCCCGTTTCTGGATCGCTTCCTTGTTGCCGTTCAACTCGCCCGCGGCAAGATTGATTTGACGCTACTTCAACATGTGAAAGATGACTCCCGGCATCTTTACTGCAAGGCAACCTGGTTCTTGACTTTCGCAACCTTCTACCGTAAAGTCCGGTTCCAACAAGGCCGTTACAAAGTCTATTTCCCTCTGGACTTCGGCTGGGCCACAGTATCGATTGCGGGTCAGCGAGGTTCGATTGAGGTTGCTGCCACTCTATCTGTGCGGGCGGAGCGTGGTCGCGCTCGGATTCCTGTCGCTCGCCATCGCTCTGGCCGCCGGCCAGAGCGTCTCGGTATCGCCCACAAGTTTGTCCTTTTCCAACCAGGTCGTGAACACCCCTAGCAGCGTCCAGAAAGTCACACTCAAGAACGGCCAGACTGTTGCTCTTAGCATTAGCAACATTGCCACGACGCTCTCGGACTTCAGCCAGACGAACAATTGCCCGATCAGTCCCTCGACTCTGGCCGCGGGGAAGAGTTGCACAATTTCCGTGGTGTTCACGCCTGCGGCGCTGGGTGCTCGCAGCGGCAGCCTGAAGATCACCGACAACGCCACGAACAGTCCGCAGAGCGTTACGCTAAGCGGGAGTGGAATCGCGGCCGTGACAGTGACGCCCACGTCGATTTCCTTTCCCAATCAGGTCATCGGCACGAAGAGCGCAGCTTCGAGTGTGACAGTCAAGAACAATCAGACGGTGTCGCTCACCATCAATTCGATCGGCAGCAGTCTCGCGGACTACACAACGTCGAGTACATGCCCATCCAAACCCAAGACCCTGGCCGCCGGCGGAAGCTGCACAGTCTCCGTTGTATTTGCGCCTACGGTGTCGGGAGTGCGATCGGGAACGCTGACTGTTAGCGACAACGCAAGCAACAGTCCCACAGTCGGCTTGATCGGTACCGGAGTATTTGCCGCTTCCACAAACCTTGTTTCTGTGACTTTTGGCAGTCAAGCCTTGGGCACAAGCAGCAATCCACAGACCGTTGTACTTACTAACAACCAGAGTTCGTCTTTGACGATTACTTCGGTTGGAAGTAACTCGGCTGATTTTGCAGTGACTTCAACGTGTCCGATCAGTCCCGCCAAGCTGGCAGCCGGAGCCAGTTGTGCTGCCGCCGTGACATTTTCGTCCAAAGCGACTGGGGCGCGTTCAGGAACCCTGTCGTTCGCGGACTTGGCAAACAACAGTCCGCAGACTGTGTCGCTAAGTGGGACGGGCGCACCAGCAAATTTGGTTTCGATCGCTCTGAGCCCTCTGTCTTCTTCTATTGCTTTAGGAAGGACTCAGCAATTCACCGCGACGGGAACCTACAGTGATGGAACCACACAGGATTTGGCGAGTTCCGTGACGTGGACTTCGAGTGTGCCCGGTGTAGCCACGGTGAGCGGCGGAGGATTGGTAACCAGCATCAATCAGGGCGCCACCACGGTCACCGCGGCCTCAGGGTCGATCGCCGGTTCCACGACTTTGACAGTGACCGCGCCGGTCCTAATGTCGATCACAGTGAGTCCAGCAACAGCGGCCATCGCGCTCGGAACATCGCAGCAATACAAAGCGACCGGCACCTATAGCGATGGCAGCATACAGGATCGGACTGGCTCTGCGACCTGGAGTTCAACCGTGCCGAGTGTAGCAGGGGTCGACAGCGGCGGGCTGGCGTCTGGCGGAGGACAAGGCAGCATCACGATTACAGCGACTGTGGGCACGATCACCGGTACGGCGACGCTGACGGTGGGTCCGCCGGAACTGGTGTCGTTGGCGATCACGCCGGCGAATGCGTCGTTCGCTCTGGGGACCACGCTACCGCTCAAAGCCACCGGCACCTATACCGACGGCAGCACACTCGATGTCACCAGTTCGGTGGCATGGAGCATGGTCAACTCGGCCATCGCTAGCGTAAACAGCCAGGGACTAGCCACGAGCGCTGCTGTTGGCAGCACCAGTGTTAATGCAACATGGGGCTCGATCACGGGCACGACCACGGTGAGCGTAAGTCCGGCGACGCTGGTGTCGATCGCGGTGACACCGGCGATTCCGGTGATTGCTCTGGGCACGACGAAGCAGTTCTCGGCCACCGGTACGTTCACCGACGGCAGCACACAGGACATTACCGCGACGGTGCAGTGGAGTTCGGATAACACGGGGGCGGCGACGATCAGCAACAGTAGCGGCAGCCAGGGATTGGCCGCCAGTGTAGCGACCGATGTAGCGAACATCACGGCGACGCAGGGCGCGATCCAGGGATCGACGACGCTGACGGTCAGTGCGGCGGCGCTGGTGTCGATTGCAGTGACGCCGAGCAGCGCGACGATTGCATTGGGAACGCAGCAGGCATTCACCGCGACGGGAACCTTTACGGATGGCACGACCCAGGATCTGACTGCGACCGCGGCCTGGAGTTCGGACACGGCTTCGGCGGCCACGATCAACAGCACGGGTCTGGCCAGCAGTGCCGGTTTGGGTACGGCCACGATCACTGCTACTTCGAGCGGCATTACTGGTTCGGGTCAAGTGACGGTAACGGCGGCCGCGTTGGTGTCGATCGCGCTTACTCCGCCGGCGGTGACGATGCCTTTGGGGACGGCGCAGACGTTCACTGCTCTGGGCACTTACACCGACGGGACGACGCAGGACGTGACGCAGGCAGGGCACTGGAGTTCGTCGAATGCAGCTGCGGCGACGGTCAGCAACACGCCAGGATCGCAAGGGCTGGCCAGCACGCTGGGCACGGGCATGAGCACGATTGGGATCGCGGTGGGCGAGGTGAATGGGACGGCGATGTTGACGGTGAGCCCGGCGGCGTTGCTGACGATCACGCTGAGCCCGCAGACGCCGAATGTACCGCTGGGAACGGCGCAGCAGTTTATGGCAACTGGAAGCTACACGGACGGTAGCAATCAGGATGTGAGCGGGACGGTACAGTGGGCCAGTTCATCGGCGACGGTGGCGATCATTAGCACGGCAGGACTGGCGACGAGTGCGGGAACGGGTACGACGACGATCGTTGCGACGCAGGGAACGGTGACGACTTCGACCACAATGACGGTGGGAGCGCCGGCGATCGTGTCCTTGACAGTGTCGCCGGCGGCCTCGACCATTCCGTTGGGAGCGATGCAACAGTTCCAAGCTATTGCCACCTACACCGACGGCAGCACCCAGGACCTGACCGCCTCCGCTACCTGGAGTTCGTCGGCGACCGGAGTGGCTACGGTGAATGCGACGGGAGCGGCGAGCACACTGTCGATGGGCTCGACCACGATTAGCGCGACTTCGGGGGGTGCCGGTGCGGGGGCAGCCTTGACAGTCACGGCCGCGGTGCCCGTATCGCTGGCAGTCTCTCCCCAGGATTCTTCCATTGCATTCGGCGCCCAGCAGCAGTTCCAGGCGTTTCTGACCTACAGCGATGGCACGGTACAGGACGTCACGGACCTGATCACTTGGACGTCCACAGCCACTGGAGTTGCCACAGTCAACAAGGTCACAGGACTGGCTGTCGGTGTGGGGGCCGGAAACTCAACCATTTACGCAACCTCGAATGCTGGATTGATTGTGGGTAGCTCGTTGTCGGTGGCGCCACCGTCTCTAATTTCGATTGCGATCACGCCGGCGAATCCGACGATCGCGCTGAGCAACTCACAGCAGTTCACGGCGACGGGAACGTATGCGGATGGAAGCAAACAAGATCTCACGAGCGTGGCCACGTGGAACTCGTCGAATTCCAACGTTCTGAGTATCAGCAGTTCCGGCGTGGGTATGGCCATGGGTTTCGGCGCGTCTACGATCACGTCTGCACAAGGGACTGTGAGCGGATCGAACTCAGTTACTGTGCCAACAGCACCTACCGTCCTGCCCGCCCTCTTCGACATGACGATCAACAAGGCGACCACGCCCTGGCCCACCGATACGTTCACCGGCCAGAGACTTCTGGGCACGAATACTTTGTGGGGAATCCTCGAAACAGCGGACGGTGTCTATAGCTGGACTACGTTGGACAAGTTTACGGCCAACGCGCAGACGCACGGTGTGGACCTGATGTACACATTCCTTGGCGTGCCCACGTGGGCATCGTCCAATCCGAACGATACGGCGTGCAACTCCTGGCCCGGTTCCTGCGATCCGCCGAATGATCTCAACTCGGATGGAACCGGAGGCAACGCGCACTTCGACACATTCGTCACAAAGCTCGCAGCTCACGTGGGAACGACGATTAAGTATTGGGAAGTCTGGAACGAACCCAATGTGATCGGTTACGCCAACAAGAACTGGACTCCCGCGCAGTGGGTGCGGATGGCGAAGGACGCGCGCCAAATCATCCTGGCAGCCAATCCCAATGCGGTCATTGTGAGTCCCGGCATTGCAATTGGAACGAGTTGGTTGACGAACTTCCTGGCGGCAGGAGGCGGAAGCTACGTCGATGTCATCGGCTTTCACGGGTATGCCAACCCACCGGAGTCGGTATTGTCACTGATCACGCCGGTGCAAAGCGCCATGGCAACCGGAGGTGTGAGTTCGTTGCCGCTGTGGGATACCGAAGCTTCATGGGGCGCGGACACTGTCTACCCGACTTGGATATGCAGGCTGGGAGCGTGGCCCGGTTATATCTTCTGAATGCAGCGAACGGTGTCTCCCGCTTCTACTGGTACGGCTGGGACTTCAGCGCACGGGGAACGCTGTGGCAGCCGAACCCAGCCACGGGCTGCACTACGCCCAACAACGGAGGCTACATTTGTCCGGCGGGCATCGCTTACGCTCAGATCGAAAACTGGATTGCGGGTGCTGTGCTTTCCGGGTGCTCGAGCTCAGGCACGATTTGGACTTGTACGCTGGCGCGGCCGGGCGGTTACTTCGCACAAGTCATGTGGGACAGCTCGCGTTCATGCAGCGGCGGAGTCTGCCAGACAACGCCGTACACTCCGCCGCCGCAGTTCATTAAGTACCGGGATCTGGGCGGTACCACGTACAGCCTGACCGGTGCCACAACCGTGCCGCTTGGAGCAAAACCGATTATCCTCGAGAATGAGTAGCGAACCGTTCGGCGACCTTTCCGTTGATCCTGGAGTTGGCGTGCAACAGTTGCGATTCTGCAAATGACTTCCACCAGGCTTTCTCCCTCGCAAGGTATCCAGGATCATCAGCCGGCACTCATCAGCGGACCCGTCCGGCCAACCGGCAAACGCGCAGCATTTGAACGACGCGCCGAGCCAATAGCCGGGTAGCAGATATTGTCTTGCCACCTGCGATCAAAGGCAACTGAAGGATAGGGCGAAGGAAGTTTCCCTGAAGAATTTGAGGCCCGAAACAGCCACGATCCAGTGATTTGGAAATTGGGGACTACGCCGGTAGTCCCTCAAATCCGTAAATTGTTGCGGGGGGGTGGATTTGTTCCCCAGTCACCCATTGATTTCTCGGAAGTTATTGATACCACGATGGTCGGCAACGCCGAAAAAGGCCAAAACGGCAAGTTCTTCATTCAGTTTTCATTCAGCTCCCCGTTTTCATCGTTCCCACCGCCGATACGTGCGGTACTAATCTTTCGGTGTGGTTTGATCTCAAATGGTGTCGGCCTATGATTTTCTCCGAGAGGCCAAAGATTTCGGGCCACAGCCGCCCAGTGTAAGTGAAAGCGAGGTGAGCGCACAAAGCCATTACCGTCAGATGGCGCACAAATGGTAACTGCAGCATGGGGTCCACTCAACCGGAATCCGTTCTAGCGGAATCACCCTTCTACTTTCCCGATGCGGAGTGGAAAAGTGTGCATACACGAGACGATCTTCATGTCTAGCGATGGGGAGAACGTCCTATCCAGCGTCGGCGCATCGCTCAAATAGACGATACCGTCGCACACGATTGCGAAATTTTCGGGAACACGTTCCTCTCGCTGTGGAGCGGCTTGTTCAAACGCGCGGTTCGGTCCAGGGTTCTTACGTATAATTAGTTCAGCTTCGGGGAGTTGGTTGCAGAACCAGGTCTGCCCTCCAGCAGCGCTTGGTCGATCAGTGGTTCGAGTACCCATCTGTTTGAAAATCTTGGGCCGTTCGGTCCTGACGACAAGAGTGTTCTCAATGGCAGAGCATTCCGACTATGTATTGGAGCCGCTTCGCGAGGGGGCGGACTTCACTCTCTACCGCGGCAGAGAGCGCGGCAGCCAGATGCCGAATCTTGGCGGTGGCGGTCGCAGCTGAACAGCCGTCGCCTCAGAGTCTCCGGCGGCTCGAACACGAATACTCGCTAGCGACCGAACTCGATGCGGCATGGGCAGCTCAGCCGCTCGCGCTGACTCGTCACCGGGGGCGAGCGGTCCTCATTCTTAAGGATCCGGGTGGTGAACCCCTGGATCGGGTAATCGAGCAGCACAAGGGACAACCGATCGATCTGACTCGCTGTCCTGCGCATTGCCATCGGTTTGTCGGCAGCACTTAGCCAAGCCCACCGGCGAGGTCTCATCCACAAAGACGTCAAGCCCGAGAACGTACTTGTCGACGACTCCGGCCACGTCTGGCTCACCGGCTTTGGCATCGCGTCCCGGCTGCCACGCGAGCGCCAGGCGCCCGCGCCGCCCGAAATCATTGCCGGCACTCTTGCCTACATGTCTCCTGAACAGACCGGGCGCATGAATCGATCGATGGATACTCGCAGCGATCTCTACTCTTTGGGCGTCACCTTGTACCAGATGCTCACCGGCGTCGCTCCCGTTCGCGGCCGCCGACCCTCTGGAATGGGTCCACTGCCACATCGCGCGTCAGCCAGTAGCGCCCGCGGATCGCTGCGCGGTCCCGGAGCCGCTGTCCGCCATCATCATGAAGCTCCTCGCCAAGAATGCGGAGGAGCGGTACCAGACCGCCGCTGGCCTCGAAGCCGATCTTCGGCGATGCCTGACGGAGTGGCAATCACATGGTCGCATCGATCCATTCCCTCTGGGCGCAGACGACTCTTCGGACCGATTGCTCATACCAGAGAAGCTGTACGGGAGGGAGCGCGAGGTCGACTCTCTACTTGCGGCGTTCGACCGGGTTGTGGCGCAGGGCACCGCCGAACTCGTACTGGTATCCGGTTATTCCGGTGTCGGCAAGTCTTCGGTAGTGAACGAGCTGCACAAGGTGCTAGTTCCGCCGCGCGGGCTTTTCGCCGCAGGCAAGTTCGACCAGTACAAGCGCGACGTACCGTACGCGACGCTGGCACAGGCATTCCAGATGCTGGTGCGTCAGATTCTGGTCAAGAGCGAAGCCGAGGTGGACCATTGGCGGCACGCTCTCCTGGAGGCGTTGGGGCCGAATGGCCAGCTGATGGTCAACCTGATACCCGAAGTCGAATTCGTCATCGGCAAACAACCGCCCGTGGCAGAACTGCCACCGCAAGAAGCGCGGAACCGTTTCCAGTTGGTGTTCCGTCGGTTCCTCGGCGCCTTCGCCACTGCCGAGCATCCGCTGGCGTTATTTCTCGACGATCTGCAATGGCTGGACACGGCAACTCTGGAACTCTGGAGCGCCTGGTCACCGATCCGGACGTGCGGCACGTGCTGCTCATCGGAGCGTACCGCGACAACGAAGTCAGTTCGTCTCACCCGCTCATGCGGACTCTGGCCGCGATCCGCGACCGCCGGCGCAAAGACGCAGGAAATCGTGCTAGCGCCCCTCGGTCTTGACGACGTGGGCCGGCTCACCGCCGAGTCCCTCCATTGCGGACGGAACTCGGTTCGTCCTCTGACACAACTGATTTACGAGAAGACCGAGTGGCAATCCTTTCTTCACGATCCAGTTCATCACGGAACTGGAAGAGGAGGGCTTGCTAAGGTTCGAACCAGGCGCTGCGACTTGGCGGTGGGACGTTGATCGCATTCTCGCGAAGGGCTACACGGCCAACGTGGTGGATCTGATGGTGGGGAAGCTGAGCCGATTCCCAAACACGACGCAGGAGTCGTTGAAACAACTCGCCTGCCTGGGAAACAGCGCTGAGCTTGAGCTGCTGCGAGCGGTGTTTGAGGATTCAGAAGAAGAAATGCATGATCGACTCTGGGAAGCCGTTCGCGCCGGTCTCATATTTCGTTCAGAAAATTCCTATCGCTTCCTTCACGACCGAGTCCAGGAAGCGGCCTATTTTCTAATTCCGGAGCAACAGCGCGCTCAGACCCATTTGCGCATCGGCAGACTTCTCAGGCAGAGTACCCCGCAAGAGCGACTGGAAGAAGCGATCTTCGACATCGTCAATCAGCTCAATCGTGGCGCAAGTCTCATTACTGATGACGGTGAGCGTGAGCAGGCAGCTGACCTGAATCTGATTGCCGGCAAACGAGCGAAGGCATCGACAGCATACGCCTCGGCATTGAAATACCTTCATGCCGGCCGCTCGCTATTAAGCGAGGATGCTTGGGAGCGTAACTATGACCTTATCTTCTCGATTGAGTCTCTCAGAGCCGAGTGCGAACTGCTTACTGCAGACATGGTTGCAGCCGAAGACAGACTGACCATGTTGGCGCAGCGCGCGAGGAGCCGCCACGATTTTGCGGTTGTGACGCGATTGCAGGTCACCCTTTATACGACCTTGGATCGCAGCGACCGTGCCATCGAAGTGTTTCTCGATTACCTTCGCCGTAACGGCACGGATTGGTCGAGTCATCCGTCGCGCGATGATGTCGTTCGGGAGTACAACCGGATCTGGTCGCTGGTCGGCAACCGTCAGATCGAGGACCTTGTAGACTTGCCGCAGATCGATGATCCCGATGTCCTCGACATGCTCGATGTGTTCACTGAAATCGTCCATCCGGCTATGTTTTTCGATGAGAACCTATCCACGCTGGTAGTTTTCCGCATGGTGAGTCTTTGCCTCGAGCACGGTAACTGCGATGCATCGTGTTTCGGTTTTGTCTGGTTTGGGATGTTCGCTGGGCCGCGCTTCAACAATTACACAGATGGATTTCGATTTGGCCAGCTGGGCTATGATCTTGTCGAAAAGCACAACCTGACTCGATACCAGGCGAGAACCTATACTTCGTTTGGCACCCTAACGCCCTGGGCGAAGCACGCCTTGAAGGGACGTGAATTGATCCGGCGTGCATTCGATGTCGCCTATCGAACCGGAGACCTGACGTTCTCCGCCTATAGCTGGCATTCCTTGATCACCAATTATCTGGCCGTGGGGGACCCTCTTTCGGAGGTGCAATCCGAGGCGGAGAAGGGCCTCAACTTCGTCACGAAAGCCGGTTTTGGGCTGGTGGTGGAGAATAGCAAGGCGCAATTAGGTCTCATACGTACGCTTCGCGGCCTGACCCCGACGTTTGGACGCTTCGACGCTCACGACTATAACGAATCGGATACCGAAGGTCGGCTTGCGAGTAACCCGTTGCTGGTTCTATCCGAATTCTTTTATTGGACTCGAAAGCTGCAGGCCAGATTTTTCGCGGGAGACAACGCATCGGCTGTCGAGGCGTCCCGAAGAGCCCATCAGCTGCTTTGGCCGGCGGCATCGCAGGTGGAAACGGGCGATTTCCGCTTCTATGCCGCTCTGGCGAATGCTGCCGCCTGGAACACAGCTTCTGGCGAAGAGAGACAGAATCATTTTGCCGCTCTTAACGACCATCACAGCCAGCTCGAGATATGGGCACTGCATTGTCCGGCAAATTTCGAAACTAGAACGGCGCTCGCCGGCGCGGAAATCGCGCGCATCGAAGGCCGGATGCTCGACGCTGAGCATCTCTACGAAACGGCGATCCGTTCGGCGCGCGACAACGGTTTAACCCATTGTGAGGCGGTCGCCAACGAGTGTGCAGCGCGGTTTTATTCAGCACGAGGTCTTATTAAGATTGCGCACGTCTATTTGCGGGATGCCCGGAACTGTTATCTACGCTGGGGCGCGGACGCGAAGGTCCGACAGCTCGAGGAACGGTATCCAAAAATCAAGGTAGAGAAGACTTCATCCGACACGGGCACCATTCTCGCCTCCGTCGAGCAACTTGACCTGGCAACGGTCATCCGCGTATCGCAGGCACTTTCGGGTGAGATGGTGCTTCCCAGGCTGATCGAGAAGCTGGTACGAATCGCGGTGGAGCATGCCGGGGCAGAGCGGGCTCTGCTGATCCTGGTTCGGGACGGCGAGCCGCAAATCGAAGCGGAGGCTACTACGTGTGAGGGCGCGGTCGAAGTTGTGGCTCGACAGGCTGTCGTCGACTCCGTCTGATCTTCCGCAATCCGCGCTCCATTACGTGGTGCGGACGCAGGAGAGCGTTCTTCTGGATGATGCTTCGACGGACAAGGTGTATTCCCAGGACGAATATGTAAGGCGGAATCGCTCAAGGTCCGTGCTGTGCCTGCCAATCGTCAAGCAAGAGAAGCTTATCGGCGCACTATACCTGGAGAACAATCTGACTCCGTGCGCCTTCACGCCGGACCGGGTTACAGTGCTGCAGTTGCTCGCGTCGCAAGCCGCGATTTCACTTGAGAATGCCGCCCTCTATACCGATCTGCAACTCCAGGTTGGGCTGCTGCAGCATCTTCCTGTATCCGCCTGGACGCTCAAGCCCGATGGGACACCGGATTTCGTGAATCAAGTTTGGCTTGAATTCGCCGGTCAGACCCTTGACTTCGTCCGGTCGCATCCCGAGGCCTGGATGACCGCGGTCCACCCTGAGGATCGGGAGATAGCAGCCAAGAGCTTTTGGGAGGGCGTGCATTCGGGACAGGGTTTTGCGTTCGAAACCAGGTCTCTCCGCGCTCAGGACGGGACCTATCGCTGGCACCTGCAGCAAGCCGTGGTCTTGCGCGATGCGGAAGGAAAAGTCCTCAAATTCGTCGGTACGACGACCGACATCGACGACCAGAAGCGTGACCGAAGAGGCCTTACGCCAAGCGCAGGGCGATCTCGCACGCATCAACCGGGTGACAACCATGGGAGAGTTAGCGGCATCCCTGGCTCACGAAATCAGTCAACCGATCAGTGGTGCTATCACCAACGCCAACGTCTGCCTGCGAACGCTCGGAGCGCGATGAGCCTGATCTCGATGACGGTGCGCAAGGCTGTCACCAGAATTGTAAGAGATGCACAACGTGCTGCTGAGATTATCGGCAGGATCCGCTCGCAATTCGAGAAGGGCGCCCTGAATCGAGAGATTATTGATGTGAACGAGATCATTCCGAGAAACCGTCGCCCTCCTGCGCGACGAGGCAGTGCGATACAACATATCGGTCCGGACGGAACTGGCCGCCGATCTTCCTCAGATCGTCGGAGATCGCGTGCAATTGCAGCAGGTCGCGATGAATCTAATCGTCAACAGCATCGAAGCGATGAAGGACGTTGATGGAATACGAGAGATGGTCATCAAATCGCAGCGAGCTGAAAATGAACAGATTCTTGTTTCGGTCAGTGATACCGGCGTAGGGCTTCCGCCGCAACTCGCAGAACAGATTTTCGATCCGTTCTTTACAACCAAACCCCACGGCACCGGCATGGGGCTTCGCATCAGCCGTTCGATCATTGAGTCGCATGGTGGGCGCTTGTGGGCGGTCGGTTCCCCCGGGCGCGGCGCAACTTTTCACTTGAACCTGCCTGCCGGCGATTCCAGGCCATAGATAAATCCAGCCTGTGTTTGCTGTTTAGAATTACGATTTCCTGAGTTGCTCTGGGCGCCACAAACTCGGGGAATTTCGAAGTCCCAAGTTCTTTTGCGTGGTATCTGTCAATTGACGGTGCCTGCCCCTTTTATTTATGGCGCATCAACTAAGGCGCTCTAATTGCCAAGCAGGATCACCTGCAAGGAAATTGATCGAACGAACATTATTTTCAGTTCCCATAGTGGCGCCCGTTCACTTCGGTGCCCATGACGCCGAAATCAGATTTTGAAGTTTCCAAGGGATCAGTCTTGAACGTGAAATCGATCGAGGGCACTCGCACCGTTGCCTCCAGGTGCGCAGCCGCTTTGAAGCCTTCGAATCGGTACTGCCGCATCGGGTCTTCATACTTGACCGGCTCGTCAGTAGCCGTGACGACTAACCTGAAATCCAGGAACGCCGGGGTACTTTCAGCATCCATCGCAGGCCAACGGGGCTGGTCAATGATGGGAGCATCGCCCACCTGCAGCGTGGCCGTTTTGCCGTCAGAACTAAACGTCAGCCCATTAGATGGCACGGGCATAACCCAATAGAGGCCTTCTGGCGATATGGGAGAATGAAAATCATGGATCTGGTTCGCAGGGGCCGCCGGCCCCTTGAATACGGTGAGTCACGTGTGGGCGAAAATGCCCTGGTGCGGCTGGCGTGCCGCCCAGTACTCACCCGCCATATAACTGTAGTCGGTTGTGGGAGTGCCCCAGGCGAGCCGGTTGCCTTTGTTATCTGTGCCCATTCCGTGAAAACCGCTACAACGCGCCAGCTTTCCCTTGAAGTGATAGATGCTTGAGAGTTCGACGTTCGGCATCGCAGCCTGGTTGTGGTTGCCGTTTTTGTCGAGCCATGGAATCGGGTAGGGGCACACGCCGCCGTTGGACGGTTCGTGGTTTTGCGGAATCGGAGGAGAGCAGTCCTGCGATGAAGATTGCGCACGCACCGGCGCCCCTGGCAGCGAAGCCGCGACGACCGAAGTGACACTGAGTTTCAGCCAACCCCGACGGTCTAACCCCATCCGGGAAACGTAATCACGGGCCATAACACCTCCTTAGTCACGCCGCTATTTCTTCCGTACACTCGAGGCATCTTCCAAACTGGCATGCTTGTTCCACCCGTGGAAACGCGAGAGGTCACCCGCATTCCATGCCCCGCGGAGCCCCGGAGTACTCAGATCCCAGTCTGGGCGGATTTCACTCGTGACAACCCGCAGATCATGCCATAGATCGAGGACCGATGGACGGCCCCAGAACCAGTAGCCGTTGTAGATGCTGTAGATCACGAGACCCGGCTTGAGCACGAGCGTATGCGGGATCATTGGATTGTGTTCAGGGTCGGTGTACTCCTGGATGTCGAGATCCTTTTGCACCGTTCGGCCGGGGTCTGAAAGAAATGGCCACTGGGCTCCGACTGACGCACGGAACTCCTGGAGAGTATGGTGCTCGTCGGTGGCGATCGTGGCGATCTGGGTGTAGGCCACCGCGATCTTCGGATAGAACGCGGCAAGTTCCAGATGCTGCTGGTGCTCCTTTGGGCAGTAGTGGCCGCGCGCAAGCGTAAGGATCAGCGGGTCCTCGCCCTGCAGGTCGCTGAGCTTGCGCAGCGTGGCCGTATGATCGGGCAGTTCGTAATCGGGGAAAGTGCCGCCGGGCACAATATCTGAACGCATGCTTCGACTCCTCCTGTTTCTTTCAAAGAAGTTCTTGAAAGGCGTTTCTCTTAGAGATCCAGAGTGACACCCGCGTTTGGCTGGGAACAGCATACGAACACGTTCCCGGCTGCCGAGCACTGTCCCTCTCAAAGTGCCGCTTCACCCCGCTCGCCGCGCAGCGCTCTGACGTGAAGAACCGACGAATCCTTGGACAAGTGCGGCGATTTCGTCTGCGGCCGTGTCCAAGGCGAAGTGGCCGCCATCGACGATGTGGACTTCGGCTTTGGGGACATCGCGGCGATAGGACTCTGGCTCTGAGGGGTCGAACGAAGACTCATACTTACCCCAGATCACCAGCAGGCGCGGTTGCTGCTCGCGCATCCAGGCTTGCCATTTCGGGTAGGACTCGACATTGGTGCGGTAGTCGTAGAAGAGGTCGCTTTGAATGTCGGCCTGGCCGGGCTGATTCAGGAAATAAAATTCGTCGATCCAGAGATCAGGGCTGTGGCGCTCCACGTTAGGATCGTTCCCCGCGTGGCGGGACTTCGTGGTCGCAAGCGACAAGAGATTTGTGCGCAGCGCGCATTCGTTGGCAGCGCGATCTTTCCAAAAGGCGCGCCGCGTTTTCCAGTTCTCGCCGAGACCGGTGTTGTGTGCTACCGCATCCTGGACGATGAGAGCTTCGACTCGGTCCGGGTGGGCCAAGATCATACGAAAGCCGACGGGGCCACCGTAATCCTGCATGTAGAGCGTGAAGCGGGCGAGGCCGAGCGCTTCGGTGAAGTGATTCATGATTTCCGCGATGTGATCGAAGGTGTACGCGAATTTCTTCGGGTCTGGCCAGTCGCTGTGACCGAAGCCTGGGTAATCGGGCGCGACAAGGTGATAGCGATCGGAAAGACGGGTGAAGAGCGGCTCGAACATTCGTGAAGAAGACGGCAAACCGTGCAACAGGAGGAGTGTCGGGGCATCTTTCGGACCTGCCTCGCGATAGAAAATAGAGAGACCGTCGATCTGTATCGCGCGATAGAGAGTCGGATACTTCATGGAAGTTCCTTTCTGCCCACCTTAGGCGGCCACCCGTTCCGCGGATCGATTCTTATGCGGCGAGCCGACGTACGGAAATGAGGTGAGCAGGTCTGCGTGCGACCCTACGTTATCTCGCATCACCTTCCCATTGGTGAGGAGAGGAAGGAAGAAATCTACGACGTCGTCGGTGAGTGTCCGGCCATTATCCGGGTAGGACGCCGGCCGCGTGGGATCATAGTGGAGCACGTCCGGCAGCAGGATTCCGGCGACCTGCGTTGCTTCCGCCTGCGTGTAACCACCGGTGTGCTCGAGCGCGTGCGCGAATACCGGGATGAAACTTGCATCGTCCGCTGGCTCCGCAGCGAGATAGGCGGAGTTCTGCTCGCTAGCAAGGAAGGGAGTCTGATTTGGCCGCGCGCCGCGGTCCGCCTGCACCCATTTCCCGCTTGCGCCGTCCAGCGTGCGAGCCCACAGGCTCACCGTTCCAGAGCCCAAGGCAGAGTTGGGTACTTCCAGCACGATGCTGCACACGTCCTTGTCGGCGAAGTAATCGGCGCCGGTGAACTGCAGATGGTTTAGCGCGCCCAGCGTATCGAAGAAAAACGGATCGCTGCGCCAGCCAGCGAAGAAACGGTAGTCCCCGCCCTCCGTCACGTGTGCCTCGCGTGCGGTCGAGACCGGCGCGCCTTCCATAATTGTCTGCCCGTCGTCACCAGTGCTAGCGGCCTCCGCGCCATCAATACGTCGTACGGTTGCGGTCTGCGCTCCGTCCTTGTCTGAGGCGAATCGCACTCGGTAGGCGATATCGGCAACAAAATCACCGTCGGTGTCAATCTTGAGTTCATACAGCGCTTCCGTCGCGAAGGGCTCGTCCGTCGTGGGGCCGCCTGGGCTTACACCAACGGATGGGTGCGCGTTAATAATAAGGATGGACTTGCTCGAATCCCCAGGCTTGGGGAAGGCATACAGGTCAGTAAGATCGAGGCGCGCGTCCCCGTGGGGAAAGCCAAAGTCCGGACCGGAGTAGTGGTGCGACATATCATCCTCTCCCTTGTTCTAGATTCTCGTGTGCTGCCTTCGTTTGTCAGTCAACCTTCACATCGTTAGAACTACGCGAAGCTGTGCCTTGCTGCTCATCAAGGCGCATAACGAGTAAAGACAAGATCGCTTCCTTTGGCCTTCTCGTGGCAGGGGAAGCAGCTTTTCATAAACGCCGCGTCGCCAGGTTTGCCATCTGTGCCAAAGTGCCCGAATCCCCAGCCGCCGGTTGCGGCGTACTTGGTTGAGTCCTTGACCATAAACTGAACGTTCGTGGGGGCGCCGGGAACGAAAGATTGAGCTTGGCCAAACACTTTGTTGTTTTCGTCCGACGCGACGTGACGGTAGTGCAAAGCAGCAATGATTGTGCCGTCAGGGAATGGAAGTTTCCCTTCACGGTAGGCCTTGATCGCTACATCGTTGCCCAGGACCGCCCCTAAACTGTGGAGGTTGCCTTCTTCATGGGCCGAGGAAATCCACCTCCAGTCGCGATACCCGGAAGGGATGTCGGTAACGTAGAGGGCGGATTGCTCGTCCGCGTGACCGGCGGCAGGGCCAATGAGCGCGACAAGGCCGGCCGTTGTCGCAACTGCAATCAACAAGAATGTGATGCGTCTCATAGAGGTTCCTCCATTCAATATGCGTCGGTAGCGAAATTAGTATTTGCTTTAAAGCCGATGTAGATGCTTTCATCGGCGTGGTCTCCTTCAGCGGTTTGGGCACAGACGGGCGGTCATCGCGTGCGGTGAGCGATCACACCATAAGCGCGGATGCGAAACAATTAGACGATAGTATTGGCGAACCCTTCATATCAGTCGATTTCGCGGGCGATCGACGATCTCGTGCTGCGGTCACACGATTTGCTAGTCGAGCCGAGGCCGCTACTGTGACGGCCCGCCAATCTCGGCTGGTGGATCGAGGCGGGCCATCCATTAACTCAGACTCGTCAAGCCAGTCATCCGCGGACAGCAGAGCCTGTTCCGGACCGAATAACTCCTTCACAGCGCCGATGAATGATGCCAACTCACGCTCCGCCAAATGTACTTGGTCTGCATAAGTCAAATAGTCAAACGATTCTTCATTGTTCATGGGATCTCCTCGTACTCATGGTGCATAAAGAGTGGAGACAAAGTCATGAGCTTTGACAGGCTCGTGGCAGGGAAAGCAGGTATTGAGCAGCGCCGCATCCGCGGGTTTGCCGTCTTTGAACTGTGCAAACCCCCAGCCACCAGTCGCGGCGTATTTCTTCGAGTCTTTGACCATAAACTGAACGTTCGTGGCGAGTCCTGCCACGAAAGATTGGGAGCGGCCAAAGACTCTGTTGTTTTCCTCGGACGGAACGTAACTCCAGGCTAGGCGTGCAATGATTGTGCCGTCCGGGAACGGCAACCTCCGCTCCCGGTAGGCTTTGATCGCTATCTCGTTGCCGAGGAGGGCGCGAAGATCGTTGAGGTTGCCTTCTTCGTGGGCCACAGAGATCAGCTTCCAGTCGCGGTATCCGGGAGGAATCTTGATTCCGAAAACCGGATCAGCTTGTCCATCGGAGCGTCCAGAGGCTTGAACCACGTAGACGCCCGCGCTAGTAAGCGCTACAACTACAACCAACAGGAATGCAAGCCCTTTCATCCGATGTGCTCTTTTCCAAAAACGCATATTTAGTGATGCTTTCTCTGTTAGGACCATCAATTTCTTGATGTTTCATTCCCCTCGTGCTCTTGGTCGGGCGCATCCCGATTGAATCGGTCGACGCGAGTGATGAGAACAGAGGGTTAGGAGATGCACAATTGGACGATGGTATCGCCGATACTTTGGTAGGGGAGACACAGTTCGCCACTCACATGGGCTGAGAAACCATTACGAGAACGGGACCTAGCGCGCCAAGTGTTGTCAAACGCAACACGATCCTCATCTCATTGATTTCCATTGGGTTGTCGTTGTAAAATGCCGTCAACAGTGGGGCGTCATCAGTCAAGCGTGCACAGTGAAGGATGAGTTTAGGGGCACACTTGGCCATGAAATGGGGGACAGCCCATGTTGCAAGTCACACCGATCGTCTTCGTTGTCGACGATGACGTCTCCGTGCGCGAATCACTGGAATTATTGATCCGCTGTGAAGGCTGGCAGCCGACGACATTCGCGTCCGCGCAAGAATTTCTAGCTTGTCCACGAGCCCTAGTTCCCAGCTGCCTGGTACTTGATGTTTCTCTTCCTGGCCTCAATGGTCTAGACCTGCAGAAGCGCGTCGCCGCCGAACGAACTGACATACCGATCATCTTCATCACGGGCTACGGTGACGTGCCCATGACGGTCCAAGCCATGAAGGCTGGGGCAGTCGAATTCTTGACAAAGCCATTCGATGATGACGTGCTGTTAACCGCCATCCGGGCAGCCCTCGAGCGAAGCCGAGCTGCTCTTAGCATAGAGGCGGAGATTCAGGTGCTCCGAGACCGTTACGAGTCGCTCAGCCAACGCGAACGACAGGTTATGGGGTTGGTAGTTTCCGGCCTGTTGAATAAACAGGTCGGTGGGGAGCTTGGTATCAGCGAGATCACGGTGAAGGCACACCGAGGCAAAGTAATGCAAAAGATGAAGGCCGACTCCCTTGCCGACCTGGTGAAAATGGCCGCCAGGCTCCGCCCCGCCCCCGCAGCGATTATGGCGGCGTAACGTTCATATTCGTCCTGGCCTTATTAGCGAAGATGTGGAATTCGCAAACACCACTCCCTCAGATACTCGAAGGCTTTGCGGCGTGGTGTTCCAACCCGCGAACTGTTCCTCATCTCTGATTAGCAAACCAATACGAAGGTGCAATAGACAGCGCCTCCTGGAGTGGCGCACCCTCGTGTTGTGGAGCTGTGCCGAGAAAAGATCACCCCGCAGAACAGGCTCGTCGTCAATACGCGGCCGGGATTGCAATCCCTGGCGGGCGTGTCGACTCCCCGCCAACGAGAGTGCGAATACACCAAGTTTAGCGTTGCCGAAGCCTGCGGCTCCGAACGCAGCATGAAACATCTATGAGAGTCTCGCGTTCGCTTGTATCAGTGGTGGATGATGACGAATCTATACGCGAGTCACTGCCTGACTTGTTAAAGGAGTTCGGCTTTGCAGCTTGCGCGTTCTCGTCGCCGGAAGAGTTCCTCGCGTCAGATTGCTTCGGCCAAACCAAATGCCTGATCCTCGACATCGCCATGCCGGGGATGAGCGGACCCGAGCTTCAGCGGGAATTGAAGCGTCGTGGACACGAGATTCCGATCATCTTTGTCACCGCTAGCATGGATAAGACTGTTCGCCACCGACTACTCAAGCAGGGTGCAATCGAGTGCCTGTTCAAGCCATTCAGTGACACGGCTCTGTTTGAGGCCGTTAATTCGGCACTTCACCCGGAGTGAGAGTTTCGCAATCTGTTGATTGTGGGAAATTAGGATGAAGCAAGGTGCAATTTGCGAGTCAATTGAGTTCGTCGCGCACGGCAGTCTCAACATCAATCGTGTTCGTTGTTGACGATGATATTTCGGTTCGCGAATCTCTGGAGTTCTTGATCGGCCACGCTGGCTGGCAGCCGGAGACACTCGCCTCCGCGCAAGAATTCCTCGACCATCCACGAGTCCCCGTTCCGAGCTGTCTCATTTTTGACATTTCTCTTCCAGGAATTAATGGTCTCGAACTGCAAAAGCGCATCGCTAAAGAAGGGACTGACATGCCAATTATTTTTATCACCGGCCACCGTGATGTGCCCAAGACAGTGCAAGCGATGATGGCGGGCCCTGTCGAATTCTTGATCGTGAGTCTCTTTCGAACGGCCCTGTTTTGCGTTGTTTATCGCGTATGCTCTCGTGAGGAAAGGTTTTCCGTAAGCTCCTAGAAATAGTGGCGGCAACCCTTGATGGCTTCCGGCGAGTGACATGAAATTCCGAGTGCTTGGCGTTTTCCGATCGCCATGGCCGCATCGTTTCTCAAGTACTACCGGAGACACCCAAGCGAAAGAGTGTACCAATCGCGACCGTCTTTCCACGCCCCTCTGATCTCAAACCCGACCTCTTCGAGCAGGTTGCGAATTCCCTGATCTGTGAACTTGTAACTGTTTTCGGTGTGAATGGTTTCGCGGGGCATGAAGTGAACATCAATATCCGTGTGCCCGATGCCTGCATGCTGCTCTTGCGTGCTCTCGAGGTGCATCTCTATGCGAGACTCAATGGAATTCCAAATTGCGCGATGACGGAAGCAAGCGGTGTCGAAGGTGGCTCCTAATTCTCTATTAAGGCGGCGCAGGATGTTTAAGTTGAACGCTGCGGTGATTCCATCCCTGTCATCATAAGCAGCCAGGAGCGTGCGTTCGTCTTTCACCATATCTGTACCGAGCAATAGCGCATCTCCGGTTTGCAACTGACTACACAGGTTTCGCAGAATGAGTTGCGCTTCTTCAGGCGAGAAGTTGCCGATACTCGTGCCGATGTACAGTGCGAGCGTAATGCCGTCGAACGGGTCGAGCTGGAGCGGGTGAGTTACATAGTTCCGGACGATGGGCTGCATTCGCACTTCCGGCAATGCGCATGCAACGTTTTGGCACGCCAACTCAAGAGCGTCGGGGCAGACATCAACTGGCATGTAGGCGACATCGTCGGAAACGCGCAAAGCAGCTTCGAGCAGAATGCAGGTTTTGGAGGCCGTGCCGGCACCCAACTCAACCAGGCGCAACGGCAACGATCCGTCGCCGCGAACTGCAGCAATGATCGCATCTGCGTATCCCGCCAGGATGGCCCTTTCTGTGCGGGTGGGGTAGTACTCGGGAAGCGTCGTAATGCGCTCGAAAAGGCGCGACCCTTCCGCATCGTAGAACATCCAGGGTGAGAGCGAGCGTGGCCGTGCGGTCAAGCCGCGTCGCACTTCGCAAGTCAGAGCTTCGCGAGTGAGTGCTTCGCGCTCATCCGCCGTTGCAAAATGTCCAATGTCAGCTGTCTGAACATAGGTTGCCATTTCAATGAATCCTTTCAGCGTGCCAAGCGAATCCCGGAGAACTGCCATCTGGTTGCCGGTGGAAAGAAATTCCGATAGGTCGCCCGAACTTGGCTCGCAGGAGTGACGCACGATCCCCCCGCGCAGAATCATTTGGCCGGACATGAACTTGCCGTTGTACTCACGCTGCGGTGACACTGGTTTGAGCCATAGTGTGCTCCTGAGAACTTTTCATCTCTGCGGATACCGAATCTGATTCGTCCGCGCTCAATGCATAAAAACAGAGGCGTCAAAATGAGGCAATTGGACGATGGTATTGGGGATACGTTGGTATTAGCTCTTCAAGTGCTGGGCGACGGGCGCTCGCGGTACGACTTAACGTCGACTCGACCGCGGCACCGCCGACGCTGCCATGGTTACAGACCGGGACGGTCCCTAGATCGACGTCCTATCGCGATATGGAAACAGACTCGGGCGCACTTTAATCCACGGGGCCCAATACAAAGGTATCGCCGATACCATCGTCCAATTGATTCGCCGCAGCACCTCGGGTGTAATCGTCCATGCAGCCGATTCGCTCGGTGGGACAGACTCCGCTAGCCCTCTGCTGTACGGAGAAAGGACGGTAGAGACATGCCGGAAGCAACCTGGAAACCTCACGAGAAACATGGACGGCTGACGACGCAGAGCGACTTGCCCGACAGCGTGTACGCGTTTCCGAAGCAGCGTAAAGAACCTCTGACCGACGCACAGCATGTCCGTAATGCGATCGCGCGATTCGATCAAGTCATCGACGTCTCAGATGCCGATCGCGCTTTGGCGTTCGCCAACATCGAGAAAGCTGCAGGCTACTACGGCGTGAACCTGGCGGAAACGTCGTGGCACGAACTGGGTATTCATCCTCAAAAGAAAGCGGTGACCCGTTGAATGCATCGTGAGGTGAGGCTCAACTGGTTTGTGGAACCTCGCCTCACGCTAGTTCGCATGGAAGGATGACTGTGAGAGTTATGTCGAGAGATAAATCCATTCGATCCGGTTGGCGATGCGATAGTTGCGGCGAACTTGTGACCGATCTGCAGGCAGGCTGGGTGGAGTGGCTTGCGGCAGAGGACACCAAGGGAAAACCGAAAGTAAGCGGTTTACGGTTAGTGCACCGTCGCAACACCAGCGCAAGATCGCGAGAGCCATACGGATGTCAGTACAATCCGCGAGACGAATTCAGAAAAAACCGGGGCATCGTAGAGGGATTAGCTCTTGACCGGTTCGCGGGTCCCGACGGGCTTATGTTGCTGCTTTCGATGATTGCTGAACGGGAACTTCCGCTGCAGGAACTGATCGAACTCGCCAAGCGAGTGCAGATCCCGGGTTACGAAGCAGCGTACGAACTGGTTCATGATGCCGTTAGCGAAGGAGTGATAGCGCCTTGCATCTCGTCAGGCTTTTACTTGCAGTCGGAGATCTGGGATGTGCTGAAGTGGGCGAAATGCCGAACTTCAGCGAAGACGAGCCATGTCGAGCACCAGAATCGGTGCGTCGCTTCTCATTGAAACTACTTCGCCATGCATATTCCGGTGATCTGCAGTTTCGACTTCAAGATTCCATCGACTCGGCGAACAATTCTCGCTTTGCACATCTAACTTATTTAGTGACGGTGTGCCTACCGTACTAAGGAGATGAAGCATGAAAGCAATCGTCGTCCACGAATATGGCGGTCCGGAAGTGCTGAAATTTGAAGACTATCCTGATCCCGTACCCGGCCCGGGCGAGGTGCTGGTACGGGTCGCGGCTGCGAGCGTGAATCCGATCGACTACAAGCGACGCGCCGGACTAACGAAGGATTTTTACCCTCTCCAGTTCCCGGGGCTCATAGGCGTCGATCTCGCGGGGACGGTCGTCAAGATTGGGCCGGGAGTGGCGGCCTTTTCCGCCGGCGACCAAGTGTTCGCGATGGCGGACAATACTTACGCCGAACTCTGTGTCGTGAAGGCAGAGGTGTTGGCAAAGGTGCCGAAGGGTCTCGACTTGATTCAGGCGGCGGCTTTGCCGCTGGTGACCACGACCGGCAACCAACTCCTTTCCGCTACGGAAATTAAAGCCGGCCAGACGGTTTTGGTAGTAGGTGCCATAGGAAATGTCGGACGTTCGGCGGTATTCACTGCTAAGCAACGGGGAGCGACTGTGATTGCGGGGGTGCTAAGGACTCAGATGAATCAAGCGAAGACCATCGGTGCAGATAAGGCGGTCGCAACCGACGACGACACCGCGATTGCAAGTCTTGCGATGCTCGATGCGGTGGCGGATACGGTCGGCGGCAGAATCGCCGAGAAGCTGATCGCCAAGGTTAAGCCGGGAGGAGTCTATGCATCGGTTGTAGATGTGCCGCAGAACGCCGCGAAATACTCGTCTGTAAAAGTGGTGCATGTGTTCTCGAAATTCGACCGGAAAACGATCGAGTTCATGGCCGAAGCGGTGCGAGATGGCAAGCTGGTTATCCCGATTAGCCAGAAACTGGCCACTCAGTGACGCGGCCGAGGCTCAAGCGACGGCAGAAAAAGGCGGTGTCGGGAAGATCTTGTTGGTGGCTTGACATTGTTTTGCGAAACAGACGACACGAACTATTGCGGTCGTCTTTTAGCTTCGGATGAATCGGCTTTCGAGCCTCTTCGAGGCGGGGAGAAAATTGGCAGTGAAAGCAGCGAGGATTCATAGCTTCGGGCCGCCCGACGTCGTGGTGGTCGAGGATGTCCCGATGCCGTCGCCGGGCCCAAACGAAGCTCTGGTGCGCGTGATGGCCGCGGGCGTCGCTTCCTGGGACGCGATCATCCGGGAGGGCAAGAGCAAGGTGAGCCCGCAACCTCCGCTCACCCTCGGGTCGGACTTCTCCGGTGTGGTCGAGAGGATCGGCCCTGGCGTTACGGGCTTCGCGCCGGCCGACGAAGTCTATGGCGTCACCAATCCGCAGTTCTGTGGCGCCCAGGCCGAATTCGCCGTAGCCACCTCCGGGATGATCGCCCGCAAACCGAAATCGCTGAATTATGTAGAAGCAGCATCGGCTCCCGTCATTGCGGTAACCGCGTGGCAAATGCTGTTCCAGTATGCAGAAGCGATGCGCGGACAAACGGTAATGGTCGTCGGAGCCGCGGGGAACGTCGGGGCCTACGCCGTACAAATGGCCGTAGACGCCGGAATCCACGTCGTTGCCATCGCCCACCTCGACGACGAGGACCTGCTGCGATCATTGGGCGTGAAATCCATCATCGACTCGAGCAAGCCGGCATTCGAGCAGGCCCTCCCACAGGTGGACGCAATCCTGGACACGGTCGGGGGCAGTACGTTTCAACGTTGTGTCGCTGCGTTGAAACCTGGAGGCAAACTCGTCACCTCGGTCTCGACGCAGCCGCTCCCAACAGAGGCTATTTTCTTCTATGCTGAGGTGACCACCGCGCGCCTGCAAACACTCACAACATTATTTGACGCGGGCAGAATCACAGTGCGTGTGGGCTCAATCCTGCCGCTTTCGGAGGCGCGCCAGGCGCAACGCATGCTTGCGGGCGCGCCACACAAGTCCGGCAAGATCGTACTGCAGATCGAGCATCCCTAGCAGTCGCTGCGCGCAAAGCTCTAACTCCAGCAACAAGCGTTTCGTCGATCGATCACCCGAGCAACTTGCCGGCGAGCCAGTAATCGACACTGAACTTTCCCGGGCCGGAGCAGATCAGCCACGCAAAGAAGAGCACGTACAGGACTTCCGGAAGGTAGAGGAAATCGTCGAGCCAGTTAAGAGGCGAAAGTCCTTTCGGCAGGGTGGAAATCGCCTCGGTCAAGGTGGCGACGATCATATCGATCAATAAAGCCGTGCAGGCCGCGCTTGAAAGAAAGCCAACGGCCACTAACGATCCGCCAACGAACTCGACACCCGCCACGAAATAAGCCGTCTGGCGGGGAAACGGGACTTTGGCTTTAACCAGCGTGTCGTAAACAGGTTTCGTGCCGCCGGCGACAAACAATTTGTTTGCCCCGGAGATGGCGAAGAACAGCCCGATCGAAACGCGGACCAGCAGGATGGCATACTGTTCCAACTCACTGCTACCCTGCAGCGCAAACTGGACCAACCGTTTCCACTCCATCTCTCGTGCCTCCATCCAAGGGAAACGCCGTAACGGTACCCGGTGTTACACCGATTTGCCCCGGCAGGCGCGCCGATGTCAGCCTTAGGTGAGGTCGGTGCTCTGTCCGACCTCGACCGGCATCAGCGAAAAACGGCCGAACGCAGTATTTCATCGATATCTGCGCCCTCTAAGTGTCGTCCCTTTCTCAAGCAGCTCTTTCTGGGCGTCCCCTATTCTTATGCCGCTGAAACCGACTCCCTCCTCCGATCGAGTGCCGGTAGAAGAAGGTTCAGAAGCGCTTGATCAGAGAACGGGTTCTGGCCTGAGATCAGCTCGCGGTCCTGAAGGACGTAGCTCGTCCATGGAGCGAGCACACTTACCTCACCGCCCGCCGTACGCAAGGCGAAGTCCGGGTAGAAGAGAACCTTACCCTCAATCTCAAGCGGCTCCCGCTGCTGCTCTTCCGCTGTCGAAAAGATAGTCATCTTATATCCGGAATAGATCCAGCCTTGAGCCTTTGCGCGTGCTCCGGCGGCATCGCCCGCCGCCAGCGCGGCGACGACCTCCGTCGAATTCGGAAGAGCCGAGAGTAGTGAAATCGGGCCATGGCAGAGCACAGCCGTAGGCTTGGATGTTTCGTGAAAGTGTCTCATCACTATGCCGGCATTGGGGTCATCGAGAAGATCGATCATCGGGCCATGACCTCCGGGGACGAAAACCGCGTCATATTGATCCAGGCCCGATGCGATGACATCCGCGATGCGGCTTGGATCTCTGAGCCCAGCCAGGCCGTCGCGGAATAACATATAGTCCTGAAGCTTGGCCGCGTCCCCGCCGAAGAAATCGGCGACCTCTGAATGCACATCCACTTGGGGCGCGTTGCCTTTGGGGTTGGCGAAGGTGATTTCGTAGCCCTCCTTCATCAGGGCGCGAACCGGAACCGTCAACTCGTTGAGGTAATAGCCAGCGCCCTTATAAACCTTGCCATCTTTCAGGGGCAAGCCGCGACCGCTCGAGACTAGTACCAGGACTTTTCCTTTTATTGCCATTTTGTTCTCCTTTTTGAAATCGAATCTTGAAATCGAATCTGTTTCCTGAAATTTGATGTGGGTTATGGCTGTGGGAATCCGAACATCAACCACGACTGATTGGCTACCCAATGCGGATACAGTTCCGTCATCTGATCGAACAGCTCCTGGTCGGACGTCGCGGTTTTCTGCAGCCGATCGAAGTCCTCGAGGTAACGCTTGGTGTCCTGGATCGTAGAGGGAGAGTCGGGCGCGCCCGGCTTCTTGTGACCGGCGACAACCATCGTCGGGTTCAGCGCCGCTAAACGGTCCAGGTCCGCGATCCAGTTCCTTCGGCTCTCGGGGGTGGTGTCGCCGACATACATGCGGCATTGGTTGTAGACAACGTCGCCAGCGACGATCAGGCCGATCGATGGAACGTAGAGAGACGTCGAATCCGGACTATCCGTGCGACCCTGCTCGATGATGCGCAATTCGTGGCCCTCGAGAGTGAACGTGTCGGGCCCATAGGGCTCAGGTGGAACCAACTTCGTGGCCACTTGCCCAGGAAACATACGGCGGGCCAACCGCTCCACAGTGGGAGTGAAAGACATCTGCATGGCCTTCACCGTCTTGGGTGTTGCTATCGCCCGAGCGCCGGGGAAACGGTCGAGCAGAATGCTAAGGCCGTAGAAGTGGTCGAAGTGGGCGTGGGTTATATAGATGGTCTCTAGGTTGCGGTTGTGCAGAGCGACCCAATCCGCGAGAGCCTCGGCCTCAGCCACAGTCCCCATTGCGTCCACCAGCACCGCGTCGTACTCGCCGAAGATCAAAGTCGACGTGATCGGGTCAAAACCGAGCGCTTCGCCGAAGGGCTTTGGGCGCTCACCGACCATAGTCTTTCCCGGGGCGGTAAAGACATTCACACTGAGCGTGTTCGACGCGACAGGCGGGATCACGCGGGCGGCCTCTTTCAGTTCGTTTGTGGCGACCATCCGGTACTCCTTTCGGTGTCAGAGCGGGGGACTGTTCAAGGCAAAGATCGGCAGAAGCGCCACGACTAGCGCAGAGTCGGCATCCCAATCCGCCCCAAGTGCTAACCGTACGTGAGGGTAGTGCTTTGTCCGACCTCGATAATGTAGCCGTCTGGATCGCGGATGTAGCAGCGGATCTCGCCGTACTTGGGTATTGGCTCCGTGAGGAACTCGGCTCCTCGACTCTTCCACAATTCGTAGCACGCCTGAATATCTGCAACACGGAAATTCATAAAGCTGTTGATGTGATTCGGGTCGGGGACGCTGAGCGTTACCGTCGGCTTATCCGGGGTCGGCCCGCCCCCGACGTTCAGAATCATCCAGATATTCGCAAGCTGGAGGTACGGAGGCGCGTTGCCGTCACCCATGGTCAGAATGCGAGCGCCGAAGACCTTTTCGTAGTAGCGGGCCGATCGCTCGACGTCGGCTACGGTGAGAAAATGCGCGATGCTGATCCCCTCGCGCGGGGGCATCTCATAGCTCTTCTGATCGATTTGTACCGCGTTCATTGATGGCTCCTTTCGATACGGTGCTCATTACAAATACGATGTCCCGAGTCCCGCTCCCATTCATAAAAATCGACCGACGCCAGCTAGTGCAGCAGCGATTCCCAATTGACTGGAACTCTCCCTGCCGGTCCCGGTGATGTTTGCCCCTCCGGATGCGAATGTGGCGGACGCAACTCCACACCCTTGATCGTGATCATCCCCCGCTTCTCGTAATCGTAGAACCAATCTTCCCCCGGCTCGAAGCTGGCAATGATCGGATGCCCTGTTGCCGCCGCATGCTTGGACGCATGCTGGCCCGGAGAACTGTCACAGCATCCGATGTGCCCACACTCCGCACACCGACGGAGGTGAAACCACCAGCCTTTCGGTGACGCTAGGCATTCGACACAACCATCTCCACGCGGCTTCGAAGCCGGGTTGATTCCGCGCCGGTCTTTTTTCATCTCCAACTGTCCTTCCGTGTCCTGGCAACCAAGCTTGGCTTCGAGCGCGTTCCGTCCGTGAAGTCCGGAGTTCGGAGCCGCGTCGAGTGCCGACCTAGCGCGCGAGTTGGCCCAGGTAGTATCCGAGTCGACTTTCGACATCCCCGGGTTTGTGGAAGCCGCGCTCCATCAGCGCGTTGATTCCACTTTGTGCGGCAGGTCGCCCGAGTGAAGCGATGCACGCATCCCACCCGGCGCCGAGTTCGACATCCGGCGGCAGGCTGGTGTTGACGAGGCGCTTGGTCTGGGCGATCGCCCATTTGTCGAACTTGGCGATCCGCGTCGCGAGCGCTTCTACGAACTCATCTAGCTCGGCGTCGGGCAAGGCGCGATTGATGTAGCCGTAAGCCTCGGCTTGGTCTGCTCTGATGTCTTCCGAGTTCAAGAGCACTTCGAGGGCACGGTTTCGACCGATGAGTCCGGGAAGCCGAGCCATGGGGCCTCCCCCGGCGACCATTCCCACACCCACCTCCCATTGTGAGATGACGGTCTTCTCACGACTGGCAAAGCTCATGTCGCAGGCCAGCGTAATCTCGCTGCCGTTGCCGGTGGCACGGCCGCGGATGAGGGCGATGGACGCAACCGGCAAGCGGGTCAGACGCACAAGAAAGTCCGGCCAAGGCGGCAAGCCCGTGGTGCCCTCCGGCAGCGAGGTCAGGTCTTCAATCTTGGCCGTGAAGTCCGAATGATTCAGGAAGTAGTCGTCGACCGCGCTGTCGAAGACCACGACCCTGACTTGCTCGTCGGCCTCGAGAGCGCTGATGACTTCCTGGAACTGCTTCACCATCTCCGGGCCCATGACGTTGATCGGCGGGTTGTCGATCGTGACGCGCCAATAGGCGGGCGACCGCCGGGTCAGGCGAATCTGCGTGGGTTTCGCGGGTGCGTTCATCTGTGTGAGCTTGGTAGGTCCGTTCATAGTCGTCATGGGATTTTCCCCCGCGACCATTCAGCCAGAACAAAACGGACCGCGCAATTGGACGATGGTATCGCCCATACTTTCGTATCGACTGCCGTGTATTCAGGCCTGGGGCATACGGCTTTTCTCCATCGAGCCAGCCTGAAAGTCGATCGAAGCGAAGGAAACCTCCGCCGGCACACCCGATACGAAGGTGCTATCGATACCAAGGTCCAATTGCTTTACCCCCTCACGTCTGGCTTAATCGCAATCGCTCGAGTTGCATGTTGAGCGAGCTAGAAAACTCTTGTGCAGGAGAACACACCATGTCCGAACTTGTGACAAAATCTGTGCCGCAAGGACAACAAGAACAAAGGATAGAAACACGCGCCGCCGTGAGACGCATCGCCGGCTTTTCCATCGTTGCGACAGCCGTGGCGGTGGTCGCCGTCCTCGGCGTCATAGTCCTTCACGCGCAGAGCCAAGACAAGGACAAGTACTCGCTTGTATCGCCGGGCGGAATTGCCTTCTCCAACTTCAGGGGATACGAGGACTGGGCCGACGTTTCCTCCGCCCGAACCACCGAAATACTCAAGGTGATCGTCGCGAATCCCACGATGATCAACGCGTATAAAGCCGGCGTCCCCGCTAACGGCCAGCCTTTTCCGGAAGGGTCCATGATCGTCAAGCTCCAGTGGAAGTTGAAGAATAGCACGGAGGCCCCTTTCGCCGTGGAAGTGCCAGACGTCTTTTCCCAGGCTTTCGTGATGGAAAAGGACAGCAAGAGATTTTCGAAAAGCGGCGGATGGGGATACGCGGTGTTCAACTACGACCCCGCATCCGATAAGTTCACGGCCGATGCCAAAAGCCCTTCAGACTGCGGATACGCGTGCCATACGCCAGTGAAGGCGAAGGACTACATCTTCCACCCGTACCAGAAGCGTTGAACGGCTGCGTGCTGCGAAATCAAGTGCCCGGCTAGGCGCCGTCGAGTGCCTCCATCAGGTACGCTGCCCCAACGTTCTCCTGTGTCTAATCGGAAGTGTCTACCACGCCTAAATTACGAGGAACGTTATATGCCAAATGAGACAACAGCAGTGATGACGAGACCACAACAAGGTATGGTTGCAGCGCATCAGCCAGGCCAAGACGTTTTCAAATCGGTCCTGTCCGAAGACATCAACTGGAAGCCCTTCGCGGCGTTCCCACCTTCGGTCCGCCTGGCTGTCATCGTGGGTCAGCCCTCGGAAGCCGGCCCCTACACGATCAGGGTCCGAGTGCCCCATGGCGTTAAGCTCATGCCACACCGACACCCGGAGGACCGCGTCTATACAGTAATCTCGGGTGTTTTCTATATCGGCCTGGGCGATCGGTTCAATCCGGAAAAGCTGGAGGCATATCCGCCCGGAAGCGTCATCGTTCTGCCGGGCAATACGTCCCATTTCCACTGGGCGAAATCCAGTGAGTACATAACGCAAGTGACCGCGATTGGGCCGCTTGGGCTTGAGTACGTCAGTGCGAACGACGATCCCAGGGCCCACAACTCTTAGGAGGCATCTGCGCGATTTCCGCAGTGGAGGATAGGCCAGCTATGTGTTTCTCAGCCACCGCGAATTTCGTAGGCAGCGGAGTTCTGGGTGCCGTCGGCGTCGTCACCTTGACCAAGGTGAAGCACCGGCGCGAACTGCTTTTCGCAGCGCTTCCCATGCTATTCGCCGTTCATCAGTTTATGGAGGGATTCGTCTGGCTGGGACTGGATGGGATTCTTTCGCCTGCCGTGGCGCACGACGTTCTGGGCGGAGCAACTACGCTCTATATTTTGTGGGCGCTCACGGCATTCCCATTACAGCTGTATGTCAGAGGAAACAGCATCGTGTACATAAATCAAGCCGCTAATAACACGGCGGTTGCGGTGCTCTATGTGATTGCAACTTGTGGCTCCCTGTTTTTTTCCAAGATCAAGATGATGGTAATCTTCGGCGCGGCAAACCTCGCGATACTGCTGGTTGTATTGGAGGTCAAACGATACGCGTTCACGTCGTTATGGTGTGCCTACGCGGCAGTGGCAAGTGTGATCATCCTCGCCTACTTCTGGAGGAGCCACGGAGAGCGCCCGTTCCTGTATGCTGCATAGGAAATATCGCGGTATCAGTTTGGCGGGCGCCTGGAAAAATCGGAAAGCGAAACCAAAGCGGCTTGATGGACGCACCGACGACACCCAATGAAGGCCGATCACGATCCCAATCCGATGAGCCCTCCCGTAGCGGCAACCAGATCTCCTGCCCTCGCACAGGCAGTAGCCGCGCCGCTCACCCGCGCTGCGATCTTCCTGGTCGTGACGCTCAACCCGGGCTCTGAAAGTCGTGCCACTCTGCGCTCATTTTGCGGAGACCTCGCCGCGCTGGTGCGCGCCGTGGAATTTCGTGACCTGGAGGGAGGACTCTCTTGCGTCATCGGGTTTGGCTCCGACGCGTGGGATCGCCTTTTTGGGCAGCCCCGGCCGGCAGAACTGCATCCCTTCCGGGAGATTCGCGCCGGAGCGCGCCATGCGGTCTCTACGCCGGGCGACTTGCTGTTCCACATCCGCGCCAAGCGCATGGACCTGTCTTTCGAACTGGCCACGCAGATTATGGCGCGTCTCGGAAATGCCGTTTCGCCGGTGGACGAAGTTCAAGGTTTCCGTTACTTCGACGACCGCGACCTGCTCGGCTTCGTCGACGGGACGGAGAATCCCAGGGGCGCCGCAGCGGCCGACGCCGTGCTTAGTGGGCGACGAGGACGCTGACTTTGCCGGCGGCAGCTATGTCATCGTGCAGAAATATCTCCACGATCTTGACGCATGGAACGCTCTCTCCACGGAGGCGCAGGAACGCATCATCGGCCGCACCAAGCTTTCCGATATCGAATTGGACGATTCGGTCAAGCCAACCTCAGCACACAACGCGCTCACCACAATCGTCGAGAACGGGAAAGAGATCAAGATTCTGCGCGACAACATGCCTTTCGGCCGACCGGGGCACGGCTGAGTTTGGCACCTATTTTATCGGCTACAGCCGTTCGCCCCGCACCATCGAACAGATGCTCGACAACATGTTCATCGGCCGTCCTCCCGGCAACTACGACCGGCTGCTCGACTTCAGCCGTGCCGTCACTGGAAACCTGTTCTTTGTGCCGTCGGCGACGTTTCTCGAGAACGTATCCGAAGATCAAACCCAGCCGACGGCTGCGGGATCTCCGGCAGCACCGGCGGCTGATCGAACCTTCTCCATCCATCTCATCGGTGCGCGACGGTTCGCTCCGCATCGGATCTCTCAAAGGAGACATGACAGCATGAATAATCTCCATCGTGAACTTGCCCCCATTTCCGATTCGGCATGGGCTCAAATCGAAGAGGAAACATCACGGACGCTCAAGCGCTATCTCGCCGGACGGCGCGTTGTCGACCTGAAAGGCCCGGCCGGCACTGCGCTTTCTGCGATCGGCACCGGCCACCTGAGGACAATCGCCGCACCGGCGAAAGGCATCGTCGCGAGCCAGCGAGAGGTGAAGGCGTTAGTCGAGCTACGTGTTCCGTTTGAACTGGATCGCAACGCGATCGACGATGTCGACCGTGGAGCGAACGATTCGGACTGGCAACCTGCGAAGGACGCCGCGCGACAGATCGCCTTTGCCGAGGACGCCGCCATATTCGACGGGTATGCCGCCGCCGGCATTGGGGGCATCCGCCAGGGCACCAGCAATCCCATCATGACGCTCCCCGCCGACGTGCGCGAGTACCCCGATGCCATCGCTCAAAGCTTGAGCCAGTTGCGTCTCGTCGGGGTCAATGGCCCCTACTCGGTGCTCCTCGGCGCCGATGCCTACACCGCACTCGCCGAAACTAGCGACCACGGATACCCTGTGTTGGAGCACGTCAAGCGGCTGGTCAAAGATCAAATCATCTGGGCGCCCGCCATCGCCGGCGCTTTCGTGCTAACCACTCGTGGTGGTGATTTCGAACTACACATCGGGCAGGACGTCTCCATCGGCTACCTCAACCACAACGATGCAGCGGTCCGTCTGTACCTGCAGGAGACATTCACTTTCCGCCTGCTCACCACCGAGGCCGCTGTCGCACTGGTGCCTCCCGTGAAGGCGAAGAAGACTTGACGCTATCCTCGCTTTACCTCTGGCTTGATCGCAATCGTTCGAGATGCACGTTGATCGAGCTTAGAAACTCTTTTTGTGAGGGAGAACACACTATGAGCAAGCACCTCGAATCGCTGTACCAGAATCTTC
>CAWGRZ010000011.1:0-375331 GCA_963825155.1 uncultured Acidobacteriaceae bacterium | reverse complement strand
GCCCGTCGCCAGTGAATGTGGCCACGGGCAGTTTGGCTACCCAGTCGTGTAACTGCCCAACATCTCGACCTTGCAAATTTCTGCATCTTGTCCCCTCACAATCTTTCATGCTAGCGTTCTCCGCACCCGCCCCCAGGATGTTCTCCAGCAGTCAGTCAGTAACCCCTAATCGCGCGCATAAGCTGTACTCTCCAACGAGGAGGACCCATGTTGCGCACAATATCGTGGACGTTTCTGATCTTCGCCGTGACCGCTCTGGCGGCCTCTGGGTTCGCTCAAACCGAATCCACGCTCTACAGCTTCAAGGGAATGCCCGACGGTTCTGTCCCTTCGGCTCATCTGATTCGGGATTCCTCCGGAAACCTCTATGGCACCACTGCCTATGGAGGTACCGCCGGCTACGGTACGGTCTTCAAGATCGATAACAAGGGCAACACGAAGATCGTCTACAACTTCGGAGGTGGCACCGACGGAGCAAATCCGGTGGCAGCGCTGATCCGCGACTCTGCGGGCAACCTTTACGGCACGACCGAGTTCGGAGCCGGCGGAGGAGGCACCATCTTCAAGATCGACTCCACCGGTAAGGAAAGTGTGCTCCACTCGTTCAAAAATACCTCAGACGGGTTCAATTCGCTAACAGCGCTGGTCCGGGATGCTGCGGGCAATCTCTATGGCACTACCAGCCTCGGCGGTAACACCAGTTGCCGCAGCGTGCTGAGTACTTATGTGACGGGGTGCGGCACGATCTTCAAGCTGAATACTTCCGGAAAGCTAACGGTCTTGCACACTTTCGGTGGAGCTGACGGGAAGGCTCCCGACGGCGACATGGTTGGCGACTCTGGGGGAAATCTTTACGGGACCACCTACGATGGCGGCGCACACGGCTACGGTTCCGTCTACAAACTAGCCAGGAACAGCACCTTCACCGTGCTCTACAGCTTCAATTGGGGAGTGGGTTTGGACGGGGCCCGTCCCGTCGGGAATCTGATGCGTGACGGCGCCGGCAATCTTTACGGCACGACGAGGTTCGGCGGCTATTACGTGGGCACTACTTGCCAGGGATTCGGCTGCGGAACCATCTTCAAACTCGATTCCAGCGGAAATGAATCCGTGCTTTACACCTTCTCCGGCAACCCCGACGGAAATGATCCGCGGACCGGCCTCGTCGCAGATTCTGCCGGCAACCTCTACGGAACCACGTTCAAAGGCGGAGCCAACGGGATCGGCACGGTATTTCGTTTGGAGACGAACGAGCAGGAAGCAGTTCTCTACAGTTTCGGAAACGATGGCAGTTCACCCCTCGCCAGTCTGACACGCGGATTGGGGGGCGCTCTGTACGGAACTGCATCCGCTGGCGGAACGGGCACCGCGGGAGTAGTCTTCAAAATCGTTCCCTGAGAAAGCGAGACAGACGTTGCTCCCGACCCCTGTCGCGTTTCTTGCGAAGAACCTGCCCTGAGCGAAGTCGAAGTGTAGGGATTTCCTCGCTTCCTCAATGTCCCTGGGGATGACTTGTTTTCGTGCGTGCCCTGCCAATCAACAGCTCCTCGCCTCGTCCCCGCTACAATATGGGCTTAGGACTCCTTCATGGACAAGTTCGTAATCCGCGGCGGCGAGCCGCTGCTCGGCACCGTCCGCGTCAGCGGAGCGAAAAATGCCGCGCTGCCCTGCATGGCCGCCGCCCTGCTCACCGATCAGCCCGTCATCCTCGAGAACGTTCCCCAGGTCCGCGACATTCAGACCACGCGCAACCTCCTGGCCGCCATGGGCGCCGAAGTCGAACTGGGCTACGGACGCGCCCAGCACCGCACCACTATCCACTGCGCCACGCTGGCCGCTCCCGAAGCCTCCTACGAATTGGTCAAGACCATGCGCGCCTCCACCCTCGTCCTCGGTCCGCTGATCGCGCGCTGCGGCCACGCTCGCGTCTCCCTCCCCGGCGGCTGCGCCATCGGGCAACGGCCCATCGACCTGCACATCAAGGGACTCGAAAGCCTAGGCGCCAAAATTACCCAGGATCACGGCTACGTCGAAGCCAGGGCCAATCGCCTGAAAGGCGCGGAAATTGTTTTCGACAAGATCACCGTCACCGGCACCGAAGACCTGCTCATGGCCGCGACTCTTGCCGACGGTGAAACAATTCTTCAGAACTGCGCCCGCGAGCCCGAAGTCGCCGACTTGGCCGACCTTCTTAATAAGATGGGAGCCAAGATCGAAGGCGCCGGCACCCCCACCATCCGCGTGAAAGGTGTCAGCAAATTAAAAGGCGCGAAGCACCGCATCATTCCCGACCGCATCGAAGCCGGCACGTTCATCATTGCCGGCGCCCTGACCGGAGGCGATCTCAACATTGCCGGATGCGATCCCTCACACCTCGGCGCTCTTCTCAGCAAGCTTCACGAAACCGGCGTCAAGACCAAGTCCTCCGCCGACTCCGTCCGCGTCATGGGCGACAATCCTTTCACCGCCGCCGACATGAGCACGGAAGAATATCCCGGCTTCCCCACCGACTGTCAGGCACAATTCATGGTGCTGGCCACGCAGGCCGAAGGCACATCCATCCTCACCGAAAATATTTTCGAGAACCGTTTCATGCACGCCCAGGAACTGGTCCGCATGGGCGCCAACATCAAGATTGAAGGACGCCGCGCAGTCGTCCGCGGCAAAACTCCGCTCAGCGCCGCCGCCGTTCTAGCCAGCGACCTGCGCGCCTCCGCCTCGCTCGTTCTGGCCGCGCTGGTTGCCGACGGAGAGACCATCATCGACCGCGTCTACCACATCGACCGCGGCTATGAACACATTGAAGAAAAACTAAAGGGAGTCGGCGCCCAGATCAAGCGCATCGGAGAGATGTTCCCCAAGAAAGCCGCCGCCGTGAAGTAAACGATGTGGCGCGAGAGCTTCCCCGCGAGAGACGTCAATGAGCGCAATGGGGATGTTTCGCCAATTGACGATAGCTTCCGGTTTGCCGACCATCCGGCAACAATTGACGATAAGCGCGTTTCACAGGACTAATGTTGACTTCGGTAAATATTGGTCGCTGAGCGCATTGGCTGAAGTCAACAGTTGAGCCAAGGGTCACTTATCCGGAAAGGCGACTATTCGGCCGAGCGGCGAGAAGCCTGTTCTAACCAAGCCTTCGCCGCCAGCCTCAGCTGCATGTCGCGCAAGACGATCGTCAAAACGTCAACGTCTTATTTCGCCTGCGCTAGCTTCGTAACAACTGCGGCAAGTTTATCGAGTATCTGGTTCCAGCCCTCCATTTGACCGCTATTTTTCGCGCTCTCCATGGGTTCATTTCCAATGAAGGTGAGTTTCGTCCGGCCGTTCCCGAGATCCTCAAAGATGGTCACGTCGTACGCACCGTCTATGGCCTCATGTTCTATTCCTAATTGCGCAGGATCAACCTTGTTTCCCTTCGAGTCGGAAAAGTACATCAAGGAAACGATCTTCTCGTACGGAACAATCTCGTGGTACTCAACCGCATTCCAGAACTCCTGTCCATCCGGCGACTTCATGCAGCAGAGGAATTTTCCTCCCACGCGAAAATCCATCTCGCAAACAGGCGCAGTAAAGCCCTTCGGTCCCCACCACTGCATCACATACTTCGGGTCTGTCCACGCCTTCCACACCAACTCGCGTGGGGCATCAAAAACTCTTGTAACGACCATCCGCTCGATTTCGTTCACCGTGTTTTTTGTCATCTCTGGCCTCCTCTTTCTTCATTTGATCTTTCTTCATTTGATTTACAACTACATCCAGTTTGTCGAAGCTCTCTTCCCAGAATCGGCGATAGCTGATCGCCCAATCGCTGACTGTCTTAATCGCCGCTGGCCTAAGCCTGCACACACTCTCTCGTCCACGCTTCGTCTTGATCACCATCCGCGCCCGCACCAGGTAGGCGATATGTTTTGAAATCATCTGCTGCGAAAGTGCAAAGGGTTCCGTCAATCCGTGCACAGAGGCAGGCCCATGGGAGAGTCGTTCGATCATCCCCCGCCGGGTTGGATCCGACAAAGCGGCAAACGTTGTACCTAATTTATCCACAACCATATGGTAGTGGATTGTCCGTCAATGTCAAGTGTGAATTTTGCGATCCCTGATTTCTGTTCCCTGATCTCTGATCTCTGAACCCTGGCACCTGCGCTAATTTATACTTCCCCATGAGCAGCGTCATCGCAGCTGGGTGCATGGTTTAGGAAATAGGCTTCCTCGTGGTTTCGACAACAAAGAAACGATCATCGTTGCCGGAACCTTTACGGGACATCCTAAGCAAGGAACGGATGCACGGTATCTGGACATCAAATCGGGAGATGTCGTTCTAGGAGATGTGAAGCAAGAGATTCACCCCGGCGAGACTGCGATATTTGACCAAGTAAATCTGAATCCCGATGTGGTGGCCCGCATTGGCTCACAAGGCCCGCACATTCTCATCGACGTTTACTCGGGACTGAGATCATCGAAGGACAACCTGCCGGATTGCGATGATTACCACGGAAGTTTCGAGTCGATTCGTGGACGAACAATCGTTATTCGCTGCCAACTGATTGAAGAGCGATTTCCACGAACAGGCAGATAATCCTCCCCCGCTTGGGTTGGGGTAGTTGGCGTAACATCTCCACTACATTCGTTGATCCTATCAGCTTAGGGACGGAGCCGCTTCGCCTCGAAATAGACGTTGCAAACGGAGAACACGATGGCGTTGCGATTCTTGAGCAACACCTCGTCGCCGGGTATTTCCGTAGTGGCGCCAGTAATCTCCGCTGGCCCGTGGTTGATGCTTATCTGTTTCATTTCCGGCACGTCTATACCAAGCTGACGAAACGAAACCTGTGAGCCATTCACACTGGGTGATGAGTTCTCCCGCTGAAACTGTTCGGCGCTAACGACTGCAACCGTAACGGTGGGATGCTTGACTACAATATCCCTCCACCTGAACGAATCAGCCGTGTACTCAATCTCGGTCCCGATGATTGCTTTAGCCTCTTTTTCGCCCCAACACGAAATTGTCCGCGTGGGTAGTTCCCGCTGAACGACCCATTTCCCGACGAGGTCGTGCGGGATGCTCTGTGCGGCCAACATACTCCCCGCCAGAAAAATGAGAGAGCAAAATAGGTGTTTCATGCTGAGCTGATTATGCCTGATGCGAACGCTAATTGTTGAAACATCGGCGATGTCACTCATTGACCGGCCCGCGCCGACGAAAGTCACAAGGAACTCCTACTCCCGCCTCATCCTCTCAATCAATCCCCGATGCTGCGCATACTTCGCGACCAGTTCCTCCCGCTTTCCCATCTCAAAGTCTTCAAACTCAAATCCCGGCGCCACCGTACACCCCACCACCGCAAACGATTTCCAATCCGCCACGTGCGACGCGAACCAGCACCCCACCCGCACCACCGCCTGCAAAACCTGACCCGCCTCCAAATCGCGCCCCAGAAGAATCCGCGAATAGTTTCCCTCCGGCTCGATCACATGTACCACCAGCGGGTCCCCCGCATAGAAGTGCCAGACTTCATCCGACCGCAGCCGGTGAAACGCCGAGAAGTTTTCGCCCTCCAGCAGAAAATAAATCGCCGTCGAGGCCGCTCGATCCCCCCCAAACCCTGCCGGCAGCGCCTCTTTCGCCACCACCAGATCGGCTCGGTAAGTCTGCCGGAAATACCCGCCCTCCGGATGCGGACTCAGCTTCAGTCTCTCAATCCAGTACCGCGCATCTCTTCCGCTCATCGCTCTCCAGCCACGACCCGAAACGTTTTCGCGTCTCGCCGCACTATCCCGCTGAGTAAGTAATTCTCATCCAGGACCGGTTCCCACTGCCAACCACCCATCACCGCCGAATCGCAGCCTGAAAAGTGCGGTGAACTCCCGCCTCCCAGGTATACCAGCCTTGTGCGGAAAGCCCCGCCCCGGCATCCTCTGCCAGGGCGGGGACATTACTAGGCCCCGCTCGATGACCGTGCCTTGTCGGTGGGGTGGTTCCAGAGGCCGGATATTACTTTGACTTGTCCGACTCTACTTGCGGGCCCAACTCCCGGAATACCGCGTCCTTCTTCAGCCGCTCGGGAAACTCGGCCTCGTAATCGGCCAGCCCCGGACACATCACGTGATGCACCGCGGTGAAGCCGAACGCCCGCATCTCTGTCATCGCTTCTTCCGCCGACCATCCTTCATCCGCCATGCGGTACGACGCTACCTCCATCCCTGTGCGGTCATCGCCCAGCCGGCAATGAACGAAGACTTTCTTGCCTGGATTCTCCTGGATCACCTTCAAAAAACGCGCAAACGGCTCATCTTTCGGAAACGGACAATGCCACGGAATTGAAACGTACTTCATGCCCAGCCGTGTCACTTCCGCCTCTTCGTTCTGGTTTCGTCCCCCGCGCAGATCGACCACGATCTCAACGCCCATCTTCTGCAGCGCCTCGATCCCCGCGCCCGTAGGTTGCCCTCCGCGATAAAGATTCGGCGTGACCTCGCCAAAATTCCTGAGCCCCTTGGTTCTCAGTCTGGTTCCCATCGCATGTTCCGGATGAGCTGGCGTCTCCGTGCCGCCTTGCGGTCCACCGGCGCCGGCGGGGATCGCGAATGCCCCCGCCAACAGCAACACGCCGACTTGTGCCATGAGCAACCTTGATGTCATTGTGGGTTTGCCTTCTTGCCGTGCCGTGAGCGTCAGAAAACCTCGGTCTTCGCTCCGGAGAGGAGTCGGCGTCACTGAGTCATCCTGATTGCGAGCTGCCGCTCCGGCTGCGTCATTTCGCTCCAGAGTTTTTGCAGGTCGGTCTGCACCGACTGATTGTCAGGCTGCTTGCGCAGGGCCAGCGCGAACCACCGATATGCCGTCGGAAGATCCCGCGGCGTACACAGCCCCGCCGAGTACAGAGCTCCCATCTCAATCATCGCTTTGGGATTCGCTCGGTCGGCGGCCGGCTTCAGGATTCGCAAACCGCGATTGCAATCCTGCGGCGCTCCTTTTCCATAAAGATATTTCTGCGCCTCGCTCACAGTATCGACGGGCTTCGGCGGCGTGACCACGGGGTGGGGCTTGGGCGCCGCAGTAGCAGCGGCCTCGGGTTCGGAATTATCGCTCGCCGCCGGATTTGAACCAGCGGGGCTCCCGGCCGCAGCCTGTGCGTCACCGGCATCAAATGCGGGCTTAGGCACCGTCGCGTCGGCTGTGGTGCTTTTCGTCGCCGGCGCCTGATCCGCCGCTGATTTTACCGGACCTGATTTTACCGGACCACTCGCGGGGGCAGCGTCTCCCCCCGCTGGCGTCGCACTGGGCGCCGCCGCCCCGGTCGCCGGGTTCGCGGCAGCGGAGGCGCCAGCACCCGCGGGCGCCGCTGCGTCAGGTGAAGCCGAATCCGGCGTCGGCGATGGATTCGCAGGAACCGGCGAAGCCGTTGCCCCCGAACTGGAGTCAGCCGCGTCCGAATTCTGGACCGCCGTAGTGGGTTTGCTATGGCTTCGAGTTCAACCACCCGAACCCCTGATTCTTCCACCGCAAATATCCAAACCCCACCGCTAGCGCCAAAGCCAGAACAATCAGAAAGAACTTACCCGCGCCTCCACGCCTGGGTTCTTCCTCATCTTCCAACAGGTAGTCCAGGCTGCGCGAACTGGGGGCCGATTTCGGATCGATGCTGAGACTGTCGCGGCTGAAACTGGCGCGCCGCGGCTCAGCCGCGGGCGCAGGCTGGTTCAGTCCCAGAAACGACGGCCCGCTGATGACCGGACCTGGTTGGGAAACCGGGGCCGCAGGCCGCGTCGCCGGCGGTGCGGGCGCGGCGGGTGCGGCGGCAGGTTGCGGAGCCACCGGCGCTGCGGCCGGCAACAGCGTGGCTCCGCACATACCGCAAAAGCGGTTCGTCTCCTGATTCTCATTGCCGCAGCGAGGGCAGCGCACGCATCCTCCTGATCTATATTTATAGCTTACGATATCTTGGTAGTTCGATGCAGCTTGGACTCAGCATGGATGTTAGCAACCTGCGTATCAGCGTCTTTGAGTTTCAGGAAAACGCCCGGCTCTGACTCTCTAGCGAACCAACTCGATGAAGCCTCTCCATCCCCCGACCAGGAAGTCCAAGCGCCATGCGGCAGATAGCATTTCCCACGTCACCGTGAGCGGCCGTCGTCTCGAGGTGCGGCGCATCGCTGCCCGCGATTCGCGCGCTCCCGAACTGGTCTTCCTCCATGAAGGCCTGGGCTCTATCTCGCTCTGGAAAGATTTCCCTGCCCGCGTTGCCGCCCTCACCGGATGCCCGGTCACGGTCTACTCCCGCTACGGCTCCGGCAACTCCGACATCATCACCGAGCCTCGCCCCGTCACTTACATGCACGACGAAGCTCTCCACTCCCTTCCCGACCTTCTCGCACAACTCAAAATCGAGAATCCCATCCTCATCGGCCACAGTGACGGCGCCTCTATCGCCCTGATCTTTGCCGGCGCAAAACACGCCGGTGCCGACCACACCGCTACAAAGCCCGCCGGAGCGCGCGGCGGCGTGCGCGCCCTCGTCCTGCTCGCGCCGCATGTTTTCGTCGAAGATCTCAGCGTGGCCAGCATTGCCGAAGCCAAAGTGAAATTCGAGACCACGAACTTCGCCGAGAAACTGGCTCGCCATCACCGCGACGCCGCGAGCACGTTCTGGGGATGGAACAACATCTGGCTCCATCCCGACTTCCGCCACTGGAACATCGAAGAATCTCTTCCCCGCATCACCTGCCCCATCCTCGCCATTCAAGGGCTCGACGATCAGTACGGAACCATGGCGCAAGTCCAGGCCATCGCGCGCCAGTCCGGCGGCCCCGTCGAAATCCTGCCCCTCGCCGACTGTCGCCACTCCGCTCACCGCGACCAACCGGAAGCCGTGCTGGCAGCGGTCGCTAGGTTCGTGAGCGGACTTTAGACACTGCGTGAAAACGGAATTGCTGATTTTCACGCAAACCAAAGTCACTCCTATCCTCGCTGCAAACGATTTACATTTCTCTTTAACCGGAGAGACGATGCACCGCAAGAATGGCAAATGGGTGGCGACCGCCGTGGTGGTCTATTTGTTCATCATGTGGTCCGCCTACCGTTGGGGCGTGAGCCAGCGCCCCACCGATGGATCCATTTTCGATCGCATCGAGCGCGATGGAATCCGCAGGCAGGCCGAGAAGCGCGCCCAGGAAGCTGCGGCCGCGCCCAAGCCCACCGGCGAGTCCCGGCTCACCGCCGCCGGACCCGCCTTCGTGGCCGCGCGCTACGATCGGACTCACGTCGTCTTCCTGGTCGCAACCGACACGGAATCCCGATTCTCAGCCTCTCCCATCAGCCGCTTCTCCGCCACTCCGACCAAAGTAGCCGCACCCGCCAACCCCGCCGCGCCCCTGGCCGGCTTGCAGGAGTTGTGGGAGCCCGATTCGCACGCGCTTCATTTCTTCCCTGAGATTGTGCAGAAGACGCAGCCCGGGGAGCGGTGGACGCTCAGCCTCTCACCCCGCTCCACCATCCCCGTCGTCATCGAACGCGTGGTCATCGCGCCCATCGGATGCTCGCTCGGCCTGGGATTTCTCGCCGCCGTGCCGCCCGCTCAGCAGGCCGTTTTCGCCGCATCTTCCCGGGAATACTTCGCGGTGCGCCGTCATCCGGTCGAATCCGACGCTCCGGCGGCGGCGTCGAACATCGCCGAACTCCCGGGCTGGAAGCCATCTCCCGCCGTCGCGAAACAAATCGAACAGCAGTTGAACGAACGGATGAAGCAGGAAGTTGCGAAGATTGACGCGCGCCTGCTCGCCAATGCCGCGAGCCCCGGAGCCTCCGCCGGTGAATTGCCGATAGGCAACGCGCTTCCCCGACTCAAGGAATGGATCCACGCTGACCGCGGACTGACCCGCGGCGAAGGCACGCTCGACTACGACCTGCGAGCCTTCCGCCTGACACCCGACGCCGCGCCGCGCCTGTTCGCGCGCGCCCGCTGGAAACTGGCCGGCGCCCCCGTTTTCCTGATGACCGCCTGGTTCAAGTCAGATTCCCCTAAACCAGACTCGTCCGCGGCGGACTCGACAAGCCCTGGTGCCCAACTGCTTCTTCTGGCCGCCGATTCCAGTTGGTCCACCGCCATGCGCGACGGCGAACCGACCGGCTCTCTCGGCGACAGCCTCGACTTCCAAACCATCCTCAACGAATTTGACGCCGACCACGACGGCTGGGCCGAATTGCTCGTCCACAACGACAACGGCGCCTCCACCAACATCACGCTGTATCTCTACACCGACCTGGGACTGGTCCCCATGAAAACCCCACTCCGCCGCGACACCCAGTCCCCGGAATCGTGCCTGGATCCGTAGGCTGGGTCACGACCACCGTCGATGAAACCTTAGCCTCGGCTGGGTGCCAGTGGAAAATGCCGTGGGTCACGACGCTGCCCTCAGCCGGGGGTATATATCGCAATGATTTTTGTGATACCTCATAGCTAACATATCTGGATGCAGCGACTTGGCGCGAAGTGATATGAAATGCGGCGGGTAAAATATTGAGCGCAATGGAGTTGCTGGTAAAATATTGTGAGATAAGGGGTTAAGTGATCCACTGCCAGGCGAGGCTGGATTCGAATGCCGAGGCTGCGCGGGGGTGGACACGACTACATCTATTTTATCAGTTCAGGGCCGTCGCCCGGGCGGAGAGGCGATCCGATATTAGCTTTCAGGAGAAGGAGTTAGGGGCGTGGGATTATTTATTACTTGACAGCCGAAGGCTGTGGATTTCTTTCCCATTTTGGGACCCTCGGGATTCGAAATAGTGACGGCGGGTGGCGCACCCTTTGACGCTAGTATGAATCCTGGGTGGCCCATCGTTTGCGTTCTTTGCAAATCGCGGGCATTCCGGACTGTCGGCTGCACAGCTGTCCCACCCTTTCGCAAAGGGCGCGAAAGGATGGGCCACCCAGGCGCCTAGGGCAAATGGGGAATGTCGGCAATTACACGCAGAGCAAGCGCTTCCTCGGCGGCTTCGGCCTGATCTCGAGTGACGCCGTAGGCCAGGACGCCGGGAAGTTCGGCGATCTCGGCGATCCAGCGGCCATCATCCTCGCGGTCGAATTCGATCTTGACGTTCACGCGGTCCTGGCTGGAGTGATGCTAGGAGAAGGAACTGGGCCGGTCAAGCAAACATTGGCAGGCAAATATCGACAGGCAAACATTGACGCACAAATATTGAAGTCAAAATCCCCACGTCTCGCAAATTCGGCGAGACATGGGGGGCCCGGGGCATTCCGGACTGCGGGCTGCACAGCTGGCCCATCGTTGGTTCTGAGCGGGGCAGGCGATCCTTTACGCTCCTTCCTCGTCCGTGATATTCTCTAAACGTCACAACGACAAACGATTAAAGACAGGAGTGCACCAGGTTCGTGTTAGCCAGAGAGCACAAGAAATCCCTGATTGACCAGTACGGCACGCACGCCAGCGATACCGGAAGCCCGGAAGTGCAGATCGCGCTGCTGAGTGAGCGCATTGGCCAGTTGACGGAGCACTTCAAGACGCACCTGAAAGACCATGGCTCACGCCGCGGCCTTCTCATGCTGGTCAGCAAGCGGCGTCGCTTGCTCGACTACCTGAAGAAATACGATTCCGAGCGCTACAAGACGGTCATTACGAAACTCGGCATCCGCAAGTAAACGCTTGGCCCGGGGTCAGAATCCCCACTTCTCGCAAAAGAGGCGAGAAATGGGGCACCCACAGCGTATCGCGCCTCCGGGCTATTTCTGGAAATCCGTCTCTGGAGAGACGGTCCAGCATCGAGGAAATCTCCATACGTGCGTTTTCCAAGCGCTGATCCCTCGCCTCTATTCGGCACCCGTCGGGTGCCGCAGCCTCCTCGCGCATTGTGCGACCGGGGGGCGGGTGCCCCATACTTCCCGCGTTTTTGCGGGAGGGTGGGCGAAGCTCCATCTCAAAGGAATGAATCATGAAACCAGAAGCAACTAGCGTTACGGTAAACCTCACCGGCGGCAAACAAATCTCATTTGAAACCGGAAAATTGGCCAAGCAGGCTCACGGCGCGGCCGTGGTCCGCCTCGGCGAAAACGTCGTGCTCGCCACCGCCACTGCCAACGCCGACCCGCGCGAGGGCATCGACTTCTTCCCGCTCACGGTTGATTACCGCGAATACACCTACGCCGGCGGACGATTCCCCGGCGGCTTCATCAAGCGCGAAGGCCGCATGAGTGAGCGCGAAGTGCTGACCAGCCGCCAGATTGACCGTCCCGTCCGGCCCATGTTTGCCGAGGGCTTCAAGTGCGAGACCCAGGTGATTGCCTTCGTGCTCTCCGCCGACACCAATAACGATCCCGACGTCTGCGGCATTAACGGCGCTTCCGCCGCCCTGACGCTCTCCGACATTCCCTTCCTCGGCCCCATCGGCGCGGTCCGCGTCGGCCTGGTCGACGGCCAGTTCATCGTGAATCCCACGTACAACGAGATGCGCGAAAGCCTGGTCAACATCATGGTGGTCGGAACCTCTGACGGCATCGTGATGATCGAGTCGGGCGCGAAGGAAGTAAAAGAAGAGACGGTCGTGGACGCGATTGAGTTCGGCCACACTGAGATCAAGAAGATCTGCGCCGCGCTCAACGAACTGCGCGCCAAAGCGGGCAAGCCCAAGCGCACGGTCGAGCCGCCGCAATTCGACGAGGCCTACTACAACGACCTCAAGAAGCGGGTCGGCGCTGACCTGGCCGACCGCCTCGACACCAAGAAGCATCCCAAGGCGGAAAGTCACACGTTGGTCAAGGAACTCAAGAAGAAGCTCCAGGCCGCGATTCCCGAAGACGATGAACCGGCCCAGGAAAAGCTGAAGCACTATTTCGAAACTCTCCGCGAGCGCATCTTCCGCGAGCAGGTCATCAACCACAAACGGCGCCCCGATGCCCGCGCCTTCGACGAAGTCCGCGACATCTGGATCGAGGTCGGAATGCTGCCCAGAACCCACGGTAGCGCCATCTTCACCCGCGGCGAAACACAGGCCCTGGTCACCACCACTCTGGGCACGAGCGACGACATGCAGCGCCTGGAAGGTTTTGAAGGCGAAGCCAAGAAACGCTTCTTTCTGCATTACAACTTTCCGCCGTTTTCGGTTGGGGAGGTTGCATTTATGCGTGGGGCGGGGCGGCGCGAGATTGGCCACGGAGCGCTGGCCGAGCGGGCTGTTTCGGCGGTGCTGCCGACGGAAGAGGCCTGGCCTTATGCCATGCGCGTGGTCTCCGACATTTTGGAATCGAATGGATCGTCTTCCATGGCTTCGATCTGCGGGGCTTCCCTGGCGCTGATGGATGCGGGCGTTCCGCTGAAGGCTCCGGTCGCCGGAGTGGCGATGGGGCTGGTGAAGGAAGGCGAGCAATATGCCATCCTGACTGACATTGCGGGCGCGGAAGACCATTACGGCGACATGGACTTCAAAGTGGCGGGCACCAAGGATGGCATCACGGCGCTGCAAATGGACATCAAAGTCGCCGGCATCACTTCGCAGATCATGCGCGAAGCGTTGGCGCAGGCGCAGCGCGGACGGTTGCACATTCTGGGAAAGATGGAAGAAGTCATCTCCACCGGGCGGGCCAAGATTTCGGATTACGCTCCGCGCTTCTACACCGTACAGATTCCGGTGGACAAGATTCGCGACCTGATCGGGCCGGGCGGCAAGATGATTCGCAGCATCGTGGAACAGACCGGCGTGAAGATCGACGTGGAAGATTCCGGGCTGGTCAAAGTGGCGTCGAGCGATCAGGAATCGGCGGCGAAGGCGCTGCAGATTATCGGCGACATCACCGCGACGGCCGAGGTGGGAAAAACTTACCTCGGGAAGGTGACGCGGCTGGCGGATTTCGGCGCGTTCGTCGAAATCATTCCGGGCACGGATGGCCTGCTGCACATCAGCGAAGTGGCGGAGCATCGCATTGCCGATGTGCGCGACGAGTTGAAAGAAGGCGATCAGGTGCTGGTGAAGGTGCTGGCGGTGGAAGGCAACAGGATCCGACTGTCGCGCAAGGCGATTCTGAAAGAGCAGCGCGCCAAGATGGGTGGTGGGGAGGCTCCGGTCGCAGCGCTCGCGGCCCCGGTCGAGGGCGAGCCCGGTCCGACTGGGACGGTCGTGATCGAAGGTGGCGGGGATTTTCCCGATGAGCCGGAAGGCGAACCGAACTTCAACCGCGAAGGCGCTCCGCATGTGAGTGCGGGCGGCGGGGATCGACCGCGCGGCGGAGATCGTGGCGGAGACCGCGGCGGTCGCGGAGGCCGTCCCGGTGGCGGCGGACGCGGGCGCGGACGGGGAGGCCGTCCCGGTGGTGGCGGCGGCGGCGGACGCCATGGTGGTCACGGCGGCGGAGGCGGGGGCCGACACTAGACCGCTGCCACGGAATTTCAGAGACCCACAAGAGTTAAGCTAACGAAGGCTGCAACCGAAAGGTTGCGGCCTTTTTTTCTGTTCCGCCCCTGCGCCGCGCCGGTTTTACGGTAAACTCTGCTGTCGTTCAATCGAGTCTTTGGAGAGTATCTATGAGAAAGCTTGCCATTGCGGCACTGTTGACCGCCTCCACCATTGTTCTTGCGGCGGTGCCTGCAGGATGGAAGGTCGTCACCGACCGGAAGAAAACGTGTCAGTACGCGGTTCCCGCGGATTGGACACAGAACAAATTTCTCATCGGCACCGCGACTTCCGCCGACCAGAAAAGCAACGTTGTGATCCAGGGCAACGAGGAGTCTTTGTCGGACATCAAGCCCATGATCCAGCAGATGATGCCGCCGGATAAGACGATTGAAGATAACGGCAAGCGTTACTGGTATTCCTACACGCATTTGGCGAACGCCAGCGACCTCCCCGGAACGAACTGGTATGTCGCTGTGGCGGTTCCGGGCGGAGTCTGCGCCGCACAGTTGAGTTTCAAGAATCCAGGCACGGAAAGCGTGATGAAGCAGATCGTCGACACCATCGGACCGGCGAAATAGCTAGACGAGCCCGCTAAGCCTCGAACCCCGTAACCCTTGAAACGGTGGACACAGGGCTTCACGTTGGACCAGAACGTTTTTTGGCTGGAGTAGAGCTTTATGCCGCAGCCGTGAGGCGGCGCACCAGAAAACGGCGTTGGCGATTCTACTGATCGAGAAAACGACTCCGCGTGTCTGCGCTCGGTATGGGACAGGTGTCGTAACGCCCGAAAATGCGATAGCGAAGGCGCGCGACCAGGCTGTATCCCCAGTTGCGAAGCGGTCGAGGTACGAGTCGAAGCAGGCCTGCGACGAAGGGCCAGAATCCGCGCCCCGGCGCCAGCGAGGTTGCGGGTTCTGCCGGTTTGAGTTTTGACGGTGTCGGGCCTGGCGCCCTGGCCCCGAGGTGCGTGAGGATGAAGATCACGGCATCAGACCGGGCCAACAGTCGCTCGTCGGGAAGCTCGTAATTGACCACGACGTACACCGTATCGAGATCCTGGGGATCGGCCCCATGTCGAGCCAGAATGCTCGCAGCCAGCGCACTCTGCAGCGCGGCAAAGCGAAATACGCCAGCCGGATCCCGCTGCAGAACAAACTGCACCAGGCGGTTACACAGCCCGCAGACGCCGTCGTAAAGCAGGAGAGGGGGCATAGGTGGCCCAATAAAAACTCTAGCATGCCGCGCGGCGGCGATGTGGACGGGAGTGTCCGCCCCCTAGCAGGATGCTGAAAAACTCTCTTGTTGATCGAGCGCTGCCTCAGCGGCTAAAGCCGCGACTGATTTTACGGCACTTACGGCGCGGCTAGAAAGCCGCGCCCTTTCAAAACTGGGCCCCGATTCGAGTTTTTCAGCAGCCCCCTAGGGTTATCGCTTTGCGCCCAACCGCAGGAGCTCTTCGCGCAGGCGGGGATGCTGCTGGGTCAGGCGCAGGTAGCGCATTTCGTGGGGACCGGCTTGGGCGCGGATGATCCTGGCTGCATTTTGCTTTTCTTGTGGCGACCAGCGGCTGAGATTGGGAATCAGTGCCAGAACCAGCGCCCAGTTTTCGAAGGCTTGCTGCTCCGCCGAGCTCCAGCGCGACAACTTAACGCCCAACGCGCGGTTGACTTCTGCAACCGAGGCGCGGCGAATGCGCGCGCTGTCGCCGCCGAACTCGCGAGCCATGCGGCGGTTCACGCGCATTCCGAGATTGCGGGTGGAAAATGTGTCCCATGGGCCGGATATGCCCTCAGCGGCTAAGGCCGACGACGATCTGTTGACGCTAATGGCAGGACTGGAAGTCGTGCCCTGATACGAATCCCGATACGACCCGACCGTTCTTCCGCCGAGCTGGGAAGTTGCGCCCTTCGATCGATCAGCTCGAAGTGATTCATTGATGCGATCCGACTCATAGAACACGTGCGCTTCGGCCAGCTGCTTCAGGGTCTTTTTCGGAGTACGGTATTGCGGGTTGGCGGCGATCTTCAGCTCTTCCCTTCTGGCGAGTTGTTCCAGATCTTTGCGGCCGGAACGGAAACCCAGTTTGCGGTAGAACCAGAAAGCGCCGGAGTCGAGGGCCTCATCATTGTTCTCTCCGATCTGGTAGGGATAGATGGAGATGGTCGTCGCGCCGGTGAGCGCGCAGAGGCAGCGCAGCGCCTGGGCGTAAATCCAGGCAGTCTCGCCCTGCCGGTAGGTGTAGAAGGTGTTGAAGCCCACCTCGATCCATTCGCACAGGCCGATGGCTTCGATGTAGTTAATGGGGACGCCGTTTTTGAGGGTGAATCCCGCAACGTAGGCGCGAAGCGGCAGGCGGCGCGCTACGGGCAGGTTCCAGAAATACATGACGACGCCGCGGCCAGCGGTACCTGCGCCCAACTCGGCGCGGACGACGGAGTTGGGATCGCCGAGCGTGGTGCCGTAGAGTTCGCGGTAGCGCACGGTCATGACTTCGCGAATGGCATGCATGACCGACTCGCCTTCATGGCGCGAGAGCTTGCGCAGACGCGGAGCTGGTTGCGCGAGTTCGCGCGCCAGCGAGACTTGACTGCGCGTGATCAGTGGTTCGGTGTGGAAGAAGAACTGGCGCGGGCGCCTCCAGTTGCGAGTGCGGGAGAACTTCAGGTTTCTGAGATGCCAGCGCAGCGGAAGACGCAGAGAGTCGTAGAGTTCGGCGCGGGCGCGATCGCTGATGGGGAGATTTTCGAAGCGGCGGAGCAACCACTCGAGGTCACGCTCGCGGCCGCGGGCAGTATGGAGCCAGCGTCGCCAGGGAATGTTGGCTTCCACGTCGGCGTCTTCTTCGAGCAGCGGGATGAAGCGCGGCCAAGTAGAGCCCATGGCGCGGTCTTCCTCATAGTCTTCCCATGCAATTTCGATGTTGCTTGGAATGCGGCGCGCCAGCCAGCGAGCGGCTTCGAAGTTGAGCGTGTCCTGCATGGTGGTGCCGGCGATTCCGGAAGTGTCGAAGTCGTCGAAGGCTTCCATGGCGACACCGGACTCGCGGAGTTTCTCGATGCGGAAATGGAAGGTGTTCAGGAGCTTTTCAATTTTGGGGACGAGGGACGGGGATTGTGGGAAGGCGCGAAGGAAGAGCAGGGCTTCGTGAAAGCGTAGGAGGGATTGCGAGTCAGGGAACTCTTGACGGGAGAGTTGAGTGAGCAACTCCCTGGTCGCGGCGGTTGTGCCGCGGGCAAAGAGGCTCTTGGCCGCTTCCAGGCTGGTGAGGAGCGCGTCGACGGTTGTGGGCATGAAGATTCCGGCTGGCTAGTGTAACGCACTTCGTGAAAGCGCCTATCGCTTGGGGCTCGCTCGATCACGTCTGCCCCAAAACATTTCAGCTTGGGCTGCTGGGCTGGCGCCCTCGCGGGACAGACGAGGCGGCTGTCTCCACATGGATGTGTGTCCCCACATGTGCGTTGGTCAGTCGGGGAGTTTTGATTCTCCAGCGATGGAGAATTTGGCTTCGACTTGTGGAGCGGCGGTTCCGGGCTGGCCGCCGCCTACGGAGATGCGGTAGTCGCCGGGCACAATAACGCGTGCGCCCGCTTCGTTGACCAGGCTCAGGTCGCGCGGGGATAGCGTGAAGTGAACGTGCTCGGTCGCACCGGCGACGAGGTGAACGCGAGTGAATCCGCGGAGAGCGCGGAGAGGAGCGCCGGGCACGGACGGGAACGTCAGATAGAGTTGCGCGACTTCGTCTCCATCGTGATTACCGGTGTTGCGGACGTCGGCGTCGGCGGTCAGCGAATCTCCGGCTTTCAGTGTCGGAGCGGAGATTCTTAGGTCGGTGTAGGCGAACTGGGAGTAGCTGAGTCCGTAGCCGAAGGGGTAGAGCGGTTGTCCGTTGAAATAGCGGTAGGTGCGGTTCTTCATGTCGTAGTCGTCGAACGGGGGCAACTGGTCGGTGGCGGTGTAGAAGGTGACGGGCAGGCGTCCGGCGGGATTGTTGACGCCGGCCAGAGTTTCGGCGACCGCGGTGCCGCCTTCTTCGCCGGGATACCAGGCTTCGAGAATGGCGTTGGCGTTCTGGTTGGCCCAGTTCACGGCTAGCGCGCTGCCGTTCATGAGCACGACCACCAGCGGCTTGCCTTGGGCCTTGACGGCTTTGAGCAGGCCTTCTTCTTCCTGAGGGAGATCGAGAGTGGTGCGATCTCCGCCTTTGAAGCCCGGAATGTCGATGCTGCTCTCTTCGCCCTCCAAGTCAGAGTTGATGCCGACGACGGCGATCACGAGATCGGCATTTTTGGTAGTGGCGAGCGCCTGCGGGAGCGGCGATTCGCCGGGCGGAGTCCAGATCAGCCGGGCAACGGCGCCACCGCCGGCCTGAAAATATTCCAGCTTGAGCGCGTACTTGCGGCCTTTCTCGAGGGAGACAGCGGCGGTCTTGGTAGAGGGAGCGTGCGTGCTCCAGTCTTCGACGATGAGTTTGCCATCGAGCCAGAGGCGGTAGCCATCGTCGCCAATGACGCCCATCTCGTAGGTGCCGGATTGATCGGGAGTGAGCGTGCCGCTCCAGCGGATAGAGAAATCTTCTTTGCCGAGGCCAGGGGCAGGGCCCTCGCCGTTGAAATCAAAATTCACATCGGCGTCAACGCGGGTAAGGACGGGTGGGCCGTGCAGTTCGGTGCCACGAAAGTATTTCGCGTTAAGACCGGGCTTGCCCTCGGGGGTGGAGAGCACTGCGGCCGGAACGGTAGCACCGCCGCGCAGGAAGGCCGTCCCGGGGGCGAAGGTGATGGTCGCATCGGGAAACTGATGGCGGATTCCGTCGAGGACCGTTGTGGAGCGCGATGGGATGCCGTTGTAATTGCCGAGGAGTACGCGAGGGGAATCGGCCAAGGGTCCGACGACGGCGATCTTTCTAATCTTGGGATTCAGCGGAAGGATGCCGTCGTTCTTGAGCAGGACCATGGTTTCGCGGGCGGTTTTGAGTGCGAGCTCGCGGTGCGGTTCGCTGTCATTTTCGCTGAAGGGGGTTTGCGCGTAATTGACGAGTGAGTCGGGGTCGAACATGCCGAGCAGCATGCGGGCGCGCATCAGGCGTTTGACGGCGAGGTCGAGGTCGCTTTCTTTGAGAAGACCACTCTTCACGGCGGCCACGTAATGCGAGTAGTCGCTGCCGTTGCATTCCAGGTCCATGCCGTGCTGGATGGCGGCAGCGGCCGCTTCGGGGAGCGTGGCCACGAAGTGATGGCCGGCTTGAATGTCCTGCACGGCGCCGCAGTCGGAAACGACGTAGCCCTGAAACTTCCAGGCGTTGCGAAGTTCATCCTCGAGAAGGAACGTGTTGGCGCAGGCAGGCTGGCCGTTGATGCTGTTGTAAGCGCACATGACCGATCCGGCTTTGGCTTCGGTGACGGTGGCGCGGAAGGCGGGGAGATAGGTGTCTTCTTCGTCGTGGCGAGAGACGATTACGTCAACTTTGTGGCGGGTGGTCTCGGGTCCGCTGTGCACGGCGAAGTGCTTGGGGGTGGCGATCACGCGGAAGTATTTGGAGTCGTCGCCTTGCATGCCGGTGACGTAGGCAACGCCCATGCGGGCGGTAAGGAACGGGTCTTCGCCGTAGGTTTCCTGGCCGCGTCCCCAGCGGGGATCGCGAAAAATGTTGATGTTGGGCGCCCAGAAGTCGAGACCGACGCCGGTGTAGTTGCCGTGGCGAATGTCTTCGTGATGCTTGGCGCGGGCTTCGGTTGCGATCACGACCGCCATTTCGTGGATGAGAGGCGCGTCGAAAGTCGCTCCCAGGCCGATGGGTTCGGGAAATACGGTCGCGGTGCCGGAGGCGACACCGTGCAGAGCTTCTGTCCACCAGTTGTAGGCGGGAACTTTGAGGCGCGGGATGGCCGCGGCCTGATGAACGACCTGCGAGGCTTTCTCTTCGAGCGTCATGCGCGAGACCAGGTCGTCGACGCGCTGGTCGACGGGGAGGTCGGGATTGAGATACGCAGGAGTTGTGGTCGCGGCGGCGGACTGCTGGGCCGCGACTGGGAGAGTGAGGGAAAGGGTAACGCAGAAGAGGGCGGCCAGCAGAAGGAATATTGCGATCCATCGACGCGAGATGCAGGTGCGGATCATGAGGCCCTCCAGGCGAAGGGAAAGTGTAACTGAAGAGTGGCTGCGGGGAGTACTGGGCTTGCGGGTTCTGCGACGCGGGATGAACTGGCTGCCCCCAGGGATTCGAACCCCGATAACCTGCTCCAGAGGCAGGTGTCCTAGCCGTTGAACGAGGGGGCAGTTTCTTAGTTGGAGCCAGCTGCTTGCGAGCCCAGTTTTGATTTTATGGTTGAAGGCGAGGCGGGGTCAACCGAAACCGGTTTGCGGGTTGTGTCCTAATTCGGGGAGCGAGAGCTTTTAACCGCAAAGTACGCTAAGGCTTCGCAAAGATCGCGAAGAAAGACAAGATCAAAATTAGGAGACTACCCGGTTTGCGGGTAGCGGCTTTACACACTGACCCACTACGCGGTGGGTGGTATGGGCGCGGGGTAGGAATTGATAAGCGGCGGCGGTTTACTTTCGTCTCGGTCTCTCCCTTAAGCGGTAGAATCGGACCGCCGGATTTTCCTATTCAGACTTTTAAGGAGCAGACATGGTCATCGCCATCGGTTCCATCCCGTCCAGCGCTGATTATTCCGAGATGGCGCGCCGTCCGCTGGACGCGGAGCAGTGCGTGCTGGTGGTGATCGATATTCAGGAGAAATTGCTGCCGCCGATTTTTCAGAAGGAACAACTGGTGCGGAATGCGGGGCTTTTGATTCGGGCCGCGGGGATACTGAAGATTCCGGCGCTGGTCAGCACGCAGTATGCGAAGGGGCTGGGTGGGACGGTTCCGGAGATCGCTTCCCTGCTGGCGGGAACCGAGGCGATCGACAAGACGCCGTTTTCGTGTTTTGGCAGTGAGGCTTTTTGCGCTTCGCTGAAGCGGCTGCCCGGCAACCGCAGCACCCTGCTGCTGTGCGGGATGGAGAGCCACATCTGCGTGACACAGACCGCGTTGGGAGCATTGCGCGAGGGCTATCTGGTACACGTGGCATCGGATGCAGTCAGTTCGCGCACGGAGTGGAACTGGAAGATCGGGCTGGAGCGCATGCGCGCGGCCGGCGCGGTGATTTCTTCGACCGAGATGATGATTTATGAATTGATGCGGGCGTCGTCGGCGGCGGCGTTTAAGGAAATGTTGCCCCATTTGAAGGGGTGAGGGTCACCCACGGCTTGCGCCCTGGGCTATATTCGGCACGTGCTTCCCCCTGAAGCTACGGCTACTCTTCCTTCTTCTTCACCCGCACCACGGTGATTTTAGCGAAGCCCTCGGCGAAGGAGGGCGGCTTGAGTTTGGCGGCCATGCGGCGCATCACGTCTTCCGGAACCACTCGATCGCGGCGCTGATGGCGCTCAAGGCAGACTTCCAAGGGAACATCGAAGAACACGGCGTGGACTTCATAGTTGTAGTCTTTGGCGAGTTTGATCCAGTGCTGGCGCTCCTGGGGCGTGAGGTTCGTGGCGTCCACATAGTTCATGGGACGCTTGGCGATAAGGCGCCCTTTCAGCATGGAGCGCAGGTTCGAGAACACGAGATCCTGAAAGCGCTGCTCGCGGACATCGTCAAAGAGGAGCGAGCGCACCATGTCGCTGGAAAGCGGGACCACGTTGTGGCGCTTGAACCAGGAACTCTTGCCGGAGCCGGGAAGGCCGATGGCGAGAACGACGATTCCCTTCGGCGCGCGCGGCGCGGCCGGGGGCACGGCGGCGCGACCGCCGGGCGTTTTCGGCGCCGGGGCGGCAACCTCGGCTTCTGGCTCCCCAGCCTCGGGCTCACCCGCTTCTGACGATCTCGCGTCCGAGGGTTCGACGAGCCGGTCGGGAATAATGCCTTTGGTGGCGGCCGGAGTGAAGGCCTGAGCGACGGCCTGCTCCCGACCGCGTCCACCGCGGCCGCGGCCGCCGCGGCGACGGCGCGGGCGACGCGGAGCTTCTCCACCGGCACTCGATTGCGGTCGCGGCGGCTTGGCCACATCCGCGCCGAAGGATTCTTCGCGAGCGGGCTGGGCTTCGAACTCGGGCTCGGGCTCTCGGGGAGCCTGGGCTTCGGCTTCGTCGGGGCCGGATTCGGCCGCCGGGCTGGGAGCCTGGTCGGCATCGAAATATGCTGGTTGCAGCGGCGGAGGCGCTGGTTGACTTCCCTGCTCCGGGGCTTTCTTCTTGCGGCGCTGTAGTCGATCGCGCATCCATTTACGCATGTTCAGGCTTGTAACACAGATGGCGGGATGGGAGCAATCGGCGGCGCTCGCTTGCGAACCAGAGATGACAGGGGAAGGTTGCGCAGGCGGGCAGAGCAACGGCAGCTGAAGCCGCGCCCTGCAACGAATCCTCGAGCCGCCGCGAACTCAACGGGTGGGGCAGCTGGCAAGCGGGTTCAGCGCCCCCAAACCTGGGGCTCCCTTCCAGATTTACAATGGGCGTATGGCTACTCTGATTCCCGCGCCCATTCAAGGTCAGAAATACATTTCCCTGAAAACTTTTCGTAAGAACGGGGTGGGAGTGGCGACCCCGGTGTGGTTTGGGGAACAAGACGGAAAGCTCTATGTGATGACCCGCAGCGATATGGGCAAGACCAAGCGGATTCGCAACAATCCGGAGGTGCGCGTGGCGCCGTGCACGATTCGGGGCAAGGTGACGGGGCCAGAGTCGGCCGCGACCGCGCGCATTCTGCCGCCGGAGGAGCAAGCCCGGGCGCGGCAGACCATCAACCGCAAGTATTGGATGGCGCGGATTCCGTTGATATGGGCGCGAACGGATACGTATCTTGAGATTAGTTTTGACTCGAGCGCGACAGGATAACGAGTTGCCAAAGTGAAGAGTGCACCTCGGGCGCCGAAGCGCGCATTCCTTCTGGCCCCTAAGCGCGCGACTTGAATTCGCGCCCTTCCCAAGACCCCTGGTGCTCAGAGTTTTCTACAGCTTGCCGGGCTAAGATCACCATTCGCCGGTGGTCAGATAGTCGTGAATCGACTTGGCGGCGCGGCGGCCAGCTCCCATGGCCAGAATGACGGTGGCACTGCCGGTGACGATGTCGCCTCCGGCGAAAACGCCCTTGCGGGTGGTGCGCTGAGTTTCCTCGCTGGCTTGAATGTATCCGCGTTTGTTGGTGCCCAGGCCGGGCGTGGTGCTCTGCACGATCGGGTTGGCGCTGGTGCCAATGGCGATGACTGCCACCGACAAAGGCAGATCGAATTCCGAACCTGCGATGGGCACCGGGCGGCTGCGGCCGGAGGCGTCGGGCTCTCCCAGTTGCATGCGAACGCAGCGGGCCGCGGTCAGCCATCCCTTGCCGTCGGAGAGAAACTCGACCGGCGCGGTCAGCATCTGGAAGTCGATTCCCTCCTGACGGGCGTGGTGCACTTCTTCGGCGCGGGCCGGCATCTCGGCGTCGCTGCGCCGGTAGATGACGTAAGCTTTGCGGGCGCCGAGGCGCAGGGCAGAGCGGATGGCATCGAGCGCGGTGTTGCCGCCGCCGATCACGGCCACGTCTTTCCCGTGCAGATCAAGCATGGGCTCGTCATAGGTCGGAAACTTGTAGGCCTTCATCAGGTTGATGCGGGTGAGGAATTCATTCGCGGAATAGACGCCGTTGAAATGCTCGCCGGGAATGTTCATAAACTGCGGGAGCCCCGCGCCGGTGCCGATGTAGACAGCGTCATAGCCCTCTTCCCCGATGAGTTCGTCGATGGTGATGGTGCGCCCGACAACCACGTCGGTCTCGAACTCGACGCCCATTTCGCGCATGTAGTCGAGTTGCTCGCGGATGATCTGCTTGGGCAGCCGGAACTCGGGGATGCCATAGACGAGCACGCCGCCCAGTTCATGCAGAGCTTCAAAGACGCGAACCTTGTGGCCCTTCTGGACAAGATCCCCTGCAACGGTAAGGCCCGACGGACCGCTGCCGACGACTGCGACTTTCTTCCCTGTTGGCTGCACATTGGGGACGACGTGCGTTCCCATACGCTTTTCGTAATCGGCTACGAAGCGTTCGAGATAGCCGATTCCTAGCGGCTTTACCTTTTTCGACAGCAGGCACTTGCCTTCGCAGTGATCCTCCTGCGGGCAGACCCGCCCGGTGATGGCGGGCAGGACGTTGTCTTCGCGAATCTTGGCGGCTGCGCCGAGGAAATCGCCGGCCACGATGAGTTCCACAAACTCTTTGACCTTGACGCCGACGGGACAGTTGTCAGTGCAAGTGGGCTTGGCGCACTCCAGGCAGCGCAGGGCTTCCTGCCGGGCGAGTTCTGGGTTATAGCCGAGATTGACTTCCGTGAAGTTGTGGGCGCGTTCCTCGGCGGGTTGCTCGGGCATCGGTTGGCGCGGAACCTTGATGCGCTCCCGGGGCAAGAGGGGATTGAGGGATTTTTTCAGGGTGGGACTCAACGCTGGCCTCCTGGTTGATGCGCCGGTGCGACTAAGCAAGCCTGCTCGACGCCAGGGTCGTAAGGTTCGCTTTTCGGGACGCGCTCGAATTCCGCCAGGGAGCGCTGCTCGGCGTCGCGGTACATCGAGTTGCGCTGGACCAGCACGGCGAAATCGACCCGGTGAGCGTCGAACTCGGGGCCGTCGACACAGGCGAACTCGCTCTTGCCGTCGATCAGGACGCGGCAACCACCGCACATGCCGGTGCCGTCGATCATGATCGGGTTCAGGCTGACGACGGTGCGGATGTTCTCCTTTCGCGTCATCTCGGCGACGGCCCTCATCATGACGATGGGGCCGACCGCGATCACAAGATCGATGCGCGTGCCGTTCTGAATCAGTTGGCGAAGTTTGTCGGTGACGAAGCCCTTGTCGGCGTAGCTGCCGTCGTCGGTCGTAATCATGAGCGCGTCGCTCACGGCGCGCATCTCCTGTTCGAGGATCACCAGTTCTTTGTTGCGGGCGCCGACGATCGCGAGAACGCGGTTCCCCACTCGCTTGAGAGCTGCGGCTGTGGGATAGGCCATGGCCGTGCCGACTCCGCCGCCGACCACGACGACCGTGCCGTAGTTGGCGATCTCAGAGGGCTTGCCGAGCGGGCCGACCACGTCAAGAATCTGATCGCCGGTGTTGAGGGAATTCAGCAGGTGCGTGGTCTTCCCTGCTGCTTGCACGACGATGTTGATGGTGCCGCGCTCGGGATCGGAGTTCTCGATGGTAACCGGGATGCGCTCGCCCTCTTCGTAGATGCGAAGGATGACGAACTGTCCGGGCTTCTGCTTGCGGGCGATGCGGGGAGCTTCTATGACGAAACGTTTGATTCCGGGTGCGATGAATTGTGCATGGATGATTTTAAACAAGAGCGCTCCGCGGGACGGAAAATGGTAAAAGTCCCGACAAGACGATTGTGTTCGGGAGGGCGGGACGCAGGCTGTGATTGCGATCACGGTTGAGTGTGCGGAGGATTCCAGCGGGCCGAATTGCGAGGTACCATGACACATACTGCACAACTGTCATTTACAAAGTATATGACAGCATAGTACAATTGTGCCATATGAGTAGAGGTATGTCATGAATACAGAAGCCAGGTTGCGCATCAACGAAAACGGCCGAGTCGTCATACCGGCCGCCTTTCGCAGGGCGCTGGGCATCAATCCGGGCGACGAAGTCCTGCTGCGGTTAGAGGATGACGAACTAAGGATCAGCACGCTGAGGAGCTGCCTCGATCGGGCTCGCCGTCATGTGCAGAAGTATGTGAAACCAGGCGTCTCCCTGGTCGACGAACTGATTGCCGAGCGGCGCGAGGCGGCCAAGCGTGAATAAGATTGTCCTCGATGCATCTGCGATCCTGGCGGTTCTCAACAGCGAACCCGGCGCAGAGAGACTCACTCCCGAGTTACTGAGCACTGCCGCCAGCAGTACCGTCAACCTGGCGGAAGTGCACGGCAAGTTAGTCGACCGAGGCCTTAGTCCCGAGCGTGCCTGGGGAGCCACGATGACTCCTGTTGCAGAAGCGATCGCCTTCTCCGCTGAACACGCCAAGGCTGCAGGTAGCCTGATCAGCGAGACTCGTGCCCTCGGCTTGTCACTCGGGGACCGCGCCTGTCTGGCGCTCGGGCTTGCGCTTAAGGCTCCCGTCTACACGGCGGACCGATCGTGGAAAAAACTCAAACTGGGCCTGCACATCCATGTGATCCGATAAGGCACTTCGGCGACCCCGTAAAGCGCGCTAGTTCCCTTGTGGCTTGAAAATCACACCCTGGCTGGTTCGGCTGTTCATCACAATACGGAGTGGTGCGGAGAACTGCAGGTGGCGGACGCAGCCTTGCTCTTCCACCGCGGACTGCTCGGCCAGCCACTGCCAATCGACTGAGCCTTCGCCAGCATCGGGATTCACGGTGAAATATCCGACCTGAAAGGCGGTCAGGTTCTGGAAGAAGTGGCTGCCCTGCGACGGAGTGACGCGGAAATCGTGGAAGCCGGCTTCGACGATGGCGCGGGCGCCAGAGATTTCGTCCCACTCGACGGGAATGCCGAGCCAGGGATCGTTCGAGCCCCAGCGGCCGACGCCAATCAAAAGATAAGGACGATTCTCGGCGCTCAAAGTGGCATTGAAGTGGGCGACGGCCCGGGCGACTTCCTGGCTGCGGCTGCGCTCGAAACGCTGCGAGTCAACCACGATGATGTCGTGCAAGTTCTCGATGCGGCCGTTGCCTAGAACTTTCTTGCTCAGGCAGATCAAGTGGGACGAGTCCGCAGCGTCGATGGCCAGGTCCTGATGGTCGCGGGCGAGAGTCAGGGGACGGATTTGCAGGAATCCGAATTCGGCGGGTTCTTCGGCGCGGGGCAGGCGGACGGCGAACTCGATCTCAACCGGATTGCCCAGGGCGTCTTCGCCGGAGCGCACCAGCAACTCCAGAATCGTGGCCAGCGGAAAGAGGTTGTGCTTGAGCATGGGCGCGAAAGTGACGACGCGCGCGCCGGGACGGCTGAGTCCGTCGTAAACCGCATGATTGTCGGCAGAGTAAGTCGAGGCGACGGCGTGAAGCGTGCCGTCGGCTTCGGCCACGTCAAGGCCGAAGCGGGCTTCACGGAGATGGCCGGGGCCTCCGCCGTGGGGAACGCCGTCGAGTTCGAGCGCGCAGAACTCGGTCTGCGTGTTGGCCAGAACGTCCTCGACGGAAGAAAACTGTAACAGGTTTCGCGGATAGCGCGGACAGAAGCTGAGGCACTTTGCCGCCATCGACTACGGTGCGGCCCAGACCCAGCGCGACGGCGGCGATGCCGTCGGCGAAGGTCATAGGCGCGACGGGATAGAAGTTGTGCGAGCGCACCACGCCCGAGAAGTCAGGATAGAAACGCGTGCCGTGCATCGTGCCCACAACCTGCTGCAGGATGACCGCCATCTTCTCTTCTTCCAGGCGGTAAGGCGTGGCTCGCACGTAAGCCTTGGCGTGCTGGCTGAAAGTGGAGGCATAGACGCGCTTGATCGCCTCGCAGAGCTCGTCGAGACGTGTCTTCAGGCTGGCTTGCTGGTTGCCCAGCATGAACGTCTCGTAGACGCCGGTAAAGGGCTGGTATTGCGAATCCTCGAGCAGGCTGGAAGAGCGCACGGCCAGGGGATAGCGCACTTCGGCGAGAAAAGCCTTCAGGTTTTCTTGCAGCGGGATGGGCAGCGCGGCATCGAGAAAGCGCTGCTGAATTTCGGCGTCGTCGTCGCAATGCAGAGCGAAGTCGCTCAGGTTATTTTCGGCGAGAAACTGGTCGAACAGGTCGGTGGCGATCACGACGGCAGGCGGAACCGCGATACGCACCCCGGGAAAGCGGCGCGTAATGCGGCGGGTGCGCAGCAGATGGCGGACGAAGGCCAGGCCGCGGGCTTTGCCGCCGAGCGAACCGGAGCCGATTCGGAGGAAGCCGGAGTCCGAGGGCTTGAAGGTGTCGGGCTTGAAGTCGCCGATCAAAACTTCATTCTGCTCGCGGCGGTAGTCGTTGATGGAGTCGATCAGATCGTGGCGCAGGTGCTCGGGGCCGTTGAAGTCCGAAACTTTTCGCGGTCTTAGTTTTGCCGCCAGGGCAAACTCAGTTCGGGCCATGAGCCAGTGCGAGAAGTGATTGCTCTGGGCGTGATACATCAGGCTTTCGGCAGGGACGGTCTGCAGACGTTCTTCGAGTTCGTTCAGGTCTTTGGCGCGCCCCACTTCGCGCTGGTCGGGCAGGCGGAAGACGAAGTCGCCGAAGCCGAAGTGGTCGGTCAGAATGCGGCGCAGGTCTTTCAGCAGCGTGGGTGAGCGTTTTCGCAGGAAGGAGTAGCCTTCGGCGTGGGCGCGGGGACGGAACTCGGTGCGGCTGGTCTGCAGAACTACGGGCACGTCCGGCACCAGGCTCTTCACCAGGCGCGCCAGTTCGAACCCGGCGTCGGGACTGAGCTTGCCTTCCCACGGGAACTCAACGTCTGAGACCAGGCCGAAGAGGTAGTCGCGATAACTCTGCACGAGTTGCGCGGCGTCTTCGAAATTCGAGCTCAGCAGAATTTTGGGGCGGGCCTGCATGCGCACGAGCTTGTGCGCGACGTTGATGCCTTCCTGTATCACGCGCCGCGACTGCTTGATCAGTTCGGTGTAGATGACGGGCAGAAACGAAGAGTAGTAGCGGATGTTGTCTTCGACGACCAGCAGGACCGGCACGCCCATGGCGCGGGTGTCATGCAGCACGTTGCGCTTGTCTTCGATGTACTTGACGATGGCGATCAGGATGCGGGCGTTTCCCTGCCAGAGAAAGATGCGCTCGATGTCGGTGACGGGATTGCGAGCGACAAAGTTCTTGACTTCGCGGTAATCGTAGGCCAGCACGACCACTGGGACATCGAGGCCCGCGCGGCGGACTTCGCGGGCGAGTTGTGCGGCGTCGGTATCACCAACCGTGAGGTTGGTGACGATCAGATTGAACTGCGGATTGCGAGCGGGCCAGGTCGAGCGCTTCGGCACAACTGGAAACGTGGGTGATGCCGGGAATCTGTTGCAGGTTGAGCTCGAGCGATTCGTCGATGAGGAGCTCGTTGAGACGTCCGTCTTCGCGCAGGATGAAGGAATCGTAGAGGCTGGAGACCAGAAGGATATTCTGGACTTTGAAGGGCATCAGGTTCTCGAAGCCTTCAAAGCGCTCTTCGGCGTCGAGGATGGGTTCGGCGATGCGCGGCAAGGACATGGGTGAACAGGTAATCATAGCGCCGGGTACAAGAAAAGGTGGGAACTGGTTCGGTAATGCGTCGTTTTGAAGTAACCCTTCACCAAGGCGTCATTCCGAAGCCTGGCGTTCTTCAGCCGGGCGAGGGATCTCCGCGCTCGCCCACACGCGCAAGCACGGAGATCCTTCGCTCCGCCTGAAAAACGGCTGCGCTCAGGATGACCCCCATCGAAATGATCGCTGCTTTTGTACCAAACAGACTGAAAGTCAAAACCCCCACCCTGTCCCTGCAAAGAACGCAGGGACAAGGGTGGGGCACCCGCTTCATCGTCACTTCGACGAATCCTTACACCAGACCCTGATCCAGCATGGCGTTGGCTACTTTCAGGAAGCCGCCGATGTTGGCGCCGTTTACCAGGTTGCCGGGCGTGCCGTATTTCTCGGCCGTTTCGAAGCAGTTCTGGTGGATGGCGATCATGATCTTGTGCAGACGGTCGTCCACTTCGTCGCGGGTCCAGCTCAGGCGTGCGCTGTTCTGGGCCATTTCGAGGCCGGAGGTGGCCACGCCGCCAGCGTTCGCGGCTTTGGCCGGTCCGTACAGGACTTTGGCATCGAGGAACAGCTTGGTGGCTTCGAGCGTGCTGGGCATATTCGCGCCTTCGGCAACCAGCTTGATGCCGTTCTTCAACAGGTTCGCCGCGTCTTTTGCGGTGATTTCGTTTTGCGTGGCGCTGGGGAAGGCGCAGTCCGCTTTGATGTTCCACAGCGGGTTGTGCTCCAGCTTGATGTCTGTGGGCATGAAGATCGCTTTCTTGTAGTGATCGGCATAATCACGAATGCGTCCCCGCTTCACGTTCTTCAACTCGATGATGAAGGCCAGCTTCTCGCGGTTGATGCCCTCGGGATCATAGATGACGCCATTCGAATCGGACACCGTGACCGGCTTGGCGCCGAAGTCGAGTAGCTTCTCGATGGTGTATTGCGAGACGTTGCCGCTGCCCGAGACCAGGCAGAGCTTGCCTTCGAGCGAGTCTTTCCTGCTCTTGAACATTTCGCTGGCGAAGTAGACACAGCCGTAGCCGGTGGCTTCGGGACGAATCAACGAACCGCCCCAGCCCAGACCCTTGCCGGTCAGAACGCCGGTGAATTCATTGCGCAGACGCTTGTATTGGCCAAACAGGAAACCGATCTCCCGCCCGCCCACGCCGATGTCGCCGGCCGGGACGTCGGTGTCCGGTCCAATGTGCCGCTGCAGTTCGGTCATGAAGCTCTGGCAGAAGCGCATCACCTCGTTGTCGCTCTTGCCCTTGGGATCGAAGTCGGAACCGCCCTTGCCGCCGCCCATAGGCAGAGTGGTGAGCGAGTTCTTGAAAACCTGTTCGAACGCCAGGAACTTCAGGATGCCGAGATTGACCGAGGGATGGAAGCGGAGTCCGCCCTTGTAGGGGCCGATGGCGCTGTTCATCTCAATGCGGAAACCGCGGTTGACCTGAATGTTGCCCTGATCGTCGAACCAGGGAACGCGGAACATGAGGACGCGCTCGGGCTCGACAATTCGTTCCAGCAAACGGGCGGACTGATACTCGGGGTGCTTCGCCAGCACTAGGCGCAGAGAATCGAACACTTCTGCTACCGCCTGGTGAAACTCAGGCTCGGCGGGGTTCTTGGCTTTCACACTGATCATTACTTCCTCAATGTAGGTCCCGGGAGCCTTGATTCCGGGGTGTGTCAATACAGAAGACATAGTCCTACCTCCGTAGGTACAGCCTGAACATAATGCCGTTCTTTATTATTTCCTTCCGCATGGAAGACGCAGTGACGCTTCTCACGCGCGGCGGTGATTCGGGTCACGGGATGCTTTGAGTTTGTGAGGAGAGTGGTGCAGATGCCAGGCATCGCGGGTTTTGCCGCAACCGTCATGACGAGAGGTCGAGCGCCGCTGGCTTTATTTTACGGCTTAACGGAGGCGGGAGGAAATACCCAGGCAAGTTCCCGGGGAACGTCGACGACGGCGCTGGGAAAAGGCAAATGAACTTCCCAGGGCTCCCGCAGACGTCGCGCGAGCGTGCGAATGCAGCGTCCCCTGCCAGGCTTCGCCGCCAGTCAGCCGCGCAGGGTCAGAACCGGGCACTGCGCATGCGCGATCACATCGTGCGCGGTGGACCAGGGAAGGTGCGTGGTGCCGACTTCCGCAGCGGTACGGGCGCCGAGCACGATCAGGTCTGCCTCACGCTCGAACGCGACTTTCAGGATGCATTCCGGCGCGGAGCCGAACTCCAGCACAGTCTCCGGCGGATATTGCAGGCTCGCGTCCGGCGGAATCAGTTCCTGTAACTGGCGGGCGCTGTCCTCAATGGGGCCGGGCCGGCTGCCCAGTTCGGTATAGTCCTCGATCACGTGCAGAAGCGTGAGCCGTGCGCGCAGCTCCCGGGCCAGCGACGCAGCAGCCTGGCCGATGCGCGGCGCGTTCTGCGCAAAGTTAGTGGCGAACACAATCTCCCGGACATCGAGCTCGATCGGAGCCAGATCTCGTCCCCGGGCGTGGAACAGGGGTAGCTTGGCTCGGCCAGAAACCTTTGGGCCAACCGTCAACACCGGACAGGTGGCGTGGCGAAGAATGTCTTCCGCGACCGAACCCAGAAGCAGTTTGCCCAAGCCGGTGCGGCCATGGGTCCCGACAACGACCAGGTCAATCTTGTTCTCTTCGACGATGCTGGCAAGATTGTGCCAGACCTGCCCGTGGCGGACGTAGTTGCGATGGGGAATCCCCTCGAGGCGCGCGGATATCTGGTCAAGCTTCTCCTTGGCCTCGCTATGCGCGTCTTCGTAGAGCGTGCCCATGCTGACGTAGTCCACGCCGCCGGTCATCATCAAAACGTTGGCGTCGGAGAGGACGTGAACGGCATGCAAGGTGCTGCCAAAATGGCGGCAGATGGCGGTAGCGTAAGGCAGGGCCGCTTCGGATGTCGCGGAAAAGTCGGTGGCAAACAAGACATTCTTCACCGAAATTGCGGCTGGCGTTTTTAGTGGTGCGAGTGTAGTTTTCGGGGCTTCGACTTCGGTTTCGATTTTGACTTCTACGAGTGCCATGGAACACCTCCTGCACCCGCTTTAAGGATTACGCTTCTGCTGGGTTCCCGATATGCCCGCTATCACCGATTCCTGTGATTTCGGTCACGGGAGCGAGTCTATTGGGCGAACCCGTCGGCCTGCGTCACGGCGCCAACGGCGACGGTGTGGTCGATATAGGCGCGGCCGGCGTCGAGGGCTTTGCGGTCGAGTTCGAGCAGCGCAGGATTTTTGACTTTCACTTCCAGTACTTTCATGGCGGTCGCCGGAGACAGGCACTCGGTTTCTTCCAGCAGGGCGCCCATGATGACCACGTTGGCCACTTTCGCGGAGCCCAGCTTGTCGGCGATTTCTGAAGCCGGGATGCAAACCACCTGCGCCTGCGGGACAGTGAAATTATCAGGCAGTTGCTCGCGTCCGTAGAGGATGGTGCCGCCGGGCGCGACTTGCGGAGCGAACTTGCGCAGAGAAATCTCGTTCATCGCGATCACGACCTGGGGGCGCGACAGCACGGGCGATCCGATGCGGTCTTTCGACAGGCACACATGGCAGTGGGCGCTGCCCGAGCGCATTTCGGGACCGTAGGAGGGCAGCCAACTCACTTCGAGACCTTCCCGCATGCCCATCTCGGCGAGCAGCTGGCCCAGCAGGAGGACGCCCTGTCCGCCAAAACCGGCGATCTTGATGCCAAGGTCGCGGAAATGATGCTGCCGATGGGGCAGAGCGACGTCGGCTGCCGCTTTGCTGTCGCCCCCGACCAGTTCGGCTACGGTTTTGTGCGGAGGAATGTTGTTGTTCGGAATCTCCACCTTGCGGTCGCGGAACACGTTCAAGGGGAAGGTCGGGATCATCTTCTCCGCGATCCACTTGCGCGCTTCGACTGGATCCTTGCCCCAGATGGTGGGACAGGGAGACAGAATCTCGACAAAGGTGAAGCCAGCGCCGGCGCGTTGCAGTTCGAGCGCCTTGCGGACGGCCCGGCGCGCCTTCATGATGTTCTTGTTGTCCGACAGCGCGACGCGCTCGATGTAGACGGGAGCCTCGAGCGAAGAGAGCATCTCCGCCATATGCAGAGGAAAGCCTTCATTGACGGGGCGGCGTCCCCAGGGCGAGGTGGTGCTGCGTTGCCCGACCAGCGTGGTGGGGGCCATCTGCCCGCCGGTCATACCATAGATGGCGTTGTTGACGAAGAAGACGGTAATCTTTTCGCCGCGATTGGCGGCGTGCACAATCTCCGCCGTGCCGATCGCCGCCAGGTCGCCGTCTCCCTGATAGGCGATGACCATCTTGTCAGGACAGGCCCGCTTCAAACCCGTGGCCGCGGCAGGAGCGCGCCCGTGCGCCACTTGGACGTTGCCCACGTCGAAATAGTAGTAGGCGAAGACGGAACATCCCACCGGGCTGACCAGGATGGTTTGATCCTGTACTCCGAGGTCTTCGAGGGCCTCGGCGATGAGCTTGTGGGCCACGCCGTGTCCGCATCCGGGACAGTAGTGGGTCTGGTGCTTCAGGTCGGTTTTGCGGGCGTATTCGGGGTAGAAGACTTCCGATTTGGAGTGCACGACCTCGTACTTGTCGGTGCTCAACTTCGGTTTCTCCAGAAGTATGTCGTGAACAGCCATCATTGCCTCTCCCCTAGCGGCGGACGGATTCGTCCGCTCGACGACCAGTCTTTTCAACGCCCCGGACGAATGCGTCCGGGACTAAGTATTGCTAAACCGCGGCGGGCAATTGCTCTTCGATCTTTGCCAACAGCTCTTCCACCGCGGGCACGTTGCCGCCGCCGCGGCCGTAAAATTCGACGGGCCGTTTGCCCTCGAGCGCCAGACGAACATCTTCGACCATCTGGCCGTTGCTCAATTCCACGACCAGCAGTTTCTCGGCGCGCAGTCCGGCAGCGGCCAGCTCTTTCGACGGAAACGGCCACAGGGTGATCGGCCGGAACAGGCCGACCTTAATTCCCTGCTTGCGGGCTTCATCCACCGCCGAACGCAGGACGCGCGACACGATGCCGTAGCCGACGACGATCAGCGCCGCATCTTCGGTGCGGTACTCTTCCCAGCGCTTTTCACTCTGCTGGGCGCGGATATATTTCGCTTCCATGCGCCGCTGGTGCTCTTCGAGGTCGTCCGCTTCGAGGTAGATCGAGCTGACCATATTCTTGCGGGTCTCGGCAGTGCCCCGCACCGCCCAGGGCTTTTCCGGGGCGCGGATCTCGCGGTATTCGAGGTCCAGCGGTTCCATCATTTGACCGACGAAACCGTCGGTGAGCACAATCGCCGGGTTGCGGTATCGGTCAGCCAGCTCGAAGGCGAGGATGGTGAGTTCCGCCATTTCCTGCACCGAAGCGGGAGCGACCACGAGGTTGCGATAGTTGCCGTGGCCTCCGCCCTTGACCATGGCGAAGTAGTCGCTTTGTTCAGGAGCGATGTTGCCCAACCCGGGGCCGCCACGCATCACGTCGACAATTACACAGGGCAGTTCGGCTCCGGCCAGATAGGAGATACCTTCCTGCATCAGGCTGAGGCCCGGCCCGGAAGACGCGGTCATGACCCGCACTCCGGCGGAGGCGGAGCCGTACACCATATTGATGGAAGCGGTTTCGCTTTCCGCCTGGACGAAGGTGCCGCCGACCTCGGGAAAATAGAGAGCGGCCGCTTCCGCGATCTCACTCGCGGGCGTGATGGGGTAGCCGTAATAAGCCCGGCAACCCGCCAGCACCGCACCCTTGATGACGGCAACGTTGCCTTTACAGAGCTGGCGCATGGTCGCCTCCGGGCTGGGACTGTCCCTGAATTGGGGGCACAAGCGCTTTCGGGGGCGAAGCCAGCCGGTAGACGATGATGGCTCCGGGCTCCGGACAGCAATAGAAACAGATTCCGCATCCGGTGCAGTCGTGGCCGGTATAGCGCGCCGGATGCACCCCATAGGAACTCAGCTCAGGGGCAAGTTCCAGGCACTTGGGTGGGCAGGACTCGACACAGAGCCCGCATCCTTTGCATTCTTCGATATCAATCGTGATATTGCCGCGTGCTGGACCGGACATGTTCCCTCACCTCGAACCTACCGTGCGTACGCCTTGGGGAGGCTGCAGCCACTTTGTCTTTTCGCAGTACTCGTACAGCTCTTCGCGGAACTGGGGATGCGCGATCTCGATCAGCGACTTGGCCCGCTCGCGGATCGACTTGCCATGCAGGTACGCCACTCCGTATTCGGTCACGACGTAGCGGACGAGACCGCGCGAAGTGACCACTCCCGCCCCAGGATCGAGCATGGGCACGATCCGCGAAACCGCACCTTGCCTGGCCGTGGAAGAAATCGCAATGATGGGCTTGCCGCCTTTCGACCGTGATGCCCCACGCAGGAAATCCACTTGCCCGCCTATGCCGCTGTAGAACCGGTTGCCGATCGAGTCCGAACAGACCTGCCCGGTTAAATCGACTTGCAAGGCCGAATTGATCGCCACCATGTTGTCGTTGCGCGCGATGAGTTCGGAATCGTTGGTGTAGGCCGTAGGATGAAACTCGAAGATGGGATTGTTATCCACAAATTCGAACAGGCGCTTGGAGCCCAAAGCGAATCCCAGGATGATCTTGCGCGGTTTGAAGTTTTTCCTCGCCCCGGTGAGCACACCGGCTTCGATCAGAGGAATCACCCCGTCGGACACCAGTTCGCTGTGCACCCCCAGGTCCTTGCGGTCCATGAGCAGTGGGAGGACCGCATCCGGGATTCCCCCGATGCCAGTCTGTAGAACCGCGCCATCCTCGATCAGTCCGGCAACATTGCGCGCGATCGCGGTGTGCAAATCCGTCAGGATGGGTTTCTGCATCGCGCACAGGGGCCGCGATGATTCCACAAAGGCGTCAATATCGCTGACGTGAATGAAGCTGTCGCCATAGGTGCGGGGCATATTGTCGTTGACTTGTGCGACGACATGGTGTGCGCATTTGGCGGCGGTGAGGGTAGTGTCCACGCCTATGCCAAAGCTGCAGAAGCCGTGGGAGTCGGGGGGTGAGACTTCAATCAGCGCCACATCAATCGGCATTTCGCCGCTTTCAAAAAGCCCCTCGATCTCGCTCAGGTAGATGGGGGTGTAATCGGCGCGGCCGTCGTTGACCGCTTCGCGCACATTGGAGCCAATGAACATGGCATTGTGCCGAAAGTGGCCCGCCATTTCCGGAGCCACATAGGGGGCACAGCCCATGGTCATCATGTGCACGATTTCCACGTCATAGAGGTCCGGCGCACGCCGGATCAGCGCTTCCACCAGGGTTTCGGGCTCGGCACAACCGGGCTGAATATAGACGCGCATGCCGGACTTCACACACTGCAGCGCATCGCTCGCAGTCTTCAGCCGTTTCTTGTATTCCATCTCCCACGACATCGACATCGCTTTCTCGGCTCCTTAACCTGCCCGCAGAACGTTTTGTTCTCGCGCCGCACGGGCCGTTTCTTCTTCGTACCCCACAGCGGCATAGTAAATCGCCCGGTCAAAAAACATCTCGAGCATTTGCAGGAGTTCCAGTTCGCCCATGATTTCGACGGCGCGGTCCATCACCGCTTCGCTCTTGAGAAAATCCCAGAGATTTTCCTTGGTGAGGACGATGGCCTGCACGAGCTCGCTCAGGGGCACGCGCTGCCGCGCGCGCTGGGCTCCGATCTCGCGGTAGCGATGCTCAATGTCCAGTTCGTTCTTGCCCAGCAGCCACTCGCCCAGATGGCGGTAGATCTCGTAGACGCGGGCTCGCAGTTCATGGGTAGGAATATCGCGAAAGTGGCCCACCTGGGGATTCGACCGCACCCTCTGCTCGAGGCCATCCGCGAGGGCATCGGCATGAGATTCAATCAGACGTACCAACCTGTAGGAGAACATCATAGACACCCCCCTCGTTCTTCTTTGACCCCGCTTTACACCCCAAGCTTTACACCCAGGTCCTGATTACTCCAACCCTCGACCGGCACTCGGCTAGTTTCGACACTGGGTTCCAGAGTCTGCGGAGCGGCGACGGCGCGTGAGATCAAGCACACGGCCTTGGTCCGGCGCAGCAGGGCGATGGCATCGTCCCGTTGCGCTTCGCAGGGCACGGTCAACCTGGGGCGAATCAGGATCTCGCTGAAATTGCATCCTGTGGTTCGGTTGCGGCGTACCGTCGCGTCGACCTCGACCTCCAGGTCGGTGTACTCGAACTTCGCGGCGCGCGCGACTTCGTGAAAGGTGGTGGTGAAGCAACCAGCGAGGGCACAGAGCAGGAGTTGTTCTGGAGTCCAGCGGCCCTCCAGGCCTCCCAACTCGGCGGCCTCGGAGAAGTGGATCGTGTTGGGCGAGGACTCGCACTTGGCCAGTCCAGTGCGGCCTGAGGTCCACCAGGCCGAAACGCGATAGGTATATTCTGCAGCCATATTTGACTCCTGGCGCTCCCGAGGGCGCCCTTACCCACACTTCACGAGAGCGTGAAGATCACCTTGATGGTGGTCTCCACCTCGACCGGTTGTCCGTTCAGAAGGTACGGCTTGTAACGCCATTGTTTGACGGCGGCGATCGCCTCCGGCACCAGCATGGGATGGCCGCTGACCAACTGCAGGTTCTTAATGGCGCCGTTGGTGTCAATGACCGCGCTCAGCACCACATCACCCTGGATTCGTGCCTGTCTGGCCAGGGGCGGATAGGTCGGTTCCACGCGATGAATCAGCAAACCTGAGGTCACACCTTGGGAGATGCGCACGCGCTGCGGCGCACTGAGCACAAGTTTCGGGACGGCTGAGAGATTCGAAGTGGCGTTGACGATGCCGCCAATCACGCCTCCCAGTTGGCCACCCGGAATTCCTCCAGGGACACCACCTACGACACCTCCAGTAGAAGGCATCGGTGGTGGCGGCGCTTCTTCCTTAATCATCTCGATCTTTTGTGGAATCCGGGTAGGGGTACGCAGCTCTCCACTGGAAAGTACGTCCGTCTGGATCTGCCGGACCACCTTTTGAACCTCGGCCGCCGCCGGTGGAGGGGGAGGAGGCGGTGGCGGTGGAGCCACCAGAAACGTCAGCAACTGCGCTTTCGGAAGTTCCTCGGTAAAGGCCAGCGGCAACCCCAGCAGAACTGCGATGACCAGGACGTTCAAAGTGAACGATAGGGTTGTAGCCAGGGCTTTGCGCTTACGCTGCACCCCAAATTCCAGCAGGCTATCGGAAAACATGGCTCTCTGGGGCAGCTTTGGCCCTAACTCGAGTTGTGCCCGAGGCAGCACCCCCGAGGTGGCACGGTTTGCCGGCTGTGCTTCCTTGATTTCTGGTTCGTGGATTTCGAGTGTGGTCATCGGATCCTCCCCGCTTCACCCTCGGCGACTGCGCTGCAGCCCCGGCGTGTCAGGGGACGTGGCCTGGCAAGGTCACGTCTCCACTTTCTCCAAGGACATCTTCGTCGAAGCCCTGAATCGAGCAAATGGCCGTCGTCACGGTTGTTCGTGATCGCAATCACGGTTCTCGCTTTCCGTGCAAACGTAAGTAACAATGGGACATGAATCGGTCGGAGCCCCCCCGGCGCAGGTCTGGCGAGGGGCAGGAGAGCTGCGAACAAGAAGCAAAAGTGCCCGACCGCGGGCCGAGCGATGGGCGCTACGAATGCGCTATGCTTCGGAGGCGACGCTGGCGAAGTCTGCCAGTATGAGCCGCAGGTTTCCTGGATTGGTGGCATAGGCAAGTCCGGTGTCGATGTCGACCAGACCCACCCGGACGAGCTTGTCGATCTCGCCATCGAAGTGCTGCATGCCTTCGGTGTCCCCGTCCTGCATCGCTTCGAGCAGAGTTTTACCTTCCTGTTCGCCCTTTTCCAGGTATTCCCGAGTGCGCAGCGTTGATTTCAGAATCTCGACGATAGCGACACGACCATTGCCATCCTTGCGGGGGATCAGGCGCTGAGAGACGATGAAGCGGAAACTCTTCGCCAATCGGTTGCGAATGGTGTGTTGTTCCGACAGGGGAAAGACTCCAATGATTCGCTCGACCGTTTTCGAGGCATCAATGGTGTGCAGCGTGGAGAGAACCAGATGTCCGGTTTCAGCCGCTTCCAGTGCGATCTCGATGGTTTCCTTGTCCCGCATCTCGCCCACCAGAATGACCTTCGGTGCTTGTCGCAGCGCGGCTCGCAGAGCGAGCGCAAAGCTGGGAGTATCGCTGTGGAGCTCCCTCTGATGAACAATCGAGTGCTTGTGCCGGTGCATGAACTCGATGGGATCCTCGATGGTGAGAATGTGGTAGGCGTGGGTCTCATTGATGCGATCCAAGATCGCCGCCAGCGTGGAGGACTTGCCCGAACCTGTGGGCCCGGTCACCAAAACGATGCCATGCAGAACGTCTGCGATTTCGGCGAGTTGCGGCGGCAGATTCAGGCTGGCGAGACTGGGAATCGCCTGCGGGATCACGCGCATGACAATGGCATGGCTGCCACGCTGTTGAAACACGTTGACGCGAAACCGGCAATGGCCGGGCAGGCGATAGGAGATGTCACACGACCCCTGGTTCTGCAGTGCCTCCATGGCCTGCTTGTTGCCGGCGATCAGTTCGTAAGCGATGCGGCGCGTGTCCTCGGGAGTCAGCGGTGCCATCCCAGAGACTTTGACGGGAACCAGTTTGCCGGACAGTTCAACGACCGGATAGCTGCCCGGCGACAGAATGAGATCGCTGACCTTTCCTGACATTTTCAGCATGGCCAGCAACAGCGCTGGCGTGGGCACGGGCTTGGGTTCCGACGTGACGGTCGCGGGGGCCGTCTTGGCCGCGGTTTCCATTCAGCGGTCCTTCCTGAAGTCCTAAGAACGATCTAATGATGGATGATGAGGTCGCCTGCCGTTAAGCGGTCCAGTGCACGTCGTGCGCCATTCTCCAGAACCACCAGGGTTTGGGGGAGATCTCGCAAGTCATTCATGAAGATGAGGCACTTTGAGCCGGACGATGCCCGGTTGGGCGGGTATCCTTGCTGTCTCTCTACTACGGACTGTCGCCTTTTGGGACGGTTGTCCGGCAGGTGGACAGTCTGGGACGGACGTTTCGCAGTGGACCGAGGGGAGAGCGTGATAAGAATGGAGCGGGAGACCGGGATCGAACCGGCGACATCCAGCTTGGGAAGCTGGCGTTCTACCGCTGAACTACTCCCGCTCAGGGTCGCCTCAATAGGGCCTATTAAAGCAGACCAGGAACGTTGCTAGATTACCACTGCCACGCCAGGGTCACAACCACCCTGAGGCCCGGTGCGGCGCGTGAATTGATGAACCCTTTCGTGGTTAAATGAAGCGCGCCGTTTGTTCCGTCAATCGCACGACTTCGGGAGAAACCAGCACGATGCCGACCAAGCCGCCTTCGAAACCATCTTCCAACCGCCGGTCGTTTTTGCAGACAGCCGTGATCGGCGGAGTTGCCGCCACACTGACACCGGTCTTCCCTGCCCCAGCCGGCGCGCATGGCACGTCGTCGGCGATCCGGGGCGCGGCCGAACACGAAGCCTCGCCCGCCGAGGTAGCGCCCTTCGAGCTCGACGAGATCACGATTCAGGAACTGCAGGACGGCATGAAATCGGGCAGGTTCACGGCCCGATCACTGGTCGAGAGGTACACGACACGCATCTCTGAAATCGACAAGGAGATCGACAAGCCGGAAGGGGGCAAGCACGGCCCCGCGCTGAATAGCATCATCGAGCTGAATCCTGACGCGCTTTCGATGGCCGAGGCGCTCGACCAGGAACACAAAGCCAAGGGCCCGCGCGGTCCGCTGCACGGCGTTCCGGTGTTGATCAAGGACAACATTGCCACGTCGGATCGCATGATGACAACTGCGGGTTCGCTGGCGCTCGTGGGCTCAAAGCCGCCGAAAGATTCTTTCGTGGCGCAGCGGCTACGGGCGGCGGGGGCGGTAATTCTGGGGAAGACCAACCTCAGTGAGTGGGCGAATATTCGCTCCAGCCACTCCACCAGCGGATGGAGCGGGCGCGGCGGCTTAACGAAGAATCCGTACGCGCTCGACCGCAATCCATGCGGGTCGAGTTCCGGGACGGGGGCAGGCATTTCCGCGAATCTTGCCGCGGTTGGCATCGGCACCGAAACCGATGGCTCGATTGTGTGCCCTTCGTCGTCGAATGGTCTTGCCGGAATCAAACCCACGGTGGGATTGGTGAGCCGCGGCGGCATCATTCCGATTTCCCACAGCCAGGACGGCGCCGGGCCCATGTGCCGCACCGTGCGCGATGCTGCGATTCTGCTGAGCGCGCTGACCGGCGTCGATCCCGACGACGCAGCCACCGCGGCCAGCGCGGGAAAATCGCAAACGGACTACGCACAATACTGCGATCCCAACGGGCTCAAGGGCGCGCGCATTGGCGTGGCGCGAAAATATTTTGGCTTCAATGACGCCGTGGACGCCTTGATGGAGCAGGCGCTCGATCTGATGAGGAAGCAGGGCGCGACCCTCGTTGATCCTGCCGACATTGAAACTCTGGGCAAGTTCGATGACAGCGAACTGCTGGTCTTTATGTATGAACTGAAGGCCGACTTGAACGCGTATCTGGCGCGACTGGGCCCGGGGGCGCCGGTGCGGACCCTGCAAGACATAATTGCGTTCAATGAGGCCAACCGTCAGAAGGAGATGCCTTACTTTGGACAAGACCTATTTGTGAAAGCTGAAGCGAAGGGACCACTTACCGAGAAGGCGTATCTGGATGCGCTGGCCAAGAATCACCAGTTAGCCCGGACCGAGGGGATCGACGCGCTCATGGATAAGCACCAGCTTGACGCTATCGTGGCCCCCACGGGTGGTCCGGCATGGCTCACGGATCTGATCAACGGTGACCACGTGGCCGGGGGCAGTTCCAACGCTGCCGCAGTTGCGGGATATCCCAACATTAACGTGACTGCCGGTTCCATCTTCGGCCTGCCGGTGGGGATCTCTTTCTTTGGCCGCGCCTGGAGCGAGCCGACCCTGATTAAGCTGGCGTATTCGTTTGAGCAAGCCAGCAAGGCGCGGCAGGCACCTCGGTTCCTGGCCAGCATCGACTGGTAAAGACATAAGATAGAACTAGTCTAGAGTCAGCCGGAGGTGACGCTTGACTCAGTTCCGTTTTCGCGGATCTGCTTTTCTGGCACTGATCCGGTTCGCTGCTATTCTTGCTTTCGCGGCTTGGTTCCTACCTGCTGGAGGTTTCGGGCAAGTACAGACCTACTCTTCCATTCAAGAAGTGCGCGTGAGCGGGTTGCCGTCGCTCATGGCGCGGTCGCATGATCCTGCGGACGTATTGCGGACGTCGCTCGACACCATCATTCATGACCGAGGTGTCTGCTGCGGGAAGGATTCGGCGCTGGAGGATAGCGTGGAAAAGGCTGATCCCTTATCGTTGAAAGACCTAGCCGCGAAACTGCAAGGCAGGCACCTGCTGAGTGACGGGCGTCCGATTATGGTCACGGCGGATTTTATAGAGCCGACCGCCATCAATGCTGGAGTGTTAATCGCCGTACTGCGCGATAAACATGCTCTGCTCTTCGAATGGAATTCGAACCTGTATGTCTGTTACGGAGTGACCTATCTGAGGGACTTTGATTACAGCACGGGTGGGGAGGCGGATACGATCCAAAAGCTACTGCTGCGGGATACTCGTTATTCGGACTCGCGGCGGGAGCAGGTGTTTGATCGCGCCACCGACGAAGCAAGCAAGATCGAAGGGATGCTGCGGCTGACCGTGGCTACGCAGTAGACGACTCAGGCGGGCCATATCGTCAGTGCGGTCTTGCTCAGAATCTGCTGCTGGATGGCGGGACTGAGCGGCAGCGCACGGAACTCTTCGAGATTCTTCTTGATGTCGGGCACTCCGGGTCCGGGCCAGTCGGTGCCGAACAGAGTTTTGTTGGCGATTTCTTCGAGGCGCGGAAAATATTTGAGCAGCGTCTTGGGCGGAATGCCGCTGATGTCGAGATACACGTTGGGGTGGCGCCGCACTAGAAAGAATGCGGTTTGCATCCACAACGGGCGCCCGCCGTGGGCCAGCAGGATTTTCAGCCGGGGAAAATCAACGGCTACGTCGTCGACGTAGATGGGGTCTCCATATTTATTGCGCGCGCCGGGAAAAATGGATGTGCCGGTGTGAAACATGACCGGGATGCCATTCGCTTCGGCGGCGCGGTAAATGATTTCCAGTTCTTTCACCCCGCTCAAATAGTCGTTGGGATATAGCAACTGGTGAGGCGGATGGATCTTTATCATCTGCAACCCCAGCCGCAGAATCTGTTCCACATCCGCGAGTACGTTGGTGGTGTGCCGGGGATGCAGGCTGCCGCACGAGAGCAGGCGCGCGGGGTCTTCCTTCACGTAGTCGGCGACGAACTGGTTCACTCCACTGGTAAAGCCGATCACTTCGGGAGCGACATAGTTGATCAGCATGGCGCGGTCGATGCCGCTCGCATCCATAAATTTGAGGAAGGCTTTGGGCGAGCGGCAGAATTCGACGATCTGGTCGAAGTTGGGCCGCCTCTGCTTCATGAGTTCCAGCGCGTGGGGCTTGAACATTTCCATGGGCTGGATGTGGATGTGGCAGTCGGTGATCATCAGCGAGTTGTTCGCGATCAGTCCAAAAAGAATATCAGACGGTTTAGTTGTTAGCAGCTGCCAGCACCGCGCGTTTCGTAAAAACGCGAATCATTTCGCGGCGGTACTCGGCGGTGAGCGCGGATGTGGTGAGCGGCTTAGCGGTTTTCGCGGCCAGATCGCCGACCGCCTCGGCGATGGCTTCGTCAACGATTTTCCCCGCCAGCAATTCGGACGCCCCCTTCACCAACAGGGGTGCGGGATTCACCGCGGTGATGCCGACGCGCGCGTCGGCGATGTGGCCGTTGGAGCGCTTCATTGCTACGGCGACTCCGGCCAGCGGATAGTCGATGGATCCCCGGACGCGCAGTTTGCGGTACACGCCGCGGTAGCCAGCGCAGGATGAGGGCAGGAACACGCGAGTGACGAGTTCGTCCGGTTGCAGTTTGCGGTAGTTGTCGCCAAGCCCGGTGTAGAAATCGTGCAAAAGAATGCGGCGCACTCCGGCGGCGCCGGCGATTTCGATTTCCGCATTCAGGCAGAGCAGGGCGGGAGGGGTGTCGCCGGAAAACGCGGCCCAACACTTCGTTCCGCCGGGAGCGACGTGGCAGAGGTCGCCGTCTTTCTTAATGCAGAATCCGCAGCCCTTGCGCCAGGTGAGCGACTGGTTGTACCAGAGACAGCGTGTGTCGAGACAGATGTTGCCGCCAATCGTGCCCATATTGCGCAGCACGGGTGAGGCGACGGTCGCGGCGGCCTCCGCGAGCACGGGATAGTGCTGCCGCACAAACTCCGAGCGCTCGATCGCGCGCAGGGTGGTCAGAGCGCCGATTTCGACGCCGCCGTCGGCCTGCGGCCTGATCCCCCGCAACTCAGCGAGGCTGCGAAGATCCAGAACGTACTCCGGCTCGAACAGTTTTTGCCGCATGGAAGGAATCAAATCGGTGCCGCCCGCGAGCACGCGAATGTTTCCCGCATGCTGACCGAGAAGGGAGACAGCTTCTTCGACGGCGCGAGGGCGAAGGAGTTTGAATTGTGGAAGGCTCAATCCGCACCTCCCGCCGAGACTTCGCGGCGCGAGGGGTCCAGCGCGTGGCGCTCCGGCCCCTTCCCTTTGAAACACAGCGCGCCGCCGTGCTCGCGAAATTTCGCCGGAGAAGTCGGATCGACACCCTCGGTCAGGTTTAGAACCTTGGCATTCTTCTTCGCTCGAATCGCGGCCAACACTCTCTCCGGCGTGAACGGACACTCATGCAGGCGCACGCCGACCGCATCGTATATCGCATTCGCGATCGCGGGTATGGTGGCCGCCAGCGACCCCTCGCTGCATTCCTTGGCGCCAAACGGGCCTTCGGGATCAATGCTCTCCACGATGATGGGCTCGACTTCCGGTGACTCTACCGACGACGGGCTGCGATATTCGAGCAACCCGGGATTCATCAGCATGCCATCCTTCCAGACCATCTCTTCGGTGAGCGCCTGCCCCATGCCCATCCAGACCGAACCGATAATCTGACCTTCGACCGAGACCGGATTCAGCGCGCGCCCGCAATCATGTGCGGCCCAGACCTTGTGCACGGTGACTTCTCCCGTTTCTTCGTCGACGCTGACTTCGGCGACCTGCGCGGAGTAGGAATACGCTGGGGACGGGCCCACGCCTGCTCCCTTGTGCTTGCCGCCGCGAGCTTCCTGGGGAGGAGCGTAGGAACCGGTGCCGGTGAGCGCTCCGTGAAAGTCGATGGCGGCGACCACGGCTTCCTCAAAGGTCATGCGGTCTTTCGGGCCTTCCTCCTTGCGCTTTTGCTGGAGGGAACCGCGCAGAATCTGGCCTTCCACGCGCCCGCTGACCGAAGCCTGCTGGAGATGTTGGGACAAAGAAGGGTCAAGTGGGGACAGCCGCCCCCGGCTGTCCGGTCCGCGCGGTGTTTGCGCGGACTCGCTTTTCGCTGATTCCGATTGGCTCTTCTTGACAATAGCATCGTCGCGAAAAACAAGCTCCTCGACTTCGCAGTTCATCTTCGTCGCCGCCGCAGCGGCAATGAGTTTCTTCACTTCCTCGGCGGCTCGCAGGGTTGCATTGCCCGCCATGAAGGTCACGCGGCTGGAGTAGGAGCCAATGTCAATGGGTGTGAGGTCCGTGTCGGCGGCAATCACTTTCACGCGAGACAGCGAGCAGCCGAGGACTTCGGCCGCGATCTGCGCGGTCATGGTGTCCGAGCCCTGGCCAATTTCAGAGGCCCCGGTATACACCACGACGCCGCCATCACGATCGATTTTGATATTGACGGTGGAGTGCGGCATGTCGGAACGAATAATCGAATTGGCGGCGCCGCTTACGTAGTGGCTGCAGGCAATTCCCAGGCCGTGTCCCCGAAGCAGTTTGCCCTTGCGCTTTTTCCAGCCCGAACGTTCGACGGTCTTCTCGATGCACTCCGGCAAGCCGTAACTGAGAACCCGCAAGCCGTTGACGGTAACGCACGGCGGCTGCAACAGATTGCGCCGGCGAATCTCGGCTGTATCCATGCCGATTTTCGCGGCCAGTTCGTCGAGCTGCGATTCGAAGGCGAAACGGACGTTGACCGTGCCGTGGCCGCGCATGGCGCCGCAAGCGGGCTTATTGGTCAGCACCCGGTAGCCGTCATACTGAATGTTCGGGATGTCGTACAAAGCACCGAGCAGCGCACCTGAATAGAGAATGGTGACGACACCATAAGAGCAGTAAGCGCCGCCATCCTGCACCACGCGCGCTTTCACCGCTGTGATTCGGCCGTCATTCTTGACGCCGGTTTTGAGATCGATGATGGTGCGGGGACGTCCGCGATGCGCCCAGAAGACTTCTTCGCGGGTATAGGTAATCTTGACCGGCGCCTGCGCCTTGCGCGCGGCCACCGCCGCAATAATTTCCAGCGGGATTACTTCGCTCTTGCCGCCGAAGCCGCCGCCGACGAGCGGCTTGATCACTCGAATTTGCGACATGGGCATTTCCAGCACGAGGGACAATTTGTGTTGAAGGTAGTACGGGACCTGGGTGGAAGACCACACGGTCAGGCGCCCCGGCTTGCCCGTCAGCGGATCGATTTCGAACGACGCCAGCGTGGAATGCGGCTCCATGGCAGCGTGCGTGACTTCATTCGCGATGAAGCGGGCTTCGGCAACTTGATCGGCTTCGGCAAAGCCCTGGTCGGGATCGCCGAAGACATGATGATAATCTTTTTCCAAGTTGCCCGGCTTGTTGTCGTGAATGAGGTCCGTCTGGGCCTTCATCGATTCTTCAGGATCGAAGTAGGCGGGCAGGACTTCATATTCAACCTCGATGAGTTCGAGGGCCTTCTCCGCAATCGCCTCCGAAACTGCGACCACGCACGCCACGTTGTCGCCGACGTAACGTACTTTGTCGAGCGCCAGGGCATGTTCGTCATGACCCACGGGAAGAATGCCGTAAGGATTCGGTGCATCCTTGCCCACAACCACGGCAATTACGCCGTCGAGTTGCTCAGCGCGGCTGGCGTCGATGCGCTTGATCTGCGCATGGGGATAAGGAGAATGCAGAATCTTACCGACGAGCAGACCAGGCACGCTCAGGTCGTCAGTGTATTTTCCAGCGCCTGTGGTCTTCTGCGCCGCGTCGACCATGGCGGTGGGCTTGCCGATGATGGAGAAGTTGGTCATCTTGTCATTCCAAGCGAAGCGAGGAATCCGCTTCTTGCCTGTGGCACGTCACTTCGCCACGGCCAATCCCTGCCGCTCCGCTGCAATCGCCGAGCGGATCGCTTCGTACATCTGGTTGTAGCCGGTGCAGCGGCACAGGTTGCTGCTCAGTGCGGCGCGAACGTCGGCCTCGGTAGGATCCGGATTCTCCGCCAGCAGCGACTTCACTGTCATGATGAACCCGGGCGTACAAAATCCACACTGCGCGCCACCCCAATCGCCGTACGCTTTCTGAATCGCCGCCAGACAGCCGTGTTCGCTGACGCCCTCGACGGTGGTGATCTCCTGCCCTTCACAACTAGCGGCAAGTAAGGTGCACGACATCATGGCAACACCATCGAGCAGCACAGTACAGGCGCCGCAGGACGAATCGTCGCAGCCCCGCTTCGAGCCTGTGAGCTGCAATTCCTGGCGCAGCACGTCAAGCAGCAGAGCGCTGGGCTCGATGGCGAGCTCGTGTGCGCGGCCGTTGACGCGGAGTGCGATGAGTTCTTTTTGCATTCTGGAGCTTTCAGCTATCAGCCGTTAGCTCGAGCCTCTTTCTGAAAGCTGACCGCTGATGGCTGACAGCTTTCTTAATACATCGGCACTTTTCCATCCACGCGCCGCGACCAGGCATCGATGCCGCCCCGCATGGACTGCGCCTTCTCGAATCCCTGCTGCCGCAGCCACACCGTCACATTCATCGACCGTACGCCGTGGTGGCAGACCACAACGACGTGCTCCTCAGGATCGAGTTCCTGATGCGCTCGCGAGGGCACATCGCCCATCGGCATCAGCTTGGCGCCGTCGATCCGCGCAGCTTCGAACTCCCAGGGCTCACGAACATCGAGCAGAGTGAATCCATCTCCTGCATCCAGCTGCGCCTTCACTTCTTCGGGAGTGATTTCGTAGTCCACGAGCGTGTATTCGAAGCCCGCTACTTCCCCGCCCACTTCGGTTCGCGTTTTTCCATAAAAGCACGGATTCCTTCGTGGGCATCGTCGGTCTTCATCAGTTCTTCAAAGTAAATCTGCTCAGCGCGGGCCAGACCTTTATCGAAGTGCATCGAGTTCCACGCGTACGATGCTTTCTTGGCCAATGCCAAGGCCGCCGGGCTGAGACTGCGCAAATGCCCAAGGCATTCCTCCACCACCGTGGCCAACGCACTTTCGCGCACGACGCGATTGGCGAGGCCAATCTCGGCAGCCTCTTTCCCGTTAATTGTCCGCCCGGTCAGAATCAGCTCTGCCGCGCGCTTCTGTCCGACGAGAGCAGCCAGCGCGGTGCATGCTACCGGCGGATAGCAACCCAGCTTGATCTCGGGAAATCCCCACTGGGCAGAATCGGTGGTGAAGGCCATATCGCAAACCATGGCTACCTCCGCGCCCCCGCCCAGGCAGTGCCCATGGACCGCGGCGATCGTGACTTTCTTCGTCGCCACCAGGGCGCGGATGACGGTGTGAAACTTCGCCAGCATCTCCTCAACCTTGTCGGGAGTGTGTGCGACCACGTCCACGCCCGCGGAGAATGCTTTGCCTGCACCGCTCAACACAATCACGGAAACGTCCTGCCGCATCTCGATCTCACCCAGAGTGTTCGCCACTTCTTCCATCATGGGGATATCGATTACGTTCAAGGGCGGGTGGCGCAGGGCGATCCTTGCGACGGGACCGTCTACCTGCAATGCGATTCGATCGAGCTTGGTGTCCGCGGATACGATTGTCATGTGCGAGCTACAGGTTGATGGCCGACTTCCGCACTTCGCCAATGGTCGAGAGCGGATCGCGCGCTCCCGTCTTCTCCGCGATCCACTTTTTCTCGTTGCCGATGATGTCGAGCAGCAACTTCTTGTCTTCTGCCGACGGCATGTAATCCTTCAGGTGCTGGTCGTAAGCGCGATCGTCTACCGGTTCGCCGGTCTGCGCGTGGAACTTCTGCCCCGCCCAGCGGCCAATAGCGCGGTTGAACTTGATGTGCGGCGCGTACAACTTCGGCTCGCCCGCACGGAGTGCGCCGTTGAAGCGCTCAATCAATCCGGCCACTTCGTCGCGGTAGAGGTTGCGGTTGTAATCATTCAAGTCGTCCAGGTCTGGACCCTTCTCGTGCTTGGGTTCGTCGTACCGGCCCTTGACGCCCCACACGTACGCCCAGTGCGCCGACGAAGAATGATCGGTGCCGAACAGATCGTAGGAACTGGAAATCCACTTGTTGAGATATTTCTGAATCAGCCACGCCGGAATCACGCCCGCCTCTACGATACGACGCAGGCCGTCGTTGCCCGTGCCCATGTGGAAGGCCTCTTCGCGCAGCATGTACGACATGGAGCGCCCCAGCGGAGCGAAGGCGGAATACTTGAACATCTGCAACTGGAACTTGCCGTCGCGATCGACGAAGTCGGTGTAGGTGAAGAAATCCATCCAGTTGTCGACGTCGACGTTAAAGGCGCCCAGCAAGCGCTTGTTTTCAAAGGCGCGCCGCTCCAGCATTTTCTGCGCCTCGACTTTGCCGGAATATCCGAAGTGGTCGACCAGCAGAGCGCACATCTGCCAGCCGTGACGCATTTCTTCGATCATCACGCGGGTAATGGCACGGCGGTCCCACTCGGTCGGAGCGTTGGCCAGCAAGTTGCGCTGCTGCTCGACGCTCGCGAACTCGGTATCGCCCTGGTAGACGATCATGTTCATCAGCGCGTCGCGCATCTGCTGCGTGGGAATCTGGCGCAGGTTCTCCCACTTGCGGCGGCCTTTGTAGGAGCCGAATTCGATCTCTTCGGTGTCGATCGCGCCGTAGAGCGTGTCGAAATGGAAGGCTGCGATGTCCTCGGTGTTGACCCCGATGTCCTTGCGCCAGTCATTGAACAGGCCGATCCAGTCACTGAACGTTCCGATTTTTGCTACTTTTCCCGGCATAGCATACCTCTAGAAATTACGGGCGTCGAAGGGGCTAAAGCCCCAGAGTCTTCCAGGTTTGAAGAGGCGCGGCTGAAGCCGCGCCCTTTCAAACCGAGCTACTTCGCTTTGAATACCGCCGGCCGCTTCTCCACGTACGCGGCCAGGCCTTCCTTGGCGTCTTCGCTCTGGAAGAGCAACTGCTGATTTTCGCGTTCGACGGCGAGCGCCGATTCCATCGGAATCTCCCAGCCGGTCTGCACCGCGCGCTTGATGCGGCCCACGGCTTTTGACGCCTTGTTGGGCGGGCAGAATTGCTTGGCGTACTCCATGATGTTCTCCATGAAGCCTTCGCGCTCGAAAATATCGTTAACGATGCCAAGTTCCTGCGCCTCTTCGAACGAGAAGGTGTTGCCCGTCACCATCAGTTCGATTGCCTTGCTCTTCCCCACCATGCGCGAGAGCCGCTGCGTTCCGCCGGTGCCGGGGAGCACGCCCAGGTTCACTTCCGGCAGGCCGATCTTTCCCGCTTCCTTGCGCGCAATGCGGAGGTCGGCGGCCATGGCGATCTCGAGTCCACCGCCCACGCAGTGGCCGTTGATGGCGGCAATCACCAGCTTGGGCGTGTGCTCCAGGCGCAGCAGCATTTCGTTGGCGTGCAGGCAGAAGTAATACTTGAAAGTCGGATCGACACTGGTCAGCATCTTGATGTTCGCACCCGCGGAGAAGAACTTATCGCCCGCGCCGGTCATGACGATCACGTAGACGCCGTTATCCATGCGCGCCTTCAGGATGGCCTCGTCAAGCTGCCGGTTCATTTCGTAGGTGTAGGTGTTGGCGGGCGGATCGCACATCTCGATCACGGCCACGCCGCCGTCGGTGCGGTAGTTAACCAGCTGTTTGGTGGTTTCGCTGGCTGCAGGCTGTAATGTCGTTGCCATGTGAATATCTCCTTCTAAGTCCTCTTGGAACGTCTTTCTGGCACGGCTTGAAGCCGTGCCCTTCGCAAAACCCTTGGCCTACCAACCCTGTTGGCACTCCCTTGCCGAGACTCATCGCTCCCTGCGCTTCTTGCCATCCGCCATGACGCCTCGCAGGAAAACGTCGCCCATCTCGGTGGCGATCGACGCCGCGTCCGCGTCCACGCGCGGATTGTGCCAGGTGTAGATCCAGTTCATCATGCCGAACAAGCTGAGCACGGCGATGCGGGTGGAGAACTGCAGGCCGCGATCGCGCTTCAAGTCGTCGAGCAGGCCCACGCAAAGGCGATAGTACTCACGCTTGATGGCGGCCAATTCCGAGGCGAAGCCATTCTTCAGGGCCTCCGCTTCGTGGGAAAGCACCTTCATGGCCGCCTGGTTCGCCAGAAAATATTCCAGGTGGTTGAGAATGAAAATCCGGATGCGCGCTTCCGCATCATCTACGCCTTCGAGGCGCGCCTTCAGCCGCTGCACGATGGTCGTGAAGGTGTGCTTTTGGATCAGGAACAGCAGCCGTTCCTTGGATTCGAAGTAGTAATACAGCCCGGCCAGGGACATGCCGCTGGCCCGCGACAGGTCGCGCATGGAAGCGCCTTCGTATCCCTTTTTACAGAAGACTTCGGTGGCATGCGCGAGGATTTCCGCCAGGCGCCGGTCGTAACGCGTGGCCGGAACTGGCGCGGCGCGATGCCGCCGCGCTGAAACTCGCGTTGCTGTCGAAGGACTCCCCATGATGCTGAAGCGAGCGGGATAATTCGAACGTTCGTTCGAACCAAGTATACGGCAAGTGTGATTGGGATCACAAGGGGATTGCGCTAGCGGAGTTTCTTACTCTTGCCCGCCGCCTCGTACGCCTGCCCCAGCCAGTCGAGGGCGGCGTGTATGTCCGCGTCAGAAGACATCTCGAACGTAAACCAGCGGGCTTTCTGCATCTGCGTCGACCGGATGCGGGGGTCTTTCTCGAGACGCGCCTTACGAGCAGGTGTCGCGGCTTCAAATCTGAAGCCAAGAGAACTTGCGGTCTCCATCGCGCGAGTGCGGGGCAACACCGCAAAGATCCTGTCTTTCCGATAGAGGGCCGTGAGTCCAAAAAACGAACGGGTAGAGACCTGCGGCCAGTCTGCGGCCTCAGCCCCCAGCGCGGCCGACCATGCCTTCATTTCTTCGGAGATTTTCGGCAGGGCGGGCCGCGACCGCATTGAGGTCTTCGGCTTCATGGGTTTGCCGGAGCCGGCGTCTCTCGCTCCACCAACAGGATGCGCTTTACCTGGTTGCGATTGAGGCGCTGGTTGTTGCCACCGACCTTGATGACGATATCCATGCCCGATACCGACACGAGGTCGCCGGTGAGGACGCTGCCGTCGCGAAGTTCGATGGTGTCGTGAGCCGATGTCCCGAGTTCGAAGCTGACGCTTCCACCCGAGGCATCGTCGCGCCCAATTTCGAAGGGAAACTTACCGGGATTGAATCCTTCCTTGCTGAACTCGAGAACATGTTTGCCTTCGGCTACCTGCACCATCTTGGGCGTCGTTCCGACTTCAACCTCGTCGAGTTTGGCGCTTGCACCTTGCGGGACGGTATTCACCGTCATCGAAATCGTCCGTAGGGGAGCTACTGGACCGAGTTCCTTTGGCAAATATCTGGCCACCACAGCCAACAACGCGGGCGGCCCCGCGGAAGCAATCGTGGTCTGGAACTTGATGGTCTCCCCAGGAGCGATGTTGCTTACGGTAATCGTGGCTTCGGCGATCCGGGCCTTGTTCTTGTCGAATAAGTACAACGCGAAGTTGGCGTTCGCAATGGGCTTACTCCACAGATTCTCCGCGGTGGTTTCGGTGACGTAGGACCGCTCACTCCCCAGAGACCCCACTTCCTTGAATTTGCCGAAGGTGAAACGAAGAACAGGAGTGCCGGTTTGCGGCCACATAATGATCTGGGCCGGCGGCTCTTTCGCATACGCGGCGAGTACCGCAAAGAAAGTCAGCAATAGAACCCGCGAGCTCTTGTGTCGCAACATAGGTCGCCTTCAGTTCCTGATATCCGCCAGCAGGCGCTCGATCTCCGCTCTCAGATCCGCGGTCAGCGGAAGAAAGGGCAGGCGCGCCGGGCCACCGAAGTAGCCGTTGAAATCCATGCCATGCTTCACGCCCGGGACGCCGAGGTCGCCAACCACGCGCTGGGCGGCCTGGGCGATTCGGTCCTGCTTCAGACGCGCCAGAGTGGCGTCGCCTTCTTTCCACGCGGCGTAGATCTCGTAGCAGGCGGTGGGCGCGGGGCAGGCGAAGGCCAAGATCGCACCGGCCGCGCCCGCATCGAGCGACGGATGCAGTTTTTGCGCTGAGCCGACCAGCACCTGAAAACCCACTTCCTTCTGGCGCGTCTTCATCTTGCCCACGACGGTGACGGCTGACGAAGAAGGTTTCACGTCCGAAGAGCCAGACAATACTCCGACCGGCACCAGTTCCCCGCCCTCGCTTGGCGGTGTGGAGCTCGCGGCGGCGAGCATGCGCGGCGTGACCGCGTCGAACGTTTCCGTGACCGTGGCGCTGCGCTTAACGTGGCGCGTGCCTTCGACCATCTTGCGGACTTTCTCCACGTCGCCGCTGGATTCCTTGATCGCAACAATATTCGGATGTGCGGCCAGTTCGATCACCAACTCCGCAGGAATGTCATAACCCGTGAACGGAGGCACGTTGTAAATCATCACCGGCAGGGGCGAACGGTCCGCCACGGTCCGGTAGAAGGCCAGCAGGTTCGCAGGCTGCATCTGCCTGCGATAGAAATGCGGTGTGCGTACGAGGGCTACATCGTAGCCGAGTTCGGCGGCGTACTCGGTGAGGTGCAACGTCTCAAGGGCCGACTCGACTCCGGTGCCCGCGATCAAAACTTTACTGGGCGCGGCCGCCTCGCGTGCCGCCTTGAACACGTCACGCCGCTCCTGGTCGGAGAGCATGATTGACTCGCCGGTCGAGCCCAGCACGACGATTCCGGCAACGGGCGTGCGCGAGTAGCGCTCGACGTTCGATTCGAGCTTCTTGAAATAGACATTGCCGTCGGGATAGAACGGCGTGGTGATGGGAGGAAAAATTCCGTGTAGGAGCATAACGACCTCTCTTGCGTCCGGACAAGTATTGCGACTTGAGACGTTCCAGGGCCAATTGTAGAGCAGTTCTCTCATCCCGAGCGCAGCGGCTCCTTCGCGCCCGTTTACTCAATCAGGATGACGAAGTCGAACGAGTACCGGCGCGCTCCGCGTGCAAGTGCTGCAGCGCCTTCACATTCACTTCCCCGCGCTGCAGCGCGGCAATGCCCTCGGCGGCAGCCCGTGCCGCAGCCAGAGTTGTGATGGTCGGAATGCGCGCCGTTACTGCCGCCCGGCGGATCGCCTTTTCGTCAAACCACGGCTCGAGACCGGTGGGCGTGTTGATGATGAGCTGAATGCGCTGGCCCTTGATGAAGTCGACCACGTTGGGCCGGCCCTCTTTCACCTTGTAGACGCGCTCCACGTTCATGCCGGCGGCTTCGATCACGTCAGCGGTGCCGGCGGTAGCGACAAGTTTGAATCCCATGTCGACGAACTTGCGCGCGACGGTCACGACGTGGCGCTTGTCGTTGTCGGTAACACTGAGGAAGATCGTACCCATGGTTGGCAACTTCTGTCCCGCGGCTAATTGCGCCTTGGCGAATGCCTCGCCGAAGTTGTCGGCCACGCCCATGACTTCGCCGGTAGACTTCATCTCCGGTCCGAGCACGGTGTCGACGCCGGGAAATTTGTTCCACGGGAACACGGGCGATTTCACGTAGTAGTTGCTGCCGGTGTCGAGATCGGCGCGGCGCGCAATATTATCGGGTAGGAATTCACGCAGCTTGCGGCCCGTCATCAGCCGGGCTGCAATCTTTGCCATGGGGACGCCCGTGGCCTTCGACACATAAGGCACGGTGCGCGAGGCGCGCGGATTCACTTCGAGCACATAGACCTTGCCGCCCTCAGCCCCGTTGCCGCCCGTGCTGCCGTTGCCCCGCGGAATCGCAAACTGAATATTCATCAGCCCGATCACCTGCAAAGCTCGCGCCAACTTGAACGTGTAGTCGCGCATGCGTTCGAGCAACGGCTGTGGAATGTCCACCGAAGGCAGCACGCAGGAAGAGTCGCCGGAGTGAATGCCAGCTTCTTCGATGTGCTGCATGATTCCGCCGATGACCACGTCTTCGCCATCGGAGAGCGCATCGACATCCACTTCAATTGCGTCTTCGAGGAAATGGTCGATCAGCACCGGGCGGTCGTGCGAGTACTCGACCGCTTCTTTCATGTAGCGAATGACCGACTCTTCGTCGTAAGCGATGACCATGGCCCGGCCGCCGAGCACATACGAAGGCCGCACCAGCACGGGATATCCGATGCGCTTCGCCCCCTCGATGGCTTCGTCGATCGAGGTCGCCATAACTCCGGGGGCCTGCGGAATCTGCAACTCTTCGAGCAGCCGGTTGAAGTGTTTGCGATCTTCCGCCAGGTCGATCGATTCCGGTGACGTGCCGATGATATTGACGCCCGCCGCTTTCAGAGGCAACGCAAGATTCAGCGGCGTCTGCCCGCCAAACTGCACGATCACGCCCACGGGCGCGCCTTTCGACGTCTCGTGCTGGTAGATCGCCCACACGTCTTCGAAGGTCAGAGGCTCGAAGTAGAGGCGGTCGCTGGTGTCGTAGTCGGTCGAGACGGTCTCAGGATTGCAGTTGATCATGATCGTCTCGTAGCCGTCATCGCGCAGCGCGAACGAGGCGTGGCAGCAGCAGTAGTCGAACTCAATTCCCTGCCCAATGCGATTGGGGCCGCTGCCGAGGATAATGACTTTCTTCTTGTCGGTTGGCGCCGCCTCGTCTTCGTCTTCGTAGGTCGAGTAGAGGTACGGCGTGAAGCTTTCGAACTCGGCCGCGCAGGTGTCCACGCGCTTATACACGGGCAGCACGCCGTGCTTTTTGCGCAGGTGCCGGACTTTCTCCTGCCCGTCCAGCCGCCAGACCTGGGCCAGGCGGCCGTCGGAGAATCCCATGCGCTTCGATTCGCGCAGCACCTCCGTGGGAATTGATTCCATCGGGTGCTTTTCCAGTTCCAATTGCTGGTCGTTGATTTCCTTGAGCTGGTACAGGAACCACGGGTCCATCGAGGTCATTTTCGCGACTTGCTTTACCGTGTGTCCCTGGCGCAACGCGTACTGTATGTATGCGAGCCGTTCGGGATGCGGCGTCACCAGGCGCTGGGTCAGAATCTTCGGCTCGATCTTTCCTCCGCCCACGCGTTTGCCGGTATCGAGCGAGCGGATGCCCTTCATCAGCGCTTCTTTAAACGTGCGGCCGATGGCCATCACTTCGCCGACGGATTTCATCTGCGGGCCGAGGGTGTCGTCAGCGCCGGGAAACTTCTCAAACTGCCATTTAGGAATCTTCACGACAACATAGTCGAGCGTCGGCTCGAAACAGGCTGGAGTCTTGCGCGTGATGTCGTTCGGAATTTCGTCGAGCGTGTAGCCCACGGCAAGTTTCGCGGCAATCTTCGCAATCGGAAATCCCGTGGCTTTCGAAGCTAAGGCTGAAGACCGCGAAACGCGCGGGTTCATCTCGATCACCACCATGCGCCCGGTTTCCGGGTTCACGCCAAACTGAATGTTCGATCCGCCGGTGTCCACGCCGATTTCGCGGATCACGGCGATTGAAGCATCGCGCATGGCTTGGTACTCCCGGTCGGTGAGAGTTTGTATCGGCGCGACCGTGATCGAGTCTCCGGTGTGCACGCCCATGGGATCGAAATTCTCGATTGAGCAGATGATGATGACGTTGTCTTTGGTGTCGCGCATCACCTCGAGTTCGAATTCCTTCCAGCCCAAGACCGACTCTTCAATCAGCGCCTCGTGCACGGGAGAGAAATCGAGGCCGCGGGCCAGCACCTCCACCATTTCCTCGCGATTGAAGGCAATGCCGCCGCCTGAACCTCCCAGCGTAAACGACGGACGGATGATCACCGGGAATCCAATCTTGCCCGCGAACTCCAGCCCGTCCTTCGTGTTGTTGACCAGCGCCGATTTCGGAACGTCGAGCCCGATCTTCTGCATCGCGTCTTTGAAGAAGAGGCGATCTTCGGCCTTCTTGATGGCCTCGACATTGGCGCCGATCAGGATCGCACCGTATTTCTCCAGCACGCCGCCGTCGGAAAGTTCAATGGCCAGGTTCAGCGCTGTCTGTCCCCCGACAGTCGGCAGCACAGCAAAGCCCGCGCCCGGCGACATTTCCCGCTCGATGCGGATGATCTCTTCCAGATATTCGAGCGTGAGCGGCTCAATATAAGTGCGGTCGGCCGACTCCGGGTCGGTCATGATGGTGGCCGGGTTCGAGTTCGCCAGCACCACCTCGTAGCCCTCGGACTTGAGCGCCTTGCAAGCCTGCGTGCCGGAGTAGTCGAACTCCGCCGACTGCCCGATGATGATGGGCCCGGAGCCGAGGATCAGAATCTTTTGGATGTCAGTGCGTTTGGGCATTTATGCGATCTTGTTTCTGGGTTGATCGGATTCCCTTTCGGCTTTACCGCTTGAGATTTTGCTTTGAAAGGGCACTCCGTTGCTTTGAAAGGGCACGCCTTCAAGGCGTGCCGTGTCCTGCTCTCTTGAGACGCCGGGCTTTAGCCCCTGAGGTACCGGGTCAAGCTCGAAGCCGCAATGCGCGGAGGAATAGGCGAAATCCTCAAATCGTTCACACAGACGCTTCCGACCTGGATTCTCCCGAATATACGAGACGTGATGCAGATAGTCCGCGCAATCTCGAATGCGATGGTCCGAGAACCCTTTTTGCCAGACTTCCATATTCGAGCCAAGTTCTTTTTTCGCGCGACACGAAAATCCGCCTTTGATGAATTGGACTGCCTTCTCCAAACTTGTCTTCGGCGTGAGCAGAAGGTGGATGTGGTCAGGCATGATAACGAATTCGTGCAGGAGGTACTGGGAACCCCGGTAGTGATAAAGCGTATCGATCAGGAGCCGAGCCCAAGGCTCGCGAGAAAATAAAGAGCGGCGACCCCAGGTGGCAGAGGTGATCATGTAAGTATGACCCGTGTTTGTGGCGTGCTCTCTGGTCGGTCTCACAACGGTACCTCAGCGGCTAAAGCCGCGAATCCTTTGTGGCGTCTTGCGGCGCGCCTTGAAGGCGCGCCCTTTCAAAGCTCCGCTGCCGCGCACCCAACTCTTGGGTTTACATCTCAACCCTCACTCCGGTGGTGAAGTGGCCCTTAGCATCGATATGGAATTCCTGTTGCCAAACACGCCGCGCTGGCAGGAGTGCGACTCCCGGGAACAAACGCGATTGCCAGTTGAAACGTCTTCTTCTGGTAATGCACTACGAGCCAATATCGGGCCCGGTCTACGTTCTTAAACTCGAAGGCTCCCTCTTTGCCGGTTATCGTCGTGAAAAATGGATGTGAGCTACGGCAGCATGCGATTCCCTCTTCCCAGGGATAGAGCGCCAGCTTCACACCGCTCAGCGGTTCTGAATCCATCCCCCCTCCGGAAACGGGAGTGACAAAACTCAGCTCGCCGCACAACCGATCGAAGTTGACAGACCTTGGCGAGGATTCCGCTGACGTGGCGATAACAGCGGCCAGCAAGCATACGCACGAAAACGTCAGTCGCAACTTCACCCTTTCCACTCCTCCATCATCTTCGTGAACTCCTTGAACAGATAGTGCGAGTCATGCGGCCCGGGCGCGGCTTCCGGGTGATACTGCACGCTGAACAGCGGCAGATTCCGATGCCGTAGCCCTTCCAAAGTCTGATCGTTCAGATCAATGTGTGTGAGTTCAACTTCGCTGTCGGGCAGTGAATCAGGATCGACGGCAAAGTTATGATTGTGCGCGGTGATCTCGATCTTCCCAGTTTTTAACTGTTTCACCGGATGATTCCCGCCGTGGTGACCGAACTTCAGCTTGAACGTCTTCCCTCCAAGTGCAATCCCAGTCAGCTGATGTCCCAGGCAGATGCCGAAGATCGGTTGCCGCCCCATGAGCCTGCGAATCGAATCCACCGCATACGTGCAGGGCTCAGGATCGCCCGGCCCATTCGACAAGAAAACACCGTCGGGCTTCAGCGCCAGCACATCCTCCGCCGGAGTCTGCGCCGGGACCACCGTCACTTTGCAGCCCTCGCCGCGCAGCTTGCGCAGGATATTCAGCTTGATGCCGAAGTCGTAGGCGACGACGTGGAATCGCGGTGGCTCGTCTTTCACTCCGACCACGGCCACCGGCTCGTGTGATCGTTCACCCACTTCCCACACATAGGGCCGCTTGGTGCAAACGACCTTCGCCAGGTCCATGCCATCCATCTTCGGAATGGACCGCGCCTTGGCGATCAGCTTGTCCGCATCGCTCTCGATGGTCGAAACCACGCCGCGCATCACGCCATGCGTACGCAGATGCCGCACCAGCGCCCGCGTGTCGATATCCGACAGCACCGGGACTTTGAACTGCTCCAGGTACTCCTCGGCCACCTGCTGCGAGCGCCAGTTCGAGCTGACGCGAGAGAACTCGCGGACGATGAGTCCTTCGATCCACGGGCGCGTGGCTTCGTTATCTTCCTGGTTGGTGCCGTAGTTTCCGATTTCAGGGTTGGTCAGAACGACGATCTGCCCGGAGTAGGAAGGATCGGTGAAAATTTCCTGATAGCCGGTGATGGAAGTATTAAAAACTACTTCCCCGTAACATTCGCCTTTGGCGCCGTAGCCTTTGCCTCGGAAGACTCGGCCGTCTTCGAGGGCAAGGATAGCCTGCATTCTCGCTCCGGGGAGTGGATTTTCAGAATCTTATCAGGGAATGCGGCACTGGCCAAGCTTAGAACGCGGAATCGACACAGAAATCGGCGGCGGCGCTGGAACTTACCGCACCCGTCCCAGCTTGTCCATGGGCCAGTAGCCGAACACGGCTTTGCCATAGATGAAGCTCTGGTTCACCGGACCGAAATCGCGGCTGTCGTTCGACATGGAGCGATGATCGCCCAGCACGAAGTAGCTGTCTGGTGGGACCACGGTCTCAGGATAGGAACGGGCATCGGTATAGGCGGGGGGCACGTAATCCTCGTCGAGCGGCTCGTTGTTTACATACACCTGGCCGCCATCGATGCGGATGTGGTCCCCCGCCATCCCGATCACGCGTTTGATGTAGCTCTTGGAGGGATCGCGGGGATAGCGGAAGACAACAATGTCCCCGCGCTCAATGGGTTCCAGCCGATAGACGAACTTGTTCACGAAGATCCGTTCCTGATCTTCGAGCGACGGCATCATGCTGGTGCCTTCGACCTTTACCGGCTGGTAGATGAAGATAATGATGAAGGCGGAAATTGCCAGGGAGATAATCAGGTCGCGCACCCACACACCGAATCCGGTCCCGCTGCGGACCGGACCTGCGGCTGCCACCTTCGGGTCCGCACTTGCAGACTGAGCCGATGGAGTTGCTCCACTGACTGGACTTTGGTCTGAATTCGAGCTGGGCATGAGCTTCTATTGTATACAGAACTCGTCTGAGCGGCAGCGGTTGTATCTGAGATGGGACCTCAGTAGGACATCTAAGGTTACCTCGGCGCTTCCGGCACTCTTCCTCCACCTCAATCGACGGGTTACAATAAACCCACCGAGGAATCCCATGACACGCTGTTTAATGAAGAACAAAATCGCGTACCGCAGCCTGACCTTCGCTTTCCTCTTCCTGGTAACGCTGAGCATGTCGGCGCAGTGGGCCGCGCCGCAGTGGGCCGCGCAAGAAGAAGGCGGCATTCCGGCCTATAACGCCGGGCCTCCGCCCAAAGGGACAAAGCTGCCGCCCATCCTTGGCAAGGCCGACCTCTGGGGCGCGGACGCGCAGAATACCTACCAGACCCACGCCTACGAGCTCGCGGCGAAGATTCCGAACGTGCTGCACCAGCAGCCCTGCTACTGCTATTGCGACCGCATGGGCCACAACAGTCTGCACAGCTGCTTTGAAGGAACCCACGGGGCGCAGTGCTCCACCTGCCTGAAGGAGCTTTACTACTCCTACGAGCAGCACAAGAAGGGCAAGACCGCCTCCCAGATTCGCGCCGGAATCATCAAGGGCGACTGGAAACAAATCGATCTGGAGTCGGCCTCGGCGATCAACTAGTACCGGCCTCATAAACCTCAGGCGACTGATTGTCCCTGTTCGCTTCCGGACATTGACTGTCCGTGTGCGGACGAAATGATCCGCTTTGCTTCCGCAACGCCATTCGTTCACTCCTTTGCAACCAAAGGGTTACCGCTCTAAAGCGGATTGGTCAGAGTCTTGCATCGTAGAGCCAGTTTGGGCTGCGGCCGGCCCGGTGGCGTCGGTACGAGCAGGAGGACACGAACCATGACAGGGTTGCTCCAGGATCTTCGCTACGCACTGCGGCAGTTACGCAAGAATCCAGGTTCCACCGCCGTGGCCGTCCTCACCCTGGCCCTCGGCATCGGCGCTACCACGGCAATTTTCAGCGTCGCATACGGCGTGTTGCTGCGTCCGCTGCCATACACTGATCCCAACCGGATCATGGCGGTCTTCGAAATCAATACCAAGGGCACATGGTCCCGCCTCGCCGACCCGAACTTCGACGACTTTCGCGATCAAAATCACTGCTTCCAGGCGATTGCAAAATACAGTGATAACATGGCGTCCGTTTCAGGAGGCTCGCAGCCGTCACGCTCGATGGTGGCAAGTGTCTCGCCCGACTTTTTCAATGTCTTCCGTGTTCAACCGATCATCGGGCGCGATTTCAACGCTGCGGACGGAAAGAAAGGGGCGGGTCCGGTCGCTCTTGTCAGTTATGGATATTGGAAGCAGTATCTCGGATCTCCTCAGGATCTTTCGCAGTCGCACCTGAAAATTGATAATGAAGCCTTCTCCGTGATTGGCGTGCTTCCGGAGGGATTTCAGTTCCCGGCAGACACGGGCTTGTGGGTGCCGGCCGATCTGGACGGCGAAAACCCGAGCAGGACTTCGCACAACTACAATGCAGTCGGGCGCCTCCGAGACGGTGTGACTGTCGCGCAAGCAAACGGGGACATCAGCACGATCGCGCGTCGCATCCACGATAGCTCAAGCGAGCAAAACGATTATCTCCTCAAAGATGGAATTGCCGTCCCCTTACAGAACTCGATCACGGGTAAGGCTCGCTCGGCGCTGCTGGTCCTGCTCGGGGCGGTTGGATTTCTGCTGCTGGTGGCGTGCGCGAATGTCGCCAACCTGCTACTCGCGCAAGCCTCGGTGAGAGAACGCGAACTCGCCATTCGCAGCGCGCTCGGTGCGGCGCGCGGACGACTGATCCGTCAATTCCTTACCGAAGCATTCCTGCTTTCGCTCGTGGGCGGCACGCTAGGAGTATTGGGAGCGTTCTGGGGAGTGGCGGGATTGGTTGCGCTGGCGCTGGCAAGTCTGCCGCGGCTGGACACCGTCTCGATCAGTATTCCAGTATTTGTGTTCGCGTTCCTCCTTTCCACTGCGATCGCTGCCGGCCTCGGAGCGTTTACCGCCGCACGTGTGACTTCCGGGGACCTGCGCGAGGGCCTAATGGAAGGCGGGCGTGGACAAGCCGGTTCGCACGGCAGCCGGAGGGTTGGACGAGTAATCGTGGCAGCGCAGATTGCGATCACACTGGTTCTCGTGGTTGGAGCGGGATTGTTCGGGCGCAGCCTGATGAAAGTGCTCGAAGTAGATCCCGGCTTCCGCGTGGATAACATTGTCACGATGGACGTTTCGCTCCCCTGGCTGGAGGATGCGAAGGCCAAGGCAGGTCAGGCGATTTTCTTTTCCAGCCTGATTGACCGTCTCAAACAAATTCCGGGCGTGCGCCAGGTTGGCGCGACCAGCGGCCTGCCGATGGATGGCGGCCTTCCCGATGGCATGTTTCTCCTGATGACGCAGAGTGAGGTTCCCAAGAAGCTCGACGGTTTGGGTGCCCTGTTCCAGCGGAAGGAGCGTATCGGCAACGCCGATTTCTGCGTCGCCACGAGTGGATACTTCCAGGTTCTCGGAATTCCGCTGATTCGAGGGCGACTTTTTGACGAGCGCGATAGTGCAAATTCTCAGCACGTTGCCCTGATCAGCGAATCGCTGGCGCGCGACCGGTGGCCCAATCAAGATCCAATTGGCCACACGATTGAGTTTGGAAACATGGATGGCGACCTGCGCTTGCTCACCATTGTCGGCATCGTCGGCGACGTTCACGAATACGGCCTCGATGCGCCGCCGCGGCCGACGGTTTACGTGAATTTGTTCCAGCGGCCGCGCCCCGCGATTTCTGTAACGATGCTGAGCGATGCCGACACGCGCTTGGTCTCTGCGGCGGCACGAAGAATCCTGCACGACCTCAACCCTGAGATTCCGGCGAGCTTCCGGACGTTTTCGCAAGTGTATTCCGCGGCGCTGCGCTCGCGGAGATTCAACGTCATTCTCATCGGATTTTTCGGAATCACCGCGCTGCTACTGGCGACGACAGGGGTATTTGGCGTGATGGCCTATTCGGTCAGCCGCCGCACGCGGGAAATTGGCGTGCGTGTCGCCCTCGGGGCAGCCAGGGGCGACGTTCTGCGGATGATCCTGGGACAGGGATTGCGCACCATCTTCATCGGGGTGGCGATTGGGCTTGCCGGTTCGCTGGTCCTGACGCGCACTCTGGAGTCGCTGCTGTTTGGCGTGACCCCGACCGATCCGCTGACTTTCGGTGCTGTGACCCTACTCCTCGCGGGGGCAGCGCTGCTGGCCTGCTACATTCCGGCGTGGCGGGCAACGAAAGTAGACCCCATGGTTGCTTTGCGGTACGAGTAGGCGCTTCAGGGCGAGTGCCGAGTAAAGCCGCAGCCGGGCAGCAGCCAAAGGGCGGCCTGCTACCCGCACCCGTTACTCGGCACGGACCGCCAACTGGACCTACACCCACCCTTTGAGGGATACTTTAGTGCTCAGCCTAAGAGCGCGATCACAAGGAGTTCCCTATTACCAAGAGCACAGGAAGAGTTTTACACATGGCTCAGAAACCTACCGCGAAGAAGACCGTGGCGGAAGATCCCCGATACACGCAGGCGCTGCAGAGCTACGAAGCCGGTCTGCGCGCCATGCAGGAGCACAAATTCGACAAGGCCAAGCCTCATTTCCAGAAGCTGATCGGCGGACCGAGCAAAGAACTGGCCGACCGCGCCAACGTACACCTCAACACCTGCAACCAGCATCTGGAACGAACCGCCGCCACGCAGTTCAAGACTGCCGAAGAGCATTTCGACTACACCGTCTCGCTGATGAATCTCGGCGACTACGTCACCGCGCGCGAACACCTCGACAAGCTGCTCAAGCAGAATCCCAAGGCCGACTATGTCGTCTACGGCTTTGCCGCGCTCGACTGTTTAACCGGCCACGTCGAGGACTCTCTGCGGCGTCTGGACGAGGCGCTTCGTCTGAATCCGCAACTGCGGTTCCAAGCGCGCAACGATTCCGACTTCCAGAACCTGGCAGAGGATCCGCGCTTCACGGAGTTGCTGTATCCGGATCCGGGCGGCGAATTGGGTTCGTTGGACGGCGATCTCCGCGAAGACGAGCCTGTGTAGCCGGCCTGCGAGGGCATCCGGGATGGAGACTAAAACCGTCGATGTTCTGCCTTCCGAGAAGACGGCGCGCGAGCGCGGTCTCCGCGTGGTTGCCATTGGCGGCGGCACCGGACTTTCCACTCTGCTCAAGGGACTGAAGCGCTTCGTCCTGTCGCCCGCGGAGATGCCCGCGGCCCAACCGGATTCGCCCGTTATCCGTGATCTCTCCGCTGTGGTGACCGTAAGCGACGATGGCGGATCAAGCGGACGCCTGCGCAAAGAGCTGAACATGCTCCCGCCCGGCGACATCCGCAACTGCATCGTCGCGCTCAGCGAAGACGAAGCCCTGCTCTCCCGGCTTTTTCGCCACCGTTTCGCCAAAGGCTCGGGACTCGAAGGCCACAGCTTCGGCAATCTCTTTCTGGCCGCGCTCACTTCGCTGACTTCCGATTTTTCCGAAGCCGTGCGCCTCTCTTCGGAGATTCTTCTCACCCGCGGCCATATTTATCCCGCCACCACCTCCAACATTGAACTCGAAGCGCTGATGGAAGACGGCACGCGCGTGCGCGGCGAAACCAAGATCACCGCCAGCAAGGGCCGCATTCGGGAACTGTTCCTGGTTCCGCCGGACGTGGGGCCCATGCCGCAGACCTTGGAGGCCATTGCCAATGCCGACATGATCACCATCGGCCCGGGCTCGCTCTTTACCAGCCTGATCCCCAACCTGCTGGTGCGTGGCATTTCGCAGGCCATCGTGGAGTCGCCCGCCACCAAGGTCTACATTTGCAACCTGATGACCCAGGCTAATGAAAGTCTGGGCCTGACCGCGGCAGACCACATCCGCGCTCTGAATCGCCACGCGCAGAAACAGATCTTCGACTTCGCCCTGATCAACCGCGCTCCGGTCTCCGACGAACTCAAAGCCAAGTACGCCAGCGAAGGCGCTTGCCAGATCGTTAACGATCTCGACGCGATCGAGGCGCTGGGTGTGATTCCGGTACTGGGCGATTATCTGGACGAGGCCCTCGTCGCACGCCACAACACCGCCCGCGTCGCCCGCGACCTGATCCAACTCGTAGCGCATCGCCCAACCGACGACCGCGATTCATAGATCGCTCATGTGGGGACAGGCGCCCTCGGCTTTCCGGTCGAGCGAAGCTCGACGGCTTGGGTCGGCAACCAAATCTGAAACGCGACCTGCCCTACAGATTGCGGTTTGGCATCTCACGCTGTCGTCCTGTATCGTGAGTCTTCAACGAGGCGCTACGGTCTTCAAGATCAACCACATCATGCGCTCTTCCCTGTTCATTGCCTGCGTTTTGCTGATCGCGTCGGTTAGCGTTGCCCAGACGGGGCCCGAACAAGGCGGCCACGAAGTCCAGATCTGGGCTGGCGGCGGCCACTCCGTCAGCGGCGGGCGCGGCCACACCGGCGTCTTCAACGCCGGCCTGCGCTACGGATGGATTCTCACCGGCCCGCATCTCCCCGGCTTTCTGCGCGGCCGCTTCGAATATGCGGTGGACGCTGTCCCGGTTTTCTTCGTCTTCCAGCCCGCGAACACAGCTTATGGCGTGGGCTTCGATCCGCTGGGCCTCAAGTGGAACTTCGAGCGCCATGGCCGATTATCGCCGTATCTGGAACTCACCGGAGGCACCCTGTTCACGAATCACGACGTACCCACCGGCACGAATACGGTGAACTTCACGGACCAAGCCGCGCTGGGCGTGCACATTCTCGGCGCGAGACACAACGTCAGCCTCGAACTGCGCTACATGCACATCTCGAACGCGGGATTGGCGACACCGAATCCGGGAGTCAACACGGTGCAGGTGCGGTTGGGGATTGGAAGATTTTTCGGCCACCACTAAAGGATGCTTAGTGTTAAGGGCGCTTAGTGTCTTTCCTGTATGACTCACGCAGTTGTCATTTAAACTCATCGCATGGTGACGAAACTCCAGGTAATCGTGCCGGATGCTGAATATCTGGAGATCCAGCAAGCCGCCCGCTCCCGGCAAATGTCAGTCGCGAAATGGGTACGACAAACGCTAGTTCACGCTTGTCGTTGCGAAGTCCTCGGCGACGTGGAGAAGAAGCTCGCTGCTATTCGCTAGCGACCCAGTATGAATCCCCGACCGCCGACATCGAAACCATGCTGGCGGAGATTGAACAAGGGTACCTGTCGGACCGACAACCGTGATGCTGGTCGCAAGACGCTTCCCCAAGAATCAAAGTCGTCTCTGCGGAAATCTGACCAACCCACCACCGCGTAGTTGCCGCTCTTACGTCAACCCAGCTATCCTTCTCCCTTATGTCCACGCTCGTCGAATGTGTCCCGAATTTCTCCGAAGGCCGCGACAAGGCCAAAGTTGACGCCATTGTTGACGCCATGAAGATGCCCGGCGTCTACCTGCTCGATCGCGAAATGTGATTCCGACCACAACCGCTCGCGTCATCACGCTGGTCGGCGAGCGCGAGGCCATTCAGGAAGCCGCCATCCGCGGCGTAGGCAAGGCCGCGGAGTTGATCGATCTCAACTCGCATCAAGGCGCGCATCCCGCGCATGGGAGCCACCGACGTAGTCCCCTTCATCCCCATCGACGGCGTCACCATTGAAGACTGCGTGGCCATGGCGAACCACGTCGGCGGAGAGATCTGGAAGCGCTATCAGATTCCCGTCTACCTCTACGAGGCGGCTGCCAGAACTCCGGAACGGCAGGGGCTCGAAAACATCCGCCGCGGCCAGTTTGAAGGCATCCGGGCCGAGATTGCCACGAATCCCGCGCGCCGTCCCGATATCGGCGAACCGCGCGTGCATCCCACGGCCGGCGCAACCGTCGTCGGAGCGCGCAAGTTTCTCATCGCTTACAACGTCTTCCTCAACACCCCCGACGTCGACATCGCAAAAAAAATCGCCAAGGCCGTGCGCTTTTCAAACGGCGGCATGCGCTTCGTGAAAGGCGCCGGATTTCTGGTGCGCGGGTCTGGCCCAGGTCTCGATGAACCTCACCGACTTCGAGCAGACGCCGATCCACCGCGTCTTCGAGATGGTGAAGCGGGAAGCGGCGCGCTACGGCGTGATGCCGGTCTCCAGCGAGATTGTCGGGCTGATTCCGAAGAAAGCGTTGGAGCAGGCGGCCGAGTGGTTTCTGCAAGTCGAGAATTTCGATTCCTCGCTGATTCTCGAAAACCGCCTCGCCGCAGTCATGGGCGGCAAGATGGCCGTGGGCGGACTGCGCGCCGGGGTCGAGCCTTTCGTTGAGCAACTGGCCGCGCCCACCGCCACGCCCGGAGGCGGCAGCGCCTCGGCGGCGGCGGCGGCGATGGCTGCGGGACTCGCCGCGATGGTCGCCTCCATGTCGCGCGGCAAGAAGGCGTATCTGCAATACGAGTCGCAACTCAGCGCCGCCATTGCGCGCCTTACTCCCGCTGCGCGAAGAATTGAAGGCCGCCATCGACGCCGACGCCGAGTCCTACAACTCCGTGATGAAGGCCTACAAAACGGCCCGCGCCGCCGGGGATGAGAAGTCGGGCGAGGCGCTTGATCGAAGCCGCCCTCAAAGAAGCGACTGCGGTACCGTTGAGCGTCGCCGAAAAGGCGCACGACATCGTGCAGATCGTGGAGACTCTTGGGCCCATCACCAATCCCAATATGAAATCCGACTTGACCACGTCGCTCGCATTAGCCCGCGCTGCCATCACCGGCGCTCTGGCCAACGTGGAAATCAATTTGTCGTCGCTGAAAGATCAGGCCTTTGTCGCTGATGTACGCCAGCGCGCCGCAGTCCTCCAGTCTTAGAAACGCTGGCTGTGACGTATCTCCCGGCTTGGAGACGCGGCAGCCTCGACAATAAATGCGCGAACGGAAACGCCCTGGGCCTTGTCGGGAAGTTCAGCGTTAACGGGATCGTCAAGCGGAACGTCAACCCGGTTCTGCCCGGTCCCAAACCTGTCACTGGGCATGTACTTTTGTTCCGTGCTGCGAGGCTGCAAGTAAAATAGAATAAGACGATCGACTAACGACAGGGCTTGATCGTGCATCCAAGTAACCGTGCCAACAACCCTGCATGTCTTCTGACCTTCGAGGCGTTATGAAACTCTTCAAGATTTGCCTGACTTCTCTGCTGCTTGTAAGCATGGCCTACGCCATGCCGCTGAACTCCTCCGCCCGCTCCTGCATCCCCGCCGACCTGCTGCAGTTGATCTCGGTGGACTACCGCGCGCTGAAGGACTCGCCCACCGCGATGGCCCTGAAGCAGCAGTTGCTGCCCGAAAACATTAAGCAATTTGAGGCTGCGCTCAAAAACATCGGCCTGGATCCCGACAAGGATGTAGACACGCTCGTACTTCGCGTCGTTCCGCAGCGGCAAGCAGGGGGTCAAGACCGTCGGCGTCGCCAGCGGCCCCTTCAATATGAAGGCCGTGCTCAAGAAGATGAAGTTGGAGAAGGTCACGCCCAAGAAGTACGGCACATCGCTGATTTATCCCATGGATGGCGGCTTCGTGATGAGCTTTCTCGATGACAGCACGCTGCTGTTCGCCGACTCAACCGCGATCAAAGCCGCGCTCGATACCCGGGATGGCCAGACCCTGAGCCTCGATACCAACGGCGATATGGCCGACATGATGACCAGCGTAGACTCCGCGCCGGTCTGGAGCATCCTCGACCAGCAGGGCACGCAGAATGCGATGCACTCCGCCATGGGCGATGCCTCCAAGATCGCCGATTACGACACGGTCAAGAAGCGTCTGTTGGGCTCGCGATATACTTTGAACTTCAATAGCGGCGTCAACTTCGACATGACGGTTGTCACGTCAGACTCCACCACCGCCGCCACCGTCTCCTCGTCTGCTCAAGGGTTACATGCTCTATAAGAAGATGAGTGCCACGCCCGCCGAGAAGGTCGCGGTGGAGAACACCGCGGTCGACTCCGACGGCTCGAACGTGCAAGTGCATTTCAAAGCCAACGACCAGCAGTTCCAATCGTTGATGCACTCGGAGTTGTTCGCGGCCGTCACGCACTAACCGTCTGCCCTAAGCGGAGCAGGCCGATTCGCAAGGCGAATCGGCCTGCATGGTCAAAGGATCCCTACCTCTGCGATCCCCGCACCTCGAACCAGGCACGTCGAACCAAGAGCAGATACTCGGTACTCGCTACTTCTTCGCCCTCTTCTCCCGCGCCCAGCCTTCCTTCACCACCTGCCGCGCCCGCCCGATAGCCAGCGCATCTTCGGGCACATCTCCCGTAATGCACGAGGACGCTCCCACATACGCGCCTTTGCCCACGCGCACGGGCGCTACCAGCGTGCTGTCGCTGCCGATGAATGCTCCATCGTCGATCACGGTTTTGTGTTTGTGGACTCCGTCATAGTTGCAGGTGATTGTCCCGGCGCCAATGTTCACGCCTGCACCGATCTCGGCATCGCCCAGATACGTCAGGTGGTTCGCCTTCGAGCCCTTGCCCAGCTTGATTTTCTTGGTCTCGACAAAATTTCCCACGTGCGCGCCTTCGCCGATCTCGCTTCCCGGCCGCAGATGCGAATAAGGGCCCAGCACCGCGCGCGCACTCACACGCGCCTGGTCCAGCACGCATCCCGGACGAACCAACACCTCATCGCCAATCTCTGAATCACGAATCACACAGTAGGAACGCACGCGGCAGCCGGTGCCAATCCGCGTCTTCGCCCAGCAATTGCACATAGGGTTCGATCACGGTGTCGGCGGCGATCTCCACGTCGGCGTCAATCACGCAGCTGGCCGGATAAAACACGGTTACCCCGTCGGCCATTAACTGCCGGCATTTTGCCAGCCGCATTTTCTCGTCAATCTCGGCCAGCTCGGCGCGCGTGTTCCCGCCCAGGACCTCACTGGCATTCGGCGTCTTCCAGGCCACCACGCGCTGCCGCGCCTTGCGCAGCGTCTCGGCCATATCCGTCAGGTAATACTCGGCGTGGGCGTTCGCGGTCGAGAGTTTTCCAATGTTCGTGTAGAGCTCCTTCACGGCAAAAACGTAGAAGCCGGAATTGATCTCCCGGATTTTTTTCTGGGCCGCGTTCGCAGCCTTCTCTTCGACAATAGCCTGCACCTCGGCGCTGCCCGGGGCTTTTCGCAGCACCCGGCCATAGCCGGTTGGATTCTGCAGGTCCGCGCTCAGCAGCGTCATGGCGGCATCCGCTTCCAGGTGGAAGTTGCGCAAGCTGCCCAATCGTCTCCGGAGTAATCAGCGGAGCATCGCCGGAGAGCACGATCACGTGATCGTATCCGGTCAGCGCCTCCCGAGCCACCATGAGCGCGTGGCCGGTACCGCGCTGTGGCACTGCAGCACAAAGTTGACCCCCGTATGCTGCATGGCCGCCCGCACGCGTATCCGCCTCATGTCCGATGATGGCGTACACGTCCTTGGCGGGGACGATGCGCACGGCCGCCCGGATCACGTGCTCCAGCAGCGGTTTCCCGCCGACTTCATGTAACACTTTAGGGATCTGCGACTTGAGCCGGGTGCCCTTGCCCGCCGCCATAATGGCCACAGCCACGCGCGGACCGGCAGATGAAGAAGGAAGAGAGGCGCGCCCGCGCGCGGAAGCTGCCCGAGAAGAAGGACTGCCTTGCGATTTCTTCATTCGCCCCAATATACCGCGCCCACGGAACAATGGCTATTTCCCGCACGCCGCAGTCTGGAATCGACGGGCCGACGCGCTGGGAGCTACAACCCCAGCCCACCATCCACGGCCAGAATCTGTCCGGTAATAAACTGAGGCGCGGTGGCGAAGAACAACACCGCCTCGGCAATCTCATCCCCGCGCCCATTGCGCCGCATGGGCGTCTGCCTGGCCATGCGCCGCATGAACGCCGCCGCCGATTTTTCGCCCAGATCAATCATTCCTGGAGCCACCGCATTCACCGCGATCTCCGGCGCCAGCGCCTTGGCCATGACTTTCGTGAGCATGTGCAAAGCCGCCTTCGACGAACAATAATGCGCGTGCGTCGCCCACGGCCGCAGCCCGCCCAGCGAGCCCATGTTGATGATCTTGGCCTCAATCGAGACGCCCTTGCCCCGCGTTGCGCCGCATCCACTTCAGCGCCTCGCGCGACACCAGAAACGGTCCGCGCGTGTTGGAGGCAAAAATCGCATCCCACTGCCGCACCGTCAATTTCTCGAACTCCGCGGTCTCGTAGTTCGCGGCGTTGTTGACCAGAATGTCAATGCGGCCCAGTTCCCGACCGGCTTCCTTCATCATGGCGCGTACGCTGGCCTCGTCGGTCACGTCGCAGCGCAGGGCAAACGCCCGCACCCCGAGCCCGGAGAGATCGACCACTGTATCCCGAGCCTCGCGCCCTGAGTCCTTGAAAGTGATGGCCACATCCGCGCCCGCTCGGGCGAGGGCCAGAGCCGACGCTCGTCCCAGGCGCCGGGCGGCGCCCGTGACCAGGGCAGTCTTCCCACGCAGAGGTTTTGTCTGTAGGTCTGGCATGAAAGGATTCTAACGTCTAGGCCACGTTTCTCGCTGGAAACCGCCGATCCGACGCGCTAAAATCTTTTCCGCATGCCTGAGCCCCGCAGCGTCGTGGTCTACTCCCGCAAGGGCTGCCATCTCTGCGAAGTGGTGAAAGAGAGCCTCACCAAGCTCTCCCGCCGGGGCAGTTTTACCTGGCGCGAAATCGATGTTGACACCGACGCCGAACTTCGCCGCCAGTTCAACGACCAGGTCCCCGTCGTCTTCATCGATGGCCATAAGGCATTCAAGTACCGCATGGACGAGCAGGAGTTCCTGCGCCGGCTGGCCAGCTAGGGCTTCCATTCGCGGCAACCCTACCGGTTCCGCTACAATCTTTCCCGGCATGCTGCGCACCGAACTCTACGCTGACCCTCACAACCTCTTCCTGCACGATGTTGTGCTCGACTCTTGCCGCCGCCATTCGCAGAAGACCGCGCTGGTGGATACCTCCTGCGCCCGCCGCTTTACCTACTCCGAATACGGAGACACGGTTGAATCCCTCGCCCGGGGGTTGATCGCCGCCGGCATCAAGCCCGGAGATGTGGTGGCGATCTTCCTGCCTAACTCCTGGGAGTTTTGCGCCGCGTACCATGCAGCGACGCTTGCGGGAGCCATTCCCACTCTGCTCAACCCAACTTACCGCGAGCGCGAAGTCCGCTACCAGTTGGAAAACTCCGGCGCTGTCATTCTCATCACCGACGGCGCCAATCTTGAAGGCATCCATCTCGGCGGATTGCCCAACCTGCGCCGGGTTTACACCACGCGCCAGCCCGCCTCGGGGGCTGAGCCTTTCTCGAACCTGCTGCGCGCGGCAACCTCGGCCTTTCCCCGGCCCGGCCAGTCTTCGAATGAGACGCTCGCCGCGCTGCCTTATTCGAGCGGCACCACGGGCTTGCCCAAGGGCGTCATGCTCTCGCATTACAACCTGGTTGCAAACGTCTACCAGCTGCTTGGACCGAATGCGAGCAGGCTCAACTCGGCCGACACCATTCTCTGCATCCTGCCGCTCTACCACATCTACGGCCTGAACGTGATTCTGAACCCGGCGCTGATTCTGGGAGCGACGCTGGTGCTGGTACCGCGCTTCAACGTGCAGCTCGTGCTGAAGCTCCTCATCGACGAAGGCATCACCACCATGCCGCTGGTCCCGCCCTGCATGAACGCGTTCTGCCAGGCCGCCGAAGCGGGCCAGTTCCCCCGCGACCACAAGGTGCAGTGGGTCAAGTCGGGAGCTGCGCCGCTCGCCCCCGAACTGCCGCGCCGTTTCACCGCGCTCACCAACATCCCCGTCTGCCAGGGATACGGCATGACCGAGGCCTCTCCGGTCACGCACGTCGGATTTCTCGAGCCCGAGCTTTATCGTCCAGACTCCATCGGCCATCCGCTTGCGCTGACCGATTGCCGGGTTCTTTCGCAGACCGACATTGACCCCGCCGACACGCCCGACGACCTGACTGAAGCTCCCTCCGGGCAACCGGGCGAACTGGTGATGCGCGGCCCCCAATTCATGCTGGGCTACTGGAGGGAACCACAGGCCACCGCTGCCGTCCTGCGCGATGGATGGTTCTGGTCCGGCGACATCGTCACCCGCGATCGCGAGGGCTTCTACCGCGTCGTGGACCGCCGCAAGGAAATGATCAAATACAAGGGCTTCCCCGTGGCCCCAGCCGAGGTCGAAGCCGTCCTGCTCGAGCATCCGGCGGTCAAAGAGTGCGGAGTAGTCGGCCGCCCCGATGCCGATGCTGGAGAAATTCCCGTCGCTTTCGTCGCCTTGCGTGACGGGTTTGTCGAAAGCGGCAAACTTGGAGAAGAACTCTGCGGCTTCGTCGCCGACCGCCTCACTCACTACAAGCAGCCGCGTGAAGTTCACTTCGTCGACGTCGTGCCCAAAACCGCTTCGGGCAAAATCCTGCGCCGCGAATTGAGAAAATCCATCGCCTGACCGCGCGGCGATATCGCGAAGAAGTGACATCCTTTTGACATCCCGCTGACAATCCCTCTTCGCACTCCCGCCACACTCCTTTCCATCAGCGCTCAGCGCTGGATTGTCGCCAACCGTGGGCTTCGCAAATACCTCGTCCTGCAGACTGTTTGACAGGATGGTGGCCGGGAGAATCGCGGCGACGCGTTGGCAATCACCACAGGAGGATGTCATGAATTTGTCGCAACTTAAAACCTGGGCCTGCGCAGCCTCGCTCGTCGCCGCTGGCGCCCTCTGCGCCCAGGCCCAGGGAAACCATTTCAACACGCGCGGAAACCTTCTGATTTCCGACCAGTACAACAACCGCCTGATCGAAGTGAATCCCAACAACCACAGAATCGTCTGGCACTTCGGGAACGGGTCGAGCGTTGCCGGACCGCACTCGGTCGTGGGCGTCAATGACGCCCAGCGCGTCGGTCCCTTCACGCTGGTCGCTGGCACCGGCGTGCCCGCGGGAGCGGAACCCGCTTGCCCGGACGGCTGTGCCGACAACCGGGTCATGCTGGTTGACCCGAGCGGCAACATCATCTGGCAGTACGGCCAGACCGGCGTCACCGGATCAGGCCACAACCAGCTGAATGCTCCGGTGCAGAACACCTGGTTGCCCAACGCGCACATTCTGATTACCGATCAAGGCAACATGCGCATCATCGAAGTTACGCTCGACCGGAAAATTGTGTGGCAATACGGCCAGACCGGCGTCACCGGAGATGGCCCCAACCAGCTCAATAATCCCAACAGCGCCGAACTGCTGGCCAACGGCGATGTCCTCATCGCCGACGAAAGCAATAACCGCGTGATCGAAGTCAATCGCCACCACCAGATTGTGTGGAGCTACGGCTGCGCCAGTTGCAGCGAGCTCAATGGGGCCGCCTTCGCCAGCCGCCTGCCCAATGGCGATACCTTGATCAGCGATGCCAGCAACAACCGGATCGTAAACGTGGACGCCAAGAGCAATGTGGTGTGGACGTATTACACCAACGCACGCGTGGGCAGCGTGTCCGATCCCAATCCCACGCGCGCGGTTCTGCTGAAAAACGGTAACATCCTGATCAGTGACCAGAACAACATGCAGGTCATCGAAATCGACGCGCACCAGAACATCGTGTTCACCCAGGGGACGATTGCAGTCGCGGGGAATGGGTTCGACATGTTGAACGGTCCCTACGATGCCAAGGTCATCGGCGACTACACCGGCCTTACGCCGCCCTTCCGCGATGGTGACGACGACAACAAATAACCAAACCCTGACTGCGGATGTCCCATCTTCGTGCTCTTGGCGAAGATGGGACCTTTCGAAGCCGAGAGACAAACTTGTCTACTTCTGTTCCCCGCCCTGCCCCGGCAGGCGCCGGGTCACGAAGAAACCCCAGATCACCTCATCGGCATTCAGATCCTGGCTCGTCTTCCCGATGGTGTTCTCCGCTTCGTACTGTTCGCCGCCAGGCCAGGTATTGCCCGCGCCTTTCACGCTGTAGAGCACGACCTGCGCGTTCTGTTGGCAGCCGTCGTAGGTATCAACCTTGGTCTCCATGCCGCCCTTGGTATGCGCGCGTAGCTTGCTGCGCGCTGGCTTCTCTGCGCAGCGATTCAGTTTCGCCCACTGCTTTGCCGTATCCTCCACGGAAATGGTAGGAATCCCGCCGTGCTTCCCCACTCCGCCGCCATACTTGACCACCGGGTCGGAGGTCCCGTTGATCATTGCCACCGGCAGCGGACGCGAAGGCACGCAAACCATGGTCTTCGGCAGGGCCGCGCCCACGGTGGCAATCGCCGCAATCCGGTCCGTGAGGCCGCATCCCAGCTTCATTGTCATGAAACCGCCTTCCGACAAGCCCACAAAGTACACTCGCGACGCATCTACGGAGAACCTTGCCGCCAGCTTATCGAGCATGCGGTTGAAGAAGTCGAGGTCATCGGCCCGCGCCGGCCGGGGCCGCTCCCTTGGTTCGCGCTGTCCACCTGGCTGTCTGCCTGGGGGATAGCGCCCGGGATAGCCCCATCCCGGGCGCCGGTACGGCCCGCGCCGGTACTGACGAACCGGCGGTTCCTGCACCCCGATATTCCAGCGCCCATGCAGCGCGCTGGGATATACCGCAATCACGCCGTCCTTGTCCGCCAGTTCGTTAAATCGCGTCAGCCGCTCCATATCGTCCGCTTCCTGGCTCATCCCATGAAGCAGCACCACGGCGGGATAATGCTGCTTCTCGTCGTATCCCTTCGGCAGGTGCACCAGATAGCTGCGCTCCACGTCCCCGACTGTAATGGTCTCTTTCGTCTCCTGCGCGCCCGCGACCCCTGCCAGGAGCATCACGACAGCGAGCAGCCCAATCGTGTTCCAATTCCCAAGTTTCATGCCTTCTCCCAAACCTGTTGAAGAAACTAGCAGATACGCGCTGCCGGTTGGAAGCGTCTAGTTTCGCGCGAGTTGGCCGCCCAACCCATGCAGTCGAGAATCTGGACTTTCCCGGAACTTACCCCCTTCGCTCCCCGTATCTTCTTTTGGAGAGCGCTTCAGGCAGCGCCTTGGAGAGCGGATTTTTCCTCGGCAGGCGCGCCCAGCGCCACAAGAAGGAGAACACCATGGACGGACTCACTGGTCTGGCAGCAGTCGTCATGCTTTTCGGAATGCCCGTAGCACTGTTGGGGATGTACACCTACTATCGCGTGCGCAAGCTGCGCACGGAAGAGCGCCTGGCCGCGATGCAGCGGGGCGTGAGCGTCCCCATGGAGGCTGAGCTTTCGGAGTCGGCGCGCTCCCGCCGCGCCGGCATCCTGCTCATCGCGGGCGCCGTCGGCTACATGCTGACCTTCACCATTATCGCGCGAGTCGAGCCCGACGCCTTCATAGCCGCAGCCTTCGGTGCCATCCCCTTTACCCTTGGCCTGGGCTTCTTCCTCGACTCAGCCCTGATCCGCCGCGACGCCCGGGCCGCCTAAGCTGGTCAGGACAGGAAGGGGCGACGTTAGCCTGACTATTAACAAGAAACCGCACCCCTCCCAAAGAAAGCGAAGAATGGGGCATCTTGATTTTGGGCTGCTAGAGAAGTGATTCTCACTCCCCGGTCAGAAACTTGAACTGCGCCTCCGTCAGCGGAACCACACTCAGCCTCCCCTGCCGCGCCAGCGGAGACTCGGCAAATAGCTTGTTCGCCTTGACCTGGGCCAGCGTCACCGGCTTCGCGATGGCCTTGCCCACCTTGATCTTCACTCGCGGATTCTTCGCGTCCGACGAATCCACCGACACAACCGTCGCCGTCCCCACCGCGCTCTTCTCATCCCCGGTGTGGTAAATGACCAGGCGTTCGCCCGGCTTCATCGCGCGCAAATGTTTCAACGCCACCGGATTCGATACTCCGTCCCATATGGTGGTGGACTCGCGCTGCAAGTCTGCAAACGAATAGGTTGACGGCTCCGTCTTCAATAAGTAGTCCATATATCTCCCATGCTTGGAAGTAGTCCGGCCTTACAACTTGAACTTGCTGGCGAACACGAGGTGCTCGCCGCAATCGAATTTTCCGATGTCCACGAGATGCTGATAGTAGCGCCGCGCCGTCGCATCTTCCTTCCTCAGCTCGGCATACCACATGGCATCAAAATACGCGGAGCAGCGCCAGCCCTCCGACTTGCTGGAATTCACCGCCGCTTCAAACCCCTTGTCGTCAATGGCTCCGGAAATGAATTGAATAACTGCTTTGGTGGCGACCGAATCGTCATCCAGGCGGCTCACCGCATCCTGAAGAATGGTATCGTCCTTCTCTCCCCGGCTCAGTTGAAACAGAAATTCGTCAACCTCGGCATCCGATCGGTGACACACGTTCCGGTCGTTCTCCATGGCCTCGAGCTTGTCGAGCAAGCCGTCCGCCTTCTTGGTCCACTGCAGCACATCGTCGCCGGGACGCTGCACGCCGGTGAAGTAATTGATGTAGGCGATGTTCATCGCTGACATCGCACCCGCGCAATGATATTTGACGCCAGAGTTAAAGACGATGGTATGCAGGTCGAGGGCCTCATGGACATCTACTTTCTCTCCGCCCTCGCCCGTAATCCGCGCGGCGGCCACGTTGAGCATGCATCCGGCGTGGCCCTGCCCTGCGCACTTCTCCCAATACGCATATGCAGTCTGTTCCTCGTGCAACTGATTGCGCGCGACCAGCCCTGCCCAGTACTGCGCGTTCGAGATGCTCACTGCTGGCACGTACGTGCGAGCAGTATCGGAACCGCCGGCGATGACTTTATCGAAGTCGGCCAGAGCCGCCCGTGCGCCGGACGCATCCATCGGCTCCCCGTCATGGTCATGCGTTAGGTTGATCAACGTTAGACCCAGGGCCCGGTAAAAATGCGCCACGATAGCGTCGGCAGGGTCGCTCTTCCTCTTGGCAACAACCGCACTCAGCACCCGGCCATCCTGCTTGAGGTAGGGTACGTCGGCTTTGCTGCGCGCTGATTTTCTCTCAACCCGCTGTACATCCTGCACTGCGGTAGCCAGGTCTACCGCCGGAATGGGGGTTGCATTGCGCTCACCGTCTTGGCGAAACGCGCTCAGCGGACGCGCAGGGCCACTCCGGTTGTTCAGTCGCACCACCGTCGGACGCCTCCCCGAACGACCGGCACGCACCGCCAACCCAATCACTACGAGGACGACGGACCCAAGCACGATTAGACCTGCCAGAGCGATAGGGACCTGTACCGGCAGACGCGAAGCCTGAGCCATGGTTGACGCCGGCTGCACTGGCTCGGGATCGAGCGTCAGTTTCACTTGCGCCCGTGCGATGCGGTAGGCATCTGCGGCCGCCAGCAACTGCACCACAAGTAAGGATGCTGAGATAAATCCGCCAGCAATCCCCGTGCTCGGAAAAGCCAGCCGCGCGACCTGCATGACCACAAAAATGGTGATGCCCTTGGTCCGTTCCCCCAGGTAAAAATATCCAAAGCCCGCGGTCAGCAGGTTCAGCGTCACTGCGACTCGGGGATTCTGCCCTTCCAGCAGATCGTCCTGTCCCTGATCGATCTCGATCGCGGTGAAATAGGCGTCCAGAAAGGAAAAGATCCACAGCACCAACATCACAAATACGGCCTGCCCAGACACTGCCGCCGGCACGGGGCTGAAAGTGAGCACCAGGCCCACAAGCCAGAAGGCGAGCGTCATGCCACCGCGAGCCGTCTTGCCGCAGTACAACTGACCGACGCCCGGAATCAGCACCGAGAGCCCAAACGCCAGCCCGGCGCTCTTGTGCCGTGGTTCGGGCGCGAGTGCCCCGATCGGCGGGTCGTCGTTTAGTCCGAGAGACACATTTACCTTCTGCTTCGTGCGAGTGAGCTTCGCGGCTTGTCTGCCGCGCCGCCAGGATGGTCTCTACTTCATTTCTCGGGCGGTGTAGCCTCGGCTACGTCGTCCTCGATCATTTCCTTGACAAGTTTTCGGTCTGCCTCGATGGGCTTCTGCAACCTAAATTCAGCGCTGCCCTGCTCCGGCAGCAACATGGTCAGCTTTCCGTGGCCCTTCCAGAAGCCGGTTTGCTCATCGATGCGCACGTAATAATCCTGCCCTGCCTTGGCGTCGATGGAAATCGCCGACGACTTGTCGTCCGAGGCAATGCTGTGTGGACCCGGGGTAAGAATGATAGTGACGCGGCGTCCGTTGCCCACTCGCGCCACTTGCCGACCATCCACCGCGATCGAAGGCGCCAGCGCCGAACCCACATAGCGGCGTTGGCGGTAGACACGCAAGCGCGCGACCTCCGGCGCCGTTGCCGGGGGTGTTTGTGCCTGGGCCGCAGGCGCCTGTGGCGGAGGGTTTGTTGGAGTAGTAGTTTGATCCTGCGCGGCAACCACAGTCGCGCTCAGGACGAGCACGCAACCCAGGAGATATGCTTGTTTCATAGTCTCCTCCCGGGCCGAGAGTCTACGGCCTCGCCATGAGGCGGTCAAATGGAATCTTCGGATCCAAGTCGCGCCGTTTCTAGTTCGGCTTCTTGTCCTTCTGATCCGGAGGCGGGGCGTCCGGTTTCGGAGGCGGGCTCGAGTCCTTCGGCTGATCGTCATACACCGAGTACTGACGCTGCGGCCGCTTCAACTTGATGACGATATCCATCTTCGGCTTGTCGATATCGAAATCTTGCCCATAGGTCTGAAATCCCTGCGCCAACACCTGCACCCGCAGCATGCCGTAGGGGATGCCGTCGAAATCCGTCTTCCCGTCGAGGTCGGTCTTCAACTCCATGCCTCCGCGTTCCTGCTTGCCCTTCGCGTTCACCGGATGCATGATCACAGCGGCGTTCCGCACCGGTTTGCTGTTGTCTTCCTTAATCACCACAAAATTCAGCCATGACGTCGGTTCGTCGTCCTTGTCTTTTTGCGCGACCGCCGCGCCTGCCAGCACGAGCACCAACGCCACTCCGGCAATCAATATCCTTTTCATGCCAGCCATTTTATGCAGCCTCGACCTTGCCTGTCATCCCCTTTTCGCGTCGGCGCGGTCTCCGCACCCTCCGCCATGTTCAATCGTCGCGCACCTGCCCACCTCTTTTACAATGCCGGAGTGAAGACCTGGGACGTAATCATTGTCGGCGGAGGCATCATCGGCCTCTCCCTCGCCATCGCCCTGCGCAAACGGGGTGCCACGATCCTGGTAGTCGAGCGCGGAGAGCCGGGCCGCGAGGCCTCCCACGCCGCCGGTGGCATGCTGGTGGATTGCCTCTTCGAGACTCCGCCAGCCCTGCAGTCGCTGGCTACGGCGAGCGCCGGTATGTATCCGGAATTCGCCTATGAATTAGAAGTCGAGTCAGGTATGAAGGTGGACTTGCGCGACTTGGGCACAATTCTTTTCCCTTCCGCCGAACATATTTGCCACCTTGAGGGCGCCCCGCTAGCAGCCCCCGTTCTGGCGGAATTGGAACCGCTGCTCGCCCAGTCGAATCGTCCCGCATTCTATCTCCAGGAGCGCTGCGTCGATCCCCGAGCACTGACTTCAGCAGTTCTCAAGACAGCGAAAAGTCGGGGCGTGGATTTCTCCTCCGGCGATCCGGTCACGGCAGTGAATCTTTCTGACGGACAGGTCAGCGGCGTGACCACAACCAAGACATCGTTTCTAGCACCCAAGGTTGTCAACTGTGCCGGCGCCTGGTCTGGCCAAATCGGCCCCCACGAATTCCCCACTCGACCGGTTAAAGGCCAAATGCTGTACCTGGCGATGCCTTCGCGCACCTTGTTGAGACACGTCATCCGTTCGCCAGAGGCGTATCTGATCCCGCGTAGCGATGGCCGCCTTCTCGTGGGCACCACGGTCGAAGAAGCCGGATTCGACAAACGCACTGACACCGCCACCATCCAGCGCCTGCGCCGCGCCGCGATTGCTCTGGTCCCCAAACTCGCCGACGCGAAGATTTTGGAGGACTGGGCCGGCCTCCGTCCCGGCACGCCCGACGCGCTACCCATCCTCGGCGCCACCGCCACGCCCGGCTACTACGTCGCCACCGGCCACTTCCGCGACGGCATCCTGCTGGCGCCCATCACCGCAAAAATCATGACCGCGGTAATCGAAGACAACAAACCGGAGTACGACCTCGCGTCTTTCTCCCCCACCAGATTTCGGTGAGCTGCGGCTCGCCCCGAATCCCCTCCCCTCCTGGGCGTCATCCCGACGCCCCGCGTTTTCTCCAGCGGGGCGAGGGATCTGGCGCGGACCACCGCCAACCGAATCGCTGCCGACGCCCTCTCTCGCGAAACGCCTCGCCCTCGTTCGCGCTATACTGATCCGTTTCCTCGGAAACCCTCGACCCACACCTTGCGTTGTCCGCCGAGATCCAACTTGACGAATACTTGACGAATAATAGAAAGAAAGGATTCCTCCCATGGCCTCTCCCGCAGTCGATTTCGCCCGGAATAATCAGCAGCGCTTTCTGAACGAACTCAAAGATCTTCTCCGCATTCCCAGCGTCAGCACTCTCGAGGAACACAAGCCCGACATTCAGAAAGCAGCCGACTACGTCGCCAACGACCTGCGCCGCATCGGCATGAACAACGTCGAAATCATCCCCACCAAGGGACATCCCCTCATCTACGCCGACTGGCTCCACGCCGCCGGCAAACCCACCGTCCTCTGCTACGCGCATTACGACGTGCAGCCCGCCGAGCCGCTCGACGAGTGGATTTCTCCGCCCTTCGAGCCCACCGAGCGCAACAACAACGTCTACGCCCGCGGCGCCGTCGACGACAAAGGCCAGCTCTGGATGGAAGTCAAAGCCCTCGAAGCCCTTATGCAAGCCGGTGGCGGAAAGCTGCCCATCAACGTGAAAGTGATTTTCGAAGGCGAAGAGGAAGTGGGCGGCGAAGCCATTGCCGAATACCTCCGCCAGCAGAAGGCCAAGCTCAAGGCTGACTTCGCTCTGGTTTGCGACACCGAGCTTTTCGCGCCCAATATTCCCACGCTCTGTGTGGGCTTGCGGGGCCTGGTTTACACCGAAATCGAAGCCTTCGGCGCCAAGACCGATCTGCACTCGGGCGTCTACGGGGGCGCCGCCCCGAATCCCTTCTTCGCCCTGATCGAAATCATCAGCAAGATGAAGGACTCCAAAGGCAAAATCCTGATCCCCGGCTTCTACCAGGGCGTCAAGGCTCCGAGCAAGGACGAACTTAAAACCTGGAAGCGCCTGCCCTTCAATGAAGAGCACTACCGCGAAATCCGAAGTCGGATCGAAAGTTCTCACCGGAGAACCCGGCTACTCCGTGCTCTACCGCACCTGGGCGCGTCCCACGCTCGAAGTCCACGGCATGCCCGGAGGTTTCATCGCTGCTGGCGCGAAGACCGTAATCCCCGCAAAGGCCGCGGCGAAAATCTCGATGCGGCTCGTTCCCAATCAGGACCCCGACGACGTTTTCAGGAAATACTCAGCCTTCGTGAAAAAGCACACGCCCAAAGGAATTGACACCAAGATCAAAGTTCACAGCAAGGGTCCGGCCTGCGTCGTCGGCACCGACAACAAATACATCAAAGCCGCCACGGAATCCTTGCACGACACCTTCAAGAAAGACACAGTGTTCATCCGCAGCGGCGGCTCCATTCCCATTGTCACCGACTTTCAGGACGTGCTGAAAATTCCCAGCGTCATGATGGGCTTCGGCCTCCCTGACGACAACCTGCACGCCCCCAACGAGAAGTTCCACATCCCGAACTTCCACCGCGGGATCGAAACCATCTGCCGCTTCTTCGAGAAGCTGGGATCGTAGGGATCGAAATCAAGGGATCGAAATCAAGGGATCGAAATCAAGGGATCGAAATCAAGGGATCGAAATCACCTGTGTGGGCCGGGTCTTTGACCCGGCCGCCGAGCCAAGCTCGGCCAGCCTCTGTGGCGCGGGCGCCCCTGCCCACGCCAACTGAACGCGCCAAAGTCTGCAAATTCCCCAAAAACCCTCCAACAAAGCCCTTGACAAGTGCTTCCCGGCGGTGTTTCATCTGAACCGATAAGAACGTATTCGTAATTCTTCGAAACATAAGTCGTAAATAAACGAAGATCAGGACTCATCCGTTTCGTGCGTCCCCAAGGAGGACACCATGAACAGAGGAACTCCCCCGCAGGTTGTGAAAAAGGGCTCCCGGTTGACCCCCATCGCAGTTCTGGTCTCGCTCATCGTTGCACTTGCGCTTTCGGCCCATGTGCAAGCCCAAGTCAGTGTCACCATCTCGCCCAGCGTAGTGACCATGGCAACCCTGGCCACGCAGTCATTCACCGCCACCGTAACCGGATCAACCAACACTGCAGTTACCTGGCAGGTCAACGGCGTCAGTGGCGGAACCTCGACCAACGGCCTGATCTCCACCACGGTCCTCGGAACCTCCAACGAGGGCCTCTATCTGGCTCCCTCAACGGTCCCGAGCCCAGCCTCGGTCTCGGTCACGGCCATCTCTCAGGCGGATCCAACAAAATTGGCCACCGCCACGGTCACCATTCAGGTGCCGTCCAGGTCGGGAGTGACCTACTACGTATCCACCGGCGGCAACGATACGAATGCAGGCACGCTGACCGCGCCCTGGCGCACCATCCAGCACGCGGCGAACTCCGTGCATGCCGGCGACACCGTCGAAGTGGAAGCCGGAACCTACAAGGAGATCGTCACCATGACCACCTCCGGTAACGCCACGTCGGGCTACATCACCTTCACCAACTATCCCGGGCAGAGCCCCATCGTTGATGGAACTGGCTTGGTGGCTGGCGGCCAGACCGGTCTGTTCAGTCTGGAAGGGACCTTGAACTACATCGTCATTCAGGGATTCGAAATCCGAAACTTCTCCAGTTCAACCAAAGGCAAGGTGCCGGTGGGCATCGATTTCGAAGGCGCCGGAAGCAACATCGAAATTCTGAACAACCACATCCACAACATCGTTCAGACCCTCAGCAGTTGTAACGCCGCCAATGCCCTGGCGATCGCGCTCTACGGCACGCAGGCCCCGGCCTCCATCAACAACGTCACGTTGTGGGGGAACGAAATCGACCACAACACCACCGGCTGCAGTGAGAATGTCTCTTTCGACGGCAACGTCCAGTACTTCGTAGAAGCGAATAACCTGGTCCACGACGGGGACAATATCGGACTCGACAACATCGGCTTCGAAGGCGTCTCTCCCAACTCGTCCTACGATCAGGCCCGCGACGGCTGGGTCTTCCAGAACACCATCTACAACATCAGTTCCACGACTAACCCGGTCTACCACAACCAGGTGGGCGCCGATGCCTATTACTGCGACGGCTGCACGCGGATCATCGTCGAGCGCAACTTAATCCATGATTCTGACCTCAGCGAAATGGCCAGCGAGCATTCGGGCCACACCTCGAGCTACGTGATGTTCCGCAACAACATCATCTACCACTCGCTATATGTGGGGCTCTCGATTGGTGGCTACTCGAAGGGTGTAGGAGGCACCGATCACTGCATAATCGTCAACAACTCGTTATGGGATGACGGCACCCACGGCAGCAGCGGTCTGGGTGAGTTCCAGATTCAATACCACGCGACCAACAACACGGTGGAAAACAACATCTTCGACGGCTACACCCTGACGACGAAGTACCTCGTCTACGACTTCACTACCAGCGTGCCCAACCCAGCCGTGCTGGACTACGACGACTACTACAACACAGCAGGAGCCAGCAGCCTGTTTGATTGGCAGGCGAAGTCAATCAGCGGATTCGCTTCGTTCCAGTCGACGTCTGGTCAGGATGCGCACGGCAAGTTCGCCGATCCTCTCTACGTCAACGTCACCACCACGCCGTACAACTTTGACCTTTCGTCAGGATCGCCGGCGATCAACGCCGGCACGAATCTCGGAGTCAACGTTGTTGGCGTGCAGGATTACGCTGGCAACCCGCGCGTCAACGGCAGCGGCCAGATCAACATCGGAGCCTACGAGCAGTGAGCGAGCGCATTAGAACTAGAGAGCGCCCGCTGGGGCGCTCCCTAGTTCTTGCGGCCCCTCCCCATTGCATTTGAGGCCCCACCGCGTTAGGCTTATTTCGCTCTCGCGCGTCTCCCACCTCCTTTCCGTCTCCACCCTAAAAGTATCCATCTGCTGCAATGTCTGTGCAACCCAACGCGGTCGCTCGTAAGGCCACACCATATATGGTGTTATATTGCTTGACCCCGCCCCAATTTCACCGTTACAGTAGCTTAACTTTGTGCCCACCCAGTCCAGCCCGGGGTGAGAATGCCGTGGAGAAATGCATCGAATCAACGAGCGGAATCTCGTTAGTAAACACGCGTGCTCAAGCCGTTGGCGTGAGGCAACACGACTGGCAACCGGCCACTGACCACTGGCCACCGATTCTAAGGAGTTCACGTTGCTCAAACTGAAGAGGCTTCAGATTCTCGGGTTCAAGTCGTTCTGCGACCGCACCGAACTCAAGTTCCACGGGGACGGTGTGGCGGCCATCATCGGCCCCAACGGCTGCGGCAAGTCGAATATTTCCGACGCCATCTCCTGGGTTCTCGGCGAGCAGTCGGCCAAGACCCTGCGCGGTGCGCGCATGGAAGACGTCATTTTCGCCGGCACCCGCGACCGCAAGCCCACCGGCATGGCCGAAGTCTCGCTCACCCTGATCGATCCCGAAGCCTACAGCGGCTCCGACGCCAACGCGCCCACGGAAATTGACATTCAGGACGACCTCCCCGAATCAAACATTACCGACGACTGGGACGAAGCCTCCATCCGCGCCCGTGCCGCTCAAGCCACCGATCAAGCCGTGGAAGATGCGCAGCCCGGCAAGACGGAAGAGGTAGAAATCCCGCGCTCGAAAATCAACACTATCGCCCTAGCGTTCCCCGACGACGAACCCGTTTTCGCCCTGCCCGCGCACAACGTCACCGCACCCGCAACGGCCGCGTCCGCCGGAACTGCCGCCCCGCACGTCGTGCTGAAAATCCGCCGCCGCAAGTTCAACCAGCAGCAGTTCCGCGCCGGAGAAATCGTGGTCACGCGCCGCCTGTTCCGCTCCGGCGACAGCGAATATCTATTGAACGGCAAGCTCTGCCGCCTGCGCGACATTCAGGAATTGTTCATGGGCACCGGCCTAGGCCCGGAATCCTACGCCCTGATTGAGCAAGGGCGCATCGGCCAGATCCTCAGCAGCCGTCCCACCGACCGCCGCGCCATTCTCGAAGAAGCGGCGGGCATTACGAAATTCAAGACCAAGAAGCGCCTCGCGGAAGCGCGCCTGGAAGACGCCAAGCTGAACTTGGCTCGCATCAACGATATTTTCGACGAAGTCACGCGCCAGATGAATTCGTTGAAGCGCCAGGCCTCCAAGGCCGAGCGCTACGCGCGCCTGCGCGAAGAAATGCGCGCCAAGCTGCGCGTAGTACTGGCGAGCAAATTCGCCGCTATCGAGCAGGAAAGCGCCGAACTCGACTCCCAGCTTAACGCCCTCTCCGAGGAAATGCAGCTTCGCACCGAGGCCGTGCAGCAACTTGAAGCCGAGCACAACGAGCGCACGCAGCGCGGCTATGCCATTGAAACCGAGGTGCGCGAGAATAGCGATCGCATCACCCAGATCGCTTTGGAAATTGATCGGGCTCGCGCCCGCCGCCGCCACAACGAAGAACGTTGTGCCGAGTTGCTGGTGCGGGTCGCATCCTCGGAAGCCGAGTTGGCCCAGGCGCGTCACCGTCTCACGGCGCTTGAATCCGAGCGCGAGTCGAACCACCAGATTCTCCAGTCCGCCGCCGCCGATCTGGCCGCCGCTCAAGCCGATCTTGCGCTTTGCCAACAGGAGGCCGCCGCCGCCGCCGAGAATCTTGCCGCAATCGAGCGCCGTCAGGAAGAATTTCGCGTTGCCATCTTCGACATTGTCTCGTCAGTGTCGCGCCTGCGCAATCAGCTCGCGCAGGCCGAAGAACGACTCGCCGGCGCCGACCGCGAGGCCCGCCGCCTCGAAGCTGAAATCGCCAATGCGAACATTCAGGTCGAGGCGTTCGGCGGCCAGCGCGGCCAGCTGGCTCTTGAGTTTGAAACCGTCACCCAGCGCGTTACTGGCATCAGCGAAGAAATCAGCCAACTGCGCCGCCTGATCGCTGCCAAGAAGCTGGAGGAAACCCGCTCCAAGACGAATCTCGATGTTCTCCGCGCCGAATACGCCACCGCGCTCGGCAGGAAAAGCTCGCTCGAGGCGGTTATCGCCGAGCACGGATATTCCACCGAATCCGTCCGCCGCCTTTTTCAATCCGGCGTCATGCAGTCGGGCCTTGCGCCGGTGGGCGTGCTCGCCGATTTCCTCGAAGTGGAACCGCGCTATGAGCGCGTGGTCGAAGACTTCCTGCGCGACGAATTGAACTACGTCGTCGTAAAGTCCTGGGACGCCGCCGACGAAGGCCTGCGCATGCTGCGCACCGGAGTTGACGGCCGCGCTACCTTCCTCGTCCATCCCGAAGACGCGCAGGCCAAGTTTTCCTTCGTCCTCGACGAAGCCGCGCACTGCGCGCCGCCCGCAGCGCAGATAACTCCCCTCAAGCACACCATTCGCGTGCTGAACGGCTTCGGCAAATCGCTGGAAGTGATCCTGCCCAAGCTGCGCGACGGCTACATCGTTCCCGAAGCCAACGTCGCCCGCGGCCTGGCGCTGGAGAATCCCGACGCCTTCTTCCTCTCGCAGGCCGGCGAATGTTTCCACAACGTCACCGTCACCGGCGGCAAACAGCGCGCCGAGGGCCCGCTTTCGATGAAGCGCGAGTTGCGCGACGTCCTGCGACAGCTCGAGGATTTGGAGCGCGCCCTGGGCGAGGAAGAAATGCGCGTGCTCACCCTGGGCCGCGAAATCAAAGAACTCTCTTCCCTGCTCGACCGCCTCGATGGCGAAAAACGTGAAGCCGAGCATCAGGCGATGACATCCGGACACATGCTGCAGCAGCTCGACTCGGAGATGTCGCGAGTCAGCGAACGTCTCGGCATTTCTCAACTCGAACTGCGCCGCCTGGCGGCGGAGCGTGCCGAACAGGAAGATCTCGTCCGCACGCGCCAGTCTGAGATTGCAGAACTGGAGGACCAGCGCCTCCAGCTCGAACAACAGATTGCGGCCGCGCAGGAGTCCGTCGCCGCGCTCCGCCAGCGCCGTGAACAATCCGCCCACGCGACGTCGCAGCACGCGGCCCGCGTGGCCACGCTTGAGGAGCGCCATCGCTCCGCCGCGGCCGTCCTGCAACGCATCGAGTCACTCTTCTCTGAAATGCGCGAACGCGTGCACGCGCTCGCCTCGCACATCGACTCTGCCGCCGCCGAGAAGTTGCAGCGTGAAGCTGAAAACCAGCAGCTTGAGCTGCAGGCCGCCGACCTCGAAGCTGAGCGCAACGCGGCCCAAGCCCGCGACGGACTACTGCGGTTTGAAACTGAGCAACTGCGTGCCCGCCTTGCCGAAATCGACGAACTCCTGCGCGATAGCCGGCTTCTGCTCGACCAGGCTCGCGACCGCCGCGGCGAATTGTCTGCTGCCGCTGCTAAGTTGCAATCCGACGCGCAGTATATGTCCGAGACCTGCCTGAACGAACTCGGCGTCGAGCGTGCCGCGCTCATGGCTGACACCACTCTGACGGCAGTCATCGGCGAACAACTGGCCGCCGAAGACCAACTCTACCGCGAAATGCGCGCCCGGCTCGAAGCCATGGGCCCGGTCAACATGATGGCTCTCGAAGAATATAAAGAAACAGCCGAGCGTCACACGTTCCTTGATACTCAGCGCAAGGATCTGATTTCCTCGATCGAGAACACCACTGCTACGATCCGCGAGATCGATCAACTCTCGCGCCAAAAGTTCGAAGAGGCTTTCACCAGGATCAACGAAAATTTCCAGGCCACCTTCAAGAAGCTGTTCGGAGGCGGTCACGCTTTTATGAAGCTGACCGATGAAGAAAACAGCGCCGAGAGCGGCATCGACGTAGTCGCATCGCCTCCAGGCAAGCGCCTGCAAAGCGTGCTTCTGCTCTCCGGCGGCGAAAAGGCCCTCACCGCGCTGGCCTTGCTGGTCGGCATCTTCCAGTACGCGCCCAGCCCGTTCTGCATCCTCGACGAAGTCGACGCCCCACTCGACGAGGCCAACATCGGCCGCTTCACCGACATGGTCAAGGAAATGAGCGTGCAAACACAATTCGTGCTCATCACCCACAGCAAGAAAACCATGAGCATCGCCCCCGTGTTGTACGGGGTCACCATGCAGGAGCCCGGCGTCTCGAAACTGGTATCGGTGCGGTTCTCTGGGACGGAGTAAGAATTGGCCGGACGGCACATGTCGTTAAACACGTGCCGAATCGAGGAGATCGAGAAGACCCTGTCCGAGGCCGACCGCGGGGACTTTGCTAGCGATGAGGAAACGGATCTTTTGTTGACGAAGTGGTCGAGGGCTACCAGCTTCTCTCATGAAAACGACAAGGCTATGAACTAGAATCTCGCCCACGTTATCCACTCCCATCCTCAGCTTTTCCACAAACTCCCGGCCCGGCACTCCGCGCCCGGCGTGCCTTCTCGGGCATCCGCTTTGCTGTCAACACTTTTCCTGCGAGCCCCGCTGCAACCCTCACCTTGGGCGTGATCAGAATCGTTGACAAAATTTTATGACCAGCTAGAATACGCCTCGCTCCTTCCCTGTAAAATTTCATCATGAGCCCTGAACTCCTCGATTCCGTTCTTTTGCAGACTGCCTTCCCCGACCTCCAACTGCACGCCAGCGGCAAGGTGCGTGACGTCTACTCCGTGGGCGACCAGCAGCTGCTTTTCGTCGCTACCGACCGCATCTCCGCCTTCGACTACATCCTGGCCACGGGAATCCCTCACAAGGGACGCGTGCTCACCCAGATTTCTCTGTTCTGGTTCGATTTTCTCGCCGACATCGTTCCCAACCACCTGATTACCGCCGACGTCAGCCAATATCCGCCGGCCATTCTCAAGTATGCCGACCAGTTACGCGGCCGTTCCATGCTGGTCCAGCGTGCCGAAATGTTCCCCGTGGAGTGCGTGGTGCGCGGCTACATTTCCGGCTCCGCCTGGAAGGAATACAAAGCCACCGGCAAGGTCTGCGGCATTGACCTGCCCTCAGGATTGCAGGAGTCCGACGCTTTGCCCGAGCCTATTTTCACGCCGGCCACTAAGGCCGTGACCGGGCACGACGAAAACATTTCTTTCGACGCGATGTGTGTAATCGTCGGCGTCGAGACCGCCAGTCACCTTCGCGACCTCACGCTGCGGGTGTACCGCAAAGCCGCGGCCTACGCCCGCCAGCGCGGCATCATCATCGCTGACACCAAGTTTGAGTTTGGACGCACCGCCAAGGGCATAACCCTGGCCGATGAGGTCCTCACTCCGGATTCTTCCCGCTTCTGGCCCGCTGACAAGTACGCTCCGGGACGGTCGCAGGACTCGTATGACAAGCAGTACGTTCGCGATTACCTCGAGCAAATTCGCTGGAATAAACAACCACCGGCGCCCGCCCTTCCCCAAGAGGTCGCGCGTCGTACCAGCGAAAAGTACCTCGAGGCCTACTTCCAGCTCACGGGGCAGAAGCTGGATGTGTAGCGGCGGATCCAGCCGCGGGAGATGTTCATGACTCTGGCGGACTGGATCATTCTTGCGGTATTGCTTTTGAACGTAATCGCAGCTGCCGCGCAGGGATTTTTCTCAGAAGCCCTTACCATGGCCGGGCTGGTCGTGGGTTACATTGTTGCTGCCTGGCAGTACCGCACAGTTGCGGAGTGGTTGGAATCGTTTTTGAAGAACGTGTGGCTGGCTGAGATTCTCGGTTTTCTCATCATCTTTTTTGCGATCCTGCTGCTGTTCGGCGTCGCCGCCAGGATCGCCCGCTGGGTGATGAAAGAGGCGGGGCTCAGCGGATTTGACCGTTTCCTCGGCGGTATTCTGGGGTTGCTGAAGGGCGGGTTGATGGTAGCGGTGATCCTGATGGGTATGACGGCATTTACGCCGACTTCGAAGCTGCTGACGAACTCCCAGCTCGCGCCCTATTTTCTGGTTGTGGGGCGCGCCGCTATCTGGCTGGCACCTTCGGAATTGCGCGCTGCGTTTCTATCAGGGTCTGGGGTTGCTCCATCAGGCTCCGCAGAAGTTAAACGGCGTTCCGGCTTCCCCGCCGAAGTAGCGACGGTGCAGTGAAAAATTTATAGCAAAGAGAGAGACCCACCGTGAAAGATCAATTGGAGGCACTCGTCCTGCAGATGTACAAGAGCAACATCCTTTATTCCGAGGGCGTGCGTGAGTTCAAGAAGCGCTTCATCCTGACCGTACTGCAGGAGAATAAGGGCAACCAATGCCGCACCGCCCGCGAACTGGGCATGCACCGCAACACCCTCAGCCGCACCATCAGCGAATTGAAAATTGATGTCCGCCAGCTTCGCGATGGCGTCAAACGTCCGCCGCGCAGCGCCCGCCCCGTTACCCTGGAAAAGAAAATCGTGCGCTAGAAACCTCTCTCTACACCTTCTCCTTCGGGCAAAAACTAAGGCAGCCCTCACGGGCTGCCTTATTCTCGCTACGAACCGCCGGTTAGTGGGCCGACTTGTGGTGCACCGGTTTCCTGGCCGGAGCCGTCGTCTTCGCCTTCAGCAGTTCGCCCTTCTCCATTACCATCATGAAAGGGCTTGGGGTGTACGAAGCCGGTTCCCCCTGGAAGTCGAAGCTCGCGCCGTCTTTCGGAATCATTCTTACCGGAATCTTCTCCTCGAACTTCAGCGTGATGTCCGCCTTCTTCGCGTCAATATCGTCGGAACTTCCCGCGATGAGGAACTCGGTCGGCGTAGTGCTGATGACCGTGCCGTTCATCTGCACCGCTTTACCCTTGATGGCGTTCCATACCGTGTCCTGATCGGCCTGGCGTGCCGTTGGTCAGCACGAATTCCCAGGTGGCGAAATCCATCTTGTCGGGCGACGTTGCCGCGATCATGTTGTGCGCCTGCTCCGCCGGTGTCGGCGCCGGTTTGATCGGAACCTGCGGCCCGTTCGCCTTGGCCGCCCCCAGCAATTCCGTCCAGCCATCGTCGCCGGCATGGAAATTCCTGTACTGCCCGTGCGCGTATTTCTCGATCTGGGCCTGTGCCGCCGCGGGAGCCACTGCTGCCGCCCGCGCCGCGAACCAGATGCCATTCTGATAGTCTGGAGGCGTCTGCCCCAAATACGCCAGAGCCAGCGGATACACTACGCTGAAATCGGCGGGGTTTCCGTCCACCGCGATTCGCAGAGCCTTCACCGCCGTAGGGTAATCTTTGTCTTGCAGCGCCGAGATGCCGATGGCCGCGTTGAAGATCCCGGTCATCTGATCCTTCATCTTCTGGAAATCAGCGTCAGAGGTTCCGTCGGGTTTAGTGAACTTCGGCAAACAACCCAGCCCCTGATCACCGTATTTCTTGGCATCGACCAGCATTTGCTTCGCGTCGGCACTCCCGCTTTGCGCCAGCACGCGGTCGAAATAGGCCAGCAACGTCAGGGCACGTACCTGGCACGGATCCGCCGTCACCAGCTTCGTGGCGGTTTCCATGGTCTTCTTGGTGTTCCCGGCCTGCTGGTATGTCCCCATCAGAATTTCGAGCGCCTCGTTCTTCATGACGCTGTTGGGATACTGCGCCAGGAACGCCTCCAGGCCGCTGATCTTGGCGTTGGCATCCTTCTGCTGGACCGCGCCCACGTAGGCGTTGTACTCCGCGGGATCCTTGATCACCGGCGCCGCAGTCTGCGGCGCGGCCGGTTGTCCCTGTGCTGGCTGCGCTGCCTCCTGCGCCCCCGCCGCTACCGCAATCCCAAGCACAACCGTAAGCAGAATCGTTTTCATCAGTATGGCTCCTTGGACTTTCGGGAAATAGCTCTTCTGGGAAACAAATTCTTCAAAACTAAGCAGTAACTGCATTCCGCTCGGACCGCTTTGCGTGCGGATCCTGCTTCGGAATGCTCGGCTTCCTGGCAGGGCCCCGGGGGGAAAAAGGCCAACTTGCTGCCACCCAGAGGCGGCGGACCCTCTTTTCCCGGTTGGCCGGATTATAAGTACCTCTCCTGCCGAAGGCAAGCGACTTCCCAATCATCCCCCACTTTATTGTTAAGATGCACTTCTTGGCCTTGTTAACATGCGATTGTTTAGAATGCGACTGTTAGAATGCGCAATAGATCCGGCGGATCTTCCTCATCCCTTCGCCGGACGCTAGCCCAGTCGTAGGAGACCCTCTTCTCTATGGACACCGGACAACCCCTAGCCGGACAAGTCGCCGTGGTCACCGGAGCAGGTCGCGGCATCGGCGCCGCCATCGCTCGCAAACTCGCCAAACTCGGCGCCACCGCCGTTCTATGCGGGCGCACCAAGGCCACGCTCGATTCGACGGCTCAGGCAATTCTCGAAGCGGGAGGCAAAACCGAAGTCATGCCCTGCGACGTCACCGTCCTGCATCAACTGGAGTATGCTGCCACACGGATCGACAGCACCTTTGGCCGGGTCGACATCCTCGTCAACAACGCTGGAGTCGGCCGGCTTCAATGAGCCCCTCCACAATCTTCTCCCGGAAGAGTGGGACCGCATCCTCAACACCAACCTGCGCGGCGTCTACTACGCCATTCGCGCCTTTGCGCCCCTCATGATTCGCGCCTACTCCGGGCACATCGTCAACATCTCGTCCCTCGCCGGAAAAAACGCGCTCCCCAATGGCGCCGCCTACGCCGCCTCCAAGTGGGGACTCAACGGCCTGACCTACTCCGTCGCCGAAGAACTGCGCATCCACAACATCCGCGTGGCTGTGATTTGCCCCGGCTCCACCGAAACCGAGTTAACTCCGCACGCCGGCAAAGACCCCCGCAAAATGCTGCAACCCGACGACATCGCCCACGCCGTAGCCATGCTGGTAACGCAGGCTCCGCAATCGTTTATCAGCGAGATTCTGCTCCGACCAACGCAAAAACCGTAAACGTCTTGTATGGAGATGTGGGGATATCGCTATGTGGGGATATGCCTGGGAATAGCCTATGTGGGCATAGCCCCCCCGGCTGTCCGCGGAGCGAAGCTCCGCTGTGTCCTCTGTCGTGGAAGCGCCTTCGACTTCCTACTTCTTAAACAAATTGTCAAACGCCGCCCGCGCATCATTCGGCCGCAGACTGGCCGGAGTCGACGTCTCCTTCTCCCGGGTCACGCGAATCTCATACAACTCACACTCATTCCGCTCATCCTTCTTCGCAATCCGCTCCTTCACCGGCTGCATGCACTCGAACCGGCTCCCCGGATCGAAATACATGCACTGTTTGCACGAATGCAGTTCAAATCCGCACTTCGGACACTGCCCCGTGGCCGTCATCCCTTGCAGCACCGTCCCGCACTGCGTACACCGTGAAACCGCGCGCGTGCCCGGCAGATTGACCGGCCGCGGACCGAACGTGTTGTCCCGCTTCGGCGGTGGCGCCGCGCCAGACCTCTCTCCCGACCCTTTGCGCGACTCGTGGTCGCGGTCCTGATAACCATGCTGACGATATTTCGCTGCCACAAACCCTCCCCAATCGCGCGGCCCGTATTGTCTCCCCGATGCCCCCCGCCGGGCAAGTATCAGTCAATCCGGATGGGTTTGATTGCCATCCCACACTCTTGCTCTTCTTCGCGACCTCAGCGGCATTTCTTAGCGCACTTAGCGGTTAAAGGCTTTTTCACCGTTCCCATCACGGACCTCGCGGGCTCCCGAGTGCCCTACAATGAAACCATGATCCACGAAATCCTCCCCGTCGGCCCGCTGCAATGCAATTGCTCCGTCATCGGCGACGAGACCACCCACGAAGCCATGGTCATCGACCCGGGCGATGACATTGAAGACGTTCTTGCTCTCATCCGCAAGCACAATCTCCAGGTCAAGCAGATCGTCATTACCCACGCCCACATCGACCACGTGGGCGGAGCCATGAAGCTCCGCGCCGCCACCGGCGCCCCCATCCTGCTCAACCAGAGCGACTTTGCCCTGCTCAAAATGCTGGACGTGCAGGCCGCGTGGGTCGGCATGGCCACGCCCGGCAAAGTCGAAATCGATCGCAGCGTGACCACCGGAGAAACCGTCACCGCCGGATCGCTCACCGCCAGCATCCTCCACACCCCCGGCCACACCGAAGGCAGCATTTGCCTCTACTTCCCCGCCGAGAAAAAGCTCATCGCCGGCGACACCCTGTTCGCCGGCTCCATCGGCCGCACCGACCTCCCCGGCGGTTCCATGCGCAAGATCTTGCACTCCCTGCACAACACAGTTCTGGCCCTGCCCGACGAAACCCTGGTCATCCCCGGACACGGCCCCCTGACCACGATCGGCGATGAGCGTGAAACCAACCCCTTCCTGGGCAAGAATTAGCGCCCAGCGGGCATTTCGGCGCTCCGGCGCAGGCGGGATGGGTGTACCATATGGGTGCACTTTTTTGAGGTCGAGAAACAAAGTCTCGCAAGACCGACCATCTGGCTGGAGTGGAGCCGCGATGTTCCCCACTCGGAAGGTCAACATGATGAATCGCATATTTCTAACCCTGCTCTTGTCCACCGCAGTTGCGCTTCCAGGGTTCGCGCAGCAAGCCAACTCAGATGCAAGCGCCAAGCCGGCAGCGTCTGCGAATCAGACTGCTCCCGCGTCTCCAACCGCGGACACCGACAGAGAACCACTGCCACCCACGACCAGCACCGACTTCTGGGACGGCGACGATCCCAACCTGGTAAATCTCGTCACCCACCCGTTTGCCAGCAAGAAGTACGTCCAGCGGATGACCCGGCCCATCAAGGACCGCCTCAACGAACTGGATGAGATCACGTCGACCAATGCTGAGAAGATCAAGGACGCGGACTCCCGCGCCCAGCATGGTCTTCAGTTGGCTTCCGAAAAGACCAACCTGGCCGACCAGCATGCAACCGATGCCGGTAACAAAGCCGACACAGCAAAATTGGATGCCACCCAGGCCTCGACCCGCGTTGCAGCCGCGGAGCAGATGGTGAGCAATGTCGATCAATACAAGGCCGGCGCACAGACTGAAATTCTTTTCCGTTCCGGCCAGACCGCTCTGAGCAAGCAGGCCAAAGATGCCCTCGATGAGATGGCCGGTCCGCTGAAGGACCAGCGCAGCTACATCATCGAAATCCGGGGCTTCGCTCCGGGTCGCGGTCAGGCCTCGATTGCCGCCTCGCAAAAGATGGCCGACGCCGTGGTGCGTTACCTGGTGCTCAACCACCAAATCCCGGTCTACCGCATCTACGCCACAGCCATGGGAAACGCGGCTGCGACTGGCGAAGCAACCTCGGCCCGGCACACCCGCACTGGACGCGTCGAAATCAGCCTGATGAAGAACGATCTGCTCACCTCAGCGCAACACTAACGCGATCTCGAAAAGAGCGGGCGAATCCTTGCGAACTCGCCCGCTTTACCTTTGGCTGCGGATGCCGCGCATCTACGAATTCAAGTGCCCCAGCACCCGGCTGATCCCTTTGGCAAACCCTCCCGGCGTCGCAATCAGGCTCAGCACCAGATATCCGTCACTCGGAAAATCGTAGAAATGCCCCGGGTGCACCAGCACCGATTTCTCCCGCACCAACTCAATCGCCAGTTCCTCATCCGACCGCGTCACCGGGACCCGCAGCACCGCGTACCATCCGCCTTCCACACGCAGCCGCTGGCAAGCCTGCTGCCCCGCCAGTTGCCGATCCAGTTCCGCCAGATTCCCCTTCACCCGATCCAACAATTGCCGCTGAATGCTCTTCCGCTGCTCCAACAGCACCGGCACCGCCCACTGAATCGGCGCATTCATCGATAGATAGGTATCAGCGATCACTTCCAGCCGCGCCATCGCCGCTGCTACCTCCGTCCGCGGCCCGCTCGTCACCACCCACGCCACCTTCATCTGCGGCAAGGCCGAAATCTTTGACAGCCCGCTCAGGGTAAACGTCAGCCCATCCCGATTCCCGGCAAAGCTGGCCGCCGCCGCCCCTGCCCCGCCGTCATGAACCTGCCGCAGGTCGTAATCGAGAAATACTTCATCGACAATCAGCGCCAGCCCGCGCTCGCGGCAAAACGAGTTCAGCGACTCCAACTCCTCCGCCCGCACATACGACCCTGTCGGATTATTGGGATGCACCACCACCACGCCCCGCGTCCGCGCCGTTACCGCCTTTTCCAGCGACGGAAAATCCATCTGCCATCCGTGGTCGTAGATCAACGGATACGGCACCAGCCGCACATCCTGCAAATCCGCCAGAAACTCGAACAGCGGATAGCTCGGCTTGGGCACCAGCAACTCATCGCCCGTATTGCACAGCAACCGAAAAACAAACGAATACCCTTCGCTGGTGCTGCTGGTCAGAACGATCTGTTCAGGATCGAGGCCGCGAACTCCGTGCGCTTCGCGGTAGTAACCCGCAACCGCTTCCCGCGCCTGGCGCAGCCCCTTAGACTGCGGATCGTAATCCAGCGCCCGGGGTGACGCCAGGGCCGACAGAATCGCATCCGAGTCGTACTGCAGTCCCGTCCGCGTTGGGTTTGAAAGAGTCAGATCGAGAACCTTCGCTCCCGCAACGCGCGCCTCTTCCAGCGCCTGGGTAAGGCGGTTCTGCGCCAGCCTCCAGTTCGTGCGATCAGAAAACTCAGAAGACATGGATGGCTTCCATGCAAACAGGCGGGATGACTTCAAAGCGCCAGAGGCGCCCAAAAATAGCCCAGCCTTCAGGGCTGGGTTCGTTCGAAAACGTTCGTTGGAAAACGTCCGTTCGAAAACGTCCGTTGGAAAACAATGAATTCGTGCTGCTCGTGATTCGGGGTCCCGTGATTCTTCAGCAGTCTGCCCGGACTAGCTCTACGCCCCCGGCGCGCGGAACTGCCGGTTCAGGAACTCCGGCGCCGTTCCGCGGCTCATGTCCCCCGGCACGTTGAGCTTCTCCAGACCGGGCCAGTCGCGAATCTTGACCGACGGGCACATCAGATTCTTGCCCACCGGACGCAGCAACTGCCGCAACGTCTGCACCCCATAGAACAACCCCTGCCCGGTGTTGGCCGCCACAATCAGATGCGACTTGTCAGAGAACAGCAGGTAGCCCTGTTCGCCCACCGAAGCGTCCGCCTTCAGTCCGTTCCGCGCCAGAAACCTCCGCACCCGCGCGTCCTGCAGCCGCGCCAGCACAATCGCGCCCTCTTCCGCCTTGCCCCCGGCCTTTGTGCCCACGATGTCGAGCCTCAGGCCCGACTCGTCCGCAACTTCTTCCGCCAGGGTTTCGGCCGCTATGCGATCCTCTGCCTGATGCCCAAATTGCACGAAAATCTTGGTCCTCGGCCCCACCCGAAACCCGCCCTCATCCAGCTTCACTTCCTTGGGCTGGGGGCGCAGAGTCAGCCCCGCGGAATCATCGGAATTCCCTCCGGCAAGCGCCGCAGCGGAAAGCGCCCAAACCGACAGCATGAGGGGAAGAACCAAAACCATCCCTACCAGTCGCTTAATCATTCGGAATCCTTGAACTCCACAATCCAAGTCAATATTGTACCTGCAGACGGGTCGCGCGCAGCAAGAAAGCGACCGGCATTCCTATTTGATAGTTCGTGCCCTTGTGGTCGGTTCCGCCCGCCGGTTGTCCGCATCCCTCTCACTTAAACGCTTCCTTATTAACCACATACGGCATCTTCGTAATATCACCGCCGTAGTTGCCCTCCAGCACGTCGATCAACCCCTGCACGCAGCGCCCCGCCATCCCCTTCTCCGGATCGGTGGAAAGCCGTGTAATGCGCGCCGCGCTGGCAAAGTGCGGCATCAGCCGGCAGCGGTCCGCGATCGCCGGATCGCGCAGCGGAGAATCCGCCGGCAGCGGCTCTTTCTCATAGACGTCGAGCGCCGCCCCCGCAATCCAGTTTTCCCGCAGCGCCAGCGCCAGTCCCGCCTCATCCACCACCGGCCCCCGCGACGTATTCACCAGGTACGCGGTCGCCTTCATCAGCCTCAAAGTCTTTTCGTTGAACAAATGATAGGTAGGTGTTGCGCTCTCTCCCGCCCGCAACAGCGGCACATGCACACTCACAAAATCCGCCTGGCGCAGTGCTTCTTCAAATCCCACGTACCTGATCCACGCCTTTTCCTTTGTGAGTCCACGGGCATGGCGCAGGTCGTTGATTTCCTGCACCGTCTTCACGAAGGCATGATTCTCATAGGCCGGGTCGTAGCACAAAACATTCATATCAAACCCAACACATTTCTTGATAAACGCCAGCCCGATGCGCCCGGTCCCAATTACCGCCACTGTCTTGCCGGTAACCTCATCGCCCAGAAACGGCAAATACGGATGCCAGTATCCCCACTTGTTCTCTCGAGTCAAATGCTCAGCCGCCCACATTTTCCGCGCCAGCGTCCCCATCATGAAGAAGGCAAACTCCGCCGTAGCCTCGGTGAGCACATCGGCGGTATTCGTGAACGGAATCTTGTACCGGTTGGCATCCGCGCGATTGATGTTGTCGAACCCCACGGCAAACTGCGCCACAACTTTCAACGAACTCTTCCCCGCCTCGAACACCTCGGCGTCGATCGGATCGCGCAGCGTCGTAATCAACCCATCAATTCCCGACTTCACCTTCTCGAGAATCAAACTCTTCGGCGGCGCTTCTGGATGGGGATAGACCTCGACCTCATATCCTCGCTGGCGCAGCAGAGTAATGGCTTCTCCAATATCGCAGGTGGCAAACACGCGAAGTTTCTTATCCATGGTTTTTCGGGAAGATCTGTCTAAGAATGAGTAAAGTCCTAGCCGCAAACGGCGGCGTCTATACCGATCATCGAAAATATCATACGCGGCTCGCCGTCATCGGTTCTCACCAATCCGGACGTCGCTCCCCTTCGTGTACCTTCGTGCCCTCAGTGGTTATCGCCCTTCGCAGTAACCCCACGCACTACCTTCATCTAATCTTCAGACTCCCCGCGTTTAATCCTGCTTGCAACACCCAGAAGGGCGGCAAGTCCTCCCCCCGAAAGGGCCGCAACATGGGCCGCTCTTCTTGATTTTGAAACCGATTCCAGAAGTCAGGAGCATCTCATGACCCAATCCGTTTCCAGACTGGCCCTGCTCGCCGCGGTCGCCCTCACCGTCACAGCCTTTGCCCAGGCGCAGGAAAAGAAATCCAGCGCGCCGACCTCCCTCCCGCCGTCGAAAAGACTGTCGTTGCTCAGGGTCAAGGCGCCACCATGAAGGGATTTTCTACAGAAAAAGAAAACGGCCAGACCCTCTACGAAGCCGAGATGACCGTCAGCGGCCACTCCAAAGATGTCACCATCGACGCCAACGGCGCCCTCGTTGAGATCGAAGAGCAAGTCGCCCTCGACTCCCTTCCCGCCACCGTGAAAGGCGGACTGCAAGCCAAAGCCGGCACAGGCAAGATCCTCAAAGTCGAGTCTCTCACCAAGCACGACAAGCTGGTTGCCTACGAGGCCGTAGTTCGAACCGACGGCAAGAAGAAGGAAATCCAGGTCGGCCCCGAAGGCAAACCTCTGGACCACGAAGAATAGAAACCGCGCTCACAAATTGAGCTTCACCCGGAATGATCATCCTCCCGGCCGAGGCTCAAGCTTTTCAATCCGCAGCAAGATCGCTCCCGCATCTCGCTCTGCACCTCCTTCAACTCTCCCGGTGCTACAATCTTCTCGTAGGCCACTCTTAAATCTAAGAGGAGGTTCCTGTGTCCCGATTCACACTGGTTCTTCCCGCACTTTTTCTTCTTGTGCCGGCGCTGCCCGCGCAGCAGACCTCAACCCCAACTCAGAATGCTCCTTCTTACGCTGCCATCCCGGCGGAAGCGGCCAAGCAAGCCAACCCGGTCAAGGCCACGCCCGAATCCCTTACCCGCGCCAAAAAGTGGTGGACCATCGATTGCGCCATGTGCCACGGCAAAGAGGGCGACGGCAAAGGCGAAACTGCGCGCGACATGAAGCTTACCGTCGTCGACTTCACCGATCCCGCTACCCTGAAAGACCGAACCGACGGCGAACTCTTCTACATCATCAAGAACGGCCACCAGGATATGCCGCCCGAAGGCCCGCGCATCAACACCCAGGAAAACTGGGACCTGGTGAACTACGTCCGCTCCTTCGCCAAAAAGAAGCCCGAAGCCGACCAGAAGCCCCAATAGACCGCTGCCAAGCTCAAGGTTTCGATCCGGAGCGATCTTGAAAAGGGCGCGTTAAATCCGCGCCGACGTAAGTCCGCGTAAGCCACCGAGGATCCCGGCGCCTGCGATTCTGAGATATCTTTACGGTTCCAACAGGATTGGCTTTACCCCTAGCGAGATCGTCCCAACGATCGCATGCACTGCTCCCGTCAGGTCCACGTATCGCACGTAACCCTTCGGGGCGTTGTAGGGCCCGGTCGTGCACAAGCCGTTGCTGCAAGTCTGCGACGCGTCCCACACAATCAAATTCGCACCCACCGCGCACGTCCAGATGTTCCCCGAACTGGTGCACGGCGAGGCCGTCATTCCCACCAGCCAACCCATCACTTCCTCATAGGCCAACCCAGCCTGGTTCGGCTTTCCCTGCGCCGTCTCAATCGTTCCCGAGGACGCGTGCCCCCAGGTGTACCAGGTCTGAAATTGCAGATTGTCCTTCGCCGCCAATCCCGCCTGCACAATCTCGTACTGCGTGATCCACGCCGCTTGCAGGTCCGCGTCCGAAACTCCGTTGACGCCCCAGCCGCCCTCCGTCGTCATCAGAGGCTTCCCCGTCATGCCGTTCGCGTCAGCCACCTGCCGGAAGGCCGCCACCATTGTCTGAATTGCCGCGTTCGTCGAAAGCGAACTCTCCGGCAGCGGCACCGGCCTCTTCACCCCATTGCCGGTCTTACTCGTGTACCCGTGGAAGGTCACGCCATCCGCATACTTGAATCCTCCACCGCTCAGATAACTCGTCATGAACGACGTCCCATCCGGGGTCCAGGTCACCGATGGCGTAAGCACCTGGCTGTAAGGATCCTTTTTAAAAATCGGATACGCAATCCTCGCCATATTGATCAGTTGCGTCACAGTACCGGTCCAGAATGGCGAAGTGTTTGCCTCATTCCACACTTCGTAGTACTTCACATGCGGCGCCTTTATCCCGTTGTAATGCGCGGCCAGCGCTGTGATGAAGTCCTTCCAGTCCTGCATATTGTCCGGAGGACTGGTGCACCCTACCACACCACTTCTCTGGGTCGTGCAATGCGTCTGCACCGCCACCGCCCATCCGGGCGTCCAGCCCATCGCCAGGTCGATCTGGGCCACTCCGTTCGCATCTTTGGGCGCGCCCTTGACGAACTGGTCCATGACCGAGAAGTCGAACACCCCTCTCCCCGTTCCTTCAATCAAAGTCCACGCCAACGGCGGATGGCTCAACGTCCCATAGCTCACCTTCGGCAGATCGCCTCCCGCAACCGCTCCCATGCCAAAGAACGATGCCTGAATCTGCGCCTCGGCGGCCGCCGCGATCAGAAAAAGTGTGATCGCGAGAATGACTGCACATCTCGTTCGACTCCAGCTCATACTTTCTTTTCCTTCTTAATTCGGGGGATCGTTCAGCTGCGGGCAACCATCGTTTTTTGTACCGAACTCGCTGAAAATCATGGGGGAGGACCAACTCCGGCGGGAGAGGGACACTACCTGGCCGAGCGATGAATCTTACCTCACGCGACAGTACCCGTGCCAGACAAAACTTCTATCGCACACCCAAGTTGCAAGATCTTGCAACTCGATTTCACTCGCACTTCAAGCGGGCTCCTGGTAGAGCCCGATCACGTTTCCCGCCGGATCGCGAAATCTCGCAGTGATCTCGGGAGCGTCGGCGCCAATCGGTTGCACGATCTCGCCCCCGTTGGCGACGATCGCCTCAACCGTGGCAGCTACGCTGTCAACCATGATGTAGACGAGCAGTCCGGGCAGCAATGCAGGCGATCGACCGAGCACCCAGGCGCCGCTTACTTCGCCCACAGCGTCATCGAAGGCGGTGTGGCCATCGCCCCGTTGCCGGATGTGCCAGCCGAATACTCGCCCGTAGAAATCAGCCGAGCGCGCAATATCGGTCGCCGGAATTTCGAGGTAGCAGATCTTGCCGTTGCCCAGTGTGGGAGGCATCAGTGCACCGTCAGAGATTTACATTCGAGCCGCCACCAAGCAGGTTTCTCCCGGCGATGATCCCCGCTTCACCCCGCCCTGCGGAACTTCACCGACCCATTCGAAGCCTGTGCGGAATCATCCTCGCCCGTCCCCAGCAATGCCACCACGCCCCGCAAATTCTCCCACGCCGCCTGATTCAGCGAAGGTTCCGCGCTCACCAGGTCGCGGATCATGTCCCAGGCCGCCATGTTGAGCGCACCCTCCGGCGGCATCCCCATTGCCAGCGACACCGCACACTGCGGGCAAAAACAAATCCTCTGCGCCCCCGACTTCTGCCGCGGCTTCACCCCCACGGTCTGGGCGAACATGTACACCGCTACGGACTTCTGTCCTGCCTCAATCTCGCGCCTGCAGCGCAAACAAAATATAGGTTGCACGCGTTCCCTTCCCTCACTCGCTGAATTTACAGTTACTCTCAGCTACCCACCCGGCGGGCACAAGTGTGAAGAAAGATTCCCTGTTGGTAAATTCAGTGAGTTCGGTGGTAAGTTCAGGATGAACGATCGGCCTCAGCTCATCTTTAGACCGTCGGGAACCAGCGGCAGTGAGCGCAGCCGCACGCCGGTCGCATCAAAAATGGCATTCGCGATTGCCGGGGCCAGGCCGATCATGGGACACTCGCCTGCGCCCACCGATGGAATGTCTTTACGGTCCAGCAGAACCGTTTCCAGAACCGGAACATCGCTGAACCGCGGCACACGATACTCCGACAGTCTGCCATTCAAAATCTTGCCGTTGTCGAACACGATGGCTTCGAAAAGCGCCCCACCCAGTCCCTGGACGTTCGACCCCTCGATTTGATTGCGCAAGTTGTCCGGATTGACAATGGCCCCGCACTCGAAGGCGGAAACCACCCGCACGATTTTCACGTCGCCCGACTTGCGATCCACATTGACTTCGGCGAAGGTGGCGATGTTTCCCAGCTTCTCGTAGCCGCCGCCCATGCCAAAGCCCTGGCCCGGCTCGGTCTTGCTCCTGCCCCAGCCAAACTTTTTCGCCGCGGCCTCGAATACCGCGCGCAGCCGCTCATCTTTCAGATTCTTCAGCCGGAATTCCAGCGCATCCATCTTCACCGCGTGCGCCAGTTCGTCCATGTGCGACTCCCGCGCAAAATGGTTCGCGGTGGCCGCCAGCGCGCGATACGACCCCTGGCGCAACGGTGACTTTGTAGCGTGAAACACAATGCGCTGGTTCGGAATCTCGTAGTAGGTGCGAATCCCCGCCGAACCGGAATTGTAGTTGTGAAATTCCCATGCCGTGATCGTTCCGTCGTTGCGCACTCCGCTCGTCACGTCAATCACGCCGGCCGGACGAAAGTACGCCCAGGTGAACTCCTCTTCCCGCGTCCACACCACCTTCACCGGACGCTTCGCCGCCCGCGCCAGCCGCGCCGCCTCGATCGCCGTTTCCCCCGTGTGCTTGCCGCCGTAGCCCGATCCCGTGTCGGGCATCAGCACGCGCACCCGATCCTCCGGAATCCGAAACGCCTCGGCCAGCTGCCCGCGCACTCCAAAGGGACGCTGCGTCCCCGTCCACACCGTTACGGCTGTCACCATCCCACTTCGCCACGGCCGCCCGCGGTTCGAGCGGTACGTGCGCAATGTACGACACTGTATACGTCTGTTGCAGCCGCTGCTCGGCCGATGCCAGAGCCTGATCCACCGCGCCCGTGTCATAGCGATCGCCGTCTCCCGTCGGGTCCTTGCCCTCGACTGTATTCTTCCTCAGATAGTCGAACAGCTCTTTGCTCGAAGGCTGCGGCTCGGACTTCCATTCGGCGTGGATCGAATCAACCGCGGCACCGGCGCAGTTCCGCGCTCGCCGCCGCTACCCCCACAAAATCTCCATCGTGGACCACCGTCGTCCCCATCTGCTCCGCCTTTTGCGTGTCCAGCGACGACAACGTCGCCCCGAACGACGGCGGGCGCAATACCTTCCCGTACAGCATGTCCGGCAATTTCTGGTCCGACGGATAGCGATGCCTGCCCGTCACAAAATCGCCCCCATCCACCTTGGGCGCCGATTCCCCTGCCACTTTCCAATTCGTCGCTGCAATCAGCGGCGTGTCCGCGGAAACATCCTGCGTGAGCTGCTTCCCTTTCGTCAGCGCCGCATATTCCACGGAACGTTTGCTCTGAGGATCGGTAACCTTGCCACCCCCCGCGACCAGATGCTGCCGGTCAGTCTGCCACTGCGCCGCTGCCAGCCCGATCAGCATCTCGCGCGCCGCCGCCGCAACTTTGCGCAGCTGCAGGTTCATCGTGGGCGTCGTCCGGCTGCCAAACGTGCCCATATCGAACGGCGTGAGCTGCGTGTCGCCCATCACCATTTCAATTTTTCCCATGGGCACCTGCAGTTCTTCGGCGACGGCCTGGCTCAAGGACGTGCGGATGTTCTGCCCCACCTCCACCTTCCCCGTGTACACCGTGACCTTGCCGTCTTCTCCAATGTGCAGCCAGGCGTCAATTTCTTTAGGCAGCGAATGGCTCGATCCCTGTCTCGCCCCGCCAGATTCCTGGGCAACCGCAGCCCGCTTCAGCACCGAAACCACCAGGATGCCCGCTCCCAGGAACTTGAAAAATTCCCGCCGGTCTAGGTCAAAGCGGTAAGGAGCGGCCGCCCTAAGTTCATACCGCTCCGGCTCCAGCTCGCCGGTGGCCAAAACGTCCCGTGGCGGGACTGCAGCCCCCGGCTGCCTGTCCTGAGCAAAGTCGAAGGATCCGGTCGAGCCAAGCCCGACTGCCTCTCCCCGTGAGGAAATGCGTGAGGAAATGTCTCCCCTGGAATCTCTGCTGCTCATCGCCCCGCCGCCTTTCTGGCACCGGACTCCGTCATCACCTTCGCCGCCTTCTGAATCGCTGTCACGATCCGCGGATAGGTTCCACAGCGGCAAACGTTGCCGTCCATGAAATCAACGATGTCGCTTTCTTTGGGATCTGGATTTCGCCGCAGCAAACCGACCGCCGACATGATCATCCCCGACGTGCAGTACCCGCACTGCATCGCTCCCGCATCCAGGAACGCCTCCTGTACGGGATGCAACTGATCGCCGTCAGCCAAACCTTCAATCGTTGTGATCTGTTTCTGGGCAACCACGCCAACCCGGGTAATGCACGAGCGCTGCGGCCTTCCGTCTATCAGCACGGTGCAGGCCCCACATTGGCCCTCCCCGCAGCCATACTTGCTTCCCGTCAGGTCGAGCTGTTCGCGCAATACGCTAAGCAGGCTGGTCTTGGGGTCAACGTCAATCGTGTAGGAGCGTCCATTTACCGCCAAACGAATCGTAGCCATTCCGAAACTCCAGATCGAGAACTCCAGATCGAGGAAATGCCTCGAGTCCTTCCGAAGGCTCTTCCAATGAAGGCGCTTCACAAAAATGATATACCCGCGGACCGGCCACATGTCAGAGCAACCGGTTAGTGGTGCACAGTTTAAGAAAAGTTTCGTATCAGGGCGTCGCTTTAACAAGCCGTTAACGGGCACAAATCAGAACGCCTTCAGCCGCGGGGCTCGCCCCGGGGCAATACCAGGGCTCCCCCTGAGGGATACCCCCCGAGGACGCATGTTTCCGCTTTCGCATGTCCGACCACGCGCCCCCCACGACCCCCGTCTATTGCATTCCCAATTCTGGATCGCCGGCCGGACATTTCCCACGCATCCCTTGACAACCCAGTGCTCACACTCCTATAATTAGCACTCGATAGGCGCAACTGCTAACACGGCCGCCTAACCCATCAAAATCATAGGTTTACGCAGATCAATCTAAAGCGAATTAACCTTCTAACTACTTGAAAGGAGCACCAACCATGGCTAAATTTTCACCACTCCACGACCGCATTCTGGTCCGTCGTGTGGAGGAAGCCTCGACCACCCGTGGCGGCATCATCATTCCCGACTCGGCCAAAGACAAGCCCCAGGAAGGCGAAGTCATCTCCACCGGCAAAGGCCGCACCAACGACGAAGGCAAGACCTTCCCTCTGGCCGTCCACGAAGGCGACCGCATCCTGTTCGGCAAATACTCCGGCACCGAAATCAAGATTGATGGCGAAGAGTTCATCATCATGAAGGAAGAGGAAGTCCTCGGCATCCTCACCGGCGCCGCCGCTCCTTCGAAGAAAGAACTCGCCGGATCGAAGCGCTAGTCGCTGGTCGTTCGTCCGCAGTCGTTAGTCGTTTCGACTTGCGAGACGATTCACAGCACGGGAGTAGCGACGGCAAGGTGCATAGGTCCTTCGGCGACAAAAAACGTCGCCTCAGGATGACAAGAGCTTTAGCTAGGAGCTGGCAGCTAGAAGCTGAGAGCCGATGGCTGAACAGCCCTCAACTCACATCCCGCAGGCCAGTCCTGCGACAGAACTAAATAGGAGATAAGCACAATGGCAAAACAAATTGTTCACGGAGAAGAATCCCGTCAGGCAATCCTCCGCGGCGTCAACCTTCTGGCCGATGCCGTGAAGGTCACCCTCGGCCCCAAGGGCCGCAACGTCGTCATCGAAAAGAAATTCGGTTCGCCCACCATCACCAAAGACGGCGTCACCGTTGCAAAAGAAATCGAACTGCGCGACCCGCTCGAGAACATGGGCGCCCAGATGGTTCGTGAAGTCGCCTCCAAGACGTCCGACGTCGCCGGCGATGGCACCACCACCGCCACCGTTCTCGCCCAGGCCATCTTCCGCGAAGGCGTCAAGACTGTTGCCGCCGGCGCGAATCCCATGGCTCTGAAGCGCGGTATCGAGAAGGCCGTCACCCTCATCTGCGGCAAGGTCGACAAAGAAGGCAACCGCATCAATGGCGAAATCGACAAACTGTCGAAGCCCGTCACCGGCGAAATGATTGCCCAGGTCGGCACCATCTCCGCCAACAATGACGAGACCATCGGCAAGATCATTGCCGAGGCCATGAAGAAGGTCGGCAAAGACGGCGTCATCACCGTCGAAGAGTCCAAGACCCTGGAGACCCAACTGGAAGTCGTCGAAGGCATGCAGTTCGACCGCGGATACCTCTCGCCCTACTTCGTCACCGATCCCGAGCGCATGGAAGTCGCACTCGAGAACGCCTACATCCTGATCAACGAAAAGAAGATCAGCTCCATGAAAGACCTGCTCCCGCTGCTCGAGCAAATTGCCAAGTCCGGCAAGCCCCTCCTCATCATCGCGGAAGACGTGGAAGGCGAAGCGCTCGCCACCCTCGTCGTCAACAAACTGCGCGGCACGCTGCAAGTCGCGGCCGTCAAGGCTCCGGGCTTCGGCGATCGCCGCAAAGCCATGCTGCAGGATATCGCTATCCTGACCGGCGGCAAGGCCATCACCGAAGACTTGGGCATCAAGCTCGAGAACGTCCAGATCTCAGGACCTCGGCCAGGCCAAGAAGATCACCATCGACAAGGACAACTCCACGATGGTCGAAGGCAAAGGCAAGCACGCTGAAATCGAAGGCCGCGTAAAAGAAATTCGCAGCCAGGTCGACAAGACCACCAGCGACTACGACCGCGAGAAGTTGCAGGAGCGGTTGGCGAAACTGGTCGGTGGCGTAGCCGTCATCAAAGTCGGCGCCGCAACCGAGACCGAAATGAAGGAAAAGAAAGCCCGCGTGGAAGACGCCATGCACGCCACCCGCGCAGCCGTGGAAGAAGGCATTGTCCCCGGCGGCGGAGTCGCTCTGGCCCGTTGCGCGGCCTCACTCGACAAAGTGAAGGCTGAAGGCGACGAGCAGATCGGCATCAACATCGTGAAGCGCGCCATCACCGAGCCCCTGCGCCAGATCGTCGAGAACGCCGGCGAAGAAGGTGCAGTCATCCTCGGCAAGGTGCTCGAATCCAAGGAATCGAACTACGGATTCAACGCCTTCTCCAACGAGTACGAAGACCTGGTCAAGGCCGGCGTCCTCGATCCCACCAAGGTCGTGCGCACCGCCCTGCAGAACGCAGGCTCGATCGCGCAGCCTGATGCTCACGACCGAAGCCCTGGTCGCGGAGATTCCCGAAAAGAAGGAAGCTCCGGCCGGCGGCGGACACGGCGGCGGCGGCGGTATGGGAGACATGTACTGATTGTCATCCTGAGCGCGATTTTTGCGCGAAGGATCTCTGCAACTCCAAAGCCCCGCTCGCAAGAGCGGGACTTTTTTGTTTGTGGCTGCGCCGCTTCTGCAAAGGGCCTGCCTATTTCTTAGGCTCGGGATCGCCCACCTTCTCAGCGAGGAGAAGTAGGAGGGCAAAGACCGCCACACACACTGAGAAGGGACAGAGATATTGCAACTGCCACCAACAACTGCGATTAGTCCAAAGTCCGAACGCGCTTCCAGCCACAACTCCAGATACGAGCAGGTTGACTGCAAGTCCGTGCGTTAGTCTGCTCGTATGCGAGAGAGTTCCCATCGAGGTATAAACTCCTCCGCCACGCTCAAGCTTCTGCCCCGCGCGCACGCAGGTAACGATAAACTTGCTGTTGCGCATATTAAGAATCCAAAACGCTAACGACGTCAGAATGGCTGTGCAAAGGAGAGCAGATTGAAATCCGCAGTGCGCGTCGCTCTGGTGATAGCCAACTCCCAAACCCCCTATTATCGCGACGTACCCGCCCACAATCCTCTCTCTCCAATCCAAGAACTTCCGATAGCTTTGACCTACCTCCTCGTAAGCGGTTTTGGAGTCGAGGAGGTCCGACCCTAATTCTGAATTCATTGGAAGCCTCGGCTAGATTATATGTTAGCTGTAAAACCGCGGAGCATAGGCGGGGGGCCGACTCTGCTGCTACAGCTTTGAAGTCCCTTTTGGAGAACTAAGAAAAGCGGCTCTAGCAAAGAAAAATAACGAAAAATATGGGGACGTCCCACATTCCTTAGTAGAACTGATTTCTCGGATTCGAGCTAGCCACTTTATAAGCTGTCTTGCACTGCGGGCAGTCATACTTTGTTTCGCCGCTATCGGTCCATTGAAAGACCACGTGAATTGCGTCGTGATCTTTTTCCCAACACTTCGGACAGAAAGGTGCGGTATCTCCTTCCAGCCAGTAAAACGGTGGCCTGAACGCAAGGGTCTTTTTGAACTTCAGCGCCTCTTCAAGTTCCTCGATTCTCTGCTCTCCCCGCCGCTTCTCTCGCGAGAGATCCATGACTTCGCCTTCAAGAGTGAGAATCCGTCGATTCAGTTCAATGTCATTAAACTTCTTAACTAGCTCTGCCACATCTCTCATGTTTTCGACAACGCCCATAAGATCCTCCGACTAAGCGGGATACTACCACGCAGTCATTCTTTATTGGGCTACGGAAGGAAGGGTTGCTAGCATAACTTGGCTTCCATTCTGGGCTTTTCCATGAGGGATCCTCTCCTGACATCGCCGCCGTCGCTACTTAAGCAAGCGATCAAAGCTGTTCCAGCTGTAAAGTGGGCTCTGGGCGTCGGCGGAATTATCGCCGTCATCGCCATCATTTCTTCGTTCGGCATAGGTTATCAAGTCGCTATTTTCGGCCGGGTGCCCCATCCTTTGCGTACTTTGCAAAGGGTGGGCATCCCGGCGACTATAAAGTCCCGATTTGCTTCCCATTTCGGGTCTCTTTCCGCCTCTTGAATCTCCTTTTCTCTCACGCAGGACCATAGTTTCTATGTAGATTATCTGGTTGCAAAGTGCCTCGTTACTAACGGTACGGTTGACAAACATACAAGCAACATGTATACAAGTAACAAGAAATCCGATGATTCGTCGAGCCCTTCGGCGGGCGCGACTTTGATCCCGGTCGTTTTTCAGGGTGACGCGAAGCGAGTTCTGCATAGCTTTCCGGACGGGATCAAGAACGATCTCGGATATGCTTTGTACCGGTTGCAACTGGGGCAGACCCCTCCCGACCGGAAGACCGTTCAAACGGTGGGAGCCGACGTTTACGAACTGCGCGAAGGCGATGCGAGGGCGTGGTATCGGGTGCTGTACGTACGACGGGAAAAAGTAATACAAGTTCTCCATTGCTTCGAGAAGCGGACGAACGCCATCGAACAGAAAGACATTGAAACAGCCAAGACGCGCCTCAAGCGCGTACTGGAAGCCGAACGCGAGGAAAAGAAGAATGCCAAACAAGCGCTCCGCAGAAAATGAATACAGAGTCACAGGGAGCGTATTGGACGAACTCGGGCTGGATCGGCAAGCGGCCCTCGAACTGAAACTGAAGGCGGCGCTGCATCAGAACATTCTGCAATTGGTAAAACGACGCGGGTACCGAGCCCGCGATCTCGAACGAATCCTGCAAATTCAACAGCCGCGCGTGAGCGAGCTAATGCGCGGCAAGCTTTCCACGTTGAGTGTGGCGCGACTGCTGCTCTATGCCGATCTCCTCGGGGCCAGGGCGGAAGTAAAGCTGAAGAGATCTCACGCCGCGGCATAGCAAAAGCGACGGGCCTGCCGGGGAATCTCGAAACGATTCCGCAAAACAAAAACGGCCTCAAAGATTGAGGCCGCTTCGTTGGTTCGCACCCCGTCAAGGTCACACAAGTTATCGTTCTCTCCGGATGCTGAATCAAGAACTTTGAACGAAAGAACCGTCTCCCCGTCTGCACGGCCTTTTCTTTTTGGGACCCTCATCCGAGTGAGGAATGGACCTGCCGGCATTCGAACCCTTTTCCACAGATCTCCACAGAAAGATTTCTCCCTTTTGTGACGAACAACCTTTACCGAGGATATGGAAAGCCCATACTTGGACCTGTGCGCAGAGCATCTTCCCACCATCGAGCGGAAACCCGGCGAGCCCACGCCGCGCTTCGGCTAACTCCTTATTCTCGAATATTTTGCCGACAACTTCTTTCATTGCAATATTTTGCCGCCAAACCCCCATATCAATTTCCCGCAACTCCAAGAAAGCAATGGTTTTATCCAACTGGTGTAAAAAAAAAATCGATACCCGTATATACTGCCTGCCGAATCCCGCCTATTCCGCGGAGCGGAGATTCCCCAAATCAACCTCGATCCAATGAACCTCGATCCCACGAAACTCCGGAACATAGCCGCAGGCGCCCTCATTCTGCTCATCGCTTCCTGCGCCTACTCGCAAACCGTGAACCTCTGGCCCGGCGTCGCTCCCGGCTCCGAGCATTGGACCCAGGAGGAAAAGACCATCGCCAACACTCCCCTGGGCACCGTCGTCCTCGACGTGGTCACTCCGACTTTAACCGTGTTTCTCCCGGAAAAAGCCAAGGCCACCGGAACTGGCATCATCGTCGCGCCCGGCGGAGCCTGCATCGCGCTGGTCATGGATTCGGAAGGCAATAACGTGGCGCGCTGGTTGCAGCAAAAAGGCATCGCGGCTTTCGTGCTCAAATATCGCCTCATGGAGAAAAAGCAGGAAGGCATTCCCCAGGACTTGAACGAAGACGAGGCCTGCAAGTACGGCTTCGCCGACGGAATTCAGGCGATCAAAGTGGTGCGGCAGCACGCGGCGGAGTGGGGCATCTCTCCCGACCGCGTCGGCTTTATGGGCTTTTCCGCCGGAGGCATGGTCACGAGCGCAGCGCTACTCCAGGCGGACACGGCGGCGCGTCCTAACTTCGCTGCGCCGATTTATGGTGGCCCCTTCGGCGTGATGCCGGCCATCCCGGCAAAACTGCCTCCGCTTTTCATGGCATGGGCGCAGGATGACGACATGGCGGGGGAGGCGATGGCGAGGTTTTATGACGCGCTGAAAGCAGCGGGCAACAAGCCCGAAGTGCACATTTTCAGCGCCGGTGGACACGGCTTCGGCATGAAGAAGCAAGGCACCACCAGCGACCACTGGATCGATGAATTCTATGACTGGCTGGAAGCCCAGGGACTCACTCGGCCGCCAACAAAATGAGGCAAAAAGGGGACGAAAAAGGCCAAATTCCGGCTACGAATAATCCCGGCGATTCCCCAAATACGGCGTATGATGGAGACAATGGCCTATATATCGGAACACCTCTCCAGCCTGCGCCAGGAAATTGTCGACTTGCGCGATCTGAACGCCCGTTTCACCGAAAAAGGCGAACACACAGCGCTGGACCAGACCGCTCTCGAACTGCGGACCAACCGCCTGCGCGAGATCAAGCAGGAATTGTCGAAAATGCTCAACCGTCCCGATGATCCCAAAGTCTGGTGGGAGCGCTTCCGCAAGCCGCAGCAATCGGCCTAGATCGTCAGGAATCAGCGCGCGCGCCGTTTCGCGCTCGGCCTCCATTCCCACAGCTCAGAGAATTATTTCCCCGCGCTGGCCCCCGGCGCCGTCACGCTAGGTTGAGGTGAGTCTGGCCGAGACCTCAGAAAGCGCGGCCTCAATTCCTTCGGCCTTCGCCACCCCGCCCTGGGCCATATCTTTGCTGCCGCCACCGCGCCCGCCCAGCTTCGCCACGGCTTCCTTCAGCAGCGCTCCCACATCGAAGGGCTGGCCCGCGGACTGCGCGAAGACCAGCGACGGCTGCGGCGAAGTGGTTGCCAGCAGGGCCACCGCGTTAGAAGACTGGCGAGTGAGTCTCTGGGCCAGCAACTTGAGGAAAGCCACATCGCGATCGGGGAAGGTGCGGACGACGATTTTGCGGCCGTTGGTTTCCGGAGTTTCCGCCAGCATTGCCGCCGCCTGGGCGGCGGCGAGTTCTTCCTGCGATTGTTCGCGCTGCTTGCGCAGCGACTTGATCTCGTCCAGCGCCTTGCGGGCCTGCAGCGGGACGTCGTAGATGTGCGCGGAAAAGAGCGCGGCGGTTTCGGTGAGCGCGGTGAAGTCGCGGCGTGCGGTCGCGACCGCGCGCTGTCCGGCGACGAATTCGACGCGCCATCCCTGACGGACCTTTTCGCTCTTGCGAAGAAGGATGGAGGCAATCTGCCCGGTATGGTGCACGTGCGTGCCACCACAAGCCGTGAGGTCGAAATCGCGAATGTCGATGAGGCGGAGTTCGTCACGCTCGGTGGGCGGAAGTTTGCGCAGGCCCAGCTTCCCTGCTTGGTCACGACTGACGAAGCGCACGTCAACGGCGCGATTCTCCAGGATGATCTCGTTGGCGAGGCGCTCGGCGGATTCCATCTGCTCCTGGCTCAGCGTGGGCGTGTCGAGATCGCTGATATCCAGATCAATGGAGCAATAGTCGTCGGCCATGTGGAACGACACGGTCGGCATGTTGTACAGGCGGATGAAGGCGGCGGAGAGCACGTGCTGGCCGGAGTGCTGCTGCATGTGGTCGCGGCGGCGGGCGGCGTCGATCTGGCCGTGGACGCGGAGTCCGGGCTGCATCTCGCTCTGCAAATCGTGCTTCTGCGGGTCGTGCAGCGGAGCTTCGAGATAGTGCACGACTTTGCCGTCCTCGGCGTCGACGACTTCGGTGACGCGGAGTTTGGCGCCCGAGGCGGAGGTGATCCAGCCGGTGTCGAAAACCTGGCCGCCGCTGGTGGGATAGAAGGCGGTTCGATCGAGAACGAGCGCAGGGCGCGGGCCCTCGGTCAGTTCGCGGACTTCGGCGTCGAAGTCGTAGAGAAAGGAGTCGTGGTAGTAGAGGCGGTCGGTCATAGCGACCATTCTAGCGGCGGACGCTGTGGGATAGGAATCGCGTCGTGGTTTTGAGTGTAATCGCTATTCTCGACAGTTATCGTGTTGCGTCTTCCGCGTGATGAAAAGAAAATCCCCGAGACCTCGAGCGGCCTGGTGGATTGCGCATAGACGACGAACAAACAGCCCCGCATCGCTGCGGGGCTGTTTCGTGGCAGCTACAGATTTTACTTGCCCGTACCCGTCAGATTCGAAGTCTGCGGGCTGCTGACCGCGCTGTCAGCCACGCTCAGCTGTCCCGTCCTCTTGCCTATCACGGTCGGGGTAAACGTCACGCCGATCGTGCATTTGGCCTTGGCCGCCAGACTCGTCGTGCACGTTGTCGCCGAGACCGCAAAGTCTCCGGTGGTTGTGATTGCGATGCCGGTCAGTGGAACGGTCTCGTTGTTGGTCAAAGTGAACGTCTTCGGCAGACTGGTCGTGCCCACCTTCTGCGCCACGTAAGTGGCACTGGCCGGAGTCAGCGTCGCAGGCGTGATACCCGTGCCCGTCAGATTGGAGGTTTGCGGGCTGTTGCTGGCACTGTCGCTTACGCTCAACTGCCCCGCACGCGTCCCGATCGCCGTGGGGGTAAACGTCACGCTGATCGTGCATTTGGCCTTGGCCGCCAGACTCGTCGTGCAGGTTGTCGCCGAGACCGCAAAGTCTCCGGTCGTCGAGATGGCGATGCCGGTCAGGGTCACGGTTTGGTTGTTAGTCAAGGTGAACGTCTTCGGCAGGCTGGTCGTGCCCTCCGCCTGTGCGGCGTAAGCAGCACTGGCCGGGGTCAGGGTCGCCGGCACGAAGCCCGTGCCCGTTAGCTTGACCGTCTGCGGGCTGTTGTCGGCGCTGTCGCTCACGCTTAACTGCCCCGTCCTGTTGCCCGTTGTTGTCGGCGAGAACGTCACACTAATCGTGCATTTGCTTTTGGGGGCCAGGCTCGTCGTGCAAGCCGTGGACGACACCGCGAAGTCTCCGGTGGTCGAGATCGCGATGCTGGTCAGGGCGATGGTCTGGTTGTTGGTCAGAGTAAAAGTCTTGGGCGCGCTGGTCGTACCTACCTCCTGCGCCGCGTACATGGCTGTGACCGGGGTCAGCGTTGCCGGCAGCACCCCCGTACCCGACAGTGGCACTGTCTGCGGGCTGTCGGCAGCGTTGTCGGTGAGAGTGAGCGTCCCCGTCGACGGACCCAGTTGTTTGGGCGTGAAGGTGACACTGATTTTGCACATCTTGCCCACGGCGAGCGTGGTGCCGCAGGTATTCGCCGAAACGGCGAAGTCCCCATTGATCGCGACGCTGCTGATGGCCACAGCAATGGTGCCGGTGTTGGTCAGCGTGATGCTCTTGGCAGCGCTGGTCGTGGCGATCGCCTGGTTGGCGAAAGTGAGCGAAGTGGGCGAGAGCGTGACTGTGGCCTGGGCCACTTGGAGGCTGTAGATGGTGCCGCACCCGTTGGTGCAACTGCCGCTGGTACCCCCATAGGACGAGACGCCATAGAATTTACCGTCGGTGCCGAGCACAAGTCCCAAGTTCGGGGTGCGGCCGTCATTGAAATCGAAGCTGTGTAAAGTGGTCAGCGTGCCCGCTGGCGTAATTTCGAAAACCGTGCCCCAATTGTTGACTCCGCCGCCGTTAGTTGTCCCGTAGAAGTTCCCGTCCGCGCCTTCCACAACCCCCGCTACAGGAGTGGAGCCATCCGTACCGTTGAAGGAGTACAACGTGGTCAGGATACCCGACGGAGTAACTTTGAAAACCGTGCCCTCGTTGGCCCCTCCGACATATGTTGTCGAGTAGAAGTTCCCGTCGGTGCCTAGCGTGAGTATGGCGTCAGGGTTAAAGCCGTCCGGGCAACCGCCGCTATTCGGGCAAAAGCTGTACACCGTGGTCAGCACGCCCCCCGTGGTGATTCGAAAGATCGCGCCAACGCCGTAAGTTCCGCCGTAGAATGTTGTCCCGTACAAGTTCCCTTGAGCATCGGGCGTGAGCCCCGCCCTGGGGTTGTAGCCGTCAACACACTGACCGTTTTGAATATCGGAGCAAAAGCTGTGCAGCGTGGTCAGTGTGCCGGACGGGGTAATTTCGAAAACCGAGCCATAAAGGGTCAAGGATCCGCCGTCGTAGGTTGTCCCGTAGAAGTTCCCGTCCGTACCTTGCACCAACCCGGCGTAGGGCACGGCGCCATCGGTGCAATCGGTTTGGGAACAGAAGCTGTACAGCGTGGTCAGGGTGCCCGTCGGGGTGAGTTTGAAAACCGTGCCACAGCCGGAGGAACAAAGGGCATAAGTGTTGGCCCCGCCTGTGTTGGTTGTTCCGTAGAAGTTCCCGTCCGTGCCTTGCACCAGTTGCCCGACAGGGTTGGAGCCATCCGCGCACCCGCTTTGCGGGCAAAAGTTGTAGAGCGTGGTCAGCGTTCCCCCAGGGGTCATTTGAAAAACCGTGCCAAAGTTGTGGGTTCCACCCCGGTACGTGGTCCCATAGAAGTTCCCGTCGCTGGCCTGGATAAGGGATGCTTCGGGAAGAGAGCCGTTCGCGCCGTCGAAATCCAGCAGCGTGGTGAAAGTTTGCGCAGACGCTACGATCGCCGTCGTGGCCAGGAACATCAAGACAATGGACGCTATTCCCGTTAAGCGAGAAATTGTGATGAGCGCTCGTTTCATAAAGCTTCCTCCTTGTGGATTTCCAGACTGAGACCGTGAGATTTACGAGTCTCCAAACAGGAGCAGACCATCGGTGGGTGATCCTCCCCAGGGCCACCCATCTCCGGGTCGAGCGACTGCTGAAACGCAAAGCCCAAGAAACCCGAGCGTTCCGTTTTCCCTCGTGCCGAATCACCCTGGAAGGGCGAGCTTTCAAGCTTGCTTCCCTACTTGTACATGTGAGAAACGGGGAGAAATTGGCTCAAAGACGCGAGAAACTTAAAGAAATTCTTATCGTTCTTTAAGACCGCTGCTGTTGGCGAGGTGTTGAAAAGCACGGCTTCGACGTTCCCAATCCCTCAGAAACGAGGTAGTGAGGAGAGGTGGACTCGGCTCGCGGCAACTCGGAAACTGGAGCCTGTTCGTTATTGGCGAAACATCTCGATTACACTCAAATCGTTGGGGAACGACGATCGGCGCTGACGATATGCTGGCTTCGCCCGCAGGCGGACGAATGCGTCCGCTCCCACATAATCAATACGGGCCGATGATGCCGCCGATTGGGCGAGTGGCCGGAGTCTTGGATGAAGAGCTCGCGGGCGAGGCGCCCGCGGCTCCATGGGCTGTGCTGGCCTCCAGAACATCCAGATATTTCAGACCACTGCCGGTGTTGAACAGGACCACTGTGTCTTCGGGTTTGAAAAATCCGGTGGCGCGGAGTTTGCGGTAGGCGACCAGCGACGCTGCGCCTTCGGGGGCGGCGAAGATGCCTTCGACTTTCGCCCAGTGACGCGTGGCCTCGAGAATTTCTTCGTCGGTGGCACTGACGGCTGTGCCGTGACTCTTCTTCAGGATGTCGAGGATCAGGTAGTCGCCATAGGGCTTTGGGACACGCAGACCGGAAGCCAGGGTGGCCGCGTTGTCCCACATTTCGGCGGTGAGCTTGCCTTCATCCCATGCTTTAACGATGGGCGCGCATCCGGATGATTGTACAGTGATCATCTTTGGGCGCTCGGACCTGATCCAGCCTAGTGCTTCCATTTCCTCGAACGCCTTCCACATTCCGAGCAGGCCGACTCCTCCGCCCGTGGGATAAATGATTCCCTGCGGAATCTTCCAGCCCAGTTGTTCGGCGACTTCGTAGCCCATGGTCTTCTTGCCTTCGACGCGATAGGGCTCTTTGGTGGTCGAGACGTCGAACCACCCGTCTTTTTTCCAGGATTCACTACCTTTGAGTTCGGCGACTTTGCGGGCGCAGTCGCTGATGAGGCCGTCAACCAGCGTGACGCGAGCGCCGTAGTAATCGCACTCGATGCGGTTGGCGGCGGGCACGTCCCTGGGCATGAAGATGTGGGCTTCGAGGCCAGCGGCGGCGGCATAGGCGGCGAGCGCTCCGGCGGCATTTCCGGCGGAGGGGATGGCCAGCTTCTTAAGGCGGAAGTGGCGCGCCATGGTGACGGCAGCAGACAGTCCTCGCGCTTTGAAGGAGCCGGTGGGGTTGAGGCCTTCGTCCTTGATGAAGACGTTGGGATATTCGCGGCTGGGAAGCATGGGCGTGAAGCCTTCGCCGAGAGAAACAGGATCAGCCTCGGGGAGCACGGCGTCGTAGCGCCACATGGTGGGAGCGCGTCCGGCCAGACGCGCCGAAGAAAACGAGCGCTTGATGGTGGGGAGATCGTAGCGGGCGTAGAGGATGCCGGCATCCTTGGGGCAGACGGATTGCGGACGGTCGGCGGGATAGTGTTCGCCGCAGCGAGTGCATTCGAGATGAGTGAGCATGCCGATGCTGAGTTTAGCATCGGGGATGGAGCACTGGGCAGGCGCAGCTCCCAACTGCACTATTACCAGAACCCGGCGCCCCTCCACGAGTTGGAACGGTTTAGGTTAGTATCAAATATCCGGATAACTTCCAGAGGAGAATGGGATGAGAAAGTTTGTCTTCGGAGTGATCGTGGGAATGGTTGTGGTTCCGTTGATGGTGTACGTGTATTTTGCCTCGGGCAGCGCGCCTGTGGCGACGTCGGCGCCGCCCATGCCGTTTGAGAAAATGCTGGCCGGCACGGCGTTGCATGCGCGCCTGGACAAGGAGATGCCGAAGTCGGTGCCGATCGCCGCGGACGACGCAAACTATGCGGCCGGGGCGCAAACCTACAAAGACCACTGCGCGGTCTGTCACGGGCTTCCGGGACAGGCGCAGACAGCCATTGCCAAGGGAATGTTTCCGAAACCGCCCATGCTGTTCGAAGGCAAAGGCGTAACCGATGATCCCGCGGGAGAGAGCTACTGGAAGGTCGCGGGAGGGATCCGGATGACGGGGATGCCGGGGTTCGGGAAGTCCCTCTCGACCACACAGATGTGGCAAGTCAGCCTGCTGGTGGCGAACGCGGACAAGCTGCCTCAGGCGGTGAAGGACAGCCTGAGCGCCGCGCCAGCGGCGGCCGGACAAGAGGTGAAGAAGTAGGCTGCCCTTCAGGCGTCCCTCCGGGACGCGGTTTCGTTTCGTCCGAGCTACCCGGCGTTAGAAACGCCGGGCTATTTTCGGAGGTCCCTCCGGGACCGAATCTTCCCGACAATTTTGCCTTCAAAATGTCGCCGCGAGATTTCCTGATGGCGCTCGGTCTGCATGCTATAGTGCGATTTCGCGATGGGATCTTTTCTCTTCTTTGCTTTTTCATGGTGGGCAATTCTGCTGCGGGTTGTGGCCATCGTCCACTTTATCCGGCGGCGGCCGAACTTCTTTTGGATATTCATCATTCTGTTTCACTGGGTGGGAGCGCTGGTTTACATCCTGGTCGAGGTCATTCCCGACGCGGGGCTGCTGCGAAGTTCCTTCCAGGTCTTTCCACGACGGCGGCGGATTCACCAACTGGAACGAGACATCCTCGACAATCCTTCCGCGGGAAACTATGAGGAGTTGGGGCTGCTTTATCTGGATGACGGCAACTTCGTCAAGGCCCGTGCCTGTTACGACAAGGCGATTTCATCGCGGGCGGATCAGGCCGATCCGTTCTACCGGCGGGGTATTGCGGAAATTGAGCTGAGAGACTTTGCCGCAGCGGTCCCTGACCTGGAACACGCGGTCAATGACGATCCTGACTATGATTTTCACCGCGCCAAGGGGCTGCTGGGCTGGGCTTATGCGCAGACCGGGCAAGCCGAAAAGGCGAATGTGATGTTTCGCGAGGCCACCCGGATTTCGACCATCTCCGAAACGTATTACCACTACGCACTCTTTCTGCAGTCGCAGGGGCGCATCGCAGAAGCACGCGAGTGGACCCAGAAAATTTTGGACAAGAAACCGACAATGCCGGGATATCTGCGGCGGCGGGAACGGCCGTGGTTCCGGAAGGCCAGCGCCTTGCTGAGGCGACTCCGGGGATAGTCGGTTCGGTCAGGTGAAAATCCCCACGTCTCGCAAAAGAAGCGAGACGTGGGGCACCCGGCGGAAGACATTGGACTGGATGGTAAGATTGGTGGTGGTGCAGACTTCCAAGGCTTCCATTCGGCTGCTGGCGACCGACATCGACGGCACGCTACTCAATCCACAATTTCAGATTTCTGCGGGCGATCTGGCGGCGCTGCGGCGGGCGCACGCGGCGGGGATCGAGATCGTGCTGGTGACCGGGCGGCGGCACACGTTTGCCTTGCCCATTGCGGAGCAGCTCGGGTTTGATTTGTGGCTGATCAGTTCGAATGGCGCGGTCACGCGATCGCTGGCGGGGGAATCGTTTCATCGCGACATGATGCCGGTGAAGACCTGCCGGCGGCTGTGCGCGGCGATGCAAGAATTTCGCGGGCACACCGTTCTGACATTTGATAAGGAAACCAAGGGAGCGATTGTGCTGGAGCGGCTGGATGAGCTGGGGCCGAGCATTCGGCGATGGCTCGAGAAGAATATGGAGTTCATCGAGTTTGTGGTGCCCATCGAGAAAGCGCTGGTGAGTGATCCGGTGCAGGCGATGTTTTGTGGGACGATGGCACGAATGAGCGAGGCGCTGCGGGCGCTCGACGGCGCGGGGATGGATGGGACGGTGACGGTGCTGCGGACGGAATATCCGGCGCGGGATTTGTCGATGATTGACGTGCTGAATGTGGGGTGCTCCAAAGGGCATGCGCTGGAGCGCTGGGCGGCCCATCGCGGCTACCGGCGCGAGGAGGTCATGGCCGTCGGTGACAACCACAATGATGTGGAGATGCTTGAGTTTGCGGGGCATCCGGTTATCATGGGGAATGCCTGCGAGGAATTGCGCGGGCGCGGATGGACGGTGACGCGCAGGAATGATGAGTGCGGGGTGGCGGCGGCGGTGGAGTTGGCGCTGGGTGAAGTTCCGGCTGTGGTTGAGCGATAAGGCGGGCTTTGATCTTTGGGCTTTGATCTTTGCGCTTTGATCTTTGGTTTTCGGTCGCTGGCAAGATGGGAATGAGTCGTTCATTTCGTTTGCGCGTCGTGGTCGTGGCGCTGCTTGTTTTTGCGGCACTTCCCTGCTTCGCCAGCGAAGTTGCGGTGTTGAAGAATGGGTTTTCCATCCGGCATGAGCGGCGAGTAGTAATCGGAGACATTACGCGGTTGTATACGACGGCGGATGGCGCTAGTTACGTGGATGTGCCGACAGCGGAGATTGAGCATTTTGAGGCGGCGCCGGATGTGCCGGCTTCGGGAGTGGATGCGAATTCCTTACCTTTCGCAAGGAACACAAGAGTTGGATCCACGGCATCGGTCTTCCCCGGTTCGAGTTCGGTGGACTTGAATGAGGTCGTGAACAACGCCAGCGGACGGTACCGGCTGGATCCCGACTTGGTGAACAGCGTGATCAAGGCGGAGAGCGGATTCAATGTGCGAGCGGTGTCGCCGAAGGGTGCGCGGGGGTTGATGCAGTTGATGCCGGGAACGGCGTCGCAGCTGGGCGTGCCGAATGCGTTCGATCCCGAGGCCAACGTGGAGGGTGGAACGAAATATTTGCGGGAACTGCTGGAACGCTACAACTTCGATCTGGTAAAAGCGCTGGCCGCCTACAATGCGGGGCCGCAGCGGGTGGAGCGGTTTGGAGGCGTCCCTCCGTATTTCGAAACGCGGGCTTATGTGGCGCGGGTGGTGAAGGACTTCAATAAGAAGAAAGTAGCACAGGAGAGGGCCGCAGCAGCCGCGCAAAAAGCTACAGCCAAGGCGACGAGCGCGAAGACGCATGCTTCTGGAGCTCAGGCGCACAGTTCGGTTCCCGGGGCTCAGGCTAAGGCCAGAGCAACACCGCCAAGAGAGTAAGCGCCCCAGCGGCTGAAGCCGGCAACAGCCTCACGCCCTCCTTGCGGCATCGCTGCAGCGATGCCCTGATACGAATCACTCTTCTCAAACGCACCATTACCTTCCAGAGAGTAGGTTTGACCCCTGTGGTTCAGTCATTTACCTTTGGGGGTGCCGTTTCCCGCTGCGCGTTGCCGGGGCGGCGGCGCGGAGTTTTCCTCCTTCATGGATAAGAAACGGATTCTGGCCAGCGTGGTGGTGTTCCTCATCCTGGCGATTCTGTTTTACCTGCAATACCGGCACTGGCGAAGCTTCGACTGGGGCATGTTCTGGAGCCAGACCCACCGCATCAAGAAAGTGCACGTGCTGCACGGGATCTTACTGATCTACCTTGGGTATGTGGTGAGGGCTCTGCGGTGGAAGATTTTTCTGAAGCCAGTACGGCCGAAGACGACAGTTCGCGAGCTGGTCTCGCCGACTCTGGTTGGGTTTACTGGGCTGGCGCTGCTGGGGCGGGCGGGAGAGTTTATTCGTCCGTATCTGATTGCGCGGCGGACCGGCCTTCCCTTCTCCTCGCAGTTGGCGGTGTGGGCGGTGGAACGGATCTTCGACGTGGGAGCATTCGCCGTGCTCATTGCGCTGGCGATTTTTCTGCCCAGCGCTTTGCCTTCCATTCCGCATCCGGAGTACTACGTACGCTTTCGCGAGGCGGGCTTCCTTCTGATTGCCATTGTGGCGGCGACGGCGGTGGGGGCGGTGGTGATTCGCCGAAACGGAGAGGCGGCGGCGCGGTGGGTGGAACAGCGCTTCTCGCATCTCTCGTCCACGCATCTCTCTTCCACCATGGGGCATAAGCTGGGCCAGAAAGTGCGGGAGTTCGGCATGGGGCTGAACACGATTCATGGGCCGCTCTCGATGCTGTGGCTAACCCTGACGTCGGTGGGGATGTGGTACATGATCGCGCTGGCGTATCACGAAGTGACGCATTCTTACGGCACGGATGCGCTGGAGATTCCGGTTTCGCAGTTATACATTCTGATCTTCGCCAGCATGGTGGGCTCGATGCTGCAGTTGCCGGCCGTGGGCGGAGGGTCGCAAATGGCGACGATTGCGGTCCTGTCGAGTGTTTTTGATGTGCCGGCGGAGTTGGCGGCCAGTTGCGGAATTCTGCTGTGGCTGGTGACGTTTGCGGCGGTGGTACCGCTGGGGCTGGTGCTGGCCCATCACGAGAGGTTGTCGCTGCGGAAGTTGTCGGCGGAGAGCCATCGGGCGGAGGAAGTGGAGATGGCAGAGCCGCCGCCGGGGTGAGGGGAGATGGTCGGCGGAATGGAGAGCGCTTGAAGAGCAGATTTGCGCGGCAGTCGAGCTTTGCTCGGCATGTCCGGGTCCGAGACCCGGACCCACACACCCCTCCACCCGGACCCAGACAAAAACGCTGCGCGTTACTCCGTGACTACCGCTTTCACAAGATTCCGGGGATGGTCCACGTCGTATCCTTTGTCCACTGCAACGTGGTAGGCGAAGAGTTGCAGGGGAATCACTTCGACAATGGGCAACAGGAGTTCCGGGGCGGGAGGGACGAAGAATACCTGACCGGCGATCTTCGAGACTTCCTTGTCGCCCTCGGTTGCAACCGCCACCAGCGGGCCACGCCGTGACTTTACTTCCTTCATGACCTCAAGGGTTCGCCGATAGCGCAAGACTGAATCGGGATCGCTGTGGTCGCAGGTGGCTAGCACGACCACGGGCAACTTTTCATCGACCAGGGCGTTGGGACCGTGCTTGAGTTCTCCGGCGGGATAGCCTTCAGCGTGGGCATAGGAAATCTCCTTGAGCTTGAGCGCTCCCTCGCGGGCAATGGCGTAGTGCACGCCGCGACCGAGGTAGAGGAATTTCTCGGCTTTGAAGTGCGTTGCGCCAAACTCTTCGGCCAGATCGTCCCAGGTGCGCAGGTTTTGTTCGATGGCGTCGGGCAGGCGCATGAGCCTTTGCAAATACGACCGGGTCACTTCCGAAGTCATTCGTCCGCGCTTGCGCGCCAGGAACAGCGCCATCAGGTAAAGGATGGTGAGTTGCGTGGTAAAACTCTTGGTCGCGGGAATGGAGAGTTCCGGCCCGGCGCCCGAGATCAATGCCGCACCAGCTTCGCGGACGATGGTGGTGTCCGGGACATTCGAGATCGCAATGGTCTTTACTCCGCGGGTCAGCGCTTCGCGTTGCGCAGCGATTGTGTCGGCGGTCTCTCCGGACTGGGTAATCACCATCACGATAGGATCGACGGCGGCGTGAGTCGAGCGGTAGCAGTACTCGCTGGCGTATTCGACGTCGACGGCCATGCCGGAGAGATCTTCGATCATGATTTCGCCGGCCAGGCCCGCGTGGCGGCTCGATCCGCTGGCCGCGATGATCAGCTTGCCAAAAGTCAGGAGCGCGCTCTCGATGGCATGCAATTCGCCGGGGAAAATGATGTCGTCTTTGAGGTGCTTCCCGACCGTCTTCGCGATGGCCTCGGGCTGTTCGTAGATTTCCCGGCGCATGGCATGGGAATGCGGTTGTGGTACGACATTTTCTTTCGTCGGAGTCATCGGGGCTGGGGCTGAGAGTAAATCATTCCTGGTGCAGGAGGCAAACCGCGCAGCATGGCAGCGCTACGCGCTCTCGAAGTGCGCTTCGATTTCTTCCAGCGTTTTTCCTTTGGTTTCCGGAAGGAACCAGGTCGCGGTGATGAAATAGATCACGGTGCAAGCGGCGAATCCGAAAAACATGGTCGAGTAGCCATACTTGCCAACCGTGGGTAGAAAAATCGCGGCGATGGTCGTGGACACGGCCTGGTTGAGAACTAAGGCGATGCTCATGCCGTTGGAGCGGATGCGCGTGGGCATCAGCTCGGAAAGCGCCAGCCACACCACCACGCCGGGACCCACGGCGAAGAACGCCATAAACACGAAGAGCGTGATGGCCACGAGCCATCCATTGCGCGCGCTGGGCACGGGGCTGATGAGGGCATTCTCAATTCTCAGCCCGGCCTGGCGAGCGGCATCGAGGTTGCCAAATGGATTGGAAAAGAACGCGACCACTTTGTTGGCGGGCACACAGCTGTCGCGAGTGAGCTCGATGGGCTTGGCGGCGGGATCGTCGGAACGCACGACCTGGCTCGCCGCCCTGAAGTCTCCATAGGAATAGATGACGACCAGCGACGTAGGCCGGTTCCCTGCCATACTGCCGGCACTGCTGGTCACGTTTAGCAGCTTCGCGGCCAGCGCCTGGTTGTACGTCAATGTAAGTTTTTGGTCGGGAGTGACCATGGACTGGAGTGCGCTGCGGGAATCCACGCGCAGTCTTTCGGTCCCGAGAAAGAGCACGCCGGTACAGATGAGCGACACGATAATCCCCGCGGTGCCGAGCGTCAGCAGGAATTTGCGGCCCTTACGGTCGACCAGTACGACGGCGCCGAAAGTTACGAGGAAGTTAACGATGGTAAAGACCACGTAACCCCAGTGAGCGGCTACATCGGAAAGCCCACTCTGCAAGAGGATGTTGGTGTTGTAGGCGATGATGGAATTAATGCCGGTGGCCTGATTGCAGGCCAGGATGACGCAAGCCAGCACGAAGGGAATCACGTATTTGCGACGCAGCAGAGATTCTTTAGCCTTGGTCCCCGCGGAAGTCTTGCTTTTCTCGGCGGCGATGACCTGTTCCATTTCCCGCAGTTCGAGATCGGCCTGCGCGGTGGTGCGGGAACGAAGCAGGGCGGCGTAGGCAGCCTCCTTGCGGCCGCGTCGCAACAGCCAACGAGGAGACTCGGCCATCATGAAACTGCCAATCACGAAGAAGATGCCGGGAGGCAAGGAAACCCAGAAAATACCGCGCCAAGCAGTGTCCTTAAAGGCGAGGAGCCGGGCCGGGTCGCCGAGCTTGGCGACCTGATCCACCCGAAAGCTGAAGTAAACGCCCACGAGGGCGGCGGTAACGATGCCGAGCGTCAACAGCCACTGAAAAATTCCAGTGCCCTTGCCCCGGCTGGAGGCCGTCAGACATTCGGCAAGATACAGCGGAACAACCACGCCGATCAGGCCTGCGCTGATGCCCTGCAGCAGGCGACCAAAGACCAAGGGTCCGTAGCCATGCGACAGGGCGATTACCGGAATGCTGATGACAAACATGACCCCGCTGAGCGCCATCAGGGACTTGCGGCCCATCCAGTCCGCCAGCAGACCGGCGAACAAGGTGGAAATGACGCTGCCCAGGAGCACGGCGGCAACGACGAGCGAAAGTTGGCCGGCGTTCAGACCCGAGGTCGCTTCCAGATACGGCAGGGCGCCAGCAATGATGCCGACATCCACGCCGTAGAGCAGGCCGCCCAAACCGGCCACCACCAGGAGAAAGCGGTTATAGAAAATCTTTTTGTCGTCGAGCACCGTGGTGGCGCCGGTTGCGATCTCAGCCGTCATAGTTTGATTTGCACCGTTTGTTTTGCAGCCGAATTCGCCTTCCCCTGAATGGCACCCAGGCGGATCAGGGAATGCTTATCTTTCAGCGCACCTGATTGTAGCCCAGCAGGGTTGCCGAGCGACTCTTTCTTGGATGGTGGCGCGCCCGCGGCTGAAGCGGCTGTCAATGTTCGGCCCCGTTACGGCACGGCTGCCAAGCCGCGCCGAGTCGCCGCGCCGCACAAGTTGCAGATTATTTCACATTGACACATGTGATCGAAAACATCAGACTCTTACACTGACTGGAAGGCTGCATCCCCCCGGCAGTGCCTCATTCTTCGTGAATTTTCTGGAAGTATAGGAGTGGTGGCATCATGTCTCGTTCCCGAAGTTTGCCCGTCGTTTTACTGATTCTGTGGGTTGCGGCTGTCCTCTGCCCGGATCTGGCGCGGGCTCAGGTCAACGTTTTGACGTGGCACAATGACAGCCAGCATACGGGCCAGAATCTGCAGGAAAACGTCCTGACGCCCTCCAATGTTAACGCCCGGCAGTTCGGAAAGCTTTTCTCGTACCCCGTGGATGGCATGATTTTCGCGCAACCGCTTTACGTTCAGGGGGTAACCATAAACGGGGTCGCGCATAACGTGGTCTACGTTGCGACTGAAAACGACAGCGTGTATGCCTTCGATGCGGACAGCGCGGCACTCAATCCTGCCCCGCTTTGGCAGACTTCCTTCGCGAAGCCCCCCGGCATCGTCGCGATGCCCTGCAAAGACAACGATCCCTACTGCAATGTCTATCCCGTCATCGGGATCACCGGAACGCCGGTTATCAATCTCGCCAATCAGTCCATCTACCTGGTTGCGCGCACCAAAGAAGCCGGGCCCAAAGGCGGCGCTAACTATGTGGTACGGCTGCATGCTCTGAACATCTCCACCGGCGCCGAACAGCCCAAGAGTCCGGTGCTGATATGCAAAGCCGCAGCCGGCAAGGGATGCAACTTTTCTCCCTATACGATGGCTTCGCAACAATTTGTGCCGCAGCATCAGATGCAGCGTCCCGCCCTCGTTCTCACGCCATATCCCTCGACCCAGCAAGGCGTGCTTTACATTCCTTTCGGGCAAGACCGGGGCTGGATCTTCGCTTACGATGCGCAAAGCCTGCAACTTCTGGCCGTGTTCTGCTCGGCTCCGAACGTAACCCTGAATGGCCACGGCCTGTCGGGATTCTGGGGCAGCGGCGGCGCGGTGGCGGCGGATACAAATGGGATTCTCTATGCCGCGACCGCCGATGGTGTCTTTGACGCGGACCTAGGCGGCTCCGACTACGGTGACACGGTCATCAAGTTGGGGCTCAACTACGATCAGTCGAGCAGCCAATTCCAGTTCCAGGTGCTGGATTACTTCTCTCCGTCGGATCAGACCTGCCGCTACCAGAATGACGACGATCTGGGGTCTGGTGCGCCCATGGTTCTTCCCACGCAACTGGGGTCGAACCCTGACCTGCTGCTGATGGCGGGTAAAGGCTATCCCTGCGACGGCACGATTTCGCCGATTTATCTGATCAACTCCGACAATCTGGGGCAGTCCTCGGGCACAACTATTCAATCGATTGAGGGCCCGCAAGGCGGCTATTGGGGCGGTGGCGCATATTGGCAAAGCGCAACCACGACTTACCTGTATTACTCAGGGCTAAACAGCGAAAACACGGCTCCGGCGGGCGACAACCTGCGCGAGTTTACCCTGGTCGCGGGCGTTTTCAGTCCGGCAACAGCGGTGGCGCAGAGCCCGATGCGGTTCACCATTGGGAGCACGCCGTCGATTTCTGCCAACGGGAACAGCAACGGCATTCTGTGGGCCATTGCCCGCCAGGATCTGCTATCGGTGAAGCCAGGAAGCAAGGCCGCGATCCTCTATGCCTTCGACGCCACGAACGTTGGCCACCTGCTCTATTCGAGTGCGATCAACGCGGCTCGCGACAAGGCGGGGGCTGGCGTCAAATTCGTGGTCCCGACCATCGCCAACGGAAAGGTCTACGTGGCTACACAGACCGAACTGGATGTCTACGGATTGTTGGCGGGCGTGAAATAGGGCGCCAAGAAACAACCGATATACAGCCAAGAGCTATGTGCTGTCTGCAACCTGCCGTGGCTCTGATTCTCGAATTTCGATTCAAACAATCTCTCGGGCAAATCGCCACCGTGCACCAGTCTCAAGCCGGTCACTAATTCCGGCGTGTCCCTCGGCTACAATGTTCAGGCCTTCAGTAGATTCCTGCGATGAGATACGGATTCATCATCGATAACCGCAAGTGCATCGGCTGCCACGCTTGTACGGTGGCATGCAAGACTGAGAATCACGTTCCGCTCACCGTCAACCGTACCTGGGTCAAGTATGTGGAGAAAGGGATTTTTCCCAATACTCGCCGCGTCTTCCAGGTGACGCGCTGCAATCATTGCGAGAACCCGCCCTGTGTGACGATTTGCCCGGTTACCGCGATGTACCAACGCAAGGACGGCATCGTCGATTTCAGTTCTGAGCGCTGCATCGGTTGCAAGGCCTGCATGCAGGCCTGCCCTTACGATTCCATCTACATCGATCCGGAGGAAGGCACCGCGGCGAAGTGCCACTTCTGTGCGCATCGCACCGAAGTAGGATTGGAACCATCCTGCGTGGTGGTATGCCCGGAGCACGCCATCATCGCCGGGGATCTCGACCAGTGCGATGGAGAAATCGCACAACTGCTGGCCCGCGAACCGGTGCGGGTGCGCAAGCCGGAGCAGGGCACGCGGCCCAAGCTTTACTACATTGACGCCGACGAGAGCGCAATCGTGCCTACGGCCGCGCGCCACGAATCGATCTATATGTGGGCCGAGCGCAACCAGAACGTGCACGGCGGCGGGGCAGTTTATCCGCCGGATAGCCCACTACTGCAAAAAAACGCACTGGCTGCGTACGACGTGTCGCACGCGCGCCCCTGGGGCTGGCAAGTACCGGCGTATTGCTGGACGAAGGGAATCGGCTCCGGCGCGCTGGCGATCCCCGCGATTGCCGTGCTGCTCGGGCGTTTGGGCGCTGACCGCCTGCGCGACGTGGCGCTCTCGACCATCGCCCTGCTGTTCACGGCGCTGACGACGGTGCTGCTGGTGTGGGACCTTGAGCATAAGAAGCGTTTTCTGCGCGTGGTATTCACTCCGCAGAGCAAGTCGTGGCTGGCGCGCGGAGCTTTCATCCTGATCGCGTACACCGGATTGAGCGGGCTGTTCTGGGTCGCTTCAGTTTTGGGGTTTTCGGAGGTTTCTAGGGTGATGCTTTGGCCCACCGTGCTCGCAGGTTTTCTCGCGGCCGTCTACACAGCGTTTCTTTTCGGGCAGTGCGAAGGTCGCGACCTGTGGCAGACTCCCCTGCTGCCGGTGCATTTGATTGTGCAGGCGCTGATGTGCGGGGCCGCCGTGCTGGCACTGCTGCCGTCCGCGGTCGGGGGCTCCGTGCACGTTCTGGCGGTGGCGAAGGAGGCTTTGGGATTCAGCCTTATTCTGCACCTGCTGATCGTGGCAGCGGAATTCACGATGCCGCACGCGACCGATAATGCGGCTTATGCAGCCCGATTGATCACGCACGGACCGTTCAAGAACTGGTTTTGGGGAGGAGCGGTTGTGCTGGGCGGAATCTTGCCGCTGGCGTTGATGTGGCTGGCGCCATTTGATTTTCACAACACTGCCATCGCGGGAGTGCTCGCGCTTGCGGGGTTGCTGATCTTTGAGTGGTGTTTCGTGATGGCTGGGCAGAGCGTGCCTAACAGTTGAAACCGTATGGAGCGAACAGTACGTGAAAGTCCCCACGACTCGCAAAGGACGCGAGACATGGGGCACCCGGTTTCTGGTTACCCAGGGAGAACGAGCGATGACCGAGTTCAAGCGCGACGGCAGCCATTTGGCCTACTGTCCTCCGGTGGAGAAGTGGGACGATTGGGTTGAGCTTGACCCCGAGGCCTGGCCGCGGCGCGTCGAGAAGCACTACGATCTGGTTCCCACGATTTGCTTCAATTGCGAATCGGCTTGCGGGCTGCTGGCCTATGTCAACAAAGAGACGGGGCAGGTCGACAAGTTCGAAGGCAATCCAATGCATCCGGCGAGCCGCGGCCGGCTTTGTGCCAAGGGACCGGCGACCATTAATCAGATTCACGATCCCGACCGCATCCTCTATCCCATGAAACGCAGCGGGCCGCGTGGGTCGGGGAAATGGACTCGCACCTCATGGGACGAAGTTCTGGAAACATTCGGCACGCGCATTCGCAAAGCCATTCAGGAGGGCCGCGGCGAAGAAGTGATGTACCACGTCGGGCGCCCCGGTCACGATTTCATAATGGAGCGCACGCTGCAGGCGTGGGGCATCGACGGACACAACTCGCATACCAATGTCTGTTCGTCGTCGGCGCGACTGGGATATCTGCTTTGGCATTACGCCGACCGGCCGTCGCCGGACCACGCCAACGCGCGCTTCATTCTCTTACTGTCGGCGCACCTGGAGTCGGGGCACTATTTCAATCCGCACGCACAGCGCATCATCGATGGGAAGATGGCGGGCGCCAAGCTGGCGGTGATGGATCCGCGGCTTTCGAACACGGCGAGCATGGCCGACTACTGGATGCCGACCTACCCCGGCACCGAGGCCGCCGTTCTGCTCGCCATGGCGAAAGTGATTCTCGACGAAGACCGCTTCGACGCCGCCTTCGTGAAGAATTGGACCAATTGGGAAGAACTGGAAGTCGATGGCTTCAAAGCGAAGGGTCAGAGTTTTGAAGCGCTGATTGCAGCGCTCAAGAGCCACTATGCGGGCTTCACGCCCCAGTTTGCCGAGAAAGAAAGCGGAGTCAAAGCGGATGTGATCGTAAGGATTGCGCGCGAGATCGCGACCGCGGGCAGCCGTTTCGCCTCCCACTTGTGGCGGGGCAGCGCCTCCGGCAACCTGGGCGGATGGCAACCGGCGCGGGCCTTGATGCTGCTGCACGTGCTCACCGGTTCAGTGGGAACCGAAGGCGGACACAACCTGAACGCGTGGAATAAGTTTGTGCCGAAGACATTCAGGGTGCCGCCGCCGCAGAAGCGGTGGAATGAATTGCTTTATCCGCAGGAGTGGCCGCTATGTACGCATGAAATGTCGTTTCTGCTGCCGCATTTTCTGAAAGAGGGCCGGGGCCGCATCGAGGCCTATTTCACGCGCGTGTTCAATCCGGTATGGACCTATCCCGATGGCTTCTCATGGATTGAGATGCTGCGCGACGAAGAAAAAGTCGGGCTGCACGCGGCCCTGTCGCCGACCTGGAGCGAGACTGCCTGGTTCGCCGATTACGTGCTGCCCATGGGATTCAGCTCGGAGCGCCATGACCTGATGAGCCAGGAATCCTACGCCGGCAAGTGGATCGGGTTTCGGCAGCCGGTGAATCGAGTCCTACGCGAGAGAGCCGGAGAAAAGTTCGAGTACACCTACCAGGCCAATCCCGGCGAGGTCTGGGAGGAGGACGAGTTCTGGATCAACCTGTCGTGGGTGATCGACCCCGATGGAGCGATGGGCATCCGGCAATATTTCGAATCGCCCTATCGGCCGGGAGAGAAGCTGACGGTCGACGATTACTACGGTTGGATTTTCGACAATTCCGTTCCCGGCCTGCCGGAGACGGCCAAGAAAGAAAGCCTCACCCCGCTGGAGTATATGCGCAAATATGGAGCGTTCGAAGTGACTCGGGATGTGTACCAGCAGAATGAGAAGCCCGTGGCGGCCGCCGATCTCGCCGGCTCAAAAGTCGAACCGAACGGCGTGGTAACGAAGAACGGGAAGCCAGTCGGGGTGATGGTCGAAGACAAGGCCGTTGTCGGGTACAACACGCCTTCGCGCAAGTTGGAACTATTTTCGAAAACCATGGCCGATTGGAAATGGCCGGAGTTCACGCTGCCTGAATACTACCGCAGCCACATTCATCGCTCGGCGCACAAAGCTTCTCTGAGAGAACCTGCGGAGGACTTCGATCCGGAATACGCGCCGGTGGTCGAATGGCCGAAGGACGCGCAGGGCGAGGTCTACACGCTGCTGCCGATTTTCCGCCTGCCCAATCTCATCCACACGCGGTCGGGCAATGCAAAGATGCTGTATGAGATCTCGCACAAAAATCCCCTGTGGGTGAATCCCGTGGACGCGAAGAAACTCGGCGGAGTGCGTACGGGCGAACTGATGAAGGTTCACACCGAGATTGGCTACTTCGTGCTTCACGCCTGGGTTACGGAGGGGCTGACGCCGGGCGTGGTGGCGTGCTCCCACCATCTCGGGCGCTGGCGTATTAATAAAGAGGATCAGGTCGAACGCATGTCGAGCGCGTGGGTCGATTTGAAGGAAGTCGGCAAGGGACAATGGAAGATGCGCCAGATTGAACCCGTCAAGCCTTACGACAGCCCCGATCCGGAGACCAAGCGAATCTGGTGGAGCGATGCCGGCGTGCACCAGGACATTACGTTCCCTGTGCATCCTGACCCCATCAGCGGCATGCATTGCTGGCATCAGATGGTGCGCGTGGAGAAGGCTGGGCCGGACGACCGTTACGGCGATATTTTTGTCGACACCAATCTGTCCTTCGCTGTTTATCAGAGATGGAAGGCCCTGACGCGTCCCGCTCCCGGTCCGGGCGGGCTGCGGCGGCCATTGTGGATCCCGCGGGTGGTGAGGCCAGAGGAAGCGGCGTTCTACATTAAGAAGCCGTAAATGGTGAGCCCTTCCCGTTCGATTCGATTAAAGGCGCTTTTCTATCGGCAGGCTGAACGAAAAGACGGAGCCGCTGCCGAGCTGGCTGACCACACCGATGGTTCCGCCGTGCGCCTCCACAATAACTTTCGCGATGGCGAGGCCCATGCCCGTTCCCGGCGCCGTGTAACGCTGGTTCTGGCCACGATAGAACTTCTCGAAGATCAGCGACTGCTCAAAGGAATCGATGCCGGGCCCGCGGTCAGCAATACTGATCAGGAGCCGGTCGCCTTTTACTGCGCTGGTCACTTTGATCGGGACTCCCGGGTCGGAATATTTTCCGGCGTTTTCCAGCAGATGCATCAGGACTTCGCGAATCCGCTGCACATCGATTCGCACTTTCGGCGAGTCCGGGGCAACAACAACCTCTACCGGATGCTTTTCGAGGGACGCTTTGGCGTCGTCCATCGCCGGCCGGAGCGCGTCTTCGATCGCATGGGGCTGCAGATCGAGCTTAAACATCCCGGCATCGAGTTGCGCCATTTCGGCCGCTTCACCCACCAGACGGTTCAGGCGATCAGTCTCCTCGTCAATGACGGCCATCAATTCCCTTCTCCCCTGGTCGTCCAGATGAGCGCCGGATAATAGCGTTGTGACGCTGGCCTTGATCGCAGTCAGGGGAGTACGAAACTCGTGGGTCACGGAATCGAGCAGCGCGGATCGCAAACGTTCATGCTCCTGCTCGGCTCGATGTTTGCTGAGCGCCTCAAGGGCGCGGGCGCGCTCGATCGCCAGTCCTGCCAGGCCCCCCAGCGCGTCGAGGGCCTCTCTGGAAAGCTCATCCCCGGTAACCGCCAGGGCCCCTACCGTGCGCATTCCCAGGCGCAAGGGCACGTACGATACGCCTGCCTGCGTGATGGGTTCGCCGCGGAGCAGGGTCGAGCGCAGCACGGTTTCGTCGAACGCGGCATTGAGCGACGAACGATAGACGGTGGGGTGGTCCGTTGCCATGACGGCGACGCTCCCCACCGAGAATGTCTCCTGCACATAGAACGGCAGAGCATTCAGAAGTTCGAGGACGTTTTCCGAAGCCAGCAGCCGCTGGCTTAGACCATAAAGCCGTTCCACGTCGCGGCGGCGTTGCTTCGCGCCTTCGGCCTCGCGTCGCGCGCGTTCCGCCAGATTACTGGCCACCAACGCGGTGACGAGAAAGGCGAACAAGGCGACCCAATTCTGGGGATCGGCAATGGTGAAGGTTCCAACCGGAGGCAGGAAGAAAAAATTGAAGACTGCCGTAGCGGTCACGGCCAGCACCACGGCGTAGCGCAGACCCCAGTAGGCCGAAGCCAGCAGAACCGCGACCAGAAGCATCAAGGCGACTGTCGTGTGATTGACGTGCAGCCGGAAATCGACGGTCGTAATCACACCGACGGCGCCGATCACGAAGGCGTAGCGAAACGCTTGCGTGCGGACGTTCTTCTGAACGTTTTCTTGCACATCTTTCTTCACTGTCTTGTGCACTTCCTTCTGAACTTCGGTAATGCTGCAGTTTGAAAAAACGGATTCGTATCAGGGCGCCGCTTTAGCGCCACCGGAGCGCGAGAGAGTTTAGCGGGTTTAGCCGCTGGTGTTTGCCCGGCACGGAGGCAGCGGCTAAAGCCTGGCATATGCTGCGCCGACGGTGTGGCACGCCTGAAGGCGTGCCCTGATACGAATCTACCTTTCGAACTGCACCATTACCTGACTTCCTCTCGAACCCCGGTTCGCACTCCCGCATTGTACGATGGACGTGACAATTCCGAGGCTGCGAAAGACAATAGTTGCGATGACCAAGACACCCGAGGAGTGGCTGAACGAAATTTCTCCAGAGAAGCCGCGGGGTATTTTCAAGCTCTTCCTGGGCTACGCTCCCGGCGTGGGTAAGACCTACAACATGTTGAGCGAAGCCATCCGGCGGGCCAGCCGCGGGGAAGACGTGGTGGTGGGGGTAGTGGAGAGCCATGGCCGCAAGGCCACGGCGGAACTCGCCGCCAAGCTCGACCGCGTTCCCCCGCGCCAGATCGAGTACAAGGGTACAGTTTTCGAAGAAATGGACGTGGACGCCATCCTGGCGCGCAAACCGGCGGTGGTGGTAGTCGACGAACTGGCGCACACCAATATCGAGGGCAGCAAACATGCCAAACGCTACGAGGATGTAATGGAACTGCTGGAGGCCAAAATCGATGTGCTCTCCACCATGAACGTGCAGCACGTCGAGAGCGTCGGTCCGACCGTGCAGCAAATCACGGGAGTGCAGGTTCGCGAGACGGTCCCGGACTGGGTGATGCAGCGGGTGGACGAAATCGTCCTCGCCGATCTGACGCCGCAGGCTCTGCAAAAGCGCATGGAACGGGGCGACATTTATCCCGTGGACCGCGCCCAGCGCGCGCTCTCGCATTTCTTTCGGCCCGGCAACCTGATCGCATTGCGGGAGTTGGCGCTCCGGCAAGTCACGGGCGTGGTTGACCGCAGTCTGGACGCGTATCTTGAAAAGGACGGGACGCAACCGGCGCATACGGTGCGCGAGCGCATCGGCGTTTGTGTCAGTTCCAATCCCGCGGCGCAATATCTGATTGCCCGCGGCTCGCGCATGGCCCAGGCCATGGGGGGCGAGTTCTACGTTTTCTACGTCGATGTGGGCCGAGATACGCGGCCGGAGGATCAGAAGACCCTGGCTGAGAACATCCGCTTCGCGGAGAATCTGGGCGCTCATGTCGTACGCGCGTCCGGCGGGAGCATCGCCGACGGCGTCGCACAGTTGGTGCGGGAACACCACATTACGCAGGTGATTTTTGGCCGATCCGCACGCACCGGTTGGCAACGGTATCTTTACTTATCGGCCATTCAGCGCTTTCTCCGCGACTCGCCGTCTGTTGATGTCCACATCGTGACGCAAGAGGCCCGCTGATGACCGACCGGCCTCACATTCTCGTGGTGGATGACGAACCCCAGATCACCCGGGTGCTGCGCACCAGTCTTTCCGCGCAAGGCTATGACATCCGGATCGCCAACAGCGGGGAGATGGCGCTGGAAATCATGAAAGACTGGTCGCCCAGCCTGATCATCACCGATCTGTCGATGCCGTCGATCAACGGCGTGCAGCTTTGCCGGACAGTGCGCGCCGCTTCTCAGGTTCCCATCCTCGTGCTCTCCGTCCGCGACAAGGAGCAGCAGAAGGTTGAAGCTCTGGACGCCGGCGCCGACGATTACATCACCAAGCCCTTCGGCATGAATGAACTGCTGGCGAGGGTGCGGGCCAACCTGCGCCGTGTGCCCACCGGGAGTGACGCCGACGCGGTGATTGAGGTCGGGGATTTTCGAATCGACACCGCGGCGCACAAAGTGACCGTGCGCCGCCGCGAAGTACGTCTCACTCCAAAAGAATTCGATTTGCTCGTTTACATGGCACGCCGTCCCGGCAAGGTCGTCACCCACCGCACTCTTCTGGGGGCAATCTGGGGCGGGCAAAGCACGGAGCAGGTTGAGTATGTTCGCGTCTTCGTGGGCCAGTTGCGTAAGAAACTGGAGCCAGACGCTTCGTCGCCACGCTACATCGTCACCGAGCCCTGGGTGGGATATAGGTTTGAACCCGGGGAGTAAACGACCCGGACTGCGCTGGTATAATCTCGTCAAAAGTAGCGGCAGGGACACGGCCCTTCACCGTGTGGGGCCCAAGGTTTGGAAGAAAGTATCGCGGAGATCGCCGTGTCGTTGCGTTGGATTTCACTCGCGAAACCCTTAATTCTCTCCTCCCTGCTGGTATTGCCCTGCTTCCCTCAGGATTCGCCATCTTTGCCGCAGGAACGCCCCGTAACCACCCTACGCGCCACCACACGATTGGTGGTTCTCGATGTCGTAGTCACTGACAAATCAGGAAAGCCGGTCCGCAGCCTGTCGAGGGACGACTTCACGATTTTAGAAGACGGGCATTCGCAAAACGTGGCCTCCTTTGAACGTCCGGAAGAGCACAAGTATGCGGTTCCCACCCAAGACTCCAAACCAGGCGAACGACGCGCCCAAAGTGTCTCGCCAGCGTTGACCATCATCGTGATTGACGCGCTGAATACGGCTTTCCTTGATCAGGCTTATGCCCGCGAGGCAATCGCGAAATTCCTGCGCAGCCATGGACCCAGTCTGCCGCAGCCTACCTCGCTCATGCTGATCACGGATACGCAACTGGAACTGCTGCACGACTACACCCAGGATGCCGGAGCGCTTCTCGACGCGATGAAGCGTCGTGGCGCCGAACTTCCCTTTCGCTATGGTGCGAACGATTTCGCTCTGGGTGAAGCCGAGCGACTGTTAGACAGCTTGAGCTGCCTGGAGAAGATCGCCTCCGCAAATATGAATTTCGCCGGACGAAAGAACGTCATTTGGGTGGGCCAGGGATTCCCAATCCTCAACTTTTCGCGAATGCGTGGCTTGGCCGCTCACGGCCAAAACGGCCCCGACAGCGATTTCCAGCACCGGCTGATTCGCCTCGTGCACAAAACGGCGAATGATATGTGGGACGCCCGCCTGGCGATTTACACCATTGATCCACGGGGTCTGCAGGTGCCAAGTGTCATGGATTCGCGGAACCCGCAGCTCAGTTCGCCAGAGTTGAGTGACGATGCCAGCGGATTGCGAGTGTTTGAGAGTATTGCCACAGAGACTGGCGGCAGAATAATTTTTAATCGTAACGACGTCGATGTCGCAGTCGCGGACAGCATGAACGACGGCTCGGATTACTACACGCTTTCTTACTATCCCACCAACCATGACTGGAATGGGAAGCTCCGCAACATCCGTGTGACGCTTGCGAAGGCAGGTCTACAAGCTCGCACGCGCACCGGATACTATGCCGTTCCCGACACTTCCGACACCGACACCACGATTGATTCCGAACTCGCCAGCGCAGTACGGAATCCGCTTCCCTACCGGGGGCTCGCAATTTCGGCCAGCTTCAAGATTCTGGGGGGAAGTCCGCGCCTGGCTCGCTTCACAATTGCTGCCGACCGGCATGACCTGAGCTGGAAAGCGGAGCCGAATGGCAACCAGCGCTGTCAAATCATGCTGGTTGCGATGAGCATCTCCCACAAAGAACGTATTGTGAAGAACGATGTCAAGGAACTGGAAGGGATCGTAAAGTCCGGGAAGTTCGAAAAACAAATGGATAAGCCCATGATCTTTGCCTTCACCGGCGAGTTGCCTCTGGATGTGGCTCGGCTGCGAGTGGTAGTTCGAGATGACAAGAGCGGCCACATCGGCAGTGCAGATCTCACCGTGGGTGCGCCAGCAGTTGCGAACGCCAGAAATCACTGAGTGCGCCCTAAATCCACCGCCTGCTGGAATGCCGCCTTTTCGCCCTGCTATCTCCCTTTATGAACTCTTTATGAACTGTTGATCCCACTTTTACGGGTGGGCTTGTCAAATGTATTTGGAACCGTTCTGCGAGGAACGTCTCGGTGACCTATGGTAGTTGCACTGACAGTGCTGTGTACCGGTGCAGTGGCCTTTCTGCTGCGGGTGCTGGTTGCTTTGGTAAGGGAATGGATGGGCCCGCATCCCCTCAGTGCGGCGTTCCACTTCGCCAGATTCAATCCATCGCGGCAGCAAGGACAACTGCTTGTCATGAATCGCGCAGCTCGGAAACGCGAGCTTCCGGATAGAGTGGGCGAGCGGATCGCCCTCTGATGAACGCACAATGCGAATTCGACCGAGGAGATTACCCATGAAAGACGTTCTTTGGATCGGGGTCACGATCGTATTTTTTGCGGTGTCCATTGCTTACGTGCACTTTTGTGATCGGGTGAAGTAGGAGACTCTCATGGACGCACAGTCACTCATCATGCTCATCATCAGCGCGCTGACTGCGGGGTACCTGGTCTACGCGCTGTTGCGCCCGGAGAAGTTCTGACCGGAGGAGTTCGGAAATGACCGCTAATGGATGGCTGCAGATCTTTGTATTCCTGGGGCTGATCTTCGCCGTCACCAAGCCGCTCGGCGTCTTCATGACGCGCGTGTTCGCCCGCGAGCGCACATTTCTTGACCCCGTGCTGCGGCCGGTCGAACGCTTGCTCTATCGCGTCACCGGCGTTGACGAAGAACACGAGATGCGCTGGACGGAATACGCGACCACCATGCTGCTGTTCAGCGCGGTGTCGATGCTCGTCCTCTATTTGATGGAGCGAGTTCAGAGCGTCCTGCCTTTCAATCCGCAGCACTTCGGGGCAGTCGCGCCCGAACATCTGGCGTTCAACACCGCGGCATCGTTCACCACGAACACAAACTGGCAGGCCTATTCGGGCGAGACCACCATGAGCTACTTCACGCAAATGGCGGGCCTGGCGTATCACAACTTTGCCTCGGCGGCGGTCGGCATCGCGCTGGCGATTGCCTTCATACGCGGCATTGCGCGCCGCCAGATGCAGACCATCGGGAACTTCTGGGTGGACATGGTGCGCGCCAGCCTTTGGGTGCTGCTGCCATTTTGCATCGTGGGCGCACTGCTGCTGGTGTCGCAGGGTGTGGTTCAGAACCTGAAGCCGTACGACACGGTGAAATTGGTCGAGCCCCAACCGGTGCAGCGGGTCGGCTCCGACGGCAACCCCGTGCTGGATGCCAGCGGCAGACCGGTCATGGATACGATCACGACACAGACCATCGCACAGGGTCCGGTGGCTTCGCAGGAGATCATCAAGGAATGGGGCACGAACGGTGGGGGCTTCTTTAATGCGAATAGTGCTCACCCGTTCGAGAATCCCACTCCGCTTTCCAATCTCATCGAACTCTTTTGCATCTTCGCGGTGTCGGCGGGTCTCACCTACACGCTGGGACGCATGACGGGCTCGACCGCTCACGGATGGGCCGTGTGGGCGGCGATGGCGATCCTGTTTCTTGCCGGTGTAACCACGGCGTACTGGGCGGAGTCGCAAGGCAATCCGCTCTACCCCGCCACGGTGGCGCAGCGCGCCACGGACTTGCAGCCGGGCGGCAATATGGAAGGCAAGGAAGTGCGCTTCGGCATCGCGAACTCCGCCCTGTTCGCGACTGTCACCACGGACGCGAGTTGCGGTGCCATCAACAGCTGGCATGATTCGTTCACGCCGCTCGGCGGCCTGGTTCCGCTGGTCAACATCATGCTGAGCGAGGTCATTTTCGGCGGCGTGGGCGCCGGCATGTATGGCATGTTGATCTACGTGGTGCTGGCGGTTTTCATTGCGGGTCTCATGGTCGGCCGCACGCCGGAATACCTGGGCAAGAAGATTGAAGCCTACGACGTCAAGATGGCGATGCTGGTCTCGCTGGTCTTTCCGCTGGTGATTCTTTCGTTGACCGGAATCTCAGTGGTCAAGGGCTTCGGGACGGCCGGCATATTGAATCCCGGCCCCCACGGCCTCAGCGAGATTCTCTACGCATTCACCTCGGCTGCCGGAAACAACGGCTCCGCGTTCGCTGGCCTCACAGTCAACACGGCGTGGTATGACGCGGCCCTGGGGATCACCACGCTGGTGGGGCGCTTCTTCATGATCATTCCCATGCTGGCTATTGCCGGCAACCTCGCCCAGAAGAAATATGTACCGCCATCGCTGGGCACGTTTCCGGTCACAACTCCGCTGTTCACCCTACTCCTGATCGGAGTCATTTTGATCCTGGGCGCACTGACATTTTTCCCCGCCCTGAGTCTGGGGCCGATTCTTGAGCACCTTCTGCTGCACGTGGGAAAGACTTTCTAGGGAATCTATGGCTAGTCATCACAAATCTGTTTGGGATCTGGATCTGGTCCGCAGCGCCGCCTGGAGTTCGCTGCGCAAGCTGAATCCTCAGAATATGATGGGCAATCCGGTCATGTTCGTGGTTGAAATTGGAAGCGTGATCACGACGATTCTCTTGCTTCTTCATCCCCACCAGGCGTTACGCTTCAACCTCCAAATCACCTTGTGGTTGTGGTTCACAGTCTTGTTTGCCAACTTCGCCGAAGCCATGGCCGAAGGACGCGGGAAGGCCCAGGCAGAAACCTTGCGGCGAGCCCGGTCGGAGACCATTGCCCAGCGGATTGCCTCCGACGGTAGGCTCGAACAGATTGCCGAGCGCTAAGCTGCGTGCGGGCGATCTGGTCTCCGTCTCTGCCGGCGAACTCATTCCCGGGGATGGAGAGATTGTCGAAGGCGTGGCATCGGTTGACGAGTCCGCCATCACAGGAGAGTCCGCGCCGGTGATTCGCGAAGCTGGCGGCGATCGCTCGGCGGTCACCGGCGGCACGCGCGTCCTCAGCGATCACATCAAAGTGAAAATCACCTCGAACCCGGGCGAGACTTTCATCGACCGCATGATCGCGCTGGTCGAGGGTGCGGCGCGCCAGAAGACGCCCAACGAAATCGCCTTGAACATTCTGCTGGCGGGCCTGACTATTATCTTTTTGCTGGCTGTGGTCACGCTGCAGCCGTTCGCAATCTATTCCGGATCTCCACAGACTGTTTTCGTACTGGTGTCGCTGCTGGTATGCCTTATTCCCACCACCATCGGCGGCTTGCTTTCGGCCATAGGCATCGCCGGCATGGACCGCCTGGTACAGCACAACGTGCTCGCCATGTCAGGACGCGCCGTGGAAGCGGCCGGTGACGTGAACACGCTGCTGCTCGACAAAACCGGCACTATAACTTTCGGCAACCGGCAGGCTACCGAGTTTCTCGCCGCTCCTGGAGTGACCGACGCCGAGATGGCCGACGCGGCTCAGCTCTCCTCGCTGGCCGATGAGACTCCGGAGGGCCGCTCGATTGTCGTGCTGGCCAAAGAACGATACCGGCTGCGCGGCCGCGAGTTCGCCGATCACGAGGCAGAATTTATCCCCTTCACCGCGCAGACTCGCATGTCGGGAGTCAATCTGGATGGCCGGGAGATCCGGAAGGGTGCGGCCGACTCCATTGCGCGTTATCTGGAGCAGAACAACAGCGCCATGCCGCCAGATGTACGGGTTGCGGTTGACCGCATTGCTTCCTCCGGCGGCACACCTCTGGTCGTCGCTGAGAATCGGCGGGCCATGGGAGTGATTCACTTGAAAGACGTTGTCAAGGGCGGAATCCGCGATCGCTTTGCGCAGCTGCGAGCCATGGGAATTCGCACTGTGATGATCACCGGCGACAATCCACTCACGGCGGCCGCCATTGCCCGCGAAGCCGGCGTCGACGACTTTCTTGCCCAAGCCACGCCCGAGGACAAACTGAAGCTCATTCGCAGCGAGCAGGCCGGCGGCAAACTCGTGGCCATGACCGGCGACGGGACCAACGATGCGCCCGCGCTGGCCCAGGCCGACGTAGGCGTCGCCATGAACACCGGCACGCAGGCCGCCAAAGAAGCCGGCAACATGGTCGATCTCGACTCCAATCCCACCAAGCTCATCGAGGTCGTCGAAATCGGAAAGCAATTGCTGATGACGCGGGGCGCGCTCACGACATTCTCCATCGCGAACGACGTTGCCAAATATTTCGCCATCATCCCGGCCATGTTCGCCGCCACGTTCCCGGTGCTCAACGCGCTGAACATCATGCATCTCAAGACGCCGGAGTCGGCGATTCTTTCGGCCGTAATCTTTAATGCGCTGATCATCATTGCGCTGATTCCGCTGGCGCTGCGCGGCGTGAAATATCGCGCCATGAATGCCGAGGCCTCTGCTGCGGCGCAATCTCTTTATCTATGGCGTGGGCGGGCTGATCGCGCCCTTCGTGGGCATCAAGCTCATTGACATGCTGATTACGGCGGCGGGACTGGCCTGAGGATTGTTATGAAAAAGAATCTGATCACCGCGTTTCTGATGACCATCGCCACAACGATCCTGCTGGGAGTCATCTATCCGCTCGCTGATCACCGGACTGGCGCAGGTTCTATTCCACGACAAGGCGAATGGCCAAATCATCACTCGCAACGGAGAGGTCATTGGCTCACGCATCATTGGCCAGCCCTTTACTTCGGCGAAGTATTTCCACTCGCGTCCCTCTGCAGCGGGTAACGGATACGATGCCGCCAACTCCGGGGGCACGAACTTCGCTCCCACCAATCAGAAGCTGATCGACCGTGTGCAGGCAGACGCCAGGAACCTGCACCAGGAAAATCCCGCCGAACCTATTCCTGTGGACCTCATCACGACCTCCGCATCGGGCCTGGATCCTGACATCACGCCTGCGGCGGCGGAATTCCAGCTTGCACGCGTGGCCCGCGAGCGCGGGATTTCTGAATCCACTGTTCGTGATCTGATCCGGAAGCACACCTCCCAGCGCGATCTGGGACTGCTCGGCGAGCCCCGAGTAAACGTGCTGGAACTCAATCTCGCGCTCGACGATCTGTCATCGCACCGCTGAACCGAGGCTGGAATGTCCGTGAGATAATGGGGCTACTTCGCACTGGCCCCGTAGCTCAGATGGATAGAGCAGCGGTTTCCTAAACCGAAGGTCGGCAGTTCGACTCTGCCCGGGGCCACCACCTCAATCCCTTTCGCGATTGGTCCTACGCGGTTTCCTCTCCCGAGTTCTTCCGCTGTAATCCGAAACCACAGCCGTTCCCGACTTCACCCAAAACAAGAAAGGCCGCCGGACCTGAAGCCCGGCGGCCGAGTTGAAAAGCAGATGGCTCGGGCCCCTACTGCCCCTTGCCAGTGAGCGTCAACACTTGTGGGCTGCCAACGCTGTTGTCGAACACTTTGTAGGTAGCGCTCTCCGTGCCCACCTTGCTGGGATCAAAGTAAACCGTGATCTGGCAAGTTTTGCCCGGAAGGAGCGGGTTGGTTGAGGTGTTACCGCAGGGTGCGCTGTCTAAGTAGTTGACGCTGAAATCAGCGCTATTTGCGCCGGAAAGTTCCGCGCCAGTAAAGAAGACGTTCGTAGTCCCGACGTTGGTAATGGTCGCCGTCGACGAGACCTGGGTGCCGCGCGTCACTGTGCCGAAGTTCAACGTGCTAGGCGTGAACTTGACGGCGGTCCCGTAACCTTGCAGGACCACCGCTTGCGGGGTGGTGACATCGCTGTCGCTGACGCTAAGCGAGCCCAAAACAAAGCCCACAACTTTAGGTTTGAACTGGGCATTAATGACGCAGGTTCCGCTGGCCGCAATCACCAGGCTATTGGTACAAGTCGAGGTGGTGGCGCTGATAAACGGACCGGTCACGGTGATGGCCGGGTTGCCGAGCGTGATGGACACGCCGGTATTGTTGGTAAGTGTGATTTTCGTCGCCGCGCTGGTCACGCCCACGGCCGTAACCGCAAACGTTATCGAGCTCGGGCTGAGCGACACATTACTGGTTCCGGTCCCACTCAAACCGATAAGCTGCGGCGTGGAAGGATCGTTGTCATTGATCACCACCGTGCCCCGTTTCGCCCCGGTCGACTTTGGCCCGAAAGTCACGCTGATGGTGCAACTGGCTGCGGCGGCCAGGGTGCTGCCCGACGCCGGACAGGTGTTGGTTGAGATGGCGTAGTCCGTTGTGTTGGTCAACGTAATCGTGCCCATCGTAATTGCGTTCTTGCCGTTATTCTTGACCGTAACGGTCTTGGCCGCGCTGGTGGTTTTGACCAACTCGTTGCCGAAGGTAAGCGGCGAGCCGGTCAGTGAAATCGCGCTTCCCAGCCCGGTCAGGCTGACGGTGTTGACCTGACTGAAGAAGCCGTTCGTGTTCACGGTGACATTGCCGTTGAGAGTTCCCGAAGCCGTGGGCACAAAGTACACATACATGGTGCAAGTGGTGCCGTTGGTCAGGCTCGCCGGGCAGTTGTCAGCCTCGCTGTAGTTTGCGCTCGTCGAAATATTAGTAATGGTCACGGGGCCGTAGGCGCTCAGGGTGAGCGTCAAGGGTGAACTGGTCGAACCAACACTGGTCAGCCCAAAGGCGAGGCTGCCGGTGCTGGTGCTCAATGCCGAGAACGCCGAGATGCTGCGCACCCGGGAATTGTAGTAGTCGGATACCAGAATGCTTCCTGAAGAATCGAGAGCGATTCCAGTCGGGCCGTAGAGTTCAGCGCTGGTGGCTGGACCGCCGTCGCCGGTATAGCCAGCGGTACCGGTGCCGGCAATCGTGGTCATGATCCCGTTCGGGCTTACCCAGCGCACTCGCTCATAGTAATCGCTGATGAACAGGTTGTCGTTGGCGTCCACCGCAAGGCCCTCGGGATACGCAACGCCGTTGCTGGTGGCCAGGCCGTCGCCGGTAAAGCCGCAAGTGCCGGTGCCCGCGACAGTGTTAATGACGCCGGTGGCGGCATTGACTTCGCGGACGCGGCAGTTGTTGTAGTCGGCGATGAACACATTGCCCGCCGGGTCAACGGCGACGCCTGTCGGGGAATAGAGCAGGGCGCTGGTCGCCGGTCCGCCATCTCCGGAGTAGCCGTTGAGCCCGCCGATGCCGGCGATCGTGGTGATGGTGCCGCCGGTTACTCTGCGGACGACGTGCTCCGCATAATCCGCAATGTATACGCTGCCTTTGGTGTCAACCGCAACGCCGTACGGATAGTAGAGTTCTGCGCTGGTCGCTGGACCCCCGTCGCCCGTATAGCCGCAACGTGGGCTGGCTGATGACCAGGCCGGCAAACGTGTTGATGGTCCCAGCCGTGTTCACCACCCGGACCAGGCAGTTGTAGTAGTCGGCGATGTAGACGTTTCCTGACTTGTCTTTGGCTACGCCATGGTCGTTGTACAACTTTGCGCTGGTCGCGGGTCCGCCATCTCCGGAATAGCCCGCAGTTCCGGTTCCCGCAAAGAAGTTCACCAGCCCAGTGGATTTCACAGCCTCCCGCACCATGTTGTTACCACTGTCGGCAATGTAGACGTTCCCCGAGGCATCATCCGCGAGGCCGACGGGATAGTTCAAAACCACGCCCAGCTCCGGAGCGCCGTTAATCAGCGTTTCGATGTTGTACGTGTGATTGCCGGCTACGGAGTTGAGGTTTCCGCCTACGGTGAAACTGTCGACCACGTAGTTGTCGTTATTGCCGACGTAAATCGTTCCTCCGCTGTTGACAGCTACGCCATTCGGATAGTAGAGTTGGGCGCTAGTCGCGGAACCGCCCTCCCCGCAAGTGCCGGAGCAGGCCGTGCCGTTGCCGGCGACGGTGTTGATATTGCCGCTCACCGTGAACTGCCGAATGCGCTGGTTGTAGTAGTCGGCGAAGGTCACGCTTGTGCCAGCACCGTTGACCGCAAGAGCAAACACCTGGTTCATCTCGGCGCTGGTGGCCAACCCGCCATCTCCGTTGAAGCCGGCAGTGTGGTTGCCGGCAATAGTGCTGATTTTCCCGTTGGATTTGGTCACTTCGCGAGTCACGTAGTTCCCGGTATCGGCGATGTAGAGGTTGCCCGCAGTGTCCACGGCCACTCCAGCGGGCGTGTACAACTCGGCAGCGCTCGCCTGGCCACCATCTCCGAGTGTAGCCGCAGGTGTGGTTGCCGGCATAGGTGCTGATGATGTCGGTGGCCAGAATCACCCTGCGCACGACGCAGTTGTCGTAGTCTGCGATGTACAGGTTGCCGGAGCCATCTACGGCCACGCCGCTGGGGTAGTAAAGCTGAGCCGCAGTGCCTTTGCCACCGTCGCCGCTGTAGCCCGCTGAACCGGCAATGCCGGCGATGGTGGTGATGGTATTGGTGGTGTCTACCTTGCGAATCACGTGGTTGTACTGATCGGCGATGTAGACGTTCCCGGAACTGTCCACCGCAACGCCGTAGGGATGGTACATAGCTGGCAAGTCCCGCACCGCCAGTGACGCCGTCGCCAGCTGTAGCCCTGGGCGCCACTTCCGGCGACCACCGTGATGGTTCCGCCGCTGTTTACTTTGAAAACCCGGTTCTGGTTGAAGGCGGCGATGTAGAAGTTGCCGGAGCTATCCACGGCAACTCCGTACGGGTTGTAAAGGTTGGCATCGAGAGCTGGAATGCCGTTAGGCCCGCCGCCAATGGCGGTGGTAATCACATCCTGCTGAGCGAGCGCGGGCAGACTCACCAACACCGCGGCCAGCATCAGGACAGCTAAAATCGAGAAGCGACGCATGGAAAATTCCTCCTGGGAAATCAATGGTTCGTGGTTGGCTCGAAGGACATGATTGGGCACAGACTATTGGGCCACTGGGACGAGAGGACGGCGGCTGATTTGCGCGCCCCTCTGCCAGGTATGCCCTTTGCTGTCCTGGAACAAAATGACCAGGTTGGGCTGGCCCGGCGCGGCCATCCACTCGGCGTATGCATGCTTGGTCACCGAGAACTCCTGGCTCATCTCGATGAACTGGTGGCTCTTCCATACCTTCACAGGTTGGAAGTTGCCGCGCAGGTTCGGGGCCGGACCGGACTCCATTAACGTGACGATCACACTCCTTGCGTCGGCGTCGCCGTGATTGAACAGCTTCAGGTGAAGGGTTACTTGCACGAGGTCGCCTTGCTCCTGTACTCCACTGACATCGAAGTACCCGGAAAACTCACGTCCGTTATTCGCCATGGCGGTAACGGTTAGCAGCAGCAGAGCGGTGAGCAGCGTGCAAACGAGCCATGCCCGCGAAGGGCGCAGAGACTGCATAGATATATCCTCCTTGAATCACATTGGTTCGAGAAACGTTCCCAGCGAGGGGTGCGGCGCATGCGCAGCTATTCCTCTGCGAGAAACATTTTCTTCTTAAACTTGCCGGGGGCCGAGAAACCTGGATCAGAAACAGGAAACTAGCGTCATCTTTTTTTAACTGGAACTTCCCCACATCTCAGTCGTCGTCATTGGGGTGACGACCACTGGGAGTCATGCAAATGCGCCCTCCCCAGGGCGGGCGTAATTGTGGCCTTACGCCTGAGGCTTGTCAAGATGCAGAGTTTTTCACACACCCGGCTGGTTAATAGGTGTGGGTCGAACGACCGGAACCTTAAGGACGGGAGGGGCTGACTGGGTCATCGCCGTGGCAAAGAGCCCTGCACGCCAGACCGCCAATGGCTCCAATTCCCGCCACGACGGCCCAGGGCGAATTCAGAATGGCTCCCTGCCCCGCCACGGCCCCGGACTGCCTGATGTTAGCCGCGCCACATTTTTCCGGGCGCGACGTCTGCTCGCCTTCCCGCACGATGACCCGCTCGGAGTGCGCCGACTTCCTGGCCTGCTCAAGATTGCGGGAGCGGGAATCGATGTAAACATCGTTCTTCTTTGCCGATACGGTGACTTGGCCGTCCACATCGGCAACCTCGTAGTGAGTCCATTCGGGGTTCACCGGCGTGATGGTCAGGCAACCCACGCGCACTCGTAACCCGCGAGTGCTGTTTACGGACACATGGCCGTGTTCTAGGACGAGTTCGTCACCTTCGAACTGAATCATGGTCTCCGGGTTAATGTCGGCGGTGGAGCCTGAGAATTCGATCCGGGCTACAGCGTTCTTCTGAGTTTCGATGAGGTCGTCGGGAAAGAGAGCGGAAGAGGCTGGGGCGGGATTCTTATTCAGGAGGACGCCAGGGTTGCTGCGCAACATGGCCGCACCAGTGTCGTCCGCCAGCAGCGACACGGGCAGAATCGCGATCATGGGCAGACACACGAAAGTACGCCAATTGAACAAGTTATGTCTCGCACCTTCCCGCACTACTTCTTGATCTAAGCTTAGCGTGCGGTTCCGCAGGGTGCTATTGGCTCCTGTGGTGACCCGCTGCGGTCCGGATGAGTAGGGCGGGCGGATCCGATTAGGCGCGCGCGAAGTCGATGTATCCCTTTTGCACGTCGGTGCGGGTGAGCTTGGCGCGCAGCTTGTCGCCGACGTCGAGTCCATGTTGACCCTGGATGAGGAGCCCTTCGACGTGCGGCCGCATTACGCGAACGAAGGTTCCGTGGCTGGTCACACCGGTAACGATAGCGTCGAAGACCTCGCCAATCCGGTGTTGCATGGCCACGGCGGCGAGGTGCTTGGCCATCTCGCGCTCGACTTTTCGGGCAGCGTCTCCTTTTTGCGTGCAGTTGGCGGCGATGGCGGTCAACTCGTCATCGGAGTACGGGCCTGCCTGGCCGGCGAGCACAGCCTTGAGCAGCCGCTGGGTAACCACGTCGGCGAAACGCCGGTTGGGAGCGGTGGAGTGAGTGTAATCCTGAACCGCCAGACCGAAGTGGCCGGGGGCAACTTCGCCCGCACGCTCCAGAACGTACTCGCCGGGCCCGATGAGTTTGATTACGATCAGGGAAACGTCGGCGAAGTGATCGGGATCGGCGGCCTTGCGCCGCAGCAGGAAATCGTTCAGGGCCTTGGAGTCCGGCTGCGCGGGCAGCTTCTCACCCTTGGTAGCGGCCAGTTGCACGATACGGTCCCAACGTTCCGGGTTGCGGACGATACGGCGCAGCGATGAAACTTTTTCGAGCCGGCGAGCCACTACTCCGTTGGCGGCCACCATGAAATCTTCAATGAGGTCCGTGGCGCGATTTTTCTCCTGTTTCACCACGTCGATGACCTGCTCGTTGAGCACCAGGGGGTGGACTTCGTCGGTCTCGAGGTTGAGGGCGCCGTGCTGATAGCGCAGATTCTTGAGCTTCTGCGCAACCTCATCCTGTAGTTTCAGTTGCGCCTGTAAATCGCCGGAAGATGACACCTTGGGCGGGGGAGGTGCATTCCCCTCCAGCCACGCGCCCACGGAGTTGTATTGCAGCTGAGCCTGGTTACGGACGAGGGCGCGATAGACGTCGGAGGACTTCACGCAGCCGGTGGAATCAATCACGAATTCGATCACCACGCTGGGCCGGTCCTGGTTCTCGAGCAGAGAGCTGGCGCCGGTGGAAAGCTCCTCTGGCAGCATGGGGAAGTTGCGGATTCCGGTATAGACGGTCGTGGTCTCCCGCGCGGCGTGCTGGTCAATGGGGGTCTGCTTTGGCACAAAGGCATCCACATCGGCGATGCCGATCATGACGTTCACGTCCCCGTTCGGGAGCCGCGTGGCAACTTCGATCTGGTCGAGGTCGCGCGAGGTGTCGTTATCAATGGAGGACCAGAGGAGATGGCGCAGATCGCGAACATCACCGCCAGCCGCGAATTGTGGGGGGTGGGCTCTCAATTCCGCCAGTTGTTGCGGAACCTGGGGAGGGAAATCCGGCTCGAAACCGTACTGCTGCATGATTTGTTTCGCGGTGGCTTGCAGATCGAGGTGGGTAGGGCTGGCGTCTGGCATGAACTCCTCGTGCCGGGGTGAGATTCATTCAGGCTACCACGCGAGGCAGGGGCTTGAGGGAGCCTTTGGGGGCTGCTTCCCCGTCCCAGTGCTGACGCTCTTTCGGATCGAGCCCTAGCCGCCGTGCAGGCGTGCAATATCCCGGTTGGTGTAGACGCGGGTGGCGTGGGACATGTGCGTCTTCCAGAACGAGGCAGTTTCCGAGAGAGTCACTCCATAACCGAGTTCGCGCAGGGATTGCGCATCGGTCGTCGCCTCGACGCCGACGTCGACCATGCTGGCCGGCAAAGCGCGAGGCGGTTCCGCGCTGATCTCAATCACGCTGGGCAGGGGCGTCCCGTAGTAGATCGGGAACAGATCGGCCTGACCCGGGAGTTCGGGATTCGCGGTAAAGGGTTGATCGCTGACCGGCGGTCCGATTTCGGGGAGGCTTGGAATGCCGGGAAGTGGGGCCGACAGAGAAAGGGACGGGGTGGTAATCGGCCGGGCGAAGAGTGGAGAACCGTTGGTCATGAGATATTGCGGGCCCACGGAAAAGTTCGTGTCCTGCGCGGCGGCGATTCCAGCCAGGGCACATAGTAAGCAGAGCAGGCTACCTAGACGCATACGGACCTCCCAGAATCGGGCGCTTCCTGGATTGATTATGAAACGAAAGCGGGATATTTGCCAGAGCCGTTCGACTCCAGTTCCGGCTTCTGGCAGGGGTTTCAGACTCCGGTGGAAATGAAGGCCTCGTTTCGCCGCTCCCGTCGGTTGACCAGAATGACGTAGAGCATGAAAAAGACCACAGCCAGGTTTCCGATAAAGAAAGCACAGCGCAGCAGCGTCACCCCACGAAAAAGCTCGCGGACCTCAAGCGGCAGCAGCAGGGCTCCGGAAACCAAGGCCACCCATTCGGCCCAGGTGCGTCCCTTCCATAAGCCGTAAGCCTCGGTGAAACGCAGCGCGGCGTAAGCAAAGGCGATGCGCGCCGCAGCCCACAGGCGGGCGTCGGTCACATTGTCGGCAAAATCGAGAAACAATTGGGCGGAGCGCCGGTCCGTATTGATGTGCAGGAGGGCGAGCAGGCTTTCGGCCAGCAGCCACACATCCCTGTGTACCAGGATGATGGCGCAAACCCCCATCACAATCACGAAAACGCCTTTGAAGAATTCAAACGAGGCCACCGCCCGGAGCACCTGCCGTTGGCGGTGGTGTCGCTCAAACTTGGTCCCGGGCTGGCGCATGAATGCTGGGGTTGACTCAAGGCAGAGTATCACGGCTATGGCAAAACACACACCGCGCTTCCACCTTTCGTGCCTCTCCTGATGCCTGTTCTTACCTCGGTAACTGGAGAGGATCCGGGAGAGGTGTCACGATCAGAGAGGAGATGAACCATGCGCAAAATCGTCCTTTCTCTGGCCGTTTTGACTTTGTGCTCTGCTGGTTTGTGGGCGCAACAATCTGGGGCCGCTCCTCAAACTGCCCGCCAGGCTTTGCTGGAGATGTTTTTCAGCAAGACGCCCGGAACCTTCGCGAAGCACCTGCCGACGGCCACTCGCACCGCGCTCGAAAACTCGGGCGGGCTTGCGACCCTGCAGCAGTATTCGCTGATGGCCAGCCGGCTCCAGACTCAAGGACATAATGTGCAAACGTTTGAGACCGGGCCAGTGCTGCTGACTTCGGAGGATCCGAAGACCGGGCAGAAGGCCGACATCACGGTGCAGAGCGACGCGCTGCACGGCGATCGGGATGACATCGAGTTGACGTTTCAGGTCTATAAGAACGGAGAGGCGCAGCGGACTCCGTTTATGCCGCAGATGACGTTTTCGATGAAGCAGGAAGCGCAGGTTTGGACGCTGAACGAGATTTCCGTGACCATTCATCTCCCGTTGGCGGACCCTGATCTTCTGAAGGCCATCACGGAGAAGATGCGGCCGCAACCCGACGCACACATTACGCTCACGGCCCGGAGTGAGACTCCAGCTCAGCCCACCAGCAGCGATGCGATGGTGGTCGCGGCCCTGCGTACGATTACCGCGGCGGAGGCCACTTACGCCAGCAGCTATCCGACCGTGGGCTACACCTGCACGCTTTCAACCCTGGATGGCTTTGGCGGCGGCGAACCGAATGAGCGCCAGGCCATGCTCATCAACAGCGGGCTGGCGAGCGGAAAGAAATACGGCTTCGTCTTCACGCTTTCCGGATGCGACCGGACGCTCGCTGGCGGATTTCATCTCACCGCCGTCCCCAACGGAAACAACCTTGGACGAAAGGCATTCTGTACGGATCAGTCGGGAGTGATTCGCTCTTCCGACGATGGCATGGCGGCGACGTGTCTGGCCAGCGGCACGCCGGTTCAGTAGGCTTTACCTCGCACGATTGCGCCGCTCAGACTCAGGAGCCGCCGGGATCGCTAATTTTCCGCAGGCCTCAGTGCCGCACGGCCCAGGCCAGCCCGTCAGGTTCCTGGCCGACGTCGATGCGCCCCGTAACTTCGAGTGATTTGAGATCGATAACCGCCACGTAATTGTCGGGAGAGCAGGCCACAAAGGCCCGGGCACCGTCCGGCTGCATGACGATGCCGGCGGCACCGTGCCCCAGCTTGATTCGTTTGATTTCCTTGCGAGTGCCGGCATCGAGGATAACCAGGTCCGGGGCGCCCAGGCTGGATACTAAGACCCGCTTACCATCGGGAGTGAATTTCAGACGGTTGGCTCCATGCACATTCGCATCAAGGGTCTCGGTGACCGTCTTGCTCGCGACATTGATGATCGAGATGGTGCCACCCTGGGCGTTGGCCACCCAGATTTCCTTCCCATCGGGCGATACGTCGAAACCTTCCGAGCCGTTGCCGACTCGTACGACCGTTTCATCCCAATCGCCTCCGGGAGAGCCCCTGGCACCGCCAGGACCGTGCGTCATACCGGCGGGCCGTCCGGGTCGACCCGCACTTTCTTCGATGATGCTCACCGTACCGGAACTGACATTGGTGGTAATGATCCGCTTCAGATCCTCCGCCACGAAGATCATGTGGGTTCTGTTCTGACCTGTGCCCAGAATCCAATCCACTTTCCCGGTCGCAGGGTCGTAGCTGCCGATCGCCTTCGCAGCCTCGGCGGTAAACCAGACCTTGCCTCCCCTAAAGGCCAATCCGTGAGGACCTCGCATAGGCCCGAGATCTACTGGCGGGAGCGCCTTTTGCTCTACCAGATCGACTACGGCCAGAGTATTAAAGGCGCCGAAACCGTAGTTAGAAACATAAGCCGTCCCGCCGTCGGCGGAGGCGATGACTTCGTGAGGATCGTTGCCCACCGGCACTCGGGCCAGAACTTTCAAGCTCACGGGGTCTACGATGGCGAGCGTGTGGTCTCGCTTGCTCAGCGCCAGTAATGTTTCCTTCGGTGTGGTTTGTGCGTTCAGCGCCAGTGCTAGCCCGCACGCCAGAATGAGGGACGCAGCTAACTTGTTCATCTTCATCATAGCCAAACCTTGATTTCGTACGCTGCGAGCGTGCGCAGTTTATGCTGGCAGCACGTTATTTATACCCACGTTCTGCGTTTGGGTAACGGTGCATCGATGAAGTTGTCGACCCTGGAAGAACGATTCGTATCAGGGCATCGCCTCAGCGATGCCGCAAGCAGGCGCGACACGGTTACGCCTTTAGCCGCTGCCTCGCCTCACGGCGACAGCGGCTAAAGCCGGATCCGTCTGGGTTCTGATGCGGCATGCCTGAAAGGCATGCCCTGATACGATTCTCCTCCTCAATCCCCTCCTCACAGTGCACCACCACTTAGTTCGACTACGCCTTCTTCTGGCGAATAGCCGCACGCAGTTCGGCGACGATTTCCTGCGAGGCCTTGATGGCCGCGGCGTGCTGGTTCACGTTGAAGGAGATCGCGCCCACGCGGGCGTGGCCGCCTCCGCCATAGCGTTCGCAAATCCGGGCCAGGTTCACTTCCGGCGCCTGCGGTGCCCAGGGATTCGATCCCACCGAAACCTTCACCCGAAAACTGCTCTTGCTCAGCCCGACGCTGTAGACCGATTCGGGGTGCAAGTAGTAAGGAATGAACTTGTTGTACCCCTCGAGATCGTGGTCGGTGACGTCGAAGAAAATGGTGCGGTCATTACACTCGGTGCGCTGTTCCAGAATGCCGATGGACAGTTCGTGCCGTTTGAGCAGGGGCGGAAGCAGCGGTGCCACAAAAGGTTCTTCGAGGATCTGCGCCAACGGTTTCGCTGCCAGCAACGGAATCAGATTGGGGACGAAACCGTGATCGGGCGCGGATTCGATCACCATGGTGAGCTTCATGGCGGGGGCTTCCATCTCGACGGCGGTCTTGGCGTCGGCATAGAGGGCGCCGTCGATGATGTCGGTCCAATGCACCAGATCGGCCACGGGCGCGGGATCAAATCCGAAGTGCTGCTGCGCAATCATGGCGATGAAACTGGTACAGGACTTGAAATTAGGATCGTAGAACTTACGGTTGCTCTCGTTCTGCTCGAAATGCTCGGCGTCCGCGGACGAGAGGAATGCGCTCTCGTGATGGTCGAACCACCAGGTAATTTTCGGGGAACTGGAATACTTGAAGTCGACGATGGCGTTCTCGTCGCCGTCGAATTGCTTTTCGTCAAACAAGGCCCCAGCGCGGTGCACCAGGCCGGTGAATTCGAAAGTAGCATCGCCGCGAATGCGCTCGCGGTAGAAACGTGAAAACAGAGCGGCGGAGGAGGCTCCGTCAAAGCATTTGTCGTGATAGAAGACCCGGACTCGCAATGAATTCCCCAATCTCTTCCAGAGGTCCAGCGCCCGCAAAACCCACACTTCCCGTGTGCGTTTCAAGCGCAGGGTAAAAGCTAATAGGATTGACAGCTTAGAGGAAGAAAGTCAAGGCCGCAGTTATGGCCGGACGCAATTGCGGAGCTGAGGAGTTTTATCTTCGCGTCCCGTGCGGGCTTGTGGCGAACTTTGCGGCGAGAAACTTGCACCGCAAAGTTCGCCAAAAAGAAGACCGGCCGCCCAGGACGCGAAGAAGAACGGACGCCGAAAGCCGGACTACATCGCGTTCGCCTGTTTTTCCGCCATATCGCCGATTACGGGCAGCTTCCACATTTGGCCCTGGTTCGCCTTCATCAACAGGATGATCCAAACCACGACGAAACCAATCCAAACCACGAACCCCAGCAGCATTACAATGAGATGCCCAACGATCGGGACGATGCTAGCCGCCACCGTGAGGATCATCAGAACGATCCAGATGCCGATCGCAGCCACGTGCAGAAAGATGTTCTGCCACGCGTGAAAGCGGACAAACCGATTCTTGTTGTAGGGCTCCATCACCAGAAAAATAATTGCCGGGATGATGGTGATATAAGCCAGCATGCCGGCTACGTTGTCGGCCATACCTCCGGTGTTGGCCGGTGCCGGAGCGGGCGCAGCTGCAGCCCGGCCAGCGCAGGCCGCGCAAGTCGTCGTGCCGTCGGCAATCTGTGCACCGCAACCACTACAAAAAGCCATGGGGAAAGTCCTCCTCGGTCGCCAGACCATCCGACTCGGTAAGCACGTAAGTTTGGGCCCAGGCGGCGTCGGGGCAACGTACCAAAAAATTCCTGCCAAAGCAATCGACAATTTGGAGGACATCAACAATTTGGAGGCAGAGCCTGGACCGAGTCCGTGTGCCGCTCGGCAAAATCGCCCAGAATGGGCAGCTTAAACATTTCTCCTTGAAAAGTCTTAACCACCAGAACCAGCCAAATCACCACTAGGGCGAGTCCGGCGACGACCGCGATCAACACCGCGAGCAGCGGTCCGAGCACTGGAATCATCAACAGAACGACCGTAGTTAGTCTGAGCACGGCCGCGACCACTACTGTCGCGCCCCAGAACAAAAGGCACTGGAGGCAATGAAAGCGCACAAAACGATTCTTGCTATACGGATCGACCACGAGAAAGATGATGGCCGGGATAAAAGTAACGTAAGCGAGCCCTCCCGCGATATTTTCGGCAAGGCCACCGACCTTGCCCTGGGCATGCGTCGCGGTTTGCATGGTGCGGCCGCAGGCGGGGCAGAATGCAGCCGTCTCGGGCATCTGGGCGGCGCAATGAGGACAGGATCGCGGCATGGGATCCAAGCTAACCATTGTCGCGCACCTTATCAAAAGACAGCGTCGACCGCAAACGGACGGGACCGATCGTTCACGTCTTGAGTGCCGCATTGACGCGGAGCGGGGTGAAGAGTAGTGTTTCGTGCAATTTCAGCTCGAAGCAACGGCTGGGTCAGGCGCGATCGGAGAGCGCATGGGTTCATTCTGTGAGGCTTGCGGGAACAGCATGGCGGCCGGAGACAGATTCTGTCGGGTCTGCGGGAGGGACAATCCCGCCGCGGCTCCGGAGGGCGCTCCGCTGCCTCCCGGTGTGCGGGAGACGAGCGGAAAGGCCATTGCCAGCCTGGTTTGCGGACTCCTGTTTTTTATCCCCTTCCTTTTTATCGCGGCCATTGTATTTGGCCACCTTGCTCTGTCGGAGATTCGCAAGAGTGCGGGGCGACTGAGGGGCGAAGGCGTCGCTATGGCGGGGCTGGTGCTGGGGTACGTTTGGATTGCGGGAATTCCGATCATCCTGATTATTGCAGCCATCGCGATCCCCAACCTTCTTCGAGCACGGATGGCGGCGAATGAATCCTCAGCCGTAGCGGAGGTTCGCACCCTCGTCACCGCCGAGGCTACGTATGCCGAAACCCACCGTGAAGTGGGTTATACCTGCTCGCTCTCCGATTTGGCAGAGGGCGACCTGATCGCCGGCGAACTGGCGAACGGCAAGAAAAATGGATACGTGTTTGAGTTGATGAACTGCAGTCCGGAGGCCGCTGGCGGGGCCAATGCGAAATTCCAGGTGGTGGCGTATCCGCTGAGGCCCAACCAAACCGGAGTGCGTGCTTTTTGCTCTGACGAGTCCGCGGTGGTCAAAGTCGAGCCCAGCGGCTCGGCGCAGGGCTGCGTGGAGAGCGGTACGGTTCTGTAGCGAATACGGTTATGATCCCTTCCCAGGAAGACGTGAATGTTCTGTTCTCAGTGCGGGGCCACTAATCCAGACAACGCAGCCGTCTGCCATAAGTCGGTTTGTGACACGGACTCACCGTAGCCGAAAGCCACAACCTCCAGGCCGCGAAAAACAGGGGTACACTCCAGGACCAGAGTGCCTGGGTTGTCGGGGTGATGACGGGGCACCGGGGATCCCCCACTATCTACTTTCGTAGACTTGACGCCAGCGGCCTTCCCGACCAAAGCTAAAGGTTTCGGCATCGTTCTTTGACATCCAAATCAGCCGCCTAACTCCTTACGGCTCAAGATTTTGCCCGCAAGTTGTTGCAGCCCTTAGTTTATTTTCGATTTCCGCGCTAAGTCGAAGATTCCAATAGATCAGGGGGAGGGGAGGGGGGAGGGGGGGTATCAGAAGGTAAATAGAGATTTCCCAAATGCGGAACCCACTGCACACGGTAACAACTGGAAACTGAAATCTGAAATCTGTTCAATCTGGGAACTGCCTAGCTGACGTTCGCGAAAGTCTTCACCGCCTCGTCGGATCGGGCGCGCAGTTTTTGCGCAGATTCGTGGAGCGCTCGGGCGGCCTCGCCCGCACCGTTCTGCTCGGCCATCTTGGCTACGCTTCCCGCGTCCTCGGTCGAACTGCTGGCCATATCCAGCAGCACCACCACGGCGTCGGCGTGCAACTTCCACAGAGAGGACATCTTCTGGCTGCGCTTCAATTCTTCCAGTTCGGTGCTGATTCGCGCAGAGATCGAAACCAAACGGATCAGCATGCGGGCCACGTCGGCGCGCAGGCTCTTTTCTTCCAGAAACGCGGCGCTGTACGCGTCGGCTTCCGCCACCGCCAACGTCAGGTTGAAGAAGCGCATGGGGACCACCTGGCGGTATTTCGGATCGGCCACGCGCACAAAGACGCGAACCGATTCCTCCACCCGCCGCAGTTTTCCTTCTTCGATCGAAAGTTGCTGCGCGGTCACCGTGGGAGGCTGAAACACCGGAGGCGCCGTGGGAGTCTTTCCCGCAGCCACTCGCGCCGCCCTGGGCGCAGCCGCCGCGCTGCCGGCCGCGCGCGACGTGCGCGCTGCCGGAGTCAGCAGCGACCGCCGGATCGGCGGACGCCGGTCCAATTCTTTTTTCAGCTTGGAAACCCGGCGAAATTTCTCGAACGTGCTGCCGTAATCGGCCTGCAACATCTGACGCTCTTCGATCGCGGCCACATGTTCCACCGTAACTTCCACGCCATCGACGGTGGTAAGAATCGTGCCGCCCATTTCTTCCAGCGCCTGCCCAAAGGTCTTGATCTCGGTGAGCGCTTTGGCGAAGAGTTCGTCAAACTTCTTGCCGAAATTCGTGTTGTAAGCCGCTACCGTGGCCAGCACTCCGGGATGATAAAACGAAGCATCCAGCCACTGCTTCAACTCGCGCACCCGTCCAATCAAACCGGAATCGATGAGCGTGTTGAAGTCGCGGAAGCGGGAAACCTCTTCGCGCAGCGGATCGAAACGCCGCAGCAATTGCACATGCTCCTCTGGCAGCGAGGGCACATCCGTGTCCGCCAGGATTTCAATCAGGGCGATTTCGAAAGGAGACAACGGCAGTGCGCCATCCAGCCCGTAGCCACTCTGCTCCCATTGGCCAGGCACGCGCGGATGCCGATAAAGAAAAGTCGCGATCAGATCCGTCTTATCGCGGTTCACGTCGCTGGGCTCGCGCCGCCGCACAAAGTAGCGCAGCAGAGCCTCGGCCACTTCGGAATCCGTTTCCGGAGTAAGCGCCTGGCGCAGCATCGCGGGCGTGATCGCCATATCCAGCAGGTGCAGCCAGCGGTACATCCGCGTCAGCGTGTGCGGCAGCTCGCGCTCGGAATGCCGAAGCGCGTCTTCGTCCAACCCGCTCGGGACGGGCACTTCCCCACCCAGCGACTCCACCATGAGCTTCTGGTAGAAGCCCTGGACGGTCGCCAGAATGGCTAGTTCAAACCGAAGATCTTCGGCCAAAAATGCCCCCGAGAGCGAGATTATTCCCTGAAACTTTACTAATGTTTAAGTAAAGACGAAAAGTTACTTCTGGTGCAAGTTACCACCGGAGCGGAACTCTCACGCCGTGGAAGTGCGTTTCCGAAAGTACATGGACTTCCGTGGCAAACGGAGTGGTGGAAGAGCGGTGCCTTTCAGCGCCGCGTAAACGGGCAGAATCAACACAGGCGTCAGCCTCTGCGGGACGTGCCTTCCGATCAGGTGCAGTAGAGAACTCGGTTCAGAACACAACCGTCTTGTTCCCATAGAGCAGGACCCGGTTTTCCACGTGCCAGCGCACAGCGCGCGAGAGCACGACCTTCTCCAGGTCGCGGCCCTTGCGGATCAAGTCTTCGACGGTGTCGCGGTGCGAGACCCGAACTACATCCTGCTCGATGATGGGCCCGTCGTCGAGCACTTCGGTGACGTAGTGGCTGGTCGCTCCAATCAGTTTCACGCCGCGTTCGAATGCTTGATGATACGGCCGCGCGCCCACGAAAGCCGGCAAGAAGGAATGGTGAATATTGATGATCCGCTGCGGGTAGCGGTTGACGAACGCGTTCGACAGAATCTGCATATACCGCGCCAGCACCAGGAAATCCGGCTTGTGGTCGCCGATCAGCCTGTCGATTTGCGCTTCCGCCTGGCTCTTATTGTCTTTTGTGACCGGGACGATGGCGTAGGGAATCTTGTAGAAATCGGCGATGGCCTGGTTGTCGGCATGATTGGAGATGATCAGCGGAATTTCGCAGGACAGTTCACCGCTCTGGTGACGATAGAGAAGATCGACCAGGCAGTGGTCATATTTCGAAACCAGAATGATCATGCGCTGCCGCTGCGACGACTGCGCCAGCCGCCACTTCATCTGAAACCTTTCGGCAATCGGCGCGAAGTGTTTGCCGAAGTCGGCGAGATCATTTTGAGAAAGGTCGATATCGAAGTCTTTGGGATCGAACTCGACGCGCATGAGGAAAAGTCCGGACTCTTCGTCGGCGTGTTCGTCGGCATGCAGGATGTTGCCGCCGTGGCGATAGACAAAGTCGGCAATGGTGGCGACTTCGCCCTTTTGGTCGGGGCAGGAGATGAGGAGGATCGCGCTATTCTTCATGCAGGCTGTGTGGAGCGATGGTCATGACCAATGATCTGGCATCAGAATAAGGTGGCAGCCTAACGACTGGATAAGTCTTCGCCCTTTCGGAACTTGCAAGTATATACGCCCCAAAAAGCCGTCGCGGCATCCTGGCTTGTGATTGATCCTTACACTCAACGAATGCCTCTGGGTCGGCACGGAGAGCCGCTTCAAGTGTCAGTTGACGCAACATCGCGACAGCACAAGTTCGCGCTTTCCTTTCGCCTATCTAGCGAACAAAAGGCGCAAAGTTGTGATAAGGCCTGATTTCGTCAGTTGATTTCGTCAGTTGAGCCAGTCCAGCTACAGGTGGGACAATTGGGCTGACGGTTAGGAAGAGTGATTGAAACTCTAAAAACCGCACGCCGGGACGAGGGCGGGCAGAACATTGCCGAGTACGCGCTTATATTAGCGGTGATTCTGATAGTAGTCGCCGGTAGTGTCCGGCTCATCGTGCACGCAATCACCGGTCAATGAGCGCTATCGCCTGTTCGCAACAGTTACGGGCAAAACTAAAATGTTTCTGCTGGGGAACTTCGAGCAATCGGGAAGTGTCTGTCTCATTAGAATGCAAAGAGAATTTCGTGGGAAGGGAACAAAATGCGCTACGTCTGCTTCATTGTCATGTTTCTATCCGTGTCATTCTGCGCGGTATCACAGGAGGACACGCTGAGACCCAAGCTAAGTGATGAATCGTTGACGACTGAACAGATTGCAGTCTATCGTGCTGTGCTGAAGGACTATCTGAAAGGGTCAGATGGCTCACTGAATGTGGCCAACATGACCGAACCCCTGGACCAATCTGATAAAGCGTGTTTCAAGGGGATGGAATTGGACGTCACAGACCTAGCGACAGTGATCCATAGGCTTGAGCCATCGCTGGTTGCTGACACGAAAATTGTCTTGGTTGATCCAGGGCGTCAGCAGAGTCAAATTAAAGAGAACGATCCCCAAAACTTAATGAAGAAGGCCATCGATGACCATGAGAAGGTCACGGGTGAACAGCTTGATAAGTCTGTGAAACAAGCGTTTGCAAGCGGGTTATTCACCCTGTCCGAAATCGTCTTCGATAAGGAACATCGTCGGGCGGTAGTTGCCTATGGTTTTGTCTGCGGCATGCTCTGCGGGAACGGAAACACGTTGGTTCTAAAGAAGGTCGGCCAAGATTGGAAAGTCATAAAGAGGTGCGGGGGCTGGGTTTCTTAGACGCTAGACGCCGTCACTGTTGAAAAATCGCCATTTCACTCGTTGACCCGCAGAAAGGCGAACAGACGGCGCAAGCTTGTGCTATCGCCTGGTTACAACAGTGTCCGCTGATCCAGTCTCAGAAGGGCGTGGCGTCAAGGAATTACTCTGAAGTTCTTATTGCTCGTGAGGGTACCTTTTGGCGTTATCACCACCACCGGCCCTGTCGAGGCACCGCTTGGAATGACCGCCCTGATATACGTGGGGGACCCTACAACGAAACTGGTGGCGGACACGCCGTTAAATGTCACGCTGGTCGTCCCGGTGAGTCCCTGCCCAAGAATCTGCGCAATTTGTCCAACCTTGCCATCGGCGCGTACAAATGTGACGAACTGGCCTAACCCCATGTCGAGGCTGTAAACCTGCCCGCAACCGCACCCTGGGCCATCGGTCAGCAGCGTGCCATAGGTCTTTCCATTGGTGTGCTGGATTAAAGTACCGAGCGGAAAGTCACCGAATGTCGGAGTAAACATGTACAGCACCTTGTATGTGCCCCCGGTCGAAACCTCGAAGAGTGCTCCGTAATAAGTGCTCGATCCAGGGCTTGCTGTTCCGTATAGGTTCCCATCCGTCGCTTGCACCATTCCAGCGCTTGGGTATTCGCCATCCGTTGGAGGACCTTGGAAACTGTAAAGCGTCGAAACCACAAAGCCTGGCGACATCTTGAAAATTGTCCCCATGCTGTAGGTCCCACCGGCCTGTGTCGTTCCATAGAAATTTCCATCTGCTCCCTGCAAGAGCGGCCCAACGGGGGAGCACCCCGTGTCAGTACCAGAAGTCAGACTGTAGTATTGGAGCACCACACCCGCGGTCGACACTTTGAAGATGGTTCCGCAACCATTGATTCCCCCTTCGGACGCGGTGCCGTAGAGGTAACCGTCGGCGCCCTCGATCAAGGAAGAATGCACGACCAGTCCGACGGTCCCGTTGAACGTATATATCGTGCTGAAGACACCGGCGCGCGTGTACTTATAAATGGTCGAGGGTATTACAGTGGAACCAGTAGTGCCCTCCGTCGTCCCATAGAGGTTCCCATCGGATGCCTCAACCGGGGCTGCGACCGGGTGATTGCCATCGATCCCTCCCTCGTAACCGGCAAAATTGTGGAGCAGCGTGTATGTGCCACTTCGCGTCACTTTGAAGAAAACTCCATTGTTCCCAGTTCCGCCATCCCATGTCGTTCCGTAAAAATTCCCGTCGCTTGCCAGCGTCACGCCCGCATAAGCCTGCCCCCCGTCCGTGTGGTCAAAATCGAAAACGTCAGTGAACAGCCTCCCTGTCGAAACCCCAAAGACGGAACCGTTACTGATGCCTTCCGTTGTACCGTAAAGGCGACCGTCGCGTCCCTGCGCTAGTGCTACCCACACCGGAAACGCGGAATTCCCGGAGTTCCCACCTGCGAAACCGTACACAGTCTTAACGGTCTGGGCTGGGCTATTCTGCACGAGCACCAACAGAATCAAAACCGCGTACGTCACAATCCATTTTGAACGCACCGATGGTAGGGATAAACACGAGGGCTTCTTGAATCTTGGTACCATGGCACACCTCTCACGCGGGGTTCGGGCGGCCCAAGGGAGGAATCGGACAGCGGACAGCCGAATCGTCTGCGAAGTATATACCAGCTAGAGCTTCCACGCCCAATCCCGGTGATTGGTGAAACATCGCGATAACACTCATCGACAGCTCATTGAGCGTGATGGCCTTATCACGCACTGATCGTTCCAGCACGTCGACCTTGAGCGACCGACCGCTTACTGGAGCGGCTCCAGCACCAGGCGGTGCGCCTTGGCCGCTGCCACGGCTTTCGTGGTGAACGGCAACGTAAAGGTCGTTCCTTCGTACCACGCCTTCCATTGATCCATGTAGTAGGGGCTCAGGAAATTCCCGCCCTGCCCGGTCACGATATTCAGCGTCGACTGGTCCAGGTCGGCCAGATTCGCGGTGAATCGCTCGGACGGTCCGTGGTCCCGCGTGACGGCTTTTACCGTGTAGCCGCTGCCGGATTGTTCCTGCAGGCCGGGTCCGGACCAGCGCCGGATCACCGGAATTTTCCCCAGAATGGGATGTTCGATCTCGACCGCGTTGAACGCGCCCCAGCGCCACGACGCCAGATCCTTCGGCGCTTCCGGACCATTCACTGCCGCATCGACCGCTGCCCCCAGCAGTTCGTCGTAGTTCGCGTATTGGTCGGGAAGCCAGCGCTGGGGGTGATGCAGCAGAATATTCTCAAGCCACACCGATCGCATCTCCCACGAGTAGGTCTTCCAGTTCAGCCCGTCGTCTGCCTTCTGGGAGCCGGCGGGTGTGCTTCCCAGCTTCGGCTCCAGCAGAAGTCGTTTTAATTCCCGGATCGAATTCTCAGTGATGGTTGGCGCCGGAGAAGAGGCCAGCATGCGCCCGTCCCAACTTCGCATCAGGTCCGCAGCTTGCTTGGCCCGGACCGATGGTTTGGCTGCATGATCGACGGCATAGACGAAGCGCTCGGCCGCGAACTGATCGGCTTCCGAGTGAACGTCAGTTTGCAGCGCGAGCATGTCGGCCGCAGAGAATTGCCGTCCCGATTCCAGCACATGGTAAATGCGGGCCGTGCGCCAGGGCGCTTCCCACTCCATGCTGATGGAATAGGGATAATCGTCAGGCGCGATTCTTCCGTTCGCCGTGGCGATGATTCCCGACGGCGGGTTGTAAATGCTGGGAAGCTTGTCAAACGGGATGTAGGAAGTCCACTCGTGCGCGTCGTCGGCACCGCTCACCGGAAGGCTGCCGTCGCCCGCCGCGCGGATCGGAACCTTGCCCGTGGCTTGATACCCGATGTTGCCGTCCACGTCGGCGTAGACCACGTTCTGTCCGGGTGCGTCCAACTGTGAAAATGCCCGCCGGAACTCCTCCCAGTTCTGCGCCGTGTTCACATCGAAGAAGGGCATGTGCAGCCCGTCATAGAGTGTCCAACGCAGCGCCAGTGGCCGGGTTTCGTCCGGCACCAGCTCGCTGATGACGGGGCCGTGCCGAGTGATCTTCACATCCACCGTCACGTCGGGCTTGCCCTTGACGTGGATGACCTCAACCCGATGTTCCGGCTGAACCCATCCGCTCGGTGTCTGATAGGCGCCTTGCGCGTTGAAATTCTCAATGTAGACGTCAGTCACGGTCGGCCCAACGTTGGTGAATCCCCAGGCGATCCGCTGATTGTGGCCCACGATCACATAGGGCATACCAGGAAGCGTAACCCCGGCAACATCCAGCGTGCCGGAGTGCAGGTGCGCCTCATACCACAGGTTCGGCATCTGGTGGCCGAGGTGCATATCGTTCGAGAGCAGCGGCTTGCCCGTGACCGTGTGCGCCCCGGAAACCACCCAGTCGTTCGATCCGTTGACCGGCAAACCTTCCTGCAGCAGCGGCCGTCGGGGTGAAGGGATTTGTGAATGGAATTCTCTGCAGCGTGACCGAGTTGTCGGGTCCGGAATCCTCGTCGTCGTTGTCTTCGTCGTCTCCGGAATCGCCGGCGTTGCTGTCCGGCTGGTTCAGATCCTCGCGCATGACCGTGGGCGGGCGATCGTGCCACGAACGGTTGACATACAAGTCTGCCGTAAGCTCCGGCCCCAGTTTGGCCAGAATTTTTTCGCGCTCGAGCGCGTTGAAAAAATAGTGATAGTTCAGGTCCTTGACCATCTGGTTGGCAATGACCAGCGAGTCTTCAACAACCCAGGGCTTCGGTCTGTAGCTGAGAATGCGAAACTCAATGGGAAGCCTGTTGCCATGCGTCGCGATGTAGGCATTCACGCCGCGCGCGTAAGCCTCGAAGAAAGCGCGATCGCGCGGACTGGCCAGCGCCAGCGACTTCGTCGCCGCTGCCCGCAGGCCGAGGATTCGCTGCTCCCGGTCGATCTTGAGTGTGTCCTCGCCCAAAATCTCCGACAGTTCTCCACTGCCAAAGCGGCGCATGATGTCCATCTGCCACAGCCGGTCCTGCGCCGTGACGTAGCCTTGGGCCAAGAAGAGATCCTCCAGCGTTGCCGCTTCAATCGTGGGCACGCCATGACTATCTCGCGTCACCGTGACCGGAGCCGAGAGCCCGCTCAGACGCAAGCGGCCGTCGAGTTGGGGAAGAGCAGAGTGCGCGACGTAATAGGCATATCCCGCCGCTCCCGCCAGAATCACGAGCACGGCCAGCAGCAGCCACAAAAGAATACGGATGATGGGCGAGCGCCGCGATGAGGGAGTGCTGATTTCTGCCAGAGTACTCATGAGGAATCTCTGATTGTATTCCACGCGGGCTCAGGCTTGGGTTGCGCTGAAAATGAATTTCATTTTCAAGATGCCGGATGATATCCTGACTCGGTTCCACCGGACCCAGTTCCACCCGCCATGCTGCAGAAGCGCATCGATGATCAGCCGACCATTTCCCGCCAGATGGTCCGCGAGGCCCAGGACATTCTCCACCGGCACCTGAAAGGTGTGGGCTTGAAGCAGACGGCGCAGCGCGACACCATTCTGAGGACGTTCCTCGAGACGCGCGATCATCTTTCCACCGACGAACTGCATCGCCTGGTCCAGAAAGAAGATGCCCGCATCGGCTACACCACCGTCTACCGCACCCTGAAGTTGCTGACCGAGTGCGGGCTAGCCAGCGAAGTCGCCTTCCACGACGGCATGGCCCGCTACGAACATCAGTACAACCGGCGCAGTCATCACCACATGGTTTGCACCGAGTGCGGCAGTTCGGTGGAATTCTTTTCCCAGGAAGTCGGCCAGCTCGAGCAGGAAATCGGCCGCAAGTACCACTACTTCACCACCCGGCACACGTTTCAGATTTACGGAGTCTGCGAAGACTGCCGTAAGAAGAACGGGGCTTGAGCCTCAACGTGCTTACAGATGCAGCATTGCCCACGGCACCGGCAGATCGAACGGATGCAAGCAAGGGAAGGTTTCTGACAATCCCAAACAGAATGATGGCAGCACAGAGAGCGCGGATCCAGACTGCGGGCAGGAACAGGCGCGGCAGCCCTTGTCCGCGAATCTCGAAACGTATGTGTGAAGCCAGGCCATAAGTCAGGAACGGTAACAACACCAGGGTCAGCGGCTTCATGGCCCAGGCCGCGTGCAGGTTGCCATGGAGAAGTTTGGTGGATTGCGCGCAGCGATCCGCATCCCGGACAATACCATCCCGTCAGGTAGTGCAGGGGACACGGAGGAAAGACTCCCGATGTGGAGGGATCGAAAGCCCGCAGCATCACGGCCGACACCGCTGCGGTCGCGAACATCGCGGCCAGCTGCCAATGATTTCGCTTCTACCGCATCAAAGTGGTCCCCTCGATAAGAGCGAGGGCCACCCAGGATTCATGCTGGCCTCAAGGGGTGCGCCACCCGCAGTTAGAATTCCGAGGCCTCCGGGATGTTTCGTCGGCTGCGCAGGGTGACGCGCACGCCGCGCTGTGCGTTGATGCGAGTGGTCGTGGTCCAGTCGACTTCGTCGGCACTGATGACCCCACTTCCTCCGCCGATCAGGGAGTACGTGATGCGGCTGTCCTGGTAGCCGTAACCGCTGACGGACAGTATGGTGCCGGTGTTCAGGACGAAGACGGGCATGCCGGATAGGCTCGCTATGCCCGCTGGATTCAGCGGTGTGACATCGCGCGAGATGTAGGTGGCGTAGGAGGCCTGCGCAACGGTTGGAGGCGTCTGATCGTTATACCTGGCGGACCCGACTTCGCGCACGGCAAGGTGAGGCTGGGCGCTACTCGCCTGCGGGTCGCGGAAGGACTCATTCTGCGGGCGGCCAAAGAAGTGCCAGTTCGGGCCGAAGGTCTGCGCCAGTTGCGGGATTTGAACATCATCCATCAGGCGCAAACTGAGCGCGGTTTCGCCCTTCAGTTGGGGACGCGGACCGCGCGCCGGCAGCATGATCACCTTCCACGGCCACAATGGCGGCAGCATCCACTCGATGATGTCGCGCTTGGCGTGTCCTTTGCCGTCGATCTTGCCTTTATCGACTGTGTAGCCGCGGGTTGCGATGACCTTGGCTTCCAAAGGCAAATCGCCGCTGGGCAGGCCGATGCGGTCGAACTGCAGTTTCAGATTGCCCTTGCCCCAGAAGTGGCCGGGATCCTTGGCCGATTCGAGATGGCCGACGAGATAACTTCCGCGTGGAAAAACCTGCTGACCGAACTCGGTCAGGCCACGCAGGTGGCAGAGCACGGGGTCCCCGACCTCTGCTGTGGCCGAGGAAAAGTTGGGTTCATTGAGGGTACATTGCAAAAGAGTACCAGCGGGCAGGACTAGATCCCGCGCGCTGGCGCCCAGATTCAGAGCGAGAACGACCAGGCCTAGCACGGTAACCGCCAGGGCGGCATGCAGCAATCTGGACTTCATTCTTCACCTCGGGCGCATCAAGTTGAATTAAATCGAGCGTTTTCCGGCTATGGTTCTCGGGTGTTCGGCGCAAACATGAGATTTAAACTCTTTGTCGCGCTGCAACTCGAAGTTCCGCATCACTTGATCGAAAGATTTACCCGTCGGCGCAGCCGAAGAATCAAACCGCCAGGAGCACTCCGAGCAAGCAAAACCACGAAAATGCGCTTGTTCGACCCATACAAGCTCGCGGGGCGCACCGGTTTTTGACAGGGTGGTCCTCTTTCAGGCCAGCGCTTAGTTGACGGTTAATACGAGTACACTGCTGGTCCCTCCGCTGGTGCAGCCCAAGTCGCCGGAGTTCCCACTGGGAGTAAGCACGCTCACCTTCACTGTTCCAGAACCGGAGATCACGTCGCTCGAAAGCTTTACTTTCAACTGCTGATCGCTGACGACTGTGGCGCTCAGAGGCGTGTTGTTGATGACCACCTCCGATGCGGCAACAAAGTGGCTACCGTTCACGGTCAGTGTGTCGCCCTGCTGCACGTCAGCAAGAGTCATTGTGCTTGGTGAGAGTGAAGCGATAAGCGGCGCGGGCCTGGAACTACCGCAGAAGGGGTTTAGAGTGTTGTTGCCGCAGCCTGGAAGGAACAAGAGAGCCAGCAGGGCGGCGAGGGACAGACCGCAAGTGCGGGAAGGCATGGGGAGACTCCTCATAAAGCGCCTCCATTGTTAGGGCGAGACGCTTTGCAGCCCCACTTTCTAGTACAGCCTTCCCGGCGTTAGCAATGCACTGCAGGTAAATAGTAGCTCATCCGCTAACCGCATGAATCCAGACTTGTTACAAAGAGAAGTCAACTGCTGCCGAAGCTAAATCTGGCTCGACTGTTGATAAATCCGATTAAGCTCATTGATCTTTTGGCCCGCTCGATGGTGTGACATCGCTCAAAGCAGCGCCGCCGTTCCCTGTGGTACTGGTTTCTCTTTCAATGTCGACCGTCTCGGCACACTCGCCCTTATCGTCATAATCGCAGAGACGACCGGGGTGAGACTGTTTACACTTTTGACAAAATTCGGTAGCCATTTAACCCTCCCCAGACGGGCCGGGTGCCAAGGAATGCCAACGGTGTCTTTCTCCTCCAAAGCAAGACATGTTGGGAATTGCGGCCCAGCCTCGACATTAGTGCCGTAATCATCATTCGTATCGTCATGGAACGTCAAGCCAATTGGTGGTTGTTGATAAAATCGCGGTTTCACTCATCGACCCCGTTGCAGGGGTCTTGGTGTAATTGCTGATTACAACAATTGGCGGCTCGGCCGCACAGACGTAGACCGTCGTATCAAGCCCGCACAGCAGGTTGCTGAAAAAACCTCTTTGTTGATCGAGCGCTCCCTCAGCGGCTATAAAGCCGCGACTGATTTACGGCACTTACGGCGCGGCGGCCGGCGGCCGGCGCCCTTTCAAAGCATGTCCCCTAGTTGATGTCGAACTGCTCCTGATGCAGCGCCGGGTCGCTTTTCACGATGATGGTGCGCTTGGTAAGCTCTTCCAGTTCGTTCAGCAAGCGGCCGTTATTTGATTTCAACTCCTTGGCCACGTCGGGATGGACGCGGAGCATGACGTCTTCATGTTCGAGGTGCTTGGCGATCTTGCGCATCTCGACGTAGATTTCGTTGCAGACGGTGGTGACGGACTTCACGTAGCCGGTCGATTCGCAGTAGGGACAGGGCGCGCCGATGGTGCGTTCGAGCGATTGCTTGACGCGCTTGCGGGTGATGGCGACCAGGCCGAAGTCGTTAAACTGAAGCGTTTTTGACGGGGCGCGGTCGTGGCGGAGCTCTTCTTCGAGGGCCTGCATGACGCGCTGGCGGTTGCGGCGCTCATCCATGTCGATGAAGTCGATGATGATGATGCCGCCCAGATCGCGCAGCCGAATCTGCCGGACAATCTCTTTAATTGCATCCACGTTTGTCTTGACGATGGTGTCTTCGAGGCGCGCGGTCTTGCCGACATATTTGCCGGTGTTGATGTCGATGGCGACCAGGGCTTCGGTCTGGTTGATGACGATGTAGCCGCCGCTCTTGAGCCAGACTTTTGATTTGAGCGCCTTGTTCATTTCTTCGGCGAGGCCGAATTGTTCGAACAGCGGCGTTTCCTTGGTATAGAGCTTGACCCGCTTGACCATCTGGGGCTGGAAGCGGTTGAAGAAGCGGAGTACGCGTTCGTATTCAGGTTCGGTGTCGACCCAGATCACGCTGAAGTCGGAAGTGACCTGGTCGCGCAGCACACGCTCGACGACGTTGAGATCGTGGTAGATGAGCGCGGGCGGCTTCGAGCTCTCCGAGCGGGCCTTGATGTCCTGCCACAAGCCCTTGAGGAAGCGGATATCGGCGCGGAGTTCTTCTTCGCTGGCGCTCTGGGCGGCGGTGCGGACGATGAAGCCGCCGTGGCCGTTCTCGCGCTCGCTCAGGATAATGCGCTTCAGGCGCTGGCGCTCCTCTTCGGATGCGATTTTGCGCGAGACGCCGGTGTGGTTCACAGTGGGCATGTAGACGAGGAAGCGTCCGGGCAGCGCGATGTGGCTGGTGATGCGCGCGCCTTTCTTGCCGATAGGTTCCTTGGCGATTTGAACCAGGATCTCCTGGCCTTCCTTGAGCAGGTCGCTGATCAGGGGAACCGGGGCTGATTCGCGGCGGCGGAAGCGGCTTCGGCCACCCCCGCGGCGTCCACGCTGTCCACCACCCTGGCGATCGCGATCGAAACCGGGGCGCGGCCGTGGGGTACGCTGAGTGTAACCGGCGGTCCCGGCGGGAGCACGAACTTCCACTCGAGCATCGACCGCGCCGTTGCCGCGGGCTTCTGCCTCGAGCGCAGCCTCAGCTTCGGCCTGAGCCTCTTCGAGTTCGAGTTCCTCGCTGTCTTCCTCGCCTTCGACGGAGGCTGCTTCCGCGGCATGCGGTTCGCCCGCCTCGGCAAGCGACGACATGTGGATTTCAGAGACTGCTTCGCGGGCATCGCCGTTCAAGTGCGCGGGCTGGCCGGCTGCCTGGGTCTCCTCTTCGAATTCGTCGTAGCCTTCATCGGAAGACGACTCGTAGTGGATCGCGTCGGCTTCTTCCTCGTCGATGGTCTCTTCCTCCATCGTTCCCGGAGCCGCGAATACGGGAGTTTCCTCCTCGCGGGCTGAGGCTGTTGGCTGATCGGCAGGTTCGGGGACGGCGGGACTTCGGTCGTCGTTTTCTTCTTCTTCAGAGAGTTCTTCGTGCGTAAGGGGAACGCTGGCCTCGCCGGGCCAGCCCAGAGCAGGTACGCTCTCGACCTCGGGACGGCGAAATTCCTGATTCCAGTTGGTCGAAGTCGAAGCCGCTTCCGCGGGTTCCTCGGCGACTGCCCGGGTGTCCTCGTGCTCTTCATGGAGAGGTTCCGCCACCGCCTCGGTCTCGGCGAAAATGGGCTCGTCTTCAGGGAAAGTCGCAGCCAAAGGCGCGACTGTCTCGACCGAAGGCCGGGATACGACTTCGACCGCCGATTCCCGAGTCTGCGGGGCCGGTGCGGGCAACTGTTGCGCCAAGCGCTGGTACTTCGAAATCGATTCTCCGGGCAGCAGGATTGGTTGATAGCCCGGAGGCGGCCCCGAGGGCTGGGATCGGCTGAATTCCTGAGAGCGAGAAGGCGTGCTCTCGGCTGACGGCCGGGCGAAGCGCGACTCGGACCCGCGATCTGAAACTCGGTCTGGACCTCGGTCTGGACCTCGCTCTGGGCCCCGATCCGAGCCTCGATCCGAACCTCGTTCTGAACCACGATCTGAATTTCGATCCCGGCTTTCGGCTCGTCCATCGCGACGGCCACTGCGGCGGCGACGGCGTCCGCGCCAGGTTCCGCGGTCATTTCCCGACTCTGCTCCTACACCCGCTGACTGGGAGGGCTGAGCCTCCCCTGGGGCTTCTGCTGGGGTGAATCCGGGGCCGGATTCCGGCTGCCGATCGGTTCCCTCGGCATCGGCAGTCTCGGTTGCTTCCAGGACGCCCGGGACAGACTCTGACCGGGGCGGCTGGGGGCGAAGATCCGGCACGGCGCGATTGGCCGGGACGACATCGGTCAGATCGTCGTCGTGCTCTTCCAACTCCATAAAGTCAGAAACGTAGAGGAAGGCGTCGCGTTCGAGGCCGATGTCGACGAAAGCCGACTGCATGCCGGGCAGCACGCGCGTGACCCGGCCTTTGTAGATGGATCCAGCGAGGGTGTACTCGTTTTCGCGCTCGAGGTAGATTTCCGCGAGCAGATCGTCTTCCACCAGCCCCACCTTGGTTTCGTGAGGCGTGGAAGAGACAAATAATTCCTTGTTCATGCAACACTCCGGTCCCGCCACGACTTAAGAAGGGTGGCGGGCTTCACCGGGCTGAGTCAGGAAGGGTGCGGGAGGATTGAGGGTGGCGAGGCTGCCCCGAGTAGGGGACGGCGTGGGCCGGAGAGTTGTTCTCTCTCTTCGGGCCGAGTCCGCTGCACAAGCTTGGGAATCTTTTGCACTTATCGCTTAAGTTCTGCCGGGGTTTGTGACCGCACTCTCAGACCGTGTTTCGGTCGGGGGGCCGTTCCCTGCCCGGCTGCCTTCCAGCTTCAATCCTGCCCAGCCTTTCGACTGCTCGACTGGCCGGTAAAATGCCCCCTTTACGCGAGGGCGATCGATATTTTTGGGGCTGCGCCTGCGAGCGCAGCAAACTGCTTCCTGCCGTCTTCCCTGTTCAAGCTCTCCGGTAACCAACTCGACTCGCCAGCTCAACCTCGCCAGCGCACCCGGGCTAGTTTACGAAGCGGCGCATACGAACATTCATAACCATCCCCAGCGCCAGGAACATGAACAACACGGAAGACCCACCATAACTCATCAACGGCAGGGGTATTCCGGTGACCGGCATAAACCCGACCACCATGCCAACATTGACCAGGATATGGAAGCTAAGCACAGCCGCCACACCCATCACCACGAACGTGCCAGCGCGGTCGGGCGCTGTTTGCGCGTTCTGGGTCAAACGCATCAGCACAATGAAGTATAGCAGCAGAACCCCGAGCGCGCCTACGAATCCATGTTCCTCGGCGAAGGCCGCGAAAATGAAGTCGGTTTGCGGCACGGGCAGGAAAGCACCGTGTGTTTGCGAGCCTTTGCCGCCCCAAAGGCCCCCGGAACCGACGGCAATCTTGGATTGCTCAACTTGGTACCCCGAGCCCTGAGGATCGAGCGTGGGGTCAATAAAACTGGTCAACCGCTGTTTCTGGTAGGACTTCAGAACGTGGACCCGCGGAGCAAGGAAGACGGCTCCGATGCCCAGGGTTGCGAGCAGGGCGACGAACAGCCCCTGCTTCCACTGCAAACCTCCGAGAAACACGCCCATCACGGCGATGGGCACGTAGGTGAGGGCGGTGCCGAGATCAGGCTGGGCCAGCACCATCAGCATGGGAATGCCGACGATCGCCCCCGCCTTGATGAAATCGGCCCAGGAGAGCTCGCGGTGGCGCATGTCGGCGAAGTACTTGGCCACGGCGAGAATCAGGATCAGCTTGACCCACTCCGAGGGCTGGAAGTGATTGCCCCCGGGCATCTTGATCCAGCGCCGCGCTCCCAGATATTTCTGCCCGAAGACCATGACGGCCATCAAGGACGCAAGCGCGGCAATATAGAACCAGTGAATCTGATCGAGCAGTGCCTGATAGTTCACCAGGCTGATGAGAAACATCGCGCCCACGCCGGCCAGCACCCAATACATCTGCCGGATGTGCGCGCCGGCAAACTTGGTGTGCATGGTGGCGCTGTGGATCTCCATCACCCCCAGGCCGCAGATCATGAGCACGAAGACCAGCAGAAGCCAGTCGAAATCGCGAAATGAAACGTAACGGCTCATGAGAACAGCTTCTAGTTGCCAGTAGCTTCTAGCTTTTCGCGCTGAGGGATCGACCGCTTCGGTTTACCCCCGGCATAGAAATCATTGATGCATTCCTGGCGCAGCGATGGCGACGGCTAGGGGCTTCTTCGGCAAATCGAGAACGAAGCGGCCGCCTTGCAGCTTTTCCTTGTCTCCGTCTCCGTCGGAATCGGGCTCGGTCCACAGTCCGCCGATGTCGACCGTTCCGCCGCTTGTCGGCTTCTCCACCATCTTCGTAGGGGTGCGGCGTTGCTTGTCGACGTAAGCCTTAATCACTTGTGTCGCCAAGCGGGCCGCCAACCTGCCGTGCTCGCCACCCTGGAACAGAACGCAGACGACAATGTCCGGATTGCGCCGCGGAGTGAAGCCGACGAACCAGCCGTTTTGCGCCAGATCCTCGGCGTTCTTGAACTTCGCGCGCGTCGCCAGCGAAACAATCTGTGCCGAACCCGTCTTGCCGGCGATATCGATTCCCGGAATATGCGCCGACGGGGCCGTCCCACCTGGCAGCAGCACTCTCCCCATCGCGTCCGTGATCGCGTTCCATCCCGCCGGATCAATTTGGACGTTCTTCACCTCCGTAAGCTGCTGGGCTTCGACGTAGCCCGGCGGCATGTCGGTTGGATTGATCACATGGGGCACAACCATGCGCCCGCCCATAGAGATGGCGCTGATGGCGCGCAACAATTGCACCGGCGTAATCGCGATTGCACCCTGGCCGATGCCGACTGAAATTGTTTCCCCGGCAAACCACTTCTGCTTGAAGTTACGGATCTTCCATTCTTCCGACGGCATCACGCCAGCCACCTCGTTGGGCAGGTCGATTCCGGTTTTCTGCCCCAGGCCGAGATCGGTCGCGTATTTTGCGATGCGGTCGATGCCCAGCTTTTCCGCCAGCGTGTAGAAGAAAACGTCGCAGGACTGGTAGATCGCTTTATCGAGATCGACCGCGCCATGGCCACCTTTCAGCCAGCAGCCGAAGCGGCGGCCGTAGAACTCGGCGCTCCCGGTGCAGTTCACGTGAAGCGTCTGCGCGATCCCTTCCTGCCAACCAGCCACCGACATAATGATCTTGAACGTCGATCCGGGCGCGAGCTGCGCCTGAATGGCCTTGTTCAGCAATGGCTTATCGGGATCGGTGACCAGCTTGTTCCATTCATCGCGCGAGACGTGGACCGCGAAATCGTTGGGATCAAACGAGGGCCCGCTCACCATAGCCAGAATTTCGCCGGTGTGCGGATCCATGGCGACGATGGCCCCGTTCTTCCCTTCCAGAGCCTCTTCGGCGGCAATCTGCAAATCGATGTCAACGGTCAGCTTCAGCGGCTTGCCGGGAATGGCCTCGGTCTCGCCCAGACGTCCCACTTCGCGGCCATGGCTGTCGACCAGGGCTTGCCGCGATCCGTTCTGGCCCATCAGCACGGTGTTGTACTGCCGTTCGACGCCGGAAATCCCCACCACGTCGCCCGGGTTGTACAGCTCAAACTGCGGCTGGTTCAGCATGTCTTCGCTGACTTCACCAACATAGCCGATCAGGTGCGCCATGAATCCATTGCGCGGATACAGCCGCCGGTGCGCCATGATCGTGTCCAGTTCGGGCAGTTCGTTGCGATGCGACTCGACGAAGGCGAGCTCGTCGGGCGTGATGTCTTCCTTCAGGAAGATCGGCTGGTACTGGGGCATGGAGGCGAAGTGCCTGATGCGCGCCCGCACTTCGTTGGGATCGAGATGCAGGCCCTGCGCGATCAGGTCCGCATCGGCGCTCAGGTCGCGCGAGGAATCGCGCAGCAGCAGCGCAGAAAACGAAGGATAGTTGTCGACGATCGTGCGCCCGTCGCGATCGAGAATCTTGCCGCGGGGCGCGAGCACGGGGATGTTGCGAATGCGGTTTTTTTCCGCGGCCAGAGCAGTAGTAATCGCTCTGCATCACCTGCAGGCGCCACAGCCCGTAGGCCAGCACCAGGAAGATGGCGAGGATGATGTACTGCGCCGCCGTCAGGCGGATGGCGGATACTTTGTCGTCGCGGCCGAACATAAGTCAGTTCTCAGTTCTCGAGTTCCCAGTACTCGAGCGCTTCTTTCGGAATCCTCACTGCGGACATGAGCGAAAATTGGTTGGGATTAGTTCCATTGTAATCCCGGAAACGAGCTCTACTTCGGTGCTAGTGTGACGTAAGTCACGGGCCCCTCAGTCTGTCCGGCCCTCGCGTACTGGGGACGCGGCACTGGGTACTGGTTCATGTTCTCTGCTTGAACTTGTCGAGCACGAAGTACAGCACGACTCCAAGCGCGGCGTTGGCCAGGCCGGCCAGCACTTCATGCCTCCAGCTCCAGTTCAGGGTGAGTTCACGAGCCCGCGGGCCACCGTGAAATAGACCGCCGCATGCACCAGGTAGAAACCCAGAGTCACCAGAAAGCGCGCGCCTGCATTCTCCACATCGAGCTTCACGCCCAGGGACGAGGCTCCATAGCCCACCACGGTCTTGGCGATGCCGTACAATCCGATCGGATAGTGCGCCCAAGGCATGTCCTGCGCCAGGCCGATGACGGCCCCGGTCAGCAGGCCGGAAATCGGATTGCGCCTCGCCATGGAGAAGAAAATCGTCACCAGCAGCGGCAAATCGAAGTAAGAGAAGAACGGAAACCGTCGCGGCACGAAGGCCTGCAGGAACAGCGCCAGCAACGGCACGCCGATCGTGACCGGAATGCTGAACCGGTAAACCTCAACCTGCTCCCCAGATGTATATGTAATGGGCACGCTAGTGTGGGTTGCTCTCGTCGGCTGGCGGCTGCGAATTGGGCGGAGGTGGCGATGATTTGGGCGGAGTCTGGGACGCGCTCGCGGGTTTGCCCTGGGAAGACTTGCTCGGGGAAGACTTGCCCTGGGAAGACAACGGTTTCGACCCGGGTACGGCGCTGGCGGGGGTGCTGGCCGGCTTGGGTGCGCCAAGCGTCGGATCGACAGCATTCGGCTTCTTCCCCATTGCGGGGACGCTGGCGGCGTTCGATGGGAGCTTGGCAGCCTGGGGCGAAGTGGATGGCGCTACGGCAGATCCGGTTCCACCATTCGCGCCCGCAATTCGCACATCGGTTGCCGCAGCCTGCGGCTTCGTACCCGCACCTCCGGGGCTTGAAACAATTTTGGAATTGATCTTGGAATTGGTCGGGGAATTGGTCGGGAGTTGGACCTGGGGCTTGTGAACTTGAGGCTTGGCGATGGCGCTGGTCGGGGCACCCGCCGCGCCCGCCGTCCCAGCGACAGCGTTATTTCCAGCCGGGACCGCGGTCGCGTCCGTGGCTGGCTTGTCGGGCACCGAAGGCAAGCGCTGGGCCAGAATATCGGCGGCCCGCTCGTGCCCCGCATCTTCTGCGGTGGCCTGCCGTTCCCGCTTCTCGACCAGCACCAGAACCTCTTCCAGTTTACTCAGGTTGGCGGCGGGCTTAACTCTGATATTCAGGAACAGGTCCTTGCCGTTCCCCACGGTCGTGACTGTGCCGACCGGCAGACCCTTGGGAAAGATCTGGTCGCCACCGCTGGTGAGCACGGTCTCGCCGACGGGAACCTGCTCGTCGCTCATCACCCGCTCCAGCGCAACCTCTCCATTGGGAGTTCCGCGCAACACGCCCTGCAAACGCGTCTTCTCGAGAATTGCGCCCACGCCGCTGCTCTGATCGTTGATCAGGAGCACTTGCGAGACTGAGGGGTAGACGAGCAGCACCTTGCCCACAATGCCATCCGCCGTGATCACGGCCATATCCCGCTTCAGGCCCTGATTTTCACCCTTGTCGATGTAAATGATGCGAGAGAGGTCGCTGCGCTCGGACCCGATCACCTGGGCCGCGACTGTCTTGGCAATGAACTGCTCCTTGAAGGCCAGCAGGGTCTGCAGACGGCGGGCCTGTGCGGCGTCTTCGCTAAGGCGCACTTGCTCCAGGCGCATCTGCTCGATCTGGTCCTTGAGCTGGCGGTTCTCGGCCCGCACTCCGCGCAGATAGAAATAGTTATGCCAGAGATTGCTGGTGCCGTCCTGCAGCCAGATCAAGCCGCGCTCGAAAGGAGTAATCGCATCCACCACCCAGATGCGGATTAAGCGGGTGTCTTCGGTGTCATGGCTGCCGCGTTTGACTTGCACGGCCAACCCCAGCACCTGCAGAAACAAGACTCCTACAAGGATGACCAGGTTGCGGTAGCGGCCGAGTACAGAATCCATGGGAAAGTTTCACGTTTCCGGTTTCAGGTTTCCAGTAAGCCAGCCTTCCGGAAACCAGAAACTGGAAACTAGAAACCGTTTCTTATTCGATCGAGATCTTTCTGCAGCAGCTTGAAGTCGGAGAGCATTTTGCCGGTGCCCAGGACCACGCTGCACAGCGGATCGTCGGCAATCGAAACCGGCAGGCCGGTTTCTTCGCGGATGCGCTTGTCGAGATTCTTGAGCAACGCGCCGCCGCCGGTGAGCACGATGCCGCGGTCGCTGATGTCGGCGGAAAGCTCGGGAGGCGTGCGTTCGAGGGCCACGCGAATCGCGTTCATGATGGTGGAAACGCATTCGCTGAGCGCCTCGCGGATTTCGCCGTCGTCCACGGTGATGGTCTTGGGCACGCCCTCGATCAGGTTGCGGCCCTTGATTTCCATGGTCATCGGCTTGTCGAGCTGGTGTGCGGAGCCGATTTCCATCTTGATCTGCTCGGCGGTGCGCTCGCCGATCAGCAGGTTGTATTTCCGTTTCAGATAATTCATGACGGCTTCGTCCATCTGGTTGCCGGCCATGCGCACGGAACGCGAATAGACGATGCCGCTCAGAGAAATGACCGCGATGTCAGTGGTACCGCCGCCGATGTCCACCACCATGTTGCCGCTGGGCTCGGTGATGGGCAGTCCGGCGCCGATCGCCGCCACCATGGCCTGCTCGACCAGATGCACTTCGCTGGCCTTGGCGCGATAAGCGGAATCCATGACCGCGCGTTTTTCCACCTGTGTGATTTCCGACGGCACCCCGATCACGATGCGCGGATGCACCAGCATCTTGCGGTTGTGCGCCTTCTGGATGAAATAGTTCAGCATCTTCTCGGTGACTTTGAAATCGGCGATCACACCGTCTTTCATGGGCTTGATGGCGACAATGTTGCCGGGCGTGCGGCCCAGCATTTCTTTGGCTTCTTTGCCCACCGCCTCGACTTCGCCCGTGTTCTTGTTGATGGCGACGATGGAGGGTTCATTCACCACGATGCCTTTGCCGCGGGCATACACGAGAGTGTTGGCGGTGCCAAGATCGATGGCCAGGTCGCTGGAGAAAAGGCTGAACAGCGACCGGAGGTTGTGATTGCGCGTGCCGTTGGAGTATCCGTTGTTTGACATGACGAAATGTTCCCGCGTCCTTCTACACATCCGGGAGTGTCCCGGCGTTTTCTCTTTTCCTGTGGGGATTGCTGGCTAACCATATTGTATGGGATGCCCGGCAACCCTGCCCCAACCGAAAGTTCTTACCTGCCAAGTCGCGGCTAAAAATTCAGCCGCAGCCGCAAATGCCTACTGAATAATGATCTTCTTCTGCTGCGTATTCACTCCACCCTGCGCCGTTTGTGCCGTCACCGTAATCACCGCTTCCCCGGGCGGCAGCGGCGGCGTGAAGTAATGGAAGCTGCCATCGGTCGCGACCAGCGGCACCTCGCTGCCGTTCACCATTACCCGCGCCCCGGTCTGGGTCTTGCCCGTCACTTCAATGACGTGCCCGTGCTGAATGAAGGGATCCAGGTCCAACTCGATGGCTTCGGTCTGCTTGCCTTTGGAAATGACGGTGAAGCGGTTCTTCTCGCTCTCCACCGATTCCTTCCCGGTGGCGTCATAGGACTGCACCATCCAGTAATACGCGCCCTCACCGAGGCCACTGACCGTAACCGCCGCGGTATTGACTCTCTTGTCGACCAGTGTAGAGGAAAAATAAGGATTGCGGGATATCCGGAGGCGGTAACCAACTGCATTCGTCATCGGCGTCCAGGAAAACTGGACGTCCTTCGAGGTCTCGCCGGAAGAAAACAGAGGCGCCATGTTGGCGGGCGAAATCGGTGTGGGCGGCCCGATCTCTTTCGCCTTCTCCAGGTGCGACTGCTGGCCCTGGAAACTTACCTTTTCCCAATTGGCCAGCTTCACGGTTTCGCCGTTGCGGGTGACCTCGCCAGTTCCTTTCTTCATCAGGATCTCGTGCTGGTCCGTCTTGGGATCGTTGTGCACCTGGGCCGCCGACTCCGGAGCCAGAGAGGCCGTTGCCCCGGCCACAATCACCTGCGACTTCGAACCCTGGCTGTAGGTCGCGGTCGAAAGATCGACGGTTCCGGTGCTCACGGCCACGGCAACGTTGGTCTGCTGCTGGTCGTTGGCCGAGTTCTCTTCGATCACGATCAGCGAATCCTGCTTCACGGTGTAGCTGGTGCCGTCGTTGAAGACGATCTTGGCCATGCCTTCCGAGCCGGTCTGGATCACGTCACCCTTCTCCAAGGGGACGTTGTAATCCGCGGCGGTCCAGCTATTGCCGCTGCCCTTCTTCACGCGGACGGTGCCATCGAGCGCGGTGAAGTGCGCCTGCTGAGCGGTCGAAATTCCCGACCCGGGTGCCGGAGCCATGCCGGCCACCCGCTCCAGCAGTTTGCCGGCAACGTTGTCCGCCGCCTTGATGCCGTTCTGGGTAAATTGCGGAAACGCCACGCGCATGGCGATGAACAAGACGGCAGCGCCTGCCAGGACCAGCAGGGCCACACTGCGGTATGTGACCGTCGTCCACGCAACGTGGATTCCCGGTTTGCGATTGTCGGAAGACACTTTGGGCTACAAACCTTCGTGAATATGCGGTAAAAGAAAACGTTAGCACAGGCAAAACGAAGGAAAACACAGGGAATCGGTTTGGGGGGTTACCTTGGTGCTTAAAGTATTCTGTAGGGGAACTCCTGATCCGCCGGTGCCCCGCCAGACGGATGCAAAAGCGGCCGGGGCCGAGCTTTCCTGTGGCCCGCTCAGTTATCCTTGATTCCCCTATGGATGGAACTCCCGCTACCCTCTCTGCTCCCGACGGTGGCCGACAGTCGCTCTTCGCGAATGGCATGGCGGTGATCTGGGCCATTGCGCTGGCCGATCTTGTATTCCATATTTACTTCAACAACCGCTACGGTTACTTCCGCGACGAGTTCGACTACATTGCCTGCGGCAACCACCTGCAGTGGGGATACGTCGATCAGCCGCCGCTCATTCCGTTCCTGATTCATATTTGCCGTGCTGTTCTCGGCGACTCGCTGCGCAGCATTCGCTTGATTCCCGCGGTGGCCTCTTCCCTGCTGGTGGTGCAGACGGCGGTGCTGGCGCGCGAACTCGGGGGACGCCGCTATGCCCTGCTGCTGAGCGCCATCTGCGCCTGGTTCGCGCCGCTGTATCTCTCCAACGGCAGCCTGCTCGGCACCAACTGCCTTGAGCCCAACCTGTGGATGGGTTGCGCTTATTTCGCCATCCTCGCGATCAAGACGAAGCGATCCTCGTTACTGGCTGTGGTTCGGCGTGGTCGCGGGCCTCGGCATGGAGGAGAAATATTCCATCTCCGTCTTTGGCCTGGGGATTGTTGTGGGCCTGCTGCTGACGGAGCAGCGCCGCGTGTTCCTCAACAAATGGATCTGGCTCGGTGGGCTGGCGGCCTTCCTGATCTTCCTGCCCAACCTGCTGTGGAACATCCATTACGACTGGCCGTTCGTGCAGTTGATGCACGCCATCCGGGCGGAAGGGCGCGACGTTGTGTTGGGACCGGTTCCGTTCTTCTTCCAACAGACTCTGCTGGTAAATCCGATCACCGCACCCCTCTGGTTGGCTGGGTTGTTCGCGTTCTCTGTTCTGGATGCGGCTCAAACCTTATCGCGTGCTGGGATGGTGTTATCTGGTCTGTTACGCGGTTTTCTATGTGCTTCACGGCAAGAACTACTACCTGGGACCCGTCTATCCCATGCTGCTCGCCGCGGGAGCGGTGGTGCTTGAGTACGCACTGGATGGTCCGGAGAACGAGAGGCCTCGCCTGCAGTGGTTGAAGCCCGTGATTGTGGTTCTGTTGCTCGGGAACGGGGCGTACTTCGCGCCCGTCTTCGTTCCCATCCTCTCCCCAGATCGCTTTCTCGCTTACGTAAAGTATCTCCCCATGAAGCTCCCGGTTATGGAGCACTCCCATGCCCGCGCCGCCCTGCCGCAGTGGTATGCCGACCAGTTCGGATGGCAAGAGATTGTGGATGAAACCGCCGTCGCCTGGAACCGGCTCGCACCCGAGGAGCGTAAAGACTGCGGCATCTTCGCGCAGGATTACGGACAAGCCGGCGCGATTGACTTTCTCGGGCGCCGCTACGGTTTGCCCGCCTCGCTGAGCGGCCACCAGACGTGGTTTCTCTGGGGGCCGCGCGGTTATTCCGGCAATTGCATGATCGTTCTAGATGACGAACGGGAGAAACTTGAACAGCTTTGGCAGCAGGTGGATTACGTGGGCACATCGGCCGCCAATCCCTACGCGCTGGAGCAGCAGATTCCGCGTGTTCATTTGCAGGGGCAAGAAATTCGATTCGTTGACCGAGCTTTGGCCGCACGTGAAGCGCTGGCGGTAGCGGGCGGGGCTTGCATGGTCGCCTGCCCCGAACCTGCACCTCGCTTGCCGCACCTCTTATGCGGGTTGTAGCATCAATAGTTGAGGCATTCATAAGGAGACATTATGGCAACCGATACTTTGGCCACTCCGGCCACGCTGAGCTACGGCAAGACCAAGGTTTTCAAGAATTTCATTGACGGCGAGTGGGTCGAAGCCTCGACCGGCGAGACTTTTGAGAATCGCAATCCCGCCGACACGCGCGATCTGGTCGGCATCTTCCAGAAATCGGCCAAGGCCGATGTGGACGCAGCGGTCGAAGCCGCCAAGCGCGCCTTCACGAAGTGGCGCCTGGTTCCCGCACCGCGCCGCGCTGAGATCGTTTTCCGCGCGGCTGAGATTCTGATCGAGCGCAAGGAAGAGTACGCCCGCGAAATGACCCGCGAAATGGGCAAAGTTCTGGCCGAGACGCGCGGCGACGTGCAGGAAGCCATTGACGCCGCCTACTACAACGCCGGCGAAGGCCGCCGCCTGTTCGGTCCCACGGTGCCGTCGGAAATGCCCAACAAGTTTGCCATGGCCGTGCGCCAGCCCATCGGCGTCTGCGGCATGATCACGCCGTGGAACTTTCCCATGGCGATTTCTTCGTGGAAGCTGCTGCCGGCCATCGTCTGCGGCAACACCTGCGTCATCAAGCCGGCGCAGGACACTCCGCTTTCCACCTTCAACCTGGTTCGCGCCCTCAGCGACGCGGGCCTGCCCAAGGGCGTCATCAACGTCGTCGGCGGATTCGGCGCGGACGTGGGCACTCCGCTGGCCGAGCACGCCGACGTGCGCGCGGTCTCGCTGACCGGATCGTCCGCCGTGGGCCGCATCATTGGTGGCATCGCCGCGAAGAGTTTCAAGCATTGCTCGCTCGAACTGGGCGGCAAGAATCCAATGATCGTGCTCGACGACGCCAACCTCGACCTCGCGATCGAAGGCGGCCTCTGGGGAGGCTTCGGCACCACCGGCCAGCGCTGCACCGCGACCAGCCGCATCATCGTGCAGAAAGGCGTGTACCGCGAATTCGTCGAGCGCTACGTGGAGCGCGCGAAGAAACTGAAGGTCGGCAATGGCCTCGATGAAACCGTGCAGATGGGCCCGGCCGTCAACGAAAAACAACTGCAGACCGACCTCAGCTACGTCGAGATCGGCAAGAACGAAGGCGCGAAGCTGGTGTGCGGCGGCAACCGCCTCGACAAGGGCGACTACCAGTACGGCTGGTTCATGGAGCCGACCGTGTTCACCGACGTCGATCCCAAGATGCGCATCGCGCAGGAAGAAATCTTTGGTCCCGTGGTCTCGATTATTCCCTGCGACGATCTGGAAGACGCGATCGAAATCGCCAACGGCATCGAGTACGGGCTGTCGTCGGCGCTCTACACCAAGGACGTGAACAAGGCGTTCTCGGCCATTCGCGATCTGTATGCCGGGCATCACCTACATCAACGCGCCGACGATCGGCGCCGAGGTGCATCTTCCGTTTCGGCGGCACCAAGGCCACCGGCAACGGCCATCGCGAAGGCGGCATCGGCGCGATCGACTTCTATACCGAGTGGAAGTCGGTCTACGTGGATTATTCCGACAAGCTGCAGAAGGCGCAGATTGACCGGGAAGACTGAGAGCCTTTAACCGCAAAGGTCGCGAAGAAAAGCCGCAAAGGACGCAAAGAAAAGCAGAGGCAGTTCTTGGCGAACTTTGCGGTAGTTCTTGGCGCGCTTTGCGGTTAAGCTTTTGCTTGGTTCTGCAGGAGTCGTTCATGCCCATCGCCCAAACCCGGGATATCTCCGCCGCCAAGCGCCTCGATAATGTCCGGTACGCCATTCGTGATCTGGCGTGCGTGGCCGACGAAGTCATCCAGCAGGGTCACAAAGTTCTGCCGCTGAACGTGGGCGACCCGCTCAACTTCGATTTCCAGACGCCGGCGCACATCATTGAAGCCGTCTACAAGGCCATGCGCGACGGCAAGAACGGATACGCTCCGTCCCCCGGCATTCCGGAAGCGCTGGCAGCGATTCGCGGTGAGGCTGCGCGCAAGGGCATCACGACCGTGCGCGATGTTTTCGTCACCTCGGGCGTGAGTGAAACTGTAGACCTCTGCATCTCAGCCTTAGTGAACCCGGGCGAAGACATCCTCACGCCCTGCCCCGACTACCCGCTCTATTCGGCGGTGCTTTGTAAGTTGGGCATCGCACTCAACGCTTACGATTTGAACGAAGACGACGCCTGGCAACCCGAACTCGCCGACATCGAGCGCAAGCTCACGCCGCGCACCCGCGGCATTGTGCTGATCAACCCGAACAATCCGACCGGATCGCTGTGCACGCGGCAGATGCTGGAGCAGGTCGCCGAACTGGCGCGCCGTCACAACCTGATCGTCTTCTCCGACGAAATCTACGACAAGCTGATTTTGGAAGACACTCCTCATGTCGCCTTTGCCGCGGTCGCGCCCGACGTGCCGTGCGTGACCTTTGGCGGCATGTCGAAAAACTACCTTGTGCCGGGATGGCGCATCGGCTGGGGCATCATCTCGGGCGACGCCGCCCAGCTGAAGGCCTACACCGAGGGCGTGCATCGGCTGCTGCGAGCGCGGCTGTGCGCCAATCATCCCGAGCAATACGCCATCAAGCCGGCGCTGGAAGGGCCGCAGGATCATCTCGTGGAAGTGAAGCGCAAACTGCGCTCGCGGCGCGATCTTACGCAGAAATGGTGCGAGGCGACAGCGCGCGTGAGCTGCGTGGCGCCTCGGGGCGCTTTTTACGCTTACCCCAAAATCGACATTCCGGAGAGCGACGAAATTTTCGTGAAGGAACTCATCCGCCAGAAGCATGTGATGGTGGTGCACGGATCGGGCTTTGGCCAGAAGCCGGGGACGCAGCACTTCCGTATTGTGTTCCTGCCGGACGAGAAGACGCTGGCGACGGCTTATGGGGCGATTGGGGAATTTATTCGGGAACGGTACGAGAAGACCTTTTAACCGCAAAGGTCGCCAAGAAAATCCGCTAAGGACGCAAAGAAAAGGCAGGGCTAAATTCTTGGCGGCGTCGCTGCCTTGCTGCCCACGCTCGATGCTGAGCACGTTTGATTTCGCAAATTCTGTCTCTCGTGTTTGGTCTTTCCCATCGAATCTGCTTAAATCGTACGTCAGGAACAACTATTGGTAGCCTGGTGGTGTTGTCACAATCGTGGTTGACATTCATTCGCACATCCTTCCGGAAGTAGACGACGGGCCCAAATCGTGGGACGCCTCGGTCGTCATGTGCCGCGCGGCGGCCGCCGACGGCATCACCCACATGGTGGCCACGCCCCACGCCAACGACCGCTACCACTACGACCGTGCATATCTGCAGGGGCTGGTCGCCCATCTGCAACAACTTGTCGGCGACACTCCCAGGCTCAGCCTGGGCTGCGACTTTCATCTTTCCTACGAAAACCTGCAGGACGCGCTGGCCCACCCCACGCGCTACGTCATCGAAGGCACGCGCTACCTGCTAGTTGAGTTCAGTAACTACAGCGTCCCGCAGCAGACCACGGATTCGTTTCTCAAGCTCGGCGACTGCGGTATCACGGCCGTGATTACTCATCCCGAGCGCAACCCCATTCTGCGGGAGAGCCCGCAACGGGTGGTGGAGTGGGCGGAGCAGGGGTGCGTGATTCAGATGACGGGCTCGGCTCTCACCGGATTCTGGGGGGAACGCACGCGCCGCGCGGCGCAACGACTGCTCGAGCAGCAGGCCGTCCACGTGCTGGCCACCGACGCGCACGATCCGTTGAAACGTGTTCCTATTCTTTCCACTTCGCGGGATGCCGCGGCTGAAATCTGCGGAGAAGAAATCGCCGAGGTTCTAGTTGAAGCCAATCCCCGCGCCATCATCAGCAATCAGGCACTGCCGTATTTTCCGCGGCCGATGATGGGCAGCTACCGGAAGAGCGGCAGTTAGCAGTTAGCACTCAGCCACCTCTCAGGAGAGCGAAGATCATAAGGGCTGAATGCTGGGTGCTGATGGCTGAGTGCTGAAGTTCTACTGCGGGCGGGACGAATCAGTATGGTTGGCACTCGGCGCGGGATCGGCCGTCGGCGCAGCGGGCGAGGTTGCCGGCGACACAGTCTGCGGCGTCACGGGTACCGGCTCGGCTCGCGGTGCATCTGGTTTGGTAATCATCGCGCTCTCGGGATTGAGCAGGTGGTCATTGCTCGGGCCTAATCCCAGTTTGATCAGAGCGCGCGAGTCGGGGACGGTCTTGGTCTGCCAGCCGTGGTCGCCCTGATACCGGCGCATAGCCTCTTCGCTGGCCTGGTTCCACTTGCCCGTGGCTTCGCCGCTCAGGTAGTGTTCGCGGATCAGGGCTTCCTGAATGGCCTGGACTCTCTCCGAGTCGATTTTCTGCTGGCCCCGCGACCGGGCCGACTTCTTCCGGCGCGAGGAGTGATGCCGGGTGGACGCGGTGTGAGTGGAACTCGCGGATTTCGTCGACGTTGACGCCGTAGTTATCCGTTTGTGACGCTTCCGGGTACTAGCTTTTGCAGTCGCGGGCTTTGTCGCAGCGTCGGGGGTTGAACTCTGCCGCGCCCTCGCCACCGGAACCCACGCACACGTCAAGAGCAGCGCGCAAACCGCGCTGAATCCAGCTCTCCGGATTCCAACCAGAGCCTCAGCCATCAACGCAAACCCTTCCTCAAACAACTCCGCCTCGCCCAATGATCTGGCAAAAATAAAAAGCCCAACCGGACGCTGGCATTGTAATCATCCTCGATATGAGGGTACAGTGCCAGTTCCCGTTGGGCCTATTTCAGTTACGGAAGTGTACCGGCCAGGAAGATGGTTCCGTCCTGCCGCGACGAACCCCGCTGCCGCACCAGGAAAACTACGTCCTGGCCGCTCTTGAGGCTTGACTCGATCCGGGCGAAATCTTCTTCGCTATTCACCGGCTGCTTGTTAATTTCCAGAACGATGTCGCCGCGCCCCAGGTTCACATCTTCGGCAAAAGAGCCCGGCTTCACATCCTGAACGATGACCCCTTTACCCGCGGGCATGTCGAGGCGATCAGCCATTTCCGGCGTCACCTTGCGAACGGTTACGCCGAACTTGCTCTGCTTGGGAGCGCTCTCGTCGTCGTTCTCCTGGTCCTCTCCCAAGCGCGCAGCGAAGAGCTTGGCGCGATCGGCAATGGTGACCGTGGCATCCTGGGACTTGCCATTGCGCAGGAAACCCAGCATCACCTTCGATCCCGGCTTGCGCGACGCAATGTCGGCCACCAGTTCGTTGCCCTTTGTGACCTTCTTGCCATCCACGCTGGTGATGGTGTCGCCGACTTTCAATCCGGCCTGGTCGGCCGGACTGCCAGCCACGACGCTGGAAACGGTTACGCCGGTCCCTGAGCCATAGACGCGAGCAATGGCGGGATTCTCGACCGCATCAAACATGATGCCGATGGAACCGCGCGAGACCTTGTGCTCCGGCCCGGTCAACTGGTTGTAAACGTCGACCACGGTTTTGGACGGCAGCGCGAAACCCACGCCCGCGTAGGCATTGGTGTCGCTCAGAATCGCCGTATTAATGCCGATGACTTCCCCATTCATGTTGACCAGCGGTCCGCCCGAGTTACCGGGGTTGATGGCGGCGTCGGTCTGGATAAAAGTCTGGAACTGGCGTCCGGGCACGATGTCGCGCCCCTTGGCTGAAACGATTCCCGCGGTTACGGTCTCCGACAGACCGAACGGGCTGCCCACGGCCAGAACCCAATCGCCTACCTGCATGCTGTCGGAGTTGCCCATCTTGGCGGCCGGCAGCGCACGGTTCACGTCGACCTTGATCACTGCCAGGTCCGTCTCCTGATCCGATCCAATCACCTTGGCGTCGTGCTGCACGCCCGGAGGATCGTCCTCAAAGCGCACGCGAATGCGGTCAGCCTTCTCGATCACATGCCGGTTGGTGACGATGTAGCCCTTGGCATCAACGATCACACCGGAACCCAGGGAGCGCTCACGAATCGCGCCATCGCCGGGACCAGCCTGGCCGCCGGGACCACCGAAGAAGTGGTTGAAGAAGTCGTCCATCCCGCCGCCATCTTCGTCGTCCTGCCCCCCGCGGCGGTGAACGTTCTTGATGGTCGATTCCGTGTTGATGTTGACTACGCTCGGTTCCAGCTGCTTCGCGATCTGCGAGAAAGCGTTCGACATCTGCTGCGGCGAAGGCAAGGCAAGCGGCGTCGCGTCGCTTTTCTGCCCTTCTTTCCCTTTGACTCCGTAGGAAATGACCGTCCCGATCAGAATGCCGACCGAAAGCGTTGCCAGAATACTCAGCGTGTAGGCCCAGCCATGAGCCTTCATGCGCATCCACATAGCGCCCGAATCCATATGTCTACTTCCTCCCAGAACTCACAAACCCTTACATTATACCCATTTACTAAACAGGTCACAGCCGCACGTCGGCGGGGGCGACGACTGTCGAGCAAGCTTCCCCTATTAGACGCACAAACCAGCAAAAGCGTTTGATGGCAACCGGATTTCAGGCGCAGGCACTCCTCAGCGCAATCCGAGCGAAGCAGATCAAGCCAAGCAGATCAGAGGAAAGAACCCAACGGCACTTACTGGGCCTCGTAGACGGTCTTGCCGCCCACCACGGTACGCAGCACCTTGGTCGCCAGCAACTTCTCCGGCGAACTGGCGGTCACATCCCGGTCAAGAACCACAAAATCCGCCAGCATTCCCGGCACCAGCTCACCTTTTTCTTTCTCCTCGAACTCGGCGAAGGCGGAGCCCGTGGTGTAGGCCGAAATCGCCTGATCCATGGTAAGCCGCTGCTGCGGGGAAATATTCCTGCTTGCCGTCCACGCTCTTGCGCGTGACTGCGGCGTAGAGTCCGCGGAACGGGATTGACTGGTTCCACCGGATAGTCGGTGCCGAACGCCAAGGTCACGCCTTTGTTGAGAAAAGCCAGCCAGGCGTAGGAAGTCGCGGCCCGCTTCGGCCCCAGGCGGTCCTGGGCCCAGCGCATGTCGGTGAGCAGATGGCTGGGCTGCATGGAGGCAATCACTTTCAACTCCTTGAATCGCGCAATCTGCGCCGGAGTGGTGACTTGCGCATGCTCAATGCGCAGGCGGAAATCGTTGCCGCCGTTGGGCGCTTTCACGTGGTCCTCGCGCGCGGCTTTCTCGGCTTCGGCAAATGCATCGAGCGCCATCTGCACACCTTTGTCGCCGATGGCGTGAAACCCAATCTGGTAGCCCGCCAGCAAGCGCTCTCTGGTCATGTCGTTCAGCTTGGCGGCGTCGTATCGCGGCAAGCCGGAGTTCTTGGGATCGTCGGCATAGGGCTCCAGCAACGCCGCCGTGTGCGATCCGAGCGAGCCGTCCATGAATCCCTTGAGCATCCCGGTGTGCAGCATCAAATCCGACTGCGGATGCGATTCGCGCTTCCGGTCCAACTCCTCCAAGGAATCGTCAAAGGGGAGCCATTCGGAAATGCGCGCCGTGAGTTTGCCTTCCTTTTCCAGATCTTCGTAGATCTGAAAATTCTCCCAGTCGGGAGAATAATCCTGGGCCGAAGTGACGCCATGCTCGGCCAGATCGGCCAGGGCAACTTCCAGCGCCTGCCGGCGTTGGTCGTGCGTCGGTTTGGGAATCACGTCGAGCACCGCAGCCTGCGCGGTTTCTCGCAGAATTCCCGTAGGCTCGCCATTGTCGTTGCGGTCAATATGCCCGCCTTGGGGATCGCGGCTGGCCAGCGTGATGCTGCGCCAATTGCAGCGCCCGGGTATTGGCGACGGCGATGTGGCCGTCGATCCGTCCCAGAAACACTGGATGTCCGTCCGACACTTCGTCCAGATCCCAGCGCGTGGGAGTCACTTTCACGGGCCAAAGGGTTTCGTCCCAGCCGGAGCCCAGAATCCAATCGGCGCCCTTTGATTCTTCGACCTTCTTTCGTACCCGCTCTCGCAGTGCATCCAGAGACTTAACGCCGGTCAGGTCAACGCTGAGCTTGGTGATTCCAGCATCGTAGAGATGCAGGTGCGCGTCGTTGAATCCGGGCATGACGAAATGCCCTCCCAGGTCAACCACCTGGGTCTGCGGGCCCTTCAGTTTTTCAAGGTCGAGCGTCTTGCCCACGGCCTGGATGCGGTCTCCGCGCACCGCAATCGCTTCTTCCCGCTCCACGGAACTGAACGGAGTGTTCGCCGGCACGCCGGTGTAGACATTGGCGTGCATGAAGATGATGTCGGCCTTCGGCTTGGAGGCCTGGGGCAGCCGCGCCTTCTGACGCCGGACCCTGCGCTACGCACGGCAGCCAAAGCACGATGAGCGAGCCCAGCAGAACCCACAAGTTCCATCCGCGATGCTCTGTCATCGACATCTTGAGAACTCCCCCTGAGCTCAGCTTCATTCCGCCACCCCCGCCAGCGCCAGCATGGTGAGCAAAATCCGCTTCAGTCCCAGCTCGCGCCCGTTGGAATCGAACCACTCCTGCAAAGTGTGTGCCCCGCCGCCCGACCCGCCACCGCCAATGGCAATCGCTTCCTGCCCCAGCGACAGCGGAATATTCGCGTCCGTCGAAGCCCGCTGGATTTGGGCGGCGTTGCCCAGTTGTGCGTCCACCGCCCGCACCACCTGCAAAATTCGCGCGCCCGCGGACAGCTCTCCCGCGGGACGGTTGCCGATCACGACAACTTCGCAACTCACGCCCGAGGGACGCTTCTGCGCCGACGATCGCATCTCGGCCGCCATGGTCTCGTCCTCTACCGCGCGATTCAGCGCCAGGCGCAGGCCTTGCTCCAGGCGCTCCATCTCCGCCATGGAAGTCGAGCGGATATCCACCTTCATGCTGGCGGACTCGGGAATTGAATTCACCGAAGTCCCGCCGCGAATTACTCCGATGTTGAAGGTAGTCTTCGGAGTGGTCGGGACCCGGGTCGCAGTAAAAGTTTCGATGGCCCTGGCCAGAATCACAATGGGATTGGGCGCGCCAAAATCGCTCCACGAGTGCCCGCCCGGGCCACGCACGATCACCTCAAAGCGCCGGCTGCCGAGGGCCTCGGCCACAATGGTGTCCGCGCCCGCGCCATCGAGCACCAGGCTGTAGGCGATTGAATCCTTCCAGCGCGGCGTGGAAAAAATGTGCCGCATGCCGCGCAGGTCGCCTTCCCCTTCTTCGCCGACATTGCCGATAAACAGAAACGGCAGCGCATGCCGGATGCGCACCGTCCGCAGGAGGGCCGCAATCCCCAGCAGAGCCGCCACTCCCGCACCGTTGTCCGAAACTCCCGGCCCGTAGATGCGGCTTCCCTGCTGGCGAATATTCAGCGGTGTGTTCGCCGGAAAGACGGTGTCAATATGCGCGCTCAAAGCCACATATCGCCGCCCAAAACCGGGATGGGTGCCAGACACGTTTCCTACGTCATCAATGCGAACGTCATCCAGCGCGACCTCGCGAAAGCGTTCAGCCAGCCAGGCCCCGCGCGCCGACTCGCCAAACGGAGGCGCCGGAATCCGCGCCATCTCCATTTGCCACTGCGCCAGTTGCGGTTCCTGCACGCGAAACCAGTTGAATGCCGACCGCACCTCGGGCGAGGCGGCCAGTCGAGCCACCTCCTGCTGCACTTGCTGTGGCAAAGCGGAAGCGAGCGAGAGGTCCGGCAAGTCCGGGCGCGGGGGAATCGGGCTCATGGGGGTTAAGGCTCAGTTTACAACGGGTGGGGAGGGATTAGGATTGGCTAATTATGGAACGGAGCATTACGGGAGGGTGGTAACCAGGTGTGTCAGAAAGACGCGACCTTCGGGCATGCTCTCCGTCATCGGTCAGAGGCCTCAGGATGCAAGAACTACGCCAGCAAACTCTGCACGAATCCCGCCCGCCGCTCGACCTCTGCCACCAGTTTCTGCGTAGCCGGCACTGCGATGCCGTGGCGCCGAGCGCCGCGGAGAATCGGGCCGGCGATGGCATCGAGTTCCGGCGGCTTGCCCTGCGCGACGTCCTTCTGCATGGAACTGCGCATGTTGCCTGGCATTTTCATGACGCCGGCAATCACTGCGTCGGGATCAACCTTTGCGCCTTCCGCTACGGCGACGGCAGCCGTTTCCCGCAGACATGACAGCCCGCGCTCTCTCCAAACCGGATCAGACAGTATTTCGCCGGTGGTCTTATCGGCCGCGGTGGTCGATAGGGCAAAGGGCGCAAGAAAAACCAGCTTGCCCCACATCAGCGTGGGCTCGTCGTCGATGAACCGGCACTCGAACCCCAGTTGCTGCAGTTGTTGGACCGTACCCTCGAGCAGCGTGCGTCCGGCCGAAGACACGTTCAGCCGCGCGAACGGAGAACGATGGACAATGTGCCCCGGTGCGACCCGCTCGGATTCGACGGCAATCGTGGCAGCGATGACTTTTTCTGTGCCGTACTTCGTCCTCAGCAGGGAGAGATGATCGACGCCATTGAGCAACGGGACAATCGCCGGGACCGACGCAGGGTGGGTGATTGCGGCCAGCGCCGGACGCAACTGGGTGGCCTTCACCGTGAGCCAGAGCACGTCAACTGCAGGAACTTCGGCGGCGAGGGAAACGTCGGCTTCGAAATTGCCAAAGGGACTCTCGAGGAGCAGTTGCCGCGGATAGTTCGCGAGCGCCTCGCGACGGACGACCAGCGTAACCGAAGCGCCGGAACGCGCCAGGCACGCCCCGATCAGGCCTCCCACTCCGCCGGCGCCGAGAATCGCATGTCGTAGATTCGGCATGGAGTCAGGCTTTCTTGGCGGACGCAGGACTGACGCACTCTAGAATTTCCGCCTCGCTCAGGGTGTGGTCGCTCTGCTTGGCGCGAAGATAAATGCGGTCCACGACTTCGTCGGTCGGCCGAATGTTGCGCCGCTCCAGCCAGAAGAGCACATTCGATTTTCCGCTCATGGGACCGACGTCGATGATCTGCTCCAGCCCGAATACATGGGAAGGCACTCCAGAATACACGGTGTTCGCCAGCACGACATCATCTTTGTGATAGGCCTTGATGATCGCGGCCGCGTGCACGCCCGTGGCCGTACGAAACGCATCGTCCCCGACCACCGGATAATTTGCCGGAATGGGCACACCCGTCGCCCGCGACACCGCCTGGCAATACGGCTTAAGCTTGGTCAGGTCCTGGCGATCCCAGGGCGGAATACCCATCAGCTTCAGATTGACCAGCATCTGGTCGAGCTGCGTGTTGCCTACGCGTTCGCCTAATCCGATGGCGCACCCGTGCACGCAATTCGCGCCCGCGATAATCGCCGCCATTGAATTGGCAATGGCGAGCCCGCGGTCGCTGTGCCCGTGCCAGTCGACCCGAATATTTTCGCCCGACGGCTTCACGACTTCCTCAATCACAAACCGCACCAGCGCCAGGGTGCCCATGGGCGTGGCGTGACCCGCCGTATCGCAGATGCAGATGGCGCGCGCGCCGCAGCTGATCGCGGCCGTATACAGGCGCTTTACCGTCTCCGGATCGCAGCGGCTGGTGTCCTCAGTAACGTACATGACGTCGAGGCCGAGCGAAACCGCATAGTGGATCGCCTTCTCGGTGGTGTGCAACAGAAAATCGTCGGTCCAGCCTTCGGTAAATCTCCGGATCGGACTGGATCCGATGAAGGTCGCCGCCTCGATGCGCAGCCCCGTCTTCTGCACGATCTCAGCGATCGGGCGAATGTCATTCTCGTGGGTGCGCGCGGCGCAGTTGGCGCGAATCTTCAGCTTGTTCGCGACAATTTCCAACGCCAGCGCGGTCACGGCCTCGACCGCGCGCGGCCCCGCGCCCGGCAGCCCGAGATCGAGCGAATCAATGCCCAGCGCCTCCATCAGATGAAGGATTTCGATTTTCTCGAGAATCGAGGGATCGCGCACCGAAGGCGATTGCAGGCCGTCGCGCAGGCTCTCATCATTGAGCAGCACCGGCCCCGGTGGCTTCCACCCCGGCGGAAGTTTCTGATTCCAGTCGTAGATGAGATCGGGAGTGGTCAGCTTCTAGCTCCTGGCTTCTAGCTGCTAGCTGCTAGCTTCTGGCAAAACTCATGTGGGGACGGGCGCCCTCGGCGGTCCTGCCGAGCGAAAAGCTCGGCTCGCTCCTAAGCCGGTCGGTACCGCGACTACAGCTAGAAGCTAGTCACTTTTGCTTCGGGGGCAGCGTCAGCCCGAATACCGAGATCATCCCCTGCCCGGCCACGTTTACTACGGCTTCCGCCGGGTTCGGCAGGTACAGGGTTTTGCAGTGCTCGCAGCGGTAGACCTCGGCGTCGGGCCCCCAGGCTTTCTCGGCATCCCCGCAAGCCTGCTCCAGGACGTCGGTGGTATAGAACCAGCGCTTCAAATGTCCGCCGCAGAATTTACCCTTCTCGTTTTTTTCGTTGCAGGCGCGCTGCCCCGCCTTCTTGATCTTGACCTTATGGTGGGGAAGCTGCGGAGGAGTTTGTGTACCCGAGGTGGAGATTTCGCCCGTCGCCAAAGCGCTTACCCTCATTCGCGCGGCGCGCACGCCGCCAGATTCGGCCCTACGAGCGACATTGTATCCGAAACGCGGGGCGCGGACACTCGTGTCCGCATCTGCCTCAAAGGCGGCAATGTCGTATGCTAGGGCCTACTCCGGCGGACGCCGGGATGACCTCCCATGAACAAACCGCAGAAGATATTTTTTATTTGTGCCGGAGCCCTGATCGCCGCGGTGTTTCCGGTCCATCCAATGCAGGCCCAAACGGCGCACCCGAAGGCGGGCGTTGACCAGGAACTGATGCACACGGAGATCGGCTTCTTCGAAGCCTGGAAAGCAAAGGATCAGTACTATTTCCGCAATCACATTCCCGAAAACGGAGTGTTCTGGGGCGAGGACGGCACGTTCTCTCGCGATCAGCAACTGGAGGAGCAGAAGACCTCCGCCAAAGTGTGCATCGTTGAAGGCTACAGTCTCTCCGACTTCGGCGTGCTCCCGCTCGCCTCCGGCGCCTACCTGCTCACCTACAAAGCTGAACAGTACGCGACTTGTGGTGGAGAAAAGGTTCCGGTGCACATGAACGGCAGTTCGATTTATATCTTCAAAGCGGGCCGCTGGCAGGCCATCTACCGCGCCGAAGTGCCGCTGAAGAATCAAAGCTGAGGACAAAAGAAACGCATGATCACGATCGTTTCCGGACTGCCCCGCTCGGGTACATCTCTGATGATGCAGATGCTGGTGGCGGGCGGCATGACCGCACTCTCCGATGGCGAGCGCCAGGCCGACGCTGATAACCCGCGCGGCTATCTCGAATGGGAACGGATCAAGCAACTGCCCAACGATCCAGCCTGCATCGCCGAGGCCGAAGGCAAAGTAGTGAAGGTGATCTCCCGGCTGCTGCTTTCACTCCCTGCCGGTCACGAATACCGGGTCATTTTCATGCAGCGGCCGCTGCCGGAAGTGCTGGCATCGCAAGATCAGATGCTGCGCCGCCGGGGCACGTACAAGGAAGGGGCCAATCCGGCCACGATCTCCGCGGCATTCGAGAAGCACCTGCGCGAGGTCTACGCCTGGCTCGACAGCGAGGCGTACGTCAAAGCCCTCCGCCTCCAGTACCGCGATGTGCTGAGCAGGCCGAAAGAGATCGCACCGCAACTCGCGGAATTCCTGGAGAGAGCTCTGGATGTGGAAAGGATGGCCCAACAAGTGGATGCGTCCCTGTACCGGAATCGCTCGAAGTAAGCGCCGGCGGGTCGCTATTAGAACTCGGACTTCGGTTTGGTCTGATCCGCCCCCACGCACCCGATCACAATTTCGGCATCGAAATAGCTTTCCCCTTTGACCGGCGACCCGGCCATACGCCGCAGCAGAGCGATCTGGCCCACGTGCGTCAATGCATCGGCGACCGGGCCTTGAAACAACTTTTCCAGCGGAGCCTGCACCGGCTCGTTCGACGCCAGGAACTCGTCGAACTTTTTCAGCGTGGCGAAGAATCTTTCAATTTCCTTGTCCCACGGCAGAGGTTTCGAGTCGTGCCAGGTGCGCTGGCCCGTGGCAATCGACAAGGCCCAGTCGAAAAGATCGCCCACGTGCGCCAGGATTTGCCCGGGCCTGCGCACACCTTCACCGCCTTGAAATTCGGCAAAGCCAGCCGGTGCGTTGCGTACGGCTTTTCCGCCGCGATAGGCTACGGTGGCCACAGTGTGCCGCAGCAGTTCCCACTGGGGATCGGAGCCCGGAGCGGAATGCGTAGGAAGGCTCATGGCCACAAGATACACTCCTCGGGAGGAGACGAAAAGCAGGAGGTGAAAAGCATGGCCAGAAAAATCCGACCTGCTTCCGCTCAATCGAGTTCCATTCGACCGGGCTCGGTGAGCCGTGGAAACGCGGAGCACTATCGCTGGGGAAACGATTGTGACGGCTGGCATCTGGTGAAAGACGAACAACTCAGCGTGATCGAGGAGTTCATGCCCCCGGGCGCCGCCGAAATTCGTCACCATCACCAGCGCGCCCAGCAATTCTTCTACATCCTCGCCGGTGAAGCGCTCCTGGAGATGGAGGGCCAAACCACGTTGCTGCCCGCCGGAAGCGGCATACGAGTTCCTGCGGGAGCGCGCCACCAGATCCGCAACCCATCCTCCAGCCCGGTGCGATTCCTGGTGATCTCGCAGCCCCCGAGCCACGGCGACCGGATTGACGAATGACGGATAAATGACCGATGAATGACTGATAAGGAGTGCGGCTGGGCTTCGCCCAAGCCAGACGGCCGAAGGCGGCCGTCCCTACATGAGTTTTCTCATAGCTGCTTCCGTCGGATGACCCGAGCCGCGCGTAACGCTCCGCGCAGACGGGTCCCGAGCCTCCGCGCGAACTGCATATCCAGAAAACCTTCCATCTGGCGGGTGAAGCTGTCGCCGTACCCATACCACCAGACTTTTTTCATCCCCGGCATGCGGTCCACGTCGAGATATTTCAGACGGACTATTTCTTCCAGGCCGAAGCGCCCGTGAGTGCGCCCCACTCCGCTGGCCTTCCATCCGCCGTGGGGCGCCTCACTGATGCCGAAGCAGGAGATCACGTCATTGACCATGACCGTGCCCGCGAGAATGCGCCGTGCCAGGCGCTCGCCGCGGGCGCGGTCACGCGTCCACACGCTGGCCGCGAGCCCGTACTCCGAATCGTTGGCCAGGCGCACGGCTTCGTCGTCGCTGTTGAAGGCCGCCATGGGCAGCACCGGGCCAAATGTTTCCTCATGCATGATGCGCATTCCATGCGTCACCCCAGCCAGCACCGTGGGAGCGTAGAAGTTCGCCCCCAGTTCCGGCAGTCGCGTCCCGCCCGCCAGGATCCGTGCGCCTTGCGCTTTCGCATCTTCCACTTGTGATTCCACAATCCGCAACTGACGGTCGTGGATGAGCGGGCCGACGTCGGTTCGCGGATCCATGCCATTACCCACGCGCAGCTTCGCGGCTTTTTCCGAGCACGCCCGCAGAAAATCGTCGTGCAAACTGCGATGCACATAGCACCGTTCGACTGACAGACAGGCCTGCCCTGCATTGACGAACGCTCCCCACACTGCCGCGCTCGAAGCCACGTCCACGTCGGCGTCGTCGAGCACCAGCATGGGGTCTTTGCCGCCAAGTTCGAGCACTACTGGCAGCAGGCGCTCGGCTGCGGCCGCGGCGATGCGTTTGCCAGTCGCAACGCTGCCGGTAAACACCAGCTTGTCGATCTGCGACTGCATGACGGCCGCACCGGTCGCGCCGTCGCCCACGATCACCTGAAAAACATCTTCAGGAACGCCCGCCGCGTGCAGCAGAGCGCGCAATTCCAGCGCTACAAGAGAAGTTAATTCCGACGGCTTCAGTATGACTGCATTTCCTGCCACCAAAGCGGCCAGGGTCTCAGTCGCGGGAATCGAAAACGGATAGTTCCACGGAGAAATAATCCCAATTACGCCGTAGGGCTCGCGCAACAGGCGCCCGCTCTTGAGTTTCGTGGCAAGATTGCCATGGGCGACGGGTTCGTCGCGCAGCAGGCGGTGTGCGTTGTCAATGAGAAACCGGGCAGCATCGAGCACCACCATAACTTCTGTGACCAGCGCCTCAGCCTGCGGCTTGCCGGCTTCGCGCGTGATAGCCGCTGCAATTTCGGATTTTTTCGCGTGCAGTTTTCCCTGGAATTCGCGCAGCACCGCGATCCGCCGTCGCAGCCCCAACTCTACCCAGGCAGTCTGGGCAGCGCGCGCCCGCTCCACGGCCGTCTGGACTTCACCTTGGCTGGCGCATTCGAGTTCCCGCAGAACTTCACCCGTCGCCGGATTCACCGACGAAATTCGCCGCACCGCGACTTGAACGTCAAGGGCCATACGCAGTCCGTAACGACAAATTGGAAGGCTTCACGCGGCTCGCTAGTACTCTACATTTACCAGATACAGCCCGCTGGCGGGAGCGGTTGCACCCGCCGCCGACCGCTGGCGCGCCTCGAGGATGCGGGTCACGTCCTCCACCTGCAGCGTACCCTTGCCCACCAGAGATGAAGGTGCCCACCAGATTGCGCACCATGTGGTGCAGGAATCCCGAGCCGCGCACCGTGTAAGCCAACTCTTCCCCGGCCCGCCGCCACGACGAAGAAAATATCGTCCGCACATTCGACGGACACTCGGCTTCCCTTCGTGAACCTTCGTGCCCTTCGCGGTTCACTGTTCTCTCTGGGTCCACCGCAGCGAACGAAGTGAAATCGTGTTCTCCCATCACCAGCAACGCCGCGCGCGCCATCGCTTCTTCATCGAGCGGATACGGATAGTGCCACACATAGCGCGCCAGGAACGGCGGACAAATCGCTTCCCGATAAATCCGGTAACGATAGGTCTTGGCCCGCGCCGAATGCCGGGCGTGGAATTCCGCGGGCGCTTCCGTCACTTCCAGTACGCGCACCGAGGCCGGCAGAATATCATTCAGAGCCTTCACGAAATTTTCCGTGGGGACCGAAGACTCCGTGACAAATGTCACCACCTGCGCCAGCGCGTGGACTCCCGCGTCGGTTCGCCCCGAGCCCTGCGGCAATACCTTTTCTCCCGTAATTCGTCCAACGGCTGAGGCTAGTGTGCCCTGCACCGTGAGGGCGTGGGGCTGCACCTGCCAGCCGGAGAATTCTGCGCCGTCATAGGAGAGAATCACTTTGAGATTGCGCATCCCGCGATCTTTCGAGTCTCGCACCCGGGTCGCATCATCCAACCGATTTCGGGCTTGGCCAGCAATTTACCAGTTCCCTGGGGCATGTAGTAAAGGCCAAGTCCAGTTTCGGTCAGATATACTGAATGGTTTCCGCGGGATATGGTTTGCGGGATGGAGATTTCTGCGCCGCCCGGTCCCAACTTACTTAGGCTGTTGCAATTGTGAGCGCTGAACGGAGGTCGTTTTTCTCCTAAGCTTTCAGGAACCTTCCGCCCGTTCTTTGCGTACCAATGCCTGAGTAGAGCTTTATTTTGAGGAGTTCGGCTGTCGCAGGTCGCAAGTCAAGCGTTTTTTTTGCAACAGTCTTAATCGTCAGTCTTAACGAATCGGTCTTAACGAACCGGTAGAAACGAACGGAGAAGAGTAGATGCCATTCGCACGTTTTACCTCGACGATCCGGATCGCCGCCATCGCCAGCCTGTTTACGACGCTGAGCCTCACGTGCTGGGCCCAGGAAGCGCCCGTGGCTCCCACGCCGCAGAATACGCCGGAAGCAAGACCCTTGCCGGTCCTGAACTACGCCAAGCCGGTGTCGCACTTTCCCAATCCGATCGGGCCGTACACGCCCCGGCACTTGTCCGCGCCCAACCTGGCCAACACCGCGCGGATCGATTCGCTCATGCACGACGGCAAGCTCTATTTGTCGCTTGATGATGCCATCGCGCTGGCGCTGGAGAACAACCTCGACATCGCCATTGCGCGCTATAACCTGAATATCGCCGACACCGACATTCTCCGCGCGAAAGCCGGCGCTGTCACTCTCGGCGTGAATAGCGGCGTGGTGCAGAATACCCCTGGCGGCGGCGTCGGCGGCCTGGGAGGACAGGTCGGCTCCGGCACGGGCGGAACCACTCTCGGTGCGAGTGGAGCAGGCGCCGGCGCGGGCGGTTTGGTGGGCTCGACCCTGGGGTTTGGGCCTCAGATCACGAGCTTCGACCCGATTCTTACGGGGACGTTGCAGAGCGATCACGCCAATTTCATTCCGACTAGCCCGTTTGTCGGAACAAATCAAAAGACAACCACCGGAAACTTCACGTACACTCAAGGGTTTCAGTGGGGCACCAACGTCTCGGTTGGCTTCAACAATACCCGGACTACAACCAACAGTGCGTTCCAGACAGTCAGCCCAGCTCTGAATTCTGGTTTCCAGTTCAGGCTCACGCAGCATCTGCTGCAGGGATTTGGCACCGCTGGCAATACTCGCTACATCCGTATCGCCAAGAACAATCGCGAACTTTCCGATGTGGCGTTCCGCCTGCAAATCATCACCACCGTCGATCAGATTCAGAACATGTACTGGGATCTCGTCTACGCCTACGAAAACGCGCGCGTGCAGAAGGAATCGCTGGCTTTTGCGCAAAAGACGCTCTCCGACACCCAAAAGCAGGTGGAGATCGGGAGCCTGGCGCCGATTGAGGTCGTCCGGGCCCAGAGCACAGTCGCCCAGGACCAGCAAGCACTGACGGTTGCGTTGACGAATCTGCAGTTGCAGCAGTTGCTCATGAAGAACGCGCTCAGTCGCACTTTGCGCGATCAGATTCTGGCGGGGGCAGAAGTGATCCCCACTTCCACCATGGAACTACCTGAACATGAGCCGGTCCAGCCCACCCAGGATCTGGTTGCCGACGCCTTGCGCCACCGTGCTGATCTGGTGGAGGAACGCATCCAGCTCAATACGACTGAACAGAGCAACAAAGCGGTGCGGAACGCTTTGCTGCCCTCCCTTGACCTGTTCGCCTACTACGGTGGCTCTGGATTAGGGGGCTCACAAAACCCGTCGAATCTCTGCCGCGACCCTTCCCAACCTTACTGCGCCACCACCACTCCTGACCCCCTGTTGGGACAGACTGGGATCGCGCCGTCAACAAGCTACGGCTCCACTCTGAACCAGCTCATCAATTCCACCGCTCCCGACAAAGGTGTGGGCCTGCAACTCAACATCCCGATCCGCAATCGCGCGGCCCAGGCCACGCAGATCCGGTCGGAACTGGAGTACCAGCAAGCCCAGATGCGCCTGCAACAGCTCGAAAACCAGGTCAGCATCGAGGTTCGCAACGCCCAGTTCGGGGTCGAACAGAATCGCGCCAGTGTAGCGTCCGCCCAAGCCGCGGTGGATTACGCCAAGCAGTCGCTCGATGCCGAGCAGAAGAAATATAAGTTCGGTACTTCGACCACGACCGCGGTGCTGCAGACCCAGAGTGCGCTGGCGACGGCGGAGTCCACGCTGATGTCGGCCATGGCCGCCTACGAAAAATCGCGCATCGAGTTGGATCGGGCCACCGGCGTCACGCTCGATCACGCCGGCATTAGCGTCGACGATGCCGCCAAGGGACAGGTCACGCGTATGCCCAACGTTCCCTACGTGGCCCCGCGCAAAGATCTGCCGGAAATGGCTCCTGCGCAGCCCCCACAGCAGTAGGCTCATCCAGCGAGCTTTCTGGATTTGGGTGATGACCAGGGATGATGACCAGGGCGCGGCCGCCAGCCGCGCCCTGATTGTTTCGGCCTAAACAATTCTTTACAATCCCCCACCCTTGCGGGGAATCTTCTCCCGCTAAGATGAAGTGACAGTGCCTCGCATCCAGCACTGGCGTCGTCGAATCTGATTGCGAAAGAATGTGCCACCGCTCTTCTGCAAGGAGAAGAATCATGTCTCTACCGCGTTTGATTTCTTTTGTCCGGTTGTTGCCGTTGTGTTTGGCCTCGACCGTTCTCCTCGGGACCGCTCCGGCTGCGCTCGTGGCCCAGGAGGCTCCGCCCGCGGCGTCATCCCAATCGGCGCCGCCCTTGGCGCCGCAGCCCGCGGAGCCGCAGCTTATTCATCTGAAGGACTACTCGGTTCCGCGCGCTGCGTTTCCTCACCTGCTGCAGCCCTATATGCCGCAGCAGCTCCCGGAGCCAATCCTGGGCAACTCGCCGCGCATCGATTCGCTCATGCGCGATGGCAAGATTTATCTTTCGATCGATGACGCCATCGCGCTCGCACTCGAGAACAATCTCGATCTCGATATTGCCCGCTATAACCTGAATATCGCCGAAGCCGACCTACTCCGCGCCAAATCCGGGGCCAGCATTCTCGGGGTGAATACCGGCATCGTGCAGAACACCCCCGGCGGCGGGGTTGGCGGACTCGGCAGCAGCGTGGGCTCCGGCACCGGAGGCACCACCGTGGCGGCGGGCGGCGCCGGCACCGGCACCAACGGACTGGTCAGTTCCACGCTGGGCACCGGATCGCCCATCACCAGCTTTGATCCTCAGCTCACCGGCACACTCCAGCTCGACAAGAACAACACGGAATCGACCAGCGCGCTCAGTCCGGTTCCGGTCCTGGCGCAGAACACCTACACGTCGAATTTCGGCTATACGCAGGGCTTCCAGTGGGGCACTACCGTGACCGGGGCCTTCAACAACAGCCACCTCACCACCAACAATCCCACCAGCCTCTTGAGTCCCTCGCTGGCCTCCAACTTCCAGTTCCGCGTCACGCAAAACCTGCTGCAGGGCTTCGGCCTTCTGCCCAACACGCGCTTCATCCGCATTGCCAGGAACAACCGCGAGATCTCCGACGTTGCCTTCCGCCTGCAAGTCATCACCACGGTCGATCAGATCGAGAATATGTATTGGGACCTGGTCTATGCCTACGAAAATGTGCGGGTGCAGCAGGAATCCCTGACTTATGGCCAGAAAGCGCTGGACGATTCGAAACGCCAGGCGCAAGTCGGCACCGTGCCTCCCATTCAGGTGGTCAGCGCGGAGAGCATCGTATCCACCGACCAGCAGAACCTGATCGTGGCCCAGAACAATCTGCAACTGCAGCAACTGCTGATCAAGAATGCGATCAGCCGCAGCATCGAGGACCCGGTGCTCGCCGAGGCCGACGTGATTCCTACGTCAACCATGCAAGTCCCGCAAGAGGAAGCGGTCGTGCCCACGCAGGACTTGATCAACGACGCGCTCCACCACCGCGCCGAACTGGTCGAATCGCGCATTGACCTCAACTCGCGCGACATCAACAACAAGGCGGTGCGCAATGCCATGCTTCCAACTCTCGATGCCTTTGCCTATTACGGTGGCTCGGGAGTGGGCGGGAACATCGCGCTTCCGCAATGCTCCGGCACGGTAACGTTCCACTGCTACACAACCCTTCCACCGGCGTTTCAGAACACAACCTCCGTGAGCTACGGCGGCACTCTGAATCAGTTGGTGAATTCGACTGCGCCCGACAGGGGCATCGGTCTGACCCTGACCATCCCGCTTCGCAATCGCCTGGCGCAATCGAACCAGGTACGCGCTGAGCTCGAATACCGCCAGGCATTGGTGCGGCAGCACCAGCTGGAGAACCAGGTGAGGATCGAGGTTCGTAACGCGCAATTTGACGTCCGGCAGAACCGCGCTGCAGTGCAGGCGGCGCAGTCCGCCGTCGATCTAGCGCACCAGACTCTGGACGCCGATCAACAGAAACTGAAAGTGGGCCTCACCACGCAGACTGCAATTTTGCAGGATGCCGCCACCCTGACCACGACGGAGTCGAATCTGGTTTCAGCGAAGGCAGCCTATGAGAAGTCGCGCATCGAAATGGATCGCGCAACCGGACTGCTGCTTGATCATGCCGGCATCGACGTAGCCGAGGCCACCCGCGGCCAGGTCACGCATTTGCCGAATGTGCCCTATGTCGCGCCACGTCCCGATGCGGCGCCCGTGGCACAGCCGGCTTCCACTACGCCGGGTGGTCAAATGTAGCCAGGCGCGGGGAAACGTTGCCTTTCGCCTGATACACTAACGCGCGATGGCGAGACCTCCCCGGCCTGCACTCCCCAGATCCTTTCTGTGGCTCTTGCCCCTGTCGTTGGTGCTGCAACTGGCGACGATCGGAATATTCCACCAGTATCGAACCCGGCCGGGCGACGACAACTTCGGCTTCGGCTGGGAGATGGGCCGCGTCGGCCGCTCCATTGCCCAGGGACACGGCTTCAGCAGTCCTTATGAAGGCGACACCGGCCCTTCGGCGTGGGAGCCTCCGCTTTATCCCTACCTGATCGGCGGAGTGTTCAAAGTCTTCGGCATTTACACCTACGCTTCCGCGTGGATATTGCTGAGCATCAACGCTGTACTCGCAACGATCACCTGCATCCCCATTTTCTGGATCGCGCACCGGACTTTCGGAGAACGGGTTGCGCTGTGGTCCGCCTACACCTGGGCGCTGTGTCCCTACGTCTGGTATTGGGGCGTGCACTGGATTTGGGACACAACCTTCACTCCGCTTGTGCTGGCGTATCTCTTCCTGCTTGCGCTGGAGTTGCAGGAGTGGCCGGGCTTGCGCGGCTGGGTGGTGTTCGGCGCACTGTATGGCGTGGGGGCGCTCGCCAACCCCACTATGCTGGCCTTTCTGCCCTTCTGCGGCCTCTGGATCTGGCGGCAGCGCTACCGGCGCGGCCTCTCCTCGCTGGGTAGCGTGGTGTTATCTTCCTTCGTGTTCTTTCTGGTTCTATCGCCCTGGCTGGTCCGGAACTATGAAGTTTTCGGACGCTTCGTATTTATTCGCGATGATTTCGGATTGCAGTTCCGCCTGGGCAACGGCCCATCGGCCGACGGCATGCTGATGCCTTACTTCCAGCCCAATCTCAACCAGTTGGAACTCGAGAAATTTCAGCGCATGGGCGAACTCGCGTACTCCGCCGAATGCAAGCGCTTCGCGTTCGACTGGATTCGTGAGCATCCTGCGCGGTTTGCCGTGATCAGCCTGAAGCGCTTCTTTTACTTTTGGAACGGCGTGCCCCGGCCGACCAGCAGCGTGGCCCCGGTGGACTTCCGCAGTTCGGCGTTTCTGGCGACATCGGTGCTCGCCCTCTGGGGGCTCGGCCGCGCTCTGCGCCAAAAGCGGCCGGGGGCATGGCTTTTCGCGGGTCTCGTGCTGACGTATCCCGCGGTTTATTATTTTGTTTTTCCGCACGCGCGTTATCGCCATCCGATCGAGCCGGAACTGCTGATCCTGATCGTATTTCTGTTGTCGGAAGTTGGGCGGCGCGGCGTCAACGTGCCGCCAGCGGAACATTCGGTGTGAGACAATACCGCGTCGAAACCGATCTGCGCATGTTCTCGCGCCTATGACTCTTTCCGCAGCGATCGTGGCGATGGACGAAGAGGCCAACATCGGCCGCACCCTGGCCAGCGTGGGCTGGGCGGATGAGATCGTGCTGGTCGATTCCGGCTCGAAAGACCGCACCTGCGAGATCGCGCGCGAACGCGGAGCCCGCGTTATCATCGAACCCTGGCGCGGCTATGTGGCCCAGAAGCAGTACGCGATCGATCTCTGCACGAAAGACTGGGTCTTGCTGCTCGACGCCGACGAAGAAGTAAGCCCCGGTCTGGCCGAAGAAATTCGCGCCGCGATCGCCGATCCAAACGCCGCTAGTGGCTATTGGCTGCCACGCAAGAATCTATTCCTGGGGCGCTGGATATGTCACGGCGGTTTCTATCCCGATCCCAAGCTGCGCCTGTTCCGACGCGGGCAGGGATTCGTGACCGGACACGACCCGCACGACCGTTGCGAACTGAAGCCGGAAGTGCCGCAGCGCACGCGCCAGTTTCGCAATGCGATGGTGCATTACACCTATCCGACCCTCACGCTTTACATCGGCCACATGAACCGCTACTCCTCGCTGGGCGCGCAGTTGGCCGTTGCCAAAGGACACCGCAGTTTTAGCTTCATCAACATTGTCGTGCGTCCGCTGGTGACGTTCCTCTACAACTATTTCTTCCGCCTCGGCTTCCTCGACGGCCGCGAAGGCTTGCTGTTGCACCTTTACCACGCCGTGTATGTTTCATGGAAGTACGCCAAGGCGTGGGAGATGAGTCGCCCGAGATCGAGCGACGATCGCAGCTAGCCGCCCCACGTTTTCCTCCGTGGACCTCCTTGCCTTCTGTGGTTGAAGGTTTACACTCTTTCCCGACCGACCGGTCGTCCCGAGCACAGCTCTCGCCTTGCCGACACGCGCAGGCTTCCCTATGATCGAAAGAGACCAATCGGGGTCCGCATGGAAAAGAAGCCGTCTCGTCCCTCCAAGCAAGTTGCAGAAAGTCCAATCGCGGACGTTTTCTCGAACCGCCATCCCTCCGCAGCCGAGAAGAACTGGGCGGAGAAAACCCTGGCTCCCACGCTGGACAAAAATCCCGAGCGCCCGATTGGCGCCCCCAGCGGCGTGAATCTCGACCAGCACGGCCAGGCGCGCTTCACCACGATTTCCGGAGTGCCGGTTCGCCGCCTCTACACCAACGCGGATCTGCCCGAAGACTGGAGCGAAGAACGGTATCTGGGCTATCCCGGCGAACCGCCCTTCACTCGCGGCATTCATGCCACGGGTTACCGCGGCAAGCTCTACACCATGCGGCAGTTTTCCGGCTTCGCCTCACCCGAGGAGACCAACCAGCGCTACAAGTATCTGCTCGAGCACGGCGGCAGCGGACTTTCCGTAGCCTTCGATCTGCCGACGCTGATGGGCTACGACTCCGATCATCCCGCCAGTGAAGGCGAAGTTGGCAAGTGCGGCGTGGCCATCGATTCGCTGGAGGACATGGAGATTCTGTTCGGCGGCATTGACCTGGAAAAAACCACGGTCTCGATGACCATCAACTCGCCCGCGTCGGTGCTGTGGGCCATGTATCTGGTGGTCGCGGAAAAGCAGGGCGCCGACTGGAAGAAGATTTCGGGCACGATTCAAAATGACATTCTCAAGGAATACATCGCGCAGAAGGAATACATCTATCCGCCCGCTCCTTCGATGCGGCTGGTCATCGACACTTTCGAGTTTGGCTCCAGGTTCACGCCCCGGTTCAACACGATTTCCATCAGCGGATATCACATTCGCGAGGCGGGCTCGACTGCGCTGCAGGAACTGGCTTTCACGCTCTACGACGGCGTCGAATACGTGGAGTGGGCACGGCGTCGCGGGCTCGATGTGGATGAGTTCGGCCCGCGGCTGAGTTTCTTCTTCAACGCCCACAACGACTTCTTCGAGGAAATCGCCAAGTACCGCGCCGCCCGGAAGATTTGGGGGCGGGTGATGAAAGACCGATTCGGCGCCCGGAACCAGCGTACCTGGCTCATGCGCTTCCACACGCAGACGGCGGGTGTCTCGCTGCCGGCACAGCAACCCATGAACAATATTGCCCGCGTGGCGCTGCAGGCGCTGGCGGCGGTGTTGGGCGGAACGCAATCCCTACACACCGATTCCTACGACGAAGCGCTGGCGTTACCGACCGAAGAGGCGGCGCGAATCGCGCTGCGCACGCAGCAGATCGTTGCCTATGAAACGGGAGTCACGCAGACCGTCGATCCCCTGGGTGGGTCGTACTTTCTTGAAAACCTGACTCTGCAAATGGAGAGCGGCGCGCTCGACTATTTCGGCAAGCTCGACGCCATGGGCGGCATGGTCAAGGCCATCGAACGGGGCTATCCGCAGAGAGAGATTGCCGAGGCGTCTTATCAATATCAGCGCGCATTCGAAGCCCGCGAGAAAGTGATTGTCGGGGTGAACGATTTCGTCATCGAAGAGGAATCGCCGCATATTCTCTACATCGATGAAAGCGTGGCGCGGCAGCAATCGGTGAAATTGAAGGCCCTGCGCGCCCGGCGCTCGAATGACGAAGTGCGCCGTGCTCTCGACGCGTTGAAGAGGGCCGCGGCTCAGGAGCCGAAGGCGGGAACAAATGGCAACGTCTCTTCCGTCAACACCATGCCGTATATCGTGGACGCGGTCCGCGCCTACGCCACGGTGGGCGAAATCTGCGAAGCTCTGCGGGAAGTGTTCGGGACTTATACGGAAGTGAGCATCACGTAGAGGCCGTACGGCGGCGATCCGTATTCAACGTCGCTGATGCGAGCCGGCACCGCAGCATTCTCCGCTCAAGCCAGAGGAACACGGCAGGCCGAAGCGAGAATCACTGGCTTTGCAGGAGTTTGTTCCCCGTGTGCGCCTTGGCTTCGGCGATCAGTTTCTCGACCATCTCTTTGTTTTCGTAGTCGGGATGGTACTTCAGGAGTTTGTCCCAGGAGGCAATCGCGCCGGCGGCGTCGTTCTTACCTTTCCAGCGGATCAGGCCGAGGTTGAGTAGAGTCCCGGCGTGCTTGGGATCGTAGGTCAGAGATTTTTCCAGTTGTGCGATCGCACCATCCACGTCACCCTGGTAATAGAGGCACGACGCCAGGTCGGTACGCGCGCCGACATTCGCGGGGTTCGCCTGCAGCGACTTCTGGTAGTACGCGGCCGCCGTCTGAAACTGATGGGTTAGGCGGTAGATATTTCCGATCTGGTTTAGGAGGTCCGCGTTGCTGGGATCGCTTTGCAGCTTGGCCAGCAGCGGCGCGGCCTGCTGGTCGGCCATGCGCTTCATGTCTTCGAGAGAAGGCATCTTCTGCGGCGTGGAGACTGCCCCAGCATTCTGGGCAGTTTCAGGGTGGGGGGCCACACGTGCCGGAGCCGACCCACGCACCAGATAGCCGACCAGGACGCCAACCACCAGACAGACGGCGGCCATAACGTAGACCTGCCACGCCTGCCATTTGGCATTAGGACCCGGCGCTGCTTTGGCTTTGGCTTCGTCTTCCATCCCTGTAGAAGCGGTGGAGCATTCACGGTTCCGAACCTTGATACTCAGTAAGTTCTTGGTTTTCCTAGCCTAACGGGTAAATAGCGAACCCCAGAGACGAGACCGCATGCGCCAAAAGCCACCGCCAGTGCGAGAAAAAGCGCACTCATCAACGCGCCCGCGAAATCAGGGACGCTGGGACGAGGTGGAATCTTGGAAGTATCCTCGTCCTGCGCTCGCTGCTTTTGGTCATTGGAATGCCCCTAAGTTCAGGAGGAGACGACCATGACTGCGAATGACACAGCCCGGGGAATGATCCGCGGCGTCCTCTGCTGCCAGCTGCTGTGCTGCGTGGCGGCTGCCTTCGCCGCACCTCAGGAAGAGCCCAAGAGCGAATTCATCTCCTTCGAAGCGGCGCGACCGGTGGTGACGGCTTTCTCCGATTCCCTTCCTCCTGAACTGAAACCGGCGAGCACGCTGGACTCCGCGAAATGGTCCGCCTGGGTGGAGAAGGCGGATCGGGAAGTGCGCGACCGCTTGAACGCCGGGGAGGAGGACACGCTGACGAACCTGCTACGCTTCGGCGTCACCTTCACCCGCGAGTACCGCATTGATGACGATTACCTGCTGCGCTACGGCAAGAGTTCGCTGGTGGATTCCTTCGCCGAGAACCGGGCGAACGATCTTATACGCTCGCTGGCCGCGCCCAAGACGTGGACGCCGAACTCAAGCGAAGGCATGGCGCGAATGCGCGCTTTCTTGGGAAAGAAGGGTTTTTCTTTCAAAACGCCGGAGCAGCGAACCCGAATCAAGAAATACCTGCTCGACAACCTGGCCCGCATGCGGGACGACATCCTGCGCTACCGCGCTCCTGCCAACGAAGCAACCCGCTCGCAGCTTTTCAAGAATCGCGGCATCTCGCTGGACACGAACCTGTGGCCGGATTTCCTGCTCGATCAGCATTTCCGCCGCATGGTGGAGAAAGGGCTGTTGAAGCCGGGCAGCGTCCAGAGAATAGCCATTGTCGGCCCCGGGCTGGACTTTGCCAACAAGGAAGAAGGCAACGACTTCTATCCCCCACAGACGATCCAGCCCTTTGCCGTGTTGGACTCGCTGGTCCGGCTGGGGGTCACGAACCCGAACACGGCTGAGATTTACACCCTCGACATCAGTTCCGACGTGATCTTCCATGTAGCGCGGGCCAAGAAGAATGCCCTTGCTGGACGGTCTTACACCGTGCAGCTGCCATGGAATACTGCGGCGCGGCACTCCCCGGAGTATCGCAAGAGTTTTGTCGAGTACTGGCAGAAGCTGGGAGATCAGATTGGCGAACCGGTGCCGCCCATCGCGGCGCCGAACGCCGTATCCGAGACGCGAACGCGAGCCGTAAAGATTCGGCCTGGCGTAGCGCGCAGACTCACGCCGCTGGATACGAATATCGTCTTCCAGCGCGTGCCGCTCGCCCGCCAGCAGAACTTCGACCTCATCATTGGAACCAACATCTTTATCTACTACGACGCCTTCGAACAGTCGCTGGCACGTGTCAACATCGCTGCGATGTTGACGCCGGGCGGATATCTGTTATCGAACGACAAGTTTCCTGATGTTGTTTCCGCCGGACTCGACAGCGCGCTCGATACCACGCTGATCGTTGCCCGCGACCCGGATCGTAGCGACACGATGTATTGCTACCGGAAAGAGAAGTAAAGGATGGCTCTCCGCGCGGCGCTCCTCCGCTGGTTTCACCTGGGCGGCGGCAATCGCACCGGCACAGTGGGGAGAGTCCCGACCGCGTTATGCGCATGTCCGTGACACGTCAGAGCACAGGAATTCGTGGCCCGTTGGTAAGTGATGGGGGTCCTACCGTTTGGGGCGACCACGTTGATGTCGAAGTTCACCAGACGCTCGCCTGAAACCATCGCTGACGGAGATCCCATTCCGTGCGCCGTGTGGCAGACCGAGCAGGAGAAGCCGTCGTTGATATGGCGAGCGTGCTCCTTGAAGCTGGCATTGCTCACTACGTTGGCCAGGTCGTGACACTTCGCGCACTGGGCATAGTTCCCGGTGGCACTCAGATCGGGAGGGAGATTCAAATTTGTGATGGGCTGACCGGGCAATGGCGCCTTGCTCATGTCGTAGCGGCGCTCCAGAATGTGAGCGTACTTCGATCCGTGAGGACCGTTCGGTCCGGTGCCGCCGAATTCGCGGTTGTCGTCGCTGTTGTGACAATCGGTGCAGAGGATGCGAATTCCCATGCTGCGCCCCTGCCGAGTGCCATCCAGGTCGAGCATGTTCGGCCGCAAGCTGGGCTGGGGAAGCGGGCTGCTGCGATCATGCATGACCGGATGGCTGGAGGTGGATGTGAGGCTAAACTGCGAAATCAGGTTCAGCGGATCGGCGCCGGAGACCAAACGCTCGGGCAAATATCCGAACGTGGCGGGATTCGTTGTCTTCCCCGCGCTGGTGCCGTGGCAGCGCAAGCAGTTCTCATACTGGTTGACTGCGGGATACACGACACTCCGGCCGTCGGACGCGCTAATGCCCACGACGTCATCCTGCGAAGGGCGGATCAGCGGCGGTGCGGGAAAGCTTAGACCCACCCGCTTGGTGGCATGGGGATTGTGACAATCCACACAGGTCGCATGGCGGTTGTGATTCAACACGTCGCTTTCATGGACCGAGTGCAAGTTGTTGGCACGGACGGTGGTGATGGAATGGCTGATTTTCGGCGAAGCCATTTCGGCATAGATATCGGGGGCCGGGGGAGACACGTTCGTGCCGCCGTTATGGCAATCCAGGCATTCCTGGTCGTCCGACCCGCGAAGCAGTTCCTTCGCAGAGTTATGGGGCGCGTGACACGAGAGACAGCCGTTCTTTCGAAGCGAAGTATAAGGGCCAAGAGTTGCCACCCTGGCCATTCTGCGCGGAAAACCGTTGCCGCTCAGCGAAACCTGGCTGGCAACCCGATTGGTCGCGGTAGCGTGGATGCTGGTTGTCCATTGCCCCAGCGGATTCCGCGAGGCGGCTGTCGTACTCGACGTGCTCGCCGGCGGGGCAATCAGCCCCATCCCGGTCCCGCTCGGGATGGTGCTATGGCAGGCCAGGCAAAGCGCGCTTTGCGAGTTGTCAATCACCAGGAAGTCGGCGCTGGAATCGATGCTCTGCACATGAGGGTTATGACAACTTCCGCACTCGACATTGCCCTTGATGAGCTGCACTGCCCCGGTCGAGTCCTGCGTCGAAGGCGGGTTGGCGCTCAGCGAAGGCCACAGGTCAGGAGAAGGTTGCAGCGGAGTGATAAAGCTGAAGGGATGGGTGGACTGCAAGTTGGTTCCCAGGTCCGCGGGCGTGCCGCTGAGACTGCCAGTCATGGATACCTGACCATACGGAGTTAGCGTTCCCATCGCCACGGTGCCATCGTGGCAACTCAGGCAGAGCGTGCTGTTGGAGCCGAGCGGTGGTGAGGTGGTGGTCTTATTCACCATCGTGTTGCTGGTGTAAACCTGGTAGGACTGCACACTGGAGAGTCTTTGGCTCCACAGCGGCGTTCCCGCAATTCCCGGAGTGCCGTTGATGCCGGAGTGAGGAGCATGACAGTACAGGCAGGGACTGCCGAGGTTGCCGGTGATCGGCGATCCGCTGGCTGGCGACATGTCGTGGGAACCGAGGACGTCAGAACCGATTTGCGCCAACGCCATGCCACCCGCCAGCACCGCGGTCACGATCCCCGTCGCAATGAGCCTGGATCTCAACGCTGATCTCCTGCTGCCGACTTTCCCAGTCCGAAGTAGCGAAAGACCTGAACCCGGTGGTTGTAGGAGTCCACCACCAGGACCCGGTCGTCGTGATCAATCCACAAGCCCGTAGGCAATTGAAATTCGCCGAATCCGGTACCCTTCGCTCCGAAGTAGTAGAGAAGATTTCCGGCGTCATCGAACACCTGCACCATCCCGCGCAGAGCTTCCACTACGTAGAGGTGGCCCTCCGAGTCCACGCCGATGCCTTTGGGGCGGAACATCTCGCCTCGCCCTTCGCCTATGCGTCCGATGGCGTAGCGGAAGTTTCCGGAACGGTCCAGCACCTGCACCCGGAAATTCATCGCATCGACGACAATCAGATGGTCCCCGACCAGGCGCAACTCGGTCGGAACGTTGAATTCTCCGTTGCCGGTTCCCGCCTTGCCGATTTTCTGCAGCACGTTGCCCTGCATGTCGAGAACGAAGATCTGGTTGCGCAACGTGTCGGTCACATAAATCCGCTCTGTCGTCGAATCCACCGCGATGCCGGTCGGGCGCTTGAAGTAGCCCTCGCCCCCCTTCAAGCTGCCGATAGTCCGCTGGAATTTCCCGCTGGGCTCAAACACAAAGATCTTGCCGGACTCGGAATCCGTGACGTAGATGTTGTCCGCCGCATCCACGGCGACGCATTGCGGAGTGACCAGACCGTCCTGATCTTTCTCGCGGGAGATGAACTTGTACTTCTGCTGTCCAAAATCGAAGATGTGGATTCCACCCGCTCCCGGATCGGTTACGATGATGCGCCCGCGGGAATCCGTCACCACCTCGTAAGGGCTGACCAGGGTGTGAAATTCGGGCGCGCCGGCAACAATGTCGACCAGTTTGCTCCAGAAGCCGCGCTTCAGTTTCACGTCCGGCTCGGCCCAGAAACTGCGCTCAAATGTGAGCCGGCGCCCGCCTTCCAGCAGCAGTTCGGGGACCGTCACCGGCTGCGACTTGGACGCCTTCCCCACCGCGCCTGGCGTCAGCGTCAGCACCACGACGCAGACCACGAGCGACCCCCAGGCCGTGCCGCGAAAAATCGATTTCAGAAGAAGTTGAACCACCGGGTAATCCCCACGAAGAAAGACGAGTCTGAACTGGGCGGCTGACCGGTAATGCTGAATCCCTGGCGCACCTTCAAATACCCGCCTGTAATCCATAACTTCCGTACTTTGTACTGTAGCATCGTGTTCAGCTGCTGGGTCGTGTTCTGGGACATGGCGGAGCTCGCCACGGTATTGCTGTCTGTCTTCGCGTAAGTCGCCGATAGCACGAGCCCGAATACTGGAGTGGCAGAGGCACCGAAGGAGTACGACTTGCCGCCAAAAACGACCGCGGGCAGCGGCGCCACGATGGGCGTAGGGTTCGACACCGGCGACAGGCCGGTTGGTGTGATGATCGAAGTCCCACTGGCCTTGCCATAGGTTCCGCTGACACTGAATCGCCTCAGCGAGAGCGCGGTCGAATAGCTCTGATTGAAGTTTTCCGATCCGGAGATGTTGTCGAAGACCGACTTCGTTCCAATCGCGTTGAAACTCCAAAAAGAATAGGCCCCAATTTTGCGCCCAATCCCCACCGAATAACCGTGCCCGGAAGACGTGTACCCGATCAGCACTGTCTGCGTGTTGCGGGTGTAGTTGAAAGAACCGGTCAGGTTCCATCTTTGAACTTTTCGCGTGTACGATGTCGTCCCGAAAAAACCGTGGGAGTTTGAGCTATAGAAGGCGTTTTCGGTGGTCTGGGTCGTGCCTACCGTAGCGGTGACGAATCCACCCAGCAGGTCGTTGCCGTAGGTCACCACTTCGTTATACGTATTCGCAGAAAGATCGGTACCCAGCACGGTTTGATCGCGCCGGTCGGCAGTGGCCATGAAAGTCAGATGCATCTGGGGCACGACATAATTGGCCTGGCTGTTGATGTCGAGCGAGTGCGTCGAGTAGTTGAGCAAGGCCGCGGGCACGACTCCTCCAGACGTGATCACCGACTGGTACAGCGATCCCTCCAGGTTATTGGTGTACTGGACGCTGCTTCCGACGTTCAGGTTACGGATGGGTAGGAAACTCACACCCGCGCCAGCCGTGTCGATGGTAGCGCTGTATTGGTCGCCGCTGGATTCCGAGCTTATGTCGGACCTGCCGGCTCCGGCCGAAAACGATCCGTGCAAGGGCAATCTGTGCCCGACGTTGAAGTCATAGGAATTGGATGAGGTGTCCGAGGTCTGCGCCACCTCGTTCACGAGAAATTGCGGAGTCACCGCGTGCACCGTGTTGTGGTGGTAGCCCCCGTTAAAGTTGAAGCCCCTCCATCTATCCGAGGCCATGACTCCGAACATCTTGGAGTGGAAGGAACTATTGGAATCAGTTCCGAACACGGAGTTGGTGTTGTTGCCGTCCGCGAACAGGAACGATACGTTGGGGTAATCCGGAACATGAATCCCCCAGCCCAGGGCAAGATTGTCGCTGTTGCCGCGGGTGGTCAGGTTCCCCACACCCGGCACCACAAATCCTCCCTCGCTGTTGTAGACCTTGCTGTAGCTTACGGATCCGGGAAAATGGCTGCCCGAGAAGATTGACGCGCTGCCATTCACGCCGCTCGACTGGAACACTGACTGGTAGGTGGAGTTGACCCGCGACTGGTTGAAGAAGGGTTGAACGTCGAACGACAGAAAGCCCGGAGTGTAATACGAGCCGCTCAGGTCGGCATTGCCGCTGGGGGTCAGACCGTGCACCGAGCCCGCATAGTTCGAGTAGTCGCCGGTGTACCCGAAGGAGACATTTCCGTTCAGGTTCATGCTGACGTTGTCGCCCACCTGAAGCTGGGCCCGCGCCGGCAGCGCCAGGAACAGCACCACCAGGCCCGCCGCTGCAGTCGCGCGTTGGAATGCATCCGCCATGCTTACAGCCCTTGGTTACAGCTCTTCGACTTTCGCGTTCTTGCGTAGTCGCTTGTCGAGGGCGCTGCGCAGATCCTCCGCCTTCTGTTTTTTCAGCTGTGCGCGCAACGAGTCCTTCGCCTCTTCGAACGTCTGCTTGCCTGCGGGAGTGTGAGCATTCAACCGCAGGATCGTATACGCATCGTTCCCGATATCGACGAGTCCGCTTACCTGGCCCGGCTGCATGGTCAGAACCGCCTGCAAGACCGCCGGCGGCAGTTTGGCGCGGTCCACCGCCCGATGGTCGCCCATCATGACCCGGAAGTCGTCTTCGGAAATCTTTTCGGCCAGCAATCCGAACTCGTCATAGCTCTTGGTCTGCTTGGCCTGGCGCAGCGCGTCCTCTGCTTTTTTGTGCGCTTCTTTGACTTGCTCGGCGGTTGCACTGTTGGGCGGAATAATCGAAATCGTCTGGACGGCATATAACTCCGGAACGGCGAACCGATCCGGATTCTGGTCGTAGAAGGCTCGGGCCTGAGCAACGGAAACAGCTGACTTATCGTCCACTTCCAGCTTCAGCATGTCTTCGATCAACAGGGAACGCTCGACCTTGGCCCGAAGCAGCTTCTTCGACCCCTTGAATTCCGTGTTCAGCAGATCTTCGTAGTCTTGCGGGCTGGCAAACTGTTTGCGGAAGTCCGCCTCGGCGCGCTGCAGGCGGGCCGCGGGGACCGTCATCTTGCGGCGCACGGCTTCCTGATAAACCAGCTCTTCGAACTCGATCATCTTCATGGCGCCGGCGCGAATATCGGCCTCCATCGCTTTGGGAACCGCGCCGTTATGCTGCCGCGCGTAAGGGAAGATCGTGTACATCTCGCGCAGCAAGTCGCGGTCCGTCAGAACCGCTCCATTGATCCGCACCACCGGCCGGCCCACGAGCTGCGGAACCGCAGGGACGCTGGGCTGCGAAGCTGCCGCGGTGGGAGCATGGGAACTCATCATCTGGCCCCAGACCGGGCTGATGGCTGCCAGCACAAGGATTGCGATTGAGAACTGGTGCTTCATGGTCTTTCTCCAAAAAGAGGGGGAGGGGATCCCCTCCCCCGGGGTTAAAGACAACTCACACTAGGTGGTCGGGACTCCCGTCACCCCGTGCATTTCGTTCGACTCGCCGCCGTGGCAGTTGCGGCAGAACTGCGCCGCATTGTTGCCGCCGCTCTGCGGGACATAGTTGCCCCGAATGAAGAAGCTGGTGGCGAAGTTGCCGTTATTGTTGCTGAACACGAGCATGCTGTGCTGATCGTGGCAAGTCGTGCAGGACACTGCGGTGACCGTGGTGCCAAACGTAGCCAGCCCCGACTTTGAGGCATTCCAGAACGAGCCGGGATAGTTCACCAGGAACTGAGACGACGCGGTGCCGTTCATGGTGATGGCAACGGTGCCGCCGCCGGTGCAATCCCAGTTGTACGTTCCGCCGCAACTGACGATCGCATTTCCGCCCACTGGATGGTCGTTCTGATACGGGTTGGTTGCTCCCGTGCCATCGGCACCGAGCAGGGTTGGAGCGTTGCCGCCGACGATGGGCAGGGTTTCAACGGTCGTGCCCTTCATCATGCCGACCTTCGCCAGGTTGCCGTCATGGCAGCTCAGGCAGAAGAGGATGATGGTGTTGGCGTCATGCGCGCTGGTAATGCTGCCCTGGGTAGGCAGGGTGACCGAGTAGGTAGCCTTTCCATCGCCGCTGAAGGTGAAGGTCTGGCCATAGAGCGGGGTAAGATCCTGGCCCCACAGAGCAAACTCGCCAGCCTGCGAATCGTTGGTAGCCATGCCGTTGCCGGCAGGGCCGCTATGAGGCGCGTGGCACATAACGCAGCCACGGCCGTAGCCGAGATGGGCGCCCAGGACGTCCGTAGTGTTACTGATCGTTCCGACTTGGGCCATCGCCATAGCGGCTGCGGCGAAGACCACAAGCAGGGCTAACATTGCTTTCTTCATAGGTTTGCAAACCTCCTTGAGATTGTGTTGCGAAGTTAATAGTGCTGAACCAAGAACCGGGTTCTTGCCCGACTCCTGTTTTTCGGCGACCATGGACCGCCAAAAACTTGCTGCCGCGACGCTGCGGCGAGATTTTGTTTGCCTGGCATTCATGGCGAACCCTTTCTCCGGGCTCGGGCCCGGCTCTCCGGTGGAACCTGCGCTACTTCACTACCGAATCCGTGGCTGCGGAGCTCGCCGGTTGCGAGCTTGCCGCCTTCCGCTGGGGAGCAGCGGCTTCCGGCTTGCTGTCTCCCTGGCCTTCCCGCAACTTCTTTTCCGCCGCGAACTCCGCATCGGTCACGTAACCGAACATCTGCACACGGCCGGGAAAAATCTCAGAGGTAATCACCCGGTTGTTCTTGTCAATCGTCAGATCGTAAATTCCCATGAATTGGCCGGGATATTGGCCATGCTCACCGAAGTAAATCAGCAGCCGCCCCTCTTGATTGAATACTTTGACCCGGTCCTGGGCTGAATCCGCCACCCAGATGTGGCCGTCGCAGTCCACCGCGATTCCCTTGGGCCGCTCGAAATCCGCTGGCCCGTCGCCGTTCTTACCGAAGGCGCTGATGAAGCCGCCGTCGGGATCGAATATCTCGACCCGGTCGTTGAAGGTGTCGGTGACGTAGACATTGCCGTCCTTGTCCACGGCAACACCGATCGGCAACGAGAACGTTCCCGGAGCCGTGAGCGTGTGCTTCTTGCCGGCCGTACCCAGGTGGCGCAGCAGCTTAAAGGTGTCGGCGTCGAACACGTCCACGACGTCATTCTGGGTGTCCACGACATAGAGGAAGCGGTTCTCGGTATCGATCGCGATGCTGGAGGGATCGGCCAGTATGTCGGCGCCGAAAGTGGCCTCCAGTTCGTGTTTGGGGCTGAATACGTCCACGCGATGCAGGCCAACGTCGGTCACGAACAGGCGATCGTTGTCGTCGAGAGCCAGACCGCTGATGTCGCCAAAGTGTGCCTGGCGTCCGTTGCCGATAAGTTCGACCGCCTTGGTCTGCGGGTTGAAGATGAAGACGGCGCCCACGCCCTGATCGGCCGCGTAAATCAGACCCTTGGAATCCACCGCCACTCCGTAGGGGCGAATGAGTTGGAAGGGCAAATCCTTGACTTGAATGTCGCTCACGGGCTTGGTGCCTGCCAGGCGATCCATCCACTTCTCCTTCGTCTTCTTATTCTTGTTGGAGAAGAGGTTAGGATCGACTTTCTGTCCGGTGAACAAGTCCACGAACTTGATACGGGCGATCGCGGGAGGATTCGGCCATACGATCTTGCTAATGTCGAAATAAGCCGTGACCCGTTGATCGCCCAGCTTCTGGCTCGCGGTGGCAGGAGCCGACTTCTTCTTCCTGTCCGCGTGGAGCGGCCCCGCGAAAGCGAGTGCCAGTGCCAGTAAGGCAATCCCGGTGAGCTTGGGCGCGCGGTCTGATTTGCAATGTTCGAACATTACTGTTTTCCTCCGCCGCTGCCGCTTCCCACCGACTTCAAATCCAACGGATTGTTATGGCAGGTGCGGCAGAATGCCATGTTGGGCGCCTGGTCCTTCACCAGCATGCCGTTCTCCGCGCCCGCGTGCGGTTGATGACAAGTCAAGCAGTTCAGGGGTGTGACTACCTTGGTGGTCAGGTTGGTAACGTCAGAAACCGGGTGGCGCTCCGTCGGATGGCCCACGCCGTACTGAAGCGGCAGTACTGGAACATCCTGGGAAGTGAAATAGTCCGCCGGCAGCTTCACATGGCCGTCGAAGATCGTTACTAGATGCTCGCTCGCCAGCTTGACCGGGCTGCGATCGGGACCGTGGCACTCCAGGCAGAGGGCATTAACGCTGGCGTTGCGCAGCAGGTGCTGATTCTCCCCTCCGTGGGGCTCATGACAAATGGCGCAACCTTGAACAAAGGCCGGCTGGTGCAGATGCGGCTTCTTCTGCAGGTCAGCTATGTCGCTATGGCAGTTCAGGCAGACGTTAACCGGGTCGGGCTGAATGAAACCGGGCGTGTTGCCGGCGTGCGGATTATGGCAGTCGGTGCATTCGCCAGCCGCGCCCGGATGTTGCACTTTGGCGGTCTCGATCAGCTTTTCCTTGTCGGCGTGGCAGGTGACGCACAGGGCTTTCGCGTCGGGCTGCGTCAGCACCACTTTCCCATCCTTCGCCGGCGCATGGCAGAGGTCACATTCCTTGTCGGCGAACGGCGGATGTTGAAACCTGGCCATCAGCTTCGGTGACGCTGACTGGTGCGGATCATGGCACTGCAAACAATTCGCCGTGCCAAAGGGCTGGTTCCGATGCGCCTTCTGCAGCGACTCGTCCTTGGGATCGTGGCAATCTACACAGAGAGCGGGAGCGGCTTTGGTCAGGTGGAACTGGTTCTCCGTCGTCAGATCTGCACCCGTCTTGTGGATCACGTGGCAGGTGTCACAACCCAGATCGAGCGCGGCGTGGCGGCTGCCTTTCTCCGGAACGTCCACGCCCTGGTTGTGGCAGGTCAGGCAAAGATTTTCGTTCTTGTCTCCAGAAGTGGGCTTGAGCAGTTGATTCTTGTTGTCCGACTCATGCGGATCGTGGCAGGTAAGGCAGTTGCGAATCGCTGGCTTGTGGACGTGCCCTTTGATCTGGCTGGCATCTTTGTCGGCGTGGCAGGTCAGGCAGAGCTTGGTGGGGGTGGTGGTAATCAGCTTCACCCGCGTCACGTCCCGGTTGACCCGCACTTCGTGACAGCTCAAACATCCCAGGGCAATCGCCGAATGGACGAATTTGCCTTTGCTCTTGTCCTCGTGACATTCCAGACACTTCGCCGAATCAACGTTTTTGTCGAGCGGAACCGGATGGGTCTTGGCCACTGCCGGCGTGACCGCAATCCCGAGGACCAGTACCAGGAACTGGAAAACAGTGGAGATGGGATGTCCCAGCCTAGTACTCGGGTGCGTGCGGCTTAGAAACTGCGGGACCATGACCAATACCTATGTGCACGAGCCTCGCCTTAATAAACGGATGGGTCCAGCACCTTGCTGGGATCTGTAAATGACTGCATCAGAACAGCTTCGGAGTACCGCGAACAGTGTTGCGGATTTCCACAGCTGGCACGCTCCGACCAGAATGGGTCTTTCCCCACAGCCGTAATGGTGAAATGACCCATGCCCGCCGCGAGTTTTGTGATTTGAATCACAGGGTTCCGAGCACTGGGTGAAATCGCAGCAAAGAGTCGCGCCGCGTGAGTGTTATGGCCCATCACGAGTCGTCGAGCGTAGGAGGGGTCTAAGGCAATGCGCTGATCGCAAACCAGTTATGAAATTCCCACGAGTTGGCGCGGCACGTGCATGAATGGAAGCGAAGACGAGGAAGATATGGCCCTGTCACTTCGCTCCGCGGTCCGCAAAACTTGGCAGACTCTCAGTTCCATCAAGACCGGCGTCGTTCTGATCATTTTGGTCGTCATTTTTTCCGCAGCCGGCACTGTCATTCTGCAGCGCCCCATGACCGATCCCGACGAGATGCAACGCGCCTACTCTCCGGCGATGCTGCGCTTTCTCGACACTGTGGGCCTGACTGACGTCTTCCACGCGCGCTGGTTCGTTGCCCTGATGATCCTGGTGAGCCTGAGCATTATCGCAGCGTCGGTCCAGCGCTTCCCCAACTCCTGGAGATATTTCGCACGCCCCTACAAGAGTCCCGACGAAACCTTCCGCAAGGTTCTGCCCACGCAGGCACAAATTCAGATACCCGATGAGGAGCAAGGGCTGAGCGCGGCCGAACGCGCCTTCCGGCACCTGGGCCTGAAGTCGGAACGCATAGTGCGCCCCGACAGCTTCTCGCTGTTTTCGGAACGGAATCGCATGTCCGAAATGGCCGTCTACATCGTGCACGCCAGCCTGCTGCTGATTTTCCTCGGCGGCATCGTGGATGCCCTCTATGGCTGGCACGGATTCCTGACGTTGACTCCCGGCACGGAGAGCAATCAGGTGGCTCTGAGGAGCGGCGCTATGCGAGCCATTCCGTTTTCGATCCGCTGCGACGGAACTGGAGAGGACACCTACGCCGACGGCACGCCGAAACGCTGGTGGTCCAAGCTGGCCGTGGTTGACGGCGGACGAGAGGTCTCGAACAAAGAGATCGTGGTGAACGATCCCCTGGTCTATCACGGGCTGCGCTTCTACCAGGCAAGTTACGGACGTACCGGGAAACTCGATCAGTTGATTCTCAATGCGACCCCCGCCCACGGTGCAACCCGAGCGCCGCAAGAGATTTCCCTGGCGCTGAATCAAACCGTCGCTCTCGATGCAGACACAAGCGTGCAACTGGCGGAGTTCATCCCCGACTATGTTGTTGAGGACGGGCACGTCTACGCCCGCAGCAACGACGTAGTAAACCCTGCGGTTCATCTGATCGTAACTTCGAAGCAGGCAGGCACGAGAGTCAATGTATGGCTCCCGGAGATTCCCGGCATCGCCGAAAATGTGTCCTCCCCCTACATCTTCGAGCCAAAAGATTTGAAGACCGGCTTCTTCACGGGACTGCAGGTTTCGCACGAACCCGGCCAGTGGGCGGTGTGGGCGGGCGTGGTGCTGATGGCCGTCGGGCTCACGTTGGTTTTCTACGTGGTTCACATGCGCTTCTGGGTGGTACCCGTACTCGACGCGCGCGGCCGTCTGGTGTTGTGGGTGGGCGGCACCGCCAACCGCAATCGCGACGCATTCGAACACAAGTTCAAGAAAGTGGTTGCACAGATTCAGCAGGAATTGAAATCTGAGTTCGTGGCCTCTGCGCAGGCGCACGGCACATTGATCGCCGGAAGGTGAGTCCGGCTACGGAGGACGTCTATGTCACGCGTAAAAGTGGAACAGCATCCGGCGACCGGAGCAACGCTGGTAGTGATGGTCGGGTTGAGCGTCGCTTTCCTGCTGTTCATCGCTTTTCTGAATGTCGTGAAGAGTGGGAGCGTTCTGAGTGAAGCCAACTTGCTTTACGCCGCGCTGGTTTTCTACGCGGGCGCAGCGGCCTTATATCTGGGCTTTGGCGTCACCGGAACCGACTCCTATATCAAGTTCGCTTCCCTGGCGACATGGGCAGGTCTGATCGCGAATACGGGCGCGGTGGCGCATCGCTGGTACGAGGCCGGCCATCCTCCATTTGCCAGCATCTATGAAATGCTGCTGAGCTTCGTGTGGACCCTCGCTGCCCTCACCCTGATCGCCGAAAAACGTTACGGGGTGAAGGTCATCGGCACGGTGACCATGCCGATGGCCGTTGTCGGCGTGATCCTGATGCAGTTACTTCCGAGCGAAGTCCGGCCGCTGGTGCCGGCACTGCAATCCACCTGGCTGCACGTGCACGTCACCCTCGCCATGCTGGCCTATGCGGCCTGCGCGTTAAGTTTTGCCCTGGCCATGATGTTCCTGATCCAGGACAAAATGAAGACGGAAACATTCCTGGCCGCTACCAGCCTGTTCACGGTAGGAATTTACGCCGCCATCCTGATGCGCTTCGAGAAGTGGGGCGGGCTCAGCGTGATTGCGTGGGACGCCCAGAATAAATCCGAGATGTTCCTGTCGCGCGGCGTGCGGCTGTTCGTGACCATCCCCGATCTTGGGTGGATGATGCTGCTGGTCTTCGCCGCCGTGGCCGCGCCGCTGGTGCTCTACGTCCTGGCGCAGGTGAAGAAAAACGAAGCTTCCCTGACCACGGCGAACCGGGCCGTCTTCATCAGCATTTTGTTGCAGTCGCTGGCGCTGGTCTTTTTCCTGCTGCGCGCTCGCGATGGGCAGTTATCCTTCGCTCGACGCTGACGGTCTGTATCCCACCAGCCTGGCAGCGAGCCCGTTTATTCTCTCGGCGCTGGTCGGCGGTATCTTCGCCAACCTGCTCTATCTTCTGCTCCTGTGGCGGCGTGCAGATCTGGAGCGGTTGCTGCCCGACGCTGACGCGCTCGACCGCATTACCTACAAAACTATTTGCATCGCCTTCCCCCTGCTCACCCTGATGATCGCCGCCGGAGCCTACTGGGCCAACCGGGCCTGGGGCTCCTACTGGAACTGGGACCCCAAGGAGACGTGGGCGGCGATTACCTGGCTGGTGTATGCCGGCTATCTGCACATGCGCATCACTCGCGGCTGGCGCGGACGGCGCGCCGCCTACTTCGCCATCCTGGGCTTCGCGGTGGTGATGTTCACCTTCTTCGGCGTCACCTACTTATTGCCTGGACTCCACGCTTATGCCTGAGTCGGCACGGGAACTGATCAATCCGGAGATCCCGGCCGAGACTGGCGTCGCGGCGGCCACCTCCGCGCGCCCACGCGCAGGTTTTTTCAGCACGGGGTACTCCAACGCCGATTCCCAGGCTGAGGCCGTTCTCACTGCACCTGCCGGGGACGACCCTGCGGCTGGCGCGCAGCCTCAGGATCCGGAATTGCCCTGGTTCCGCATTAACTGGGAGATCAAAGCGCTGGTGCCGATTGCCAGCGTCTTGCTGGGAGGAATGTTGCTGTTCCTGCTGGCCACACTCTCCTGGCGCGATCCCGAACGCCACATGGTGCTGCTGGTCGCGGGCGCAGGCGCCGTAGCCATTTGCGGCGCCCTGCTGGTGGTGCTCACCTACCTGATCCAGCGTCCCATGGTCGAACTGCAGCAGAAAATTGCGCAACTGGGCGCAGGCGATCTCAGCACGGCCGTGAGCTTTGCCCATCGCAATGACGAGATCGGGGACCTGGGGCGTAACTTCAATCAAATGGTCCGGCAGTTACGCGACAGCCGCATTGAGATCGAACGCCTGCACCGCACGCAGATGTCGCGCGCCGAGCATCTCGCCACCCTCGGAGAGCTGGCCACCGGACTGGCGCACGAGATTCGCAATCCTCTGGCGGGAATCGCCGGCGTCATCGAAATTATCGGCCGCGACCTGCCCACGACCAGCCCGGCGCGCTCCGTGGTCAAAGACGTTCGCCAGGAGATTGCGCGCATCAACCACATCGTCACCGATCTTTTGCAGACCGCGCGCCCGCATCCTCCGCAGGTCCGCAAGAGCGACTTGAATACTACGGTCGAACATGCCGTGATGCTCGGCCGCCAACAGGCGCTGGCGAAAGGGATTGAGATCACGCTGGTCAAAGATCCTTCCCTGCCCGAAGTCGAGCACGACAGCGATCAGATTCACCAGGTGCTGCTGAACCTGCTGCTCAATGCCCTGCAGGCCATCGGCCCGGACGGGAAGATCGCAGTCTCCGTGAAGCCGCAAGGAGAATTGGCGGTCGTAGAAGTTTCCGATAACGGCCGCGGCATTGCGTCCGAACAGTTGCCCAACATTTTCCGCCCCTTCTACACCACCAAAGGCGACGGCACCGGACTGGGCCTGTCCTTGGCCCGCCGCATCGTGGAAGATCACCATGGCCGCATCGACGTCACCAGCACGGTGGGCAAAGGCACCACCTTCGCGGTCGTCCTCCCGCTGCAAAGGGCTGCTGCCCGGAACCCCGCCCCGTAGAGCCTGACCCCGTGGGACCGGTCTTTCCGTAGATTCTTCGTATCTACGTCCGTGTATACTATGTAGAGTCTACAACGGAGAGGACAATGCCGACGGCACAGATCGCAAGATGGGGCAACAGCTTGGCGGTGCGCATCCCTAAACCGGTAGCCGAAGAGGCTGGGATCCGCGAAGGCGATCCCATTGTCATCGAAGCGGCGGAAGGGCGCATCCAGTTGCGGCGCCGCAAACCACAGGTCCCGACCCTGAGGGAATTGGTGGCACAAATCACCCCGAAGAACCGCCACCAAGAAGTCCGAACTGGGGCCGCGCGCGGCAAGGAGAAAGTCGAATGGTAGCCCGCTACATTCCGCGTGCGGGAGACCTGATCTGGCTCGACTTCGATCCCCAGGCCGGCCGCGAGCAGGCGAAGCGGCGGCCCGCGCTAGTCGTGACCGACCAGGCCTATAACCGGGCCAGCGGGCTGGTCCTGGTGTGCCCGCTCACTAGTCGCCGCAAGCCATATCCTTTCTCCCTGCCGGTTACGGTGGATAAGGTCGAGGGCGCCGTGCTGGTGGATCATCTCAAGAGCCTCGACTGGAGCGCCCGCCACGCTGCGTTTCACTCCAAGGCCGACCCTGCCCTCGTCGCCAAGGTGCGGGCGTATCTCGGCGTTTTGCTGGGAATTCGCTAGCCGTCAGCGTCCCAAATTTCTTCCCTTCCGTAGTAAGCTAAACTAGCATGCACGCCGAGAAAATCCTCATCGTTGATGACGAGCGCCTGGTGCGCTGGTCGCTGCGCCAGAAGTGTGAGGAATGGGGCTATCAGGTCGTCGAGGCCGCCGCCGGCGAACCCGGCCTGCGCCTGGCGCAGCACGAATCTCCCGATCTGGTTCTGCTTGATGTCCGCATGCCAGACCTGAACGGGCTGCAGGTCCTCGAACAGTTAAAGAAAAACGGCAATGCGCCGGCCGTGATCATGATTACCGCTGACCCTCAGTTGGACGACGTTAAGAGCGCCCTCAAGCTTGGCGCCTACGACTTCATCGGCAAGCCTCTCGACTTCGAGGAATTGCACGTCACCATTCAGAACGCGCTGGAGGCCAACCGCCTGCGCAGCGAGGTGCAATCGTTGCGCGGCGAAGTGCGCCGCCACGCTGGCTATCACGAAGTGGTCGCGGTCTCGCCGAAAACGACGGAACTGATGAGCTTCGTGCAGAAGGTGGCGGCCAGCGAGGCCACCACCATCCTGATTCAGGGCGAGAGCGGCACGGGCAAGGATCTGGTCGCGAAAACGATTCACTACGAGAGTTCCCGCCAGAATGGTCCCTTCGTCGCCATCAACTGTTCCGCGATTCCCGAGACTCTGATGGAAGCCGAACTCTTTGGCCACGAGAGAGGCGCCTTCACCGACGCCAAACAGATGAAGAAAGGCCTGTTCGAGACGGCCCACGGCGGTACCCTGTTTCTGGACGAGATCGGGGAACTCTCGCCTCTGCTGCAAGCCAAGTTGCTGCGCGTGCTCGAGGATCAAGTAATCCGCCGCGTGGGCGGCGTGCGCGACTTGCAGGTGGATGTGCGCGTGGTTGCGGCCTCCAATCGCGACCTGGAAAGAGCCGTGCGCGACGGCCATTTCCGCCAGGATCTTTACTACCGGCTGGCCATCATCGCCATCTTCATCCCGCCGCTGCGCGAACGTCCTGAGGACATTCTTCCGCTGGTCGACTTCTTCATTGACTGGTACAACCGCAAGTTCAAGAAATCAGTCCGCGGCATTAGCCCCGAGACGCGCCGCCTGCTGCTGGCTCACAACTGGCCGGGCAACGTGCGCGAGCTCAAGAATTCCATCGAGCGCGCCATGATCCTCGAAGACGAGCCCATTCTGCGGCCGGCCTACATGCCGTTCGCAGTAGGCGAAGCGGCCCGCAGCGGCTTGACCGCGTTCGAGCACAGCAGCGCGTCCTCTGACGGGGGCAAACCACTGGCCAATGGCCGTGTGCTCCCCAGACTCTACATTCCGGAAGAAGGCACCTCGCTGGAGGAAGTGGAGCGCGCTCTGGTCGAGTTGGCGATGCAGCAGGCCAACGGTAACCAGACCCATGCCGCCCGCCTGCTCGACATCAGCCGCGACGCATTGCGCTACAAGCTGAAGAAATTTGACCTCGTCCCTGCGGGAGAAGAAGAAGCCGGGGACTCGGTGCCCTCTGAGAATTCGTCCAGCTAAACGCGATCCGCATTCTTACTCGCCGCAAGTGCTTTGGTTAACCTGGGAAGGATCCCACAAGAAAGGGCTACCTTGCGGAAGCCCGGTCACATCACGATGAAGTCTAGCCTCGCGAAGCGTGCTCTTTTGCCTTGGCGATGTACTGCTCCACCTGTTGTTTCTGCGGATAGTCCGGATTGGCCTTAAGCAATTGCTCCCACGCCTCGACCGCGCCCTTGGGATCGGCCTTTCCCTGCCAGCGCACCCATCCCAGGTTAAAGAGCGTCTGCGGATGCCCGGGCCGATACTTCAGCGAAGTCTCCATCGCCGCAATAGCCTTGTCGGCATTCCCGGTATACCAATACGCCGTGCCCATGTCGGTGCGGGCATCCGGATTCTCCGGGTGAATGGCCAGAGCGCGCTCGTAATACTGGATCGCGCTCGGGAACTGCTGTCCGTCGTAGAACAGATTGCCCAGCTTCACCAGAGAATCGTAGTCGCTCGGATTCTGGTTGATGGCCTCGAGCAGCGGCGCCGCAGTCTGAGCCAGGACCGCTTGCGCGTTGGAATCCGGCTGCTGCTGGTGGACTCCGCCTTGGGCTGTCGTCGAGGCTGAGGCCTGTGCCGCGGCCGGCGATGCCGATCCCCGAAACAGGTAACCCAGCGCGACGCCCAGCAGAAGACAGAATGCCGCCAGCACATAGGCCTGCGTGCCCGACCACGTAGGATTAGGAGTTGATCGCGACAGGTTGCTCTTTTCGTTGCTCATTTTTCCTTCTCTCCAATCTGGTGCCGGCAAGCGCCCCTTGTGGCGAATCCAGGTGGAACAGGCGCGTTACCGCCGCAGTCATCTGCTCCTGTTCCTCTTTTTCTGGAAGGTCCTTGAGTTCACGGGCCAGGGAGCTGGCAATCTTCTGTATGACCTGTGCTGTGATTGCGTGCAGCGTCTGATCCTGCTCCCGGGTAAAGGGCCCGCGTTCTTCGATAAAGGACTCCAGTTCTTGCCGGCAAATTTCTTCGAGGCGATGGCGCAGCGCCACGCTGGTCGGCACCACACGCTCCGCCTGAAGTTGGCTGCGAAAGGCCTGCGCCTCCGCAGCCACAATCTTTTCTGCTGCTGCGACCGCCGCGTTGCGTTCCGCAGCATGGTGCTTGACAGCGTGCTCCAGGCCGTCCAGGTCGTAGAGCAGAATTCCGTCCACCCGGCGCACCTCGGGATCAACGTCGCGTGGCATGCCCATATCCAGGATGACCAGCGCCACGCGGTTCCGCTCCATGGCGATTCGCTCCGCTTCTTCCCGGGTTAGGATGACGTGCGGGCATCCCGTCGAGCTGATCACGATGTCTGCCCGCAGCATGCACTTCCAGCGGTCGCCCAGCGGCGCCGCTGTCCCGCCCAGGGTTTGCGCCACTTCCTGCGCGCGTGCCTGCGATTGATCGATCACCACGACCGACCCCGCGCCACTATCGACCAGCGACCGGGCCGCCAGTTCACTCATCTTTCCCGCTCCCAGCAGCAATAGTCCGCGGCCCTCCAGCGATCCGAAGATCTGCCGGGCCAGGTCGAGCGCAGCCGTGGGAATGGAGACCGTCAGTTTTTCAATCGCCGTCTCCTGACGCACTCGATCCGAAATACTGAGGGCTTTCTGCAGCACCGCATTCAGAAAACGTCCGGCGGCTCCCACCGTCCGCGCCGGCTCCCAGGCAGCTTTCACCTGCGAGGCGATCTGGGGCTCGCCCAACACCAGGGAATCGAGTCCAGACGCGACCCGGAAAATATGAGCCAGAGCAGACTCGTCCAGCAGGCGGTAGAAGTGCTCCCACTCACTCAGCTTCAAGCCGTGCTCCACACTCAGGAAATGCAGCAGCGAGTTCGCGGCTAACGTTGGCTCGCTGGCCCACAGCAGAAATTCGGTGCGGCAGCAGGTCGAAAGAACAATGGCTTCCTCAATACCTTCCGCACTCCTCAACTGCCGCAACACTTCGTAGCGCCGGTTTTCGCCGATCCAGAAGCGTTCTCTCATAGCCAGGGGCGCGGTCCGGTGGTTCAGTCCGATCACCATGAGCGTGGGTTCCACGACGTACACCTCGGGCGCAAGGCTGCAATCGTGCAGCTTGCAACTATGGAAGGGCAAGCGCCTTGCCAAAGAGAAAAGGCGTGGCCGCTACGCCAATCATTTTGTTTTCAGCGACTTGTCTGCCCCACGATCGGCGAAGCCCGGTTCTGGATCCCCGCGCTGCGGCATATCACGCGGAACCCGAGTCTTTTGACGCGATCTGCCCGCGCCGCACCGACTTAGCCGATCACGATCACGCGCCGCGGTGACCGCAATCACTGACCAACTCCCCACCCTCCGTAGAAACTGCAAGACGATTAGTAAACTTCTTATCAGGTCGCGAGATTCGTTCGCGAGATGCTCCAGAGTTCCCGCGAACGGTGCCGCGACGCACTTAAAAGGTTCTGAAAGGAAAAGCAATCATGAAGATGACGAAGCTCGTAATCCTGATCGTGATGATCGCGCTGGCATTATTCCTGGTGTTGCCGAATCTGTCCTGGGCCGCGGATGATGGCGCAACCATCTACAAGACCAAGTGCGCCATGTGCCATGGCGCCGACTTGACGGGAAAACCGGCAGCCAAGATTCCCAGCCTGGTCTCCGACAATGCCAAGAAGGCCTCCGACGCGGAATTGACCGACATGATCGCCAACGGCGGCAAGGACAAGAAAGCCATGCACGCGTTCTCCGCCAAGGGCCTGACCCCGGATCAGATCAAGATGGTCATCTCCTACGTGCGCGAGACCCAGAAGAAGTAGTTCGGAGAGTCACCAGCATCGCTGTTCTCAGCCCGGCGAACCCGCGCTGCTCAAACAGCAGCCGGCGCACACGTGAGGGTGAGTGATCCGCTCACCGGCAGGCTCTGGCCTCCAGCCGGACAGCCGGATATCCCCCCTCCGATCGCCACAACACGGGAACAGCAAGCCCGGGTCTCGGTGCTCACCCCCAGACCCGGGCATTCGTTTGCGGGCGTTCATCGCGCTGACTCTGCTCCCGAAATCTGCACTTTTTGCGAAGTCCATCACCGCGCGGTGTGATTCCAATCACAGCCTTTTTCCCCCGCCAAAAGTAACCTGAACTTGCTGTGGGAGCGGTTTCATCGTCCATATTGATCGTCCATATTCATCCGCCGAAAGGGGAAACATCATGGTCGTCGCGGGCACAACTCCAAATATGGGTCGCATGGCTCATGATCTTCCGAAATACGACTTTTCTAGAAATCCAATGCTGGTCTATTGGGAGATGACCCAGGCTTGCGGCCTCGCTTGCAAACACTGCCGGGCTGAGGCCATGCCCAAAGCCAATCCTCTCGAACTCAACACCGAGGAGAGTAAGCGTTTCCTGAAACAATTACTCGATTTCGGCAGTCCCCTGCCACACCTGATTCTGACCGGCGGCGATCCCCTCAGCCGCAAAGACATTTTCCCGCTCATCGACTACGCCAACGGACTGGGACTCGAAGTTTCCATCACCCCGAGCGCCACGCCGGAGTTGACCAACGAAGCCATCACCAAGCTGAAGGCACACGGAATCCAGAGTCTCGGACTCAGCCTGGACGGTTCCTGCGCCGAAAAGCATGACGCCATCCGCGCGGTTCCCGGCACCTTTGAGCGCACCATGGAAGCGGCACGCCATTGTGGACGCCTGGGGCTTCCCATCCAGGTCAATACGCTCGTCGCCGAAGAGACCGCCGACGATCTGCCCGCCATCTATGAGTTGTTGCGCACCAGCTTCCCGGTCATGCGCTGGAGTCTGTTCATGCTGATCTCGGTGGGACGCGGCAAGGCCCTGAACGAGGTCTCGCCCCAGGAAGGCGAGTCCATCATGAAGTGGGTATTCGATCTCTCCCCTCACTCACCGTTTGCGATCAAGACCACGGAGGCGCCGTCCTACCGCCGCATCGCGATCGACGCCATGCGTTCCTCCGGCATGGCCACCTCGCAAATGAAGACCTCTTCCGTCTACCAGGGATTCCAGATTCGCGACGGCCATGGCATCGTCTTCGTCTCGAATCTTGGCGATGTCTATCCTTCGGGATTTCTACCGCTGCGCTGCGGCAATGTCCGCACCGGTTCGCTGGTCGACGTTTACCGCAACTCCCAGATGTTCCGCGCGTTGCATTCCCCCGACCAGTTCCACGGAAAATGCGGAGCCTGCGAATACAGCCACATCTGCGGCGGATCGCGCGCCCGCGCTTTCGCCTACACCGGCGACGCCCTCGGCACCGACCCGTTCTGCCCCTATGAGCCAGGCGCAGGAGTGCCGGCTAGGGCGTAGCAGGGTGGGGAAAACGTGAATGCTTACGCCGTCGTGGAAGAGCGGCGCTTTCAACGCAATCGTTTGGAGGGTAAGCCTCGGTCGGCAGATCTTCTGAACTAAAGCTCCTCACAGATTTCGATCAGGTTGCCTTCAAGATCGCGCATCTCGAAATAGTGAGTGTGTTGCCGATCTTCCTGAATCTCGCCCACGTTCACGCCTCGCGAGTTCAAAAAGTCCCTGGCCTTTCGGACACTCGGAGCGGACAACATGGGCGTGAATTTTTCCGTAGGCTTGCCCGCAGGACCAATGGTCAGCGCGCATTCGTCCTTAGAAAATCCCAGCGCAACGCAGCCTTCGCCGTCGTCCATTTCGATCTTCACCCGGTGCAGGCCAAGTTTTTCCATGTACCACGACGATGCCGCCGCGACGTTACGAACTCCGATGTAGTTCTCCCCACCAGAAGACATCAACAGAGACATAGCCACTCCTCAGCATTCAGCTTCCCGAGTGTATGTCATAGCTGAGAAAATCCGTTATGAACGGAAGGCTGTAGGCACGTCCCTTAGGAGACGTTATTCCTACGAATACAGCTTAATGGGCTGCACCACTCGCGTGATCGTTCCGCTGGGACTCGGCTGGTCGGGCTTCAGCCCGCATCGCATCGAGGCGAACAAGCCGATCAATTGGCCGAGCATCACATCCAGAGCCGGGCGATAGTGATCGGGAAAATCCGGAGCACAATCGAGCGACAGGCAATAATCTGCCAGCGGCGACACGTCATCGAGCCCCTGCGCCGTCACCACCGCCCGCACCCGCCCCAGACGCTTGCGATCGATTTCCCGCAGCAGGTCCAGCTCATAGCTGCGCCGGCGGGCCTCGCTCGACAGAAAAGCCACGAACAGCGTCTGGCCGTCAACGCTCGACATGGGCCCGTGACGCAACCCGAGCGGAGTCTCCGCCATGGTGGTTACACGGCCGGCGCTGAGTTCCACGACCTTCAGCGCACACTCATCGGTCACTGCCCGCAGCACTCCCGATCCCACAAAACACGCCCGAGTGCACCCCAGCATGGTGATGGCTGCGGCCACCTCCGCCGCCGCGGGAAGAAACTGGCTGCCGGTCTCCGCCATGTGGGCCACGATATCGCCGAACTGAATATCTTCCACGTTGGCCACGCACTGCCCCGCGAGCAGCATGTTGGTGAACGAACTGGTCATGGCCAGGCCGCGGTCGTTCACCGCATCGTCCAACACCAGAGCCAGAGCGCGGTCGGGATGGCGCGCGCACAATTGCGCCATCGGGCCTTCAGGATTGCAGGTAATTACCAGGTGCCGGATCTCCCGATGCCGATCCAGCGCCCGCTCCAGAAGCGCCACGCCCTCCGGGCTCGCTCCGGAGCGGGAAAACGATATCCACAGGTATTCTCTTCCCGGGCGATGGAACTCTTCGAAATCCGTCAGCAGCGTGGTGCTGGGCAGGGGCCACACGTCACAACTCCATCGCCGGCGCAGCAGCGGGGCCAGCGCCCGGCCGGTATAATCCGACGTTCCCGCGCCCACCAGATACACCGTGGGCGAAGACGTGCTGCCGCGGCCGACTCCGGCGCGGCGCAGCACGTCGCTCAGTTCGTCGCGGCGCTCCCGGCAGAGTTCGTAGGTCTTGCCCCAGGTGGCGGGCTGCTGCCAGATTTCCCGCGGCGTGTGCTCCAGCCCGCGCTCGACTTTTTCCTGCTCCGGCAAATCCAGCAAGGTGCGCAACGGGTTGCCCAACGAAATCTCCTCCGCTCGAAGACACTGTAGTCTATTACAATCAGGGCCCGTTGAAAAGCATTCGAAAGTAAATGAAATGGCGTTCGCAAGGAAACGTTAAAGACGTTTCCCCGAATTCGGGGGAACCGGGGCCGAGAAGTCGGTCCACTGTCTGCACACCTCCGCAGCAACTAATCCGGCTGAGCAGGGTTTTCTCTCTTGGAAGGAGAACACCATGAGCCGTGGATTGCATCCCCTCAGTTCGCTGCTTCTAGCGGCCGCGCTGGCGTCGTCGGTGGCAGGCATCGCATGTGCTGATCATCACGCCTATCGGGTTTACGACCCCTACTACACCGACTATCACGTCTGGAATAATAACGAGGTCGTCTACTACCATCGCTGGGCCGACGAAACCCATCGCGATCGCGACCGCGACTTCCGCAAGCTTCCTCCCGAAGAGCAGAAGGAATACTGGACCTGGCGCCACAACCACGGCGACCACGACAAGGATCACAATCGGGACAAAGATCATCGCTAGGGCGCAAGCCCCGCTCGCCGGCCAGGCTCTCAGCCGCCCAAAACGCTGAGCGCCTGGTCCGTCGTCGTGAGTCTCGCTCCCAGATGCTCTAACTCTGCAATCGTCTTTCGGCCATCTTCCTGCTTCAGAGTTTCAATGGCGTCCTGCACCACGGCCACGCGTCGTCCCCGTACGAGCAGTCCTCTGACGGCAAAGCTCACGCAATATTCCGTCACCACTCCAAAAACCACAAACTCCGCCTGACTTCCGAAGCGCTGGACTAGAGCGTCGGCGTGCCGGCTCTCAAAAATATTCAGCGTCTGTTTTTCCAGCAGAATCTGCTGATACTGGGATAAATCTTCCGGCAGTTTCGCATCGGCGTCGTTGGGCACGCGCACAACTTTATCCGTCAGAGCTTCGGGGACAAATTCCGCTCCCGCCGTTCCCTTCACGCAGTGCGGCGGAAAAATCTTAAACTCCGGATCATCGGGCGCATGAAAGCAGCCGTGCGAGACCAGAAACACCCGCTCCTGCCGGGCCGCATCGGTAAGCCGCCGGAGGTTAGGCAGCAATTTCTCCGCTCCGGGCACGTAGAGCTTTCCTCCCGGCAACATGAAGTCGGCCTGCGTATCCACTTCCCAGAGTATGAAATCGCGCGAAACCATGATTCTCCTTCCGATAGAAGGCCGAGCGTAACACTACCGATTATGAGCTGACAAACACCCCCGCCCCGCGACCGCGTCAGGTATGATTTGCCGGTTCCCCTTTCTTCGGGAAATGCCCCCATGAGCCAAGAAGCCCCAGCAAAATCCGGCGCTCCCAACAAACTGGTAATCCGCAACATCGGACTCCTGCTCAGCGGAGACCTCGACCATCCCATTCTCGACGCTGACGCGGTGATCGCGATCGACGGAGTAATCCGCAACGTCGGCAAAGAGCAAGACCTCGACACCGCCGGTGCCACCACCACGATTGACGCCAAAGGCACGGCCCTCGCTCCCGGATTGATCGACAGCCACGTGCATCCCGTCTGCGGCGATTGGACTCCGCGTCAGAATCAACTCGGCTGGATCGATAGCTGCCTGCACGGCGGCGTTACGACCATGGTTTCCGCCGGAGAGGTTCACACTCCCGGACGCCCCAAAGACATCGTCGGCCTGAAAGCGATGGCCATTTTCGCGCAGCGCGCCTTCTACGCATTTCGCCCCGGAGGTGTGAAGGTCTACGCCGGTGCGCCCGTCCTCGAACAAGGCATGGTCGAAGATGACTTCAAGGAACTCGCAGCCGCCGGCGTGAAGTTTCTCGGAGAAGTCGGCCTCGGCAGCGTCAAGGACGGAACCACCGGGCGTCGCATGGTCGCCTGGGCGCGCAAGTACGGCATCCAGAGCACGATTCACACCGGCGGCCCTTCCATCCCCGGTTCCAGCCTCATCGACAAAGACATGGTGCTCGAAACCGACGCCGATGTAATCGGCCACGTCAACGGAGGCCACACGGCTCTTCCCGACGACCAGATTGTCACGCTGTGCGAACGCTCGCCCCGCGCCCTGGAGCTTGTTCACAACGGCAACGAGCGCGCCGGATTGCTGGCTCTGCGAACCGCGAAAGAACTCAACCAGCTTCACCGCGTGATTCTCGGCACCGACTCGCCCGCAGGTTCCGGCGTGCAACCGCTCGGCATTCTGCGCATGATTGCCATGCTGTCCTCGCTCGGAGAGATTCCCGCAGAAGTAGCCTTCTGCCTGGCGACTGGCAACACCGCCAAAATGCGCAGCCTCAACTGTGGCCTGATCGCCGCTGGACGTGAAGCCAGTTTTGTTTTCCTCGATACCGCCCAACAGTCCGCCGGAAAGAACCTGCTCGACAGCATTCAAAAGGGAGACTTGCCCGGCGTCGGCATGGTGATCACCGATGGCGCGGTCAGCATCCAGCGCAGCCGCAACACACCACCAGCCACGCGCGTTCCGGAGGTGGTGAAGTGATGAACAGCCATGTGGCGACGGCCTCCTCGGCCGTCCTGCCAGGGCGCAGCCCGGCAGCCCCGCAACGAGCGACTACACGATTTCTGATCTCTATCCTTTGCTTCGCCCCTACCCTGCTCGCGCAGACTCCCATCCCCGACTGGTGCCGCCCCCTGCCGCGCCCCGAGTACAAAACTCTCGAGCGCGTCCCCATCAGCGATCCCTGGTTCGAAGTTTACAAACCAGCGCGCCAACGTCTTCGCCATCTACGAACCGCATCAGGCCGAAGAGGTGATCAGCTATCTGATCGTGGGCGAGAAGCGCGCCCTGCTGTTCGATACCGGCATGGGCATCAGCGACATCAAGAAAGTCACGGCGGAACTCACGAAGCTGCCCATCATCGTGCTGAATTCCCATACCCACGACGATCACGTGGGCGGCAATTGGCAATTCGACACGATCTACGGAATGGATACAGACTTCACGCGCAAGAACGCGCAAGGTTCACACGAAGATGCGCAGGCGGAAATCACACCCGACCAGATTTGCGGCACGCTGCCGAAAGGATTTGATTCGAAAGCCTACGTAACGCGCCCGTGGAAGATCACATCCTACACGCATGACGGGGATCGCTTCGATCTGGGCGGCCGCACTCTGGAAGTCATTGCGACGCCCGGCCACACGCCGGATGCCATCTCTCTAATCGACCGTGCCCACGGCCTGCTCTTCACCGGCGATACCTACTATCCCGCTGCCATTTGGCTCTTCCGCCCCGAAACCGATCTCGACGCATATGCTGCGTCCATTCGGCGCCTGGCCGCGCTTGCGCCAACAATCAAGCTGGTTCTGGGGGCGCACAATATTCCGGTCGCATCTCCTTCGGTACTCCCGCGACTGGTCGCGGCATTCGATAAAGTGCGCTCTGGAAAGGTCCCCGGGACTCCGGACTCGCCCGGGAAGGTTCTCTACAAGGTAGGTGACATCTCGTTCTTGATGCGAACTCCAGAGCACTGAGAACCACCGGCATGTGGGGACAGCCGCCCCCGGCTGTCCGGCGTGCGAAGCACGCCCGCCGGCCCCTAGCGCAATCCGTCTTCCCCTTTGACCTGCTCTTTCGTCAGCCCGCCGACCCTTGCCAGCGGACGCCCGCTGTCGGTCACCGCAATCGCCACCACAATCTCATTCGCCCGCGGCGCGTCATTCAACCGCACCTCCATGCCGTCGAAATGACTGCGCACGAACGCCGCATCCTTGTGCCCCAGCGGAATGTCGAGGACCACGCCCAGCCCGCCGCGCTTCTTCGACGATGGAATCAGCGCCGCTCCCTTGCCCAGCACGCGCCGCACGGGCATCCCCAGCTTCGGATGCAGAATCGCCGCGGCATGTTCGAGTTCGCCGTTCTCGCCCACGGCGGCCGCCTTGCCATAGCTCTCGGCTGACGGCCCCGGAATTCCCAGCGCCGCAACTGCCCGCGCCGTGAGCAATTCGCCGAGTTCCTCGCCAATCGCCATCAACTCCGAAAGATCCTCGACATATTTTCCGGCGTATGGATTCTCAATCACAGCCACGGCCGCCGCTCGCCGTGTTGGCGGAGAAATCTCGCGATCCATCTCGCGCTGTGTCTCTTCCACGAACGTCGCAATCTTGCGGATCTTCGCTTTCATCTTCTCTCTCCCACGCCTGCCTCACCGCAACCCGTCTTCTCCTTTGATCTCCGAGGCCTTCAGCCCGCCGACGCGCGCATGCACCCGCGCGCCCGTCGTCATCACCAGGGCCAGCAGAATCTCATCGGCTCGCGGAGCATCACTCACACCCACTTCCATGGCATCGAAATGACTGCGCACATACGACGCATTGATATGCGTGATGGGCACATCCAGCCGCGTTCCCGGTCCGCCCACTTTTTTCGTCGACGCCACAATCGCCTTCGCTCCGCCCAGCACTTCGCGCATCGCGTATCCACCCGGCACGTGCCACAACGCTCCGTGCTCGATTTCCCCCGCCGACCCGACGATCGCCCCCTTGCCGTAACCTTCGACCGCTTTCGCATCGCCGCCCAGTACAGCGACCAGAGTCCGAGCCATCTCCAAACCCAAAGGCTTCAGATCGTCCATGAAGCCCTCGATGCTCTCCACGTATTTTCCGGCAAACGGATTTCGAATCACGGCAATCGCTGCCGCGCGCCGCAGAGGCTTCCCGGCCACCGGGCCTCCCTCGTGAAAAATTTCCTCCACGCACGTAAGCTTTTTTCGGATCGCGACCTCAGGCATGCACCAGGCCTCGTTCGTGCATCGGCGTAGCAATCATTCTCGATCCTCCCAGGACTCCAACCACGCGGGTTTCTCCCTGAAGACTCAACGCAGCGGCCCGGATCAAACCCATTTTGAGCAGGCGTTCCGCGGTGCGCGCGCCCGCCGCCAGCGCAAGGTCCACATCGTCTACTGTCAATACGCCCACGGCTTGCGTCACTAACCGGCTTCCAAGATCGCTGTCGGGCGCAAGTTCACAAGCGGCCACTCGCTCAATCGCAGGATGCCCCGGCAAGTCGACCGTATTGGCGATGATCGTCGCCGCCGCGTCGGCAGCGGCCGCACGCTCTGCCAGCACTGTGACCGCATCCGCGATTCCCAGAGAAAAGCTGCGCCCCCGCCAGCCGCTGGTGGCAACACCGCGCACCGGATCGTCCGAATGCAGCGTGGTCGTCCCCAGTAGCGAAGGGCGGTCAGGCCGCTCCACCATCCCGACCACGAACTCCTCGCCCGTTCCTAAGTACACTGCAATGTCTCCACCATCGTTCACATAGGCGCGAGAAAGCTGCGCCGCCGAAACCATCACCGCCAGAATCTCGTCCGCCACCGCGCCCGCTACCGCCGCCATCGGCGTAATGAAGTATTGCGTGGCATAAGGCATTACTGCCGCCGTCATCCGGCGCGCCACCGCACCTCGCGGCCATGCCGCTTCCGCAGAGCAACCCTGCCGCAAAAACGGCAACTCGCCGCACAGCTCGTCGAGCACCGTCACAAAACGCGCACACGCCGCCTGATATGCCCGCTCCACTTCACCCGGCGCACCGAAGGCCTCCACAATCAAATCAATGGGCCCGTCGTGAAGATGCAGCCGCCGCCCGTCCGGCAACATCTCGATCTGCGCCCGGTTGTTCATCGCTTTCCCGTCCTCGCGCCCGCTTCCAGCGGCCACGGATTATCTCCCCGCGCCGTCAGCCGCCGCCGACCGTCACCTTCAGCCGCCACCGAACTCAGCGGCCGCACCTGCTCCACATACCCGCCCAACTTTGCATAATCCGCCAGTCGCAATGTAAATTCAATCGGAGCCACCAGCGCCGGAGTCGGCACATAGCCAAAGGCGTTCCGCGGCATGCGCGTCACGTCCACCATAAATGTAATCCCGCCACCCGGCCACACGTATACTGGCGCGCCTCCGCAAGTCACGCGGGTCAGCGCGTCGCGCACCGAATGCGTCAGCTTCACCGGATTCTCCGTCACGCCCGCCCGCAACGATCCTCCCGCGCCGCCCATAAACAGCACCGTACACAGCGCAGGCTCGCAATTTTCCCTGATGCGCGCCACCGATTTCCGCAGGCTCGCGGGCAATTCTTTTTCCCGCGGCTTGAGTTCCTCGTCCAGTTCAAAATACGCGTGGTGCTCGCCCGTCGTGCTCACCATCAGCAGGCGCAGCCCCGGCCAAGCTTTTTTCGCGTTGAACTTTCCCAGAATCACCAGCGGATCGTCGATATCGGTTCCGCCCCACGACGTCCCCGGCTCGCGCCACCTGAAAATATCGCCCCGGTGTCGAACGTCTTCCCTTTAACTTGATGCCGGTCTCCGGCACGCCCAGCAGTTTCCCTGCCTGATGCTCCGACAATACGCCGGTGATGTGGTCGTCGACCACGACCACCTCATCCACTTTGCCGAACCACTGCTTGGCGAACATCCCGATCGTCGCCGAGCCGCAGCCCACGCGCATGCGCTCTTCCTGCGAGCCGTCGACTATCGGCGGCTTGCCCGCCTGCACCACGACTTTGGCCCCGTCGTCAATTTTCAATTCAACCGCTTTGCCGTTGCACAGATTCAGCAGCGCCTCGCACGTGGCAGTGCCTTCGTGGCGGCTGCCTCCGGTCAAATGCCGCACGCCGCCGAGCGACAGCATCTGCGATCCATATTCGCTGGTGGTCACGTGCCCCACGGCTTCGCCCTGCGCCCGCACCGTGCTGCACTCCGCCCCCAGATGCCGATCGGTATCGATCTTCACCTTCACGCCGCAATAGCTGAAAATTCCTTCGGTCACCACCGTGACCATGTCTACGCCTTCCACCTGCGACGAAATGATGAACGGCGCTGGCTTGTAGTCCGGATACGTCGTCCCCGCGCCAATGGCCGTCACGAAGGTTTCGCCGTGGCCGGCTTCGTTCTGGTGAATCAGCGTGCCGTCCCAATCACGGCTGCGCTCGAGGAACGGCACCACCGACTCCCCGCGCTCCACCGCGCGATCCAGCACAACATGCGGATCGAGCCGCACCAGCTTGCCTTCGTGATTGCCGTAGCGGTCGCACGATCCCGTTCGCCCCGGCTTGATGTAACACAGCACGGGGCAGGCATCGCAGCGGATGGCGTCGTCAGCCACGCGCGCCTCCGTTCGTCTTCGCGAGAATCGCGGCGCGTACGCGGTCCGGCGTCGCCGGGATCTTGTGAATACGAATCCCAATCGCGTCGTGAATCGCGTTGAGAATCGCGGGCGCCGTGGGAATCACAGCCTGTTCGCCGATTCCCTTCGCCCCGAACGGACCAATTGGAGAGGGGTCTTCGATCAGTATCGACTCGACCTCAGGAACGTCCCCGGCCGAAGGAATCAGATAGTCGTGCAGATTCTCTCCCTTGCCCGGAAAGAATTCTTCCATCAGTGCCATGCCCAGCCCTTGCGCCACACCGCCTTCAATCTGCCCCTCAATCAGCGTGGGATTAATGGCGCGCCCCACGTCGTGCGCCGCCGTCACTTTCAACACCCGCACAGTACCGAGCTCAATGTCGACTTCAATCTCCGCCAGGTGCGCCCCGAACCCAAACACCGCGTACGGACTGCCTTGCCCATCCCCATCCAGCGGACTGGTCGGCGGATCAAAGGTCGCTTCACACGTGATCACATATCCAAATCCGTCGAGCGGCAACTTCGCCAGAGGAAGTGGTTTGCGATTTCCGTCTTCGACCACCGCCACCCTGCCGTCGGTGAACTCGATCGTCGCACCATCGCACGCACCCGCCAGCTTCAATATCTCGGCCCGCAATTTCTGCCCGGCTATGTGCGCCGCTTTGCCGGTCACAAACGTCTGCCGCGAAGCCGAAGTCTTGCCGCAATCCGGCGTAATCGCCGTGTCACCGGAGACCAGATCAAACTGCGCGACTGGCGCGCCTAAAGCGTCGGCGCCAATCTGCGTCACAATGGTATTCGACCCCTGCCCAATGTCGACCGCGCCCTGATGCAATGCGACCCGCCCATCGCGCTTCAACCCGATGCGCACCGTCGACGGATTCGGCAGCGAAGTATTTCCGCATCCATACCACATGCCCGCAACTCCAACTCCGCGTCGCAAAGGCCCGGTTGCGGTTGTATTAAATTCCGCAGCTTGCGTTCGCGACGCCTGCCAACGCGGCCGCAACGCCTCGAGGCAGGCACGAATGCCCACGCCTTCGCCCAGAACCTGCCCCGTCACCGTCGCGGAATTGTCGTCGAGCGCATTCAGGATGCGAAACTCCAGACGATCCATTCCCGCCCGGTCCGCCAGGTCGTCATAAAGCTGCTCCTGCGCGATAGCCGCCTGGGGCACGCCGAATCCGCGAAACGCGCCCGCTGGGACGATATTGGTGTGCACGGCGCGCGTCAACGCGCGGTAGTTGGGAACCCGGTACGGTCCCGAGGCGTGCACCGGCACGCGGCCCGCCACCGTCGGCCCCCACGAGGAATACGCACCGGTATTGAAGTCCGCGGCGAAGTCGAGCGCGGTCAGCTTTCCGTCCCGCGTGGCCCCGGCCCGCAGCCGCATGCGCGCCGGATGCCGCTTGGTGGTCGAGATCATCGACTCCGTCCGCGAATACACCATGCGCACCGGCTTACCCAGCTTCCAAGCCGCCAGCGCGACAAACGGCTGCACCGAAAGATCGAGCTTCGAGCCGAATCCTCCACCCACGGCCGTCGGAATAATCCGCACTTTCTCCGCCGCAATCCCCAGAATCTTCGCGATGTCGTTGCGATCCATGTAGGGAGACTGCGTGCACGCCTGAATCTCGATCTGGTCGCCGACCCGCCGCGCGAAGCCCGCCTCCGGCTCGATATAGGCGTGCTCGACGAACCCCGTCTCGTACTCGCCCTCCACTACAACGTCCGCTTCGGCCAGCGCCCGCTCCACATCTCCGCAAACCACCCGCCCGCGGACGAGCACATTTCCTTCGCGATGCCCGTGAATGCAAGGCGCATCGGCCGCCAGCGCCTCATCGATCGTTTTGAGTGGCGGCATCGGTTCCCAGCGCACGGGAAACTCCGCCAGGTCGAGAGTCTCGAGGGCGCCCGCCTCGCCGACCACTGCGGCCACGGCTTCGCCGCGAAACCGCGCCTCATGGTGCGCAAACACAGGCTGATCCGCGTACTTCGGAATCACGCCGTAGCAGTCGACTCCGGGCACATCCTTCGCTGTCAAAGCTCGCAACACGCCGCCATGCGACGCAACGAACTGATCCAGATCGCCGAACTGAAACCGCGCACGATCATGCGGGCTGCGAATCACGCGCAGTCCCAGCGCGGCTGCCGGAGTCTCATCCGCCCCAAAAATTTCCGTGCCGTCAACTTTTCTCTTGCCATCGAGACGCACCAACCGTTTCCCCACCGCCGCCCCGGCCTCAGGCGAAACTTCCGGCGCCGAGTCCGCTCCAGCCTCGACAATCGCATGGATAATCTTCCGATATCCCGTGCAGCGGCAGAGCACGCCGCCGATCGCGTCCATGACTTCGCTTTCCCCGGGAGACAGATTCTTCTCCAGCAGCGCCGTCGCTGCCACCAACATCCCGGGCGTGCAAGCCCCGCACTGCGCCGCCCCGTGAGCGAGAAACGATTGTTGCAGTCGGCCAAATAACGGAGCCCGCTGCGCCAGCCCTTCCACTGTCATAATCTCGCATCCTTCAACCTGCCCCGCAGCCACCAGACAGGCGCATACCGGCTCGCCATTCAGCAGGACGGTGCAAGCTCCGCAGTCGCCCGCATCGCATCCCACTTTCGTCCCCGTTAAACCCAGGTCGTCACGCAGCACTCGCGACAGCCGCCGCGTCCCCAACGCCGGCACCTCTACCCTGCGCCCGTTCACGGAAAACGAGATCAACTCAACCCCCGCTGCCGGTATCTTCTCGGTCGTCGCCATTTCAGCGGCTCCTTAGGCAGGCTTCCAGCGCGCGTCGCACCAACGTCAACGAAGCATCCCGGCGATACTCGCCGCTCGCACGAACATCATCAATCGGAGAAAGCGGCAAAAGATGCTCCGCCTTAACGGCATCACCAATTCCTCGCCGAGCTGGCCTGCCCACCAGATCGCGCTCCAGATCGCGCAGCCGTTGTGCCGTCGCCGAGCACGATCCCACCGCGACGTGAGCCTCCGCCACTCGGCCCGCTTCATCGCTCCGCACCACCGCCGCTACCATGGAAATCGAGATCACCAGATACCGCCGCGCCCCCAGCTTCAAGAAGGCTGAAGACGCTTCTTCCAATCGCCGCGGAACCAGAACCGCCACCAGAATTTCGTCGCGCTGCCGCAGCGTTTTGCGGTTCCCCGCGATGAATTGCCCCAGCGGCAGACGCCGCCTGCCCGCCGCGGAAGCCAATTCCACCTCGGCATCCAGCGCCAGCAATGGCGGAACCCCATCCGCCGCCGGCGAAGCGTTGCACAAGTTCCCCGCCACCGTGCCCCGGTTCTGAATCTGCACCGATCCAACTTCCCTCGCCGCCGACTTCAGCGCGTCGAAACCATGCGGCAGCGAAGTTCGAATCACCTCCATCCACGTCGTCAACCCGCCGATGCGAATATGGTCGGATTCGTAGGAAATTCCGCGAATCTCCCCCAGCGCGGTAATGTCCACCACGCTCCCCCGCGGCAGACTCTCGCCTAACGCCGGATAGAAATCCGTCCCACCGGCCAGAATCTGCCCGCCCGTGGACGCCAGCAGCGAAACCGCCTCATCGAGTGTTTTCGGCTTGAGATACAAAGATCCGGGTCCCCTGAACCGCCCGCTGCGCTCTTGCAGGAGTTTGTATATGAAGGATGCGCCTTTGTACAGCCTCCTTCAAGCCCGCAAACCGCCCAATTCCATGCCCACCGCCTGTTCTCAACCAGAAAATGTCACTTCCGGGGGATTGACTTCCGCCTCAAACTCTGGCAAAACTGAACGAAGTCATGTCGCGGTGGAACGTCAAAGCGTCGACTCTGTTCATTCTCGGTGGCGTGGTGTTTCTCATGCTACTGATCGTGGTCTTGCCCGACGTCGACCTCCCCGACACTGCCTTTCACGGGGGTACGGCCCCGGTTGTCGTCCACGCCCAAGCCACAAGCGCCCCGGTCGTCGTCACCGTAATCGCCGTCCTTCAACTCCCCGGTATACGGGAATCGTCTCGGCCTTTTCGTAAGGCGGGAGCTCCTGCCGTCAGCTACGATCCCAATTTTCGTCCCATTCTGCTCCGTTCCATTCGCCGCTAGCCGCGTCGCTCTGCTGCGCTCAAGCTTGCTTCGTACCACGAAGCAGGAGAGGGGCAGGGCGGCTACAATTCCGGGTTCCCGGGGGGGACTTCCCGGCTTAGTGGCCCCTGCCCCATTTTCCCTCGTATTGGCAACCGCGAAACTTCAAGGAGCATGCAATGATTTTCGACTGCGACCAGGTACCGGCCAACTCTATGGCGGAGCTCCTTCTGGAGGCGTCCGCCAGAACCGGCTTCACCCCTGCCCAGATCAAGGCTTTGATCGAATGCGAACTGGACACCGATCAATTGCTCGATTACATCACGGCCGTCACCTCAAACCGAATGAATTAAGCTCGGCCTCCCCGCTGCGAATTTCTTGCGTCCATCCCCGCCGGGCTTCCGGTTCGTCTGCGTTCGTAGAACCGGCCCATTCTGTGTTCTAATCTCCCGCGTCGTAGTTGTCGTTATCCCGAACATTCTGGAGAACGCATGCTGCCTGCCCGTTTAAACTCCCTCGCCGTCGGCCTTGCGATTTTGACTCTTGCCAGTTCCATGGGAGCGCAGGCCGCCGCACCCATAACCATGCCGCCTCCCGCTGATCTTGATGCCTATGTCGCAGCTTCCATGAAGACCTTCGACGTTCCCGGAATCGCTGTCGCCATTGTGAAAGACGGCAAGGTCCTCGTCGCGAAAGGCTATGGCGTCCGCCAGCTGGGCGACCCCACTCCCGTCGACGAATACACCATGTTCGGCATCGGCTCAAACACCAAGGCCTTTACCACCGCCGCACTCGCCACCCTCGTCGATGAAGACAAGCTCTCCTGGGACGATCCCGTCTACCAGCGCCTCCCCGGCTTCGTGATGTACGACCCTTACGTCTCCCACGAGATGACTATTCGCGACCTGCTCACCCATCGCAGCGGCATGGGGCTCGGCGAAGGCGATCTGCTCTTCTGGCCGCACTCGACCTACACCCGCGACGAAGTCATCTACAAGCTGCGCTTCATGAAGCCGGCCTCCAGCTTCCGCAGCCATTATGCGTACGACAACTTGCTCTACATGACGGCCGGCCAAATCATTCCCGCCGTGACCGGCGTCTCCTGGGACGACTACATTCGCCAGCACATCTTCGCACCACTGGGCATGAACCACTCCAACGTCAGCAACGCCGCCTTCAAGCCCGGCGACGACTATGCCTACCCGCACGAGCGTGTGGACGGCAAACTGCAAGTGATCCCCTTCGAAGTGCTCGACAACGCGGGCCCGGCGGGTGCAATCAATTCCTGCGCCGCCGACATGGCCAAGTGGGTGCAACTGCAGCTCAACCGTGGCAAGTTCACCCCTGGCGAAGGCCGCCTCTTCAGCGAAAAGCGATCCCAAGAAATGTGGACGCCACAAACCATTCTTCCCACCGGCGATCCTCCGCCACCGCTGGCCGCTCTGAAAGCCAACTTCGCCGACTACGCCCTGGGCTGGTCTCTGCGCGACTACCATGGCCGCAAACTCGTCGGCCACACTGGCGGCGTCGGCGGGTTCGTTTCCCGCGTTATGCTCGTGCCTGAAGAAAATCTCGGAGTCGTCGTGCTGACCAATGCCGAAGAAGGCGGCGCCTTCGACTCCATCCTCTACCACGTGCTTGACCACTACTTCAATCTTCCGGCCACCGACTGGATCGCCGCCTTCAAGTCCGTAAAAGACACCGAGGAAAAAGACGCGGCCGAGACCATGAAGAAGGCGGAAGCCGCCCGCGCCGCCGACTCCAAACCGTCCCTTCCTCTCGAAAAATATGCCGGAGTCTATAACGACGCCTGGTACGGCCCCATCACGATTCGCATGAACAAGGAAAACAGCGGCCTGGTCATCACCTTCGATCACACCCCCACCATGATCGGCGACCTCGAGCACTGGCAGTACGACACCTTCAAGGCCCACTGGCGGGTACGCACCATCGAAGACGCCTTCGTCACGTTTTCCCTGAATCCGGATGGAAGCATCGACAGCGCCAGGATGGCCGCCGTCTCGCCGCTGGCCGACTTCAGCTTCGACTATCAGGACTTGCTGCTGAAACCCGCGGAAAAGAAATAAACAGCGAGGCGAGGGAGAATACGCCCGGGTGCCCCATTCTTGTCGCGTTCTTTGACAGGGTGGGGACTTTGACTTCCAGTTCAGAAGACTCAACTTCGCAAGCGCAAACAATCCGTCCCTTCAGGCCGAGGCCGAAGTTCGGGCTCACAGCACCTGGAACTCTTGGCTGGAGTTTTGGGTGGCACAGCACTTCCAGCGCTGCGGAAAAGCTCCGAACAACGATTGAGCGCCTTAGCGCCCGAGATACTTCTCTGGCTCACCGCAAAAACACCCTCCCCGCATCCTCCACTCGCACGCTCGACTTCCGCCGCGCCCCCGTCCCCACTTGGTAGACCACCAGCACATGATCTTGCACAATCAGGATCTCCTTCTCGTTGATCCATCCCACCAAGACCGCATGCGGCACGAACGCCACCCGCTTTGTCGAATCCTCCATGCTCTTAACGTCTATGCTTCGAACTTCCACCGCCGGCAATTCCACCAGCGCCTTGCGAATCCTCTGCGACTCCTCCGGATTCGCCTGCCCCTCTTCCGCCAATTGAATCGGCTTGTTCGCTTCGGCCGTCGCGGCAATGGTCATCGCCACAAAGCCCACTTGCGGCGAGAGCCGCGCATTCGAGGTATAAAAACTCACATCGTAGTCAGGATTCTTGTACGTCTCCTGCTCATCAAACACCGTCCGGGTCTTGCCGTTGGCGAGCACCAGCGTCTGGTCGTTGCTCTGGTTCGACCAACCGCAGCACCCCGTATCCGGGATCACCTCCACAATCACATCCCCTCCGGACGCCGCATCCAGCACCCGCTGCAGAGGCTCGGCCAGCGCACTGGCCGTCCACTTCCCACCTTCTTCCTGATAACGCGAGCTCGTTTTGTAGGCGGGCTCCGTCGGCGCTGCGACAAACTGCGTCAGCAGAAAAAACTTCTCCACCCCTCCCTCCGGCGCCCAAACCACGCCGTACGGACAACTCTCTTCGCAAGCTCCCGTAGTGCAACGGCAATCCGGCAGCTTCAACGTGGTCAGATCCTGGCGCTCTCCGCCGGTTCAGATCCGTCTGCCAGGCCTGCCACGTCGTCGTGGTCGAAAGGTCCATTCCTTCGCGCTGCAACCGCCGTGCCTCATTGGCGAACCAGAACAGATGAGTGCCGTCCGCCGAAAGATAAACCGTTGGCGCCGACTCCGTGACCGCCTCATTCGATCCCGCGGACCCGACCTCCCGCTTCACGCCCAAGATCAATCGTGGACGCCGATCCGCCCATTCCAAAACCACACCTTGTGCGCCGCCTCCACGTCGCTCTCCGCCAGCGGCAGCGACACCGCAGGCACAAACAGAATCTGCCCCAGGTGGTTTACCAAAACGCTCTGCGACGATGCCACCGCCTCGGCCGGAACCTTAACCGTCTGCTTCACCGCAAACGTCGCCGGATCGTACTCCACCATCTCCCCGGGTGCCCGCAGCACCCACACCCGCTTGCCCTGCCCCAGCAAAGGCATCGTGGATAACACGGCAACCCCGATAACAAGCCATACTCTTCGCATAGACATTAGTTATATCGTAGAGACACCGCTTGCAGCGTCTTGCCGGCGCAATGCTGACTTGCCGCGAGTGTCGGCGATCCGCGCTCCGCGTACAATATCTTTTGCACCCGGAACCACACCGTCCGGAAAGAGGCTTCCATGACCACCACGCAACCCCCGGCCCGCAGGCCGCAACCGAAATCCCGGCCGTCCCTCTCACCACCGAGGGCTACAGCGTCCTCCACCAGATGATGCGCCTCCGCTGGCCCGCCTGGCGCGCCCTGCCCGCCGCCGAGAAATCTGCCATCGCGAAAGAAGCCTCCTCCGCGCTCTGCCGCCATGGAACAGCACTCCGCCTGGACAATCCGCCCTCTACTCGCTGATCGGCCACAAGGGCGACCTGATGTTCATCCACTTCCGCGACTCCTTCGCCGATCTCAATCAAGCCGAACTCCAACTCGCCGACCTCCGCCTCAGCGATTATCTCGAGCCCACCACCTCTTATCTCTCTATCATCGAACTCGGACTCTACGACTCCACGGTCAAAGTCTATAAAGCGCCTGGCCGAGCGCGGCATCGAACCGCACTCCGACGAGTGGAACCGCGAAATCGCCGACACGCTCGCGCGCCAGAAAGAAGCCATGCGCCCGCGTCTCTACCCGGAGATTCCCGCCGCACCGCTACGCCTGCTTCTATCCCATGGACCGCCGCCGCGGCGAAGACAAGAACTGGTACACGCTGCCCATCGAAGAACGCGCCCGCCAGATGAACGAGCACGGCACTGGTCGGCCGCCGCTATGCCGGCGAGGTCAAGCAGATCATCACCGGCTCCATCGGCTTCGACGACTGGGAGTGGGGCGTCGATCTCTTCGCCAGACGAGCCTTTGGTCTTCAAGAAGCTGATCTACGAAATGCGCTTCGACCACGTCAGCGCCGTCTACGCCCTGTTCGGCCAGTTCTACGTCGGCGTGCGCGTGCCCGCGGCGCAGTTGGAGAAGTTGCTGAGCGGAGAGTTGCCCCGATCGTAGACGTAAGTTGTTACGCTCTCGTTCCCTGCTCTCCCTCGAATACCCCGTCCAGAGCGGTATTCGAAGGCCTGCGGCTCCGTGTTGCCGTGAAAAAACCCACGCGCCGGGTCGAATTTGTGGTGTATCATCTATCCCGCGCCGCCCCCCGCGCGATCTCCCCCGGAACCGAACGGAACCAACATGACCATGAGGAAATTCCTGACTTTCGCCTGCCTGTTCCTATTGCTTCCCCTGTCGGCTTCCGCCGCGGGGACGTTGATCAGGACACGAACCAAGTGGAACGGAATCGTTCGCCTCTACTCCGTCTATGTCCCGGATGGACTTCCCGCGAATGCGCCTATGGTCCTTTTCCTTCACAGCACTCAGAACTCGCCCGCCAATACTCCCCCCTGGGTCTCGCTCCCGGCATACTGGGAGCCTCTGGCCAGCAAAAACAAGTTCCTGATGGTGTGGCCGGTCTCCACCTACAACACGCGCTCCGCCCAGTGGTACTGGGATTGCAACTTCTTCGATTTCAGTTTTCCCCTACCCCCCGATGATGTCGGTTACATCCGCAACCTGATCGGGACGCTCACCGCCCAATATCAAATCAACCCCAAACGCGTCTTCGTCACGGGCATGTCCTCGGGTGGCTACATGACGCATCGCGTCGGAACCGAACTCTCGGATTTGGTCGCCGCCATCGCTCCCGTCTCCGGTCCCATCTGGGTCCAACCAGAATCTCAGTCCCAGACCCCTCCTGCTCCCATTCAACCGGTTTCCGTCATCGAGTTCCACGGAACCCTCGACGGGAACGTTCCTTATTGCGGGGGCACCAACCGCCAAGCCTGGAAGGAAACCGGGAACAGCGTCGCCTCCACCCAGGACAGCGTCGATTATTGGATCGCGTCCGGCGCCTGCCAGCATCGCTCCACCACGCAACCGATCTGCACTTCCAACAACCAGCCCAACCCGGACTTCCCCGGACTTGATGCCACCCAGTGCGCCAACAACACTGAGGTCAAGTTTGTGCCGGAGGTCGGCTACGGCCACGTGTGGGTGCGCGGAACCGAGTCCGTAATCTGGAACTTCTTCGCCACACACGGCCGCTAGTCATTCCTAAAAACAGCCCCCTCGTTGCCTCCGCAGCCGTTCCCACGAACTCTGCGCTAAACTCTCCTTGCACTGAATTTTCTTCGAAACTAGGAGACAAAAAATGTCTACCCTCGGCCTCATCGAATACAAAGACGCCAGTCCCGAAGTCCGCACCGTCTACGACGACATCATGGCCACCCGTAAAACCGACTGGATCAATAATTTCTGGAAGGCCATCGCCCACGATCCCGCCACCCTGAAGCGCACCTGGGAAGACATCAAACAGATCATGGCCCCCGGCGCGCTCGATCCGCTGACCAAAGAAATGATCTATGTCGCCGTCAGCGTCACCAACCAGTGCCACTACTGCATCGCCTCGCACACCGTCTCGGCGCAGAAAAAGGGCATGACCGACGCCATGTTCATGGAATTAATGTCGGTCGTCGGCATGGCCAACGAAACCAACAAAATGGTCACGGGATATCAGGTCGAGATCGACCAGCAATTCAAGAAGAAGTGATCTTGCGCGGGAAGAAGAGACTATCTGGGGACAGCCGCCCCCGGCTGTCCGCCGGGCGAAGCCCGGCAATTTCGCGGGCTGGCGCTAGCTCCCGCTCTTCGCCGGTTTAGTAAGTTCCTGCTCAACCCGCGGCGGCAAATTCCTGATCCGGAAGATGTAAGCCGCCAGCGTCCAGAGCTTCTGGTCCGAATCCCACACCCCGTTGGCGAACATCCCGGTGCGGCGAACCCCATGCTTTGCCACCCAGAAAATCTGCGCCTCGGAATACTCGGTTCCCACCTTGGGAAATTGCGGCGGCGGAGGATTCAATGGGTCGGCCCATTTTTGCGCCTTCCCCGGGGTGCCATGACAACCCGCGCACTCGTCCAGATACATCTTTCCGCCCGCAATCAGATTCTCATCGGTCGGCGCGACCGGATTGGGAGTTTCCGGTGCGTGCCGCCGCACCGAGGCATGCACCGCCGTGCGCATCAGCGAAGATTCCAGGCGCGAAGGCAGAACGTCGCCGCGCACTTCGGCCAATCCGAGTCTGCAGATAGATCAGCCCGCCGACAGCAAGAACCACGATAGTCGCGAGCGCACCCAGAAAGAAATGTTTCATCGGTCCTCCGCGGCCGAATTGTTGCCGGGAACCCCTCAGGACTTCCTCTTGCGAGGATTGTTTCCTTTGACGGGAGCCCACCCTTTTGGAGAGCACGGTTTTGAACTCGTGCGCCTTCATGTCCACTCTGCGCCCCCGAAACCGTACGCCTTCGGCCTCCAGACGCAGCCGCTGCTCGATAGCGGAATCGCCCGTCAGCTTAATCTCGCCGCCCGCGCCCAGCACGCGCTGCCACGGCAATCCGAACCCGCGCTGCAGAACTCGGGCCACCAGCCGCGCCGCGCCCGGAATTCCAGCCGCTCGCGCAATCCCGCCGTAGGTCGACACTTTCCCGCGAGGAATGGCCCGAATCGCCCGCTCGATCCGCAGACGCACCACGCCATCTTTATTCTGGTTGCCCGGACCAGCGCGAGCGCCGCGACTGTTTCGTTTCACAGGCCGATTGATCCCGAGATTGCAGCCGTTCCCCATCTTTGGCCGGTGCCCATCCTGGCCGCGTTCTTGGCGACTAGGGAGGGACCTTTTGACCTCACGCCACCGAACGGAACGACTCCAGCGCCTTGTACTCGGAATCGTGCACATCAAACACCGTCAGCAGCTTGGTGACCTGCAGCAGATCGCCCACGCGCTTGGTCAGGTTTGCCAGTTTGACCGTGGCCCCGGCGCTGTGCGCCGTGGTATGCAGCGCCACCAGCGTTCCCAGCCCGCCCGAATCGATGTAGTTCACTTCGCCCAGGTTGAGCACAATGCGCTTGTTGCCGTCCGCGATCGCCTTCTTTACCTCATCGCGCAGCAGCGCCGCCTCTTCCCCAAACACAATCCGCCCGTTGCACTCGATGGCTAGAATCCCGTCCACCGTTCGCTTCGTCAGTTTCAATTGCATAACACGCTCCTTTGCGGCACGCCGTAGACTTCCTTCCACCCCAGCCGCATCCGCACATAATCTTGCCGCACCAGCCTATCGCTTGCGGGAATCCTTAGCAAGCCCATGCTCCCAGCCGTTCTTAGCGTCCTTAGCCGCTTTCTTCGCGCCCTTTGCGGTTTAAGGTTTTGTTTCCTTGCCCTCTCCATCACGTATAATCGTCTCTTCGCCCTCATGTCCTACACCGTCCTCGCCCGCAAATACCGTCCGCAGAAATTCTCCGAGGTCATCGGACAAGAGCACGTCACCCGCACCCTGCAAAACGCCATCGAACAGGGACGCACCGCCCACGGCTACATCTTCAGCGGCCACCGCGGCATCGGCAAAACCACGGTCGCCCGCATTCTGGCCATGGCGCTGAATTGCCGGTCGAAAAATCATCCCGTTCCCGAGCCCTGCGGTATCTGCGAATCCTGCACCGAAATTCGCGCCGGGAACGCCGTCGACGTCATCGAAATCGACGCCGCCACCAACCGCGGCATCGACGAAATCCGCGAACTCCGCGAGGCCGCCCGCTACCGTCCCGCCCGCGACCGTTTCAAGATCTACATTCTCGACGAAGCCCACCAGATCACCGACGCCGCCTTCAACGCCCTGCTCAAAACGCTGGAGGAACCGCCCGACCACATCGTCTTCATGCTCGCCACCACGCAGCCTGAGGATATTCCCCAAACCATCCGCTCCCGCTGCCAGCACTTCAGCTTTCGCGCCGTCAAGTTCGACGCCATCGTGGCCCAGTTGCGCGATCTGGTCACCCGCGAAAAAATCGAAGCCGACGATGACGCCCTCGCCCTGCTCGCCGAAGCCGGCGACGGCTCCATGCGCGACGCGCTCTCCATCCTCGACCAGGCCATCGCGTCATCCAACGAACGCCTCACCGCCGACTCCGTCCGCAATCTGGTCGGCGCTGCTCCCGCCCACGTCCTCGAACAAGTGATGCAGGCCGTCTCCGAAGGCCGTAGCGAAGAGGTCCTCCGCCACGTCGATCATTTAATAAGCGAAGGACATAGCCCGACCCACTTCGCCCGCCAGATGGTTCGTTTCCTGCGCAACGCCACCGTCGCACAAATCGCCGGCAAGGATTCTTCCCTGCTCCAGATTTCCAGCGAAGAGCGCGAGCGCGTCGCCCGCGTCGCAGAAATGTTCGGAGAAGAGGATCTCACCCGCCACCTGCAAATCATGCTCCGCACCCACGGCGAGTTGGGATACAAGCAGGAACAGCGCTTCCACCTCGAACTCGGCCTGCTCAAAATGGCCCACGCGCAAAAGCTGATCCCCATCGAACAGTTGCTCAGCGACGCGGCTGCGCCCCCAACCAGTGCGCAACGACCTCCAGCAAGACCGGCAATCGTGAGCAGCCCGTCTTCCGAAACGCGCCGTCCAGAACCCACTTCCGGCGCGCGTCCCAACTACGTTTCCCCCTTCGCCGCCGATTCCGCGCGCAAAGGCACACCCCGGCAGGAAGATTCCTCCGGCTCCCCGCCGGGCCCGCGCATCATCTCTGCTGCCAGCGCCTCCGAGCCCGTAATCATGGGCTCCGCCGCGCCCGCGCCGCTGCGCGACCACGCTCCTGATCCCGTTCCTGATCCGGACGCCATTCGCAGAGACGTACCTAGCTACGTCTCTGGCGCAACCATGCAACCGGTGCCCGACGCACTGGCGAAGGGCACGAGTTCTACTCGTACCGTTAGAAGCGCTGAAGAACACGCTTTAGCGCCTGAGGGCCAGCCGACTTCAGATTCGCAATCGCCGCCCGCCCAGAGCGCAGACCTCGATCGCCTGCAGGCCGCCGTCCTGCAAGCTCTCACCGACGGCAACCAGCGCATCCTGGTCTCCATGCTCTCCGCCGGCGAGTGGAGCGTGCAGGGCAACGAAGTGGTCATCCAGATCGCCGAATCGCAAACCGTCATCGACATGTCGCTGGGATCGGATGCCAGGCGCCTGGCCATCGCCTCGGCCAGCGGAATTTTGGGCCGCGCCGTGAAATTGCGAGTCATTCCCGGCGCCACGGCCGCTGCCGAAGATGGAAAGCGCAACCGCGCCGCTGCGCGATCGAACGGCCCGACGGTCGGCGGCCGCGGCCGCGCCGAGCAAGACCCAGTCGTCCGCCGCATGCAAGAAAAATTCGGCGCCCAAATTCGCACCGTGATCGACTACAAGGAAAAACGGTGACAACTCACATCCACTTGTCATCCTGAGCGAAGCGAAGGACCCATGCAATTTTCGCTCCCGGCAAGTTGCATAGGTTCTTCGCTTCGCTCAGAATGACAAACCAGCACTCTGCGCAAGCGATTGAAACGTGAGGCTCCATGGGTGGATTCAACCTGCAAGACCTGATGTCCAAAGCCAAAGCGCAATACGATTCCCTGCAGAAAAAAATGCAGGAGACGGTCGTCGAAGCCTCGTCCGGCGGCGGCACGCGTCACCGCCAAAATGGACGGCCGCAAGCAGTTGCTCAGCCTGCACATCGATCCCGAAGCCGTGAAATCCGGCGACGTCGAAATGCTGCAGGACCTGGTGCTCGCCGCCGTCAACGAAGCCGCCCGCAAAATCGACGCGCAGATGCAATCCACCGTCGGCGGCATGCTCGGCGGCCTCGGCATCCCCGGACTGTGAACGCAGTCGACCAGCAAGCGAAGCACTCGCGGAAGCGGCATGACTTCAGTCGTGCCGTAAGCGTGCCGAAGAGATGCGGCTTCACGCCGCGGGGAACTGCTGGTCATGCACGACGAGCAGTTGCAGAATTGGACTCGCAGTCGCGATCCTGTGCTTGATTCTTCGTGCTCACTTGTCGCGCAATCCCAACGCACAATCTCAAATCTCCGAAAGAGGCCCTCATGCCCACGCACGCCACCGGACCGTTCGACGTAAAAGTCACGCCCCAGGACGACAAGTCGCTGACGACCCGCGCCTCGGCCGCATGACGCTCGACAAGCAATACCACGGCGATCTCGAAGCCGCGGGCCACGGGACAAATGCTCACCGCCGGCTCGCCGCAGAAAGGCGCAGGCGGCTACGTCGCCATCGAAAAGGTCACGGGAACTCTCAGCGGCCGCACCGGCAGCTTCGTGCTGCAGCACACCGGCACGATGAAAGCCAACGTCCCGCAGACTGACCATTACTGTCGTCCCCGAGTCAGGGACCGGCCAACTGGAAGGCATCGCCGGAACGATGACAATCAACATCGCTCCAACCGGAAAACACACGTACGATTTCGAGTACACGCTCCCGACACAGTAATGTAGCTTGACTCAGCGTTCGTATGCGCAATTTCGGTCGTGCCCCGGGCAGCGAGTTACAATGTTCCTAGCCGGCTTTCAATCGCCCAATTACAAATCCCAATCCTCAATTCTCCATGTCCAAATTTGCCGAACCCATGTCCCGGCTGATCGACGAACTGAAGAAGCTCCCCGGCGTCGGCGCCAAGAGCGCGCAGCGCCTGGCCTTCTACATCCTGCGTTCCAGCGACGAAGATGCCGAAGCCCTCGCCACCGCCGTGCGCGACGTAAAGGCCAACCTGCGGCTATGCTCGGTCTGCAACAACATCACCGACGTCGATCCCTGCGTCTACTGCACCAGCGCCACCCGCAACCAGCGTCTGGTCTGCGTGGTCGAGGAACCCACCAACATCGCCGCCATCGAAAAGACCAAGCACTTCAACGGAGTCTTCCACGTCCTGCACGGTGCCATCTCGCCGCTGCACGGCATCGGCCCCGAGCAGCTGCGCATCTCGAATCTCATTACCCGCGTCGATGCCGGCAACGTCGACGAAGTGATCGTCGCCACCAATCCCACCGTCGAAGGCGAAGCGACGGCGACCTATCTCTCCCAGCAACTCAAGCGCGCCGGAGTGAAAGTCACCCGCATCGCCATGGGCATCCCCGTCGGCAGCGACATCGAATACACCGACGAAGTCACCATGCTCAAAGCCATGGAAGGCCGCAGGGATATGTGAGAGTGTCGTGGTTGCTAGCCGCCGAAATTCGGTGTGGCGGCGTTCTAGCTATGTCGGGACAGCCGCCCTCGGCTGTCCGCCGAGCGAAGCCCGGCGCTCTTGACTTCCTGCAGCCACGTTCTGGCTTGAAGCCTACTTTTTCTTCTCTGCGTCCCAGTTCGATCAGCCGGATGCCGTGCACAACTTCCAGTGCAACGTGTGCAAGACTTTACCGACTCCGCCCCCGCCAAGCCTGTCGAGCCCGCGCGTTCACCCAGCGGGCAATTAGTTAAGCTTTCTGTATTCATATATTTACAGCGTCAACCGGCGGTTTCACTTGAGCCTGGTGCATGGCCCGTCGCTTGCACCTCGCTCTCCGTCTGTTTCCTCGCTCTTTCGGATCTTCGACTTCAGTCGGCGATCCGTGTTCGGCGATCTATGACTGGCCTGAGGCAGCACTGCCGGGCGACCGGCCTGGTCCTAACCCAACCAGAAAAGCAGCCTCAACACCAGTCGCGCCGCGCTGCGATGTAACCGCATCCAACTCGACGCACGAGAAGCCGGGCCAACCAGCCCGGTTTTCTTTTTTCCGGGATACAAGGCTCGAAGCGGCCGGGTGCCCCATTTCTCGCGTGTTCTTTGCGCGAGAAGTGGGGTTCGACAGAGCGATGTCGAAGGGTGCCGCCGCGCACTCGCGAGGCGGCGGCATGTGAAAGCCCGGCACGGGAAGTGCCCGAAACGCCAGAGAAATGGAAACTGAGTCCCGTCAGGGACGGCATGCAGCTTTGATCAATTGCGAGACCGATTCACACCCACACCCCTCCGCAATCGAGCTAACACGGCACTTCCGGCTCCAGAAAAACATTCAACTCCTCTTCAGTCGCCGCCAACCCCTCCGGCAGAGCCCCGCGATTGTACTCCGCCATGCGATTCTTCCACTTCAGGAAGTCGGTGATGCTCTGCGGCTCGATTCTCACTTCCACACGTCGCAGGCTGGCCAGCAGCAGGTTCATCTCGTAGCGGAATCCCGTAGCCGTCCGCAGATTCTTAGCCGAGGCTTGCACCATCTCAATCCCTCCGCGCCGATATTCCAGCAGCCCCCAACCCGCGGGCAGTTCCTCAAGCCTTACTATTGCGGGCGGCGTTAAATAGAAGCGTTCGCTGCCCACGCCTTTCTCGGGCTTCTGCCGGAACGGCTTGGCGCGATCGGCCAGAAAATCCGCCCGCGTGACCTTGCACTCGACCAGCACGGAATGGTTGGCGCGTTTCCACCCTATGGCGTCGGGCATTTCGCCGCTGACGCAAGCCTGCTCGGAAAGCACCACTCCGCAGCGGTAAGACCGCAGCCACCGGACCGCCCGTTCCACCAGTTGCGCGTGAGTCATACCTTCACGTTGTAACGTGCGAACCACGTTGCGGGATAGTGACTGGAAAGCTTCTAGCGGTTCGAGATGGACTCCTCATCGCCCTCACGATCACCGGCCTTCGCAGCACGGTTTCGAGCAAATATCTTTCCCCGGCGACGGCTTGTGCGGTGGCGCTGCCAGACACGAACCCCTCGGCGGCGATGACCAGGGCTTCATTTGGCCCCAACTTCGCGGGTTTGCGTAGGAATCCGTTCGTGCGGCGCTTTCCCGCGTCTACATTCTCGATTTTCACCCTCCGGACGTGGCCATCATGCGCAGCATCCAACGCATTGGCCAACCTCAGAATCGCCGCCAACTGAATCGTGATCTTCTGCTCGCCGGGCAGCAGATCGCGCAGTGCTTTGTGGTTTCGCGCCGGCAGCGCACCGCAATGAAAGCGCGCCACGATGGCCGCGCGCCGCAGGTATTCCGGCTTCCACCCCAGGGGATTGCCGTGACTTCTGATCAACTCAAACGAAGCTTTGTGGTGCCCTTTATTCCCCTGCGACTTGCCAACATCGTGCAATGTGGCTGCGATCTGCAGGCTGGAACGCGCGTCATCGCCGTTCGCAGATTCCATGAGCCCCATTGCCAGCAGCCCATCGTAAAGTTCCACAGCCAGCCGGGACACACGCTCAGAATGCGCTAAATCAGGATCGAGGGCCCTGGCCCATAGCTTCATGCGGCGCGTGGCTATCTCCTGAATCTGCTTGCCCTCGGGCAGACCCGCGCGCCACACGTTCCACAGGGAGTCCGGCCCCACCGTTCTCTCGCGATATTCATCGATGCGCTTGGTGCGTTCTCCGACAATCCGTGCATGCCAGCTCTTGCGTGAAGCTTCGTCGGGAAAAACGTGGCAGGAAAGCGCGGTCGCCCACAACACGTCCAGATCGTGCACCTCGCCAAGTAAATCCTGCATGTGCTTCAGATCGTTGCTCCAGGCCTTGTGCAGGTCAGGCAGAAAATTCTCCACAATGTAGCGAAAGCGCTTGATGCCGATGCGCAAGGTGTGGAACCCAATCTGGGAGCGATTCCGCAGGGCGCGGTAGTGGAGTTCGCGTGCGGCGGTCCAGCGCTCCAGTGCCAGATGTTTGAACACCGCGCTGCCCGGGCGAATCCGGGCGGCGCGCAGGGGCAGCGACCTGCTCCACTGGCGCCACTGTTTGCGGTCAAATTCGTCCAGGGCGGCGCGGGCTTCGTGCTTCTGCTCAGTCTCGCGCTGAAGGAGGATTCCGAGCAGCGTACGGGCCGCGACATCGTGCTGCTCGTTCGCGACGGATTCACTGGAGGGAACAGCACCTCCCGCATCCCCAAACCCTTCCTCCAACTGCGGCCGCGCGGGCGAGTCGCCCGCGCCCACAGGGGTTGGGGCAGGATACAGCTTTTCGATCCACTCCATCATGATCTGGACGTCGCGCAGGGCGCCAAGGCGCTGGAACAGGCGTTTGCCGGCCTTCTTCATCGCCTTCCATTCGGGATCGGGGTCCATGGCCATCAACCCGTCGGCCATGGAGCGGCAACGCCGCAGGGCAACGCGCAAATCGTGAACGGGATCGGGGCTGAAGTCGGCGGCCACGTGGTCGCACTCCGCGAGCACGCGCACCATCCAGTAGCGCAGGCCGGTCGTTTTGGCGGCGACTTTCAAGTGGTTGCCCGCGCCGAACGCGGTAGGACTCCGCCAGTATTCTACTGAAGATGAGCCTGCGACGGTGTCCATGTGGTAGAGACCAGGCCTTTCCGAGGACATGCCCCAAAGGGCGGGTCGAGGTTCCCCCAATTACCTACGTAACGTTTAAGCTCTTACCATTTCGCATTACCCTTGAGCTTCAACCTTGCGTAGATGAGGAGTTTGCTATCTCGGCCCCAAACACATCGCAGGAAATCCGGTCTGCTTCGGCGCGCGCTTTTGTCCACAGCCTGAACATCCTGATCAAGTACGCGCGGATGTACGGCTATGAACACAAGCGCACCGAAGGCCAGTTTGAAATCACCTGGCACGAACTGCAGCAGGGCCTGCCCACCACGGGCGACAGCGGCTTCCTGCTGGGGGTCTCCGACAACAAGCTGCTGCTGGATGGCATTCCGCTGGAAACCGGCAACTCCGAGCGCAGTTTCGCGCAACTGTTGAACACGGCTGGACTGGCCAGCCTGCACTTCTCGAAAGACGTCACCATCGAAGACTTCACCCGCCTGGTACGCGCCTTCACGGTAGCGGGATCAAAGGCCCAGGACGTCTCCAAGCAGATCAAAGAAGCGCTGGGCGCGGGCAAACACGGCAGCACCATCAAGATCAATGAAGTGAAGTTTGTGGCCGCCGATCCCCTCACCGGCGACGTTAGCATTGCGGCGCAGATCGCCGCTCAGACGCTGGGACCGGAGTTCAAGCAGTGGCTGAACGATCCCCAGAAATTGCTACAGTTGATTGCCGCCGCCGAAGGCGCGAACTCGGGCAGTGGCGGACAAGGCGCTGCCAACGGCGTTCCCATGGTTCCGCTCGGCAGCGTGCCCAATGCTCCGCGCGGCGGTGGCTGGCTGGCACGGGAACCGGGGGTGGAGGAACCGGGGCGCAGGAACCGGCAGGCGGAGGAACGGGACGGCGGAGGAACGGAGACCGGCACCGGCGCCGCTCCAGCCTGGACGGGCGGAATGGTTCCGCTGCAGGAACAGGAAGTCATTCAAGCCATCCGCCTGCTGACTCGGTTCGGGCAAGTCCAGCAAGATCCCAGTATTAAAGAAGAAGAGCTCCAGCAGGAACTGATTCAGACTGACCCCAACACCCGGCTGAACCTGCAACAGTTACTGGGAAGCCTGGCAGCCAAGGCCTCGGAGGCGCAGGAGGATGACACGCCTCTGCTGATGAAGGCGGCCGAGCACATGGCCATCCGCTTCGCCCTCGAGCGCTACCAGAAGGGCGAAATCAAGGTCAACGCCGTCCACCAGATGATGGAGCACATGAGCCGCCAGATGGACTCGTTGCGCCAGATTCTGAAGATGCAGGAAGACAAGATGAGTAAGGCCGGGATTCTGGTGGAGTCGCACGCCGACATCCTGGACCGCATGTTCTGGGCGGAAGTGCCCGAGTCGGGCAAGAAGAGTGTGCTGCTCTCCCACGAAGCCCCCTGCGTGCCGCCGCGCAACCTGCGGCAATTTGTGGAAGTGCTGCTGGAGCGCGACGACAAGCAAACCGCTTCCGAGATTCTGAATAACTATTCCAGCTGCCTGGGCGCCAAAGAGGCGGAATCCACGCCGCAAGACCGCCATTGGCCTCAGCCAGTTGGCGGACCTGTATGCCCGGCTGGGCGGCCAGCCCATGGGCCAAGCCGTACGGAAACTGACCGAGCAGCTCATCGCCGAGAAAGACGCCGAATTGCAGAGCCTGCTCAGCGCCGCCTTCGTCCGCCTCAGCCAGGAGGCCAGCGCGGCTAAGAACTACGCGGCCGTCAACGAAGTTTGCGCCGGCATTGAACTGGTCAGCGTGGAGCGTCCGGTTTTGATGAACGATCTGCGTCCACGCGTCGGCGTGGAGAACCGCCTGCCTGAGTTCATTGAGGAAGCCATCCACATGGATCCGATTCCGCCGGAGATGTTGTCGGTCCTGCGGCGGACTTGTCATGCGGGCGCGGAGCACCTGGCCGACCGTTTCTTCCGCTGCATGCGTCGCGATGAGTGCGATCGCATGATCGACTTGGTGAAGGAGCTAGGCTCTCCGGTGCTGGTTCAATTGCGCGAGATTCTGCGTACCGGCCAGCCCCGGCAGGCCTCGAGCGCAGTCGGATTGGTGAGCCGGGTCGACGTGGGAACGCTGCTGGAACTGCTGCCCGTCCGCCTGCCGGAGTGGAACCGCTTCTATCACGACGTCGTCGTGCGGCAGATTGCCTACGGCAACGCCCCCGACCGCGGGCGCACCCTGCTCGAACTGGCGGAGATTCTCGATCCCCTGGTGCTGCCCGAGGCCGTGGACGAAATCGGCATGAGCGGCGACCTGACCTCGACTCCTCCATTAATCGCGATGGCTCGCCCAGGCGACGCGGCTTCGCGTTCTCCGTTTGTGCAGCTCAAGGCGATTGAGTCGCTCGGCCGCCTCAAGGACGCCGAGGCGGTTGCGACCTTGCGCGAAATTCTGGAAGCCAAGAAAACTTTCGGCTGGGTTCACCACCGCGAGCTCAGGATTGCCGCGGCCCAGGCGCTGTCGAAGACCGATCCGCGCTACAGTTCGCAAGTCCTCTCCGACAGCGGCCTCGATCCCGCGGAACTCGCCATCGCGCCTCTGGATATGGCCCCGGCCTGCCCCTGGGTACGGCAGCGCCGCTATGAGCGCCTGGTGCTGGCCAAGACCGTGTCGGCGACCATCGGCAGTTCGTGGGGCAAGTCGAGGATTCAGATCCGCGAATTGAGTCTGGGCGGCGGCATGGGCACCAAGGAAGACAACCTCCGCATCGGCAGCGAGGCCGATCTCGAGATTTCGATGGGAATGCGGTCGAAGATTCGCGCCCATGTCCTGCTGCGGCGCGCCCGCGTGAACGAAGTGGGATTTGAGATCGTAAACACCGACCTGGAAAGCCGCTACCGCCTGCGCCGGCTGCTGGTGGACGCGCTGAATCATGCTCCGCAGAACAAGTCGCAGGACTGGAGTGGTGAGCGCAAGGTATAGGGGGATTCTAACTTCAAATACAAAAAGCCTCTGCCCGCAAGCAGAGGCTTTTGTGTGTTCCGGCTAACTTCGCTTACTTCACCTTCAGGAAGATGATCGCCAGGGTATACAGCGCCAGCGATTCGATCAGCACCAGGCCCAGAATCAGCGAGAACTGAATGCCGGGACGGGCCGCGGGATTCCGGGCCAGGGACTCGGTAGCCGCGGCCACGGCTTTACCTTGGGCCAAGCCGCAAACCGCCGAGGCGATCGCCATGGAGAATCCTGCGGTAATTGCAATCCAGTTGGTCTCGCTGGCTGCGCCGCCCTGCGCGAAGGCAGGCATGGCGAAGCACAGCGCGGACAGGGTCATGAACAGGTGACTTAATTTACGCATAGTGTGTTTCTCCTCGTATCAAATTGCCGCCAGTGGGTGGTTGACGTCATTCCTTGCAGACGCCCTCACGCTGACCGCGGGGAAGTTCTCAGTTCCCGGTTCTCAATTCTCAGAAAAATCTGACAACTGACAACTGGCCCCTGACAACTGCTCTTTCAATGCTCGTCGGCAACCGCGCCGGAGACGTAAATAATGGCCAACAGCATGAACACGTACGCCTGCAAAATCGCCACTACGATGTGCAGGCCCATGAATAAGATTGGGACGCCGATCGGAATCATGGAAAGGAAAACCAGCGTAATCAGATCGCCGGCAAAGATGTTGGCCCAGAGACGCACGGTGAGCGAAAGCAGCCGCGCGAAGTGGCTGACGATTTCGATCGGCAGCATCAGCGCCGCCAAAAGAATCCGGGCTACGAGAGGCATTCCTTCCATGGGAGGCCCGAAAAAATGCAGCAAATATTTCAGCCCAGAATGCTTGAATCCCTGCGCGTGGTAATAGAAGAAGGCGCAGATCGCGCAGCCCAGCGGCACAATCGGAACCCCGGTGGGCGACTCAAAACCCGGAATGAGTCCGATGAGGTTGCACACCAGGATAAAGGTGAAGAGAATGGCAAAAAATGCAATATAGGGCTCGCTGTGATGGCCGATAATTTCCCGGCTCTGGTCGAGCACGAAGCCTTCCAGTTCCTCAAAAACGTGCTGCAAACCTCCCGGAGATTCGACCGAAAGCCGCGATCGCACCAACAGGAACACCACCAGCAAAAAGAAAAATACCAGCACCTCCATGGCAAAAGAATTCGAGATGGGCGCCTGCGCGTATTTGGGATGGAGGCCGAGCATCCGCAGCAACGCCGTGACCGGGCCGGCGAACAGGCGGTTCAGGATTTCGGTAAACCAGAGTTGTTCAGGCATGAGAAAGCTTCTAGCTGCTGGCTCCTCGCTTTTTAAAGCGCCAGCTTTTCCACTAAACTTCGCGCCTTAGCGCCGCATACAGCTCGTAGGCGGCTTCGCAGGCAATCGCCCCTACGGGCAAAAACAAGCCCGCAAACAGACCCCTGAGGCTCGCGGGGAAACTGGTTAATATAGCATACGCAGCCGCCCCCAACAACCCGTAGCGCAGCAGGAAGCGGGCGACCATCCCCATGCCGGACTGGGGTTTGCCGGTATTGGTGACGCGGTCGGCGAGGCCGCTTACCCCGCTCTTGAGCCAGTGGAAGTTGAGATAGGCGATGCTGCATCCGAGCAGGAAGCCAACTGCCGCGCCCCGGCCAAATTTCCACCAGGCCGCGGCTGACAGCGCGGGGCCAAGGACGATCATGAAGTTGCGGATGCGACCCAGGGCGCCGGAGTAGAAGCCGTCGCCGGGGATTGTTCTTGCATCGTGATTTTGGATCTCCTCGTTCATGCTGAGTGTCTCTCTGGACGGTGTGGCCAGCCGAATGAATCGTTCACCGCACTACTCACGATTCGTGTCCGGCCGAATGAATCGTTCGCCGCACTACTCACGATTCGTATCAGGGCATCGCTTCAGCGATGCCGCAAATGACGCAAGATCAGTCACGGCTTCAGCCGCTGCCTCCCGCCAATCTTACTTCGTGTCGCGCAGCACTGTCCGGATCAGTTCGAACATCCCGGCGGCAATTCCAAGAAACAGTCCCACGATGCTGATCCACGAGGTGTGCAGCCAGCGGTCCATCGCGGAGCCCAGCAGCCATCCCGCAACCGTGCCCGCGGGGAGCATGAAGGCCAGCTGGCTGTAGCGTCCGACCTGCACCCACGGGCTTTTCTTCTTGTCGGATGGGTCGATTGGCAGGCGGTTGGGCAAAGATTTCGGGCATCGATTTTATCTTAGGCATTGGCGCGGACTCTCACGGAGCTCGGATCGCCGGACGTCAGAGCAGACTGCTCAGTGCGTCAGCTTCGCCACTGCGGGATTCTGCGCAATGCCCAGGGCCCAGTTCACGAGTTCGATGAAACTGTTTGGCAGGATGCCGATGTAGAGCGTGGCCAGTCCGGCCAGTCCAAGGCCGGCGCGCATGGTCAGGCTGACCGGCAGCTTTTCTTCGCCCTTCGCGGGTTGGCCCATGAACATGGCGTTGGCGATCTTCAGGTAGTAGTAAAGGCCAAACACGGAGTAGAGCACGCCCAGCGACGCCAGCGCGTAGTGGCCGGTCTCGATCAGGCTGAGGAAGATGAAGTACTTGCCCCAGAATCCGGCAAGCGGCGGAATGCCGGCCAGCGACAGCATGAACACCAGCATCAGCACCGCTTCGACCGGAGCGCGGGAGTAGAGGCCGTTGAGGTCGTCGAGTTCGTCGCCGATCACCTTCTTGTGGCGCAGCGAAGTGATCACGCCGAACGCGCCCAGGTTCATGAAGGTGTAAACCAGCAGGTAGATCAGGATGCCCTTGACGCCGTCGGGGTTGAGTTCGGTGGCGGTGCCGGCAATCAGCCCGAGCAGCATGTAGCCGACGTGCGCGATCGAGGAGTAGGCCAGCAGGCGCTTGGTGTTGGTCTGGGTGAGCGCCGCGAAGTTCGCTCCGGTCATGGTGGCGATGGAGACGAAGACCAGCAGCGGAACCCAGATCGGGCGCATGGGCATCAGTCCGCCGATGAGAATGCGCAGCAGCATAGCCCATCCGGCGGCCTTCACCGCGACCGACATGAATCCCGTGATGCTCGTAGGCGCGCCTTCGTAAGCGTCGGGCGCCCACTGGTGGAAGGGGATGGCGGCGATCTTGAACAGCAGGCCGGTAATGGTGGTCAGCAGCGCGATGATGGCGACCGGTTCGTACTCGTTGTGCATCATGCCCGAGAGCTTGCCGGCGATGACCGCCAGATTCGTGCTTCCACTGAGGCCATAGAGCAGCGACAGGCCATAAGCAAAGATGCCGGAGGAAAACGCGCCCAGCAGCAGATACTTCAGCGCGGCTTCGTTAGAGCGGCGGTCGCGGCGCAGGAACCCGACCAGCACGTAGGTGGAGATCGCCATCAACTCCAGGCCAATGAAGATCAGCACGATGTCGAAGCCGCCGGCCATGCACATCATGCCCGCCACCGAGAGCAGCATCAGGGCGTAATATTCGCCGTGATTCTCATGCTCGGTTTCCAGGTAGCTCACCGACATGAGAATGGAGATGGCTGTGCCCGCCAGGAACAGATAAAAGAAATAGAGGGCGAAGTGGTCAATCAGCAAGCTGCGCATCATGCCGTAAGAACCGCCGGCATGGCTGGCGTCCAACCAGAGCTGAATCTTGTACACCCCAGCGGCCGAGAACAGCACTCCAATAAAGGCCGTGACGGCGTTGACCCACTTCATCTCTTTGGGAAGCATGAAGTCGATCAGCAGAATTCCCAGGGCAAACAATGCCAGCAAAGTAATGGGCAGTGCCAGCAGGTAGTCCGTCCACGAGAATGCGAGCGCGCCCACTAGTTCTTCCTCTTCTTCGATGCCGAGGCAGCTGGCGGATTGGTGTGGGTTGTCGTAGTTACGGAGGTCTGCTCCGGCTGCATCGTAGATTCCCCACTTCCCCCAACGCCGGGGAGAAGTGTCTCTTTGGCGTTAACGGAGGCACCGGGCAGCGGATAGTCCGGCCGCACCGTGGCGATAATGTGGTTCACCGGCTGCTCGAGAATCTGGAAAAACGGCTTGGGATAGAGCCCGATCCAGAACGCCATGATGAGCAGCGGAACGAACGTGGCCACTTCCCGCGGCGTCAGGTCGTGCAGCTTCTCGTTCTTCGGATTCGTAACCGTGCCGAAGAAAACGCGCTGGTAGAGCCAGAGCAGATACGCAGCCGCCAGCACGACTCCGGGCACAGCCCACGCGCCCCACTGCCAGTTCTCCATGAACGTCCCCTGCAGGATCGTGAACTCGCCGACGAAGCCGTTGAGCAGCGGCAATCCCATCGACGACAGGAACATGATCATGGTGATGGTGGCGTAGACCGGCATCACGTTCGAGATGCCACCGTACTCGGAGATCTCGCGCGTGTGGCGCCGCTCGTAGAGAATGCCCACGATCAAGAACAGCGCGCCGGTCGAGATGCCGTGATTGATCTGCTGCAGGACCGAACCGCTGAGCCCGAGCGGTGTAAGCGCGAAAATTCCCAGCGTGCAGAAGCCGAGGTGGCTGACCGAGGAATAGGCCACCAGCTTCTTCATGTCCTTCTGCATGAGCGAGACCAGCGCGCCATAGATAATCGCAATAATGGAAAGCGCGATCATCCACCCGCGCACTTTGGTGTGCATCAGCACGTCGGGAAAGAACGGCAGCGAGAAGCGGATAAACCCGTAAGTCCCCATCTTCAGCAGAACTCCCGCCAGGATCACCGATCCCGCCGTCGGCGCTTCCACGTGCGCGTCCGGCAGCCACGTGTGGAAGGGGAACATCGGCACCTTGATGGCGAAGGCGAAGAAGAAAGCAAAGAACAGAAGAGTCGCGACGTGCGGTCCGTAAGCCGGATCGCTATAAATTTTCGGCGCCGTGTCGTAGAGCGCCTGGATGCTGAAGGTGTAGATGCCAGTGAGGGCGTGGTGGTGGAAGTAGAGGAACAGAATGCCCAGCAGCATCAGCACCGAGCCGGCCAGGGTGTAGAGGAAAAACTTGATGGCGGCGTAGAGTTTGCGCGGGCCTCCCCAAATGCCGATCAGCAAATACATCGGCACCAGCATCGCTTCCCAGAAAACGAAGAAGAGGAAAAAATCGAGCGCCATGAAGACGCCCAGCATGCCCGTCTGCAGCACCAAAAACCAGATGTAGTATTCCTTGACCCGATTCTCAATGGCAGTCCACGACGACAGAATCGAGATCCAGCCCAGCAGCGTGGTCAGCATGATCAGCAGAAAAGAAATGCCGTCAATGCCGATCACGTAACCCGCGCCGATCGAGGGGATCCAGTTGTTGGCCGCGCCCTCCACAAACTTGAAGCCGGGCTCAAAGCGCTGCGCCCAGAACCACGGCACCAGCGGCAGCGAGATCAGGAAGCCGCCCAGCGAGAAGATGTTCGCGATCCAGCGCACGGCGTCCTTGTTCTCCTTGGGAACGAACAGGAGAATCAGCGCGCCCACGAGCGGCGTGAAGAGGATGATCGAGAGTATGTGGTTAGACATGAGCTTCTAGCTTCTAGCTACTAGCGTCTAGCAACCCCGCTTCAGCTAGAAGCCAGGAGCTAGAAGCTAGGAGCTGCATTTCAGTGGTACACATAATAAAAAACGAAACCCACCAACCCCGCGGTCATGACCAGCGCATACCACTGCACCAGTCCCCACTCGAACAGCCGCGCCGGGATAACTGAGCATGCGCGCCAGAATCGCAGGACCGTTCACGCCGATGCCGTCGATGATCCACTTGTCCCACCAACTGGAGAACGGTCGCGGTCAGGCGCGTGATCCAACCGGCACCGTTAACCGCGCCATCGACGACGTTGGCATCGAACCACGAACTGGCTTCGCCCAGTCCCATTACGCCCAGGCGCACATCGCCTACTTTGCGCCGGCCGGTGAAGACGTAGTCGTAGCCTTCATCCACGTAATATTTGTTGAGCAGAAGGTCGTAGACGGGCGGAGCAGCCGCCGCAATCGGCTCGACGTAACCCTTGTCCGCGTTGCGATAGCTTCTCCACGCCATTCCCCATCCCAGGCCGGCGGCGCCCAGCGACAACGCCATCAACAACCATTCCAAGCTCGGTATTGTGCGCTTCTTCCTTTTCTCCGGCGGCCAGCTGCGCGGCCCTTGCCCTCTTCGCTGAGAACTTGCGCCTCACTGGCAAACACCGGTTCCAGGAACTTTGTAAAATGGTCGGAGCCACCCAGGCTGCGCGGCCAACCCATCCAACCCGCGGCCACCGCGCAAATCGCCAAAGCTACCAGCGGGATGGTCATCGACTTCGGCGACTCGTGAACGTGATGCTCGACCTCATGGCTCATGCGGGGACGGCCATGGAACGTCAGGTACATCAGCCGGAACATATAAAAGGCGGTCATGAACGCAGTGACGTAGCCGATCCCCCAGAGAATGCGGAAGGCGTCCGGCTCGCGCGACCAGGTCTCCCACAAAATCGCATCCTTGGAAAAAAATCCGGCAAAGGGGAATATGCCCGAAATCGCCAGCGTCGCAATAAACATGGTGGCGTGGGTGGTGGGAATGCGCCGATGCAGGTCGCCCATGTTGCGCATGTCCTGCTCGCCGCTCATGGCGTGGATCACCGAGCCCGCCCCGAGGAACAGCAGCGCCTTGAAGAACGCGTGAGTAAACACGTGGAACACGCCCGCGGCAAAGGCTCCCACCCCGAGCGCCAGGAACATGTAGCCCAGTTGCGATACCGTGGAATACGCCAGCACGCGCTTGATGTCGTTCTGCACCAGCCCGATCGACGCGGCGAAGATGGCGGTCAGCGCGCCCACGACCGCCACCACCAGCATCGTCGTGGGTGCCAGCACGAACAACGCGTTCGAGCGCGCGACCATGTAAACGCCTGCCGTCACCATCGTCGCAGCATGAATCAGCGCGGAGACCGGCGTGGGGCCTTCCATGGCGTCAGGCAGCCAGATGTAAAGCGGAAGCTGGGCCGACTTGCCGCAAGCGCCGACAAAAAGCAGCAGAGTGGCGGCGGTGATGTAGCCAAGCGTTTCAGGCGAAAAATGTCCGGCGCGGGCCAGGTCCGTAACTTTCGTGAACTGCAGCGATCCGAAAATCCACGCGATGAAAAACATACCCAGGATGAATCCGGCGTCGCCGATGCGGTTGACGATGAATGCCTTGTTGGCGGCGTCGCTCGCCGACTTGCGATGAAAGTAGAAACCGATCAGCAGATACGAGCACAGCCCCACGCCTTCCCAGCCCACGAACATCAGCACGTAGTTGTTCGCGAGGATGAGCGTCAGCATCGAGAACATAAAGAGGTTGAGGTATCCGAAGAATCGGTAGTAGCCGCCTTCATGCGCCATGTAGCCGGTGGAATAAATATGAATCAGCATGCCCACGCCGGTTACGAACAGCAGCCAGATGCTGGAGAGCGGATCGAGCAGGAATCCCGCGTCGGCCTGGAACGTAGCCTGCGATCCGTCGGACTTCACGTAGTTCGTGTGCCCGGTATCGGTGCCGAGCCAGGTGTAGAGGATGGTCTCGTAAGGCTTATGGAAGTGCTCGGGCGTGGACGACCAGTCCGTATACTGCCAGACCGCAAAACAGGCCATGACGAATGCCAGGACAACCGCACCCACGCAGACCGCGCCCACCGTCGCCTTCTGCAGCCTGCGGCCGAAGAAGAACATGAGCACCGCGCCCATGGCGGGCAGCAGCGGGATAAGCCAGATGTGGGTTAGAAACATAAGCTTTCAGCCGTCAGCTTTCAGTGAAAACATCTCGTCTAAACAAACTGCAAAGCTGACAGCTGAAGGCTGATAGCTGACAGCTGTGTTTCTACCACTTCAACAAATTCACTTCGTCCACGTTGACCGTCTCCTTATTACGGAAGAAGGCGATCAGGATGCCGAGGCCAACCGCGGCTTCAGCGGCGGCATCGGTGATTACAAAAATCGCGAAGACCTGCCCATGCAGGGCGCCCGGACCACCGCCCATGTGCGCCGGCATTCCCTGCCAGTAGCGCGAGAACGCGAGCAGGTTCAGGTTCACCGCGTTCAGAATCAGTTCGATTGACATCAGCACGACGACCACGTTGCGCCGGGTCAGCACTCCGATCACGCCCAGCAGAAACAGCGCCGCCCCCAGGACCAAGTAGTGCAGCGTCGTGATGTGGAGCATGGATTCCATATTAGCTAGCAACTGCAGTCTTCAAATTCTCTTCTTCGCCATTACTACCGCTCCGATGATCGCCACCAATAGCAGCAGCGAAGCGATCTCGAAGGCGAACATGTATTGCCCGTAAAGCAAAGTTCCGACCATCTGGGTGTTTTGCGTTTCTCCGTAGGACACGTTACCTTGCGGGAAAAGCGCCGTCCCTTTCGTATACACCGCGATGAACAGGCCGCCCAGCGCGGCCGCCGCCGCGATGCCCACCAGCCACTGCCGGTTGAACTGGCGCTCTTTCTCCGTGCGCTCAATCGAGATCAGCATGATCACGAACAGAAACAGCACCATGATGCCGCCCGCATAAAGAATGATTTGCACGCCGGCCACGAACGGAGCGTAGAGCATCAGGTAAAGTCCGGCCTGCGCCAGCAGCGTCACGATCAGGGCCAGCGCCGAGTGCACCGCGTTCTTGCGCGTGATCACCAGGATGCCGCCCAGAATCATGGTCCCGGAGAGCAGATAAAAGAAAAACGGTGTCGCGACCGGAGGATTCATAGCAAGCTCACCAACCAATGCACCAGGTTCACGAACGAATACCACAGGGGCACTACGATTCCATTCCAAACCTCCGACCGCATCCCCGCGACTGCCGTCAGAATCAGCAATCCCAAGCCCGTCGGCAGCAGGATTTTCCATCCCACCTTCATGAGCTGGTCAAAGCGATAACGCGGGAACGTGCCACGATACCAGATATAGAGATACATGAACCCGGCAACTTTCGCCGTGAACCAGAAGATGTCGCCCACGCGCTCGCGCACGCCGGGTAGGAACAGAATCATCCCGATCAGCCCCAGCACCGCGCCGAATCCTGCCAGCCCCATGGTTTGAATCTTGAACAGCGGATGCTTCGGCATGCGGGCCGTGTTGTAGAAACACATGGCGGCCAGCAGCAGAAACGTGATTCCGGGAAAGAGCGAGAAAACTAGGTCCCAAGTCGCGCCGCTCAATAAGCTGGGAAACGGCCGCAGCCATCCGCCCAGCCACAGCGTCACCGCGATCGAAGACACCGCAATCATCGCGGAATATTCGGCCAGGAAAAACAATGACCAGCGGAAGCCGCTGTACTCGGTGTGGAAGCCCGCAGTCAACTCCGATTCCGCTTCGGGCAAGTCGAAGGGGGCGCGGTTGGTCTCGGCCACCATGGCGATGGCAAAAATGAAGAATCCGATCAGCCCCAGCGGAAAGAATTTGAAGATGTACCAGGTCGCCTGCGCCTGCTGCGCCTGCACGATGCCGATCATGCTCAGCGTGCCCGTGCCCTCGGCGTTGAGGCTGGTCATCAGGATGACCGAGGCCACTGCTAATCCCATGGCCACTTCATAGGAAACCATCTGGGCGCTGGAGCGCAGCGCGCCGATCAGGGGATAGTGCGAGTTCGAGGCCCAGCCCGCCATCACAATGCCCAGCACGCTCAGCGACGACACCCCCAACATGAAGAGGATGCCAATATTCATGTCTGTAATGGCGTGCGTGGGGCCGAAGGGCACCACGACGAACACGGTGAACGCGGCCAGCACAACGATGAGTGGGGCCATCCAGAAGACCAGCGCGTCAGCCTCGGCGGGCATGATGTCCTCTTTGAGCAGGAGTTTGATCGCGTCCGCAATCGGCTGCAGCAGCCCGTGCGGCCCCACGCGCATGGGGCCGAGGCGCACCTGCATGTGGGCAAGAATTTTGCGCTCCAGCCAGTTCATCGCGATGACCGCCACCGAGAGTCCACCGAAAACCAGCAGAATGTAGACCGTGGCCCAGAAGACATTTCCCGCAGCGCCCGGCGTCTGGTCGCTGGAGAGGTAGGACTGAATGTACTGGATCAGCTCGTGCATCAGCGGTCTACCTCGCCGAGAACAATGTCGAGCGTGCCGATCACGGCGATCACGTCAGCCACCAACTGCCCGCGGCACATCACGTCCAGGGCTTGCAAATTCACAAACGACGGCGGACGCACCCGCAGCCGATAAGGCTGCGTCGAGCCGTCACTGACAATGAAGTATCCCAGCTCACCCTTGGGCGCCTCAATGGAGTGGTAGACCTCGCCCACCGGAGGCTTGATCACCTTGGGAACCTTGGCCATGATGGGGCCTTCGGGAAGTCCGTCGACGGCCTGCTGAATAATGCGCAGCGATTGCCGCATCTCGACCATGCGAACCAGGTACCGGTCATAAGTGTCGCCGTTCTGCCCGGTGGGAATTTCAAAGTCGAAATTCTTGTAGTTGGCGTACGGCTGGGCTTTGCGCAGGTCCCACTTCACGCCGCTGGCGCGCAGTACGGGTCCGGTCACGCCCAGCGCGATGCAGTCTTTGCCGGAGATCACGCCCACGCCCTTGGTGCGTTCCAGCCAGATGCGGTTGGTAGTAAGCAGCTCTTCGTATTCGTCGATCTTCGGCGTCACGAAGCTGACGAAGTTCTTTACGTCTTTTTCAAATCCGTCGTAAGCCTCGTATTGCAGCCCGCCGATTCGAAACGCGTGCGTGGTGAGCCGGGCGCCGCAATACTTCTCGAAAATCTTGAGAATCTCTTCCCGGTCGCGAAAGGTGTAGAACAGCGGCGTAATGGCGCCGATATCGAGGGCGTGCGTGCCCAGCCACAGTTGATGGCTGGCCATGCGGTTCAGCTCCGTCAGGATGACGCGGATGAATTGCGCGCGGGGCGGCGCCTCCACGCTGAGAAGTTTTTCGACGGTCTCGCAATATCCCAGGCCGTTCGAGACCGCCGCCACGTAATCCATGCGGTCAACGTAGGGATTGAACATCGCATAGGTGCGGTTCTCGCCAATTTTCTCCACGCCGCGATGCAGGTAGCCGATCACGCATTCCAGACCGAGAACCTTTTCGCCGTCCAGCCTCAGAATGACGCGCAGCACGCCATGGGTCGCTGGATGCTGCGGCCCCATATTGATGACGAGTTCGTTCGTGTCCAGAAACGTCTTGTCCGGCGTCTCCAGATCGAGCGGCGACAGTGCGTTCGGGTCAGTCATTTGCCGTCCGGGTCCTGTGTGGGTCCGGGTCTTCGACCCGGACGGGCCGAGCAAAGCTCGGCTGCCTCGACCGCGCTTCCAAACTCGCAACCACCCGATCCCAAACCAGTTCTCGCCAGGGCTCCGTTCATTGCCCGCTTTCAATCCCTAAATTGATCTGCACCCACTCATTATCCTGCTGCAATATCCCGTAATCCTTGCGCAGAGGATGTCCCTTCCAACCGTCAGGCAAAAGAATCCGCTTCATGTCCGGATGCCCGTCGAACCTGATCCCGAACATGTCGAAGACTTCGCGCTCCAGCCAGTTGGCCGTCACCCAGATGGGCACGCAACTGGGCAGGCTCTCGCCCTCCGCAATTTGCGTTTTCACCCGAATACGCTCGTTGCGCGCGAACGAGTACAGCACCCACACCACATCGAACTGCTTCTCGCGCTTGGGATAGTGCACCGCGGTGACGTCCACGCAATAGTCGAACTGCTCTTGGTCGCGCAACACCTGCAAAAGTTCTGGGATCAGCGACCGATCAACCACCATATAGTTCTGCCCCAGATGCGTGAGCGGCTCAACCCCTGAACCATATTCGCGCTTGAGCTTAGCGATCATCGGCGAATCCCACGGAGTGGGCACAGGGCCAGCGGGCTTTGGTGGAGCTGGGTGTCCAGCGGCCGCGGGTGCGGCCGGTTTCGCGGCGCCCGGCGCAGCGGGCGCGGGTCCGGCCGGCTTCGGCTGGCCTTCCGGCGGCGGTGACGAGGGGGCTTTATTTTCGTCGGGCATAGCTCGCGAAGGCACAACCCTCCGGCGGAGTGTGCGTCGGGAAGAACGTTAACTTTTATCAGCTTGGGGATACGGTGTCAACGAGCATGGGGAGCCGCTAATGGTTCGGTTTGAGAAGCACGATTCCTATCAGGGCATCGCTTCAGCGATGCCGCAAGGAGGCGCGAAACCGAAACGGCTTTAGCCGCTGGGGCGCCTCATAACGACAGCGCCGGATGCGCCTTGCCTGAAAAGCACATCCTGATCCGATTCTCCTGCCAAACGACCCGCGAAATGCCCTCAAGCGCGCGCTTGCGCCTGGTACTGCTCAATCAAATCGCGGATGCGCTGCGCGTCGCCTTTGCGATGGCCGTGGCTCGTGATGGGGTCGGTGCCCCCCGTGGACTCGATCACAATCTCCGCCCAGAACACACCGGTAGAAATGTGCACCGACGCGATCTTCGACATGGCAATGCTCTCTTCGTTGCTGCCGAACAGTCGCGACTTCACGCGCGCGACCCGCTGCGGGCTGATGACGAGGCGCGTTGGAAAAAAGAAATTGCCTTGCGTCCAGCGGCTGGCGGAGAAGCTTTCGGCGGGGGAAGAATCCATCGGGTTGTCAATTGTGGCGGTCATGACTATCGGGTACCGCCGCCGTCTCGGCAGCCGTCGCTCGCTACACCCATTCCAGCGCGCCTTTTTTCCATACCCAGATGTAGCCCACGATCAGGATCGCCAGGAAGATCAGCATCTCGAGCAACCCAAACAGCCCGAAGGCCTTGAACTTCACCGCCCAGGGAAAAAGAAAAATCGTCTCCACATCGAACACCACGAACAGAATGGCGATGATGTAGTAGCGCACAGTGTAGCGTCCGCGGGCGCTGTCAATGGGGTCAATGCCGCATTCATAGGGCATCAGCTTGGTCTTGCTCGGATTGTCGGGCCGCACCAGTTTGGCCAGCAGCAGCGTCAACGGAAGAAGAGTGCCGACAATGGCGATGAATATGAAAATAGGGACGTAGTTTTGCGGCATACGCTGCGACGCTCCAGCAATCCGAGAAGCAGCTCATAGTAGCGCCGATGGAGCCGCGATTCAAGAGAGACCGCAAACGCTCACAGCCCATCAGAATTCCTTCGCGACCTTCGCGGCTTTTCTTCGCGTACTTTGCGGTTAAAGGCTTTAACTTTTTCGGTCAAGCGAAGCCCGCCTTGGCCGAGAAATTCCACCCGATCCACCGCCGGAACTCAGCAGCATTTGTCAGGGAAAATGAACACGGCGCGGGCGAGATCGGACTGCAGCGTTTCTTCCTGATAGTAGCGAGTCAGGATTCCACCCTTCCACCTAAACAGATCAGAATTACGACGGGCAAACTCCTCCCAGTCCTCGCCCGCGACCCGAGCCATGCGCTCACGAATCAGGAAAAAATAAGCGTGAGTCACAGTCTCATGGTAGAGCTGACCCTTGCCCCGGCCGGCGGCGTAGCGCTTCAGGGCGCTCGCAAACTTCTCGAGGGCTTGCAGCGCCGGATATTCCGACAAATAGGCGAACGCCAGGCGCACGTGGTCGGCATGATGGAAGGAACTCTTCTTGAGAGCGTCGGCTTCGAAACCGGCGTCAGCTTCGAAACACTGGATCAATTCTTGGTTGCTCATCAGAAACTCCAAATTCCCGCCTAATTCCCCTTGCCGGTCGCGACCGCGAAGGCTGCGGCGGTATAAATCACCAGATTGCCCACGCCATACATTCCGTGCAGCACATGAATCAGGATGGCTATGGTGAACACGCCCACCAGCACCCACGCACCCCGCAGCGCCGTGCGCGGAATCAGCAGCAGCACACAACCGATGATCTCGCCCCATCCCACGAGCAGGCGCACGATGCCCGGCAGGTGAGTCCTGGCGAAATCGTGCCCGGCGCTGGGCAGCACGAACCGCACGGCCTCGATCAGAATCACCACGCCGAGCGTCCATTGCAAAACCGTCAGGGCGGTTTTCGTCCCGGCAGCGCTCATCGTCGTTCTCCCTGTTTGCTCGCGGTTCTGCGGCGCGGGGCCCTGGATTTGATTTCCTTCAAGCGGTGGCTGGCGCTCGAGTCAAGGTCAAGTTCATAAAACTTCTTCAACGCGCGAATGCGTTCGAGCGATGCCGGACTGAACGGCGTCTTCCCGTCGAAGGCATGCAGCACGATCCCTTCGAGCACGTCCCCCAGCGTCATGTCGTGGTATTCGGCGAACCCCTTGAGCACTTTGAGAATCCTCTTCTCCATGCGCACGCCCGTCTGCACCCGCTCGACTTCCAGTTTAAGATCGTCTCTCATATATGTACTACGGTACCAATGTACTACCGTACCATATCGTCGGCAAGGGCTTGGAGGCAGCGAGCTTAAGGAGGTCAGAATGAGTTCATCAGCGTTGCTCACCGTCGATGCCATCATCAACCTTGTACTAGGCGCTGTTCTGGCAGCCTTCCCAACGCGTCTCGGGGCGGCCTTGGGCATCCCAAACACAGATATTGCCTTCTACCCCAGTATCCTTGGCGCGGTTCTTTTCGGCATCGGAATCGCTCTGGTTATCGAGCGCATTCGACACTCGTCAGGCCTCGGCCTTTGGGGCGCGATCAGCATCAACCTGAGCGGGGGCATCGTACTTGCGGCATGGCTAATATTCGGCTCGCTCAAGATACCTCTGCGCGGCCAGGTTTTTCTTTGGGCGTTCGTACTGATATTAGTCGGCATCAGCGTGTTGGAACTCATTGCCCAGGGGGGCTGGCGCACAAATGGCGCAAACTGGTGCTAACGCCTGTTATCGTCAGTCAACCTTGGTTGGCGTAAACTACTGGCGTGAAAGATGCAAGAATGCGAGTGCTTCTGCTGCTACTGTGTGCCGCCCAAGCGGTGTTCGGGTGCTCGTTGACGCCTATGGAATTGCGGCAAGTCTCTTCTGACCTGACGGTTGTTGTCACACATCGTGGAAAACCCATCGCGGGTATCAAGATACAGGTCGTCCCGGAAAAATCAACCGAACCCGTATTTAGCAGCATCACGGATGTGAACGGCACCGTTTTAGTAGAAGGTTTGATGGTAGGTCGCTACTATCTCACAGCTTCACACGAGGATTTTGATGCAGGAAAGGAATGGATTGAGGTCGTCGCGGTTCCCGACGCCAAGACCAAGAGACGCTTCGATTTTCAATGGGCGGACTGGTCTTACCAAAGTCGTGAGGTAGCGGGTACGCTCACGGGCCTTGTTCCGGGAAACACGGGCAAACCACTGATGGACATCGTGCACCCGAGGGAAACCTTCTTTCCCGGCGTTGACATAACGTTGAAGAACGCTTTTTCCAACGATGAGTACAGGACTGTTTCAGATAGCACCGGAGCATTCCGCATAGCCGATGTACCCGAGGGCGTCTACATACTGACCATCGCTGGTGGAATGAAGTCAATCACAGGAATCGCCGATGTCACAAGAGAAGTCCTCGACGTGATACGTACTACCACTACAGCCTCGCTGCCATTAAAGCTGAAAGACACCGGTTGCTACCGAACGGAATTTCAGCTAACTGATTGATGAATCAGCCAGCAGTGACGGCGTTCAGGGTCGGCAACTGGCGATAAATCGCCATTACACTCATTGAGACCAACGTAGTTTCGGGAATTTAGGTCTTCGATCCCTTTCGTACATCGACCACGATCGTTTCGGCGAGACGGTCCTGAGCGCACATTCGGTTATGATCCCAGAAGAACTGGGCGAAACCTAAACCACCCTCCAGCAACGCCGCGCCGTATCCGAGCGCCCGTTCGACCGACTGCCAACTTCCTAAGCGATCGCTGGTCAGAGACATTGCTCGCGTCCGCACCAACCGCTTCCCGGGAGTCTGGCCGTTGCCCCAGTAGTTGCAAGTGGCCCAATAAAGAACCATGGTGACAATATTGCCCACCTCGTGAAAGTCCCACGTAAGCTTGATATTGATCTCGTGCAGCAGATAGCGCCGCCAGCAGTACTCCAGGGGAATCCAGAGGAGCAGTGCAAGAAACAGGTCGATCAGAAATCCCAGCACTCGCTGCCAGAACGTCGCCAGAGGCAATCCTTCTAGAGCATGCATCCGGTTAGTTTCAATGTGAAAGCGACGGCGAGCCGCGTCCGGCTTGTCTTTCATGGATTGAATGATTGTCCCCGACTCTAAGCTATCGGTCAATTGACGATAAATCGCCATAGCACTCATTGACCCAGGGCCCCCCGGTCTGCGGGTCAAAACGTGAAATCGCCTGATTGCAACAGTTATGTCAAGAGGACTAGCATCCCGACTAGAGGCGTCTTGAAACTATGAATCAAACACTGAAAAACCTGCTGCTTGTCGGCATGGCTCTTTGGCTCGCGGGCGCAACTCAAGGGCAAGCACCGAAGAGCGACATTTCGTCGGTGGCAGCCGCAGGAAAAGTGAATGGAGATGTTTATCAGAACTCATATTTCGGAATAGCACTTTCAGCTCCGAAAGCGCATTGGTCTGTTCGCGGACCGATTAGTGTTCAGCAACGACAGGGACGGCTGATCGATGCAGTGTACGATTCGGGCCGACCAGAGCGGGGGCCAGAGGAGAACTATACGCTCGCCCTCCTTGTTGACTCTCTGGAGAACCTCCCGAAGGGGACTTCAACGGAGCTGTATGTTCGTAGGCTCCGTCACGGGTTGGAAGGCGATAATTTGAAAACCTACCGAGACGAATTTCCCCTCACCGTCTCAGGCATTCCTTTTACCGGCACCGTCTTCAGATTTTTCGAGAAGCCAGAGTCTGGCTACTATCGCGGCCTATATTCGACGGTTCTGAACGGCTACTTTGTCACCATCGAAGTGCAGTGCGGCAGAGAAGAGAACCTTCAGAAGTTATTGTCATCTGCTCTCAGCATCACTTCAAAACAAAAGCCGTGAACGGCTCGGCTCGAATAGCTGTCGTAAAATCGCCATTACGTTCATTTGACCTTCGCTGAGTAAACGAAACTTGCCCGGGAATCTCTAAATCAGCCCCGTTGTCTATCCCATCCCCAGTAAGCCCCTCCCTCTTTTCCACAGCCCGCACCCAAAAAAATCTTTTCCCTGTGACGAACAACCTTGACCGAGCATACAGAAAGCTCACAATTGTGAGCGTGCCTTTACATGCAGAGCGAATTCGGAACCACCAAGCCTCCGCATCGCAACGCGGAAGCGGCGCCCCTAAATCCTTATTTCGTAATATTTTCCGCATAACTCCTTTCGATCCAATATTTTGCCGCCGCGCCCGCATATCCCCGCGCGCTAACTCCAACGCAATCAGGACTTTGCCGCGCCACGGCAAAAATTTTTTGGTATATATCTCCAACCCCGCAGACCGGGACACCAAACCCCTCGACCGCCGGGACCGCCCCAACGCATTGTTTATAATCTCCCTTCCATCGCAACTCAGAAGGACGACCTTGGGACTCGACGACAATATTTACGAACTCCGCCGCGAAAAACTGAAACGCATTGAGGCCCTCGGCCAGCCCACCTACCGCAGCAAATATGAATTCACCCACACGGTCGAACAGATCCTCGCAGACTACTCCGCGAAAACCGCCGAAGAGTTGGAGAGTCCGCGAGTCAACGTTCGCGTGGCCGGGCGCATCATGGCGATTCGTCTCATGGGCAAAGCTGGGTTCGCCCACGTTCAGCAGGGCGGCCAGAAGCTGCAGATTTATGTGAAGAAAGACGCGGTCGGCGATCAGGGATTCGAGCTATACAAACTGCTCGACCTGGGCGACCACATCGGCGTAACCGGATATTTGTTTCGCACCCGCACCGGCGAACTCACGGTCCACGTCGAAGAAATCACCTTCCTGAGTAAAGACCTGTTGCCCTTGCCCGAGAAATGGCACGGGCTCACCGATGTCGAGCTGCGCTACCGCCAGCGCTATGTCGACATGGTGATGAATCCCGAGGTCCGCGAAGTTTTTCTCAAGCGGACCCGGCTGGTGCAATCCATGCGCCGCACCCTGGATGCGCACGGATTCATCGAAGTGGAAACCCCGATGATGCAACCCATCGCCGGCGGCGCCGTGGCGCGGCCCTTCGTCACCCACCACAACACGCTCGACATGGATCTTTACCTGCGCATCGCGCCCGAACTTTATTTGAAACGACTGGTGGTGGGCGGACTGGACCGCGTCTATGAGATCAACCGCAACTTCCGCAATGAAGGATTGGGCTGGCGCTGGAACCCTGAGTTCACCATGCTCGAGTTTTATCAGGCCTATACCGACTACCAGGGCGTGATGGACCTGACCCAGGAAATTATCACCCAGGCCGCCAAAGACGTAACCGGCGGAACAAAAACCAAGTGGACGGTCAAAGAAGCAGAGACGGAAGTCGTCCACGAGCTGGACTGGGCAAATTGGCAGCGCATGACCATGCGCGAGGCGATCGTTCATTACTGGCCCGAATCGGCAGGCGCCAAGCCGGCGATGAACGACTTCGCCAGCGCCGAGGGCGTGAAGATGCTGGTGCAGCGGTTCAATGCGGGGCATGCGCACATCGCCTACGATCCCAACGCGCCGGCGGGAAAGAACATCGCAGCCCTGTTTGAGGCGGCCGCCGAGGAACATCTCACCCAGCCCACGATCATCTACGAATTCCCCACCGCCATCTCGCCTCTCTCCAAGCAAAAGCCGGACGAGCCCGACTGGACCGAGCGCTGGGAAATTTTCGCCGGCCAGATGGAAATTTCCAACGGCTTCAGCGAACTCAACGATCCCGAGGACCAGCGGCGGAGATTCGAGGCCCAATTGAAAGAACGCGAGCGCGGCGACGACGAAGCCCACCAGATGGATGAGGACTACATCCGCGCCCTCTCCTATGGCATGCCGCCGGCCGGAGGCGTCGGCGTGGGCGTCGATCGGCTCTGCATGCTGCTCACCGACTCGCACACCATCCGCGACGTGATTCTGTTTCCCCTGTTGCGGCCGGAAAAAACCTCCACCGAGGACACAGGAGGGCCAGAGGAGAAGCCGTAGGCTTACCGCCTGGCTATTAGCAACTAGGTACCTACTAATGCACTACCAGGAGTTCATCCCGGTTTCTATACTTCCCATAGTTTGGGCTTTGAATTGGCAGCGCTGCCGTAGTGTCCGGAACGCCTGCAAGGGCACTGGGTCGGTAGCGCTTTGCTTTTGTCCCCAGCTTTTGAGCCGCCTCCGGCCGTCCGTCCTCAAAAAGCAAATTGCAGACGGCTCATCAACACGTTTTCGCTGTGCAAGGGAGTTGCCGCGCCCGGCGCCATTCGGAATCCGGTGTGCTCGTAGTCCGTCGCAAGTTTGACGTAGCGGTTCAAATACCAGTTCACCCCGATCCCCTGTTCCTTGGCCAGTTGCGCCGCCGTTGCGGGATTGGCAAACAGCGGAAACGCGTTGCCGTCGATCCGTACTTGACTGTAGCGCACGGCCAGTTCCACCGCCCCCAAGTGGCGGAAACCCAGGTTCGGCTCAAAGGAATTGCGTGGGCGAATTCCGGCGTAACCGTTCTTGTCTCCCGTCAGCATCACCGATCCGGCAACCTGCCAGGCCTCGTTCCTCACTCTTCCCTTCGTGCCGTTGTTCAGGACTTCCTGGGAAGAGATCACATACTCGCTCATGAGACCGAACGGGCCGGCGTAGTAATAGGCCTGCGGCGAGATGCGGTTGTGCTGACCATTGGCCAACGTGGTGGACGAGTATTTGAAGAACGTGCTCTGGCCCACGGTTTTCAATCCGGCGATGACGCCGTGCTGGTCTCCGGCAGAACCGGCCACGCCGACGCCGAATTGCCGCAGCGCACTCACGCCGGTGGTCGCAAAGGGTTGGAAAAATAAACGGGCGGCAGCTTCGTTCGAATGCGCCCATTGGGTGAAGACTCCATTCGAGCCATCACTCGATCCATTGAAGTAGCCGGCGGCATACGCGATCGAGTCCGACAGCGCCGAACCAGAAAGTTGGGCCCCCATGTAGCGCAGCGGAACCAGATCCGAAGCGAGGGAGCGCTCAGGAAAAGTCAGATCCCGGTCAGAGCGGAGAGCTTCCAATCCGATCGGCTCCTTGAATTTACCGACCCGCAACTTCGCGACGGAAATCGATTTCAATTCCAGATATGCTTCCTGGATTTGAGGGTTGTTCTGGCCGAAATCCGGCATGAAGCGAAAATCCACGGCGTTGAACAACGTCCCTTCGAAGAGCGGGCGGATGCGGCGGAACAGAAATGTGTCCAGCCCTTCCCCGTGAGTGGTGGCAGAAAACATCCGGTCGTCGGCCTGGACGTAGCCATGAACCTGAACTTGAGTGGCGCCGTCCCGGGTCGAGAACCACAATCCGTCCCGGCGAACCGAGACCGGAGATGTGCTGTGGGCAGAGGCGGAAGCGGGTTGCACCGGCGAGGGAGGGCCGTCGTCGGAGGCAGCAGATTGCGGCGGCGCCAAGAAGGGCTCATTTAGCAGTTCCCCGGACGAGGCCGCCTCAGTCTGGGCGCTAGCGCCAGCCGTCAATCCAGCCATTGCAAGAACTGCGAAAAGCAAGGCGGGCGTCGTCATCTTCTGCATCATCTAATGCATCATCCCCAGGATTATTCCATTAATTTAATTTGTTTAATAGACATTATGGACGTGGCTGACAATGCAAGCCGGATTCCATCCGCAAGAAAGCCGGCGAGAATTTATGTCTTTGCCGTGAATACTTTAGCCGCGGCGGATTCGCCGGCTGCAAGCCCCATGTGCACGCGATTGCAGTTTAGCGGCACGAAGAGCACACCTCCACAGTGGAAAGACCGGGTGCCCCCACCGGGGCAAAACCGAGGGGAGTGCACTCCCATAAGCGCTAACTTAAGGATTACGTCCGGTTTGTCTGTTTCCACCCCACCCGGCGATGCAATGCTTTCACCCGCCCAGTCTGATCCCGGCAGCGAGGCTCATTGTTTCAGGTCAGTGGGCCAGTTGGTGATCAGGGTGAGGGGTTCGGTAATGGATTGCGGCAGAACCGTGTTCATCACGAATTTCTTGCCATCGGCGGACACGGTGTAGGGTCCATTGGGACCGCTCACGGTGGTAGCTTTGAACAGGGCGTGGGGTGTGCCCAGTTGCAGGCTCGCACCGTTCTTGGTCACGTCAACAGCCATGATCTGCCCGTCAGGCGAAAAGAAGAAGAGTTCCTTGCCGTCCTTCCGCCAGTTTGGCCACACTCCTCCAGCGGTCGAGACTTGCCAGCGGCCAGCGCCGCTGGGGAAAGGCTGGATGTAAACCTCCTGGCGGCCAGTCTCATTGTTGGCATAGGCCAGCCATTTGCCGTCGGGTGAGAAAGAGGGCGTGACGTCCTGGAACTTCGTGGCTACGACCGGAAACGGTTTTTGGTCGCCGGACTTGTCCGGGAACATGGGGAGCGCCCATATATCCAAGCCGGTGTTCGATTTGGGATCGGTCCGCAGGTAGGCGATGTAGCGGCCATCGGGGGAGACGGAGAATGGCGTGTCGAATATACCGGGGGTTTCCAGCAGCTTCTCCTTGCTGCCTGTGCCATCGGCGTTCTGCCGGTAGAGAGAGTCCAGAGCGCCAGCGGGCCCGTAGTTGAAGACAATGGATTTTCCGTCGGGCCACCAGACAGGGTAGTCGCTGTAAAGTGGGCCAAAGGTGAGGCGGGTCTTGGTATGGCGGGCAACATCGAGCACCCAGATGTCGGCGATGCCGTTGGTTTCGAGGCCAAAAGCCAACTTGCTCGCGTCGGGGGAAAGCTTGGGCCAGTAGTAATCGGCGGTTTCAGGCAGTACCGGTTCACCCTGCTTGCCGGATGCATCGTACCAGAAGAGTTGCGAGCCACCGCCGGCCGCACCGTGCTGGTAGAGCAGTTCGCCGTTGGCCGAGGCCGTCAGGATGCTGTGCCAGATGTCGGTATTGACGGCGACATGGTCGGCCAGGGGCTTGGCTTCCCCCTGCAACGCCAGACTGCGCAGGTTAAAACGTTGCGCCATCAGAGTGTTGTCGCGGACGAACAAAAGGTATCCCGGGGCTGCGTAGATGGCGTTTGAATCGTGGTGCAGCAGGAGCTTGCGCTCTTTGGAATCGAGCGCAGCCAGATAGATGCCACTGTCCGCGCTGGTCACGCCGTGGGCGAAGTAGAGAAAGTGGTTGCCATCGGGAAGAAAATCGGGCCAGCGATGGGAAGTCTCCTTGGCGTCCAGCGCGGTCAGGGCGACGCGCGTGCCCCCAGCAGCATCGACGCGCGCAAGGCCCGAGGTAGTATCCGGCGCGAACACGATGGTGCCCGTGCTGTTCCACGTTCCTCCCCGTCCAGTGGGAGCATCGCAAAGGGCTTGCGGGGGACCGCCGCTGGCTTCGACCTTGTTCAGCTTGGCAGCGGCGAAGAACCCTACGTAACGGCTGTCGGCGGACCAGAAGGGATAGGTTGCGCCTTCGGTTCCCGACATGGGCTGCGCGACCGCCGAGTTCAGCGGACGGATCCAAACCATCTGCTTGCCTTCTGCGTTCTTGGCTACGAAGGCGATTCGCAGGCCGTCCGGCGAGAGCACCGGCGGCCCCGAGGCGTTTCCGGTCAGCAAGAAAGTGGTTTTCTCCGGCGGGAGGATGTAGGAGTGAACCGAGACCTGCGGGGCGCCCGGGGACTGCAAGTAGGCGAGCGCGAACGCGATCGCGGCCACGGCAAGCACTCCGGCCGCCACCCACGGCAGCCAACTCCGGCGTGCAGGCGCGACGGTGGCAGACTGGGATGCAGTCAACGGCGCCTCGGCAATCGCCTGCAACTGGAGCTTCAGGTCGTGCGCGGTCTGGATGCGCTCGTCGGGATCTTTATCGAGACAGAGTCGAATGACGCGGTCCAGCCCCGGCGGTGTCTGGGGGCGCAGAATGCTGACCGAGGGCGGGTCCACGGCGAGAATCTGCCCCACGATGCTGGCCTGCGTCTTGCCTTCGAAGGTGCGCTTGCCCGTGACCATCTCGAACAGCATCACGCCGAAGGAAAAGATGTCGGAGCGGGCGTCAGCCTCGATGCCCTGGATCTGCTCGGGCGACATGTATTGGACGGTGCCGATTACCGCGCCGGCAGTGGAAAGCGGCGTGGCGGGCGACGGGGAAGGCATGGTCTGCGTCAGGGCCGCGGCGAAAACGGAAGCCGAAGAACTGCCTCGGGTTCCGGACGCGACCGTCGCGCTGAGCGGCTTCGCCAGACCAAAATCGAGAAGCTTGGCTCCGGACTTGGTGAGCATCACGTTGCCGGGCTTCAGGTCGCGATGCACGACTCCGGCGCGGTGTGCTTTTTCGAGAGCATCGGCAATCTCGATGGCAATGGTCAGGACTTGTTCGGCGGGGAGCGGCCCCTTCCTCAATCTCTCGGCCAGAGATTCCCCTTGCAGGAACTCCATTACCAGGTAGTCGATGGGGCCTTCGTTGCCCACATCGTGGACCACGCAGATATGCGGATGCTGCAGCTGGGAGATGATCTTGGCTTCACGTTCGAAGCGGGCGCGCAGTTCAGTGCTAGCCACCAGTTGCGCGTTCAATACTTTGATCGCGACTGTGCGTTCCAATCGCGTGTCGCGAGCGCGATACACTTCGCCCATTCCACCTGCGCCGAGCGGCGATTCGATTTCGTAGGGGCCAAGTCTGGTGCCAGAGGTCAGAGCCATGCGTGGGCGCAATTATAGCCTGTGCAGGCACCGCACAGGATCGGGCAACCTCATTCTTAGGATGGGATTCTTAGGATGGGCCAGCCCCCTCTTCATTTGATCCAAGTCTTAAGACAAGCCGCGCAACCGTCGAGGCCCGGATGCGACAAGTTGCGCGCGGAAAAGGCCACGGGGTTGATTACCGTCGTAACGGCACATACCGAACGGGGCTTGTTCAATCGAAGTTTGGGCCGCAACCTAGGGTCAGAAGCATTTCCGGGGAGGAAACTATGACACTGCCAGACTCAACTTCGTTCAAGCTCAAGCTTGTGGGCAAGCGGGCGATCGTGAAAGTTTCCCTTTTCAGCCGAGCGTTCCCCGGCACGGTTGCTGCCACAGACGAAACTGGATTCTGCTTTCGGAGCGACGACTTGGTGGCGGCTCTGCGCGAAATTACCGGCGGCGCAATGGCCAGCGTAGATGCGCCCAACGTTTATTTGCCGTTCTCAAAATTGGAATGGCTCGTATTCTCGGAGCCCAAAGCAGCGGCGGCCTCAGCGTAAGGCCCCTCCCCTTCGCCAGAATTTCATCCTCGACACAATGGGCGGCCGACAGGACTCCTTAAGAATCTGCGCCCGGCCCGCCGGGCCACCCGCACTCTTTCCACAGCTTCTCCCAATTCCAGAGCCCGGATGTGACCGCGCTGGGCAACGGAAATCCCAGCTGATGCGCCAGCATACACACCTGCCCGCGATGGTGGGCTTCGTGAGAAAGCATGTAGCACAGCATTTCCGGGCCAACCGGCCAGGGCCGAGCCCAGCCGTCTCTGCGAAACTTCTCGATGTGGCCACCATCGCCGAGCGCTTCCGCGAGCATCTCCGCGCAGCGAGCTGCGCTCTCGGCCAATCCCGCGCGGACCTGCTGCGGCGTGCAGTGCGTGCGGTTGAGCTGCGCTGGAACCTTCAGGTGCGGAGCCGTTAGCCGGACCCACTTACCGCGGACATTGTGCATGTGGGTGAAGATCGCCGCAATGCTGCGGGTCTTAATTTGGCGGGTCTTAATGTGGCGGGTCATGTGGCGGGTCCCGCCGGGCGCTTTGCCTCTCCAGGCGGCAGGGTCCAGATGTTCGATAAGAACCTGGTTCATGCGCTCGTTGGCGGCAAAGATCTGGACTGCGGCCCGGCCGAGTTGGGTGTGAGCGGTGGACTTATCCAGCTTGGGCTTGGGAACTCGGGGCTGACGAACTTTGGGTTGGCGGGCTTTGGGTTGGCGCGTAGTCACGGTTCCCGACTCCTCGACCCATCATATTTCGACCCATGATATTTCGACCCATGATACTTCGACCCATGACACTTCCGGCGGGCTGGGGTTGATCTCGAGGGGGTACAGAGTCAGGCTGAAACGCGCAGCACCAGCACCGTAATATTATCCGGGCCGCCGCGCTCCAGCGCCAGCTTCACCAGAGCGGCGCAGGCTTCCACCGGAGGGTTGGATTGCACGGTGCGCCCCAGATCCTGCTCTCCAACCACGCTCCAGAGTCCATCGGTGCAAAGCACCAGCGTATCGCCCTCTTCCAGGATGATCGGACTCTCCGGGACGTCGGGCAGCACTTCCCTTCCCGACCCCAGGGCCGCGGTAAGGATGTGACGCTGGGGGTGCGATTCGGCATCCTCGGAGCGCACCAGGCCGCTCTCCACCAGCCGACCGACGTAGGAATGGTCGCGGGTAAGACGGGAGATGGCGCCAGCACGGAGCAGGTACAGGCGACTGTCGCCCACGTGGGCAAAGTAGAGCTCGCGTCCCACGATGGAGACGGCAGTACACGTCGTCCCCATGCCGTGGAATTCGGGATGCTCTTCGGCGTAGCGCTGTATAGTTTTGTGCGCCGATCCCAGGGCGTCAAACAAGGCCTGTTGCGGAGCGTTCTCAAGAGTCCCGTCAAAAGCGTTGTCGTAGACGTGCCGCACGGTCTCGATGGCCAGGCGGCTGGCTTCCTGTCCGCCTTCGTAGCCACCCATGCCGTCGGCAATCACGGCCAGTCGGCCCTTGCGCCGGAACTCCTCGTCGGAGTCGGGTTCCCAGTAGAGATAGGAATCCTCATTGTTGGCGCGCTGGCGGCCTACGTCGGTCAGGCTCGCCATCTCCATTCCGGGCTTTATCTTCTGACAGTCAACCGCCATATCGGAGGCGAGCGATGCATTCCCAATCTATGCAGGAGCGAAATTGTCCGGGCTCCGGTTCATTATAGGGGAAGCCTGCTCGCAGGCTCAGAGCTGCCCCTACTCAGATTGGCGATTGAGTAGCCTATCACTTCCAGCGCCATTACGGACACCGAGTTCGTTCCTGTTCGGAAAAAAGAAAAAAGCCGCGAAGCCCGCGGCTTTTTCTTTTCTACCGGGATGTCCAAACTTCGGAAGTCAAAACTCGGGAGATGATGCCGACCCTACTTGGCGGAGTGCTTGTCCTTGCAGATGCGCTTGCTCATGATTCGATTCCCGGTTGAGCTGGCGCTGGTCCTGCTCGGTGAGGTGGCCGTTGTCCTTGGCCATGTCTTTCTTTACGAATCGTGCTTCTCAAACTTCACCATCACCCATTTGGCAAGCGGCTCGGCAAAGAGGTACTATTTCCGCCACCTCCATGAACCCTATGACCATGATTCCCGCCATTCGTGTGCGAGCTCGCCTCCGGCCGTTTCTGGCCGGATCGCTGTTCTTCGCAATCTTCTGCGTAGCATTTTGCGTGCCTTCGGTCGCGCAAACGGCGCCGTCGCCAGCGGCCTTGCCCAGCGAAACTCCAGCCAGATTTGAGCCGGTGACCAGCAGCTTCGACTACGTCAAGCGCGATGTGATGATTCCCATGCGCGACGGCGTGAAGCTGCATACGGTCATCGTCATTCCCAAGGGTGCGAAAAACGCTCCCATCCTGCTGACGCGGACACCTTACAGCGCTACGGCGCAGACCAGCCACGCGCAAAGTTCGCACCTCGGCCCCATCCTCTACGGTTACGACAACGCCCTCGAAACAATTCTGGAGGGCGGCTACATTCGCGTGGTGCAGGACGTGCGGGGCAAGTACGGCTCCGAAGGTGATTACGTAATGACCCGCCCGCTGCACGGGCCGCTGAACCCAACTCCAGTCGATCACGCCACTGACACCTACGACACCATCGACTGGCTGGTGAAGAACGTTCCGGAAAGTAACGGAAAAGTCGGCATCCTGGGCATCTCCTACGACGGCTTCCTGCCTTTGATGGCGCTGGTGAATCCGCACCCCGCGTTAAAGGTGGCCGTGCCCATGAATCCCATGGTGGATGGCTGGATGGGCGACGACTGGTTCCACAACGGCGCCTTCCGCGAGCAAAACATGCCCTACGTTCTGGAGCAGGAGGCAACTCGCGACAACAGCGCGCAGTGGTGGACCGATCACTTCGACGACTACGACGTATATATGGAAGCGGGATCAGCCGGGGAACTGGGCCGCCGCCACGGCCTCGAGCAAGTCGGTTTCTGGCGCAAACTGCTGGAGCATCCCAGCTACGACGCGTTCTGGCAAGAACAGGCGATGGACAAAATACTCGCGGCTCAACCGTTGAAAGTCCCGGTCATGCTGGTCGACAGCCTCTGGGACCAGGAAGACATTTACGGCGCTCCCGCTGTCTACAAGGCGATCAAACCCAAGGACACGAATAACGACAAAGTATTTCTCGTCCTCGGCCCCTGGCATCACGGCCAGGAAATCGACGACGGCAGCAGCCTGGGCGCGTTGAAATTCAACAGCGATACCGGACTTTACTTCCGCCAGCACATTCTGCTGCCGTTTCTCAATCACTACCTCCAGGACGACGCGCCCAAGGCGGACGTGGCTCCCGTTACCGCCTTTGAAACCGGGACCAACACCTGGCGCCGTCTGCCGGCCTGGCCCGCGGGATGCGCCAGCGGATGCGCCATCCAGCCCACGCGACTGTACCTAGAAGCTGGGCTGACGCTGGGCTTCAAGGCTCCCGGCAGCGGCGACGCGGCGTTCGACGAATACATTTCCGATCCGGCCAAGCCCGTGCCCTTCCGCAAGCGGCCCATTCAGCCTGTGGCCTATGGCGAAGGCATGACCTGGCCGGAATGGCTGGTGGACGACCAGCGCGAAGCTTCAGGACGCCCCGACGTTCTGGCCTTCGTTTCGGATGTATTGACGACACCGGTAAAGATCAGCGGCCAGCCGATTGCGAATCTGATCGCCTCTACCAGCGGAACCGATTCCGACTGGGTAGTCAAGGTGATTGATGAATATCCTGACGAGGTGGGCGGGCAGCCCGCGATGGGCGGCTATCAACTGATGATCTCGGCCGACATTTTTCGCGGCCGCTACCGCGAAAGCCTGGAGACGCCGAAGCCGATCGCGCCCGACCAGCCCCTGCTCTACCGTTTCACTCTGCCCACGGCGAACCATGTTTTTCTGCCCGGCCACCGCATTATGGTGCAGATTCAATCCAGCTGGTTTCCGCTCTACGATCGCAACCCGCAGACCTTCGTCCCCAATATTTTCTGGGCCAAACCGGGAGACTACAAGAAAGCGGTGCAGCGGATCTTTCATTCGCACTCGCCGGAGCAGCAAAGCTTCGTCGAGCTGCCCCTGGTGGTGGAGACGAAGTAAGGGCCGGGTGAAGCCAGTTGCCGCGGGGAGTGAACCGCCTTCGACCGAGTGTGCAATTGACCGATCAGGACCGATTGAATCGTCGATGAGCGCGTTGACTGACGGCCCTTCTGCGATCTAATATCGCCGCCTCGCGTACCGGAGAGTTCCATGCAGAAGAAGACGATCAGGCTCCTCGCTTTTGCATTCCTTGTGCAGGTTGTCTTACCCGGTGCAACCTGGCCGGCACGAGCGCAGGCGGGGAAGGACTCCTTATCCGGCCATGGCTCCTCTCAACCAGTACTTGATCCCCGACGTGGATTCTGAAATCGCGCTGGCTCGCAGTGCTGCTCCAAGATCAGTTTCGGATGGCGCCGAAGTGCTGGTGCTGGGGCGTGACGGATATACGACCGCGGCGAAGGGCGGGAATGGTTTTGTCTGTCTGGTGGTACGATCCTGGGGCGCTGCCACGGATTTTCCGGAATTCTGGAATCCGAAAATCAGGTCCCCGTTCTGCGTCAATCCGCCCGCCGCAAGGACCTATCTGCCCAGCCTTCTGATGAAGACCAAACTGGTGCTGGCTGGAAAATCAAAGACCGAGATCGCACAGGCGGTTACATCGGCACTGGATAAGAAGGAACTGCCGGCGCTGGAGCCCGGCGCCATGTGCTACATGATGTCGAAGCAGCAGTACTTGAACGACGACGGTAAAAGCTGGCATCCACATCTCATGTGGTTTGTTCCCGGCGACGCGGCTAAGAGCTGGGGAGCGAATCTGCCAGGCTCGCCAATTCTCGCAACGGATGACCCGGAAGACCGGATGACTATTTTTCTGGTTTTGGTTGGCCACTGGTCAGACGGGACGCCGGCTCCGCAGGCTACGCCCTGACCTGCGCACCCGTGAATAGAGATTGATCATGGGAGCGCGGAAGGCGGGCGTCAGTGATCCTCAGCCAGAACCCAATGCGGTGGCACCAAAGCTGCGACCATTCGCCTTCGTGGGAGTTCCCTCTTATTTCGTTTTCGCAGCCTGTTGCTGGCTAGCTGTTACGTACTGCTCCAAGTTGAAGATATCGAATATTGTGTGGCCCGAGAGAATCTGATTCTTGATTTCATCTTCCTTTTGCCCAACTTCGGACGCCAACTCAATCGCTTCATCCACGCGGGCGGGCGGGACACTGACAATACCGTTTGCGTCCGCAACCACAATATCCTTCGGGCGAATCGATAGCGCGCCAATGCGGATGGGGACATTCATGCGCCCGTACATTTCCTTTGCCGCTCTACGTGGGTTAAAACGCCGGCAAAATACCGGGTAGCCAAGCCGCCGAATTTCCAGCGGATCTCGAGCCGGTCCGTCGATGATGGTTCCCGCCACGCCTTTTGATTGAGCCGACATCGACATCAGCTCGCCCCATAGCGCGCCGTCGCAATTTGGTGAACCAGCCACAACCAGCACATCGCCCGGTTGCGAAAGATGCAGCGCATGGTGGACGGTAAGGTTGTCTCCTGGAGCACACTCAATCGTGAATGCGGGTCCACAAATGCGAAAGTCAGGATCGATCGGAAGAATCGAGGTCTCCACGGAACAAGAAGATCCCAGCGCGTCCGCAAGCTGGCACACGGTGAACTGCCGCAATTCTGCGATCGCGTCAGATGCCCGCATACCAGGCATAACCTTGCTCAGGAGATACGGAGCCAAGTCCTTTGCCGAACTTTTTCACATCGTCAGTGACCGTCAGGCGGTTGAGGAATTTCACGCTCTTATAGCCGAGCTGGCGCGGCAGCCGCACACGAAGGGGTCCGCCGTTACCGACGGGAAGATTATCGCCGTTCATGCCGTAAGTGAGGAAGGTCTGAGGGTGCAGCGCATCGGCCATATCCATGCTTTCCCACCAGTCGGGTTCAATTGAAAAGTAGAACACGTACTTGGCCTGCGGATGCGCGCCCACGAGATTCAAAATGTACGAGAGAGGCAGGCCGTTCCATTCTGCAATGTAGGACCAGCCCTCCTCGCATACCACTTCCGTGATCTGGCTGCTCGATGGATAGCTTTTCAGTTGGTCGACCGAAAAGGTTGTTGGGCGTTCGACCATACCGTCGACGGTGAGCCGCCAGTCGACGAATTTCTCCGCCTGGAAGCGTTTAAATTCTTCACTGAAGGGCGCGACCTCGTTCTGCAGCGGACGCTTCGAGATTTGACTGCGAGAGAATTCACGCGCTAAAGAGTGCTTCGTGAGCAGACGCATGGAGGCGTACGTAAGGGTTTCGCCGGGACCGTAAAGGCCGCCATGATCGGGCGGGACCAATCCGTACTTTTGTGCCAAGTGTGCGGCCACGCCCAGGCCCGCGACACCCGCTGTCGCAGCCAATCCGGTGACGATCAGTTTTCGGCGTGAGAGGTCGGTCATACGCGCTCCTTGCGTTTGCTCGTCTGGCCCGTGATCATGGCTCGCATGCGGTTCCAGAATCCTGCACGCCAAACCATGATGACGTGCACGAACAGGAAGAGCACTAGAGCCGTAGAGACGACGAAGTGAAGCGTGCGCGCGGATTGCCGGCCGCCCAACAGCGTGACTATCGCCGGAATCGCGGAGTCCAATGCGGGGGACATGGCCAGTCCCGTCCAGATCACCAGCGGGAAAAGAATGAAGATGACGGTCAAATAGGTCAGGCGCTGCAGCACATTGTAGGACTCGGCGTGCACGTCACTGGACTCTTCGATTCCCGTATGATGCAGGATCACGTTCGCGAAATGCCGCCACGATAAGTCGGCCTTGCTGGGGAGCAGGTCTCTTCTGAAATGTGCCGTGATCCAACCGGAAATCACATACAGTAAGCCTGTCAGCACCAAGACCCACGCGGTTTGAAAGTGGAGCGCTCGGCTCCAACCGTTCTGATCCGGCAACACGTAGCCGTAGCCGGTGGGGACTAGATTTCTCGAAGCAGGAATCGGGAGTTTGAACAGCGGTTCGGTCAACACATTGCCGGTCTCGCCCCAGTAAAAGCGCGGGTGAGAGATCACGATTTCAGCTCCCGAAACAACCAGAGCAGCAAAACAGAAAGTCATGACCCAATGAGTGACACGGACGAGAACCGAGTGCCGAGGCGCACTTGTGAAGGCTGGCGCTGCTGGCGATGAACTCGCGACAGAAGCTTCGAGTGGCACTTGCGCGGATGGCAACGTCGACATCCTTCCCTCCTCTTAGTCCGGCCTTGCTTCTCGATTACATTTGCGGCGCAACGATCATCATGTGAAACGTTCCGGGCGTGAATTCGGGCAGATCCCCTGGATCCGGAGGTTTCGACCCGGGTTTGATTTGCTCAGAGGGCAGGAAGAGTTTGTGGCTGACCGGATCGAGAGCCATGGTGCGCGCCTCCCTTTCGGTTTTCAGAGTCTGGGCCACAGTATACTTGTCGGGGTTCTCCTGCCTCACCACCGTCAGCGTGCCGTCGCAATTGGAGGAGAATACGAGTTTTTTCTCCACGTCGTAGATCGCCGCATCCGGCTCTACTCCGACCGGAATCTGGGCAATTTGTTTTCCCGTGTCCGCATCCGTGACGATCATGAACTTGTTGTCGCACACAGAAAACAGGCGCCGCCCTTGCGTATCCATGGCCAATCCGGACGGCCCTTTGCAAGGCGCCAAGGGCCACTCGTTTCGCACTTTCGTCCCCTCCGCGTCAAAGCGCACGAGGGAGCTCTTGTTCTCGATGTTTACAAAAACATTTCCCTTGCCGTCGGTCGCGGCAAACTCGGGAATGCCACTCAGAGGAATTGTCGCAACAATCTTTTCGGTCTCGGCATCGATCACGCTTGCACTGTGGCTGTGCGCGTTGAAGGCATACACTCGCTTCTTCGTCGGCTCGTACAGAACCGCGTCGGGGGCATTGCCGACTTTGATCTTATTCGTCACACGGTTCGACCTCAGATCGAACACGACGATGGCATCGTCCCCACCATCGCTAATAAATCCTTTGTTGAACTCATGCACCAGCGCAACCCCGTGTACACGCTTCAGGTTGGCGATTGAAGCTACTACTTTGCCGGAGCCTAGATCCAGGATCAGCACCTCGTTGCCACGAGTTACATACAAGTGGTGACTGGAGGCATCTGAGGTCAAGTAATCCCAATACGTCTGATCGCCGCTGAATGGGATACGATCGGTCACAGCATATTGTTGTGCGTTTGCCGCAACTGAGCACGACAGACAAAAAAGAAATCCCACGAAACTGCGAATCCCCACGGAATTACCCCCACACAGAACGACATGTTTTCACTGGCGCAGCGGAGTCAGCGCTACTCGAAACCGACGCTCCCCACAGGCTTGTTGCGTTGTTTTGCCATCTCTTCGATTAGCGCGAAGTGTTCCATCATCCTCCTGGCTGCGGCTGCAGGATTTTGCTTGTCGATTTCCACGTAAATGTTTTCGTGGGAGCGATAAGAACTCGTGTACTCGGTCAGAAGCCGGACTGTTTCTTTCCTACTCTCCATCAACATTTGCGAGAGCATTTCGATGATCGTGGCCATGACTCCATTGCGGGCCGCGCGGACGATACAGCTATGGAACTCGGGCTCAGTGCGGCACCACGCTTCCGGATCACCCATCGCCTTCTCCATCTCACCAAGCGCTCGGCGCATGGCCTGTAAATCGTCGTGAGTCCGCCGTTCGGCGGCCAGGCTTGCCAGTTCCACTTCGAGCGTCCGGCGCGTTTCAAAGAGATCCGTCTTTGCCACATTCTTGAGAGCCAAAGCGAATTCCAAGGGGACTCGCATGATGTCGCTCGCGGAATCCGCCAGATACGAACCAGAACCCTGCCGCGCCTTAATGACTCCCATGATCTGGAGGGCTCGCAGCGCCTGGCGCAGAGTCGGTCGGCTTACCGCAAGTGCCTCGGCCAAGTCGCGTTCGGGCGGCAGTCTATTGCCGGGGACAAAAACTTTTCGCTCAATCAACTCCTTGAAGCGGGCGATCAATTCATCCGAAATGGCAACCTTATTGATACGAGGACCGATATCAAGCGATAGAGGCATACACGGGACTCTCTCTGACACCGAATGACCGCAAGTTTATATCGCTGTGGCCGACACTTGTCAATTGGTAAATTGGTCAAATGGTAAGATAAAAAAATAGTTGACAACCTGACCAATTACCAGATATACATTCGTCCGCTTACCCGCCTCAATAAAACTTCGTCACCGGAGGAGCGGATGCGAAACGGAAGACCAGCTAGCCTACTCATCCTAGTCATTCTGGCAACCGCCAGTCTGTGGGCCCAAACCGCAAGCAGTTCAATCAACGGGACCATTACAGACCCCAAGGGTTCGGTCATTCCGGGGGCAAGCCTGACCCTCTCCAACCCAGACACAGGATTTCTCCGGACCACCAAAACGAATGACCAGGGGATCTATCAATTCCTGCAAGTCCCGCCCGCAACTTACGAACTGACCGTCGCGGCCCCCGGCTTCGCCACGAAAAAACAGACCAACGTCGTGCTCATGGTCAACACGCCCGCCAGGCTCGATGTCCCCCTGCAAGTTGCGAGCACCCAGACGGTCCTTGAAGTCGTGAGCACGGCCCCACTCGTCAACACGCAGGACGCCAGCCTCGGGCACGCCTTCAACGGCGACCAAATTTCCTATTTACCTTTTGAAGGAAGAGAAGCGACCAGCATTTTGAGTTTACAACCCGGCGTGACCTTCACCGGCAACGGCAGCAACATCAGCGCCGCGTCAGACAGCCGCAGCGGCTCCGTCAACGGCGCACGCAGCGATCAAACCAACGTCACGCTCGACGGCATCGATGACAACGACCAGACTCAGGGACTCGCCTTCACCGGAGCCTTGCGTGCCACGCTCGACTCGCTGCAGGAATTTCGCGTCACCACCAGCAACGCCACGGCCGACGCAGGCCGCTCCTCTGGCGGACAGGTAGCGCTGGTCACCAAGAACGGCACCAATAACATTCACGGCAGCGCCTATTGGTACTATCGTCCGCCATTTGGAGCCGCTAACGATTGGTTCAACGAAAATGCGGAGGTCTCTCAAGGGCTGCCCAACAAGCCGCCATTCCTGCTGCGCAACACGTTCGGCGCGACCTTCGGCGGCCCGATCCAAAAGAACCGTCTGTTCTACTTCCTCGCCTATGAAGGCCAACGCACTCGCGAAAATTTGCAGGTCACGCGCGTCGTTCCAAGCGACGCTCTGCGCAATGGATCGATCAGCTACTCTTGCACGCAAGATCCAACTTGCCCATCGTCCGGTACGTTCACCTTGTCTGCGGCTAACCTTGCTACGATGGACCCCAACTGCACTAGCATGGGAACCTGTCCCTTAGGCCCCGGCGCGAATCCTGCCGTCATGCAGCTTTTTCAGCAGTATCCTGAGCCCAACACGACCACCGTGGGCGACGGTGTCGACTTTCAAGGCTTCACCTTCTCCTCACCGCTCCCCGCCAAACTCGACACCTACGTAGCCAGGATCGACTACAACCTGACGGCGAATGGCACTCATCAGGTATTCGTGCGCGGAGGCCTTATGAGCGATCGCGGCTCGTCTCGCGCCGATTCCACTTCGATCACCGGCACTGGCGGATCGGAGTTCCCCGGTCAGTCGGCCAACAGCACGCATCTCAACAGTTCAAAGGGCCTCATCTTTGGTTATACGGCAGTCCTGCGGTCGAATCTTTTGAACAATCTCCGCTATGGTTATATTCGTCAGGGATTGGCCGACCTCGGCCGACAGAGCCAGCACTACATTAACTTTCGGGGACTCGACAATCTGACCGCGCAAACGCCGAGCACGAAAACGACAGTCCCGATCCACAATTTGGTCGACGACATGGTTTGGACAAAAGGTGCTCACACGCTTGAGTTTGGCGGCAATCTCCGCGTCATTAACAACATTCGCGATTCCGACACCACTTCGTTTTTCACCGCCCAGACGGACTCTTTCTGGCTGGCCGGCTCCTGCATTTCTACGTGTAATAATCCCGTCAGCCTCAATCCGTCGTCGTTCGGTTTCCCTGCGGTGGATTCCAGCTTCGGCCCCAGCTACGACTTTGCGGCGACCGCGCTCGCCGGACTTGTCACGGTCGTGAATTCGAATTACAACCTCAACAAATCGCTCACCCCGTTGCCGGAAGGCACTGCAGTGCCTCGCCATTTCCGCAATCATGAATATGAGTTCTACGCGCAGGACACTTATCGTCTGAAGCCTAACCTCACCGTGACTTACGGCCTGCGTTACACGCTCTTGCAGCCGCCTTACGAAAGCAACGGAACACAGGTCGCTACCGATCAGAGCCTCGACGGATGGTTCAAGCAGCGCGGTGCCGCCATGCTGCAAGGCCTGGCTTACGAACCGCTTCTCACTTTCAGCCTGTCGGGACAAGCGAACGGTAAAAAACCATACTGGAACTACGACTACAAAGATTTCGCCCCGCGTCTTTCCATTGCCTACGCGCCCAAGGGGGAAGACGGTTTTTCCAAGCACATCTGGGGAGGCCCGGGAAAGAGTTCGATCCGCGTCGGCTACGGTATGTACTACGATCACTTCGGCGAAGGGATTGTAAACAGCTTCGATCAGCTCGGATCTTTCGGTCTGACGACTTCACTCAGCAATCCCGCAGGCGTACAAACCGTCGACGGCTCTGCCCGATTCTCAACTATCAGTACCATTCCTACTAGTAGCGCGAGCACCAGCGGCGTTTGTCCCGTCGCACCTTGCCCGCTGGTTGAGCCTGCGCCCGCCGGATCTTTCCCCGTTACTCCGCCTGCGGGCATTGCGTCCGGGTACGCGATTACTTGGGGCTTGGACGACCACCTCAAGACTCCGTACTCGCACCTTCTCGATTTTTCTATCACTCGTGAGTTACCCAAGAGCTTCGTCTTCGAAGCCTCTTACGTCGGGCGCTTTGCGCACCGCTTGCTGCAAGAAGAAGACTTCGCGATGCCCGCCGATCTATGGGATCCGAATTCCCACATGGACTACTTCACCGCCGCAACCATTCTGGCCAAGCAATATCGTGCCGGCGTTCCTATCCAGAACGTTCAGCCGCTCGCATACTGGGAAAACATCTATCCCGCGGCCGCCGGTCCGGCGGCGACACAACTCGGCGGAGAGTGTGGTAACCCAGGCGCGCTTTGCGGTGCTCAGACCACAGGCGGCGTTCCCGCCAACGTGACCGCGACCCAGGCAATGTATGACCTCTTTGCCTTCAACGCCGGCAACGAGACCACTGCACTCGAGTACGCCGATGTCCCGGGACTCGTCAGCGCCACCGGTTGCTACCCGGCTTGCGCCAGCGTCAACGGACAGCAAACTCCTTTCACGTTCTACTCGCCGCAGTATTCTTCGTTATACGGATGGAACACGATCGGCAACAGCGCTTATAACGCAGGCCAATTCAGCCTTCGCCGCCGCATGTCTGACGGCCTGCAGTTCGACTTAAATTACACATACTCCAAGTCGATGGATATCGGCTCGAACGCGGAACGAATCAATCACTTTCAAGGCAGCGGATTCGCCAGCCAGGTGCTCAATTCCTGGTTTCCCAACCAACTTCGCGGGGTTTCGGACTTCGACAACACGCATCAGTTCAACGCCAATTGGGTCTATCAATTGCCTTTCGGTAAAGGAAAGCGTTTTGCGGGCGGCGTGAGCCGGCTGGCCGATGCCGCCATCGGCGGATGGACTGTTTCTGGCCTCTGGCGCTGGACGAGCGGCTATCCTTTCTCCATTAGCAGTGGCTTCGGTTGGGCCACCAACTTCGACGAACAATCGCTTGCCGTGCTCGATGGCAAGCGCCCGCGCACCGGAACCTTCATCGTCAACGGCACGCCAAACGTGTTCGCCAATCCCAACAACGTGAGCGATCCCAATTCGGCTATCAATCAATTCCGCGCCGCCCTACCCGGCGAATCCGGGCAGCGCAACAATCTTCGTGGTCCCGGCACATTCAATATCGATCTGTCGGCCAGCAAAAACTGGAATCTTACCGAGCGGCAAACGCTACGGTTCAGCGCGGAAGCTTTCAACCTGACGAACACTCCGCGCTTCGACGTCGGCACCATGCAGTTGAACCTTGCGGGCAACAGCATTACCAATAGCGGCTCATTCGGAAATTTCAGCTCGACGTTATCCAATCCACGGGTGCTGGAGTTCGCTTTGCGCTACAGCTTTTAGCTCCTGCGGAAACGCAGGTCGCTTCCCCTGCAGTACATGAACGTCGTCAACTAGAACGATGAGAGTAAGGCTGACATCGCGGAAAGAGTTAATAGAGGCAAACCCGGTGACGTTGCTTTCCCTTTACTACTTTTTCCGCGATAGTCTTTCTTAGACAACCATGAATCCCGGGCCTCTCTCTCTCCGTCGCATCTTGCTCGCGCTCTGTCTGATTTTTCTCACCAATCCGCTGCCCGCCCAAAATCCGCGGATACCGCAACCGCGTTCCTCCGCGAACGCCGAAAGTTTAACTGTTGAATTGCTTCATCAGCTCGAAACCATCAAGTCCGCAGCTCTGGACGATGACTATGCGTACCGCCAGCTCGCGCATTTGACAGAAAACATCGGCCCGCGGCCTGCCGGATCAGCGGCAGCTAAGGCATCCGTCGAATATGTTGCCGGGCAAATGCGCGAACTCGGGCTCGACGTTCATCTCGAAGAATGCAAGGTGCGTCACTGGGTGCGCGGCACGGAAACCGCGGAACTCGTCGACTACGCGGGCCATGCGACAGAAATGCAGCAGAAGATCGTGCTCACGGCTTTGGGCGGGAGCACATCAACCGGAGCCGATGGAATCACCGCTGATATAGTCGTCGTCGACGACTTCGGTCAGCTTAAGGCACTCGGGCGCGGCCGAGTCGCTGGCAGAATCGTGCTGTTCAACCAGAAGTTCGACAAGCAGAAGGCGGGCGCAGGCTTGGGCTTTGCCGCCTACCGCGAAACGGTTGGTTACCGCGAAACAGGCCCGCAAGCTGCCGCCCAGCTCGGCGCCTTAGCCGCATTGGTCCGCTCGATCGGCAGCGCGGATTACCGCCTGCCACACACCGGAGACAGCGACCCGGCCGGCATTCCTGCCGGGGCTGTCAGCGCCGAGGATGCGGACCTGATCTCGCATCTCGCCGCAGAAGGTTCGGTCCGCATGCATCTCACGGTTACACCGCAGAAGTTGCCTGACGAAATCAGCTACAACGTCATCGGCGACTTGAAAGGTAGCGAGCGTCCCGAACAGATCGTGATTGTCTCCGGCCATCTCGACTCGTGGGATCTCGGCACCGGCGCGATCGACGACGCGGCCGGTGTGGTTATGGCGATGGAAACAGCGCAATTACTACAGCGCTTGCATCTGCATCCCAAGCGTACGCTGCGCGTAATTGCCTGGATGGACGAGGAAACCGACGGGGCCGGGAGTATTCAGTATAGGAAGGAGCACAAAGACGACTTCACAAACCACATCGCCGCCATTGAGAGTGACGTGGGAGCCGCCCACCCGCTCGGCTTCTTTACAAAAATGAGCAAGGACGCGGCTGACGCTCTGGCGCCGGTGCAAACGGTTCTCAGCAGCATCGGAGCAAGCGTGATGCAGGAGGCTTCGCATCCGCCCGGCATTACCGATATCGCTCCGCTGTCCGAAGAAGGCGTGCCTGTCCTCGGCCTAATGCAGGATACACGCGATTACTACGCCTATCATCACAGCGCAGCAGACACGCTCGATAAAGTTGTCCCGTCCGAGTTGCGCGAGAACGCCGCTGCTATGGCTGTGATGGCATACGCTCTTGCTGAAATGAAGAACCCTCTGCCTCGTTGAGGTGGAGGCCACTCACAGTTCAGGAAGGTATCAGGAGAATGGCTGGTCTCTTCGCAACGAAGCCGTTAGACAAGATCCTTGCAGAAGCGAATGAGACAGGCGAGCATAGCCTGAGGCGTGCCTTGGGTCCGTTTGACCTGATTTCCATCGGGATCGGCTCCATTATTGGAACCGGCATTTTTGTTCTGACCGGAACAGCCGCCGCCCATCACGCCGGCCCCGCCATCTTTTTCTCTTTCGTTCTTGCCGCCGTGGCCTGCGTCTTCTCCGGGCTTTGCTATGCCGAATTCGCATCAATGATTCCGGTGGCAGGTTCAGCCTATACCTACGGTTACGCGACTCTGGGAGAATTCATTGCCTGGATCATCGGTTGGGATCTGATTCTCGAATACGCCTTGGGCGCCGCAACGGTGGCCAGCGGCTGGAGCGGTTACGTGCTTAGCTTTCTGCAAGACTTCGGGATTCTTCTTCCACCCAAGCTAGCGGGTGCTCCCGGAACGGAATTCGTGCTCTACCATGGCCACTGGGAGCGATTGACCGCACAATTGCAGAAGGCGCTGGCACTTGCCCACATCGATCCCGTAAGCCTTCCGCATCAGTATTCATCTTTTAATCTTTTCGGCTTCCTGGGAATTCTGTTCGTCACAGCGATTCTCGTGATCGGCATCAAGGAATCAGTCACTCTCACCTCAGTCGTCGTAATTGTGAAGGTCTGCGTCCTTCTGGTCTTCATTGGACTCGGCGCGAACTACATCTTGGGCCACCGCGCCGAAGCCATCGCGAACTGGACTCCTTTTCTTCCCGCCAACACTGGTCACTACGGCGACTTTGGGTGGTCGGGTATTGCCACTGCCGCAGGAGTTATCTTCTTCGCATTCATCGGGTTTGATCAGGTATCTACAGCAGGCCAGGAATCCCGGAATCCCGTCCGGGATATGCCTGTCGGCATCCTCGGATCATTGGGGATCTGCACAGTCATCTACATTCTGGTTGCGGGCGTTCTGACCGGACTGGTGAAGTACACGTCTCTCGACACTCCGGCTCCGATCGCCATGGGGATTGAAATCACGGGCGTCCGCTGGGGCAGCACACTGGTCAAACTCGGAGCGATCTGCGGGCTCAGTTCCGCGATGGTGGTGACGTTGCTCGGTCAGTCACGCATTTTCTTTTCGATGTCACGCGACGGCTTATTGCCCAGTTGGGCGAGCACCGTTCATCCCCGCTTCCGCACTCCGTATATTTCGACGATTCTCGTAGGGGTGTGTGTGGCTTCGGTCGCGTCGCTCACTTCAATCAACGTGATGAGTGAATTGGTTTCGATTGGAACGCTTCTGGCTTTCGTAATCGTCTGCGCCGGCGTTTGGATTCTTCGCAGACGAGGGACGGAAGTCCCCCGCGCATTCGTGGCGCCATGGATTCCGTTCACCCCCATCATGGGCATCGCCGTATCGCTTCTGATGATGCTAAGTCTGGGATGGGAAACCTGGGCCCGATTGATCATTTGGCTGGCGGTTGGAGTAATTGTTTATCTCTCCTACGGCCGCATGCACAGCAAAGTGCAGAGATTAAGCGCCGCCGAACGCCGCCTAAAGTGATGGCATCTCTACTCTGAGGGAGCATCGCTTTTGCACTCGCGACAGACACACTGGCCGCGTGGAGACTGCTCTGAATGATTTGCATCCAAATCCGCAACCCCGCCTTACCATCGGCGTTTTTGATTCAGGCTTTGGGGGACTGACCGTTCTTAAAGCGTTAGCTAAAATCGTTCCAGCGGCTGACTACATCTATTTTGGGGACACTGCCCGGCTTCCTTACGGGTCGAAATCAACCGAGATCGTCGGACGATATGCGGTCGAAGCGGCCAAATGTCTCGAATCGAATGGCGCGCAACTGCTGGTGATCGCATGCAATTCGGCGACAGCGCTTGCGCTAGACCGCATCATTGCCAGCACTCATGTGCCCGTTGTTGGAGTTGTGGAACCAGGCGCCCAGGCCGCAGCCGAAGCCACGAAAAATCGAAAGATCATAGTGATTGGAACCGAGGCAACAGTCCGCAGCCATGCGTACCTTAAAGCTCTAGAAGTTTTGGGACTTAGAGCGCGAGAAAAGGCTTGCAGGTCCTCGACTGAAATTCTTCGCCACCGATTCCACTGAGAAGTTCCGGTGTTTGGGGCAGCGCTTTCTGGGGCACGCGATTGGTGAAGTGATGCACGTGGACTTGAAGGAATAGGCGGGCCACTGTTGTATCAGAGGACACCAGGCTGCGTGGAATGCCCGATGTCTCAGCCGGCCTCCAATTCCATGCGGAGTCTGCGAACCGAGGTAACTTCCCGAGGAATCCTCATCACCTACATTGCCGCACTGACCACGGCGCTCCCGCGCCTGTTCGGATATGAGTGAACTGTAAGAGAGAGATTTTGAAGCAGTCGCGCCGGCGAGTAGCGCCAGGTGGCTGGTGCCGGGAGGGGGAATCGAACCCCCACAGTCCTTTCGGACCTGCGGATTTTAAGTCCGCTGCGTCTGCCAATTTCGCCATCCCGGCTTGGGGATCATTCTAGCTTAGCGATGCGCAAGAGTGACCGCCTCAGAGCTAGGGCTATGGGGTGAAAGTGAATCCAAACTGGAGGGCGGAAACTCTAAGCCGGCGCCTGCCCGGCTGCCGCGGATGACGCCGCAGTGGACGCCACGTTCGGCGCCGCGGCTCGTTGTTTGTGCAAAGCGTCGCGGAAAGCTTCCGCGGCCAGCGGCTCCCCGCGGAATAGCTGAAGTAAAGGATCATCCGTGGGCGCGGATGACGGTTTGGATGGGCTGGCGTCGGATTCCAGTCCCTCCGGCTCGACCAGCAACTCCGGCAGCAAGGTGCGGTTTTCGTTGAGCACTCCCAGAAATTTTTCCACTGCGGCGCGATGGCCGGGTGTGGCTTGGGTGAATTCCACGCCCATGCCCTTATCCGGATGCATAACCCGCACAATGCCCTCGGCGCGCATCTCCACGCCTCCGGCCCGCATGGAGAGGGTCACCCGGCTCGACACGGGAAACGGCGAGGAGATTTCCAGGTAGCACCCGCCCAGACTCAGATCGGTGAGCTGGCAGCTTACCGGGGGATCGTCGGGCTCGACTTCGGGCGAATTCTTTTTCAGCCAGTCCTGCAACTGCCGCGTCGCTTCCGGCGAGACCTGGAGGAAGCGCAGACCCGCCAGGGCGCTATTGCCTTCCCAGGCGAACTCGGCGGGAAGTTGCAGAGAGCCTTCGGTCCCGGGCAAGATGAAGGTGGTCTGCCACTTTCCCGTCGGACGATGCCCGCCGCGTATGCCGACCGCCATGCCGCCTTCGCTCAAGTCGGAGGTGGTTACCCTCATGGTGGCGCCGGTTTTCAAGTTCTCCAGCCCGACCGGAATTTGCACCGCCACCCGCGCATTGCGGCGGCGTTCGCGCTTCATCAGGGCGCGAGCGGCCCGAAAACTTGATTTCGCCCGCTCAATCGAGACGGGCTTGTACAACACGAAGTGGGCTCCGAGATCAAACACCGCCTTCAGGCCGATGATGGGATCGACGATCGCGACCGCGACCGCCAGCTTATTGCAGGGAGCATTGCGCGCACTGCGCAGCACCTCGGTGGCGCCGTTGTCGGCAATGTCTACGATGATCGCCTCAAACCGCTGCCGCGTGAGTTTGCGCAGGGCGGCGTCGGAGTCATTGCACAACTCAACGGCTATATCAAGATCGCCCAGCGTTCGGCGCAACACCCGCACGATCTTTTCGTCGGCGCACAACACCAGCGATTTGAGATTCATAGCTGCGGCCATTTTCACACGCAGTGAAGTCGACGTCAGAGATCTGCTTCCAGGAGAGTGTTTTCCGCCGGCGTTGCAGTCAACCCGGGGACCGCACTTCGTGACTCCTGTCTGCCACTCTATGTCCATTGGGTGGAGCGATCAATGGCTCTGCCTTAGCAACGGGTTACGCTCGTAATCTGCAAAATCCTGCAGCCAACTGCCCGGCGAAGGACGCCTGGAAGCGTAAGGACTGCAAGAAGTTAAGGAGTTCAAGATGTGCGAAGCGGCCTCGTTCCTAACTTAGCCGACCGATGAAGACGCCAGGAGCCAACCATCCCATCGTAAGTTAAACAATTGCATGTATTTACAGCAACTTCACTCATGTTTTGAAGGCGAAAATTTACATTGACTTTCAAACCAAATTCGCTATAAGATGTCGAGTCTCCGACTAGCTTTTAGATCGCCTGTGGATCGTCGTAGGTCTATCTTCGCCCACAGGAGCGCATTCCGGCTGAATCCATAAGACGACTCGGAGAATCATATAGTTAGGCGTAGTGGCAGCGAGCAAGTACAGTTCATCCCCTTAAGTGGAAAGGCATTTTTCATGGCCAAGCGTCGCGGAAATCCCAACTGGGGCAAGCCTGAGCCGATCGGGCCGATCACCCCTACCATCACCGAATTTGAGCAGGTTGTGCGCGAGTACAAGCTCTCCCCAGACCAATACCTTCGATCGACTCGTCTGCGGGAGTGGGCCCGCCGTAACAAAAACTCCAAGTACATCCCTGAGCCTCTCCTGGAAGCCTGGGGCTTCGAGATCGAATCCACGCTGTAAACCGCAGCGGTGGCCGCATTCTGAGGGTCGCTCTCTTAAAATAAGAGCGACCCTTTGTATTTGGACAAATGTGGAGGCGATTCTAGCTGAAGCATGTGGGGATGGCCCGCCCTCGGCCGTCCGCAGGGCTGGCCTCGGCCTCGTGATAATGTCTTGGCAAACCGTATGCCCAATGTCCTGCAAATCCCGCCCGCTGAACTCTTCTCACTGCTCGCGGCCATCGGCTTTGCGGCGGGCCTGAATCTCTACGCCACGGTCGCGGTCCTCGGACTGATGGCGCGCTTCGGCCATCTGCCGCTGCCTCCTGGACTGCAACTACTCGCTGCCTGGCCCGTGATTGCGGCCAGCATCGCGCTCTTCGTGGTCGAATTCTTCGCCGACAAGATTCCCGCCTTCGACCTGATCTGGAACGCCCTGCATACCTTCATCCGCGTGCCCGTGGCCGGACTGCTGGCCTACCAGGCTACGAGCCAGCTTTCCCCAGAACACCAGCTGCTGGCCACGCTGCTGGGCACAGCCGTAGCGCTGGCCGCCCACGGCGGCAAAATGGCGGCGCGTGCCGCAGTTACGCCTTCGCCCGAGCCGCTTTCGAATATCACGCTGAGCCTGGGCGAAGACGTTCTCGCCATCGGCCTGACCTGGCTGGCAACGAAGCATCCCTATGTCGCGGGCATTCTGGCCACGATCCTCGTCGTGATCATCGTAATCCTGACCCGCTGGGTAATCCGCGCCCTGCGCGCGCTGTTCCGCGGAGCGGAGCGGGAACTGGCCCGCTAGTGCGGGACGGACACTCCCGTCCGCCTCTTGTTCTTATTGTTAATTCTGATCCTTCTTCCCGAACCTCGTACAATACATTCCGGCAAGCCTATGCGCCTCTCTTTCCTGCTGCTAATCCCGCTGGCCAGCTCGCTTGCCGCAGCCGCCCAGACGCAATCCGGTCTGCGCATCACCACCTGGATGTACGACAACCGCCACACCGGCCAGAACCTGAATGAGACCACGCTTACTGCCGCCAACGTCAACGTGAACACCTTTTCCAAGCTGGGCGCGTACGCGGTCGACGGCCAGGTCTACGCCCAGCCGCTGTACTGGCAGGCGCTCTCCATTCCCGGCAAGGGCACGTACAACGTCCTGTTTGTCGCCACGGAAAGCGACAGCGTTTACGCCTTCGACGCCGACACTCCCGGCTCGTCCGGGCTCTGGCACGTGAAGTTCACCGCCCTGCCCAATATCACTCCCGTACCCTGCGCCGAGATCGAGCGCTCATGCCACGTCTATCCCGTGGTCGGCATCACGGGAACGCCGGTGATCGACGCTGCCACCAAAACCATGTACCTCATCGCCCGCACCAAAGAGGTTTCGGGCACCATGACCACCTACGTGCAGCGCTTGCACGCGCTCGACATCACTACCGGCAACGAGAAGTTCGGTGGTCCGGTGGTCATCACCGCGGCTGCGGGATCCACTTCGTTCAATCCCCGGCGCTCCAGTCAGCGCCCGGCGCTGCTGCTCGTCTCCGGAGTGGGCGGCGCTCACAGCACGGTGTACATCGCGTGGGCCGGATACACCCACACCGGCAGCCTCGTGCTGCCGGGATGGCTCATGGCCTACGACTCCCAGACTCTGCAGCAACTGGCGGTGTTCGACACCACGCCCACCGGCGTCAACGGCGGTGTCTGGGGATCGGGCGGCGGCATGGCGGGCGATGCCGCGGGCAACATCTACCTCGCGACCGCCGACGGCACCTTCGACGTGAACACCGGCGGCGCCGACTACGGCAACAGCGTGGTCAAGCTCAGGCTCATCGGCAACACCTTCACTGGGCTCGACTACTTCACTCCCAAAGAGCAAAGCTGCCGCACGCAAAATGATTTCGACCTCGGCTCGGGATCTCCCCTGCTGCTGCCCCACGACACCTCGGCCAAAGTTCCCGACGAGTTCGTGATGGCGGGCAAAGGCGGATCGCCCTGCGATTCTTTCGGCGCTTCCTACGCCGCGCCCATCTACCTGCTCAACCAGAAACGGCTGGGCCACTTCAGCAGCAGCCGAGACCACGTGGTGCAGACCGTGCCCGGAGCCCCTTCCGGCTACTGGAGCGCGCCCGCATATTGGCAGAGCACGACCTCGAAGTACCTCTACTACGGCGGCGTGACCGGCGACGCCTCGCTCGGCCCCGGAGACTATCTGAAGATGTGGACGCTCTCCTCCGGCTTGCTGTCCGCGGCACCCGTCGCCCAGTCACCGTCGGTCTTCGAAGTCGGAGTCACACCCAGCATCTCCGCCAACGGCAACAGCAACGGAATCCTGTGGGCCATCGAGCGCCAGGACCGCCTCGGCCTCAACCCCGGAGCCCGCCCGGCGGTGCTGCACGCCTACGACGCCACCAACCTCGCCACCGAACTCTACAACAGCACCCAGGCCGGCACCCGCGACCAGGCCGGACCCGCGACCAAATACGTCGTCCCCACCGTCGCCAACGGACGGGTCTACGTCGGAACCCAAACCGAAGTGGACGTGTACGGATTGACGAAGTAAGGGCTTTCTCTGGCCCAAGTCCATCAGCTCACCTGAGTGGTGGCGGAGTCCGCGATGAGGAATTGATCTTGGGGCAGAGGGACCCGGAACACGCCGTCTTCTCTGTTAAACTTTCTCCAATATGAGCCCCCAGCCTCCCTTCACCGACGTCCCCGACGCCATCGAGGAAATCCGCGCGGGCCGCATGATCGTGGTGGTCGACGACGAGGACCGCGAGAACGAAGGCGACCTCACCCTCGCGGCCGAGAAAGTCACGCCCGAAGCCATCAACTTCATGGCCAAGCACGGCCGCGGCCTGGTCTGCCTGGCCATGACCGAAGAGCGCCTCGAGCACCTGCGCATCGGTCCCATGACGGCGGAAAACACTTCGCAGTACGGCACCGCTTTCTGCGAGGCGATCGACGCCCGCACCGGCGTCACGACCGGCATTTCCGCCTACGACCGCGCCCGCACCATTCAGGTGGCGATTGATCCCGCCACCAAGCCTGCAGATTTAGCGCGTCCCGGCCACGTCTTCCCGCTGCGCGCCCGCAAGGGCGGAGTGCTGGTGCGCGCCGGGCAGACCGAAGCCTCTGTCGATCTGGCGCGACTGGCGGGCATGGTCCCCGCCGGAATCATCTGCGAGATCATGAAGGACGACGGCAGCATGGCCCGCGTCCCCGACCTGATCCAATTCTGCCGCGAGCACGGCCTCAAGATGCTCACGGTCGCCGAACTCATCCGCTACCGCATGGCTCACGAGCGCTACGTGCACCGCGTCGGCGAGGCGCTGGTTGACACGCGTTTCGGCGAGTTCCGCCTTATCGCCTACGAGAGTGAAGTCGACGGCGGCGAGTCCCATGTCGCGCTGATTCGCGGCGACATCGAACACAGCCAAACTCCGGTGCTGGTCCGCATGCACGCGCATTGCCTGATGGGCGACGTGTTCGGCGCGACTGGCTGCGAATGCCACGCCACGCTTGAAGGCGCGCTCCGCCGCATCTCCCACGAAGGCCTCGGAGCCCTGATCTACCTGCATCAGACCTCCAAAGGCTTCTCCGTAGACCGGGTCGGCGATCGCACCGCACTCAGCTTTCATCGCGGCCGGAAACTGCCGTCCCTGCTGGATAACGAACGGCAGACTCAGCGTGAGGTCGGGATCGGCGCCCAAATTCTCTCGGACCTCAACCTGCACCGCATCCGCTTGCTGACCAACCGTCCCAAGAAGGTGGCGGCGCTGGAGGGATTCGGAATTGAAATTGTGGAGCAGGTTGGCGTGGAACTCATTGCACGCTAATGACGGATTCGATCATCCAGCGGGCGGTCGAGAGCAATGATCCAATACTTGCCGAAAAAGCTCTAATACAAATTGAATCGTTGCTTAATTCTTCTCCTGACGACGAGCAGAGGATCTATCTTCTCTTTAGCCGTGCGAACTGCCACTTGGTGCTTGAAAATTTCGAAGAGGCCCGACGAGATCTTGATGTCGCACTTAAGGCTAGGCCTGACGAGGCAAGCAAAACAACCTATGATTGGACGCACGGCGTTATAGCCCAGAGGCAGACCCGATACGAAGAAGCGCTTGCGAAGTTCTCGGCTGTCCTCACTGCCCATTCTGCACAGCTTCGCACTGGAGAATTCCGTTTTCTTTATGAAGATATTCAGACCCGCAGGGCGTTTTTATCAGTTACGCAAGGCAAGTTCCGAGATGCTGTACCGCTGCTTAACGAGAGCTTAGCGTTCGAAGTATCGGAAACTGTAAAGAGCGAACTGTTCGCCAGTCTGGGTCTCTGCTACTCCGAGATGGACGACTTTGATTCCGCAAGGAGTCATCTCCTAGAGGCCATCCGGTTGGGACTCGTGGGCGATTGGAACTGGAGAGCTCACTATTGCCTCGGCTTGATCGACTATCACACCGATATGTTCGAAGATGCAAAGCGGGAATTCCAGCAGTGTGAGCAATTCGCTGCGACTTACGCAATCCCGCTTCTTGACCTCTACGGCTGGCTGGCAGTAACGTGTACAAACTTGGGAGAGATTTCGGAATCAGCCCGATATTCAGGACTCCGAAAACGCAATTGAACGAAAACACCCAAGCTCGGCGTTCGGACATCGCGTCGGGCTTTGAGATTTAGAAGGGTTTGCGCACCACGACTTCCGCGTCGCGAATGAAAAACTGCGCCGAACAGTGTTCCGAGCCGCAAATGACCGGCAATAGACCACCGATCTGCTTACGCGTGATCAAACCCAGCATGCCGCAAGACGGGCAGGAGAGCACGGCCCAATAGGGATCTTCCTTCTCGCCGATCTCACCGGCGTTTTCCAGCACGAAGACGGTACCAGGCTGCATCTGTTCCGGAATCCACTCACTGAGAAGATCCAGTTCACCGACCATGTCTTCCTCCTGTGTCCCGTAGTTCTGGTTCGTAAGTCCCTGGTTCGTGCCGCGCGTTCAACCCTTGTCTACGAAGCTTTTTTAGCACGCTTGCGGTGATCGGGCGAAGTTACTGAAGTATTCGCCTTTCGGGAGATGACCTCAGCCCGCACCTGCCGCACCGCATCGCTCAGGCACACGCCCAAGATCGGCTGGTCTGAGTTCTTCAGAATGTCGACAATCTGCCGCGCCGAAGTTTCCAGATAAAGATGAGTGCCGTCGGTCAGCAGGTGATAGTCGGAGCTGCGGCTGACGATCTCGGCCAGCCCCTTGCCAAATTCGCGGTCCAGAAAGCGCATGACCTTCCGTACCCCCTGCAGCGAGAACCCCTTGCGCCGCAGTTCGCAGATCACCGCTACTTCGGTTAGGTGATTCATGGAATAGACACGGCGATGACCGTCCCGCTCCGGCTTGACCACGCCGCGCTCGTCCCACCACTGGAGCTGGCGCGGCGTAATCCCGGTCAAGGCGATCACCTCGTGCGATGTAAACCGATCCTGCATGAACCCCCAAATATGTTTGAAACAATAGGCTAAGTAAAATGTTTCAAACATTTTAGGCGTGGGAGAGCAGGGGTCAAGCGGAGAATCGACGGGGAGGGGGTGACTAAGAGAGTTCCTCTGGGGAAGCCCGAAACTAACCGCCGCCGACAAAGTGGACGACTTCGAGCCGGTCGCCCTCGTTGAGCGGTGTCAAAGCCCAGCGATCCCGCGGCACAATGTCGCGATTCAGCTCCACCGCCACCCGATCGGCCTTCATGCCAAGGGTTTCTACCAGCGCCGCAAGGGTGGAGGGCGCAGGATTATTGAAGTCCCGCTCCTCCCCATTGATCTGAAGTTTCATCTGGCTTGAGATCCGTTGGTGCGGTCTTTCGGCGACGCCTGCGGTCTTGCCTTCGAGGGATCGCGGCTGCACGCGAGATCCATCACTCCGCCTGAAGAGCGGCTACGCTCGGGATGACGCCGATGTCATGATGTAGCCTAACGGTCCGCACGCTCCCCCTATTCGGCTTTGCGCAAGATGAATTTCCTCGTAGCTGTGCGGCCTCCGTAATTGGCCTGCACCAGCAGCGACGAATCCGGCAGCGCCGTTTCCTCGACTTCAATCTTGATCTCGGCCGCGCCCCCGGAATCGGCGACCGCCTGGGTGTAGAAAGGCGCCTCCCCGGGACGGGCAAAGCGAAAGGTCAGGCGCGCCCCGGGCGCCGCCGCACCGGCTTCGGTGACCCGCAACTGCATGGTCAGGTTGCGATTGGCATGAATCGATTCCGCGTTCAGCCACTGCACGTCCAGCTCTTTCACCGTCGCCAGCACTTCCGGTTCGGGATGGTCCAGAACGTCGTCCAGCTTCCCTTCCCGGATCGCGTCCAGCACCAGCCGGTGCTGCTCGCGCAGTTGCTGCTCCTTCTGTGCGTCGCCATACTGCGCTTCCCCGGCCTTGAGCGCATACGAAGTGGCCTTCTTCCCGATGCAGCGTCCACGCACAAAGATCTGGGTCTGCAGCAGGCGTTCGCTCTCCCGCGCTTCGCTCTGCACGTGGTAGATGGTGTCGACGTGCTTCACATCGGTATTGAAGCCAAAAATCATAGGGATTGAGACGATTTGCTCATTGAGCATCGCGTAATTGTGTAATTGGAGGGCCAGCCTTGAGGCGGACCCCGCTGCGATTTTTAATTACAAGATTAGCCGATGACTCAATTGCAAAATCTTCTGCTCCATTTTCACAAAATGCACTGCCGTCCGCTTGACACTCTTGAGTGTAAGCCCATAACCTAGAATGTTTAAGTATCACTTGGCGCGAATTATATATACCTCATCCTATGCCCGACAATTACTTCGCTCGCTACCTCCCGTTTTTGATCCATATTCTGCTGGCGGGCGGAATCGCGACCGCGATTGTCCTGCTTTCCTGGCTGATTGGGGTTCGTAAGCCCACCCGCGCCAAACTCTCCCCCTACGAATGCGGCATGACCCCGGTGGGCGACTCTCGGCAGCGCTTCTCGGTCAAGTTCTATCTGGTGGCCATGCTGTTCATTCTGTTCGATGTTGAGGCGGTTTTCATCTATCCCTGGGCCGTGATTCTGCGCGACCTGAAGCGCTTCGGCCTGTGGGAAATGCTGGTATACCTCGGCATTTTCCTGGTGGGCTTCTTCTACGTGTGGAAAAAAGGCGTGCTGGACTGGGGTGAAACTTCCTCCACTCGGGGCAATTTCTAATGCCGCTGGCCCCCCCCATTACCGATCTGCAGCAACTGAAGAACCATCCGGCCGTGGCCCGTCTGTTGGCTTGGAATGCCGCAGCGGTCGAAGCCGTGAAGTTTGATCGCGAAGAAATGACGATTTACGTGGACCGCGCATGCATCCGCGAGGCTTGCGTCGTTCTGAAGGATGATCCCGCCTGCCCCTTCAATTTCCTTTCCGACGTAACCTGCGTGGACTGGTACCCTTCCGAGCCCCGGTTTGAGGTCATCTACCATCTGCTGTCGATCCCCAAAAAAGAGCGCGTACGTCTGAAAGTCCGCCTCAACAGCGCCAGCCCGGCGGTCGAGTCGCTGACTTCGGTGTGGCCCGGCGCCAACTATTTCGAGCGCGAGGTTTTCGATCTGTTCGGCATTCGTTTCACCGGGCATCCTTATCTGCGCCGCATTCTCATGCCCGAGGACTGGGAAGGTCACCCTCTACGTAAAGATTATCCCGTGGAGGGTTACCGTTAAAATGAGGTCTGCCGCTAAATAATATGGCCCACCTGAACCCTACTCCCGTGCTCGAGCCCGGCCAGGATCGCACCATGATCCTGAACATGGGCCCGCAACACCCGTCCACGCACGGCGTGCTGCGCGTGCTGCTCGAGATTGACGGCGAAACCGTTGTGCGCCTCATGCCCGACATCGGCTTTCTGCACACCGGCATTGAAAAGACCTGCGAGGCCAAGTTCTACCAGCAGGTCGTGCCGCTGACCGACCGCATCGACTACCTCTGCCCCATGACCAACAATCTTTGCTATGTGCTGGCCGTGGAGAAGTTGCTGGGGCTGGAAATTCCTCCGAAAGCGCAGTGGCTGCGGGTTTTGCTGAATGAGTTAACCAGGATTAACTCGCACCTGGTATGGCTGGGCACCCACGCCATGGACATCGGCGCCCTGACGGTTTTCCTATATTGCTTCCGCGAGCGTGAAGAAATCCTGCGCATGTTTGAAATGATCAGCGGACAGCGCATGATGACCTCGTACTTCCGCGTGGGCGGCATTGCGCTGGAACCGCCGCTCGGGTTCTTCGACCGCGTGCGCGACTTTGCCGGATATTTTCCCGAGAGGATCGACCAGTACGAAAATCTGCTCACCGGCAATCCCATCTGGGGGATGCGCACCAAAGGCGTTGCCCGGATGACCGCGGAAGACGCTATCGCCTTGGGTGCGACCGGTCCGACCCTGCGCGGCAGTGGCGTCGACATCGACCTGCGCCGCGATATGCCGTATTCGAGTTACGAAAAGTTCCAGTTCAAAGTACCGGTTTCGCAGGAAGGCGATGTCTTCGCGCGGTACATGTGCCGCGTGCAGGAATTGCGCGAGTCGATCGGGATCGTGCGCCAAGCGCTGGACGGCATGCCCGAAGGCCCGATCAAGGCCGACGCTCCCGGCATAGTCTTGCCCGACCGCGAAAAGATGAAGACGCAGATGGAGTCGCTCATCTACCACTTCAAAATTATTACGGAAGGCTTTGCAGTACCGGCCGGCGAAGTGTATCAGGCGGTCGAATCGCCGCGCGGCGAGATGGGCTACTACATTGTCAGCGACGGCACGGCAAAACCGTACCGCGTGCACATGCGGTCCGCATGCTTCGCGAATCTGCAGACGCTGCCCATCATGTGCGAAGGAAGGCTGCTGGCCGACGTAGTCGCGGCGATCGGCAGCATCGACATCGTGCTGGGAGAAATTGATCGGTGAAATTCTCTGAGGAATTCGAAACGCGCTTCGCGGAGATGGTCCCGCATTATCCGACCAAGCGCTCGGCGCTCGTCCCCACGCTGCTCTATGCCCAAGACGAAATCGGATTTCTATCGGACGAGGTGATTCTGGAAATTGCTGGTCGCCTCGATCTGACCGAGCTCGAAGTGCGCAACGTGATCAGCTACTACTCCATGCTGACCACCAAGCCGCGCGGCAAGTTCAACGTGCAGGTCTGCACCAACATTAGCTGCATGGTGCGCGGAGGAGAGGAAATCCTGCATCACTGCGCCAAGAAACTTGGAGTCGGGCACAAGCAGACCACCGCGGACGGCCTGTTCACCCTGGAAGAAGTGGAATGCATCGGGGCCTGCAGCTGGGCTCCGGCGGCGCAAGTCAATTACGATTTTCACGAGAACCTGACCACGGAAAAGATGGACGGGATTCTTGACGAGTACAGGAAGAAGGCAACGCAGTAGATTTCAGATTGCAGATTTCAGATTGCAGATTTAGAGCTCAGGGATTCTCAGAAATCTGCAATCTAAAATCTACAATCTTCAATCAAAATGGCTGACTTGGTTTCTCATCCCGACGAGGTAAAGGTCGTCTCCCGGCGCTTCGGCAAGGGTGCCACGAATATCGACCGCTATCTCGAACTGGACGGCTACAAGGCCGTGCAGAAGGCGCTCGCCATGGAACCGGATGCCATTATTAATGAGGTTAAGGCTTCTGGCCTGCGCGGCCGGGGCGGCGCCGGGTTCTCCACCGGCATGAAGTGGTCGTTTGTGCCCAAGCAGTCGGCCAAGCCGAAATACGTCCTGTGTAACGGCGACGAGAGTGAACCCGGAACCTGCAAAGACCGCCTGATCTTCGAACACGATCCCCATTCGGTGATCGAGGGCGTCATGATCGGCGGACTGGCGGTGGGCGCGCACAGCGGCTACATCTACATCCGTGGCGAATACCGGTATCTTTCCGTCATCATGCAGAAGGCGATCCGCGACGCCTACGCCAGGGGATTCCTGGGCAAGAATATTTTCGGCAGCGGGCGCGACTTCGACGTGTACTGGCACGGGGGCGCCGGCGCCTACGAAGTCGGCGAGGAGTCGGCGCTGATGGAGTCGCTCGAAGGCAAGCGCGGCATCCCGCGCATCCGCCCACCGTTCCCGGCTGTGGTTGGGCTATGGGGTGGGCCGACGGTCATCAATAATGCCGAGACGCTGGCCAATGTTCCTCATATTATTCTTGGTGGCGCGGACTGGTACGCCAAGCTGGGCACGCCGAAAAACGGCGGCACGCGCCTGTTTTGCCTGAGCGGCAACATCGCCAAGCCCGGCGTCTACGAACTTCCCATGGGCTATAACTTAAAGCGAATGATTTACGAGGTCGGCGGCGGCATCCCTAACGGACGCAAGCTGAAGGCGGTGGTGCCGGGCGGAGCTTCCTGTCCGTGCCTGACCGCGGATGAAGTCGACGTTGCCATGGATTTTGATTCGGTCGCGAAAGCCGGATCCATGCTGGGTTCGGGCGGTGTGGTGGTGATTGACGATGCGCAGTGCATCGTGAAATTCGCCCTGCGCACCATGAAATTCTACCAGCACGAAAGTTGCGGATGGTGCATTCCGTGCCGCGAAGGCACCGACTGGATCAAGAAGACGCTACTGCGCTTTCACGCCGGCGGTGGCATGAAGAAAGACATCGACAACATCCAGTACCTGGCGGAAAACATGCTGGGTCGCACGTTCTGTCCGCTGGGAGATGCAGCCGCGATGCCGACCATCGCGTTCGTGAAGAAGTTCCGCAAAGAATTTGAAGATCATTTGGACGGCAAGCCGTGTCCGTTTGAGAAAGCAGGCGCGGAAGAGTTGGCGTTCGCGCACTGAGTGGCAGGAGGCGTACCGTGCATCCTGAGTCGGGATTTGGACCGTTGAGCCACGTTGGTTTTGCTGTTCTTGGGGTGGTTTTTGCCTTTCGCGGTTTGCGGGGGTCAGCGCTGCATCAGTCTTTGCCAATGCGATTAAGTGGCAAGCCTGCGGTGCCTATGGCCCTCGTATGGCGCATTGTGTCGGTTTCTTTAGGGTTGTTTTTGGCTGTGGTTTCAACACTGCTGGCGCTCGGACTTGTGCGGTAGATGAGGAACAGTTGATCGATTGCGAGCGCGGATCTCACACTTAAGTTATGGCTGACGTAAATCTCACTGTCGACGGCAAGAAGCTCACGGCTCCCGCGGGCACGCTCCTCATTGAGGCGTGCAAGAGCGTGGGCATCGAAGTGCCGTCATTTTGTTATTACCCCAACCTCTCTTTGCAGGGCGCTTGCCGCATGTGCCTGGTGAAGGTCGAGAAGATGCCGAAGCTCCAGACCGCCTGCACCACGGTGGTTGGCGAGGGCATGATCGTCACCACCGACAGCCCGGAGATCAAGCAGGCGCGCAAGTCCATGCTGGAGATGCTGCTCGGCAATCATCCCCTGGATTGCCCGGTCTGCGACGCCGGTGGCGAGTGCGAACTGCAGGACATGACGTTCTCCTACGGCGCCGCCGAATCGAAATTCATGGAGGCGAAGAACCATAAAGAGGAGCAGCAATGGTCTCCCGTGGTGTTCTTCGACCGGCCGCGCTGCATTCTGTGCTACCGCTGCGTGCGCGTGTGCGGCGAGGGCATGGACGTCTGGGCTCTGGGCGTGCAGAACCGCGGCGTGAAGTCGCTCATCGCTCCCAATAAAGAAGATCATCTGGAGTGCGAAGAGTGCGGCATGTGCATCGACATCTGCCCGGTGGGCGCGCTCACCTCCGGCGCATACCGCTATAAGACGCGTCCGTGGGAGATGAAGCACGTCGGCACCGTTTGCACGCACTGCGGCGACGGCTGCAAAACCACGCTGGGCGTGCGGCGGTCAGACACCGGGATGGAAATCGTCCGCGGCGACAACCGCGACAAGAGCGGAACTAACGGCGACTTCCTCTGTATCAAGGGCCGCTACGCTTTCGATTTCGCCAACCACGAAGAGCGCCTCACCCAACCGCTCATTCGCAAGAATGGCAAGCTGACTCCAGCTACGTGGGAAGAAGCTTTCGAGTTGGTCGGCAAGAAGTTTGCTGAGATCCGCGACAAAGATGGCGGTTCAGCGATCGGCGTGATCGGCTCGACGCGGACCACCAACGAAGAAGCCTACCTGCTCTCGAAATTCGCGCGCACCGTGCTGCAGACAAACAACGTCGATCATCACCGCACCGCCGACTTCCCTGCCCTTGCCGCTGCGCTCCGCGGCAAGCCCGAAGCAACCGCGACCATGGCCGATGTCTACAACGCCCCGGCGATTTTGCTGATTGGCAACGATCCCACCGAGCAGCACCCGCTGCTGGCCTGGCAGATTCGCAACAACGTTCGCCTGCACCGTGCACGCCTCTACGTCGTGAACTCCGCGCCCATCAAGCTGCGCCGCCAAGCCACGAGCTTCACGCAGATCGCAGCCGCATCGGAAGGCAAGGTGGCAAAGTTCCTCTCCGGCGACGCTGCTGCGGCAGATGCGCTGGCAACCGCTTCGATGAGTAAAGACGCATGGATCGCCCTCCGCGATAAGGTACGGAGCGAACAGAATCTCGTCATCATTTTCGGCTCGGAGATTTGCGGCGGCGACATCGCCAGCCTCGTCGCCTTCGGCTCCCAGATTCCCGGTGCGAAATTTATCTGCCTCGCCGACTACGCCAACTCGCGCGGCGCCGCCGACATGGGTCTCTATCCCGACCTGCTCCCCGGCTACCACCCGATCGCGGGCAGCAGCGACTTCCATCAGGAGTGGACCGTCCCTCAAACCGCCGGGCTCGATCTTCCCGGCATGGTCGACGCCGCCAAGAGCAGCAAGCTGAAAGCTCTTTACGTGGTCGGATCGAATCCCGTTGGACGCCTCAACCTCGATCCCTTCGCGTTCTCGAAGAGCTTCGTCGTCGTGCAGGACATGTTCCTGACCGAAACCGCCGTCATGGCCGACGTAGTGCTGCCCGCCGCCAATGCCTACGAAAAATCGGGCACCATGACCAACACCTGTGGCGACGTGCAACTGGTCAAGAAGGCCGGCGAGATTTCCGGCACAAAGACCGATTTCGAAATGATCGTCCGCATCGCCGACGCCATGGGCTTCGACGTTCGCAAACTGGTTCCCTTTGGCGGCGGCACCCACGCCGACATGGGTCAGTCCCGCGGAGCCCAGTCGGGCGAGGCGGACCGCCACGCCGTCTGGCTTGAGATGCAAGGCCTGGAGCCGAAACTGAGCCCGCTCGATCCCATGGCGATTCTCGACGAGATTCAGCGCCTGGTTCCCGGCTATGGGGTCTCGCGCATGAACCTTCTGGCGGGCAACAGCGAGCACACGTCGCTCACAAGCAGCGGACCGGGTGCGGCCCACAAACCGGAATCGATTTCCCCGGCCAAGGACGGCCTGTTCACTTCGGGCACGCTGGGACGCTACTCACGCACATTGAAGTCCGTGATGGAGAGTCATGAAGTCAAGCCCGCGGAAGTCGCGGCCGACTGATTCACATAAGTAATGATTCGTATAAGTAAAGACTGAAGAGGAAAAGAACGCGTTGCCAATCTGGCTCTACATTCTCGCGTCGGTTATCAAGTCAGTCGTAGTGCTGGTCGCACTGCTCACCGCAGTCGCCTACACCGTCTGGCTCGAGCGCAAAGTTGTGGGCCACATGCAGAATCGCTGGGGACCCACGCGGGTCGGCCCGTTCGGCCTGCTGCAGCCACTCGCCGACGGAGCAAAGTTTCTATTCAAAGAAGACTTGACCCCGCCCCACGTCTACAAGCCGCTCTACATCGCGGCGCCGCTGATCGCGGTCATCTTTGCGCTGACTTCGATCGCGGTCATCCCTTTCGGCAATTCGATCACGATCGGCGGCTACAGCATTCCGCTTCAGGTCACAGACGTGAACACGGGACTGCTGCTGATTCTCGGCATCACGTCAATCGGCGTGTACGGAGTGGCGCTCGCGGGGTGGTCCTCGAACAACAAGTATTCGCTGCTCGGCGGCTTGCGCGCCAGCGCCCAGATGGTGAGTTACGAAATTTCTCTCGGCCTCTCGCTGGTGGGCGTGCTGATCATGTCGGGCAGTTTCAGTCTGCGCGATATTGTGCAGGCGCAGCAGGGGCATTTCTGGGGATTCATTCCGCGCTGGAATGTTTTTCACGGCCAGCTCATCGGTTTCTTCTGCTATCTGATGGCGGCTTACGCAGAAACGAACCGCATCCCCTTTGATCTGCCGGAAGCCGAAACCGAACTCGTGGCCGGCTACCACACCGAGTACAGCGCCATGAAGTTTGCGATGTTTTTCATGGCGGAGTACGCCAACATGATCACGGTGGCCTGCCTGGCTACGCTTTTGTTTTTTGGCGGATGGAACGGGCCGCTCTTTGGCCCACGAATTCTGCAGGCGATACTGCCCGTGTTCTGGATTGCCGCCAAGATTTTTGCATTTCTCTTTTTGTATATCTGGGTGCGCGGCACCTTGCCGCGCTTCCGTTACGACCAGCTGATGGCATTCGGCTGGAAGTTCCTGCTGCCGCTGTCGCTGATGAATCTGATCGCGACCGCGATCGCAGTAGCGTGGTAGTCGAAGACAAAAATGTTTAACGTTCATCTGATTCTATTTCTGGCCTTTGGGGCGGTTGCGGTCGCGGGGGCGATCAACCTGCTGGTGCAGACTCATCCCATTAACAGCGCGCTCTCGCTGATCGCGGTGATGGCCGCGCTCGCCGGCGAATACCTGCTGCTAGGCGCGGAGTTCGTCGCCGCCGTGCAGGTCATCGTCTACGCCGGCGCCATCATGGTGCTGTTCGTCTTCACCATCATGCTTCTGAACGCCGGAGTCGAAGAACGCACCAAGGGCAGCCGGGTCGCCATTCTGTTCGGCATCCCTGGGATGTTGCTGGGAAGCGTTCTCGTCGGGTGGGTCGTGCTGCGGCATTCTGGAACCGAGGCCGTCGCCATCGGCGCTCTGCCCGGCGATCCCAAGACGATCGGACAACTGCTCTTCCACGAATTCCTACTGCCGTTTGAAATTACTTCGATCCTGATTCTGATCGCCATCATGGGTGCGGTGGTGCTGGCCAGCAAGCCGCCGACATTTCCGGCGAGCGGCCCGGCAAGGAAGGTGGATTGATGGTCCCGCTCTCTTATTACCTCGTGCTCAGCGGAATCCTGTTTGCCTGCGGCGTGACCGGATTCCTGATCAAGCGCAACATCATCACCATTTTCATGTCGATTGAATTGATGCTGAACGGCGTGAATCTTTCGTTTGTCGCTTTCGCTGCGCACTGGCACGCGCTGGCGGGGCAGGTCTTCGTCTTCTTCGTGATGGTGGTGGCGGCTGCGGAATCGGCCGTCGGCCTCGCCATCATCATCGCTGTCTACCGCACTCGCGAAACCCTGAACGTGGACCAGGTGAACCTGCTCAAACTATGACGTCGTCTCTCAATCTCTGGCTGATCCCGGTCCTGCCGCTGGCGGGTGCGGCGATCAACGGCTTCCTCGGGAAGAAGTCGTCGCGGACCGCGGTCAGCACCGTCGGCCTGTTCTTTTCGGGCGCAGCCTTCGCGTGGGCGCTGTTAGTTGCCTGGCGTTTCTCGTCCATCGCACTTCCTTATCAGGAATACATCGCCCACTGGATTCGCTCCGGCAGTTTCAGCGTCGATTTCGCGCTTTACCTCGACCAGCTCTCGCTCGTCATGCTGCTGGTCGTTACCGGCGTCGGATTCCTCATCCACATCTACTCCGTCGGCTACATGTGGGACGATCCCAGCTACTACCGCTTCTTCGCCTACCTGAACCTGTTCATGTTTTTCATGTTGACGCTGGTGCTGGCCAACAACTACCTGCTGATGTTCATCGGCTGGGAAGGTGTGGGCCTGGCGTCGTATCTGCTGATTGGGTTCTGGTTCACGAAAGACTCAGCGGCGTCCGCCGGAAAGAAAGCGTTCATCGTCAACCGCATCGGCGACTTCGGATTCCTCATCGGCCTCTTCCTGATGATCCAGCATTTCGGCACGCTGAACTTCACCCAGGTATTTACTCAGGTCCAGCCGCATCGCCCCCGAGACGGCCGGCGCCGGATCTTCTCACCACCATCGGGATTCTGCTGATGGTCGGCGCCTGCTGGCAAGTCAGCCCAAATCCCGCTCTACGTCTGGCTTCCCGACGCCATGGAAGGTCCCACGCCGGTCTCCGCGCTGATTCATGCGGCGACGATGGTCACCGCTGGCGTCTACATGGTCTCGCGCTCGCACGTGATTTTCGAGCGCGCACCTCAGGCTCTGATGGTCGTCGCGGTCATCGGCACGCTCACCGCGTTATTCGCCGCGACCATCGGCATCACGCAGACCGACATCAAGAAGGTGCTCGCCTATTCCACCGTCTCGCAGCTTGGTTATATGTTCATGGCCTGCGGCGTGGGAGCATTCTCCGCCGGAATCTTCCATCTGATGACGCACGCGTTCTTCAAGGGCCTGCTGTTCCTGGCCGCGGGCTCGGTGATTCATGCGGTCGGCGGCGAGCAGGACATGCGCAAGATGGGCGGCCTGAGGTCATATATCCCCGTGGACGTTTGGGACCATGCTCATCGCCACTCTGGCCATCGCTGGAATCCCGCCGTTCGCCGGCTTCTGGAGCAAGGACGAAATTCTCTGGAAGGCCTTCTCCAGCCCCATCAGCTGGGTCTTCTGGTTGATCGGCGTGATCACCGCGTTCATCACATCGTTCTATATGTTCCGCCTGCTGTTCATGACCTTCTTCGGTGACTACCATGGCATCCAAGTAGATGACCACGGGCGCGCCCACGTAGCCCATGGCCATGATGATCACGGCCACGGCGAACCTCACGAGAGTCCGATGGTGATGCTGGTCCCGCTGATGATTCTGGCTTTCCTGTCGTTTTTCGGTGGGTTTGTTGGTTATCACAACGGGTTCGATCACTTCCTGGAGCCGGTATTCGGCACCGGCATCACGGAGGCCGCAGGTGAAGCCGCAAGCCACGGCACTGAACTGCTGCTTATGGGCGTGTCGGTCGCCCTCGCTCTGCTGGGCGCGTGGTTTGCCTACGTGCTATACGTGAGCAAGCCCTATCTTCCGCAGAAAATTGCCGATGGCCTTGGCGGATTCTACGAAGCCGTCCTGAACAAGTACTACGTCGACGAACTCTACGCCAAACTCTTCGTCAAACCACTGATCGACGGCTCCACCAGCATCCTGTGGCAAGGAATCGACCGCAAGGTCATTGACGATACGGTGAACGACGCCGCCGACGGTGCGCGACATGTCTCCGATGAAGTCCGCCACATGCAGTCCGGCAACCTGCGCTCCTACGCGGGCTGGATCGCCGCCGGCTCCGCCGTGGTGATCGCCTACATGATCTGGCTGGGGGTGGGACGATGAACGCCGACATTCTCAGTCCCTACATTCTGACGCTGACGACTTTTGCACCGCTGGTGGGTGCGCTGTTCTTGACAGTGCTGCCGCGGCGCGATCGCGACATCCGGGTCGTCGCTTTTCTGGTGTCGCTCATCACGTTCGCTTTCTCGCTGCATCTCCCGGTTTATTTCCATCGTGCCCAAGCCGGATTTCAATACGAAGTCGACAAGCCCTGGATTTCCAGCCCTAACATTCACTACCACATGGGCATCGACGGCATCTCGATGTGGCTGATCGTCCTCACTACGTTCCTCACGCCCCTGTGCGTGCTTATCTCGTGGAAGTCGGTGCACGACCGGGTGAAGGAATTTTTCATCCTTCTGCTTATCCTCGAAACCGCGCTGATCGGCGTCTTCACTTCACTCGATCTCTTCCTCTTTTATTTCTTCTGGGAAGCCACGCTCATCCCAATGGCCCTGCTAATCGGAGTATTCGGCCACGAGCGCAAGGTCTACGCCGCGGTAAAGTTTTTCATGTACACCATGATCGCCTCCGTATTCATGCTGGCTGCGATCTTGTGGCTTTACGCGCACACCGGCAGCTTCCAGTTCAACGAGATTCGCGATCTGATCGCGGCCCGCAAAGTGCCAAATTTCCCTGTCGCCGCGCAGTGGCTTTTCCTCGGATTCTTTGTAGCCTTCGCGGTCAAAGTTCCGTTATTCCCATTCCATACCTGGTTGCCCGACGCGCACGTTGAAGCGCCCACCGCTGGATCCGTCCTCCTCGCCGGAGTACTGCTCAAGATGGGCACTTACGGCATGCTGCGCTTCAACCTCGGCCTGTTCCCCGAGCAGGCCCGCCACAACGCCCCCTGGATCATGCCTCTGGCGCTGATCGGTATCATCTACGGCGCGCTCGTGGCCATGGTTCAACCCAACATGAAGAAGCTGATCGCCTACTCCTCGGTCAGCCACCTCGGCTTTGTCGTGCTCGGCATCTTCAGCTTTACCCAGGCCGGACTGAACGGCGCGATGTTCGTCATGCTCGCCCACGGAGTCTCCACCGGAGCCCTGTTCATGCTGGCGGGCATTCTCCACGAGCGCCGCCACACCTACGAGATCTCGGAGTTCGGCGGCCTCGCCTCGCCCATGCCGGTTTACGCCGCCTCTTTTCTGTTCATCGTGCTCGCGTCCGCCGGACTTCCCCTGCTCAACGGCTTCATCGGCGAGTTCCTGGTGCTCACCGGCGCCTTTCAGGATCGAGCCATCTACGGAATTCTCGGCGCCACTGGCGTGATCTGGAGCGCGGGCTATCTTCTGTGGATGTACCAGCGAGTGTTCTACGGCAAAGTCACGCACCCGATCAACAACTCCATGCGCGACATGATCGGCTTCGAGAAAGCCGCCGTCTGGCCCTGCGCCGTGGCCGCCCTGGTCGATGGGCGTGGCGCCCATTCTGTGGCTGGGTGCGATTGATCCCGCGGTACAGGCCGCGCTCCTTCGCTTCACGCAAGTCGTCAGCAAGGTGGTGGGTCAATGATTCGCCTCCCGGCCGCTCTCCTCAGACGATGCCGCAGATGATTCCTCAGCGTCCCGCATCGGTCGATTACATCCGAATCCTGCCCGAACTCGTCCTGTCTGCTCTTCGGCATCGTGGTCATGGTGCTCGATCCTCTGGTGGACGAGGAAAAGAGTCAGAAGACTCTCGGCCTCATCGCGTTCGTCGGCACGCTCGCCGGCCTGGCCTCGACCTGGTACATGGCGCAGTCTCCCGGCCTGGCTTTCTCAAACATGGTGCGGGTGGACAGCTTCAGCATCTTCTTCCACTTCCTAGTCATTGCCATTGCGCGGTCGTCATCCTGAGTTCGTTCGAGTACATGGCCGTGCAGAAGATTCGCGCCGGCGAATACTACGCGCTGATCCTTTTCGGCGTGGTCGGCATGGCGCTGATGTCCTCCGCCGTCGAACTGGTCCTGATTTTCATTGCCCTCGAAATCTCCTCGATCTCCACTTATATTCTCACTGGATTCCGCCGCAACGAAGCCTCCAGCAGCGAATCGTCGCTCAAGTATTTTCTTCTGGGCTCCTTCGCCACTGCATTCTTCCTGTACGGTGTGGCGCTCATGTTCGGCGCCACCGGTTCGACCAACATCGACCTCATTAGCCAAAAGCTGCAAGCCGGACCGGTACAGTTGCTCGTGTACGTGGCGATGTCGCTCATGTTCGTGGGCCTGGGATTCAAAGTCGCAGCCGCGCCGTTTCACATCTGGACCCCCGACGTCTACGAGGGCGCACCCGCTCCCATCGTCGGCTTCATGTCAACGGCACCCAAAGCCGCCGCCTTCGCGGTCCTGCTGCGGGTAGTATTCACCATCAACGCGCCCGGCCGTTTCTGGCTGATCTGGGTAGCCGCGGCGCTGTCCATGACGTTGGGCAACGTGGCCGCCCTGGTGCAGACCAACATCAAACGACTGCTGGCCTACTCCTCGATCGCCCACGCCGGCTATCTGCTGGTGGCCTTCGCCATGACCACCCCGGAGAACTCCGCCACCGGAATCTCCGCCGCTATGTTCTACACGGCTGCCTACGCCGCCATGAACGTGGGAGCATTCGCCGTGGTCAGCCACTTCGCCAACGCCGGCGAACGCTACGTGACCCTCGAAGACTACGAGGGACTCGGACGCACGTCGCCGCTCTTGGCCGCGACCCTCACCATTTTTCTGCTATCGCTGATTGGCATCCCCATGACTGGCGGCTTCTTCGCCAAGTTCTACGTCTTCAGTGCCGCGGTGAAAGCCAACCTGATTTGGCTCACGCTCATCGGCGTGGTCAACAGCGCCGTCGGCGCCTACTACTACCTCCGCATCATCGTGATGATGTATATGCGCGAGGCGCGCAAGCCCGTTCCCGTCGCTCCCGTCCCCTTTGCCTTGGGTCTCGCTCTCGCCATCACCATCGTCGCCACCATTTATCTTGGGATCCTTCCCAACCGCTTGCTCCTGTACGCGCAACAATCGGCACAACAGCTGATCCCCCCATCCCCGGCCAATGCCGCCCAGATCAAGCCTCCCGCAGCCCTTCCGCCATATTGATTTCCCGCGAAAAAATCCCCAAACACCTGCATTTGACAAGGGCCTTGAGCCGCGTGCATGATGTCTTGCACCAAGTTCAGTCCTTCCCTCTCAAGGAACTGACCCCTGGAGGAAAGAACATGTCCAAACTGATTCGCCGGCTTTGGTCGGAAGATGCGGCACAGGACATCGCCGAATACGCGGTCATGCTGGCGGTCATTCTGGTTCTGGTCGTGGGAACGGTTCGCTTGATCGGCTCGAATGCCAACAACGCATTCTCCGAAGTAGCCAGCTCGATCCAGTAGCTGGCGCGATTCCGGCACTTCGGCGCCATGCCGGCTGATTTGGTGAGATTGAGCGGAAAGCATTCTATGACGCGATTTACTCCAGGCACCGCATTTACCGCTTACTGGTTTCCAGGCGTAGCGGCGGCGGCCGGCTTGGAGGAAGGATGAACCAATAACGGACATCCAAACCTAAACAAGCTCAGTCGCAAGCCGCGATCCGGGAATCGCGGCTTTTTGCTTTTAGGCAGAACCCATAAGGAGAAATGATCCAATGATCGTCAACATGTCGGAAAAGGCCACCGAGCAAGAGATTAACCACGTGATTGAGCGCATCCGCGAAGCCGGATACCAGCCTCATGTCACGCGCGGCACCGAACGCACCATCGTCGCCGCCGTGGGCAGCGGACGCCGCCACGAAATCGAGGCGCTGCAGGTCGCGCCGGGCGTGGACAATGTCGTCGCCATTGCCCAGCCCTTCAAACTGGTCAGCCGGCAGGTGAAGCCGGAGCGCTCCATCGTCAAAATAAACGGAGTGGCGATCGGCGGTCCCGAAGTCGTGGTCATCGCCGGCCCCTGCTCGGTGGAGTCGCGCGAGCAACTGCTCGACACCGCCCACGCCGTAAAGCGCGCCGGAGCCGCCATGCTGCGCGGCGGCGCCTACAAGCCCCGCACCTCCCCCTACGACTTTCAGGGACTCGGCCTGGAAGCCCTCAAAATCCTCCGCGAAGCGCGCGAAGCGACCGGACTGCCCGTGGTCACCGAAGTGATGAGCACCGAAGACGTCGACCTGATCTGCGAGCACGTCGACATGCTGCAGGTGGGCGCGCGCAACATGCAGAACTTCGCCTTGCTGCGCCGTCTTGCCACCGTCAACAAGCCGATCCTGCTGAAGCGCGGCCCCTCCGCCACCGTCAAGGAGTGGCTGCTGGCCGCCGAGTACCTGCTCTCCGGGGGCAACCAGCAAGTCGTCCTGTGCGAGCGCGGCATCAAGACGTTCGAAACCGAAATGCGCAACACCATCGACCTGGCTGCTGTCGCTCTGGCTCGCGATCTGTCGCATCTTCCAGTGATCGCCGATCCCTCGCACGGTACCGGCAAACAAAGCCTGATCGCGGCGGTCTCCCGCGCCGCTGTAGCCGTGGGAGCCGATGGCCTGATCATCGAAGTGCACCCCTGCCCGGAGCGCGCCCTTTCCGACGGCGCACAGTCGCTCGATTTCGCGGGCTTCGGCAAAGTCATGCGAGCCTTGGCCGAACCGTTGCGCCGGACTGCCAGCCTGCCCGCAGCTATTCCCGCAGCGTCGTAGCGTTCCGGGTAAAGTTGTCTTGCAGGATGGCGCGACTTTTGTGGATACTTTGACCGGTTTGCCGCCGTTGCCCGACTACAAGTCACACAGGAAGCCCCCATGCCCAATTCGCGCTCCATGAAGCAGGCAGCGCTCAGATTCACGCTGCTCGCAGCCGTTCTCCTGACGTTCGGCTTTTCAACCTCTGCCCATGCCCAGAAGAAGCACGAGAAGCCCACCCCGCCCGCCACCGCCAAGCCCGGCCTCGGCGACTTCGATGACTTTGTGAATCAGGCACTCAAAGACTGGAATGTCCCCGGCGTAGCCGTCGCCGTCGTGCAGGACGGAAAAGTCATCCTGCTCAAAGGTTACGGCTATCGCGATATTGAGAAGCAGTTGCCGGTCACACCCAACACGCTGTTCGCCATCGGCTCCATCACCAAGTCATTTACCGTAAGCACGCTGGGGATGGAAATGGACGAGGGCAAGGTGGATTGGGATAAGCCGGTGCGCGATTATCTCCCCACCTTCAAGATGTACGATCCCGTGCTGACCGAGCAGATGACGATCCGCGACCTGATCACCCATCGCTCCGGCCTGCCCCGTCATGACATGGTCTGGTACAGCTCGGATTTCTCGCGCGAAGATATCATCCGGCGCTTGCAGTATCTGGAACCCAACAAGCCGCTGCGCAGCACGTTTCAATACAACAACCTGATGTTCATGACCGCCGGCTATATCGCCGGCCTGCTTAACGGCAAGAGTTGGGAGGACACCGTCCGCGAACGCATCTTGACTCCGCTGGGCATGAACGCCACAAATTTCTCCCTGAAAGATTCGCAGAACAGTTCCGACGTCGCCGAGCCGTATCGCAAGGGCAACGACGTGAAGGCGGAGGTGAAGCGCATGCCCTTCGACAAGCAATGTCCCGACCGCTGCGCCATCGGACCCGCGGGCGAGATCAATAGCACGGCTGCCGATATGAGCAAGTACGTGTTGTTCCATCTCAACCAGGGCAAGCTGGAGGGCAAGGCGCTGCTCTCGGAAAACAACTCCGCCCAGATGCAGACGCCGCAAATGGTGATCCAGGGCGAGCCCGATTACAAAGAAGAGAGCGAAACCGCCTACGGCATGGCCTTTTTCATCTCCCAATACCGCGGACACAAGCGCGTGGAACACGGAGGCAACCTGGACGGCTTCAGCGCCGAACTGGCTTTCTTGCCCAACGACGGGATCGGCGTGGTCGTCCTCACCAATCTCGATGGCACCGGCCTGCCCAACGCCATCGCCTACAACGTCTTCGATCGCCTGCTTGGTCTCGACCAGGTGCCCTGGAGCCAGCGTTATCTGCAGCAGGAGATTAAGGGTCGAGAATCCGAGCAGGAAGCGAAGAGCAAAGGCTACGTGCCGCACAAGACCGGCACGCACCCTTCCCACGACTTGAAGGATTACGTAGGAGACTACAGCAACCCGGGATACGGCCTAGTCTCAATCACGCCTGACGGCGCCGGCTTCAAAATGAAGATCAACAAGATCACCGAATCGGTCGCCCATCTTCACTACGACGTCTTCCAGGTTCCCGATGCCCCTTTCGATCCCTTTGCCAAACTGAAGGTCGAGTTCTTCTCCGACGCCAACGGCGACATATCGAGTCTCACGCTGCCGCTAGAGACCAGCGTCAAGGATATCGTCTTCACGCGCCTGCCCGATAAACAGCTCACTGACAGGAGCTTCATCGAGGCCTTCACCGGGGAATATGAAATTCCCGGCAGTCCAACTCCGTTTACAATCTCGTTGCGCGGCGACCACACCCTCATCGCCAGCACGCCCGGCTCGCCCGATCTTGAACTGCTTCCCCGCCGTGGCACCACCTTCGATGTGAAGGGTCAAAGCGGGCTGACGATCGAGTTCATCCGCGATGCCAACGGCAAAGTGATCGAGGCCGCGTTCAACGACAACGGCACCGGCTTCGTGATGAAGAAGAAATAAGAAGAAGAAAGAGGAAGAAATAAGAAGAAGAAATAAGCCGCGCACAACTGTGGAAGAGCGGAAGAGCGGCACTTTAGCGCCGCGTAAGGCGAGCAGAAATCAACCCGGCCTTTAGCCCAGGGTGGTACTGCTTATCGCAGACGGGTCCTAGCGCGGCCAGAGCCAGCCAAACGTGCCCGCGGTGAGCAAGCCATACACCAGACCATCAATCACCTCTTTGATGGTCGAACTCCACGGCTGCCCCTTCCAGATGCCGTTGCTGATATGTCCCAGGCCATACCCGAGGAATCCCGCCGTCCCGGCCACGCGAAAAACGACCAGATAATCCGCGCCCGACGTCACCGTATGCCCGGTCAGATAAGCCACGAAGAATCCGATCACGAGGCAGTACACAAACCACTGGGCCAGAAACTTCGGCAAGACCGGCGGACCGCTGGGAAACACAGTCATCATGCCGACCGGACCCTGCTTGTATTTTTCGATTGTCGCCGGCTCTTTCATCTCCTTAGGGGTGCAGAAGGGGAAAACGTACGAGCCGCGCTTCAGTCCTGCCGCGCGCAGAACGCCCATGACTTTCTCCTCATCAGGCACCTTCTGGTAATCGCTTTTGTGGTAAGGCAGTAGCATGTGCATGATGGAGCTGGCCACGAACACGATAACCGCCGACAGCACGATCGGGAGCCACAGAGCGGTGAGAGAAACCATGCGCACCCTCCTTCGGGTAAGAGCACTTACGGTGAATCCCCGCGAGATTACGCTTGCCCCGAGCCGCGGTCAAGCGAACCGTTTCCTTTGTGTAACTTCGTGTCCTTCGTGGTTAAGACTTTCGAATTGAGGCAACCGCTCAGTGTCCCGGCGCGTTTGCAGCCGGCTGCTTGACCCGCATCGCTGGATCGCCGAACAGAACGTAGGTTCTGCGCACGCCCGGGTCGCCGATATGCGACTTCGCCTTCAAAATCGATTCGCCCAGGGTCGGCCGCGCCGCGTTCAGAACGTTTTGCACGACCAGCTTGTCCAGCCGGGTTTGAGGCGTCGGCTGGTTCAACCCGCTGGAGGCCAGGACCGCCACCGCCCCACCGTTCGGCGCCAGCAACAGGCTCACGCCCAGCGGCTGCATATATACGTCCTGGAAGAATCCGTTCAGGCAGTCCATGATCAGAAACACCGGCAGCTGCGATCCGTTGGTCAACGAACTCACCGCAGCCGTATTGAAGATGTCCGACCCCGACCATTGCTCCTCCGAACCATGTCCCAGGTAGTTCACCAACAATTGACCGGAGTTAATTCCGTTGATGATATCCGCTTTCACGTTAGTGGTTCCCACCGCATCGGTGAATACATCCGTCGCCTGCATGGTCGCCGGCAGCTGCGCCTGCACCGTCTGGCTATCCTGCGTGAAGCTCTCCGTGTCGTCCTTATCGGCTACCATGAGGGCTTGGGAAGTCCACGGACCGTTCGTTGACTCTCCCTCATAGGCGACGATCTTTCCCACCACGGTCTGGGCTTCATCCACCGTGCTGACCGGCAGGCGGCCGGTGGCAATGGTCGGCATGGCCGTGTCGGTGAAGTCGGAGAACCAGTCGTCCGACGCCGTCATCAAGCTGGCCGTAGGCAGAATGCGCGTCGGAACGAAATCCAAATGCCCCAGGCCCAGATAGTTCCTGGGATCAAGCGACGCGCGCCCGTTCAGCAACAGATAAGTGGGCGCCTTCTTCCAGTTCGTCGTCGCCGTCAGCAGGAACTGCCGGATCGCAAACGGGCTGCGCTCTCCAAAATTGAACTCATCATACAAATCTTGGATTGGCACCACCGCGGAGGACTTCCCTTCCGCTCGATGCGCCTGCACCAGCGGCGTCAGTGCCGGCGCAAACTCCTCGGCCGTGACCATCGCGATGTCGGCGCCGGCCTGAACGCTGTGCCAATGCGACGAATGGTTCGGCCGCAGCGCAGCCGCCGTCGCCACCCGATCGTCCGCCACCGCCAGCAGCGTGTGCCGCGCCGGCGCTGCCCGATTCGTCGTCGTCCACGGCACCTGCACCGCAATCTCGTACTTGCCGTTGGTCGCGCTGACTTGCGGCGTAACCTCCACCGGCCGGTCCGGATCGGTGATGTCGAGCACCGTCGGCGCACTGCCAAATCCGCGGACTTTAATTTCGTCGCCCGCCCGCCCCGTGAACTTCAATGCATCGCCGTCCGCCACATACGCGTGAGGATAGGTAATGCGAATGGAGTCGACCAGGCTGGTGTCGTAGTCTCCATTCTGCGCAGTCAGCGTGACCGTGTTGCTCCAGTTTTGCAGCAGTCCCGGCGGCAGGTTTACGCCCAGCGTGCCTTGGTCCTGGCCCGTGAACGTTACATCGCCGATCGAGGTTCCGTTCAACGCAACCTTCACATCGTGCGGGAAGCCCGTAATCGCGCCCTGCAACACCACTTCCAGCCGCGCACTTTGGGTTGAAGTCGTATCCAGATGCGGCGTGTACAGCACCTGGTCCACCGGTGTAGACGTAACGATGGCTCCGAAGAAGTTGTTGCCGCTCGGGGTTAGCAGCGCCGAAAAATACGTGCTGTGCTGCTGCAATTCCACCGTCGCTGCATAACTCGGCGGAGGCAGGTTCGATCCCGATGATTCCTGCAGCTTCGGAATCCGCGCGCCTCGTCCCTCGCCGGCGACCAGCCAGTACACCCGCGTGCCGGAGAATACGGTGTCAATGCCGGTGCCATAGAAATTGATGGCAGCCTGCGCCCCGAAGCCGCCCGGGCCGGGGTTCGCGCCCGTGATCTGCATCGCCTGCTCACTCGCCTCGGCAAACAGATGCAGCAGCGCCGGATCCACATTCGGATCGAGTCCCGCCTTCACCAGATCCGGTTGCGCCACGCGATACCAGCCCTCATGCCGCACCAGAATCTTGACCGCTGGATGCCCCGCCAGTTCAAACTGCTTTTGCATCTGGCTCGGCGTCGGCGCGCTCGCCACCGGCAGAGTTTCAACCACATGGCTTTCCTGACTGCCGGGCCCGGGGAGTTGCGCCTGGTTCAGTTGGCTGAGCATCCGCGTCTCCGCCGCGGACGCATCGCTGCCGGTCGCAGTCCCCGCCTCCACCGAAACCGGTCCGTGCATAGTGCGCGTGCCGTTCACATCAACGTCCTCCAGCCAGTACGAGGCTCCCGCAATTCCCACCGAAGGATCAATCCACGCATAACTTCTGCCCGCGTGCTTGGGCAGCGCGCCCCTCATCAGCAGCGCCGAACCCGCAATCAGCGACGGATTCATCCGCACCCGGTTTCCGTTCTGCTCCCGGTACACATTGAAGCCCAGGTTGTGCGCCTCGCCGCCGGTCTTCCACGTCAACAACACCCGATTCATGCCGTTCTTGTCGGTACCCGAGTGTGCCGCGAACGACTGCAGCGCAATGCTCGTCGGAGCCGTGATCGTTTCGCTCTGCGTCGACGAATTGTTCGCCGGGTTGGGGTCGGTCTGGTCTGCCGTAACCGTCGCAGTGTTCGAGACCACTCCCGGCGTCCCCGGAATCGCCAGGATTGAAATCGTCGCCGTGCCCGCGTTGGGCATCGTCCCCAGCAGGCACGTCACCGTGCCGCCCGCTTCCGTGCATGATCCCTGTGTTGTGTTCGATGAAAGGTAGGTCATGACCGAGGGCAAAGTATCGGTCACCGTAACGTTCGTTGCGGAGGCTGGACCGTTGTTGGTCACCGCCAGCGAATACGTAAGCAGAGTTCCTTCCGTCGCCGGATTCGGCGTCGCCGTCTTCACGATGGCTACGTCCGCGCTGTTGGCATTGGCGACAATCACCGTGGCGCTGGCGCTGTTTGTCGTGATCCCGGGCACGATGTTGCTCGCGGTCGCCGTATCGGTCTCCGTAATGTTCGTCCCCGAGGGCGTTCCCGCATTCACCTGCAACACCAGCGTAAAGTTCGCCGTGCCCACTATCATGCTGGCCTCGGTGCAGGTAATCGTGCCGGTGCCGCCCACAGGCGGCACGGTTCCGCAGGTCCAGCCCGCTGGAGCGGTGATCGACTGGAAGTTCGTATTCGGCGGCGTAGTCTGCGTGAAGCTCACCGTGGTAGCGGTGGCTGGCCCCTTGTTTGTCACACTCTGCATATAAGTAACGTTGCTGCCCGCCGCCACTGAACTGGGAGCCGCCGAATTCGTCGCCACCAGATCCGCCTGCGTCGCCAGGGCCACCACGTCTGCCGCGGTAGCGGTGTTGTTGGCCGGATTCGGATCCGTGACCGCCGAATTTGCGCTCACCGTGTCGTTGATCGCTGTCCCCGCGGCGGTTCCTGCGGTCACTTTCAGCACCACCGTAAAGCTGGCAGAGCCCGGCGCGAAACTCAAATTGGCGCAGGTGATGGTTCCCGTTCCGTTCACTGCCGGCGTTACGCAAGCCCATCCCGCCGCAATCGCAATCGACTGGTAGGTCGTGTTCGCCGGCGTCGTCTCGGTCATGCTGGCGGTCGTGGCCGTGCTTGGCCCCGCGTTCGTCACTACCTGCGTATAAGTAATGTTGTTGCCGGCAATCACCGGGACGGGGCTGGCTACATCCGTCATCGAAAGATCGGATGAGCCTGCTACCACCAGGTTTACCGAAGCGCTATTATTCCCACTGTTCGGATCGCTGGTCGATGAGGACACCGAATCCGTCTCGGTGATTGTCGTTCCCGATGCCACGTTCGTGTTCACCTTCACCACGAAAGTAAAGTTAGCCGTGGTATTGGCCGCCAGGCTGGCGATGGCGCAACTCGGCGGCGTGGTCGCGATGCTGCACGTCCATCCCGCCGGGCCGCTCAGCGAAACCACCGTTGTATTCGCCGGAGTCGGATCCGTGAACGACACCGTGGTCGCCGCTACCGGACCACCGTTGCTCACGCTCTGCGTATACGTAATATTGTTGCCCGCGCTCACCGGATTCGGGCTGCCCGCATTCGTTACGCTCAAGTCAGCCTGCGTCCCTGACGCCACCGCAATCTTCACCGTCGCCGAGTTGTTCGCCGGATTCGTGTCGTGGGTGGTCGTCGCGCCCTTGTCCGTGTCGGTAATGATCGTCCCTGGCGGCGCGACCGGGTTCACCTTGTAAATTGCCGTGATCGTTCCCGTGGAGCCCGGCGGGACACTGGGATTGGTGCATGCTATCGGCGCCGTGTTCGGACACGTCCACGTCCCGCCGCCAGTGGTCACCACCACCACCGACAAGAAATTTGTATTCGGAGGCGTCACCTCGTTGAACGTCGCCGTGCTGCAACTGCTCGGACCCGTGTTGGTCACCACCTGCGTGTACGTGATATTGGCGCCCGCCGCCACCGGACTTGGGCTCCCGCTGTTGCTCACCACCAGGTCGCAGACCGTGGTTACCGGAGTCGCCACGGTTGTGCTGTTGTTCGCCGAGTTAGGATCGGTCGTCCCCGTCGCTGAAACCGACGAGTTCGCCGTGATCGTACCCGCCGCCACCGTCGGCGCCAGGTTCACCACCACAATGATGTCTGCCGATGTCCCCGCCGCCACGCTCGGGTTCGTACACGTCACCGACGTGGTCACGGTGCACGTCCAGCCTGCCGGAGCCGACAGCGATGAAAAGGTTGTGTTGGCCGGGATCGCCTCGGTGAAGCTCACATTCGTGGCCGCCGCCGGACCATTGTTCGTCACCGTCTGCGTGTACGTGATATTGTTCCCGGCAAAAACAGACGACGGTGTCGCCGCCGTGCTCAGCGCCAGATCGGCTTGCGTTGCCGTGGCCACCACATCCGTCGCCGTCGCCATGTTCGCCCCGAACGACTGGTTTGCTGCATTCACCGTGACCGTGTCCGTAATCACCGTTCCGCTGGGCGTGCCCAGGGCTACCTTGTAAACCGCGGTGAATATCCCTGACGCGCCCGCTCCCACACTCGGGTTCGTGCATTGCGGCGGAAATCCCGCGCAACTCCATCCCGCGGGCGGCGTGATCGAAACAAACGTCGTGTTGGTTGGGGTCGTCTCGTTGAACGTGCCCGCCGTCGCCGCCGACGATCCGGTGTTGGTCACAACCTGCGTATAGGTAATGTTATTGTTCGCCTGCACCGGGTTTGGCGAAGCCACATTCGTCACCGACAGGTTCGGCCCGGTCGTACCCACAACCGTAGCTACCATTGCCGTGTTATTCGCCGAGTTCGGATCGAAGGCGGAGGAACCCACCGACGCCTTTCCCGTAATAACCGTTCCGTTGGCCGTCCCGCTATTCACTTTCACCGCCAGCGTGAAAGTCGCCGCCGTCAATCCCGCCATGTTGACGTTGGTACAGACAACGCTGCCCGTACCTCCAGGTTTCGGCCCAACGCAACTCCACCCCGCAGGTGCGGCGATTGATACAAACGTCGTATTCGCTGGAATCGTTGCCACGAGCGTGGCATTGTCAGCCGCGCTCGGTCCGTTGTTCGTCACCACTTGTGTATAGGTAATGTTGCTGCCGGCGGCCACGGGATTCGGCGAACCGGCATCGGTCACACTCAGATCGGCGGTTGAAACTACGTTGGCTACGTCAGTCGCCATGTCGTTCAGCAGATTGGCTTCGCCACCGCCGGCCACCGCCGCGTTATTCGTGACTGTTGTCGGAGCCGCCTGCGACACGCTGGCGTTCAGCGTGATGGACGGATAACTGCCGCCCGCCGCCAGCACGTCGGAACGCACGCAACTCACCGTCTGCCCTGATACCGAGCACGTCCATCCCGTTCCGCTGGCGCTCGTCGGAGTAAGGCCAACCGGCAACGTGTCGTTGATGGTGACGACTCCATTCGTGGCGCCGTAAGGGCTGACGTTCGAAACCGGAATCGTGTAGCTGGCGCTCGCACCGCGGGTGAAATTCCCCACATGGCTCTTGCCCAGCGTCATGTCAGGACTGCAGAGCGACGCCGACTGGATTCCGGTCACCTGCCCGAGCGTGGCGTTGGTCGCGCTCGTCCCCGCGCTACCCGCCGTCGCACCGTAAGGTACGCCCGGCGTCAGGGTCGTCCCGCTGGTTCCGCCGTTCACGCTGATCCCAGCAGCAGCGCCGGAAACGAACACCACGCCACCCGCGCCGCCGCCTCCCGGCCCATGACGATTGCCCAGGCTGTAGGCTTGTGAGTCCCATGCATCGCCGCCGCGTCCGCCGTTGGCTTGCAGCGTCAGCCCGCTTTCTCCGCCGTTGGCCGCCAGCACAATAATGCTTCCGCCAGCGCCGCCGCCTCCACCCGCATCATTGGCGGTTCCGTTGTAGGCGCTCGCGCCATTCGCAGTCAGCGTCCCGCTGCCCGTCAGACTGTTCGCGCGGATGAAGATGATGCCGCCGCCCCCCGCCGCACTGCTGGCCAGACCGTCGCCGTCCGAATTGTTCCGCGTCCCGGCGCCGCCTCCGCCACCCAGCGCGATGCGGTCAATCGTCGCCGGAAACTCCGCCCCGCCTTCGCCGCCAGAACTCAAGTTCGTGTTCCACGAGTCGCCGCCAAATCCTCCCGATCCTCCGTTGCCCCCGCCACCGCCGCCCGCGTTCTGGTCGTTGGCCGCCGAGTTCGAGTCCGTACCGCCTCCACCCGCATTGCCCGGCGCCCCGCGCGCCATGCTGCCATCGGTCCCTGCGATTCCGCTGGGATAGTTCGTGCCACTGGCCAAAAAGCTCCCGCCAGATTCCACCCACTGCGGCGTGCCCGCCACACCCTCTCCCTTGGCCGCGTCCACTCCGTTCTCATTTACTCCGGTGTATGTCGCAGGAGCTGGGAAGCGATAATCCGTGTTCGTGCCCCCCACTCCCCCGTTGAGCTGCATTCCCGCCCCGCCCCGGAAGCCCTGCCCGTCCACCGACACCGTGGCCCCATTCAGATTCAGCGCCCCGGCAATGTCCAATGCCAGAACTCCGCCGGTTGATCCGTTCCACGCCAACGCGGTGGGCGGCGTAGCCGCGCTGAACGTCGCCGACGTATATTGCGGCACGAGCACCACCTGATACGTGCTTCGTCCCTTCGATGTCGAAGCCGCCGCCGATGTGTATCCAAACACCAATCCGCCGCCTGCCCCGGCTCCGGAAATGGGCACCGAACCGCCGCTGACCGGTCCCGTCGCTTTTACAAATTCGTAGTTCCCGGCGTTATTGATGGTCGTAAATCCGGAGCCCGTGCTCCCGTTTCCGTAAGCTACCGAGTTCCCTGTGTTGATGCTGGCATCCTGCATCTGAATCACGAGCAGCAGACTGCCATTGGCAATCGCGCCACCCGCTCCCGTGGCCGCGCCCACCGGAATGGACGTCGCCCCGGCGGCCACGTTCGCCGTTCCCGGATAATACGTATTCAGCACGCCACTCAGCGTTCCGCCCGCGCTGAGCGTGGTCGTGGAACAAACCACACTCACCACCGGCGCCAGCGCCACATAAGAATTGTTGCCGGTGTTCGGGTCCGGCGGCGTTCCCGAGTCCGCCAGCGCAGCCGTGTTTGGATAAAACCCAGCCGCCGATGCTTTCACGGTCACCGCAATCGTCGCCGTCGCGCCGCTGGCAAAGGAGGCCGGGAGCGTACAAGTGATGGGCCCCGTTCCCACGCAAGTGGTCCCCGCACTCGGCATGGTCGAGATCCATGTAAGTCCGGACGCAGCCAGCGTGTCGGTCAGCACGACGGCGTTCGCCGCCGACGGACCGCTGTTCGTAACCGTGATGTTGTAGATGGAATTCTGCCCCAGCGGCACCGCGCTGACGCTGGTCGTAACTCCTATGTCCGCCGTGCTCGGATTAATCGACACCGCGCCCAGCGACCAGTTCGAGGCGCCGCTGAATGTTTCGGAGATGGGCACGCTGGGTGCGCCCGTGCGGCTGCTTCCAGACGAAGTGACACCCGGGGGATCCGTCCCGGAAGCTGTCGTCGCATTCCATTGCGAAACCTGCGGCCCGGAAACAGTAACCGTTCGATTGCCGCCCGTGGCCAATGTGTCCAGGATCATTCCATTCACGACACCCGGCACATCGAGCTGCGAGTTGCCGCCCGCCGCCCCGTTCGCCGACACAAACGATCCCAGGGGCACGGTCTGGTCCACCCCATCGAACGTGGTGGCGCCCGCGACAATGCCCACAGTTTGAGTGACTGGGATTGCTACCGAAACGACAACGGCACGGTTACCGTTGCTCGGATTCAGCAGATACCACATTTCCACGCGCCGCGTGTTTCCGGCGTCGTTGTGCGCTCCAATAAAGTTCATCGCCACGCCCCGGTAAGTCACGCCGACCACCGCAGTCGTTGGGGCGTTCGTAATATTCATCGCCACACCCACAATGAGGATTCGGTTCCCCACATTGGCCGTAGCGTGGTTGAATGTGAGGGTGCGTGTACCTGTGCCGGTGAGTTCGGCCGACGAGGAGGTCGTGGCATCCACCACTACCTGCGCGTGCAGTTGCACCGTCGCGAACAGCACAAGCAACATGCCCACCGCGCCCAGAACTCGCCGCATTCCTTCGCGCCACGTACGCCGGTCATCCCGAAGCTTTTTCCACACCACCTGCGCCCGCGCCACACCCCGCAGCACGCCTCCACCGGGCCCGCGGAATCGCGCCTGGAATATCCTTCTTCCCACCCGCACCTCTTTCGTCTCCGCGACGCCCACCACTTCTTCCCCGCTCACCGCCGGATCGTCTTGCAGCCCGCAGTCGCCGCGCGTGATGAACACATCTCGTTCCGCGTCAGCGACCACCAGCCGGTGCAACCGGAATCCCATCTCACCCTTCACCAGAACTATGTCTCCCTTGCGCAACCGCGCCACCACCACCGGCTTCACCCGCACCATCTCGCCATCGCGAATCGCGGGAGACATGCTGGCCCCGCGCGCTTGAAACCGTATTCCCTTCCCCTCCCACAGCAACTCCCGGCTGATCGCCTCGAACAGCCTGGACTGCGGACGATCTTCAGCCCCCCAACAAGTCTGATCAGCTTTCGCAGCGCACTCACGATTGTCATCCTGAGCGCAGCTTCTGTTTACCTTGTCATCCTGAGCGGAGGGACTGGTCCGCGAAGCGGAACGGTCCCACAGTCGAAGGACCCCGTGCCCGCTGACTCCACAGGCAACTCCATAAGGAGTTTCCACCGCTGCGCCGGTCCCCCTCTCCTCTGCCACGCGCTCGATGAGAGTCTTTTCAGTCACAGAAGTTCAGGATCCTCTCGACCGCGCCCGGATTGGGTTCGAAGGCGTAGCGGTAACAAGGAACCGTATCCACAACTTCCTGCAAAAATTCCAACGCAGATTCCACATACTCATGTCGGTGAAAGGGCACAAAACTGCGCGCAAACAACTCCGCCACCGCCTGGCTCGGAGACAACCGCGTCAGCACATTCCCCTGCCCATGCTCGAGAATAAAAATCCTGGCCAGCGCCGCGCTCCCCGGCGACGCATAGGCCGCCTCCCCATGCCACGGCGTCCCATACATCCTCATTCCGCTACTAGTTTTTCCCTTGTCATTGGGAGCGACGCCATCTCCATTCCCTCTGTCATCCTGAGTGGAGTGATTGGTCCGCGAAGCGGAGCAATCGCGCAGTCGAAGGACCCCGTGTTCGCTGGCACGACCTGGAACGCCCAAAGGAGTTCCCACCCGTGGCCCCGAATGCAGCGCCACATGCCCGCTCGCCCACCGCACAATGATCCGGTCATCGCTCAACACCTCAACCTCTTCCCGCTCCCTCCACAGCCGCGTGGTCGTACTCTTTCCCGCCCCCGAATGTCCCACAAACAAATTCCCCGTCCCATCCGGCCTCACGATCCCGCAACTATGCAGCTCAATCGCCTTCTCCTGCGTGAGCCGATGCATGATCAGCAACTCGTCCAGCGGATAATCCAGCGGAGCCGTATCCGGGAACGCCGCGAAAACCTCTTCACTCAACTGCAGGGTTGCCCGGGAAAAGCCAGCGTCCACCAGCAGTCTCTTGTAGGGACGTTCGCCAAACACCGGCGCACGAAAATCGAACTGAAATCCATCCCTGCTTTCATACAACCGCCACAAAGCTCCCGAGTCGAACAACGGCAGTCCCGCAGTCGGTATCAGCTCATCGACCCACTTGACTCGGATATGAACGTCGGAGAACTCCATCTCCGCCCGAAACGGCGCCAGCGAAGGAACTAAAGCCACTGCCGCACGGTCGTCTCCCGTCAGCCCTACAGACACTCCACCCACGCAAAACTGGCTCATCCAGGCCGCGCTGGTTGCCGCGCCGGTGCCCGAGGATGGAGGCGCAAGTAATGGAGGCGCAAGTACTTGTATGCGATCGTCGCTCATCCCCGTCCTGTTCCCCGCATTGCGAATGGCTCTTATGATCCCGGGTTTATGATCCCAGGCTTTGGCAGCCGCCCAAAACAATCCCACAGGCCGGCGTGGGACCACCGCCCGATGCGTTCTTGCAATGCCCGAGAACCGCCTCTTCCGGGCGTAGATTGATCGTGACGAGTTGCGGCGGCTCATAAGGCTTCTTGCCTTCGGCTTGGTTCAATTCATGATTCATTCAGCCTCACCTCTCGTCGTCCGCTCAGTGATTCCCACAACTTCCGCATCCCCCCGCTGTCACATTCGAATTATTCAAGATGGGGAACATATGCTGCGGCCCCACCCAACTCTCCACATCAATTTCCTTGTTCGCGATGCGGCGCGCCGATTCCAGGAGGGCTTCGTGTTCACTCCCGCCCGGACAGAATTCGCATTCCCCGTGCCCCGGTATCTCCGCCCCGATCGACGCCGCCCGCAGGTGTGCCACCTGGCAAAGAAACTCAACCGGACTCTCCCGGTCCCCGTTCTCCAACTCGCCATTTGCCGGACACATCGCGCACAGCGACTGAATGCGGCACTCGATGCACTTCGTCACCCGTGTACGTTTTCGATTGCGCAGCTGCAGCAGCGATTCTTCCCACACCGGCTTCACCCCCGCACCCCGGATGCTGAAGGTCTCCTGCTGCGAAATAACACAGATCCCCACCTCTCCATACGCATTAATGGCGAACGAATTAAATCCGCCGCCGCAGCTATAAACCGTCTCGACCTGCGAGAGATTGGGGGATTTGCCCAGGTCGCGCTGTGCCAGCTTTCGGTACTCGCTGGCCACCTTCGGATCATGCAGATCGAGCGCCACCACTTCCTCCGCTGTAAGCCGCACCGCCAGCGGACTCTGCGAGCAGTCAATGCGCGGATTGATCTGTCCGTCGCACTTGAATTCCACCCCGAGTTCCTCCGCGAACCGCTGCATCGCGAACACTTCATGCTTATTAATGCTGGTCGCTACCGTCTTCAACTTCAGCGGCAATCCTCTCTCCTTCAGTAACCCGATCCCGCGCAGGCACCGGTCATACGACCCCGGAATCGCCGTCAGCGCCTCGTACGTTTCCCGTGTGCGCCCGTAGAGCGTGATCTCAATCGCAAACGGCGGCCACTCCGCCAGGTAGTCCGCGATCTGCTCGTTGACGATCGTGCCGTTGGTGAACAGCGTGATCAGAAATCCTTTTTTCTTGGCGTAGGTATAAATCTCGAGGAAGTCCTTGCGCGCGAAGATTTCGCCGCCCGTATAGAGAATCCAGAAGCAACCCATCTCGACCAGCTCATCCAGCACCCTGAAATGTTCTTCCTTGCTCAACTCCCGCCGCTTGGCGTCCATATCGCCCATGGGCAGGTTGTTGTAGCAGTGCAGGCACTCCAGCGGACACCGCCGCGTCACTTCAATCGAAACCTGCAGCGGCACCCGCTCGCCGCCTTGGCGCTGATGCAGATCCGCGCTAAACGCGCCGTAACTTAACTGCTCCAATCCCCCTCCATTCTGAAAACAGCGAACGCACTTGCCGCCTGCTCTTCCGCGGTACCGGCCTTTCAGTCTCCTGCCATCGCCACAGATGCCCGGACCTCGACCAGACCGACCGCACTCATCTCGCTTACAAATTCCGTCACATCGCGCTCGGCCCGCGCCGGCTCCACCTCATATTCCTGCTCCACCGCCGTGGCCAGTTCCGCCACGCTTCGCGGCGACTCCAGCAATTTCCAGATCAGCGAACCGGTCCCGTTAAAGCTGTAGATCGATGCCAGGTCTCCCACCTTGGCGCGCACCGGCACGATCAGCGTTTCTCCCGCAACCACCCGCGAAACTACCGCCTGCGAGCGAACCAGAGTCTGTCCCTTCAACATGGTTGCCAAGGCGCGGTCCCCCAATTCCGGATTTCGTAACAAACGCTACTCATCGAAACCCTAGCCGTTTCATCCCAATTTGAGATTACGTCAAAACCTCATCCCGGAAGCAATCGGACTTCGGGGTAGGTATTGCATTGGTTATCACCCCCACTGGTTCCCAACTACCAATAAAAACAGGGCTTGCAGGGGTCACGCAGCCTCAGTTCCCCGCCCCGATGCACCCCGAAGGGAGGTCGTCGGCAAGGGGGCCACGAAGACGCCTTCGAAACCTTTCCAGTGGACAAACGAAAGAAAACGCTATAAAAAGAAATACGGCAGAAAGAATCGATCGCCCCGCGATAGATTCGCCATAAGCCAACTCCCGTGCTCAACGAAGAACGTCGTCGCGCCATCCTCGATCTCCTCACCCACCAGGGTCGCGTGCTTGTCACCGAACTTGCCGGGCAGTTCGAAACCTCGCAGGTTACGATTCGCAAGGACCTCGAAATCCTGCACGCCCACGGCCTGATCCACCGCACTCACGGAGGCGCGCTCCCGTCACGCGAAGGTGCGCTCGAGGATCCGACTCTGCGCGAGAAGGAGAAACTCCACCGCCAGGAAAAGCTGCGCATCGCCGAAAACGCCGCCGCCAAAGTAAAGGAAGGGCAGGTCCTGATTCTCGACTCCGGCACCACCACCACCGCCATTGCCCGCGCCCTGCGCCATTTCAAAAATCTTACGATCATCACCAACGCGGTGAATATCGCCGCCGAACTGGCCGGGACGGCCGTGGAAGTAATCCTCACCGGCGGCACCTTGCGCAAGAATTCTTTTTCCCTGGTCGGCCCCATCGCCGAGGAAACCCTCCGCCGCCTCAGTGCCGATCTTTTATTTCTCGGGGTCGATGGTTTCGACGTTCACTACGGATTGAGCACTCCCAATTTGCTGGAAGCGAAAGTGAACCGCGTCATGGTCGAGGTCGCCAAGAAAACCGTAGCCGTCTGCGATTCCAGCAAGTTCGGCCGCCGCAGCCTGTCCCTGATCGCCCCGCCCGCGGCCCTGCAGGAAGTGATCACCGACCGCGGCGTCCCGAAATCCGATGTGCGTGCCTTGAAGCAATCCGGTATTGAGGTCACGCTGGTGTGAACGTTGGTGTGAAATATGAGTGACTCAGAGCTAAGCCCTGTCATCCTGAGCGAAGTGACTGCTCCGCGAAGCGGAGCAGTCATGCAGTCGAAGGACCCCTCGACTTCCGATTCCTCCGCCGGCGTAGCAAGGCGTTCTCACTGTGCTGTTGGCCGCATCAACGCACACGCCGCCCACACGCCTTTCCGGACCACCTAGCCTTCTCCCATGCCCACCTTCGACGTCACCATCGCCGGCGAACTCAACCTCGACCTCATCCTCTACGGACTCCCCGAGCAACTTCCACCCGAGCGCGAACTCCTCGCCGACCGCATGATGCTCACCCTCGGCTCGTCCTCCGCCATCGTGGCTCACAATCTGGCCGCGCTCGGCAGCCGCGTCGGATTTCAATCCCGCATCGGCGACGATCCCCTGGGCCAGATCGCTCTCGAACGCCTCCAGCAAGGTGGAGTTGATATTTCTCGCGTGCGCCGCGTTTCGGGCACGACCACGACCGGCCTCACCGTAATCCTGCACCATGAGCAATGGCGCAACATCCTTACTTATTCCGGAACCATCGCAGAAACTTCCTGGGACGATCTCGACCTCGACTATCTCGCCGACTCGCGCCACTTTCATTTCTCGTCGTATTACCTGCAGCGCGCCCTGCGTCCGCGCGTAGGAGAATTATTTCGGCGCCTGAAATCGAAAGGCCTCACCATTTCTCTCGATACCAACGACGATCCCGACGACCGCTGGGAAGGCGGCCTGCACGAAGTTCTGCGCCACGTCGACGTCTTTCTGCCCAACGAACGCGAGGCCTGCAAAGCCGCAGGCACCGAAGATCTGGAAGCCGCGATTCTCAAGCTCTCTGAAATGGTTCCGCTGGTAGTCGTAAAGCTGGGCCCGAAAGGCGCGCTCGCTCAGAAGGGCTCCGAGCGATTCGAAAGCGCGACGAAAGAAGTTGTCCCGGTAGATTCGATCGGTGCCGGCGACAGCTTCGACGCCGGCTTCCTGCGTGAATACGTCCGAGGGTCCGATCTGCCGAAGTGTCTCGCGAGTGGCAACCGCGCCGGCGCGCTCTCCACCACTCGCCCCGGCGGCACCGAAGCCTTCCGTGACCCCGCGCACCGCAAGAGATTTCTGCAGGGGCAATAGCAACTCATGTGGAGACAGCCGCCTCGGCTGTCCCGCCAGTGCGAAGCACGGCGGCTTCGAAGATACTCCGCCCTACTGCCCACTCACTTCCAGCAACAAATGCCCCGTGAACTCAGTCTTAAGCGTGGGAGCTTTCCCCGCCTCTGCCTGCACCGTCCCCAAATCCTTCCCATCCGCATAGTCCACTACGTGATACGCCCCCGGCTTCAACCCGCGCAACTCCACCTCGCCCGAGAACGACCCGTTCTCCTTCTCCGTGAAAAATGCGTAATACATCTTCCCATCCTTCTCGATCGCATACCCTTCCGGCACGTCGTACCCATACACGTACAAGTCGAGGAAGTTTCCCTTCGACAGCATCTTCTCGTTGTACAACCCAATCCATTTCTTCCAGTGCGCTTCCTTCTCGCTGGTCAGCGCCACCGGCTTGAATTTCGGCCCCAGATCGGGCCACACAAACTTCGTCCCCGGAACCCCGCCGGCTCCCAGCGTCGAAGCGAAATCGCCGCCATGCTCGCTCCAGTTCCCCTTGCCGAGGGGCGTCATCTCTGAGAGCTCCACATGATCGCCATACACCGCCGCCTCCGGCCCCAGCAGCGCCTTATACATCTTGATCCGCCGCCGCACCTGCACCGCGCCCACCGGATCCGCCGTCACCGCCTGATCAATGAACGGCAGCCAGGCCAGCGATGGCGGCGTTCCACATGGACACGCCTGCGTTACACTCTGCGGCTTGATCGCTCGCGTCGTCTCAAAAATTGTCTTATACACTTCACCCATCGCCCGAACCGATTCCTGCGGCGACTTGTGGTGATGCGCCGGGTTGTAGCACGCCGGCACGCTGTAAATATTGTCGAGCTTTGAGCCGTCAAATCCCCAGTCGCGAATGAATTTCTCCGTGAGTTGCTTGTAATATGCCTGCACCGCCGGCAGCGACGGATCGAGCGCCGCCAGGTCGCGCGTGATGCGCGCATGCTTGCCATTCTTATCCAGGATGAACCAGTCCGGATGTTCCTGCGCCACCTTCGATACGACGTACTTGTGCGATTCATACTTGCCCTGCCCGTCCTCGACGCCCAGCGGCAGCCACCACAACTGCACCAGCATCCCCTGCTTGTGAAAGTCGTCCACCATCTTCTTGATCGAATCCCCGGGAAACGTATCCTTCCGCGGATTCCAATCTCCATACGTATCGAACCAGCGATCATCCAGCGTCGCCCACTTGATCCCAAGTTCTTTCAACTTCGGCACCGTCCCCAGCATCTCCGCCGGCGTCACGTTGAACTCGTAGCCCCACCCGCACCAGCTCACGTTGTAGGCTTCACTCGACGGCTTCGGAATCTCCCATCCCTCCTTCTGCAGCACACTCGACCACATCCGCAGCGGCTCGTAGAAGTCTCCGCTGTACACCGCCACAAAACTTCGCGGAGAAGAATAGCTCTCACCCGGCTTCAGCGCTGAATTCACAGGAATCGCAATGCTCGCCGTGACCCTTCCGTCCCCCGCCACCTTCACCGGCATGGAAAGCGTCCAGGGCAGCGTTTCCACATGCCCAATCGCCTCTCCCACTTGCGCCGTCCAGAACGCGACCACCGGAATCCCGCCTCCATAGCCGCCTTTCACCATTTCACCCATCTCGTTCGGCTGCGAGGAGACCCGCGTCAGCTTCTGCACAACATCCTTGCCCCAGTCGTAGCTCGATCCCTGAAACGACCACATGTCATAGGGCTGCGCTTTTTCATCCACCTGCTTCGCATTGAACCGGTGCTGCTGCATCAGCACCTGATCGATTTTAAAGTCCGTGGTTCCAACATTCTTATAGGTCGTGCTGACCAGGGCGAGGTTGGGATAATCGTCATACGCCTCCACCACCAGCATGCGGTCGATGTCCACTCCCGCCGGCGCCAGCGGACGCGCCGGAATTTCCACCCGCTTCCCCCGCCCGAGTTTGCCACTGCCTTCCAGAACCGCCGCCTTTCCAAAATCGGGCACGAAATCCAGTTCCTTCCCTTCGTGCACGATAGAATCGCTGCCGCCCGTCGATCCCACCTCGGGCTCGTCCAACGTCAAGCGCTTGCCGTCCTTCAACAGCGTCGCCTGTAGAAAGCCGCTAGGAAGAATCTGGAACTCCGCCGTGCTGGTCGTGAGCACAATCGGCCCTCCGTCGCGCACTTCCACCTTGATGTCGGAAGGCCGCGACGGCGCCTCTTTCGGCGGGGCCGCGGGCTTGCTGCAACTGAGCATCATCCCGGCAATTCCCGCCAGCGTGATTGCAATAAGGAAGGAGTACAACTGAGGAAGGCTGCCTCGCCCGTGCCACCCAATGCGCTTCATGGTCCCCTCTCAGAATGCGATAGAACGAAAGCAAACACAATCTTTCGTAACTATACAATAGTCTGCAAGTTTTCGCGTGATCGAAAGGTGTGGGTGCCCCATCGCCTTCCTGGCGGGAGGATGGGGATGTTAACTCGGTCTACGCCCTCAGCGAATTTCCGCCAGCGAGTCCTCCAGCGCTCCGCGCTTCGGAGTGGGCATTGCACCCACTTCGCTCGCCACCCACGCTCCCACCAGATTCGCCACTTCGTTCATCAAGCTCAGCGACGCCCCGTGCAAATATTCATGCACCAGCCCGGCGGTGAACGCGTCTCCCGAGCCCACCGTATCTGCCACCCGCACCCGGAACCCCGGATGCTCGCTTGCATCCCGGCCCCTCACCAGCAGGCTTCCCCGTCCGCCGCGCGTGATGCACACCAGTTTCAAATCATAAGCACCCATCAACCGCTGCGCCGACGATCGCTCATCCGTATGCGGAAGATTGCCCAGGCTCATGATCTTCGGCAATTCCTCGTCATTCAGCTTGACGATGTCCGCCAGCTTCATCGACTCCGCCAGAATTTCCTGCGAATAGTAAGCCTGCCTCAGGTTCACATCGAACACCCGCACCGCCTCCGGCGCCGTCGCTCCCAGAAACCTCCGTATCGTCGCCCGGCTCTCCTCCGACCGCTGCGCCAGCGATCCAAAACATACCGCATCCGCTCGTTCCGCTAGCCGCCGCCATTCCTCCGTCCACTCAAGAAAATCCCATGCCACCGGATGCGCAATCTCAAACCGCGCCTGCCCCTTGCCGTCGAGCTCCACTTTCACCGTGCCCGTCGGCCGTTTCCGGTCCGTTTGCACCTGATCGATGTCGAGCCCCTGTTCCTCCATGCGCCGCAGCGCCTCCAGCCCCCGCGAGTCCTCGCCCACCCGGCTGGCCACAATCCCCTGATCCCCCATCAGCGTCGTGATGTAGGCAAAGTTCGCCGGCGCCCCTCCCAGACACGTGCGCTCCGGCAATACATCCCAGAGCACTTCGCCCAGCCCCACCACTTTCTTTTTCATGGCTCGAGATCCGCCGGCTCCTGCGGTCCAGAAAGTTCAGGGGAGCCCGCAGGCTCCCCCAGAGTGCTTCTTTGTTGCCCGGCCAGCCGCTAGAACGTAACCCGGAAGCCGAACTGCAGCTGCCGCATTTGGCTGTCGCCCTCCAGACCGCTGATGATGCCGGCCCCGGCGCAGTCAATGCAAGTATTGCTGGGCAGGTTGTACACCGGATGGTTGAACACGTTGAAGAACTCCGCCTGGAACTGAGCTTTAACCCTCTCCGTGATGGTGAAGTTCTTGAAGATGGACATGTCAGACATGAACTCGCCCGGTCCCGTATACGAGTTCCGCTGAATGTTGCCGAACTGTGCAATTCCCGGCGCGCTGAACGGGCCGCTTTGCGTGACGATGGTGGGGCAGTCCGGCACAGTGTTGCCCGATGAGTCAACATGCGTATACGGACTGTCGCACAGCTGGTTGGCCACCGGAGTAAAGTAGACGACCTGCCTCGTCTGGTTGTTAAAGCTCCCCGCGCCCATGTGAAATCCTCCATTTTGGCCCGGTCGGCAGGGTCCGGTATCCCTGTCCAGATTGCAGTTGTTGTAGCCGGGGGTAAACGGCAGACCGCTGCCGATGATCATGGTCGCATTCCACTGCCATCCTCCCAGCACCATGTCCGCCCCGCGGCTTATATTGCCCAGGAAGTGCTTGCCCTTGCCGAACGGCAGTTCGTAAAGCGAGGTCAGAATCAGAACGCTGTCGCGGTTGTAGTCCTGACGGCCCGTAAACTGCCGCAGGTCGGGCTGGTACACGCCATCGTTACCGCCCTGGTCGATCGCCCTCGAATAGGTGTAAGACCCGGTGAGCGTCAAGCCAGCAGCCGGACGCTGGTCCAGTTTGATCTGCAGCGCGTTGTAGTGGTTGGTGCCATCGCTGCCGTTATAGCCCATTGAGTATCCCGAGCAGCAGACCACGTTGGTCATGTTACCCGCGGCGTCGGTGTAGCTGGTCGTGAACGCGTTGTTATAGGGCGAACGCGCGTTATAGCTCAACCCCAGTCCATCGGGTAAGAACCCGGCTACCGTTGCCTGGTTCGGGTTGTACGAGTTGCTGTCGCCCTTGAACACATGACTGCCGTGGTTCCCCACGTAGCTCACTTCCAGGCTGGTCTTATTGGTAAGCTGCCGCTGCACGGTTATGTTCCACGCATCCACCGTGGGCGCCACCAGTTTGTCCGGCCGAATGTGGGGCCCCACGTTGAGCGCCAGGCAGGTACCCACCGAATTCGGAGCGCAAGGCCCATACAGCGGTAGTATCCCGTTGGAAGGAATCACAGGGAACTCGTTCGCAGTCGGACCGTCAGTAATGAAGTTGAAGGCCGGCGTTTTGTTGTCATTGGTAGGCCCGTTGATGTTTTGGTTGGCCAGGACCGGCAAGTTCTGTGTGACAGTGTGTCCGAACAGAGATCCAAAGACGCCGATATCGAAGCTGCGTCCGTAGCCCATCCGAACCACGGTCTTGGGGTTGAGTTCATAGGCGATTCCAAGACGTGGAGCAAACAGCTTCCAGTTGTCGGCGGTGCTTCCGTTCATGCTCACGCCGCCGTAACCCGCGACCCGAATCACCCCTTCTGGCAGCACCGCGAAGCCGCCATTCCCCTTGCCATTGACATACTCCGGAGTATAGAACTCCCAACGCAGACCATAGTTCACCGTCAGTTTCGACGTTGCCCGCCAGGTGTCCTGCGCGTAGAGGAAGTACCGGTTTTGCGTCTCCATCGCGTTCAATTCCGTGCTCGACCCCACATACCGGTTGAAGGAGGTCACTTCGCCGAACAGGAACGTGGCAATATCCAAGCCACCCGACGCCGTTGTCGGACGTGCCTTGGTGGTTAAAGTTGAGGATGCCGGTGCGGTTCGCGTCCGAAGGTACCCGCAAGTTGGTGGCGTGCCGCAAATCAACTCCGAACTTGAACTGGTGGTTGCCACTCAATTTCGTCCAGTTGTTGACGAACTGGTAGCCCTGCTCTTTCTCGGTCAACGGGCAATTGCAGCGGCTGATGTTGAGGCCTTCTCCCAAGCCATTGCTGCCCGTGTTGTTGGTCCCGATCGTCTGGTCAAACACCAGAGCCGGCAAGCCGCCGGTCGAGGGATCCGAAGTGTTCAAACCGGGGAGTCCCAGGCGCGGTGGCCGCCGCTACATTGCGCGTCATACTTCGTGGAATGCGGATTGTAGCGGAAATATCCGAAGCGGAAATCCGTCAGCAGGCTGCTGCTCAGCGTGTAGTCGAAGCCCGCTGCCACGCTATAGTTGTTAATCAACGACTGGCCTGCCAGTCCCAGGTATCCCAGTCCCGGTCCGCCGATTTGGTTTCCAAAGATGGGTGAACCCGAGAGCTTGAAGTTGGCATGCGTGTAGCGGCCGAAAATCTGCAGCTTCTGGCTGGCCGAGTAATCCACCCGCCCCGTGTACTGGTAGTCGTTGAAGCTGCCGCTTCCGCTGGCCGTATAGTTGTCCACCGTGCCATTATTCTGGCCGGTAGCGTTGGGCGCGGGCAACAGAGATAGCATCTTCTCCGCCACTCCATTGGGGTCGTACTGCTGCAGTACGCTCATCGGAATCACATCGCCGGCGTAGGCCGTCCGCGAGCCCTGCGGTTCCCACGGGTTGTAGACTTGGCCAGCGCCACCGCCCAGGTTTGCCGCCAGATATTCGCTCAGGTCGCAGTTCGCACTGCCCGCCGTAAGACAGGTCGAGCGCACCAGATTCGTCGGAACCGAAATGTTGATGCTCTGGCCCGCGGTACGCCGTGTGCCTTCGTAGTTGGCGAAGAAGAACAGTTTGTCCTTAATAATCGGTCCACCCACCGCCCCGCCAAATTGTTTCCAGCTGTTCGGAGAGGGCGAACCGGTAAACGGATTCTTCGCCGGATCCACCGGATCCAAGTCGTAGAAATAGCCGGCGCCGTGGAGCGTGTTGCTCCCTGACTTCGTCTGCGCCGTCATGATTCCACCCAGCGCCTTGCCGAACTCCGCGTCGTAGTTCTGGGTTGCGATCTTGGTTTCCGTCACCGAGTCCAGACTCGGGTTGACGATGATGATGCCCAGAATCGGATCCTGATTGTCAGTGCCGTCCAACTCATACCCGGTTCCGCTGAAGTGCTGCCCGTTTACGAAAATCTGCTTGCTGCCCTGAGGATTTTCCGTGGCCGCATGGCCCCATCCGGTCAGGATCTGCGTTCCCGGTGTCAACAACTCCAAACTCTGGAAATTGCGGTTATAGACTGGCAGTTCCTCCAACTGCTTTGCGGTGAACTCTACCGACACGTCTGCGCGGTCCGTCTTAAGCTGCGGAGCTTCCGAGGTCACTTCCACCTGCTCGCTGGTCGAGCCCACCTGGAACTGGCCGTCCACGCGCGCCCCGGTGTCCGCCGACACCCGGACGTCCTGGAACTGCAGGACTTTAAATCCCTGCGCCTCGATCCGTATCGAGTAAGCGTCCGGGATCAAATGGGTCACGTTGTAGTTGCCGCTCTCGTTCGTCTCGGCGGTCTCCGACGTGGCTCTTGTGGCCGACGTGACGGTCACCTTCGCCCCTTTCACCGCCGCTCCGGTCGGGTCTGTCACCGTGCCCAGGATGCTGCCATACACCGCTTGACCCAGTGCGCTCGGCACCCACAGACCGCACAGTAGACTCAACGTCGCGACCGCACCCCATAGTGACCTTTTCATGAACTTCCTCCTCAGACTTGTGCCCCGGAAATGCAGAGGGAGACTTGTTCAGTCAGCGTGCAGTCCTAATACAAAACAACTAGCTGGATTAAGTTTCACTAGGTTTGATACTGTTACGGGTGTAAAGTGCTAGGGTTGCAGTAGGATACGTACTTCTGTTACTCCTCCGTTAAATGGCCGTAACGCACACTTTCGCAGTCGGTCGGGAGCAATGCTTCCAACAAATAGATAAACTTATTAATAGTCATAGCCTGCACAGCTCCGAATCCCTCTGTCGACTGCTCCGCTACCTCGCCGAACACTCCCTCGATCACCCCGGTCTGGCCCTCAAGGAGTACCAGATCGCCACCGAGGTTCTCGGCCGCCCCGCCGGATTCGACCCCCAGAGTGACTCCACCGTCCGCGTCCAGGCCGGACGACTCCGCGTCAAGTTGGCCGAATACTATTCCCACGAAGGCCCCGACGATCCCATTCTGGTCGAACTCCCCAAGGGTTCCTACGCGCTCACCTTCCACCTGCGTACTTCCCGGCCCGGAGTTCAACCCGCCAGCACTCTCGTCCTTGAACCCGGCGACAGAAGAGCCGAGGCTTCCCCTTCCACTCGGGGCTGGGCGATTGCCGTCGTGGTGCTCACCGTTCTGCTCGCCGCCTGTTTGGTGACCACCGCAATTCTGCTGGCGCAGCGCACCCGCACCCAGACTCCCGCCAACCCTCCAGTCCCAGCCGCTTATCAGATTTTCTGGAATCGTTTCCTGACTGGCCCGCAGCCGCCCTGGGTCATTTTCAGCAACGGAAGTTTTGTCGGAAGGCCGGAAACCGGCATGCGCTACTTCAACCCCGCCCACGATGCGCGCGCCTTCATTCTCGATCACTACACTGGCGTGGGAGAGGTGCTCGCTATCCACCAGCTCGACCATGTCTTCGCTCTGCTCAATCGCCCGCTTCGCGTCAAGCGCGGCGCCCTGTTCTCTCTCGACGACGCCCAGAACAACGACCTGATTTTCGTCGGCTCTCCCTCCGAAAATCTCACCCTGCTCGATATCCCTGGCACCCAGGATTTCGTTTTCCATCGCCTCGATTCCGGTCCCCGCAAAGGCGATCTCGCCGTCCTCAACGTCCATCCCCAGCCTGGCGAGGCAAAAATATTTCTGGGAACCCCGGCGAATCAACCGACCACCGAAGACTACGCCGTCGTCAGCCTGCTGCCCGGCCTGGATCCCTCGCGCTCCATCCTGATCCTGGCGGGCAACACCACCTTCGGCACCCAGGCCGCGGTGGAGTATGTTTGCCGGGAAGACTCGATCAAGGAATTATTGCAGCGTCTGAAAGTCTCGAAGCCAAGTGACCTGAAGCCCTTCGAGGCCCTGCTCCACGTTAGGATCGCGCACGGCGTTCCCGTCATGACCGACCTGGTGGCAGTTCGCAACCGCAGCAACTAAAGGTTTATCTCCTCCGCCTTTGGTCCTTCGCGCCCCGCCCGCTGCTTTTCTTTGCGACCTTTGCGATTCCTTTGCGACCTTCGCGCTTCAAAGCGTTTGATTCCCAACCCACCCAATCTTCTCCTCCATCTCCGCTTCCCGCCTTTCTTCGCGCCCTTTGCGCTTCCTTTGCGACCTTCGCGCTTCAAAGCTTTTGATCTTCTCTTCAACTCCGAGCAAATGCCCGGGAGCCCTCACCGCCCCGGCACCGTCAAATGCGGATCCAACTCCGCCGCCTTCTCAAACTCCTTCTCGGCTTCGTCCTTCTCCCCGTGCTGCCGCAACGCCAGGCCCAGCTGATAGTGCGCCGCCGCGTACGCCGGCGCCGAATGGATCGCCGACCGAAACTGCGCCATCGCTCCCTCTACATCACCCACACTCAGCAATCGCTTCCCCGAGTTCGTCGCAAAAGCCGCCGCCTGCAGACTGTTCGTGGTGGCCGCGATCTTCGCCCCCGCTCGCGCTTCCTCGGCCGCACCCTGCTCATCGCCCAACTGTCGCAGCACCGCGGCCAGCGTCGTATGCGCCCCCGCAAAATCCGGCTGCAGCCGAATCGCCTCCCGCAGTTCACCAGCCGCCTCCGGCAGCTTTCCCTGCTGCTTCAAAACCGTGCCCAGCGTGTAATGTGCCTCCGCATAATTTGGCTGATCCTGAATCGCTTTCTGTAGCTCTCCAGTCGCCCGGTCAAACTCTCCCTTTTGCCAGTACAGCACTCCCAGCGTGTAATGCGCGTCCGCCAGATCTGGCTGCAACGCAATCGCCTTCTCAAACTCCGGGACGGCCTTGTCCAGCTGATCCTTCATCTTGTATGCCAGCCCCAGGTTGTAGTGCAGCGACGCATTCTGCGGCGCCAGTTGAATCGCGCCCTCCAGTTCCTTCACCGCCGCATCGAAGTCCGTCCGCTGCATGTAGGCGATCGCCAGGTTCCCGCGCAGCGTTCCATCCTCCGGACGCAGCTGTTCCGCCTTCTGAAATTCTGCAATCGAGCTCTCGGCGTCCCCCTTCTGAATCAGTGCCAGCCCCAGATCGTTGTACGCATCCGCATCCTGCGGACGCAGCTTCACCGCCGCTCCGAACGCCGCCACCGCACCGTCGGCATCGCCCGCGCGCTGGCTCGCCAGTCCCAGGTCAATCTGCAATTCAAACCAGTCCGGCTTCAACTCCGCAGCCTTCCGTAGTTCGTCCAGCGCATCCGCGTTCCTGGACTGCGCGGCCAACGTCTTCGCCAAATAGTAATGTGCCGTCGCATCCTTCGGCGTGAGTGCCAACGCCTTCTCCAGTTCCCCCGCGGCCTCGTTCAGCTGATGGTCCTGCCAGTAAACCACCCCCAGATGAAAGTGCGCCGGCTCTAAATCCGGCTGCAAACGCACCGCCTCCTTAAACTCGGTCTCTGCCTCCGCAAAATCATTCTGCTGCGCCAGCACCGATCCCAGATCATCCCTCAGTTCCGCTCGATCCGGCGCCAGTTCCACCGCGCGCCGCATCTCCGCCAGCGCCTCGGCCTGCTCCCCGCGCACGCTCAGCATCCTCCCCAGCATGCGATGCGCAAACGCATTCGCCGGCGCAGCCTTCACTGCCGCCCGCGCCTCCTGCTCCGCCTCCGCCGATTTCCCTTGCCGCGTCAACACTCCCACCAGGCTCAAGCGCGCATCCACAAACCCCGGCATCGCCTGGATGGCTGCTCTGAGATGCACCGCCGCCTCCTCCAACTCCCCTTGCTGCGCCAGCACCCAGCCCAGTCCCGACTGCGCCGCCGCGTCCTTCGGAGCCAGCCGCACCGCTTTCTCAAATTCCGCGCGCGCCCGCGCCAAGTCCCCGCTCTTCACCGCCTCCTGCCCCCGCCGCACCGCCTGGCGCTCCGCCGACTTCGACCCCGCAGTCGCCGCCTGTCCCCACACGCCAACGCTCATCGCGAGCATTCCCACCGCGACCAACCACCCGATCCTGAAATTTCTTCGGAGCACAGTAGATTTGCGAGAGGTTCTCAGGTTCCCAGCAGGCCAAGCCTTCATCGCCGACGCGCATCAGCCAGGATTCGTATCAGGGCATCGCTTCAGTGATGCCGTAAAATTCCCAAACTCGACCCGCCTTCAGGCGCTGCGCCCGTCGCAATTATATCCAACGCAATCTCCCCCGCCTCTGTGGTATGAAGGAACGAACAACTCTCATGACTCTCTCCCGCCGATCCTTCCTCCAACTTTCCACCGCCGCCGCTCTCACTCCGCTCTGGGCTCGTCTCTCCACCTCCGACCCCGCCCTCTGCCGCAAACTCGCCTCCGATCCCCTTCGTCCCCAATACCATCTCCTCCCCGCTCATAATTGGATGAACGATCCCAACGGCCCCATCTTCTTCCACGGCCGCTACCACATGTTCCACCAATACAATCCCCAGGGCGCCGTTTGGGGCAACATGAATTGGGCGCACGCCACCAGTCCTGACATGGTCCATTGGCAACACCAACCCATCGCCCTATCCCCCACACCCAACGGCTACGATCGCGATGGCGTCTTCAGCGGCAGCGCTGTTCTCGACCACGGCAAGCCTACCGTCATCTACACCGCCGTTGCCCCACCTCCTTCCGCAGCCGAAGCCACACTGCGCGACGGTGTCCACACCTGGCGCGAAACCCAGTGCCTCGCCGTCGCCCAGGACGACAATCTGCTCACCTGGAAGAAACTCCCCGAGCCCGTCATCGCCACTCCTCCCCGCGGCCTCGAAGTCACCGGTTTCCGCGACCCCTGCCTCTGGCGCGAGGGCGACAACTGGATGCTGATTCTCGGTTCCGGTCTCCCCCACAAAGGCGGCATGATCCTTCTCTACTGTTCTCCCGACCTGCGCCACTGGACCTACCTGCATCCCCTGGTCGAAGGCTCGTCCAGCGGCCAGCAAGGCGCCAACCCCGTCGACACCGGAGACATGTGGGAGTGTCCCGACTTTTTTCCGCTGGGCAATAAGCATGTGCTTTTGATTTCGACCGTCGGCAAAGTTCGCTGGAAGGTCGGAACCTACGCCCACCAACGCTTCACCCCCGTAAAAGAAGGAGTCGTCGACTGGGGCTCTTACTACGCTGCCAAAACCATGCTCGACGCAGCCGGCAACCGCATTCTCTGGGGATGGATCACCGAAACCCGTCCCGACGCCGACCTCATCGCCGCGGGATGGGCCGGAGCCATGTCCCTGCCCCGCGTGCTCTCCCTGAATTCAGAAAACGAATTGCAAACCGAGGTCGCGCCCGCCGTCCACCAACTCCGCGCCGCGCACACCCGCATCACTCGCCAAACCAGCCCCGCCTCGCGCCAGAAAATTCTCGACACTCTCCGCCTCCGCGATCTCTCCGCTGAACTCTCCCTCGAGATTCTTCCCCACTCCGGCGATTTCACACTCCGCCTGCAATCTGAGTCCGGAGAAACCTTCGCCACCATCGCCTGCACCAACCAATCCGCAAGCCGTCCTGCGCACGCCCGCGTCACACAGCCGGTTCCGCATCCGGCAAGCTTCGGATCCGAGCATCGTTTCAGCGATGCCCTACAATCCCCAAACTCAGCCCCGCCTTCAGACGCTGCAACCAGCCGCGAGCTGCGCGTGAACACTATCAGCGCGCCGCTCCCCGCAGCCGCCGGATCGCCCCTGCGTCTTCACTTGTTCCTCGACGGATCTGTGCTCGAAGTCTTTGCCAACGGAACCACCGCCCTGACCGCCCGCGTCTATCAAATCCCCACCGGCCCCCTCCGCCTGAACCTCGAAGCCCCCGCCGACCTGATCTCCCTCGACGCCTGGCAAATCACCCCAATCTCGAAGGACCGCCTCACCGGGTCCCTGTGCTCGTGACCGATCGTGATCCTCCAAGCCACGAGTCAGGCGCGCCCTGCAACGCACGCGCCGGAGGCGCGTCCTAAAATAGCCCGGCGCTTCAGCGCCGGGACGCGGGGAAAGATTCGACCCGCCCCGGAGGGACGCATGAAATGCTGCGGCACAATCCTGCCGGTCCGAATGCGTCAATAAATCCCGCTCCCCGCCTGCGTGCTCACCATCTTCCCGCGCATAACCGACAACGAATATCCCGTCCCACCCTCGCCCGTCCACGACTCCAAATCAAAACGCCCGCCCGCCCGCACCCGGTAAACGCTGACTCCCTGAAACGTCAACCCAACGCCCTTTTCGCATACCTCCGGCGCCCGCGTAGGCCGCAGAAAATACGCTCCCTTCCCCGTGCCCACCACCATTGCCTTCCCGTCCGCCTCCACCAGCACCGCCGACCTCTCATCAATCGCCACTTCCCGGGGAGACGCGCTCCATCCATCCTTCATAATCCGCGCCAGAAATCCCAGCGTCCGCCCCATGCGATCCCGCTTCGCAAAATGCGAATCCGTCAGCAGATTTTCCAGATGCGGAACTTTCAAAAAATCTCGCACCAGCGTCACCCGCTCCAAATAAGGATTCGCCAACACCTCCGCCGACGCCAGATCCCCATCGTCCGGCTTGTCCCCCATCGCGCCGTACACAAACTCGCCCAGGACCGCCAGCCCCGCGCTGGTGCCGCCAATTGGTTTCCCCGCCGCCACATCTTCATTGATCGCGCTCTCGACCGGAGTCCCTTTCCATCCGCGAATGTAATTCGCCTGGTCCCCTCCCGCAATGAATACGACTTCCGCCTTCTGGATAATTTCCGCCACCGCCCGATCCTCGGCCGCCTCGCGATCCGGAATAATCAGCGTCGCCACCGAATTCGCCCGTGCACAGTCCGTTCACGTACGAGTTGTAATCGTCGTCGCCCCGCGCCCGCAGAATCAGAAAATCCCCGCCGTTACCCTTGTCGCACAGCCAGCGGAACGCCTCGTCCAGATCCGCCCCTCCGCCCATCAAGGCCACGCCCGCCACCGCCTTGGTCTGAATGTCCTCTGGATTGCCCATGCGAAAGTACTTGTAGGAATCCGCCTGCGCCCCATGCGCCGCCACCGCGACTAGCAAGAGCAGTAGAAGCCACCGCACATTTGTCTGCATCACGCTGTGAATATACCGCACCGTCCGCACGTATTGGATCTTGGGATCGCTGAACTTCAGGGAAGGAATTCCGCGCAGAGAAAGCCGCTGCTTACGTCCTGGCAGGATACAAAATTGGAACGAAGAAAAAATCTTGGTGAGCGCGGATGGACTCGAACCATCGACCCATGCCTTAAAAGGGTCACCAAACTATTCACCAACAATGACTTGCACGTCCAGCTTACTCCATGCACGACGCATTAAAATCAGTGAGATGCAAACAAGACGTTCGTCTGGGTGCCCGGAGGGTGCCCGAGATTTCCGACTCGGATCGGGGTCGCAGCCATAGAACCATTTCCCTCTGTATCGTAAAATGGTTTGGACTATTTTACGACATACGCGATAATGGTCTAGCATGAATGATCGTCCGCGACTCTACACTGCAATCCTAGCTGATCATCTGGAACGACACCGCCAGATGGCCTTGGTCTCGGGACCTCGCCAAGTCGGTAAGACAACGAGTTGTAGATCGGTCAGCAGCGAGTACCTTAATTGGGACAATGTAGATGATCGCAGGCTTTTGTTACAGGGTCCGGCTTCGATCGCACAGGCATTGCACCTGGATGTCCTTCGAGCTAAATCTCCAGTCGCTACCCTCGACGAATTACACAAATACACCAAGTGGAAGGGCCTGCTCAAAGGCTTGTTCGACAGCTACGGTGATCGCGTGCGCCTCATCGTCACGGGAAGCTCGCGCATCGACATTTTCCGCCGCGGGGGCGATAGCCTGATGGGTCGCTACTTTCTTTACCGCATGCATCCCTGGAGCGTCGCGGAAAGCCTGAGAACTCGCCTCCCGCAAGAAGAAATTCACGCTCCCGAAGAGGTCCGGTCGGCTGACTGGGACGCATTGAGAGAGCATGGAGGATTCCCCGAACCATTTCTTCGCCGCGACAACCGGTTCACCCGGCGATGGCGCTCCCTCCGATATGAACAGCTGTCGCGTGAAGACTTGCGCGAACTGTCGCTGGTGTCCGATCTCGGAACTCTGGAAACGCTGATGCAGATTCTCGCGGAACACAGCGGACAACAGCTCATCTATTCCAATCTCGCCCGCGAGATTCAGGTAACCGTCGATACCGTCAAACGATGGATCAATCTGCTCGCCCGACTTCATTACGGTTTCCTCGTTCGTCCCTGGTTCAGGAACGTCGCCAAATCGCTACGCAAAGAACCGAAATGGTTTCTCCGGGACTGGAGTGGAGTGCTAGACGACGGCGCGCGAGCGGAAACCCTCGTCGCGTGTCATCTCCTGAAAGCAGTCGAAGGATGGACAGACCTGGGATTTGGCGATTACGAGTTGCGCTATCTGCGCGACAAGCAGAAGCGTGAAGTGGACTTCCTCGTAGTCAAAGATCGAAAACCTTGGTTCATGGTGGAGGTGAAAATGAGCGACAAAACACTTTCGCCGTCGCTTGGATATTTCCAAGCTCAGACCAACGCTCAAAACGCCTTTCAAGTGGTCATGAATCTTCCCTATCAGCAAGCCGACTGCTTTCGCATCTACCGCCCCGTAACAGTCCCAGCAAGGACCTTCTTGAGCCAGTTGCTGTGACGCAATTTTGCGCGCTTATTCCCCTTTGTAGATTGACCGACTTACGTGCCCCTACGTCCTCGAAAGCCATGAAAAAGACAACTAATCGTGCGTTGAGGTCGCGGGTTCAAGACTCGACAGCTAGCGCACCTGATTGGCAATCCAATCTGCGCTCGACGTGATCAGAAGCCTCTTGTACTTCGTGAGTTTTTTCTGCCAGCAGAATAAGCATTCGCGTTTTGTGATGCCGCAAGACAGTCAGCCGACTTTTTATGACCGCTGGTTGGACTGTGGGGAATTTAGAAGCGCATGGCCCAAGGCAAGGCCATCCGAGTCTGCTTGTCGGTACCGTCTGCTAGGAAATTGTCATCCGAGCGAGAGTTACTAGGCATCGATTGGAACTGGTGCGTTTTGTTTTTTATCAAAACAATCATGTTGACGTAAGAAGTTCCTAGGGCTAAGTTGCTCGTTAGCGCGGTTCCCCCCGCGTCATCACCCTTTCCATTAGCAAGGAGGTCCTATGGTCAGACATACTCCTTCTCGTTCACTGCGCTTTGGCGCTCTCTTCGCCCTGTGCCTCCTACGCTGCAACACAGCTGCCGCACAGGCTATTGGCAATGGCCTTAATGCAGTCGAGGGACAAGCAATATCGGCAAGTACCGGGACCCCATATTACACAGACACGATGTGGGCAGACAGCACCTATCTACGGTGGATGCTAGCCAACCACGGAAGCAGCAGTCCGCTACCGGTTGCCACATTCCCGTGCACCCATCAAGGCTGTATCGTTTATGCTGGAACGCCGCAGAATCCGAGTGGCACTGGATACTACACTGAAACACCACTCAACCTTAGCGCAACTCAGGGTGTTCCGTTGCTGACAGGCTCCTCGGCTCCTCAATGGGCCTCATTTAGCCTCGGCTCAATAACGGGCCTAACCAACTCAACCGGAACAACTCTAGCGACGTCCACAGGATCACTCACCAGCGGCGATTTTGCCAAGATTGCGAGCTCGGGCGTCGACTACACGGATTCGGGCATTGCGACAAGTTACCTTGCCGTTGCGGATAGCACGGTTGGCGACGGAGGGGTATGGAGCAGCGGAACGCCAGGTGGCTACGGTTACTCAAGCACGGCCACAGTGACGCCAACAAGCGGGACCATGTACGCCCATCAATTGAATTTAAAGTGGACTCAGGTCATCGGCAATGCAACGGTGCGAGTAGTAAGCGCCGGTACCGGCGCGACTCTGTATGTGTGCCTTTACAATGGAGCTGGGAATAGCCTCCTCTGGTCGGCGAATGCGACTGTTAACGCCGCTAATACAACTGTGAGCCTAACCAGTTCGCAATATACGGCCATGCCGGGTATTTATATGCTTGCTTTCGAGCAAACTGGGACTTCGGCCGGGCTCGTTGGATACAACACGACCACAGGCGTGTTCAATATTCGGAATGGCAAAACGACACGTGACGCCACCGCTACCGGCACAATCTCCGGCGGTGTTTGTCCTTCGTCATTGGGAACTCTAACTGCGACTACCAGTTCTACCAGCGACCTGATGGTTCTATTGGAGCCCTAGACGTCTATTGTTGGAGGAGACTGCCATGCTTGTTGCAAACAAAGTCCGATCATCGGACCTGCAAAGATTCAGATTCCTTCAGCGATTCTGTCTGGTAGCGTTTCAGCTTGTGCTAATTTTGTTGTCGATACGTCCAATGCCGCTGTTCGGGCAAACCTCGATTCAAGGAAAAGCAAGCACTCAAGGTTCTGCGCAAGCCGGTTCCCCATATTCGCATTATGTTCAGATCATGGCTTTGTTCCCGCCTGCGTACAATCCAGGATCAAACAGTGACTACACCAACTTCCAAAACAACGTCATGACCCAGAAGGATGCCAACGGCCTCCCAATAGTCGACGGGGTTACGCTAGAAATCGTTTGGAGCAATGTCGAGACGCAGCCTCCAGGTCCCACTTCATGTGGGCCTCCGACGGACACCTGCCAGCTAGACGCCGTTGGCCAATACCATACTTATAGTTGGGCAACATACGATAGCAATGCGAGCATGACATATCCCAATAGTGTCATTCCATGGTTTAGCTCTTTCGGGGTGGGCCCGAGGAAGGTAAACTTCATTTTGTCCGGCATCAATACCTCCAACGGGATAAACACAGCCACGCCATGGTACGTAACATCTTCTGCCTATATCGCAAACTTCCCTAGTTCCCCTACAGCTTATACTCGGCAAGACGTTGTGAACACAGCGACGTGTCCGAGTACTACTGTTCCATGGCAGGGGAATACGGCCACTAGCTACTCGCGTACGAGTCCTTCGTCTACCGTAACAGTCACTGCGTCAAATTGTTGTGGTACTGGGAACCCGCTTCAAGCCGGCGATCCTATATGGGTATTTGGTGACGGAGACATGAACAGCGTTTCAGGAGCAACTATTCTGACAACTCCCTCTTCGAGCACCTTTACCTATAAAAGCCAGGGCACGAGTACTACGACAACGTGTTTGGGTTGCGCCTACATCAGCGCTTTTCAGTCGTCTCCAGTTCCTTATGAGATGCCTTACACAGTTGCTTGGGAAGCCTTTATTGCAGCCGCCAACTTGCACTTCAATCCGAGTTATACACCGCACAGCACAAATCTGGGGCCTCAACTTGGCTACATGCGAAGCGGAACCTGGGTGGGAGGAGAATCCTTTGTGTATTGCCCTACCGATCTCATGAGCCTCAGCGCACCTTACGCATACAGCGTGTCGGTGTGGCTAAGCGATTATCAGAAGAAAGTGAATTATGTTCAATCGTTAAGCTCCACGATGGTAAGGTACTGGCCGATCGACCCCAACACTACACCCGACACTATGGCCCTTTATGCGATTTCAGCGAACAACGGTCACGGGTTTATCAATGGCTTCGGATCACAAGGCCTATCGGCGAGGGATTCTTATTTAGGGTGCGCTTCCGCGAATGCAGACTGGTGTAATCTCTTCTCGTCGAACACCTACAGCTACTACGCACTCGGGATGCCAAGGGAACTTCAGCAAATCTCCATCTCCGACGAAACGCAGGATTGCACCACTGCGGGGGCGTGCGGTACTCCGCCCAAGACCGCAGGTGATTTGCGACAGTGGCTTCCTTTTGCAGTGTCCCATGAAGCAACTGTCTTTGAAATGTATTACCTGGATCTCGCGCTGGCCTTTGATAATAAGTATTGCCCAACGCAATCAGGCGGTGCATGTGGTTCTGGGTATGGCCTACCCAGCTACATCACAACAACCCAGCAGGCGACATGGTGCAATGACGTAGGCCTCTGTAATAGCAGTTGTCCCGGCGCTTCGACGTGCTACGCCTACTCTATTGAGCAGAACCATGGGCCCCACTAGGGACTGCTTGTAGGCCAAAAGTCCATCTACCCAAACTCCGAAAAGTAGTGTAGGCTTCCCTGTGCTTTTCTTGGCTTCCGTCCATCCCCCCTTAAGCCCTGAACTTGCCTTCGAGGTGAAGAATGAGGAACTTCTGCATCGTTATGTCTGTAATGGTACTCGTCTGCGTGTCGAGTCTTGCTTTCGGACAAGCCGTGAGCCTGGTTTATTCCTTTGGTAACACCTCCGACGTGGGTCCAATGGGGTCGTTGATTCAGGGGCGTGACGGAGCGGTTTACGGAGCAAGTTCTGGATTTGGCACAAGAGAGACGGACGGAACTGTCTTCAGGATGGCGAGTGGTGGAAGGCTTAGCTCGGTCCACGACTTCGCGGGAAGTGATGGCCAAAATCCACTCGGCATAAGTTTAGGAATTGACGGCAACTTTTACGGCGTTGCGGAGGGAGGCGGTAACAGCGGTGCGGGAGTGCTTTTCAAACTTACACCCAGCGGTGCTTTCGATGCTCTCTACCAGTTCACAGGTGGTTCTGATGGTTCCAATCCTCAAGCTCAACCGATCCAAGCCTCAGACGGGAATTTTTATGGCACAACCGATGCGGATAGCTCCACAGCAGGTGTAGTTTACAAATATGTACCAACTTCAGGATCAGTCAGCACCATCTATTCGTTCAATACGGATCAACTGCAAAGCTACATTATCGAGGCTCCTGTGGTCGAAGGCAACGACGGGAACCTATATGGAACGTCCACTTCTGGTGGGGTCAACGGTTGCGGAACGATCTTTGAGCTGACCATATCAGGTGCTCTGATTCAACTCTACAGCTTTCCGTGCGGTGCGGGAGGTAGCATACCTGTCGCACCTCTAATCCAATCATCTGATGGGAACCTCTACGGCACGACTGAGGGCGGAGGAATTGTGACCTCGAAATGCCCGCAGGGATGCGGCACGATTTTCAAATTGAGCGAGGGCGTGGTCACGATCCTTTACGAGTTTTCTAGCTCCCCACATGACGGGCAATACCCGATAGCAGGCTTAGTCGAGGGGACGGACGGTAACCTGTACGGAACAACAGAAGAGGGAGGGACGGTTGGGTTCGGAACTATATACCAAGTAAGTACTAGCGGGCAGTACAAGCAGCTTTATAGTTTCAGTTCCAAGTTTGGTCGGTATCCCTCAGGTGGCCTGTTGCAGCATACAAACGGAAAATTCTATGGCACGGCGTTTCAAGGAGGCACCTACGGGGAAGGAACCCTGTTCACGTTGAATATGGGCCTCGGGCCTTTTATCGCTCTTGTGCGCAACAGCGGCAGAGTCGGGCAGCCCGTGCAGATTCTTGGGCAGGGTTTGACTGGATCGTTACGCGTTACGATCAATGGTGTGGCTGCGACCAACTACAAAGTTGTCTCCGATACGTATATGACAGCAACCATCCCAACCGGAGCAACCAGCGGTCCGGTAGTGGTAACGACGCCAACGGGAACCTTGACTAGCAATCAGAATCTTCGCATCGTGCAGTGAAATGCTGCGTTAACGTGAGGCAAGCGTCGATGATTTCTGGAATCATGGGCGCGACGCATTTTGTTGGCCGCGCGCACTGTTGCTGTTTCATATCCTGAACGGTGCTGCAGCCAAACGTATTAGCGTCTTTGTTTTGAGATTGCCTGGCCTGGAATGGCGGAAATCTTGCGCGGGTCAAGCAAACTCTGTCAAGGCGCATGCCCGCGATAGCGGCGACCTTCGGTCGGCCTTGACAGAGTTTGCGCCCGCGCTACGCTGCCATTATCCGGGACAGGCAGGTTTCTAAAAGCCGATTCCAAGACCCATACCGTGCTCTTGTTGCGGTGCCTTAGAGATTTCCTGCTGCGTTGTATTTGTCTGATCTGCGCTGATCAGTGGCCCCTGCGCAGTTTGTTTCGAAATATCGTGGCCGAGAGCGATGGGTAGCTTCTCGCGATCATTGGTGAAGAGTTGCGCGTCAAACGCTCCACGCGATACGGACAACATAGGCCATCCGGGTATTGAGCAGGTCCTTCGCGGCCAATTCCGTGTCAACATGAATTAGCACTCGGTCCACGGTTTGTCCCTGGCTGGAGTGACTCGTCATTGCATAGCCGTAGTCCAGATGGGGATGCTTGTTGTGATCGATTTCGAGCAGCCGCCCCGAATCCATTTTGAGACTAAGTCGCCCAGTGTCGTCGATGTCCTTGATCACTCCCAATTCGCGGTTAGCAATTTTCAGGTCGTTGGCTGGGGCAGTGAATTGAATGCGGACGCCAATGGAGAATCTTCGCATCTCTTCGCGGAAGACTGACACGCCCCGCTGTCGGCGAGGATCGTATGTCCGCTCGGTTCCGCCCTGTAGCCTCACCGTGAGCCGGTTGCTCGCAGCATCAATGCTCCGGACCTGAGCATACTGTCCTTTTCCAATTCCGGGTTCCTTCGATGCGCGGGAATAGCGGAGAATATCGCCCACTTTGTACTTCGCTGCCCACGTGCGGTCTGCCCCGGTGAGTTCCTGGCGCGGAACCAGCGTTCGGAATTGGGTAGTCTTCGCCTCTGACTAGACCCTTGCCTTGGAGTTCGGCGTGAATGCGCTCATTGATTTCGATGCGCGAGCGATTATCCGGGGACACAACGAGCGTGTTCTCTAGCAATCTCGCATACTCCTTTGCAATGGCTCCATGCCAGATTCGCCAAGCTTCTGCTCTGCTCGGGATGTTGGGGCGAGTACTTCGACCCTGTAGCCGTCAAGCTCTGTACCTTCGCGGATTTGGAAGTGATTGAGGCGAAGGGTAATAGGGTTGCTATCAGAAGCTTGTAGAGAATCCCTTAGAGTGATAAGAGCAGATGGTGTGTCTGGACGGTGTTGCCGACGCGGGAAAGAAGACAACGACCCTGACCGGTCAGCGATATGCTTAGGAACGGCCAGTAACCCACGGTAAGCGCCGGATGCACGCAGTCGGTGCAAAATCCGGCGGAGTTCTTTGGAGTGCTAGAAGAGCTCTGCGGCGATTACGTTGAAAGACTAAGCATCATCTGCTCGAATTGCGTCTTCTTCATACTACCTTCATGCTACGTACGGCGCAGGGCAAAACCTCTTACTTGCCGATTCCCGTTAGTGAGACGGTCTGCGAATTGCCCGACGCGTTGTCGGTAATGGTCAGCGTGCCCGAGCGAGCGCCTACCTTGGTCGGCCGGAAGGCAATCGCGATTTTGCAGCTTCCAGAGGGATTCAGCTTTTGGGGACAATTGCTGGTGTCAGTAAAATCGCCACTCGCCGCAATGTTGGAGATGTCCAACGTACCATTGCCGGTGTTGCTGAGACCCAGAAAATGAATGTGGCTGCGGGTGCCCACTAATTGCGTGCCAAAGTTCATGGCGGTTGAGGACAGGCTTACCAATGGAACTGCGCCTGTCCCAGTGACCGTGATCTGATGTGGGCTGCCGACGGCGCTATCGGTGACCAAAACTATCGCCGAGCGCGTCCCTGATCCGGTGGGCGTGAAGGTGACAGTCACCTTGCAGGCAGACTTGGGTTGCAATCTGGAGCAATTCGTGATTACCGAAAAATCGGAAGCGTTCGTACCACTGATTTTCGCGCCGGAAAAGCTCAGCGGCAGTTTCGTGGAAATATTGCTGAGCGTCGAAGCCAGAGGCGAACTGCTCGTACCCACGGTTTGAGTGCCGAAGGCAAGGCTCATGATTGGAATAGAAAGCGTGCTTTGCAAATTGACAGATATCGTCCGAGCCGCAATGAGATCTAGGAGTCCATCACCGTTGAGGTCGCCAATCGTCATTGAAGTAATTCCACCCAAAAGACCCTGAGGACCAGTGAGCGCTGGCATCATTTGAGACTGGAAAGTGCCGTCGCCATTGCCCAATAGGATCGAGAGGCTGTCAATGCCCATGTTCTCGCAGGTCGGACTATTCCCACACTGTGTGCCAACGGCGAGATCGATCTTTCCGTCGCCATTAAAATCCCCGATGCCAACCCCTGTGGGACCTATACCGACCGTATACTCCACGTTTGGCTGGAACGTGCCGTCTCCATTTCCCAGCAGCACTGACACGGACGATGGAACGTTTTGTGAGTTATCGCAGCCAAGCACATTGCCGCAGAGGTTTGGCACGATTAGGTCGAGCTTGCCATCCCCGTTGATATCGGCGGCGGCGAAAACGACTGGCTGGTAGCCTATAGTTGCTGCTTGCGGGGCTTGGAAGGTCCCGTCCCCGTTGCCGAGAAAGGTCAGCGCAGTGTTGTAATTGTTTGCGCCTTGCGCCCCGAGGTCAATGATTCCATCCCCGTTGAAGTCCACGGCAACAAGCGGTCCGCCAAAGGAGCCATATGCTGCAGGCAACTCAACATAAGGCTGGAATGTGCCATCGCCCTTCCCCAGCAACACGGCAATGGTGGGATTTGCTGGGGCACCGCCGATGAAACTCGAATAGCCTGTCACGGCGACATCCAGCTTTCCGTCACCGTCGAAGTCGGCCGCGACAATTGAGATGGGATAGTAGTCGGTGGAAGAGAACAGCGGCTGCTGGAATGTGCCATCACCATTGCCCAAGAAGATAGCCACATTCCCCGGTACCCCAGCTTGGTAGGCTGTGCTGTTGAGGACTGCGATGTCTAGCTTGCCGTCAAGGTTGAAGTCGCCCACTGCGAGGGAAAGGGACGCCGTCGTACCCGTCGGGTAGGTATTGGAAGTGTTGAACGTTCCATCACCGTTGCCCAGGCTAACGGTGAGAGCGCCGCCCGCATTCGGTGAAATGCTGGCAGAATCGAGCTTACCGTCACCATTGAAGTCCCCGATAGCCATTGCGGTGGCCGAATATGCTCCAGCCCAGACCGCTGGCATCATCGACACAGAGGTTGTCTGATTGGTGACAGTCATGAATACCGCATTAGAAACCATCGCACCGGGATTCGAGACCGTTACCAAAGCTGTACCCGGCGTTGCGACGTCTGAGGCCATGATGGAACTCGTCAGTTGCGCTGCGCTGACGTAGTTGGTGGCTCTGGGGCTCCCGTTCCAGTTCACTACTGAAGCCTGCACGAATCCGGTACCGTTCACTGTGAGGGTAAACCCGGGACCACCCGGCGCAACGGTCGTTGGTACCAGCGGGCTGTCTACGGCCGGTACTGGACTCTTCTGTGCAAGTGCCAGCGGGGAAAGAAGACTCGCGAACATTATCGCGAATGCAGCCAAGTATCTAGCAACAAAGTTAGCTGACCGATATCCGTTTGTCATGGCGCTACTCCTGTGATCCAAGATCTTTCAATTGACTTCCTTCCCAGACAGTTTTCTGGGATTCATGTTTGGTTTCATTGAAGTTTTACCTCACTGCAGTTGCAAGCTCACGCGAATATCCTTCAGAGTCTCGCTCGCCGAGGTCGTTCCGACCCGAACGGAAATGGTGTCTGTCACGCCGACGCTAACGGTATCTGCGTGATCGTTGCACGTTACTGGGCCAGCGTGTGGGATTGAACATGTAAGGCTTGTTGACGAACCGTCCTTATAAAGCGTTACTGACACTGTGTTCACAGGGACTGCTCCAACATTGACATAGAGATTCTTCAATGTTCCGGCAAAAGAGACCGGCATCTCGACTGGAGCCCCGGTTGCACCGCTACATGTCGCAGCCTCGCCCCCAGGAACCAAAGTTACGGTTTGACCGCTAGCGATACCCCCGCCAACACAAAAGAACTGCAGCATTGCATTGTTGCAACCACCTCCGGCGTCTCCGACTTGAGTCGAGCTTGCCCAGTTGACGCAGTCGCCGCTGGTTGGAGTCGTAGTAAACGTTGCAACTTTGGCATCGGCGGAGTTTACAGCCATGTGGGGAATCTGCCCCGTTGTGTCATAGCCGACTTGGCCGTTGGTTGTAGTTGTCAGTCCAGAGGCAGTCGGAATTCTCAAGCTGCCAGTGAAAACTGTTTGATTGAGCAAAGAAGCCGTCTGAACGCCAGGTGTAAAGGTTATCGATTGTCCGCTAACGATCTGAAAGTTATTGTTCGTTCCATTATCGGTGATCGTTGGCGTGCTCGATACTGACGGAATCGCAAGTTTTACAGTGTTGTTACTGGCATTCACGTCGATTTGAACTGCCGTTGGTGACAGATTATTTAGAAGACCCTCAATATTGGCGGCACTTGTCGTAACTCCTGCAACGTGGCAGCCAGTGGCGGACGAATTAGTAACTGGATCGTCGTATGTAAAAGTGCCACCGGTCGAAGTAACCGCAAAATGGCCGTTGTAAGTGCTATCGCTGCAGTTCGTCACATTGACCACCTGCCCCAGAGTAAAAGTGTTTCCAGTGGCGGTCATGCTTACATAAAGTCCGTTTGCGCTTTTTGTTGCGGTCACACCAGAAGTGAATGATGAATTGTCGCCACCCTGTAGCCAGATGCCATTGCCGTGGGGACTTGCAGAGGACTCGAATTTACCTTTGATGATCCCTGAGTTCAACATTCTGACTGCCCAGCACGCCGGCGGAGAGGCCGGGTTATTGTTCGCACCGACATCGAAGTGGATGCCGTACATTTGGATAGGACCAGCACTGATGAACCCATAACATGGCAAATTGAAGCCCGTGTTTGCAACGGCAGGAGTCGGTATCACCGGAAAAACATCGCCACCTATTACAATCGGACCATCTTGGCCCCAGATTGAAGAATCATAGAAAACCGCGTTGTTCTTGCCCTTATCGTGGATGAGGACAATATTATTGTTCGTTCCACCTACAGGGTTCGCCTTCATGCCGTACGCTTGAATGTTGGGAAACGCAGCGTTGGCAGGGTCAGCGATCTCACCGTAGAAATTTTCGAAATCGCAGTACGAGATGACTGCTTCGCTCATGTTGTACATCAGCAGCCCGCCGAGGGCCGAGCCATTTTGGCTGGTGTCGCGGAAGGTAATATTCTCTAAGTGGAATCCGCCATAGTTGGCAGTACCGCCACTCTGTCCGACCGTCAGGATGACGATTGGCATAGCGGTAAGAAACCTAACTCCGGACTGCTGACTTCCTTCCCACTTTGAGGAATTTCCCATCCCGAGAATCTCGAAGCTGGTTTGACCGGAGAGAGTTATCCCGCTCCCAAACATGTAATCTCCCGTACCGGCACTACCGGGATTCGGGACAACGATGACACACCCCTTGGAGGTAAAGGGCGAGATCGAAGAAGGATTCGTTGGTGGCGGACAACTGTTCACGGCGGTCTGAAACGCCCCAGCATTGTCAGTGCCCCACGTAACTGGTACGTTCGAGACAGTGTTCGAGGCAGCCACGCTCAGTGTCGCGTTCTTAAATTTGCCGGTGCCAGTGTCGAGGCCAGATGTGAACACGACGGCCGAGATCGTTGCCAGCAATGTCGAATTGGGAGCCGGGGCGGTGCCGTTTGCTCCGGCTCTCGGTACTTCTATAGTCTTGCCGGCGTCAGCAGGTGTAAAAATACCACCGGTACAAGTCAACGAAGTGCTTGTTGATGTGATGCTACACAAGGACGCACCCGAGATTTGTGCATCGGCCTGGGCTCCGTAGTTCAATACATTTAGCGATGGAGTCGGAAAACTCTGGCTTGGTCCTTGCGCGTAGGTGATCTGCACTAGTGCGGCTGCTAGGACCAAGAATGCAATCTCTCTCGTTTTCATGCTGCCTCCAGACTGTCGTTGGACTGGTCTAAAGAGTGTGGCCCACGCGCTCCGGCACCCACCTTCACGGCAGGAAGAATCGAGTGCGTAATGACACCTATGTTGCGTGATTATGCCCGTGGGAAGTATGAACTTACCTGGGGAAGGAACTCCTCCACTGCGTCGCCAATCGTAGCCCTGGTATTCAGGCCAAGTCAATGTGCAAGATTTTGCAACTAGCGACATAGAGCCTGGGTGCTGCGGGTAGTTTCTTGGCCCGTGAACGTGCCTGCCCGGAAGGCGGAGATTGTTGCGCGGGTTGAGCAAACTCTGTCAAGGCGCGTGGCCGCGATAGCGCCGACCTTCGGCCGGCCTTCCATGAGAAGGCCGGCTGGAGTCAAGCCGATTTTGTTTTCTTTTTTATTTTTTCTCGTTGCTTCGCTAGCGGAGGCTTTTGTGGCGCGGAGGTTCAGTCAAGAGCGCGCCGTTTTTGCGCGGCGAAGCGCACTCTTGACGGGTTCTCCGCGCCACGGTTTAATCACGCAGCGAAGCAAAGAGAAACGCTTTTCCACTCGCACGCCGCACCGCTTTCCCTTCCATACGCACTCTCAGTGTGGACTGTAAGAAGTCCGGTGCAGTTTGAGATTCTTCATGGAGCGCTGCCACCTTGACATCGGCCTCAAAAGGACAAAAGGACCAGGGGTCGACCACGCAGTCGCTCGGTGGTACGGCGTGTGAAGCAAACCTAGATCTATGCCGATTCGTAACCATTCCATCGCCGCCTGTTGCATCGCTTGTAGGCTCATCATCCGCCTCCGTTCCGGCAAGTGTTCTTGCACGGTGATGTGAGCTTAACGTCCTGCCGGACTTCTCATCTCATCTTGACAGAGTTTGTCCCCGCGCTACGCTTCCGTTATCCGGGGCAGGAGGGTTTCTAAAGGCCGATTCCAAGACCCAGACCCTGATCCTGTTGAGATGTCTTAGAGATTTCCTGCGGTGCCGCTATTGTATGATCTGTGCTTAAGTGGGGCGCTTGGGCAGTTTGCTTCGAGACATCACGACCAAGAGCGGTGGGCAGCTTCTCGCGGTCATCGGTGAATATTTGCGCATCGTGCGCTCCGCGCGAGACCGAAACGTAGGCCATACGATTATTGAGTAGGTCTTTTGCGGTCAATCCTGTGTCCACATGAATCAGCACGCGATTCGCAGTTTGTCCCTGGCTGGAGTGGCTGGTCATTGCGTAGCCCCAGTCGAGATGAGGGCTGATTGGGATCGATTTTGAATGCGCGGCCAGAATCCATCTTCAGTTTCAATCGCCCACCGTCGTAAATGCCCGCGATTACCCCCAATTCGCGGTTAGCAATTTTCAGCTCATTGGCGGGTGCCGTAAATTGAATGCGGTCGCAAACGGAAAACCTTCGTAGTTCCTCGCGGAAGACAGAGACGCCGCGCTGTCGCCGAGGATCGTAGGTGCGCTCGGTTCCATCCTGCAACCGCACAGTGAGCCGGTTGCTGGACGCATCGATGCTCCGCACCTGGGCATACTGGCCTTTTCCAATCCCGGTCTCCTTCGATGCG
>CAWGRZ010000010.1:0-596529 GCA_963825155.1 uncultured Acidobacteriaceae bacterium | reverse complement strand
ATTCCGCTACATCGGTAGATTCGCTCAAATGTGCGTTGAAAACCTTGTCCGTCCGCGCTGCACGAAGGTCTCTCATTACCTCTCTCATCGCTCTGGGCGTATTGCCTCGGACCATCGTAAAAACGAGGCCCACCTGCTCAACCGTCATCCCGTGGTCGTCCGTATAGTCGTCGAGCCACGTTTCAAGCAGGGGCAATCCCAAAATAGACAGCGAATCTGGCTTTACCGGGACCACATACCTGCTGCTAGCTAATATGGCTGCTTGTGTAAAAATTGAAATCGTGGGCGGACAGTCAATAATAACGTAATCGTAACCGTTCGCTTTTTCGCGCAAATAGGCAGCGAGTTTTATCTCGGTTCCGCGTTTCGAGGTGTCAATTTCCATCAATTCCAGACAGGATGGAATCAAATCCAGTTTACCGTGAGTCTGTCCTCCGTCGAAGATGGTACATGTGCAGGCCGAAAGTGCCATCTTCGCCTTATTTACCTTCTTGCTCTTGCCGATGACCGTGCTGATTGGCCCGGGTCGCTTCGGTACAAAATATCCCTCAGCGTACCTTTCTTTTCGTTCCGCACGTGCTTGAGGTAAACATCGTCGTCGAGCAGGTATTGTGTGGCATTGAACTCCGGATCGCCGTCAACGACGAGCACTTTTTTCTTGTGAGCGTATGCTAGGCAATAGGCGACGTTCACGGCAAGCGTAGTTTTCCCCACGCCGCCCTTCATGTTCATGAAGGAGACAACTTGCATAGGGTTGGGGACTGCCTTTCAGGGGAAAGCAGAGGCAATTCTACACCCGCGCAAGTCGCACCAACCAAATTCCACAGGCCCGCTAGATTCATTTTCGAATTAGGACAGTACCGTGTACCACGCTTGCTGGCAATAGCGGCGGGAATCTCTGTGGCACGTGGCCTGAAGACTACCGACGATCTGTTCGACTGCCGCTCCAGCCCGAGAACCGAATCGCTGGTCGCCGCTGCGGTTCAGTGGGCGGACCCGATCACGCGGAAGATCGACAATGTGTCTCGGGGTGATGAGGCGAGGGAACCATGAGTCCGGAACTTCTACAATCTGAAACAACCTGTCCAAGTCGAACCTGGCATCCGGTCGGCGGTATTCATACGGACCGTCATCTGTCGGTTCTTCGGGCTGTTTTACCGACTCATAATATTTCCGGTCGAGGTATTCGGCGTGACTTTCGGCCAGTGAAGCCGTTTCACTGACCAACTCATCCATTGATGGTATGAGTCCGATTAGATCGTTCAACGCCACTGACAAAGCTGTAAATCTCTGCTGCTCCGAAGACAGGACGTCTTGGTCATCAGACGAACCATCTTCTGCATCGTCCTTCACAAGCTTTGCAGATTGTCTCCACTTTCTGTTATAGGATTCTGGGAAACCCAACTGAAGCAATAGGCGGGGATCGCTATTGCCACCACTTTGATCACGGACGCCCAATGCAAGATTTGCCCCGAGTCCAATGGGAATTCCCGATTGGACACGTCATCAGTTGCTTCTTCGTATTCCTGCTCGGCTTTGTCTAGCGTCCGAAGCAGGGCGGGCATCGTAGGCGGGGGCGCAGACACATAGTTGCGTCGAAGAACTCCTCTAGAACCGAGGGTTCCAATGCTTTCAGCAGCGTCGTCCAACGCACCCGCGCTGCGTCGCACAGCAGTCAGAACTTCGGCGAGTCGCTGTTTCAGCATCGCCAGACGGAGAGGCAGCCATTGTCGCAGTACGCATGATGCTGAGGGTATCCGCGACCTTCCGCTCGTCGGGGCATCTTGTATCAACGCGAGCAGCCGATGTTCGATGATTCCCCAGCTTTGCGGAGAGGACATGAGCGGAAACTGACGTGCCCTTTCGCGCCACCTGCAACAGATACCGCAGTTTTATTCCTTCCAGTGAGCAGCACTACAAGAACTTCGTCGCACGAATCTCATCTTTTTCCAGTTCCGTCGATCACCAAATCGGTAGCTTGGATGTATCCAGCGGAGCGAACGACCATTCCATTTGTCCACATATTCTTCAAGAAGACCTTCTCTTAAGGAGTAGCACCTCTTCAGGGATGGGGCGAACGCACTTCAGTAAAGCGGCGGAATGAAGTTTCCAACGCTTCGAGTGTGGTTACCCGCTCGCAGTCAGAAGAGCTATAAGGAGCCACTTTTGCGAGTCTTCTAGCTTTGCGAACGATTTCCGCATTCTGTCGGTTGGGTTCTCAATCGCATCTTCACGGCTTCCGCCAACAGTTCCTCTGATAGAGTCCCGAGTTTTCGTTTAGCTGCGAGACTCGGAAGACGCTCGGAAACAAATCGCTTGATTCCTCCTGGAGTGAAATGATCGTTGTCGATGACCCTAGCGGCGTACTTGCGGATAATCTCTTTTCCTGTGCTTTCGAGTAAGGCGGCGCGGGAATGCCAATACAACATTCAGTGCTCGCTCTTCCCGTTCTAGCTTGCTTGCATTTACAAGTACCTCTGCTGGCTTGGGAAACTTGGCAGCTTTGCCTTGTAAAGTCATTTCATGCAGCGCCTTTTGGAGGATGTGCATTCGGGTTGTCCACACGAGCCAATGACGCCCTGTCAAGCTTCGGAAGAATTTTGTGCAAGTTTCTACTCCATTCAGTGCCTAGCGTCGGCTCGTATTCCGTGCTGCCAAACGCATCATCAGCTATGAACACTTGCTCACGATTCTCTGTGAAGTTCTTGAAAAATTCGTTTGGGTGTCGCAATCAATAGCTTCCCACTTGTGAGCAAGCTGTACCGCTGCAATCATCCATGCGATCGCAGTCTTGCCCATTTCAGGCGGACCCTCCAAAACCACGAAATCATGTTTTGCAAGAACTGCCCACGCTCGGTTGTAGGCTTTTTGGGCACGAACACGGCGGTAAGTGCCCTTTGCCTCTCGTATAGCACCGTCGCTACGCTGGATCGAGTCGTTGCGTACAACATTTGCGAGTAGCTCAGAGAAGTTTCTCAGGCTCAATATTTGCGGGAAGGCGCGTGACACCGAGATGTTCAGATCGAGTAGGGCACAGATGTCGGTGGCACCTGAATGACACACTTGTTGTCGGAAGTGTTTGTTGGAGCAGTTTGGTCAGTTTGGCTCGCTGGCCTGCTGTTACGGGCGCGTTTGTAAAAAGTGCGTATTGTTCTGGAGGCGACTTCCATCGACCTATTTCGAGCCGCTTCGCGATCAGAGTCCCTCTTTAGAAACGGCAGATGAAAGGTCAGCTCTCAAACGCCGCTCCAGCAGCGTTGGCACCGTTCACGAATTCAGCCTGAAAGACAAAAGGTCCCGGATTCGTAAGATGTCTGCTTGGAAAATTCAACTCGGTCTTGCAGTATGCGTCCTTGCCGTGATCCGCACTGCCACCCCATGACTCAACCCCGATGCCAAGCTCCGACTTCAAGAGCACCTGAACGAGATACTCGAATTGCATCCATCCAAGAGTGTCGAGTTGATAGGGAATGGGTCGAGACATGTCAAAGCTCACACATCGCCGTGAGCCTCCTGAACCACTCTTCTAGTTCACGATTTTGATCGCGCTGAACCAGTCTTTCGTATGTCATAACTTTTGCTGCCGAATCGCTCAGACGTTTCTTCACCCTGCTTATTTTCTTGCCCCTTACTTCCACTTCCAAATCTGCCCACGGCGTTGGAGACTCGACTGCATGGATCGTACTGGCGACCAGTTCCGGCACGTCATCTCGATCTCCAAAGACGACAGGAGGACAGTGGAGTCCTTCCGCGATAGCATCAGGATGCAAATAGTTTTCGATTTCCCGCTTCTCGGTCATTTTCGCAAACGACCCGTCTCCTCTGGCATTGACCCGATTGACAGCTTCTTGGTATTTCGGGACGTCATTGTCGTACAAGTGTAGTTCTGGGCGACCGAGTTCCGAAGATAATGCTCCACAACCCATTGCTGAAGACTGGAGCCGCCCATCGGCAAAAATGCGATTCGCCTGTCGCTGATCAGATCAGGTATTCCGTTGTCGTGGGCGTTCAGAATATGGCTGATGTGCCTCAGAAAAGTGACGTCGTTGGGACCCTCAACTCCGATGATGACCTTGACTCGGTTGTCCGGCAACACTCCTAGGTCGTGCGCTATCGAAGCGAAAACCTCCGGTGTACCCTCCTCGACAGCCACTTCACCAGCCGCATCGGTATGTACATACCGTAAGCTCTCAATGGGCAAGAGTCCTGCAAATGCCGGGTTGTGAGTAGTAACCAAGACCTGAATACCGTCCTCATGAGACAAGTCACCGAGTGCATCCACAATAAGCCTCTGGTTATGGGGGTGCTGGCATGTCTCAGGCTCCTCGATTGCGAACACAATGCCCTTCGCGACGGATTCCTTCGCTCGTCGCTCGGCTTCAGCGCGGAAGAAGCTCAAGAGAACCAAACGTCGAACGCCGCTTCCTCGCTTGTTAATTGGAATCTGCCCATCTCCTGTGAGCGAGAGTTTGAAAATTGAGTCCCACTTAGGCGAACTGCTGAAAGTGGGCGCGAGTTCGGTCGCAAGGGATGGATCGAGTTCTTTCAGCTTTTCGAGTGTCCTCTGCGCGACTTCGGTAGCTTTGGTTTTGATTTGATCCTTTATTCCTTCCAATTCTGCTTCGACTTCTCGCAGAGCGGTTTTAACGGCAATCTTCATGGGGTCCTGTACTTCTGAGTCGTTGTCCTTGCTGGCGCGGTCAGCCTGAAAAAGCGCGAACTGCGGGAGTGCTTTTTGCAACTCAGACCAAATTGTCTTCGCATCTTCAGAACTCAATGGGACGAGGGCAGAGTCGTAGTTGCAAGTCTCCACCGTTTTGCCAGATGGCTCGTCTGAGTTCAGGTTTTGCGGCAAGATTCACGTGTTCAGCGTCAAGGTGAAGTGACTCAAAGAGCTTTCGCAAGTCCTGAATCTTCATTGAGAGCAGATTGGAGACCCTCGGGCTGCGAGGATGCACTGCCCGAGCATAGACCTGAGGAGTGATTTTAGCTCTGGAGCAGTCGAAGACTTTTTCGATCTCCAGATTTCCCGCAGTGTTTAGGAGATATTCGTTTTGAAGAGTCGTTCTCGCTTCAACATCAAGAATCACCTCAGCAGGCAAGTCTGTGAACTCGCATGCGATACGCACCTCGGAACTATTGCTACCCTTGGTTGGGTCGTCTACGTCTAGCGTGAGATGCTCACCTTCAAAGAAGATTTCCAATGCCTCCAGCACTGATGATTTTCCAATATCGTTTCGTCCAATAAGGGCTGTCAGATCATCCAGCGTAATCTTCGTGGGCAATCTGAACACACGGAAATTAGAGATAGACACTCCGCAAAGCTTCATCTAACACGTAATCCTAAACCCTATTTTTCTGTTCTTCCCAAGGAAAAAGCTGGACTTCCAGAGTTCGGACGAACGCCGGGGGACCAAACAGCCTATGGCGCCGCCGCTCCGAGACTTCGATGTATCATTGCTCTGCATTGGCAATAAACATCTATGGTCACAAAAATGGTTACAACGGTAGCAGGTCGCACTGTTCCGGCATCAAATCGCTACGGTCCTGACAATCCTCACCCGCTCTCTCAGATAAAAACCCAGCTTGTCTGGGAGGGAAAATACGACGAATATGGCGGACGACGTGAGGTTGACATCGCTGGTGCGGCATTACCACTTCAGAAGATCGAGACCATTGATGAGCCGCGTAGTCGGGCTGAGGCTGTTGGGGATCAACGAGCGTTGTTCGTACTGAATGAGCAAGCTCAAAAGCTGGGAGATTTCAGAAACCAGCTAATCTGGGGAGACAACAAGCTCATCATCGCTAGTCTCCTTAGAGACTTCAAAGGCAAAGTTGATCTGATCTACATCGACCCGCCGTTCGACGTGGGTGCTGATTTTACGATGGATGTCGCGGTCGGCGACGGCGATGAAACAATCGAAAAGGATCAATCGACCCTTGAGCTTATTGCCTACCGGGACATGTGGGGCAGAGGAACCGACTCTTACCTGCACATGATGTACGAGCGGTTGGTTTTGATGAACGAGCTTTTGTCAGAGACGGGAACAATCTACGTTCATGTTGGCTGGTTAGTGTCCCACTACGTGAAGGCGATACTCGATGATGTCTTCGGGCGGCAGAACTTCATCAATCAGATAATCTGGAAAAGGCAAACTGCCCATAGCGATACAACTCAAGGAGCCGAACACTTGGGGCGACTCCATGATGTCATTCTGCTTTACACAAAGAGTGAGCGATACGTATGGAACACTCAGTTCTCTCGCTACGACGAAAAGTACCTAGAGACGCACTACAAGAACGTTGAACCTGAGACTGGGCGGCGTTTCGAATTGGATAATCTGACTGCTCCGGGGGGCGCTGGAAAAGGAAACCCGAGCTATGACTTTCTAGGGGTAAAGAGGTTCTGGCGGTACAGCAAACAGCGGATGGAGGAACTATATAAGGCGGGAAAAATCGTACAGCCAAGTCCGGGTGCTGTCCCGAGATACAAACGATACCTAGACGAAATGCCGGGACTCCCCGCGCAGGACATTTGGGCGGACCTCAATGCCATCAATTCGCGAGCAAAGGAAGCGGTCGGATATGCAACACAGAAGCCAGAGGCATTATTGGAACGAATAGTGAGGATTTCTTCAGAGGAGGGGAGCCTCGTCGCAGATTTCTTCTGCGGCTCGGGGACAACTGGCGCGGTGGCGGAGCGACTCGGTCGCCGCTGGATCATGTCAGACCTTGGCAGGTTCGGTATCCACACAAGCCGAAAGCGGTTGATTGAGTTACAACGCACTCTTCATGCGGAAGGAAAGCCCTACCGCGCCTTTGATGTTTACAACCTTGGTCGCTATGAACGGCAGTGGTGGCAGCGGGAGCGGCTGAAAGGGGCGGATAAAGAACATCGGCGCATCGTGCTCGAATTTTACAAAGCGGAGCCAATTCAGAACTCTACATCACCCCTGATCCACGGTCGTAAGGGACCTGCTCTAGTCCATGTGGACAGCATCGACAGTATATTCACTCGACGAGAACTCAGGCTGGTAGCAGAGGCAGCGAAGGCAGCGGGTGCTAAGCAAGTCAACTGTCTTGCTTGGGAATTTGAAATGGACTTGCGGCTGCAAGCCAATTCACTACAAGCGGAACTGGGGATGGAAATCCGACTGGTGCGAATACCACGGGAGATCATGGAGAAGAACAGGACTCAGGTCACATTCTTCGAGATCGCGACATTACAAGCGGAGCCAGTCATTACGAAAGCAGGGAAAGAGAGAGCAGTTAACATCAAGCTGAAGACTTTCTTGCCATCATTAGCTGAGATTCCAGAAAAAGAATTGCAAGCACTTGAGGAACGCGCCATCAAACACGGGTTTGACTTCATCGATTTTTGGGCGGTCGATTTCGACTACCGAGACGGGCAACCATTCAAGCACCACTGGCAGGCATACCGCACACGCAAAGATCGCAGCCTTCCCACGATCAGTGACCAGAATTTTGTTTATCCGACGCTCGGAAAGCACACCGCGTGTGTGAAGGTCGTGGACACGTTTGGGTGTGATACCAGCATCACCGTACCAATAGAAACATAGAGAAGAAATGCCAGACGATATTCTTAATCCCAAAGCACTCGAACCCCTGTACCAGCCGTGGGAAGAGCCAAACAAGCATCGGCTGAAGGGCGGCGAAATAAAGAACAGCAGACGCCCAAGCCCGCTTACCAACGCGCAGAATGTCCGAGCCGCTGTGCGTGAGTGGCGAGAGAGCTTGTACCCCGGCGCATCTGATACGACCCGCGACTTGCTGGAACACTGGTTTCTTCGGGACCACACCGTGAAGGCTAAAGACGGCTCTGAGGTATCTTTTCGGTATCACTTCTGTCAGAGAGAAGCGATGGAGACATTCATTTATCTGAAAGAGGTGATTCGATGTGAGCGCGTGACGAAACTCATGGCAGAGTTTGGGGGCTATGAAGCTGAGACCTTGGCGCTGGGCGTCGATCCAGAAAAGGACCTGTGGGCGAAGTACGCTTTCAAAATGGCGACAGGCTCAGGAAAGACGAAGGTGATGAGTCTCGCCATCGTGTGGAGCTACTTTCACGCCTTGCGCGAGACTGACTCGCCTATGGCACGCCACTTTGTGGTCATCGCGCCGAACATCACAGTTTTCGAGCGGCTGAAAGAGGATTTCGATCCGCCTGCCGGAGGACCGACCATTTTCGAAACTGACCCGCTGATTCCCACCACATGGCGCGGTGATTGGAATCTGAGCACGGTTCTCCAAGATGAGGCTGGAGGGGCAAGTACTGGCGGTACCCTTTACCTGACGAACATTCATCGCCTCTACGACACCTCCAAACGGCGCAAGAAGGAGTCCGAAACCTACGATTGGGCGGGTCCCGCAGTTTCGAAAGCCAAAGCACTAGATACGGGTGCGGAGTTGCGCAAACGAATAACCTCCCACGACCGTGTGATGGTTCTCAACGATGAGGCGCATCACGTTTGGGACCCAGAATCCGCATGGAATGAGGCTATTGAATTCGTTGATCGCGCCATCCGCGAACGGAACGGCTCCGAGGGCATTTGCGCCCAACTGGACTTTTCAGCGACGCCCAAGGACAACAAGGGGCAGTATTTCCAGTACATCATTTGCGACTCACCGCTGGGCGAGGCGGTCGATGCTGGGATCGTCAAGACACCCGTCATCGGCAGGTGCAGCCAATTGACGGAACGCCTCTCGGAGAATGCCGCCGAGCGTTATCAGCAGCACTTGCTGCTCGGGTATGAGCGATGGAAAGCGTCCAGAGAAGAGTGGGCTAGGAGTGGCAAGAAACCTATCATGTTCGTTATGACCGAGGACACAGATGCCGCTGACGAAATCGCTCAAGAGTTGAATAAGTCCGAACTCTACAAGGAACTCAACGGCAGAACCATAAACCTGCACACAAATCTCAAAGGAAAGCTCAAAAAGGTAGGGCGGGGCAAGGCTGTAACCTATGAATTTGTAGAAAGCGATAAGGACATCTCCGACGAAGACCTTCAGGAACTACGAAAGCTGTCGCGAGAGCTTGACGAGAACCCTCAACATGCCTGCATCGTCTCCGTACTGATGTTGCGAGAAGGGTGGGACATTCGGAACGTAACCACAATTGTGCCGCTACGCCCGCTCACATCAAAGTCAGACATTCTGCCAGAACAGACGCTCGGCAGAGGTTTGCGTCGGATGACTCCGCCGGGGCAGGCGAGCGAAATCCTAACAGTCGTAGAGCACAAAGCGTTCGCTTCCCTGTACCAACAGGAGTTGAGTCAGCAAGGTGTTGAGATCGAGGTTGTGGAGGTAGATAAGGTTCCTCGCACAACTGTCGCAATCTTCCCGGACGAGAAGAAGCCGAGCTTCGGCGAGATGGAGATTGCACTTCCAACGGTCAGCGAGGAGTATCGAATCGTCCCAGAACTGGGAGACCTGACCATGGATGATGTTCGCAAGCGTTTCTCAAGCGCCGGGTTTGAGCCAATTCGGCTCGGAGAGAAGGGCGCGGCGGAATTGGACTACGAAGGACGAACCCTGCTCACGGACGAAATAATCCAGCAGATGAAAATCCAAATCCCGCTCCTGAAAAGCGGATTTGGCGCGGTCTCCTTCTATCGGGAACAGCTAGAAAGAATGTGCAAGGTTCGTGGATTGCACGCGGTTCTTGCCCCGCTCATACAGACCTTCTTGGAGGACATTCTGTTCGGAGTCCACGCCGATCTAAGCGATCAGCGACTCATCAATCGCTTGCCGGATGCCGATGTGGCGGAGCACATTCGAGCCACTTTTGTGCCTCTGATTCAACAGCGGATCACGAAGCAAGAGAAGCGTCAACGCGCTGGCGATCCCGCGCTGCTAAGTCATTGGAAACCGTATCAGGTGACACACTCGGAAAGCCGACCGACTGTTAGCTCGCCTAAGACTCTCTTCAACTTGGTTCCCTGCAATCAAGGGTTGGAAGTCGCCTTCTCGAAGTTCGTCGGGGCTTCGCCCGACGTGATTGCCTTCGCAAAGAACGCAGGTCCGCAGGCGCTTCGGATTGACTACTTGTCGGGTGGCACACGGCTTGCCTTCTACACGCCCGATTTTTTCGTTCATGGCACCGACAACAATTGTTACCTCGTCGAAACAAAGGGTCGAGCGGATCAAGATGTCTCCGCGAAAGCGAGGGCCGCAGTAGGGTGGTGCAAGGCAGCGAGTTCGAAGGCAGCAAAGTGGAACTATGTCTATGTGCCGCAGGGCACCTTCGAGAGGCTCTCCTCCCCAGACTTCAACGATTTAGTTTCGCTGTGCAGACCTGCCCTTGCTGATCTCCTTGTCGAAGCCGCTCGTTCTCAGCCCTCCTTGCCATTTGAGCAGCCTGCGGGTAGGGGGGCTGTAGAGGAATTCGTACCCCAGAAGGCGTTTGCCCAGCTTCCGTCGCGCTACCAGAGCAACATTGAGCAAGCCGTGATGCTATTCAGATTTCTGGAGAACAAAGAGAACATCTCGTTCTCGCCCGTTTTCACGCCTTTGCTTGGCGCAATGGAAGACGCGTGCAACACCTTGATCCTCGCTAGATTGTTGCCCGTAATGCCGACCGGGCGCATGGCGGAAAAGGATTTTTTCAATCCCATACTATCGAGCATCGACCAGAAGAAATGGAAATACTATCAAGATGAACTCAAGAAGCTGGAGAGGACGCTGGTCTTTCGGTCGCCGATTTCGCCGATGGGTCACCTGAAGTTCTGTCTCGAATACGCGATAAAGTCGAACGAAGTTCTCGGCGGCGTGTTCAGTGCGATCAAGCTTCAGTTTGGGTCGGAACATGACAAGCAATTGCTGGACATTCTGGGTCTCGGCTTACCAGTTCAGGAACAAGTACATCGCTCACCAAGAGCACGAGGCGGTGTCAAAGGACCTTGCCCGCGAGCAATTGACCGCATGGGTTGCGGCTCTGAGGCTACTGTACGAGGGCAGTATCCCAATTGCTGCTGGTCGGACGTGATTCACCAGCCTCGGGTGCCGGAAGACCTCAAGCGGGAGGCTGCGACCTCATGAAGCCATTGTTTACGGTTCACGGCGGAGAATACCTCGTCGGGTCACACATTGAAGAACAATTCAAGCGCGTGAACGTGTGGATTCCGTCTCGGGATACAGGCGTAGACTTGTTGGTTTCCGACCACAAGGGTCGGCGCACCGTATCACTTCAGGTGAAGTTCTCTAAAGACTTCCTTGTTACCCATATGAAGCCAGAATTTCAGACGAGCCTCCGCGCATGTGGCTGGTGGACAATCAACCGAGACAAGCTTCGGGCATCCCCAGCAGATTTCTGGGTATTCGTACTGCTTGGGTTTGATAGGCGCTCGAAGGATTTCGTCATCGTTCCGCCGAAGGACTTGCTGCGGCGGCTCGAATCAATTCACGGCTCGCAGAAAAAGATTCAGAGCTACCTGTGGGTTACGGAAAGAGAGAACTGCTGGGAGACGAGGGGCTTGCGGAGTGAAGATCGGCTTTGCGTAGCCAACGGCAAGTATCGGGAACCAACTCGCAACTTCACGAAATGGCTTAACAACTGGGCTCCGGTGGAAAAACTTCAACAACTGACTGCCCTGTGCGAAAGACCGGATAGGTCAATTCGAAACCAGCCGAGCTTTTCAAGCAGTCTGACCATTGCCAGCGTGTCCTGCCCGCAGTATTCCAGCAGCGTCCCTTCTGATCCTGTCGCGCTCGACCTGATCCAAGTTTCCCCACACCAGCGATTCCCAAGCCACCCCTGCGTCCATGCCATTCCGCCACTTCCATGTCCTCGTAGGTCATGTCGGGGACGAGCGCAGGCAGCACCGCCTTGAGCGAGTACGATCCAGCGAATGCCGGATGGTAGACATGGTTTCGAACCACAGGAAGCAAGTCCCATAGACGCCGCTGGATTTTCTTGATGCGCCCCGCAGAACTCAGGCAGCCAAGCCGCGAGTTCCGAGAGCCGCTGCGATTCGAATTGCTGGTTGTAGACGACGATGCTTCCACTCTTGCCAAGGGCAGAGCATAGCGAAGTGATGAACTCGCGCCGGGGATCGTTCCTATTCATGGCGAGAAATTCGAAGTGCTCAGGTTCCGCTCCGGGCTCGCTCAGCACGTGAACTGACCACTGAAAAGGAAGTCTGGTCGTAGGGTCGCATGCCCGCGAATCGTGGGATGGCAGGGTTGATCGTCTCAAAGTCCATGAAGCAGAGCGGATATTTCAACGCCCCCAACTCTTTGCCGAGGTCGTCGCTGAACCAAGGCTTCCCCGTTTGTACGCTCGTAGCCGCACGCCGCTGCCGCTCGTTCAGCGGGAAATCATCTGGGATGTCGCGAATGGACTCGACGCCCATCTCCACCAGTTCCTCCACCGTGCTGGCTTGGATTCTTGGCAGGTATCCGATGTGGTCATCTGGGCGCGGGGGATTGCAGCGGTCGTAGAACTCGCACGTGACGGGGTCGGTGCAATGCGGAACCCACGGGTGATTGGTCGGAGGCTGTGGGCATAGCCAGTACTCGAGAACTCTGACCGAAGCTGGAAAGTGAGCTTCGGCTGGAGCCTCTCGACCCGCCGAGTCAGGTTCCTGATCTTGAAGAACTCGCCGCACGATCGATGGAGCCGCCATCAAACACATAGTTTCGATTGACGTGGGCTAAACATGAGGAAGCCAAGTCCAGCCCCGATCGAGAAACGACGCGGTACTGAATCGCCACGTCGTCAAGATGCTGATCCTTGAGGTCGGTAGTGGACTTGACCTCGATCAGACGCCATCGCTTATCTCGGCGGCGGTGCAGGATGTCCACCCGCACGAGCACGCCGCCGTTCTCGAAAGTGCCCTCGAAGATGGCAGGAACCTCAGGGTTCGCAATTAGCTCTCGCGTGGTGCGGATCGCCTGTCCCAGTCCACCAGAACTGTCAACCTTCACACCACCGGGAAACAACTGGTGGGCAAGCATGCCCACGTCGCTGACCTTGCTCCATGATCGCGTAGCCTGAGGCGTCTGGCTCTGCCGCCAGTTCAGGTTGGTGCACCTGAAAGTAGAGGCGCTTTAGGCACTGCGCCCCGGCGACGAATTTGGACTTGGAAATCTGAGTGCTCACAGGAGGGTTCACGCAACCACCGTTTGAGGCTCGGCACTGTTCGGATCGATGTCAGCAACTCGTGCCGTGATTTTCTCAGTGGCAGCAACAGCGCAGAGCGACTGCAAACGAACCCTGTAACTCCCGACCAGATCACTTGCCGATTCGATTGCTCTTGATGCTTTCCTCAATTCCTTCTCGATCTCGTCAATGTCTGCAAAAGTGCGGCGTACCTCCTCTGCGAGAGCCGCGTTCTTTTGCAGAAAGTCGGAGCCTTCGACTCTCATGCGTTCGAACAACGGCTTGAGCACATCAAGGTCTCTCGCAAGCCATTGCCGTGTCGTTCGCAGTATCCAGATACCATCCTTGGGGCTCCAGCGGGTGTCCCTGTCAAGCTGGCGAAGCTGATTCTCGTCTCGGGTGAGCAGTACCGCCACTGGGATTGAACGTTCGTTGGCATCTCGAATCAATTTGTCGATATCGCCTTCCGTGATGATGGATTCCTTGTCCTTGTTGTCCACGAGCATTCGTGGCTCCAGCGGGCTGCCGCTGGGGTCTCTGTATGCCAGTATGTAATCTCCGTACTTGGACAGCTTCTCGCTGATCCATATCCCCGCCCAAGTCCTTGCCTCATCCGCAAAGTCCATCTCCTCCCGTTTGCCCACCCGAGCGACCTTTGCCATTTCCGCTTCCAGTTCAGTATTTCGCTCACGGAGCTTGCTGATCTCGCCGAAGTAGTCGTCAACACGTCGAGTCAAATCCTTGTTTTGGGTTTGCTCCGCGCCGAGCTTGCCTTCCAGTTCCAATCGCACGCGCTCGACCTCGACAGCCTTCTGGCTCTCGGCGACCTTGGCTTGAGCCTCCAGTTCTTTGATCCGTCCGTCGAGAGCCAGCATCTCGTCTCGGAGTCCTTTCTCGGTCTCCAACCGCTCCGACTGCTTGGCGTTCTTGAGTATCTCCGCTTGGTTTTTCTCAAGCTCTTGAAGACGTATCTCCAGCCCACCCTTCTCGTTGCGTAGTGTCTGAAGTTGGCTGTTGTACCGCTCGGTTATGGCGGTTACCTGCTTCGTGAGTTCCGCTTCGAAACGAACCCACGCATTGCTCTCATCCTGCGTGTGCTTTTGTCGGAGGAGCCGAAAAGCTTCCTCGGCACTGAGTTGAGCAACACGGGCAAAATCCTTCATGCCAAGCCGCTCCAAAACCTCGGCTCGCTTCAGTTTGCCCTCACCCAGACACAGAGGACACTCCATCGTCTCGCTTGCGGAAACACTAACCTGTGTACCCATCGGTTCCTCCCCGTCAATAGCATTCGCAATGGCAATTGTGAGGCAGCGGTCGGTTTGCTGTCTGTGAAGCGGGTCACCCTATGAGGGAGGGCTGTCGTGTCTACTTCTTTGACCGAATTAGCAGGCCGGGGTCGGAGATGTTGATGGAAACCAACTTGCTATCCTCGTCACGCGTGGTCTGAAATCGCTCACTGGTGCGCCCAGCGATGTGGTTCTGTTCGTCCCTGACGATTGTCTCGAACGAACCAACGTAGCCAGTCGTGACCGAACCGATAATCTGCCGTTTGCCGTCGCGAACGTATTCTTTTTTTAGCATGTTTCCTCCTGCCGGATAGTACCCATGCCGTTCGCAAAATCGATAGAAAATCCAAGAAAAAAGTGCAGGAGTAGCACGCCCGAGTGCAGGGAGTAGCACGCCAGTAATCTCGCACAGCGGTTACTCCAACTTTCTTTCTGAATTCCTATCGATTTCCCGTTTGAAATGGGTATAACCGGCATGCGTGCACGCCCACTACAGCGGAGACGATGAAATCAGCGTGGAGGGCCTCATCGAGGAACAGCGGAGGCTCTCACATTCCAAGGGTCACTGTGAGCGCGTGCTGGGCTCGCTCTGCGTCGGTGTGATTCTGAAGGAAAGACTTGTGGGGTTGCCCAACAGCACCATTGGCCGACTAATAACCGATTACGTCTGGAGCGATCTGAATCTTCTGGGGCCTGAAAGCGTCATCGTTGAAACTGCCAGCGAGCGACTCATCGAGAAGCGCGAGACATCGCTGGTCTGCCCAGAATGCGGTTCCGAGTTCTGGAGGGCGGATGAATAGACCTGACCGAGCAGATGTGAGGCAAGTAAATGTGAAGGTAAGCGGGATCACATTCGAGTCGGTTCGAGTTCGACGCGATCTTCGTTCGGGTGATTTCGATATTGTGATCCACGATCCGAATCTCGGGAGCTTTGCCCTGACGCCTGCCGTCCCCAGTCTGGAACTGCGAGACGAAGACTCCGACTGGCGGCAGGCGACACTGGACGAATTGAAGAAAATTCTCGCGGAGGCTGCCGAAGAGCCGCAGGCGTCCGAAACCGCTGAGCGCGAGTCCTTCAACCGCCGCGTTGCGGAGGGCGAACACATCATGAATGCGGAGATTGCCCTATTCAGAGCGGGCATCCCGTTTCTGCAACTTCCATTTCAGCAAAACAAATTCGCCAGCAACCTTTTTATGGTGTTGAGCGTGTCGAAGGCAAAAGCCTGCTTGCAGCGAGCGGGATTCCAAGCAAAGTTCGACTCAGAGACGATTTTGTTCGACGGCTGCAACGGGCAAGCCGTCCAACTGCTTCAGGGCAAGTACAGGCTGCCGAGAACAAAGAGTTAGCGACTAGAAAGGAGCATTGAGCCGAATGAAGAAAGCCGCCGATCTACGTCCGAGTCAACACCCGACCAGCACGTCGAGTCGCAGCTGTACGATCTGCGCGAGCTTGCGTGCGGACCGAGGCTTCGAGGTCGTGCAGGAGTATCGAGATTGGGGAGTCTCGGGACGCAAGGCGAGGCGTCCGGGGCTAGACACGCTTATGGCCGATGCGCGGCGGAAGAAATTCTCGGTCGTGCTCGTTGCGGCGTTCGACCGAGTGGCGAGGAGTGTCAAGCACTTTCTTGCAGGTCATGGACGAGTTCGACAGTCTGGGAATCGAGTTTGTTTCCCGGCGGGAGAACATCGATACCAGCGGCCCGATGGGGCGACTCTTCCTAACACTAATTGGCTCGATTGCCGAACTCGAATCCGACCTGATACGGGAAAGAGTTTTGGCGGGAATGCGGAGGGCGAAGCTCGACGGGGTGCGAATCGGACGCGCACCGATGAACATTGATCGAGCCAGCCATTGTCCGCGACCGATTGAGTGGGATGACTCTGACCGCTGTTTCGAAGAAATGGGGGGTTTCCCGCAGCATGGTTTGCAAACTGGTAAAGAGCGCACGGGCTGGTGACGAAGGCTCCGTACCGCCGTCAGTCCCCGTTGTTGATGCTGTTGAGGTTGTGCAGTCGAGTTCAGCCGAGGCACGTTGGTGACGAACTTATACGTTCGTGCACGACGAAGGGGCCTCAATCTCGTGTGCTAGCTGTAACGTGCCCCGTCAGCCTTTTGGAGCATCGAGGATGGCGTTTACATGAGACGCCCCTAAGTGGGGACTCGAAGACAGAGCCGTCGCAACTTTCTCTACCTTTCGCCAGTTGTCGCAAATAATAGTGCAGGCCATCACCAATGCTCTACGTAGGTGTTCCTCTAGTCCTGCGGGATCACACTGGCCTCTGTAGGTCTGAAGCTTTTGTAGGATTTGTAGGCCCTCTTGGTAGTCCGTGAAATAGTGGGAGTCAGATTGAAAGGTGCTACGATCACATTCTTGATCTCGAACACGCATCTCTGCCGCTCCACCCGAGAGCTTCACTGCCACACGACGGACGCACCAATCTTCCGTCCATTCGCTGATAGGTAGCTCAGCGACGTAAGTGATGGCATCGTAGTCTGTTTCAATCTGAATTCCCCTCGCGTCCAATCCGATTCCCGAGATCACCGCTCCGATGGCATGACCAGCCTCGTGAAACCGAGTCTCCTTACAGATTTCCATACGCGCCTTCTCGTGATTCATCCTCTCAGTGCACGTGGGAGTCGAGCATTGTGGCCTTGCCGAAAGGGAGACGCAAAGAACCTCCCGAACTATACCCCGAATCGATCTGGAATCTCACCCTTCTTCAGGCGCTCGGCAAACAACAAGACGGCCTCTCGTTGCTGACTCGTCTCAGGCTTTCGGTGCGTATTGCTTCGCACGAGTTCTTGGATAGCGTTTTCAAAACTGCTCCCTGAAGCAATGAGCACACAGGCTAGTAAAGTCGCGGTTCTTCCGTATCCTGCACCACATGACACAGCGGTAGGCTTTCCCTCCGATAAAGCTCGCACGACGAAATACACTGTCCGTTCAATCTGATCTTGAGTAGGAGCCTGAAAATCGGCCACGGGTTCACGCCAATCGTCTATTCCCGCAGCGTGCAGCGACTCGGTTGGGATGTCAAAATGTTCAAGCCGGACGATGGCGCGAACCCCCAAAGTTCGGAGTTTAGAAATATCACCGTTCGAACGTGGAGAACGACAAGCAGCAAGCCTCTTCGGCCATATCCATGCGAAGTTTAGGTAGGTCATCAGGAGGGACTCTTCCTCCGAGAAGTCACATATTCCCACTCGCTCTCCCTTCAGGCCCCGTCAACCGGCTGCAAACACTCCGTAGAATTTCGTCTACGGCAGACAGAGAGTTGAGAGCGAGTGATTGATCTGGCCTCGCACTGGTCTGCTGGCGTATCAGCTTGTATGGGTGTAAGAAGTTCCTGAATTCCTTCACCGCCCACGTCGAAGTGTGCGCTGTTTCTCCCAACAACCCTTCTTGCACGGCAGATTCGATCAATTCGGGAAGAAAGCATTCTTCAACGGATTTCTTTCCTATGCGAGTTATGCCCTTAGAAAGCAGAACCCATCCCAGCACTCCTTCCAATACGCCCCCGCAGGCTACGAGCGTTCCCAGATATGCGCCTGCCTCGAATGCACAGACCGCCTGACGATGGTAGTCCTCCACGATTTCGCGCACTGAACTGTCGGTGATGAATCCAAACTGCGCTGTTGGCGTAAACCTCATAATGTTCGATTAAAGACTCCCGATTCACAAGCATCCATCGACTGTTCCTCGATGATCTGTTTTCTCCGCGAGTGTCAGTAGCGGCTCGCGCACAGAGAGATTATGGCAGATCGGATAGCGTCACGATTATGGGGGTGTGGTCAGACGGCTTTTCCTGCCCGCGAGGTCCCTTATCGATTTCGCAGCTTTCCAGTCGATCTGCCAGCGTTGGGGATAATAAGAAGTGATCGATTCGTATACCTCGATTGTTTTGGAACGCCTGCCGAAAGTAATCCCAAAATGTGAAGTGTCCTATTTCGCCCACGTGCAACGACCGGAACGCATCCGTATAGCCCATACCCAACATCGCACGATAGCGGGCTCGCGGCTCCGGCTGAAACAAAGCATCGTGCTCCCATGATGACGGCTTGTGACAGTCGATGTCCTCAGGAATCACGTTGAAGTCGCCGCCTATTAGCGTCGGCACATCGTCCTGCTTCCATCTAATCATTTGCTGAGTCAGTCGATCCATCCAAGCTAACTTGTACGCAAACTTGTCACTCCCTACCGGATTGCCATTGGGAAGATAAATATTGACGATGCGGATGTCCCTGATGATTACCTCCAAGAACCGCGCATGACTGTCGGAATCGTCTCCGACGAGAGCCTTAGCAATCGTCTTCATCGGATGTCGCGACAGAATCGCAACCCCGTTATAGGCTTTCTGCGTCACCGCTACACTCTCATAGCCGAGCGACTTGAAGGCTTCGGACGGGAACTCCGTCCCCTTCAATTCTTGCAGCAACAACACATCCGGTTCGCGAACTTTCAGCCATGCCGTGACATGGGTCAGCCGAGAGCGAACAGAATTCAAATTCCAGCTAGCGACTTTAAACATCAATCCACATTCTAGCGTCGGAGTGCAAGGGCGGTCATTGGCTGGGAAGCTTTGCGGTTTATCTGGTCACAAACCGAGGGATTTCAGGCTAGTTGCCGCTTCAGGTTGACCGCTCCGCGCCTTCTCTTAGATGATTGAGACGCATGGACGTTGAACGCATCATTGACGAGATTGAGCAGATACAGGAAATGTTCGAAGCGCCGGATATTAGGCCACTCAGCGCAAGCGACATCTCTGCTGCCAATCGAAGGCACGACGAAATGCTCGCACATAGCCCGTGGTTTCGGCTGTGGCAGCATTTTGGCGTCTGCTGCCGATCTGAGGCTCCCGTACTCCGGTTACCCGAATAGAAATCATCCAAATCCAGCAGAACACACCCTTCAGTCTTTTCTGTCTGAAAGCCGAGCCCCGCTTCTCCTGAGTCCGACGCCTCGCCCGCGATAGTCGGGGGACTCGTATGCCATACTGCGTGTAGGTGAGAGAGAAATGCTTTTCAACAAATACTCGATTCTCGACGTTCTTCCGGCACAAAAGCAGAAGCTAAAAGAAAAACTCCAGTCGCTCAAAGCGGATTATTTGCTCAATGCCAGTGAACAAGATTTGGTTGCTTCTCTCGTGGAGGAGTTCACATTGAACGTGCCGACGATTGATGAGTCGAAGATCGAAATGGATTATCGTGAGAAGCAAATCGACGTGAGCGGAGACCCCAACCGGGTGTTTTTCGACCATAGTGGCCCCTTCTATGTTGCAGGAACCGAGTTCACGTTCATTCTCCCGTTCACCGGAGACGCGGCCTTCTTTGACGTGCAGCCACAAAACTTCACGTACAGTTCGTCTGGTTCGCGAGCCGTAGTGCACAACAACGAAATTAACTTTACCTATGCAGGTGCAAATCTCAATCCTGAGTCTGCGAAGCGAGAATTTAAAAATGAAGTGCAACTCATTAGGCAAAACTTGCAGAATTTGAAAATGGCAATTGACCGCCATAATAGCGAACTGGAGCAGGAAATTCGGCAACAGGTGACCCAGAGAAAGCAGAAGTTGCTCAATGATGCTCACATGGCAGCATCGCTCGGCTATCCAATTAGACGCCGGGAGGGGGTACCCGCGACCTACGCCGTGCCAGTGCAACGACGTACGCCGAAGATTGCTCCACCGCCTACCTCATCTTCATCGTTCAAACCGGAGCCTGCCCTTGCAATCGAAGAATACGAGAACATTCTTGAAATTATTCGCAACATGGTTCAGGTAATGGAGAGGAGTCCGAAAGCTTTTGAAAACATGGGGGAAGAAGATTTAAGAACACATTTCTTGGTTCAGTTGAACTCACAATACGAGGGTGGAGCTACAGGTGAGACTTTCAATTTTCAGGGGAAGACCGACATTCTAATCCGGGCTGACGGCAAGAATGTCTTCGTCGCAGAGTGCAAGTTCTGGGGAGGCGAGAAGCAGTTCCTCGAAACCATCGACCAATTGCTTTCTTATCTGAGTTGGCGCGACACCAAGGCTGCGGTCATGATCTTCAACCGTAACGCAAACTTCACAGATGTGCTGAAGAAAATCAGTGAGATTGTACCCAAGCACAAGTGCTACAAACGAACCAGCGGAAGCTCCGGTGAATCAAACTTCGGCTATGTCTTCCACCAACCGAACGACCCGAATCGTGAAATCATCGTCACGGTGATGGCGTTCGATGTGCCCACGGCTGAGCACCGGACGAAGTAAGGCTGACTTTTTCACCGCAAATAAAGCAATGGCTTGTAGTGCTTTCGGAAAATGGCTTCATCCCACACCACATAGGAAGCCGGAATCACTTGATGCATGATGTGCCGTAGAAACTTTCCTTTTCCCCCGTCAATTGTGGCGTCCCTGTTAACTGCCCACGCAAGGATGTCCGCCGCCTGAACCCCCGGCACCTTCCTCATATCAACGCCGGATACCTCTTTCACCAGTCGCCACAAACTCCACGATTTGGAACGCTCCGCTTTGCGCGTTTCCTCTTTCCATTTGTTCTCGAACTCCGATTTGAAGGCTTCGCCATTGTCGAAGAAGTATCGAACGCTGTCCGTTCGTGGGTCGATAAGGTCCGTTGGGTACTGATGCATATACCACATCAAAATGAACTCAGAGCAAAAGGTGTTGCAGAGTTCAGTTGGTGTAGGAAGTTGGTAAGTCTCACTTTTTAGCTTCCGCCAAGCCTGCAAATCGACGGAGCAGTAGAACATCCGAAAGCGTTTCTTGTCGAGTTGCGACATGTACATCAGGCATTTGTTGGAAAGCCCAAACGCGTTCTCCTCGTTCCAGCCTAGCTTGGCTGAAAAAGCCCGTTGTTGGTGAGCCAACTCCCGCATGTGCACATAACTAGCCTTTGGAGTGTGTCCGTCGAGAATGCGCTGCCACTCCAAATCGAATTCAGTCCACATTTCCTCACTTGCCGCAAATGCAGCGAGTGTCATGTAGTTGTCACTTTGTTTTCCGCTGCTGTCGAAATATGCCCTTAGAGAGAGCAAAGCAACTCCTACGTTCTTAAATAGTCCGCCGTGACGTAAAGCTATTTAGCATACCAATCCGAATGCGGCGACCATCGACTACATGAGAGGCACTGAGTTTCGATCCATTGGTGGAGGCAGGCTGGGCAGACTCCTCCCGTGTCGAACGTATTCCACTCATGTCCGCAGGAGCAAGACCAACGGTCTTCTTTGCGCGGCGACCAGCCGCACTGCGGGCAGCGGATGAGCGGGCCAGACGGCTCGTGGGTCGTGCCTTCATCAAGATCGAGATCAGGAGTAATCGCGGGGGCGTCAGTTTTCGGACTCATGCTGTCTACTGGATTTTCTCTTCTTCCGCAAAGCTGCTGCGATGTTTTCCAATTACCCGGGAGTCCCACGCGTCAAATCTGCTTCCTCAGTTGTGTAGGAAACTCATTTTGTTGGTCTCAACCGTCCGTTACACGGTGGATCGTCTGTCGCTTCGATGACGTGCTTTCCTTTACTGCAGGGTATACAGGCTCAGCTAAGCTAAGCTTCATCTCTTGCCGCATCAACTCAGCCGCGTTCTCCAAACCAACATCGGTAAATAACTTTTCTAAAGTCTCGTACGGAGTCTCACCACTCAACACTGTTTCCCGCTGCTCTTTTGTGAGTGCATTCTCAGGGATAATCACCACCGGGATAGGAATCGTCAATTCCTTCGCCACGAACGCTCTATGGCATCCCGTTATCGTCTGATAGCCATCGCCGTCATCGATTACAAGCAGGGGACGCTCGTCGCCCCATCCGTTTTTCATCAATCGCCTTAACTTGACAAGTCGCTTATCGTCACTAGCCTCATGTCTCAGCTTCAATTGGTCTAGGTGTGTATCTGGTGGGACTTCTTTTATCGCAATGGTTTCCTCGATATCTTTGTTTACCGAAAGCCCCCAGAGGGCCCTGTCGGCGTCTCGCAACGTGCAACTCCATTCTTGGCTCCGTTTTCTCACTTCGGGGAGAAATTTGTTGAAATACTCTGCTGCCGTCCAGTCATCCGTGCTGTATCTGTTCTTGCTCTTGGGTGCGGAGGGCAATAGATCGAGCATTCCCAAGACTCGCTCGTCTATGATCGTAAATTTGTCGGGATAACAGACCGTCAAAATGGCCGTTGCAACCGCTAAACCGATGCCGGGGATTGCTTCCAAGGCTTTCAGAGCATCAATTTCACGGCCGGTTATGCCCGCTTCCCTGACGGCCTCGTTAATCTTGACCATATTTTTGTCCAAGATTGTCTTGTAATTGGAAACCTTGACCCGGCCAAGCTTCCACTTCAGAATCAGCAGAACATCTCGCTTACTCAATTCTGGCCCAGCTTTAGCTTGGGCGATCTTTGGGAATACTCTGGTTTCGGGGTCGTAACAGTCCAATCCCACTTCGAGGTCATTGTTGAAATGCTCGTCCATACTACCGTTCTCGGGATACATCGTCTTCAGTTCGAGAAGAACAGGCCGAAGCAGATTGTAGTGCTTTAGGTCGGCAATCAACGCGGCTTCAGCCATCGTCTTCAGAAAGCCGCCGCCGCTTTCCTCGGCCCAGCGGAGCCAGTCGTACAATTCTTCATCGGTGGCGGGGGAAATCATCAGTTTTCGCTCCTTGTGCCCTGACACGCTTGGCGACGATGATAGCAGTCGCCCCGCTCCTACAACGATCACACTTTCTGCATACACGACGCCCGGCCTTTCCCATCAACACTTCAATCTTTGATAACCCCTCTGATATGGTCTGTTCACCTGACTCTAAAAATCTCGATTTTCACTTCCTCAGATAGAGATAGTCGGCGGACTCAAACGCAAGGAGGTCATCATGGCAGTCCATCCAATTGAAGTTTTGGAGAAAAGGCTTCGCGATCTTTTGGAACGGTATCAGTCCGAAGTTTCGCACGCAATCGATCCCGTGACTGGGAAGTTCGCCGGGGAAATTGAACGATTGATCGAGCAGTTCGGGGCAGAAGAACTCGAACTCAATTTGAAGTATTACCCTGTCACGATTCTTCCAAGAAACTTGCATGAAGCCTTCGCTCCGTTCTCAGCCCTCAGGTTGCAGGACGAGGAGTAGGGGTCATGACGACCTAACTCGGTCGTCGCTAACCTCGCACGCCACTTGCAATGGGTCCCACGGTACCGGACAATTCCACTCGTATGGCCGTCGCACTCGTCCGTTACGATGCCGCTCGCAAGGCTATTGCTGCTGCTCACCGCGTCGATGAAGTCAAGCAAATCCGCGACAAGGCCGAAGCCGTCCGTGTCTATGCGAAACAGGCAAGAGATTTGGAAATGCAGAACATGGCTGCCGAGATCAGGCTCCGTGCCGAACGTCGTGCGGGCCAACTTCTGGTGGAGATGCGGGAGACTGGACAGAGGCAAGCGAAGGATAGGGGACGCCCCACGAAACTGTCGGCCATTTCGACACTTCCTCAACTCGGACTCACTCGCGATCAGTCGTCGAAATGGCAGCAGCTTGCGGGACGAATCGACGAGGCCACATTTGAGAGGGCTCTCACCCAGACAAAGCAGAAGAACCTAGAACTCACAACGGCTGCTTTGTTCCGAGAGGTCAAGGAAGTCATGAGGCCGACGGGCTCAGCCGTTGAGCCGGACATCAACGTCATCGCGGCAGAACTAATAAGGGACATCGAGTCGGTCGGCAGGAAGGAAAAACTGAAGGCGGTAGTTCAGTCTCGCCAACGGTTGAATCCCACAATTCACAAGCGGCTCATAGCCGCTCTGGAGAATGCAGCGAGCGAATCAGACAATTTCAAGAGGCACCTGTCTGAGAATTTCGAGGAAGTCCGGGCGAACGGCAAGGCGTATCAACGTTTGATTCGGGAACGCATGGCAGAGCAGCCCGAGCCTGACATAGCGGAGAAGCGGAGACTCGCTGCTGATTTTGAGAGTGCGGTCGTGCGTGAGATCAGTTACGACGAGGCGAAAAACCTGATTCTCGGCAATGAATGGTTGGGGAACATGGGAATCACGGAGTTTGCTTTCGGGTTGTTCTTTGGGCGTCATCTTGCGGGGACAGTTTGTTTTGGGAGGACGGCAGGAGCTTCCTCGATCTGTGGACCGGACCACGAAGGCAAGGTGGTCACGTTGTGTCGCGGGGCCTGCGTCCATTGGGCTCATCCCCATTCGGCGTCGTTTTTGATTAGTGGGGCGTGCAGAGAGATGACGAAGAAGGGCTGCCACGTCTTCATCGCCTATTCTGATCCCGAGGCAGGCGAGGTCGGCACAGTTTACCAAGCGAATAATTTCTTGTACTGCGGCATGACTAGACCAAAGAAAAGATTCAGAACGCCCGAAGGCAAGATTTACGATGGCCGAAAAATCCAATGTCTCACTCGGGACCGCACTGGGGGGAGCCTCCGGTACAAGCGAACGCGGGCCGATCAAAAGAAGCTTCTAATCGAGCAGGGCTGCGAGTTTCTGGATGGGACACCGAAGCATAGATACGTTGGGATTTATGGCGACAGGCGGATGAAGCGTCTGCTGCGGCGTGCCCTGAAGTGGGAGGTTTCCTCATATCCCAAGCGTCAACAGGTTTGCGAGACAACCTCGGCGGAGTTCGATTACACGCTCGGGGAAATTCCCAACTCGGTGCCTGATGTTGTCCACGCTGTCTGATTTCTTGCCGATCACACTGATCTTGATCGGGCGGTAGGGGTATCGCCCTAGTCGTTCGGGTCGAGAATTCTGGTATCCTCCGGGGCCTATCAGGAGGTTTTATGCAAACTGACCGAAATGCTGTGGTCGTTCCGTTACAGCCACGGGCCGACGACAAAGAGCGGGAGCCTGAGCGGTTCGTAGATTCGACGGTCGCCGCGAAGTTTCTGTCCATCGAAAGAAAATACCTTTTGCTGCTGGCACGCAAAGGCAAGATCCCGGCTTATCCACTCGGAGACGGCCAACGTTGCCTGTGGAGGTTCCGTCTGTCTGAACTCGCTAGGGCAATGGATGAACGACTGGCTCGCGGCAAGAACGAAGGCACCGCGAGTGCGAAGAAGGCTCAGTCGATCCGCTGATTCAACGAAGCGAGTGTTGCTGCGAATTGGAGATTCCAACCCACAGTCTTACCCACAACAGCACGTCTTATCAGTCCCTTACAGCGACTGGCAGCCCCCGCTGAGAACGTAAGTCGCTGATAATACAAGTCTGCCTAGACTGTCACGGCAGAGGCCGCGGGTTCGAGTCCCGTCGTCCCCGCCAATTCCTTCCAAACCACTTAGGAATGATTGGTTCATACCGCTTCAAACTCAACCTACAAAAGCTACTGCACTCCTGCCTTTATCCCGGCGGCCCGGAGCGCGCAATCCCTCTGAATCGCACTCGCCAAGAACGCATCAGACGGTGCGATGCCCGCACGCCGACTGAAACCTAGCCTTGAACTCCATCTCTTTTATATGCCTTTACACGTATATGCTCTGTGGAGTATATCAAGAGAGTGGAATCTGTCTTCGAAATCATTGCCGAGCCGAACCGCCGCGCCATATTGAGCCTCCTGGTCTCGTCACAACAGTCAGTGAGAGAGATTGAGCGGCAACTTCGTATGTCGCAGCCAGCCGTATCCAAGCACCTGCGCGTCCTGCGCGACGCCGGTTTCGTGGAGTCCACGGTGGACGCACAGCGCCGTCTCTACCGGCTGAAACCTGGACCCCTTCAGGAGCTGGATGACTGGCTGGCGCAGTTCCGCCGGTTCTGGTCCGCTCACATCGATGCTCTCGAACGCCACCTCGACCGCATGCATCATCAGCCGCATGGATCATCAACCCCAGCGAAAAGCGCACCAAGGAAAAGGAAGACTAAGGAGAAGACGACGCGGCCCAAACCGCGAACGTGATCAAGGAGAAACAAATGAAAATTAAAGTGATGAGCCTATACGTGGACGACCAGGAGAAGGCCCTGCGCTTCTATACCGAGGTACTGGGCTTTGCCAAGAAGACCGATTTCAGTAACGGCCCATATCGCTGGCTGACCGTGGCCTCGCCCGAGGAACCGGAGGGCACTGAACTGCAGTTGGCTCTGAACAACAACCCCGCTGCGAAAGCCTACCAGCAGGCCATCTTCCAGCAGAGCCAGCCCGCGGCCATGTTCTTCACCGATGATGTCAAGGGCGACTACGAGCGGATCAAAGCCCGCGGCGCGGTGTTCACCATGCCGCCCACCGACGTGACCGGCTCGACCATTGCAATGCTGAACGACACCTGCGGCAACTGCATTCAGCTCACCCAGTTGACGCGCTATTCAGGCTGAAAGGTGAAGACATGGAGAAGAAGATGAGCGACCTCCAGCACTACACACCGGGTCCGGCTCGCGGAGCGCAGGTTCGAAAGGACCGGGGACAAAAAAATGAAGAGAAGTGGACGCTCATTCTCGTCCGAGAACTGCGCCACGCGCCGGAAAAAGTCTGGCAGGCGCTTACCGACCCGGCGCAGCTGCGCCAGTGGGCTCCCTTTGACTCCGATGGGAGCCTGGCCACGGCTGGAGCCACGGTGAAGCTCACCACGGTAGGAGCGCCCGTGCCCCGCATTACCGAAACAACCGTGACGCGAGCCGACGCTTCCGAAGTGCTTGAGTACAAGTGGGGCGGCTTCGACATGCGGTGGGAGCTCGAAGACTTGAGTGGCGGCACGCGCCTGACGCTGTGGACCAACATCGGTCACCGCTTCATCGCAATGGGCGCTGCGGGTTGGCACATTTGTTTCGATGTTCTGGATCACCTGCTCAGCGGAACTCCCCTCGGCCGCATCGTCGGCCCCGAGGCCATGAAGTTCGGCGGCTGGCAGCGACTGAACGCCGAGTACGCCAAGCAGTTCGGCGTCGAGACGCCCAACTGGCCGCCTCAGACGGCTCAAAAATCGTGAATCGAGGAGATCGCAACCATGCCCCAACCACTTAAGAAAAACAAAAAGGATTTGTCACCGGAACAACGCAAAGAACTGCTCAGAGCATTGAAGGCCCGTTTCGACAAAAATCTGAACCGCCATCAGGGTCTTGCGTGGGCTGAAGTGCAACCAAAGCTGGAAGCTAACGCTGAAAAACTCTGGTCACTGAATGAAATGGAAAGAACCGGCGGTGAACCGGACGTGGTTGGACCGCGACAAAAAGACCGGCGAATACATTTTTTATGATTGTTCAGCGGAAAGTCCCAAAGACCGCAGAAGTCTTTGCTACGACCGTGAAGCGCTGGATTCAAGGAAAGAAAATAAACCAAGAGACAATGCTATGGATGTGGCCACTGCCATGGGCATCGAGCTCTTAACCGAAGAACAATATCGAGAGCTGCAGAAACTCGGAACTTTCGATGCGAAAACTTCGAGCTGGGTGAAAACACCTTCCGCTGTCAGAAAACTCGGCGGCGCCCTGTTTTGTGATCGCCGCTTCGACACTGTTTTCCTGTATCACAACGGTGCAGAATCTTACTATGCCGCCAGGGGGTTCCGCGGCTGGCTAAGGATCTAGCGCGAGCAATCCAGCTACTTGCAGCCGACCTTGTGATCCTGCGCGGCGGCAATCTGCCACTCGCCATCGCGCTTTAACCAGGTATCGGTTCAGGCCTGGCACCCCGCCAGCAAGCCGGCCGGGCTATCGTTCTAGGCGTATCGTTGGATAGACTCGAGTCTCTCATTCTGTGGGGTGACTTCATGACCGAACAACTAGCCGACAAGAAATGCGCGCCCTGCCGCGGCGAAGTTCCCCCGCTCCGGGGAAAGGAACTGGAGAAGCTGCATCAGAGCGCCCCGCAGTGGACGGTAGCCAATGAACATCACATTCATCGCGAGTTCAAGTTCCCCGACTTCAAGCAGGCGCTGCATTTCGTGAATCGCGTGGGAGCGGTGGCGGAGGAGCAAGGCCATCATCCCGATATTCTGCTGGCCTGGGGGAAGGCTGAGATCACGCTGTGGACCCACAGGATCGACGGCCTGACCGAGAGCGACTTCATCATGGCAGCGAAGATTGACCGTCTGCACGGTCATTAAGCACTGGCGTTCGCTCACATGCCTGCTTGAGGTCCTCGAAGAACAACCGGGTGCTTCGCTCAATGGCCGTCTCAACACAGTGTGCCGGTTGCAACCGGCTGCTGCGGGCAAATGTAGGGAAAATCGAAGACCGGGGCAATCAAAGAATCCCAGCAGCCGTTACGGTAGTAGGTTTCGGCCGCGCCGGATGCTGAGGCTTCGCACTCGAACCGAGAAGCAATCAGCAAACGGCGCTGGCCTTGCCGGACCGGCGGGGGCGCAACGCCACGGCCAGAATCGTTGCCGGGACGAGCATGAGCACTCCCGTGCCGGTCGCGACCGTGCGCACCGAGAATCCAGAATCGAGAAAAAGACCGGCCAGATAAGCCGTGACCGCGAACGTGAGGCTGCCCAGGCCAAGGTCCGCGGCGAAGACGCGTCCGCGGAAGCGGTCTTCGGTGTGGAACTGCAACAGCGTGGTGGAAAAAACCCAGACCGTCGACCCCCCCGCGTGCGCCAGCATGGCGCAGGCCGCGGCCATCCATACACTGCGGCTGGCCCCGAGAACACAATAGCCCGCCGAGATCGTGAGATAGCCGAACAGGATGCCCAGGCGCAGGCGATGGTCGTTGCTGCCCGCCCACCGCGCCGAAACCAGCGGTCCCACCAGCGCCCCCAGGCCGCGTCCGCCGAGCAGGATGCTCATGCCCAGCATGGCTGCGCCCGCCGGATCAATCCCGGGCCGGCGAACCGCAAATTCGCGTACTCCCATCACTGTGAAAATCACCCAGCTGGGCCCGATCATGAGTTCTCCAGCCTTGGCGAAAACTGCGGGGAACAAAGTCGGATGACTTTGTATGTAGCGAATCCCTTCGAGCACCGGGGAGAAGTCCACCAGATCGCGCGGGCGGAGCGGCGCAGCCGCTTCGGCGTGCGGCTCGGCGAAGTGCATTCCACGAATCAGCACTGCCGACGCGAGAAATGACAGCGCATTGAGAATGAAGACGGCATTCCGTCCGAAGTACGCGGCCACAACTCCGCCCACGGACGCGCCGATCAGCAGATTCACCGACCACGTCGCCGACGATAGAGTGTTCGCCACAAGAACCTCACCCTCGCCAGCAATGTTGGGAATCACCGAGTTGCGGGCCGGCTCGAAGAACGCGGCCATGCTGGTCTCCGCCAAGAGCAAGGGATAGATGAGCCAAACCATCGAACGGGAGCGCACGAATAACATCGCCAGCACGACGAAGCAGCGAACCAGGTCGGCGGCGATCATCACATGTTTGCGCCGCAGCCGGTCGTTCACCACGCCCGCCGTCGGCCCGACCAGCGTCTGCGGCAGAACTTGCAGAACCAGCGCCAGGGCCACGGAACTCGCGTGCCCGGTCAGCTGCAGCAACAGGGTGTAGATGGAGAGCGTGTAGAACCAGTCCCCAATCTCGCTGACAATCTGCGCCAGCCAGAGCCGGCGGAAATTGCGGTTCCCCCGCACCAAGCGCCAGTATGATGCGACCGTTATCGACGATGTGCCGCGCTCTGGTTGGGGATCCATGCGAGTGCTTCCTGTATAGGGTGGCGCCCCTGTGCACTATGGGGCTGGGGAATGGCCGCGCTACGATTACAGCTTGCGTTTCAAATCGTCGGCGATCTGCTTGCCATGGAAGCGGCCGTTTTCGATGAAGATTTCGTTGGTGCGCGATCCCGCAACGATTACTCCCGCGACGTAGATTCCACGCACATTGCTTTCGAGCGAGACCGGATCGCAGACCGGGCGGCATTGCTCCTCCGAGAGTTCGATGCCCATGCTGCGTAGAAAATCGTAGTCGGGATGGTAGCCGATCAAGGCCAGCACAAAGTCGTTCTTCAGGCGGATCGGTCCGCGCGCTGTGTTCACCACCACATGGTCAATGCCGATTTCCTGCACCCAGCTGCTGAAGTAGGCCTCGATATCTCCATTTTTGATCCGGTTTTCGAGGTCGGGCTTGATCCAGTACTTCACGTGGTGGTGGAGTTGGGCTTCGCGGTGCACCAGGGTGACCCGGGCGCCGTGCCGCCACAGATCCAGCGCGGCGATGGCCGCGGAATTCTTGCCCCCGATGACCAGCACTTCACTGTCGTAATAAGGATGCGGCTCGCCGTAGTAGTGCGAGACTTTGGGAAGTTCCTCCCCGGGTAGACCTAACTTGTTCGCCAAGTCGTAGTAGCCCGTCGAAACAATCACTTTTTTAGTGCGGTAGTCATGGGGGCGGCCAGCGCGGTCGGTAGCCGTGATACTGAAGTTTCCATCCTCGCCGAGAACCGTCTTGACCCATTCGTACTGGCGCACGTCGAGGTGGTAGTGCTCCGAAACCTTACGGTAGTACTCCAGCGCTTCCTCCCGCGTGGGTTTCTGCAGCGCGGTCGTGAACGGAATGTCGCCGATCTCCAGCAGTTCGGGCGTCGTAAAAAAAACCATGTTCGCGGGATAGTGGAACAGCGAGTTCACCAGGCATCCCTTGTCGACGACGATGACCTTGAGCCCCAACTTCTGCGCCTCGATGGCGCAAGCCAGCCCGGTGGGCCCGGCGCCGATGACAAGCACGTCGGTGCGCATCTCCGCATGCGGCTTGGCCTTCGCCTTCGGGAGCGTATCGAGTTCTTCGGCGGTGAGGAAGTCAGCCATGGGATTTCCGTGGGGGGCCGGCCGAGGCGACGAGGGTTCAAGCGACTCGGAAACGAATGATTCTAGCATGCGGGAATTCGCAGGGGCTCGAGCATCACAAAACGATGTTGGGAAGAGCCGCCTTTTAGCTGTGCCGCTGATGTCGTCCACGCGAACGGGCCTCAGCCCCCGAAGGGACTGTTGAAGCGCCGTCATCCGGGCACACTTCCGAATCGCCGCGGCGCTATAATTCAAGGTTCTCCTTATCCATCCGCTCGATTCAGGAACCATCATGTCTACTCTTACCGACACTCCCGGGCCCACCCGCACCGAATCCGACAGCATGGGCAAGATCGAAGTCCCGGCGAACGTTTACTGGGGCGCGCAGACGCAGCGTTCGTTGCTGCATTTCAACATTGGACGCGACACCATGCCGCCAGAGCTGATCCGCGCTTTCGGCACGCTCAAGAAAGCCTGCGCGCTGGTGAATCAGGACCTGGGCAAACTCCCTGCCGACAAAGCCAAGCTCATCGTGCAGGCCGCCGACGAAGTCATTGCCGGCAAACTGAACGACCAGTTCCCGCTGCGCATCTGGCAGACCGGCAGCGGCACCCAGACCAACATGAACGTGAACGAGGTCATCTCGAACCGCGCCATCGAAATTGCAGGCGGCGAACTGGGGTCGAAGAAGCCGATTCATCCTAACGATCACGTCAACATGTCGCAGTCGTCGAACGACACCTTTCCCGCGGCGATGCACATCGCGGCGGCTGACCGGGTGAAGAACGCTCTGATTCCCGCGATCAAGACCGTGCGCGACGCGATCGCAGCCAAGGCGAAGGAATTTCACGACGTAGTCAAGATCGGCCGCACCCACCTGCAGGATGCCGTCCCGCTTACCTTCGGCCAGGAATTTGGCGGCTGGGCCAGCCTGCTCGATCGCGACATCAAGCGCCTGGAGCAGACGCTCGAGGGACTCTACGATCTGGCCATCGGCGGAACCGCGGTGGGCACGGGCCTGAACACGCATCCGGAATTTGCCGAGCGCGCGGCGAAGAAGATCGCCGAACTCACCGGACTTCCCTTCCGCTCCCACGGCAACAAGTTCGCTGCGCTCTCCGCCCACGACGAAATCGTATTCGCACAGGGCGCCATGGAGACCCTGGCCGCGTCGCTGATGAAGATCTCGAACGACATTCGCTGGCTGGCTTCCGGCCCGCGCTGCGGGCTGGGCGAACTTTCGATCCCCGAGAACGAGCCCGGCTCTTCGATCATGCCCGGCAAAGTGAATCCTACGCAGTGCGAGGCCATGACCATGGTCTGCGTGCAGGTGCACGGCGCGACCGCCGCCGTGGGCTTCGCCGGCTCGCAGGGTAACTTCGAACTGAACGTCTTCAAGCCGGTCATCATCTACAACTTCCTGCACTCGGTCACCCTGATCACCGACGCCTGCCACGGCTACGTCGAATACATGCTCAAGGGAATCGAAGTAGATCGCGCCAAAGTGGATTGGTACGTAAAGAATTCCCTGATGCTGGTTACCGCGCTTGCTCCAAAGGTCGGATACGACAAAGCGGCCGAGATCGCTCACACCGCGCACGTCGAGCACTCAAGCCTGCGCGAGGCCGCCCTGAAACTGGGATATCTCACGGGCGAGGAATTCGATCAACTGGTCAAGCCGGAGAGGATGACGCACCCATAGGACTAGCCGTCACGGCTGAGTGCACTCGGGACGATGCCTCTCCGTAGACACCATGAAAGCACCCCGCTGGCTGGTTTAGACCCGCGAGTCTGCATCTCTTGCTGAACTGATTGGACTCGCCTTCGGCGTGGTCGTAATCACCACCACGCTGACCAGCACCAGCAGTGTTCCCACGATGGTGCGCGCGCCCAGCGCTTCTCCACCCAGGAAGTATCCCACCAGAACCGCGACCACCGGATTCACATAGGCATACGTGCCAACCTTGGTCGGCGATTCGTGGTGAATAAGCCAGACATACGCCGTGAAGCCCACAATAGATCCCGCCACAATCAAATAGGCGAGCGCGAGCCACGCCTCGCGGGAAACGGCTTGCGCGTGGAAGCCGCGGAATTCTCCCAGCAGCGCGGCCGTCAAGGTGAGCAGCGCCCCTCCCGCCAGCATCTGCGCGCCGGAACTCATCGCCTTGGCCGCGGGCAGCGGAAGCTTGCGAGTGAGCGCCGACGCCACCGACCAACTGATCGCGGCCACGATCAAAGCGCAGGCACCGACGGTATCGATCGGCGCATCTCCGAAACTGACGGTCCGGCTCACCAGCACTGTGACCCCGCCAATTCCCAGCAGAAGCGCGATGGCCAGCCGGAGAGTGAGCCGCTGCGTTCGCATGATCAGAATTTCCGAAAGCGCCATAAACACCGCAACCGTGGCCATCATCACGGCCGCGATGCCCGAGGGAACCCGCCGCTCCGCCCAAAACAGCAAGCCGTAATCGAAAACGAAGATCAGAATCGCGAGCAGCGACGCCCCTCTCCACTCCCGGATCGTGGGCGAGGGCGTACCCCGGGCGCGCATCCACCCGTAAAGGATCGCACCGGCAACCAAAAAACGCATGCCCGCCAGCAGAAACGGCGGAACCTCGCGCACGCCCACGCGGATCGCCAGGAAGGTGGAGCCCCATACAAAATAGATGATGGCGAAGGCGACCAGAACCTTCCATGCACGCGGCTGAGATGTCGCTTCCATGCGGTGATTTCTGCGCCAGATCGCGAGCCTGATTAGATCATCCGAACCCGCCAGGAATGCGGATTTCGCTCATCAAAAGTTTTTATGGGGCTATAAACGCCGAGGCAGGCCGCGCCTGGTTCCCGCGTGATTCCCGGCGGGACGATTCGCTAGCCGTGAGAACAAGTTATTTCTTCAGCAGGCTGGTGTGGCTGGCAACGCACTGCCACTTGCCGTCTTCGAGAATCCAGGTGTCGGTGAAGCGCCCCAGATGGTCGTAGGCCTTGCCTTGATACGTGCCCTGCGTATGGTAGATACCCGTGACCACCGCGGTGTTGCCAAAGAAATTCATCTTAACATCCTGGATGTTGAGGGCACTGGGTTTGAAACGTGGGTCCTTGATATCGGCCAGGAATTTCTGTTTGTCGCTGAGTTCGCCATCCCATTCGGTGTTCACGAACCGGCTTGAAACCAATGCGTCGAGGGCCGCCGCATCACGGTTGACCTGAGCTTCGTTCCACATGCGCTCGAGAACGAGCAACTTGCTTTCGCGGGCATCGGCTTGCTGGGCAGCCATTCCGACCGAGGCCAGAGTCAGCAGAAGACAGCAACAAACGGAACGTATCATGATCCTTACATTCTCGCCGACATCCCCACGTGAGGGCGAACGTGCGAAAACGATAGCAGGACAGAGTTTGGTGGTGCCATCGAAATGCACTGCGGAGAGATTACGAACGTCACGGGTACAAGCCCGGTTTGGGAGATTCCCAGCGAGGCGTTGCCGGAACGTCCCCACCAGCAGATTTCAGAAGGCCCAGCGCAACAACGTCGCCCCGACCGTAAAGCCGGCCCCTACCGAGGCCAGCATCACCAGGCTTCCCTTCTTCAGCTTCCCTTCCTCGATCGCCGTGCCCATGGCCAGCGGGATTGTCCCCGCCGTCGTATTGCCGTAGCGCTCGATATTAACGATCACCGCCTCCGGGCGCAGTCCCAGACGATCCGCAGTGGCGTTGATAATGCGCAGGTTGGCCTGGTGGGGGATGAACGCGTCGATGTCCGAGCCTTTCAGCCCGTTACGTTCGAGCAACTTCTGGCACAGTTCGGTCTGCTTGCGCACCGCGAACTTGAAAACCTGCTGGCCGTCCTGGTGGACGTAGTGCATTTTCTTTTCGACAGTTTCCTTGCTCGACGGGTTCAGGCTGCCGCCCCCGGGCATGTAAAGAAACGCCCCACCGGAGCCGTCAACTTCATGAATGAAATCGATCAGTCCAACGGAATCATCTTCCGCGGGCTCCAGAATCACAGCCCCCGCGCCGTCGCCGAAAATCACGCAGGTAGCGCGGTCGGCATAGTCGATGACCGAGGACATCACGTCGGAACCGATCACCAGCACGCGCTTGTGCGTGCCGGTGGCGATGAACTGCGCTCCCGTCTGCAACGAATAGAGAAAGGCCGAGCAGGCCGCGGAAAGGTCGAAACCCCAGGCCCCCTTCGCCCCCAGCTTGTTCTGCACCACACAGGCGGTGGAGGGAAAGAACATGTCTGGGGTCACAGTGCCGACAATAATGGCCTCAATGTCGGTAGGCGAGAGTCCGCGCTGGGCCAGAGCCCTTCTGGCGGCTTCGACGGCGAGGTCGCTGGTGGCCACACCCTTGTCCACGATGTGCCGCTCGCGGATGCCAACGCGACTCATGATCCAGTCATTGGTGGTGTCGACCATCTTTTCGAGATCGGCGTTGGTGAGAAGACGGGGCGGCACGTAGGTGCCGAGAGCGCTGATTTTGGCGCGGATCGGTTTGCTCAATGAGGGCTCCTGCATAATCTCTTGTCTATGAAACTCCGTATTCTGAAGGATTGGGAGCAGAATGTCTAACCCCAACTCGAATCCTGCCCGGCCACCGACGAACAAAATAAATAAGCCAGGCACCGGGGACTCACTGCACACGCAAGAGCCCGTTACCGTTGCTTCCTTCCGGACCTGGCGGGGTTGGCGGGAGTACGTCGCGTAAGACCGATGCCTGACCTGAATCATTCTAGCATTCTGCAATTCTTGCTCCGGCCCGCCAAGGTATGTGACTTTTGGTGCAAGAATCTTGCCGCAAAGCCTTCCCTTCTTGCGCTCAATGTCGAACAATAGATGTCAGATGTCGAACAGATAGAAGTTTGACAGCGGACGGCCCTCATGCCGTTTCGCTGCACAGCTCAATGGCGCCTCCAGCCCCACAATCCGGCGTGATTTCCCTCAACCGGGCCATCGACCATTACTTCGAGTTGGCACTGTATCTGCTTGTTTTAACTGGATTTGTGACTCTGGCAGGAACCGGAGGACTGGATCTGCCCTCGGCCCTGCTGATGGGAGTGGCCCTGGCCGTGCGCGGCTATCTGCTGGCAAAGCGGCGGCAGGTAGTGATCTCCGAGCGCTGGACGACGCCGCTCTCGGTCGCCTACTTCGTCTTCTTCGCCGCCGATTATTTCATCTTCTCTCGCAGCTTCCTGCCGGCCACGGTGCATCTTGCGCTATTTGGGGTGGTGGTCCGTATGTTCTCGCTGCGGCGCGAACGCGACCATGTCATGCTGGCGATTCTCGCCTTTCTCATGGTGCTTGCGTCGGCCGTGCTGACGGTTGACAGCGTCTTCCTGTTCTCGTTTGCCGCGTTCATGCTGATGGCGGTTGGAACGTTTGTGCTGATGGAGATGCGCCGCTCGGGGCATGAGGCCAGCATCCAGGCACGCCATTCGAACGATCCCCAGGAGCACCGGCATCTGGCTTTTTCTCTGGCGCGGATCGTGCCCGGCTTGATGCTGATGATTCTTCTCGCGGGCGCGGCAGTCTTTTTCCTCCTGCCCCGCATGTCGGCCGGATACCTGGGCGGCTATTCCTTCGGAACCGATTTATCGTCCGGCTTCAGTGACCGCGTGCGGCTGGGGCAGATCGGGCAGATTCAACAGTCCAATGCGGTGGTAATGCATATCCAGATCGATGGGGACCGGGTCGGCCGCTACGACTTGCACTGGCGCGGTGTCGCCCTGGCCGATTTCGACGGGAGCACCTGGTCGAATCCGCGCGATCAGGTCGTGTTGCAGCGCCGGCCGGACAACAGCTTTGAAGTTCCTCGGCTCGGGAACACGGTCTTGAAGTCCTACGTGACGACCAGTCTGGCGCGCGAACAAATGATCCACTATCGCGTGTTGATGGAACCAATCGGCACCAATGTTTTCTTCCTCGCGCCCTGGGCCCGCAGCATCAGCGGCGACTATCGGCTGCTGGCAGCCGATTCCGGCGGGGCGGTCTACGACTTCGATATGCAGCATGCCATCAGCCGCTACGAGGCGGAGTCGGACATCGCCAGGCCCTCGCCCTCCGAGTTGCGCGCAGCGGGGCAGAACTATCCTCCGCAAGTCACAGCGGAATATCTGCGGTTGCCGCCTGTCGATCCCCGGGTGCCTCCGCTGGCGGCGCAGATTGCAGGTTCGGCGGGCAACGATTACGACCGGGCCTCCGCCATTGAGAACTACCTCAGGACGCGTTACGGCTACACCTTGCAGCTGCCGCGGACGCCGGTGCAGGATCCTATCGCGAACTTCCTGTTTGAGCGCAAGCGCGGCCACTGCGAATATTTCGCTTCGTCCATGGCAGTCATGCTGCGCACGCTGGGCATTCCCTCGCGCGTGGTGAACGGCTTCCGTACCGACGAATTTAACGACCTGTCAGGAAATTACGTGGTCCGGGCAAAAGATGCGCACTCCTGGGTCGAGGCCTACTTCCCCGGCTATGGCTGGCAAACTTTCGACCCCACCCCGGCAGGCGCAACCGACACGCCCGAGGGCTGGGGCCGGGTCGCGCTTTATACCGACGCCGTGGCGTCGTTCTGGCGGGAGTGGGTGGTCAGCTACGACAGTACCCATCAATACGTCTTGGGTCAGGCCGCGGTTAGCGGCACTCGCGGACTGTGGGAGGGCGCGCGGACCTGGGCGCGCGGCCGCTATGAGTCCATGCTGAAGTGGGCGCGGCGCAGCCAGGAGCGTGTGGAACATTCCCCCGGCCGCTGGGCCCTGCTCGGCGCGCTCATCGTGCTGGCCTTTCTTATCCTGGGAAATGTCGGCCGGATCTTACGCGCGCTCCATGAACGCTGGCTTCGTGCGCATCCCGAGCGCTCTCCCGAGCAGGCGGCCGCCATGTGGTACCAGCGCATGGCTCGCGCAATGGCGCGGCGCGGGGAAACGAAACCGGCGGCCCAAACCCCACAGGAATTCGTGAAGACCATTAAAGACACGCGGCTGCGTGAACCGGTGGCCCGCTTCACCACTGTCTATGAGTCAGCGCGCTTCGGAAATTCGTCCGCGGACGCGCAGCGCTTGCCGGAGTTGTACGAAGAAGTCGAGACCGCCGCACGGAGCCGCTAGGCCAACTTCGGGATCTCGCCAGGAAGAACTGCCCGATTACACGCGCCCGCTAGAACCGCCAGAACACGCCGCCGCCCACAAAAAAGTTGTGCTGCCGCGTCTTTCCAGTGGGGGCCAGCGGGTAATCCGGTTCGCCCGACCAGAAGTCGCGCACTTCGCCCCGCATGCTCATATTGCGCCAGACTTTCACGTCCAGACCGAATCCGCCCTCGATCACCGCTCCGGTCGTGGACTTGCCAGGGTTGGTGCCGCCGTAGACCAGATTGTTGCCCTGGCTGAAGTGGCCGAAGCCCACGCCAAAGCTGACCCAGGGAGAAACCGCAGTGGTCGGAAACAGATTCACCCGAGCAGCCGGGGTAAGAAACAGGGACTTGTAGTCGGTAGGCACCACCGCGCTTCCGTAGGCCCCGGCGTTCAGATCTTCATCGGGACGATACAGCAGCAACACTTCGCCGGAAAGCGCATAGATCGGCGTCACCAGGAAACGGCGGGCGTACTCCCCTTCAATGCCCAGACCTTTACCGGAATGGATGATGGGATCGAAGTAGTTCGCGCCCGTGATGCCTTGGTCGCTGACAAAAGTGCGCCCCAGTATACCGCCCACTTCGTTCTTCTCATCCTGGGCGACCGCCGACGCTGCCAGCACGGTTGCCACGAATAGGGCCGCAATCCACAGTCGTTTCACGGGCATTTGCCTCCTGCGAGGTCGTTCAAGTTATTACGGCGGTAAGACATAGCCTAGCACGACCGCAGACTTTTTGGACCACAACTACAATCTTTTCTGGTGCCCTGCTCTACCCCGCCCCAGTGCCGTGGGTTGTCCGTTCCAGAGGCTGCGATGCGGGAGGGTCCGCTTCGGGATGCTAAAATAAAAGGATTGCATGCCTTTGAAGGACCTCACCGTTAGCGGTTCACCTGAGTTCAAGAAAGAGAAATCTCCGGAGAATCCGTCGGCCGAACGCCCGCCTGTCCGGGTGCAGAAGGTGGGCTTCGTCAGCCTGGGCTGTCCCAAAAACCTGGTGGATAGCGAAGTCATGATGGGCCTGCTGGCGCGGGCTGGAGCGGAACTGACGCAGCGCGCCGAAGACGCCGACGTAATCGTGGTCAACACCTGCTCGTTCATCGAAAGCGCGCAGCAGGAGTCGGTAAATACGATCCTCGAAATGGCCGGGCACAAGACCGCCGGCAAAGCCAAGAAACTCGTCGTGGCAGGCTGCCTGGTCGAGCGTTTCGGCGACCAGATTCGCAAGGACATTCCCGAAGTCGACGCGGTGGTCGGAACCGGCGAGCTCGAAAATATCCTCGCCGCCGCCGGCATCGCGCCCGCCCCCTTGCAGAGGGACTCACCCTTCGTGGTGCTCCCTTCGCGGCCCGAGGGCGACGCCCGCCACGCCCAAGGCCGGTTCTCGCGCGAATCGTGGGCTCGCGATTCATGGACCGGCGCCATCGGCGATCTACCTAACTATCTTTACGATGACGCCACGCCTCGCATTCTGGCTACGCCGCGCCACATGGCCTACATCAAGATTGCCGAGGGCTGCGATCATCCTTGCACCTTCTGCATCATTCCCCAGTTGCGCGGGCAGTTCCGCTCGCGGCGTTTCGAATCAGTTGTCGCGGAGGCCGAGCGCCTGGCCCACAGCGGCGTGCGCGAGATTACCCTGATCGGCCAGGACACCACCTGCTACGGCGAAGAGTTTGGCCTGAAAGACGGTCTGGCGCTCCTGCTGGAAAAACTCGCCGGAATCGAGGACCTGCGCTGGGTCCGTTTTCTCTACGCCTATCCCAACAAGATTACGGGCAAGCTGCTGGAGACGATCGCAAGCCACGATAAGATTTGCTCCTACATGGACGTGCCCCTGCAGCACGCCTCGGCCTCCGTGCTGAAGCGCATGAAGCGTGGCGGAGGGTCCGATGTCTTCCTGCACTCCATCGCCAGAATGCGACGGGTGGTCCCCGACCTGACTCTGCGCACTTCGTTCATCGTAGGCTTCCCCGGCGAGACCGAAGGAGAATTCGAAGAGCTCTGCGACTTCGTGCGTGAGGCCCAGTTTGACTGGATGGGTGCCTTCGCCTATTCCGATCAGGATGGCGCGGCAGCTTACGGCCTCGATAAGAAGCTTTCGCCCCGCGAGATTGAACGCCGGCGCAAGCACCTGATGGGAATTCAGCGCCAGATCAGCAAGAAGAAAAAGAAGGCCCTGGTGGGGCTAGAGTTCGACCTGCTGCTCGAAGGCGAGTCCGAAGAAACCGAATTACTCCTCGAAGGCCGCACTCCCATGCACGCCCCCGAGATCGACGGCAAAGTCTTCGTCAACGATTTTCCCGAAGACGTCGAACCCCAGCCCGGCCAGTTTTATCGCTGCCAGATCACCGAAGCGCACGACTACGATCTGGTGGCGAAGATCGTATAAGCGCGACGGTTTTCCATCCGTCTCCGCAGTCTTCCCTCTACAATACGAATCGTATGCCGCGCAAGCGCACCCTTAGACTCCGCTGCCCCATCTGCAAAAAAACGGTAAAAAACACCGACCCGGACTTCCCTTTCTGCAGCGACCGCTGCCGCGTGATCGATTTGGGTAAGTGGGCCAGTGGAGCCTACGTCATCTCGTCTCCAACCGCGGATGCCGACGAATCGATCCGGGAGAGCAATCCCGAAGATCCTGAGGACGACTCGTGAATAACGAAGTGGCGTCTCGCCCGCGCGGACCACTCTGGGCGACGCTCGTCGCGACCTTCTTCGGAATAGGCCGGTTGTCCCCCGGGCCAGGGACCTGGGGATCAGCCGCGACCGTTTTAGTCTGGGCTGCACTGGCTTACAAACTTGCCCCTTCGTTGCGGACGCCACTCGCAATTGCTCTGGCCCTGCTGGTGACTCTGATCGGTATTCCAGCCTCAACCCGCGTCGCCAGGGCCTCCGGAAGTAAAGACCCGCAGTTTGTCGTCATCGACGAGGTCGCCGGACAACTCATCGCGCTGATTGCCCTCCCGCTCGCATGGAAAACTTTTCTGGCCGGTTTTATACTTTTTCGTATCTTCGACATCCTCAAGCCGCCTCCGGTGCGCCAGTTGGAGAAACTTCCCGAAGGCACCGGAATCGTGCTCGACGATGTTGCGGCAGGAATTTACGCCCTCGCGGCCGTGCATCTTCTGCTGCATTTTGGTCTACTAAGATAGTAAGCGAGTCCCGAGTACCGAGCCCCGGGATAAACGCTCAAGGTACTCGCGACTCGCTACTCGCTACTCGGTACTTCTAGATGGGATTCTCCGACCGCATCCTGGGCAAGAAAAACGTCAACGGCGGGCCGCGCATTGAAGCGGTCGCGCCCGCCCTGGCCCTGGCCGGAGGCGAAATCCGGATCACCGGCTCCGGGCTGCGGCCGCAGGAACTGCACCGCCCTAAAGTACAGTTCGGCGAGGTCGAAGGGTCGGTCGTGGTCAGCTCCGATGCGTTCCTGGTGGCGCGCGTGCCCGAAGGCGCGACCTCCGGCCCGGTTGTGGTGGCGGCCGACGGCCACGTCAGCAACGCCCACACGGTAAAGGTGGCCGTGCCCATCGCGGAGAATCTTCATCCCGTTACCAATCCCGCACTCGACGCCGAGGGCAACCTCTACGTCACGTTCTCCGGTTCGCGCGGCCAGAAAGTTCCGGTCGCGATTTTCAAGATTGACACCAACTATGCGGTGAAGCCGTTCGTGGTGGAGATGATGAATGCCACCTCCCTCGCGTTCGACCGCCAGGGCCAGATGTACGTTTCCTCGCGCTATGACGGTGCCGTGCATCGCGTGGCCTCCAACGGCGCCCTGACCACCTACGCCGAAGGCATGGGGGTGGCTACCGGGATTGCATTCGATCGTGAGGAGAGTCTTTACGTCGGCGACCGCAACGGCACGATCTTCAAGATCGGCCGCGATCAGCAGATGTTTGTGTTTGCCACCCTGGAGCCCAGCGTTTCGGCCTATCACCTGGCCTTCAACCCCGAGGGCGACCTGTTTGTGACCGGGCCCACGACTTCCAGCTTTGACCGCGTTTACAAAATCGATCCGCATGGCACGGTGAGCACTTTCTATAAGGGACTGGGAAGGCCGCAGGGCCTGGCCTTCGATGTGGAGGGCAACCTGTACGTCGCGGCCTCGCTCTCCGGCAAGCGGGGCATCGTCAAGATTACGCCCGAAGGCAAAGCCAACCTCGAGGTCGCTGGCCAGGGCCTGGTTGGCCTGGCGTTCGCCCCCGGACGCTCCGTGATTCTCGCGACCACGAACGCCGTGCACCATCTCGCGTGGAATATTCAAGGCCTGCCCCTGCTGCCTGAGTAATTCCTCGACCCTTTTTCCTTCCCTCGGCAATGTTGTCGTTCCGGACGAAGTGAGGAACCTGCTCTCCGCCTGTACCACCGGCACCCTCCTGCCTCCCCGCTCCCCCGAGCTTTTCATTTAAACTTCTAACGCGTGAATGCCGAGATCATCGCGGTGGGCTCCGAGATGCTCACGCCCTTCCGCATGGACACCAACTCGCTCTATCTGACCGAGCAACTCAACCTGCTGGGCGTCGACGTGATCTTCAAGAGCATTGTTGGCGATGACCTGCGGCGGCTGGTTGCAACCGCTCAGCACGGGCTGTTTCGCTCCGACATTCTGATTTTCAGCGGCGGCCTCGGCCCCACCGAAGACGACCTGACGCGCGAAGCCGTGGCGGAAGCGCTGGGTCTGCCCTTGCGACGCGACCCGGAAATCCTGACTCGCCTGGAGCAACGCTTCGCCGAGCGCGGCTGGAAAATGGCGCCCAACAATGCCAAACAGGCCGATGTGCTCGAAAGGCGCCAGCGTACTGCCCAATCCGAATGGCACCGCGCCCGGCCAGTGGCTGAGCGGACAATTCGACGGGCGCGAGCGAATCATCGTCCTGCTGCCCGGGCCTCCGCACGAACTGAAGGCGATGTTCGACAGCGAAGTCCGTGAGCGGCTGCGCGCGAAAGTTCCGCCGGCCTTCCTCGCCGTCCGAACCTTGAAGATCGCCATGCTGGGCGAGTCGCAGGTGGACGCGCGAGTCTCGCCGATCTACAAGCGCTTCACCGACGTGGAGACCACGATCCTGGCCGGCGCCGGAGAAGTCGAACTGCACTTCAAAACGCGCGCCACCACGCAGGACGCGGCACAGCGCCGCGCCGATGAAGTTGCCGGAGCAGTGGAGGACGAACTGGACGACGCCGTATTTTCGCGCAACGGCGAATCACTGGAACAGATCGTCGGCTACTGGCTGCAGATGCGCAACGCAACTCTGGCGGTCGCCGAATCCTGCACCGGAGGCCTTCTGGCGGAGCGGGTCACGTCGGTCAGCGGCAGCTCGCGCTACTTCCTCGGCGGCGCGGTCGTCTATTCCAATAAATTGAAAACCGAACTCGCGGGTGTACCTGCCGAAATGATTGACCGGCACGGAGCGGTAAGCCACGAAGTGGCCGCCGCGCTGGCGGAAGGCATCCGCTACCGTTGCGAGGCGACGCTGGGAGTGGGCATCACCGGCGTAGCCGGCCCCGGTGGAGGCACGCCGGAAAAGCCTGTGGGCCTGGTGTTTCACGCAGTGGCCAGCGACCGCGGAACCGATGTGGTGCAACGCAATTTCCCCGGCGACCGCAAACACATCCGCCGCTTCGCCTCCACCATGGCGCTGGACATGGTGCGAAAGAAACTGATGTGAAAAGAGCTTTCAGCTTTCAGCTCTCAGCTTTTGAGTCGAGATCGACACAAGGAGATTCAAGCTAACGGCTAAGAGCCAACGGCCAGGAGCGGTTTCCATGCGCATCTTTATCGCTCTCGACATCGACGAAGCCATCCGCGAGCGCATCGCGCGCTTCATCGAAGGTGTGAACGGATTCGCTCCGGACGCGCGCTGGGCAATGCCCGAGTCGCTGCACGTAACCCTGAAGTTTATTGGCGAGCAGCCAGAGCCAGCTGTCGACCAGATCAGGAAGACCTTGGGAACCATCACCGCCGCAGCAGTAGAGCTTCAGTTTCGCGGATACGGATTTTTCCCGACGGCGAAATCGGCGCGCGTCTTCTGGGTTGGCCTGCAGGCTGGTCCCGCACTGGCACGCTTGGCAGCAGCAATCGAAGACAAAATGGCGTCGCTCGGACTTGCGAAAGAACAGCGCCCGTTCAGTCCGCACCTCACCCTGGCCCGCGGAGCCGGTGGTTCTGGTTCGCCGCGCCGAGGCAAGCAAGACGGCCCCAATCGTACGTTTCAGCGCCTGCAACAGAAACTAGCCGTCCTCCCGACCCCGGAATTTGGTACCATGACCGCCCGCGAGTTCTTTTTGTACCAGAGCCAGTTGTCGCCCAAAGGATCGCGGTACACCAAGCTGGCCCGATTCACCGTGGCAGCCGGCGTTGAATAAGCGCTCTTAATCCGGACGGATTCGTGTCAGGGCTTCGTATCGGGCATTCATATCGGGATTCGTACCAGGGATTCGTATCGGGCATTCATAACAGGCAGTCGTACCAGAGAATTCGTATCAGATAGATTCGTATCAGGGCACGCCTTCAGGCGTGCCGTAATAATGCATAAACAAAGCGCCTCAGGCGCCGCCCCCGCAAATGCCGAGACTTCTTCTCATCGCCGCCGCAAGCTATCTGCTGGGGTCAATTCCCTTCGGCTATCTTCTGGTCCGCATTTTCCGCGGCGAGGATGTCCGCCAGAGCGGCAGCGGAAACATTGGCGCCACTAACGTCTCGCGCAAATCGCCCGCGCTCGGAGTCCTGACTCTGCTCCTCGATGGCCTGAAAGGATCCGCCGTGGTGCTGTTGTCGTATTCTCTTTCGGACCGGCTCGGCACCGAACCTCCTCTCTATTCAGTAATGTCCATGGCGGCGCTCTTCGCCATCGCCGGCCACATGTTTCCCGTCTGGCTAAACTTTCGCGGGGGCAAGGGAGTCGCCACCGCCCTCGGTTCTTTTGTGATGATCGCTCCGAAAGCCGTGCTGCTGGCCGCTGCTATTTTTGTGGTGGTGGTGCTGGTATCCCGTTACGTTTCTCTGGGATCGATCACCGCGGTCGCCGCCTTTCCCCTTCTCGTCTGGCGCCTGCATGCCTACGGTAACTCGTGGTTGGCGCTCGCGTTGATCGTGCTGGCGTCCCTGCTCATTGTGCTCAGGCATCGGGAAAACATACGCCGCCTTCTGGCGGGCACCGAAAATCGGCTCGGCACAAAGCCCGGCAACGCAATGGCATCGGGTGACAAAGGACGATGAGTAACATCGCAGTCATCGGCGCGGGTGCGTGGGGAACGGGCCTCGCCATCGTGCTCGGACGCAAAGGCACACACCGGGTGCGGCTCTGGGCCCATGAAACCGAAGTCTGCGAATCGATCACCCGGAGGAAAGTAAACGAGACCTTCCTTCCCGGCCTCCCCATCCCAGACTCGGTAACAGTCAGCAACGATCTCGCCGCCGCTCTCGAAGGCGCGCACATCGTCGTCAGCGTGATGCCTTCGCAGCATTGCCGCGGCTTGTTCGAACGCATGCGGCCACTGATCCCGCCTCAGACTTTGATCGTGAGCGCGACCAAGGGACTCGAAGAGGGGTCCCTGCTGCGCATGACCGAGGTGATCACGCAAGTGCTTACCCGCGATGCCGCGCCCGCCCCAGCCGTCGGAGCACTCAGCGGTCCTTCGTTCGCGATAGAAGCGGCGCGGGGCGATCCAACCGCCGTCACCATTGCCTCGCCCGAAGCCGAGCTCCTGCGTATCGTGCAGCAGGAATTTAGCGATCCCAGCTTCCGGGTTTACACCAACACTGACGTGATCGGCGTGGAATTGGGCGGCGCGCTGAAGAACATTGTCGCCATCGCTGCCGGAATCTGCGACGGCCTCGGCCTCGGTCACAACTCGGTCGCGGCTCTGATCACTCGCGGCCTGGCGGAGATGACGCGGCTGGTATTGGCTTGTGGCGGGCGCTCCGAAACGATGGCTGGGCTCGCCGGCCTCGGCGATCTGGTGCTCACCTGCACCGGCGGCCTATCGCGAAATCGCAGCGTGGGCGTCGAACTCGGGCGCGGCAGAAAGCTGCCGGAAATTATCGCTGGCATGCACGGCATGGTCGCCGAGGGAGTCTTCACCACCTCCGCCGCGGTCGGCCTGGCTCACGCCCGCACCGTGGAAATGCCGATCACCGAACAGATGCACGCCATCCTGCACCAGGGCAAATCGCCGCGCGAGGCCATCCACGAACTGATGACGCGCAGTGGAAAGAGCGAGACCGGTGTCGGCTCTTAACGTTCGGCTCTTAACGGTGTTGGGGGCCACAATTTAGAGCGGTTCACAACCCGTGTTACCCTTTACCGGCCGAAATGCCCTTGGAGCTTGCCATGCGCCTAAGCCAGTCTGCGGTTGCAATCCTGCTTTTTTCTCTCGCCACTCACGACTGCCCTCGGACAATCCAAAACCATCGCCGAACGCCTGGGCTATCCACCCGAATCCAAGCTGCTCATCATCCACGCCGATGATCTCGCGGTCGCCCACTCCGAGGACGCCGCCAGCTTCGCCGCGCTCGATCAGGGCGCCGTCACCTCCGCCAGCATCATGGTTCCCTGTCCCTGGCTCACCGAAGTCGCCGACTACGCCAAGGCCCATCCCGACGCCGACCTCGGCCTTCACCTCGCCCTCACCAGCGAGTGGAAAACTTATCGCTGGGGCCCGGTGGCGTCAAAAGACAAGGTCCCCAGTCTCCTCGATCCCACCGGATATCTTTGGCCGGAAGTCGAACCGGCCGTGCACAATCTAAAAGCCGACGAAGTCGAGCGCGAAATTCGTGCTCAGATCGAGCGCGCCATCGCCATGGGCATTCATCCCACCCACCTCGACAGTCACATGGGCGTGCTCTTCGCCCGCCCCGATCTTTTCGCCGTCTATGTCAAAGTTGCGCGCGAATACAAGTTGCCCTTCCTCGCGGTCCGGTCCCCTGGTGCACCGAAGGAACTTCTGTCCCTGCTTTCCGACAAGGATCTGGTTCTAGACTCGGTTGTGATCGCCGATCCTTCCGTCCATCCCGGTGACTGGAAAACTTTCTATGCCAACACCATCACGAACCTGAAACCCGGCGTCACCGAACTCATTGTTCACCTCGGTTATGACGATGCCGAACTGCAGGCCGTGATGGTCGATCATCCAGACTATGGAGCGGCCTGGCGCCAGCGCGACTACGACCTTGTGACTAGCTCCGAATTCAAGAAGGTCCTGGCGGAGAATCACGTCATCCTCATCAAGTGGAAGGATTTGAAGAAGCTTCTCCAGTAAGTTTTCGTCCGTTGCCGGTAATCCGAGTTGGAATGCGAGACTCGATTTCTTTCTTTCGTGCCAAAGCCATTACCGGAAGCCCGTTTTGATGGGTACTTTGGTAATGGCTGCACCGCCAGCTTTCCGTCTCGCCCGCGTGATTCCCCATTAGAATTTTAGAGAGACTTTTTAACCGGGCCGCCGCGCCACTTCGCCCGCGGGGTCTGCGATTTGAGTGAAGGGAGCGACTTGTCCTCCAGCCCATCGAACCACGCGCGCATCCCGATTCTGTATGTAATCCTCGGTGTGCTTCTGGTCATCAGCATCGTCCCGATGTACTTCTATTCTGCACAAGTGATGGTCATCAATCGGGACCGCCTGAAAACCAACGAGATGCTGTTGCAGAATACGGTGACGCGCTCGCTGGCGGATGATCTTTCCCAGCACGAGCGTTCGCTGCGCATGATGCTGGCGAACCTGTCATCGGCGATTCAGGTCGCCAGCGGTGGCGATATTGGCGGGCAGAATATCGAGGCTCCGGAACTGCGGGCACTGCTGGAAAATTTCGTCTCCTCTTCCGATGAGATTGCCTACGCCACCCTGCTGAACTCCGACGCCAAGGGCATTTCCGCCGGACGCATCGCGCCCGACGCATTCCTGCAACGCGAACTGGAGCGAGCCTATGCCGCCGCCCGCGACGGCCGCGTCTACAACGGCCAGGCCCTGGTTGTCGGCGAAGGCAAGTCCGCCCGCACGGTATTCCTGGTCAGCTCCCCCGTCATGTATGGCCAGCGTTTTCTGGGAATGATTGCTTCGGTGGTCGACCTCCAATTTCTGATTCGCCGCCTGCAGGAAGTTAGCGGCGGCGGGCTGACGCCATACGTCGTCGACTCGCAGGGCCGCCTGGTCGCCGCCGCCACGCCCGAATTTGCCACTGGCCAGGAAATGAAGAACCTGGAGATTGTGCGCAACTTCGTGGATGGCGGCAACAAAGCGCAACTGGCCGCCACCAAGGAATTTACCGTCAACACCGGCTCGGAGCGGGTGGAGATGCTGGGCACCTACAGTCCGGTCCCATCCCTTGACTGGGCCGTCGTAGTGCAAAAGCCGCAACGCGAGGCCTACCGCGGCGTCTATGAAATGCAACGCACCGCCCGCCTGCTGGCGCTGCTGGCGGTTCTGCTAAGCATCGGCGTCAGCATTTTTGCCGCGCGCCGCATTACCAATCCTCTGGAGGTTCTCACCCAATCCAGCCGCGCTATTGCCAAAGGTGATTTCTCCCGGCGCGTTAACCTGTGGAGCCGCACCGAGATTGGCGAACTCGCGGAGACTTTCAACACCATGTCGGATGAGCTCGAACGTTTCGTCGAAGACCTGAAGCGGGCAGCCGAAGAGAATCGAGCGCTGTTCATGGGCTCCATCCAGATGCTCGCCGGAGCCGTCGACGAAAAAGATCCCTACACTCGCGGCCACTCCGACCGTGTCACCCGCTATTCTCTGCTCGTCGCCAAGGAAATGAATCTTCCTGCCTCCTTTATGGAGACCCTGCAGATTTCCGCCCAGCTCCACGACGTCGGCAAGATCGGCATTGAAGATCACATCCTGAAAAAGCCCGGAGCGCTCACCGCCGAAGAATTCGAAGTCATGAAGACCCACACCACCAAGGGCGCCAACATTTTGCGACCAGTCACGCAACTCGCCGAAATGCTGCCCGGCATCGAACTCCATCACGAAGCGCTCGATGGCCGCGGATATCCTTACGGGCTCCAGGGCGACCAGATTCCCCTGCTGGCTCGCGTGATCGCCGTGGCCGATACATTCGATGCGCTGACCACCAACCGCCCCTACCAGAAAGAGCACACCCCCGACCAGGCGCTGCAGATTATTCAGAACCTCGCGGGCAAGCGCCTCGATCCCGATTGCGTGAAGGCCCTGCTTGGCAGTCTACGGACGCGGCGAGATCAAGATTCAGCGCTTCACCATTAAGCGGCCGATGGCAGCCGCACCCACTGCAGCCCCTCCCGTCCCAGAGGCGCCCGCCCCTGCCAAGCCCGCCATTCTTGCCGAAACTGCGGCGCTGGAGAGAAGCCGGGTCTAGCTCTCTACGAAACATCCCAATCAGTGGTCTGTTTCGCTGGGGCTATAATGACGCACGGATGCCCCTGACCTCTGGCACAAAGCTCAGTCAATATGAAATTCTCTCCCCCCTCGGGGCCGGCAGCATGGGCGAGGTGTATCGCGCACGCGATTCCCGCCTCGATCGCGACGTCGCCATCAAGATCCTGCCCGAGTTAATGTCCTCGGAGCCAGACCGCTTGCTTCGTTTCGAAACCGAAGCAAAAGCCGCGGCGGCATTGAATCATCCCAACATTCTTGCGGTTTACCAGATGGGAACCTACGCGGGAATCCCCTATCTGGTTTCGGAGCTGCTGGAAGGCAAGACGCTGACCGAGACGATCAGGCGCGGGCCCCTGCCCTTGCGCAAGGCCATTGATTTTGGAGTACAGATCGCGAACGGCCTGGCCGCGGCCCACGAAAAAGGAATTGTTCACCGCGATCTCAAGCCCGACAATCTCTTCGTCACCAAAGACCAGCGGGTCAAGATTCTGGATTTCGGCTTGGCCAAGCTGATCCAGCCGAAAGATTCCTTAACCAACCTGGCGCCGACGGTCACGCTGCCCGGTGTAGCCATGGGGACCGTCGGCTACATGGCTCCCGAACAGGTGCGAGGACTGGCCACCGACCACCGGGCCGACATTTTTGCCTTCGGCGCGATCCTCTACGAGATGGTGATGGGAAAGCGGACGTTTCAGAGGCCGACATCCGCGGATACGATGAGCGCGATTCTCAATGAGGAACCTCCGTCCATTTCCGAGCTCGCACCGGACACGCCCGTGGCCTTGGAGAGAGTGGTGCGTCGCTGTCTGGAGAAGAATCCGGAGCAACGCTTTCAGTCGGCCTCTGATCTTGCTTTCGCTCTGCACGCGCTGTCCGATCCAGCCGTATCGGCGCGTTCTGGTGCTCATCCGATTAAGAAAGACGAACCCCGTCGCCTGCGACATTCAGCAGCCGCAGCGGCGCTGCTGATTGTGCTCGTCGTCGCCGCCCTACTTGCCTATTTTTGGATGCAGCCCGCGCCCGTCCCCAAGGTAGCAAATTACGTCCAGCTAACTCATGACGGCCAGCCCAAGTCGCTCATCGGAACGGACGGCTCCAGGCTTTACCTGGGCTTGGGCGGAGGAAGCTCCGGAGGCTTTGCGGCCCATGACGTCGCCGTCATGTCCATCTCCGGCGGTGAGCCAAAAAGGATTTCCATTATGCCTTCTCCGGGAATGGTTCCCGTCGATCTGTCGCCGGATGGGTCGGAACTTCTCGTCGTAGATGGGCAAGGCGCGCCCCCAAAAGGGCCACTCTGGAGTATCCCCATTCTCGGCGGTTCTCCCCGCAGGCTTGGAGACATCGTGGCCGAAATCGCCGCCTGGTCTCCCAATGGCAAGATGCTGGCTTACACTAACCTGAACAATTTGTTTCTGGCGAAGGCCGACGGGACGGACTCCCGCAAGCTGCTTACCGTGAAGGGCGACATCAAGAACGTCACCTGGTCGCCCGACGGCAGTCACCTGCGATTCGACACGTCCGAGAGCACTGGCACTCTCGGCCAACAACTCGAGTGGGAGGTATCCGCGGCTGGGGCGGATTTGCATCCCTTGCTTGCCAGCTCGCACAATCCGCCGGACGAGTGTTGCGGCAAATGGACCGCCGACGCCAAGTATTTCGTTTTCCAGTCGAGCGGTCAGATCTGGGCTCTTCCGGCAAAGGGTGGCCTTCTTCACTCCAATCCTGAACCTATTCCATTGACTTCCAGCCCGATGTCCCTGTCCTCTCCCCTTCCCAGCAAAGATGGCAAGAAGCTCTTTATGATCGGCCAGACCTACCGTGGCCAGTTGATGCGCTACGACTCGAAGACCGCACAGTTTTCTCCCTTTCTTGGTGGAATTTCGGCGGAATACGTTGCCTTCTCCAAGGATGGCCAGTGGGTAACCTACGTCTCCTATCGTGAGGGCAGCCTGTGGCGTTGCAAAGTGGACGGCAGCAACCGCCTCCAACTGACTTACCCGCCGATCTATCCCGTTCTGCCCCGCTGGTCTCCCGATGGCAAGAAAATCATTTTCTTCGAGTTCGCGGTCAGCTCAGAAAAGCCGGCCAGAATGTATGAGGTCTCCCCCGACGGCGGAAGTCCCCAGCTACTGCTGCCCAACGATCCCCATGAACAACTGGACCCAAACTGGTCGCCCGATGGCAGTAAGATCGTCTTTGGCGGTGAATCCAATAATCCTTCATCGGCCATCCGCATCCTTGACATGTCCAGCCACCAAATCTCCAACCTGCCCGAGTCGCAAGGACTCTACTCGCCGCGATGGTCCCAGGACGGTCGCTACATTTCTGCATTCTCGGCAGACTCGAGGAAGCTTCTCCTGTTTGACTTCCAAACCCAGAAATGGACGGGGCTTGCCGAGGGTTCGTTGGGCTGGCTGAATTGGTCGCATGACGGGCAGTATGTCTACGTCTTGGATTCCGGAGGAAAGAATGCGGTGTCCCGGATCCGAATCAGCGACCATAAAGTAGAACAAGTGGCCAACCTGAATAATTTTGTAACCACCGGCCGGTACGGCGGCTCGTTGGCTCTGGCCCCAGACGATTCGCCCCTCCTGCTCCGCGACGCTGGCACCCAGGATGTTTACGCCGTCGACTGGGAAACACAGTAACTCCCTCCCCATTGCACTGCGCCCGAACCGGTAGTCTCCTAATTCCGATCTTGCTATCTCGATCTTGCCTTTCTTCGCGATCTTTGCGAATCCTTAACGTACTTTGCGGTTAAAAAATCTTGCTCCCCCGAAATTAGGACACCCGCGAACCGCTCGGTCTGCTACGCCCGCGTCCGGCCCGTATAATCGATCTTTGGCCCTCTTATGATTCAGACCCTGTTTGGCAGCACGGAAGAAAAGAAAACCGGCTTCTTTGACCGCATGAAGCAGGCGGTTACGCGAACCCGCGAAAACCTGGCGGAGCGCATCGAGGAAGTCGTTTCGATTGGCAAGGAGATTGACCGCAACACCCTCGACGATCTCGAGGCCACGCTCATCGCCGCCGATCTCGGCAACACTACCACGCAGGAAGTGCTCGCCAAACTCCGCGACAAGGCCGACCGTAAACAGATCAAAGATGCTCAGGAACTCAAGCGTCTGCTGAAGGAAGAGTTGCTGGCAATTCTCAGCGCCGCCGGCACCCGGCCGGTTAACAAAGTCGAGGGCGTCGCCGGAAGTAATCCTGGTCGTCGGCGTAAACGGCACGGGCAAGACGACGACCATCGGCAAAGCTGTCGCAGGTTTTCCGCTCGCAGGGAAAGAACGTTCTGCTCTGTGCCGCCGACACTTTCCGCGCCGCCGCCATCGAGCAGCTCGAAATCTGGGGCCAGCGCACCGGGACCGAAGTCATCAAGACCAAGCCCGGAGGCGATCCCGCCGCCGTTCTGTTCGACGCGCTGCAGGCCGCCGTGGCTCGCAAAGCAGACTACGTCGTCGTAGATACGGCAGGCCGCCTCCACACCAAGACCAGCCTCATGGCGGAACTCGAAAAGATGCGGCGCACCGCGCAGCGCATTATTCCCGGAGCTCCCCACGAAACTCTGCTGGTGATGGACGCAACCACCGGGCAGAACGGCCTGCAACAGGCGCGCATGTTCACCGAGTCCGCGGGAGTCACTGGGATTGTCCTCACCAAACTCGATGGCACGGCGAAAGGCGGCGTAGTAGTCGCGATCTCCCGCGAACTTGGACTGCCCGTGCGCTACGTCGGCGTCGGCGAAAAAGCAGGCGACCTCTTGCCCTTCGACCCAAAAGAATTCGTAGACTCGCTCTTCGAATAATAGCGACTTATAAGTCACCGGCAAGGCTTCCTCGCACGCCGCGGGCGGGTCAAAGTGACCCCCGCCTTTCTTCGCGTCCTTCGCGGCCTTCCTTCGCGTCCTTTGCGGTCAAAAGCTTTTGCTCTGAAGCCAGTAAACGCTGCCCCCCGTGGTAGATTCTCCCTGCATGCCTGTTCACTCCGCCGACGAAGCGCTTCTTCACCGTGCCCTGGAACTCGCGCGCCAGGGCATTGGTCTGGCTTCGCCCAATCCCCACGTCGGCGCAGTGATTGCCGACCCCAACGGCAACGTCGTGGGTACCGGGACATACACCTATGCCGGCCTGAAACATGCCGAGATCCTCGCGCTAGAGGCGGCCGGATCGAAAGCCCGCGGCGGAACCCTCTACATCAACCTCGAACCGCACGCGCATCAGGGACGCACCCCCCCCTGCACCGACGCGCTCATCGCCGCCGGCATTCATCGCGTCGTCGCCTCGATGCCGGATCCCAATCCGAAGGTGAGCGGGCGCGGATTCGAAAGTCTGCGCGCCGCCGGCCTGCACGTCGAAGTTGGACGCCTGGAAGAACAAGTTCGCCGCCTTAATGAGGGATTCGCCCGCTATATCCGCCACGCTACACCCCTCGTAACCCTCAAAGCAGCCATGACACTTGACGGCAAGATCGCTCCTCGCCCAGAGCTGTCGAATCCGAGCGACGGAACTCCCGCGCGCAACGGATTCTCCGGAAATTGGATCACCGGCGAAGCTGCCCGCGCCCACGCCCACGAACTGCGGCACGAGAGCGACGCGCTGCTGGTTGGCCTTGGGACGATTCTCGCCGACAATCCGCTGCTGACCGACCGCAGTGGCCGTCCCCGGCGGCGTCCGTTGCTGCGCGTAATTCTCGATTCCCGCCTGCGCTTGCCGCTTGAATCGCGACTGGTGCAAAGCGTCGCCGCGGAACGAAATAACGACGTGCTGGTTTTCTGCTCTTCTCCGGACCAGCGGAAACAAGCTCAACTCGAACACCTCGGGATTCGCGTCGAGACCCTCCCGACCGCCACGCCAGCCGCCCGTCCCGACCTGCCCGCCATCCTGCACCGCCTGGCACAACTAGAAATCACGACGGTAATGATCGAGGGCGGAGCGACCGTGAACGGCACCGCACTGGCCGCAAACGCAGTCGACAAACTTTTCTTGTATTACGCGCCCAAGATCCTCGGCGCCCCCTCGATTCCCTTGGCCGCCGGCGCGGACTTCAACCTACGCCGGCCCGCGCAGATCAAACACGTGCAACTACACCACTTCGGTGAAGATTTCGCTATCGAGGGCTACCTGCGCGATCCCTACGCAGAATGAAGCCTCAACGCTCATTTGCCCCAAGGTTTAAAATGTCCCGTTATCCCGGAGGTTCGAATGTTCACCGGCATCGTGGAAGAAGTCGGACGTATTACTCGCATCGAAGAGCGCGGCGAAAATCGCCGCATCACCATCACCGCCGAAAATACGCCGAAGGAACTCAAGCCCGGCGACAGCGTGTCTGTGAGTGGAGTCTGCCTTACCGCTCTCGACATCAAGCCTGGATTCTTCAGCGCCGACCTGGCGCCGGAGACCTGGCTGCTTACTTCGTTCTCCCGCATTCATGAAGGCGCGCTGGTGAATCTCGAACTCCCCATGAAAGCCGACGGCCGCTTCGGCGGTCACATCGTGCAGGGACACGTGGATGGCGTGGGCAAGCTGATTGCATTCGATCGCATTGCCGATTCCGAAAACTGGTGGCTGCACATCGAACTGCCGGATGATGTCGAGAAGTACACCGTCTACAAGGGCTCGATTTCGATCGAGGGCATCAGCCTCACCGTGGCGAAACTGGAAAAGCACCTCTGCACCGTCGCCATCATCCCCCACACCGTCGAAATGACGAATCTCCAATCCCTCAAGCCCGGAGATCCCGTCAACCTGGAAGCCGACCTGATTGCGAAGTACGTCGAGAAGATGATGAAGGGCGAACCTGCCCAACGTTCATTCACCATCGAAGAACTCGTGTCCCAAGGATTTTAAGGGCCGTCGCCGGGGTGCGTACTGACCACGGGGCACTGCTCACTGGCAACTGTTTTTTACGCTTCCAGCTTCAGTTCATCCAGTTCCAGGAATTCCTGAATAATCGGCGCGGGGCATTTTTCCATATCGGCATAGGTGCCGAAGAAGATTGCCTTGCCTTCATACAGAAACACAACCCGCTCTGCCAGTTTCTTGGCCAGGCGCATGTCGTGGGTCACGACGATGCTGGTCAGATTGAGTTGAATCTTCAGACGCTTAATGAGGTCGCCCAGCAGTTGTGCCATCAGTGGATCGACCATGGTGGTTGGTTCATCATAGAGAACACATTCCGGCCGCGCCGCCAGCGCTCGCGCAATTGCGACCGACCGCTTCATGCCTGTCGACAAATCGGAAGGCAGCAGGTCGCGCATCTCCTGCACCCCGACCATGTGCAGCAACCCGTCGACGATCTGGTAAATCTGCTCCTCACTGAGATCTGCCGCTTCGCGCAGAGGAAAGGCCACATTCTCCCCCACCGTGAGCGAGTCGAAGAGCGCTCCGTTCTGAAACACCATGGTGACCTTCTTTCGGATCAACTCCAGTTGCTCCTCGGTGTAGTCCGTAATGTCCTGGCCTGCAACGATCACGCGCCCCGAATCGGGTTTAAGGAACCCCATGATGTGATGCAGCGACACCGATTTACCCACACCGCTTCGTCCCAGAATGCAGACCGTTTCCGCCGGCAGCACGTCAAAGCTCACGTGGTCGAGCACCACGTTGTCGCCAAACGCCTTGGAGACGTCTTTGAATTCGATGTAGGGCGCGGGTTTAAGATCGTCAGTCATGCAATCAGCTTCTGGCTTCTAGCTCTCACTATAAATACCCCGTCACCCTGAGCGCAGTGGTGTCTTCGCGTTTCGCGAAGACGTCGCGAAGTCGAAGGACGCCGCGCGTCCCGGCACCGCCAGCGCTCTCAAAAGGAGTTCCCACCACGCAAAGCGTCACTCCCGCGATACCCCGCCGGCCTCCCCCAGTTCCTGCGGCGTATTCAAATTGCGAAACACGTCGGCTGAAAACCCCGCCGCCGCCAACGCCTTTTCCTCAATCGTCAGAGTCGGCACCGCGGCGAACAGCGCGTCAATCTTATAACGCCCGTCCCGCAGTGCTTTCTCCGCGGCGTCAACGAACTCGCGCCGATACACCGCACACAACGGCTGCCAGCCTCCACCTGCCCGCGCCACGGTCACCCACGCAGCGCTCGAGCCTTGTGCCCGCGTCATCAAATACTGCAACAGCGCCGGCGTCACAAACGGCACATCCACGGCGAGGATCAGATTCAGTTCCGCCGGCGACACCCGCAGCGCGGCGTGAATTCCCGCCAGCGGTCCGCATCCCCGAAATTCATCTTCCACCACCGGCGCAAACCCCGCAAACTTTGCAGGATCGCCAACGATCCGCACATCGCCACTCACCGATCGCGCCGCTTCCAGCGCCCGCGCCAGCAGCGTCCGCCCCTCGAGTGTCACGAAAGCCTTATCCGCGCCCATGCGTGTGCTCTTGCCCCCGGCCAGAACGAACGCGGCCACAGTCGGTGAAGCTCCGTCCATGGGGCGATGATACACGGCTCGCGCGGTAATCCCCCGCGCTACCAAGGCCGGTGACCCAAGCCATTGCATCCAAATGCCTTTTCGTACCGACCGCCCCAACCCTGCACGAAAGTAACCTACCCAAACCCAGCCCTTCGAGCGATGATGTCCCTGCGTCCGAGGGCTTTCTTGACCCGGAAGTAACCCATCATGCCGCAAAAATTCATGGATGTGCTTATGCTTGGGCGCTGCTCTCACGAGTTCTCCTGGCCGCGCCGTGGTGCTGACGGTGACTACTACCAGGTCTGCCTGCTCTGCGCCGCGGAATACAAGTATGACTGGACCACCATGCGCCGCACCCAGCGCGTGGAACATGCCAAGCCTGAGACTACCGTTCGCCGCAGCCATGCTCGCGAGAAGCGGCCTTCCTGGGTGCCCCGGGCGCGCCGCATCAAGCTCGATATTCCTCTGCGTTACCGGGTCAACAAAACCAGCAACTGGCACGAAGGCATCATCGAGAATATCAGTCAGAGTGGAGTGCTGTTCAGCGGTCCCCAGCAACTTCCCGTTAACGCCCTGATCGAGATGGTCTTCGAAATGCCGGAAGAGATTTCCGGACAGAAAAACAGCAACGTCGTGTGTCAGGGTCGGGTCATGCGCGCCAAAGAACCGATCGAGGCCGAGGAAGGCACAGTCGTTCTGGCCGCCTCCATCGTCGACTACAAATTCATTCACTAGAAACTCTGCGACAGAGTCTCCATCCGGTTAACCGCATCCCTTCGACTCTCTATTTACATCTGCAAGAGGTACTCCTAGCATCTAAACTGTATCTGGGTGTTTGGGTGTGCCCCGGTTTCGGGATCATGTCAGGAGTCGCATATGAAGAAAAATTCCCTGTTAACGTCTTCATTTGTTCTTACGCTCATCCTGGGATTCGGCCTGGGGTGTTCCAAAAAGCCCGATGACACCAAGATCTCCAGCGACGTACAGAGCAAGTTCAGCCAGGATTCCGGCCTCTCGACCAAGCAACTCACGGTGCAAGCCAACAACGGCGTCGTGACGCTCGGCGGCACCGTCGACAACGACGCGCAGCGGGATGCGGCGAGCCGCCAGGCGGCGTCGGTCCCAGGCGTCAAAGAGGTCGTCAATAATCTGCAGGTTGGGAATGCACCCGTAGGTGCGATGGCTGCTCCTGCGCCCGAGCCACCGGCCGCAATGCAGGCATCCAGCACGCCGCCAGATACGGAGAAGACCAAGCCCACTCCAGTAAAGAAATCTCACAGGTCCCACGCCTCCGAGGATTCCGCTGCGACCCGGGATCCCAGCGACAACTCCGATGCCAGCCAAATGGCCAGCAACCAGCCGGCCACGCCCGCGCCTCCCCAGGACAGTTCCCCGGTGCCTCCACCGCAGGACGCGCCCGCAGCCCCTCCCGCTCCACCGGAGCCGAAGAAGCTGATCATTGATCAGGGAACGCAACTGACGGTTCGTCTCGTGGATCCCATCGACAGCGAAAAGAATCAGACTGGCGACACGTTCCACGCCACCCTGAACGCTCCTCTCAGCTCTGACGGAGAAGAAGCCGTGCCCGCCGGGACCGAGGTCGCCGGGCACCTGGTGGAAGTAAAGAGTGCCGGCAAGTTTGCCGGACAGTCCTCGGTCGTGCTGCAACTCGACAGCCTTACATCCGGCGGAAGAACCTATAACCTCCAGACCGACCAATATCGCAAGGACGGAAGTTCGCGGGGCAAGAATACAGCCGAGAAAGTGGGCGGAGGCGCCATTCTCGGCGGCATCATCGGAGCGCTCGCGGGCGGCGGCAAGGGTGCAGCCATCGGCGCGGCCGCCGGTGCCGGCGTCGGAGGCGGCGTGCAGGCCGCCACCAAAAGCCAGCAAATCAAATTGCCCTCGGAAACTGTGCTGAACTTCACCCTGCAGGCCCCCATCACGGTAGTGCAGGCGCCGGGACCGGACTCCAACCGTCCCAAGCTGGACTCCCAGTAGCGATCTTGGAGCGGCGGCTCCGCTGTGAAAAGGCGCGCCTTCCAGTCGCGCCGTCACTGCTCGCAAAGTTAACAGCGCCTCCACTCGCCGGCGTGGCGCCGACCATCGAGAACGAGTTTTTTCAACAGCCTCCCGGGCGCTTCGCGTACACTCTCTCACGCGAGCGTTCCTCCCATGCCCCTCATCTCGGCCTTGCTGCACACCCGCAATGACGCTCTCCGCCTGGGACGTGCGCTGGAGACGCTCTATCCCTGCGACGAAATCCTCGTCGTGGACCACGGCTCTCGCGACGCCACGGTCCGCGTGGCCCACGAATACGGGGCGCGGGTTGTCGCCGCCAAGCCTGGGGCTCCGCCCGGTCACTACGCCCGATCCGTGGGGCCGGGATGGATCTTGTGCCTCGATCCTCGTGAATCGCTGACGGAAAGTCTGGCGGCCAGCCTTTTTGAATGGAAATCGGAATCGCTTCCCGCCGGGCCCTCGAACACAATTCCTTTCTCCGTTTTCCTGCGCGAGGAGACCGCCGCGGGCTGGATCGAAATCCCCCACCCTCAAACCCGCCTCGTCCCCCGAAACTGGGAACGCTGGGAAGGCCGGTTGCCTGCTTTTGAACCGTCCGCTACCCCGCTCGAGGGCGAACTCCTCCGTTTTGTCCTACCCTGACCTTCGCATCTGCCCGTCGGGCGTCACAGGTGCTCGTGACTCTGATCACGGTTCCCTTCCCGGCGCGCGTCTAGACTGCGCTGTTGTGGCTGTGGGCCTCGTAAGCCCCCGATTTTGAAGAACGTCAGGAGGAAGACATGCGTGTCATGAAATTCATCAGCTTAGCCTTTATTCTGGTAATCGATTTCTGCTTTCGCCGTGGCCCAGGAAGCCCCGGCGCAGACTCCCACCGTAAAGCACGTACCCATCACCAACGTCCCGTCGAATTCGGGCAAAGAGATGTTCAACAGCTATTGCGCGGTTTGCCACGGCAAAGATGCCAAAGGCGACGGCCCCGCGGCCTCTGCCCTGAAGACCGCGCCGGTGGACCTGACCACTCTGGCGCAGAAAAACGGCGGAAAATATCCCGCAGCCCATGTGGCGACTGTGATCCGCGGACAGGCGGCGTTGGCTTCGCACGGCAGCCAGGACATGCCGATGTGGGGTCCACTGTTTTCCAGCATCAGCCAGGGGCATGAGGGTCAGGTACAGCAAAGAGTTGCCAATCTGGTCAAATACATCGACACTCTGCAGGTGAAGTAGCCGCGTAGACCGCTCACAGCGACGACGGCTCCGAGAGGCGTTCTGCGCCTCCCTGCTAAGCCTCGGGGGGACAATGGCTTGCTGCCCATTGTCCGTTTGGACAGTGACTTCAGTACCTTAGTCCTCACCCGGAGGATCGCCTTATAATCCACTCAAGATCAGGAGATCGCTGCGTTCTTCAGAAGAGGCGGTAGGCGAAAGGCGAGAACCTCGCGCCGCGCGTGCCGCTGCCTCGAAGATCGTCAGCCACCAAGTGGATCCAGTTTTTGCATCGGCGATTTTTATCTTCGGGCTGGCCTTCGGCAGCTTTCTGAACGTGTGTATCTATCGCCTGCCCCTGGGCTTGTCGGTCGTGACCCCACGTTCGGCCTGCCCCCAGTGCAAGCAACCCATCGCCTTCTACGACAATATTCCCGTCTTGAGCTGGCTGATCCTGCGCGGGCGTTGCCGTCAATGCAAGACCCCGATCTCGCCTCGCTACCTGATGATTGAGTTGCTCACGGGCGGGCTGTTCGTCGCCTGCTACTGGTATTTCGGATTGACGCTTTCCACCCTGAAATACTGCACCTTCGCCTTCCTTCTGCTCGGCCTGATTTTTACCGATGCCGAAACCAAGCTGCTGCCCGACAAGCTGACGCTGCCCGGACTTGCGCTCGGCCTGGTCTTCAGTCTGTTGGTTCCCGTGAACGATCTCGCGGCGCAATTCTTGCCCGGCATGGTGAGCCTGCCCTTCAGCGGCGACATGGCCGCACGGATTTTTTCCCTGCTCGATTCCCTGCTGGGTGCAGCCGTCGGAGCTTCGTTCATCTACGGTGTGGGCGCGATTTATTTGCGCTGGCGCGGTATGGAAGGCATGGGTTTCGGTGACGTCAAGCTCATGGCCATGGTGGGCGCGTTCCTGGGAATGAAGCTGACCGTCTTTACCATTTTCACCGCGTCGCTGGCCGGCTCGCTGTTCGGCTTGACCACGGTTTTCGTGGTTTGGCTGAAGCGCACCCATCGATTCACCCGCCGCTTGGCCAACGGACAAGCGGCCCGGCGCCGCGGATGGCAGTCCGCGCAGATGGTCTACCGCTATTACCAGATGCCCTTCGGCGTCTTCCTGGGCGGCATGGCGCTTTTTGCGTTTTTCTTCGGCAATCAATTCTTGCACTGGTACATGAGGCTCTGGTGAGAATCCTGACCAACCCGGTGTTGCTGCGCGCGGCAGTCGTGCTGTTCTGCTCAACCTTTGCCTTTTTGTTGGGCCTGATCTTCATGCGCCTGCTGCGCAAGATCGATCACCGAAGACGCCGACATCTCCTCCGAAGACTCACCCTCCTCGCTCGAGACTCTTCCCCTGCATGTCTACAACACCGTGATCCAGCAGCTCAAGCAGCAGAAGCATGAACTGCAGGTGCAATCGCAGGGCGACCAACATCGCGCCCGCACCAGCGAAACCTTCAGCCAGGCCGTGCTCTCGAATCTCTCCTGCGGCGTTCTGGTGTTTGGAATGAACGGATTGGTCAGGACTTCCAATCCCTCCGCCAAAGAGATTCTGGGTTTTGCTTCCACCACGGGAATGAGCGCGGAAGACATTTTCCGCGGCGCCACGGTCCGCTCCAGCCAATCGCAGGCGCCCGGCGTCTCTCCCGATGAACCGGCCGCCGATGAAACCGAAGATGAAACCGCCGATGAAACGACCGATGAACCCGTGCGCCTGGCCGACGAAGTTGACGCCGTGCTGCGCTTAGGCAGCAAACGTCGCCGGCTCGAAGCTGAATATGAGACCCCGGCGGACCGGAAGCGCTTCATCGCGGTTACCATTTCTCCCGTAGCCGCAACCGATGGCAGCCTGCTCGGCGTCGCCTGCCTGATCAACGACCTCAGCGAATTGGAAAGCATGCGGCGGCAGCAGGAACTGCAAGGCGAAATTTCCGCCGAGATGGCGCTCCAGTTGCGCACCTCCCTGACCACGATCTCAGGCTACGCTCAGCAACTGGCGAAGAATCGCGATCCCGAACTGGCGGGGCAACTCGCCGCCTACATCGCGGACGAGGCGGCGCACCTGGATCGCAGCATTGGAGGCTTCTTGACCGCAAAGCCGGCTTCGCAGACTGCCAGCGCGGGATCCGGGGACTGATTTCGGTTGATAAGGATTGAATAGGAAGATTGAACCGGAAATTGTTCATTGATATCGATAAGAAATGAACGGCTGGCGCGGCGGGCAACGCTGCTCCGGCGAAACAGACTCAAGCATGAAGGGGAAAAGGTGGAAGCTATGAAACGTATGGCATGCAGTGGGATCGGATTCCTGCTGTTTCTCGGCCTGGTCGGCCTTTCGGCCAGCGCCCAGAATCAGGCTCCGTCGAACGCGCAAAGCTCGTCCTCCGGCCCGTCGCTGGGTGACTACGCCCGTGCCGTCCGAAAAGAACCCGCAACCAAGGCCCGGCCCAAGGTTTTCGACAACGACAATCTCCCGCGAGAGGACAAGCTCTCCATCGTAGGTCCGGCCCCGGCGGCCGCCGCGGAAAATTCCGCCGAAGCTAAACCGGCAGACTCCGCTAATGCCGCGCCCGCCGCCGGCGATGAAAAAGCCCCTCTTACCGCAGCCAAGGCCGGCGCCGAGGAAAAAGCTCCCCTCCAGAGCACCGCCAAGTCCCCGGAAGACGAGGAAGCCGCCAAACAAGCTGCGTGGAAACAGTGGGGAGACAAAATCGCCTCTCAGAAGGACCAGATCGACCTGTTGACGCGCGAACTCGACGTGCTGCAGCGCGAGTACCAGATTCGCGCCGCCGCCATGTACGCCGACGCCGGCAACCGCATGCGCAACTCCGCCGACTGGGACAAGCAGGACGCCCAGTACAAGCAGCAGATCGCCGACAAGCAGAAAGCTCTCGACGACGCCAAGCAGAAGCTCGAGGACATTCAGGAAGAGGCCCGCAAGGCCGGCGCGCCGGCTTCCGTGCGCGAACCGTAAGCCCGAACCGTGCAGCAACGAACCTGAGCGCCGGAGTCATCCGGCGCTCAATTCATTTCTGCCCGCCCTCCCGCAGCCGCCGCAGCTGTTTCCCGTGATGCAGGCCATGCACCAGGTGAAACTTTCGCCACTGGGTTCCGGTGAGCGGCCCTAGAACCGGATGGTCCAGCAATTTCACTCGCGTCCCGATCTTCTCTTCACAACGCCGAATAAGATCATCCATTTCGGCGATCTTCGGCCCAATCTCCGCCAGCACTTTCTCCGCTGGCACTCCGCGCGGACGCGCTACCGGCGGCGACTCCCGCCCCGAAGGAAAATATCCCATCCCTACCACGAACAACGCCCTTCCTCGCTGTCGCCAGGTTGCAGTCGTGGCCAGCGGCTTCCCCGCTTCCGCTACCCGCTCGAATCCTTTGATCGTACCCGTGTAAGTCAGATACAGATGCTCCAGCACCTCCGCGGCGCACCACTTTCCCGGCAGATGCCAGGTTAGCTGCTCCGGCGACAATCCCGCGACCGCCGACGCAATCTCCTGCCGCAACTTTTTCAGACGGAGGTCCATGAGTGTCACTCACCTTGTTGCGCCGCTTCGGGTAGAATGATGCGCGGCAATAAAACTCATCCAGGTTATAACAGGAAGGATGTCATGAACACGGCCAGCTTCGCTAACTCAGAGCCCACCACAGCCTCGGTGGAAATGTCGGGAAGCGATTTTCTACCTTGTCAGGAAAGAAAAGCGCGCCGGCCAGGAGCCCTCTACGCCCTGTTTTCCGCGCTCCTCCTCGTGACCCTCCTGGCGCCTTTTACCGCGTGCACCTCGGACAACAAACCAGCGGAGACGGCTAAGCCCGAAGCCAAGGGCCCCGACCTCATTACCGCGCGCTCCGCTTTCCAGAAAGTTTACGTCGCGGCGCGGGGCTGGAACCAGGACGCCAAGCCCTATCGCCTCGAGTCCATCCTCACCAGCGACGGCAACGGCCATGACGGCAAGTCGGCGGAGTGGCGCGGCAGTTTCGCATCCGCTACCCAGCGCTCGGAGAAATCCTACACCTGGTCCGGCAGCGCGGCTGATGGCGCACCTTCGCGTGGCGTCAATCCCGGCATCGAAGACAGTTACAGTCCTTCGAACTCCTCCACTCAGGTCTTCGATATAGCATTTCTCAAGGTCGATTCCGACCAGGCCCTGGCCACGGCACAGAAGCACGGCGGCGACAAGATCCTGGAGAAAGAACCCGACACGCCGGTGATCTACGTTTGCGACTGGAACCACAACACCAATGAATTGACCTGGCACGTCATCTACGGCGGCAGCCGCGAAGGGGCCAAGCTCACCGTTGTCGTGAATGCCTCCACCGGCGATTTCATCCGGGTAGAGAAGTAGAGTGGAGAAGAAAGGCGAGAAGTGGGACTTCTTCCCCGCTACGCGCCTGAATGATTGGTATCGGAAAAGGAAAGGGGCGCCCCTTATCGCTTCCCGTTGCCGCCGTCTTCTCCGTGCTTGATCTGGGCCTCGACCTGGGAAAAGAAACGGTGCAGCGCCTCGGCCGAAGCGATGGCTCGCTTCAAAGTCTTGGGCTCACCGAAAGCGACTATGTCCCGCGCAGAATACTGCAGACGAACGCGGTCAGCGGCGCATTGCGCACTTAACAACTCTACCGCGGCGGCCGCGAGATCGGCCGTCAGGCGGGTGACATCAATCTGCTTCTTAACTGCTGGTACCATCTACAGCTCCTCACTTGTTTTGGAATGTACGCAGGTGAGTCCCGGGAACCGCTTTGGGGAGGACTGCCGCTTTCACGGTTCCGGCGGGACTCATCCTGCGAGGTCGTCAGTTGTTACCAGTGTCATATAGTATACGGTGTCAGTTATACGCAGTGCAAGTAATTATTTTCGTTCTCAGGAGGCCCAGTGCCCCGTCAACCCGACCCTGATCTGGAACAACGCATCCTCGACGCGGCCTCCCGGCTGTGGGCCCGGGGCGGCGAAAAAGCCCTCACTATGCGGGCCGTGGCCAAGGCCGCCGGCACCACCACCCCCACGGTGTACGAGCGCTATCGCGACCGTGACGACATTCTCCGCGCCCTGCGCCTGCAGACTCGAAGCGAGCTCTTCGCCGCTCTCACCCGCACCCGCACCCTCCGCCAGGCCGTCCAGCGTCAACTCGAATTCGCCTTCGAACACAGCCACGCCTACGAGGTGCTTTTCGATGGTGTGGGCAAGCCGCCTTCCCTGCATGAGCCCTGGCCCTCGTTCAATCTAATCCGCGAGCGCATTGCCGGCCGTCTCGGCGGCACACCCCGAAAACACACCCGCTTGATGCTCGCCGTGTGGTCGCTCATGCACGGCGCTGCCATGCTCACCATCCGCGGCGGCTTTGAAGGTTCATTGCGTATCCAGACCCTCCACGCCTGCCTGGATGCTTTTGACGCCATGCTGGAGTCCGCTGCGCGAGCCAAGGGCTTCGCCCACACCGGGCCCAAGTGGCCCTCGAATCTGATTCTCGGCGAAGGCAGGCGGAGTCAGGTGGAAAATGGAAACCGAGGCAGGGGTAAGCGAAAGCTCAACGCCACGAAGCCGCGCCGGTGAGCGCTTTCCCGGCCTGCGAGTTTCCGGGGGCGCCGTGGCAGCAAGCGGTTCTACTGACGCCGGCACTTTACTGGGAGGGCTTCGCGCTCGCCGTGGGCCCCTTCAACCGTTCCATCGCCTTCCGCGCCTTTTCCGCCTCCGGGCCGTGCGGCAGGATGTTCAAATAACTTTCAAATTCCTTGCGCGCATCGTCGGGCCGGCCCATTTTTTCCAGGCACACCGCCAGCCGGAACGTGGCGGTTGCGTCGTTGTTTTTGTACAGCAGCGCCTCGCGATACCGATCCTCGGCGCCCCGGTAGTTCTTCATCTTGAAGTAGAAGTCGCCAACTTCGACGTCCTTCGCCGCCTTGTGCGGATCCCAGGGATGGAACTCGCTCACGTCGCCGTTGCCTGAGGCTGCTTCCGCATCCATCAGCGCCTCGGAGCTTTGGGGATGTGCTTTGGCGTCATTGTCCGGCGGGCTCAAGTCTATTCGCGTATCTTTGCTGGAACTCATTCCAGGATCGTCGCTCAACGCGCTGGCATCCACCCGGTCCGATCGCGGCGGAGCTAGATTCGGAGTCCGGGGTTTGTCTGGTTTATCGGCGGACGACGCCGAATCCGGAGTTTGCGAACTGGCGGGCGAGGAACTCGCTGGAGCGGAAGAACTCTGTCCCCACAGCCCTACACAGCAGCCCAGTAGCAAAATAAAAAGCCAACGACGCATACGCTTATTCTACCGCCCTCCCTGGGTCGCGCGAAATGGGTCGCGCGAAATGGGTCGCGTGAAATGGGGTCGCGTGAAATGGGGTCGCGTGAATGGGGTCGCGCGGAATGCCTGTAGGCACCCGCGCACCGTCTCCATCTCGGGCGACCAGTCTCTACAATGGATGGACCGAATGCGCCCCCGGGTTGGCTCGAATCCACGCCACCGGGTCAGAACCGGCGTAGTACCCACTCCAGAACACGCCTTTCTTCGCGAACTTCGCGGCTTTCCTTTGCGTTCTTTGCGGTCAAGGGTTCTTGCTCTTGCATTCCCATCAAATCTGAGTTGGGCCGCCGCCTGCCGAAAGCCGCAGACAAAAAAGCAGGCCGCTCAGGGGGAGGCTTTGAGCGGCCTGGTTGGCGAAGTCCTCCGGGGAGGAGGGTAAACTTGAGATGATTGCGCGGCGTCTGAGCCGCGCGCCGAAATCCTGAGCGAAGCGAAGGATCTGCTTCGCCCCTCCGGCTCATCCTTACATCGACGACGGATTCGCTCCCGTCGCCGCTGGTGTCGCGGCCGGAGCGCTGTCGCCCACCGTGTTGGTCATCAGGCGCACATCCACGCGGCGGTTATCGGCGCGGCCCGCGGAGGTCTTGTTCGTCTCCACTGGCTTGTCCTTGCCCAGCCCAATCACGTAAATCTTGTGCGCTGGCACGTTGTACTTCGAGGCCAGATACTGAATCACCGAATTGGCGCGGCGCTGGCTCAGGTCGTAGTTGTAGTCCGCCGGGCCCACCGAATCCGTTCCGCCTTCCAGCGCAATGATGTAGCCCTTGGTCGACGCAATGGTCGCCGCCAGCTGATCCAGCGCTTCCTTGGATTTCGAGGTGAGATTGTCTCTGTTGAAGCCGAACTTCACCGAAGTCTCGGCCACCGCGTGATAGTTATCGAGGTTCGCCACCGTGTTGGTCAGCAGGCCCACGCGGCTGTTGGCGGCATCCGCCATCTGCTGCGCCGAAGCTGCGTTTTGTCCGGCAGTCTCCGCCTTCTGCTCCACTTCCGCAGTCTTGGTATTGACGGCCGCGAGACCGGTCTGTACCCGCGCATCCACGTCCTTAATGTCCTTGGTGTTCTTCGCGGTCAGGTCATCGAGCTCGTTGGTCTTGTTGATCAGGGGCGTTGTCTCTTGTTTTACATAATTCTTGCTGGCGCAGCCTACAGTGGCCACCATGCTGGCTGCCAGGCAAATCACTAACGAAGTGCGATTCATAGGGTTAAGGCTCCTTGGTTTCTCTGATGTCTCAAATCTTGTCCGGGTCGTTCTAAGCCCTGGGAAATGATTCCACCTTCCGAGTTCGTGCCTTTACTTGTGCACGGCACATGCCAGTTTCCTATGCCCGTGACATCTCGAATAAGTATATACGTTTTCAATGCCTTGCAGCCAATCGCGGCCGCATCGCAAGAAACTGCACCTGCCCGAAACGCAACCAAACCCACACAGGGGATGGAAATTTTATACAGTCAGGCTCAGATTTTGGGGGCCAGGAGTTCCCCCCGCCTTCTTCCCGTCCTTTGCTGCCTTTCTTCGCGACCTTTGCCTGCCCTTCTTCGCGCCTTTGCTTTTCTTCGCGTCCTTTGCGGCCTTTCTTCGCGTCCTTTGCGGTTAAAGGCTTTTCGTTGCGGCTAGAAACTATCGGCGGTCCAAAACCAGCAACCCTAAACCTCAAAATCCGTCAACGACGCCGAAGACCGCAAGCCCCTTGCGACCCAACCGCCGCGAGAACGTAAAATGGAAGTTCGCCCCCAATGGACCTGCTCCAGAAAATCCGCACCATCCCCACCGAGCCGGGCGTGTATCTCTACAAGAACGCCGAGGGCGAAGTCATTTACGTCGGCAAGGCCAAGAACCTGCGCAGCCGCGTGGCCAGCTACTTTCACGAAGGCCGCTGGGAGGACGCCAAAACCGGCACCCTGGTACGCGAAGCGGTTGACGTGGACTACATCGTCGTCGCCAACAACAAAGAAGCGCTGGCTCTGGAAAACAATCTCATCAAACAGCGCAAGCCCCGCTTCAACATTCTGCTGCGCGACGACAAGACCTACCCGTACGTGAAGCTCACGTTCGGCGAGCGCTGGCCGCGCGTCTACGTCACCCGCCGCCTGCAAAAAGACGGGGCCGCCTACTTCGGACCCTACTTTCCCGCCAACCTCGCCTATCGCATCGTCGATCTCATTCACCGCAACTTTTTGATTCCGTCCTGCAAGGTCGACCTCTCGCGCTTTCATCCGCGTCCTTGCCTGCAGTACTACATCAAGCGCTGCCTGGGACCGTGCGTGCAGGACCTGACCACGCCCGTGGCGTATCAGGAAGCCGTCCGCGACGTGAAGCTTTTTCTCGAAGGCCGTCCCACGGACCTGAGCCGCTCGCTGCACCAGCGCATGGACCAGGCCGCTGCCGCACAGGAGTATGAGCGCGCCGCGCGCTATCGCGACCTGATCTCAACCGTCGAGCAATTGCAGGAGCGCCAGCGTATCGCCGCCACCGAGGGCGACGATGCCGACGTCTTCGGCTATCACTACGAGAACGGCATGCTGGCCGTGAACCTGTTCCACATGCGTGCCGGCAAAATGGTCGACCGCCGCGAATTCTTCTGGGAAGACCTGCCCGAGTTCACATCAGTCGAAGACGCAAACGCCTCATCGACTCGTGGAGGGGCGGGCGCCCTCGTCCGCCCGGGCGAGCAAAGCTCGCCAGCGCATTTTGCCCGCAGTGCAAACAACTCTTGTCATCCTGAGCGAAGCCAAGCACCTATGCACTCTGCCAGTGGCACCAGCCCCGCCGGCGGGCGCACAGATCCTTCGCCCCGCCAACCTCGCGGCCCTCAGGATGACGCTGCAGATTTTCATCCCGGCGAATTCTTCTCCGCCCTCCTCAAGCAGCTCTACATCGGCCAGCCCTATGTCCCGCGTAACCTCTACATCCCCGTTGATTTCGAAGACCGCGAAGAACTCGAAGACCTGCTCTCCGAGCAAAGCGCGAGCCCCCGCGCCGCCCGCGTGCACATTCTCGTCCCACAGCGCGGCGACAAGCGCTCGCTCATTGACCTTGCCGGCACCAACGCCAGGCAGTCCTACGACCAGCGCTTCCGCGTGCTCAAACCCAACGCGCGCAAGATTCAGGAGGAATTGCGGGAAGCGCTCAGCCTGCCCGAACTGCCCAAGCGGATCGAATGTTTCGACATCTCCCACATCCAGGGCGCGGAAACCGTTGCCTCGATGGTGGTGTGGGAAGACGGCAAAATGAAGAAATCAGACTACCGCAAGTTCATCATTCGCACCGTCGAGGGTGTCGACGACTTCGCCTCGATGCGCGAAGTCGTCACCCGCCGCTATAAGCGCATCCAGGAAGAAAAGAAGCCCATGCCCAGCCTGGTGCTGATCGATGGCGGCCTCGGCCAACTGCACGCCGCCGCCGAAGCGCTCGACTCACTGGAGATCATCAACCAACCCCTCGCCGCCATCGCCAAGCGCGAAGAGATTCTCTACGTCTACGGGCAGGAGAAAGATCCGATTGCGCTCGATCATCACTCCCCCGTCCTGCATCTGATTCAGCTGATTCGCGACGAAGCCCATCGCTTCGCCGTCACCTTCCATCGCAAGCGGCGTCAGATACGCGACCGCTCAACCGAACTGCTGCAGGTTCCCGGCGTCGGCGCGAGCACAACTCGGCGACTGCTCGAACACTTCGGCAGCCTGCAGGCAGTCAAGCAGGCCGACGCGGCCGCACTTTCGGCGGTCGTAACGCGCATACAGGCCGAGGCGATCCGCGATCACTTCCGAAAGAATTGACCGAACTGCACGCAACACAAAGTCGTTCGGCTTCTCTTTGCGACCTTTGCGAGTTCCTTTGCGACCTTTGCGGTTAAAAGCTTTTCGGTCCGCTCACCGGAAACGCCTTAAAGAGCCCCAAGAAAAGCGTGACTACTTCGGCGCCGGGCTGGCGTTGCCCATGTCGAGGACTACTTTCCAGGTTCCATCCTTCTGAAGCTTCCAGATACTGGTGTACTTGCCGTATTGGACTGTGGGCTTGCCATCTTTGTCTTTCGTGTGGAACTCGTAGCTGCCGTAGGCGTAGCCGAGATCCTCTGAGGCAGAGATGTCAGCCCCGACAGGTGTCCAGGTGAGCCGATTGTCCTCGTCGTCCAGAAAGCCCATACCTTTGGCAATGTTGGCCTTCCCCTGGATCACCGCCGCGCCATTGGGAACTTCGACGGCATCGTCAGCATAGTAGGACATGTATCCTTGCGAACCCTTTTCGGCGGCGGCTTTCATGAATTCGCCCTCGAGTCGCTTCAGAGTTTCGGCGGTAGCTTTCGGCGACGCCGAAACCGTGGGGCGAGTGACCGGAACTACGATCGTCGCAACCAGGAACGCGACCACCAGAACCAGCAGAAATGATTTCATGCAGCCCTCCCCTTGGAACGCGCGCCCATTCTACTCCGCATAGCCAACCAGAGGGCGCGATAACATTTGGCTCTGAGACGATTTCCTTTGCGTCCTTCGCGTTCCCTTTGCGTCCTTCGCGGTTAAAAGCTTTTCTGCCCCTAAAACAAAATCTCAAACCGCAAAGCTCGCAAGGAATCGCGACGGACGCAAAGACAGGCGAGCTTTGCTACACTAGCGCCCATCGTCATGAAACGCATCTTTTTCTTTCTTCTACCCGTACTCGCAATCGCGCCTTCGCAAACCGCCGCGCAGACCGCGAATCCTCCCGATCTGGCCACCCCGCAGGAGAAACATCTGCGCAACGTGCATCAGCTCACCTTTGGCGGGCAGAATGCCGAAGCCTATTTTTCCGCCGACGGCAAGAAGCTGATCTTCCAGTCATCGCATGGCGACGTAAAGTGCGACCAGATTTTCGAGATGAACATCGACGGCAGCGACCAGCACATGGTCTCAACCGGCAAGGGACGCACCACCTGCAGCTTCTTCTATCCCGATGGCAAGAAAATTCTTTACGCCTCCACCCACCTGGCCAGCCCGGAGTGCCCGCCGCGCCCCGACTTTTCCAAGGGCTACGTCTGGGCTGTGTATGCGGGATACGATATCTTCACGGCGAATCCCGATGGCTCCAACCTGAAGCGCCTCACCAGCACTCCCGGCTACGACGCGGAAGCCACCATCTCGCTCGACGGCAAGAAAATCACCTTCACTTCTCTGCGCCATGGCGATCTCGACATTTACTCGATGGACGCCGACGGCAAGCACGTCAAGCAGCTCACCCACGAACTGGGCTATGACGGTGGTCCCACGTTCTCTCCCGACCGCCGGTGGATCGTCTACCGCGCCTACCACCCCCAGACCGAAAAAGAAATCTCCGACTACAAACAATTGCTGGCGCAGAATCTGATCCGCCCCACTTCGCTCGAAATCTGGGTCATGAAGGCCGACGGCAGCGGCAAGCGCCAGATCACAAACCTGGGAGCGGCGAGTTTTGGCCCGGCATTCACGGCGGACGGAAAGAAAATCATCTTTGCCTCGAACTACGATCCCGAAACTCACGCCACCGGCGGCATGGGAAATTTCGAGCTGTGGCTGATCAATCCCGACGGCACCGGCCTCGAGCGCATCACCTACAGCGACGGGTTCGACGGTTTCCCCATGTTCTCGGCCGATGGAAAGAAACTGGTTTGGGCTTCGAACCGCAACGCCAAGGCGCCGCACGAAACGAATATTTTCATCGCGGATTGGGCGCCGTAATCACGGCAAGGCGCATCCTTCCGACCCGACCTTCAGTCGCCCGATTTCAGGCCCGGCCTCAGGAAAGTGGTTTCACCAGGTTGTGATTGGCGTAGAAAGAGTAGATCACCATCCGGTCGTACAGGATCTCCGTCCAAAACCACCCGCTATACGCCACACCCGTCAACAGAGATGCAACAATCAGACCAGAAAGGTAGGACTGCCGCTCGGCAGCGCCAGGCGGCGGATCGGAGTCAGCTTCGTGGGCTGGCTGGGAACCATGGACGGCCGGGTTCGCTTTTCTCGACGCCAGGTAATATCCCGCCAGGGCCAGCACCAGCCCACTGAACTCCATGAACGGTGGGTTATCCGGCACCCAACGCTGAAACAGATGTCTAGCGCTCGACAGTTCGCGGATGTCCAGGTGATTCCACAACAATGCGTAAAAAAGGAAGTAAAGGAATAGCCCTACCGGCAGAGCGCGCCGCCATCGACCCCAACTGTCCCTCCCCGCATTCCAGGCCAGCAGGCATAGCACCCAGGTGATCAAGCCATCGAAGCCGACGCCCTGCAGTACCAGGAGCTGCTGGTGGAGGTGACGAAGCTGGCTGGTCTTGTCCTCACCCATAAGCAGCAGCGAGGTCTCCTCGAGATGGAAAATCTGCTGAATTCGCTCCCGGACGGCATCGCGCTCCTTGGCAGTGCCCTTGGTGCGCAGTTCGCACAGAGTTTTAATGGTCACATTTGCCCAGTCTCCGGAAAGAGCAAAGCCGGTGTCGAAGAGCCACGGGGAGTCCGGGTTGTCACAGTAGACGCTGGCTCGAATACTGTCCTCGGGAGGGAAGGGGAGACCTAAATCATCGTCGTTGTAAAAATCCTGCGCCAACCGCAATACGGCCGCCCCCACCGTATAGGCTAGCGCCACCGCTAGAACCGCAGCGACGGCGTACTCGATGCCGTCCTTGCTCGTGGGCAGACGCCGCCGCCAGGCTTTCGCCTCGGGAAAGAAAAGATGGAGCCCCAGCAGCAACCAGGGCAACGCCAATGCGCCCACCAAAAGGGTCTCCAAAGCGATCTTCAGGGCGTCCATGCTTCATCCTTGCCCCAGTGGGACTGCACAGCAGGTGGACGAGTTCCCCGCCGGGTGCGGCCCAAAACGGCAGGCAACTTATAAGGCCTTTCCCCCAGTTGTCAGCAGCTTTTCGCGTCTTGTTCGGTTTTTGGAACAGCGGCTGGATATCACTTCCGCGGCTCAGGCCGATTTCACGCCAACCGGACCCTGCCGCCGGGCCCGAGCGCCCAGCCACAAGACAGTCCCCAGCATGCCGCACCAGCCCAGCAGACGCACTACGTCGGCAATCTTAGTGTCGTAGTTGAGGACGCCGAGGCTCGAGAAGATAGCGTAAAAGTCATGCTCAACAAAGTCAGAATCGCTCGTCGTGACCAGCGGCAGCGCCTGCACCCGGGCATCGGCCATGTAGGTCGCCGTGTAGAGCCAGTTCTCGAAAAAGAAAAACAGGCAGAAGACGAAGCCCGTGGTCTGCCGTTGGGTAAAAAAGTAGGCGGCCAGAAGAAAAGGGACCAGCCATTGCAGCAGCGTGCCTCCCCACAGTCCGAGCGTGGGCCCGAACCAGCCGAACAGGTTGTGTCCACCTTCGTGCACCACCAGGTTGGCGTTGTCGATAAAAAGGAATCCGCCTTGCGCGAACAAGGCATAGACCAGAAATGCACCATAGAAAACCAGCCACGCCACCAGCGCTGGGCGGGAAACCGGCTTCCACGGTTCATCGAGACAGCGTTCGTCGAGAATCGATTGCAGCCATTCGAGCATGGGATCGATGCAGCGATTCTAAACGCGCGGGATCGCAAAGCCAGATTACGAACGTTCGGCTGGGCCTACCGGTGTGCCTGGAAATCGGGTTTCTTGTTACAGTGGTCTGACGCGGCTGAATTTCCCGTAGCGGTGCAGACGAACCCAGCGTGGCAGGAGAGACGTAGCCAGCCGCGTCTCTGCGCAATTGCAACAATTTGATGTTGGGATCTCTATGAAAGTTCGTCAGTGGATTACGGCGACCGTCCTCCTTTTGCTCGTGGCCGCGGCCATCGCGGGCTGGGTGTGGACGCGCGAGTTGCCCGCGCCCACCGATGACACCGCCACGACTGCGGGGGCTGCCGGAAAAAATGCGGGATCCAAGAAAATGTCCCCGCGTCCGCTGGTGGACCAGCGTCCGCTGCAGACGGCGCGGCGGATGGCCGCGATTGCCGGCACTCCCGAAGAACAGGCGCTGGCACACGAAGCGGAAAAGGTTGGCGATCACGAAGTTGACCTTGCCTTTCTCGACGCCCTGCGCACCGCGCAGGAGAATCCACCGCCGCTCTCGCCCGAGGCCAGGCAAATTGCCGCCCGTAAGACCAAGGCCCAGCAGACGCTCAAGGACGATCAGGACAACATTGCGCAACTCACCCGCAAGCTCGCGGCTGCCCCCGAAGCGCGGAAAGACGATGTGCAGGACCAGATCGACGTCGCTAAAGCGCAGATGGATTTGGACCAGGATGAACTGGACGACGCGACCGAGGATCTGGCGCAGGCGGGCGGCGATCCGCAATCGAAAATAAAACGCTTGCAGGAGGAGCACGAGGCGAGCGACCACAACGTGACCCCCGCGGGCTCCGCCGTGAATCCGGATGAACAGGATTACCAGGCGCACACTTTGCTCAAGGCGTTCCGCGCCTGGCAGGCGTTGCGCGAAAAGAAGAAACAGCTGCTGCAGGCGCGGGAAGAAGCCTTCGAAAAACAGGCGCTGTTGACCCGCAGGCACGCCGACCTGGAAGCCCGCGTCGCAAAGGACGAGCAGAATCGCGACGAGGCGAAGCAGCAGGCAAAGGCATTCGCGGCCAGTGGCAAAGCGGCCACCGGCAAGACCATGACCCGCACCGACTACAGCGCGGCGGCGAAAGAGGCGGTCGACGCGCTCAAGCAGTACACGCTCGATCAGAGAAATCTGGCGGACCGCGGGCGGCGGCTGCAGGACGAGCAGGAACTGGCCGACACTTACGCCAACTGGATCGCGCTGGTCGAGACTCGCGAGCGGGCGGCGCTGCACAATCTCATCGAAAGCCTGCTCTGGATCCTGCTGGTTCTGCTTCTCGCCTACCTGGCCAGCCGGGTGATCGAACACAGGTTCACCGGGATGACCGCGGAGAACAAGCGCATCGACACTCTGCGCTCGGTGGTGAAATTTGCTGCCCAGGCCATCGCTGCGATCGCGATTGCGTTCATCATTTTCGGCATGCCCACCCAGACCACCACGGTTCTGGGCCTCGCCGGCGCGGGCCTGACCGTGGCCATGAAAGATTTCATCGTCGCCTTCTTTGGCTGGTTCGTGCTCATGGGGCGCAACGGCATCCGCGTCGGCGACTGGGTCGAGATCAACGGCGTGTCCGGGGAAGTCATTGAGATTGGACTCCTCAAGACGATCCTGCTCGAAACCGGCAACTGGACGGACGCGGGACATCCCACCGGGCGCAGAGTTTCGTTCGTCAACAGCTTCGCCATTGAAGGACACTTCTTCAACTTCACCACCTCCGGCCAGTGGATGTGGGACGAACTGCAACTCACCATTCCCAGTTCCCAGGATCCCTATGCTGTGATCGACGGACTTCAGCAGTTGGTCGCGAAAGAGACCCAGGAGAACGCGCACAAGGCGGAAGAAGAGTGGTCGCACACCAAGACGCACTACAAAGTGCAGTCCTTCTCGGCAACCCCCGCCGTCAATGTGCGCCCGGTCGGAGCCGACGTGCAAGTGAGCGTGCGCTACATCACGCGCGCCTATGACCGGCACGAGACGCGCAAGAAACTGTACGCCGCCGTGCTGGAATTGATGCACGGCAAGCGGGACGCGGTGAAGGCGTAAGCATCGCGCTGCTCCAATTTGGCTCTTCGCTTCTGGAATTATGAACTCCAAACAGGACTTGGGCTCACTCATCGTCACTGGCGCCAGTCGCGGCATCGGCGCGGCCGTGGCGTTGCTTGCGGGGAGACAGGGATACGCCGTAGCCGTGAACTTCGTGACCGGCCAGGCAGAAGCGGCCCGCGTGGTGGATGAGATTGTGGCCGGCGGTGGGCGTGCGCTGGCGATTCCGGCGGACGTTTCCGACGAAGCTCAGATCGTGCGCATGTTCGAGACGGCGGCGCAAGAGTTGGGTCCGCTCAAAGCTTTGGTCAATAACGCCGCCATCACCGGTGGGTTTGCGCGCGTCGAAGATGTTTCGAGCGCCGCTCTTGCCAAGGTGTTTGCTGTCAACGTGAGCGGGACTATGCTGTGCGCGCGGGAAGCGGTGCGCCGCATGTCGACGCAGCGGGGCGGTTCAGGCGGCGCAATCGTAAACATTTCTTCCCGCGCCGCGCAAACCGGATCGCCGGGCGAGTGGGTCCACTACGCCGCCTCGAAGGGCGCGATTGACAGTTTCACCATCGGGCTGGCCCGCGAGGTTGCCACCGAAGGGATTCGCGTGAATGCCGTGGCGCCCGGACTCATCGAGACGGGACTGCACGCGGCCAACGGCGCTCCCGACCGGCTCGAACGATTGATGGGAACCATCCCGATGCGGCGCGCCGGAACCCCGAATGAAGTGGCGGAAGGCGTGCTATGGCTCCTCTCTCCCGCAGCCTCGTACACCACCGGCGCGATTCTGCAGATGGGCGGCGGGCGCTGACCCAAGCTATAACTCGCCTTGTCATCCTGAGCGGCGTTTTTTGCCGCGAAGGACCTGTGCAACATCGTGGGGCGTGCCGCCGTACCGCAACCCTACCGTCTCATTTCCAGGTCCTTCCGCAAATAAACCTTCACCCTCTCCGGCAGCCGCGAGTTGTGCAGCACGTCGCGCAGTTGTGCCGGCGTGCAGGCGGCGTGCGAACTCGAGCGCACGAGCCAGTGGCGTCTTCTCATTGCGCAGCAGGGCCATGCGAATCTCCAGGCGCAGCGACCACTTGGCGTGATGGCAAATGGCTTCCACCAAGACGGCCGCGGCCTGCGGGCGCTGTAGGGCCCGCACAATAGCAGCTTCGGTGAGGCGTGGATTTTCGAGCGCGGCCTGCCAAACCGGCGGCTCCTTGTCGAGCAACAGAGCCGAGGCCACCAGTCCCGAGCAGCGGCGCGCCAGCGCGATCCGTTCCCCCAGAGTGACCGAGGCGAGCCGCGCCACCAGCAACTCGTCCGCGGCGCGCTTCAAGTCAGCTCGCCACCGCGGGCAGCAGCGCGAACTTCATCAGATCGAAGGTATAGAGTTCGCGGATCAGGCGCAGTGCAATCCGGCGTGGCGTCCGGGAATGCCCGGCGACGGCGAGCCGCACCTTGCGCGATTTCAACGCCGCGGTGTTCTTCATGACCTGCTCGATTTCTTCCGCGGGCAGATCTGCCCGCTGGAGCAAGGCTAGCGCGAGATCCTCGGTGAGGGCGGAATCGGCGGCGAGATCGACGTCGGCCGCATCGAAGTCCTTGGCTGGCCGCGCCGCCAAATCGGACCGAGTCGACGGGCCGACCTCGTTATCGAGTTGGGTTTCTTCCGCCATCCTCGAGATCTCGCTAACGCCCCGCGCCGCACCCACACTTGCCCTTCTTCGCGTCCTTTGCGGCTTTTCTTTGCGCCCTTTGCGGTTAAGATCTTTTAAGTTTCATCCCGGAAAAGTCCGGCCGTTACCGACTTTCGCGGCAGCTCTTCGTGCCATCCGCAGCGCCCCCTCCACCGGTTCCACCACATTCGGATTCACTTCCACCCGCGGGCTGAGCTGCCGAATTTCATTGTAAAAAACCTGCCGCACGACCGTGGCGTGACGAAAGACGCCTCCGGTCATGGCCACCGGGACGGCGGCCACATCGTCCTTCGCGAACAGCCGGCGAATCACGACCGCCGCCACCCGGGCCAGTTCCCTGCCCCCTTCGCTAAGAACCTGTTTCGCCAAATCATCCTTGCTGGCAGCGACCGCGGGAAACAGCGCCGCGAAGTCCGGAGGAGGAATCGAGTTCGCCGCGCGTGCAAGATCGGCAAGCGAGGTCACTCCCCAGACTTTGAACAGGGCCGCCGCCAACGCGGAATTCTCTGCGGAACCCTCCGCAGTTTCGCCGATCAAATCGCTGGACCGAAGCACAGCGCTGACCGCAGCGCGTCCAATCCAGTGCGCCGACCCCTCATCGCCAATGGCGAATCCCCAGCCCCCCGCTCGTAGCGTAGTTCCCTGCCGGTCGCGGCCGTAGGCAATCGATCCCGTGCCGGCGATGACGATAACGCCGGGCCCGCTGTCGAACGCCGCTTCCAGCGCAATCAGCATGTCGCCCACGACTTCAATCGGCGTGGGTAGAATCTCCGCCACGATGTGCCGGACCATGGCGGCCAATTCCGGGCGGGCGGCGCCCGACCCACCAACGCAGGTGTGCGAAACCTGCGCGGTCGTGATTCCCGCCGCCGTGCACGCCTGGCGCACACACCGATGCAGCGACTCGCGAGCCTGCGCTTCGCCCACGCGGATAATATTGCTTGGGCCCGCCGTGGCCATAGCCAGCACTTGGGACTCATCGCCCACCGCGCAAGTAGTCTTGGTACCGCCCCCGTCAATGCCGAGGTAATAGGGCACGGGTTATTTCTAACACAGAGCCCTGCGCCAATTGCCGGTCTCGCCCCTTAGAGGCCTTTCTTCGCGTCCTCTGCCTGGCCTTTCTTCGCGTCCGGCTCTTCGCGTCGTTGCGTGGCCTTTCTTCGCGTCGTTTGCTGCTCTTCTTCGCGTCCTTTGCGGCTTTTCTTCGCGTCCTTCGCGGTTAAAGGCTTTCTCCCCTCCCAAACCGCAAAGATCACCCCCAAAAGCCTCCTGTCATGCCTGCACCCCAGTCCACAAACTCTCACTCGCGGCCTCCGCCGTTTACCGCCATAATTAAGGTCGAAGCAAATGAATATCCAAATAACGGAACTGAACAATCGTGGAGATGCGCGCGGGTCCAGTTTCACAGCTCCGGCCGAGGCCCTGGCGTTTGTGGGCCGTATGGCCGATGTCCATCTGGCTTCGACCCAGCCGGGAGCGGTGCGCGGAAACCATTACCACTTGCGGCGGCGGGAGGCGATCGTAGTCCTGCCCGGGTCGCAGTGGTCGTTGCATTGGGATGAAGACGAAGGATCGCCCCCGCAGCATCGCGAGTTCGACGGCACTGCCGCCGTGCTGGTGCTGGTAGCCCCAGGGGCGTCGCACGCAGTACGAAACGACGGCGCGGACACGCTGTGGCTCATGGCGATTTCCTCGGAACCCTACGATCCCGCCGAGAGCGTCACCCGGAGGGTAGTGTGAGTTCCGGTTTTCTTTGCGCTCTTCGTGGCCTTTCTTTGCGACCTTCGCGGTTAAAAGCTTTCGTCCGAACTGTGCCCCATGGGTCTAAACCATCTTGATTTCGCGATCATCGCTCTGTACCTGGCCGGGATCACGCTGTTTGGCCTGCGCTTCCGCAAGAAACAGCGCACACTGCGCGACTATTTCCTTGCCGGGCGGGACATTCCCTGGTGGGCGATCGCGCTCTCCGTCGTCGCCGCTGAGACCAGCACGCTCACCATCATCAGCATCCCGGGCCTGGCCTACGACACGAACCTCACCTTTCTGCAGGTGGTCATGGGATACGTGGTGGGCCGCGTGGTCATCAGCTTTGTCCTGCTCCCGCACTATTTCCGTGGCGACCTCTACACCGCTTATGAACTCATCGAGCGCCGTTTCGGACCAGGCCTCCGGTCTTTGACCGCAGGATTATTTTTGCTCACTCGAGCGGCGGCCGAGGGCGTCCGCGTGTACGCCGTCTCGATCGTGGTTTCCATTGCGCTGGGCACGGGCGAAGTGGCGTCGATTGCCATCATCACTGCCTTGACCCTGATCTATACATTTGAAGGCGGCCTTGCCGCCGTCATCTGGACCGACGTGGTGCAGACCGCGATCTACGTCGGCGGCACCCTGGTTGGGCTGGTCACGATTTCGCATCTTGTGCCCGGGGGATGGGCTGCGATTCACGCCGCCGCAGCTGGCGCCGGCAAGCTGCAAGTGTTCGATTTTCGCGGCAGCTACTTGATTCCTTACACCTTCTGGGCAGGCCTGATCGGTGGGACGTTTCTCACGACTGCCAGCCATGGAACCGATCAGCTCATCGTGCAACGGTTGCTGGCGGCGCGCGGACAAAAGCAGGCGACGACGGCACTCCTCTCGAGCGGAGTAGCGATTCTGTTTCAATTTGCCCTCTTTCTCATGGTGGGCATCATGCTCTGGGCGTACTATCGGGTCCCGTCCGCCGTGTTTGAGAAGCCGGACCGCATTTATCCGACCTTCATTGTCACGCGCATGCCGCACGGCATTTCAGGCCTGCTGATTGCCGCGATCCTGGCGGCGGCCATGTCGAATTTAAGCGCAGCGCTGAATTCTCTCTCCTCGAGCGCGATCATGGATTTTTATGCGCGCTTCCGCCCTGCCGCGGACGAAAGCACCAAGATGCGCCTCTCCCGCCTGGCAACGTTCCTTTGGGCGCTGGTGCTCTTTACCCTGGCGCTGATTGCCCTCCATAAGGCGGGCCGTGTGGTCGAGGTCGGCCTCCAAATTGCCTCCGTGGCATATGGCGCCCTCCTGGGCGTATTCCTTCTGGGCGTACTCACACGCCGGGCCAACCAGCGTGGAGCAATGGTCGGAATGCTGTTCGGCTTCGCCCTGGAACTGTATTTGTGGCGCTGGACGCAAGTGCCCTGGACCTGGTGGGTAATGCTCGGGACCGCCGTCACGTTCTCAGTGGGATACGTCATTAGCATTAGCATTGTTGCGACCGAGTAATCTTACTTCGCGCCCTTCGCGGCTTCTCTTTGCGTCCTTGCGGTTAAAAGGCTTTAGTCTTTTCTTTGGAAAGCCGCAGTTTGCGAATAAGCATTGCCCGTTGTTGCGTGCCCTTCTTCGCGCCCTTCGCGGCTTCTCTTTGCGTCCTTCGCGGTTAAAAGCTTTAGTCTTTTCTTTGGAAAGCCGCAGTTTGCGAATAAGCGTTGCCCGTTGTTGCGTGCCCTTCTTCGCGCCCTTCGCGGCTTCTCTTTGCGACCTTCGCGGTTAAAAGCTTTCCGGTTCCATTCCGGGAAAGTCCTCGCTCTTTTTTTGCGAACCCGCGATTCGTTAGTCGAGCCCCGCGGAGTAAAGTGCCTACTGAGGTCCTTTCCATGACCCGCACAGACATCACTCCTCAGATTATCGGGGCGGCAATCCGAGTTCATCGCAAGCTCGGGCCCGGCCTCCTGGAGTCAGCCTATGAGGCCTGCCTCGCGTATGAACTTGAGAAGTTGGGATTCCAGGTGCAACGGCAGAAGGCGGTTCCGCTGGTGTATGAGACGGTGAAGCTGGAGTGCGGCTTTCGCGCCGATCTCGTGGTTGATCGCAAAGTCGTGGTTGAGATCAAGTGCAAGGAGGCTCTCCATCCGGTCGATCAGGCGCAACTGTTGTCGCACCTGCGCTTGCTGGATCTCCCCCTGGGCCTCCTGATCAACTTTCACGTCGTCCTGCTCCGGGACGGAATCACTCGCATGGTGAACCACTACCAGGAACTAACTGGAGAAGACCTCCTGGCCCCCGACGAAAGCCTTTACCGCTAAGTCAACCAAGCCTCCTCGATAACAATTTCGTGATAGCGGCCGACAACCCCCTCCGATTTCCTTCGCGTCCTTTGCGGCCTCTCTTTGCGTCCTTTGCGGTTAAAAGCTTTCCGGTTTTTCCTTGGGAAAGCCTGTAGTTCTGGATTGCACGTTGCCTGAAGTTGTGTACCCTGTGCACCCCTTCGCGTCCTTTGCGGCCTCTCTTTGCGTCCTCTGCGGTTAAAAGCTTTCCGGTTTTTCCTTGGGAAAGCCCGTAGTTCTGGATTGCACGTTGCCTGAAGTTGTATACCCTGTGCACCCCTTCGCGTCCTTTGCGGCCTCTCTTCGCGTCCTTTGCGGTTAAAAGCTTTTCTCCCCTCTCGCGTATACTGACTCCCTTCGAACATGCCCGCGCCAGCCACCTCCCGTCCCGAGCTCTCCCGCGATCTTGGCGTCAGCCACGCCTCCGCGGTGGTGGTCGGAACCATCATCGGCAGCGGGATTTTTCTTGTCCCGGCGGAGATGATGCAGGCCGTCGGTTCCGCCAAGCTCGTCTATCTGGCATGGGTGGTGGGCGGTTTGCTCTCGTTTGCCGGCGCGCTCACCTACGCCGAACTGGGAGCGATGAAGCCCCAGGCCGGCGGAGAGTACGTCTACGTCCGCGACGCCTACGGACCCAGGGCCGGTTTTCTTTACGCCTGGACCTGGTTCGTCATTGCCAAACCGGCGTCAATAGCCACGGTGGTCACCGGATTGGTGCGTATCCTTGGCACGTTTTCCGTCTTCTCTTTTTTCTCCAGCAACGTCATCACGGTGCCTTTCGCCGTCACCTGGGGACAGCTGGTCGCCATCGCCGCTGCCATTCTGATCTCGCTTTTGAATTACATCGGAGTCAAGAAGGCGGGAGAGTTCCAACTCGTCTTCACGTTGTTGAAGGTCGCAATCATCCTCGCAATCGTGGTGGTCTGCTTCAGCGGATTCGGCGATGCAACTGCTCGAGGATGGGCCAACTTCGCCAGCACGTTCGCGGGTGCCAAAGGCGGAATTACCGGTTTTATGGCGGCGCTGGTGGCAGCCCTCTGGGCCTATGACGGATGGAACGATCTCAACATGGTCGCGGGCGAAGTGAAGCGTCCGGAACGCAACATTCCGATTGCCCTGATTGCAGGCGTAGCCACGGTGGGCGTGCTCTACGTGCTGATGAACGCTGGCGTGCAGTACGTGCTTCCCGCCAGTGCGATTGCGGCTTCACCTCGTCCTGCATCCGATGCCGTGGCCGCGGTCATGGGACACATAGGCGCAAGTATTGTTTCCGCCGGCATGGCCCTCTCCATGCTCGTCACCCTCAATGGCACCATCATGAGCGGAGCCCGTGTGCCCTTCGCGGTGGCCCGGGATGGATATTTCTTTCGCGCCTTAGCCGAAGTGCACCCGCGCTTTCACACCCCCTCAACCGCGATTGTGGTACAAGCGGTGCTCTCGATTTGTTTGCTCCTGCTGGGAGGAAGTTTCCGGCAACTGTTTTCGCTGACAATTTTCGCCGAGTGGCTCTTCTATCTGATTGCGGGCAGCACCGTCTTCGTGTTCCGCCGGCGCGAACCGCAGACGCCGCGTCCCTATCGCATGTGGGGATATCCTTTCGTGCCCGCGGTCTTCGCAGTGGTTGCCGCCGCTCTCTTGGGCTACACGTTCTGGAACAACCGCCCGAACTCCTGGTACGGCCTCCTGGTAATCCTCGCCGGCCTTCCGGTATTCGCCTACTTCTCTCTTTTGCGCCGCCGGCGCGGCGAAAGCAAGAACCCTTAACCGCAAACGACGCCAAGAAAATGCGGGGGTAGGTCACGTCGCAACCGTAGCTATTCTTTGCGACCTTTGCGGATTTCCTTCGCGTCCTTTGCGGTTAAAAGCTCTTCTCTGACGGTTCCGGGAAAGCGCCTCGTCTCAGAAAATCCAACCGATCCACCGAAATCGCCTTCACCGTGCAGCCCGTGTTTTCTGCCAGTACTTTCGTGTTTCTCCCCTGTTTCGTCCGCCCGCACCGACCTTAATCCGGGAAAGCCCCGTCCCGCGCCCGTTCTGGGCCGGTCTCTCAAAAGGACCTGCCCCTGGTTACCTAAGGTCAAGAGCCGTGGACACGTTTACCCCCTGTCCTATCTCCCGTATTTTGAAGACTCCAAGCCCCGGCGTTCTCCCCATCCGGGTCCCAGTGGAGCGAAATTGCATGGCGACGGCTTATCGCGGATTTCAATTAGGGCTATTGCCCGAGCGCAAGATTAACAAGCGGGCGCTGGCCACCAGCTACGGTCTGGTGACGCTGGTTCTGCTCATCGTGATCAACCTCGGGCTCATACTGCCAGACAAGCTGCAGTTGACGCAGTATCACGTCACCGAACTGATTCCCATGCCCTCCCTGCGGCCCGCGCCCGAGCCCGTCAAAATCAAGCCGGAAGTGAAGGTCAAGCTGCTTCCAGCCGTGAAGCTCCCGGTATTTGAAACACCCAAGCTGGTCGTCCCGCGCGAGATTCGCCGGCAGGCTGAGCAACCCGTGGAGGCGCCCAAGGTCGTAGTCAACCAGTTCGCCGCTCCGCAATTGAAGGTCGCGGTCGGCGGGGCCCGGCCGCAACTGGTGCACACCGGGGACTTCGCCGGCAGTTCGCAAATCCCCACCGTCAACGCCGCGGTTGAAAAAGTGCAGACCGGCGGCTTCGGCGATCCCAACGGACTCAAAGGCACGGGCAAGCCCAATGCGAAGCTGTACGCGGCTGCTGCCGGCGGCTTTGACATGCCCGTCGGCCCAGGTCAAGGCAACGGTTCGGGCGGAGCAAAAGGCATCAAAGGCACGGTGGCCAGCGCCGACTTCGGCAATGGCATCGCCACCGGCGGCAAGGGAGACGGACGCAGCAACGGCAAAGGCATTGCCACCGGCGGCTTTGGATCGGAGCAGGTCGTGCACGCGGGGCCGAAGATCCAGGCTGATTCCGGGCCGGCGGCCACGCCGGTGGAGATTACCTTCAAGCCCAATCCGGTTTACACCGATGAAGCGCGCAGTCTGAAGCTCGAAGGCGAAGTGCTGCTGGAAGTGAATTTTTCCGCCAGCGGCACCCTGCATGTGAATCGCGTGGTGCGCGGCCTCGGCCACGGGCTCGACGAAGCTGCCATCGCCGCCGCCAACAAAATGCGCTTCAAGCCGGCCATGCGCGGCGGCCAGCCGGTCGATTCTACGGCGATTGTGCACGTTACGTTCCAGATGGCGTACTAAAAGTTTTGGCGAAGTAACTCTGTTTTGGGCAGTGCATCAAGAAACGAACCTGGTCACTGAAACTTGGAGAAAAGAGTCATGCGTACTTGGAACTGGATACTCTCTGCGGCTCTGCTGGCATCGATGAGCGCAGTCGCACAGCAAGCGGCGGATTCACAGCCCTCCGCACAGCCGCCCGCGCCCGATGCGACGCCGACGACACAACCGTCTCCGCAGCCCGCCCCGGCAGCGGCACAGCCGGCGCAGGACGCTTCCCAGCCCCCCGCGGTGGCGCCTGCTCCCACCACCATGGACCAGGTGGTCAACCTTTTCATCGCGCGCGAGCACGGTCTCATCAAGGCGCTCTCGGCCCGCACCCCCGTCGTCGAGACCTATCTCCAGAATCTGACCAACGACCCGCAGCTCGGGCCCGTTCCCAGCGCCGATCATTATTTCCTCGGCCGCATGGATATGGGCGAATCCGTCGACCGCAAAGACTATCTCAAGGAGCAGGACAAGGGCATGGAGACCCGCCTCATGGGCGGATTCACCAAGCTCTTCAAGGTGCAGTATCAGCCCCTGGGCTTCTCCTGGATGGTCTACGCCGACCGCACCGACTTCGACCGCGAACACTATGACTTCCATTACGTCCGCCGCGAGTTCCTGGGCGATGTGCGCTGCCTGGTATTTGACGTTACCCCCAAGAAGAGTGCCGGCCGCGGCCGCTTCCTCGGTCGCATTTGGGTGGAAGACCAGGGCTTCAACATCGTGCGCCTGAACGGGACCTATGCTCCCGCTCCCCGCAATTCCTACTTCTTCCACATGGATAGCTGGCGCTTGAACCTGATCCCCGGCTACTGGGTCCCCTCCTACATCTACAGCGAAGAGGGCGACTTCAGCGCTGGAGCGAAGAACAAGACCGCCTTCAAGGCCCAGACCCGCATCTGGGGTTACGACCTGAAGCGCAGCGACAAGGACGACGAACTGACCCAGATTCGCGTGGATAGCGTGAAAGACGAGAGCGCTACCGCACAGGATGCCTCTCCCCTGCAAGCTGAGCGCGAGTGGCAGCAGCAGGCGGAAGACAACGTCGTCGAGCGCCTCACCCGGGCCGGCTTGCTGGCTCCCGAAGGCGATGTCGATCACATTCTTCAGACCGTGGTCAACAACCTTGAAGTCACCAACAACATTGACCTGCCCCGCCCGGTGCGCACCCGCGTCCTGCTCACCGCTCCGCTCGAAACTTTCAGCGTGGGCAACACCATCGTGATCAGCCGTGGCTTGATTGACGTGCTTCCCGATGAGGCCAGCCTGGCCGCCGTGCTCGCCCATGAACTCGCCCACATCGTGCTGGGCCACAACCTGGGCAGCAAGTATGCCTTCAACGACCGCATGCTGTTCAATGACGACTCCACCTACCAGAACCTGGGCTTCAAACACATTCCCGAAGAGGAAGCCGCGGCCGACAAAAAAGCCATCGAGCTTCTGAAGAACTCGCCCTACGCGCAGAAACTGGATAACGTTGGCCTGTTCCTCAAGGCGCTGCAGTTGCGGGTTCCGCAGCTCAGCGCGTTGCTGACCACCCACCTGGGCAACCCTCTGGCGGAGAATGGAACGGTTACCCGCCTGCAGGGGTTGTCCACCCTGGGGCCCGCACTCGACAACAACAAGCTGGATCAGATCGCGGCTCTGCCTCTGGGCGGCCGCGTGAAGATCAATCCCTGGAACGACAAGGCGGAAATGGTGAAGACGGCCCCGGTCGCCATCACCTCGGCGCGTGACAAGATGCCGTTTGAAGTCACGCCCTTCTATCCCCGCTTGGCTCGCTATGGTACCGGCGCCGCCCCGAACGCGACTCCGACCACCGCCGCCAACTCGAACTCGGGCAACTAAGTTGGGCCAGCAGCTCGGTGAATGCCGATTTTCTCCGAGCTGAAACAAACAAGTTGAAGGAAGACGTAGGCTGGGATCCGGAATATCCTTCCGGGATACCCAGCCTTCGTTTTTTCAGGACAAGAGTCCACGCCCAGCCCACGCGCCATTCCGCAAGCGAACAGGCCGTCCGAGATACCGCCAAGCCCAGGAAACTTTAGACACGTTACCACCGTGCCCGCCACGGTCGGGCCATTTTCAAAACCGCTGTCTTATCGCAAACTGGAACTCACCTATGGCAACCGATTCCACCTCGCAAAAGGACACCTTAAAGGTCGAGAAGCTTTCCCTTCTTGTCCTGTCTCTCTGCATCGTTGCCCTGGTCTACCTGCTCGTCTTCCACCCCTTCTAGCCAGGCTTTCCAGCCAGCCTCTGACCTGTAAGTCGCAGACCGGGTTGTAGTGTGTGGGCCTGAATTCAACACTTAAGTGGATTCGTGTTGTTCTCCGTCAATGAGCGCCGAGGTCTGGCTTCGTCAACGCCTCACCAGGAGGTAGTGTCCTGATTTCGATGTTGCCTTCTTCGCGATCTTTGCGACTCCTTAGCGTACTTTGCGGTTAAATGATCTTGCTCCCCGAAATTCCCAAAAAAGCGCAACCTCCGCAATGAATATCGCCGGCAAGTGTTGTAACATCGCGGTTACACTCAATGACCAGCGGTCAAAACGTGTAATCGCCTGTTTTCGAAAGCGACCAGCGTGGGAACCCTTGTCTCACGTGCGGTGTCCGTAGTTTCATGGTGCAAGCTCTATGCCGTTTCGGTCGGCACTGATCGCGACCTTAGTTCTTGTGGTACTGGCTTCGTGCCAGTCTCCTTCTGGGACTGATGTACTTACCGTCAAGCTGGACAATGTGATCAGTATGCAGGAGCGTCGCACGAAGACCAATGAGACGCGTGAGTTTCTTTGGAATCATTGGATTCAGAGAAGACCTGCCAGTCTAATGCTCACCGCAGTTTCAAAAGAAGGCAAGGTGACCCACTCCGAATACAAGATCACATTGCTGCCGGGCAACACTCTCCTGCTGAAAGTGACATTTGTTCGGGACCGAGTCGGTGCTCAGGGACAGGTGATCCCAAAGCCCGATGGTGGATACGAAGCTTATACCGTTGAAAGAGTCGAGTCCGACAATCCGTTTGGCGTAGGACCGGAAGCTAGAGTCACCCTTCTGCGCAGTGACGCCGCCGTGCCTGCTGCAAAGTATTGGCTCCGGTTCAAGGGGTGGAATGACGTGCTAATCACGTATTTCTGAAAAGCCTCACCATGGTTGTCGGGAAATCGCGATTTCACTCACTGACCTTTGCGACCCCATCTGTGACGCCACTTCACTTGCCACTCGCCATTCCATTTCTTCCACCTGCGGCGACGTCCGTCTTCCCCTTCCCGAACGTCATATTCACCGTCAGGTATATCCGTCCCGTCTTTTCTGCGAACGTATGCGAAGGCCCTAAGTTGGCTCCCGTCGTAGTAGACCAAAAACTCAACCAAAAACCATTCTGCGTCTGAGTCACGTTCACGCATCTCAGCGTAGCCTTGAACTGGCCTCAACGCCGGCTTGTCGTTGGTGCGTCTCACAACTCCGCAATCGCCCCCCATACCCTGCCCCATAAGCGCAGTGATAGGAAGCCCGTGTCCGCTCTTACTGCCGCCCCACAACCACGATCATAAACGTCCCCGGCTTGGCTTTCGGACGCCCGGTCGCTCCTGGTTTGGACTCCTCAAATTCGGCTGTCGGCAAATACACTTTATGCGCCTCGGAATCAATGTCCATCGTCCTCGCCCCGGCGGGAGTAGTTACGGTTTGCATGATCTCGAACTTTCCCGCCGCGTTCTCGCCCGCAACTTCGAGTTTGCCGTCTCGGCAGCTCGCGAATGCCTCGTGACCGTCGAACCGCGTCGCATCCACCCCGGCGCCGATTGGCAGGTCCGCCAGCACCTTGCCGTCGTCCGTGCTCATCACGATCAGCTTCTGCGGATTTCGGCATCCAATAAAAAGTCGCCGCTTCGCGGTATCGATCGAGAGCCCAACCGGCGAGCCCCCGGGAGCGACCGGCCAGTGCGCTAAAACCTTCCTGGCTTTGATGTCGACTACCGCGACTTGGTCCTTGTCCTCCAAATTGATGTAGACCTTACCGGCGTCGTCGGAGGCAAGAAACTCGGGTTTTCCGCCCAGGTCAATGGGGGCATCCATGGATCCGGTCTTCGGATCGACGTCAGGCTTCAGCGTCATCAGCACTCCGTCGTCGCCGGAAACGACCAGTACCAGCCCGCTGGCCTTGTCGTAAATAATGCCGTCGGCATCGGGTCGCGCCGCGATCGTTCCCAGCACAGCATTCGTCTTGAGATCGAAAATCACCACTGAGCCGCTCCCGTCGCTGATGAATCCCCGCCCGACCTCCGGAACCAGAGCAACTCCATGGTTGTGCTTCTGTCCGGGAATGTCCGCCATCGTCTTCCCCGAATCCGCATCGATCACCAGCGTGTGAGTGCTTCTGGGGACGTAGAGGCGGTGATTCTTTGCATCCAGTGTCACGTAGTCCCATCCGCCGTCACCACCAATGTGAAATGTCTTTTCGACCGCCCAGGTACCCTGCGCGGCGGCGAGGCCGTTAAGCATGAACGAGAGCACTGCGATGAGAAAAGCAGCAAATACATTCCGGGACATGAGACTCCTCCAGTTGACGTGCGGGTAAATTTTCAGGTCAACGCTAGAGGTTAAACATGAAGACTACCTGAAGGAAGGAAGGAAGGAAGGAAGGAAGGAAGGAAGGAAGAAAGGAAGAGACGGCTGGAGCCCGTCACGTCACCGTTTTCCTAACATCGCAATCGCGCTTACTGACCGATTCCAGCCCCGAAACCCGCCCTCACAATCCACAGCCCGCCTGTGACATCTAACCTTGCGCACAGCCCCCGACTTGTCCGATTATGGCAGCGCCGCGTGCTCTATCAGGCGCCCTCGGCGGAAACGGTAAATCCTGGCAGCTCAAGATTTTACCCCTAAGTTGTTGTGGCTCTTGGTTTACTTCGCCATTTCGCGCTAACCCGATGATTCCAATAGATCAGGGGGAAGCGGGGGGGAGGGGGGAGGGGGGTAACTACAAAGTAAAATCCAGCCCAAAAAGGGAAACCCCGGGCCCCCGCAGCAACGACCGCAGAAAGAATTTTTCGACCTGAAATCGACAGCCCGCAGATCGTTGTCGCCCACGCGAAACGGTAACTTGCGGCCACGGAAGCAGGTCGTGGAGAATTGAGGAATCACGCCGCGAGATTCCCGCTGCTGAGGGTCTGACATTTTGAAGCTGTGGTTTAATACACTGCTCCGCCTGGTTGCGGGAACGTACTTCGTTCTCACTTCGCTGTATTGTTTGCTCGCCTTCCTGCCCTACACCTTCTATTTCCTGATCAAAGCGCCCGCCTACGCTTGGATGCCCTGGTTCGTTCATCATCAGGCCGCATTGTTTTGGATCGCCTCCGGCGCGGCGCTGGCGGCGAACCGGCCGCAAACGGATCCGTCGCACAGTACCGATTCGTCGAAAGGCGCGGCCTCATGGAAAAGTAAAGACTGGAAGTTCTGGTTCTCCGTTGTCTTGCTGGCCGCAGCCGGAATTTACCTCACCTTCCGCCCCTTCCTGCCTGCTCTGCAGGACAATCGCGCGGCCTATTGGTGGAGTCTTGCGGCCTTGGTTCCACTGCTTGCACTCACGGTTTGGCGGCGCGCCAACGGCACGCCCCGCGAACCCGAGACCACCGACAACCGCCCTTTCGGATATTCCGGAGGTCTCCTGATCGCATTCGTCGTGAGCATGGTTTACGTCGCCGGCGCAAGAATCCACCTCTACAGCGAGACTCGCACCCTGAGCTTTCATTCGGCGGACGCGGAACTGACGTTGTGGAGCCTGGTTTCCCACTTCGTCCTGGCGATGCTGGTGCTGTCTGTCATCAACCTGATGTTCGTACTCGCCGCCAGAACCACACAACCGCAGGCGGTTCGACGCGCCGCCACTGGCGCGTTGGTCTTCGTCTGCTTGTGGACCGCGCTGTTTCACTTCCTCGCGGACGCTCTCAGCTTCCAGGGATGGGATGCTCACCTCTACGCCGCCTCGCTGGCCCTTGCCCTTACGCTGTGGGGATTCTGGCTGATCGTGCCTTTCCTGGAGAGGCGAAAGAACTCCGCTCTGGCCTGCGTTTCCGGCAGCAGCTCCTCTTTTCAGCTCGGCACATGGGCCGCGGTCGCGGCGTCCGCAGCGCTCGCCATTGCCTTCCCTTACCTGATCGGCGGAGAGGACTGGAGCGGGTTTCTGCAGAGCACGGTGACGATCGTGATCTGGATCGTAGTCAGCCTGTGCCTGTTTCGCCTGCGCCCCACGCGCGTGCAATATTCCGCGCTGGTGGTGCTTTCGGTGCTGGCCATCAGTGGAGTCGTCTATGAAGGGATGCGCGCCAGCGAGATTTTCTGGAGCAAGCCGCTGGGCTCAACCGACGATGAGATTTCGCTGGCGCTCGAAGCCTACGCTGGCCACGACAACTCTTTTCAACTGGCGCACCACATCCTGGGCAACGGTCGCGGAGAAGCCTGCGGCGATCTTTGCCGCATCCTGCGCGAGTACACCAACATCCGCGACACCCACGCGCGTGCCGACGTCCAGTTGGTCGGCCAGCTCACGGCAACGCCGCCACCGCAGCCGAACATCTTTGTGTTTGTGATCGATTCCATGCGCCCCGACTACCTTGGCGCCTACAACGCGCGCGTCACCTACACGCCGCACCTCGACGCTTTCGCCCGCGATAGCATCGTCATGCACAACGTCTATACGCAATATGCCGGGACGTCGCTTTCCGAGCCGGCGATCTGGACGGGCGCGATGATGCTGCATGCCCATTACGTGCAGCCCTTCTCCAGACTCAACAGCCTCGACCGCATGCTGCACACCGACGGTTATCGCAAGCTGGTCAGTATGGACGAGGTCTTGAGCGCCATTCTGCCCGCTAATGACGATCTGGTAAAACTCGATACCGACAAAAAGCTGTGGAACGAGTTCGAACTAGGATCTACCTTGCGGCAGGCAGAAGCTGAGCTCGACTCGCGGCCGAACCCCGACCAGCCTGTCTTTTTTTACGCACAGCCCAAGAACGTGCATCAGTTTGCGCGCAACAACGTGCCTTCGCCGACCTCGCAGCACTGGCAATCGCCGCCGGGAATGAACGCACGCATCACCTATGAAGTGCATTGGGTGGATTCCTGCCTGGGCCAGTTCTTCGGCTATCTCAAGCAGCACGGGATGTACGACAACAGCATCATCATCGTGACCAGCGACCACGGCGATGCCACGGGCGAGTTCGGACGCATCAGCCATTCCACTTCCATCTGGCCGGAGGTCATGCATGTGCCGCTGATCGTGCACCTGCCGACGAAGATGCGTGACCACCTGGTCTACGACGACACTCGCCTCTCGACCTTGACCGACATTACGCCCAGCCTCTACTACCTGCTGGGTCACCGGCCGATCCGGCAGAACCCGCTGTACGGGCGTCCTTTGTTCGTGCAGACCAGGCAGGAACTGGACCGCTATCCGCGGAAGGATCTTCTGCTGGCCTCGGATGTGCGCGCGGTATACGGCATTCTCACGGCGGACGGCCGCTATTTATACACGACCTACGATTCCCCGGCGCAGAGTTATCTCTTCGACTTGACGGCCGATCCCAATGCCCAGCACAACATTCTGACCACCGCGCTGAAACAGCACTACGACGAAGAGATCATCGAGCACCTGCATCTGATCGGCGATTTCTACAGGTACCAGCCCGGAGTCGGCTCGCTGGTGGCCTCGGCAGGACGATAGACCCCGTTCGTCGGCCTCGCTTCGCAAAACAATTAAAGATTCACGACGAGGACGATCGCGATCCCGCTTCGCGACCGTTGCGGCCGTTCTTTGCGTTCTTTGCGGTTAAACGCCGTTCGCGGTGTTAACTCACAATAACGCGCGCGACTACTTCGCCCCCAGATCGTCGTGCTCGTGATAGTTCGGATACGGCGGACGTTTGATCTCCGGCAACGGATGCTCCTTCAACTCTTGCATCACCACCTCGATCGCTTTTTCCAGCTGCGCATCGCGGCCCTGGCGGAAAGCGGCGGGATCAAGGTCTACTTCGTAGTCGGGCGCGACTCCATGGTTCTCGACCTCCCACTCACCCTTCAAGCCATAGAGCGCGGCGCGCGGCGCGGTGACGTGGCCACCATCGATGAGCTCGGGATAACCGCCGATGCCCACCAATCCGCCCCAAGTCCTCTTACCGATGAGCGGCCCGATGCCAGCCTTGCGGAAGTACCAGGGCAAAGCATCGCCACCGGAACCCGACATTTCATTGATGATCATGACCTTCGGCCCATAGATGGCTTCCGACGGACTCGACCAGTCGTGACCTTCCCGGGTCACAACCTTGCTCATCAGAGGACGGCGGAGATAGTCGATGATGTAATCCGCAAGTTGGCCGCCCTCGTTGAAGCGTTCGTCGATGATGGCGCCTTGCTTGCCTACTTGTGAGAAGAAGTAACGATTGAAGCTGGTGTAGCCCGCGCCCGCCGTGTTCGGAACATGCACATAGGCAATGCGGCCTCCGGTGGCCTGATCGACGCGGCGGCGATTGTTTTCGATCCAGGCGAGGTGGCGGAGATTTTCCTCGCTCTCGACGGGCACAACCGTGACGTCACGCGAATTCTTGCCGTCAGGGTTCGCACCTACTTTGAGAACCACCTGCTTCCCAGCCGTGTCTTCGAAAAAACTGTAAATGTTGTCCGAGGCGTGCAGATCGCGGCCATTCACGGCGAGGATGTAATCTCCGGGCTTGACGTTGACGCCGGGTTGAGTCAACGGAGCCTGATTTCCCGGATTCCAATTCTCTCCGTCGTAGACCTTGGCGATGCGGTAGCGGCCGTTTTCCAGGCTGTAATCTGCGCCAAGAAGACCGCCTTTCACTTTCTTCGGCTCTGGATGTTCCCCGCCGCCGACGAACATGTGGCCAACCGTGAGTTCGCCGAGACATTCCTCGAAGAGATACGTGAGTTCGCCGCGGGACGCAATGCCCGCGAGGTAAGGCTCATATTTCTTCTTGGCTTTTTCGAGATCAAGGCCGTGGTAGTGCGGGTCGTAGAAGAAATCGCGCTCGATGCGCCAAGTCTCGTTGTAGATCTGCTTCCACATGGCCCGGGGCTCGACGTAGACTTCCCATCCCTCGAGCTTGAGGGGACCGAATCCGGGTTTGGGCGGACCACTCGCGCTCGGGCCATCCTCGGCAGACGCCGTTGCCCAGGATTCGCCCTTGCGGTAGAGAATTTTCTCGCCGTCAAAAGAGACGGTGAAGTCGTTGACTTCGTCCATGAACTTATCGACTTTGCGCTTGCTGAGGTCGAACTTCTGGATGGTCTGATTGATGTTGGGCTGGTCGTCTTCGGTGATGACCATGGGACCTTCGGAAAGGAAAAGAATCCCCGACTTGCCGGCGACGAGGTTCAGATAGTTTTTCGCAGGAATCGGGAGAGCCAGAATCCGCTGGCTGATGCCGTCGAGGTCGATTTTGACGACTACGGGCTCTTCCTTCTTGTCTTTATCTTTGTCTTTATCTTTGTCTTTATCCTTATCTTTGTCCTTGTCGCCAGCCGATGTGCCCTCGGCCTTGCCTTTGTCTTTCTCTTTGGCCTGATCTTTGGCCTTGTCCTTATCTTGATCCGGCTTCTTTTCGTCCTTAGGCTTCTCTTCGTCGCTCTCGGGCGCGAGCGGCGATTTCTCTTCTTTGCTGAGCACGGCGAGGTAAACGCTACGCGTAACGCGGTGCTCCTCGCTCGACATGTCAAGACCTGCGGTGGACAAAGCCGTGTCAGTGGAGGCGGTGAAGTAAAGATACTTGCCGTTCTTGTCGAACGCGGGATAGAGCGCGTCACTCATCCCGTCGGTAAGCTGGAAGGCTTTGCCCTGCTCCAGCGAGTAGACGAACACTGCGTGCAGGCCGCTGGGAAGCTGCTTGGTATAAGCAATCCATTTGCTGTCTGGGGACCACGTCTGGCTAAGCTGGGTCGGGCCAAAGCCACCGAAGTAGTCAGCATCGATCAGCTTGGGCGCCGGATTGTCGAGGTCGACGTACCACAACTGCAGGCGCTTATCGGAGTACGCGATCTTTTTGCTGTCGGGAGACCAGGTGGGCGTGTAGAAAAACGACGGCGGGTTGCCCAGATTGATCTGGCGAACCGTGCCTAAACCGTTCTGATCGCGGATGGCTAGCTCGTATTCGCCTGACTCGTCGGAAAAGTAGGCGATGGATTTGCCATCGGGCGACCACTGGGGATCGCGGTCGGCGACAGCAGGGCTGTGCGTGAGATTGCGAATGTCACCTTTGTCAGTGGGAACGGTGAATATTTCTCCCCAGGCTTCAAAGACAGCGCGGGCTCCGGTCGGGGAAATGCTGAAGTTCTGAATGCGCTTGGGCTCGACCTTGGCGAAGTGCGGCCGGAGGGCATCAATGTCACCCGTAACGTGAATCATGACGTTTCTGGCTTGATGGGTGGCCAGGTCGTAGAGCTTGATAGCACCGAACTGTTCGATCACGATGGCATCGGGCCCGGCGGAGGCCCGCTTGAAATCGAGGCCGTCGCTGTGGAGGGCCTCGGTCACCGCCCTGGTTTTCGTGTCGTAGGCGAAGAGGCTGACCGGGCCGTTGCGATCAGAAAGGAAATAGATGGTGTCGCCCACCCACATGGGATTGTCGTCGTTGGAGTTGTCGCGGGGAATTTTCACCACGCTGGAATCCTTGAGATCGAGAATCCAGATGGGCGTGGTCTGGCCGCCGTGGTAGCGCTTCCAGGCTAGCTGCCACTTGGGATGCGGCACGTAGGCGATATGCGTGCCATCGGGCGAGAAGCTGGCGGCTTCGGCGATTGGAATGGGCAACTGGGTGGGGAATCCGCCGTCGACGGGAACGGTGTAGAGCTGATCCTCAAAATGCATGAAGCTATTGCCCCAGGAGTTGAACATGACCTTCTTGCCATCGGGAGTCCAGCCGACAACGTCCTCTTCCGCGGGATGATAGGTGAGGCGTCGCGGTTCGCCGCCCGCGGCGGGGATGACGTAGACGTCGCGGTTGCCGTCGTATTCGCCGGTGAAGGCGATCATCGAACCATCGGGGGAAAAGTACGAGAGACCTTCGAAACCGATTCCAGAAGTAAGGCGGTGGGCATCGCCACCATCGCGGCTGACGCTCCAGAGATCGCCGGCATAGTTGAACACGATCTGGGTCTGGCTGACGGTGGGAAAACGCAGCAGAAGTGGAGGATCGGACTGGGCGGCGACGGTGGTTGGCAGCAGCGTCGAGACGAGGGCGAACAACATTATAGCGAGGAGTTTGCGCATGTTAGCTCCTGAGGACTTTCAGGCGAACGGGAATCTTAGTGCGCGGCGAGGATTCTGGTCAACTGCGCGCGATTGGGTCGGGATGAAGATGGAGAGCGATTTCGAAGGGCTTCATTTTTATCAGCATTTTCGTGGGTTTGACTTCGTGTCCTTCGTGGCACGCGCCGCTCGCCCGAATGCTTAATCGCCAAGGCCTTTCAGGGTCACGGTTTGTGGGCTCTGGAAGTCACTGTCGGCGATGCTGAACACTCCGGAACGTGTACCGGTAGCAGTGGGCGTGAAGGTGATGCTCACGGTACAGTTGGCTCCCGCGGCCAGCGGACTGGCACAGTTGTTGGTTTGGGCAAAATCGCCGGTGGCGGCGATCGCGCCGATATTGAGGGGAATGCTGCTGGTGTTGGTGATGGTGAACGGGATGGGCGTGCTGGTGGTTCCCACTTTTTGAGCGGGGAACGTCAACGAAGTCTCGGAAAGACTGACGCCGGTTGCCGTGCCTTTGAGAAGAATAGTTTCAGGACTGGCCGGATCGCTGCTGCGAATGCTCACGCCCCCTTCCAGATTTCCAGAAGTGGACGGAGAATAGGTGATTTGGATGGCGCAGGTAGCGCCTGCGGCCAGACCGTTGCCGCAAGTGTTGGTCTGGGCGAAGTCGCCGGCGGCGACGATGCTGGAAATGGTGATGCCGGTAGTTCCCCGGTTCTTCACCGCGACTGTTTTAGCGGCAGCGGTGGAATTGATGAAAGTACTGGGAAAAGTCAGACTGAGCGGCGAGAGGGAAAGCGCCGTGCCGATGCCCGCGAGAGTGACGGTTTCGGGGCTGGTGATCCCCGTATCGACAACTTCCAAGGTGCCGGTTCTCGAGCCAGTGGCGCTGGGGTTGAATGCCACATTCAAGGAGCAGGATTTGCCCACCGCGAGGGACGTGCCGCAAGCGTTGGACGTGATTGCGAAATCGCCGGTCGCGGTGATGCTGCTGAGAGTAATGGTTGAGGCCTGGTCGTTGGCGATGGTGAGTTTGCGGCCCGCACTCGTCCCGCCAACCGGTTCCCAGCCAAAATATTGGTTGCTCGCGGAGACGAGCGGACAGAGGCGCGGGGTGAGGATCACGGGATAGCGGGCGGTCTGGGTAAAGTCAAAGCTGTCGGTGGTGTCGTTGGCGACCAGGTCGCGCTGCCCGAGACTGGGAAGGCCGAAGACTTCCTCGGCGAACTTCACGACGGAGGAGAACTCGTACACCGTGTGCGAAATGTATCCCCTCCTGGCGTAGGGCGAAATGATCAGCAGCGGGACGCGTGGGCCCAGGCCATACAGATCTAAAGGCGGGGGCGGAACGTGGTCATAGAAACCGCCGAAATCGTCGTAGGTGAGGAAGACGGCAGAAGAGGACCAGTTGGCTCCGTGCATAAGAGCGTTCAACTGGGTGACGGTCCAGTTCTCGCCAGAGCAGACACTACCGGGAGGATGCTCGTTGTTGTCCAGAGAGGTGCTGCCTCCGTTCGAACCGAAGCTGGATTTTCCTGTGGTGACCAGCCAGGCCACATTGGGCAAGTTTCCGGCCGCGGCATCAACAGCGAACTGGGTATCCGGGACTACATGCTGGGTCCACAGGGAAGTGTTGCGAATGTGGTTGATCGCGTCGTAGGTGGAGAAGACATATCCTGCGCTTCCCGCTTGGGGAGCGTAGAACTTCCAGGTTAAGCCGGCGCCCTCGAGAAGATCGGCAAGAGTCTGAAAATCGAAACAGGGAAAGGGCTTGGTGACAACGCGATTGAGATCGATGGCCGGCACCTGGGCGGCAGGGTTCGCGTCGCAACCCCAAATCTGGCCCTTGCCGTTAATCTGCAGAGTGTTGTTGTAAATTCCTCCCGACTGCGCCGCGATCGTATAGAGGTGGTTGGGGAAGCTGGCGCCCTGCAGCGAGGAGAACATGTTGTCGGCGAGGACGTAGTTCTTGGCGTACTTCCAGTAGTTGGGGATATCGGACTGCTGGAGTTGTTGGAAACCGAGATAGTCCCCGTTCGTACTACCGCCGGTAACGAGGTCGAAGCGGTCCATCTTGCCGCCGTCGATGCCGGTGATGGCGTCAAACCAGCCGTGCCCGGTGATGTCATGGGGCATCTGGTCCGCCATGTGGCCCAGCGGGATGGTCTGTCCGGTGGAGATCGTCGCGGAGGAGGCGCCGTTCGCGCCGGGATAGGTTCCAAAGAAGCTGTCGAATGATCGGTTTTCTTTGATGATGAAAACGATGTGCTGAATCTTGCTGAGATCGCCGGGCGCATCCTGGGCCTGCGCAGCGAAAGGAAGGAGGAAAAGAACCGGACCTGCGAAACTGACCAAACGACAGAACTTCCGCATGAGACATCCTCTCGAAAATGCTTCGACAAACGACAGGGAGTCGAATGTTCCCACCGTGGCAAAGCGGTGTCAATGTGAAGGATTTTGCGACGTGGGCGGGTACAAACGGCTAAGACTTGCGGTGTTTGTTTTTCCCTGGAAGGCTCGCGGGATTTTCGTGGGTACGCTCACGGAAGCTTCCAGGCAGACCGGCAGCCAGGCCTACGCTGGACTCGCCATATTTGTCGCGCAGGCGGTCGGCGGCGGCCAGGGCGTCTTTCCAGCGTTGCTGGCGGGTACCTTCCAGCAAGTTGATCTGATCGGGTTGGGAGTTGAACGACGATGCTTGCACGCCCAGCAAGCGAAGCGGGACACCCATCGTCCAATTCTTGCGGAAGAGAGCGCGGACCTGCGCGAAGATTTCGGTGTCGAGTTGCGTGGGGCTGGACAGGGTGTGGGCGCGCGTGATGGTGGTGAAATCTTTGTAGCGCAGTTTGAGTTGAATGGTGCGGGCGAAGAAGCTTGATTCGCGGAGGCGGCGGCCGACCATTTCCGAGAGGCGCATCAGCGTGGCTTCGAGTTGGTTGGAGTCGGCAGTGTCTTCGTTGTAAGTGTGCTCGTGGCTGATGGATTTGACTGCGATGTCGGCGCCGACTTCGGAGTCGAACCAGCCGCCGGCATCTTGGCCGCGAGCCTTGCCAGCGAGTGCCAGGCCCCACTTTCCGAAGCGATCTTCGAGTTCGCCGGCTTCGAGCCTGGCGAGGTCTCCTACTTTGTTGATGCCGAGGGCGTGCAGGTGGGTCTCCATGACTTTGCCTACGCCGGGAATTTCGCGCACGTCGAGCGGCGCGAGGAATTTGGCCTCTTCACCGGGAACGATCCAGAGCAGGCCGTTGGGTTTGGCTTGCGCCGATGAAACTTTGGCAATCAAACGCGAGGTGCCAATGCCCACGGAACAATTCAGACCGGTATCGGCCTTCATGCGCTGGTGAAGAGTATGGGCGGCTTTGAGGGGCGGCCCGTGCAGTCGCGCGGTGCCGGTCATGTCGAGATAGGCTTCGTCGATGGAGGCCATTTCCACTTGCGGAGTGAAGGTGCCGAGGACTTTGTAGACCTTCTCCGAACATTCGCGGTAGCGCTCGGGATGTCCGTTGACGAAGATGGCGTGGGGACAATGCTTGGCTGCGGTGCGGAGAGGCATGGCGGAATGGACTCCGAACTTGCGAGCTTCATAGGAAGCGGCGGAGACGACGCCGCGCTCGTCGCGCCGGCCACCGACGACGACCGCTTTCCCTTTCAGCGAAGGATCGTAGAGTTCTTCCACGGAGACGAAGAAGGCGTCCATATCGACGTGGAAGATGGTGCGGGGGAAAGCGGGGTTGGGGGCGGCGGACATGCTGAAGGGAATTTTAGCAGGGGCTCGTGCGCTGGTCCGGTCAGCGAATCGGGTATGCTCAAACTGGAGCCGCTGATAAAATCCGACTCATGGCGGGACGCGCTATCAGGGCTACATCTCGCATCGTTTTCGTCGTCTGCGGGCTGGTCTCGCTTTTTACCGGCGTTCCTTACGTGATGCTGCGTGGCGCCGAACTGCCGGTTCAGAGCGAGTGGGTCCTATTTGCGGTTGCCTTGGGAGTGGTGGGCGTTTTCAGCGTTGCAGTCGGGTTGCTGCCCCGTTCATGGATCGCGAAAGCATGCAAGAAGGATCGGGATGATCAACGGTTGTTTTCAGCGCCACTCAAGGTGCTCGGCGGCTTCGCAGCAATTTTCTATGTGGTGGCGGTGTTCGCCTATTTCGCTCCAAACAGATGGAACCTCGATCCGCAACTCATGTTTTCGCTCTGTCCGATGTATTGCGTAAAGATGACGTTCGATCCCCCGCTCGCGGCCATCTTTTTTCTGCTTGCTCCCATGAACGCGGCGGCGTACGGGGCGCTCGGTCTAGCCTTGGGATACGCATGGTTGGCCTTCGGTAAACGAAAATCAAGTTAGGCTCCCTGAGATGAACACGTGGTGCAACAATATGCGCATCATGCGCATGCGAGGTGGATTTGCATCGTCGCGGATTGGTTCTCGGGACTGGGGCCGTTTATGAAAAATCTCATTCTGTTGTTGCTCCTGTCACCTGCAGTGTCATTTAGGCAGAGCCCATTCGATGGTACCTGGTTGTATACTCCGCCGCTTCCCAAAAAACCCGCAGTCTATTCGCTTGCCAACGGAATATTTCGCTGTTCCAACTGTTTGGCAGACATGGAGACTAAGGCTGACGGGGACGACCACAAGGTTGCGGAGACGGCCTACTGGGACACGGTGAATCTTCAAGCGGTGGATGCCCACACAGTTCTATTCATCGCCAAGAAGGCCGGGAAAACGATGTTCACGGAAGTCGACGCTGTTTCTCCCGACGGAAATACGATGGCCCAACTGGTAAAAGATACGACGGAAGGACAGACCGTTACGATCGAGACTCGCTATCGGCGAATTCGGAAAGGACTCCCAGGCTCCCACGTCATTTCGGGCTCCTGGCGCGCTTACAAGACCAGTCGCTCCAGAAACGGTTCAATCAGCCGATACAGGTGCTCGGCGGATGAATTTAGTGCGGAGACGCCGCTCGGTGAAAAGTTCACCGCAAAGTTCGATGGGAAGGACTATCCCGTCGAGGACGACCCCGGTGGCACGATGGTCTCCGCAAAGCTGTTGAACCCGGACACCGTTGAGCTAACCTCCAAACGCAATGGACAAGTGGTTGCGATTAAGCAAATGTCAGTGGAGCGCGGAGGGACGTCGATTCATGTGGTCTTGAAGAACGGGGAAGGCAAGGCCATGACTACGTTCGACCTGAAGAAGATCGAGCGATAGGGGAGCTTCGAGTACGCCCGGCGCTTCGCGCGCGGCCGGGCTTCGCCCAGGCCGGACAGCCGAGGCGGCTGTCCCCACAAAAGCGGTTACGAGACCAGCACTTTCTCGGGCACCGGGGCTGAACCTAAAAACGGTGTTAGGATTCTATGCCCGTACAACCCCGTAATTGTCTCAAGGCATCTTCGAGTAGAAGCGTACGTTCAATCAGTGGGGCCTCGCGCAGATGTTGTCGCAGCATCCAATTTTGAAACTGCCGTGAGGCTGATGGCAGAGAGGAACTGGCGTGGCTGAATCCTCGTTTGGCTGGCTGTCCCGGCGGAGAATCATTGTAGTGTTCTGGGTGGCCGCGATGATCGCGGTCGCAGCAATGGCGTACACCGGTCCGGCGGGCTGGGACGCGCAGATTTACTGGAGGGCCGTGCAGACGATTCGCCACGGCGGTGATCCCTATGCCGAAGGCATAGCGGCGCAACTGGCTTTCCTGAACCGTCCGCACCCGCGCCCTTCTGATCATATCCCGTTTACTTATGTGTATTCGCCGATGACGCTGCCGCTGCTCCGCCTGTTGACTGCTGTACCGGAATGGTTGCTCGGGCTCTTCTACGGGTTCGCGGTGTTCTGTGGATTTCTGCTGGAACTCTGGGCCGGTTTTCAAATGGCCGAAGCATGGGAGCGCAAGTGGCTGGTCCTGATGCTGCCAGCCATTGCATTTTTCCCGGGACTGGTCACCGACGATACGATCCTAAGCGGAAACATCGGATACGTTCTGTATGGCCTCGTTCTAGCTGCATCCGTGCCGGGATGGAAGCGCGGTCGTTGGTTCTGGTACTACGTCGCGGTATTGGGAGCCTCGATTGTCAAGGCGCCATTACTGACGATGATTGCGATCCCGGTCCTGACAGGCAAGAAGCAGTGGGTTCCAGCTGGCGCTACTGGCTTGGCAGGATTGGTTCTTTTCGCGGTGGAGGGGCGGATCTGGCCGGTAGAGTTCCATGAGTACCTCGTCGCTATCCGGCTAATGTTCGACGAAGTACATGACTTTGGATTTGGTCCCGCAGGAGTGCTTGGCAAGACGTTGTGGCGCCTGGGGCGGCCCTATTTCCCCGCCGCAATTATCTTTTACGTCATTGCCTCGTGCGCAGTTGGAATCATCCTGCTGTTGCTCAAGCGCCGCGTCAGCCTTGGAAAGCTGACCCGGGAGGCGTGGATTCCAGTCGCGCTCGTGGGCACGCTACTCTTTTATCCACGCATCATGCATTACGACCTCGCCGCCTTTGCGGTTCCGATGCTGCTGATCGGCTTGCGAACGTTTCGAAAAGCAGAGGAGTCGTTTGCGGCGTTGCTCCCTGGAAGATTCTTTTCCTGGCTTACGGTAGGGTCCGCAACCTTCCTGGTCTGTTTTCTGGTCGCTAACATCATCACGGTAGTTGGACCCATGTGGTTTCCGATTGAACTCACGGCCTTGCTCGCGGTCTTCGCATTGGGCGTCGGATCGGCTTATCAGCCCCAAAGACAAGCTCAGCTGGCCAGTGCTGCCCTCGATGCAAGCGGCCTGGCTGGATCATTTTCTGAAACAGCTATCTCCCCGATGACGGCGACCTTCGAGGTGGAGTAAGTTCGAGCAGGAACGCTCCGGCTGGTGAGCAGCGGCCATGCTGCAAGAATTCCAGCAGCGGTTCGCTTTGCGTAAGCGTCAAGTTCGAGGCATTGAAACGTACGCATGACATAAGCAAGAAGACTATCCGATCAGCACTTTTTCAGGCACTCCAGCTCCGCTCATTTGTTTTACCTTCTCGTAAATCTTGCCGTACTCGCGCGCGGAGGCGTTCCAGGAGAAGTCTTTGCCCATGCCATTGCGCATGAGCACTTGCCATGAAGTCTGATCGCGGTAGGCGGTCAGCGCTTGCTTGACGGTGAGCAGGAGCGACTCGCCATTGTATTCGGTGAACTTGAAGCCGGTGCCTTTGCCGGTGCGGGCGTCCCAGGGCTCGATGGTGTCGTCGAGGCCGCCGGTGGCGCGGACGATGGGTACGGTCCCGTATTTGAGGCTGTAAATCTGGTTCAGGCCGCAAGGTTCGTAGCGCGAGGGCATGAGGAACATGTCGGCGCCAGCTTCGATCTTGTGGGCGATGGCATTATCGTAGGCGACTTTGACGGCAATCTTGTTGGGGAATTGCTTGTTGAGGCGAAGAAACATTTCTTCGTAGGGCTTGTCGCCCGCGCCCAAGGCCACCAAAATCATCTCTTCGCGGGCGAGGCGATCCGCCACCTGAGCAATCAAGTCGAAGCCCTTCTGAGCGGCGAAGCGGGAAACGATTCCGATCACGGGCAATTTGACGTCGGCGGCAGGCAGGCCAAACGCCGCCAGCAGATCCCGCTTGCACTGCGCCTTGCCGGAGAGTTCCTGCGGCGAGTATTTGGCCGTGGTGAACTTATCGGCCTGGGGGCTCCACTCGTCGTAATCCACTCCGTTCAGAATTCCGGTCACGGTCGCGGCGCGGTCGCGCAGCACGCCTTCCAGGCCGAATCCGTATTCGGCAGTCTGAATCTCCTGGCTGTATTTGCGACTCACGGTGGTAACAAAGTCGGAATAGGTCAGAGCGCCTTTGAGGAAGTTTACCTGGCCGAAGAATTCCATTTTCGACATGGTGAACAGATCCCAGGGGAGCATGAGCAGGGGAAGAGTCTCGGGCGGAAACAATCCCTGATAACCCATGTTGTGGATGGTAAAGACCGTGCCCACGTCGCGGAAGGCCGGGTCCTCGGCGTATACGGTGCGCAAGAGAATCGGCACCAGGGCCGCCTGCCAATCGTGGCAATGGAAGACCTGAGGCACGCCCAGAATCTTCGAGGCTTCCAGCACGGCGCGGGAGAACAAGGCAAAGCGCTCGGCGTTATCGGGATAGTCGCCGGCAGGCGTGCCGTAGAGGGCGTCACGGTCGAAATACTGCGGATATTCGACAAAATAAAAACGGACGCCGCCCTGGGTGGCACTGGTGACCACTGAAGCGAAACGATACTGGTCGTCGAAGGGAACGGTGATGCTGCGCACCACAGTCGCCGGTTCAGTGAGTCTGGTCTGGCGATAGCGCGGCAGGTAGACGCTGACTTGATGACCTAAGGCAGCCAGCGCGCGCGGCAAGGCGCCCACTACATCAGCTAGTCCGCCGGTTTTCGAGAAAGGAACGCCTTCGGAAGCGACGAATGCGATGTGCATGAGTGCGGAACCTCCAGAGCGTGCACCGGGTTCACCGCGCACGTTATCATAAGTGTGACTCGGGGCCCGGTCCGGCAGACAGGATGCGAGTACCGACTTGCAAGTCTACTTCCCAAGGAAATGAGGGTCAACGTGCCAAAGGTCGCCTCCACCCGCCGTCCGCAAAGCAAGCCTAAATTGGGACAGCACTTCCTGGCCAGCGAGGATATTGCGGCGCGCATCGTGGACACGCTGGGCGACCTCTCGCAAAGCACGGTGCTCGAAATCGGCCCGGGACGGGGCATGCTGACTTCGCTGCTGGCCCGGCGGGCGCGGCGCCTGATCGCGGTGGAACTGGATCGCGTGCTGGCGGCGCAGCTGCGGCTGAAGTTTGGCATGGCGCGAAATGTCGAGGTGATCGAGGCAGACATTCTGGCCATCGACTTTGATTCCCTCTTCGGGCCGAAGCCCGGACTGGGACGCCCTGGTATTGAGATCAAGCCGGAGCCGGTAAGGGTGGTGGGCAATCTTCCTTATTACATTACGTCTGACATTCTGTTGCGGCTGTTTGAGTTTTCGAAATACTTTGAAGGCATTGTGATCATGGTGCAGCGCGAGGTGGCGGACCGGATTGCCGCGGAACCGGGCAGCCGCGATTATGGAATGCTCTCGGCTACGACGCAGTTGTATGGCCGGGTGGAAAAGTTGTTCACCCTGCCGCCGACAGCGTTTGTGCCTCCACCCAAGGTGCATTCGACAGTGCTGCGGATCACGATTGAGCCGCAGCAGGAAAAACTGGGTGTGGCGGGAGATGGATTTATCGACTTTCTGCGCCTTTCGTTTGGGCAGAAACGCAAGACGCTGTGGAACAATCTGAAGTTGAAGTATGAAACCAAAGAGCTGAAGCGAGCTCTGGCCGAAGCCGACGTGAAGGCCACAGCACGGGCTGAGACGCTGACCCTGGAAAAAAGCGCGGCCATCTTCCGCGCCTTGCGCAACGCCCACGACGAGTCCTAGCATAAACAGGTTGGTCCCACTGGGCAGGGACATGGTAGTGATTTTGGGAAGCAAGATCTTTTAACCGCAAAGTACGCTAAGGATTCGCAAAGGTCGCGAAGAAAAGCAAGATCGAAAACAGGACTGGGCAGGGACATGGTAGTGATTTTGGGAAGCAAGATCTTTTAACCGCAAAGTACGCTAAGGATTCGCAAAGGTCGCGAAGAAAAGCAAGATCGAAAACAGGACACTACGTAGGGATTATGGCTACCACCATCCTTCGTCGCCTTGCGCAACGCCCACGACGAGTCCTAGCATAAACAGGTTGGTCCCACTGGGCAGGGACATGGTAGTGATCTTGGGAAGCAAGATCTTTTAACCGCAAAGTACGCTAAGGATTCGCAAAGGTCGCGAAGAAAAGCAAGATCGAAAACAGGACACTACGTAGGGATTATGGCTACCACCATCCTTCGTCATCCCGCGGTCGCGGGGCGATTCTATCCGCGCGATCCGGAAGAGCTGCGCGCGGAAGCGCTGGCTTATTTATCGCAGCCCAGTTCTGCGCAAGCGGGCACGGTCCGGGCGATCGGCTGCATTGCTCCCCATGCGGGCTACATGTATTCCGGGCACGTGGCAGGGGCGGTGTTTGCGCGCGTTGGAGATTCCACGGCGATGCCTGGTGATGTGTCCCAACCATACGGGCAGGGGTCACCCGCTGGCGATCATGAGCGAAGGCGCCTGGGAAACGCCGCTGGGCGACGTTCCGATCGATAGCGACCTGGCCAGCGCTTTGAAGCAGCGTTTCCCGGCTTTGGAGGAGGACTCGGCGGCACATCGCGCCGAGCATGCCGCTGAGGTAGAACTTCCCTTCCTGCAAATACGCCAGCCGGAATTAACCTTCGTGCCCATCGCGCTGGGGACCGGGCAATTCGAGGTTCTGGAACAGCTCGGCAAGGCTTTGGCGGATGTGATCGCGGGGCAGAAGGATCCGGTTCTGATCGTGGCTTCGAGCGACATGAATCATTATGAGTCAGACGCGGTGACGCGTGCGAAGGATCATCGAGCGATTGAACGAATTCTCACGCTGGACCCACGCGGGCTTTTCGACGTGGTCACGCAGCAGGACATCAGCATGTGCGGGTTTGGGCCGGCGGTGGCGATGCTGACGGCAGCGCGACAGCTGGGGGCGAAGTCGGCAGAATTGGTGAAATATGCGACCTCGGGAGATGTGTCAGGCGACCGGGACATGGTCGTGGGGTATGCGGGGGTGGTGGTGGTGTAGCGGGGCTTGCCGGTGTTGCCGCCGGGCTTCGCCCTGGCGGGACAGCCGAGGCGGCTGTCTCCACATGATCCGAATTGGGTGTTCCGAATGGGTATTCCGACGTTCCAGAAAAACCTGTGAAAACCAGTAAACATCGGGTTTCCGGGCAATCGAACAAGTACAACGGTAACTTTCTGCTGCTTCGCGGGCCTAATACCCTAAGGCCTGGAGCTTACTGGGAGAGGTCTATTTATGGGCGACCGTTACTGGCTATGGATGGGGGTTCGTCTGCTCGTAGGGGCGGCGATTGTGGCCTGGGCGGCGAGTTATTTGTTCCCCGGCAGCGGAGAAAAAGAGTTTCAGAAGACGCTGGAGGCGATGAAGCAGGTGCACAGCTTCCGGGTGGCGTCTACAACGAATCAGGTCGGCGTTCAACAAAATGAGATGCTTTGGGAAGTCGACTGCAACCGGGACCTGCTGCATCACCAGACTCATATGGTGATGACGGGCTCGAACTCGGGCGAGTTCAACCGCGACGAACTGTATGTGAAGGGTCTTGAGTACGACCGGCAGAGCGATGGCTCCTGGGGCGGATCGCACTACGGCGGCATTAACTATTCCGCAGCGTGGTATTGCAGACATCTTGCCCAGGGCACGGACAGCAATCTGCTGCCGCAGATCGCCACCATGATCAAGCGTGGCATTCTGCAAGAAGGCGATAAGAAGACGGTGAACGGCGTACGCTGCCGCGAGTGGTTGGTCACGATGAAGGGCGCTCCTAGCGGCCTTGAGCACGATACGGTGTGCCTGGGGCTGAAGGATTATCTTCCGTATGAGATGACGGTGGACTGGGCGCACTCGCGCTCGATCTTCTCCGACTATAACTCGCCCTTCCAGTTTGACGTGCCAGAGGCGGCTGTACAACCAGCCAGCACGCCGGCCGGGTCGAACTGAATCTAGCGGTTCGCGATTGCCATGAAGGCACTGATCTCAGTTCGTGGAGTGCTGCTAGCCGCAACATGGATCGGCTGCGTCAGCATCCTGGCATGGACGCAGGATGCGAATCCAGATACTTCTCTCGGCGATCTGGCCCGGCAGACGCGCGCGCAGCGCTCCGCCAACGAGGGCAAATCCAGCAAGGCTCAGGAACTCGTCGACGAAATGCAGCAGGAGCAAGAGGCAGCGGACAATGCTCCGGTGGGATTCAAGAATTACGACGCGGGGGATTATCGGCTGTTTGTGCCGTTTCCCTTCAGTCTGGAGGGACGGGACAACGGCGGAGCGGTGCTGCTGGGGTCGCGGCTGGGCGTCACCAATACCGAAGTGATGGCGGGCACTCCGATCGCGATTCCGGCGCAACTAAGCGACAGCGATCAGGGGAACCTGGTGCGCCAGCTCGCGGGCCAGCACGGGCAATCGGCCTACTGCTCGGCCATCAAACTCGGCCAGCACAAGGCGTTCCGCTGCTCATGGAACGGCGCACCGCAGCTGCTGGGCCACGACGTGTGGGGCACGATGGAGTTCGTGGTGGCGTCGAACAGCCTGATTCCGGTGATGTGCGTGAGCCCCGATGAGATGCAATGCCTGGGCTACGATCAGTTCGGCTACCATACCTGCAATAATCGCAACCCGTCGTGGGAGGAAGTCCAGAAGACCAAGACCGCGATCGAGACGCGGTTTCGCGACGAGGGGACAACCGCTCAGGTTTGCGATCAGATCGTTTACCCGTCGATCCAGCTGAAGGAAGATATCGTGGTGCATCCCGCCTCGATTACGGAGGGAAAGACCCCGAACGCCGCGGTTGCGCCGGTCCCTCAGGATAATTCGGTCGCGGCACCCGGGTCGGAGACGACATCTCTGGCGGATCTGGCCCGGCAGACAAGGCAAGCCCGGCATGGCAGGGCGCAAGCGATGCTGGACAGCACGGAAGGAATGAGTACGGCGCCGGCGGGCTACCAGCCTTTTGTTCTTCAGTATTGCCAGAATCCGCGGCAGTGCGCAGAGGCGTCGGTGGTCATCCCAGAAAAAGCTGAGGTGGTGTCGCGCACCAATGGGCAGCACATTTTCAAGGCCATGCTCGAAGGCGAGCCGGTGATGCTCTACGCCGGGCCCGCGGACGTGAACGCTCCCTATCGCAGCCTGACCGATCCCGACTACATCCGCATGCGGGACCTGGCCAACCCCAACGGATGGTCGCGCGAGAAAGCGGATGACGTCAGCACGCAGCAATCGACCATCGAAGGCAAGCCTTCGGTGATGACGCGGTTTCGCTACGAGCGGGATCAGAATACCTGGTGGATCGGCGAACGGGTGCTCATCCAGACTCCGGTCGTGCAATTTATGGTGGGATGCACGGCGCCGGAAGAGCACTTCGCAGACGCGGAAGTGCTGTGTACGACTTTGGTGAATTCGCTAAGACTGCCATGAGAGTCTCGCTGGGCACAGCTCGCGGATGGATGGCGCTCGCTGGGTTTGTCCTGTGGGCAGGGTTGGGCGCGTGGGGACAGAACTCGGCCGGTCCGTCGTTGGGCGAGGTGGCGTCGGCGAAGCACAGGATCCTGCTGCAAGCCGAGCTCAAGCCGGGACAGGTTCTGCGCTACGAACTTGAGGCCGCTGGTTCCTTCCTGCCCATCGCCGACGCCAGCGGGGCCAACCTTTTTCCTCCGCGCGGGCCGTGTGACTACTCGCTGGCTGCGATCGTTACGCTGCGCCCGCAGGCCGCGGACAAAGACGGGAATACTCCCGTCGAAGCCACTTACAGTGATACCCGCGTCACCGCTGTGCGGTGCGCGCTCTTTTCTGCCGCGGACTTCGAGAAGCGGCTGGCGTCGCTGCAATCGACGCCGGTGATGTTTCGCGTGGGGCCGCATGGCGAGACTGATTTGAGCCACGCCAGTGATGGTTATTTCAAATATTGGGACGGTGGCGATCTTCTGCGGAAGGTAACGCAGGATCTGCTGCAGACCCAGTTCTCGCCTCACCCCGTCGCGGCGGGAGCCTCCTGGAAACCCCGGGGACAGTTCGCGTATTCCCGCGACCGCGCCTTGAAGGACCTCGAATTGAGCGGGGCGGACTTGCGCTTCAGGAATCTGGTTCAGGTTGACGGCAGGTCTTGTGCGTGGGTGACGTCGCAATATGTTTTCTCGCCCATCGACCTTCCCGCGGTTGGAACGGCGAGCGGCGGACGGATTGTTCCGGAGGCGGGCAACAACGCCGTGGCGGCGGTTCTGCATATTTCGCTGTTGCTCGACCCGGGCGTCGCATCACGTTGCCTGGCTGCATCGCTCGCAGACCATCGACAATCGGCTAACGCTGGCATCGCCCTACGACGAAGGCGATCCGGGCGTCGACGATCCTCCTCAGGGCGATGATCCCCAAGATGGGGAGAATCCCATGCCTGACCTCTCGAGCAGGCGGTCGGACAACCCGGGGCGCTATCCGTTCATGACTTTTCACTTTCAAGAAGAGGCGCGGGCCTGGCTCCTGCCCGAGCAGCGATCGGTGGAATGGCTGGCGGCGCTGAAGCGCTTTGAGGCAACTCCCGAACCGGAGAGCGGCACGGTGCCGGTTCCAGTGACGAAAACGCTTTTGCCGAACCCGATCATGCAGGCGGCGAAGCCGGCGGTGGTGAAGAGGACAACCCGCATTGTCGTGGATTCCGATTCCCTGGTGCCAACGCCCGCGGGATTCACTCGCTACGAGAAAGGGCTCTGCCGGGACGCCTGGTTCTGCGCGACCGTATCGGTTGCGTTGCCGGGAAACGTGCAGGTTTCTGAGGACACGCCCCTGCATACCGTATACCTCGCACAGAAAGAAGACCATCTGGTCAGCGTTGCTGTGGGACCGGCGCTCGACCGGCGCTCGCCGGGACTGACGGAAGATGAAGAGTTGAGAAAGCAGGCGACCTATTATTTGGAGAACTATATCTGGCTGGCAGCGAAACCAGGGATTGGAACCAGTTTCACCAGCGCAACACTGGACGGTTACCCCGGACTGATCACCGATTTCAACTCGGCGCAGCGTGATATGGCCAACATTCACGGAGTGCTGGGATTGATCTTGACCCCGTGGGGGAAAGCGGTGCCGGTAAGTTGCAGCTGGGATCACGCTTCATCGGCGGAGTTACAAGAGATGTGCGAGAAGGTGGTTACGTCGGTGAGCCTGCGGCGGTAGAGGTCCCGGATATTTTGTTCGTCGATAGAAAGGGCGGCCGGAATGGCCGCCCTTTCGCGTTTTCGCGGAATCGAGAATCAGCGATGCGGGGCCGGAGCAGCGTGCGGAGCCGGGGCACTGCGCACGACTGGCGCACGCGGCATGGAACTGTGTGGTGCAGGAGCGCTGGATCCGAAGCCTGGCGTCCTGCCCGAACTGGCGGAGAAAGGCGGGGCAGGCCGCACGGCCACGAATCCGTTCTTCGTGACCTGGTGATTCAGATGAGCGAGATTTCCGAGCGAGCCGCGCGGAATCCCCATGCCCGCCGAACCCGCATTCACGACGAGTCGCGATGGCGGCAGAGCCGAGATCGAGCCGCCCTTCCCGACAATCACAGTCTTCACACTCCCTGCCGGCGGCGCAACGAGAGCGTGGAAATGGACCGGCATCGTCCCGGTGTAGCGTGGTACCGAGAGCCAGGTGTTCCAGCCTCCGGGCTGCCACATCCAGCCGAATCCGGGGACAAACAGCCAGCTTCCGTAGTGGTAGGGCGTCCATCCCCAGGGATAGGCCGAGGCAAACATGTAGCCGTAGCCGGGATACCAGCCCCATGCGCCGTCCATGAACGGGTCCCAACCGATCCCGGTGAAGTAGGGCTGCCAGAGCATGCCATAGCCGGGGACGTTGGAGTAGGCCCCATAGTAGCTCATGTCGCTGTAGCCGTATCCGTAGGGCGAGGAATTATTCTTCGAGTACTGGTCGTGGTAGCCGATGGCCTCTTTGTCCCAGGAATCGAGCGGGGCTTCTTCAATGTGATTGGCCAGCTTCGGCTTGTCGTTGTCGGCGACGTCAAAGGTCGCTGTTTTCTTCTTCTCGACGGTCACTTTGCCGGACGGGCCTTCCGCCTCAACGTCGCCTTTGAAAACCGCGAGTTCTGGTGCCTCGGTCGAGGCTTCGACGCGGAAATGGGCAGCGCGGTCGAGCGAGATCTTCTCGCGGGAGAAATTGAGGGTGAAGTCGTCTCCACTCTTGCCCAGCCAGTTGACATAGGCCATTCCGTCGACAAGATTGATGGCGGAAAAGCGCTTGCCGGAGTCACTCAAGCCTAATGTGCTGAACTGGACGGTGGAATTGGGAGCCAGGCGCAGCGTGCTGCCATCCTCAAACTCGACTTCGGCACGGCCGTTTTCGGAGGTTTTTAACTGTGTGCCCTGGGTGATGGGAAGATTGAGGAAGGCGTTTTCGAACCCGAGGCCTGCGTTCTTGTCGATCTGAACCTTACCCTGTACGTCGCTCAAGCGAACGATGCGAGCCTGTGAGTCGGCCAGAGCGGGCAGAGCCAGAAGTGCGCACGCCGCACCGGTAAGGAAAAACTGAGTGAATCTAGACAGAGACGATCTGGACATAACGGCCCCCAATCTCTTCCTTGCCTATTAGAACACGGTTCCCCGGCAGGAGTTGTAAAACCTTGGCCAGCCGCAGGTTCGGCGGTAACCGGACAGGCGGGCAGCCTGGAGGGGAAAGGTCCAGATTTCAACTACTTAGCGACCGGCGGGCGGGCCGAGACCATTTCCATGATGCGCAGGGCCCGTGCACGCACCAGGTTGATGACGGACGCATCGTCGTAAATCTCCTGCAAGATCGGCTTGACCGCCTGCAGTTCGCCGAGATCACCGGAGCGGGCTTGTGATTCCATCTGCGTCAATTCCGCATCCAGGGCAAGTTTCTGATAGCGATGGTCATAAGTGAGGCGACGGCCATACTGCAAAGTCGCGGACACGCTCTGAAACAGGGCAGTCAATTGCTGGACCGCCGCCAGGGAAGAAAAATTGTAGGCCGCCGTGAAATCCCGTTGGCCCTCCCTGTAGACCAGTTTCTTGGCGCCGGTAAATGCCAGCTTCTTATTTCCCGAGTCGATCTTGCCGGAGAAATAGTGGGCTTGGGAAGCCAGCGCGAAAATCCGGGATCGAGTCGCATCCGTTAAGTTGAATTCGGTCTGGTAGGTCTCACGATCGTCGGAGTCCGGCGAAATCTTGCCCGAACATTCGTAGCGGGCGTGCCCGTCGGACTGCACTGAGATGGAGTAGTGATCGGGATCAGAGCCGGGGAAGTCGAGCGAGAAAGTGACGGTGGCAGGAGCGGACGCGTGAGCGGGAGAACTCCAGGGCAAAACGTAGCCTGCGAGAAAGAGGAGCAGGAATGCGGAGAGTCGCGGCCTTGCGACGCGCTGCGATTTTGTTTCCCCCATGCCGACCGTCAGAGTCGTTCCCGTAGTGGCCTCACACACACGTGCAACCCTCAAATTATGCCAAAACTTGAAGTCTTATTGGAACTTCATCGTGCAAGGGCACGCTGCCGACTCAGAGTTGCCGCCGTGTGCAAGTGGCAGATGGCGATGGCCAGGGCGTCGGAGGCGTCCATGGGTTGCGGCGGTTCCGTCAGTTCAAGAAGACGGGTCACCATGTGCTGCACCTGCTGTTTCTCGGCACGTCCATAACCAACGACCGACGACTTGATGGTCAGCGGGGAGTATTCGGCGACTTCCAGTCCCGCGACCGCGGCGGCCAGCATGGCGACGCCGCGGACCTGTCCGAGCTTGAGCGCGGACTTCACATTGAGAGCGTAGAAGACGTCTTCGATCGCGACCTCATCGGGCCGGTGCTCGGCAATGATCTCACCAAGCTGAATGAAGATGCGGGACAGGCGCCGAGGCAGCGCTTCGCGCGGAGAAAGCTTGATGGCGCCACAAGTCAGACAGCACAGCTTTCCGGCAGAGTACATCTCGACTACGCCATAGCCGGTGTACTCTCCGCCACAGTCAATGCCGAGAACGCGCATGTGAGTGCAGTGTATCGCGGAACCCAAACAGAACCTAGCATTGTGTCGCGGAAGGAGTTGGCATAAGTTATGCGTTGTACTGGGATGGCGCACTTTTTCGGAACTGCATAGAAGCTTGAACCGCAAAGATCGCAAAGGATTCGCGAAGGGCGCAAAGAAGGCCCCGCAACGTCTTCGCTTGTGCCGTAATTTGCGACACCCGACCGGTAGGAAATTAACAACACTTGGGCCCTCGCGCGTGGCTTGCTTCCCGCTCTCTCAAGAAGGCAGCATAAGCGTTGGGCGACGATACCGCGTGGGTTCGGCTCAGGAAGCGGGCGTAGGCGGCTTCGTCGAAAATCTCGCGCAGGGTTGCCAGCAGGATTCGGGCTGCTTTGATGAAGTGATTCATCCTCTCTCCTCCGCCAGCCGCGTCATCACGAAGGGAGCTTCTTTCACGCGGGCCTCTTCCCTGCCGCTCAGGACGGCGATCCACTGGCGCAGCGATTCGATCAGGACCAGCGCCACCAACACGACAAGAACGGCCGTGACGCCGGCATCCAGCCGGTTGTTGAAGATCAACTGTGCGGTTGCGTGAGTGGCCGGGCCCGCCGCCAGAGCCCGCGCCTGGGCGAGGAAGCCGACTCGCGGATCGGCATCGAATATCTTGTGCCAGGACGCGGTGAAGGTTACAGCCAGCAGCCACAGCAGCGGCACGAGCGTGACCGCCGCATACCGGGTGCGGTGCAGTTTGATGATGATGGTTGTGGCCACGCACAGAGCCACGGTCGCCAGCAACTGATTGGCGATGCCGAACAGCGGCCACAGGGAATTGATGCCGCCCAGCGGGTCTTTCACGCCCTGCCACAGGAAGAATCCCCAAGCGCCAACGATCAGGGCGCTGGTGGCGAGAATCGAGGGATACCAACTGGTTCGGCCCAGGGGCTCGTAAATATGGCCAAGGGCGTCCTGAATCATGAAACGGGCCACGCGGGTGCCGGCGTCGAGAATCGTCAAGATAAATAACGCCTCGAACATGACCGCGAAGTGGTACCACAAGGCCATCACGGTCGAACCGCCGAGGCTTTGCGAGAAGATGTGGGCCATGCCTACGGCGAATGCGGGTGCGCCGCCGGTACGGTTGAACAGCGTCTGCTCGCCGACGGCATGGGCCAGGGCCTGCATGTCGGAGGCGGTCACCGGAAATCCCCAACTGGAAATCGTGGCCGTGGCGGAGGCGGCGGTTTGTCCGACGATTCCCGCAGGGCTGTTGATGGCGAAGTAAACCCCGGGCTGGAGCACGCAGGCGGCGATGATGGCCATGACGGCGACCGCGGATTCGCACATCATGGCGCCGTAGCCCACCACGCGGGTCTGGGTTTCGCGGGCGATGAGTTTGGGCGTGGTTCCGCTCGAGATTAAGGAATGGAATCCGCTGATCGCGCCGCAGGCGATAGTGATGAAGGCGAAGGGAAAAATCTTGCCGGCGAAAACCGGTCCAGTGCCATCCACAAAACGCGTCAGGGCGGGCATGTGGAGCGTGGGATGCAAGGCTACGATCCCGATGCCCAGGAGAGCAATCGTTCCCAGCTTCACGAACGTGCTCAGATAGTCGCGCGGCGCCAGCAACAGCCACACGGGCAGGGCCGATGCGGCAAAGCCGTAGATGATAATCAGGATCGCGAGCGTGGGCGCCCGCAGCGTGAATATGTGCGCCATGGCAGGATTCTGCGAGGCCCACTGCCCACCCCAAATCGCCAGCAGCACAAGAATGAACCCGAGGATTGAGACCTCGAGCACCTTGCCGGGGCGAATCCTTCGCAGGTAGAGGCCCATCAGAAGAGCGATGGGGATCGTCATCGCAATTGTGAACGTGCCCCAGGGACTGTCTTTCAGGGCATTGACGACGATCAGAGCGGCAACGCCGAGCAGAATGACGAGAATCGCAATCACGGCTGTGTAAGCGACAAAGCCGCCCACGCGGCCGATTTCTTCTTTTGCCATCTCGGTGAGCGATTTGCCGTCGCGGCGTACGGAGAAAAGCAGGATCACGAAGTCTTGCACGCAACCGGCGAAGACGGCCCCGGCCAGCACCCAGAGAGTGCCGGGAAGATAGCCAAACTGGGCGGCCAGCACGGGCCCTACCAGGGGACCCGGTCCGGCAATGGCGGCAAAATGATGCCCAAACACCACCCACTTATTGGTCACCAGAAAGTCGCGCCCGTTCTCCAGGCGCTCGGCTGGAGTAGCGCGCAGGGCATCGAGGGCAAGAATTTTTGCCGCAATGAATTTACTGTAGAAGCGATATCCCAAGGCGTAGCAGCAGGTGGCGGCCGCCACCAGCCACATGGCGTTGATGGGTTCGCCCCGACGGAATGCTACGACTCCGACTGCCACTACACCAGTCAGGCCGACGGCTCCCCAAGCGAGAATCGAGAGGGTCTTGTTCATGTCCGTCGAGCATTGTGTCGAATCTCGGCCTCGAGCGCAATCCCAATCCGAGCCAGCAAAGCACGTCGCCCCGCGGAATTTTCCATTTGCAGCCGGTTTCGGTGTTGGTTGCTTTGGTGTTACTCTATCTCTTCCGAACGGTTGTCACTCCTGCGTTTTGGGGCATTCGATGGCGCCCTTGCACCCGGGGCGCATTCCGGGGACGTCATCCCGAACTCATACTGGAATAGGAGCAGACGATGAGAGTTGGCATCTTAACTGGCGGGGGCGACTGCCCTGGCTTGAATGCGGTCATCCGTGCCGTGGTCCGCAAGGGCGTGTTTCATTATCACGACGAGTTTGTGGGCTTCATGGAAGGTTGGCGCGGTCTGATCGAAGACAAGAGTATGCCACTTGACTTGGACGCGGTGGGTGGCATTCTTCCGCGCGGCGGAACCATTCTGCGTACGTCTCGGACGAACCCGTCGAAGCGTCCCGACGGAGTAGAGCGCTGCCTGACTACGATTGACAAGCACAAGATCGATGCTCTGGTCGTGATTGGAGGCGACGACACTCTGTCAGTTGCCCAGAAGCTTTACGAACAAGGAGTCAAAGTGGTCGGCGTCCCCAAGACGATCGATAATGATCTGGGTGGAACCGACTACACCTTCGGATTTGACACGGCCTGCAACGTGGTGTGCGAAGCGATTGACCGCGTCCACACCACCGCCGAGGCGCACAATCGCGTGATGGTGGTTGAGGTCATGGGCCGGGATGCAGGCTGGATAGCACTGTATAGCGGGATTGCGGGCGGCGCCGATGTGATCCTGATTCCGGAGCGGCCGTTCGACGTCGACAAGGTAGCCGAGTCGATTCGACAGCGACATGAGCGCGGCCGTTATTTTTCGATTGTGGTCGTGGCCGAGGGCGCCAAGTTTTCCTCGGAAGGCTCAGGATCTCCGATTTTGCAGGATATGGGGAAGGATGAATTTGGTCACGCCAAGCTGGGTGGCATCGCGAATATTCTGGCTCGCGAAATTGAGAAACGCACGGGCTTCGAAACCCGCGCGGTGGTACTGGGACATATCCAGCGCGGCGGCTCGCCCAGTGCTTTCGACCGGGTTTTGGCGACACGCTACGGTCTGGGCGCCATTGACATGGTGCATCGGGGCGAATTCGGCCGCATGGCGGCGCTGCGATCGAACAAGATTGTTTCCATCCCGCTGAAAGAGGCGATCGCCAAGAATCGCGTTGTGGATAACGAGATGATTCAAATCGTGGACGGCCTTTTCGAAGAGATCGGCGTGAAGGAAGCTGCGGGCGACTAGCGTGTGGGCATTGGGGCTCCAGCCGTCGGCGACGGGGTAGGCGGTTTTCTTATCGTTCGTTTTCTTGCCCCTGGCGTAAAGTAGTGCAGGGCTCGTCCTCACCACGATGCAGAACTTCTACCTCCGGCTGGCGCCCGCGCTGCTGGCGATCATTGAATTTGTTTTGATGTGCGCGGCGGGACTGCTGATTGTCCTTTCGCGGCAGCGACCTTCCGGTTCCAGCAAAGTCTCTGCTTTCCGAACGATGGAGAGCGCCTTTAGCCGTCTGGCGCGGCGTAAACGCCTGTCCGTAGTCATGGTGGGAGTTGGCGTGGTCGTGGTGCGGGTCGCGCTCATCCCAGTGCTGGGGATCCCCCAGCCGCGATTCAACGATGAGTTCAGCTATCTTCTGGCCGCCGACACCTTCGCCCACGGAAGGGTCACGAATCCTACGCATCCGATGTGGATTCATTTCGAGACCTTCCACATCATCGAACATCCGACGTATATGTCGATGTATCCGCCGGCGCAGGGGCTGGTTCTTGCTGCGGGAGAGCTGCTTGGGCATCCCTGGATCGGGCAACTGCTCATCACGGCCGCGATGTGCGCCGGGCTGTGTTGGATGTTGCAGGGATGGCTGCCTCCGCGCTGGGCGCTGCTCGGCGGCGTGCTGGCCGCGTTGCGCCTGGGAATTCTCAGCTATTGGATGAATACCTACTGGTGCGCGTCGGTTGCAGCTCTGGGGGGAGCGCTGGTGCTGGGCGCGTGGCCGCGCCTGCGTAAACGACCGTCTCTGCGCACTGCTCTGCTTCTCGCCGTGGGACTGGTGATTCTGGCGAACAGCCGGCCGTACGAGGGATTCGTCTTCGCCATTCCTATGGCGTTCGCCATGTTGTTTTGGCTAGTAGGGCGGAATCATCCGCCGTTCGAGAAGTCTCTGCCGGGCGTGGTATTCCCGATCGCCGCCGCGCTTCTATTAGGCGCCGTGGCGACGGGATGGTACTACGACCGCGTCACCGGCTCTCCCTTGGAAATGACGTATCAGGTGATCGCAGCCAGTATGCGACAGCTCCCTACTTCATCTGGCAAACACCGCGTCCAGAGCCCCAGTATCACCATGCCGTGATGCGCGATTATTACCGCTGGGAACTGGGAGAGTTCAAACGGAATTTGACCTTGAAGGGATACGTTGAACGTGGCGCACAGAAGGTTTGGAGTTGGTGGCAGTTCTATCTGGGCCCGCTGCTGACTCTGCCCCTGCTGGCGCTGCCCTGGATCGTTCGCCAGCGCAAAATGGTTCTGCCGCTCGCGCTCTGTGGCGCAATCGTGTGCGGATTCGCCATTCAAACCTGGACGTTCCCGCACTACTTTTCTCCGTTCACAGGCGCGCTCTACATTCTGCTGGTGCAGGGCCTTCGTCACTTGCGGCTGTGGCGGGGACGAAGGAGCACGATTGGACTCTCCATGGTTCGCGCCATCCCCGTGGTTGCCTGCGCCATGATTCTGTTGCGGGTTACGGCTGCGGCGACCAACACCCACATAGAACCGGATTGGCCGCGCGGCAATCTGGAACGAGCCGCGGTGGTGCGCGAACTTCGCCGCCTGCCGGCCGGCCAGTTGGTCTTCGTCCGTTATGGTGCGCGCCACGACGTGGACCGGGAGTGGGTCTGGAACAAGGCATCAATCGACAGCGCGAAAGTAGTATGGGCGCGAGATATGGGCGAGGCTCAGAATCAGGAACTGCTGCAGTATTTCGCGGACCGGCAGGCGTGGTCCATCGACGGGGACGCTCAGCGTCCCGAGCTCGTGGCTTATCCACCGGGGCGCGGGGCGACCCAGTTTCTACCGTAGATTGCCAGTTCAGAGAGCACGTATCCCGCCAAGACGTACATCACTGGCTCAATCGGATGACGATAGCGGGCAAATGTGTAGGTCAAATAGTAGATCAAGGGATAAAGCGCGAGCACAAAAGCAAAAGAAACCCACTCCAGGCGTGCGCCCCGCGCGAGAAGGATTCCGAACCACGCCGCCAGCGACAACAGGGTTGCGTAGGGCCCAAAATGAACCGGCTCCGTCCAGAATGCAAACATTCTGTGGATGGTGCGATGAGCGAACTCCCCCGGATTGGAACGGACGTGGAAAATCACCCGGGCACGTAAATCGTCCGCAAACGGGATCTCTCCTTCGCGCTGATAAACCATGCTGTCGCCGGTTGGATGTAGAGAGAAAGTCACGTTGCCAAAAAATGCCTCGCGCCAGAAATTGCTGCGCACCGGGATAAGGCGATGAAGGCTTATCGCGTTGCGCACGGTCCAAGGCAATACACCCAGTGCGCAGACAAGAATCATCACGGCGGGGCCCTTCCAGAGGCGGCCCTTCCACGCCGCGACCATCGCAAGCGCCGGCAGCGGAGCCAGGAGCGCGGGATTGAGCATCGCGGCGAAGCTCCAGATGCAACCGCAGAAGATCCACTGACCGAAGCGCGAACCGGGGTTGAGACGCAGCGTTCGCAGCAGGGCAAAGCTCATCACCAGTGCGGATAAACATGTCTCCCACAACAACCATGGCATGACCACGAGCGGCGGTGAAAGCGCCCATGCCCATCCGGCCACGAGGCCAGCGGGTTCGCCAAAGTGTTCCCTACCCAACTGCAGGACCACTACCGCCGTGAGCGACGAAAACAAAACATTCAAGAAGACCGCGGCCCAGGAAGACGCAGCGGTCTGAACTCCCAGCAGAAGAAAGAGACCGGCCAGCAGGCCGGGATACACTGGCGCCAACCAGGCAGTCGGCCCCACAGCGTCGTGAAACGGTGAAGAAAACCCGTGCCCGAGGACAAGCCCGCGCCCGATGCCGGAGGGTTCGTTGAGTCCCCACGTCACCGGGTTGTAGGTGAGAAACACTCCCATCACTGCAAGTCTGAGACCGGCGGCAACCAGAAACAGACAAAATGGCCGTTGCAACCACGACCAGGGTCGCGTCGTTGTGCTGCTCGCTGGTGGAGGCGTAGGTATCACCTTTGGTGTTCCGCGACTGGCGGCGCATCTTTCAACCGGCAGAGCGCAAGAGGCAGTTATTATAGGCTGACCTTCCAGGGTGCCCATGTCCTCAGGTTCCAGGTTTTGGATCACCTCGCGGCGTTTGCGTGCTCACGGCACGATCCTGGCGCTGTGTCTGTGGTCGCTTTACCTGTGGAACCTGGCAACTCCGGGCCTGCGCGATCGCAACGGCAATCTCAAAGGAACCGACTTCCTTCATCTTTACACGCTGGGTTCGCTGGCGGTGGCGCATCGCGGAGCCGATTTGTACGACATGAATGCGCAAGCTGCATTGGCGGCGCAGCGCGTACCGGAAGCCGCGGGAATTCGATACTTGCCGCTGTATCCGCCGCAGGTTTCGATTTTCTTCGAGCCGCTGGCCCATCTTTCCTACGAGTGGGCGCTGGCGTTGTGGTGGGGTTGCAGCGCCTTTGTCTACGGCCTCTGCTGTTATGGCATCTGGCGCGCGTGCCCGAACCTGCGCGATCAGGGGAGGACCGTCTGTTGTGCTCGCGGCGGCATTTCCCGCCTTCTTTCATTTAATCGCCTGGGGCCAGACCTCATCCTTGGCGCTCGCCTGCTTCACCCTGATGTTCTTCCTGCTCCGCGACAGGCGTGGGTTTGTTGCTGGTCTGATGCTGGGATGTCTGGTCTTCAAGCCACAGTTAGGCCTGGCCGCAGCGGTCGTCTTTTTGTCGATTGGAGCCTGGAAAATGCTGTTGGGAGCAGTTATTTCAGCGGCAGTCCAACTCTCGGCAGGAGTTTTCTATTACGGAATGGAACCGCTGCGTCACTGGATGCGCGTGCTGCGGAATGTGCCCGCTGTGTTGCCGCTGCTCGAGCCCAAGCCTTATCAGACACACTGCTTGCGCACGTTCTGGTCCATGCTCATACCTTGGCACAATCTCGCTCTTGGTTTGTACATTCTGAGCGCGGCAGTCGTGCTCGGGCTCACGATTGCGGGTTGGAAGCACAGCCCGGTGGTGCCGCTGGCACTGCGATATTCGTCGCTGCTTCTGGCGACGGTGCTGGTGGCGCCGCATCTCACAGTTTACGATTTGGTGATTCTGGCTCCCGCGTTTCTGCTGATGGCCGACTGGCTTGTCGGGCAGCCGCTCAGCTCTTCGACTCGCAGGCTGGGAAGTCTGCTTTACCTGGCCTACATGCTGCCCCTGCTGGGGCCGTTCAGCCGATGGACGCACGTCCAGCTTTCGGTAGTGGCGATGGCAGTCATGGTGTATCGTGATCTGGTCCATCTCCGGCCGAGCCAGTCCGAAGCCCCGAGTGTTGCCGCTGACACGGATAAGATCGCGAACACCGCGTAGGACGCCTAGCTTCCTGAGGGAGAGGCGGCTGGCTTGCCGAAACAGAAATGACAGAGCTTGGGGAAACCGCCGCGCCCAGGACGACTCGTCATGCGTGCCGCCATCTTCGATGACCAACTGCAGGCGCTTGCCGTCTAAGCCCGCGCGCCGAAAAATTCCAGCGAGCTCGCGCACATCATCGACCACGCTCTGATCCCGATCCTTGCGGCCTGCCTCGGAAGTGCCTGTCCCCAGAAAACGCGTTCCGGCCAGCGTTTAACGTCGTGGCTCTCCCTGATCGCCTGCCGGTTCGAGGCCCAAAGGGACGGACTCTCCAACAGCAGGCGCCCAATCACTCCGGGACGAACGATCGCGGTGTAAAGCGCAATGAGCGCCCCCAGCGATGAACCGCCCAGGCCTGTATTCTCGAGGTCCGGTGGCCACACGGTAGTTTCGCGCGACAAACGGCATGACTTCCTTGATCAGGAAGGTCGGATAGCGGGTGCCCTGCACGCGCAACATCATGGGATGCAACGAGCGATGCGGCGTGTATTCGCGGATGCGGTCCTTGGCGGCATTGTCCAGACCCACAAACATCATGGGTGGCACGACGCCTTCGCGAATCAGCCGGTCGGCGGTTTCATCCACCTGCCACTCGACTCCGGTGAACGAGGTCGTTGCCTCGAACAGGTTCTGACCATCGTTCAAGTAGAGGACGGGGTAACGGCGGCCGGCGTTCGCGGGATCGTCGTAGCCGGGAGGCAGCCACACGCGCAGGAAGCGAGTGTTATGGAAGATGCGGCTGCGAAATTCGTGCAGGCGCAGATCTCCGGTGGCCGACGTGCGCGCGGATTACGCCGGGCGCAATTCCGCGTCCCTGGTTTTCAGTTTGCTGGATTTCTTCCATCAGGAAAAGGGCATCATCAGAATACAACAGCGGTCGCAGGTCACGCTCTTGACCCTCGCAGCTTCACGACTGTGGCGAGCACGCAGATCAGGGAGATCAGCAGCAGCGAGATCAGGCACAAGATGCACCAGGTCGTCAGCACGTAGGCCTCGATATAAGTCAGATACAAAGCAAAGGCCAAGCCCGCACTTGCCGCTCCCAGCAGGCGGTTCGGCGTCTCGCACTCGTGACCTCCAGAAAGTAGACAAGAGCAGCAGCGCGGCGTATCCGACGATTCCGATCAGCGCCACTGGAATCCCCATAATGCTCGAATACTCGCTGCGGTTCACGATGTCGCAGCTAAACTGCTGGGCTAAAATCGCAGTACGCAGTGGCCGACTTCGCGTAGTGGCGCTGCAGCGAGACTGACGACACCATCACCCCCGCCAGGCACAACGCTGCGATTACTCCGAAAAGAAGTCGGTTGCTGGGCGCGGCTGCGTCTGCGGACGAGGGGACCGGCGCCGCACCGGTCACGGCAGGCTGCACCCGGTCTTGTCACTCAAGGCCTGCAGCGACAAGAACTCCTTCTTTGGGCTGATCCATGCCAAACTGCCAACTGGGAAACAGCTTGACTCCCGCCACTTTGCATTCCGGCGTTTCATTTCCTTGGATCCTTTGATCCCACACTCAACGTACGGGACGTAGTGAAACGACTCGCCAAACATTTCCTTCTGCTCGATACAGTGCGGGCACCAGTAGAGGCCGTACATCTTAGCCTGCTTGGTAGCCAGGCACTGGGCAAACGCATCGTACTTATGATTCTTGTAGTGCCAGCCCGCGTAGTACGCGCCGGCCAGCAGGATCAGCAACGCCGCCCCAGAGTGAGCAGTCTTCTTCGTTTCCCTCACTCGATCCGCTGCCGTCGCGCTCCTGTTGCCGTTTTCGCCTTTCTTCAGACATGCTTCATCCTTATATCACGGCTGCTAAGCCACGACGTTCAGCGCGCTGGGCAGCACATCCAATTCCTGGCAATGTAAGGTTAGTACTTCCCCGTCGACCATGACATCGACGGGAGCATTCAGGTTGAACTCGACGTGGCGCGCAGCTTTACGCTCAGCCAACGGATGTTCGATGTGGGTGCCGTCATAAAGCCGCGGCAGATTGCGGATCAGGCCCAGCCGCCCAATTGGCCCCCAGCGAACGTATTCCACCAAGCCATCGTCGACCCTGGCTTTCGGGAGCAATCATCATCGTGCCGCCGGTGAACTTGCTGTTGCTAAAAGTCAAGAACAAGCACCGCCGGCTGTCGAACTCTGCTTCGCTCTCGAATCGAACCGGAAAGGGGCGGCGGTTGAAGCGCGCCAGCGTGAGGAAAATCGACGTGATATATCCCAGCTCTCCCCAGCCGCTGAAACGCCGAGCGCGGAGCGTCGCCACATCGGCGGAAAATCCCATGCTCAGCAGGTTGATGTAATGGATGACGCCGGTGCAATGCCGCAAGCGCAACACATCACACGGCCGGCTCCGCTGGGTGAGCAGCGATTCGATCGCATATTCGACACCGCGGTCGCTGAAGTCGCGCAGGAATGAATTTCCCGTACCAAGCGGCAAAAATGCCAAGGTCGGGGGCTCGCCGTTGGCGGCCTGCGGGTATAAACCGTTGACCACTTCGTAGGACGTGCCGTCACCGCCGACCGCGATAAAGTTCCGAATGCCGCGGCCATACGCTTGGCTGGCAATCTTCGTGGCGTCACCCGGAGCGTGGGTTTCCGCCACGTTGACCTCGATGCCGCCAGCCCGCAAACGCTCCAGAGCGGGGCTTAGCAGCTTGCGACTCCGCCCTCCTCCGGCCGCCGGATTCACAATCGCAAGATAACTTTGCCCCAAGGTCGAAGTTCCGTTCACAACCAGAATGACCGGCCAGTGCGACTCCGCGTGCAATTACAACGTCACGACGGCTTCCCGCTCTATGGATTGCCCGATTTCCTCGGCCAGCCCCTGGCGCTTGATCTTCATCGAAGCGGTTCGCGGAAAATCCTTGTCCCAGATCAAATATCCACCGACGCGTTTGAAATCTGGCAGCCGGCGGTTTCTCCCGGAAATCTCCTCCAGAAGCTTGCTGTCGAATTTCTGATTTTGCTCCAACCGGAGCACGAGAACCAGGGTTTCGCTTCCCAGTTCTTCTCTTCGCCAAACGTAGTTGGCCGCAAACACGCAATATTCCTTCACCGACAATCCATCGAAAACAGTTTCTATATCCTCTGGGTAGATGTTCTTTCCGCCCTCGGTGACAATCATGTTCTTCTTGCGGCCGAAGAGCTGCAAATGACCGCTGCCGTCAAACCGGCCCAGATCGCCGGTCAGAAGCCAGCCATCGACAATCGGTCTCCAGCGTGAGTTCCGCATCATCCAGGTAGTGCGACATGATCGTATTGCTGCGGGCCGCGACTTCTCCTACGCCCTCCGCATCGGGGCTCAGGATGCGCAATTCGACCCCCGGCAACGGCTTGCCGACGGTATCGGCGCGAAACGGTTTGAGGTCGTTGAGCGTGAGCGAGGTTCCCGCCTCGGTAAGACCGTAACCGTTGATCACCGGAATACCGAGATCGTAAAAGAACTGCATGGTTGAGGGTTCCATAAAAGCCCCGCCGGTGATCAATGCCAGCAATTCGCCGCCAAATCCACGGTGCACGCCCGGAAGCAGCAGGCGGCTGAGCTTCACTTTTGGCCGGCGGCGCGTCAGCAGCTTGTTGGTCGCGATCATGGCATTCAGGAAGGGCCGCTTCCACGATGGGAGATCGTCGAACTTGGAACGCAGACCGCGCTCCAGGTTCTTCAGGATCATCGGAACCAGGGCTACGTAGGTAATGCGGTAGCGCACGAACGCGTCGCGCACAAACTCCGGACGCAAGGTGCGCAGATGCACCACGCACGCGCCGCAAACGAACGGACCAATGAATCCAACCATGAAGTCGATCGCGTGATTGGTGGGGAGGATGCTCAAATACCGCACTCCGGGCCAGAAGGGATACCAGGCCGTAAGCGCCCGGCACTGTTCCAGATAATTCTCATGCGTAAGTACGCAGCCCTTGGGGCGTCCGCCCGTTCCCGACGAATAAACAATGCAAGCCACGTCCTCTCGCTGACGCATGACGAAGTCGGGAGAGCCTTTGCGTTTGAAATCCTCCCAGCGAAACGCGCCCGCCAAATCCGCGCCCAGCGGGGCTTCGGTGACCAGAACCATCTTGGCGGCAATCGTGTGGAAGTCCGCGGACTGCATAATCGCCCGCCACAGGTAATACTCGACGATGAGGATCTTGGCCTTGGAGTGGGCGAGGAGTTGCAGATGCTCGGCTGCGGTCAGTTTGTAATCCAGCGGCACCAGCACGCCTCCGCAATAAAAGATCGCGTACGCCGAAATCAGCCATTTCGACTGATTGGTCATGATAATGGCGGCGCGGTCACCGGCGTCGAAATCGGCGTCCTCCAGGGCGCGCGCCAGGGGCAACGCCATCTCCTTGAAATCGGAATACGTCAGGCGCACTTTCTCGCGATCGCGATCCGCCTCGATCAGGCACACTTCACTGGAGAACCGGTCGAGCGCGTCGCGCAAGGCGGCGCCCAGACAGGTGTATTGGCGGAGATCGAGCATAAATAAATTGTCGCCTGCTGATTGTAGATTGTTGATTCCGAAACTGGACATGCCGTCGCAGGTACGTTCCTTGACAATCAACAATCAGAAATCAGCAGTTAAGCAATGGGGTTCTTCCCTACAGCCGGGCCTGAATCTTGTTGGCCAAGGTGCGGAAATCGGTCACCCCCTGCAATTCGTAATCTGGCAACTCGACGCGGAAGTGATTTTCCAGCTTCGTAAGCAGATCGAGCGTCTGCAGGCTGTCGATTCCGAGAGCTTTGAAGAAATCTTCGTCGGGAGAGAGTTTCTCGCGCGGCACTTTGAAGTGCGCGGCGGCGAGCGTGAGGATCTCGTCGAGAGTCTTTTCAGCTGTTTCCATAGACAGTTATTCTAATCCAACCTGGACTAGGGCAAGTACGGCTGCGCATCCGTGCTCTCCACAAATTTCTTCAATCCCGCCTGCACCGCGGGCCGCGAAAATAGCTCACAGAAAATGTCGATTTCCCGTCTCAATTCTTCATGTGGAATTGGCTTGATGAATCGTTTGGCGGCCACCGCCGTGTGCCGATCGAACTTCCCGATCTGCGCCGCCGTGGCTCGCGCAGCGCGCAACCCTTCGCCTTCCCCGACAACCTGGCTCACCAGCCCGATCTGCTGGGCCTTAACGGCGTTGAAGCTACGCCCGGTCAGAAGAAGATCGCGGACGACCGCGTTGCCCAAATCGCGCTTCAGGCGGGGGATTCCGCCGAATCCAGGAATCAGGCCGAGTCGCAGTTCCGGGAAGCAGAATCGGGCCATTTTGTCGGCAATGATCAGATCGCAAACTAATGCAAGTTCAAACCCTCCACCAAACGTCACTCCATGAACGGCAGCAATCGTGGTCAGGGGCGATGCGTCAATCCGATTCAGCACACGATGAATCCGCTCCAAAAACTCGCGCACGCCACGAACCGCCTGAGATTGCTCCATCGTCTGGGCCTGTTCGTATAGCTCCCGCAGATCAGCGCCCGCGCAGAAACCGGACTTCACCTCGCTGTGGATAATGAGCGCATGCGCGTCTCTCTCCAAATCGTCGAGGGCTCTGGTGAACTGCTCCAATTCACCCAGGGACGCGGAACCGAGTTCGTTGCAGGGCTCGCGGTGGAGGGCAAGCTCGACGACGCCGCCCTTCAACTCCCACGAGATCGCTTGTCCCTTAAATTGCTTCAAGCTCGAATGCCTCGCAATCACGCATTTCTCAACCTGCCTGCTTTACCCCGTACATATCTTCGATCTCGTTCTTCATTCGCGCGGAAATCAAATCGCGCTTTAGCTTTCCGTTCGCGGTCAGCATCCCGTTCTCGATCGAGAACGGCTCCGGCCGGAGGCAAAACGCCCGCACCTGCTTATAGTGCGGGAGCTGCGGATTAACCGCATCGAGCGCTGCCTGCACCTGTTCGCCGGGCACATCCCCAGTGACAATCACGGAAAGATACCCACGGCCGTTGCCCACCACAACAACCTGCTGTGCGCCCGCAAGGTGGCGCGCAACTTCATCTTCAATCGTTTCCGGAGAAACCTTGTGGCCCGAGCCGAGCACGATCAGATTCTTGATCCGCCCCACGATCCGCCAGTTGCCTGAGGGATCCATCTCACCCTGGTCACCGGTGTGAAACCATCCATCGCGCAACACTTCCGCCGTCTGCTGCGGCCGGTTCCAGTAACCGGGAAACACATTCGGCCCGCGCACAATAATCTCCTCGTTGTCTCCGAGCCTCATCCCAATCCCGGGAATCGTCGGACCAACACAACCGGGGGCGACGTGATTCGGATCGTCCATGGTACAGATTCCCGTGGTCTCCGTCAGCCCATAGACCTGCAACACGGGGATGCCGAGCATGCGGAAATAATCCTGGGTCTCCAAAGTGAGCGGCGCTGACCCGCAGATCAGGGCCTTCAGGTTGTCGCCCACCATTCTTTGGCGGATCGTCGGAAAGACCAATGAATTGGCCAGCCACAACCAAATCGCATCCCCTGAGTGCGACTGCTTGCCCTTGTGGCGAATCCATGCCGCCTTGGCCCGCCCGTATATCGCCAGCGCGAGGCCGCCCTTCTGTGCGATCTTCTCATCCACGCCGCGCCGCATACGCTCGAGCAATTGCGGCACATTCAGGAAGTAGTGAGGAGCCACGGCCGGCAGGTCGCTCGGGATCTTCGTCAAGTCGGTGTTCAGCGTCACCAGGCTTCCACGCAACAGAAAAGTCAGGACGGCGATCCATGAGGCACAAAAGCTGAGGGGCAGGTAGTGGAAGATGCGGTCCTGACCGAATCGGCCCCCCATCAGCGAATCCAGGCGCGCCGAAGTGCAGCTCAACATGAATCCGACGTTCGCTGCAGTCAGCACCACGCCCTTGGCCTCGCCAGAGGTTCCCGACGTATAGATGATGGTAACGGGATCGGCATCGCGAACCTGCGGGCGATCCAACGCAGTTTCGTCTACCCCGGCGAAGATCTCGTCAAAAAGAAACTGCGGGGGTGGGGTGGGCCAGGTCTTCTCAATTCCAGCGCGCAACGCCGCATCACCGCAGCAGACCAGCGAGGGTGTGCTGTCCTTCATCATCGCAACCAGCTCCGCTGCGGCCTGCCGCGAGTACAGCGGGACAACGATCAGCCCCTCCGCCATCGCCGCCAGGTCCACTGCTACCCAGCGAATGCTGTTGGCAGCAAGAAGGCCGCAGCGATCCCCTTTTTCAAACCTTTTGCAGCGAAGAACGTTCGCGCCTTGCGGATCAACTCGAGGAGTTCGCCCCCGGTCACGCCTGTGACCTGGCCATCGCGGATCTCCTGCAGCACCCTGGTGCCGGCAGCCGCTTTAAGTTGCGAAAATATTTCCCCGACAAAGGGCATGTTATTCATGACCCGGTGAAATCAGCTATAAGCCGCGACCAACTGCCGCAGTGAGGCGCTCATGGGCGGCAGGTAATCCTCCCAACTCCATTCGCCGGTGCGGGTGGGGAATTCTGGATAACGCCGTTGGACTTCCTCTTCAAAGAAGACGCCCATCCGCGCCATCACCTTCAGATTTCTAACCACCGTGCGCGCAATGCCGTCGGCGATGCGCTCGCCTTGCGTGGCCAGCAGGTCAAGCGCTGCCAGTAGTTTCTGTTCGAGATCCGGATCATCCACGTTCATCAGCAACTCGGGATGACCACGCTCGCGCATGAGGTTGCGGATGCGCTCATCCATGGTGATCCCCGCCGAAGGCACGAGAGCCGGCATCGAGGTCACGATACCGTGATAGCGCGACGAAGCCATCATGTGGCACGCGCGCAGAATGCTGACCAGTTCATACATGTTGTACTGGTCAGAAGTCAGCACCGGCACGCCACCGAGTTTTTCCGAGATGCGATTGGCCGGGCGCGCATCGAGGCGTTCTGTCGCCACCAGGATTACAAACACATTTCTCCGCTTACGGAATGCAGCCACCGCATTGGCGATAGAGGTCAAGTAATGCTGGTAAGCGCGATCCGCCGCCGGACCTGAGTTATGGAAATAGACGGTGCGATAATGACTGTCTTTGTAGGCTCCCGTAAGACTGTGCAGGGCGTACTTGGCCACTGATGCCCGTACCGGCCACTCAAACGGATTGATCGGACATACGACGAGTACTGATGTTTGTCCGTCCCACCCCACTTGCCGCAAGACGCTTTGCGCGTACTCCGCCGGTCGCGGCTCAAAAGTCCAGGCAGTATCCGTCCCTAACTCAGTGGGCACTCCCAGTTCGCGCAGAACGCCCCGCGACTCTTCATTCCGCGTAATCACCAGGGAATTTTTGCAGTAGCGCCCACACATCTTGGCGACGAGCGGGTCCATGTGGCCGGCCTCTGCTCCGTATCCGACGGAGAGCTTGTTCTCCACCGCGGCGATGCCCAGCGACCCAATCATCATGGTGGTCAGCGCATTTGCAAACTTGCTTTTGAACATCGAGCCCTCGCAGGCCACCACGCCATGATGGCGGGGAACCTCATCGGACAAGAACGGCGGGAAGATATCCGGCAGACGCACCTGCTGCGTGCCCTCGAAGTACCCCTTGGAGAACTCGAAGTTCTGACTCATGACGCTGAAGTCTACCCGTTCGGCGCCGAGGATGTGACGGATCTGGCGCAGCATTTCATCGACGCGCACGTCCGATCCCATGTTGCGGGTGCCGTTGTATCCGGCGAATAGCAGCTTCAATTTATCGCCCGGCTGCCACGGTTTCCCGCCGCCCAGCATCCATTTTGCTTTTGCGCGCTCGATGTTGCCGCTCACCCACGCTTCCAGAATGAAATCCATCATGCGGCTGTCCCTCCGGCTGCGGCGGGCCAGGGCTGGTATTTGTACTCAAAGTGATTTTCCCGGCTGAACTTCAGCAGGGGAAAGCTGTATTGCGAAAACGGAACCGGCTTGCGGCCCAACTCAGAGGTCACGCGGGCGTTGTCGAATACCGTATTCCACACCAGATAAGGCATGAACACCTTCAGCAGCGAAGCTCCGTGCCCCAGCGACCCCTTCCGGCCAGCGAGGAAGTTAACCGACCCGGCAAACGGCCTTTCCATGAACGGCAGAAATACCGGCCCGCGTTTTTGCCGAGCAGCCGCCAGGGCCGTGGTTAACTCGCGGAAGGTCTGCGACCCGGTTCCCGAGGAAAGATGGTAGGTGTCGTACTGCGGCCCGTCTTTCTGGTGTAGAGTCGCGATGGCATCGGCGACAAAATCAACATTCACGATGTCGATCTTGTCGGTGGGGCGAAACGGCAGTGTGGGCAAGCCGGCCAGAAATACGAACGCCTTGACCATGTCGAACTGCGTCGTCTCCGCATGCCGGCTGTCGCCCAGCACAATGCTTGGCCGGAAGACCGTCTTCGGCGTATCCGGCAGCAGCACTCGGGTCATGTGCTCACAAAACTTCTTGGTACGGGCGTAGGGATCGTAGTCGGAGCGGTCCCACTCAATGGAGCGATCTTCCGTGACCACTTCGTTGCTGCGCTTGCCGGCGACGGCCACCGTACTGACCTCGCTGAAGCGCCGTAGACCGTGATAGTGTTCCGCGTGCCGCGCCAGAGTCAGCACTTCAAGCGTTCCCCGCAAGTTCACGTTCAGACAACTCTTCTCCGATTTGCGGTTCAATGAAGCAGCGCAATGAATCACGGAATCGGTGGTGTGCACCAGCCGATCGTATTCATCGCGCCCTAAACCAAATCCCGGCGAAGTCAGGTCCCCGCAGAAGATGCGCACCTTGGTCTGCATGTGCTCGTAGAAGCGCGAAAAATCCAGATGTAACTGCAGAGCCCGCCACAGGCGCAACTGGGCTTCCCCCGGGTCGCGCGCCCGCACCAGCAGGTTCAAGGACGCGCCGTGACCTTCCAGCAGATTGGCGGCAACGTGCGCTCCGATGTATCCAGTTGACCCGGTCAGGAATATCGCCACGTGGCTCCGTTAGTTCCGGTTTTGACGGCGTCTCCGTTTGCCGGCGCAAGTTGCAAGCTGCGGGGAGGCCGCGCCTCCAACGGGCGCCCTTCAATCAAGGGATAAGTCCAGCGACGCAGGGCCGGGATGTGAATATTGATCCAGTACTCCCACCAATCGAGCGACCGAGTATGGTAGCCGAAACTCTCCCGTTCGTCCGGCACCAGCGCGTAGGAGAGCTTCTCGATGTTCTCCGCCGTGAAGTCATGCTCGTTCAGCAGGATGAATGGCTCGAACAGCTCAATGAGTTTTTCGAGACGCTCCAGACTCCGTTCGGTCTTGACTAAAGGGGCCTTTTTCAAGGGCAGCGGCGACATGATGCGCTGAATGGACTTGACGATCGCTTTTTGCGCCGGGGCCGACATCCGGTTATAGCGCGTCTTGGAAACCGGAATCGCGTCAAACCGCAGGCGCAGCCAAGATTCCAGGCCTTCCTGCGCGCGGTAATGCTTGCGATGCCCCAGCGAAGTCAACTCGATGGACCGCCCCATGTCACAAGGGTTGGTCACGGAAGTCGCGAGCTGGTAGAGCGGATCGTGCCTGCGTTCGATGACCGCCGCCGCAATCAGAGTCATACCGGTACAAACGGCGTCCACGGGAATAATATCGAGCCGCTTCCTTTCGTTTGTAGGCAGCTGCCGGAAATACGTCCCCAGCAGATACGAGAGCGACGCGGAGGTATTGATCCCCTCATTCCAGCCGCGAAAAGGCTTGGTCACGGAAGTCTCAACAATGGCCGGCCGCACCACGGCAACGGGCAAACCCGCGCCTCGCTTCGCGATCAGCGATTCCGCCAGGCTTTTGGTGAGGGTGTAAGTATTCGGCCAGCCCAGTTCCTTGGCGCGCCGCGTCCCGGCCTCGGTCAAATAGGTTTTCAGCCAGCGGACGCGGTTCTTGCGGATCTGATTCTCCAGCGCCGCACCCTGCAAGTCCCTCGCCGCATGCTCCTTGGCCCGCGCCTGCATGCGCAGGCCCGAAGTGACTTCTTCACTTTCCGCCTGCTCTTCCGCTCGCTTGACCAAGTCGTGGAGGGAGCACCATTCCCGCTCGGCGTCGAAATCGGCCAAGCCGCGCGGATTGTAATTTGGGGTCAGTTGTTCGCTGACTCGACCGTCCTGTTCTCCAGCCACGTAGCAGGTAGATAAGTGCAGAAGTCCAGCGTGATCCGAGGTTCGCACGAACCCCAAAACATTGACCGGTGCATCGGTGTTAGTGGTAAGGGCGTCGCGCAGGTCGGGATTAAAATCTGTGAGACCCGAACTGTTGATAATCAGGTCCAGATTCTTCTGCAAGCGGCGCGCCGTTTCGGGGCTTAGCCCCAGTCCCGGCTGGGTGACATCCCCTTCGACGACCTCGACTTTCTCGCGCAAAAAGTCGGAGAGCTTATCGCCATAGCGTTCGAACAGCGGGTCGAAAACAGGCGAGTCTTCCACCATCTTCTCGAAGCGCCGTTCGGCTGGATTCGACTTCTGGCGGCGGATCAGCAGATAAATCCGCTCCACACCGGGCAAATCCTGCAGCGTGTTGGCCAGCCATACTTTGCCAATAAATCCGGTGACGCCGATCAACATGACGTGCTTCCCAGAGAATGCCCGCCGCACGGAAAGTCCCTGCGCCTGCATGTGCCCATCAAAATGCACAATCGGCCGGGCGGGCACTGCAATCTGGCGTTCCGCGGGAATCACCGCCGCGCGCAGCATCTCGACCAGAGATATCCAGCTGCCGGGCCAGGGTTTTCGGGGCCCGGCGCCCGTCGGGATTCTCTTCCAGGATTCGCGCGAATGCCCCGCGCGGCCGGATGACCGGCTCGAGCAATCGGCCCGTCGCCGTGCCATCGCGAAACTCCAGGCGATTCGCGACGATGCGCCTGACACCCAGATGCTGCGCCAGGGGACACATGACGTGTTCCAAGCCCTGGCTCACCAGCACGACGTCCGCACCAGCCTGCACCAGTTCCTGCACTTTTTGCACGCCCCGCTGTTTCAACTGCGGCTTCAACTTGTATTGGAAGAACTCTTCTCCCAGAAGATCGAGGCGGTCGCGGGTCACGCCACGCAAAACCGCGTGCACCACGCGCGTGGCAAACTTACGGTTCGTCGAATACAGGAACGGGCGTAGCAAAGCCATCAGGAAGATGAGCCCACGCCGCCGGAACCGCTCGGCAAACGTCTGCGCGTTCCAGGTGAAGAACGCCACCGGTCGCACCACGGTCAAGTCAAGGAGGCTGCCCTCTACCCGCCAGTAGACGGTCGGGGGCGTGCTGGGATTGTGGTTTGGCTGTTCCAAAATTGCAGTTTCGCCTCTATTAACGGGGCTCCCGTACTTGAGGTCAGACGAAGCTCCTATTGTAAACAATTGACGGGATGGAACGAAGGGGAAGCAGGGCGCTGAACCCACAATAATCACCCACACAGTAATAAGGAGGCGGAGTCCTGTGGGGAGTACCGCCTGGTGCATGGGCCTAGGCCTGGCCTGCCGCCCTTTGGCCGCCAGGTTTCGAACCCACGACCAGCGCAATTCCTCCGCTGAGGGCCACGGTCGCGCCGATCGCCAACAGGCCTCCCCGAAATCCGCCGTTCGCCGTCCGAAACAGGCCGATGATGTCTGGACCGTAATATCCCCCGAGGTTCGCGATCGAGTTGATTACGGCAATGCCGGCGGCCGCCGAAAGGCCCGCCATCCGGGAGGTCGCCATAGCCCAGAAAGGTCCAACCATGGACTCAGCGCAGACCAGCCCGAGACCGATACCGGCGATGATCAAGACCGGTGACCGCCCGTACCCGGCTGCCACCAGGGCTGCCGCTGCCAATAAAGGCAGGAATCGCCGTGTGCCAGCGCCGCTCTCCAGTGCGGTCGGAATGGTTTCCGACCAGCACCATGACGACGCTGGTCACCACAAACGGGATCATCGCGACCACGCCAGTCCAGAGATAGCTGAGTCCGGATAGCGTGCGGATCACGCTGGGCAGCCACAGAGTAACCCCGTACATGGTGGTTGCAACCCCGAAATACACAAGCGACAGCATCCATATACTGGGGCTGATCAAGACGGCCCAAAGACTTTCTTTCCTCAGCCCCGACTCCGCTTTCTGCTCGTGAGCGAGTTTCTCCAGCAGCCAGGCTCGCTCTTCGCCCTTCAGCCAGCCTGCTTCCTGCGGGGTATCGGACAGGACCCAAAACACCGTTGCACCGAGCAGGATGGCGGGCGTTCCCTCCATCAGGAACATCCATTGCCATCCCGCAAGCCCGCTGCCGTGGAGCCCCAGCAGTGCCCCGGAGACGGGGCTGCCGACAATGCCCGCAATGGGATTCGCGGTCATGAACCAGGCCACGGCGCGAGCCCGGGCGCTGGTCGGGAACCAGCGCTTCATATAAAGGATGATGCCGGGGAAAAATCCGGCTTCGGCCGCGCCCAGCAGGAAGCGCATGACGTAGAAACTGATGGGCCCGCGGATGAAGATCATGAGACAGGAAATCACGCCCCAGACGATCATCAGGCCGGAAATCCAGCGCCGCACGCCGAACTTTTCCAGCACCAGATTGCTGGGCAACTGAAAGAAGAAGTAGCCGGCAAAGAACATGCCTGCCGCGCGGCCGTAGACGCGGTCGCTAATACCAAGTTGCCCCCGCATTTGCAGCACGGCGAAGCTCACGTTGATGCGGTCGAGGTAGGCAACAATGTAGAGCAGGAAGAGAAACGGCATCAACCGCCACATCAGTCGGGAAACAACGGCGGATTCAAGACGGTCGGGAGCGGTTTCCAAGGGCACGTTCCAAGTGGTTCAGCAGAGTGCGTTCTGCGGTGCGAGGATTCTACGCTAAGCCAAGGTTCTCCCGAATTTCGGCTACGATTTCTTTTGGACTGGGGCCGATGTTGACAGTAAATGAGGTTTCAGGCTCTTCCAGGTCGGCAAATTGGCTGGCCAGAATCTGCTCGCCTGCGAAGTGTCCTTCCCGCAACCGCAGACGCTCCGCGATCAGGTCCGGACTTCCCTTCAGATAGACAAACCGGACTTCGGGGCCAGCCTCGAGTTCCCGCCGGTAACTCTGTTTCAAAGCCGAGCACGCCAGGACCACACTGCGCTTTTCGGCGATCCAAGTGGTAATCTGCGCGCGAAGTCGCTCCAGCCACGGGCGTCGGTCATCATCGGTGAGCGGGATGCCCCGCCGAATTTTCTCCACATTCGATGCTGGATGAAAATCGTCCGCGTCGGAAAAACTCCACCCGAGCTGCTCAGCCAGCAGACGCCCAACCGTCGTCTTGCCGGCGCCGACGACTCCCATCACGATCACGATCATGGGTGAGGACTGTATTCGGTTATTTCTTGGAGTAGGTTTTCTGCACGCCCGTCCGGCCGTTGGTCACGGTAAATGTGCCGTCCGCTTCCGCCGTGACTTTGATGTACTTGCCTTCGCCGTTTTCCTTCACATTGGCGATGCGCTCGTCGGGGACGTTGTGATCCTTATCCGATTCCTCGGCATAGTGAAGCTGCCACAAGTCTTCCAGCCCGGGGGAATCGTGGACGATTTGCCATGCTGCGGGACTCGACCCCTTGCGGGGGCCATTGTCGATCACCGCAACTCGAGGATGGAGGGCCCACACCAGTGCCTTTGGATTCGAAAGGTCGGCTCCGTGGTGCGTCACCAGAAAAAGATCAACCGTGCCCAGCAGGTTATTGGGACAGGCCAGTTCCATCTCCTTCTTCTTGGTGAGATCTCCGAGGTCGAGGAAGCGGAATTTCCCGAAGGTGATCAGAACGCCCACGGAACGGGCGTTCTCAGTTTTGTCCTCAGCCTCGGCGGGCTGGCCTTTGCAATAGGGATTTGCTTCTCCGGCGTTGGGCAGCGGCTTTGTAGTGAGGTTTCCAGCGGCCGATAAAACCTGAACTTCGATCCCTTTGATCGGCAACCCCCATCCCGGCTTGACCACAACATGTGCATGGCCCGCGATCGCCTTCTCATAGGCGGCGTAGTCGACGCGGGTCACCTCGGAATCCTCCATATTCGGCCCATGATCGACAAACGTACCAATCTTTATGCCGTCCGCCAGCTGCGGAACGCCGCCCACGTGGTCGCGATGATAATGCGTGATCAGGACATAATCGAGGTCTTTGATCCCAGCCTGGTGGGCCGCAGCCACGATGCGGTCGGCGTCGCGGCCGTCGTATCCCGACCAGCCCGCGTCGATCAGCAAAGACTGCCCCGACGGGCTTATGATCAGCGTCGCCTGCCCGCCTTCCACATCGATGAAGTAAATCTGTAGGGACTTGACGCTGGCAGTGGTGGCGGCGGCGCCGGGCAAGGCCACAAAAAGGCTGACACAAAGGCTGAGGGCGGCAAACAGGACTTGACGCATAACTGGGCACCCACTTGGAAAGATATTGCGGAAGATTATGCCATGCGGCGCGGAAATGCGGGTTGTTTTCTCTGAGCGGAGGAATCCCCGTCGCTTTTAAAGAGCGCGGCCTGCACAAATCCAGCCCAACCAAAATTACGGGCAATTGCTCGAGGCTGGCCGGCCGGCGAATCGTGCCTCAATCCAGGCCATCTGATCTCTGACGGAGTCCCCGATCACCATGCTCGGCTGGGAGTCGGGAAACTTGTTGATTTGAATACGATCTCCCTGTTTGCACATGCGGCCTAGAACCTGCGCGGTGGTGGCAGGCGGCACGTCGGGATCTTCGTCGTCAGTAATCACAAGCAGCGGGCCGTACGCCAGATGTTGGCCCAACTGGTTTCGTTCAAGAAACTGCTCAACAAATTTATTGTGCTTCCAATCCGTCTTCAGCGCTTCACTGGTTGAAATTTCCGCGCTGGTCGCCACGCTGCCGCAGCTCTCGTTGAGGTGTTGATAGGCGGACAGTCCTTTTTCGGTCAGAATGTTGCGCACGTCGAAATCCGGATAGACAGTCTTGATTCCGTAAGCCAGAAACGTCAGCTTACGAAGGGATTGCTCGCCGGGCAGGCGCTCGTATGCCTCTTGCAGATCAGCCACGCCCGAAATGGCCACACCGCCAAGGTAGTCAGCATCGCGAATTCGGCCCTCCATCTCGGCGACGCCGATGGTGACGTTAGCCCCCAGTGCCGGCCCCATTGCGACCCACCTTGGACCCAGCTGAGGCACGGCCGCGCGCGCGGCCGGAATCGAATAAATCACGTCGGCTGCACTGGACTGCACGTCCATCACGGCACTTCTGAAATCAGTTCCCAATCCCGCGTAATCGGTCGCAACCACGGCATAACCGAGATTGACGTACATCGAGAGAAACGGGCCGTAAAAGAGATTCTTCAAAAGCGATGGTGCACATTGTCGGCCTGCGCCGCTAAAGCCGTGCGCCCAAGCGATCACCGGCCAGCCCTTCGCCGGTGGAGTCCCGTCAGGGATCAGCACCACTCCAGATACAGCAACGTCCTGTCCGCTGGCAGAACGGGAATGATAGAGAATGCGGAATCCGGAAAAATCTGCCGACAGGTAGTACTCGTCCGCGGGCTCCGACCGGATCAATTCACCCGGCTTTCCGGGTGGCAAGGGATTGGGAGCGTCGTAGAACTTCGTGAGCGGCAAGGTGCGACGGAAACCAGTCTCTTTTGTGGACACCGCCGTTCGGCCTTGTGCGAAAGCCCGCACCGTTCCCAGGGGCAGGACGGATAACGCGAAGGCGGTAACAGCTACGAAGACTGCCGCAAGCACACGACCGGGGCCCTTGGACGTTGATAAAGGAGGAGGCATCAGCGTGATGGTGCTAGGCGCCATACGGATACGCATGGCGTTTGACTAAGAGTGTACAACCTTCCAGAGCTGGCCAGTGATCGGATTGAAAATGGTCGGTCGAAAATGATCGCCGGCAGATGGGGATTTGCGATTGTACTGAGCGCTCACTGCCAGTCCGGGTCGGATTCGTCTCCGTCATCCGTCCGCCTAACCTGATTGCGCTTATGATGAACAATGAAAATCATGCCCACGGACATGAATGTGGGAGGAACGATCAGGATGAGAATTCCACTACGCAGCGCCTGAATCATTCGCGAGCCCGAGGAAGCAGCCTGGGTATAGCACAGAGCGCAACCCTGGGCGAATGCCGGTACCGGCGTCAGCAGGATGATCAGCCCCGCCAGCGCAATCCCCCAAATTCCGATCGATTTCCAACGCTTCGCGGTTACTTCGTTCCGGGACAATGCGCCTACTTCGCCCACGGCACCCCCCCCACCAGCCGGAAGCTGTCGGTCCATCCATATTGCATTGCCAGCAGCACAAAAACACTAAAGATAGCGAAAAGCCGCAAAAGGGCGCGATTGTCCCATAAGTGCATGAAGAACAGAAGGGCCAGCGTGGCCTCGACCACAGCGACGATCAGCATGCGGACAAACATCTGGCCCGCGTCAATATTTTGATAGGCGATGACGAACTGTATCGCTGCCAAGGCCAACAGACAAACGTAGACGACCAAGTCCCTTCCTAGTCCACTATTGTTGTGCTCTTCGGCTGTAGTCATATTGATTTTTTCCTGCTCTTTCTCTCTCAGTGAGACAGATTCAAAAGATACATAAACGGCACCACGAACATCCAGACCAGATCCACGAAGTGCCAGTAGAGTCCGGTGATTTCGAGGTCATCCGCATTGTAGCGGCCGCCCTTGTAGCGCACTCCGACCGCAATCAGAGCGATCACACCGCAAACGACGTGGGTAAGGTGCAAACCGGTCACACTAAAGAATGCTGCGCCGAACAATCCGGTTCCCCAGGGATTCTTAAAGAGCGTCATGCCTTCGCCAATCAGGCCCATCCACTCCCGGATGTGCAGCAGCGCAAAGAGGATGCCGGCAGCGGCAGTGATCATCGTCCACCGGAACGCTTTGGCTTTGTCACCTGCTTTTGCCGCCCGGACTCCCAGAAGCATAGTCAAGCTGCTGGTAACGAGAATCAGGGTCATAATGGCGACATTGGTTATGCTGTGGAAAGGTCTCGGCCAGTTAGCGGTGCCATTCCGCAGAAACCCGTATGCCACTAAACACGCCGCGAACGTCATTGTGTCCGCGATAATGAACAGCCACATCGCCAGTTTTTTTGTGGGAACCGAAAACGGGCGCCCTGCCACCAGGCCCGCTGAGTGCCCTTCCATGGTTAGATCAGCTTGGCTCACGACGCCTCCTAGAGATTCTGTATTGGGGTTAAAGCTTCATCCAAAGCACTAACAGCAAATACAGCCACAGAACGTCCATGAAATGCCAGTAGCGCGAGGCCGCAACCAGCGTACTGCGCCGCAGGGCTAATTTCCTGAGTTTCGCGATAACGTAAATCAATCCGCCCAGGCCCCCCAGCACGTGCAGAGCATGCGCCGCCGTCAGCACATAGAAAAAAGAACTGCTGGGATTCGTAGCCAAATAAAATCCCTGGGCCTTCAGTTGACGCCACGCCATATACTGACCAGCGACAAAAAGCAAACCCAGAGACAAGGTAATGTACAGCCAGCGGGCTGGATTCTGGGCCTGATTCCGTAAACCGCCCATAAATGCCGCTACCCGGCGACGCGAAACCTCTAGCGTGACGCTACTGACCAGAAGCAGCACGGTATTGAGGTAGAGGATCGACGGTAAGGTGAAATGCTGCCAGTCGAGCGACGATCCCTTGCGGACGATCAGGGCGCTGGTAAACGCCGCAAACGTCATCGTAATGGCGAAAAGCACAACCCAGATGCCGGTAGAGGAAGGTGGGGGAGAGTAGTGGTCTACCGCGCGCAAATCTCCATCCGCCGGAACGAGATTCCGCCAATCGCCGCCCCCGGAGTGCCCTTGAACCGGTACGCGACGGCGATCGATCTTCGGTGGTTCGTGGACCGTAGTTGCCATACTGCTGACTCCCCCTGATAAACCGCTGTCCGGCTCGAAGGTTACTTCTCTTCGTTCGGGTTTTTAAGTTGTTCCGGCGAGGTCTGCATCACAAAATCGGTGCTTGCACCCTCGACACTGTACTCATAAGGATCGTGGTAGACCACCGGCATCGTATCGCCAAAATTGTTGTGCGGCGGCGGGGTGGCCGTACTCCATTCCAGCGAAGTGCCTTCCCACGGGTTATCAGGCGCCTGCGCTCCCTTAAAGCGGCTGTAGATCAAGTTGTAGAGGAATATGAACTGGACCAGGCCGGTGAGCACCGCGGCTACCGTGATGAACCGGTGAAGGGGGATAAGCGGGATGAGGTAATCGTCGGTAAAAGCCTGGTAGCGGCGCACGTTGCCGGCGATTCCCAGGTAGTGGAACGGCATAAAGATGCAGTACGCACCAACGAAGGTCAGCCAGAAGTGAATCTTGCCCAAAGTTTCGTTCATCATGCGGCCAGTCATCTTGGGAAACCAGAAGTAAGTGCCCGAGAAGATGCCAAAGATGGCCGCGACCGCCATCACCATATGGAAGTGACCGACCACGAAATAGGTCGCGTGCAACATGATGTCAATCGAAGGCTGGGCCAGGAAAAAGCCGCTCACCCCGCCGCTGATGAACATCGAAATGAAGCCCAGGGCGAACAACGATGCCGTGTTGATTCGCAACTTGGAACCATACACGCTACCGAGCCAGATCAGCACGATGATGGTGGCGGGAATGGTGATGACCAACGTGGGGAAAGAGAACGCCAGGGACGAATATGGATTCATTCCGCTGACGAACATGTGATGTCCGTAGACCATGTAGCTGAGAACCGCGATCGACCCCATGCAGGCAATGATCACCCGGTGGCTGACCAATGGCCTGCGCATGTTGGTGATCAAAACATGGGAAACGATACCCATCGCGGGTACGATTGCGATGTAAACCTCGGGATGTCCGAAGAACCAGAACAGGTGCTGCCACAACAGTGTCGAGCCGCCAGCGTGCGGCAAAACCTGACTATTAATGACCAGGTTCGAGGCCACGAAGAAGCTGGTTCCCGCCACGTGATCCAGAATCAGCAGGATGCAGGCGGGCATTAGAACCGCGAATGCGGTCAGGCCCATCATGGAGGTAATGAACCAGGCCCAGGCGCTCAGCGGAAGCCGCATCAGGGACATGCCTTTGGTCCGCATGTCGAGGGTGGTGGTGATGAAGTTCAACGAACCCAGCAGCTGACCCACGCAGAAAATGGCAATCGCAGCCGCCCACAGGACCACACCCAGACCTTGCCCGGGGCCGGCAACCGAACCCACAGCACTCAGGGGTGCGTATTGGGTCCAGCCTCCCAGCGTCGGTCCATCGCCCACAAAAAATGACGAGACCAGAACCAGGAAGGCTACGAAGGTCACCCAGAACGACATCATGTTGAAATGGGGGAAGGGCATATCTTCCGCGCCCACCTGGATGGGTAAGAAGTAATTGCCGAAGGCGGCAAAAGGCGCGGTGGTAAGTACAAAGAAGACCATGATCGTCCCGTGCATGGTCATCAGTTGCAGGTAATACTCCGGCGTCATCACGTCACCCGGCGCACCTGTACTCGAGAGCAGGTGCAATCCGGGAATGGCGAGGCTCGTCCAGCCCAAATGGAGGCGCATGAACCAGGAAAGCACCATTCCGACCAAGACGGCGACCAAGGCCAGCCCGTAATACTGCTTACCGATGACTTTGTGGTCAAGGCTAAAGACGTGCTTCCGAATGAAGCTGGTCGGAGCTCCGTGGTGCACTGCGTGTGCCGAATCGTGCATTGTGCTCACCTCAAACGAGATGGATTGGGCTAGCCGGTTCCAACACAGCGAGCGCCTATTGCAGCGCCGCCTGCTGTTTCAGCCAGTTATCGTAATCTTCCTGGGACTTCACTTCGAGATACGCTTTCATGTTGTAGTGCCCGAGGCCACACAACTGGGTGCAAACGATTTCATACTTCCCGATCTTCGTCGCCGTGAAATGAATCGACAGGTCTAGCCCCGGAACGAAATCCTGGTGCACACGCAGTTCCGGAACATAGAAGGAGTGCCCCAGATCCCTGGCGTGCATCAGCAGATGGACCTCCCGGTTGACCGGAATCGCCATCTCGGCGGTTACGATGTCATCTTTGGAATCCTGATCGTTCGTGGTATCGAGACCATAGAAATTGCCGGCGGCCTCGTTGATCTGGTCGGGGTGGAGAGGGCCGAACTTACCATCCGGGCCCGGGTAGCGGAAATAGAATGCAAACTGCTGCGCCTGCACCTGGATCTGCACCGCATCCGGCGCAGGGGGCGTGAAATATTCTTGCCCCCACGCCTTGGCACCGAATATACCCAAGGCCACAACCTCCGTCCCGACTAACAGAAATCCAGCCGCCACTATGCCCTTGGCGCCGCCGGGAAAGCGCTTGATCTTAGCGCCGGGTTTGGGGCTGGAGGACATCCAGATAAAGATAGCCAGCAGGAACTGGGACGACAAGAACGCAATCCCGGTCTCCACCATCGTTTCCGAGTACTGCTCGTCAATTAGGTGACCGTGGACAGAGATGTCCGGCGGCATGGGCCACATGTGCGTCATGATGGGAATTGCCGAAGCAACTGCGATCAGAATGATCGTCACCGCGAATATCTTCGCCATATCGCCCCGCCTTTGGCCGGTCTTGGCCAGGTTTTCGTTTCGATAAAGCCGCCGCAGTTCTAACCGCGGCGGCTCAAATTCCGACTAGTTGTGCTGCAACTCTCTCAGCCTGCCTGGCTGATTTGGTTACTTCGCCTTATACGTGAAATCCGCAGTGCCGGGCTTGCCAGCGGCAACCGTCACCTTTGCCGTCTGAGTGCCATAGGTTTCCTGCCACGCAGTCACGGTGTACTCTCCGGGCGGCACGTTGTTAATCGTGTAATCGCCCTTATCGTCTGTCGTCGCGTAGGGCCCCTTCACCACAACGAACCAACCGTGCATCCAGGGATGGATATTGCACTGAACCGGAATCACTTCCGCTGCTTTCCAGCTCTTCTCAATCGGGGCCGCTCCCGGTGGTTGCGACTGATTCCACGGGATATTGCCCGTCATCGGGTTAGGCAGCGGGTGGATATTGTGAGTGGTCTGATCGCTGGTTACCACTTTGAATTTCTGGCTGACATCCATTGCCAAAACGTGTGGAGAGTATTTGCAGTTCTTCTGATCGAAGACTGGGACAGTGGTTGGCACCTCGGCCTCGAGGTTGGCTGGCAGCCCCTGGGAGATGTAGAGAACCACGTTCTCCAGTCCTCCATTAGCACCGGCGACCACGGTCTCAAGGTGTGCGGGATTGGCAGCGTCAGCCTTGACGCAGTAAGGGTCTTTCGACATGTCAATACCCCTCATGTGCGGAGGGGTGCCCTCTAGTTTGACCGTGCCGGTAATCTTGCCCTCACCCGCAGCGTTGACTTCCTGGCTCAAAATCAGCGCCCCGCAGCAGACCAGTACTACCGCTGATAGTAGAGCGGCGTAATTGTATCGCTTTCTCATAAAAAGTCTCCTCAAAAATACAAAGGTGGATGCCGTTGCGATGCCATCTCAGCTTCTACTGTTGCCCAGCCGGAGCATTTGGATCAACGGGTTTCAGGTTGAGCTGTTTTGCCAGATCTCTTTCCTTGCTATGTTGAGTCATGAACGTGCGCAAGTAGAAGACCAAGTCCCAAGCCTCGTCGGGCTTGATGTTGTCGGCAAACGAAGGCATGGGAGTACCGTCCAGGCCGGTCATAAAAATCCGGTATATGTCCTGATCGGTATCGCCGCACTTCGGCCGGGCTCCCTCGGTAAAGTTGAAGGGCGCAATCGGCCGGCCTTGATCATCGGTAAGGGTTGCAGCCGAAGGCCCGTTGGCCATACCCTGCACCCCGTGGCACTTCCAGCACTGGACCCGGGCGAACACTTCACGGCCTGCCTTAATGCGATCCGCGGTAACTTCCGGCTCGGGTGGAATTTGAATGGGAGCGCCGGCCTTCTCCGTCTGCCAGCGGGGAGAGAAATGCTTGATCCATGCCACCAAGTCGGCGCGCTCCTGCTTGGTAAATGTGCTCCAAGGAGGCATATTGGAGCGATCCAAACCGCGGGCAATGGTGTCAAACAAGTCCTGGTCCGTGGGTAAGGTTCCCGTGGGAGTGGAACGGCACTTGAAAGTGGCGAGCTGGAAATCCCGCGGTTTGGGATCGAGCCAGATCGCGTTCTCCCCGTTGCCATCCCCGAGGTCGCCGTGACATCCAACGCAGTATCTGCGATAAGGTGCGGCTCCAGCCTTAGCGTTTCCGGTGATATTGCCGATGTGGCTGGTCGCCGCCGGCGAGTTCAACCACGCTTGCTGCTGCACCGTTGAGAGTTGCGCGCTCGAGGTAGCGGCCAACCCCAGAACAGCAGCCGCGCCTAGGAACGACCATTTAGGTAACGTAGTGCGCATCGCGAGCCCTTTCTTTAGAAGTCGAAGTCGAAACCGAACATCAGTTCGCTAGTGTTTATGTTCGTGCCAATCGGCGATGTCCCGTCCTGGTGCAACCAGTTGTACTCGTTGTGCCAGGCGAAACCGGCCCGGCTGGTCATGAACGGGTTGTAGCGATAACCCACGGTGTAGGTCGAGATGTTGCCCAGGTTGGAAGGGGAGGGACCTCCCGTTCCCGCGCAAGCCACGCAAGCCGCACCGTTCGCCTGTTGGGACATTCGAATGGTCTCGTATCGCCCGATAAAGGTGAGCTGTGGACTGTAGATGTAATGGGGCTCAAAGAGAACACCGTTCCAAGAGGGCGATTGAGCGCCCGCAGGCAGCACCGTCCCCGGCGCGTTGTTCTGGCCATTGAGCTGGTCGGGCAAGTCGCCGTACCCCTGTCCGAACCAGGCGTCGTCCGAGCCGTGTTGGGTGACGACTTGAAGGTCAAAGTGTTCTCCGAAGTAGAACTGACCAACAAACCCCTCACGATGGAACGATTTGTTGCCGATGCCGGAGCCAGGAATCGGCCCGTTGGGACCGCCGCTGGTGAGCCAGTTCGTCGGCGCCTGTCCGATCATCAGGTAACCGCCGATCCGATCCACTCCCATTTTTCCTGTGTCGAATGCCTGACTGGCGGTGAAGAACCCACTGTACGAGTTGGCTCCGTAGACCAGGCCCGGGGCGCCATCGGATGAACTGAGCAACGCAGCAGAATAGCGGGTGCGGTCGTTGTAGGAGTGTCCCATCATCTCGACACCCAGTTGGTTATCGCCCATCTGGCCGAAGATGTTGCCGTCCCCCACCGGGATGAAGTGGTAGAGCTGATAAATGCCGCCGTTGCCGGTGAGCGTCAAGATACGTTTTTCCGAGAGCAGGTTGTCGAGTTCAAACTTGCCCAGTTTGAGGTTAAGCCACGTGCTGCCAAACATGTTGTCCAGCCGGGCCATAACCGTCTCGAAGTGAAAAGAGCCCGTGTTGTCGGAGGACGGGAGCAGGAAGAACGAGAAGTTCTTTTCCAGCGTGCCCCCGGTATGAAGGTCCAGGCCGCTCAAGTCAAAGCCCGACGACGTAATCCGCGTGATGCCCGATCCCTGGTCCACGGCAACCTTGCCGGTGCTCACCCGGTGCCACTGCGGCGTCATACGGAAAGTAACCGGCCAGTAGCCATTGCTCTGCCAGATCGGCGAATCTCGATCGTTCATGAGCTGATAGCCGTTGTCTTTGAATTTCTGGCCGAAGTAATTCAGCATGGGCCAGGATTCGTGGCAGGCTGAGCAGCGCAGGCCGTACTTGCGGGCAAAGGCCGGGAGGGCATTCGCTTGCTGGCTGGCGCTCAGGATAAGAAAGGCCAAAAACAACGCCGCGGTTACAGAAGCCTTTACCCACGGCAACTTTCCACAAATGCTAAACTGCGTCCCCATACGCATGCCTAACTCCTCAAGCAGTTCTTGTTTTGAACCCTGCTGCACTACCGAGCTGCGAAGGCAAGAAAACAAAACCAGACGCGAGGCGAGGCAACCACGACCTTCGTCACGCGGTTCCTAAGCAGAACCTTTTCCCACAAAAGGTCCTACCACCGTACCGAGGCGGAATACTACTATGGGGGCGCGAACAGTTGCAAGGGGGTTCACACTTTTTTTTTACATTTTTTTTACAAGGTAAAATCTGACCTCCGGTCGGATTGCATCCCATCAGGAGACAACCCAGAGTTGACAGCGCCAAGCGAGAGTTGAGAATCTTGCGGACGGGAGAATCTTGTGCGGAAGTGCAGAGTTCAATACGGCACGTTCGAAGCTGCAGGCCTTCTACATCGAGTCGGCAGGTCTCGACTGCGCAATGTCGGCGTGCTGCTGATCCTGGGTCTCGCGGCGTTTCCGATCCGTGCCCGGGAAAAAGACACGACGCAGTATGGTGCCGGTCTCATCGTCAACCTTCCGTTTCCTGAGAGCGAAGTCGTTCAAGTTTTGCAAGACGTAGCGCAGAATGGAATTATTCGGGGTACCAAGGAGTACAACAAGGACCAATACATTACGGGAGCGAACGCGGCGACCACGACGCGAGTATTTCCGGAATGGACCGAGGGCGGCCAGGTCTTTTACAAAGTGCGTTTGAAAGCCCTCGACCCCAGAAATTTTAAAGACGGCAATGACGTGGGTACGCTCGCGGTGCGTTACGTCGTGCAAAGCCAAGGCGACAAGAATACCGTCCTTCAGATTAACGCGGTGTTTGTGGAAGATTTTCGCCGCGTCTCGCATCCCTCCAATGGTTCCGTCGAAAGCGCCGAGTACAAGGACATCCACGACCGCCTTGACGCCATCGAGTTGATGAAAGCTCAGACCCTGGAGGCGGAGAAGGAAAAGCAAGAACATTCGGCGGGAAGGCAACCAGCCGCTGCGATGAACACTCCACCGTCCGAACTTGCGCCCGAGCCAGCGAAGCCCGCCAGTCTCGCCGCTCCACTGGATGCGACCGCGGATGCGACCGCGCCGTCCGCGGCCACTCCACAAACTCTGAAGCAGCACGTCGAGGATCTTCGCCGCCAGGTTGTGCGCTTGGTGAAGGCGCCGGGAACTCCCCTTAAGTCCGCACCGTTCCACACTGCGACCGCGATCCAATCTTTACCAACCGGCACTGAAGTTCTGATCGTGATTTCAACGCCCTACTGGCTTGGCGTGGAAACCCACGACGGTCACCACGGATGGATCTTGCGCGACGACTCGGAGCAGGCGCCGTGAGCTCTTGGGTCCGACCTCTGCGCCGTGTGGTGTGGTGGGTAATTGCGTGGGGAACCCTTGGCGCTATTTGCATGCGCGCCCAAGCGGGTCCCTATGAGCGAGCGTTCCCGCAGTCGAAAGCGGCGGTGGAGCAGGCGCTGAAGACGTTGCAGGCCAACCTGGCCGGCCATCTTCCGGCTTTGGAAGGATTCGCTCAAACCGCGGCGCATCCGCTTGATCGCTACCAGCGCGGCTACTATCAGACAACGGTGCAGGTCAGTCAGACGGCTGCGGGCGGGTCGCTGGTGCGGGTCAGCGCAAAAGTGACGGCTTGGTACGCCGATCCCGTGACTTCACGCTCCGGATATCAGTTGTTGACCTCCAATGGCCGGCTGGAATCGGACCTGCTGGATCAACTGGCGGAACAACTTTCCGCGGGGTCAACGGGGGGCGGCAGCAGCGCCTCGCCAGTCTCGACGCCGAAGCCTTCTGCCCAACCTCCGACCGACGCGGAACCGAAGATTTCCGCTCCCGGACCGAAGTTTCCCGATACTCCGCGGACATTCTCCTCGTCGGTGAGCCAAAGCCTAGCTGCTCAGGAAGGCAAAAGCATGGGCGGACGAACTCCGGAGGTAGCGCCCCCCAACAAGGCAACCAGCGAACTGCAGGCGGAAGCCGACAGCTTGGAGCAGGTTCTGAAGAACCAGGCGCATCCGAAGAACCTGGTGGCCGTCAAGGAATCCGGCACGCCCGTAGTCGCAACCGCCAGCTTGACTGCAAAACCATTGTTCCTGGCCAGCATGCACGATGAATTTGAGATGCTGGACTTCAATGCGGATTGGGTGCACGTGCAAATCTCCGGTTTGTCGCGCGGCTGGATTTGGCGCAACAGCGTCGAGATGCCCGAAGGCATTCCCGACGCGGGCGTACCCGTAGCCTCGGCGCAGGTGCCGGCCGCAGAACTGTTTCATGTGATTCGGGAAGAGACCTCGCCCTTCCCGGGAGATTGGGAGCCGCTTCGGAGCAAGAACGTAAAAATCATAACGGTGCAGAAGATCGACGAGAATGCCAAGGACTCCGGTCAAAAAAAGCGGCTCGAATACGCGAAATTCCTGCTCGATAAAAGCTACACGGAGATGGCACAGAAGCCGCAGGACTTGGCGGGCATCGTAGTGATTTTTGATTCTGCTGACGGCGGCATGATCGCCGCGACCGCAGCCACTCTGCAGCAGTGGAGAGCGGGCACGTTATCGGATTCGGCGCTCTGGCACCAATGTTTTTTTGATCCGCCAGAAACGTTTGATTCCGCTGGATCTTCGGCGACCCATTGAGTGCGGTTTGCCGTTCGATCAGAGTCAGTGTGATAGCCTGAGTCGGCTGTCTGGTTTTTGTTTTCGCTTGACTTTCGAAAGCGATGGGAGTACCTATGCAGTCCTTGAGCACGTAAGGGCGTGGGGCCCTTGCAGGGGTTTCTATAGTCAGCCAGGACAAGATTTTTGGAACGGTTCACACGGCCTAATTCATGAGCACGACGACACTGCCTCTCTCTGGTTTCCGCACCCGGGCAACTTCCCTTCTCCACGATTATGCCGAACTCACGAAGCTCCGGGTGACTTCGCTGATCGTCATGACGGCGTGGTGCGGCTACTTCTTCGGCGCTCATAAAGCCGGCGTCTCTTGGCTTAGCTGGGGGCTATTCCATTCGTTACTTGGGATCGGACTCGTGTCCAGCGGCACTGCGGCCCTGAATGAAGTGATGGAGCACGATGTCGACGGGTACATGCGCCGGACCGCTCTCCGTCCCCTCCCCGCCGGCCGCATGAGCTTGCTCCACGCCACCGTGGTTGGCCTGCTGGCTGCGGTTGGCGGCTCGATTTATCTGGCTGTGTTCACGAATCCTCTGACCGGGCTGCTGACCTTCCTGACCTCCGTTGTCTACCTGGCCGCCTATACCCCGCTCAAGCGGATTTCACCCATCTGTACCTTTGTTGGAGCTTTTCCTGGAGCTATGCCCGGAGTTCTGGGCTGGACCGCCGCTCGCGGTCAACTGGAATGGGGCACGCTGGTTTTGTTCGTCATTCTGTTCGTGTGGCAGTTCCCGCACTTCTTCTCCATCGCGTGGCTCTACCGCGAAGACTACGCGAAGGGCGGAGTCCGAATGCTACCCGTCGTGGAGGAAGATGGACGATCCACGGCTCGCCGTATTTTGATTTACTCGGTGGCTCTGATTCCCATCAGCGTTCTCCCTACATTCATGGGAATGGCCGGCAGGATCTACCTGGTGGGTGCGATTGTGCTCGGTTTCGCACTGTTGTATTTCGGGATTCGTCTCGCATTCCTGAACCTGCCGTTGGCCAGCGCGCCTTCGAAAATGCGCGCGCGTCACGTGCTGCAGGCAACGGTGATCTACCTCCCTCTGCTCTTTGCCTTGATGATGGGCAATTCCGTGCGCCCGTAACTTAGAAGACTTTGCACTAGCCACTGCGATGCACTCTGATTGCGTCTGCTGAACGGTTCCGCGTACGCACGGCATCGCGACTCGTCGTAAAATGCGGCGAGGCTGCAATTTGAAGATCACCGAAGATCCCCACCGCAGACTGAATGCCCTGACCAACGAGTGGGTACTGGTCTCGCCCCAACGTTCGAGGAGACCCTGGCAGGGAGAAGTGGCGCAGTTACAAACCGCGTCGGAGCCGGACTACGACCCACATTGCTACCTCTGTCCGGGAAACACTCGGGCTGGGGATATTCGCAATCCTCCGTACTCAACCACGTTTGTCTTTGAAAACGACTTCGCTGCGTTGAAGCCGCACGTCTCCCGCGATCGTCTTGATGTAGACAGTTTGGGTCTGCTGGTCGCCGAATCAGAACCCGGGATTTGCCGTGTGATGTGCTTTTCTCCCCGGCATGACCGCACGCTGGCTACTATGTCGTTGCCAGAGATTGAAGTAGTGGTCCGCACCTGGGTTGGACAATTTCGCGAGTTGGCTGGGGTTGAGAACATCCACCACGTGCAGATTTTTGAGAACCGCGGCGCCATGATGGGCGCTAGCAATCCCCACCCCCATTGCCAGATCTGGGCAACCTCTTCGATTCCGGAACAGCCTTCGAAGGAACTCGTTGCGCAGCGGGCTCACTTGCAGTCACACGGCCGGTGTCTTCTGTGCGACTACGTTGGACTCGAACAACGACAGCAGGTGCGTGTGGTTTGTCAGAACCAGGGCTTTGTTGCGCTGGTGCCCTTTTGGGGCGTCTGGCCGTTTGAGATTCTGGTTTGCAGCCGCCGCCACCTGGAAAGTATGGCCGATCTCGTGGCCGATGAGACACGATCTCTGAGCGAGATCCTGCAGCGCGTTACTGCAACCTACGACAAAGTCTTCGGCGTTCCCTTCCCTTACTCCATGGGCTTTCACCAATCGCCGACGGATGGTCTCGATCATCCCGAATGGCATTTCCACGCCCACTTTTATCCGCCTCTGCTGCGCTCCGCAACCATCCGCAAGTTCATGGTCGGATTCGAGATGCTGGGAACTCCGCAACGCGATATCACTCCTGAGTTTGCGGCAGAGAGACTCCGCGAGCTCGCCGGTCGCTAGTCGAGAACCGAACGCATCGAGCTGCCATTCTCGACAATTATGACGAGCTCGACGACCACCCCAAACGCAACGAGTTCCGCCCGGGAGGGCGGCTTCTCCTTGCAAACGGCGGAATCTTTGCGATTGAGTCGAGCGCAACATCCGTGACCTATCCGCGCGAATATTGTCCGAAGGCGGGTTCGATGCCGCGCGTGACATTGACGCCACCACGTGAACCGCTGGCCGCACGGGTATGCCTACGAATACAATCCGCTGTGGGATCCGGACTGGCCCACGGGAGAACGCCCCTGCGACATTGCCGGCGGCGCTTTGGAAGAATCGCCATCGTCACCTCCGATGCCGCTGCTGCCGCCCATACGGATCAGGCCATCGATCAGGCTTTTCACGCGGTTGGGAGTTGCTTCACTCTAGCTCGACTGTCTATCGGAGACTGACTCAAAATGACCAGCGACAAAACGAATTTGCCAGCATTCTCCGGAGAATTCTCCCGGCGAGATTTTCTCTGCGGCGTCGGAGCTTTTGCGCTGCTCCCACTTGCTCGCATTGAACCCGAACTGATTCTGTATAACGGCAACATTTGGACAGTGAATGACAAGATGCCGCGTGCGCAAGCGGTGGCCATCAGCGGCGGCCGCTTTCTGGCAGTGGGCACGAATGACGAGGTGCTGGGCCTGGCAGCCGGCCTGAGCAAGAAGATTGATCTGGGTGGAAGTGCGGTCTCTCCGGGTTTCATCGATGCGCACGCGCACCCCTGCGAATCTGGAGTGAACCATCTTCGGATGGTGGCCTGCGACATGGATTCGATCAGCGAAATCCAGGCCGCACTCCGCCAGCGCGCCGCTCACACTCCCGCCGGGCAGTGGGTGCTGGGTTTTTTATACGACGATGGCAAGACGCCGCGTCCGCTCTCGTTGCAGGATCTCGACGCGGCTGTTCCCGACCATCCGGTTCAAGTTCGACACCGCGGCGGCCACACCATCTTCGTGAACTCTCTGGCGCTGAAGCTCGCGGGAGTCGACGAGCATACGCCCGATCCTCCCGGTGGCCGCTTTGAACATGACGCCGCCGGCCATCTCACCGGCGATGTGGGCGACAAGGCAACTGAACCCTTCACCAAACTAGTGGCCTTCACCCCGACACGGGACGACTACCGCGAAGGCGCAAAGCTGATCTCCAAAATATTTACCAGCAAGGGAGTAACCTCCGCCGGAGATGCCCTGACTACGCCGGAGAGTCTGCAGGGCTACCAGGACGCCCGCGATGCCGGCGAGTTGCGTATGCGCATGTGCTGCCACATTACGGTCACTGCGATTGACCGCATAATGGAGGCGGGCGTGCACACGGGCTTCGGCGACGAATGGGTTCGCATCGGAGCCGTGAAACAGTTCGCCGACGGTTCCATCTCAGAGCGCACTGCCTGGCTTTCCGAGCCCTACATCGGCATTCCCAATTATCACGGACTCCAGGTGACCAGTCGCGACCAACTCTACGAGAACGCGCGCAAGGCCCACGCCGCGGGATGGCAACTGGCCACGCATGCCAACGGGGACTTGGCCATCGACGAAGTGCTCGGCGTCTACGAACAGATTCAGCGCGAGATGCCGAAACCCGATCCGCGGTACCGCCTGGAGCACTGCACCCTGCTCAACAATTCCCTGCTGCAACGCATGCGCGCTCTGCAGGCTATCCCCGTGCCCTTCTCGGGCTATGTCTACTTCCACGGCGACGTCATGCACTTTTATGGGGAACAGCGAACCGAGCATATGTTCCCGATGCGTGATTTTCTCTCTTACGGATTGCGCCCGACAGATTCCTCGGATTACACGGCGAGTCCCTCCGACCCGATGATGTGGCTGCGCTCGCAGGTGACCCGCACTGACATGAAGGGGAATGTCTGGGGCGCCAACCAGAAGATCACCGTGGAGGAGGCCATCCGCTGCGGCACCGTCAACGGCGCGCACTCCACCTTTGAGGAGAGGCTGAAGGGTTCCATAGAGCCCGGAAAGCTCGCCGACCTGGTAGTCCTGGCTGCGGACCCTTTCAAATCGAATCCGATGGACTTGAACAAGATCGCCGTCGAGCGCACCATGGTCGGCGGCAAGTGGGTCTATGAGGCCTAGGTTTTTACGTCCGCTGAAACCAGGCGCGACGCCAGCATGAGCACAACCTCCCCCTTTCCGCTGCCGGAAGAATTTAACGCCGCGTCCTACTTCGTGGACCGCCATCTCGCGGAAGGCCGCGGCGAAAACGTCGCAATTGAATGCGGGGATCGCCGGGTTACGTACCGCCAACTCTTTGAGCAAGTCAATCAAGTTGGCAATGCGCTCCAACAACTGGGAGTCCGCCCCGAGGAGCGAGTCTTCCTGCTCTTGCTGGACACCCCGGAATTTGCAGCGAGCTTTTTCGGAGCCATCAAGATCGGGGCCGTACCGGTTCCCGTCAATACTCTGCTGAGGCCGACCGACTACGAATTCCTGCTCAACAATTCGCGCGCGCGGGTGGCGATTGTCAGTGATTCCCTGTTCGTTCACTTGCAGGCAATTCCAAAGGGGAACCTGCGCTACGCGGAGAAGTTCATCGTCATTCGAGGCGCAGTTCCGGGCGAAGAAATACAGGGCGCGCAATGCTTTGATGCCTGGATCCGCGACCGCTCCACCAGTCTCGATCCCGCACCCACCAGCAAAGACGATGCTGCCTTCTGGCTTTATTCTTCCGGAAGCACCGGTCGGCCTAAGGCCTGCGTGCATCTGCAGCACGACATGGTTGTGTGCGCCGAACGTTATGCGAAAGCGATTCTCGGGGTCGCCGAGGAAGACCGCTTCTTCAGCGTGGCCAAGCTCTTTTTCGCCTATGGCCTGGGCAATGGACTCTATTTTCCCTTGGCGGTCGGAGCGACCAGCATTCTGCTGCCAGGCCCTCCGAAACCACAAAGCGTTTTCGATGTGGTGCAGCGCTCCCGCCCAACTCTCTTCTTCTCCGTCCCCTCGAACTACGCGAAGTTGCTGGCACATTTGCCAGACCTGGGCCGCAAGCCTGATTTCTCTTCCGTTCGTCACGCCATTTCCGCCGGTGAGTGTCTGCCCGCAGCTATCTTTCACCGGTTCCAGGAGCGCTTTGGGGTTGAGATTCTCGATGCCATCGGTTCCACTGAAGCTCTGCACATGTTCATCTCGAACCGGCCCGGCGCGGTCAAACCTGGGTCCAGTGGAACGACCATTCCCGGATTTGAAGCGCGCATCGTGGACGAAAGCAATCAGCCCCTCGCGCAGGGCGAAATGGGGGACTTAATTGTTAGGACCGATGCCACCTGCGCCAGCTACTGGAATCAGCACGAAAAAACCAAGGACACCATCGCCGGCCATTGGCTGCGCACCGGCGACCGTTACTATCAGGACGCCGATGGATATTTCTGGTACGCCGGGCGCTCCGATGACATGTTGAAAGTCAGCGGCGCCTGGGTCAGCCCGGTTGAGATCGAGAACCAACTTCTCGAACATTCGAGCGTCGAGGAAGCCGCGGTTGTCGGAAGGAGAGACGAAGACGGACTGGTCAAAACAGTCGCCTGCATCGTATTGCGCAATGGCACAGACGGAAGTCCCGAACTCGCGTCAGAGTTGCAGCGCTTCGTGCTCGAGCGTCTGCCGGTCTTCAAGCGGCCGCACCGGATCGAGTTTTTCCAGGAACTCCCGAAAACAGCGACGGGCAAACTGCAACGTTACAAGCTTCGCTAAGAGCCGAACATCTATCGTCCAGGCTCGGGGGAGGGACAGGTACGTGCCGCCGCCCCGCGCTAAGTTACGCGTCCAGATCGATCCGAACGGTGAGCAGTTGCGTGCTAAAGAAGCGGACTGCGGCGGCATTGCGCGCGCTGGCCGGTAGCTGATTCGCGAGCCAGCGTTGCCGCTCGCGCGGATCGTCGTCGGCAAGTAAGTGGGCGGTGCCGCCGTGCCAGCGAGCCCATAATCCGTCACGCAGTTTCAGCCGCACCCTCGAATTACCCACAATATTGCGAACGTAGCCGGCTTTCTCACCGTGCTCCGCCACAATCCAGAACTGTCTGCCTACGAGTCCGTTGCCTACAGGAGTGCGGCGCGGCTTTCCGGTCTTGCGGCCCACGGTTTCCAGAAGCACATATCCGGGCGGGACCAGGCCTATCGCAAAAAAGAATTTTATGGGTGGGTTCAGCAGGTATTTCTGAACAACGTGGACGATGCGATATTTCATTGCCGAGTGCTCACGGGCGATTATATCTTTACCATGGATGCCTGGGGCTAGGAGCTCCAATCTGATCGAGTAGCATGTCGATTCCGCCTGACCCTTAGCAAGCCCTTCCGAGGCACTCGAGAAAAACATAGCTGCGGCCAACCCATGCGGCGCTGGAATCATCTCTACTTACTGGTACGGTGGATAGATGTCTCTGGGCCGGCAATCCCGCAAAGGCAGTCACGGAACGATCTGGATCCGTGCCAGTCTTACGTTTGCGGCGTTATTTGTCATTTTGGCAGCTCGCAATATCGCGCCGGCCTTCCCGCACGCGCCCACTCTTCACTCGGCGATTAGAGCGAACTCGCATCAAGATCGGAGTCCGCGCTTCGATCACGACGGATCGCAATGGAGTGCTCCTGCCGACAACTTTCTTCCCGTTCCTCCTGCGGCGGAATCCGCACACCTAGCACCGACTCCTCGGCGATTCTCCACGCTGCAGACCAAGGGTTTCCACTATAACCGTCCGCCCCCGATTAGCTAACCCCCAGTTCGACCACCGACAGCACTTGCTCAAATGATCAGCGTGTTGGACGTGGACCTAATACAAGCACATTGAATTCCGGACTCAAACCTGAGCCTCATTGGCCAGTGCTCAGGAATTGGAGGTTGCGATGGCTCATCGTGCTGCACAGACACAATCAACCAGTACCACCGATCACGCGACGCGCCCCAGTGCGGGTCCGGGAGTGATACTGGTCTCCCTTGGCGTGGGGCTCGCGGCCTTTTTGGCAACGGAGCTTATGCATTACTTGCTCGTTCCAGACATTGGGCGTCTCTGGGAACGATCGCTGGCGGAGGGTGTATCGGCACTGCTGGTTGCCTTCCTGACAGCAAGACTACTGACTACGGCGCGGCGGCAGCGCGAAGCCACGCTGCTGCGGATGCAGGTAATTTCCGAAATGAATCATCACATCCGCAATGGTCTGGCCGCCATTTCCCTTACCACGGATGTGATCCAAAACCAGCAATGTATTCGTGTGATCTCGGAGAGCGTTGAGCGCATTGAATGGGCGCTTCGAGAGATCCTGCCGCGCCAGACGCCCATTCAAGAAGAGGAACAGGATCAACTGGGCTACTTCCAATCGCGAAGTGGTACTCAGCAAGAAACCCGAAGCCACAAAATGCGATTCAACTCCGGACAATCCCCGGTCAGGCAGTCGGGGATTGGCTCGTTCGTCAAAAACTGCGAGAAACGAACAGAGGAAACGAACAATGGAACACATCGATGTTGAACGATTCAGGCGAGATCTCGAATTCCACCGCCAAGAAGCATCCCAGTTTCTAAACCGGCTCGGGCACGAAACGCGCTCGCTGGAGGTCGACTCTCCGCAGGACATTGGAGACCGATCCGTTACTAGTTTGTCGAAGGAATCCTTGTTTCAGCAAAGTAGCCACCGCAGAACCTTGTTGCGGCTGATCGAAGCGGCGCTCCGACGCATTCAGGATGGCTCGTTTGGAGCCTGCATCGTGTGCGGCGACGATATTCCGAGTCGACGGTTGAAGGCCCTGCCGTGGACCCAACACTGTCTTCGGTGCCAGGAGATGTTCGAACAGGAGGAGGCGACCGCTTCGTCGGGGATGGCCGCGATGACCACCGCCACGATCTGGAGACGAGCCGGATAAACATTCCACGAGAGTGCCCGATTGGAGTCGAAAGACCGACAGTAGACAATCAGGAGGCCGACGATGCCCAAGGACGCAATCGCGGAGCCCGGAAACACCGAAACCGAACCGCAGCCTCGCCCGCCGGAGACTGGTGGCACTCGGGCGCCCGCCGGTCGAGATCCTGCGGCCTACGTCGGGAGTCCTGCGGTGGGCACTTCGAAAGCCGCGGCAGCTGCGGGTGTTGCTTCGGTCGGCCCCCCGAACACTTTGCTCGACAAACGCCGGCGCAGGTTTGTTTGGAGTTGTGTTGTTGGATTTCTCGTGACCTGGTTCATTGCGTTTTTTCGGTTCTTCTTGCCGCGGGTGCTGTTCGAGCCGGCCACGGTTTTCAAGATTGGTTATCCATCCGACTACGCACTGGGCATCGACGAGAAGTGGCTCCAGAAATACCGCATCTGGGTTGACCGCACTCCAGACCGGCTCTTCGTCATCTTTGCCCGCTGCACTCACTTGGGTTGTACGCCCGACTGGAAGCCGGCTGAGCACAAGTTCAAGTGTCCCTGTCACGGCAGCGGTTATGACAGCGAGGGAATCAATTTCGAAGGCCCCGCGCCACGGCCCATGGACCGTGCCCGCATCGAGTTGGCGCCAGATGGCCAGATCGAAGTCAACGTAGGCCGGCTTTACTCCTGGCCCAAGGGCCAAAGAGACCAATTTAACGATCCGGGCGCGTACTTATCAGCGTAAGGCGTTCGCCAACAGCAACCGAATTCGGTTGCGCTGGACGTCGTTACCTGATGTTCGCCGCAACGTGCTCGAGACAAATCAAGCCGTCGATATATCGTTTCACGATATTTCCATTGAGCATCGCACGGCCTCGTGCGGTCATCTAATGTAGTAGAGAGTTGGTAAGGAGATGACGATATGAGGCTGCCAAGGTTTGAAGCAATTGCAGGCTTCTTCCTGGCTGCGATTCTATGTGCGCCCGCGTGGGGCACGAGCGCAAATTCAGCGCTACCAGGAACTGTGAATTATGTTGAAGGCCAGGCTGCCATAGGCACCCAGACCCTCAACTCGAAGTCCATCGGTTCGGCGGAGTTGGAACCGGGCCAATCCTTGACCACGGAGAAAGGCAAGGTCGAGGTTTTGTTGACGCCCGGCGTCTTTCTCCGCATCGGTTCCCATAGTGCGGTACGAATGATTTCGCCCAGCCTTACGGACACCGAGGTAAGAATAGACAAAGGCCATGCGATGATCGAAGTGGCCGAAATCCATCCCGAAAACGACATTCGCGTCACCGAGGATGGGACAACCACACGACTGTTGAAAACCGGCTTGTATGACTTTGACCAGAATCAGGAACAGATCCGCGTATTTGACGGCAAAGCGTCGGTAAAGGAAGGCAGTGAGGGCGTCACTGTGAAAGGTGGCCGCGAGGTTAGCGTGGCCAGCAACAGCCCGCTCAAGGCGCAGAAATTCAGCAAGAAGTTGTACCAGGAAGGCGATCTGTACCGCTGGAGCAGTCTGCGGTCCTCGTACCTGGCAGAAGCCAACGTCGACGCAGCCGGCATCTACGCAGCGAACGGAGGGGGCCCTTGGGGTTTGGGCTGGTGGGGCGCCGATTGGTATTGGGACCCATGGTTTAATGCTTACACTTTCATCCCGGGCGACGGCATTTTCTACAGTCCGTTCGGTTGGGGATTCTACTCTCCGTGGTTTGTGTACCAAGCTCCCATCTACCGGTACGGGTTTGGTCACGGATATGAACACTACTACCATCATTTCAGCACCAACTACCACAACTGGGGCCCCGGCTCTCACTACGTGACAAGCCGTGGCTACGCCAACGGCATCTATCGTGGAGAGGGATCATCCCTCCGAGGCGCTTTCCATTCTGGGCCAAGGATGACAGTGGGCACAGCGCGAGGATTTGCAGGATTTGGTGGTGGCTTCCATGGTGGCGGCGGATTCCATGGCGGAGGCTTTCATGGCCGCTGACTCCGTCACGGATCGAACTCGTTTCGGTCGTTATATCGTGAAACGATATTCTATACAACTCGACCATATTGTCCGGCATCTGTCTTTAGTAATTCATTTGTCGGATACTGACGGTTTGTGAACCGGACTAGAACGCTTTTATTCTGAAGGAGGACTTTGCATCATGAAACACCTACGGTACCTGGCGCTTCTTTCCACTCTGGCTTTGCTGTTTCCGCTCGGCGCGCTGGCGCGGGACAAGAACGAACACTCGGTGAATATTCCTGATTCCGTTCAGGTCGGCAACACCCACCTGAAGCCTGGCAACTACAAAGTGGAGTGGCAAGGAACCGGTCCCGCGGTACAGGTCAACTTCCTGCAGTATGGGAAGACTGTGGCGACGGCTCCGGGAACGCTAAAGACGAATGATAAGCAGGCGTTTCAGGATGACATCGTGACTCAGGCAAGGAGCGCCAAGACGCCAGCGTTGAGAGAAATAGATTTCGGTCATCAGAAGGAAGCATTGGTCTTCGGGCAGAGCGGGATGTAGTTTTACCCCGGCCCAAGGGAATGCGGCGGTAGGAGCTCATGCTGCGACTCCTGCGCGGCTCACGCTCCTGCCGGCCGCGGAGGGTCCGCTCTAACTTCCGCTTGTGAAGTCAATGCCGACGACACTAACTCAGGCATCGACTTGATGTGAAGGTCACGCTGAGGGAACGGCAACTCGATGCCCTGGTCACGAAATGCCCCAAAGAGGGCAAAGTAGAGGTCACTTTTCAGGCGAGTGGGCGTTTGTACCTGCTGAACGGTCCAGACGCGAAGTTCAAAATCGAGCGAGCTTTCCCCAAAATCGAGAAAGACTACCTCGGGAGTCGGATCGGAAAGAACATCGGGATGACTTCGGGCAACGGCAAGAATGACTTCTCGAACCTCTTGAGGATCGCTGTCGTAGGAAACACCAACTGGAAGGGCAATGCGGACCCTCCGGTCGTTTGCAGTCCAATTGGTGACGCGTTGATTGATGAATTCTGAGTTGGGGACGATGATGACAACATTGTCATTGGTGCGGATCCAGGTGCTGCGCCCGCGCAACGCTACGACATCTCCATAGGTGTTGCCCACTTCAATCCGGTCCCCGAGCTTGACCGGCTGCTCCACCAGAAGAATGAGTCCGGCAACGAAGTTGCCCACCACGGCTTGCAGACCAAAACCGACGCCGACGCCCAGTGCCCCGCCCACCACTACCAGGCTGCTCAAGTTCAGCCCCGCGGATTCCAGACCAATCATCAGACCGAGAATAAACACCAGATAAGAAACGACCCGCGCCACGGCATATTGCTGTCCGAGCGCCAGAGGCGTATGAGTGAGTACCCTTTTTTGAAGCACGAGCATGGTGAAATGCGAGCCGAGGACCAGGAGCACGAGGAAGATCGCAACCTTGATAAGAAAGAAAGTCGTTAGCGGGAGCCCGCCCATAGTGAACAGAGGCTGAACCAGATAGTGTTGCAGCCGCAGACCGGCGCTACCGAAAAGCGGGGCATACCAGGTCCCGAATATACCGATGGCGATCAGCAGCAATAAAAACAGACCGAGGAACACAATAAGTTGGGTGCGTGATATTTTCATAGCAGGCGCTCCTTGTTCACTACATCCCTGATCCTAGCGGCTTCTCACATCGCCCGCCACACTCTCCTAGTTAGCTTGTTGACCTTTGCCCACCCTTCCCGCTTCCGCTACGTCAAACAGGCGTAGCACCGTGGCGGCAGCAGTACATCGAACCTCACGCTTTGGATCGTACATAGACGGCTCGATCTTGATTCGCAGTGCGGGATCTCCGCGTTTCGCTACAGCTTCGAGTGCCGCGACCCGCACAATCCAGTTTTTGTCCTGCGTGGCTTGCACCAGCGCTTTCGCGCTGGCCGGATCAGGGTCGTCCGCAAGCATCGTGGCGGCAGCCGCTCGCACGGGAGACGAGTCGTTCTTGAGAATTACCCGCAACGCGTCCCATCCCATACTGGCAAAAGGGACATAACCGATCCCCTGCTCAAAACCAAGCTCTGTGAGCTTCTTGGGGTCGTGCAGGATGGCTGTCTGCTGGGCAATCAGGCCCTCGCTGCCCTTCTGCTCGCCAGTAAGAATTTCATAGTAGACCTCGTAGCCTGCCTTCTCTTTCATCTCATGAAGAGCACGAGCAGCGGCAAGAGCGACCGAGACATCCTTGTCAGACAGCACCTGCTTCAGTTTGGGGATAGACTCCGTCGAGTGCATTTGTCCCAGCGCGGTGGCCGCAGCGCCGCGTACTTCGGGCTTGGAATCGCCTAGCGCGTGTTCCGCGGAGTCAGCGGCCTTCGGATCATGAATCAAAAGCCCCAGAACCCGAACGGCTGTGACCCGTTCCTCGCTGTCACTGGACTGCAATCCAGAGAGAATAAGGTTCCAGGCTACTTCCTTGCTGGTTTCGGCAGAGCTCACCAGGCTGGTCCCAAACCAAAGGGCAACCATCAGGACTAGAATCAACGATGCCCAAATGTGTGGATTGCGCATTATCGGCCTCCGGCAGCTGATAAGTATAGGCTGCGAGAGACCCCACGCAGGGCCGTTCAAGACCAGCAATCCCTTTACCGCGACCGACCTTGAACCGACATGCCCTTGCGATACCCGTAATAGGTTTCGTCCTCTTGTGACTTGCGAGTGAAAAAGAAGAAAACCCTGGCCTGAGATTTCATGGCAAAATGCCTCGGAAGCCAAATGCCATTCCCCACCGGCATCTTCTCCAGCTCGAAGCGTGTCCCCGGCTCCACCTGCGCCAGAAAGCCTTCGATGGAAACCGGGCGTATGACCTGAGCCGCAACCTCTTACCCACTGGAAAGTTTCCGTATCAATCCAGAGTCTCCCTTGCATGCCTCTGAGCACTTCGGTCTCCATGTTTGGCGGCTGGTAGCCGACGCGGGGCGTGGCTTTTAGCACATAGGCGTCGTGGCCATCCAGCTTCTGCTCGCCCATCAACGTGAAGTCGAAGGCCTGCGTCAATTGCTCCATCATCAACTGATCACGCTGGCGATCCTTCTGGTACTTCACGATGCGCTCATCCCGTTCCCGCTCCGATTCGTTGCGCCGTTGGAAAATAACCGCATCCAGCTTCTGTTGCTCCTCCGCGTCTAGTTCCGGCGACACTGGCTTGCCATTAACGGCTACAAGGCGCTGGTAGGGAGAGCCCCAAATCATCAGCACTTGGTATGTCTTGGTGCCTCCACCTAGTTGCTGGTCGCGCTCGAAATAATCGTAGTCGGGAGCAGCCTTCCAGTCTGCGGCGTTGGCCTCCACCGAGCGCTGGATGATGGTTCCCGCGTTGTATAGCGGAGCCGCGGATAAGGCAGACACTGTGAATAGGACAGCAAGTATGGATCTGATATGGAAGACGCACCTCATGCCTTCTTAGTCTAAGCCGGTTTGGGCCCGATGGGAGCCAGGTACTCAGCCAGGCGGCTTCGCGCCTTGCTCGACCCGATGATGAGAAGGCGATCGTCCCGCTGCAGCACCGTGTCCGGCTCAGGGAGCACCACATCTCCACCTCGCAGAATGGCGACAATCTCGAGGGCACCGTTGCCTGCCGTGGCATCGCAGAATTGCACCGTCTTTCCGACCAGAGCACTCTGCGCGTGAACCACGCCAACATTCAATTCCTTCCGGCCGGGCACGGTTATGGGTATTCCGGAATCCAAGAGAGCAACCAGGTCCAGATGACCAATTTTGGCAGCTCGCGGGATTTGGCGGGTGCCGAGAAGACGCAGTGCCAGCTGAACATTCTCCACATACCGCGAGGGGGATTGGGCCCGTCCAAGAACCTGCGCCTCGTACAAACTGTTGTATTTCAGATGCGCCGACAACTGGGTTTGGACCAGATAGCTGAGCAGAACGGCAAAAGCAGCCGGAACCAGTAAGCGATATCCTCCCGTCATTTCTGTGACCATCATCAGAGCCGCGATGGGCACGCGAGCGGCCGCACCGAACGTCGCGGTCATTCCCACCACGACAAACATTGCTGGTGGCAGATGAGCGAACGAAGAGAGAGCGCCCCCCAACATGGCTCCCACAAAAAGTGTCGGAGCGAAGACCCCGCCCGAACCTCCCGAGGAAACTGTAAAAGCGAAAGCAATGATCTTCATGAAAAGGAGAATCACCAACAGCTTGAGTGCAAGCCGACCATCAATAGCTTCCTGGATCCAACCGTATCCTCCGCCCAGAACTTGAGGGTATTTGAGCGCGAGCAGGCCTACGACTAACCCGCCGATGGCGGGATTTAGAGCAGCCGGAATTGGCAGGGCACGAAAAACATCGCGCAAGCGATAGAACACAACCGGTAGGAGCGTCGCCACCAGACCGCCTGCCACGCCTAAAACAGCAAACCAGGCGTAGTCCAAAACCCGGAGCTGGCTCGGCGTGGATGGGAAGTAAAACAAGGGCTGCCAACCCACAAAAAACCCGTTCACCGCATAGGCAACTACGGACGCCAACATGGTATGAAGAAGTGCTCCGGCCTCAAATTCCATGCTGCCGTAGAGTACTTCGATGGCAAAGAAAGCGGCCCCAATCGGGGAGCGAAATATCGCCGACAGGCCTGCCGCCATGCCTGCCAAAACGAGAACCTGGCGCTGCTCGTCGGGGCGATGGGCAATCGTGGCGTAGATCGAGCCCACGCCGGCTCCGATCAATGCCGTAGGCCCCTCTCGGCCGGCAGAACCTCCGGACCCTATGGTGATGGCGGACGCAACCAGTTTCAAGGGCGCAACCCGCGCGCGGATGAAACCGCCGGCGCGATGAAAGGCCTTAACCACCGTGTCGGTGCCGTGGCCCTCCGCCTCCGGCGCCCAAGTGTAGACCAAAAATCCCGAGATCAAGCCACCGAGAGTGGTCGCCAAGGGCACGAACCACAAACCATGCGGGCCGATTACCTGCCGAAGAGCTCCGCCCTCCTCAGGCAATCCCGGAGGATGATAGCCCGCGAGCCAATTCAGAAAGAAGTGTTCGCAGATTCGCAGTGCCCATGTGAACAGCTGCGCGGCGAGCCCTCCCACAACGCCGAGGACCACCGTTTCCGCAAGCAGGCGCGGCTCGCTCTCCTTTACCAAACTGGCCTCCGAACCACGAGAAGCCGGCCAGTTGTGTTCCCACCGAACACAATTTCCAGTTCCCCGCATTCCGCCGGAGTGTAGCATGAAGGCGAGCGGCCAACCGACGACCCCGCTACCATGAGATCAAACAGGGTCGGGTACGATCACTTGCCGCCGGCCGCAAGGGCTCGGCCGTAGGTCGCGAGCAGCTTCTTTCTAAGAACAGCCGCCCGCTCGCGATCAGGGCAGTCGGCAGGCGACTGTTGGCATTGCTCTATGGATTGCTCCAGACTGCGAAGGAACTTCTTGCACGGCTCACAGCCGTTCATGTGCGTCTCGATTTCTTCGCAGGAGAAATCGTCCAGTTCACCGTCAAGATAGTCTGACAGGCCCGCGAACATCTTCCGGCAACGGCCTGTTCCGGGCGCGGCTCCCGCGTTCCCCCGCGATCGTCTGACCGTGCCGGACTTCACATTCGACTTCGTCAACTCCCTGCGGACGAATAAGCGAGCGCGGTGGAGTCGCACCCTTATGGTCCCGGGGCGCAAACCGGTGATTTCCCCGACTTCTAGATCCGTGAAACCTTCCATGTCGCGCAGCACAAGGACAATTCGATAGTGCGGCGGCAGATTGCGAATGGCCTCCCGCAAGCGCTGCCCCTGCTCACCGCGGATGGCAGAGCCCTCGGGGTTGATGCCAGCTATCCCGTCGAGCTGTTCCAACTCTTTCTGGTCCGGCATCAACTCGTCCAGCGAGAGCTCTTGTTTGGGCGCGAATTTACTCTTGCGCCGGCTCATGAGGCAGCGATTCTTCGCCACCTTGTACAGCCATACGGCCAAGGCCTGGGAGCTGTCGAACTTTGGCAGGTAGGACAGCGCCTTCACCAGAACCTCCTGCATCGTGTCTTCGGCATCCTGCCGCTGTCCGCACACTCGCATGCCGAACGCGAACACTGACCTCTGCAGCAGCGCCAGCGCTTTCTCGAGTGCGTCGTCGTCCCCGCGCTTCATGAGAGCGATGGCTTGGTCGATATCAGACTGCATTGGAGCGACTCCGTAATGTTTTTCTGTGCATTCGCTATCTGGTGATTATATAGTTGATAAGTTGCTGCTTCCACGACGAGGGAGTGGAATCCAGGCAAGAAAGAGCGATTGCATGACAAAGGTTGGCTCGTTCCAGGGGGTGAATTGAATGCCGGACTGGGTTTGGATGATTGTTCTCGTCGCCGCCTATCTGCTGTTGACTCAGTGGCTGCTGCCCAAGCTGGGCGTGCCGACTTGACGGGGCAACTCCTGTTCTGTCGAGTCTCGACAGAGTGCCAAGCCAGAGTTATCGCAACCCTCCAATCCTGCAATCACTCTCGACGATCCTGCGCGCTCGACAACGCCGGCGAAGACCAAAGCGCAAGGAAACATGATGCAACAACTACCGACGGAAGTTCCGAAAGCTGCGCTCGCGGCTGCGAAGCCCGCGAATCCACGAACGATGTGACCCCGCGAAATCATGGTCGAATCTCCTAATCGTGGCTTGAAAGCTTCGGCTCAAGTTCTTTGGGATGATGGCGGCCAGGGACGGAGTTGAACCTCCCAACGCCAGCCTCTTCAGGGGCTGGTTGGAACTAAACCATTTTTAGTCAACAACTTTATTCGTCAAGGTGCGACTTTATTGTGGCCATTCTGTGACCGAGCGCCGATGTTCGCCTAAGCGTGGGCTTGCGGCCGTACCGATATTTAAGCGAGAGAGAAGAGATTTGATTTTGTGCGTTTGGTGGAGTTCTCACTGTGGTCGCTCGATTGGGACCTGACACGGTTGCTTTCACGGATCTGCCCTGTAGTGAACCCGCCTCCACAAACGCTACAACGCCAGCCCGGAGATGTGGCTTGCGCGCTTCCGGGTACTGGTTCTGGATCGGTGCGCCTGGCTCTTACCAGTTCGCTGCTACACTGCGGACAGTTTCGTTGAATCATAAGCTCTCACGCAGAAGAAACTTCTCCCGCGCTCTGGAGGATCAGCTGCCAGGGTGGATCGTACGAGTCTCTTCAATCGTGAGCCGGGAAGGGTCGCAAAAGCCGTATCCCTTCAGACAGGCTGTGTAATTGCGCTTGTGCTCGGTGTCGGCCAGTGTCTTGGCTTCGGGAGGTGTCAGTTTTGAGTAGTCACAAGTCTCCTGCCCGTTCTTACAAGCTGCGAGGTTGCGCTGATGTTCAGAGTAGGCCGTTTGTCGAGCCTCCGACGGAGTGAGTTTGGAGTGATCACACTCGTCCCAGCCGCTCACACAATTCTGCGCGTTGCGCTGGTGTTCGGCCGCGCTTACCGCCTGAATTTCCAAAGGAGTCAGCTTGGAATCATCACAGAGCCCGGTGCCGTTCTTACAGTCGGATGCGTTGAGTTGCCGTCTCGCCGTGTCCACTACTGCGGCTTCCGATGGACTCAGCTTAGAGTGATCACAGGAACCCACCCCGTCCTTGCAGGCGGAAATATTCCGCTGGTGTTCCGCAAGGGATGAATCACGCGCTTCCGCTGGTGTCAGTTTGGACCGATCGCAGGATTGCACGCCATCGTTGCAATCAGACACATTGCGCTGGTGATCGGCTATGGCCAACGCAACAATCTCCGGTTCGGAGAGTTTCGAACGGTCACAGGAATCGTAGTGGTTCCGGCAGTTCGCGACATTGCGCCCGTGGCTGGCCAGAGCCACGGCCGTTAACTGCGCGGCACTCAACTTGGACCGATCACAGGCCTCGCGATCGGCCTTGCACGCCTCCAGATTCTGCGAAAGAACGGGTGACTGACCAAACGTTAGAATAGACCAGAGGCCAAGACACACTGCTTGCGCCCAAAGACATTTCCGGAAGCCAGCTTTCATACTATCCACCCTTCGGAAGAGTAAGGTCACATCGGTAACGAGAAGTTCGTAGGGGCTGTGTGGAGCTGACCGGAACTGGTATGCGGTTCCGGCCAGCCACAAAGACCATGACATCTTCCTGATGCAATTTACTTGGTGTCTTCGTTTGCTTCAGCAATCTTGGCCTGTTGGCCTGCCTCGGACACGGCCTTCACGAACGCATCTGCGCTTCGCGGGGTCGCCGCTTTGCCGGAAAGGATGTTACGGAACAACATGTGCTTACCGTAAATGGCGCGAGTGGAATCGTTGTCCTGCTCCACGACTGCGCCTTCTAACGTCAGGCCGGCGAACACGCCCTTTGAGCGCGAGTAGGTCAGCATTTCAGTGTTCATTTTCCAGTCCGTTCCTGCGGAAGCATGACGGCCAACCGGGCCGGCGGCGACTGATCCTTCACCGGTAAGTTCGAATTTGCTGGAGAGCAAGTGCTGGAATCCCTGATCGTTCATGACCAGCATGACCAGGTCGACGTCTTCTACGCCGATCTGCAGTCCCCAGCTTCCGCCGCCAACTGAGACAAACGCCGGCGCGCTCCATCCTTCAGCCGTGCGGCAAGTGGCAACGCCGCGTCCGTGCTTGCCACCAAAGACGAAGCCGCCCTTAACCAGGTCTGGCACAACGAGAATGCACTTTGCATTGCTCAATACCTCTTCCGGGATGCCTTTGTCCGGACTGGACATGATCGCGTGCAGAACGGTTACGGACCGTTGCAGACGATCCACCGAATCTTCGCGTGCCGAAGCCGCCCATGCGTACGTTCCAACCATGCCCAAGACGCTCATCAACAGCAGTGACATTGTTTTCTTCATGAAAGTTTTTTCCTTTAGGAACTGCAGAACTAAGAGGAGAGAGCTTCAGATAGCTGACTTAGTTCAGAAGACCTGAAAGAGAGAGAAGAAGTGCTCGTCTCTAAAGGCATGATCGCTCAGGCGGATAGCAATAACTGATCCGAATTGCTCACTTCGAGTCTGCCTGCCAGAGCCAGAGAGCCCGATTCCCTTCCGCAGCGCAAGCGTTTGAGAGTCAATGTGAGCAATCCTGTACAGAATCATCAGCCTTGGTCAGTCATTGTTAGCTGTCGGAGAAGCCAGCGAGACGTTGCTCGTTACCCCAACTCTTACACCAGGGTCCTGACGTTTCGCAACCTCACGACGCAAGGCAGCGAGGGTGAATCGATGAAACGCGTTTTTGCTTTCTTTGCACAGCTCCCGGCGATGCTTAGACCGGAGATCCAGCAATTCCAATCACAAAGGATGTGCCCGTTCTGCGGGTTGATTACCCCTCGAAGTAAGCGGTTTTGCCTGGAGTGCGGGAAGTCGCTCAGAGCCGTTCCAGCTGAGCCGAACGATGCAAGACAAGAAGGCTGAAAACATGGGAATGACATAACTTCTGTGGCTGGGGCCTTGGTGTCTCTTCCTCCGTCTTACACCCGAGCCTTACGCCTTGTTCCAAGAGGTGCGCGCGGTACGGCATTCGTCTGAGGTATAGCGCCGCACGATCTGATCGAGTCCGTCGACTGCAGTTACTTCGCCTCCCTGTGCAGCCTTCTCCAATGCCGCAGAGGCCTCTTCCAGACTGGCATAGCTGACGCCATCGACCGCACTGCCATTCTTGTGGATCTGAAAGAACATCGGGGTTTGCGCATTATTCTGTTTTGGAAGCATTGTCTCCTACTTGTAGTGGAACAGGACACGGAGGCCTCGGCTCGTAAGCGCCTGCAGGGATCGTAGCGCGGTGTGAATAGGGTTCTCAGGGCGGGGCGCCTTAGCTGCCGCCCGGCCTCGGTCGAGATGTGTCTTGTTCGACGGCTGTCCCGTGCTAAGCGTACACTTCTCTCTCGGCTTAGCCCTACACACGGGGCACCGCACAGACAATATCCGTCTCGACGAGAGGCGCCCGGTTTCCACCTCAATAGTATTCAACATTGCCATTTTGAGAGATGGTCAATTCTGCTCAAATCGCTCCCCCGCCGCCCGTTTTGGGGCCGGCAAACCGAGCAATACTGAGCAGAAGTTCGGATCCTGAACGCTTAGGATCACGTGTACACCTCTCTTCTCGATGTGAGGACTCCATGAAAAAACAGTACCTTCACCTCTCCGCTTACCCTTGTGATACTTGCGCCGGCCCGGTCGTCGCGGGCTCGACTGCGGTCCGCGAGAATGAAATATCAAAAGAAACTGACATCCGCCAAGTGGGAGCGATCTGTCTCTCATGCGGCCACCGGCAAAGCGCAGCGACCGAGCCGGCACGCGCCCGTCATTTGCCGCCGATGCCGTGGGAGGCAGCAGGTGCAATCAACCCACGTCCCCTGCCGACAGCCTTCGTCGAAGCACTCAATCGCGCAGAGCTACATCAAAAGCAGTAGTCTGAGGTGCGCACGCTCAATTTTTCGAAAACCGGCCACGTGTTCCGGCAATGGTCAGCGCGATCCCGCCTACGATCAGCACTGCGCTAATGAACGGCGAAACGCGTTCACTGTGACTGGTCTGGACGCCGATGCTTGCGTCCCCGATTCTGATGCCTTGCGTCTCGCTGTGGGGAATCGGCACGACCAGGGATGCGATGCCGAGCAGGACCAGGAGCAGTCCTGCGAAAAGGAAGATCTTCATTAATAGGTTCCTCCGCGATCATGCCTCACACGAAAGCGGGATCGATTGATCCCATTGTGCGATTCACATTCACGTCCTTCATTCTCTACGTCGGGGCCGCAAAGGATGTTCAATAGGCGCTCAGTGTTGAGACGAGACACATACTCGAACTGAGCTTTCTTGCTCAGACTTCGACCTCTTGACAGTGAGAAGGTCTCTATCAGAACCACCTACGGACGAGACGGAGTCTTCTTCCGGTCTCATCGGAAATAATGCCTCTCCATCCAGGCAGCCCGCAGCGGCACAGCATCACCGGGCAGGCAAAGGATCATCGGGCAGAAGGAGTCACAATGAGTATCACACGCTCCATTCGTTCGTCGCTGTTTGCCTTCGTAGTGCTCGCCATGTCGGCCGCAGCCTATGCGCAAATCAGCATCTCCGTCTCATTTGCCCCGCCGGAATTGCCAGTCTATGAGCAACCTCTTTGTCCCGGCGATGGGTATCTGTGGACACCCGGCTATTGGGCCTACGCCGACGACGACGGTTACTACTGGGTGCCGGGCACATGGGTCATGGCTCCGGAACCTGGTCTGCTCTGGACTCCGGCGTATTGGGGTTGGGGCGGCAACGGATACGTCTTCTACAACGGCTACTGGGGTCAACAGGTTGGTTTTTATGGCGGTGTCAGTTACGGCTACGGATACTACGGTGATGGCTATCAAGGTGGACGCTGGGAGAACGGGCAGTTCTACTACAACCGTTCGGTAAGCAACGTGAATGTCACCAACATTCACAACGTCTACAACACGACGGTGATCAACAACACCACCGCAATCAACCGCGTCAGCTATAACGGTGGCAACGGTGGAATCAGCGCGCGTCCCACAGCTCAGCAAGAAGCTGTGGCACACGAGAGACACATTCCGCCAGTGGCCGTTCAAACGCAACATGCGCAGGAGGCCCGCACGAATCCCGAACAGCGGGCGTCGGTGAACCATGGCACGCCGGCAGTCGCTGCTACTCCTAAACCTGGGGCATTCAGCGACCACGCCGCCGTGCACGCGAAACCGACCGGGACGCCTTATAACGCTCCTGTGAATCGTGCCGTAGTTCAGCCGCCGGCCAACACGCCCGCTCGTTCGGAGAACAACGCTGCACGCTCGGACCGGCCAGCGTCAAGTAATCAACCCGAGAATCGTGCGCCATCAGCAAGGCCGAACCAGCCGGAGCCGAATAAGCCGGAACCGAACCGGCCGCCCACAGCGCAGCCGGAACGACACCCGGAACCGAGTCGTTCACCGGCGGCCCAGCCAAATAATCGGCCAGAGCCCAACCGGAGTGAACCGACTCAGCGGCCCCTGACTCCGCCACCGAGCGAGCGCTCGCGGCCCGAACGGACGCCTCCGCCGGAACCACGGACTGCAGCGCAACAACCCCAGCACCCACAACCTGCGCCGATGAAGCCGGAACAGAAGAAGTCTCAGGAAGAAAAACCGAAGCAGAACGAGAAGCCGCAGTAACAGAACCGTGCCACGTTCTGGAACGAATACTCTGGGCATCCTGAACCTTCAGGGTGCCCTATTCTTTCGCCCCGACAGGACGTGAGGACATGCAATTCAGACTATTCCGCAGGCTGCTGCTCCGCTTGTGATGTGTACAGCCCTAGGCGCGGCAGCACAAGCCCCAGCGGGTAGCGATGGCGGATGCCGGCAGATCGCGGGCCAGCTACCTCATGCCGCGGCCACCTTCGGCCATGGCCTCGCCGTGGCGCCCCGCAATGCCATCCGGCTGCGCAATCTCGAATGGGAACTGCCGATCGCCGCGGCCACCGGTCTATTAATCGCATCGGCTGACGATCACATCAACAGCCACATTCAGTCGCCCTCATTCGTGCAGGCCTCATCGCGGGGATCAAATATTGGTCTTGGAATCGAGCTGGGCACGGCGGGGCTAATGTACTTCGTGGGTTGCTCCGGCCATCGCTCATCCTATGCAGCAAACACTGGCTTCACTGCTCTAGAAGCGATGGGCGCCGCGTCCCTGATGACCTACGGGATCAAGGTGGCCACTAACCGTCAATATGCATACGCGCCAAACAGCCACGGAGAGTTTTGGGAGGGCGGCAAATCGCTCCCTTCGGGGCATGCCGCAGTGAGCTTTGCATTCGCGAGCGTTATTGCGCATCGCTACCCGAACAAGCGTTGGCTCAAGTGGGGTGTTTACGGGCTCGCAGCAGGCGTTAGCTTTGCGCGAGTCGGAGGGAAAAAGCATTTCACCTCGGACATCCTGGTGGGCGATACCCTCGGATATATAAGTGGAACTTACCTGGCATCGCGTTAGGACTGGGCAGCGGAGAGGCAGAACATAGACACCGAGGCTAGTCGTGGAGAACGACATTAAGCAGCGAACTGTGGACTTGCAGAGCGCCTTCCGTGCCGCCGGCGTAATGAATGAAGCCCAGCTTCCTGAATCGGTTCATGAAAAAGCTGACACGCGAACGAGTGGTCCCAACCATCTCCGCCAGCGTCTCCTGACTAATCTTAGGCACGACGGTTTCCGGAATACCCTCTTTACCGAAATGAGCGAGCAATAGAAGCACGCGCGCCAGGCGCTTCTCACTGGAGTTGAACAACTGGTCAACCAGATCCTCTTCGTAGCGGATATTCCGCCCCAGCAGATAGGCCACGAACATCTCAGAAAGTGCGGGTTCGCGGTGAAGAGCTTCCATCATCGTCTTCTTCTCCACTCGGAGAATCTCGCAATCCGTCATGGCAGCCGCTGAGCCCATACGCAGGAGTTGACCTGCCAATGAACCTTCACCGAAGAAGTTCCCCTCGCTCACGATAGCAATCGTCGCCTCCTTGCCGATTTTGGATACGACACTGAGCCGCACTTTGCCCTTTTGGACATAGAACACAGCATCCGCCCCGTCCCCTTGCGCAAATATGACTTGCTTCTTTGGAACAGACAGAATCTTCCTCCCATCGCCAATGGTCGCGAGGAAGGTGGTGGGATCGAATCCGCCGTTCTTCTTGGCTGCTACCGTGGAGCTCATCTGTTAATAAGTATAGTCCGCAGATGGACAGCAACTGCATAAAATCGCCAATACCACAATTCCGAAGCGGTTCGCTCTTGCGCGCAACCCTCGACAAAGAGTGGTCACTTTTGAGCAGTTTTTGCCTGCTAATCGGTTCATCATTGATACAGCACAACGGAGAGACGACGACTACTCATGCCGCAAAACGTAAAAGTCGGCACAATTCTGATGAAAGAGTGGCTCGGAATGGCGCTGCTTCCTGGGCTTGAAACTGAACCCTGCTTCGGGGAGTGGAGGGTCGTCAAGGTGGCGGATGCATTCGCTCTGGATCGCAAGGTCCATGCTGCGGGGTGGAATTTCTTTTTCATGGCAACGGAAACCAATGCGATGTTCCTTGGCTTTCTTGCGCCAGAGAAGATACAGAGCGCGTTGAAGCGTATCCTGGCGAAGGTGAAGCCGCAGCACTTCAATGGTCTTGAGGTCACTGAAATCGTTGCCCGGCGTTTCCTCGGCGTGCCCTACGTGACCGTTTCCGCGCATTCTCGGCATATGCAACAAAGCTGCAACCTGGACAGCCCCGAAGCAAGGCGAACGTCTCAGAACAACGCCGCGTGGGCGAGAGGTTGAGGGCAACTGGATGATACGGGGGGGCGACTTATGAAATCCGATGGGAACCAAAGTCTCGAACGAACCCTTGAATCTGCCATTGTTGTGTCCTGGGCAGACTTGATGCACGGAACCGCCGACGGCTTGATTCAGATTGAATACGGTTTTGCTGCTGGCGGCACATTGGACTATCTCAAGGTCTGGTCCTCCATAACCCGGGGCCATTGGCTGCTGGCTTGTGAGTACTGGATGTCGCCATCGACATTTCACGCCACCGGCATCAGCTTCGACAACGGATACCAGTCGCAGGGCCTGGCACACATTCTGGGATTTGTCATGCAGCACCAGGACGCGTTCGTACTCCCCCCGAACCTTGGCTGGCAGGGACTGCTTCAAGTACCAACCCCCACGCAAGAGGAAAGCGCAGCGGCCGCCGCGTCGGTGAACCAAGCCTTCGATCGCCTCGGCTCAGCTCTCGCCGAACCCGCGCTGGCCTAAGCCGCCGGGCTCTTCATTTCTCGGAGCCCTCCAAGCGCCGATCCCGATGTGGTTCTGTGCGGGGCAGACCAGTGCTAAGTTCGCATTTTTCTCCCGGTTTTGCACCACAGGTAGGGCAACGAACCGTTAAGGCCAGTTTCTGTTTCGCTTTCATGGCTTACACGATGCACCGTTCGTGACCAACAAGATGGTCAATAATGACCAGTTCTTAAGTCCTCCTTCGTTGGATACTGACAAAAGGAAATTGCACGCCAGCGCTGGTGATGTTTTTGGGTCGATCTGACGATTGGCCACTTTCAATAACATCTTTCTCCGAATTTAGGACATTCATGTCGCTACCAAACCTAGTGTTACCCAAGGTTCTCTTGGAAGTCGTCGATCCGCGCCCGCCGATGCGGGACAGTGCTGCAGCGGCTCAGGGCCGATCGCAATCAAAGCCCTCCCTGCCCACTCGAATCGCGGTCATCGGGAACTACCTTCCGCGACACTGTGGAATCGCGACCTTCACCACCGATCTGTGCAGCGCCATTTCAGCAGAGTACGGGACAGCTCGTCTGTTGGCGCTCCCGGTCAACGATACCGAAGAGGGACACGACTATCCCGCGCGGGTTAGATGGTCGCTCGCCCAGGACGAGGTGAAGTCGTATCAGGACGCCGCTGAATTTCTCAACTTCAACAACATCGACATGGTGTGCCTGCAGCACGAATACGGAATCTTCGGCGGTCCCGCCGGAAGCCATATTCTGCATCTGCTGCGCGGCCTGAAAATGCCCGTAGTGACAACACTTCACACGGTCCTGCGCGAGCCCGATCCCAACCAACTGATGGTCATGGAAGAGATCGCGGAGCTTTCGGACCGTCTGATTGTCATGAGCCAGCTTTCGTCCCAGTTCTTGCAAGAAATCTTCAAGGTACCTGGCAGCAAGATCGACATGGTGCCGCACGGCGTTCCAGACCTCCCGTTCCTGGACCCCAATTTCTACAAGGACCGCTTTGGCGTGGAGGGCAAGGCAGTTCTGCTCACCTTCGGCCTGCTCTCGCCAAACAAGGGGATTGAAAACGTGATTCAGGCGCTGCCCCAGATCCTGTCCAAACACAAGAACGTTGTCTACATAGTCGCTGGGGCCACTCACCCTCACATCCTGCGTCGCGAAGGGGACAAGTATCGAGCCAGCTTGCAGGCCTTGGCGAAGGAGATGGGAGTGGAATCGCAGGTGATCTTCCACAACCGTTTCGTCAGTCCCGAGGAAATGGTCGAATTCATTGGCGCCGCGGACATTTACATCACGCCTTACCGGCATGAAGCGCAGGTGGTTTCCGGAACGCTTGCCTATGCACTCGGCGCGGGCAAGGCGATCATCTCAACTCCTTATTGGCATGCGATCGAGTTGCTAGACGACCGTAGAGGCGCGCTGGTCCCATTCCAGAATCCCGACGCTATCGCGCAAAAGACGATCGAACTCCTCGATACCCCCGCGATACGTCACGCCATGCGCAAGCGTGCTTACCTGTTTGCGCGGGAGATGGTATGGAAGCGAGTGGCGCAGGGTTACATGGAAAGTTTCGCGCGGGTCCGCAGCGACCGCATGGAGAGTCCAAAAATCCAGTTCTCGGCGCGCATGATTGAAAAATCGCTGGATCAGTTGCCGCAATTGAAGCTGGATCATTTTAGTCGCATGACCGATGACACGGGAATGCTGCAGCACTCGATCTTCACGATTCCAAACCGCAGAGAGGGATATACAACAGACGACAATGCTCGGGCTCTCATCTTTTCGGTGCTGCTGGAGCAATTGGCTAAGCTTGGAAGGGTAGATTCATCTTCTGCCGATTCTGCTGGATTGTATCTGTCATTTTTGGAGCACGCGTTCAACCCCGCGAAGCGCAGGTTCAAGAACTTTCTCCGCTACGACCGCCGGTGGAACGAACCGGTGGGTTCCGAAGACTCTCATGCGCGTGCACTGTGGGGGCTAGGGACAGTTCTTGGCCGATCCCACGATCAGGGATTCAGGGGCGCTGCGGGGCGCTTGTTCGAGTCTTCCCTGCCCGTGGTCCTGGAATTCAATAGTCCCCGCGCGTGGGCTTACACCCTGCTCGGAATTCAGGAATATCTCAATTCATATCCCGGAGATCGCGATGCGCAGAAAGTGCGATCCGCCCTCAGCCGGCGACTGCTCGAGATGTATGAGTCGATCCGGCGTTCCGATTGGAAATGGTTCGAGAACGTTCTAGCCTACGGCAACGCGAGACTGCCCCAAGCCATGTTGCTGGTTGGCGCAGCTTGCTCGGATGACCGCATGATTTCCGCCGGCCTCGAATCACTGGATTGGTTGTCAAGAGCACAACACTGCGAAACCAACCGTCACTTCGTGCCCATCGGTTCGCAAGGCTTCTATCGCAAGGATGGTGCAAAGGCCCGCTTCGATCAGCAGCCGATCGAAGCTGCCGGCGCGGTTTCTGCGTGCCTGCAAGCGTACCGCGTAACTGGGGACACCCGCTGGCGCAGCGAGGCCTGGTCGGCTTTCAACTGGTTCCTCGGCGATAACGATCTCCAACTGCCTCTCTATGACTCCGTGACCGGTGGCTGCCGGGACGGCCTGCATCCCGACCGCGCCAACGAAAACCAGGGAGCGGAATCAACGCTATCATTTTTAATGGCACTCCTCGAAATGCGTTCTCTGCAAGAGCCAGAACAAAAGGAAATCCTTTCATGACTGTACCCGCAGAAAAGCAAGTGAGCCTTCTGAGCACGTTCGTCGAGCCACTCCTTGTTCGCCATCCCTCGAACCCGATCCTGACAAGCAAGGATTGGCCGTACCCGATCAACAGCGTATTCAATGCGGGCGCAACGCTCCTCGCGGATGGCACGACCCTTCTGCTTTGCCGCGTGGAAGATCGTCGCGGCCTATCGCATCTTTGCGCCGCGCGTTCTCGAAATGGCGTCGACGGATGGCAAATCGACAGCGAGCCGACGCTGATGCCCGACTCGAAGAATTATCCCGAAGAGATCTGGGGCATTGAAGATCCTCGCATCACATTCGTCCCCGAGCTGCAGCAATACGTTGTTACGTACACATCCTATTCGCGCGGCGGTCCCGGCGTGTCCCTTGCTTTGACCAAAGACTTCCGCACCTTCGAACGATACGGCGTAATTATGTCGCCCGACGACAAGGACTCGGCGCTTCTGCCTCGGAGAATCGACGGATGCTGGGCCCTGATTCATCGTCCCATGTCAAACCTCGGGTCCCACATGTGGATTTCCTATTCTCCAGACCTGCGCTATTGGGGCAGGCACAGGCTTATGCTAGAAGCACGTCGCGGCGCCTGGTGGGATGCAAACAAAATTGGTCTGTCGCCGCCGCCCATCGAGACTTCCAGAGGATGGCTCGTGTTCTACCACGGAGTACGGCACACGCCGTCGGGTTGTCTGTATCGCTTGGGCTTGGCCCTTTTCGACCTGGAGAATCCGGCGAAATGCCTGCTGCGAGGAGATTCGTGGATCTTCGGGCCAGAGGCGGAGTACGAGCGCCACGGCGACGTGGACGATGTCGTATTTCCGTGCGGCTACACCATGGACGCCGATGGCGATACGCTCAATGTTTATTACGGAGCCGCGGATTGCGCGATTGCCCTGGCTCGGGCAAGCGTGCGTTCTCTCCTGGAGTGGCTGGACGCGAACGGAAGTTGCGAACGCCGCCAGCGGGCGCAGGATCTATGAACCTGTTGGGCGTCTTCCAGTTTATTTTTGGTTGCCGGCACCGCCACCTCAGTCGTGTGTTCACCATCAAACTCCGCACCTATCGGGTCTGCTTCGACTGCGGACGAGAATTCGACCTACCCGGTGTCCACGTGCCCAGACGATCCAGCGTTGGCGATAACACGCTCACGGACCAACAACACCATCCACGCGGAACCTTCCGCGATTTGATCCTGTCCCTGCAGTCCTGAACTTGATTCCTTACATGTGAGCTATCTTGCTCAGACGCGCCAGTCCACACCTGTCATTCTTAACTATCCTCTGAGTGTGTAGACGGAGCCGCGAGCGCTGAATCGCAGCTCTTACCTTTAGGTCGCCGAGGTCGTGTCCTGATCAGGTCACGCGAAGCGGCCACATCCAGCCAATCAGCACTCTTCATCCGTGTGCCTGCCGCCAAACCTTGCGGCGAACACGATTCGACCCTAAGCACTCTCGAACATCGAAATCAGGGCAACACCTCCAGGCGGATGAGAGGCGTTAGCCCGCGAAACAAGAAAGGTCAAAGATCATGCCTTTAATTCAACTCCTGGAAGTTCTGATCGTGGTGGGTGTTCTCCTGTGGCTGGTGAATCGCTTCATCCCCATGCAGGGCTCCATCAAGTCAATTCTGAACGGCGTCGTGGTGATCGCCGTGGTCCTGTGGCTGCTGAATGTTTTTGGACTGTTTCACTCGCTGTCCCGAATTCACATTGGCACGCTGATGATCCCGTAAGGGCGTCAATCACAAGGCTGAACGCACCAATCCAAGATTCTTACCATGCATTACGGCAGACGTCTGCCGCAAGGAGATACTTTGAAGACTCAGTTGTTGCTAGCAGTCGGCCTCACCCTCAGTTTGAGCGCATTTGCTCAAACCAATTCTCAAAACCTAACCGTCGAGCCGATGAGTACGACGCCCACGTTCCGCGTGACCGTCATCAGTCGCAGTGTGCAAGCTGTCAACTATAAGCATCGCAGCGGAGCTTCCAAAGTAGATTTTGCGGGCACGGATCTTATGCCCGCGGCGAACGGCCAAGCCAAGGTGGAAAGCAAAAAGGGCTACATCGAAATCGAAGTGGAATTTGGCAATCTGCAAAAGCCCACGACTTTCGGCAACGAGTATCTGACCTACATCCTGTGGGCGATTTCGCCCGAGGGCCGGGCGGTGAATCTGGGCGAAGTCCTGGTCGGCGACAACCATCGCAGCAAACTGGACGTGACCACGGACCTTCAGGCCTTCGCGCTGATCGTTACCGCGGAACCCTACTATGCTGTGCGCCAACCCAGCAACGTGGTTGTGCTCGAAAACGTGGTTCGCGAAGACACCAAGGGAACTACCGAAGCGGTAAATGCAAAGTACGAACTGATGGAACGCGGCGGCTACATCCCGACCGGCTACAAGTTCGACCCCGTGGTCCTGAATGCCAAGTTACCGTTGGAATTCTTCGAAGCGCGAAATGCGCTCCGCATCGCGCAATCTGAAGGAGCCGAGCAGTACGCCGGCGACAGCTATCAGCATGCCGTCCAGTTGATGAACAATGCGGATGGCTATGCCACGGAAAAGAATGTTCCGAAAAAACAACTGATCGCAGTTTCCCGCGAAGCAGTACAGACGGCGGAAGATGCCCGCGCGATCGCCGTCAAGAAGATGGACGATGTCCGCCTTGCGAACGAACGCCAGGACTCAGCCGATGCGCAGGCACGATCGCAGCAGCAGGCGGATGACGCAACGCGGCAAAAAGAGCAAGCCCAGTACGACGCCGCCAGAGCCGAAACCGCAACGGCCCAGGCTGAATCTGATACGGAGCAGGCCCAGGCCGGCAGAGCTCAGGCGGAGTCTGATGCTGCAGAAGCTCGGACCGACGCCTCTGCTGCGCAAGCCGCCACCGCGAAAGCTAATTCCGATGTGGCGGATAGGCAAGCTGCCTCGGCAACCGCACTTTCTGCCGCCCAGGCTGATGCCGACCAATCGCGCGCGGATTCGCTGCAGGCGCAGCAAACCGCGGAACAGGCGGAAACCGACAAGGCAGCCATGCGCGCGAAATTGTCCGAGCAGTTGAACTCGATTCTTCAGACTCGCGACAGTGCGCGTGGGCTGATCGTCAGCATGTCCGACGTTTTGTTTGACACCGGGAAGTATTCCCTGAAGCCGGGGGCCCGGGAGAAGCTGGCGAAAGTCGCCGGCATTCTGCTCGCCTATCCTGGACTCAACATCGAAGTCGGCGGCTACACAGACAACGTTGGCGGCGATGCCATGAACCAAACCCTGTCTGAGAATCGTGCCGGATCCGTGCGCGACTACCTTGTGCAACAAGGAGTATCGACGAATTCAGTCTCGTCCAAAGGTTTCGGCAACAGTCTGCCGGTAGCCTCCAACGATAACTCCGCGGGCCGGCAGCAGAACCGGAGAGTGGAACTTCTCGTATCCGGCGAAGCCATCGGCAATCCGGTCAACGCGACAACCGGAAGCTTGCGCTAGAGCAAGAGCGAACACTTGAAAGGAAACGAGGCAACACATATGAACGCACTTAGAATCACCAGCACGGCCATTCTGTCTTTACTTCTCGGAGTCGCTGCTCCGGCGTATGCGCAGCACGATCAGCAGGGCGACAAGCAAGACCATCCGAAGCAGCAACAGAGTAAGCACGAGCAAGCCAAGCCCACACAGCAGCATGCTCAGCCACAGCAGCGGCAGGACCAGAACAAGCAGCAACAGCACGCTCAGCAACAGCAACGGCAGGACCAGAACAAGCAGCAGCATGCCCAGCAACAGCAGCGGCAGGACCAGAACAAGCAGCAGCATGCCCAGCAACAGCAGCGGCAGGACCAGAACAAGCAGCAGCATGCCCAGCAACAGCAGCGGCAGGACCAGAACAAGCAGCAGCATGCCCAGCAACAGCAGCAAAACCAGAACAGGCAGCAACAGCATGCTCAGCAACAGCAGCAGCAATACCAGAACAGGCAGCAGCATGCCCAGCAACAGCAGCGGCAGGACCAGAACAGGCAGCAACACGCTCAACAGCGGGGTAATCAACGTCCGCAACGCACACAGGAACAGCAGCGAGTCCAGCAGAGCGCCTGGCAGGAGCATCGCTCACAGCACTGGGATTCCGATCACCGCAACTGGCAGCAGCGTGGCGGATATCATGGCTACCGCATCCCGGACAACCGTTTCCGTGGATATTTTGGTCGGGACCATGATTTCCGCATCTACGGCCTGCCCTTTCTGGTTGTTGGCGGATATCCGCGCTTCCAGTATGAGGGCTATTGGATCAGTCTCCTTGACCCGTGGCCGGAATACTGGGGGAATGACTGGTACGACAACGACGACGTTTATGTCACCTACGTCGACAACGGCTACTACCTGTACAACCGCCGGTATCCCAACGTCGGAATTGCGATCAGCATCTCGATGTAGCGGGTCAACCGGGTGCAGCTTCGGGTGAAGCTGCACCGTTCATGAACCACAGGGAGCAATCATGCTTGGAACAATATTGATCGTAATTTTGGTTTTGGCACTTCTTGGCGCGCTGCCACGCTGGTCGCATAGTCGGGATTGGGGTTACGCCCCAACCGGCGGTGTCGGGCTGGTCCTTTTCGTCGTCGTTATTCTGCTGGTTCTCGGCCGAATTTAAGCCATGCGCAAGCAGACAACATCGGCAGGTGCCATCTGCGGGAGTTGGTGCCTGTTTTCCGTCCGTGTGGCTGCACTTCTTCTCGTTGTTTTGATGTGCAGCAGCGGTTTGTCCGCGTACTCAGTTCTGACGCATGAAGAGATCGTCGACCTGCTATGGACCGACGAGATCCGGCCCCTGCTGCTCAAACGATATCCGGGACTGTCGGAAGACCAACTCAAAGAGGCCCACGCCTACGCTTATGGCGGAGCCGTCATTCAGGACCTCGGCTACTACCCATTCGGCAGTAAAGAATTCAGCAACCTGGTGCATTACGTTCGCAGCGGGGACTTTGTTCGTGAGTTGCTGCTCGAAAGCCAGGATGTCAACGAGTATGCTTTTGCTCTTGGCGCACTGTCGCACTATGCGTCGGATATCGCCGGCCACCCCGCGGTTAATCAGGCCGTCGCAATCGAGTATCCCAGGCTCCGCGCGAAGTACGGCAAGTCCGTTCGCTATGCCCAGGACAAGACGGCACACCTGAAGACGGAGTTCGGCTTCGACACACTGCAGGTTGCGAAGAATCGCTATGCCTCGCAGCAGTACCACGATTTCATCGGATTCCAGGTGTCCAAGTCTTTGCTGGAGAGGGTCTTCCCAGTCGTATACGGGGTGGAGCTGAAAGACGTGCTGACCCACGAGGATATGGCGGTGGGTTCGTATCGTTTCGCTGTGAACGAGTTGATTCCGCAAATGACCCGAGTCGCGCTGCAAACCCATAAAAAAGAGTTGATGCGCGAGACGCCTAATTTTTCGAAGCGGAAATTCCTGTATCGTCTTTCGCGCTCTGACTACGAAAGGCAATGGGGAAAGGACTACGTAAAACCAGGCTTGGGTTCGCGGATCCTCGCAACCCTCCTGCGCTACATGCCGAAGATCGGTCCCTTCAAAGGGCTGGCGTTCAACAACCCGACCCCAAAGACCGAGGACCTGTATATCAAGAGCATCAATACGACCGTGGATCAGTACCGTGCCTTCCTCGAAGAGGTGCGCAATGACAAGCTGGTGCTGCCTGACTACGACCTTGACAGCGGCAACCCGACGAAGGCAGCGGAATACTCGCTGACTGACGATTCTTACGCCAAGCTGCTGGCTAGGCTGGCAGAGCGAAAGTTCGATCTGACGTCGCCGGAACTGCGCGCCAACATCCTGCAGTTCTATTCCGACCCCTCGGCCGCGATCGAGACGAAGAAAGACCCGGTTCGTTGGCAGAGTGTGCTGACGTCGCTGGCCCAGTTGAAGTCCGTGGCGCCAGCGCCGACCGTGGCAGATACTCCCGCGTTCTAACCGCTTCTAACAACCTTTCACTTGTTCCTGAACCGCACGATACGCCTGGTCAATTGCCGCATTCGTGTAGGCACTGGCGGCCGCGTCGGAATTCGCAATCGAGATTCGGCCGAATTGTTTGCGGCCAATGACGCAAGGGCGCTCTTCCGGGGCCCAGTGCGGATCAAACAAGGAATCGTATTCGTAGGCGTACCCGTGTGCCCACCGATTTACGGTGATGGCAGCAATGTCGCGGGCGGAATCGAATCCAGCCGGCGCGAGCATGCGATTCAACTGTTCGCGGACATTTCGTTCAAATTCAGAAAAGGGGGTACCGATGAGTTCGAACCGGCCCATCCGGTACTGATCTCGGCGCGGCAGGCCCGGCTTGCAGGGAGTTCGCAACATGAACAGCACCATTGGTTCTTGCGGGTTGACTGGAAACTGATACGCGCCCAGGCTGACAGGAAAATCGAGCATGGTGAAGCTGTGGTAACTCCCTGGCGAGACGATTTGTCGTATCCCCAGCTTGTGGAAGGCCGTCCAATTGCGAATGGCAACATGCGTATAAATAAACGGTTCCTTCACGCAGTAGTGCAGAGCTTCCTTTTGCTTCTCGGGCAGCTCAGGACAAAGATACGGAACCATGCTGTTGTAACAGGCGAGGATGCAGGACTTCCCTGTTACCTTTTTGAGCTTTCCTTCTTGGACATACGAGATTTCCACCTCTTTCGCCGACCCTGGTGGGCCGGAGTGCTGCACACGAACCGCGGTTGAGTTCAGACGAATTCGGATTGGAGACGACGACTGATCAAGCTTGCTGTAGTCGGCACGCGCAGTAACAACATCCTCCATGGTGTGCCCTGGAACCGCTTCAGGGATCAGACTCCGCACGAGCAAGCGGGCGATGGACGCATTCCCATCGGGAAAGTGAAAAATATAGGGTTCGGCTTTTTCCTCGTCTCCACCTAAATGCATCCCTTCAAAACCGGCGTAGAGGCATGCCCCGTAGTCATCGGGATTTCTATAGCAAGCAAGAGTTGAGACCGCATCAATTCCGACTGCATACAGATCGTGCGTATAGGTCTGGAAAAATGGCAAGACGCCAGGATCAGCTTTACAAATCTCAGTCAAGAATCCCGCGTAACTGATCTTTGCCAGCCGCGCATGCTTCTCTTCCTTCGAAAGACCGGAAAGGTAATCCTTCTTCTCGTCGTAAAGACGGGCGATCTCCAGCTGAACCCTCTTCGGCAACGGACTCTTCTTGAGAAACTCGGGCCAGGGAGTCGATCCCATTCCAGTTACCAGGCGGTCCGCAAGAAAGGTCTCCTTGTCAAAGAAGCAGGCTGTACCGAGATGCGAGTACAACTTCTGATCGTAGGCCTTATAAAAGGCCTTCGTTTGAACGCCCAGGTCGCTGAGAACACCTTTGGCGACTTCACTGTATTCCGAGGGACTCTCAATTGACTGGGTGCCGCCGTTACTCAATAGCAGCCGTCCCCCCACGCGGAACTCGTTTCGCCGGGCGTGCCCGCCAAAATCGTCGTTGTTATCGAGGACCAGAACGCGGGAACCCTTGCCGGCATTCTTGCGGTAGAAGTAAGCCGCAGCCAGCCCGCTGATGCCGCCCCCGACGACGACTGAGTCATACGTTTCGTTCGTGTCGGCAGGGCTTCCGGCTTTTTCCCAAAAATCCCCATCGCGCAGCGCGTGCGCAACCTCGTATGAGCCCGGCGCGCTGCCTCTCATTCCGGTCAAAGCAGGCGGGTAGAATTTGGGGGAAGCGGCGCCAGCCTGGAATGCAGCATGGGTACCGTCAGCCACGTCGGGCAGGCTGACGTAACCTAGCGCTCCGATGCCGACCGCAACGCCGTTGAGAAAATCGCGCCGTGTGATGCGGCGCCCCATTCCCAACTGCCGGTCGCGATTTTCTTCGCTCATGGATTAACGACGAAGCATTCAGTATTCATAGACCATGCTGCGTGGCACGCACAAATGCCTTTTGTTATCTCTGTTTCTCCGTTCTGATTGCCGAGCCATCATTGGTGACATTCGCGTCGGAAGGATTTCAAAGGTGCCCTCCCACTATTGCGGAGCAGAGATTCGCCGCATGTCGCGGCGCACACATTACTATAAGTCCGCAAGGTTAGAAAAAGCAGCGAGCCTAGTCAAGAGGTATGAAAAGCCGTCTCCTTCAACTACTCCACTCCCAATGGAGATCCTACCTCGTAGCGCTGGCCCGGCGCGAGCAATCCTGCAGACTCGAAGGTTTCCACCTTCATCATCTATCCGTTTAGGTATGGTGCTCAATTTTGACCAGAAAGCCCAGTGCTTAAGTTTTACCCTTAAAGGTGTGGACGGCAACTCATCGATCGGGATTGGTTGTACGTGATTTGCAATTGAGAAACTGGGGCCACGGTGTCGCCCGCTACAAGGGAGATCTTGCGCCTTGGAAATAGTGGGACAGGAGAATGAGATGAAAGTGGACCCCGCTGTGTTTGTGAAGATGCTCCCTGCCGAACAAGTGTTTGAGGAGATGCTCCCTTATCTCGAAACACTTGACGCTCAGATTGGCGGCATCATCCGACTATTGAAAGACAAAGGCATTACCACAAATGCGGAATTTGCCCAGTATGCGCTGCGAGGTGACGATGCAAGCAACGTCAGAGAGCGTGGTATGCGAGTAAGGATGGAATATTTATTCTCCTCGGCCGCGAAACGAACTTGACGACTAGTAACTGCTGCGTGTCAGCCCCATTTCGCCGGTCATTGCGGGTTTTCCGGGTTGCGATTCGACAGCCTGGGCTTGCATCGACATTTCATCCTCCAAAGCCGCTGGTATCAATACATCCTTGACCTCTACCGAAATGACGTTGACGCCCCATGGTCCGGTGTGCTGATCGATGATCTTCTGCAGCATGTCACTGATTTTGTCCCTGCCTTCGAACATGTCTGAAGCATGGTTTGGCCCATGACATCAGGCAGAGCCGTTTGAGAGGAGAGAGTGAGCACTCTTGACCAGAAGAAAGGCGGCGTTGTTGTTAGGTTCAGTTAGGCTCGACTTTAAGGAATTAAATAAATTCAAGAGGAGACCTACCAATGACGACCGCTGAACTCGATCATCCCATTACAAGGGCCGTAACCCTAGGCGGCGCCACCATGAAAGCGCTGGTCTATCACGGTCCGGGGAAGTTTGCCTGGGAGAACAAGCCACGCCCTGCCATCCACAATGCCGGCGATGCGATCGTGCGGGTCACCACCTCAACCATCTGTGGAACCGATCTTCACATTTTGAAAGGAGATCTCCCGGCCGTGACCGATGGACGCATTCTCGGCCACGAGGGCATCGGCATCGTCGAACAGGTCGGAGCCGGTGTTTCCGAGTTTCACGTTGGAGATAGAGTCATCATCTCGTGCGTGACGGCCTGCCTGAAGTGCGATTTCTGCAAGCGAAGCATGTATTCCCACTGCCGGCATGGCGGCTGGATTTTGGGCCATACCCTCGACGGAACTCAGGCGGAGTATGTGCGCATCCTCCAGGCCGATGGAAGTCTTTACCATTTTCCGGCGGGTGCCAATGAAGAAGCGATGGTGATGCTGAGCGACATTTTGCCGACTGGATTTGAGTGCGGGGTCCTGAACGGGCAGGTGAAGCCGGGAGATACAGTTGCGATCGTGGGCGCGGGACCTGTCGGGCTTGCCGTTCTGTTAACCGCGCAATTTTATTCGCCGGCTGCGATCTTTATGATTGACCTGGACGACAAACGGCTCGCCGTTGCCAAGAAGTTCGGCGCAACCAATCTGATCAACAGCTCGGATGGGCACGCCGCCCATCAGGTGATGCAGATGACCGAGGGCGCGGGCGTCGATGTGGCGATCGAAGCAGTCGGGCTTCCAGCTACCTTCGATATCTGCCAGGCGATTGTCGCGGCCGGCGGACGCATCGCCAACGTAGGAGTCCATGGCAAGCCCGTGGAACTGCACATGGAACAACTCTGGGACCGCAACATCTCCCTCACCACACGACTGGTGGATACGGTGACAACGCCGATGCTGTTGAAGGTCGTGCGCTCGGGCAAGTTGCAGCCGAACATGCTCGTGACTCACCGCTTCGCTATGGACGACATCCTAAAGGCCTATGACACGTTTGCAAACGCAGCAAGAGAAGGCGCCCTCAAGGTCGTGCTGACGAATGACGCGCCTCGTTGATGAGTTCTGTAGGTGGTCGGTCGCTACGCCTGCGCACGCTTTACCCACTGAGCAATAGCGACCAGTTTTTCCATCACTGCGCTGTCATAGTCGGACTTGGGCCTTTCTCTTTATGGTCCAACAAGACGGCGGCGAAGAGCCCGGGGAGAGTAGACAATGTTTGCAGACAATTCAGTTGTTGCGATTTATCACACTCATACGGATGCGGATCGAGCGGTGAAGGAGCTTCAGCGTGGTGGTGTCGACATGCACAAGTTGTCGATCGTTGGGAAGGGCTACCACACAGATGAGCAAGTGGTCGGCTACTACAATACCGGCGACCGCATGAAATATTGGGGCAAGGTCGGCGCGTTCTGGGGAGGCTTTTGGGGGCTTTTGTTCGGATCCGCTCTATTCATGATTCCCGGTCTCGGCCCAATTTTAGTGGCCGGACCTCTGGTGGCGTGGATCGTGGCAGGGTTGGAAGGTGCGGTTGAAGTAGGCGCATTGGGCGCCTTGGGAGCCGGTCTGTTCAGCATAGGCATCCCCAAGGACAGCATTGTGAAGTACCAGACGGCGCTCACGACAGATCAGTTTCTGCTGATCGCCCATGGGACGGCTGCAGAAGTGGCCAAGGCCAAGGAGATCATCGAAAGCACGAATCCTGCGCACTCCACACTGCATACCGCGGAACCTATGGCCGCGTAGTACCAGAACTGCAGAAATGCCATAGCTCATTCAACGAGGGCAGAACCATGGTTGCAGATAATCGGCGCGACAACGAGCGCGACGAAGAGGAACGCGAAACGAACTCGGCCGGGCAGTCTGGCGACATTCAGGGCATGTCGCGTCCGGCCGAAGCGGATTCCGAGAGCGTGGAAGAATTAGTGGAAGAGGGAAACGCCTTCGAAGCCTCCATCGTCGATGGCGTGGAGAATGCCAAAGATCCGGATGTCTCAGAAGTCACGACCCGCCAGGTGTCGGAAGACGACGTTCCTGAAGAGTATCGGAACGACAACGGCCGCGTTGCATAAACCGTCGCCCCCGAAATGTCGAGAGGTGGGACAGTCTGAACCACAACACGTGCGATAAGCATACGCACAGTGACCAGGAGAATTATCATGTCACAGAGAGCACAATGTATGAGCGTAGAAACATCCTCGATCAAACGATTAGTCAGGAGATCAGCATGCAGATCCAAGTCAATACGGACCATACAATCGAAGGTCACGAGGCACTGGCCGCTCGGATCAGGGGCGTAGTAGAGAATGCCCTGAGCCGAATGAGCGATCACATCACGCGGGTGGAGGTCCACCTGACCGACGACCGCGGCCCTAAGAACGGCAAAAATGACAAACGTTGCATGATGGAGGCTCGCCTGGAAGGCCGCCAGCCCATCGCGGTCACCGACGAAGCGACGACTCTGGACCTGGCCGTCGACGGCGCTGCAGATAAGTTAGCCAGATTGATCGAACATACCCTCGGCAAATTGCACGATCAACGGACTCACAGAACCGATCCGCCTCCTCACGAGCCGACATTCTCAGACCAGTCATGATCGACACTACCGCAAGCCTGGCTGTCGACGTCAGGGACCGAGGATTGAATCAGGCCTTTCTGTATCCTCTCCGATTCGAACCGATCTATCAGTATCGGCTGTGGGGGGGGCGACGTTTGGGAGAGTTGCTCACTGCCCCTCTACCGAGCGGACCTGTTGGCGAAGCGTGGTTACTCAGCGACCGCGACGACCATCAGAGCCGCGTCACTGATGGACCTCTCAAGGGACAGACCATCGGTCAATTGCTACAGCAGTTCTCGAAGCAAGTAATGGGAAAGCTGGCTGGGCGCTTTCGTCGATTCCCACTGTTGCTGAAGTTCCTCGACGTACATGAAATGCTTTCGGTCCAGGTGCATCCCACGAAAGCGAATACGAACCTGCTGCCAGCGGGCGAGACCCCGAAGACCGAAGCTTGGGTTGTGCTGGAAGCCGGGACACAAAGCCGCATCTACGCGGGCCTGAAGCCAGATACAACGGAAGCCGATCTCCGGCGCGCGCTCACGAACGGGACGGTGGCGGACCACCTCGCATGTTTAACTCCGAAGCTCGGCGACGCCGTTTTCCTCCGTGCGGGCACGGTTCACTCTCTGGGCGGCGACCTTGTCGTGTTCGAGATTCAGCAGGATAGCGACGTGACGTTTCGCCTGTATGACTGGGACCACATTGATCCGAAGACTGGAAAGCCACGGGCACTCCAAGTCGACAAGGCTATGGCCTGCATTGATTTTGCCGAAGGTCCGGTGAGTCGGGTGAAGCCTGTGGTTGAGACAACGACCCCGGTGCAACGCGAGAAACTATTTCATTGTGAACATTTCTGGTTGTGGCGCTTGCGCGGACAATCGCCGTTTAACGTCGGCGTGGCGGATTTGCCGCGCGTTCTGGTATGCCTCGAGGGTGCGGGGGATCTTGAACATTGCGACATCTCTTACGCCGTCGGAAAAGGCGACGTATTCCTCTTACCTGCGGTGATCGGAACGTGTGTTTTTCGGCCGTGCGGTGCAGTGAGCTTGCTGGAAATCGCAATTCCGGATTGAGATCGCGAGAATTTAGAAGGTGGAGGCATAGTGAAAAAGTTAATTGTGTTTGATCTGGATGGGACACTTGCCGACAGTAAAGCTCCTGTCGATCCCGAAATGTCAGGGCTGCTGCACGACCTTCTAGCGATTGTGAAAGTGGCGGTGATTTCCGGCGGCGGTTGGCCACAGTTTGAAAAGCAACTGGTTTCGAATCTGCCGCACGACAAACTCCTGGCGAATCTATCTCTCCTTCCTACCTGCGGCACAAAGTTCTACCGATACGAATCGGTAGACTGGAAAAAGATATATTCGGAAGATTTCACTAAAGATCAAAGAGAAAAGATCCTCGGCTCCCTCAAGAAGGCAATCGAAGCCGCAGACTTCAAGATCGAAAAGCTCTGGGGCGAGCAAATCGAAGACCGCGGAAGCCAGATAACATTTTCCGCCTTAGGTCAGCAAGCTCCCCTGGAGGAAAAGGAAAAATGGGACCCCGATTTCGCCAAGCGGAAGAAAATCAAAGCGATTCTTGACACTTTCATTCCCGAGTTTTCTGTCCGAATCGGGGGCTCGACATCGGTTGACATTACCAAGCCTGGAATTGACAAGGCCTACGGCATCGGAAAACTGCGAGACCTGCTCGGTATTTCGATAAAAGAGATGATTTATGTCGGCGACGCATTGTACGTGGGCGGCAATGACTACCCTGCCGAAACGGCGGGAGTGGATTGCATCCCGGTTAAAGATCCCAACGAGACCAAGCGGGTTATTCAAACCATCATCGCCTGTTTGGCGGTCGGTAGTAAGGCGGCGTGAACTTATGGCAATCGCCGAAAAGGATTTGATGACCGGACTTAAGTTGCAACGGCTAGGAATGTTGATGGAGCCGGAGCCGGGGAACGCGCAGGAGGTCGAAGGCGTCCTAAATCCGGCTGTCGCTCGTGGCCCGGACGGCGAGCTTTATCTGTTCCCGCGGCTGGTTGCACGGGGGAATTACTCGCGGATTGGTATTGCGCGAGTGCGTTTCAATGAAGCCGGCGATCCGGCAGGCGTCGAGCGGCTAGGCATCGCGCTGGAGCCGGAGGCTGATTATGAGCGCCGACCCGATGGCGGTGGTGGCTGCGAAGATCCTCGCATCACCTTCGTGGAACCGCTGAAGAGTTACATGATGACCTACACGGCTTTTTCGCCCGCAGGCCCGCGAATCGCTTTGGCCTTATCGAAGGACCTGTTCCACTGGAAACGTCTCGGGCTCGCAACCTTTGGTCCTTACCATGGCGTCGAATGCGGCGACGTGGATGACAAGGACGCCAGTCTTTTTCCGGTTGCTATTCCTAATCCATCCGGGCACCCGGAGCTGGCCATCCTGCACCGACCGCTTTTTCCGGGCACTCGTCCGGAGGAGATCGTTCGCCATCCCGCGGCTCGTAAGATTGATCTCGATCGGGAAAGCATTTGGATTTCCTACTGTGCAATGTCCTTGGAGTCGCGCGAATCAAATCGCCTCGGTCGGTTCATGTCTCATCATCGGCTGGCGACCCCCGTGTCACGCTGGGAGCGCCTCAAGATTGGCGGTGGCACCCCGCCAATCCTGACTCGGCACGGCTGGCTGATCGTTTACCAAGGTGTCAGCGAAATGGAAAAGCCCAGCGACGGCGAACGCCAACTGCGTTATTCGGCAGGCGTGATGGTCCTCTCGAAAGAGCATCCGCAACTGATCCGCTATCGTTCGGTCGAGCCGGTGCTGACGCCAACACTGCCGCAGGAATGCAACGGGACCGTCGCCCACGTCGTGTTCCCGACCGGGTTGGACCGGCGCGACGATCTCGGCTTACCCAATCGCTTCGACGTTTATCATGGGATGGCTGACAGCCGGATTGGTGTCGCACGTCTTGACATGCCGGATGTCTTGCCGCCAGAAGGAGTCGCAGACCCGCCCGAAGCGAAGGTGTGACGCGTTTGGCTCATGAATCAATTCTCCCCTTTGCAGCAAGGCCGAGGACCTGGCAAACCGTCTTGGCTATCGTTTGCTCTTCGTTTGTACGAATGACGCGGACGACAACTCGGCTGGACGCCGCAGAAATCACGCCCCCGTTTGCCGCATTTTGCTTTTCTTCGAGTTCGATTCCAAGGAATCCCAACCCATCGCAAATCCGAGCGCGGACTGCGGGTGCATTCTCTCCGATGCCACCGGCAAACACCAGTGTCTCGATTCCGCCCAACGCCGCCGCGAATGAACCAATCCATTTCTTGATCTGGTAACAGAACAGTGCGACGGCCTCAGCCGCCCGCACGTCCTGCGTCTCGTGCTTTAGCAAATCACGCATGTCGGAACTGGTTTCGGATATGCCGAGAAGACCGGACCGAAAATTGACCATGTCGTTGAATTGCCTGGCGCTCATTTTTTCAGTGCGCGCCAGATACCAGATCAGTCCGGGATCCAGATCACCGGTACGCGTGCTCATCGGCACGCCGGCGGTCGGGGTAAAACTCATGCTGGTGTCGACGGATTTGCCGTTACGCACGGCTGCCAGGCTCGCGCCATTGCCCAGGTGGGCGAGGATTACCCGGCCTTGCGCTACACCCGGTCCAGCCAGGCGGCCCAGTTCATCCATCAGAAACTCGTATGACAGCCCGTGAAATCCGTACCGTCGCACACCCTTTGCCTCGTAACGACGAGGGATTGGCAGCATTTGCGCCACCCGCGGAAGGTCATGGTGAAAAGCCGTGTCGAAACATGCCACTTGGGGCAGGTCCGGAAATCGGCGATGGAACGCCTCGGTCAGCAGGATCTCTTCCGGCATATGGTCAGGATCAAATGGGCTGAGTTGCTTCAGTTCCGTAACCATTTCCGCGGTAATTCGCTGCGGTTTGTAATACTTCGGCCCGCCATGCACGAGGCGATGCCCGACCGCGGTCAGTGGGTCGCTCCCGCTGCGTTGGTCGATCCAATCCATCAGAACGCCGACCGCTACCGTGTGATCAGGAGCCTTGATTGAGCGCGAAAAGTTCTCCGCCTGGCCCGATCCCTTTACACGAAGGGTGGCCTCCGGCAGTCCAATCCGCTCGATTCCGCCATCCAGAATCCTCCGGAGTGCGTCGCCGGCCTCAAACAAGGCGAATTTGATGCTCGACGAGCCCCCATTGATCGTCAGAATGCGCGGGTTCGCTGGTTTGCCTCCGTCGGCATCGTTTTGCGTGCTTCGCTTCATTTAGCTGTCGCTGAACAAACCTGCGCGGGGATGTCCCTTGGCTAGTGGCGGAGGCGCGTTCGGCTCGCTGAAATCAGCTGTCCATCGCCAGTTTCTGATCTCCGGCATGTCTTCCAAGTGTTGTCGAATGTAGTCGTGGTGTTCATACAGCTTCCGGTTGAACGTGTCGACTACATCCGAAACCTCTGAGCGCAGCCGTGAAACATACTTCAGGGCATCGATAGCAAGATGAAAACGGCTCATCTTGTTCAGCACTACCATGTCGAACGGCGTGGTGGTCGTGCCCTGATCCATATAGCCGCGCACATGGAAACGGCTTTCATTGGAGCGCCCATGAACCATGGTGTGAATGAGCCAGCGATTGTTGTGGAAGGCGAAGATGACAGGTGCGCCCTTAGTGAATAGAGCGTTGAAGGACATGTTGTCCATGCCATGCGGATGATCATCCGGGCTCATCAAAACGGTCAAGTCCACCACATTGACAACCCGCACCTTGATGCCGGGAACATACTTCTGCAGAAGCCATGAGGCCGCGCAGATTTCGATGGTTGGTACGTCGCCTGCGCAGGCCAGTACTACGTCCGGCTCGCCACCTCCGTCGTTGGTGGCAAACTTCCAAGTCGAAGCACCCCGTGAGCAATGTTCGAGAGCTTCGTCCATATTCAGCCACTGAAGCTGCGGCTGCTTTCCGCAGGTGACGATGTTGACGTAGTTGCGGCTCCGCAGGCAATGGTCGAAGACGCTCAGCAGGCAGTTGCTATCCGGCGGATAGTAAACCCGGATGGTTTCACTCCGGCGCGCCAGCGCGTTGTCTACAAATCCCGTCGCCTGATGGCTGAAACCGTTGTGATCGTTTCGCCACGCATGACTTGTCAGTAGAACATTTAAAGATGCGAGCGGTCTGCGCCAGGGGAATTCTCGGCATTGCTCCAGCCACTTGGCATGTTGCGTCAGCATTGAATCTACGACTTGCGCGAAAGCTTCATAGGAAGACCACATGCCGTGCCGCCCAGTCAGTAAGTAGCCCTCGAGCCATCCCTGGCAGCAATGTTCGCTCAATACTTCCATTACGCGGCCATCGGGGCTCAGTTGGTCATCGATGGAAATCGTCTGCGCCATAAAGCAACGCTTGGTAGCTTCGAGAACCGAGTTCAGGCGGTTGGAGTCCGTTTCATCAGGACAGAACATGCGAAAGTTTGTGGGATTGAGCTTGAAGATGTCTCTGAAAAAATCTCCGAGCTTTCGTGGGGCTTCCGCGACCACTTGACCCGGCCCTGGGATCTCCAGCGCATAATTCGTGAAGTCCGGTATGTCGAGCGCGGTCAGCAGCCGTCCGCCGTTCACATGAGGATTTCCTCCCATGCGGCGGTCGCCAATCGGCGCGAGTTCTGCTAGCTCATCAATGAATTTCCCCTTTGCATCGAAGAGCTCCTCCGGCTTGTAGCTTCTCATCCAGGCTTCGAGGATCTTGAGATGTTCCGGGTTTTCGCGGACTGTGGCGAGAGGGACCTGATGAGCACGGAAGGTGCCTTCAATCGGGATTCCATCCACTTCTTTGGGACAGGTCCATCCCTTGGGCGTGCGCAGGACGATCATGGGCCAGATTGGCTGCTTCCTGAACCCGCTCTGACGCGCCTCCTGCTGGATGGTTCGAATCTCGGCATAGCAATCGTCCAGCGTTCCAGCCAGGAGTTGATGCACGGCGTCAGGGTCGTCGCCTTCGACAAAATAGGGCTTGTAGCCGCGTCCTGTGTACAGAGCTCTTAAGTCTTCGTCGCTCGTCCGTCCCTGAACAGTCGGTCCGGAAATCTTGTAGCCGTTGAGGTGCAAGATCGGAAGAACAGCCCCGTCCCGCACCGGATTTAGAAAGTTGACGGACTTCCAGCTTCCTTCGAGCGGACAAGTCTCGGATTCTCCGTCGCCGATGATGCAGGCAACGATCAGCTCGGGATTGTCGAAGGCGGCTCCGAAGGCGTGAACCATCGAATAGCCGAGCTCTCCGCCCTCGTGCATGGAATTCGGGACGTGAGGTCCGCAATGGCTCGGCACGCCGCCTGGCGTCGAGAACTTCCGGAAAAGAAGTCGCAGGCCGTTCTCATCTGGCGTGATCTCCGAATGAACTTCGGTATAAGTTCCTTCCAGATATGAGCACGCATTGAGCGATGGACCGCCATGCCCCGGACCGGCAATGTAAATGATATTGGCATCACGGTCTTTGATGAGGCGGTTCAGATGAATGTAAATAAGATTTTGTCCCGGTGAAGTTCCCCAGTGCCCAAGCAGCCTTGGTTTGATCTGCTCTGCCTTGAGAGGCTCTCGCAACAGGGGATTCTCGAAGAGGTAGATCTGACCGATGCAAAGATAATTCGCCGCGCGCCAGTAACGGTTCATCTTGTCGAGCATTTCGCGCGTCAGCGGACCGTCGGGCTGCGGCGCTTTGGTTGGCCCCTGGCCGTTGGCGGCGACAGCGGTAGACAAAGCCGCATCGAAGAAAAACTTAGGAGTCCGATCCAAATTCTTTGACCGCGATTTCGAGCTACGATCTTGGCCAACCTCTATCGTTTCTTCTTTCGTAGGCATACAAATTATTCCTCTCGTCTACTTCGTCGTTACTTGGCCAGTTCCTTGCCGATCGCTTGCAATACCAGCCGACGCTTCTCCGTGGTCTTCGGATATGCCATCTTGAGATCCTGAAGTGCATCGAGCACAATACGGGACACGATCAGCCGGGCGTTCTCCTTATCGTCGGCGGGAACGGCATACCAGGGCGCGTGATGGGTACTAGTCGCGTTCAGGCAATCCTCATACGCTTCCATGTAATGCTTCCAGTATTTCCTTTCGTGATTGTCCGAGGAGCTGACTTTCCAGTTCTTGTCGGGCTCGTTAATTCGCGCGAGAAACCGCTTGCGCTGTTCTTCGTACGAAAGGTTTAGAAATATTTTAACGGTCCGCGTTCCGTTGCGATAGAGGTGGCGCTCCAGGTCAACGATCGACCGATACCGTTGCTTCCAGATGCTCTTCTCGTCGAGCAGTTCTTCCGGAAGCCGCTGCGCGCGAAGAATCTCCGGATGCACGCGAACGATGAGCACTTCCTCGTAGTAGGAACGATTGAAGATGCCAATCCGACCGCGTTTCGGAAGGCGGCATGTCGTGCGCCAGAGAAAATCATGTTCGAGTTCTTCGGCGCTCGGTTGTTTGAAACTGAAAACCTGGCAGCCCTGCGGATTAATCCCGGACATGACGTGCCGGATCGCACCATCTTTGCCGGCAGAGTCCATCCCTTGAAAAATCAGGAGCAGAGCGTAGCGGTTGGAGGCGTAGTGCAGGCGTTGCAGGGATGTCAACTCAGCAACATGTTCGTCCAGGAGTTTCTTATATTCTTTCTTTGACTCGCAAAATGACTTCACGATCGTCGGCAAGTGTTTGATATCGATCTTCTTGTGGTGCGGTACACGGAAATCTTTGGAATGAATTTTCATCTTCTTCCTTCAGTGGCCAACCGCATGAGGTGCCCTTAGCGACTCCGAGTGCCCGGAACAACGGTTAGGCAACATCTTTCTTTGCCAATTGATCCTTCCGGGTCTCTCGCTCCGCCTCAAGCCAGTCTTGATTCGCTTTGCCGTCGCCCCTACCTCGCTGCTGATAGAGTTCGTAGGCCCGCGTAGCAATCTGCGGTGTAAGATCGACTGAATTCTTGGCTGACGACGGTGCCTTAATCGGATCAAGAATCCGATAGGCGAGCAGTTTTATGCGGTCATTGAGCAGGAACCACGCCAGAGCGTAGACCCAAACGAACCCAGCCCAACGCCAACCAAGCGGCGTCATAAACACGCCGTAGACGGCAATTAGCGTCGCCACAATTTGTGTACCGAGCACCGCTATCCAGAGAATCCGAGCCGGGCGTATCGACCAGAAGGGGCCGCGTGTGCGCGTTAAGAAAATCGTCAAATGCCCGGCTACGGACAGCTTCAAGTACATCAGCGTTTGCGCGTGCGCGCGGTCGAGATGAAATACGCGCTCGGCGAGATAAAAGAGGCCGAACGCGGCCGCGACGCCAATAACGCCCAGCACGGTCGAGATTCCCAGCACGAGACGCATATTCCACTTCTCAGGCCTGTCGCTGTAATGAACATTGTCGTACGCGATGGATAGAATCGCCCCGTCATTGAGCACGGCGATCATGACGATCATCACCGCGGTCACGGGATAGAAGTTAAATACGAGGATCGCCAGCGTCATGAAGAACAGCACGCGGAGGGTTTCGGCGATTCGGTAGATCGCGTAGCTGTTCATCCGCTGGAAGATTCGGCGGCTCTCCTTGATCGCGTCGATGATCACCGAGAGGCCGGATGCCAGCAGCACGATGTCTGCCGCCGCGCGGGCCGCATCGGTCGCACCGGAAACCGCGATGCCGCAATTCGCTTGCTTGAGCGCGGGAGCGTCGTTCACCCCGTCGCCGGTCATACCGACAATATGTCCGTGCTTCTGCAGGACGTCGACAATGTTGTATTTGTCTTCGGGGAACACCTGGGCGAAGCCGTCCGCTTTTTCGATGGACGCCGCAGTTTCCGCATTCTTTTGTTTATCCCGCAATACAGTGGCGTCCAGGATGTTCGTGCCCATGCACAGTTGACGAGACATTTCTTTGGCTATGGCTAATTGGTCGCCGGTGACCATTTTGACTTTCACGCCCATCTGCACCGCGCTCGCGATGGTCGCTTTAGCCTGTTCGCGCGGCGGATCGGACATGGGCAAGACACCAACGAACTGCCACTTGTCGTCCTGATCTGCGCGGGCTACACCCAGGGAGCGGAAGCCTCGTGCCGCAAATTCATTGACGGCTTTCTCAACAGCAGGTTTTACGTCCGCGAGGTTGGCCGCCATCTGCAGAATGACCTGCGGCGCTCCCTTCGCCACCTTGAACTGTTTTCCGTCGGAGCCCTTTACGGTGGCTTCGGTGCGCTTATGCACCGGATCGAATGGTTGGAAATGCAGAACCTGATAGCTCTTCAGTTCCTTAACGTCCTTCACACCGCCGATGACGGCCAGATCGATCGTGTCCTTGTCTTCCGCGCGCGAAGCGAGTGCGGCGTCGAGGATGATTTGATCGGCCGCGATACCATTGACACAGAATGGATCTCCAAGCGTCAGCTTGTTCTGGGTCAAGGTGCCGGTTTTGTCCGAGCACAGCACATCCACGCCCGAGAGTTCCTCAATCGCCGACAACTTGGTCACTATCGCCTGCTTTTTTGCCAGCAGACGAGCGCCAACCGCCATGGTGACGGACAGCACCGTGGGCATGGCTACCGGGATCGCGGCCACCAGCAGCACCAATGCGAATTCCAACGTGCTCAGAACCGGGTCATGGCGGAAGAGCGCCGTGGTAACAATCGCCGCCACCAGAGCCACCGCCAGGACGATGAGGTAATTGCCAATCTTGAGCACGGCACGCTGGAAATGGCTGACGGTATGGGCGTCCTGCACTAATTCCGCGGTCCTGCCGAAATAGGTGTTGGTCCCGGTGGCGTACACCATCGCGTCAATTTCGCCGCGCTTGATAATCGAACCCGAAAAGACCGCCTCGCCAGGTTTGCGCGTCGCGGGCAAAGATTCGCCGGTCAGCGCGGACTGGTCGACTTGTACTGGGTCGCCGGCCAGCAAACGTGCGTCTGCGGGCACGATGTCCCCCAATCGCAACCGGATGACATCGCCCGGCACCAGTTCCGCTACCTTGGGAGTCGCCCATTTTCCATCTCGCAGGGCGCGGGCCTTGGTCGCCAGCTTCGCACGCAACGCGGCAATTTCGTTTCCCGCCTGATGTTCCTCCCAAAATGCAACCACAGCGTTGGAAAAGAGCAGAAACAGAATGATGAAGAAATCCAGCCAGTGTCTAACCACCCCCGACAGAATCACTGCCCCTTCGATCATCCATGGAATGGGACCCCAGAAATAGCTCAGGAACTTAAGGAATAGATTGTCTTTCTTTTCCTTGATCTCATTCGGACCATATTGCGTTAGCCGTTTCTGCGCTTCATCTTGGCTGAGGCCTGTCGGAGATGATGCCAACTTTGACTGCAGTTCTGCCATCGGGAGGGACTTCAGGTCGTCCTTGGATTCTGGCTTTTCTACTTTCAGTTTCAAGATCAATCTCCTCCTCTACCCGGCCACCTGCTATAGCTGGTTCTTGCTGCCCGCTATTGAGGCAGAAATTCAAGCGGGTAACTGGCATGACGGCGCCGTCAACATCATGGCCTGCACTGAGGATCTTTGCTGAAGAGACAGGGAACAGGCATAGCCTTGGTCGACCATGGCCGCTTGCAAGTTCTGGACTTCTCACTAGCTCCTGAACTCCCTTTGCACCTACATTGCATGGCTGTTACCCGGCCATTATGTTTTTTGAAACAGCTACCAAACGAAGAGGCGAGCACCAGAACCGGAGGAGCCTGATCTCCCGCCGTGCACAGAACTGTTGCGGATGGCAGCACCCTCATCGCGGTCCGTGACGGGGAGATTCGGCCGCGAGGCGCTGATCTCCTCTACCTCTACAGCACCGTGGCGGTTCATAATCTCAGTAGCCGCGTCCGCGTTTTCGCCCAAGGCCGTCGCGAAAACCATCTTTCCTCCGCGCCGTACTCCTTGGACATAGGCTTCCGCGTTTGCTTCGATGACCCCGAATGCAGTGAGATCCCGAATCAAAGCGACTTCAAAATCAGTGTGTGCGGTACTCATGAGTCCGCTACCCGCCATTTCCCGTGGCTCGCCCAAAACGCGGACGTTCTTACGAAGAACACCGCTGGCTTCGAGATCGCGGACGACCTCGTCGACTGAACCGGGATTCTCAAACAAACCCACCGCTGTCTTTGTCATATTGGCCTCTCAATCCTCTCTTTTAGATTCGCTCGGCCGCTTGCGAAATACTGTGCAGAATGGAACACCTTGCGAAATTGCTGAACGTAGGGCAGATCGAGTCATAGCCGCGAATTGGACCCGCCTTGTCGGAGTCTCACGGATGATCTCAGGCGTGGGCCGTCATTTGGATCCTGTTGCGTCGCAGGGCGCTAATCGCCAGAGCGATCCCCTTACCGGCCGCCACGCAGACGGCGATACCGGCCAACCAATGTGATCCTGGTTGAAAACTGACACCGCGAGCAGTGGGTTTGCTGGTGGCTCTTTACGAACACAGCGTTTTCACGCAGGGGCAATTTGGGACATCGGCTCCTTCGATCAGTGGGGCGTAGAACTGGGCAAAATCCTTGCCACGCGTGTTCGTCGAGTTGTCGTGCTTGAGCTTAGGTTCGGCGAAACTCTGTAATTCAGGAATGATCGCCAAGTGACCGGGAGGAAGGCTTGCAAGTGATTGAAAATATGGTGGCCAGGGACGGAGTTGAACCGCCGACGCCAGCCTTTTCAGAGCTCGTATTTCCAGTGTTTCCAATAACTTCAATGGTTGCCGTGGGACTGCTAAACACAGGAAAGTACGACAACGGCCGCGGGATCGTGGGTGATTGCCGTGGGTGATTCCAGCGTCGGCGATGAGTCGTTCGGCTACCCTTCGCGAGGACCCCAAGTCAAATAAAAATGGCGGAGTGCAAAACAGCGCTCCGCCCGAAACCTAACTGCGATTGACCTATGCTGCCGCGGTGCTGCTCTTCGACTTTGTTTTGGCCTTCGTCTTTTTTTCTCGTTTCTCTGCAATTTCCACTGCCACGGCCTTCTGCAGTTTCTCAGTATCAACGCGGTAGCGTTTGGCGGTGTCCATGAGAACGTCGTCGCGGCTTGCGGTGGATCGCTGATAAGCCGAATCCAACAGGCTGATTTCGAGAAGCACCTTGCAGAGTTCGGCCTCGTCGTAGGTGCCCACTTGCTTAGCCAAAAGCTCCTGTGCGGACGCTGAGTCCTTCTTCGCCTCTAGCTTGTGCCGCTTCGCCAGAGCCGGGACTTGGCTGTAGTATGCTTGCAGAACTGCGTCCCGAGAGTTACCTTCTTCCTTACTACTTACGTTCTAATTCGAGGCCCAATTGTCTCTAGCCTGGAAGCAAGTTCCAATCCTCCAATCAGTACTTCTATCCCTCGTCTGCATCACCTCGTTCGCGAGCGACACGCCAGCTCCTTGGGTGGCTCCGCACTTCACCATCGACGCCAAAGTTCTCTACGCAGAGGCATCTGAGTCTGCTCAGCCTGAGGGAACCAACGTCGCGGTTCTGGACGACGAAGAGAGTTACAGCTTCGATGCATCCGGCCGCAGTTTGTACACCGAATACACGGTCTACAAAGTTCTCACCCAACAAGGAGCGGAGGGGTGGAGCAGCATTTCGGTAGCCTGGGAACCTTGGCACCAAGAGCGGCCTTTAATCAGAATCCGCGTCATCACCCCGGATCTCGTTGTCCATGATCTCGATTTGAAAACTCTCACCGATGCTCCAGCGCAGGATGAACAGTCCAATATTTACAGTGATCGTCGAGTGATTCGAGGTCCGCTGCCCGCTGTCGCTCCTGGCTCGGTCGTAGAGCAGGAAATTGTCGTGCGTGAAAACACTCCTTATTTCAGCGCTGGTGCTTTGGGGAGACATTTCTTAGGGCGGGTTTCAGTCCCTGTCCATCACAGCCGTTTCGCAATAGAGGCACCATCCTCGATTCCGCTTCATTATGTGGCAGAGCTGCTCCCTGAACTGCAGCCGCAAAAGACTGAGAGTGATGGGCGAGTCCGCATCGTTTTCGAGCGCGGGGCCATCGATCCGCTGGAAACCGCGGACTCGTACTTACCCCGCGACGTGCCAGCCTACCCTTTCATCACTTTTTCAACTGGAACATCATGGCAGCGCGTGGCCGAAGATTACGCGGCAGTAGTGGATGGCCAAATCAAGAACGGTGACGTCAAGACGGTAGTGGACAAGCTAACTCAGGGTAAGCAGACGCGATTCGAGACGATACAAGCGATTTCCGGTTACCTCGATAAACAAATTCGGTACACCGGGGTTGAATTCGGGGAAGCGGCGATTGTTCCGCATTCTCCCACCGAGACCCTCGTTCGCAAATATGGGGATTGCAAAGACAAATCTACTCTCCTTGTGGCAATGCTACGAGCGGCTGGCATTCCAGCGTACATTGCGCTCTTGAATGCGGGAGGAAGAATGGATGTGCCGGCGGAGCTTCCAGGCATGGGCTTATTTGATCACGCGATTGTTTACGTGCCGGGAAGTCCCGACTTGTGGATCGATGCTACGGATGAATTTGCTCGGCTTGGTCAACTCCCAACCTCGGACCAAGGCCGGCTCGCTCTCGTGGTTCGGCCCGAAACTACCTCCCTCGTGCGCACTCCCGAACCTTCCTCGCAGGACAACCTGGTAGTCGAGTTCCGAGAAGTTCATCTTGCAGAGTATGGCCCCGCGCGGATCATTGAGCGCACTCAGCCACATGGAAGCAGCGAGTCATCTTACCGACGGTCGTATGCAGACAAGCAGAACAAAAGCACACAAGACAACCTGACGAGTTACGTGAAATCGCAGTACCTCGCTGAGAAGCTAGACAAGCTCGATCGTTCCGACCCGGACGATCTCTCACATCAGTTCGAACTAGTGCTTGAGAGTGATCGGGCAAAACGTGGTTTTACCGACCTTGAGATTGCTGTGGCTGCCATTCGTCTAGACGGTTTGTTCTATCGTCTCCCAGTAGAGTTGAGAGAACGCCAGAAGAATGACAGCGACACCAACGCGCAGAAATCCAAAGCGAAGCGTACGACCGATTACCAGCTTCCCGAGGCATTTGCTACCGAGTGGCACTACACGATCACACCGCCCGCAGGATTCCGGCCCAAACCGTTGCCAAAGGATATGGAGTTTCGGTTAGGTCCCGCCCTCCTCACCGAGAAGTTCTCGTCGGATCCGGACAACACGGTCCACGCCAGCCTGCGATTCGATACGGTGACGCGGCGCTTGAGTGTTGGCGAAGCCGCGGAGCTACGCGAGAAAATTACGGAATTGATAGAGGGGCAGCCAGTTCTGATTTATTTCGAGCCTGTCGGAGAAGTACTAGCTGGCGAGGGGAAGATTCGCGACGCTCTCCAATCGTATCGAGACTTAATCGCCGTTCATCCTAAGGACCCGGTCCTGCACCTCCGACTCGCGAAGTCGTTGCTCGCTGCTGGACTGGCGGAAGGCGCTCGTGCCGAGGCACAAACAGCGGCCAAGCTGGACCCAAATTCCGCTCTGGTGCAAAAGACACTGGCCGAAATCCTCGAATACGATCTCGTTGGGCGCAAGTTTCGCCCTGGCAGCGATTACGCGGGCGCTGAAGCTGCGTTCCGCACCGCGGAGAAGCTTGATCCTGACGACAAGGCCACAGTAGCCAATCTTGCAATTCTGCTGGAATATGACCACTGGGGCCTGCGCTACGGATCGGGCGCGAAGCTGAAAGATGCTGTCGCAGAGTACAGAAAGCTCACTGTCGAGCAGCAGACCGATCTTGGAATACAAAACAACCTCCCCTTTGCGTTGTTCTATGCAAGTGAGTTCTCGGAGGCCGAAAAGGCGGCTCAGGCTTCCAACCCGCAGCCAATTGCGTTGATCGTCGCGTGCGAAGCGGCGCTCAACGGCAAGGATACCGGCATGGCTGAGGCCCATAAACGCACTGCTGGAGACGAGCAATTCAAACAGATAGCAAGGGCCGCCGGAGAGATGTTGGAGAACTTGCGGAAATATTCATTGGCTGCCGATTTCATCGAGGCGGGGGCTGCTGGAGCCGATGCTTCCGATCAGCAGTCGTATGCCTCCCTGATGCGCAGAACCCAACTCCGCGAACAGTTACATCCTCCCGACGATCCTGCGGGTGCCGCCATCCGACTCGCCTTACTTGAGCAGGCTCCCAACCTCACAGTTGACCAGCTTCGGTCGATCAGCAGCCGGAACGGTGCAACTGCAGTTGCCATTTCAGATGTCCGCGACTATTTCAACAAAACCGAACGAGGGACGATCAGCGAAAAATCCCGGAAAGGAGTTTTTTGGGAAAACGGCGGTGACTTTGAGATTGCTCGGGCGCAGCCGAGCGTCCAAGGCAGCGACGCGACAGGCTACAAGGTGACGCTATGGCCGTTATCCAATTACAAGGAATCGGTGTATGTCGTCAAAGAAGACGGCCACTACAAGGTACTCGCACATTCTCGGTTTCCTGGCGGGATTGGTTTGGAGGTACTGGATCGACTTGCTGCAAACGACCAATCCGGTGCAGGTGTCCTCCTCGATTGGCTGCGCGAAGATCAGCACCTTGCAGGTGGCGATGATCCACTAGCTGGTGTTCCGTTTCCCCGCTTTTGGACAAAGGGCAAGGAAGCCGATGCTGCGAAGATGAGGTTAGCGGCTGCCGCCACCCTCGTGATGACAGAGGCAACCGCAGAGCGAGGAGTCTCAATTCTGGAAGCTGCGGGCGGGTCGGTCTCTGGCGATGCCGACAAGACGAACGTCGCCTTTGCTCTCGTCTACGGTTATGATCGACTCCGTAAGTATGAAAAGGGAGTGGCCGTCGCTTCCAAGCTCCAAGAACAATATCCTGAATCTGACAGCGCGTTTCGATGGCATGCGTTCTTCTTGCGCGCCGCGGGGCGATCTGGCGAAGCAGACGCTCTTGCTCAGGAGAGGTTACGGCGTCTGCCCGGCGATGTGGATGCTTTGCGCCAGATCGAATATGACGCAATTGCTCGCGAAGAGTTCGCCAAGGCACACGACATAGCTCTAGGGATAGTGAAGGACGGCAAAGGGGACACTTCCGAACTGAATGGGATTGCCTGGTACTCCCTGTTCCCCGGAAAACCCTCAGATTCTGACCTTGATGCTGCGCTTAAAGCGGCCCAATTGAGCAACAATGCTTGGGGAATTCTGCACACGCTGGGTTGCCTTTACGCGGAACTGGGGAAGCTCAAGGAGGCTCGGGAGGTGCTCCTGCAAGCGATGGACTCCGCCAACTTCGATGAGCCGGACTCTAACTTTTGGTATGCCTTCGGTCGCGTCGCCGAACAAGCGGGCGAGCGCGAGTTGGCCCTTGCCGATTACGCGCGAGTCACAATTCCGAAAAATTCTCTTGAGCTTCCAGGCTCCTCTTATCAGTTGGCGCAGATTCGACTTAAGGCGCTGCAAAAACCAGCTAAATGACACTCCGGGACGAACGGCTTCTCGGTTGCGCCGGATTGAGTATCGAATTGTGGAAGTTGAACGAAGCCGCGCTAGCGGCAAACTTTCACCACGTTGTTTACATGTAAACGACGTGGTGACCAGCCAGTCGACAAAGAAAACACTTGCGAACTATAGATAATTCAACGATTCTACGCGCACTCGCGCATGGACAAGCGCATGGAGGCTCAGGCAAAGATGATCGAAGCCATGGGTCTAAACGAGGAAACCGCTCGGCTCATCCAATAAGCGTGGGTGATCGACCGTGGGTGATTTTGCCAATCTCTGACCGTCTGATTTTCAGTAAGTCCTTTGGAATGATGGTGGCCAGGGACGGAGTTGAACCGCCGACGCCAGCCTTTTCAGGGCTGAATACTACCAGCCTATCTCCCTTGTTGGTCAATAACTTAACTCGTCAAGGTGGTCACAGTTTTGTGACCACTCTGTGACCAGCGCCGATGTTCGCCTAAGCGTCGGCAAGAACAACCATCCTAGCTGTCTGGAATCAAGGTCCTCAGCGGTCACCCAAAACCGGCCAATGAGGGTCACCTGAAAACCGGCCAACGAGAATGAGGCTCGGGGACGTTGACTCCGACGCAAGGCAGTAGCCTTCGTCGGTATGAGCAACGTCTTGAGCGAAGCGAAAAAACAACAAGTTATAGCCCTGGGACGACTCGGATGGCCATTGCGGCGCATCGAGCAAGAGACCGGGGTACGTCGGGAGACAGCCGGTGCCTACCTGAAAGCGGCAGGGATCGGAGTGCGGCCGCCTGGGGCGTGGGGACGGCGAGCGCCGGCAAAACCGGCCAACGAGGTGACCACCGGGTCGGACGCAGCAAGAGTGGCCAATACATTCATTCCCAACCCCAACCCCAACCCCAAAAACCTTTCTACCAAGGAAAAAGCAAAAGCAGAAACCGCAAAACCGGCCAATGAGAATGAGGTGATCACCGGGTTTGGCGTGAAGTTGAGCGACTCGGAACGGAAAAGTCCCAAGCACGTTCCGTCCACCAGTTTCTGCGAACCGTTCCGGGAGGCGATCGAGCTGGGTCTGAGCCGTGGTCGCAATGCCATGGCGATCTGGCAGGACCTGGTGTCCGAGAGTGGGTTCGGCGGCGGCTATCAGACCGTCAAACGCTTCGTTCGCAAGCTGCGCGGAAACCAACCAGCGCAGCCGCGGGCGGTGATTCTCACCGCGCCCGGAGAAGAGGCCCAAGTCGATTACGGCACCGGCCCGATGGTCCGCGACCCGCAAACCGGCAAATATCGACGCACACGATTGTTCGTGCTGACGCTCGGTTACAGCCGCAAGGCTGTACGCTTGCTCTCCTTCCGTTCCAGTTCCCGCATCTGGGCCGAGCTACACGAGAAAGCGTTTCGCCGATTGGCGGGCAGTACGCGCATTGTCGTGCTCGATAACTTGCGCGAAGGCGTGCTCGTCCCCGACATCTACGATCCCACTCTGAATCCACTCTATCGCGACGTGCTCGCCCACTACGGCGTGATCGCCCTGCCTTGCCGGATCAAAGATCCTGATCGAAAAGGAAAAGTCGAGTCCGCTGTCGGACACGCCCAGAAAACGCCGCTCAAGGGAAAACGCTTCGAGAGCCTGGAAGAAGCGCAAGCCTATCTGGACCATTGGGAGACCAGTTGCGCCGATACGCGCATCCACGGCACCACCAAACGGCAAGTCGCCGCCATGTTTGCCGAAGAAAAACCCACCTTGCTTCCCCTGCCCCTGGAACCTTTCCGCTACTACCAACAGGGCCAACGGGTCGTGCATCTGGACGGTTGCATTGAAGTCGAAGCCGCTTACTACGGCCTCCCTCCGGGCTGGATCGGACGCTTGGTCCGAAGTGCAGTGGGACGAACTCTACGTTCGCATCCTCGATCCCCAGACCGGACTGCTGCTGCGGGAGCATGTGCGCCAGAAACGTGGCTGGTATCGCATCCAAGAACAAGACCACCCGAAACAGAGACCGCTGCGCGTCTCCCAGTTACTGTGGCGAGCCGGCCGAGCCGGTGCTCACATCGGCACACTCTGCAACCTTATTTATAACCAGCTCGGAGAACCGGGTGTCCGCCGCGTCTTGGGTGTCCTCTCGCTGGCCAAGAAGTTCGGCACAGCCGCGGTCGAGGATGCTTGCGCGGCTGCCCTCGAAATGGGAGTGCATGAGTACCGCTTCGTTCGTCGCTATCTCGAACGTGGTCCCCAACTGACCTTACGGCAAGTCGATCCCCTCATTCGCGAGCTGGTGCAATACCGCGATCTCATCAACCACAGAACCCAGGAGTCAAAAGAATGAATCTCATCGAGTTGAATCGTACTTTACGGCAACTACGGCTGGGCGGCATTGCCGCCGTGCTCGAAACCCGTCTCCACCAAGCTCAAGCCGAAGCCATGACCCCCATCGACTTCCTCTCCTGCCTGGTCTCTGACGAACTTACCCGTCGCGGCGATCGCCTGCTGGAGCGAAGGACAAAGCAGGCCGAGTTTCGCGACCCACAGAGGAACCTCGACAACTTCGACTTCAACTTCAACAAGAAGATGAATCGCAGTCTGGTCTTCGACCTGGCCACCGGCGCCTTCATCGCCCGTCACGAAGATGCTTTGTTTTTGGGCCCACCCGGCACCGGGAAAAGTCATCTTGCCCAGGCCATCGGACAGGCGGCCATTCAACAGGGCTATCGCGTACTGTATCGCGAAACCCACAAACTGCTCGATGACCTGGCCGAAACCACCATCGACGGAACTCGCAAGGAGCACATGGAACTGTTAGCTTCGGTTCCGCTCCTGATCATTGATGATCTGGGTATGCGCAAGTTGCCCGTCACCGTCGCCGAGGAACTGCTGGAGATCGTGATGCGACGCTATGAGCGCACCAGCACCTTGCTCACATCCAACCGACCGGTGGAGGACTGGGGCAAACTGCTGGGAGACAGCGCCGCCGTCACCGCCATGCTCGATCGCCTCCTCCATCACGGTCATGTACTCAAATGCGGTCCACGGAGTTGGCGTACGAAAATAGACTTGCCTCCACACGAGGCTGCGGGGTAGAACAACTTAGTCCCCGGTCTCTTCCGTTGGCCGGTTTTGCCCTGACCACCGTTGGCCGGTTTTGGGGTGACCACTGAGGTCAAGGTGAGCGGGCATATCAGGCCCTGATAGTCAGCACGGGGCACGCTGCCTCATTAATTACACGATGGGCTAGCGCCCAGGGGATGTGGGTTGCAGCGCGAGTCAATTCGCCGCCGCTGCGAATTCCCGTAACAATCGCGTTGGCTTTGACGCGACTTGCGAAACCCACAATGCCCTTCACAGGGTGCGCGAACACAACGTGTATCTTCCTAATACGCCTCCGCAGGGTGGAGTCAGCCGCTGCTTCGACCTTCTGTATTGTTTCTTTCCTGATTCTGTTTCGTTCTGTTCGAGATGTGATGTCCGGGTGAACGGCGCGAATGACTGAGATGCTTGCGCCGAGCCCATCCCCTATGTTGGAAAGCTGAGAGAGCGCCGCAAGAGAATGCGGCTCAAGATCGGTTGCAAACACGAGCCGCGAGGGCTTTCGCTTCTTAGCTGCAGCGGCATTCGTTCCAAGCACAAAAACCGGACCCTTGACCATTCGAAACACTTCTTCTGCCACCGAGCCGAACAGCAGCCTGGCGGTAGAGCGGCGTGCTGAGGTTGCCAGCACCACGAGATCGGCGCCTTTCGCTGCCGCGAACGCGGTAATTGCCGGGGCAGCTTCGCCTTCGACGACAATTGTGTCACAGCCAGAAAGTTTGTTCTCTTGTAACCAACGAGACACGGATTCTTGCGCCAAGGCCCAGGCTTGCTGCTTCCGTACTTTGCTCGATTCTCGTGGTCCGAACTTGTATTGAAGTGAATCCACAGCATGAACAGCGGTGACTCTGCTTCCACGCCTAACCAACGCAAGAGCAAACTCCAAAGCTCGCGCCGAGCCTGACGAACAATCTGTTGGAACCACAATCTCATGGAATAGGCCGCGAACTTGTTTCTTGACGACCATACGATCCCTCTGTGGGTTCAGATTACATTGTTGCTTTTTCGAGCACTGAACGGATCGCTGATGTGACTTAATCACAAAACGTCGTAGCGAACCGCCGATTCATTGAGTGACCAGACGTGCCGGGCCGTATTCAGTGAATTGGCTCCTCGCGGGCGTGCCAGCTCTCCGCCCGCTTCTCTTCCCGGAGAAACTTTAAGAGTGCTAACGTGATCGCCAGGATCATCGGGCCAATAAACAGTCCAAGGCCACCGAAAGCTTTCAATCCTCCGAGCAATGCAAAGAAAACATATAGTGTAGAGAGCTTTGTGCGGCTACCGATCAGGTGCGGGCGCAGCAAATTGTCCACTGGGTGGACAATGACCAGTCCCCAAGCAAGGAGAATCAGGCCTTTGATCCAGTGGCCACCGAAAATGAGCATCGAGATTGCGGGCAGAAGAACAATCCCCGTTCCAATAAATGGCAACAGCGCACACAGAGCAGTGACAATCCCCCACAATCCTGCTGAAGAAACCCCCAGAATCCAGAAGGCAAGACCTGCGAGAGCGCCTTGCAACGCTGCCATCGTTAGCGTTCCATACACAATGGCGTTTAGAGTGTCTTTAACCAACGCCAAAAGCCTTCTTGTTTGGTCCCTGCGCAATGGGAGCAGAACGACCGCACGGCGCAACATCGCCTTGCCATCGCGAAGCAAGAAAAACAGAATGAAAAAAGCAATAAACGCATTGGTGAGCAGAGCCGTAAGGCTTCCAAGAGCACCCGCCGTCATACCAAGGAGAGCCGCGACTCCTTTCTCAGCTTGGTTCACAGTCGCCGCTTTCAAATCGGCGGTAGAAACCGGCAGATAACTGCTCACCACTTCAAGGGCTCTTTCAAAAAGATGAATAAGGTAAGGGCTCAGGCGTTCACTCCCGTCGCCGGAACTGCTCAGTGACTGGTAGACGTCGCGCAGTCCGGTTGCCAGCGCCCGCCCAAGCAGTGCCACTGACAGAACGATGAATAGAACGACAAGACACGTGGACAAGAGTGCAGAGACATTGCGATTCCGGACACGGCGTTGAATGCGCGAGTGCAGGGGATAAGAGAGAACAGCTAGAATAATGGAAAACAGGATGGGTCTTAGAAACGGAGCAACGAGAACATAGGAGAAATAGAGAGCTACGGCTGTCAGGCCCAGCAGGAAGACAAGGCCCGCTCGATTCTTGAGTTTATGGCCGTTTTCGGACACAGGTCCTTCCTTAAGATGGTTCGACGTGCGATCAACTCTCGACGTGCAGCCGTGCAGCCACTTTCTTCGAAACTGTCAGCTTCTCCTCATTCTGCGGTCTCGAATTCTAGTTTCGGACCTCGTACCCACCGGTTCACGTGTGGACTATCGCATGGCTATGCCTCGCCTGTTCGCTTTCTATCTGCCGCGCGTTCTGGTACCCGACCGCGGCAAAATAGAGGATACAGTCAAAAAAGCGATCCAATGAGTGAAGCAAGTCCATACCGCCAAGCATGTCAACTGGTTCTGCAAATAGTCCTTCCGCCTGCATGAATTCCCACAGATGCTCTTTGGTCGTGCTTATAGCCCAGAGAAGATCACAGTAGGGTACGCCCTGCTTCGCTCTCCTCATGCCCAGCCCGATGTAGCGCTCTTCGATTTCCGATTCGGTCTTGTTCCGCAGCCAATCGTTGAGGTTGCGATAGATTTCGTGGGATCGCCTTCTGAGTTCATCCGAAGGCACTCTCCGCAACAGCTCGACGCACCTGTCATCTTTCTTCATTCTGCGCATGAGGCCTTCCGACAAGGGTTCCGCACGGGTTTCGATAAGTTGGATCAATTTGAAGGCGAACATAGGTTCCTCCTGACTGCAGCGTATTCGGAGCCAGGCTGAACGTATGTCCAGCCCGTGCCCGTCAACTACGCTGACCGCATCGTGCGCCTCTCAGCCGGGAAGCGTTTCCGGTCCAACCGTCCTCGTTCATCGCCCGGGGTGGAACCACCTCACGTGGTGAACGATCCGCTTAAGTGCAACATCCTCAAAAGTCGGCCAAGTCCCGGGTGGGGAGAGCCACTCGAACCGCATTCGCCACTGCTGCCAAATCAATGATCTCCTGCAGGATGGCTCCCTCCAGTGGAGGCAGGTAGCCCAGCGCGGCAGCGATCATACCCACAATGCTGGCCGCCATTCCTCCAACGGCACTCTGCAGCGCGATTGATCTCATCCGATGACTGACATGAATCAACTCATCTACCTTGCCCAGGGAAGCGGTCAGGATCACTGCGTCGGCGGCCTCGGAGGTTATGTCACTGTTAGCTCCAAACGCTACACCCACGGTCGCCGTCATGAGTGCTGGGGCGTCGTTAATTCCGTCGCCGATGAAGAGGGTACGAGCCTTCCTGGTTTCTTCCTCTACAATCGCGACTTTCTGTTCCGGTGTTTGTCCCGCATAAACTTCAGAGATTCCGACTTCCTGTGCAAGGTAGCGGACCTCCGATTCCCGGTCTCCGGAAACGAGGAGAACGCGGTTCACCTGATGATTTGGGTTTAGGTGGTGAACGAAGGGCTTGGTGTCCTGACGAGGCGCATCGTGGAAACGAAATGCCCCGGCATACTGCTCGTCTACAAACACAACACACTCCAATCCTGAAGCAAGGGGAGGCAGTGAGGACAGCAGTTTGGGATCTACTTTGCCGCGCCCGGTAATGCGCACCCTTCTACCGGCAACCATACCGCGAAGGCCGTCTCCTGGCTTTTCCTGCATCTGACTGACCTCCAATAAGGCCAGTTTCGCCTCGTGTGCGGCCCTAAGCACCGCGCCGGCCAGTGGGTGCTTGGAAAACTGTTCAAGACTCGCGGCCGCTTGTAAGACCTGGTCTTTGGTAAAGCCGAGTCCGCACAACACACCAGTCATCTGAGGCTGGCCGTAGGTCAGGGTCCCTGTCTTGTCGAAAATGAGCGTGCGACAGGTTGTGATCTGCTCCAGGGCAGCTGGATTCTTGATGATGATGCTGTGCCGCGCGGAGAGCGAGATGGCCCCAATCACCGCCACTGGGATTGCCAGGATGAGAGGACATGGAGTGGCGATCACAACCACAGCCAGAAAACGGCTCGAGTCGCCGGTAAGCAGCCAGGTCAGTCCGGCAACACCCATGGCCAAGGGCGTATACCAGGCCCCGATGCGGTCTCCAATGCGGCGAAGCTGTGGGCGCTTGTCCTGACTCTGTTCCATCACCTGCATGATCTTGGCGTATCGCGAATCGACCGCCAGTTTCTCTGCTTCGATAGTCAGGGCCATGTCGCCATTGATCGCTCCGGACAAAACCTTCGAACCCGGGGTCTTTGAGATTTCAAAGGGCTCACCCGTCAAGTAGGATTCATCCATTACCCCATGCCCTTCCACGACGACTCCGTCGACCGGACAGATCTCATGAGGCAACACAAGGACGTAATCGGTTATCTGGACCTGTTCGAGTTTGATGTCCTCAACCGATGTTCCACGTTGGCGGTGCGCAACCTGAGGCATGCGCTTCGCCAAGGCGTCCAAAACGGAGGATGCTTTTCGTGTGGCGAACTGTTCTAACGCCGTCCCGCCTGAAAGCATTAATACTATGATTGACCCCACGAGGTACTCGCCCATTGCAACGGAAGCCACAATAGAGATTCCAGCCAGCAAGTCCGAGCCAAACTCTCGCTGCCAGAGTTTCTTGCCCAGACTCAACAGGATTGGAATTCCTCCGACTATCAGCGCAAAGAACAACGGACCCAGATAAATCGACGGTGGTAGGTGAGTCGAATAGCGGAGAATCAGATGCGCGCCAATTGCGATCACGGTCACTACCGCGATGTAGGTTTCTCTCGCAGTCGAGATAGATGTCTTGGCGGGAGTTCCTATTGGAAGGGGCATAAGGGCTAGGCCGCCCGAGTGACGCCTGGAGTTAATTGACCCAAACGAAGTCTTCTACGAGTTGATCGATCTAGCGGGACTCGCTTCCTTGTGATTTCAGACCCAGACCGTACATGTTCGACCCTCAACCTTCTGATCCCTCCGGGAACTTTCGCCTCGATGACCTCCCCTTTTCTGCGACCGAGCAGCGCAATCCCGAGCGGCGCGAGAACGGAAACAAAGCCCCGCGAGATGTTTGCCTCCTCAGGAAAAACTAACGTGTACAGCCCCTTCCGTCGCGTATCAAAATCGAGAACACGGACACGGGAATTCATCCTGACTACGTCTTTGGGAACTCGAGCCGGAGGCCTGACCTCGGCGCTCTCCAGTGCCTCATCGAGAAGTTCGAGCTGCCTTTGATCTCGAAAGAGAGAATACTTGAGAGCCCGGACCAAACGCCTGAGCCTGTCCACGTCGCCATCGGTGACGATGATGCAACGATCTGTCATGATGAACTCCTTTTCTCGCTTTGCTTGAGGCTATGCAGCTTTCTTTTTGTCGCTCTTCGGTTCAACAGCGGTCCGGCTTTCCTCGCGGTAACGTTTCCGCGTCCGCAGACTGCTGCCTTCTTGCTGGCTTCGTTTCGGCGCGAGTTGATTTCAAACCACATAAGAAGAGCCACAACGCCCGCGCATAGGACCAACACCAGAATCGTTGCCGAATCCATAAAGGCACCTCGTTTATCTAGTCGTCCTCAGCTTTCTGTACGTTACCGACGGTCACCACCGGACACGGAGCAAGAGCTACCACCCTGTGCGCAATCGAGCCAAAACGGCTTGCAGTCTGCGCGAAGGCCCCCGCTCCTCGGACACCCATGACGATGAAGTCAGCAGACAAATCAGCCGCGAGGTTCAGAATGCGATCTGCAACTGCTCCCGTTTCTACGACCACCTCTGGCCGGTAAAGCAGTTCGGGTTCGGGAGGGATCATGTCGCGCAGGCGATTCTCGTCTTGTTGAATGGCAAGACGTGGCGAGTCCCTGAGGCTCCCTTCGATGACGTGTACAAGGGTGAGATGCGCTTTATACTCGTGCGCCAGAGACACGGCGAATTCGAGAGCCCGCAGAGAAGCAGAGGAGAAATCCGTTGCGCAAATGATGCTGTGAACTCCGTCGGAAGCCAGTGTTGTGACGTGCGGTCCGACAGTGAGCACCGGGCACGTCGCTTCTCGAATCACTTCCTCAGCGACCGAACCGAGGACCACTTTGCCCCAGCCTGCGCGGCTGATCGTACCGACCACAACCAGGTCAGCGGAGTATGTCTGCACCCACTCTTCGAGCACGTCAGCTACGTTTCCCTCTCCCAACAGCACGTCACAACACAGGCCGCGACATCGGAGCGAGCCTATGATCTGATTCAGGGTGTATCCCGCGAAGTCTCCAGCCTCCTTTAAGACGCGATCTATCAATTCGGGAGAAGCAAGGGCGTACGCCTCCAGCGGTATGACGTGAGCCGCGTAGAGCTTTGCTTCATACCGGTTTGCCAACGCGACTGCAAATGGCAAAGCCCGGCTAGCCGACACCTCAAAATCAGTTGCGAACAGAATGTTCTTGAGTGCGATCTGCGGTTTCACTTCCAGGGCTTTCATGTCACCCTCCCTCTACGGTGGTCTCCGCGAACCCGCTTTTCCGGAAGCAGCCGCTCTAGTCGTTCTCCACTCGAAGATTGTTCTCCACCGAGAACACACCGGACACGCTGTTCGCTTGCATTCCGGCGACCTGCTTCTCCATTTGGCGCGCCACGACGCCTTCCAGCGTCACGTGGCCATTGTCCACGACGATGTGAATCGGCGGAACGGCACGAAACTGATACTGCGAGAGCACGCTATTGCCATAGATCTTGCGATACGTCGCTCGTCGAATACGATCATCGTTGGGCGATACGGGCAACACTTTGATTTGGTTATCCACTCGCTCGACACCTTCAATCTCCCTCACCGCCCTTTCGGCGTCTGACTTCAGCGTCGGACGGCTTACTTCGCCGAGCAAGGTCACAGTGCCATCCGGCGACACTTTGTACAGCAGATTGTCGAACACGCCATAGTACGGAAGCATGACCAGTTCGTGGCGCACTTCTTTCGTACGACGCGGTCAACTCCCTTCTGGCTTAAAGCCGTGCTGCGAGTTGACTGGGCGCTATCGATTGTCGAATCTTGCGGGTTTGAGTCCTGTGCGTAGGCCGCCACACTCAACAAGAGAACTGCCAGCATCACCGTGGTCTTCATAGCATCCTCCAAAGTTATGTCGATTTAGGCGGCAAGAGTTGTATTGATTCTCGGATCCGATGGAGTCTGACTGAGGGCCGCCGTTGCCAAGCCGCCGGCAGCGACGCCGGCCCTCGTTCCTTTGGTGTTTCTACAATCGGCTCGGCATCAAATGCCCGAGCCACCATGTGAAGCCTCCAGCTTGTCCAGGCGGTCATCTGCATTGTGGTAATCCACGATCGCGTCCACGGTTTGATAGAGAATGTCCGCTTGCCTGGACAAGTCCGCAACCGTCTCCTTGTATTGGGGCTGCATCACGTTCCCGCTTCTGGCCCGGAGTAGGTTGAGAGCTTCAGTCGTCTCGGCTGCCAAGGCAACCAGGTGCGGCCGGGACCTCTGAACGGCCATCTGCTGTGCTTCGCTGCCCTGCGACTTTCTTTCTTCCAGTTCCGCCAACAACTTGCCCATGCTGTTCACACCCTCACGGAGGTTATTCAAGTAATAGAAGCCTCGTGGAAGCTTGGTGTCGGTCTGCTCTGATCTTCGACACACGGTCTTGGAGGGTGAAAGCAAACCTTTGGACAAGTGCCCGGCTTCTTCTTCTCGGCATTTTTCGAGAACTTGCGTCGTATCCCGCTTTGTACATGTATTGCAGTCCGAGATAATCCGCCTTCTTCGAACCCACGGAGAAATGAAGCTCATCGGCACTCCAGCCGCATAGCCGATTCCTCCACCGACAACAATCAATGGGATCGACGCGATGTTTGCAAGGGCCCCCCGTGTCATTTGCCGCATTGCGTGTCGGGCAGCCACATGGGCAACCTCGTGAGCCATGACCCCCGCCAATTCCGCTTCTTCGTCCGCGACCAGCAGCAGTCCGGTATTCACGAAGAAGAATCCGCCGGGAAGAGCGAAAGCATTCACTTCATCGGAGTCAATCACCTTGATGGTGAACGGCACTCTCGCGTCAGAATTCCGCACAATGTTTTGTCCAATGCGGTTGACGTATTCGGTAATGACCGGATCCTGCACCAATTTCACGGTCGTGTCGATCATTTGCGCGTATTCCCGGCCCATTCGGATCTCAGTTTCCAACGAATACCAATTCCCAAGCCCCCGGCCGCCGCCAACGTCGCGGTTTCCGATGGCATCGACGTCATCTTTACTGCCTGGTTTCACCTTGGGTTCTTGTTGTGAAGTGCGCTGCGAATCGTCATTCTGGACCTGATCGTCGGGACGCGCTAGGACGGGTTGCGCAAGAATCAAGAAAAGGGCGAGGGAGCTTGCCAGTGCTGCGTTGGTGTGTTTCATCGCCCACCTGCCGATCTTGTGCGTCAAGGCCGGCCTAGGTCTGACTTTCAGCGGCCAATCTCTTCCGCAGATTTTCAGTGCTTCTCGCATCTCTGCGCCCTCAACGACGTTCCGTGCATGTTGAGGGCCGGGGCGCCACGAGAAGAAGACGGTTACGAATCTTTACTCGCCAGCGTTTTCAATCGGTGCGAGGAAAAGCCAAGCGACAGAGAACAAAGGCAACAGACCGTCGGAGTCCGGTCGTTCGTCCTTCTCCACTTAGTCATAGCGGGCACCCTGAACTGTCATAACGTCCGATAGTTTGGACGTTCGCGGTCCGATTCCTTTGACGCGTGCGGACCTGCACGTGAGACTTCTGTTGTCCTTGACTTTTATTTTGTGCAACTTGTCGCCGGTTAGTGCTTGGCACACGCCGTGCGCTAGATCGAAGTTCTACTCGTGTTCGGAGTTTCGAGGACGCTACCGCGAGAGAACTCACGAGCAATCCGGAGGGCCGAGGTCGGTGGTTTGTGATGTATTTTCTCGAACCCTTCGGCGGAGCAACCATACGGGTGCGCACTTTCTAAATCGGGTCACGTGGTCCTCCCGGCTATGGGTTGTCGGACTGGTAGCCCTCGCGCTGGTTGCGATAGCTCCGCCAACGGGCTCAGGCGACGACGAAGAAGAGGATCCCGGTCCTTCGGCGATCGCCATTGTCGCCAGTCGTATCAACAGTTCGCTGAGTTCCAGAAGCACAACCCAAACGCAACAACACGAACCAAATGCGGTCACAACCGCACCAACTGAGTCCCCCCGCAGAGTGCGCGCTCTGGAGGCCAAGATCAGTTGGCGCGCTGGCCGTTCCATGCTGAAGTCGTTCTGCCTTCTTCGCTGTTAACAAGTCCTTTTCGAAACTCCACAGCGTAGATCGGTTGACAACGCGGCGCTCTCGTCAGGGAGTGACCACACTCACACGCAAGGAAGACACCAATGGAGAACTTGAACGAGAGTCGGAATTGGCTGGCGCTATACAGAGAAGCCGTTTTGGAGCCAGACCGCAGGAAAGTGAAAACACGCATTGCTCAAGCTCAAGCTGCAATCCGTCTCCGCGCCCGGGAATTGTGGTATGCCGGCGCGCCAGAGACGAGTGAGCGACGACAGATGGACGCTGCTTCGCATTTCTTAGGAGTCCTCTACGCGATCGGAACTGACAAGTGAGTTCTCCACAAACAGTCACGACTGTCCGACGAAGATTAATCCCAGGAGAGAAATATGCAACGATCTAATTCATGGATAGTGATCCTGATCATCCTGTTGTCCACCGCCGCAATGGCGCAGACCGGGAGCATCGCCGGCTCCGTCACCGATCCGTCGGGGGCGGTTCTCCAAAATGTTCAGATCACCGTGAGGAATCTCGCGACCAACGCTATTCGTGTCGCAACCAGCAGCGATGTTGGAAGCTACACGATCCCGAATCTGGCGCCGGGCAATTACGAGGTCACCTTCGAGACGCCCGGCTTCAAGACTCCTGAGTATTCCCACGTAGTCGTGACTGTCGCGGAGGTGGTTGCGCTGCATGCGGAATTCACAATCAAAGGGACCGCGGAAACAGTTGAAGTTAAGGGACTGATTGAGAGCCCGGTGGAGGTGGAAAGCTCTCAAGTCAGCAACATCGTGGACACGACACGGATGACCAACCTACCTTTGCTCACTCGAAACCCCTACGAGCTTGTGCTCCTCTCGCCGGGAACAATTCAAAGCAATACACGTCTGGGTGGGTTCTCGGTAAACGGATCACGCGAGCGGAACAACAACTTCCTGCTCGATGGAACAGACAACAACGACACTTCTGTTCCTGGAGGGGCGGGCGGAGTGATCAGTCTGAATCCCGAAGCCACACAGGAATTCCGAGTCATTACAAACAACTTCCTCCCCGAATATGGCCGCAATACCGGGGCCATTATCGACATTGTGACCAAGGGCGGAAGCAATGAATTCCGCGGCGATGCCTACTGGTACGGCCGTTACAACGGGTTTGGAGGAGCGCGCGATTTCTTCAACACCCCTCCCGATCGGCAGAACCCCTACGTCCGGAATCAGTTCGGGTTTTCTTTTGGCGGACCGATCTGGAAGGACAAGACGTTCTTCTTCGTGAACAACGAGTTTCAACGCTTCCGGACAACGCTGACGAACAACACGGTTGTTCCTACCGATGCGTTCAAGAGCGGTATCTTTACCTACAATGACGCCGAAAATGGTCCCGTGAGTGTGAACCTTGCCAACCCAAACGATCCAAGTAATCTCACTGGACTGAGCCTGGACCCCACGATCCAGAAGATTCTGGCTCTGTATCCCCAACCGAATGGTGCGGCGATTGATGCAACCCGCGGATGGTACTACTTCCCAAGCCGTTCAGCGCAAGACGTGTATAACTTGACGACCAGGCTCGATCATCGATTCACCGATAATCACAATCTTGCTCTGCGGTACGCTTACAACTACTTCAGCGATCCCAATCCATCGCACAGCGAATTCCTGCCAGGTCTCGACGTGGTGTCGCTAACCTCGAAGACGCACGGAATCTCGGCCAACTACACCGCCTTGCTAGGAACGACCCGGGTGAACGAATTCAAAGCCGGTTTTAATCGCGTTGACGCTCCGTTTGCCTGCGGTGGTACCAGCGTGTTCGACGCGATCAGCGGTACGGATCGCTTTGGCCGTGGACGCGACTTCATTCTTCCGGGCCTCAATACGTTCGGCTGCGGTTCACTGGGCGACAGCAACGGGCAAAGCAGGCGCACTGGTACTTACAGCCTGGCGGACAACTTCACATGGGTGAAGGGTGCGCACACGTTGAAGTTCGGAAGCGAATTCCGCTTCGTATACGAGGACGGATTCAATGCCTTCCAGTCTCGCGACTATCTGACATTCAACGCCTTTAACAATTTTGATGCAGCATCGATTGCCGGAGTAACGGATCCCACAATCCAGAACATGGGATGGATGCTGGTCGGGTTAGCCGATACTGAAACACAGTCGCAGTTCTTCAACAAGAGCGGAGTGCGCACGCCTACCGACAACCGCAAATTCCGGCAGCGGGAGTACGGCTTTTACGCGCAGGATAGCTGGAAGTTCCGCTCGAATCTGACCTTCAATCTTGGTCTCCGTTACCAGTTCAACGGAGTGCCCTACGAGGCGGGTGGAAATCTTTCGAACCTCTACGTGCCAGCGAACGGTCCGGCACCATTCACCTTCCAGTTGGCTGGTCCAGGCTCTGGACGCCTTCTGTACAACAATGACTTTACCAATTTTGAACCGAGAATTGGCTTCGCGTGGGATCCCTTCAAGAAGGGCAAGACGTCCGTTCGTGGCGCGTACGGTATCTTCCACGATCGCATCTTCGGCAACCTGTTTGGGAACGCACGAGGCAACCCGCCATTCCAACAGGATTTCTTCAACCTGCCTTTGGATGTGATCGCCAACATTCCCTTCCCTGCAGATCAGATTTCCTCACCGACAGTCCAAGACGGGGCGGGAATCTACCCCGTATTGCTGGATCCGAACTTGAAGATGCCGTATTCGCAGAACTGGAATTTCGGCGTGCAGCACGAAGTCGCAAAAAACGTGCTCGTCGACCTGAACTACATCGGCTCGAAAGGAAGTCATCTGTTGCGCGTGGTGGATGGCAATGCACCGAATCCGGCGATTGTGGCTCAACTGCTTGCCGCGGGAACCAACCCTGCCGTACTAGTCGGGAGCAATCTCTGGTTTGGGGGATTCACTCCTTCCCCGGTTGGCAACAATGCTTTCTATCAGGCGGCGTTGAACCGCTCGATTGCAAATTCCAACTACAACGGATTCCAGGCCACAGTGACCAAGCGCTTCTCGCAAGGGTTCCAAGTCCAGACCGCATACACGTGGTCTCATGCGATTGATGACGGCAGCGATCCGCTCGACGCCGCTGCCGGTGACCGTACCTTTCCAAGAAATTCCTACAATCTGGCAGCCGAACGCGGCAATTCCGACTTTGACCTCCGCCATCGGCTGTCGATCAACTACACGTGGGAACTTCCCTTCGGCAAAGGAAGAACCTATTGGGGTGAGGGGCTGCTAGGCCGAATCATGGAAGGCTTTCAGCTGTCGGGAATTACCAGCTTTCAGACCGGCCATCCCTATGATATCTGGGGCACGCGCGACTCTCAGCATACGGGCCTGAGCGATCGAGCCGAACTGATCGGTAACACGCGAGACTTCTCCGGTTGCTCGGTCGGAGGCTCCTCTCTGTACGCCGGTATTCCCTCCCAAACCCTTACCGGCGTCAGCTACTGCGCTTTCGCAAATCCGGACTACAACACTGCCAGCAATCTCGGACGTAATCAGTTCTACGGCCCGCGCTATTCGAATTTCGATATGGCGCTGGCCAAGAGGACCAGCATCACGGAACGAGTCAAACTGGAGACCCGCTTTGAGCTGTTTAACATCTTCAATCACCCGCAGTTCTACCAACCCGGCAATGGTCGAGGGGCGCCAGGTACGTTCGGTGTTTCGACCTCGACGCTGACGCGGTCGGACGGTACAACGTCTGCGCGGCAACTTCAGGTAGCAATGAAGCTGACGTTCTAAGCCTTCGGGTTGAGAGTTCTGGCTGGCACGCCAAAAGCAGCCAGCCAGAACACGACAACTACCCTCACCCGAGGCGGTATGACCTTTGATTGGCCCTTTCATAGAAGGGATTTTGAGTCAGGCCCAGATTAAACATGGTTTGGAAAGGAGTTAACTGACGAAACGTGTCTTCCTATTATTGGCAATGGCTGCGCTGTTTTGCTTACCTGCGTACGCTCAAAAGATGAAAACAATCGCATTAAGAATGCTGGGAAAGTAATGGTTGAGATTCTAAATGTTCCCGACGATATTCCAGAGGACCTTCTGGATAAAGCGGAATGCGTCATTGTGCTGCCTTCGGTGTTGAAATTTGCAATCGGCTTCGGGGGCAGTTACGGCCGCGGCGTGATGACTTGCCGGAGCGGCAAGGAGTTCAGCGGACCTTGGAGTGCACCTTCCATGATGGCGCTCGAAGGGGGAAGCTTCGGATTGCAGTTGGGAGGCCAAGCGACAGACTTTGTCTTATTGGTGATGAATCGACGCGGTGCTGATTCTATTCTCACCAGCCAGGTCAAACTCGGCGGCGACGTGGCTGCTGCAGCCGGACCAAAAGGACGCAGCGCTGCGGCCTCGACGGATGTCACAATGCGGGCGGAAATTCTGTCGTATTCGCGTGCGAGAGGATTGTTCGCCGGGATCTCTCTGGAGGGCTCAACTCTCCGTCCCGACAACGATGGTAACGAGAGGCTCTACGGAAAGGGAACCACGGCGAAGGACGTCGTAATCAATAGTGCGATTCGCCCGCCAGCCTCGGCGAAATTGCTCCTTGCCACTCTGAACAAGAAGTCTCCCAGGAACGAATCTGGCAAGTAGGACCGGCGGCGCAACACCAACCCGGCGCTCGCATAGCGGGACGCAAGAAATAGACGTAATGGAGGTAAGAGTCATGAAACGCTTTGGAATCATCAGCACGGGAGTTCTACTGCTTCTTCTCGGAGCCACAGCTTCAACGAACGCACAGCAGGACCAACACCAAGAGGCTAAGCCTCCAAAACAGGTTCAGCAAAGCAAGCCTGAAAAGCGGCAGCCTGATAGAAATAAACAACAGCAAGACCAAAAAAAGAGTCGCGTCCAGCAACCGGACCAGAGCAAACAGCAGCAACCGCGGGCCCAGCAACCGGACCAGAGCAAGCAGCAGCAACAGCGGGCCCAGCAACCGGACCGGAGCAAGCAGCAGCAACCGCGGGCCCAGCAACCGGACCGGAGCGAGCAGCAGCAACAGCGCGCTCAGCAACAGGACCGGAGCAAGCAGCAGCAACAGCGCGCTCAACAACAGGACAATCGGTCCTCACAGCAGCGGCAACGGGTGCAGCACGATCAGCAGAGAGAGGTGTGGCAGCAGCATCGCGCACGTGACTGGCAGTCCGAGCACCGCGATTGGCGGCAACGTGGCGGTTACACCGGCTACCGCATTCCAGATGCCCATTATCGTGGCAGCTTTGGCGCGAATCACTGGTTCCGTATCCACAGGTACCCGATGGAGTTGTATGGCGGGTATCCGCGGTTCCAGTACGGAGGCTTTTGGTTCGGTTTCATGGATCCATGGCCAGAGTACTGGGCAGACGATTGGTACGACAATGATGATGTCTATGTCGTTTACTCCGAAGACGGCTATTACCTGTACAACCGTAGGTACCCCAGGGATCGGATCGCAATCACCGTATATGTGGACTGACAGTTCCTTGCGGCATTGCAGCAGCTCAGCAGCGTCCGGGAAATGAACCGACTCCGCTTGGAGCTAAACGTCTTTAAGTTGGGATTCGTCCATCCCGAAGTAGTGTCCCAGTTCGTGGAGAACGGTCTGCCGGACTTCATGACGGATTTCTGCGTCGTTCCGGCAGACCGCTTCGATATTTTTCTGGTAGAGGACGATGCGGTTCGGTCCGAGGTGAAAGGTCGAACACGCTTTTCTGCGTTGGTAGGCACACCCTGGAAAACTCCCAGCAGCAGTCGGGGCTTGTTGGGACCGATTTCTAGCCTCCTAGCCCACGCGCTTTCTTGCGCATCTTCGGCCGGTCCTCAACGATTACGGCGAGATTGTGGATCCGCTCCGGAATTCCATCGGAAGCGAGTCCAACACTTCCTCCACCAGCCGAATGAAGTGTCTCCCGCTTCACCTTGCCCTCCTTGTTGAATTCCTTTCGCATCGCGCCTTGCGAGCCGCCTCTACTCGTAGCGTAACGCCTCGATCGGATTCAGGTGCGCCGCTTTCCGCGCGGGGTAGAAGCCGAAGAAAATCCCCACCGCCATGGAGAACACCACCGCCGTTACGATCGCGAGCGGAGAAACCAACACCACCCAGCCCAACGTCTTGGTGATCAGGTAGGAGGCGCCCATCCCGAAGACGATTCCAATCGCGCCGCCAATCAGGCTGAGCACAACCGCCTCGGTCAGAAACTGGCTTTGCACATTGCGCTCAGTGGCGCCGATCGCCATGCGAATTCCAATCTCGCGAGTACGCTCCGTGACCGATACCAGCATAATGTTCATGATGCCGATACCACCGACGATCAATGAAACGCTGGCAATCGACGCCAGGAGCATGGTCATCACACTGCCGGCCTGGTCTGCGAGGTCAGCCATGTCGGCCAGGTTCCGTACCATGAAGTCGTCGTCCTGCCCGACACGAATGCGGTGACGATCCCGCAGCAGCGATGTGATCTGCTCCTGGGCGGCGTAGCTTGCCTGACGCGAACTGGCGGAGACCATGATCCAACGTAGCCAATCCTGCCCGGTTATCTTCTTCTGAAGGGTTGTGATAGGAACAAGCACCACGTCATCCTGATCGTCGCCCATTGCTGCTGAGGTCCCCTTTTGCGCGAGCACGCCCACGACCTTGAAAGGGAGACTCTTGATCCGAATGGTTTGTCCGAGGGGATCGGTTGCTGCGAATAGGTTCTTACGCACGCTTTCGCCGATGACCGCTACATTCGCCGCCATTTCCACATCTTGCTGCGTGAATGCGGTCCCCTCCTGGAATGGCCAGTTTCTGATGTCGAAGTACTGCGGCTCGGTGCCGTTGATTCGAGTAGCCCAGTTGTCGTTGCCGAAAACAACCTGTGTACTGGTATTACTGCCGGGTGCGGCAGCTTTGACCGCTGGGCACTCTCTTAAGATGGCGAGCATATCGGCGTATATGAGAGTCTTCGTGGCGCCCCAACCCATATGGGTTCCACCCCGCGTGACCGTGCCCGACCCGACGAAGAGAATGTTCGAACCCATGGCAGCGATTTGCTGCTGTACCTGCTGCTGTGCTCCTTGCCCAACTCCCACCATCGCGATAACGGCACCCACACCGATGATGATGCCCAGCATGGTAAGGCTAGAGCGCATCTTGTTGCGAGCCAGAGCTCGCACCGCGATTCGCGCTACGGCGATCAAGTCCATAAGTAATTCCCCTTCAGGAGACGATCGGGTTGCTAGTCCTCCTCTACGGGAAGGCTCTTTAGCACTTCGGACGCGGTCTGGCGATTTACCACAAGCTCATCTCGACGAACTCTACCGTCTCGAAACTGGATCGTGCGCTTGGCAAACTGCGAGATATCGTGCTCGTGGGTAACCAAAACGATGGTCAGTCCAGCGTCGTTCAGCCTCCCGAGAATCTCCATGATTTCCACCGACGTGCGGCTATCCAGGTTGCCGGTAGGCTCATCCGCCAGCAGAATCGAAGGCTTGTTAACCAGGGCGCGCGCAATCGCGACTCGCTGCTGTTGGCCGCCCGATAGCTGTGAAGGAAAATGTGTTGAGCGGTCTCCGAGTCCGACAAGATCAAGCGCCTCGCGCGCCCGCTCCTCACCCTCTTCCTTGCTAACCTGTGCATACAAGGTCGGCAACTCCACGTTCTCCAGCGCTGTGGTCCGTGAGAGCAGGTTGAATCCCTGGAACACGAAGCCGATCTTTCGATTCCGTATTGCTGCCAGCTCATCCTTGCCAAGGCTTGATACGTCGATCCCGTCGAGGAAATATTTTCCGGAACTGGGCTTGTCGAGGCAGCCCAGAATGTTCATGAAAGTAGATTTGCCACTTCCGCTTGCGCCCATAATGGCCACAAACTCACCACCGACGATGTCCATCGTGATGCCCCGCAGGGCATGGACGCGAGTTTCACCCAATTCGTAGTATTTGTGGACATCGAGGATGCGAATCGTCGCTTCCATCGGTTGCCGGATCGGGACGTCGATCTCGAATTTGCTCATCGTGACCACGAGTTTCTCCGCATTTGCCTTAATGCCGATTTGCATTTGTTGTCCCGGGCCCCATTTTTGGTCCGGCAATGACAGTTCCTGTAACCAGGTCCTCATCGCTGGTCAGCGACCCGTTGAATACCTCGGCGACCTCCGTCACAGTGTGGTCGGTTATGCCGGATCGGATCCTCACCGGTTCTAGAGTCCGGTCTGGACGCACTTTCCAGAGGACAACAACATCCGGGCTATGAGGAACTGTTGTCGTGAGGCCGATTGCCTCGTTCTGGCCTGCACTCGTGCGACGGTTGATTTTCTTCAACGCTTCTCCAACGTATTCCGGGCCGTTGTTTGCCGCCGCATGATTCCCGACGGACGGGGCGCCTGGGTTGTCGAGCCCAAATTTCTGGTAAATGGCACGAATTTCTTCCGCCTTCATGTCGGGTTTGTAGCGGAGGGCGCTATTAGGAACTCGGAGTACGTCAGTTGCCGAAGCCACGGGAATCGTTATGTAGGCGGTCATACCGGGGAACAGCTTCATTTCAGGGTTATCGAAATCGATGATCGTGTTGTAGGTAACGACGTTCTGAACAGAGGTCGCGTTCATCCGGACCTGCGAAACCAGGCCGCTGAAGGTCTCCTTCGGATATGCGTCGACCTTGAAGGTGACCTCTTGCTTTGGCCGGATAGCGCCTACGTCGGATTCATCCGTGCTCGCATAGACCTGCATCTTGGTCAGGTCTTGAGCAATAGTGAAAAGCGTCGGTGCTTGTAACGAAGCCGCAACCGTCTGGCCAACGTCCACGTTGCGTGCAATGACGGTGCCATCGATGGGAGCACGTATGGTGGTGTAGTCCAGATTGGTTTGGGCCACCTTGACGGCAGCTTCCCGCTGCTCCACCTGGGCCTCGGCTTGCTTCACCTGAGCGTCAGCTGCAGATGCGCCGGCCACGGCAGAATCACAGTTGGCCTTGGCCAAGTCTAGTTGCTGCGTGCTCATGACGCTTTGCGCTGTTAAAGCTTTCGCTCGTTCGTAGTCAGCCGTAGTCTGAATCTGCAAAGCCAGCGCCTTCTGGAGATTCGCTTTCGCGGTGGCGACGCTGGCCCGGGCGTTTGCCAAATCAGCTTTCGCCTGCAGCAACGATCCTTCGAAGAGTGCGGGATCAATCTGCGCTATAACCTGTCCTCTTCTTACGCGGGAATTGAAGTCCACGTAGAGACGAGAGACGGTCCCAGAAACCTGAGAGCCGACCTGCACACTGGTTACGGCATTGATAGTGCCGGTGGCCTCGACTACCTGGCTGATGTCACCGCGGTCAACCTTAGCCGTGAAATATTGCTGATTGTCGTTCCCCTTCCATTGGAATGCGGCAATGGCAGCGGCTGCCAGCATGGCCAGGATCACGATCAGCCAATGGCGCTTAAGAATCTTCATAACATGTCCTTGAACAACACAAGCACCCTCTACCCTCGGTGCATGCTGAATGCCGAGCAGGACTGAAGTTGGGTGAAATTACAAGTCTTTACTCTCGGGATTCCACCAAGAATAGGAGGTGCTAACTGACAGAAAACAAACTCGATGGGCCTGTTGCTAGTCCGGTGCCTGCGTTCCCCAGCTTGGACGCCCGCTTGAATGGATGATCAATCGGACGTCAGACTCCTTGTGGCGTCCGATGGTTCGGACGGCCCCCGTCCGATTCTTCTGACATTGGTTGAACTGCGGCTCACATCTACGCGGCTTTGCTGTTTGTTCTGTGCAACTTGCCAAGAGCTGATGCTTGGCCCACGCCGTGCCCTTCTCTTCGACAAGCGATCTCGATGCAGGTCGCCATTAGTTGAAACTGAAATGGAGAATACTGGGTATGAAGAAGTTCGCTTACAGTGCGCTTGTGCTGACGCTCGCCTTGATTGCTCTGCCAAACGGGGCGATGGCCGCAACTAAGACGCTCGACAACCTGCAGGCCGGGTTCAACGGCGAAAGCAACGCCCACGCACGCTACCTCGCGTTCGCAGAAAAAGCCGACCAGGAAGGGTACGGCGAAGTTGCAAGTCTGTTCCGCGCCGCAGCCAAGGCTGAGGAAGTTCACGCCGCCAACCACGCCGCTGTGATCAAGAAGATGGGCGGCACACCCGAGGCAAAGATCGAGACTCCGGTCGTCAAGTCGACCAAGGAAAACCTTGACGCTGCAATCAAGGGAGAGTCGTACGAGCGCGACACCATGTATCCGGAATTCCTCAAGCAGGCTCGCGCCGAGGGGAACAGAGACGCGGTCCAGACCCTCAACTATGCGAAGACGGCGGAGGCCGAACACGCCAAGCTGTATTCCGAGGCCTTGAATAATCTCCCCAAACTCAAAGGGTCCAAGGCAAAGGACTATTTCGTGTGCACGGTGTGTGGATACACGACCTCGAAACTGGATTTTTCGAAGTGCCCGTCGTGTTTCACGCACAAAGACAAGTACGAGAAAGTCAGCTAGCAACCGAGTCATCGAAAGGCGTCCCGTTTCTTCGGATTAAGGAGTTTCTATGCTTCAATTTCCGGCGATTCCGAATTGGGATGCCTTGCACCCTCTGATCATTCACTCTCCCGTTGAGAAGAAGCACAGTTTCGACCCCAACATATTTCTTGCCACGATTGGCGAAGGCAGGAAATCTGTGCTCTTCCCGAAGAAGCAAACCATCTTCGCGCAAGGGGATCAGAGCGACGCTGTGTTTTACATCCAGAACGGCAAGGTAAAGCTCACCGTGGTCTCGAAGACCGGCAAGGAAGCAACCATCGGCATATTAGGTGAGGGCGAGTTTCTTGGCGAGGGTTGCCTTGCAGGTCAGTCTCTCCGCGTGGAGTCTGCGATCGCGATGAGCGATTGTACTGTTCTGCGAATCGAGAAAAAGAAGATGATGCACACGCTTCACCAGGAACACGCTTTTTCCGCGATGTTTATTGAGCATTTGTTAGCACGAAACATCCGATACGAAGCGGACCTTGTTGATCAGCTTTTCAATTCCAGCGAAAAGAGGCTAGCCCGAATTCTTCTGCTGCTTGCTCATTTCGATAAGAAAGGCGCGCCCCAGACCGTGGTTCCAAGCGTTAGTCAGGGGACATTGGCTGAAATGGTGGGCACAACTCGCTCGCGGATCAGCTTCTTTATGAACCGATTCAGGAGGTTGGGTTTCGTCGACTACGACTCTCGCAACGGCCTGCAAGTTCACAGCTCACTCCTCCGTATCGTTCTCCAGGAGGGAATTGAAACCAATGAACGCTATTGAGCAGACGAGACAAAGGTCCAAAGCGAAGGGCTATTTCGTGTGTACGGTTTGTGGGCACGCGACATCCAGAAGGACTTTTCAAAATGTCTTTCGTATTTCACAAGTACGAGAAAGTCAGCTAGCAACCGGGCCGTCGAACGGGCGTCCCGCTTCGTCAGCTTAAGGAGTTCTTATGCTTGAATTTCCGGCAATTCCGAGTTGGGATGCCTTGCACCCATTGATCATTCATTTTCCGATTGCACTCTTGCTAATTGCCCCGATCTTCATAGTGGTTGGTGCTGTGCTGACGCCGGTCAAGGGCCGTTCTTACCTGATTGCCGCGATGGTCTTGCTGTTGGTTGGAACAGCGGCAATCTTCGTAGCGGTCGAGACAGGGGAAGCTGCAGGCAAACTCGCCGAACGGGCCCCGGGGATGGAACTAGTCCTCGAAACCCACGAATCCCTTGCCGAGCGCACGCAAGCCGTTTTCAGTGTGCTGTCGGTGATATTCCTCGCGCTGCTAGCTGTGCCATGGTTGCTGAAAAGAGCAGACACACGCCTGACGACAACCATTCTGCCGCTGGCTTTCCTCGTTCTATACAGCGCGGGCGCCTTGCTGCTGGTCAATACCGCCCACAACGGAGGCAGGCTCGTGCACGAATTCGGCGTACGGGCGATGGTGACTTCGGCTCCTGCAGACGCCAACGCTGCGCCTCCCAAGCAGACAGACCAGGATAAGGACTAAGCCGAAATGAAGGCTGGCGCCAAAGCGCTTCGAATCTTTGAACGCGGACTGCTCTTGTTAGGTCTGCTGCTCTTGGTCATGTTCGCATTCGCCCACATTGATAGGTTCATCATGTTCCGCGCAGAGATGGCGAAATTCGAAGCCAGGCAACTTGAGTCCGCCAGGGAAAGCGACGCGAGGGAAGAATCGCTCGATGACGCTAACCGCAACACTGACCTTCATCCGGCGCCGGACACTGAAAACCCGCTCTGGTCAATTCAGCGTACTAAGTCGTATAAGGCCAATCTCGGCAAGCCTGCTGAATCGCTTGCTGTTTTACGGATTCCTGCGTTGCGTTTGGAAGTTCCGGTGTTAGAGGGCACTGATGCGCTCACACTGAACCGCGGGGTGGGGCGAATTGCAGGCACTTCACTTCCAGGACAGGGCGGCAACATCGGCATCGCTGGACACCGGGATGGTTTTTTTCGCCCCCTGAAGGACATCCGCAGGGGCGACTTGATCGAGCTGGTTACCACAACGAGAACAGATCTTTACGCAGTGGATCGGGTACGGATCACCAGCACTGCGGACGTCAGTGTATTGAGGCCCAGAAGGAACCCTTCGCTCACGCTGGTGACGTGCTATCCGTTTTATTTTGTCGGGCCGGCTCCAAGTCGCTACATAGTCGAAGCGTCTTTGAAGGGACAACCCGCGCAAGATGAGGAACAACAAGAAAGATCACTTTTGTTAGAAGGAGAAAACCAATGAAGCACTTTAAGAGCACTACGGTCAGCCTAGCGTTTGTCATACCGGCGTTTCTTTGCGCCATGACTCTGGGCATCGCCGCCCAAGACATAACGCACCCATCAACCACGAAAACAATGGAACCGCCGACGCATGAGGTTCAAACAACTCATGTCAAGAATGCGGAAGTCATCCACGTGTCAGGTCACGAGATTGTCGTAGAGCTGGAGAACGGCAAATTCGAACTCTTGAATCTCGGCGAGGACGCTAGATTCCAGGTCGATGGCAAAGATCTGACCGCGCATGAGCTCACACCTGGCACGAGGCTGTCTCAGGAAATTCATACCGTTACCACTCCGCAGGAGGTGACAACCCTGAGAACATTGAACGGGCGAGTGTGGCACGTCAACGCAGGCCACGGTCGACTGATCGTTTCTTTGCCAGAGGGTGGGACCAGAGAGTTTACAGTCCCAGATAATGCTGTGTTCCATATCGACGGCACGGACAAGACACTGTTCGAACTACGGAAAGGAATGAAAATTTCAGCAATTGTGTTGACTGTTGAGCCCGTTCAATCTGTCACTAGGCACGCGGTTGTGACTGGTCAGGCGCCTCCACGCCCGAACGTGACGTTTGAAGGGCCTATGCTCATAGAACGGACTAGAGAGGCCCCGGCCATCACGGCCACTGTCGAGCAAACGACGGCGCAAGAACTCCCTAAGACTGCCAGTCTTGTGCCGTTGGCAGGGCTTCTTGGTCTCTTGTCCATGGCCCTTTACGCAGGACTGAGGATTGTCCGCAGGAATACTGCGTAACAACCCTTGAGGATATGAATTGGCGGCCAGGCTTTCATAGCTGACCGCCATCGGCTGCATCAAGGCTGATGAGCTACCTCGGCTACCGAGTGTGAGGATGCGATGAAGGTTTGGCTGCGAATTCTCGGTGGCGCCTACATTCTGGTGGGGAGCCTAAACTCTTTCGTGTTCCTATTCATTCTGGGTGTGTACGGCGGAAAAGGGGGAGTCGAAGCGATCAGAGTTGAGGACTACGTTCCCGGAATCGGGCTTCTTGGTGGATGGGTCCTTTACGTGCTTTTCGGCTTTTCGATAGCTGGCATACTTGCAGGTGCAGGCCTTCTAAAATTGTGGGTTTGGTGCGGGAGGCTCGCACTGCTTTTATCTGTCGGCAATCTTTTTATTCTCCCTTTTGGGACGATAATCGGATTGTTGACGATTCTCACTCTCCTTTCCAAGCAGGGCCGAGCGTTCCTCCTTCCTGCAGCCTGGAACCGCCATTGATCTAGCGTTATTTCGAAGTGCTAAGAACGGCGAGGAGAGCGAGGACGCCGGGATTCTCTTGACCCGAACATCCGGAGGTACTCTAATCGAAAGTGGCACAAAACATACCAAAGTCGCGAACCGCCCGTTTGCTAGCACGCTTCGACTTCGAGTCGTTCCGCCAGCAGGAGATGGTTTTTGCAACTCTGAACCTATTTGTTCTGGCTGCACTGCTGCTTCTTCATTCCATTTTTTCTTCTCTACTAGGCCCACCCTCGCCCGCCTTGCTGGTCACTCTGGGGGCTGCCTTTCTGTTCAAGATGCTGGAATTGTTTTGGCTGTGGGCCAGCGTCCGCACTCTCAGTGACGTGCTGGCCGACATCGTCGTTTGGATTTCGATATCCCTGAATATCGCTCTAGCCCTTCTCCTAATGTTTTTTACCCATCGGGGAAATAGCCCGTACTTCGTCCTACTTGCCTTACCTGTTTTGCAGGCCGCTTATCGTTTTCACCTTCCCACCTGCATCAGCGTGATTGTCGTTGCGGATTCGATGACTTTCTTCTGGGTTTGGCGTTTTGCGAAATTTCAGCCCCCGAACTATGCAAGCGAGTACCTTGAGGCCGGAGTTATCTCGGTTGTGTATGCGCTCACGGGGTTATTGGTCTGGCTGCTTGTTAATCAGCTTCGAAGCGATCAAAGGAGACTAGCCGATAACATCGACGAACTGGAGCGCACGCGTGAGCGACTTATGGTCGAAGAGAAACTTGCCGTGGTTGGCCGCCTTTCGAGCGCAGTGGCCCATGAAATTCGGAACCCAGTTTCCATCATCGCGAGTTCACTGGTCACGGCCGACCGCCCTGAGGTCGGGGAACAACAACGACGCGAGATGCTCGCGATCGCACGCAGCGAGGCCGCTCGCCTGGAGAAACTGACCAGTGATTTCCTCTCCTATGCGCGTCCAAGTCAGCCGAAACGAACTCTGGTCGCCCTCGCGGACGTCTTAGGTTACATCGCCGAGATTGCCAACGTGCATGCTTTGAAACGAGGAATCCAGATCGCAGTCGAGGGTGAAGACGGATTGCGGGCGAACGTGGATCGCGAGCAATTGCAGAGGGCTGTCCTGAACCTGCTGCTCAACGCGATCGATGCAACACCCGTTGGGGGACAGGTCGTGATCCGTAGTAGCCGTCCGTCAGTCCAGATTGTGGAGCTCCAGGTCGAAAATTCGGGTGACCCGATTCCGAAGGAAGTGCTGTCCAGAATCTTTGAACCTTTCTACACCACCAAGCCGCACGGAACAGGTCTTGGGCTTGCGATTTCGAGAAACATCGCGAGAGTTCAAGGCGGAGATCTGATCGTAGCCCAGAATGAGCCAGGCCACGTATGCTTCACCATGAGGATTTCTGACGAAGCATCACCCGACTCTGGAGCAATCAGCCATGGCTAGATTATTGATTGTGGATGACGAGCCTAATTTGCGCCGCGTACTGAGTTCAGAACTTCACCTCGATGGCCATACGGTTGACGAGGCGAACGGCGTCCTGGCCGCTCTGCCTCTCCTGGCGGAGCGCGAATACGACGCAGTGATCACAGACCAGAAGATGCCGGATGGAGACGGACTGAGGGTCCTATCGGTCGCTCTAGAGAACGATCCGTCGTTGCCAGTAATCTTCCTCACCGCTGTTCCGACCATTGAGCTTGCTGTCGAGAGCATGCGAAAGGGAGCCTTTGATTTCATCACAAAGCCTTTTAATCCTGAGGTTGTCAGGGCGACCGTGCGGCGCGCTTGCGAGCGCACGAATCTGGTCCGCGAGAATCAACTCCTCAAATCCACCGTTGGAAATCTCCTCGGGGCCGACACTATCTTCGGGAACAGCACCGAAATTAAAGAAGTACGCGAGCAGATCGCCCGCGTTGCCCCGACGGACGCAACTGTCTTGATTGTTGGAGAAACGGGAACAGGCAAGGAACTGGTAGCTAGGGCAATTCATCGGAACAGCCGCAGGGCCCAGAAACCTCTGATTGCAGTCAACTGTGCGGCTTTTACTGAAACACTGTTGGAGAGCGAGCTCTTTGGGCACGAGCGAGGAGCCTTTACCGGAGCTGACCGCGCCCGCCAGGGTCTGTTTGAAGCCGCGCATGGCGGAACTCTTTTTCTGGATGAAGCTGGCGAGATGTCGGCAGCCGCCCAGGCCAAATTGCTCCGCGTCCTAGTCGATGGCCAAGTGCTGCGAGTAGGGTCCACGCAGGCCCGCACCGTCGATGTGCGGGTCCTGGTCGCCACCCACCGAAACCTCGAAGAACGCGTGCAGCAAGGACTCTTCCGGCAGGATCTCTACTATCGGCTGGCGGTTGTTCCGATTCGCATTCCTCCGCTCCGCGAACGCCACGAGGATATACCCGGCCTCTGCGAGATCCTGTCAGCCCAAATTGCGAAGGACTTGAAGGTCCGGCCAAAACGCATGAGCCCGCAAGCGCTGCAGAGAATCGCTAACTATGCGTTTCCCGGCAACATACGGGAGTTGCGGAACCTTTTGGAGCGAGCGCATATCTTGGGGCACCGTGAGGAAATTGCCGCTGATGAACTTCCGGTAGACGATAGAGGCCACGTAGCACCTGGCCCCCAGAAGATGGAGATGCGCGATTGGCTTCGAACCCTGCCAGCTAACGTCGATCTCCGCGAACTGCTCACGGCTTTTGAAAAAGGCCTCATTGAGCGCGCATTGGAACAGGCTAATGGCGTGCAGGCCGAAGCAGCCCGAATGCTGAGGGTGTCACGCAGCGACATAGGCTACAAAGTCGCGAAATATGCCATAGGGCGACCAGTGGATGCCACCTAGCGAGAGCCTTGAGCATTTCTAGCATAGCTGGCCTGCGTAGCTGAAAGTGTTTAGCAATGAACACTCAATCGATGCCTGGCATGTACGACCTTGTTTTCCGGTTTGCCGCCGCTCTCGGAATCGGCTTGCTCATCGGTGCGGAACGGGAGCGACGAAAAGGGGAGGGTCCGTCGCGCTCTCCGGCCGGTATCCGGACATTCATGATTGCTTCTCTGTCAGGCGGAGTGAGCTTCGCATTGGGGGCGGTGCCACTGCTCGCGATAACTTTTCTCGGGGTGGCTGGCTTGTCTGCAATCGGATACATGCGCACCGAAGAGAAGGATCCTGGTCTGACAACAGAAACCGCTCTCTTGCTGACCGTATTACTCGGAGGATTTGCCCTAAAAGAGCCGGTAACCGCTTCGGCCCTGGCGGTGACGGTAGCGATCGCGCTCATGGCTCGAACCCGAATTCACCATTTCATACGTGATGTGCTCAGCGAGGAGGAACTGACCGATGCTCTTATCTTCGCGGCTGCTGCACTGGTGATACTTCCATTGGTTCCTGATCGATATGTTGGTCCGTTTAGCGCTATTAATCCTCGGACAGTCTGGAAGATCGTGATTTTGATCATGTCGATCAGCGCCGGGGGCCATATCGCTGTGCGTCTGCTCGGGCCTCGCTTCGGCCTTCCCTTGGCGGGATTGGCTTCTGGCTTTGTATCGAGTGTGGCCACCATCGCCTCGATGGGGGCACGTGGACGAAAAGATCCGGTGGTTTCGCGGCCTGCAGTTGCCGGAGCTGTGCTTTCCACCGTAGCCACGGTGATTCAGTTAGCTGTGGTGTTGGCAGTTACCAGCTGGCCTGCATTTTCGGTGCTAAAGATCTCGCTTGTTGGAGCAGGACTAGCGGCGATCATCTACGGGACGTTATTCACGTTCAGGAATATTCGACAAGGCGTGGCAGATTCAAAGCAGGTCGGGAGGGTTTTTAGTCTGAAAACGACATTGATATTTGCAGGTACCATCGCTCTGGTGCAATTGGCCTCGGCTGCGCTCGACGCGAAGTTCGGCGGAGCCGGGGTGATTGTTGCAGCTGCGGCCGCTGGCTTCGCCGATACGCATTCCGCCGCTGTATCGGTGGCGTCGTTGGTTGCGTCAGGAAAGCTGAGTGCTCAGGAGAGCGTGACTCCGATCCTTGCCGGGCTGACCACGAATACGGTGACCAAGATGGTTGTTGCCATCAGCAGCGGTGGCAGACGCTTTGCCTTGCAGATCATTCCGGGGCTGATTCTTGTGGTCTTGGGTGCGTGGTTCGGGACGATCTTCGCTCGCTTCCGTTAATGAAAAATGAAGATTGGTGCGGCAGGCTTTCCTAATTGAGGGCTGCGGTTGTCGTAACGAGAATCGGACACCCGTTCTACCATCGCGAACCACCTCCGCAAATGAGTCCCACCAAGGCTGTCCTAAGTGCGGGCTTTTCCATGGGAGTTGATGGGCATATAAGATTGTGGCGAAGCGACAGAAGGGACTCGTCTTGCCGACTTGCTTTTTCGCCACTGACCTGCACGGACGGAGCGATCGGTATGACAAATTACTCACGTCAATCGTCAGGCATCGTCCCGCTGCCGTATTCCTCGGTGGAGATTTGCTTCCTCGCTCAGCGCTCTCGGCAATTCAATCCGGACATGAAGATTTTCTTCACGACTATCTTGTCCCAGCTTTCACAAGAATCCGTGACGTCCTAGGTGACGCACTATCCCGACATCTTCCTCATCCTCGGTAACGACGACCCACGTCGTTGTGAGGAAGACTTCGTTGCGGCAGCAGCCGATGGCCTCTGGCACTACGTCCACGAACAGAAGAGTCTCTTCGGGGATTTCGCGATCTATGGCCTTGCCTACGTTCCGCCGACGCCATTTCTGCTGAAGGACTGGGAACGTTACGACGTTTCGCGATATGTCCCGCCGGGCTGCGTCTCTCCGGAGGAGGGCATCAGAACCGTGCCAACGGAAGAGAGCGAGATCAAATGGGCCACAATCCAGAAGGATCTCGCTTCCCTTGTAGGAGAAGACCCTCTCGATCGCGCTGTACTTCTCCTCCACACTCCACCGTCCGATACGCCCTTAGACCGAGCGGCACTCGATGGGAAGACGTATGAGCACGTTCCGCTGGATTTGCACGTCGGCAGCATCGCAGTGAAGCGGTTTATCGAGGAGCGGCAACCGCTGCTTACTTTGCACGGCCACATACATGAAGCTGCGCGTTTAAGCGGAGAGTGGAAGATCCGGATCGGACGGACCGTTTGCATCAACGGTGCTCACGACGGGCCTGAATTGGCCCTGGTGCGTTTTGATCTGGAGTCACCCGAGGCTGCTACTCGGGATTTGCTCTAGGTTGAGGCCTGAGAATCTTTCATGGGCAGCTTACGCGCGGGATCTGTGACTGCATCGATCTTGACGGCGAAGCTCGAACGTTCCTTGATGTCTTTGTCCGAAACGAGGTGCACGTCCAGTAGACCATCTGTGCGATAGCCAGTCCGTAGGAAGTTGACTTCGGCGAGGCAGCGGCTCCAACCTTCGAGCCAGAGAATCAGTTCTTTCCTCTGCTCTTCGTTCCCTTGAACATGCAAAAGGATGTCGATGTCGCTGGCCGGCCCTGCGGTGGCGTTCTTCGTACTGCCAATTAGGTAAAAGGCATTCACACCGAATTTTTGCGGATCGAGATCCGCTGCGATCCTCTGTGCCATACGAAAACGCCAGCGCCAGTGGTCATTCGTTCCCCGATCGATAGACTCCGCTTCGGGTTCCACCGATCCAATCTTTTGCTGCGGGGATGCCAGGAACCCAACTGCTTGGTCCAAATCGGCATTCATCAGCACGCGAAGGATGAGTCCTCCCGTTTCGAGCGGTACGTCAGTTACCCGAAGCGTCTCCGCAAGGCGCGAGAATTCAGGGAGCACCTCCTCCAGTACATTGCGGGATCGTCGAAAGAACAGTTCGTTAAACACGGTCGTTGGATCGTCCGGGTAGAGCGGCAGGTAACGGATCGAGGCCTCTACAAGGTCTTGAAAGAAGTGGGTTCCGAATGACAACTCTGGCAGGTAATTTCCTCTCTGGCGTGCTACTTCGATCAACATTGCCGCGTTGTTAATATCCGAGTAGGTCACTGGAACTCCCAGTTTGATGTCTCCGCGGCTGCCCCAGCGTCCGGGCCCGACCAGGATGAACTGGCGTTTGGGCAGCAGCTTATTGAGCCTGCCAACTGCGCGCCCTACGTCGCGCATGGCCGACTGATCAGGGAGTTGGCTATAGCCCTCGAGATCGACATAGACAATGTGCGTGATTTCCGGCACCTTGCCGTTTGAAACAAAATGGGCGGCCGAAAAGACGACCTTGTCCGACGGCAGGTTCTGCGGGATTGCGACTGGAACCGCGTCAGCGCCATAGCTCTGGGGTCGGCACTGTAGCAAATAGAAATCCTTCCCATCGTAGGCGAACTCCATGTCTACCGGAGTTCCGAGCTTGGATTGCAGCAGGTGCAGCAATTCGCGGATGCAGCTTACGAAGGGAGTCTTCCGAATCAGTCCTTCAAAAGTGAAGACTGCATCCTGAGAACTGAAATCAGGCATCGGTCCGATGATTGGCTCGATCCGGTCATGGCTCACGACCGACACCAGATTGCGAATCTGTGGATATGTGGCACCAGAATTGCGCAGGAGTTCCGCGACGTCGACCGTTTCGAAAGCATTCGTTTCCAGATTGATAAGATCGATGCGCTTCGGCGAATATCGGAACACTTCGTCAGCCGTGACGTTGACACGCAAACTCGGCTGGCCCGGGGCGATGAGCACCGGGTAGTCGTCGGCGACGCGATCCACAGCACGTGTTCCCAGCCCAGGTACCAGCCTTATCAGGCCATCCTCACGCTTGATGCGAGCGGACCATCGGAACTCATTGTTGCTGAATGCAACTCCAGAGCACGCCGGCAAAAAGTACTTGCCGACGGTCTGTCCGACGACCTCCTGAATCATGATGCCCATCTCTTCATGAACATCCAGAAGACCCCGCTCGGCACGGTATTCGGTGGGATCCGGCCCGAAAATCGAGGCGTACACCTCGGCAATCGCATCCATCAATGCGGCCAGTCGCTCTTCTTTACTCCCGCAATTCCCCAAGAACAAGCTCTTGTATTTTCCGGAGAAAGCCGATCCAGGACGGTCTTCCAGCAGACTCGAACTGCGGACGATGAGGGGAACATCACCGAGATCATCGAGTGCGAGTGCGAGCCCCTTGGCAAATTCTGATGGGAAAGACGATCGCTTAAACAAAGCCACAAGGTGCGGGTACTCTTGCCGAACCTGGTCGATCTCCATGTATTTCCGGTTGAGAACGTCCTCCAGATCGTTATGGTGCACGAAGTCCTGAATCCAATCGGAGGTCAGGTACCAAGTTCTGGGCACTTTCACTTCGCGCAGAAGTGCGCTCGCTTCAGGAGCCTTGTCTATGATCTTCTTGGCCAGGAACAAACCGGCACTCTTACCACCCAGCTTCCCATGGCAGGCGGGCGGGTAGATGACCTTACCTAACAAATCATAGAAATCCTCAACGTCGATAAAGTTCTTAGCTACGTTGATGAAGTCGAGGCTTTCGGAAAAGAAGCGGCGAATGAGTGATACTCGGAGACCCTTCTGCGTATACAGCGAGAGTTCCGTTTCCTCGACGCCGATGTGCCGATAACGCTCGACACACTCCATGACCTCTCCGAGAGAAGTGTCCTGGTTTTCAAGCGCCCGCACCAGAAAACTGGCCTTGTCCTCTTTGATCCATCGAGTCACACAATTAAGGATCTCGGTCTCGCTCAAATGCTCGCCGGCGATCCGGAGTGCCTGGCTTGTCAAGTCCGCGGAATGGCCGGCAGCGTCATGAGGAAGAGGCCGGTTTTCATCGGTGGCAACGCCCGGTTCGCGAGCCGAGATCGCCCCGCCGCTCCGAAGTAGTTCCCTGGCCTCCTCGACTCCGCTCCAACTCAGGTGATTGATTAATTTGCGCGAAATCCGCTTCAATAGGGCGGGGTCCGTTTCGCGCAGAAACTCCAGCACGACACGCCACTCCCCTTGAGCCGATACTGCATCGGCTGCCGACCAGCCCTCGAATGCGGCTCTTAGTCGACGTTGCGTGACCGCGCTTGCGATTCGCTCTGCGATCGTCCCAATCAGCTTGCGTTCCTCCTTCAGAAACGGGCCTTCGTCGGACCGCGGCAGTTCCCTTCGGTAAGAAACCTCGACCGCTCCAACCGTCTCACCCTGCACGACGATGTCGGCCTTTTGAACCCATCGAGTTTCTTTGAAGTCCGACGGCTGGATTGCCAGGTTCTCAAAGAGGATTCGAGCCTGACACTCATGTGGATATTGCCACCCTGGCGGCAGAACCTCCGATAATGTCACGAAAAATCTCCTCAAGAGTTCGGCCTGACTGGCTCAGGAGTTCGCCCACCTGATACAGACAGTTCAATTCCTTGGCACGTTCCTGCAGTGCATGCAGCATGGTCCCGAATTGCGTATCGTCCGGTCTTCACTTTTTCTCTTGGCTTTTATTGCTCCCGGAGCTGCGACAAGATCACTCCCCGCGCTGTCCGCCCGTCGACGAGCACCGAGAGCCGATCCGACGACCGCACGTGGCGGATAAGCTCCGTCTCGTGCACAACGGGCTGCCGGTTTAACCAATCCCAGCTGATTCCGAAGTGGCGCCCGTGTTGCACCATGAAATAGCTTGCCCGAAAGCTCGACAGGTTGTGAAAGAAATGCGAACCCTGGCTCAATTCCACATTCATCTCTGGCAGCGTCGCCTCGACGATTGCACGCGCTCCGGACATTTGGCTCCAGTCGACGGGAATGCCCAGCGACGGATGGGAACTTCCCCAGCGGCCAAATCCGATCAGCAGGAAGGGCCGCTTCTGATCCCGCAGTGCCCCGTTGATCGCTTCCAACTCCAGAGCGATCGCAGGTGTACTTAAAGGCGAAAACTTGTCAGGGCGCACGAAAACAATATCCTGAATGTCATCAGCGGTACCGTTGCCCAGCACCATGTCTGACGCGACAATGGCGCGTGGATCAGAGAGATCCTCGACCGCTACATCTACCACCTGATCGGAAACCACCATGGAGCGGACCTGCAGGAACCCCAGGCGCGCCCGCGGTCGTTCACCTTGCTGCCCCTGAAACGTGATGGCGAACTCGATCTCGACCTTGGCATGCACAGTCTTCTCCGACGCGTTGAGGAGAGCTTTCACCAAGTTGTTCAGGGGGAACGCCTCCTGCACCAGCAGTGGAGCGAAATTAACTATCCGTGGTCCCCTAGATCCAATTCCGGGGACGACTCGGTCGCGCTCCGGATCGTAGGTCGAGGCGAGGAAATCTAAGGCCTCGTCAGCTTCGGCATCGGACAGTCCGGCGTGCACTAGGTATTCGGTTTCGCTGACAGGATCGTATGCAGGTGGTTTGCCCATGTTGACTGCCCAAAACTCTGTTTGAGTACCCTTCAGCAACTCCTGCACCGAAGCGAATGGTGGCGGCTTCTTCGGATATGCGGGTGAAAAGGTCCACGCTGTGCCTCCGTCCACGATTGTCTTCCCCAACCCCAGTGCCAGCGTGGCAACTCCGTCCTCCGGGCGGGCAGGCTCAAACGCGTAGAAGTTGTAGGAACGCGCCACTCCAGAAATGTCAGGATAGAAGCGGTCCCCTCGGCGCTGGCCGACCACTTCCTGGATGATCACCGCCATCTTCTCTTCGCCAGGTTTGTTCCCGGTCGTCCGGATGTAGTCCCGTGCCCCGCGAAAGTACGTCGACGCATACACAAACTTAATGGCCTCTACCAGCCGGCGGAATCGCGAGTCCGGATCGGGTAGGTTGTTGGGGATCATTTTGGTCGCGTAGACGCCGGCGAACGGACGCTCCAATGCGTCCTCAAGCAAGCTGGAAGAGCGAATCGCCAAAGGAGTTTTGACTTGAACGATCAGCGCGCGCAGATCGCCGAGCAACTCAACCGGAAGGTCACCCATCTGAAAAGCATGGGCGATACGGTCGTCGGTCATTTCTTCGAAGCGCAACTCAGCCAGACGGTTCTGTGCAATGAATTGATCAAAGCAGTCCGTCGCGATGACCGCCATCGTCGGGACATTGATATCAACTTCTGGAAAGGAAGTGCGGTCAATCTGTTCGGCAAGGAGATCTTTGATGAACACCAATCCGCTGGCCTTGCCACCGATTGCCCCAGAGCCGATCTGCGTACACCGGAAGGTGCCATCCCAGAAGTTGCGGTCGAAGACCGGCAACTCAGCTACGAGAGGCTTCAGAGCGCTCATCGACACCTCCCAGGGAATCATAGCGAACGTACAGATTCAGCGCAGACTGCCGTAGTAGCGCGCCTCTAGCTCGAAGTTGCGATGACCGTCATACCCATCCGCGTTCGTGGCACGCCTTGGCTACGCGGCCGATGGCGATGGCATAAGCTGCATCTCTCATGTACAACTTTTCACGCCGAGCCAGATCGGAGACGGCGAAATACGCGGAGGTCATCTTCAAATCGAGCTTCCCGAGAACTTCGTCTTTCTCCCAGAAGTAGTTCATGTTGCTTTGCACCTGCTCAAAATAACTGCAGGTCACGCCACCGGCATTCGCCAGAAAGTCGGGGACCAGCAAGATGCCGCGCTTCTGAATCTGAGCATCAGCTTCCGGTGTCGTCGGACCGTTGGCGCCTTCAGCAATGATGCGCACGCGAGGGCTAATGCGGCCGACGTTGTCGCCGGTGATCTGGTTTTCCATCGCTGCCGGGATGAGAATGTCGACATCCTGCTCTAACCACCCCTCTCCCGGAAGTACTTCATAGCCCAGTTCCTTGGCTTTCGCTTTACTGATTCCGCCGAAGTGGTCTGTGATCGACAATAGTGGACTGAGATTGATCCCCTCACTCTTGCGGTAAGTGTAGGCACACTGGTCCGCTTGATCCCAGCAGCAGACCGAGATCACTTTTCCTCCCAGCCTCTGATAAAGTTCGATCGCATAGTGGGCCACGTTGCCAAAGCCTTGCACGCTTGCCTGCGTTTTCTCAGGGCGCATGCCCAATTCTTTGAGCGCCTCGCGCAGCGTAATCACGACGCCATAGCCCGTAGCCTCGGTTCGGCCAAGCGAACCCCCCATGCCGACGGGCTTGCCGGTAATGAAGCCAGGAAACCGGCCACCGTGGATTTTCTCAAACTCGTCGAGCATCCAGAGCATATGTTGCGAGTCGGTCATTACGTCCGGAGCCGGTACGTCGGTCACGGGGCCGACCTCCCTTGCTACCTGACGCACCCAGCCTCGGCAAATCTGCTCTTGCTCTCGCGCGCTAAGATTATGCGGATCGCAGATCACTCCGCCCTTCGCTCCGCCCAGCGGAATATCCACCACCGCACACTTCCATGTCATCCACATGGATAGGGCGCGTACTGTGTCGATCGTCTCCTGCGGATGGAAGCGGATGCCTCCCTTGCCCGGTCCGCGTGCGTCATTGTGCTGAACGCGAAAACCGCGAAAGATCTTTACGATCCCGTCGTCCATGCGCACCGGGATAGCAAATTGGAACTCGCGCAAAGGGTACCGTAGGAGATCCCTAGTAGCCGCGTCCAGCCCGAGGTATTCCGCTACTTTGTCAAACTGAGCCTGTGCAATTTGAAATGAGTTGAATGCCTTGGAAGATCTTTTCACAGGTTGTCCATGAGCGTCTTTCGAGCCTTCCCTGTAGACGTGTATCGGTTCCGTCAGTACGCTCTTCGGCATCGTTTTCTCCTTGTTTCTTCTAGGCTAACCCAATTATCGCTCTAGTAATCGACTGGTCCAATGTGATCGCGCGCACACGTACTAGTGATCCGTGCCCATCGTCCCCATTTTGGGCGCGCCCGCAAACCGGAAATCACCGATTGGTTGCAGCCGGCTTACCTTAAGGCGAATCTTGCACCGTCAGCCTTGTTTGATTAAACAAATCCAATACTTACCCTTATAGCCTGCTCTCCCCAGTCTCTTCCTCTCCTTCTCGGTTGTCACATTCAAGAATGTTCGATAATTCGAATCGCTACCGGAGGAGAGACGACAATGGCGCAGAGACCTCAACGCGGTTGGCTAAAAAAGGAAAAGCGCGCTCAAGGCGAAACCTGGGTATTGTTCTTCCGCACTACTCGAAAATCTGATAGCAAACGGGTGGAAAACAAAATCCCTATAGGCTTGATCAGAGACCTTCCCGACGCAAGAAGTGTATGGGCCGAGGTGGAACGACTCCATCTTCCTATCAACAGGGTCGATGTGAGACGTGGATTGACCTTTGGAGACTTGGCTCAGCACTACGCAGAACACGAGTTGCTTGAGTGTTCCGAATCAATCCGCCCCAAGGCGCACTCGACTATAAAAGGCTACGAGCGAGTTCTCCGGAACCGCTTGCTCCCACGATGGGGGAACAGAATCGCACTTGGCATCGAACCATTGGAACTGGAGCAGTGGCTGAGGTCCTTGAAAAAAGAAGAAGGTCTTGCCAATCCGACGCTCGATAAGACTCGTCGCGTTATGTCCTTGGTGTATAGGCATGGGCAAAGATACGGTCTACTTCCGCGAAACCAGGAGTCGAACCCCATGCGCTTCGTCCGCTGCAAGACAACCAGCGGATACGAAGCGATGATTCTCACCCCCGAACAAGCGTACGCAATCGTGTCTAACCTCCGAGAACCGGAACGCACCCTCACGCTTTTGGCCGCCGGCACAGGTCTCCGTATATCGGAATGCTTGGGCTTGCAATGGCAGGACGTCAATTTCGCCGACGGAATGATCCACGTGCGCCGCACTTGGACCTGTGGCCAAGTAGGTTTGCCAAAGAGCAAAGCGTCGAAGGGCCCGGTGCCACTTCATCCGTTGCTCGCTCAATTCATGCTCCTCTGGAAACAGAAGACGACATATTCTCAGGCCGGTGACTGGGTGTTTCCCTCAACCCGCCTAAACGGCAGACAGCCGCGTGTTGCCAATATGCTTGTCGAAGATCATCTGCGGCCAGCCGCTGTCAAAGCGGGCATTCTTCTATCGCACCTGGACAATCACGGCCGACTCGTGGATGACGACCCGCGGCGATTCGGTTTTCATAATCTGCGCCACAGCCTAGCGTCATTTCTTATCCGGATCAGAACTGATCCAAAAACTGTGCAAACGCTGCTTCGCCACAGCGACGTCAAGCTGACGCTTCAGTTCTACACTCACGCAGTCAGCCGCGATCGCATGGTCGCAGCCGGGAAAATGCTGACCGCGATTCTCAGCCATGCGCCTGACAAAAACGGACTGAGAGCGGACTGAATTGAAACACAGGGCAAGATAAGTTCCTCAAGGACATGGACTTATGCCGTTGATCTCCCTGTGCACCTTCTTGATGCGGACCCAGAGCGGACTGGAGGGTTACCGAGGTGAGTGATGCAAGTTCTTTAGAATGATGGTGGCCAGGGACGGAGTTGAACCGCCGACGCCAGCCTTTTCAGGGCTGCGCTCTACCACCTGAGCTACCTGGCCACGTTTCGAAACGCGCTCTGCGCAGGCTGCGAGGGATTTGTTCGTTTCGCGCTGAGTTGCGGAAGATGCGGAGCGAACGAAACGAATCCAATGCCGGAGGCGCGTGGACGATCTCGATTATAGCAACCGAATCGAATTCCCTCAACGCAGGCTCGCGAGGCGCGCTCGTAGCCGCCCTCTCCCTGGTTGCTACACTCTTAGCGAAACCTTCAGATTCATGCGCGAAACCGCGGTCCGCCTGTTTCATTCGAGCCAGCGGTCGGACAACGCATCTTCGCAAACCGCCATCTAAATTACCAACGGGCTTATTACTAACAATGAAAAACAAGACTCGCGTCATGCTCGCCGCCGTGCTCCTGTTGACCGCTGCCGTTGCACTGGCTGCGCCCGCACTCAAGACTTCCTCTCCGCAAAGCATACCGCCGTTCCCCGGAACCCTGGTGAATGCGCGCTATATCTACGTCACCAGCTATGACGGAGATCAGTTCAATCCTAATTTGCTGCCCGAAGATCGCAAGGCGATCTACACGGTGCAGGATGCGATGCAGAAGTGGGGCAGGTTCATTCTTGTTTATGAGCCGCGAGAGGCTGACATCATTCTGATGGTCACCAGCCGTCCCAGCGAAGACATTCTCGCCGTTTACGACGCCCACGGCTGGTCGCCAAACAGTCAGTACCTGTGGCGAATGATGGGCCGCAACGGCCTGCAGCCGGGCGAGGCGCCGCTGGTCACGAATCTGCAAAAGGCGTTCCAGCAGGCGACGCACCAGTAAGAACCGGCCACGGTGTACGGATTGTCTTTGGGAATTTATCGAATTTATCCGGGCAATCCGTGGAACTGCGAAGCGCGAATGTTTCAACCCCAGCGTTATCCCGCGAAGCCTTTCACGAACTCCACCAGGCTGCGCAGGGCAATGCCCGACGGGCCTTTCGCAATCCAGGGCTTTTGCTCTTCCATCCATGCCGTGCCGGCGATGTCGAGGTGGATCCACGGCGTGTCTTCGGCGAATTCTTTCAGGAACATGGCGGCCGTAATGGCTCCGCCCCAGCGTCCGCCGGAGTTAACGATGTCGGCGATCGAGCTGCGAATCTGTTCTTTGTATTCGTCGTCGAGCGGCATTCGCCACATCTTTTCGCCCGCTTTTGCATTGGCGCTGTGGAAGCGTTCGTACATGTTATCGTCGTTCGCGAAAATTCCCGCGTTGTTGTAACCCAGCGCGACTACGACGGCGCCGGTAAGCGTGGCGGCATCCACCAGATGCGTGCAACCCAGCTGGCGCGCGTAATACAGGCCGTCGGCCAGGACTAGGCGGCCCTCGGCGTCGGTATTAATAATTTCGATCGACTTTCCCGACATAGCGATCTGCACGTCACCGGGCTTCTGCGCCTTGCCGGAGGGCATATTTTCCGACGCGCACACGATGCCGATGACTTTGACTTTCGGCTTCAATAGCGCAATGGCGCGCATGGCGCCGATCATGGTGGCGCCGCCGGCCATGTCGTATTTCATTTTCTCCATACCATCGGCAGGCTTGATCGAGATGCCGCCGGTGTCGAAGGTAATTCCCTTCCCCACCAGCCCTAACACCGGCTTCTCAGGCGCGCCCGCAGGCTCGTATCGCATGACGATCAGCGCGGGCGGCTCGTCGGAACCCTGCGCAACGCTCCAGAACGCGCCCATCTTCAACTCTTTGATCTTGTCAGGCCCATAGACTTCGCATTTCAGGCCGACTTCTTGCGACATCCTCTTCGCGCGCTCGGCCAGGATCGTAGGCGTCATGCGGTTCGAAGGTTCATTGACGAGATCGCGAATAAAGTTTTGCGATTCGCCGATGACTTGTGCTTCACTTGCGACTTTCTCGAGAGCGGATTTATCGCCGGTTGCGATAATCGTGATCGCGTCAATCTTCTGGTCCTTGCGGTCGCTCCGGTAGTAGTCGGGATCGAAATTTCCTACGTGAGCGCCCTCCACAATGGCCCGCACCGCTTCCTGCGACGAAACACCGGGCGGAGCAATAAACGCGAAACTGCGAATTCCGCGCGGCTTAAGCGTACGAACGGCCGCGCCGGCCAAGCGGCGCAGATCGTAGCTGGAGAACTTTTTTGCGCTGCCGCCTGAGAGCAACAGCAAGCGTTTTGCCTTCACCGCAGCAGGCTTGTGCAGGAGGTTAATTTCAAACGGCTTGCCCGTAACCTCGCCGCCGGTCAGGAGATCGGCAGCCACGGACTGCACGGCGGAGTCCGTGCTGGCAACTTTGAGTTGCGGCTTATTGTCTCTTTCTTTTTCGTTTTCGTTGGGCGCGGGCTCCGCGTGGTCGAGCACCACAGCGACGAGTGCTTCCGTTTCGAGTTCAGCGGGAGTGGAAAGAGAAATTGTAGTTTTCATAATGTCGATTCAAGTTATAAGCGAACCTTTCCAGTATCGTCGGCGGGATGGGGAAAGCGCAAGCCTCCACAAACTGTTTTCCCAAACTGCTCCCCTTCGGTTGCTTCGGTCGGGTGCTTCGGTCGGGGTGACGACCCTCGTGCGCGTGCGGTATGATTCAAGGCCGCAACCGCTACAGGTGAGGTTCTTCATGCAGATTCGTTGGAAGGTTGTCGTTTACGTGGCCACGCTCGCCTTAGGACTTGCTGCATTCATAAGCCGGAAGACGGCTACAGCGGCCGCACCGCAAACGACGGCTGCAACAGTCAAGGCTCCACCGTCGGGAAGGAACGCCAGGGACGAGTCATCCGCGGAGCTTTCGATTCCGGACACCACACTGGCCATCAATTCTCCCACGCCGATGTCGCAGCGCGTGGTGCACTATGAAATCGACGCCCGGTATGATGCGGACAAGCATACCGTCGACGCCACCGAAGTGCTCACCTATCACAATCTCACCGGGCAGGCGCTCGACCACTTCCCTTTCCATCTTTATCAGAATGCGTTTCAGCCCAAGGCCACCTGGGTGCGCGAGGCCAAGCGCGACGGCAACCGCGATACCGGATACGACAAGTGGGAAGCCAAGGAATACGGCTCGGAGGACATCAAGAGTTTCGAAGTGGTGGGCCAAGGCGATCTGACGTCGCAACTGCAATTCATCGCTCCCGATGATGGTAATAAAGACGACAAGACCGTGGTTGACGTGCGCGTGTCTCATCCCATTCCACCCGGGGGCTACGTGCAGTTCAAGATCGCGTTTCGCGATCAGATGCCGGAGACCCAGGCGCGCTCGGGATGGAAGCGCGACTTCGTGCTGGGCGGGCAGTGGTTTCCCAAGGTGGGCGTGTGGTGGAACGGAGCCTGGAATTGTCATCAGTACCACGCCATGACCGAGTTCTTCGCCGACTTCGGCGTCTATGACGTGAAGCTGACCGTGCCGCAGAACGAAGTAGTAGGGGCGAGCGGCGTGGAAGTCAGCGACGTAAATAATCCGGACCACACCAAGACCCTGACCTATCACGGAGACGACATCCACGACTTCGCCTGGACCGCCAGCCCGCGTTTCAAAGTGAAAGACGACGGCGTATTCCAGGGACAGATGGGTCCGGTGAAGATGCGCATCATGATGCAGCCGGCCCACTGGAGCCAGGTTGAACGACATGAAAAGATCCTGAAAGAGTCGTTGGAATATTTCGAAAAGTGGTACGGTCCATATCCTTACAAGACCATTACGCTGGTTGATCCTGAACCGGACTCAGCCGCCGGGGGAATGGAGTATCCGACGTTCATTACCGGGGACACGAACTGGTTTGCGCCCGAGGGCGAGCACTTCGTCGAGTTGGTGGTCGAACATGAGTTTGGGCACCAGTACTGGTACGGCATGGTGGCAACCAACGAATTTGAAGATGCCTGGATGGACGAGGGCATCAACAGCTATACCGAGGTCAAGGCGCTCGATTCGATCCTGGGCAAGAATACTTCCGTCCTGAACCTCGCCGGCATCACCGCCGGAGAGCGCGAGATCCAGAGAGGCGAATACATCGGTGTGGCCGATCTCGACTTCATGGCCCAGAAGGCCTATGACTACTACAGTTTTGGCTCCTACGCGGGAATCACCTACGGCAAGACCGCCAGCGTGCTGCTCACGCTGGAAGGCATCATCGGCGAGGACACCATGCAGAAGGCGATGCATGTGTACTTCATGAAGTACCGATTCACGCACCCCACGAAGGAAGATTTCCTGAAAACTGTCGAGGAAGTTTCCGGCAAGGATTTGCGTTGGTACTTCAATCAGGCGGTCTACGGTTCGCCGGTGTTGGATTACGAAGTAAGGAAGATCGAGTCCTTCCCGGTGGATTGGTACGAGGAAAAGAAGGACAAAAAAGACCACAAGAAGAAGGACGGGGGAAAAGGCGCCAAAGGCGAAACCGTGTACGACTCCTACGTCTGGGTGCACCGCAAGGACGATTTCGTTATGCCGGTGGAAGTGGAGATTCGTTTCGACAACGGCGAGAAGGTCCGTGAGCATTGGGATGGCAAGAGTCGCTGGACCCGGTTCGGATATGAGAAGAAGGCGAAGGTCGTGTCGGCGGAAATCGATCCCGACCACATCGTGCAAATCGACCGCAACGATTTCAACAACAGCTACGTGGTCGAGGCCAACCCCAAGGCGACGTACAAGCTGTCAACCTATTGGCTCTTCGCGACGCAGTGGGTGAGCCAGGCTCTGGCATGGTGGGCAGTTTAGTCGCGGACGCGAACGGGCCTTCGCAAGGAAGGCAGCGAATAGTACGGACCGAGGATGGAGACGAATGGCGGAAAATAGAAGTTTATTGCGCAGCGGCCTGGGGATGGTGGGCCGGAACAAGCGTTACATTTTGTGGTTCTACCTGCTGAACCTGACGTTGGCGGAGTTTGGCACGGCTGCCTTCCGCCGGGGTGCACACAGCGTCCTCGACCATAGCCTGTTTGCAGGCCGCCAGGTGCATGGATTCGACCTGGCGGTGATGCTCGAGCTATTTTTGCGTCCTGAATTTGGCCGGGTGGCTTCCATGACGACCCCGGCGCTGTACTTTTCGTTTCTGTTCTTCGTGGCGACGGCGCTGTTTCTGCCCGGAGTGTTTCAGGGATATGCCTCGACCTATCGGCTGCCGCGCGATGATTTCTTCCGCGCCTGCGGCAGGAACCTGTGGCGATTCATCCGGCTGATGATTTTTGCCGGAATGGTGATGGGCATCATTGCCGGAGCCTTGTTCAGCCTTAACGCCGCTCATGTGAAGCACGCTGCCGAGAGCACTAACGAACTGCTGCCCTTCGAAATGCAGATGCTGGGCCTGCTCGTGATTTTTCTGGTGATGACCACGCTGCGCATCTGGTTCGACCTGGCCGAGGCCGACATCGTTTTGAACGACCAGCGGGCGGTGCGCAAATCAATTGGGGCGGGCTTCCGCCATACTTTCCGGGGCCTGGGACGCCTGCTGGGCAGCTACGTCGTCACTACGATCGTGGCCGCGCTCATCCTGCTAGCCGGGCTGTGGACTTGGATGAAGTTTGTTCGACCGGAGAGCATCCTGGGCGCGTTCGTGGTCAGCCAACTTACGCTGCTGTTGCTGTTGATCCCACGCTTCTGGCAGCGCGGGGTCGCGGTTTCCTACTGGCGGCAGAAAATGCTGGAGCCCGTGGTCGCAGTGCACCCCGTCATCCCGCCACCGGCGCCAATTCCGGCGATCCCTGAACCTCCAGCGCCAGTTATGCCTGCTACGCCAGAGCCGACGCCGAGCCCATAGCGCGCCGCGACCACGACCAAGGCTTCTGTTGCTTTTCTTTGCGTCCTTTGGGAATCCTTCGCGAACTTTGCGGTTTCGCTTTTTTTCTCTTGGGCACCGCCGAAAATCTTACCTCGCGCAGGTCTCGCTGCCGGCTGCCGAGAATCCGCCCTACAGCATTACGATCGTAATGCCTCGGTTGCCGCGGCCGAGGTCCGGATCGCTCTTCAGATGGGACTGCGCCTGCAACAGGCGCCACGTCCCTTCATCCGACTTCGACCAGTCTTCTCCGAAAATGCAGCCGCGAATCTGCCCGACGTTCGTCAGTTCTCGCAAACGCCTCTGCACCGCGAGGCGGATATCGCCGCCCGCGCCGCTTGACCCGTAGCCGTGGATCAATTTCAAAAGAGAATGTTTCTGTCGGCGGGCCTGGGTGATCTCGTGGTCCAGTCGCTGCAAAGCCTCCGCAACCGAAGGCATATCGGACTTGAGATTTACGGTATTGATCTGCAAGCCTCGGCCCAGCGTGATTTCGTTATTGCATGCGGCCTAGCAGCCGCGTGGCTCTTGCTATTTTCTGTTCCGTCCTCGGGCCACCGCTTCCCGCGCTTCTTTGTCCGCAGTCCGGCGGCGTTCGGTCTCGCGTTTATCCCACAGCTGCTTGCCCTTGGCCAGGGCTAGTTCAACCTTTACCCTGCCGCCCTTGAAGTACATTCGGGTCGGGATCAAGGTCAGGCCCTTTTGCTGCGTCTTGCCAATGAGCTTGCGAATCTCCTCGCGCCGCATGAGCAGCTTGCGGGTGCGCAGGGGGGCATGGTTGAAAATGTTGCCATGCTCATAGCGCCCGATGTGCGCGTTCAGCAGCCAGAGCTCGTTATCCTTGATCAGGCCGTAGGAGTCCTTCAGGTTGGCCAGGCCGCCGCGGATGGATTTGACCTCGGTGCCGGTGAGGGCAACGCCGGCCTCAAATTTTTCCAGCAAGAAGTAGTTATGCGAAGCGATCCTATTAACAGCAGCATCGCGCTGGCCGGAGGCTGTGGGGTCACGGCGGGGGGATTTCTCTGGGCGGGGCTTGGTTTGGTGAGTGGACTGGCGCGCCATGGCGGTTGGATGGGTCTTATCTTAACAGCAGAGTGGGGTCGGACCTCAGCACCTCGAGCGGTTGGACCCAGGGGTGGAGCAGCGTGAGAGCCGGCGGTCCGAGGGTCTGACGCCTCAGGTCTTCAACCCACAGGTCCTACGACCAAAGAGTATAACTGCCGCGTCCACAAGCACTTCGGGAGGTGGAAAGGGCGGTGCTATAATCGCGACAACGAGGTTATTTTCGTGCACTGAGTGGATTTCCCGCGTCAAAATGCCGGCCCGACCGGGCGAAACGGGGGAAAACGTTTGTCCGGCGAAGACTCCATTTAAGAAGGATCATCTCGTGAGGATCATCGAATGAGACGCCTGATGCGCCCGGCACTATCGCTTTTGCTGGTCGCGGTTGTAATACTCCCAGCCATCTCCGCCGACAAAGCCAAGGATCTATACAACAAAGGTGAGGACGCGGAGGCTCGCCAGAACTACGAAGCCGCCTTCGACTTTTTCAAACAAGCCTTTGATCTCAAACCCAAAGACCTGCGCTATCGGGCGGCGCTCCAGCGTATCCGCTTCGAAGCTGCAGCTTCCCTGGTGCACCGTGGCCAGAAACTGCGCGAGGACGGAAAACTGGACGAGGCCGTGGTCCAGTTCCAGAAGGCGCTGGCCATCGATCCGTCGCTGTATATCGCCCAGCAGGAACTGACCCGCACGCTGAAGATGATCAACGACCAGAAAAATCCTCCGCCGCAGGCGGCCGGGCCGCCGAAAGGCCTCGAGCGCGAGGTCCGGGAAGCGGCCGGGCCGGTGGAACTGGCTCCGATCTCGAACATCCCCATTACCGTCAAGCTCACCGACAAATCCGACATGGTCTATCGGACCATCGGACAACTGGCCGGAATCAATGTGCTGTTCGACCCCGATTACACTCCCAGACAGATCAAGGTGGAACTGAACGGGGTAACGCTGGAAGAGGCGCTGGAGATCACGGCGCTGGAGTCGAAAACCTTCTGGCGGCCGGTCACGACCAACACAATTTTCGTAGCCCAGGATAATCCTGCAAAGCGCAAGGAACTGGAACAGAGCGTCCTCAAGACTTTCTATCTACAGAACCTTTCCCAGCCCACCGAACTGCAGGATGTGGTGAACGCGATTCGCGCCGTGCTCGACGTGCAGCGCGTGCAGCAGTTGCTCTCACAGAATGCATTGGTCGTGCGCGGCACTCCCGATCAGATCGCTCTTGCGGAGAAACTGGTGGACGACCTGGATAAGGCTCGTCCCGAAGTGATCATCGACATCGCGGTGATGCAGGTCAGCAAAGACAAGTCCCGCACTCTGGGTCTGAGTCCGCCTACCAGCGCCACGGTCAGCCTTCAGGATAATCTGAATACACACCACATCAACCAGCACTTCAACCACGACGCCGACTTCCACCACCGGCTCTACCGGCGGCATCAACCTGAACACGCTGGGCAACCTGAACGCGACCAACTTCCAGGTCACGATTCCGTCGGCGAACCTATCGGCATTGATGAACAACAGCGATACGAAGCTCATTCAAAATCCTCAGGTTCGGGCCCTCGATGGGCAGAAGGCTTCCCTGAAGATCGGCGACCGCGTGCCGGTAGCAACGGGATCATTCCAACCGGGCATCGGCGGTGTCGGCATTAACCCGCTGGTGAATACGCAGTTCCAGTATCTGGACGTAGGCGTGAATATTGACATCACGCCGCACGTGCACGCCAACGGCGAAGTGACCCTGAAGATGACCATGGACATTTCCTCGGTAACCGGCCAGGCCAGCATCGGCGGCATCAGCCAGCCCATCATCGGCCAGCGCAAAATCGAGAATGAGATTCGCCTGAAAGACGGAGAGGCCAATCTGCTGGGCGGAATCATGGAAGATCAGTCCACCAAGTCGCTGAGCGGAATTCCCGGCCTGGCCCAGATCCCGATCTTGAAATATCTTTTCGGTCAAACCACGCAGGACCACTCGCAGAACGAAATTGTTTTTGCCATTGTTCCCCACATTATTCGTGGCACGGATGTAAACGAAATCAACCAGCGGGCCATCGACATCGGGACGGCCAATACCATCGAGTTGCGGCATGTCAGCCGACCAGCAATGACTCCGGTGAGTCCCGCGGCTCCGGCCGGTCAGACGTCCGGCGCAAATCCGAACCAGGCCGCCACCCCGCCAGTTGCGGGCCAGCCTCCGGTGACCCCGGCAGCGTCCAACGGGACAGCCACCGGCGCGACCCCCAGTTTCCTGTTCGATCCGCCCACGATTCAGGCGGTGAAGGGCAACACCTTTGTCGTGAATCTGATGATTTCTGGGGCGCAGAACGTGTACTCCGTGCCGGTGCAGCTGAACTACAATCCGACAATGCTGCAACTGGTGAACGTGTCCAATGGCGGCTTCCTCTCCCAGGATGGCCAGGCCGTGGCTCTGGTTCATCGCGAAGACGAAACCGTCGGACAGTTGCAGGTTACAGCCACGCGGCCGCCCGGCGCCGGCGGAGTTTCCGGGCAGGGCGCAGTGGTCACGCTGACCTTCCAGGCCAAGGCAACCGGACAGACTCCGCTGACCATCACTCGAGGTGGGGCCCGCGACCCCGGATTGCAAGCCATCACCGTCAACGGGGCGCAGGCGTCGGTAACCGTACAGTAGACCGTAGCGGACCTGATTTGTGGCGGCGAACCGAACTGGATTGGGAAAGGCACAGCTTCCATCCGCGCCGCTAAAGTTCGAAGAATTAATGAGGGCTTTAGCCCCTGAGGGAATGCCGCTAATGGCGGGACCGGTCACATGCGATTGGCTCGACCGCACAAGACTCGACACGTCGACCAAGACTTGAGCGCACAGGAAAAGATGAGGACAACCTTCCATCCCGGCCCCAGCGCAAAGCCCTACCGCGGTTTTACTCTCCTCGAACTTATCGTCGCGGCCACCATCCTGTCGATTCTCGCCCTGATGGTGCTCCCGCTGGCGCGGGTCACGATTCAGCGCGAGAAGGAGAAGCAACTCCGGGAAGCGCTGTGGGAGATGCGCGACGCCATCGACCGCTATAAGCTCGCGGCCGACAACGGGGCGTTTCAAACTAAGGTGGACAGCTACAACTATCCGCCCGATCTGGAGACGCTGGTCAAGGGCGTGGAAATCCAAGGCGGCAAGAAAGTCCGCTTTCTGCGTTCTATCCCCATAGACCCCATGACCAAGAGCAAGGAATGGGGCTTGCGCTCCATGCAGGATGATCCCGATTCCGACTCCTGGGGCGGACAGAACGTATTCGACGTCTATACCAAGTCGCAGGGCACGGGGCTGGACGATACCAAATATAAGGACTGGTAAATGCTACGGGGTGTGAACAAGTTGGGCGGTGGGGTGCGCGAGGCGGGAGGAATCGGTCTGGCTGGGTTGCGCAGATCGACACACCGCAAACTTCGGGATGGCGCCCGTGGCTTCACGCTGCTCGAGCTGATGATCGTCATCAGCATCATCATGATCCTGATGGCCGTGGCCGTGCCCATGTACAACCAGGCCATCGTGCAGGCTCGGGAATCGGTCCTGCGCTCGAACCTGAGTACATTACGCAACGTAATCTCGCAGTACACCCTCGACAAGCAGAAGGCTCCCCAGGGGCTCGACGATCTGGTGACCGCGGGCTATCTGCGCCAGATTCCCATCGATCCGATGACCCGGCAAGCCAACTGGGAGGTGGTGCAGGAAGACGTGCTGCTCGCCGTGGACCAGCAGGAACCGGGCATCACCGACGTCCACTCCGCCTCGAACGGCACCGCCAGCGACGGGACAGCCTACAGCACCTGGTGATCGCGCAAATCCTCCCCTGCCAAATGCCCGCCCCGAAGCGGCGATACAATGCAGCCCACGGCGCGAGTCGCGGGTACTTGTCGGAGAATGAACAAGCCACGAAGGGCAAACTGCCAGTCCGCAATTTGTACTCGGCGCGTCTGGCAAGTAACATGAATTTATGCCCGTCGAAACGGAATCCCGAGCCCCTGCCTCCATTCGCGCGCCCCGCGGCAACTCCATCACCTGCAAAGGCTGGCAGCAGGAAGCGGCCATGCGCATGCTCATGAACAATCTGGACGAAGAGGTCGCGGAGCGCCCGCAAGACCTTGTCGTCTACGGTGGAACCGGCCGTGCGGCGCGAAGCTGGGAAGCCTACCGTGTCATCGTCGAAACCCTGAAGAATCTCGGGGACGATGAGACCTTGCTGGTGCAGTCGGGCAAACCCGTAGGCGTGTTCAAGACCCACGATTACGCGCCTCGTGTGCTCATCGCGAACTCAAATCTCGTGGGACACTGGTCAAACTGGGAGAAGTTCAACGAATTGGAGCGCGCAGGCCTCATGATGTACGGGCAGATGACCGCAGGCTCGTGGATCTACATCGGCTCACAGGGCATCGTGCAGGGGACGTTCGAAACGTTTTCCGCGGCCGGCGAGAAGCATTTTGGCGGCGACCTTGCCGGCAAACTGATCGTCAGTGGCGGAATGGGCGGAATGGGCGGAGCCCAGCCCCTGGCCGCAACCATGACCGGCGCGGCGTTTCTGGGTATTGACGTTGATCCCGAGCGCATCAAGAAACGGCTGAAGACGGGCTATTGCGACTTCATGGTCACGACGCTCGACGAGGCGCTGCGCATACTGAAGAACGCCGTGCGCAAGAAAGAGAATGTTTCCGTCGGGCTAGTAGGAAACTGCGCCGATATCATTCCGGAACTGGCCGAGCGTGGCGTCGTCCCCGACATTTTGACCGACCAGACTTCGGCGCACGATCCCCTGAACGGATATGTGCCGAATGGCATGACTTTCGAAGCAGCCCTGGAACTGCGCCAGCGCGATCCCCACGCTTATCAGGAAAAGTCGCTCGATGCCATAGCGCGCCACGTGGAAGGCATGTTGCGCCTGCAGAAGATGGGCGCAGTCACCTTCGATTACGGAAATAACATCCGCACGTTCGCTTTTCAGCGCGGCGTGAACCATGCCTACGACTTCCCCGGATTCGTTCCGGCATATATTCGTCCGTTGTTTTGCGAAGGACGCGGACCCTTTCGCTGGGTGGCGCTGTCAGGCGAGCCGTCCGATATTCACGTGACCGATGATCTCGTGCTGGAGCTGTTCCCCGACAATCGCATTCTCCGCCGCTGGATTGATCTGGCGCGCAAGCGCATCAAGTTCCAGGGCCTGCCGGCGCGCATCTGCTGGCTAGGCTATGGCGAGCGCGCGCAGTTCGGGCTGGCCATGAACGATCTGGTCAAGAAGGGCAAGATCAAGGCGCCGATCGTGATCGGCCGCGATCACCTCGACTGCGGATCGGTGGCGTCCCCATTTCGTGAAACGGAAAGCATGAAAGACGGCTCAGACGCGGTCGCCGACTGGCCCCTGCTCAACGCGCTGCTGAACACGGCCGCAGGTGCATCTTGGGTGTCAATCCACAACGGTGGCGGCGTAGGAATTGGCTATTCACTGCATGCCGGTCAAGTCACCGTCGCGGATGGCACCGAGATGATGGCAAAGCGCATCGAGCGGGTGCTGACGACAGATCCGGGCATGGGGATCATCCGTCACGCCGATGCAGGCTACGACGAGGCCAAGGAGTTCGCGAAGAAGACGGGGGTGAAGGTGCCGATGGGGTAGCGTCCATGGGTTCTCGATCGAGCATAAAGACAGGCCGCCTTCTGCTTCTTATCTGAGGCTTCTGGTTCCGACTGAAGACCATGATGACTGCACGAAGATTCGACGACGCCTGGAAGACCGCCATGAGCTTCCTGCCCACGCAGGGCGGTAACACCTCCTTCATTTCGCGAGGAGTCTGCTCAGGTACTCTCCTGGGAGCATAATTGTGATCCCTTCGATCTTCTTGCCAAAATATGGGCTGAAGTGGCGAACGTCCCCAGTCAGCAGGTGAGTTGCACGAGCTTCGATAGCAGCCAGTAAAATCGGTACGTCTTTCTCCGGCAGAGAGACCCCGCGTGGAAGTGTCTGCGGCGCGGCTTCGAACAGATGAACCGCTTGTGACGACCGGGCGAGCCGCACCCTTTGATCTTCATCGGTAAGATTGATTCTTGCTTCCTCCAGAGCGTAAGCAGAACTGCACAGAACGACGTTCTTGAGCTTCCAGAGTTGAAGAAGTCGAGCGTCAGTCTTGTACGCTGCAGAGAACAGCACATTCGCGTCCAAGAACAACCGGTCCATCTTAGGCGGGTCGCCGGTGGGGAATCGAATCCGGATCAAGGCCCAGCCTCCGGACTTCTTTTCGCGCTTTGCGGTAGTCGGCCTCGTCGATCGCGTTGGACAGCAGAAATTCCGCCTTGCGCTCGGGAGTGTATCGTTCGACGGGGACTAACATGGCGGGACGAATGAGAATGCCGTCGTCCTTCTCCTCAGCGATTACGATGCTGCCCTCTTCAAGGCCGAAGCGCTTTCGCAACTTTGCGGGTACGATAATCGCACCGCGTTTTCCGACTCTAGCGGATTGCATGGAATGACTCCTGCCTGAATGTCTGATTATACGCTAAGCCCGATATCCGGGCAATCGGCTGTCTGTCCACGGGCTGTTAAACTGCAATGGCGTGATCTCAACTCGACAATCAGGCCGGAAATCCTATTCTCCATTGCTTCTGGCCAACATTGGCACGTTACTCACGCTGCGGTCCACCTCTGGCAGTCCTGGGCCACGCCGCGGTCCTGACCTCAAGGAACTCGGCATCATTCAGCACGGTGCGATCTTGTGCGTGGGCGGCAAGATTGTCTCCGTGGGCACGACCAAAGACGCCTTGCGCGATCCCTGGTTGAAAAAGAACCGCAAGAAGGTCTTGGAGATCGACTGTGCGGGCAAGGTGGTGCTCCCCGGTTTCGTCGATTCGCACACCCATCCTGTGTTTGCCAGCCCGCGGCTGCTGGACTTCGAGAAGCGCATCGAAGGCGCCTCTTACGGTGCGATTGCCGCGGCGGGCGGTGGAATTCGCTCCAGCCTGGAAGGCGTGCGCAAGGCGGCAAAGAGCACCCTCGTCGCAAAGGTTCTGACCGTGCTGCAAGATATGGCCGCCTACGGCACCACCACCGTTGAGGCGAAATCAGGTTACGGACTTACCGTCGAATCCGAACTGAAGTCGCTCGCGGCAATCCGCGAAGCAGCTTCGCGCTGGCCGGGAACCGTGGTCGCCACTCTCCTTGGTGCCCATGTGGTCCCAAAAGAATTTCAGGGTTGCTCACAAAAGTATGTTGAGATCGTCTGTAAGGAGATGATTCCGCGGGCGGCGAAGCGGAAGCTCGCGCAATTTGTGGACGTCTTCTGCGATCGGGGAGCGTTCACTGCGGAAGAGACTGAGCAGATTTTCACCGCCGCGGAAGAGCACGGGCTGAGCGTGCGGGCGCATATGGGCCAACTTTCGGAGACGCGTCTGTCGCAACTCTTGCGTTTTAATCCAGCGTCGTTCGACCACATGGACAACATCCACGAGGACGACATCCCGCAACTGGCAAAGCGCGATACGGTGGTCACGTTGGTGCCTGGTGCGAATTATTTCCTGGGCCTGAAAGACTATCCGAACGCGCGCCGGTTGATCGACGCCGGAGTCCCGGTCGCATTGGCGACGGATTACAATCCGGGCACCTCGCCCACCATCAGCATGCCGATGGCAATGTCGCTGGCCTGCACGCAGATGAAGATGTCGCCGACTGAAAGCATCGCAGCAGCTACAATCAATGGGGCGTGGGCTCTCCGCGTGGCCGGGCGGAAAGGCAGCATTGAGCCCGGCAAGGATGCAGACTTAGCCATAATGGCGGTCGAGGACTACCGCGAGATTCCGTACTGGTTCGGCGCCAATCACTGTGCGCTGACCGTACTGAATGGGGTGGTTACACGCCCCGATTGAACCTTGGCAAGGCGCTGTACGTAACCAATTGAAACGGGGCAGTGGCTCGCCCCGTTTTGGGCTCCATAAAACACAACAATGGATTCATGTTCCGTGACGCAATCCGATTCAATCTCCTGAGGAAAATCAATGAAACGAATCTTCGCAGTAATGACCTTTATCGCGCTGACGCTCGCGCTGGCTCACGCTCAGCGGCTGCCTGAGGTGGCAAGACCAGAGAATTACAAACTCACCTTTACGCCCGATCTGGAGAAGGCCACATTCGGGGGCGATGAGACCATCGCGATCCGAGTGTTGAAGCCGACCTCGGAAATCACGCTGAATGCAGTCGATATCGACTTCCACGAGGTCAGCATTACCAGCGGCGGAACCACGCAAAAGGCCACAATCACACCCGAGAAAGACAAAGAAATGGTTGTGCTATCGGTCGAGAAGCGGCTTCCTGCAGGTCCGGCGACCGTGCACATCGTGTACACCGGCATTCTCAACAGTGAGATGCGCGGCCTGTACCTAGGAAAAGACGATCAGGGACGCAAGTATGCCGCCTCGCAGTTTGAGGCCACAGATGCGCGCCGCGCCTTCCCCTCGTTCGACGAACCCGACTACAAGGCGACGTTCGACATTACCGCAGTCGCCGACAAGGGCCAGGTGGCCATCTCGAACCAGAAAGTCTTGTCCGATACAGCCGGCCCGGGCGACAAACATACGGTGCGGTTTGCCACCACCCTCAAGATGTCGTCTTACCTGGCGGCATTGATCGTAGGCAACTTCGAGTACATCGAGGGCGAGGCGGATGGCATCCCGATTCGCGTTTATGCGACTCCAGGGAAGAAAGAAATGGGCAAGTTCGCCCTGGAGGTTGCCAGCGATGTTCTGAAGTACTACGACAACTACTTCGGGATCAAGTATCCCTACGGAAAGCTGGACCTGGTCGGTTTGCCGGACTTCTCCGCGGGCGCCATGGAGAATACGGGCTGCATCACGTTCCGCGAAGTGATCCTTCTGATTGACGAGAAACAGGGCTCGGTGGATTTGAGAAAGACCATCGCCAGCGTAATCGCGCACGAGATGGCGCACCAGTGGTTCGGCGACCTGGTCACCATGAAGTGGTGGGACGACATCTGGCTCAACGAAGGCTTTGCCACGTGGATGTCGAGCAAGCCGGTGGAAGCATTTAAGCCGGAATGGAATTTTGATCTGGACGACGTGAGCAATACCGGCGGAACCCTCAACGTAGATTCGCTCGCGAATACCCGCCCCATACATCAGGCGGCGGAGACCCCGGCGCAGATTCAGGAATTGTTCGACGGCATCGCCTACGGCAAAGCGGCATCGGTGCTGCGCATGCTGGAATCGTATCTCGGAGAGCAGACCTTCCGAGCCGGCGTAAACGCATATCTGCAGCAGCACCAGTACGGGAACGCGACCGCGGACGATTTCTGGGATGCGCAGGCCAGGACTTCGAAAAAGCCAGTCGATAAAATCATGCCCACATGGGTTAAGCAGGCGGGCGTACCCATCATCAATGTGAAGGCGCAATGCTCGGATAATTCGACGAGCGTCACGCTGACGCAGCGTCGGTATTACTTCGACCGGTCGAAGTTCGAGGCGCCGAACGATCAGCTCTGGCAGATTCCAGTCTGCCTGAAGGGGTCGGCGACTGCTAGTGCGGCGCCGAAGTGCGAACTTCTGACCAAGCGGGAAGAAAGCTTCACCCTGCCCGGATGCTCTACCTGGGTTCTGACCAATGCGGGCGCGACCGGATACTACCGCACCGGCTACCAACCGGATGCAGTACGGGCACTGGCGGCCGATGCCGAGAGCAAGTTGAGTCCAGCCGAGCGGATTGTGCTGGAGGGCGACATCTGGGCTTCGGTGCGAGTCGGGCGCGAGCCCGTTGGCGACTACCTTGCCTTCGCCCAAGGTCTGCAGTCCGATCGTAACCGGGCCGTGATGGAGGACATTCTGGGAGGACTCGCTTATATCGGCCAGCACCTGGTAAACGACAGTGATCGGGATGCGTATCGCGCATGGCTGCGGCAATATCTGACTCCAGCCATGAATGAAGTGGGATGGGAGCCGAAGGCCGGCGACAGTGACGAGCAGAAAACAATGAGGGCCCGCCTGTTCAACGCTCTGGGCTACGATGCTCGCGATCCAGAGGCTCTGGCGGAGGCTCGCAAAATCGCGGACAAGGCGTTGGCCGATCCCTCGTCGGTCGATCAGGAACTGGCCAGCGGCGCCTTCCCGCTGGCCGCTCTGAACGGCGATTCCGAGTTCTACGACAAGCTGATGGCCGCCTTGAAGAACCCGAAATCTCCGGAGGAGTACTACACGTACTTCTTACGCCCTGCCCCAGTTTAGCGATCAAAAGCTTCTGCAACGGACGCTCGACTACGCCATCTCGCCCGACGTGCGATCCCAGGACGCTCTGCAGCTGGTCACCGGGGTGTTGGCGAATCCGGCGGGCGAGAAGCTGGCTTGGGATTTCATCCGGCAACACTGGCCTGAAATCGAAAAAGCAGGCGGCCCCTTTGCCAGCGCCGAGGTCGTGGGAGCGACCAGCATCTTCTGCGACGCGGGCATGCGGGATCAGGTGACCGAATTCTTTACCGCTCACAAGGTCGCGGCGGCGGAACGCACCTACAAACAGTCGATTGAACGCATCAACAACTGCGTCGCCTTGAAAGCGCAGCAGGAGCCGCAGTTGGCGTCGTGGCTGGGGCAACACGGCACCGCGGGCGGAAAGTAAGGTAGCGAACGGGATGTGCGCACGGCCCGGGAAGGATCCCGGGCCGCTAAGGCACAACTGGCAGCACGAGGTGCGAAGGAAATGCCGGTGAGCAGTAGATCCGCTGCGTTGCCGAAACGAAATCTGACGCCGTGGCCTGATAGATGCTGGGCACAAACTTCTGCGGATTGCGATCAATCACCGGAAACCACGTGGACTGAATCTGCACCATGATGCGGTGGCCCTTCAGGAAGACGTGATCGTGATCGCGCAGAGGAATGTCCCACTCGGTCGGCTTGTTGGGCGTCAGGGGATGCGGCTTCTCGTAGCTCGCGAGATAGCGCCCGCGGCGCACCTCCATGGCGATGGGCAGTTCGTAGCCGTTCAGCGACTGGGCATACTGCCCGGGCTTCGGGTCCTTCGTCGGGATCCCAAGCATTTTTCTGCGCGTTCTTCGGGATACACGTCAATCAGCTTCACGACGAAATCGCTGTCGGTGCCGGAAGTTGACGCGAACAGCTTCGCCGCCAGCGGACCAGTCACAGTCAGATCGTGATCGAGCGGCTCGCTGACATAGGAAAGCACGTCGGGGCGATGGTCGACGAAGCGCTGGTCGGCAACTTCCCACGTGCGCCAGTCGCCCCCGGGATAGGTAGGCGAGATCGGACGCTGGCGATAAGGAACTGGATTGGCGGGATCGGAAACGTACTCCCGGTAGTCCTTGCCGGTCGCGGCTGCGTCCGGTGCGGTGAAGGACAGCGTTCCGTCCGCGTCGCAAGTAGAGGTTCGTGGGCTTCGCCTCCTTCGGAGGCCACACGGTATAAGTGTGCCAGGTATTCGATCCACTCTGAAAGGTGCTGGCCTGCCACGCCGGTTTCTCGCCCTTGCCGTGCAGGTAATAGCGGAAGAACGGCGCTTCGATATTTTCGCGAAACTCACGCGCGGTTTCGTGACCTCCGAAAGGAATCATGCCGATACCTTCGCCCTTCGGACTTTGCCACTCCCCGTGATACCAGGGACCGGCCACCATGAGACTCGTGTGCTGCGGGATCGTTTTCCTCGGAGTGGCGAAAAATCTGCCACGGACCCCACGGGTCTTCCTGATCCCAGAACCCGGCAACGTTCAGATTGGGCACGGTGGAGGCGTGCAAGCTGGTTGACCCAGGCTTCCTTCTTCCAGAAGTCGTCGTAGTCGGGATGGTCGATGGTCGAGTTCCAGTAAGGAATCGAGCCGTGGAGGTATTTCGCGTTGACGTTCGAGAGCGGGCCGAGGTCGAGATACCACTGATAAGTGTCGTAGGTTTCGAAATCGAAGTGCGTGTTCTTGTTTTTGTCGGACTGCTCCATGACGGCGTATTCGAAGTCGTAGCTCTCGCGCAGGGCGCCGAAGCGATGGTCGTCGTCGTTCATCCACTGATCCACGGGCGAGGCCTGCTCGCTGATGGCCTTGAGCGCGGGATGCGGATGAAGCAGCGTGAGTGCCGTGGTCAGGCCGTCGTAGGAAACGCCATACATGCCGACCTTGCCGTTGTTGTTGGGAACGTTTTTTACCAACCAGTCGATGGAGTCGTAGGCGTCGGTGGTCTCGTTGGTGGCCTTGGGATCGTTCAAATCAACCCAGGAAGAAAGGTTGAATACGCCCTCGGACTTGAAGCGCCCTCGCAGATTCTGGATCACGAAGATGTAGCCGTCTTGCGGCAAGTTCCTTGATGGTGGATGGCATCTGCTCGGGGGGCTTGTTGGGGACGCCGTAGGGTGTTCGACGGAACAGAATGGGCAGCGGCCCCTGCTGATCGACCGGGGTGAGGATCACCGTCTGCAGGTGCACTCCGTCGCGCACGGGAATCATGACCTCCTGAAATTTGAAGAGAGGCTTGGGAGCAGGTTGCTGCGGAGTCTGTTGCGCGCCCGTAGAAACGATAAGCAGGACAGGCAGAGCGAAACCCAGAATCGATGAGCGCACCAGTTTCCCTCCATGCAGATTTTTGAGATAAAGTCGAGGCGCAGTATATCAACGCTGGCTCTCTGGCGAAACTCCCCTGACGCTTGAAGGCAATCCCCACATCAGAACAGCCGCCCGATAGAGAAATTCACCCGGCTTTGTCCGGTAGGGCTCACGCTGCCAGCCAGTGTAATGGGCCCTACGAAGGTCTCGGCGATCACGCCGAGGTTGAACGTCCCACGCACGGCGACCGGTCCGGGATCATCGCCTGCCGTGCCAAAAGCGGTGCCGGCTTCATACCATCCGCCCCAGTAGATCTTGTTCCCCACTAGTTGCGGCAGGCGATAGAATTCGCGGCGGAATCCCAACGAAGAATACGCGTAGTGGCTGCCCAGAAATTCCTGCGGAAGATAGGCGCCGAGTCGGAACGGTCCCCCTAGAGCAAAGACCTGAAACGGCCCGGCGGAACCGCGAAACGTAGTGCCGCCGGAGGCGAGGAAGAACAGCGAAGTTTTGTCCCCGACGCGGATGAAGCTGGAAGTCTGCACATCCAGTTGACCGATAGGGTGCGCCAGGCCCGGGCTCTGCAGCACGCGGGAGAGGGTTGCGACTACCCGGCTCCCGGTGCTTGGGACCGAAGGACTGTCCTGACCATCCCAGACGTAGCGTGCGCGGAATTGGCCGGTGCTGCCGTCGACGATGGGCAACCCGGCGTCGCCGATCAGCGGACTCAGCTTGCCGCTGAAAATTTCGTAGCCTACTCGGAACTCGCTGCGGCGCCCGGAGCGGCCGATGTCGAAGCCGCCTCCGGCGCGCTCGTCGCCGAAGACGGCAACCCGGGTCAGGCCGCTGAAGGAATTTCGCGACCACTTGGAGGCGAAGGCATAGGGCGCCACGAAGAATCGCGACATGGCCAGAGGCTGGTAGAACTCGGTGGCGGCCAGATTACGGGAACCGAAGAGAAGATCACTGCGCCATTCGCCGCCGTGCTTGGCGATGTCCATGAACGTCACGCGCGCGCCGGCGGAAAAATCGAAGGCAGCCACGCCGGAGCCCTCGACGTTGACAGCAAGGTCCACGAAAGGTGGACCGTAGGATTTCTCGTGGGCGGTGACGCGCAGCGCGGGAACTCCGTTCTGTGTAAAGCCCTCGTAGCCGAGCCGGTCGAACTGACCTTCTCCGGCAATGCGGGTCAGCTGGGTATCGAGGCTGGAAAGATCGAGTGGCCCGCGCAGGGCTTTGGTCAGCCGGTGCTGGATTCTACGATTGTTGTCCGGATCGGCACCCGTGACTTCGATGGCAACAACCTTCTGGGGTTGAGAGCGTTTGCGCGCCGCGCGTTGGTCCAGATATTCCTGCCATTCCGCCGGATCATGGATAGCATAGGGCAGAAGGGCGGCCGACTGGCTGACTGCGGTCTTGTAGCCGAGATCGATGAGTTCTTTCGCGCGTGAGTAGTCAGTCACCGAAAAGCCAGTCGTATCCACGCTCACGGTGGCCTGAGCCAGCGCCAGCGAGCGGCGCTCATTCTGGGTGATCATGACGTCAACCGCGCGAGTCAGCACTCCGGCAATCGTATCCAGTTGGGCGCGGTCGCCCGGCGGTGTTCGCAATTGCACCGCGATGACCACCTCGGCGCCCATGTCATGGACGGTTTCGACAGGAATGTTTTGCACCATGCCGCCATCGGCCAGCACACGGCCGTTGATCTCGACGGGAGTAAACACGCCAGGTATTGCCATGGAGGCGCGTACGGCCTGGGCCAGCGGCCCGTCGTGCAGCACTACCGCGTCGCCGGTCAGCATATCGGTGGCCACGCAGCGGAATGGAATCGGCAGATCGTCGAAGCTGGCGACGTCAGACTCAGGAAAAGCGATGCGATCAAGCAAGAGCCCCACGCCATGACCGGGATTAAACCCGTTGGGGCCGTTCAGGCCGTGCTTCAGGCCAAGGGAAGCATTGATCAGAAAGTCGCGGCGATCCTGCTTGCGGCGATAAGAGAGCTGGTCGTAGGTCGGCTCGGGAAGAAAGGCTTCGTCCCAGTCGATTTTTTCCGCAAATGTCTGAATTTCAGCGGGCGACATGCCTGTGGCATACATCGCGGCGATGATGCTGCCCATGCTGGTTCCGGCAATAAGATCCACTGGGATGTGGTTCTCCTCCATCCAGCGGATTACGCCGATTTCGGCCAGGCCGACCGCGCCCCCGCCGCTGAGAGCCAGACCGATGCGCGGGCGAGGAGGTTGGACTGGCGGCTCGGAAGTTAGCGGGGCGGGCGGCGCGGGCGCGGAGACTTCCTGGGCGCGGGAAGTGAGCGGGAGAGCTATGCTTAATAAAGCGATGAGTGAGATCCGGATTAGAGCCGTTCGATGCGGTGCGTCCATTCTGTGCTCCTGCACTGCGAAAAACAAGAGTCCCGTTCTAGTGTGAACTCCGGGTGAGAGAAAAGGGTTAGCAGGTTTGGTTACGGGAGCTTGGGGCTGGCCGCGGTCTGGGCCAGCCGCGCCTGATCCGCGACGTTGCGCACGGCTTCGATCACCACGTCAGGCCGGTCGATCTGGATGTAGTGGGCGCTGTTTTTCGCGATTGTTTGCGTCCCCCGGGTGGAGAGATGCGCCAGCTCCAGCTGCATTTTCTCCCACGCCTCGTTGGTGGCCTTAGCCACATCGGCAGGAAGGCCAGCGGAAGCCTTGTCGGGATCATGAGAGAGCACCGCCAACGGCATGTCTCCCAGCCCGTCCGTGGCGGCGGTCTGGGCGGCACTTTCGGGAAAGGCCTTCATCTCCGCGACGGCTTCGCGCGCGCTGTGGAAGTTGCATTCGGCGGCGCGCTGCACTGGGTCGTCGTCGCACAGACCGAGCAGCCGCGGAATGCCGAAGGGCATCGTGTATTCCAGGAATTCCGCCTCGCGCAGCCAGGTTCCTTCCATATTCTTGAGCTCGGGCGGGAAACGGTTCTCCTGGTCGGGATGAGAAGCGTCTACCAGCACCATTCCGGCGACCTCGTTGCGATAGAGGCTGGCGTAAAGACGCACATCGTATCCACCCATCGAGTGGCCGACCAGAATGTATGGCGGCGCGATGCCAGCGGCTTCGAGCAAAGCGTGTAATTCTTCGGCGATGACCCTGCTGGTTCGCGGTCGAGAACTGGAATCGCTGTATCCCAGTCCGGCGCGGTCGTAGGAACAGACACGCGTGAATTTAGCGATCTCCAGCTGCACCTTGCGCCAGGAGACGTAGGTGTCGCCAAGACCGGAATCGAGAATAACCGTGGGAGTTCCCTCGCCTGTGCAGTCAATGTGCATTCTGGAGCCGTTTACTTTGATGAGCTTGCCCGGCATCGGATTAAAGCGGCGGTCACGCGCCTCAGAGATGTTCTGAAAGAGAAATCCGGCGGCTGCGAGGACTACCCCGAATGCGAGCGCGACACGGACAACGCGGCGGAACAACAAAGTAGGCGAGACCGTAGGGGACACAGTGTCGTGCATGAGCAGGCAAGACCGCGGGAGCGCCGTTCTCCCGCATTTTACATGACTGGCGGAACCGTGATGCCCATGGCAGCCAGAGTGCGAATCAGCTCGCGACGGACCACCGCCACCGTGGCCAGCAGGAATTGTTTTCGCGTCTCATCCGGCTCGCTCAAGATGGGATGGCGATGGTAGAAGGCACTGAAGAGCTGAGCCAGTTGGAAGGCGTGCTTGGCCAGATACGCGGGCTCGGTCGTCGCAATGCATTGGTCGACGATGTATGACGTCTTCGCCGAGGTAAGCCAGAGTTCCCAGATTTCGTCGCCGTCGGTTCCAGCCATGTACTTCTTCAAATCGGCAGCGCGAAGGTTGCGGGCAACGCTTTTGCCGAAGGTTTCCGGATCCATGCCGGCTTTCTTGAAGATGCTGGTCGCGCGGACGACCGCGTACTGAGAGTACGGTCCGGTTTCGCCTTCGAAGCTGAGCGCATCTTTGAAGTCGAAAGCGATCACGGACTGCTTGGTGTACTTGAGCATGAAGTAACGCAGCGCTCCGATGGCGATCTGGGTGGCGATCTGCACGCGCTCGGGCTCGCTGACTTGGGGGTGGCGGGGGTCGACTTCCTTCTTCGCCGAGGCAATGAGCGCGTCGAGCAGGTCGTCAGCTTTCACGCCGAAACCCTTGCGCCCACTGACTTCGATGTAGGACCGCGCCCGGTCTTCTTCACTCAGCGTGTAGCCTAGTTCGGCGGCGCAGCGCGGCGTGAGGGCGACCATCTCGTAGGAAAAGTGCGTGTAGTGGTCGGCTGCCTCATCGTGGCCGAGTCCGCGCAGAGCTTCGATCACTGTGTTCTGCGCCTCGGACTGCCGCGCGTCAATGACGTTATAGATTTCTGCCACGTCGCCGAAGTGAGGGTGCTCCTTCTCGCCATCAGTCGTGGAGATCCAGCAGTCGTGCCCGTTGGGATAGCGATAGAACTTGCGGTAACCGAAGTCGCGCCCGAGCAGCCCAAACTTCCACATATGGTAGGCAATGTCTTTTCCCACATATCCGACGGTGCCGTTGGACCGAACAATGACTTTTTGATCTTCTTCGGAAATCTGCCCTTCCTCTTCTGTTTTTGTCGCAGCTGTGTTCCCCGCGCCCTCTGTGGCCGGACTCGCGTTTCCGGTTCCAGCCCGGCGCATCACCCAGCACCCTTTGTTCTTGCCCTCGCTCTCGAAGGTGAGCACGCCGCTCTCTTTGAGCTTGGCGAAAGCCGCATCCCAGAAATGCAGGTGCAGGATTTCACTCTCGCGCGGAAGAAAATCGTATTCAATGTCGAGTCGGTCCATGGTCTCAAGGTGGCGGCGCAGCACTGCAATCGAGATCAGCTCGGCGACGGCAGCGGTTTCGCTGCTCGCGTCTTCAATGCCCTGCAAAGTTTGAGTGCGGGCTTGCAGATTTGCCTTGTCCTCGGCGTACCACTGCGAGACGCGGGCATAAAGATCCCAGCAGTAGTAGTCAAAGCGGGGCTCACGCGCGAGCGCTTCAATCTCAGCTCGGGATTTCTTCTCGATGTGCGTGAATCCGACTACCACGTCGGCCACCTGCACGCCGGTGTTGTCGATGTAGTTCTGAATGTCGACTTCCCTGCGCGCGGAGCGCAGCAGGCGCACAAACGTGTCGCCGAGGATGGCGTTGCGCAAGTGCCCAATATGAGCGGCCTTGTTTGGATTGATGCTCGAGTGCTCAACCAGAATCTTGCCCGGAGGAATGTCGGCAGCCGGCGCCTGGTCCGCCGCAAGAGCGGCCGCCACCCATGCACGGTCAGCCTTGACGTTCAGATAGCCGGGAGGCGCTACCTGCATTCCTTCTATGCCTTCGATGGAGCCAATCTCTGCCCGAATTGCCTCGGCAATTTTCAACGGCGCCGAGCGCAGGGGCTTGGCGAAGGGAAAAATCGGGATGGCAAAGTCCCCAAGTTCGACCTTCGGAGGCTGCTCGATCACAACCTTGGGCAACGCGACGCCGGGGTTACGGCGCTGCAGACACTCCAGCACGCGCTGGGCGAGACGACGTTCGAGATTACGGTGCAAGGAGTCCCTCTAAGCGGTTGAAGAAACAGTGATTCTAACAGAGTGGGCTGGGGGCGCACTGTTTGACGGAGACGGAAGCGTTCCCTATGATGAAAACTCAGCGAAGTTTGATCAGCACGGAGGCAGTGAGGCACGAAGACCACAGCAAACACATTTTGTTCTTTGCTTTTCTCCGTGTCCCTGCGTCTCCGTGGTGAATGATTTCTCCTATGCGCATTGCTTACCTTGAATGCTTTTCCGGCATGAGCGGCGACATGTTCCTGGGCGCGCTCGTGGACGCCGGGGTTCCGCCGCAGGTGCTCGAAAAGACGGTCGCCGCTCTCGACGTCGGCGCACACCTGGAGATTTCGCGGGTTATGAGGAGCGGAATTTCAGCCACCAAGGTGGACGTCTGGGCGGACGGCGAGAAGGATCTTCCGCGCGAGGAGTATTGGGCGAAAGAGAATGTGGCGCGGGTAGAAGGGCATCATCAGCACGATCACGCCGACGCGCGGGAACATCATCATCATGGACACGAGCCGGGGCATCATCAAGACCATGCGGAGTCCGCAGCGGCACCCACGTCACACAAGCACGAGCATTCTCACGGGCGTGGCTTAACTGAGATTCGCGGGATCATCGGCAGGGCCCAGATCAGCGATACGGCGAAGAAGACGGCCATCGCCATTTTTGAGGCTCTGGGCGCGGCAGAGGCTAAGATTCACAATACGTCCATCGAGCGCGTGCACTTTCACGAAGTGGGTGCGGTGGATGCGATGGTGGATATCGTGTGCGCGGCGGTGGGAGCGGAAACCTTGGGTGTGGAGGAGATTGTTTGCTCGCCGTTAAACGTGGGCGGCGGCACCGTGAAATGCGCGCACGGAACGTTTCCCGTGCCGACTCCGGCTACGGTCGAACTCTTGAACGGTGTACCGGTATATTCCTCCGCGCTGCAAGCGGAGTTGGTCACTCCCACGGGAGCGGCGATTGTGAAGACATTGGCCCGCCGCTTCGCGACCTTTCCAGAGATGAAGATTGAGAAGTCGGGCTATGGCGCAGGCTCGCGGGATTTTCCCGGACATCCGAATGTGGTGCGGCTGACGATCGGGGAGGCGTTATCGACGCTGGCGGAGAAAACGGCATCCGAAATTCTGACCGTGCTCGAAGCGAATCTGGACGACCTGAATCCGCAGGTCTTCGGCTACGTGATGGATCGACTTCTGCAGGAGGGCGCGCTCGATGTGTTTGGCATGTCGGTGCAGATGAAGAAGAATCGCCCCGGAGCTCTGCTGACCGTTTTGTGCAAGCCCGAAGATGCCAGCAAGCTGACGGAATTGATCTTCACCGAGACCACAACCTTGGGCGTGCGACGGCGCCAGGAAGTGCGGCAGACTCTGGCCCGGCGCTGGGAGAATGTGCGCACGCCCTGGGGCGAGGTGCGGGTCAAAATCGCCAGCATGAACGGAACGGTCACCAACTACGCACCGGAGTACGAGGACTGCCGGCGGATTGCGGCGGAACACCATGTCCCGCTGAAGACGGTGATGCAGGAAGCAGCGCGAGAGTATCTAAGCAAGGGCGAAAAGCGGTAACCACACAGGGCACAGAGGAACACAGAGAAGGCCTCTGTGATGCCCCGTGGCCTCTGTGGTTTAGAACAAATTATGACCAGAAAGTTTTACATCACGACCCCGATTTACTACGTGAATGCGCGGCCGCACATCGGCCATGCCTACACGACCATCGCCTGCGACACGATTGCGCGGCGGCAGCGCCTGCTGGGCGCCGACACGTTCTTTCTGACCGGGACCGACGAGCACGGTCAGAAGATCGAGCGGGCGGCGCAAGCCGCAGGCAAAACTCCGCAGCAGTACGCCGACGAGATTTCGGCGGGGTTCCGCGAGCTGTGGCAGCGGATGGGCATCTCCAACGATGATTTCATCCGCACCACCGAAGAGCGCCACACGAAGCGGGTGCAGGAACTCTTCCGGCGCATTCGCGACAATGGCTACATCTACAAAGGCACCTACACGGGGCAGTACTGTGTATCGGACGAACTCTACGTTGACGGCGCGCAGCCCGGCGATCCCTGCCCCACGTGCGGACGCATCACCGAGACCGTTCACGAGGAAAATTACTTTTTCAAGCTCTCGGCGTTTCAGGACAAGTTGCTGGAGCTTTATGCCAATCCCGAATTCGTCCGTCCCGAGACCCGACGCAATGAGGTAATTTCGTTTGTGCGCTCCGGCCTGCGCGACCTGTCGATCAGCCGCTCGACATTTTCCTGGGGCATTCCCGTTCCTGACGATTCCAAGCACGTGATTTACGTCTGGTTGGACGCGCTGGCCAACTACATCACCGCCATCGGTTACGGATCGTCTCATGCCGGTGCGCAGGAAGCGTTCAAGAAATACTGGCCGGCCGATGTGCACATGATCGGCAAGGAGATTGTTCGCTTCCACTGCGTCTACTGGCCGGCATTCCTGCTGGCAGCGGGACTGCCCTTGCCCAAGACTATTGTGGCGCATGGCTGGCTGCTGTTTGAAGAGAGCAAGATGTCGAAGTCGCGAGGCAACATCGTGCGCACCGAAACGATTCTCGACGTGCTGGGCGCGGACGCGCTGCGCTACTTCCTGCTGCGCGAAGTCGTGTTCGGACAGGATGGATCGTTTTCGTTCGACGCGCTGGTGCAGCGCTACAATTCCGACCTCGCGAACGGACTGGGAAATCTGGCCAGCCGCACGTTAACCATGATTAACAGGTATTTCAAGGGTGAGGTACCTTATCCATCACCCGCGGCCTCGAAAACCGCCGCCGATAGCGGGGTTGCCGAGACGGCGCGCAGAGCCATCCGGGAATTTGGAACCCTGTTCGATCAATTCCAGTTTTCTCGCGCCCTCGAGACCGCCTGGGGACTGGTTGCAGCAGTCGATAAATACATTGTCGAGAATGAGCCATGGTCCCTCGGCGAGAAGCAGGATGACGAAAGCCGGGCCCGACTGGCCACGGTCCTTTACACTTCGGCGGAGGCTCTGCGCATCGCGACCGCGCTGGCGCATCCGGTCATGCCCGAGGCGACCGCAAAAATATGGGCGCAGATGGGGCTGGGCGACATCAAGAAACTTGCCCTGTCCGATCTGGCCTGGGGACAACTGCCGCTAGGCACGAAACTCGGCGACGTGCACCCGGTTTTCCCGCGCGCCGACAAGAGCGCAATCGAAAGGATGCAGCAGATGGAAGATCAGCAACGAGGTCCCGCGGTCGACGAACCGAAGGAACCGGCCGCACCAGTGACACCTTCGCCGTTGAAAGCACAACCTCCCCCGACGACGCCAGCGGCGGCTGCGGCACTGGACGGTGGGAAAATCACAATCGATGACTTCGCCAAGATAGACCTGCGGGTGGGAGTGGTGAAGGTTGCCGAGCGAGTGCCCAAGGCGGACAAACTGTTGCGCCTGGAAATCGACATCGGCACGGAAGTGCGGCAGGTCCTGGCTGGGATCGCCGAGGTGTATGCGCCTGAGACTCTTGTCGGCCGCAAAGTAGTGATCGTGGCCAACCTGGCGCCGCGGAAGCTGCGCGGGTTGGAGTCGAATGGCATGATCGTGGCGGCATCGATCGAGGGCGGAAAGCCAGTGCTGGCGAGCTTTCTGGAGGATGTGCCGGTGGGGGCAAGACTGAAGTAAGGCGGCGAAGTAGCAAGATCAAAACCGGCCGGGCTTTGCTCGGCGGACAGCCGAGGGCGGCTGTCCCCACGCGGCCTACGACTAACGACCCATGTTTGTAGATTCCCACGCACATCTTGATGGCAAGCAGTTCGACTCCGACCGCGAACAGGTCATCGCTCGCGCGCGCGAGGCTGGGGTCCAGACCATGGTCGCAATTGGCAATGGTGATGGGCCGCCTACGCTCGACGCCGGGATTCGGCTGGCAGACCAGTATCCCTTCATGTACGCGACGGTCGGCATTCATCCTCATGAGGCCCGGCTGGCGGATGAAATCGCATACCAGCAAATGGAGCAACTGGCGCGGCATCGCAAGGTAATTGCCTGGGGCGAGATTGGTCTCGATTATTACTATGACCACTCTCCTCGCGAGACGCAGAAGCAGGTCTTCGCCCGGCAAATGGAACTGGCAGCCGCGGCGAAGCTACCCATCGTCATTCACTGCCGGCCTTCTGACCGCAGCGACAATGCCTGGGAGGACTGCCTCGGTTTGATCGGGCAGCAGTGGGCGCCTCACGGTCTGGGCGGGATTCTCCACTGCTTTACCGGAAACTGGGCTCAAGCCAAGCGAGCGCTCGACATGGGGTTCTTGATTTCCTTCGCCGGGAATGTGACTTTCCCCAAGGCGCAGCAGATTCGCGACGCGGCGCTGGAGGTTCCGCTTGACCGCATGCTGATTGAGACGGACTCGCCGTATCTGGCGCCGGTGCCGCACCGGGGAAAGCGCAACGAGCCGGCCTTCGTAAAGGAAACGGCCCGCCAACTAGGCGAGTTACGCGGACTTTCCATGGACCAAATGGGAAAGCAAACCTCGCGCAATTTCTACAATTTTTTCGAATTGGCTGAAATCGCTGAAAGCAAAGTTCCGGCACGCTAAACCCGGCACTTCTGTTAACCTCAGGTTAAGATTCCATTGTTTTCAGAAAGATTAGAAATGTATGCCCGATAACAGTTTCGACGTGGTGAGCAAGATCGACCTGAACGAGGTCTCGAACGCCATTCAACAGGCGTTGAAGGAAGTTCACACGCGCTTCGATCTGAAGGATTCGAAGTCGAACATCGAACTGGAAAAAGACGCCATCGTACTGCACTCCGCCGACGAGTACAAGCTAAAAGCCGTCAACGATATCCTGCAGCAGAAACTGGTGAAACGCGGAGTATCGCTCAAAGGCTTGACCTACGGCGCGGTTGAACCGGCAGCAGGCGGAACCGCCAAGCGGCGCGTCACCATGCAGCAAGGTATCGCCATCGAAAAGGCGCGCGAGATCGTGAAACTGGTTAAGGATTCGAAAAAGAAGGCGCAAGCCTCGATTCAGGGAGACCTGGTGCGCATCAGCAGCAAAGATCGCGACACGTTGCAGGAAACGATTGCCCTGCTGAAGGGTCACGACTTCGCAATTGACTTGCAGTTTACGAATTACAGAACGAACTAGAAGAAGCACTCACCACGGAGGCACAGAGACACGGAGATAGAAAAGCGTAGAACGCGATTGCAGAGTATTCGTCCTGGTTTTCTCCGTGTCTCTGTGCGTCCGTGATGAAAGAGCAGTGGAATCTAAATTGAGCGCGCCAGCCACCATTAACGGGAAAGAAGTATTCGATCTCCTGCGGGACGATCTGGTCGCGCTGGAGGGCGAGTTCGGTCGCGACACGGTCTCTGGCGTGCAGGCTATCACTGAGATTGGGGAGTATCTGCGCGCGGGTGGAGGCAAGAGAATCCGTCCAGCCCTGCTGCTCCTTTCCGCCAAGCTGCTCGACTACCAGGGCCACGGCGCCGTGCGACTGGGCGCAGTGGTCGAGATCATTCATACCGCCACGCTGGTGCACGACGACATCATCGACGAAGCCAAGACGCGCCGCGGCCGTCCCGCGGCCAATACGCAATGGGGAAACTCGAAGTGCGTACTTGCCGGAGACTGGCTCTACATGCAGGCCTTCAAGATTGCCGTCGAGGAGCGGAACTTCCGCATTCTCGATACCCTGATCGAACTCACGCAGCAGATGGTCGAAGGCGAACTGCTGCAGATGGAGAAATTGGGCAAGCTGATCACGCTCGACGAGCACTTCGACCTGATCTTCCGCAAAACGGCGTGCCTGTTCTCCGTGTGCATGCGTCTGGGAGCAATTCTGGGAGGAGCAACCGCCGAGCAGGAAGCGGCGCTGGGCAAGTACGGACACGACCTCGGCATGGCATTTCAGATCGTGGATGACGTGCTTGACCTCACCGCGTCGGAGGATGTGCTGGGCAAGCCCGTAGCCAGCGACCTGCGCGAAGGCAAGGCCACCATGGCCGTGATTCATGCCCTGGAGCGCTGCACCGCGGAAGAACGATCCAAAATCGAGACGGTGTTACGCCATGGAGCTTTCAACGGCGTAACCCACGCCGAAATTCTGGAGATCCTCCAACGTTACGGATCAGTGGAGGCCGCTACAGCGCGGGCTGTGCAATATGCGGAATTGGCGCAGGGGGCGATCTGCACCTTCCCCGATACGGAGATCAAGCGCGCCTTGCTCTGGGCGCCGGAGTTTGTGGTGGCCAGAGAGAAGTAGGTCAGCCAGCGCCTGCATTTATACTGAACTTTTTCCCGGTTTCGCGAATCAAAGACCTGCATAGCCAAGACTCTTTATGAATGAGTTCGTCTCAATGACGGCGCGCCACGGCTATGCCCTGACGTTTGCTTTGCTGTTTTCGGAAGCGATCGGATTTCCCTTCCCCGCTGCCATTGCGCTGGTGGCGGCTGGGGCTGCCATCGCGTCGCACACTCTGTCGGGACCAGGCGTGCTGCTGGCGGCGATGGTCGCGCTCCTGATCGGTGACATTGCCCAGTTCTGGCTGGGCCGCTACTCGGGATGGGCTCTGCTGGGCTTTCTTTGCCGCCTGTCCATGAATCCCGAGACCTGCATTCTTCGTTCCGCGGAGTCTTTTTACAAGCGCGGCAAAATAACGCTCATCATCGCCAAGTTTATTCCTGGAGTCAACACCATGGCGGCGCCTCTGGCGGGCAGCATGAAGATGCGCTTCGCGCAGTTCCTGCGCCTGGATTTCGCGGGTGCGTTGCTCTACTCAGCGACCTATCTTCTTGTGGGGTACTTGTCGCGCGATTTTCTGGCAGCCACGTTGAACGGCTTTCACGCCGCCGGACGCGCCATGGAAGCGGTAATCACCGCAGCTCTGGCCGTGTATGCGATCTACCGCGCCACGCAATTCCACAAGTATAAAAAGTACCGCATCATGCCGCGAGTCCAAGTCCAGGAGCTCGCCGCGCGGCTGGCCTCGGAAGATGGGCAGCGAGTGCAGATCGTCGACGTGCGCAGCCACGGCTACTACGACGCCGGCGCCGAGCGCATCAAGGGCTCCATCCGCATCGAGCCCAATCATCTTGAGGAGGAGATCAAGAATCTCCCCAAAGACAAGGACATTTACCTCTACTGCACTTGAGCGCGCGAAGCGACCAGCGCCCGGGTGGCGCATCTGCTGCGGGAAAAAGGATTCAACACGTTCGTAATTGTGGGCGGATTCACCGCCTGGCGCAAAGCCGGAGAGCCGCTGGAATCCGTGCCCAAGGATGACCTGGTGAAGCTGCCCACGTTCAACTAAGAGTCACCCGCCACTTTCGGGCTTTCACATTTCGCCGTTCCGCGGCTGGATAAAGTGTGCTTGCGGAGCGCTACGCCCCGAATTGCCGCAAGTGATGATCCAGATGCTTGTACATTCCGCAGCTCCAGTCTTGCGGACTAAGTGGGCCAAAAAACGGATGCGGATGCCGAGTGCATTGCGCTTCCCCGCCCTCGTGAAATTGCCGAACTTTTAGCTTGAGCTGCTCCTGCTCTCGAAGAAATTCCCGTCGATCCGACACCACCAGCCTAGGGTCGGTGGGACTGCTCCGCGAGAGCGGTTTCTCGTTGGTGAAGATCGGCTTGACGAACGGGCCGATCAGCCACCCAATGAACATGCGCGGGGGATTGAGCTGTCCCGCGGCCATATCGAGCGTCGCGGAACAGTGCGCCAGCATTTGGGCGACATCCATTTTGCCCCACTGTCGCGGAGAGTCAGGCTGCAGTTTGCCGATTCGCGGGATGACGTCGTCGAATCCTTCCGGTTCGAATAAATTCTTCATGATTGGCCTGCGTGAACCCTTGATCGGAAAGAGATCATAGCACCATCGAGTCGCCTGCTTGTGCGCCAACTAAATTCCCGAGGAGGTTCGAGTATGGTGGTAGCATTGTCGGGCTTTGGCCACGATGACTGCCACTACAACCCACGAGGCACCCAGCAGCGCCCGGATGAACGGCGTCCTATTTCTGTTGACCCTGTCGGTGCTCATCAACTACGTCGACCGCAGCAACCTTTCCATCGCAGCCCCTTTGATCAAAGATGAGTTGGGGATCTCGGCATCGCAACTCGGCGTACTGCTCTCGGCTTTTTTCTGGACGTATGCGCTCATGCAGATTCCATCCGGCTGGCTGGTGGACCGTTTCGATGTGAAGTGGGTCTTTGCCACCGGATTCTTGATTTGGTCGGCTTCGACGGCGATTACCGCGCTCTTGCACGGGTTCGCGGCGCTTTTAATCATCCGCATCATTCTCGGACTTGGGGAATCGGTCGCATTTCCCTCTTATAGCAAAATCCTGGGCGGGCACTTCAAAGAGAACCACCGCGGCTTTGCCAATTCGATGATCATGGCCGGTTTGGCGCTGGGCCCCGCGCTTGGAATGTGGGTGGGAGGAAGCGCCGTCGCTCGTTTTGGGTGGCGGCCGTTTTTTGTCATGCTGGGCTTGACGGGTCTGCTCTGGCTTCCGCTGTGGACGGCATGGATGCCGCGCAGGAGAGTCGCTCCCACCCACTCTCACCTGGGCACAGCGGGCCTGCTCGACATTCTGCGGCTACGGTCCGCGTGGGGCACTTGCGTCGGACAATCCTCCATCAATTACTACCTGTATTTTCTGGTGACGTGGTTGCCTTTTTACTTGGTGCGGGGGCGCCACCTTTCCTTGCAGGAAATGGCAAAAGCAGGCGGATTGCTCTTCCTGGTTTCCGCGATTGCCACCGCGGCAAGCGGAAAACTCTCAGACCGCTGGGTCCGCGCGGGAGCCTCTCCCACACTGGTGCGCAAGGGCATGATGCTCTTCGGCCACACCGGCATTGGCATCTTTCTGGTGCTGACGGTGTTGGCTCCGGGCCGCCTCTTGACTGCAGCGCTGGCCCTCACGGGCGCGTTTTTAGGCATCAGCATGTGCAACAGTTGGGCCATTTCGCAGATGCTGGCCGGACCACGCATGGTCGGCCGATGGGTTGGAGTGCAGAATTTCGTTGGAAATGTGGCCGGCGCCGTCGCGCCCGCCCTAACGGGATTCCTTCTGGATCGGACCGGATCCTTCTATTGGCCATTCCTGATCACCGCCGTGGTGGCCTGGATTGGCGGCCTCAGTTGGTGGTTCGTGGTCGGCCCGCTGGACGAAGTGGACTGGGAGAAGGCGCGGGGCGCCGTTTCCACTCCTGTCCACGGTGCGACCGAATCGGCGCTGCCGTAATACACTTCTGTTCATGAGTCGCGAATCATGAGCCGCGAAATCGAGATCAAGTTTCAGGTTACAGACTTGCGTGCGCTGGCCCGCAAACTGCGGCGTGCAGGATTTCGCCTGGTTACGCGCCGGACCCACGAGATGAACACGCTGTACGACCTACCGGGCGAAATCCTGCGCAAGCGCAAGCAGTTGCTGCGTATCCGCAAATATGGTTCCGCGTGGACGCTGACTCATAAAAGCGGCACCACGCGCGGCCGCCACAGCAGCCGGTTGGAGTTAGAAACCGGGGTCGCTGACGGAAAGACGCTGGACTTGATTCTGCTCGCACTGGGCTATTCGCCTACATTCTGTTATGAGAAGTTCCGTGCCGAGTGGACCGACGACAGGGGCCAGGTGGTCGTGGACGAAACTCCGATCGGTAATTTCTGCGAGATCGAAGGCCCTCCGCGCTGGATTGACACAACCGCGAAGAAGCTAGGTGTGAGTGCGGCGGACTACATCACCAGGAATTATGCCACGCTGTTCGCCGACTGGAAAAAAGAGACTGCCAGTGCTGCGAAGGAAATGACATTCAACGACGTAAAGCGATAAAGCGAGGGTGCTCCATCCTTGTCCCTCCGTTTTTGGAGGGACAGGGAGGGGATCTTGACTCTGACCTAACGGAAAGTCAAATGCCCCACCCTGCGCAAACAACGCGACAAGGATGGGGCACCTATTCATTATTCATTCGCGCAGAATCAGGCCCCGTGGCACTTTTTATATTTCTTGCCGGACCCGCAGGGGCAAGGATCGTTCCTTCCCACCTTTTCCTGCGAGCGAACCACTTGCTGCACCGGCTGGGCGTCTCCGGCGCCGGCCATTCGGGCTTGTTCCAGCTCGCGGCGTTTGCGCTGCATGAAGGCCTCTTCCAATTGATCAGCCGAGGTAGAAACGATGCGTGGACGCCGTCCGTTTCCATCGCCACCACGTTGTGCTGGAACTCCTGACTCCGGACCTTGCCCAAGCTGGCCGCTGGGCGGCGGAGCAACGGCATCGGGCGGCCGCTCCAGAATCTGCATCAGGTAGAGATACCGAACCGTGTCTTCCTGGAAGCGCTGCATCATCGCTTCGAACATGTCGAACGATTCCCGCTTGTACTCGACCAGGGGATCGTGCTGGCCATATCCGCGCAGCCCGATGCCTTCCTTCAGATGGTCCATGCTCAGCAGGTGATCCTTCCACTGCTGGTCAATTACGCTCAGCATGATCATGCGCTCGTGGTGGCGCATGGCATCGGGGCCGATCAGCTTTTCTTTCGCGTCGTAGCGTTCTTTAAGCTTCTCGAAGACTGCATCGCCCAGTTCCTGCCGGTTGAGCGTTTCCGGCTTCACGCCCTCGGCGATAAAATCGACTCCGAAGCGGGTGAACACCGCGTCCTTCAGGCCCTTGATGTTCCAATCGTCGACGTGCGCCTTGGGTGGACAATACTGTTCCAGCAAGTCGCCGAGAATCGCCGAAACGTAGTCCTCCAGGATCATGTCTTTCTGATCCGTCCCTTCGAGCAGCCGGCGGCGCAGGCCGTAGACGGCTTCGCGCTGCTTGTTCATCACGTCGTCGTATTCGAGCAGGTGTTTGCGCGATTCGAAATGCTGCCCTTCCACCGCCTTCTGCGCGGTTTCGATGCGGCGGGTGATGAGCTTCGACTCAATCGGTACGCCTTCTTCCATCCCCAACCGCTGCAGTAGCTTCGAGACCCACTCTTTGGCGAAGATGCGCATCAGGTCATCTTCGAGAGCCAGGTAGAAGCGCGAGGACCCAGGGTCGCCCTGGCGTCCGGCACGCCCACGCAGCTGGTTGTCAATCCGGCGCGACTCGTGGCGCTCGGTACCCAGAATGTGCAAACCTCCGACGGCGGTGACCTCGTCGTGCTCTTTGTCGGTCTGCTCTTTGTAGCGGTTGAAAGCGTCGGTCCACTTGTCGGTCGGGACCGTATACTCGTTGCCGTTGTAGTAGAAGACGGAGGTATGGCCGTCCTCTTGTGGGCCTTCGATCTTGCCTTGCGCCACGCGCAATTGCTGCGCGATTCCCTTCTTCACCATTTCCTGCTTGGCCATGAATTCGGGGTTGCCGCCCAGCAGGATGTCCGTACCACGGCCGGCCATGTTGGTGGCGATCGTGATCATGCCCTTACGTCCGGCCTGCGCCACGATCTCGGCTTCGCGCTCGTGAAACTTGGCGTTTAGCACCACATGCTGCTTGATGCCTTTCTTCTTCAGCAGGTCTGAGAGCCGTTCCGACTTCTCGATCGAGGTTGTGCCAACCAGAACCGGCTGGCCCGTCTCGTGGAGCTTCTGGATTTCGTCCGCGGCGGCGAAATACTTCTCTTTTTCCGTGCGGTAGACGACGTCATGGTGCTCCAGCCGCCGCATCTGCTTGTTGGTCGGAATCACCACAACATCCAGCTTGTAAATGTTGTCGAACTCGGCGGCTTCCGTTTCCGCTGTGCCCGTCATGCCCGCCAGCTTCTTGAACATGCGGAAATAATTCTGGAACGTGATGGTCGCCAGCGTCTGATTCTCGCGCTCGATCTTGACGCCTTCCTTCGCCTCAATGGCCTGGTGCAAACCGTCGGACCAGCGGCGGCCGGGCATCATGCGCCCGGTAAATTCGTCGACGATGATCACTTCCCCGTCTTTGATGACATATTCCACGTCCTTGCGATACAACGCGTGCGCCTTGATCGCAGTCTCGACGTGATGTTTCAGCGGCCAGTTTTCCGGGTCGGCGATGTTGCCAATACCGAGCAACCCCTCGACTTTCACCCAGCCTTCGTCGGTCACCGCGATGTTGCGGTGTTTTTCATCGACAACGAAGTCACCGGTGAGCTGCGCCGGTTCTCCGGGCGCGACGTCGAGTTCTTCACCCTTTTCCAGCTTGGGGATGATGCGGTTGACCTTATAGTACTTGTCCGTTGATTCCTCGCTGGCCCCTGAAATGATGAGCGGGGTGCGGGCTTCGTCAATCAAAATGGAATCGACTTCGTCTACGATCGCGAAATTATGCCCGCGCTGCACGCAATCTTTCATGTCAAACTTCATGTTGTCGCGCAGGTAGTCGAAGCCAAACTCGTTGTTGGTGCCGTAAGTCACGTCGGCGGCGTAGGCGGCGCGGCGCTCCTCATCGTCGAGGTCATGGACGATCACGCCCACGGTGAGACCGAGGAAGCGGTAAAGCTTTCCCATCCATTCCGAGTCGCGTTTGGCCAGGTAGTCGTTGACCGTGACCACGTGCACGCCGCGTCCGCTGAGCGCATTGAGATACACCGGCAGCGTCGCCACCAGCGTCTTGCCCTCGCCGGTTTTCATTTCCGAGATGATGCCCTGGTGCAGCACCATGCCACCAATCAGTTGCACATCGAAGTGGCGCATGTTGAGCACGCGCCGCCCAGCCTCGCGAACCACGGCGAAGGCTTCCACCAGGATTTCATCCAAAGCTTCCTGCAGCGCGTCGTACTCTTCTTTTTCCAGGCGTTTCTGCCGGTCCGGGTCGGCTTCACCGTCGGCTTCCGGCTCGGGGGTTGCGGCCGCGGAGTTCTTGGCGAAACGGCTCATTCGCTCCTGGATGCGCTTGCGGAATTCGTCCGTCTTGGCCAGCAGTTCGGCGTCGGTGAGCTTCTGCATCTGCGGTTCAAGCGCACCGATAGCCTGTACCCTCGGCATCAGGGACTTGACGACGCGTTCGTTCTTGGTGCCGAAAACCTTGCCTAGCAGATTGTTGATCAAACTCGAAATCCTTCGAAGGGCAGCACGCCCAAGCCTCACTTAAAGCCTAGCACATTAGATGCGCGGCCAGAACGCGGAGAAACACAACTCTAACCTTTGCGTATAATGGCTGGAATTTGTTGCAGTCCCGGAGGCTCCCATGTCTACACGCCTCGTTGCCTGGCTAGCGTTCACCGCCCTCCTGGCCGTTCCCCTGAGCACGCCCTTGAACGCAAAGGATAAAGACAAGAAGAAACCGCTCCTGCCCGAGGATGTTCTGCGGGCGCGGACGGTTCGTGTTATGGTCGCTCCGGATTCCGGCGAACCTCTTGACCAGACTATGGCCAATTCCACAGCCCGCGACAATGTGGAAAAGGCTCTCAGTGAATGGGGCCGCTACCAGGTCGTGATGGACGGCCAGGAGGCCGATCTGATCATCACGGTCCGTACCGGCAACGGACGCATGGTACGCCCAACCGTCAAGGGCGGCCCCATCGACCAGCGTGGCGGAGTGGCACAAGGCACCGACAGTACCATTCGCATTGGCGCTGCACAGGGACGGCCGCCGGCCGGGGAGCCCACCATGAATCCGCAGGATCAGGGCCCGCACCTGAGCAACCAAGTCGGCCCTTCGGAAGACATGTTGGAAGTGTATCGTGGCGGAGCCTACGACTCGGTGGACGCCCCGCCCGTGTGGCGCTACGTCGCCAAAAATTGCCTGCGGGCGCCCGAAATGCGCGCCGTGGAGGAATTTCGCAAAGCCATCGCCGACTCCGAGAAACCGCAGATTCCGCAGAAAAAGCAGCCTTAACCGGCAACTTGGTGTTCCCCACCCAACCCGGCGTGTCCCTTCAGATTTCCCAAACCGTTATCGGAAAGCAGGGAAACGCGAATAATCTCGCGCACTGTGGCTTCCCTAATTTTTCGTGTATATTCCCCACGAATGCCCACGTTCTACGATCGTTTTGTCGAATGCTCCGAGCGCTGGCCCAATAACGTCGCCCTCGAACTGCAACGCCACGACCACCTCGAAAGCTGCACCTACGGCGAACTTCACCGCATGGCCGAATCCGTGGGGCGCTGGATCATCGAAAACGGCTTCACCCGCGGATCGCGCCTGGCGATTCTGGCTGACAACCATCCCCGCTGGGTAGCGGCGTATTTGGGAATCATCGCCTCAGGCTGCACTGCCGTCCCGCTCGATACCGCCCTGCACGCCGATCAAGTGGCCAAGCTGCTGAAAGACAGTGGCACGTCGGCGGTCTTCTGCGATGCAAAACACCTTCCCGTAGCCCGGCCGGCAGCTGCCGAGTTGAATCTTGGCCTTGTACTCATGGATCCCGACCGGATGACGACGCACTCCATTCAGGAGCAGTGGCTGGGGAACCTGCCCGCCATCTTCGAGGGTGGGCCGGGCAAGTTCAAACCTACGCCAGCGAATGTCGATGATCTCGCGTCTCTGCTCTACACTTCCGGAACCACCGCCGACCCCAAGGGGGTGATGCTGACCCATGCCAATTTTCTTGGCGAAGTCGAAGCCGTCTTCAACTGGATTGACCTTGGCCCTTCGGACGCGCTGCTGGGCGTGCTGCCTCTATTCCACGTGCTAGCCCAGATGGCGAACCTGCTGCTCCCGCTGGTCAAGGGATCGCGCGTGGTCTATCTCGAGACACTCAATACCACCGAACTGCTGCGGGCTCTGAGTGAGCGCAATATCACGGCTTTCGCTGTCGTTCCCCAGTTCTACTACCTGATTCACGAGCGCATCTTCCAGGAAATCGCCAAGCGCGGCGGTATCACACAGAAGATTTTCGCAGCCATGGTCGCGCTCAATCGCACGCTGCGCAAGGTGGGCATCAACGCCGGTCCCGTTCTCTTCCGCAAGGTCCACAACACACTGGGACCGAAGATGCGCTACCTTGCCACCGGAGGATCGCGCTTCGATCCGGAGATTGCCAGGGATTTTCACGATCTCGGCATTGACGTGCTTCAAGCCTATGGCCTGACGGAAACGACCGCCGCCATCTTCGTGAATTCCCCCAATGACAACGTAATCGACTCGGTAGGTAAGGCGATGAAGGGCGTCGAGGCCAAGATCATTGACCCGCAGCCGCAAGAGGAGGGTCCCGCCGTCGGTGAAGTCGCGGTGCGCGGCGCGGTGGTGATGAAAGGATACTGGAACCGGCCCGATGCCACGGCCGCCGTTCTCCGCGACGGATGGTTCCTCACCGGCGATCTTGGGTATTTCGATTCGCAGGGCCACCTCTTCCTTACCGGCCGCAAAAAAGAAGTGATCGTGCTCAGCAACGGGAAGAATGTTTATCCCGAGGAGATCGAAGCCCATTACCTGAAGTCGCCGTTCATCAAGGAAATCGCCGTGATGGGCCTTGAAGGCAAACCGGGAGAAGGTGGCGACCGGCTGCATGCCGTAATCGTCCCCAACTTCGACGTTCTGCGGCAAAGGAAGATTGTCAACGCCAAGGAAGTCATTCGTTTCGATATCGAAGGCCTGTCGCAGCAGATCGCCTCCACGAAGCGCATTGGCAGCTACGAAATCTGGCAGGAGGATTTGCCCCGCACCACGACGCGCAAGATCAAGCGCTTCGAGGTAGAGAAGCGCGTCAAGGCGAATCGAGCAAGAAAAGTCGACGACAACGCAGAGATGCCGGTGGAGAAGGCCCTGACCGCCGACGAGATCGCGTGGCTCGATCAACCCGATGTGCAGCGCGGAATGAAAATCGTGCGCGAGACGGTGCGCAGCGCTCCCCAGAATCTGCGCCCCACACTCAACCTGGAACTCGATCTCGGCCTCGACTCCATGCAACGCGTGGAATTGCTGAGCCACCTCGAAGAAGAACTGGGCGGCGACCTCGAAGAATCGCAACTGGCCGAGATCTACACCATCCGCGACCTGCTCGATGCCGTTCATGCAAAGCGCGGCCAGCGGCGCGGGTGGTCCGGGAACCCGGGTAACCTTCGCCGGATGGAAAGCGATTCTGGCCGAAGATCCGGATGACCCCGAAGTGCTCGCACTGGCCTACCCCAAGTCACGTCAACGACACCTTCTGGTACCTGGTGTCGCGGCTTATTCAGGTGGTCGCGCTCGATCGCTTTCGTTTGCGGGTGAGTGGACTCGAGAAGCTGCCCAAGCGCGGTCCCTATATTATTTCATCGAACCACCAGAGCTACATCGACCCGCTGATTCTGGCCAGCATTCTGCCGGAAGAACTATTTCGGAATCTCTTTGCCGTCGGCACCAGCGACATTTTCGGCAAGGGATTCATGCGCCGGCTGGCGCGCTCGATCAAGGTCGTGGTGGTCGATCCGGACGCCAATCTGGTTCCGGCCATGCGCGCGGGCGCGTTCGGCCTGAGGCATGGGTTGGCGCTGATTCTTTATCCCGAGGGCGAGCGCTCGATTGACGGCACTCCGAAAGTCTTCAAGAAAGGTGCTGCCATCCTTTCGATTCACATGCAGGTGCCGATTGTACCCGTCGCCATTGAAGGCTTTTACGAAGCGTGGCCGAGAAACCGGCCCTTCCGGGGTTTTACTCCTCTGAAAATGATGTTCGGCGATCCGATTTCCCCGCCGCCCGAGTCCGAGGCTTCGGAATCGGCCTACGAAAAACTCACCGCCGACTTGAAAGAGCGAGTGGTCGAGATGTGGGAGAAGCTGCGAACGTCCGAGTAGATCAGGGCGCTCTCAGGCGCCGGCTCCAGCAGCCTGCCCGCCGAAAGCTTTTGCAAATGCGTCGAGAATGAGGGAATCGTAGCGACCGCTCGAGCGCCGGATCACTTCCTGGCCAGCCTGCGCTGGCGACGTCTTCGAGCCTGTTTGCCCGGTGATCAAACCCTCATACTCCTCGGCAAGCACAAGAATCTGCACTTCAAAGGAAGCGTCGACGGTTTTGCCCCCGTTTTGCCGTAACTGCCGTTCGGATAGAAAAATCGGAATGGCCCGCCGCAACGAACCGCCCATCGCGCTGGTTTTCGAAAGCGCCTTGTGCCGATTCTTCGTCCCCTGCCCCAACTCTTCCTCCGATACCTGCGCGGCCTTGCACAGCACTTCGTTGGTGATTCCCAGGTCTTTTAGATTGAACAGTAGACCGGCCGTACGAATGTCCTCGACACTTCCCGAATCAAGGCCAACCGCTTCGGCAATCTTCGTGGCGCACATTGAAATGCGATACGCGTGCGTTTCGCTGTATTTCTGGTTGGCCAGGAAATTCTGCAGGATCACGAGCATGCCATCGTAGCCATCTTCCATTTCCCGCAGTGTTTTCTGGTTATGCTCGTAGAGCGTGCCGGTAGCGTAACCGGCGACCATCAAAACTCCACCCCACACTGTAAGGTCGAACCAGCGGGCATCGAACGGCAAATCTACGCGGCGGGTGAACATGGTGGGATTGGTGTACACCAGCAGCACCACCAGAACGATGCTGGCCAACGCAGTGAGCGTGGCGTGACGGCGTCCGAAGTGATAGGCCGAGAAAAGAGTCGGAAGAAAATAGAAAACCAGGGCTATCCGCTCCGACGCGACCAGAAAGTTCAACATCGCCGCAATCAGCACCAGAAACAGCAGCACCCAGAGTTCCGGATTGATCTTGCGCACAGTGCCTCCCGGGGGCAGAGGTCCGTATCGGAGCCAGCGAGCAGGAACTCCGTCTCCCCAAGCTTTCCCGTTAAACCCATTCTCAAACCTGCGAGCCGAAGCGCCCAAATTACTGAGGTAATTACGGAGGAGAGTCTTCCCTATTTCGCGCGCGGATGCGTCTGGTCGTAGACTTGCAGCACATGCTTCATGGAGAGTTGGGTGTAGCGCTGCGTGGTGGCCAGGCGCTCGTGGCCCAGGAGTTCCTGAATCGCCCGCAGGTCAGCGCCTTCCTCCAGCATGTGCGTACCGAAAGCGTGGCGCAAAGTGTGGGGATGAACATCCGGCGATAGCCCCTTGGCGACTGCGATCTTCTTGATGATGCGGCCCACGCTGCGCGTGGTCAGCCGCCCGCCCCGCTGGTTAATGAGCAGGGCGGCGCCCCCATTCCGGCCTGCTCCCGCGAGCATCTGCTGTCGCGCGGGAAGGTAGGCGGCGAGCGCGCTTTTCGCCGAGTCGCCGAAGGGAACATAGCGCTCCTTCTTCCCTTTGCCCCGAATCAGAATCGCTTCCGCACTCAGCCGAATGTCGTCGAGGTTGATTCCGGTGAGCTCCGAGTTGCGGACACCGCAACCATACAGCAGTTCGAGCATGAGCCGGTCGCGCTCAGGAAAGGCCGCCACTTCCGGCATCTGCCCGTCGAGCACCGAGTTCATTTCTTCGATGGTCGGAACGCGCGGAAGTTTCTTGGCCAGCTTCGGTGTCGCCACCAGCTTGGCCGGATTGTGCTCCACTACGCCCTCTCGCGCCAACCAGCGATACAGCGACCGGACTGCGGCCAGGGATCGCGCCACCGATGTCTTGCTCAGCCCCTTTTCGTAGAGCTGCGAAAGAAATCCGCGAATCGCGATGTGGTCGAGCGATTTCCATCCGCGAGAGCCGGCGTAAGCAGCGAAGTTGGCGAGATCGCCGCTGTAAGCCTTGACGGTGTGCGGCGAGGCGTTGCGCTCGCGCAGGTGGCGGAGAAAATCGGCCACGGATTTTTCGACGGTCGTGCGTTCTATTCGCATTGGGTGAATCAGGACTGAAGATTTAAGATTTAAGATTTAAGATTTAAGATTGCAGATTTCAGATTCTGTGATCTCACTCTGACATCTGCAATCTGAAATCCGCAATCGCCTACCTCGCCTTCGCCCGCGGATGATGCTTCTGATACACCGTCCGCAGCCGATCGAGCGCCAGATGCGTGTACACCTGCGTGGTTGAAATATCCGAATGGCCCAGAATTGTCTGTACCGTGCGCAGGTCGGCCCCGTTCTCGACCATGTGCGTCGCGCAGGAGTGGCGCAGCATGTGCGGCGAGGCGTGCCGGCCCGATGCAGCGGAAGCTGCCCCCACCATCTGCCACACTCGCTGCCGCGTCAACCTGCCGCCACCGCGGGCGATAAACAGAAACGGTGAATTTCCACTCCTGTTCGTGTCGCCGGGGTGCCCCATCCTTGTCCCTCCGTTCCTTGGAGGGACAGGGTGGGGATCTTTCGATTCCAGATTTCTCGACCCTCGCCTCTCGGCCAGCACCGGACGGCCGTGGGCCAGATACTCCGAAAGCGCATCCTGCGCCGGCCTGCCCAGCGGCACAATACGTTCTTTGTCGCCCTTGCCGCGCACAAGCATGTAGCCTGCGTCCAGCTTCAAGTCCTCAAGCGTGGCATTCACCATTTCAGAAACCCGCAGCGCCCCGGCATATAACAGTTCCAGCATGGCGCGGTCGCGAGCCGCCAGTGCCGCAGCATCCTTCGAGTTGCGATGCCGGTCGGCCAGCACCTTCAGCGGAGAGGCCAGCGTCGATTCGATTTCGTCGCGTGCCAGCGCCTTGGGCAGCACCTTCCACTGCCGCGGGGACTCAATATCCAGCGTGGGATCATGCTCGATTCTCTTATCCAGCAGCAGATAGCGATAGAGATGCCGCAGTGCCGAAAGCTTCCGCCCCACACTCCGTCCATCCACCTGACAGGAGAAAAGCTGCTGCAGAAATTCGCGCACATCGCTGCGCCGCGCCGTGAGCAGAAGCCGCTTACGCTTTACCAGAAACTCGGCAAACTGGCAGATGTCGGTGGTATAGGCGCTGATCGAAAGCGGCGCCAGTCCCTTCTCGATGCGCAGGTAGTCGAGAAACCCGGAAAGCACGCGCGCGTTGGCCTCAGAAGCCATGATCAGGAAGAAGTGTAGTATGCGCGTTATCGGACGCCAGGAAAAGTGACGAAGCGGGTACTGAAACAACCGCCTTCTTAGAGACGCAGCTTGCTGCGCCTCTCTGCCCACGCAAGAGAAGCGCAATCGGTGACTAATCTCCCTCCGTGCCGTTCACTTCCCGCAGCAACTCCACCGCGTACAGCGCCCCCTCCGGCGTTTCTTCATGCTTGAAGTAGGCAAAGACGTCGCGCCCTGCGCCAACATGTTGCCCGATGCGGTCGATCATCGAGCGCCGCTCCTCACCGGTATAACTCGGCTTGCGGAACCGGTAGTAAACGAAAGCGGCCGTCGCCACCTCGGGTGTGGTCATGGTCTCGGTTTCGGCGATGCACAAAGCAACGTTGCTCGACTTCAGCAGGTCCCAGGTCGAATCTGTGAACCATGAGGCATGGCGAAACTCAAACGCAGCCGGCACCGTGCGCGGCAGGATGGCGAGAAAGTCTTTAAGCAGCGTGGCCTCCGCCTTCAGATTCGGGGGAAGTTGAAACAACACCGGTCCCAGCTTGCCGGCGGCGGCCAGCGGTTCAATAGTCGCCAGAAATCGCGGCACAAAATCCTCCGCGCCCTTCAGTCGCTTGATGTGCGTGATGACCTGGTGCGCCTTGACGCCGAAGCGGAAATGCGCGGGCGTCTGGTGCAGCCAGTTCTGAATCGTCGTTTCTTTCACCAGTTGCCGGAACGTGAAATTGACTTCGACCGTATTGAGTTGCGTGGCGTAGTGGCCCAGGAATTTCTTCTGCGCCAGCTTGTCGGGATAAAAATCGGGCTTCCAACTCGGGTAGGCCCACCCGGATGTTCCTGCAAAGAATTGCGGCATATGAATGATTCCCTTCGTGCACCTTCGCGACCTCAGTGGTTGAAGATTTTCGCCGGCCCCTACTTCTTCTTCCCCCGCTTCTTGCGAACTGGCGCAGGATAGTCCTCATCCGCCTGCGCCGCGATTTCGATTGTCGCCGGCCCGGACGCGGGCACGCCCGCCCGCAGATCCGGCAGCTTCTGCTTCAGTGCGAGCACCGGCTCGAACAGATCACCCATTTTCTCAAAACGGGCGACCACTTGCGGCGCTTCGAACACCAGCAGCCCCGCGTCTTTTTTCTTGAGCGCGCGCTCGGCCTCCTCCCACGTCACCGGAGTCGAAACCGTCGGACGCTCCCGCGCCCGAAGCGAATACACCGCCACGGTCGTCTTATGCTCATCATTCTGGCTCCAGTCCACGAATACTTTTCCGGTGCGGGCCTGCTTGCTCATCTCCGACAACACCAGGTCCGGATGATCATGCTCCAGCAATTGCGCCAGCGCGTGCGAAAAAAGTTTGGTGGCTTCGTAAGTCGTAGGCGTGTTGAAGGGAACGTAAATCTGCAGCCCCTTCGACCCTGAGGTCTTCGGAAAACTCCGCAGCCCGAAGTGCTCAAAAATCTCCTGCAGCCACAGCCCCACCTGGCAGCACTGCACAATATTGGCCGGCGGCCCAGGATCAAGATCGAACACCATCTCCGTCGGGCAGGTGATGTCCTTCGCCAGAGCCAGGGACGGATGCAGTTCGAGCGCCGCCAGATTTGCCAGCCACACCAGCGTTGCCAGATCGTCCGCCAGCACGTAATGAATCGTCCGCCGGTTCCTGCCGCTCCAGATCGGCGCCGTCTTTACCCACTCCGGACGGTACGCGGGAGCGTTCTTCTCAAAAAAGGGCTCCCCATCCACGCCATCGGGATACCGCTTGCGCGTAAGGGCGCGCCCCGCCAGATGCGGAATGATCGCAGGCGCAATCCGAACGTAGTAATCGATAACCTGCTGCTTGGTGAATCCAGCAGCGGGATAAAGAATCTTCTCCAGGTTCGACAGCTTCAGATGTCTGCCTTGAATCTCAACCGTAGAATCCATCGGGCGCTCCGCTTGCATTGTGCCTGAAAGCGGACCAGGCGCAAAATGCGGTCCGGGCGATTCGTCCAAAGAAGCCCGGTATCGGTTTGACAACCTCCCTTTCCTCCACGTACTTTCAAACTTCTGCCCTGCATGTCCGTCCAACTGATAGCTGTCTAATCCGGAGGTCCAATGAAGCACCGCACGCTCAAAACCACCGCCCTCTTTGCCCTGCTCCTGCTGTTGTCCGCCCTCGCCGCCGCCCAGGATGTTGCGTCTTTCGAAAAGCGCATCACGGTCAAGAAGCTGCCCAACGGACTTACTCTCCTCATCTGCGAGCGCCCGGAGGCCCCGGTCTTCTCCTTCTTCACGCTGGTGGACGTCGGTTCCGCGCAGGACCCCATGGGCGAGACAGGCCTGGCCCACATGTTCGAGCACATGGCGTTCAAGGGCACCGACAAGATCGGCACCACGAACTACGCTGCCGAAAAGCCTGCCCTGGCAAAGGTTGAGACCGCTTACGCCGCCTACATCGCAGAGCGCGACAAGACCGTAGGCCGCGATGAAACCAAGCTGAAGCAACTGGAGAAAGAGTGGAAGGACGCCATCGCCGAGGCCGACAAGTACGTCAAACCCAACGAATTCGGCAAACTCATCGAACAGAATGGCGGCGAGGATATGAACGCCTACACCAATTACGACGAGACCGCGTATCACTACTCGCTGCCGGAAAATCGCCTGGAGCTTTGGGCCTATCTGGAGTCTGAGCGCTTTCTGCATCCCGTGATGCGGGAGTTCTACAAAGAGCGCAACGTGGTCATTGAAGAGCGCCGCATGCGCACCGACAGCAATCCCATCGGCCGCCTGCTCGAGCAATTCACCGCCGCCGCGTTCGAGGCGCATCCCTATCATCGCCCTACGGTCGGCTGGATGTCCGACCTGAATTCGTTTTCCGCCACCGACGCGCAGAAGTTCTTCGATAAGTACTACGTGCCTTCGAACATGGTGGTCGCTGTCGCCGGCGACGTGAAGGCCGCCAAGGCCATGCCCATCCTGGAGAAATATTTCGGCCGCCTGCCGACGCGTCCGAAGCCCGACGAGACCACGACGACCGAGCCGCCGCAGAACTCCGAGCGCCGGGTGGTGCTGAAGAAAACGCGCAGCCGCTTTACCTCGAGGGCTATCACCGCCCCGATTACCACACCAAAGACGATGCCGTGTATGACGCGATCACCGACCTGATGTCCGATGGCCGCACCTCGCGCCTCTACCGCTCGCTGGTGCGCGATAAAAAGATTGCCTCGTTCTCCGCCGGATTCAGCGGCCTTCCCGGCGTCAAGTATCCGCACCTGTTCGCCTTCTACGCCTTTCCCTTGCCCGGCCACACCAACCAGGAGATCGCCGACGCCATCCACGCGGAAATCGACCGCCTGAAAAAAGAAGACATCACCGACGACGAACTAAAGATGATCAAGACCCGCGCCAAAGCCAACCTGATCCGCGGCCTCGCCGACAACGAGGGTCTGGCCACGCAACTCGCGACTTACGAGACCCGCTATGGCGATTGGCGCGAGTTGTTCCGCTCCGTCGACCGCATCGACGAGGTCAGCAAGGCCGATATTCGCCGCGTCGCGAATCAGATCTTTGTGGACACCAACCGCACCGTGGGTGAGATCGAAACCGCGGGCGGAGGCAGTGCTCCCGGCGGAGGCGGCCAGGCTTCCAACACCTCGGGCGATCAGGGAGGTGCGCAATGAAGAGGTGCGCAATGAAAACGAAGCGGAATATTTCTCTCGCGCTTGTGCTCGCCGCTACCAGCTTCACGGCACTTCCCCAGGCCGCTGCCCAAGCCACAAGTTGGAATCAGATTCCCATCCCGCCCCTGCCTGCCTTCAAGCCGCAGCAGCCCAAGCGCATCGAACTGCCCAACGGCATGGTGATCTTCCTGCAGGAGGATCACGAACTGCCGCTGATCGACGGCACCGCCCGCATTCGCGGCGGCTCGCGCAACGAACCCGCCGGCAAAGTCGGGCTCATCGATCTGTACAGCGAAGTCTGGCGCACCGGCGGCACCAAGACCCAGACCGGCGACCAGCTCGACGACTTTCTCGAAGTTCGTGCCGCCAAGGTCGAAACCGGCGGCGGTCCCGATTCCACCACCATCAGCTTGTCCTGCCTCAAGGGCGACCTCGACGACGTCTTCAAAGTCTTTCGTCGACGTGCTGCAAAATCCCGAATTTCGCGCCGACAAAATCGACATCGCGCGGAAGGAGGAGTATGACGGCATCTCCCGCCGCAACGACGAGATCGGCGAAATCGCCCATCGCGAAGCGGTCAAGCTGGCCTACGGCCCCGATAATCCTTACGCGCGCGTCCCCGAATACTCGACCGTGGCTGCGATCACGCGTCAGGATTTGATCGACTGGCACAGCAAGTACGTTCATCCCAACAACATTATTCTCGGCATCAGCGGAGACTTCGATTCCGCCGCCATGGAAGCCCGGCTTCGCGCCGCTTTCGAATCCTGGCCGAAAGGTCCGGCGCTCCCCAAAGATCACATTCAATACGCTCCCGCCAAGCCCGGCTATTACCTTATTCCCAAAGACGACGTGAACCAGAGCAACATCCATATGGTGGCGCTCGGAACCACACGCGACAATCCCGACTACTACGCCATCAGCGTGTTCAACGAAGCGTTCGGGGGCGGATTCTCTTCGCGCCTGTTCAACGACATCCGCACCAAACGTGGACTGGCGTACAGCGTCGGTGGCGGTATTGGCACCAATTTCGGCCATCCCGGCATGCTGCAGATTGCCATGGGCACCAAGAGCCAGAGCACTATCGAAGCGATTCAGGCCGCCGACGAAGATATCGACAAGCTCGCCAGCCAGCCCATTACCGACGAAGAAATTGCGCGCGCCAAAGACGACATACTCAACGCGTTCATCTTCCGCCTCGACTCGCCCGACAAAATTCTCGGCGAGCGCATGACCTACGAATATTACGGATATCCGCCCGACTGGCTCGATAAGTACCAGGCGGAAATCAAAAAAGTAACGGCTGCCGACGTGAATCGCGTAGCCGCCAAGTATCTGCACCGCGATCAACTGGCCGTGCTCGTGGTCGGCAATACCACGCAGTTCGATAAGCCGCTCTCGTCTCTCGGCGCCGTAAAGGAGATTGACATCGCCATTCCGCCTCCGCCCGCCGCCAAGGAGTCGAATTCGGAGGAAAACGGCAAGCCTGCGGCCTCCAATCCGGAAGGCAAAACCCTGGCCGCGAAAGTGGCCGCCGCCATGGGAGGCCTGCCCAAACTGCAATCTATCAAGACCATGCACGTGAATATTGCGGAGAGCGATTCCGGCGGCCCGCCTTCTCCGGTTGATGTTACCCTCGCCTTTCCCGACAGCATGCATGTTGACGTGCAAACCCCGAACGGCACTCTGACCATCGTCACCACGCCCGACGCCGGTTTTATGACCATGGCTGGCATGGGCACGCGCAGCATGCCGACTGCCCAGAAGACCGAGATGCTCTCCCAGCTACATCACGATCTCGTCTATATCGCCCAGCACGCGGATGATCCCGCCTTCACCTTCACCGCCGCAGGCACCGAGAAGATCGGCGACGTCGAGGCCCAAATCCTCGACATCGGGGGCGCCGTGCCCTGGGTCCGCTGGTACATCGACCCTAAAACAGGCTACATTCTCCGCGAGAAATACAAAGGCATGGGACGGTCAGGCCCCTTCGATGGCGAGAGCGATCTGGCCGACTGGCGCACCGTCGACGGCCTGACCATGCCCTACCAGCACCAGAACAAGCAAGACGGCAAGGAGACCAGCAGCGCCGAATTCAAGAAAATCGAAATCAATCCCAAGCTCGATCCCCAACTCTTCGCCCAGCCCGCGGAGGAACAGCCCGAGAAGCAGTAGAGGCCAGGTCCCGGTGGGACTGGAAGCCCGCGTCGTCAGCCGTTTGCGCCCCATCAGCTTCCTTCCTTTGAGGGTTGGGCGTATACTCCCCGCCAGATTCGGAATCGCCCCGCCCGGCAGTACAAGCGGGCAAACCTGGGAAAACGAGGGGAGACCACATGAACTCGAAAATTAGAGTGTTGGTCGGAGTACTAACCGCCTTGGCCATGATGTTGCTCACCTTCGCGCTTCCGCGGGGTGGACCTCTCAGTAATGCTGCGCTGGTTCAGTTTCCGCTCACAGCGGGAGTGTGGGCCATCTTCGTGCTGCTGTTTGTGAAATTGAAGTAGATCCCGTCCACCGCGAACTCAAGTCTCCCCCATTCGCACCGCCGTCCCCGGATTTCACTTGACGGGGCCCGCTTGTGCGCGGTACTCTATGGCGAACAAAAGGCGAATCTACGGATGCCTTCCCTGCCCTTGCTCCCGCTTCCCGAGAAACCCCGTCTGGTCGGCATCGCCCGCCTGGCCTCTGAAGGGGAGTCCCTGCGCGAAGGCCACCAAATCGAGTACTTCACGCTTCCCGCCAAGTCGCTGCTGAACCGCTGCGTCAGCCGCCGTGCCATGCCGTTCAGCTGGACCATTAATCCCTACCGGGGCTGCGAATTCGGGTGCCGTTACTGCTACGCCCGCTACACCCACGAGTTCATGGAAATGCGTGACGCCTTGGCCTTCGAACAGAAAATCTACGTCAAGCAACACGCCGCGGCCCTGCTACGTTACGACCTGCGCCGCGTTAAGCCCGACGAGGCCATCGCCCTGGGCACCGCGACCGACCCTTACCAGCCCGCCGAGCGCCGCTACGAAGTCACCCGCGCGATTCTCGAGGAGTTTGCCCGCCATCGCGGCTTCGAACTTGGCATTGTCACCAAGTCAAATCTCATCGTGCGCGATCTCGACCTTCTGCAGCAGGTCGCCCGCACCAACACACTCTCTGTCCACATTACGGTTACGACTCTGAATGTCGAACTGGCGCGGATTCTCGAGCCCCGCGCCCCCCGCCCCGATCTGCGCCTCGACGCCGTGCGCGCCCTGAGTCATGTGGGCGTGCGCGTAGGCGTGAGTTGCTCGCCCGTCGTCCCCGGAATTACGGATTCCCCAAAGGACCTGGAAGCCGTGGTCGAGGCCACGGCCGAAGCCGGTGGAGACTACGTTTTTGCCAACCCGCTTTTTCTAAAGCCGTGCTCGGCCGCCGTATTCCTTCCCTTCCTGGAGCGAAACTTTCCGCACCTCGTCGAAAACTATCGCCGGCGCTATCAGGACCGGGCCTTCCTTCCGCCGACCTACACCAAGCGCCTGTCGCAACTCATTGGACGCCTGCGCGAAAAATACAAGATCATCCGCTCTGATCGCCGCGACCGCCCCGCCTACGCGACCAAGTGGCCGGTTCAGGCTTTCGACGAGCAGTTGAATTTGTTCGGAGATATGAGGATCGAGAGATTGGGTAATTGAGTTGGTTTGTTTCGCGACGACTGAAATCGCGCAGTTCTGCAATTACCCAATTACTCCATTACAAAATTCCCTGATTCCTCAATCCTCTATAATCGTTACTGACTCCCCATGGCCACCGCCTCCCCACCTGCCGGACAGCCCGCCCAGCCTCTCCCCTTCGGTCTGCGGCTGCGTAAATTCTGGCGGCGAGTCACCGAAGGCCTCGAGGTCAGCCAACTCTGGTCGCAGTTTGAATCCGAAGCCCGGGCCAGCTATCGCCTGTACTCCAAAGACGTCGAAGCCAAAACGCCGGAAGGCCTGACCCAGCGCGGCCGGCGGCTGCATGTGGTCAAGGAATTCTTCTGGGCCGTGTTCGAGAAACTGTCGCCCGCACGCCGCGTCCTGCTGCTCCTGGCGCTGATTCTGCTGGTGATCCCGCACGGCGGGTTCGAATATGCCGGCGAGTCGGGCAAAGTCTACGCGGTCGAATTCGATCTTCATTTCTGGGCGGCGCTGCTTCTGCTCCTGCTGCTCATGCTCGAAATCGCCGACCGCGTGGTCATGAAGCGCGACCTGCAGATCGCGCGCGAAATCCAGACCTGGCTCCTGCCCGGCGCTCCGCCGCAGATTCCCGGACTCTCCATCGCCTACGCCACCCGCCCCGCCAACACCGTGGCCGGCGACTACTACGACGTTTTTCCCCGCCCCGGCCGAAGCAACGAAGAAAATCGCGTCGTGCTCGCAGTCGCCGATGTCGCCGGCAAAAGTATTCCGGCCGCCATGCTGATGGCGACGTTTCAAGCCAGCCTCAAGACGCTTTCGACTGCGCAAGTGGCCCTGCCGGAGCTCGCCGCCAACATGAACCGCTACGCCTGCAGCAACAGCCAGGGCGGCTTGCGCTTCACCACTGCGTTTCTGGCTGAGTACGATCCCGTCCGCCGCGCGCGTCCACTACATCAACGCCGGGCACAACAACCCCATCCTGCGCCGCGCCGGCGGACAAATTGAGCGCCTCGATGTCGGCGGCCTCCCCTTTGGCATTCAGCCCGAGGCGAAATACGAATCCGTGACCGTCACTCTGGCGCCCGGCGACTGGCTCATCATCTTCACCGATGGATTAGTGGAGGCCGAAAACGCGGGCCAGGACGAATATGGCGAGGCGCGTTTGCTGACCGCGATTGAAGCCGGAAGATCGGACAAACCCGCGGAAATGCTCAAGCGCCTCATGGCTGAAGTCGATCTCTTCGTCGGCAACACTCCCCAGCACGACGACGTTACCTGCATGCTGCTAAAGGCGGAGAATTTCTAGCAGGTCGCCATGCGCTTAAACGCTACAACAATGCGACGCATCACCCGAGCATGCACTCCCCATACATCCGGTGAAACGCGTGCACACCCTTCTCTTGCTTCACGCTGAACCGACCGCGCGAGTAGCTTCGTGAACGCAGATTCTTCTGCACCGTCTCGCAGATGCCCACATCTTCCATCTGAATCTGGTCGCTGAACTCGACCGACGCCTTCGCCGCCGGCGCGCCATGATCCTTCTCCGGCAAGTACCATTCGAAGATGGCCAGCGACCGCTCCGGCTCGACCGGCAGCACAATGTTGACCGAAATGTTGTCGGGATAGCAGTTCAGCATCCAGTTGGGAAAGATCCAAAAATAATCGGTGGTCAGGTCTTCCCCTGCTTCCGAGTAGCGCCGCGGCGCGGCGTCCCCCGGCTGCGCTCCCCGAATCGGGCTGAACTGCCGCACATATCCCTCAGGACCCCGCGCATAGGGCTCGACCACGTATGCGTTGTAATCCAGTTCGCGATTCAGCCCCGGATGCACGGTGGGCAGGTGGTACCCCTCCAGATAGTTATCCACATAGGTCTTCCAGTTGCACTTCATGTCGTAAGTGCGGCGTTCGAACAGCTTCATTTCCGCGAACGGGAATTTCTCCGCCTGCTCCGGCAACGCGCCCAGGCATTCGCGCAGGGGCCGGGCGTCCGGATCGAGATTCACAAACACCAGGTTGAACCATTCCTCGGTCCGCACCGGCCTGAGCGCAAAATCCTCCACACAAAAGCCCTCTACGCCCTCGATCTCGGTGGCGCTGATCAGCGCGCCGTCCAGCCCATAGGTCCAGCCGTGATATGCGCAGCGAAAGAGTTTGCGCGAACCGCACCCTTCCGCTGGAGGTCCGGCCCGGTGCCGGCACACGTTGTAAAAGCCCCGCAGCTTGCCATCCCTGCCCCGCACAAACAGCAGAGGCTCACCCACCAGTTCCGTGGTGAAGTAGTCACCGGCGTTCGCCACTTGGCTGCCATGGCCCGCCACCTGCCATGTACGCGAGAATATTTTCCTTTTTTCCGCCGCGAAGATCGCTGCATCGGTGTAAAGCCGGGCGGGAAGCGTCCACGCTCGCCCCATCTCGGTCTCGACATGGAAGGCTTCTTTAGAAATATCGGAAATCTGCATGGTCGGCCACGAACTGCGCAGAAACATTCTACGGTAACTCCCCTGCACTCGCGCGGCAACGCCCGGTGCCCAGCAATACTCACCATGGTTGTGCTGCACAGCTGCAGCCTTGGGCGCGCAAGTTCCAAATGGAACTGCGTTCTAGAATGGGGCTGGTAGCAGCTTCCCGATTGACACGATTTGTCAGTCCTCCCGACGCATTTTGGCAGCGGAACAGGCCCTTTTTGCGTGCTGAAATGGGACGAAAGTTTGTTTCTGCGCTGAAAATAAAGCCGTTGCCGAAGGACAGTTCGGAACCAAGGTAACTAGTGATTTTGGCCCGGCAAATGCAAATATCAGACGCGACGGGGTCATCCGTGACCACATAATTTCAATAACAAAAACGAGGGGAAAAAGAGATGCGCAAACAGAAGGGTTTTTCACTGATCGAGCTGCTGATCGTGGTGGCAATCATCCTGATCATCGCAGCCATCGCTATTCCGAACCTGTTGCGCGCCCGCATGGCGGCCAATGAGTCGTCTGCTGTCGCGTCCATTCGTACCATCAACACCGCTCAGGTCACCTACAACTCCACCTATCCGACAGTCGGCTTCGCGGCCTCGCTGACGGTTCTCGGTGGCGTCGCTCCTTGCACGCCCAGCTCCACCACGGCTTGCTTGATCGACAGCGTGTTGGCTGCCGGCACCAAGAGCGGCTACAACTTCGCGGCGACTGGCGCGGGTGGTCCTCCGGCCGTGACCTACTACGCCACGGCGACTCCGATTACCCTGAACCAGACGGGTATCCGCAGCTTCTGCTCGTTTGAAGATGCGGTGTTGCGCGTGGATCCGACGGGCGCACTGGCCGGCAGCGAAGGCGCTTGCCAGGCTCTTCTGCCCCTCAACCAATAACGTAGTTTGATTTGGCGAAGTACCCGGGGGAGGGTACAAAGCCGAGAGCAGCGAACGCAAGTTCGCTGCTCTTTAGTTTTTTGGGTTCATTCTCTCTGGCCGGGTTCTGCCCTGGCAGCTCCGAACAAGGATTCGCCAATTGAGGTTACTTCCGTTTCGCGTCCCTTGAAATCCGACCGCCGCCTCCATAGTCGCACCCTATAATCAGCAAGATGGAGAGCCCCTATGTCGAGTGCGGCTGTCGCAGCCAAGCGGTCTGACCCGCCGGTCTCGCCCTCATTAGCACCCTTTGCTTCGCCCGAGAAGCGGACCGTTGTCCTCTCACTTCTGCTGGTCGTGTTTACCCTTGGACTCTACAACCAGGTCAATCATTTCCAATTCATCAACTACGACGACAATCACTACGTCTATGAAAATCTGCACGTTCGCGCCGGGCTTACGTGGAGCACGCTCCGGTGGGCGCTCACTTCCTTCAACGAAGCCAACTGGCATCCCCTGACCTGGATGTCGCATGCGCTGGATTGCCAGCTCTTCCACTTGAATCCGGCCGGGCATCATCTCACCAGTGTTCTGCTGCATGCGGTAAATGTGGTGCTGTTGTTTCTACTTCTGGCGCGCAGCACGCGAAGAGCCGGTCCCAGCTTTTTCGTGGCTGCTCTATTCGCGTTGCATCCTTTGAACGTCGAGTCGGTTGCCTGGATCGCTGAGCGCAAGAACGTGCTGAGCACCATGTTTTTCCTGCTGACTCTGGGAGCCTACGGCTGGTACGCGCTCAAGCCAGGGTGGAAGCGCTATCTCGCGGTCGCAGGTTTGTTGGCCTGCGGATTGGCGTCTAAACCGATGCTGGTCACGACCCCGTTCGTGCTGCTACTGCTCGACTACTGGCCGCTGCGAAGAATCCAGGGTTGGAGCACACCCTCGGATTCGCTGGCCACCGAGCAATCGCCGGTGGGCAGGCTGCTCTTCGAGAAGTTGCCACTGCTGTTACTAGTGGCGGCCAGTTGCGTAATCACGTTACGTGCTCAGGGGGCGGCCGGAGCAGTGGGCAGGCTGCCATTCCCGCTAAGCGCGCGCCTGGAAAACGCGATCTATTCGTATGCAGCGTACTTGTGGAAGGCCGTCTGGCCGGCCGATCTGGCACTCTTCTATCCTCACCCTCTCCATTCGCTGGCGCTTTGGAAGGTTGGCGCGGCAGCGCTGTTGCTGGTCTTCATCAGCTCGATTGTGCTGAAACTGCGCTCCCGCGGCTACTTGCTGGTCGGCTGGCTGTGGTTTCTGGGCACGCTGGTTCCGGTGATCGGAGTAATCCAGGTAGGCAATCAGGCAATGGCCGATCGCTATGCCTACCTTCCCCTCATTGGCATCTTTGTGATGATTGCCTGGGCGGTCGCGGACGGGACGGATGGAAAACGGTTCGGGCTTGCGCTACAGTTAGTACCGGCGATTTGTGTGCTCGTTGCCCTCTCGTTTGCCACCTACCGGCAGATCGGATATTGGCGGGATAGCCTGGATATCTGGACGCACGCTCTCAATGTCACCCAGCATAATTTCGTTGCAGAGGAAAATGCGGGCGTGGCGCTAACGCAGCTCAACCGGGTTGACGAAGCCTATCCATTCTTCGTGCGTGCCGCTCAGGATGAGCCCAACGACCCCGTTGCCCGATTGAACATCGGCGCGTATCTGCACCAGCACGGTCACCAGGCGGAAGCCATTCCGCAATACCAGCTTGCGCTCCGCCTAGGCACGGATCCCGGCATGCTGGCTACGACCTATGCCAATCTTGGATCTGCGTACAGCGATCTGGGGGATGATGCGAAAGCGCGCGTCAGCTTTGAGCAGGGTCTGCGCCTGAATCCTAATCAAGCCAGCGCCTGGCAGGGGATGGCCCTCTTATCGCAGAAGCAGGGGAATCTTGAGGAAGCGATCCGTTATCTGGCGCGTTCTGTCGAACTGCAGCCCAGCGGGCAAGGTTATTTGCAGCTGGCGCGACTCCTGGCACAAGCAAACCATCGCGGCGAGGCGCTTGCGGTCTACCAGCAGGCACTGCGGTTAGAACCGGGCTTGGCCCAAAGCAACGCGGCACAGGATCTGCAGGGGCAGCACTGAGCTCTGATGGAGAGGTGTGGTCGCCGGCTGCAGAACGTGGTATCTACGTGCCAAGTAGAGTGTTTCGCCCCGGTTTTGCCATAGATCAATCGGTATCGCAGGTTGATTTGGCGAGTACAGGGGAAGGCCCAAAGCTCAGGAGCAGCGCACGCAAGTTGGCGGCTTTTTTGCGTTTATCGCGATTTTTACTGCCCGCTTTGGTCTCTGCCAATTCGTGACAACATGACATAAGCTGTCAACCCCAGGCCTGCCTTGCTCGACTGCTATCCAGCCCCAACCCTCGGTGATTTGAATCTCCTGCTGCAAACAAGCACCTTACCTCACTCGCTCGTAGGGGCGCAACGCAACAGACCGTGGCCCACAGCGTGCTGTGACAACGGCAGGCGTCCGATCATGGGCCGCAGAATTACCAAAAGGGAGAAAGTTCTAAAATGCGCAAACAGAAGGGTTTTTCACTGATCGAGCTGCTGATCGTGGTGGCAATCATCCTGATCATCGCAGCCATCGCTATTCCGAACCTGTTGCGCGCCCGCATGGCGGCCAATGAGTCGTCTGCTGTCGCGTCCATTCGTACCATCAACACCGCTCAGGTCACCTACAACTCCACCTATCCGACAGTCGGCTTCGCGGCCTCGCTGACGGTTCTCGGTGGCGTCGCTCCTTGCACGCCCAGCTCGACGACCTCTTGCTTGATCGACAGCGTGTTGGCTGCCGGCACCAAGAGCGGCTACAACTTCGCGGTAACTGGTGCGGGTGGTCCTCCGGCCGTGACCTACTACGCCACGGCGACTCCGATTACCCTGAACCAGACGGGTATCCGCAGCTTCTGCTCGTTTGAAGATGCGGTGTTGCGCGTGGATCCGACGGGCGCACTGGCCGGCAGCGAAGGCGCTTGCCAGGCTCTTCTGCCCCTCAACCAGTAACGTAGTTTGATTTGGCGAAGTACCTGGGGGAGGGTACAAGCCAGGGAGCAGCGAACGCGAGTTCGCTGCTCTTTGTTTTTTCTGCGTTACGGGCCAAAAGGCCAGCAAGCGCATTACGATACTGATCGCTCCTTATCAACCCAGAGCTTCCGTCTTGCAACTCAGATTTCGGCTCTACCGTAACGGACTTTACGCACAACCGTTCTGACATTTTTTGTCAACCTCACTGCCGGCCCGGTGCAGCGTTGGGCTTGCGATCGTCAACCCGCCCCGGCTAACCGCTTGATTCACAGAGTATTTAAGGAATTACCAAGGTGGCCGGGCGTGCCGCGGGAATGGCGCTGAAACTGCTACTGAACTAGTGTTAGCTTGTATGCAACCGACCTTCAGTAACAATAACTTTTGAGGAAAGGTTTATGCGTTCAACAAAAGGGTTCTCGCTTATCGAGTTGCTAATCGTGGTGGCGATCATCTTGATCATCGCTGCGATCGCAATTCCCAACTTGTTACAGGCCCGGCTGGCGGCCAACGAATCTTCTGCGGCAGGGTCGTTGCACTCACTGCATAGTGCGGAAATCACCTACTACAACGCCTACCCGACGGTTGGCTATGCCAATGCCCTCGCGCAATTAGGCGGTGTGAGCCCTTGCACGCCGTCGTCCACGACCGCTTGCATCATCGATAATTTCCTGGCTACGGCCACGCCCGGCGGAGTAGGCAAGAGCGGATACTATTACCTCGCAACCGGCATTATGACGGGAGGCGCGACCTACAACACCGCCTATGTCATCGCCGCTGCGCCGATCGTCGTACACTCGACCGGAAACCGCGATTTCTGCTCCACCAACGACGGCGTTCTCCGTTCGCAAATGGGTAGCCCGGGCGATCTTCCGGTCAATGCAACCGCGACTTGTGTGGCTTTCCCGGTGGCTCAGTAGCGATTCGCTGTCGCATATCAAGTTGAGAAAAGCGGGGTTCCAGAGCCTCATTCCTTCTTCCCTGAGGCTCTTCCCCGCTTTCGATTTCTGCCTCTGCAGTGACTGTCGTAACTGGCCCGCCCGTCCTGATGGCCTGCAACTTTGCATATAATCTTTTCAGAGACACTACTTCCGTATTGCCACGCACAATGGCCGCAATTGAAATCCTTGGTCTGGAAAAGACCTACATGGTGGGGTTCTGGCGCAAGCGTCCCAAGCGTGCCCTGCAACCTCTCCATCTCAGCGTGGAAGAGGGAGAGATCTTCGGTTTCCTCGGTCCCAACGGCGCGGGTAAAACTACGACCTTGAAGATGCTGATGGGGCTGGTTTTCCCCACCGCAGGCACGGCCCGTATCCTGGGCCGCGAATGGACCGATCCAGAAGTCAAAGCGCAAATCGGTTTTCTGCCCGAGCAGCCGTACTTCTACGATTACCTCACCGCCCACGAATTGCTTAACTACTATGGACAACTCTCGGGCGTGCCCGGGAAAGACCGAAAGCGCCGCATCGAGGAAGTCCTCGAACGTGTGGGGCTCACCGACGTGGAGGGCGTGCAGTTGCGCAAGTTCTCGAAGGGCATGCTGCAGCGCGCCGGAATCGCGCAGGCCATTCTGCACAACCCCAGGCTCGTGTTCTTTGACGAACCCATGTCGGGCCTCGACCCACTCGGCCGCCGCGAGGTTCGTGACCTCATGGAGCAGCTTAAGCAGGAAGGCAAGACCGTATTTTTCTCGACCCACATTCTTTCCGACGCGGAGGCGCTGTGCGACCGGGTCGCCATCATCAACAAGGGCGAATTGCGCGGCGTGGGAGCGGTCGAAGACCTGACCTCGACGGTTCAGGGAAAAGTAGAAGTCGTCTGGCAAGGCACGCAGGTGCCCGCCTCCATGAAGGCATTGGGCGCGGAGTGCCACGTCACCGGCGACACTGTCCGCGCGGTTCTGCCGGAGAAACAGCAGGACGCCGCGATCGACGCGCTCCGCCGCGAGCGCATCCGCTTGATCGCCATCACTCCGCTGCGCACTTCTCTCGAAGCCTACTTCGTCGAGAAACTGCAGCATTCCCAAACCACCGCGGGGACTACAGTATGAACTCCCGCATCGTTCACATTGCCAGCAACACCTTTCGCGAAGCCGTCCGCGATCGCGTGCTCTACAACCTGATCGCCTTTGCCTTACTGCTCTCCGGCGCGGCCATTTTCGTGGGCCAGATCTCCATCGACATCGAACGCCTGGTGGTGGTCAACCTCGGCCTCACGGCGGTGTCGCTGTTTGGAGTAGTCATCGCCATCTTCATCGGCATCGGCCTGGTCTCCAAAGAAATCGAAAAGCGAACCCTCTACACCGTACTCTCGCGCCCGGTGCGGCGCTGGGAGTTTATTGTGGGCAAGTTTCTCGGCCTGGCGGGCACGCTGGTCGTGAACACGTTCTTCATGGCCATTGGCGTATTCGGCGCCCTGCTCTACGTGGTGCACAAATTTACCCGGCCCGATGCCCTGATCCTGGTCGCGCTCTATTTCATCATTCTCGAGTTTCTCATCATCTGTTCCCTGGCTCTGCTGTTCTCGTCATTCTCTTCTCCGCTGCTCTCGGCAGTTTTTGCCTTCTCCCTGTTTGTGATCGGCAGCTTCGCCGACGACCTTCGGGGCTTCGCCGGCCTGACCCACGGGGTCACTCGCTGGTTCGCCACGGGGGCGGCCTATCTCGTACCCAATTTCTCTGCGCTCAACGTGATCAGCGCGGTGGCGCATCAGCAGCCGCTGGCAACCCAGCTGATCCTGCAAAATACGCTCTATGCCCTGTTCTATACGGCCATGGCACTCAGCGGGGCCGTGCTCATCTTCGAGCGCAGGAACCTGAAATGAGCGCCTCTCCAATTTCGAATCACGTTTCGGCCTCGGGTTCACCGCGATGACGTCACCGCGGCGCACTACCATCATCGCCGCGATCTGCCTGGGCGCATCCATGACCGCCTGCGTGCTCCTGCTGCGCCACATCGACCGTGTCCGTCCGCAAGCCGCGATCGCGGATGCTCTCTACATCAACTCGCCCAAAATGGTGAAGCGGGCCAGTCTCGGCTTCGATGGCCTGATGGCCTGCATCTACTGGACCCGCACCGTGCAATACTTTGGCCACCGCCACTTCAACCGCGAACAGAGCTACAACGAGCTCGCGCCTCTGCTCGAGATTACGACCGCGCTCGATCCGCACTTGATTCCGGCCTACCAGTTTGGCGCCAGCTTTCTGGCGCCTACGCCGCCGAACGGCGCCGGAGAGCCGGCCCGAGCCATTCAACTCATGGAGTACGGCATTGCGCACAACCCCGACAACTGGCGGCTCTACTACAATCTAGGCTTCGTTTATTACACCGAACTCCACAATTATCGAAAAGCGGGCGAGGTCTTCGAGCGCGGATCGAAGGTCCCCGGCGCGCACCCGTTTATGAAAGTGCTGGCCGCGCAGATGGCGGAGCACGCCGGCGATTTCGCCACCGCGCGCCTGCTGTGGAGCGCCACCCTTGAAACCAGCAACGAAAAGAATATCCGCGAAAATGCTCTCGACCATTTGCGCGCGATCCAAGTGGATGAGGACGTCACCAATTTGCAGGCTGCGGTCACGCACTTCGGCGAGCACACCGGCCGCCTGCCTACCAGCATGGCGGAACTCGTTACCGCCGAACAAATCGGTGGAATTCCGCTAGATCCTGACGGAGATCCCTACCAACTCACTCCCGAAGGCCGCGTCCTGGTCAACAAGCCGGACGATTTTCCCTTCATTACCAAGGGAATGCCTCCCGGTTACAAACCTTCGGCGCTCCCCAAGTTCCACTCCAAAGGCTAACCTTCGCTTCCCGTATCATGGCTAATCAATTGCCGGTCTGGCGCACACGCGTATGCCAACGCGCACCGACTCTTGTCTCATGGATTCGCCAACGCAGATCAGCGTAACCCGCGCCGCGTGGCGCTGGTGGAATGACGCCGCGGCTCGCGATGGTCGCTGCGCGGCGACGCGCGCGCTGATTGTGGCCCTTTGGGAGTTTGTTCGCGACTCCACGCCTGCGCGCCGTCGCCAGCGTTACGGCGATGCGGACTACGACTGGGACCATCGCGTCAACACCACCAGTGCCGCAGTCAGCGGTCGCGACCGCCTGCTCGGCGCATTTCATTCTCCGTATCAGCCAACCGAGCCGGCGCTGTTTCAGGAGATGCTCAACACCTTGCGCGAGCAGGCCGCGCTGGACTTCGGTCGCTTCACTTTCCTGGACCTAGGCTCGGGCAAAGGCCGCACCCTGCTGATGGCGTCCGATTTTCCCTTTCGCCGCATTCTGGGCGTCGAACTTCTTCCCACTCTGCATCAGATCGCGCAGGAAAACTTGAGCCAATACACGAGCGAATCGCAGAGATGTTTCGCCCTGCAAGCAATCTGTGCTGACGCCACCGACTTCCCTCTTCCCGTCGAGCCCCTGGTAATTTATTTCTTCGATCCCTTCCCGGAATCGGGCCTCCGACGAGTGCTCGCGAACCTGGAGCAATCTTTACGCGCACATCCGAGAGAGCTCTATGTGCTCTATCACAATCCGCTTCTGGAACACGCGCTGAGTGAGAGCGCGCTCTTGAAGAAGATCGCCGGGACGCATCAGTACTCTGTGTTTGAGGGGCGAAACGCCATTTGATGAAACGCCTCGGGAAAGGCGCGGCTTCAGCCCTGCCGCTTGGTTAATAAGTCGCGGGCGGTTTCGTCGCGGCAGGAAAAAAGGCGGACAGAGCGTCCGCCTGCGGAAGGCTTACGAGCCCTGCTTCTCGAACACGAATTCGGCTTTCTTGGCCGACAGCTTTTCCTTGCGGTAGGCGCGGGCTACGTCGCCCAGAGGAACAGGCTGGGATTCCGGGCCGAACTCCCACAGTGGGCGCTCTCCCTGGGCGTAGGTATAGGTGTTCGCCGATCCGCCAACCAGGGGATGCTCGGTGGCCATCTCATGCTGCACGGCGTGCGCTGGATGGTCGGGTACCTGAATTAACTGCGGTTGATTGGGCAGGACCGCCGCGGTCTGTCCCAGGGCTGCGGCGGCACATAAAAGGAACAGCACAAAGAGTGTAGTTTTCATGGCGTTTTATCGAATTCCACAAGGGATAAATGCAACCGTTGTACCAACCTAAACTTACGTATTTTCAATTACTTACATGGCATTACTCATGGATAACGCAACACTTTGCACATTTATGGAATTCGCCCCTCGGCGGCAGTGGAGGAGGCCACAGCAGGGCGAGGGTCTTGCCTCCTCCCCGCGCCCCGACTCATGGCTAGCGTCGTTTGCGTGGGCTGCGTTTGGGGTGTATGTTTCGGCAGACAAACCGGAGACAGAGTGAAGCCGATGGTCGCTCAAAACCGAGAAACAAAACAACTTCTCTTTTCCGTCGCCTTGCTGGTGCCGGCGGTTCTTGTCGTAACGCTGGGCGTGCTTCTGGCAACAGCGCAGGCGCAGACCGACTGCGCCGAAGGTAACGGGATTGTGGACACCGCGCCGCCGAAGAACATGACGGTGCCGGAGTTGATCCAGAAATTTGCCGCAGAAGAGACGAAAGTAAAAGAGGCGCGGACGCACTATACCTATACCCAAGATGTGCTGCTGCAAACGCTCACAGGCAATGCGGTTGACGGACAATTTCACGAGGTCACCACGGTTTCTTATGACGATAAGGCGAAGCGGGCGGAGCACGTGACCTTTGCCGAGCAGTCGACGCTGCGGGACGTTCGCTTGTCGGAGGACGACCTGGACGACATTCGCATATTCATGCCGTTCATCCTTCCTACCGAAGACTTGCCCCAATACAACCTGACCTACGCGGGGCAGCAGCACGTGGACGATCTCGACACCTATGTATTCCACGTCGAGCCGAAGAAGGAAGAGAAGAACCACCGCTATTATCAGGGCCGCATTTGGGTGGACAATCATGATTTGCAGATCGTCAAAGTCTGCGGCAAGAGCGTGCCCGATGTAATCCACGTGAAGAAGCACCAACCCCAGGATCTCCGGCCAACCTTTGTAACCTACCGCCAGCCCGTGGATGGATACTGGTTCCCCGCGTATACGCGCGTGGACGATACCCTGCATTTCCGGGCGGAGACCGTCCACGTGCGCGAAATCGTCAAGATGACGGGTTACAAGCGGGCAGGGACGGCGGGCAATGCGGGAACAAAGCCCTAGCTCCGGGTGGGGTGGGGGAAATCAGCGCGGCACTTGAACCGCGATTTGAGATATGTTGTACTTCGCTTATGGCAGAAGAAAAAAACCGTAGTAAAGACATCATCCTGTGGATCATTACGGTCGCCCTCATCGCGCTGGCGATCTTCTGGTACAAGAAGTAGTCTCCACAAACCGGGATGACGATGTGTGAACGTGCGCACCTTCCCCTTCAACTTTGGCCGGGCCGTCGATGGCTGCGCTGAAACCGGCCGAGACAGCTTTTCTTTCCGGCACCTGGTTTTGTTCCCCTACCCACCGCTTGCAAAAATATTCACAGTTGACATTGGCGGCGCACGTAAGCAGAATCGAACGGATTCGTGAAACCCCCTGCACCCAGTAAACTCTGGGCTCCTGCAAGCCTATAGTTTGAATCTTCAATAACACCAACGTGGTCGATGACCCTAAGGAGAACTTTCACCCTATGAAGCAACGAGTCACTGCGCTCAGCCTGCTGGCTGCGCTTGCCGTGGTCGCCGGTGTAACCGGCGCCGCACATGCCCAGGACACTATGCCGGCCCGGCCGATGTATGGACACCTGAAACCGAATCTGCGGGCGGACCTCAAAACGCCGGCAACTCCGCTCACTACCTGGAATGGTGCGTTCGTGTACCAGGCGCATACCTACAGGTACAACATGGTAGGGACCGCGCCTTCCACAGGGACCTCGACGACGATTCCAGTGTTCGTCATTCCGGTCAAACTGGTGTACGCGACCTCGAAGGGAACCGTCTCGTTCAGTCCGGGTCAAAAGTTGTCGAACGGACAATCGGCGTTGCAGAACACCATCGCATCGCCAATTTTCCAGAGTGGCCTCGACTTCACTTCGGGTGGAACCGACCTGGGCACGACGCAGTATATTGACGCCTTTCAGCGCGGAAACTTCTGGGGCCAGGTATCCAAGGCCACGGGATATCACCTCCTGCTGGGAACGCCGAAGGTACTGCCCCTGCTCACGCTCACCGTTCCCGCGGCGGACGGCAGAGTCGGCACGGAATTTGGTTTGCGCGTGGGAATGGCCGACATTAACTGGTTCGACGTGCAACTGCAGGCCTATATGACGGCGCACACCCAGATTGTGCCGAACTCCCTGCCCATCTTCATTACCTATAACTCGTATCTGACCTCGGGCGGATGCTGCATTGGTGGCTACCACAACTCAACTGGCAATTCCTCGGCACCCCAGGCGTATGCGCACTTTACCTACATTAACAAGGTGGGCACGTTCTCCCAGAACGTTTCGGCTTTGTCCCACGAAGTGGGCGAGTGGGCGGACGATCCGCTGGTCGTCAACGTCAACGGCAACCCGGTGGCTTGTGGGGTTCTCGAAGTCGGAGACCCGGAAGAGGGATTCACCAACTATGGCGGGTTCCCCTACACCCTGAATGGCTTTACGTATGATCTGCAGGACCTGACGTTCCTACCATACTTTGGAGCACCGAAGGGCACCTCGGTGAACGGGTCGCTGACTTTCCAGGGCAATCCGTTCTCGCTGACGCCCTGTTCCAACGGCGGCTAGATTTGCCGATTTTCGGAAGGAGAAGGCCCGTTCCTTAGGGAGCGGGCCTTTTGTTGCGCTCAAGTGGGCTAGGGCTTATCGCCGTACTTCGCGAAAACGGATTGGCTGGAAATGATGCCCTCCAGTTTCTGCGGGTTCGCACGATTAACGACGGGAACGATGAGACAGTTGTGGGTGAAGCGCAGCGCACTGTCGAGAGGCAGATCGGGATAGAGAGAGGGCAGGGGCTGCGGGGATATCAGTGAGCCCAGGTTGTGTTCGCCCTTGCCTTCGCGCAGAAGACGCTGCAGTAGGTCGCGCGTAACCACGCCCCACCCGCTGGGTTGCAGGCGGACGGGAAAGACAGCCTGGTTGGAATCTTCGACCCGGCGGGCGGCGGCGTCCACGTAGTCGGAGGCGCTCAGGATGATGGCGGGCGCGGGCAGCATGGCGTCTTCAACCCGCAGGATGGTCTCCTCACGCTCTTCCTCCAGCGAGGGAAGCACCAGGCCATCCTGACGGGTGAGCAGATCGAAGATCGGCGTGGGCTGCAAGCTGCGTGACACCACATAGGCAAAGGTATTGGCGACAATGACCGGAAGGATGATTTCGTAGTTGCCGCTGACTTCGAGCACCATGAAAACCGAAGTCATGGGAGCACGCAGAAATCCAGCGAATAAAACCCCCATGCCGACCAGCGCATAGGTTCCGATAGAAGCGGTCAGGTAGGGAAATAGGATGTGCTCGACGCGCCCCACCGCTCCGCCCAGCATGGCGCCGACGAACAGCGTGGGTGCGAACATGCCGCCGGGGGTTCCGCTGACGAAGGAAACGGTAGTGGCGAGGATCTTGAGCACGGCCAGCATGGCGAACAGTTGCCAGATGTACTCGCCATGCATGGCCTGATCCATGAAGTCGTAGCCCGCGCCCATCACCTGCGGAGCCCCGAAGTAGGCGATCAAACCGATCAGCAGACCAGCCACTGCAGGCTGCAAGTACTGGGTCCATTTCGGCAAGGCCTTGAGGCGAGGACGGAGGGAACCGATGGCTTTGGCGAAGATGACCGCGGCCACACCGCCCACGATACCGAGCACCGCGTAAGCGATGAGTTCGGCGGGCCGCTTAAAGGCGGTCACAGGAATACGGAACAACGGCTCAGAACCCAGGAACCAGCGTTCAATCACCACGCTGGCGACGGCAGAAAGAACAACCGAACCGAGAATGCCGGCGCTCCAGCGGCCGATGACTTCCTCAATGACGAAGAGCACCGCCGAAATAGGGGCGTTGAAGGCGGCGGCCAGTCCGGCGGCCGCACCCACGGGAGCCATCAGGCGCAATTTTTCCCGCGAGAGTTGCAATTGCCGTCCCAGGGCAGAGGCCAGGCTGGCTCCGATTTGCAGTGAAGGATCCTCTGGGCCGAGAGAGTGTCCTGCCCCAATGGCCAGCGCCGCGCAAATGAACTTGCCGACCGCGGTGCGGAACGGGATGTAGCCGTTATAGATGTAGAGGGCGGCTTTGGTCTGATTGACGCCGCTACCCCGGATGGCGGGAAAGAAGTGGATGACCAGGATCGCGACCAACAGTCCTGCCAGCGACGGGACCGCAAACAGGCGCCAGCTATGGGCCTGCGGAAGCGGACCCAGCAGGGCGAGGTGAGTCCAGTCGATGGCGAGGCGGAAGCAGACCACCGCCAAGCCCGAGAAGATTCCGATGAAGACGGAGAGAATAAGAAAGAAAGTTTCCTCGTCAAACACGTCCTCAAACGCGGCGAACATGCGGCGCGGAGCGCGGAATCGTCCCGAGGAAGAGTCCGGGGTGGGAGCTGAACTCGGGCTTACGACGACATTGCTCATTGGTCGGCAGCCTCGCGGTTGCGGGAGATCAGAATTAGAGCCTGGTCAGCCCCTTCAGGTTCGCCGCACTCGTTGGCGGTCTGTTGTTCGATCTGGAAGACCAGATCCATGATGGCATCGGGCAAGTCGGTTTCTCCGGGTGAACGTAGAAGGCGAAGATTGCGTTTCATGGCGATCCAGCGCGATTCCAAGCTGGAGAGCGGCGTCACCGGCAACGATGGTTCGCCAGCGGCCGGGGGCGTGAGGTTGAGGTTCACGCCCTTTTTCTGAGCGCAAGCATTGAGGCGCTCACCGGCTCTGGCAAACGCGGCCGTAATGCGGCGGTTGCGCTCGGCGTCTGAGATGTGGCGGACGAAAGGATCCGTCTGCAAAATCAAGCTGGCGGATTCGAGAAGATCGTGCGAGCTGGAATCCTGCGGGTTGGCGTTGACTGCGCCTTGCAGGTAGCGCTGGGCGGTGCGGTAGCGTCCGGCGCGGTAGGCAACTGCGCCCGCTCCGGCCAGCGCGGCGGCATTGGCGCGATCGAGCCGCAGGACGCTTTCATACTCGGAGAGGGCATCGCGATAGTCCTGGGCTTGCGCCAGGAGTTGCGCCGTTCGGAGATGGAGAGCAGGGTCCGGCGGCAGAAAAGCAGCCAGGGCCACGAGTTCGGATTGAGCCTGAGCGCGGTCATTCTTCTGCAGAAGGAATTCGACGAGTTCGATGCGGGCGTTGCGGCGATTGGCATCGGCGTCCGAGGCCCATACCCCGTACATCGCGTTGTGGTAGTAGCGAGTCGCGTCATCGAGGGATCCCCGCCGGGCAGCCACGCGAGCCAGAGCCAGATTGATGGTGCCCTCCTCCGGCGTTCGCTGCCAAAGACTCAGGAGGTAAGACTCGGCTTCGTCGAGGCGGCCCATATCGCGTAGGGCACGGCCGAGGCTGAGCTGATACTGGGTGTTCCCGCGGTCGCAGGTCAGCGCCGCGCGAAATTCATCGGTGGCGCGGTCTGGCTTGCCGGCGTTCAGGTCAGCCACGCCCTGGGCATACAGCTTGCGCCCACGGGCTTGCTGGTTGGCATTGAACCGGGCAACCAGGTGGCTGACCGCGGCAAAGGCGGCGACTGCGGCTAGAGTCAGGACCAGAAGCACGACTACGGCGGAACGCGGGATGAGTTTGGCCAGAAATGACGACATATATCGCGATACGATATTACTTTAAACCATTCGGGCGCTGTCGGTCTTGTGATCGGACATCGGGCCTCCAACATTCCCGACTTAGATGACAATATCATTCCTGCAATCTAATCGTGGGTGAGTTTTGCAGCGGCGTACAAAAGTAATGAACCAAAAGGGACACGGAGTCTCCCCCATCTCATCTGAAACCTCGGCACGATGTGCGGTTTGGTCTCTGCCAACTACAGTTCTTGTCGGCGTCATCCCGAGCGCAGCCGCTTTTCAGGCGGAGCGAGGGATCTCACGGGCGAACCGCGGCGCTGCACCCGCAAACTGTCCAGCTACCGGAATCACCCCGCAGTAGGACTTGCAGCCCCGCATCGGGTAAGATACTTCGGCTGTGATAAGGGACGTTGCCGGGCAGCGTCCTTACGATGGGTCACGTTGCTGGAACGATCTCTCACTTCACGATGAATCGCGAATATCACAAGGCTTATAGCCAGGAACTGCACCGCGACATGGAGGCCCTGGTCTTTGGACATGCGGGGACTCCGCTGCTCGTGTTCCCTACCTCGATGGGGAAATTTTTCGAGTATGAAGACCGCGGGATAATCGGGGTGCTGGCGCCCAAAATCGAGCGCGGCGACCTGCAGGTGTTTTGCCCGGACGCCGTGGATACCGAGAGCTGGTACAACAAGGGCGTGCATCCGCGGGTGCGGGTGCTGCGGCATTTGCAGTATGAGCGCTACATTCTGCATGAGTTTTTGCCGTTTCTGCGGTGGAAGAACCAGACGCCGAAGCTGGCAGTCACGGGATGCAGTTTTGGCGGCTACCATGCGATGAATTTTTCGTTGAAGCATCCGGATGTCGTGACCCATTGCGTGAGCATGAGCGGGGCGTTCGATATCCACAAGTTTCTGGATGGGTATTATGACAACGATTGTTATTTCAACAACCCTCCAGACTATTTGCCGAATATGTCGGATGACTGGTTCCTGAGCCGCTACCGGCAAATGAAGATTGTGCTGGGATCGGCGGACTGGGATATTTGCCTGGACGCCAACATCAAGTTCTCAGCGATTTTGAATGCAAAGGCGATTCCGCATTGGCTCGACGTTTGGGGGGATAATTCGAAGCATGACTGGCCGCTGTGGCTGACGATGGCGGGGAAGTATTTTTGAAGGAGTCGTTGGCTTTAGAGACATACCTTCCTACGTCTTTTGCGCAAGTGGAAAGAAAGAAGTTGCCAGCAGCGTCTCTATAGGAGAATTTTGTGAGCACTAAGAAGATTGGGATTTTGTTTGGGATGGAGAATACGTTTCCGCCGGCATTGGTCGAGAAGATTAACTCGATGAAAGTCGACGGCGTCGAGGCGGAGTTTGTGAAGATTGGCGGGATTCGGATGGATGAGCCGAAGAAATATGCGGTGATCATCGACCGGATTTCGCAGGATATTGAGTTCCACCGGGCGTACTTGAAAAACGCGGCGCTGCAGGGGACGATCGTCGTCAACAATCCGTTCTGGTGGACGGCGGACGACAAATTTTTCAACTACGCGCTGGCGCACAAGATGGGTGTTGCCATTCCGCCGACGGTGATTCTGCCGCACAACAAGCATCCTGAGGGAACGACCGACCAGTCCATGCGGAACTTGATTTTTCCGCTGAACTGGCAGGAATTGTTTGACTACGTCGGCTTCCCTGCTTTCCTGAAACCTTATTCTGGCGGCGGATGGAAGCATGTGTACCACGTGCACAATCCGGAGGAATTTTTCCATCATTACAACCAGACGGGTCGGCTGTGCATGACGCTGCAGCACGGCGTCGAATTTGACGAATATTACCGGTGCTACGTGGTGGGGCAGGAGAAAGTGCACATCATGAAATACGACCCGCGAGCGCCGCATCATGAGCGCTATGTGAAGGGGAATCCGCCGCCGTCGACGGCGGCGTTGCGGGATCGCATTGTGAAGGATGCTCTGTCGTTGTGCCGGGCGCTGGGGTACGACTTGAACACCGTCGAGTTTGCGGTGGAGGGTGGCGTGCCGTATGCGATTGACTTCCTGAATCCGGCGCCCGACGCGGAGATCACTTCCGTGGGGCGGGAGAATTTTGACTGGATTGTGAATGCGGTGGCAGAGATGGCGGTCAAGATGGCTACATCTGGCGAGAGTCCGGTGAAGGAGTTGCGCTGGGCGGGATTTCTGGCGGGGGCTTCTACTGAGAAGGTGGAGAAGAAGGGCGAACCGGAGTGGGTGGCGGCGCGGAAGCGCAAGCCGGCCAAGTAGGGCGAAGGGTCGTACCGGCGAAAGCTGCCGAGCTTCGCTCGGCGGACAACCGGGGCCGGCTGTCCCCACATTCGCATCTCAGGTGTATCGCTCCTATGAGAGACAAAGCTACAGCGAACACTGTGGACGAGTATCTGGCACGTGTGCCGGAGCCGGCGCGGTCTACGTTGAAGAAGATGCGAGCGGTGATTCGGTCACTGGTGCCGGCGGAGACCACCGAGATCATCAGCTACGGGATTCCGACTTTCAAGTACAAACGAGGACTGGTGGCGTTTGCGGCATTCCGCGATCATTGCAGTTTCTTTCCGCTGGGGTCGTCGGTGCTCGACGCGTTCAAGGAAGAGCTCAAACCGTTTCGCGTTTCGAAAGGCACACTGCATTTCCCCTTGGACAAGCCGTTGCCGGCCACCCTGGTGAAGAAGATTGTAAAGGCACGAATCATGCAAAACGATCGTGCAAAACGAAGGTAACCGGCGCGGCTGATCGGGACGGACAGCTTTACGGTCGTTGATATACTAGACAAGAGTTGAGGACAAGAGTTGATGGGGACGGATTTGGGGTCCTGGTTAGATTTCGCGGGCAAGGGCGCCCGCGCCGCACGAGCTTATGCCTCCTATTTTCACCATCGGGATTGAAGAGGAATACCAGACTGTCGATCCTGCCACTGGGGATTTGCGGTCGCATATTCAGGCAGAGTTGCTGCAGAAAGGCAAGCTGTTGCTGCAGGAGCGGGTGAAGGCGGAGATGCACCAGTCCGTCATTGAGGTGGGGACCGGGATTTGCAAGAACATTAAGGAAGCCAAGGCAGAAGTGAAGATGCTGCGCCGGGATATTGTGCGGCTGGCGAAGGAGAACGGATTGCGGCTGGCGTCGGTGGCGACGCATCCGTTTTCGGACTGGCGGGCGCAGGAAATTTATCCCGACGATCGGTATAAGCACATTGTCGAGGACTTGCAGCTGGTGGCGCGGGCTAACTTGATTTTTGGGCTGCACGTGCACATTGGAATTGAGGATCGCGAGACGGCGATCCACATGATGAATCATGCGCGCTATTTTCTGCCGCACATGTTGGCGCTGTCGACGAATTCTCCGTTCTGGCTGGGGATGAATACCGGATTGAAGTCGTACCGCTGCAAGGTATTCGACAAGTTTCCGCGCACCAATATCCCCGATTATTTCCCCAGCTGGGGCGAGTACGAAAATTTTATCAAGCTGCTGATCAAGACCAACTGCATCGACAACGCGAAGAAGATCTGGTGGGACATTCGGCCGCATCCGTTTTTTAATACGATTGAATTTCGGGTGTGCGATGTGCCCATGCGCGCGGATGAGACCATTGCAATCGCGGCGCTCATTCAGGCGACGGTCGCGAAGTTGCATAAGTTGTATACAGCGAACCAGGGGTTCCGGTTGTACCGGCGCGCGCTCATCATGGAAAACAAGTGGCGGGCATCGCGTTACGGGCTGGATGGAAAAATGATTGATTTCGGCAAGCAGACGGAAGTACCGACGCGGGATTTGATTCACGAATATCTGGAGTTCGTAGACGACGTGGTGGATGAACTGGACTCCCGCGAAGAGCTGAATTACATCCACAAGATTCTGGAGCGTGGCAGCGGTGCGGACCGGCAGTTGCGGGTGTTCGAGGAAACTGGAGACTTGAAAAAAGTGGTCGATTATGTCATCGAGGAGACGGAAGCGGGGATCGAGGAAGAGCCGGCGACCGTTAGAAAAGTAGGGTAATGAGTAATTCTGTGGACCAACTTCATTCCATCGACAAAGTCAAAGTCCCCGCCCCTTCGACAAGCTCAGGGCAGGCTCTGTCCGTTCAAAGAGCGGACGAACAAGGACGGGGCACGCTCGACATTCCGTTTGATCCCGAATACACACCGGGAGCGTACAACGCGGTGAACGTATGCCTGCGGGTGCAACTTCAGGAACAGGTGTGCGTGATCACCGACGAGGCTACGATCGAGATCGCGGCGGCAATTGTGCGCGAAATCGAAAAAGTCGGCGCGCCCTATCGGGCCTGGGTGCTGGAGGATCTGGCGCCACGTCCGCTGACCAATTTGCCGCGTGAGATTCTGAACGATCTGGAGACCAGCCAGGTTTCAATCTTTGCCGTGCAGGCGCAAACCAATGAATTGCGGTCGCGCATCCAGATGACCGATGTCGTCAACCGGCGGAAGATCCGCCACGCTCACATGGTGAACATCAACCGCGAGATTATGTTGGAAGGGATGCGCGCGGATTTCCAGAAAGTCGACCGGCTGAGCGCGAAAGTAATTGCGATGGTGCGCCAGGCGCGGCACGTGCACGCGAATACCGCAGCGGGAACCGACCTCACGGCGGAACTGAATCACAATTACAAGTGGCTGAAGACCAGCGGGATTATCACTCCGGAAAAGTGGGGCAACCTGCCGGGCGGTGAGATTTTCACCACGCCGGGCGAGGTCAATGGGACGTTCGTGATTGATGGCGTGGTCGGCGATTATCTATGCGCAAAGTTTGGAAACCTGAAAGAGCATCCGCTGACCGTGCGGATCAAGGGCAACCGGCTGACCGAAGCGCATTCAGAGAATCGCGAACTGGAAAATGATTTCTGGAAGTACACCCACACCGACGAGAACAGCGATCGCGTGGGCGAGTTTGCCATTGGGACCAACATTGATCTTAAGGAAGTGATTGGCCAGATTCTGCAGGATGAGAAGTACCCCGGCGTACACATAGCGTTTGGAAATCCGTACGGGGCGCACACCGGCGCGGAGTGGGATTCGACCACGCATATTGATGTGGTGGGACGGAAGTTCAATATCTGGGTGGACGACGAGCAGATCATGCGGGAGGGGAAGTTTCTGGTAGAGGCCTAGTCAGGCGTGGAAACTCCTTTCTAAGTCGCCCGTAGTGCGATCTGACACGGGGCCCTTTGATTTCGCAGAAACGCCCACTTCGTGGGCGTTTTTGCTGCGCTCAGGATGACAGGAGGTTAGAATGATCCGCTAATCTTCCGGAAATTCAACCATGATTCCTTCTTTAAGAAAACAGTTCAACGAGCACTTTGCTCCCGACAAATACCAGACATTCTTGCAGCGGATTGACGCCGTGTGTGGAACCCATGTGTCGTTCCGGCTTTCGGAGACGCCCTGTTTTTTCCCCAGAGAATTGATTGATCGCATGACGCGCGACGGACAGGAGTTGATTCGACAGCTTGTCGACAATCCTGCATATCGCGCCAAGTCGGACGAGGCCGTGCCAGCCAAGTTCAAGGTTCCGAACGAGGCCCCCCATCCCATGTTTGTCCAGGTGGATTTTGGGCTGGTGCGGGATGCTGCCGGCGAACTGCAGCCGAAGCTGGTGGAGTTGCAGGCCTTCCCTTCCCTTTACGCGTATCAGGGTCCGCTGGCCCAGGCTTATATCGATGTCTATGAACTGGATAGGCGTCTGAACTATTTCCTGAGTCGGCTGGATGCGGCTTCTTATCACGAACTTTTGCGGCGGGCGATCGTGGGTGAGCATAATCCGCAGAACGTGATTCTGATGGAGCTCCATCCACAGGAACAAAAGACGCTGCCCGATTTCCTGCTCACCGAGAAGATGCTGGGCGTGCCGACCGTCGACATTGTCGACGTCAAGAAAGAAGGCTCGCGTCTTTATTACGAGCGCGACGGGAAGCGCGTGCCCATCCAGCGCATTTACAACCGCGCGATCGTCGATGAACTGGAGCGCAAGAACATCAAGCTGGGGTTCGACTGGCGCGATGATCTCGACGTAGAGTGGGCGGGGCATCCCAACTGGTATTTCCGCATCAGCAAGTTTTCCATTCCGTACCTGAAGCATGCGTCGGTGCCGAAAACCTGGTTTCTCGATCGGCTGGAAGAAATTCCTGCCGATCTCGATAATTACGCGCTGAAGCCCTTGTATTCATTCGCGGGGCTGGGAGTGGTGATTGCGCCGAAGAAAGAAGATATTGCCGCCATTCCGGCGGAGAAGCGTCCCTATTACATCTTGCAGCAGCGGATGCACTTCGAGCCGGTGATTGAGACTCCCTTTGGCGCTACCAAGGCGGAGGTGCGGGTCATGTACATATGGCTCGACGAACTCACGCCGGTGCTGACGATTATCCGCATGGGCCGCGGACTCATGATGGGCGTGGATCAGAACAAAAATATGGAGTGGGTGGGGGCGTCGGCGGGGTTTTATTTGAAGGAGTGAGTTCCAGAGCTGGGTTCACTCCGCGGCTGCAGTCTCAAGTCGGCGGTTGATCAGAATTCCGCCGGCGATCAACCCAAGAGTCAACGCGACAAACACCAGCAACCAGCCCCAATATTGCGTGGGATGGCGGAGCACGCGCAGGAGATGGTGTCCATAATGACCGGCAATGAAGGCGATGCCTGAATATCGGGCTGCCCGGCTCAGAGTGATGATTATGAGAAACTTTCCCACAGGGTAATCGGACGCACCGGCCGCCGCGAAAAACATGCTCGTCGGCGATGGCAGCGGAACCGCGGTAGAGGCGACCAAAGTTCCGGTTCCCCACTTTTTAAATAGCTTCAGGAACTTCGACAGCTTGCCCTTCTTGAATTTACTCTCCAGGTAAGCCGATCCGGCCTTGCGTGCAAGCCGGAAGGTGAGGTATGCACCAATGACCGATCCGATCGTCGCCGTGGCGGCGTACTCATACCACGGATTACGGTGACTGGCAGATAAAATAGCCGTGAGAATGTCGGGACCACCGAAGGTTGGAAGGGGAGAACTGTCGAGAATTGCGAGGAAGAAAAGTCCCAGGACGCCCAGGTGCCGGACCGTCGCTGCAAAGGTTTGCGCGCGCCTTCGCCTTTGCACCCGGACGAGCAGGTTCACCATGTTCGCAATATATCAAGGCGGCGCCGCCTGACGCTGCTCTCACCCGATTTTCTTCACCACGGTGGTTTCCAGTTGCTTGCCGTTGCGCCGCTTTACCATCATTTTGTCGCCCTCGAAGCGGATGGGGACTGGGTCGCCCGCCGCGAACTCGCCGGGGGTATAGCCGTCGGCGGAGTCAAGATGGTATTCGCCCACATACTGCACGCCGTTGAGTCTGACGACGACGGCGGTTCGGGGAAATTCGCTGAGGACTTCCGCTTCGGCCTGAAACCAGTTTTCCATGTCGTGGCCGGGAATTTTACCGTTGCGAATGTAGATTTCTTTGGCGCGGCGCCCAATCACTTCATGCACCTCAGCGGGAGCGGTTGGCCAAGGCTTGCGCGCGGGCGGATGGGAGTCAGACACGGGTTTCATGGGCAAGGACCTCCGGCAGGAATGCTGGTTTGGCTTTCGCTGTTTCTGATGGTAGTCCACCAGCAGCAGGCCGGTCAGGGGGAATCTGGCGGACGGAGGAAAGTGAAGACAGGTTTGGGAATCGAGGGCAGAACGTTCCCAATCGGGATTCGGAGCCCTGCTCGTTGCCTACCTCATGTCCTTCAGGATCGGAAATGGCCTTTCTTCAGCACGAAACTGCGCGAGAATCCCAGCCAAAATCGGCTCTTCTAAGGAAGACTGCCAAACCGGGCCAGATTGCGGAAAACAAGGCAGTTGACCGGAGTCGGCGAGGGGGCCTAACATTACCGCCGGGCAAGGTCGCGCGCTCTCATGATCGGCCAGCAGGTATCCCATTACCGCATCCTGGGCAAGCTTGGAGGCGGTGGTATGGGCGTTGTCTATGAGGCCGAGGACATGAAGCTGGGCCGGCACGTTGCCCTGAAGTTCATCCCGGAAAATCTGGCCCACGACCCCAAGTCGCTGGAGCGGTTCACCCGCGAGGCGCGGGCGGCATCCCAGCTCAACCATTCCAATATCTGCATTATCCACGGCATCGAGGACAACAACGGCCATCCCTTCATTGTGATGGAGAAGCTCGATGGGGAAAGCCTGAAGCAGCACATCGCCGGACACGCCATGGAGACCGACAAGGTCCTCGACGTGGGCGTCCAGGTGGCGGACGCGCTGGTGGCGTCGCATGCCAAGGGGATCGTGCACCGCGACATCAAGCCAGCCAACATTTTTCTGACCCCAAGCGGGCAGGTAAAAGTGCTCGATTTCGGACTGGCGAAACTGGTGCACAACCTGGGGACCGACGACGATGCGGGAGCGGACAATTCGCTGACCGCGGTGGGAGTAATTCCGGGCACGGCGGTATATATGTCGCCGGAGCAGGCCCGCAGCGAAACCATCGATGCCCGCAGCGATCTGTTTTCCTTCGGCGTGGTCCTCTATGAGATGGCCACCGGCAAGAAGCCGTTCGCCGGGAACAACTCGCTGATGACCCTGGATGCGGTGCTGCACCAGAAACCGGCGCCGCCGCGGGATTTGAATCCAAAAGTTCCGGTCGAACTGGAGGGCATCATCGGCAAGGCGATGGAGAAGGACCGCAACCATCGCTACCAGAGTGCGGTCGAGATGAAGTCCGACCTCGCCCTGCTGAAGCGGGAAACCGAGTCGGGAAACATAAAGAGTGGAACGAATACCGCCAAGCTGCGGACCGTCACTCGGACTTTTGGTAGAAATTCGCGTCTGCAGATGTATTTACTGCTGGGCATGGCCGGCCTGCTGATCACCGTGGTGGCGGCGGTGGGCGCGTGGTGGTACAAGCATCGGGAAGTGGCCAATGAGGAGCAGCGGAATGCGATTGCGGTGCTGCCCTTGCAGAATATGAACGGGGATTTCAACGTCGATTATCTGCGCTTTGCTCTGGCGGATGAATTAACCAGTGTGCTCACCTACTCGCGGTCGCTGGAGGTGCGGCCCGCGTCGGTCACGCGGAAGTATGTAGCGCTTGATCTGGATCCGAAAAAGATAGGGCAGGAGCTGCGGGTGGGCCGGCTGTTGTCAGGATCCTTCCGCAAGCAGGGCGACCAATTGATGGTGACTTTGGAAGCGATTGACGTGCCCACCGACCGCCTGCTGTGGCAGACCACAGTCACCGCCAAGGCCGAGGACATGATCGGGCTGCAGGAGCAGTTGAGCACGCAGGTGCAGCGCGGATTGTTGCCGATTTTGGGAGGCGCGGGCGGCGCGGGTGAGTCGGCGGCCTCGCGCCCGAAGAACCAGCAGGCTTACGACTTCTATCTGCGCAGCGTAGCGGTGCCGCACGATCCGGCGCCGAACAAGGAAGCCATCAAGATGCTGGAGTGGGCCGTAGGCATCGATCCCGGTTATGCGCCGGCGTGGGAGCAACTGGGGCAGAGATATTATTACGACTCGATTTTTGGTGGTGGCGGCGAGGAGATGTTCCAGCGGTCGAATTCGGCCTATGAGCGGGCGGTGACGCTCGACCCCAACCGGGTCATGGCGGCCAGTAACTTGATTACGAACCGGGTGGAACGGGGCGAACTGGGGCGCGCCTACGACGCGGCCACGGACCTGGTGCGGCGGCGTCCGCGGAGCGCCGACGCTCATTTTGCCCTCAGCTACGTGCTGCGCTATGCCGGCATGCTCGATCAGTCGACCCAGGAGTGCAACACGGCACGGGCTCTCGATCCAGGCAATTTCGGGTTCCGCTCCTGCGCCACGTCGTTCCGGGAAATGGGCAAGACCGACCGGGCAATGGACTTTGTGCATCTGGATGCGGGTTCAGAGTGGGCGGCGTGGATCACTCCCTATGTGTACTTATCTGAGGGAGATTTGGCGGAGGCACGGTCCGCTGCCAAGAATATGGGAAAGGCCTCCTCCTACCACCGGGAATTGATGGAGGCGTGCACGGCGGCTCAGCCTCCTGCGGACCTGGCCAAGATCGTGCGCGAGACCGAAGCCTCCGTGATGATGGAACCGGACCCCGAGGCGTGGTATCGCGTGGGAGCTCTGATGGCATACTGCGGCCAGAAAGAGCCGGCCCTGCGCTTGCTCAAGGCTGCCGTACAACAAAATTACTGCGCCTACGCTGCGTTGCTCGACGATCCCCTGCTGAGAGATTTGCGCAAAGAAACGGCCTTTAACGACGTGCTGACCGCGGCGAGCAACTGCCAGTCAGTGTTAAAGGAAGGGCGACAGTAATAGAACCGGCCTCCGGCGTGGCTTCCGGCCTTGATTTTGTACACCCAGCCACCAACGCTCGCTGGTCACAGGACTTCAATCGGGTGGGGTCCGGTAAGGGAAAGAATTTGCGTCGGAGCGGGGTTAGGCCCCATCCTTGTAGGGTGAGACATTCCGGACCGGCCAGCTTGCCGCTGCGCAAAGGGCGCGGCGTTCTTCCCGTGGCGCAGCGCCTACACTCCTTCGCGCTGACCTTGATCTGTTTCCTTCTAGTTTCTGCTCTCGCGGCGCCGGCGCAACTGCCGGTCGCGGGCAGGGCTCAACCGCCGGCGAAGCCAGCTAGCGCACGCGCCTCCCAGGCGGACCTTGTGGCGGATCCTCCCGGTCTGCTGTATCAGGGTGTGCCTGCGGAACTCCCGGAGGATGCAGGCACGGCCGGATTGCGGCTGGAACTCTTGCGCCTGGGCACCACGGCGCGGCTGATGCAGGTGGTGGCACATCCCGATGATGAAGATGGCGGAATGCTGACGCTGCAGGCACGCGGGCGCGGCGTGAGTACGCTGCTGATGACCTTGAATCGCGGTGAGGGCGGCCAGAACAAGATTGGCAGCAATCTGTCGGACGTGCTGGGCGTGCTGCGTTCCCTCGAATTACTGGCCGCCGACCAGCATTACGGCGTGCAGGAGCGCTTCTCGCGCGTAGCCGACTTTGGATTTTCCAAGACTGCCGAAGAAACGTTTCAGAAGTGGGGCGGCCACGATGTGGCGCTGGCCGATATCGTACGCGTGATTCGGACCTTCCGTCCCGATGTGCTGGTGGCGCGCTTTTCAGGCACACCCCGCGATGGGCACGGGCATCATCAGGCGTCCAGCATTCTCGCCAAAGAGGCCTTCCGGGCGGCGGCCGATCCCAATCGCTTTCCAGAGCAGATTGCCGCCGGGTTGCTGCCCTGGCAGGCGAAGAAGTTTTATATCGGCAATGTTTGCGGCTTTGGCGCGATGACTTGTCCAGACGCGGACTGGACAATCAGGCTGAATACCGGCGAGCGCAACCCGGAATTGGGCATGTCCTATGCGCAATTCGCGATGCAGGGGCTGCGCCATCAGATGTCGCAAGGCGCGGCGAACTGGACTGTGGACCCGGGGGATCGGTTTACCTTCTACCGGCTCGTAGATTCGGTTCTACCCCCAACCGTGGGCAAGGATGGACACGAGAAGAGTTTCTTTGACGGCATCGATACGACGTGGCCGGGGCTGGCCGCAAGTCTGGGAGCCCAAGAAAAGAAGCTCCCCCGGCTGCCGCCGGAACTAACCGAGATTGCGAAGCTAGTTGCCGAAGCGGCGGCGGACGCGAAGAGGAACGACGCTTCCGCTGCGTCCGCGCCTCTGATGAAAGTTGTGGAGGAACTGAACCGGGTAAGCGGTGAGGTACGCAGAAGTGCTGCAAGCCCGGCCGCAAAACTCGACTTCCTGACTCGAATCGCCGAGAAGCGGCAACAAGCGGAGACCGCGCTGAACCTGGCGCTGGGCGTGACCCTCACCGCGGACGTATCGTCCGATGGGGGTCGCGAGATTCATGTACTGAAAGAAGCCGACGCGCTGACCACCGTCTCCCCGGGCCAGGAATTTCTGGTCGCGGTGACGTTTCATAACGGATCGAAACAACCGCTGCTGATTGATCACGTCAAACTGGAAGTGCCCGCGGGATGGAGCACCATCAGCGAAAAGACCAAACCTGAGATGGTCAAAGCGGGCGAGGATCTGCATGCCGATTTCCGGTTGCGCGTCCCCCAGGGCACCGCCTACACGCGACCCTACTGGCATCGCGACGATCCGGAGACCGAAAGCGTCAATCAGATTGACGATGAGAAATATGCCACCCTCCCCTTCCCGCCTCCGGCACTGCGCGCGCGGGTGGAGTATTCAGCGGCAGGCGCAGCGCCGGCCACTGCACAAACACGCAGCGGGATAACCGCCGTCGTAGTCACGCCATTCCTGGATGATGCGGGGAAGCAGCTTGCGCGCCCGCTCGCCGTCGTACCCGCCTTTTCCGTGGTGCTGGAGCCGGGGACGCAAGTCATTTCCACCCACAACGGCTCCACTTCAACCGTCGCGGTGGGCGTCACCAGCAACCTTACGCGCGAGGCGCGCGGAGTGCTGCAGTTGGAGTTGCCCCAGGGCTGGCGCTCAGAGCCGGCCCAGTTTGCGGTGGAGTTCAAGCGGCGCGGAGAGAAACAGGATTTTCACTTCAAGGTCTTCCCCGCCGGATTGCAGCAGGGGCGGGCGACGGTTCGCGCCGTGCTGGAGTCGGACGGCGAGAAGTACAGCGAGGGATACACGCTGATCGAGCGCGACGATCTGGGCAGCTTTTACTATTACCAGCCGGCGCGCCAGCGCGTGAGTATCGTTGACGTGCAAATACCGCATGACTTGAAAATCGGCTACATCATGGGCGCAGGAGACGACATCCCCACCGTGCTGCAGCAGGTGGGATTGGACGTCACCCTCCTTCCAGCCGAGAAGCTGGCGACCGAGGACTTGAGCCGCTATGGGACGATCGTGCTGGGCATTCGCGCTTACGATACGCAGAAAGAAGTCGTCGCCAACAACAAACGTCTGCTCGATTTCGTTTCCGCGGGCGGAACCTTGGTGGTGCAATACAACGCTGGGGTTGGCGACTTCAACAGTGGGAAGTTCACTCCTTATCCTACGGAGCTGAGCCGGGCGCGAGTCTCGGTGGAGGAAGCTCCGGTGGATGTCCTGGCGCCGCAGGATTCCGTGTTTCACGTTCCCAACACCATCACGCCGCACGATTTCGACGGGTGGGTGCAGGAGCGTGGCCTGTATTTCATGGACAAGTGGGATGAACATTTCACTCCACTGCTTTCCTGTCACGATCCCGGAGAAGACGCGCAGAAGGGCGGGCTGCTGCGGGCGCAGTACGGCAAGGGGACCTACATCTATACCGGGTACGCGTTCTTCCGGCAGCTGCCCGCGGGCGTGCCGGGTGCGGTGCGGCTGTATGTGAATCTGTTGAGCGCGAAGGGCAGCGACAAGCCGTAGAGACGTAGCGTGCTACGTCGGTCTTCTTCGTGGTGAGAGGACGTTGCCAGCAGCGTCTCTACGAAATGCCATCTCCAAGAGAATCCGAAGCAGGCTCGCCCGGCCTCATCCGCGGGATGGGGCTGGGGAGCGCCACTGCGCTGAACATGATTGACATGATCGGCGTGGGGCCGTTCATCACCATGCCTCTGATGGTGGGCGCCATGGGCGGGCCGCAAGCCATGCTGGGATGGGTGGCGGGCGCGCTCTTCGCCGTGTGCGATGGGCTGGTATGGGCGGAGTTGGGCGCCGCCATGCCGGGCTCGGGGGGATCGTACCGGTATCTGCGCGAAATATACGGGCCGCAGAAAATGGGCCGGCTGATTTCTTTTTTGTTTATCTGGCAGCTGTCATTTTCTGCTCCCCTCTCCATCGCCACCGGCTGCATCGGGCTGGCTGGATATGCGGCTTACTACTGGCCCGGACTTGAAACCGTGTACGCGCAGCACAATGCCGTGCTGCATATCCCCTGGGCCGGAACGTTGCAGGCCAGTTGGATCGTGACTCCGGGAACTTCGGTTGCGGTAGGGATTTGCTTCTTGACCATGTTGCTGCTTTACCGGCGGATCACCGTGATCGGTCGGCTTTCCAAGGTGCTCTGGATCGGCGTGATGGGCACCATCGCGTGGATTATCTTTGCCGGGCTTACCCACTTCAACGCGGCGCGGGCGTTTGACTTTCCTCCGGGAGCGTTCACGTTTTCTCCTAAATTTCTGACCGGGCTGGGCGGAGCCATGCTGATCGCCACCTACGACTACTGGGGCTATTACAACGTCTGTTTCCTGGGTGACGAGATCAAGGACCCCGGCCGCAATATTCCGCGCGCGCTCCTGCTTTCAATTCTGCTGGTGGCGTGTCTATACATAGTAATGAACCTGTGCATTTTGGCCGTCGTGCCCTGGCGCGACATGTTGCAGGCGGGACAAAACAATAACGGGTTGTACGTTGTGTCGTTGTTCATGCAGAGGATTTACGGAACCTGGGCGGCGCGCCTGGTGACGGCGCTGGTGATGTGGACTGCGTTTGCCTCCGTGTTTTCGCTGATGCTCGGGTATTCGCGAGTCCCCTACGCGGCTGCGCAAGATGGCAATTATTTCCGCGCCTTCGCCAAGGTGCACCCCGTACACCGCTTTCCCTATGTTTCGCTGCTGGCGCTGGGCGTAGTGGCGGCCGCGTTTTGCTTTCTCCGCCTCAAGGACGCGATTGCGGCGCTCGTGGTTATTCGCATCGTCATTCAGTTCCTGGTACAAGCGGTAGGATTGATTGTGTTGCGCATCCGACAGCCGGAAATGCCCCGGCCATTCCGCATGTGGCTGTATCCGTTGCCCGCCTTACTGGCCAGCGCGGGGTTTGTATTCATCCTGTTCAATCGGGTGAACTGGCAGAAGGAAGTGCGCTATGCGGTGGTTATTCTGCTCACCGGCGTGCTCATATATATGATTCGGGCTTGGCGGGCTCGGCAGTGGCCGTTTGGAGAAACCCCGACGCAGGCAGGGACGAGCGCGGGAGCCTAGCAGGCTGCTGGAGAACTCGGGCTGCAACTCGGCTGAGAGGGCGAGGCTTGCAGCCGCGCCGTAAGTACCGCAAAATTAACAGCGGCTTCAGCCGACGGATAGAACAAGTAAGACCGCTGAGGAAAGTAACGGGGGATGGCAGATCACATTTCAGTTCCGGCCGTAGGCAGCGCTGGCATTCGCCGCGCGGATGCAGCATGGGCGCCGCTGGGCGAACCGTTATTTCGCTCGCTGTGGATTGCCGCCGTGATTTCCTACACCGGCACCTGGATGCAGAACGTGGGCGCGGGCTGGCTTATGACGCAGATCTCGACCTCTCCCCTGATGGTGAGCCTGGTGCAGGCCGCGGCAGCAGTACCGGTATTTCTGGTGGTGCTGCCGGCAGGCGCGCTGGCCGACATGGTCGACCGCCGCCGGCTTCTGCTCTTCACCCAAAGCTGGATGGTAGTGGCGGCCGCCGCGCTGGGCGTGTTGACTCTGCTGCACGCGATAAATCCCTGGGTGCTCCTGGCTTTTACTTTTGTGCTTGGGCTGGGCGCAGTGATGAATGATCCGGCGTGGCAGGCGATTACGCCGGACGTGGTTTCACCCGCGCGGCACGCCTCGGCGGTGGCGCTCAATTCGGCGGGATTCAACGTGGCCCGCGCGGTGGGCCCGGCGCTCGGAGGAATGGTCGTGGCGGCGGCGGGTTCGGGATGGTCGTTCCTGCTGAATTCGGCGTCCTTCTTCGGCGTGATCTTATTCTTGTGCAAATGGAGGCGGGCGCCGCACCAGCCCTTGCCCACCCGCCGCGTACGGGATGCCATCGTCGAGGGCTTCCGCTATGTGCGGGGAGCGCCCGAGGTAAGGTCAGTCTTGATCCGCACCGGCGCATTCAGTGTGGGCGCGGCTTCTCTGCTCGCGCTGTTGCCGGTCATTTGCCAGTCCCATGGAGCGCAGGGATACGGATTTCTGCTGACATGCTTCGGGCTGGGCGCGATGGCGGGAGCGGCGCTGTTGCCCCGCTTTCGGCTGTTGTATTCCGTGGACGGGCTGGTGGCTGGAGCCACCGTCGTCTTTGCCGCTATGACGTTTTTGGCCGGACAGGTCCACGGGTTTGGCTGGCTGTGTCTGGTATTGTTTACCGCGGGAACTGCCTGGATCGGCATTCTGGCCTGCTTCAACGTAGTGGCGCAAACCATGTGCCCCTCCTGGATGCGGGCGCGGGCGCTCTCCATGTACCTGCTGGTGTTGCAGGGAGGCATGGCGTTGGGCAGCGCCGTGTGGGGAGAACTGGCCGCGCGACAAGGCGTGCCCACGGCGCTCGCGTGGTCTGCGCTGGCCATGGTTGTGGGCTTGACTAGTATCCGGCGACATCGCTTAACCGCGGCGGAGTTGAAGCTGGCGCCCGCGGTGGTTCGGGATTAAAGACTACGAACTGAGAGGGGAACGTTCATGGCAAAGAAACCGGGATTGGCGGCGTGGGTTCTGCTGCTGGCCGTAGGGGTCGCGGCGCAAACGAATAAGCCCAAGCAGGAACACCGCACCGTCACTGATGTGCTCGACCACACGGTCAGCAATCTGGAACGCGACTTCGTTCCCGCCGCCGAGGCCATGCCGGAAGACAAGTACGGGTTCGCTCCGACCAGCGGCGAGTTCAAGGGCGTGCGCACGTTTGCTCAACAGGTCAAACACGTGGCCTCGGTGAATTACGAACTCGGGGCTGCGATTCTCGAAACAAAGCCTCCCGTGGACATCGGCGACGAAGCTGGACCGGCATCCATCACCACCAAGGCTGACATTCTGAAGTACCTGAAAGAGTCGTTCGAGTACGTCCACAAAGCCATCGCGACCATCAACGAGAAGAATCTTGTGGAAACCGTGAAGAGCCCGTTTGGAGAAGGTTCAGTGACCCGCTTGAGCCTCGCCACAACCGTATCGTGGCATGGCTTCGATCACTACGGACAGATGGTGGAATATCTTCGGATGAACGGGATTGTGCCGCCGGCCAGCCGCTAGGGATTGAATTGTGAGTCTTTCGTCGCGGGTCAGGATCTCGAGCCCGAAGGCCGAGCGCCGCGAAGGGCGATCGAAGTGGGAAGCAATTCGGCGATGAGCCCATTCTGTGACAGATGAGCTGCGACCCGGTCGCGCGCTTTCCGCAGCGAGGCCCGGGGATCAAGAAAAATCAATACCGACGGCCCCGCCCCGCTGAGCGCCGCGCCCAGGATTCCGTCCTTCCCTTTCAGTTCCTGCAGCGTGGGCAGCAAGGGACAAAGCTTCGACCGGTAGGGCTGGTGGAGGCGGTCCTCGAGAGCCGCCGAGAGCAACGCGGGCCGCCCCTGAGTGAAGGCCGCGAGCAGCAGCATGGAATTCTGCACATTCGTCACGGCGTCGGCGCGCGAATAGTGCGTGGGCAGAACCCGCCGGGCTTCTTCGGTCAAGAGGCTCTGCTCGGGGACCGCCAGCAGAAGCGGCCACTTCCCTTTCGGACGCACGCAAACGATTTGCGCCTCGCTGTCTCCCGACATGCGGGCGACCGTGAGTCCGCCCATCCAGCAGGCCGACGCATTATCCGGGTGATGCTCGCGGCGCGAAGCTTCGCCGATGATTTGCGCATCGGTCCAACGCAGCCGGCCGAAGTGCACAGCCAGCGCGATTCCGGCCAGGCGCGCGGCAGCGGAGGAGCCACAGCCTTTGCCAATGGGGATGTCATTGGCGATGCGCAACAAAAGCGGAGTAATCACGCGCCCCGCAGCTTCAAGCACTTCGCGGTATGTATTGAGGATGAGGTGATCTTCGACCTTTCCACAGATTTCCTGGTCGCGCCCGGTCGCGATGATCGAAAATTTCTCAGCGGCGCGAGCCTCCAGCTTTTTGTAAAAACCCATGGCGAGCGCGGCGGCGTCGAACGCCGGACCTAGATTGGCCGACGTCGCCGGAAGCGCGAGGCGGAGCGGCGGACGTTTCAGATTCTTCGGCTTCGACGGTATCTTCATTCCGCTCAGGACTTCTCAGCTTGCTCCAGCGTCCGCATCACCGCGTCTAGCGTGGCGTCTAGTACGATCGGCGGACGGCGCAGCGAGTTCAGCGCTGCACCAGCGCCTTCGTCGCGCGTCCCCTTGAATAGATCCCCACGATGGAATTCCATGGTGAAGTCAGGGTCCTTGAGCAGATTCCCCGTCAACACAAGAACCACACTTTCTTGCGGCTTTACGAAACCGTGTTTCACCAACTTTTTCAAACCGGCAAGCGTCACCGCCGACGCCGGTTCGCATCCAATGCCCTCGGCCCCGATTTCGGCCTTGGCCTGCGCGATCTCGACTTCGCTGACTTGTTCGCAAGCGCCGCCGGTCGCTTCCAGAACGTGAACCGCTTTCTTCCACGACGCCGGATTCCCGATGCGGATCGCCGTAGCCCGGGTCTCGGCCTGCACCCCGATCAAATGTTTGCCGCCCCCTTCGCGAAGCGTACGTACCAGCGCGTTCGCACCTTCCGCTTGAATGACGGACAACTTGGGCACCCGTGAAATCAGGCCCAGATCGAGCATTTCCAGCCAGCGCCTTACCGATGGCCGAACTATTTCCCAGGTTGCCGCCCGGGACGATGATGTGGTCCGGCGGCTGCCAGTCGAGTTGCTCGAGCAGTTCGAGCGCCAGAGTCTTTTGCCCTTCGAGACGAAAAGGATTGATCGAATTCAACTGGTAGACCGGTGCCCGCAGAACCAGTTCCTGCAGCAGGCGAAGGCATCCGTCGAAGTCGGTGCGTAACTGGCAAGTCACGGCGCCATAGTCAAGCGCCTGAGAAAGTTTGCTCCAGGATATTTTTCCCTCGGGTACCAGCACCAGGCTGCGCATGCCGCCGCGAGCCGCGTAGGCCGCCATGGACGCGGAAGTATTGCCGGTGGAAGCGCAAGCCACCCAGCGGAATCCAGAGCGCCGCGCAAAGCTGGCCGCGACCGTCATGCCCGCGTCTTTGAATGAGCCGGTGGGATTCAATCCCTGATGCTTTGCCAGCAGCCGCGGAACGCCGGTGTTGCGCGCACACTGCGGCAATTCGTACAGCGGAGTATTGCCTTCCCGCAGAGTAATCACTTCACTCGTCGCCGAATCGAGCGCGGGGAGCAGCTCGCGGAACCGCCACACGCCGCTCAGATCAATCGCCGACTGCGAGAGGCGCCGCTGGCGCCACGTCGATTTCAATGTTTCCGCGTCGAACCCGCCTGCCTTCCAATTTGGGTAAGTGATTTCGAGCAGATCCTGGCACTGGGCGCAGCGAAACTTCTGACTGGCGGCGTCGCTCAGGTCGCCGCAGCCGATGCAGCGAAAACGGAAATCCGTTGGACGCACGCCCGGCGCCGAAGTGGAGAGAGGAGGCATGGGTTGAATTTTATTTCTTTCCCCGGAGATATTGGTCGGTTTTGTTGATCCAATCGGCGCGCGGCGGATTGAACACGTCGAGGTCGACCGTGTCTTCGAGCGCCTCGGCCTTGTGCGGCATGTGCGCCGGAATGCACAGAACTTCCCCCGCGTTCACCACAATTTCTCTGCCGTCAATCCAGAACTTGAGCGCGCCTTCGAGGATGTAGGTCAGTTGTTCGTTGTGATGGCTGTGCTCCGGGACGATGCATCCCTTCTTCAGCAGGACCCGCGCCAGCATGATTTCCTGCCCGACCACGAATTGCCGTTGCAACAACGGGTTGAGGTCTTCGAGGGCGATCGTGTTCCAGGGGATGTATTGCAGCGCTGCAGGTTTGGCGGCGGAGCGTCGGGCCCGACGTTTCGTGCGTTTCGTTTTAGGACGCGTTTTTGCTTTTGATTTCGTTTTCGCCATGGAAGTTCAATCTCAGTGCACTCTGCCGTCATACAGCTTTACGGCTGTGTCGTGCAGATAGGCGTGGGCGAGTTCCAGCGCCCGAGCCTCGCTGATTTCGTTTTCCGAGACCATCTCGGCCAGCGCCGCGGCCAGCGCGGTGCGCGACGACTGCACCCCCAGCCAGTAGCTCTCTTCCGCCCCCAGCAGTTGATTGTAAGGGAAACAGTCGGTTCCGAAAGTGATCTTGTCGGGAAAAGTTTCCAGCCACATCTTGAGCGTATCTTTGAACGCGGCAGGATATTGCGCCAGCTCGCCAAAAGAAGAATCGAGGTAGACGTTCTTCATCGCGGCCAGCCAGATGGCCTCGCGCTCCAGCGGATAGCCGCCGTGGATCATCACGAACGTGGTGGAAGCGTAGCGCGGATCGCGCAGCACACTCTCCAGATTCATGATGTTGCTCTGCGACAGGTTGAAATAGTCGCCGATGCCGATCGCGGTGTGGACGTGCACCGGCAGGTGCAAGCGGCCGCCTTCCAGGACCAGATAACGGAAAATGTAGTCCTGAAAAGTGCGGTACTCCTTCTCGGTGGGAATGCCGCCTGTGATGTAGCGCTCATACAAGTCTTCGGCTTGGGCGCGCGTAGGGTCGCTGAAAGTCGTAGGCCGGAAATAGGCGACTTCAAACTTCATCGCAATGCCGCCGCGCTTAGAATTGTCTTCCAGCACCTGGGTGATGAACTTCAGATAGTCGGCGAAGCTGGCAGGCAGTTTGCCGACGTGTTCCTGCTGCATCCAGCGGTGCAGCATTTTCTCCTGCAGAGGAATGTAGACGCCCTCGTCGGGATTTCGCGCAGTCTCGCGCTCATTGTTGAAAGGCCACATAAAAGAGTCGGCGAAGAAGACCCACGGGAACCGTTTGGGGTCAAGATAGTCGGGCATCATGGCGCGGTTCGCCACCGAACTCTCGGTATTGAGCTTGTCCAGAATCATATCGAAATAGGCGGTGCCGGGTAGTTGCTTCTTCAGTTCGGCCTTTTTCTCGATCAGCCACTTCGCGTGCTCCGGAGAAAAATCGGTGTAGGGATACCCGAACAGAGCCTTGGCGGCGGCGACAAGCTCGGGATTGTCGTCGCGCGTCCGCAGCGCTTCGCTGGCATTCGGGGGAGCAGCCATGGCGTCGACGTCGGGGTCGTCGGCAAAGCCGGGGTGAGCGTGATGGTCGAAGGCGGGGATTTTTTCGATCTGTGGCAGCAGACGCTGGTAGATCTGCTGCACGTCGGGCCCGGGTAGGGGCCGGGCCTGGGCAGCAGACGCAACCGAGATGCTGGTCACGGCTAGGAGAAGGTATCCTCGAAGTACAAAGCGCATAAACCTCCCTCTGGGTGCTCCCCATCGTCTGAACCTAATAGCCCGCACTCACCGGGCGGCCGCTGTCGCTTGCCACTCCGATGATACTTTCACGATGCGTTCCACCGCCTCTCGCAAGGTCGTCATGGATGAGGCGAAGGAGAAACGGATGAAATCCTTGCCGGCCCGGCCAAAGGCGGCGCCCGGAATGGCCGCGACGCCCGCGTCCTCGAGCAGAATGCGGCACAAGTCCTCGGCCGGCATGCCGGTTCCAGTAATGTCGACCCAGGCATAGAAGGCTCCCTCAGGCGGCTGGCAGCGAAAGCCGGGCACGCCATTCAGATCGCGGGCAAACTGTTCGCGGCGGCGGCAGAATTCGCTCACCATGCGCGCCGTGTTGCCCTCGCGATCGCGCAACGCATCGATGGCTGCGTACTGCGTGAACTCGGCAACACAAGTGTAGGTATTGACCGCCATCAACGCGAGCGCCGGAACCACTTCCGGCGGAGCGACCGTGTATCCCAGGCGCCATCCCGTCATGGCGAAGCTCTTGGAAAATCCATCGATAATCAGAGTGCGCTCTGGCATGCCGGGGTAGCGCAGCATGGAAAGATATTCGCCGCCATAAATGATGCGCGCGTAGATCTCGTCGGAGAGCACCCACAGGTCATGCTTGACAGCCAATTCTGCAAGACCGCGCTGCACCGCGTCCGTGTAGACCGTTCCCGTGGGATTTCCGGGTGAATTAGTGAGCAGCATGCGCGTGCGCGGCGTGATTTTCGAAGCCAGCTCGGCGAGGTCCGGCTGAAAATGATTGCCCGCCGAGAGTTCGAACGGAACGGGAGCCGCGCCCAGGCCCAGCGTGATCGAGGAGTAACCGGGGAATCCGGGATCGGGATAGAGGACTTCATCGCCGGGTTCGAGCAGCGCCATCATCGCGAGGAAAAGGGCAATCTTGCAGCCGGGCGCGACCACAATGTTGGCCGGCTCCACCTTGATGCTGCGCGTGCGGGCAAGGTAGCCGGCGATCTCCTCGCGCAGCGCGGGAACTCCGACTACGGCACAGTAACGGTCTCTGCCATCGGCGAGCGCTCTGGCCGCCGAGTCGATGACCGACTGGCCGGGATGAAAGTCGGGTTCGCCGAGTTCCAGGTGAATGATGGAACGGCCCTGGGCCTCGAGTTCTTTGGCGCGGGCGAAGACAGAGAGTGCGCCTTCACCGCTCATGACTGACATTCTCGAAGCTATGGATCGCATGGATCTCCGAATTCCTACAATCCTTTATACATGCCGCCATCGACCAGCACGGTCTGGCCAGTGACGTAGGAGGCGCGCTCAGAGGCCAGCCACACAATGGTCTCGGCCACTTCGCGCGGTTCTCCCAGGCGCTTGAGCGGCGCGTCGGCCGCCCACGCATCGAAAATCTCCTGCTCGTTCTTGCCGGAGGCGGACGAGCGAGCTTTGGCCAACTCCTTCAGACGATCCGTCGCGGTGAAACCCGGGCCCACGTTGTTGACCAGGATTCCGTCTTTGCCAAACTCGTTGGCCAGGCTCTTCACCAATCCAACCACCGCCGCGCGGACTGCGTTCGAAAGCACGAGGTCGGTAACCGGCTGCTTGGTGGTGATCGAGGTCAGCGTGATTATTCGGCCCCAGCGTTTCCGCTGCATGTGCGGAATGACTTCCCGGGCAAAGTAAACCGTGCTCAGAAAGTTCAACTCGATCGCCCGTTGCCAGTCGTCTAGGGTCGCGGCGAGGAATCCCTTGGCAGGCGGGCCGCCGGCGTTGGTCACGCAGATGTCAACGCTGCCGAACTTACCGGCAACGGCGGCGACGAATCGACTGACTGCGGCGGAGTCGGCAACGTCCAGGGCTTCGGCGAAGACTTCCGCGTTGTGCTGTTTTCTGATCTTCTCTGCCGCGGCCTGCAGCGTCTGGTCATTACGCGCGCACATGGCCACGCGGCAGCCTTCGGCAGCGAATGCTTCCGCCGTCGCGCGTCCGATTCCCTGACTGGAGGCGGCAACCAGAGCAACCCGGTTCTTGAGTCCCAAGTCCATAGGCAAGAATATGAACTCGGCATTATAAATGGTGCGCGCCCCGCGTTGTGCTTGCCGGAGTCGAACCGGCGCAATTACTCTGGAAGAAGTGAGGTAGCCATGAAACGGCACACCCGTCGTCCTGAAACCGCCGCCGTCCACGGCGCGGCCGACCTGGAAAAGAAAAATGGCCCGGTCGTTACGCCGATCTATCAAACCTCCACGTTTGAGGTCACCGACAACGACGAGCAGCAGCGCGTGACCGCGACCGACCGCTACTACACGCGCTGGGGAAATCCCACGAACACCGTGGCCGAGCAGGCCGTCGCCGAACTGGAAGGCGTGGAGGCGGCGCGGACGTTCGCTTCCGGCATGGGAGCCATCACCACCACGGTCATGGCCCTGCTGAAGGCCGGAGATCACATTGTCGCGCAGCGCGACATCTACGGCGGAGTGACCAAGTTCTTCTCGCAGTGGCTGCCCAGGCTGGGCATTGAGACCACGTTCGTCGATACCAACGACTATGAGCAGCACGCGCGCGCGATCCGTCCGAATACCAGGCTGCTGTATCTGGAGTCGCCGACCAATCCGGCGCTGCGCGTGGTCGATCTGAAAAAAGCGGCGGTGATTGCCCGGGAGCACCGGCTTATCAGTATGATCGACAGCACCTTCGCTACGCCCATCAACCAGCATCCCGCGGAGTATGGCATTGACCTGGTGATGCACTCCGGCACGAAATATTTGAGCGGGCACGCGGATTTAACCTGCGGTCTGGTATGCGGGCGGCGGGAACTGATGGAGCAACTCTGGGAAACACGCACGACGCTGGGCAACTGCATGGATCCGCATGCTTCGTGGATGCTGATCCGGGGCTTGAAGACGCTGGCAGTGCGGGTGGCGCGGCAGAACGAGAATGCGCTGCGGGTCGCCGAGTTTCTGGAACAACATGAAAAAGTGCGGCGAGTGCACTATCCGTTTTTGAAGAGCCATCCGCAATATGCGATTGCGCGGGAGCAGATGAGCGGGGGCGGGGGCATGGTGACGTTTGAAGTGGAAGGCACGGGCGAGGACGCGCGACGGGTCAGCGAGGCCATGCGGCTGTTTACGCTGGCGACGAGCCTGGGAGGCGTGGAGTCGCTGGTGTCGATCCCGGTGCTGACGTCGCATACCATGATCTCGGCCGAGCAGCGGGAGAAGATGGGCGTGACGGAGCAGATGGTGCGGCTCTCGGTCGGCATCGAGAATGGCGACGATCTGATCGCCGATCTGGAGCGAGCGCTGCAGGCGGTGAGAGCGCGACAGGCGGTGCCGGTGGGAAGTGGATCTTAAGCTTGGAGCTTTTGGCTTTTGGCTCTTGGCCTTTTTCTCGCTCTTCGAAAACCTACGGCACTGACGGGCTGGCTGACCCACTTACCTCATTCATATCCGAAGAAAAAAGAGGCCAACATTCTGAGAAGTTCTCTTGAATCAGCGACTTGCGATTTTGGGATATGGCTAAAATCTTCTATTCAAACGACTTGCCCGCAAGATATTGTAGTGCAAGGAGTTAGCGGATTGCTGATTCCCTAAGCCCTGTAGAATCAGGGGCACTGCCCGAGGGCTCAGTCGCCAAAATATTGAGATCCAAGGACGTTACCGCTTAAATCTTCGAGATCAACAACTTACAGCTGTAGGATATTTACTTGTCAAATAACTATTGCTAAATAGTATCGCGGACTACGAGCGAAGTCAAGGGAATTCGCGAGCGCGGCCGGGTTTGTGCAGGTGGAATCGGCTCAAAAAAACCGGCCTCTTGCGAGGCCGATTTTTGGTTGGCCCTGCAGGTCTGAATTAGAAGATCATCTTTAGACCAAGCTGCAAAATACGGGCGTTGTGAGCGCCGCCGATTTGGAGAAGGTTGGCGCCGCCTGGGCCCAAGCAACTGGGGTCGCCCGCGGAATTGTTGCCTCCGCCGTAGCAACTCATCCCGTTTGTACCCGAGCTGTTGTTGCTGGCCCCGGAACCGGCATCGCCGGCAATGGGAAGCCATTGAGTGTGATTGAATATATTGAAGGCTTCGGCGCGGAATTCGATAGCTAACCTCTCCTTGATGGCAAAGTGCTTAAACAGCGCCATATCGAAGTTAGTACGATTGGGGTTGCGCAGGATGTTTCTGCCCGCATTTCCGAAGGTGAGCCCCTGTGGCGCAGCGAAGGCTCCGGGGTTATAGAGAAAAGAGGAATAACTGCCCGATGACAATTCACTGGCGGGAGGGATGCCGGCTTTAGGATTACCGATCAGGTCAGGATACGAACGAGGTCCCGACACCGTTGCCCACACCGGCGTTGTCCGGGTAACTCGCCCCGTTAGTAACGCTGAACGGCGTTCCGGTGGAGAAACTCGCGATGCCAGACCACTGCCAGCCGCCAATGAGGGAGTGGCTGAGACCAGCCTTTCTAAAGAACGGCAGGTCGTAGACGTAGCCGACGGTGAGGAGGTGGCGCTGGTCGAAGCTGGAACTGGCACGACTGGCAGCGGTGTCGTAGGAGTTGACGAAATTGCCGTCATAACGATCCGAGGAATCGTCGATGGAGTGGCTATAGGTGTAGGCCGCATCCAAGGTTAATCCTCCAACACTCTTGCGTCCGGAAACCTGGAGAGCATGGTACGTTGAGGACGCCTTGGGCTCGAGGCGGGTGATGGTACCGATGCCGACGAACGGGCGGTACGGATTGGGGTCGTTGCCGCAGGCGGTTTGAAGATTGATGGCGGCCTGACCGGTAATCGTCTGGCCGTTGACCACGCCGCTCACATTTGAGAAACCGACATTCGAGAGAGTGTTGCAGTCCGCAGCAGCGATTGGCTGTCCAGGAAGATACGGGTTCTGCGACGCGGGGGTTGGTTGCAGTTGATTCAGATCGAGCTGACGGCCGAGATGGGTGCCCTTGCTGCCTACATAGGAGACAGTCACCACCGTATGGCCCGGCAACTCGTGCTGGAGGTCGAGATGCCACTGCTGCATGTAGGGCCACACGACGTTCTTTGGAATGGAGTAGAAGCTGGCGGGGAATGTCGGAGCAAGTCCGGTTGCGCCAGTGTTGCCAATATTCGCGTAACCCACGATGTTGGGCTGGGTTTCGCTCTGTAGCAGCGGGGAGGTCTGCCCTTCCATACCTTCGGTGTTGGCCTCGTTTCCGTTGCTATGCTCAAAAAAGATACCGTAACCTCCCCGGATTGCAGTCTTGCCATCTCCGCGGGGATCCCAGGCAAAGCCAATACGCGGAGCGGGGTTGAAAAGGTGTCCACTGGAGCAGCCGACAGGAACTCCACCCACGCCGCACTGTACCAATCCGTTTAGCGGGTCACCCGAGATGACCGAACCTGGCGTGCATGTCGTCGAATCCGCTGGGCAGAGCACGGGTGCGTTGGCCGCGTTGGCCGTGTACACGGCTGGATCCCAGTTGTAGGCATGCTTATACCGATCGCGGTAAGTTCCCATCAAACTCAGACGCAACCCCAGGTTCAAAGTCAGATGATCGGTAATGTGCCAGTCATCCTGGAAGAAGGGTTCGAGGATCTTGTACCGGTTGTAGAACTTCAACTGGTTGCTGCCTTGCGAAAAGCTGGCGATGTTCCCAATGAGTAGATCGGCAAACGGATTGCCAGTAGACACGGGGGAGGCAACGTCGAAACTGAGAGAGCCGTTCACCTGTACGCTGCTCAGTTCATTTTTCTGGGCAGCGACAAAATAAGCCCCGAACTGCAGGTTGTGCCGTCCCACAATCTTGGTGAGGTTGTCGCGATAGGTATAAGTGGGATTGGAGTTGTACGGGCCCTCGGGCCATATCCCGTTAGGATCCTCGTAGAACCCGCCACCATATGCGACTCCCCCAGTGAGAGTAATCGCAGGCAATTTGCCACCGAAGCCGTTGTTAAAGAGGGAGCCCATGGTCAGGCCTGACGGGCGCTGCCATGCCCCGATGGAATTGAAGGTGATGTGGTCGGTGGTGTAGCTGGATACGAATTCGTTGAGCAAGGTCGGAGAAATGGTGCTGGTCCAGCGTGCCACCAGACTGATTCCTGGTCCGTTAAAACCCGTCTCCACCGTCGGAAACGAAGAGCCCGTCCAGATCGTAGTGGGTTCGACTGTGTTCCAGGAATCGTGGATATAGCGGAAGGTGATGCGGTTGTGCTCGTTGAGATTGTGGTCGACGCGGAACAATTCTTCCCGCCAAGTTGTGGGTATTGTGGTGTTGAGGACAAAGCTCGCCCCGCCTGGGACATCTGAGGTGGCCACGGGAATCAGCGGAAGCAACGCCGCACCATTGGAATCCACGGGGACCTGGTTGTTCGGGAAGTAGGTGCCGGTATTGGGATCGACAGGGCAATCAACGTAAGAACCGGACTGAAGGTTGGGGCACACGTCAGTGAAATCGCCAGTGCGCTCCGCGCTATAGGGCACAGGAGTGTTGAAGGTGTTAGGCACACGTTCGCGACGCCATTCCTGGGACCAGAAGAAGAACGTCTTCTGCTTATCCTGGTTGTAGACGCCAGGAATGTAAATCGGGCCGCCGAGCGTGTAGCCGAAATCGTTTTTCTTGTATGCAGGAGTGATTCCAGTTCCACCGTGGGATGGATCGTTAAAATAGTTTTGCGCGTTGAATGCATCGTTGCGCACAAACTCGTAGGCATCACCGTGAAACGCTTTGGTGCCGGACTTGGTTTCGACTTCGACCGTGCCCGAGCCGTTGCGGCCGTATTGGGCACCGTAATTTGAGGTCAGGACCTTGAACTCGGAAATGGCGTCGAGGCTGGGATAGACGTTCAGGCTACCGTTGCTGCCGTTATCCATGTTGTCGCCGCCATCGAGTTCCCAGTTGTTGTATTCGATGCGGCCACCATTCATGCTGTAAGACACGCTGCCCACGATGCCGACGGCCGCCTCATCCGATCCGGTCTGATTACTCACACCCGGTACGAGCGTGACCAGTTGTGTAAAATTTCGACCGTTGAGTTCGAGTTGAGTGATTTCTTTGCCCGTCACCGTGCCGGCCAGTTCGGAGGATTGAGTCTCCACCTGGGCGACGTTCTCGCCTTCGACGACGACTTCGGTGGTGGCGGCGCCGACTTGGAGGGCGACGTCCACGCGCGCTTTCTCGGCCACGTCAAGCTTCACACCTTTGGCCTGATATTTCTTGAAACCGGTCGCAGTCACGATGACGTCGTAGGAACCGGAGGGCAAGGCAGACTCGTTGTAGTCGCCCGTGGAGTTGCTCGTGGTGTCGCGGGTTATGCCGCGCTCAGGGCTGGTGACCACGACTTTCGCACCGGGGATTGCGGCGCCAGTGGGATCTTTCACCGTGCCCGTGATCGACCCGGTTTGAGCCCAGGCGGCTCCGCAGAACGTAACGACCAGCAGCCCTACCCGCAACAGCACCCGATTAAATTTCATGGTTATTGCTCTCCCGTTTCGCGCAGGCGTTCCTGCGCCAGTTCAGACGGCCTTGCCGCGTTTCTTCCGAGCCTCACGGCTCGGGCTTGGTTCCGGTCAAACACTCTACTTGTGAATTGAGCCCCAGACGGTATTAAAACGTATGAATAGTGCTTTTATAAGGCATCCACTGTCAAGAAAAAAGAATGGGGCGGAATCGTTCACGGCGACATTGCCTGTGGAAAATCGATTTGGCGAGCGGAGAAAAAATGTCGAGAAAGTTAAGCCGCGGCGCCGGAAGGCGCGATTTGTTGATGCCGGGTGCGGCATGCCTGAACAGGCTGCGGAAAAACTCATTCTGGACGCCCTGAGCTCCCTCACCGGCTAAAGCCGGCATTCATTTGGAACGACCCACTGCGCGGCTTGAAGCCGCGCCCTTTCAAAACAGAGCGCGGTTGGAGTTTTTCCGCAACCTGTGAGGGCATACCTTGACCCGAATCTGCGGTCTGGCAGGAATCGACGTTTCCGATGCGAATCAGGCATTCTTTCGCAGCCAGCAGGTTGGCCCGGGCTTACGAGAGACTGCGGGTGGACTCGCGAACGACTAATTCTGGGGCGACCTGGCGGTGAGTGGCGCCGATTTCGCGTTTTTCGAGAACGGCATTGATGCCGTCGACCACGATGCCCACGGCGGAAGATCCCATGGCTTCCATGGGCTGGCGAACCGTGGTGAGCGACGGCGTGTAAAGGGCGGAGGTGGCGACGTCGTCGAAACCGATCACCGAGCACTGGTCGGGGACGCGGATGCCGGCTTTGGTCAGAGCGCGAATGGCGCCGAAGGCGCTCATGTCATCGAAGGCCAGCAGCGCGGTGAAGGGACGCTTTTGCCGGACCAGTTCTTCGGTGAGCTTCTGGCCGGATTCGAAGCTGGACATGGGGTCGCGGGATTCGGGCAAATCCATGATGAGGCGAGAATCGAGTTCGAGGGCACAGGCTTTGGCGCAGTTGCGAATGCCGCGCCAGCGCGGCGAACTGTCGGTGAGCGCTTTGGGGCCGCGAATGAACGCGATCTTGCGGTGGCCGAGGGAATGCAGATGCTCGAGCGCGAGGTAGCCGCCGACCTCGTTGTCGACGATGACGGAACTGATGGAGTCAGTCTTGAGTTCGCAGCCGATCATGGCGGTGGGGATGCTGCTTTTTTCCAGATCGCCGAGCAGATTGATATCGAGGAAGAGCCAGTTGGCGAGCACGATGAGGCCTTCGATGCGGCGGTCGAGCAGCATTTCGAGGTAGCGTTCGAAGCGGCTGCGCTCGTTGTGCACATCGGTGAGGATGGGAAGATAGGACGCCTGGTAGAGAGTGTTCTCGATGCCGCGGAGAACCAGGGTGCAGTAGGGGTCGGTCATGTCGAAAACCATGACGCCGACGGTGTGGCTGCGCTTGCTGCGCAGGGAGCGGGCGAACTGGTTGGGACGATATCCGAGTTTCTGCGCGGCGCGCTCGATGCGCTTCTTGGTGACGGCGGGGATGTAGCGGGCTAAGGGGGCGTTGTTGAGCACGATGGACACGGTGGTCGAGGAGAATCCGCTTTCCTTCGCCACGTCACGAATGGTCACCATCGCAGCCCTTGCGCCGGAACAGAGAACCGCGGCAGTTCCGAAGAATTCTCCGGTTCGTGTTTAGCGTTCGCGTTCCAGCTTGAATTTAGAGCGAACACTGGCGGACACTACAGCAGAGAGTGGAACGAGTGTCAAGGGTGAGCATCGTGATGCGATGTTTTGTTGGGCTGCTGCTGCTGAGCGCGGCGACTGCGAATGCGGCCGTGCCGGCTTGGTCGGCGGCGGGGGAAAAGGCGCGCCAGAGTGCGGGTTCGTCGGCATCCGGGAAGTCGGCCGAGGCGAGGACGGGCGATCCAGCGCAACTCTTTCAGCGCGGGCAGGACGCGCTGAATCACGGACGGCTGGAGGAAGCGGAACATGATTTCCGCGGCGTGCTGGCGTTCGATCCGCAGGCGGGTGGGGCTTACGCGAATCTGGGCGTGGTCTACATGCGGCGCAAGCAATGGACGAAGGCGCTGGAGATGCTGCATAAGGCGGAACATCTGATGCCGCAGGTGGCCGGGATCCGGCTGAACATTGGGCTGGCGTACTACCGGCAGAATGAATTTCTCAAGGCGACGGCGGCGTTCGAGTCGGTAGTCAAGGATGAGCCGCAGGCGTTGCAGCCGCGCTATCTGCTGGGCCTGTGCTACTTTTTTGCGGAGCGCTGGGCGGATGCCGCGGGCATGCTGGAACCGCTCTGGGCGCAGGAATCGGCGCACCTGCCGTATTTGTACGTGCTGTCGAACGCGGCCCACCGCGCCGGGCAGAAAGAACTCGACGATCGCGCCACCGGGCAACTCATAAAACTGGGCGATGGATCGCCGGAGTACCGTCTGTTCGTCGGCAAGTATCATCTGAATCTGGAGCAGTACGATTTGGCGCTGGCGGAATTTCAGGCTGCGGCTGACGCCGATCCCAAGCTACCCTTTGTGCACTTCAACCTGGGGCTGACGTATCTGAAGAAACAGGATTATGAACGCGCGCGCGACGAGTTTTTGAAAGACGCGGCGGTCGAGCCGGATCTCGCGCTTAACTACGATCAGCTCGGCGATGTGTATGCGCTGATGCAACAGGACGCCAACGCAGAAAAAAACTACCGCGAGGCGCTGCGACGGGATGCCCGACTCACGAATTCGCACCTGGGTCTGGCGAAAATTTATCAGCGACAGGGCAAGTACGCCCAGGCTCTGGCAGAAATCGATGCGGCCAGTAAGCTCGACCCTTCCCGCACCGACATCCATTACCTGCGCGGACAGGCGCTGGTCCACCTGGGCCGCAAAGAAGAGGGAAAGAAGGAACTGGAGGCGGCGGTACGGATCGACAACGAACGCCGTGCCCAAAGGCAAAAGCAGGTCGAGACGGAGACGATCCCGTCTCCTGAACTGCTGCAGGACCCGCAGTGATACACTGGCAGCTCTAGCCGTTTCTTCCGCAAACCGACCCGCAATTTGCCGTTCCGGCAGGAGGTACCGATCATGAAACGCATCCTGAAGACCATCGCCATCATCCTTGGCGTTCTGATTGTCATCGCCATCGCACTTCCGTTCTTTGTCGACGCGAACACGTTCCGGCCGAAACTGGAATCAGAACTGACCGATGCGCTGGGACGCCCGGTCAAGGTGGGCAATCTGAGGCTTTCGCTGTTTTCTGGCGGAGTGAGCGCCGACGACATTTCGATTGCTGACGACCCGCAGTTCAGCAAGGCTCCGTTTGTGCAGGCGAAATCGCTGACGGTGGGTGTGGAACTGATCCCGCTGATTTTCTCGAAGACACTGAACGTGACGGAGTTGACGCTGAACCAGCCAGAGATCAGTTTGGTGCAGTCGGAGAACGGAGAGAAATGGAATTTCTCCAGCCTGGGGGGGAAGAATCCGTCGGCATCGAAGCCCGCAGCTCCCTCTTCCTCCGGCAATCCGAATCTTACCGTCGCGAAGTTGAAGGTCAAGAACGGACAGCTCACGGTGTCGCGCGAGGGATCGGGGGAGAGGCCGCGAGTATACGACAAGGTTAATATCGAGATTACAGACTTTTCGTTCGCGTCCTCCTTTCCCTTCAAGATGACGGGGCAACTGCCGGGCGGGGGAACCGTGAGTCTCGATGGGAAAGCCGGTCCCGTGGACGCCAACAACGCCGCCCTCACTCCACTTGACGCCAAGATTTCGGTACGGCAACTGAGCCTGGCAGAGGCTGCCTTCCTTGATCCCGCCGCGGGAATCTCGGGCACCGCCGATTACGACGCAACCGTGACCTCCGACGGGCACGAAGCCAAGACCAACGGCACGCTGAAGGTCGCGAATTTACAGGTGGTTAAGAAGGGTTCGCCCGCGGGAAGACCGGTCGAGTTAACCTATGCCGTTATGCACAACCTGACGAAAGGAACGGGCACTATCACAAGGGGCGACGTCGCCATGGGCAAGGCAGTGGCACACCTCACGGGAACCTACGACGCGCACGGTAAAGTGACCTCGGTCAACCTGAAGCTGGACGGGCAGGGCATGCCGGTGGACGACCTGGAAGCCATGCTGCCCGCGCTGGGTATTGTGTTACCTCCGAAGTCAACCCTGAAGGGCGGTGACCTCAACACGAACCTGGCCATCACTGGTCCGGTTGACAAACTGGTTACTACTGGAACCATCCACATGGAGAATTCCTCACTGGCCAATTTCAACCTCGGTTCCAAACTCGCGGCCATCTCCGCGCTGGCGGGCAAGAACACGGGCAACGATACGACGATTCAGAATTTCAGCTCTGACGTTCGCGTTTCCCCCGAGGGCACGCAGGCCAACAACATCAATCTCACGGTTCCTTCCATCGGAGTGCTCACGGGCGTGGGCACGGTGAGTCCTTCCAACGAGCTGGCCTTTAAGATGAATGCCGCCGTGGGCGGGATGGGAGTTCCGTTCACGGTCCAGGGAACGACTTCCGACCCCAAGTTCGCTCCGGACATGAAGGGAATGGCAACCGGCCTCCTGAAGGGAGTGTTGGGCGGTAAGGGCAACGCGAACCAGCAGAATCCGGTGAACAGCGTGATGGGGTTGTTCAATAAGAAGAAGCCGCAATAATGAAGAAACCGCGATAGCGCCTGTACAAGTTGATCCCCTGCCGTGGTTCCCTGGCTTCCACCGGGCCTAGAGTGGTTGCAGAAATTGCCATCAGGTTCGTTGACAAGGCTGGCTCGCCATTCCATACTCAACGGCTGCGCGAATCTGTGCGGTCACGGATATGCATAGATATCCGTGGCCGAGCCTCAGGCCGAGATTTTTCGCGAGTGTATTTTCAAGGAGCCGGGTTTCAGGTTTTCATCACAGGAGGGTCCCCTTGTCTAAGCCATCTGCCCCAAAAAAGTTTATGCCCGCCGGTTGGATCGTTGCGGTAGTGGTAGCAGCGGCGGCGGCCGTAGTGGCCGCCGGCCCGGCGAAATCGGGCTGGCACGGCGGCAACAACGCCGTCGCAGCCGTGACGCCGAACCTTTCGGCGCCGAACCATTCGACATCGAGCTATCCGGGGTTGAGCCTGCGGACGGTAACGCCGGCAGCGCGCGCCCGCATCCACGCCAGCTATGCCGCTTTGCCTCTGGCTTTCGAAGCCAACGAAGGGCGGACCGACCCGCAGGTGAGGTACATAGCGCGGGGAGATGGGTACAGGCTGTTCTTGACGTCCAAGCAAGCAATCCTGGCCCTGCCGGCGAGGAAGGGGACATCCGAAGTCGGGGACATGATGTTCGACAAGCGACGCGGGGCGGCCGGAGTCAAAGCGATGTTGAAGAAGCGTGCCGCGAATGGCGCTCGTACGCCGTCAAGGGCGTCGTCTGTGTCGGTGCTGCGCATGAATCTGCTTAGTGCCAATCCTGATCCTCAACTCAGCGCCGAAGATGTACAGCAGGGCAAAGTCAATTACATTGTCGGCAAGGATCCATCCAAATGGCAGACGAATGTTCCGTTGTACGGGCGGGTGAACTACCACAATGTCTACCCTGGGGTGGACCTTGCGTTCCACGGAGTGTCCAAGCAACTGGAGTTTGATTATCGAGTAAGCCCTGGCGCCGATGCCGCACCCATCGCGCTGAGTTTCCAAGGCGCGCAGAGCATACACACCAGCGAGGCGGGAGACCTTCTCCTCAACACCACCGCGGGGCCAGTGCGGTTGCACAAGCCCGTCGCCTATCAACTGAAGAGCGGCGCGCGGGAAACCGTAGACGCGCGCTTCGTTTTGAGAGGGAAGAACCAGGTAGCTTTCGAACTTGGTGCCTACGATCACAATCGCGAACTTGTGATCGACCCCACGGTCACCTACTCCACATATTTTGGCGGCGACTTCGCCGACTACGGAATCAGCATCGCCGTAGATGCGGGCGGGAATTCCTATATTGCGGGAGCGACGGATTCTGACACGATTCCCGCGTCGGTGGCGCAGGGCGGCACGGTGGCGCCTGACAATAACGGGACCTTTTCCGGCGCCTTTGACACATTCGTCACCAAGATTGACGCCAGCGGGCTGTGCGTCTTCACCACATTCTTCGGTGGCAGCGGTGACGACTTCCCGGGGGGAATTGCCATCGACAGCCAGGGTATCTATATCGCGGGAACGACGGATTCCAATGATTTCCCAGCGACCGTAGGACAAACCACCTTTCTAGGCGGCCCTCCATTGAACGGCGACAACGACGCCTACGCGGTCAAACTGGGCCTGACTGGCACGTTCAGCTGGGGCACGTACATCGCGGGCAGCGACAGTGACTCCGGCTTGGCAGTGGCCGTCGACAGCAGCCACAACGTTTACGTCGTGGGCGAGACTTTCTCGAACGACCTAGGTGGTGCGACCGGCGGAGTAAATCCTCTGCCGGGCGAGAGCGCCGTTAACCTTGGGCTGCAAACCGGTCGGGACGACGGCTACATCGTCAAGCTAAATTCCGGAGGCTCAGCTTATTCTCTGGTGAGCTACCTCGGCGGCAGTGACGGAGACCTGGCAACAGGCGTGGCCTTGGATGGCAGTGGGAACATCTACGTATCAGGCGAAACTATCTCCAACGATTTGCCGGTAACGTCAGGGGTGGTGCAAGGCCAGTGCGGGACGGACGGCAACTGCAATGCGACCTCGTCCAACGTGTTCGACGATGCATTTGTGGTGTCCATCAAAGCAAATCTTTCAAATTTCAACTACGTGACCTACTACGGTGGGAGCGACGTTGACGATGCTCTCGCCATCGCGGCGGATGCGAGCGGTAATGCTTTCATCACGGGCGCCACGGCATCGTCGGATTTTCCGACCGGAGGAACGCCTTTCCAGAGTGCTCTCGCAGGTGCGCAGAACGCATTCGTCGTGGAACTTAACAGTTCCGGCACGGTGGCGACCTATGGCACTTACTTCGGGGGAGATGGCTCCGACATTGGTCTCAGCCTAACGCTCGATGGGTCGGACAACGTCTATCTCACGGGGCAGACGAGTTCCTCGGGCTTCCCGACCGTGAACGCCACGCAACCGACTTTGAGCGGAAACAGCGATGCTTTCGTGAGCGTCCTTGGCCTGAGCCAGGGCCAAGTACTGTTTTCCACCTATCTGGGTGGGGGTGGCAACGAAGACCAGTATGAGGGCGCCGTGGGCCTGGATTCTTCCCAGAACATTTACGTTACGGGCGACACGGACTCTGGAAATGGCGCGACGGCAAAGTTTCCCACGACGGCCGGTGCAATCGACGGCGCCTACGCCGGGGGCACATGCGTCTCGGGCTCGACCAATGTCCCGTGTACAGACGCCTTCGTGACGGCCTATGGCCCGGCCACCGCGCCGGACTTTACAATCAGTGCCACGACGCCGACGGCGGTGAATCCGGGGAGTCCGGGTACTTCTACGGTTACGCTAACTTCGCTGAACGGCTACGCTCTGGGGGTGAACCTGACTTGCAGCGTTAGCGGAGGCGGGTCGCCGGCGCCGGGGTGCAGTGCGTCCAGTTTCTCCCCTAACCCGCAGACTCCGAGCGCGGGCGGGGCCGCTTCCACGCTGACGATCACGACGACCGGCACGACGGCGGAGCTGTATCGGCGGTCGAACATCTTCTATGCCATGTGGCTGCCGATTGTTGGGCTGTCGCTGGTGGGGATGCGATTCAGCACGACGGACTCGCGACGCAAGAAGCTGCTGGGATTTCTGCTTCTCGGTTTGGTGATGGCGATGCTGTTCTTCCTGCCGGCTTGCAGCAGCGGCAGCGGAGGAGGCGGAGGCGGGGGCTGTCCGGGATGTACGCCCGCTGGCGGCTACACCGTCACCATCACGGGAACGGATGCGAACAACCTGTCGCACGCCACGCAGGTGACCCTGACCGTCAACTAGAGAGCAACGTTCTCAGGCGGCCGTCTTCCGATGGGGAGGGCGGCCTTACCTTTTGGTGACGGAAACCCGTTGGGGCGGAGTCCACGCTCCGTTCTGGCGCAGGCCCGTGATGGTAGTATGGAAGATTCCGTGGCGCGCCCTGGCGACCGAGGCATTTCAACACTCGAAAGAGGAAGGCGCAGGAAAGCGCACGGGGATTCACCTGAACGGCGCCTTGGCGGCACCGCCGGGCAGCCTTTGGGTGGTCCGGTGAATCGAAGCTAGTTGAACCGAAACCTGCTCATGCTGAAACCCGAGTTATCGAAATCTACCTGGAGAATCCGGCCCGCAAAATTCCGGACTGCGCAGGCCAGCGTTTTTGCATTGTGCCTGTTGGTAGCGCTTCTAACTTTGCCGGCGTCGGCGTTTGGCCAGACCTATACCTTGCAGATGGCGCCGTTTTACCCGTACGCGGTGAATCCGGGAGGCAGTGCCTCGTCCAACCTCACGCTCGTAGGGAACAACTTCACCGGCACGGTCGATCTGAGTTGCCAGGTGACGCCGCTGCAGACGACCGCAACTCCGATGTGCCAGGTAAGTCCGGCAACAGTGGCGCCTTCGGGCGGAGCCACGGCCACGATCACGACTGACACGCTCACGGGCGTAAGCCCTCCGGCGCTGTACACCATCACCGTGACCGGCACCATCACCGGCACTGCAACGTCACAATCGGTGGAGCAACAACTGAGTGTGCTGGCGGTAACGCCGCAGTTCACCATCACCGTGGGAACTTCGGTGGTACCCAATAGCGTACCTGCCGGCAGCGGAGGCCAGGGAGTGATCAACGTGAACCCGATCAACGGATATAGCGGGACCGTGACGCTCTCCTGCAGTTCGATCATTCCGCTGGTGACGATTCCTCCGGTGTGCTCGTTCAACCCGCCCGCCGTCGTCGTGAACGGAACGGTTCAGACTTCGACGATCACGATCAACACCCAGGGCCCGGTAAAAACGGGGTCCGTCGCCCGCACCGGGGGTTTCTATGGTCTATGGGTGCCTCTGCCCATGCTGGCGCTGATGGGGGTGGGGGCGGCGGCGAGCAGGAAGGGATCGCGACGGATCTGGGGACTGCTGGCACTCTTTGTCGTAGGTGGAGCGATTCTGCTGATGCCCGCCTGTGGCAACAGCAATCCAACCTCGACCACCACTCCAAACGGAGTGACTCCCAACAATACCTACACCTTCGCTGTGACGGGAGTCGACCAGGACGGCAACACCTCGAGCAACACGGGTAGCACGACCACCGCCAATCCCACAGTCAGCCTAACGGTGACCTCCCCACCGCCGAACTGAGATCATGCGCTGGCTCAGGCATCGTGCGCCGCGTTGGATGCTATTGACGCTGGCGCTGGCTTCGCTGCTGTTGCCGGGCAGGAGCCGCGCTGCGCCGCGCGCCCTTCCTCACAGTGACAAGCCGAAGATTCCGGCGGTGCGCTGGGACGAAGAGCGTGCCGGCTGCACGTTTTCCCGAAGCGATGATGGCCGCTACCTTTACGGACTCTGGTCCGGCGATCTGGGAATCACCATGGCGGTTGATTCTCAGGAACTGGAGAAAGTTCACCGGCGGCACGAGCCGTTCTTTGCGGTGCTGCTCAGCGTGCGTTATCGAGGCCAGGGAATGCTGGATCTCACCGTCGAAAACATTTCTCTCGAATTCTTGAAGCACTTCAAAGTGGTCCAGACTGCGCTTGACCCGTACGCGTTCGCAGAGAAAGTGCAGGACGACGCCGATGAACTCGATCACGAGACGGCGCGCGAAGTGCAGAAACATCCGGAACAAAAAGAGACAAAAGAGGCTTACGTACGGGCGTTCCAGAAGGATTCCGCCGAGTTGCTGGAGTTTGTCGGCAAGAACAGTTTGCGACCGACGCGGCTGAGCCCGGGCAATCCGGAGACCCAGGGGTGGGTTCTGTTCAGCACCGACAGCAAATGGATCGGGGGATGGAAGAAGCAGGAGGAGATGATCCTGCGGGTGCCGCTCGAGGGGAAGATGTTCGAGTTCCCCTTCAAACTTCCGCCCAAGCCCGGGGAAGTCATGTTGCGGCGGCGGGAATAATCTACGATGCGGCGCGGCGCGTCTGGCGCTCGATTTCGGCGGCCTGACGCATGAGGATGTCGCGCAAGGAGACGAGTCCCTTCAGTTCTTTGCCGTCGACGATGGGGAGATGGCGAAATCCGAACTCCCGCATGATGAACAAACATTCGTCAATGGTCTCGTCAGCGGGCACGGCTCGCGGGTTCGCGGTCATGACTTCGGAAACGGCGGTGGTCCCGGGAGTGCGGCCGACCGCGACGACGCGGTTCATGATGTCGCGTTCCGAGATGATACCCGCGAGTTCTCCGTTGCGCACGACGGGCAGGGCGCCAATGCTGTGCTCCATCATGAAGCGGGCCGCTTCGAGCACGGTGTGCGTGGCTTCGACGGAATAGACTTTGCGGTCTTTCACCAGATCGCGGAGAGTGGTCATGGTCGCTCCTTTGCGGCAATCCAGAGTACGGCACGGCAGGAACCCGGCACAGCCCCACAGGCCAGCCAGTATAAGTGGCCAATAATGTATCACGAGCAGGGACGCCGGAAAAGGCGGAAAGAGGACGAGAAAGAGGCGCAAAAAGGAGAACCGAGGGAATGGCCCCAAGGGGGACGGCCGGGGAATCGGATATTTGCGCACGAGAAAACGGCGCGGAAATTTGCTCCGCGCCGTTCGAGAATCCCGCCGTCGTGTGCTATTGCAGGTGATTCAGCCGGGCCGGGGCGGCATCGGCGGTGCTGCCGTCGGAACGCGGCGTCATGGAGACCACGATATATTCACGATCCTTGTTGTCCAGATCTTCCACGCGCAGCATCATCTTGTCCTTCTCCATACGGAACTGCGCCTGCTCGCCCACGGGCAGTAGCACGGGATGCTTCTCGTCGCGCGGACGGATGCGATAAATCACTTTCGCTCGACTCCAGGACGTATTCCTGGCAAAGAACCTCCTGAGTCTTCTTGTTGCCGGAATCGGTGCCCAGCATTTCACCGGCGAGACTCTTCCCGTCTTTCTCAGCCATGCCGCATTCCACCGAGTCCATCTGCAATAGCTTGCCCGTCTGATAAGGCTTGGGCTCTTTGGCATATGCCGTTAAGGCCAGGCCCAGAATGATGAACAGCATCCATTTGGAACGCATAGTCGAACCCCCAGAAAATAAGCGAACTGTATTTGAGGAACTTGGCCGAACCTCAGGCAGTCCCCCGGCTAGTCCAAGATTTTTCTATGGCTGGGGAGGAGAAGACAGGTCACGGTGGTAATAGTCCTGAAGTTACTGCTGGAGATTCGAGGGGGAAGGCGTGGCCGGAGGGTCCAGGGAAGGGCGCGGGCCAGGGTGCACTGGCGGCTATCGGTCCGGCTATCGGTCCACGACTTCTTCCAGGGTTTGAAAGAAGGCGGGGTAGGAAATAGCGGCCGATTCGGAGCCGCGGATGAGGGTTTCGCCCTGGGCGCGCAAGGCCGCGACGGCAAAGGCCATGGCGATGCGGTGATCGTCCGAAGGAGTCGAGTTCCGCGCCGTGCAGAGTCTGGCCTCCGGGAATCATCAGGCCGTCTTCGCGCTCTTCGACCTGCGCGCCCATCAGGCGCAGGTTGGAGGCCACGGCTGCGATGCGGTCGGATTCTTTCACGCGCAATTCTTTCGCGTCGCGGACCTCAATTCCCTGCTCCGTGTAGGGCGCGATCGCCGCCAGCACCGGAATCTCGTCGATCAGCGCGGCAGAGTCAGCGCCAGCGATGGTCGCTCCCTTCAGTCCGGCACCTTCGACCTGGAGCGACCCCACCATTTCGCCGTGAAGCTCGTCCAGTTGCGTCACCGAGATGCGCAGTCCCATTTGCATGAGCACGTCGAGCAGGCGGGCGCGGGTCGGATTCATCAGAAGACCCGGTATGGTGAGTTGCGATCCGGGAAACAAAGCCGCCGCGCACAGAAAGAACGCCGCGCTCGATAGATCGCCGGGGATGCGCGCTTCGATGCCGCGCAAGCGCTGGCCGCCGCGAATACGGATTTCGCTTCCGGCGCCACTACTCTTGCGCTGGAGTTGCGCACCAAATGCGCGCAGCGCGACTTCGCCGTGATCGCGGGTGCGCAGCGGTTCTTCGATCCTGGTCTCGCCCTCGGCGAACAATCCCGCGAACAGCAGGCACGATTTCACCTGCGCGCTGGCCACCGGCATCTTGTAGTCGATGGGCTTGAGGGCCGCGCCGGTGATGCGCAGGGGCGGCTTGCCGTCGTGCGATGCGATCTGCGCGCCCATGGCGGAGAGCGGCTTGATCACGCGCTCCATGGGGCGGCGCGAAAGCGATTCATCGCCGATCATCTCGCTGGTGAACCTCTGCCCGGCGACGATGCCGCTCAGCATGCGCATGGTGGAACCGGAGTTGCCGCAGTCAAGAGGACTGGTGGGAGCGGCGAGCGACAAGCCGCGTCCCTGCACTCTCGATGACATTGTGGGCAGCATCTTTGCGTTCCCACGACACGCCGAGCGCGCGCATGCAACCGAGGGTGCTGGCGCAGTCGGCGCCGGTGGAATAGTTCTCGATGCGAGACGGTCCTTCCGCAATTCCGGCCAGCATGGCATAGCGGTGGGAGATGGACTTGTCTCCGGGCAGTTGCACGCTGCCGCGGACATTGCGCGCCGGACGGACGATCACTTGGGAGCCGTTCTTCATTCGTGAGATGAATATACAGGGAACAATGGGCAGCTACGGTCGATTGGTGTTGCTGATTGCTGATTGTTGATTGTTGATTAAAGACCGTATCTTCTGCCGCCGTTTTTCAATCTGCAATCACAAATCAACAATCAACAATTCCTAGGCCAGCGCCTTGGCTTCAGCGACGGATTCTTTGAGGATGTTGGGCGGGACTTCTTTTAGTTTGACGTCAAATTCGAACATGGGGATTTCGGTGCCGCGTCCCCAGCGGGCGACTTCCCAGTGGAGGCGGACAAACTTCAGGTTGGGATGCGTGGTCAGATCAAGCAGCATCGGGGATTCGCCGCAATAAAATTTCTGGGGAAAGGCGGCGATCGATTTCGGCTCCCAAGCGGCGCCGTCGGGCGAACCGTAGACGCTGATGTCGAGTGACTCCTGCTCGATGATCTTTGTGATCTCGAGCGTCACCAGAAACACACGGCTGGTGGCATGGCTAAGATCTACGGCGGGCCCGTCGCCCTTGCAAGTGGCAACGATTTTTCCCTTCACTAAGGAAACGTCGATCATGGCGAGACGATTGTAACAAAAGGACGGGAATCAGTTCTCAGTTCTCGATCTTCGGTCTTCGGTTTTCAGTTTCTATTGATCAGTCTGTCGGGTGGGGGCCGGTGAAGTCGTTGCAGCAGGGCTTTTGCACCGGCTTGAATTCCATCAGTTCCACCCGCGATAGATCGGGATCGAAAACATCGAGCTGCCACTTGCCGTCTTTGCCGATCTCAGCCTGCTCGTCGTCGTGGGGCTTCCATCCGTGTGACTCCATGATCGCCTGCGCCTTCTTCATGTCGGCGACGCCGAGCGAAATGTGATTCATGACTCCGGTGAGTTGAAGATTCATGTGCTCGGGCTGGTTCAGCATGTATTCCAACCAGTCGGTGCCGTCGGGAACCTGCATGGCGACCCAATCGTCGGGCGTGCCGGGCTTGTCTGCTCCATGCCAGTAGAGGTGGAAGCCGAGGATGTCGCGGTAGAAGTGGTCCTCGGCATCGCGGTGGTAAACCACGAAGCCGGTGTGGATCATGTGCCGCGAAACCGCCGAAGGCGCCGGGGATGCGGCCTCGCCCTTGCCTCTCTCGACGAACTCGATGCGATGGCCCTCGGGATCGTTGACCATGAAACTCAGGCTGTGGTCGGAGCGTCCCTGAATCTGGCCCGGCTTGAATCCTTTGCCGGTCAAATATCGTCGCAGCGCGACGATGTTGTCGGTGGTGAAAGCTACGTGATCCATGCGATCGGTGGCTTTGGGATCGGGCGCGGGGCTGTAGCCGACCCACTGCGTTCCGACCATGTAGCGTACCGTTCCCCCGGGTTCGACCGGCGCAGCGGACGCGAGGCCCAGCAGATCGCCGTAGAGCTTCTTCACCCCATCGGGCGCGGTGGTGTAGAACGAGACGTGATCGATGCCGAGAATATGAGGGCGCTGGGCCGGAGTTTGAGCTTGGGCGCAAACCTGGAGCAGGGTGATGGCAAGCACGACGGCGAGCTTCTTCATGGCGTTTTTGATTCTAGACGAAACGAGCCCTCAGGGGCTAAAGCCCGCGCCTTTAATTGGCCATCGGCGGCAGGACTTGAAGCCCCGCTTTCAAGGCGATTTATGAGGCCACTAGTATTTTCAGAAGGCGAAGCCCACGCCTCCGGCGAGGAAGTTGCTTCGCCAGTTGTAGAGCTGGTTTGGGTTGCCGGCGTTGTTGGTGAACTTGAAGTAGCGGGTTTCGTAGGTGGCCTTTGCGTACCACTTGCCAAAAACGTAGCCTGCGCTGCCGCGCACGGTGTAGGCGTGGTCGAGGTTGGGATGGGGCAAGGTGACCGCGGAATATCCGTTGGTATGGAAGCGCGGAGTAAATTCCGGCATGCCCTGGACCTGCACGAAAGCGCGCTTGGCCGATCCGAAAGTGTATTTGATGACGAGGGGCAGTTCCAGCAGTTCCATGGTGTCGCGGTTAAAAGTCTGGGTATTCTCGGTGGCGGGCGGGAGAATGATCTTGCGCACCTGAACATTGAAGCCGATGGAAAGATTGTGGGTTAGAAAGGCCGGACCTCCATACAGGGCGAACTCTTTGGCGTGATTCGCGGTGTCGATGGGAACGCGGACTTCGGCTCCGGCCACGATGCTGGGCCTACCTTCTTTCTGGTCGGCGTGGATCACGGTGAACTGGGCGTTGAAGCCGAGGGCGGTTCCGCTGACCGGAGCAAAGGCGGCAAATTTGTCGGAGGACTGGCCGACATCAATCCCGATGGTCCCTGATTGACAATAGGCCGGGACTGTGGCCAAGAGAAATAAACACACCATGACAATACGCGTCTGGCAGCGCTTCATCGCTACGTTTCCTCCCCTAGTGGGTAAAAGTGTGGTCTGGCAAGTGACACGGAACTGGGCGCCGCTTTGGAAATGATGGTTCTGAAAATCATGATTGTCGAAGTCGTGGTTCTGGAACTCATGATTGTATTGGTCTGATGCCAAATCGGGGTTATTTGTTTTGTGCATGGGGCAGCCAAGGCGGGAAGACGCCCTGCGCCGGCAAAATGGCTACAATGGGAGAAGGCGGACCCTCACTGATAAGGCGGATTCGGTTGCGACCCCTACGGCTTATTCCACGTCCATTTTACCCGGCATCTTGCTTGGCATTTTACCTGGCATTGTTTCTGGCCCTGGGCTTTCCGGGGAGCGCGGGCGCGGCCGGCGACTCGGCAGCGGAGGTGAAGGCGGTCGCGGCGGCGGTGGACGCGCATTACAACCATCTGCGGTCGCTCGAGACCGAGTTTACCGAGGTGTATCGCGGGGCGGGGCTGGAGCGGACCGAGTCGGGGACGCTGTGGCTGAAAAAACCGGGCAAGATGCGGTGGGAGTATCGTTCTCCCAGGGAGAAGCTGTTTGTCAGCGACGGTCAGGAGGCGTGGTTTTATGTTCCGGACGACCGGCAGGCCCGGAAGACGGCGGCGAAGAGGCTGGACGACTTGCGGTCTCCGCTGGCGTTTTTGTTAGGTAAGACGAAGCTGGAGAAGGAGTTGCAGGGATTGTCGCTGGCTCCGGACGTGCCGCCCCTGGCGCCCGGGGATGTGGTGTTGCGCGGAGTGCCGCGGGCGTTGGCGGACCGGGTAAGCGAGATTGTGCTGGAGGTCAATCCGGAGCACCAGATTACCCGGATTGTGATCGAGGAAGTGGATGGGTCGGCGACGGAGTACCGGTTTGGGGAGATGAAGGAAGACGTGAGCATGGGGGATGGACGGTTTGAGTTCAAACCTCCGCCGGGGACGGAGACGGTGGAGGGGTTGGGACCGTAGTGGTGCCGGCGCTGGCGCATGGGCCGGCGAAAAGCAGGTTCCTCGCTGCGCTCGGGAGGACAACATTTCCCGGAAACTACGTTCACATGGGGAGGCCAGAATCGAGCTGCGCTCGGCGGACAGCCGAGGGCGGCTGTCCCCACATGAAACCAACCGGGTATGAGGTTACTTGCGGTACTGGCGGGGGACCATTCTGGGGTAAGCGCCGGCTCGGAATGATTCGGGGGAATGTTAGACTGAGGCGGTAGGGCGCAGGTCCGGCAAGCGGCAGAAAAAGCGGGCAAATGGCGGAATTTGTAGTCAAAATCGCGGACGAGCGCGGGAACGTCCAGCAGCACGTCGAGCAGGGATACTCGGAAGCCGAAGTGCGCGACCGGTTCTCGCAGCAGGGCTACCACGTCTACTGGGTGAAGTCGCAGGGAGTGCTGACCGGCGGAGTTTCGCTGCGGCGGCGGCGGAAACTGAAGCAGAGCATATTTCTGGTGTTCAACCAGCAGTTTCTGACCCTGATCCGGGCGGGGCTGCCGATTCTGAACTCGCTGGAACTGCTGATCAAGCGGCAGAAAGACGCGCAACTGCGGCAGATTCTGGAGAACGTGCGCGACCGGGTGAAGGGCGGAGAGTTGCTCTCCGATGCGTTCGCGGCCCAGGGGATCATTCCCAAGATTTACACCACGACGTTGCTGGCGGGGGAAAAGAGCGGAAACATTGATGAAGTGCTGACGCGCTACATCGGCTTCCAGCGCATGGCGATGACGTTTCGCAAGAAGTTGTTCGTGTCTCTGATCTATCCGACGCTGCTGGTGACCGTGGTGATGATCATGGTGACGTTTCTGTTTACGTTCGTGGTGCCGCGGTTCGCGGACCTGTTTCGCAGCCTGGATGCGCAGCTTCCCGCCATTACACTGTTCATGCTGGCGGTGGGGGAGAATGCGCAGAAATACGCACCGTACGTGCTGGTTGGGCTGGTCGCGGCGGGATTTGTGTTGTGGCGCTGGAAAGATACGGACCGAGGAGCGGACCGCATTGACCGGGTGATTCTGAGCCTGCCGTTGCTGGGCAATATCCGGTTGAAGCACCAGGTGGCAAGTTTTTCGCGAATGCTTTCGACGCTGCTGCAGGGCGGATTACCGCTGGTGCCGGCGATGGAGACGGCCGGGGCTTCGATGAGCAGCCGGCGCATCTTAAAGGGTGTAATGCGGGCCGGGGTTCGGGTGCGCGAGGGACAGGGATTGGCGGGCAGCCTGGAAGAGCAGGAGATTTTTCCGGAGCTGGCGGTGGAAATGATCGAAGTGGGCGAATCCACCGGAGCGCTGCCGGCCATGTTGAACTCGGTGGCGGAATTTTATGAAGAAGATGTGCAGACCGCGCTGGGAGCGGCGATGGCGCTGATCGAGCCCCTGATCCTGATTATTATGGCGATTTTTGTGGGCGGAGTATTGATTTCGCTGTATTTGCCGATCTTCACGTTGGGAGTGCATTGAGGGCTGAGGGCTGCGGAAGAATGCTGGCGACATAAGGAATGCGACCACGGGGGCTAAAGCGCTGAACGTGGATGGCTTAGGCGGCGCTGAAGGGCCGCGCTTCCACGGGTTTCGGGCGCGGACGTAGGTAAAAGAATGGCAACTGCCGATAAAAAGTCGTTGTTTGTGAACGGTGGGAACGGCGGACAGATGGTGTCGTCCGGAAATCCGCTTACCGATCTGGAGCGGGCGCAGGATATAGCGCGGCGCTATCGCTGCGAATTCGTCGACCTCAGCGGCTTCGAACTACATCACGAGCTGTTCAAAAAGATTCCGGTCGAACTGATGTTCCGCTACAACTTCGTGCCGCTGGAAGAAACGGGCGACGGCAAACTGGCCATCGCCATCGCCGACCCCAGCCAGCTGATGATGATCGACGAAATCAGCCTGCTGTTGAAGCAGCGCATCATCACAAAAGTTTCCACGCTGAAGCAGATCTCGGACATCCTCAAAAAGACCGAGCAGTCGCAGCGCGTACTCGAAGAGGCCAGCGAAGGCTTCCAGATCATTCGCGAAGACGAGAATACCGGCGCCGAAGAGACGCTCTCGATCGACAAGCTGACGGCGACGGGCGACACCAGCCCGATCATTCGTTTAGTCGATACCACGATCTTTACCGCACTGCAGCGGCGCGCTTCCGACATTCACATCGAAACCCGCGACGACTCGGTGGTCATCAAGTTCCGCATTGATGGTGTGCTCACGCAGGCCATGCCCCCCATCGGCAAAGAACACCACTCGACCGTGATCTCGCGCATCAAGGTCATGAGCGAGCTCGATATTTCCGAGCGCCGCGTGCCCCAGGACGGCCGCTTCCGGGTGAAGTACAACGGGCGCGCCATCGACTTCCGCGTCTCCATCATGCCCTCGATTCACGGCGAAGACGCCGTGCTGCGCGTACTCGATAAAGAGTCGATGAGCGAGAAGTTCCGCACCCTGACTCTGGATGTTGTGGGTTTTGACGAAGAAGACCTGCGCAAGTTCCGGCGCTACATCAAAGAGCCGTACGGGATGGTGCTGGTGACAGGGCCGACCGGAAGCGGCAAGACGACCACGCTCTACGCCGCGGTGAATGAGATCAAGACCGACGAAGACAAGATCATCACGATTGAAGATCCGGTCGAGTACCAACTGCGCGGCATCACCCAGATTCCGGTGAACGAGAAAAAAGGACTGACCTTCGCGCGCGGGCTGCGGTCGATCTTGCGTCACGATCCGGACAAAATCATGGTGGGCGAAATCCGCGACACGGAGACGGCGCAAATCGCGATTCAATCGGCGCTGACCGGGCACCTGGTGTTCACCACGGTTCACGCCAACAACGTAGTTGACGTGATTGGACGCTTCCTGAACATGGGCGTCGAGCCTTACAACTTCGTTTCGGCGCTGAACTGTATTCTGGCGCAGCGGCTGGTGCGGTTGATTTGCGAATCGTGCCGGACGGCGGTGCACTATCCGCCGGAAGTTCTGGAAGCCAGCGGGCTCGATCCGGCGCAATGGTCGAAGGTGCCGCTCTATGAAGGGCCGGGATGCATCGAGTGTGCGGGCACGGGATTCCGCGGACGAACCGCGATTCACGAATTGCTGGATTTGAGCGACCGCATTCGCGAAATGATTCTGGCCAAGAAGCCGACCTCGGAGATCCGGCGCGCCGCCCGGGAAGAAGGCATGCGCTTCCTGCGCGAGTCGGCGCTGGATAAGATCCGGCTGGGCATGACCACGCTGAAGGAGATCAACAAGGTTACCTTCATCGAGGCCATGCGGTAGACGGAAAAGGCAAAGAGCTTGAACCGCAAAGGTCGCTAAGGATTCGCGAAGGTCGCAAAGAAAGAAGGGCGACTTCATTGAGGCTATGCGGTGGATGGAAAAGGCAAAGAGCTTGAACGCCCGGGAGCCGAGTGCTCTTTCAGCTATTGCATTTCCTGGCGGTAAGCGTTCTGATTTACAGCAGAGGTTCTCTCAAAGGCGTTCTCGGGAATGGGTTCGAATTCAAACGTAGCAAAACCTAAACTGGCCTGCGAAATCGCGGTGGACCGCGTGCTGGCGGGGCGACTGTCGGACCACGGGGGCGCGCTGGAGGCTTGCGCAGCGCGGGAACTGGCGCCGGGCAGCGTGATTCCGGATCTGGTGGAAAACAATCTGCGCCAGCGGGACGCGGTGCGGGCCGGGATTGAGGCGGCGCTGAACGGCGTGGCCGGGCGGTCGAAAGACGTGATCGCGATTGTACCGGATGCTGCGGTACGCGTGGTTCTGGTGGAGTTCGATACGTTGCCCTCGGACGCGGAAGAGGCTATCGGCGTGGTGCGCTTCCGGCTGAAAAAATCTCTGCCGTTTGACGTGGACAAGGCGAAAGTTTCCTATCACGCGCAGAAGTTCAGCGACGGCGTACGAGTCGTGGCGGCGGTGGCGCTGGCCAGCGTGATGGAAGATTACGAGGCGGCGTTCCGCGATGCAGGCTACAGTCCCGGAGTGGTGCTGCCTTCGATGCTGGCGGCACTGGGCGCGGCCGAGGCCAAGCGGCCGACGCTGGTGATCAAAGTGGATGCGCATACCACCAGCATCGCCATCCTGAATGAAGAGCAGCTGCAACTGTTCCGCACGCTGGAGAATCCGCGCGGGGTCACGATTACCGGCGAGCAACTGGCCGAGGAAGTTTACCCTTCGGTGGTGTTTTTTCAGGATACGTACCACCTGAACATTGAGCGGATTTATGTGGCGGGATTGTCGGAGGCGGGAGGCGCGGCTCCGGCGCTGCGGGCGCAGACCGGAGCGGAAGTGCAGGAACTGGTAGGCTCGGCGCAGTTGGGAGCGAGCGCGGGCGGTCCGGTGGCGCGGTGGAGAATGGCGGGGGTGGTGGGAGCGCTGATTTCGTAGCGAGGGCAGGAAGCGAAAACAATTTTAGATTCAGATTTCAGATTTTAGTCGCAGATTTGAGGTTGACGACGCTGGCTTGGTCTTCAATCGATAAATAAAATCTTAAATGGATGACGATGCGTCTCGATATCAATCTCGCGAGCCAGCCGTATGAAGATGCGCGGCAGTTCTGGATGCGCTGGGGCACTGGGGTGGGCGCGCTCGGACTGCTCACGCTGGTGCTGCTGACGATGACGGCGACGGGCTGGGTGAATGCGCGGCGGGATCGGGCGGCGATGGCGGAGAAGCGGGCCATGATTGCCGATCGCGACCAGCTTCGGACCAATGCGGAGGAGTTCCTGGCCCGTCCGGAAAACCGCAACACGCGAGACCAGTCGCAGTTTCTGAACGAATTGATCGAGCGCAAGGCGTTTTCGTGGACGCGAGTGCTGGAGAATCTGGAGAAGGTAATGCCGGCGCGGGTGCACCTGGTGTCGATTCATCCCGAACTGGATGAGGACAACCAACTGGCGCTGAAGATGACGGTGGCGGGGGATTCGCGGGACCGCGCCATTGAACTGGCGCGGCGCATGGAGGAATCGCGGCGCTTCGCGCAAACCAATATTATCCATGAGGCGTACACCCAGTCGACCACGGGCGATACGGAGCAGTTTGAGATTGCGGCAATCTATATTCCGGAACCGCTGGCGTCAACCCCGGCGGAGAAGACGGAAGTAAAGTCGAAGACGGAAGTGAAACCGAAAACGGAAATGAAGCCCAAGCCGGCAGCCCGGAAACGGAGCACGCGCTGATGCCTGACCTGCGGGTAACCCGGAAGCGGATGAAAACCGCGCTGGTGGTGATGGCGGGCGTGGACCTGCTGGCGGCGATCTTGTATTTTTCTCCACTGGTGGGCTCGGCGGAAACGCGCCGGCAGGATCTGAACCGACTGCAGACCGATCTGATTATCAAGACCCGGCAGGTCGCGCCGCTGCAGAATCTGCCGCAGAAAGTGGTTCTGGCCAACGACGAGATCGTCGCATTCTACAAAAAGCGGTTCCCTGCTCAGGATTCGGAAATTGCCACCGAGTTTGGCAAGCTGGCGGCCGCGAATGGCGTGACCATTGAGCAGGCGAAATACAAGCGGAATGAACCGGGACCGGGCCATCTGGAACCGGTGGAGATCGAAGCGGACCTGGCGGGCAACTATACGTCGCTGGCGCGGTTCATCAACGCGCTGGAACGGGATGACATGTTTTTTATCATCAACAGCGTGACCCTGGGCGGCCAGCCGCAGGGACCGGTCAAGCTGAACGTGAAACTTGAGGCGTACTTGAAGGCGGGAATCGTAGTGCAACTGGGACTGGAAAATAAGAAGAAGACGATGTGGGCGGCGGTGCTGGGCGTGGTGGCGCTGCTGGCCAGCGCCTACGTGTTCATCCCCCTGTTCACCGGAACATCGTCGGCGCCGGCTTCGAGCGCGCAGGCGGCGGCACCGGTGACGCCCCGCGCGAACTCGCGCCCGGGCAAGGCGGGAAAGAAGCACCGCGTGGAGAGTCTGGATCCGACGCTGCGGCTGGACTTGCTGGCCGCAAGCGAGCACACGATGTACGAAGGCAGCGGAAGAAATATTTTCATATCGCAGGCGGAGGCGATCCCGCAGCCCAAGGGTCCGGGGGTGACCGACCCGAAGAAGGCGGAGGACAGCATGTACCATGTGCCGACGCTTCCGCCGCCGCCGCCGATTCCGCTGAAGTTCTTCGGGTTCGCCAGCCAGCCGGGAGAACCCAAGAAAATATTTTTGTCGGAAGGCGAGGACGTGTTTGTGGCAGGGGAAGGCGAGATTGTGAACCGGCGTTACAAGGTCATCCGCATCATGCCCAACTCGGTCGAGATGCAGGATGTGGTGAACAGCGGCCCGACGCAGAATATTCCACTGACGCAAGGGTGAGCGGGATATTGAATAATTGAAAAGCACCTGCTGTTTTCCAATTTCTCAATTACCAAATTACCCAATTACTCAATTCTCCTCATGGCTTTGCACTCAAACGCACGACGGAAGGATTCTCGGGGAAGTGAAGCGGGCTACATTATGCTCACGCTGCTGCTGATTATTGCGCTGATGGCGATTTTTGCGGCGGCGATCGTGCCCACGATTACGTTTGAGATCAGGCGCGACCGGGAAGAGGAAATGATTCACCGCGGAGTGCAGTATTCGCGAGCCATCCGCGCCTACTACAAGAAGTTCGGGCGCTATCCGACAAAAATTGAAGATCTGGAAAGCGCCAACAACCTGCGGTTTCTGCGCAAACGCTACAAGGACCCGATCACCGGAAAGGATTTCAAGCTGCTGCATTTTGGCGAGGTCAAGCTGACGCTCAGCGGCGGGATTGGAGGCGGGACAATTCCGGGTGCGAGCCCGATCGGCGCTCCGGGAGGACTGAACAGCGCTGGCGGCTTCGGGCAGACTTCGTCGTTCGGCGCGAACGGCGGGTTCGGGGGAAATTCAAATACGGCGTTTGGGCAGAATCAGCCGCCGGCGAATCAGGCTGCGGGAGCGGATTCGGCGCAGGCTGGATCGGCTTCCTCTTCCTCGCAGCCGGATTCCTCTCAGTCGCAATCTCAGCCTGGGGGAGCGGACCAGGCGGACTCGAAGAACGGCGGTTCCGGCGATCAGTTGGCGGGCGTGACGTTCGGGGGGGGACCGATCGTGGGAGTGGCGAGCAGCAGCAAGAAGGAGAGTATCCGCGAGTTCAATCACAAAAGGAAATACAACGAGTGGCAGTTTATTTATGACCCCGCGACGGACCGGGGCGCGCTGATCATGACTCCGAATCAGCCTCTGCAGCAGGCCTTCGGACAGCAAGGCGTACAAAACGTGAACGGGCAGAGCGGCAGCAGCTTCGGCACGGGCCTGCCGCCAGCGGGGATGCAGAACAATCCGAATCTGCCGGCGACCGGAGGAGTGGGGACGCCGGAACCGGGAAGCCCCCCGCCGCAGCAACAGTAGTAACGTTCAGGGCTGCGCGGGTGCGAACTGAAGCTGGCGAACTGCAGCTTGCCGAGGCAAGCACGTTTCCAGGAACAGGAAAGGGATATGAAATGAGAACGGCCTCATCGGGGAAGATGAGGCCGGTTTTGTTTTCGGAGATTTCGCGGTTACACGCTGAAGGAAGATCCGCAGCCGCAGGTGCTCTTGACGTTCGGATTTTCGAACTTGAAGCCTGCGCCTTCGAGGGTCTCGACGTAGTCGACGATGCAGCCATTCAGATACATGACCGAGGTGGCGTCGACGAACACTTTGAGTCCGTCCATGTCGAAGGTTTTGTCCATCATTCCAGCGCCGTTTTCAAACTGCATGGAATAGGAGAAGCCGGAGCATCCGCCGCCAACGACTCCGACGCGCAAGCCGGCGGGAACGGGGTTCTGCTGGCCCATGATCTCCTTCACCTTGGCGACGGCATTGGCGGTGAGGGTAATGGGTGCGACCTTTTTGGTTTCTTCCTTGGTGACTCCGGGGATGGTGGTAGTGGCCATTCGTATCTCCTTGGCTCTAAAGTTGTTAGATTATAGCAGATGCGGATTCGGCGAGCCCGTCCAAAGTTTGGTTAGGGGCGCAGGCCGAAACCGTACCCTAATTGGATGCCCCTCTGACCCCGGAAGTCGCATTCTTCGCCTCGTAACGGCTTTCGGACGCGCGGACTAATTCCGCTTCCGGGGCTTGCCAATGGGGCTATAATCGTTTCCGTTAAGGCCTTCCCCCCGGGACCAGGTGCGGGGTCCACGAGACTCCGTGCAATGAGTGGGAAGCCGCTGCACTAGTTTGGAATCTGCCGAGGTGGCTTATGACGCTAACTGTGGTGGTGGTCGTGTTCGGAATCTTCGCGGTTGGTCTGATCCTCCTGCTGATTTATCGCAGCACGCTGACCATGCACGAGGATGAACAGCTCTATCTGGATGACGCGAATTCGCATATGCAACAAGAGCAGACGGAACTGTTGACCAAGGTCAACCGGCTCACCATTCCGGTGCGCGTGTTCAGTATTGGCTCGGGAGTCTTTCTGCTGGTGCTGGTGGCGATGTTGATTTACCAGAAGCTGAACGAAGTGCAGTAGCGTCGTTGGCGGGAGGTTACGAGGTGCCGCCGACCTCCCCGCGCAGCGCCGTGCGCTACCCGCACTGCTATTCCTTTTTTATGTGGGCGGAGCGCGGGTTGGGAGTTGCCGCTACGCTGGTGCGTTATCCTTCCTTGTTGCGACCCCGGAGGCCCTGATCGTAGCGCGTGCCGCGGGGCTTCGCCCGCGCGGTACAGCCGAGGCGGCTGTAGCCACACGATTCATTCTGGTCAATGCTGGTCGACACTGCGATCTTTCCCGCTACGATTAAAGGAAGTAAACTAAAGGTCCCGACTGTGCGAAAGTGGCGGAATTGGCAGACGCACCAGACTTAGGATCTGGCGGGTAAAACCGTGGGGGTTCGAGTCCCCCCTTTCGCACCAATCCCTTCTGAAATATTCAATCCTCGACATGCGGGTGACTCGGCGTGCGGCGGACGTGTGCCCTGAGCATGCAGGGTCGAGGCAGCTTCGAGCGGCGCTGGAATTTTCTTAATGCGGCGCGGAGCCGGCTGCGGGCGGACTGGCGCGACGATAGACTCGCACGTAATCAACCAGCATGGTTTGCGGAAAAACGGTGGAGGCGTCGGGGTTGCCGGGCCAGCCGCCGCCGACGGCGACGTTGAGCAAGAGGAAGAAGGGATGGTCGTAGACCCACTTCGTTCCTTGCGGAAGGTCGGAGGGAGTGCGGGTCTCGTAGAGATGGTCATCCACGTAGAAGCGGATGGCGTTGGGTTCCCACTCCACGGCGTAGATGTGGAAGTCGTCGGCAAACGGGCGCTGATCGGGCAGAGCGAACGGAGCGCCGATGCCTTTGTCGCCGGAGTATCCGGGGCCGTGAATGGTGCCGTGCACGAGCGCGGGCTCTTTGCCGATGTTTTCCATGATGTCGATCTCGCCGCAGTCGGGCCAGCCGGCTTTGTCGATGTCGTCGCCTAACATCCAGAAAGCGGGCCAGATTCCCTGCCCGCGCGGGATCTTGATGCGGGCTTCGAAGCGGCCGTAGGCCTGAGTGAACTTGCCCTGTGTTTTCAGGCGCGCGGAGGTGTAGTTACGGGCGATGCCGTCGGAAGCGGTGAATTTTTCCTGCAGCACCTTGATGACAAGGTTGCGATCCTGCTGGTAGGCATTCTGGAGGCGGTTGGTGTAGGACTCCAGTTCGTTGTTGCCCCAGCCTCCGCCGCCAGTTTCGGAAACCCATTTGGAGGCGTCAACAGCGGAGCCATTGGGGCCATTGAACTCGTCGCTCCAGACCAGGGCCCATTCCGAGGAAGCGGGTTGGGGAGCGCTGGCTTGGGCCGCGGCGTATGCGCAAAAAAGGAGAATCGTTCCAAACACGGCTGGGCGGTGCCACGTGGAGTTCATCGGGCTCCTCGAAATTGTGATCTGCGCATTCGCATGCGGCTGAAGCCGCTTTTGATTTTGCGCCACTTGCGGCGCGGCTGCAAGCCGCGCCCTTTCAAAGCGGAGGCGCAGCGCGAGTTCTTCGGCAGTCTGTGGATGGCGGGCGTCCCCAGTTGTTGGATTGGGCTGTGTTATAAATCTGGCACATGCCGATCACTCGCCAAGGGTCGATCCACCTGTTTCGTTTCTCGGGAATTGACGTCTTCCTGCACTGGTCGTGGTTTCTGGTGGCAGTGTATGAAATCAATGCACGGGCTGGGCTTTATTCGTCTGTCGGCTGGAACGTGCTGGAGTATCTGGCCCTGTTTGTGATCGTGACGATTCACGAGTTTGGCCATGCGCTGGCCTGCCGGCAAGTCGGGCGGAACAGCGAACCGGATTATGCTGTGGCCGCTGGGTGGCGTGGCCTATGTGGACCCACCGCCGCGGCCGGGCGCGACCCTGTGGAGCATTGCGGCGGGGCCGCTGGTGAATGTGGCGCTCGTGCCAGTTTTGTGGCTGCTGGTCACATGGAGCCGCTCGTCGGGATGGGCAGAGACCACGCCGAATGCTTAGCGTTCGTGGGGGCCGTCTCTAGCATCAATTGGTGGCTGCTGGTCTTCAACATTCTGCCGATCTATCCGCTGGACGGCGGGCAGATTCTTCGGTCGCTGCTGTGGTTTGTGCTGGGACGCGCGCGCAGCCTGATGGTGGCTACGGTTCTCGGCTTGCTCGGAGCGGCTGGGTTTGTGGTGCTTGCTTTCATGCAGCGTGATATTTGGCTGGGAGCGATTTCTCTCTACCTGCTCATGATTTGCTGGGGAGGACTGCAGCAGGCGCGGGCCTTGCTGCGCTTCGCCAAGTTGCCGCGCCGGGACGGGTTTGCCTGTCCGCGATGCAAAGGGGCGCCACCGGTCGGGGACTTCTGGAAGTGCGGGAATTGCGGGCAGGCCTTCGACACGTTCGCCACCCAGGCGGCGTGCCCGAAGTGCGGGGTCCGCTTTGGGGTGACGAAGTGTATGGAGTGCGGGGGATCGCATCCTATGAATGAGTGGGTGGCGCCGGTGCTGGGGCCTCGGGGGTTGTAAGGATCGGGCGGGAGCAGACTCGCTCAGGTATGGAATCTTGATCGATTAGGATCGCTCTCAGGAATGGAGTTATGAACTGGTCGGCGGGGTTAGTGCGCGGTGCGGTTGCGGTGAGTTTGCTGGCGGCGGGGCAGTTTGCGCTGGCGCAGGGCAAGACTGCGCCCGCGCCGGCCGCGATGAAAGTTGCCGCGAGCGAGGCGGCGGCGAAATGTACGGAGCCGATTCCGACGGTCGAGATGCCGAATGCGCCGCATGGTTTGTTCGTCATCCTGTTTCCCGGGGCGAGGGTGAATGCGCAGACGAATATTCTGCTGCACAATCCCGCGGTGTGTGGCGCGAATTTTTATATTGTGTGGAAAGACGTGGACCGGGGGCCGGGAGCAAGCCCGCGCTATGACTGGTCTGCGATCGACAGGCAGATTGCGCCCTGGATCACGGCGAAGAAGCGCGTGAACTTCATTATCTGGGCGACGACCTACAGGAAGGGCGACAGCGCCACGCCGGATTATGTTTTTGCGAAAGTGCCGTCGGTGACTTGCCCGGCGTTCGGGCATGTGCCGGTGTTCTGGAATACGGAGTTCATGCGCAGCTACCAGTCGTTCATGAGCGCGGTGATCGACAAATTTGGCAAGAACCCGGCGGTGGGATACATCCGGTTCGGGTTGGGTGCCGGAGGAGAGATTTACCCGGCGTGCATGTTTTTCATGCGGGATCAGGGATTCTCGGACGAGACGTGGAAGAAATATATTTTCGACATGCTGGACTATGAGAAGTCGCTGCATTCGCCGAAGCAGTTGGCGGTGGGGCTGAATGCGTATGGCGAGCCGCCGCATCTGGATTTTGCGGCGGCAGTGGCGGAACGCGCGGTGCAGGATGGGATTGCGATCGGCAACCAGGGCCTGACCGCGGAAGACGCGCGCAACGACGCGGCGGGAAAGCCGTGCATGGCGGACTGGTGCCGCATCTTCCGGCGGGCGCGAGGGAAAGTGCCGCTGATTCTGCAGACGGGGCATCCGACGGAACCGGAGGGCCCGGGCGAGATTGGGTCGCTGGTGGATATGTTGCCGTTTGCGGTGGGACAGCGAGTGCAGATTTTCGAACTGTATCCGCAGGATTGGCTGGTGGCCTACGACCGCTTCACACCGGGATATCCGCGGCATCATGAGGAATACCAGCGCGTGCTGGAGGATGCGGCGAAAGTGCTGGGCGGAAACTAGGTTGCTGGACGGCGGGAATCATGATGCGTTCCAGTTGTGGCGGTTTATTGTTGGGGAGAGACGGCGAGGCGTGTGCGGCTGGCAACGGCGCGTCCGTCCTTGAAGGCAGGAATGAACTTCCATCCGGCGGCGAGCGCGGCTGCGTCTGCGGAGGTCGCTTTTCCGGCCGGTTCGGCGGAGCGAACTTTTCCGGCGGAATCGATGACTAAATCGAGGAGCGCCTCCGACCGCGACGAATCCTGACCCGGAACTTCCGGGGAAGGAGGGAGCCGCAGCATTATCGACTTAGGGGGAGTTAGTTCGAGTTGGCTTCCGGGGGACTCGCTTACCGCGTTGAAGATTGTGGCATGCTTTTTCTTGCCAGGACGATCCGAGGACACACCATCCACTTGGGCAAGCATGCCGTGCGCCCGCGCATTCAGAATGCCTGCCCGAATCCGGTCAAGATCTGCGGCGGGCCACATCTCGGCGAGCGCGCGCCAGGCCTGCGGTTCGCGACCGCTGTAAAGGTAGCACCACGTAATTTCCAGTACTTTGGCTTTCACACCTCGCAGTTGGTGCAGGGTCTCGACAGGAAGCGGGGTACTCGGGGATAACTTTCCGTCGCTATTCTTGAAATCGCGCAGCGCTTCGGAGTCGAGTTCTTTCCGGAGCCGCGTGATTTGTTGATCGAAATAAGCCTGGAATTCGGAACCCACGTCGAGTAGCTTGCCGTGTTCGAAGCGGAGCACGATCGCGGGAGGAGAGTCCAGGTCGGCTATGGTCAGGTTCTCAAAACCGCGCACGGAAGCGGCGTCGTTGGTCCAGATCTCGATGCGACCGTCGAGATCGGTATCGGCCGCACTGAAAAATTCTCCGCCCGTGATAGTACGCAGTAAGCGCGGCGGCTTCGCGAGCGAATAGACCTGGTACTCCGGGCAGCAATTGGCGCCGGGCTTCTGCAGTTGAAATGTGGCGACAGGCGCTCCCAGCCCGAGGTCGACACCGAATGTATCAAGATCCACCTGCGAGGCTGTGCCGGTAATGGTCAAAATATTCTTGCCCCAACTGAGAGTGGCTGCACATGCCCGGGTTGCCAGAGCGCCAATTCTGGCGGCCCTTACCTGTACGGTCACCCCGGTGGAGGATTCCGATTTGAAAGCGCCACTGCCGTCTCGGCAAACTACATCGCGGTCCTGGGCACTGCAGGGGCGGGACGTCAGACACAAGAGGCAGAACACTGCGCTTGCCACGACAATGCAGGAGTATCGACCGGGCCCAGGCATTTGGGATGTAATTCTAACTACAAACTGTAATGGATCGCAGTTCGTCGCATCCGCCTGCAAGCATCACGTAGCAACTTTTTCGGGATGGCCGTCTCTTGTCAGGAGAGTCCGAGGCTCGCGGCGGCGGTGTCGACGATGGCGCGGCCGATGGTTAGCGAGGCGGTCGCGGCGGGCGAGGGGACGTTGAGCACGTGCAAGACTTTGCCGGAGGGAACGAATTGAAAGTCGTCCACCAGGGTGCCGTCGGGTTTGAGGGCCTGGGCGCGGACACCCGAGCCTCCGGGGACAAGATCGGTCTCGCGGACTTCGGGCAGAAGACGTTGCAGGGCGCGAACGAAGGCGGGCTTCGACAGGGAGCGACGGAATTCGTCGAGACCGTTGCGCCAATGTTGCCGGGCCATGCGCCAGAAGCCGGGGAAGGCCAGCGACGAGGCCAGGTCGCGGATGCTGATGTCGGCATGACGGTAGCCCTCGCGAGCGAGGGCGAGGACGGCGTTGGGACCGGCGTCTACTTTCCCCGTGATGCGCCGGGTGAAGTGCACGCCAAGAAAGGGAAAGCGCGGGTCGGGCACGGGGTAGATGAGCGCGTGCACGAGCGAAGCGCGCTCGGGAATCAAGTCGTAGTACTCGCCACGGAAGGGGACGATCATGACGGCGGGGGCGTCGCCGGCCATACGACTGATGCGGTCGCTGTGCAGTCCGGCGCAGTTGATGAGAGAGGTGGTGGAGAACGCGCCGCGCGGGGTCTCGACGACGATTTCGCCGGGGAGGCGGCGGATTGCGGTGACGGCTGCGGAGGTGAGGATGGCGGCGCCGCGGGCGGAAATCAGCTCGGCGTATTTTTCGCAAACGGTGGCGTAATTGGTGATTCCGGTGGAGGGCACGACCAGGGCTTGGAGGCCGGCGGCGTGGGGCTCGATTTCGCGCAACTGTTCGGGAACAAGGAGGCGCAGGCCGGAGAGGCCGTTGGCTTCTCCGCGCCGGCGGAGTTCGTCGAGACGGGGAAGTTCGTCGGCGCTGGTGGCGACGATGACTTTGCCGCAAACCTCGTGGGGGATTCCGTGTTCACGGCAGAACTCGACCATCGCAGCGGCGCCCGAGACGCAGAGGCGGGCCTTCAGGGAGCCGGGCTTGTAGTAGACGCCGGAGTGGATGACGCCGCTGTTGTGTCCGCTCTGGTGGCGGGCGACGCGGTCTTCTTTCTCGAGAAGCAGGAGACGAAGATGAGGGAAACGGCGGGTGATTTCGAGCGCAACGCCGAGTCCGACCACGCCACCGCCGATGATAATTACGTTGTGGCGGGCGTCGGTCATAGATGTGAGCGGAATACCGGGGCGGGATGCATCATCCCCGGGCAGCGTATTAGTTTACGACAAGAGTGACCTGGGTGCTTTGACCGGCATCCGAGGGCGCGCCGGGAGATGTACCGGTCACCTTGATGTTGTAGTTGCCCGGCGGTGTGCCCGGGTGACCGCCGCCGCTACCACCCGCGCTGACTCCGCCACACGACGACAACAGAAACATCCACAGAAGCAGCACAGCAATCGAGGTTGACGCCGGGAGCTTGCGCTTATGGCGACCGCGAACCGGTGTGCCCCAGGCGACGACCATGCCCGGCAGAAGCAGCCACAGCGCGTAGAAGAGTGAGCGGGGGATGGCGGGCCCATTCAGAGCGGTGGTCGCGGCCGTGGTGGAGATGGTCATGACCAGGATTTTCGGAAAGGGTGGGGCTTCCGGTGAGGATGGACTGAACTGGCACTGGGTGAGGGCGGGCAGTCCAGAGCAGGAGAGAGTGACGGAGGCATTGAACGCAGTGCCCACGGGTTGAATCAAGAGGTTGTAGGGACCGGTGGTCTGGCCGGCGGTCACGGTCTGGCTTGAGGTGGAAGATGTGAGGAGGAAATCCTGCGCCACAGTGAGCGAGATGGGGAAGGAATGGCTGGGCGCTCCGGTGGTGTCCTGGGTGTTGATGGGGATGCTGTAGGCGCCGGCGAAGGCGTTGCTGGGGACGTTGATGGTCACCGTGAGGTTCGCGGTGCCTCGGCTGGCAACGGTGATGGAATTGGCGGGCGAGAATGTGCACATTGCGCCGGGGAGCGCGCTGGCATCGCAGGTAGCGTTGATTTTTCCACTGTAGAAAGTGGAGGAGGTGAAAGTGAGGGTGGTGACGGCCTGCGCGCCCGGCGCGAGAGTAAAAGCCTGCGTCCCGGAAATGGAGTAGTCACCCACATTAAAGGGAACCGCAACCGAGTGCACCGCGGAGCCGGAGGTTCCGGTGATGGAGAGCGAATAGGTGCCGAGGGCAAAGCTGGTGCCGTTGATGGTAAGGGTTGCGGTCGCGGGGAATGAGTTCACGGTAGTGGGGCTGATGCTGCAACTGTTGGCGCCGAAAGTGGCGGGACAACTCAGGGTGACGGCGCCGCTGAACCCGTCCTGGGAAGAGATGGAGATCGGTCCGGTGGTGCCGGTACTGCCGGCGTTGACCTCGGGAAATGCGGAGGGTTCAGACAGAACGAAGTCTGGGTTGGTGGTGACGTTGAGCGTGAACAAAGTCGTCACGGTTGCGGGAGATCCCGCCGTAGTGGCCTGAATGGTGACGGCGTACGCGCCGGTTGGCGTCGCCGCGGGCACAAAGACGCTGGCGGTCATGCTTACCGGGGAGGTCGAGGTGGGATTGACGCTGGTTCCGGGGGTCAGGGTGCAGGTGGAGTTGGCGATGGCGGCGTTGCAGGAAACAGTCACGCTCTGATTGAACGATCCCGCGGCCGTGACTTGAAAATTCACCAGAGCAGACGTGGTCCCGTGGGACACGGTCACGCTGGAGGGCGAGGGCGTGGTTAGCGCGAAACTGACGATGTGCAGGGTCACGGGAATCTGGTGCGTGGTGTGATTGGGGTCGGCCCCGACTCCCTGCACGTTGAAGTTGTAGTCGCCGTCCGCGCCGCCGACGGTGACGTCGAAGGGTGTGTTGGTGACAGGAATCAGCGGGGATTGGGGGACGGTGCAGGTGGTGGGCGGAGCCGTGGCGCCAGCGACACAGCTTAGGGTCACGAGGTTGGCATAGCCATACAGGGCACTCGCGGTTCCGCTGAACGCAGTCGCCTGTCCGGAGAAGTCGGTCAGAGTCGAGGTCGGAATGGAGAGTTGGAAATCGGGCGTAGTGGCGAGGGGGTATTGCCAGATGCCGCGACCGTAAGTGGAGGCACGCAGCAGTTCCTGACCGCCGGAATTGAAGATGGCGAGTGCGGTGACGGCGACGTTGGGCAGGAAGGTGGGCGGGGTGAGGTTCGATCCGAGTTCGGTCCAGTTGGGGGAGGAAGTTGAACTCACGAAGGCGCCGACGTCGGTGCCGACGTAGATGAGCGGGAATACGGGGTCGAGGACGATGGCGTTGACGGGCGCGTCGTACAGGTTAGCGGTGAAGTCGGTCCAGGCGGCGCCGGCGTTGGTGGTTTTCCAGACGTGGCCGGCGCCTCCGGTGAAACCCATCACGGTGACATAGGCGGTAGCGCCGGTGGAATCGGAAGGATCGATGGCAACGCTCGAGATGGGGAACTGATTGGGATTGATATTGCCCTGCGGGCCGTTGTTGGTTACGTCGGCGAATCTTGGGATGCCAGCGGTGGCGTTGGTGGTGACCCAGACGCGGCCACCGGTGGGGCTGGAGAGAGGTCCGTCGAGGGGACCGTTCCCGCTGGTGGTGGCGTAGATGACTTGCGAACCGTTCGTGTCGGTGGGGCCTCCGGCGGCGAGCGCGCGCACCTGATTCACCTCGCTTCCAGAGCAGGTTCCCGAGCCCAGGGTGTCGAAGTTCGGGCTCAGCGCGGTGAAGGCTCCGCCGGTGCGCGGGCCGCGCCAGACACGGCACGTGCCGACCAGCATCGCGGTCGACGATTGCGGGTCGAGGATGTAGGGAAAATAGAAGGCGCCGTCATCGCCGCCGACCTTGCTGCTGGTCACGACAAAGTTGAAAGTGCTGTCGATACAGGTGACGCCGCCGGAACAAAATTGAACGCCGAGGCCGCTGGGCGGAATATCGGGATTGGAGGCATACCAGTTCGACGTGGTATGAGGATCGATAGCGTTGTAGCCGCCGTCGCCGCCGAGCACGTTGACCCAGCCCGGGTTGGCGGCGGTGGCTTGATTGGTTGCGGGGGAGCCGTTGTCCTGCGTGCCGCCGAGCAACGTGTTGGGATCGGTCGGGTGCTGGGAGAAGCTGACGAATTGGGTCATCGATCCCAGATTCTGGTTGAGATCGTCGAATTGGTTGGTGCCGGAACAGGAGCCGTTGGTCAGGCCTCCGTAACCGTCGAGCGCGCGGTAGATGCCGCCATCGTTGGCAAAATAGATCAGAGCATTGCCGGAATCGCTGCCCGCGGTGGGGATCGATGTAAGCCAGGGCGTGCTGGTCGGGATGCACGTGGGCCGGCGCGGCGATGGGATCGCATCCGTAGACGTGGGTAAGGTTCAGGAACGGCGAATTGGCGCAGGCGGAATTCTGGGAATTGATGGAACACTTGTAGAGATTGACGGCGCCGGCGTACAGGTCGGTGCCGGAAGCGGCATTGGGGACGGCGAGTAGTTCAAGATTGTAAGCGCCCTGTTGCACGCCGCAGCCATCGAAGTCGCCGCAATTGGCGATGGCGGCGTCGGAAATCGCCGTCCAGGACGCGCCGCCGTCGAGGCTCTGCCAAATGCCGCCATCGACCACGCTGCCGGTCGAGGAAATGGAAATGGACCAGGCGTACATTTCCTTGCGCCCGGGCACGACTGTGATTTCGGCGCGGTAGAGGGGGCAAGCGCGGTTGTTTGACGTGGATTGCGGCGGGCACGCCGTGGTGCTCAGCGCTGCGCCGCCAGGCTGAGTGGCGAGGCGGGTCCAGTTGATTGCGTCGGGAGAGGAATAAAAACCGTGGTAGCGAACGGCCGCGAAAAACTGCGCCGCTCCGGCGTTGTAGACAACGGAGGTTGCGGAGGTGGCGTCGGTGGCGCCGCCGGGATCGGTGAGCGCGTCGTAGGTCCAGGTCTGGCCGGCATCGAGTGAGGTGTAGAGACCGCGGGTGGTGTTGGCGGTGACGGCGCCGTCGATCATGCCTTCCGACGTGGTGGCCATGGCGGCGACCACGGTGTTGGTTTGTCCGCTGGCGGTACTGAAGGCCAGGCGCGTTCCGCCCAGTCCGCTGAAGGAAAGTGCGCCGCCGTTGGCGGTTGAAACCAGGGTCCAGGAGTTTCCGGCATCGGCGGAGCGCAGAATGCCGAGTCCGAAATAAGAGTCGCCGGAGTTGTTGGCTTCGCCGGTGGCGGCGAGAATCACGCTTTTGGCGGCGTTCGTGTTGCCGGGCTGGATGGCGATGGCGCCGATCGAGAGCGTGGCTTGATCGTCGGTGAGGGGAGTCCAGGCCACGCTGGTAGGAGTGTTGTTGGCGGCGTTGCTGGACTTCCACACTCCGCTTTGCGCACCGCCGATGTAGACGGTGTTGCCGGTCAGGTCGGAGGGATCAATGGCAACGGCGGTGGCGCGTCCAGAGACCTGATGGTAATCCTGCGTGCCGTTGCCGGTGGCGTCGGAGGCCAGAGGCACGGGGCCGAGTGGCGTCCACAAGGCCGGGGACTGTGGCGGCTGCGCGCTGGGGCGGGCCGCGGCGAGTGCGGCGGCGTGCTGGGCGCGGATTTGTAGCTTGGCCTGATAGGCACGGTGGCGCAGTTCGGCGGAAGGTTTGCCTGGGACGAGGCGTCCACGGAAAAACCACTGGTTGCGCTCCTGGACGTGGTCGGCGTCGGAATTGGGGATGGGAGATTGAGGATCGGTCTGCCGGGCGCCCTGCGCTTGGGCGATTGAAACCGCCAAGAAGCAGATCAGCAGAAGTGCGATGGCTTGCACGAAACGACGGAGATGACGAATTGGCATGATGAATTGGCCCACTCGCCAGTATGGGAAGGGGGCGAGGGCGAAGCAATGCAAAAGCGGCACTGCGACCAAGTAGCGGACCACTTTGGGAAAATCCGCACTGGGGGCTGGGGAGCGGACCAGGGTCGGGTGGGGCCTGTACAATCGGTTTTTCGGCGGTTTGGTTGCATAGAAATTTCATTCGACATGCGCTTGTGGGATCGGGGAAGACGTGAAGAGTTTTTCGAGCGGGTTGTTAGCGGCGTGCGTTTTTCTGAGTTCGTTTTCGGTGTGGGCGCAGGAAAAGAAACCCACACCGGAACTGGTCGTGGCGGCGGCGGCGGATCTGAGCGTGGCGCTGCCGGAGCTTGGCGAAGGCTTCGAGAAGAAGACGGGCGTGACAGTGAAGTTTTCGTTCGGAGCATCGGGCGCGCTGACGCAGCAGATTGAGAATGGAGCTCCGTTTGATGTTTTCTTCTCCGCCGACATGGATTATCCGCGGCAGCTGATTGCTGCCGGCGAGGCTGACGGGACAACTCTCTATCAGTACGCGGTGGGAAAGCTGGTGCTGTGGGTTGCGCAGGATTCTCCGCTCGACCTGGAGCGCGAGGGCATGAAGGTTCTGCTCGATGCCTCGGTAAAGAAGATTGCGATCGCCAATCCGGAGCACGCTCCGTATGGGCGGGCGGCGGTGGCGGCGATGAAACATTACGGGATGTACGATCGAGTCTTGGACCGGATGGTGTTGGGGGAGAATGTGTCGCAGGCGGCGCAGTTCGTGGAATCGGGGAATGCGCAGGCTGGGTTCGTGGCGCTGGCGCACGCGGTTGCGCCGGCGATGAAGGGTAAGGGAAAGTATTGGGAGGTTCCGGGGGAGGCTTATCCGCCGCTGGCGCAGGGAGTCGTGGTGCTGGCGCACTCCCAGCACAAGAAGGAAGCAGAGGAGTTTGTGGAGTACATCAAGACGAAGGAAGCGGCGGCGGTGCTGCGGAAGTACGGATTCACGGAGGCGGAGGATTGGGCGAGATGGGACTCCGGGTTGAGGAGCGAAAGCTTTGAACCGCGAAGATCGCAAAAGCCTTAAACCGCAAAGGTCGCGAAGAAAAGCGGGGGGCTGGGTGTAGGAATAGAGCAAACTCTGTCGGAGACAGGACGCGGATTCATCATGGCCATTGACTGGCAGGCATTCTGGCTTACGCTGCAACTGGCGGTGACGGTGTCGGCGATATTGCTGGTGCTGGGGCTGCCGATCGCGTATTGGATTGCGTTTTCTGGATGGCGGTGGAAGTTTCTGGTGGAAACGGTGGTGGCGTTGCCGATTGTGCTTCCGCCGACGGTGCTGGGGTTTTATGTGCTGGTGGCGCTGGGGCCGCGCAGTCCTCTGGGGCGATGGTGGACCTCTTTGACGGGGCACACGCTGGCTTTCACGTTCAGCGGGCTGGTGATTGGTTCGATCCTGTACAGCCTGCCGTTTGCGGTGCAGCCGTTCGCGGCTTCGTTCGGCAGCGTGGATCGCCGGTTGATGGCGGCCTCGGCGACGCTGGGCGCCTCTCCGCTGCGAACGTTTTTTGGCGTGATTGCGCCGCTCTCGGTTCCGGGACTGATTACGGGGACGGCCTTGAGCTTTGCTCACACCATGGGAGAGTTCGGAGTGGTGCTCATGGTGGGCGGGAACATTCCGGGCGTGACGCGGACGGTTTCGATTGATATCTATGACCGGGTGCAGGCCTCCGATTATGCGGGCGCAAATGGGACCGCGCTGGTGCTGCTCGCCCTCTGCTTTGCGCTGCTGGCCATGGTGTATGGCATGAACCGGAAGGCCTGGGTGGTTGGGCCCGTAAAATAGACTGCGATGAGTTCCACGCCGATTCGCGAGTCCGTTGCGGTTGCATCCGCGCTCCCTGCTGCGGTTGGCAAGGCGGAGGGATTGCGGCTTGAGGCCGGATTTCGGAAACAGTTCGCGGCGGAAGGGCGCGAATTTGTTTTGGAAGTTGAGTTCGGGGCGGCGCCGGGGTTCAACATTCTGTTCGGCGCGTCGGGAGCCGGCAAGACTACGTTGCTCAATTGCGTGGCCGGATTGGCGCAGCCGGACCTGGGACGAATTACCGTCGGCGACTGGGTGTGGTTCGATGCCGCGCGGGGCGCCGATCTTGCGGTGGCAAAACGGCGGGTGGGATATGTGTTTCAGAGTCTGGCGCTGTTTCCTCACCTCACGGTGGAGCAGAACGTGCAATACGGCATCGGGCACCTGCCGCGGGCGGAACGCGCGGAGCGGTCGTCAGCGATTCTTGAGGCGTTCCGCATTAGACACTTGGCGCGGCGCTATGCGCGGGAGATTTCTGGTGGAGAGAGCCAGCGCGCGGCTCTGGCGCGAACGCTGGTGACCGATCCCGCGGTGCTGCTGTTGGACGAGCCGCTGGCCGCGCTCGATGCGGCGACCAAGGCGATGATCATTGACGATCTGCGCGAGTGGAACCAGGCTCATCGCATTCCCATCCTCTATGTGACGCACAGCCGGGAAGAAGTGTTTGCGTTGGGTGAGCGTGTGATTGTGCTGGACGCGGGACGCATTGTGGCCGAGGGTACGCCACACGAAGTGATGGAAGCGCCGCGGCAGGAAACCGTGGCGCAGTTGGTGGGCTTCGAGAATATTTTCGCGGCTGAGGTGGAAGCGGTTCATCCCGAGCGCGGGACGATGATCTGCCGGATCGAGAGGGCCGGGCCGGGCGCGTCGGTGATGCTTGAGACTCCGCTGGTGCGGGCGGGTGTGGGATCGGCTTTGCGGGTGGGGATTCGCGCAGGGGACATTCTGCTGGCGAGTTCCCTGCCGACGGGGTTGAGCGCGCGCAACATAATCCCGGGGCGGGTTCGGACGCTGCAACAGCGCGACGTGATTGTTTCGGCGCGAGTGAATTGCGGAGTGGAGATGGAAATCCACCTCACGCTGGCGGCGCGCGATTCGCTGCAACTGGCGCCGGGGAGAGAGGTGTGGCTGGTGATTAAGACGCACTCATGCCATTTGATGCGGGAGTAGCCCACTGTATTCTTCGCATTCTGTATTTCATTCCGCTCCATCTCGATCACAGCGATCCACTGGCCTTTTTGCTCTTCTGAAAACACAATCCGCCCGCCGAGAATCTGCGCCGCGGCCGCGGGCGGCAGGTCGCGGTGGAAGCCGAAGAATCGGCGCTTCAAATCTTCCCATGCCTTCCAGCGATTCAGCAGAGGATGCCGTGGTTCGTACTTGGTGGAGAAGACAAGCGCGACTTCGAAGTGGGAGCGGAAGTCGGCGGCGGAGAGTATTTGTTCCAGAGAGAAATCTTCGATGCGGACCACTTGCAGCGGGCGCGTGGTGTAGCCGAGCCAGGGACGCGTCAGTTCATCGGACGCGGGCCAGGCGGTGAGCACATGCGCCATGGGATAGCGGGCTTCGAGGAAGCGCTCTCCGTCCTGGTGCAGAACGATGTAGTCGCGATAGGCGAGGTTGTCTTCCGGGGAGAAGCCGTAGGGGGGATTCCAGAACCAGGCGGTGATGAAAGCAATTGCGACCAGCGCCACGGCTGCGGGCCAATAGCGCAGGCGACGGCGCAGGGTGGAGATTGCGACGATGATCACGAGCGGAACCGCGGGGAGCATGTAGCGGGCCAGCACCGCGCCCCCGATCAAGGCCATAGCTACGACGTAAACCTTCACGACCACGAGGAAGATCATCTGCACCGGGATTGCGATGCGCTTGCGCTCAACCGCAGTCGAGCTTTGCTCGACCGGACAGCCGGGGGCGGCTGTCCCCACATAGTCCGTGACTGGCGGCAGCAGCATGGCCAGCAGCATGGCGAGGGTGAGCAGCCACAAGTGCAGGTAGCCGAAGGTCTGCCATAAACGCAATCCGAGCGCGAGCAGGAAGCGCAGAGGGTTGAGCGTGGCGGCTACGTTGTAGCGGAAGAACTCGGGGTTACCAAAGATATATCCGGTGCGGGCGTAGTGGTAGGCGTACCAGAAGATTAGGGGGAGGAGGGGAATCAAGAGCGGAAGAATGCGGGTGGTGGGGGTGTCTGTCCAGAGAGATTGCAGGACGCCGTGGATATGGAGTTCCCGGCGTCTGAAGGCGCTTCGATTTTCTGGCGTCTTCGGCACGCCTGAAGGCGTGCCCTGATACGAACCTTGATCTTCGCCTGAGGTCGTGTCCTGATACGAATCTTGAGCTTCGCCGGTCGCGCGGTGATACGAATCTTGATTTTCCTCTCGGGCCGGAAGCAAATGCGACCGCTTGCGCACCAGCACGCGCAGAAGTTCCCAGGCGGCCAGCGCTGCGGGGGCTAGGATGGCTGTTTCTTTGGCCAGGGCGGCGAGCGAGAACCAGATGGCGAGCGCGACGGGACGATCTTCGAGGTAGGCGCACAAGGCCCAGAACGTGAGTCCGGCGGCGGCCAGGTCCACCTGAGCCATCGAGCTTTGCGCGAAGAAAACCGGGTAGAGCGCGGTGCACAGGGTAGAGGCGATCGCAACCTGGGTGTTGGCGGCGCGCTGGGCCAGGCGGAACAATCCCAGCAGCGAGAAGGCGGCGACCAGCAGCATGGCCGACCGCGTCACCAGAGGAGCATAGCCGACTACCTTCCACCACAGCGCGATCCAGGCCAGCACCAGCGGGGGATGCGCGTTCGATACGGTGGTGTGCGGTATCAGGCTTCCGGTGAGGAGCAGGTCGCGCGCGGCGGGAATGTAGTAGCCGGCTTCGTCCCAAAAATAGGGGAGATTCAGCAGGGGAGCGTGCAGCAGGAAAATCACAACGAAGATGACGGCGAAGACCAAGGCTGGATGGGGGCGGGAGGACGACATGGGAGTGGCTATTCTACCGAAGTGCAGACGGGACAGGAGAAACGCTACACGGCAGGGACGGTGCGGGCAGCATGTATCGCGCCCGAAGAGACGTCGCGAGCTGCGTCTCTACCGTAATGCTTCGCACCGCAGCTGGTGCACCGGTAGCTAGCGTACCGGTATCTAGTGGACCGGGCCTTGCGCGCCCATACGCGGGTCGAGCTTGATTTCGCCGAAGGCGCTCTCGTAGCCGGCCACGTTCTGCTGCAGAAGTCCGAGCAAGGCCTTGGCCTGCTGCGGGCTGAGATAGATGCCCTGGATGTTGCGTATCTCCACGTGCGTCTCGGTTTGTTGCTGCAGCGTGCCGAAGACCAGGAAGAAGTCCCAGATGTTCACGCGCATCTGTACGCTGTTGGCGTAGCTCTCGCGGTAATCGTCGGCGTTCACTAATTTCACGTTGGGTTGGGTTGGAAGACTCATAGGCTGGAAGTGTAATGAGTTTGTGGCCGAGAAGGAAGGCCGGGGGCGGAGCCGTTCTTGGCCAAGGTTGCGATGCGAGGTGAAACTGACAAAAACTGTCACCAGCTTGAGGGTTTATGGCTGGGTACTGGCTGGAGATTGCGGTGCAAAAAACGGGCTCTCGCGACTTTTCCAGTGAAAATAAAGGACTTGGGGACGTTGCCTCCATTACTTTGGGCAGTACCGTGTGGCGGGCAAAGTGCGATACAGTCAGGGTGCTCCGGTTGAAACGGAGTGCGGTGAGAATCAATTATGACCCAAAACAACGATCACGGGATGATGGAAGAGATTGTGCTTCCCGAGAATCTGCTCCCCTTGGGATCTGTGCTGGGCCAGGGAGTGTCAGCCATGGATTTGTGCATGGTCCTGGCCAAGGTATTTCGTGTGCAGTATACGGAAGTGGCGCTGCTGCGGCTGGAGAATGGGCTGCTGCGGTTTATTTTTCCGGAGCATCTGCGGACTACGGGTGCGATTCCGCTCTCCAGTAAAGCGGTGGCTGCGCACACTGCGCTGAGCAAAAAGGCTGAGATCTTCAACAACTTTGCCCGGGTAAAGCACGCCAGCATTTTCGAGACGATCAAGCCGACGGCGACCGATTCGAGCGAGCCGGCGTTGCCGTCGCCGATTCAGAAGCTGATGTCAGTACCGATCATGGATCGGGATTTGAACGTGGTGGGCGTGATTCAGATTTCCCGCAAGGGACTGGACCCACGCTACGCCCAGGACTTCAGCCGCGAAGATTTGCATGATTTGGAGTTAGCGGCCGGATTGCTCGCCACCGCTCCAGCGTTGCTGACGAACTGATCTTTCTTAGCCTTCCTATCCTTACATACCGATAAAACCAGACATAATTTGCGCGGAGCTTTCCTGGCCGGAAGCTCCGCGGCTGCATTAGAGGAGCCTGAAAACATGCAGAAACTTGCAACATTTCAGGCTCCTAGGCCGTAGAAGTGCGACGGAGAAAGAATCTTTCCACAGCGGTTTGTATCTTGACGCGACCGTAGCGGGCTGGCATACTGAGTCGCCCCTCCCTCGGGCTTTCTGCGGCGTTACTCTCCCCTTTGCAAGACCCGTGAAGAAAGAGGCGGTGGAGTGCGTCCGGCCTCGACTGCGTCGGCTTTGCGGTGTGTCTGATTCGACCGGATCCCAGGGAGTCATTTGAGTTTTCTAGCAGGTTCCGAAATCGTGAAAAAAGAAAATGCGTGTTCCGCGGCGGGCAATTTTTTCTGCTCTCCGGGGGAAACCGCGCATTCAAATACGGAGGAGTTGGTATGAAGTCCCAGAAGAATTATTTTGTTTCTGCGGCGGTCTGTCTGACGCTGCTCACTGGTTCGCTGGCTGTGGCGGGAGAGACCGAAGGGCCGTTCATCAAGGGGGAAGTAAACCACACGGTATCGCGGCCGATGCGGGAACTGGCGCCGCCCCGCGCCGAGGTTATCGGAGGAACACTGCGGCCGGCGACGATCACCGGCGAGCTCAATTTTGACGGGCAATCGTCCCCTAGCGGCCAGCTCTACTCCGATGCGAATGGAGCAGTGGGGCTTACCCAGTATGTCCAACTGGTGAACAACAAGTACACCATTTATGACAAGACCACGGGCAACGTAATCGCCGGCCCCATCCCGGAGAACTCGTTGTGGAAGACCTTCGGCGGCCCCTGCCAGACCTCCAACAACGGGGACGGCACCGTCACCTATGACCAACTGGCCAATGTGTGGATTCTTTCCCATCACGCCGTTCCTACGGGCGGTCCATATTACAACTGCATTGCCGTGTCCACATCTCCGGATGCGACGGGAACGTACTACATGTATGGCTTCGAGTTGACGCAGCAATTCCCGGACAAACCGAGAATCGCCGTGTGGCCGGATGCCTACTACCTGAGCCAGGACGTGCTCGACCCCTCGACTCACGTTTTCGTGCGGTCGCAGGCCTGCGCGCTGCAACGCGATGCCATGCTGGTGGGGCAATATGCCTTCACGCAATGCTTCCAGGGCAGCATTAGCTTGCCGACCTTTGTGCCCACGACTCTGGACGGACAGACTCCCCCGCCGGTGGGAGAGCAGGCCTTCTTCTGGCAACTCGACCAGCGGCCCAACGTTGGCAAGAACAATCTGAACTCGTTTCTGTTCCATGTGGACTGGGTCACGCCGGCGAACACCACGTTTACGGGTCCGGTGGCCAACGCGCTGCCTTCGTATTTGGACGCCTGCGCCAGCTTCAAGCCCTGTGTGCCGCAGCCTGGGACCACCAACCTGCTGCAGGGTTGGGGCGATCGCCTGATGGGTCGCGTCACTTACAGAAACTTTGGCAGTTACGAGTCGGTGGTGATGACGCATGCGGTGACTCGCAGTGTAGGCACCACGCAGCGTGCGGCGATCCGCTGGTATGAATACCGGACGCCTTTGACTCCGGTCCTCTACCAGTCTGGAACGCTCTCGCCGGATACCACCTACCGCTGGATTCCTGGGATCGCACAGGACCAGTATGGCGACATCGCGGTGGGATACAACGTGTCGAGCGCGGCGGTTTCACCGGGAATCCGTTATGCGGCCCACAAGTCAACCGACAAGCTGGGGGTTCTGGAACCTGAACTCACTATTGTGAATGGTGCGGGCTCGCAGACCGGCACAAACCATAACTGGAGTTCGTTCACCAGCATGACGGTGGATCCGGTGGACGATTGCACGTTTTGGTACACGGCCGAGTACTACGCGGCAAGCTCGGTGAGCGGCTGGAGCACGCGGATTTCTTCCTTCCGCTTCCCAAGCTGCACTAACTAACCGTCGGATGGGAAAGAACGGGGACCTTCATCAGAAGGTCCCCGTTTTTGTTTCTACCGGGCAAGTTAAGATGCGGATCTTTCAGCCTCGGCTGAGAGGGATGCGCAGATCGGTTCCGGTCATCTCTTTGGGCTCGTCGAGGCCGAGCATCGCCAGCAAGGTGGGTGAAACATCGCGCAGCGAGCCGCCGGGCTTCAGCGTGAATTGCGCCGCATTCTCCGCGACAACGATGAAGGGTACCGGGTTGGTGGTGTGGGCGGTGTGCGGACCGCCAGTCGCGGGATCGACCATCAATTCGGCGTTGCCATGATCGGCGGTGATCAGCATAGCGCCGCCCTTGGCGCGCACCGCGGCCTCGATGCGCGCGAGGCAGGCATCCACGGTCTCCACCGCTTTGATCGTAGGTTCAAGTTTGCCGGAGTGGCCGACCATGTCAGCATTCGCGAAGTTCACGATGAGCACGTCGAAGGTTCCCTCTTCGGTCGCTTTCACGACCGCGTCGGCGATGCCGGCGGCGCTCATTTCCGGCTTCAGGTCGTAGGTTGCGACTTTTTGCGAGGGCACCAGCACGCGGTCTTCGCCGGGGAACGGCTGCTCCACGCCGCCGTTGAAGAAATAGGTAACGTGCGCATACTTCTCGGTTTCGGCAACGCGCAGGTTGCGCATTTTCTGATTACCCATCACGTTAGCCAGGATGTTGGCCATCGACTCGGGCGGAATGACCACGGGCAGGCTGAAATTCTTGTCGTACTGGGTCATGCAGACATAGCGGAGATTTTTGGGCACCCGGTCGCGAGGAATGGTGACGTCGAGATCGGCGGCGCCCGGAAGATCGCTGCCGCCCTTGTCGTTGAGCCCGCTGTTACGCGCGAGGGCGCGGGTAATCTGGCGCACGCGGTCGGCGCGGAAATTGAAGCAAATGCAGGCGTCATCGTCGCGAATGGTGGCCAGCGGCTGGCCGCTCTTGTCGGTGCAGACAAACGGAATCACGAATTCGTCGGTGATTCCCTTGTTGTAGGAATCTTTCATGCCCTGCACCGGATCGCCGCACTTGCCACCTTCGGCATCGGCGAAGACCATGGCGTTGTAGGCCTTGGCGATGCGCTCCCAGCGGCGGTCGCGGTCCATGGCGTAGTAGCGGCCGTTGACGGTGGCGATCCTGCCGGAGTTGTACTCGCGCATTTTCTGTTGCAACTGTCCGAGATAGCCGGCGCCGTTGGTGGGCAGCGTGTCGCGGCCGTCCATGAAGGCGTGCACGAAGACGCGTTCCACGCCATGCTGCTTGGCCATTTTGAGCAGCGCGTAGAGATGCGCCTGCTGCGAGTGGACCCCGCCATCGGAGAGCAGGCCAAACAGATGCAGGCGCCGCTCGCCTACACGCGCGTGTTTCATAGCTTCGAGCAGCACGGGATGCGAGAAGAACTCGCCATTCTGGATCATGAGGTCGATGCGTGTGATGTCCATGCGCACGATGCGGCCGGCGCCGATGTTGAGATGGCCGACCTCGCTGTTGCCCATCTGCCCTTCGGGCAGACCGACGAACGGCCCGCTGGTATGAATGAGCGTGTTGGGATACTCGCGCAGCAGGCGGTCGTAAGTCGGTTTGCGGGCGAGCGCGATGGCGTTGGCTTTGGTCTCAGCGCGGTATCCCCAGCCGTCGAGGATGATGAGAATGAGTGGTTTGGGACGCAATGACAGCTCCTAGCTCTTAGCTTCTAGCTACTCCCCAAGGATCATTGGGCAGGGATTTACCCGGATCACCACGGTTTGCTCGCTCACCAGATGACCCGGATTGAACAATTATTAAAGGCCGTGTCCGATGTAACCAGCGGAAGGTTCTCTTCCAGACTCTGAGCGATCAGAATGCGGTCGAAAGGATCGCGATGGTGAAGTGGAATCCCTTCGAGTCGCCGGACGTGAGCAAAGGTCAGGGGTAGAACCGAAACGCCATTCATCTTGAGCTTCTGGGCCAGGTAATCTCCGACCGGAGTTGGCAGAATCAGCTTACCAATTTGCACCTTGGCGATAATCTCCCAAAGGCTGACGACGCTGATCCAGACATCCGCCACTGGCAACAGGCTACGCACCCGAGTGGAAACCTTGGCTGCGTCCTGAATACCCCACAACAACACGTGCGCATCAATGAGGACCTTCATTGCCAGAAGAGGTCTTCGATTTCCTTGGGCAGAGGATCGTTGAAGTCATCCGGGACGACGAACTCACCTTTTGCTGACCCAAACTGGAAGCGCGGACGCTCGGAAGCAATCGCTACGAGCTTCGCGACTGGCTTTCCGGCTTTCGCGATCACTACCTGTTCGCCAAGGGCGACCCGCTCTAATAGCTTGGAAAGATGGGTCTTAGCCTCGTGGATATTAACTTCCATGACTTCAATAGTAGACTAAGTACTTAGCTAAGTAAATAAAGAAATGCCTCTAACTTCTACTCGAACTGCAACATCACGATTTCAGGGTTCGAGCCTAGGCGCAGCGGCGGACCCCAGGTTCCTGCGCCGCTCGAGGTGAAAACCTGCATTTTGCCGATCCGGCTTAGGCCGTAGACGAACTGGCGGTACATTTTGCGCGCAAACCAATTCCAGGGGATGAACTGGCCCAGGTGGGTGTGTCCGGAGAGTTGGAGCGAGACGCCGGCAGCCTCGGCGACCTCGGGATGGTCGGGGGCGTGAACCAGCAAAATGCTGGCGCGATCACGATCCAGACCAAGCTTATGCAGCGCCGACGCCAGGTGGCCCTTGCGGGTCGCGTTGCGGTAAGGAACGCCGGCAATCTGCATACCGTCCACGTCGACTTTTTCGTTGCTGAGCACGCGAATGCCGGCTGCGGCAACTGCCTGCAGATATCTGCTGTCGTCACCGAATTGCTCGTGGTTTCCAGCGACAAAATACACGCCGTGAGGCGCGGTCAGTTTGTGCAAGGGTTCGGCCGCCTGACTTGCGTCGATCGCGGTGCCGTCGTACAAATCACCGGCAATAAAAACGGCGTCCGGCTCTTCCCTGAGAATTTTGGCCACCATGCGGCGGAGAAAATTGCCGTTCCGCACATGGCCCAGGTGGAGGTCGCTGATGAGCGCGGCTTTTCGTCCGCGCCAGGACGCGGGCAAGTTGGCCAAGCGCACCGTGGTTCGCGTGATGCGGGTCCAACTGGCATTGACCACACCGTAGAGTCCGGCCATCATTGCGGCGCCGAAGAGCCATTGCACGGTCCGATGAAAGTTCAGATTAAGGCCCGCCACATGCGCGACGCCAAAGATGATCCAGGAAAGCGCCATGGCCGGAAAGAGAAAATTCTGCAAGCCCAGCCAAACCGCGGAGACGCGGTAAAACGCCCGCAGCGCAGGATTCGTGTAGTGAAAGGCCAGGAGCGATGCCGCCACGAAGCTCACCGACAAAAAGCCGAGGACCAGCTGGACCGACAAGGAATGGGAATCCGGGCCTGTGGGGGAAAACGTCCACGTCTTATAGAGGAGAAAGTGCTCGAGAAAAAGAATGAACTGGATGATGGCTATGAAACCGGCGATACGTCTTATCCGCATGAGGAATTAGATTCTCCAGCCGGCCGGACGAATCGAATTCTTTCGCGTCCTCTGGCACGGCCGGAGTCGTGTTGTGGCCGTTATGGGTATACTCGAGGACGGAGACGACCATGCCCATTAGCGATCTGCTGTTGCCCGAACTGGACGAAGAAATCAAGAAAACGCGCACGACCCTGGAGCGGGTTCCCGCCGACAAGAAGGACTTCGCGCCGCATCCCAAGTCGATGCCGCTGGGCAAGCTGGCGCCACATGTGGCGCAACTTGCCGGCTTCGGACTGACAATCCTGACTACGCCCACGTTTGACTTCTCCACCGGCAGCATCAAGCCGCTGCCGTTCGAGTCTTCGGCACAGCTGGTGCAGGCTCTGGACGAAGGCGCGGCCGAAGTTCGCGCCGCCCTACAAGCTATGCCGGACAGCGCCTGGAAAGAAAACTGGAAGCTGAGTTTTCAGGGCAAGACCATCTTCGAGGGCACAAAATTTCTGGCTTACCGGCAGATGTTTCTGAATCACCTGGTGCATCATCGCGCGCAGCTTGGCGTGTATCTCCGATTGAACGAGAAGCCCGTGCCCGCGACATACGGTCCGTCGGCGGACGACAAGATGGGGTTCTAAAGGGCGTGCCGGGCGCACATCGCGTTACGACTGATCAAAGCCTCCCCCAGACCCGGATCGCCCCGCGCAAGCGCGTCATGCGGACCAGGTTCTTGGGCAATGGATCGTTCGAATCGTCTGCCACGGTGGCGCGATCCCGCGTTTTGAGTCCAACGCCCACTTCCCCAACAGTCGTCGGCAAATTTCCGAACGCTGGACCCACTTTCCTGCCCGGGTGAGCGGAAAATCCCAGGGCAGGGTTCCCGAATCGCGACTTACGGTGTAATCGTGAAGGTGTCTGTCCCGGAGGACTTCGGGTTCTCGACGGAAGTGGCAGTGATGGTCACAGAATTCGGATTCGGAGCCGTGGCCGGAGCATTATACGGAATCGTGGAAGTGTCGCCGTTTCCCGGGCTACCGGTGTTTGTTGGTGTGCCCAGCGTGCCGCACCCAGGCGAACAGGCGCTTCCACTACTCGTCAGAGCCCAACTGGCACCCGCGAAGTTGCCGTTGTTGTGGCTGATGACCGCGGTAAAGACGAAGGCTTGCGTCCCAGCCGGAATCGACGAAGGGGTTGTCTGTAAAGCCAGTGTCGTTGTCTTTTGCCCGATATTGCATGCGATACTGCCGGCACACAGCAGAAGAAACAGAGAACAGGCCAGGGCTCGCTGGATGCCCTTATGGCGTTACAGCAGAAGAGCGGAAATCGTTGCGCATAGTGCTCCTTTTGAATCGAATATTTAGTCCGCCCCAATAAAAAAGGGGTGGCCCTTTAGCGGGGCCGCCCCATGAGGTGGATCGTCCTTAGACGGCTTGCAGGACGTTGTGGAAGGTCGAGGTAACGGCTTCAAACGTCTGAACCTTCGGCGTTCCGTCGATCATTTTTGCCAGTGTTCGCAACACTTCCGGGTACGTATTCGTGTTGTAAGAGTCTGCATTGGCCTTGTTCTCCCAGAGACTGATCGAGATCGTCTCCTGGCTGCCAGGGTTTGACAGGGTGATCTGCTCCTTAAAGCCCTTCTGCTTGCGGAGTAGGGGAAGAATTTCGTTTTCAAAGGTGCGGGTGTAGTCAGGGCGCGAGTTCGATTTCAGATAGAAAGAGACATTGCGTGCAAACATATTCAACCTCCAAAGGTTGTGCTCGCTAAGAGGGGAGAACTTCAGATGGGCTGACTTAGTTTCAGGAAACCTGAAAGAGGAGACGAATGCTCGCTCACTCGGTCCAAGTGGTGCACTTACGTGGCCCCTCTGTGGCGATATGTAATCGGTTGTATCGAAAGGTGTTAACGCAGATCTGGCAAGACAGGGTCTGGTTTGGCATCGAGTACTTTTGGCGGAAAGCAGGCACAAAGGGCGGAAGGACGAAATGACTGTCCCTCCGTCGATTGAAGCTTTCTCAGTGAAAGAGTTCGGCCTACTTGGCGTAGTTCAGTGCCTCCATCCCCAGGAACCTTGCGGTGCCGCCCAACTCTTCTTGAATCCGCAGCAGCTGGTTGTATTTGGCGATTCGATCGGTGCGGGAGGCGGAGCCGGTCTTGATTTGGCCTGCGCCGGTGGCGACGGCCAGGTCGGCGATGAAGGTGTCTTCGGTTTCGCCGGAGCGGTGCGAGATCACCGAGGTGTAGCCGTTGCGGCGGGCGAGGTCGATGGCATCGAGAGTTTCGCTGACTGTACCGATTTGATTGACTTTGACCAGAATTGAGTTGGCTACGCCTTTGTCGATGCCTTCCTGCAGAAACTGAATGTTGGTCACGAAGATGTCGTCGCCGACCAGTTGAATCTTGGCGCCGAGTTCCTTGGTCAGGCTCTGCCAGCCGTCCCAGTCGTCTTCCGCGAGACCGTCTTCGAGCGAGACGATGGGGTAGTCGTTCACCCATTTCGACCAGAATTTCACCATGTCGTCGGAACTCTTGGCAGATTTGTCGGACTTCTTGAAGACGTACTTGCCATCCTGATAGAACTCGCTGGCGGCGGGATCGAGGGCGATGGCAATTTCTTCGCCAGGCTTGTAGCCGGCTTTGCTGATGGCTTCGAGCACAACTTCGATGGCTTCGACGTTCGACTTAACGGACGGGGCGAATCCGCCTTCGTCGCCGACGGCGGTGTTGTAGCCGCGCTTCTTCAGCACGCCTTTCAGGGTATGGAACACTTCGACGCCCCAGCGCAGGGCTTCGGAAAACGAGGGCGCACCCACGGGCATGACCATGAATTCCTGGAAGTCGACGTTGTTGTCGGCGTGGGCGCCGCCGTTCAGGATGTTCATCATGGGCGTAGGCAGGGTGTTGGCGCCGACGCCGCCGAGGTAGCGATAGAGCGGAATGTCGAGAGACATCGCTGATGCGCGCGCCGCCGCCATCGACACTGCGAGGATGGCATTCGCGCCCAGACGGCCTTTGTTCTCCGTGCCGTCGAGTTCGATCATTTTGGCGTCGAGGCCGCGCTGGTCGAAGGCATCCCAGTTTGCCAGGGCTTCGGCGATCTCGCCGTTGACGTTCTCGACTGCCTTGAGGACTCCTTTGCCGAGGAAGCGGTTGGTGTCTCCGTCGCGGAGTTCGACCGCCTCGTGCTCGCCGGTGGAGGCGCCGCTGGGAACAATGGCGCGGCCCATGGAGCCGTCGGCCAAAAACACTTCCGCTTCCACGGTAGGATTGCCGCGTGAATCCAGAACTTCCCGGGCATGAATGGCTGCAATATTTGACATAGGTAAGGTCACTTTCTTGAAGTTTATGATCTCGTTCTCAACGCCGGATCGAACACAGTCTCGGGAAGGCCACTCTTGAATACTTCGGCGATCCACAAGATGCCGGCACCCTGATAGTCCCTGCCCATCGGGTGTTGCGAAACCTATGATTATAGCGGATGGAGCATGAAGGGAGTGTGACACGTGAGACGGCTTCCGCGTGAGATCGGAATGGAAAGCCGCGAACCACGAGGGGCACGAATTATCACGAAGGGGTTTATTTGTATGCGTTTCCTTGGTGTGGCCCGGGAGTGGCCATCTGGACAACGCTGCGAAGGCCGTGTCTCCGCTGGTTCCCTGACCTGCCCGGTATTGTCCCCGGCGTCTCGCCTGGTCTAGAGTTATAAAGAGAAAAGGTCTGCGAATTTGAGGAGGTACCGATGAAGAAGTGGATGATTTTACTCTGCGTGTTGCTGTCCGGCGGCATGCTGGCGGCTCAGACCAGTTCGCCGGTTCCGGCGGGCACCGCGCTGATGGTCAGGCTCGATACGACTCTGGCAACGTTCAGCAACAAGATTGGCGATCCTTTTCAGTGCCGACTCACGCAACCGATTGTCATCAATGGTAAGACGGTGATTCCGGTGGGATCAACGGTGGAAGGCCGGGTTACCGCGCTGAGTGAACCGCGCCGTATCTCGGGCAAACCGACGATTGGAATTCTTCCCGAAGCGGTGATTCTTCCCAGCGGCGAGCGCTATTACCTCGACGCCACCTTGGTGGATACCAACATTGGCCAGGGCACGGACGTGAACGATGAAGGCCAGTTCAAGGGAAGCGGCCACGACCGCCGCGACATGGTTGAGACCGGCGGCGGGACCGCAGGCGGAATGCTGATTGGCGGACTGATTGGCGGCGGGCCGGGCGTGTTGATCGGCGGCGCGGTGGGGGCGACCTCCACGACCGTGCATTGGCTCACCAAACACCGCTCGGCGACCTTGCCGGCAGGCACCGAACTTACGCTGGAATTGAACCGTCCGTTGACGATGACCACAACGGTGGCGAGTGGGGGAAGCAAGTAGGCGGATTTCCCGGTTCTTTCGATACGCCGGAGACCAGTGCTCCGGCGTTTTCCTTTCGCTGCAAAAACAACATTTCCAATACAGCCATAAATATGGCAGAATGAGTCTGTGCGAACCACGGTTGACATTCCGGACCCGCTCTACCGAGCCCTGAAGAAGAAGGCCGCCCACGAAGGCCACTCGGTGAAAGAACTGCTTCTTCGGGGTGTTGAATTGCAGTTGCGAGCACAGCCGAAGAAATCCGGGCGCCGGCGGCCTCCGGTGATCGATTCCGACAAGCCTGGCAGCCTGGATTTGGACAATGCCAAGATCTACGAGATCATTCCCTTTCCCTGACGTTAACGTATGGACCGCGTTGACGTACCGAGGCCACATTCACTACCCGGTGGCAAAGTTGTGGCTGGATTCCCTGCCCGATGATTGCGAGCTCTGCTTTTGCCGGCTGACCCAACTGGGTTTTCTCCGGCTACTCACGACTCCAGCAATCATGAGAGACAAGGTTCTGTCGCAAGCTGCGGCGTGGGAGATCTACGACGATTGGCTGGAAAACGGCCGCGCGGTTTACGTCGAGGAACCACCTTCAATGGAGTCCATTTTCCGTTCTCTTTCCCAATCCCGGCAGCCGGCTCCGAAAGACTGGGCGGATTCCTACATTGCTGCCTTTGCTCAGGTTTCCGGGTTGCAATTGGTGACCTTCGACCAAGTGCTGTCCCGAAGAACGAGCGGATCGGTCTTGCTGAAGCCGTAGCGAATCCGGGTTTACGCCCCGAACAGCAGATCCCCTTCGCTCAGCACTTGCAACTCGATCCAGCCTTCGAGTGGCAAAGAATCCACGGGCAAACGGTTCTGCCATAGGCTGAAGCGCAGGCGGAGCAGGCTAGTGGGGGCAACGCCAACGACGGTGGACTTGCGCTCGGCTGTGCGTTCTGCGGAAGCGGGGTTGGGAGTGGCCAGCAGCCAGGCCAGCGGCAGTTTGAATTCGAAGTTGCGCAACAGGGCCACTTTCGCGCCTTCGTCCGCATAGCCAGACGTAGCCAGGGGATGGCCTTCCAGGCCATTCTCGATCTTCCACTCTTGGAGGCGGCGCTCGTGAACCGAAGCCTCTACCCGCAAGGTGCGGCGTGGGCGCAGTTCTTCGCGCGCCCATGATTCCACGTTCACCACCAGATCAAAGTCGGTTTCGGGGACATTTTCCTTGAAGTCCAGCCGGCCATAGAGAAGGGTGGAATCGATGCCGGCATACACGGAATCCAGCAAGAACTGTTTGCCGTGCATGGCGCCGGCGCGATGATCGGCGGTATAAGCAGCCGCGCCCATCCACTCGAAATAGCGCACCTTGTCGCCGGTGATGCGGGGATGAATGTAGGCGGTCTGAGGTACGAACGAGGGGCGCACTTCGGCCCCGGTGATGGGCTGGGCCAGGTAGTCGGGCGGAACCGCGCCCAGCGCCTGATACACGTTGGAGAGGTGTTTGCGGTAGAGTTCGTCGAAATCGCGATCGTTGGCGGAGTGGTGCTCCGGACCGTACCACCAGTTCCAGTCGCTGCCTTCGGCAATCAGAATCTCGTCGAAGGCCACCTTGCGCTGGGCCTCGTTGGCCCGCGCCGCGTTTTGGGCGTAGAACTCGCGGGCGTGGTGCAGGTAGTCCCAAGCGCGATTGTCTTCGGGGGCGCCGATCCACACGTTGAAGTTCGCGTTGATCCAGGAGCCCGGGACCAGTGACGTCATTTTTCCGAAATCCTTGTGCCGCGAAATGGCCTCGGAGATGGTCACCGCTTCCAGGCCGGGCTCGCGCTGCAGAGCGTCGTAGAAGCGCCGGAGAAACTCGCGCCCGGACTTGGGATAATATTCCCAGGCATTTTCGCCATCGAGAATGATGGAGACGACGGCATCGCGGCCGGTCGCCAAAACGGGCTTGGCCGCCTCCTTGATGTTGCCGATTAAATGCTGGGCGGCATTGGCGGGAGGCATGCCGGAATACACGAAGCCGATGAGATCGGAGATGGTGTGATCGCGAAATACAAGGTGCATGGCCGCCGAACCGTTCTCATAGCGATGGATGTTGTAGAGCTTTTCCCCCAGGGGCGGCGGTAGACGGCCGCTGCCATCGCGCGAGAAGAATGCGCCGGAGCTGCGGCCGAGCACGCCCTCGTCGGTGGCCATCCACTGAATGCCCAGGCTGTGGGCAATGGCCAGCACTTCTTCGGAAACGCTGCCTTCCGACGGCCACACACCCTTGGGACGCATGCCGAAGACCTGCTCGTGAAGATCGAGCCCGCGGGCGAGTTGCTGGCGCGCGTCTTCAGGATGGCGGAACCGGTTCTGGGGCAGGGGCAAGCCGGGGGACGATACCGCTCCCACGCTGGTATCGCACACGAGAGGCAAAATCGGGTGATAGAAGGGCGTCGCGGAAATCTCGATCGAGCCTTTTCTGGGCGGCGTCGGCATGCGCCGGCAACACCCGGCCCACCAGTTCCCTTTCGCGCTCGATCACCAGCTTCTGATCGTCGAGCGAATACTGGCGTCCCTTGGCGACCAGCGCGGCAATGTCTTTTTCTTCGAGGAAGAATTCGTCGAACCAGGCCAGCTGCGACAAGACTTGCAGGTCGGTGAAATCCTGGGGCTGAAAATACCGTTCAGCGCGCTCGGGATGGTCGCCATGCTCGCGAAAGCGCTCCCACAATTCGCGATAGCGCGGATAGCGGCCAATCAGGTTCTGGGGATTAGCCTGAAACAGATATTGCAGGGCGAAGCGGCGCTCCTCGAGAGATAAGTCCTTCGCGGGCTTGGCGGCGACGGTGAGAAATGGATCCTGCGCCGTTCCGGCGGCGTAGTCCTGAATCTGGACCATCAGGGAGGGCACGATGTTGAAGTTCTGATGGACGTTGGGAAACTCGTCCAGGAGTTTAACCATGCCGTAATAGTCTTTGAGGGCATGCAGGCGCACCCAGGGCAGGCGGTATTCGCCGGTGACCAGGTCTTTGTAGAAGGGCTGGTGCTGATGCCAGAGAAGGATGAGGCGCAGAGCGGGCATGGCTGGAGAATCAGGATAGCATGGGGGTTTTACCCGGGCGCACGGCTGGGGGGCCGCACCTCTCTGAGATGCGGCTTCGTGAACGTCAACCTACGCTAACGCCTCAGACGATCACTGCACTGTAAAACTGGTGGCACTGGAGTCGGACCCACCTGGGGTGACGATGACGATCTTCCCGGTCTTCGCCCCGGTTGGCACGGTGGCTGTCACCTGCGTATCCGAATTGACTACGAAGGCGGCTGCCACTCCGCCGAAAGTAACTCTTGTCGTCTGAAAGAGACTGACTCCGGTGACGGTGACGGACGTTCCCACCAGGCCGCTCGATGGTGTAAAGCTCGTAATTTGCGGCGTAACACGGAATTTCCTGCTGCTGGTAAGGGTGGTCCCGCCTAGCGTGGTCACGGTTACTGAACCGGTTTCCGCGCCCGAAGGCACATGCGCCGTCAGAAAGGTGTCCGAAACGACGCTGTAGGCAGCGCTGGTTCCCCCGAAGGAAACGGCGGTTGCCCCGATGAACCCTTGCCCGAAAATGCCGATAAGCTTCCCAACCCTGCCAGAGGCAGGAGAAAAACTAACGAATAGATGCAAGCCAAGCTTCAGGCTGAAGAACGTGCCCTCACCATTGGAGCCACCGCGAAACGTATCTCCGTACAGCAGCCCATCCGTGCGTTGGAAAAGCGGAGCTTCGGGGATATCCCCAGTCGTGCTCTGAACGAAACTGTAGAGCGCGGCAAATTTAGAGGTCGCACTCCCACCGAAGATCGTTCCGTCGTTGTTTGCCCCACCGTAGGTAGTTACACCGTAAAACTTCCCATTGGTAGCTTGCACCAAGCCAGCGTAGGGTCCGGTTCCATCGCTTGTGCCACCGACGAAATTGTGAAGGGTGCTGAAAACAGCGGCTGGAGTGATCTTGAAAACCACGCCGTAACCATTGGTGCCACCGGCGGCGGTCGTTCCATAGAAGTTGCCGTCAGTTCCCAGAATCAGACCGTTTGGTAGGTAACCATCGGAATTGCCAAAGCTGTGGAGTAGCGTCAGTTTGCCCGACGGGGTGATCTTGAAGATCGTGCCAGCCTCGTAAAACGACATGCCTCCAGCGTTGGTCGTCCCGTAGAAATTGCCGTCGTTTTCCACAACCAGTGGCGCCAGGGGAGTGCAACCGTCGGGGCCGGAGCTGCCGGCGAACTGGTGCAGGGTGGTGAACACGGTGCCCGCTTTGTTGATGCTGTACACCGTGCCGCAGCTCGCGGAACCGCCCCCTCCGGCGGTTGTGCCATAGAGGAGTCCGTTCGTACCCTCGACCGGTGGAGCATAGGGAGTTCAGGCGGCGATTGCCAGAACGAGCATCGCGATGCGAATTTGCAGTTTTCTCATTGGGAATTCTCCTGCAGCAGCGATTTGTGACAGTGTGGCAGGCAATGACCTGATTCGTGCAGGTCGGACTGGCGACCGCCGGGGGGAGACTCGGCTAGGGTTTGCGATTCTCCTGCCAGCCGAGGGCGAACTATTCTCCACCCGATCCAGTCGGCGGTCAACATGCAATATCTTGCACCTCGGCTGCGTAGCCGCTTCGCGCAAAGCCCCCGGCACATTGTTCGCGTGAACGTCGTCTTCCGGTACACTATTGATCGCACACTTTCCAGTGCCCCAATGAGTTCTGAAACCACACTTTCCGCGCCGCAGCTTCTCACTGACCAGGATCTATACCTGTTCAACGAGGGCAGCAACTATCGCATGCAGGAGAAGATGGGGGCACACCTGGTCACGCATAACGGCGTGGCTGGGGCCGTGTTCAGCGTGTGGGCGCCCAATGCGCGGTCGGTTTCGGTGGTGGGCAGCTTCAACGGCTGGGACGCGAAGTCGCACCGTCTGGCGCCCCGCGGGTCGTCGGGAATCTGGGAAGGATTTGTCGCGGGCGTAACCCGCGGCGCGCTCTACAAATTCCATATCGAATCGCAGAGCCATGGCTATCGGGTGGATAAGGCCGACCCGCTCGGACTGCTGCATGAGAAGCCTCCACGCACGGCCTCGGTCGTGTGGGACCTGGACTACCAGTGGAGCGATCAGGAATGGATGGAGAAGCGTGCCGCCCGCAATTCACTGCGCGCGCCGCAGGCCATTTACGAAGTGCATTTGGGTTCGTGGATGCGGGTGCCAGAGGAGCACAACCGTCCGCTCACGTACCGCGAGACCGCGCCGCGCCTGGCAGAATACGTCGGGCAAATGGGATTTACGCATGTCGAATTCCTGCCGGTGATGGAGCATCCGTTTTACGGTTCGTGGGGATACCAGACGACGGGATACTTCGCGCCTACGTCGCGCTACGGCACGCCGCAGGACTTCATGTACCTGGTGGACTACCTGCACCAGCACGGCATTGGGGTGATTCTCGACTGGGTGCCGTCGCACTTCCCTTCCGATGAGCATGGTCTGGCCTACTTCGACGGCACGCACCTCTACGAGCACGCCGACTCGCGCCAGGGATTTCATCCCGACTGGAAGACGCACATTTTCAATTACGGCCGCCCGGAAGTGCGCAGCTTTCTGATGTCGAGCGCCATGTTCTGGCTGGACAAGTATCACATCGATGGTTTGCGGGTGGACGCGGTCGCGTCCATGTTGTATCTGGACTACTCGCGCAAGCAAGGCGAGTGGATTCCCAACAAGTTCGGCGGACGCGAAAATCTCGACGCCATCGATTTTTTGCGGCGTTTCAATCAGGAAGCCTACAAAGAGCATCCTGAGATTCAGACCACGGCCGAGGAATCCACTTCGTGGCCCATGGTCTCAAAGCCGGTTTACATCGGCGGCCTCGGCTTTGGCCTGAAGTGGGATATGGGCTGGATGCACGACACGCTCCGGTATTTTCAGAACGATCCTATCCATCGCAAGTATCACCACAACGATCTTACTTTCCGCATGCTGTATTCGTTCCAGGAAAATTTTGTGCTGCCGCTCTCGCACGATGAAGTCGTCCACGGCAAGGGGTCGCTGATCGGCAAAATGCCGGGCGACGAATGGCAGAAATTTGCCAACCTGCGTCTGCTCTATGCCTACATGTACGCCCAGTCCGGCAAGAAGCTCCTGTTCATGGGCTGTGAATTCGGCCAGGTGCGCGAGTGGGCGCATGACACCAGTCTGGAGTGGCATGTTCTGCAGTACCAGGTTCATCGCGGGGTGCAAGCCTGGATGGAACAACTGAACCGCTTCTATCGCAGCGAGCCCGCCATGCACGTGCTCGACAACGATCCTGCCGGATTCGAGTGGGTCGACGCCAACGACAACGCCACCAGCACGATTTCCCTGCTGCGCAAGAGCGAGTCGGCCCCAGACACGGTGCTGGTCGTTTGCAACTTCACGCCTGTCCCCCGCATGGGATACCGCGTGGGCGTCCCCCACGGCGGCCGTTGGCGCGAACTGCTGAACAGCGACGCCCGCGAATACGCCGGCAGCGGCATGGGCAACCTGGGCGGAGTGGTTGCAGAGGAGATCGCGACCCACGGGCGCCCCTTCTCGCTGAAGCTGACCCTGCCTCCGCTGGCGGCACTGTTCTTCAAAGCCAGCTGAGACGGCCTCTACCCGAACCCCTGGTACTTCTTCCAGAACTCAGGCCAAGGCAGGCGCGGCGGCCCGCATACGAAGATGTCGGGATGGTCTTGGCTCTCCTCGTTCTTCACGCCCAGAGAATTCCCGTTGTGCCCGGCCAGGCGGCACGATGTGAACAGACGCTCCGCCTGTTCCCGCGTCGATCCGAGGACAATCAGGGTTGATGGCGGGGGTGTGGGATACCCCCGCAGCCAGGATGAGTTGATGCCGCTGACCGGCGGAGGCAGGTGGCAGGCCGGCCCCAGAATCTCGATCGCGCCCTGTTCGCCGTAGTTTCTCACGGCTACGCCCACATTCTTCTGCTGCTCCGGAGGCAGCGAATCCCGAATGCCGGCGACCGTCTTGACCAATTCGTCCCAGCCGATTTCCTCGCGCAGATCGCCGTTGTGCTCGAGGGCGAAGTTCTTCAGCGGGCCGCGGGACACAAGCGGAACAACAATCGTCGATACATAGACGCCACCCGCGGCCAGACCAGTAAACAGCACAGCCTCTAACACCCAGCGCGGCAACTTCGGCATGGACCCGACCCAGCGCTCGCCCACGACTGCTCCCATCGCTATCAGCACGGGATACGCCGCCCCCAGGTAATAGCCTCGCCCCTTGCCCACGACGTAGAGCGCCAGGGGAATCAAGTACATCCATGCCAGCATCCGGTAACGGCGGTCGCGCAAATAGCGCAACAATCCGGCAATCCAAAGCGGCGCCGCAAACAGATTCGTGCAGATCATGAACTGGTCGCGAAAAAATCCGTTGGCTCGCCCCTCACCCACATCGCGCATGTGAATGTGCTGGAGAAAATGCAGCGAGATGAAATCGTGCCGCACCTGCCATATCAGATTCGGGAGGAAAATCACAAAAGCGACCGCGACGCCGGCCCACAGCCATCCGCTCGCCAGATACTTGCGTGCGCTGGTCAGCAGAAGTCCGCCCAGAATCCCGCAAACATAAAAGCCCATGGTGTACTTCGTTTGAAATCCAATGCCGATGAAGGCGCCGATCGCCAGCCACCAGCGCGGATTCTCCGTCTTCAGCAGGCGAATCACGAAGTAGGCGATCAGGACCCACCACAAATTGTCGAAGGTCGTGTATTGGAACTCCGTCCCCTCGAACAGGGCCAGGGGCGAGAGCGCCACCGCGATCGCCGTAGTCACCTGCGCGAGCCGCGCTCCGCCTAGTTCGCGCGCCATCAGCCCAGAAAAGAAAATGACAAACGACTGCGCGATCACTGAGAACAGGCGCAGCCCCACCAGGGAGAGGCCGAAGAAAGAGAGGCCGATCCGCTCCACGAACGGTGTGAACGGCGGATAGGGCACGAATCCCCAGTCCAGATGGCGGGCATCGCTCAGAACCTGGAGCTCGTCGCGATGAAACCCGTAGCGATTGTTGGTGAACAGATGGAGTGCCGCGATGCTCGCTGCGATGCCCAGCAGCGCCAGGGTATCGGTCCGAGATCCATTCTCGATCTGCTCCAGACGGTGCTCCATGTTCCCAACAGTCATCTTCCCGACAGTCATCCCGCCAGCTCCTTACTCCGCTTCGGCCTCGCTCTGCAGCAGTACGGTCCGCTGGATGCTCCGGTTCCGGCCGCAGAAGATAACATCCTGCTCCAATGAACCCCCACATGCTATTCTCGCCTCTAGCGCGCTTCTCATGCGGATTCTGACCCGCTACATCCTACGCGAAGTGACGGCGCACGCGCTGATTGGCGCGGTGATCTTCACCTTCGTCCTGTTCACGCGCGATCTGGGACGCATTCTCGAACTGGTGGTGCGAGCCAGCGCTCCGCTGCCCAGCGTCGCCGAGATTTTCTTCTTCACTGTCCCGCTCGCACTCACTTACACGCTGCCCATGAGCGTGCTGGTCGGCATCCTGATCGGCTTGAGCCGTCTCGCCGCCGACAGCGAAATCACGGCTATGCGGGCCAGCGGCATGAGCGTGTGGAGCTTTCTGCGCGTGCTCTCGATTTTTGTCATCGCGGCGTGGCTTCTGGCTCTGGCCAATGGGCTGTACATTGCGCCGCGATCACAGGCTGCGCTGGGCCACCTCGAGGACCGGCTCAAGGGTTCGCAGGTGTCGTTCGAGATTCAGCCTCGGGTTTTTTTCGAGGGCTTCCCCAAATACGTCCTCTACGTACAAGATGTAAAAAGCGGGCAGGGAGCGGCGGTGTGGAAGGGCGTTTTTATGGCCGACCTTAGCGACGCCACCAACCCCAAGATCACTCTCGCGAAAGAAGGCATCGTGGTCAGCGAAGGCCGCGATCGCCTGCATCTGCACCTGATCGACGGCTCCGCCCACGAAACCAATCCCAAAGACGCTGGCGACTATCACATTTCCACTTTTCAGCAAGCGGACATTCCGATTGATCTGCCCTCAACCGAGAACAAGCCCGATGAGTCCGTTCCCGCCACTTTGATGAATACCTGGGCATTGCGGGAGAAGGCCAGCCGTGTCGATCCCATCTCCGCGCGCTGGTATCTGATCGAATACTACCGGCGCTTCTCCCTGCCTACGGCGTGCCTAGTGCTCGCGCTGGTGGGAATCCCGCTGGGACTGTCGTCGAAGAAGAGCGGAAAGTCCGGCGGATTCGTGCTGACGATTCTGCTGGTGTTCGTCTATTACGTGATTTCGCTGATCGGAGTTTCGCTGGCGCGGCAAGGCCGGGTCTCGCCGTGGTTCGGAGCATGGCTGGCCGACCTGGCGTTTCTGGCGCTGGGTCTGTTCTTGTTGTGGCATGCGGAGAAGCGTCCCTTTGAACTTTCGTGGCTCCGGCCTTTTTGGAGGCGGGACGGAGCCTGGCCCCAAGCCGCGATTGCGCGCAGCCGCCGGGAGAATGCGTTCGAGCGCGCCTCGACGCGACGGCGCGTATTCAGCGCCAGCTTTCCCACGCTGCTCGACGATTACGTGCTGCGCGATTTCTTCGTGTACCTGGGGATGATCCTTTCTTCATTTCTGGTGCTGGTGATCGTATTCACACTGTTTGAATTGCTGGGAGACATTCTGCGCAACCAGGTGCCAGCCACGGTAGTTGCGGAATACCTGCTCAATGTCGCGCCCTACCTGATGTACAACGTGGCCCCACTGGTGATGCTCCTTGCCGTGCTGATCACCTTTGGGGTAATGCAGCGCTCGAATGAGATCACCGCGATCAAGGCGACCGGAATCAGCATCTACCGCATTGTCACGCCGGTGATCGTGGCAGCAGCGGTGCTGGCGGTGGCGCTGTTTTTCGCCGACCAGTTCTATCTGCCGCACACAAACAAGCGCCAGGAGGCATTGCACAACCAGATCAAGGGCAGACCGGCGCAAACCTACCTCCGCCCCGACCGCAAATGGATTTTCGGCCAGCACAACGACATCTACTACTACCAGTTCTTCGATCCGGACCGCGATCAGTTTGGCAATGTCACGGTGTTTCAACTGGATCGCGCCAGTTTCGCCATCACCCGGCGAATTCACGCGGAGCGCGCGCACTGGGCTGAAAACCTGAACCGCTGGATCTACGAAAAGGGATGGGACCGCTCGCTCCAGGGCTCCGCCATCGTCAACTATCACCCGTTTGAAGTGGCCACGTTCCCTGATTTGCCGGAGACGCCGTCTTATTTCAAGAAGGAGGTCAAGCAGTATACCGAGATGAATTATGAAGAGTTGCGGCGCTACATCCGCGATCTGCAGCAGAGCGGATTCGACGTAGTGCGCCTGCGGGTGGAACTCCAGAAGAAGCTGTCATATCCGCTGATCACGCTGATTATGGCCGTGCTGGCCATTCCCTTTTCGTTGTCGACAGGAAAAAAGGGGGCCATCACTGGCGTGGCCGTCGCGGTGGGGATCGCGATGTTCTACACAGTGGTGTCAAGGCTGTTCGAAGACATGGGAGACATCAGCCAGCTGCCGCCGGCGCTGGCGGCCTGGTCGCCGGACCTGATCTTCATCCTGGTGGGCGGGTATTTGATCTTGAAGGTGCCAACGTAACGGACCGCGGACCCAAACCCTGATCTTGTGCGCGTGAGAATCCATCTTTCGCCCCGCTGGGGCTTGTTCGCGTCCCACTTGTCCAGCCGGGGCCTCGCCGTGGGCTGCATTCTTACACCGCTTCGCGGCTAGAAACTGAAGCCCTATTTCACCGCAACGCCCCAGGGATAGTTGTCGGTCTGGATTGTGGGCAGGGCTGAAAGCGCGCCGGTGGCAGGCGTAATTGCGAATTGCGACAAGGAGGCAGAATTGTAGTTGGTAACGAAAAGCCAGTTGTCGTCGCTACGAATCGCAATCGCCTTGGGCTGGCTGCCCGTGTTCACGGTTGACCCCACCGTCAGACTACCCGAAACCGGGCTGAGGTGCAGAATCGAGACCTGGCCGGAGAGGGTATCTACGACGTAGACGTAGTTGCCATAGGGATCAACCGCAAGAGGTCCCGGACCGTTGGCCCCGCCGGTGAGGCTGAACGGTGAGCCCGTAACGGCCACCAGGCTGCCGTCTGGGACGGTCGGACAGGTCGACGATTGAGTCGTCTGCCCGTTGCAGATAGTGTAGGCACTGACTTTGTTGGTCAGGCTGTCGGTGACATAGACGAAGCGGTTGCAAGGGTCCACAGCGACGCCTGCCGGTACCGGATCGGTCGTAAAGGATGGCACGACGGTAGTAACGCCCGGATTCCCTAATGCGCCGGTCGAAGTGTCCACGCTGAACTCCCAGACCACATAATTCTCTTGATCGACAACATAGAGATATTCAGACGTCGGAGGGTTCAGACCTGCGGCCGAGCACACGGAGTTTTGCACTCCGTTGATGCCGATGGGGGGGAAAACCGTGGGAGTCGCTGCCAGAGCGACGAAATTAGGAACCATGGGCGTGGGCGGGAATGTGTAAGTCCCCTGCACGGCGGTCAAGGTGGCGCCGCTGCCGATCGAGTAGACGTTAACTCCCCCGCCCACACCCTCCGCCACAAACAGAAACTTGCCGGCTGCATCCATAGCCATAGCGACAGGATTCACGTCCGGTACCAGGCTCCCAACCGCCGACATAGTTCCGTTGGAATTGACCTTGAATGCAAGAATGCCGTTAGCGCTCTGGGATGTAGGTGTGTCGCACGAGGAATTGGCGTTGATGATGGTGTAGGCGTAGGCTCCGGCCGGGTCAAGGACAATGGTCGAGGGCAGGCCATTCAGAACGCAAGTTGATGTCGACGTCGAGGAAGGCGGGTTGCTAATCTCCGAGATGTGGCCATTGGACAGAGAAAGCCCGAAAGTCTCGATGAGCCCCGACCCCTGACTACCCACCACCACCAGACCGTCGGACGAGGTGTTGTATTTGCTGCCGCAGGCCACCAACAGTCCGATCGAAATCAGCGCCACCACCCCGAGCAGCCACGCGAATCGTTTCGACATTCTTTGGTTGATCTCCATGTTTATGTGAGGGTTACGCGTGCACACAACCCCGGCGCCCCGCCGGCCGGGTCCCTGCAGGTCTAGAAATGCGGGAAAATCTCAACCCATTTGTGTATCAGGAAAGCTCCGGAAGAGCAAACTCCTACAAGATCGGCCAGTGGTGCAATTGAAAAAAGGACTCGTATCAGGGCATCGCTTTAGCGATGCCGCTAACGGGCACAAATCCGAACGGCTTTAGCCGCGCTGGCTTGTCCGCCGGGTGCAGCGGCTAAAGCCTCGCACCCTCTAGCTGCACGCCTGAAGGCATGCCCTGATACGAAATCTTCCGTAAACTGCATCACTACCCAAGACCTATTGGAACCCGGCGGATGCACTGGAGTTGCCCGACCAGTATTACATAACTCGGGCCTTACAGAGCTGGGACCGAGGCAGCGGTTGTCCGGGTGCACAGTAGTGAGGACCCCTGCGATGGCCCTAAGCCTGAAGTCCCACCGCCCTGCGCTTACGCTTCTCGGGTCGACGGTACCGGTTCAGGCGCTGCTTTGATCCTCTGACCACCAGCCATCAAGGGCAGGCGAATCTCCACGCGCAGACCGCCTTCGAGGCGATTGGAGGCGGAGACCTGGCCACCGTGGAAACGGACTGCCCTTTCGGTGATGGCCAGGCCCAGGCCAACTCCTCCGGTCAGGCGTCCGCGGGCATCGTCGAGGCGGTAGAACGGCTGGAAGAGCTTTCCCAGAGAATCGGGTGGGACACCCGGTCCGGAGTCGCTGATCCTGAGCACGGCCTCGGGTCCGTTGGGGCCTTGCTCACTCGCCAATTCGATTTCAACCGAGGTTCCTTCCTGAGTGTAGCGGATGGCGTTGCGCACGACGTTTTCGACGGCGCTGTGCAACAGGGAAGCATTGCCGCGCACGCCCCAGTCGCCCTCGGGAATGACGGTGTGGACGTGGCAGTGCCGCGCCTGGGCTTCAAACTCAGCGTCCTCGGCGAGGTTTGCCACCAACTCGTTCAGGGGAACCGGAGTCGGAGGCACGCGCTGTTCTCCGTCCTCGAGGCGGGCAAGGGTGAGAATTCTGCCGATCAGTTCGTTGAGTCGGCTGGCCTCGAGCTCAATGCGATCCAGCATGTCGGCGCTCTCGACTCCGGAACGCTGCCGGGCCAGGCCGAGGGCAACATTCAAGCGGGCCAGGGGCGAGCGCAGTTCGTGCGAAATATCGTTGAGCAGGCGCGACTGCGCCTTGACCAGGGTCTCGAGCCGTTCGGCCATGGCGTCAAAGTCGCGCATCAAGCCCGCAACCTCGTCCCGCCGCGTGGTGGCGCGCGCGCCGGTACGCGCGGTCAGGTTGCCCGCCGCCAACTGGCGGGTAGCGGCGCGCAGCCGGACAATGGGCTTGGTCAAATACCAGGACAGGAAATAGCAGACCAGGCCGGAAGAAATGATGGCGATGATGAGGCCGGGAACCGGCATGCCGCGGGGACCGAAGAACACTCGCGGCCCCTGAGGCAATCCCAATACGACGGTGTAACGATGCTTGCCGTCGGCTGAAGCGCGCGAGTCCCGCTGCAGGGGAGGCGCGGGAAAAATGAATCCGTCCCGGGGCATGCGCGGTCCGCCCGCGGCCACGCGGATGGCCCAATCCGGCGCGGCGCGGCCCGAGACTTCGATTCCGTGCTCATCAAAAAGGTAGGCGCGCAGGTGCTGGGTTTTCTCCAGATTCTCCATGTACTCCCGCAGCTGCGGCGCGCCGCCTTCTTCGTAAGCATTGACTGCGTCGTTGAGCACGGTGGTGCGAAGACCCTCCCAGGTGGAACTGCGCGGGCGCAGCGCCAGCGTGACCAGGATGGCGAGGACGACGAAGAGCGCGAGCGCCGTCCAGAAAGATAGAAAGATACGGACGAAGAGGCTGTTCATGAGGTGGCCTTCGACTTCTCCCGCGGACGGGCAAAGATGTAGCCTACGCCACGAACGGTTTTGATGTGTTCGTCGTTGTCGGTATCGCCCAGTTTCTTGCGTACCTTGCTGACGTGCATGTCGATGCTGCGGTCAAAGGGCGAGAACTTTCTGCTGAGCACCGCATTGACCAGTCGTTCGCGCGGCACGACGCGGCCGGCCTCGCGCAAAAGAACCTCAAGCAGGTTGAACTCGACCGAAGTCAGGTCGACGGGCTTGCCATCGAGGCGAACGGTGCGGGTTGCGGGATCGAGTTCCACGTCGCCTACGCACACCATGTCAGGGGTAGAGGGGGAGCCGGTGCCGTCGGCACGAGTACGCCGCAGGATGGCTCGGATACGCGCCACCAGTTCGCGCGGGTTAAACGGCTTGGGAAGATAATCGTCGGCGCCGATTTCGAGGCCCACGATGCGGTCGACATCCTCGCCGCGCGCCGTCAGCAGCAACACCGGCAGGCGCGAAGTGGCGCGGATCCGACGCAAAACTTCAAATCCGTTGATGCCGGGCAGCATGACATCGAGAACCGCAAGCAAGTACTCGCCCGCAGTGGCTCTTTTCAGTCCGCTCTCGCCGTCGTGCACGCACTCGACGCTGAAACCCTCCGCCTGGAGATACTCGCCCACCAGATGGCAAAGTTCCACGTCATCGTCAATGACCAGAATTCGTTCCATGACTGACATCATTGTGCACCATGGGGAAAACGGTGCGAGTAAAGAATTGTCAAACCGGATGCCCCCCAAGCCGCGTTGCAGAGTTTGGGACCTTTGACAAAACTTTACTCCGGTTGACCTATTCTTTACCGCTTTTTCGCGGGCAGTCGTGTTTGTATGAATGTACGAGAAATCCCCGGACCTCCGGGAGAAGTCTAGGAGTTAAACATGAAATCGATTCGTTTTCGTTTCCTGGTCGCGGCCCTGGCAGTACTGCTGGGCACAGCCATCGCCAATTCACAGACGGTTGCCGAGGCGGTTCCGCCACCACCCATGCAGGGCCACGGTGAGTGGAGCAGGGGTGGGCACATGATGGGATTCTTCGCCGACTATTTGAACCTGAGCGATGCCCAGCAAACCCAGATGAAGGACATTCTGCAGAAAGAACACGCAACTATGAAGCCCTTGATGCAGCAAATGCGGCAGACGCGACAGCAGCTTCGCCAGTACGAGGAAGGCACGTTCGACGAGGCCAAAGTTCGCGCCCTGGCCACGCAGCAGGCGCAGACTCAGGTCGAGCTCACGGTGGCGCATGCGCGCATCCACAACGAACTCTTCCAGGTGCTGACGACGGACCAGCAGGCCAAGATGAAGGAGTTTGAGGCTCGCCACGAGGCGCGGATGCAGAAGCACATGCATGAGGCGCCGCCTGCCCCGCCGGAGCAATAAGGAGCAATAAGTTGAGGGGGCAGAACTCTCGCGGCGGCACACGTTCCCGAGAGTTCATGGTTGACGGCGCGAGGGTCGGGCTGGCCTTGTGGGCTGGCCGCCTAGCGCCGCTGACCGAGAAAGGCCTATATGCTGATCAATGACGCGTATGTGTTCGAGGCGGGATGGCTATTTTTCGCGGCCTGGAGCGCAATTGTAGCCGGGGTGAGCCTGGCAGCGTTCGGGCGGGATTTGATTCCATCCAGAGCACAGATTGACGCAACGCAGAAAGATCGGGCACCGGAAGGGGCGCAGCGCGGAGAAAATCGCGGACGCTAATGTTTGGTCGAAACGAAAAATGTTTGGTTCGAACGCTGCCAGGCGTTCGGATATTTTGAAATCACGTTGTCCAAATCGGCTTATACTCAGTGGTGGCTTTCGAAGGTGACTCTTGATACGTCTCCAACTTGATTGAGACAAAGTAGGTGGCGAATGAAACCAAGGTTGCTGCTTATTGTCATCGCTATGGCGGCATTCACCTTTGCCGTCGCTTCGATCGTTGCTCCAACGGGTAACGCTTCCCCGGTGCTGGTCGAGTTGTTTACGTCCGAAGGATGCTCGAGCTGTCCGCCGGCTGACGCTTTGCTGCAGAATTTGGATCGCTCCCAGCCGATACCGGGCGCGCAGATCATTGTTCTCAGCGAGCATGTTGACTACTGGAACCACGAGGGCTGGCGAGATCCCTATTCCTCAAGTTTTTTCAGCGAGCGCCAGGAGTCGTATGAGCATCGCTTCGGATTAAACAGCAGTTTTACCCCGCAAATGGTGGTCGATGGCGTCAACCAGCTCAACGGGAGCGACGCGGCTTTGGCCGAACACGCCATCGAAAGCGCCCGCAGTCACCCCAAGATCGCGATTCGCGCTTCCGGGTTCTCGGTGAAAGATCCGGGAACGCTGCATATTCACCTCGAGGTGGATGCATTGCCCCAATCGTGGCAGGCTCGCAAGGCCAATGTCTATGTCGTGGTTGCACTTGACCACGCGGCATCGCAGGTTCTGGCTGGTGAAAACAAGGGCCATCTCATCACCCACGTGGCCGTCGTGCAGAGCATCGACAAAGTTGGCGTAGTGGAGCGAGGGAAGGCCTTTGAACGAGATGTTTCTGTGAAACACAAGCCCTTGGCTGATCCTTCGAATGTGCGCCTGATCGCTTTCGTTCAGGAATCCGATGACGGCCCAGTGCTGGGAGCGTCGTCGCTGGACGTTGCGAAGCAATAGCCTTGGGCCTGGAGAGCCTGACACGCCCCTCGGACAGAAAGCATCCCCTGAAAAGCTGAACCCCGGCCTGCTAGAATCTCATCTACTGGATTTGCATGCTGCCTAAGAGTTTGCGCCCGCTGCTGCCTTACCTGAAACGCTACCGCTGGGGCTACCTGGCGGGCACGGTCTGCGTTCTCCTGACGAATGGCATCTGGATTCTCTTTCCCCTGGTCATGGGCCGGGCGGCCGACGATCTGCACGAGGGGGTGACCAGCCACAAGCTGTTGTTGTACGCCGGAGTGTTGCTGGCGATCGCGGTGAGCAAGGGGATTTTCCAGTTTCTGACGCGCTGGATTGTGATCGGCATCTCGCGCGACATTGAGTTCGATCTGCGCAACGATCTTTTTGAGAAACTCGAAGGCCTGTCGTACTCCTACTACCAGCGCCACCGTACCGGCGACATTATGGCGCGGGCCACCAACGACTTAAATGCGGTGCGGATGCTGCTCGGGCCCGCGATCATGTACTCGGCCAACACGCTGGTGTATACGGCGGGGGCGCTGGCCTTCATGATCTCGATCAGCCCGCGCCTGACCTTCTATACTTTCTTGCCCTTGCCGGTGGCGAGCATCGTGATCCAGTACTTTGGGCGGCGGATTCACGATCGCTTCGAAAGAATTCAGGCCATGTTCTCCGACATTTCCGCGCGAGCGCAGGAGAACTTCTCTGGCGCGCGGCTGATCCGCGCCTACGTGCAGGAAGATGCGGAAATTCGAGCGTTCGAAAAAGAGAACAAGGAGTACATCCGGCGCAGCTTGAAGCTGGTGCGGCTGATGGGCATGCTCTGGCCCACTCTGGAACTCATGCTGGGGTGCGCGCTGGTGCTGGTGTTGTGGCTGGGTGGACGCGAAGTCATCCACGGGCTCACGCAGGTCGCGCTGGTTTCAAATCTTCGCATTTTGCATCCCGGCATTTCGATCCCCACGATCACGACCACGCTCCCACTCTCCGGTTCCATGAGCGTGGGGGACTTTGTTTCATTCATCACTTACACGATGCAGCTGACGTGGCCGATCATCGCTCTGGGATGGGTCATCAACATCTTCCAGCGGGGCACGGCGTCATTGATTCGCATCAACGAAATTATGCTGGAGCAGCCGGAGATCGAAAATGCCGTGGGCGCACAGGACCGGGAGATCGAAGGCGAAATCGAATTCCGCGGACTCAACTTCAGCTACGACGGAAAACAAGTTCTGCACGAACTGAACCTGCGCGTGCCCGCGGGCAGCAGCCTGGCGATTGTGGGGCCAACGGGGTCAGGAAAGACGACGCTCGTTAGCCTGATTCCGCGTATCTACGACGCCGCGCCGGGAACGGTTCTGATTGACGGGCGGCCGATTCGCGAGTATTCGATAGCGTCGCTGCGCCGCAATATCGGATTCGTGCCCCAGGAAACGTTTCTGTTCAGCGAGCGCATCCGGGAGAACATTGCGCTGGGAGTCGATGCCGCGAGCGACCAGCAGATCCACGATGCGGCGGAAGCGGCCAACATTGCGGCCGACATCGAGAGCTTCCCCGAAAGCTACGATACGCTGGTGGGTGAGCGCGGTATTACGCTTTCCGGCGGGCAGAAGCAGCGCACGGCGATCGCGCGCGCGCTGATTCGTAATCCGAAGATTCTGATCCTGGACGACGCGCTCTCCAGCGTGGATACGCACACCGAAGACAAGATTCTGAACCATTTGCGGGACGTGATGCAGGGGCGCACGACGATCTTCATTTCGCACCGGGTCTCGACCGTGCGCAATGCCGACCGCATCGCCGTGCTGCACGGCGGACGCATCGTCGAACTTGGCACTCACGACGAACTGCTGGCTTTGAACGGTTACTACAGCGACCTGTACAACAAGCAGCTCTTGGAAGAAGAGCTGGCAGAAGTCTAGGAAAAAAAGCTTCGTAGCCGGGCATCCTATCAGGGCTTCGCTTGAGCGACGCCGCTGAGCGTCACCGGAAAGCCCCAGCGGCTGAAGCCGGTCCAGTCCTGGTGCTTTAGCGGCACGCCTGAAGGCGTACCCTGATACGGACCTTCCCCCGGATACAGACTTTCTCTCGGACGTAACCTTCCCCTCCCAGAGACCTTCCCCCGGATACAACCTTCTTTCTTCGGAACTATGCCTCCGGAACTATGCCGGCGATTACTTTCTTTTGACAACGCGCCCTGAGACCTCGTCTACACTTGCTCTGGCGACCACTCACGATGCAGCGGGTTAACACTCCGGAAATCCTCGATTCGGACTCCTGCCCTGCAGGTGAGGTTGAGATTTCGCTGCGGGATATTTCCCGCATCAACCGCTGGTTCGGCGGAGTGGCCACGACCCGGAATCTGATCGAGCGCGTCGCTGCGGCAACCGGGAAAAAGCATTTCTCCCTGCTCGAAGTCGCTGCCGGATTCGGCGAAGTGCCGAAGCGCGCCGCGCAAGACTTAGCCCGCAAGGGAATCACGCTGGATATGACACTCCTCGATCGCGTGCGTTCGCATCTGCTGCCCGGAAATCATTCGGTCGTGGCCGACGCGCTCGCGCTTCCCTTTCCTGACGAGGCTTTCGATCTGGTGAGCTGCAGTTTATTTACGCACCATCTGGAGCCTGCCGAATTGGTGCGCTTCGCCCGTGAGGCGCTGCGCGTGAGCCGCTGCGCCGTGCTGATCAACGATCTGATCCGGCATCCGCTGCATCTGGCGCTGGTGTATGCGGGCTTTCCCCTGATGCGGAGTTATGTTTCGCGGGTGGATGGAGTGGCGTCGGTACGCAGGGCTTATGTTCCGGAAGAAATGCGGCGGATTCTTTTGGCGAGCTTGGAGCCTGCCGGGAAGCTTGAGATTTCGCGGCACTATTTATTTCGGATGGGGGTGATCGTGTGGAAGGAAACGGACCACCCGGGACAGAATGAGATGCGGGTTACCTAGACTCGCCGGCGGACTGAAACTGTCGAGCTGCGCTCGACCGGACAGCCGGGGGCGGCTGTCCCCACATAGATAGACGGTATGAACCTTTTCGGAACCGCTAGCGCACGACCAGCACTTCCCTGACGTTGTCGCGGGCGAGGAAAAATTTGATCGAAGCGAAGTCCCTGAAGAGGGTTTCGATGTGGCGGTTGTTGAAGACGCGCTGCAGGCGGAAGCCTTCGGTGATCGCGGTGTGGATGGCTCCGGTTGGTCCGCGGCGCGCTTCCCGGCGCAATACGATGCGCTGCATTTCGAGCGTATCTTTTCCGACAATGTGAAAGCGGTAGCAGGGGGAATCAGGTCCCGCGTCCTTGGTATGGAAAAACGCCAGCATCATGCCTCCGGGCTTCAGCACAGACCACAGGCGTCCCATGACCGGGCGGACCAGGCCTTCGTCCAGATAGTCGGGCAGATTCCAGCACAGCACAACGTCGAAATGCGCCGCGGGATAGACCAGGTTGTCGGCCAGAAACTGGCGGCTGTCGAGGACCACCTTTCCCTGCTCGTCTTTGGTGACGAGGTTGGGTTCGGTGGAGGCGACCAGCAGGTCCTCACTATAGATCTTGTGGCCGTGTTCGGTGAAGTGCCGGATGTTCGCGGGCGAAGTGGAGCCGAGGTCGAGAACACAGAGCGGCGTGTCGGTGTCCCAGGTGCGGGACAGTTCGCCCAGTCCGCTGGAGCGGCGGGTGAGCTTTTGCGCAGCTGACGCCGGTGTGGTCTCCGACCCGCTCGATGAGCCGCGAAAGAGTTTCATGAAATTCTGCGAGACTGATGCCATCACTTTAGCGTGCCGAAGCGGAGGCGAGGAGTTACTTTCCTGCGGCCTTGTCCGCCTTGCCCTGAATGTCGACCTTGCCCTTCAGGTAGGCTCCTTCCTCGATGGAGATGCGCTGGGTGGAGATGTCCCCGGTGACGAGAGCCGACTTGCGCAACTCGACCCGGTCGCTGGCCTGCACGTTGCCTTCAAGCTTGCCCTGCACCACGAGGACTTTGGCGTCGACCGTGGCTTTCACCTGTCCGTTCGGACCCACGGTCAGACTATTGTTCTTGAGAGCGATGCTGCCCTCGACTTGACCGTCAACATAGAGATCCTCGCTGCCCGACAGCTCACCTTTGATGACTACGGATTTGCCGATCTGCGCCAAATCGCCAGACAACGGTGCACTCATGGATGGTCTCCTTTAAGGAAGCGGGATGCTGCACAACCTGAAAGCCAGGAAGCAGGTACCGGACGGCCGCGTCTCTCCTCTCGACTATACCCAAGGGCGAGAGCGGGCGGCAAGCCGAGAGAGGCCGAGAGAGGGCGGCGTGTGTGGAAAAAGCTGCCATAAAGGACACGAAAGTACACGAAAAGAACAACGCGCACTGCGGTCGGGCCTGCCCTCGGGCGTGCGGATTGCTACACTAAGCACAGGATGGCTTGCGTGGAACAATGGCGGCTGGCAGCGCGTCTGCTGAGAGTGGGAACGATTGTGGTATTGACCGCAACCGCGTCCGCGCTCCCGGCCCAGGACTCGAAGGCCGCGGAAATGCCGCCCGGCGAATTGGTGCGGACTACCGTAGCGAATGAAGTTGCCGCGGCGAACCATCCTGGCGTTCTGCACATGTTTCGCTCGCACCGAAAAACCGCCAAAGGCTCGCAAACCCGGCTGTACGTGGAAACCACGCAGGCGATCGCCGCGATGCTCATCGCCACCAACGGTCAGCCCCTGACTGCGCAACAACAGAAAACCGAAACCGACCATCTGGCGTGGCTGATGAATAATCCCGACCAGCTTCGCAAGAAACATGCGCGCGAAAAGGAGGATGAGGACCGAACTCTGCGTATCGTGAAAGCCCTGCCAGACGCTTTCCGCTACGAGTACGACGGCACGGAGAACGGCGCGACCGGATTAGGTGAGGCCGGAGACCGGTTGGTGAAATTGAAGTTCAAGCCCAATCCAGGGTACTCGCCGCCGTCACGCGTGGAGCAGGTACTGGAGGGCATGCAGGGTTATCTGCTGATCGACACCCGAGCCGGGCGCATCGCGAAAATCGACGGCACGCTGTTCCGGGAGGTCACGTTCGGATGGGGGATCCTCGGTCATCTCGATAAGGGTGGACACTTTCTGGTGCAGCAGGCTGATCTGGGCTTGGGCGACGGGGCATGGGGCGTCACCGAAATCAGCCTGAGCGTGACCGGCAAAATCCTGCTGTTCAAGAGCCTCAACCTGGTATCGGACGAAGTTTTGAGCAACTTCCGGAAGATGCCGGAAGACCTGACCTTCGCTCAGGGCGTGGAAATGTTGCAGGCGGAGCAGGAAAAACTGGCGCGCGACAACCATGCGGAGCAGCCTGCCGCAGCGGAGAAAACTCCGCAGTAGCTACGGCCACGATTACGCGCGCAGGGTTTCTTTGCGCACGGTCAGCTTCTCAATCAAATCTTCTTTGACGCGGTAGCCGGTGCCCGGCTGGTCGCTGATAGCGATCATCCCTTGAGGCGAAACTTCTACTTCCGGATCAATAATGTCTTCTTTCCAGTAACGCTTGGAGGCGGAAACGTCGCCGGGCAGGCGGAAGTTTTCCAGTGTGGAGAGCGCTATGTTGTGGGCGCGCCCGATGCCGGTTTCGAGCATCCCGCCGCACCAGACGGGAATGTTGTGGGCCTGGCACAGGTCATGGATTTTCAGAGCCTCGGAGAATCCGCCGACGCGGCCCACCTTGACGTTGATGATGCGGCAGGCGCTGGTTTCAACGGCGAAGGCGGCGCTGCGCACGCTGACAATCGATTCGTCCAGGCAAATCGAAGTGCGCAGCTCTTTCTGCAGGCGGGCGTGGTAGTAAATGTCGTCGTTCCATAGCGGCTGCTCGATCATCAGAAGATTGAACTGGTCGAACTTGCGCAGGTGCTCGACCTGATCGAGGGTGTAGGCGGAGTTGGCGTCGCAACTCAACGTGATGTCGGCCCAGCGCGAGCGGATGCGTTCGAGCACATTCACGTCCCAGCCGGGCTTCACTTTGATCTTGATGCGGCGGTAGCCGGCGGCCAGCTCGATTTGGATCTTTTCCAGCAGTTGCTCAACCGAATCCTGGATACCGATGGAAACGCCGCAGGGAATCTCGCGGCGCGTGCCGCCCAGCAATTTCCAGAGGGGCAACTGCTTGTGCATGGCTTCGGCGTCCCAGAGAGCGTTTTCGAGCGCCGCTTTGGCCATGCGGTGGGCGCGCACTTTGGCGAACAGGGCCGGGCACTCGCGGGCGGATTCGATGCGCCGCCCCAGCAGTGCCGGGATCAGATACTGCTTCAGGGTGGGCCACGCGCTTTCGATCCATTCGCTGCTGTAGAAGGGGTCTTCCCCGACCACGCTCTCGCCCCAGCCGTCGGCGCCCTCGCTGTGGACGGTAACCAGAAGAATGCGCCGGCTGTACGTACGGCCAAAACTCGTCTCGAAAAAGTGGACGAGCGGCATGTGAATTTCGCGGAGGGTGATGGCTTCAATCTTCATGGTTGGTTTTTAAATCTTTAAGTCACCACGGAGGCACAGCGACACGGAGAAAGAATACAACGGGGATCTCTCCGTGACTCCGTGGTGAAATTAATTCTCCGATGCGTACGACCACTCCTCGTCCCAGCGTCCCATCAGGAACTTGCCGTTGCCCTGTGAATCGCGCTCGTAGCCGAGTACGGCGAGCCCATGGGAAAACGCTCGCAGAAACTGTTCGCGATTGCGCTCCTGCACTTGCTGGGCTTTGCCGCGGGTTTCGGCTGCGGCTTTCCAGTCGTAAATCTGCGCCGGTACTTCGATGCCGGATTCGCTGCCAATAGGCAGATTCTTTCCCGTGGCCAGCAGGGTTTCGACCCGCTTCGATTTCAGCCACCACTCGGCGATCAGACGGTCGCTCGGCAATCCTCCTTGCAGAGGCGATGACGTGATGCCGTACTGGTTGATGTTATAACGGCGCGCGATGGCGCCGAGTTTTTCCAGGTTGAGATAAGCATTCTTGATTTCGAGGGGATCGAACGTCCACTCGATCAGTTCGATGCCGCGGGCGAGTGCGTCTTCCCGCTGCAACAGTTTCAGGCGGCGGCCCAGGCCGCCATTGCGATGGTCCCTTCTGACGGCGAGCATGTGCGAGTGCAAGTAGACGTGGCCGGAGCGCGTGCCCGGCACCGAGAGCGCGAAGCCGACCATGTCATTGCCGGAGAACGCTCCCATGACCTGGCCACCAACTTTGTCGGCCACGACGAACATGCGCAGCGGGACCAGTTCGGCGTCGGTAAAATTCCACACTTCTTTTTGCAGCGCGACGCAGGCGCGGAGCTCATCGAGACCGTGGCAGCGGCGCAATACGATGGATTCTGTGCTCATCGGCTCCTCGCATGCAAAGCGGCGAGGGATATCACGCGTGGCATTAGGGCACTTTGGCCAACTCCACGTTGCACCCGAGATCCCTCGCCCCGCTGGTAAAAACGCGGGGCTTCAGGATGACGCATTGGTTGAGGGCTAAACATCTCGGCCCTCCTGCTCATGCTCCTGTTCGTGCTCCTTGCGCTTGGCTTGCTGCCACAGGGACTCCAGTTCTTCCATGGGAGCCCGAACGGCGCTGCGGCCGGTTTCGTGCAGGCGGTCTTCCATCCACTGAAAGCGCCGTTTGAACTTGCGGTTGGTCTTGCGCAGCGCGGATTCGGGGTCGACCGACAGGTAGCGCGCGATGTTGACCAGGACGAAAAACAAGTCGCCCACTTCTTCTTCCAGGCGGGCTTGCAGTTTTTCGGGGACGCTCGCGCGGCCAGAGCTGGCTATCCCGCGGCCCTGGGGGCGTGGACCGGGCTCGGGAAATTCTTGGAGCTGGTCGCGAAGTTCGGCGGTCTCTTCGTGCAGTTTGTCGAACAGGCCCTCGACGTTGGGCCAGTCAAATCCGGCCTGGGCGGCGCGCGAGCTGAGCTTGTAGGCTTCGAGCAGCGCGGGCATGGCGGACGAGACTCCGGCCAGGATGGATTGCTTTTCGGTCGTCGCCGGGGCGGCCGCGCCGTCACCGAGGTTTCCATCGGCCCCGTTCCGCTTTTTTGCTTCGCTGATCTTTCTCTCCTCGACCTTGAGGGCCTCCCAGTTGCGCTTGACTTCGGCTGAAGTCTCGGCCTTCACATCTCCGAAGACGTGGGGATGGCGATTGACCAGCTTGCTGGAGAGCCGGTCGAGGACATCGTCAATCGAAAAGGACGCCTGCTCCTTCGCCATCTCCGCGTAGAAGAGGACCTGCAGGAGCAGGTCGCCAAGTTCGCCCGCGAGCTCCGGCCAGTCGCGATTGTCGATGGCTTCGAGGACTTCGTAGGTTTCTTCCAGAGTGTAGGGCTTGATCGAATCGAAGGTCTGCTCGCGGTCCCAGGGACAGCCGCCCGGAGCACGCAGGCGCTCCATGATGCTGACCGCCCGTTCGAAGCGTTCTCCCGTCGTGGACATGCGGCAACCAATGTAAATGACGGTGGAGGAAACATTCAATTGACGGAAAGGCGGATAACGCCGGTGACCACTAAGGACACGAAGATAAACCTTCCTGCGGACAACCGGCCCCGGGGATATCATCGATCAATGGAACTCCGGGAGTCCGGGGATGTAGTTACTTCAGGCACCGCGTGGCTGGATTTCGTCGGAATCGGGCCACGCTTCGGGTGGGACTAACGTCACCTTCATCTCCATGGCGGGCAGAGCGCACAATAGTGGAAAGGTAGGCGTGTCGGCTTGGGAAGAATTCCCTTTCCGGAACGGCCGAAGGCGGCAATACCTAAAGTATCTCGTTCAAATACATGACTTTAGCGGTTAAACCTCGAGCGTCCCTGGAAGCCCAACACTTCCACGTCGTGGTCATCGGCGGGGGCATCAATGGGGTGGCAGTAGCGCGGGAGTGTGCGCGCGCGGGGAAGCGCACGTTGCTGGTTGAGCAAAACGATTTCGCCTCAGGCGTGACCAGCCGCTCGACCCGGATCATTCACGGCGGGCTACGCTACCTGGAACACGGAGAGTTGGATCTGGTTCGGGAGTCAGTGCGGGAGCGGGAACGTCTGCTGCGGGAGCGATCGCACCTGGTGCATCCCGTTCGCTTTCTTTTTCTGCTGAACGAACAAAGCCTGCGCAGCGCGATGAAGGTACGCGCCGGGTTGTGGCTCTACCAACGCATTGCGGGCAAGAAATCCGGCGACCTGAGCGAGATGGAGTTGAAGCGCGTGGAGCGTGCGCTGGATGCAGGCCATCAATGGTCGATCTTCAATTACGAAGATGCCCAGTGCGAATTTCCAGAGCGCCTGGTGGCGGAGTGGTTAACTGAAGCGGTCGACGCCGGCGCGGTGGTGCGCAACCATTCCGAAGTGCTGGCGGTGGATGTGGCACATGGGCGGGCGCGGGGCGTGCTGCTGCGCGACCGGATTTCCGGCAAAGACGAGCGCGTCGATGCCGCGTGGATTTTGAACTGTACCGGACCATGGGCAGACCGGGTATGCCAGCGCTCTTCGGTGCGCACTCACAAGCCGATGCTGGGCGGGGTGCGGGGATCCCATATTGTGTTGCCGCGATTTGCGGGCGCTCCCAGTGCGGCGCTCTACACTGAGGCGGCGGACGGCCGGCCGGTTTTTGTTCTTCCGTGGAACGAGCAGGTGCTGGTGGGTACGACTGAAGTTCCCGACACGAGCGACCCGGGAAGAACGGCGCCCTCCCCGGAGGAGATGGAATATCTGTTGCGCACGGTAGCGCAGCTATTTCCCAAGGCAAAGCTGTCGGCTCACGACATCAAGTTTGCATTCGCTGGGGTGCGTCCCCTGCCGAACTCGCCGGGCGACAAACCGTCCGCGGTAACGCGGCGTCATTTTCTGCATGACCATACGGACGAAGGCGCGGGACGGCTGATTTCCATTATTGGCGGAAAGCTGAGCACGGCGGCGTCGCTGGCGCGGGAATGCGCCCGGAAGATCGGCATCCCAGTGGCGGAGCCGAATGAGATCGCTGTAGGCCCAGGGGCCGCGCTCGATCCCCTGCTGGATCAGGAAGTCCTCGAAATCGCGCGTGCCGGTTCGGTGAGCGAAGAAACGGCTCGCGGCATGATGGAGTGGCATGGCCAGCGCGCCATGGACATTGCGCGCATGGCATTGGTGAGCGCGGAATTGCGGGCGCCCATCTGTCCGCATACCTCCCACATTGTGGCGGAAGTGGTGGAAGCTTACCGCAGGGAGTGCGCCGTGACCATGGGCGACGTGCTGCTGCGGCGGGTTCCGGTGGCGCTGGGTGCGTGCTGGTCGGAATCCTGCAGCCGGGAGGCTGCCTTGCGCATGGGCGCGGTGCTGGGCTGGAACGAGCAGGCGATGGGCGCGAATCTGGAGTCGTTTGAAACCGAGCGTGCGGCCTTCCTGCACCGGCCCTCACGCGGCATTTCCGCGCTGGAAGCGGCGGCCGACTAAATCCCCCGGGACTAAAGCCTCTTTTGTTGCGGGTCTGAGCGGCGCGGCTGGAATCCGCGCCCTATCAAAAGCTATCCGCGCGACGCGCTCCTCCGCAAGCAAATTTCCGCTCGCACGACCACTGGTTACCAAAGATTTGTTGCGACCCTGAGTGATCTGGGAATGAAGGCGCAACGAAACTACACTGGCGCGAGTGTGTCGGAATTTTCGCGGTAAGAGACGCAGTCGATGTTGATACCCATCAAGCACGAGAATATGACGGCCCGGCGCTGGCCGGTGGTCACCATCGCATTGATTGCGATCAATGTCGTGGTGTTTCTGTTCACCATGACGGCGATGGACGACGAAGCGCCGCAACTGGGCGAAGTCAAGTCTCACATCCTGATTCTGGCGGCCCTGCATCCCGAACTGAAGCTGCAGCCGGAATCGCAACATCTGGTGGATGGATTCAAGCAGAGCCATGCCGACCAATGGAAGCAGGTGCAAAATCCATATCGCGACGTGATGGACGGCTTCGACGCCAAGGTCAAGATGACCGAGGACACCTCGAAACTTCAGGACGAGATGGATTCGCTGGACGCCGAACTGGTCAAGCTGTCGGCGTCGTCCATCACCGAGCAGTATGCGTTCGTGCCGGCAAATCCACGGCCGATCACTTATCTGACGGCCAATTTTCTGCACGGCGGGTGGCTGCACATCATCGGGAATATGTGGTTTCTGTGGCTGGCGGGATTTGTGCTGGAAGACGTGTGGGGCCGCTGGCTGTATTCGGCATTTTATCTGATTGCGGGGGCGGCGGCGCTGCAATTTTATGCCTGGTCGAATCCAGGGAGCGTCACGCCAACCCTGGGCGCGTCCGGCGCCGTGGCGGCGTTGATGGGAGCATTCCTGGTCCGCTTCCCCAAGATGAAGATTGAGATGGCGTGGCTGTTCATGCTCAAGCTGTACCGGTTCAAGGCGGCTGCGTACTGGCTCGTACCGTTGTGGCTGCTAAGCGAAATCTTCTTCGGATCGTTGTCCGGCTCGACCGACGGCGTGGCGCACTGGGCGCATGTGGGAGGCTTTCTGTTCGGAGCGTTGGCGGCGCTGGCCATCCAGCATTCGGGGCTGGAGCAGAAAGCGAATAAGGCAATCGAAGAGAAAGTAAGCTGGAACGCTGATCCGGAAATCGAACAAGCCAGCAGCATGATGGAACACGGCCAACTCACCGAGGCGCTGGAGCTTCTGACGAATCATGTGGCGGTGAAACCGAATTCGCTCGACGCCTGGAACCTGCTGCGCCAGATTTATACGCGGCAAAACAATAGTCAGGCCTGCCTGGACGCGACGGTCAAGACTTGCGGGCTGCATCTGAAGGCACACGAAATCGAAGCGGCCTTCCAGGACTACGCGGAATTTGTGGATGCGGGTGGAAGCAAGGTGCCGGCGTCGACCTGGCTCGAGCTGTGCAAGGCCGCCGAAGAGAAGCAGGACTTCGAGCGCGCCTTCCACGAGTATCAGCAACTGGCGGCGGCCTATCCGGCGGAGCGGCAAGCGCTGACGGCACAACTCAGCGCGGCACGACTCTGCCTGAAGCGGCTGAACCGGCCGCAGGATGCGCTCGCCTTATACCAGGCCGCGGCGGCTTCTCCCATTCCGCATCTCGACTGGGAGCAACACATCCAGGCGGGCATCAAAGAAGCGAAAGCTGCCATGTCTTCGGGGAACGCGGCCGCGGCCGCGGCGCAGTAAATAAACAACTACTCAGAAACGAATTCCACTTGCGGTCATTTAACGGCTAGACAGCCAGCGTCCGGCAGAGAAGGCTGGTGTCATCGGAAATAATGCCGTCAACTCCCGCCTCGGCAAACCGCTGCATGCCGGCAGCATCGTTGACCGTCCAGACGATGATCTTCTTTCCGGCGCCCTTCACCTTGCGGATAAGCTCGGGCTCGACCAATTCATGGTGAGGAATCACATAGGCGACCGGAAGTTCGGTCCAGAGGCGCAGTTGTGTTTTGCTCTCGCAGATCAGGCCCAGAGGAATGGTTGCGTCTTCGGCATGAAAAGCTTTGAGGGCTCCGGGGAGAAACGATGAGACCACAAATCCGCGGCGGGGCTTGTGCCGAAGAAATAGATCGACCGTAATTTTCTCCAAACCCCGGACTTTCACTTCAATATCGAGAAACGCGTTGGCCTGGAAGCGCCGCAAAACATCCCGCAAACGCGGCAAGGCTGGAAGTTGCTGCGCCGTCGCTCGCTCAATCTTCATTTTTCCAATGGCTGGATCATGGCTAATAACGGCTTCGCCGTCGGCGGTGAGGCGTACGTCGAATTCGAAGCCATCACAGCCGTCAGCCAGGGCGCGGTCGAATGAGGCCGGCGTATTCTCAGGGATCGACTTGAGGGCGCGGGCGCCGCGGTGGCCAAGAAGCAGTGGACGGGGAGGCAGGCGCGGGGACGTCGTGGGCGGCGAGGACATACGCGGAGGAATCAGTCGAGGTCGAAATCTCGAATCGGCCGGCCGGTGTCGGGCGTCTCTTTCGCCTTCTTGATGGCCTCCTGAAACTTCTTCTCCAGCAGGTCCGAGGCGTGCTTCTGGGCTTCCACCGACTGCTGGAAAATCGATTCCCGGCGGCTATCCTGCTCTCGCATGGCCTTGGCCGCGGCCTCCATGTCATTGAAGGTTTTCGGCTTTACCGCAGCGGTGTGGGCGATGACGGCACGAGTTTCGGTGTCGATTTTCAGCACCGCACTGCAGCAGGGGCAGGTCACTTCGAAGTTGGGGGTATTCTTCGCCATCTGTAGCGAATCATACCGCAAAACACAGCCTGCCATGAAGCAGGTAGTAGCGCGGTTTGAGAAGAGCGGTTTGAGAAGAACGATTCGTATCGCGGCATCGCTTCAGCGATGCCGCAAGTGCGTGAGACTGTTACGTCTTTAGCCCCTGGGACGCTTCACGGCGACAGCGGCTAAAGCCGGATCCGTCCGGGTGCTGATGCGGCACGCCTGAAAGGCATGCCCTGATACGATTCTCTGCGGCAAATTATCAAGACGCACGGAAATCGTCGGACGGGACGAACCATGAATGTACGTATGACCACGTACTTACAAACGTTCCTGCAGGAACACTGTGGAAAACTTCCGTCTCACCCGGTTAACGCTGTAGTTTGATGGGAAAGATGTGGAACAGGTTGAGCATTTCCCATCCCAGCAGGAAAACCGACAGCAACACAACCAGCACGGCCATGAGTTCGCCGAAGGTCAGGCCGCGGCGGGTGGGTTCGAAGCGTCTGGCGGCCAGGCTGAGAATATTCAGGGTCGCGAAGCCGAACACGACGGCCCAGAGAATATTGTAGATATCCTGCCGCGCGCCGCGATAGATCAGAGCTACAGCCAGGGCCAAGAACACGGCGCCTTGGACGCGTACGACCGCGTAAACGGCGAGCGCCGCCCGTGTGGTACGGGTCACGCTTGAGATCAGCGACACTGCAGCGGATAGCGCCATTCGTAACCGGCCTCGGCAAGCCGAGGGGCCGAATTGGATATTACATTCTTTCCCTGCTGCGGTCACGACCCAGAAAGATGCTGCAACCTTATGGTCAAGAGCCGCGCCGGAATCGTCTGCGTTAGTTAAGATAGATTCATGGCAAAGTGCCGCTTCATTTTTTTTGACGTAGGCAATACTCTGCTCTTCCCCAATCGTTCCCGGGTGCTGGCGCCCGTGCCGGTGGATCGCCATCCGACGCTCGACCGCTGGCAGGCTTTGGAGCGGCAAACCAAACAGGAATTCGATCAGAGAATGATGGGCGGCAAGGTGGATCACGGCTTCTGGTGGAGGTTTCATACCCATCTGCTGGAAGGACTCGATGCACTGGACGATCAGGTGCGCGCCACTTTGGTCGAGAACACGCAGAAGTCGGCCAACTGGGACCAGATTCTGCCGGGGACGCGCGACGCGCTGGAGAAGATTCGGCAGGACTATGCGATTGCAGTGATTTCGAATGCCGATGGCAAGATTGACGCCGTGCTGCGCCGCTGCGGAATTGCGGATTGCTTTGAGAACATCACCGACTCGGGAATTGTCGGGCACGAGAAGCCGCATCCGGCGATCTTTGAAGCCGCGCTGCGGGAGATGAAAGCCGAGGCGGCGGAGAGCCTCTATGTGGGCGATGTGTACTCGATTGATTATGTCGGCGCGCGCAACGCCGGGATGCAGGCCGTACTGTTCGATGTGGCTGGAGCCTACCGCGAGCGGGAATTTCCGCGCGTAGACTCGCTCGCCGGACTGCAGAACTGGCTGCGGCAGTCTGAGAGCTGACTCCGCCGTGCTTTGAACAAGCGGATTTGTGAGTTAGGCTGGGATGCTTCGACTGCTGATGAGCTTCATTTCCGTGAACTCATCCGCGCTCGGCAAGAATAGAGGTGCATTATGTTCGATTCCACGCGGATTCTGCTTTTTCTGACGGCGGCGGTGCTGCTGGCGATCGCTCCCGGTCCGGGGATGCTTTACGTTCTCGCCCGCTGTCTGGCGGGCGGAAAGCGCGAAGGCGTGCTCTCGGCATTGGGCACGTTTCTGGGCGGCATGGTGCATGTATTGGCGGCGGCGCTGGGAGTCTCAATGATCCTGGCCAAGTCCGCGGCCGCATTCGCCGCTGTGAAATACGTGGGCGCGGCTTACCTGTGCTTTCTGGGCGTGCGGATGATTCTGGACGCGCGTAAGGAGAAGGCGGGCATCGAGGACATTCCGCAGGCTCTCAAACCCGCGCGCAACCCGCTCTGGCAGGGCGTGGCGACCGAGGTGCTGAATCCCAAGACTGCGCTGTTTTTTCTGTCGTTTATTCCGCAGTTCGTGAACCGCGGAGCCGGACACGTATTCCTGCAATTCGTAGCACTGGGAACGATGTCGGTGGTGATGAATACTACGGCGGACTTGATCGTGATCGCGATGGCGGGGCCGCTCGGGGAGCGCATTCGCTCGTCCGCGACCTTCCGGCGGCGGCAACGAACAGTGACGGGCGCGATCATGATTGGGCTGGGTACTTACCTGGCGACCAGCGAGAGCAGGTAGCGCGGCGCCCTACAACTCCAGGAGTTGGTGATCGTGGCAGTCGGAGTGGATGGTTTCGTAGAGCTGGTGTAGAAGGTCGGGTCCATAGCGGGCCAGGAAGTACAGGCCGCCGATGCCGCGCTCCTGCAGGCCTTTCTCGGGATAGAGCGCATGGCTCAGAATCTCGGCGTGGCGAGATACCAGTTCGCTTTTTTGCGCTTCTGCGCGTGCTGCTTGCGTCTGAAGCTTCTCCAGCTGATGCTGCATCTTCGACGCGGCGGTTTGAGCCGCATCCACTAACGTACGATCCAGTTTCTCCAGCTTCTCGCGGATTGCACCCAGGTTCGCGGTCAAGGATTGATTCGCGGCATCGAACGCGGCCTGCAGGTCCTCGGGCAGGCCCTGGGCAGCGAGTTTTCGACGCAGCCCTTCGGGGCCGCTAAACACGTCGGGCACGGTGATGCCGTGGCGCTCGAGCAGGCGCTGCACTTTCAATTCGACGAGGGTGGCGGAGAAACGCGGCACAATCGGCGTCACCCGGCCCAGCAGAGACTGGTAGACGGCTCCGGTCTGCGCGAAATAGGCGGCCTCGGCGGCGCCCCCGGTGTAGGCAAGCGTGGGCAGAAGATAATCCTGGACGATGGGGCGGAGAAGCACGTTGGGGCTGAATTGTTCAGGAGAAGCACTGATCCGATCGAGCAATTCGGCTCGCGAAATTTTCTCGGCCCCAGGCTCGCCGCCAATTACGAACTCTGCAGTTGTGCCATTGCCGCGGCGGTGAATTGCCGTGCGGGCGCCCTGGTGAATGGTGAACAGCAATACAGACGAAGACGTGACTTTTACCTGCTGATGATAGCCTGCCGCCTCCAGCGCTTCGCCACGCGCCAGTAAGGCGGCGTCAAGTTCCTCCGCACGCTCGATCGCGGCGCGATAAATGGGTTGAGCGACGCGGTGGAGTTCGCCGTCGGAGGCATCCAGCACAATGACGCCCCACTCCGCGAACAGCCTGGCATACAACTGAGCGAAGGCTGTGCCCAGGGTTGCGCCGGGACGATACGAGTCGCGAAGAAACTGCGTCACTTCGGCGTCACCCAGCAGTTTTGCGGCCTGTTGCAACACCGGCAGAATCTCTTCGCCCAGGCGCACGGCGCTGACCGGCGCCCCGGGGAGGTCGTGGCTCGGGGTGGTGAGCGTCTGCAATGCTCCCTCGGCACCCGGCAGCGCGACGTGATTCACTTCGGCAAGATCGTGATCGTAGGTGGCCAGCCAGAAAACGGGAACGGTCTCGACTCCGGCAGCGGTGGCCTCGGCGGCCAGCTTAACCGCAGTCAGAGCTTTGTAGATGGCGAACATTGGCCCGCCGAAAAGTCCCACCTGCTGCCCGGTCACCACCGCGGCCGCCCCGTGGCGCAGGCGATCGAGATTGGCCAGCGTTTTCGGGGAGGCGTCCCACGACTTGCTCTGGCGTTCAAGAATGGCGGCGACGCGCTCGCGGCGCTGGGGATCGTAAGAAATCCTTGCCGCCTCTTCCGTCCGCCATTCGGAGAGATAGGGCGACCTGGGGTAGAACGGCTGGACTTGGGATGTGTGCGCCAGAAAATCAGTGAACAGGTGCGTGGTGTGCGGGATTTGGGAGAACGGAAGACACTGGGCCTTCACCGGGGGCGCTCCTGACATCGGTGCTGACATCGCCGTATTAGGCGTCGTCGCATCGCCGCTGTTTGGACGTGTGAGGTCATTTCAGGTCAACAGCTCAGGTCAACAGCTCGAGTGAACACCGACGGTCAACGATCAACGTCGCGAGTCAACCCTAACATCCCGCCGCAGAATTCGCACAGCCCCGCGTCGTAGTAGAGATGCCCGAAGAGGCCGCAAGATGCAAGATTAATGATAAGGCTCGCACGACGTCGCAGGCCGTAGAGAATTAAAGATTCCGTTCAAACGTTCGCCTTGCTCTCCGCAGATTAAGACAATCTTCTGGAAATCGTTGAGAAATCTGTCGCATTATCCGCCCGGACTCGATCCATCGTTGTGAGAACCAGACCGAACCGCTATGATGCCTGCGATTCCGGTGCACGCCCTCGCCGTGCTCGAATCGTGCCCAAGACAACTATAGCGGGGGGAGGATGCCGATGGACACCATGCCGGTTCTGGAGTTAGTGGTTGCGTTGATTGTTGGCATTTTTGTGCTGGGAACCATTCTGAGCGGTTTCTTCCAGGTGCACACGGCCGAGGCCGTGGTGGTGCAGCGCATGGGAAAGTTCCAGCGGGTTGCGGGCGCAGGCATCAATTTCAAGCTGCCGTGGCTGGACCAGATTGCCGGGCGTATCGACTTGCGGGTGCAGCAACTCGCCCTCGATGTAGAGACGAAAACGAAAGACAACGTGTTCGTCAAGATTCCGGTGTCAGTGCAGTATCACGTGATTCCCGACCATGTGTACGAGGCGTTCTACAAGCTGGCGAATCCGCGGCAGCAAATTTCGTCCTACGTGTTTAACGTGATCCTTGGCCATGTGCCCAAGATGAATCTGGACGACGCCTTTTTGCAGCAATCGGACATTGCAGTCGCCATCAAGCAGGGGCTTGACGACGTGATGAGGACCTACGGCTACGCCATTGACCAGGCGCTGGTCACCGATATCCAGCCTGACGACAAGGTCAAAGCGGCGATGAACGAAATCAATGCCGCGCAGCGCGAGCAGGTGGCGGCCACGGCGCGCGGCGAAGCGGAAAAGATCCTGAAAGTGAAGCAGGCAGAAGCTGAGGCGGAGAGCAAGGCGCTGCAAGGGCAGGGCATCGCCAACCAGCGCAAGGCGATCATCGAGGGATTGAAAGATTCGGTGGAGGGATTTTCGAAAGCGGTGGAGGGATCGTCGCCGAGAGACGTCATGATGCTGGTGCTGATGACGCAGTATCTGGACACGATGAAGGAAATCGGGGCCAACGATAAAAGCAATACGATTCTGATGTCGCATTCGCCGGGAGCGGTAAGCGACCTTTACCGGCAGATGCAGGATGCGGTGCTGATCGGGCAGAAGGTGGCGAATCCGGGAGTGTAAAGACACGAGAACGCGCCAGAGGGGTCGGCGGGATCTTTTAGAAGAACTGTGCATCCAGCGAAACGATGAAATGAATTCCTGGCACAGACTTTCCGACCAGTCTCTTGTCGTTGGTTAGGAACAGATCAATGCCAGCCTGAGCGGCCGAGGCCAGATGAATGGCATCTGGCGGATCGAAGCCGCTGGTGCCCCTGATTCGCGCATAGTGGCCGGCAGTTTCAACGGTGAAAGGTACTACTTCTGACACAAGACTGATCAGAAGTCCGCGCACTTCCTCCGCCGAAGAAGCGGAGCCCTTGCGATACGCCCCGGCGAGAACTTCGCCAAAAGTGAAGGCACTGGTGATAAGTTCGTCTTTCCGCTCTCCCATTCGAGTGTGTATCGCCGCGACTCGCGTGGCAAAAAGAGGATTGTCCTCCAGCCAGTAAATAAAAAGCATTGAATCCCAGTAAATGCGGCTCATTTGCGGTCCGGGACGGCGGTGAAGGAGGCGCGTTCGGCGCGCAAGTAGGCTTCGCCTCCGCCCAATTCTGTGAAGACATCTTTCAACGCGCCGCGGAGTCGATTCCAGGCGTCGGTCGCAGGCGGTTCAGCGGGGGATTCATTGAACTCGTAGGTGTAAGTTACGGTCGTGCTTTGGCCTGAAGGCGGGCCGACTTTGGATATTAATCGCAGACCATTTTCCCTAAGAAATTTCTGCGATTCGAGCGCGCTGCAAACCAACGGCACCCTATTTCCCAGCCGTAGAGCTTTGTGGACGGTCCCGGCAGTTATTGACACCGTTCTGTCTCGGCGTCGTCGAGCCGGTGAAATATAGGTCTCAACAGCGTATTGCCGAACCAGTTCGGAGGGTTTCGCTGCCGCTGCGCTTTTCATAGGCTATTCCTCTATGCATGCTATTCTTGCTTATTCATGCGTAAATGTCAAGAATGTCTCCTACTAGGGGAACATTCGGCGAATCCTCGCCAATGCTTATCTGATGGTCAGTTTGACTTCCGGTCCCGTTAACCCTAGTCTGGAAGTGGTCCTTTTCGGGCTTTCGTTCTTTGCAAGGCCATCCCACCAGTGGGGGCGTCACGGCTTCGACGGAGATGCTTGCGGCCAAGAGGCATGCCGGGGTGCACACACCCGTAATCGTGGGCAAAATGATAATTGCCAATCAACAGATGGCATACGCAGCTTAATTAGTTAAGTTGCCGTCCTCCGCGGCTTTGCCCGTGGGCTGCGGTCAGGACGTCACACAGCGGGCTGCTCTTCCCTGCTACGTCTGGGCAGGGAGGCTAAGACCTCAGGCTAGCGTCTTCGGTTTCTTGTCCGTTCTGAGCCGCGGCCGCGAACGTCCTCGGGTAATGCCGAGGGCATGAACGCGAATAAGCATGTAGTCTCTTGACCAGTAACATTTTCGGACGCGGGTTCGACTCCCGCCGCCTCCACCAATTCACAAACGTACTGCGATGGTTTCCTCACTGCGGCCGGAGCTGTGGCGGGCATTGCTCGCGTCCCGGCGATGCAACGAAGCGCAGGGCTGGGCCTTGACCAAGTGCTCACGGACGCCGGTTGCGGTACAAGGAAGGGTCCACCTGGTGCGCCATCGTATCCACGTCTAAATCAAGTTCCAGAAAATCGCGGACGGTCTTTGAGGCCGCGATGGGATCGATCAGTACTCTTCGATATCCCACGCGGCAAACTGGGATGTCGGTTCTATCTTCGAGCCACGCAATGATTTCTCGCAGGTGATCCCGGAAGGCAGAAGTGAGCCGGGCGGGATCCACGGACTGGGTTGATCCGCGGCGCTTCAGCATTTCATCCTGAGAGGCGAGAACCTCGGGCAGCGGTCGCTCCATGAAAATCAATTTATAGTTTCGGCCTGCCGGAACCGAGAGAAGAAGCTGGGAAATGACTTTCACGGCCTTGCCTTCAGCCTGGTCGATGAGATCGGGATCCTTGGGCAGTAGCTTTATCGGCTCCCATTCACAATAGCCACGTGGGTTGTCGATGTCCGGCTTGCGTTCGAGGTCGGTGAGCAGAGGCAGGCCCCCGGCGGCCAGCATCTGCATCATCAGCGATGTACCGGAGCGGGGCAGACCGGAGACGATGGTGATCACGATTCGCCTATAGTAGCGTTTTCGAGCGTGTGTGGCTCAGGGTGCAGTAGTAGCCGGAGCAACCGTCCAGGGCTTGCCATCAAGGTGGCTGGGCAGAGCCAAGCCGAATAGCTTCAGGACGGTGGGCGCCACGTCAACGATGCCGGGCTTCTCTTCGGCGATTTTGCGATTGCAGAAAAGAACTCCCGGCACCAGCCGCGGATCGATGCAGTGGTCTCCGCTCCAGGCCTTCAGGTTATCTTCGAAGATCTGGCTGGTCACCTTGCCCATGACCGAATCCCAGGACGCGCGGAAGCCGTCGCCGTACCCGACGATCAGATCGGGGGCGTTATCCACGTAGGGGCCGGCATACACGGAATCGCAATCGAAGACTCCGGTGATGCCGATGCGGTTCGATGCCGGGTCCACAAGTCCGTCGAGTTTGAGCCGCAGTTCGTCTTTCAAAGCGTCTGCGGCGGCGCCCGGTTCCATGATCCCTTCCCTCTCGCGTCCCTTGAGATTCAAGTACAGGCCGTTCAGGCCCATGGTGTAGGCGCGGGTGCGGGACCAGTCCACATCTTCGAACCAGTCGCCACTCTCGGTCTTGCCGGGCTTGAGCGATAAATATCCGTTCTGATGCAACCACGCATTCAGATTGACGCAGCGCGCGAACGACTTGAAGCCGTGGTCAGAGACGATCATCAGCAGAGTTCGGTCGTCCATCTGTTTCATGACGCGGCCGATCAGTTCGTCCATGCGGGCGTAAAGATCCTGGATTACGCGGGGGCGCTGGCCGCGGGGCACCTCCCGGGCGGCAGGATGGTCCTCGTCGAGATATCGCCAGAACATGTGCTGCACGCGGTCGGTGGTGTCGAACACGCAGGCGCAGAGGCCCTGCTGCGTTTTTTCCAGGGCGTCGAATAGCATGCGCTCGCGATCGTCATGATTGGCGTAACACTGGGCGAGGAACGCCTGGTCGTCCAGGACTTCCTCGTTCAAGGCCCAGGTGTCCTCGGCCAACCCGAGGGTGGCGTAAGGCCCAAACAGTTTCGCCAGATAGATGGAGTAGGTCACGGGGTGCGAGATGGGAAGATCGGGGCGGCCCGGATCGATATTCACGGGCGTGACATAAACCTCGACCTCGGGCGATAGCTCCTTGAGATAAAAGCGGCAAATGCCGTGGGCGCTAAAACCCACGCCAGCTTTGAACCTCACCGGAATCCACTCGGAGTAGTCGCCAAGTTTCAGGGTGAAGTTCTGTGAATCCACCGTGAAGCGGGCTTGATTTTGGGTGCTATCGGGGTAGATCTCGAAGCGGACTCTCAGTTCATCTCCGGAGCCGGGCGCCAGCGGATCTTCCGGGCCGGGGACGTAGGAACGGCACACTGAACCAGCGCGCTCGACCGGAACCCTAATGCCGCCTTCCCGAAATTTGTCGCCACTGCGGCGAGTGGTGCACAGGCAAAAAGTTCCCTGGCTTCCTTTCAAGTCTGGAACGCACATGCCGGAAAGCAGCACGCCGGGGAATTTCTCTGGCGGAAAGGTGACGGGCACGCGAATCACGGAACAGAAAATGCCCGCTTCCCCCAGCCAGTGCCAGAAAGGCGTTCCGCGGCGCATGCCTTTGATCCTGGGGCCGCCGAGGGGGATGGTGTACTTGCCGATTTTCAAGCTGCGTTTCGGGCCCTTGATCTCGGCCGACGAGAGGTAAGGAAGGTAGTTGCTGAGGTCGCGGGCGAGGAAATCGTAAATATTGTGCTTGCCGGGATTCACGCCCGTCATGAACGTGGACCATGCTACCGGCGAGATGGCAGGGTAGGTTGTGCGCAGTTTGCGGAACGTTCCCTGCTCGCGCAACTTCGCGAGATTCGGCAACTTGCCTTCGGCAATGAAGCGCTCGGTCAGTTCGGGGTCCATGCCATCGAAGCCGAGAATCACGGCGCGTTTGATTTGCGCTTTGCCGTAGGCTTTGCGATGGCGCAACAGGCGAAATAGTTGCCGGAAAGGCCAGACAAAGAAGGCGTACACCGAATAAAGGAAGGCGACAAAAAGAGTCCAAAAGGAAGAAAGCACCGCGAAACCCGCGCCGGGGCCGGCGTAGGCATAACCATGCAGAGGACAAAGCAAAACGACGCCAAGAACCGCCAGGGCCGCGAGACGGCGACGGCGCTCACTCGGAGAATTTGTGCGGAGCCATTTCATATCTCAATCCCAAGAATACTCTTGAAAAGGAAGCCTGACGCGAGGGACAGGACAAAAAACAGCCAGATCCAGTTCCATTCGAACCCGGCAAAAGCGATGTCCCGGGCGGGATACTGGACCTCGATCGTGTCGATGAGACTGTTCCGCGGCAGGGCGGGTTCTCCAGAAATAAAGATGCGTTCCCAGAATTTCCCGCGCAGGCGTACTGGCGACAAACGAGACAAGCCGGAACCCACCACGACGCGCTTCAAGGAAGACTGGGCGGAGTCGTGAACATTGACCACGTAGTCTCCGGCTCTTTCAGCCACCACTCTCCACGCCACTTCGTTCTCCGCGGGCACATGAACGGCTGGGGCACTCGTCGCCAGCCCGCCTGGCAACTGAAGCGAAACATCATTGAGTGTGTCGGGATTGGCTACATGCGCCTTTACTAGAAAAGAGTGCCCCACTTCCAAAGGCGTCGATGCCAGGTAGCGATCCAATTGAACAATTAGGAAAGTCAGGGGCACAATCACAAACAGCACCGGCTTGAACGCCAGGCGGAGATAGTGACCGGTGGCCAGCAGAATGCGAGCGTAAGAACGGAGGACCACGGGAATCTGATCCTGAAAGAGTCGTAGGGCCAGCAGATGCGCTTTGAGACGATCCTTGGCATCGTGGATTGCTTTCTGGTCAGAGGTATAGCGAAACACGACCACCATCAGCAGCCCAATCACCAATGAAATGCCGACAACGATGAAAGCTGGCAGGTTGACTCCAAGAGAGCCCATAGGCGTGAAAAGCGGCGGGGCCGAACTACTCGATATACCCAAGTCCCTGCAACCGCTTCTTTATGATTTCCTTTGAGGTCGACCCGCCTTCGCTGGGAGGCAGCACTTTGTTCACTTCTTTTTCCAGAGCGTGAACCACAAATTCGTCCACCGAGGCGTAGCCGCACGCCTCCGCACATTGCTTCACCTTATCCAGCAGTTCGCCTTCGATCTTCACTTTGTGAGAGCCGAACATCGATCTCCTTGGTTAACTGAAAGACGTTAATGAAAGACGTTCATGAAAAAAGTCAGCGGGTGCTGCCACCGGACTGAAACACCGATTGTCCAATCATACCTTTTGCCCTGGCGATTCCAAACTCCGACAGAATGGTGGGGGCAATGTCGGTGAGGGCGGGCGTCTCAGCCACAATTTTATGGTTGCTGAGCAGCACTCCGGGAACCAGCGTGTAATCCATGCAGTGGTCTCCGCTCCAGGGATTGGTGTTGTCTTCGAGTTCCTCAGGCGGAAATGCACCGAGAATCGTTTTCCATCCGGCGCGGTAGCCCCGGTTATAGCCGACCAGCATATCCGGACCGGAGCGCGCATACGGCCCCTGGTAAACTTCGCTGGCAATATCCATGCGGGTAATCACGGGCAGATCTGTTTTCGGATCTCGCACCGCGAGTAGCTTGTCCCGAATTTCCGCCATCAGCTTTTCGGCCGAGGAACCCGGCTCGACGATGCCATGGGCCTCTCGGCCCTTCAGGTTGAGGTAGAGCCCATTGAGTCCTAGACCGTAAGCCCGGGTTTGAGTCCAGTCGACATTGGCGAACGGCAAGTTGGGGTCGGGATTGGCATCGGCTTTCAGCCGGATGTATCCATGGTTCAGCAACCACGTATTCAGGTTGAAGGAGCGGTAATAGGGGGCGAATCCGTGGTCGGAGAGGACGAGCAGGGTCGTTTGTCTGTCCAGTCTGGGCAATACCTCCCCCAGCACCTGATCCATCTGCTCATAGAAGCTTTCGATCGCCGAGCCGTTCTGAGCGGCGAGCGCGGGATCGTATTCCGGATGCCTGGGGTCCATGAGGCGCCAGAACATGTGTGAGTTGAGATCGATGCTGGAAAAATAGAAAAAGAAAACGCCTTGCTTAAACTTGGGGAACTCAGCGTCGAAAATCCGGCGATGCTCAGCCAGCACGGTTCGGGCCTGCTGCAAATATTCGTTGTCGTCGAGCACGCCATCCGAGAGAGACTTCGTGTCCTCGGAAATTCCCTGGGTATAAAACTCTCCAGTTTCGTCAGAGAGGAGGCGGGAGTAGCTGGACGGAGTCGAAATCGGGAGCGCGGGATCGGCAGGGTCAAGGTTGATGGGCGAGACGTAGAGCTGAAACCGGGGATGTGCCTGCTTTAAATAAAAGCGACACATCCCCTTTACATTTCCAAAAAAAGGAATCAGTTGGAATTCGATGCGGACCCAGTCGCTCCACTCTCCTTCGCGCAGCACGAAGTCCTGACCTTGAACAGCAATCTTGGCAACGGCCTCCAGCGGATCGACCGCAACGGAGAAGGGCTCAGTAGCGGGAGGCAATCCTTTTCTAAAGGTGTTGTTGGGTCCGATCAGGTTGGCAGTCACGCGTGAGTTCTCAACCTGTACAGGAATGATTTGCCCTCCCTCGACGGCGCCGGGAACGGCCAGGGGATCATCGGTGTAGAACGAGAATGTGCCGTAGGTTCCGCGCAGATCGGGCGTTCCCATGCCGGAGAGGGTTTTGCCCTTGGCTGGGACGGGAGGAAAGTTGGAGGGAATGCGAAAAATCGTATTCGGGATTCCATGTTGATCGAGGATCTGCCAGAAGGCTTCGCCTTTACGCAGTTGTTCCGCGCTTCCGCCACCGAGAGGAATCTCCCAGTTACCGAGGTGGATCGAGTGCTTTGGCCCCTCGACTCGCGAGGCCGAGAAATAAAGATCGAGAGTCTTGGGGTCGCGATGAATGAAATCGAAGATACCGTGACCGCCGGCATTCATGCCCGTAATCAGGTTGGACCACGCCACCGGACTTTGCGGCGGAATACTGGTCGTGAGTTGTCGGAAGTCTCCCTGGGCAGCGAGTCTGGCGAAGTTGGGCATCTTGCCTTCGCGCATGAACTGGCGGAGCAGTTGGGGATCCATGCCGTCGATGCCCAGAATAATGAGGCGCTGATCGCGGTGCCAGTCAGCGTGAGCCGACCGGCAGGAAGGCAGCATTGCCAACGCGAGTAGCAGGAGGCAGGCGCATAGTACCCAGGCGGTTTTCTTCAGAGGCGCAATCCTCGACAGTCATGGCTGGCGTTTGTGACACTCTTCCGAAACGTTGTTAGACTTCTATCCATGTTGCGGCGTTTGGGTTTTTGGGCTCTGATTGGCATTCTAATCCTGGTTGTTTTCCCGGTCGACTCCCTGGCAGCGGGCAAACCGAATATCGTCCTTATTACTGTTGATTCGGCGCGGGCGGACCGGATGGGTTTTCTGGGAGCGCACAGCCGCCTGACTCCCAGCCTGGATGCCCTGGCGCGCCAGGGAATTGTTTTTCGCCAAGCCTACGCGCAAGCACCCGTCACGGTGGCCTCCACAGCGACTATTCTCACCGGAACTTATCCCCAGACCCATCGTGCGAGTGAGTTGGGGGTTCCGTTAGCGACAACGCTTCCCTGTTTGCCGGATTTGCTTCATGCCGGCGGGTACCACACGGCGGCATTTGTGGGATCGATCCGGCTGGATCCTCGAAACGGGCCGTTTCAGGGTTATGACCGTGGGTTTGACGTGTACGATGCCGGATTCCATCAGCCGGAGCGTGGCGAAAACCGCTACGAGTCGGTCGAGCGCCGCGGGGACCAGGTGGTGGGGCGCGCCGTGAAGTGGCTGACAGGCAACAAACAAAGGCCCTTCTTTCTGTGGGTGCACCTGGACGATCCCCACGCACCTTATGGTGGTTCGTACGATCATGCCGTAGCCGCGGCCGACGCCGCAGTGGGGAAGTTGTTGAGCTCACTGCGCGCGCAGTCGCTCTATGACAACAGTTTAATGGTGGTCGCTTCTGACCACGGCGAAAGTTTGGGCGCGCACGGAGAGGACACGCACGGCATTTTCTTGTATGACGAGACTATCCATGTACCGCTAGTGCTGAAATTGCCGAAGAATCAGATGGCGGGCAGGCAGGTGAAGAATCGTGCCGGTCTCCTGGATATTGCTCCCACGGTGCTCGATGCGGCCGGCATTCCGGTTCCCTCGCAGATGCAGGGGCAGTCCCTGATGCGAATCGCTCAGGCGAGTTCCCAGGCCGACCAACCGGCGTATGCACGCAGCGAACTTCCGCGCCAGGGATTCGGGTGGAGCGCGCTCGAATCATGGCGCGCGGGAAAATATCTCTACATCCGCGCACCGAAACCGGAACTGTACGATCTGGCCGCCGATCCTAACGCGACCCACAACCTGGCGCAGAGTTCCAAGGCCACGCTTCAGACCATGGCCGGGCAAATGCAAGCGCTCGACAGCCATCTCGGAAGCGAGACCGGGAAATCGGGCTCAGGCCTGACGTCGAGCGAGATGCAGAAGCTGGCTTCCCTAGGATATGTGGGGCTGCAGTCCTCGGGCGCGGGCGTGAAGGCCGCGACGGAGGGGATCGATCCAAAGGACATGATCGCCGCCGCCAACAAGACCGCGGCAGCACTTCTTGATTTGGATGACAGTAAGCCGGAGAAAGCGATACCGGTGCTGCGGCAGGTGCTCGCATCACAACCCAACATTTACCTGGCGCAGTATGGCATGGGAATCGCGCTGGCCCAACAGCGGCAATATGGAGAAGCGATCAAGTACCTGCACCAAGCGATTGAACTGCAACCCAATTCCGCATGGGCCCACTATGCCATGGGTCTGAGCCTGATGAAGACCGGGGATTTCAAGACATCTGTCGTGCATCTGGAAATCGCGGCTGTACGTTTACCCGAGTGCGCCACGTTGCACTCTACCTTGGCCGAGGTCTACGGGCATTTGGGACGGACGCAGGACGCAGAGCGCGAAGGCGCTGCAGCTGCCCGCTTGTCGCCACAATGACGCCGCAGACTTACTGCGATCCCGCGTTGATCGTCCCCACCAGCCCGGTGCGTCCATCTTGCACGGCGAGGCGCAACTGGCCGGGCTGTGGAGCCAGATCCAGATGCAGCATGAGGCCTTTCTGCACAATCTGCTGATAGACGTTTTCGGGGACGGTCTGGTCAACTTTCTGGCTGTTGTTGGAGACGATCTTTCCCGCAGGGGAATAAATGGTGGCATAAAAGACAACATCCAGATGCTTGCCGCCGGATTTGTCTTCGGCGGAGAGCGTGCTGGCGTCCACCAGGTAGGTCACCCCGATCTTGGTATGATCGGAATTCTCGGCGGGCGGCTTCACCTGGGCGGTAAACGATACTAAAGTTGAGGGCACGGGCTCTGTGAGAGCCGAAGCCACTTCTTCCTGCGGGTTGTAGCCCTTGACCTGCGTGGGATCGATAGCGTAATAGCCGCGGCGGTTCTGCACCTCCACGCCATCCCGTTTCACCTTGATTTTGATGGAGCGATACTTGCCGTCGTATTTCTTGTTTTCGGGGTAGTAGCCAATGGTGTAAGCGGCAGACTCGTCGGCAAAGGCGCGCTCTACTCCGACCTTGATTTCGTTCTGATTGACGTAGGCCCGTCCGCCGGTCTCGTGCGCCATCTCCCGCATGGTTTCCTGCGCGTCGATATCCGTCGAAATCGACAAGCCCCTCGCGTCTACGGGATATACCGCGACTTGTGCGCTGGCGAGGCGAGAGGCGGTTTCGCGAATTTCCTCGGCATGCGAGGCACGAAACGTTGCCGCATAGTTACCGGCCGCGTGCTCGTCGACGCGGCGCGTGTCCAAGCTGGGTAAATCTTCGGCGAGTTCCGCGTCGGTCATGACACGGTCTTCGGGGATGAAAGAAAATGGAAGATCGCCAGTGACCCAGATCAGGTTCTTGCGTCCGGGGAGTCCGCCCAGGATGCGCGCCAGACTTCCCAGAGCGTTCAGGGTAAGCACCGCACGCTGGTCTTTGGCATACGCCACCTGCGCGCCTTCGAAGGATTGAAGCGCCGCCTGAGCAGTCGCAATTGCGGCGGACGCGCCACCTCCTCGAAGAGTGCCCGCATCACTGCTGCTGTCGCTGGGGGGCAGTGAACTCGCATCGAGGCTCGCCACGACTGACCCGGCAGTTGCGGGTCCTGCCCCGTTGCTGGTTGCTGGCTGCGTGTTGCTCGTAAGAGGCTGGGTTTGCGGTCTATAGCGTTGCAAGGCCGTATACAAGATCTGCGGATCGCTGGTGAAGTCCTGTAATACATTCATGGGACCGGTCAAAGTAAAGACTGCCATGCGGTCGCCGGGCTTGAAGTTTTCTTTGACAAACGCGAGCATCTGTCGACGGGCGTAGGCCTGGTCTTTAAACTGAGTGTTGAGCCCATCGAGCAGCATCACCGTGATCGGTGCCCCGGTGGAACGATACTGCGGCCGATTGGAATAGATGCCGGGAGGCAGTTGGGGTACGGCGGCGGGGGCATTGTCCGCGGGCGTAGTCAGGCTGGAGATCTTCTGCACTTTGCCGTTTTCCTCAACCACAAAATCTTCTGGGCGCAGACCGGTAATCGCTTTCCCTTGTTTGTCAGTCACCACCACATCGACCAGCACCATGTGCGTGGTGAGGCGAATGGTTGGAGGAGGGATGGCCGGCGCGGGTTGCTGGGCCTGTTGGGCGCCGAAGGCCGCGGTCGCGACAACCAGCACCAGTGAACGCCGCACGAGTCGCTGCACAATGCCGTTCAACATATTCACGCCTCCTGACCGTTACTTAGCCAGCAACGTTAGTATCTTTCGAAGTGGGTTGCAACCACTTTGTTAGCATGTTGAGAATCGGGATGTAGCCCGACAGTTTGTTTCCTGGGGGAGTAGGCTTTTGCGATTCGCTCGACTACGGGCGCGAGATTTGCGAAGTTACTTGAGGCTGTTTGCTTTGAGGCACAAGAGCCTATCCCGGGTTGGCTTATTCCTAGGATTGCTTGTGCTGAGCGTTGTCGCGTTGGCGCAGACTCAGCAGCTACCGTCGCTTCTCCGCGAGGGGCAAGAGGCACTCGATGCCGGTGACTTTGCCCGAGCAGCGAGTGATTTCGAAGAGGCTCGTCAGCGTGTCCCGGAGAGCAAAGAAGCCAACCGCGGGCTGTTGCTGAGTTATCTTCAGCAAGGCCGCCTGGCAGAGGCGGAAACAATCGGCCAGGCAGCGGTCGCACGCTGGCCCAACGACGCCGAACTCCGGCACTGGCTGGGGCTGGTCTACTTCAAGCGGCAGAAGAACGGTCTGGCCACAACTCAACTGCAACGCGCCGAGAAGCTGGACGCATCCCAGTACGACATTCATTTCGACCTGGCGCTGGTACTGCTTTCCGACGCTCACTATTCGGAGGCTGCGATGGAACTGGAAAAAGCGATCACGCTCAATCCGAAACCAGCCCTGGCTCATGTGTTGTTAGGGCGCGCCTACCAAAATACGAATCGCACCATGCAGGCGGTCGAACAGTTCCAGACCGCGTTGCGTCTGGACCCAGACGTTCCCCTCGGTCACTACCATTTGGGCTTCGCCTACGCGAGCCTGGGCCACAACGACGATGCTATCGCGGAATTCGAGAAGGAGTTGCAGCATTCGGTGAATAATCCCACGGTTCTTTCCGAGCTGGGCCATTGCCAGGTCGAAGCGGGAGAGTGGAAATCCGGCGTCGAGCATTTGAAGAAGGCCCTAGAACTGGATCCGCAGAATCCTGATGTCTCTTATGACCTCGGCAAGGGCCTGCTTCTGCAGGGGGACGCGGAAGATGCGGTTCCTGCCTTGCGTCGTGCCGTTGCTCTGAAGCCGTCGAGCCCCAGTCCGCACTATCAACTGGCAAGGGCCTTGCAAAAACTGGGAAAGAAGGAAGAGGCCAGGCAGGAACTCGAAATTTTTACCGAATTGAAGAAGGCCGAACCGGTAACGGGAGGCATGGCCGCCGGCCCTGTCCAATAATGCGAAGGTCCTGGTGTCTGAGGTTGGTGCTGGTGGCGACGGGGATGGCTGCCCTCTGGCTGCCGAACTTCGCTTTCCCGCAAGGCACTCCTTCGCGCCGAGCCTCTTCGACCAGGCAAAAGAAGCCCTCAGCAACTGCTATTTCTTTTGCCGACATCACTCGCGCCGCCGGAATTGATTTCCAACTCACCTGCGGCGGCCGCGAAAAGCTTTACATCATGGAGTCCATGTGCGGCGGGATCGCGGTTTTTGACTACGACAACGACGGGTGGATGGACATCTTCCTGGTCAACGGCTCCACGCTCGCAGATCTGAAAGCGGCCAAGTGCCATCCCAGCAAGCTCTACCACAATAATCACGATGGAACCTTCACGGATGTAACCGCCAAGTCCGGCATCAGCCATTGCGGCTGGGGATTCGGCGTCGCGGTAGGCGACTATGACAATGATGGGCAGGAGGATCTTTACGTTACGTATCTCGATGGCGCGGTGCTTTATCACAATAACGGCGATGGCACTTTCACCGATGTGACCTCCAAGGCTGGAGTTGGCAACGCCGGCCGTTGGGGCACCAGCGCTGCTTTCGGCGACTACGACAACGACGGCTTTCTCGACCTCTACGTTGCCAACTATGTGGATCTCGATCTCAATCACCTGCCGCCATTTGGCCAAGGGCCTTTCTGCCAGTATCGCGGCATCGCGGTTTCGTGCGGCCCGCGCGGGCTGAAGGGCGGACGGGACCGCCTGTATCACAACAATGGAGACGGCACCTTCACCGACGTGACCGAAAAACTGAACATTGATCCTGACTCGTACTACGGACTCGGTGTGATGTGGCTGGACTACGACCTCGACGGCTGCCTTGATTTATTCGTCTCCGATGATTCGACGCCCAGCCTGCTGTACCACGGCGACTGCAAGGGCGGGTTCACCGAAGTGGGCGCACAGGCTGGAGTGGCCTATAGCGGCGATGGGCGCGAACAGGCCGGCATGGGGATCGACTCCGCGGACTATGACAACGATGGATGGCCCGACATCGCGAAGGCCAATTTTTCCGACGACACCAACAACTTGTTCCACAACGATCACACAGGCGAGTTCACGGACGTGGCCGGGCCTTCAAACTTTGGTCCAGTCAGCGTCCCATTTCTTGGTTTTGGGGTTAAGTTCCTGGACTTGGACAACGACGGTTGGAAGGATATTTTCGTCGCCGACGGCCACGTGAACCCGCAGGTCGACCAGCACTCCTTCGGCGTCACCTATGCCGAACGTCCGCTGCTTTTCCGCAACCTTAGGAATGGGAAGTTCGAAGAAATCGGAACGCGGGCTGGGTCGGCCATATCTCGCCGCTATGTGGCACGGGGCGCGGCCACGGCGGACTTGTTCAACGATGGGCGCGAAGACCTGCTGATCAGTGTGCTGGACGCTTCTCCGCGGCTGCTTCGGAACCGGACCGAGCCCAGCGGGAATTGGCTGCGGATCAAGACCGTTGGGGTACGCTCCAATCATGACGGCTTCGGCGCCCGGGTCGAGGTAAAAGCCGGAGGACTGACCCAAACCGCCGAGGTGCGAGCCAACTCGAGTTTCGAGTCGGCCAGCGATCCACGGCTGCATTTCGGTTTGGGCGCGGCGGGACAGGTTGATTCCATCATGATTCGGTGGCCTTCGGGAACGGTGGACCGGATCGGGGTTCAGGCCGCCGATCAGGAACTGACCATAGAAGAAGGTCGGGGCGTAGTCGCCAAGTCAAAACCGAAGGCAGTCCCGGCTGGGGTCGGACGCCAGCGGCAGATCAGAGGCCGAGAGCAGTAGGCAAAGTTCCGCTATTTACAATCGAAATCTTGGGCGCCTGCCCACCAAACAAAACACTGTAATCCCATGCTGTTAAGCTCTCGGCATGACCCGGGTTGGTCTCATAAGTTGTTGAATTTACGGATAAATATTCACCTGTGGAGACGAAGTGTTGCGCCCCTGCCTGAACCCTGTCTACCATCTTGCTTGTTGGGAATCCCGTAGTTGGGAACGCGGAAAGTTGCCGCCCGTGTTAAATAGTCTGAAAGCATTAAACATTTCTTGACAGTCGTCCTAAAGCAGGCGCACAATGCCGCTCGTTTAACAGACGAGTGTGAGGTGCAGGCTGTGCTGCCGGGGTCTCGTCTGTGATTGGGGCTTTGGATACCACCACTTACACGTTGCGAGGGAGCCAATGACGAAACTGCGGTTCTGCCTGATTTCTCTCTGCGTTCTGCTATTTGCCCTGAGTTCGATGGCGCAGATTCAAAATGGTCAATTCACAGGTACCGTGACTGACCCTTCTGGGGCCGCGGTTCCCAATGCGAAGGTGACGATTACCAATCAGTCAACCAATTTATCGGTCACCACGACGACGAACCAGACCGGTCAGTACAACGCCCGGGAACTTCCGGTGGGCACCTACAAGATCTCGGTGGAGGCACAGGGATTTAAGACCTTCAACAATGTTGGCGTGTCTCTGGAGGCGGGCACCATTGCCAAGATAGACGTGAAGATGACCCTCGGGCAGACGCGTGAAGTGATCGAAGTCACCGGCGAAGCCTCGCAGGTGAACACGGAAGAGGCCAAACTGGCTACGACGGTGACCTCGACCCAAATCGAGAACCTGCCGCTGAACGGCCGCAACGTTTACGATCTGATGCAACTGGCGCCCGGCGCCGTGAACGTGATGGGCGTGGACTTCGAGAATGGCCACGGCACGGTGGTCAACGGCTTGCGCGAAGACTTCAACGGCTTCCTGATCAACGGCGTGGCCAACAAGGGATTGAGCGGCGGCGTCAACAACGTTCCCATTGAAGACACAGTTGCAGAGTTCCAGCAGTTGCAATTGAACATGTCGGCTCAGTACGGCAACAGCGCCGGCAGCATCAATAACCTGGTCACCAAGGGCGGCACCAACGCTTACCACGGCAGCCTCTGGGAGTATGTGCGCAACGACAAGTTTGACGCCAACTACTACTTCCTGAATCAACAGACTCCTAAGGTCCCGAGGTTGCCGGTACGCTTCAATCAGTTCGGTGGGACGTTCGGCGGCCCCATCATTAAGGACAAACTGTTCTTCTTCGCGTCCTATCAGGGCGACCGTTTTAAGTCTGCCGGAACGCCCCAGAATATCCTTGTGGAATCGCCGGAATGGCAGCAGGCCGTCATTGCCGGACAGCCGAATTCCGTGGCCGCGCTCCTCTACCAGAACTTCAAGCCGTCAGTGGCGGGAAGTCCTGTGGCGACCGTCGGTTCATACTTTGCGACTACCGCCGCGGGTTATAACTTGGCGTACCGTTTCTGCGATCTGAACGACCCAACCAATCTGAATATAGCAAGCCGGTTGCTCCCCATCCTGGGCATCACACAAGCAGAAATTAACTCGATGAACACTGCACAGTGGGGTCCAAACGGTAATCAAACCTGCGGCAACACTCCCGGGGCACCCTCTACGGGAACGGTTGGGCTCCGTACCAGCGACATCAACAACCCCGGGCCTGGAGAACTGATGCCGATCCAGAACAGTAGCGTAGCGGTTTTCGGCACCCAAACCGAGACGCTGGGCAATCTGTTCAACGGCAACGAAGCTTCCGGACGCCTGGATTACAACTGGAACTCCAACAACCGCACCTTCCTGCAGTTCAACTGGTTTAAGTCGACTGATACCTACGGTCCGTGCATTGCCGATTGTGCCCGCGGATTCTTCAACCCCAGCCGGAGTTTCTTTCCTAACGGACAGTTCAACTACGTCAGGACCTTCTCGGCTACGGTGGTAAATGAGTTTAAGTTAGGCTACACCCAGAACAACACCGGCATTATCACCAAGTATCCCGGTGTACCCCAAGCTTACTTTGACGACGGCACCGCCGGTTTTGGTTCTTATGCCGGGTATCCCCAGTTCTTCAAGGAGCATGACTACAGTTACGGCGACATGGTCTCCATCAGCCACGGGAAGCACAGTATCAAGATTGGCGTAGACATCAAGCGCAACATCGAAAACAGCGAGTTCAACGTCGCCCGGCCTTCCTTCGAGATGTTCGATCTGGGTTACTTTGCTGCGGACGCTCCGGCGGAACAGATTGCGGGCATCGATCCCGGTTTTGACGGCACCACGGCGCACCTCGCCAGCAATGTTCGGCACTGGCGCAATGTGGAATTCGGCACCTATTTCCAGGACGACTGGAAGGCTTCCAGGCGCCTGACCCTGAACCTGGGACTTCGCTACGACATCTTCACCCGTCACAACGAGCTGAACAACCTGGCCACAACGTTCATTCTCGGGCAGGGTTCCGGGATCGCCAATCAGATCGCGAACGCAAACGCTCCGTTCAGCACGGCGACGGATTCATCGGGGAATTACCTTTCCTCGTGCAATCCGACCACGCCAACCTTGAACGGAAACCCGAACACGGCGATCCTGGCCGGGGCCTGCGGACCAGGCGGCTTCTCGGCGGCGAAGAGCCTGGGCGCGGGCGACCACAACGACTTCGGTCCCCGCGTGGGCTTTGCCTGGGATGTGTTCGGAGATGGCAAGACCTCATTGCGCGGCGGTTTTGGTGTGTCCTATGAGAGCACACTCTACAACCCGCTCTCCAACTCGCGTTGGAACCCGCCCTATTATTCATTCAACCTGGCGACGGGTCCCCTGAACGGTGGAAGCGAGACCTTGATCTACGGGCCTACGACTTGCACATCGTCGAGTTGCTCGCCCGATCCCACGACTGCCCCAACCTATCTTGGTCCGGGCTCGAACCCGAATATGGGGAATGGAGCACAGGCCACTGGTAACCTGACAGGCTGGGCCCCGTTCAACCCGGATACGGCTTACCTGACCGGCATTGTGTTGCCGCAAGGTATTCGTGATCCCTATGTCTACAACGACTTCCTCAGCATCCAGCGCGAGATTGCTCCCAAGACGGTGCTGGAAGTGGATTACGTGGGCACCATCTCCCACAAGCTGTTCCGCGCCCAGGATATTAACCGGCAGGCGGGTGGAGGGTTGCCGGAGGGCGCTTGCGTGACCGACAATCTGGGCAGAAACCTGTGCAGCCTGGAGACAGCGATCAATCCTTCCGGACGGCCCAACAGCAACTACGGAATTCTGCGCAACTGGCAGAATGCGGTCAATTCTGCCTATAACGGACTGCAGGTCCAACTTAAGAGACAGATGGGCCACGGCCTGCTGTTTAATGCCAACTACACCTACAGTCATTCGATTGACGAAGGTTCTACCTGGCACAGCGGCGCGACTACCGCCAGCGGCGCTTCGGGTGGTGACGGCTACTCTACAGACCAGGCGTTGCCAGGGTTAGATCGCGGCAACTCGGTTTTCGACGTCCGTCACCGGTTCACCCTTAATTACGTCTATGAACTTCCCGGAAAGAACCTGCATGGCTTTGCAGGGGCGGTTCTAGGGGGCTGGAAGTACAGCGGCATCTGGGCTATGCAGACGGGGGCGCACTGGTCGCCGTATACCTCAAAGACTGCCAACCTTGTCGAAATAACCAATCCCGTTACCGGCGTCTCGGATCTAAGTGATCCCTGTACTGCGGCCGACGTCGCCGCAGCGAACTGCACAAACATCGGGGGCGACTTCAACCTGGACGGCGGGAAGAATGACCGTCCCAACAGCAGCATCGCACAGTTCGGAGGCGAATCACGCTCAACGTGGGCGACCGGCTGGTGCCCGGGCAGCAAACCGTTCTCCAACGCAGCGGGCGGCGGATGCGGATCGGCGGCCGTGCAATCAGGGCTGCCGGTCTTGTCCAATCCCTGCCTCGGCTGCACGGGCAACTTGGGCCGCAACCAGTTTCTTGGACCGGGCCAGTGGTCGGCCGATATGACGCTGGGCAAGAACTTCAAGCTCACGGAGCGCGCCAATCTGAAGTTCGAATGGCAGGCGTTCAACGTGTTTAACCGCGCCAACTTCGTGCTGGCAACCACGGGCGGCGGCGCCAACAACCACACCACCTTCTTAAACTTTGGTCAGGCAGCAGGAACACTCAACCCGCGCCAAATGCAGTTTGACCTGAAGCTGAGCTTCTAGCGATAACTCGCGATATGAATGGGCTTGTTCCGGCAGCGGAACAAGCCCATTTTTCCTTAAGGGTGGTTTCAGTTGGGCATTTCGGCTCATTCGCGCAGGCCCGTTCTTGCCGTGTTGATCTGCGTCACGATTTGGTCGTTGCTATCCCCTTCGGTTTCAGCGCAGCAAACCTTGGGCAATGTAGTCGGCCACATCAGCGTTCTGCGGGGGGATACGCCTTCCGAGCCGGTGCTGGTGACCCTCGAAGTGCGGGGCGCGCCCATGGATAGCGTCTACGCTGATTCCTCTGGCACCTTCGGATTCCATGGTCTTGAGCCCAATCCGTATTATGTGGTCGTGAATGACGACCACTATGAACCGGTGCGGCAGATGGTCGTCATCGATCCGGCCCAGCAGGCTCCGACGGTCTATGTCGAGATCACGCTCGTGCCCAGGAAGAAGGACAAGCCGGATGCGGCGGCTTCGCCGAATCCGAAGGGCTCCAATCCCGACATGATCGACGTGCGTGAATATGCCGACCGCTTCCCGAAGCGGGCGGTCAAGGAGTTCGAGAAAGGGCTGAGCGCGGATGCGGAAGGAAAACGGGAGGACGCGATCCGGCATTATCAGAAGGCGGTGGCAATCGCTCCGGAGTTTTACCTGGCCCACAATAATCTGGGGTCGGATTACGTCAGCAAATCTGATTTTCCCGATGCCCGCAAGGAATTCGAAAGAGTGGTGCAGCTCAATCAGAGCGATGCCGCCGCCTATTTCAACCTGAGCAATGTGTGCATGCTGACCGGCCAGATGCCGGATGCGCGGCAATTTCTCGACGAAGGCCTGCGGCGGCAGCCGGACTCGGCTTTCGGCCAGTTCCTGCTGGGCTCCTTGAACCTGCGGCTAAAGAATCTGCCTAAGGCGGAAATCGCTTTGCTCAGGGCTATTCAGCTGGATCCCACCAAGGCGCAGTACCGTCTGCAACTGGTAAATCTGCTGCTGCAACAGGGCCGCAAGATGGCTGCAGCCTCGCAGCTTCGGGACCTTCTGGCGACGCTACCCGATAGTGCCTATAGCGCCCAGGCCAAGCAGGTTCTGCAGAAATTGGAATCCAACCCGAAACCCGCAGCGGTTCCGAACTAACAGTCTTCCCAACTGACAATCTATTGTGTGTGCTTCTTGATGATCTCGCACAGGTCTGCCTTCAGTTGGCAGGCTTGCTGGTATTCGGCAGCGGCCAGAGCTTTCTCATTGAGTCGCTCGTAGGCAAAACCAAGATTCAGATGCGCCTGGGCCAGGCCGGGATCGAGTTCTATGGCCTGCTTGTAACTGGCGACGGCCGCGCGCAGACGGTCGGTGCGGCTGTAGCAGATTCCAAGAGCATTGGAGAGATTCGCGTCCTTAAGGCCCAGGTCGACGGCGCGGGAAAGATGTTTGGCAGCCTCGGAATAGGCGCCGAGTTCGACCTGCAGCAGCCCGAGGTCGCGCTGGAGAGGGGCGAAGGCGGCCTGAATGGAGATCGCCTTTTCGTAGTCGGCCACCGCCTGCTCCTTGTCCGATCGTTCATCGATGAAGCCCAGTTGGTACCAGGCGCGGTAATTCTCAGGGTTATACTGGATCGCGCGCTTGGCCCACTGCGTGGCCTCATCGGTCTTTCCCAGAAAAATCAGCGCCCGCGCCAGTCCCAGCATGGCCTGGTCGAAGTGGGGGTTGAGATCGAGACACTTGTGGAGTTGGGTGGCGGCTTCCTCCCACTGTTTCTGGCCCAGCGCGGCTTCGCCCAGCACGAAAGGGACGACATACATTCCAGGGTCCTTCTCCTGTACCTGGAGCAGCAGAGACCTGCCCTTCGGGATATCTCCCGCGCGCAGCGCGTCTTCGGCGTCGAGGATCGAGTTGAATTCCCACAGCTTGGTCTTGGGATCGGGCAACCCGGATGCCAGCGCGCCTGCCGAGACCGGCGAACGGTAGGCCACGTAACCGAGGGCGCGCAACTTGTCGAGCGCGTCCTGGCTTAGCCCAGAGCTATTGGATGCTGCCGGGGTGTAGGGACGACTTTTCAGCAGAGTTTGCAGCTTGTCTTTGAGAACCGCCAGGGTCGCCGTCTGTTGCGCCGCCAGATTGTTCGTTTCTTCCGGGTCGGCGGCGAGATCGTAGAGTTCGGGCTGGGGGGCGTCGATGTAGTGATAGCGGCTGGTTTCGAGTGCGTGCAGCGGACTCCATCCAAATGAACTGAACGGATAGAACGTCTCACTGTAGGCTGCATCGTCAGATGGGGCACCGGGGGATGGAGCACCGGGGGAGGGGGCACCGGTATCGAGCAGTCCGCGCGAGGAAAACTGCCGCTCCACGGGATCCTGAATCCCGGCCACTCTCATCAGAGTCGGAGCAATAGCCGTCGTCTCCACCGGCCGCGAAATCCGTGCACTCCGAAAACCGCTCCCGGCGGGCGGTTTCACAATCAGCGGCACGTGAACCGTGGCATTGTAGACAAAGAAGCCATGCTCGTGCTCGCCGTGTTCTCCCAGCGACTCGCCATGATCACTGACAAATACGATCAGGCTGCGATCATAAAGGTGGCTTTGCTTTAGCCATGCAATCACGCGCCCCAATTCGTGATCGGCGTAGGCAATCTCTCCGTCGTAAAGATGCCCTTGATACTCGCTCCGGTAGGGCTCAGGCGGATCGTAGGGGCTGTGGGGATCATAAAGATGAAGCCAGAAGAAGAACGGCCGACGCTGATTTTTCTTCAGCCAAGAGAGCGCGTGATCCACGCTTTCGTCGGCGCGGCGGTCGACGAGACCCAAATCACGGTTGAGAAATTCTTCAGCAGAGAACGCGTCGTCGTAGAAATCGAAACCGCGGGCCAACCCCCAACTTCGGTCCAACACGAAAGCGCTGACGACGGCGCCGGTGGCATAGCCGTGGTGCTGAAACGCCTGAGCCACCGAGCGGAAACGCGCATCGAGCGGCGGCCCGGTGAAATCCTGCACCCCGTTCTGGAAGGGATACAAACCAGTGAGAATGGCCGTGTGCGAGGGCCAGGTCAGCGGAACCTGCGAGATTGCGCGTTCGAAAATGACGCCATCGCGGCCCAGAGAATCGAGCGTTGGAGTCTGAATGTTTTTTGCGCCATAGCATGCGAGATGATCGGCGCGGACCGTGTCAATAGTAATCAAGATGACGTCGGGAGCAGGCTTATGCGCGCTCGCTGTGGCCGCAGCCAGTACCTGGGCGAACGCCAGAACAACAAAGAACAGCCGGACGCACTGCCACCTGGCGCCATTTCGCGATTCAGTTCCGATCATCAGTCCGGGTCCATCCGCATTTTCTGTTTCTGATCTATTGAGGGCGCGATGTCTGCGCTTTGCGCATCTCTTCGTCAGCCTCAGCGTTCAAGCCCTTGGCCGAGAGCGCTTTCGCCAGGGCAGCATGCGTACCCGGGTCTCTGGAATCGAGTTCCGCCGCACGACGCAACTCGACGATCGAGCCATCGATCTGTCCCTGATAAAGCAGGATCTCTCCCAGGGCGCGATGGGCGGGAGCGTATTCGGGATCAATGTTAGTCGACTGACGGAATGCGCCCGCGGCCTCCGGAATTTTCTGCTCCTTCAAATAGGCGGCGCCGAGGTTGTAAGCAGCGGAGAAATTAGTGCCGTCCAGGTCGAGAGCATGCTTCAAAGTTTGGATCGACTGATCGAAATCGCCCAGGCGCGCATACGTCAACCCTAAATTGAAAAGCGCCAACTCGTAATCAGGACTGAGTTGCAGAACATGCTGGAATGCGTCCGCTGCTTTCGCGAACTCACGCAGGCGGTAATAGTTCAGCCCCAGCAGATAGTGCACCGGCACCGATGCTGGATCAGTCTTAAGCGCGGAGGTGAGCTTCTCCACAGAGCTCTCATATTCGCCGTGCTGGCTCTCCGCCATCGCGTCGGAGATCATTTCGTACGTCTGGATGCGGTCTTTCGGGTCCGGCAGTGAGGCGCTGGTGGCGGAAGAGTTCGTCCCCCCGGAGAAGCCGGCGTATCCCAAAGACTTCAGCCGCTCCATGAGCGCCGGATCGAGTCCGGTCTTCTGGGCCAACTCCTGGTCAGCGCTGTATTGGCGAAGCAGAGCGTTCAGGCGGGCCTGAAGTTCCTCGGCAACCGCTTTTCTTTCGGGATAGATATTCCGGGTCTCGCCCGGATCACTGCTCAGGTCGTAGAGTTCGGACCGGGGCGCCTGAATGAAATGATATTTTTCGGTTTCAACGGATCGCAACTCGCTCCAGTCAAAGTGGAGGCGGGGAAGGAAAGTCTCCGCATAAAGGCTGCGAGCGTCCTCTTCTTTCTCCCTCTTTGCCGTCATGAGCGGCAGAAGGCTCTGTCCTTGCACCTGGGGAGGGACGTCCATTCTCAAGAACTGGAGTACGGTCGGCGTGAGATCGACCAGGCTCACCAGTTCGGGCACAGCCTTCGGCGATGCGGTTCCCGGCAAATGAATGATCACTGGAACATGGAGCGTCGCGTTATAAATGAAGAAACCGTGATTCCTCTCGCCGTGTTCGCCGAGGCTTTCACCATGGTCGCCGCTGAGCACAATCAGCGTACTGCCGTACAACCCCTTAGCTTTCAGAAAAGCGATCAAACGCCCGACCTGCGAGTCGGCGAACGCGATCTCTCCGTCGTAGGGACGATCCTTGTATTCCGCGCTGTAAGGCGCCGGCGGGTTGTATGGATAGTGCGGATCATAGAGATGCATCCAGAGAAAGAACTTTTCTTTGTAATGCTTGCCGAGCCAATCCAGCGCAACATCGGCAACGACGTTCCCCGGACGCTCCATTTCCTCGAGATTCGCTTCCTGCAGCCGGTTAAAGTCGAAGTGGTCATAGTAAAAATCGAATCCTTTGTTCAATCCGAAGCGCGAGTCCAAGACAGCAGAGGCGATCACCGCACCAGTCACATAGCCATGCTGCTTCAGGATGGACGCCAGCGTGGGCTGGCTGGGATTGAGCTTGTTGCCGCTGAAATCGTGCATCCCGCTGAACATAGGGTAGGTCCCGGTGAAGATCGCCGTATGTGCGGGCAGGGTCACGGGTACGGGAGTGTAGGCTCGTTCAAAGCGCACACTCTGAGCGGCGAGAGCGTCGATGTTCGGAGTTCGTATAAGTTTGTAGCCGTAGCAGCCCAGGTGGTCAGCCCGCAGGGTATCAATCGTAATAACCACAACGTTCGGCTGAGGTTTCACCTCAGCCTGCAGGCCGGAAGGGAGAGCCAGACCAGCCATGCATAACAACGCCCAAAACCGAAAGGAGGCCATGTGAAGAAGAAATTATACGCCAGAGACACGTCGCCAATTACGAGTGAGGACGCCGTGAATTGTGTTAGTCTGAGGGGCCGATGAGGGCCTTTCGTGCACTGCTCGCATTCTGCGCGTGCTTGTCCTGGAGTCTGAATGCAGGTGCGTCACCCCGAAAGCAGGCGCCCGACGTTTTCCTGATCACCATCGACACTCTTCGGGCGGACCACGTTCATTGCTACGGTTACGACCGCGTCAAGACACCCGCGCTCGACGATTTGGCGCAAGACGGGATCCGGTTCACGCAGGCCTTTACTCCCAGTCCGATCACCAATACTTCCCACGCCAGCATTCTCACGGGGCTATTGCCCGGCTCTCACGGTGTAACGGATTTTGGCGTGCCGCTGTCGCCCGCCCACCCCACGCTGGCAGAGCTGCTGAAAGCACGGGGATATCACACGGCAGGCTTTATTGGCGCGGTCATCCTCGATAGTAAGATGCTGGCCCCGGGATTCGACCGGGGCTTCGACTATTACGACAACTTCCCCGAACATCCGCTGACCAAGTCCCGGTGGGGACGCGTCGAACGCCGGGGCATGCAGGTCGTGCACCACGCCGAAGCCTGGTTGAGCAAGCACCCTGCGGGCCCCCATTTCATGTGGGTGCATCTTTACGATCCGCACGATCCCTACGAACCGCCGGCTCCCTATTCCCTGACCTACAAGGACCACCTTTACGACGGAGAGATCGCGTACGCGGACTCCGCTCTTGCCAACTTCGTCGCCTATCTCCGGCAGACCGGGCGCTACAGGAACTCCATCATGATCGTGGTCGGCGACCACGGCGAAGGCTTGGGAGAGCATCATGAAGACACGCACGGAATCTTTTTGTATGACTCGACGACCCACGTGCCGCTGATCGTCAAACTGCCGGAGGGACTCCATGCCGGCACGGTGGTGCACGCGCAGGTGCGCACGGTTGACATTCTTCCGACCATACTGACGTTGGTGGATGCCGCGGTTCCGCAGAAATGCGACGGAGAATCGCTGAAGCCCTACTTTGCAGGAACCGATGAGACCGAACTCCCGGCGTTCGGTGAAACGGACTATCCCCTGCGCTTCGGCTGGGCCCCACTGCGTTCGCTGCGGAGCGACGGATTCAAGTTCATCGAGGCGCCTCGCCCCGAGCTCTATGACTTGCACCTCGATGCCGGCGAATTGCACAACCACTACGAAGCGCTGGACACGCACGTTGAGAAAGCACGCACAATGTTGGCGGAGTTACATGCGCGGGAAGCCGCGATTGAGGGTTCCAAGCCGGCGGCTGCCGGAGATACCGGCAGCAAACTGAAGGCGCTGGGCTATCCGGCTCCTGCCGGGTCCGGCGGCACACCCTTAACAGCCTCATCTTCCCTCCCTGACCCGAAGGACAAGATCGAAGAACAGAATCTATTGCACGCGGCGATGATCGCTTCCGAAGACGGTCGCTCCGAGGAAGGTCGCCAAGCACTGGAGAAGGTGCTGGCGCTCGACCCCAAATCGCCGACCGCACTGCGTCAACTGGGCGAGATGGAATTGCAGGCGGGGGACTACGCCAAAGCCGCTCAACATCTGAAAAGCGCTCTGGAGGTTCGTCCGGATGACGCGACCGCGGCGTTTTACGAGGGGCAGGCGCTACAGAAATTGAACGATCTCAAGGGGGCACGGGACGCCCTCGAAACCAGCCTCAAGCTCCTGCCGGGTCAGTTTCAGGCACGCCTGCTGCTGGGGCAGATCTATCTGGACCTGAAAGATCCAAAAGCCGCCGACGACCAGTTGGAAGCGGCACTGCTCCTGCAACCGGACAGCGTGCAAGCACAGATCGCACTGGCAATGGCGCAGATCGCCGAGGGCAACTTCGCCGAAGCGGCACAAGAGCTGCAAGCTCTCTCGCAGACACAGTCGCAGAACGCGAAGGTTTTCGAACTGCTGGCTCGGGCCTATTCAGGTCTGGGAAAGACCGCCGAAGCACAACGTGCGGAAGACCGAGCCAAACTGCTGCGGGACCACAGGTAGTCGCAGAGTCAGCTTCTCGCAGCCCGCGCCACGGCGAAATTCTCTGGTACACTGGCGCGCATGAAGGCTACAACCCGCAGACGATTTCTTGGGCAATGCGCCGGCGCGGCGGCCGGGGCGTGGCTTTTGCCCCAACTGGCAACAGCCGCCGCGAGCGCTGAACCCTCTTTCAAATTCCCCACTGTGCCGCGGGAACGAGTGGCGGTGGCGGCTTATCCCTTTCGCGAATTCATTGTGGGATGGAAGGGTTGGGACGGCAAGTCTCCCAGTACGATTCCAGCGGCGCAACAGATCGAGTTGAAGGATTTCGCGGCGCATGTGGCTGAGAAATTCAACGTGCATAAGATCGAGCCCTGGAGTCCGATCTTCCCCTCGACTGATCCGAAATATCTGGAGCAGTTCCGCGCTGCGGTGGAAAAGGCCGGCTCGGCTGTCGTGGACATCGCCGTGGATGGTGGGCACAGCCAGTATTCGACGGACCCGGCTGAGCGTGACAGGGCCGCTAGGGCGAGCAAGCAATGGGTTGATGTGGGCGCGGCGCTCGGCTCTCCGAGCATTCGCACGCACATTGATGGCGCCAAGGATTCCAAACCTGACGTGCACCTTGCCGCGGACACACTCGCCCGCGTGGCGGAATATGGAGCGAAGAAGAACGTTGTTGTTCATCTCGAGAACGACAATCCGGTCAGCGAAGATCCATTTTTTATCGTGCAGGTGATTGAGAAGGTGAATAGTCCGTGGCTGCGGGCCCTGCCCGATTTTGGCAACTCTCTGGCTGCGCATGACGAAGACTTCGCTTACCGCGCCATTGACGCTATGTTTGCGCATGCCTACGGAATCTGCCACGTGAAGGATGGCGAGGTCAACGAGGAAGGGAAAGCCGTGCACGTGGACCTGGCGCGGACCTTCGCCATTCTGAAGAAGCACGGGTACAAGGGATATTGCTCGATCGAGTACGACGCACCGGGCGATCCCTATAAACCAACCGCGGAATTAGTGGAAAAGACGATCGGATTTCTTTCGTAGCGGGAGCAGAAGATTCCTCGATCCGCTCGGAACGAAAAATCTGTATTGGAGAACTCGATGGCAGGACAAGGGGTTGGACGGCGGCAAGTGCTGCGCATCCTGGGAACGGCAGCGGCGGCGGCGCAGTTTCCGGGTTTCAGCAAGTGGGCGTTCGCCTGCGGGCATATCGGCAACGCTGCGTTGCAGATCAAGCCTGCGATCTATCATCCACAGTTCTTCACGGCCGCGGAGTATGCGACCGTCGAGCGACTGGCTGAGATGATCATTCCGAGCGACGGCACGCCGGGGGCCAAGGAGGCGGGCGTGGCGGAGTTTATCGATTTCATGGTATTCAGCGACCCCGATGTGCAGTACGCGTTCCGCACCGGGCTGACCTGGCTGAACGCGCACAGCGAGCGCAGCGCCGGCAAGCGCTTTGTCGAACTCACACCTGAGCAGCAACTCTCCCTCCTCGAACCCCTTGGGTTCAAAGAGAAGGCGCGCCCGGGCGAGGAAGATGGGCGCACGTTCTTTAGCCTGTTCCGCGAGTACACGGTGACGGGCTTCTACACCAGCGAACTGGGGTTCAAGGAACTGGACAATCCGGCGTTGAAATTTTATTCCGAATCGCCGGAGTGCCCGCACAAGGACGATCCAGAACACCAGCAGCTCTCGCAGGTGAGTTCCTGAAACCTCTGTGGCACAGGATCCAGAAACCATGTCCAAACAAATCTTCGACGTAATCGTGATTGGAACCGGCGCCGGCGGCGGCATGACGATCAAGACGCTGTGCGAGGCAGGATTGAAAGTGTGTGCGCTGAATGCGGGACGGAGGCTCGATCCGGAGAAGGATTTCCGTTACCACCGCATGCCCTGGGACATGAAGTTCCGCGGGCTCGACGATCCCAAGCGGCGGGCCGAGTCCTTTGGCTACATGGACAACGAATACACCAAAGCGGCATGGGACCACGAAATTCCGTTCACCGTTGCGCCGGGCACGAAATGGATGTGGCCGCGCTGCAATGCCGTGGGCGGCAAGACCAATTTCTGGGGGCGTAGTTCGGCGCGCTTCGGCGATATTGATCTTCGCGCCGCTTCGCGGGATGGCTACGACGTGGACTGGCCCCTTACCTACGATGAGATTAGCCCGTTCTACACGCGCGTGGAAAAAATGATTGGCGTGGCCAGCACGGTGCAGAACCGGCCGAGCAATCCCGACGGTTCGTATCTGCCCCCGTTCCACTTTCGCTGCCTGGACTGGATTCTGCAGGCGGGGTGTAACAAGGTGGGCGTGCCCTATCTGCCCGATCGCTGCGCGCAACTCACGCAGCCCTATGAAGGGCACCCGGCGTGCCATTTCTGCGGGGAGTGCACCACCGGCTGTGATGTGGGCGCGTTTTTTTCTACGCCGTATTTCCTGCTGCCCAAGGCCGAAGCCACCAGGAACCTGGAATTGCGGACCAATGCCCTGGCGAAAAACGTTCTTGTCGATGAAAACGGGCAGGCGACCGGCGTCGCATACATCGACCGCAAGACCAGGCAGGAAGTGGAAGTGTACGGGCGCGCGGTGGTGGTGGCGGCGTCCTGCATAGAATCGGCGCGCATTATGCTGAATTCGAAATCACGGCACTGGCCCAACGGAATCGCCAATTCCAGCGGGCAACTGGGGCGTAATCTTTGCGATCATCTTTACGGGGAGTCGGCGCGTGGATACCTGCCGCAGTTGCTGGGGCAGCCCAGCTTTCCGGACCACGTCGCCGACAGCACCATCGCCTGGATGCCGCGCTGGCAGAATCTGAAGGATCCTCACGAAGAGAAATTTATCCGGGGATATTCTGTTTATCCCGACGGCGGCTGCCAGGAGTTTCCCGGCTTCGCCACCAACATGGACGGCTTTGGCTCGTCGTTCAAACGCGAGGTCAAGCGGCGCTACCCGGCGCCGGTGAGTTTCGGTATTCAGGCGCCCTCGCTGCGTTCCGATACGAACTACATGGATCTCGATCCCGAGGTGAAGGACCCCTACGGCATTCCGGTGGCTCGCATGCACTTCGAATGGGACGAAAACGTGCTCAAGATGTGGGAACACTCGAAAGAAGTGTGCGCCGAAGTGCTGCGCGCGGCCGGCGGCGTGCTCGAAGGTGCGGGCGAGGCGCCGGAGATTCCCGGCTGGAGCCTGCATGAAACGGGAACCTGCCGCATGGGAAATGATCCGAAGAATTTTGTGACCAATCGCTTTGGCCAAACGCACGACGTGCCGAACCTGTATGTGTGCGATGCCAGCGTGTTTCTGAACTGCACCGACAAAACCACGACGATCAGCATTCTGGCCTTCTCGCTGCGCACTTCCGAACATCTGATGGAGAACTTCCGGCGGGGCGAGCACAAAGCTGCGTGAAGTTCCCGGTGTATTCGTTTTTTCTTCGCCTTGAGAGCGATTCTGTGGTAATCCTATTGCCATGCGCAAAGCCATCCACCATCTCAAGAAATCCGACCCCATCCTGCGCGCGATCATGGAGCGCGTGGGGCCGTGCCGCATGGAGTTTTCGCCGCCGGAGTTTTCCAGCGTGGCCGAGTCCATTGTCTACCAGCAACTGAACGGAAAAGCGGCCGCGACCATCTTCAATCGCTTTGCGGAGCTGGCGGGAGACCCGGTCACGCCCCAGGGAATTCTCAAGCTCACGGATGAGCAGCTTCGCAGCGTTGGGCTCTCGAAGCAGAAATCCTCGTACCTGAAGGATCTATCGACAAAGACGGCCAGCGGGTTGCTCGACTTCGCGAGACTGCCGGATTTGCCGGATGACGAAGTGATCGATCATCTCACCCAAGTAAGAGGCATCGGAGTGTGGACGGCGCAGATGTTTCTGATGTTCACCTTGAAACGTGAAAACGTCTTGCCCACGGGAGACTACGGAGTGCAGGCAGCGATCAAAAAGCACTACAAGAAGCGCAAGCTGCCCAAGCCGCAGGTCATGGTGAAGATCGCGAAGCCCTGGGAGCCCTACCGCAGCGTGGCTTGCTGGTATTTGTGGCGGAGTTTGGACATCAAAACCCTTTAACCACATCGATCGGGTTGCTCGTGTGCTCGCTGCCTCTGTGAACCTCCGTGCCCTCTGTGGTTAAATGGTGTTCGATGGCTGACCTCAAAATCCGTGTGCTGGTGGCGAAGCCCGGCCTCGACGGGCACGATCGTGGGGCAAAGGTCATTGCTCGCGCCCTTCGGGATGCCGGCATGGAAGTGATTTACACCGGCCTGCGGCAGACGCCGGAGATGATCGTTAGCGCGGCGCTGCAGGAAGATGTACAGGTCATCGGGCTCTCGATTCTTTCCGGCGCGCACAACGCCATCGTTCCGCGCGTGATGGACCTGCTCAAGCAAAACAAGATGGACGACGTGATCGTGGTGGTGGGCGGCATTATTCCGAACCAGGATATCGAAGGGCTGAAGCAGGCCGGCGTGGCCGCGATTTTTCAGCCGGGCACGGCGATGGATGACATCGTGCAGTTCATTCGCACACACGTCAAGGGGCCCGGCGTGCCGGCGGCTGGCTGATGGCCGAGATCAACACTTCCCGCGTACGAGATATCCTGTCCAAGACCGTCGGACCGGTCCCGTGGTACTGGGAGACCTTCCCTGCCTTCCGCTCTCTGGCGGGGCAGCGTTTCACCTGGACGCATCATGGCGAACAGGGTCCAGTTGGGCATCTTGTTACCTTCGGCCTGGAACAGCAGCCAGATCAAGCTCGCCTCGCGTTGAATACTTACTGCCGCCCCTTCCTGGTGCCACCGCATCTTCTGGGAATCTGGTGCCCGGAGGGTCGGAACATTCGCCTCACTTGCTTCGACCCTGACCAACTAAGAGGGTTCGATCTGGCGGAGGTTGCGGGCTGGTTCAAACCATCTTCAGACCGTATTTACGCAGCGACGCCTCCCGTAGCGGAATTCGAGGTTCCGTTAACCCTGGGCCCGGGCATGCACAAGATCGAAGTGCCGCCGGAACTTGCGACCGTGGACGAATTGATTGTTCCCTCCAGCTACAAGGCAATGTCGAACGACGATCCGGCATTTGCGCTCTTTGTTTTTTACTTGCAGGCGGGATTGGTGGAGGTCCTTCCCCAGAAGTGGTTCACAGCCGCACAGTATCGCGTGGGGCAGCAGTGGATCACGCGGGTCGCGCGCGATCCTGAATCGCATCGCATCTTTGGGGAGTGCTTCGGCGCTGGAACGTTTTTGCTGGAGGAGGACGGCTGCCGGTTGGCGGAGTGGATCGACAGAAGCTTGTAGCTCTTAGAACAGCAGCGGGCTTAGTGGACCGAGTAACCCTCTTCGCCCGGCAGGTGCCCGTCCACTTTGATCACCTTCACGTTCATGCCCGGTCTAACGTTCTGCCCACCCACCAGGCTGATAGCTCCGGGAAACACCTTGGTGGCCTCTACCGCCATTCCCAAAGACGGGGCGGTAAAAGGCTCGGAGTCGACTTCACCGCGAAACGTCTCCGCCGCCCAGTATTGCTTGTATTCCCTCTCCGACATTCCCAGCAGCTTGAGGAGCACCAGACGCTCGTGACAGCCGGGAGCGCGGAGGATGAGCTTGATCGTGATACCGCCCGGCCAGGTGCGCCTCTCCCCGGCGAAAATCTTGCGCAGATCCGCCATGCTGAGGTTGGTCACCCGGCTGTTGGGATTCACCACCACCGCAACGTCCCCGGCCTGTGCCGCACACTGAGGAGCCAGTGCGGCCAAACAAGTGAGCACCAGGACGACGATTGATTTCTTGCTCATACGTTGTTTGGGCCTCAAAACGTGAACGCCGCTTGCAGGTGCAGACCGTTCAAGTCCGGTTCGCCCCGGCGCAACGTGTGGTCCAACTGCGCCTTGAAGCCGATGTAGTCGTTCAGGTCGTAACGAGCGCCAAACGACGGACCAGCCCGCAGGCCCACGTCGTCGAAAATTGAGTTTTCCGGGCCCGCATTCACATACTGGTAACGAAAAAAAGGCCGGACGTGCCCCCACTGTTTGGCGATCTGCGTATAGAAAGCCGGAGTGTTGAAAATGACTCGACTTCCCACCTGGGATTGGCGGATCAGGAAGGCCTCGTTAAGAAATTCAACCCCGTGAGCGGTGTACACCGCATAAGAGTTGAACACGCTTTGACCGTATCGGTCCGCCAGCGAAACCTCGGAATCGCTGATCCTGTCATGAAAGAACGAGCCTCCTAATTGCAAGCCGGGTGCCAGCGAGGGCCGAAGGAAGAAGCCGACGTTGACGTGGTTACCGTCATTCTCGTCATTCGAGATGCCCGAACCGTTGATGTCCGGACGGACGGTGTCGGCAGATCCATACTCAAAGATGTAATTCAGGTCGAGTTTCCCCGACGGAATGGACCCGGCAACCTCAACGCCAACTGCTTGCGTGGGCAGAAGCCCGCCGTTTGAGGCGAACTCCATCACTAGCGGCCGATCCGCAGTGGTTTGCAGCCAGGCAGCGCTGCGAAACGCCCAGTTATAGTACCCAATGGCGGTCTGGTAACGGCCAAAGGATATTTTTAAGCGGTCGTTATAGTCGTACTTAAGCAGAACTCGGCGCAGATCAACCTTGTAGCTCTGCGCTTCGCGTTCCTCGAAAATAATTTCGGAAAGCACGCTGGCTTTATCGGCAAGTCTGGAAGTGAGGAACAAATCAAAATCGCCGGTGTAGAAGTTCCCCGCTGACCCCGCATTGAAACCATAAGTGCCAAGTTCAGGCTGGCGCTGATCGAGAACCTTGTAATTGACTTCTCCGAAGCCACGCCACTGAATGCCATGAATATTGTGCAGCGCGGCGATCAACTCGGGAGATGGCTCGGTCGTGGCGGGCCCTGGGCTGGTCTGGGGTGGTTGGAGAGCAGGCTCTGCAGCCTCAGGGGCGGCGGACGAACTCTTCGATCGGTCGCCCTCAAGCGCCTTCACTCGTTCCCGCAGTTCTCCAGTTTCCTTCTGCAAGGCTTGTATCTGCTGCACCAGAAGTGCAGGTGTTTCGGCATCACTCGGAGTCGAGGTCTGGGCCCCGAGCGAACCGCCCAGCAGCAGAAACGCCATCACGATGTTCCGAATCTGTAACATGCCGATGTCCTGTCTCTCGTGACTGTGGGGTATGTTTTGCCGTTCTTCTGCGGCAAGTCACCCGAAATCCACCCTGTTTGACTTTCGGCAAGGTGGGCTGAGACCATCGCGTTACTTCGGTACGGGTCTGCCGGCATGAAAAAGGGCGGCGCAAACAACAAGAGCGGTTCTGTTCCGGGGAGGTTCGCGAGTCGAGCGGGATCAGGAAGTCAACGGTGATGGCCTCTGCTTTTTTCAGTCTCGGACGCGAGGGCGAGGTTCTCCTTTTGCAACTCCAGTCCCGGGATGGAACGAACCGCCTTTCGCGCGCTTGCGTGCTGGATCTGATTGCGGCCGTCGGTCAGCTAGCCGTGGAAGGGCGACCGCTGGTAATTGGCGGGAACGACAGGTTTTTCTCGGCTGGTGCGGAGTTGGAGGAGATTGCGGCGCTCGACGGCCCCGCCGCTTTCGAATTCTCGCGGATGGGGCAGGCGCTCATGCGATCGATCGACGAGTTCCCTGCCCCGGTGTTTGCCGCGATTTCAGGCTACTGCATGGGCGGCGGGCTCGATTTAGCCTTGGCCTGCCACCATCGGATTGCGTCGCCGCGTGCCGTCTTTGGACACCGCGGCGCAGCCCTGGGCCTGGTCACCGGATGGGGAGGTACACAGCGGTTACCCCGCTTGGTCGGCAAAGCACGCGCTCTCGAAATGTTCGTGGCAGCGGACAAGGTCACTGCCCAGCAGGCATTGCGCATAGGGCTGGTTAACGCCATTGCCGACGATCCTGTGGCCGAGGCCCTGCGCCGAATCGGGCTGTGACCTGCTGCCACCTCCTTGCCTGTCAAGGTTAGGCCCCGCCGCATTGCGCGGTTCCGCCCGCGTGGTATACCGTAAGCAGTCCGCGTCTTCGTTTCTCGACCCATGGCTGACCGTAACGAATCTCTCACAGCGACCTCGTCTGCACCGTCGAATGTGCTGGCGACGAAGATCGATCCCACGTCGGCGCGCTTTGAAGCCAACATGCGCTTTCTGGCTGACTTGATGTCGCAAGTTCGCAATGAGGAGGAGCAGATTGCCGAGGGCGGCGGCGCCAAGGCGATCGAGAACCAGCATAACAAGGGACGGCTGACCGCCCGCGAGCGTATTGAACTCCTGGCCGATCCCGGGACGTTTTTCGAGCTCGGCCTCTACGTTGCGCACGGCATGTACGAGGAGTGGGGCGGGGCGCCGGCCGCGGGCGTGATCACCGGTCTGGCGCGGGTGCATACCCGCATGGTAATGATCATCGCCAATGACGCCACGGTGAAAGCGGGTGCGTTCTTCCCCATGACGTCGAAGAAGGTGATCCGGGCCCAGAACATTGCCATCGAGAACCGCATCCCGACGATCTACCTGGTGGATTCCGCCGGGGTCTTCTTGCCGCTGCAAGAAGATGTGTTTCCCGACACCGACGATTTTGGGCGCGTCTTTCGCAACAACGCGGTGATGTCGGCGCTGGGGATTCCCCAGATTGCCGCCATCATGGGCATGTGCGTGGCTGGCGGCGGTTACCTGCCGGTGATGTGCGACCACGTGCTGATGACCGACGGCAGCGGGTTGTTTCTGGCAGGTCCGGCACTGGTGCAAGCGGCGATTGGGCAGAAAGTTTCGGCTGAAGATCTGGGCGGCGCGGCGATGCATTCAGCGATCAGCGGCACCATTGACTTCCGCGAACCGAATGACCAGGCCTGCGTGGCCCGCATTCGCTCGATCGTGGAGAAGTGGGGATACCGGCGCCTGTCTCCCTGGGACCGGAAGAAGCCCGTCGAACCTGCGTTGGCTGCCGAAGAAATCTACGGCATCTATGACTCGTCACCGGCCCGTCCCTACGACATGAAGGAAGTGCTGGCCCGCGTGCTCGATGGCAGCCGTTTCGACGAGTACAAGCCGGAGTACGGAAAAACCCTGATCTGTGGATACGGACGCATCGGTGGCTTTGCCGTGGGAATCGTCGCCAATCAGAAGGTGCACGCCCAGCAGACCGATCAGGAGGGTCATAAACGGGTCGAGTTCGGAGGAGTGATTTATACCGAGTCCGCCGAAAAGGCCGCGCGCTTCATCATGGACTGCAACCAGAACCTGATCCCGCTCGTCTTTTTTCACGACGTCAACGGATTCATGGTGGGGCGCGACGCGGAATGGAGCGGCATCATCAAAGCAGGTGCGAAAATGGTGAACGCGGTGGCGAATTCCGTGGTGCCGAAGATCACGGTGATCGTGGGCGGATCGTTCGGCGCCGGCCACTATGCGATGTGCGGGAAGGCCTACGATCCGCGCTTTGTGTTTGCCTGGCCCACGGCACGCTACGCGGTGATGAGCGGCGATTCGGCGGCGGGCACGCTGGTCGAGATTAAAGTCAAGCAACTGGAGCGCGGAGGCAAGAAGCTGAGCGAGGAAGAGAGGAAGGAGTTGTACGAGTCGGTGAAGCGCACCTACGACGAGCAGACCGATCCCCGTTATGGGGCAGCACGGCTGTGGATTGACAAGATCATCGATCCCATCGAAACCAGGGATGCGATTACGCAGGCGCTGGAAGCGGCGGCCCTGAACCCGGACGTGGCGGAGTTCAAGGTGGGAGTTTTGCAGACATGATTCACCACGGAGACACGGACTGCGATTGATGACTGTTGATTGGTGATTATCGATTTCTGATTAGTAAATTCTCTCTGCAAATGGCCGATTGCTAAATGCCAAGTGCTGATCCCGTAAAGCTGGTCGAATGTCCGCGTGATGCCTGGCAAGGGCTGCAGGGCCTGATCCCCGCCGACTTGAAGGTTGACTATCTGAAGGCGCTGATCAGCGTGGGGTTCAAGCATATTGACGCGGTATCGTTCGTGTCGCCCAAGGCCGTGCCGCAGATGGCGGACTCGGAGGAAGTGCTGAAGGAACTCGACCCCCCGGATGATGTGGAAATCATCGGCATCGTGGTCAATGAAAAGGGCGCGCAGCGGGCGATTGAGACGCAGGCGGTATCGACGCTCGGATTTCCGTATTCGATTTCGGAAACGTTTCTGCGCAAGAACCAAAACCAGTCCCCCGAGCAAGCGCTCGAAGAACTGGAGACCATCCAGAAGAAGGCCGACGACGCCGGGCTCGATGTCGTGGTCTATATCTCGATGGCGTTCGGCAATCCCTACGGCGACCTGTGGAATCCGGACGAGGTGATCGAGGCGATCGCGCTGATGGAAGTGGAAAATCTGCGCATGATTTCTCTGGCCGACACGGTCGGCATGGCCAGCCCGCAACAGGTCGGCGACCTGGTCGGCGCGGTCATGGCGAAGTACGACTACCTCGAGATCGGTGTCCATTTGCACAGCCGCCCCGAGCAGGCCGCAGAAAAGATTCTGGCCGCGTACGATGCCGGCTGCCGCCGCTTTGACTCTGCCTTGGGCGGACTTGGCGGTTGTCCCTTTGCGCAGGACGCTTTGGTTGGTAACATCCCGACGGAGAAGGTGATCGAGACCCTCAGGCAGCGTGGCGCGAAGTTGCCAGACCTGAAGCCTCTGGACTCGCTGCTGAAAGCGACGGGAGGAATCGGCGCGAAGTTTTCCAGTTCGCACGCGGCGGATTAGACATGGCCTACAACACCATACAAGTCGCGTACGACGGGAGCGTCGCAACCCTCACGCTGAACCGCCCAGAGAAGCGCAACGCCATCAGCTTCGAACTGATTGACGATCTGTTGAGGGCGTTGGATGAAGTCGCGAAGTCGGACGCCATCGTCCTCATTGTGACCGGCGCAGGCAAGGCTTTTTGTTCGGGCATGGATCTGGACAATCTAAAGGCACTGCTCGGCCGTTCCCCGGAACAGAATCTGAAGGATTCGCAGACCATGGTCCAGTTGTTCCGCTCGCTCTATGAATTCCCCAAGGTGACGATTGCCGCAGTAAACGGGCCGGCGATCGCGGGTGGAACCGGACTAGCTTTGCTATGCGACTTCACGCTGGCGGTTCCGGATGCGAAGTTTGGATATACCGAAGTGCGCATTGGCTTCGTGCCGGCGATTGTTTCGACGTTTCTGTTGCGGCAGGTGGGCGAAAAGCTGGCGCGCGATCTGCTTTTGATGGGTAGACTCTTCGGAGCGGACGAGGCGGCACGCATGGGCCTGGTCAGCGAAATTGTCGCGCCGGAGAAACTGATGGCACGGGCTCGCGAGTTGGCTGCACTGTTGATGGAAAACAGTCCGGCGTCCCTGCGAGCCACCAAACAGTTGCTCACCGACCACGCGCGCGCGGAACTCGATACCCAGATTGACGCGGCGGTGCGCGAGAACGCAGCCATCCGCACGACTGCGGACTTTCGCGAAGGCATATTGTCGTTCCTGGAGAAGCGCAAACCGGTGTGGACCGGGAAATGAGTTCGAACCATCACAAGCCACAGAATGAGACTCGGCTGCGCGTGCGTTACGCCGAAACCGACCAGATGGGCGTGGTCTACCATTCCAATCATCTGATCTGGTTCGAGGTGGGGCGTGTGGAGTTAATGCGGCAAATGGGATTTTCGTATCGCGACATGGAGAGCCAGGACGGGCGCTTCATCGCGGTGGCTGAAGTCAAGTGCCGCTACCGCGCTCCGGTGTATTACGACGAGGAAGTCGTCGTCCGCACGCGACTGAAAAGCGTGCGCGAGTCGGTCGTGGTCTTCAGCTACGAACTGGTGCGGGCAGACGGCGGGACCCTTTTGGCGGAGGGCGAGACGACGCACATCGTCACCGATTCAACCATGAAGATTGCGGCGTTGCCCGAGAAATACTTGACGGCGTTTCGAACGGCGTTGGGAAAGTAAGACGAGCCGAAGGCCGAGCGACCTCCCTGAAACCGGAAGACGCTCTTTCAGGATCGCAAGAGGGTCGAATATTTCTGACTTAACGTCGATACAGGAAAGGCACTTTGAACGCACTGCACATCAACGGAAACGACCTCACACTGGAAGCGGTGCGCGAAGTGGCGGCTGAACGGCGCGCCGCCCTGCTCGCTCCCGACGCCCGCGAAGCGGTGGACCGGGCACGCGCTGTCGTCGATGAGATCGTTGCCAGCAACAAGGTTGCTTACGCCATTACCACGGGCGTAGGCAAGCTCAGCGACGTGCGCATCGCCGGCGAGCAGATTCGTGAATTGCAGGTGAATCTGGTCCGCTCGCACGCGGTCGGCGTCGGTGAACCGCTTTCCGTCTTGGAAACCCGCGCCATGATGCTGTTGCGGGCAAACTCGCTCTCCAAGGGCCATTCCGGCGTGCGTGCGCTCGTGATCGACACGCTCTGCGAGATGCTCAACCGCGGCGTCACGCCGGTTGTGCCGTCGCAGGGCAGCGTGGGTGCGAGTGGTGATCTCGCTCCGCTGGCGCATCTTGCTTTGTCTTTGATCGGCGAAGGCGAGTGCTTCGACGAAAAAGGGGCGCGTATTCCCAGTGGCGAAGCGCTGAAACGCGCGCAGATCAAGCCGCTGGTGCTTGAGGCCAAGGAGACCATCTCCCTGATCAATGGGACTCAAGCCATGCTGGCGGTCGGCACGCTGGCTGTGCTGGCGGCGGAAACGCTGGTGGACACCGCCGACGTGCTGGGCGGACTATGCTGCGATGCGCTCAAGGGGACAGACGCAGCCTTCGACGAGCGCATTCATAAAGCCCGTCCACATATCGGCCAAATGAAGACGGCGGCTAACCTGCGGCGCATGCTCGAAGGCAGCCAGATTCGCGAATCGCACCGCGATTGCGGCCGCGTGCAGGACGCCTACTCGCTCCGTTGCATCCCGCAAGTGCACGGCGCTGTGCGCGACACGCTCGCCCACTGCCGCGAGGTGTTCGAGACCGAGGCCAACTCCGCAGTCGACAATCCTCTGGTCTTCCTTACCGACGCAAACAATGCTCAGGGAGATGTCATCTCCGGCGGAAATTTTCACGGCGAGCCGTTGGCGTTCGCTTTGGATTTCCTGGCCATCGCGTTGACCGCGCTGGCGGGCATCAGCGAACGGCGAATCGAGCGCCTCGTGAATCCTGCCCTCAGCGAAGGTTTGCCGCCGTTTCTTGCGCCGGGCGCGGGGTTGAACTCCGGCTTCATGATGCCGCAGGTAACGGCAGCCGCGCTGGTCAGCGAAAATAAAGTGCTGGCCCACCCCGCATCCGTCGATTCGATCACCACTTCAGGCAATAAGGAAGATTACGTCTCCATGGGCATGACCGCCGCTACCAAGCTGAAGCGCGTTGTCGACAACACGCGCAACGTGCTCGCGATCGAGGCGATGGCGGTCGCCCAGGCCTTGGACTTCCTGGCGCCGCTGAAGACTTCGAAGCGCGGGCAGGCGGCGCATGCAGCGATTCGGGCGGTGTGTCCGACCATGGAGAAGGACCGGGTGATGTATCCCGACTTCGCGCGAATTGCGGCTCTGATCGCGACCGGAAAGTTGGCGGAGGCGGTCCGGTAGGTCTGAGACTCAGAAGAATGAAGACGCTTACCCAATACTTGAAGTTCCACACCAAGACGCATCGCGCCTACGTGCACCTCACGCCGCAGGTGGAAGAGATCGTCCGTAAAAGCGGAGTGCAGGAAGGCATGGTGCTGGTCTCGGCCATGCACATTACCGCGGGCGTGTACGTTAACGACAACGAGAGCGGACTGATCGAGGACATCGACCAGTGGCTGGAGCATCTGGCGCCATTTCGCAAGGACTACAAGCATCATGAGACAGGTGAGGATAACGGCGACTCTCACCTGAAGGCGCTGCTGATCCATCATGAAGTCATCGTGCCCATTACGGCGGGCAAGCTCGATCTGGGCACGTGGCAGCGAATCTTCTATGCCGAGTTCGACGGTCAACGGGACAAGCGGGTGATCGTGAAAGTCATGGGGGAATAAACAGAATGAGTTCGGAAGAGCTGCACGAACTGCACGAACACGCCGAGCATGCGAAGCACAATCCCAGTCTCGCTCCGGTGTCGCTCACCATGGCGATGCTGGCCGTTTTGGTGGCCGCGGTCACCCTGCTCGGACACCGCGCCCACACGGAAGAGGTGGTGCTTCAGGCCAAGGCCTCCGATCAATGGGCCTTTTACCAGGCCAAGAACATTCGGCGGCATACGGACGAACTCTTTACCGACCTGACGTCGGTGACAGCCACCACGGACGCTGCCGCCCTGCCGAAGCTGCGCGATAAGTATTCAGGGGAAGCGGCGCGCTACAAGGACGACCAGAAGGCGATCGAAGACAAGGCTCGCGAATTGGAAGCGGAAGTCGCCACGGAAAGAAATCGAGCCGATCGATTTGATCTGGGCGAAGTATTCCTGGAAATCGGTTTGGTCATCACGTCGATCACACTGCTCTCGGGCCGAAAGATCTTCTGGGGACTCGGTCTTGTGTTCGCAGTCGTGGGGTTAGTGGTGGCGGGTACGGGATTTATGGTGCACTGAATGGTGCGCGGAACGGACCGCGCCCACCAACGTTCGACCTATCCCTCTGCGACGGGCAGTGCAGCGCCACTTTTCCCCACGGAAGATGCGGCCGCCGCCTCGCCCTCTCCGGTCCCGGGCTTTACGACCATGAAGGAACCAATCGCCAGCACGTCCATTCGCGTGCGCTGGAAGCAATCGATGGCTTCTTCCGGAGTGCAGACGATGGGCTCATTCTCATTGAAACTCGTGTTAAGGACCACCGGAATTCCGGTCTTGCGATGGAAGGCCGAGATCAAATCGTAGTACATCGGATTCTCTTCGCGAGTCACAGTCTGCAGCCGTCCGGTATCGTCCACGTGATTCACTGCACATAACACTTTGCGCTTCTCCGGACGGATCTTGTAGACGTGCAGCATGAAGGGCGAGGGATGATCGTGCTCGAAATACTCGTGCTGATGGTCGGCCAGGATCGACGGGGCAAAAGGACGAAACCATTCGCGGTGTTTGATGCGGGCGTTGAGAACTTCTTTCATGTTGGGTAGGCCGGGGTGAGCCAGGATCGAGCGATTGCCGAGCGCACGAGGCCCCCACTCCATTCGTCCCTGGAACCAGCCGATCACATTGCCGGCAGCGATCTGCCCGGCAACCGCATCGAGCAACGCGCCGCGTTCCAGCTTGTGACTTTGCAAACCTGCGCCCTGCAGCGCCGATTGAATCCGCGAGTCGGAGAATTCCGTCCCCAGGTAAGAGTTCTTCAGTTCATGGCGGCGAGGCTGCTGGAGTATGGAGTGATAGGTGTACAGCGCGGCCCCGATGGCCAGTCCTTCATCTCCCGCAGCCGGCTGAATGTAGGTGTGGCGGAAGGGCGTGCGATCGAAAAGCTTTCCATTGGCTACGCTGTTGAGCGCGCATCCGCCGGCCATGGCAAGATCGTCGAGCGGAACTCGCTCATGCAACCGGTTCAGCAGGTGAAAGAATATCTCCTCGAATCGATGCTGCAAGGCGAAGGCCAGGTCCATATCGCGCTGCGTGATCTCGGCGTGCGGACGACGCGGCAGGCCGAATAATTTCTCCATGCGGCCGGAGAAATGGCGAGCCAGTCGAACCGTGCCATCCGCGAGTACCTGCATGCCCTGATTGCTGCCGAGCGGTTTGAAGTAGCCGAGGTCCAGTTGAAAGCCCCCGTTCTTCGGTACAACAATCTTGCTGATCTCGTCGCAATACGTGTCTCTGCCGTAGGGGGCGAGGCCCATGACTTTGCCTTCATCGCCGTATTTCGTGTAACCGATGAATTCGCAAATCATGGTATAGACGCTGCCCAGCGAGTGCGGGAGGAACACGCGATCGAGAACTTCAATCTCGTTACCTTCGCAGCACGCCATCATAGTTGAAACAAAATCGCCCGAGCCGTCATAACTGAAGCCTGCAGCCTTCTCCCAGGGCGAACAGTAATAGGCGCTGGCGATGTGGGCGATGTGGTGTTCGACATGGTGCTCCTGAAAACGGAGCTGCCCGGAATCGATGTCGAGCGCCTGGGACAGAAGTGAGCGCACGTCCCGCATGGATTCTTTGCGCTGCCGCAGGCGAATAAAATTCAGGATCCTGGCTGGGTTGGCGAGCGCGTATTGAACTTTCTTGGCGAGATTCGCATCACTGTCCTGGCCAACGGCCACGTGCTCCACGTCAGAGATCTTCGCCCCGACCGCATCCAGGCAAGCTTTGACAGCCAGTGCGGGGAAACCACCGAAATGCTTATGGCGGTTAAGTCGCTCCTCGGCGATAGCAAACTTGACTTCGCCGTCGTCCACAATCGCGGCGGAGGCGTCGGCGTGAAACATGTTGAGGCCCAGAATAAGCATGCGCTAGCTTGATCTCCTCTGACGTTGCATCGCTGGTCGGGTCATTCGCTCAGGCTGGAGGCTCGAAGAGATACTTCGACAAAAGCGGCGGCGTCCACCGCCAGCCGCTTTCCGGTCGCAACCGATTCGTTGACGCGGAATGTCGCCAGGGTCGAGCACACGATATCCTCAAACCGGATGGGAGCTTCGCTCCGCCGTTGCAAGAACTCGACAAAAGCAGCCCATTCGCCGCGATGGCCCTTATCTCGGCGCCAGTGCGAATGGGTGGTCTCTTTACGGCCATCACGAACCAACTCGAGGCGGCGAAAATCTTCCAGAACCGCAACCGCTCCTCCGCCGAAAACTTCGATCCGCTCCTTGGAAAATGAGCGGTCGCCATTGGCCAGGTAACTTATCGTTCCCTCGGAACCGTTGGCAAAGCGCAGCGAGACCAGCACATTATCTCCGCTGTAGCGCGCTGCGTTACCCACGGCTCGGGCCTCGACCTCAACGATGGGCGAGTCAGCCAGGAACATCAGAAGGTCGACAAAGTGGCAAACCTCGCCCAGGATGCGGCCTCCGCCCTGCTCGCGATCGTTCATCCAATGGTCGGGCGGGAGATATCCGGCGTTAATGCGATAGTGCAGCGCCAACGGCTCCGAAGTCCGCGCGAGAAACGACTTCATCTGGACCACCATGGGCGCGAAGCGACGATTGAAGCCCACCATCAGCGCGGGCCTTGTAGCGGACGTCGTTCCGAGATGTGCCCGAACAATCGAGCGCAATTCATCCTCGCACAGGCAGAGCGGCTTTTCGCAGAAGACATGCTTCCCCGCCGCGAGCGCCGCAAGAACCTGGTTCGCGTGCAGGTGGTGGCGTGTGGCAATCACAACCGTATTGATCCGCGGAGTCGTGGATGAGATGGGATTCGTCGGTCGTGCAGTGGCGAAAGCCAAACTTCGCCGCCACATGTTTGGCGTGAGCCCCGGTGGCGGCGCATATCGCAACCAAAGCCGTTTTGGACGATTCTCTTCAGAGCGGGAACCAGCGTCCCCGCGGCAAAGAGTCCCGCGCCAAGCAGTCCCACAGAGACGCCGGCGGCAGCGCCTGATCGAAGCGCGGCGGTCGCAAGCTCCGGCACGAGGTCGAGCGTGCGTGAGCTGTCGCTCGTCTCGGAGTACTGAATTACCACTCCCAGGAATGGCTCGTGTGATTTGCCTGTGATAAGATCGTAGGCACTCTGGGCGCGTTCAACGGGAAAGCGATGCGTAATCAGCGCGCCGACGTTGATTTTCTTTTCGGCAAGGAACTGCACGAACGCTTCCATGTTGCGGGTCTCGGTCCAGCGCACGTAGCCGATGGGATAGTCGCGTCCCTTCTGCTCATAGGCAGCGTCGTAACGACCGGGACCGTAGGACCGCGAGAGCCGGAAATCGAGCTCCTTCTCGTAATAAGCCTTGCGCTCGATGTCCATGCCAACGGTACCCACGGCTACCACAATGGCACGGTCCCGCGCCACCGCGCCGGCCAGATTGACAGGGTCGCTGCTCGCGGTCTCAGCGGTAATGAGGACGGAGTCGGCACCCGCCCCGCGCGAGGTTTCAGTACAAAGAGCTCGGAAGGCTGAGGCTGAGCTGGCCACGGCATCCGCCCCCAAATGCCGGGCAAGCTCGGTGCGCGAAGCATCAATGTCCATGCCCAGAACCCGGCAGCCCGCAGCCTTCAATAGTTGCACCGTAAGTTGCCCCAGCAATCCCAAGCCGATCACCGTGACCAGATCGCCGAGCTTTACCTCAGCCGTCCGAATACCGTGGAGAGCCACCGCTCCCAGGGTTGCGAAGGCAGCTTCCTCGAAGGGAACCTCGTCAGCTGCGATCGGATCGCGTGCGGGGATACGCGCCACCAGTAGCCGGGGGACGCACGCCACCTCGGCATGGACGGCAAATCCGGCGCCCGCGCAAGCGACGCGATCGCCCGGCTGTAGATCGGTAACACCATCGCCGACCGCGATGACGGTTCCGGCGCTGCTATAGCCCGGGCTTTGTGGCTGGTCGAGACGGCTGCGCACCACCTGAATCGCCGAGAAGATTCCGTCGCGCTGCACCTTGCTGATCACTTCGCGCACTAGATCAGGGCGGGATTGCGCCTTCAGCAACAGACTCTTCCGGGCAAATTCGGCCGACGCCCGCTCGGTTCCCGCCGAAACCACTGACGCGGCGATCTGCACCAGCACGCAGCCCGGAAGAAGCTGCGGCGCAGGCACTTCTTCCACCGTGATCTCACCCGTGCGCGCGTGTTGGAGAACTTGTTTCATGCAGTAATCGCCTGCCGGGACGGAGCTAACTCAGACTCAAATTTCCGCGCTCCGCCATCGAGAAACGTTTGCATCCACAGCTCAAGTGTCAGGAACTGCCAAAGCTGCATGGACCAATCCTGGCGGCCGCTGCGATGCTCGTCGATGTAGCGTTGCACAGCCGCCGGTCGGAACAGGCCACGTCGGTCGAGTTGCGCTGGCGAGAGCAGATCATCCACCATTTCTTTGAGGTCGTGGGCCAACCAATAGTCTACCGGAGCGGCAAACCCGGCCTTCGGTTGTTGCAACACTTCTCGCGGCAAAATATCGCGCATGGCTCGACGCAAGATGTATTTCGTCGTAGGCCGGAGCAGACCCTTAAGCTTCAAACCGGGCGGGACATTCCAGGCCACAAATTCGGCCAGTTCGCGATCGAGAAATGGAACCCGCACCTCGACCGACGACGCCATGCTCATCTTATCGTTGTAGGTGAGGTTGAGGCTCGTCATGAATATTTTGCTGTCAAGGTAAAGCATCTGGTGCAGAAAATCGGCATCGCGGACGTGCTCAAACGCGGAACGATGCTGGCCGGCAGCTTCCGCTGCGCCGACTTCGGCCGCGAATTCGGCGGCGTAGATCCCTGACTTCTGGTCCTCATCAAGATAAGTGCAGTTCGCGATGAAGCGGTCAATTGGTTGGAGCGATGCGCTGCGCGCCATTTTCTTCGCCAGGCGCAATCTTCCCTTCAGCGGCGTGCCGCGCAGACTAGGCAACGCGGCGAGCGCACCCTCGGTCACGCCCCGCAAGATGGATGGCACTCTGCCATAAGCCTCGGCCCAGAAATGCGCCACATGTTTGCGGTATCCGGCAAATAATTCGTCGCCCCCCACGCCCGAGAGAAGAACAGTCGCCTGTTTGCGCGCTTCGCGGCACACCAGATAGGCGGTGATAATGGCGGGGTCGGCGGTGGGCTCATCCATGTGCCAGACGAGCCGAGGCAGAAGATCAGTAACCTCGGGCTCGACCACGATGCGTTGGTTCTCACATCCCAAGTGGCGCGCCAATCGCGTGGCCACCTCGGGATCGTCGAGTGTGGTCTCGCCCACGCGATATTTCCCCGGAAAAGTGATGGTGTAGGTGCGAACCGGCTGATTTGTTGCCCGACTCATCATGGCGACTATGCTAGAGGAATCGAGCCCGGCGCTGAGGAACGCTCCGATGGGAACGTCACTCACCATCTGCGCTTCGACGGAGCGCCGGAAACGCTCGCGGACTTCTTCGGCGAGGTCAGCTTCCGAGCGTGCGTAAGCTTGGTTCGCTGCTGGAAACGTCAGATCCCAGTATTGCGTGAGCTTGAGTTCGCCGTTGCACAACGTCGCATAGTGCCCTGCCGGCAGCTTCAGAATGCCGCGGAACATCGTCTTGGGATCGGGAACCCAGAGGAAAGTCAGATACTGGTGCAGCGATTCCGGGTCCAGTTCCGCCTCGATCTCTGGAATCTGCAAGATTGCCTTGATCTCGGAGGCGAATGCAAAGCGCTCCCCATCGTGGAAATAATAGAAAGGCTTGACCCCGAAGTGATCGCGCGCGACGAACAGCGTCGGTGTGGCGGAGCGAAGATCGCAGATCGCGAAAGCGAACATGCCCTTCAAACGCTTTACGCAGTCCGGACCTTCCTGCTCGTAAAGGTGGATGATGACTTCAGTGTCGGTGTGGGAGGCAAAGCGGTGGCCTTTGCTTTCGAGTTCATGGCGAAGTGTCGGCGAAGTTGTAGATCTCGCCGTTGTACGTGATCCAGACCGTGCGGTCTTCGTTGCACATCGGCATGTGGCCGACGGGAGACAGATCCAGGATGGCAAGGCGGCGGCTGCCCAGTCCGATGTAAGAACCATCCGGGAACTTCCGCTCCCAAAGCCCGGAGTCGTCGGGACCGCGATGCGCCTGGACGTGAGTCATCCGCGCCAGCGTTTCCCGGTCTCCGCAATTGACCACACCGCTGATTCCGCACATGCCCCGCTAATTCCTTTCCGAGCCTTGCTTGCGCATTCCTGCCTTCAATTCATAGATCTTGGCTTTGGTGTGGAACATCTGCACCGCCTGAAATCCACAATAGATGAGGCCCGGAACCCCATCCATAAATCCCCATCGCAGGAAATACCGATAAAAGAAAAGCAGGACCGGGGAACCCGGAATCGCGTACAGCTTTTTCTTGAGCCAACGGCGGCGCTGCGCCTGCGTACCCAAAAGCGCGGGCGGCAGCTCTGCGCTGCTTTGTTCGCCCTGCAGCAGCACGCGAGCCTCCCAGTTGGAGTACTCATCGTGCTTTTGGATGTAGCGCGACAGCGACTCGACATTGTGGTGAATCAGCGGATTCCTGCAGCCTGCGCCGTGCCGCCTTCGACCACGACATGTTCATGGACTTCCATGTCAGCCATGGAGGCGTCCTGATCTTTCAGACGGCATTCGTAAGCGCCCTTTGCCACGGCGAAATAGCGAGAGCTTCCAGAAACTGGCGCTCGCCATGGCGCAGAATCGCGGCCGAGAAAGTACATCCGCAGCGAAATGTAGTAGCCGTTGATCGCCGGATCCTCGAATGCACTGCGAATTTCCTCGGCCAGTTCGGGAGTAAGAGCCTCGTCCGCGTCAACCAGCAATATCCAGTCATATGCAAGCGGAGAGATTCTCCATCGCCCACTGCCGCTTCTTGGGCCAGCCGCCCTGATAGTGAAACTGAACCACCTTGCGCTCCAAAAGAGCGCGCGATTTCGGGCGTCGCGTCGGTGCTCTGCGAGTCGATGACGTAGACCTCGCCAACGTCGCGCAGAGCTTCCAGACAGCGAGGCAGATTCTTTTCCTCGTTGCGTGCAGCCACGATCACGCTGACCGGCAACTTGCCGGCCTTCGTCGCAGGCTGCGACTTGGCGACTTCTTCAACTTTTTGCATGCGTAAACGACTTACAGATGCAGTTCACACCACCGTTGCAGCACGTACAGGGACCACGGACGCGACCATGAAACCGTGCCGTGCAGAAAATCCTTCCAGATCTGCTCTACCTGGCTCGCATCCAATAGCGCTCCCAGTGGGCCTCTGCTGATCCGCTCCTTCCCCAGTACGGGTTCGATCTCAGAGCGAAGCTCCTGCCGCATCCAATGCTCAAACGGGAGCGTAAAACCGCGCTTGGGACGGTGTACGATTTCGTCGGGCAAAGAGCCCCGGAGCGCCTCAACCAGTAACTTCTTGGGCGTGCCGTTGAGCTTCCACGCGCCGGGCAAAGACAGGACCGTCTTGGCCAGATGATGATCGATCAGGGGAACGCGAACCTCCAGGCCCTGGGACATACTCATAAAATCAGCGTCGCGCAACAGTGTATTGAGCATATAACAGCGCGACTCGAGATAGGAAACACGATTGACAGGGTCGAGCGGAAGCGCCTGTTTTAGGCGGTCGCATTGCGCAGCGGCCGCAAAATCAGCCGCGGCGGCATCTGCTCCAGGGAATAGAAGATCGCGCTGGCCGGGCGTGAACAACATGCGGGCGAGGAAGTAGGGATGCAGAACCCGGCCATTGTCGCCAGCCAGCGAAGCCAGCTTGCGATTCTGATCGTTCCGCGGAGAAGCCGCGGCAAACGCGGCTGCCAATGGACTGCGCACCCCGCGGGGAATGCGATTCCAGATCTGGCCGAACCGCTCCATCCGCGGGACGGTCCGGAAACTGGAATACCCGGCGAAGATTTCGTCGCCGCCCAGGCCCGACAAGGCAACTTTCACTCCAGCCCGGCGAGCCTCCCGCGAAACAAAGTAGGTGTTGATGCCGTCCATAGTAGGCAGATCCATGGCGCGCAACGCGTCCGGAATGGCGGTTAGGACATCTGTCTGGGAAACGCTGATCTCGTGGTGATCGGTATGAAACTTCGCGGCTACGGACGCGGGAATATTGCGCCTCGGAAAACTCGGCTTCGCGGAATACGATGGAGAACGTGCTGGGCGTTACGCCGCCGCGGCTGAGAATGCTGACCAGCGCACTCGAATCGATGCCCCCGGAAAGAAACACTCCCACCGGCACGTCGCTAACCAACTGCAGGCGTACGGCTTCCTCGAGGAGAGGCCGCACTTGATCGAGGGCGGCTCTTTCCTGCCCAGGAACCGATCCCGATGTTCGTGTCTCCCCCCCATCGACCATTTCCCAATACGAGGACTGACGAAGAGTTCCGTCTTCCCAAGTCAGAGTGTGACCGGGAGGAAGCGAGCGAACTCCTTCCACGAGCGTGAGTGGATCGTAAGCGGAGCCGAATGTCAGGTAGTTGATGAGCCCGGCATGGTCAATCCTGCGGGGCACGAGGCCCGTGCCGAGCAACGACCGAACTTCCGACGCAAAGAGAAAATACGAACCCGATTGTGCATAGTAAAGCGGCTTGATGCCCATGGGATCGCGGGCCATGAACAAGCGATGCTGCCCGGCGTCCCAGATGGCGAAGGCAAACATCCCGCGAAACTTTGCCACACACTGCTCACCCCAGCACGCGTACGCTTTCAGCACAACTTCCGTGTCGGAGTGGCTAATAAACGTCGTCCCGCCTAGCTCGAGTTCCTTGCGAACTTCGCGAAAGTTGTAGATTTCTCCGTTGTACACGATCCAGTTGCCGGTCTGGGCATCGTGCATGGGCTGATGGCCGAGCGGCGAGAGATCAAGAATCGCGAGGCGCCGGCTGCCCAGGCCGATTTCAACCGGACCAGGAACCGAGTCGCGCAGAAGAATAGTGCCCGAGTCATCCGGCCCACGATGCGCCAGCGACTCCGTACCGCGCTCGATCAAGCCGGCCGGGACGCGCGCGTTCTGCGCAACGATGCCAAAGATTCCGCACATTCAGGTGTGGCTCACGTCCAGAGACACTTCTATTAAACACCACGAAGGGCAAGAGCGAATGGCTGCGTTATAATCCGTAGACTGGCATCATGGATCCGGCAAGCCTCGGCCGGAGAATTTACAAGCCGTTTTGCCCGTTTCGCCATCCCGATCCTTCCGTTTGTGCTGCTTGCGCTGTACCGCTGGCTTCCGAAAGACCGGCGGCTGCTCTGGGGCCTGGGAGTGGTCAGCCCCGTCCTTGCTGCCAGCTCGGCCCTAGGCGTGGTGAACGTAGTCCACATGCTCCAAAGAACCGTCAAATGATGCCTCGAAAGAAGAGAATGATTCATCCAAGCAATCGAAAAAATCCTTCTACGTGGGATCCGCGGGAAGAGTGCAGTGGCGCTTTGTGGCAGTTTGACATGGTTCATTCCTAGATGCCCAACGCCAAACCAGCTCAAGCGGCTCCCTCGGCATTGTCCAAGCAGACTCCTTCACAGGCACGGTTTGTTCCCTGCGCAATCGCAGGCCTAGCAGGACTTTACTGGATTTTCAGCATCGTCTGGTTCTGGCGATACTGCGGACGGAATATCAACGCAGATGCAATTTCATATATTGGGATCGCTCGCCACATCACGGATGGCAATCTTAGGGTCTCGCTTCATGGCTATTGGAGCCCGCTTATCTCATGGCTGATCACCGTGACATCCATTGTAAGCAACGATCACACGCTGGCCGCCAGACTTCTAATGCTTCCCCTGTTTGCTGCGTCACTGATTTTGCTTCATCGGTTGACACAGAAGTTGTGGAATTCGAGCTTGCTGAGCGCGGTGTCGGTACTGTGGTTTGCAGCAGCCCGTGGGATCTCCGCCTTCTCCGTCAGTTTTATCGGGGCCGATCTTCTGCTCACCGCGATTCTGCTCGCCTACTTCACCCAACTCCTGGAATGCCTAGAACGGCCCGGACGCTCCAACACGATGGTTCGGCCTCGGAGTGGCCCACGGAGTCGCATTTCTCGCGAAGGCTGTTGCCATGCCGCTTCTGGCCTTCTCAACATTCGTGGCTGTTGCTTGGACGCTGGGCAGATCTCCGAAGAGAGCAATAACGGTAGTGCTCTTCGCTTCAGCCGTTCCGGCTCTGGTCTGGGCAAGTTGGGGAATGGCATTGCGGGCAAAATATCACACCTTCACCACCGGATATCAATTGCACTGGAACCTGGTCGATCCCAGGCTGAGAGCGGCCCAAGCAGCCGTCGGGATGCGTGCATTGCGCGACACGCGTGCAACCTATGACGCGTACATGGTTTCTGAGGCCATGCCGCCAGGTTCTCCTCTTTGGCAAGCCAAGGTTTGGCGGGCGGATGTTCTGCGCCAGATTATTCAGAAGGAATGGATGAACGTCCCCGCCGCCGGCAAGGAGTTTCTTGTCTTGTTGACGCCCGGTGGTCTCTTGGCTTTGCTGTTGTGCATCATCCAGCTAACCCGCGAGCGCCTGACTTCTCCAGTACGATTCCGCTTCGCGTCGATTGTTCTGTCTGCGACGCTAGCTCTCGTTTTGGCGTATTGCATGCTGGTTTTCGACGGGCGATATGTGATTCCGATGACGCCGATTCTTATGGCAGTCGCTGTCGGCGCCTTTCTTCCCACTAGCCGACGAGAAACTCTCCGGCAACATGGATGGGGGATTTTGGGTTCAGCAAAGTTCTGGCGGACCACAGCCAGTGTAATTCTTCTGGTTAGCCTGATCGGAGTTCAGGTCTACTGGGCGTCGCCTTTTCGGAGGCTGAACCAAGACTTTCAGCAAAGCGTCTATGACGGCGCTTCAGCTTTGAAGGGGGGATCTGCCAAGACTGTTGTGTTGATTGGCGTAGGCCCGTATCCGGAACACGGAGTCGGGTGGGAAGCAGGTATATATGCCGCTTATTTTGCTGGGACCCGTGTGATTGGCGACCTGGTCGATTTGCCGTCACCAGGCAACTTGGACTCTGCCCTCGCCGATATTGGAACACTGGGCCCCGATGCAGTTATGGTTTGGGGGACAACTTCGGATCCTGGGTATTCATCTTTAATCAATGCTCTTCAGAAAACCTACCTGGGAAGCACGTCGCAAATCATTCGAGATCCAAAGCGAGGCGCGGTAGGAAACGTACTGATTCTGAAGAACGACCGCAACTAAATGCTTACTGCGGGCAAATTCTGCACCACTACCGGAACCCTCGATGTGCTGGTTTTCATGCGGTGTAACCCCAAGCTTCGCAAGAACGCGAATCGACGAGGACAAAGTTATCAGTATGCAAAGCTAGCGTTTGATGTGCAGTTGATGCTAAATGCGATTCTGATATATTGACCAAACCGCTGCATCTCGAGCCGGGCTCAATCCCACGCAGTCTGTAGTTTCAGGACGGAGTGCGCAAGTCCGAGATCCACGCAGGTTTCGAATGACAAATGCTCCCCTCAAAGTGCCGTATCTCGATTTGAAGGTGCAGTACCAGAGTATCAAGCCTGAAATCGACGCGGCCATCGCCGGAGTCTTGGATAGCTGCCAATTTGTCCTCGGTGCCGAGGTGGCGGCCTTTGAACAAGAGTTCGCAGCCTATTGCGGCGCGGCCGAGTGCATTGCCCTGAACTCCGGTACCAGCGCCCTCCATCTGGCATTGCTGGCGGCGGGAGTGGGTCCGGGCGATGAAGTAATAACGGTACCGTTCACTTTTGTGGCCAGCGTAGCGGCTGTCATCTACGCCGGGGCACGGCCAGTGCTGGTCGACATCGACCCGCGTTCGTTCAACATGGATCCCGCTGCGATTGAAGCAGCCATCACTCCCCGCACCAGGGCGATCCTCCCGGTACACCTCTACGGGCAGCCCGCCGACATGGATCCGATCATGGAGGTGGCCCGGCGGCACGGTCTGGTCGTGATCGAAGATGCCGCGCAGGCGCACGGCGCAAAATATAAAGGGCGGACGGTGGGAAGTATCGGGGACATCGCGTGCTTCAGCTTTTATCCAGCTAAAAATCTCGGAGCCTACGGCGAGGGCGGCGCAGTCACCACCAGCAATCTCGAATATGCGCGAACTATTCGCAGTCTGCGCGATTGGGGGCAGGACGGAAAGTATCATCACGTGCTGCGCGGATACAACTACCGCATGGAAGGCTTTCAAGGGGCGATTCTCCGCGTCAAGCTCCGCCATCTGGAGCAGTGGACCGAAGCTCGTCGTGCTCGTAGTGACCAAATACAACCAACTGCTGGCAGACTGCGATGTAGAGCGACCCATAGAGATGCCTTGGGCCCGCCATGTCTATCACCTCTACACGCTGAGAACTGAGGATCGCGATGGCCTTCAGTCATTCCTTGCCGCAGAAGGGATTCAGACCGGCGTTCACTATGGGGTGCCGGTGCATTTGCAGCCAGCGTATGCTGACCTCGGGCACGGTCAGGGATCTCTCCCACAAGCGGAAGTTGCCGCGAAGCAAGTGCTGTCACTACCGCTGTATCCCGAACTCTCTGATCAGGCGATCTCCTACGTGGCCGCCGCAGTGAAGAGAGCCGGTGTCCGTAGACCACAGACTCTGGTCTCCTCTCAGCGCATCTAGCGCAGAGCCGTACCCTATCTTGAGGTGAACCTCTTCTCTTGAGCCTTAAGAAACGTAATTCCACGAAGTAATACGACACCGCCACCGCCGCAACTGCCAAAGGTCAGCGCATGTGGAAGGCGGCGCATGGGCGAGAACACCTATGTCGACCAGTTTGAAGGCTCGCATCCAATTCGCGACTAGAAAACGGGCCCACGGGAGGCGGTCACCTCAGCGGCCAAATCCACCACCTCCTCCACATGCGTTTTCCAGGAGAACCGGCGTGAGCGCTCTTCACCCGCGACACCCAGGTTTCTCGACATCTCAGGCGACCGGGCCAGCTGTTGCACGCACTCGGCCATCGACTCCCAAGAAAATCGTGGAAAATAAATGGCTGCGTCTCCGCAGATTTCGCGATGCACCTCAAGGTCGGAGGCGACAATCGGCAACCCACTCGACATCGCCTCGACCAGAGGGTGGGCAAACGTCTCAGTGTAGGCCGGAGTGACGTAAACGTCAGCCCGGCGATAAAGGTGATGAAGCTGGCGATACGGAATCGCTCCGAGTTCCATAACCATGCCGGAGACGCCGAGTTCCTCCACCAGCTTCGCGGCGAATTCCGGGCGGTACGCTCCTGGATTCTCCCCGGCGAGCAGTTTGCACGTCAGCAGCAGCTTGACCGTACGTCCCGCTAAACGATCCCGCAGGAGCGGGAGCGCCCGAATCAGGGTTTCGAAGTTCCGGTAGTAGTTGTAGTGGCTGACAAAGAGAAGCTTATACGACCCATCGGCCGTCTCGCAGTTTCTCCTCGACCTCGGCGGCGAGCGGACTTGAGTCGCGCACAAAGGCCTCGTGGTCAAAGCCGTGATGGATGGCCAGGACACGGCCACCCGTCCAGCGCCGCAACTCAGCGGCAAACGCTTCACTCGGCGCGACGGTAATATCCGCCCATCGGATCGACCTCTTGGCGATCACCGCTCTCAGACGTGTATCCAGCCACGCACGGTACTCGTGGCGCGAACGCAAGTCGCGGTAGAAGTCCGGCGAAGTGTAAATCGAATTGCGCGAAAGCAGGATCTGCGGGACGGGCGAGTTTCTCAGCGCGACGTTCCCCGTGGAAAGCAGAACATCGGCACAGCAGCGCCGGATCAAGCCAGGGAGCGACCTCTGCTCGTATAGAAAACGGCGAGCCGGACGGATCTCCAACTCGAGAAATTCGATATTGGTGAAGCCCCGAAACTCTTCCCGCAAGACCGCGAGCCCAGCGCAACCGTCACCTGCAAATCTGGGGCGTAGCGGCCAGATGCGGTATGACGTTGCGTATGTAGGTTAAGTCCTCCGCCGGCGCTGGCGGCAAGGGAGTTGATGAACAAGTGCATCATCGGCTCGGTGCGATACCGGCGAAACCCCGCTTCACTGGCTTGGACCGCCATACCCACGAAAACTGTGGAAGAGGAATCCGTAACGGCGGCGCCAGATCCACGAGAACAAATGCCATACTCCAAAAAAACACACAGAGATAGTAGCCCGGAGCGAACAACCAGTCTTCGAAACTAGCGTGCACCAGGCCGGCAACCACGACCATGGCGAGAGGAATGGCGGGATGGGCTGGGTTCCCCGTATTCAGCATCCATGCCACCGTACGAAGAACCTTCCCCAGGAGCACGAGCAACAGAAAAAGGAAAGGCAGCAAGCCCAACATTCCGACCCACGTCGCGATGGTCAGGTAGCTGCTGCCGTTTTCTGAGGTTACCCCTACGTTGGTTGAGAAGTCGCTGAGGTGCGCGCTGGCATCCTGGCCATTGTCTGTCGTACCGAATCCGGATCCAAACCAGAAGTGCTTTTTGATGCTGTCGATCGCACCTTGCCACGGCGACTCCCGCGAGGCGAATAAGCCAAGGCTCGGATCTTTCTCCTTATACACGACCGAAGAAGTCAGCTCGGACACAGTTGTCGAGAAGCCCTCTGGGTCGATAATGGCAGATGTCGTGACCAGAATAAGAATGATGACAATGCCCTGACTGAGCAACTTGTATTTACGCAGAGCCACACACAACAATCCACAAGAGATAAACGCCGCGGCCAGCCCCGCGCGCGCGTGACTGTGGAATACCAGGTACATACAGATTGCATACAGCACCAATCGTCGCTTGCGAACGAAAGGAGTCTCCTCGATCAGTGTGCCCCACAGCAGAATAGGAGCTCCCACGACGCCCATCACGGCCCCCAGCGAGTTGGGGTTGCCCATCACTTCGATGCCGAGAAAATAAAGAACCGCGATCGCTCCAACAAATACTTCACAGCCTGTCAACAATCCGGCGAAAAAACGGCCCTCACGCCCCGTCACTGCGAGTCTGGCTCCAGTGCCTGCGTACACGAACAATAGGAGCAGGCTTATCGCCTTCAGCAGAGCAAAACCGGGGTAGCGGGAAACGGCCGACGATACCACGGCCGCGAGAACGGCAAACACGGCCAGCACGTGAAACAGACCAAACTGGTAACGGCGTTCCTTGAGCATGATGAAGGAGCCAACCAACGCACCTGCGGAGAGAACGAACCAGCGCACGACCGCCCACCCATTCCCGACCGGCAGATCCACGCCCGCAAGGAGAAAGACAACGAGGACAATCGGAAAGAAGGCTCGCCGATACATCCACACGGCCACAAGAAGAAATTCGAGCATGAGCACGCCCCCGAGGTAGGTGGGGTTCGTGAAATACCCCGGGCGGGCATAGGCCACATACGCTACTGTCAGGAGACCCAGGGCCGCTCCACCGATGAGCACACCCTTGGGAATACGCTCAGTCATGGGTGCCTCGGACGCTCTCAATTGCCTGGGCAATCCCCATGGACCATTCGGCAGGCGAATAATTAGAAATGTGCTGCATGCTATTGGCGCCCATCGTTACGCGGAGCTCTGGATGACCGGCAATACTTTCCAAAGCGGTGGTGAGCAACGGAACATTCCTCGGCGAAACCAGCCATCCGTTCCAGTTCTCCCTTACCAGGTCGGCGGCACATCCGGCTACCCGACTCACCACGACGGGCAGGCTGCACGCCATAGCTTCATTCACCACCAAACCCCACGTATCAGTATGCGTGGGCAGAATCAGCATTTCGGCGAGTGCGTAATACGCCGCCAACCGCTCCCGCTGGGCGAAGCCAGCGAATCTTATCACTCCCGGAGAAATGGCGGCGGCCTGCCCCTCCAATTGCGCCCGACACGCGCCGTCCCCGACGAACACTAGGCCGATCTGCTGTCGCACCTGCCCATCCAGTTTGGCATAAGCCGATAGCAAATCAAACACCCCTTTTTCCGGGACGAGGCGGCCGGCAAAAAGAAAGTAGCGCTTGGGCAAGGCCAACTCCTCACGGAGTCTGTCCGCGTTTTGGCGAGCCGCTGCCGCAGCCTTCGCGAAAAGGTCATTGTCCACCGCATTCGGCGCGGTAAAGATGACGTCCTCTTTGATCTTGTGAGCCCGAAGATACTCCCGAGCGGACTTGCCGGGCACGACGAATGCGCTGCACTTGTGAAAAAACTCGTCCTTCAGGAATTCCACCAGCGCGTGACCGCGACGCCGATCCTGCAGGTTGCTCTCTGACCAGAGAAGAAACGGGATATGGTGAACCCGTGCCCACGCAAGCGCTTGCCAGGAGGCGACATAGTTATACCCTCCGCACAGGATTACATCTGGAGCCGCCGCCTTCAGGCCACGAACGACGCCACGGTTGAGCAGCGCATGGTATTTGCCGACACGCTTCCGCCACGAGGTCAGAACCTGGTAGGAAAACTTGATCTCTTCCCGGTAGACCTGCCATTGACGTACGGTAGGGTCGGTTTCGGCCAGGAAGATAACATGCAGGTCGACGCCCGTGTGCTGCGCGAGCGCATTGAACAGAGGGATGCGATAGGGTGAAATAATTTCCGTCAGAATCACCAGGCGGCGCGTCATGCAACAGCCTCCCGGTAGATTCGTGCCAGGCTCTCCGCTTGGTGCTCCAGAGTCAGTCGCTCCAGAATCGTGTCCCGGGCGGCAGCGCCAAGGCTGCGGCGGCGCCCTTCGTCGCGCAGCAGCATCGCCAACGCCAGGGTCAGTTCCCTTTCGTTGTCAGGCCCCACCAGAAAGCCGTTGGACCCATGTTGGATAATCTCTGCAATTCCCTGTTCACGGCAACCAATCACCGGCTTGCCCACGGACATGGCCTCGAGATAAACGCATCCCAGGCCTTCGTAGCGACTGGGCAGCGCGAACACTGTGCATCGGCGCATAGCTGCAGCCACCTGCTGCCGTGTCTGACGCCCTAGAAAGTGCACGCGTTCGAAAATTTGAAGCTCCCGGGTCAGGGCCTGCAGGCGCGAACGTTCCGGACCGTCGCCAATGATCTCCAGAATGAGCGCAGGAAACTCCGTGGTGAGCGAGGCAACCGCACGGATCAGCAACTCGTGTCCTTTGATCGGGATCAGGTTGCCCACGCTGAGCACGACCAGCCCTCCGGAAGATGGCTCGCCTGCCGGCGAAAACAGCTCTGGATCCACGCCGTTGTACACCACCGAAGTCCGGCCACTGCTTTCCGTACCCGCCAGAACCTGTTCGCGGACACGCTCGCTAATGCAAATAACCCGGCGGGAGGAACGGTACACACGCTGGGAAATTCGACGGCACCATTCGCCTGCCCGCCCACCGACTTGCTCCGTCGAGAAGGCGTCAAGACCGTGCACCGAGACCACATACGGCAGTCTCAGTTCCGCGCTCAAGAGCATCGCCGCGTGTCCGCAAGGCAGAGGTCCATGCGCGTGGATAAGGTCAATCCCCTGCGAACGCTGGAGTTCGCGCACCCGCCCGACGATACGCGCGAAAAGGAAAGCACCCGCCGTCGGAAGTCCAAAGCCTCCGGGCAATGCGAAGTATCGAAGCCAATGAGCAGGGATCTGCGAGCCGCGGCCTTGAAAACGACCGCGATAAATCGGTTGCACCGCGAACACGGTGTTGCGTATGCCGAACTTGGCAAGCCAGCTCAACGGTTCGGAAATGAAGCAACCAACGGCATCGTCTTGGTCGGTGGGGTAAAACGGCGTGATGGTCAGGACGTGGAGCTTACCGGCCGCGCGGATTCCCGAAGAATTGAGTATTCCCACCGAGTCTGCCCTCACTTCACCTGGGCAGCCGCTATTTCAAGATAGGCATTCTGCCATTGCCTGCTTACCACATCCCACTCAAACTTTTCCATGTGCTTTCGGGCCGCCGCTCCCATTCGCTCCCGCAGGGAACGATCGCCGATTAACCGTCCCAAAGCTTGCATCATCTCTTCGATCGTGCCCACTTGAAAACCAGTAATTCCATCTACGACAGAGGGGGTCTCATAATCTCGAAAAATGATACATGGCAGACCTGTGGCCGATGCTTCCAGAGTGACCTTTGGCATTCCCTCCAGACGGGATGGAAAAAGAAAGATGTCGCTATTGCGCATGATCTCCGCCAACTGCAACTGGCTTTTAGGGCCTTCCAACTTCACATTCTTGAGACCCTCTCGGGCAACCCTCTCTTGCAAGACGCGTTCGAAGCCGTCCCGCCCAGCTCCCACCAAACGGAAAGTCGTTCCTGGAAACCGGACAGCTGCATCAAGCACGAGTTGTGGTCCCTTGCGCTCGATCAGCGTTCCTGTAAACAGCACCACAGGATCTCGATCGAATGGCTTGGAGGCAGGACTGAACAGGTTCGCATCAACACCGAAACAAAGGATGTGGTTCACTTTCTTGGCTATGCACCTGTGGATGTCTCGCGCGACAAATTCCGTAATCGCAGTATACGAATCACAGCGTGGAAATATGCCTTCGAAGAGAAATCGCAAAGTGCGTGGGGGATTCACCATCTGGGTCGAGGGCGCCTCGGCGTGGAACACCGTTTTAGCCCTCCTCCACAGGCGCGGCAGGTGAAGAAACAAATAACTGGCCGGACTGTAATCCATGTAGGCGATGACATCGTAACCCGCCAACATCTCCTTCAATATCCGCCGCGTCTTGCCACGCCGCGGCAATCGCTCCAGCCAAATGCCCGGGCGATTCTGCAATCGCGGATCCGGTTCCCATTCATACCAGAGCGTGCTGTGGATTTTCGTTGAATCCAGCCGTAGGACGATCTCTCGGGTAGTCAGACTCTGTGCGTTCGTATTGTTCGAATCTACCGTGGGCAGGAACAGCACCCGAACTTTGTCCATCTCTCCAGCAATCTCAACTTTCCTCTTGGGAGCGAACTCGTGATTCTTGCGCCATCTTCAATTCCGTTTTGACAGCGTAAATACGAATCCCGGAATACTTGTTCTACCCACCTAATATACCAACGATGCGAATGATCGATGGCGCAAAGTCCGAAGTAACCCCTCTACCTCATGGGATTGAACAAGCGGCCACAAGGATTGGAACAAGACCTGTAATGAGATCTCGGGCCTGAATTGCTGAAGGAACTAGCAGATGCCGCTTAGGACGAGCCCCGAGCACGACACCGACCTCTTAACTAACGCTCAACCCGGCCGCGAGACACTGTGGTTCCCTCCCCTTTCACGCCCATCGATTGTTGGAGCTCACGAAGACGCGCGCGCATGGCAAGGTCGACGTCCCGATTGTGTCCGGTCTTTTGCAGATGCGAGCGAGCCACTTGCAAAAGGCGTACCCTTTCCTCATTGAGAACCCCGGCTGAAAGAGGCGAATGCTCTCCGGGATCGCTTTTCAGGTTGTACAAGCAATCCGTCTGGCCACCGAAATGAATGAGTAGTTTATATTCAGTGTCCCGAACCGCCACTAGGCGAGGGCGCATTCGGTCCTCCACCCGGATCGGATTGTTGCATCCCTCAACACACTCCGTGATCGCAGGCTCGATCGGCAAGGTTCCCGCTGAAATCTGCTCCCAGCGACTGCTTCCCCGGAAACTGTCAGGAACCTCAACCCCCGCAGCCTCCAACAATGTGGGGGCTAGATGAATCAGGCTAAAGGACCCTTGGCGAAGGCGCATACCCGGGAGTTCTGGCGCCCGCAAGAGCAAAGGCACATGGATCAACTCTTCCGGCAGACTCTCGGGATAGTGATAACGGGCCCCATGTTCGAGGAACTGCTCCCCATGATCCGCTGTTACCACGAACACTGTCTCATCCCACCGCTGAAATTGCTGAAGGGCACGAACGAGCCGGGAAATTTGCTTGTCCACCCAATACACCCCGGCGTCATACAGCGAAAGAATTTCCTCCCGGTACCGTTGCAGTCTTTGCGGCCCAATATCAAACCGGTTCCAACAGGAATTGAGAAGGCGGGCACGACGAGCCGTGATCCGCGGTGTGCCCATCGACAACAACGCTTCTGCCCGAGGATAGTAAGGATGATGTGGGTCCATTAAGTGAACCCAAAGAAAAAAGTGCTCATCTCCGAAGCTGCTCAACCAAGAGCACGCCTGATCCACCACAACATCCGCCGCAGGGTAGCGGCGCAACTGATCCATGGACAGGTTTTGACGCCTGGCAACACACTGACAGTACCAAAAGTAGAGTTCATCGTATGCGGTGGCAGTCAGGTGAGTTCGGCGTGAAACAGCCTCGATGCGACCATTCAAACTCGACAGGCTCTTGTTTTCTGGAGTGATCGGAAGTACGGTTTTTCCCGAAGGAGCAGAGTCCAGGAAATCGTTGAATTCGTCAAAACCTTGGTGGTAGCCGAAGCGAGGACTAAGGTAAGGATTGCCGGCCAGAAAGGCCGCGGTCACGCAACCGGCGTCCCGCAATGCGGTGGCAAGAGTTGGTTCGCCGGGGGCGATCCCCAGGATGTCGCGCCCTAATCCCAGGGGGTAGCGCGAAGCCATGATCGCGGGAAAGGAGAAATACGTGGGTGCGCCCGCTACGATGGCATCCGAGAACACCACGCTGTCCCCAGCCAGTGCGTCCAGAAACGGGGTTACGGCGCGGGGATATCCCATAAAACCGACATGGTCGGCCCGCAGGCAGTCCACCGTTACCAGCACGATTGATTTCTGTGTCCCCATCTACGCTTCCGGCCCCGCAGATCAAGAGATTTTTTTCAAAACACCGTGGAGTGGACTAAGACAGCGCGGACATTTTGTAGAACTCCCCTGCCAGACTGCCAGTTAGCAGGAGCGGTAGGTTTCACAAGTACCCCAGATCCCTCAATCTTTCTTCGATCATGCGCTCTTCCCTCTCGTCCGCCTGAGCGGCGTCGTCGCGCACCAGGTCGCGCAGCACAAATTCCAGCAATTGTTCCAGGCTCCCGAATTTTTCGCCAAACCTTTTCTCCGCCTGCAAGCACAATTCTGCGGGGAGACTTACGGTGCGCGTTTCGGTCAAGGTGCCACTCCCTCCACGGTCAGAACCGATCTCCGGACCCGGGACCAGATGGCCCGTGCGACCAGGCGGTCATCTCCGTCCAAGCCCAACGCCGCAACCGCTCCCGCAAAAACCAGATAGCTTCCCAGCAAGCTGACGCCGATCGCCAGCCAGCCGTGCCGGAACAGGCCGGCCTCACTCTTCAATCCCAGCACGACCAGCACCGAAACAATGGTCGGGCCGAGCAAGCGCAGATAACCGCGGCTGAAGGGCGACAAACCCAGAACCTTCCGCACCTCCAACAAGTTCCAGGCATTGGTTCCGATATTCGTGACCGCAGCTGCGACCGCCGCACCGACGATTCCCCAAACGGGGACCAGAGCGATGGCAGCCACGGTCATGAACGCGGCCATGGCGGCCTGCACCCGCAGAAGACGTTGTTGGTTCCCGGACATTAGTAGCAACAGACCCACCGAGCCCACCCCACAGTTTACCAACTGGCCGATCGTTCCGATAATCAGGATGGGCCACCCGGCTTCAAAATCATGCCCGAAAATGCGCAAGATGGGCTTAGCGCAAACGATCACCGTGACGGCGAGCGGCAGAGTGAGCCCCAGTATCCACTTGGTCAGCGCCCGATACAAGCGTCCCAGCATTGCGTGGTCTTTCCTGGTGTGCAGATCGGCGATCATGGGCGAAAAGACCTGGTTCACCGAACTCAGGATGAGGCTCACATATGTCACCACGGCCGCGGATATCGAATAGATGCCGACCTCGCGCGCTCCCAGGTAAAACCCCAGCGCGATCTTGTCCATTTGGCTTGTCAGGAACTGAAGCAGCACGAGGCCCATCCCGGCTTTGGAAAAAGACCAGACCTCCCGCTCGAAAGGAGGGGGCCAATGGAATGAAAGCCTGGCTTCACCAGGTGTGAGCTTCCTCACCAACCAGAGCAGGAGCACAATCATCAGGATCGCTCCGACCACTTGGGCCAACAGGTATCCTCGCAGCCCCCAACCGAAACTGATGAGGCATACTGCCAGCAGCATCATCACCGGACTCCCAATAAAATTGGTGATGAGAGTGCGCCGCCCTACTTCGTTGTATCCAGCCAGGATCTTTTCGTAGAAAGTGGAAATTGCGCCCAATAGCATCAAAACTGCGAACCAAGGGATATATCGGGCCAACAGTGGGGAATGGTAGAAACGCAAGGCCACCACCTTTCCCACTTTCAAGAGTATTACGACGAACAGCATATTCGTCGCCAGCAGGATTGCGCCGCCTCGCCACAATAAAGCTCGTAACGGTTCCCATTTTTGGTCAGCCCGATACACGGCGGCAAAGCGGACCGCTGAGATTCCAAAGCCAAAGGAGTTGAAGATGCCAATGAACCCAACCAGCGTCAGTCCCAGGGCGTAAGCGCCGAGAGCCTCAGCTCCCAGAACGCGAGCCAGGTAGACCTTGAAGACGTAGCCCAAAGCTATGCTGAACAACGTACCGGCAAAATACACTCCGGAGTGGCGGGAAATGTGTCCGACCTGGGAACGGAATTGCTGGGCTCCAGCTTCGACGCTGCCTGGCGATGACTTGCCGACCGGATCACTCATAAACCTGACCTCGCGCCGGAAAAATCGCTGGGCTCCGTCAACCAGGCTTGCAACGTCGCGGGATCTACCGTCGGCGAAAGGTTCCATTTCATCGCCAGCCGATCGCGAAAATCAGCCAGCCGGCCCGGAATTTCCAACAGTTGCCCCGCGTCTTGCAGCAATTCTCCAATTCCAAAGCGAGCGTACTGCTGCACGTATTCATAGGGCGAATGGGCCAGCCAACTGCAGACGAAACAGGGAACGACATTCTGCAGGCAGTCGATCACGGTGGTTGATTCGACCGTGATGCCAAACCACGCTTGTGCCAGAAGTTCGCCAGTAAGCGGACCGTCCGCCACCCTCACGAGTTTGAGATCTTCGGGAGTCAGGATATCCCGGAGAATCTTGCGGCACGGGGAGAGACTTTCGAAGGGATGCAGCTTAATGATGACGCCATGCCCGCTCTCCCGGGCCAGACGACACAGCGGCGGCAGCAATTCGCGATACACCTCGTACGTACGCATACCAGCAGCTTCGTAGGGCTCTGAGAAAAAGATGATGGCGGTTCTTTGCGGAGCCGGAGTTTCCTTCACCGAACAAACATTTCCTGACGATGGCGCGCCCATTACGACCCTCTCCGCCGGAAGACCGCAGACCGTCAGCAGATAGTCCCGCTCCATTTCGTTCTTCGCCAGGTACCGGTCGCAGGGTAGTTCCTTCAACACGTACATGCCGTCGAAGGCCCCGTGATGAAAATCCACGGTCGGTGTCCCCCTGCGGGCGGCAAGCAACACGGGCAGCCGGGTGTACAAATTGCTGTCGTCGCCACAGAGAACCCCGCTTACGGTTTCGTGTTCCAGTACGCAACGCCATGCGTCCCGGGCGCTGATACCATCGCGAATCCAACCAGGAATGGACGCCAGCACGCCAGCTCGCATCAGGATCTGCAATTCGGGAGACGATTGTAGGTCTGCTTTCAATTTCATCCAATGGCCAATCATGGACGCGATTTCGGCAGTCGGAGGCCCGGCCTTTGCGTACGCCGCGAGATCCCTTATTTGAATATTCGGAGGACGCTCGAACCGCTTGGCGCTTCTCCGCGTGGCCACCATCAGGAAGTTCTGCTTCGGAAGTAGCCGCGCGTAAGCTCCGGCCATTCGCGAGACGTTTTCGTAGGCGCTCGGCAGGAGCACTACAGGCTCGGCGGAACTCTGCTGCCGCTTGGCAAACCGGGAGCGCCACCGATATCCGGAATCGTACTTATCCAGAAAGATCTCTTTGATCTGGGCCACCGAGAAACGTCGAAACACACCCCCCAAATGGATCGCACGAGCGGTCGAGCGCGCCAGGCCGCGATCCCCAAAACTGTGGACAGAACGGTTGAGCAGGATCGCCAGCATGCCGGCGTCGCCTCCCCGACGCGTGGCCCACAGCTCTGCGGATCGACTGATCTCTCCCGCAACCGCTGACAGGGCAACCAAGGTTAAAGCGGAGGGCACTACCGACACTGACATCAGGTCCCACCAGTCGATTCCCTCGCTATCAATCAGACGGCCCCGGGCCGTGGAGAATACCTCCCGCACTCTTTTCGCATCTGCGATCCCGTGTCGAAAACAATCGGTGCGCAGCACCGGACAACCGTAATGGCGGGCCCACCTTTCCCCTGAGGATGGGGACGACTTACCCAAATCGACGATAAGATCCCAACGCTGCCCTGCCCAGGGTCCGCGTTCCGGCGAATCTTCGGGCTGAACCAGGAGAACTCGCATGATTGCCAGTCGACCGCAGTGTCAAATGCGGGGCGAGACCTCCGCCGACAGCACCTGATTCAACCGGGGAGTCTTCCCCTTGATCAATTGCCACCCCAAAACCCGCCGACGCACGAGTGCGTAGCGTCGTTGAAACCCGGCTTTCTCCACTTCTTCAACCGCCGCAAGGTTGCTTGTCGCGCTGTAGACCCAGGGCTTCTTCCCCTCTTTCTGCATGCGCTTGGTGATGAGGCCAATCGTTTGTCCATAGTATCCGTAGCCGCGGGCAGCGACCGGAGTCCATCCCTCGAAAAGCATCACGCTGTCCGCCGATGGGGCATCCACTTTGGCGTTTAGTTCCGGAAGAAACAATCCATCGAAAGCTGTGACCCATGCAAAACACAGGAAACGCCCGTCTGAATCTATGAATCCAAATCCATCGGCGTTCCCTTCCCGCAGGCGACAGGCGGAACGCAACAGGTATGCGAGCGTGGCCTTGTCGTCGGCATACTGCGACGCCGCAGTGGCGAGTTGATTCAAATCGAGTGCTTCCAGTCTTGCCGCTCCCGGATATGGAACGCTCGGGCCACCGTTCCACTCAAAAAACAAGACCTCCGTCTCCGACCATAGTCTCCCCCCTACTCGCTTGACCAGGTGCTGGAGCGTGCCCGTAATTCCGTCACGCCATAAGCTCTCTTTCAGTCGCTGCAAGCACGCCACGGCTGCGCGTAACGCCGCTTCCAACCGGGGAAGAGTCTTAACAATTTCCGCCGCACGGTAGCGCAAAATCTCGCGAGCGTGGTGTGCCACCGATGTTCTCAACGTCACATACAGGGTTTCGCGAGTCTGGTTGGCAAACCGTTCCTTATACTCCTCCGCGCCTAGACCGAGGTCCACGATGTTCAAAGCGGGATTTTCGGCCGCCTCTTCGATCAGCTTCGCCAGTAGGCAGAAGCCGGGAGAGAATTTTTCCAGGCCACTCTCGAAAGTGGGCTGGTACCAGAACCAGGCGCCCTGAAACTGAAACCCATAGTTCCACGCAAGAGCGTCGTTGCCGGACATCATGCGCGTCAGCGTCAGCCAGCCGGACTCTGCGAGCAACTTCGCCAGCTCCGCGAGAAACACGCAACGCTCCGGACGCGTCACATTGCTGATGCGTCCGGTGGCTAAAAATCTCGCCACGTGAGATCGCATGAACTGAGGCAAAATGGACTCCACTTCGTTCCAGGAGCGCGCGTGATCGAGCCGTACCGGCCCTCCGCGTCCCATCGCGCTCAGGGACCGGCGGACCATTTTCCGCCCCGGCAACACTGGCTTCTTGTCATTTGGTCGGCGTTCAAGCTTGCCTAACGACACCTGAGCGCAGACGTACGCCGTGCGCATGAAGCACCGGTAGGCTCTCGGCCTTGACAGTTTCTGGATGGCAGCGACTGTGTCGGAGTCGGCGGGGAGATTGGTAAGCGTCACCTCGCCGATGCGTTGCTCCCTCAAAGCTGCCAGCACTCCCGCGACCAGGGCAGTTTTATGTTCCGGCAGGCTGAGAAAATCGCAATAGTCGCCGGTTGTCGCGCAAAGAAACGACGCGCGGCTTCCCCCAACATCGGTAGCCAGGGCCGCCACACCGCACAAAGAGTCCTGTTCGTCATAAGCCAGAAAGAGCAGCGGCCGCAGGGTTGCATGGTACGCCCGCTGCACCGCCAGCGACCACTCATAGGTGTAGAACACTTGCGGCTTCTCGACCCGCTCCACCAGAGAGTTCCACTTCTGGCGCAGGTTTACGTCTTCCGGAATTTCTCTGACCAGGACGAGTCGCAAGGTTTGATTCACTTCTCGCAAGATTCGGGTGAATACGTAATAGTACCAATCTGTCGCGTAAACAGTGCTGGGTTGAGGATGGTCATCGCCGAGAATGCGCTCTGGGAGAGATGAAGCACAGTCGGCCAGCAACTTCCCGCGTCCCAAGTCTGGAGGTTACCTGGCCCGTCCGTCTCTCAGTCTTGTGAGCCCCGGCCTGCACACCGCTGCAACCACCCGTGGAAGCCAGACACATGAGCTTCGTACTCGGCCAGACTCATCTCCGCCGTGACGTGAATCCGTGGAAGCGCATACGGCGGGAGAGCAGTGCCCAGCCCGCCGCCAAAGTTCAGAAAAGCCGCCTTGTACCCGAACGTCTGCGGCATTGCCAACACTTGTGGCGTTACGGACTGCAGGTCCCCGAACGGATACGCAAAAGCCCAAACCTGTGTTTGTAGTGCGGACTCAAGTTTCGTCCGGCTCCCGGATACTTCGTCATGGGCCAACTCGATGGGCGTTTGTGAAAGCATAGGATGGCTCAGGGTGTGAGCGCCGATTGTCATTCCCGCTGAGGCCAATTCCCGAAGCTCGGCGCATGTCAGCAATCCAAACCGGCGGCACGATGCGGAATTTCCCTCTTCGAAATCTCGCTTTCCCTCCGCTCCAAATTGAGCGCGCGCTGCGCGAAGAAACGAAGTGCGACTCCCTTCGCCAACTTGCGACAGCCGCTTTACCGAATTGCACCAGGTCGCACGCCGCACGTCGATCGACCCTAGTTCCCCCTCAATCTCAACTCCCGCGCATGAAATCTCGAAGTGTCCAGCCGGAGCCCGGAACAGGAGCAGAAACAGCTCTTCGTACCACAACATGGTCCGCGCTTCTCCGGCGGAGGCGCCGGTCACGAAGAATAGACACTTCACTCCTTCCTGTTGCAGAATCGGCAACATGTCGGTCAAGCAATTAAGCAGTCCATCGTCGCAGGTCAGAAGAACCGCACAAGGCGGCAGTTCGCGCCTCCCCTCGCGCCACGCCAGCACTTCCTCCGGCGGAATCACGTTGTAATGCGCTTTGAGCAGGCGGAGTTGCCGGCACAGCATCTCGCCGCCGACCAGGTTCCCATCAAACGCCGGATCGACCGGTTCGTATCCGCGCGGGAGCACACCGTGATACGTAACCACCCCAAGTCCCGAAGCCGGGGCGCGGTGGAAAGCACCCGCCATGGACAATGCCGGATAGGCCACTCTCTTCAGGAAGGGACTGACGATCTTCATTGCCGGTCGACCAGATCCCAACTCATCGGAGTTCCGCGCTCAGCGTCGCGAGAGGCACGACGACCTAAAATCTCAGGCAGATGGCGTGTGTGCAATCCGTAGCCTGGACGAATCGAGCGGACGTTGCTCGACGTGAATACCTCGCCTTGCTTCACATCCTGCACCACGAACAGTGACCGCCGGAACACTCGGCTGCTGGACTCCTTCTCCCCAAATCCAAAGTGAACCTCGCCCAACGCCTTCTCCGCCACCCGCACTGCATCCACCATGGCCTTGAATTCGTGCGGTTCCAGGGAGAAGGCGCTGTCGGGCCCGGGCTCGGACCGCGAAAGAGTCAAGTGTTTCTCCAGAATGCACGCCCCCAGCGCCACTGCCGCTACCGGCACGGCCACGTCCATGGAATGATCGGAAAGCCCCACCGGCACGCCGAAGCGCTGGGATAGTTCCGGAATCGTCCGCAGATTCATTTCCTCCGGCAACGCCGGATAGGCGCTGGTGCATTTCAGCAGCGCGATCTCAGCGGCCCCAGCTTGACGTGCCGTCTGCACCGCCTCTTCAATTTCTTCCACCGTTGACATGCCCGTGGACATGATCAGCGGCTTGCCCGTCCGCGCCATCTTCTGAATGAGCGGAATGTCCACCAGTTCGAACGATGCCAGTTTATGAGCCGGCACTTTCATCTCCTCCAGGAAGTCAACCGCCGTAGCATCGAAGGGAGTCGAGAACAAATCGAGACCAAGGTCGTTCGCCACCTGTTTCAACCGCGGCTGCCACTCCCAAGGCGTGTAAGCCTGGCCATAGAGTTCGTACAGAGTGCATCCATCCCAAATCGTGCCACTGGCGAGGCGGAATTCTTTCCTGTCACTGGCGATGGTGATGGTATCGGGCGTGTAGGTTTGCAGCTTGACCGCACTCGCGCCTGCTTGATGCGCCGCGTGAATGATCTTTACCGCTTCATCAAACTTCTGATGATGATTGGCGGAAACTTCCGCAATCACGTAAACGGGATGCCCGATTCCAATAGTCCGCCGTCCGATTGTGATTTGCGTTGTCATGATCAATCAAGGTAACGAATAGAACGTACCAGTTCGAACGCCTCGGCTGCCGCGCATCCGACTACGGTACCCCACCGGGTGGCCAGCGCTCTCAAGGCTTCTGGCGACCTTGGATGAGGAAACCTGCGCGCTTCCGTTTCGTAGCACTCCATCGCCGCAATCTTCGCCTCGAGCGTTCGAGTGATGTCCATGAAGACATTAGGCCGGAAGGATGGTTCAATGCGCTGGAAAGCCCATTCCGTCGAAGACGGCACCTCGAAAGCATAAATCTCCCGCACCGGCTGCCCGATCATGGGACGAGTCGCGGTTAGAACTGCCCGACTGATAATTCCATGATCGACGTTGAGATCGCCATTGTGATGGGTGTAGATGACTTCGGGCTTGAGGCGTTCAACCAGTTCCTCCACCAGCTTCACGACCTCCAACAAAGGCACGGTATCGAGACGATTGTCCGGCATCTGATGCAGCAGAACATTCTTTACACCCACCTTCCCTGCCGCCGCATGCGCTTGCCGATGCAACCGGGCCAACTGGTCCGCGTCCGCCGCGTCTCGATGCACGTGGCGCGAGGTAATGCCCTCTCCCAAGATCGCGAAGTAAACATCGCGGCCCTCCTGCACCAGGCGTGCCGCCGTGCCGCCACAACCCAGAACCTCATCGTCCGGGTGGGCGGCGATCACGAGGACCGGGCTAGTCTCGGCCATGGCTCATCTCCGCCAGCATGACCCACTTCTTATTGACAAACACCGAATGTTCCGCAAAGTGCGAGTGTATGAGCCGCTCAAAGTCCGAACGTCTTTCAGCATCATAAAAAGTAGTATTTTGCCAGTAGTTCAGGACCCGCTCCGGTGTCGTCCAACGCACTGGGTTCACCATGGTATGCACTGCGATCGATTCGAAGTTCCGCGCTCCCCAGGGCAAAACCGCCTGCAGCATGAACGACTCGCTGGAAAAAACGACCGGTTCGGAGATTGTCACTCCGCTGGCGCGCACCAGATCGAACAGGGGTTTGTTGTTCGGTCCAAACGGTCCCACCACGACAATCCTGCCCTGCGGACTTAGTTTAGATCGTGCCTCTCGCAACGTGCGCTCGACGTCGGAACTGTAGTAAAGACCATACGCGCAAAATATCAGGTCGAAGCAATCTCGAATTCCCGCCTGCGGCAACAAGGATGAGAAATTCTCCAGGCTGGCTTCGATGCAGGTTAACCTGGTGCGGTTCTTGGTCCCGGCCTTGGAGGCCAGTGTGTCCAATGCAGCTTTGGAAATATCCACCGCAACTACCCGGCCAGCATCGCCAACGCGCTCCAGCAACGGCAGAGTCTGCCCACCCGTGCCGCAGCAAAGCTCCAAGACATGATCACCGGGCCGTATGGGCACGCGTTCAAAAATCCAGGTCGCCAAGTCGATCTCTTGAGCGGCCGCGTTTTCTGCGATTCTCTGTTCGAGAAGTTCCGATTGAGTTGCCCGGGACATCAGTTGCTCCTGGCGCTTAATCGCGTGCAGTTAGAATTTCTCATCTTACACGCGAGCGGATTATCTTGCCGTTCAGGCGTAGAGTTGGGTAGTGACTGAATCTTCAGCCACTACCTAAGAATTGCTATCAAAAGTGCTATTCGCCGGAAATCTCTGCTTCGTCGTTCAACTCAATGCGAAGATAAATCTTTCTGCCCGCATGCATAAAATACGCTCCCGGAAAAGGGGGAAACGTCCGGGCGCGAATCACATTGAGCAAATCTTCAGCCCGATAGGATTTTTGCAAATCAATTTCATCGATCTGTTCCACATCACGGGCGCGATGGTAACTTCCCGGCCCGGCTGCCTGGGGACTCCGGGAACACGTTCCCGCACGGATCGATGGCCAGGTAGCTTTGAACAGTTCCAACCCCTCGGCTTCGAGCCTGCGATAAAGACTTTCACCCGTGTCCGTGATCTTAACCGGTACTTCTTTCTGCGCGATCACGTCGCCGGTGTCAATGCCCTGGTCAATATAGTGCAGAGTCACCCCGGCGGGAGTTTTCGCCACAATGCTCCAAACGTTCGGAAAACGCCCCCGGTTGTAAGGCAGTAATGCCGGATGAAGATTGATACAACCTTGCGGAAAAAGATTGATGAAGTCCGGACTCAGGACGTATGCGAACAAAACGGAGACGGCTATATCTGCCTGAAGGTTTCGGACCTGGTCCAGAACAGTGGGTTCCTTCAATCGAGAACCGTCAATCACGACGCAGTTCGTGTGTGAGACCTCGCTGCGAATCTCATTCCCATACTTGGAGCGGGCCTCAGGATGGACCGCCAAGCCGACAATTTCGTCGCCTTGTTGACTCAACCATTTCAGCGCCTGCCAGCCCAGCCAATTATTGCAAAGACAGAAGATGCGCATGGTTCTCCTCAGAGGCGCGCAAGTTCGCCGAGCACGCGCTCCGTTCCGCAGCCGTCCACCAGTTTGCCACAACGTTCCGACAAGGCGGCGCGTTCGCTGTCTGACGCTAGAAGGCCCCCGGCCCGCTTCGCAATCTCTTTTTCGGTCACGCTTCTGCCTGTTCCAAGGTGGATTGCCGCGCCCATCGCTTCCAGTCCACGCGCGATCGGCTTCTGGTTATCGGCAATGTCGATCAGCACCATCGGCAGTTGCAGAAGGCACATTTCCCAACAAGTCGAACCGGCCCCGGCAACGGCCACATCCGCCCAAGCCATCAGTTCCGGCATGTTGGTGACGCTCTGCCTCAGCTGGAGCCAATCCTCGCATTCCAACGTGGCCCGCCGGAGGCTCTCGAAGTACGGATTGCTGCCTCCCACCACGACAGTCGCTTCGATGTTCGACAGCGGGCGCAACGCCCCGACCACTCTCCCCGTCAGGTTCTCCGGGTCGCTGCCTCCCATCGTCACCAGGACCTTGCGGCCGACCATCGCAATTTCACGCTTCCAACCACGCCAGGCGGCGAACTCACGGCGCAACAAACAATAGCGCGGCCCCAGCAACAGGCGCGTGTAGGGCTCCCGGGCGTCATACATTTTCTCGTCCGCCTGCGCATTCTGATTCAGCACCAGATCGGCGAAATAGTGAGCAGCATGCCCATAGTCATCAAGAAACAGAACCTTGAATCCCGCAGCCTTCAGTCCGCGCTGATAATCCGCACCGAACTGGTAGCCATCCACCACGATCCAGTCGGCCCGCTGTTCACGGGCCAGGGCAATGGTTCGGTTCGCATCCTCCGCCGTTCCGGAGGCGGCCGCAACAGAAAGGACTTCGCACGATTCAGCTACCAGCCTCGCGTGAATCGCGGGAGTAGTTTCCGCCGCCGCAAACACCGCCCGGCCACCCGCATCCTGCCAGGCCTGCGCCAGCGCCAGGCAGCGCATGGCGTGACCTGTGCCCATCGCGACCGAGGCGTCGGTCCGGAATAGGAGATTCATCGCACCCGGAATACTGGTTGACTCATGGGCCCTTCCAGGAAGCGTGCCGGATCAGAGTCTCCGACCCACGACGCCAGCGTTTTCAGGACTTCCGCATACACCTCCAGCGTCTGGTGGATCGCCGATGAGTCGTGAGCCGCGGTCAGATTGTGGGTCGCTAAAAAGAGCACGCCCCTCTTGACCGCCTCCTGCTGGAACAGGTTCTTCAAGAGCGGACTGTCCGCGCCGTTCTGGTCGCTGAACTTCAGCAACGACCATTGCGGACGGCCAATCGCCCGCACCCGCTGCCCCAACCCGGACTCCTTCGCCATGGCATTGATACCATCCTGCAGCGTGCGCCCGTTCCCTTCCATTCGCGCCAAAGCATCCGTTTGTTCCAGAATGTCCAGGACTTTCATGGCCGCGGCCATCGACCCGACTTCGCCCGCAAAAGTGAAACTATAGAAAATCTCTTCGAACGTGCGCATGACGTCCGCGCGGCCCAGCACGCATGAAATGGGGAACCCGTTTCCCATGGCCTTGCCGAAACATGCCAAGTCGGGCGTCACCCCGAAGAGTTTCTGCGCGCCTCCCAGTCCGAAGTGGAAGCCAACGCAAATTTCGTCAAAAATGAGCAGCGCACCGTGCTTATGAGCCGATTCCTTCACTCCCTGCAGGAAACCGGGCGCAGGCTCCACAAAATTCACCGGCTCCATAATCACGGCCGCAAATTCGCCGGCATGCTCCGCGAGAAGTCTCTCGAGGCTTGCGAGATCGTTGTACGGGAAAGGATGCGTCAAATCCCGCACGGCCTTGGGAACTCCCGCGTTGCGCGTCGTACTGCCGATGTACCAGTCCTGCCAGCCGTGGTAGCCACAGCAAGCAATGCGGTCGCGGCCGGTGAAGGCGCGCGCCGCTCGAACCGCGCCCGAAGTCGCGTCTGACCCATTTTTGCCAAAGCGCACCATCTCGGCGCAGGGAATCAGCCGGGTCAGGCGTTCCGCCAACTGCACCTCAAGCGGATGCGGAAGAGAAAAGCTGTGTCCCTCCGCCAGTTGAGCCGCCGCCGCGGCGTTCACTTCATCGTGCGCGTAGCCCAAAATGTTGGGCAGGAGTCCTTGCACGTAGTCGATGTACTCGTTGCCGTCCACGTCCCAAACCCTGCAACCTTTGCCCCGCTGCAGAAAGATCGGTGCCACGCCCTGCACGTACTGCGTATATCCCTTGCTGAAGGTCTGCGCACAGCCCGGGATAACCTTCCTCGCCCGGTCGAGCCATGCCTGCGACTGCTCGAGTCGGCGTTTCGGTGCTGCCCCTGCTGTCGCTTGCTGGTAAAGACTCTTGTAATAACCTTCATTCGTAATCGTTTCCGCCTGAATGGTCGCCAAGTTCGGCCTCTCCTTCAATAAATCGAATACTTCCCGAAATCCGAATTCCCCGTTCCCGGACAAAGCTTCATACACTTTCCTTACAAACTCCAGATCCGCGGGGTGGTCTACCGTCCACCGGCACTGTACTGGGGACACCGGAGTCTCGCTTTCCACATTTGCGGTTCGGAATTTGTCCGAACGCAAGTATGGAGTAACGTGCTCGCGCTCGGAAGGCTTGTTGGCTTCGCGCCAGGCCCGCTCCAGCGCTTCGAACGAGAAAACTTCTGTGTCCAGTCCGTCCGGATATGTATAACGCATGATATTGCATGCATAGTCGCAATCGCCGCGCTCGAAGCGCGCCAGCACTTTGTCGATGACCGCCGGGTCAATCAGGGGACAATCGGCCGTAATCCGGACCACCACATCTGCCCGATTGGCCCTTGCCGCCTGGTAAAAACGGTCCAGGACGTCGTGCTCACTGCCTCGGAAACAGCCTACGCCTTCTCGCTCACAGAACCGGGCGATGGCATCGTCTACTGCCCGGTCCGTGGTCGCCACTACGACTTTGTCCACCCTCCCGGCCCGGCGCACTCGGTTCACAACGTGCCATAGCATGGGATGCCCGGAAAGATCTTCCAGCACCTTACCGGGAAACCGCGAAGATCCCATTCTCGCCTGGATCAGAACCAGCCTCACTCCGTCGCCTCGCCTCCGACGGCAACCATTTTCCCATTCTGAGCAGAAACTTTCGCCGCAAACACAACTCGCATAAGCGAAGCAGCCTCTGGGATGGGCAGTGTCGTCGGACGTTTTTCCGCCAAACATTCGAGAAAGTGCTTCATCTCGTCAACATACATCTGGTTGAGCTCCCAGGTCTCAGGCTGCGGGTACGTCGTCCATTCCTTGCGCGTCGCGTCATACCAGCGCACCGCCTTGGCATTGAAATCCCAGAAAATTGACCCCAGTTCGCCCACAATCTGGCAGCCTCGCTCGTAGGTTCGTTGCACGTAATCCAGATGGATCTCCGAAATCGCACCATTTACGTGACGGCAGACGAGAGTAGCCACATCCTCGGTCTCAATCTCAAGCGAACTAAGATGCCCCGCGCAGCAGAAAACCGATTGCACCTCGCCCATATACCAGCGTGCCAGGTCGATCTCGTGGATGCAGTCCAGAATGCATCCCCCGCCGGTCTCGACGCGTGCGGCGTAGTTGCGGCGGTAATCAGTACCGGGCCGCCAGTCGGGCAGGTAAGACCCGGTGTGAACCCTGGCAAACAGAATTTTCCCCAACCGCCCTTCCTCGAGTAACTGCTTCACCTTGGCCGGACCGGGGTGGAAGCGCATGTTGCATCCCACCAGAGAACCGAGTTCCTTGTTCACGACCAGATCGGCGATCTCGGAGATACCCGCTTCGGCGTGCGAAAGAGGCTTCTCCACGAACACGGGGCAGCCGGCGCGGACAATTTCCAAGGTCTGCTCGGCGTGCAGATGAGTTGGAGTTGCCACCAGAGCGACACTCGGAGCCCAGTCGAGACCCTCCTGCAGACGAGAAAAATGGGTCACCGGAAGTTCGGCAGCGATTGCTTCCCAGCGCGCGCTGTCAGGTTCGACCAAACCCAGATGCTCGGCCCCCAACTTTTTCAGGTTCCGCAGATGCCGGCTGCCAATAGAACCACCGCCCACCACCAGCGCCTTCATTTCTGCTTTCCGGCCTTCAGCGGCTTGTATTCGGAGCGGAGCAGCCCCATCCAGAGCCGGTCTTTGTACTTCCCACCCTGGAATAGTTCTTCACGCATGCGTCCTTCCACCTTAAACCCGGCTTTCTCATAGCAGCGCACGGCCGCCTCGTGTTCGGCGAACACGCCGAGATTGATGCGACGAAGATTGAGCCGGTAGAACCCATACTCCACCATGAGCCGCGTGGCCTCAAGTCCCACGCCCTTCCCCCAGAATTCCTTGTCGCCGACCAAAATGCCGAAGGTCGCAACCCGATGGACCCAGTGAATCGGCCCCAGCTTCACATTGCCGATTTGCTGGCCAGATTTCTTGTCCACCACAGCAAGAATCACGTCATTCTTCGAGCCCATGACGCTCCGGTAATAGTTCTCCAGGTCCTCCGCGGTTGAGGGAAACGTGCCGGTTTCCATATAACGCGTCACCTCCGGATCATTGAGCCAGCTCAAGTAGCGCTCGTTGAGATCGGTGCGCTCCAGGGGACGCAGAAACACGAGTGAACCTTCCGCAAATGCCGTCTTGTGGGCCAATACGCGCTCCTCGATTTCCGATATCACCGCGAGTAGGTTGAGAGGACCTTCGTGACGGCGGCGATTACGTCCTTCACATCCTGATCAGTCATTCCATGAAACATCGGAAGACTGATCAGCCGCGCGTACGCGTCTTCCGCCACTGGAAACTCTCGGCCACGAAAGCCGAAGCGGTCGCGGTAATAGGGATGCAGGTGCACCGGAATGTAGTGCACATTCACGCCGATATTCTCCGCCCTGAGCGCCCGGAAGATCTGCGCGCGATCAGCGCTCAACTTTTCTAAATCCAGGCGAATGGGATACAAGTGCCACGCCGGATTTGTCTCAGGCCGCACACGCGGAGGAATCACGCCGGGAACTTCGCCAAACGCACTCGTGTATTGCGCCGCAATCTCCCGCCGCCGTGACAGATTTGCATCCAGTCTCTTCAGCTGCTGAATGCCCAGCGCACACACAATATCAGGCAACCGGTAGTTGAACCCGAGCAGCACCATCTCATAGTGCCATTGCCCGGCGCTCTGGCGCTGGCGGGCATCGCTGGAGATTCCGTGGTTCCGGAAACGCCGCAGAGTCTCGGCAAATTGCGGATTGTTGCTCGCAACCATTCCGCCTTCCCCGGTGGTGATGTGCTTCACCGGATGAAAGCTGAACACCGTCATGTCGGCAATGCTGCCCACGCGCCGTCCACCGTACTCCGCGCCCAGGGCGTGGCAGGCGTCTTCGATCACGATCAGATTCCGTCTCTGCGCCATCTCCATGATCGGCGTGAGATCGGCCGGATGCCCGGCGTAATCCACGGGAAGGATGGCTCTCGTTTTTGAAGTGACCTTCTTCGCGATCTGCTCCGGATCGAGATTAAGAGTGTCCCTGCTCACATCCGCAAACACCGGAGTCGCCCCCTGATACAGCACACAGTTCGCCGTCGCGGCGAACGTCATCGGCGTGGTGATGGCTTCGTCACCCGCCTTGAGCCCCGCGGCAAAAGCGGCCGCATGCAGAGCCGCAGTGCCGGAACTAAAGCTCACGGCATGGGCCGCGCCCACGCGGGCCGCGAAGGCTTCTTCAAATTCCCCGACCTTCGGCCCGGTCGTCAACCAATCTGAGCGCAACACTTCTACCACAGCCTGGATGTCGGCCTCATCCACCGACTGCCGGCCATAAGGTAGAAAACTCGCGCGCACGGGCGATCCCCCGTTGATGGCAAGAGCCTGCGGGCTGACCGACGTCGTACTCATGATGGGGACCTAGGCGGGAACTCTCGCGGAGACCGTCGGCTCCTCGGCCGCGCCCGGCGAGATCAGTTCCTGCAATTCGCGGTTGGTGAGCCAGCGCTCATTGGTGTCGCTGGCATAGCGGAATCCATCCGGCAAAGGACGCCCGTTCACCCAGTTCTCGCGGCGCCACCACGGGTGTGAAGGCTGAATAATGTAGCGATCTTCCACCTCGAGTGTATTCCGCGCTTCATCTTCCGAAACCAGAACTTCGTGCAGCTTTTCTCCCGGACGAATGCCGATGGTCTCGATCTCGCATCCCGGTGCGATCGCCTCCGCCAGATCCACCATGCGCATGCTGGGAATCTTGGGGACGAATATTTCCCCGCCGTGCATTTGCTCGATACTGCTCACCACAAACCGCACGCCCTGCTCCAGCGTGAGCCAGAATCGGGTCATGCGCGGATCCGTGAGCGTGATGCGGCCTTGCCGGCGCTGCTCCTGAAAAACCGGGATCACGCTGCCCCGGCTCCCGACCACATTCCCGTAACGCGCGCAGCTGAACCTGGAATCCTGCGCGCCGGAATAAGCGTTGGCTTGCACGAACATTTTCTCCGCGCACAGCTTCGTCGCTCCATACAAGTTGATGGGATTGACGGCTTTATCGGTGCTCAGCGCCAGAACCCGCCGCACCCCTTGATTGATGGCGGCGTCAATCACGTTGCGCCCGCCCATGATGTTGGTCTGGATGGCCTCGAACGGGTTGTATTCGCAGGCCGGCACCTGCTTCAGGGCGGCCGCGTGAACCACAATCGTGACCCCGGCCAGAGCCCGCTCCAACCGCCCCGCGTCCCGAACATCGCCGATGAAATAGCGCAGGCTGGGATCATCGAGTCCCGAGGCCCGCATATCGTGCTGCTTTAGCTCGTCGCGGCTGAAGATCACCAAGCGCTTAGGCTTGTGTTCCTTTAGCATGATTTCGACGAACTTCTTCCCGAAGGACCCGGTCCCACCCGTAACCAAAACCACTTGTTCCGACCAATTCATCCCACCCACCTGGTGACAATCCTCATTACACTCCAACCGCAGGCCGCCGAAAGCCACCTGACCCTCTCCCCTGTCTTTTCGGGAGTAAAGCCATCTTGCATTTCTCAAAAGATAGCGGCGACGAGCGCAAAATCGCGTGTCCGCTAGTATAGCGGAGTTTCCCGCGTTCGGCGCATGATCCGTTTCGCGCAAAGACAAACTCCGCAAATTTCGAATCGGTTTGCCTCTTCCAATGCTAAAATATCGGACGAACTCTCCAACTACTCGGTGCGAGCAATTCCCTGAGCCACGAACCAGCCTCTCGAACCGGGACTTCGTTGTATGTGTACAGGACTAGGCCTGTGCAGGCCTTAGGGCAAGGACAGACTCGTTGAGGAGCAGGCATGGATTCCGGACCTCTGGTACAGGCGAATAACCCGACTGTTCGCGAAATGCAGTCTGCCCAAGGCTTTGACCTGGGCAGGCCCGCGGGGCCGCCGATCTATCCCCAACTCCCTGCTCAGGAGTCCGCCATTGGCGAATACGTTCGCGTTCTGATTAAGCGCAAATGGATCGTCATCATCTGTCTGGCAACAATCTTTTCGCTGGTGGCGATTGCCAGTCTGAAGATGACGCCGGTCTATGAAGCCAGCGGCACGATCGCCATTAATAAGCCAGACACCAGCCTGAACTTTCAGAACTCCGCAACTTTCAGCCTGGACTATTACGATCCCACCGAGTTGGATACGGAGGTCAAAATCCTGCAGAGCGATCTTCTGGGTTTGCAGGTCATACGCGAACTAAACCTGGACCGGCGCCCCGATTTTGCCGGGAAGACAGCGCCCGACTCCTCTCTTGAACTGGCTCCCGATCCTCTGCAGACCGATCCGGCACGGGCTTCCGCCATGCTCGGTGGATTCAAGTCGAATCTGCGAGTTGCGCTCAGTCCGAACACCCGCATCATCGAGGTGCACTACCGCAGCGCCGATCCGCAGATGGCCGCTACGGTCGTCAACACGCTCATGAAGACCTACGTCGAGAACAACCGCAAGACCCGCTTCGATTCAACGATGGAGGCCTCCGACTGGCTTGAGAAACAACTCATCGATCTGCGGATGAAAATGGAAACGTCCCAGGAAAAACTAGTGCGCTATCAAAGAGATGCACGAAATCCTGGGCATGGATGAAAAGGAGAACATTACCACCGAAAAACTGGGCGAACTCAATAAAGAACTTACCGAGGCCGAAAGCGACCGCATGGACAAGGAGGCCTTCTACCGCCTGGTAGAGTCCGGAGATCCGGACGCCATCGCGTCCAGCGCTGACAGTGCCGGAGCGCAGGGTTCCGGCGTACAGTCGGCCTCCCAGTTTTTGGACAACTTGCGCAGTAAGCAGGCCGACCTGAAAATTCAGGTCGCGGATCTGAATACCCAGTTTGGTCCCGCCTATCCCAAGCTCGCTCAGTTGAACAATCAATTGAAAGAGGTCAACTCCCAAATTCAGGGCGAGATGAAGAAAATCGCAAGCAAGGTCCGCGGGCAGTACATGGCCGCCTTGCAGCGCGAGAACATGCTGCACGACGCTCTCGAAAAGCAGAAGCAGGAAGCCAACAAACTCAACGAGAGCGCGATCGAGTACAACATACTTAAGCGAGACGCGGAAACGTACCGCCAGCTCTATGAGGGAATTCTTCAGAAGCTCAAAGAAGCCGGGGTCTCGGCGGGATTGAAGGCCAACAATTTCCACATCATTGACAGCGCCCGCCCTCCCACCTACCCCATCGAGCCGAACATCCCGCGCAACCTGGGGTTTGCCGTGCTGCTGGGCTTGGCAACCGGCGTCGGCCTGGCCTTTCTACTGGAGGGGTTGGATAACACCATCCGCACCACGGAACAGGCGCAGATGATCTCGGGCCTCTCTCCTCTGGGCATGATTCCTCTCGGCTCCAAGGCTGCGCGGGAAGGTCCCGATCCAAAACGCCTGGTGATCGCTTCCTCCAAGGAAGCCGTGGAACTTGTTACCCAGGTCAGGCCGCAGTCGCAGATGGCGGAATCCTACCGCGCCCTGCGCACCTCCCTGCTGTTGTCGAACCTGGGAGCTCCTCCCAAGGTCATCATGGTGACCAGCGCTCTACCCCAGGAGGGCAAGACTACGACCAGCATCAATTGCGCGGTCGTGCTCGCTCAGAAGGGTGTTCGGGTCCTGCTGATCGACGCAGACCTGCGGCGCCCCAGTATTCACAAGACCCTGGGCATGGGTCCGCGCACCGGACTGAGCAACGTCTTGACCGGCAGCACCACGCTGGAAGAGGCCATCACGCGCACCACGATTCTTCCCAATCTTTACGTCCTCCCTGCCGGAACGCCGCCGCCCAACCCCGCCGAACTGCTGGCGTCATCCAACATGAGAGAGGTACTGGCTCAACTGCGCGAACAGTATGACCACATTGTCGTGGACACGCCGCCATCGCTCTCGGTCACCGACGCGGTCGTGCTTTCGCCGCGCGCGGATGCCGTCGTGCTGGTCATCCGTTCCGGCCAAACCACCAAGCAGGCTCTGCGCCGCGCGCGCGATATTCTTGCCCAGGTCAATGCCAAGGTGGTGGGAGTTCTGCTGAACGCAGTGGACTTGAGTTCTCCCGATTACTACTACTATTACGAATATCAGGGCAAGTACGCCCGCTACTATCAGGATGGGGAACCATCCGTAGACGACGAAGGCGATGACGACGAAGAAACTACCTCGCCGTCATCCAGCAGTGCGTAGCGAGGCGTTTCCCTGTTTCAAAACATGAAGATTCCTTTCCATACACCCGCTCGGAAGCGAACGGTCGCGGTCCTTGTCATCGTGCTCACCGTCGTGTACCTGGGCCAGGCTGCACGTATGTTTGTCGCGTCCTGGCTTGGCGACCGGGTCCAGTTAAGCAGCCTGGAACGAGCAGCCTGGCTCGACCCTGGCGACGCCGACTATCGCAACCATCTCGGCCGGTACTTCGATCTGGTGGCCCGCGATCCGGCCACAGCGGTCGGGTACTACCTGGCGGCGGTTCGGCTCAACCCTCATTCCGCCCGGTTCTGGTTCGACCTGGCCAGTGCTTATCAGGTTCTAGGAGACACGCCGCATCAGACCTCAGCCCTGGAGCACGCGATCGAGGCCGATTCCATGACGCCCGACGTGGCCTGGGAAGCCGCCAATCTCTATCTGGTGCAGGGCCAGAATGACAAAGCTCTGCGTGAATTTCGCGTCGTCATGGCCAACGATTCCTCGCTCACTGGCGCCGCCATACGGTTCTGCTGGCGGATTGAGCCCGATGTGGACGCCCTCCTTCGGGACGCCGTCCCGGACAATTCCGACGCTTACCTGTCCTTCCTGGCGCTGCTGGAGACCAATCAGGAAACGGCGGGTACCTTCAAAGTCTGGGATGCGTTGATGCAGTCTCGTCAACCCTTCGAGTTGCGTTACGTCTACGAATACATCCAATTTCTGATCCTGCACAAAGAGGTCGACCAGGCGGTGCTGGTCTGGCGCCAGGCTGCCAGCCGCTTCGGGCTTTCTTCTTATTTGCCCTCGTCCAGCAACTTGATCGTGAACAGTACCTTCAATCTTGACGTATTAAACGCCGGCTTCGACTGGCAGTATCAGAAACAGTCCGGTGTAACACTGATGCTGGACCCAGCCGACTTTCACGACGGACGGCGCTCTCTCCTGATTACTTTTGACGGACCTGGAATTAACGACGCTGGAATCTACCAGTACATCGCCGTGCAGCCCAACACCACCTACGATTTCTCCGCTTATTACAAGAACGGAGAACTGGACGGCGCCGGCGGCCCGCATTTGACGATTCAGGACATGTATTCCCAGGCGATCTATTACGACAGCGATGAATTGAAAGAAGCGGGATTCTGGAAGTCAGTGGACGGCGAATTCACTACCAGCCCAGACTGCAAGCTGGTGGTATTGCACGTCCGGCGGCTTCCAGCGGGCAGTCCGATCCGTGGTAAGCTCTGGATCGACGACTTTCATCTCGCCCGAAAACCGTCTTAGGCCCGCTCGGGAAGAACACTCCGATTCTTTGGCTGCGAAAAATTGGCTGCGAAAAAATGACCGCAAACAACATGACGGATGCCGACCGCCGGCGGTTGTCGGCGCGCATGAGCACGGCGCTGCTTTACGGGACGTTCGGTTTGCTCATGTTCGGTCCCCTCGCGTTCGGCGCGGTTGAGTCCTGGTCCATCTTTGTCCTCGAGACCGGTGCAGGTCTCCTCGTTCTTCTCTGGTTCGCCAAGCAGTGGCTCGATGGCGAACTGGTGATCCACTGGAACCCGCTGTTTCTTCCTATGGCTGGGTTCGGGATTCTGATTCTCCTGCAGATCATTCTGCGCGCCAGCGCGTACCCTCACGATACGGTTTCCGAAGCGATGTTGTACGGCGCCTATGCCATGCTCTGTTTCCTGTCGGGGCAAACTCTGCGGCGCAGTGCGCAGGCGCGCAAGCTTGCCGTGATTCTCGCCCTCTACGGTTTCGCACTCGCGGCCTTTGCCCTGGTGCAGGGTATCTCTCCCAATGGCAAGCTCTACTGGATTCGGCAACCGCGAATGGGCGGCTGGATTTACGGTCCGTATGTGAACCACAACCACTACGCAGGATTGATGGAACTCCTCATACCCATACCGCTCGTTCTGTCGCTGACTCGCCTGGCTCACGAGAAGGAGCGCATTGCCGCCGGGGTTGCCGCCGCCATCATGACGGGTACGGTGTTCCTGTGCGGCTCCCGCGGCGGAATGCTCGCCATCCTGGTCGAATTCACCTTTCTCTCCGTACTGCTGGCTCGCCAGAAACGAGGCATCCGGACGGCGGTTGGCGTGGGCGTATTTGCGGTCGTGCTGATCACCCTGCTGACCTGGCTGGGCGGTCAAAAGCTGACCGAACGTGTTTCCAGCGTATCCACCGAAGCCCGTGCTGAAATCTCGGGCGGGACTCGCATCTCCATCGACCGTGACGCCATCCACATGTTCCGCAAGAAGCCCGTGCTCGGCTGGGGACTGGGAACCTTCCCTACCGTCTATCCGCAATTCCGCAGCTTCTATACCAACTTTTTCGTCAATGAAGCCCACAACGATTATCTGCAACTTCTGGCGGAAATGGGTCTCCTCGGGTTCGGCGTAATGCTTTGGTTCCTGATCGTTCTTTATCGCAACGCCTTTCGCAAAATCGAAAACTGGATATCTGACGTGAGTAGTGCGGTTACCCTGGCCTGCACCTTGGGCTTCACCGGGATCCTTGTGCACAGCCTGTTCGACTTCAACCTCCACGTTCCCGCCAACGCGGCTCTCTTCTACGTGTTCTGCGGCATCGCCGCCTCTCCACCACTCTTGCAGCGTTCACAGAAGCGCAAACCCGCGCCCAGCCAGCCCGAGGAGATGCTGCCCGCCTCGGAAGTCGTCTAGGGCCGTAAGCCGGTCGCAGAACGCGCCCCATCGCAGCCCAGATTTCTAACCCTAGAGTACAGGCGGACGTCCTCGCCCGCGCCTTCCAGTCAGCGATCTAGGATCTAATAGAAACGGAAGAAAGAGGGCGAAGGCGGATACTCAGGTGATCTGTGCGTCTGGCTTAGCGCCCTTTTCAATGCCGGCAGATTCGACGATTAAGGCTGGGTTGGGCTGGCCGGATTGTCGCTCTTGACTAACACCCAGGTTGTAACACCGATAATAGCTCCCGCACCGATTCCGATCGCGATAGGAGAACTCAATACCCCGCCCCCCGCGGCAGGCACCGCACCAGCGCCCCGCCTCCGATCCTTCTTCTTGCCGCTCTTGTCCGTATCCCCGGAGGATTCATCGCGGGTCGTTTCCTGTCCTTGCGCCAGGGTGACGACTTCCTTGCCGTCGTCGATGGTAAGATCACCTTTTCGCGCAGCGATCTTGACCGTTCCGTCGACATCGACGACATTGAATTCGGTCCAGGAATACGAAGCCGGCGAGACTTTTACGTCTCCCGCAGTAGTCGCAATTCCCTTCGACGTTGAAACCGCTACCCCACCGTGCTCGATTCGCACTGATGAGCCTTCGAACTGCACCAGCGAATCAGTCTGAACCGTGATACTCGAACCTGATTGATCGATCTTGGCCACGGAATCGGAACGCGTCTGCAGAAGATCACCCGAGAAAATTGCGGAGGAAGCGCGCGGAACGTGAGCGCCGTTTACCCAAGCCGCGCCGTTGGTATATAGCATGGCCGCGTTCGAATCCGCGGCAAACATTGACCCCGGAAACAGGAACAGTAGCACGCAACCTACCATCTTGCGGAAAGCTGACTTGCCCATTCCCACACTCCGTTAATAACTATTTAGATGACCTAGCTACGAATCGTACCCTTCGGAGTTATGGCCAGTCAATCCCTTTTGTTCCGTTGGGATGCGTTTCCGGTGGAAAACTCATCTGTCACTTTCCGACAGTTGCCGCTCTGGGCAGGCGATTTTGCTCAACGCCACCGGTCAACCGTGGTCCACCACAACAGCCGCAGCCACTCGTCCACACAAGTCTTGGCCCACTGCCGATGGGTCCACCAACGCGTTCCGAACTGCGTGCCGTCGTAAGCGGCAGCGACGGAAAAAGTCTTCCCCTTAACCTCCTGGCGGAAAACGCTGAGTGCCCGGCGGGTGTGGAAGTCCGAGGTGACGATCAAAATCCGGGCGCCTGCTTCACGGGCCAAACATTTTTCTGCGTCGCGGGATTCGTCCCGGGTCGAGAGTCCTTCTATAGGACAAACCCCGACCGATGCCGCCTGGGGCAGATCGTGAACATATCTCTCGGCTAACTGGACCTGCGTGAACTCGTAAATCCGGGCTGCCGCCGGAACGTCGATCACCACCCGGCGGCCATAACCCTGATCCAGCAGCTCCAGAGCGCGCGCCGGACGACGATCCGTCTCTCCCGCCAGCACCAGGATCACGTCCGCCCGCTGCGGATCGTCCACCACTAGTATTCTGCCTGCATTCGCCGCGAACTCCACCAGCAGCACCGCCAGCAGCACCCCTGCGAAGATCCAGACCCATCTTTTTCCAATCCCATTGTTTATCAATCCAGCAGCCCCACCAGGACTTCAAAATTTGCCCGTCCCGCATCAAAGCTGGAGCGGGACGCGAAGGCGGCCCCACTTCAGCATGTTAAAATTGAAGCGACTTCAAGCATCCGATCTACGATTCATCCCGGAAAACTTCATCATGACCCACTCTGTCGCAGATACTTCGATCGATCAACTCAAGAGCAGGATTCAGCAGCACCAGGCCCGCGTTGGCATTATCGGACTAGGCTATGTGGGGCTTCCGCTGGCTTTGTTGTACAGCGAGCAGAAGTTCCCGGTCACCGGCTTCGACATCGATGCCCGCAAGGTGGATACGCTCGCTCAGGGCGGTTCCTACATTTACCGCATCGCGGCGGAGGAGATCCAGGCGGCCAAGGCTCACGGTTTTTCCGCCACCTCCGACTACTCTCAACTCACCGCCATGGACGCCATCATCATCTGCGTTCCGACCCCTCTGAACGAATATCACGAACCCGATCTCAGCTACATCACCAGCACTACGCACTCCATTGCTCCCCACTTGCGCCCCGGACAATTGGTCGTGCTTGAGAGTACGACATATCCGGGCACCACGGAAGAAGTAATGATCCCGATCCTGGAGAGCGAAAACAAGTCCGGCCTCAAAGCCGCTCGCGACGGCGCTCTGACCGGGAAGGAGTTCTTTGTCGCCTTCTCCCCGGAGCGCGAAGATCCGGGCAACACCACGGTCGCGCGCCGCGACATTCCCAAGGTTGTGGGTGGATTGAATGCTCAGGCGTCGGAACTCGCCGCTGCTCTCTATGGAGCCATCTTCAATCGAACCGTCCTCGTCTCCTCGCCTGCGGCGGCGGAAATGACCAAGCTGCTCGAAAACATTTACCGCTGCGTGAACATTGCGCTGGTCAACGAACTCAAGCTGTTGTGCCTGCGCATGGGCATCGATATCTGGGAGGTCATCCAGGCCGCTTCGACCAAACCGTTCGGCTTCCATCCCTTCTACCCGGGACCGGGATTGGGAGGGCACTGCATTCCCGTCGATCCCTTCTACCTTTCGTGGAAAGCCAAAGAGTGGGATTTCCGCACCCGCTTTATCGAGCTCGCGGGAGAGATCAACACCCAGATGCCCTATCATGTTCTGGCCTCCGTCGGCAGTGCGCTCAATCGTCACAAGAAGTCGATCAACGGCGCACACGTCCTCGTACTGGGCGTCGCTTACAAGCGGGACATCGACGATCTACGCGAGTCTCCCTCGCTCACCATCATCGAACTGTTGCAGAAGGACGGCGCCCAGGTCAGCTACCACGATCCCTACTTCCCTTTCATCGGAAAAGGCCGGAAGTACGACTTACAAATGAAATGCGCGGAGTTGAAAGACCTGGGACAATACGATTGCGTGGTCATCGTCACCGACCACTCCGACTACGACTACGGCCGCATTGTTCAGGAGGCGCAGTTGGTGGTCGACACCCGCAACGCAACCCGGGGCATCAAAAGCAGCAAGATTGTCCCCTGCTAAGACGTCTGCCCAACCCCACTACCTTGCTTCGGGATTTCCCTGGGAAATCTATTTATGCAGGGTGTAGTTTTTTGCATGGCCCGCCCCGGCCCCCCGTCCCATCCCAGCCTGGGTTCTCGTAAGACGTTGACGCTCCTAGGTTTGCCACTCTATCCGGGGTTGCCAGAGTGGCCTCTGCCGTGCATAAGTGAATTAGGAATAGTACACTTTTATCTGGGCCAGCCTTCCCAGGTTCCCAGCGTTCGATCAGCGTTCGAAAGACTAGGAGAACTTTTTCACTGTGACTGGTGTTTGGAAACAGTGAACGACCAGAATTGCTTATGGCATTGCCGTCGTCCGAATCAGCCCTGTTCTCCTCGCTCCCGAAATGGAGGATGCCTTGGTCTGAGCTTGTCCTCAGCTATGGCACGCAGGCTGTTATCATTGCGGTTTTTGTGTGGATTCCGCTTCTTCATCCCGAGATTCTTGAGGGACCGAAGCGCGATTATCACGCCATCGAACTGGTGCCCACGCCGGTCCCGGTCAATCACGAGCCGCAACGGCAACTCCCGAGGCCAGTGATGGTGGCAAAGCTCGACCCTCCGCCGGCGGCTTTGCATCTCGCCGCTCCTCAACCTCGGCCCCGGCCGAAAGTGGAAAATACGCCCGCTCCCGAAGTAAATATCGCCGACAAGAAGTTGGATCTGCCGCCTTCGACCTCCCCGGTGATTCCCCGGCAAATCGTGAGAACCAACATCTTCTCGACCGGAAGCTCGGCGCCCCAGACCATTCAGCGCGCCCCGGAACACGTACAGACCGGCGGTTTTGGCGATCCCAACGGCGTCTCGGCAAAGCTCAACACGGGGAAAGCGGTGAACATTGCGCAGTCGGGCGGGTTTGACATGCCCACCGGACCGGGCTATGGCAATGGCACCGGCGGAGCCAAAGGCGCGCGCGGCGTAGTCGCCAGCACCGGATTCGGTAACGGCGTTGCCACGCCAGCCCGCCCTTCAACATCCTCGGGCACCGTCCGCCAAGCCGGCTTCGGCGATGCCGACGTTCCCGCTCCTCCCACGGTTCAATCGCGCGCAGCGGCACCCGCGGCAGCGAAAATTGTGCCCGCGGAAATCCTTTCCAAGCCAGTTCCCATCTACACCGAGGACGCCCGCGCTAAGCGCATTGAGGGTGAGGTGCTTCTCGAAGTAGTGTTTGAAGCGACCGGCAAAATCCATGTATTGCGGGTCGTTCGCGGACTCGGCCATGGTCTGGACGACGCTGCCGTGCGCGCCGCCGAGCAAATTCGATTCAAGCCGGCACTGCGCGACGGTCAACCCTCGGATTCGACTGCCGTTTTGCACATCATTTTCCAGTTAGCGTGATGCTAACTTAGAAGGGTTTTATGCGCATTGTTGGTTCGGGCTCGGTATTGTTTCTTTCCGTAGTCGCACTCTTTCTCCCGCTTGCCGCTCAGGATTCTCCGTCTTCCGCCGTGCAGCCAGCTGCGAATTCAACGGCAGCACCTTCTGCTCCACCCCTTCAGACTGCCGCCGCGGCGGCCCCGGCCCCTACCTCGTTCAATGAGGTCCTCGATCGCGTGGTCCAGCGCGAGCACCTGTTTATGGCTCAGATGCGTCACATGCACCCCATGATCGAGACCTACCTGCAGGACCTCAAGAACGAGAAGGATGGCAGCGTAGTTCCGGTCAAGGACCAGTATTATCTCGGACGCCTCGACATGTCCGACGGCCCCGAGGATGTCTCTTTCGTTGGCCAACCCGGCTTTGGACGGCGCATCCTCACCAAATTGACCGGAATCTACTCCTTGCATTTTCTTCCCATGGGCTTCGCCCAGATGGTGGTCCTCGACACCGATTTCCAGAAGAAGTACTACCACTTCAATTTTGTGCGGCGCGAATTTCTGGGTGAGGTTCGTTGCCTCGTAATCGACGTCCAGCCCAGGGAAGGCCAGAAGACCGCGCGTTTCATGGGACGCATTTGGGTCGAAGACCAGGATTACAACATCGTCCGCTTCAATGGAACCTACTCTCCGCAGCCCAAGATCAACTTCTTCTTTCATTTCGACAGCTGGCGCCTCAACATGCGCCCGGGAACGTGGCTGCCAGCCTATGTGTACTCGGAAGAGGCCAACCTCAAGACCGGACTGTCGAAGACTCTCCACTTCAAGGCACAGACTCGGCTGTGGGGCTATGACCTCAAGGGTTTGAACAAGAATGAGGAGTTTACTCAGATTCTGGTCGATTCGCCCCAGTCGGTGAAAGACCAAAGCGACACGGCCGCGGACCCGAGCCCCGTGGTGGCGCAACGCATGTGGGAAAAACAGGCCGAAGACAATGCCGTCGAGCGGCTCCAGAAAATCGGCTTGCTCGCCCCTCCCGGGGACGTCGACAAAATATTGTGCACCGTAGTAAACAATCTACTGGTCACCAACAACATTGATCTGCAGGGGGATATCCACTGCCGCGTTCTATTGACCTCGCCGCTGGAATCTTTCACCATCGGCCACACCATCGTCATCAGTCGCGGCCTGCTCGACGTTCTTCCCGACGAAGCTTCCCTCGCCATGGTTCTGGCCCATGAACTTGGCCACATTGTGCTCGGACATCGCCTTGATACCCAGCTTGCCTTCGACGACAAGATGTTCTTCCCGGACCAGGACTCGTTCCAGCGCCTCGATTTCAAGCGCAGCCCGGCGGACGAGGAAGCGGCCGACACAAAAGCTCTGGAACTCCTGAGGAACTCCCCGTACAAGGACAAGCTCGGCAATGCGGGATTGTTTTTGAAGGCACTGCAGGAAAAAGCGCCCGACCTGCCCTACCTCATTCGGCCTCACTTGGGAAACAGCTTTGCCTCGGGCAAGAACGTCCGCATGGCGAGCCTGTTGGCTTCGGCCCCGACGCTCGACCCGAAGCGCCTCGACCAGATCGCGGCTTTGCCCCTTGGCGGCCGTATTAAGGTCGACCCCTGGAGCGATCAGATCGAACTTTCCAAGGCCAAAGCCGTGGCCCTGACCTCGGCGCACGAGAAAATGGAGTTCGAGATCACTCCATTCTTCCCCTACCTGACCCGGCTGCCAACTGATGGCACAGAGAAAGCGGCGCTCACCTCGTCCGCACCCGCGGCGCCTGAGCAGAAGTGAGTTGTCCGAGTTCAGTAATGGGAAGGGAAGACTAGAAAGTTGGTGCCCTCATACCGTTTCGGTAGGACGCGCTCCGCGCGCCCAATCAGGGAAAGATGGGCCTCGCCGCTTGCCTGCGCGCCAATTAGCGATCACTTACTGAATCGCACTACCGACTTGCGAGAACACGTTGTTGGCATTGGACCCAATGAGACGGATCGTGCCCACGACAATTACCAGAATCACAGCCAACATCACTGCGTATTCCGCAATATCCTGGCCACTCTCATCGCTCCAGAGCTGTAGAAGTTTTGCCACAGGGCTCCCTCTTTTATTCTGATTTTAACTAACCCCAAACCTCACTCAGGGGGGATCACTGACTGCACACGAGTCCGTGTTCCCAAAGCTGGCTTACTAAAAATCATAGTATCCGAACCGCGCATCGCCAATAGCACCAAAGTGCCACCAACCCGTGCCTAACCAGATGCCCCAAGGTCAAGGTAAAGACGATATTTCAATAACTACCATCTCTTCGTTCGCCTCATGATGCCCCGAAATTGACAGGTCGCGGTCGCCCAGCCGACAATCGCCCCTCAGACAAATGTCTACCGCACTCATCCTCGGCTTGGTCGGCGCTCTGCTGATGTTAGCTTTTCTGGCCAACCGCGTCTTCCGCGTGACCCGCGTGCCCGACGTGCTGGTGCTGATGGCGCTGGGACTGGTGGTGGGCCCGGTGCTGGGTTTGGTAAACCCCGCCCATCTTTCCTCGACTACCAATGTGTTGGGTACCCTGGCCATCATCCTTGTGTTGTTTGAGGGCGGACTGGAACTGGATTTGCGCCGCACCTTGCGCCATTTCTCCGGCAGCCTGCTTTTGGCGGTGCTGGCCTATGGCTTCAGCATTGCGCTGGTCGCACTCATTGTCCACAAGGGCCTCGGAATATCGCTCACGACGGCGCTCGCGGTGGGAGCGGTGCTGGGATGCACGAGCAGCACCGTAGTGCTGCCGGTTCTGCAACAGCTCGGGGCCCGTGAACCAGTGAAGGTCACGCTGATGCTGGAAGCTTCCTGGGGGGATGTGCTCGCGGTCCTGACGGTAGGTCTGTTGCTGGGCGTGGGTAGCCAGGGTGGTGCGATTGCTCGGCACGTGCTGCAAGGCCTGCTCACGCAAGTGGGAGTGGCGGTCGTCTTCGCCACAGCCGCCGGAATCCTATGGTCGCGTCTGCTGCCTCTGCTGTCGGATGCCCGCTTCTGGCAGGTGATGACCTTCTCGATTGTACTTGTACTGTATGCGGGCACCGAGGCCCTCGGGGCGAGTGGGTTGATCGCAGTGCTGGCCTTCGGCCTGACGCTGGCGAACTTTCCCGGAATGGATCCGCGCCTCCGCGTCCTGGAAGGGGAGTTGATATCTTTCCAGTCGCAGGAATCGCTGCTGAGCTTTCACTCCGAACTGGCGTTCCTGGTGCGATCTTTCTTTTTCGTGCTGATTGGAGCGATAGCCGACCTGGGAAGTTTTCGCGGTCACACGCTGCTGATCGCGGGCACACTGGGCGCGTTGTTCGTGGCGCGCTGGCTCGCCTTGCAGGTCAGCCGCCTTGCATTCCGGGACGTTGAAGTGAGAGAGCGGGAACTGATGTTGTGGATCATGCCCCGTGGTCTGATCACGGTTGTACTGGCCCTGCAAGTTGCGGCGGCGCGCAGCGAAGTCAGCTTCCTCTCCGCACTGGCCTTCGCCGTCATCCTGGTGACGAACGTTATGGTGGTGGTGGGGAGCTTGCGGGCAAGCCGTGATAAGGTCGCGAATTCGGCGCCTGTGCAAGAGAGCACAACGGCTGAGATCGCGGAGACTCAACTCGGCCAGGTGCCGGTTGTTCCGGCGGCGGCCGCGTCCAAGCGATGGATATTGGATGCCGCCATGCTTGTTCTATTGGGGCTGGGCGCGTGTATCTTGTGGTACGGCAACCAGCCCGTGGAGCAGCGTCCCCGCAGCCTGCAGCACTGGATCCAACTGCATCTGCGCCGGCCGCACTGATTCGGCTTCAGGCAATGCTTTTGAGCGGCAAGGCCTGATTCACGGCGAACAGAGCCAGTTCCAGCCGGGTCGAGACCCCAAGCTTGTCAAAAATGTTGCTCAGGTGGTGCTTGACCGTGTCTTCGCTGATCTTGAAATACTCGGCGATCTCCTTGTTCGAGTACCCGGCGACCACGGCCGAGACAATCTCCAATTCGCGCGGGGTAAGACCAAATTTTCTCTGTCGCGCCTCGTCGCTGGAGGACTGCATCAACGTGCGCAGGTACTGCACTAGGTTGGAGACGCTCTCCCGCCCCACCCAGTACTCGCCCGACATCACGGTATGAATAGCCTTCAGCAGAAGTTGCGTGGCGGAGTCTTTCAGTACGACTCCGCGGGCGCCCAGCTGCAGAGCCTCGACGATTTGGCTCTTCTCGGCCGCCGCGGTCAGCAGAATCACCCGCACCGGTGCTGCGTTGGCGGGCACGCTCAGATCCCGCAAAGCCTCCAGTCCCGGATGCTTGGGCATCGCCAGATCCAGCAGCAGAATATCCGGCTTCAACTGCCGCGCTAACTTCACGGCCTCGGCTCCGTCTGAAGCTTCGCCCAAAACTTTCAAATCGGGCTCAGCCTCCAGTAAACGTCGCAGGCCATCCCGGAAAATCGGGTGGTCGTCGGCAATGACAATGCGAACCGTCTGCGGTTTCCTAAAATTCATGAGGCAGTTCTCCGCCGCGAGGCACGGTGACTTCCAGCCGCGATCCCTGTCCGGGATTCGATTCTACCGTGAGTTCCCCCGCGATTAAACGCACCCGTTCCTTTATGATCATAGGCCCTTTGCCAATCTCCTCAAGTTGATCCTGCGCCAGGCGGCCCGAAAACGGAAACCCCTTGCCATCATCTTCCAACGTCAGATTCCATTTCTCCGCGCTGGAACCCAGACGCACCAGCGCGTGGCGCGCGCCGCTGTGTTTGCGCACGTTGACCAATCCTTCTTGCACTATGCGAAGAAACTCGCGGCAGACTCTCTGCGGCATATCCAGGTTCTCGAGATCGGTGACGAAGCGCGCGCTGATCCCGGTTTCCCGTTGAAAGCGTTCCACCGTGTCGTTCAAGACGCCAAGCAACCGCTGCGCGTCTACATCGATCGCTTTCATTTGCTGCATCAGTTCCCGCAACTTGAGCACTTCTTCACGCAGCAGTCCCTGGATGCGGCCCAGTTCCCCGGTGATAGGTTTATCCGCTTCGGCTTGACGGCGCAACACGTCCACCTGCATTTCCACCGCAATCAGCGACTGCACCGCGCCATCGTGCAGTTCCCGGGCAAAGCGTGCGCGCTCGGCAGCGCCCGCCCGGCGCCGCAGCCGGTGCAGAAGATAAACATTGTAGATGGCCGGCCCCACTTGACGGACCAGATTCAGCAGAAAGCGGAGTTCCTCCTGCTTCTCGCCCCGCCACGAGGGGTTGAATAGGAATACCCGGCCCCTCCACTCGCCGCCAAAAAGAAATACAACCGTTATCAGCGAGTTGAAAGTCTGCACCTGCCGCAGTTGTGAAATCGGCGTCGCGTTCGCCGCCGGCACCTGGTTTCCGTCGTGATCCATGGCCAGGATGGACCAGCCATCACCGTCCGCCGTGGCATAGCAGACATCTCCGGGAAAATCTTCCAGATAGGTTTTGGCGTCCCTCGGCCCGGATTCCAGCCACCGGAATTCGGAAAGTGCTCCACGGTCAGAGCTGCTCAACTCTCCCACAAAGACCCGGTGACTGCGCGATTCTTGCGACGCCACCACCACCCGGGACGCTCCATACATGGACATAGCTTCGTTAAAGATTTGCTGAACCGTCCCGGTAAGGCCAGCCTCCACCCGCACTCTCGACAGGATTCCGGTCACCACCGCTTTTTCCGCCCGCAGGTGCTTTTGCTGCTCGGCCAGATAGCCCAGCAGCAAGCCCATCACCAGCAGGTACACCGATAGCATGAAGAGGCGCTTGGGTTCGAACTCACCGACGTTCACTCGCAGACCGCTCGAGGCAATCCACGCCACCGAGCCATCCGGCCCCAGCCACAAGTGAAGCAGAAGAAAACTCTCGGCCCACAGCAGTGCCACCTCGGCCGCCGCCGTGGCCAGCGTCTCCCAAAGTCCCCAACGGTAAGCGGCTGCCGCCAGCACGAAAACAAAAAACAGGAAGAAGGGGCTTCTCGGCCCCTCGCCAAAAACGGAGATCAGCGCCGGCCACACGATATCGCCAGCATGCACCAGCAGACGAAACGCCGACGTGGACTGCTGCCTTCGCTTCAGCAGCATTAGAATCAAACTGCCGTTCGCCAGATAGAACACGAACAGGCCGTAGGCGGCCCACGAATGCCCCAGTTCCGTGGGATCCATGCGGATCGCGACCAGAGCTGAAACCGCCAGGAACACCCGGGCGGTCGCCAGCCACCTCTCCACCCGTCGCGTCTCGCCCGGGTCGGGCGGAATTCGCAATCTCCAGGAATGTCGGTAGCGCTCAGCGTGAGGATCCAATCGAGTCAATCTCCACGAGAGTGGCGGCTGTGCTGCATGGTATTGAATAAGAGTAGCTTACGCAAGCAGACTGTTCGCCTTGCCCCCCCGCCTCTTAACCTCTGTTCTTCGTCTTCACACGAGGCCCTAGGTTACTACAGTAACCATCTTCGCTCCACGATCCCATCTAAAATGGCGGATGAAGGAGTGTCTTGGGCACAGGTTCCAAACTCTGGTTCGCGTCAGTGATAGGGGCCTTGGCCGCCCTAATTCTGGCCGCTCTGTTTCTGCCTCAGTCGTTTCGGCTCACCGCTTTCAGCGATCTTGTTCAGTGTTTCTTGCTGGCCTCGGGTGCCGCCGCGTTCGCCCCTCTCGCGCTGCGATCTCAGGGTCGAATGCGGCTGTTCTGGTCTCTCATCACCCTCGGCGTCGCCTTCTGGCTGACCTATCAACTGCTTTGGACTTACTACGAAGTGCTGCTGCGCCAGGATGTGCCGGACCTCTGTGTTTGGGACGTCGTTCTTTTCTTGCATATGGTCCCGTGGATGGCAGCTCTGGCCTTGCGTCCCCATGTCCTGCGCGACGAATATGCTGCCCGGCTGGGACGGCTCGATTTCGCGCTTTTGCTGGTGTGGTGGTTCTATCTGTATGTCTTGATCGTTCTCCCCTGGCAATACGTGGTACCCAACGTGGCCGCCTACAACCCCAACCTGAATGCGGTCTATAACACCGAGAAAGTCGCCCTGCTACTCGGCTTGCTGGCCTGCTGGATCACGAGCCAGGGTCATTGGAGAAGCCTCTACGCCGGTCTGTTCGCCATGAGCTTCGCTTACTCCGCCAGTTCCACCCTCGCAAACTGGGCCATCGCGCGGAAGATGTACTACAGCGGCAGCCTTTACGACATCCCGCTGGCGGCTGCCATGGCGTGGCTCACCTGGATCGGCCTGCGGACGAAAGCCGAGGTGCCGGAAGCTGATACCCGTGAAGTCTCGACCGTCTACGGTGTATGGGTGGCCCGGTGCAGCATGATTGCTGTGTTTTCGTTGCCCTTGTTCGCCGCCTGGGCCATGTTGGACGCTCTCATCCCTCTGCGCATCCGTGTGTTTCGGCTCGCGCTGACTCTGCTGGCGGCATTCGTCATGGGTGTGATGGTATTCGTGCGCCAGCATCTGCTCGATCGCGAGCTGATCCATCTGCTCACCCATTCCCAGGAGTCCTTTGACAACCTGAAGCGGCTGCAGGCCCAGATTCTTCAGTCGGAAAAACTGGCTTCGATTGGGCAACTGGTCGGTGGCGCAGCGCACGAACTCAATAACCCGATTACCGCTATGCTCGGCTACTCCGACTTGCTCCTGAGCACGCACCTCACCGCCGAGCAGGAACCCCTGGCCGCCAAGATCGGCCAGTACGTCCGGCGCACCAGGTCGCTGGTCGCCAGTCTCATCAGCTTTGCCCGGCAGACCCCGGCGGCCAAGACTGCCCTCGATCTCAACACCCTCGCCCGCACCGCCGTCAAATTGACGCAACCGCAGTGGGAAGCTCTCGAGATTGAAGTTCGCACTCTGTTCGATGCCCAATTGCCCAAGGTTCTAGGCGATTCCAACCAGTTGCTTCAGGTCTGCTTGCAACTTGTGGGCAATTGCCTGCACGTCCTGAGTGAAAACGGCGGCAAAGTGTTGACCGTCAGCACCGAACGCCTGGCGGGCACATCCGTGCTCCAAATCTCGACCGAACCCATGGCTGCCCTGCCCTCTGCCGGCACCCGCGCGGCTTCTCCGGTCGATCCCGAAGACGGCCTCGGACTCAGCGCATGTCAGGGCATCCTGCAGGAACATTACGGCCTTGTTTCTCGCCAGCGACGCGAAGATGGCGCCACGTTGCTGCGCGTCGAGCTGCCGGCTGCGACCGCCCCGGCCAAGGCTACGGAAAAGGAAACTACGGTACCGGTGCTGTGGCAATCTCGACCGTTCGCTTGAGTTGCCCGCAAGCCGCGTAAATATCCCGCCCTCGCGGACGCCGCACAAACGTCAATATCCCGGCGTCCCGCAGAATTTTCTGGAATGCCGCCACACTCTCATCCCCGGGAGTTTCAAACGCGATCCCCGGCCCCGGATTCAGCGCAATCAGGTTCACTCGCGACCGCACTCCCCGCAGCAACTCCACCACTTCCTCCGCGTTTTCGCGCAAATCGTTGACCTTGTGCAGCAGCACATATTCAAACGTCACCCGTTCCCGGTTGCGCAGCGGAAACTCCCGTGCCGCCGCCATCAGCTGCTCCAGATTCCATTTTTTGTTCAGCGGCATCAACCGGGTCCGCAGATCGTTATTCGACGCATTCAGCGAAATCGCGAGCCGGGGCCGGATCGCCTCCTGCCCGAATTCAGAAATGCGCGGCACAATGCCCGCCGTCGAAACCGTCATCCGCGATTCCGCCAGACCCACTTCCTGCACCAGCAACCGCACCGCCTTCACGAAGTTGTCGTAATTCAGGAACGGCTCGCCCATTCCCATGAACACCAGATTGATGCGGTCATGCTGCGGCGAAACCTTCTGGTCCTTGAGCACCGCGCAAACCTGCCCCACAATTTCACCTGCGCTCAAATTGCGCTTTACGCCCAGCAGCGCGGTCAGGCAAAACTGGCAATCCACAGCGCATCCCACCTGGCTCGATACACAAATCGTCGCCCGCCCCCAGCCGCGGCCTGCGCTGCCGTTGTCAGCATCGCCCGCCTCGGCCTCACTCGCCTCGCCGCCATCGCCTTCCGGCATCCACACCGTCTCGACGCTCTGCCCGTCGCCGAACGCAATCAGATACCGTACCGTTCCGTCCTGCGACACGAATCGCTTCTCGATCCGCGGCATGCCAACGGTGATTCCCTTCTCCGCCAACTTCGCCCGAAGTTGCTGCGGCAGAGTCGAGATCTCGTCGATCGACTCGACGCGCTGCCGATACACGGCTTCCAGCAACTGCTGCGCCCGATATGGCTGTTCACCCACGCTCTCCACCAGCGCAGCGAGTTCGGCTCGATCCAGCCCGAGCAGCGCGACTTGTGAGAGATCTGTCATAATCCTGATTCCGAGTGACGGTGGCCCATTTCTAGTTAGAGGTTGAGGGGCGGTTCTCGACCCGATTCTTGGTAGAGTCGGGTTGGAAACTTTCTCATGGAAAGGAGAACCGCCTTGAAGAAAAGCTATCACCTTTCCACCGACAAAACAACAGCAGGAGACTGGCGATTTCTCTCCGCCACGGGCAAGGACTACTGCCCATGGTCGATCTGACAGCCGTGGCTGGCTCTCGTGAGCGACGAGTAGCCGAGCACCCAGTCGCGGGGCCGCGCACACCCGGCCAGAGGCGCAGGGGCCTGCTCTGGCATGGTCGGCAGGCGGGGCGGGTGTGTTTGAAGGAACGCAAACTGGGAGTGACTAAGCCGCGACTACGCGAGAGAGGCGGCGGCGAAGTGGCAGTTCCGGCCTATGCGGCGATGCAGGAAAACGGGATGAGCACTCGCATGTTGGACGTGTTGATGCGCGGCATCTCGACCCGCGAGTATGCGGAGGTGTTACCCGAGATGGCTTCGAGCTGCGGAGTGTCGAAATCGAGCGTAAGCCGGGAAGCGGCGGAAGCGGGAGAGGCGCTGAAGGAGCTGCTGGAGCGCCGCTTCGACAAGATCGATCTGCGGGTGATTTACATCGATGGGATGCAGTTCGGTGAGCATCACGTGATCAGCGCGGTGGGCGTGGATCGCACGGGATACAAGCACGTGCTGGCACGTGCTGGGCATGCAGCAGGGAGCGACAGAAAACGCGGCGGCGGTGGAAGAATGCGGCTATGGTCCAGCGTTGGGCGGCTTCCTTTCTGGCGACAGAGAAGAACTTCCGCCGCATCATGGGCTGGAAGGATCTCTGGCAACTGGAGACCATCTTAGGAAGAAAAGTAAGTGATCAAGCAGCAGTCCAGCAGGAGGCCGCGTAGAATGAACCCGAGTGCCGTTCCCCTAACTTCCAACTACCACCGGGACACCGTCGTCGCACGTCGACTAGATTGCGATCACTCAAACTTACCTAAGCCCAAATCTAGCCAGATGCTTTCTCTCTCCTGAATAGGTAGTTGTGACGCGTGGGGTGCATGCAAGGTTTCTGATCCTTGTCCAACGTCTCGTGTGGGAAATGACGCTCACACTTTAGGCCCGCTTCCAAGGCCATCTGGACAAATTCCTCCGGTTCCGCCCAGAAAACTGCGGCCCATGGGTTGACGAGAACCGGACCTCGCTGGGCACCTGTGAGAAGGCGGCGACACATGCCAAGAAACATTCTGACGCCACGCTTGCGAAGCAGGTACCAAAGCATTTCCGGAATGGTTTCATGCAGGGGAGTATTTGGGGATTCTCGAGTACGAGGTATTTCGCCGATCCAGACGCGGGCATTCGGCTCTGCAATTCGCGCGATCTCGCGAAGGCTGGCAGGAATCTTGCTTTCAGGAACGATCAACAGGACACCATTGCAAACCACAACCGACGCGAATCCATCCGGCAAAGGCACCGAATCTGACAGGCCTTGCCTCACGTCCAGTCCTAGTGAGCGCACGCCTCTTGCCTCTTCCTCGGTGCTGTTTAATCCGATTGCAGTCTTTACTCCGCTTTGGAGTGCCAGCTTTAACAGAGTCCCATCGCCGCACCCAATGTCAACCAATCGATCAGAAGGACTCAACCCCAGTTCGCCAAAGATCCTCTCGTTAATAAATCTTGTAAGCTCCCTGTAAGGACCGCGCCCCGCGAAAACGTGGACACCTCTCACTTGCTTCAATATGACCCTTCCTCTTTCCAGACTGGATGCGATGAAACTTTGGTTCAGAATATCAATTAAGCCCGTCCAGTGGGGGCCTGTTCAGAAGAGCACTCCAAGTTCGTCCAGATTCCCACCGTCTCGACGCTCTGCCCGTCGCCGAACGCAATCAGATACCGTACCGTTCCGTCCTGCGACACGAATCGCTTCTCGATCCGCGGCATGCCAACGGTGATTCCCTTCTCCCCCAACTTCGCCCGAAGTTGCTGCGGCAGAGTCGAGATCTCGTCGATCGACTCGACGCGCTGCCGATACACGGCTTCCAGCAACTGCTGCGCCCGATATGGCTGTTCACCCATGCTCTCCACCAGCGCAGCGAGTTCAGCCCCATCCAGCCCGAGCAGCGCGACTTGTGAGAGATCTGTCATGAACCTAATCCGAGTGGCCGATCAGCGGCTCGCCAAGTTCCTGGCGCGAAGGCATTCTCCGCCCCTCCAGCAATGCCGCAGTCTCGCTTAACCCACTGATTCTAAATCACTAAACTATTCTCGCACACCCCCCTGCCCCTATGTCAGAATAGTAACGATCCTCTTCGCAACCGATTCACTTGGGGTTTCACCAGCAGTCTCTCATAGCAGGAAAACCTCTCATGGCCCAGGAAGTCCGCAATATTCGCCGTCAAAAGCTCCCCAACGGGCTGACCATCATCACCGAGCAGATGCCCCACATCCGCTCCGCCTCCATCGGCATCTGGCTGCAGACCGGTTCCCGCGACGAAGATGCCGAATGGAACGGCATCTCCCACTTCATCGAGCACATGGTCTTCAAAGGGACCAAGCACCGCACGGCGGAAGAAATCGCGCGCCAGGTCGACTCCATCGGCGGCAACATGGATGCCTTCACCGCCAAGGAATGCATCTGCTTCAACGTCAAAGTACTCGACGAACACGTTCCCACCGCGCTGGACATTCTGAGCGATCTGGTTCTGAATCCCGTCTTCGACGCCGCCGACATCGCCCGCGAACGCGGCGTTATCATGGAAGAAATCAAGATGGACGAAGACAATCCCGACTATCTCGTCCACGAAATCTTTACCCAGAATTTCTGGAAAGATCATCCCCTCGGCAAGCCCATCCTCGGCACCAAGGAAACCGTAAAACGATTCGAGCGCCAACCGGTTGTTGATGCTTACGCTCACCGCTTCGCCCCCGGCAACATCATCGTCTCGGCCGCCGGCAACCTCGATCATGACCGCTTTGTCGAACTTGTCACTGGCCACTTTCACCAGATGAAGCCAGCGAAAAACGGCTTCCATTCCTCCGCGCCTAAGATCGTCTCCCGCATTATTCTGCGCAACAAGAAAGCTCTGGAGCAGGTCCAACTTTGCCTGGGCGTACCCGCGTATCCCATCGCGCACGAGAAGCGCCACGCCGGCTACATTCTCAATACCCTGCTCGGCGGCGGCATGAGCTCCCGCCTCTTTCAGAACATCCGCGAGCGCCAGGGACTCGCTTACTCCATCTACAGCGACCTGAATCCCTACCGCGATACCGGATGCCTCGCCGTATACGCCGGTACTTCCCTCGCCTCAGCTTCCAAAGTCGTGCAGTCGGTGGTCAGCGAATTTCGCAACCTCAAAGCCGAAGCCGTGCCCGGAGAAGAACTGCGCCGCTCCAAAGCCCAGCTCAAGGGCAGCCTGATGCTCTCGCTCGAGTCGAGCACCGCCCGCATGTCGAACCTGGCCCGCCAGGAAATGTATTTCGACCGCTTCTACGACCTCGACGAACTGATCGAGAAAATTGAAGCCGTAACCGCCGACGACCTGCACGACCTGGCCAACGAATTCTTCACGACCGAGTCGGTCGCCGTAACCGTGCTCGGGAACTTGCCCGGCCTGAAAATCACGCGCGACCAGCTGGCCTGCTGACCCTCCCTCCCTGAAAATGCTGGCTCGCGGAAGAACGGGAAGGGCACGCCTTCGCTCGTGCCGTGAAACCGGACGCTGTTTCGGCTTCTGCTGCCGCGGGCTCCTCTGCAGCGGGCTCCTCTGTAGCGGCTCCTCTGTAGAAAGTTGAATCTCTGCGTGTAACTTCCCTTCGCCTAACTCATCCCATCTCTGCCCGCAGGCAAGAACCGGCCTGCAGATCAAAACTCATCCAAGGAGAGATTCCAGTATGAAAAAGATTTTCAGCAGTTTGACGCTCGCGTGCGTTCTCGCCGTCTCGATGGCCGCCTTCGCTCAAGATCAGATGAAGCAGGACGACATGAAGAAAGACGACACCAAGCAAGACACCATGAAGAACGATCAAATGAAGAAGACGACGAAGAAAAGCAAGAAGGCCACCAAGAACGACGCAATGAAAAAAGACACGATGAAAAAGGACGATATGAAGAAAAACGATATGAAGAAAGACGACATCAAGAAAGATGACATGAAAAAGGACGACATGAAGAAAGACGAAATGAAGAACAACTAGCTCGTCTTTCAGAAGTGAACTCTAGCAGGCTGCTGAAAAACTCGAATCGGGGCCCAGTTTTGAAAGGGCGCGAGCCGCGCCGTAGGCCTATGAGTCCGCTTTAGCCGCTGAGGAAGCGCTCGATCAACAAAGAGAGTTTTTCAGCGTACTGAGATTCAGGGCGCGGGCTGTTTCGCTCGCGCCCAGTTGTTTTTCCGGACGTCCCGCTCCAACTCGCTCACCGCCCGCTGCCATGCCAGTCATCCTCGTCCGCATCCACGTCCGAATTCGCCTCCGACCCCGACGCGGAATGCCCGGCAACCGCCGTCTCCAGATATTTCCGCATGCACCGCAGGCACGGAACGTACCCCTCGCGCATCGCCTCCTTCGCCGTCAAGGTTCGCTCCTTGTCCTTGTTGTGAATGAAATCGCAGCCCGGCACGTGAAACACCTTCGCATCCGCCGAAACCACAACCAGCATGTCGGGAGGAATGCCACGTCCCGCCTGCGCATGCTCCGATTTCAGCGGCTCACCGGTCGTCAGCGAGTTTGCGAATCGTAATCCGCCCGCCAGCAGTGCCAGAGCGGCCACCGGCACCAGCCACGCGGACCACGTGGACCACCGGCTACCGCTCACCCGCGCACTCTGCGCCAGCCTCTTCTCCAGCCGCCGGCCAAACCCCGCCGGCGCCTCCATCATGCGCTCGTCGGAATACAGCGCGACCACGTTGCGCGTCCCTTCCAGCACCGACGAGCACCTCTTGCACGTGCGGAAATGCTCGTCCATCGCTGAACGCAGCCCGGTCTCAACCTCGCCTTCCAGATAATTCGAAATCTCTTGCCACACCTGTTCGCAGGTCACGCCTTCCCGGTTCACCATGGCTTGTTTCCCTTCTCGAATGGCAGCCGGCTGAACCAGCCCTGCTCCCATCCAGCAGCCAGCAGATCGCGCAACATCAAGCGCGCCCGCAGCAGCCGCGTCTTTACCGATGCCACCGAAATTCCCAACGCCTCCGCTGTTTCCTGAATGTTCAACTGCTCCATATCGCGCAAGACGAACACTTCGCGATATTTCCGGTCGAGCGTGGCCAGAGCCTCCGCCAGCCTCTGCCGCACTTCTTTGCGCTCCAGCGCTTCGGAAGGAATCTCGCGCCAGTCGGCAAAGTCTCTCGGCACGTAGTCGCTCTCTTCCTCGCGGCGGTCGTCGATGGCTTCCATGACTACGGTTCGCTCCCTTCGTCGCCGCATCAGCGCCTCGTTCACCGTGATCTGAATCAGCCAGGTGCTGAAGCGGGCCTCCGCCCGAAACTGCCGGATGTTGGCAAACGCCTTCACCACCGCTTCCTGCGCCACATCCTCCGCGTCCGCCTCGTTGCGCAAAATCGCCAGCGCCGCAGCATAGACTCGCCGCTCATACGGCCGGACCAACTCATAAAACAATTCGTTCTGCCCGCGCTGCACCCGCGCGATTAAATCTTGCTCGCGCGTAGTGCCCGCCTGCCCCGGATTGTTGACGACGGCGTTCAAGTCCATTCCTGGTTCCGCTTTTGGGTGGCGCAGCGCTTGCAGCGCTGCGATAAGCCTTTCCTTCTGCTAGGGCTTCAGCCCCTGAGGGAAGCCCGCGCCAGCCGTCTCGAATCAGTACTCCGGATCTTTCTTCCAACCCGTCAGCATGGAAACAAAATTATTCCAGCCATGCAGAACCACCATCACCAGATGCCCCAGTACAAAACCCAAAATCGCCCACATCACCAGGAAATGCCACAACCGCGCCCAGTGAAATCCGCCCATCAGCCATGCCAGCCACGAAAACTGCACCGGCTTCCAAACCGCAAGCCCCGTCAGCACCGAAAGAACTCCCAGTCCGATCACCGTCGTGTAGGCATGCTTCTGCAGCGGGTTGTAAGCCTCGTGCTGCGGAGGCTTCGGGCCGAAGAAAAAATAATGCTTCACCATGGGCCACACCCCCGGAATGTCCCGATGCGTAAACAACACCTGCCTGTAATTGCCGCTGAATATCTGGTAGCCGAGATAGACCACGCCAGTCCCGATGTAAATCCACATGAACGTCAAGTGCCACTGCAGCGCCCCGCCCAGCCATCCCCCGATAGCAAACGACTTCGGCCAGTTCAGCAAATCTTTCTGTGGAATCTTGGCGCCGAAACTGGGAAACGCGCGAAAAATCTGCAGCCCGCTGCCCACCATCACGAACAACGAAATCGCATTCAGCCAATGGCAGAGCCGCACCGGCAAGGGATGCTCATAGACCGCTCGCGCCACGGTCTCTGCGGCTTCGTCCTTGCCCTTCGTCCGAACAATTTCGACCACCGCACCGCTCATGCATCGTCTCCGAAATTCCGAATTGCTTCTCTTCACTGCCCGTAAAACGACGAATACCCCTGATCTTCCCAGTACCCGACCTTCTCCAGCACGTTGGTCGACTTTCAGATCGGTCAGGTACTTGGCCTGCTTGTACCCAATCTTGGTGGGAATATTCAGCCGCAGCGGCGCGCCGTGCTCGCGCGTCAGCGGCCGCTCATACATCTCGTAGCAAAGCAGCGTCTGCGGATGCAGCGCCGTCGCCATATCCAGCGATTCGTAGTAATCGTCCGCGCACGCCACGGTGATGTAGCGCGCCGAGGTGTCGGCCCCGATCATGGTTAGAAAATCCGACAGCCTCGCGCCTCCGAAGCGCCCAATCACATCCCAGCCCTCAACGCAGACGTGGCGCGTATTCTGCCGCGTCCGGGGCAAAGCCTGAATCTGCGCCAGGGTGTAGTCCCCGGGTTTTTGCACCAGGCCGCCGACGGTCAGCGTCCAGTTTTCGAAAATCACTCCCGGATCATCCACGTCGTAGTCGTTGATGGGGAACTTCTCGAAGGGAGTCAACTCAGAATTCTCAAAGGTCGGCGCCAAATGCCCGCGCCGGAACAGCCGCGCCGAGGCCCAGTCACTGAACCCCAGACCCTTCTTCAACAGCGACTCCTGCCAACTGGGGATGGCAAAGGCCCCCAACACAAGAACCGGCGCCACTTTGAGCAACTCCCGGCGCGACACCTGCGCGAACCTGCGCTCATTCATCCCCGGATCGACGATTTTCGTTTCGATGATCTTCGGAGCGCCGCCCTTCGCATCAACACCCTTCGCATCCGGCTTCTCCGGATCGCCGCTCTTCGATTCATCCGCGTCCGGTTTGATGTCCTTCGGTTCCATAGTCCTCTCCCAACGCGGTTCCCACTATGGGATTCAAAAGCTTCCACAAAGTTACGTCAAGATATCACGATCGTCTAAGGCTTCCTCAAACCCGGTCCATCCAACCAGGGCCATCTGAGTAGGCGAAACGCTCCGCTTCTGCTGGCCTTTCGTGGGTTTTCGAGGCATACTATGCCGAGCATCGTCCCCAGGAGCGGCCCCAGGCCCGCATGTTCGAGCCCAAGACGTTCGTTCCGAAACCCGACCCGCCACTCCTGTCCGCACCGCCGTCGCCACGATCCCAGGAACCCAAGCAGCGGCGCATGATGGTCATCGCTTTGACCTTGCTCCTCGTCGCTTTGGGATTTGTGCTCTACCGGGATCGCGATTTCTGGTTTCCCGACACCCCGGAAGCAGACAACCAACAACGGCAAACTACACCTGCCCCCATAACGTCAACTCCAGCGCCGCAAACTGCAACAGCAACCAACACCGTGCCCGCGGTCAGAAAAAAACGTCACGGATCCAAGCTGCAACCCAAAGACTCCGCTCCCGCTGCGCCCTCGACCTCTCCCCGCCGGTAACCGCCACGACAACCAGAACCGTACTCCCTGCGTTGGAAGTTGAGGTCGTCGCCGGAGACTCTCATCGAACGGTGCGCCCCGGCAGTAACTCGGTACGAGTCGACTTGCAGCCCGGCTCACTCCCGACGCCGACAGTGTCCGACGCCTCCGCTGCCCCCGGCGCCAGCGAAACCGCGGCCCGCGTAACCCGGAAGGCCGCCGAGCGTGTGCAAATGTCCACCGACACCGCCGAGGTCGTCACCCATCCAGTGAAGCCTGACTATCCCATGCTGGCCCGCCAGATGAAAGTGCAAGGCTCGGTAATCCTTCAGGCGCTAATCAGCCGCAATGGCGACATTCAAGGTCTGCACGTGGTCAGCGGGCCGCCGATCCTGGCCGGCGCCGCGCAGGAGGCCGTCAAGCAATGGCGCTTCAAACCGCATTACCAGGGCGCGGAAGCCGTCGAGACGCAAGCCAAGATCACGGTAAACTTCACCATTTCAACCAACTGAATCTCCCGCGGAAGACGCTTTGAAATCGCCGCTACAAGCCCGCAAGGCCGCTCCAGTCACGAGGCGCGGCCCTGCGCCGCTGGTGTTGGCGGCGAGTGCCTCCATCGTCCTCGGTCTGGCACTGGCATCACCATCCGCCGCATTCGCGGGCGCATCATCGTCGTCCTCCGGAAGCGAGGAACATCCCATGGCGCTGACCATCTCGAGCCCCAGTTTCTCCAATGGCGGGGACATCGCGAAGAAGTTCACTTGCGATGGCGCCGACCTGTCTCCCCAACTTTCCTGGACTGAACCCCCAGCTGGCACCAAAAGTTTTGCTCTTCTGGTGGATGATCCCGATGCTCCGGTCGGCAACTGGAATCACTGGACGCTGTGGAATCTGCCCTCAAACCTGCGCACTCTTCCCGAAGGAATGAGCAAGGAACCGCATTTGCCCGACAGTTCTGAACAGGGCCGCAACGATTTCCGCAAGACCGGATACAACGGGCCCTGCCCGCCACCTGGCAAGCCCCATCGCTACTATTTCAAATTATTCGCGCTCGACGGGAAGCTCGAACTCAAGCCCGGAGCAGGCAAGTACGCACTCGAATCCGCGATGAAGGGACACATCCTGGCGCAGGCGGAATGGATGGGACGTTACGGGCGCTGAAAATCGCGAACCATTGCTCACGAACTTGATCGTTGCGACCATCATTTACGCTGGCCCAAGAACAATCGCCAAAAATGAAGCTGGAAAAAAATGACGCCCAAAAAATAACGAGCGCCCTGGAACTCTTTCGAGTCCAGGACGCCCGGGCAGCCCTCCCCCAGAACTGCTCACCGACGAAGTTAAAACCTGTCCGCCCGTTCTGCCTATGGCACTTCCGTGCCATGCCTACCACAAAAGTGCCATCCCTCTATCTCGCTGATACATCGAGACTTCGGTCGATTCGCGCCTTAAATCCCCGCAAGCCCCCCTTCTGAAGTCCCTGTGAATCTTGCCGATGAACCCAGTAGTCAGGGCCACTTTGCCCGCTGCCGATGTATGTCTGCACTTCACGATCCCGAGATTTGTCGCAGCATCCTTGAAAGCCTGCCGGTTGCCGTCTGCGTCGTCGACATGCAAATGAAAATCGTGCTCTGGAGCGATGGAGCGGAACGCGTCACCGGCCATTTGCGTCACGAAGTCATTGGCCGCTCTTGCCTGAGCGAAATCCTGCAGCATGGGAACCAGCCAGGCTCGGAATCGTGCAGCGAGGATTGCCCTCCGGCTCGCGCCATCAAGACCTCGCACCCCGCCGAAGCCATCTCTTCTCTGCATCACAAAGCCGGGCACGAAATTTCCGTCCTCGTGCGCGCCGTCCCCGTTCACAACGCCCACGGTTCGATCATCGGCGCCGTCGAGACTTTCGAGGACCAGCAGCCAGCCAGCCCCGATCACCGCGAAGACAGCCTGCAACTTCCCGGCTGCGTCGACGACCTCACCGGCCTGGCCAGCCGCCTCATGATGCAATCCCACTTGCGCGAGACTCTCGGCACCTTCCACGAAATACAAGTTCCCTTCGGTGTGCTCTGTTTCCGCCTCCAACAGCTGGAGCACTTCCGCGCCAGCTTCGGTCCGGAACCCGCCGCCTTGTTAATGCGCGTCATCGCACGCACGCTCGAAGGCGCTCTTTGGAAAACCGATTTCGTCGGACGCTGGAGCGACGATCAATTCCTCGTTATTTTGAATGGCTGCCGCGACGAAGCGCTTTCCGCTGTGCGGGAACGCATCCGTCGCATGCTGGCCAGCGACGGGATCGAGTGGTGGGGAGACCGGCGCTCTCTTCCAGTTTCCATCGGTCAGGCGACCGCGCAGGCCGGCGACACCATCGAGTCGCTCATGGAGCGGGCGCAGAAATCACTCAATGTGGCTTCGGCGGAGCGAGCCTATTCCGCTACCGCCGCCAGCGGAGACTCATCTTCCGGGAGCTAAGGTCATGTTCGCGATCATCGGCATCGTCGTCGTTTTCGGCTGTGTGGCCGCCGGCTACCTGATGGAGCACGGCAACATTAGAGTACTTCTGCAACCGGCAGAGTTACTCATCATCGGCGGCGCCGCGATTGGCACCGTTCTCATCGCCAACCCGCTGCACATTATTAAGTCGATCGCCGGCGGCATCGGCGGCGTGTTCGGCAGTTCCCGGTTCGGCAAACAAGCCTACCTTGACGCCCTGAAAATGATGTACGACCTGCTCAACAAGGCTCGCAAAGACGGCCTGATGGCCCTCGAAGCCGACGTCGAAGAGCCGGAGAAGAGTCCCGTTTTTTCTAAGAACTCGGCCTTCATCAAGAACCATCACATTTGCGCTTTTGTCTGCGACTCCTTGCGCATGGCCATCACCGGCATCGACGCCTTCGACCTCGACCAGATGCTCGATCTCGACATGGAGGTTCACCATCACGATTCCACTCAGCCCACCGCCGCTCTCAGCACCATGGCCGATTCCCTGCCCGGCCTGGGAATTGTCGCTGCCGTTCTCGGCGTCGTCATCACCATGGGATCGCTCGGGGGCCCCCCCGAAGAAATCGGACACAAAGTTGCCGCCGCCCTGGTGGGTACCTTCCTCGGCATTTTGCTATGTTACGGCCTGATCGGGCCCATCGCCGCCAACATGACCCAAGCCGCGGAAGAAGAGCATGCCTTCCTCTACGTAATGCGCGTTCTGATGGTCTCGTTTCTCAAGGGCAGCGCGCCCATCATGGCGGTGGAAGTGGCTCGGCGCGCGATTCCGGGTCACGTGCGGCCCACGTTCAAAGAACTCGAGCAGGCTTGCCGTGGCGGAGGCGCGGCCGCGGCAGCAGCCGCCTCCGCCTGATCACTCCCACGCGGACAACCACATGGATAAAACCCGTCCCATCATCATCCTCAAGAAAAAAGCCGGCCACGGCGGCCATCACGGCGGCGCCTGGAAAGTCGCCTACGCCGACTTTGTCACCGCCATGATGGCCCTGTTCATCGTCCTCTGGCTGCTCAACTCCAGCAAGCAGATCCAGGAAGCCGTGGGCGGATACTTCAAAGATCCGACCGGAACCGCAAAAAAAGTCGGCTCCAATATGGCGGGTGCGGGAGAGAATTTCACCCTCACTCGCGACAACATGCCGAAGCTGAAAGAGCAGTTGCAGAAAGCCATCCGCCAGATGGCGGATTTCGACAAGCTGAAAAGCCACATCGAGATGACCGTGACCTCGGAAGGCCTTCGCATCGAACTTTCCGAATCCGCCAGCGGCACCTTCTTTGACAGCGGCAGCCCCAAGCTGAATAGCGACGGCTGCGAATTGCTCATAACCCTGGCCCAGGAACTCGGCAAGCTCCCCAACAAACTCTCCATCGAAGGTCATACCGACTCCAAGCCCTACGCCGCCTCGGCAAATTACGGCAATTGGGAACTCTCCAGCGACCGCGCCAACGCCGCCCGCCGCTTGATGCAAAGCAATGGAATCCGGGCCGACCAGGTGACTCAGGTGCGCGGATTCGCCGACCAGCGCCTGCGCAAGCCCGACGCCCCCCTGGACCCCTCCAACCGCCGCATCTCCCTCATCGTGCAATACATCGTCAAGAACAACGACGACGACGATGCCATGCCCGTTGCTGGCGAAGCACAGACCGAAGGGAACAAAGTGCCCCCGTCCTCAACCAGTGCGCCGAAGTAGAGCATAGATGCCGTCTGCAGAAGATTCGTATCAGGGCATGCCTTCAGGCATGCCGCCCCGAGCACACCGAGTGCGAAGGCTTTAGCCGCTGCGTTGCAGTGGGCAAACCTCCACGGCCAAAGCCGTTCGGTTTTGTACCGCTTGACGGCATCGTTAAAGCGATGCCCTGATACGAGTCGTTTTCCAAACCGCACCACACCGAACCACCTTCAAGGTTTGACCCACAAGAGAGACTGTGCCACACTCCTCCCGGCTTCATTTATGGCCCGTAGTGCCATTCCGCTGGACCTTTCCGCGCGCCTTGTCTGCGTATCCTTGCTGCTCATTTGCTTGTCCGCGGCAACCGTCACCGCCCAAACCCGCGGCGACGATCTGAATGGACAGGGTTCTCTCAAAGATCAGATTGCGACCGCCGGATCCTACAGCACGCCCCCGGGCACCGCCGTCCTGATCTTCAACGTGTTTGCCGAGCGCAACGGCGCTCATCTCGATCGTCAGGCCCTGGTGAAGCTGGTGAACCGGGCAACCCAGGCCGCAACCTGGCAGACCACCGAGGATAAGTCCCAGGGCGTGCTCACCAACATTCCCTGGGGAAGCTACGACGTGGACGTGAGTGCCGTGGGCTACCTCAGCGCTCATCAGGAATTACTGGTGGCGAGCACGTTGGTCCAGATACCGGTCGACATCGTGCTTCACCGCGACCCCGCCGCCATCAATCTCGACGTCGCCGACTCAGTCATGTCGGCGAAGGCGCGAAAGGAAACCAAGCGCGCAGTTTCGGCGCTCAAGTCGAGAAACTACAAACAGGCGGAGAAACACCTCGACGAGGCCTATAAGTCCGCACCCTCCAGTTCCGACCTGAATTTTCTGCTGGGGTACTTGTATTTCCAGAAGCGGGATTTCGCGCGCGCCGCAAATTATCTAAGCGCGGCGGCCAATATCAATCCTCACAACGCCCAGGCACTCACCCTTTTGGGCCGGACCGGCCTGGAACGGCAGGACTATCCCGCGGCAAGATCGGCGCTGGAGCAAGCCGTCTTGGCCGATGAAGAAGCTTGGCTGCCCCATAACCTGCTCGCCGATACCTACCTGCACCAGAAGAATTACGACCAGGCGCGCGCCGAGGCACAGGTTGCCATCACCAAAGGCAAAAGCACCGCGAGCCCCTCGCAACTCATTCTCGGCGAGGCTCTACTGAACCTCGGCCGCGATCAGGAAGGCATTCAGGCGCTGAATACTTTCCTGCAGGAGTCGCCCCAGCATCCCATGGCCGGGCAGGTTCGCAACCTGATCGCCGAGATTCAGGACCACGACTCCAGCACCACGCCAGCGCAGAATACGCAGATCGCCAGCAGCACCACCAGTAACAGTAACAAGGTCCGGCTTTCCGGTGTGGATCCCCTGCTGGCCCTTCCCGCGCCCGGCCTCGTCGTAAAATCCTGGGAGCCGCCCGGCGTCGACGACGTCAAACTGACTCTTGCGCCCGGGGTCGTCTGTCCTTTCGCCAGAGTCATCGATGAATCCGGTAAGCGCGTGCAGGAACTGGTGCAGAACGTGACCCGCTTTGCCGCCGTCGAAGATTTATTCCATCAGGCCCTCGACGACTTCGGCAATCCCGTTCGCACCGAAACCCGCCAGTACAACTACGTGGCCTCCATCTCCGAACCGAAGCCGGGATTTCTTACAGTCGATGAATACCGCGCCGACAAAGTTCCCCTCTCCGGCTATCCCGATCACATCGCCAGCACTGGCTTTGCCGCACTCGCGCTCGTCTTCCATCCCGACATGCGCGACAACTTCGAATTGTCATGCGAGGGCCTCGGCGACTGGCATGGACAGGCGACCTGGCTGGTGCACTTCCGCCAGCGCGACGACCGGCCCAACCGGATGCACAGCTACAAGGTCGGAAATCAGGTGCATTCCGTCAAGCTGAAGGGCAGAGCATGGATCACCGCCGACAACTTCCAGATCGTGCGCATCGAAGCCGATCTGGTCACTCCCATGCCTGAAATCCAGCTGCTCAGCGAACATCAGGTCGTCGAATACGGGCCCATCCCATTCCCCAAGAAGAATATTTCCCTCTGGCTGCCCAAGAGCGCGGAAATTTATTTCGATTTCCGCAAGCACCGCTATTATCGCCGCCACAGTTTCGATCACTACATGCTGTTCTCCACCGATTCCATCGAAAAGCGCACCGAGCCCGTAAGCGAGCCCCCGAAACCAGACAAAGAAAAGAAGTCGTAGAGTCGCAGTTTTCTGCGTCTATTCGCCGGAACCCCACGGTAAACTAGCGCCCCAGTTCAAACCAACGATGGAGACGCAGTTTGCAGAAGATTCGTATCAGGGCATGCCTTCAGGCATGCCGCTCCGAGCACACAGAGTGCGAAGGCTTTAGCCGCTGCGTTGCAGTGGGCAAACCTCCACGGCCAAAGCCGTTCGGTTTTGTACCGCTTGACGGCATCGTTAAAGCGATGCCCTGATACGAGTCGTTTTCCAAACCGCACCACACCGAACCACCTTCAAGGTTTGACCCGCGAATAGGACTGTGCCACACTTCTTGGGGCCTTACTTATGATCCGTGGTTCGACCATTCTGGCGAGCTACTCCGCGCGGCTCCTCTCCGTCGTGTTTGCCCTCGGTTGTCTGCTCCTCTCAACCGCGACGGCTCAGACGGGTCAGCAGGTTGACCTTCGCGATAACCCCGGCGCGCTTCTCGAACTCCCCACCTACTACAGCACGGCCGCCGGGACGGGAATGCTGGTTTTCACCGTCTATGCCGAGCGCACCCCCACCCATCTCGATCGTCAGGCTCTGTTGAAACTGGTTAACCTGACCAATCAAACGGCGGTGTGGCAGACCACCGAAGACACCTCCAAAGCTGTGTTTACCAACATCCCCTTTGGAAGCTACGAAGTCGAGGTGAGTGCCGTAGGCTACCTCAGCGCTCATAAAGACATGACGGTAGCGCAGAGTTTTGGCCCGGTGCAAATTGACATCGTCCTGCAGCGCGATCCTGCGGCGCTCAATCTCGATGTAGCCGACGCCGTTCTGTCCTCGAAGGCGCGCAAGCAAACCAAGCGCGCAGTTTCAGCGCTGAAATCGGCGAACCTCAAAGAGGCGGAGAAGCGCCTCGACGAAGCCTACAAACTCGCCCCCTCCAGCCCAGCACTGAACTTCCTGCTGGGATATTTGTATTTCCAGAAAAAAGACTTCGCCCGGGCCGGCAGCTATCTCAGCACAGCCGCGAATCTCAACCCGGGCGACACCCAGACGCTTACCCTTCTGGGCAGAGCTGGTCTCGAGAGGCAAGACTATCCTGCAGCCAGATCGGCGCTGGAACAGGCGATCCTGGCCGATGACGAAAACTGGGTCCCGCATAACCTGCTCGCCGATACCTACCTGCACGAGAAGAATTACGACAAGGCGCGCGACCAGGCCCAAATCGCCATCACCAAAGGCAAGAGCAACGCCAGCCTGGCGCAGATGGTTCTGGGCGAGGCGTTGGTCGGCCTCGGCCATGACCAGGAGGGCATTCAGGCGCTGAATGTTTTTCTGCAGGAGTCGCCGCAGCACGCCATGGCGCTTCAGGTTCGCAACCTGATCACCCAGATCCAAACCGAGGATACTGCGCGTGCGTCCGGATCCACTCCCGCGGAAAATACAGGCAAAATGGAAGCCCGGCTATCCGCTGCCGACCCCGTGCGCGCGCTTCCTGCCCCCGGGCTCTCGGTGAAGTTGTGGCAGCCGCCCGGCATCGACGAGGTCAAGCTCAATCTTGCCCCGGGAGTCGTCTGCCCCACCGCGAAGGTAATTGAAGAATCCGGCAAACGCGTGCAGGAACTCGTGACCAGCGTGTCCCGCATTGCCGCGGTTGAAGAATTATTCCATCAACCGCTCGATGAATTCGGGAATCCCGTCCGCACCGAGACCCGCACCTACAACTACGTGGCCTCGATCTCCGAGCCGGATCCGGGATTCTTTGCCATCGATGAATACCGCGCCCAAAAAATCGGCCTCGACGATTATCCCGGCCACATTGCCAGCACCGGCTTTGCGGCCCTGGCGCTCGTCTTCCATCCCCACGAGCGCGACAACTTCGACATGGTCTGCGAAGGTCTGGGGGACTGGCACGGGCAAGCCACCTGGCTGGTACATTTCCGCCAGCGCGCTGACCGACTCAACTCCATGCACAGCTACAAAGTCGGCGATCGCCTGTATCCCGTCAGTCTGAAAGGCCGGGCGTGGATTACCGCCGACACCTTCCACATCGTGCGCATCGAATCCGAAATGGTCAGGCCCATGCCTGAAATCCAGCTGCTCAGTGAACATCAGGTCGTGGAGTACGGGCCCATCCCTTTCGAGAACAAAAAGATCTCGCTCTGGCTCCCCAAGACCGCGGAAATTTATTTCGACTTCCGCAAGCACCGCTACTACCGGCGGCACACTTTCGATCACTACATGCTGTTCTCGGTCGATTCCAAGGAAAAACGCAAAGAGCCCGTGAGCAAGCCCTCCACTCCCCCCATCACGCCCGAAAAGAACAGCGAAAAGAGATCCTAGTCGTTGCTCTGTTGCGTCGCTCTGTTGCTTTTCTTTGCGTTCTTTGCGAATCCTTCGCGTACTTTGCGTTTCCGCTTTTCCCCCTGGCGACACCGTAAATCTCCGGCCCGCGGGCGCATACGCGCGACGGTTTCCCTGCGCTAATGGAAAGGATTCACGATCCGAACGCCGTCGATCTCCCGTGTGCCTTGCATGTCCTCTGAGAAAAGCACGTTACACCCGGCCTGCTTGGCGGCGCGCAGGATCAGCGCGTCCCAAAACGAAAACCCGTGCAGGCGATGCAGGTCAATCGCTGCCAGAATGTCGGCAACTTCGGGAGCGGCCACGTCGAACTCAGCCAACAGTTCGACCTTACGCCGGGCAATGCGGGCATCCACCTGCAGCTTCCGCGTGACCGTGACGAAATACTCCTGAAGCACTTGCAACGATACGACCCCAGTTCCCGCGCGCCTGTGCTCGGCCACGAGGTCCAGGGCCTTGCGTTGCTTGGCGGGAGCGGCCTTGTCGTCGGCGTAAATGAGGACATTGGTATCGAAGAAGCTACGAGCGGGCATGGTCTTGTCGCTCGTGAATCTCGTCTCGATTGAACCGCCATCCGCGCGAGTGGCCCTGGCCCGAGAGACGTTTGAACTCTTCAATGCTGCGCTCGGGATCGTCTCCCCCGGTCACCGTTTTCAGGTAGTCGCGAATCATCTGATTGAGGCTCTTGCCGAGGGCCTCGGCCTTTTTTCGGGCGCGAGCCACAAGCTGGTCTTCGATGGACAGAGTGACGTTCATTGACACAGTATATGTGTCCACGTATTATGTGTCAATGCCTAAGGCGAATCCCCTAGCGCCGCATGGTCAGGGTGAGCGGATTCTGCAGATATCCCGCCTTTACAGTGGAATTCGAGAAAGCGCCGACCGCCCACACTTCTCCGTTGGCGGCTGCGGCAGCCAGTAATTGCGACGCCTTCCCCCGATTCGGCGGAGTCACCACGGTCCAGGCGCTGCCGTCCCAATGTTCGGAGACCGGCAAGAATTGAAACGACTGCGTGTAAATGTAGCCGACCGCCCACACATCTGACCTGGAGTTGGCGGCAATACCGTACAACGACGTGGCTAGTCCCGCGACGGGGCTGCTGGTCAGAGTCCACTGCGATCCATCCCAGTGTTCGGCCAGGGCAGACCCGTTTTGCCCTTGCGTATTTTCGTTCTCATATCCGACAGCCCAGACGTCATCGGTTGAGATCGCCGTAACAGAGTAAAGAGCGTTGTATTGACTCCCCTTCGCATACGCGCTTTGGACAATGCTCCAGCTATTGCCGTCATAGTGTTCGATCAGCGGAACGTCAACGGCGCCGCCTGCACTGCCTTCCGAATAACCGACCGCCCAAATGTCCGTCGGAGAAACTGCGGCCACCGCATTCAGAAAGTTCTTGTCCGCGCCTGCGATGTTCGGGCTGCTCACAATGCTCCACATTCTGCCATCCCAATGTTCAATCAGAGTGTTCCACTGGTACTGACCTGAGACCTGGTAATTCCCCACGGCCCAGACGTTATTAAATGCGAGCCCGGCCACGGCCACGAGCGAACTGGTTTCAGCGCCAGACTGATTGGGACTCGGCACCACAGTCCAGCGGGCGCCGTTCCAATGTTCCGTCAGGGTCTGGCTCGCGTACCCGCAGATCCATCCAACCGTCCAGACGTTTGTGCTCGAGATGGCGGCGGCTCCGCTGAGATTGTTTCCGCTGTACCCATTTCCGCACTTGGCCGCGGTCCCCGGGTTGGGGCTGGGAACGACGCTCCAATCGGCTCCATTCCAGCGTTCGGCGAGGGTAAGGGTCGTCGCACCCTGAACTTCGTAACCCGTGGCCCACACATCAGATTTCGAAATGGCCGCTACTCCGTAGAGATAATTGGTGGTGCTGGGATTTCGACTGGGGACCACGGTCCAACCGGAACCGGCGAAGGCGGTGGCGTCAGCTACGAGCAATACGGCGACAACTAGGAGGAAAGAGGTCCAACTCTGCAGCGATTTCATACATGCGTCTCCCGCGAAAAGAATTCATTCGCAAATCACAGCACTTTCGAGCGAGGGGAATTGTCAAGAATTGTAAATTTTGACCTTCGTCGCTCGACTGACGCTTTCCCTTTTTCCACCGCTCTCCACAAAAGAATTCCCAATTCCTGTGACGGACAACCTTTACCGAGAATTCTGGAAAGCGCAAGCTCGACAGATGCGCGAAAGCTCCCCCAATAAGTTCCCCGCCACCCGGCCTCTGACCGGCTTTAAGTCCGAAGCTAAGCCCTTATTCCAAAATATTTTAGCCGTAACTCCCTGCCGCTCTAGATTTTACCCAGGTCCCGCCATATCCCGCGCCCGCAAGCTCTTGGAAATAAGGGTTTTAGGGGAAAAAGAGGAAAAAATATTTGAGGGATATATCCAGCCCAAAATCCATCCCGCGCCGTTCCCCCGCGCTTGTCATCCTGAGCGAAGCGAAGAGCCTGCCCTGAGCTTGTCGAAGGGACCTGTGTACTCGCTGGCGGCACCGGCCCTTACGACGAGTTGCATAGGTCCTTAGTCGGGCAAAGAACGCCCTCCTCAGGATGACAAGGCTTGTTGAGCGCGCATTCAGTTCGACGACGGCACGCCGCCGTACTGTTGCAGCCACTTCAGCTCTTCGCGCACTTTGATGCGGCCGTGCCAGGGATTCTTGCCCAGGCCGTGGCCTTCGCCGGGGAAGACTAACAACTTGTTGGGGATGCCGAGCGAGTACAGGGCGTGCTCCAGCAAGTAATCTTCCAGCACGGCGACTCTGATGTCGGCGGCGCCGGCGACCATGTGGGTGGGGGTTCTTACTTTGTCGATTTGGAAGATGGCGGCTTCGTCGTGATAGCGCTGGGGGGCTTCCCAGGGACGTCCGCCGAGGAAGTAGGCGTCGTCGTAGGTGGTGTCGTCGTTGCCCCAGTTGCCGACGTGCTCGACCGCGCCGGCTCCGGTGACGGCGGCTTTGAAGCGGGTGGTCTGGGTAATGAGCCAGTTGGTCATGTATCCGCCATAGCTGTAGCCGCCGATGGTGAGGTGGTCGGGGTCGGCGATGCCGTCTTTCACCAGCGCGTCCACGCCCTCGAGAATGTCTTTGCCGGGCTTCGACACGATTTGGGGAACGATCTGCATGAGGAACTTGTCGCCGTATCCGGTGGAGCCGCGGTAGTTGGGCTCGAAGACCAGCCATCCGTTGGTGGCGGCCAAGGCGGCCCACTGGTACCAGTCGGCTTCGAAGTGATTGCCGTCGGCGTCGGCGGGGCCGCCGTGAATCAGCGTGAGCATGGGCAGGTGCTTGGCCTCGAACTTGCCAGGAGGATAGATCAGCATGCCTTCGACGGTAGTGCCGTCGTCGGCTTTCCATTGGAAGGGCTTGCCTTGCGGCAGGTCGCGTTCGGTGAAGAGTTTGTTGAATTGCGTGATGGGGCGGGCCTGATCGAGGTTAGCAGCGCTCTCGGCGACGTAAACTTCCTCGGGCTTGTCCAGCGAAGAGTAAAGAAAAAAGATGCGAGGCGAATGCGCGGTGCGACAGAGATCGCGGCGTAGGTGCCCGGCCATCCGCTGAGGCGGTGCAGCGATTCCGAGGGCTTGGCGACGGAGTACATCTGAACCTCGGTGCCGACGCGGGCGGAGGCCAGCACGTTGCTGGAGGTGACGGCGTAGCGCTCGACGGGGCCGATGAAGTCTTTGCTCCATTGTTCGACCGCGCCGGAGTCAGTGCCGGACTTTTCTGTGCCGGACTTCTCTGTGTCGGACTTCGTGTCGACCCAGTAGAGATGGGGCTGCAGGTCGCGATAGGGGCCGGTGACGTCTCCGACTTCGACGCTGAAGAAGATGTGGCGGCTGTCGCTGGCCCAGCGCAAGCGGCCTTCCACGGCCTGGTTGTGGGTGATGCGGCGGGGTTGAGTCAGGGCGGCATCTGGGTTACTGCCAGCGGGCGAGGGCGCTTGCGCCACATTGGTCAGATCGACGGTGTAGATTTCCACGTCCTCGACTTTTTCCTGGCGCTGGTTGATGGCGTTGCTGACGAAGGCGAGCTTGCGGCCATCGGGTGAGGTCAGCAGACTGTCCACGCGCAGGGGAGTCGTGGCGATGGCGCGGGCGCCGGGCGTGAAGTCGTCTTTTTCTTTGTCTTTATCTTTATCTTTGCTCGAATCGGTTTCGGATTTCGACGGGGCGGCGGCGTGGCGGGCAATGGCGGCCGCCACGTCGAGCGCGAAGATGGTGTCGCCGCGCTCCGCGGTGCGATATTGCACCACGTCTTTCCACGCTTTCTTGTAGTCGTCTTGTTGCTTCTTGGTCCAGGGTTGGCGCGTGGCGAAGAAAATTGTTTGCGAATCCGCAGACCAGGCGAAGGCATGAACGTCTTCGTCGCCCTGAGTTATGGGAAAGGCTTCGCCGCCGTTGGGCGAGATGAGGTAGATCTGGCTGGAAGCGTCGTCTTTCGCGTCGGAATCGGAGTCGCCGGATTTATCGGCGGCAGTCTTGCGCTCGGAGACGAAGGCGATCCAGCGGCCGTCGGGGGACCACTTGGGCTCGGAATCATGGCCGGACTGGGTCAGTTGGATCAGATTGCCCGCAGCAGCTCCGGCTTTGCCGTCGTCGTGGTAGAGCCACAGATCGCTGCGATAGATTTGCTGGCCCCAGTCGGCGCGCTCGGTGCCGATGACGACGGAGTTGCCGTCGGGCGAAATCTCAAGCGCGTTGAAGCCGACGGAGTTGAAAAACTCGTCGAGGGTGAGCTTCGGTTTGCTTTGGGCCTGGACGTTGCTTTGAGTCAGGAGAACAAGCGCACAACTGAGCGCAATCGCGACTACGAAGGCAGTTCTTTGGATTCGCATAGGGTCCCTTGGGGGAAGAAGGTTTATACAACGCGGGATTCGTTCAAAGCAAGTTTGTGACCCGGGGTTTCCGGCGATGGCGAGTGGATGAGATCAGGCTGGAGCGGAGAGCGCCTGGGGACTCTGCTGCGCTGGCCGCAGTGAAATATCGCGGAGAATCCAAAGCAGGGCAACGAAGGCTGGGACTGAGAGTTGAACGTGGGTCCAACGCGACAGCGGGCCCAGCAGAGGCAAGATGAATGACAGATACAGAAGCAGGTGGAGTGCGGGGGAGGAGGCGTGCCCAGAGTTACTGAGAGTCCAGTCTGTAAGAATCAGCAGCATGGGAGCGAGAACCAGCAGGTCGTAAACAAAAAGATGCGGATTGACCAGCACGGCGGCGAGAGTCAGGGCGGAGAAACGCAAGGCAAGCGGACTGGAGGATTTCCAGACGGCCGCGGCGATTGCGACCACGAAGATGGAACTCAGCAGATATAACGCGAGCGCGGCCTCCGGCCATGGAAGAAGCAGCGCCCAGAAGGAACGCAGGGAATGCATCTGGATGTGGGCGAGATCGAGTTCGGCTTCGCCGACCCATCGCGACATGTGCCACAGGGTGTTGAGGTATGCGAGCATCGTCGCGTGGCCGAAATAGATGCAGGTGACGACGAATTGCGCCAGCGCCGACAAGACCAGCCCGCCGAAGGCCTTCCATGCGCGCGCGAGCAACAGCACGAGCGGAATTGCGATCAGGAACTGCGGCTTGAAGATCAGGAAAGCGAGCGCAGCCCCCGCCAGCCCTTCGTATCCGGAGCGGAAAGCAAGGAATGCCGCGGTGAAACAGATAAGAAGAAGAGCCGAAGCCTGCCCGCGCACAAAGAAGTGAAAGAACGGAGGAAAGGCGATCGCGCAGAGAACGACCATGCCGGAGTGCAGTCGAAGACTCGGGCACGCAGCCCAGAGAAAATATACGCAGCCGAAAAAGGCGAGCAGGCTGAGCCCGACCCAGATCCGTGCGGCTGCTGGGAACGAGAGCCGCGCCAGCGGAACAAACAGGAGTCCGACTTGTGGTCCGTAGAGATAAGGCAGGCGCACGTGAACCGTCTGGCGGCCGTTTGGCGCGTGCATCGTCGTCCCGTGAATCGTCATCTGCATCTCGTCCGCTCTGACCTGCTGATTGTAGAGTTCGCGGGCGCGGCCCTGGGTGATCAGCCGAGCCGAGATGTAGAACGGAAGGAAATCCTGAAACTTGATGTTGCCGGCGCGGTCGAATAAGCCGGGAGTGGCGAAGTCCACGGCGCAGACTCCCCAGAGACAAACCGCAAGAACGATGGCCTGCGCGCGCATGCGGCGCGGACTGAGCCACGCAGCGGCGGAAGCCAGCCAGGCGGGGTGTTCAGGCTGTGCGGAGCCAGGCGCTGGGCTGGCAGCGGGGGGAGTCACTGGATGGGCTCGGCGTTTTTGAGCGCCTGGTCGAGCGTCTGGCCCGAACGCGGCGCAGACTGCACGACGCGCCAGCCATCATCGTAATCGCGAAACTCGACGGTGGAGTGGTAATGCAGGTCGCCGGAGTAGAGCGCAGCACCAATTTCGTTCAGGGGCACCCATCTCCAGATGAAGTCGACGTCAGCGACGCTGCCCTGCTTGCTGACGCCGGTGATGCCCACGAGTTCCCTTCTGGCGACAGGAAGCGCGAACGAGGGCTTGCTGGCATCCTCGGCCGGAACGATTGCCCGGACTGTATCCACGCCGGAAGGAGTCAGCAGGATGTCCCAGCAAGGTGGCGGTGCCAGGCCGGGGGCGCAGGCGGTGTTAGCCGCGGAAATCCAGCCGTGGCGTTGCAGGACCAGATATTCAGGAGAGACATAGTCCTTGTTGGAAACGACTCCGGTTTGCAGCACGTACTGCTGTTGGAGCTTGAAGGTACCGGAAGCGGAGATCAAGTCCGCAGCCAGACGGCGCGAGAGGAGATCGCGCGGAGAACAGGCGATGAGAAATAAGAGCGCGCCGATGAGAGGAAGAATCGATTTCTTTGGCATGAATTGAGCGACTTGGTGGCGGCTGGGCTGCGCCCAAGCCGGACAGCCGAGGCGGCTGTCCCCACATGGGTGAGGCCGGCGCCCGGCATGTTCAACGACTTGTGATTGTAAATAAACGGGAGCGTTTGTGCGGGAGGAAAGGACGCGACGTGATCTGGCCGTCGAAATGGGCGGCCCAGCGGCCGGGAATCTGGTGGGCGCAGCGTGGGCAGCGGCCCTCGGGAGTCAGGCGGTAATCTTCAATGAAATAGCCGTAGCGGCGGATTAGAGTCTCGCTGCACTGCGGGCAACACGTGTCTTCCCAGCGGCCGACCATCCCCGGAAGATTGCCGGCATAGATGTAGTGCAGCCCGGCCTGGCGGCCGATTTCGGCGGCCTGCAGCAGATCCTCGACGTTGGTATCGCGCTGATCCTCCCCTTGCATTTTGTAGTCGCCGTGAAAGGCGGTGACGTGCCAGGGAATGTCGGGTGAAATGCCGGCGACGAATTCGGTGAGGCGGTGGAGTTCGTCGGCGGAGTCGTTGAAGCCGGGGATGAGCAAGGTGACGATCTCGAGCCACAATCCCATGGCGTGAATGCGACGAATGCTGTCAAGGATGGGCGCAATGCGTCCACCGAGTTCGTGGTAGTGGCGGTCGTCGAAACTCTTGAGATCGACTTTGTAGAGATCGAGCCAGGGACGGATGAATTCGAGAACTTGCGGCGTGGCGTTGCCGTTGGAAACAAATCCGGTCAAGAGGCCCGCGGCCCTGGCCTCTTTGAAAACCGCGACGGCCCACTCGCTGGTAATCAGCGGCTCGTTGTAAGTACTGACTAAAACCTTCGCGCCTTGATGGAGCGCATCGCGGACCAATATTTCAGGAGATGCTTCCAGCGGTGGCGAAACTGCATTGGGATCGCGCAGGGCCTGCGATGTGACCCAATTCTGACAGTAGCCGCAATGGAGATCGCAGCCCAGCATGCCGAAACTGTAGGCGAGAGCGCCGGGATGGGCGTGGAAGAAAGGTTTTTTCTCGATGGGATCGCATTGCATTCCGGCGGTATATCCCCAGGGGACGAAGAGTGTGCCGCCGCGGTTGTAGCGCACTTTGCAGACGCCGGGCTGGCCTTCGGGAATGGGACAGCAGTGGCCGCAGGAAAAACAGCGGACGCGATTGTTGGCGAGTTTCTCGTAGAGCGAAGCATCGGCTTCGCGGACGGCGAGGTCGAGAATGTCGCGCAGGGCGGGCACAGGAGCCTCTACCGATATTCTAGCGCTGCGCGGGTCGAAGCGACGGGTGAGCCTTGAACTTCGGAGGTTAGATTGCAGTTAGTGGCCCGCTCCCGGCTTCGTGGGAGGCTGGTGTTGTTGCAGCCAGCGGTTGGCATCCAGTTCGATGGAGGTAATCTGGCCACGCGTGAGACCCGCTGAAATGACGGGGGCAAGGACTTTGCTGGTCTCATCGCCGTTGGCGCGAGCCAGGACCATCCAGAAGTAGGCGCGATTCAAATCCTGGGGTATATCGCGGCCGCGAAAGTAGATGGACCCCAACTTGGATTGAGCCGCCACGTTGCCCTGCTCGGCAGACTTGGTAAACCAGCGAACGGCCTCGCGCTCGTCCAGCTTCAGGCCATCGCCAGTGGCGTAACGGAGGCCCAGAATATTCTGAGCCGAAGGGTCGCCGTTCGCCGCCATCTGCTCGAGCTGTTCGAAGGATGCGGTCTCCACGGCGGGGCCAGATGGACGCGCCTCAGAGGTGCTATCCGATTTCGGCGGTTGAGATGAAGCCAGTACGGTCGGCAGGTGGCTTTGTCCGCGCCCCTGCAACTTGCTCTGTATGCTCGGAGCCAGGTAGTAGCCGAGGACCAACGCGATGGTGGCGGCAGCGCAAATCAAAATGATCAGGTAAGAACGGGGCAGGCTGATGCCGCCGGAGGGTTTTTCTTCAGAACTTTCCACTTTCTTTTCTTCCTCAGCGGAGGCGAACAGGACGCTTCCCGGCGACGGCGCAAAGCGAGGAGCAGCCGCTGCGGCGCCCAGCGACGGCAAGTTCTCGGCGCGTGCGGCGCGGTTGACGGCGGCGATCACGGTTTCAGCAAAGCGCTGCAGCACTCGGCTGTCGTTCTCGGTAAAGGCATTGGGCTGAGGGGAGAAGGTTTCGAGAATTCCAATGGATTTATCCCCGACACGCACAGGACACGCGAGGATGGAGCGAATGCCCAGCGCCCGGCAACTCTCGCGATCCACGCGAGCATCGATTTCCGTGTCATCGCAGCGCAGCAACCTTCCCGCTTTCACGCATTCGCCGGAGAAGCCTGATCCGACGTGCAAGCGGGCGCCGACGGGCGGAGCATCCGATCCGGAACTGGCACGACAGACCATGAAATCGGGAGGTGCGTCCGACAGTGCGATGGCGGCGCCGGAGGCGCGAACCAGAGCCTGGGCGCGTCCGGCGATTAACTGCAGAGCCGCGGCCAGATCGGGACCGAGAGCCTCCACCTCGCGCTGTACGGCGGTGACCGCCGCAAGCGTATCGGTATAGTTGGGGCGGGGCGGAACCTGCACCGCGGCGGACACCGCGGCAATCGCGGCATCGTCGGCAGTGGCAACACCGACCATGGCATTCAGGAAAAGCCACTCGCGCAGACGGAACAAAGAAGCCGGAGACAGGTCGGCAAAACGAAGACCGGTGCGCCCCGAATCGTTCGACCAGATCACCTGTCCAGTGGTGTAAATGTGTTCCGCATTCCCGGCCAGGTCCAGACACAGATTTACACGCCGTTCGGCATCGAGCGGCGAGTGGCACTGAATGGCGATGCCGTCTTCGCTGAGGTCCACGATCTCGTGCAGGTCGAGCATCGCGCCCTTGGGCTCGGCGGTGAAGGTGGCGTAGGCAGGCGTCTGGATCTTGTGTCGCACACGCCGGCGACGGTTGGGGGTGGAAGGTCGCAAAGCCGAAGTCATGGCAGCCATGGGGGACAGGGCCCGGAATCTTGCTGGCTACATATTAGCGCGGGATTGTGGAAAAGTAAGCAAAGAAGAAAATCAGAAGGACGACAGGGGTGGGCCTTTCCGGGAAAGGAGGGGGCGGCGGGGCTGCTAAGCGCGGGTGCCCTGATACCCAGGGTGACGTTCTGCGGGTGTCGGCTTCTTTGGGGCCGCGCTAGCCGGCCTGACGAAGGATTTGGGCGTGGTGCAGGCTGGAGATGCGGGAGATGGCGGCAACCATCATGCTGGAAAGCAGTTGCATGGTGGCCACGTCGCGTTCATCGAAGGCGCTGGGAGAGGATGACAGCACCTCGAAAACGCCCAGGGTGCGGCGGTAGTAGCGCAAGGGAGAGACGAGAATAGAGCGGACGCCAAGGCGGCGACAGCTGGCCAGGTCAACGCGCGGGTTGCGTTCGGCATCGTGACAGAGCATGATCTCGCCGGAGCGCACGGCTTCGGCGGAGATGCCGGCATCGGTTTGCAGACGGACCCCGAGGTCGGGCGCGGTGCGGCCGGCGCGGGCGCGGCAGACAATCTCATCGCCGGCGCGCAGGGCGATGGCGGCCCCGGTTGCGCCGGTCAAGTGCTGGGCACGTTCGGTAATGGCGCTGATGGCGGGTTCGAGATCGAGTTCGGCGGGGTGAATTTCCATTTCTTCGGTGAGCGCTATCGCCCGGAAGCCAGACGCGGGATGCGCGGCGTTAGCCACGCGAAGCTGGCTGCGCTGCGCCAGCGAGGGCATGCGGTCATGATGGATGGAGCTGAGAACTTCAGGGTCGGGCACGGTGCGGAGCAAGTCGCGGACGAGACTATTGAGTTCGACGTCGGTGATGAGGTGTGCGGTCTGCTGCTTGCGGAGCGAGCCGCCCAGCAGGCGTGAAAGACCGACCAAGGCGTGGCTGCCGCACGCCAGACAATGGGGCTTGCTGTTGGTGCTGATCAGTTCACACTGGGCGCAAAATGTTGCAGACTGCAAAGGGACGAAGGGAACGTCCTTGAAAGTCGTGCCAAACATGGTCTTGCCAAACAGGGTCTTGCCAAACATGATTGCTGATTCCTCGCTTCCATCACGGTGCAGTTGAAGGTAAACAGATCGCGCCGGGTGAGAAAGTAGCGGCACTGGTTCCCGTGTGGAAAAGTGGGGAGGAATGGGACGTCGCGCGGAGGCGGGTAGTGGCGCGGTTTCGAGTAGGGCATGCCTTGGTCAGCGGCTGCAGCCGCGAGGCTCCTGTACTTTTACGGCATAGCTGAAGCTATGCCCTGATACGAATCATTGCTTCTTGAACTTCTCGAACCGCGCACTACCCGAGAGTGCAGATTCTTGCAACTGGCCGGAACACCCTGGGGAGCCCAAGGGTCGCGGGTTTCACGGCGTTGATTGGCGTTTATTTTGGTTGGGAGTATTGCTTTCGGTCTACTGGTCGGCTATGCTTACGAAAGGTTCGCGGCTAAGCCGTCGAACGATTACTGGGGGAAATCATGGAATGGACCGCACCAGCTTTTGAAGAAGTTTGCTTGAACTGCGAAATCAACTCCTACGCCAGCGCCAAGCTGTAACCGAAGCGCTCCCCCCTTTTCACTCTTCCACTAATGGGTTGAGCCTCGCACCATAACTTGTGCGAGGCGATGACTTGTGCGAGGCGATGACTTGTGCGAGGCGATGACTTGTGCGAGGCGATGACTTGTGCGAGGCGATGACTTGTGCGAGGCGATGACTTGTGCGAGGCGCCCGGCGGTGTGTGCATCCCAAAGCGGCACACGTTTCTTGTCCGGCTCTTTCCTGCCTTCGAAAACTGAATCACGCCTGAAAGTTCTGGGCCGCCAAGATTCACTTCTTCAACTGCTCCTGCCAGTTCGTGACCAACTGGAGCGGGGCCTGGGCTTCTTCCTCGGTGTGGTTGATGAGCAGACGCTTTCCATCGGAGGAAACGTCGAACGAGGTGCCGATTCCGGGCGTTGGGGCATGGAACAAACGCTGGGGCGAGCCGACTTCGATCTCCGGGCCTTTCGGGGTAACGGCGCAGACGAAAAAGTCCTCCGTAAGATTCTGGTAGAACAGTTCTCTGCCATTTCCGCTCCAGGCGGGGTAAGCTGCGCTGTCGGACGATACCCTCCATTTTCCTTTTCCTTCGGGAAAACTCGTGAGGTATAGCTCGTCTTGTCCGGATTCGTCAGAAACGTAGGCTACCCAGTGGCCATCGGGCGAAATTCGATAAAAGTAGATGTTCGATTGCGGCGAAGGCGGCTGTACGACCGCAACCGGCTTGTCGTCTCCGGTAAGGGGCCGTCGCCAGAGGGCAACCATCTTCTCGCCATTGCCCCAAAGGTAGGTTATATCTTTTCCATCGGGCGACCAGTCTGCGTAGTGGTAGCTGCTCTGCTCGGCGAACAATGTCCTCTCGGTACCGCTGCCGTCGGCGGCTTTGGAGCGGATTTCTACTCTACCGCCGCCTGTGGTGATTGACTCCGAGAACAGGAGCGTCTTGCCGTCGGGAGACCAAGCGGGTTCCTGAACCACTTGCGGATCGAATGTGATGCGCGTTTTCGTCTTGCGTTCGAGGTCGAGGGTCCAAATGCCGAGTTCGCTGGCAAATGCCACTCGCTTGCCATCGGGCGAGAGACGAACATCACGCACGTCCACGACCGAGGCATCGTGAGGGTCATAGTCAGCGAGCGCCTTACCCGAGCGGTCGAACCAGACCAGGCGGCTTTTTGCCGAGGTGGCGCTGCCTGCCTGGTAAATCATGAGTCCGTTCTGGGAGACGGCGAAAATGCTGCGCCACACACCAACGTCGTCGCGAAGGTTGTTCACCAGCACCGTCGCCGATCCCGACAGAATGCCTTTTTGCGGGTCGAAGGGCTGCGCCACCAGGGCCGTGTTGGCGTGGTAGAGGAGATAGCCGGATGCGTATTGTGCCGCCGAATCGGTCGCGACGACGAAGTGGGCCTCCGTGCTGTCGACGGACGCGAAGTAGATTCCGTTTTGTTTGGGATCGCCTCCGGTATGGTTGGTGGCGAAGAAAATGAAATGTTTGCCGTCGGGCAGAAACCAGGGCCAGCGATGGGTGTCGTGCTTTGTCTTATCGAGCACCGTGGCCGGGGTTGCCGCGCCACCGTGCGCGTTTACTTTCTCCAGCGCGCCCTGAAAATCCGGGGCGAACACAATCCCATCGTTGGCGCTCCAGCTTCCTCCGCGAGCGTTGGGGGCGTCGGCTATGGCGGCAATCGGGCCGCCGGCAGCGGCGATCTTCATCAACTTACCGCCGGCAAAGAAGCCGACGGAGCGGCCATCCGGCGACCAGAAAGGATGCGAAGCGCCGTTAGTGCCGTCGAGCGCTTGCGCTGAGCCACTGCGTAGAGAGCGGACAAAAAGCAGTTTGGTCTCGCCGGAATGTGCGACGAAGGCGATCTTGTCGCCCTGTGGAGAAAGGACGGGCATGCCGCCGGCATCGCCGGTCGTGTCCAGCGAAAATTTGTCGGGCGGGGGAATTTCGGCATGCAGGGATACGGATTCCTCCGAGGAGATTGCCCAGCGGTATCCGACGAACCCGGCGAGGCCCATGAAAGCGAGCACAAGTGCGCCCAACCAGGCTGCCCATAACTTATTAAATGGCGGAGTCAGCTTTTCGAGTTCGGGTGGCGCGGAGGCGGCCTGGGTCAATTCGGCGACCCAGCGCAGGTCCATCGCGACGTCGTGCGCGGATTGCAAGCGATCGCCGGGATCTTTGGCCAGGCATGCACGGACCACGCGATCGAGCAGGGGCGGGGCGAGAGGTTGGCTGGCGCTGATGAGCTCTGGATCCTTCTCCAGTATGGCGGTGAATACGCTAAGTTGCGATTTGCCTTCGAACGCGCGGCGTCCGGTGGCCATTTCGTAAAGAACGCATCCCAAGCTGAAGAGGTCGGTACGCGCGTCGGCTTCCCCGCCCTGCAGAAGTTCGGGGGCCATGTATTGAAAGGTGCCGACGATAGAACCCTTTTGCGTGAGCGGCGACGCCGCGGCGGTGAGCGAAGCAAGATTCACAGTCGGCGTGGACGGAGTAAGCGGTCCGATGGGCACGCGAGGCAACCGACACTTCTGGCTTTGCGAGCCCGAAGTCCATCAGCTTTGCGCCCGCCTTGGTCAGCATGATGTTCGCCGGCTTCAGATCGCGATGAATGATGCCTTGTTGATGCGCCTTCTCCAGGGCCTGTGCGATTTCTGTTCCAATCTTCAGAACCTGATCAAGAGGCAGCACGCCTTTCGCCAGACGCTCAGCGAGAGTTTGGCCTTCGAGATACTCCATGACCAGGAAGTTGGTGCCATCCTGCGTGCCGATGTCGTAAAGGGTACAGATATTCGCATGCTGGAGCGCGGAAATGGCTTTGGCCTCGCGCTCCATGCGTTGCCTCAGTTCAGGATCAGAGGAAAGATGCGCAGGCAGAACCTTGATGGCAACGGTGCGGTCGAGGCGGGTGTCCTTGGCACGATAGACTTCTCCCATGCCGCCCGCGCCGAGGGGAGATTGAATCTCGTAAGGGCCGAGTTTCGTGCCGGAGGTCAGCGCCATGGGTGCGTGCCATTATAGCCCGTGCCGCAGGTCGCAGAGATGCGGCGTCCCACGCATGGTGTTCCCTTACTATCCCGCTTGGGCGGCAATCAAGGACGTCTCTTTCTCGGGTAGCGGAACGACGTGCGCCGAGGGGACAACCGTGCGGTCGAGGGCATCGGCGAGTGCGGTGGGGAATGATGCAGTCAGCAGATTGATGTCAACCTGCAGGTCGCGCTGCGAGTACATGCGGTGGACCGTGAGGGTTCCGCGGTGGCGGTTGGAGGAACTCAGCAAATCCAACGCGATGGTCCACACCGCTGAACCGTCCCCGGTCTTGGGTAAACCCGTCTTGGGTAAACCGGGCTTGCTCCAGCGGAACGAGAGTGCGCTGCGGCGTGGAGCGGATGGCTCCGGAGTCTCGAAAGGAACGGGTTCGCCGGGGAGCAGGTCGAGCTTGAGTTCGAAACCGTCGAAGTCGTTGCTGCCAAAAGCAGCGACAAGAACCTTGCGGACCTGATCATAGTCGCGCGCGACTTTGAGTTCCTCGACGGCGCGGCGGATGGCCAGATTGTTGACGAAGATCTGCGGCTGATCCAGGGTGCGGTGGGCGACGCGGGCCAACTCCCCGAATTCGAGATAGCCCAGATGCTGCACCCCAATCCACACACCGATGCCCAAAACGGCCAGCACCAGGCCCAGGGAACTTCCGGTCGGCCACAGCAGGAACAGGCTGAGCATGGCGAAGATGGCTGAGACTCCGTAGAGGAGGATCACAACCTGACGATGCGTCATACCATGCTGCAAAAGTTTGTGGTGGATGTGCTCGCGGTCGGCGGTGAAGACGGGGCGTCCGCTGATGAGGCGCCGCATGATGGAGAGAGACGTCTCCAAGATCGGGAGACCGAAAGAAACCACCGGAATCGCGACGGCGACAATCGTGGGGGCTTTTTGCGCACCCGCCAGCGCCAGCGCGCTGAGCAAGAAACCGATGAAGAGGCTGCCGGAGTCGCCCAGGAAGATGGTCGCGGGATTGAAGTTGTAGCGCAGGAAACCGATGATCGCGCCCGCCAGCGCGATGGTCATCACGGTCACCAGCGAGGGCCCATGCAACAGAGCCACCACGAAGGCGACCATGGTCGAGAACAGGGCTGATCCGGCGGCCAGCCCGTCGAGGCCGTCAATCAGGTTGAACGCGTTGGTGATGGCCAGGACCCACAGAACGGTAAAGAACAATCCAACGAACCAGGGCAGCTTATGATCGCCGAAAAGGACTGGGATGTTGACGATCCGCAGACCGCCCATGAAGAGCATCGTGGCGGCAATCCCCTGAACCGAGAACTTGAAATAGGGGCCGACGCCATGAATGTCATCGTAAACGCCCAGCAGAAAAACCAGCGAGGCTGGCATCAGGATGGTGAGCGTCGTCTTTAAGGAAAAGGTCGAGTGCATGCGGGGATGGTACAAGGCCCAAAGCACGGCGATGCCCATGCAGCAGGAGAAGGAAAGGAAGATGGCAACGCCGCCCAGACGAGGCAAGGGACTGGAATGCAAGTGGCGCTCTTGCGTAGGAACCGCAACCCACCCGTGGGAGGTAGCGAAATCGCGCACGTACCGCGTGAGTACAAATGCGGACAACAGCGACAAAAGAAACATCGCCAGTAAAAGAACGGTCAACTACGCCACCTCGGGAAGCGGACCTACCGATTCGGAATGACAACTCCAGACTCCTTGAAAAGTATTGCAGCACCAACCCTTGGTTAATAGTTAGTGAACGGATTCCCGTTGGCCTGGAGGGTGGTCAAACTGTAGCAGCACCGCCGCGGGACTTTCAATCTCGGAGAGGAAAAACCTGTGGAAAACTAACATTGACCCCCGCAGATCGCGGACGCGAAGGAGGTGTGGCTGTGCTAAACTGCTGGTCAAATCCTCATTTACTACTTCAGGGGTCTTCCGATGGAGTCGGGCACACCGAGCTTCACCCGCCGAGGCCGCAGTTTCCCCTTGGTACTTGTGGCCCTCGTGGCTATGGTGAGCGGCGCCGTCGCTCAGCAACCCGCAACCGGGGATCAGCCGGGGCAAAGCAACGCGCCCGCCGTTGCTGCAGCGCAACCGGTCGCGCAGGCGGCCGTGAGTGCGTCCGGCGGGCAGGCAAAAACGCCTGACGCAACGAAAGACTCGACGCAGGACACCGCTGACAAGTCGGCCCAAGTAACCCTGGGCCCGGGCGACCTGATCGACGTGGGGGTATATAACGTTCCGGAGTTGGCCACCAAGACGCGAGTCAGCAATTCCGGAGAGGTCTACCTTCCGCTGATCGACTACGTCCATGTCGAAGGACTGACGGCGGAGGAAGCCCAGACAGTAATCCAGAAACGGCTGGAGGATGGAGGGTTCGTCCGCAATCCGCATGTCACGATTTTTGTGGACGACGCTGCCTCTCAGGGCGTGGCGATTCTTGGAGAAGTGGGCAAGCCTGGTATCTACCCGGATGTGGCGGATCACAAACTCTACGAGGTCATTTCCGAGGCCGGAGGGTTCACACCCAGTGCCTCGCGCAAGGTAGCCATCATTCGCCGGGGCGAGGCAGAGGCGATTCACATTGATCTGCCCCGCAATCTGGCCGACGACGTGAGTGGGAATATAGACGTGTTACCCGGGGACACGATCACGGTACCAAGGGCGCCCATCATCTACGTGGTCGGGGACGTGGGCCGTCCCAGCGGCCTGCTGGTGGATAATGGCTCGCTCACGGTTTTGCAAGCGCTGGCGCTGGCGGGCGGGCCAAACCGTACCGCGAAAATGGGTGGCGCGCGGATCATTCGTAAGACGCCTACGGGCATGACCGAGACCCGGCTTCAGCTCAAGAAGATGCTGGAGGCAAAGTCGCCGGACGTTACGCTGCAGGCCGACGACATTCTTTTCATTCCGGTCAGCGGAGGCCGGGTCTTGGCCAGCAGGACGCTTGAAGCTGCCATGTCGGCGGCCACGGCGGTCACGATTTATACCGTGCATCCGTAGCCGGGGCGGTCGGCCACCGTCGGCCACCGAGGTCGAAGAGTTTTCGGCGACCGCTTCAGGCTGGCTCGGCGTTGTCCCTTGCGCGTTTCCCTATCACCCTCTGAAGAATCTGGATGTATTTCTCTGCGGTCCGGTCGCGGGAGAAATGCCGCAGAATGTATTCCCTACCCTTGATCCCCAGCTCTGTGCCGAATTCCCGATTCGCGGCCAATTGGTGGATGGCCTGCACGAGCGCGTCGGCATTCTCGGGTTCGATGACGAGCCCGGCCCCCGCGTCTTCCAGAATCTGGCGCGCCTGTCCGTCCACGGCAAGAATCACCGGGCGTGCGCAGGACATGAACTCGAGCATCTTGGTCGGGATCACGGTCTTGAAGACGTCAGTCTTCTTGAGAAGAACCAGGCAGGCGTCGGAGGCCGAGATGAAGGCGGGGATTCTTTCGCGAGGCTGCTGGTCGAAAAAACGCATATTGGTCAAGTCCCGCGACTGCGCCAGCGCTTTGATCCGTTCCTTTTCCGCGCCTTCACCGACCAGGAGAAAAACCACGTTGGAATTTTGCTGCTGCAACTGGGCGGCGGCGTCGAGCAAGGTTTCGAGTCCGTGGGCGTTGCCCATGGTACCGATGTAGCAGACCAGGAACTTGCCTTCGGCGGCGAGTTCCCGGCGGAACACCTGGTTGTCGTCTGGCTCCAGGGGAGCAAACAGAGCGGTCTCAACGCCGTTTTCGACGACGGAGATTTTTTCCGCGGGGACGCGCCAGTGCTGGATCAGATGTTGCTTGAAGGCAGGGGTCACGACGACGATGCGGTCGGCTCGTTGATAAAGAAACCTGGCGATCGCCGCCAGGGCGTGATGCAGCAAGGAATCCTCGCTCCCGACGCCGACCGCGGCCAACGATTCCGGCCAGAGATCGCGCACCTCGAAGACGAATGGCACTCGCCGGGCGAAAGCGAGCCACCAACCGGCGAGCGCGACCAGGAGTTGCGGCGAGGTTGCGATGATCACGTCCGGGCGTGGGAGCGTCAATCCGCGCAGCGCGGCGGAGACACAGAAAGAAGCGTAGTTCCGCATGCGCTCGTGCGCTTGCGATTGGGCAAAGGCCAGAGCCAGGTGCGAAACACATTGACGCGTCCGACGTTTTCCCGGTACGTGAGGCGCCACAACCGGCCACGCCATTCCGGGGGAACGACGCCGGTGGGATGGTTGGGAAATCCAGTGAGCACCGAGACGTCATGACCGGCCTCGGCCCAGTGATGGGCGAGTTCGGCGGCGCGTGCGGCGGGCGCGCCCATCTCCGGCGGGAAGTATTGCGAGACGTAGAGGATCTTCACGCGAGTCTAGAAGGCTATCAGCTCTAGTAGTAACAGAGCTTGAATGCGCTTTTGTAGCAGAGGGCGCGGGCGCGGTTGCTGCGGCTGCGGGCGTAACTTTCCCAGCGATCGGCCACGTGGGCGAATGTGGCTTCTCCGGTCAGGCGATGCATCACGCGCAACTGCACGATGTGCAACTGATGATAGAAGGGGCTGGCCACCATGGGCAGGCGCGTGCCGGACTGCTCGTAGAGCGACCAGAATCCCAGATCGTAGCGGTCGAGATTGTGGAGCAGGGTCCGCACCGCGCGCGAGAAGAGTTCCCGCGCCGAGGGATCTTTGGTGGCGAGGAAGTAATCGTAGACGCCCCAGGACGGCCCAGATGAATCCATTCAGAATGTGAGTGGGCGGCGAGACGATGTATTCCTCGAACCACAGATCGCCGGAGTCGTCGGTGAACGCAACGCCGCCTTCGGCGATGGGCTGGTAGAAAGCAGGCGAGAGCACGTTGCGCGGCGTCGAGATAGCGCGAGTCGCCCGATTCTTTGTGGGCACGAACCAGCACCGAAATTCCCTGGCCTTGCGCCAGGGCCGAGTACCACGGGAGCTTTGAGCGTGTCGCGGTATTCCCAGTCGAAGTGATGGTTCCAGACGGAGAGTCCTTGCGCGTTCTGCTCGAGGTGCGAGCAGAGCCAGTCGGCGGTCAGAAGAAACTTTCGTGCGGCGATCGGGATCGGCGGTGCGGCGGAAGAGGTTGTAGTTGCCCAGTCCGTATTGCGCGATGGCGATGGGGTTGTACTGCAGGCCGATGTGGCCGTGATAGTCGAGTTGCGGAACGCCGGAGGAGTCGTAGGCGCCCTGATAGTCGGCCTTCTCGGCGAACAGCATGTAGTACTCGCCCAGTTCGCCGGCGAGTCGCGTTGGGATTCTCCGCCGGAGTTTCGTGCCAGAACGTGAGATGGCTTTTGCCGCCGAGGAGGTAGGCGCTGAAGATGCGTCGGTAATAGCTGAGACGGGGCACGAGCGGGCTTGGACGACTTCGCAATCCATATTACGGCAGGTGAGGTGTAACGCGCTTGAGCTTGCTCGAAGGGCAGCCGAGGGCTGTCTCCACGAGCTGTTACGGGTGGGACGCCAGCGAGTAGAGCGACGTGGCCAGGTCGTCGGATTCAACTGCGACGGTGCGTGCCGGCGAGAAATGTCGTTGGTGTTGTTGCCATCGGGCAGGAAGGCATTGCCGTACTGGAACAGACCCATGGGCCAGCGATCTTTTTGCCACTCGAGCAGGGGCAGCCAACCTTCTGCGCCACTGCCGCTGTCCCAACCATAGATGCGGACGGTGCGGTCCTGGTTCACCTCGCTCGGTTCCACCATGGTGGAGAAGAAGACGTGACTTCCGACGCGGCATCCGTAGATGGAAGAACTGCTGATCGGGGCGAGCCGCGACAATGCTCCCTGTGCGATCGAGCCGGTAGATGTAGTTCGATTCGAGCGGAGTGTCGGAGGAAAAGTAGAGACCGTCTTCGGTGGGAACGAGCGCGACCGCGCGAGCCTGCTGGTTGCCCTGGAGTACGGTCTCGACCCGGCTGAAGTCGCAGGCGGCGCGCAGGATGCGGCATTCGTCGCCGTAGTCGCCGGTCAGCACCCAGAGGCAGTTTCCCCACGGGTCGTGCACGATGTTGTGGACGTGGCGGATGGCGCCCTTGGGAAAGGTGTAGGCGACGCTCCAGGTAACGCCGCCGTCGGTGGAGGCGTAGATGTGGACTTCGTCGCGCGGAGGGATTGTCGAAGTACTCTCCCCAAAAAACCGCGCCGCCAGGAACCGCGGTGATGTGCAGCGGACGGGTTCCGCGGGTGATGGTGTGAGTGCAACGAAATTCGGGTTCGCTCGGGCGGAGTGTGACAATCGCTCCGGGGACCGCGGCAACCAGTCCGCCGGAGGGCAGAACCGCGAGCGCGTGGAAGCCGTCGCGGCACAGGCGCGATGTCAGACGGTTCATGACGGAGAATCGGCGCCAGGGAGCAGGGCGGAACGCAGCCACGGAATCCCACACAAGGCGGCGGGAAGGATCTTGAATTCTGGCGCGCACCAGTTGGTAGGCGCGCGAAGCGTAGAGCTGATCTCCGGCCCACGCCAGGGCGCGCAAACCCGGGAAGCGGGCCACGCGGACCAGTTTCGAATTCGGAGTCTGATCCCGGTTGGACATGAGTGACACGGTCATGAGTGCTGGAGAAGGCCTTGAACGAGTGCGTGTGCGCCGAAGTTACAAATCCCCACTTCTCGCACAGGACGCGAGAAATGGGGCACCCTCAGCATTCCTTGCATTTAGTGGCTGCCATCTTAGCGCGCTTTGCGCGGCGCTGAAAGCGCTGCCCTTCCACGGTTGCGCTGGTCGCTTACGTCTCTGAACGGCGCTAGGGCAAGAACGTCTTCATGCAGAAGCAACTCCCACCCGCTTTTTCGAACTCGGACGTATCCACGATGACGGGCGTCAGGCCCTCGCGGTGAAGAATGGTTTCCAACTGCGGGGTCATATAGGGAGTGATGTAGCTGCCGTTGATCACGATCCCGTTGCCCATGAAGCGGTGGGCTTCGTCGGCCGTGAGTAGATGGATCCGCGGCCAAATCTTGTGCAGAGCGGCGAGCGCCTCGCCGGAAAATGCGCCCGGAAAAATCAGCGCGGCTTCGTTGTTCAGCGGGCAAAGGCAGGTATCGAGGTGGTAGCAGTAAGGATCGACAAGTTGCAAGGAACTCCACCGGAATTCCCATTTTGGACATGGCGGCGGAGAATTTTTCAACACCGCCGCGGGTACTGCGGAAACCATAGCCGGCGTAGACGCGGGAGCCGTCGGGATGCCAGAGCAAGTCGCCGTGGCCTTCCAGATAGTCACTGGCGAAGTCGAGTTCGATGACCTGGAAATCGTGCTGGCGGCACCAGTCGAGGTAAAACGGCACTTCCCGCTGACGTGACTCGTAGACCATGCGGCTGGGCACGACAAATTTTCCGTATCCATCCTTCGCGCCCACGAAGACCTGGTTGGCGGCGAAGACCATGTCTTCGAGTCCCGCCACGGGATCGATGGTTTCGACTTCACATCCGTTGTGACGCAGAACCCCACATAAAGCTTCCCACTGACTGCGGGCTTTCGCTCGATCCACCGCGACTTCTCGCGACATATAAGGGTTTTTCTGATCGACAACATCGAAATAATCCGGTGGACAGAGCAGCACCTTGGGCATAAGACAAATACTAGCTGGGCTAGGCGAGCGCGAGCAAGGCAGCGGCGACGAGGGATCGGCACCTGCTGCCGATTAGACGGCAGAATCGGAGAGTGACGACGAGGCCCCGCGCGAACTTTCCCAATTTGCAGCGCGGCCTCAGCGGCGACGCGTGTGTGGCCCGCGAAATGCTCATGACGCAGAATCCAGCCGCTCGCCAAGATGGTTTTGGCAGAGCAGGAGGTAGTAAAGATGCTCAGCCAATGCGCCAATTCGCGATGTTCGAAGCCCTTTCTCAGGCTCAGGGAGGGAAAACTGTTCCTGGTGGAGGCCGAGCGCCTGACCGAGCCAGGGTCTGCGTCGCCCCCGTTTGTTCGTGCACGGCAACAGCAAAGATGCGTGGAGCACTACTGGCTATGCGACGACTGCGCCGCGCTGTGGACGCTGATCTATGACCGGGATCATGGAGTCGAACTGGCTCCGTTGCGGCGGCCGGTGGGGAGGGTAGCTCCGGCAGTGAGCGCCGTGAGCAGCGGGGCGGCGTAGTTAGTCAGCGTAGCGGGACGCGGCGATCTTCCTCAGCGGCTGAAGCCGCGATTCACTTCGTGCGACTTACGGCACGGCTGAAACCTCGCCCTGATACGAATCGGAGTTCGTCCGCTGCGCTCTTGTGTTTCGGCCTCGGCGGAGGCGTCACTCAAAAGCATTGCCTTTCTAGCTTCCAGGCGAAGCTATTCCTCCAAGGCGTGGCCTCCCTGTTAGGCGTAGCCGTCTTCCTTCCACACTTTCCAGTCCTCACGAACTGCCTTTAACATGTCTTCCGCAGCCTGGTGCAGCCACTTCCCTTTCTGCTTTTGCAGGTGGCGGAGGATGGGCTTGCGGGCCGCCTTGGTCCCGAGATGGATGTTGGCCGTTTCCCATCCCATCGCGTGAAGCAGCCGCAACTCCGCGCCCTGTGCTTTCAGCGTGGCTAGTTCGATTCGCGAGCAATGGGGGCTGAGGCGGCGGACGATCCATCGTCCGCGTAACTGAACGAAGGGATCGAGACAGCGCACGGCCCGGCTGATGATGGTCTGATACAGAATCTCGGAGGGCCCGTCGTGGCCGCTTTGCTTCGCCCAATAGCAGGCGGACGAAACCAGGGCCTTGGCTTCGCGCGCGATTCTGCCCCCGCTCCAGTCGGCAATGGCGACGTAGCGCGCATGCCCCAGGCTGCCCAGGCCCGCCACACGATGCGCGAGACGGTACTCGAGATTCCGGGCGGGCATGAGGTGCTCGATAGCGTCCACGGCGCTGACCGGGATTTCTTCTTTCAAGGTGGGAAGGGCATCGATTTTCGCCCAGAAGTGGACGGGATCCCGCAACTCACTTTCGGCAATCTGGCGCAGCCAATCGTGGTTCTCGCCCAGGACGAAAGGCTGACCATAGGCACGGAGTGCTTCGCCGTAGCCGTCGAGGATGGAGTCGCAGATGTCTTTGTGTTTGAGCGGCAAGGGTCCCGCTTCCGACGCCAGGTGAGCGCTCACCGCGAGCCGGACCAGATCGTTCGCGTAGGCCATGGGATGGGCTTCATCGAAGTCGTTGACGCCCCAGATCAGGCGGCCCTCGACGTCGCGCCAGGTGCCGAAATTTTCCACGTGCAGGTCGCCGACGCCGAGCACGCGCGCTGCCTTGGCGAGATCGGGACACACCTTAGGCCAGACCTGCGCCCAGCGGTAATAGGTGGCGCGCAGAAAGGGGAAAACCCCGGACTTCATGTTGCTGTGCTTGAGATGAACGTCCTTCTGCACCAGGTCGGTGCGATGGCCCAGCCAGTCTTCAAACTGGCGAGTGGCTTTGACTACGTTCATAGCGGGGAACGATAGCGGGCGGCGGGATGGAAGTCAACGGAAGGGCAGGCGGAGGAGAGCCAACGCCGGGCGTTGGAGAGGGCCGGTTCGCCTTGCCTCCAACACCCGGCGATCGCGGCCCCGAGCGCGCGGGCCGTTTTCTTGAAGATCGCCGCCGTTGATTCAATGCTTGGCGTCAGCGCTTGAACTTCAATGCTTGAAAATCAGCGCTTGAAGAAGTCGGCGTTTTTCGCGATGAACTCCTTTTTCTCCTCTGGCACGTCTTCGAGGGCGTGAATCGAATCGGAGGTGCAGGCCGGAATGCAGGCGCCGCAGTCGATGCACTCCACGGGATCGACGTACATCTGGGTTGCCGCTTCGAAACCGGGTTCGTCGGTTTTAGGGTGGATGCAGTCGGTGGGGCAGACGTCGACACAGAGGGCGTCTTTAATGCAGGAATCAGTAATTACATAGGCCATGGTGAATCGTTCTCCAGAGTGAAATAAGCATTCTCCGCTCGCTTAGAAATGAGTGTAAGAAGCAACGAGAAACCGAGCGGTGATTTTGATCACAGGCGGATGTGCGCCAGAGGCGGAGCGCGGCGGACGGAGTGAGAGGCACGAAACAAATTTGCCGCGATTAGGGCATGACGAAAATCACGTGCAACTGTGACGTCCGTCACAGAAATGCACCGGCCGGTGGGGCTTTAATAGGAACAATTGAACTAGGCCTTCTAGTTAAAAGGATCGCCCGGCCCCAACCCACAGAACCCCACAAGCCGTTACCCCAGACGGCGGGGGCCGGGCGCTTGAAGGCTTCGACGCAGCAGTCCTCCCAGCCCACCTATAGCAAATACAACTCTTCCAATCGTGATTCAGCGACGCTGCTTGTGACGACTTTCTCGTCATCGTGCGCGGCGCCGCCCCGGCAGAGACGTTGCAAGCAACATCTCTGCGAGATGAAATCCCTGCCTAGAACCTGTCTATGCACAGACACAGCGTGGTTGGGTGGACACAGGCACCGTCTATTCCTCACATCGTAAGCACCTTCTTTTCAGATAGATAGCGTTTGGCTTCCGTCCTGCCCTTGGTATTGGCGCACGGCACAATGCAGGGAGGGCGGACATGGAACGGGGGAATGGCGGGACGGCGAATCGGCGGACCCAAGGACTCATCCTGGCAGTGCTCACGCTGGCTTCGGCAATACCTTCGTTCGGGCAGAGCAGGATCGCGCAGAGCAGGACCGCACTCGCCACGAAGCCTGCCGCTCGCACACGCGTTCCGCATAGCGTGCTGGTCAGTATTCCGGACCGCCAGTTGGCGGTGATCGAAAACGGAAAAGTCATCGCCAAATTCTCCGTCGCGGTTGGCACGGCGGCCAGCCCCAGCCCCACGGGTGAATTCCAAATCGTGAGCCGCGTCTCGAATCCCACTTACTACCACCCCGGCACGGTGATCCCGACCGGCAAAGACAATCCGGTGGGCACGCGCTGGGTGGGGATCAGCCAGAAGGGCTACGGGATTCATGGGACGAACGCTCCGAGGTCGGTTGGACACGCAGCGTCACACGGCTGCATTCGGCTGCGCAATCGCGACATGGAAAAGCTGTTCACCTTGCTGCGCGCAGGCGACGTGGTTGAGATTCGTGGCGAGCGCGACGAGCAGGTGGCGAAGATTTTTGGCAGCGGCGCGGACGACACAACTGTCGCAGCGGCGCAAGCTCCCGCGCAGGCCGGCGGGCAGTAGAACGGGACGCGAAAAGTTAGAGCGAACGACGATTCGAAATCAAAGTCGAAATCTCAGGAGGACATCATGCAAATGGCAATCACATTCATGGCGGTGGTCGCAGGAATGATCTTTTCGCTGGCGGTGGCACTGCTGGCGGAAGAACTGATTTTCGGGCAGGTGTTCCGCCTGTTCTTTGCTTCGGGCAAACTGGCCCAGCAGGCGGTGGCGGTGAAGTCGGGGGAGAAGCGCTAAGTCAGGAAACAAAAATCGCAAAGGAGAACGTCGATGCTGGCGTTGAGGAACTCGCTGATGACCGGTGGCCTCGGGATGATTCTCGTGGCTGTGAGTATTTTGTTGTATGACCTGTATCGCGAAGTGCTGTACCGGCGGGCGTTGGGCGTGCCGGCAGGGGAAGTAGTGGTGCCGCCACGTCCGCAAATGCGCTGGCGCACTTCGGTCGCCCTGGCGCTGCTGGCGTGGGGACCGATCCTGCTGGCGTTCAGCATTGTGGTGGTGCCGAGCGGCGTGGCGGGGATTCGCGTCAGTCAGATGAGCGGAACCGTGCCGGGAACGTTGTATCCGGGAGTTCATTTTGTAATGCCACTGGTGGAGGACGTCGTGTTGTTCGACACGCGGGATCAGGTCTTCACCACGGGAGTGTCGGAGGATGGAAAAAACGCCGCGGCCAACCCAACCAAAGCGCAACTGCTCGACGTGCAGGCCAAAGAAGGACTGACGCTGGGGCTGGCGATCACGGTGCGGTACCGACTCGATCCCAAGCGGCTGGACTACGTTCAAAGTAACCTGCCGCGTCCGGTGGAGCGGGAAATTGTGCCGCCGATCGTGGCCAGCGTTTGGCGAGAACTGGTCCCGAACTATACGGTGCGGGATGTTTTCTCGGCCAAGCGGGAGGAGGTGCGGCAGCGGGCCGCAGGCATGATCACGCAGAAGCTGGCGGCGGATGGAATCGTCGTAAAAGAAGTGATGCTGCGGGACATCCAGTTGCCGGAAGAGTATGCCAAGGGGTTGGAGACGCTGCTGCTGAAGGAACAGGAAAACGATCGCATGGGGGTGGAAACCGAGCTGAAGCAGAAACAGGTCCGCATTGCGGAACTGGAAGCCGAGGCGACGAAAGTGCAGCAGATCAAGCAGGCTGAGGGCGAGGCGCAAGTGCATGTGTTGCAGGCCAAGGGAGAATCGGATGCGATGCAGTACACGCTGCCATTGAAGGAGAAACAGATCCAGCAGAGCAAGCTGGAAGCTCAAGCCCGGAAGGAAGCGACCATCGAAAATGCAGAGGCCGCCGCCCAGGCCAAAGTCATCGACAGCAAAGCTGAGACGGAAAGGCGAAAGTTGCTGGCGGAGGCGGAAGCGGATCGCATTCGCGTGACGGCGGCAGCCGATGCCGAGCGCATGTCGAGCGAGGCGGCGATTCTGAAGCAGAATCCGCTGCTCATTAATAAGATCGTGGCCGAGCGGTTGTCCGACAAACTTCAGATCATGATGGTTCCGGCGGACGGCAAGTTTTTCTTTGCCAATGATGTGCTGCGCGGCATGAGCGCAGCCGGCCAGGCCAGCCAGAGCGAACCCGAAGGACAAGCGAGGTAGGGTGCATCATGTCCAGCACGATTCCCACCCTTGCCGCAAGAACGCGGCAAGAGTGGGACATCGTTGGTCTCGGCCAGCCCTCCGGCGTTCTTGACGGTGTCCAAACAGTACAGAGGAAGGGACTGTCTGATGTGCGCCGCGGTTTATAATTCGGCCATCCCGAACATTATTTCGAAAGCCGCGAATCGCGCTTTACGACCTGCGCTCAGACTCCGCGTGATCGTGCAACTCTGTTTTGTAATGCTGGGGCTGGGAATGGCTGCGCAGGCCGGAGATTGGAGTGGGCCGGAGCAGCAACTGGCGGGACAAATTGTGGCGCTCACGGGGCCCGGCGCGGTGGCGCTGACGGTGGAGAACCGCTCGTCGCTGGGTCGGCGCGAGACTGAGATCATTCAGAACGGGTTGCGCAGCGCCCTCGAGGGGCTGGGCCTCCGCTTCGTGACCACCGACCAGGCCGCGGCCACGGTCACAATCTCGCTCTCCGAGAATCCTACGGCTTACGTTTGGGTGGCGGAGGTCCGCCAGGGTGCGGGCGAGGTTGCCGTCGTAATGGTTTCGGCGCCGCGCGCCGACGGTTCGATGGCAGCGCATGATTCCGTGCCACTCAGCCTGCGCAAGATCCCACTGTTTGCACAGGACAATCCCATTCTCGACGTCGCAGTGCTCGAAGAGAATGCTGCTCCCACTCACATCGCGGTACTCGACGCGGAGAAAGTTTCTCTCTACCGCCTGCAGAGTGGAAAGTGGCTGCCGGAGCAGGCGCTGGGCATCGTCCACGCGCGGCCCTGGCCGCGGGATATGCGCGGGCGGCTGATTCCAGCGAGGGATCATTTGCTGGATGTTTATCTTCCGGGCGTGATCTGCCACAGCACGGGCAGCATGCCGCTGGCTTTGAATTGCCGGGAGAGCGACGACCCGTGGCCTCTGATCTCGGGGACGCTGAACGGGGGAAGTTTGTCGGTCTTCCCCAGTGCGGGGCTGGCGAACGGCGCTTCCACTGTGGTCCCGCAGATGGGAGCTTTCTTTGCTCCGACGCGCAACTTCTTTACCGGCGCGCTAACCCCGGCCGTGGGCAAGTTCACGACTGTACCCAAGTTCTATGCCGCCGCCTTGCTGCCGCGCAACAAATACATGTTGTGGCTTTTTGCCGCCACTGATGGTCAGGTGCACATGGTCGACGGGGTCAGCGACCAGGCCGCCAAGTTCGGGTGGGGCAGCGATCTGGCCAGCGTGAAGACGCCGTGCGGGGCGGGCTGGCAGGTGCTGGCCACGAGCCCGGGAGTGCAGGCGGAAGATTCGGTGCGCGCGTACGAATTTCCGGATCGCGATCCGGTCGCGGTCAGTACGGCCATCGATTTTTCCGGCACGATCACGGCTTTGTGGACGGAAGCCAAGGGCGACACCGCAGTCGTGGTGGTAAAGAATCGAGAGACAGGGAGCTATGAAGCGATTCGACTGGCGACGGATTGCAGTCAGTAGCCTGCTGACGGTTACACTGACGGTCGTGCTGGCGGCGGCTGAGACCCGGCCGCAGTATGGTGGAACGCTGCACGTGGCCATGCGAGCGGCGCCCTCGTCGCTCGATCCAGCGGACAGCACGCAGCCGGATTCGTTCGCCCGGCGCAGTCTCACGATGCTCATCTTCGAGACGCTGGTGACCATCGGGGACAACGGGCGGGTGCAAGCCGACCTGGCAGTGTCATGGCAGGAATCGGCGGGCCACCAACGCTGGCAATTTCAATTGCACCGCGGGGTGAGGTTTCACGACGGGACTGCGCTCAGCGCTGAGATCGTCGCAGCTTCGTTGCGCATGGCGAATCCATCATGGAAGGTCATCACCGATGGGGGCTCAGTCGTGGTCGAGCGCGATGCGCCTGATCCCGATCTGTTGGCCGAACTGGCGTTGCCCCGGAATGCGATCGCCAAGCGCAACACCGGCGGCGTGCCCAGCGGCACGGGGCCGTTTTATATCTCCGATTGGCAGCCGGAGAAAAAGTTGACGTTGGCAGCGGAAGAAAATTATTGGGGTGGGCGTCCGTTCCTCGACAGCGTGGAGATCGAAATGGGGAGGAGTTTTCGCGATCAGATGATGGCTCTGGAACTGGGGAAGGCCGATCTGGTGGAAGTGGCGCCGGAGCAGGTACATCGGGCGGCGCTGGGAGGGCTCAACCTGGCAAGTTCGGCACCGGTAGAACTGTTGGCGCTGCTCTTCACTCGCGATGCAACGTCTCCGGAGGAGAAACCGCTGCGCCAGGCGCTGGCGCTAAGCGTGGAGCGCGGGTCGATTCGCAGCGTGTTGCTGCAGGGCGCGGGACAGCCGGCGGCCAGCATTCTTCCGAACTGGATGAGTGGTTACGGTTTCGTCTTTTCTACGGACGCGGACTTGCCGCAGGCGCGGCGGGCACGCGAACAGGTTCGCACCATTCCGACATGGACGGTTGGCTACGATGGCCGGGACGCGGTGGCGCGGCTGTTGGCGGAACGCATCGCCCTGAACGCCAAAGATGCGGGGTTGTCTCTGCAGCCGACGGCGGCCACGACGGCTGATCTGCGGTTAGTGCGGATTCCGCTGGCGTCGGCTGATCCGTGGATCGCGTTGGCGGATGTGGCGACGCTGGCAGGGTTGCCCGTTGCGAAAAGTGCGGGAGGTTCCGTGGAAGATCTTTACGCGGCCGAGCAGGCTGCATTGGCTACGCAGAAGATTATTCCTCTGTTTCATCTTCCAGTGTCCTACGCGGCCGCGCCCACGGTGAAAAATTGGACGCCTCGTCCCGACGGAGGCTGGAGTCTGGCGGACGCGTGGCTGGGGAGCGCGAAGCCATGATGTTTCGCCGCAAGCTGCTGGCCGTGTTCGCTTTGACGGTTTTCTTGTCGGTGGCGGCGGTCGCAGGACTGGTACTGGTGATTACGCGGCGCGCATTCGAGAGGACCGAAGATCAGCGCTCGGCGGCTCTGGTCACGCAGTTTCAGCGCGAATTCAACCGGCAAGGTGACGATGTGGTGCGGGGAGTTGAGGCCATCGCTGAGTCGGACCCGGTCAGCCGGATGGCGACTTCGCTAAACGGCGCGGCGGCTGATTCCGCGGGATATCTCGAACTGGCCAAATCGATGGCGGATAGCCATCAGCTCGACTTTCTGGAAATTGTGGATGAACACGGAATCATTATTTCTTCGGCGCAGTGGCCGGCGAAATTTGGGTATCCCGAGGGCGCATTTGAAAGTTTGATGCTGTCGAGCGAACAGGGCGCATTTCTGAAGCAGGAGGACCTGGAGGACTCTACGGCTCTCGGTTTATTCGCAGTACGGGCAACGCGCGTGGGAGAGCATCCGATCTATGTGATCGGCGGGCGGCGGCTGGACAAGAATTTTCTTTCCGCCCTCGACTTGCCGGAGGACATGCGGGTGCTGCTCTACCAGAATCGTGGGGATCATTTTTCTGCGGACTTGCTGCTCGATCCTTCGGGGGGAACGGCTGCGAATGGGGCCCGGCCCGCCGACAAGTTCGCAACCCTGATCGAAGCGGTGCGGCAGCACAACCAGGAGATGACGGGCACACTGCATTGGTCCTCCGATCGCGCGGACGACGAATTGTTTCACGCGATTCCGCTGCGAGGTGCGGGCAAGGATCATCCGCTGCTCGCCATTCTGCTGATTGGAAATTCGCGGCGGCCGTATGTGGAGTTGACCCGGCGCATTCGGGCGGCGGCGCTGCTCGTGGGCGGCGCCGGAATTGTGCTCGCGATCCTGTTCAGCAGTTGGGCGGCGGCCAGAGTAACGCGTCCGGTGGAGCAACTGGCGCGGGCGGCGCAAGATGTAGCCGCCGGGAACTGGGACACGCGGGTGGAGGTCTCGGGCCGGGACGAAGTATCGCAACTGGCGGACTCGTTCAATCGCATGACGACGGAGTTGCTGAGCCAGAAAGAACGCCTGGTGCAGAGTGAGCGAGTTGCGGCGTGGCGTGAATTGGCGCGGCGGCTGGCGCATGAGTTGAAGAATCCGCTATTCCCGCTGCAGCTTACGGTGGAGAATCTGGTGCGAGCGCGGCAGCAGAGTCCGGAACAATTCGACGAAGTATTTCGGGAAAGTTCCCGCACCCTGCTGGCGGAGATCTCGAATCTGAAGACGATTATTGGGCGCTTCAGCGAGTTCTCGAAGATGCCGCATCCGCAGTTGCAGCCAGTGCGGGTGAATGAAACTCTGCGCGGCGTCGCACAACTTTTTCAGGCGCAACTGCAGGCGCCGGGACGCGCGCCGATCGTGTGCAAGCTCGAATTGGACAATCGGCTGGAGCCGCTCGCGGCCGACCCGGAATTGCTGCACCGCGCGCTTTCGAACCTGGTGCTCAATGCGATGGATGCAATGCCGAAGGGCGGAACGCTCACTCTGCGCACGAGGCGCGACGATGGGAAAGTAATAATTGAAGTTTCCGATACCGGGTCGGGGCTGACGCGGGAGGAGTGCGAGCGCATCTTCACTCCTTATTACACCAGCAAGCAGCATGGCACCGGGCTGGGGTTGGCGATTGTGCAGTCGGTGGTCAGCGACCACGGCGGACGAATCAGCGTGCAGAGCGAACCGGGGCAGGGTGCGACATTCGTGATCGAGTTGCCGAGTAATCCCGATACACTGCAGAAGGCTACGAGCTAAACCACAATAGCCACGCAGGAAGACTGAATCGCGAGGAGGACGGGTGCCGCTCAAAGCGCATCTTTTGATCGTGGATGATGAGGCCAACACGCTGGCCTCGCTGTCGCGTGCTTTCCGGCTGGCGGGACACGAGGCCACGGTGTGCGACAACGCGGGAAAGGCCCTGGAACTGGCCAAGGCGCAGCACTTCGACCTGATTCTGTCGGATGTAGTAATGCCGGGTAAAGATGGACTCACTCTACTGGAAGAATTGAAGGGGCAGGGAGTGACCACGCCCGTGGTCATGATGTCAGGGCAGGCGCACATTGAAATGGCGGTGCGGGCTACCCGGTTGGGCGCGCTCGACTTTCTGGAAAAGCCCATCACCACCGATAAGCTGCTGCTCACGGTGGAGAACGCGCTAAAGTTGCAGCGCCTGGAGAGCGAGAACCGGCAACTCCGCCAGCGTTTAGGGAAGCATGAAATTGTCTGGAAGGGTGAAGCGATGCAGCGCGTGATGGCGCAACTGGAGCGGGTGGCTGCCAGCGAGTCGCGTGTCTGCATCCTGGGCGAGACTGGCACAGGGAAGGAATTGGTGGCGCGCACCATTCACGAGCGGAGCCCGCGTGCGGCCGGACCGTTTGTGACCTTGAATTGCGCGGCGGTCCCAGCGGAGCTAATCGAATCGGAACTTTTTGGGCACGAGAAAGGGTCGTTCACCGGAGCGTCGGGGCGCCACATCGGCAAGTTTGAGCAGGCCGACCAGGGAACGATTTTTCTCGATGAAATCGGCGATATGCCGATGAACATGCAGGCCAAGTTATTGCGCGTGCTGGAAGAAGGCGAAGTGGAGCGGATCGGCGGCGACAAACCGCTGGCGGTCAACGTTCGCGTGGTGGTGGCAACTCATCGCGATCTGGAAGCGCGAGTGCACGAAGATAAATTCCGCCAGGATTTGTTTCACCGCATCTACGTTTTCCCGCTGGTGCTGCCGCCGTTGCGCGAGCGGCCCGAGGACGTCCCTGCGTTGGTTGAACATTTTGCGGCGCAAGTGTGCGCGCAGAACGGGTGGAAGCCGGTTCCATTTACGGGCGAAGCGATGGAAGCATTGCAGTCGCATGCCTGGCCGGGGAACGTTCGTGAATTGCGCAACATGGTGGAGCGGTTGATGCTGCTTGCGACCGACGGTCAGGTTGATCTGACGACCGTGCAGATGGCCCTGCCGAAAACTCCGTCGGGTGGAACGCTGGCCGCGACTGCCCTTGCCTCTGGGCCCCTCGCCGACCGCGTGCAAACGTTCGAGCGCGAAGTCATTCTGGCAGAACTGAAGCGTTGCCATCACAACATGAGCCTGGCTGCCAAGGCGCTTGGCCTGGAGCGCAGCCACCTGTATAAGAAAGCGGAGCAACTGGGGATCGACTTGCGCGCCCTCCGCCGTGGGCAAGGCCCGCAGGATTGACCCCAGGAAAAAAAAGACGTAGCAAGCGAGTCTCTACGATTTAGTGCTTGTAGATTTTGCCGGCTTTCATGACGAAGGGGATATCTTCCAGCAAGCGGATGTCGGTCAGGGGGTCACCGGAAACGGCGATGATGTCGGCATATTTCCCGGGCTTGATCGATCCGATCTCGTCAGAATGGCCGAGCAGATCGGCGGCATTGCTGGTCGCGGCCTGGATGGCCTGCATGGGCGTCATTCCGTATTTCACCATGAAGGCGAATTGTTTCCCGCTGGTACCGTAGGCGCAGACTCCGGCGTCGGTGCCGAATGACATTTTCACGCCGGCGGCAACCGCTTTGCGGAAGTTGTCGCGCTGGATTTGTCCCAGCTGAGCATCGTGCTCCAGAAAATCTTGGGGCACATTCCCTTTCCTGCCGTCCTCCTGGATGCATTCCTCGTCGTAGATATCCATGTCGAGGTAGGTGCCGCGCTGTTTGGCCAGGACGATGCCTTCGTCGTCGATCATGGTGGCGTGTTCCACCGAGGCGACTCCGGCCCGAATCGCATTCTTGATGCCTTCGGCAGAGTGGGCATGCGCCTCGACGCGCAGCCCGAAATGACTGGCTTCGTCGACCGCAGCCTGCAGTTCTTCCGGAGTGAATTCCTGCGACTTGGGATTGCTGCCGTGAGTGAGCACGGCTCCGCTGGAGAGAACCTTGATGTGATCAACGCCGTCATGAGCGAGCTGGCGAATTACTTTTCGCACTTCCCATGGGCTGTTCGCCTCGCCGTAGTGGAGGTCCCAGGGCAGCGTGATGTCGGGAGCCAGACCGGTAAGAGCGCCGGCACCGCCGGAGATGGTGACGTAGGCGCCGGCGACAAACATATGAGGACCAACGATGTCGCCGCGGTTGATGGCGTCGCGCAGAGCGATGTCTCCCAGGGCACGGTAGGTTCCCACATCACGAACCGTGGTAAATCCGGATTCCAACATCGCGCGGGCGTTGGGCACCGATTCCAGCGCGACCTGCGCCGCGGTCTTTGTGAATTGATTCAGCGGGTCGCCGCTACGCGCGCCGTCGGCGAGATGCGTATGGCAGTCGATCAGGCCGGGAAGAACGGTCATCTTACTGAGATCAACGATGGTCGCGTTCGAAGGGATGTCGACACCCTTCCCGACTTTTTCGATTTTCGAGCCGCGGATAAGAATGATCTGGTCGGTGAGGACAGTGCCCGAGTCCGGATCAATCAGCTTGCCGGCACGGATCGCGGTCACCTGGGCGGGCGCCAAGCCCGTGAGGACGCACCATACTGTGAGGAAAGCCAGAGTGTGCTTCACGATACTCCTCGTCGAACGATTGACTCAGTCGGCCGCTGCGACGAGCGGTGCCGGAATCCCCTTCAGGTCAGCAGCGAGCAGGCGGTGAAATAACTGCTCCCCGGCTTCCCGGCGCACGGAGAGACGACCCGCGCCGTAGGCTCGCGACTTCAGGCCACGCTGCACATCTTCGCAGATGCCGAGATCCTCGTCCTGCACGCGATTGCCCACATTGACCGACTCCGTGTTGTACGCTCGCCGATCTTCACTCACATCGCTGAAAAAGAATTCGAAGACCACTGTGCAATGATCGGCGTCAATGGGGATGACATAGTTCGTATCCATATATCCCTCATAGCAGTTGATCATCAGGTTGGGGTATTGCCAGAAATACCACGCACGGTCGCCCTTGCGCGTGGCGCCGGTAGCGGCGTCTTCGTCGGATGAGACCATGGGGCTTGATTGCAGACAATAGCGATCTTCGTTTTCGATGGTGTATTGCTTATAGTCAAGCACAGAACTCAGACCCTTGTGGAGGTGGGGTACGTGATATCCGCCGTCAAGGTAGTTATCGACGAAGACCTTCCAGTTGCAATGGATGTCGTAGGTCCGGCGGTCGAAGTAGTGCAGGTTGCTAATTCCGAGGGGTGCAACGCGCTTCACTAGACCACCGAGAAATTCCTGCAGCGGCGTAGCCTGGGGATCAAGGTTCACGAACACGAAGCACTCCCAGGTTTCCACGCGAATGGGGACCAGGCCATTCCGGGCGCGGTCGAAGTTTTTCACGCCATCGAACTCCGGGATGCCCTTGAGCGATCCGTCGAGGCCGTACTTCCAGCCGTGATATGGGCATTGCAAAATCTCGGCGTGGCCGCAGGGCTGGGTCACGACGGCCGCGGCGTGATGGCGGCAGACGTTGTAGAAAGCGCGCAGGATGCCATCGCCACCGCGAACGACAACGATGGGTTCTCCGGCGAGGCGCGTGGCGACGAATTCCCCAGGCTTCTGCACCTGGTCGGTGCGAGCGACGAGTTGCCAGGTCTTGCCGAAGACGTTGAGCCGTTCCAGTTCCGCGATTCGCGGATCGACGTACCAGGGTGCAGGGATGGTCGAGGCCTGCGACAGCGGGGCGCGGTCATTGTAGGTGGAGAGAATCTGCTCGATGGACGTTTGCATAATCATGCTCTCGAATGAATAGCCGCTTGCAAGTCTAAATGCCTCCGGCACGTGTCCCACGCCGCTGCCATTCTACCGGCGATGAACGATTCGCACGGGCTGAGCCGCACCGGACGCGGGAACGGCTGCGGAACCAATGGCCCGCTGCAGCAGGGCAAGAAATTGCTGAATTCTCGCCTCTTTCTTTTCCTCCAACTCGCCCTGACGGCGGAACAGTCCGGGATCGAGTTCCGCTGTGAGCAGCGCATCCTGGAAGCGTTCCATCATCCAGTCGAGAATGGAAACGATCATCTCGATGTCCATGTCTTTGCGCACTTCGCGGCGTTCCAGACCGAAGCGGACGAAGCTCACCGTGCCGTAAGGATCTTCACTGATAAGGAAGCGGTTAATTTCGCGTTTCAGAACGAGATCGGTGCCGTAATTTCCGAGCAGCGAGATGCGATACGGAATCCAATCTTCGCGTAGCAGGTGCTCGGTGCGCACCAGCCAGTCGCGGAGCACTTCGAAGAAGCCCGACGCGCGGACTTCCGCCGGTGCGTCCAGATACTTGGGAAAGGAGCGTACGGCCCGCTTGTAAACTTCGAAGAACAAGCCATCCTTACTTCCGAAGTGCTGGAAGATGGAGCCCTTGGCAATGCCGAGCGCAGCGGCGATGTCCCCGACGCGCGCCGCGTGATAGCCATGCTCGGCGAAATGTTGCGTGGCGGCCTCGACGATACGGCTGCGTTTTGTCTCGGAGCGAGGACGCGCTGGAGTCTCCCGCTGGTAGAGCGGAGGAGCAACGCGATTACTGGCAATTCCAGACATAGAATGACTCCAGGTCACCGCAGATTACAGGAGCTTTCTTCCCATTTCAACTTCAGTTTTGCTACCAGCTGCGGTAGTGTTATCCAACTCAGGGTACGTTTCGTGACTCCAAGTCAATCCACCCCAGCAGGCTCCAGGTCCATTTATGACGCGATTGTGATCGGGGCCGGTCACAAGGATGAAACCGCCGAAGGCACAAGCGCCGCGGATGCGGCTAAAAAGCTGTTCGACGCCGGAGCCGACATCGCCGGCATGAATTGCCTTCGCCCGCCCGCGCACATTCTGGGACCGATAGAGCAGATGCGTAGACCGGTTTCGGGATATCTCGCGTGTCAGCCGGTGGCCTATCGCACGCCTGAAGAGAAACCTGATTTCACGAGCCTGCCGGAGTTTCCTTACGCGTTGGATCCTCTACAACTCACGCGCCAGGAGGTGGCGGACTACGCCGTGCAAGCCCGCGACCTGGGAATCAACTTCATTGGTGCGTGTTATGGAACGGTAGCCATGCACATCCGAGAGATGGCGCGCGCGCTCGGCAAGCTGCCAGAGGATTCACGCATCTGGAAAAAAGGCGGCGAGAAGCCGATGTCGGCGTACGAATACTACGATCACGACAAGCTGAAAGCGGGCAGTAAGAAACAGATCAGGCGCTTCCAAGGAAGAGCGAACGCGACACGGGCCGCGTCTTGAGCGCGGCCCGCAGTTTTTCGCCAGGGCAGAGAGGGTCAACCAGCTTTGCGCGTGCCGAGATCCTGCGCCATCACAAGAGGCATCTCGACTAGATGTTCGCTCAGAAACCACACCTGCAGTTCATTGGGGCGGAGAACATCGCTCACGACCAGGTCATTGGTGCCAGCGTCTCCCAGTTGAGTGGCTCGCTCCGCAAGTGCCCGGCAGTGCCCGATAATAATCTGATGCGCATCCAGCAGGCGGGAGATCTGTACCGGCACCTCTTCCCGGCCGCGTGGCGGGCGCTCGATGCGTGTGGTCTCGGCAATGTCAGCGGCCATGGCCAGCGAGACTCCACCCAGCAACTGGATCCGCTCGGCAATCTCGTCCACGATTTCCACTTGCTCGCCGTAGTGCTTGTCGAACAACAGATGAAGCTGGTAGAAGGTAGGCCCGGCCACCTGCCAATGCGACTTCTTGTAGAGATCGCGTAACGTCATGGTGTCAGCCAGCAACAGGTTGAGTTGCTCCGTCATCTCCAGGCGAACGGGCTCCTCCAACTCAAGCGGAAGGGCATGCGAAACCGTGCCGTAGGCCTGGATTTCGCGAGCGCGTTGATGAATCCGGGGCTGGGCGTTGATTGTGGTTTGATGAGCGGCAGAGACGTCTTTCTTCGGCATAAGAATGATCTCCTTGAATCCTGCGGGGAATCTTAATCGCAAAGTGTGCGAGGGGCAATCGTGCTCCCATTCCAGGTTGGATGCCGCCAGGCGAGACAGGATGCGGCTTTTCGCTTCCTTGTGCTGGATCTTTCATGGCGGCGGTTGCGCAGAATCAACCTCCTGAGCTCGCACTCAGCAACGGCAAGGGACAATCCGGAAGACCAGCCCAATCGTTGTGAGGCCGCGGTTTGACGACCCCACAGTACGTTGTTATGATCAACCTGCGGGGTGGAGCAGTCTGGTAGCTCGTTGGGCTCATAACCTCCCGCTCCTTAGGATTCCCAAGAGTTCCTTGGAATCTTGGAGTTCCTAATCGAGCGTTGCAAATTGGGCGTCCGGCGCAGCAATGTACCGGAAGATCACTCGTCAAAGTCGGTGGAACCTACGTCGCGCGAGCGATAAGGCAATACCGAACCAAGCCCCCGGAATGGTGGGGGAAGGCGTAGAGACTGGATGGCGAGCATCCCTCGTGGATGAAGGTACAGTCCGACTCTCATCGAAAGGTGAGTCAGATCGCATAACCCAAAGGTCGGCGGTTCAAATCCGCCCCCCGCAACCATGAACGCCACTGCCGGAATGCAGTGGCGTTCGCCTTTTGTTTGGGCACTCGCGTCACTCAAGATAGGCCACAGAACTGGGCGCAATCGCGGCGCTGTCCCCTTGCCCGTAATGATTGGAGACTACTAAACGATTGTCCTTGATGAGATCAATGATCTGGAGTCTTCCGGAGGCAAAGTCGTCGAGATCACTCTGGACAAGAGCAAGAAAAGAGTCATCCTTTGCACGCCTCAGAACAGAAAACTCAAAGCTCGCATCTTGCGTGCGCGCCAGTGTTCGCCCACGGCACTTGCTCAGAGCGCCGATTCGTTGACTTTGGTCAAGAATCTCCGGACTCATAAATCTAGAACTCTAAGTGGAGCCGGAAGGAAGGCACGAGCACAGGCCCGCGGTCACGGTTGTAGCCGGGATTGACGGGACACTTGGTCTGGTACTCGGCCGTCGGGCTGATGGATTACTCCGATCCTGAAGCGGGTCGGAAGATTCGCCAGAAGTTGGATTCGATTTGTTCGGGAACTGGCCATTCAATACCACGGCGTCCGCTTCAGAACCACCGGATACGGCCAGATCATTGAAGTGCACCTGCTGTTCCCGCACCTCGCCTCAGTCAAAGATGATCCAAAATCTGGTTTGGGCAACCGCCTATAACCTTGTCGCCATCCCGGTCGCAGCGGGCGTTTTCGTCCACTGGGGACTCGATCTTCCCATGAGCGTTGGCGCAGTCGCGATGAGCCTCTCTACCATCATCGTAGCGGCCAACGCTCAGTTGCTTCGCCGACTGAAGCTGCAACGTCCGGCGGTCTAAATTACCTGATGAAACTCACTTTCCTCTTGAGCACGAGTGGCTCCTCGTTGGGTTACTTTACCGCACGGACTTCCGCCGCGAGCACATTCGGGTCCTTTGTTCGGGCGTTACGGCTCTGTCTGAAAATGACAGCGTCAGAGAATCCGGTTTCCCTGAACTCGCTCAGGAAGGCAACTCCTTCCTTCGCACCCGCAATTCACGCGAACCAATTCGATTCACTGGCTCGGGTTTCCGCTGGCAATGGGCTCGAACGGATCAGCTCCGCAGCAAAGACCGTTCCACCGCGCCTGACTACACGTGCAAGCTCGCGGAAGATAGCGTCTCTTACAGGGTTCAGATTAAAGATGCCGTTGACCAGGGCAACATCGATCTCTTCGTCAGCAATGGGCAATTGTTCGGCACCCGCTTCGCGCAATTCGAGATTACTTACGCCGGCCTCTCCTACTGCTTGACGCGCCCTGTCCAGCATCGCCGTGCTGAAGTCGACAGCGATTACTTTGCCTGACAGACCCACCCTGCGTGCCGCTATTAGAGCGTCCGGTCCGGCGCCACAGCCTAGGTCAAGAATTGTCGCACCTGACGGAATCTCCGCAAATATGGACACGTTCGAGACCCCCGCAAAAGCGTCGGATGCGACGGGGGGCAATTGGTCTAGCAGATCCGCCGGATACCCGAGGCTCTCAGCAAATGCGCGACCAACAGGAAACGCATGCTTCTCTTGAGGCATTTCAGGCTGCCGAATAAGCAAGTCGTACTTTGTCACGCAGGTCGGTTCGATCGGTTGCAGTCATCCAGGTTACCTCCATCGCATATTGTCAGCAGCACTCGCACGGCCTTCCCTTAACAGCTTGCCAGCCTTCCCGCACAACCAGCGGTATCAGGCACAGGGCAGCGATAGGATCGGCCCAAGTGACTCCCCAGAAGGCATTCGCAACCAGACCGGCGAGGGCGATGATGGACAAGTAGCCGCAGAGCGCGGACTCCGCCGCATCAGCTCTCAGCGCCGCACTGACGGTCAACGCGGACAGTTTGCGCTTCTGTCGTGCGAGCAGGGGCATCGCAATCGCTGCCACGATCAATACGACCATCCCGAGATAGCTTGGTTTCACTTCACGATGTCCGAGCAGCACCAACGCGGCGACGAGAGCTACGTACGCCGCCAACGCGAACAGAAGGCTTCCCGTGATTCTGGCTGCTAACTTTTCTGCTCGCTCGTCACTCCGTCTTTGATTGAAACCGCCAATAAGCAACTACGGCGGAGACAAGTTCTATTGCGCTGTCACCACCGAAAGCCAGCAGGGCGGGGCTGTGAGCCATCCACGCTGCCGAGAGGGATACAACAGCCTCGACGCTCATCCATGCGATGGTGATTGTTTGAATCTGACGAACGCGGTGGAGGGTAGCGGCTGCCGGGACTGGCAGTAAGGAATCCATTGAAGAGCATTATCACACCATCGCAGACCCAATCAGGCAAACGTGAATCAGCGAGTCGCCAATCAGTCGTGAAACCGATCTCAAGCCAGGGTTCATTGAAATCCTGTCGCGTGCATCGGCGCTGGTAACCAAGCGTTGGCCGCGTCCGGTTTCTTCCCGTCTTTTCCCCATGTCCAGTACATGCCGACGTAGGCATAATTTTCCGTCTGGCCCGCAACAGAGTGGCCGTAGCAGAACAAAAACTGCTCTCCTTCATGATGCTTCAGGTGATATACACCACCCAGATCAATCATCGTCGAGGCCTCTGTCTGCGCCGTGGCGAAGCCTTCACGCCCATGCGCAAAGACCTCGCTTCCTAACTCAAACCGCTCACCGAAGGTGTATTTCACCAGGAATCCGCCATACGGGAAGTTGCGGTACTGGGTTTGTGGGACGATGGTTTCACCGGCGCCACCGTCCAGGAGCCAGTGTCCTATGTTCTTCTGGAACCAGAGGGGAAGTTTGTACCAAACCTTTCCCACGCCGAGTCCCTTGTCGTAGCTACCGGTCGGGATTTCAAACATCGTAAAAGTGCCGATCTGAGGAATGTACTTCGATTCTTTGATATAGGCGATCTTTGCGCCCAGTTCGATATCGGTGAGACCAAAGGCGCTGGGGCCGGTGCCGCCGGGCAGATAGACAGGATTGTTCGAAGGATTGATAGAACCCCAGGGCAGAATGGCGTGAAGCTGCACCCTCGGGATGGCGCCCCAGTTGAACTCCAAAGCCGGACCCGTGGAATCGGTTTCCGCCGGAGTTCCGTCCGTGCTGCCGAAAATGTAGAACTCGTAATGATGCAGGTCTACCGGAACCGGATCGTCGGTTTGGTACGGTGGGCCCTGCGCCCATAGGCGTGAAGCGGCAAGCGTAAGAAACAGGAACACCACTAATTTTGAACGAAGTCCCTGACCCCTCATCGGCGCTTCTGCCTTCTCAGTAAGATCGACCTGCACTGTGGATGCGACGGTCCAACTATGTCATACGCGCTCATCGAGCCTCCCTGATAATCCTCGCATCAGCATGCGGCACCACATCAGCCACCTTTTCGGTTGTGCTTGGCGAGCCTTGCATCAAGAGACCAGCTCCCGCCACCTACTGAGATGAGAAAAATCAAGCAGCAGAACATGGCGAAATCGGTGCGGGCATCGCTGACCATGTACCAGAAACCCTGGTTTGCGCGAAACAATTCTGGAATCTTCGTAGTTGCAATCGCGGTCATGATCACGATCAGTAGCGGAATGGACACGAGTCTCGTCCCAATCCCCAGTAGAAGTAGGAGACCGCAGAGAATCTCGAAAGTGCCAACAAAATGAGCCGTGAAGTGTGGATGTGAAAACCCGATTCTCGTGAAGCGAACCACTCCCATGTTGGGGTCGATGTACTTCAAAACGCCCTGTGTAAAGAAGATCAGGCCCACAGCAATGCGAACTAGCAACACGCTGGGTGGGCCTCCTGTGGGACCGAGCAGGGTGCGAAAGATTGTGCTCATCAAACGATGACCTCAACAAACTCGTTGTACAAGGAGTCTTCTGGAAATGCTTCGATAGCCAAGGATGCCAAAAGTTGTGCCCATTTTGCACCAGAGAAATAACGCTTGACCCTGGAATCAGTTCCAGGGTGTAAGCTCGATTCCGAGGGAAACCCCGTGCAATCCGGCGAACTCGCGCGTCTCACGGCCATCAGCACTGACACTCTAAGGCACTATGAAAGACTAGGGCTTCTTCCCAAACCGCCAAGAACTGACGGTGGATACCGAGACTATCCTCCACATTCGATAGAGCGGGTTCGCTTGATTCGCCGTGCTTTGAGCGTTGGCTTTTCACTGCCGGAGCTAACAACAATCCTGAAAATGCGTGACGGAGGAGAAGTTCCATGCCGCCGAGTTCAGGCAATGGCGGAGTCCAAGTTGGAACAGGTCAAGCAACAGATCGAAAACCTAATCGAAATGCGAAATCAGCTGGAGACAATGCTAAAGCATTGGAGCGCTACGTTGGCTCGTACACGGCGGGGACAACCAGCGCGACTGTTGGAGGACCTGCCACCAGAGATTAGGGGGAACTCCCTTCGCTCCCCTTTTATCAAGAAAACCAGAAAGGAAGGACGTCCATGAAGTCGATTGTGATTTTGGTGCTCCTTGCGTTTGCGTCAGGAGTTCAGGCCCAGGAAAAGATGGCCCAAGAAGGTTCTGCCAAGCCCCACTGCGAAATGATGGAGCGAGGCGAGAAGGGTATGGGATTTTCGCAGCAGACGACGACTCACCATTTCCGATTGCTGGAGAACGGTGGGGCAATCGAAATAGGAGCCAATGACCCGAAGGACACCGGTACGCGGGATCAAATCCGCCAGCATCTCTCGCATGTCGCCAAAATGTTTTCAGACGGCAATTTCGAGATCCCGATGTTTATCCATGACAAGACGCCTCCAGGCGTGCCGACGATGACCGAACTGCGCGATCAAATTCACTATGACTTTGAAACGACAGACTCGGGAGGTAGGGTTCGAATTCATACTAATAATGCGCGGGCCGTGGAGGCTGTGCACGAATTCCTGCGATTTCAGATTACCGAGCACCAGACGGTGATCCTGTGAAGCCCGCCAGACCGCTCAGCCAAATGAGTGTGAAGAAGTTTGGGGAGCGCTGGCCAAATTAGCTCCCCTGGAGGTCCCGACGTGAGCAAGACCAAGGCAGTTTTGAGCAGCGCGATCGTCCTCTATTTCGTGATCTGTTTTGAAATTCTGATCATGATCAGTCCCTTTGCCGGGTTCTTCTACTCCGCCTTCAATCCAGTTCTTCTGGGCATGGCGAAATACCCGGCTACGAAATGGCTCAGTTCTTTTTTCTTCACGCACATGGTTGTGCCGCCGAACGGGCCTCTCAAAGTGGTACGCGTGATGGGGTCGGTGCTTTTCCTCCTCGGGATCACTGTGTTCTTGGTTTGTGCGATTCAGGTTTATTCGCACAAGTTTCTTAAGAGAGGGACTGTTCTGAAAGGACTCTATCGTTGGATAAGACATCCCCAGTACCTCGGCCTCAGCATTGCCGGCCTTGGCCTCGCCATCCTTTGGCCGAGATTCATCGTTGTTGTTTTGTGGCTCCTGATGATCCTGGTCTACTACATTTTGTCGAAAGACGAAGAACGGCGGATGCTGGGACAGCACTCGGAAACCTATAGCGGATACATGGATCGAACCGGAATGTTCCTGCCGAGAGGGCTTGAGGGTTCCATTGCCTTCTCAACTGTCGCAGGCAAAGTTGCATTGTTCGTCCTGCTTTCCGTCTGCACGATCGGAGGTGCTTTTGCTCTGCGGGCCTACACCATTCGACACCTCCCGCTGTGGACAAGCTCGAACGTGACTGCCCTGGCGGTCCTGCCTGAAGATGAACAGATGATGCAGCATCGAATGTCTGACATCCTCAGCGTGGAACAGGTCCGATCAAGGCTGAATCAGAGCGAGTCATACGTCGTCTATTTCCTGCCCACCAACTACGTGATGCAAGGCCTGATCGCCGACACCGGAGGCGATTGGCAGCTCTATAAGCGGCATCATTCCATCGGCAGGTTCACGGACTGGGTGTTTCATCCTTTTAGTCATCTGGGGGGAGCACATCATTCTGTCTTCGACCAAGCCAATCATTCAGGACACAGCATGGCTGCTGGTTCGGTGAGGCGGTTGATATTCTTGAAGGTGTCCAACGTCGTCGTCGCCGAGCCTGCCGACGTATTTGCTGTGAGCGCCGTGCGTACGCCCGATTTCATGGTCGATTTGGATGTACACAGCCTCAATATCCTCGATCTGAAAACTCTCTCGGTCGAGACGGCCTGGGGTAGAGTGCCGACTCCTGCGTTCTGACCATGGGTGAGAGACAGTGACAGGCGTGAGCCAACCAGAACCCGAAAAGCAACGGCTTTCTCTCCCAGCCCTCGCACTCGCATTTCTAAAGATCGGGACAATCGGATTTGGCGGCGGGATGGCCATCGTTGCTCTCATGGAGCATGAACTCGTCAGGAAGCGGCGGGTCATCGAGCCAGATGAGTTTCTTCATGGGGTAGGACTCGGCCAGATTTTGGGGCCATTTGCAGTCAACACGGCACTGTTCACTGGTTACCGGCTATGCGGAACTGTCGGAGGACTGATTGCAGCGAGTGCATTCATGGCACCATCACTCATCCTGGTTCTCATCCTCTCATGGCTCTACTTCTCATATCATGCGATTCCTGCCCTGCAAGGCGCGGTCGCGGGCCTCGGCCCGGTCGTAATCGCGCTCATATTGAGCGCAGCTTGGTCTTTGGGCAGGAAAGCTTTCCAATCATGGATTGCTGCGCTGCTATGCGCGGCAGCGACGGTTGCGGGCTTGTACAAAGTTAATCCTGTCTACGTCCTCGTTGCAGCGGGCATTCTCGGCGTGACGCTCGGAATACGCGTCGGCGGAATCGATCGCAGCCCGCAAGCTCCTGCTAAAGCAAAGGCAGATCGAGTGACGAAGGAATGGGGTGCGGGTGCTTTGTGGCCTGTCTCGCTTCCAGCGACAGCCGCAGGTGTTTCATTGGTAAAACTCTGCGTAACGTTCTTCAAGATTGGACTTGTGTTTTTCGGGGGCGGGTTCGTCCTCGTACCCGTGCTGCACCATACGCTCGTCAGTAAGCTAGGCTGGCTGAGCCCTCAGGAATTCATCGATGGCGTTGCCATCAGCAATCTCACGCCGGGGCCTATCTCCGTGATGGCCACCTTTGCCGGTTATCGACTCAGAGGCATAACAGGAGCGCTGGTCGCAACCGGCGCCCTTTTCTTGCCAGCCGTAATTCTGATGCTAGTGCTGTGCCATCAATACGAGCGGCTAAAGGATCGTAGAGAGACGCACGCCTTTCTGGCGGGTGTCATCCCGGCAGTGATTGGCCTCGTGTTGAGCACCGCCATACTCCTGGCCTCCGGAACGCTGCACTCGTGGCGAGCCTTTGTGTTTGCGGGTCTTGCTCTCCTGGTTCTGATTCGGTGGAGAGTGCATCCAGCGCTTGTATTGGCCGTCGGCGCTGCAGCCGGAACCGCCGCGATCCTTCCATAATACTGAGGTCGAGCGTCATAGCCTTGAGCTGAGTTTCCGGCGTACAAGTGGAGCACCCAACCTTACTGCAGTCCCGCTTTCTCCGTGCCGGATCACATAGGACTATGACCCGGATCACAGCGTCAATCCCGGCTTATGCGTATACATGTATACACATATCTTATGGTCCCTGAAGGTGGTCGGAAAGATGCAAACCATACCTGAGTTTCTTCGCACCACCGTCGACAAGTTCACATTTCTAGTAGCGACCGACCGCCTGTACACGGCTGAGGGAGCATGGGCTCTTTGGATCCAGCTACAGGGCATGAACCGGGTCCGACTTGGCATCAGCGATTTCATGCAACAGCACAACGGCGATGTGGCCTTTGTCTCTCTTAAGCCTGCGGGAACTGCAATCAAGGTCGGCGACGAATTCGCGGACATCGAGACGATGAAGGTAACGATCGGCGTTGCCTCACCCGTGGCGGGCACAATCGTTCAGGTCAATGAGGCATTCACTCTCAAGCCTGAAACGATCAACGAAGACCCTTATGGCAAAGGGTGGCTGGCCGAAATTGAGACGACGAATTGGGAGGCAGATCGTGCCAGGCTCCTCGACGCGAAAGCCTATCTGGCCGTAATGCAATCACAAGCCGAGGAGGAGCTGAAATCATGAGTTCCAGAAAAGTGCCAGTCATCCCCTGCAGCGGCATCGGCAAGTCACTTGGATCCGTGACCCGCGAAGCCGCCTACGAGCTTTGCGACACCTTACGTCCAGATCGCACGCAGTTGGTCGCGCTATCGAAGCTGGTGCTCGGCGAAGAACAGGCGCGGGAACGAGTGCGCAGTGGCTTTGCGGTGACCATCGACGGCTGCAAGCAGATGTGCGCCGCCAAGCTGGTGAAGCACAGTGGAGGCAAAATCGCGCGTGAAGTCGCCGTGTTCGAAGTGTTTCGCCGCTATAAGGGACTGAAGCCGGAAGGCATCGCCGAGCTGAATGCGGAGGGCAAGCAGCTCGCCCGCGCACTGGCCGAGGAGATTGCCGCTGATATTGATCAGATCGCCGAAGGAGACATCCATGCCTGATCTGCCGCTAAGAAAAGCTGGGATCGTCGCCTGCTCGGGCGAGGAATTGGCCGAGGGCACTGTGGCCCGACTTGCCGCGCTTAAGGTGCTGCACGAATTGCGACCGGGGAACACGGTGACCATCTGTTTGCCGCTGTTTCTCGCAGGTGGGGAAGGAGATCGGGCATTCGCCCGCTTTCATCCGACGATCACCGTCGATGGATGTGAGCTTCGCTGCGCTGCGCGGGGTACCGAGATGTATTCCGGCAAGCCCGCCGCAAGCATCGTGGTCAACGAACTCGCAGCAGAGCGCGGGGTAGGCAAAATCGAGGGACGGCGTCGCCTGAATGAGGCCGGCAAGCAAGCTGTGGACGTGACTGCCCAGAGATTGGCGGAACTAGTCGATCAATTCGTCGGAACCGGGGACGCGAGAGGGCGGGTTACGGAGTCTGTGCCGCAAACGAATGAGGCCAAGGTCGCTACGTGCTCATGCGGGTCTGGTGTTGCGGTCAACAAGGTGTTGATTGCAGGAGAAACCGTCGAACTGCTGGCGCTGCCACTGATCTTTCAGCACTGCCGAGAAAAGGGACGTGCGCCCGAGGCTGCCGGGGAAGATCTGCTCCAAAACGTGAAGATCTACAACTACGTTCCGCCGGAAGCGGAGGCGAGTTACCGCGAAGCCATCCTCCGCGAGTACGCGGCGTTTTGTGCCCGCGAGGAATCACGATGAGCCGCACTGCCACATATCACACTACGGTTCGGTGGACAGGGGAGCACTGGGGCCACCTGACAATGGGGAACGGTCCCGAGATGAAGTTCTCGGCGCCTCCGGATGCACAGGGACATGCGGGCGTATTGACTCCTGAAGACGCTTTTGTCGCGGCGGCGAACACCTGTGTGATGCTGATGTTCATTTGGGCTGCTGAGCGGTTCCACCTCAACCTGTTGTCGTATGAGTGCCGCACCGAAGGTACCAAGGTGATCGAGCTGGACCGGACCGAACTGTTCACGCGGTTGCACTTTCGTCCAGTAATCCGTGTCGCCTGCGGAGAAGAGTCGCGGGAGGTGGTGGAAAACAGGGTTTGCCGGGCATTGCAAGCCGCGCAAAAGTACAGCCTGGTCGCAAATTCGGTGAAGTCGGAAATCATTGTCGAGCCCGAAATTGTCATTAGCGAGAAGGGCACGGATGAGCAGGTTTCGCCTTTGGATCGCTGAAATGAGGAAACGATGCTGAACATCGTTGTTTATGGTCCTGGTTGTTCGCGGTGCGTGGAAACCGAAAGAGTGGTGCGCAAGGTCGTGGAGCAGATGGGTATCGCGGCAGATGTGCAAAAGGTAAACGACCCGCAGGGCATGGCAAAGGCTGGTGTGTTGCTCACTCCGGCGGTGACGGTCAATGGAGTTGTCAAAGTCTCAGGGCGTATACCGAAAGAAGACGAGGTCAAAGGATGGCTCGCGGTGTCCTCAGCTACGGCAGACCGCTAAGCGTGCCGCAGGCGGGGAAGCAACATTGCGGCTGAAGTCCCGTGAGGTGAAAAGAAATATGAAGCTCGAACAGTACTTCAAAGGCCTAGCCGACGTAACTCGTTTGCGGGTGCTCAACCTGCTGTTGCATGGCGAGCTGTGCGGATGCGATATCCGTTACGTACTGGAGATGTCCCAGCCGAATGTATCGCGACACCTAACCTATCTCAAGAATTGTGGGCTGGTGTTGGATCGGCGCGATGGCCCTCGCATATTTTACCGGCTTGCAGAGGCCAGGTCCGGCTCAACCAAGTGCCTGTTTGACTGTCTCCGGCAGGTATTCAAGGGGGAGGAACTTCTGCAGCAAGACACGAACAAGTTGAAAGGATCGATCCAGGCGGGGTCATGTACCCGGACCGAATGGCGACCTTACTCGGCATTAGCAGGAGCGAGGAACGAAACGCGGGCGTAGCAAGCAAACGACGAATCATGGAAACACTTTTGCGTTTCTGCGGTTCACTCGATCCTACAGACCGTGCCAAACGATGCAGCGTCATGATGACACCCGTGCCGTGAAGGTCATCCGATGCACGCCGCAGGAGAAAACGTGTACATGTGGAGTGAAACGACAATGAGTCTAAGGAAGAGAGACCCTGATTGTTTGATGAAACAGCAAGTTTCCATTCCGCAGAAGCCTCGCCCTCCGGCACGCTTCCTATTCTGGCTCGCGGTGTTGGGATATCTGGCCCTCCATGCCATCCCAACTCTGGCGGATGATCTGCAGACGGCCTATCAACAAGCAGCGGCTACATCGCCTGTTATTGCCCAGGCCCGTGCCCAGTTGGATGCAGAACTGGCCGGCAAATCGCTGGCGCAGTCTGCACTGCTTCCCCACATCAGCGCGGGGGCCAGTGGGGGCATGAATACGGCCTACGATACGGGCTTTGGCGCCCAGCCTATCTCCACCGGGTATCACTCCGATCTCTTCAGCGCCAGCCTGACACAGTCCATCTTCAACGGTCAGGCATTGACCTCGATGAAGCAGTCTGACAGCAGCATTCAGGCCGGCGAAGCAGCATTGGCGTATGCCCAGCAGGTCATCGCATTGGAGGTCGTCCAGGCGTACTTTGGCGTGTTACAGGCGCAGGCCAACGAGAGGGTGGCGCAGCAGCAAATGGAACTGCTGCAACGTATCGACGATCAGACAAGGGCAAGTCTTCAAGTTGGAACCGGAGACATTATCTCGGTGCAGGAAGTGCAAGCGCAGTTGGACGGCGCGAAGGCCGATCTGATTACCTCGAAGAATGCAGTGGCCGTCGCCAAGAATCAACTGGAGCGCTTGACGCATCATCCCGTGGGAGCACTACAGGATGTGACGACGTTGCAGGCGATAGGTCCGCAGCCGGACACATTAGCGCCCTGGCTTGCAGCTGCGCTCCAGAACCAGCCGCTTCTCCAGCAAGCCAAAGCAACATTGAAAGTGTCCGAGCAGCAGGTGCAATTTGCCAAGCGAGCCCGTTGGCCGACTTTAACCCTAAGCGGTATTGGCCAGCACGCCGCGGGCACCTTCATTCCGCCTTTGACCATCAACCAGGTTGGTGCCTCGCTGAACCTATCTATCCCTATTTTTGAAGGCGGGGCCACGCGAGCCGGGATTCACAAAGCCGAGGCACTCTCAAAAGCCACTAGCGCAAGCCTTACAAATCTTCAGGACCAGATCAGGCTGGACACACAAACTGCATTCCTGGAGCTGCAGGACAGCGTAGCGCAATTTCAGGCCAGGCAGCAATCGGTGACTTCCGCCAAGGTATCTCTGGAGGGGACCCGGAAGGGTTATGAGATTGGGAGCCGCTCCATCATTGACTTGTTGACGGCGACGACGAACTACGCGACTGCGCAGCGCAATTATTATCTAGCGCTCTACACGCAATTGGTGGCCCGGACACAACTGAAGGCGGCGGCAGGGGTACTCACGCCCCTGGACATAGACGCCGTAAATGCCTTGCTGAATAGCGGTCCAACGAACTAAGCACTTTCGTTGTTCCGTTGGGAGCACATAAATGGTTTCGGTCAAAAAGCGCATTCTCATTCTGGCAGTTTTGGTTCCCCTGGTTCTTGCGGGTTTCTTCGGGCGGCGCTGGCTGTTGCGGAAACATACGCCTGGCGATGCCATCACGCTATATGGCAACGTAGACATTCGACAGGTGCAACTGGCCTTTAACGACAGTGAACGTATTGACAAGCTGCTGGTAGATGAAGGCAGCTCCATCCGTGCCGGTCAGCTTGTTGCCCAGTTGGTGCAGCGGCGCTTTCTGGATGCAGTGGCACAGGACGAGGCGACAGTGGCAGCGCAACAGCAGGTAGTGGCGCGGCTGCTGGCGGGGAGCCGTCCGGAGGAGGTGGCAGAAGCGCGAGCGAATGTTGCTGCGGCACAAGCGGATGTTGCTCGGGCCCAAGCCAATGTAACCAATGCCGAGCAGCTATATCGCCGTCAGCAGGCCCTGTCACAGCAACAATATGTTTCGTTACAGATTCGCGACGATGCGCAACGCTCCTATTTGGCCGAGCAGGCAGACATGGAGGCCAAACGGCAGGTGTCAGCGGCAAGAGAACAGGTTCTACGACTCGCCGTCATCGGGCCGCGCAAGGAGGATATTGGCGCAGCGCAGGCAACGCTCAAGGCGGAGACAGCTGCTTTGGCTCTGGCACAAAAGGAACTGGCCGACACACAACTTTATGCTCCCGCAGACGGAGTCATCCAGAGCCGGATACTGGAGCCCGGCGACATGGCAAATCCGCAGACACCCGTGTTTACTCTCGCTCTGGACAATCCACTCTGGGTGCGCGCCTATCTGCCAGAACCGGAGATGGGCAAAGTCGCTCTCGGCATGCGTGCATGGATCGAGTCAGACAGCTTCCCAGGCCAACGCTTTCCAGGTTGGATCGGCTATATCTCTCCGGTGTCGGAGTTTACGCCGAAGAACGTGGAGACCACCCAGTTGCGCTCGCAGCTTGTCTATCGTGTGCGCGTTTATGCCTGCAACCCGGACCACCGCCTGCGGCTGGGAATGCCGGCCACGGTGGTAGTTCCGATTAGCAATAATCCTCCGCATGCGATCGACGCGCATCCCTGCGGGACAAACTGACATGGATGCCATTGTGGTTAGGAACCTTAGTAAGTCCTTCGGAAAAGGGGCAGCCCGTCGACACGCGCTCAAGAATGTTTCTCTGCAGATTCCCGCGGGAAGCATGACGTCTCTTATCGGTCCGGATGGCGCGGGCAAAACCACGCTTCTGCGTCTGCTGGCGGGCATCCTGACGCCAGACGCCGGGGAGATTCGCGTCCTTGAGCATCCCTTGCCAAAGGAGGCGTTGGCATTACAGAGCCAGATTGGCTATATGCCGCAACGTTTTGGTCTCTATGAAGATCTCACGGTCCAGGAAAATCTCGATCTTTTTGCCAGCCTGCACGGCATAACCCCCAGGATGCGGGAGGTTCGCTTCGCAGAGTTACTGACCATGACGGCACTCGGCCCGTTCCGCCAACGGCTGGCAGGGCAACTGTCCGGCGGCATGAAGCAGAAACTCGGGCTGGCTTGCACTCTGATCCATCCTCCACAACTGTTGCTCTTGGATGAAGCCAGTGTCGGCGTCGATCCCATTTCACGCCGGGAGCTGTGGAGCATCATCCATCAACAGGTTGCCCGCCAGAAGGTGACCGTCCTGCTCAGCACTGCTTACATGGATGAGGCCGAACGCTGCGATCATGTCATTCTGTTGCATGAAGGAGAGATTCTCGCGCAGGGGAATCCGGCGCAACTGGCTGCACCCTTACAAGGGCATGCATTTGTTCTGGAAAACATTCCCGCGGCACCGCGCAATCTGCAGTCCCAGATTGCAAGACTGCCCGGCGTGGTGGACACCGTGATACAGGGGGATGGACTGCGAATCGTCATGCAACAACCCGATCCACCGGTATTGCAAGATGATCTATCGGCGTATGGAAAACCCAGGGCCGTTCCAACTCGACTGGAAGATGCGTTCGTGAGCCTTCTATTCAACCGCACACCACGCCATCCGATTCCACTGCCATCCCGGCACTCTCCAACCCAGGATGACGCGGCGGTCGTTGAAGTCAAGGACCTCTATCGCTACTTTGGAGCTTTCGCTGCGGTGAAAAACGTCAGCTTCTCCGTGCACAAGGGAGAGATCTTCGGACTGCTTGGAGCGAATGGCGCCGGCAAGTCGACAACCTTCCGGATGCTTTGCGGACTGCTGCCTTCATCCTCTGGAACGCTGCGGGTCGCGGGCGTGGACCTGCGCGCAGCGACTGCTGCGGCCCGCGCGCGAATTGGTTATGTGTCCCAGAAGTTCTCGTTGTATGGATCGTTGAGTGTGCAGCAAAACCTGTCCTTCTTCGCTGCGGCCTATGGCCTGGGCAATCAGCGCAAGAAACACCGCATGGCATGGGCACTGGAGGACCTGGAACTGAAGGACTACGCCACAATGAATGCAGGCACCTTGCCTTTGGGCTACAAGCAACGACTTGCGCTGGCCTGTGCGCTGATGCACGAACCAAGCATTATCTTTCTCGATGAACCAACTTCCGGCGTCGATCCTTTGGCTCGGCGGGAATTCTGGGCGCGCGTGAACGCACTCGCCGAGGCGGGAACAACCTGCCTTGTGACCACCCACTTTATGGAGGAGGCCGAATACTGCGATCGTCTGGTCTTGATGTCCCTGGGAGAAGTCCTGGCGCAGGGTTCACCGACAGAGATCAAGAACAAAGTCCGTCGTCCCGATCGACCGAAACCGAGCATGGAAGACGCCTTTATCTCGCTGATTGAAGAACATGAGCAGACCACCCGGAGAGCGTCATGAAATGGATGCGTCTGAGCGGTCTGATGCGGAAGGAAGTGTATGAGATATTCCGCGATCCTTCCAGCATCGCCATCGCATTCGTACTACCACTGGTTCTTCTGCTGATATTTGGCTACGGTGTCTCGCTCGATGCCCGCCAGGTCTCCATTGCAGAAGTCGTCGATCATCCCACCCAGCTCACAGCTTCTTTCCTGGCAGAACTACAACGCTCTCCGTGGTTTCGTCCAACGATATATCCGGATCGAGCATCCGCTGAGCAGGCGCTGATGCATGGACACACCGATGCCATCCTTTGGCTGCGGAGCAATTTCACCCGCCTATCGTACAGTTCGGGAGGAGCTCCCATTCATCTCACCGTCAATGGAGTCGATGCCAATCAGGCACGCATTATTGAGAACTATGTGAACGGCACATGGCTGCTGTGGTTACAAGAGGAAGCCACCCGGCATGCTACGCATCTGGCTGCGCCCGTGGTGGCTGACACACGGGCTCTGATTTAACCTGCCCTTCGCAGCCGCGACTATCCTATTCCCGGCCTGATCGCCATCATCATGACGCTGATCGGAGCGCTATTGACCGCGCTGGTGGTATCGCGGGAATGGGAGCGCGGAACCATGGAGGGCATCATGGTAACGCCGGTCGGCAGGGCAGAAATTCTGTTGGGGAAGCTGGTCCCCTACTTTGTAATGGGTATGGGTGGAATGATGATGTCCACCGCCATGGCGGTCTTTTTATTCGAGGTTCCGCTGCGTGGGTCGCTACTCGTGCTCTTGGGAACAGGGGCGCTCTTCCTGCTGACAGCCCTGGGCATGGGATTAGTGATCTCAGTACTCGCACGCAGTCAGTTCGTCGCCGCCATGGTCGCGATTGTCACAACATTCCTGCCAGCTTTCATCTTGTCCGGATTCCTTTTCGATATTCGTTCCATGCCGCAAGTGACTCAGGTACTCACCCACATCGTCGCTGCACGCTACTTGCGGCTTCGCTCCAAAGCACGTTCTTGGCTGGCGATGTTTGGCCGGTGATCCTACGCAATGGTCTTGGCATGGCC
>CAWGRZ010000009.1:0-267748 GCA_963825155.1 uncultured Acidobacteriaceae bacterium | reverse complement strand
GCCACTGCTCCAACGGTATTCGGACAAGACCAAGCTCAAGGTAAAGAGCCAGGACGAAGTTCACGAACTGATCTCGTGGGGCGTCATTTTGCACAACAAAGAACTCGGGAGACTGCTCAGCGAAGAGGACCGAGAGCACATCGTGCGACTTCTGAAGGGAGAATATGGGTTTAGTCTGTACAAGGACCTTGTATCGGGACCCGTTGATGTGGATAAGCAGGACTACTTGCTTCGCGATAGCTATTTTTGTGGCGTCAAGTACGGACTTTACGACCAAGGACGCTTAACCGATACACTACTCTGCCACGAAGACGCAGACGATCTAATCTTGGCACTGAGTCCCCACGGAGTTCATTCTCTGGAACAGTTTGTTCTCGCGCGGTACTACATGCACACACAGGTCTATCGTCATAAGATTCGGTTAATTACGGACGAGATGATTCATCGTGGCATAACACTTGGAATTGAGAGCGACAAAATCGGTTGGCTGCGGGATCTCTATTCTTTTGACGGCACGCCTGAATTTCTGGAAAATTACTTGAGCTGGTACGACGATCGCCTATTTCATGAGATTCTTGGGCCAAATACTGCCGATGGATATGCAAGAACCATTTTCAAGCAGCTCCAAGACCGAAAATTGCTCAAGATGATCTTTGAGGCCCAAGAGCAAGACTTCGCGGAGCCCCAAGTGCGCAAAACTCTCTTTGGAGATTCGTCAGATTTCTTTGAAAAACTGGAAGAGCGGATTGCGCGTGTGTACGGTTTCGACAAGAATCTAGTGATAGCAAAAAGACTGTCTTTCAAATCGGCAACGAGAACTGAAAGCGACATCGTAGTTCTTCGACCCGGAGGCAAGAGGCTGTTCAGGGATGAATCGGCACTATTCAGCTCAGTAAATCAATCGATCCAAGAACAGTACTTTCACGTCTATGCTCCGGTGGCATATAAAGATGATCGAGAGAAGCGCAAACGCCAAACAGAATTCTTTACGGAAATCGCCAAGATGATCACAGAATTATTGACTCCTGGCAAAGAGCCATTGCCAGCGGCGGGAGGTGCACAATGACAGGCGTAGATTTTGTCCTAAGTCTTATTGCGGGTTTTGGCGGTCGAATTCAAGGGAGGACTCTTCTTCAGAAGAGGGCATATTTCGTTGCTCAGCTTTCTGGAGTTTCGATAGATCTCGGCTTCGACGCCCACTATTACGGTCCCTATTCGCCGGTTGTGGACAACAGCATCGTGCGACTGAAGTCGCTGGGGTTTCTCGTTGAGGAGAACATTGGTTTTGGCGTCGTGTCAGGCGGGTTCGAGATAAAGCGTTACGACTACCGAGTGACCGAAGATGGCAAGAAAATTTTGGGATCGCTTGAAGCTCGACAGGATTTCAAGAAAATCGAGCGCGCCTGCATCGCGATCCTCGAGGCGGGCGATCCCAGCTACATGGTTTTGTCGATTGCAACTAAGGCCGACTTCATATTGGGGAAACGAGGTAAAGCCATGACAAAAGCAGAGATCATTAGGGAAGCGGAGAAGTTTGATTGGAATATCCAGGAAGGTGCCCTAGCCAAAGCGGTCGATTTCCTGGGAAAGCTTGGCGTGGTCCAATCTGCAGAGAGAGCCAGCTAGCATTAAGGACATCTCGCCCGGTGCCCCCTTTTTTCGCGTTGCGAAAGGTTGGGATACCGCGACCCTCAAAACCCCGCGGGTCTTGACTTCTTCCCGACTCTCCGCACTTTTCCACACCCTCCCCATGTTCATCCAACCTTGACTGAGAAATCCACACTCCCCATACTCACCCCATCGCGACCAATAACATGCACCCTCGCACAGCTAACCCGCTGGGGCTCAAGATTTTGCCCCTAACTGATTGCAGCCCTAGGATCAATTCGCAAAATCCCGCCAACCCCGTGATTCCAATAGTTCGAGCCGCAAAAGGGGGGAGGGGGGAGGGGGTGGTCAAAGCAAATTCGAGAATCCCAAGTATCTCACCCGCCGGGTGCCCCATGTCTCGCGTTCTCTGCGAGACGTGGGGATTTTGCTAGAAGCTAGGAGCTTAAGATCGCCATGCCAACATTTCCCAATCGCTGTCAGCACATCAAGGTCAACGGCACGCAGTGCGGATGCCCCGCCCTTCGCCGCAACAAGCTTTGCTATTTCCATAAGCGCCACCACGAAGAGCGCGTCCAGCTCAATCTCGATCGCCTGAAGGACGCCCGCCTGAAAGACACCCGCGCGAAAGACGCCAGCGCTCTCCGCCGCGCCGCCATCGACCTCCCCGTCCTTGAGGACGCCAACTCCATCCAGGTCTCCCTCATGCAGATCATGCGCCTGATCCTCACCGGACAGCTCGACCCCAAAACCGCCGGCCTCCTCCTCTACGCCCTGCAAACCGCCAGCGCCAACCTCTCGCGCACCACTTTCGACCCCGACCGCCACGACGTCATCCTCAACCCCGCCGCCGCCAACGAAACCCTGCTCGGCCAATCCGTCTGGGAAGACGATGATTTCGAACAAGAAGACGAGGAAGAAGACGACGATGAAATTGATTCCGCCAGGGAAGCCGGAATCAGGAAGGCCGCCGAATTCCTGTACAGCCTCGACGCCAAAAATGCCGCAAGACAGCAAGCCGCCAACGCAGCCGCTGTCAAAGCAGCCGAAACCAAGCCGTCGGGAACCGAAACCAAGCCATCCGAAACTAAGACTTCCGAAAAACAGCCGCCCCCCAAGAAGCCGCCAGCCCCGGCGCCGAGCGTCGCCCAGCAAGTCCGAGACCAGGTCCGGCAAGCCCTCCCCGACCTCCTTCACTCCCTTGAAACCGCCGCACGCAGCAGCGGTTAAAAGGGACTTCTTCTTTTTTAAAAGTCAAAATCCCCACCCTCTCGCGAACGACGCGAGCAGGGTGGGGCATCCGGTTACACAACTTACTGCGCCGGGGTTGCAGGCACAGCCGGAGTCGCGGGGGCTTCGGCGGCTACTTCGGGCGCGGCCATGGGATTGATCTTCACCGTCGCGAGGATTTTTTCCAGGCGGTCGAAGACGCGGTCGCGGTCCACGTGCTTAATCAGGCCGTCCTCGGACGCGACCGTGGTCACGTTCAGGGCGAACTCGTAGCAGGCTCCATTCTGGAAGACATGGAAATACTTGGAGTCGCTCTGGCGAGTTCCTTCTCCAGTGACGGCTTCCGTGGCGCGCAGTTCCAGGTCACCCAGGATCAGCTTGGATCCTTGCGTCTCGGTCCCAGGCTGAGCAGGCTGAACAGTATCTGAAGCAGCGGTCGCAGAAGGCGTTGCCGGAGTTGCGACCGGAACAGACGTCGCCGCTTCAGACGCTGGTTGCGCTAACGACGAAGGCGCAGTTGCCGCCGGAGTAGATGCGGTTGATGTGCCTTGCGCTGATGCGGCCTGCGTCGAGGTCGCCATGGTCTGCGGGCTGGCAGCTTCGGTTGTCGCCACTGGAGCGACGACCTTGGGCTGCGGCACCGAGAACTGGTTGCATTGATCGCCGGTGAGAGTTTTGTGGATGCTCACGTTGAAGAATGCGGACGAGAAATCGGTGTTGGCGAAGCTGGTCTCGGGCAGTTCGACGGCGGCCAGTGCGACTCCGCCGGGCTGCACGAAGTTCATGGGGAGAGGACCGGAGGCCACAAGATCGGCGGCGGCGTTGCCGGTCTCAATGGCATAGCGCCGCGGATATTCGAAGGTCACGCCGTATGTCTTGTCGGCGTAGTTCACGGTTGCGGGCCTGCGGTGGACGACTCGCTTCGCAGCCGGCTTGCTCTCGGCCGGCATGGCCGGCGCGGGCATGACGGGCGCGATCGGGCTCTGCGCCTGGGTTACGGGCATCGGACTGGCGGAACTGACGGGCTTTGGCTTGTCGCTGGAACAGCCGACGGTTACGGAGCAGACGATCAGCACGGTGGCAAAGATTAACGCGCCGGTGTTCTTGCCCCAGGATATGAAACGGGTTTCTCTGATGTTGCGCAATGCGTTGATACGGGTCATGGTTGGTCACCTCCTGCCGACGAGCGGCATCTGGGCAAATGCACGGCGCGCACCAAAGAAGAATGCATTGATTTGGCAGGGGTTAGTGAACTGCGGCCGGTGCGGGACGTGGCGCGTGGGACACGATGTGGGCCGGGCGACACGCCCACAAAAGCGTCCGGCTTCGACGAAATGAGGGATTTCAGATAATGTGGTCGGCTTAGCTGTCAGCGGGAATTGTTGATCACTTCTGTATCGGATGGATGGAGAGAAATGGAAAAGAGACAAGTCGTGCTGCGGGCTGCAATTTTGTTGGGGGGGATCTGGATTCTCTTGGGTTCGGCGCTCTTGGGGCAAACGCTTTCGGGGCAAACCAAGGAAAGCGTTGATCTGATCGTCAGCGGTGGGACCGTCGTGACCATGGATGGGACGCGGACGATTTATCAGGACGGGAGCGTCGCGGTCAAAGGCGACACGATTGTGGCCGTTGGGCCGCGCCCTGAGATCGAGGGCCGCTACCAGGCCGCGCAGATGATCGATGCCCGCGGCAAGCTGGTGCTGCCGGGCTTTATCAACGGGCATACGCATGTGCCGATGACTTTGTTTCGCGGCCTGCATGACGACGTCACGTTGCATGACTGGCTGTACAAGTACATTTTTCCGGCGGAAGCGAAGAATGTGAATGAGGAGTTCGTGCGCTGGGGGACGCGGCTGGCGGCGGCGGAGCAGATTCGCGCGGGCGTGACTACGTTCGCCGACATGTATTACTTCGAAGATGCCGTGGCCGAGGAGACCAAGGCCGCCGGAATGCGCGGCGTGCTGGGCGAGACCTTCATCGATTTCCCTGCGCCCGATAATAAGACCACAGCGGAGATGCTGGCGTACACGGAGAAGTTTCTCAAGCACTGGCAGGGCGATGCACTGATTCATGCGGCTCCAGCTCCACACTCGATTTACACGTGCTCAAAGAAGACGCTGCAGGATGCGGCGGCGCTGGCAAGGAAGTATCACGCGCCGATTCTGATTCACGTGGCGGAGATGAAGAAAGAGTGGGAGGACAGCGAGAAAGTGAATGGGATGTCGCCCGTGCAGTATCTCGAGAAGATTGGAGTGCTGGGGCCGGACGTGGTGGCGGCGCACTGCATTTTTGTGGATGAAGCCGATTGGAAACTGCTGGCCAAGCGGCAGGTGGGGTGCGTGCATAATCCGTCGAGCAACATGATGCTGGCGAGCGGAGTTTCTCCGGTGCCGGAGCTGCGGGCCGCGGGAGTGGCGGTGGGGCTGGGGACGGATGGTCCGGCGGGGAGCAACAACGATCTCGATCTGATGGAGGAAATGGATCTGGCGGCGAAGCTGGCGAAAATTACGAAGATGGATCCGCTGGCGTTGAACGCGAAGGCGGTGGTGGAGATGGCGACCATTGACGGCGCGCGGGCGCTGCACATGGAGAAGGAGATTGGGTCGCTGGAGGCGGGGAAGAAAGCGGATCTCGTTCTGATCAGTCTCGATGAGCCGAATGCGGTGCCCATGTATGACGTCTATGCGCAGCTTGCGTATGCCCTGAAGGGGAGCGATGTGGAGACGGTGGTGATTGGCGGACGGGTAGTAATGCGGGATCGGAAGCTGCTGACTTTGGACGAGCCGAAGATTCTAGAGAAGGCGCGCGAGTATGGGAAATCGGTGAAGGCGTCGCTGGGGATGGAATAACGTCAACCGCCCCACCCTCTCGCAAAGAACGCGAGAAGGGTGGAGCACCCGGCGGCTACCTTATAATCAAAGATTCTCTATGGCGGCCTTTCTTGAGCAGATCGTTGCGGCTACGCGCGCGCGAGTGGCGGAGGCCAGGCGCGGGGCGGATTTGCGCGATCTGGAGCGGCGGGCGGCACTGCATGTGCCGCGCGGGTTTCGGCGGGCTCTGGTTGCAAAACGCGAGAGCGGCGTGGCGGTGATTGCGGAGTTGAAGAAGGCGTCGCCGTCGAAGGGATTGATCCGCGAGAATTTCGTTCCGGCGGAGTTGGCGCGGGAACTGGAAGCGGCGGGGGCCGCGGCTTTGTCGGTGCTGACCGATGAGGAGTTTTTTCAGGGGTCGCTGGGGAATTTGCGGGAGGCGTCGGCGGCGGTTTCGATTCCCTGCTTGCGCAAGGATTTTATTGTGGATGAGTTTCAGTTGCTGGAGGCGCGGGCGGCTGCGGCGGATGCGGTGCTGCTGATTGTAGCTGCACTATCGGCGCAGGAGCTGGGCCGATTGTCGCTGGGCGCACCGGCGCTTGGGCTCGATGTTTTGTGCGAAGTGCATGATGCGGAGGAATTGCAGCGGGCGCTGGATGCGGGCTGCGATTTGATTGGCGTGAACACGCGGAATCTGCGGACGTTCCAGGTGGATTTGGAGACAGCGTTTGTTTTGGCGGAGAAGATTCCCGCTGGCGTGGTGCGGGTGGCGGAGAGCGGGATTCATTCCGCGGAGGATGTGGCGCGGCTGCGGGCGGCGCGGTATGACGCGTTTCTTGTGGGTGAGTCGCTGATGCGGGCGGAGCGGCCGGGAGAGGCGTTGCGGGCGTTGATGCGAGTACCGAGCCGCGAGTTGCGGGTGCCGAGCGGGCGGTGACGGAGAATTCCTGTTTGGGCCGCGGGCTGTGCGGTTTTGCTTCGCCGTTCGCGAAGCAAAATCCTCGCTCAGGATGACATGCGTATGAACTGGCAACTGGGTACTGGCGGCTGACAACTGGTTTCTATGACATGGGTGAAGATTTGCGGGATGACGAATCTGGAGGACGCGCTCGTTGCGGTCGAGGCGGGGGCGGATGCGGTGGGCTTCGTCTTTTATGAGAAGAGTCCGCGGTGCGTGACGGTGGAGACGGCGCGGGAGATTGTGGGGAAGCTGCCGGAGAGCGTGGAGAAGGTGGGAGTGTTTGTAAATCAGCAGGAGGACTTGATCTGTTCGGTCGTCGACAGGGCTGGGATCACAGGGGTCCAGATGCATGGCGACAGCGAAGATCCGCACGTCGCAGATCTGGTCGCGAAGCGACGGCCACAGATCAAGATTCTGGCTGCAGTGTCGATGCGGCAGCCGAATCCACAAAGTTGGGCGATGATGTGGCATCCGGATGTAGTGCAGGCCTTCCTCTTGGACTCCGGAACATCATCGACGTTCGGTGGGACTGGTGAAGTTTTTAATTGGCGTAATTCAGCTGCGGCGTTGGGCGAGATAAAGAGGTTTGGTAGAGTCGTCGCCGCCGGAGGACTAACGGGTGCGAACGTCAGCGAGGCGATCGAGATTCTGAGGCCCTGGGGGGTCGATGTGGCTTCCGGTGTCGAGGAGCGACCGGGGAAGAAAGACCCCGAGAAGGTGCGGGCGTTTGTGCGGGCGGTGCGGGAGATGGACAGGAAGGTGGGTTAGAGATGGGTTCTGTTGCTCAATATAGGAAAGTCAAAGTCCCCACTTCTCGCGCACAAACCGCGCGAGAAATGGGGCACCCGCCTACAGTTCCACGGACTACGAAGATCAAAATCCCCACCCTGTCGCAAAAGGCGCGACAAGGGTGGGGCACTCTCCGCGTGTCTTCTACCCGCGCCGCTACCATTACGAATGAGCCGGGGAGGTTTGGGGTTTACGGCGGGCGGTATGTGCCGGAGACGCTCATGGCGGCGCTGGAGGAATTGGAGCGCGAGTATGAGCGGGCGAAACACGACAAGAAATTTCAGGCGCGGCTTAAGGAGTTGCTGACGACTTATGCGGGGCGTCCGACGCCGTTGTTTTTTGCGCGGCGGCTTACAGAGAAGTTGGGCGGGCGCGAAGATTTATTTAAAGCGCGAAGACCTGCTGCACACCGGGGCGCACAAGATTAATAACTGCCTGGGGCAGGGGCTGCTGGTCGAGCGGATGGGGAAGCATCGCGTGATCGCGGAGACCGGCGCGGGGCAGCATGGCGTGGCGACTGCGACCGTGTGCGCGCTGCTGGGGTTTGAGTGCGTCGTCTACATGGGGACCGAGGACATGCGGCGGCAGGAGTTGAATGTGTTCCGCATGCGATTGCTGGGGGCGGAGGTGCGCGGCGTGTCGTCGGGATCGCGGACCCTGAAGGACGCGATCAATGAGGCGATGCGCGACTGGGTCACGAATGTGCGCACGACACATTATTTGCTGGGGAGCGTGCTGGGGGCGCATCCGTATCCGACCATGGTGCGGGACTTTCATCGCGTGATTGGGCGCGAGGCGCGGGCGCAGATTCTGAAGGCTGAAGGAAAGCTGCCGGCGGCGATTATCGCCTGCGTGGGTGGCGGATCGAATTCGATCGGGATTTTCTACGACTTTCTGAACGACAAGAAAGTCCGGCTGATTGGAGTGGAGGCTGGAGGCCGCGGCGAGAAGTTGGGCGACCATGCGGCGCGGTTTCGCGGAGGATCGCCGGGAGTTCTGCAGGGGACGTACTCTTACGTGCTGCAGGATTCGGGCGGGCAGATTGCGACTACGCATTCGGTGTCGGCGGGGCTGGATTATCCGTCGATCGGGCCGGAGCACGCGGCTTTGCGCGATGCCGGGCGGGCGGAGTATGTTCCGGCGTCGGACGCAGAGGCGCTGGCGGCAACGACTCTGCTAGCGCGTACAGAGGGAATTATTCCGGCGCTGGAGTCGGCGCATGCCGTGGCGGAAGTGGTGAAGCGCGCGCCGCGCATGAAGAAATCGGACGTGGTGATTGTGAATGTTTCCGGGCGCGGGGATAAGGATATTGGGATTTTGCGGGAGAATTTGAAGCTGGATTGATGATTTCAGATTTCAGATTGAGTGTTGACGGCTGGTTTTTCAATCTGAAATCTAAAATCTTCAATCTGCATTGTTCCTTATGCCTTTAACTTTTCATAAGAAGCCGGCGCTGGTGGTGTATGTGACTTGCGGCGATCCCGATCTCGCGACTACGCGGGAGATTGTTCTCGCGGCGATTGACGCTGGAGCGGATGTGATTGAGTTGGGCGTGCCGTTCAGCGATCCGGTGGCGGATGGGCCGGTGATCCAGCGGGCGAGCGAGCGGGCGCTGAAGCATGGGACTTCTCTCGCGCAGGTGTTGACGCTGGCCGCCGAGGTGCGGCAGCATGCGCAGTCTACGGGTCTCATTATTTTTTCTTATCTGAATCCCATTCTGCGGATGGGGATGGAGAAGTTTTGCATGGTGGCGCGGGCCGCGGGCGTGGATGGTGTGCTGGTGACCGATTTGCCGGTGGAAGAAGCCGGGGAATATTTGCGGGCGATGGCGCGGCATGATCTGGCTCCGGTGTTTCTGGCGGCGCCGACGAGCCCGGATGATCGGCTGAAGCGGATTGCCGAGGCTTCGCGGGGATTTGTGTATGCCGTGTCACGGACGGGCGTCACCGGGCAGCGGCAGCAGTTGGCAGACGATGCGAAGAAATTGGTGAAGCGGTTGCGGCGCGTGACCAAGTTACCGATTGCGCTGGGATTCGGAATTTCTACGGCGGAACAGTTTGCGGAAGTCGGTGAGTTTGCCGACGCGGTGGTTGTAGGTAGTGCGATTGTGGAGACGATAGAGCGGAATCGTGGACGAGAGGCCGTTGCTGTGGGCAAGTTTATCAGGAAGCTGTCAGCCGTCAGCTCTGAGAAGTCGCTGACTGCTCCGTAGAATGGCTTTGTAGTTAGAAGAATCCCCACTTCTCGCGCATCAACCGCGCGAGAAATGGGGCACCCGGAAATGGGGCACCCGGGTTCGATTTGCTCGACAGGAAGTCAGAATCCCGCGATTGTGGGCCTTATGGATATTGAGGATTGGCGTAAGAAAATCGATGAGCTGGATCGGAAGCTCGTGGAACTGCTGAGCGAGCGGGCCCGGGCGGCGGTGGCGATCGGGAGGCTGAAGCGCGATACGTCTTTGCCAATTTATGAGCCGGATCGGGAGCGGATCGTTTTTGCGAATGTGCAGGAGGCGAATCCGGGGCCGTTGCCGGGACGGGATCTGGTGCGGATTTACGAGCGCATTATCGATGTGATGCGGAATATTCAGAAGGAAGAGATTGTGACCAAGGGCGAGGCGGGGGCCGCGGAGACGGAACTGGATTCGGATGTGAACGATTGAAATAGCTCTCAGCCATCAGCTCTCAGCTTTCAGCTGAGACGCGTAGCCGATGGCTGACAGCTGAAAGCTGAAGGCTTTTTCCCATGATTGTGGCGATGCAGGAAATGGCGGATGAGGGGCAGATTCAGCAGGTGATTGAGCACCTGGTGAAGATGGGGTTCGAGGTGCACCGCTCGACCGGGGCGCGCATGACCGTGCTCGGGGCGGTTGGCTCGGGGATTGATTTTGATATCCGCATTCTGGAGCTGTTGCCGGGGGTGCAGGAAGTCCATCGCATCAGTTCGCCGTACAAGCTGGCGGGGAGGAGTTTTCGTCCCGAGGGGACGATCGTCAAGCTGGCGAACGGGATTCAGGTTGGCGGAAACGAAATCGTGGTGATGGCGGGGCCTTGTTCGGTGGAATCGCGGGAGCAGATCTTTGCGACAGCGGAGGCAGTGGCGAAGGCTGGAGCGAAAGTGCTGCGGGGCGGGGCGTTTAAGCCGAGGAGCTCTCCGTATTCGTTTCAGGGGCATGGGGAAGACGCGCTGAAGTTGCTGAAGGAGGCGGGAGAGAAATTCAAATTGCTTGTGATCAGCGAAGTGATGGAGATTTCGCAGATTCCTATGATGCTGCCTTATGTCGACATTCTGCAGGTGGGGGCGCGCAACATGCAGAACTTTAATCTGCTGCGCGAACTGGGGAAGGTGCGCAAACCGGTGCTGCTGAAGCGCGGCATCGCCGCGACGCTGGAAGAGTTACTGCTGTCGGCGGAATACATTATGGCGGGCGGCAACTACGAAGTGATTCTGTGCGAGCGCGGCATCCGGACGTTTGAAACCTATACGCGCAACACCATGGATATTTCGGCGATTCCAATCATCCACAAACTGTCGCATCTGCCGATGACGGCGGACCCGTCGCACGGCACCGGGCGGCGCGACAAAGTTGCGCCCATGGCGCGGGCATCGGTGGCTGCGGGAGCGGACGCGCTGCTGATTGAAGTGCATTGCGATCCCAACCAGGCGTGGTCGGATGGAGCGCAGTCGCTGTTTCCCGAGCAGTTCGCGAAACTGATGGACGAGTTGAGAATGATTGCGCCGGCGGTAGGACGGAAGATCTAGGTAGCTTTTCACCACGGAGGCACAGAGACACAGAAGAACGAATTGATGGTATGTTGATTATTTGGTGATTGAAATTCCATAACTTCGGCTCGCGATTCGATCAGAATCAGAATCACAGTTTTTCTCCGTGTCTCGGTGGCTCCGTGGTGATCGATTATGGCGATCCGACAAATCACGATCATTGGCACCGGGCTGATCGGCGGGTCGCTGGGGCTTGCGCTGCGCAAGAAGAAATTTGCCGGGCGGATTGTGGGATGCGATCGTGAAGGGACGCTGGAGCGGGCGCGGATGCGGGGAGCGATCGACGACGGAACCGCGAATCCGGGGGACGCGGTGCATGGGAGCCAGGTAGTGGTGCTGGCGACTCCGGTGCTGGCGATTGTGGACCTGATTGAGCGCGTGGGGCCGGTGCTGCCGGCGAAGGCTCTGCTGACGGATGTGGGCAGCACGAAGGCGGCGGTGGTGGAGCGGGCCGCTGAAGGTGTTCGGGAAAAACGCGGGGAAACGGTTTCTGGCGGGGCATCCGATGGCGGGAAAAGAGTTGAGCGGGGTGGATTATGCGGATGCCGACTTATTCCAGAAAACGGTTTGGTTCCTGACTCCGCTGCCGGGGCAGAACCTGCCGGGTCAGAATCTGCATGAAGGGTTGTTCGCGGAATTTGCGGGGTGGATTGATGCGATCGGGTCGCGCATTGCGATGTTGCCGCCGGAGGAGCATGACCGGCTGTGCGCGTGGATCAGCCACGTGCCGCAGATGATTTCGACGGCGCTGGCGGCGGCACTGGTGGAGGAGTTTGGGGATGAGGCTCCGCTGCTGCCGGCAGGCGGGCGCGCGCTGCAGGAGATGACGCGGATTTCGGCGAGTCCCTACTCGATGTGGCGCGACATTGCGATCAGCAACAAGAAAAATCTGGAACGTGCGCTGTGGAAAGTGGAGCAGCGGTTGGCGCACATCCGGGAGAACCTGACAACGCGGCAACTGGCGGAAGAGTTCGAGGTCGCGCATCAACTGAGGAAGGCGCCGCTGCGGAAGAAATAGCGCCTTGGTCATGACGGGATCGTTGACATGTTATTCCATTTATTCCCCGAAGAACGGCTACGCTCAGGATGACGCCTCTACAAGTTGGTTCCGAATCGAGTCCAAGTTGGGAATTTCAATTTCTCAATTACTCCATTCATTTAGAATGCGGACGCTATGAATAAAGTTGTGGCCAATGCGGATGAGGCCATCCGCGACGTGTTTGACGGCGCGACGATCATGATTGGCGGGTTCGGCTTGTGTGGAATGCCGGAGAATCTGATTCGGGCGCTGGCGCGCCGGGGAACGAAGAATCTGACGACCATCAGCAACAACGTGGGCATTGATGGCGTGGGCAATGGGTTGCTGCTGGCGGCGGGGCAGATACGGCATCACATTGGAACGTATGTGGGCGAGAACAAGTTGCTGGAAGAGATGGTCCTGAAGGGGACGATCAAGCTGGACCTGGTGCCGCAGGGAACGTTTTCCGAACGGATTCGGGCGGGGGGCGCGGGGATTCCGGCCTTCTTTACGCCGACGGGAGTTGGGACTGTGGTCGCTGACGGGAAAGAGACCCGCGAGTTCGAGGGGCGCACTTACGTGATGGAGCGCGGGCTCAAGGCCGACTTCGCGCTGGTGAAGGCGTGGAAGGGCGACCGCGAGGGAAATTTGGTGTATCGGAAGACGGCGCGGAATTTTAATCCCATGATGGCGACGGCGGCTCGCGTGACGATCGCCGAGGTGGAGCATTTAGTCGAAGTTGGGGAGTTAGATGGGGACTCGATTCACACGCCTTCGATTTATGTGAAACGAATCTTTCAAGGGGAGTTATATGAGCGCCGGATTGAGCGGCGGACGGTAAGGAAGAGCAGTGCCCAGTAGCCAGTCACGATGCCAATGTTATATGCGAGGAACTCCTGTTCGGGGCTGGGGTTATATCGGCGAACGCGGGGTCCTTCGACTGCGGTTTTCGCTTCGCGTTCGCGAAGCAAAATCCTCGCTCAGGATGACAACGTTTTGGGACCAACGACTAGCTACCAACGACCGACATGAATAAGCCTGGCAAAGACGTCGATAAGCGCGAGCGGATTGTGAAGCGGATTGCGCGCGAGTTGCGCGATGGCTTCTATGTGAACCTGGGCATTGGGATGCCTACGTTGATTGCGAATTATGTGCCGGCGGGAATTGAGGTCACGCTGCAGTCGGAGAATGGGATGCTCGGGATTGGGCCGTATCCGGTCGAGGGGCAGGAGGATCCGGATTTGATTAATGCGGGCAAGGAGACGGTCAGCGAGATGCCGGGGACGTCGTATTTCTCGAGCGCGGATTCGTTTGCCATGATTCGCGGCGGGCATATTGATTTGAGCGTGCTGGGGGCGATGGAAGTGGATGAAACGGGGAGCCTGGCGAACTGGATGATTCCGGGGAAGATGGTGAAAGGGATGGGTGGCGCGATGGACCTGGTCGCTGGCGCACGGCGCGTGGTGGTGGCGATGGAGCACACGACGCGGGAGGGTGCTGCGAAGATTTTGAAGAAGTGCACGCTGCCGCTGACTGGCGTGCGCGTGGTGGATACGATTGCGACGGAGATGGCATACATTCGTGTGACGCAAGGATGGGTTGGTGCTGGAGGAGATCGCGCCGGGGCTGACGGCGGAGGATGTGCAGCGGGCGACTCAGGCGCGCCTGATTGTGAGTCCGGGGTTAAAGGTGATGGAGAGTTAAGTGACGACGCTGTATCGCTTTCATCCACCCTTAGGCGGCGGCGATTCTACGGATCAGGTCTTCCTGCTCCTGCTTGCTTTCGGCGCCGATGGTGAAGGCGTCCAGAAGGCCGAGCGACAGGGCGTACTTGATGGCTTCGTCTTGACGGTTGCGCAGGTCGCCTTGGCCTAAAATCTTCATGCCGACGACTGCCTTGCCTGCTGCTTTCATCTCTTTTAGAACCCCAACCACCGTCGCCGGCTCGGAGTCCATGTAGGCGCCGATGGGATTGATGCGGGCCAGATCGATTTCGACCCAGGGAGATTTCGCGGCGGCGCGCAGGGCATCGATGGAGTGGCAGGAGCAGCCGTGCGCGCGGATGATCCCTTTCTGTTTGGCTTCGGAAAGCACGTCCATGGCGCCGCGGAAGCGGTCGGTCCAGTCGGCTTCGGTGACGCAGTGCATCAGGCAGACGTCGAGATAGTCGGTGCCAAGTTCGCGGCGGAAGCGGTCGAGATCGGCACGCATCGTGGCGGGATCTCGCGCCCAGGATTTTGTGAGCACGGTGACTTTGTCGCGCGGCACGTGCTTGAGGGCTTCGGCGACGTGAGGATGGCTTCCGTAGGAATCGGCGGCGTCGAAGAAGCGCAAGCCGTGGTCGTATCCGTTGAGCAGGAGATCGGAGAGTCCTTTGATGCCGAGCGCAGTTTGATGCGAATGGTGTCCGGAGCCGACGGTGCCGGTGCCCATGGCGAGGCGGCTGGTAGAGATGCCGGTGTGGCCGAGAGTAACGGTGTCAGAGGCGGCGAACTTTGTGGAGAGAGGTTGGGCGGCGATGGCATTGAGGATGGATTTGGAAGTGAGCCAGGCTGCTCCCAGGCCGGAGGCGGAGCGAACGAGGAATTCGCGGCGACGCATGGGACCTCCTAAGTATCGCGCTCTTACGAGGCTACACCAAGCGGTGTGACCTGGAAAAGTTCAGAGTCACCATGATGGACGCACAGCTACGCGGCTTGTCAACCGGGCTGAGTTCGTCTATATCCGGATCGTCTATATCCGGAATGGCGCCGCCAGCAGACGGAAGGGCAGGGTGATGCCCAGATAGATGATCTCCAGGACGCCGTGGACGGCGACGCCGAGGAGGCGGAACGGCAGCAGGAGCAGCCAGATGAAGGGATAGGCGACGAGGGCCAACAGAGCCAGAGGCCAGCAGAGGACGAAAAGGATGCACCAGAGCAGAAAAGCAAACATGGCAGAGACCTCCTTCTCTCTTCTCTCACTGGATTATTGTACGTTCGGGGCGGGGAGAAAGTTCCAGACCGCAGCGGGCATTTTACCAGTTGGGTGAGAGAGCGAAATGCTGAATCATTCGAACTGCTTACGGAATGCGGCGAGTTGCTGGTGGACTTCGGAGAGCTCCTGGCGCAGCCGGGCGACTTCTTCTTCCAGCGTGGTGAGGCGATCGACGGTTGAGTTTGCGCCGGCAGTCGCGGGCGAGAGGGCCCGCGCCGCACTCGCATTTTCGGCCGCACCAGACATGGGCGGTTCGCCGGAGAAGAGATGGGTGTAGCGGGATTCCTTGGTGCCGGGCTGACGGGGGAGCACGCGGGCCAGAGGCGGGTCGCGCTGAGCCAGGCGGTCGAGGGTGGAGATTACATCGTCGAGAGTTTCGAAGTGATACATGCGGTCGGTGCGGCTTCGGAGCTCGCCGGGAGTTTGCGGTCCGCGAAGCAGGAGTACGCAGACGACTGCGATTTCGCGGCGGTCGAAGTTGAAGACCTCCTGGAGGCGGTGTTCGAATTTGGGGACGCGGCTGTCGGCGCCGCCGGCGGGACCGGCCAGGCGCTTTTCCTGCAAGGTGGCGAGGGCGGTTCGCACGGTTTCTTCGTCGAGGGTCATGACCGGGTCGCGATTGTTTTTCTGGTTGCAGGCATTGACCAGGGCGTTGAGCGAGAGCGGGTAATAATCGGGCGTCGTGACGTCTTTTTCGATCAGGGAGCCGAGGACGCGGGTCTCGATTTCGGTGAGGAGCACTTGTGTGTCCGGAGATGTAATTCTAATTCAACTCAATCTTGCCTGGGGAGAGTCGGAAAATACTAACTACAGAGAACACGGAGGAGCCGCCCAGAGACGAAGTCAAAGTCCTGGTAGTGTCCTAATTTCGGGTGCAGGATCTTTTAACCGCAAAGTAGGCTAAGGATTCGCAAAGGTCGCGAAGAAAAGCAAGATCGAGATTAGGGCACTACCAAAGTCCTCACCCCTCTCGCAGGGGTAGTTTGTGTCGCTTTCGCTGCGGCGGCGCTCGGAATGACAACGTGCTGAGATGCGCCTATAGTGGGTTGGCGCAGAGGAGATTGGGATGCGGCTGCTTTTGAATTGGGTGCTGAGCGCGGTTGCGGTTTGGGTTGTGTCCAAACTTGTGCCGGGCGTACATGTGAGCGGGCCGGGGGCGGCGCTGATTGCGGCGCTGGCGATTGGGTTTATCAACGCGACGCTCGGATTGCTGCTCAAGATTCTTACTTTTCCCTTGACGCTGGTGACCCTGGGGCTGTTCTGGTTTGTGATCAACGCGCTGATGCTGGAACTGGCTTCGGCGTTGGTGCCGGGATTTCAGGTGCACGGGTTCATGGCGGCGTTCATCGGCGCGATTGTGCTGAGCCTGGTGAATTTATTGTTGAAAGCGATCGTGATGCCGTCGAAGGATCAGCGGTAGACGACTGGCGAGCGGGTACTTAGGTAGAGAAAACAGCAGGTTCCGCCGCTTCGCCGTCGCTGGGCTCTGGCTCCGGTCGGAATGACAAATTGTGGAAAGGCGGACGCAGCGAGTTTCTACTTTTTCTTTTGCGGCTTGATCGCCTGCCAATCTTCTTTCGTTAAAACCCTTCCCAGATTACTGAACTCTCCGGCGCCTTGCAGGAATTCGCCGCCGTCCATGCGGATGACTTCGCCGTTGATGTAGGCGGAGCCGTCGCTCACCAGAAAAGCTGCGAGGTTGGCCAATTCTTCGACCGTGCCGAAGCGGTGGAGCGGGTTGCGGTCGAGGGCGAGGGTTTCGAGGCCGGGATGCGGCATGAGGCGGGAGAACGCGCCTTGCGTGGGAATGGGGCCGGGAGCGATGGCGTTCATCCGAATGCCGCGATTGCCCCATTCGACGGCGAGGCTGCGGGTGAGGGCTTCGACTCCGGCTTTGGAGACGGCGGAGGGAACGACGTAGGCCGAGCCTACCGGTGCGTAGGTGGCGGAGATGCTGAGGACGGTGCCGGGGTGAGAGGAGTTGAGCCAGCGGCGTCCGCAGGCCATAGTGCAGTTTAGTGTGCCCATCAGCACGATGCCGATGACGGAGTTCCACGCGCCGGGAGAAAGGTCTTCGGTGCGGGCGATGAAGTTGCCGGCGGCGTTGTTGACCAGGATATCGAGCGGGGCTTCGGTCCAGATGGAATCCATCATGGCTTCGACGGCGTCGAGGTTACGGACGTCGCAGGGGATGGCGTGGATGGAGCCTTTGGCGGAGAGTTCGGCGGCGGTTTGTTCGAGGACGTCTTCGCGGCGGCCGCAGATGTGGACCGTGGCTCCGAGTTCGAGGAAGCGATGGGCCATGCCCTTGCCGAGGCCGGTGCCGCCGCCGGTGATGAGGATGCGCTTCGATTTCAGAAGATCAGGTCGGAACATTCTGAGGCTCTCCTAAAAGCGCGAACGACAGATTATAGAAGGTGGCGCAGGTCGCGGGGCGCACACACGTCACACCCCTACGCGGAATCCGTAGTCGGCGTATTGGAAATCTGGGGGGATGCTGGAGCGGGCGGAACAGCGGGCTACTTTGATGTGGTGACGCCAGGAGCCTCCGCGGGAGGACTTGCGCGCGGGTTTCAGCGGGCTTTGCTCCGGGCCGCGCGGGTTGCGCTCGGGCGAGACGGCGTAGTAGTCGGGGTCGTACCAGTCGCCGCACCACTCGTGGACGTTGTCGCCAATGTCGTAAAGGCCGAGGGCGTTGGGGGCGTAGCGAGCAACCGGTTCGGGACCAGTTTGCCAACGCGTGGCGTAGTCGGGGAGAGATTGCGGAGGATCGTCGCCCCAGGAGAATTGTTTTTGTTCGAGGCCGGCGCGGGCGGCACACTCCCATTCGGCTTCTGTCGGCAAGCGGTAGGAGCGGGCGGTTTGTGAACTCAGCCACTCGCAATAGGAGGCGGCCTGGTGCCAGGAGACTCCGGTGACGGGCTGTTGCGGATGATTGAAATTTGCATCTTGCCAAAAGGGGGGCGGCGGCTCGCCGGTTGCGATCAGGAAGCGGGCGTATTCGGTGTTGCTGACTTGCGTGGCGGCGAGCAGGAAGGCGTCGATCCAGACGCGATGGATGGGACGTTCGCAGTCCTGGCCGGAGTTGGAGCCCATGAGGAACCAGGCGGCGGGAATCTCCACGAGAGTGGGCTCGAGCGGAATGCAGGCCGCGAGTTGGGAGGGAGTACTCACCAGATTAGGAGTTTAACAAGAGCGAGGGCTTGACACAGAGGACGCAGGGTGACACAGAGGACGTTTTACCGATCGCGGAGCTTTCGGCAGACTTCAGCGATGTTGTTTTCCTGGAAGAGGCGAATGGCGGCGATGCCGACGGCTCCGGCTGCGAGGCAGGAGGGAGCGTTGGCGAGGGTGACACCGCCCAGGGCTAGAACCGGGATTTTGGCATTACACGCTTCGCGAAGTGCGGCGAGGCCTGCGGGGTGTGTGCCTGCGACGTCTTTTTTTTCGAAGACGGGGGAGAAGACGGCGAAGGTTGCGCCGCCGACCGCGGCTTGGGTTACTTCGGTTGGGGAGTGGCAGGAGACTGCGATCAGGGGAGCGGGTGATGAGAAATTGCGGACAGAGCCTGCTCCACATTTCGTCCATACGGCTCTGACTTCCTGCGGCGAAATGTCGTCGGAACGGAGGTGGACGCCGGCGGCTTGCGCGGCCAGGGCTACATCGGTGCGGGAGTTGACTAGAAGAGCAGTGGGCGGGGGGCAGTGGTCAGCGGCCAGTGCTTCGCGGGCCAGGGATTCCAGGTCGCGTGCGGGGAGATCTTTTTCGCGGAGCTGGATGTAGTCCACGCCGGCGCGGGCGGCTTCGGAGATTTTTTCGAGGAGGCGGCGACGGCGGGAAGTTTCGTCCCCGGGGAAGGCGGTGCGGTCGGTGATGTAGTAGAGAAGGAGGCGGGGCGGCATCAAGTTTACGGCCGGGTCTTGGCGATCTCGGGGAGGACTTCGCCTTTTTTGGGGGCGCCGCCGAGGTGGTATTGGGTCAGGCCGTCGCGCAGGAACTCGAACGCTTCTTCGGGAGAGTCGGCGAACTTGAACTGGTCGAGGTCGCCGGGGGAGACGGTGCCGGCGTCGACGAAGGCCTGAAAATTGAGGATGCGGTTCCAGTATTCGCTGCCGTAGATGACGACCAGGATTTTTTTCGCCAGCTTGTCGGTTTGCGCGAGGGTAAGGATTTCGAAGAGTTCGTCCATGGTGCCGAATCCGCCGGGGAAGATGACCAGGGCTTTGGCCAGATAGGCGAACCAGAATTTGCGCATGAAAAAATAGTGGAACTGAAAGTTCAGCGAGGGAGTGATGTACTGGTTGGGACTCTGTTCAAAGGGGAGCTGAATGTTCAGTCCGATGGTCTTTCCTCCGGCCTCGTGGGCACCGAGGTTGGCGGCTTCCATGATGCCGGGACCTCCGCCAGTGGTGACGACGAAACGGCGGCGCCGCGCGGGAATCTGCACTGACCATTCGGTCAGCATGTGGGCGAGGCGGCGGGCGTCTTCGTAGTAGTGGGCCATGTCGAGGCGGGCCTGGGCGCGTTTCAGGTCGTTCTTGAGTTGCGCCGGGGAAGCGGCGGCGTCATTTTTCTCGACTGCGGCCAGGTTCCTGGTGGCGTCCTTGCGCCCGTGGAAGCGGGCGGAGCCGAAGAAGACGACGGTGTCCTGAATCTGTTCGCGGCGAAAGCGCGCCAGCGGTTCCTGATATTCGGCCAGGATGCGCAGGATGCGGCCGTCGGGGCTGCTGAGGAAGGGTTCGTTCTGGTAGGCTACGGGCGCGGATTTGAGATGGTCAGTCATGGATGAAAACACTCGAGTCGCCGAAGACTATTGGGGCTCGTGGTAGTGGAGCGCCTCCCAGAAGCCAATCCAAATATCGAGCAAGCCCAGGCCGGTACAGATGCCCCGGAAGAAACCGTTGGAAACCACGGTGCGCAGGCTGGGGTAAGAAAGCAGCAGGTAGTTGTCGGTCCATTCCGGAGTCCAGGGCAGAATGATGAGCAGCACTCCCGCCACGGCACTGATCAGGACAAAGAGAAAGACGGAAATGCGGTGCATCCAAAGCTGTATGCCGCTGGCGGGTGGAGCGGTAACGGGGTGCTCCGGAGGATCGAGAAGCGTGATGCGAGTCTCGGCCTGGGGCGGAGCGGATTCCGGCGGCTTTACCGGTGGACTGGAAAGGGGAGTGGGATCGGTCATCGGCGGCGGCTCCGGGATGAAACGTTCCAGCACACTCCGGGTATTGGATGAAAATTTGGGATCAGACCCATCGGGATATTCTACGACTTCAGGGCCTTAATGCGCTCGGCGACGTCGCGATAGTCGATGTTGCTGCCGTAAACGTCCATGAAGTGCTTGAGAGCGGAGGGCTTGTCGCCGGCAGTCTCGTAGGCGGAGGCCAGTTCGTAATGCAACGCGACCCGGGTTTCGCCATCGATGGTGGGCACGTTGAGAGCCTTGTCGTACCAGCGGACGGCGGCTTCGGGCACACCTTTTTCCAGGAAGCACTGGGCGAGCCAGGTGTAGGTCTGCATGATCTGGGGGAAAGTATGTCCGCGATCAAACGACTGGCAAGCCTTTTGCAGTTCTCCGATGGCCTCGTCGAGCAAGCCCATCTCGCGGAAGGCGATGCCGAGGTTGTAATGGGTTTCGGGATCTTCGTCGGCGGCGGCGACGTCGGCTTCGAGATCGTGCTTGAGTTCGCCAAACATTTCGGCGAGATCAACCCCGGCCTCATCGCCGAACGCAGAAGCTTTGGCGGCAGCGGGCGGAGCGGCAGGCGGGTGCGAAACATGGACGGCACCCGGCTGCGGCTTGGGCGCTTCGACCGCGGGCACGGGCCGAGCGGGAGCGGGCGCGCTCGGTTGCAGAGGCGTGACGTGGGAAGCGGGTGAAGCCGAAGCGGCGGCACTGGCCGCCATCGCCGGGCTGACCTTAGGAGTCGCAACGGGCGCCGGGATTGGCGGCGCGGGATTGGCCTTGGCTACGGGAGCCGGCGCAGGCGGTACTTTGGCCACGGGGGCGGCATGTTGCGGCTCAGCAACCGGCGCGGCCTGCAGGAAGTCCTCACCCAGAGACGCTTCGATATCGGCGACGAACTCGCCCATGACCGGAGCAGTATGCCCGGCGGCGACGGCAGGCTGGGCGTGCGCGGCCGGTGGTGCAACCGGCTTGGCCACCGTGCCCGGCAGGAAACCGTCGCCCAGCGAGGATTCCAGGTCGGAAACGAATTCTTTGAGGACGCCAGGTTCATGCTCAGGCTCAGGTTCGGGCTCAGGCTCAGCGGCCTGGGCAGCGACCGGCAAATTTTCGACGGGAGCGGGTTTGGCGACGACGGGTTCTTCGACCGTGGCGACGGGCTCTTCAACCGGGGCTTCGACGGAGGGAATGTCGTCGGCAGCAAGTTCTTCAACCACGGGTTCGGCAGCAACCGCAGTTTCTTCTTCAGCGGCCGACTGACTGGCGGCTTCCACTTCGGCGCGCAGAGCGGCCAACTGGGCATGATCGCTGGTCAGAGTCTGGAGCTTGGCCAGGGCCGCCATCGCCTGCGCGGGCATGCCATGGGACAGATAGAAGCGAATCTCGTCGACGGTTTCGTCGGCCTTGCCGGAAAGGGGAATTCCGTGGTCACCGACAGCGCTGGCGACTTCGACTTCGGCGGCCTCGGTGGCGGGCGCATCGCCCTCCACAGTGACGGCGTCATCCCACTCCGAGGAGAGATCGATTTCAGCCGACCCGGCAGCAGGCGTGGCAGCGGCCGCAGGGGTCTCCTCGACGACGGCAAACTCTTCGGATGCGGGCTCGACGGTAATTTCTTCCGCAGAATCGGCGGATGCCGTGGGCCAGGGCGAAGCGGCCTGCTCGTCCTCTTGCGCCGCTTCTTTTTGCAGCGAAGCGGTTTCCGCGGGAGCTTTGTCTACGGAGAACTCCGGCATGGAACTTTCGGGTGCAGGAGCTTCCGCTGGAGCGGCAGCGTCAAGATAGATGGGAGCTTCGTCGTAAGAGGTGCCGGGCGCCGCAGTCGAGGAACGTTCCTCATAGCGGTCGGCAAGTTCGCCGTAACGGGTAGCTTCCTCGGGATATCCCGCGTCGGAATAAACGGTCTGCAGGGTGCGGCAGCAAAGCGCGGCCTCGGCGAGGCGGCCGGCGCGGGTGTGCAGGGCGGCGAGACGCTGATTGACTCGCAGATCGTTCGGCGCCAGCGGCAGTGCCGCGACCAGAGGTCCTAGGGCCTTGGCCGGCATGTTGTAGGAGATGAAGAGTTCGGCGTCGGTAAGGGCGGAGCGGATGGACAGTGAGACTTCGTCAGAATAATGCTGGTGAACCGAAGGCGCGGTGGCTTCCAGGTCGTCGATGAGAACGAGGGCTTCTTCCGGGGTAATCAGCTTGGTGCCCGAGGTGCCGCTGAGCTGGCTGACCACCTGTTGGTAGTTCTGCATGTGCAGCGGGTTCTGAGGCTCGATGGTAGCCAGCTTCTGGTACAGATCGCGGGCGCGAGACAGGTCGCCGGATTGAACGCTGGCGTGAGCCAGCAGTTCGACGACTTCGCCGACGTGGGTGTTCTCCCCGGCCTTGTGGAACAAGTCCAGCAGTTTTTGCAGAGAGTCGGGATTGTCGCGCACATGCCCGATGATGGTGTGCAGGTTTTCGAGAACCTTGTCTGAGTTCTCGGCCAGCAGACGTTCGGCATGCTGGTCATAGACCTGGAGCGCACTCTCGTATTGCCCGGCCTGCATGAGGGCGTCGGCGAAGCTGGCGATGGCCGTGAGGTCGTTATGCACGGTCAGCAGTTTGCTGGCGATGGTTCCGGCCTCGGAGAGCTGCCCGGTCTGCAGGTAGGCCTTGAGCAGATCGCGCAGACCGTCAGGATGGGAATCGATGTCGGAGACTTTTTGCAGAATGGCAACGGCTCCGGCGGCATCGCCCGACTCGATCATGTTCTTGCCCTGCATGAGCAAGGCATAGGTGTTGCCGGGATCGAGGGTCAGCATGCGCTGCAGAACTTCTTCGGCGCCGCTGAGCGAGCCTTTGGAGCGCATGCTTTCGGCGGCGGCGGAGAAGATCTGCCAGGCTTCCGTCTTTTTGCCCAGGCGAATGTAGACCTCGGCCAGGCGCACGCGCATGGAACTGTTTTCCGGATCCATCTCGAGGATCTTCTGGAAGATGCGGACTGCATTGTCCAGTTCCCCGGTCTTGAGGAATTCTTCGGCAACCTGCAGGTACTGGGCGCGGGCGTCGTTGAAAAGGCCCTGCTGGGTGTAGAGTTCAGCCAGCTTCAGCAAGCCCTCGAGCGAAGGCTTGAGCTTGCTGATCTTCTTGTACATGGCGATGGCCTTGACCGTGAAACCCTGGCTGGCATAAGCATCGCCTACAGTCTTGAAGCACTCGGTGGCTTTGTCGATCTCGCCGAGGCGGGAGTAGAGGTCGCCGACGGTGTTGATGACCGTCAGGTCCTTGTTGTCATTTTTGATGACTTTTTCGTACTCAGCGATGGCGTTCTGCAGTTTGCCCTGCTGGACGTACTTCTCCGCATTGGCGAGAACCTTCTGTTTGTTGAAGCCGAACAGCGCCATAAGAGTGCGAACTCCAGCCCCTGGTCTTGGTACAAAACTGCCGAGCCCCGGAGAAAGTGGTCCCCGGGTACAGACCGCGAGGGACATCTCACGTAAAGGCAGATGGCCGACCGGACAAGGCCAATTGTACGACTGGACGTCATGAAGCGTGTGGTTACCAAGGGTTACCAAAAGGGAGTGTACGAACGGGTTACCAAGGGAATCAGGGCCGAAGTGAACGCTGCAGCATGATAAAAGGCGGGTAGAAGAAGAATGTTTGATAATAGCCCGGAGTTTTAAGGGCAGCCGGGCGTCGGTGTATTTTTTGAGAACAAGGATTTTAGGGCCACAACCAGCCGAGAGCAGGACCATACTATGACCTGGATCAAAACCATTCCGCTTTCCGAAGCTGACGAGAGGCTGCGTAGGGCCATTGATGCCCAGAAGCTCGTCTATCCCAAGGAGTATGCCGATCCGGTGCATCCCGATCCGTCAGGGGCGTCGGCGATTGTGGGATCGCATACGCTGATTCCGGAGGCGCTGTATCACGCCTTCGCCACGTTTGGGGCGCTGATGTCGCCGGAGTTGCCGCTGGAGCGGCGGCAGCACGAGATGATTGCGACCATGGTCTCGGTGACCAACCGGTGCGTGTATTGAATCGAGTCACACGCAGAGTTTCTGCGCAGGGTGACGTTGGACAAGGGATTGGTCGAAGCGCTGGAGAAGGACTACACCACTGCGCCGATATCGGCCCAGGACCGCGTGATGCTCGACTACGTCGTCAAGCTGACCAAGGATGCGACCAAGGTGGGGAAGGACGACATTGAAAGACTGCGAGCGGCGGGGTTTGATGATCGCGGAATTCTGCAGATCGCGCTGATTGCGTCATGGTTCAACTACATCAATCGCGTGGCGGATGCGTTGGGGGTGGGGCGGGAATAGGTCCGATGAGCGCTAAAGCGTTTGGGCTGTGGGCCGGATCGGCACGGTTGAGGCCGGGCCCTTCCCGAATCGTTCGCCTGGAGAGCAGGAACGGGGTCGAGTTCCAGCTATTGTTTGTGCGGGACGCTGTAGTGCGAGGCCACGACTTGCCACTTGCCGCCGATCTTCATCCAGACATCGGTGAGGCGGTCGTGATATTCGTAGCGCTTGCCCTTGGATTCGCCGCGCTCATGATAGGCGCCGGTCACGATGGCGGTGTCGCCGTGCATCCGAACTTTCAGGTCGGAGAGGTCGGCGACCTGCACTTGCACGGTTGGGTCGGCGCTGTGGCTGATGTAGCCCGCCTTGCTGTAGATGCTGCCGTCCTCGATGGTGATGACGAAATCCTCAGCTAGCAGGGAAGACAGAATGTCGATGCTGCGCTCCTTGTAGGACTGGGTCCACTTCATTTCCAGCGCGCGGATGGTGGCTGCGTCTGACTTCTCCTGCGCGGCCATACCGACTGCCGAGGCTGCAAGGAAACCGAGGATCAGGATTGCGGTGTTGCGAGTGTGCATTCTTTTATTTCGCACAATCGGAGGATCGGGGCAAGTTCCTAGAGTGGCTCGATTGCCCTGCCGTGCAGGGCACCCCCGCCATTTATGAGATTAGACCTGGCCGCCGCGTTATCCCGCTGGCTCCTTACTTGTGCTGAATCTCCTCGGGCGCGCGGGTGCGATCCAACGGATAGACCTGCAGTTGCCATTTGACCGGAACGGATCCGGGAACAGCTTCGCAACCAGGCTGTTTCCGGTGAGCCGCTCCCGGTATTTCGCCTCGAAAAACTTTTCCCGGATGATGCCCTTGGTGTCGATGAAGAAATATCCGGGACGGGCGAAGCCCTTCTGCATCCCCATGAAGAAAAGGCCGTGCTTCAATTTTTCCACCCGGTAAGTCTCTCCGTGCCTCTGTGACTCCGTGGTGAACGCCATTCCCCTATGCTAGTCTGCCTGCTATGGCGGAAGGCACGACTACGAGACAAAAGAGCCCTCGCTCAACTCCTCCCAAACATTTCCTCAGCGACAAGGTCGAGCATTTTACCGAGTCGGTCATCCGGGAGATGACGCGGCAGGCCATGCTCTATAACGCCGTGAACCTGGCGCAGGGGTTTCCCGACTTCCCGGCTCCGGCTGAGATCAAGCAAGCCGCACAGCAGGCGGTCGCTGCCGATGTGAACCAGTACGCCATCACCTGGGGCGCCAAAAATCTGCGCCAAGCGATTGCGCGGCAGATGGGCGTGTGGCAAGGCATCACAGTCGATCCCGAAAAAGAAATTACTGTATGCTGCGGTTCGACCGAGGCCATGATTTCGACTCTGCTCGCGGTTTGCAACACGGGCGATGAAGTCGTCATCTTCGAACCGTTTTATGAGAACTACGGACCGGACTCAGTCCTCAGCGGGGCGAAGCCCAAGTTTGTGAAGCTGCGTCCGCCCGCTGTCGAGGGCGGCGAGTGGACATTCGACGAAAAAGAATTGCGGCGGGCGTTTCATAAACACACCAAGGCGATCATCCTGAACACGCCCAACAATCCTACGGGCAAGGTTTTCACCCGGGCTGAATTGGAGCTGATTCGTGACTTGTGTGTCGAGTTCGATGTGCTCGCCATCACCGACGAAATTTACGAGCACATTCTTTACGACGGCACTGAGCACATTTCGATGGCGTCACTCGAAGGCATGCGCGAGCGAACCGTGACTATCAACGGCATGTCGAAGACGTACAGCGTCACGGGATGGCGCGTGGGCTGGGCGGTGGCGCCGGAGAAGATCACGAATGCCATTCGCAAGGTGCACGACTTTCTGACCGTGGGAGCGCCCGCGCCGCTGCAGGAAGCCGGAGCGGCTGCCTTGAGCTTGCCCGCGGAGTATTATGCCAGGCTGGCGGAAGGATACCGGGTTCGCCGCGATCATTTAATGCCGGCCCTGACGGCCGCAGGCTTTCGATGTTTCCGTCCGCGGGGCGCGTACTACGTGATGACCGATATTTCCGCGTTCGGGTTTAACGACGATGTTTCCTTTGCCAAGTACCTGGTCCAGCAGATTGGCGTGGCGACCGTACCCGGGTCCAGCTTTTATCGCGATCCCCGCGACGGCGCGAAACAGGTGCGCTTCGCCTTCTGCAAGAAACCCGAGACGCTGGATGAAGCCGCGCGCCGGCTTGGCAAGCTGCGCGCTGCGCCACCCGCCTAGGCCCTGAAGATGCTGAGAACTGTCGCATCGCGATTGTGGCTGTTCGGCTGGTTCGTGGCGTGGATTTTTGCCTCCCGGCGCCTTGTCCTGGCTGCAGAAATTGTCTCCGGCCTGGCCTTTCTCTTCGGCGCTTCCGGAGTCTTTGCGGGCTTATACCTGTTCTTCCGAGGTTTCCAGATCCTAAAGCGGAAGCGCTGGATCGAGGACACGCCGGTGACCAAGATCGCGGCCGCGGCAGTGGGACCGGTGAAAGTGTTCGGCAAGGCGACGGGGCCTTATACCCTGCTTTCCCCCCTGGCAGGCGTTGATTGTTACTACTACCGTGCCGTAGCGTGGAATGGACGCGATGCCAAGAACGACCAGAAATTCGAGGGACGAGCAATCGAAACGTTGTTCGCTCCATTCTTCGTTGAAGACGAAACCGGCCGTCTGATGATCGATCCCCGCGGCGCTCAGCTGGATCTACCCGCGGAATATGACGAACCGATCTCCGATTCATCGATGGCCGAGTGTTCACGCCGCTTCCTCCAGCGGCATGGGCTCTCCATCCAGGGAGAGACGACCGTCAGCGAGTATGCCATCAAACCCGGAGACGATCTTCTGGTATTAGGGACCATAGGAGAAAACTGCGGCCTGGGGGAAATGGGCGATGCTGAAGGGCACGGCTCCAGTAGCGCATATCTGAGCCTTGAAGCCGCTGACCTGCAGCGCCGGGAACAACTCGACGCCCTGGGGATTCCGAATACTCAACTTCGACCAATCACGAGTGTTAACCCTGGGTTGGAGCCGCATCCCAGCGTCGTTCTAAGCGCCGGGGACAGCGGGCAGCCGTTCGTTCTGTCACGGCAGAATCCTCAGGGTCTGATCGACAGTCTGGCGGGCAGTTCGGTCCTCGACATCTGGGGAGGGCCCGTGCTCGCGCTGCTCAGCCTCGGACTGGTCGTGAAGTGGATGGGCGTTTGGTAGGTCGCGGCGCCACCCGGGCCACTGCGCTGTTCAGATACTCAGGGCTCAAGCAAAGAAGGAATTTGTCCACAAAGATGTGGAGTATACTGCGGAGAAGTTCCAGAATTTTCAGATAGGGAAAGTGCAATCATGGCGTTAAATGCAGTCGAACGGGTGGCGGAGCAGGTTCCGGCAGATGATTTTGAGGCGCTGGAACAGAAAATTTATCGCACCATAGAAATGTACAAGGCGGCGCGCCAGGCGCAGGCTACCGCCGAGCGCGATGCGCAACGAGTACGGCAGCAATTGGAAGAGCGCGAAGAAGAACTGGTGAGGTTGCGGCGCGAGGCGGTGCAGTTGAAGAAAGAGCGGGAGGAAATCCGCGGGCGGGTGGAGAAGATGCTGGCACAGATCGAGTCGATTGCGGAAGCCAGCTAGGACTGGGGTTGCGCAGGCAGAGACGTAGCAAGCTACGACTCTACGAGGAACCGCTTTATGGCAACAGCGACCAAGGATCAGGCAGTGAAAGACGCACAGAACGCCAGCGTACGCGTGGAGATTTTTGACCAGGCTTACAACCTGCGCGGCTCCGATCCCGAGTACATCCTGAAGCTGGCCGAATATGTGGACTCCAAGATGCGGGCCGTAGCCGAGGCCACCAATACGATCGATACGGTGCGACTGGCCGTGCTGGCGGCGCTGAACATTGCCGATGAGTACCACCTGCTCAAGAGAAAGCAAGACACCGGGGCAACCGATTACCAGAAGCGGGCGCATCTATTGGCAGATGCGCTGGATGAAGTGCTGCACGAGAATCGCAAGGCGGGATAGACTGCGGCGCGCCGGAATATCCTTCCTGGTTTTAGCGCTGCTCAGCGGCGGCGCCCTTCCTCAGGAAACAACTCTTCGTTCCCAATCCAATGTGGTGCTGATTCCGACGCTGGTCAAGGACGAGGGGGGCGGAATCGTGTACGGGCTGCAGGTCAAAGACTTCCTCGTGGAAGACGACGGCGTCGAGCAGCCGGTGCGCCTTGACGAAGCGCCCGAGGGACAGCCCATCTCGCTGGTGGTGGCGATTCAACGCGGCCGCCGGGCCTATTACGAGTTCCCGCGGATCCAGGGCTTGAAGTCAATGTTGGACCCGCTGTTCAGCCAGGGAACCGCCCGCGTTGCCCTGGTGGAATTCGATAGCGAGGTGGAGGTCACGCGGAATTTTACGAAGGATGCGAGCCTGATCGCCGCCGACCTGAGCAATCTGCAGCCCGGTGATGGAGGAGCAGCGATCCTGGACGCTATCGACTATTCCGTAAACCTGCTAAAAAAAGAGCCTCAGGAGCGGCAGCGAGTCCTGCTGCTAATCAGCGAAACCCGCGATCACGGCAGCGTGCTGGGCAAGAAGATGGACGCCATTGTGGCGGCGCTCGGGAACAGCAACACTCTGGTCTACACGCTTACATTCTCGCCCTCGCTGTCGAACATCCTCGATACGGAGCGCGGCAATAATAAAAATGAAATGCATCCCAATCCTGACATTCTCGGGCCCCTCCTGATGACAGTGCAGGCGATGCGGAAGAATGCGCCCAAGACCATTGCTGCCATGACCGGGGGCGAGTACGAAATGTTTGCAACCCGCAAGAAATTTGAGGTGCGGATGAACGACTTCACCAATCACCTGCACAGCCGCTATCTGCTGAGTATTGCGCCCAGCAGCCCGCATCCCGGACTGCACCAGATCCGAGTACGGCTGAAGGATGCTGGCAATGAAACCGTGCTGGCGAGAACCAGTTATTGGGCCGAGGGAACCAAGCAGTGAGACGGATCCTATTCGGTCCGTTCGCTATTGGGAGCGTGCGGGCGGGCGTCCAGAACCTCTCGGACTTTGGCGACCAAGGCTGACAGCGTGAACGGCTTGGGCAGAAACCAGAGTCCTTCGTCGAGCACGCCGTAGTGGACAATGGCATTGGTAGTATAGCCGGAGATGTAGAGCACCTTGACGTTTGGGGAAACGCGCAGGATCTGTTCGGCCAACTGGCGTCCGTTCATACCAGGCATAACTACGTCGGTAACCAGCAGCCGGATGTCGCGATGGTTGGCCTGGCAGATGGCGAGTCCTTCGTCAGGACTACCCGCGACTAACACTTTGTAGCCGCAATGGGCAAGGACTGAGGAAGTGAGTTGGCGGAGTTGCGGATCGTCCTCGACCAGCAGAATGGTCTCAGTGCCCCGCTGCACGTTGCCGGCAGGTTTGTCGGCGCCCGACGGGTGAACGGGTTGGTCGACGCGCGGAAGGTATATCTTGAAGGTTGTTCCCTGGCCCGGCTCGCTGTAAACCCAGATGTAGCCGCCACTCTGTTTGACGATTCCGTACACCATCGAGAGACCTAGGCCCGTGCCTTTGCCGACTTCTTTCGTGGTAAAGAACGGCTCAAAGACGCGCGCCTGAACTTCGGGGCTCATGCCCAGTCCAGTGTCGCTTACCGCCAGCATCACGTAGGTTCCGGGCGAAATGGGCTGGTGCTCACTCGCGTAGGAATCGTCAAGCTGGATATTTGCGGTTTCCAGTGTCAGTTTCCCGCCCCGCGGCATGGCGTCGCGGGAATTGAGAGCCAGGTTCATGAGGACCTGCTCGATCTGCCCGGGATCGGCTTTGACCGAACCCAGATCGTTCGCGGGTACGGTGAGCACTTCGATGTCTTCCCCGATGAGCCGGCGCAACAAGGAATCGAGGTTCAGCATGATGTCGTTCAGGTTGATGACGCGCGGAGAAAGCACCTGTTTCCGGCTGAAGGCCAGCAGCTGTCGAGTGATGCCGGCGGCGCGCTCGGCCGCCGATTTGATCTGTGCCGTGCTATCGGCCAGCCGGCTGCCCGCGGGCACACCTTCGGCCAGTATTTGAGAGTAGCCGAGGATAACGGTGAGCAGATTATTGAAGTCGTGGGCGACGCCACCGGCGAGACGTCCAACGGCCTCCATCTTCTGCGACTGGCGCAGCCGCTCCTCCAGAGCGACTCGTTCAGTAATGTCCCGGATGCCGCTGGAAATCAGCATTCCCTGCTCCGTTTCGAGCGGACTCAAGCTGACTTCGATCGGGAACTCCGTGCCATCCTTGCGCAAACCATAGAGCTCCATCCCCACACCCATTTCCCGTACGCGCGGCTCCGCGGAGAACGCACTGCGGTGCCCCCGATGTTTACCGCGAAAGCGCTCCGGCATCAGCATTTCAATCTGGCGGTTCAGTAACTCTTCGCGGCGGTGCCCAAACAGCTGCTCAGTCTGGGCGTTGACTAGAACGATCCGGCCCTCTCGATCCACCACCACCATTGCATCGGGCGCGGCTTCCAGCAGTCCCCGAAACCTGGCTTCGGCGCGTCTGCGTTCGGTGACATCCTGGGCCAGCGAGGCCACGCCGAGCACCCGGCCGGAGTCGTCGTTCAGTGGAGTGTTGTACCACTCGCAGGAAATGATACGGCCGTCTTTTGTAACGTTGTCGTTGATGCTGCGTTCTCCGCCCTTCAGACTGAGAAGGTCGTGCCAGACTTTGTCCACATGCGAACGAAACTGAGGTGGAACAATGAAGCTGGCGTGCTGCCCCATGGCTTCGTCGCGGGAGTATCCAAAAATGCGTTCCGCCGAGGGATTCCAGGCCGAGACGCGGAATTCCAAATCCCATTCCACGACCGCCAGCGGAGTGTGCTCGAAGTGAATGCGCAACTTCTGCTGCGACTGGCGAATTTCTTCTTCGGCACGTTTGCGCTCGGTAATGTCGCGGCAAATGCCGAGCAGGCCGATCACCTCGCCGTTGGGGTCGCGATACGGCCCTTTCGTCGCGAGGTAGAGCCGGGTTACTCCCGCGACCGTGCCGGGTTCCTCGTAGGTCTGCACCTCGCCGGACTGCAAGGTCAGGCGATCACGCTCCATGATGGTTCGCCCGGCGTCTGGATTGAATAACTCCGCATCGGTTTTGCCGATGACTTCGTCCACCCCACGGCCGAGAAAACCGGCGCCCGCGGAATTGATCATCAGATAACGACCTTGCAAGTCCTTTACGAAGATGGCGTCGGTGGTGCCCTCGGTGATGCCTTGCAGAAGAGAGAGGTTTTTCCCCAGTTCCCGGGAACTGACCAATAACTGATTCTGGACGAAGAACAGACGCCCGCTGGCGGCCGCGAACGAAACCATGACGAGCACGACAGACCAGACAAATTGTTCCTGGGCAATGCTCAGAAGCAGCGGAAACACAATAGCGGGAATGAGCAAAGGGGAAAACTGGGCGAGCAGTTGCAAGCCATGAGAGCGAGGCTCAAACCGCGATTCCTGCTCAGCATCGTTCCAGGTTCCCGCAATGAGAATCAGCAAACAGTAGCTGACAGTCCAGGGGAAATCGGACCATGCCCCCTGCCGATAGTGGCCGGAGGCCTGATAGTACAGAGTGCCATTGAGAACGACGGCATGCACGGTCAAGTAGCCGCCCATGCGCACGAAGAATGCCCTCTCGGTCCGATTGCCACTCAGCAACCCTCGAACCAGAAAACTCAAGGCAATCAAGCCGAAGAAGAAGATTCCCGCATGAAGGGTCCGGACCTCCATTGCCTGGCCCGCAGTCTGCCAGCGAGAGGGCACGTAGATCTGCGACAACTCGACCGCCAGCACGAGGGTACAGACCTGCACAAAATCGCAGACTCGCAACCATCCGAATCCGCTGCCTGGGTCCCGTGGACTCAGAAACAGCGTCATCATCGCGGGCGCAATCCAGAAAAAGACCAGAACGTCGCTGGGCCACAAGGTGCCCAGCGGCGCGTGCAAATAGTCGTAATAGTCGGTGTAGAGACCCTGGCCAATAGCGGCCAGCAGGGCGGAGAAGCAGACCAGGCGCCACACACGCCGGCCAAACGGTCCGGCCTGACGCGAAATGAGCCAGCAGACTACGGACGCGACGAGCGGGGCCGCGGTATCAATCCAGTCGCCCCACCGCGATGCAGTCTCGGTACCATAACGGACTGCGAGCACCGCCCCATGGACACCCATGAGGATTGCCGCCGCCGCAATCGCGGACGTGCGAAGTTTGGACATCTCTCAGACTCTCCAGCAGCCCGCCCACCCGCCAGCGAACATGCTTTGGGCCCGATATTAGCGTCCAGAGTATACACTCACAGCTTATTTGCCGAGTACTTCGCTGGTGCTTCGGCTGTTGGTGCGTGCAATTTGTCCACTCGAAGACGAAGGCCAGTCGCCGCTCCTGATGATTGTTTTTTTCGATGACTGAAATTCGCGCAGGCGATTGGCCCTCCTCAGTCACTGCCGCTTGGCAAGCTCTTCCGGAAGGGCGGCATTACTTTGGTTGCAAGCGGCCTGCCAACTATTTGCGGTCTTCCACTTGCCAAGCGCTCGGGATTTGCCTAGCATCCTGATTGAAAGCCGGCCTGCCGGGTTGGTGATGGCGGGTAACCGATTTTTGAACCAATGCAGAATGAACGGGAGCTCGACTCGAACTAAGATCCGGTGTGCGACGCTCCGCCATGCGGAGATGCCTAAAGGGTCTCGGCGGGCACCCAACGTCTACCGACGGGTTCATTCTCGGCCCTGTCACACGGCACAGTGGGTCGGCTTGAATTATCTCTATAGCGCGGGCTGCCCGGCCCGCGGACGCCTGCTTTGTCCAGCCCTCCGAGTGAGCAAGGTGATCCCGCTTTCCTGCTAAACTAGTCGAGTAGCGAATCCACGGGCTTCTGCATCCAAATAAACAGAATGTTTCCTCAGGTGTTTCATATCGGGCATTTTTTCCTGCCGACGTACGGCCTGCTGGTTTCGCTGGGCGTGCTCGTCGGCTTGTGGATGAGCGTGCGCAACTCCGAGCGGCTGGGAATTGATGGGGACAAAGCCTGGAACCTGGGCATCCTGGTCGTACTGTGCGGGATTGTAGGCGCGAAGGTGCTCTACGTCATCAACGACTGGGGTACTTACGCCGCACATCCGGGCGAAATTTTCAGTATCGCCACCCTGCAGGCAGGTGGTGTTTTCTCCGGAGGACTGATTGCCGGGCTCCTTGCCGCGGCGTGGTATGTCCGCAAGCATCATATGCCGGTGCTGGGAACCTGCGATGCGTTTGCCCCGGGGCTGGCCCTGGGACACGCGATCGGACGCCTGGGCTGCTTCGCCGCCGGTTGCTGCTATGGCAAGCCGACGCATCATTTCTGGGGCGTGACGTTCACCAATCCGCTGGCAAATTCCATCACCGGAACGCCCCTCAACGTGCCGCTGGAGCCGACGCAACTGTTTGAGTCCGCGGTGGAATTGGCCAATTTCTTCGTCCTCATGTGGCTGCTCAAGCGGCGTAAGTTTGATGGCCAGGTCTTTGGCGCGTTCATGTTCATTTACGGCGTGGCGCGTTTCTTCCTGGAATTCATACGCGACGACCCAGGCCGCGGGTCCGTGTTTGGTGGTGCGATGTCGGGCACGCAGTTGATCGCGCTTGGCTTGGTTATCGGGGGCGGGTTGATCTGGTGGTTGAGGCCGGGCGTAAAGGCGGTTCCGGCGCGAACTGCAACCGCCACGCGCTAGTCTTCAGAACCCGGCGGCGGGAGCGCATGTCTGGCAATGCCACGCGTCCGAAGGACGCCTGAAAGTAGTCCGGCGCTTTCAACGCCGGGTAGACTAGCTTAGTTCCGAATCGGGTCCCCTCGGGACGCCTGAAATAATTCATGGCACCATCTTTCCCGGTACAGTTCAAAACCACATCTCAAGATGTGGGCGAACGCGTAGATCAATTTCTGGTCTCGAGGCTCGAGGTCAGCCGGGCTCGCGTGCAGCAGCTTATCTCGGAAGAAAAGGTTTTGGTCAATGATGTGGCTGTCAAGGCTTCCCTGAAACTGCGAGGCGGAGAACGTATCAGCATTCTTGGCGCTGCTGCGCGGCCGCCTCTACGCGCCATTCCTGAAGAAATTCCACTCGACATCCTTTACGAAGACGACGACTTGGCCGTCATCAACAAGCCCGCCGGGATGATGGTGCATGCGGGCGCGGGCGCGACCGAAGACCAGCGCAATCGCGGGACGCTGGTCAATGCTCTGCTGCATCACTTTGCGACTCTCTCGGCGGTCGGGGGCGAAATGCGCCCCGGCATTGTGCATCGCCTCGATAAAGAAACCAGCGGCCTGATCGTAGTGGCTAAGAATGACGACGCGCACCGCAAACTGGCCGCGCAATTCGCGCGGCGTGAGGTTAGTAAGAAATACCTGGCTCTGGTCCACGGCTGGATGAAGAAGGATAGCGGAACGATCTCGCAAAGCATCAGTCGCGATCGCGTTCGCCGCATTCGTATGACGACCCGGCAGGCGGGCGGGCGCGAAGCGGTCTCGCACTACAAGGTTGTCCGCCGTCTCGGCACAGACTTCGGCAAGTTTACGCTGCTGGAGATCAAAATCGATACCGGCCGGACCCATCAGATTCGCGTCCACATGTCATCGCTGGGCCATCCCGTGGTGGGGGACAGGCTCTACGGCGCGCCGGGCGAATTGAAGGCGGGGACCGAGCGCACGAGTCGGAAAACGACTGAGGCCCTTGCCCTCCATCGAAATTTCCTGCACGCGGCAGAGTTGGAGCTGGCGCATCCCAGGACCGGGGAGAGAATTTCACTAGAGAGCCCGCTGCCAGCGGACTTGCAAGGCTTTCTCGCGATGATCGAAGGAGACCCATCCAGCAAAGTCTCCACGAAAGGCATCTGAAGCCGGTTTCAGCGCTGTGGGCAGGGGACGGAGGCGGATATAATATCCAGACAGATGGAAACTCTGGGGACGCACATCCTGCTCAGGACTGCCAGGCTGGCTTTGCTGATCTTTTTCGCCGTGGGCGCAGCGGCACAGTCGTCGGCGCCCGCTTCACCGGCTCCTGCTTCACCGGCTTCAGCCGCTCCGGGCACGCCGCAGACGCAACCGGCTTCGACCCCGGCATCGCACAGCCCTGCACCAGCGGCCGAGCCGGGGCAAAAGCCGCCTGATGACAACGCTCCCAGCGCCGACGACGCGGTCACCACCATCCGGACCACCACGAACGAAGTGAATGTGGTGTTCACGGTAACTGACAAGCACGGCCGCCGCATTACAGACCTGAAGCAGAACGATTTCCGCGTCCTCGATGACAACAAGGCTCCGGCAGAAATCCGCAGCTTCCACGCCGAAACCAACCTGCCGCTGCAAGTGGGACTGCTGATTGATGCCAGCAATTCGGTGCGAGACCGCTTCAAGTTCGAGCAGGAATCAGCCATCGAATTTCTGAACCAGACGATCCGTCTACGCTATGATCGGGCGTTTGTGGTGGGTTTCGACGTGACGCCGGAGGTCACGCAGGACTTCACCGACAACACCGAATTGCTGGCTCACGGAGTGCGCGAACTGCGTCCGGGCGGCGGCACTGCACTCTACGATGCGCTTTATTTTGCCTGCCGCGACAAGTTGATGAAAGCCCCGAAGACTACACCGGTGCGGCGTGCCATCGTTCTGCTCAGTGACGGCGTAGACAACCAGAGCCATGTGACCCGCGAAGAGGCGATCGAGATGGCGCAGCGCGCCGAGGCCATCGTCTACACCATCTCGACCAACGTGAGCGGGACCAAGGGGCCGGGCGACAAGGTGCTGGAGCGCATTGCCGATGCCACGGGGGGGCGCGCGTTCTTCCCTTTCCAGATTCGCGATGTGGCCAACGCGTTTGCTGAGATTCAGGACGAACTCCGCAGCCAGTACGCGGTTTCCTACAAACCGGCGGACTTCAAGGCGGACGGACACTACCGCACGATCGAGATCGTCGCCAACGACCGCAAGAGTTTCCGGGTGCGGGCACGCCGGGGATACTACGCCCCAGCACAATAAACGAGGACTCAACCACGAAGGACACGAGGTTCACGAAGAAGAACCGTGGATGTCAGTCCCTTCGTGAAAGGAGCAACTATGGTGCGCGTGGGACTGATCGGATTCGGTCTGGCGGGGCAGGCGTTTCATGCGCCAGTGATTCGTGGGGTTGCGGGAATGGAATTGGCCTGCATTATCGAGCGTCATGGTTCCAAGTCGAAGGAGAAATATCCGGAAGTTCGAGTAGCCCGGACGCTCGACGAAATGCTCTCCGACAAAACGATTGGCCTGTGCGTGGTGGCCACTCCCAACGACTCCCACTTTTCTTATGCCAAAGCGTGCCTGGAAGCGGGGCGAGACGTGGTGGTGGACAAACCGCTCACGCCGACGCTGGCGGAAGCCGAGCAACTGGTGCGCCTTGCCGCCGACCGTGGCCGCTTGATTACGGTGTATCAGGATCGCCGCTGGGACGGGGAATTCCTCACTCTGCGCAAGCTCATCGATTCCGGCGCGCTGGGGGCGGTGGCTGAGTATGAATCGCGCTTCGACCGCTTCCGTCTTGAGGCCAAGCCGGGCGCTTGGCGGGAGCGTGCCGATCATCCCGCGGCCGGGGTTCTATGGGATCTTGGCCCTCACTTAATCGATCAAGCCCTGGTTTTGTTTGGCGAGCCTGAGGCCATCTGGGCGTCAGCGTTCTGCCAGCGCCCGACTTCGCAGGTCGATGACGCCTTCGACGTGTACATGGAGTATCCGCGTCTGCGCGCGACCTTGCGCGCACGGATTATTGCGTACGCTCCGGGGCCTCACCTGCTCGTCCACGGGACCGCAGGATCGTTTGTGAAGCACGCCATGGATCCGCAGGAGGAGATCCTGCGCAGCGAGAACTGCCCCGATGGGCCCGACTGGGGTGCGAACTGGGGATTGGAGTCCGAGGATCGCTGGGGAACCTTGAGCCGCGTCGGTGGCGAGACCGTTAAAGTGAAAACGGATCGCGGAGACTACCGCGGCTTCTACGCCAACGTTCGCGATGCCATCGAAAAAGGCGCGGCGCTGGACGTGACTCCCGAGCAAGCCCTGCGCACCATGCGCGGACTCCTGCTGGCGCATAAGAGCAGCCGCGAAGGCAGAGTCGTGCGCTGGACCGAAGCGCCGGAGTGACCCCGGGAACCACATTTTGACATTCCTTTGACAACTGGACGCCTGGGATGTGGAATGATTTTTGCCACGGGAATCCAACGCATAGGAGTCGGAATGAAAGCGCTTTCCGGCCTTTCCATTTTCATTTACAGTTTGCTTCTGGCAGCAGGGTCGCTGTGCGCTGCTCAGACCACCTACACCGTCACCGACCTCGGTACGCTCAGCAGCAATGGCTACAGCGTAGCTCGTGGCGTCAACCTGACGGGGGCAGTCACCGGCGCAGCGGGCAACAACAATAGCAACGTGAGCTCCGTGTTCCTCTACAGCAGTGGCACCATGACCAGCCTCGGGACCTTGGGCGGGAATTCGGGCATCGGCAACGGCATCAATGCTTCCGGCCAGATCGCCGGCTACTCTCAGAATTCCAGCGGCGCCTATCGCGCCTTCCTTGCCAGCAACGGCACGTTGACGGACCTTGGTGATCTCGGCGGCGGCTCTGCGGTTGCCTATGCGATCAACGACGTTGGGCAGGTGGTTGGGTCGGCCGTCACGGCCAAGGGCGAGAACCATCCGTTCCTTTACAGTGGCGGAAAGATGATCGACCTGGGAACGCTGGGCTCCAGCGGCAACGACTGGTGGAACAGCGCGCAAGGCATCAATAACGCCGGCGTGGTGACCGGAACCTCCTACGATGCAAACGGCAATTTCTTCGGTTTCGTCTGGCGCAACGGAAAAATCATCAAGATGGGAACTCTGGGCGGCCCCTGGAGCCAGGCCTATGCCATCAACAACAAGGGCCAGATCACGGGCTTGGCCTATACCAAGAACGGCTCGGCTCACGCGTTTGTCGCGAACTGTGCTGCGTGCAGGCTAATCGACCTGGGCACGATCGCCGGCAGCACCAGTACGACCTGGGGGTTCGGGATCAACGACTCGGGAGTTATCGTGGGCCAATCCACGTTCAGCGGGACCTATCACGCCTTCGTCTATAGCGGCGGGAAGATGAAAGATCTCAACAAGCTCGTCCCGGCGGGATCCGGCTGGGTGCTGATCGATGCTGAGAGCATCAACGCATCCGGACAGATCGCAGGCATGGGCATGCATCACGGGCAAGAGCATGCCTACCTGTTGACCCCGCAGTAACCAGCCTGCGTGAGTCAGAATCTCAGGCCGCGCTAGCTTTTCATGACCTTCTGAAACGCCGCCCGGAACTTCTCCATTTCCGCTTCGGTGCCGACAGTGATGCGAACGTAGGTCGGCATCACCGGCCAGACACGCCCGATCAAGACATTTTCCTTGGCCATGGCATCTCTCACTTGCTTGCCCGGCCGCTTGGTATCGAGCATAAAGCAGTTCGATTCGGAAGGTATGTAGGCATAGCCGTTGCGGTCGAGCCATTGAAACGTCTGCTGGCGAATGCTGGCGTTGATATGCCGGCGTTCAGGAACGAGTTGCGGGTCCTTCAGGCTGGCAATGGCCGCCACGACAGCGGTGATGGGCATAAAGTTCCATCCGCCGCGATCCATGACCTTCTCCAGTAGATCGGGCCGGGCAATGACGAATCCGCAGCGCAGGCCAGCCATACCGTAGACCTTTGAGAATGTGCGCAGCACGATCACGTCCTTGCCCGCCTTCACCAGATCGAGAGCGGACGGCGCCTCGGACAAGTGGATGTAGGCTTCGTCCACCATAACGATGGAGTCTTTGGGCTTGTTGGCGAGAAGATACTCGATGTCCGAATGCGGCGTCAGCGTGCCGGTCGGGTTGTTGGGATTGCAAATGTAGAAGACGCCAGCATCGGGAGCGGCGGCCAGCATGGCTTTCACGTCGTGCGCGTAAGTCTTGGTGAGTGGAACCTTGACCACGCGCGCTCCAGAAACCGACGCCATCATCATGCCCGTCTCGAATCCCGGATCGGCGGTCACGTAGCTTTTCTGCGGGGAAACGAAGGCCAGGACCCCGAGGCTCAGGGGAGGAGTCGAACCGGCAGTAGCGTGGAGGTAGTCGGGATTCAGGCCTTCAATCTTGGCGAAGGTCTGGACGAGGTCGTCGGTGAGATTGTCGGAGTAGCGCCCGCCCTGCGGGATGATGCCGGAAACCGCGTCGCGCGCGGCCTGGCTCGGGCCGAGCGGGTTCTCGTTGGAATCAATCAGCACCGCATCCAGCGCGTGCGGCCGGCGTGCAGCAGCCGCCAGCATGGGCTCGGTCACAATGCGGAACGCGGCAGCTGCGGAGGCAGCGGCCGACAAATGCAGGAAGGAACGCCGGGAGAAGCGGGGCATGTGGACCTCCACCAAGGGAGTGTACCAGTTGCCCACCGGCCAACGAGACTCGGTCCTCGCCGCTCTGCTAGTCCTGGCGGCGACCTGCGTAATACCCGGTGCGGGCCTGGATCTTATACTTCTGCTTATTCTTGATCTCCAGCTTGCGGTAGGTGCCGTCGAGTTGGGTGTTGGTGGGGGTGTAGCCGATGTTGTACTGGCTGCGCAGCTCAGCGGCGATCTGGTCGAAGGCCTCCTTGAGTTTGTCGAACTTGTTGCCCACGTTGATGACGCGTCCTCCGGTTTGTTCCGTGAGCCTGCGCATGTCGCCTTCACCGAAATAGCCGCCGCTCATTCCGCCGTAAAACCCGCGATCGGCGCACAGCAGAACGTAGACGATGGAGTCCGCCTTCTGCGCTGCCTCGATGGCGTCTTGCAGCTTGAGCCTGCTGCCTTCATCCTGGCCGTCGGTGAGCAGAATCATGGCCTTGCGTCCGACTTCTTTCGCCAGCATGTCATGGGCGGAAAGATACACAGCGTCGTAGAGCAGCGTTCCCGGCGAATTCTGCTGGGGAATCGGGCCGCCGCCCATGCCGGGGATTCCGCCGGAGGTGAAATCCACGTTGACCTTGGCTTTGTTCAGGGCGCTCTGCAGGCGATGAACGTCACGGGTAAAGTCCTGCAGCAGGTCGACGCTAATGTCGAAGCTGATCACGAACGCTTCGTCCTTATCGGTCAGAATCTGCTTCAGAAAGGCGCCGCCCACCTCTTTTTCCATGTCAATGACGTTGCGCTGGCTGCCGCTGGCATCGATGAGGATGCCGAGTGTAAGCGGCAGGTTGGTCTCGGCATTGAAGTACTTGATGGTCTGCGGCTTGCCGTCTTCGGCAATCTCAAAATCGTCCTTCGTGAGGTTGGGGATGAGTGCGCCGTGCTTGTCCTTGACGTTGAAAAAAAGCTGTACCACGTTGACGTTGACTTTTAAGGTCTCGCTCGGCTGCTGCGAGTCATCGCTCTTTTGGGCATCGGTTTTCTGGACGTCGCTTTTCTGGGCAGGAGACGCGGACTGCTGGGCAGTGGCGAACGGCGCCGCCGTCCACAGGGCAGCCAGGAGCAGTCCCGTCAGGATTTCGCGCTTAGCGGTAAGAAGTTTGGGCATCCGGGGATTCTCTCGCGATTCTTTGTTAGTCTAGTCCTGTAGCTTAGATGCACCAAATGGACTGGATTGGGCATCCCAAAGGTTAGGAAGTACATTTTTTCGCGGGCGAGGGAACCAATGGCGCCGTTGAAGGGGAATCACAGAGGACGAGGCCGCGCGGGCAGCACGCTGATGGCGCTGGCGCCGATAGCTCTGGCGATTGTGCTGCTGGGCTCGGCGATGCCGGAACTGCGAGCGCAATCTGGCGGGAGCCAGACTCAGACCCCGCCGCCCCAGTCGCAACCGGCGCAGGACATCCCCGATGCGCCCTCGACGGTGCAGCCGCCAGCTCCCAAGCCCGCTCTTCCCGCCGCGCAGCCGCCCGGCTCGGGCAGTCGCCCGGAGCCCATCCCGTTCCCGGGTGACTCCCAGCCGCAACCGAACCAGGGTCAACCGAATCAGGATCAGCAAGCTCCGCCCATGCCCCCGGTCGAGACCGTTCCCGCAGGGAGCATCCCGAAAAACCAGATCAACCCCAAAGATGAGCTCTACCGACTGGTAGTCAAGGTCAACTTCGTACAGGTTCCCGTCATGGTGAAAGACACCGACGGGCGGCGCGTAGACGGCTTACTGCCCAAAGACTTCACCGTGCTCGAAAACGGCAAGAAGCAGACTCTGTCCTTCTTCACCAGCGATCCTTTTCAGCTCTCGGTGGCGATCCTGCTCGATACTGGGCCTGGCGGACGTGGCGTTGCAGAAGGTCAATCAGACGTATTCTGCCCTGATCGGCGCTTTCAGTCCTTACGACGAGGTCGCGCTCTACACCTACAGCAGCACGGTGAGCCAGGTCACGGATTTTACCGAAACCAGCGCGAAGCTGACGGCCGTACTCAACGAGATGAAGGTGGTGCGCGGGGGCTCCAATGGGCCGCCCGTGCTGGGCGGGCCGCTGTCCGCGGGACCTACGGTGAACGGAGTGCCGGTCGGCGGGCCCCTCATCCAGCCCGTCAACACTCCCCCGCGGGAGGCGCATGTCTTGAACGACGCCATCCTGCGAGCGGCTCTGGACCTGAGCAAGCGCGACCGCACCCGGCGGAAGGTGATCTTCGTTATCAGCGATGGCCGGGAACTGGGCAGCAAGGCCAGTTACGGCGACGTGCTGAGAGTGCTCGAGACCCACGGCATCCAGGTAAAGGCCGTGGTCGTCGACAGTGGCGCCTTGCCCATCTTTCAGTCAGATCGGAAAGATCCATCTGAAGGGCCAGGGGTATAGCAACATCCTGCCTCGAGTACGTCAATGCTACCGGAGGAGGACAAGTATTTACCGAACTCTCCCGCAATGCGATGGAGGAGGCTTACGCGCAAATCACCTCCGAGGCTCGTAATCAGTACACTTTGGCATATACCCCAAAGGCCACTGCCGGCCCCGCCTATCGAAATATTGAGGTTCAGGTGGACCGCGCTGGTCTGAAAGTCTTCGCCAAGGACGGATATTACCCGATTCCGTCGGCCCGTTAACGGTTCTAGGGGCCATCCTGGGTGGCGGGGTGCCCCGAGGGTCACCTGAGTAACCTGCGGCGGGCACGCTCCGTATGATATAAAAGCCGCGAGCCTCCATAAGGACATTTGTGTGCGCGGCAGCCCCAAGGGCGTGCCCGCACTTTGAGGAAAGCCTTGAGTTTCATCAACTTCGCAGCCCGCGAGATCAATTGCAAGATCGTGTACTATGGCGCCGGACTTGGCGGCAAGACCACGAATCTGCAGGTGATTTATCCAGAAAACTGCGGACCAGCAGAAGGGCAAGATGATCTCGCTGGCCACCGAGACCGAACGCACGCTGTTCTTCGACTTCCTGCCGCTCGATCTGGGCTCGGTGCGCGGCTTCAAGACGCGCATCCACCTCTACACCGTGCCCGGCCAGGTCTTCTACGACGCCAGCCGCAAGCTGATTCTGCGCGGTGTGGATGGCATCGTCTTCGTCGCCGACTCGCAGGAGCAGCGCATGGACGCCAACGTCGAAGCCCTCGACAACCTGATGTCGAATCTGAAAGAACACGGCTACGACTTCAACAAGATTCCCTACGTGCTGCAACTCAACAAGCGCGACCTGCCCAATATCCTGCCCGTAGATCTGCTGGCCACTGAACTGCGCAAGAAAAACGAACCCATTGTCGAAGCCGTCGCCTTCCAGGGCGTCGGCGTGTTCGAGACGCTGAAGGAAATCGCCAAGCAGGTGCTGACCGAACTGAAGGCGGGCGGGTAACCCACTCAGTGGTGGAGGCGGCTCAGGAGGATCGCGGCGTCAAAAGTCACCATCACCCCAAGAATGAGCAGATGCTGAGTCGGCGTCAAACCTACGACTCCAGGCTGCACTTCTCCGCCACGAAAGAAACCTCCACCCGACCCGCGCGAATCGTCGTAGCGGTGCTCCAGCCTTAAAATAGCCGTGGCCTGGCGAAACGGAATGCGATATTCCAGCGTGCTGCTGACGGCTTTAATGGTTTGCGGAAATCCCGTCCAGCGGCCATTGCGGTCCCACGCGAACTCGGGGCGAACCGTCGCGCTCCAGTGCTTGTCGAGCGCATAGTGGAACGGCAGCTGCGCGGACATCCACAGCGCGCGAGAAGCTCCTGTAGTCGCGACCTTCTCCGTTCCGAACTGGTATTCGAAAGCGGTTGTGACTCGATCCTTTTTCCATTCGGCGATGCTGTCGGACAACCATCGCCAGAACTCAAGCGAAGTATCCGACTGCTGGGGACCGATGAGGACCCGTCTCTTTCAGCGACCAGTGCTCCGTCGCCTTGTAGGCTAATTGCCCGCCCGAACTCGGAACGTTGTTGGCATGGGCCAGATGCCAGTACCCATTGAGGACAAATATCGTGCCCGTGAGCTTGTCGTTGAACGGATAGCTGGCGTTCACACCTAACATCAAGTAGGGCGTGTAATCGGCTCCCCAGGGCCGCGTATAGCTGAAGTTGTCTTTCGCGTACAGCGAGTCATAGCCAATGAAGCTGTTGAAGATGCCTCCCTGCACCGTGAGTCCCTTTCCGACCGGGGCGAGGTAGGACACATCCGCCCGCCCGAACTGGCGAAGGATGTTGGCGGCGCCAAGGTTTGGCGCAGTTGGTGAAAACCCGAACGTCTTGGAATCTTCCCCCGCTTGAACCTCTAATTCCGCACCCCAGCGGGACAGGGGCGAAGTGTCCTTTCTTATGTAAAGAGCCGCCATGTTCAGGTCCACTTCATCCACGCGCGGCGTGGTTCCCCGGTTTCGGAAAAGGTGATTGACGGGATGGTTGAAATCGTACGCGTAGTCAGCGTCGACAAAACCACCGTACTGCCAGGGAGTGCTGGGCGGTCCTGCGTCAGGCTCACTGGACGAGCCGACATCCCCGGAGGGAGTTTGACCGTAGGCCGCAATGCAAACGGAACCGGCCACGACCCCAAGGGAGAGGAGCAGAGAAGCGAACCGAAACGATTTAGGCATGGTCACAAACTAAGCGTAACGTGCAACGCATAAGAAAGCCGTAAAGACGACATAAGCACTGTTCCGGACAGCGCGAAGCGCATGGACCGCTGCCGCGCGGGATGCTTTATCCCCAGGTGCCATTACCGACGTAAGCGCGCCTTGTCGTTTTCTGCTGCCTGAGCGCTTGCGTTTCGCTAGCCTCACCGGGGGAGGTATCCGCAGCGGTTTGTTTCCGCGGCTTCCATCGGTGATTTCTCTTGCCCTACTCGCTCTCTCGTCCGACCCGTCTGGACTGCTGATCTGGTGCGCCATTGGCTTCTGCGCCGGAATTGGCCTCTTCTTTTACGGATTCCGCTTCCTGCAGCGCCGCCGTCTCATCCTGGATACTCCGTTCTCCAAGATTCGCAGCGCCTCTATGGGCATGGTCGAAATCAGCGGCCTGGCTGTGGGCCCGTACACCATGATCGCCCCCATCACGGCGCGGCCCTGTTACTACTACCGCACTCTGGTTTGGGAGTACAAACAGAACGGCAAAAATAAAGAATGGGTCAAGGTGGCCGGCGAATGCATGCACCTACCCTTCTTCCTCGACGACAACACTGGCCGCCTGCTGGTTGACCCGCACGGGGCCGACCTCGATTTGCATTGCGATTTCCAGGATGAATTCTACGGCTCTTTGTTCTCCAAGGCCGACGACGCGCCGGAGAATATTGGCAGTTTTCTGTTGCGCCACGGCGTCGCCACAAGCAATAAACTCAAGGTCGAGGAGTATTGCATCAAGCCCAAGAACTCGCTGTTCGTTCTGGGCACACTGGGAGAAAATCCGGGTCTCGAAGTCAGCCCAGAGCCGGTGCAGGACACCGATACGGCAGGTTCAATTTCAACGGGTAAATTCTCGCTGTCGATCAACTCGTTCTCGTTCCATACGGACTCGAGCGGAGACGATTTTGAAGCAGTTCCGGTGGCCCAGTCCGTCGCAACCGGGACAGTTGCCGCCGCACCGCAAGTCATCCGCCGGTCACCGCAGGCCGCCGCCAACACCGCCCAGAGTGCACAGCAGCAGAAAGTTGTGGCCGCCCTGCTGAAGGCAGGGATTTCGAATCCCGCGGCATGGAGCGCCGCCGGTGTGGCGAGCCCCGGCGTGCAAGTCATCGCCGCCCCAGGCGCCGGCGCCGACCCAGGTTCCGCGGCCAACGCTGACGGATTCGATGCCCATCCGGCGGTGGTGCTGAGGAAGGGAACAAACAACCGGACTTTCCTGATCTCCTGGCGCAGCCAGCAGGAGCTGGCACGCTCCCTGGGCTGGAAGTGCACGCTGATGATCTGGGGTGGCCCTGCCCTGGCGCTGCTCAGTCTCTACTTCTTCCTGGGCATTGAGCGTCTGCTCTAGTGACGGTGTGATCTAGTGACGGTGCACCACGGTTCTAAACCTGCACGCAATCACACTCGCTGGTCCGCCGCTTCCCCTCTAGTACAATCAAACCCGTGAGCGACCCCGTCCGCATCGGAATCCTGGGCGACTTCAATGCCGAATTCCGCTCCCACCACGCCACCAATGACGCGCTGCAGCACGCCGCTCACAAGCTCAACCTGAAGGTCGAATCCGAGTGGCTGCCCACGCCCTCCCTCACCGCCCCCGATGCTGAAAAGAAACTGGAATCTTTCGACGGCCTGTGGGCCGCGCCGGGCAGCCCCTACAAGAGTTTCGACGGGATGCTGAAAGGCATCGAGTTCGCCCGCCGCCGGGACTGGCCCTTCCTCGGCACCTGCGGCGGATTTCAATACGCTTTCATCGAATTCGCCCGCAACGTCCTCAACATCAAGGACGCCGACAGCGCCGAAAACAATTCCGGTTCGAAGAACGTCATCATCTATCCCGTAGCTTGCGCCGTCCCCGACCGCAAGGGCGACGCGCCCAAGCTTTCCGGCGCGGTGCCGGAGATTCGCCTGCGCCCCGGCTCCTACCTGCAAACTTTCTACGGCAAAGACAAAGAAACCGTCACCGAAGAGTTATTCTGCAATTTCGAAATCAATCCCGACTTTGAATGGACCACCATGGAAGCCGGTTTCCCGGTGGTCGCGCGTGGCCCCCAGGGCGAGATTCGCGCGATTGAATCTCCCACGCACCGCTTTTTCCTGGCGACCCTCTTCCAGCCTCAGCTGTCGTCCAGCGCAAAAAAGCCGCATCCGCTAGTGCTGGCCTTTGTACAAGCCGCCGCGGACTGGGGCAGGAAGAAACTCGACGACAGCGTGCTGGAGTAGCAGGGTGCCGTGGGCCCCCGCGTGCGTTCCGCAAGATATGTATCTACTCCCAGTTACCAAAGTCCGTGCCCTTAGCACATTACTGCGCAAGTACCAAACGCATCTGGAGCGGTCGCGCTTCCCTCGCTACACTCATGCGAATCGTGGCTGAACCGCCAATCCCGCGACCGTAGGAGCCATGCTCGTCTATGCACATGCAGTGGATCAGTTCGTATCGCATTCCGTTCACCACCCTGATGAGCTACATCCCGATCATTGCCACGATCGTGACCACCTTCTTCAGTGTGATTCTGGCCCGCGCTACGCTGCGCTACGTAGAGGCGACCGATAAAGGCCTGGCCCTGGCCCGCGAAGAATTCGAGCGCGAGTGGTCGCCCGACCTGCACATCAAGATGGAACGCGTCTCCGCCACCGAGGCCAGGATTATCGTCACCAATCTGGCGAAGACGTCGGTCTTGCTGCAGCTCTTGCAGTTGCGCAAACTTTCCCATGCCATGCCCTTCGAGCGCTGCCGCCTGAACGATCCTCTGGTCGGCGGCATGACCTGGACGCAAGAGATGGGCAAGCGCATTCTGGCCTGCACGGGACAGGAATTCGAAGGCCCCATGGCAGCGTCGATGACCTTCTATGCCGCCGGCCGCATGTTTCGCACCGACTGGTTCCGCTCGCAGATCAAGGTGCGCGATGGCCGCATTATCAGTCTCGAACCCAGCAACATGCCGGCGCGGCGCGTGCGCGTGGTCGAGCGCAAGGGTCCGGACCGCCGTCGCGAGTTTGTGCAGGATGTAACCGCCGAAGTGCCCCCCGAGAGAATCGACACCAAGCCCGATGAAAGCTTCTTCGTGACCGGAGCCTGACCGGTATGGGCAAGTCGCGCCCGCATTAACAGAAGCGTAAAACCGCCGAGCGACCCCTGTCTTGATGCGGCAATTCTTGCCTCCTCGCCCTGGGCAGTTTCTGCCAACCTGAGTTGCTGTCCTCCACTTCCACTTTCCGTCTCCCTGTTAAATCCAGCACCCACAAGGGCTGGTGAGATTCCTCATGCCGGAGCCGATTTGGTCGAGGACGTGCATCCCCCAACTCGTCAGCAGTACCGACGGGAGGGTTTTCACATGTCCGTTTCCAGCGTTTCCAGCAGCGGCTTCGTCAACCAGAACAGCGCCAACCTGCAAAGCCGCCAGCAACGGGTAGAACAGGAATTCCAGGCACTGGCTCGGCAATTGCAGTCTGGCGATCTTTCCGCTGCAACCACTGCCGCAACCATTGCGGTCCCAACCGCCTTGCCCCAGGATGGGTTGCCGGCCACTGCCAACTCGGCTTCCACCAGCAGTTCCGCCAACATTCAGTCAGACACTCATCATTCCCACGTGCACTTTCATCATCATCGGCGCATCAACATCAGCGGAGATTCCGAGGGCACACCGACCACGTCGCCTTTCGGCCAGCTGGGGCAGGGCCTCCAGTCCGGCAATTCCTCGGATGCGCAACAGGCCTACAGCACTTTGCAGCAGGATCTGCAACGGGTTGCCCTGAACAGTGACTTGATCACGGCGCAGGCTGGCGTATCGCAGGCCTCTGGTCTGTCTCTAGCGACATGAAGACGTAGACACTCCTGAGCAGAGGGTGCATTTTGTCGGCGGTTCGTATCAGGGCCGGCCTTTGGGCGTGCCGCAAGCGCCTCTCCTTGCCCCGGTAACCCTTACCAAAGGTCGCCCCACTGCCCGCAATTCGCTAAAGATTTCTCGCCCTCCGCCGATCCTATCCATATGATCAGCCCAATTAGCAGCACCCACACCAGCAACGCTCAGCAAGTCTCAAAGCCTCCCGCCCCGAAGCCTGTGCCTCCCGCCCAGGCTCCGCAGACCAAGAGTGGCGCGCTTTCGCACGACCAAGTCACGCTGAAGAGCGCTGGCGACGTCGACCACGACGGCGACAGCAGATAGCTTGCGTCTGGCTGCAACACTGGCCCCGCTGGGGAGGGCGGGCGAACCGCCCCTCGTGTCCTGCTTACCGCCCCTCGTGTCCTCAGCCATCCGCCATCGCCCTCCATTCTCTCGGGGCGATTACCAACGATTCCCACTCCTTTCCCCGGTTTATTAAAGAGTTTTCCGTCTACCGCCGATCCTAAAGTCCTATGATCAATCCAGTCACCAGCAGTTACGCAGCGCACGCCGACCAAGCTTCGCAACCGGCTGCCAGTAAGCCCCAGCCTCAACAGAGTGGCTCGGTCCCGCATGACCAAGTCACACTGAAGAGTGCTGGCGACGTCAACCACGACGGCGACAGCAAGTAACCAGGTACTGCAACGCGACCCTGGCGGAGGACAGGCTAAACCCATCCTCCCCAGGGTAGCGTTGCGGGCGCGGATGCACCCCGGCCGCTACGCTTCAGTTTTTTACGCCCGAATCTCCGTTTAGGTACGTTTGACCACATCGACCGCGCTCCACTAGACTCGCCTTTCAGCAGGGGGTCTCATGAAACATCTTGCGTACTTGCTGCTTTTTTCCTTCCTGTTCACCTTTAGTGCGATTGCTGACGACCAGGAGCACAACCACCACGAGGATCTGACCGTTGCGCAACTGGGAACGGTCCACTTCCCGGTCTCCTGCGCCGCGTCGGTGCAGAAGCCCTTCGAGCGCGGCGTTTCTCTGCTGCACTCGTTCTGGTATGAGGAAGCCGAAAAAGAGTTCCTCGACATCGCCAAGGACGATCCGCACTGCGCCATGGCGCATTGGGGAGTCGCAATGAGCCTCTGGCACCAGCTCTGGAACGAGCCCGACGCGAAAGTGATCGCCCGCGGTCTCGGGGAAGCAAACTCCGCAGGCAAGATAGCAACGGTTAAACAGCTGGGCCCCGCCACTCCACGCGAAAAGGCATACATTGCTGCGATCCTGGCGTTCTACAGCGACTCCGACAAACTCGACCACGCAGCCCGCGCCAAGGCTTACTCCGACGGGATGAAGAAGGTATACGAGTCCTATCCCGACGATCACGAAGCCGCGGTTTTCTACGCGCTCTCACTGCTGGCTTCCGAGCCTCACAATGACGAGACTTTCGCGAACCGCAAGGAAGCCGCCGCGATTCTCGAGAAGCTTTTCGCCACCGAACCCGACCATCCCGGAGTGGCGCACTACCTGATTCACGCCTACGACAAGCCGCAACTGGCGCACCTCGGCATTCCTGCGGCGCGTCGCTATGCGCAGGTCGCGCCTGCCGCTCCGCATGCCCTGCACATGCCCTCGCACATCTTCGCCCGCGTCGGCCTCTGGCAGGACGACATCAACTCCAACCTCGCCTCCATCGCCGCCACCCGCAAAACCGCCGCCATGGGCATGGGCGGCGAAGGCCACCAGTTCCACGCCATGGATTTTCTTTTCTATGCCTACCTGCAGAGCGGGCGCGAAGCCGATGCCCAGGGCGCTGATGGACGAAGTCAAGAAAATGCCTGAGATGCATGACATGTACGGCGTGGGGTTCGACCCACACCTGGCCACGGAGGCGCACTTTGCCGCGTTGTATCCGCTGGAGATGCGGGACTGGGCGGCCGCGGCGGCGATTACTCCGGTTGCGGTTCCGGGCACGGCGGAGGAGTCGCTGGGGTATTGGGCCAGGGCGATCGGCGCTGCGCATCTTCGCCAACCGGAGCAGGTGCGGAAGGATGTCCGAGCCATCGAAGCCATCCATCAGAAACTTGTGTCGGAGAAAAAGAAGGACTTTGCCGACGCCGTGGAAGACGATCTGAAACAGGCCCAGGCCTGGCTTGCGTTTGCCGAGGGTAAGTACGACGATGCGGTCGCGGCTCTGCGCCCCATGGCCGACAAAGAGGATACCCTGGGTGACGAACCCCAAGGCATTCCCACGCGCGAAATGATTGCCGATATACTGCTCGAGGCGAAACGTCCCGAGCAAGCGCTGGCCGAATATCAGACCGACTTGAAATTCAATCCCAACCGCTTCAATGGCCTTTACGGCGCCGCCCGCGCGGCGGAAGAGGCAGGCAAAGCAGAGCGAGGCTGCGGAGTACTACGCGCTCCTGTTGAAGGTCTGCGACGGCTCAAACTCGACGCGGCCGGAGCTGAGCCGGGCGAGGGAATTGCTGGCGAAGAAGTAATCCTGCTTGTCATTCTGAGCGAAGCGAAGAATCTCTGCCCGCTTGGGCCACCGCCGGCTCGCAAGGCGTTTCTGTCACCGCGGCGCTAAAGGGATTTCATTGTTCGCCCTGCCTGCTGGCAACTGCCCAGAGCCTTCTTAGTTTCGAAAGAGCACTATCTTCACGATCAGAGCCGCCGCCATGGCGATTGCGCCCAGCAGCGCGTTGTACTCGCGATGCTTCAGATACAGGTCGAATGAGAATCCTCCCGCGGTCCCTTCCGCTGCTGAATGCCGCACAATTCTCGGAAACATCCGCGGCACCCGCCGCGCATATTCTTCGAACTCGGGGAACTTCTGACGCAGGAATATCTCTTCATCGCGAATCACAGGAAGATAAATGGCGAAAAACATGACGACGAGAGCAACGCCCACCCACCAACTGCGCGCCGCAACGGCGAATCCCACGCCCATCAGCAGCGATCCGAGATAGAGCGGATTCCGTGTGTAGGCGTAAGGCCCGGAAGTAGCAAGCGCTTCATTCTTCCGTACGTGCCCTGACGCCAGCGCGCGAATCAAGAGTCCCGGCAGAATCGCGATGGCACCGAGCGCAACAAAGCGCCACGTAGGCTTCGCCAGCCAGAAATACAGCACCGCAAACACGAACCCGAGCGGCACCCGGATGCGGCGCGCGACGCGCGACCACTCAGCCATGAGCACCTTCCGTTGCGCTGCCCGCAAGCAGCCGGCGCGCCGCGTCCCAGACAGCGTCGACGGTGATTTCCAGCAGTCCCTCGTCCGGCTGCGATCGCCGCGCGTGGCTAGTCGGGCTCGCAGGATTCCGCAGAACAATGCTTCGCGCGGCGTCGCTCGTTCGATAGGGCCCGTTGCGCGCGGGATCGGTGGGACCGAATATCGCCACCACCGGAACCTGCAACGCCGCCGCCAGGTGCATCGGTCCCGTGTCTCCTCCGATGAACAATCTCGCCCGGCGCGTGAGCGCGACCAATTCGGTGAGCGAACATTTCATGGACTTGGCCCCGCCGTCGCTCGCCGCTTCCGCCTCGCTCGCCAGATTCTCTTCGCCCGGTCCATAGTTGAGAATCGAGCGCACGCCGCCCGTAGCGAGCGCCTTCGCGACCCGTCCATAGCGTTCCGCGGGCCAGCGCTTTGCTCCCCAACCGGCGCCTGGATTCAGAATGGCGAAATCACCGGCGCCCATTTCCGCCAACCGCCGGCCAATCTCTTGCTCGGCGGCACGATCCTGCGGAAACTCCACCCGGGGCGCTTTCATCTTCCTCTGAGCGACAGCCTCCGCCACCGAAAGATTTTGCTCAATCACATGCTCCCCGTGCGCAACCACGCGACGCGTGTACCACAAGCTTGCGGGAGCCTCGCGCGGCTCTGCCGAGCCATACACCACACCTGCGCCCGACCAGCGCGCCAGCACGGCCGACCGGATCGCTCCCTGCAGATCGACCGCAACTTCGTAATGCACGCTGCGGATATCGTTCCACAGCTTTGCGATCTGCTGCAGGGTCGAAACCGTCATCAGCGACTTCCTCCACCCCGGCAGGTTCACGGTGTGAACCCAGTCCGCTAATGGCCGCCGTGCCGAACGCGGTCCCAGGCGTGGCGATCCGGGCGCGCACAGAAGTTCGGCCCAGCGTTCTTCGATCAGCCAACCAATCTTGGCGTCGGGAAACGCCTGGCGCAGAGCCTGCGCCGCCGGCAGGGTGTGGATCACGTCTCCCATCGCACTCAGCCGCACAATCAGCAGGCTCGCGATATTGGGACTGTCTTGCGGCTTGGCAATCAAGACTGCCTCGGCGCCAACCGCGAACGGATGATCGCACTGGTGGAGTGATCTTTGGGGTCGCCGACGATCTCCACGCGTCCTCCATACTCCGCAACCGCATCGCGCTCAGGGACGGATTCCACTGTGTAGTCGGTACCTTTGGCCTGAATCTCCGGACGAATCTCGCGAATGATCGCCCGAACGTCGAGCTCGGGAAAAATTACCACCGCGTCGACGTCGGCCAGCGCCGCCACAATTTCCGCACGCTCCACGGCAGGCATAATGGGCCGGCCCTCGCCCTTGAGAGCGCGAACCGATTCATCGGAATTGACCGCGACCACCAGTCTGCCGCCCAGCGCCTTCGCGCCCCGCAGGTAGCGTACATGCCCCACATGCAGCAGATCGAACCCGCCATTCGCCAGCGTGATGCGTTCGCCCGCGCGGCGCCAGAGGTCGACGCGCTGGCGAAGTGCTTCGCGGCTCAGAATTTTGTCGTGTACGCTCAATGAGATCGTGTGGCTGGTGGCGACTGCTCCAGCGCCTGCAGCAACTCTTCCCGCGAAACCGTGGCGGTGCCGCGCTTCATGACCACAATTCCACCCGCATAGTTGGCCAGTTGCGCTGCCTCTTCCGTCGTGGCGCCGGCGGCAAGGGCGGCGGTAAAGGCTGCGATCACAGTATCTCCTGCTCCCGTTACGTCTGCCACCTGGTCGGAGCCAAAAATCGGAATGTCCACCGGCTTGTGCTTGGCATCGAAGGCCACCATGCCATCGCGCCCGCGCGTGATTACCAGGGACTGCAGCCCCATACGCGCCATCACTTGCTCGCCCGCAGCGACGAGCTTATTCCAGTCTTGCCCGATGCGAATGCCGAGAGCCTCTTCCACCTCGGGTTCGTTGGGCGTGGCCGCCGTGACGTCGTGATACTGGACCAATCGGTAACGCGAATCGACGATGACCGGCACCGATCCCAGTTTCCCCTTTTCCTGCAGAGTCGCCACGATCGCCGGCGTGGCTGCGCCGTAGCCATAATCGGAGACCAGCAGGGCATCCGAAGCGTGCGCATAGTTCCGCGCCGCCAGGTACAGTTCGCGGGTTAAATGATGGTTGGGCGCTTCCTGCGGCTCGCGGTCCACGCGCACTACCTGCTGGCGCGCCGTGTGCGTCATGCCTGCCAGAATGCGCGTTTTCGTGACGGTGGTGTAACCCTTGTCCTTGAGCACTCCGCTAACCGCGATGCGCTTGTGGCGGAAATATTTCAGCAGCATGCGCCCAGGTTCGTCGTCACCCACAATACCCACCGGGAGAACATTCACGCCCAGATCCGCCAGGTTGTTGGCGGCGTTCGCGGCTCCGCCCGGTACCACGGTGCGCTCACGATGCTTCAGAATCAGCACCGGAGCTTCGCGGGACACCCGCGAGATCTCGCCGAAGACAAACTCATCCGCCACCAGATCTCCCAGCACCGTCACGGTGAGCTTGGGAAATGCTTCGACGATCTTCCTGAGCCGGCCGGCTTCTTTCGGATGTTTGGTCATGGCAGCCCAGCAGATTTTCTCATGTCCCGCGCCTTCGGTCCTCGATCATGCGGAACATGGTATCCAGAGCGTTATCCGCATCGGCCAGTTCTATGCGGACTTGAACCACGGAAAGCGGCTCCAGCGCCGCGAGAAACACGCCCAGATTGACTGCATCCTTCTCGGTGGTCACAAAGCCGCCCGCCTCACTTCGCTGCTTGAGTTCCACCAACTCGCGGACGTCCTTCTCGGTGTAAGCGTGGTGGTCGCGGTAGAAGGCCTCGGCGGCGGGTTCAATGTTGGTCGCGCGCAGTTGCAGCACGAAATTCTGCGGCCGCGCGATTCCGCAAAACACAACCGGCCGCGGAGGAACACCCTGCGGCACAATTCCCCGTCGCGCGCGCCAAACCAGCTTTCCGTCCAGCGGAAAAGAATCTGCCGAAGCGCCGCTGGCGAGCACGATGGCATCGGCCCGTCGCAGTGATCGCAGCGGCTCCCGCAGTCGTCCGGCGGGGAGCAATCGGTCGCTCACATCCTGCGGTGTGACCAGAACGATGTCGAAATCCCGGGCCAGCGCCCGATGCTGAAAACCGTCGTCCAGCAGATGGAATTGCGGCCCGAATCGTGACTCAGCGAAGCGGCCGGCCTCATGGCGGTCCTCCCCCACGATCACCGGTATCTGCAGTTTGCGCGCAATCAACAGGGGCTCGTCACCATACTCCTCCGGCAGGCCGCCCGGATCCACCAGCAACACGCCCCGGGATCTTCTCCCGTAGCCGCGGGACAAAACATCGAACTTGATTCCGCGCGCCTTAAGCAGCTCTCCCAACCGCAAAACGAACGGAGTCTTTCCCGAGCCACCGGCCGAAACATTACCCACGCTAATGACCGTCCCTTGCAGACGGCGCGCCCGCAATACGCCCCGGTCATACAGCGCATTGCGCGCTCCGACCACACCGCCGTAAATGGCTGAGAGGGGATTCAATTTGTGTGCGCAGCTTGTGCCGGGACCTGGAGATGATCACGGTCCTCGGTAAGTAAGGTCTTCAGCGCTTCTAAAGTGCGCGACGTCGCACCCATCTGCGACCGCATCGTCTCTTGCGCACGCCGGCCCAGGCCCCGTCTTTCGGCATCGTCGGCCAGCAGTTGCATCAAAGTCAGAGGCAATTCCGCCAGGCCAACCACCCGCACCGCATCCCGGCTTTGAAACAAACCCACAATATCGCGAAAATTTTCCGTGTGGTTTCCGACCACAATGGCCACACCGTGCTGCGCCGGTTCGATAATGTTGTGCCCGCCGCGCGGCACCAGGCTTCCACCCACGAAGGCGACGTCGGCCAAGGCATAGAGCGCGGCCAGTTCTCCCATGCAATCGACCAGCAACACTCCGCCCGCCAGCGCTTCTCCCTGCCAGCGCGTGCGGCGATATGACGGAATGCCCAACTGCTGCAGCAGGATCGCGACCTGATCGAAGCGCTCGGGATGCCGCGGCGCCAGGATCATCACTGCACGGGGATGCGCGACCCGCAAATTCTCAAAGGCCTTCAGCAGCGGAGGTTCCTCGTCTTCAACCGTGCTGCCACACACCAGTACCGGTCCGGCGACTTCTGCTGCCAACGATCGGCGAAGGCTTTCCACAATTGGCGGCGGCGTGGGCGGATTCACGTCGAACTTAAGGTTGCCTGTAACCTGCACCCGCCCCGCGTCCGCGCCGATCGACTGCAGCCTCGCGCTATCTTGTTGCGTCTGCGCCAGGAACAGGTCGATGTGCGCCAGCATCCTGCGCAGCGCCCACCCAAAACGGCGGTAGTTCGGCCACGATCGATCAGAAATACGCGCGTTGACCACTGCGATGCGCGCTCCGCTGGCATGCGCCAGCCGCAGGAAATTCGGCCAGAACTCAGTTTCGGCAAGCACCACCAGCTCCGGCTGCAAAGCCCGCAGATAGGGCCGGATCGCAAAGGCGAAGTCCATGGGGAAGTAAAACGCGTTTTCGTCGCCGAAGCGTTTGCGCGCCAGTTCCTGTCCCGTGTCGGTCGTGGTTGACACCAGCACCCGATGCCCCGGAAAGCTCCGGCGCATTTCCTCCACCAGACCGCTGACGGCCAGCACCTCGCCGACAGAAACGGCGTGCACCCAGATGATCCGACTGGATCGCGACGCTGTTTCACTGGTCGCCATCAGCCGCGCCGGAACCCGCCCCATGCGTTCGACAGACCCGGCCCGGTATTTGCCGTGACGCAGGATCTGGTAGACCCAATAAGGCAGGGTCAGCAGCATCGCCGCCGCCAGCACCAGGCTGTAGAGAAAGTAGCTCAAGTTGAGTCATTCTAAACCGGCTCGTCCTAAACCCGTCATCGGCGAGGAGAGCGTTCGCGCTCTATAATCGGAATTATGCCGTCCCTGCGCTTAACCGATCGCTCCGTCGCGGTTCTCCTGGCGTTCTGGGTTGCGCTGCTTCTGCCGGTTGTGCTGCTGGCCAAGACCTTCGAGAAACCCGTGGCCCAGCCCGCCAAAACCTACCCCGCGCACGACGACCATTCCGACGTTAAGGTTGCCATGGCCGCCGATCCCTACGACACACCGGAAAAGGCGAAAATCTTCTCCGTGGATTTCGCCGGGCACGGCTTCCTGCCGGTTTTCTTCGTCGTCACCAACGACGGTGACCAGCCGGTTTCCATCGCCAACATGGAAATCACATTGACCACGGGCAATCACTCCAAGCTCACCCCCACCTCGCCGGAGGATATTTACCGGCGGCTCTCGAACCCACAGGCCAACACCAAGACCATCCCGCTTCCCATCCCGCGCAAGAAGGTAAAGGGCGGGGTCAGCCGGAAAGACATGGATGAGGTCGAGTCTTCGCAGTTCGAGGCCAAAGCGGTCGAACCGCACACAACGCAATCCGGATTTCTGTTCTTTGACGTGGGGGGCATTTCGTCGCCTCTGGCGGGCGCGAACATGGACATTACCGGCGTCGACGACGCAAAAGGCAACGAACTGTTGTACTTCGAAATTTCGATGGAGAAATACCTCAGCGCGCCTTCGAAACCCTGATCCCACGACGCCCAGACTCGGCCGCTTTGCGGGCCTTATAATCGTTACTTCTATGGCCACCACTGCGGAGACTTCCATCGCCGCCCACGCCAGGTTCGAGCCGGTCATCGGACTCGAAGTCCACGTACAGCTTCTGACCGCGTCCAAGATTTTCTGCTCCTGCTCGACGCAGTTCGGGGCTCCCCCAAACACTCACGTTTGCCCGGTCTGCCTGGGGATGCCCGGGGCGCTGCCCGTGCTCAACAAGAGAGTCGTCGAGTTCGCCACCCTGGCGGCGATGGCACTGCGTTGCCGTATCAACCAAACTTCCATTTTCGCGCGCAAGAATTATTTCTATCCCGACCTGCCCAAGGGGTACCAGATATCGCAGTATGACAAGCCTCTGGCCGAGCACGGCTTCATCGAGGTGCCGGCCGCCGGCGGAAAAAAGAAAATTGGCATCACCCGCGTGCATCTCGAAGAAGACGCGGGCAAGAGCTTGCACGAAGGCTTTCCCGATGCGGCGGAGAAAACCGCCATCGACCTCAATCGTACCGGCGTGCCCCTGATTGAAATTGTCAGCGAGCCCGACATCGCCTCTCCCGATGAAGCCTACGAATATCTGACACGCCTGAAGGAGATCATCCTTTACACCGGCGTCAGCGACTGCAATATGGAGGAAGGCTCGCTGCGCTGCGACGCCAACGTCAGCGTGCGCCCACGGGGGCAAAAAGAATTTGGCACCAAGACCGAAATCAAGAATGTGAATTCGTTCCGCTTCATCCGCGAAGCTCTCACCTATGAAATCGCTCGCCAGATTGAAGTCGTCGAATCGGGCAGCAAAATCACGCAGGAGACGCGCCTCTACAACGCGAGCGAAGGCAAGACGTACGGCATGCGTTCGAAGGAGCAGGCCCACGATTATCGCTACTTCCCCGAGCCCGATCTGCTACCGCTGGTGGTCGACGAAAATTGGATGGCCGAGATCGCCCGAGCGCTGCCTGAACTGCCCGAAGCGCGGCGCGCCCGCATGGTGAAAGACTACGGCATCACCGAGTACGACGCTCACGTGCTGACCTCTCCGAAATCGCTGGCCGATCAGTTCGAAGAAGCCGCGAAGGCAGCGCAGAATCCCAAGCGCGTGGCCAACCTGGTACAGGGCGAGCTGATGGGCCGCCTGAAAGCAAAAGGCCTGGAAATTGAGCAGTCTCCGATTTCGATGCGGGGAGTGGCCGCCTCCGCCGATCTGGTCGAAGCCGGCACGATCTCGGGCAAGATGCTGAAGGATCTCTACGATTTGTCCTTCGAGCGAGGCAAAGACTTCCCTGTGGTCTACGAGGAAGAAGGCCGCCCGCAACAGTCCACGGACACGTCTGCGCTGGAGAAGATCATCGACGAAGTCCTCGCCGCCAATCCCAAACAGCTGGAGCAGTACCGCGCCGGAAAGAAAACCATGCTGGGCTTCTTCGTCGGCCAAGTCATGAAGGCATCCAAAGGCCAGGCCAACCCCCAGGTCGTGAATGCACTGCTGGCCAAAAAGCTGGACTGATTTTGATTCTGTGGGACTTTGATTCTGTGGGACCGGGTCTCTGACCCGGTCGTTCGGCCCGAAGGGCCGAGGGCACGATGCAGCCGAAGTACGAATACCGCCGTCGTCTACCTCACTACCAGAAGGACGATCACCCCCTCTTTGTGACGTTTACGCTTGGCCTTTCAGGCCGCCTGACCGGGTCAAAGACCCGGTCCCACATAAATCACTAGTAGTCATCCCAGGACCATCACTTTGGTCATCTTAGCTCCTCGTCTCCCTCCCGGTACCATAAGACTGGTCTCCTCGGCCTCGACCGGAGAATTGCATGAAACTCAAGCTCGACCGCATGATCAGCATCGCGACGCTGGTGGCCTCGCTGGTTGCCATTGTTCTGGTTCTGAAGAAGCCGGCACCGGTGGCGCAGCGGCAAGCTCCCGCTGCGGTGGCCGAGCACGCCCAATCGTTCGACCAGAAAATGGCTCAATTCGAGCAGGCGACGCAGCAGTCGCAGGGCAACGGAGCCTCCGATACCGCCAATCCCGAAGCTGGCCAGCCGTCTTCGCAAGCGCCCTCGCCAGCGTCATCCAGCCCCAAAGCTGAGGTGCACATCAATTCCGACGAAATCAGCGCGGTGCTGGCGCAATCGCTCGGCACTGCCGCTGGAACTGCAGAGCTTTCTCCGAACTCGAACATCGGCGGCGTCGCGCCCACCATCAAAGACCAGCAAGTCAGCTTCGACGGAAACCTGGTGCACGGCCAGTTCCTCACCGAAATTGCCGGCAAAGATGTCTGGATCACGATCTCCGGCCACATCGGCGACAAAGATGGCTATGCAACGTTCGATCCCACGGAATTCAAGGTCGGCGATCTCAGCGTTCCCGTGTCACTCGTAAATCCCGCATTGCAGAAAAAACTGGCCGAGGAGCGCGATCGGATGAAGCTACCGGACAACGTCGGCGGCGTAAAAGTGGAGAACGGTGAGCTGGTAATGCAGCAGAAGTAGAAAAGCAAATTGCAGATTGTGGATTCTAGATTTCAGATTGAAGATCGCAGACTCGGAGAGGCCAGATCTTCAATCTCAAATCTGAAATCTTCGATCTGAAATCTACCGATTGACTCCCTCCGCGCGTCACGCCCCCACCACCCGATTCTCCCCCGCCACCCTCCCATACCACCGTCCCGAATCCTTCACGGTTCGCTTCTGCGTTTTGAAATCCACGTAGGCGAGGCCGAAGCGCTGGCTGAAGCCTTCGGCCCACTCGAAGTTGTCCATCAGACTCCAGGCGTGGTAGCCGCGAACGTCGGCGCCGTCGGCGATGGAACGTGCCAGCGCCGCCAGATACTCACGGTGGTAGGAAACACGGCGCGGGTCGTGAATCACGCCGCCGGCGTCCGGCCCGTCATTGTACGAGCATCCGCTCTCCGTAATCTCGATCACTGGACGGTTGTAGTCGCGCGTGATGCGCAGGACCATGTCATAAAGCGCCTTGGGCCATACTTCCCAGCCCATGTCGGTCTTCGGGCCTTCGTGCCCGCCATCCATCTTGACGGGGAAAAGCCATTCCTGCGTGTGCCCGGCGCGCTCCATGGCGCCTGGCGCCGACGCGATCGTGCGGTAGTAAAGATTGATGCCGATGAAATCCAGTGGGGCACGCGTCTTCTCCATGTCGCCGGACTTAATCCCCATGACCGTTTCGGGCAGAAAAGTGAGCGCGTCGGGATAGCGGCCCCGCAATGCCGGATCGAGAAACCAGATATTGGTGATGGCATGCGCCCGTTCCGCCGCCAGTTTGTCTTCCTGGGAACCGGTCGCCGGCTCGCACGGCGACATGCTGTAAGACGTTCCCACGCGCGAGGACGGCCGAGTCGCCTTAAGCGCGCGAAACCCCGCGCCCTGCGCCAGGTTGACCACGTGCGTCGCTCTCAGGAAATCAAGCAGGCTTTTGCGCCCGGGAGCGTGCGTGCCATCCAGATACCCGAGATCCACAAAGGCCGCGGGCTCGTTGAAAAGCACCCAGTCTGAAACCCGGTCCCCAAGCGCCCGGGCCACCAGTTGCACGTAATCGGCGAAGCGGGCTGCGGTGTCGCGATTCGGCCATCCCCCGGCGTCTTCAAGCACCTGCGGCAGGTCCCAATGGTAGAGCGTGACCAGCGGCCGGATGCGCGCCTCCAGCAGCGCATCCACCAGGCGGCTGTAATAGTCGACGCCCTTCGCATTCGCCGCCCCCGACCCGGAGGGCTGTATCCGCGGCCAGGAAATCGAGAACCGGTAGCTGTTCAGATTCATTGCCCGCATCAGGGCAATGTCTTCGCGCCAGCGATGATAGGAATCACAAGCCACATCGCCCGTGTCGCCGTTCTTGATTTTGCCCGGAGTGTGCGCGAACCGGTCCCAGATGGATTCACCCTTTCCGTCTTCCTTCCACGCTCCTTCGATCTGGTAAGCGGCTGTGGCCGTGCCCCAGAAAAATCCCTTGGGAAACGCGGCCTCCGGAGATGCGCTGAATTGAGACGTACTGAATTGAGATGGGTCAGATGAATGAAGGGCTGCGCTGGTCGCAGTCGCGGTGCTCGCCCGGGAAGATCCGCTGCAGCCTGACAACAAGACCGCAGGCAAGCCAGCTGCAGCGCCGGCTCCAAGAACCGATTGCACAAACTTGCGGCGCGTCAGTCGCAAATCAGAGTGGAACTCCTTCCCGCGTTCGGGATGACATTCTACAGGAGGAGCAAACTTGGAGGAATCCGTTACCTGGACAGCCTCAGTAGAGATGGAAGTCCACTTCCACCATGACCTGCACCGGCACCGGCTTCAAGAGCTTCTTACGCTCCCCCTATTCCGGATTCAAACTGTCAAACATCTTCCACAGCTTGTCGGCGGTCGGGCGATAAATCACCCAGCCGTTCCCGGCATCGGAGGTCTCGCGGAAAAGTAACTCGCCGCGGCCGTCGCCGTCGGCGTCCACCGCGTCAATCAGTTCGAGGCGCGGGGTCACATCGAGATGATATTTATCCGTCACTCCCACGTAGAGCTTGTGCAGATTGTTGTAGATGTCGGTCCGGGCCACTATCAGGACTGAATACTGAAGGTCTGCATCGGCGGCCGCCTCAGGGCTGCCGGCGGGCGGCGGCGGCATGTGCGCTTCGGCGCTGAAAACAAGGACAGGTTGGTTCGTGGTCCACAGGTCGTAGGCGATCATCCGCACGTTCCCGAAAATCGGTTCCCTGGCCTTGTGCGGCGCATGGCGCCGCGCAGCCTGCGGTCCTGACGGCTTCGGCGCGATTCTTTCTTTGGCTCGCGCCTCCACATAGGCGAGTACCTGTGCCTTGGCCAGCGCCATCACCTGCTGGCGGCGCTCTCCCTCTTCGTCTTTGAGCCAGTCGAAGGTGTACGAGTGCGGGTCCGGACCCCCTGCATCGGAAATTGCCGGAATCGTCTGCATGGGCCCCTTCGCGGGCGCGGACTCAGCAATTTTCCCTGCATTTGCGGAGGGCACGGCGCCCGGCTTGCTGTACCCGGGCACTTCGTCTTCGGGCAACGGCTCAACCGGCTTTCCGCGGCGTAGTCTGGGGCGGCTGGCCTCATCGGCTCCGCTGTCGGATGCGGGCTCGTTAGGCCGAGCGGCTGCCTTGGCGTCACCGGGCTTCGAGTCGCTGTGCGCCGAGGTTGACGCCGGGGTCGGAGCCGCGGTCGGCGCAGTAGGCGCTTCCTTGGGCGTGCTCTCGCTCTTGGTCAACCGCGGCGGCCCGTCGGACGACGCGGACGACGGAGGCGACGGGGAGGTCGAGGGCGGCGCTGTACTCGCCGGTGGCGTCTCCTTCGCAGCGCTCCCGCTTCTGGTCAGCCGGGGCGGTTCGTCGCTGCTGTCAATGCCCACCGGCACCGCCTCCGCCGTGCGCGTTGTCTTTGCCACTTGCGTCCCAGTCGGAAGCCACGCCCCTGTGCCAATCCAGGGACTCTGCACATTGACCGCGTTGCTATGCAGTGCGCTGTTCACCGTGAACAGGCCCAGCGAACTGCCGGTGCGCTCGGCCTCGTACACCGTACCCGTCTCCAGCGCCATCGGAACCGGACTCGCCTTGTACACCGAGGCGTCGTAAAACCTGCCGTTGATCAGAATCGCAATGGGCACCAGCGAGGCCTTGCCATTCGCCGTGAGTTGTAGAACGCCCACCGCCCGCGGCCCCGCGTCTTTCTTCCGCGTGACCTTGCGCTCGCCCGGCATGATCTGCGGGCGTTCCTCCTGCGCCGCGCTCACTGTTCCCAGAATCCCCAGACAGGCCAGCAGCGCCACCAAACCCGCTCCCCGGTATAAGATCTTGCAGTGTAAAATCTTGAGGAAAGCTGGCTGGCCCGATGCCGCCTTCGCGGCACTCGCGTTGCTCGAAGTCGATTTTTCCAGAGAAACTCCCATGAATATCAATGATAAGGCTCCCGACTTCACTTTGCAGGACGAGAACGGAAAAGAAGTCGCGCTGAAGGATCTGCTCGGCAAGACCATCATTCTCTACTTCTATCCCCGCGCTGATACCCCGGTTGAACCATCGAAGCTCGCGAGTTCCGCGACACCTACAAGCAGATGCAGAAGACCGGCGCCGTGCTGCTCGGCATCTCGCCCGACACCCCGAAAGCGCAAAAGAAATTCCAGGAGAAGTTCAGACCTGCCCTTCACCCTGCTGGCCGACGCCGACAAGAAAGTCGCCGAAGCCTTCGGCGTCATGAAAGAGAAGAACATGTACGGCAAGAAAGTCTGGGGAGTGGCGCGGACCACATTCGTCATCGGTCCCGACGGAAAAATCAAGCATATCTTCGAGAAGGTAAAGCCGGAAGGCCACGCCGAAGAGGTGCTGGCGTACCTGAAAGAATCGGCCAAGGGAGCAGCCTAGTACATAACGAAGCGGCCTAAGGAAGCGGGCCGAGGGAACAATTCCCGTCGCGCCTTCGTAGCATTCAGTGGGGGAGGGTGTTTTCGCCTCCCCCGGTTCGGGAGGACATTGTGCGCAATCTTGTCAGAGTCGTGGCGGTCTCTGGAATGCTTCTTTTCGCTGCTGCCGCCGCGGTTGCGAAACCGGGCCCTTCGCCCGCCGACGACCGCGGTTCCATCGTGATCGTCTTCAAAGACGGCCACCGCCAGAGCTTCGCCATGACCGACATCGCCACTATCGACTTCAGATCCCCGGCCGTGGTCATTTTCAAGGACGGTCACCGCGAGAAAGTTTCGGCCGCAGACATTGCCCGCATCGAATTCGAAACTTCCGACCTCGATGCGATGATGCCCAGCCGCAATCACTTTGTTGGCAAGTGGGAAGTAGGCGAAGGCAACGGGAGCACTTTCTTCATCACCCTGGACGCCAATGGAGACGCCAGGAAGTCAATCGGCGCGGCCCATGGAACCTGGACCCTGGTCGACGGAGAGGCCCGCATCAGTTGGGACGATGGCTGGCACGATGCCATTCGAAAAGTCGGGACCAAGCATGAGAAGCGTGCGTACGAGCCGGGCAAGTCGTTCAGCGACACCCCTTCGAACGTAACCGCAGCCAGGAATACGCAGCCCAAACCGATCTAAACTTCGCGACCGCGACCTTGTGGAAACAGCCGAGTGACACCGGGCCAGGTCCCCCGCAGCGGACAGCGAGCGCCCCGCGCGTTTATGATTCCGCTGCATGCGCGGCCAGCCACAAGATCCCCACGTGACCGATCTCATCCGTCCCTCGCCCGCTCGTTCTTCGCCCGCGACCCGCGCCGCGTGGCCCGCGAACTTCTCGGCAAGGTCCTGGTCCGGCAGACTCGCCGTGAGCGGCTTACGGCGCGCATTGTGGAAGTCGAAGCCTACCTCGGAGAAAAAGATCCCGCCGCCCACGCTGCCGCCGGCATTACCGCCCGCACCTCGGTACTTTTCGGGCCGCCGGGCCACGCCTATGTGTATTTTATCTACGGCAATCACTACTGCCTCAACGTTTCCTGTGAACGCGAAGGCAAAGCCGGAAGTGTTCTTTTCCGCGCTCTGGAGCCGCTCTCCGGCCTGAAAGAAATGGCCCGCGCCCGCGGTATCGCGCTCCACGGTCCCGCAGACCTGCCTAAACTCACCAGCGGTCCCGGCCGGCTGGCTCAGGCCTTCGGCATCACCCGTGCCCGCGACAACGGCTCCGATCTCACCTCGCGGGCCGGCAGTTTGTGGATCGGCGAAAACGGATACCGCTCCCGGGGCATCCGCTTAACCCCGCGCATTGGGATCACCCGGGCCGCGGACAAGCCCCTGCGCTACATCCTCGCCGGAAACCCCTTCGTCTCCGGACGCAAAACGAGTGCCCCGGCGCTTGACAAACGGGTGTAGACTGTCCAGCGGGTCGGGTAGGCCAAAAGCCTTGCTGGTCAAGCCTTCTCGCCCGTCACGGGAAGATCCGAGTGCATCCGGGGCTGGATAGGCTGCATCCCCCCAGTGGCGCGAACCATCTCATGATTTAGGGACCCTTAGGTCTGTAAGCGTGGGTTTGTAAGCTTGATTCAGGAACCCCAGTTTGGATAGGAGCCGCGTGCCTCGTCTCTGGCTACTTCGCATCCTGGTTGCTGCCCTCGTGATCTTCGCCACGGCGCCCTTACTCGCGGTGGCCGACGGCGCAGTGGTCGGCCGGCCTCGCGTGACCGCGGCGACTATCGTGGTCGGTTTTGTGGGCGGCTTTGTGCGTCACAACAATCCGCACCAGAAACCGGTTCAGCTCGCGCAGCGTATTCAGCGCACCGACCCGAAAGACTTCTATGTCCAGGTCTTCGAGAACCGGCATCGCAAAGCCGCGTACAAGACCATCCTTCATCTGCTCGATCGCAACCATGACGGCGTCCTCAGTGCCGACGAAAAGGCGCAGGCGCGCATCATTCTTTTTGGCCACAGTTGGGGAGGCGCGGCCGTGGTGCTGCTGGCTCGTGAATTGGATCGCCTCGGAATCCCGGTGCTGCTGACCGTGCAGGTGGATAGCGTGGCCAAGCCCTGGCAAGGCGATCGGGTCATCCCCGAAAATGTCGCGGCGGCGGTGAACTTCTATCAACCCTATGGCTTCATCCACGGCCGCGCTCTGATCACCGCGGCCGACCCCGCGAAGACGCAAATCCTCGGCAACTACCGTTTCGACTACAAAAAGACCCCGGTAAAATGCGAAGGAACCTCCTGGTTCGACCGCGTGTTCACTCCCAACCACGTGCAGAGCGAATGCGATCCCCGCCTGTGGTCGCAGGTCGAAGACCTGGTGCGCCAGCGCCTGGATACCCAATCCAGCACCGTAGCGGCGGTTCCATAGCGTTAAAGGCTCTCAGTGGGTCGCTGCATAGCGGGTCTCGTTCGGGTTCTAACGGTCCGCTTTTCTTTGCGATCTTCGCGGCTTTTCTTCGCGTCCTTTGCGGCTTCAAGCTTTTCGCAGGTAGGCATCAAAACCACTGACCGCCAAAGACGCAAGGTCGGTGCCAGGAGCGCAAAGATCCCAGCCGTTGCACTACCCCGTCCGCTTCCCCAGCAGAAGGTTGTCGATCAGCCGAGTGGTCCCGACAAACGCGGCCACCGCGACCAGCGCGCCGCCGGAAACGTCTTCAACCGGATCCAGCGTCTCCGCATCCACGATCTCGAAGTAATCCAGAAGCACCGCACTTTCCCCGTCAAACTCCCGAAGCCCCGCGGCCACCAGCTTCTGCCGCCTCGCGTTCACCCCCATCCGCCAACCCCTGCACCCGCAGCAGGGAACGATGCAAGACCAGCGCCTGCTTCCGCTGCTGGGGATCGAGATAAGCATTCCGCGAACTCATCGCCAGTCCATCCGCCTCGCGCACGATCGGGCAGACCACAATCTCCACCGGCAGATTCAGATCACGCACCATGCGCCGGATGATCGCTACCTGTGCAGCGTCTTTCTGCCCGAAAAACGCCACGTCCGGCTCGACGATGTGAAACAACTTGGCCACCACCGTCGTGACTCCGCGGAAGTGCCCCGGCCGCGAACGCCCGTCCAGCTTGCCACTGAGTTCCTCCACCGTCACCCAGGTCACCGCCCCTGCGGGGTACATTTCCTCCACCGTCGGAGCAAACAGCAGTTCCACACCTTCCCGCTCCAGTGTTTCCCGGTCGCGCTCGAACGAGCGCGGATACTTCGCCAGGTCCTCCCCAGGTCCAAACTGTGCAGGATTCACAAAGATCGAAGCTGCCACCACGTCACTGGCAGCCTTTGCCGCCCGCACCAGCGAAACATGCCCCTCGTGCAGCGCTCCCATGGTCGGAACGAACCCCAGCCGCTTGCCCGCGCGCCGGACCGCGCGAGAGGCGCCCCGTATTCCGTCGATGGTCGTGAAGATTTTCAGAAATTACAACGCTCGAGCCTGGAATGTGGGCACAGCCGCCCTCGGCTCTCCGTCGAGCGCAGCTCGACTCTGATGCTTCGCATAAACTGAGAATTCCTCGCGCTTCACGCCGCTGGAACCCACTCAATCGCAACGTGGGCGCCCTCCAGCGTTCCTCCCACAATCCCTTTATTGCGGCGAATGGCAATCCCGTCCTCCCGGGACGCCCTCACGCCGTTCTCCGCAGCCGCCACTACGCGCCCGTAGGGCCAATTCGAAGCGGGCAGCCGGGCCAGCGCGGCCAGCACCTCATCCGGCTTCAATATGATTTCGGCGCTATCGGCGGGATCGAACAGGGCCACGCCGTCGGCGCGGACAATGAGGTAGGGGTTGCGCCAGTTCTTCATGTCTCGAACTTGCTCGTATTTTGCTGGATCCGCCGGAGGGATAGCCTGCAACACCGCGCCGGGATCAGGCCCCGCCGCCGTGTTCTGCCTTGACGAGCAGGCAACAATACCGACGCTGAGCCACAGCAGCCACAACACCCGCACTCGCAGAGACCTGCAGATCACGGGCCGACGTTACCTCACCATCGCGGGAACGTCGTTCTTCGCCGCCCACACCAGCGCGACGATCCATCCGATCACGCTCCACCCCAGGAACAGGTTGAGCAGGAAGATGGCGAGGAGATCCCGCTTGCTGCGAGCCAGGGCAATCAGCGACGGCAGAAAATACATCACAAACCCGAAGCCGAAGAATGGAAAGAAGAAAAGCCCCAAGGGATGCATCGTCATACCTCCCAGCCTCAACTAGCCTAGCACCACAGGGCATCGCGAATGAAATTGCCGAAGCCCGCGGCGAACCGCCGGATGCCCACACGCTGCGCCAAGGCACAGAGCGCTAGGCCCAATTCACTAGACCCAATTAAGTTACGCAGTCAGCCGCTGCCCGGTTCCGCATTATCTCTCTGAATCCGAACAAATCCGCGAGAAAAGACGCCCATTACCGCCGCATCGCCCGTTTCCGAGCCAGCACAGTATCCAGCCCCGCCTTGGTCTCCTTCGGCAAGTGATACGACTCCTCGTCCGAGGGATACTGATGCGACCGCACGTCCGCGCCAAACGCCTGCACCGCATTCCCAATCAGCGCGGCGGCGTCGCCGTAGCGCCGCACAAACTTTGCCGGAGGTCCAAAGGTCAGATTCAGAATGTCATGAAACACCAGCACCTGCCCATCGCACTCGGGCCCTGCCCCAATTCCGATGGTGGGAGCTCCAACCTCCGCCGTAATCATTGCCGCTACTTCCCGCGGCATGCCCTCCAGGAAAAGGCACGCCACACCGGCGCGGTCGAGCGCCACCGCGTCCCGCATCAACTGCTCAATGCCGCTCAGACTCTTCCCCTGAACCTTATATCCGCCCATGACATTCACGGACTGCGGCGTCAGCCCGATGTGCCCCGCCACGGGAATCTCCGCGTCAATAATCTGCCGGATCAAGTCGGCGCGCTTCTCCCCGCCTTCGATCTTCACCACTTCCGCTCCCCCTTCCTTCACGAAGCGCGTGGCATTCACGATGGCGTCTTTGGGGTCAACCTGATAAGACCCATACGGCATGTCCGCTACCAGCAGAGCGTTCTTCACCCCGCGCCGCACCGCCTTCACGTGATGCAGCATCTCGTCCATGGTGACCGAGAGCGTGTTCTCGTAGCCGAGCATGGTTTGTGCCAGGGAGTCGCCCACCAGCACCATGTCAATGCCAGCCTCGTCCACCAGGCGCGCGGCGGAGTAGTCGTAAGCGGTCAGGCAAGTGATGGGTTCGTGGCGGAGTTTCCGTTCCCGCAGAGACGCGGTCGTGACCTTCGGCCGGGATTCGTCGTCTTGCGGAAAACCGCGACGCCCGGTAATCGGGGTGAGACTCATGCTGTCCTCCAGTGCCCCTCCGCCTCGGGCGGATAGAGCCTGTACGCATCGTGGCGCTCCAACATCTTTGGATGACGCTGGGGTCATTGTAACTGGAAAACAGGGGACGGACCATGGCAAAGAGTCGACCGCCACGTAATACGCTAAGCGGCGTCTTTCCGGACACTTGCCGGTTTCGCGTGGGAGGCGTTACGAAGGTAAGACGATTCTTTTTATGTCTTACCTCTTGACTATAGTAAGATCACATGCATGGCGACTTACCATACCACCATCAGTTCGAAGGGCCAAGTTGTGGTGCCGGTAGAGCTCCGCGAACAATTGGGTCTGAAGAAAGGCACGCGAGCCACCTGGACACAAGAGGGAGGCCGTTTGATTCTGATGCCAATTACCGAGCGCCTCTTGGATGAGATTCAGGGATTTCTCAAGCCTCCTCCCGGTCAACCTTCGATGTTCGAGGAACACTTCAAGGAGCGCGAGCGTGAGCGGCAGCGCGAGAGAGAAAAGCGGTGAACTCGGCTCTTGCGCGCAGCAAGCCCCGGCGATATGTTCTCGATGCCAACGCCCTGATTGGGCTCATGGAAGACCGCTCCGGTACCGCTCCACGAGTTAGGCGCCTGCTCGAGGAAGCCTTTCGTCAGGACATTCCTCTTCTTGTGTCGGCAGTCAATTGGGGAGAAGTTTTCTATATCTCATGGCGTCAGCACGGTGAAGCCAACGCTCGTGTAGCTGAGGGGAAGTTGCGGCAACTCCCCATCGAGGTCATTCCTGCCGATCTTGACCGCGCCACTCGCGCGGCGGCGATCAAACAAAAGCACAACCTTGGTTATGCCGACGCTTTCGCCGCCGAACTCGCCTTGGAGCGCGGCGCCTGGCTGGTCACCGCTGATCCGGAATTCTCAAAGATGGGGAAGACGTTGTCGCTGTACCCGCTGCCGCGCCACGAAGAATAGCCGGGGGCTGGGGTGGCTAGAAGCCAGGAGCTAGGAGCTAGGAGCTCCTTCACGCCCCTACCGCGTCCTGCCCGCCCAGCGGTAAGAAGTACTGCGTCCCCTTGATAGGCTCGGTGACTTTGCGCAGCAGTTCCTGCAAGTCTTCGTTGCGGTCGACGAAATCAATCTCCGACGTGTTCACAATCAGCAGATCCGACGAGGTGTAGTGAAAGAAGAAATGCTCGTAGGCCTTGACCACTTCTTCCAGATACTCGTCGCTCACCGCCCGCTCGCCCGGCAGATTCTTCTTCTTGAGGCGTTTCTTCAGCACCTCGGGCGTGGCCTGCAGGTAAATTACAAGATCAGGTGTGGGCAACTGTTCGCGGAAGTGGTTGTAGTAGCGGTTGTAGGTGTCCAGTTCCTGGTCGTTCAGATTGAGGCAGGCAAACAGCTTGTCCTTCTCGAAAATGAAATCGGCGACCACCGTCTTCTGCGAGCGCGGACCAAGATCCAGCGCCTGCAACTGCTCGAACCGCCGCACCAGAAAAGCAAACTGCGCCTGAAACGCCGCCCCGCGCTCGCCTTCGTAAAAGGCGCTGAGAAACGGATTGGCCTCGGGCTCCATCACCCGCTGCGCGTTCAGCCGCTCGCCCAGAATCCGCGCCAGCGTGCTCTTGCCCACGCGGATGGGGCCTTCCACAGCAATGTACCGGGGCAGTTCGAAAAGATTGGCCATGGTTTAGTGAAATGAGTGCGTGCGATGTTCTCGGAATTGGCAGGATATCTCGGATGACGCCGAGTGGCAATTGCGGGAAGAGTTAACAGCAGAAAGCAATTGTAGATTGCAGATTTCAGATTGCAGATTTTAGATTCCAGATTGCAGGCCAACCAGCAGCCGCGGCAAATCTGAAATCTCAAATCTGCAATCCGCAATCCGCTACAATCCTCCCATGCTCGGAGCCGTAGCTCGCCGGAATAACCGCCGCTGCTGCGATTACAACCGGCTACCAGTCCATGGCGCCCACCGGACAGTGGTATGGCCGCACCTTCGCCGGCCTCGCGCCCGGAGCCAGGCAACTCGCCCTCACCTACGACGACGGTCCCAACGATCCGCACACTCGGCGCCTGCTGGAAGTCCTCGCGAAGCACAACGTCAAAGCGACGTTCTTTCTGATCGGGCGCTACATTCAGCAGCGTCCCGAAATCGCCCGCGAGATCGTCCAGGCAGGCCATATCGTCGGCAACCACACCTTCACGCATCCGTTGCTGATCTTCAGAAGCAAGGCCGAGATTCGCCAGGAACTCTCCGCTTGCCGCTCCGCCCTGCAAGAGGCCATCGGCGAGCATTCCAATCTCTTCCGCCCCCCTTTCGGCGGACGCCGCCCCGCCGTCCTGCGCATCGCCCGTGAATTGGGCCTTGAGCCCGTGATGTGGAATGTGACCGGTTACGACTGGAACGCGCCCCCCGCCGCCGTCATCGAGCGGAAAGTCGCCCGGCGGATTCGCGGCGGTGACGTCGTCCTCCTACATGATGGCGGCCACAAACAAATGGGCGCCGACCGCTCCCAAACGGTTCTGGCCACGGATCGCCTGCTCACGCGCTACAAAGCTGAAGGCTACAAGTTCGTCACTGTCTCGGAGATGATGTCGAACGCTTGATGTTGAGGCTTGATGTTATGGGTTGATGTTGAGGGTTGATGCTTGTGTGGGGCCGGGTCTCTGACCCGGCCGCGGCCCGCAGCGCCGCGCCTTTCGCTTGCGCTACGGAGATCCCTAGCTTCGCACCACCGCCAACGCCTGCTTCGCCGCTGCCACTGTCCGCTGTACATCTTCTTCCGTGTGCGTCGCCCCCAGAAACGCCGCCTCGTACTGCGAGGGCGGCAGGTACACGCCGCTATCAAGCATGCTGCGAAAGAATTTCCCGAACGCCGCCGCATTCGATTTCGAAGCCGAATCCCAATCCGTCACCGGCCCCGCCTGGAAGAACCAGGTAAACATCGATCCCACGCGATTGTAAGTCAGGGGAACACCCGCCTCCTTCGCCGCCGCAGCGACACCTTCCACCAGTTCCCCGCTCAGCTTCTCCAGCCGTGGATAAATCTCGCTCTTGCGATCGCGCAACTGTTTCAACATGGCACAGCCCGCAGCCATGGCCAGCGGATTCCCCGAGAGCGTCCCCGCCTGATACATCGGGCCCAGCGGCGCCACCATGTCCATGATCTCCTTAGGCCCGCCGTACGCCCCCACCGGCAATCCTCCGCCAATAATCTTCCCCATGGTGGTCAGGTCAGGGCGAATGTTGTAGAGCTCCTGCGCTCCGCCATAAGCCACGCGAAACCCGGTCATCACCTCGTCGAAAATCAGCACCGATCGTTCGCGCTCGGTGAGCAGCCGCAGCCCTACCAGATAATCGTCCGCGGCCGGAACGCATCCCATGTTCCCCACCACCGGTTCCACAATCACGCACGCGATCTGATGCTTGAATTTCTGGAACGCGTGCTCCACCACGGAAAGATTATTGAAAGGCAGCGCCAGCGTGAACTGCGTGAATTCCTCCGGAACCCCCGCCGATCCCGGTATCCCCAGCGTCGCCACCCCCGACCCCGCCTTCACCAGCAGCGCATCCGCATGCCCGTGGTAGCACCCTTCGAACTTCACGATGTACTTGCGTTTCGTGTAAGCCCGCGCCAGCCGGATCGCCGACATGGTCGCTTCCGTCCCGGAGCTGACGAACCGCACTTTCTGCATCTGCGGAAACGCTCCCAGCACCAGTTCCGCCAGATCGGCTTCCGATGGCGTGGAAGCCCCGAAGCTCGTCCCGTTGCAGGCCGCGCCCACTATCGCGTCCAGCACAGCCGGCTCCGCGTGCCCCAGAATCAGCGGCCCCCACGATCCGATGTAGTCGATGTATTCGTTTTCGTCGGCGTCCCAAATGTGTGAGCCCTTGCCCCGCACAATGAACAGCGGATCGCCGCCCACGGCGCCAAACGCCCGCACCGGCGAATTCACTCCTCCCGGAATCATGCTCTCCGCACGCTGCTGCAGGCGCCGCGACTGCTCGACTTTTCGGGACGTGGTGGACGGCATCGTATCCTCCCGCCAGGAAAACAAAGGCGTCAAGAAAGATGTCAACAGATCGATGTCAACAGATCCAGCGAATGCAAGCGATTACTATAGCAGCCGTCGTGCTTGCCAAATTAATCAGATATTCATCGTTCTGAAATCGCTTTGCAACATGGCGGCGGTAACGTAGGGTCATCAAGCTGCCCTTCTAACCGGGAGGGTTTGAGGGACAGTCTCGGGGGCTCCGGACTGTCCTTTTTGCTTTGCCCCGCAGCCGTCTCGTCGGATTTGCATACCCATCAAAAAAAGCTCAGCAGGAAGCCTTTGCATTGCCTGCGATGAACTGGGTAGCCTCCTGCGGGATTGGGCGACCGCCCGCCAGCGTCAACTCGAGCAATAGTTAACTATAGTTAATGTCTTGTGGTATGGTGGCGTCAAGTCTTGAGACTGGGTCACAAATCGGGAAGGGCACGACTCTCAGTCGTGCGTAAATGAGCCAATCTCAGAATCGGCTTCTAACCTCCGGGCTCTCGCGGACCGCGAAAAGAGCTCCTTCGACTGCCCGCCTGGCCGCTCCTACCATTGCGCCGGGCGCGACTCTTGGTTAGATTCCTTGAGTGTAGCGAAGAGTGTAGTGAAGAGTGTAGGGAACGAACCGCGGAGGTGCGAATGTCGATAGCTACGGCGACTCAATACAACGGACACTCCATGGTTGGCACGCTCCAGCGCGTGCTGGTCTGCTCCCCCGCCACCGCGGGATGGAACCAGCCCCAGCGCGTCTCCGCGTGGCGCGACCTCGGCTTCCATCACATCCCTGACTTCGAGCAGGCGCAGTCACAGCATGCCGCCCTGACCCGCGAACTGCAAGCCGCCGGCGCCGACGTCGTTGACCTGCCTCCGGCTGACTCACTTTCTCTCGACGCCGTCTACACTCACGATGCCTCGCTGGCCACCGACTTCGGACTGATCCTCATGCGTCCCGGCAAACCCAACCGCGTAGCCGAGGGCCGGCATCACGGTACATCGTGCGGGGCGCTGGGCATTCCAACCTTCGGCGCCATCGTCGCGCCCGGTACAATCGAAGCTGGAGACATTGTCTGGCTTGACCCGAAGACGCTGCTCATCGGTCACGGCTACCGCACCAACGCGCCCGGCATCGCGCAGATGCGGGCCCTTCTGGCTCCCACGGGAATCGCGGTTCTCTCCGCCCCGCTCCCCTACGGTCCCGGCCCATCGGCATGCCTGCACCTGATGTCCCTGATCAGTCTGCTCGACGGACACACTGCGCTTGTCGATCTCCCCTGGCTCGCGGTCGAGACGGTGGAACTGCTCAAGTCGCGCGGCTTCAACTTTGTTGAGATCGATTACTCCGAGCGCGACACGCTCGCCTGCAACGTGCTGGCATTAGGCGGCAAGCGCCTGCTCGCCATCGAAGAGAACCGCAAGACCAACGCCCGCCTGCGCCAAGCCGGATTCGACCTCCGCACCTTTCCCGGCAGCGAAATCTGCATCAACGGCAGCGGCGGTCCGACCTGCCTGACCCGCCCCCTGCTGAGAGGATAGCGTGACCGCGATAGTTGAAGCTTCTGTGTGGGTACCCGCCTGTGTGGAAAAGGGCCAAAGTGGGAAGGGGCCCGTGTTAAACGGGGCCAGAGTGAAACGGGGCCTCTGTGGGAACGGGCGCCCCGCCCGTTCCGCCGAGCAGAGCGAGGCGCTCTTGCTGCCGGCCGCCCAGGGTCCCTATTCGCACGAGCAGGCCCTACCCTCCGGCAATGGCCCCGATAATCAAGAGCGGTTCCGCCCCCGAAGCGACCGCCTCCGGCAACGGCGCATCCGGCGGTTCATGAGATAAATCCTCCTCGCAGGCGAAGAACCGCAAAAACGCCCGCCGCTGGAACGTAACCTGATCCCGGATTGTTCCCCGCAACATGGGATAACGGGCCTCCAGCGCGTCGACCACCGACCGCTGCGTCACCGGACCTTCAACCTCGAGTTGCACCTCGCGGCCAACCTGCGCCAAAGTACGCAGATGTTGCGGCAGTTCGACTCGAATCATTTTCGAACCTGCCCCATAAAATGTCTGGACCCTCTGGCCGCCAGAAGTGCTCACGGCAGCGTCTGCACCTCGACCGAAAGCACTGCCGGAAGGTCGCGCACAATCGGAGCCCAACTGTCGCCCGCGTCCGCCGACACATATACCTGCCCGCCGGTCGTGCCGAAATAGATGCCGCACTTATCCAGCGAGTCGACCGACATGGCATCGCGCAACACGTTCACGTAGCAATCTTTTTGCGGCAGCCCCTTGGTCAGCGCTTCCCACTCGTTCCCGCCGCTGCGGCTGCGATACACGCGCAGCTTGCCTTCGTGCACATAGTGCTCCGAGTCACTCTTGATCGGAACCACGTAGATCGTCTCCGGCTCGTGCGCGTGCACGTCAATCACAAACCCAAAGTCCGTCGGCAGGTTCCCGCTGACTTCCTTCCACGAGTCGCCCGCATCGTCGCTGCGCATCACGTCCCAGTGCTTCTGCATAAAGAGCACGCCCGGACGCGAGGGGTGCATGGCCACATGGTGAACGCAGTGCCCAACCTCGGCCGTCGGCATCCGGAATGTACTGCGAATACAGTCCCTTGTTAATCGGCCGCCAGGACGCGCCGCCGTCGTCGGTGCGGAATGCCCCTGCCGCCGAGATCGCGATGAACATCCGCTGCGCATTGCTGGGATCGAGAATGATCGTGTGCAGGCACATTCCGCCCGCACCCGGCTGCCACTGCGGCCCCGAGCCGTGCCCGCGCAATCCCGCCAGTTCCTGCCAACTCTGCCCCCCGTCGCCCGAGCGAAACAGCGCCGCGTCCTCAATCCCGGCGTAAACCGTATCCGGATCAGTCAGCGATGGCTCCAGGTGCCATACTCGCTTGAATTCCCACGGATGCGGCTTCCCGTCGTACCACTGGTGCGTGCCGGGCACTCCGTCGTACACGAACTTGTTCCCCACCGCTTCCCAGGTCTTGCCCCCGTCGTTCGAACGCTGCAGCAACTGCCCGAACCACCCGCTACATTGCGATGCATACAGCCGGTTCGGATCCGCCGGTGATCCCTTGACGTGGTAAAGCTCAAAGCCCGCAAAAAAAGGACCGCTGATATCCCAGTTTTCGCGCTTGCCTTCCGAAGTCAGAATGAATGCGCCCTTGCGCGTCCCCACTAGAACCCGTACCCTGCTCATTTTTGCTCCTTTGTTGAATTTCAGTTCACTGCAGCGCTAGCGGCGCGTGCCGCCCGGTCCCGAAAGAATAGCCCTCCCCAGGCCAACATGCCACAGGTCGGCATGAAAAAAGATTCCGTTTCGCCGCTCACGATCCCGCTACGTTGTACCGCAGCCCAACCACCCCCGAGTCGAATGTCCTTGATGTAACCAACTCTAACTTGCGCCGCTCCGTCGCCCCGTGGAAGAGAGGTCGCCCCGCGCCCAGAAGAACCGGATGCATTTTTAGGTGCAATTCATCGATCAGGTTCGCCTCGAACAAAACGGAGGCCAGACTGGGACTGCCAAACATCAGCAGGTTGCCGCCCGGCTGGTTTTTCATTCTTGAGACTCCCTCAACAACGTGGTCACTCAGCAACGTCGAATTCTTCCACTCCAGTCCTTTCAGAGTCTTGGACGCGACGGTCTTCGGTGTGTTATCAATCCAAACCGCAAACTCCCGTTTATTCTTCGAACTCGAGCCGTTGCGCGCCACGGCCGGCCAGTAGTTTTCAAACATCTGGTATGTCACGCGTCCAAACAGAGCACCATCCACCGTTCGTAACAGATCTTGAACGTCCTCCCACAATTGATCATCCATGGCTGCGCCCGCCCAGTCCAACTCGCCCTTCGGTCCTGAGACGAACCCATCCAGCGATAAGTGCATGAGCCAAATCACTTCCCGCATGCTTTCATCCTTACCTTATGCGCGACGTAGACCAGTCCGTTCCCATCTGTCCCGCATGCTAGGCTGCGCCTCGGACAGCCGTCAACGAAGCCACTCCTGTTAAAATCATCCTGCATGCTTCTTCCCTTCGTCCGCGAACTCTTCGCGGACGTAGAAATGCTTCCCGCCTTCACGCGTGTTGCCTCCCACCTGCGGGAGGGCACGGGGCGGATACGTGTCTCCGGACTCACTCCCACCGCGAAAGCCCTGCTCCTCGTGCTGTTGCGCCACACCGCCGACCGCCCTCTGCTCCTGGTCGTCAACGACAACCGCGCCGTCGAAGATTTCGTTCCCCTGCTGCAAGGCTTCTGCGAACTCACCGCCGCCTGCGATCCCGAGGACGTAGTCGCGCTCCCGGCCCGCGACGTGCTCCCATTCCAGAATCTGTCTCCCCATCCCGAGTTGCAGGAAGAACGCGCCACCGCCCTGTGGAAAATCGCCACCGGCAAAGCCTCGATCGTGGTCTCTCCGGTCGCGGCCACCGCCATCCGCCAGCGCTCCGCCGACTACTACGCCGATCTCGCCCGCACCCTCCGCCGCGGCGAATCCTTCGACGTCGAAACCTTGCTCGCCCACCTGAACACCGTCGGCTACACCTCCGCCGACGTCGTCGAAATGCCCGGCCAATACGCGATTCGCGGCGGCATCCTCGACGTCTACTCCCCCGAAGCCGAGCGCCCCGTCCGCATCGAGTTCTTCGGCGACGAAGTCGAATCGATCCGCCGCTTCGATCCCGCCTCGCAGCGTTCCTCCAATCCCATGGACGAAGCGCTGCTGCTTCCCGCTCACCGAAACTCCTGTCAGCGATCACCTGCTGGGCGCAATCCACACCCGCCTCTCCGGCAAGCGCATCACCGGCAACGGAGGAGATCGTCGAAGCCGCGGTGCGCGCCGGCGGCGTCACCGTTTTCCCCGGCTGGGAGTTTTACGCTCCCGTCGCTGGGGCCGACCACAGCATCTTCGATCTTCTCCCCCGCGCCGCCGTCCTGCTCGACGAGCCCGACCTTCTCCGCGCCGAGTTCGACCGCTTCTGGACCCGCGTCGAAGAAGCCCACGAGCGCAGCGGCGTCGGCAACCTGGTCCGCCCCGTGGATTTGTATCTACAGCCAGACGACTGGTGGAAAAAAGTCGCGTCCCTGACCGGAGCCGATGTTGAGCACCTCGGCATCACTCACAGCGACTCCGCCGAATCCGCCGTCACGTTCCTCTCCCAGCCCACTCCCCGCTTCCATGGCGCGGTTCCGTCCATGCTCGAGGAAGTTCAGAAACTCACCGGACAAGGCAGCCAGGTCCTGTTTGCCGTTCCCAACACCGGAGAAGTCGAGCGCCTCGCCGACCTCTTTACCGAATACAACGTCTCGTTCCGCCTCGGAAGCCGCACCCGCGGCGGCGAAAGCTACGCCGACGAGACCAGTTACTTCGCCGGTGAAGTGCTGACCACCACTCTCGCCAAAGCCTACGTCCCCGACGGCGTCCTTTTCCCCGACGCCCACCTCGCCATCTTCGGCGCGCGCGATCTTTTCGACGAATCCGACACGGTGGCTTCGCGCCCCCAACGCCAAAAATCCAAAGTCTCCGCCTTCCTTTCCGACTTCCGCGACCTTCAAGTCAGCGACTATGTCGTCCACGTCGAGCACGGCATCGGCCAGTATCAGGGCCTCAAGGAAATCAATCAGGGCGACGGCAACGCCGAGTTCATGTTGCTCGAATATGCCGAAGGCGCGCGCCTCTACGTTCCGCTCACGCGCTTAGACCTGATTCAGAAATATCGTTCGTCCGAAGGTGCGAAGCCAGCCCTGAGTCATCTCGGCACGCAGTCGTGGGCCAAAACCAAAGCCCGCGTGCGCAAGGCCATGAAAGACATGGCCGACGAACTGCTCAAGCTCTACGCCGAACGCAAAATGGCTGTGGGCCACTCCTTCCCCGCGGGCAACGAATTTGTCCGCGAGTTCGAAGACGCCTTCGAGTTCAACGAAACCGAAGACCAGGCCCAGGCCATCGCCGACGTTACTCGCGACATGGAATCCTCGCAGCCCATGGACCGCCTGCTCTGCGGCGACGTCGGTTACGGCAAGACAGAAGTCGCCATGCGCGCCGCCTTTAAGGCCGTCGGCGACAACAAGCAAGTAGCCGTGCTCGCGCCCACCACAGTCCTGGCCTTTCAGCACTACGAAACTTTCAAGCAGCGCTTCGGCCCGTTTCCCGTCACCATCGAAATGATCAGCCGCTTCCGCAACCCGAAACAGCAAAAAGAAATTCTGCAAAAAGCCGAAACCGGCAAAATCGATATCCTCATCGGCACCCACCGTTTGCTGTCAAAAGACCTCAAGTTCGCCGACCTCGGCCTGCTCATCGTCGACGAAGAACAGCGCTTCGGCGTGCGCCACAAAGAACGCATCAAGCAGATGCGTAAGCAGGTCGACGTGCTCACCATGTCGGCTACGCCCATCCCGCGCACCCTGCACATGTCTCTGGTCGGCCTGCGCGACATGAGCATCATCGAAACTCCCCCCAAAGATCGCATGGCGATTCAGACCGTGGTCGCCAGCTGGGACGAAAAACTCATCCAGTCCTCCATCGAGCAGGAACTCGAACGCGGAGGCCAGGTCTACTTCGTCCACAATCGCGTCGAAAGCATCTGGGAAATTGCCGCGAAACTGCAGGAGCTGGTTCCGAACGCAAAAATCACCGTCGGCCACGGCCAGATGGGCGAAGCCGAACTCGAAAAAGTGATGCTCGGCTTCATGCATCACGAAGCCGACATTCTCGTCGCCACCACCATCATCGAGAACGGCCTCGACATCCCGCTCTGCAACACGATCCTCATCAACCGCGCCGACCGCCTCGGCCTCTCCGAGCTCTACCAGCTGCGCGGACGCGTCGGCCGCTCCAACCGCCGCGCCTACGCGTACTTGCTGATCCCGAAGGAAGTCGAGCTCACGCCCATCGCGCGCAGAAGACTAGCAGCCTTAAAAGAATTCTCGGACCTGGGCGCCGGATTCAAAATCGCCGCGCTGGATTTGGAATTGCGCGGCGCAGGGAATCTGCTCGGCGGCGAGCAGAGCGGACACATCGAAGCCATCGGCTTCGAACTCTACACCCAGATGCTCGAGCGTGCCGTCCGCGAAATGAAGGGTGAGGCCGCGCCCGACGAGGCCGAAACCCAGCTCAATCTTGGCCTCAACATCCGCATCGCGTCAGACTACATTCCCGAAGAAAATCAGCGCCTGCGCATGTACAAGCGCGTAGCCGGCGTGGAAACCGAATCGCAACTCGCCGACGTAGCCGCGGAACTGCAAGACCGCTACGGCCCCCCGCCGCCCCCAGTGCGCAATCTCCTGGACTATGCGAGCCTCAAGCTGTTGTGCATGCGCGTAGGCGTGAACGCCATCGAACGCAAGCGCGATTCCGTCACCCTCAAATTCCGCCAAAACGCCGCCGTCGACCCGGAACAATTAGCGCGTTTCGTCTCCGCCCAAAAAGGCGCACAATTCACCCCAGATGGAATGCTGAAGTTCGCCCTGAAAGCCACCGCCGCGGACGAAGTCCTCCGATCCTTGCGCACAGTTCTAGAACACCTTGCCGCCAAAGAAGCGGCATCAGAAGTCGGTTCAAGTGCGGATGGAAAGATGTGTCAGTGACGATGCATGAACGTAAGTTCAAAGATGATGCTATAGCCAATGTAGCTTATAGAAATCGCGTGCTTCGAAAGGATCGAGATAGTATTCTCCCCGACCTGTTCGCCCAATTGATCAAGCCGCCGCAGAATCCTCCGGCACTGGAACCAGATCGCTACTATGAAAACAGTGTTCACGCCGAAAGCGAAATAGTCAGCGTACTCGACGGAGGAATGCCACAACCCGAAGGCCATTCTTGCAAACAGAAAGGCCCCATCACGGTGAGGACCTCGAACGCGACTCGTCGTGACATTGATCACCTCTGCGAAAGGAGACGGAATAGAAGCGACATTCTGGCCTAACCCGCTTAGTCGCGAGATTCCAACCCAACCGGTTACAATTATTCGGCTTCGACTTGAGCCAACGACGAACGACCAAAGACCGCCATGATGAAAGTCCGCAAAGCCGTTTTCCCCGCCGCCGGCCTGGGCACCCGCTTTCTGCCCGCCACCAAAGCCCAGCCCAAGGAAATGCTCCCCATCGTCGACAAGCCGATCATTCAATACGGCGTCGAGGAGGCCATGGCCAGCGGCTGCGATCAGATCCTCATCATCACCGGCCGCGGCAAGCAAGCCATCGAAGACCACTTCGACGTCAGCTACGAGCTCGAGAAAATGCTCGAGGAGCGCCGCAAGACCGACCTGCTCAAAATCGTCCGCAACATTTCCGACATGATGCACGTCGCCTACGTCCGCCAGAAAGAAGCCCTCGGCCTCGGCCACGCCGTGCTCATGGCCCGCGAGCTCGTCGGCAACGAGCCCTTCGCCGTCCTGCTCGCCGACGACGTCATCGACGCGCCCGTCCCCTGCCTCAAGCAGATGGTGAACGTCTTCGACCAGAAACAGTGCTCCGTGATCGCCGCCCAGGTCGTCGAAGGCAGAATGATCTCCTCCTACGGCGTCTTCGATGCCCAACCCGCCGAGGGATTCAACGGCCGCCTCTTCGAGATCCGCAACATGGTGGAAAAACCCAAGCCCGAGGAAGCTCCGTCGAACCTCGCCATCATCGGCCGCTACATTCTCACGCCCGCAATTTTCGATTGCCTCGCCAAAACTCCCACCGGCGCCGGCGGCGAACTCCAGCTCACCGACGGCATGCGCATGCTGCTCAAGCAGGAAAAAATGTACGCCTACGTGTACGAAGGCCGCCGCTACGACACCGGCGACAAACTAGGATTCCTCAAAGCCACAGTCGAGTTCGCCCTCAAGCGCAGCGACCTGGGCGGACCATTCCGCGAATACTTGAAGTCCCTCAAGCTCTAACCAGATTTGTCATTCTGAGCGCCGGCGAGCGAAAGCGAGCACAAGTCAAAGAATCCCTTTCATCGGATCAGCGCCGCCGCCCAAAGACAAATTTCTAAAACCGGGTCGCCCCACGTCTCGCCTTTGAGACGTGGGGATTTTGAACTTACTTCTCCCGCACCTTCCTCGACTTCTCCTCGACTCCCCGAGCCAGCTTCTCCTTGTGCGACACCAGTTTCTTCGCCACTGCCTCATCCCCCAACCCGATCATCTGCGCCGCCAGAATCCCCGCGTTGGTCGCCCCCGGCTTCCCGATCGCAACCGTAGCCACCGGAATCCCCGCCGGCATCTGCACCGTAGCCAGCAAAGAATCCATCCCCTTCAGCGAAGTCGAAGGAATCGGCACGCCAATCACCGGCAAAGTCGTATGCGCCGCAATCACTCCCGCCAGATGCGCCGCCCCGCCCGCCCCCGCAATGATCACCTGAATCCCGCGCCCCGCAGCCTTCCGCGCGAAGTCGGCCGTCCGGTCCGGCGACCGGTGCGCCGACGTCACGTCAATCTCATACGCGATCCCAAACTCATCCAGCGCCTTCCCCGCCTCGCGCATAATCTCCAGATCGGAATCACTCCCCATCACAATCGAAACCAGTGTCTTGCTCATGAACGCTCCTAAGAAAACGTCTCTAAGAAAAGTATCCCAACAAAAATGTCATCCCAACAAGATTGTCATCCTGAGCGAAGAGAGGGATTCGCGAAGTGAATCAATCTCGCAGTCGAAGGACCCCGCGCCTGTCCGCCGCACCCATGCCGCCGAAGGGAATTTCCACCCGGAACCGTGCGCGCCGCCTACCTCTTCAACGCCCTCCCCGCAATATCCTTCCGGTAATGCGCCCCCTCAAACGAAATCTTCCCGCAAGCCTCATAAGCCCGCGCCACAGCCACTTCCAGCGAACCAGCCCGCGCCGTCACGCCCAACACGCGCCCGCCCGCAGTGTAATAAACTCCATCGCGCCGAGTCGTCCCCGCGTGAAAAACTTTCACCCCTGAAACCGCGCCCGCTTCCTCGAGCCCGTCAATCCGCTTCCCCACCTCATACGTCCCCGGATATCCTCCCGACGCCATCACCACGCACACCGAGGCGTCCTGTGACCACTTAAAATCCCCTTCACTCACGCGCCCCTCAATCGAAGCTTCGAGCGCCTCCACCAGATCGCTCTCCAGCCGCATCAGAATCGGTTGCGTCTCCGGATCGCCAAACCGGCAGTTGAACTCCAGCACCATGGGCCCGCGCGCCGTCATCATCAGCCCGCAGTAGAGCACGCCCTTAAACTCCGCGCCCTCGGCCTTCATCCCCGCCACCACCGGCTGCGCAACGTGGTGCACCAGCCAGTCGCGCATCTGGTCGTCAACAATGTCGGCCGTGGAATACGCGCCCATGCCGCCCGTGTTCGGACCCGTGTCGCCCTCGCCCACGCGCTTGTGATCCTGTGCTGCGACCAGCGGCGCAACGCGCTCGCCGTCGCTGAACACCAAAAACGAAAGCTCGTCCCCCGTTAAGCACTCTTCCAGCACCACCCGTGCCCCGGCTTCGCCCAGCATTTTCCCGCTAAGCATTTCCGCCGCCACGCTCGCTGCTTCTTCTTTGCTCTTGGCAATCACCACGCCCTTGCCCGCGGCCAACCCGTCGGCCTTCACCACCACCGGCACGTGAAAATGACTGAGCGCCGACCTCACCTGCTCAATCGAATCACAAATTGCAAAATGAGCCGTCGGGATGTGATGCCGCTGCAGAAATTCCTTGGCAAAGCTCTTGCTCGACTCCAGCTGTGCCGCCGCCCGAGTCGGTCCAAACGCAGGCCAGCCGCGCCGCGTAAATTCATCCACCACGCCCAAAGTTAGCGGCAGTTCCGGCCCCACCACCGTCAGGTCCGGCTGCAGGCGCGCCGCCAGGGCGGCAATCGAATCCAGACTCTTCAAGTCCGCCGGCAGGCACTCCGCATCGTCCGCAATCCCGCCGTTCCCCGGCGCGCAATACAGCTGCGAAATCCGCGGCGACTGCCGCAGCTTCCATACCAGCGCGTGCTCGCGTCCGCCACTGCCTAAAACCAGAACCTTCATAAGCCAGAGAAAATCAAGGTTAGGGGCTGAGGAGGAATGCTGTCAAACCCCCACAACCTTTCACCCAGGAAGGCGGCCACAAACAAACGCAAGATTCGTATCAGGGTATGCCTTCAGGCATGCCGTTCAGACGCCCACACTCAAATCGCTCCTTGAGGCGCTGCCGCTCAAATCGAGGTTAACCCTACTTAACCCTCCGTCGTATAATCTCCTCAGATGATCACCGTCTCCAAAGAAGACTATCTGAAGTCGATCCTCGAAGCCGAAAGTGAAGGCGAGGAAGTAATCTCCGCCCGTCTCGCCGACTGGCACAAAGTGTCGCCGCCCGCAGTGACCATGGCCTTGCGCCGCCTCAAGAAAGATGGCCTGGTGCAGGTCGAGAACGGCGGCCAGGTGCGCCTGACTGCCGCCGGACGCAAGATCGCCCGCAAGCTCACCCTGCGCCACCATCTCATCGAACGCATGCTGTCGGAACTGTTCGGTATGGAGTGGTGGAAGGTCCACGACGAGGCCGAGCGCCTGGAGCACGCCGTCTCTCCCGATTTTGAGGACAAGCTGCTGGCGAAGCTGGGCCGGGGCGGCGCCTGCCCGCACGGCAACCTCAGTGAAGTGGAAGGCTCTGCCAGCCGCCGCCGCCGCGGCCTGGTCTTGCTCGCAGACGCCGAACTCGAGAACACCTACACCGTCAGCGGTATCTATGAGCGCGACCGCCGTCTCCTCGAATTCCTGGAGCATCGCGGCGTTCGTCCCGGAGCCCGGCTCCGCCTGCGCGAGCGCAACTACGACCAAACCCTCACCCTCTCCACTCCCTCCGGCACTGTATCGCTGGGTCCTGCCGCCTCCGAACGCGTCTGGCTCTCTCCGGTCCCCCGCGGCCCAAAACGCTGACGCCCTTTCTACTCGCAGAGCGGTTTTCATCGCCACCCCTCCCCCGCTCATCAGCGGGGTCATCGTCGTCCATCAAGCGGTCGGCCTCAAAATAGTTAACCATAGTTTATATTCTGCTATATACTTACGCTAACCAGTTTGGCACGCGCTATACGGCTCCGCCTGGCAGTTCCTGTTGAATGCCCGTTGCATGAACGAACCGAAGACAGCATCGAAGCCGCAAGGCGGAATCCTTCCCAGCGCCCTGAATGGCCCCCTCACCGGCCCTGGCGGCGTCGTCATCACGCACGAGGATATCGACCGCGCCCACGACCGCGAGCGAGTCTGGGAAACCCGGGCCCAGCGCGGCCTATGGTCGCGGACCAGACTGCTCTGGCTCCTCATTGGCCCCGGCATCCTGGTCATGTTGGGCGAGAACGACGGCCCCAGCATGCTGTCGTACGCCGCCACCGGCGCCCGCTTCGGCATCGGCTTCTTCCTGCCCTTCGTGGTCCTCACTTTCGTCATGGCCTGCGTTGTCCAGGAAATGACCGTACGTCTGGGCGCGGCCACCCACCGCGGCCACGCCGAACTCATCTTCGACCGCTACGGCCCTTTCTGGGGATGGTTCTCCATGACCGACCTCATGGTCGGCAACTTTCTCACCTTGGTCACCGAGTTCATTGCCATCCGCGCCGGCTTGGGATTCTTCGGTGTCCCTCCCGCCGTCTCGGTGCTGGGCGCATGGATGGTGCTGTTCGTCGCGCTGATGGCTCATCGCTACTGGACCTGGGAACGCATCACCCTTGTCGCCGCCATGTTTAATTTGGTATTCGTGCCCGTCGCCCTGCTCAGCCATCCTCACTGGGGCGCAATCGGCGCCGCACTCTTCACCTGGAAGCCGCTTCCCGGTGGCCTCACGCAAGGAACGGTCCTAATTTTGCTCTCCAATATCGGAGCCACGGTCACGCCCTGGATGCTTTTCTTCCAGCAGAGCGCGATCGCCGACAAAGGCCTCACCACGCCCGATATCCGCTTCGGTCGCGTAGATACCGCTGTGGGCGCGGCTTTGGCGGCACTGGCCGCTCTGGCTACCATCGTCGCCACGGCTCCGCTGTTCGCTCACGGCATGTCGGCAGGAAATTTCGAAGCCGCGGAGTTCGCGCAGGCGCTCCAACCCTTCGTCGGCCATTGGGGTTCCGCGCTCTTCGCTCTTGGAATGTTTGAAGCCGGCATGGTGGCCGCTGTCACCATTTCGACCTCCTCGGCCTATGCCTTCGGAGAAGTTGCCCACCGGCCCCATAGTTTGAATCTTCCCTTTCGGCAGGGAAAATCTTTTTACCTGGTTCTCATCCTCGAAGCCGCCGCCGCCGCCGGGCTCGTGTTAATCCCCGGCATCCCGCTGGTGTACATCGTGCTGGTGGTCAACGTGATCGCGGTCCTGGCCATGCCGCCCGCATTGCTTTTTCTCTACATGCTGGTCAATGACCGCGAAATCATGGGCGACCTGGTCAGTCCCTTGTGGGCAAACATTCTCGCGCTGGGCGTGGTGGTCGTACTAGTCGCGGCCGGCCTGCTGTTCGGAATCAGCGTCGTCGCTCCCCACGCTTTCGCATTAATCGGGGGCAAGTAGATGAATGGAAGAGTACGACTTCAGTTGTGCGGTGGAAGGGAAGGGTACGACTTCAGTCGTACTGTAAATGCCGCCAATCAATCCCGGCTTTAGCCCCTGGGGGACGTGCACTCAATTCAGGAGCCTGTTCCAGATGAAAGAAGAGATCGCAACCAACGCCGAGATAACTCGCGAAGACCTGGCCTCGGTCGTCGCGTCGCTCGAGCCGGACCAACTCATTTCCGCCAAGGAAAAACACCACTGCCCCCGTCGGAGCCTCACTCGCACCGAAATCATCCTGTTCTGGGCGCTCAGGATTTACCTCGTCTTCATGTTCGGAGTCGTGATCTATCAGGTCTGGACGGGCGCGCGATGACTCTCCTGCGAAGCGAGATGAGTCTGCGAACATGATGCGTTTCGTTTACATAGCGCTCGTTCTCGTGGTGGTCGCATTCCTCTCTGCGCCTCCCGCGTCCGCTCAAGGAGAAACTACCAGCGCCATCGTCGGTCAAGTCTCAGACGTGACTAACGCCGCTGTTCCGGGGGCTACTGTCACGGTCACCGATCGCGAGACCGGCGCAACCCGCAGAGTCACGACCGACGATGCCGGCCGGTTCGACTTTCCCCAGCTGAAGCCCGGCAGTTATTCCGTCCGAGTCGAAGCCCAAGGCTTCGCGCCGCAACAAAACGACCGCGTGTTCTCGGGTCTGGGTCAGAGGCAAACGGTGGACTTCCAACTTAAAGTTGCCCAAGCGCGAGAGACCGTCGAAGTCAGTTCCGAGCCCCCGCTGATTAATCCGGAAGACGCCAACACGTCCACGAACTTGAACGCGCCGGCCCTGGAGAATCTGCCCAATCCCGGCGGAGATTTAACCTACCCTCTGCAATTTGCCCCCGGCGCCCTCATCAACACGGCGGGCAGCGGCAACGATTTTGTGGGCGGCCCCAACGGATACGGCAACGTCGAATTCAACGGCCTGCCCGCCCTCTCCAACGGCTACATCGTGGATGGACTCGAAACCAACGATCCCCTTACGAATCTCAACAGCGGGCTCTCCACTAATCTTGTGCTGGGGCTGAATTCGATCTCCGAAGTCACCGTCAACACCCTTTCCTATTCCGTCGACCAGGGCCGTTACGGAGCGTCCCAGGTCAATTACGTCACGAAATCTGGCAGCAATCAGTTTCACGGAAATCTCTACGAACTGTGGAATGGTTCGCTTCTGAATGCCGCGGATTATTTCACCAATGCCACGCCGGGAAACCACAAGCCGGGAGCAACCGTGAACCACTTTGGCGGCAGCCTGGGCGGTCCCATTCTCCACGACAAACTGTTCTTCTTCTTCGACAGCGAATGGGTCCGGATCGCGTTGCCCATTGTTACGCCGACAACAGTCCCAAGCGCCGCACTTCAACAGTACGTTTTGCGCCAACTGCCTCTTGGCGGGACGGACTCGGTCACCGGGTCAACCTACCCCGCAGCGCCGCAATCAATTCCTTTCTATCAAAAGATGTTCGCGCTCTACGGAAATACGCGGGGATCGCCATTAGCCGTCCTTGGCTGCCCCTTCGATGTCGGTGGAGGCGCGCCCGCAGTTGCCAATGATGGGAACGGTTGCGCGAACCGGCAGAGTGTTTCACATTCCAGCGATGACCACGAACAGGTGCAGACCGTTCGCATGGACTACAACATCAACCCGAACAACACGACCTGGTTTCGTTTTCAGGTGGACAACGGCGTGCAAGCCGCCTATACCGACCCAATCAATCCGCTGTTCAATTCGGTCTCCCCTCAACCGCTCTATTCTTTCGCGGCAGGATATACGCGCGTTTTCTCGCAGCATCTGGTCAACTACTTCAATCCCGCCTTTTCCTGGTACCAGAGCCTGTTTGGGCCGAACGATTTTCAGAAAACTCTCTCGGCCTTTCCGATTGTGTTGCAAGGCAGCGGCGCCAACGCCCCTTTCACGACCGTCGGGGGACTGGACAACACCTGGGTGCAAGGAAGAAGCGCCTCGCGCTTCTTCATCAACGACAACCTGGCCTGGAGTTATGGTGCGCACGAACTGCGCTTCGGCACCAATACGCGAATCTTCCGCCTGAATGACTACGACTTGGGAGAGGGCTCGGTTCCAACCGTGACCTATACCACCCTGCCCCAATACATTTACGGAGTCGCATCCACGGCGACGAAAACCTTCCCCAGCTCCGCCAACCAGCCCTTTAACTTTCTCAATCTCGATCTCTACGCCCAGGACACGTGGAAAGTGACTCGCAATCTGACCTGGACCTTCGGGGTGCGCGACACATGGAATTCCAACCCGTTAAATCCTCACGGCCAAATTGCGCGTCTGCGCGGCTCTTTCGCTTCCATCTCGCATGATGTGAATCAGCCGCTGAACGCGGCCATTCAGACCGGCCTCGGCAATGTTTTTTCCTCGACGCCCCTCGCCATCCTGCAACCGAGGATGGCCATTGCCTGGCAACTCGAACCTAAAACCATCCTGCGCACCGGCTTTGGCATCTTCAGCGACATTTTGCCCGGCAGCGTCGTCGATTTGGTCGGCGTCAACCCGCCCTATGTCCAAACCTTCCAGGGTGGGCTCCTCGGAACCGTCGGTGGCACCGCCATTGCGCCGGGAGTGCCCAACAGCGCCGTCGATGCGACCGTGGCTGCCCACGAGACTTTCACTTCAGGATTTCCAAGTGGCGAACTTTCCTGCGCATCTCCACAGGCAAGTCCAACGACTTGTCTTCCGCCCGTCGCGATGACAGCCGTCCCGGACGGCAAACTCCATGCACCCTACTTGATGGAGTGGAGTCTCGGATTGGAACATCAGTTTGGAACCACTGCCAGTTTGCAGGCGCAATACGTCGGAACCCGCGCCGTGAACCAGCCCTACCTGACGCAAGTCAACGGTTATCAGACGGTGTGCGAGGGCTGCTTTGCGCCGTTCCCCTATTTGCAGCCAACCGACCCACGATTCGGCGCTGTAACCCAACTCTCCACCGGCGAGAACAGCCACTACAACGGCCTTCAACTGACGGCCATGAAGCGCCTCAGCCATGGACTGCAAGGCCAGATCAACTACACCTGGAGCCGCTGCATGGACACAGTTTCGAATGGAGGATTCCTGCAGTTCTCCGCCGGAGGGATTCTCTCGCCACTTCCGGGAGAACTGGCCCGCAACTACGGCCCTTGCGACTACGACATCCGGCACAATCTTAACGCCCAATACGTTTACGAATTGCCAATCAACGTGCGCAACCGCGCACTCGGATTCGCATTCAACGGCTGGCAGATCTCAGGAACCGCGTTTTGGCACAGTGGGATTCCATTCTCGGTCCTGAGCACTCCTTATTCCGCATGCGTCAGGGCGACGCCCAGGGGGCCTTGTACGCCGAGCGGCATCGTGCAGGGCAGCGGCCCGCAGTTCGCCAGCGTCATTCCCGGCGTCCCGCTCTATCAGCACTATCCGATTCCGGGAGTCACGCAGCCGGGCACCTTCCAGTGGCTCAATCCAAATGCGTTTGCGTCCGCCGTTGATCCGAGCACCGGACAGTGTAATGGCGGCGACAGTCCGCAAGACTGCCAGTTCGGAAATCTCGGCCGCAACGCTTTACGCGGTCCGGATTTCTTCTGGAATGACTTCTATCTGACCAAATGGTTCCCGGTCACGGAGCACGTCAAGCTGCGGCTGGAAGCTCAGTTCTTCAACCTCTTTAACCATCCGAATTTCGGTCTGCCCAGCATGGTGCTGGCCGGCATCCCCGGAAATCCATCCACTCAAACCGGATTCGGCGCGCTCACTTACACCACGTCGCCTCCAACCGGCCTGCTCGGCGTTGGCCTCGGCGGCGATAGCAGCCCGCGCATGATCGCCTTCCAGGCGCGTCTGGAATTCTGACGCCCTGCGCCCGCGCAAGGTCGCCCTACGCAATCCCCGCCCAAACGCATTACACTAGAACTAGTCTCATAAATGGGTTTGGGAAGGGCACGGCTTCCAGCCGTGCCGTTAGAGCCGAGAGTAAATCAGGGCTTTAGTCCCTGAGGTTTGCAGGCTTATCTCCCGCGAGCATTCGTGAGGCGGACCCTGGCAAGTTGCAATCCGCGCAGCGATATCCGCACGCGCCGTAATTCATACTCGAGGAAGGCCATCATGTCTGTGAACAGTTTCAACAGCCGCTCTACCCTCAAAGTCGGCAGCAAAGAATACGAAATCTACCGCCTCGACGCGCTCGACAAGCAAGGCATCTCCACCCAGCACCTGCCTTTCTCGCTGCGCATTTTGCTGGAGAATCAGCTCCGCACCGAAGACGGCCGCAACGTCACCCAGGAAGAAGTGCGCGCACTCGCGGCGTGGAACAAAAACTCCAAGCCGAACAAGGAAATCGCCTTCACTCCCAGCCGCGTCCTGCTGCAGGATTTCACCGGCGTCCCCTGTGTGGTCGACCTGGCCGCTATGCGCGACGCCATGCAGGAACTCGGCGGCGATCCAGCTTTGATCAATCCTCTGCAGCCCGTGGAACTCGTGATCGACCACTCCGTCCAGGTAGATGAATTCGGCACCGCCAATGCGTTTGAAATGAATGCCCTGCTCGAATTCCAGCGCAACAAAGAGCGTTACTCCTTCCTCCGCTGGGGCCAAACCGGATTCCGCAACCTGGCCATCGTCCCTCCCGACACCGGCATCGTCCATCAGGTCAATCTCGAATATCTCGCGCGTGTCGTGTTCGTAAACGAGACTCCGGGCAGGCGCACCGCCTACCCCGACACCCTGGTCGGCACCGACAGTCACACTACAATGGTCAACTCTTTGGGGGTGCTGGGGTGGGGAGTTGGTGGAATCGAGGCGGAGGCGGCGATGCTGGGGCAGCCTGTTTCCATGCTGATTCCGCTGGTGGTGGGTGTGAAGCTGACCGGCCGCTTGCGCGAGGGCGCTACCGCGACCGACCTTGTTCTCACCGTTACTGAGATGTTGCGGAAGCATGGCGTCGTCGGCAAATTTGTCGAATACTTCGGCCCCGGCCTCCGCGATCTGCCCCTCGCCGACCGCGCCACGATCGCCAACATGAGTCCAGAATATGGGGCGACGTGCGGGATATTTCCGATCGACAAGGAGACGCTGAAATATCTGCGGTTGACGGGACGAAGCGACGAGCAGATTGCTCTGGTCGAGGCTTACAGCCGTGAGCAAGGACTCTTCCACGACGAGAAGACTTCCGAGGCCGAATACTCCGAACTGCTCGCGCTCGATCTCGCGACCGTCGAGCCCAGTCTGGCGGGGCCGAAGCGTCCGCAGGACCGCGTCGTGTTATCGCAGGCGGGCGAATCGTTTCAGAAGGCATTGCCATCGCTGATCAAGCCCAAGTCCGCGGCGAAGACGGCCGCTGCTCCGGCGCTCGCGACTGCGAACAGCGGACGCTGGGAGCAGGAAGGCGGAAGCCCGGCTGCGATTGGCGTGGAAGATCCCAAGGTTCACGAGCACGTTCCGGCAACCGTGAAAGATGCGCTGAAGCACGGCAGCGTGGTGATTGCGGCGATTACTTCCTGCACGAATACATCCAATCCCTCCGTGCTGATTGGTGCGGGACTGCTGGCCAAGAAGGCGGTGGAGAAGGGGCTGACCGTTCCACCGTGGGTGAAGACGTCGCTCGCTCCCGGCTCGAAAGTGGTGACCGATTATCTGGCGAAAGCCGGGTTAACTCCTTATCTTGAGAAGCTGAGGTTTCATCTGGTGGGCTATGGCTGCACCACCTGTATCGGGAACTCGGGGCCGCTGCCCGAGGAAGTCTCGAAGGCCATCGACGAGAAAGATCTGGTGGTCGCATCGGTGCTCTCGGGGAATCGCAACTTTGAAGGGCGCATCAATTCCGAAGTGCGGGCCAACTATTTAATGTCGCCGCCGCTGGTGGTGGCCTTCGCGCTGGCCGGACGCATTGATATTGACATGCGCAAAGACGCCATTGGCAAAGGCCGGGACGGCCATCCCGTCTACCTGGCCGACCTGTGGCCGGGGCAGCGCGAGATCGAAGAGATGATGCAGCAGTCGATTTCTTCAGAAATGTTTTCGAAGTCCTACGCCGAAGTTTTTCAGGGCGACGAGCGCTGGCGCGGACTGGTGGTGCCCAAGGGCCAGACCTACGCGTGGGAGAAGGACTCGACCTACATTCGGCAAGCTCCGTATTTCGACGAGATGTCGGTGAAGCCCGCGCCGGTACAGGAAATCAAGAAGGCGCGGGTGCTGGCGGTTCTGGGCGACAGCGTCACCACCGACCACATTTCGCCGGCGGGTTCGATCAAGAAAGACAGTCCTGCCGGGAAATATTTGCAGGAACAGGGGGTGAAGCCGGGGGACTTCAACTCCTATGGCTCGCGCCGCGGCAATCATGAAGTGATGGTACGGGGCACGTTCGCCAACGTGCGCCTGCGCAACAAACTGGTTGCGACCGAAGGCGGATTCACGCGGCACCTTCCGACGAACAGCGAAATGTCGATTTTCGAGGCGTCGGAAAAGTATCGCGCCGCGGGCACGCCGCTGGTCATTCTTGCGGGCAAGGAATACGGCTCCGGTTCGTCGCGCGACTGGGCGGCCAAGGGCCCGGCGTTGCTGGGCGTGCGGGCCGTGATCGCCGAGAGCTACGAGCGCATCCACCGCTCGAACCTGGTCGGCATGGGAGTCCTGCCGCTGCAGTTCGCGGCGGGGCAGAACACGGAGTCGCTCAAGCTGACGGGAGAAGAAGTGTTCGAGATCACCGGCATCCGCGACGTCGTCGAACACTTCGCCGCTGGACGCGAAGTGAAAGTCCGCGCGAAAGCAAAGGGAACTGAGGTCGAGTTCAACGCCCTGGTGCGCATCGATACGCCGCAGGAAGCGCTGTACTACGCCAACGGCGGGATCTTGCAGTATGTGCTGCGGCAGTTGTTGGCGACGAAGACGCAGGCGGTGGGCGTGTAGCTTCGCAATTGAAAATCCCCACGTCTCAAAGGCGAGACGTGGGGCACCCGGCAAAAATCCGTCAAACTGCACCCTCGGCACGGCTAATTTCCGGGGGACTTGGGGCGGCGGGAGAGGTCGGTTTTGGATTTGGCGAGGAGGCCCCAGGCTTCGCGGTAGGGTTCGTATTTGTTGCGGTTGTATCTGGGGCTTAGTTCGGGACACAACAGGACGCCGACTTTCGGTTTGGGCGTGAGAATCACGGAGGCGGGAAGCAGGTACCAGACATTGGTCGGGATGACATAACTGGCGAACAGATCGACCCTGGCCAGGTCGTAGCCAGTGGCCTCCCGGCCTCGCCGAAACCGGCAGTAATAGCCTGAGCGTCTGCGGGAGGACGTCGATTTCACCTGCACCCTGAGAAATTGCGCGCCCTGGTCGATGCCGACGTCGTAGGCGAGAGAGTCTCCCCAGGGTTTCAGCACGTAATAGCCATGGGATGCCGCTGCGGCCATGAATTGTAGTTCGACCCATTCGCCACGCTGCTTGAGTCGCTTGAAGCCCCACCAATCTTTCATCGACCCCACCCCTGGTTCGACCCGACATCTTCGGTCCAACATGGACTCGGCCCGAAAACACGAAAGGCGCGACCGGTGGGCCGCGCCTTGGTTTTCTGAGTTTTTAGTCTCTATATCCAGAATAGCAAATTGACAGGGGTAAACCGGCAAATTTTGGAAGATTATATTGGGAATGCTTTCAAGAGGTTAGGTACGGTGACGTGGTTTTTGCCTATTGACAAGAATTGGGGCTGAGGGCGGGGGGCGGGGTTATTGGTTGATCTTCTGTGTTCGCTGCGGAGTTTCGCCGTAGTCTTTTCGCCGGGTGGGCTGCCCTTTCAGCGACGAAAGTCAAAATCCCCGCCCTGTCTCTCCAGAAAAAACGGAGAGACAAGGACGGGGCACCCTCAGGAGTTGAGTTTCGGTAGGAGGCTGGGCCGGTCCTGACAGAAGTCACAAGCCGAACCCCGGCGCAGTTATTCCGAGGCGGCGATGGAGACGTCGGCGTCGGTGGGCGGGAGTAGGGCGCGGACGGAGTCGTGGTCGCCATGTTTGGCGTGGGCGCGCTTGCTCAGCCAGTGCTTGAGATGCTTGCGCGCGGCGGGCGCGAGCTTGGAAAAGAACAGTCCGGCGCGGCCGTGGTCGCTGGCCCACATCACGTCGGCGTGGCCGTGCAGGGTGAAGTCGGTGCCGGGCAGGGCGCAGCGAAAGGGCAGGTTGGAACTCATGGGCACGGGTTCGGTGGCCTGGACGGCGAGGCCGTGCTCGCCGATATCAATGCTGATGCCGGAAATCGTGCCGCTTTCGAGTTCGAGGTAGACCAGAGTCTTCATTTCGTAGCGGGCGGATTTGCGGCGCGTCCTGGCAGCTTTCTTGCCGGTCCGCAGAGCGTCTTTAACCTGCTCCGGATCAAGGGGGCGGTAGAGGATGCGGCTGGCACCGGACTGGAAGGCGCGACCGGTGCCGGGCCAGGCGCGGCTGGCAACGGCCAGCAGAGCGGGCTTTTGCGCGGGCGGCAACAGGGCGGCCATGCGGATGACTTCATCGGCGCCGGGGAGATCGAAATCCACAATCAGTATGGAGCATTCGCCGGCCAGGACGAGTTCCAGGGCCTTCTGCTGGGAGGGGCAGGTCAGCCGCTCGATTCCAAGCTCTTGAAGAGCGGAGTCCAAGGCTCGCAGGGACGATTTGTCGTGGCATAGAACTGCAGCAGACTGGCGCATGACCTCCAAAGTAAGGGCGGGAGAGAAGCTGGTAAAGTCACAGCGGTAATCGCGGGAGTGGTTACTGAAGGACTCTGTAAATGGCGGGAAATACTGGTGTTAGCGAGCGATCCTAGCGGTCTAGTTCAGTGCCCGCGCCATCCGTCGCGGCGCCTGAAGAACGGCTCCGCTCGGGATGACGCCTTCTTCGATAGCCTCCTACACGGGACCCGTCCTGAGCAAGGGCGGGGCCACCGGCACTGTTATAATTAGAGATTGCGCTCATGACTACGAAGCGACTGATTCGGTCCACGACGGTTTTAACGGTGCGCCGCAACGGGAGTGTGGTTCTGGCGGGCGACGGCCAGGTCACGCTGGGCGAGTCGGTGATCAAGCACACCGCGAAGAAGATCCGGCGCCTGTACAACGACAAGATTCTGGCGGGGTTTGCGGGGTCCACGGCGGACGCGTTCACGCTGTTCAGCCGCTTCGAAAGCAAACTGGAGCAATACCACGGCAACCTGGGCCGGGGCGCGGTGGAACTGGCCAAAGACTGGCGGACGGATAAGTTCCTGCGGCATCTGGAAGCGTTGCTGCTGGTTTGCGACAAGGAGCAGACGTATCTGCTCAGCGGACAGGGCGACGTGATCGAACCCGATGGCACGGTAGCGGCGATCGGGAGCGGCGGGCCTTACGCGCAGGCCGCGGCGCAGGCGCTGGCGGAGCACACCCAGCTGACGGCCCGGCAGATCGCCGAAGAGGCGATGAAGATTGCGGGCAAGATGTGCATCTATACCAATGATGTGGTAACGATTGAAGAACTGTAAGGGTCGTGTGGGGACGGCCGCCCTCGGCTGTCCGCTGGGTCGAAGACCCAGCGATTTCATCCCACCGGGAACGGGCTAGAAAGCAAAGTCGAGCTGGGCTCGACGGACAGCCGAGGGCGGCTGTCCCCACATGAATTCCTATGGCCATTTACCTTCCCTCTACCGCCGAAGAAGAACAGCTTGCGCTGGACGAACTGACTCCGCGTGAGATCGTGGTTGAACTCGACAAGTACGTGATTGGGCAGAAGGACGCCAAGCGCGCCGTGGCCATTGCGCTGCGCAACCGCATGCGCCGGCAGAAACTTACGCCCGAGCTGGCGGAAGAAATCATTCCCAAAAACATAATCATGATTGGGCCCACGGGGGTGGGAAAGACGGAGATTGCGCGGCGGCTGGCGAAGCTGGCGAATTCTCCGTTTCTCAAGGTGGAGGCTTCGAAGTTTACCGAAGTGGGGTACGTGGGGCGCGACGTGGAGTCGATGGTGCGGGATCTGGTCGAGATCGCCATTGACAATGTGCGTGGAGAAAAACTGGAAGACGTCGCCGACAAAGCCGAACTCAACGCGGAAGAGCGGCTGCTCGATATTCTTCTGCCACCGTCGCCTCCGCCACGGCCGGAGCCGGTTACGACCTCGGGCGGGGTAGTGATTGACGGCGGGATGGCCCTGGCGGAGTCGTCGAGCCGGACACGGGAGAAACTGCGGCAGCAATTGCGCGAAGGCAAGCTGGACGACCGCATGGTGGAGATTGACGTGCGCGAGCGCAATTTTCCGTCGTTTGAAATTCTGACGAATCAGGGCGTCGAGGAGATGGACGTCAACATCAAGGACATGTTGCCGAACATCTTCGGGCAGCGCACAAAGAAGCGGAAGATGAAGGTGAACGAGGCCTTCGAGTATCTGATCCAGGAAGAAGAGCAGCGGTTGATTGATATGGACCAGGTCACGCGCATGGCGATTGACCGGGTGGAGAATTCCGGGATCGTATTTCTGGACGAGATCGACAAGATTGCGGGGCGCGAAGGCGGGCATGGGCCGGATGTTTCCCGGGAAGGCGTGCAGCGCGACATTCTGCCGATCGTGGAAGGAACGACGGTCAACACGCGGTATGGGATGGTGCGCACGGATCACGTCCTGTTCATTGCGGCGGGGGCGTTTCACGTATCGAAGCCGAGCGACCTGATTCCGGAACTGCAGGGGCGGTTTCCGATTCGTGTGGAGTTGCAGTCGCTGACGGTGGAGGACTTTGTTCGGATTCTGACCGAGCCGAAGTCATCGCTGGTCAAGCAGTACACGGCCCTGCTCGATACCGAAGGTGTGAAGCTGGAGTTTACCCCGGAGGCGCTGGACGAAATTGCGCACTTCGCTTTCCGCGTGAATGAGAGCACGGAAAACATCGGGGCGCGGCGGCTGCACACGATCATGGAACGGGTGCTGGATGAGCTGAGCTTCGAGGCTCCGGAGAAGAAGGGCCAGGCGGTTACCATCAACGCGGACTACGTGCGCAAGATGTTGACGGATATTGTGAAGGATCAGGATTTGTCGCGGTACATACTATAGTGCGGGCAATCCCGGGGGCTGAAGCCCCGTTGATTCCACACGCGCTACACGGTGCCGAAGCGCGGCTCTTCCGCGGCTCTTCCGCGGCGCTGCACGCATTCTCCGATTGAGTCCGTAGCCCTAAAGAAGCGAGCGGGCGACCCGCCCGCTCCTAGATGTGCGTGCAGCGGCTGAAGCCGGGCTGATTCTGGGGACTGGCGCTCATGCTGCAGTTCAGATCAGGGAGTTGGGGTTCCCGTGTCGCGCAACAGGATAACATCGCTGCTGGAATCGAAGCGCAGCACGGCGAGTTGCCTGGCATCGGGAGACCAGCTGAAGTCCAGGATGGTTTCGGACTTGAAATTTGTAAGCTGCCTAGCGGCTGAGCCATCGAGGGGAAGAATCCATACGTTGCTTACGCCTTGCTCCTGCCGTACGAAGGCCAGAGATTTGCCGTCGGGAGTAAAGCGAAAATTCCCCCGGGAGGTCGGCCCGGGCGAATAGAAGACTGCAGTGATGCGGGGATCGAGGTCGAGGGAGCGAGCGGAACTGCCGGGAGATTCCAGATTCAGCAACAGGATTCGGTTCGTGTATGCTTTGTTTTCAGGTGCAATGAAATACACGAACAGGGCCAGGACTTTCCCGTCCGCGGACAATGCGGCTCCTTTTAACGTGGCATGAGCGATCACGGTTCCGGGCACCGGTTCGCTGTCTCCGCCGGAGGAAGGAACACGAAGAACTCCGCCACTCCTGGCATAGTCGGTGTAATACAAGAATTTTCCATCGGGCGAGCAGAACCAGAAAATCGAGCCGGTACTTGGGGGCGTAAGGGGCTGGGCGCTTGAGCCGTCGGGGTTAACCTTCCAAACTTTCCAGGCGCCGGTTCCATTTTCATTACTGGTGCGGGCCATGGCGATCGAGCTCCCGCCGACGCACGAAGCCGCATCCTTGATGTATCCGGCAGGATCGCTCATTACGGTTTCAATGCCGGTTCCGTCGGTCTTGAGGAGCACCAGACGGGAGACTTCGGAAACCAGGAGGCGGCCATCGGGGAACCAGTCGAGTGCAGCAATTGTCTCCTGCTTCGGAATCCCCGGAACCGCGTACCCGGGGCCTGCTCCTGCTGCGGGTAGAATGTCAATCTGATTGCTTTCCTGGCGCTGCACTGTGGCCAAGGTCAGACCATCTGCGGAGATAGAAAGCGTTGGATGGTGGGTGGCGTCATTGGTGATCGTGCGAAACTTACCATCCGGGTAGGAAAAGACCCCGATCTGATAGGTCAAGGTCTGCGCCCTTCGGATGGGTATATAGACCGCCAAGAGGGAGCGTCCGTCGGGAGACCAGGCCACATCAAAGGGCAGCTTGTCGCTGAACCGGACAAAGGGTTCGGATTGATTTGTCTTGAGATTGAAAAGATCGATCGACGAAAGGTATGTGCCGGCGAAACCAAAAGATGAAATTGCAATGCGCGTTCCATCCGGCGACCATGCCAGGTGAAGGGGAGAGTCAGCAAGAGGCGCAACCAGAAGTACGGTTTCATTCCCACCGTCGGTGGGAGCCTCCAGCAAACGCCACTTTCCCACTTCCGGGTCGTTCATGCGTGCATACGCGACGTGTTTGCCGTCGGGCGAAAATGTGGGGTTACTGTCGACATCCTTAGCAAGCAATACGGGCGCGCCGCCCAGAACCGGTGCGCGGAAAAGATCGAAGATGGTGGAGGAGGCACCTTGCGACTTGCGAAACCAGATGTAGTTTCCGTCGGGCGAAAATGCCGGGCTGCTAAAATCACCCCCGGACGTAGCGATGACTTGGGCATTGCTGCTGGTCAGGATGTTCCGCAGCCAAAGACTCTGCTGTCCATTGTCACTCTGCACATTGAGCAGGAACTTGCCATCTGGTGAAATCGCGGTTGCTCCAGTTTTGCCCGTGTTCGTGACCTGCTCCACCGTGAAATTCTGAAAGGGAAAGTGGGGAGCACGGTGCAGGTAGGAAAAAACTCCGTAGGCGGCAGCGCCCACTAGAAGCACGATCACAAAACTCACCGCGGCCAGGCTGAACCTGTGTTCGCGGGCCACTGCGGCAACGCTGGAGGAGCCCGAAGTGGATGGGTGCGCAGTCGCAGCCGGAAAATTCGCAGCGGAAGCGTCGCCCGATGCCGGCGTGCGCAACCCCGGGGCGGGAGACGTGGCATTGCTTGAGCTGAAATCGCGCTTCAAGCGCTGGAGGTCGGCGCGGAGGTCCGCAGCATGCTGGTAGCGCAGCTTGCGATCTTTCTCCAGCGCCTTGTGGATTACTTCTTCGAGGCGTGGCGGCAGTGCGGGATTCAAGCGCGCTGGGGGCAGCGGCGACTGATGAAGGATGGCATCAAAGATTGCGGCCGAGGTCTCGCCCTGAAATGGAATTGCGCCGGTGGCCATTTCATAGAGCACTGTGCCGAACGAGAAAAGATCGGTACAAGGGTCCAATTCTTTGCCGAGAGCCTGTTCCGGCGACATGTAGGCGACGGTTCCCAGTGCCGCTCCCGGGCTGGTCAGGTGCCCATTGACCTCGATGGTGACGAGGCTGGCGTCGCCCTGTGGTGTGCCCGACACTTTCGCCAAACCAAAATCGAGCAGCTTTGCCGATCCGCGACTGGTCACAAAAATGTTTGCCGGCTTGATGTCGCGGTGAAGAATTCCTTTGTGGTGCGCGGCGTCAAGCGCGTCGGCAATCTCGATCCCTAAAAACAGTAGCGGGTCCAGTTCCATTGCCCGGCCTGCGATAAGGTGTTTCAGGGTCAGGCCTTCGAGAAACTCCATTACAATGAAGGCACGCCCGTCCTGCTGCCCGATGTCATGAACGGTGCAAATGTTGGGATGATTCAAGGCGGAGGCTGCTTGCGCTTCACGCTGGAAACGCGCCAGGGCGTGCGGATCGCGGGCGAGTTCCTCGGGCAGGAATTTGAGGGCAACGAACCGGTGCAGGCGAACATCCTCGGCCTTGTAGACGATGCCCATCCCACCCCCGCCCAGTTTCTCGAGGATGCGGTAGTGCGAGATGGTCTGGCCAATCAAGGAAGGTTCGTCCTGTTGAAGCTATAGATAGTAGGAGGAGGGGTGCGGAGAGTCAATGCGGCCCCTGCGTAGGACACTACCCCTGCGCGAACCCACTGCTCCGCACGGGCACTGCTGCTTCGATCAGGGTCGGAAGCCGGTGAACAGGACGACGTCGGTATCGTTGTAGCGAGCGCGGGTGATGGCGAATTTCTTGCCGTCGCGTGACCATGCATAGGCAGCCACGACAGCCGGTTCAGAATTGAAGTGGGTCAACTGCACAGGCGCGCCGCCGGCCAGCGGCTGCATGTACAAATTCTGCACACTCCCTGTCGTGTTATGGACGAAGGTAAGCGCGCGCCCATCCGGCGTCCAGCCCAGGTTCTGCCAAGTGTAGGTCGCGGGCAGTTCGATCTCCTTCACGACAGCTCCGGCTTGCAGCTGCTGAACGACAATCTTCGACTTTGCACCCGGCCCTTGCCCCGCGATCTTAGAGTAGGCAATGAGTCGTCCATCCGGCGAAACCGGCGGAGAGAAATCGGTTCCGCGAGCCAATTCCACCGGACTGCCGCCGTCGACGGAAAGCTTGAAGATGTGGCCCACACCATTATTCGCCGAGGCCTCGCTGTAGACAACCCATTTGCCATCGGGCGTACACGAACCCTTTTCCACATCCGTTCCGAAAGTGAGCTGCTTCAGTTGGCCTGTTTCCGCGTTCAAACGCCAGAGGTTGGGCGCGTTATCCTCAAGGACTCTGCCGACCACAACGACATCCCCTGCGCCGCAGGCATTGGCATAAAAAAGCACGTCGTCATTCTCCAGCAGGCGAACCCGGTTGCTGCCGTCGGCGGCGGTCGCGTACATGTGCCACTCCGCATCTCTTTGCAGAAGCTTACCGGATTGGGTCCACGCCAGATCGTATCCCGTCGCCTGCTCGGTGGAGATGGGGGTCAGCTTCCAATCGACCTTTTCATTGAGCACGGGTGGCGAATCGGCGACATAAATCGTGGCAGCGGGACGTTGCTGCGTGGTGACGAGCGCGCTGCCGTCAGCGGTCACGCTGAGTGAGCGATAGACACTTAAATCGTTGCTGATCTTAAACGGCTCGCCGCCGGAATAAGGCTGAAACCAGATCTGCCAGCGCAGCCCCGACGCTTTTTCAGCCGCCACGAAGAACAGACCGGAGGAATCCGGCAGCCAGGCAACCGCCGTGAGCAGAGTTGGAAGGGGGAAGCTCTTTACCAGCTTGCCCTCCGGGGTAAACACGAGAATGGATGTGATCCTGCCTTTGCCAGCAGCAAAAGCGCCCACCGCGATAAGATTGCCGGGGGACCAGGAAAGATCAGTGAACAAACCCTGGCCCGCGGCCACGCGATGCCGGAAGATAACCTGCTCGCCCGAACCGTCGGCGTTGGCGATTAGAATCTGGTCTTCGCTTTGGTCCCGAATTACTCGCCGGTACACGATCCGTTTGCCATCGGGGGAAAATGCCGCGGTGCTGGCTACGTCGCTTACGATCAGATGCGACTGCCCGCCCAGGGCTGGTACGCCGTACAGATTGATGTTGTTAGGATTGGCCGGATCGGTGTGGGTGTAGTACAGGTAATTACCGTCGGGCGTGAAAGTGGCGCCGGTGCCAAACAAGCCGGTCTGCGGCGGCACGACCGTGACCTCGCTGCCGGTGGCCACCTGCTTCACGCGCAGACTGCGTTCGCCTTCCCGCCTGCCATAAGCCATTAATCTGCCGTCACGCGAGATGCTGGCAAAATCCGTGACTTGTCCATGGTCGGTTAGCGGACGGATAGTGAGGTTGCGGGTATCGATGGCCGGCGCGTTCTTGCTGAGGAGTTTGTAAACGCCGAACGCGGCAGCGACTACGAGCACAAGAAGCACTACAGCCGCGGCCATTAACGTACTCTTGTGCCGCCGGGCTTCGCCGATCAGCACCGAACTGGACGATGCCCCAGCCGACGCGGAAGGCGCAGCGGCGGTTAACCCGGACCTGGAAGCCACGGGTGGGCCCGGAGCAGGAGAACCGCCGGACGACGTCGCCTCCGTGACCGTCCTGCCGGATTCCGTCTCCCGCTTCAGCCGCTTTAGGTCGACCAGCATTTCGGATGCGTGCTGATAACGCAAATCCCGATCCTTCTCCAGCGCCTTGTAAATGATTCTCTCGAGCTCGGCGGGAACTTCGGGATTGAGGCGCACCGCAGCGGCGGGCGCCTTGTGCAGGATAGCGTCCACGATGTCGCCGGAACCCTGGCCACGAAACGGTACCGTGCCGGTCACCATCTCATACAAGGCGGCTCCGAATGAGAACAGGTCCGTGCGCCCATCCAAGTCCCGGCCCCGCACCTGCTCGGGCGACATGTAAGCGACCGTGCCCAGCATCGCGCCCGGACTGGTCAGGTGCTCTTCTCGGGGCAGACTCTCCTGAAGAGTTGCGGTTGCGCCCTCGGCAACGCGGCCGCTGGGCGCGGACACTTTGGCCAATCCGAAGTCCAAAATCTTGGCATGGCCGCGCTTGGTGACAAAAATGTTGGCAGGCTTGATGTCGCGATGGACAATTCCGCCTTCGTGGGCGGCATCGAGGGCGTCGGCAATCTCGATGGCAAGCGACAGCACCGTCGCCATCTCCAGCGGCTGGCCCCCAATGCGGTGCTTCAGCGTCATGCCATCGAGAAACTCCATGACGATAAAGGTCTGGCCATGCTGGTCGTCAATCTCGTGGATGGTACAGATATTCGGGTGATTCAAGGCGGAGGCCGCCTTGGCTTCGCGTTCGAAGCGGCTGAGAGCCTGCTGGTCTTTGGCCACCTCATCGGGCAGAAACTTGAGCGCAACAAAGCGGCCGAGCTTGACGTCCTCAGCCTTGTAGACAATGCCCATCCCGCCACCCCCTAGTTTTTCGACAATGCGGTAGTGCGAGATGGTTTGGCCGATCAAAGGGTGCGCCCTATGGTTGGCAAACATGGTAGGTGTCGAACCGCTGAGAGTCAACGGAATGCGGACAACGGTGAACCTTAGCGGCGACGGTCTGGTATTCTGCTAGCCTGTTTTTTCGCCGATTACTTATGAAATCCATCGACCGTGCCCGGCTGCAGTCGTTGATGCACCCGCGAACAAAAGAAGTTTGTGGATGAACGGCCGAAATCGAAGGCTCTGTTTGAACGGGCGCGGAAGTCGCTGCTGGCGGGCGTGCCCATGAACTGGATGGTGAAGTGGGCGGGAGCGTTTCCGCCGTTTGTGCGGGAGGCGCAGGGGGCGCACTTTTTCGACGTGGACGGGCACCGCTATACGGATTTTTGTCTGGGCGATACCGGGGCTATGACCGGACATTCGCCGTTTGCGACGGTGAAGGCTGCGGAGGAGCAGATGCGGCGCGGCATCACGTTGATGCTGCCGGGGGAAGATTCGATTCTGGTCGCCGAGGAATTGCAGAAGCGATTCAGTCTGCCCTACTGGCAATTTGCGCTTACGGCTACCGACGCGAACCGGTTCTCGATCCGGCTGGCGCGGCAGATCACGGGGCGGGCGAAGATTCTAGTTTTTAACTGGTGCTATCACGGCACGGTGGATGAAACGTTCATTACTCTCGATGCCAACGGCAAGGCCGGGCCGCGGCCGGGAAATATTGGGCCGCCGGTGAATCCGGCGGTCACGACCAAGGTGGTTGAATTTAACGATGTGGGCGCGCTGGAGCGGGCGCTGGCTCCGGGCGACGTGGCTTGCGTGCTGGCCGAGCCCGCAATGACGAATGTGGGAATCGTGCATCCGCAGCCGGGATATCATCAGGCGCTGCGCGAACTGACGCGCAAGCACAGCACCCTTCTGATCATCGATGAGACGCATACGATCTGCGCCGGGCCGGGGGGATATACGCGCGCCGAGAATCTTGATCCGGATGTGCTGGTCTTTGGGAAAGCGATTGGAGCGGGGATCCCCGGCGCCGCTTACGGCTTTTCGCAGGAGGTTGCCGAGCGCATCACGGCCAAGCAGGAACTGGAAAACTGCGACGTGGGCGGCATTGGAGGGACGCTCGCGGGCAACGCGCTTTCGCTTGCGGCCATGCGCGCGACGCTGACCAAGGTACTGACCAAAGAGGCTTTCGAGCGCATGATTCCGATGGCGGAGCGCTGGACGGCGGGCGTGGCCAAGGCGATCAAGGACGCGGAGCTGCCGTGGCACGTTACGCGCCTCGGGTGCAGGGCCGAGTATTTATTCGGCTCCGAGCCGAAGAATGGAACACAGGCGCACGACGCGATGGATTTTGAGCTGGAGCGATTCATGCATCTCTACGCCATGAATCGGGGAATTCTGCTGACGCCATTCCATAACATGGCGCTGATGTCGCCGCAGACGGAAGCGGAGGACGTGGACCGGCACACGAAAGTTTTCCGCGAGGCGGTGAAGGAGTTGGCGGCTTAGGCGGATCGCTCTGTCTGCGATGGAGAGCTCCACAACATTTCTGTGGTGATGAGAAACCACGGTCCTTCGATTGCGCGACCTCATTCGAATCTCGCTGCGCACGGGATGACAGAGCGTTCTGTTAGTCTGTTTTCTTCCGCATGAAATTCTTTACGCGAAAACTCCTGGTGTCAGCCACGCCGTTAGTGCTCACGGCGTGTGCGACGATGGGGCCGCCACAGCCGCCGTCGCTGGAGTTGCCGAAGCCGCCGGTGGATTTGCACGCGGTGCGCAAGGGCGATAAGGTTACGCTGACGTGGACGGTTCCGGCGGTTACGACCGACCGGCAGACGGTGCGCAGCGTGGGATCGACGAAGATCTGCCGAGGCCCCGAACTGGAGTTGACGCACTGCGGGACGCCGGTCGCCGAGGCCGCAGCGCAGCCGAGAATGGGCGCAAGCAGATCTCTGGGGAAGAAAATCGTGGGTTCTTATACCGACGTCTTGCCCCGTAGTCTCGAGAGCGACGATCCCTCCACCTTCATCACTTACGCCATTGAAGTGCTCAATGCGGGAGGACGCGGGGCGGGGCTTTCGAATCAGGTGCGGGTTTCGCTGATTCGCACGCTTCTGCCGCCGCAGGATTTCAGCGCGCAGGTTACGAGCCAGGGAGTGGCGCTGACGTGGGAGAACGATGTGGCGACCGTTGCGTCCTCCGGTGTTCACTACGTTTACCGGGTTTACCGGCGACTGGATGGGAGTGAGCCGTGGATTCTAGCCGGCGAGGTGGCGGCGGGAAGCGAGCGCAGTCTGGCGTTTACCGATTCCGGTATCGAGTGGGAAAGAACATATGAATACCGGGCGCATACGGTTACGGAGATCGCCCGGCCAAGCAAACCTGAGGTGGAGGTCGAAGGCGAGGATACGCCTGAACTCAAAGTTTTCGCCCACGACGTTTTTCCGCCGGCTGTTCCTTCGGGACTGCAGGCGGTCTTTTCCGGGCCGGGGCAGCCGCCGTTTATCGATCTGATCTGGGCGCCGGTCACAGACGTCGATCTTGATGGATACAACGTGTATCGCCATGAAGAGGACGCCACACCGGTGAAGATCAATGCCGAGGTGTTGAAGACGCCGGCTTATCGGGATGCTGCGGTCGTTTCAGGAAAGCGTTATTTTTATTCGGTTTCGGCGGTGGATGTTCGCGGAAATGAGAGTGCGCGGTCGGAGGAAGCGGGCGAAGCGGTGCCGTAAGGACGGTGCGGGCGCGGCCGCGATCCGGCTGTTTGCAGCGAATGAGAAAAATTGGCTTCCACTCCATGACTCGTGGTTAGATAGATTGCGATGAGATATTGCCGATTTCAATTCAACGGCCAGGCGCAGTACGGGCTGGTTGAGTCCGTGGCCGGACGCGATGCGATTGTGCGGATTCTGGTCACGCCGCCGGAAGAAGCGGACGGCGACATGGAGAGCCTGCGCACGCGGCGGATCGAGGCGATTGCGCTGGAGGAAGCGGCGCTGCTGCCGCCGGTGCGGCCGTCGAAGATCGTGTGCGTGGGGCGGAATTATCGCGAGCATGCCGCGGAGCTGGGACACGATGTGCCGAAGGAACCGCTGATTTTCCTGAAGGCAACCTCGTCGCTGCTGCCGCCGGGGGGAGTGGTGCGGCGTCCGAAGATTTCCGAGCGCGTCGATCATGAGGGCGAATTGGGTGTGGTGATTGGCAAGACGTGCTACCAGCCGGCGGCGGATGCGGACATTCGCCAATATATTTTGGGATACACCTGCGTGAACGACGTGACGGCGCGCGATCTGCAAAATAAAGACGGGCAGTGGAGCCGGGCCAAGGGGTTCGACACGTTTCTGTCCGGTGGGGCCGGTGGTGACGGATGAGATCGATCCATGCTTCGGTGCGGGGGCCGGCGTGGGGGTGCAGACGCGGGTCAATGGTCAGGTCAAGCAGGATGGCAACACGCGGGATTTCATCTTTGCGCTCGACGTGGTGATCCGGCATATTGCGCAGGCCATGACTTTGTTTCCGGGGGATTTGATTCCGACCGGGACGCCGGCGGGCGTGGGGCCGCTGGTGGCGGGGGATGTGGTGGAGGTTAGCGTGGCGGGAGTGGGGACGCTTAGGAATTCGGTGGTGGATGAGTAGGGCGAGGTGGTCCCGGAAGCTTTTTGCGGTATCCACATGGGAACGCTCATTAAGGAAAATCCGAATACCCGCGAGCTCGTGACGGAAATTCTTGACGAGACGCGCTGGTGGAATGCCCTCAGGCTGGTTGTGGAATTCCTTGGTTCCAAGGGAGTCGACAACGTGAGAGTCGGGTTCGGGTTTGTTTTGGACCTCGACATCGCGCTGTGTAACGACGCGGATTTGCATTTTGCGTCGGCTGAACCGTCGCTCATTGAAGGAGTCGTAAGCACGCTCTGCGCTGGCGGAATTAAGGTCTACGATTCCGGCCGCTTGGTTTAAGTGCTCGCAGCGCGAGGTCCCGCCGGAAATACTCTCTAAGAAATTTCTATTGCAGCCGGAAGCGTTCTTTCATCAGCCTTTGCAGGCGGGGTTTGTAGAGGAGGTCGTAGGCGAGTTCTTTGTCGGGGAACATGGCGAGGGCGGCGCGCTTGGCGCCGGCGGCCAGTTCGGAGGCTTCTTCGATGGTGAGGCTGGGATCCTGGCCGATGACCGACATGACCATGCTGATCATCAATTGCAGGCGGCGGATTTTGCGGGCTTCTTCATCGCGTTCGCTGGGAGCGTCGTCTTCCGGTAAAGGAAAGGTCGCGCTCTCGCCTGCGTGCTCGCGCATATTCATGGAATCCCCTGTTCGCCCCACGGCTTTGATTGAAGCCCCGGCGTTGCGGCACGGTGGCTAGGGGCATTTTGCCTCAGCCGGGGGAGAAAGCAAACTACACGAAGGTGCTGTTTGAGGCCGTGCCGAAGGGGTGCGGGGTTCTGCCGCAGCGCCTGAAGGCGCGAGGAAATCTGCGACGCTGACGGCATCGCTGAAGCGATGCCCTGATACGAACCAAGTTCGCGGCTGGGTAGTGTACTAGCCAAATCAGGACACTACCAGCGGCTGAAGAGTAAAATTACGAGGCAAGGCGGAGTCGGCCGTGGCTGGTCTGATTCCAGAACTGGAGATCTCATGGCTCCTGACAATGCGGCGGCTGAAACGCAGCCCCGCCCTGATCCCAACGAGAAGCTGGTGAAGGTGTTTGATTCCGAGCAGGAGTCCGAAGCGCTGGTGGTCAAGGGGTTGCTCGACTCGGCGGGCATTGACAATGACCTGACGTCGGGGGCCATGCTGCAGGAAGCGTTCCCCGGGCTGGGGGGCATGATCATCCTGGTGCGGGAAGAGGATGCGGAGGCGGCGCGAAGCTTGATCGCGGAACAGTTGCGCTCGCCGACTGACGACGACTCGACGGCGGAGATCGATATTAGCGGAGAGCCGCCAGCGAAGGCGTGACGGAGTGCCCGTCGAGATAAAACGTGACGGCTCCGTCGAGATCGGTGCGGTAGACGCGGGCTCCCGCCTGTTCCAGCCGCCCCAGAACTTCGGTCCGCGGCAGGCCGAATGAGTTGTGCAATCCCACGGAAATAATGGCGAACTGAGCGCCGGTTGAGGCGACCAGTTCGGGTGTCGTGGCGTTGGCGCTGCCGTGGTGACCCACTTTCAGCAAGTTTGCGGTGGGATGATGCAGCGCGGCAATGCGGCGCTCCACCGGCTTTTCAGCGTCGCCTTCCAGCAGGACCGACGACTCTTCGTAACTCACGCGTAGCACCATGGAATCGTTATTCTGCGGCTTGGCGCCAACGAACCAGTCGCGGGGCGGAAACAGGACGCTGACCTCCGCTCCCCCGAAGTCGAATTGGTCTCCCTCCCAGTGCCGGACAACTTTGACGCCAAGCGTGTGAGCGGTCGCGATGACGTGATCGAGAGCCTGACTTGGCGGAATCAAGCCCACCCACAATTCCTTTGGCTTGAAGTTCTTGAACACGGCGATCATGCCTCCGATGTGGTCGGAGTGGCCGTGAGTGATGGCGACTGCGTCGAGGCGGGAGATGCCGCGCGTCCAGAGATAGGGAGAGACCACATCTTCGCCGAAGTCGAGTTGCGAGCCGCCGGGACCGATGGGTCCTCCGGCGTCAATCAGCAGGGTGCGGCCTTGCGGCGAGATGAGAAGGATGGAGTCGCCTTCGCCAACGTCGATGGAAGTGACCTCCAGCACGCCGGGACGGACGCGCGGGCTGGCTGGGACAAATGCGAGAACGAGCGAGGCGACGAGAATGGCCGCAAGTCCGCCAGCGGCGAGAGCTGCGCGGCGGCGCGCCGCCCACATCGCCAGCACGAGGGCGGCGGCAGCCAGGACGATGATGACGATTGAGGGCATGGGGACCCGCAGGTCGGCCAGACGCAGCGCGCCCAGGCCGCGGACAGTGCCGGTGATCCCGTCGAGCGCGAGCGCCGTCAGCCGTGCGGGAATCCTGGCGAGCCACGGCGAAATGCAGCCCAGGGTGAGTGCGGCAACGGCGGCGGGCATCAACAATTGCGTCAATGGCACGACGACTAAATTCGCGGGCAATCCGATGGTGGTGGCACGATGGAAGTAATAGGCCATGGGCAGGGCCAGTCCCATCTGCATGACGGCGGAAATGAAGAGTAACTCCCATGCCGCGAGAGCGAAGCCGGCGATGGCGCGAACCAATTTGGGCGACCACTTCTCTCCCACGAAGAGCGCGACCCGAGCGGCGATGAACTGCAAGTCCACGCGAAACTGCGCCACCCGCGGCGGCAGCAGGGCGGCGTAGTTGGCGGAGTCCCAGTAGGCGAGCGCCTGCTTGTAGAGTTGGGAGGTGCGCTGCAGGATGGGTATGGCAATAGCCGCAACGATGAGCACGCAGACGAACGTCATCTGGAAGCTGGCGGTGAAGAGCTGGCGCGGGTCAAAGACCAGGAGCCCGAGTGCTGCCGCGCCCAGTGCGTTGACCATGGCGCGGTCGCGGTAGAGCAGGCGTGTGCCCAGGTAAATCGCGCACATCAGCGTGGCGCGCCACACCGGCGCACCCACTTCGGTGGTGAAGGCATAGGCAACGCCTAGCCCTACGGTCAGGAGCGTTGCCGGGATGTCGCCCAGGCGCAGGCGGCGGAGCGTCCAGAACACGACAAACGCCAGGATGGTCACGTTCATCCCGGAGACAACCAGAACGTGGTAAGTACCCGAGCGCTGAAAGTCGGCGCGGGTGTCGCGATGGAGGAAAGCGTCTTCGCCGATCACCATGGCATCGATCAGGGCGGCCTGGCGCGGAGGCCAGAGTTCATGCACTTTGGCGATGACAGCCCGGTGCAGGCGGCTGCGCCAGGAGCCGATGCGGCTGCCGGTAAACCCGGGAAGCAGGGCGACGTTTTCAATTTTGGCTGAGCCCAGAGCGGCGATACCGCGGTCCGCAAGGTAGCCTTGATAGTCGAAGCCTCCGGGATTGCGGAAGTTGTGCGGGAGCTTGAGTTTGGCGAGGAACCGGATTCGCTCGCCGTAGTGGAAGGCGGGCATGGCAGGGGTAGAGCCGACGGAGTCTTCGTCGGGATTGTCGTCGGAGTTGGCCTGGGAAGTTGCATTGTTTCGGCGCGGGGCGTAAATGCTGAGCCGAATGCCGGAGTGAATGTCGGCGATCTGGCCAGCGGCCGTCTGCACCTGTTCGGCCTCGACGTCGAGCGTCTGCCTTATTTCTCTGAAGCTGCCCTCTTGAAACCGCCCATCGCGGGTGACGTGTGCGGTGATTTGAAGTTCCTGGAGGTTAGCATACGGTTGAATTGCGGTGTCGAGACGAGTCGAGGCTCCGCGCACTTGAATGTGAAGCGCCCCGGCGAGAAAGAACGTCCCCAGGGCAATTGCCCAGGCAAATCCGGACCGTCGCTGCACGAAGTACGCTGCGGCGCAGACGAACGCGGTCCCCGCAACGATCCACCAAAGCGCGGGACGCCACAGGTAGACGCCGGCGACGATCCCCAGGGAATAAGCCACGGCAGCCCACAGCATGGGCTGCCGCGAGGCCTTGACGTGGAAGGCGGGAGGACCAGTCGGAGTGGGCGGCGAGATCATAACTACTGCGCGAACAGGGAACTTCGGAATGAGTCTCGGCAGGTTCGGGCCAGCCAAGAGCTTGAACCGCAAAGGACGCAAAGAAACATCGCAAAAGCCGCGAAGAAAAGCTGGGGCCTTTCCTGGTGCTCCCACATGAGCATCCCTGGCGGCGAGAGCGTTCCCGGGTTACCGCACCAAGTGCACGACGCTCTCGAGGTGGTAGGTTTGGGGAAACAAATCCACCAGATGCACTTGCTCGACCTGGTAGCCGGCGGCGAGCAGAGGAACCAGATCGCGCGCCAAGGTGGCGGGATCGCAGGAGACATAGGTAATCCGTGGCGCGCCCAGCTTTACCAGCGAGCGCGCCACCCGTTCTCCCAGGCCACTCCGGGGCGGGTCCACCACTGCCAGGTCGGGCTTGTGCTGAGAAACTGCCGCCTTCCCAACCCGCCCCGGATTCTCCGCACGGGCCAGGTACTGCTCCGCTGTGGCCTGGACCGACTCTCCATTCGAGGGCAAATTGTAGGAGAGATCGGCTGAGGATGTCTGTGACGACTCAACAGAAACTAGGTGATGAAAGTCACAGGCCAGGGCTGTGGAAAACAGACCTGCTCCGGCGTAGAGGTCGAGAGCCAGCTCGCCGGAACGGCCTGCGGTGACGATTTTGACCAGTTCGTCGGTCAAATGACGGTTGGTCTGAAAGAACGAACCCGCGCTGACCTGGTAGGCCGCCCGCCCCGTCTGATAGGTCAGGTGGGCAGCGCCGGCGGAAACCAGAACCTGCGGCGTCCCGGCCTTGCGATCGCCGGGATTGGCTTCTCGGAACGCCACTACGCCGGCAATCTCGGCCACGGCGGCACGCACCAGATCCTCCGCCCAAACTCTGACCGCAGCTCGGCGGGCTTCGCCCGCGCACCAGACTTCCACGAGCAGTTGGGTGTCGTCGGCGTTGGCGAAGAACTCTACTTCCCGCACTCCGTCGGGAACTTTGCCTGCGCTTCCACTTTGCCACAGGGCGGCGATGCCGCGGTTGATGAGCGGCGAACTGATGGGACACTGCTGCACCGCGAGGAGTTCGTGAGAGGCGAGCTTGAAGTATCCGGCGGCGAATGCGGGCTTCGCCTGCACTTGCAGGCGCGAGCGATTGCGATAGTTCCAGGGAGGCGAGGGATGGACTTCGATCTCGTCGGGAAGGTCAAGCTTGGCCAGGCGGCGCAGACTCTCGCGCAGGATTTCCTTCTTGATCTCCAGTTGATGCTCGTAGCCGGCATGCTGGTAGTGGCAGCCGCCACAGCGGGCATAGTAGGGGCAAGGGGGCTCGACGCGGTGCGGAGAAGGCTCGACGATCGCCTCGGCTCGGGCGCGCGCGAAGCCCGGCTTCTGCTCGATGAGGGCAGCTTCGATTTTTTCTCCAGCCAGCACAAAGGGGAGGAACACGGCTTTGCCGCGACCGCGGGCATCCTCCGGCTGCGAGCCGGCGGGGAGGCGGGCCAGGCCATCGCCGCCGTAGATCAGTTTTTCGATGGTGAGGAGCAAGACGTGATTCTAAATCAGAAACTCACAACGCCCGCCCTGCCGCCGCGCCGGAGGCCCAGGCCCACTGGAAGTTGAAACCGCCGAGGTGGCCGGTCACGTCTACGACTTCGCCGATGAAGAAAAGGCCGGGGACCCGGCGGCTCTCCATGGTCTTGGCTGAGAGTTCGTGCGTGTCTACGCCTCCGGCCGTCACTTCGGCTTTTTCGAAGCCTTCGGTGCCTGCGGGTGTGATGGTCCAGGCATGGGCCTGGTGCTCGATGCCGGCGAGCGCGAAGTTTGTCCACGAGGCGGGTGTGTGGAGTTCGAGCCAGCGATCGGCGAAGCGAGCGGGCAGAATCTTCCGCAATTCCGCACGCAACGCGCCCGGGTTGCGCGGGATTTTTGGATCGTGGAAGATCGCGGTCAGATCGGTTCCGGGCGCGAGGTCAATGCAGATCGGCTCTGGCTTCTTCCAGTAGGAGGAAATTTGCAGAATCGCCGGACCACTCAGGCCGCGATGCGTGATCAGCATTTTCTCGCGGAAGTGCTGCCCCTGGCATGAGGCGACGACGTCAGCGGAAACGCCCGTGAGGTCGCAGTAGTGGGAGCGATCTTCCGGTAAAAGCAACAGGGGTACGAGGCCCGGCCACGGCTCGCGCAGGTTCAGCCCGAACTGCCGAGCAAGATCGTAGCCCAACGAGGTCGCGCCGATCTTTGGGATCGAGAGGCCTCCGGTCGCGACCACCAGCGCGGGGGTGCGGAATTCCGCGTTGGCGGTGCGCGCGACAAACTCGGTGGTCCGGCTCACATCCTGAATTTTTGTGTTCAGGAAAATGGTGACTCCGGCGGCGCGGCATTCTTCTTCCAGCATCCCTAGAATTTCGCGGGCCGAACCGTCGCAGAAGAGTTGCCCCAGCGTTTTTTCATGATGGGGAATGCGGTGCTTTTCGACGAGCGCGATGAAGTCCGCGGGCGTGTAGCGGGCCAGCGCCGACTTCGCGAAATGCGGATTCGAGGAAATAAAATTCTCGGGCTGACAGTGGAGGTTGGTGAAATTGCAGCGGCCGCCGCCGGAAATGAGAATTTTTTTGCCCAGACGGTCGGCGTGTTCCAGCACGGCGACGCGGCGTCCGCGCTTGCCGGCCTCGATGGCGCACATCAGGCCAGCGGCGCCACCCCCGAGAATCAATGCGTCGAATGAGTGGATCACGGTGGAGTGAATAACCTACCTCAGCGGCTAGAAGCCGCCAATGGATTTTGCGGCACGGACGGCACAACTCAAGTCGGGACCTTCCCAATTGTCACGCCTACAACTTCGCGTGCAGCAAACGGTTTACATATAAAACAAACTCAGCCGCGGCAGGCCGTATTTCTCCAGCAGGCGCTTGTGGACGTATTGCTTTTGCAGCTGGTCGATCTGCATCCCAGCCATTTTGCGGCGGTAGGGAGCAAGGTCGCGGTCAGCCTGGGCGCGGACGGTGACGATCTCCTCGTCCGGAGTTGACGCCAGCAGCACGGCGAAGAGCTTTTCTTCCAGCACCGTCAGGCGGAGCTCCAGGTCTTCCAGACGCGAGGCCGGTTTGCTTTCCGTCTGTTCGGCAAGCTGGCGCAGAGTTTTCGCGGTGTCCAGGGCAAGGACCTGGGCAGAGACTCCGCTTCCCTGCGGCAACTTCGCTGCCTCCAGCAGATCCGCATTGCGGCGCAGGAATGAGGCGACGACCTCGGGCTCAAACCCCTGGCCGGCACGGGGTTTGGCTGATGCGTCCGGCGGCCCGGCAGCTACGCCCACGGCAGCTTCCTTCATATCCTCCGCCGCGCTCAGCACCAGCTGCGAGCAGAAGGCCAGGCTGTTCACCTTCTTCGTTTTCGAGGGACGCTGGTCGTAGCGGTCGAAGGCGGCGTCGATGCCGCGGAGCACAGCCTCCAGCGGAATCCCGGCATCTTTCCAGGTTTCGATCAGGGCCCAGTCCAGAGTCGAAAGCAACAGGCCGCCGCGGCGGCGGCGGAGGAAGCGCTCTTCGATCTCGGTGAAGTAGTTGAAATAATTTTCCACGGCTGGTCAACGGGCGGAACGCGAAGCCGGTTTCGACGAGGTCCTGGGTGGGGCCTTGGGCGCGGCTTTCGCTGCTGGGGGCTCCCGCCGGGTCGCCGCATTGCGCTCCCAGATGATGCGGAGGCCCTCGAGAGTGAGCGAGTCGTCCACGTGCTTGATGAACTTTGATCCCGTCCCGATCATCGGGCCAAGTCCACCGGTCGCGAGCACGCAGGTTTCCGGACCCAACTCGGCGAGCAAAAGTTCGAGAATGCCATCCACCAGCCCGAGATATCCATAATAGAGACCGGACTGCAGGCTGCCGACGGTGTTCGAGCCGATCACGCGAGCCGGTTTGCGAATTTCAACGCGCGGCAGACGGGCGGTGCGCTCAAAAAGCGCGTCCGCGGAGATGCCGATGCCGGGGCAAATTACGCCACCCAGATATTCGCCCTTCGCGGATACGCAGTCGAAGGTGGTGGCCGTGCCGAAATCCACGATCACGCAAGGGCCCCCATATTTCTCGAAGGCTGCGACCGCGTTGACGATGCGGTCGGCGCCCACTTCCGCTGGATTGTCGTAGTGCACCGGCATGCCAGTCTTTACTCCGGGCTCGATGAAAAGAGGCCGCAGATTGAAATAGCGCTCGCAAACCTGCCGCAACACAGGATCGAGCGGAGGCACGACCGACGAGATCACGATGCCATGGATCCCTCGGGCCTCCAGGCCGGCCATGGAGAACAAATTGCGGAACAGGACTCCGTATTCGTCCACCGTGCTGGTCTGGGAAGTCGCCACGCGCCAGTTGGCCAGGAGGCGCTCGTAGCGCGGAGGTTCGTCCTGGTCGCCACCGGGGTGCACCTTGGCCACGCGGGCGAAGACGCCCAGCACCGTGTTCGTGTTACCGACATCGAGGACGAGTAGCATGTGCGCTCTTGGCTCTTGGCTCTGAGTACTAAATGCCGAGTGGCAGACTCACCGTGCCCTTACTGTTCCGCTTAAAACGGTTTGCATTCCTTGCGGAGTTCGGACTCGCAAGAAGCCTCGCTCATCGAGTCCCTCGGTTGTGCCTTCGAAGCATGAACCATTTTCTTCGATGCGAACTTCCTTACCCGTGACCCAGGAAGAATTCTCCGCGAAGCGCCGCAGAATCGAGGTCCGCGCCTGGGGATCTTCCAGCAACCGGCGATATTCGCGGTCGAGTGATTTTAGCAAAGCCGCCGCCAACTCCACCCGCGACCACTCGCTTCCGGTGGCGAGCCGCAGCGAGGTTGCGGCCAACTCCCTGGGGAAATTCGGCTGATTCACGTTAATGCCGATTCCGACCACGAGGTAGCGGACGCGCGTGGCCTCGGCGTTCATCTCGGTGAGAATGCCGCAAACTTTCTTGCCGTCGATGAGGACATCGTTGGGCCACTTCAGGTCTGGATGGACGCGCGCGTCGACTTGCTGGATGGCTGCATGCACGGCGAGGCCAGCCGCCAGAGACAGCACCAGCACTTCCGAGGGTGGCAGCGCGGGTCGCAGAATGGCGGAACAATAAATTCCGGTGGATCGCGGCGACTGCCACAAGTTGGCGCCGCGTCCGCGGCCCGCGGTTTGTTCTTCGGCGAGGAGGACGCTGCCTTCCGGGGCGCCTTCGGCTGCGGCTGCCATGGCGGCGGTGTTGGTCGAGCCAATTTTGTAGAAGTGATGGAGATGTCCGGCGAAGGTCGTGCCTCGCAGCAGCGGCCGCAGAACCTCAGGCAGGAGGAGGTCCGGGACCGAGCGCAACTGATAGCCGGTCGCGGGATGCCCAGCTACGTCGACGCCCAGGCCGCGGAGTTGCTGAATCAGGCGCCAGACCTCGGAGCGGCTGGAAGAAATTTCCTGGGCGATCTTGGTGCCGCTGACCACGACGGTGGCGTGCTCCATCAGCAGGCGCACGATGCGGCCGAGGCGAACATCGGTGGGCTGCGGTTGATGCGCAGCGGCGAGCTTGGCCCGCGCCGGCCGTTCACGAATTGTCCCGGTCTTTCTGATGCGGAGATTATGCGCGAATCGCGGCGAAACAACAATGACACGGGCGCGCGGTGTTATTTCACCTCAATTGTCGAGACGCTCAAAGCGGGTAGCGTGATGTTCAACGATGTACCGCTGACCGGCATTTGCGCAACCAGGACGGGATGCACCGGATTCTGCCCTTGCGCCGAACTCGCGGTGATCTGATATACGGAGGCCGTGCCGGAAAGAGACAGGCCGTTCATCGCGACGGCCTGCGAAGAAGTGGAACGATTGATGGCTACGAACACGGCCCGCTCGGGCGCAGTGCTGTCCAAACTCGCATATACAGCGACCTTCGAGACGTCGCTGGAGGTTGCCGCGAGTGACGTGTCTCCGAAATTCGCGCTGGCTCCGTCGAAACCGCGGAACGCGCGGAAGCCGGCCAGCGCGTAATCATAGGTGCCGCTGGGCGGCCACAGGTTGGCCGCGAAGAGTCCCTCGTTGCCAAAGATGCCGAGCATGTCCGCCTGAGCTATGGTTCCAGCGATGTGGTTCCAGCCCCCGCCTTCGTATTCCGTGATGGACATTCTCGTGCCCGGGAATTCAGCATCGATCTTGGCCTGGAGTCGCGGCAAAATCCGGATGGGGCTATTGCCGAGTTCCTGGTAGATCCACGGATTGCTGTTGTTGTCGTCGTTGAATGTGGGGTCCCACAGGTCGCGGGGTCCTTGCACAATGAGTTGCACCTGAGCATCGGTGAGGGCGGTGCCACTCAACTGTAGAATTCGAGTGCCGCTGGCGTCATAGATCTCGGGATACCAATGAAAGTCGTAGACGTCTACCAGCGGCTTCCCGTACGCGTCGGAAGCCGTCTTCATCGCCTGAAGGTATTTGTCGGGGAACCAGTTCGCGCCGTTGGGCGTCGCGCTCAATTCGCCCTGCCAGTTGTAGATTCCTTGAAACCCGTAATGTACCGGGCCAAAAATTATGAGATTGGGAAACTGGTCTTTCAGGGCCTTGGTGAGAGTGATGGTCTTTGCGATGTAGTTATCGGAGGTGACGGGCGCCGATCCCTGCACTTCCAGGTGCGTTGAGTTCCACAGTTCCGGCTCGTTGTCGAGACTGACGAAAGTCGGAAGCGCCGGGCTGGCGCCGAAGATTCCAGGAAGTTTCTGGTCCATGGCCCAGAGGAACTCGTCCATGTAGACATACGCATCCGAGGTGTCTGGTGAGGTCGTGAAAGGGACACTGGAGATCGTGCTCTTCTTATCGACGACCGTTTTGAAGCGCGTCATATCCGGCGGATTAGTCACGCTCACTGGGCCGCTCTCGTCGGCTGAGACCAAACCCTGGAGCTGAACGGTAATCAGACTCGCCATGCCGCGACCCTGGTCGCCGGCGACAAAGCTGCGCGTGGCCTCGGCGGGAACCGTGCTGGAACTCAGGTAGTTATCGTTCTCATAAAGGTAATCGCTGCCGGCGTTCGAGGCATTGGTTTCCCAGTTATAGGCGGTCCAGCGGTTTCCACCGTCGCGGTCCAGAGTGAGCAAGGGCGGAGCGCCAGTCACGCCGCCGTAGAAGTTGATGCCGTAAATCCAGGGCGAGATGGGTTTGGTCTGCGTGGGATCGACGGTGACGGTCACGTCGGGTGGACCGCCAACCGGGGTTGCGCTTGCCTCCGCCGAGTTTCCACTCTCGCCATTGGCATTCACCGCTGAGACTACGTAGTAATAGGTCGTGCCGTTGGCGAGGCTGCTATCGGTATCGGTCGTCCGGTTGGTGCTGGAAACTCCAGTGTAGGGTCCGCCCGAGGTGGTGGAGCGTTTGACGTTGTACGTGGTCGCTCCAACACTGGCATTCCAGGTGAGGCTCACCTGTTGGTTGCCTGCGGTCGCAGATAGGCCTGAGGGTGCGGCGGGAGGATTTCCGCCGCCACCGCCGCCGGATCCGCCCGAGCTTCCACATCCCTGCAAGAAAATGAGAGCCGTCGCCATCATGCAGAGCAGCGAAGTCCGTGCGAGGAAGCCCACTTTCAGGTGCGATGGCATGACGATTATGTTAGCGACAAAACCCGCTTTTCCGGAAGAATCATCGGGACACGAAAGTGGGGCTGAGGACGGTCCACAAGGACGGGGCCAAGGTCGCTTTAGGCCGTGGTCTAGGCAGGTACGACCCGGAGGCTCATGTCTGCCGCCTGGGGCGAATGCGTCAGGAGGCCGACGGAGATGAAATCCACCCCGGTTTCGGCATAGGCGCGGACGTTGTCGAGGCGGATGCCGCCCGAACACTCGATCGGGATGCGGCGGCCGTCCTTGAGAGTATCGAGCCGGGAGCAGCGCTCGACGGCGCGGCGCACGTCCTCGACCGACATATTGTCGAGCAGAATGGCTTCGCCGCCATGAGTCAGCGCCAGCTCCAGTTCGTCAAGCGTGCGCACTTCGACCTCGATGATCTGGGAGCCGCGGCGGTTGTGGATGGCGCGCTCCAGCGCGGGCACGATGCCGCCGGCCAGAGTGATGTGGTTGTTCTTGATGAGCACTCCGTCGGAGAGGTCGAGGCGGTGATTCTGTCCGCCGCCGCAGCGCACGGCGTTCTTGTCGATCACGCGCAGGCCGGGTGCGGTCTTGCGCGTGTCGAGAATGCGCGCCCGCGTGCCCGACACGGCTGCCACAAAGGTGCGAGTCAGGGTGGCAATGCCGCTCATGCGCTGCAGAAAGTTCAGGATGACGCGTTCACAGGAAAGAATGACGCGCGCGTTGTGACGGATCACGGCCACGGACTGTCCCGTGTGCAGGCGCACGCCGTCGAAAATCTCGGGATGGGTGGTGACTTCGTAGTGCGCGGTGACGGCCCCGTCAAGCTCGGCGTACACGTCGAGGATGCGTGCCACACAGCCGATCCCGGCCAGGATGCACTCCTGCTTAGCGATGATGGTGGCCGACGCGCGCTGGTTGGGATCGACGCAGGCATAGCTGGTGGCATCGCGCGTGGCCCGGTCTTCGAGCAGCGCGTTCTCCAGAATGGCGGTGATGCGTCGTGAATTCCAGTCCATAAAGGCAATGCTCAGTGGTTAACTGCCAGTGCGAAACATGTGGGGACAGCCGCCCTCGGCTGTCCGGCAGTCGAAGACCGCGGCGTTTCTCCTCATCCGCAGCCTAATTCCTTGATCTTACTCAGCGTCTTCTCGCGCAACACAACCAGCTCGGCGCCCCGTGTACGCAAACCTTCGACCACTTTCTCAGGCGCCTTGGCCAGAAACTGTGGGTTCCCCAGTTGCTTCTGATTGTTGGCCAGCTCTTTTTCGATCTTCTCCAACTCTTTTTTGAGGCGTTCGCATTCGGCGGCGACGTCGACTTTGCGTTCATAGATTACATGCACGTCGAAACGCGCGGTGCCACGGGCGCCGGCTTTTGAGGCCAGCGAGCTGTCCACGAATGTGATCTTCTCCACATTTCCCAGGCGCTCGACTGAGCCGCGATTCTGCTCGATCATGGTTCGAATCGCCGGCTCATGCGCGAAAACCTCGATCGGCACCTTGTTCCTGGGCTCGACTTTCAGCTCCGCGCGCAGGTTGCGCACGTTGACAATCAAGTCCTGCAGGATCGCCATCTCGGTCTCGGCGGCGAGATCGATCTGCTTTTCGTTCGGCTGCGGATAGGCCGCCAGCGCAATCGACTTAAGCGGAGGCTTGCCCTCGTACAGCGCCTGCCAGATTTCCTCCGTGATAAACGGCATCACCGGATGCAGCAGGCGCAATGACGCGTCGAACAGGTTCACCAGATTCGCGCAGGCTGCTTGCGCCGAGCTGCTGTCAGCGCCTTCGTCGAAATTCAGCCGCGGCTTGATGAGCTCCAGATACCAGTCGCAGAACTCGCCCCAGAAGAAATCATAGATACGGTTTGCCGCTTCGTGAAAACGATACGTCTTCAGCGCATCGTTGACGTCGGCTGCAACCCGATTGAAGCGCGAAAGAATCCAGCGGTCCTCGAGCGATGAAGTCTGGAACCCGCCAACACCCGCGCCATGGTCAGAGCCGCCGGGATTTTGTCCCGGCATGACCGGGTCTGAGACCCGGTCCCACACAAAACCAATACGATCCACGTTCATGAACATGAACCGGGCCGCATTCCAAATTTTGTTGGCGAAGGCGCGGTAACCGTCGGTGCGGCTCTCGCTGAAAGCGATGTCGGTACCCGGCGCAGCCATGGCGGCGAGAGTGAAGCGGGTCGCATCCGTGCCGAAGCGCTCGATGATCTCCAGGGGATCGATTACGTTGCCCTTGGTCTTTGACATCTTCTGGCGGTCAGCATCGCGCACCAGGGCGTGGATGTATACCTGCCGGAAGGGCACGCTGTCGTTCTTCTTATCGCCCCAGCCGCTGGCTTGCTTGATCGCCGCGTCCTGCTCGTGCTCCTGCATGAAATGGCAGCCGAACATGATCATGCGGGCGACCCAGAAAAACAGAATCTCGTAGGCCGTGATCAGCAGCGTCGTAGGATAGAACACCGCCTGATCGCGCGTTTTTTCCGGCCAGCCCAGGGTGGTGAACGGGAGCAGGCCGGACGAGAACCAGGTATCGAGTACGTCGGAAACCTGCTCCAGTTTTGCACCGCCGCACTTCGGGCACGTGGCCGGAGCTTCGCGGGCCACGATGATTTCCTTACAACCTTCGCAGGTCCAGGCCGGGATGCGATGTCCCCACCACAACTGGCGCGAGATGCACCAGTCGTAGATGTTGTTCATCCAGTTCAAATAAATCGTCCGGTAATTGTCGGGGACGATGGTGATTTCGCCGCTTTCGACGGCTTCTTTGGCGCGATCGGCCAGAGGCTTGATCTTGATGAACCACTGTTCGGAAAGGCGGGGCTCGACGATGGTTCCGCAGCGGTCGCACTTGCCGATGGAGAGAGCGTAATCTTTCTCGGCGACGAGAAACCCCTGCTTCTGCAGATCGGCCAGCACACGCTTGCGCGCTTCGAAGCGATCGAGACCCGCGTACGGTCCGGCATTGTGGTTCATGTGTGCGTGCTCGTCCATGACGTCGATCTGGGGAAGGTTGTGGCGTAGTCCCGCCTGAAAATCGTTAGGATCGTGCGCCGGCGTCACCTTCACCGCGCCGGTGCCGAACTCCGGCTGCGCCAGTTCGTCGGTGATGATCGGTATCTCGCGATTCATGAGCGGCAGCAGAACTTTCTTTCCGTGCAGATGCGTATAGCGCTCATCTTTCGCGTTCACCGCAATCGCAGTATCGCCGAGCATCGTCTCGGGCCTCGTGGTCGCGACCGTGATGAACTCCTCGCTCGCCGTCATGAATTCGTCGCTGCTGCTGACCACCGGATAGCGAATCTCCCACAACTTTCCGGGCACGTCTTCGTGCTTCACTTCGAGATCGGAGATCGCGGTCTCGTGCCACGGACACCAGTTCACGATGTACTTGCCGCGATAGATCAGTCCTTGTTCATACAGCCGGACGAAGACCTCGCGCACCGCGCGCGACAGATTCTCGTCCATGGTGAAGTATTCGCGGTCCCAGTCAACGGAGGCTCCCAGGCGCTTCATCTGGTCGAGAATGGCGCCGCCGTAGAGTTTTTTCCATTCCCAGACGCGCTCAATGAATTTTTCGCGCCCCAGTTCGCTGCGCTTCACGCCTTCACTGGCGAGCTGGCGCTCCACCATCATCTGGGTGGCGATGCCGGCGTGATCCGTACCGGGAAGCCAGAGCGTGATGAAACCGCGCATGCGGTGCCAGCGCACGATGATGTCCATCTGCGTCTGGTTCAGCATGTGGCCCATGTGCAGGCGACCGGTCACGTTCGGCGGCGGCAGCAGGAGCGTGAACACCGGACGCGTCGTTTTTTCGGAAGGCGGGCCCTCCGGCGGCGTGGACACGGAGAAGAGCTTTTCTTTGATCCAATAGTCGGCCCAGCGCGTTTCAATCGCGCCCGGCTCGTAGGATTTGGGCAGTTCGTGCGGCATGGAAAGCAATCAGCACTCAGCCTTCAGCAATCAGCCAGTCAAAAACGGTCCCCCGGGTAAGCTCTATCCTGACGGCTGAGTACTGAACGCTGAGTGCTCTTTGAATCTTACAGGCGCGAGAAAAGAAGGGTCAAATGTGGAAAATTGTTTTGCTTCTGTCCGGATTTCGTCCAGATATTTCGCGTCAACTACTCTTTCGTACTCGCGACAAGTTTCATCCGTCGGGTCCAGTGCTCCCGCTTCGGCCATCATCGACAGATCAGGCCCGCTCGCCCAGCGCGTGATGCCTCTTTGCCGATGAAATGAAACTCACCAGCAACGATATGCCTGCGCACAAGCAGACCGATTGTTTTGCTCGTGCATGATGCCGCCGTTGGGAGTGCAAAACTTGCTTTCGGCTCTCGACAGAATGTGATTGATTTCGTCTTCCATCGTCTCGAGAGACAAGCCAGCCCGGAGGCTTGGGCAATCTCGATGAATTCTTGTCGTAAATGTGGAAGCTCTCACCGCTGACAATGTTCACCATCGTACGCCCGTGCAAATCGTCGAGTTTTTCTGTGTGCGGCATGATGAAGTATCCGCGTCCAGAGCGGATCTCCGACTTCTTTCGTTGGGGAATGGGACTGTCATCACGGTGAATGGGCGAAGATCATCCTTGAAAACGCCGAGCCGTGCCAAGCACTTGAGGTGTTGTAATTGGCACCGCCATGACCGCTGGCTGCTTCAACCACGCATGGCGGCCTATGTGGAAGACCGAGTTCCCGCGAGACGATGAAATGCCACGCCTCATAAATCCATGGCGGCAAGTTCTCTTTCCATTTCCGTCCTGTCCTGCGCTGCCAGTCTGCAATCGTGTAGGGCGCCTGTAAGAATCCCAGACCGTGGCCGGAAGGTTTGCGGACCAGCAGCCTGTTTCCGTCCAGATTGAACAGACAGTACAGCTTCGCTGAAATTCCGTAGAAGTTCAGCTGCTGGCGATCGCCATGCGAATCAAAGTTTTCTTTCTCAAGCTTCAGAAACGGAGTTTTGAGCGTTTTGCGCCACGGATTGAGGGCTTCGAACCGCTCGCGAATACGATCCACCTCAGCCCAAGACAGCGCCTTGATGGCGGCATTCCCGCTCCCCGCTTGGTAGTTTGCGAGCCTGTGTGGGCCGCCCGCGCATGGAACCAAACCGCCATCTTTGGTTGAAACGATCATCGCGCTGTCGGTGTCCATCGCTGCGATCTGACCTCCCATGTCTCGCACCATGCGCTCCAACATGGCGCAGAGCAAATGCGACCCGCCCGTCACGAGTGCAGCGATCACGGGGCAATAGAACTCCGCAGGCCGCTCCCAAACCTTGTCAGGCGGAGTCAGATAGTCCGTCTCTCCGGAAAAAACATGCAAGGGAGAGGGAGAATCTAAGATCCTTGACGTTCATCTGGCAGAGTAGGCCGAACGCGGCACTGTTCGCTGCCACCTTCAATCCGCCCGCCAGCTTTGGGTTTTTGGCCTTCATCGCGAAGTCGCAATTCAACCAACTTCACGGCCAGATCGTCACGACGAGGATCTACTTCGAGCTGGGCGTACAGTTTCACGGGCTTTAATCCCGATTGCACTCCGTGCGGAGTAACCGCGATGGCTTCCAAGATCTTGAGCGGCTTGCCGGACATCAGTTTTGCGGCGATTGCGTCCGGACCCGTTATCCAAACGGGCTGCTTTGAGGTGAGAAAATTCCATCCCAAAGTTGGGTCGGAATCTGCCCGCTTGCCAAATTTCGCGCGCATAGGAACAACATCTTCGTTTGGTTCTACGAGCGCGAACCAGCGAAGCTGCTTCCAGAATTCTGGGCGGAAACAATCTCCAAGTTACGCGCTTCCACCATCTCACGCGCGCCGGCGGTGAAGTCGGCAAACTCCAGACTCTCAGCGCACAATATTTCCCGGCAATCTGAGCAGACTGCTCACCGCTGGGAACTGCGCATGGAAATCGACGTACGTGACAGGTACGGGCGTCCGCCGGATCATGCATTCAGCACGCCCGGCGACAAACGCCTGCGTGGCTATTCCGTTGATCCTGTCCGGAATCTTGAACTTTTCCTGCGGCGGCTTTATTCCCATCGCGGAGAAATAGGATTTCGCAAGCGTCGCCGGCGAGTAGCAGCGTTCGGGTAGCAGATCAACTGGGTGCTGCTCGAATTCCTGCTTGAGGCGATTCAGCAATTCCAGTTCGGCAGTCACATCTCTCAGCAGTCGCTCAATTGCTGGTTTGGTTACGCGCGAGTAAGACTTGCGTTGCCTTGCTCGCCGGAGCTCCAAAGATGTCACAGGCGGATGGAAATGATGTAGGACCTCTCCGGTAAGAACGGCGGTCAGCGTCTTCAGATCGAGAATGTGAACGTTCGAGAACTTTTTGTCTTCCTCTTCGCGCTCCGCATCTCTGTCGTGAAATTTGTACTTGATCAGGCGATAGATCGCCTTCGCGGCGTCCAGACTCTCAATCGAAATGCCCAGGTTCGTATCCGCTGGGGCGCATCTTGCCCGTTTTCTTGTCCCGAAACATTCGGAAAGTAGAACGAGAAGGCGCGCCGTGTTTTCGTGGATTTGTTCCACTTGACCGCAATCCGGCTGATCTCACGTGGCGCATCGTAGGCAACGATGAGCGCTCCTGCCTTCAGGTACTTCAAGAAAACCTTGCGCCGGAACTGTTCTGCGCTTCCGAGCTCAAAAGCGCTGCCCTTCACAAAGCGCGTCAAAGCCCGCAATTCCTCCGGATGACCGTCCCGGTAGAACAGACCAATTTCATTTGCGACGTACTCCGCATTTTCCAGTTCAGCGCAGATGTACGCACCGAAAAGCAGTTCTTTTTTTTCATCTCCGGTGGTCGCGCAGCGGAATATGAGCGCGTGCTTCGGCTGATCTTTGCGCGTCGCTTCGACCGGTATTCCTTTTGCGGTAGTAATCGGGATCGTATGTGCGCGAAAATAGAGATCAAGCCTATCGGTCACGTGCGATCACGAATTGCTTCGCCTAACGCCGCTGCTCTTTTCAGTATCTCAGCGCAGAATTCCAGGGCCTCACAAAGTTTTTCGCATAGCTGATGCGATGGCACGTCCGGTGACTGCGAGCGAACGGAGTGCCATCTCGACGGTTTTGATCATGTTGGGCTGCTTCTTCATTTCCGCACCCGCAGCCAGCCGCAGTTCCGTCAATTGAGCGTGGTGAGTCTGGCAAGCATCTACAGTCAGGTGAGCGATATGATTACGTCCGCCGATGTGATCTGCCTCAAAACAGTAAGGACAGACCTTTCTCGGCGGACGCACCCGTTGCCGAGCACGGCGAAGAACAGTTTTGGCCGTGCGGCCGATCATCTCTCCGGTCCTACACTGGCGTACAAGTTTTCCATTTTCAAAACGTCAGCGTCCTCCATTCCAAGAATCGCCGGCTGCATCGGCGAAGACTTCCCGACCCGCAATGCGCACTCCACGCCATTTGGCCTCGAATTCCTCAGCGCTCATCTTGCCGCCCAGGAGCTTCGTCGCGGTCGTTGGTAATAATCGGACAGCTTTCGTCGCGTCCCGGCGAACTGCGAGTGCGGATGCGGCACGTCGCCCGAACGGCATGCGGAAACTTGAGCTCACGCACACGCCTGTCAGCTCTTGCTCGCGCGCACTCGCTTGCCACGAGTTCCGCCGAGAAGATCCCGACCTGCATATCTGCGGGCCGTGCGCGAACCGAGGTGGTGCTTCCGTAGTAATTCCGCGTACGAACCCTCGCCACGACGCAGGTCGGTGAGCAAGGTTGGTGGTTCGGTCGTACTTGTCTTTCTCGCCGCGCCGTTAGGGCTGAGTAACGCGTGTTCTTTGTCGCCCTGCGGGGCGAGTGTGACGTTTTCCTTTCGTCGCTCGGCACTCATCCCTCTCGCGTGAAAACTCTTGGATGAGCATCCGTCGATGATAAAATGGAACTGTTGGCATGGTTTCATGCGAATTCTGATCCAAGACGCGGACCAAAGCCGATCGATCTGGGCTGCTACGCTTGGGACTCGAGTTTTACAAGGCTTTCCGTCAGCTTCGTGATGGCATCGCGCTTCCGCTCGCAACCTACACCGCCACCTGAATTTCTCGTTCCGAACTCCGCACAATCCTCGCCGACTCAAATCCATGAGCGCAGCCGAATACTGGCGAGTGCAGCTAGCAGATGACATCCGAATGGTGAGAGTGTCGATTTGGAGCAATGCGCCAGACAGCTGTTGACATCGACTTCGCGGATCGCCATTGAACGAAGAAACTATTGGCTCAACGAAGTCTAATCCTCAGAAAATCCGAATGCTCAAAGTTCAGCGTCGCGAGATTTGTGACGACTTGATCCGAGCAAATACCTATGCCGCTGTACGCAAAGCCTGCGAGCGGTGCGATGACAAGTTGTCAGACTGTGCGTAGCCTCAGGATTGATTCCGTTTCCGGAACACGTTCACGCTAATGCTGGGCAGTTCGTTGTCGATGAAGCGGAATAAACGATTTCCGCGTTCAAAGTATGGCGACGATGCACGCATGCGACTTTCTAGCACGGGGAATGTGCAGGTGTTTTGGTCGGAGTCAGCCCAATGACCGCAATTGAGCGGCATACGGAATCTAAAGCATGCGCCAGGTGGTCCCCTTGAAACACGAGCGAGAGTCGTTGTGAGGTGTTGGCGATGTCATTGAGGACTTCAAGTGAAGTAAGCAAAACAACCCAAGGCTGGTATGAGAATGGTCGTAAGGGCATTTATTGAAATCGCTGACGAAATCGAAACGACAGAGGTCTAACATCGGAAAGATCGGGCCTGCCGACTGTTACGAGCAGCCGACAAGCCCTAACCACCATCGGAGGCATGAGCTCCAATGGCAGCTACAGAAAACGTACGCCAACTCCCGCAATCGCACAATTCCACTACGAACTGACTGTGCCGCGTCACGGGGTCGTGACCCTGTTCGGCTACGGCATCCAGGTCCGCGTTGATCGCGGGCATCTGGTCTTGCACGACGGCATTGGCCCGAATCGCCGCTACGCCCGCCTTCCACGCATAGGCCACGGGTTAAAGAGATTGGTTGTCATCGGCTCCGACGGAATGATTTCCCTAGCCGCGCTTAGGTGGCTCTCAGACCAAGATGCGGCCTTCACCATGCTTGAACGCGACGGCAAGGTTCTCGCAGTCACCGGACCAGTGCGCCCTTCAGATGCCAACTTCGCCGATGCCCAAGGCACTGGCGAATTCATCCGGAGCCGCGCTGCGAAATCGCGCGCGAATTGATTTGCCAGAAGCTCGCTGCGCAGGAACGAGTCGCCCGTCACAAGCTGCTCGATTCCACAACTGCTGACGGAATCGCTCGATTCAGAGCAGAATTGCCGAACGCCGACAGCATCACGACGATCCGACTGATCGAGTCGCAGGCAGCACGCGTGTATTGGTCGGCATGGAGCACATTGCCGATCAACTTCCCTAAAAAGCGATCTAAAGCGACGTCCCCGAGCATTGGCTGCAGCTTCGGCGCACGTGTCTCGCCGCTGACGGGATCGCCCCGGCTCGCAGCAAATCCGCCGAATGCAATTCTCAATTACCTCTATGCCCTGCTTGAAAGCGAATCGCGGCTTGCCGCTGCAGCGCTTGGACTCGATCCGGGGATTGGTGTGTTGCACGTCGATACTCCAGCTCGCGACAGTCTTGGCTTGCGATCTGATGGAGCCCATACGGGCTCAAGTCGATGCTTATTTGCTTGATTGGGTCACGCGGCAACCGCTGAGGCGGGAATGGTTTTTCGAGGAGCGTGACGGCAATTGCCGACTAATGGGATCGTTTGCCGTGCGGCTCTCAGAAACGTTACCGATTTGGCGTCGAGCTGTAGCTCCCGTTGCAGAGTGGGTAGCTCGTGCGTTCTGGTCAACGATCCGAAGACCAGATGCCCCGATGGCGACCAGGTTGACTCAGAACAACAAACGGGAGGCAAAAGGTGCGCTGCCACTTCCATCAACCATCTCAGTGCCACGGAGAGATAACCTCTGTCGCGGCTGCGGAAAAACGATCCAAGACGGACGTACGAACTGTGTTCGTTGTGCAGTTGGTGACGCGACCAAAAACATGCTCGACGCTGCAAAGATTGGACGCCAAACCGCGAACGGTCCTGAAGCCCAGCTAAAGCGAGCGAACACTCAACGCAAGAACGCCTTAGCACAGCATGCCGAGACGGGGGTGAGAACAGGACGGGAGGGAATATGCACCCCTCTACCCCCGATTTCCTCAAGACGCAGGCGTGACTGGAACTAGACTTCAATCGTGTGGTTCGAAAGTTTGGTCTCAACCACCGGCGGAACAAACGCTTCGAAATCGCTGGGCCAACGAACTGACACAATCAGCCGAATAGCATCACTCGGGGAAAAGCGTGCCTCGTTTGCCGGGAAGTCCGGCCATCGGCTTCTGCAGATTTGAGCGAGAGGCATCCATCGAACAGGTTTTGGAACCAACTTACTGCTGACATGAACCCGCACTGCTTGGCCTGCGAGGATAGTGCTCTGCATAATTCTTGGGTCCATCCCGCCGCAGTTGGTCCATCTGTTCCAAAAAACGCTCCAAAATCGGCACCTTCAATGCCGCCAACGCCAGCCAGTGATGGTGAGCAGAGAGGTAATCGCAACGATGACTCCAGCCAGCACAATCAGCAGCCGATGGTGCCATCTCGGACTAAACTCAACGTGCTCTTCATCAGGTTTCCAAGACCGCGATCTGAAGCTGAAACTCTTAGACGTGAGACCGTAGAAAATTACGTAGGCTGCCACCAACAAAGTTACCCCAGAACCGGAGAACAGTTTCTCCCGCATGGTTCGAATCGCCTTCCAAAGAAGACGGACCCCTTAGCGGAAGTCCGTTCCCTAGACTCAGTTGTCTTTGCAACTGAGAGCTACGCTTACTTTTTCTTCCCTAGCTTGCGCGAGATTTCGGCGACGATCTTGGGGCGCATGTCGGCGAGGACGCTGTCGACGATGCTGGCGATTTCGCCGGATTCGGACTCGGCTCCTGGCGGAATGTCCTCGGGCGCCTTTTCCGCACCGGCGGCAACGGCCATGGCGGCTGCATCGCGGGGGGACGATTCTTCTTCCGCTTCGTCTTCGTCCCGGGAAGGCTTTGCAGACGGCGCCTGGGCCTTGGGATCGGACTCGCGAATCCGCCGCCAGCTCGCCCACGCGGCGGCCGTGGTGGCAGCTATATCCGATTCTTTCTTTCCCATATCGGCGGTAACTGCTGCCACCGGTTCGCTCGGCGGCGGTTCCATCGCTCTCGAAACTGCGTCTGCCGAAACTGGGCCGGCTGAAGTCTGTTCGGGTGAAGACTGGTCGGATGGGAATTCGTTCGCCAGTTTTGGCGCCTCGGCTTCGGGCTGCGGATTCGTGCCCGACGTTTCTGCGACGGCTTCGGAAGCGGCTGCGACGACCGGCGGTTCTTCGTTCTTCCGGTCCTCACGACTACTTTTCGGTTCTTGGTATTTGTGCTCGTGGCTTTTCGCTTCGTCGGCTTTCAGCGGTTCGTTCTCCAGAGATTCGGGCAGCTTCCCCGAAGCATCTGCCGCAGCGGCTGTGGATTCCGACACGGTGGCTTCCGCAACCGGACGTTTTTCCGTGTCCTTTTCGATTCCGTTTTCGCTTCGGTTTCCGCTTTCGCTTCGACGATGGGCGGCGAATCGAGCACAGGCTGGGCCACCGGAACGGGCGCGGGCTCGGTAGCGGGCTCCGTTGCCGGCTTCTCGAAGTACGACGCGGCTACCTTTTCCAATTCCTTGACCGCAGAACTGATGGCTTCGCTTGCGGCGCTGGCCATCGCGCTCATGCTGGGGAAGCTGGGTTCGCTCGGCGCCATTTCCGGAACCGGAGACGCGGGCACAGGAGCGACCGGCTCAGCTACTGCGTCCTCAATCGGGGCGGGAGCTCCACTGGCTCGGCGGCTGCGGGACGAATATCGGGAATCAGTGCGACCAAACCCGCATGAGCGCCCTCAGCCGCGGCGAAGGCAGCGTGGGCTTTCTGCATCTCGAGTTCGAGGGAGATTGCAGATTCTTCGTGGGCGATCGCGGTTGGAACCGCCGTCCAGCGCGATGCTGCGCGGGAGTATTCCGCTCCGGCGGCCACCGCCATGGTCACGGGCTCACCTATGGAGATGGGCGGTTCGGCAGGGCCGTGCGACTCGGATCCGTTCCCGGAAGTTGCGCCCGACATGGCAGCGGCCGGAGCGAATGCCGCAATCGCGGCCATCCCATGGGAGGGATGGGCAGCGGGAAGGCTGTCTTGCCTGGCGGCTTCGCCGTGCGTCTCTGCAGACGCGGCGATGATCTCATCCGGCTTATTCCCGGCGAACGTCGCTCCGGCTGGCGCGGTAACTTCCCGCGGCGGCTCGGCCACGGGCCGCGTTTCTTCCGCCCTGGCCTCGGGCTTCGCTTCGCCCTGAACTTCGTTCTTCGCGGCTTCGAGCTTTGCGGCTTCAGTTACGGCACTGGGCGGTTCCGGCGGTGGCGGGGCGATGTTGCCCTCGGCAATCTTGCCTTGCACCTTGGCCGCAGCCGCCGCCAGGGCGGCAATCTCTTCCAGAGTAACGTCCTTGGGCAAGCCCTCCGGAACGAGAGCTCCCAGGTCCAGCCGGTCGTTATCTGTCTTGGCCTGCTGTGGCTGGCGTGCCGGCTGACGGTCAACCAGCGTGCGCATGTCCTTGTTTACTGGGTTGTAGATTGACGAGTCGTCGTCCTCGGGCTCAGGAGTTTTGTCTCTCTTTTTGGAGGGAAACGCGATCCGGTTCTTCCAGCCCGTGTCCTCTTCCACGGCGACCGTCTTGTCGTACCGCCCTTCTTCGATGGCGGCATTCGCGCGGGCAAAGCGGCCCGGCTTCGACGGCTCCGGACGGGGCACAATCTTGTCTTCGAGCTTGGCCAGGACGCTCAATAGTTCGCTGGCCTCGAAGGGCTTGACGATGAAGCCCTCGGCGCGCACCCGCTTGGCTTCTTCGGGCTTGAAGGGCTCCAGTTTGCCGACCGTCAGCAGGACCGGGATGCGCGAGGTTTCCGGTACTTCCTTCAGGCGCTGGCAGACCTCCAGCCCGCTGTAGCCGGGCATATAAACGTCCAGAACGATGAGGTCGGGCTTGGCCTCGGCGATCTTTTTCAGCGCGGCGGAGCCGTTGTTGACGGTAATGACCTCGTAGCCTGCATCCGCGAGGATTTTCCGCCCCATATTTTGAGCGGTCACGCTGTCATCGGCGAGCAGTATCTTCCTGGCCAAAGGTATCCTCTGAGGAGAGATACCGCGAAGGTAACCTGCGCCTCAACGTAAGTCAATGATCCAGAAGGGAAGTAACTGGTTACCAGTGGTCAACACCCAGTGCGCAAGGAGAGGGCGGGAGGGCAATGGCAGGGGCTTGAAACGACGTACTCGGTGCCTCCGCGTTCGCTGGCGCCTCGTACGGCTGATGGCTGGCAGCCGGTTCTCAGAAGGGAACGATCTTCTTCAATCCCTTCTTTTTCTTCTTGCGGCTGCTGGAGATCTCCTGGTCCGTGGCCAGCGCGGAATTCGCGGCACCGGCGGTGGCTGAGGACGACGACGACTGCCCCTGCTGGATCTCATTCACTTGGGGTGGCGGAGGCAGGGCTTGGTCGCCCCCACTGTCGGTCGGCTTCAACTCGTTGGGGTCGGCGGGCACGTTCGGCTTTAGCTCGTTAGGATCAGCCGCGACCGCAGCTTTGCCAGGCGCAGCCGGCTGCCCGAAGGGCGAAGCTCCCAACGGCGTTGAGTCCGAACGTGGCGCGGGCTCATTCGCGGCGGGTTGTTCCGGCTTAACAATTTCCACGCCCACAGCGCCCTTCCGGCCCGGCTCCATGGCTGCCATGGCCTCGGTGCGCACTACCTCGGTCGCACTCACCGGAGTGGGGTCGACCAGGGTGGGCTCGCCTACCTGGGCCGCCTGCGCCACATCAGGTCCTTTCTTTACGATCCCCATCAACTTTTCCGCGGTGGTGGACTCGCGCCGGCTCGCATCCTCGGCTTTGTTCTGCTCGACCGCAGCCCGGGTGGGCCGGGGAACCGGCTGGTGCAGCGCTTCCAGGCGTTTCTTGGCGTCATCGGCACTGTCCATGATCGGGTAGCGGGTAAGAATCTTGTCATAAGCTTCCGAAGCGCTCTTGGTTAACTCTTCGATGTATCGCGCTTTCGCGGCCTCGCCGGCGCAGCCCGGCGGTTTGCCATGGACGTCGCAGGTTGGAGCTTTCCGCAAGCGCTCAATTTGCGCCTCGTAGTTCTGCCCCAGGAGATAGAGCGCTTCATCGGCGTGGCTGTAGAGCGGATAGTCCTGCACCAGCGACTTCAGGCGGGCGATCGACGCGGCATAGGATTCGCGCAAGTAGTAGAAGCGTCCAATCTCAAACTCGCGCTCGCCCAGCACTTCCTGGACCTGCAGCAGACGCAGCTTGGCCTCGGGCACGAGCTTGCTGTCGGGGTATTGCAGGATCAATTTCCGGTATTCGTCCTCGGCGCGTTTGGCGTGGGTGTAGTCGCGGTCCGGCTTTTCCATCTGCTGGTAATGGATGTTGGCGATCTTCAGTTGTGCTTCCGCCGCCTCCGGCATGTTGGGGAAAAATGTTTCGAAGTCGTCGTACTCCTGCTCGGCCTGGGCCAGGGCAGCGGTGCCGCCCTCCGCGTACCAGGAATCGCCGACGGCCAGCTTGGCGCGGGCGATGTACTCGGAATCGGGGTAGGTGTTGATCAGGGTCTGCAGCGTGAGGCGAGCTACGTCGAATCGGTTGTGCCGCATGGCATCCATGGCCTTGTCGAACAGGACCTTATCGGGCTGCTTGGACCCGATGTTGGCCAGCGGGTTAACCGACTTCTTGTTGGTGCAGGCGGCGGTGAAGGCCAACAGCATGCCCAGCACCGCAATCAACGGAATTCGACGCGACATAGGACCCTCGGGAAAAATGTGTGAGAACGTGGTCTCTGACCCGGCCGCCGCAAAAGCTCGGCTCTTTACCTGTTCAGGCTAACCTGTTCAGACTAACTTGTTCAGACAAACTTGCTCAGACTAACGCCGTTCCAAGATCTGGGTGCACCGACCCGCCGGGCTGCGCCCGGCCTGACCGGGTCAGAGACCCGGTCCCACAAAACCTAGACCTTTTGCAGGGCTGCCTCCGTGGCTGCTTTCAGCAACTCCTGCGTATTCTTCCTTGGATCGCCATTGCCGAACACGGCGTTGCCTGCCACCAGAATTTCCGCCCCGGCGCGAACCACTTCGCCCACCGTATCGAGCGCCACGCCGCCATCCACTTCGATGCGGTACGACAGCCCACGGTGGCTGCGAATCTCGGCTAAGCGCCGCATTTTGTGCAACGTGGACGGAATGAACTTCTGCCCGCCAAACCCCGGATTCACCGACATGACCAGCACATAGTCCGCAATATCGAGCACTTCCGAGAGTGTATCCACCGGCGTGGCCGGATTGATTACGACGCCCGCCAGACAGTTGTGAGTCTTGATCAGATGCAACGTTCGGTTCAGATGCCGGCAAGCTTCCTGATGCACGGAAATCCAGTCGGCTCCTGCGTCGGCAAACGCGGGAATGTACTCGTCTGGATTCTCGATCATCAGGTGGCAATCGAGCGGCAACTCGGTCGCCCGGCGCAGCGACTTCACCACCGGCGGTCCGATGGTGAGGTTGGGGACGAAGTGTCCATCCATGATGTCCACATGGATGACACTGCCGCCGCCTTCGCTCGCGGCGCGCACCTGCTCACCTAGACGGGCGAAATCAGCCGAAAGAATCGACGGTGCCAGTTCGATCAAAACGTGATCTCTCAGAACCCGGTCGCTCAGAACCTGATCTGCTCAGAACGAAGCTTTCCTCTGGAAGACAGCTCGTGGAAATTCTAACACGCCTAAAAGCGCTCCCGAGCACTGAGTTGCAGGAGCTGAGAAGTCGCGGAGCTGTAGCCCGGAGTGAGCCAGAGCGACCCTCCTTTTCAGTTCGGGACGCTGGAGTCTGAGCCGGTTTTCTCCGGCGTGCTCTTCTGTTCCGGCTCAAGTCCGGGCTTCATGCGTGCCAGCCAATCGGCGAGGTACTTGCTCATGATGGGCATGGCTGCCTGCGAACCCTCCTGCATGACCGCGGGGAGTTCCTGCAGGACCTTCTGGCCGACCGGCGAGGAATAGAACGCATTCATGGCTGCGATGTCGCCTCTCGTAAAATGAGCCTGGTAGGCGGGAATCATCGCCTGGGTGATCTCGTCCATCGGCATGGTCTGGAGCAAATCCTCCATCGCTTTCCGCATATGTACGTCGTAATCCGCGGGAAGCTGGCCTTTGTCCTTCAGGAGTTGATCGTGCAGCAACTGCTGGACGTTCTTCATCTGCACCTCCATCGTTCTCCGCATCAGGTCGTGGGTATGCATGGTCTGGAGATATAGAATGACGTCGTCCCGGGTGGCCGGGTCCGTGTCCGCAGTTTGCGCAAGAGCAGGGGCGCTAAAGACGAGACACACGATGGCGATCAGCAGGCGTTTCATGGCGATCCCTCCGTAGGCCGCAATAGCGTATCCCATCGGCCAGCCTTAATCCATGGGTTCGTGGTCATCGCCTTTCACTTTTTTCCTCGATTTCGCTCGCATGTTACCCTCGTCCGGCGTGTCCTCGCTGACCCAACTCGCGCCCGCGGCCTACTCGGTTACCGCTGTCCTTCTGTGGGGCACGAGCGACTTTGCCGGGGGATACGGGTCGCGGCGGGCCAATGCGTTCGTGCTCACCGCCTTCTCGCATGTCTGCGCCTTTGCCCTCATGTTCGCGATTGCGCTTTCGCAGCATGGCGCGTTCCCCTCGCGCTCGAGCATTCTCTGGGCGTTGTTGGCAGGGGCGGTGGGAGGATTCTCGCTGGCCATTTTCTACCGCGCCCTGGCTTCGGGTCAGATGGGCCTGACCGCTCCGATCGCGGCGTTACTGGGCGCAGCCATACCTACGCTGGCCGATATCGCCATGGAAGGCGCACCCAGCCGCTGGACGATCGCGGGCTTCCTCCTCGCCCTCCTCGCCATCTGGCTGATCACGCGCCCGGAGCCGTCGGACGTCAAAGACGACGCTGGGCGCCCGGCAGGCGTGGGCATGGCCGCGCTTGCCGGGGTCGGATTCGCCGGCTTTTATCTCTGCATTCACCAGACGAGCGGCTCGCCGGTCTGGATCGCCGCCATCTCCCGCATCGGATCGTTTGGGGCGACGGCGCTCGCGGTCGCCGTAACCCGCGCGCCGCTGCGGCTGGACCGTCCCCGGGCCGCGCTCGGCATGTTTGCCGGATGCCTCGACATCACGGCCAGCGCCCTGTTCATCTTTGCCAGCCAGCGTGGGCGCCTCGACGAGGCGGTGGTCATCACTTCGCTTTATCCGGCCGTCACGGTGCTTCTGGCACGGCTGGTTTTGAAAGAACACTTCAGTCGCTGGAAATTCCTGGGGCTGCTGGCCGCGCTGGCAGCGGTGCCCATGATCGCGGCTGGATGATCCGGCGGCAGTTTATATTCTGGAATATAGAATGCCAGCCCTCATTTCAGGACCTGCATGTCAGGATCTCGGGAACGCCTCCAAGTACCCGCAATCTGGCTCGGACTCGCGACTCGGTACTCGGTACTGTTAACATCGCATCATGCCGCTGCTCGAAATCCGCAACCTCACGAAAGTTTTTTCCCGCGGTGAATCGCCGTTTGGGGGGAAGTCGCGGGGCGAGGTGCGCGCGGTTGATGACGTTTCGCTCGACATTCGCGCCGGCGAGACGCTGGGGCTGGTCGGGGAGTCGGGCTCAGGCAAGAGCACGCTGGGACGGTTGATCCTTCGCCTGATTGAACCCACGTCAGGCACGATTCGCCTCGCAGGGCACGACTTGCTTGCGGCCAGCGGGAGCGAGATGCGCCGGCTGCGCCGCGACTTGCAGATTATTTTTCAGGACCCGTTCGCCTCGCTCGATCCGCGCTTTCGCGTGGAAGACATTGTCGCCGAACCCTTGATCATTCATGGGGAGTCGCATGGGGACGCGGCGACAGAATCAATTGGCAACAGCCGCCCCTTCGACAGGCCTAGGGCAGGCTCCCGGCTGTCCGGTCAAGCGAAGCTCGACGTGCGCGCGCGCGTCGCGGAACTTCTGCGCGCCGTTGGCCTCGACGAATCCGCGCGCACGCGCTACCCGCATGAGTTCTCCGGTGGACAGCGGCAGCGCATCGGCATTGCCCGCGCCCTCGCGCTCCGGCCAAAATTTATCGTGTGCGACGAGCCGGTCTCGGCGCTCGACGTCAGCGTGGGCGCGCAGATCGTCAACCTGCTGGCGCAATTACAGCGCGACTTCGGATTGACCTACCTGTTCATCTCGCATTCGATGCCGGTGGTGCGTTATCTCTCGACGCGGATCGCAGTGATGTATCGGGGAAAGATTGTCGAAGTGGGCGACACCGAGCAAGTTACAAGCCGCCCCGCGCATGACTACACCCGCAGCTTGCTCGAAGCCACGCCGGAACTGATCGTTTAGGAAAGTCGAGGTTTTGGGTCTGGGGGTCATTTGGCAACAGGAACCTGCCGTCCGACGAGCACAGCGCGGAGCCTCCATGCCATACTCAGCTTATGTCCCGCCCCGCGCCCGGTTCCGCTCGCGATCTGGCTGAACTGGTTCTCGGCTACGGATTAATTCTCTTCATCCTCTGGATGCCGGAATTCCCGCAGCGCATCCTCACCCCGGTCGCACTGGTGGTAACCCTTGCGATCGCGACGGGCGTCACGTTCTGCATCAGGCCATCTTAACTGCGTCTTCGCATGATGTGGGGCTCCCGGCTCCAGCCCGGGCGAAGCTCGGCCCTCTTGCGGCGCGGAAACCGTCGAGCACCCGGCGCGGGCATCCCCTCCCCTTGCCTCCTGCCCATCCTCCGGCTAGAATCCCCACGAATCTTTGCCAGGAGGCAATCATGGCCGCCGCTCCGGTCTTGCCGGTTTCGCCTGCTCCCACACCCGAACCTGCGCCGCTCTCTGAAGGGGCGCGTATCGTCAACACTTTCATCGCGCCCTCGAAAACTTTCACCGATCTGCGCCGCAACGCAAGTTGGTGGGCGCCGTTTCTGCTGATGGTAGTGATCTCGACGATATTTGTTTACACCGCGGGTCAGAAGATTGGCTTCCGCAGGATTGCGGAAAACCAGATGCAGACCCAGCCCAAACAGCAGGCGCGACTGGACCAACTGCCCGCGGATCAGCGCGAGCAGCGGATGGAAGGCGCGGCTAAGTTTACCCAAGTCCTTTCCTACTTCTTCCCGCTGATCACCCTGGTCATTTGGCTGATCATCACGACCGCACTGTTTGCGACTTTTAAATTCGCCGCGGGCGCGGACGTCTCCTTTAAGGTCTCATGGGCGATCGTGATTTATTCCGCGCTGCCGCTGATGGTGAAGTCTCTATTGGCCCTGCTATCCGTGGTCGCGGGCATGAACCCGGATTCGTTTTCGTTTCAGAATCCCGTCGCCACGAATCCCGGCTATTTCATGAACGCGGCGGAGAACGTGTTCCTCTACAGCGTGGCTTCGGCGCTGGACATCTTCATGATCTGGACGCTAGCCTTGACCGCGATCGGCTTCACTTGCGTCAGCAAGGTGAAGCGCGGCACCTCGTTCGCCATTGTTTTCGGATGGTGGGCGGTGTTTACGCTGGCAGGCGCCGCGCTGGCCGGAGCGTTTTCGTAAGTTCGTCAGCCAGCCATGGATTCGATCGTCCGGACAACGTCTGGCGGGAGCGTCAGGCTGAGGCTGGCGAGGTCCTGTTTCATATGCTCGGGGTTAGAAGTGCCGGTGAGCGGAAGGATCCCGATCGTGCACGCGAAGCTGAATAGGACCTGCGCCGGAGTCGCACCCAACTGCTCCGCAAATCCGATCAAAGCAGAATGGCGCAGCACCTCCGGGTTCGCGGTAAGCAGCGAGAAGCCCTGATAGATAATCTTCCGCTGGCTGCAGAACATTCGCACCTCGCGATCCCAGCCGAGGCGAGCGAAGCAGCGGTTCTGCACGAAAGCCGGGAGTTCCGCGTGAGCGGCCGCCATCTGCTCCAGTTGCTGCAATGAAATGTTGCTGACGCCGAGCAGGCGGGTGCGGCCCGCGTCGCGTTCCTGCCGCATCGCTTCCCAGACTTCGGCGTCGGCATCGGTCCAGTCGTAACTGGAGGAAGGGCCATGCAGCACAAAGCTGTCGACGTGGTCAGTGCCGAGGTGATCGAGCGAACTGGCCAGAGACTGAGCCACCTGAAGGGCGAGACTTGCCTCTGGATCATAGGGCAGGCGGTGGTCTTGTCCACGTTGGTAAGTGAATTTCGTCTGCAGGAAGAGGTCGGCACGGGTCACGATGCCGGCGCGGTAGACGGCGGCCAGTCCTTCGCCGACTCCGGCCTCGAAGTAATGCCGCCGCTGGTTGGCCGTGTCGATGCCGCGAAAGCCCGCGCGGATGGCGAGTTCGGTGAGGGCGGCGGTGCGGTCTTCTTTCCAGGCGGTGCCGTAGAGAAAACCGGGGATGGGCGCGAGGCGCTCGGTCGGCATCGCGTCATTGTTTCATGAAACCCTCTCAACTACAGAGGTCACAGAGTCTCACAGGGGAGTTCTCGGTCTCCTCCATGTTCCTCTGCGCCCGCTTCAGTTAAAGTTTTGACGCAGCTGTCATTCGCCCCGTCCGCCCGGGCTGAGTAGAATGGGGAGCGGAACCCGTCACATTACATCACGACTGCGGAGGGATGTTATGAAACATTCGATCTGTCTGCTTCTGCTTTTTGCGACAACTGCAGTGCTCGCCCAAGAGAAAAATCCGGTCACTTCGGTGGCGAAAGAGATACTGCCGCACCAACAAAAAAACCTGGTGGAGGCGGTGGAAGAAATGCCGGCCGACAAATTCGGGTACAAGCCGACGGAACAGCAGATGACGTTCGGCCATCTTGTACTGCACATCACCGGATCGAATAATTACCTGTGTTCGAAGATCGGAGACCTGCCCGAAGTCAAGGCGACGCCGCTGAAGGAAACCGATAGCAAAGAAAAGCTGGTAGCGGCGTTGAAGGCCAGCTTCGATTTCTGCGCCACCGCGCTCAACAAAGTGGACGATTCCAAGCTGGGGGACGAAGTCGAACTGTTCGGCGGCCGCAAGGGACCGCGCGCCTTTGCCCTGATCGCGCTCACCAACGACTGGGCGGACCATTACAGCGCGGCAGCGATGTATTTGCGGTTGAACGGACTGTTGCCGCCCACGGCGAAGAAGTAGCCGTCAGCGCTCAGCATTCTGCACTATGGTATCCCCAGATTGGCGCGGCCCCAAATGGCAAGGCTCGTGCTTTTGGCTGACGCTGAGTGCCAACTGCTATTTGATCTGTACGAACTCGTCTGCAGGGAGCGAAGCTGGAATGCCGGTAGCGGGATGCTGCGGGGCGCGCCAGGAATCGAAGATCGAAACTTGATGCACGCATGAAACCGTGCAGTGCGGCGCGCAGGATTTTTCGGTGAGATATTCGCGGCGCAGGTCGTCGCGCGTATACGTCGCGAGCGGGACGCCGGGATAGCCGCGCTGCTGCGAGCAGTAGTGCACCAGTCCGTTTTCGCAGATGTAGAGATAGCGCGCGCCGGCGCGGCATCGCCAGTCGTTGGGCAGGCCTTTGGCGATGTTGTCCTGAAATGAATTGATGCGGGTGAAGCTGCTCTTCTCCATGGCCTGCATCTCGTGGTAGATGCGGCGCTCTTCGTCGTCCAGCGGCTGCAACTGGCCGCTGCCGTCGTGAATGATGCCGATGGTCGAAGTGAATCCCAGTTCGATGGCGCGCTTGCCGATGGTGAGCGCGTCCTGCGGATGGGCGATGCCGCCGCCGACCACGGAATTGATATTCACGTGAAAGTCGGCGTGCTCGGCCAGCAGTTGCAGTTTCTTGTCGAGAACTTTCAGACTCTTCTTCGAAACTTCGTCGGGATTCACGTTGTCGATGGAAATCTGCAGCCACTCGAGTCCGGCGCGGTTGAGGCGCTGAATGCGGTCGGCGACCAGCAGATAACCGTTCGTGATCAGCCCGGCGATCATGCCGTTGGCGCGAATGCGGCGGATCACGTCGTCGAGTTCAGGATGCATCAGCGGCTCGCCGCCGGAAATCGTGACGACCGCAGTCCCGAGCGAGCCGAGCTTGTCGATGCGGCGGTACATTTCCTCGATCGGCACCGGCTTCGAGAAATCGTCGAACTCGTTGCAGTAGGTGCAGGCCAGGTTGCAGCGCCGCATGGGGATGATGTGCGCCAGCAGTGGGTGGTCAGTCGAGGCCAGCGCGCGGACCGCCATATTCGCCCCGCGCAGGTTGCGGTGGAGGGCTTTGGCGCGGCGGCGCAGGGTTGTGAGGACAGAAGGCATAATTATGGCGTGTTTTTATTAAAGCACATGGAGTTGCAGAGTGCACCGCGAGCGCGGCAGTTGGAGCGCTTTGGAGGGTGAACGGCTATTCCTGTCAGTGAGTTGGAGCAAGCGGCGCGGGAGCTTGGCTGGGTGTCGCAAGCTCTGCGATTCGTGCGGTGTAGCTGTAGGTCAGGCACTCGACCCACCCCTTGTAGATGACGCAGTCGCGATCCCGCTTGGCCAGCCACTCTCGCTGCTGCCGGACAAGAGCCTTGCGCTCATCGGGAGCCAGTTTTCTTGCCGCAGAAAGATAAGCCGCGTTCAGTTCGAGGTCGAGCTTGGCCAGCGAATTCACATAGCAGATGGCGCGATCGACTTCCTTTTGCGCCTTCGTACAGTCGTAGCTCGTGTTGTACATGGGGGCAGACTGCACCGAGTTGAGGAGAAACTTGTTCTGTTTGCCATCCCACTGAAACATCAGAATGAGCGGACGATCACGGCCGGACGTGTCGTAGAAGGTCTCGATGAGTTCCCGGTCGTCTTTGTTGGGGCTGAGATCGTAATTGCGATTGCCGAAGAGAACCTGATATCGCCTGGAATTGACGTCTTCAAAATCAAGCTCGCCCAATTTGCCCTCGTCGACCCAGGAAAACACGGAGTGGACGTCGGGTCCGCCGGTTCCCGACTGGCAGGTCGAAGCCACGACAATCACGTCCTTGTATTCGTGGCCGGTGAAGTTGAAATCCTGCAGCGTGTTGAAGCGAATCTCGTCGGGCTTGCAGTCGTAGTGTTGAGCCAGGTACTCCGCGATCATCGCCTGGGTAATCTTCGGCCCGTGAGCGGGCGCGAGCGCCTGGAACAGTAAGCCGGTCAAGAGCAGAGCGACCGCGTTCACGTCTTTCTCCTGTGCCGCGCGTATGCACTGTCTCCCAGTATCGGGCGAACTGGGAGGGTGTCAAGAGACTAATTCGTGACCCGCATGGCGCAAGACTTCCAAGGCTCGGTTGGAATCTGGTTCCTGCACGAGTACGTAGTCGGTGTCAAAAGTCGAGATCGCGAAGATGGGGATGGCATTTTCTGACAGCGGTCTGATAAATGAGAGTAAGACTCCGGTAAGCGAGAAGGCGAACGGGCCTTCGAGCTTGAGGCAGATCCAGCGATGGGACGAATGGACATCCGGGGGAAGATTCTCGGTCGGGCAGACGACGGAGAGTTCGTCGGAGGTGCGGGCGATGGAGGTGAAGTCACCCTTCGTGGCCCAGTCGGGCACGGGTGCGTCGGGAGCGAGGCGCACGATGGCGTAGGGGCCGGGGAGCCAGCGGAATTTGAGCTTGTGGCGGCGAGAGTGGGGTCGGTCTTCTTCTCGGTTTGCTATGGTCATAAATTGGCGAAAGGCGAAGAACAGGTTTCTCGGCCACCGTGGCATTCGCTCCGGCCTGCTCGAAATGACAACCTTTCGGAGAGTGGGCGGGACCCGGCCCGGCGTCCGGCTCACTTTCCGTACTCAACACCGTCGAGCTTTGCTCGGCTGGACGGCCGAGGCGGCTGTCCGCACATTAAACCCCTAGCCCTCCACGGCCTTGCGCACCGCGGCTCTTGCCAGAATGCGCGTTGAATCGAGCGTCGGCAGCGGCGAGGACTCCGGCGTCATTAGCAGCGGAATCTCGGTGCAGGCCAGGGCCACGGCGTCGCAGCCTTCGTCGTTCAGGCCGCGAATCACTTCCGTAAAATAGGCCAGCGAGCGCGGCAGGAACTCAGCGTTGACCAACTCGTCGAAGATGATCTGGTTGACGCGCTCGCGCTGCTCCGCGCCGGGGACGCGGTGCTCGATGCCCGCGGCATTGAGCGCATCGCGGTATACGGGGCCTTCCATCAGATAGCGCGTACCCAGCACGGCAATGCGTTTGTGCTGGCGGCGATGAGCTTCGCGGGCGACTTCCTGCGCGATATGGAGCCAGGGGCGCGGCGAGCGGTGCTCGACCAGATCGAAAGCCTGATGGATCGTGTTGTCAGGGCAGATCAGGAAGTCGGCTCCGGCACGAGCCAGATTTTCGGCGGAGGAGAGCATGAGCTCAGCCACACCCGCCCAGTCGCCGGCGTCGATGCTCTTCATGTACTGCGCCAAAGAATGAGAATGCAGCGAAACCTCGGGGTGGCCGTGGCGGCCGAGCATCTGCGCCCCTTCGAGCGAGATGGTGCGGTAGCAGAGGGCCGCTCCCTCCGTGCTGCAGGCGACGATGCCGATGTGTAACATCAGTGGCCGGTTGGTGGGGTGTCAGGTCTTGGGCCTTGGGTCTTGGGCGGATGGCAGGACGCCATTGCCATCTTCTACGTGACGCGAATTTTATTGCCTAAGACCCAACACCTAAAACCAAAGCCGATTCATCCTTGCAAGACCAGTCATCCCTTGATTGTAGCGGGCGCGACCGAATACGGGCTCGCGTCGCGGTAGCGTTTTTCGAATTCCTCGCGTGTGCACACGGTCTTGATGTCGGTCACCCGGTCGATAGCCAGGACGCCGTCGAGGTGGTCGATTTCATGCTGCAGCAATTCGGAGAGATTCCGATCATCGCCGGCTTCGAATTCGAGCGTTTCCCCATAGAGATTCTGATAGCGCACGGTGATGTGGCGGTGGCGTTCGACCTGCATGAAGATCGAGAGGAAACTCAGGCAGGCGTCCCAGACAACGACTGTCTCTTGGCCGCGCTCGATGATTTCCGGGTTGATCAGCGGCCAGGGTTCGACACCGGAGAGTTTGAGAAAGATTACGCGCTGCAGCACGCCGAGTTGGGGAGCGGCGATGCCGCGTCCGTAACCGGTGGTGGCGCGCCAGTGGGCGAGCGTGTCAGCCAGGTCACGCACCAGGTCGTGGACATCCTGTGCCGTTGGATCTTCCACCGAAAAGGACTTCTGCCGCAACAGTGGGTCGCCGAGTTGGAGGATGGGGCGAACGGGCATGGACAGTTCTCAGCCGGCGATTTTACATCAGCTGGGCAGGTAGCGGCGGGGCTGCGCCCACGCCGGACAGCCCCTTCGACTGCGCTCAGGGCAAGCTGAGGCGGCTGTCCCCACATAGGTTGATCTGCTACCTAGCTGCGGCGGCGTCGAAGAGGCTCAGGAGTTCCAGCTTTTTTTCTGCGGGCAGAAACGACGCTTCGAACGAGTTGCGGGCCAGTTCGCGGAGATGCTCGTCGCTGAATCCGAAGGTCTCCTGCGCGAGCTGGTACTCGCGGGAGAGGGTTGTGCCGAACAGCGCGGGGTCGTCGGTGTTGAGGGTGATCATGACGCCCTGGTCGAAATAGTTTTTCGTGGGATGCTCGGCCACGGCCTTGCAGACTCCGGTGCGGAGGTTGCTGGTAATGCACAGCTCCACGGGAATCTGGCGCTGCGCAAGCTCTTCGATCAGATCGGCGTCCTGGGCGGCGGTAAAGGCGTGGCCAATGCGCTCGGCGTGCAGGTTGAGGGCTCCCCAGACGGATTCGGGCGGACCGGTCTCGCCGGCGTGGGCGGTGAGCCGCAGGCCGTTCTCCTCCGCGTATCCGTAGACGCTGCGGAAAAGTTCGGGCGGGGCCTTCTGTTCGTCGCCGCCAATGCCTACGCCAACGACGTGGCGATCGTGATAGCGCACGGCCAGCTCGAAAACTTTTTGCGCTTCTTCGACTCCGAAGTGGCGGGTGGCATCGAAAATCCACAGCAGCGAGACGCCGAACTCGCGTGCCCCGCGGACGCGACCGCGTTCCAGACCCTCGAAGATCGTAGCGAAATCCTGCTTGCGGTGGAGGCAAACGCCGACCGCCACGTAGACCTCGGCATGCAGCACGCATTCTTCTTTCAGGCGTTGCATGAGGCGGTAAGCGATGAGTTCATAGTCCTCTGCGCCTCGGAGGTGCTCGCTGACCGCCTTGAATGCCATGAGGAAACTCTGGAAATCAGCGTAGTTGTAGAGGGTCTCGACTTCGGCGCGGGTGCTGCGTTCCCCATGACGCTGGCGAAGTTCGAAGAGTGTCGCGGGCTCGACCGCGCCTTCAAGGTGGAGGTGCAGCTCCGCCTTGGGAAGTTGACGGATGAAAGCGTTGGGCGCGCGGTCTGCGGTCATGATCTGATTGTAGATTCTTGACGGAGGATTTGCGAGGGAAGGAGTCTGGCCGAGGGGGCTGATGGCTGACAGCGGACCGCTCTCGGCTACTTCTTGGCGAATTCACTGCGGTGGCGGCTGTAGAAGACGTAGATCAGCAGGCCAAGAGCAAGCCAGATCACGAAGCGGAGCCAGGTGATGACCGTTAGCCCCGTCATCAGGCCGCCGCACAGGATGATCGAGATCAGCGGAAACCAGGGCACGAAGGGCACCTTGAACACGCGCTTGCGATCGGGCTGAGTGCGGCGCAGGATGATCACGCCCAGCGACACCAGCACGAAGGCAAAGAGCGTGCCGATGTTCGAGAGATCGGCGGCGTCGCTGATGGCGAATATCCCCGCGGGGACACCCACGGCGAATCCGGCGATCCAAGTGGAGTAGTGGGGCGTCTTGAACTTGGCGTGAACTTTCGAAAAAAGCGCCGGGAACAGCCGGTCGCGGGACATGGCATACCAGATGCGGGCCTGCCCGTATTGAAAGACCAGCAGCGACGAGATCATTCCGGTGAGCGCTCCGATGACGATCACCGAGCGCGACCAGCGGCTGGCGCCCAGCACTTTCAAGGCATAGGCAACGGGAGCGGCAGAGGCTTCGCCGGAGACGAAGGTGGTGTACTTCATCATGCCGAGCAGGACGATGGAAACGCCGACGTAGAGGATGGTGCAGACAATCAGAGAAGCGATGATGCCAATGGGCAAGTCGCGCTGCGGATTCCGCGATTCTTCCGCCGCGGTCGAAACCGAATCGAAGCCGATGTAGGTGAAGAAAACGATGGCCCCACCGGTGACGATGCCGCTGAAACCTGAGGGGGCGAAGGGCTTCCAGTTGCTGGGATTCACCAACGCGCCGCCCACCACCAGGAAGGTAAGAATAGCGCCGATCTTGATGGCGACCATGATGTTGTTGGCTTCGGCGGATTCGCGGATGCCGCGGACGAGCAACACGGTGAGGATGAAGATGATGAGGAAGGCGGGGAAGTTGAAGTAAGAGCCCGTCCAGTGACCGGATTCCCAGACGGGCGTGGACCATCGATCGGGCAAATGCAGGCCGAAAGAGTCCAGTTGTGCCTTGGTATAGGCGGCAAAGCTGATGGCCACGACGACGTTGCTGACCACATATTCGAGGATCAAGTCCCAGCCGATGATCCAGGCGAAGATTTCGCCAAGCGTAGCGTAGGAGTAGGTATAGGCGCTGCCAGCAATGGGAATCATCGAGGCCAGTTCGGCGTAGCAGAGCCCGGCAAAGCTGCAGGCCAGAGCGACGAGAAGAAAAGAGATCGCAATGGAGGGGCCGGCCGCTGGGCGCCCGTGCATGAGAATTTGCGAGGCGCTGCCGCCGCGCAGGAAGTTCACGACAATGTCGAGAACCTGGGCGTGGAGAATAGAGGGCGCCTGGAAGTATTCTCCGGCGGCGGCGGTGCCGGTGAGCACGAAAATGCCGGAACCAATGACGGCGCCGATACCCAGCGCCGTGAGCGACCAGGGGCCGAGAGTTTTCTGCAGGCGCTGACCCGGAACTTCGGATTCCGAGATCAGCTTGTCGATCGACTTGCAGCAGAAGAGCTGGTTGTCGGAGGTACGGATGACTTCAGCGGGTTCCGTGGGTTGTGACAAGCGGTTGTGGTCTCCTGAATTCAGCTGTCAGCTATCAGCCATCAGCTATCAGCATTTGGCGCGTAGCTGGCGAAGAATCCCTGCCGTCAAACAACTTCGCCAGCTAAATGCCTTCATGCAAACCGAACTGTGGGGACAGCCGCCTAAGCTTGCCCAGAGCGAAGTCGAAGGGGCTGTCCGCGGAGCGCAGCTCGGCTGCTCTTGACTACCGCTTGGCCTGGCCGCGAGCCAGTTTCTTGACCTTGGGCTTCTTCGATCCGCGAGGGTAATCGCGGGGCTTGAGCGGCTTTTCCGCCTTGCGTTTCTTGCGCGCCGCGCGTTTGGCTTTCTTGCGTTCTTCTTTGGTCAGCTTTGATGTATTTGCCATGAATCCTTTTTGAATTGTGTAATTTGGTAGTTGAGAAGTTCGAGCTTCAGGCCCTCTCGAGCTGGGCGTACTTCTCCACCAGCTTCTTTAATCCGAAGCGAGGAAATTGTACCGTAATCTTGGCTTCTTCGCCTTCTCCTTCGCGCTGGTAGACGGTTCCCTCTCCGTATTTCGGATGGCGAACCTTCTGGCCGGGGCGGAATCCGCGCTTTCCGGTGGGCGCCTCGACCGGCGCTTTGGGGACGCTGAACTTCTTGCCCCGGCTGGCGAAGAACTCAGCAATGTTCTCGATAGAGTTGTAGGCACGAGCCGCGGGCGTGGGCTTTGTCCCGCTGGACGGGCGAATGCGCCCGTCTCCACGTGAATCTTGCCAGGATGCGCTTTGGTCTTCGTCTTCATAGGAATAGTGAGTGGAAGTGCCATCAGCGGCGGCGGGGCTTCGCCCCGCTGGACGGCCGGGGGCGGCCGTCGCCACCTGAGCTCGGTTCGCACGGCGCGTGCCCAGTTCTTCGAAGAGGGGCGCCGGGACTTCCTCCAGAAATCTTGACGGGACGCTGGCTTCGGGCAGGTCGGTGCCGTAACGGCGGCGATAGACGGCGCGCGTCAGGATGAGCTGGTCCATGGCCCGGGTCATGCCGACGTAGCAGAGACGGCGCTCTTCTTCAATGTCCTCGGGGACGAGCATGGTGCGGGAGTGCGGAAAAAGTCCCTCCTCCAGGCCGCTGAGAAAAACCAGCGGAAACTCCAGACCCTTGGCGGCGTGCAGGCTCATGAGCGTGATCTGGGCGCGCTCGTCGTAGTCGTCGGCGTCGCTGACCAGCGCGGCGTGGTCGAGGAACTGGTCGAGCGTCTCGGCGCGGTCGCGTGAGTCCATGGCGGCGTTGACCAATTCGCGCAGGTTCTCGATGCGGGAGAACGCTTCGGGCGTGTCCTCGTCTTCGAGCAGCTTGATGTAGCCGGTGCGGTCGATGAGGAATTTCAGGAGTTCGGCGGTGGAAACGGTGGGCGTGGGGAAGGAGCCGGGAGTGGAGCCGATCTCGGGATCGGGCGGTCGATTCGTATTTGTGTCGCCGGGCTCCGGGTGGGTGGCGTCGGGACGTCCCGTACCCACATCGGAATTGATCCCGGGTGCATTCGGTTCGGCAGCACCGAAATCGAAAGAGAAGTTCCCGAATTCCTCGGGATCGAAGGCCGTGGCATCTTCGGGTTGGGAATTGGCGTCCTGGGTAGACGGCAGGGCTTCGCCCTGCTGGACAGCCGAGGGCGGCTTTCCCCACACGGACTCTGATGATTCCAGTGGTTTCGCAACATCCGAGCTCAGTTGTTCCCCAAACGTCCCCGAAAGCATGGCGCGGCCGTCTTCGATCAGCTGCTGAAAGCCTTTCAAAGAAGCCAGGGCGCGCGCCGGCAGGAGCTGGCGGCGGATCGCCTCGCCGATCGCGCCCCACAAAGACAGCCCCGTCTCCAGCGCCAGGTTCTCCAGCGTGTCGATTGTGCCCTTGCCGATGCCGCGAGTGGGCGTGTTGATCACGCGCAGCAGCGAAATCGAGTCATCGGGATTCAGGATGACTTTCAGGTACGAGATCATGTCTTTGATCTCGGAGCGCTCGTAGAAGGAGAATCCGCCGACCACTTTGTACTTGAGGCTGTAGCGCCGCATGGCCTCTTCAAACAGACGCGACTGCGAGTTGGTGCGGTAGAGCACGGCGGCGCGCGGAGTCTCGCCGAGTTCGGTGGCTGCGCGCAGATATTTCGCGATATGGTCAGCGGCGAAAAGCGCCTCGTTCTCGCCGTCAGGAGCTTCGTAGTAGCCGATCTTGGTGCCGCCCTGGCGCGACGGTCCACAGATTCTTGCCTTTGCGGCGGATGTTGTTCGCGACCACCGCCGACGCTGCCTGCAAAATATTCTGCGTGGAGCGGTAGTTCTGCTCCAGGCGGATGATTTTGGCCTCGGGAAAATCCTGCTCGAATTCGAGAATGTTGCGGATGTCGGCGCCGCGCCAGGAATAGATCGACTGGTCTTCGTCGCCGACGGCGCAGACGTTGTGCCGCTCGCCGGCCAGCATGCGCATCAGTTCGTACTGCGGACGGTTCGTGTCCTGATACTCGTCGATGAGCAGGTACTGGAAGCGGCGATTGTAGTACTCGCGCACCGGCGCCACGGATTTCAGCAGGCGAACGGCTTCGAGCAGCAAGTCGTCGAAGTCGAGGGCGTTGGCCTTGCGCAGTTCCTTGCGATACTCCTCGTACAAGTGGGCGATGCGCTCGGTCTTGGGATCGGCCGATTGCAGGTAGAGTTCCTGCGGGTCGAGCATGTGATTTTTCGCCCACGAAATGCGCGAGAGCACGGTGCGCGGCGTGAGTTGCTTGTCGTCGAGGCCGAGGCGCTTCATCACGGACTTGACCACGGCCTGCATGTCGCTCTCGTCATAGATGACGAAATTCTTGGTGTGGCCGATGGGCGGCTGGCCGGGCACGCTCGACGGAATGCGCAGAGCCTCAATGTCACGGCGCAGCACGCGCACGCAGAAAGAGTGGAACGTGGAGATGACCGGCTTGGCGATGCTCAGTCCGCCAACCAGTTTTTCGACGCGCTCGCCCATTTCGGCGGCGGCCTTGTTGGTAAAGGTCATCGCCAGAATGGATTCCGGCATCACCCCCTTGTGCTCGATCAAGTAGGCGATGCGGTACGTGATGACGCGGGTCTTGCCGCTGCCCGCCCCGGCGAGGATCAGCACCGGGCCCTCGGTGGTTTCGACGGCCTCGCGCTGCTGCGGGTTGAGTTGGTCGAGAAAAGACAATGCGGAAGTGGCTCCGATGGTGATGATCTGATTTTACAGGGAATGGGGATTGGGCAGATTCGGCAATTGCTATGGCGGTTCGTTAGGTTCGCGCCGCCTTGCATTCCTCGCAAGGGCAGACTTCCCGCAGGAATTTCCAGGAATAAATTCCCAGGTCGTGATTGTCGTTCCAGGAGAACTTGATGGCGTATTTGCCTACGGCCTCGGCGGAGACGGGCTTAGCGGTGGGCTTGAAGATCAGCAGCGCTCCAGGTGCGGCGGTGACGGGGTCGCCCGGCCGGCGTCCGGACTTGCCGCGCTCGTCCTCGCACATGGCGCAGGGGCAGGCATCGCGGAGGTAGGCAAAGTTGTAGTGCGAGACGTGTCCGTCGTTCCAGTCAATGTCCACTCCGGTGCCGGTGGTGAGGTTCACCTTCACCGACTTGGGGTCGGTGGCGGCGGTGAGGGATTGGAGTGGGGACTGCATGGAATCAGTATCGCACGTAAGCCAGATCGCATTCCTCGCTGAGGCACGGGATGCTGAGGCACGGGATTGCCGAATCCGGCCAAGTTCCTGTAAAATCTAGGTTTGCCCCACAAGATCTGAACCTATCTTTCTGAGTTAGCACGGGAGTAGCCATGGCACAACAATGCGATATCTGCGGCAAGAAGCCGCAAGCGGGAAACCGCATCAGCCACGCCCACAACGTCACCAAGCGGCGCTGGAACATTAATCTGCGTCCGGTGCACGCCCGCGTGGGCGCAACCACCAAGCGCATGCGCGTCTGCACCTCCTGCCTGCGCAGCGGCAAAGTCGTAAAGGCGTAAGACACTTACTCAACCACAGAGGACACAGAATTTCACCGGGGCGTGTCTCCCCTGTTTCCCCGCGTCCTCTGTGCGAGATCTTTTATTTCACCGCGAGCAACTGCACGTCGAAGATCAGGGTGGCGTTCGGCGGAATGACTGCGGGGATGGCCGTCTGCGCCATAGGCCAGCTCTGGCGGGATGCGTAGCTGCCGCTTGCCGCCGACTTTCATTCCGGCTACGCCTTCGTCCCATCCCTTGATGACTTCGCCTTGCCCCAGCGTGAATTCGATAGGGCTGGTGCGCGTCGACCGAACTGTCGAACTTCTTGCCGGTGGTAAGCCATCCGGTGTAGTGGACCTTCACGTGGTCTGCCGTCTTTGGCGACTTCGCCGGTGCCGACTTTAATATCCCAATACTGCAGGCCGGAAGTCGGTCTTAACGCCTTCGCCGGTGACTTTGGTAGGAGCGTTGGTGTTGGGACGACTACCTGAATTGGTTTGTGTGTGGGGTTTGCGCCCAGAGGGCGCGGCTGCCACAAGATTCGACCGACTGATCTTCGCCTGACAACTCCAAGATTCCTTGTCACTGGCCGAGATCTTCCTCTCTGGGGCTCTGAGATCTCCTGGTCTATGCCAGCGCGATCACGTCGATTTCCACCAGCACATCTTTGGGCAGCCGGGCGACTTCGACCGTGGAGCGCGCGGGCGGAGCTGTGCTGAAGTACTTGCCGTAGACCGTCGTTCATGGCGGCGAAGTCGCTCATGTTCTTCAGGAAGACCGTCGCAGCGCACGACCTTCCCCAGGCCGCTGCCCGCGGCTTCGAGAATCTCCGACAGATTGCGCAGGACGCGATCGGTCTGCGCGGCTGCGTCTCCCGTGATGACCTGTTGTGTCGCGGGATCGATGGCGACCTGGCCGGAAACAAACACGAATCCGTTGGCTTTGATGGCCTGGGAGTAGGGGCCGATGGCTTGGGGGGCGTCTTTGGTGGAGATGACTTCGCGCATGAAAGCAGTCTCAGTTCTCAGTTGCCGGGTCCAGTCACGAAAAAGCTCAGCTGGGGACTCAGAGAATCCAATTTATCACGGCAATCTTAGGCTTTTCACCGGAAACTGACCACCGACAACTGCCTCTAAATTTTCTGCAACCTTTGCACTTCGTGTACGCCGGGAATCTTGCGCAGTCCTGCAGATGATCTGCTCCAGGTGCTTGAGGTCTGCGATGTCGAGGACGACTTCGACGCTGGCCTGGCTGTTGGAGGTATGGGCGGTGATGTTCTCGAATGTTGCTCTTGGCGTCGCCGATCACGCCGGTAATGCTCTTCAGCATGCCGAAGCGGTCGTCGCAGAAGACAGTGAGTTTCACGGGATAGGCTGTCGGAGTGCTGTCGTCGCGGGCCCACTCGACGTCAATGCGGCGCTCGGGCTCGTAGAGAAGATTGGTCACGTTGGGGCAACTGACCGAGTGCACAGCCACGCCCTTGCCGCGCGTGATGTAGCCGACGATGCCTTCGCCGCGGATAGGATTACAACATCGGGCGCGGTAGACCAGCATATCGCCCTGTCCACGGACGGTGATAGCGTTGTGGTCGCCGAAACACACGGCGCACCACGCTGGCGATGCCGCCGGGTTGCGAGGTCAAGCCCTCAGACTCGATATCGCCGGCAATAGACGGAGTCGCTCCGGCCGGCAGCAGGCGCGCCAGCACCTGGCGCGCGGAATACTTTCCGTAGCCGATGCCGGACATCAGGTCGTCGGCCTTGCCCAGGCCGTAGCCGGAAGCGACCTTCTGCAGTTCCTCGTCTTTGATTTCTTTGAGTGCTATGCGATACTTGCGCGCTTCCTTCTCGATCAGCTTGCGGCCGATTTCAATGGCGCGCTCGCGCTGATGAACGTTGAGCCAGTGCTTGATCTTGTTGCGCGATCGCGAGGACTTGACCAGGCCGAGCCAGTCGCGGCTGGGCTTGTGGCCCGCCTGGGTAAGAATCTCGACGATGTCTCCGGAGTGCAGCTTGTGGCGCAGCGGCACCATGCGGCCATTCACTTTGGCGCCGATGCAAGTGTGGCCGACCTCGGTGTGAATGGTGTAGGCGAAGTCGATGGGCGTGGCGTCGCGCGGCAAAACCACGACCTTGCCCTTGGGAGTGAAGGTGTAGACCTCTTCCGGATAAAGATCGACCTTCAGCGTGGAGAGAAATTCGTTGGGATCGCTGACGTCGCGCTGCCACTCCACTACCTGCCGCAGCCAGGCCAGGCGTTGCTCGTCCTGCGCCGAGACCGGGCCATCTTTGTATTTCCAGTGGGCGGCGATGCCCTCCTCCGCCATTTTGTGCATTTCCTCGGTGCGGATCTGAATCTCAAACGGCGTGCCGTCTTCTGTAATGACCGAGGTATGCAGCGACTGGTAAAAATTGGGTCGCGGCATGGCGATAAAATCCTTGATGCGCCCCGGGACCGGCCGCCACAAGTTGTGGATGATGCCAAGAACGGCGTAGCAATCCTGCAGCGAGCGGGTGATCACGCGCATGGCGCACAGATCATAGACCTGGTCCACCGAGATGCGCTGGCGCTGCAGCTTTTTGTGGATGCTGAACAAACGCTTGATGCGGCTTTCCACTCGCGCCTGGATGCCCGCTTCTTTCAGCTTGTCGCCAATGATCTGCTGCATCTTGGCCAGGAAGACCTCGCCCTGCTTACGGCGAGCGTTTACCGATTTTTCGACCTGCTCGTAGCCCACGGGATCAAGGAAGCGGAAACCCAGGTCCTCCAGTTCGCCGCGAATCTTGCCCATACCCAGGCGGTGGGCGATGGGGGCGTAGATCTCCAGGGTTTCTTCGGCAATCTTGTGCTGGCGGTCGGGCTGAAGATGTTCGAGGGTGCGCATATTGTGGAGGCGGTCGGCCAGTTTGATGAGCACCACGCGGATGTCGTCAACCATGGCCAGCATCATCTTGCGCAGATTTTCGGCTTGTTGCTCTTCGCGGGTGGCGAAGTCGATCTTGCTGATTTTCGTCACGCCCTCAACGATATGGGCGACCTGCTCGCCAAATTCCTTGCGAATGTCAACGATAGTGACCGAGGTGTCTTCGACCGAATCGTGCAACAGCCCGGCGGCGACGGCGACCGGGTCCATCTTCATTTCGGCAAGCACCAGCGCGACTTCGAGCGGATGGACGAGGTAGGGCTCACCGGAAGCCCGGCTCTGACCCTCGTGATTCTTCAGGGAATAATCGTAGGCTTTCTTGACGATCGTCAGATCGTCCTGCGGACGGTTCTCCTGCATCCGCTTCATCAGGTCGCGGAATTTGGTCAGCGTGAGGGTAGTGGTCGCGATCTGTTGGCGCAAGCTCGCCATGTAGGATTATAGCCCGCGAACAGCCCGGGAACTCTTGAAGGAAGACCGGCGTGAAGACGCAAGGGCTTAAGCGTGATTATAGCTGACCGCGCAGAAGGTCGCGTGGTTGGCTTCAAGTGTATATCCGTGAGCCCTCTCGCATGAGGGAGTCGCTTGATTCAAAATATACGCAGCGAATTTTCAGGTCGAGAAATTCAGCCTGTTTGTAACGTGGAACGGGCGTTCGCAACTGCGCGGGGTCTGGTACAGTGAGTTCGATGGTAAGCCTTCGTATGGCACGAGTGCTGGTGAGCGGGGTTTCGGGACCGATCGGGGCCGCGCTTCTGGCCTCGCTGAAAGCAAGCGCTGCGCAGGTTGCGCGGTTGATGCGTACGAGCTCAGGCGGCGGTCCCGCAGGCGAGGAGGAGTCTATTTCGTGGGACCCGGCCAAGCCGATTTCTCCCGACGCGGTCTCCGGGTTCGATGCTGTGATTCATCTCGCCGGCGAGAGCATCGTCGGGCGCTGGACGGGGGCCAAGAAGGCGAAGATCCGCGACAGCCGCGTCGTGGGCACGGGCAATCTGGCGCGGGCGTTGGCGCAGGCGAAAGAAAAGCCCCGGGTGTTCGTCTGCAGTTCGGCGATCGGGTATTACGGCAATCGCGGTGACGAAGTGCTGAACGAACAAAGTCCGCACGGCACAGGGTTTCTTGCGGAGGTTTGCCGGGAGTGGGAGGCGGCCACACAACCCGCCATCGCTGGCGGCATCCGCACAGTGCAGCTTCGCACTGGCGTCGTTCTGAGTCCCAAAGGCGGCGCGCTCGGAAAAATGCTGGCGCCGTTCAAGATGGGAGTGGGCGGCAGGATCGGAGATGGGCGCCAGTGGATGAGTTGGATTGACGTGCAAGACATGGTGGGCGCAATTCATCACATCCTGAAGACTGATCTGCTGCACGGCCCGGTGAACATGGTCGCGCCGAAACCGGTAACCAATACGGAGTTCACCAAGACGCTGGCCCGCGTACTTTCGCGTCCGGCGATCCTACCCATGCCTGCGTTCGCAGTGAAGCTGGCCTTCGGCGAAATGGGAGAAACGGTTTTGTTGGGAAGCCAGCGCGTGGAACCCGCCCAACTGGTGACCAGCGGATACCCATTCCGCTTCAGCGACCTGCAGTCGTCACTCGAAAATGTGCTGAAGAAGTGATGCACGCCGAGCCGGCGAAATCAGAGTTGTGAATCGCCCCGAACCGGCAGCGCGCAAACGGTTCCCTCGGCGAAATTTTCCGCTTCTATTCCGAAGGCATGATCGAAACGGGCGCGGTAGTTCTCCCATGCGATCGCGGAAGTGAGTTCCACGAGTTCGGGTTCGCTGAACTTCTCCCGTAAGCGGGCAAACAGCGCATCGGAAACATCCACCGGAGTCTTGGTCATGTCGTCGGCATACCGCAGGACGAGCCTTTCCAGCTCCAAGAAATTGAAATCGGAGTGGTGGTTACTCAGATGGGCGATTTGCTCGGTCGAGATTCCGCTCGCCCTGCCCACGGCAGAGCCAATGTCAATTCAAAACGGGCACCCCACCAGAGTCGCGACTCGCAGTTCCGCCAGCCCCTTCAGCCTGGGGTCAACCAGCTTGCTGCTTGTCTGCGATTGTTCCATCTGGCCGTATCCCCACAGAAGTTTGGGATGCTGCGCGGTCACCTGGATGGGCATGATGACCCGGCCGAGTCGGCGCTGGGTCAGTGAGTAGACAAGGCCCACGAACAGCCGGCGGAACAAGCCGCCTTGATTGCGGGGAGCACCGGGGATGCGTGCCATCGGGGACCTCCTTACGAATCCATTCCTTCATTGCGAGTGCCGCGATTCATCTCTTCCTGCAGCTTTTGCAGGAGTTCGGCGCGCTGCTCGGTGCTCAGTTCGCGCCGCAATTCCTCCAGGGCCAGTGCCACGATGTGGTAGTGGTGAGCGCCCGCGAACTTGGGATCGGCGGTAATGTTAAGCCACAACTTGTGCATCAGCTCGACATCTTGAGGACGCATGCGGGGCGCATGGGGCCCCAGAGCGTATTCGCGGACGCTTCCGTCCGGCGCACATACTTCCAAAGTCATGCGCGGCCGCGGCTCGGGCAGGCGCTCCCAGGCATCGCCGGTCAGCTTGGCCTGCTCGTCGGCGGTGAGCTTGTTGGAAAGGCCGCAGATCACGCGGCTGGAATCGAGACGCTGCGCCGTCACCATGATGGCTTCGAACACATCGGTGGCGGGCACCACCAGCAGCGAAATGGGCTTGCCTTCCTTTTCGGCTACGGCTACGGCCGCCGTGAAAAGTTCCTGCTCGTAGTGGTCGAATACCTGGCTCGCTTCAAAAACCGTACTGCCGCTGAAACTGTGTTCGCGGTGGTAGAGGCGGGCACTCATGACCACGACGTCCTGCTTGAAGGTGTTCGTATGGCCCAGAATGTGACGCAGGTAGTAGAGATTGCGTGGGTCCCGCACCGCGACCAAAATGTTGCCGGCACGAACACCCATGGCGCCGCTGCCCAGTTCCTGATTGCCGTACACGCGGAACTGATCCACACTCTCGATCTTCCCCTGGCGCTCGCGAGCGACACGGCGTTCGGAATAGCTGAAGATGATGAAGAACAACACGCTGAATGCCACGCCGCCGATGGTCGCTTCGCGCTTGGTCAACAGATTCACAATGGCGGTGGTAAACAACACCGCGGAGACGGCGATGACGCCCAAGGGAATTTCGCGCTCGCCAATGTGGATGTTCCCCGGCACCTTCCACAGGCGGCCGCCGGGCTCCTTGTGGCGGAGCACCAGCACGGCCAGCGACATCATGGCAAAGCTCCAAATCACGCCGAACGCGTACAGGCCCGCCAGCGTAAACACATTCCCCCGGGTCATGAGGATGGTCAGCAACTGCAGGCCCACGATCATGTTGACGATGCGGTAGCTTGTGCCATATCGCGGGTGCGGCTTCTGAAAAGCGGAAGTGAGAACGCCGTCTTCCGCCACCCGGTTCAGGACTCCGTTCGCGCCGACGATCGACGTATTCTGCGCTCCGGCCAAAATCAGTACGCCGACCAGTACGACAAAACCATGGAATGCCAGCTTGGCCCACTCCGGACCCACCAGGAAGATGGAGATCCCACCGATGAGGTTCCCGAAATACTCGGGCCGGATTTTATCCGGAATGATCATCACGGCGAAAAACGATACCAGCGAGGTGAAGAGCAGGCTGTAAATGAAGATGACCAGGCCGGTTTTTTCCAGATTCTTCAGCTTGGGGTGGGCGATCTCGCGGTTCACCTGCGCCAGCGTTTCTTCGCCGCTCATGGCCAGCACGGAGTGTCCGAAGCCGACGAACAGGATGATGAAGGTGAGATGGCTTATCCAGGTGCCGTCCAGCCAACCCAGCGACTCTTTGTTCAGCAAAACCACGCCCGGCGTCAATGGGCTGGGCGGGAGGTGAACCGGGATCTTAAAAATTGTGATGGTGCACCAGATGATCAGGAGCACGACCATGACCGTGGTAATAATCATGATCTGGACCGCCTTCTGGCTCGACTCGTGAATTCCCTGAGTGTTTTTTCGCCAGAAGTAGATCGCGACCAGGGCGCCGAAGCAGGCGGCGAAGGTGTTTTCCGGAAAATGAGCAAACGGATGTCCCAGGTAGCGGGCGACATCCTCAATAAAGCCGGCAAGATACTGTCCAGCTACAACCGCGCTGATGGGCCCCGTGAGGACGTAGTCGAAAAGCAGGGCCGACACGGAGAATTTGGCCAGGGTTCCGCCCATGGCCTCCTTGACGACGCGATAGACGCCGCCGCGCACGAACATGCTGCTGGATTCGATATAGAGCGCGCGCACGGCATAGCTGAACAGCATGACCGCGAGGATGAACCAGGGAGCACTTTTACCGATGACTTTTTCCGCATCGCCGCCCGCGTAGTAGGCCGAGGAGGCCAGGTCGGAGAGAACAATGGCGGCGGCGCGCCAGAAGGAGATGAAGGTCAACATCACCGTCGTGGCGACGAAGACCTTTACTGCCGGCTTTGAACCTTCAGGAGCTGTGGCCATGCTTCAAATGAATGGCGGAAACTGCAATTTAGGGTAAACCCATTGAAGATAGCACAGGGAGAGGCCAAACCGTTGCATCAGCAACGAGGTAGTGGGTAGGTGAAACTGGTCACTACCAACGATCCATGTGGGGACAGCGGCCCTCGGCTGTCGGTCGAGCGCAGCTCGACCGTTTGCCGGTCAGAACCCGAAATCCGATTCATTTCCCGGAGCGCGTCACTTCGCCTTTTGTAGCGCGATCCATCTGTCGGTGCGCGCCTCGAGCATGTCGAGGGGCAAAGTGCCGCCGTCGAGCATCTCGTCGTGGAACTTGCGCAGATCGAACTTCGGGCCCAACTCTTTCTGGGCGCGCTCGCGCAGTTCGCGGAACTTGAGTTGCCCGAGCTTGTAACTCAGGGCCTGGGCCGGCCAAGAAATATAGCGGTCGGTCTCGGATTGAATCGTAGGTTCATCGACCGCGCCGGATTTGCGCATGAACTCCACCACCTGTTCGCGGCTCCAGCCCTTGGCATGAATCCCAGTGTCGACGACCAGACGCACGGCGCGGAAAAGCTCCGAGGAAAGCCGTCCGTAGTCCGAGACGGGATCCTGATAGAAGCCGACTTCCTTGCCCAGTTGCTCGGCGTAAAGCGCCCAGCCCTCGATGTACGCGTTAAAGCCCAGCCCGTGCAGCCGGAATTTCGGCAGGCCCTCGAGCTGTTGCTGCACTGAAAGTTGCATGTGATGTCCGGGGACGCCCTCGTGGTAGGCCGTGGCCTCGTCGTCGATTAGCGAGCGCTCGGCAAAGTTTGAGGTGGCCACGACCACTCGGCCCGGGCGCTTGCCATCCGGCGTGCCGGTCATGTAGTGGGTCATTGCGCTGGCCTCGAATTCGGGGATCGCCTCCACGGTGACCGGCGACTTGGGAAGCAGCGTAAACAGCTGCGGCAGCTTCGGCTCCATCTGGGCGATGTAGTGGCGGAAGTCGTCGAGAATCTGCTCGGCGGAGGTGGGAATGTACTTGGGATTCGTCTTCAGCGAAGCACGGAAAGACCACAGGTCGGCAAAGCCCTCTTTTTTCGCGATCGCCGTCATCTCGCCCTCGATGCGGTCAATCTCGCGCAGGCCGAGCTGATGGATTTCGTCCGGCGTCATGTGCGTCGTGGTGCGCGCATAAATGTCATTCTCGTAGCGCTTCTGCCCGTCCGGCAGAGAGGTAATGGCGAGCGTGGTGCGGCCCTGAGGGGCGTATTCGTCGCGGGTGAAGTCGGCGAATTTCTTGTACGCGGGCAGCACGTCGGCATTCACCGCGTCCGTGATTTCCTTCGTCAGGCGCTTCTGATCCTCGGGCGAAATGCCGCCTGGATATTTTTTCGTGGGCCGCAGGAACGGGTCGGCCGCGATGATGCCCTGGCACTGCCCCGGAATCTTTTCCGCGAGAAATCGCACCGGCACGAGCTTGTCCTTCATGCCCGCGCGAAGAACTTCCGTGACCTGGCTGAGCACCCGCGGAATCTGGTGCAGGCGGGAGATGTAATCTTCATAGTGCTTGACCGAGTCGAGAGGAACCGCCAGCGGCAGATCGGCGAGGTTGGTATGGATGCCAAACTGGGTGGTAATCGGCATCTCATATTCCTTGAGTTCAAAGTCGGCATTGCGCTGTTCAAGAACGCGAATCAACAGGTCGTGAGAGAGCTGGTCCTGGTCGGAAAAATCAGTGGTCGGAATAGCTTCCAGCCGCTTCAGAAAACCTTCGTCGGTCTCATGCCGCTTTTGGATGGCCTCGAGAGAATAGTCCCCGAGTTGGTCGTTGTAGCGGTAGTCGCCAAAGGCGGTCGCGCGCTGCGGAAAATTGCGCAGATCGGTTTCGTACTGCTCTTCGAAAAGGGCATTCTGCGCCGCCAGGCGTTCGGCAACCGGCTTGGGCGCTTGGGCAAAAGAGGAAGCGGCCGTTGGCAAGGAGAATCAGGAAGCTTAGGGGAACGCGCATAGGATGTTCAGGGTAAACCAGACGACTCAGCGGGTAAACAGTTTGCTTGAAAATCCCGATTTTGGGTGGCAAAGCCCTTCAGCATCGGGACCCGCTGTATGTCGTGCGATGGGCATGGGCTGTCCTTGCAAGAAACAATTTGGGATCAACGCCCTTCAGGTTTGGAATCGCGCCTTCCCGGGCGCGAGGTAGGTATGCGTGATGCGGTCGTGCCAGCAGAGGGCGTCTTCGTCAAGAAAGAGCCAGGCGTAGCCGAGGCCGATCGATGCGGCCGAGAGATACGAAGCCAGCACACGCCAGCGGCGCAACCGGCGGCCGGGACGTGTGCCGTCGAAGCGGGCCAGTTCGAGTCCGGCGACGCGCAATCCCGGAGTGCTGCCGCCGTAGCCAATCAGCAAATACTGATACGCCGCCCACAACAGGGCAGGAATCCCTGCCGCGAGCCCTAGAATTTGAACCAGCGGCGGACGAACCGCGGCGCCGTTCGAGAGGGCGACTTTCCAGAAAATGACGCCAAACAAAGCGGAGGCAGCCGCGACGATCACTCCGTCGATTCCGCCCGCGAGTACGCGGCGCGCCAGTGCGGCGCTCTGTAGGGGAATGTCGATGCCGGGGCGCTTCTCGGCCTCCTGCCGCTCTTCTCCTTCGATGGTGATTCCGCCCAAGGCCGGTGGCGGAGGCGCCACCTCGGGAACCTCCAAGATGCGCGGGCGGTCGCTGACCGGTTCCGCCAGCTGATCCGGCGGAGGTGGCGGCGGTCCCCAGGCGAATCTGGGGAACTCGATAATCTTCGCGCCAGAAAACCCCGCGGGATGGCTGGCACGCTGCGGAGCAACTTCCTCCGCCGGGGCGTGGCGGAGCTGGGCATCCGTATTCCCGGCGGCGAGCGGTGCTGGTCTCATTCCGTCGAGCGCGAGAGCCTGGTCCGAGACCGGTTTAAATCCGGGGACCGTTCCGTCCGCGTACGAATCGCCGCGGGCCGAAGACTCTACCGTGTCGAACGGCAGATTGAGCGACGGATAGTGCGGTGGACGTATTTTGCGGCGCGCGCGGTAACGATTCAGCCGGGCGGAAAGTTCGTCGCGCCACTCAGAACTGTTCTCGTCGCTGGAGACGGCCTCCTCGGTTGAGACTGGCGCGGCGGCCGGCTCCGCGGCGGAATTCACGTCAGCGACCCCGGCCAGAGACGAAATCTCCTCCGCCGCCATCCCGGAAGTCGGTTGCGCGGGTTCCGCGCCCGCTTCCAGCCTGGCCGCAAATCTTTGTTCACTAGAATCCGGAGCATCCGGGTCAATCAGGCGCTCCTCTCCGATCTCGGCTCGGTGCCGGGACGACGACGCAGACGCAGAGACACGTCCAGCGCCAGGCTCCCACTGCGGCGATGCAGGGAAAGGGGGCTCCGAATAGCAACGGCAAACTTCGCCGCAGAGCGGACAATTCATGAAAGTCAGTCTTGCGAAATCGTATGAGTCCCAGCGAAAACGTGCAACCGGAAACAGACCCCTGCAATCCTAGCCTTTTTCGCCACTTTGCCTCGCGGCCAGCGCCGTGCTAAGTTCACGATGCCGCGACTAAACAGCCGAAAGGCACAGGTACGCTTGTGATGAGCGATCTTCTTCCGTTGATTTTCTTCCGATGACCCTTCGCACTAGATTCCTTATCACGGCGCTGTTTCTTTGTCACCAGCTTCTCGCCCATTCCCTAGTAACCAGCCAGTTGCGTTCGGCAAATTCCGATCAAGCCACGGATTCCTCCGCACAACAATCTTCGCCTGCCTTCGATTCCTCTACTTCCGACTCGCCCTGCGCCAATCGGGCTGCCACGCAGCTCAACGATGGGACGATCATTTGCGCTATCCAGCAGGAAAAAGACGGCTCCATTTACAAACTGCGCGGCGACGCTGAGATCCATTACCGCAGCTACGTTCTGCGCGCCGATGAAGTCACCTATAACTCTGACAGCGGCGAGGCTACCGCCTCGGGGCATTTCACCCTCAACGGCGGGCCCAACGACGACCACGTGCAGGCCAGCCATGGCACCTACAATCTAACGGCGGAAACTGGAAGCTTCTATGACGTGATCGGAACCACGGGATTGCGCTTTCACAACAACCGGGTAGTGCTGACCTCGACCGCTCCCTTTGCCTTCACCGGCAAGATCGTGGAGAAAACCAGCCCCGACCATTACCTGGTCTATGACGGCACCATTACCACTTGTGAACTTCCGCATCCCAAATGGCAGTTCCAGGCTCACAAAGTGGTCGTGGATGTGGGCGGCAATGCCAGCATCTACCACAGCAAATTCCTGCTGCATGGGTTTCCGGTTTTCTATTTTCCCTACGCCACTCATCCCGTGGCCCGGGAAACCAGAGAGACCGGATTTCTGGTGCCCACCGTTGGACGGTCGTCAAGCAAGGGCAACATTGTGGGCGACGCTTTTTACTGGGCGATCAACCGCAGCATGGACGCCAACCTGGGAGCGGAATATTTTTCCAAACGGGGATGGTCGCAGCATGGAGACTTTCGCGCGCGTCCTACCGACACTTCCTACGTGGACCTGAACTATTTCGGCGTGGTCGACCGCGGCATCGTGATCCAGACCAGTACAGCCCCGGGGTGCTCAGTCCAAAATCCCTGCCAGCAGGTGCTGCGCGAAGGCGGCCAGGAAGCTCGCCTGGCGGCTGAGAGCAATTTCCACGGCTTCCGCGCCGTCTCCAATATCGACTACCTGAGCTCGTTTCTGTTCCGGCTGGCCTTCAACGAAGTCTTCACCCAAGCGGTGAACTCTGAGGTCAAGTCGCAAGTTTTTCTCTCCAAGGCCGTCAATGGCTTCTCTTTCGGCGGCATGGTTGAGCGCTACCAGAACTTTTTCCAGCGCGTCAATCCTGATGGCACCCTGACCAACCCGCCCACTTTCGATTCCATCAAGATTCTGCACGATCCCAGCGTGGACGCTTCCAGCGTGGACCGGGCGCTGGGCCGCTCGCCGTTCCAGTGGTCCTTCGACGCCTCGCTGGGAGCCCTTTCTCGCAGCGAGCCGGGATTTCGCACCGGTGAACTGCTCGGGCGCTTTGATTTCAGTCCCCAGATTTCCCTGCCCCTGCAGTTCCGCGGATGGTCCCTGCGCCCTGCCTTGACTCTGCATGAGTCTTTCTATACCGAGCGCATTATGAACGGACTCGCCGTGAACGATCCCACGAACCGCCAGGCCCTGGAAACATCGGTTGAGCTGCGCCCGCCGGTGCTGGAGAAGGTTTTCGATAAGGAGTTTCTGGGACGGAAGTGGAAGCACGTCATCGAACCGCGAGCGGTCTATCGCCTGGTGACCGGGGTCAACGATTTCGCCAACGTCGTCCATTTCGATGAACGCGACATCCTGAGCAACACTCACGAGGTTGAATACGGATTTGTGACCCGCCTCTACGCCAAGCGATCGTCGCCGCCAACACAGTCGCAAAGCCAGGGATGCGACACGCCCATGACGGGCCTCCTGGTGGGCGCGGCAGCGCCCGAACAGCTTGTGCCCTGGCAGCGTATCGACAATTTGGAGAATCGGCCGTGCGCTCCCGCCTCTACCGCACGCGAAGTAGCGACATGGGAGATTGCCCAGAAATATTTCCTGGATCCGACCTTCGGGGGAGCGCTGGTGACCGGACAACGCAACGTCTTCACTGCTACCGAGGACCTGACGGGCATCGCCTTCATCACCCAACCGCGGCATCTTTCTCCTGCCGTGTCACGCCTGCGAATCGCGACCAGCAGCCACACCGACACGGAGTGGGACCTCGACTACGATTTTCAGCTGGGCCGCATCAACGCCAGCACGCTGCTGGTCAACTACAACGTGGGACCGTTCACGGTCGGTGGTGGGGACGCCTTTCTGCAGATTCCGCAGCAGGTCACGCAGCCGGGTACCACCTCCACCCCGAGCGAGGGCACCTGCAGTCCGCCGACGTCCACAAATATTCAGGCCACCTGCAAGTTCCAGCAGTTTCGTGTGGCGCTCGGCTACGGCGGGCTCACCCGGCGGGGGTTCAGTGCCGCCAGCAGCTTTGGCATTGACGCGGAAATCCGGCAATTGCAGTTCGCCTCGGCGCAAACCAGTTACAACTGGGATTGCTGCGGAGTGACCGTGGAATACCGCCGCTACGCCATCGCCAACGTGCGCAACGAAAATCTATTCCGCTTCACCTTTACGCTGGCCAACATCGGATCGTTCGGAAACCTGAGGCGGCAGGAGCGGCTGTACTAGTAGTGGTCAGTTTGAGAAGAACGATTCGTAACAGGGCATCGCTTCAGCGATGCCGCAACCAGGCATGAGACCGTGATGGCTTTAGCCGCCGGGCGCTTCACGCCGACAGCGGCTAAAGCCGCGTCTGTCTAGGTGCTGAAGCGGCATGCCTGAAACCGACCGGGCTGTTACCATATTTGACGTGACACCGTCAGAGATCAACCTCGAATCAAAACACGCCCAACTTTGCGCAAACCTGCGCCAACTGGGGCGCGTTCTCGTCGCCTACTCGGGCGGCGTCGATTCCGCGTATCTGGCCTGGGCCGCTCACCGCGAGCTGGGCACCGGCATGCTGGCGGTGATCGCCGACTCCGCCAGCCTGGCCCGCACTCATCTTGCCGATGCCCTGGCCTTTGCTAATGAACAAGGGATCCCGACCGAGGTCGTCTCTACTGCAGAACTCGACCGGCCCGAGTACGCGCGCAATGACGGACAGCGCTGCTTCCATTGCAAGGACGAACTCTTCGCGGTGATGGAGGAACTGCGGGTAGCGCGTGGCTTCGACGCGATCGCCTATGGCGTGAACCTGGACGACCAGGGCGACTTCCGCCCCGGGCAGCAGGCCGCGCAACAGCACAGCGTCGCTGCGCCTCTGCTGGAAGCAAGACTCACCAAGCAGGAGATTCGCGAACTGGCCCGTCAGGCCGGGCTGCGCATCTGGGACAAGGCGGCTTCCGCCTGCCTCTCGTCCCGCATCGAGTACGGTCGCCCGGTCACGCGCGAGGCACTCGACGTGGTTGAGCGCGGCGAAGACGCCATTCGCGCTCTCGGCTTCCGCCAGTTCCGGGTGCGGCATCACGGTGATATTGTCCGCATTGAGATCGCCCGCGAGGAACTCGTGCGCGCCCTGAATCCCGCCATGGCAGCTGAGTTCACCGTGATCTTCAAGGCGCTCGGCTTTCACTTCGTCACTCTCGATCTGGAAGGATTTCGCTCGGGATCGATGAATTCTCTGTTGCCGGCGGAGCAACTCCGCCGCACGGTTAGATAGGCTGCAACACCGGCAGCCTCCGGGCCAGCCCTCACCACTGTGAGATAATCGAGATACTTCGTAATGCTGAGGCGGCTGCTGGTGACCACAATTCGACGTTCGTGCTTGATCCTGCTTCTGGTTTGCCTGGGTTGTGTTGCCCAGTCCGCGCCTCCTGACATAGCTCGCAAGATCGAGCACCAGGTGCGCTCCTTTTACACCATTCCTTCCGACGTTAAGGTGACGGTGGGCGCCATCACTCCCAGCCCTGACTGGCCGGGCTACGACTCAGTTTCCGTGACCATTGAGGGCGGTGACAGCAAGAAAGACTACAAGTTTCTGCTGTCCAAGGACCGCAGCACCATGCTGCGGGTAACGAAATTCGACTTGAACAAGGATCCCTTTGCCGAGTTGATGAGCAAGATTGACGTCACCGGCCGGCCCACTCGCGGGGCCAAGTCGGCGAAAGTCGTAGTGGTTGATTTCGACGACTTCGAGTGCCCGTTCTGCTCGCGCATGCACCAGACGCTGTTTCCTGAAATCCTGAAGGAGTACGGCGACCGGGTAACTTTCATCTACAAAGACTATCCGCTGGCAGAGATTCATCCCTGGGCGATCCACGCGGCCGTGGACGCAAACTGCCTGGCCGCGCAAAGCACCGATGCCTACTGGGATTTCGCCGACTACATCCACGCCAACAAGCGCGAAGTGGACAACGAAAAGACGGCAGTCGCCCGCTTCGACGCCATCGACAAGGTGGCCATGCTGCAAGGGCAGAAGCACAACACAGACGTGGCCAAGTTGCAGGCGTGCGTCAAGGCGCAGAATGAAGATGCCGTGAAAGCGTCCATGAAAGAGGCGGATGGATTGGGCGTGAATGCGACCCCGACCCTGTTCATCAACGGGCAGAAGATTGACGGGGCAGTTCCCGTCAGCGAGATCCGCGCCGCCCTGGACAGCGCTCTGCGCGATGCCGGAGAGCCTGTGCCCGAGCACATACCATCGGCTCCGGCGCCAGCATCCAAGTAATTTATGGTTGAGGGGCGAGCCGGTCGCTCGTTCCCTTGCAGCGTCCTTGTGGCGCGATTGTGGTCAGAGACGGGAGAACTTTTCTTGAGAAAAAACTTGCTCTTCACCCAGGTCGCCTCGGCGCTCTCGGCAGCAGTTCTGCTGGCCGCTTTGTCCGCCTGCAAATCGCAGGTGGGTGGCGACGTGATGGCCACCGTGGATGGCCAGAAAATTTTCCGCTCCGACGTTGACAAGTATTACGACAACCAGGTCGCCTCGGCTCAGCAGGCGCCCACGGGGGAGCAAGCGACGGCGCTGCGCCTGAACATTCTCCACCAGATGATCGATGACGAAATTCTGATGCGGCGCGCCGAGAAACTGGGCCTGCTGGCCACCGACGAAGAGGTCGACCGCAAGTACAACGAGATCAAATCTCCGTTTACTCAGGAAGAGTTCGACCAGCGGCTCAAGGACAAGAAGATCACCCTGGCCGACTTCAAACGCGATATCCGGCGCTCCATCACAGTCGACAAGGTGATGAACAAAGAAGTGTCGTCCAAGATCAACGTCACCGACCAGGACATTGCCGACTATTACAACGCACACAAGAGCGAGTTCAACCTGATCGAGCCGCAGTACCACCTGGCCCAGATCATGGTGACTCCGGTGCCCAATCCGCAGGCCCACAACCAGAACGACAAGGCGCAGAACGAAGCCGAGGCGCGCAAAAAGATCCAGATGATCGCGAACCGTCTGGACAGCGGCGACGATTTTGCCACGCTGGCCATGAAGTACTCCGAAGACCCGGAAACCTCCGGTAACGGCGGAGACCTCGGAACCGTGCCCGAATCGTCGCTGCACAATACCGATCCGTTTACCCGTGATGCGGTGATGAAGCTCAAGCCCGGCCAGTACAGCACGATCATCAGCGTAGTCAATCCCTCGACCAAGCAGGTATTGGGATTCCGCATCGTCAAACTGGTGTCGAAGGAACCGGCCGGGCAGCGTGAACTGTCCGATCCGCGGGTGCAGCAAGCCATCCGTTCGCAGCTTCACGACCGCCGCGAGCAGTTGCTGAAGGCCGCTTATTACGAGGTATTGCGGGATTCCGCCAAGGTCGAGAACTACTACGCGAAAAAGGTGCTGGAAACCAACGGAGTCGAGAAGTAGGCGCGCGCGGGTGTTACTCGACGATCGCCAGCACGTCTCCGGAATTCACGGCCGCGCCTTCGCTGACCAGAATCTTCTGAATGGTACCGTTCTTCGGCGATTTGATTTCGTTCTGCATTTTCATCGCTTCCACTACGAGCACGCCTGCGCCCGCCTCGACCTCGTCTCCCTGGCTCAGTAGCACGCGGACGATCTTGCCCGGCATGGGCGCGATCAGTTTCCTGGGACCGTGATCGTCCCCTGCGCGGGTACGTCCCCGCAGCGAGCGGGGATCGCGGACATCCACGGCAAAGCGGGCGCTGCCCACCCAAAGATGCAGATCGCCGGCCACGCGCTCGCATTTCACTTCGTAGGCCCTGTTTCCGATGCGGAGCGAAAGCACGTCCGGCCGCGCCAGCACGGCATCGACTTCGACGTCGCGCCCGTCGAGGCGGCACGACCAGCGGCCGTCGGCGCGGTTCAGATCGAGCCGGTAGTTCTTGCCGTCGATGGTCACGTCGTAAGTCATGAAAGCCAGTTGTCAGTTGTCAGTCGGCAGCAGGCTGACTCCGTGCGCGAACATTTGCCAGAAACTCTTCACCGCAGCGCCTCGCTACGGCCTTTGTCTTTCCAGTTCGATCCAGTCGCTGCAGTGTCTCCGTTGCCGACGGCACGTTCGCCCGCCCCCGCAGCACCCGGACCAAGAGCCGCAAATACGCTGGCGGCAATTGCCGCTACTTCCTCCGCCCGGGGATCAACCTCTGGCGCTTCCTTCTGCTTCAGCAGGCGATCCAGAAATCCGGTATCCAGCTTTGCGGCACGAAAATCTGGATCGTTCAAAATGCGCCGGAACAGCGAGATATTGGTTTTGATCCCGCCCACAAAATATTCGTTCAGCGCGCGGGTCAGCCGACCGATGGCCTGATCACGGTCGCTGCCGTAACCGATCAACTTGGCCAGCAGCGGATCGTAATCCATGGGCACGGTCCAGCCTTCGTACATGCCGCTGTCACGGCGGATGCCCGGTCCCGAAGGCGCCAGCAGCAGCGTGATCTTGCCCGGGCTGGGGAAATAATTGTTGTCGGGATCCTCGGCATAGATGCGGCACTCGATGGCGTGCCCGCGAATCTTCACATCGTCCTGCGTGAAGGGCAGCCGCTCGCCGGCCGCGATGCGAATCTGCAAGTGCACCAGGTCAAGCCCGGTGATCAACTCGGTCACCGGATGCTCCACCTGCAGGCGCGTATTCATCTCGAGGAAATAGAAATTCTTCTGCTGGTCGTTCTTCTGCTCCACCAGAAATTCGACCGTGCCCGCGTTGGTGTAGCCCGCAGCCTGGGCTACACGCACGGCGACTTCGCCCATTCTGCGCCGCATATCGGCGTCGACAATGGGCGAAGGCGCTTCCTCGACTACTTTCTGGTGCCGCCGCTGCAGGGAGCACTCGCGCTCAGCCGAGATATACAGTGCTGCCATGCTCGTCGGCCAGAATCTGCATCTCGATATGCCGCGGATTGACGATCGCCTTCTCGATATAAACTTCGCTGTCGCCAAACGACCGCTCCGCCTCACTGCGCGCCCCTTCCAGAGAAGACTTGAGTTCTTCGGACGTATGCACCAGACGCATGCCTTTGCCGCCGCCACCGGCCGCAGCCTTCAGCATGATGGGATAGCCGATGCGCGCGGCAACCTGCTCCGCCTGCTCGTAGGATTCCAGTCCGCGTAACGTGCCCGGCACAAAAGGAACGCCGGCACGCTCCATAGCCTGCCGAGCCCGAGTCTTCGATCCCATGGCGTCCATCGCATCGGCTGTGGGGCCAATGAATTTCACGCCCGCGTCGGCGCAGGCTCTGGCGAACTTGGCATTCTCCGAAAGGAAGCCGTAACCGGGATGAACGGCGTCCGCGCCGGAGCGCTCGGCGACATCGAGAAGTTTCTGAATATTGAGATACGACTCGGACGCGGCGGGCGCGCCGATGGGGTAAGCTTCGTCGGCTTTGCGGACATGCAACGAGGCGCGATCCACGTCCGAATAGACAGCGACCGCGGCAATTCCCATCTCGTGGCAGGCGCGGATCACCCGCACCGCAATCTCGCCCCGGTTCGCGATGAGAATCTTCTTGAACATTTTCTGGAACTGAAACCGACTCAGCGAACCCAAAAGTTTACAGGAGATTCCGCTTATGCGGGGATTGCCGGACAGTTCTTGGACGGACCACTCTAGCGTTGCGGCTCATTCCGCCGGAAGCCGCGAAAAACTCACGGCAAACGGCGCTGCTGGGACGTTCTCACCGGATCGCAGCCAGCGGCGGCGGGGGACGAAGCGGTAACGGAGCAGGGTCCAGATCGCCTGCCAGCCATCGGCGTGGCGGATTTTCTTTCCTTCCAGCGCCGAGCGCGGATGGTAGGAGATGGGAACTTCTGCGATCGCCTCGCCCATGCGGCACAGCTTTGCGGTCACTTCCGGGCAGAACTCGAAGCGATGACACTCCAGTTGCACCTGTGCCAGCAGCGAGCGGCGAATCACCTTGTAGCAAGTTGCTTCGTCGTGAATGCCGGCGCCGTAGAGAATGTTGGCGAGATGCGTGAGCAGCTTGGCTCCGAGAAAAAAGCGCATGCCGCGCTCGGGACGATCGGGGCGCACGCCATAGACGACGTTCGCCGTGCTCTCTTCGAGCGGCCGCAACAACGCGGAATAATCCTGTGGATCGTACTCCAGATCGGAATCCTGGATCAGTACGTACTCCCCGCGAGCATAAGCCAGCGCAGTACGGATGGCCGCGCCCTTGCCGCAATTTTTCTCGTGGAAGACGATGGTCACGTCTTCCATCGGCGGCAGCGCCTGCAGTTTTTCGCGGGTACCGTCGGTCGAACCGTCGTCGACGATAATGATTTCTTTCTTCACCGGCGAAGCATGAATCTCCTGCAGCAGTTCATCCACATGCGCCGCTTCGTTGTAGACCGGCACGATCACCGACACGCATCCCTTCCAGCGATCGTTGGTAGCTGGCATCGGCTGCTCCAGGATTGGGGCTGCGCTCACGATTGTTGAAGTCGGAATTTCCCGGATTCAGGATAGCATTTCCCGTCTCATTTTCCGCGGCGACGATCTCAGGAACCGGCAACCCGGCGGAAACAGACGTAGACAAGCACTACGAGGCCGATCGAGCGGTCGAGAAGCACGATTCGTCCGGTCTTCGTCCGGTCTTCGCCCGAGCATAGTATCATTTGCAAATCGCAGGATCTCCATAACACGCATGACTTCATCCCGTGCGGCAAGACCCGGCCAGCAAACCGTCTCCAATCCAGAACGCCGGAAGTTTGCATTATTTAAGAACGCGCTGCCCGCAATTGTCCTCGCGATTGGATTCATCGCCCGGCTGATTCCGGCGATCCGGCTCTTTCTGAATCCCGATGAAGCCCTGCACAACCTGTTGGCCAGCCAGTCGTCCCTTAGCCGCGCCTGGGCCGCCGCGCTGACCAATGCCCATCCTCCGCTGCTGATTCTGCTGCTTTATTATTGGCGCGCTCTCGGCCACACCGAGTTGTGGCTGCGCATACCGTCGGTTCTGGCAGGAACCGCCGCCTGTTGGTTCTTTTATCAGTGGATGAAACTCGCGACGGACCGAACCACGGCCTTCTTCGGCCTGCTGCTCATTTCGTTCGCTCCTTCCCTGATTCTGCTGTCGGCAGAGATCCGGCAATACGCGCTGCTGCTGTTTTTCATGGCGGCCTGCCTTTACTTTTCCGAGCGAGCCGTTCAAAGCGACAGTCCCGGCATGATGATCCTGTTTTCGCTGTCGCTTTACGGGGCACTTCTTACTCACTATTCGGCGCTTATTTTCGCTCTGACGATCGGCGTGTATCTGCTGGCGCGGCTCTATCCTTACAAAACTCGCTGGCGATTGTCGGCCGTGTGGGGCGCGGGACAGATCGGCGGCATCGCCATCGCCGCTTATTTTCTGCTCACGCACATCCCGCGCTTGAGGCAGACGGGAATGGTGCGCGCGGATCTGGAGTCGTATCTGCGGAAATCAGTCTTCCATCCCGGCGAGCGTAACCCGCTTGGATTCGTGGTTGCGCAAACGCTGCGTGTTTTTACTTACGTATTCAGCCATGGACTGGTGGGAACGCTCGGCTTGTTGGCGTTTCTGGCAGGAATGGTGTGGCTGCTGCGGCAAGCCTCCTGGAATCGCGCGGAACCTATGGAGATCGCAGCCGAGGTCGCAGCAAAGAGGCCTTCGCCTCGCAAACTCGCCCTGCTGCTGGGCGTGCCTTTCCTCGTGACCTGGGGCCTGGCCCTCGCCGGGCTGTATCCGCTGGGAGCCACCCGGCACGATGCATTTCTCGCGCCGTTTGCTCTAACCGGCACCGCCGTGGGAATCGCCGCTTTTATACCAGTGCGAAATTGGATGAAGGCAACCGGCATAGTAATTTGCCTGGCTGTTTGTAATCTGTTCCCGGCTCCTCCTCCGCCGATTCGGGCGCAAGATCAGTCAAAGGCACGGATGAAGAGTGCACTGACCTATTTGCGCGGGTCGGTCCCTCCCGGAAGTGTATTCTTGACCGATTACGAAAGCGGCCTGCTGCTCGGCTATTACCTGTGCGCTCATGGGGTGGTGCAGATATTTCCGCCGCCGCAGCCGCTTGCCAGCGCCGACTGCGGCGCTTACACCGTGCTGGCTACATCGTTCCACGATTGGAAGTTCACCGCCGACACGTTTCCCAGCGAGTTCGCCGGCGCTAGCGAAATGCTCGCTCCCGGGGCTGAGGTTTGGCTCTTTTATGCGGGATGGATCAACGACTCCGCTCCGGCGGTGAAGAAAGAACTCGCCGACTTTGGCTGCCAGGCGCCGAAAGGCTTCGGAGAGAATATCCTCGTTTGCAGATTGACCGTAGCCGGAAGTAACCGCGCAAAATGATTGCGCAATGAAAAAGCCTCCTTCGCACGAAGGAGGCTCTAATTACTTGCCGCCATTTTAGGCTGATCTTACTTCGGCTGATCCATCGTGATCCCGCCCCCGGCGTTCTGCGCCGCTTTCTCGGCTTTGGCCTTCTTGACCCGCAGGGTTTCATCCACCCAGTGGTCGGCGGTTTTCAGATCTTCGGCGCGGGCCGCGAGATCGTCGCATTCCACGTCGCCTTTCTCGCGGTACATCAAATTCAGGTAGGCCATGGCATCGTCATAATCCGGACGAAGCTGGATGGCTTTATTGAGGCTGTCGATGCCCTCCTGAATCGCAGGCGAGTTCTTTACCTTCAATTCGTCGCAAACCTTCTTCTGATCCTTGTTTTTCGGATTCAGGTTCTCTTCCGGCTTCAGGCCCAGTTTGGCGCGCTCTTCCATGCGCGGCTGGTAGCAGGCGGTCCAGTCGATCACGCCGATCGAGTAATAGGGCTCGGGATCGTTGGGATCGACGTCGGACGCCATGCGGTAATACTTCTTAGCGTCGTCCCACCTCTTCATGTTGAGGTACAGGTAGGCGATGCCTTTGGCGCTGTTAACCTTTTGATCGCGGGCGGGATTGGCGTCAATCACCTTCTGATATTCGTCGATGGCCTGTTGCGCGGTACGCAGATTATCGGGCGAATCCACCCCGGGGATGTACTGCGAAACGAACGCCGTGGCCAGATACATGCGAGCGTTGATGAGGCTCGGATCCAATTCCACTGCCTGCTGGAAATGGTCGATGGCCTGCTCGTAGTGGGAGTTCTTGTAAGCGTCCACTCCCTTGTTGAGCTGGTCGCGGGCCCGAAGTTTGTTACAGCCCACGGAGGAGAAGAGTGCCAGCGCTACCGCCGCCAGCGTGAGCAGCCTTAGATTTTTATTCATTGCGGTATAAGTCTCCCTCGCCACAGCATCCTAGGCCCAAAGACAGCGGTTTGACAAGCGCGGCCGGGGCAGCACGCTTGCGTGCAGTGGGCCGAGTACGCAGTACGCACTCCGGGCTTACCGGGCAGGCATAACTCTAGTTGCCCGCTTCGATCTTGGCGGTGATCAAGCCCACCTTGTCCACACCGGCGGCGTGGGCAATATCGATCACGTTGGCGACGTTGGCGAAGGGAATGGAGTCATCGCCCTTCACGAACATCACCTTTTCCGCGCGTTGTTTGTAAATATCGGTCAGACGCCCCTGCAGGTTATCCCAAGTCGCGTCTTCATTATTGATCTTGACGCCCGGATCCTGGCCGGCCCCACGGTCGATCAACTGCACGACAACGGTGCGGTCCGGAGTATTGTTCTTGGGCGCGTTCGGCGGAGGCGGCTGAGGTACCAGCGCATCCAGACCTTTCGGCGTCACCGGCGAGATCACCATGAAGATGATCAGCAACACCAGCAGCACGTCAATGAGCGGTGTGACGTTGATGTTAGCGCTTTGGCCTCCGCCCGAGCCAAGATCCATTCCCATGGTCGTTCTCCTCTATTGCCCGGGCGCAGCCGGAGCTGGCGGGGCGCTTGGAGCAGTTTTCCGCTGATCGGTGAGCAGGCCGAGGTCATCGACTCCGGCGGCACGGACAGCATCCACCACTTGGACCACGCCACCAAACCGGGTCCGCATGTCCGCTTTCACATAGACGCGCTTATCCTGCTTGTTGGCCAGGCGATCCTTCACCTTGGTGGTTAAACCGTCGACCGAAATCTGGTCGCTGCCGAAATATACCTTGCCGTCCCGTGTGATGGAGACCAGCAGCGCATCTTCCTTGTCCGCGTCCGGCATCTGTTCCGGGTTGTTCACCGGGGCCATATCCACGCTAATGCCTTTTTGCAACATGGGCGTGACCACCATGAATATGATCAGCAAAACCAGCATCACGTCCACCATGGGCGTGACGTTGATGGCCGAGCTGATCTTCGCTCCTTCGTTTCGTTTCGATAATGCCATAGCTTGGTATCTCCCGTAGTTCCGCCGCGGTCCGGGACTGACAAGCGCTCCGCGCTCAAGTTGGGAAGGTCCGGCGCCGGACAGCTCCAGCGCCGGACAAGCAACTCACTGCGGAAACCAATCCGCCGTTTTACCGGCGGGCTCTTATCGTCTAACGTCCCCGCGTTTCTTCAGGAAGTAATCAATCAGTTCGCTCGACGAGTTGTCCATTTCCACGTCGAACGCTTCCACCCGACCGGTCAGATAGTTGAACATCATCACGGCCGGGATGGCGACGAGCAGCCCGATGGCCGTCGTAACCAGCGCTTCCGCAATGCCGCCGGCGACCGCCGCCAGTCCGGTGGCCTTCGAGTTGTTGATGCCGATGAAGGCGTTCAGAATGCCCATCACCGTGCCGAACAGTCCCACGAAGGGAGCGGTCGAGCCGATGGTGGCGAGGCCGCCCAATCCACGCTTCAGTTCGGCGTGGACGATGGCTTCGGTGCGTTCCAGAGCGCGCTTGGAGGCTTCAATGGTTTCGCCAGGGATAGCGCCCGGGGAATCCTGGTGGGCCTTGAACTCCATCAGGCCGGCTGTGACTACCTTGGCCAGATGGCTCTTTTTGTTGCGCTCGGCGACCTTGATGGCTTCGTCGATGCGGCCGTCCCGGAGAGCGCCCGCCACGGCAGGGGCGAAGGCGCGCGATTGTTTGCGGGCCGCGCTGTAGGCCATCCAGCGATCAATCATCACGCCGATCGACCAACCCGACATGATGAAGAGGATGATGACTACGGTTCGAGCGACCCAGCCCATCGCTTTCCACAAGCCCAGGGGATCGGTCGCCAGCGTGCCGCCGCCTTCCTGGACTACCCAGGTGGCTGCGGCCGGAATGTGATTGAGAATGACTCCTACGTGAGTTGCGAACATGAGTTGCTTTTCCCTCCTCGGAACTCTCTACTCTACTTCGACACCTTAGATGCGCGTTGCGGCACCACTCGCCGGCCAAAAAAAAACATCAACTGCCGACCGGGTGCGGATTTACGTCGCACCTGCCCCGGACCCAGCCTGCCGATGATATCCGAATCAATATCTTTGCGGTACGGCGACCCGTGCCCGAGCTTGAAAAAGCCGCTCCCGGCCACCGCATATTTGGTGGGTGAGGGAGGGCCAACGCACACAATTCTGCGACAAAAATCGGTTCACGCAACGCTGGGGAGTCTAGCCCCCGGCGAGCGTGAAGTTTACCTGCACCTGCGTCTCTACCTCAACCGGCTCTCCGTTCAGCAGGTACGGCTTGTACTTCCACTGCTTCACGGCTTCGATCGCAGCCGGGGCCAGCATGGGGTGGCCGCTGATCAACTGCAGGTTCTGAATATTGCCTTCCTTGCTGATCTGGGCCTGCAGAATCACCACACCCTGAATGCGGGCCTGACGCGCCAGCGGCGGATAAACCGGATTGACCTTTCGCAGCAGAAGTCCCGAGACCACGCCTGAGGAAACCCGGATACGCTGCGGAGTGGCCATCTTCGGCGCCGCAACCGACACGGAGCTGAGAACGCTGCCAATCACGCCGCCCATGGACCCGCCCGGGACGCCGCCCGGAACCCCGCCCACCACGCCCGTGGAAGCCATCTGGGGCGGAGCCTCTTCTTCTTTGATCATCTCAATTTTCTTTGGAATCTTCGTGGGTGTGCGCAACTCACCGTTCACGATGTCGGTCTGGATCACCTTTACGACCTTCACGACGGCCGCGGCGGGCGGTGGAGGCGGTGGCGGCGGCGGGGGGGCCACCAGGAATGTCATCAACTGCGTCTTCGGCAAGGCTTCGGTGAAAATCAGCGGGATCAGCACCATGACGCCAACGATCATGGCCTCCAGCACAAACGCGACTGCGGACGTGCGGCCGCGCTTGGTCTTGAGCCTGCCGCCGGACTCGATAAGACTGTCTTCAAACATAAGATTCTCCCCTAGTCAGACCCTACGGAAACTTAGACACCGACCGCTTCCTCTTTGCTCCCAAGATCTGAACCCGCCCCGCGAGCCACCCCAGCCCGCACGGCGTTCCCAGCAAATCCTTCTAACTGCTTACAAAAGAAGGCCAACTGCAACCACGATCGCGCGCCCTCGGGTAACCTACTTGGCCTTACCCGGCATGGCCAGCGGACGCTTGCCTTTCTCAATCCGCCAATCCTGATAGGCCACCAGGATGGGAGCGGCGATCGCAATGGACGAATACGTCCCGATTAAGATGCCGATTACCAGCGCGAGGCTGAAACCATGCAGCACCTCGCCGCCGAACAAAAAGAGTGCGAGTACGGTAAGGAAGGTAAGGCCCGCTGTCAAGATCGTTCTGCTCAGAGTCTGATTAATACTCCGATTGACGATATCCGACAGTTTCTCCCGCCGCATGAGTTTAATGTTTTCCCGGATACGGTCAAATACCACGATCGTGTCGTTATTGGAGTAACCAATCAAGGTCAGGATGGCCGCGATCACGGTCAGGGAAATGTCCTCTTTCAACAGCGAAAACGCTCCCACGGTGATCAAAGTATCGTGGAACACGGTGATTACAGCCGCCACGCCGTAAATCCACTCAAAGCGGAAACCCAGGTAAACCAGCATGCCCACCAGGGAATAGATCGTCGCCAAAGCGGCCTGCTTCTGCAACTGCGCCCCCACCTGGGGACCGACAATCGCCACGTCGCGCACCCCAAAATCAGACAAAAAGAAGCCATCGCTCACCGAGGCCGCAACCGCGGGATCGACCCCCGGCGCACCTTTTAGCTGGTCGATCGAACTGAGCACACCGCCCTGCGATTTGTCGCGATAATCGACAATGGCCTGCGCCTGCGCCCCGTATTTCTGATCGGCGTCAGAACCCAGGTGCATCGGATCCTTGTCCAACAAGTAATTCTTGATGGTCAAAGAGCTGGCGTTGTTCAGGTCGCACCCTGCGGCAATGGTGCAGGTCTTGCCTGCCGGAGCCTCGGTTTCCAGCGCCTTGATGATCCTGGTCTTGCCTTGATCCAGAGCCTGCTCGCTGGTTTCACGCACATCGAGGTCAATCAGACGCTCGTTATCCGCGACCTGCCCAATGCGCTGATTCTTGGCATCGCGCAAGCCCGCACGATCCAGGGCGGCGCGGATGGCATTGTCGTTCGGAGGATGCGAAAACCTCACCGTCACCAGCGTGCCTCCGCGGAAATCCACGCCCCACGGAATGCCGTGCCAGAACAACATCGAAAACACGCCCGCCACGCTAAAGACCAGCGAAAAGGCGAGAAAATACCACTTTTTGCCGAGAAAATCTATGTTGACGTCGTGAAAGAACTCCACCGGTTTATATAACCCCTTATCTATCTATGACTTAGTAAGCACTTGTCAATTTCTCAAGCCTTCAAATTTCCCCATTGCTCAATTTCCTAAATGCTCAGCGCTTCCCCGCGCTGCTTGCGGCTGAGAATCCAGTCGAAGATGACGCGCGACACAAACACCGCGGTGAACAGGTTCGCCAGCAAGCCGAAAGTCAGCGTAACCGCAAATCCCTTTACCGGTCCGGTTCCGAATAGGAAACAAAATGGCCGCCGACACGATCGTAGTCACGTGGGTATCCACGATCGTGATCCAGGCGTGACTGAAACCCTGATCAACGGCGGAAGGCGGAGTCTTGCCGTTGCGCAACTCTTCGCGGATGCGCTCGAAGATCAGCACATTCGAATCTACGCCCATACCGACCGTCAGAATCACGCCCGCAATTCCGGGCAGGGTCAGCACCGCGCTGAAATAGCCCATAAATCCGAGCAGGATGATCAGGTTCAGAATCAGGGCGACGTCGGCATTGATGCCGGCGCCGCGGTAGTAGATCAGCATGAAGATCAGCACCGCCAGCATGCCGGCGACGGCGGCCCGCACGCCGGCGCGAATGGAATCCGCTCCCAGCGACGGCCCCACCGTGCGCTCTTCCAGATACTTGATGCCCGCCGGCAGCGCGCCCGAGCGCAGGATCATGGAAAGATCTTTCGCCTGCTGCTCACTCATGCTGCCACCGCTGATTTCGCCCCGGTCGCGGATCGGTTCCTTGATATTGGCGACTTCCTGCACTTTGTTATCGAGCACTACGGCCAGACTGTCGCCGACATGTGCGGACGTGAAATTGAAGAAGCGCTGTCCGCCTTCACCGGTCAACGTGAAGCTCACGCTCGGCTCGGCCGTTCTGATCGCGGCTGGGTTGCGCGTCGCGCAGGTCTTTTCCGCTGACCGCCGAGACGCGCGACACCAGATACCACGCTGGCCCTTCGCCCCCGGCTCCCGGCATGTTGTGCCCGGGCAGAAGCATCGCATCCGGCGGCAAAACCCCGTTCTTATCCTGCAGCGCTGCGGCCTCGCTCGGATACGGCCCGCCGAGCGACTGCTTGATCTCAAGCATGGCGGTGGATTGCATGATGTCTTTCACGCGCTGCGGATCATCCACGCCCGGCAGTTGCACCAGAATCTGGTACTGCCCGAGCCCGTGCTCCTGAATCGTCGGCTCGCTCACGCCCAGCGCGTCAATCCGGTTGCGAATGGTCTCGATGGCCTGGGTTACGGCCTTGTTCTTCAGGTCGTTGAGCATCTGCGGCTGCATCGAGAGGATCCAGGAGTTATCCGCGCCCCCGGTAATGTCGTACTCGGGCAGGTGATCGGAGACGATGCCCAGCAAGTCGGTGCGCGCGCTCGCCTGCACGCCCTTCAGCAAGATGTGGTCGGGATTGTTCTGCTGGTCGGGCTGGGTGATATCGGAATAGTCAATCTTGCGGTTGCGCAGCTGCTCCTTCAGAACTTCGATGGCGTTCTGCGCATCGACGTTGACCGCGTCGTTGACCTTCACCTGCAAAATGAGGTGAGTTCCACCCTTCAAATCGAGGCCGAGGTGGATGTGATCGGTCATGGCCGAGAGCAACCCCGAGCCGGAGAAGCTCTTCGGAATGCCGAAGATTCCGAACAGGAAAACGAACAGAATGCCGAGGATGAGTCCGAGCTTCCAGAGAAAATTCTTGTTCATGATGAAAACTGTTTCTGCACGAATGTGGTTCGAATCTGTGCTCCGAACGTTATGTTGCGCCGCTACTTGGTCTTGGTTTCTTCCGCCGTCGTGGTCACCTGCATAACCGACGCCTTGGTCACTTCCACCCGCAGGTTGTCCGGCGGCACGCGCAGATGCACTGCGTCATCCTTGAGGGCAATGATCGTGCCCCGCAGGCCCCCGCTGGTGGTGACCTTGTCCCCGGTCTTGAGCTGGTCGAGCATGGCCTGCCACTTTTTCTGACGGCGTTGCTGGGGCAAAATCAGCAAAAAGTAGAAAATACCGAAAATAAAAATGAGGGGCGCAATACCCAGCCAACTCATACCGCCGCTACCCCCGAGCTGTACCGCCAACAAATATTGCATATTCGTGAGGTCTGAGCGTGCCTATCCGCGAAATATCGCCCGCGCCCTTTAGCGCCGCGCGGGAGCTGCCATTTCACCACGGGGTTTGGATCGACTTCGGCCGGGTTTCTACAGCTTTCAGGCTTGAATCCGGGGAGGCCATCGGTGAAGCTCATGGTTCCGGTCGAGGCCGGACACCAGAAAGAAAACGCGACTCTTCCCCAAGTGAAATAGAATGCCGTACCCGCGCATAGTGTCAAGGTAGAAACTCAGGTTGTGGATCGTGTTCAAGACCTGCGCCAGCACTTCGTTCGATGCATAAAGGTGACGCAAATAGGCCCGCGAATAGCGCTGGCAGACCCGGCAGCCACAATTTGGGTCGAGCGGGCCTGGATCCTGGGCATAGCGCGCCTGCTTGATCGAGACTTTGCCCTCGGAGGTAAACAACAGCCCATGGCGCGCCGCCCGTGTCGGCAGCACGCAATCCATCATGTCCACGCCGAGGCTGGCGTATTCGACAATCTCCTCCGGCGTGCCCACTCCCATCAGGTAGCGCGGCTGATCGGCGGGCAGATGCTCGAGCGTGGATTCCACAATCTCGCGAGTCAGTTCGCGCGGCTCGCCCACGCTCAGCCCACCAATGGCATAACCGGGAAAGCCGATCTCGATGGTGCGCTCGGCTGACTCCTTCCGCAGTTCGCGGTCCATCCCCCCCTGCACAATACCGAACAGAGACTGTGTCTGTGTGGGGACAGCCGCCCCTTCGGCAGGCTCAGGGCAAGCTCCCGGCTGTCCGTCGGGTCGCAGGCCCGATTCCTGTCCACTCGGATTGCTGCCAGCACCAAGCCCCGTCGAGCTTCGCTCGACCGGACAGCCGAGAGCTTGCCCTGAGCCTGCCGAAGGGGCGGCTGTCCCCACATGATGCTCGCCGGAAGCCGAGAGTCGGAAGCCGGAAGCTCGGCCCCACGGCACCTCGCCCCTATGCTCCTCAAAATAACTCTTGCTGCGCGCCGCCCAGCGCGCCGTCATTTCCATCGAAGCCCGAGCACGAGCCGGGTCCGCGGGATACTCCGTGCACTCATCGAACGCCATGATGATGTCGGCGCCTAGACCGATCTGCGCTTCCATCGCGCTTTCCGGGCTGAAAAAATGAGACGACCCATCCAGGTGCGAGCGAAACGTCACGCCTTCCTCACTGACCTTCCGCAGTTCGTTCAGGCTGAACACCTGAAACCCACCCGAGTCGGTGAGGATGGCCCGCCGCCACGACATGAATCCATGCAGCCCGCCCATGCGGCGGACGGTTTCGACTCCCGGCCGCAGGTAGAGATGATATGTGTTGCCGAGAATGATGTGCGCACCCAGTTCTTCCAAAATGTCCTGCGACACGCCCTTCACTGACGCCAGCGTGCCCACTGGCATAAAGACAGGCGTCTCGATTTCCCCATGAGGAGTGAGCAGGCGCCCCAGGCGGCTGGTGCCGGCAGTCTTCTCTATCTGGAAGTTCAGCGACATCGAGTAGCGATTGTAGCAACCGCAGTCATCGGGCGTACCCACGTGGTGGCGGACGCATTCGTCCGCCACGCGCAGCAGAGAGAGCGGCCACCGGACCAATGCGTCCGGGGCTACGCTAGCTTTCGTCACACACTCAGCACGAGAATCTCGGCGCTGATCTTTCTCTCGCTAATCGTCTGCCCGCTGATCGTGAGTCGCGCCACACTCACCAGCAACTTGAACCGCCGCGGCCCTGCGCTGCCGGGATTGAGATAGAGCACGCCATCCTTGGTCTCCTGCTTCGGGATGTGGCTGTGGCCCGAGATGACGACTTTGAAACCGGCGGGCGCCGGTTTGAGGTCGAGCTGCGCCAGGTCGTGCAGCACATAGATGGAGATGCCGCCGATCTCGACCACTTCCGTTTCCGGCAGCTGGCGCGCCCAGGCGCCCTGGTCAACATTGCCACGGATAGCGGTCACCGGCGCGATCGCCGCAAGCTTCTCAAGAATTTCAGCGGCACCAACGTCGCCCGCGTGAATGATGTGCTTGCAGCCGCGCAGCGCTGCGACTGCTTCCGGCCGAAGCAGGCCGTGAGTGTCGGAGATGACGCCGATCAGGATGGGAGCTCTCGGTTCTCGGGTATTAGGTCTTGGTAATTTAGGTCTGAGGCCTCGGTCAGCTCATTTCCCCTTCATTTTCTCGACAAACTTGCCGACGCTAACGACGGCCCGACCGACTGTGCCGCGCCCGATCTCCTGCACGTCGTCGCGGGCCGTGACCCGCAGGGTATAGAAGCGCCCGTCGAAAGATTCGAGTGCGGCCTCGGCTTTAATGCGGGATCCGATGCCGCTGGCAGCGCGGTGTTCGATATGGATCGACGTCCCCACGGTGATTTCGTCGCCTTCGCAGAAAGGCTGCAGCGCGCGAAATGCCGCCGTCTCCATCAGCCGGATCATGTCCGGCGTCGAGTAAACCGGAGGCAATTGCGGATGGTGCGAGGTCAACGTGTGCTCGAACGCGACCGTCTCCTCCGCCGCGCTGCGCGCCCCGATGGGAATTTCCTTCGCCAAAGTCGTCTCCTCTCCGAAAAGAAATGAGCCAATGATCTTATCGAATCATTGGCTCGATGCTTCGAAGGCTTGATGGTTCGAACCTTGCCGACGCGAAATCCGGCCTACGCCACCGCGATTGCCATCCGCCGCGCCTCAATCCCATCCAGAGCCCGCCACAATGCTCGGGCTGCGTTCTCGGCAGCGACCAGAGCCGCTTCAGCGGTCCCGGGGTCGGCGGCAATCCGCTTTTCGAGCTGCTGCGCCACACGCGTGAGTGATAAACATCGGCAGTCGCGTGCAGCGAGAAGTAGCCGCAGGTCTTGTCGTCGGCGCCATACATCTCGCGCAGGCCACGTCCCTTTTCCTGCGCAATCCGAGGCACCTGCGACTCGTAGGCGTAGAAAGCGGCCAGGACCTCCTCCGGCGTACCTTCGCTGGCCACGTGCTGAAAGTGCCGAATAAGCTGCCGAATCTCCGGCACCGGGCTATGCCACTCCAGATTACGGCTCGATCCCATACCTTCGGCGAAGTCCAGCCAAAGCTCCGAGTGCGGAACCGAGTCCCGGCCCGCCCGCCCGTCTACGCCTTTTTCGTCGCACATGTTGGCCAGCACCGCACGGCGCAGTTCGCCGTCCTCCAAGCGCAGTCCTAGAGTCGCCAGGTAGGAAGGAAACGCTTCCACGTGATGGTAGTAGTCCTGCGCATACTCGCGCAGATCGGCGCGGGTCAGTTCGCCCGCAGCCCATGCTTTGTAGAAGGGATGGCAGAGCAGATCGTACTTGGCAATGCGCGCGTCCAGTTGCTCAAAGAATTGATCCGTAGTCATGAGGTCCTCCGGCGGCTTCGAACTACAGGGCTTCGAATATGACAGGCTAATATACGGGCGGGACTGTGGATCAGCAAGTGATGGAAATCACCAGTAGCCGGCAAGTTGCTAGAATGAAAGAAGAAACAGTTGTGCCATAGTTCCGGGGTCGCCGGGTTCGCTACTGAATGCCGTTCACCGAACAATTCGACGTAGTCGTCGTCGGCGCCGGCCATGCCGGATGCGAGGCCGCCATGGCCTCCGCGCGCATGGGCCTGAAGACCGCTCTCTACACGCTCAACGTCGATCTGATCGCGCAGATGTCGTGCAACCCCGCTGTCGGCGGCATCGCCAAGGGACACCTGGTCCGCGAGGTCGACGCACTCGGCGGCATCATGGGCGAAATCACCGATGCGGTCGGCATTCAGTTCCGCCTGCTGAATACTTCGCGCGGACCGGCCGTGTGGTCTCCGCGGGCGCAGTGCGACAAGCAGGCCTACCGCCTCAAGATGCGCGAGGTGCTGGAGTCGCAGCCGAACCTGAAAATCAAGCAGGCGGAAGTGGCGGATTTGATCATCGAAGATCATCAAATCCGCCATCCTGAGCGAAGCGAAGGATCCCCCGACCGGCGCCGCGTCCTGGGCGTTCGCCTTCGCGACGGCCGCACCGTCGGCGCGCAGGCTGTCATCATCACGACGGGAACGTTTCTCAATGGCCTCATCCACTGCGGCGAGCAGCAGTATCCGGCAGGACGTTCGGGCGAGCCCAATGCGGTCCTGCTAGGCGAAGCTCTGAAGAAGCTCGGCCTGCGCGGATGCCGCCTCAAGACCGGGACCCCGCCGCGGCTCGACGGTCGCACCATCGACTGGTCGCGCTTCCCGGCGCAGCCCGGCGATGCCGATCCCACGCCCTTCAGCTTTCGAACGAAGCGCGTCGCGCATCACGACTCGCAAGTCCCCTGCTACATCGCGTGGACGACAGCCGAAACGCATCGCATCATTCGCGAGAATGTCCATCGTTCGCCCATGTACAGCGGCCAGATTCAGTCCATCGGACCGCGCTACTGCCCCTCCATCGAAGACAAGATCGTGAAGTTTCCCGACAAGGCGATGCACCAGCTCTTTCTCGAGCCGGAGGGCCTGAACACGCACGAGATCTACGTCAACGGCATGAGCACATCTCTGCCGGTAGAGGTCCAGCTTGCCATCCTGAAGTCGATCCCGGGACTCGAGAACGCGGATATGCTGCGGCCGGGCTACGCCATCGAATACGACTCCATCGATCCCACCGAACTGGAGCGCACGCTCGAGACCCGCAAGATCGCCAGGCTATTCCTGGGTGGCCAGATCAACGGCACCTCCGGTTACGAGGAAGCCGCGTGCCAGGGGCTGATGGCCGGCATCAACGCCGCGCTGCAAGTGAAGCATGAGCCACCGTTGATCCTGGACCGCACCGAGGCCTACACCGCGATCCTGATCGACGACCTGATTTCCAAGGGCACGAACGAGCCCTACCGCATGTTTACCTCGCGGGCCGAGTTCCGCCTGCACCTGCGCATTGACAATGCCGACCGCCGCCTCACTCCGCATGGCCGCCGCGTGGGCCTGATCTCGGACGAAGCCCGGGCCGATTTTCAGGCCAAGCAGGAGCGCCTGGAGAAGCTGAAGAAGTTGCTGGAAGGCAAGCGGCTCACAACGGAAATGTTGGAGCGCATCGATGCGGCTTTTGCCGGCGACGCCCATGTGGGGACAGCCGCCCCCGGCTGTCCGGCCGAGCACAGCCCGGCGGCCGCTGGCGTCGAAACAACTCCGGCATCCGCCCCGACGCCCGATCTCAGTGCAGCGACGGGCCAGACCCTGGCACAACTCCTGAAGCGGCCCGAAATCACGATCGAGCAACTCGCGCCAGTCCTCAAAGAACTTGCCCCAGAGTTTTTCGCAAGAAGTTCCCCAGTGTCCTCGGTTGGGCTTTCGTCGGAAGTAAGAAATGAACTCAAGTCGGTTGAGACCGAGATCAAATATGCGGGCTACCTGCTGCAACAGCAGCGCGCCATGGAGCGTCTGAAGAAATCCGAGCAGAACGCGATTCCCCACTGGTTCGACTACCGTTCCATCAGCGGGCTTTCGCGCGAGATGCAGGAAAAACTCAGCAAGGTGCAGCCGCGAACGCTGGGCCAGGCCTCGCGCATTCCCGGCGTCACCCCGGCGGCAGTATCCCTGGTGAACGTCTACATCGAAATCCAGGCCCGCCGCCGCGATCAGGCCGCCGCGCTCTGAGGGTGAAGGTCCGGACTCTACCGCCGCATCACTGCGGATGCCGATCCTGCCGGGTCTGCAGCGCTTCCGCCAGCTTGAGTTCGCTCTCCGCTTCTTCTTTCTTGCCCATATCGCGGTACGCCTGGCCGAGCAGGTGGTGGGTCATAGGATTGTTAGGATCCATGCTGGCAGCCCGCTGCAGGGCACGCACCGCCAACTGGAACTCGCCTTTTTTTTCGAGCACTTTCCCCAGCAGGATGAACGGCCCCGACGAGTTAGGATCCAGCCAGATGGAGCGTTGCAGCAGGCGCTCCGCGTCTTCGTATTTCTGGATTCGGGAATAGGCATCGGCCAACTTGTAGTAAGTCGCAGCGTTTGCGGGATTGATCGCTAATTCCGCCTGGAACTGGGTAATCGCTTCCGGTATCCGCGACTTGTAGGTGTACAACTCGCCCAGCAGTTCGTGGGCCAGGGGCAGCTTCGGATCGAGAGTCGCCGCCTTTTGCGCATACTCCTCGGCGACTGGATCAAATTCCTGACGAAACAGCATGCGCGCCGTGAACAGATAACTTGCCGCCGAGTCCGCGGGCACATCGAACATTTTTGCGAAGGCCTTGCGCGCCTGTGGGTAGTCTTTGGTCTGGATATAGCAGACGCCCAGAATGTAGGCGGCATCCACGTTGGCGCGCGGGTACCAGCCTTGCACTTTTTCGAGCAGCGGGATCGCCTCCACCGGATGCCCGTTCAGGTAGTACGACAATCCCAGCAACTGGATTGCCTCGCCATTGCCCGGCTCGGCTGCCGTAGCCTTCTTCAGAAACTCAATCGCCTGGGGAAAATCATTCTTCTTGTAGTACGCCGTCCCCAGTTCTAGAGCGAGCCCTTTGGTCGCGGGATCGCGGGCTTCGAGAGTCTGCAACTCCGCGATGGCCTCGTCGAGCTTGCCCTGCTGCGCCAACTTTCGCGCCTCTGCGAATTCAACGGGAGCGCCCGCAGACGGCGTCGATGCCTGTGGAGAAGGAGCCTCGGGCGTCGCAGCCTGCTGTGCCAGAGCCATGCCGGTAAATGCCCAGAGAAGCGCTGCCAGCCACGCGATTCGAGATACGAAGAACACCTTCGCTTTCATAGCAAAGATTAGAGCACAGGGAAGTTCGAGAGCGCACGTTCGCCTGCGGGCGCTGGCAGGCTTCAGTGCCGATTCATTTTTTGCAGGGCCTCAAGATTTTCCTTCGCGATGGGCTGCTTGGGATCAATCTGTAAGGCATGCTCAAAATGCGCCTTGGCCTCGGCGTAGCGCCCCATCTGCGCCAGTGCGGTTCCCAGGTTTGCCTCTGCATTGGCATCGTTGGGCTGCAACTGCAGAGCGACTCGGAATTGCTTGGCCGCGCCTTCAAAGTCGTTTTGCCCGGCCAGCGCCAGGCCAAGGTTGTAGTGAGCGTCGAAATAATCCGGACGCGCCTTCAGTGCACTTTGCAGATATCCAACTCCCTTCTCGGGATGGCCGTCCGCCACCAGCGCCGCACCCAAGGCATTGTTGGCGGCCGCGTCCTGGGGGCGCAGGCGCACCGCCGCCTCGTACTCGGCGATCGCCGCATCCAGTTTGTCCTTGGCCTGCAACATGGATGCCAGGTTGTAATGCGCTTCAAAGTCGTTGGGATTTTTCTCCACATCATGACGCGACAAAGCTTCCTGCAACGCCATGCGGGGATCGCCCTGCGCCGGATCGAAATTCACCGGCAACACCTGCAGCCATAGGTGGCACATTTCATCGGTCGAGCGATTGCCGCCCATCACTCGCACCGGAGGGTGGTTGGGGTTCAGCGGATTATCCTCTGAGTTGTCGTAGATGTAACGCAGACTCACCGTGGTTCCTTTCGGCAGCCGCACCGGCTCGGCATAGCGATACACCGCCTGCCAGTTGAGGTTCCAGTGCGGGATGTGGATCAGGGTTTCCCCGGTGCCGTCGGGCAGCGTGGCAAAAGCCTGAATATCTTTCCCCAGATAGTGCGCATGCGGATAAATCGCCAGCAGATCCACATCAATGGGTAACGTAAAATCGTCGGTGACCAGAAAATTCTTTTCTCCCGCCGGAATGTCGAGTTTCAAGTCGTTTTCCAACTGCAGCAGCATGGGAAACTTGGTCGCCGGATGGGACGTGAAATAGAGTCCAATGCTCGGCTGGATCACCTCCGGCTTGCCCGATGGCTGCAAGTGCGTGTTGAGGATCAGGTCCGTGCCTTTGTCCAGCCGCAGCGCCATTCCTTGGGGCTCGACGTAGGGAACGGTCCCCGGCTTCCAAAACAGCAGATGGCTGTCGGGATCGAAGACCTGCGACTCGATGCGAATCTCCATCCCGCCGAAACCCGCTCCCGGCTGGGCTTCACGCTTGCGGGAGGATCCGGCGCGATCGACCAGAATGTTGGCGTGATGTACGTAGCGCTTGTCGCCCGGCCGAATTTCGATCGCCTTCATCCAGCGCGTCTGCTTGATGGGAAGCCTGAAAATAAAATTCCAGTAGGTGTCGGTGCCTTGCGGCGGAAGGATCAGCGGCTTCTCCGCCGTAAGAATCAGATCCGGTTTTCCCAGCCGCCAGCCCTCGACAAACTTGGGTTGCGGCGGCAGATCGGCAGGATTCCCTTCTAACGATCCCTGCTGGACCCAGCGCTGGATCAGATCGATTTGCGCCTCCGGCAAGCGAAGCTCGTCGGCGAATTTTAGTTTCTGCGGCTCCGGCAACCATGGCGGCATGCCGTGCGATTGAGTCACCTCGGCGATTTGCCGCGCATGTCTCCGGGCATCGGAATAAGTCAGCAACGAGAAGGGCGCCGCTTCCCCCGGCCGGTGGCACGTGGAGCAGGAATGAAAAATGATGGGGGCGATGTCGCGGGTGTAAGTAACTTCCGGCGAAGCATCTGGCCGCGGGGAAGTCTGGCGCGGAACCGGCTGGGCAGAGGGTCTGCCCACCGCAGTCGCGCCCGCCAGCAGCGTAACCGACCAGGCAACCCTGCTCGCCCAGGAGTTCATTCCAGGTCCGAGATGTAGCATCCCACGCCCCTCACCTCACTCCTCGACACAGCCTTGCCCGCCAACACCGCGCGGAGGGCGTCCTCCAGTTCGTGGGTTGTGGGCGCCGGGCGTGCCCGGAACAAATCGACATACCAGTCGTCGATTCGTCCGTCATACACGAGTTGGTGGTTGCGATCGAAGACTGCCACTTCAGGAGTGATCTGCACCCGGCTCAGCTTGACCAGCGCCTGCTCCGGGTCGCGCAGTGCGGGCACGGTGTATCCATAGTCCTGAAGATACTTGCGAATCGCCTGTGTCGTGTCGGCCTTGTCCGGATCCACCAGCCAGAAGCTGGCGCCGTCTGCATACTGCTTGCTGATTCGCTGGATGACCGGAGCATAGCGGCTGGAAACCGGGCAATCCCGCCGCACGAAGACCAGCACGACAACTTTGCCGGAATCTGCGGCGAGCGGATTCACAACGCGACCGTCCAGATCAAGACCCGTCTGTTGCGCTCGCCCGAGGACTGAAAAGGCCAGGAGCGCCGTCACGCCCAGAATCAGTCGAAACCGCAGCCTCGCCCACGACATAGGATGGGTACGCCCACAACGCTAACCAAAATTTTATAGCCACGATTCTAGGAGTCTTGAGCGTGAGTGTCCATCCCGGCAAGTGCCCGGAGTTCTCACGCGCACACTTCGCCGCTACAATGGCTCTGCATGATTGCCCAAATATGATTGCCCATCTGCGCGGAAAGCTCCTGGCCAAGCATCCCAACCAGGCCATCGTCGAGACGGCCGGCGTCGGTTACGACGTGACCATCAGCGTACCCACGTTTTCCGATCTGCCGGCTGTGGGCGCCGACGTTGCCCTGCACATCCACACTCACGTGCGCGAAGACCAGATTGCGCTCTACGGATTCCTCCGCCCCTCGGAAAAATTGCTCTTCGAAAAACTGATCACCGTCAGCGGCATCGGCCCCAAGCTCGCCGTCACGATTCTCAGCGGCATGGCCGCCGACGAAATGGTGGGCGCAATTCGCGGCAACGACATCGCCCGCCTCACCCGCATCCCCGGCATTGGCAGGAAGACCGCCGAACGCATGGTGCTGGAACTGCGCGACAAGTTGCCGGAAGCGGGACCGGGTGTGGCCCCCTCCATTCCAATCCTTAGCGCCACAGAGGAAGACGTGCTCTCGGCGCTCGTGAATCTGGGATATCAGCGCGCAGCCGCCGAAAAAGCCCTCGCCGCGGTGACCAAAAACGGCAAAAACAGCTCGTTCGACTCGATGTTCCGCGACGCGCTTGCGGCGCTGTCGAAATAGCTACTTCCCAATGCAGAACGTACTGAAGATAAGATTCAGAATGTCATCTGTCGTGGTCGCGCCCGTGATCGCGTCCAGCGGGCGCAGCGCATTGTAGAGATCGAGGAGCAACATCTCATGCGGAACTCGTCCCGCCACGGCGCTTCGCGCCGCGCCCAGCGCGGCCAGCGAGTCGTTGATCAGTCCTTGATGGCGAATGTTGGTGAGGAATCCGGCCTCGAGGTGAGAGCCCTCGTCGCCGCCAACGTACCGCAGAATCTCCGCGCGCAGTTCGGCAATGCCTTCCCCGGTAACAGCCGAAGTGCGAACCCTCTGACCCCTGTCCACGGCCCACTGCCCACTGCTTCCCAGGTCGCTCTTGTTCCCCACCACGATCACCGGCCGGTTCTCCGCCTGCCGCAGCAGCTCCGCGTCTTCCGCCGTCTCCCCCTGCGATGCGTCCAGCACCACCAGCACCAAATCGGCGTCGGCCAGCGCTTCCATGGACTTGCGAATGCCGATGGACTCCGCTTCGTCGAGCGCCTCGCGAATGCCCGCGGTGTCGACCAGTTTCACCGGGATGCCCCCAATCGCCACCGTCTCGCTGACCAGATCGCGCGTAGTTCCCGGCGTGGCCGTAACGATGGCGCGCTCCCGTTCCACCAGCCGGTTGAACAGGCTCGACTTGCCCACGTTCGGCCGCCCCACGATCGCCAGCGTCATTCCTTCGTGCACAATCTTGCCGTAGGCAAAGCTGGCGCTCAGTTGTTCGAGCGGAGCACGCACCGCCGCAATGTGATCGAGGATTGTACGATCGGGCAGCACCGACACATCGTCCTCGGCGAAATCAATGCCCGCCTCCAGCACCGCGATTAGCTCCACCAGTTCTTTCTTGATGGGCTGCAAACGTCGCGAAAGCGCGCCCTCCAACTGCTGCGCCGCGACCTTCGCCTGATACAAAGTCTGGGAGTCGATCAGATCGCGGACTGCTTCCGCCTGAGTGAGGTCGATGCGCCCGTTAAGAAACGCCCGCATCGTGAACTCTCCGGGCTCCGCCAGCCGCGCTCCTGCCGCCACGCAAAGCTCCACGATATGCCGCAGCACAACCGGCGACCCATGCGCCGAAATCTCAATGACATCGTCGGTCGTGTAGGAGTGCGGCTTGGCAAAATAGGTAACGACAACTTCGTCGATGCGGCCACCGGAAGCACGGAAATGCGGGTGCCCCATCCTAGCCGCGCCTTTTGCGGCTAGGGTGGGGATTTTGACTTCCTCCGCGCTACCAATCGATTCAGGCTCGACCAGTTCCCCGAAAACGGCCCGTCCCGGCTCTAGCGGTTGCTTCAACCGCAACATCGGCGCAGCAATCTCTAGCGCCCTCACCCCCGCGAGCCGCACCACACCAATCCCTCCACGCCCCGGCGGCGTGGCAATCGCGACGATTGTGTCATCCAGATTCACGCGCCGATTGTAAAGGTTAAACTGGTTGCAGGGCGCCCCCTGTCTCGCGGTTCTTGCGAGACCTGGGAATTCCGAAAGCCTAGGGAGAACTCACGATTGTCCGTCGCAGACGAACTCTTAAAAGCCAACGAAACCTTCGCGCGCAACTTCACGCTGGGCGATCTCGCCGTCCGCCCGAAGCGCCACGTCGCCGTACTGGCCTGCATGGATTCCCGCATCCTGTTCGAGCATTGCCTGGGTCTGCATCCCGGCGACGCGCATATGATCCGCAACGCCGGCGGCATCGCCACCGACGACGCCCTGCGCTCGCTCATCGTCTCGCATCACCTGCTCGACACCCAGGAGTTCATCATCATCAACCACACCGACTGCGGCTTGCTCAAGGTGCGCGAAGATGAACTGAAAGCGCGCTTGACCGAAAAGATGGGAACCGCCGCAGAGGAACCATCCCATTTCCACGCCTTCGACGATCTTGAAGCCAACGTGCGGCTCCAGATGCATCGCGTGAAATCGCATCCGTGGATTCCGAAACACATCCCGGTGCGGGGATTCGTCTACGATGTGAAGACGGGGAAGCTGAGGGAAGTAGCAGAATAGCTAGCCGCGACCCGTCTCCCCACTGGAAAGAAAGCGACGGTAAACCAGAAAGTAGTAAGCGACCGTTCCCAGAGGCACCAGCAAGAATAAGAAGGCGAACCACATTGCTTTAAACAGGTAATGTGAACGGTCAAAGCTAAACCAGAAGTACCACATACCAACCCAGAGTACAGCCGCGCCCACGACTTCCGGAAACAGCAGCGTCCGAACGAGCGACGCAGCGGCCATGGTAAGCGCGCTGGTTCTGGCCGCCGACATACCCGAGCGGACACCAATCAAGGTCGCCATGAGAGCGAGCGCCAAGGCCGCGCTCCCTAGATAGATACGTTGCGCTATCGGCGAAAATAGCCACGCGCGGCTGATTGGAAGAAACAACATGGCCGCCTAGATTAGCACGACGATTAGCAGGACGCGGTTGGAGCTTGAACCCGTCTCCTACCTTGCCACCACCTTCTCAATCTCCGCCCTTAGCTCCCCATACATCACCGCCCCCGGATGGTACCAGGCCACTTTCCCCGCCCGATCCAACAGCACCAGAGTCGGCGTCGTCGAAGCTCCGTAGGTATCAAAGTTGTATGTGCTCACCGGCACCGGCATATCGAGCAGCCCCGAATAGAACCGGTGCCGCACGGCGTCGATGTACATGAGTTCGTCGCTCGGCGAGGCATGCTCGATCTGCGCCGTGTAGCCGTAGAAACGTGTCGGCCCAATGACCTTTAATCCCTTGGCCGCGAACTCCGAGCGCAACTGCGTAATGATGGGCGCTTCCGCCTTGCAGTCCGCGCACCAGTGCGCCCAGAAGAACAGCAGCACGGGCGAGCCCCTGAGCTGCGACGCCGGCGGCAGTTTCGCTCCCAGGGACCGTTCCGCCTTCAGCGCCGGCGCTACCTTTCCTTGTAAAGACAGCAGGTTCAGGTTCTTCTGCAGCCGAGCCCGAATCGAAGTGTTCCCATAAGTCCGCAGCGCGCCCTGTAACAGCGAGATCGCCTGCAGCCGCTGGCCCTGCGCCGCGAGAACCTGTGCCTGAATCTCCAGGGCCGCGCCCAGCGCTAGGGGCAAATGCGGTTCGGCGTCGAGCGGGCGCTGTTTCAGTTGCTCTAGCGCCAGAGTCTTGGTCTGCCGGGCATACGCCGCCGCCTGCGAATACTGCTGCTGGTCCAGCGCCGCCCGCCCCAGCCACGAATACGCCTCCACATACTCCGCACTGACCCCCAGCTGGCTGCGATAAGAATTAAGTTCCAACTCCGCCGCGGAAAAATTGTTCTGCGCCAAAGCATAGCGGACGTTGTCCACAATCCCGGCCCAGGCTGAAGCCGTAAGCAAAACCGAAACCAGCAGAATCCGAAAGCGCATGCTTAGATGATGAGTCTTTTGCCAAAAGGTGGCAAATCCGCGTCAATTCCAGATTGCGGATTTCAGAGCAAGATCCACCATCGAACGGCTTGGGACCTTAAAATCTGCAATCTACAATCTGAAATCTGCAATCTGCGATCGGCCATCCCCATCCTTCGTACCCGGCGATAACATCCTTACAATCATCGGCTTAACGCAGGCACCTCATGATTTATGTGGCTATTTCGGTGCATTCCTCATACAATAAAGTTGCGTTTGATCTTTAGAGTTCCTTCGCAGTACAAGCATCTCCGCTTAACCCAGCGCGTGACCTGCCTGCAGAAGACCCTGAAAGTTTCAGCGCTACATCAACGAAAAAGGAAATTGCAACAACATGGAAACAGGAACAGTGAAGTGGTTTAACGACGCCAAGGGCTATGGATTCATCAGCCGCCAGAACGGCGAGGATGTCTTCGTGCATTTCTCCGCCATTCAGGCAAGTGGCTTCCGCAGCCTGCAGGAAGGTCAGCAAGTACAGTTTGACGTGGTCAAAGGCCCAAAAGGCTGGCAAGCTGAGAACGTCAAGGGCGTCTAACACCGCTTCCGAGTAACAATTCGAAAATGAGGGCGGCCAGCAATGGCCGCCCTTAGTTTTTTGGGTTAAACCGATTGGGCGTGATCCTGACCATAGCCGCTTTTCAGACGGAGGGAAGGATCTCGCGTGCAGACGATCACCCCTCCGAGTGCCTTGATTTCTCATAGTACGCTGCGTTATAGTACTACGCGTACTATATGCCTCATCCGAAGATTCCTTCGCTCGGATACGCCCTGCTGGGACTGCTGCAGCAGAAACCGGCCTCGGGATATGACTTGCGGAAGATTTTCTCCTCCACCGCACTGATGAGCTACAGCGACAGCCCCGGCGCAATCTATCCCGCGCTGCGTCGACTGGAGCAGCAAGGGCTCATCTCCGGAAGGGTGGAGGCTGGCTCCGGCATGCGTCGGCGGCAACTGTTCCGGCTCACCCGGCAAGGGGTTGCGGAACTCAAAAAGTGGATTGCGCGCCCCTTGGTTCGCGCCGACGTCGTCCGTGGCCTTGATGAAGTGATGTTACGGTTTGCTTTTTCCGAACAGGCAGCCGGTTCATCTGCGCCGGTCAGACTGCTGCAGTCCCTGGAGACCGAACTGACCTCCTACATTCCGGAACTTCACGAACAGCTGAGTGCGGGCAAAGCGGCCATGCCAACCTCGGGTAGATTGGCCCTGGAAAGCGGTATTCGAGCATACGAGTGTCTGTTGCAGTGGACCAAAGATGCGCTTGGAACTTATGCAGGGAAGAAGGACCAGCAAAAGGAAGGAGTGACAGCGTCATGAAATTACGCATTGTTCTTTACTGCGCCCTCGGCGGCCTGCCCATGGTCATCGCGGCCCTCGGTATGGGTCATTTCGCCTGGTGGTGGTTGTCGGGTATCGTTCTGGCGGCAGCCTTTGTGCCGGTGGCGTTGTTTGGTCCGCGAAGCGCCTTGGGGCAGTTCGGCGTGATCGCTCCGGCGCTTGCCATTATTACCGTGCTCTGCACCTGGTCTGAAGCCCTTATTTTCGCACCGGATTTCCGCGAGCACGCGGCCCGGAATTTGGCGGGACCTCTGGTGATGTATCTCATCGTGGGCGTAGTGCTGGCCTTGCTTGCGTGGGGACTGAAACTGCCCCAGGCTCCAGGCCCCGCCGTGCAGCATCGCTCCGCGGCCTCCGCAATCGCTCTGGTCGCGGTCTGCGGAGTGGCCTACCTGGTGTACTACTACATCTTTGGAACAATCACCTACCAGTTCTTCACTAAGGGCTACTATCCCGAGGCCGTGCACATCGCCCAGGGCCTGGGCATCTGGTTCTGGTTGCTCGAGTTCGGCCGCGGAGCCTTGATGACCATGGCACTCATTCCTGCGATCTACACCTTGCGGATGAGTCGCTGGCAGACCGCGATTGCGATCGGGGTTCTGATCTGGGTGGCAGGTGGCCTGGCTCCCCTGTTGGTACCAAACATACCCATGGAAATGGCGCAGCGGATGATCCACATCGTCGAGATCCTGGCCCAGAATGCGTCGCTGGGCATCACCGCGGGATTGTTGCTCCGGCCCAAACCAACTATGAAGCCTTCATCTTCCACTGAATCGCATACGTTGTTGAGGCCTGCCAGCTAAGGCGGTCTCAATCCAAGCCAACGTCGAAGGTCTGGGGTAGGGTCGAAAGATCCTACCGCTGAGCATCGCGGATAAGCACTACATCGGAGTCCGTGTGCCCCCGGACCATCGCCAGCGTGCTCCCATCCGGGGACCAGTGAAAGTCCCCGATATGCTCCGCCTTGAACGAGGTCAGGAACTTACCTGCAGATCCATCCAGCGGTTGCTGCCACAAGTTGTCGACGCCATTTTCGCGCACCACATAGACCAGAGACTTGTCGTCGCGCGAAAACCGGAGGAACCCGGTAACGCGCGGCCGCTGAAACGCAACCAACTTCGGGACCGCCCCGGCTTCGGTGCCCAGGAGAACGATCTTTTCCTCGTGCCCGGCCGCATGGTCAATGGTGGCGAACGCCAGCACGCGCCCATCCGCAGAGACATCGAAAAAACCGGCGGCGGAGATGTCCGACACTTTTCGCGTCGCACCTCCATCGATCGGCACCTGCATCAGTCGCGCAGTTCCTCCGTCCTGGTAATAGACCGATCGCGAATCCGGAGCGCAGACGGGAAAATTGACGGACTTTTCCTGCGTGAGCTGCTTCAGACTCCCTCCGGAGCTGTCCGCTCGCCAGACGTTCTGGGTACTCTTTCCCTCGAGCAAACCAAGAATAAACACAAGGTACCGGCCGTCCGCACATTCCCAGGGATCTCCGCTCGCGGAGCCTCCTGCCGACGCGAGCGCGCCCTTCGCTCCCGAGCCAGGGTTCACCCACTGCAGCGCGTTGTCGTTGTCGTCGATCAAGCGGCCGTCGTGCGTCCACGTAAAGTTCGTAAACGCCCCTGCGGGTGCGACCTGACGTATGTCGGCGCCTCCGGCCGTCGCGGACATCACCTCCAGATTCCAGCGACCTTCACTGAGCACAGTCGCCAGAGCCTCTCCGGTCGCAGAAACGCTCAGGTCGGAGTAGTTGTTGGTATCCCGCGTGAGGGGATCCATTCTGCCCTCGGGGTACACCACAAACACGATCTGCTGCAGATTGAAATTCGAAGACCGGGTCTTCTCCAACACGAGCAGTCCAGTGCCGTCGGGCAACCAGGTAGGGTCGGCGAGAGCTGAATCCGAACTCAGTACAAGATGTTGCTGGCCAGTGCGGGCATCGAGCGCCATGAGTCCAGTCTGAGCATCGCCGGGCTGATTCACAATGCACAGCAGGGTCTTGCCGTCCGGCGACCATGCGGGACTGTAGAGTGCCTGAGAATTGGACCCGCTGGTCAGCACCGTTTCCTGGCCGCCGTTGAGCGAACGCACGATCAGCCGGTACTTTCCCGGATCCGGGTTGTCATAACGCATAAACGCAATCTTGCTCCCGTCTGGGGAGAAGGTGATGTTGGAATCTACGTCTTCCGTCAGCTTCTCTGCGGTGCCGCCGAGAAGTGGCGCACGATACAAAAACTTCAACTCAGCGTTTCCCGGATCACTGCGCACGAAGTAGAGATAGTTGCCATCGGGCGAGAATCGCAGCCCGTTGTAATAGACGTCCGCCGGTGGTTGCACCTGCGTGTCGCTATTGGTAGGGACGTTGCGCAGCCAGAGGCTCGCCAGGCCGCGCTTGTCTCTCATCAGGCTTAAGATGTACTTGCCGTCGGGCGAAATCGCCACCAGCGCTGCGTTGCCTTCCTCAGTCAGTTTTGTGACAGTGAAATTGCGAAACGGCCGCATCGGATGCCGAGTCAGCAGCGAGTAGACGCCGTACCCAGCCGCCAGCAGGACAATGATGCCGAGGAGTGCGCTGACCCCCGTTCCCAGTTTGTGCCGCCCCGTCGCCGCGACCACGGCGGAACGCGGGGCAGACCGTGCCCCCGTCGCCATGCCAGATCGCGACGTCGCGGAATCGGCCGCCGCAACCGGACCTGAAACCGAACCTGGCGCCCCTGCCAGGCCCTTCCGCCCAGACTCAACGTCACGCTTCAGCCGCTTCAGATCGCCGCGCAGGTCGGCGGCCGACTGGTAGCGCAGGTCTCGGTCTTTTTCCAGAGCCTTCTCAATGATTTCCTGCAACTTAAGCGGCAGCGTCCCATTCCATTGCAGCGCCGGAATCGGATCCAGTTCGAGAATCGCGTGAAACACCACCGCTGAGGTCGCGCCGGTGAAAGGCTGCTTTCCCGTTGCCATCTGGTAGATCACCGTGCCCAGCGAAAACAGGTCGGAGCGCGTGTCGAGTTCTTCGCCCCGCGCCTGTTCAGGCGACATATATGCGATCGTACCCACGGTCGCGCCCGGGCTGGTCAGGTTCGCCGGGCTGGCCGAATCGAGCGTCGTGCCGATGGTCTCCATCTGCATTTCCGGACGTGCCAGCTTGGCCAGTCCGAAATCCAGCACTTTCACTTGCCCGCGCGGCGTGAGAAAAATATTCGCGGGCTTGATATCGCGGTGAATGATGCCCTTGGCGTGCGCCGCATCCAGCGCGTCGGCGAGTTGAATCGCGATTTCCAGCAGAGGCCCAACCGGCAGCGGCCCGGACATGAGCTTCTGGTCGAGGTTCTGACCCTCCAGCAGTTCCATGGCAATGAACGACTGCGCGTCTGCACCCTCACCCGGCTTTTCGACCGCGTAGATGGTGCAGATGTTGGGATGGTTCAGCGCCGACGCCGCGCGCGCCTCCAACAGGAAGCGGTCGAGCGCATTCTGCTCGCGCGATAATTGCGGCGGCAGAAACTTGAGCGCGACCTTGCGGCCAAGGTTCAAGTCCTCGGCTTCGTAGACCACACCCATCCCGCCGCTGCCCACTTGGCCGGTGATGCGGTAGTGCGAGATGGTCTGGTTGATCATGGTGGATCGGGGTAGAGGAATTCAATCTTAGGTGGGGACGAAAGGTGAGTCAACGCGCCGAGGCGCTACTCATAAGCATTCTCTGCGATCTCACTCCGGCAGCGGACGGCCTTGCTCCTTGTCCAGTCGCTCTACCATCTCCTTCGGCAACCCGTGGAGCAACTCTAAGAACGCAGCGTTGGTCCAGCCAAATCCAACCACATTCATTTCGTAACCCAGCTCCACATGGGCTTCCGAGGAGCGCGTTACCACGTTGTATTTTTCGCGGATGTTGCCGTCGCGCCGGAAGTTCTCCGCCACCGTCGACAGGAATTCGTAAGAAACGCGATCCGCGTCGGCGTTGTACCCATACCGCCGCAGTCCATCGATGGCCAGCATCTCGATGTTTCCCCAACCATAGGGCAGGTCCCACTGCGCGCCCGTCTCCTGCGTGCTCATCGGAATTCCGCCGGGCCGCTCGAAAACTTTCAAGTTGGCTGCCACCGCCTTCGCCTGCTCCGGCGTTGCCAGTCCAGCCCACAGCGGATAAAACGTTGTAGCGTACTTATAGTTCGACATTCGGCTCGTCTCGAAGTTGTAATCGAAGAAGAGCCCCTGCTGCTCGTTCCACAGATAGCGCGTGATCAGTTTCTTGCGCGCCTCCGCACGCTGGTTCCACTTTTCGGCGTCGGCGTTGTGCCCCAGCCAGCGGCTGATCTGCTCCATGTCCTTTTCTGTCTTATACAACAGGCTGTTCAGGCATACCGGCGCATAGTGATGCGTTGCCGCGCCGAAGGGGCCGAAGCGAAAGCTCACATCGAACCCGGACTCGCGCATGGAGCGATCGCCTTTGTAGTAATCCGAGCTGAGCTTGAACTGGCGCGCCTTTTCGCATCCCGGTGGCGCCATCGTGAGCGGGACGTCGCAGACTTGCAAAGAATACGGCGCGCCCGCCACCGCTTCGGTCGATCCGGCCTGGGCTTCGACCACATACTCGTCAGCCTGGGCGGGATGCAAAAAGAAATATTGCGCTACTTTGCGGTAGAACCCGCTTTCGTCCTGCACCGCTTCGGCGGGCGGCCCGTCGCCAAAATCGTAATAGCGCGACAACCCGGTCCGCCCCGCCAGATGCGGGTCGCGGGTCCACATGCCGTAGTCTTTGTCGAGATCGGTATAGGCGCGCTCCAGCCACGCTGTGTCGGCGTGCCCGTCTTTGTGGCTAGCCTGGTAGACATCCACGAACATGGAGCTCAGGAATGGCGGCTGTGATCGGGTCAGATAATAGGTGCGATTCGCGTTGAGCATCGCCCCATAGTGCTCAATCTCAAAAAAGAAGTTGTCGACCATGCCTCGGGCCAGTTCCACTCGCCCCGCGCGCAGCAGGCCGCGAATAATGAAGTAGCTGTCCCATCCGTACATTTCGTTGAAGCGGCCGCCCGGCACCACATATTTATTCTCGAGATAGAGCAGGCCGGGGGGCTGAATCTTGCTGGTATCGATCTGGCCCAGGCGGCGAATCTCGATCGGCAAATGTTCGACGCGCACGTTGCAGTCGGCTGCCAGTTTCTCCACCGCTGCCGGCTCTGCCACTTCCTTCGGTAAATACAGTACCGGCGCCGCCTTGATCTTCGGATCGACAACACTTCGGCAGTCGGTCATGGAGCGAGTCAGCGTGTCCCAGCCCGAGGAGATGTAGTCGAGAATCGGCTTCAGCCCCTGACCTTCGGGGACAGATTGTGTGGTCGCGGGAACTCCGGCGAATCCTCCGCAGAAGACGGCGGCAAGGACGAAACGGCGAAAAAAGAAAGCTGGAATACGGCGAACTCTCTTCGAACCCAGAATGCTCATAGTCTCCGATCAAGGCTCCGCCATCATAATCGCGTACCCCGACAGTTCAAAATGAATTTGGCGGCCCGGCACTCCGCTGATGCTAAACCGGCACCTGCTCCCGGTCACTGTGCTTTTGGTTTATTCTATGTAGTTTGCCGTTCGCTGCTTGAGGGGGCCCAATTGAACCGATCGTACGTAGTCCTTCGTCTATTTGTGTCTCTGCTGGTTTTCCTGTCTGCCGCCGCGCTCTGGGCACAGGTTCCCGAAAATACATACCAGGAATTGCACTGGCGCATGATCGGCCCGTTTCGCGGTGGCCGCACTCGCGCCGCCGCCGGTGTACCCAGCCAGCCCAATGTTTTCTACGTCGGCCAGGTGAACGGCGGCGTCTGGAAGTCTGACGACTACGGCCGCACCTGGAATCCCATCTTCGATCAGCGAACCCACGCAGTCCATCGGCGCCATCGCCGTGGCTGCCTCCGATCCCAACATCGTCTACGTTGCCAGTGGCGAGGGATTGCATCGCCCCGATCTCTCGGTCGGCAACGGCATCTACAAGTCCACGGACGCCGGCAAGACCTGGACTCATCTCGGCCTGCATCGACGGAGAGCAAATCCCCGCACTCGCGGTCGATCCTCGCGACCCCAACCGGGTTTTTGCCGCGGTGCTCGGCCACCCCTACGGACCCAGTGAAGAACGCGGTATCTATCGCTCCACCGACGGCGGTCAGACCTGGCAGAGAGTTATTTCCAAGGACGAGAACACGGGCGGCGCCGACGTCGAGATCGATCCCTCGAATCCTGATGTCGTCTACGCTTCTATGTGGGAAGTGCGCGAAGGTCCGTGGGAGGACAACAACGAGTTTAACGGTGCGGGTGGCGGCCTCTTCAAATCCACCGACGGCGGCAGCACCTGGCATGCTTTGAAGAACGGTTTGCCCCAGGATCTTTCGCAAATCTACGTGGCCATCGCTCCCAGCGATTCGCATCGACTTTACGCAACTCTCTCCGAGGCCTCGGGGAAACTCAGCGTCTACCGCTCGGACGACGCGGGTGAGAGTTGGTCCCAGATCACCAATGATCCGCGTCCCGCTGGCCGCATCGGCGGCGGCGATCTGTCGCTTCCCCGGGTTGATCCCAAGAATCCCGACATCGTTTATGTGGCCAGCACCGTCACCATGCGCTCCACCGACGGCGGCAAGACGTGGTCCGGCTTTCGCGGCGCGCCCGGCGGCGACGACTATCAGAACCTCTGGATCAATCCCAACAACGGCAGCATTATTCTTCTGGTCAGCGATCAGGGTGCAATTGTCACCGTGAACGGCGGCGACACTTGGAGTTCCTGGTACAACCAGCCGACGGCGCAGCTTTACCACGCGATCACCGACAACTCTTTCCCCTATCGGGTTTGTGCCGGGCAGCAGGAAAGCGGTTCCGTCTGCATCTCCAGCCGCGGCAACGACGGCGCCATCACCTTCCGCGACTGGCATCCCGTGGGCGTGATCGAGTACGGCTATGTCGCTCCCGACCCGCTCGATCCTGACATTGTCTATGGCGCGGGCCGAAGCGAAGTCTCCAAGATTCCACTGGACGACCGGCCAAGTCCAGGACATCACGCCGATTCCCCTCCGCAACCCCAAGTACCGCACCGACCGCACCGAGCCGCTCATGTTTTCTCCGGTCGATCCGCACATCCTCTATTACGCGAGCAACGTCCTGTTCAAGACGACGGATGGCGGAAATTCCTGGCAGACCATCAGCTCAGACCTGACCCGCGAAAATCCCGGGCGCGCCCGCCAGCGTGGGCACTCTCATTCCCAAGGGCGCCGACAAGCAGCGTGGCGTCATCTACGCGCTCGCGCCCTCGTTCAAGAACGTCTCAACACCCTGTGGGCCGGCACCGACGACGGACTGATCTGGATCACTCGCGACGGCGGCAAGACACTGGACCGACATCACGCCCAAGGAACTCACCCCCTGGAGCAAGGTCACCCAGATTTCGGCGTCGCACTTCGACGAACAAACCGCCTACGCCTCGGTAAGCCGCTTCCGCATCAACGACACCCATCCCTACATCTACCGCACGCACGACGGCGGCAAGACCTGGCAGCTCATCACCGCGGGCCTGCCCGAGTTTGGCCCGGTCGACACCGTCCGGCAGGATCCCGTGCGCAAGGGCTTGCTGTTCGCCGGCACTGAGAACGCAGTCTGGGTTTCCTTCGACGACGGCGACCACTGGCAATCGCTGCAGCTGAACCTGCCCCACACTTCCATGCGCGATTTGTGGATTCACGACGACGATCTGATCGTGGCCACGCACGGTCGTGCCTTCTGGATTCTCGACGACATCTCGCCTCTGCGCGAGGCCTCGGCCGCGCTGGCGAACTCCGCGCATCTCTTCACCCCCGCGCCCGCTTATCGCATCCAGCGCGATACCAACACCGACACACCACTCCCGCCCGACGAACCGGCCGCGGACAATCCGCCAGATGGCGCCGTCCTCGATTACTACTTGCCCAGTTCTACCTCTGGTGAGGTCAGGCTTGAAATCATGGACGCGGCGGGCCACCTGGTCCGGCGTTTCTCCAGCACCGACAAGACCGCGGCCACCGAGGAAGAGTTGCAGAAGCAGTTGATCCCGCTGTACTGGCTCCGCCCGTTCCGCCGGCTCTCGACCGGCTCGGGAATGCATCGCTGGGTCTGGGGCCTGCACTATCCCGCGCCCGCAGCCACGCGCCACGACTATCCCATCGCCGCCATTCCGCACGACACCCCGCGCTTTCCGCTCGGCCCCACGGTTCTTCCCGGAACCTACACGATCCGGCTCACGGTCGACGGAAAAACCTCCACCGCGCCGCTGATCGTGAAGATGGACCCGCGCGTCAAGACGTCTGCTGCCGGCCTGCGGAAGAAATTCCAGGCCGAAACCAGCCTGGCTGCCATGATGACCCACTCCTCCCAGGCCATTCTCCAGGGCGCCTCGATTCGAGAACAACTCGAGAAGCTGAACGCACAGACGAACGTCGCGACCAAGGAAGCGGTTGAGGCGCTTGAGAAAAAACTGGACGCTTTGCTGGGTGCTTCCGGCGGCTTCTTTGCTCCGCCCTCCGCGGAAATCACGCTCCGCAGGGTCAACGGACAAGCCAGCACCTTGTACCAACAAGTGTGGCAGGCCGATGCGGAACCAACCTCATCGCAAATGGAAGCGCTGGCGACAACGGAACGCGACAGCGCCGACGCACTGAAACGCTGGCATGAATTCACCAGTTCGGATTTGCCTGCGCTCAATCGTCATCTGCGCGAATCGAAGGCTCCCGAGATTCGGCTGGAGGCGGACCCTAATCATGAAGAGCCCCTCGGGGACGAAGAGTAGCCCACAAAAAACAGTACGACCGCCGTCAGGCTGCAAGATTTTGCAAACTTCTCCTCCTACGAGCGCAGGTTTTGGCGACTTGACCCGGGCGCGAAAAAAAATGTCATTTTTTCATTCGCGCTGCTTTGAATCACCTCAAGCCGGGGTATAATCCTGCGACTTTTAGATTTCGATTGGTCTTGCTGGGGCGTCTCTCCGGGTCTGAGGCGGGTAGATCAATCGAAGTCCGTGTCTGAACCCCCACGTTTTCGAACCATCCAAAAATTCGAGGTCAAACCATGAAGGTGTTCCGCATACTTGGAATTACGATCCTTGCGTTGCTGGCCTGGTCCGGCATCGCCAGCTCCCAGGAACCTTTTACCGCGGGACAATGGACGGCGGTGGTTGCGCCTCCGCAGTCCGGCGTGGGCCATGCTCTGCTCCTGACCGATGGCTCTGTTCTCGTCATCAACTCGGGATGCGGTGCGACCGGAAACTGGTATCGCCTGGTGCCCGACAACACCGGCAGCTATATCAACGGAACCTGGGTCGGTGCCGGCAATCTGCCCACTGGATACAACCCTCTCTACTTCGCTTCCGGCGTGCTGCCAAACGGTAATGTCCTGATCATGGGCGGCGAATACAACGCCTGCAACTCCGTGTGGACCACGAAAGGCGCGATGTACAACGCGAGGTCCAATAAGTGGACGACCGTGCCCGCACCCACCGGCTGGACAAGCGTTGGTGACGCCCAGAGCGTTCTGCTGCCCAACGGCAAGTTCATGCTGGCCAACTGTTGTACAAAGGATGAGGCCATCGCGACCGTGACCGGAACCGTAACCTGGGCAGCCACCGGTACTGGCAAGGCGGACATCAACGACGAAGAAGGCTGGACGCTGCTGCCCAACGGCAAGGTTCTCACGGTCAACGCCTACGTGAGCGGCGGTTGCTGCGCCATGGGATACCAAATCTATAGCGCCAGCACCGGGGCATGGACCACGCCTTCCAATACGACGGTTGTGAATCTGGTCGATCCTGGCTCCTTTGAGCTGGGGCCGGCAGTCCTGCGCCCCAATCGCACGGTCTTCAACGCGGGCGCCACCACCAACAACGCCATCTACCACATTGCCACCGGAGCCTGGACCTCAGCCCCGAAGTTCGGGGGCACCCTCGACATCGCCGACGGACCAGCCGCGCTGCTCCCGGATGGCAACGTCTTGTTCGACACCAGTCCCGGCGTCTTCAACACCGGCAGCAAGTTCTTCGAGTGGGATGGCTTCAAGATGAACTCGGTACCCGGCCCTCCCAACGCGCCGGTCGACAGTTCGTACTACGGCAACATGGTTGTACTTCCCACCGGCCAGATCTTCTTCACCGACTTTTCTTCGAGCGTGGAAATCTACACGCCCAGCGGCACTTACCAGGCCGCATGGCAGCCCACCATCACTTCCGTGGCATCAACCCTCACCCACGGCACCATTAACAACATCATCAAGGGGACGCAGTTCAACGGCCTGTCGCAAGGGGCGGCTTATGGCGATGACGGCCAAAGTCCCACGAACTTCCCCCTGGTTCGCATAACGGATTCAAGCGGAAATGTGGTGTATTGCCGGACCCACGGTTGGGCCGGCGGTCTGGCCACGGGAACAAGAGTGGTGTCGACGCAGTTCGACATTCCGGGCACGATCGCTCTTGGCCCAGCCAGTCTGGTTGTGGTCACGAACGGTATTCCGTCCGCCGCTGTGGCCGTGACAATCAATTAGCCACTTCAAAGGCTGCTTCGACTCGGTTCTACCAGGCGCTGTGTTCCTCGTCATTTTCGACGAAGACCACAGCGCTTTTTTCGTTTAGCGCAGGCGTCTACAGTCCTTCCACCGCGCTCTGCAATTCCGCCGCGATCTTCTCGGGATCTGTCCCCGCCTCGAATTTCATGGGCTCTCCAATGCGAACATAAATCTCCCATGGCGCAGCGAATTTCCTGCCGGCCTGCTTCACCTCAAACAATCCATCAATCCGCATCGGTAACACTGGAATGCCGAGATTGCCTGCCAGCAGCCCGATGCCGGCACGAAACGGATTCATCTTGCCATCGGTCGTATGCCGTCCCTCGGGAAAAACCAGCACGCTATACCCCCGATCCACGGCCTCCCCCGCGTATGCAAAACTTCGCCGGAAGCCGGCCTCGCGCGGCAGCGGAAACAGATTGAGCAGCGAGACGCCAAGAATCCATTGCACCCGGTCATAAATCCGAGCGAAAAATCCACGCTCTGCCGGCGGTGTCCGCAACGCCTCCAGCGCCTCCCCGCCCGTGGCCGTGGCCAGGCGATGACGGAAGCGGGCCGGCAACGCCGTGAGAATGAATCCCGCGTCGACGTCGCCCACGTGATTCGAAACCACCAGCAGCGGCCCCTTCACAACGCGCAAATGCTCGCGCCCCTCGATCCGCGGCCATCCCAACAGCACCATCGCCGGACGCAGCAACAAGTAGTGCATCAGAAGCCGCACCCAAGTCACCGGCCAACGCAACACCCAACCCGGATAGTGATACGCCGCCGCGGGTGCCCCACCCTTCTTGCCCTCGTGGCGATAGGGTGGGGATTTTGACTTTTCGCGCAGCATCCTTTCCAAATCACCCACCGTCCGCACCGCGCTGAATCGAGTCTCGCTCAGGTCAACCTGGTAGCGATCTTCCAGCGCGCCCAAAAGTTCGACGCGATCCAGTGAACTCAGCCCCAGATCAGACTCCAGACTCGCCTCCGCGGGCAGCGCCGCCACCGATCGTCCTGCCACCCGCGCGATCAACTCGGCCAGAGGGCCGCTCTCCCCGCCTTCCGCGGCCTGCTCTCCAGCCCGAAGCAACTGCCTCTGCACTGTTTCCGCGATCAGATTGCGCCGCGGCTTCTGCGTATTCGTGCGGGGAAAATCCTCCTGCCGCCACGCCATCCACATTCTCATTCGCTGATATTCCGCCAGCGACTGATTCGCCCGTTGCACTACTTCTGCTACGTCAGCCTCGCCGCGCAGAATCAGCACCGCACACGGCTCCGCATTCCCGCTGCGCTCTATCCCTACCACCACGCAATCTTTCACTTCCGGCTGCCGCCGCAGTGCCGCTTCCAGGTCCTCGGGATACACCTTGGTCCCGCCCGGCGTCACGATCACTTCTTTCTTACGCCCCTTGAAATAGAGGTTTCCGGCCTCATCGAGCGCGCCGATGTCGCCGGTGTGATACCAGCCCTGCTCGTCCGAGACTTTCGGCGCTCCGGTCTTAGCGTTATCACCCCTGTCCCAATATCCAGAGGTCACCCCTCCGCCCCGCACCAGAATCTCGCCATCCTCAGCCAGCTTCACTTCGCGCCCCGGCAGCACCTTCCCAATCGATCCCTTCCCCAGCCGGAAGGGATGATTCACGCTGATCAGCGAAGTCGTCTCCGTCAGCCCATACCCCTGAATCACGGCATATCCCAATCGTCCCCAGAACTCCTCGGTATCGCCGTCCAACGTCGCGCCGCCCGAAATAAACGCCCAGAACTTCCAGCCGAACTGCCGTCGAATCGCACGGAACATCCACCACCGCAGCAGAAAGTGTTTCTCCCTGGCCGCCGCGAAGCGTTTCCGGAATGCGGCCGTCTCTCCCTGGTCTTCCACATCGCGCTCGACTTTCTGCTGCAAAGCCTGCAGCACGCGCGGCACGCTCACTAGCACCGAAACCCGCTCGCGGCGGATCGTGCTCACCACTTCCGAAGGTTTGAGCTCATCTTGAAAAATCACCATCCCGCCCAGCAGCGGAGGCAGGAACATCCCCAGAAACTGCCCAAATACGTGGCTTAGCGGCAGCAAGTTTAAAAACCGCAGCGGATGCACAAGCCGTTCATACTTCAGATAGGCTCGCATCTCCCGCTCCAGCGGCGCGATGTTTGCCAGAACATTCCCGTGCGTGATCACCACGCCTTTCGGTTCAGCCGTCGTGCCTGAAGTAAAGACGATCTGCAGAATGTCGTCACGGACCAGCGGCACAGCTGGTGGAGCGACGGCATCGGCCCCCAGCGTTTGCGCCAGATCTTCCAGGGTCAAAGTTGCGCTCGAAACACCGGCCGCTGCGAAGTCGTGCACGTGCCGTCGCGACCCCACCAGCAGTTTCGCTTCGACCTGATGGAACACCCGCACCGCAAAATCGGTGGCGGTCCCATCGTCCATGGGCACAACGATCACCCCGCCAATCGTGCACCCGAAGAACACCGCGACCCACTCGGCGCAGTTCTCGCCCCACAGCATCACGCGATCGCCTTTCGCAATCCCTCGCGCCCCGACCTTGCGGGCAAAGCCCCACGCCAGTTCCATCACCTCGCCATATGGAAACGACTCGGTGCGATATCCGCGCCGCTGCCGGTAGGCGCACTCGTGCCGGTGCGCCTGAAAATTCTCCGAGAAGAATTCTGCGATCGATTCGGCCATGGCTCACAAATGCTGAACTTCGAGTCGGTGCCTCCCATCTCAAGTCTAGAGGAACTGTTCGCCCGACGAAGGAGTGATAGTACAGTTTTCAAACTGCCCTATCCCTTCGAACCGATGAACGGACTCCCCACCCGCTCCCGCGAAGGTCGTGCACGAGGGCCTCGTCTGCGATAGCGGCGCTGCCTTGAGCCGGAGAATCGTATCAGGGCATGCCTTTCAGGCATGCCGTATCAACACTCCAAACGGACCCGGCTTTAGCCGCTGTCAAGGTGAAGCGCCTTGTTCACCGCGACTGTACGGGGGTACAGTACTGGATTCGGGAATGAAGGAATAAAGCTAGGAACAAGGTAATGATGAACGGGAGCCACGCATTTGTTAGAACTCATGCAATCGCCGGACGCTTCTTCGTCTATCTGACCGCCGCCTTTTTCCTGGCTCCCCTCGCCTTGGTGGGACAGAACAAAACCGGGTCTTGGTCAGGCGTCATTGTGTCCAGCGCCTGCAACGCGGACGAGGCCTTCAACGAATCTCCCGAGTGCACGAAGAACGTACCGGGCGCGAAGCTATCGCTTTACGACGATACAACTCGCGTCATGTACAGCCTGGAACCGCAGAAATCAGTGTCCGCGCACCTGGGAGACACGGTGACCGTCCGCGGAGCACTCGACGGCGATGCAATTCAAGTCGCTTCCGTTGACCTGATGTCGATTGGACTCGCGGTCGGCGACAAAGCTCCCGCTTTTTCCCCTGCGCGACCAGTTTGGCCGCGCCCAGACTCTCGACTCCCTCAAAAGGACGAACGGAACCGTGCTTCTCTTCTTCCGTTCCGCCGACTGGTGACCGTTCTGCAAAGGGCAACTGGTCCAGCTACAGAGCGCGGCAGCTCGATTTGAAAAGCAGGGAGTCCAGCTGGCGCCATCAGCTACGACTCTGAGGCAATCCTGAAGTTTTTTGCCGACCGGCACAAAATCGCATACCCCATGCTGGGGGACCTGGACTCGAAGACCATCAAAGCCTACGGTGTCCTCAATCCCGAAGCGTCAGGACTTTTTCACCTGGATCCCCAACTCGCGCAGCTGTTTCTCTCCCACTGGTGTCGGCGCGTCCACCATCAAATCCACGGCGCGCGCGGTCTTGGGGAAAGGAATCACCTCGCGCAGACTCTCGGCGCCCGCCAGAATCATGACGATGCGATCGAGTCCCAGCGCGATCCCACCATGCGGAGGCGTGCCATACTCCAGCGCTTCGAGAAAGAATCCAAACCGCGCTTTGGCTTCTTCCTCGGTCATGCCTAGTGCGCGGAAGATTTTGCTCTGAATATCCTGGCGGTGAATACGGATCGACCCCGATCCCAACTCCGTGCCGTTCAGCACGACGTCGTAAGCCAGCGCCCGCACCGCGCTCAGCGGCGACTGCGGATCGTGCACCGCCTCCACGCCCGCCTCCAGCAAACTCATGTCCTCTTCATGCGGCGAGGTAAACGGATGGTGAGCGGCCATCCACTGCTTCTCGCCTTCGTCCCACTCGAACATGGGGAAGTTCGTAACCCACAAGAATCTGTAGTCCTTCGCCGCATCGCCACTTTTCTTGAAAATGCTGTGCCGCTCGGCATACTTCTGCGCCAGCGCCAACCGCAGCAACCCAGCCGAGGCGTAAATCGCCAACTCCGCGGGCGTGACCTTGCGGTGCGCGGGCATTGCGGTCTGCGGACCGGCCTGCGCTGACCCGGCCACGAACACGAGGAGATCGCCTTCTTCCATGCCGGTTTTCTTTGCGATCGCCGCCGCCGCCTCAGGAAACTTGTTCCCGATGCGCTTGAAGTCTTCAAAAATCTTCGCGCCGCCCTTGGCGTGGAACATCGGCTTGATGTCGTCGCGCTCTTTGCGCGAAAGCTCGCCCACCTTGGGCGTCCGGATCGCGATCACCGGCAGGTTGGCATTGATCGCCAGTTCCTGCAGGTTCTCCGCCGTGAAGCACTCCTTCACATCGGTAAACGCCGGCAGGCGCAAATCCGGCTTGTCGATGCCATACAGCCGGATCGCCTCGTCATAGTCCATGCGCGGGAATGGCGTCTTGATCTCGGATCCGGCCGCAGCGAAGGCAGCGGTGAGAAATCCCTCGACCACTTCCCACACCCTCTCCGCCTGCGGATACGACATCTCCAGATCGATCTGGGTGAACTCCGGCTGCCGGTCGGCACGCAAGTCTTCATCGCGGAAGCACCGCACGATCTGGAAATATTTATCGAAGCCCGAAATCATCAGGATCTGCTTGAACAACTGCGGTGACTGCGGCAGGGCGTAAAACGTCCCCGGTTGCACACGGCTCGGCACCAGGTAATCGCGCGCTCCCTCCGGCGTCGACCGGGTCATGAACGGCGTTTCAATCTCGAAGAATCCCTGCCCCGAAAGGTAGTCGCGGATGGCCTTCGCCACCTTGTGCCGGGTCTCGATGTTGAACTGCATCACGTCGCGCCGCAGGTCGATGTAGCGGTATTTCAGACGCGTCTCTTCGTTGGTCAGAGCCGTATCGGAAGGGAGGAACGGCGGCAGCTTCGACTCGTTCAGGATGCGGATTTCGTCGGCAACCAGTTCGACCTCACCCGTGGGAATATTCTTGTTGACGGTGTCGGGGTCGCGCCGTTTCACCGTCCCGATCACGGCGATCACGTACTCGTTGCGCACCTGGTTGGCCTTGTCGTGCGCCGCCGCGTTCAGTTCGCGATTCAGCACCACCTGGGTGACGCCCGTGCGGTCGCGCAGATCGACAAAAATGATGTTGCCCAGGTCGCGCCGCCGGTTCACCCATCCCATGAGCACAGCCTCTTTGCCCGCGTCCGAGGCGCGCAATGCCCCGCACATGTGAGTTCGTCGCAGATCGCCTAAAAAGTCGAGCAAGTTGTGTCCTTACAGTAAGAATGCGGCGGAATGCCGAATTCAGAATTATAAACGCTCCTGTCGGATAAGCCGCAGAGCGGCAGGCATGCGCCCACTCCAGCCGCATCTCGCACGGGAATCCGCGGTCGACACACCGACCGATACCTGATCGGATTAAGATCGTGTTTTCCGAAGCGTCCCACAGAAAAGTGGAAGGATTCACAGGTTCCCCACCAATCCACAGCGTCTTCACAAGTCGCTTCTCCCCATCTTCGCCCTGATCTGCCTAGAGTGTCTGGGGGTTGGTTCCGCCGGTTTCATGTAGAAGTCGGAAAGAAAACGGCCCTTGGATTTAGATTCGCTTTTCGTTCGCTCGTGCGGCATAATTGTTTTCAGGGTCCGTCTCTTAATTTCACAATGGCAACGACCGACTACAGCATCAGCAGTCTTCCAGCGAACGTAGAGGCCGAGCGCTCGATTCTGGGCGCGGTCCTGCTCGATAACTTTGCCTACAACCAGGCAGCCGAACATCTGCGGATCGAGGACTTCTCGCTCGACTCGCACCGGCGCATTTACTCGCGCATGGTTGACCTGGCGGAGTCCTCGCGGCCCATCGACATGATCACGCTGATCGAGGAACTCGATCGGCACAAGGATCTGCAGCCCATCGGCGACGTGGCCTACGTGTCGAGCCTGGTCGAGGGAGTCCCCGACCGGCCCAGCATCGAGCACTACGTCAAGATTGTGCGCGACAAGGCGATGTTGCGCGGGCTGATTCACGCCGCCAATACTGCGATTGCCCGCGCCACCGACCAATCGGACACGGCCGAGGACGTGATCAGCGACGCCGAGGCCGCCATCTTTCAGCTCTCGGAAAAGCGCATCGGGCGCGGCTTTATGGGCGTGCAGGAGATCGTCCGCGAATCGTTTGGATCCGTCGACGCCCTGCTGCAGCGCGGGCAGCGCATTACCGGACTCGCAACCCACTACACCGACCTCGACGAGATGACCAGCGGCCTGCAGCGCTCCGATCTGGCGATTATTGCGGCGCGGCCATCCATGGGAAAAACCGCTTTCGCCATGAACATTGCGGAGAATGCCGCGATTGAGGATCAGCAGGTGGTGGGTGTCTTCTCGCTGGAAATGTCGCGCGAGGCGCTGCTCATGCGCTTGCTGTGTTCGCAGGCTCGAGTCGACGCCCACAAGATGCGCACCGGTTCGTTGTGGCAGGATGACACAAAAAAAGTGGTGCGCGCCATGGAGCAACTGGCGCACGCTCCGATTTTCATCGACGACACACCGGGCATTTCCTTGAGCGAGATGCGCGCCAAGGCGCGCCGGCTCAAGCAGGCGCAGAACGGCCGGTTGGACCTGATCATCGTCGACTATCTGCAACTCATGTCGGGCGGGGGCAAGCGCTTCGAAAACCGTACCCAGGAAGTTTCCGCGATTTCGCGCGGGCTGAAGGCGCTGGCCAAGGAACTCAGCGTGCCCGTGGTTGCGCTCTCGCAGTTGAGCCGCGCGCCGGAAAGCCGCGGCGGAGACCATCGTCCGCAACTCGCCGACTTGCGCGAGTCGGGGTCGATCGAACAGGACGCCGACCTCGTCATGTTCATCTTCCGCGAGGAAGTCTACAAACAGGACGATCCGGAACTGCAGGGGAAGGCGGAAATCATTATTGGCAAACAGCGCAATGGTCCCATCGGCAAAGTCAAGATGGCCTTCCTGAAACACTGCACCCGATTTGAGACCCTGGTGGAGGGCGGATTGGCCGACGAAGAATGACCGACGAGGAATGACTCCTGGAGTGAGATTGGGAGATACAGGAAGCACTGTAGAGGTCCGGGGTAAGTACCTTAGGGTCTTAGGCTTGGGACAAATGACGGTGAGTTCGATCAGCCTGTGGAAAAGCTTGTGGAATTGAAAACTGTGTTCGAAATTCCTCTCGGCAAAGACCGCTCGGTCGGTTCGTGGAAGCCGGTCGTGTCACTTTAAAGCCATGAGTAGTAACCAGTTATGCAATTCACGAGACATTAACATGACCGGGGGCTAGTTGCGGATGGTTTCCTTCCTGTTTTGAGATTTGCACATTTTGGGGTTCTAGTACTTTAGTTTTCGGCGCGATTTTAGAGGGTTTTTGGCCTTGCGCGGAAACTGGTCTCAGGGAAAATTGCGATCTTCGGAATTGGGATTTGTGATGACGGGGGGCGTAGATTCTTGCGTCCGCCGGGATCATTGGTGCTTCCGGCTGAAGGCGCTGGCGAGCTTCGCTCGCCCGGACAGCCGAGGCGGCTGTCCCCATATGGTCCCTTAGTCCCTACATGGTACCTACTTGATTCGCGTGAGCAAGCCCTGCCTCAATTAAGCTCGCGCACCCAGATGTTGCGGAAGCTTAACGGCGGGCTGGGGTCGCCGTGGGCCTGGAGTTTGATGGGCGCGCCGTCGAAGGCTTTGTAGAAGGGCGCGCCGATGTAGCGGGTCTCGCCTTTCAGCTCAAAGTGATTCTGCACCAGGACTCCGTTGAAGAAGACGGTGACGTAGGCGGGAGATTTCAGCGAGCCGTCGGGGTTGAAGGTGGGAGCGGTCCAGGCGATGTCGTAGGTCTGCCATTCGCCGGGCTTGCGATTTGGATTGGCGAGAGGGGCGGCCTGTTTGTAGATGCTGCCGGCCTGGCCGTTGACGTAGGTTTTGTTGTTGTAGCTGTCGAGCACCTGGAGTTCGTAGCCGGCGTCGCCGGAGCCGGTGGAGGCGAGAAAGACTCCGCTGTTGCCGCGGGCCTGGCCGGTGCCGGTGACGTTCTCGGGAATTTTCCATTCGATGTGCAGTTGATAGTTCTTGAACGTGCGCCTGGTCTCGATGTTGCCGGCGTCTTTGTTGACGGTGACGATGCCGTCGGCGACGGTCCACTTGGCAGGAGCGGAGCGGTCCTGGGCGGAAACCCATTCGTCGAGATTTTTGCCCTCGAAGAGGATGATGGCGTCGGACGGAGCGGCGGCGCAGGTTGCGCCGGGCGTGACGACTTTGGGCTCGGGCTGCCAGACTTCGGTATCTTCGGGTTTGGGAGCGGGCTTGGGCTCGGGCTGTTGCGCGAGGGCGGTGGCGGCGACGGTTAGGAACACGAGCAGGGTGGTGGTTAGGATGCGCATGGTTGGAAAAGGATACACCCGAGAGAGGGTTCGTAGGGGGAGAGATCCGCGAGAGCCGGTCGAAGAGTGAGGTTGCGATTTTTCGCTAATTGACTCCGCGCCTACTCTCCAAAGCCCTTGCGACACGCGTACTCGGAGGGCATTTCGCAAGGGGAGTGAGGGACATTCGTGCAACCGCCAAATCCACGCTTTCGTTCTTTCAAAACGGGAATGGCGTCTGGCATAAGCTCGCACAAGCCGTCGCAGCCTTGAAACGAGAATAGACAATAGGGATTCGCATGTCGTGCCTGTAGTTCGGGCGGCGTGCTCGCGGGTGTGACATACACATGAAATCCCTCGCCGGAACGAAAGCTTGTGATGTGAAACCAGTTCATAAAAGTGCGATGATCCTCATTCGGTGAGGAGGCATCCAGGTGCCGCTCAGGGATGTGCTCCGCGATTTCCCACTGGCTCCCCATAGATTCATAGCGGCCAGCGACAATAAGGCCGACAGAGATGCGCTGAACTCGCTGGTGGTCGACTGTGAAGGAAACGCTCAAGTATTGTTCCCGCAATCCGAGATGCCGTAAGCGCTCGGCCCACGTCACCTCATCGGGCAGCTTCGCGAATGCCGCATCGAGCCATTGAAACTGCAATTGAAAGTGATAAATCCGGCAATAGTATTCGGAATCGACTTGTTTAGTCGCGCAGCCTTCAATCGCACTGAGTAACATAGACGCGGGGTCGCCGACTCGAATCTGCTCCAAGCGACTCAGCACCCTTGAAATGTGCCAAGCGGACAGGGCATTCCCCGCGAGCAGCGCGGCGTAGACGGTTAGTGGAAGGCCCAGAAAGACCACACTGAGCATTCCAATCAGCTTTCGCCTCGTTCCCTTTGGGAACAGCCGCAAAGAGGTCACACAAATATTAGACACCGAACACCGGAGGAAGTGCCGCACGATTTCCGTTATCAGGCCATGACACTCAAGACCCGCGAGCTGCGCTCGCGGGACAGCCGAGGGCGGCTGTCCCCACATAAATCTTAATGACTAGTTGCTGTCTTCGCCGACCTTCAGGACTGCCAAGAACGCTTCCTGGGGGATGTCGACGCGGCCGATGCGCTTCATGCGCTTTTTGCCTTCTTTTTGTTTCTCGAGCAACTTGCGTTTGCGGGAGATGTCGCCGCCGTAGCATTTCGCGATTACGTTTTTGCGGATTGCGGAGACGGTTTCGCGGGCGATGATTTTCGCGCCGATCGAGGCTTGAATCGCGACTTCGAACATCTGCCGGGGGATAAGTTCGCGCATTTTTGAGACCAGGGCTTTGCCGCGCTCGTAGGCGAAGTCGCGGTGGACGATGATGGAGAGGGCGTCGACGGGTTCGCCGGCGACAAGGATGTCCATTTTGACCATGGGCGATTCCCAGTAATCGGCGAGATGGTAGTCGAGCGAGGCGTAGCCGCGGGAGACGGATTTCAGGCGGTCGTAGAAGTCGAGGACGATTTCGTTGAGCGGCAGTTCGTAGTGCAGCATGACGCGCGAGGAGCTGACGTATTCGAAAGTTTTCTGCTTGCCGCGCTTTTCTTCCACCAGCTTAAGAATTCCGCCGACGTATTCTTCGTTAGTGAGGATCGTCGCAAGGATGATGGGTTCTTCGATCTTGGCGATCTCGCTGGGATCGAGCCAGCGGGATGGGTTGTCGACTTCGACCATGGTGCCGTCGGTTTTGTAAATTTTGTAGCGCACGCCGGGAGCGGTGGTGATGAGTTCGAGGCCGAACTCGCGCTCCAGGCGCTCTTGGATGATTTCCATGTGCAGCAGGCCGAGAAAGCCGCAGCGGAAGCCGAATCCGAGGGCGACGCTGCTTTCGGGTTCAAAGAAAAACGACGAATCGTTGAGGCGAAGTTTTTCCAGGGCTTCGCGCAGGCGGGTGTGCTCGTGGGAATCGACGGTATAGAGTCCGGCGAACACCATGGGCTTGATTTCTTCGAAGCCGGGCAGGGCTTCGATAGCGGGGGCGGCGTCGTGGGTGATGGTGTCGCCGATTTTGGTGTCAGCGACATTCTTGATGTTGGCGATGATGAAGCCGACTTCGCCGGCTACGAGTTGCTCGATCTCGACCGGCTTGGGCGTGAGCACACCGAGAGTCTCCGCGTCGAAAGTTGTACCGTTCCACCAGAGGCGAATGCGATCGCCTTTTTTCAACGTGCCTTGAAAGACGCGGGTGAGGACGATGACGCCGCGGTAGGCGTCGAACCAGGAGTCGAAAACCAGCGCCTGCAGCCGGTTCTCGGGTGAGCCCTTGGGCGGGGGAACGCGCTTCACGATCGCTTCCAGCACGTCGGGAACGCCCTGGCCGGTTTTTGCGCTGATCAGGACGGCGTCGGAGGCGTCGAGGCCGACGGCGCTCTCGATCATTTCTTTGGTGCGCGGAATGTCGGCGCTTTGCAGATCGATCTTGTTGATGACGGGAATAATTTCCAGGCCGTGATTGATGGCGAGATAAGAATTGGCCAGCGTCTGGGCTTCGACGCCCTGCGAGGCGTCGACGACGAGCAATGCGCCTTCGCAGGATGCCAGCGAGCGCGAGACCTCGTAGGAAAAATCCACGTGGCCCGGTGTGTCGATTAAATTGAGCTGGTAGGTCTGGCCGTCTTGCGCGGTGTAAGCCATGCGGACGGCGTGGGCTTTGATGGTGATGCCGCGCTCGCGTTCGAGGTCCATGGAGTCGAGCACCTGCGCCTGCATCTCGCGCGCGGTCAGCGACCCGGTCAGTTCCAGCAGGCGGTCGGCCAGCGTGGATTTGCCGTGGTCGATATGCGCGATGATCGCGAAGTTGCGGATGAAGGCGGCGTCCATGGGTTGAGTGGCTAACCCTTGATTCTAACAGGCAGTGTTAGGGTCGGCGGACTCGCGTCAAACGCGAAAATGCGCGGTTAGTGCGTCTCGGATACAATTCTGCGGAAGGCAACGGAGGCAAGCCATGCGGAAGCCCTCAATCATCGGACTCTTTATTGTGTGTGCGTGCTTGAATTGGGCGCAAACTCCTTCTCCGCTGGTGAAGTCGTTCATCAAGGTGGATGCCCCCACCGTGGCCCTGACTCACGTGCGCGTGATTGACGGCACGGGAGCGGCGGCGCGGGAGAATCAGACCATCATTCTCGCCAACGGGAAGATTACGGCGGTGGGCGATGATTCCGGAGTGTATGCGCCGAAGGATGCGCAGGTGCTCGACCTGCATGGTTACACCGTGATCCCGGGCTCTGGTCGGCATGCATGACCACATGTTCTACCCCATGGGCAACGGCATTTTCGGGGAGATGGGCTACAGTTTCCCGCGCCTCTACCTGGCCGGAGGCGTCACCACCATCCGGACCACCGGCGCGCTCGAGCCTTATACCGATCTTGAGCTTAAGAAGTCCATCGACGCGGGAGAAACTCCCGGTCCAAAGATGCACGTGACCGGGCCTTACCTTGAGGGCGCGGGCTCGTGGGCGCTGCAGATGCACCAACTGAACGGGCCCGGAGGATGCGACTCGCACGGTGACCTTCTGGCTCGACCAGGGAGTCGACAATTTCAAGGCCTACATGTTCATCACGCGGGCGGAGCTTTCCGCTGCCATTGCCGCCGCTCATAAGCGCGGAGCGAAAGTCACCGGTCACTTGTGCTCCATCGGTTTTCGCGAAGCCGCCGATCTGGGCATTGACGATCTCGAGCACGGACTATTCGTCGATACCGAATTCATGGCCGGCAAGAAGCCGGACCAGTGTCCCGACGATGGCGAGGATCCAGTCGGGATGGCAAAGCTGGACGTGAATTCTGGGCCGCTGCACGACACGATCGAGTATTTGATTCAGCATCACGTTGCGATCACCTCGACCCTGCCAGTTTTTGAGATGGGCAGCTTTCCCGGGCGGCCGACCATCGCAAAAGCGAGTGCTGGACGCGCTATAGCCCGGACGCGCGCAGCGCGGTGCTGTGCGAACCGCGTTCGCTACAGCGACTCGAATCTTATTCGAAAGCGCTTCGGCACCGACGTATCTCCGTACGAGGCAGCGTTCAAGAAGGAAGAGGAATTCGAATACGCGTTCTCGCAAGGCGGGAGGATTACTGCTGGCCGGGACTCGATCCCACCGGCATGGGCGGCGTGATTGCCGGCTTCGGCGATCAGCGGGAAGTGGAGTTGCTGGTGGAATCGGGATTCACACCGGTGGAGGCGATTCACATTGCGACCGCCAACGGCGCTCAGTTTTTAGGTGAGGCCGATCGCATCGGGACCATTGCCCCCGGCAAGCAGGCGGACCTGGTCGTGATCAAGGGCGACCCGTCGAAGCAGATTGAAGACATCGAAAACGTGGAGACCGTTTTCAAAGACGGCGTCGGCTATGACTCCGCCAAGCTGATCGAATCAGTGCGCGGCGTGGTGGGCAGCCGGTAGGTAATTGCGTCGCCGACCGGTTGCCGGTAAAATCAGAATCCCATGCTCGTTCTCGGCTCCGCTTCGCCACGACGTCAGGAACTTCTGCGCAATGCCGGTATTTCGTTCGCCGTGCAGGCCGCGGACATTGACGAAACTCCGCGGACGGGCGAATCGGCGCGTGACTGTGCGGAACGTCTGGCGCGCGAGAAGGCGATCGCGGTCTGGCGGACCCGGCCGCAGGACCTGGTGCTGGCGGCGGACACGATCGTCGTGGTCAATGAGACCATCTTCGGGAAGCCGCTGGACCCCGACGATGCCGCCCGCATGCTGCGTTTGCTCTCCGGCCGCGTACATCGCGTGATCACGGGTGTGTGCCTGGTGGAAGCAAATGCCAGCGGCCCGTTGCCCGGTGCCAGTGAGCCTGCGCCGAATTCCGCCTACTCGCGACGAAGTTCGTACGACGTACCAAACACTGAGAACCGGGAACTGAGATCTGCCTCTGAGACCACGCTGGTGACGATGTGCGACTTATCCGAGGATGAGATTTGCTCCTACATCGCCACCGGCGAGCCCATGGACAAAGCGGGAGCCTACGCGATTCAGGGCATCGCCTCCCGCTGGATTCCGCGCATTGAGGGCGACTACAGCAACGTGGTCGGACTTCCGATTGCGCTTGTGTATCGAATGCTTCGGGACCGTGGGACGATCTGAATTGCGCGGTTCAGACTCGAAGAAAGATAAATCCAGGGGGTTGACCAGTCCGAAATGAGATTCAAGAAAGACTAGGACTTCTTGTCTTCTTGCTTCTCTTCTTTCTGGGGCGGCGCTTCGCCCTCTTTCATGGCGGACTTGAAGTTGCGGATGCCCTCACCCATCCCCTTGCCCAGTGCGGCAAACTTGCTGGTGCCGAATACCAGGAGCGCGATCCCTATAATCAAAAGCAGATGCAAGGGCTGAAAAAGGCCTTCACCCATAACGCCTCCGTAAGGTATTCGGGACCGGCGCGCTTCATTCCGCGGGCTGGCCGAACTCCCTGTGAAAATTCTAGGCTACCCCATCGGTGGAGTCAAAAGAACCGCGGGGTTACGCTCGATCTCAAGCGCTCTCAATCATCCCCGCAAGCAGCAGCGCCCGCCGCGGCAATTCCGAGATTACGATGTGCTCGTGCACCGCGTGCGCGCCTTGTCCTACGCCTCCCAAGCCGTCGAGCGTGGGGATGCCCATGCCAGCGGTGAAGTTTCCGTCGGAGCCGCCGCCCACGGCCGCTTCTTCGAGCTTCCACCCAATCTGCGTGGCGACGGCCTGCGCTTTCTTGTAAAGCGCGGCTACTCCGGCGGTTCGCTCCATCGGCATGCGGTTGATGCCGCCTTCGAGGCTGAGTTTGCAGTGCTTGTCGAAAGGCTTCAAAGAACGAAACTTCCGATCGAGCGTGGCAGCCTGTTTCGCCCTCTTGATGCGCACGTCGATTTCCGCCGTCGCTTGGGCTGCGATCACGTTGGTGCGGGTGCCCCCGTAGATCACGCCGGGGTTCACTGACAGACCTCGCTGCAAATCGTTGAAGTCCGCGACTTTCGCAATTTGCCGCGCCAGTTCGAGAATAGCGCTGTGTCCCTGGCCGGGATCGAGCCCCGCATGTGCCGCCACACCCTTCACCGTCAGCGTGTATTCCCCCACGCCTTTGCGTGCGGTCTTCACGGCGCCGCCGAGTCCGGCCGCCGGTTCCAGGACAAGCACGGCCGCAGACTGCTTGGCCAGGGCTTCCGTAATTTTGCGCGAAGAATAGCTTCCGACCTCTTCGTCCGACACCAGAAACACCGTGACCGGGCGCGGCAGGCCGGAGTGCCACGCCTGTAACGCTTCGATCGCGTAGAGCATCAGCGCGATTCCCGACTTCATGTCGAGGACGCCGGGTCCGTGCAGGCGGCCGTCGGAGGCCCGGCAGGGCATGGCGGCCAGCGTTCCGAGTGGATAGACCGTGTCGAAGTGACCAAGCAGCAGAACGGGCTTAATCTTTTCGCGGCCGCGGAAATCGATCTGCAGGCTGTCGGCGAATTCCTCAGCGCGGTGCACGCGCGCGTATCCCCCGATGGCCTCGAACCGCCCCGCCAGCAACGCGCCCAGTCGGTCGCCGGCCAGCTTGTTGTCGCTCGGAGATTCCATCTCGACGAACTCGCGGATTGTTCTGACCAGCGCATCCTGCCGGCTTTCGAAGTAACTCAGGCGCTCACGCCACTGGCTGTCAGATCGATTTGTGGTTGGTCGTACGGGCTTTTTGCCTGACATGGTTTCTGCGGTCTGTCCGCTCTTGCTCCGGTTCTGGGCCGAGGAAACCACCGCCGGGCACAAGGCGTACAGTATAATCTCCAAGCCGTTTCAGACGAATCGTTTTGGACGAATCATGACTCAGAGCACCCCGGTGACGGAGCCTTCGGCTGGCGGGACCAAGACCGCGCTCGATATCCACGACATTCTGAAGATTCTGCCCCACCGGTATCCCTTTCTGCTGATCGACCGCGTGCTCGATCTGAAGCGCAAAGAGCGCATCGTCGCCCTCAAGAACGTCACCATTAACGAGCCCTTCTTCGCGGGACACTTTCCCGGCCTGCCCATCATGCCCGGCGTGCTGATCGTCGAAGCCATCGCTCAAGCCGGCGGAGCGCTGCTGCTCACCGAGGTCGAAGATCGCGAGAACAAGATCATGGTCTTTACCGGCATCGAGCGCGCCAAGTTCCGCCGTCCGGTGAGCCCGGGCGACCAGTTGCGGCTGGAGGTGGAAGTGAAAGGCTGGCGCTCGGTGCCGGGCATGACCGCCGCAAAGATGCAGGGCTACGCTTACGTGGGCGATAAGCGCGTAGCCGAAGCCGCGGTTTCCTGTCAGTTGATCGACAGCTCGCGGGCGCGTGCCTCTGACGATGGCGGGAACGGCGAGGCGGAATAGCGGACTAAAAGCTCGGAACGCCTGGCATTCGTGAAATCCGGCGGCAACTCACTCCGCCCATCCATGAATTCTGTGCCCATGAACATTCATCCCACCGCCATCATCGATGCCCGTGCGAAGATTCCCGCCTCCTGCAAAATCGGCCCGTATTGCGTGATCGGTGCGGATGTGGAGTTGGGCGAGCGCTGCCATCTGCTGTCACACGTTTCGATAGGCGGCCCATCAAGAATCGGCAGCGACAATACTTTCTTTCCCTTCTGCGCCATCGGCATGGCGCCGCAGGACGTCACTTACAAAGGCGAGCCGACCCGCCTCGAAATCGGCGACCACAATGAAATCCGCGAATATGTCACCCTCAATCGCGGGACGGTGAAGGGCGGTGGACTCACCAAGATTGGCAGCCATCTGCTGATCATGGCGTATTCGCACGTCGGGCACGATTGCGTGATTGAAGATCACGCCATGCTGGTTAATGGCGCGACCCTGGGCGGGCATGTGACCGTTGAAGAGTGGGCCGTGGTTGGAGCGATGTCCCCGGTGCACCAGTTCGTGCGGATCGGCGCGCATTCCTACATCGGCGGCGGCACCATCATCACGCAGGATGTGCTGCCTTTTTCCATGACCTCCGCCGCGCGTGAAACGCATGCCTACGGCATGAACAAGGTCGGCCTGGAGCGCCGCGGCTTCTCGAAAGTACGGATCGCGAAAATCCGCCGCGCCTACAAGATTCTGCTCAATTCGAAGATGAACACGTCGCAGGCACTGGAAAAACTGAAGGCGGAGGCGAATCGTGGCGAGGACGTGGACATGCTGATTCGCTTCATCGAGACGGCGGAACGGGGAGTGATCAAATAGTTGCCTGACCATCGGCAACTGACGACTGACATGGAACGCATCGGTCTCATCGCTGGTAACGGCAAGTTTCCCTTCCTCGTCCTTGATGCGGCGCGCGCGCAAGGCTACGAGGTGGTGGTGGCTGCGATCAAGGAAGAAACTTTCCCGGAGATTGAGTCACACGGCGCTGCCGCGGTTCACTGGCTTTCTTTGGGGGAACTGTCGAAGCTGATCGAGACCTTTCAGCGCGCTGGCGTCAATCGCGCGATCATGGCGGGACAAGTGAGGCACAAGCAGATTTTTTCCAGCATCCGCCCCGACTGGCGCCTGGCCAAGCTGCTGCTCTCACTTACCGCCCGCAACACCGACTCGCTGCTGGGCGCGGTGGCCAAGGTCTTAGCCGAGGAGGGCATCACGCTCGAAAACTCCACCTGGCTGCTCGAACCGCTGCTGGTCAAACCGGGCGTGTTGACTAAGCGCGAGCTGACCGAGCAAGAGCGCAAGAATATCGAGTACGGACGCGTCGTGGCCCGCCAACTGGCTCAGCACGACATTGGGCAGACGGTGGTGATTGCCGAATCCGCCTGCGTCGCGGTCGAAGCCATGGAGGGCACCGACGCCACCATCGAGCGCGCGGGGCAGATCATGCGGTCGTTGTATGGAGATGCGTCGATACTCAGTCGTGCCTTAACCGTGGTTAAGATCGCCAAGCCGAATCAGGATATGCGCTTCGACGTGCCGGTCGTCGGCGTGAAGACGATTGACGTCATGCACGCGGCGGGTGCCGCGTGTCTAGCTCTGGACACGGGTAAGTGCCTGCTGCTCGACGGCGAGAAGACTATTGATGCGGCAAACGCCGCGGGAATTGCGATTGTCGCAGAAGGAATGTAATTCGCTGATGAAGCCGAAGCGCCCAACGATCTCCGAAGCCGCCCGCATTGGAGATCAGCTTCGCCGCGCCTTTGACGGCAGCGCGTGGCACGGGCCTGCCCTGCTCGAACTGCTGGAGGATGTCAACGCCGCCACGGCCGCAGCCAGGCCACTGCCCGAGGTTCACAGCATTTGGGAGCTTGTCCTGCACATTGCCGCCTGGGATGGCGCCGCTTTGCGGCGGCTCGGTGGAGAGAAATGTCAGCCCACCGGCACCGCGAATTTTCCGCCCATGCCGAAGCCGACCGCAGCCGCGTGGCGCAAGGCCGTTGCCCACACGAAACGCATGCACCACACCCTCGTTAAGACCGTCGCCGCTCTGCCCGACTCGCGCCTTTGCGACCGTGTCCCCGGCAAGCGCTACGACTTCTATCACATGCTGCACGGCCTCGCGCAGCACGAGCTCTACCACGCCGGGCAGATTGCCATTTTGAAGAAGCGCCCGTTCAACAAGTCTTAGGGCATAGGTCTGGTTGTTGGGCCGAAGACCCAAGACCGCTGCCTCACCACTTCCTGAAGATCACCGCGACCGCCACAACGATCAGCGCGAATCCCGCCACGTAATTCCAGCGCAGCGGCTGCTTCAAGTAAACCACCGAGAACGCGGCGAAGACGGTGAGAGTAATGACTTCCTGGATCGTCTTGAGTTGGGCTGCGGTGAACTCGTAGGATCCGATCCGATTCGCCGGCACCTGAAAGCAATAATAAAAAAAGGCGATCAACCAGCTCATCACGATCACTTTGTAGAGCGGCACCTGGCGGTACTTCAGGTGTCCATACCAGGCGAATGTCATAAAGATGTTGGAGATGGTCAGCAGTACGATCGTCCTCATGCGGCGATTCAGTCCTTTGTGTGGTTGAGGTCTCGTGACGGTGTGTCAGCCGGACCTGAGTGGTGTTCATTGCACCGGAGGTATTCCAGATGCTCTTTCCCCTGTTTCCGTTTACAATTTCTTTCCGGCAACCAGCTATCGAGAATTTCTCCTGCCATCGCAAGATCCGATTTCCGTCGCGGTAGTGGGCGTGGGCGTCTTTGGACGAAATCACGCCCGTGTCTACAAGGAACTTGAGCAGCAGGGAGAAGCCGTTCGCCTGCTGGGAGTCGTCGATCCTGACGTGAACCGCGCCGACGCGGTGGCGCGCGAGTTCGGGTGCAAAGGCTTCGGCTCCGTGCGACAGATGTTGACCACGCACAGCGAGTTGCAAGCGGCCTCGGTGGCAGCTCCCACCGCGCATCACCTGGCGGTGGCGCGCGATCTGATGAGAGCCGGAGTGGATGTGCTGATCGAAAAGCCGCTGGCGGCAACCCTGCCCGAGGCCGAGGAGTTGGTCGCGCTCGCCGCCGCGAACAATCGAATTGCCCAGGTTGGGCATCTCGAGCGTTTCAATCCCGCGGTGCGTGCCACCGTCCCCATCCTCACCCAGCCCATGTTCTTCGAAGTGCACCGCCTGAGCGTATTTACTCCGCGCTCGCTCGATGTGGACGTCGTACTCGACCTGATGATTCACGATCTCGACATCGTGCTGGCGTTTGCAAAATCTCCGGTCAAGGAAGTTCGCGCCGTGGGCTTGCCCATTCTTTCCGGCAAAGCGGACATCGCGAACGTCCGCCTTGAGTTCGAATCCGGCTGCATTGCGAACTTCACCGCCAGCCGCGTTTCTACCGAACGCGTGCGCAAACTACGCTTCTTCCAGCCCCGGCAGTATGTCTCGCTCGACTATGGACGCCAGGAAGTCCTGGTCTTCACCGTCGGTCAGGATGGAGCGGCGGCCGGAACTCCTTCGGTGAATCCCCAGATCGGCGTCACCAGGCCTCCAGTCGCCGCGGAGGAGCCCCTGCACGCCGAGCTGAAGTCTTTTCTGCATGCGGTGCGGGAGCGCTCCACGCCCGTCGTTCCTCTGGACGATGGCCGCCGCGCCCTCGCGCTGGCGCTTGAGATTGTGGCTGCGATTCGCGATCACGGGAAGAAAATTGATCTCGCGGGCATGGCGAAGGTCAACCACTAATCCACCCGGGATTCCGATTTACATATGTTTACATGAGCAGGTCGCCGCCCCATTTGTGGGTGAGCAGAATCGCTCCGAAAGATGCGAAAATAGAGACAACTTGGTTGTAGCGCACCGTGCGGACTGCATCCTCCCACCCAGGCCGGATGCAACGCCACGAGTGTATTTCGTGTCTAACGACAAGCGGATACAGCCAAGCCCAGCGCATGCCGATCACGCAAATTCCATTCCAGGATCCAGCGGCTCCTCCCGAGAGGCCTTTGCCGGAGCAACTCGGCCTCTACGACACCCGCGACTGGGAAGCCGCTTATCGTGATCTGGATGCGCATGTGCCCCACCTGCTCATCCAGTTGCAGGACGATCTGGCAGAGATCGCGTAAGCGGGAAGCCGCGTGGCTCTCGATCATCGCCCATCTACTGTTGTTCATCGGGTTGTGGAACCTCAACCTGATCGAAAAATTCGTTGGCTGGCACACCGCGGTGGTCGTGCCGATGGACGCAACGAAAGACAAGAACCTCACGTTCCTTGCGCTGCCGCCCGACTTGCAGAGGCCCACGCGCCGGCCCAACACCAACATCGCTTCGGATAAGGACCGCATCGCCATGTCGCGGCGTCCCCAGCTTGATCCCAAGGAATTGAGGAAAATTCTGGCGACACCGCCTCCCGGCGCCCCGGGGAACGGTCTGCATGCGCCACAACCAGCAGCGCCGGCGCAAGGCACCGCACAAAACCAGTCGCCGGCTCCCCAGCAGACCCGGCCGCAGTTCGAGACCAACCAGACCGCGCAATTACAAGTGCCCGTGCGCCCGAACAACACGTTCAGCAAGTATGCGGCAGGGATGACTCCGGGCCAAGCCATTCAACAGGCTACCCAGGGAGCGGCAGCCAGCCGCGCAGCCGGTGGGGGTCAGGGAGGCGACTTCGGCCTGGGAACGGGCGTGCACGGTGCGCAAATGGGCCCCCTCGAGATTCTCAGCGATACCCAGGGGGTGGATTTCGGTCCCTACCTGGAGCGAGTCTTGCAGGAGGTGCGCATCCATTGGTACCAACTGATTCCCGAATCTGCGGAGATGAAAAAGGGGAAACTCGGGATTGAGTTTGCCATCACCAAAGATGGCAAGATCGCCGACATGCGTCTGGTGGCCACCTCGGGCGACGTCGCGCTCGATCGCGCCGCCTGGGGCGGCATCACCGCCTCGAATCCGTTTCCGCCCCTGCCCAGCGATTTCACCGGGCCCTATCTCGCCCTGCGATTCCGCTTCTACTACAACCCCGACAAATCGGATTTGCAGTAGGCCCAGGGCACCAGCTTCCTGACCGCGAATCTTTTTTCTCTTCCGGATGATCAAAGAGCTTTCACCTAGAAGTGGCCCGAGCGCGCCTCGATGGTCTCTCCGGGATCGCGACTCGGGTGGAAGGAGACTGCATTGCAGAAAATGCCGGTCCTGTTCGTCGGCCACGGATCGCCGATGAACGCCATTGAGCACAATGCGTTCACCGAAACGCTGATCGGCCTGAGCGCTCGACTGCCCAAGCCGAAGGCGGTCTGCGTAATCTCGGCTCATTGGGTGACCTCGGGCTCACAGGTGCTGGCGTCTGCTCGTCCGCGCACTATTCATGATTTCTATGGATTCCCCCGACCTCTCTATGAAGTGCAATATCCGGCGCCAGGCGCGCCCGAAGAAGCCGAAAACCTCGCCGCCAATCCTGAGATCTTGCCTGACGAGAAATGGGGACTGGATCACGGTTCCTGGAGCGTGCTGTGCCATATGTATCCCAAGGCGGATGTGCCCGCCTTTCAATTGAGCCTGGATGAGCGCCGCAGTTTCAAAGAACACCTGGAACTCGGCCGCGAAATCGAATCTCTGCGCCAGCGCGGAGTCCTGATTCTGGGCAGCGGCAACCTCGTGCACAATCTGCGCCGCATTGATTGGAACAGTCCTTCCGGCGCCTACGACTGGGCGGTGGAATTCGACGCCAGGGTCAAGAGTGCGGTCGAGGCTAGAAATACCGACGCCCTCACTGCGCCCGAAAAGTGGGGGGATGCCCTGCTCGCCGCGGCCCATCCCAGCGTGGAACATTATCTGCCGCTGCTCTACTGCATGGGCAGCACAGGTGAGCGGGATGCGGTGTCCTATCCCTATGAAGGTTTCGACTTCGGCAGCATCTCCATGCGGATGATCCTGTTAGGCAACGCGGAGAGGGCCAGCGACTAGATAACGCCTTTCCTCGGGCTCGAAGTACCTGCTACATTTTAAGCCAGTGCTGCCTTCCGAAGAATACGTTCACCGGCGAAATGCCCGCGGGTCGCGAGTTGCTCAACACGAGAAAATTCACATCCGCCTCGGTAATGCCCGGCTTCTTTTGGCGTTCCTTGCGGCGTTCATGGCATGGGCTTCATTCCGCGCGCATTACCTCTCGCTATGGTGGTTGGCCGCTCCAGTAGCGGCATTCTCGGGCATCGCCGCCTATCATTCGCGGATTCTTCGGGCGCGCGAGTTGGCCCAGCGTGCCGCCGCGTTTTATGAAAGAGGACTGGCCCGCGTCGAAGATCGCTGGGCCGGAGTCGGAGAAATCGGCGAGCGCTTCGACGATCCGCATCACGTGTATGCCGCCGATCTCGATTTATTCGGCAGAGGCAGCTTGTTCCAGCTTCTCTCGACCGCGCGCACGCGTATGGGAGAAGACACACTTGCCCAATGGCTGCTTTCGCCGTCACCGTTGGACCGGATCCGCGAACGACATGCTGCGTTAGTCGAACTGCGCGATCAACTCGGTCTGCGCGAGGATCTGGCGGTGCTGGGCGAAGATGTTGGGGTGGGCGTGCATCCCGAGGCGCTGTTGAAGTGGGCGGAATCGCCAAACCAGATGAAGCGGCTATGGCCCCGGTGGCTGGCGGCGTTACTCGCAATGCTGGCGGTTGGGGGAGCTATAACGTGGGCCCTTTGGGGAACTGCGACGCCGCTGATCGTGTTTGTTGCGATCGAAGCTGTGGTTACGTACCGGCTGAAGAAGCCGCTGGAGGAGGTACTACACGGAACCGAGCTTGCATTCCGCGATCTCGATCTTCTTTCGGGAGTGCTTGCGCGCATAGAGGCGCACACGTTCCGGTCGCCACGACTGCAGACCCTGCAACGGGATCTTTTGTCGAACGGCGTCCCCAGTTCAAGAGCGGCCTCGCGGCTTAGAACCTTGGTGGACCTGATCGACTCACGCCATAACCTGGTGGTGCGAATCATCGACGCTCCGCTGATGTACTCCGTGCAAGTAGCGTTTGCGGCGGAACGCTGGCGTAAGGTTCACGGCAGCGCACTAAGGTCATGGGTGACCGCCATCGGAGAGATGGAGGCCCTTCTTTCGTTGGCGAGTTACAGCTTCGAACATCCCTCCGACACGTTTCCTGCATTTACCGACGGCGCAGCATGCTTCGACGGTGAAGAGCTCGGACACCCGCTCCTCCCCTCAGCAACCTGTGTTCGGAACAACGTGAGCATTTGTGGGGAAACGCGTGTTCTGCTCGTGAGCGGATCCAACATGTCGGGCAAGAGCACCCTCCTGCGCGCCCTCGGGATGAATGTTGTGCTGGCGATGGCAGGCGCGCCCGTCCGAGCCCGCCGCCTGACCCTCACCCTACTGCGGGTAGGCGCCAGCATTCGCATCAACGACTCGCTGCGCGAAGGTAGTTCCCGTTTCTATGCCGAGATCACGCGGCTGCGCCAGGTGTTCGATTTGGCAGGAGGCGATCCGCCACTTCTGTTTCTACTGGATGAGCTGTTACAGGGCACGAACTCGAAGGATCGTCGCATCGGGGCGGAGGGCATCGTGCGCGCGCTGGTGAATCGCGGTGCCATCGGGCTGGTGAGCACGCATGACCTTGCCTTGACCGATATTGGCGGGTCGGTAGGGGGCCACTTGCACAATGTACATTTCCAGGACGAACTGGAGGGCGGCAGAATGACCTTCGACTACAAACTGCAAGACGGCGTCGTTACCAAGAGCAATGGCCTCGAACTGATGCGCTCTATCGGCCTTGAAGTGTAGGCGGGCGCCGTCCTCTCTGCGCTTTTCTTCCTACCACACCCGGCAACGGTTCTGGTTCACCATCGGCGAGCCCGCCTTGCAGTGGAATGCCTCCTGAAATTCGGGCATGTTTGAGACCACCCCATTCGTACGGTACTTTTCCGGCGAATGCGGATCCACCGTAGCCCGCAGCCGCTTGGTTTCATCGCGCGTCTGGCCACACCAGCTTTGCCCGTAGCCGACGAAAAAGCGCTGGTCGGGAGTCAGTCCATCCATAGGCTCCAACTTCTCGTCTTTGGTGTCTTCCTTCCACGCCTTGTACGCCAGGATTAACCCGCCGAGATCGGCCACGTCCTCGCCCAGCGTCAGCTTGCCGTTAATTTTGATGTCGTCAATGATGGTGTAAGTCGAGTACTGGTCGGAGATGCAGCTCGCCCGCTTCACAAATTCCTTCTCGTCGTCGGGGGTCCACCAGTCCCGCAGATTCCCGTGGGCATCGAACTGCCGGCCTTCATCGTCAAAGCCGTGCGTAAGTTCGTGTCCGATGGTGCCGCCCGTGTCGCCATAGTTGGGAGCAGCGTCAGAGTTCGGGTCGAAGGCCGGGGGCTGCAGCACGCCCGCAGGGAAATTGATGTCATTCATCTGCGGGTTGTAATACGCATTCACCGTGGGCGGAGTCATATCCCACTCGCCCCGGTCGACGGGCTTGCCGATCTTCGCCAACTGGCGGTCGAATTCGAATTTCCTGGCCCGCTCCACGTTGCCCAGTTCGTCTCCACGAACGATTTCCAGCTTGCTATAGTCTCGCCACTTGTCGGGGTATCCAATCTTATTGGCCATGGCATGCAGCTTGAGCAAGGCCTGCTGCTTGGTCGCGGGCGACATCCAAGGCAAACCGTCGATGTCCTGTTCCATCGCCCCCTGAATCTCCTTCACCATTTTCAGAGCCTGCTGCTTGGCTTCCGGACTGAAATACTTTTCCACATAGGCCTGGCCCAGAGCCTCACCGAGATCGTCATCGACGTCTTCCGTGCAACGCTTCCATGCCGGAAGTTGCACTTGCTGCCCTCGCAACGTCTTCCCGAAGAAATTGAAGTCTTCAGTCCGAAAAGGCGAAGCGAGAAAACGCGCATCGGCATGCATCAGATGCCAGCGCAGATAGGTTTTCCAGTCAGCCACGCTCTCCTTTTCGAGCTCTTCGTTCATGGTCGTGAAGAAGGCGGGCACCGTGACGTTCAGCGAGGACAACGAAGGCAGCCCCACCTTGGCGAAATATGCCTGCCACTGGAACCCGGGAGAAATCTTTTCCAGCTCGGCGCTGGTCATCTTATGGTCCAGACTTTTCGGGTCGCGCCGCTGAACCCGCGTCATGGAGCCTTTCGCCAGAGCGGTTTCGATGCGCATCACCGTCTGCGCGTTCGTGGCTGCGATGTCTGGAGCATCGCCCAGCAGCTCGAACATCTTCTGCACGTGAACGATATAAGCCTTGCGCAACGCGACCGACTTGGGGTCGTCCTTGGTGTAATAGTCGCGATCGGGCAGGCCAAGTCCGCCCTGATCGGCGTTAGCCACGACTTGATTGGCATCACGAAAGTCCTGGATAGAATCAAAACGGAAGAGCACCCGGTTATCAATCATGGCCGCGGCCACATCGGCGATGTCCGACTTGGAGTCGATCTTGGCAATCCGCTCCAGATCCGGCTTAAGCACCTCCGCTCCCTTGGCGTCGATCGCTTTCTCATCAGTGCAGGAAGCGTAGTAGTCGCCAATCTTCCGTGTGACCGCATTGCGCGTGGCATCCGGCGCCGACGCCGCCTCCAGAATGCCGCGCAAGCGGCCCAGGTTGTCATCCTGCATCTTGGAATACGTGTCCCACTCCGATTGGTCGGCCGGAATCGGATTTCTCTTGATCCACCCGCCGCACGAATACGTAAAAAAATCCACGCAGGGATCGATGCTGCGATCCATCGAAGTGACGTCCAGCGCCGGCTCCGCCTTCGTTGTTCCCGTTTGCTGGGCGTGGGCTAGCGAAAGAAACGAAGCGACTGCCAGCGCAACCAGACTCATGCGCACACGTGACATGGAGAAACCCTCGCGTAGGATGAAATCGAATAGCTGGGACTCAAAAGTATAAGCCTTGCGTCAAGCAATACTGACCAAGTCGGTTGAAGTTTGACGCCGGAAACCAGAAACTGGAAACCAGACATCGCTTCTCAACTCTTCCTCAAACGAATCGATCCATCTCCGGTGCGGATTGTCAGCAGGCTCCCGCCACCATTGATCTTTCCGCGAACCTCGCTCTCCCGAATCTTGCCGTCGGTGGTCACCGGCACATCGAGATCGATGTGGCCATCCCCCGTATGCAGGTCGACGTCTGCCGCCAGATCTGCCGGAACGTCGAGCGTCACGTTGCCATCGCCGGTTTCGAGCCTCCAGCCCGTGGCCAGCGATGAGCCGGCCGCGGCACGCACTTCCACGCGTCCGTCGCCCGTCTTCAGATCGAGTTGGTCGAAACGTCCGCTGGCCCGGATGGGCCCGTCGCTTGTGCTGGCCCGCAACCTGCCGTCAACTCCGTCCAGCGTTTCCGACCCGTCGTCGCTGTGCAGATCCATCTCACCCTTGAAATTGCCGAGTTCGATCTTGCCATCGCCAGTGCGCAGGTTGACCACACCTTCGCGCGGCATCTGGATGGCGATGTCTACCCGATGATTGCCCCATCCGAAGGTGAGGTCGTGGTGCGGGTAGCGCACTTCAATTTCGACCGAATTGCCGTTCTGGTGTTCTTCGATCCGTATGCCGTCCTCCCCGATCTTGTAGCGCGTCGTGATCACCTTGGCTTCGATGGTGTTCTGGTCCCAGGTGGAGACGCGGATGTTGGCGTCCGACGTCTCGACCCGCAGGTCGGGCTTGCCGCTGAGGTTGTAGGTTTTCGACCATTCGTCGGCGCGGGCCGGTAGAGTTGCGGCCAGACCGAGAACTAGAACTGCCAGTCCGATGCGTCTCATAAGAAGTCTCCTCGGCGGGCAAGCACACTTCCACCCACCCTCTTAGACGGGACTACGAACGATTGGTGAGGTTGGTTCCAGGAAAAATGGAGTGTGGAGTTTTGAGCTAGCGTGGGCTTGTTCCAACATAAGCCATCCGGATCAGGGTGCGCTCCGAAAAGGGCAGGTAGAGCAGCGCCGCACTGGCCGCAAAAGCCGCGCCCAGCCCAATGTTCTGCACCAGCAGGAACGGCGCCACCGCCCACAATTGGTCGAGCGCCAACACGAAGGGGAAGATCTGCCGGAATTTTTCGCCCAAACGCTGGTAGTCAAAGCCCACCGCCGACATCAGGTAGCAGCGCAGAGGAATTCCCGCGCCCGCCGTCACCAGCACAGCGCCGGCAAGGGCAGTCGCGCCCCACGGGCGAAGGGAATACCCAATCGCCTGGACATCATGCAAAAGAAACAGCGCCGTGAGATAGAAAATCAGGTACATCAGCTGAATCAGTGCGAACAGTCCGCGGGTTAGTCCGCGATGCGGAATGGGAACTTCGAGCTCGGGATGCAGCGCGACCGGCGCCGCGGTCTTGGTCGAGTCAGAGTTGGTGTTGTCAGAGGTCGTGTCCTTCTGCACCGGCGCGATGAAGCGGTAGCCGCGGCGGGCCAGTGTCTCGACATACCGTGGACTGGAAGCCGAATCTCCCAGCGCCTCGCGCACTTTGTTGATGGCCGTGTTCAGGCTGTGATCGAAGTCGACGAAAGTATCGGACGCCCAGAGCTTCTCCTGCAATTCTTCGCGCGTGACCACGTCGCCCGCGCGCTCCAAAAGCAGGGCCAGCACCTGAAACGGTTGCCCCTGCAAGCGCAGCTTCACGCCATTCTTCCGTAGTTCGCCCGCGCTGAGGTCGAGCTCGAACGCTCCGAACCGCGCGACTCTGCTGTTGTGATGCGGCACGACGCCGTAGTGTAGCAGGAAGGTCTGGCGAAGGTCTTAGGTCATGGGTTTAGGGTCAGGTTTGCTCTCAGAATCTAAACCCAAGACCCAAGCGCTACAATATGTAGTGCCCAATATCGCCCCCCAGGACGACCACAAGCACCGCCGCCACGCAGTCTACGCGTCGGAAACTGCGGGTCTGCTGCTGATCGCATTTCTACTGCTCGTCCTCACGCTGGTTCGCTACTGGCACGTCATTCATTGGAGCCTGCGCTGAACGTGGGCCCCGCTCACCGCGAGATCGCCCAGCCTGACCCGCTTCTCGTGGTCATGCTCGGCCCCACAGCCAGCGGAAAGACGGCGTTATCGCTCACTCTCGCCGAGAAGTTCGCCGGAGAAATCGTTAACTGCGACTCGGTTGCGATGTACCGCGACTTCGAAATCGGTACCGCGAAGCCCAGCCTGGCCGAGCGCGCCCGCGCACCGCATCATCTTTTCGATTGTGTGGACCCAACCCGGCTCATGACGGCGGGCGAATATGCCCGTCAGGCTAGGCGAGTGCTTGCGGAAATTAACGCACGTCGTCACCTGCCCATCGTCGTCGGCGGCACCGGACTGTATTTGCGGGCTCTGCTCGAAGGCCTCTTTCCCGGCCCGCGGCGCTGGGAAGAATTGCGCGAACGCTTGCGCGAACGTGCCGCAAACCGCGGTTCAGATTATCTACACCGAATTCTCCGCCGCCTCGACCCCGCCGCTGCCGGAAAAATTCACCCCAACGATGTCCCCAAGCTGATCCGCGCCATCGAAGTCTGCCTGGTGGCCCCGAAAAGCGGATCTCGGAAGAACGGACCACGCCAGAAAATGACCGACCTGTGGCAGCAGGGCCGCGACCCGCTGCGCGGCTTCCGCATTCTACGGCTCGGCCTCGACCCCGACCGCGCCGCGCTCTACGATCGCATCAACCAGCGCGCGTTCCGTATGTTCGAATCCGGATTGATCGAAGAGACGAGGATTCTGCTCGAGAAATACGGCGCCGCCGCGCTTCCCCTGGCTTCCCTGGGATACAAGCAGGCGGCTCAACTCTTGCGCGGAGAACGTACTCGTGAGCAGGCCCTGCAAGCCGCGCAGCAAGCCCACCGCAACTACGCCAAACGCCAGATGACATGGTTCCGCCGCGAGCCTGGTGTGACCTGGCTCAAGGGCTTCGGCGATGAAGCAGAGATTCAGCGGGAAGCCTTGCAGCGGGTGTCCGCTAAGAGTTAGAGGAATGCGCTTGGGGGACAGCCGCCGCTGGAAGCACCCGAGACCCCTTCTTCTGCTATCGTTTCTGCATGCCCCGAATCCTGACTGCCACTTTTCTTATCTTGTCGTTGACCCTTCCCGTAATCGCCAAAGACAAGAACCCGCGCCCCGCTCACATCCACGCCGGCCGCGGGGATAAGTGGGCCGAGAAGACCCTCCACAAGCTCACGCTCGAAGAGAAAATCGGCCAGGTGTTCATGATCTGGTGCCGCGCCAGCTTCCTGAACGTGGAGAACCCGGAATACCTGCAGTTGCGCGAGGCCATGCAGAAGTATCACGTGGGCTCGTTCGCCATGACCGTGCACCTGGACGGTCCCTTCCTTCTGCGCAGCGAGCCCTACGAAGCCGCCGAGTTGCTCAACCGCCTGCAGCGCGACTCCAAGCTACCGCTGCTTGTTCGCGGCTGATTTTGAACGCGGCGTCGCCACCCGTCTGATGGGGACGACCAACTTTCCTCACGCCATGGCCTTCGGTGCCGATGGCAAGATTGAAGACGCAGAGACCTCCGGCCGCATCACCGCCGAGGAAGCCCGCGCCATCGGCGTGCACTGGAATTTCTTCCCTGATGCCGACGTTAACTCGAATCCCGCGAATCCCATCATCAACACGCGCTCCTTCGGAGAAGATCCCCAGCAGGTCGGCGATCTGGTCGCCGCTTACATCAAGGGAGCGCACGAGGCGGGAATGTTAACTACGGTTAAGCACTTCCCCGGCCACGGCGACACCGCCACCGACTCGCATCTCGGCGTGGCCAGCGTGAACGTCGACCGCGCTCATCTCGACTCGATTGAACTTCCGCCCTTTCGCCAGGCCATCGCCGCCGGCGTCGACGCGGTGATGGTGGCCCACGTCACCGTCCCCGCGCTCGATCCCGATCCCAACCACGTGGCCACGATTTCCCCGGCGGTGGTCACGGACCTGCTGCAAAAGCAGCTCGGATTCAAAGGCCTCATCGTGACCGACGCCCTCGACATGGCGGGCCTTACTCATCTTTTTTCCAATAATATTGGCCGCGCCGCGGTCGAAGCCTTCAAAGCCGGCAACGACCTGCTGCTGATCCCGGCCGATCTCGGTGCTTCGTACGAAGCCATGCTGAAAGCCGTGCGCTCGGGCGAGATTTCCCGGCAGCGCCTCGACCACTCCGTCCTCAAAATCCTGAAAATAAAGGGATCTCTCGGCCTGAACGAGTCGCGCACGGTCGATCTCAGCGCCCTTGCCACGATCGTCGGAAAACCGGAAAACATCGCCTTCGGACAGCAGGTCGCCGACGCGGCCATCACCCTGGTGCGCGACAACGGCAAGGTGCTTCCACTCAAATCCAAGGGAACCGCCAAGGGCGGGCTTCCGTATACAACCAGAGAGGAGACCCACAACCAGGTTGTGGCCGTTCTCTTTTCTGACGACGTGCGCTCGGATTCCGGTCGCGCCTTCGGACGTGAGTTTCGCGCCCGCATCCCCGACGCACACGTGATTTATGTGGATCCGCGCATCGCCGCCGGCATGAGCGATGAAGTTCTGAAGGCCGTCGACGAGGCGCAGACGGTGGTGGCTGCGGTCTATGTGATTCCGACCGCGGGCAAAGTGGGCAACTCGGTGGCTATGGCCGACGCGACCGGCACCCTGCTGCAGCAGTTGCTCGATCGCGCAGCCGGGAAGACGGCAGTCGTGGCCATGGGAAATCCGTACTTGGCCAGCGATTTCCCCAAGATAGAGAATTACATGTGTACGTTTTCCAACGCGACGGTTTCGGAAGTGAGCGCGGTCAAAGCGCTCTTCGGGGAAATTCCGATTCACGGTCATCTTCCCGTCACGATTCCGAACGTTGCCCAGCGCGGCGCCGGCATCGAGCGTCCGGCCCAAGTCGCCATTGGAGGGTCTCCCCGTGCGCAAAATTAGTGTTCACGCCATTTGTCTATTCGCTTTGGGCTTCGCCGTTTTTACGACTCTGCTTCTGCCCGCCTGCAGTGTGAACGTCAAGAAAGAGAAAGACGGGGAAGAGAAGCAGGTTGACATCAACACCCCGGTCGGCGGCATCCACGTGAGCAAAGATGCCGACGTGGCTGACGTCGGCCTAGCCGTCTATCCCGGCGCCCACCTGAAGCAGAAAGATCACCACGGCGACGACAAGAGCGCCAACGTGAACATCTCGGGCTTCGGCTACGGCTTGAGGGTCGTGGCTCTCGAGTATCAGTCCGACGATCCGCCCGCCAAAGTGGTCGCCTTCTACACCGACCAGCTCAGGAAATACGGCAACCCGCTGGTCTGCCACACCAGCCATCTCGACATAAACATGGACATGAAGGACTCGGATCACGGTTCTCATGAACTCACCTGCGCGGGAGCCAGCTGGCAACAACACCGAACTGAAAGTCGGCACCAAAGAAAACCAGCACATCGTTGCGGTCGAACCCGACGGAAAGGGATCGAGCTTCTCGCTGGTATACGTCCGCACTCACGGCAAGGACGCAGATATCTAAGAGTTTCCGTAGAGGCATAGCTTGCTACGTCTGGGCACTTATCGAAGGAGGAAATTCATGTTAAAGAAATCCATGTTGCGCCGTCTGACACTCGCACTGGCTTTGGCCCTGACGCTGCCGGCCTTCGCACAAGATTCGCAGAACAAGAACCTCGACGTTCGCAGCTCCGTGGGCGACCTGCACATTGGCAGCGACGCCGACGCGCGCAAGACTGGACTACCGCTCTATCCCGGCGCGCGCCTTAAGGCAGGCACCGCGGATGGAGATAGTAACCAGGCGAACTTAAGTCTGTTGACCGAAGCCTTTGGATTCAAGCTGGTGGTTTCCAACTACGAATCCGACGACGCGCCCGCCAAAGTCATCGACTACTATCGCGGCAAACTGAAGAAGTATGGCAAGGTTCTGGAGTGCCATACCCAGAAGCATGGTGGCAACGTCGATGTGCACGATGACGACAAGAACTCGAAAGCAAGCAAAGAATTGAAGTGCGACGACGATTCCGGCCCGGTCACCGAACTGAAAGTCGGCACCGAAGATAACCAGCACATCGTCGCCATCGAGCCCCGCGATGCGAGCACCGGATCGACCTTCGCTCTGGTCTACGTGCACACCCGCGGCAAGCAGGGCGAAATCTGATCTGAGTTTTCAGTCTGCAAGTCACGTGGCGGCCCGCTCGGTCGGATTGCCGACCGAAGCAAGATTCGTATCTGGCCATCGCTTCAGCGGCGCCGCCCCGCATCCTTGCCTCTACCCCGCGCCGTGCGGTACTTTCAAAGGTAAGCCCATCCATTGAGCGCTCATGGAACAACCCTGCTACAAGTGCGGAGAGACCCTGGAAGAAGGACTTGCTTTTTGTCCCCACTGCGCCGCGCCCCAGATTCGCGTGACGATACCTGAGCCTTTTCCGGAACCCTCAGCCCCGGTGGTCACTTCGTCATCACCGCTCGACCTGCCGGCCTCTCCGCCGGTGCCTCATCTCGCTCTCCCGATGCGCTGGTCCGCGGCCGTGCAGCCCTGTGCTCTGGCTGCACTGATTGCGGCCGTAGCCATGGTATCCAAGCTGATGGTTCCGCTTATCGCCGTGCTGGGGGCAGGATTTCTCGCCGTCGCCCTATATCGTCGCCGGAGTCCCGGGGTTGCCGTTTACGCCGGAGCCGGGGCCCGCCTCGGTGCCCTTTGCGGTCTCCTCTGTTTTGGCATGACCGCCGCCTTCGAGGCGCTGGGTGCCGTCGTCCTCCACAAAGAGGGCGAGATTCGAAAGTTCCTGCTCGATGCCATTCAGCAAACGGCGGTGCGCTACCCTGATCCGCAGTTTCAGGCCAGCCTCGACTTCATGCGCTCTCCCGCGGGCCTCGCCTTCATCATGGCGTTCCTGCTGCTGTTCGGGCTCCTGGTCTTTTTTCTTCTTGGAAGCGCCGGGGGAGCGTTGGGTGGAGCCCTCCTCGGTCGCCGCAACCGCCAGTAGCCCGGTGTGCGGCCGAGTCCCCCGAATCTCCGCCATCGGCACGCAATAGCAGCCTGAGCCGAACGATTCGTATCAGGGCATCGCTTCGGCGATGCCGTTAGGGGCCACCAGCCGGCTTTATAGCCGCTGCGGTGCGAATCCTCCTCTCAAGCCGACCCGCTCCACCTCGGGGCCGGCCCTTGCAGCGGCCCGCGCCAGCCGCGTATGATGCACCGTTCCTTACTTCAAGACTTCCTGACTTCACGCGATGAATAAGCCTGCACGCGGTTCGCTGCTCGGGATCGAACACCTCGACGCGAAGGACATCCTGGGCCTGCTCAAACTGGCCCGCCGCATGAATCCGCTGAAGGCCCGTCCGCTGCTCCGCGGCAAGCGCGTCGTGCTTCTGTTTTACGAAGCTTCCACCCGCACCCGTTCCTCCTTCGAATTCGCCGCGAAATCGCTGGGCGCCATGACCACCCTGGTGCAATCCTCGGGATCGAGCATCGAGAAGGGCGAATCCGTTCTCGATACCGGTTACACTCTGCGCGCCGTGGGCGCCGATTGCATTGTGATGCGCCATCCCGCCGCGGGCGCGCCGCACCTCATGGCGCAGCATCTCGACATCCCCGTGATCAACGCCGGCGACGGCATGCACGAACATCCTTCGCAGGCCTTGCTCGATGCCTTCACCATCCTGAAGCATAAGAAGTCGCTCAAGGGCCTGCAAGCGACGATCATTGGCGACATCTTTCACAGCCGCGTCGCCCGCAGCGCCTGCCATCTCCTGTCTAAATTCGGAGTGAAGCTGACCCTCTGCGGTCCGCCCGAGTTCGTGCCCGATGTCGCGGCCACCCTTGCACCCGGCCTGCGGGTCACGCGCCACATCGAAGACGCGCTGCGCGGCACCGACGTGATCATGCTGCTGCGCGTGCAAAAAGAACGCCTGGCCGGCCAGAAAATCCGCCTGCAGGACTACATCGCGCGCTACCAGATGACCGCCGCTCGCCTGAAACTGGCCCGGCGCGACGCCATCGTCATGCACCCCGGACCCATCATCCGTGGCCTCGAACTAACAGCGGAAGTCGCCGACGGCCCCCAGTCCGTCATCGTCGACGAAGTCCACAACGGTGTGCCCACACGGATGGCAATCCTGGCGCGGGCGCTTGGAAAGGCAAAATGATACCCGTGATTTCCATTTCACGAATCTCCACGGAGTCGCACGGGCTCTCCTTTTGTCATCCTGAGCGGAGCGAAGGACCTCTGAACTCTTTGACAGCATCAATGCCGCCGGCAGAATGCATAGGTCCTTCGCGCAAAAGGCGCGCTCAGGATGACAAGCGAAAGTTTGTGAGGCACCTCGAATGAATCGCCAGGAGCACAAAAGCCTGCTGATTAAGGGCGGCCACCTGATCGATTCCGCCGCGAAGATCAACGCGCCCATGGACGTACTCCTGCGCGATGGCCGCGTGGCGGAAGTCGCTTTGCCCAACAAAATTCGCGGCGGTGCCGACGAAAAGTTTGACGCCCGCGGATTCATCGTCTCGCCGGGATTCATCGACCTGCACGTCCACCTCCGCGAGCCCGGGCAAAGCTACAAAGAGACGATTGCCAGCGGCACCGCCGCCGCTGCGGCCGGAGGCTTCACCTCGGTCTGCACCATGCCCAACACCGCGCCGGTGGTCGACACCGCGGAGTGGGTGGCCTGGCTGCGCAATCCCGAGCGCGGCGCTGTGGTCAACGTATTCCCCATCGCCGCCGCCACCCGCGTCAGTCGCGGAGGAACGCTCACCGATTTCAGCGCGCTGCAGCGTGCCGGGGCCGTCGCCGTTACCGACGACGGCAAACCCATCCTCGAAGATGACATCATGCGCATGGCTCTTCGTCTCGGCGCAGAATTGAATTTTCCCGTGGTGCAGCATTCGGAAGACACGCGCGTTACCGAGAACTGCTCCATGCATGCGGGCCCTACCAGCTTCCGCCTGGGTCTGCGCGCAATGCCGTCCTCTGCGGAGGCGACCATCGTCGACCGCGACGTCACGCTGGCGCAGCAGATTCGCGAATCGCGCCTGCACGTGGCGCATCTTTCCACTTCCGATGCGCTCAAGGCCGTGCGCCGCGGCAAGCGCGCCAAGGCCCGCGTCACCTGCGAAGTTACGCCACACCACTTCACTTTGATCGACGAAAACGTCGGCGAATACGACACCAACTTCAAGATGAACCCGCCGCTGCGCTCCGCCACCGACCGCGAAGCGATTCTGGTCGCGCTGGCCGACGGCACCGTAGATGCCATCGCCACCGACCATGCCCCCCACGCCGCGCACGAAAAGCAGGTCGAATTCGAGCGCGCCGCGTTTGGCATCACCGGCCTCGAAACCGCGCTGGCGTTGGCCATCACAGAGCTTCACCGCGAGCACAAAATCCCCCTGGCGCGCATCGTCGAACTCTTCACCGCCGGTCCGGCCCGAGTCTTCGACCTCCGCGGCCGCGGATCGCTCGCCCGCGGCAACTTCGCCGACGTGACCATCTTCGACCCCAAGAAGCGTTGGACGTTCGAAGCCGTAAAGTCGCGCTCGATGTCGCACAACACTCCGTTCGACGGCTGGCAGTTTACGGGGAAAGTCATCGCGACAATCGTCGGCGGGAAAATTGTCTATCACGCCAGCTAAGGATCCTGAAACGTTCGGAGGCCCGAATGGTTCGCGCAACGCGGTTGGCTCTTCTGGCTTGTCTGGTGTTCACGGCCCTGGCGGCCTGTGCGACAGCACAAACGCCGGCACAAAAAAAAAGCGGAGGCGCTCCACCCGCCCCTGCCGTCGCTAACTCAGCTCCCGCGACGCATCCATTCGATGTCAACGCGGCGGTTGAATTCTATCTGGCCAAGATGCCGCCCGACCGCCGCGCCCGCTCCAACGCCTATTTCGAGGGCGGATACTGGCTGCTGCTGTGGGATTTCCTGTCGACTGTCTTGGTGATGTGGCTGCTGCTGCATTACCGATGGTCGTCGCGAATGCGTGCTCTGGCGGAACGTATTACGCGCTTTCGTCCTGTGCAGACGGCGCTGTACTGGATTCAGTTCATTGTTGTGACCACTGCGCTGACCTTTCCGATGACGGTATATGAAGGCTATTTCCGCGAGCACAAGTATGACCTGCTCAATCAGAGCTTCGGCCCCTGGTTGCGCGATCAACTAGTGGCGCTGGGAGTTGCTGTGGTGCTGGGAGCGATCCTCATCGTGCCGTTGTTCGGGTTGGTACGTCGACTGGGGAAAAACTGGTGGGTGTGGGGCGCAGTCCTGGCGGTCGTATTTATCGGATTCGTCAGCCTGATCGCTCCGGTTTACATCGCTCCGCTGTTCAACCACTATAAGAGTTTAGACAATCCGCGAATCAAGGGTCCCATCCTCAGCATGGCGCGCGCCAACGGCATCCCGGCCACCGACGTCTACGAGTTCGACGCCTCCGAGCAGTCGAATCGCGTGAGCGCCAACGTAAGCGGCTTCGCCAACACGCTGCGCATTTCGCTGAACGATAATCTGCTCAAGCGCTGCACTCTGCCCGAGATCGAAACTACGATGGGCCACGAGATGGGGCATTACGTTCTCAATCACGAGTACAAGGGCCTGGTGATGAATGGCGTAGTGATCGTAATTGCTTTCGCTTTTCTGAATTGGGGAATCAATTTCTCGCTCGGGCGCTGGGGCCAAGGGTGGGGCATACGAGACATTGGAGATGTTGCCGCCTTGCCGCTGGCCGTGATCGTGCTTTCGCTTTTCTTCTTCGTGACAACGCCGGTGAACAACACCATCACACGCACCATGGAATTCGAAGCGGATATGTACGGCCTGAACGCCGCCCGCCAGCCCGATGGCGAGGCCAACGTCGACATGCTGCTCGGAGAATACCGGAAGCTCGATCCCAGCCCGCTTGAAGAGTTCATCTTCTTCGACCACCCCAGCGGCCGCACCCGCATCACCGCCGCCATGCGCTGGAAAGCTGAGAATCTGGAGACGGCGTCGGAGGAAGAGATGGCGAGAAAACTTTTCGAAGCCAAGTAAAGGGACTCGCGAGCGGCGGGAGGGCTAATTCCCCAAAATCCGCATCCTCTTGCCCACGCGCCCCAGCACTTCCAGGGCCTGCTCCAACTCTTCCTTCGTATGAGTCGCGGTCATGATAGTGCGGATGCGCGCCTTGCCTTCCGGCACGGTGGGAAACGCGATGCCCGTGCCCAGCACGCCTTCTTTGAACAACTCGCGCGAAAAATCCATGGTGAGCTTGCCGTCGCCGATGATGATCGGCGTGATCGGCGTCTCGCTGGGCGGCGTCGCCCGCCCGCCGATGTCGAAGCCCAGCAGCCCGAGTTCCTTCTTCCAGAAGCGCGTGTTCTCCCATAGTTTTTCCATGCGCTCGGGCTCGTTCTCCAGAACATCGAAAGCGGCGATGCAACTCGCCGCCACCGACGGCGGATGCGACGTCGAAAACAAAAACGGTCGCGCCCGGTGATACAGAAAGTCAATCAGATCGCGCGTGCCGCACACATATCCGCCGAGCGCCCCAATCGCCTTCGACAACGTTCCCACCTGAATGTCCACGCGCCCGTGCACGTTGAAGTGATCGACCGTGCCCCGCCCGTTGCGGCCCAGAACGCCGGAAGCGTGCGCATCGTCGACCATCATAATCGCGCCATATTTCTCGGCCAGGTCGCACAGCGCGGGCAGCGGCCCGATGTCACCGTCCATGGAGAATACGCCGTCGGTGATCAGCAGCTTTTTCCCCGGCTCGTCCTTAATGCTGGTTAACTGTTCTTCCGCGTGCGCCATGTCTTTGTGACGGAAGACCAGAATCTTAGCCTTCGAAAGCCGCGCCCCGTCGATGATCGAGGCGTGATTCAGCGCGTCGGAAATGATAAAGTCGTCTTTCCCTAGCACGGCGGACACCGTCCCGGCATTGGCCGCAAAGCCGGACTGGAACACGACGCACGCCTCCACGTTCTTGAAGCGTGCGATCTTTTCCTCGAGTTCCATGTGGATCTTCATGGTCCCGGCGATGGTGCGCACCGCGCCTGAGCCCACGCCGTACTTGCGCGTCGCCTCCAGCGCCGCCTCGCGCAGCTTGGGGTGCGTGGTTAACCCCAGATAGTTGTTCGACGCCAGGTTGATGACCCTTTTGCCGTCAAACGTGCAGACGGGCGCCTGCTCGTCCTCGAGCACGCGCAGCTTGAAGTGCGTGCCCTTGGCCTTGAGTTCGTTGAGTTGATCGGTGAGATAGGAGAGCGGATTGGTGCGGGTTGCGGTGGTCATGGGACGCCTCGAGTTCTTCCACTTTACGCGTTCCGTGTCATCACGCGGATGAAGGTGGGACGGAGACGAATCAATGTGCGCTTTCGCCTTGGTCGTCCTGCAGCGAGTCGTTTCCGCGCACGATCTATGTCTCTGCCGGGTGCCAGAAATGCACTTCGTCGCGTCGCCCAGAATGATTCAATGTCGATCCGCGTAAATCCGGGCAACAGGCTCACATCTCAAAACATAATCGGATTGCCGGTCGCAATGCTGGCCTCGCACAGCCGCTTCATGCTCTCGAAGAATTCCTTCTCGCCCGCGGTCAGGATATCGCTCGATCCAAGCACGAGATTCACTTCCCGCAATAGCGCGGGTGATTCCTTGACGGGAATCCAGTCGCCGGTGTGGGTGCCGTCGTAGACAACTTTCTTCAATAGGATCGGAAACTTCGGTCCAGGATTTCCCTGCACTCCGCGCAGAAACTCGCGCACATGCTGGGCCCGCGTGATGTTGCCGAGAAACTCGGAGACCAGAAAGCCCTCATGTTCGCACGACAGCTGAACCCACCGGTCGTGCGCTTCCCACTCCTTGTCGGAGGGATCGCCCGTCAGCGAAGGCGCGCCCGCCTCGTCCCACGTAAACCTTTCCGGAAACGGATGCGGCTTGGCCTTGCCCTCCCGAATGCAGGTGCAACGTACGTATGCGTCGAGACTCATCGTTCACTTCCAGAGATGTTAACCGCTGTCAACTCGGCTACGTTACTGCGACCGAAGAGCTGCGGGCGGTCCCTTCGACGATCGCTCAGGGCAGCTCCGCGCCACTTAACGCACGCCGTTGGGATACACCAGAATCTTGCTGGCCTCGCCGGTCGTCAGCCGCTCCATGGCCCGGGAGAAATCCTTCATCGGGATACGATCCGTGATCACCGGATGCAGATTCAGCTTGCCACTCTTGAGCAGCGCCGTCATCTGATACCAGGTCTGGTACATGCGGCGCCCGTTAATGCCCTGCACCGTGATGCCCTTGAAAATAATGTCCTCGGAAAAATTCAGCGAGATCGGCTTCGAGGTCAAGCCGAGAAGAGAAATCCTTCCGCCGCGCCGGACGATATCAAACGCGGTGCGAATCGAGTCCGGATGCCCCGCCATTTCCAGCACCACGTCGACGCCCAGTCCGCCGGTCTTCTCCATGACGACGGCATTCACGTTCTCTTTCGCGGGATTGAGCACATAGTCGGCCTTCATCTCGCGCGCGATGCGGGCGCGGTGCTCGTTCACTTCAATCGCAAACACCGAGGTCGCGCCCACCGCCTTGGCCACGGCAATCGCGAACAGCCCGATCGGCCCGCAGCCCGTGATGGCCACGCTCTTGGCCGCAATCTCCCCGGCCAGCACGGTATGCACGGCGTTCCCCAGCGGATCGAGAATCGAGGCATAGTCCAGGGGTATGGCGGGATCGAGCTTCCAGATGTTCGACTCGGGAATCACCACATACTCGGCGAACGCGCCATCGGCGTCCACGCCAATAATCTTCACGTTCTGGCAGATGTGGGCCTCGCCGGTGCGGCACTGCAGGCACTTGCCACAGGCCACATGCATCTCGGCGGAAACGAAGTCGCCTTCCTTCACGCTGGTGACCTCGTTGCCGAAGGCGGCCACTTCGCCACAGAACTCATGTCCCGGAATCAGCGGGGGATGAATGCGCTTCTGCGCCCAGCGGTCCCAGTTATAAATGTGCAGGTCAGTGCCGCAGATGGACGCGACCTTCACCTTGACCAGCACATCGGTCGGCCCGAAGGCCGGAACCTTTACCTCGCGAATCTCGGCGCCCGCCGCCGCCTCCGGCTTCACCACCGCCAGCATTGTTCGATCTCTTGTTGCCCCAGCCATGATTGCCACCTATGAAATTCGATCTAAGAAACAGAATCAAACACAAAACGTACGATTCTAGCACCGTGCTGCCATTTGCCTCGGCTGCCCCATTCTCATCTATTCTCCTCCGCCGTGGTTGCCGTTACAATCGGTTACGGTGCCAGGTCTTTTACGACAACGACGCTGGGCAGCGCTGGTGGTGCTCTCCGCATGGAGTTTGTCGAGCATCGCGCAAACGCGGCCCGTCGGGCCAGTTTTCCGTCAGGAATTTACACGTCACCTAGTCGCTGCGGCCATCGAGCGCACGCATCACTCAGTCCGCTACGTTTCCGCGTACGTCGGCATCCCCTACCCCGGCGGCGACGTTCCCTCCGACACCGGCGTTTGCACAGACGAAATCATCCGTAGTTACCGCGCCTTAGGGATCGATCTACAAAAAGAAGTTCACGAAGACATGGTGCAGAATTTCGCCGCCTACCCGAACAAGCGACGCTGGCTGCTCGCTCATCCTGACTCGAACATCGACCATCGCCGCGTTCCGAACCTCATGGTTTTCTTCCAGCGCAAGGGAGAATCCTTACCCATTACCAACCACGCGGAGGACTATGCGCCCGGCGACATCGTGGCCTGGGACTTGGGCGGGAACGTGCCGCACATCGGCATCGTGGTGGATCAGAAGTCCCGCAGGAGCGGCCGCTACATGATCGTCCACAACATTGGCGCGGGGCCGAAGATGGAAGACGTTCTTTTCAACTGGAAGATCACCGGCCACTACCGCTACTTCGGGCCGGGATTCCAGCACTGATCATCAATAAATCCTGGATAGAGGAACGTTTCTCAGAGCCGGCATCTTTGTGGATCGCTGGCGGCACGGCTGAGGCCGTGCCCTTCCCAACCCCCGGAAAGGCCCGTTCCGAAGGCATCTTCACACTGCGTACTTACTTCTCGCGCGGCAGTCCCTTGTCGGACTTCGGCGCGACCTTCTTGAACTCCTCCGACTTCCCGCGCGGAATGCTTAGAGTCTTCCATTCGCTCGACCGCAGATGCTTGGCCAGAAACACAATCTGCCCGATGTGTTGCGCGTAGTGCGCGATCTGCCGGTTGATCGCCTGCAGCACGGTGTGGGGTTCCCCGCGGATCGTTACCGTCCGCATCACGTCCTCAGGCTTGAGGGCCTCGATTGCCGCGAAGACGCACGCCCAGCCTTCTTCCCACCACTTCATAACTTCGGCGCGAGTAGTCGCCGAGGTCATTTCGAACTCATGGTCGCGAAAGCGGTCCCGCTTCTCGCCGTCGCTGGTGAGGAAGTCGCTGAAGCGTGAGCGCATGTTTCCGGCCAGATGTTTCACCAGAACGGCCACCGAGTTCGCCTCCGGGTCAAGCGTGACGAAGAAGTCTTCATCCCGCAACTGCGCCATCGCGCCTTCGGCCATTCGCTTGTGCCCGCGCATCTGGCGGCGCGCTTCGTCGAGATAGTGGGCAGCAGGATCGGTCGTCATCAAGTTGCTCATTATCCACTCAAACCAAGCCAAACTGGTTAGGCGATGCCGAAGGGGGAGTCTCCTGCAGCTCAATCTGAATCCCTCCTAGCCGCTTCGCGATTAGGTTGTAGGCCCAGGCGCCGAAAGCTCCAAATACGAAGCCTAGTCCGCCATAGAAAACCGGAGCGACAATTGCAACCGCAAGGATAAGAATGTATTCAATCGCGTTTGCGCCTTCTACCACAGCTGGCCAAGCCAGTTATCAAAAAGATGGGAGCGACGAGCAGCCCTAGAGCTCCGTAAAACGCTCCCATCGTTTTCGCGCAAGACGCTACATTCACTGACCTAATGGATGTCACGCAACCCTCCTCTGGAAATCAAATTCAGAGACGCCCCCAGCCGCCGCCGCCCGGAGTCTCAATCCGAATCCGTTCGCCACTTCGCAAGCGCGTGCTGAACTTCGCCGGCATCGGCTCGACCGAGCCATTGCGGCGCGTGATGAATGTCTTTCCGGGCGCGCCGTCCCCGCCTCCCGAAAGTCCCCACGGACCGCGCGAGCGCCGGTCGGCCAGCAGAGTGACCTCGCAGTCGGTGAGCACTTCAATCTCGCGCACAATTCCGTCGCCGCCGCGAAACTTTCCCTCGCCCCCGCTGCCCGGACGCAACGAATACTTTCGCACTCGCAGTGGATACGCATACTCCAGCGCCTCCGCCGGTGTGTTCAACGAATTCGTCATGTGCGTATGCACGCCCGATACACCGGCCTTGCCCGGCCGCGCGCCCATTCCGCCCGCGACTGTTTCGTAGTAGGCGAACGGCTCACCCGTGCGCGGATCAGCACCGCCGATGGTCAGATTGTTCATGGTCCCCGCCGCCGCCGCCGGAATGCGATCGGGAATGGCTTGCGCCAGCGCCCGCAACAGCACGTCGACGATGCGCTGTGAGGTCTCGACATTTCCCCCGGCAACCGCTGCCGGAGGCCGCGCGTTGACGATCGTCCCTTCCGGCGCGATGACCTGGATCGGCCGCATCAATCCGGCCGCCGCCGGAACATCCTCTGCCAGCAGACACCGGAACACGTAAAAGCACGCCGAATACGTGATCGCCGCAACCGCATTCACGCTCCCCTCAACCTGCGGATCGCTCCCGGTGAAATCCACCGTGACCATGGGGCGCGGACCTGCCCTGACCAGCAGTCGAACGGGCTCCCGCCCGCGAGCCTGCCGTTGCGTCCCGTCATGCGGATGAACTCTGACTGCCACCGCAATCTTCACCGGCCGGTCGCTGATCCCATCTCCGTCGAGAAAGTCCTCCGCCCGATACTCTCCTTCCGGCACGAGTTGCAAGAACGTCCGCATCAATTCCTTGGAATAGTCCAGCAGTTCGCCCGCTGCCCGCTTGGCGCGATCCACCCCGTACCGCGCACAAACCTGGTGCAGTCGCTCGGCCCCGGTGTGGCAGGCCGCGATCTGCGCCCCCAGGTCACCTTCGCGCTCCTCAGGAGTGCGCACATTGTTGAGCAGCATCGCCAACACATCGCGCTCTATTACGCCTGCCCGCATCAACCTCACCGGAGGAATTCGCACTCCCTCCTGATAGATTTCGCGGCAAAGGCCCATCGAGCCTGGATAGGCCCCGCCCACATCGGCATGATGAGCCCGCGACGCCACATAAAAATCCGGGCTCATGTGGGCGCGGGCGCCTCGCCCGCGAAGGACAGGGGAGTGCGCCCGTTTCGTGCCTTTTCCGCCGGACGTTCTTGCCCGCTCCTCCACATACACCGGCGCCACCAGCGTGATATCGGGCAGATGGGTTCCGCCGCGAAAGGGGTCGTTCAGCATCACCATGTCCCCCGGCCCCATCGCTCCGCCTCCCATCGCGCCCGCATCAATCGCGGCTCGCACCGACATGGGCATCGACCCCAGATGCACCGGCATGTGGTCGCCCATGGCGATCACCTCGCCCGCGCCATCGAACACTGCGCACGAGTAATCGCGCCGCTCCTTGATGTTGGGAGAAAAGGCCGTTCGCCGCAGCGCCGCTCCCATCTCCTCGGCGATCGAGTGATACAGGTTCTTGAAAATTTCCAGTTCGACCGGATCCCGCCGCATGATGCGCAGTGTACTACCAGTCGTTGGTCGCTAGTCGTTGATCGCTAGTCGTTGATCGTTAGCGGGGTTTTGCGGCTCGACTTGGCGAACGACCAGCGACCCACGACCACCTCGTGGCCGACGATCGCAGCGAAGAATCCTGCGCAAAACTGCAGAATTCTGTTGACACTTTGTTCATGGTGCCGCAATATCTTGGGTTGTAGGGCCTGCCCATACTACGAGTTGGGTTGGCCTTTCGAGTACAAGGGCCCCAGTTTAGCAACCTTGCAAGGGAAAATCGTTCACGGAGGAACCTTCATGGCAACGAAGAAGAAGGCAAAAAAGAAGAAACACTAACCGTCGGCGAGACGTTACCTCGCATCCACCACGAATTTCACTGGCCTCTTAAGAGAAGCACCTCTTGAGGGGCTTTTCCTTTCTGGCCATAATTTCGGCATTCAGCGTTGTAACGCGAGGCTGGCCGTTATCGGCAGGATCCAGAAACAATGCCTGAATGCCGAGCGCTGAGTGCCGAATGCGTCTTGCCTCCGAAAATCCGCATGCGAAGAGCCGGACCTGTGGCACAATAGGCAGACCGCACGGCCCGTGCCGCGTGGATCCTGGAAAAATGGCCGCGAGAAAGAAAAGCGCCGGCAAGCACAAGGCGGATGAGATCTTCATCCCCGACAAGCTTTATTTCCGCATCGGCGAGGTGGCCAGCCTGTGCCACCTGCCCGCCTACGTGCTGCGCTTCTGGGAGTCCGAATTCCCGCAACTGAAGCCGGTGAAGAGCAGCACCGGACAGCGTATGTACCGCAAGCGTGACGTGGAAAGCGTGCTGCGCATCAAGCAACTGCTCTACGAGCAGGGATTCACCATCTCCGGCGCGCGCCAGCAACTGCGCGCGGAAAGCAAGTCCGAAAAAACCCAGGCCGCCATCCCCTTCCCCTCCCACTCCGTTCCAGAGATCCAGCATATCCGCCAGGGGCTGAGAGAAATTCTGAGCATGCTGTCCCCGCGCAGGACGGGATAGCCTCTCTAGAGCGCCACGCATTTGCTCAATCGTTCACGCCCCTACCCAGTTGCTCCGCTCCAGAATCGTCGGCGGCTCATATGTCTTTCCCCGCGCCAGCCGCCTTTCCTCGCGCCGCGTCGTCCACAGCAGGACCGGACCGAGCGCCGCCGGCAGCATCCGCGACACGATTCCGGACTCCTGTTTGAATTCCTGTCGTAGCGCCCGAATCTGCTGGCTGACATTGCGATCCACTTTCTTAAACTGGCGCTCCATCGCCCACAGTGCCGAGCTGTAAACGCCGCTCAAGCGGCCCATCTCACCTGTGAACCGTTCGCGCACCCGTGCATCCGGCCAGTCTTTGTAGCGTTTCCAGCCCGCCATCAAGGTCCGGGAGATGCGGTACAAACTCGGGCCGTTGAGCTGGAAGTCGCGCCAGAAAGCCCAATCGAGATACCGTTTCGAGTCCTCCCGCGAAATCGCCGCATGCTTGAAATTGAATTTGAACTGCCCATGCACGTCGGCGTAGTCGACATCGCGCAACAGGCGGCCCTCTTCCGCCATCTGCTGATACAGCGGAGTCCCCGGCACGGGTGTGTACAGCATGAACTGGTGAAAGTCGGTATCGTGCGAGACGGCGTGCTCGATTTCCGCGATGATGTTGTCGGGCGTATGGTGCTCCAGCCCGATGATGGTCGAGCCCTGGACGCGAATTCCGTGCTCGCGCAACTCACGCGTGAGCTCCCGCGTGTCCGTGCCCTGTAACTTGCTGTAGCCGGCCCGCGGAGATTCCAGCCCCATCCACAGCCACGACACGCCCAGCTCCACTAGTTCCTGCATGGTGTACTTGCGGATCGCATTGGCCGACGCAAATACTGACAGCGCCCAACTCTTGCGCGCCTCCTTCATTCGTTCGAGAAGGCGCATGGCTCGCTTGCGGTGCAGCAGAAAATTCTCGTCCATCACGAAGAACGACTTAACCTTTAACTCATCTTCCATCCGGCTCATGACTTCGAACAGTTCGTCGCCGGTCTCAAAGAAGTTGACGAACTTCCCTTTGCCGCCGAAGAACGCCGAGGTCGTACAGAAGTTGCATCCCATGGGGCAGCCGACCGAAGGAATAATCGTCGCCGCCGTTGCTCCCTTGCGTTCTGGCAGGCGAACGCCCATGATGCGAGTGCGCATGCCGGAGACGATTGCCGGATGCTGGATGGGCGCGCTTTCGTCCTCGCCCAGGTAGCGCCGCATCCAGGAAATGCCTTCGCCGCGAACAATGTGATCGGCATCGACCATTGTCTCAATGCCCGGGATGGCGGCCACGTGCCCGCCGACTACGATCTTCGAGTGCGGCGAGAGTTGACGCGTCAGGCGGCACATCTCGCGCACCTTGCCGACGTTCACAATAATCCCCGTAATGCCGACCACGTCGTACTGGTGCGTCGTAAGCTCGCGCACGAAATCCTCGCGGGTGGGAAAGTCGAGCAGGGCGCACGGTGCGGAAATATTCGCCTGGATCATCATGATGCCCCAGGAGCGGTGAAACATGCGCAGCGAGAAGCTGCCCTGGGCGCGCGTGACCTGATTGTGATAAAGCTCCATCGGGTTGATGGAGCGGCTGCCGAACTCGTCATCCTGCGCGTACGGCCCGAAAACCGAACTCAGCAGAATGCGAGCCTGACTTCCCTTGGGATGTTTTTCGACACTGCCGGAATGGTCACTAGGATTGATGGTGCGAAAATTGCTCGCATGACCGTTGGCCGGAACGCTGACCTGAATTTCCAATTCTTTTCATCATCCGTTTCCCCCCACATGCCGTTAATGCAATCGTAATCGCGCCCGACCCTGCTGAAACCGCCGCCGCAAGAAAACACAGAAAGATTACAAAGGCCGGACACTGTCCCAACGTAACGAGGTGAACCTTAATCGTGGCACCTTGAACCCGGCAGGCCATCTGGCCTAGAATCTCTGCTCCATGGCATCGGAGCCGCTACAGATCGAGCGTCTGGATCGGGGGGTGTTGAGCTTTCACGGACCCCTGACCATGGAGAACGTGCCACCGTTCATGAACGCGGTGCGCCGCGAAGACGCTCCCACCATGATTCTCGATTTTACCGGTGTTCCCTACCTGGACTCCTCTGGGCTGGGATCCCTGGTCAGCGCCTGCACGACTTGCGCCAAGGCCGGACGCCGCGTTGCCCTCACCGGCGTCAACAAGCGCGTGCTGAAAGTCTTCGAGATCACCAAGGTCGAACGCATCTTTCTGATGTTCCCCACGCTCTCCGAAGCCCTCGAAGCCCTCACCAACGCCGGCACCGCGTAAGAATGCAGTTGCCGCGTAAGAGTGAATTTGCAATCCAGCGTCTGCCCTTCCGACTCGACCCGAACCAAGAGAAACACTTTGACTCCGAGCGGTCTTCTTCGAGAATCAGGCGAGGTAGTGCGCGCGGCGCCGCCCTCGTCGAAGGCAGTTCTTTCCATGACCAACCATTCCAAGGTCTACCAGGAGAAGTGTTATGTCGGGACAAGTCGTTTTGTATTTTGAAGATCAGGCTGACGCGCTGCGTTTCGCGCTGGCTGCAGGCTCGGTGATGGCGGGGGAAGCCGGCAAGTTTACCGACGACCTGGTGGAGGAAACGACGCGGGCCACCCGCATCCGGCTGGATGCCGTGAACGCGGGAAATGTGAAGAAACCCACCCCCGGACGCGTGGCGTAAGCCCGATCGCCAAGCGAAAAGCGACTCAGAGGATACGGTCGGCCATGCCCGTGCTCATTTCCATGCTCCGCGGCATCAACCTCGCCTCCCACAACCGAATCAAGATGGATGTTCTGCGCCAGCTCTACACATCGCTGAAACTCGAGGATCCTCGCACCTACATCCAAAGCGGCAACGTCATCTTCCGGACGAAAGCCTGCAACCTCGTCCTGCTCAGCAAGAAGATTCAGGTCGCCATCGAGCGCGAGGCCGGTTTTCGGACAGAAGTCATTCTCCGCACCACGGCCGAACTCAGAAAAATCGTTGGCAGCAACCCTTTCGCCCGGCGCGGCGGCATTGAACCCGGCAAGCTTCTGGTTGACTGTCTGGTCAGCGAACCGAGCGCTGAGGCGCGGGCCCAGCTTTTGAGCCTCAAGCCGGATCCTGAGGAAGTCCACCTCATTGGCCGCGAACTCTTTATTTACTTTCCGAACGGCATGGGCCGTTCCAAGCTGCAAGGGGCGTCGCTGGAGAAGATGCTTAAGATTCCCGGTACCGCCCGCAACTGGAACAGCGTCACCCGGATGCTCGAAATGGCGGAGCAACTCGAAGCAGAAACCGACGCGTTTACCCAATTGTGATTGAAATCACACGGCTCGGTACGTGCAATCGCAGCCTCTTTGTCCTTCCCGGCAGATAGTGGGTCCCCTACGGAGGATGACCCATGCACCTACACGCTTACTGGCTATACCCCCTAGCGGCATTCTGGGTTGTCGTTGGATACATCGTGCTGCGACTGGCATTCCGACCCAGCTGTCGGGTTTGCCTCCATCGAAGCGCCTGCCCCAACCTGCGTGCGGTGGGGCCTCCGCCATGCGCGTCGACCAGTACGGAGCCATTCCTCAGTTCGAAGGACTTTGGGGCAAAGGACGTAGCCGCAAGAGTCCAGTCGGCCCCTTAGATCCAGCGCTGCCTCTGGGGGAAATAATGATGCTCTCCCCGCATTCGCCACGAGATTGCTGCGACCCACAATTTCTGATTCGTTTGCCCCAACAGGTTGGCCCCCCCAGCTAACGACTGACCGATTCCAGTGGTAGTCGGATGTGCTCGCGGGCTGCCATCCGGGCTCGCGGTCGGTTGTACGCATTCGCAAACCGGACGCGGACCAGCCAGAAAATCATCAATCCCAGCGGCAGAAAACTCAGAAAGAAAAGTGCGCCTGTCTTGCGCATGAAAGCAGGAAAGATTTGCTGCCGTGCCAGAAATATGGACACTGCGGCGATGAACAGCGCAAAGCACATGCGCCAAAGATGCCGCGCGACCCGCTGTGTGCCAGAAATACCTCGGCGCACCAGCATGCGAACGTCTCCCACGACAGCGAGCACAGCCACGGTACCAAGGAAAAAATAAGGCCCAGGCGGATACTCATACTTTAGCCCCGTTTGACTAGTCGCCGCTTCCAGCCCAAAGGTCAGGTCGACAGCTGCGACCGCCAGGGCGACCAGAAGCGCACCCCAATCAAGAATGCCGGGTTCTTCATCCCTGCGACGGGCAGTACTCCATGCTGTTGCTACCAGGTAGAACGTTAGAGCGCCTCCCAGAATATTGCCCGGTTGGGATTTCATGATCGCCAGGTACACGCCGCTGGCCGAAAAGGCTGAGCATTGATATGACAAAGACGCTTCCAGCGATGCCATGCCGGCGGGAACCCTTGAGGAGAAACATTGCGGCGAATCCAGACAGCATTCCCAACGTGCCCGCGGTAATGTGAAGAAATAACAATGGCAATCGCATTCTTCCGAACTCCTTTCGCTACAGCTCCGAAGGGCTGAGTCCGTAACGAATAAACATCCCCGCCCCAGTACTGATCGGAACACCCTGCGATCATGACGCAACCGCCCTCACCTTCGCTGGCGCAAGTACGATCAGTGCGACACCGATGATGGCCAGTGGAAGTACTGCGCGCAGCAGATCTCCGCGTGGAATCGCATTACTAAACACCTGCCACGCCATCATGCCGGCGTGAACCAGGCTCGACCATGCCGTGAAGGCGATCAGGCTGCGATTCGCTGCTGGCATCCGTGACGCGAGCACCAGAAAAAATCCCAGTGTCACGTAAACGGCACCGAGCATTTGCTCGCCCGGATTCGCTTGCAATCTCAACAACGGGTAGATACCGGCTAAAAAGAGCAACCCCACTAACACCAGCACGATTCTTAGCGCTCGTTCTCGGATCACAGCGTCCTCCTGGTCAGATCGGTCCTTGATTGCGTCGCACCCGGACCGCGGCGGTGAGGAATGCCGCGAAGACTATGAGCCCTATCCACAGCCCCGGACTGGTCAGGAACTGAACGGGAGTGAGGTGCGTCCCCGGATCGATCGGCATCCTGCCATGGAAAGGAACAGCCTCATTGCCGCCCGTCAATTGGTGTCTCAGCATGGCGGCGAAATACGAAGTGTTGAATGCGATCTTCTCGACAAATACGATCGCGAGCGGCGGCAGGAACGCCCATAGAAACACCGCGCGCCGCGCCCAGGCGGAGACCAGCAACATCCAGCCGTAGAATGGCGCGTGCCCCAGCACATGTACGGTTAGCAGGTGGTAGAACAGCATCAGCGACATCTGGAACAACGCCAACTGCGTCCATAGGGCCGCGACATTCTGACCGTTCCCCAGCAGTACAGCGCTGCTCAGCAGCAGCATCATCAACTGCAGGGTGACGGTGATCGCGAAGCCGAGCACAGGCACAACGACAAGCGGAATGCTCGCTTTCGAGAGCACCGTCGTGAAATCGGAAACCGGCAACGACTTCCAGAACAGGATGCTGCGATCGCGACGCTCGCCATAGAGCGCGTCAAGGGAGTAAAACACCGCTACGAGTAAAGCGGTTACCATGATCAGACCCGCGGCGAAGTCATAGGGCATGGCGATTGCGTGACGCTGCTGCACCGGGTCGAGCGCCGCCACAGCGCGCATCTTCTGCGGCAGACGAATCATGCTCAGCAGGAAACCGAACAGAAAGACGGCCGCGGCGGCCAGCGGCGCGATATAGAGCGAACGGTTCTCCCACAACTCGCGCCGCACCGACCAGTACAGGGGCCGAGTTGCCGACAGCACCGGGGGCGAGATTTCCTGCGAGTCGAGCCGGGACTCGGGCATCGCGTTCGATTGAGTATTCATTGAGCGGCTCCTTTTGCCTCGCCCGAGGGATTCCCCGGCTTATCTCCCAACACCGCAACAAACAAGTCGGCGATGCTGGGCGTGCGCACCTCGCCAAGCGCGGCGAGTTTTTGGCGATCGACACTATCGAAAAGCAGGATGCTGCGGCCGAGCACCTGGCGCTCGTGCATCGGCCTGAGCGCCCTGGCAGCGGAGACACGCTCAGGATTCACCATCACCTCCAGATAGCGCGACTCGAATTCCTCCATGCTGCAATTGAGTACGATGCGGCCACGATTCATGAACATGACGTCGGTGAGGACGTTCTGGATCTCGTCCACCTGATGCGTCGCCACCACGATAGTGCGGCTGCGATCGCAGTAGTCGTTCAGCAGCGAATCGTAGAACTGCTTGCGATACAAGATGTCGAGACCAAGCGTCGGCTCGTCCAGAATCAGGAGTCTCGCGTCAATGGCCATGACCAGCGCGAGATGCAGTTGAGTCACCATGCCCTTCGACAATTGCCTGACCTTGCTGGCGCGCCCGATGGTTGTCTTAGCGAGAAAACCCTCCGCTTTCGCGCGATCGAATCGCGGATGGATGCCGGCGACGTAGTCCAGCACCTGCGAGACCTTGATCCACCGCGGCAGTACGGCAACATCGGCAATGAAGCTGACATCGCACATGAGTCGATCGCGCTCGGTCCAGGGATCGCGTCCCAGCACTCTCAGTTCTCCTTGATACGGAGTGAGTCCGAGAATCGCGTTAAGCGCGGTAGTCTTGCCGGCGCCGTTGGGGCCGATGAGTCCGAGGATGCGGCCCTCTTCGACGCGCAGATCGACGCCGTCGAGTGCGACGGTTGTGCCGAAGGTCTTGCGGAGACTGCGTGCTTCGATGCATGCCATAGCTTCAGCGCTCCTCTTCGGGTTTTGACTGGGCTGCACCCGGCTCTGCAACGTCCAACTTTGCCCCAACCGACGACCGGCCGGTTGCCGCCCCATCCAGCAGTTCTTCCGCCTTCAGTCCGAGCCGCTGAATGGTGGCGGAGACCCTGGGCCATTCTTCCGAAAGGAACTTCTGGCGCTCGCCCTGCAGCAGCATATTGCGCGCGCCCGCATTGACGAACATGCCGCGACCTCGCCTGCTTTCGACCAGTTGCTCGTCTACCAGTTGTTGATAGCCCTTTAGAACCGTGAGGTGATTGACGCGATATTCGGCCGCGACATTGCGCACGGACGGCAGTGGATCGCCCTCCTTGAGCACACCGTCGAGTATCATCGCGACCACGCGGTCGCGAAGCTGGCGGTAAATCGGTTGACTGTCGTTCCACTCACGGTCCATCAGGTTTCCCAGATAGCCTTGGCAAAGATACGCTCCCCGTTACTTGGTTCGCTGCAGCTCGAAGTGCGCATGCATCGGCTTGTCCCCGGGCTCCATGTAAGTCCAGTCCTCGGTGTGATGGTTCGTGTCGATGAAGGTAAAGACGGCATGATCCATATGTCCGTACTGCGTGCCCCCGGCGAGATCGAGGAAGTTGAATTCCACTGTCTTTCCGTCCGGCGACATTTTGCCCGTCATGCGAGGCCGATTCCCTGCGTCACAATAGTGCGTCAGAAGCAGGCGGTCCTCGTCCAAATAAAACATGGTGATCGGATCGTCGGGTCGTCCAGCGCCCGTCATCTCATGCATCAGCGCGTTACCCATGGAAGTCGAGCGAAGCGTGACCTTCATCTGCTTGCCGTCGATGTCAGGATGCTGCGGCACGGTGGTCACGTGGCCTTCCCAGGAACCTGCAAGCGTTTTCAGTTGGTCGAAGGACTTTTGTGCGTCCGACTGTTGCGCGGCGGACTGGGCAAAAGCCACGGTGGAGAGCGACATCAGAACAACGGACAGGATAAAACGAAGGGATTTCATGTTTCTTCTCCTCAAAGCTTCTTTACTTTTCCCCGGGTTTTCGTGCGCGGGCTCAGGTTGAGAGTACTCATCTTCGATCTCTAGTGATATAGTCTAATATAACACTATATCACATGTCAAGGTTTTTATTATCTTTTGCGCCTTTCCCGCGGCCATTGCGCTATCTGTTTCAGAAACAATGGTTTGCCAAGCGCGGAAATGCGAAAGGAAGGGGCAGTTGCGCCTTGTACGGTCTCAGGCTTTGGATTATGTCGATATCTTGGAGAGGATTGCGGTGGACTCCTGACCACCTGCTCCCAAGTCAAAACAAACCAACGCTATGTGATTGGTTCGCTTAGGTCGGCTCTGCGTCTTGTTCCCTGGTTTTATCTGTCGTTCGGAGGTTGTTGGACCCAAGCTGGACCCAAGTCTGCTCCATCTCACTTAGAACCGTCGTACATGGCAAACCCGTCATTGCGGCCAACCTCCCATAAGACTGTTTGAAGGAAGCCATAGCGGCAGACGCTTCCCGAGCCGTGTGGTATGCGTGCCAACGTGCTGCCCAGGGGCGGGTTTTCAGAACCGGGTTCATCCCCACACGCTGCGCCACCGTTTCAGTACTCACTTACTGAAAGACGGCGCTGACCTACGCACCATTAAACTGCTCCTGGGACATCACGATCTGAAAGAAACCACGATCTATCCTCATCTCTCGCGGCGGCATCTCAACGCCACCGCGAGTCCGCTGGACGCCCTCAGCTGAAAGAGAAGGTACCGCAGAGCGCATAAATGAACCGGCCGCCACTTGAGGTGGCCGATCTGGTTCGGGTCGCAGGGCGCCTTCATCGAACGAAGTCGCCGGTAAATCACCTGGCAACACCTCACGGTGCTGCGGGCCATCGCGCGTTCTTGCTTCGCCAAGGAACTAATCGAGTCGCATCCGACGAGTCGACTGGGTGATGTTCTTCGGACGAGTCGGCCACATCACGGTAGTTTTAACCTCGGTGTCAGTAACGAGCGCGCAGGACATCCGTGAACAATTCGCGGATGCTGGTTCGACTGTTCGACTTGTTCAAGTGACCTCCAAGCCGAACCTGGTCTGAGCGACGCGATTGTTCGATTCTGTCGGGCGCTGGCATGACGTTAAGTATCTTCAGCCTGTGGGCCTTGTTCTGCCTCATGGACCATCAGCGGCTTTCAAGACCCTGTATCCCCCGCTTTCAGGCAGTTCAATTGTAAGTCTACGAAGATGCCGTTCATTCTCCACAACCAAGATCGTCTCCGATCCTTTCGCAAATCGGACCCGCGGTCTCTTTTAAGGAGAACGGGACTCGACTGCTTTCTCGATCCGAGGAAAATAGATATGGAACGTCGTCCCCTCGCCCTCTTCGCTGTGGACGGCAATGTGACCGCCGGCTTGCTGAACAGCACCGTACACCATGGAGAGTCCGAGCCCTGTGCCCTGCCCCGGAGCCTTGGTCGTGAAGAAGGGCTCGAAGATCTTAGACACCGTCAGAGCATCCATCCCGCAACCGGTGTCTCTGACTGACAGCGCAACATAAGAGCCCGGACGAACTTGTGGATGATGTCTCACGTATGTCTCATCGAGTTCAGCGTTGGCGATATCAATGATGATTGACCCCTTCTGAGAAATGGCATCGCGTGCGTTCACCACAAGATTCATCAATATCTGCTCGATCTGGCTCAAGTCTGCTTTTATGTTGCCCGGAAAGGCGGAAGGCGTGAACCTCAAGTCAACATCTGAGCCGATAACCCGCTGCAACATCTGGACAAGGTCTCTTGCCACGCTGTTGAGATTGAAGACTGTGGGCCGCAACACATGTTGTCGGCTGAATGCCAGAAGCTGGCGAGTCAACGCAGCGGCGCATTGGGCCGCCTTTTTGATTTGGTCGATATCCTTGCGCGCAACCTCCCTGTCCGCGCGGCCTTTGGCCAGATCGCAATATCCCATGATGACACCAAGCATATTGTTAAAGTCATGGGCAAGTCCCCCGGCCATCCGTCCCACAGCTTCCATCTTCTGAGCCTGCCGGAACTGCTCTTCAATCGCTCTAGCCTCGGTTACGTCGTTCGTGATGGCAAGGATGCAGGGAGTTCCATCCAACTGGATAAGCTCTACAGACACTTGAACGGTGCGCGGCCCGCCGGACCTCGAGTTGAACACGGTTTCGAGACTAGTCACCCGCCCAACTCGGTCCAGTTCCTCAATCATTCTTATACGTTCCTGAGGATCCTCCCAAACACTCAACTGGACCGCTGTGAGTCCAACTACCTCATCGCGCTGGCGGCCGATCATCCGCAAAAAAGCTTCGTTCGCGTCGATGTATCTCCCTTCGGCCCTAGTGCTGATGGTGATGGCTGCCGGGCTCGATCGGAACGCTTTCGAGAATCTTTCTTCGGATTGTCGGAGTTTTTCCTGATTTCTCTGGACATCCGTGACGTCGTTCGCTGCGACCAGCATAGTATCGGTTCCCCCGCACGCAACGTCATGACCCGAATTCGTCACATCGATGAGCGTGCCGATCTTCATCCCATGTGTCCGGACCTCTACGTGTTGACGCCCACGCGCAGGTTCCCGCGGAGCGGATTTCAAGACGCGGCGGACGTCGTCGTTGGATAGTAGGCGTCCGAGATCGTTTTCGAGTACATAGTGTGTAACAGCCCCCTCCTTGATGCATTGGGCCGCCAAGTCTCCCCTGATCGGATCGGAGATATAGATGAAGGGTCGGTCGTGACCAGACTTCCGCACGCAGCGCAGAGTCTCCAATCCGACCCAGCCCGGCAAAGTAAAATCACAAAGGATCAAGTCATCAGCCCTGTCGACGCAGGATTGGGAAACGGATCCTGAAATCGGCATCTCAGGTCCGCAAAACCATGCCCTTTGCATTCGGTATAAGACCTGTGAATGAGGTAACGCGACCAAGAGCCGCGGCAGTCCACTACGTGCCGCCGCGCCGCGTGAAAGACTTTCCTGTAGAAAACCAATCGGCTGATACGAGAAGGAAGTGGCATGGGCACGGTTGGTGGGGGATGGAGGCGGGAACACGTCACCACGCCGGCGGTGACTGGAGATTGAGTTTTTCGGAGCAATCAGGATATCGGGAAGAACACCAATGAGCAACCTACTCGCCCCTGTGACCCGATCGTTGCAACTGCACACAGCAATTCTGCTACCTGCGGACGCCATACGGCAATCTCCCCGGCGTTTCCTCCGACAAAAGTTGTCCACAAAGCGGGACAACTCAGAGATTCGGGCCCCCGCAGTGAGCCTCGAGAAGCTCTTCGCTTCGCCTCTTGTCGCTTTTCGGAACGACCTCCCAGGCGTTCCGCAGCTCGCCTCGAAACGCGTGCCGACGAGCTGCCCCGCACACTATCTTCAGTAGAACAAAGCCACAGAGTCCGGGTCAACGCTATTTCCAGCAGAGCGCTACTAGTAAGTAACCTTTGTTTCTGCTGCAAGAACGCGAGTCGCCTGAGCTTCTCTGAGAACCTCCGGACCTAGTCAGTCTGAAACAATCGGAAAGTTAAAAGGCCATTGAGGTAACTGCATGGGTTAAAGCTAGCTCCTTCGACGCATATAGCTACGAAAGTCGAGGCGAGCATGTTCTACCGGTTGTCTACAAACTGGATAAGATTCCAACAGCTAGACAAATTGCGCCTGCTGACCCCCGGCGAGCGCAGGCTGGCCTCCGCAAGAACCTGTATGGAAAGGGGTTACCCGGAGCGACCGTTCTTGGCTTCCGCTTCGGATGGCACGGTTCGTGCTTTTTCTTTTCGTACCCTCCCAACGGAGACTGCTTAAGGTTTGGCCAAATATCGCTTCAACGACCTCAGAAAAGAAGAGTGAGCCTTACTCAATGGAAAGCGCTGAACTCAGTGGTCCGGTCATGCCAAATGTAGATCGTGGCGCAAGCATGCCAGATCGCATGCGGGTGGTTGAGCTTCGCGATTGGTGGTTATGGGTGTGTGCGGTCCTCATCACGCTGCTTCTGACCGGCGCCATCGTCTCATTTGGCATCCCAGCGCTCCACCTGCGCCGCGGCGAACTGTCCTCTACACCCCTGAACGACACCATCCTCGGCTTGGTGGGAATGGTATTACTCTTCGACATCTACACCGTCTACCAACACTTCCAGATCCAGGCAGTTCGGAAGCAGTTGATTGAACGCGAGGAATTGTTTCGTCTGATCACGGAAAACGCCGCAGATATGATCGCCGTGGTCGATGCCAACGGCCACCGGCTTTACAACAGCCCTTCGTACATAAAGATCCTTGGCTACACGGAGCAGGATCTCGGAAAAACGACAGCGCTCGATGAAGTTCATCCGGAGGATCGGGAGAAAGTGTTGAAAGCGGCGGCGGATGCGCGCCGCACCGGGGCGGGCACGAGCCTGGAATATCGCATGCGTCACAAGGACGGAAGCTGGCGCACGCTCGAGTCCAGGGCCAGCACGATTGTGAAAGCTGGGCAGGTCGAGAAACTAGTAATCGTGAATCGGGATGTGACCGAACGCAAGCAACTGGAAGAACAGTTTCGTCAGTCTCAGAAAATGGAAGCGGTGGGCCGGCTTTCCGGGGGCGTGGCTCACGATTTCAACAATCTGCTCGGTGTGATTATCGGGTACGGCGAGATCGTTCAAGAGGGTACGGCCTCGGATAGTCCCTTGCGGACCTGTGTGGATGAGATGTTGAAGGCAGGGCATCGAGCGGCAGCGCTGACGCGTCAATTGCTGGCATTCAGCAGGCAGCAGGTAATGGATCCAAGGGTTCTGGACCTGAATGTGGTGGTAAGGGACATGGAAAAGATGCTTAAACGCCTGATCCGGGAAGACATTCAGCTTAAGACTGAACTCGATCCGGCATTGGTGCGCATCAAGGCCGACCAGGGACAGATCGAACAAGTCGTCATGAACATGGTGGTCAATGCGCGCGATGCCATGCCGAACGGCGGCGAACTGAAGCTCTCCACATCCAACGTCTACATGAACGAAGACTTCGTTCGCCGCTACCCTTATCCGGTATCGGTTGGAGACTATGTCCTACTCGCTGTAACCGACAACGGAATCGGAATGGATGCAGTTACCCGCGCCCGGGTCTTCGAGCCTTTTTTTACAACCAAGGAGAAAGGCAAGGGTACCGGGCTCGGCTTGTCCACCGTATATGGAGTGGTCAAGCAGAGTGGAGGCTACATAGAAGTTATGAGCGAGCCCGGATCGGGCGCTACGTTCAAGATCTATCTTCCGAAGGTCGAAGAGTCTCCTGACCCACCGAAACACCCGGCAGATTTACCGGCCTCCCTGCATGGAACGGAGACTGTGTTGCTTGTTGAAGACGAGCTCTCTCTCCGCAAGTTGAGCCGCCATCTTTTGGAGCTTTGCGGATATGACGTCCTCGAGGCTGACAGCGGAGCCGAGGCTCTGAAGATAAGTCAAATGCACAAGCAGACAATCCACCTGCTCCTAACTGACGTGGTGATGCCCGGCATGAGTGGACGGGTCCTCGCTGACCAACTGGTGAACCAGCGGCCGGAAACCCGAGTGGTCTACATGTCCGGATACACCGGCCAGACCGTCGGCGAGCACGGAGTCCTGGCTGAAGGTAGCTTCTTTTTGCCGAAACCGTTCACCAGAGAAACGTTGGCCCGAAAAGTGCGAGAGGCACTGGACAGAAGCGTCGCTTTGACTGGAGCCAGCTAATGGCTGGTCACAGGGCTTCGTGAGTAGGGGAGGCGCCGGAGGTCGGGGCAATTCCACTGCGTCGCTGTTGCGGGAGGAAGTCTTGGACGACTGGCACACAACAGCGGACGAGACGCAGCCAAGGGATCTTACGGGAGGATGATGTGGAGAAAATCTTAGTTATCGACGATGACGACTCCATGCGCGGTCTCATCAAGATGCGATTGTCTGACACTTACGAGACGATCGACACAGGAGATCCGATACAAGCTCTGGGACTCGCTTTGGAACACAAACCTCGCGCGATTTTGCTCGATCTCATGATGCCGGACTGCTCCGGCTTCGAGCTGTGCCAGAGTTTCCATAACCTGAGCTACACCGCCCGAATCCCCATCTTCGTCGTGACCGGTGAGTCGGCAGCAAAGTACCGCGAATACATGAGCAATCTGGGTGCCACGGGCTATTTTGAGAAGCCTATTGACTTTTCGAAATTGAAGAGTCGTCTCGCTGCGGAACTGCAGACCAGACAGTCGGAACGTCGCGCACACGTGCGGGTCCGCATGAAGCTCATCCTGAAGCTAAAGGGCGTGGACGAATCCCAGCGATCATTCGAACAACTCACCACGACCGAGAATGTGAGCGCTGGGGGATTCTTATGCACTCTGTCTCTTACCCTGTCCACCGCTTCGTCCTACCTGGTCTTTCTTTCAGGAGCAGGCCATGAACGTTATGTGGGCTGTGTCCGCGTAGTCCGTAAAGAGGCCCCGGGCACCCCTTGGCAGCGCTATGCTTTTCAATTCACCGAGCGGACGCCGGAGTGGATATTGCAGGACTGAGGTGCGAAAGAGGGCTGGCAAAGCCCTTGTTCTGTGATAAGCGTCCTTGTGCAACCTTTCTTCGAAAGCTGGAGTGGAATGGTTCGCTCCAAGCGTGTAAAGCTGCGATTAGGACGCTGCGTTTCCCCGCGGGCGACGGGAATCTGTTGACAGGAGGGCAAGTTTTACATGCGGTCATGCCGCATTTGTCCTTTTGTTCGACAACCCTCGCAAGTTACTATTTCAGCAGGCCCACTCAAGCTACACTTAGAGATTCAGACAGGAAGTATTGAACCGTGGAACCGCCAATGAATTCATCGAGCACGCTTAGGTTGTTAGCTATCGACGACAACGCTCAGAACCTGGAAATGATTGTGTCGGCACTCGAGCGTGAAGGACTGGAAATCTTTACCTCGCAAGATCCGGAGGAAGGTTTCAAAACGTTTTTGCGAATGCGGCCGAGGATCGTTCTGCTGGACTTGGTTATGCCGAAGGTCAGCGGTATTGAGATATTGGAGCGCATCGTAAAGATTGATCCTGGCGTGGATGTCATTTTAATTACAGGGCACTATTCCGCCGAATCGGCGGTAGAAGCAATTCAGAAAGGCGCTGCTGACTATCTGACGAAGCCTCTTGAGATCGAGAGGCTCCGCGCTCGAATTGCCAATCTACTGGCAGATGCTGAGACGCGGCAGAAGACCTTGCGCCTTGATCAAGAACTAATTGATGCTTATCAATTCGAGGGCATGGTTGGTCGCAGCCCACTCATGCTGGAGGTCTACGCAAGGATACGAAGGATCGCGCCGCATTTCAGAACCGCGCTGGTGACAGGTGCGACGGGGACTGGCAAAGAGCTTGTGGCTCAGGCGCTGCATCGACTAAGCCCGGCATCGCGCGGCCCATTTGTCGTCTGTAACTGTTCCGCACTCGTGGAAAACCTGGTGGAGAGCGAACTCTTCGGCTACGTCCGGGGGGCTTTTACCGGCGCCAACCACGATAAGGTCGGCCTCTTCGAACATGCGGATGGCGGAACCATCCTCCTGGATGAGATTGGGGAGCTTGCGACTGCGGCGCAAGCCAAACTGTTGCGAGTCCTGCAAAATCGCCAAGTGCAACGCGTGGGGTCGCTGACTCCTCGAAATATTGACGTACGCGTGATTGCTGCCACACATCGCAATCTGAAAGCCATGGTCCGTGAAGGTCGGTTTCGCGAAGATCTGTATTACCGCCTGGCCGTAGTCGAAATCGAGCTACCGGTTCTGGCACACCGCCGCGAAGATTTGCCCCTGCTGGAAAGATACTTCATCGAAAAATTCTCCGTTGAATATGGCAAACACATCGCCGGGCTTGTGCGAAGGGCGCAGACTCGCTTGTCAACGTATCCTTGGCCGGGAAATGTCCGAGAGCTCGAGAATGTCATCGGCAATGCCTGCATGATGGCGGAGGGGAACTTGATCGATATTGGCGACCTCCCAGAAAGGCTGCGAGGATCGCTGAGTGAAGACCTTGGAGACGACGAGGGGTTTCTCTCTCTTGACGAACTGCAGCGCCGGCATGTCCTGCGGGTGCTGGACGGCGTCGGCGGCAATAAGGCTCGAGCGGCAGAAGTGTTGGGCATCGGTCGCGCAACCATCTACCAACTTTTGTCGAGAATGAAGATTGAAGGACAAAGGAGAGGCCGCGCAGCCTCTAGCTAGAGTGGTCCGGAGGTGTTTGGCCGGTCCCTTCACGGGGTGGGAGGAAGGAACGGCAAAACTGCTACACCCCCTTCCGCTATCACGAAACACAAGAAACACATCCGCTTTTGACTTGGGCTGGGCCCGCTCGCCCCCGCGAAGGAATCCTTGCGTTGGCCTTGCGCTTAGAGAGGAGGACTCGCGGAACTTAGCCTCGTGCCTCCGGGAGGGTGCCGAAAATCGCTGTTTTGCCTAATGCAGCAAGAGTTTTACCCAACTGGCCCACAAAGGGGTAGATCTAACGTAAGTGTCAGAGCAAACACATGGTTGACCGATTGAATCCGCAACCAGCGTGACTTCGCCACGAATAAATGCAAAAAGAACGGATCTTGTTACAGGAAAACTTTCGGCATTCGATGGCTTGCGAACTCAGTGCCTCTCCTTGCGGACGTTATGATCAGTAATTGATAATGCGGAGAGAACTTCAATGAGTCTTCTTATCAAGTTTCGCCCGATACTCCTTGTCTTTGGGTCTGTCGCCATTGCACTGGCATCTGTGGCCCTCGGTTATCAGGCGGGCCTCATTCCGGCCTCCCGCCTGATCAACCCCGACGAACTGGTCAAGATTCTTCAGTCTCCCAAGAGCGAGAAACCACTCATGATTCAAGTGGGTTCCCACGTCCTCTACACCCAGGCTCACATCCCCGGCTCGGAATACCTTGGCCCGGCCTCCAGTGAGACTGGCTTGCAGTCCTTGCGAAAGCGAGTGAAATCCTTGCCACGAGGCAAATTCATCGTTCTGTATTGCGGGTGCTGCCCATGGAGCCACTGTCCGAACGTCAAGCCAGCAGACGATGCGCTGCATGCAATGGGCTTCACCAATGTGAAAGTTCTTTATATTGCGAACAACTTGGGGGCAGATTGGGTCGAGAAAGGCTATCCGGTTGGCAAGGGAGACTAGGAAACTGAACGCTTCCTGGTTGAGGTCGTCATATTGAAGAAAAAGATTCTCCGCGGCCTGGCGTTAATCGTGGTTGTGGCGGGACTTTATCTCATGACCCGCCATCATGGCGTGTCCGTCGGCATCGGGGGCACAGGCACCAGCGAACATTCTCTGGCGCCGGACTTTTCTCTCACTGACCTAGCGGGACAAAGGCTCGATCTTTCAGCCTATCGGGGCAAGGTCGTCCTTCTGGACTTCTGGGCAACGTGGTGCGATCCCTGCCGGGACGAGATTCCACATTTCGTCGAACTCCAAAATAAGTACGGTGGCCAAGGCTTGCAGATCATTGGCGTTTCCATGGATGACGAACCGCAACCCGTGCGCGATTTCTACCAGCGCTTCAAGATGAACTACCCGGTTGTGATGGGCAATGCAAAGACGGGTGAACTCTATGGAGGAGTTCTCGGATTGCCGATCGCCTTCCTGATCGGGCGGGATGGCCGGATCAGTGCCAAACATATTGGCGCAACCGATATCGCGCTCTTTGAAGAAGAGATAAAAAGCATGCTATGACGCAGAGCTGCTTCTAAAGTTATTCAGGCTCGTAGCTGCAACCTTCGGTCCCGCTTGGGGGCTGCCAATGTGGATCCAGTTCTTCCGGCCCAGAGCCACTCTATTGGCACAAGCTGGTTATAAGGTTCTGAAAGCGGAGAATGCCCCAGCGGCCCTTTCGCTTGCCCAGATCTCAGCTGCCGAAATCGACCTCGTCGTTACCGACGTGATTATGCCCGGCATGAGCGGCGTAGAATTATGCAATCGCTTGCGGAAATTGCGACGGGCAATCAGGATGGTCTACGTGTCGGGGCATGTAGGAGATCAACTTAACCAGTATTTGCAATTGGGCCCAGAAATGACTGTCCTGGAAAAGCCGTATACCAAGCAATCTCTTCTGACAAAAGTGCGGTCAGTATTAGATCGCTGACCTCGCGCCGATATCAACTTCGCGCCTCCAAAGTGGCGCCTCTTTCTCGCGCGGAGGCC
>CAWGRZ010000008.1:0-83488 GCA_963825155.1 uncultured Acidobacteriaceae bacterium | reverse complement strand
CGCGAATGGAAAAGTCAGGATGGGTTGGTAGTTCGTCAAAGTTTTCTTAAAATAAGGAGCAATCATGTCAACCGAAGCAAAGTGCCCGTTCACACACACCGCCGCGGGGGTCACAGCAAATGCCGACTGGTGGCCGAATCAGCTGAACCTGAAGATCCTTCACCAGCACTCCCCCCTGTCCGATCCGATGGAAAAGAAGTTCAATTACGCGGAAGAGTTCAAGAGCCTCGACCTGAAGGCCGTGATCAAGGACTTGCATACCCTGATGACGGACTCGCAGGATTGGTGGCCGGCCGACTTTGGCCATTATGGGCCACTGTTCATTCGTATGGCGTGGCACAGCGCAGGCACGTACCGCATCGGCGACGGCCGGGGTGGGGCCGGAGCCGGCCAGCAGCGCTTCGCGCCGCTCAATAGCTGGCCCGACAACGTGAACCTCGACAAGGCGCGCCGACTGCTGTGGCCGATCAAGCAGAAGTATGGGCGGAAGATCTCCTGGGCCGACCTCATGATTCTCGCCGGCAACGTCGCCTTGGAGTCGATGGGCTTTACGACGTTCGGGTTTGGCGGCGGCCGCGCGGATACCTGGGAGCCCGAAGAGGACATCTACTGGGGCCCCGAAGGCAAATGGCTGGCGGACGAGCGCTACCGCGGCGACCGTGATCTTGAGAATCCCCTCGCTGCCGTGCAAATGGGTCTGATTTATGTGAATCCGGAAGGGCCGAACGGAAAGCCGGATCCCCTCGCAGCGGCCAAGGATATTCGCGAAACCTTTGCCCGCATGGCCATGAATGACGAGGAGACGGTTGCGCTCATTGCCGGCGGTCACACCTTCGGAAAGACCCACGGCGCTGCCGATCCGAACAAGTATGTCGGCCCCGAACCCGAGGGTGCTGGCATCGAGGAGCAGGGCCTCGGCTGGAAAAACAAATTTGGCACGGGCAACGGGGATGACGCGATCGGCAGCGGCCTGGAAGTCATCTGGACCAAGACGCCTACCAAGTGGAGCAACAACTTCTTCACCAACCTCTTCAGCTACGAATGGGAACTGACCAAGAGCCCGGCCGGTGCGCATCAGTGGACGCCAAAGAATGGCGCAGGCAACGGCACGGTGCCGGATCCGCAAGATCCGTCAAAGCGTCACTCGCCATCCATGCTGACCACGGACCTCTCTTTGCGCTTCGACCCTGCCTACGAAAAGATTTCACGGCGCTTCTACGAGCATCCGGACCAGTTGGCAGACGCGTTTGCGCGGGCGTGGTTCAAGCTGACCCACCGCGACATGGGACCGATCTCCCGCTACCTGGGCCCGCTCGTTCCGAAGGAACCTCAGCTGTGGCAAGACCCTGTTCCCGCCGTGGATCATAAATTGATCGGCGAGACGGAAATTGCTGCTCTCAAGGCCAGGATCCTCGCATCCGGACTGTCGATCTCCCAACTGGTCACCACTGCCTGGGCGTCGGCCGCGTCGTTCCGTGGCTCCGACAAGCGCGGTGGGGCGAACGGCGCGCGCATTCGCCTTGCGCCACAAAAGGATTGGGAAGTGAACCAGCCGGCCGAGTTGACGAAAGTTCTCAAGAAGCTGGAGGCGATCCAAAAGGAATTCAACGGCTCGCAGTCCAATGGAAGCAAGTCCAACGGGAACAAAGGCGGGAACAGAGGCGGCAGCAAAGAAAAGAAAGTCTCGCTCGCCGACCTGATCGTTCTCGGCGGCTGCGCAGCCGTCGAGGAAGCTGCGAAAAGGTCCGGATACAAACTGAAGATTCCCTTTTCGCCGGGGCGCACGGATGCTTCGCAGAAGCAGACCGACTTGCACTCATTCGCCGTAATGGAGCCGATCGCTGACGGGTTCCGCAACTATCTCCGTAGCGGACAGGTCCTGTCGGCTGAGGAGTTGCTCGTCGATCGGGCGCAGTTGCTGACCCTGACTGCCCCCGAAATGACGGTTCTCGTCGGCGGCATGCGCGCCCTGAATGCAAACTTTGGGCAGGCCAAGCACGGTGTCTTCACCAACCGGCCCGAGACGCTGACCAATGATTTCTTCGTCAACCTGCTCGACATGAATACGAAATGGGAGCCCTCCTCTGCATCCGAAGGCGTGTATGAGGGACGCGAGCGGGCGACGGGCAAAGTGAAGTGGACCGGCACGCGCGTCGATCTCATCTTCGGTTCCAACTCCCAGCTCCGGGCAATCGCAGAAGTCTATGCCAGTGACGACTCGAAGCAGGCATTTGTGAAGGACTTCGCGGCTGCGTGGAACAAGGTAATGAACCTTGATCGCTACGACCTTGCCTGAGCGCGGCGAAAAGGAAAGCTGTCAACTTTCGCGCTGATGATGTGGCTTGGATCGGCTCAACCGAAGTCACTGTCTTTCCTGACTCTTGGGGGGCTCGCGGGGGCGCATGGCGCGCTCCCACGCCGCCTTTCCCAATAGGCGCAACAGTTTCACACGGACCGAGTTTGTCGCCGGGAGAGAGCCCCATCTGCGTGTCAGAGCTAAGTTTAGGCGATCAGATAGGGATAAGGCCCAGCTAGCTAGGTCAAGTGCAATACAGAAGTTGGCTGCGTTTTCGTACCGACAAACGCCGCATGGAGCCCTGCATTTCCCGGCAGCAGTCTGATCCCGGAATTTATGGCGCTATGCCGACTTATCGCGACCTATCGCCCCAAAGTCTGCTTACTCCTTCGTCCCGGGGATGCGCTCCGAAGGCCCTGAAAAGGAGACCCTATGAAACTGCTTGGTGTGATCCTTGCTGCGATGGAGGAAATACCACTCCATCGTCGATTCCCTCTATAATGCGGTGCTTGGGGGTTCGGGGTCTCCTGTCCAGTCTCCTTAACTGAACGGCAATCCGAGAATCTTTTCAAGAGAGCGTGGGAATCTGCTCCACTGGCGCCCCATGAATCAATCCAGATGAATCTTCATAGGATGAAGTGGCCCTGTCTGGCAATCGCCGCGGCGACAACGGCTTTTGCGAACGGCTGCTCGAACTCTCGGGCCAACAGTGCGAAGGCAGGCTTCTCCAAGCCGGTACCCGTGCATGTGTATTCCGTGACTGAGGAAACAACCCGGCGCAAGATTCAGGCGGTGGGCTCCCTGTTTGCACTCGAGGAAAGCACACTGAGCGCGCAGGTGGAAGGTCGCGTCGATAAGCTGCTCGTCGACATTGGCGATATCGTAAGCGAGGGTCAACCCCTGGTTCTTCTCGACCAGAGAGAACTGCAGTTCGAAGTGGAGCGGCAGCAGGGATTGGTGAAGCAGGTTCGGGCGCAGCTGGGCATCGGTCCCGCCGATCGCCCACCCGCGGACCCCCGAGAAATGCCCTCGGTTCAGCGAGCCGCGGCGGATTTGTTTGACGCCAAGCGAAAGTATGGCCGGGCGCAGGAGATGTTCAAGGACAACCTGATTTCGCAACAGCAGTTCGACGAGGCCGACAGCCGCTATCGAAGCACGCAGGCAACCTACGATCTCGCGCTGCAAGACATTGCCCGCTTGAAGGCGGTCCTGATTTCTTCCGAAGCCAGCGCGGCGCTGGCGCAGAAGAAACTGGAGGATGCCACCATTCGCGCCCCGTTCCCAGGTGCGGTGGAGACGCGCAATGTTCATCCGGGCGAATATTTGCGGCTGCAAAGTCCGGTCCTGGTCCTGGTGCGAACCGACCATCTGCGGGCGCGGCTCGCGGTTCCGGAGCGCTGGTCAGGATGGATTAAAGATGGGGATGCGGTCGATTTGCACGTGGAAGCTTTCCCCGGCGAAACCTTTGAAGGCCACATCTCGCGCATCAATCCGACGGTTTCGCAGGACTCACGCACTTTCGAAGTCGAGGCCTTGCTGGATAACAAGCAGGGACGGCTGAAACCGGGCTTCTTCGTTCAAGCTTCCATCCCCAGCGAAAAAGAAGACAAAGCCATTTTTGTGCCGGCGAGTGCGGTCGGCTACCGCTACGGTGTCTACAAGGTTTTTCTGCTAAAGGGGAATCAAGTCGTCGAGAAACAGATCCAGCCCGCGGGACAAACCGAGGACAAACAGGGCCAGCGCTTCGAAGTGGCCGAAGGATTAAAGCCCGGAGACCGGGTGGCAGCGCCGATCTCCGGAGATTTGCACGACGGCGATACCATCCAGGAGCAACTGGAAGGAACGGCGCCGGCAGCGAAATGAAGTCTGGTTTGAGCAGCGCCCTTACCCCATGAAGATCGCCGAGACTTGCGTACGACATCCCGTCTTCACCGTGATGTTGATCGCATTTCTGCTGACTCTGGGCGTGTTCTCCTACCGCGGTCTGGCGGTGGACCTGTTTCCCAGGGCCGATCCCGCCACCGTGAACGTCGAAGTGCAACTGCCCGGAGCCACCCCGGAAGAAATGGTCACGGGAATCGTGTTGCCGCTGGAAGACGCCATCTCCTCGGTCAGCGGCATCGACGAGATGAGCGTGTACGCTTCCGAGGGAAGGGCCGAAATTACCTGCACCTTTGTCCTCGAGCGCGATATTGACGGCGCGGCACAAGATATTCGGGAGAAAGTTGCAGCCGCGGTGAACCGCCTTCCACGGGAAACGCTCCCCCCGGTAATCACCAAAGAGGATCCGCAATCCGATCCGATTATGACGTTGCTGGTCAGCGGTCCCATGAGCCGGCGAGAACTGACCGAGATTGCGGACAAGCAAGTGCGGCGGGCCATTCAGACAGTGGATGGCGTCGGCAGTGTGGAACTGAACGGCGGGCAGGCCCGTCAGATCCGAGTGCTGCTCGATGCGGAGAAGCTCACTTCCCACAGCTTCACTGTGCTCGATGTGCGCAATGCCCTGCAGCGCGAGAATATTGAAGCGCCCGGAGGCCACATTATCACGGGCCCGCAGGAACTGGGCCTGCGCACACTGGGACGGGTTACTTCCGCCGATCAGTTCAGCCAAATCGTGGTGGGAACCCATGGCGGCATCCCCGTCCGGATTCGCGACGTCGCGCAAGTGGAGGATGGAGCGGCAGAACTTCGCACCTGGTCCGCTTTGTTCGGCAAGGGAAATCCCGGACAGGACGTTGTCAGCATCCAGATCCTGCGCCAGTCCGGCGCGAACACCGTCCGCGTCGCCGACGACGTACGCAGTCGGATTGCGCAGTTGCGCTCCCAAATGCCTCCGGGTGTGCAACTGCGGATTGTCCACGATATTTCCGACTTCATTAAAGCCTCGGTTCATTCTTTGATCGAGCATCTAATTCTGGGCAGCATCTTTGCCAGCGCGATCGTTTGGCTATTTATTCGCAACTGGCGCGCCGTTCTGATCGCAGCCGTCGCCATCCCCAGTTCCATCATTGCAACGTTCACGCTGATGCGTGTGATGGATTTCTCTCTCAACAACATGACTCTTCTTGCGCTGACACTTGCCGTGGGGATTGTCATAGACGACGCGATCATCGTCCTGGAAAACATCTTCCGCTTCATGGAAGACAAAGGCCGCGACCCAATCCATGCGGCTATTGAGGCCACTCAGGAAATTGGCTTGGCGGTCATGGCAACGACCCTCTCCCTGGTCATCATCTTCCTCCCGGTCGCTTTCATGACGGGATACGCCCGCAAGTATGTGAACTCGTTCGGCTGGACCATGGCTATGGCAATCATGGTCTCGCTTCTGGTCGCCTTCACGCTGACGCCGATGATGTGTTCCCGCCTTTTGAAAGTCAACGAGACGAGCAAACAATCGCACTCCCAGGGATTCTTGCACTCGGTAGAAAAGATTTACATGAAGATGCTGCGCTGGTCGCTCGCGCATCGGCTGGTGCTGGTGGTGATTTGTCTCGCGACCTTCCTTTCCACATTCGGCTTGTACCACCTCGTAGGACGTGACTGGATTCCCACCGACGACCAGTCTGAGCTGCAAAGTTCCTTCACTCTGCCCGAAGGCACTTCACTGGACAAGACGGAGCAGATTGCCTCAGACATGGCTCGGCATATCTGCGAGTTGCCGGAAGTGGCGTTTGTGCAGTCCTTTACCCACGGCCCAACCAATCACGCGCATCTTTTTATTGGGTTAGTGCCACGCAATCAGCGCAAACTGAGCCATGAGCAGTTAGCCACGAAGGTGCGCGCCATTTTCGCGAACTACCGCAACATCACTTACAACGTTCGTTTGCCTTCTGTCCTCGGAGGCGAGATCTATTTCCCCATCTCGGCTGTGATCCGCGGCCCAGACCTCAATCGACTCGCGGAAATCGCAAAACGGGTCGCCAACCGCATGAGTAATTATCCCGATCTCGTCGACGTCAATCCCAGCCTGAACCTGAACACGCCGGAACTGCAGGTGAAGGTCGATCGGCAGCGCGCCGCCGATCTTGGGGTCAGCATGACCGACATCAGTGACGCCGTACGGTTGTTCTACTCCGGCGAAGACGAGATTACGCGTTTCAAAGAGGGATCCGAGCAATATCCCGTCACCATGCAACTGTTGCCCAAGGAACGCGACAATCTTGATGTTCTCAGCCGGATGATGGTCCCTTCCTCAAAGCTGGGTGAGGTCCGCCTGGAAAGCGTCGCGAGCATCGGGCGCGGTTTCGGACCCGCGACCCTCTGGCGGTACAACCGTGAGTTCCAAGTCAGCGTTTATGCGAACGTTAACTCCGGTTATCCTCTCGATCTGGCCGCTGCCCACACCATACAGTCCATTCAGGAAGTCGGTTTGCCGCCCGGCTACTCGTATCTGTTTTCCGGGCAGGTGAAAGTTCTGGAAGAGACGACATGGAACCTGCTGCTGGCGATGCTGCTCGCTTCCATCTTCATGTACATGGTTCTGGCGGCTCAGTTTGAGAGCTTTTCTTATCCGTTCATCATCATGTTGGCCCTGCCCCTCAGTGTACCCTGCGCACTGTTCTCGTTGTGGATCACTGGCCGCGCCCTGAGTCTTTGGAGTGCCTTGGGCATGTTCCTGTTATTGGGAATTGTGAAAAAGAACGGCATCTTGCAGGTGGACTATACCAACCGTCTGCTGGCGACGGGGTTGCCGCTACGCGAGGCCATTCTGGAAGCCAACCGCGTGCGCTTGCGCCCGATTCTGATGACCACGCTCTCCATCATCGCCGGGTTGATTCCAGTCGCGATCGGCATCGGCGCCGGCTCTGAGCAACGCGCATCGATTGCGGTCACGATCATCGGGGGCCAGAGTCTTTGCCTGTTGCTGACGCTGCTGGTGGTTCCGGTCGCCTACTCCTATTTCGCTGAATTCGAAGCGCTGCCTTGGGCAGAACGGTTCGGCCGAGTCTTCAAATGGACTCGACGCCCGAGTAGTTTGTCCGACGAACCTTAGCATCCGTCGGAGACCGGCCTTCTCATCGCATCTGTTTACGACGACTGCCCTTCTCTGATTTTGAACTTCTCTAGCCCTGCTCTGGTTTGCGTTTCAGCGGCTTGCCAATCGCGAGAAGAAAGATGGCGCTCTTGCCCTTCGCGTGCGGCGAAAAAAAGTGGATCACGTCATCGTCGAAGAAGGTTAGCCCGGTTGCACCCAGGCGCTGGGCATACGCAGCCAGGTACATCCTCCCGCCGATTGCGCCCGCCTCCAGTTGGACGGCCCGGTAGCCCCGGTTCCCGTATCCTTCCAGGATGCGTTTCAAATCGGCGAGGAAGAATACATCCACGCAGGCGTCCGACGGCAACTCCTGCTCCAACCCAAGATGGTGGGCCTCGGCGCGGAATTCCCCTGCCTTCAAAAGCTCCAGGGTGTTCTGCTCACGCCGGAAGAAGTACGAACCCGGCTTGAGCCCGCGTACCGCATGCACGATCAGGTAAAGATCGTTGAACTGGGCCCCGGGGGGCTCTAGGAAATCGGCCGGAAGACCGCGCGTGGCGCAATCGAAAATGGTGGAGAGTTGTGCCAGCGTGATGGATGCGGTCTTATCGAACGTTCGGGTAGAGCCGCGGCGCAAGATCACCTGCTCGATCGTGTCCTTTGGCTGTTCTTCTTCCAGCAGTCGCTGGAGCTGGACTGCCTCGCCTGCCGGAGCCGAAGATGGGAAAACCTGTCGCTCCCCGCGCCACTGAGCTACTTCGTCTTCGGACTGCAGCGAAGACGCGTCGTGCATCTCAAGCATGGCGGGATACTCGACCTCACGCTCCGAAAACGAGATCGTCTCCAGGCCGAGCGCCGGAGCCTCTCTCAGGGCTGGCAGCGAATTCTCCGACTTGCGCCCGATCGGCACGAGGCACAAGGAAACCTCGCGCCGCGCGTCGAGATCAAGCAGCCGGTTCACCTCGCCGTCGACAAACCCGAGCACGATTTCGGCCGGCAGCCCCGAAGCCGCAGCAACCGCCAGCATATTCGCCAGCAGGGTGCCATTGTCCCAACCGAAATGGCGATAGGTGCGCGCCTCATACTTCCAGGCATTCCGCCAGTATGTTCCCGTGCAAATGATCGTCGCCGGCGCGTGAGCCACCGCGGGTTCCATCGCCGTCGACTGTGCCAGGTTTCTGCGAAAATCACCTTTTCTCAGAAGCCCCAGCGATACATCCGCCGGATTGAAGTGATACACGCCGGCATCCAGGCCCGCGAGATCGCCGGTCACGACGTACAGTTCGATCTCGTAGAGGGCTCCGGTGCAGGCTGCCGCGCGAAAATAGATTTCTCCGCCTGGATGTGCGCGCTCTTTGGTAATCCCCGCCGAGAAATAGAGAATGCGCGCCAGATCCCGGAGATCAGGGACCGAGTCGGCCCGCGACCAAGGCGCTGTTTCTGAGATCGCGGAGAGCGCGGCCACCCCGGTCTGCGGCACGTCCCGCGGCAGCGGAAGCGGCTCTATCTTCGGATAGAGTTTGAAAGGTCGCGGCCGTATCGCCCAGTCCAGGAAGTGAGGATTGTTACGGACACTCCAGTCGGAGTGCTTCGTGCCATCGTGATACTTCCAGGTCGCCAGCAGGTCGCGGTTGTTCATCGGTTCCTACGTCAGACTAGCACCGGCAGTGCATCACGGGCGCAAGTAATGAACCTGCGACTGCGGGCTATCCCTCGACTATCCCTCGCACTGGGAGCGAGTTCACGTCAAGGCTACCGTCGCACCAAGTATGCCATCTGTGCCGCCGTCATGCTTGTGCCGGCGAGTGTGGTGCGGTCTTCTATAGAATGAACTTTGAGAATCCTGAATCGTACTTCATGCTTTTGAGGAGGATTTCATGTCAGCAAAACGAATTGGTATCCTCACCGGAGGCGGCGATGTCCCGGGCCTGAATTCTGTTATTAAGTCAGTCGTCTATCGGGCGTCCGAAATCGGATGCGATGTGCTCGGCATACGCCGCGGCTGGGAAGGATTGACGCACGTGGACCTGAAAGATCCGGCCAGCCGATCGCGCTATATCCAGCCCCTGAACCGTGAGAACACCCGCACCATTGATCGCACGGGCGGCACCTATCTGCACACCTCCCGCACGAATCCTGCCAGGATGAAAAAGCTGCCGCCTGCGCTCTCCGGGCAGCAGTTTTCGAGCAAGGAATCCACCAGGAGCGGCGTAACCAGCACAGTGTTTGACGTGACTCCCGCGGTGCTGAGCAATATCGAGCTGTTGGGATTCGATTACCTGGTCGCGATCGGCGGAGATGACACCCTCGGCTATGCCGCCGAACTTGACCGCCAGGGAGTGAAAGTGATTGCCGTGCCGAAAACCATGGACAACGACGTTCGCAACACCGAGTATTGCATAGGCTTTTCGACTGCCATTACTCGCGCGATGGACGCCATCGAGCGCCAGCGCACCACGGTTGGCTCCCACGAGCGCATCGGTATCTTTCGGGTGTTCGGCCGCGATGCCGGCTACACCGCTCTCTACACTGCCTACGTGACATCGGTGCGCTGCTGTATCCCCGAGTACAAGGTGAACCTGGAGCGTCTTATCGAAATCCTGATCACCGACAAACGCAACAATCCCAGCAACTACTCGCTGGTGATTCTCTCCGAGGGCGCCGAGTGGGAAGGCTACACCGTGAAGGAATATGGCCCAGCCGATGCCTTCGGCCACCGCAAAAAGATGAGCGTGGCTGAGGACCTGAGCGACGAGATCAAGACTGCCACTGGAAACGAAACCGTGGTCAGCGACCTGACCTACGATTTGCGCTCCGGTAGTCCGGATTCCGTCGACCGCATGGTCGCCTCTACCTATGCCGGGATGGCGATCGACGCCGTAGAAGAAGGAAAGGCCGGCCTGATGACGGCGATCAGCAGTGGTTGCTACGCGATGGTACCAATCCCCGACCCCAAATCCGGGCCTCGCAGAGTGGAGGTCGCTAGCATGTACAACACCGAGCGCTACCGGCCGACTTACGATGGCAAGCTGGGACTCCCGATTTTCCTGACCCGAGCCTAGTCTGGGGCTGCGGGTTGGAGTTCGCTTCTTCGCTGTCCGGAGTGCGCTCGCCCGAGGAACAGAATAGCCGGTTGTTCACTACTCTTGCCTTGGGATTAATCCGGGGTTGTTCTTCACTCGACCCGGACAACCGGTTGCGCAAGCCCCGTTTTGTTCGAGTTTTGGGATTTGTTTGGTGGAGCTAGTCGGGATCGAACCGACGACCTCATCGTTGCGAACGATGCGCTCTCCCAGCTGAGCTATAGCCCCATTTTGCAGGTTGGATTGTGGACTGCCAAATTATTTTATCAGCGTTCTCAGGATCGCACCAAATGCACCCCCCGGTGGTGGTGCAGTTTTAGAAGAAGGAAGAACGATTCCTATCAGGGCATCGCTTCAGCAATGCCGCAAGTGCGTGAGACGGTTACGGCCTTAGCCGTTGGGACGCTTCACGGCCACCGCGACTATAAAGCCGGATCCGTCCGGGCGCTGATGCGGCATACCTGAAAGGCATGCTCTGATACGATTCTCCTGCTCAAACTGAACCAAATGCCCGCCGCCGGTCAGGTACCAATGGAGCATGCAGCTCCAGAAATGGCCTTGACGAAACCCGCCGCTTTACGTCTAACTAATACTAATACTGGGGACACTGCCCTGGCAGACTCCACAGGGAATCTTCTGCAATGTTTGCGCAACTGAATCCGGCAACCGCCCGCCGCCAGCGATGGCTCCGGTTAACCTCGCTCGCGCTGCATGGCCTGGTGCTGGCCTGGCTGCTACATTCGCCCGAGCCTTTGCTGCTCACGCCCGCCTCCGTCGCGATCGGGCAAAACGGAAATTCAGTCACGCGGCTCTACTGGTCCAGCAAGTCTCCCGACGACAGCGCTCACAGTTCCTCCGACCGCGCCACCGAGCGATATCGTCATCAGCGGCTCGGCCACGAGAAGCTGGCCTGGAAAGCCCCCGCTCAACTGGCAAAGTTGGCGCCGCAGAACCCCCTGTCCCGCACCGACGCGGAAGACGATTCCAAGACTCAGACGCTTTCCGCTCTGGGCCACGGGGCACAAGCTGGGCTTTCTTATGGAACACTGAACCGGGGACAGCTCTTCGGCGACGAGATTCGGCCCGCTCTGCCGATTGCGACTTCCGACCCCTCGGTCTATCCCTGGCAATTGCCCAACACCGGCGGCAACGAGGTGATCGAAATCACCATCGACGAGCGCGGCGAGATTGTCCGCACCACAGTGCTGACGAGCCTTGGCCCCGATATCGACAGCAAGTGCCTGGCAGCGCTGGCGAACTGGCACTTCCAGCCCGCCACCCGCAACGGTGCCCCCATCGCTTCCAAGCAGGATGCGATTTTCCCCTTCCGCGCCCGCGGCTAGACGCGCTCCCTACCGCGCCAGTCACAGCCGCTATAATGACAGGGTGAGCGAAAACGCCGTCCAGCAGGTCGCGTCCGCGGACTTTCCCACCCGCTGGGGAACCTTCCGCATTTACGGCTTTCGCGCGCAATCTGCTCCCGATGGCAAGACCCCCGCGGAAGAGGCCGTCGCGCTGGTCATGGGCGACGTGAAGTCGGCGCCTCCGCTGGTCCGCATTCATTCCCAGTGTCTGACCGGTGACGTCTTCCATTCCCTGCGCTGCGATTGCCGCCAGCAGCTCGAATTGTCCCTTTCGATGATTGCCGAAGAAGGCGCGGGCATTCTGATCTACGAGCAACAGGAGGGACGCGGCATCGGCTTGATGGCCAAACTGCAGGCCTACGAATTGCAGGATGCCGGACTCGACACCGTCGAGGCCAACGAGCGTCTCGGCTTCAAGGCTGACCATCGCGACTTCACCCTCCCCGCCGAGATTCTCAAGGCGCTGGGGGTTACTCGCGTGCGCCTGCTCTCGAACAATCCCGACAAAGTGGAAGCCCTGGAACGCGCCGGAGTGCAGGTCGTCGAGCGTGTGCCTTGCGAAGTTACGCCCAGCCCCCACGCCGAAGAGTATCTCAAGACCAAGAAAGAAAAGCTGGGGCACCTGTTTACGTCAAGCTAGAACCGTGTCCTGGTCTTTCCTGCTCGTTTTCCCTGCGGCTGTTTTGCGTCAATTCCCGCGCCGTGTTTTAATTCGCTGACTCACTCTTGCGAATGGCCGCACCTTACTCCGGAACCCGTGTCTCGTCCCGCGTCGCCATGCTCGCCCTGAGCCTTGCCCTGATGGGCGCAGCTTCGATGCTCTATTACCATCTGGGACTGTTCGTGCCGCGCGTGCTGGGGGGCCGCGCCGCGAAGGGTTTGGGGAATGGCTATGCTTTCGGTGACGATTTCTATCCCATCTGGCTGACCACGCGGCAGTGGAGACTCGAGCATCGCGATCCCTACAGCGTGGAGATGACACGCCAGATTCAGACCGGACTGTTCGGCCGTCCGCTCGATGCCCGCAATCCCGCTGATCCGTCCACCGCCTATCGTGAGTTTGCTTATCCCGCATTTGCCGATCTTGTTCTTTGGCCAGCCGCTGCGCTGGAGTTCCCCCAGCTTCGTCTCGTACTCGTCGTGTTGCTGCCGTTTCTTACTGTCGTGAGCATCTGGCTGTGGATACTCGCCTTGCAATGGCGCGTTCATCCGCTCTGGTTCGCTGTCCTGGCTCTGCTCGCGCTCTGCAACTATCCTGTGCTGGAAGCGATCTTCGCCGAGCAACCCGGCTTGCTGGTGGGATTCTTCCTGGCCAGTTCGACCCTCGCGCTTCGCCAGAACCGGCTGCTGCCGGCCGGAGGTTTGATCAGCCTGACTCTGATCAAACCGCAAATGACGTTACTGGCAATCTTGTATCTGCTGCTCTGGAGCCTGGCTGACCGGCGCCGGGCCCGCTTCTGGGTTGGATTCGTGGCAACGACTCTGTTGCTCTTCGGCGCTTCTCTCTGGATCTGGCCACACTGGATGGGCCACTGGATGAAAGTTCTTCTCGGGTACCACCGCTATGCCACGCCCCCGCTCGTGAGTCTGTTGCTGGGTGAGGCTCTGTCTGCCTACGTCGGTCGGGCGGTAATCATGGTCTTGCTCGGAATCGGTGCGGTTCTAGCCTGGCGCAAGCGGCGGGCTACTCTTGACTCCGTGGATTTCTGGCTGACCCTGAGCTTGCTGCTCGCCATCACATCCATTACCCTCCTGCCCGGGCAGGCAATCTACGACCACATCATTCTTCTTCCCGGAATTTTGCTGCTTCTTCGGTATTGGCGCAGGCTTCGCGATGCTGGCGGCCTCCCTCGCATGCTGCGGACGCTGGGGGCGGTGATTCTATTTTGGCCATGGGTAGCGGCGTTCGGGCTCCTTGTGGTGCGTCAGTTGCTCCGGCCGGAGCATTTCTTCTCCACCGCAATCTTCTCGTTGCCCATTCGCACGGCGGCATCATTCCCCTTCGCTGTGCTCGCCTTGCTGGCCTGCGCTACGAGGGTTAATCTCGGTGCGAATCAAGAATCTGCCTGAGCGCGCTCTTGTTCTTGCCCGGCAGGTACAGCGACGCAGCTCGGGCCAAGGCTGAGTAGACATCCCGGGCGCCGGGTACATCCCGCAGCACGCGCAGATGTCGTTTCACCGTGTCCACATCGCCTCGGACAATGGGCCCGCTGAACCCACGCCCCGCGCCAAATGCCGCGTAGTTCGCCAGCGTCTGCCGCAGAATGGGAAGCATTCGCCGCCGGGCTGCCTGCCGTTCCACGCCCGCGAGAACCGCAACTTCCTCGGTCGCAGCGAGCAGCGCGGTAAACAGCGGTGAGGCAAACGTTCCCCAGGCGTGATACGCGGCCTTATCTTCTTTTCGAATTGCGTGCGCGGAACCGCCCAAATCCTTCACCATGCGCCGCGCCACGCGCACCGCAGCAGCATCGCCCTCAATGGCAAACGGAATCCCCGCGAGCGCCGGCCCCGAGTCCCGCACAAACGTCATCAGGGGATGCACCGATGCAACCGCTGCTCCGCGTGCACGCAGAGCGCCTAGTTCGTCGCTGCTGAGTGCGCCGCTGGAGTGCAACGCCACCCTTCCCTTCCATTCAACTTTTGCGGCGAGAACGCGCGCAGCCCGGGCAATCTCGGCGTCCGGCACGCAGAACCACACAACACCGCTCCGCAAATTCGCGGGAGGACTCGCCACTGCCCGAGCGCCCACCGCCTTCGCCAGTCTCCGTCCCTTCCTCAGTGACGTAGCGCCGGGGCGCGTAATCACAGCCTCGATCCCGTACCCTCCTCGCCGCAAGGCCAGGCCAAGGGCAGTCGCCAGGTTGCCTGCTCCAACGATTGCGATTCGCGGCTTGGCTGCCATGCCGGGCAGCATAGCAGATTGGAAAACGCGAACTCGGCAGAAGCAGACTCCGGAGTTCAGACCTTAGCCAAGAACCTCGCCGCAACCGGCCCACACCTCCTACCGCATCGCTGAGCGATAGCCTGATACGAATCGTTCTTTTCAAACTGCACTATTACCGAACCGAGGTCTCAGATCCCGGGTCGCGGGTCCGACGCCGTGCTTTATATTGTTGGCATGGCCAAATCTTCTGCTCGCAAAGAAGCTCGCGGCAAACGCGCCCGGCTCATTTCCTCCCGCACCGTGTATCGCGGGCCGGTTTTCTGGGTGACTACCGACCACGTCGCGGAGCCCAACGGCGTGCGCGCTCGACGCGATGTCATTCACCATTCCGGCTCCGTCGTCGTGCTGGCCGTGAACGACTCCGGTTCCACGCCCCGCGTTCTCCTCGAGCGCCAGTATCGCCACGCCGCCAGCGGCTATCTGTGGGAGTTGCCCGCCGGCCGCATTGATCCCGGCGAGCACGAACTCAAGGCCGCGCAGCGCGAACTGCTGGAAGAAACCGGATACACCGCCTCCAAGTGGAAACGAATTCTAAAGTTCTATGCCAGCCCCGGATTCGTCGCCGAGACCATGTCCGTATTTCTTGCCACCGGCCTGCGCGCCGGTGAAGCGCAGCCTGAAGAAGACGAAGTCATCTACAAGCGCCTCGTTCCCCTGGAGACCGCCGTTGGCATGGTGTTGCGCGGGACCATCCGCGATGCCAAGACCATCTCGTCCGTGCTTTGGCTCGACCACGTGTCGCGCCCGCGCAAGGCGCAGACCAGGCGGCGTCGCGCCCGGAAATAGCAACTGCCGCCCATCCCGTATTGCGCGCTCAGAACAGGTCCCATCCGGCGTTCTCCCCGTTCGGCCAATTTTGCCGTTGTGTTGCTACACATTCCCTTGACAGCGCTTTCCGGGCGCTCCAAAATGCATCGTATCGACTGCGGTGCACGTCCTTGTACCCCCGATTAGGGCGTGCGGAAAGAAGGGGGTTTACGTGGAACGTCTGAAAGGAACCGTCAAGTGGTTCAATAACGCCAAAGGCTACGGGTTCATCGGGCGCGCGGATGGCCCGGACGTTTTCGTTCACTACAGCGCCATCACCTCCGAGGGATACAAGAGCCTGCAGGAAGGCGACGCGGTGGAATTCGAAATCACCGATGGCCAAAAGGGCCCGCAGGCGGCGAACGTGACCAAGGCTTCGTAGTGGGCTTGAGCCACTCCGCGCAATCTCTGTCCAGCGAGCGCGCCCCGGCACCCGCCGGGGTTTCGTGTCTGATCCGTAGTCCCTCGGCCTCCGATTACTTCCTGTGGCCCTGGCCCTCCCGTCAAATCTTGTTTATCTTAATCTTTAATCTTTAATCTTTAGTCTTTGGGCAACCAAGCCATGGACAACAAGGCCATCGCCAACATTCTCTACGAAACCGCCGACCTGCTCGAAATCGACGGGCAGGATTCCTTCCGCATCCGCTCCTACCGCAACGCGGCGCAGGCCATTGAAAACCTGTCGCAGCAAGTCAAGGAACTCATCGCCGATCCCAAGCAAATCCTCGCCATCCCCGGCATCGGCAAAAGCATGCTGCGCAACCTGCAGGAACTCTTCAAAGACGGCAAACTCGCCGTGCAGACCGAGTTGCTTGAGAAGTACAACCCGTCCATGCTGCAGTTGCTGAAGATTCAGGGCCTCGGACCGAAGACCATCGCACTGATCTGGAGCGCCTACAAAGTCAGCGACGTGGACGGCGTCGAGAAGCTGGCCCGCGAAGGCAAGATTCGCGAACTGCCCCGCATGGGCGAAAAGCACGAAGCCAAGTTGCTGAAGGCCATCGAAGACTACCGCCGCATCAGCGGCCGCTTCCTCATCGACGCCGCTGAAACAGAGGCCGAAAAACTCACGGAGTATCTCACTAAATTCCCCGGCATCGACAAGATCACGCCCGCCGGATCGCTGCGGCGGGGCCGCGAGACCGTCGGCGATCTCGACATTCTCGTCACCGGAAAAATCTGCACCTCCGAAGAAGGGCGCCAGAAGGCCATCGCCTACGTGGCCAAGTATCCCCCGCTCATGGACGTCATCGCCAGCGGCGACAACAAGATCAGCTTCCACCTGCGCAGCGGCATGCAGGTGGACGTGCGCCTGCTCCCGCCCGAATCTTTTGGCGCGGCCATGCAGTACTTCACCGGATCGAAAGCGCACAACGTCGCCCTGCGCCAGCGCGCCCTCAAGATGGGCTATACCCTGAACGAATACAGCCTGGCCACGCTCGAAGGCGGGAAGCCGGTCGCGGGAAAAACTGAAGAAGAAATCTACGCCAAATTGAAGCTCGACTACATTCCGCCGGAATTGCGGGAAAATCTGGGTGAGATCGATGCCGCCGAGAAACATACTCTCCCCCAATTGATCACGCAGGCAGACCTTCAGGGCGACGTCCACATGCACACCGTCGAAACCGACGGGAAGAACACGATCGAAGAGATGGCCGAAGCCGCGAAGGCCCGCGGCTATAAGTACATGGCCATCACCGACCACTCCAAGAATCTGGCCTTCGCCAACGGCCTCGACGACCAGCGCGCGGTTGCACATATCGCTCGCATTCGCGCGGCCGGCCAAAAAATCGACGGCATTACGATATTCGCGGGCATCGAAGTCGACATTCTGGCCGACGGTGATCTCGATCTCTCCGACGATGTGCTGGCGCAAATGGATATCGTCATTGCCAGCGTGCATTCCGTGTTCAACCAGGAAGCGGCGAAAATGACCGACCGCCTGCTGAAAGCCATCGGCAATCCAAACACGTCGCTCCTAGGACATCCCACCGGCCGCATTCAGCTTCGTCGCGAAGCCTACGCCTTCGACATGCACGCCGTCCTGACTGCGGCCGCCAAGCACAAAGTTGCCATGGAGTTGAATTCCTACCCCGACCGCCTCGACCTGAACGATGTCCATCTCCGCCAGGCCAAGCAGCAGGGCGTGAAGATCGTGATCAACACGGATTCTCACCACACCTCGCACATGGAAAAGATCCGCTACGGCATCCTGCAAGCGCGCCGCGCCTGGCTGACCAAAGACGACGTGCTGAACACGCTGCCCGCGCCGAAGTTTGCGAAAGCCATGAAGCACGCCTGGTGACGTGGGCCGAGGCGGTGCGGGTAGAGGTTTCGACGAGATGGGATATATACCCGCAAATTTTTTTTGGCCGAACTCGATAAAACCCTGATTCTGTTGGGTTTGCCAGAACGGGATATGGGGCTCGGACGGGTAAAATATTGATTCTGAATCTCTTGAACGTAAAATATTGCGGAACAAGAACTTAGCGCTGGGGGCTGAAGCGCCGCCACTCATGACTTTATTGGCGACGGCGGAAATCGCGGGCATAGAGTCAGTTTGCGCTTTTTATACCCTCGGTCAAGGTTGTTCGTCACAAGAGTCCGATTTGTCTGTGGAAAACCATCAATTTCTTTCCCCTGACCATTACCCCTCCTCCTGAACGGGGTTTCCACAGGTCTTTCTCTCCCAATGTTCACCCAACCTTGACCGAGAAATCCGGTAGTCGAAGACTCAGGGAATAGCGGAGAAGGACCGCCGCAAGCATCCAGGAACCCTGGCGTTCGCGCTTCATCGGGCGACGTAAACGCGAAGGCCGGATATGAAGGTAGATATTTACCGCCAGGTGGAGACCAGCGAGGCAATTACCGGGGAGTTTTGGGTGGACGGCCGGATGGAATGCTACTACCTCGAGCCCTCGCGTTTCACGCCTTACTATCCGGGCCATCCCTGCATTCCAGCGGGAGTCTATCGCGTCGTTCTTACGATGTCACCGCATCTGGGATATGTATGCCCTGAGGTGCTGCAGGTTCCTGGCCGCACGGCGATACGTTGGCATATCGGGAATTACCCCAGAGATGTGCTGGGATGTTGCGTGGTGGGTACGGCGCTGGGAGAGAATTCAGTCAGGAACTCGAAAGTTGCCTTTGATGCCTTGATGGAGAAACTTCAGGGGAACGACATCATCGCCGAATATCATGATTCGGCCCGAGATACGGGTGGTTCAGGACTACAACCCACCTCATCAATGCCTGAAGTCAGGCTCGGCAGGACAGCTGAGGCTCGGGCGTCCTATGAGAAGACGCTGGCTCTGACCCAACAGGAACCAGAGCGGCAATTCCTGCAAGAGTGGATTCGGCAGTTGAAGTAAACAAACTCCAAGGGTGCCCCGTTTCTCGCGTTCTTTGCGAGAAGTGGGGCTTTTCGCCGAAACCCTCCCGACCCTGAACCAGCGCTCTGTCGAATTTTCCTCTCCCACCGAGCGCACTCGTTGATCCGAACCAAACGTGTGATGGATGAACGTTAGAACTAACCTCGGGCTTATCGTGGGGGATAAGCCAAAAGCCCCACTTCTCGCAAAGAACGCGAGAAATGGGGCACCCGAATCTAATTTTGATGCGTTCCTCAACCCTCAGCCAGCGCTCTGTCGAACTTTCCTCTCCCACCGAGCGCGCTCGTTGATCCGAACCAATCCCGCCTCTCGGCGAGCATAGGAGCGGGAATGCGAGATCACCCCTGTGACGGTTGAACGTTAGAACTGACCTCGGGCTTATCGTGGGGGATAAGCCAAAAGCCCCACTTCTCGCAAAGGACGCGAGAAATGGGGCACCCGAATCTAAACGCTTTATGCCCCAGGGCATGAAGAAACCCTACACACCATTGCGAGGTCGTGTCTGTGACGGATGAACATCGGCTGGGTTTATCGTGAGCTCAAGCTAAAAGCCCCACCCTTCGACTTCGCTCAGGGCAGGCTTTCTCGCAAAGAACGCGAGAAATGGGGCACCCTGCCTGTTTGAGCGACACGTTGCGAATGGGAGATGGGGGCCACCCGGCGGGAGGTTCAGAACTACTCTCGACCTGATCTGGCGTAGAATCGGCGGGGACGAACAAAACTCCATGCCCAATCAAACTCCCGCTCCTCCGCCCAAGCCAGCAGCGCCACCAGCCGTACCCGGCGGCCCGACCATCCACATCGGCGAAGAATACGGGACCGCGAAAAAGAATCTGCCACCCGCCAAGATTGTGCTGATCGCGATTGCCGCAGTGGCGGTCGTCGTGGCCTTTGCTTCCTTCCTGAAGCGCCCTCAGCCGCAGGCCTCCGGCTCGCTCGACAATGTGGTGGCCGTGGAGATCCCCGGACAAAACTCGACCATGGTCGCGCTGACCTTCACGCTACGAAATACCAGCGAGAAGATCCTCTATGTCCACAACCTGCAAGCCTCGATCAAGACAGCCAGCGGAGATTCCTCGGCCGACGCTGTTTCCGCCATCGATTTCGATCGCTATTTTCAGGCGTTCCCCACGCTCAAGAATGGCGCCCAGCCCGCTCTCACCCCGGAGACGAAGATCCAGCCCGGCGAAACCGTGACCCGAACCATCATCGTGGCCTTTCCCATCACGCTGGACGCGTTCAACCAGCGCCAGTCCACCAGCGTGATCGTCTGGCCCTACGACCAGCAAGTGCCGGTCACTCTGACGAAGTAGATCCTGAACCGCTTGCGCGAACGCCCCGAATGCGTTTTTATAGCAGGATGAAGATAACCCGGCATTTTCTCCCGCGCCTCGCGTTGCTGTCAGCAGTGCTGCTATCAGCGATTCTCCCCGCAGCCGCAGCCCCCGCCGCGCATCCCCACCAGTACCTCTTCTACGTCGGCACCTACACCGAAGATGGCAGCAAGAGCAAAGGCATCTACGCCTACAGCTTTGACGCGGACACGGAGCAGATCACTTCCCTTGGCTTGGCCGCGGAAACGACCAATCCATCTTTCGTGGCGGTGAGTCCCAACGGCCGCTACCTCTACGCAGTGAATGAACTCGGCAAATACCAGGGACCGAACAGCGGAGGGGTCAGCGCGTTTTCCATCGATCGTTCCGTCGATCGTTCCAAGGGCGGCCACGCCACCGGCAAGCTCACGTTCCTGAACGAAGTACCCTCGCGCGGAGCCGATCCCTGCTACATCACGGTCGACAAAACCGGAAAGTACGTGCTGGTGGCGAACTACACCGGCGGCAGCGTCGCGGTGTTCCCCGTGCTCGCAGACGGAAAGCTGGGCGAAGCCTCGGCTTTTATACAGCACACCGGTCATGGCACGAATCCAGAACGCCAGGAGGGACCGCACGCGCATTCGATCGACCTCTCGCCCGACAACCGCTTCGCCATGGTCGATGATCTGGGTCTCGACGAGCTATTCGTCTACAAGTTCAACAGCTCCAAAGGATCGCTCACCGCGAATGAGCCGCCGTTTGCCAGGCTCGACCCCGGCGCCGGGCCGCGGCACTTTGTGCTGCGTCCCGACGGTAAATTCGCCTACGTGATCGCTGAAATGCATTCCACGGTCACCGTGTTTTCGAACGACGCGAAGACCGGAACACTGCATCCCCTGCAGACGATTTCAACCCTGCCGAAAGATTTCACCGGCCCGAATGACGACGCCGAGATTCACGTGCACCCTTCCGGCAAATTTCTCTACGCCTCGAATCGCGGACACGACAGCATTACCGTCTTCGCCATCGATCCTGCGAAAGGCACGTTGACGCCGATCGAATACGTTCCCACCCAAGGCAAGACGCCGCGCAGCTTCGAACTCGACCCTACAGGAAAGTTTCTGTTCGCGGAGAACGAGAAGTCGAACAACATCGTCGTATTTCGGATCGACACCAAAACCGGCCGCCTGGCGCCCACCGGTCAGGTCCTGGAAGTGGCGGAGCCGGTTTGTTTGAAGTTTCTAAAGGCCGAGTGATTCGTAGAGACGCAGCTTGCCAGGTCTCTGCCCGCAGGATTCGGAATGATGGTGAGAAGACGCTGCCAGCTGCGTCTCGGCGAGGAAGACTACTTCTTCTGCAGAAATCTACGGCGCACCAGATGGGTGCTGGCATCCTGCTTGATCTCGTCATATTTCAAGCACGAGATCGAGCCATCCACTTCAAGTACCGCCAGCGCCACCTGTTCGCAGCTGTTGAGGCCGTGCTCGCGCAGGGCGCGGTGCAACTCGTCCATGCTGACGTGCTCTTTCGTCATGTGCGATTCCATGATTTTTCCATCATGAATCAGCAACGAGGGTTCCCCCTCCACCAGCTTGCGGAAGCGGCGGCTGCCGCCAGCGAGGTCGGCGACCACATAGTTCAGAATCAGCAGCGTGCCCGCCGCCACCGCGCCGCCCAGCAGCGACGTGTCTGCCCCGGTCATTGCATTCTGCACGGAGTTCGCCAGCAGGAGCAGACAGCGTCAGATCGAACGGGGTCATCTGCCCGACCTCACGCTTGCCGCTTAAACGCACCCCAATCAGCACCAGCAGGTAGATCACGCCCGTGCGCAGCACGATCTGCAGCAGCACGGGAGCACCCGCAGGGAGCATTCCGGTCGTGATTCCGGTCGCGATTCCGGTCATGATTCCGGCCATGGTTCCGACCATGGCTTAGTTCGCCGTCACCGGCACGGGAGCGCTCTTCGGCGTGCTCAAATATCCCGTAGCCTTCTTCTTGTCCACAGTCCACACCACCAACTCAAACAGCAGGTGATCGCGCCCGGAGTAAAACTGAATAGGCTCGGCGATGGTACGGTCTTTCTTTTCAATGGTCTTGTCGTCGGAGGTTACATTCAAGGTGAACTTGCCTCGCTTGGGATCAGCTTTTTTCAACTGCAAGCTCACGGTGGAAACCGGCTGCGGCTTGGCCCCCTTCAACAGCGTGAACTCGTAATAGTTGCGATCGCCCCGGTGCTTCAGGACCTCCAAGTCGGCGGCGGTGTGGGCGATTAAGCCACTCTGTACGCCCAGATCGCCGATGGTGCTCTGCAGTTTGGCTTTCGTGGCTTCCAGATCGGCCTTGGTGGAAGCGACGTCGGTTTTGACTCCGCCCACGTCGGTCTTCACGCCCGCAATGTCTCCGGTGACGGCGTTGATCTGCGCTTTCTGTTCTCGCTCGATGCGGCTTTCCGCGGCCCTCTGTTGCGCCTGCAACTCGGCCGTACGCTGCGCCAATTCCTTCTTGGTCATGCCCGCCTGGCGTGCCAGCGTTTCTTCCTGCTCTTCCGCCGTCTGCACGCGATTCTGCAGTTCGTTGATCTTGGCCTGGTTGCCGCCCACGTCCTTGGTCAGTTTCTGGAGGGAGGAATACGTCATGTAGTGGGCGAATCCGAAAACCGCCACCACCAGCACCGCCAACACCGTCAGAAGCCACTTGCCCGCGTTCGATTGATGTTCCACCTGTATCTGATCGCCTTCATCGGCCATACACTCTTCCTCCTCAGGAAGTGCAAGAATGAATTGCAGGGATATCTTAGATTGTTCTGCTTAGATCGTGCAGCTTAGATTCTTCACCTTAGATTGTTCAGCAGGACCACGAAAGTGTCAATCAGCTCATGGGAGGCCGCGACTGCAGCGGAAAGATGTCCTAGCGCCGAAGGGTCATCGCTTCCTGCAGAGCGGGCTCGGGATTGCGGCGAAGCGCTGCCGCCTCCGCGCCCAGCCGTTTTTCCATTTCCTTACGAGCCACCGGGAGAGGATCCGGAACGGATGTCTTGGCGTCTGTTTGCGTCATGAGCTCCGACTTTATCATGCAGGCATATGCCAGCCGCAGCGGAAAGCCCGCATTGTCGAGAAAACGGCCGTAGGCAAACCAGTCTCCGGCACTGGCCGTGTTGTCGCCGATGGAACTGTCCAGTTGCAGGGCGCGTTGGTAAAGCCACAGCGCCTCATCCAGATTGCCGGTGTTGGCCTGCACTGCCGCCTCGTTCACGTCGGCCAGGCTTTCGAGTTTGGTCTGCCCGGTCTGCTCGGCAAGTTTCTCCGCCAGGCGGTATGACTTGACTGCCAGTTCCGTCTGCGCGGAACGGGCCTGGCAATCCGCCATGCGCAGAACGATGGCAATGACTTTGTCCGGCGCGGGACGATCTTTCGCTCCTTGCCGCGCGATCTTTTCCAAAAACGCGTTGTAGTGCGCAGCCGCCTCGCCCGGCTTGCCCTCGCGATCCAGTTCGTCCGCCAGATACAGATGGGCGTTGACCTGGCCTGGGTCTACGGCAATCGCCTGAACCCAATCCGCCCGCGCCTCATCGGCGTGGCCGCGCTGCAGTGCCAGGAATCCGCCGTCGACCAGCAGATTGGGATCGTTGGGGGAGTACTTCAACGCGGTCTCGGTCAGACGGTAGGCCTCGTCGAACCGATTCTTGTCGATCAGGAACCGCAGCAAGGCCTGGCGCGGAGCCGGGTCCGCTGGGTCGGACTGCATCGCCCGCCTCCAGGCGGCCTCGGCCTGTTGCGGATCGCCGACTTCGAGCGCACGGTGCGCCAACCGCATTTGCACCGTGCTATCGAAGCCGTCGAGCGCAGCCGCGCGTTGCAGGTCGTGGAGATCGTCGGTGTGAAGGCCGAGATAATACCGGGCCTGGTCGACGGTTCCCCAAACCAGAAGCAGGAGCGCAGCGCCCACCCGCAGCGAACGCGCGCCGCTGCTGCTGCCCACGATCCAGCGCCAGGTCGCGGCAAACTGTCCGCCTGCCTCCGCCGCCGCGCCGGAAATGCGTTCCCGGGAATTCAGCAGCAACGACGCGATCCGCCCGTCGCGCAGTTTCCAGATGGCGCCATCCAGAATGAAGTGATGAATATTCACTAGCGCGGTGAAAATCAGAAAGCTGGCGGTAAAGTCATAATGAAACGCGCGACTGGCCAGCCACGGACCGGGAACGAACAATGCAATGCCGCCAACGACCAGCACTCCGAAATAGGCCAGCGGACGCCAGGTGCGCCTCTGCTTTCCTGGAGCACTGCCTGCAGCTTCGCCCGCGGCCTCGCGACGGGCATAGTAGCTGGTGATCCAGAGGTACTGCGCGGAATGCATCACGGCCAGCACGCCCGAGCTGTAACGACTCTGGGGAATCTCCAAACCTTTGATCAGCGAGATCGCCGCGGGCAGCAGGAACCACAGAAACTGCGAAGAAAACAGGGTGAGTGAAGGAATCAGCTTTCGCCATCCGGTTGCGCGCGCCAGCCGCGAAAGCCCGAAGGCCGAGAGCGCGACGAAGGCCACGCACAGAATCATCTGCTCCCAGCGGCTGACTACTGCCGGAATTCCGAGCGACAGAAACAGCGGATCGGTCGAGGGCCCGGTGTGGAATCCCAGGAACAAAAGCAGATACGACACCACGAACGTCCCATACAAAGCCCGGCGAGTGCTCTTGTCCGGGTCAGCTCCGGCGCGGCGGGCGAACATCATGAAGAGCCCGTAGTTCTGTCCGCTGTAATGCCACGGACTCCAGGTCAGGTAGATGGTGAAGATCCAGGGCAGAAGGCGCAGCCAGTAGTGCGAAAGCAGCAGCGTCAAGACAATCAACCCGGTGGTATGGACGGTAAAGACGCGGTATTTCTGAAAGTCTTCGGCGCGATGGTAGGCGCGGTAAATCGTCGCCATGTAGTGCGGATAATTAAAGAAGACCGCCAGCACGTAGAACACGATCGACCAGGTGCGGGTACTCGAGGCCAGCGAAAAATAGGAAAGCAACAAAAGCGGTGCGGACCAGGCTCCACAGCCCACGATCAGGTCGAGCCACGGACCGTAAATCCAGGGCGTGGCTTGTTCCTTTGAGTTTTGTGGCGACTTTCCCACCATTTTTTACGAGTTCCAGTCTGTGTGGCTTGGAGAAATTATAGGTTGGCGAACCGCATGCACGCGTAACTGGAGGGGTGCGAGAGGGGTAACGAAGGTAACGGCTGCTCCATCGCTATTCGATCGCTATTCGAACGTTATTCGAACGTCCAGCGGGTGGACTTGCTCTGGAAATGCTTTTCCCACAGACCGAATACAAGGCGTGGCCGCACCGCGAAGACTGGCTCCTTCATCGCAAGAATGTCGCCCTTCATTGTCGACATATCGAACTTGTACTTCTTCTCGTATACCGGAAGGAATTTGCGCCGCGCGGCAACGTCGGCGATTTCGGCGATACCCTCGACGATGACCGCTTCGTGCGCGTGTTCGGTGCAGACCACGCAGTGCGCATTCTGCGCCAGATTGCGCGCTTTGCGCGACTTGCTGCCCGTGCTGAACAGGAAGCGGCCATCCCGCCACAAGCCCCAGACGACCATGGTGTGGGGAGAGGCGTCGGGTTTCACGGTGGTGATCCAATAATTGTGCGATTTTTTCAGGCGCTGCTCGGCCCACGACCACGGGAGAAGGCCTTTGCTGCCTTCAGGAAAACCGTAACCCGGCGCGTGCGGACGGCTGGATGTTGGCCGCGAAACTCGTGGCGACTTCATCTTCGTGATCATCGCGACAAAATTCTAGCAGGATGCTGAAAAAACTCTCTTTGTTGATCGAGCGCTCCCGCAGCGGCTAAAGCCGCGGCTGATTTTACGGCCCTTACGGCGCGGCTAGAAGCCGCGCCCTTTCAAAACTAGCCCCGATTCGAGTTTTTCAGCAGCCTGCTAAAGGTGCTCGCGCCCCAGTTGATGCAGCTTCTTAACTTGACCGCCTATCAGGTAGCTTTCGGGAAGAAGTGCATCGAAGATTGCTGCAACACTTCCAAACTCGATGATGATTGCTCTTTTGATCGCCTTCTCGGGCGCTCCCTCATGGACCAACACGCTAATGCACAAGGCCTCATTCTTTCGCTCCGCTCTTTCCACCGCGGCAATCAGCTCCGAACATCCTTCAAACGTCCAACCATCCATGGGACAACGAAGGGACGAGTAGTAGGGGCCAGAGTTACATCGCCAGAATGCCTTTCTCATCGGATGAGCCTTCTTTGTCAGGGCAAACGGACGGTCACAGATTCTTCTTCGTCCACTGATCGATACGATCGAGCGCCTGCTGCAGATTCTCCAGCGAATTGGCCACGCTGAAGCGCAGATAGCCTTCGCCGTATTCTCCGAAGGCGGTGCCGGAAAGCGCGGCGACTCCGGCCTGCTCCAGCAACGCATCGGCTAGCGGCTTCGACTTCCATCCCGTTTGCGTGATGTTGGGGAACACGTAGAACGCGCCTTTGGGCATGCGGCAGGAGAAGCCTTTGATCTGGTTGAGCCCGGCCACGACGACATCGCGGCGGCGCTGAAACTCGTCGCGCATTTGATCCACGGAACTCTGGTCGCCGCGGATCGCTTCAATTCCCGCCACCTGCGTAAAGCTCGCCGTGCACGAATTCGAGTTGGTCATCAGGCGGGTCATGTGCGCGGCCAGGTCAGGGCGCATCACGCCATAGCCCATGCGCCATCCGGTCATGGCGTAGGTTTTTGAGAAGCCGTCGAGCAGGATGGTGCGCTCCTGCATTCCGGGCACCGACATGATGGAGAAATGCTGGCCTCCGTCGAAGAGCAGGCGGCTGTAGATTTCGTCGGAGAGGACCATGATGTTGCGGTCGCCGATGATTTCCGCGATCTGCTCGACATCGCGGCGTTCCATGATTCCGCCCGTAGGGTTTTGGGGTGAATTCAATATGATCAGCTTGGTGCGGTCGTTGATGAGCGCGGCCAGTTCGTTCACGTCGAGGGAGAAGTCGCGCGCTTCTTTCAGTTGAACGGGCACGGCCTTTCCGCCTACGTAGTGAATCATGGACTCGTAGATGGGGAATCCGGGGTTGGGGTAGATGACCTCATCTCCATCATCAACTAATGCCAGGATAGTGAAGAAAATAATCGGCTTGCCGCCGGGAACGACAACCACTTCGTCGCTCGTCACTTTCACACCGCGAGTGCGACTTACATATTCTGCCAGAGCCTGGCGCAAATCCGGCAAACCGGCTGAGGGACCGTAATGCGTCCAGCCTTTGCGCAGAGCGGTAATGCCGGCTTCGACCACGTTCGCGGGCGTGTCGAAGTCCGGCTCGCCGATTTCCAGGTGGATGATGCTCTTGCCCTGGCGCTCGAGAGCGCGCGCTTTGTTCAAGACTTCAAATGCGGTCTCGGTACCGAGGCGCGACATGCGGCGAGCCAGTTGCAATTCGTGCTGCGTGGTTTGAGTCATACGACGAAAACTCCAAACGGCACATTATACGCCGCGGAAAGCGGATCGCTTGGGAGATCGGTGGCATCAAGGCCGATGCGGATTTTCTGGCTCAGATCGAAGACAGGGCCTTTAACCGCAAAGTTCGCAAAGAAAGGGCGCGAAGGTCGCGAAGAAAATCAGGGCTCGTCTTGCTGGGGGCGCGCCGAATCTTAGAAATTATTCGGAGACGCTGTGTTCTTCGTTCTGCGAGCGCAGGACGCGGTCGACGGAATAAGGAGCGCGGCGGCTGGGTTCGTGGTAGTGGCGGACTTGCATTTCGCCGAGCAGGCCGATGGCCAGCAGGTTCAGGCCGCCGAGCAGCAGACCGAGAGCGGCCATCATGAGCGGGCCGTGCGAGGCCATGACCGGGACGTGGCGCAGGAACTTTTCCACGCCCAGCCAGGCGACGATCGCGCTGCCGCCGAAGATGCTCGTCATGCCGAAAGTTCCGAAGAAGTGCAGCGGGCGCGAAAGATAGCGCAGCAGGAAACGAATGGTCAGCAGGTCGAAGAAGACGCGGAAGGTGCGGGTGATGCCGTAGTGCGAAACCCCGTGCTCGCGGTTCACGTTGCGGATGGGCACTTCGCAGATCGTGGCACCATGCCATGACGCCAGCGCCGGAATGAAGCGGTGCAGTTCGCCGTAGAGTGGGACTTGTTCCAGAATGTCGCGGCGGTAGGCTTTGAAGGTGGTGCCGAAATCGTGAATGTCGACGCCGCTGATTTTGGCCATCATCCAGTTGGCGATGCGAGAAGGGATGCGGCGCATCCAGAAATTGTCGACGCGCACTTTGCGCCAGCCGCTGACAATGTCGTAACCGGCGGCGATTTTTTCCAGGAACAACGGAATGTCGTTGGGATCGTGCTGCAGATCGCCATCCATGGCGATGATGTATTCGCCGCGGGCATGGTCGAAGCCGGCGGCGAGGCCCGCGGTCTGGCCGAAGTTGCGGCGCAACTTGACCACGGTGACGCGGCTGTCGACGGCGGCGATTTCGCGCAGCATGGCGAAGGTGTGGTCGCTGGAGCCATCGTCGACGAGCACGATTTCGAATGTCTCGCCGTGCGCTTCCATGACTGCCTTCAGGCGGTCGTAGAGGTCGGTGACATTCTCCTGCTCGTTGTGCAGGGGGACGACGATGGAATACTTGGGCACAGTCTTTCTATTATAGCCCGAAAAGCAGTTGTCAGCTCCTGGTTCTCAGTTCTCAGTTGGGTACGTTAGGGCAGCCGCGGCGCTCACCCCTGCGGTTCGCGGGAGACAGCAGATTCCTCCATCTTCGCTGCGCGCAGGCGCCGGGATGAGAACGATTTGGAAACTGGTTCGCGCTGTGGATATCTTGCGAAAAGAAAGCTCAGGCAGCGAGCTTCGGAAGCCGGCGCGAGCGAGTTTCATTTCCGGAAAACCCGTCGTTCGAGGGTATACCCCCCTCCCCCCTCCCCTGTGAAAGGCTTGACTGGCGCGGGGTTTACAAAAATGGTCAGCAAAATCTTGAGCCCCAAGGGTTTAGAGGTCAAAATCTTGACAACAAAGGAGTTATGAGCGTTCTTGCGCTTTCTCCGTATGCCGCCTCCGCCTTGACGATGATCTGCTCTTTGAATTTGTGGGTCAAGGTTGGACGTCACACAAAGTCTGAGGAAAATGCTCGGTGGGTCGGAATCCCGTCGGCGGCTTCTTGCGGGAACCGCAAGCGTCTTGGGGCAATGAGTGATAAGGCGATGTTTCGCCAGTTATTGAAAGAAAACTCGAAACAAAGCTAATCACTTGAAAGGTTGCGGCGCCGAAACACGACGACAGCAAGAAGAAAACACACGAAGGCGTAATCAAGGCCATAGGCCAGGGCGGTTATGTGGTAGGTCCATGGGTAGCGATGCAACGATTCCTGCGTCATGCTGAAAAAGCGGTCTTCCGAGAGCACGCACGTCGTAAGAGGAAGGAAGACGTGCAGCGGAACACGACTCCATGCCGGATAATCGCCAGCACCTGGACTCACCAGAATCCTTATGACCGCGATTATGACTGCGACAATCGCCATCGTGACGATCGGATGAAGGAACGTGACAAGCAACATGGCAATCGCCGCCCACACCGCGTAGCGCACCAGCGGATAAACAATCAAAATCCACCAGGGAGTGCGGAATGGCAACCCCGCCAACCGGTACAGAAAAAGTCCTGCTCCCAGCATCGCAACGGTGTAGGCCAACATCAGAAGCAGCACGCCGCAATATTTGCCGGCCAGAAATTGCCATCTCTGCAGCGGCCGGGCCATAACGGCGAGAACCGTTCCACTCTTCATCTCAGCCGAAACTGCATCGGCCGCCGCGAACGCAGCCAGCAAGCTGCCAAATGCGCTCAGCGCCGTGCTCGTCGCCGCTATGTCGTGCAGCAAGCTACCTAGGTACTCGGGTTTCGATGTGAACGTCAGTACAGAAAAAATCCCCATCAGAACGAGTAGAGCAAACAGCAGGCCTGCTACGACAATGACTTTGGTGTGCAGAAAGCCCGTAAACGTATTCAGCGCTACGGTCCGGATTTTCATTCTGCGCTTGGCCCTCCCACCAACTTCAGGAACATATCCTCGAGCGAACTCTTCATGGGCGTGAGCCTGAGCACGTCACAGCCGCCTGTCCACAGCATTTCGGCCATCCGTCGCTTTTGATCGGTATCAGCAACGATGCGCACCCGGCCCGGCTGCCGATCCACCGAGGCGCCCATCTGCCTTACAGCTTGCTCGACCGCTTCCGGCAACTGATCAACCACGATTTCGACGCGGTCGCCGTCGTCGAGCATCTCGTGCAGCGCTCCCTCACGAACGACGTGGCCACCGTTGATGATGATGACCCGATCGCAAACGTTCTCAACCTCCGAAAGAATGTGTGAGCTGAGAAAGATGGTTTTGCCTGCTGCCTTCAGGGCCAGGATGAGGTCACGGACGTCTTTTCGTCCGGCAGGATCCAGCCCGGATGTGGGCTCGTCGAGCACCAGAAGCTCCGGATCGCCGAGAAGAGCCTGGGCGATTCCCACCCGCTGCACCATCCCGCGCGAGTATTTCCCAATCTTCAGACCCTTATAGCCGTCGAGTTTGACCTGAGCCAAGAGCCCAGCAATGAGCGCTCCGGGATCGATCACCCGGCGGCCGCTTAACCGAAGATGGAACTCAAGCAAATGCGCCGCGTCCAGATGCCGGTAGAACGCGAAGCTCTCAGGAAGAAAACCGATCCGCTCCTTCGCCCGCACATCGCCCGGTGCGTAGCTGAGGACGCGAGATTGCCCCTCGTCTGCGTAAACGAAGCCCATCAGGATATTCATGCTGGTCGTCTTGCCCGCGCCGTTTGGACCAAGAAACCCGCATATTTCGCCCCTTGCCACTTCAAACGAAATCTCGGAAAGAGCCGCTACGCGCGGCCCGCCAAAACGCTTCTGATACGTTTTGCTCACGCGCACGAATTCAATCGCTGGCGGCGCCACCGGATCCTCCGTTCGCGGGCTGGTCAAGGTCAATTCCTAGCTCGTGCGCCAGCACTCGTTCCAGTGATTCGCTTCGGGACGGGTCGATTCGATCGTAGCCCACGTGTGCGAAGGTGATTTTTCCGTACTTATCAATGATGAATAGAGTGGGAATGCCGTTTTCTTCATAAGCTCTCGCCACGGTCTCGTGCGGATCGAGTAGCACAGGAAAGCTTAGTTTCTTTTCGTTGGCAAAACGCGTGGCCTGAGCTACATCTCCATCAACGCTGACGGCGAGAATCTCGAAATCACTCAAGGCTGTATGGTGAGCGCTGTAAAACGTATTCAGCGCGCCCATCTCCTCCTGACACGGGCCGCACCAGCTCGCCCAAAACGTAAGCACTACCTTCTTCCCGTGAAAGTCGGCCAGCGAGACACTCTTGCCGTCGGTCGTGGTGGCCCGGAAATCGGGAGCAGATGCACGAACGTTCAGCGGCTGTTCCAGAGCGATCTCGACCACTCTGGCACGCCAGGTAACGAATGCGGTAAAGATACTCAAGGCAGACACAGCCAGGATGGTCTTGACAGAAACTTTAGGCGCTACGGACACGCCTCCGTCTTTGGGGCTTATCGCATCCATGCCGTATTCCTACGGATTGTAGGCGAAAACTTGGTTCCGTCGGTTGGCGTAACCAGCCATTTCACTCATTGACCGCTGAGCCTTTTCCCTTCCGACGCACAACGACGAGGCAGATCACGACTACGAGGCACCAGGCGAAGACGGCATAAACGATCCAGTCGGAGGCGGCCTGCAACTGCTCGCGATTCATCTGCACCAGGTAGCTGCGGTCCTCGACAATCTCTGCATAACTCTTGCCGCAACCCCGGTAGCTGACGCTTAGAAAACCCAAGGCGGCGGCCATGATCATGGAGAGAGTGAGCGTACGCTTCCACGTGGAGAGGCGAGACTTGCCGGCAAAAGCCTCGCCGATCGCGGCAAAGGGCCTTCGCAGTACGCGGTGGGCAGCCACGCCGAGGCCAAGCGACACCAAAGCGACGACAAAATAGGAGACTATCAGATAGTGCTCGTTGGTCATGATTCGCAGTTCAATGCTTGCGCCTCAGGGACGCCATCAGCACGGTGATCAGCGCAACGTAAACGAGAAGGACAATCAGCAAGTTCTGAAACACATCCTGCAGAACGGTGGCGACGGCCCAGACGTACTCCATGAAGTACGCGTCTCTCTTGAGATCGGGGTGTGCGCCGAGCAACGCGGCGAGCGCGACAAACACGATCGCGAGGGCAAAGGCACGCAGGTAAAACTCGGTAGCTGCGGGCAGGGCGGTCACATCGTCTAGGAGTCCGCGCAAGCCGGGGCGCAGCAGACGATCCACCAGAATAAGAAGCACGACGGCTACGACAAGGGAAGCTAGAAAGATGATGCTATGAGGACCCATTGGAATAGCTCCGAATGATTGACTCAGCGTCATGCTGATCTTACTCCAAGGTTCTCAGAGAGATGAAGGAGACGTTCTGGATCGTTGCCTTCACATCGTTGAATGAGTAACCGCCTTCCGGTTTGCAGGCCTGCCAGTCCTGTGCCGATGCGGCAAGGGCCAAAAACACTACAAAAAACAAGTAATGGCGTCTCATACGAACTCCGTCTTGAGCACAGCTATCGTAGCAAACTAATACCTCACCACAAGCTGCGGACCCTGATCAAGTGATGTAACCAGGCGATTACACGTTTTGACCGCTGGTCATTGAGTGATATCGCGCCGCGATATTACATCAACCATCCCATTTGGTAAGCTGACAACACACCACGGACGGATGGGAACCTCGAACAACAATGCGGAAGTTGCGGATCGGTTTGGCGTGGCCGCAAAGCGATTCTGCTCCATTGTGGATTCTGCATCGCACATGGACAGAGGTGAATTTGTTGCACAGATTTACCGAGTCCTACCAAAACTTATCGACCAAGCGATTGAGATGCCTGATGTCGAGGGTTGCGACAGCCAGCAGCAGAAATCGTCGCCAAAAGTTAGGCACGCAGAATGGGAACAGCTCTACAACTCCCTGAAAGAAAAACTGGGGGACTGGGATCTCTACCACCAAGTGTTCGATCCGACCCATGACAACGAAGCCATCGTCGGAACTCTAGCCGACGATATTGCGGACATTTTCGACGATTTGAAAAAAGGGCTCGTCTTCATCGAAGCCGCTCAAGCAAACCCCGAAGAGGCCATCTGGACATGGCGCCTCTTGTTCTACTCCCACTGGGGTAAGCACGCGATGGACGCATTGCTGGCCATTCACTTTCGATTACAGAACAACGCCTCGTAGCCGCTGCGAACCATCGGGATAGGTGTTGAAAACAGCGTTTACACAAGTTTGCGCCGTCTGTTCGTCCTACCGGATGGGGATTTTGGGTGTAATGGAAAATCTTCATCAGCCAAGCACGCCTACCTTCTACGGATTCGGCGGAGGATTCAGGAGCTCGCAGTGTTCGACGCATTTCACCGTCTCGATCTCGAGGTCGGCTTTCTTGCGGCCGGAGAAGGTGATATCGGGAAGGATCAGGATTGTCTGCGATCCATCCGAGAGGTTGAAGGTGCAATTGAAGCTGAGCGACTGGACGCCGCGTTCCTTGCAGCCGGTCTTGTCGAGGACATCGGTGAGGGGCACGGTTTTGTCGTAGACCTGGTCGGCAAGATGGGATGGGAGTATGGCGACCGTGAGGGGAACGGGCGACTTGATCTTCACGCTGAGTTCCTGGGCATCGTGGTCGGGAGTCATCAAACCGTAGACTTTGGGCGCCGCGGTTACATCGTATTTTTCCTTCACGATGCGACGCCAGTGGAACTCGGGCTGGATGCAATTGTTCACACAAGTCCAGCTGTAGTACTGGATGTGGAGATCGTTGGGGGACATGAATTGCCGGACGCCGGGCCCAAGGATGGCGCCAATGGTGGCGACCACCGGCTTCTGGGGCTTGCGCTCGTCTCGGAAGGTGATAATCATGGGACGCTCGGAGGGAAGATGGCACTCGTAAATCGTGCTGGTGACATGCTCCTTCACGCAGAGGAAGCTGAGATTCGCGGGAGCCTCGGGGTGCTGCATCGTGTTGTTCCATTCGTCGGCCCAGGCCATGGCGACGGTGACGGGATATCTAGCTTCGATATCGACGTGCATGTTGCCACCTCCGGCTGCGGGATGGTAGACGCGACCGGCGTCCAAGCTGGCGGGATCCATGGGGATAGTCTCGCTGTTGGCAGGAGTCCAGTCGAAAACGCGATCTTGCGCGCAGGAGAACGCGGCGAAGCCGCAGAGCAGCAGCGTGGCGAAGATGGCAACGTTCCTCATACTCCAAGTATTTGCTGGGGTAAATGCGCGAAGGTAGTTAATTCGCGCATGAGGGATTACGAAGGTACCGCCCTTTCGGTAGCGTCGTAATTTCGGGGAGCAAGAGCCTTGTAACCGCAAAGAACACTAAGGATTCGCAAAGGTCGCGAAGAAAGCAAGATCGAAATTAGGACACTACCGAGCCCTTCGACACGCTCAGGGCAGGCTCTGTGGCAAGAACGCGAGCCAGCAGCGTTGGTCACGCTGGGCATTTGTCGAGCCTTTTTTACCCTTGCTCTTTGAGCTTCAGTTTCGACTTGTTCTCTTCCATGAAGCTCTTGATTTCGGTGGCGGCGCCGAGGAGGCGATTCCATTGTTCGTAGTAGAGGGTGACGGGGAAACGGCCGAGGCCGTAGACGCTGACGCCGCCCTTCTCTCCGACCTTGAAAATCAAGTCGCCGCTGCGCTTCTTGGTTTCGACTTCTTTTTCCAGTTGAGACAGTTTCGCTTTCAGTTCTTCGTAAGTGGGTTCTGCCATGCTGACCTCGAGTTTGAAAATGAGTGCGTTTGGGATGACGGTGGTCTCGATGTGGGCTGGGGATCTTTTCTTTCGCCGCTCCGCGGCTGATTTTTCCTTCTACGACTTCGATTCAACGCCATCGCACGTTTCTATAGTAACTTGTCTGTCGTTGCCTTGCGGGGATAACCGTTATAAGCTTAGGAAATCTAAATTCCCCAAGCAGGAAGTCGATAGCAGGAACGAAATGCGTTCGTGGATGCGATGGTCGGCGTGGCTCTGCCTGTCCCTGATGTTGTGGACGGCGGCGGTGGAGTCTAGCCACGTTCATCCCAACCAGACGGATGCTAATACCTGCTCGATTTGCGTGGCGGCGCACAGCACCAGTCCCACCGCCAGTTCCACCTATGCTGCTCCGATTTTTGCCGCGGTCGGCGTGCTGCGGGAAGAAGACGCCGTCGCCAAGACGCGGTTCGATTTCTCCCACCTCGGCATTCGCGGTCCTCCAGTCCTGTAGGGATTCCCACAAATTGAAGTTCCGGCTCGTCGTTGCCGCTTGACGCGCAGCGTCTTTGGGCCGGCCAATTCCCTATTTATTTCAGGAGGGCTTATGCCTACTTCTTATCGTTACTCTTATTCTTCTTATGTGCGCTTCGCCGCGTTGGCGGCGGTGGCGCTGCTTACCGTCAATATCGCGGCAGCGCAGGCGGTTGGTAACTTCGGCTCAGTCGACGGCACGGTGGTCGATCCCACCGGAGCGGTCGTCCCCAAAGCTAAGGTCGAGATTCAGAATCCGGTCAGCGGATTCGATCGTTCCGCGACTACGGACAGCGGCGGGAAATTCGAGTTCACCAACATTCCTTTCAATCCATATCACTTGACCGTAGTGGCGACGGGATTCGCCGCCTTCGTCGAGGATGTGGAACCACGCTCTTCGGTGCCGGTCACGCTCTCGATCAAACTCCAGGTTGCCGGTTCGACGACGGCGGTGACGGTGGAAGCGGAAGGTGGAGACCTGATTGAAAACGATCCCACATTCCACACAGATGTGGACAAGAACCTGTTCGACAAAATGCCACTGGAAAGCCAGTCGTCGTCGGTGAGTTCGCTGGTGACGCTGTCGACTCCGGGAATCGCCGCCGATTCCAACGGCTTGTTCCACGGCCTGGGCGATCACGCGGAGAATTCATTCTCGGTGGATGGCCAGCCCATTACAGACCAGCAGAGTAAAGTCTTCTCCAATCAGATCCCGATGGATGCGATTCAGTCGATGGAAGTCATTTCGGGCGCGCCCCCGGCGGAATATGGCGACAAGACCAGCGTCGTCATCAACGTGACGACGCAGTCGGGTCAGGGGGTGACGACTCCGCACGGCAGCCTGACGACTTCTTATGGATCTTTTGGGACGTCAAATGTTGACTTCAACCTGGCCTACGGTGGCAAGAACTGGGGCAATTTCATTTCGGCGAGCGGATTGAACAGCGGGCGGTTTCTCGATCCTCCTGAGTTCGTCGTGATGCACGACAAGGGAAACGAGGAGAATGTGTTCGACCGCGTGGATTATCAGATCAGTCCGGGAGATTCGATCCACGTCAATCTGGGCTATACACGCTCCTGGTTCCAGACGCCGAACACCTACGATACGCAAAACGCCACTCCGTGGAACGGGGTGGTGGTGGATAACGGAGGCCTTGATCCGAACGGCAACGTGGTCGGGCCTTCTGACCAGCGCTCGCAAATTCAGACGTTCAACATCGCGCCCTCGTGGACGCGGCTGATCAGTTCCAATTCCGTGTTTACGCTGGGCACTTTTGTGCGGCGCGACCACTTCGACTATTACCCCAGCGGCAATCCCTTCGCCGATCTGGGACCGACGAATCTACAACGGGAAACTGTGGGGCAGGATCGGACGCTCACCAACGCGGGCGTGCGTTCCGATCTGTCGTACGTCAAGGGAATTCACAACGTAAAAGTGGGAGCGGTGTATCAGCAGACGTTCTTGAATGAGAACGATCGGCTGGGCATTGTCGATCCGACGTTTCTTCCCTCCCTCGTGGATGCGAATGGAAACCCTTGTTACAACACGGTCACGCAACAGGCCATCGATGCGCCGTGCACAACATTGTTCCCGTATGATCTGACGCAGCCGGGAGGAGGCGGTCTCTACGGTTTCAATGGCCACACCGACGTGAAAGAACTCGCTCTCTATGTGCGGGACAACATCACCAAGGGGAACTGGGCGCTGAATCTGGGAGTTCGAGGCGATATTTACAACGGGCTTTCGGCCCACAAAGAAGCGGAACCTCGTCTTGGAGTTGCCTACAACATCAAGAAGACCAACACCGTGCTGCGCGTTTCTTATGCCCGGCTGCTGGAAACGCCGTTCAATGAGAATCTGGTGCTTTCGAGTGTGGGATGCAACAACTCCGTATTGAATCCGCTTCTGGGGTGCTTCGAAGCGGCACAGCCTACGCCGCTGGCACCCGGCTGGCGCAATGAGTTTCATGCCGGAATCCAACAGGCATTTGGGCGCTATCTGGTTTTTTCGGGCGAGTACATCTGGAAATACACGCACAACGGCTACGACTTCAGCATCCTGGGGAACACCCCGATCACGTTTCCGGTGGAATGGGAGCGGTCAAAGATTCCGGGATATGCGGGGCGCGTGAGCGTACCGAATCTCCATGGATTCTCGGCACTGGCGGTTTTCTCCAGCGTGGCGGCACGATTCTTTACCCCGCAGATCGGCGGAGCGGGCGCCGTTCCGTCGACGGTATTGGCCGGAGGATCTCTGCCCTTCCGGATTGATCACGACGAAAAATTCAACCTGACGACGCACATCCAGTACCAGCCGTGGAAAGCCGGTCCGTGGTTCGGTTTCAACTGGCGCTATGACAGCGGGCTGGTGGCAGGGCAGACTCCGTGTTACGGCGGCAATTGCGCGCAGACGACAACCGATTCGACGGGAGCCCCGGCGATTGCGATGACCGACTCGTTTGGAATCCCGCTCACGGCGGATCAGGAGTTCGAAGCCGGCTTGTTCTGCGGATCGGTGCGGGCCACGCCGACAACGGAGATCGGAGTTGCCGGCGCCCCCGGCAGTGCATCGCTTGTTTGTCCGGTGTCGCAGTTCGGGTCCACGCTATTGCAGGTGCCGGCTCCGAACACGGAGAATGATGACCACAATCCTCCGCGGATTGCGCCGCGGAGTCTGTTCGACCTCTCCATTGGACACGACAACCTGTTTCATGGCGACAAGTACAGAGTCAGTCTGCAGTTTACGGCGATAAATCTCACCAACAAGTACGCGCTTTACAACTTCCTGTCTACGTTCAGCGGAACGCATTACGTCACACCGCGTACGCTGACGGCGGAAATCGGGTTTCACTTCTAACGACGCTGATACCGGAAAAAGGCGGCCGAGTTTCTCGGCCGCCTTTCTCCGCCTTCTTCCGGCTTCCTCGCATCGCCGCTGTCTACGACCGAACGGCGGGAGCCCTGGCCGTGAAGTATGGATGGGCTCGGCGCTTACCGATGTTTTTTGCGAGTTTGGCCGATATTGCCACGCACCTACGGCACCGTCATCTGTACAACGGTGTTCAGGCCATGCGCCTAGCTTCCGGCTCCCGGTCAACCACGAGCTCGGGATGCGCCCGGCGGAAGTTTTCCGCTATATGGCAATTCCAGCACACGGGGCGATGGGTCGTTAAAACCTCAGGCAGTTGCTGCGGTCGGAGTTCTTTCCACTCGACTGTCTTTTGATCGGGCCCCAGCAGGGCGGGAGCGTGATCCAGATGATGCAGGGGGCCGATTGGTTTGTGGCAAAACACGCAACTCTTCCCTTCATACCACTTGGAGACGATATTCCAGACCAAGCAGTTCTCGGGATCGATCTCGATCTGTTGCAGGCATTCCTGGCCGCAGTCCTGCCGTTCGGGCCAGCGCGAACATTGGGTGAGGTAAACGGTGGGCTCGGAGAGGAATGCTCCGACGGCAGCTTCTCCGGCAGCAACGTCGACGGCTTCGGTCTTGTGAGTTTCGGGACATGTGACCAGCCGTTTGCCCCGATAGTCGAAGTAGGCGCGCACGGCAGGGATAGCGCGAAACACGAAAAGCCCGACCGCCAGCGCAACGACAGCAATGATAATGAGCGCTGTGAACGTCATGGATCACCTCCGGGAAGCAGCTGTCAGCTATCAGCTCTCAGCCATCAGGCAGAGGCCTGACCTGGCCGGACTCTGGGCAATTACAGTATGGATGATGGGCGCCGGTAATGCGGTGCCCCGCGTCACCGGAAAATGTGATCGTGGTCACTGGGACCGGAGGCGCTGGAACATGCCGGGGTCGGCTGGTCCTACGTCGGACCGGAATCAAGATTGCGCTACGCCTAGTGGCCGACGACTGAGAGTTGATGGCTTGCCCGGAGTTGCATCTTCACCGCGACCGAGAGACGGCGGATGCCCTCGCGAATCTGCTCCGGCTGCGAGTGAGAGAAATTCAGCCGCATGTGGCGGCTGCCCTCGTGGCCGTTGTCGGCGTAGAAGCTGTCTCCGGCGACGAATGCGACATTCTCCGCCAGCGCGGTGCGAAACAGCGCTTGGGAGTCGGTGCCTTCCGGCATCGTCACCCAGAGAAACAGTCCTCCCTTGGGATGAGTCCAGGTCAGTTCGGGAGGGAAATAATCGCGCAAGGCGTGCAGCATGGCGTCGCGGCGCTCGCGATATACCTGGCGAATGAGCTTGACGTGCTGGTCGAGAAAGCCGTCGCGCGCCACTTCGTAGGCAACGTACTGATTGAACGTGGAGGTGTGGAGATCCGCAGCCTGCTTCAGTTGCACCAGCTTGCTGATCACATCCTCGGGCGCCACAATCCACGCCAGACGAATTCCCGGCGCCAGGGTCTTCGAGAACGTGCTCAGGTAAATGACATTGCCGATAGTGAAGCCGTTATCGCGGCGAAGGTTCTCGCGGTCGAGGACGACCAGAGGCGGAATGTGTTCACCTTCGTAGCGCAACTTGCCGTAAGGATCGTCTTCCACGATGGGAATGCCGTACTTGTCGGCCAGTAAAATAAGCTGTTGCCGACGGCCTTCCGACAACGTCACTCCCGCCGGATTCTGGAAGTTCGGCAGCACGTACATAAACTTGGGCCCGGAACGCAGGCAAGGCTCCAGCCGCTCGGTGATCAGGCCATCATCGTCGACGGGAACGGAGACGTATTGCGCGCCATAAACGTTGAAGGCCTGCAGAGCGCCCAGGTAAGTTGGAGCTTCCACCAGCACCCGGTCTCCGCGATTGATCAGCAGTTTGCCGATCAGGTCGAGGGCCTGCTGCGAACCGGATGTGATCAGGACGTTCTCTGCCTTCGCGACGATGCCGTAGCGCGCGATATTTCTGGCGATCATCTCGCGCAGGGGCTCATAGCCCTCGGTGGTGCCATACTGCAGGGCTTGTGCGCCCTGTTCCGCGAGGACTTTGTGGCAGGCCTCTTCGAAGCGCTTTATTGGAAAGACATCGGGCGCGGGCAGTCCGCCGCCAAAGGAAATAATTTCGGGATTTTGCGTGACCTTCAAAAGTTCACGGATGGCTGAACTTTTGATTCCCAACGTGCGCTGCGCGTACCGCGAGTTCCAAAGCGTGGACATAGGACCTCCTCCGGTGAAGCGCCGCTCTCGATGATCAGTCTTCTCCCACCAACTCCGGCTCGACCGCCACGTGCACGTGGGGATGACTGTAGGTGTCGTTCTCCTGGGCATCGACCACGGCGAGGGCGGCGACGTTGACAATCTCCTCGGCCGTCGCCCCGCGCAGCAGGACGTGGACGGGCCGGCTCATCCCCATGAGGATGGGCCCGATAATCTCGCCGCCGCCGATCTTCGTGAGCAGCTTGCACGAAATGTTTGCCGAAGCCAGGTCGGGGAAGATGAGCACATTGGCGCCGCCCTTCAGCGCACTGAACGGATAATGCTTTTCGATAATCTCGGGAGAGAGGGCCTCGTCCGCCATAATTTCACCGTCGACGATCAGGGTGGGGTCGGCAAACTTGATCAACTCCACCGCCTTGCGCACCTTGGCGCAAAGAGGATGGTCCACGCTGCCGAAACTGGAGAACGACAGCATGGCGACCCGGGGTGTGATGTTGAAGCGGCGGGCCATGTGGGCCGTGCACAGCGCGATCTCGACCAGGTCTTCCGCGGTGGGCTCGATGTTCACGCTGGTATCGGCCAGAAAGAAGACTTCTCCCTTGCGCGTGATGACGGCGTAGCAGCCGGAGACGCGGTGCAAGCCCTCGCGCATGCGGACGATCTGCAAGGCGGGACGAATAGTGTCCGGAAAATGCTGGGTCACACCCGAAACCAGGGCGTCCGCGTCCCCCATGTGGACCATCATGGAGCCAAACACGTTGCGGTTGTCGATGAGGTTCTCGGCCTCGTGCAGGGTGACGCCGTGGCGCTGGCGCAGGCGGAATAGTTCTTGAATGTAGGCCTGGCGATGTTCCGAGGTCGCGGGATCGACGATTTGCATGCCCTCCAGATCCAATCCCAGATCGTGCGCCTGGGCTTGAATCTTGCCCGCCTCCCCCAACAAGATGGGGTTCGCGATCTTCTCTTCGACCAGGACATGGCAAGCCCGCAGTATTTTTTCATGGTCGCCCTCAGGAAAGACGACGTGCTTGGGATTGGCCTGCGCCTTGTGAATCATGGTGCGCGAGACTTCGTAGGCCTTGCCCAGCCTGCGCTCCAGTTGAGCGCGGTAGGTATTGAGATCGACCGGTTCCTGCGCGACGCCGCTGAGCATGGCCGCCTCGGCCACGGCGGAGGCCTCCCACATCAGCACGCGCGGGTCGAAGGGTTTGGGAATCAGATACTCGCGGCCAAACTGCAGGCGGGTCACGCCATAGGCGCGGCAGACAGAATCCGGAACGGGCTCCTTGGCCAGATCGGCCAGGGCGTGGGTGGCCGCGAGCTTCATCTCTTCATTGATGGAAGTTGCGCGTACGTCGAGAGCTCCACGAAAAATGAAGGGGAACCCGAGCACGTTATTGACCTGGTTGGGATAGTCCGAGCGCCCGGTGGCGATGATGACATCGCTGCGGCAGGCCTTGGCCTCTTCGTAGGTAATTTCAGGATCGGGATTGGCCATGGCGAAGACGATGGGATTTGGCGCCATGGAGCGCACCATGTCGGGAGTGATTGCCCCTTTCACCGAAAGTCCGGCGAAAACATCGGCGCCGGCCATGGCTTCGGCCAGGGTGCGCAGCTTGGTTTCCTGCGCGAACCGCGCCTTGTATGAATTCATCCCGACGGTGCGGCCCTTGTAAACCACGCCCTTGGTGTCGCACAGGATGATGTTCTCGCGCTTCACTCCCAGGCGCACATAGTGCTCGGCGCAGGCAATGCCGGCTGCTCCAGCGCCGTTGAACACCACGCGCACCTTGTCGATATCCTTGCCAACCACTTCCAGAGCATTCAGCAGCGCTGCCCCGGAAATGATCGCGGTCCCGTGCTGGTCGTCGTGGAAGACGGGAATCTTCATGGTCTGGCGCAGGGCTTCTTCAATCTGGAAACAATCCGGAGCCTTGATGTCCTCGAGATTAATTCCTCCAAATGTGGGCTCGAGTAACTGGCAGAGCTTGATGATCTCCTGGGGATCGTGGCTGTTGACCTCGATATCGAAAACGTCGACGTCGGCAAAGCGCTTGAAGAGAACGGCCTTCCCTTCCATGACCGGCTTTCCGGCGAGGGCGCCGATGTCGCCGAGGCCGAGGACGGCGCTGCCATTGCTGAGCACGGCTACCAGGTTGCCGCGGCCGGTGTATTTGTAGGCATCCTGCGGATTCTTCTCGATCTCAAGGCAAGGCTCAGCCACGCCGGGAGTGTAGGCGAGGCTCAGATCGCGCTGGGTAAGGCAGGGCTTGGTGGGTGTGACTTCGATTTTTCCCGGGCGCGGCCGGCTGTGATATTCGAGCGCTTGCTGCTTGGTGATTGACATAATTTTCCTCTTTCCGGACCGCAGTTCGATGAGACGTGGCCTGGCTACGTCTTTCTGTACGGCACGCGCCAGACTCGCGTCCGAACGCTCACTCTTTCGGACTTCTCTGCCACATAGGCACGAAAGGATTCCAGCTATGAACGTCTTTCTGGAAGTCGCGTCCGGTGTGGGTGGCGCCGACTGGTATCCGATCTTCCGCGGGAGACTTTAGTACTCCCTGGACGTACTGTTCGACCTGCTCGCGCAAGCGGGGATCTCGCAGGGCCGCCAGCAGATCTGGACTGTCAACATGAGTGAATCCGCCACACAGGGGGCACTTTATAAGGTCGTCATTCGTCATTGCCGCCTCTTGTTCCGGGGAATTTTGCGGGCATGGGCACACCGCTCTCTTCGTCAATCCATTAGAGGACGGGCACAGTTTTTGGGCAGTGACAAGGGTCGCTGGGGATTGTGACGGGGGTCACAGAGAATGGCGCGGCGGAATCCAGGGGTTGATGAGGGTTATGGGGATTTTAGGTCAGCGACGACCGGATGGATTGTCCTCGTCCAGACTCTGAGCCGCAGCGCCCAAATATGCACACCCGCTGAGGTCGCCGCCATACACAGCCGTGCCGTAGAGATTTCCGGCTTCATCAGAAATCAACCCAGCCCAAGGATAGTCGCCGACCATCCCGCCGAAATTGTAGAGTGGCATCTCAATCTGAGCCGCGGCGCGAAACGCCAGGCTGAAGGTGACCACAGCTAGCCCCAGCGCTATACGGAGGATGCGCGAAGATTTCGATGTTTTCGCAGTCATAGCCTCGTCCGTTTTTCGAATCCAATCTTGCCGATCGGTCTTGCCGAAGGGTGGCTCAACGAATTCAGGAGTCTCTACTGAGAAGGTGGGGAGCCTTCTCATCCGCGCAGGTTATTGTGTGCTCGGTTGAGGGGTAAGTCAATCTGTGCAACAACATGCACACGCACAATTCGGCCAATTGACGTTCAGGCGTTAGGTGCTCATTGATCCGCCAATGCATCAAATGCGATTGCAACTTTAACGTTCTCGGCGATTTGATTCGGGCGAAGGTCGCGCGGGCGGGGACGCCTGCACGATAGCCGGTGGGACGCCGGCGCTGCCGGCAAAGTCAGTGACCCGGCGCACGGGATTCCGTGATCGGAGCTTTGGGTCAAAAAGCAAGCCGCCGTCATTTACGGCGCTTCCCCTTCCCTGCTAACATCATTTGTTTACCACTCAACCGTCAACCAAATCTGAGTATGCCCTCATAAATCCACGGAGGAAACATGGCAATCAAAGTTGGCATCAATGGCTTCGGGCGCATCGGGCGCAACGTTTTGCGCGCCTCGCTCAAAGACGCAAACCTGGACTTCGTCGCGGTCAACGATCTGACCGATCCAAAAACCCTGGCCCATCTTCTGAAGTACGACTCGGTTCTGGGCAACCTTCCGAATCAAGTCTCGGCCGGCGCCGACAGTATTTCGGTCGACGGCAAGACCATCAAGGTTTTCAAAGAGAAAGATCCGGCGGCGCTGCCCTGGGAGTCGGTGGGGGCGCAGGTCGTGATCGAGTCGACCGGACGCTTTACCGATGCGAATGAGGCCAAGAAGCATCTGCGCGGCCCGGTGAAGAAGGTAATCATTTCCGCTCCGGCGAAGAATGAAGACATCACGCTGGTGCTGGGCGTGAACCACGAGAAGTATGACGCCAAGAAGCACCACATTATTTCGAATGCTTCCTGCACCACGAACTGCCTGGCGCCGGTGGCCAAGGTGATCCAGGACGAATTTAAGATCGTCAGCGGCACCATGACGACGATTCACTCCTACACCAACGACCAGGTGATTCTCGACTTCCCGCACAAGGATTTGCGGCGGGCGCGGGCGGCAGCGCTTTCGATGATTCCCACTTCGACCGGGGCGGCCAAGGCGCTGAAGCTGGTGATTCCGGAACTGGCGGGCAAGCTCGACGGATTCGCCATGCGCGTGCCCACGCCAAACGTTTCCGTGGTCGACCTGGTGGCATGGGTCGAGAAGAAGACGACCAAGGAAGAAGTGAACGCCGCGCTGAAGAAGGCGTCGGAGTCCGGACCGCTGAAGGGCTACCTGGCATATGAAGAGCAGGAACTGGTGTCGTCGGACTTCAAAGGCAATCCCTTCTCTTCCATTGTGGATTCGCTCATGACTCTGGTGGTCGGCGGCAATTGCGTCAAGGTGATCTCCTGGTACGACAACGAGTGGGGATACTCCTGCCGCGTGCGCGACCTGATCAACTACATTGCCAGTAAGGGCCTGTGAAGATTTGCGGAACCCACCCTCTCGCAAATGCGAGGGGGTGGGGCACCCGCAGCTTATGTGCCTCCAAGAGGACGACCAGCCATGTCCAAGCTTTCCCTTCGTGATCTTCCGCTCAATGGCAACCGCATCTTCATGCGCGTGGACTTCAACGTGCCGCTGGAAGATGGGCGCGTCATGGACGACACCCGCATCCGCGAAACTCTGCCCAGCATCGAGTACGCCCTGCGCCACGGCGCACGGCTTATCCTGGCCTCGCACCTGGGCCGCCCCAAGGGCAAGCCCAATCCCAAGCTGAGCCTGAAGCCGGTGGCGGAGCGGCTGCGCATGTTGCTCGATAAGGAGCTGGCGCGCGGCGAAAACGTCGGGTTCTGTCCCGAGTGCGTGGGGCCGGAAGCTGAGGAAGTCGCGACCCAACTGGAAAAAGGCCAGACCCTGCTGCTGGAAAACCTGCGATATCACGCAGAGGAAGAAGCCAACGACGAGAAATTCTCCCGGCAACTGGCGAATCTGGCCGAGTACTACGTGAACGATGCGTTCGGGACAGCGCATCGCGCCCACGCCTCGACCGTAGGCATCACCAAGTTCGTTCAGAAATCCGCCGCCGGCCTGCTCATGGAGAAGGAACTGAAATACCTGGGTAAGGCGCTGGAGCATCCGGAAGAACCTTTCGTCGCGATTCTGGGCGGAGCCAAGGTGAGCGACAAGATCGGCGTGATTCAGAACCTGATGAACAAAGTGGACTCGCTGATCATCGGCGGAGGAATGGCCTACACGTTCCTTAAGGCGCAGGGATACGAGATCGGCAAGTCGCTGCTGGAGGCGGACAAGGTTGAACTGGCGCGGCAGTTGCTGGCGGAAGCGAAGAAGCGGAATCTGCGGTTCCTGTTGCCCGTGGATCACGTCGTCGCTCTGAGGCCGGAGGCGAACGCCGTAATTCAGCAGATCGGCGAAGGGCAGCCCATTCCGGCGGACAAGATGGCGCTCGACATTGGACCGAAGACCATCGAGCTGTTCTCCGAGGAAATCTCGCGGGCCCGCACCATCGTGTGGAACGGCCCGATGGGCGTGTTCGAAGTTCCGGGCTTTTCCCGCGGGACGTTCAAAGTCGCGCATGCGGTGGCGGACAATCCGGGAGCCATTTCGATCGTGGGTGGGGGCGATTCGGTGGCGGCGGTGCGTGCCGCGGACGTGGCCGACAAGATTACGCACATTTCGACCGGAGGCGGCGCCTCGCTGGAATTCCTGGAAGGGAAAAAGCTGCCGGGAGTCGAGGCGCTCACGGACAAGAAGTGATCCTGTCGGACATTAGCGTGCAAACCTTCACAATGCGGCTTCTGCTCGATGGCGGCAAAGCGATCGAGATTCACGGACCGGCCGACATCACCGAAGAAACCACCGAGGCGATTGTGAACGCCGCGAATTCCTACCTTCTGGGTGGCGGCGGAGTTGACGGTGCGATTCACGACGCCGGAGGCCCAGCGATCCTGGCCGAGTGCCGGCAGATCGTGAGCAAGATTGGCACGCTGGCGGCGGGTAAAGCGGTGATCACGACTGGTGGAAGGCTTTTCGCAAAGTATGTCATTCACACGGTCGGACCCGTCTACCGCGGAGGCGACGGGAGTGAGGCCGAGGCTCTCGCAAGCTGCCACCGAGAGTCCGTACGCCGTGCCGACGAACGTCGACTTGCTTCACTTGCATTTCCTGCGATCTCGACGGGCGCGTTCGGATATCCGGTGTCCGAAGCGGCACCGATCGCGATTAGTGCCACAATCCAAGCGCTCACGTCTGCAAAGCACGTGAAGAAATGCCGATTCGTGCTCTTTGATATCTCAACCGTGCGCGCGTACCAGCGTGCCGCTGAAAAGCTTCACCGGTCGAACAGCGTTCCTCTATTCCAAATCGAAAAGGCGCACTCATGAGAAAAAGAGTAATGGCAGCGAACTGGAAAATGAACAAGACTCCGGACGAGACGCGGGATTATTTTCGCGACTTTCTGCCCTTGGTCGCCGGCCATGACCGCGACGAGATCGTGGTCTGCCCGCCCTACGTAGATGTGGACGCGGCGATCAAAGCGGCCGCGGGATCGAACGTCGCTATCGGCGTCCAAAATGTTCACTGGAAAGCGGACGGCGCATATACCGGCGAAATCTCCGCGCCCATGCTATTGTGCCTGGGAGTGACCCACGTGATCGTAGGCCACTCCGAACGCCGGCAATATTTTGGCGAGACCGACGACACGGTCAACCTGCGCCTGAGGGCCGCGCTGGAGGCTGGACTCACGCCCATCTGCTGCGTGGGCGAGGTGCTGGAAGAGCGCGAGGCCGGCCTCACCGACGATGTTCTCCGCCGCCAGTGCGTACGCGCATTTCATGCCGTCTCGGTGAAAAAGGCAGCCAAGCTGGTCGTCGCTTATGAGCCGGTGTGGGCGATTGGCACGGGCAAGACGGCGACACCGGAACTTGCGGCGGCGGCGCATGCGGTGATCCGCCGCGAAGCGACCGAGATTTTTGGCGAGGAGTTCGCGGCCAAGCTGCGGATTCTGTACGGCGGATCGGTGAAGCCGGACAACGTCTCCGCGCTCATGGCGCAGGAGGAAATCGACGGCGCGCTGGTAGGCGGAGCCTCGCTCGACCCGAAGACGTTCGCCGCGATCGTGAAGTACTGAGGCTTCACGCCTTTCTGCAATGTCGCGTGATCCCACGCACAGAAGTCGGCGTGCGCCGGGTCTACAATTTGTGATGGCGAGCAAGCCGCGCAGGTGGGCCCCTCAAACCTTCGTTTCTTTCCATGTAGCGAGGAGGTCTTATGCCGCTATCCAAGCTTCGTGAGTTTCTCGATTCCAACTGCATCAAGTACCTGGTGATTTCCCATTCCCTTGCCTACACCGCTCAGGGGGTTGCCGCTCTGACGCATGTATCGGGCAAGAAACTGGCAAAGACGGTGATCGTTAAAGTGGACGGCATCCTGGCGATGGCGGTCGTCCCGGCGTCGCTCCACGTGGACCTCGATCGGTTGAGAAAACTGACTGGGGCCCGGTTGGTCGAAATCGCTTCGGAGCGCGAATTTAAAGATGCTTTTGCCGACTGCGAGACGGGTGCGATGCCACCGTTCGGCAATCTTTACGACATGTCCGTGTATGCGGACGCGAGCCTCGCCGAAAACGAAGAAATCACCTTCAGCGCGGGCACGCATCGCGAACTGGTTCGCATGAAGTGGGACGACGTGGTGCGGTTGGTCAACCCACTGGTCGACCACCTGACCTACCACCAGCCCGCGGTCGCGGCAGCGTAGACGGCTCTTCGGCGGGCGAACAAGGAAGCGTGGAAATGGCCTGTGCCTGCATCGGCTATTGACCCCCGGTCATGAATGGCGGTCATGGGGTCGCCAAATCGCCTCATGGACGCGGCATTTAATCGTTGACGGCGTTCACATAATTAAGATACCTTGGTCCCGGCCTTCTTACCCCGCTGGAGGACACGCTTTCCCGGTTCGTCTGTCTGGAATCCGGCGCGAGCATGAGCGGCCCACAATTCCGCCCAAATCACTGGGCTTCCCTAAGGACAAATCATGAAAAGGTGTTTGGCAATAGCGGTCTTCTGTGTGCTCTTGTGCTTCTCGGCCTCGGCTTGGGCGCAAATAAAGTTTGCAACAATTACCAGTCCGGTGGCCCCGACCTGGTCTAATTTTGCGCTCTCCAAAAACGGCACAGTGATGGCAGCGAATTACGGTGGAGAGATCTTCCGCTGGACTTCCGCTGGCGGTTTCGTCGATCTGGGGCTGGGTGACATTTATAACTCTTCCATTGGAATTTCCGCGGACGGCAATACCATCGTGACTGGCCGCACGGGTGTGGACGGCAACTCGAACCCGGCGATGTGGCAGAAAGCCACGGGATGGGTTGACCTTGGCCATCCCGCGGAAGGTTGCACCCTGGACGGCAGTTGGGGCGACGCTTGGGGCGTGAGCGGCGACGGCTCGATCGTGGTTGGCCTGGCCTGGTATTGCCCGGGAGCCGAAGGCTTCCAGTGGACCAAGCAGGACGGCATGGTGGGACTGGGACATCCGCTGCGAGCCAGCAGTCGAGCCACTACGATCTCTGCCGACGGATCAACGATCGTCGGCTTTTATGAAGATCCCACTCAGGGCTTCCGCCGCCCTGTGCGCTGGATTTCTGGCTCCACGGACATGTTCCTGGGGGATATACCGGGAGAAGCGATCGCGGTGAGCTCTGACGGATCGCAGATCGTCGGTCAGGCCGCAGATAGCACGGGAAACGGGCGCGCTTTCTACTACACAAACAGCGGCGGCTTGACAGATCTTGGGGTGCTGACCGGGAATACCACCGACCAGAGCGTCGCCATCGGCGTTTCGGACAACGGGGTGGTGATTGGCGCGAGCATCAATCCTTTTAGCTGGACGAGCCAGCCTTTCATCTGGAGTCCGAAGACAGGCATGCGATGGTTGCGGGCCGCCTTGGTGCGTAATGGCGCGGTCCTTCCCAGCGGCATGGTTCTCTCGAATGTACTGGCGATTTCCGCCGATGGCTCGACCATCGTGGGGCTGTGGTATGACGCGAACTTCAACCAGGGGGCGTGGATCGCGCACCTGCACAGCAAGGCTCCGCTGAAGTAGGCGGCGCTTGCGGAACAACCGCGATTCGCTAGCCGCCGCTGACGCGCCGGTGGGGAGCGCGGTAACCCAACTGCATCGAGACATGCCGCGCGGCGTCCTTCAGGGCTTCGACAATGCGCGGCATGGTTTGCGCGTTCACCTGGTTCGTGGTGCCGCTGAGGCCCAGGCTGGCCTCGATCGCGGCGCTCTGGTTGAATACCGGGGCGCCGACACAACGCGCTCCCATGTTGTTCTCTTCGTCATCGAGGGCGTAGCCTTGGGCCCGAACTTTCTCCAGATCTTTCAGTAAGCGCGGGATCGTCGTGATCGTCTTCGCGGTGCGCTTCTCCATGCCCCGGTCGGCAAGAATCTTCTCCAGGCGCTCCTGCGGAATATAGGCGACCAGGGCCTTGCCCACGCTGGTGGCGTGCACGCGCATGCGCCGGCCCACCCAGGTGTCCATGCGAATGAATCCCTGAGGCTCAACTTTCTCAATGTAGACGGCGTCGGGGCCGTCGAGAATGGCGAGGTGGCAGGTGAGGTTGGTCTTTTCCATCAGATGTCGCATGACGGGGAGGGCAACCTCGCGCACATCCAGTCCACTGAGGGCGCCGCGGCTCAGGCTCAAAATCTTCAGGCCCACGCGGTATCTGCCGTTGCCGGCATCGCGCTTCAGGTAGGCCTGCTTCTCCAGCGTGCGCAGGATGTAGCTGGCGGAGCTCTTTGGAATCTGGAGCTTGCGGCTGATTTCCGCGTTGCTCAGGCCTTCCGGCTCCTGGGCAACCGCCTCCAGCATGGCCAGAGCCCGTTCGACCGCGACGGAAGGAGAATCGGACGAAGGCGGCATACCTGAACGATATGGTAGCAAAAACCTGCACGTGCAACAAAATGAATTGTCGTTCCACCTATTGAACAACGGCCTTGACCGGAAGTTCCGGGCATCCTACGATCGGCCAGTATAGCGAAGTACTGTTCGGTATATTGAACACTGAACAGCGAGCCCCGGGAGCCTTACCGATGACGCCAACCGCAGTATCCATGCCGGAAGCAGGCACTCTGCCTACCCCGATCCACAGCGCGCCGCCGGAGTTCGACGCCGCCCGCGATCTGCCCGCAGGATTTATGGATTTCCTGCTGCCGCTGCACCGGGCGTTCACGCCCCGCCAGCAGGAACTGGCTCTGGAGAGGGCGGAGGTGCTGCAGAGGTCCCTCGAGGGCGACAAGCCCACGCATCACTTCCCTTCCGACACGGTGCGCAACGGCTGGCGGATCACGCTGCCGGAGTGGTGCAGCGACCAGCGCAACCAGATGACCGGCCCGGCGGACGACGCCGAACTTTGCGTCAAGATGCTGAATTCCGGGGCTCCCGGCGTCATGCTCGACCTGGAAGATTCCTGCGTGAACGAATGGACGCATCACGAACTGGGAGTGGCCAACATTCTCGCCTGCCTGCATGGCCAGCTCAGCTACTACGACAAAAAGCGGGAGCGGACCGTAACCATTCAGCCCAGCAGCACGGTGATCTTCACGCGCCCGCGTGGATTGCACTTGAACCAGGCCGGGCTGATTCCCGGGGAACTGGTTTCCGCTTCCCTGTTCGACGTGGCCCGGGTCTTCTACGGTATCGAGCCGGCGCGGTTGAAGCACCCGCTGTGCATCTACATTCCGAAGTCGGAGTCAGCGGAAGAAGCTCTGTGGTGGCGCGATCTGTTCCAGGCGCTGGCCCAGACGCGGGGCCTGCCCCACAACTACATAAAGTGCATGGCGCTGGTGGAGTCGCACCCGCTGGCGTTTCAGATGGAAGAGTTTGCCTACAACCTGCGCGACCACATCCTCGGCCTGAACTTGGGGCGCTGGGACTACATGGCCAGCCTGATCCATTTCAATCTTGACGATCCGGACTGGGTTCTGCCCGACCGCAACACCATTCCGCATAACGTCGCATTTTTTCAAAACCTGCGCGAGCTGATGCCCGAGATTTGCCACCATCGCGGGATCCTCGCCATTGGCGGCATGACCGCGCTGTATCCCAGCCGCGAAGATGCGGAGTTGAACGCGCGCGCCCTCGCCATTCTGGAAAAGGACAAGAAGAACGAAGCCGACTGCCTGATGGACGGCGCGTGGACGGGCCATCCCGATCAGAACGCGATTGCGGTGGGGCAGTTTCCCTACCCCAATCAACTGCAAGCGCGGCCGAGAAACGCCAGCCGCTATCCCGATCTGCGGCCCGCGCCGGCTGCGGTGGGAACGCGCACCGTGCCAGGCACGCGCGCGGCGGTGCGCACGGTCATCCGCTACCGCCATGGCGTACTCAGCGGTCGAGGCGCAAGCCTGCTCGACGGCTACATGGAGGACCTGGCCACGGACCGCATCTACCGCCTGATGATTGCGCAGCGTGTGTTACACCGCGACCTCGTCCGCATTGAGGACGAACAGGGCCGGGCGGTAAAGCATACGCCGGGCTTCATCACCCAACTGTTCGATGAAGAACTCGAACGCCTGCTGGCCGAACTTCCCACCAACAGCGCGCCGGAAGAAGCGGATCGCTTCCGCCGCGCCCGCGAAATTAGCGAGGCCATGATCGTGAACGGAGAGTTCAACCCGGTGTAAGCCGGCTCCCCCCGTCAAATTAATCTTCCAGGAGAAACCACACATGCCGGCCAATGGAAATGGAAACCTAAAACATCCCACCACTCCGCGCCAGTTGGACGAACTGATGAGCGAGCAGGAGCGCGTCGCGCAATATGCTCTGGCCCAGGATTGCTTGAACTACGATTGGACGACCAATCCACGGTGGAAGGGCGTCGAGCGTCCGTACTCGGCGGAGGATGTGCTTCGCTTGCGCGGCTCGATTCATATTGAGCACACGCTGGCACGCATGGGCGCGGAGCGGCTGTGGGAGCTGCTGGAGACCGACCCTTACGTCAACGCGTTGGGCGCCATGACGGGCAACCAGGCGGTGCAGCAAGTACAAGCCGGCCTGAAGGCGATCTACGTCAGTGGATGGCAGGTCGCAGCCGACGCCAATAATGCGGGCACGATGTATCCCGACCAGAGTTTGTATCCGGCCGACAGCGTTCCGAATCTTTGCCGGCGCATCAACAATGCGCTGCAGCGGGCCGACCAGGTCCATCACGCGGAAGGCAAGGTGGCGCCCGGGCAGACGTGGTTTGCGCCTCTGGTGGCCGACGCCGAAGCCGGATTCGGCGGCACACTGAACGCTTTCGAGTTGATGAAGGGCATGATCGAAGGCGGAGCGGCCTGCGTTCACTTCGAAGATCAACTCTCCTCGGCGAAAAAATGCGGACATCTCGGCGGCAAGGTTCTGGTATCGACGGCCGAGGCGATTCAGAAGCTGGTGGCGGCGCGCCTGGCGGCGGACGTGATGGGCGTCCCCACGCTGATCATGGCGCGCACCGATGCCGACAGCGCGCACTTGCTGACCAGCGACATCGATTTCCGCGACCGCGGATTCTGCACCGGCGAGCGCACGCCGGAAGGCTTCTTCCGCATTCGTGGCGGAATCGAATCGGCCATCGCTCGCGGCCTGGCCTACGCGCCCTATGCGGATCTGATCTGGTGCGAGACTTCGCATCCGGATCTGGAAGAAGCGCGGCGCTTCGCCGAAGCGATTCATGCCAAGTATCCGGGAAAAGCGCTGGCATACAATTGCTCGCCCAGCTTTAACTGGCGCAAAAATCTGGACGAGGCGACCATTGCGCGCTTCCAGCCCGAGTTGGCGCGGATGGGATACAAGTTCCAGTTTGTGACGCTGGCGGGCTTCCACGCGCTCAACCTCAGCATGTTCGAACTGGCACGGGGATACAAACTGGCGGGGATGACCGCCTATTCCCGCCTGCAAGAAAAAGAATTCAGCCGCGAGGTTCAGTACGGATATGAAGCGGTGAAGCACCAGCGATTTGTGGGCACGGGATACTTCGACAAAGTGCAACAGGTGATCAGCGGCGGTCTGGCTTCGACGACGGCGTTGGCGGGCTCAACCGAGGCGGAACAGTTCCTGGAAAAACATTCTCTCTTGCGGCCGGAACGCGGGCCGGACGCGGGTTGCCAGCCGATTCTGGGAGATTGCCCGCACGTGCCGGTAAAGATCGATCTGGGGCCAGAGGAAATGCTGTTGCCGTCTGGGGATTAGCGCGGCCGCGCGCGCGGTCGCGAGAGGGCGAAGTGCCGGTCTGATTTAGGACCGACCCTTTTTGTTGATCGTACCGGCATGCGAGGCCAAGATGGCCTAGCGACAAGAGAAGCAGATCGAGGTGTGACGCGCGCCCGCTCGGTTACGGTGCGTTTGCTATAATCGAACGTTGTCGGCACTTGCCTGGTGCCGATTCCTGGCGTGCGGAAGTGGTGGAACTGGCAGACACACCATCTAACTGCATCGCTTTAGCAATTCTCTACAAGCTGCTGATAATAACCCTTCTACCTTTCGCCTCAATCACTTCCGACGATGTCCAGCGGAACGGCCAGTAGAGGCCAGTAAGCCCCGGATGCAGGCAGTCGGTGCAAAATCCGGTGCAGTCATCTTCGGCCCGATTTACTGGGAAACCAACTAGGACAAGGCTCCGGAGCTCCTCGTGAAGTGAATTTGCTAGGTTGCAATCATTTTCCAACGGCCTTGTGCCGTGACAGAGTCGCTCGCCAACGTAACTTATTGGAACTTAACGGTACTGACAGCCCGTTCTTAATCCTCTAAAGGCCAAACTGTTGCGTAAATGTTGTGTAACACAATCTGCCCGAAACGAAGAGATAGCTGTGGCAGACGTGGTGGGGCCGGAAGTCTCGCCGGAGTGCAAGAGTTCCAGACGTGCTGGAACCGGGAGAAAGCACCGCTCGCTATTCAGTCACCGTAAGAATCTGGTTGGCGGAAATGTGGTCGATGGTCCGGACAATGCCGCTGGGGAAAGTCACGATCACGCGGCTTGCTTCTTTTTCCGTATTTAAGCCGAAGTGAGCCTCCTGGAAATTCTGTGACATGTACGAAGTCTGTCCACCAATCTCCTGACTCTGTGTGATGCCGCCTGCCTCGATTTCCACTTTTGTCCCGAACCCCGTTCGATTGGACTTTGTGCACTTCACCCGAACCTTAATCCAGTTTCTCTTGTTACCACCGTCGTTGCGCAAAAGCTGCGGTCGTCCTTCCTGATTCACAATGAAGACGTCCAAGTCCCCATCGTTGTCATAGTCGGCAAAGGCCGCCCCCCGACCTACATGCACTTCTTGAAACGGCTCGCCACTTACTGCGCCAACTTCGAAGAATCCGTCTTGCGGACTCTTCTGCCAGAACAGGTGATTTTTCATCGGCACCAGATGGTGCGGATCTTTGTCATCCTGAAAAGTGCTTCCGTTTACAACAAACAAATCTAGCTGACCGTCGTTATCGTAGTCGATGAACGAGGTGCCCCATCCAATCGACGGTCGGGAAATCTGCCCCAAGCCGACCGTGTCTGCAATGTCTCCGAAGAACAATGATGCGCTCTTCTGAGAATCACCGAGCGTGGACCGCAGGTTATGGAAAAGAGCATTCTGCTGGTAAATCCAATGTGTAACGAAAATGTCCGGGTTGCCAGCATTGTCCCAATCACCGATGGCGATTCCCATCTCGCCGCGAAAGTCCGAAACACCCGCCTCGCGCGTGATGTCCTTAAACTTACCGTTGTGCAAATTCAGGTAGAGCTTACTTCCCCAAAGATCGTTTGCGACGTAAAGATCGGGCCACCCGTCGCCGTCGAAGTCGTACCAAGCGGCCGAAAGGCTGCGGCCTGTGGGATCATCCACGCCTGCCTGTTGCGCGACCTCTTCAAAGGTCCCGTCGCCTTTGTTGTGAAAGAGTAGCTTACGTTCGGGGGGATAAGCAGCGGGATTCAGCGTGAAAGGTACCAAGGTGCTGTACTGCATCGACGGTTTGTTCACATCCTCCGCGTGAAACTGGTATTTCACATAGCCACAGATAAACAGATCCACATTGCCGTCGCGGTCATAGTCTCCCCACGCTGCTCCGGTCCAAAAGCCACGGTACTTATCCAGCCCGGCTCTCTTGGTTACGTCGGTAAACGTTCCATCGCCATTGTTGTGATAGAGGACGATCCGGTCGTAGCTGGTGACAACAAGATCAAGGTGTCCGTCGTTGTCGTAATCGGCCCAGGCGGCAGCCATGCCGACGCCTTTGAACCCAACGCCTGCTTTCTCCGTAACGTCAGTAAAGGTACCGTCCCGATTGTTGTGGTAGAGACGATTCCCGCCAGGAGATTTTGCCAGTTGCTCAGGCGTATCCGTGAGAGGTCCGGCGACGTCCACCACATACAGATCTGGATATCCGTCGTTGTCGTAATCTCCCCAAGCTGCACCCGATCCCATATCCTCTGGCAGCTGGGTTGACCGCACGCCGTGGAAATGCTCGAAATGAATGCCGGCTTTTCCCGTGACATCAATGAAGGTCACGCGTGGGTAGTCGGCGGGCGGATCACGACGGGAAGTGCGAGAAGCAGCCCGGGCTGGCTGCCGAGTTGAGCCAGCCGGAAGATCAGCTTGCCCACTCAACCAGGAACTACAGGTCAGAAACAAGAACACGAACCACGCAGAGCTCAACGCACGTCGAGCCTGTTTCACATTCTGGCGTTTCGTCCTGGACCCTGGTAGCAGAGACTCGGGCATACCGCTACTGTATCGTACCCGTGCCGGTGATCCAGACCGCCGCGGCTCCGGTGGGGAACGGTGAACCCGAAACCGGAGTCAATGCGCCCGACACCGGATCAATCGAGAATGCAGACACCGTACTGTCGCCACTGTTGACTACGTACAGGAAGTCCCCTGAGTAATCCACAGTCACAGAGTTCGGACTTGTGCCGGTCTGGAATGGAGATCCAGCGAGCAGCGTCAAGGCTCCCAGCACCGGATCAATCGTGTACGCAGACACGGTGTTGGAAGCTTGATTGGCCACATAGGCAAATCTGCCCGTTGGATCCACGGTGATCGCAGCGGGATTCTGGCCGGCAGCGAAAGGAGATCCGGTCACCTGTGCCGCAAATCCGGAAATTTGGGAGAACGCATACACCGAGTTGGACGCGCCGTCAGTTACGAAAGCGAAAGATCCGGCCGGATCAACCGCCAGAGCGGTAGGTTGTGCACCGAGGGTGAGCGTCTGATTGAGTCCGTACCACTGCCCCAGGTTGGGTTCGTAGAGACCGTAGATGTACAGAGAACCATTGCCGCAGCTTGCACACTTGGCGGCCACCAGGAACCGGGCGCCCACGGGATCAATCGCGGCGGCAATCGAGCCTGTCGAAGAGGCCGCGAAAGGCGACCCGGATATGGCGGCGAGCGCGCCGCTGGAGGGATCCACTGCGTAGATGGAGACGGTTCCATCCTGGTCGTTGATGACATAGGCAAACAGGCCGGAAGGATCGAATGCAATTGCGCGGGGGCTTCCGCCTGCGACAAAAGGCGAGCCGGCAACGGCGGTGAGTGATCCCGCATTGGGGTCAATTGCGTATGCGGATACGCTGCCTGCCGACTCGGTGCAGGTGGGCTCGGAACATTGGTTCACGACATACAGGAAGTTGCCGGAGGTCGCGGAAGCGGCGAAAACCGGCGAGAGCCCGTCGGGGAAAGGCGACCCTGAGATCGTAGACAAGCTGCCCGTGATGGAGCTAATCGAGTAGGCCGAGATGCCGTTGGCGCCGGTCTGACCGCTTGCGACAAAAGCGAATTGCGGCAAGTAACTGAGCGCAGCGGATCCGGAACTGATCGCCAATGCGGGGGTGAGCGACCGCGCTGGAGCCTGGGTGAGGGCGGTCAGAGAACCCGTGCCAGGGTTCAGACTGAGTCCCTGGATGAAGCCCAATCCGGTCTGCGCCGACTGCCCGGCAGCGTACAGGAACTGACCGGTTGGATCCCACGCGGAGTAGTAGGTGTAAGGCGCGGCAAATGGCGAACCGGAAAGCTCGGCGAGCGTTCCGGAACCGGAGCTGAAGGCGAAGCCGGCAAAGTCATTGCTTCCGCCGGTGTAAACGTACTGGCCACCGGGATTCACGAGCAATTGCGACGAGGAGGTGTTCACGTTGGGCGATGTAAAGGGCGAACCCGAAATCTCGGTGAGGGCTCCAGTGGTTGCGTTAACAGAAAACACCGAAATGCAGGGGCCACTAATGCCGTCGCTCTGGAAGAACAAATGGACAACATGAGCCGGCCTCAAGTCGCCGAACAGTCCGGACCCTGTGAAGGGCAGCGCATCGGCGAGGTTGAGGCTGGCCATGAGCGGCCCAACGCGGCGCAACACCGAGGTCGAAGTTTCGGGGCTGGCATTGGCCGGCCACCAGGCCTGGATTCCCGCGGTAGTGGCGTCCGCTTGCGACGAACCGCGGCGACGGCGAGCATCGGCTTCGAGCCCGTCAGTGTTGCCTGGGAAACCTAGAGGCCGCAACGAAGAGCCGAAATTCTGGCCCTGATTCAGCACGAGTAAGTACTTCCCGGCAGGATCCTGTCCCAGAGAAAGCGAACTGACTCCTGTCACGAAAGGAGACCCCGTAATCTCGGTCAATGCGCCCGAGGTCTGGTCAATCACGAAAACGGATACGCTTCCATGCGCGTTGGCGATGTAGTTGGTGACGAACAGGTATTGTCCGGACGGGTGCACCAGCAGCGCAGCCGTCTCGCCGGCCGTCGTGTAAGGTGACCCGGGAAGCGGCGTCAAGGCTCCGGTGGTTGCATCGAGGGCAAAACCGGACACCTGGCTGCTGTTTCGATAACCGACGTAGACAAACCTGTCCGACGGGTCAACTACGATCGAATAAGGATTCACTCCGGAAATCGCAAAGGGTGACCCCGAGACCTGCGTCAGAGATCCATTGGACTGGTTCACCGAATAGACAGAAACCACGGCTGAACTGGGGCCGCTTCCCGCTGCCAGCAGAAACTTCTGGGCGGGATCCAGGGCAAAGACGTTCGCCCCCAAGCCGGGAAGGTAACCATTGAGCCTGAGCTGCCCGGTTGCATTTGTAAACCCGTAGGTCGAAATCGAACCGTCCGAGTTACCGCTGAAGAGGAATCGTAGAAACGCCGTCGCGTTTCCGCTCTTCACAATTACAACCGCCGTGCTGCTGAGCGAGCCGGAGGTCGCGGTAATGGTGGCTGTACCAGCCGCTACGCCGGTCACCAAGCCCTGTCTCCCGGACGCGGTGCTAATAGTGGCGACAGTAGAATCGGAAGTGCTCCAGGTTGCGGTCTGAGTAGCGTCTTGAGTGGTGCCGTCCGTCAGCGTGATCGTTGCTGACAGTTGCTGCGTATTGCCCACATGGAGCGAGACAGTGGACGGATTTACCGCTAATGTTGAGGGAGCGGCGGCGGTTATCGTGACGGTGTTCGAATTGCTGATTGATCCCAAAGTCGCACTGATCGTACTCGTTCCTAATGCAACCGCGGACGCAATCCCCTGGCTGCCTTGAGCATTGCTGATGGACACCGCAGCCGGATTCGAAGAACTCCATGTAACTGCTGTGGTTTGATTCTGCTGCGTACCGTCGTTGAACGAGCCCGTGGCCGTAAACTGCTGGGTTACACCCTTCGGAAGCGAAGCATTACTCGGAGTGACGCTGACGGAAGTCAGTACCGGGACGACAGTCAGATTGATGTCGCAGCCAATCATCGGATTGGCGGGCAAACGCGCGCAAATGTTGGTCGTACCGTCATGCACCGCCGTCACCTGCCCCTGTGATCCGCTGGCACTACTGACCGTTGCAGCCGTCGGGAACGTAGAGAACCAAGTCGCTGTGGCGGTGAGATCGTGGAATGTTCCATCGCTGGTTTCGCCAGAAGCGGTAAATTGCTCCGTCGCTCCCAAAGGTATCGTGGGTCCTGGAGCAGTCACATTAATGACCAAAAACGAAGATACCCCTACGCTTGCCGTGCCGCTCACACCACCCGAACTGGCCGTAACCGTGGTGCCTCCACCTCCGTTTGCAGTTACAAGGCCCTGAGTGCCCGGCGTATTGCTGATAGATGCCACAACCGGATTCGACGACCAGGTCACCACGTTCGTGATGTTCTGCTGGGTGCCATTGGCATACGTTCCGGTAGCGATGAACTGCTGTTGCGAGGTGGGAAACATCGAAGCAGAGCTCGGCGTAACTGTAATTGACACAACGGGCCCGGCGGCTACTGTGAAGGCTGTGTCCGACGAGGCCGAGCTACTGCCCACGGTGACAGAAATCAGGCCTGTGATGGCTGCGGCGGGAACCGTCACAGTCAACGTGGGTAGATGTCGCGGCGGTAACTGCCGCAGGAGTTCCGTTAAAGCTCACCGTGTTGGAAGATAGCGTGGTACTGAATCCCTGACCCTGGATGGTTACAGTTTGCCCTACTTGTCCAGTGTGGGGCGTAAACTCAATAGCGCAAGACCGTTGGCAGGCAACGTTGAGCGCGCGATCGAAAGCAGGTTCCCCATCGCATCATAGGAGTAAGTAGCGACGTTTCCATTCTGATCAATGACTTTTACCAGTCGGCCTACGTCATCGTAGAAGTACCGCACTGGATTTTGAGCCAAAAGCGGCGTGCCGAACAGACCGAAAGAGTATCAGCAGAAAGGCGATCGTTGGTGCGACCACTGCAGTCACGCCTTGACCGCGCAGCGCAATCCATCGGTAACCTGCACTATGCACAAACATCGCTCTGTTCTCGTTTGCCAACAATTACACTTGCTCCTCGAACGTAACGTCGCCTTGTCGCCGCCTCGGCTCTAGCAGCGTGCAGGGTCATGCGCCTATCTTTCACGCCGATAAGTAAAGTAAAGAATCAAACAAAGGCTGATCGCTCCATCAACAATGCCCACCGCATTAGCGAGCTTAGGGCCGGTGTAGCTGTAAACCCTCCGCAGCCGAGCTTCAATTCTTACCTGCGTCAGGATAATCACAGGAACGCTCACAACCGTCACGAACCCCGCTGCCAGCCTCTTCAGCGATTGCCGCGGCAATGGGCCGCAGTACTTCACCGCCACAAATACGATCCCTACCTGCAACACCCCGAGTAGTGCGATTAGTCCAATGGATTCGGCCATTACAAACCCTCAGTGGCACCCACACTTAGGTGAAGACTGCTGCTGTTGCGACGACAGTGTCTGCGTCACCAACGCGCCAGAAGCGGTACCTCCCAGACCACTAACTGTTGACGTCAAAACGGTCGCTGGCAGTTCGGCCAGTTCGAGGGACGCCTGATATAGGGGGGTCACCGCAGCCCCAACCCCTGTCACGGCTCCGCCGACCACGGCTCCTGCCGTAGACGCCCAGTTATACGTTTTGCAACCGGGAGTGTCCTGGCCCAGGACAATCGTTCGTCCGATGAAGTCTCCCGCCCCGCCCGAGACAGCGCCCACGACGATTAACCCCACAGTTCCCACTCCCATGCTAGGATCAAACAATCCTGCCACCCCTCCCGCGAGAGCCCCCCCTATCGCAGCTGCAGCAATATCAGAGGCATCTCCACCCTGAAGACCCGCACCAGGCTCCGAACAACCCTCCGGCTAAAATTCCAACCGGGACGCCGATAACGGGATTGTTTGCCCTAGCAGCAAAGTCACAGAGCTTGGTCCCGTCGTGAGGCTGAAACTAGAAGACCCGACGATTGACAGTGAACTCGACGATGTAGCGGTTAAACCATCGACGGTGACAGTAATGGGCCCGCTGGCCGCGCCAGATGGAATGACAAACGAAATCGTGCTGCCGGTGTCGCTCGATATCGGCGCAACAATCGTTCCGCCACCCTCTTGGTTCAATGTCACCACGGGTGAGAACCCACTCTGCGTGAAGCCGCCGCCTTGCACAGTAACGAGCGAGCCAATCGACGTCGAGGATGGAGAGAAACTGCCGATCGTCGCAGGAACAATGAAAATCGCGTTGATCGATTGCGAGCTGGTGTTGCCAGCCAGGTCAGTAGCCTGCACCGCGATGGTATCTGCACCTGCAGTCAGTGGAACTGCACAACTGTAAGAGCCGCTCTGAACGGTAGCGGATGCGCCATTACAGGTTACAGAGGCTACTCCTGAAAGAGAATCAGAGACGATGCCAGTGACAGTGGCAGGAGACGATGTCAGGTTCGATCCGTTTGCGGGCGATCCAATGCTCACGGCGGGCGCTGTAAGATCAATATTCAATGTCACCTTGGCCGTATTGGTATTCCCGGCCGTATCGACGACCGTTCCGCTTATGACCTGATTCGCACCCTGCGTGCTTACAGGGATCGGGGCTGGACAAGTTTGAACCGGATAAGACCCCGCTGTGCAGGTAAAGGTCACAGTGACAGTCGAGTTGTTCCAGCCGTGGTTATTTGGAGACGGAGAAGCTGATGCCGAGATGGAGGGGGGAACGAACGGAGCTACCGTGAACGTCACCGTTGCCACCGCTGGGGAACCCTGGGCTCCAGCTGCGGTGACTGTGAGATGGCCCGTGTACATTCCTGCAGTAAGGCTTCCCACAGACGCTGATACCTGCAGTGTTTGCGGAGCGGTCCCGCCAGTCGGTGTCGCTGACAACCAGGTAGCATCCGCAGAGTCCGTGAACGTAAACGTGCCAGTTCCAGTGTTCGCGACACTTAAGCTGGCAGGCGACGGATTCGCTCCTCCCTGGATGGCTGCAAAACTCAAGGTCGATGGAGTAACCGAGAGGATCGCGTGAACCCGTACCGAAGACGCCGTACGCCGAGATATAGCACGTACTCCAACTGGTTCCGGCCGACCAGGTCGCTGGTAACGAAGTGAGGGTAGTCTGAGTCGAGGTTTGACTCTTGCAGGCGGTGGTTTGCCGGTCCCGGAAATACGGGCTGGTGGAGTTTGTTCCCAGCACCGCAATCCAGTATTTCTGACCCGCAGTGACGCTGCTGGCTGCGATCGATATCTGGTTCCATCTTCCCGCAGTTGGACTCGCCGTGTTTCCTTGTCCTAGAAGCGATCCGGGGTGGCCGCCGCTGTCCGCATACAAACCAACATAGACCGATCCTGATCCTGAGGTTGGGTCGAGATAAAGAGCAATGGCGCCGACGCTGCCCGTCGTGTTCGCAGTAGCAGGAAACGCCTCCGCTTGGCCTGCAGGATTTTGTCGAGATTGCTCTCAACAACCTGGTTCCCAATTATTACGGTTGCCGGATACGTTCCAGTAACAGCGTAAGCGGATATATAACAGGTGTTCCAAGTCTTGCCGGTACTCCAGGTGCTGGGAAGCGACGTAAGATTGGACTGGGAACTGGTTTGGCTTTGACAGGTTGTTGTGCTTCTGTCGCGAAAGTAAGGCGTGCCGCTAGTAGTGCCTAGGATGGCAATCCAGTAGGCAGTTCCGGAAGTGAGACTTACCGTACTCACGGTGACGCTATTCCATGTGCCAGGGGCGAGTTGCGTCGTGCTGCCCTGGGTCAACAGAGTTCCGGGTTTCCCGCTCGCGTCCTTGTAAATCCCCACATAGATCTTCGTAGCAGTCGAGCTCTCATCCACAAAGAAATTGATCGACCCGACCTGTGCGCTTGCAGTCGCTGTTGCCGGAAACGCCTCTGCCAATCCGGTTGAGTTCGAATCAATATTCGACTCGATTGTCTGATCCCCGACAAGAACGTTCTGCGCGCTCAGCCCAGTGGCACACAGGCAGACTGACAGCAGGGCCGCCAGCAGAATCGCCCTTCGGCGATGCCTCGAATGAAGGAAGAATCGGACGTCCGCGCCTGAACACACAACTGCCTTCTCAGGCCATTCGCACCCTGAACATCTCACTTCTTGTCTCCGTCGACCAACTGTGGAGATACTGATCCCGGTTACCGCACCTATCGACGACGCTAATTTCGATAACGCCCCAACTTTAGCGGCGAATGCTAAGCGTGTTCCGGACGCTAGTCAAGTAGTTTTTATGAGTTTTTCTGAGAGTCTGTTACGAAAAACGGAACTAACTGAGGCGGCTGCATTTATAAGCGAGTGTTGGCCTTGAGCTACCGGCAATGGCGATGCGCATTGTCGTTGAGCAAATCTCAGACGTAGGACTGCTCGATTGGCGTCGGTGTCATAACCGCGGTTTCCTACTACGGAGGTCAGGAATACAGCACGTTCGTCGCGTCCTCCTTAGTTAAGAGTAGGATGGCGTCAACCAATTGGGATTGCTGGAGAAATGGGCTTGTTAGACGTTCCTGGCCGCTGATGCGGTTGTCTGCCGCACACCAAACGGCTTTTTACTTCCGAGCAGATTTCGGGCGCTACCTGTGACTGAACTCAGCTGAATTTTGCCAGGGCGAGACTGTACAGATGCTGTTCCAGAAAATCTGACATCCCCGGATAGCTGAATGATAAGCCGAGGCGCAAAGGCCAGTGTCAAGGCTCTTCGACCGCGAAGGCGGCGCGCGAAGCGCGGCCTTGACTCCGGCCGGGCCTCGGCTACGCTCCGGCTATCCGGGGGATGTCATTCGGGAATGCTGCATTACAGGCCAATACCGAATCCCTGACTGATCTGATTCGTGTGCGTGGTTTGTGGTTCTAACTTGTGAGCCCTGGCTCCTGCTGAATCGCGGGCGAATGGGACACGTCGCGGCTGAGTTCCTGGCCGAGCGTCGCTGCATTGTTGGTGTAAATCTGCGCGTCATAGCGCCACGCGAGACAGCGACGTAGGCCATGCGGCTGTTGAGCAGATCCTTAGCGCCCAATTCGGTGTCCACGTGGATCAGGACACGGTCGGCAGTCTGTCCCTGGCTGGAGTGGCTGGTCATGGCATAACCGTGATCGAGATGCGGATGCTGGCGCGGATCGAGTTCGACCGTGCGGCCACCGTCCATCTTCAAGTGCAGTCGCCCGTCTCCGTCGATGCTCTCGATGGTGCCCAACTCGCGGTTCGCAACTCTGAGGTCGTTGGCCGGCGCAGTGAACTGGATGCGGTCGCCTACGGAAAAACTCCGCATCTCCTCGCGAAAGACGGAGACGCCCTGCTGTCGGCGTGGATCGTAAGTTCGTTCGCGTGCCGTCCTGCAGCTCGACTGTCAGCCGGTTGTTCGGAGCGTCGATGCTCTTCACCTGTGCGTACTCGCCTTTCCCGATGCCGGTCTCCTTCGATGCGCGCGAATAGCGCAGCACATCGCCCACCTCATACCGCTCGGCCCATGTGCGGTCCGCGCCGGTGAGGTCTTGGCGCGGCACCAGCGTCCGGATGTGGTGCTCCTCGTTGCTGACGAGGCCACTCCGCTGCAATTCCGCATGGATGCGCTCGTTGATCTCCATGCGAGAGCGATTATCGGGAGAAATCACCAGCGTGTTCTCCGGCGATTTTGCGTACTCCTTCGCAATCGCGGCGATGCGCTCGTCGTGGCCTTGAATCTCATGGACGCGGCCCTGCCGGTCAAGATTCTGGACTGCCTCGCGCACTTCGCCCCGCGCAAGCTGCTCGACCACCTGTTTCAGTTCTGGGTCTTTCTGGCGCACGATCTCTTCGAGCTTCACCGTCTTCATACCGGCGTCCTGGAGCTGCGCGAAGGGCCGCCCGGCCTCGACCGCCTCATGTTGCCGCCGGTCGCCGACGAGCAACACACGGTCATTCGGATGGAGCCGGTTCACAAACTCATGCACCTGCCGGGTCGATGCCAGCGAGGATTCGTCGAGCACATAGAGCCGTTTCTCGCCGGTATCCGGCTGCTGTCCACGTACCAGATGCTTCTGTAGTGTGGATGTCTCCATGCCTGCTTCCCCGAGCTTCTGCGCCGCGCGGGACGTTGGCGCGAAACCTTCCACCCTGTAGCCCTCGGCCTCCGCGCCTTCGCGGATCACGGACAGAGTTGTTGTCTTGCCCGCGCCTGCGATGCCATCTAAGCCGACAACCTTCTCCCGCGAAAGAAAGATTTCGTCTACTGCCTGGCGCTGCGACGCATTCAGTTCCGGGTGGCGGTCTTCCGTGGCGATGCGCACCTGCGGCGAGACCAGCATGGGATCGCTGTAGTCGCGCCGATTGCCTTCCTGCATCCGGCCAACGATCTCACGCTCCATGCGTACCATCACGGCGGTTGTGTACTGTCGGCCAGCGCCAACGTGCGAGACTTCGCGGAACTCCCCGGCCTCGATCCGGCGCTCGAACTCCTGCCGGACCTGGGCATAGGTGGTTTCTCCCATGCCGCGCACCAGCGCTGTTTCAAGGATCGCGCGGCGGTCCTGCACAGCCGATCTCTCGAAGACATGATCGCGCGCCCAGGTCACGGCCTGCTTCGCCTGAACCTCTGGCTCCGGCATCTGGTATTGCCCATGTTGGCGCGCCTGTGCGACGACGCGGTCCGCCTGATGCCCGTACTGTGCGGCCAGCTCGCGGTGCCGCTGTAAGACTTCTCCAGGCGACAGCAGTTCCTTGCGGTCGCGCGTATGGTGGGCCGCGATCTGCGCCGCCGCGGCTCCGTCGATTCCTTGTTCCCGGAGATGGTCTTTGATCTGTTCACGTCGCGGACTGGAAGCCTCCAGATATTCCTTCGTGTAGCCTTTTATTTCCGGCTGTCCATGCTTGCCGCGCTCCAGTTCGTAGCCCAGCTTTTCCAGACGCAGAGCCAACTCGGATCGGTAGACCGCCGTGACGTAGCGCTGTGACACGAACATCTCGTGTGGCTGCAAAGCTCGCATCTGTTTCCCATTTTCGAGACCGTTCTCGCGCTCGGTCATGTTGAAGATCACGGCATGGGTATGAAGCTGGGGCGCAGCATAGCCATCGACGGGCCGCGCGGTGTCGTGCTCGAAAGTGGCGGCGATAAATTTTCCGGTCGTCTCCGGGGCATGGACATTGCCGATCCGCGCCTGCGTGTATCGTTCAAGCTCCTGAAGTGCCGCGCGTACACTCTCCCGATGGGCCTCCCGCACCCGATCATCGCCGCCCACAAGCGCGGTGAGCGATACCGACTTCGGCGCAGAGAATGTGGCGTCCCACCCGGCGCGATGCTCGGCGCTGGTCACCTCTCTGCCAAATTTGCCTTCATAGGTTCTCGAAACCTGATGCCGGACGAGCTGCTCTTCGGTGTGCGGATGTTGGCCTTCACTCAGTCGTGCAAAGTGTTCGGAACCAACGCCACCTTGCAACCCCCACTGCTCGGCGAGCCTGCCCTGCCACTCACTGTGACCCTGCTGATCGCGGCTCCAGTAGTTCTGTTCCTGCGAGGCAAACTCCCGCACATGGTAGGTCTGCGCCTGGCTGGCTGACAGCGGTTTCGAGATCGTGAGCATACCGAGTGTTCCTCAAGCGTGAAGTGGTGTTCTTGGCAATTTGTCTCTCATTCGATTCCCTTCGTTTTCTCCCAGGCGAACGCCTCTTTGGGTTTGGTCTCGGGCGCACCGATGGTCGAACCATTGACGGTCGAACCAAAGAGCGCGAGCATCGGCTGGGTAGGCTTCTTCAGCGGATCGGCGGGAGCATTCGCGGGCACTGATGGCGCTGGTTTCGGCGCGATCTCTGGCATCTGCCGCTGCGAAAATCTCGGCAGTCTGAATCGGATTCTGCCCATCTTTATCCTCCATCTCTGGATCAAACTTGGCCGAGGTCGGCCCCATTCGATCGTCTCCCTATCCCGCCATTTACGTGGGGACCGGTTCTGCAACACACTCCGCACCGCCAGTAGCAAAAGGAACATCGCGGCTACCCAAAGCAACGGCGTCAAGAGCGAAAAGCTTCCGGGAAAAGGCATGGCACTCATGGCATACGAGCTCTTTCCTTGCCCTCGCGGGCAAAGAATTCTTCGAGAAGTTTGCGAGCCTGCTGGAGCTTTCGTGCGTCTGCCTGGTCGCGAATTTTGAGGACGGAATCGGGCGACAATTGTCTGCCTTCCGATGCCGCTTGAGAGGCTGCATGGAAGAGATTCAAGAGCGCATAACGCACCGCCCAGACTTCGGCCAATACCAGTTCGGCGGGATCAGCGGGCCGCTGTCGCGCAGCGCACAGAGCGGTCCCGCGCAGCCACTCGGAGAGAGCCTGTCCCGCGCTTTCGGCGGCAGCTTCTATCTCTCCTAGTTCTTCGGGAGTCAGTCTCGTGGCCGCGGTCTTGGTGCGGAAGCCGGGCTTCGCCTCTTCTCCGAACGGCAAACTGGACTGCGGATTAGCTTGAACGCGGGGACTACTCATTGGACGAACCGCCTTGTTGCACTACTGCGCTTGATTCCGCTGCGAGTAAACTGCGTAATTGTTAGTTCACAGCAAGCTCTTGCGCTTCAACGCGTTTACGTGATCGACGCTTGGCGAGCGCCTTGTCGCAAACAAACGTCATCGTTCGATATCGCAGTCACTCAGCGGATGACGAATTTTGTTGACGCAGCGAAAGTTAACCTGCGTAAACATCGAAGCGCTCGTCTGGCGCTCCGCAGTTCCCAACTTGGGGGTGACGTGTCCACCCTTCTTCCGGTGCGAAGCACCGCGTTTTTTACAACTCGCCATATTCCAGCATCTGAGCCTCCCACGTATGGATCACCTCGGGGGCTTGCCAGGCGCGGCGAAACAGATTCCGAATCGACTGCCAGTGCTCCATCGGGAATCGGAAGTGATTCCGTTCTCCCGAGCAAAGAAAAACACGCCTCTCTGCTCGTTTTCCACGATCGCCGTGTGCGCGTAGAAGTAGTAGCCTTGCCATTGGCAAAGGTCGCGCTCCAAATCGAGTTCTTCCAGCAGCCTTCGGAACTCCGCAATCCTCGGGTATCCAACCACCGGATACCGCGGCGTAAGGGTTCCGGGAAACTGCAAACGAGGGGAGAATTCATTCCCCTCTTCCCGCACCAGATCGAGGCGGTATCCGCCTTCTTCCAAGGACGGCAATGCCGGCTGAACCGCAAGCTCAAAATCCTCGTCGTTTGTCTCCGCAGGCGCCTTCTCTCGCAGGGGCTTTCGGTGAGCGGAATAGTGGCCGCGCGCGCACACCTTCCACAGGGCCGTCCAGTGCTGCCAAAGTGCATCGTTCAGCTTCTCGATATTCGGGAACTTGTTCCTCATCAAGAAGTCGGTAGAGATTCCGCACGGCGAGGATCGGTTTGCGCCGCTTTTGAGCCGGGTTCCTCAGCATCTGAATGGTGCGTGTCACCACCCGGCGAACGTCTTCGTTTCCAACATCATTAGCTTCCTTTGCTTCCACCTGTTTGTCCCCTGGAAGAGTCATCAGGTATACAAAGTCCAGTCGGGAACTTCTTCGATCTGCGGACGATGACGTAAGCCGCAAGGAATGCCTCCAGGATCTCGGCCAGGGACTCGTATGAAATCTGGCCTTGTGCGGTATTCATAAAGGACTCTGCTCCCACCGCACAGTAATGGGCCACCATGGTCCATTCCGCCTGCGAAAGCGGGAGTCCTGAGTCCGCCTTCCCACGAATTCTCAGCAGGGAATCTGTCGGCTCACTGAGCAGGTTTACCAACTCAAGACGGTCGTCTCGGGCAGACTCAAGAAGCTGCTTTGCCGCCTCCGATGTCGAGACAGTTCTGGCCGGTCTTGAGGGAGATGATTTTCCTCAAGGTTTCAAGCCTTAAACGCAGAGCCTCGGAGATGCGAATGGAGATCACTGGCTGCTGCGGTATCGTTTCCTTCTCTGCCATGTAGTCCTTTCTTGGATGGCTACAGTCAATAAAAATGTAACGTTACGTCTTGACTGTACGTGTACACTTGCGATATTGTCAAGTGTGAGGTCATAGTCGAGGTGCACAGTGCACGAAGCGATGCCCCCAGCATTTGCATCCGATCCCATCGAACCCTTGCTCGACGTGAGCAGAGCTGCCCATCTGCTAGGCATTTCGGTCAAGACCTTGCGTGACTGGATTCAGGGTCGTAGGATCGACTACGTGAAAGTGGGCACAAGAGTCATGATTCGGCCGGAAACCATCCGTCAGTTCGTGACAAGCAACACCCGACGTGCGGCAGGCTGATGAAAGTATTCAAACGCTCCGGAAGCTCGTACTACGCCTACAAGTTCCAGTACCGAGGCAAGGAGTACTACCGCTCGACTGGGACCGAAAACCGGCGCGAAGCGGAGGCTATCGCCGGTGCGGCACGGACTCGCATTGTTCGCCAGGCTGCGGGTCTCGAAGAACCCGAGCCGCAGCGAAAATCTCCCGCGAGTGATGAAAAGCCCAAGGACATTCCCACGCTGAGACAGTTCCAAGCGACTTTCGACGAGTGGGTTGCAACAGCCAAAGCCGAACAACAGGGCACAGTGAAGTTTTATCAGGAGAGCTATCGGAAGCTGCTCAGTTACGGTCCTTGGGCTGATCTCCCGCTCGACCAGATCGACGAAGCTCACATCGAAGCGTTCAAAGCTTGGGCTTTGAAGCACGCGGGGCGACGGCGTAACGGAAAACCTACGCCGGTGGGCAAAACCACGGTCAATCGCTATTTGGCCACTTTCCGCAAGGCTCTGCGTTATGCGCATCTGAAGCTTAAGTTGATTGCCAAGGTTCCGACGGTCGAACAGTACACGAAGGACGAAGGAGCAGAGCGTGAAACAGACTACGTCTTCAGCGCGACGGAGTATGCGCAATGGACTTCGCGCGCCGCCGAACCTTTGCGATCCGCTTCCATTCTGGCGCGCCACTCCGGTATCTGTCGCAACGAGATGCTGAAGCTGATGAAAGATTGCGTTCGACTTCCACTCGGAGCAGCGTGCAGACGTGAAAATCTGCGGAGAGCTACTCATCAAGCGCGGTCTGAAACGGCGAGCGCGAAAACGCAAGCTGGTGATTGATCACGAAATGAAGGAAGTACTCGATCGACTTCTCCAAGAATCCCAGTGCGACTACGTCTTCACGAGCCCGCAAGATCCGACAAAGCCGCTGGGGCCTTGGGTGCTCGAAGAACAGATAGGCCAGGTACGGAAGAAGATCAAGACTCATCCCGATGCCGGCCTGCACGCCCTGCGTCACACTTTTCTGACCGAGGCCGGAGAGTACACGGACCCCTTTACATTGCAGTATGTCGCCGGACACGATAACATTAAGACCACGATGCGCTACGTACACCCACGCGAGGCTGCGGTCCATAAGCTGTTTTTGCGGCTCGCGGACTTGCGACCCGGAAGAGCACATCGCGTGCGCGAAGTCGGTGCAAAATCCGGTGCAGCTGGAAATGCCCTCACCCGACGAACTCGCTAAGCTATTGATTACAGGTAATTTACAAAGTGCGGAAGTGGTGGAACTGGCAGACACACCATCTTGAGGGGGTGGCGCCGAAAGGCGTGGGGGTTCAAATCCCCCCTTCCGCACCAATTTTGCTTCTGTAGATTGAGTAGGTTACAGGCAGCTACGTAGTTTCGTACAATTATCGTACAACGCTTCCGGCGGAATCACATTTTCCCGGAGGCATTCATGCTCAGCGTCTACACTCTTCACTACCCTCCTTGCACGCAGACTGACCCCCAGGAAGGCAATCGGCGCAACTACAGATCCCATGCTGGTCTCGCCGCAAGTGCGCATCGCCACGGAGGACCGCCAGCCGGAGTTGAATGCCTCGCAGCGCCAGGCGGTAGACGAAATCTTTCTTGCGCGGGAGAAGGTTGTCGGCTTGGATGGCATCGCGGGCAAGACGACCATTCTCTCGGTTATCCGCGAAGGCGCGGAGGCCGAGGGCTACAGGGTGGAAGGTTTCGCGCCGACGTGCCGCGTTCGACACCCGCCCAGGTCGCAATCAGACGTTCAACTCGTTCAGTAAGCAACAGCCCAACAAAAAGAACAAATAAGGTCCTTGGGTGACGCTTGCATTTTCAGGCAATTGTGTGCAAGAGTGAACCGTTTTCCCCAGCTCTATTCTGCCAGAGTATTGGGGAGTGTAGTTTTCGATTCGGAACAACTCGTGGTGCCTCAAATCAAATCCGCCAAGCACGACTTCGACTCCAGAGTTTCTCTCCTTCCTGGGCGAGGGCAGAAAAACCGTTGCTCTTTCCAATAAGCAAGCGGCCTTCACGCAGGGAGACCCGGCTGACGCCGCGTTTTATGTCCGGGAAGGTAAGATTCGACTTACGGTCGTAACGACTGCCGCTGTCCTCACTGTCTTATTTACAGCGAGGCATTCACAGCCGAGGATCCAAGGGGCTACGAATAAGGGAATCGGCAATCTGCAGATTCGGTGCTCGGCTGAAGTAGCTATCAGATTTATCGCCTATAGGACGAAACCATGAAAATCGCAAGCGCAGCAAGCGCATTCCCGAAGCATTACTACACGCAGAGAGTTCTCTTGGAGCGTCTCCAGGACTATTGGGGAGCCCAACTCAAGAACCCGCTCTTGCTGGCGCGATTGCATCGCAACGTAACGGTTGATGGCCGTTATCTGGCGATTCCCGCGGAAGAATACATGGACATCAAGACTTGGGGACAGGCCAACGATATTTGGATCAGGGTCGCACAGGAGTTGGGAGAACAGGCTCTCTGTCTTGCGCTCCACAAGGCGGGGCTCAACGTTCAAGATCTGGGCGCCTTGCTGTTCACGACAGTCACGGGAGTGGCCAGCCCCTCCATCGACGCGCTCCTCATAAATCGAATGGGACTTCCTGCGAACATTCGTCGCACACCGATTTTTGGACTGGGGTGTGTGGCTGGCGCCGCCGGGATCGCGCGTGCCTCAGATTATGTTCGAGCGTATCCTTCGCAGGCGGCAGCTCTTGTGTCGGTCGAGTTATGCTCCCTCACTCTGCAGCGTGAGGATCTGTCGGTGGCAAACCTGATTTCGTCGGGACTGTTCGCGGACGGGTCAGCGGCGGTCATTGTGACCGGGGATGACTTCGAATCATCGCGGCCTGGGATTTCAGGACCTGAGATTCTTGCAACTCGTTCGGTTTTTTATCCCGCCACAGAAGATATGATGGGCTGGAATATTTCCGAGAAGGGTTTTCGTATCTTGCTGTCCACCGAAGTGCCGAATCTGATTCGGGAAAATCTGGGGCGGGATGTCGACGCTTTCTTGGCGGATAACGGGCACCAAAGGAGCGACCTTAACAGCTTTGTTCTGCATACTGGAGGTCCCAAGGTGCTGGAAGCCTGCGCGGCTGCGCTGGGCTTGCACAACGGGGAACTGGATGCCTCGTGGGATTGTTTGCGCAAGGTGGGAAATCTTTCTTCGGCGTCCGTGCTGGTGGTGCTCGAAGATGTCATGAAGAACCGGCGTCCTGAGCCCGGCACGCTGGGCCTGCTGGCCGCCATGGGGCCCGGATTTTGTTCCGAGCTCATACTCCTGCAATGGTGAGGACGCACGCATTTCGCCGACCTGCGAATGGCCTAATTGCGAATTCGCTGTTTGGCGCTAGCGTGATCTGGTGCGCCAAGTGGATCACCCCGTCGCCCTGGAGGGGCGCTGTATACATAGCTATGACCTTCCTGCGCCGAGTAGTAAAGCTGTCTTGCAGCCGCAAGTTTGGCCGGTATCCAGAGGCCAGATGGGCGAATTGCGCCTTTGGGACGCTTCAAGCGCCCATCACTTTGCTAGTGCTGTTGTCGCTGGTGCATCCATCACGGGCCTTCGCGGCGAATCCTGACCTGGAGACTGTGCTAAGTGGCTCGCGCCAGCGTATTGAGAAATTGGACTACCGCGTGACCGGGAGACTCATACGGGTGGAAGGCAATGGCAAGCGCACGAGCTACAAGTTGGTCGCCAAGGCTCGTTGGTTTCCCGATGGTCTGCGTCTGCTATGCGAGATCTCGGGGCCTGGCTCAGAGAAGACGAGCCTCCTTCTGCATATGAGCGTGAGTGGGCACGTAACCATCGAGGGAAAACTTCCTGACGAGAAGGCCGCTAGCGTGTTGCCATTCGAACGTTGGAACGACCGGCTAGTGGGAACCGACTTCTCCTATGAAGACATGGTCGAGAGCCAGTTCTTCTGGAAGAATCAGGAACTCCTGGCACCGGAGAAATACGGCGCACGGGATTGCGTTGTCCTTAAGAGCGTGTCCGGCTCTCAGGACCGGACGTACTATGATTCGGTAACATCGTGGATTGACCGCGGCATTTTGTTCCCCGTGCATGCGGTGAAGACGCTTCGCGGGACCAGACAGCAGAAGGAATTCACTTATTATGGTCTGCGGCAGATCGGCGGAGCTTGGTCGGCATCGCAAGTGGAGGCAAAGCTGCAGGGCATGCCCGGCTCCTCGATTCTTGTCATTGAACGCGGCTCGGGAAAGGCAAACCTTGGACGCAAGGACTTTGATATCAGCCAGTCCGGCGCTCAAGCAGAGAAAGTGAAATAAATCGACCCCGTTGATTAGGCTGTTGCCAGGCCCTGTGCTGTCATTGGAGCATCCCCGGTGTCCGCCGTCATGGGACCAGCTCCTTTTCAGATGTTGCCGGGGCCCCATGTAGGCCAAAGGGCCACCAATTCCAGTCGCCGGCAAGTTGCAATAGTGCGGGTCCGACAACCATCCGCACCGCGGTAGCGTCAATGAACACCGCCACGGCGAGCGTGAAGCCCAACATTTGGACGACCAGAAAACTTCTCACGATGAATGCGGTGAAGACGGCAATCATGATTGCCGCGGCGCTCGTGATGAGACCGGCCGTCCGCGCCAGGCCCTCGATTACCGCTGACCTCTCGGATAGACCGCGCCGCCGTTCTTCGAGGACTCGGGAGACCAGGAAGACCTCATAGTCCATGCTCAATCCGAAGACGATGGCAAAGGAGAGAATCGGCACGATCGGGTATACGCTGCCGCTCGGTCCGTGGAGCCCAAAGAGTTTGCTACCGTGGCCTTCCTGAAAGACGACAACCAACGCACCGAAGGAAGCGCCAACGGAGAGCAGATTGAGCAGAATTGCTTTGACCGCCGCAAATAGAGAACGCAACCCGATCAGCAGCGCCAGCAAGCTTCCCAATACGACGCCCAGGACCACCCTTGGCAACCTTTTTTTTACGACCGAGTCATAATCTGCCTCGAGTGCGGGAACGCCGCCGACGCGCAGCACAGCGCCGGGCATACCGGTTATCGCCGCAACATCGGAGGAGCGCACGTCTCGTACCCATTGCACCTGTTCGTTGGGCGAAAGAGCAGTTGTGGGCAGCAACTCAATCAAGGTAGCTTGGCCGTCGGTGCGAAGAAAGCTCTTGCGGACCGACTCGGGCACATCGTCGACAGCATCCGCAGTGTCAGACATTCCCGTGAAGGTCGGAAGAGATAAGACCTCGTCCGATCTAGGATCGCTCTGGAAGCTCTTGGTCAGGCGACTGACAGCCAGCCATCCAGCCGTAGAAAGCGGCGGAGACTGCGGCGGCAGCTCCAGGACCACTCGGAGGGACTGCACAATACCTGACCGCCCCATGCCTTGCAGTGTATGCAGTGCTTGCACCGACTCGGCTGCGGCCGGGAGCGAGTCATGGTCAGGGATGCCGGGAGAGATTCTCCGTGCCTGGAACGCAAGGATCATTAGCGGAATGCCGGCGACAAGCAGAGCTGTCCAGGGCCGGCGGGTTATGGCGCTGCCCCAGCGCACCCACCGCTCACTCGGCGCTGATCGTTTCAATCGGTACTACGGCATCGAGTTCATCGAGGAGAACGGCGGCGGCCCAGGTGTCCGCTTTTACGAAAGCTGACATCGCAGGGACAATAACAGGCGCGCCTTCGGAGACCATAATGAAGTCCATAGGGAAAGTCGGAAACGTGGACGTCGCGCTCGTATTTGACAGTTACTTGCTCGGCGAAACCACGCAAACGTTTTTTCCGGAGTTCGATCGCAAATCATTGCGGCCGCACGAGGATTGGCTCTGCCCCACGCATTATGAACTCGGAAAGCGGGCATGTCCGCATGCCGGTTCAGATTTGGCTGCTTCGTGTCGGCGATCAAAATGTCCTCATCGAAACTTGCGTCGGAAATCACAAGTCGCGTGTTATTCGGCATGTAATTTTTGGAAGCCGTTTGACATTGTTGGGGCGGCGCGAGCACCTTGTAGCGCTAGCGGCGCGCCATGCTGTCCCCACTGTCTACTTTGAGCGTGAGTTTGTCGTCACCGGCGGGCACCTGAGTTATGGAGTCCCCGTTGCGCAATTCGTATCATCAGGCTGGCATCTATGCAGGACAAATCCTCCACGGCGCCAAACCTGCCGACTTGCCGATCGTGCAGGCGACCAAGTTTGAACTGGTGCTTAACCTCAAAACGGCGAAGGCGCTCGACATCGCAATTCCAGATAGGCTGCTTGCCATCGCCGACGAGGTGATTGAGTGAGTGACCGACTTCTGCTTGTGGGCCCCCTAGCCGACATGCCGCGACGTCCGCTCTTTTGGTTGCTATCGGAGCGAAAGCGGACAAATGCCCGCTGAAAGTGAAAGGGTGATCGCTCAGTGCTTACGCGCGTCGACGCGGAACCCGACAATGGTTTTCTCGCCAAGCGCCTTGGCAGCCTCAAGTCGGTGCAGACCTTCCACCAATATAAAGCGCGCACCGTCGGCGCGGACCAGGATCGGGGTTCGTTGGCCGCTGTCCAGCATACTCGCCGCAATCTCATCTACACGCTTTTGCCCCAATAGTGATGCGCCGTTTGATCGGCACGTAAATGTCGGCGACCGAAAAGGTCTCGCGCTTCATCATGCTGGAAACAGACGATAGCATAGAAGAAGGGGTGCGTGCACACCAATGGTGTATTTCATAAACGTCGACTGGCAGTTTCGGACGGCAAAGAAGGGACTGCTTCGCGCTGCAGTATTAGCGTCGGTAAGTTGTAAAGGAAATTCATGATGATATTTCAGATGGGCATTTCGTCTGCCCAGATGCGAGATCCAGAAAAGGTAGATGGACCAAAGGTGTGCGTTAAAGGCACGTCCGCGGCGTCGCGACCGCACGCAATCGAGAGCGCGCCGATCCGAGGATCGTTCTTGCGCGGATCGAATGTGTCCTCAGATCATCACGCCCCCGGTGCACTAGCGATCCCGCCCCCCCCTGGAGCCAAAGACCAACATTTCCTTGCGCTGCAGGAGGCAGTTGGTAGCCCGCAACCGAAGTGCCGCAACGTCTGCATTTGGTCAGTTATCGGGAAAAGCCGACATAAATCGGCTCGCCGAAGGACCAAGTCTGACCCTTTCCGGACATGCGGCAGCTAATTTGTCGATCACTCATCAAGTCGACACAAGCGCGCTCCCTAGCGCCTTGCCGCCACGCCGTACTCATTCGGAAATAAAAAACATCTGGCATTTTGACCTATCTCAATCGGTTCGTCTCGGTTGCCTGCTAAGCACAAACCTAAAGTCGACACACTTGCAGACTTTAGCCGTCCATAATTAGTCACAGACGGAGTGCGCAATGCTCGAATACGATGTTGTAGCGACACGGATCGATGCCCACGGAAGCGCGGCGCGCTGCAAGGACGCTGAGATTATTCTCGACACCGATGTGAATGGTCGTCTGGATGCTTTCAATCCGGCAGAATTATAGCGGCCACTGCCGCCTGCATGATCAAAGGCTTCGAGCGTGTCGCACCGATCGACCCATTTCAAATTTCGCAGCGTGGAGGTGCCTGCACGGTGTGCGTCAGGACAGTCCGCCATTCATGTCCTCCGTAACTTATGAACTGATTGTCGATACAGACGAAGATGACCGCCGGCTCGATCTAATGCACTACAACGTGCGAAAATTCGGCACTATATCGAACACTGTAGCCGCGGCGACGAAACTCGAAGGCAAGATCATTCGAGCCCAAAAGTCCTGAGACTTGGGGTCTTCGGGCGGGTGGAGGGCACGTGACCATGACGACGAGCATCGCCCGCTCCAGCGCCGGACCTGAGGAGATCGAACCATGGCCGATAGAGAAGATCGTGATTTGCGGGCCGGTGCGCGGCCATCGGCACATATGGCGGCACGCTCAAGGATACGCCCGCCACCGAACTTGGCGCTGTTGCCGTGCGCGCGGCGATCGAGCGCACCAAACTGGCGCCGGGCGACGTGGACACGGTCGTCATGGGCAACGTGGATCCAGGCCGGCAACCACATAAACCCGGCCCGGCAGGCGGCGATCCGTGGCGGCGTGCCGGTCTAGGTGCCGGCGATGACGGTCAACCGCGTCTGCGGCTCGGGCGCCCAGGCGGTGGTGAGTGCGGCGCAAGAGATCCTGCTCGGACTCGCCGATAGCCGCGGTCGCCGGCGGGATGGAGAACATGGACCGAGCGCCCTATCTCTGCGCGACAGGGCGCTGGGGCTACCGCATGGGCGCGGCGGAGATCTATGACGCCATGCTGAGGGACGGCCTCGACGACGCCTTCTCCGGGAAGCATTCCGGCTGGCACACCGAGGACCTTGTCGCGTTCGCGGGCGAACCCTCGCGAAGAGCAAGACCGTTGGGCCGAACGCTCGCAGCACCGGTTCTCGGCGGCGCAGTCCGCCGGCACGTTCGGATTCGGCGAGATCGTCGCACGTCGAACTTAACGCGCAAAGGTACGAGAAGCTTGACCAACGACGAGCGCACACGCCCCGACACCACCCTCGCCAGTCCTCGCAAGCTCGCCCGCCTTCCGCAAGGCGGCACCATCACCGCCGGCAATGCGCCCGGCCTCACGACCGGTGCCGCGGCGATGATCGTCGCCAACCGCAGCCTGCGCCGAGACGAACGGGCCTCACCGCTCGGCCGCCTCGTCGCCTACGGCGTCGGCGCGGTCGGCCAGGATATGTTCGGGATTGGTCCGATCCCGGCGGTACGCCAGGCCCTCGACCGTGCAGGCTGGAAAACCGCAGATATCCAGCGGATCGAGATCAACGAAGCCTTCGCCGCCATTGCAATAGCAGTCACGAAGGACCTCGGTTTATCCGAAGATGTCGTCAACGTAGAAGGTGGCGCCATCGCCCATGGTCACCCGATCGGCGCGACCGGGGCGGTGCTCACGACACGCCTGTTGCATTCGATGCAGCGCGACGGGCTCAAGCGAGGTGTTGTCACTTTGTGCATCGGAGGCGGTCAAGGCATCGCGCTCGCTTTTGAAGCCATGAAGTGAGCCCTCCCCACCAGCCGACCGCCGGTCGTCAATCAATACAGTGGACGCCTGTCCGATCATAGGAGGTGCAAGCTATGAGCAAGGACTTTGCAGAAATTGCCCACGATGTAATCACCGGCGTCGGGCTGTTGCAACGAGGCGCTCCTGACACAATGAAAGCGTTTGCGGCTCTTTCGACAGCGGCGACGACCTCCAAAGCTATCGACGCGAAAACGAAAGAGCTTATGGCACTCGCGATCGGCATCGCAGTCCACTGCGACGGCTGCGTCGCCTACCACACGAAGATGGCCCATCAGCATGGAGCTAGCCGAGAAGAGGTTGCGGAGACCGTTGCTCTTGCCGTGTACATGGAAGGTGGGCCGGCGGTCGTGTATGGAGGGGACGCGTTGCGCGCATATGATCAATTCAGTGCGGCGAACACCTAATTCAAATCAATGAGCAAGAATGCGGAGAGATCTATGGCAACATCGAAACGATGCGCCGTGACAGTGCTCCTCACGAAGGAGCACCTGCGCAAAATGATCGAGAATCATCTCTTGGCCGAGAATAGCTCGGCGACCGCGTCAAGCTAGCTCGTGTCGTGCAAAAGCTACTGGATGCTAGTCTGGGATTGCCGGACAGGCCTTGGCACGATTGGGATGAGTGGGTAAAAGGGCTTGAATGATCGATGATTTGTGACCCACGAGAAAAGACGGGAATGATCAGCATCTCAGAATTCCTCTGAACGGCGGTTTACGGCGCGGCGCGCAGAAGGAAGCGCGATGTTCCCTTTGGCCCGTCGCGACAGATATTGCAGCGCAAGCGAATGTCGGCGTTCAGGGTAACAGCGGAAATCGCTGCTAGATGCTTCAAACGACGTTGATGACCCCGAAGCGGACATTAACTTTGCGCTGCGGCAATCGTTTTGATAGCGGTTTCGCCCCTATCGAAGCAGTCGTTTGAGCCGCTAGGATACCGCCTCCGAGCTTGGGGGCGCACACGCAGCGGCGAAAATTCATCACACTTCTTGGCGGCGCTGCGGCGGCTTGGCCACTCGCCGCGCGAGGCCAGCAACCTAAAAAGCAACGCCGCATCGCATTCGTTCATTCCGAAATCCCGGCCGACAGCCTAACAGAAAGCGCCGGCCCATTTTGGGTGCGGCGTTTCTACGAGACACTGCGCGGGCTTGGCGATGCGGAGGGAGACAATCTCGTCTTCGAACGTTACTTCGCCGAGGGCCGTTCTGATCGGTTTGCCTCTCTCGCCGCCGAAGTCGTGAGCCGCAACCCAAACGTCATCGTCTCAAACCTCAACGATATCGTAAAAGCGTTTGCGGCAGCCACCGCGACGATACCGATTGTCGGAATTACAGGGGATCCGATAGCGGGGGGACTATTCACGAACCTGTCACGCCCCGGCGGCAACCTCACGGGCGTCAGCATCAACGCAGGGATCGAAATCGATACTAAGCGCCTGCAACTCCTGAAGGAACCAATGCCTCTGCGACCAGGTCGCCTACCTGCTATCAGGCAAGTGGGCCGATGGCACGCGCTTGTCATTTCGCGAAGCAGGGAGGGTTTGGGAATCGAAATAATCCCAAATTTAATTCCGGAGGTGACTGATGAGCAACTACGCCGCACCTTCCAGATGCCAAGAACAATTCAATGCCTGCCTTGGTCGATGGGCCACGGTCGCGGCTTTGGTGCTCGTCCCCTGAGACTGGCCGCAACACCGACTGCCGATCATCTATCCGTCTGGGACTACGTGGACTTGGCCGAATTGATGGCGCTGCGCCGGATGCTCGGCGAGCTGCCAGCGTATGGCCATTGACGCTTCCTCGGATCACCTCAACCGAGCTATACCAAGCGAGCTACATTCCGTATTCAGCCCAGCAAATTTCAGCTGATCATCAATACGAAGACCGCCAAGGCACTCGGCCTCACTTTGTCGCCAACGCTGCTCGCACGCGCCAACGAGGTGATCGAATAGAAATGCCATTTGCTGCGGTCCGTCGGTCGCGATTGGCCCATTGCGTCGGATGCCGCTCGCAATCTAACGTCGGCTTTCGGGGCCGAAAGCGGAAGTGGCCATCCGCTGCCGCCGACTGCGCCGGTTGCGAATTGGCCCGTAAGGGAAGTCGCTGCTTCGAGCTTGCCGTGGTGCACAACGCATTGGCCAATGGTAGTCTTCTTGGTAGAGAGGGGCTTTCTACGAATGAGGCGACGGGCTTTTGTCACGCTGATAGGTGCGACTGCTGCATGGCCACTAATAGTTCGAGGGCAGCAACCATCGTTGCCTTTGATTGGCGTCCTCAGCAGCGGACCTGCCAAATTGCGTGAAGATCAGTCGAACGGTCTCCAGCGTGGGCTGAAGGAGGCGGGCTTCGCAGAAGGCGAAAACTTGAGCATTCAGTACCGTGGCGCGGGGTAACGTGTCATTATGACCGCTTACCGTCGCTTGCCGCTGAGCTTGTCAGCCGGCCAGTTGCTGTAATCGCGACCGCTGGCGGTCCTGGCGGCGCTTGCGGCCAAGTCAGCGACCACCACGATTCCGATCGTATTCGCAGCCGTGTCCGACCCGGTGAAGAGCGGCTTGGTTGCTAGTCTCAATCGCCCCGGAGGAAATGTCACTGGAAACGCTGGGCTGACTATCGAACTCGACGCAAAGCGCCTTGAACTGCTGTGCGAGCTTATCCCAACCGCGCGGGTTGTCGGCGCGCTGGTAAATGTCAATCGGCCTGGACGAAGAGCACGATTTGCTTGCAGCGGCAAAAATTCAATCCGCGAACTCGTGGTTCTTCGCACGAATGATGGCCCTTCAATCGAAACTGCGTTCGCTACGTTAGCCGAACGCAAGATTACTGCGGTTCTGGTGGGCGCAGATGTACTGTTTAATGATCATCGACAGCAGATCATCTCGCTCGCATCACGCTATGCCATGGCAGGCGTCTATCCATGGCGCGAGTACGTGACCGCAGGTGGCCTCATGAGTTACGGCCGAAATTGACGGAAGGTTATCGCTTGTCGGGACTATATGCCGGTCGCATCCTCAAGGGAGAAAAGCCAGCCGATTTGCCCATTATTCAGCCGGAAAAATTTGAGCTCGCAATCAACCTCGGAACAGCCAAGACGCTCGGTATTGAAGTTCCGTCAACCGTAATCACCCGCGCCGACGAGGTGATCGAATAGCCTTGCTATTTGCTGCGTCTAGCGACCGGTTATGGCCCCTTTCGTCAGATTTTGCAGCGCAAGCAATATTGCGGCGTTCAGGGTAACAGCGGAAATTGCTGCTAGACGCTTCAAACGACACGAATGACCCAACAGCGGCATCGGCTGACCATCCGCTGCTCCTATGCCCGAACGTCTGCGGCATGCTAACTGTGGCTCTGCGACGTTCGGTCCGGGGGTCATCGGGGGAGGCGATCGGGCGTTTAAGTTCATTTAAACTCGGAAGTAGTGCCGCAGTGTTTTGGCCGCTCGCCGTGAACGCGCAGCAAGCTGGCAAGCTGCCCACGATCGGATGGCTCGGTGGAAATGCTTCGCTTGAGAGCCCGTGGGTCGATGGTCTTGGCGATTGGGCGGACTTCGGTTGGGTCGAGGGCCACACCGTTACCATAGAGCGTCGTTGGTCGGAAAATGGTTGGAGTCGTCGCGATTGCGACGGATTATGTGAAGCGAACGTTCGACATCATTGTTACTTATGGGGCCGCCGCTGCAATAACGAAGAATATCACAGCTTCAATCCCTATCGTTTTTGCAGTCGCCGCCAATCCCATTGGCACCGGCCTCGTTAGGAGCCTCTCCATCCCGGCGGCAATGTCACGGGATTGTCCCTCCAGCAGGCCGAAGCGCTGGCAAGCGTATGCGGTTTCTACGTGATATCGTGCCTAATCTCCATCACCTGGCAATCCTCTTTGACGCTAGCTATCGCGGGAGCTTGAAAGAGTTGGACAATGTTCAGATTTCGGCGCGTGACCTCGGCCTCGAAGTCGCGCCGCATGGGGTCCAACGAGCAGACGAGATCGAGCCCGTTCTCGTTGATCTCAAAGGCAAAGCAGACGCGGTTTATGTTATCGATAATAGTCTACTTGCCAACGCTTCTTCGCGCATCGGTGTCCTTGCGCTCGACTTCCGGCTGCCGATGATTTTCACAACTATGGAAGCCGCGAGAGCAGGAGCGCTCGTGTCTTATGGACCGAACATTGCGGATTTGTACCGCCGAGCGGCCGACTACGTTGATAGAATTCTCCGCGGCGCCAATCCTGGCGACCTGCCGATCGAGCAGCCGACCAAGTTTGACCTGGTCATCAACCTCAAGACCGCTAAGGCGTTACGCCTAACCGTGCCGCATAACTTACTCGTGCTCGCAGACGAGGTGATCGAATAACTTCTGTTGTTGGCCCACGGCGACAGAGATTGTGCCGCAACAAAATGTCGGCTTCTGGGGTAGAAGCCGAAGTGCCTGACCCGCGCTCGATACGCAGCATCGAGACATCCCGGAGCACGCCGACGTCAGCATCGCCGCCAATCCCATCACCAATGTGATACGTGGTTCGCTGGCAGACGATCGTGCCATGGCATTGCTTTCTCCAACGCATTACCCAATTGGAGGAGCAAGTGCTCGTCCGCCGGGCGCCCAGCGATTTGCACGCCAATCGGAACACCCGATGAGTGCATCGCCAGCGGCAAGAGAGCGCTGGCGTCCCCATGATGTTGTGCGGGATCGTGAACTG
>CAWGRZ010000007.1:0-123753 GCA_963825155.1 uncultured Acidobacteriaceae bacterium | reverse complement strand
GGTCGCCGTTCTTGGTAGTGCCTCAGTTTGGAGTTTCTGGTTCAACGAGTGTCACTCCCTCGAACCTCGTCCAGAAAGCATTGAGGTTCAGCTCCGTCTGGGCCACTGTGCAAGAAACCTTCTTCATCGACAGAGCTAATCTCCACTGACTGAACAATCCCGTCATCCAAGGTAACCCGGACTCGTTTCCCAATATTTGCATTGAGAGCATCGAGAATTTCTGTAGCCGTCATTACGCAACTCGCTTCTTGCAATTGCCACGCCTACTGGGTTCCGGCATGCTACGGAATTTCAAACTGAGGGACTACCCAGTTCTTGTCAAAATTCATGCTTTCGAAAATGTGGGGATAAGATCCCCATTGGGGACAGAATGTTTTTTGCTTAGTTTCCTGCACGGCAGCGGCGGCAGAGGCCAAAGACCTCGACCAACGGCTGCGTGAGATCAAAGCCATCCGGCAGATGCCGGGATAGCCGTTTGAAATCGATGAACTCTCCTTCAATGTCCTGCACCGATTTGCAGCGGGAGCAGACCAGGTGGTGATGGGGTTTGAGATTGCCGTCCACACGCAACGTGGACGCATGAGGAGTGACCTCTCGCAGCAGACCACACTCGATGAAAAGCCGCAGATTGTTGTAGACCGTGGCAGAGAGAAATGGACGGAATGCGGCGCCGGACCGCGGCGCAAATGTCTTCCGGGGAATAGTGTCCGGGGATTGGGAAGCGATGACGGCCTCATAGATCACTTGACGCTGGTGCGTGACCGCCAAACCCTGCTTCGCGGCCAGCTGGCGGAACTGTTCATGGGAGAGGCGCATGATTATCGGATGAGAATCATTATAAAGCGACCGGGAGCCGCGTCAACCGAAATTTATCCTGGGACCTGGAAGACGGCGGGGCAGCGGCAAGACCAGACTATGGCTCAGCCACCACGACCGGCATTGGACCCGCCTCTGGATGAATTGTCGGCGATCCGGAAGTAATCAGATGGGCACGGAGCAGATCAGTACTGAACCGAGAAGTCGGCGTGGGAAAATCGGAAATCCAGCCGGGGCTTTTTTTGATTGCCCCTGGCGACGGATTTGCGGCCCACGAAAACGAATTTCTGCTTAAGTTGGCGACTATGAAGGGCAATCCCTCGGCCATTGTCGGCCTGCCTGAGCTGGGGGCGAAAAGGTGATGCATGGAGTGAGATGCGTTCGGGGGGGGTGAAACTGGACAAGAAGCGAGGCTTACGCCCCCGGCAAACCTGGGGCGAATCCCGCTCGCCCGAGCAAGCCGGGAACATATTTTGTGCAAATACCTGCACTGTCTGGTAGCATGTTGGCCATCAGAGCCCCCGATCTCACGCGTTTTCAGGAGATTGAGCGCCCAGCAATGGCACTGCAACTGCACTCCAAGAGCGTAGCGAAGTGTCTCTCGGTCCAAGCGCGCAGGATGGAGGGCCGCTAAAAGGTAGGTAGAGTTGGAGAATCGACCCGAAGCAGGGAGCGCTCCGACGGTAATTCGTCGCCGCCGGACCAGCCGCCATCGCCAGAATCGCCTGATTCGGCGTGTCCTGCTGATGGTCGTGCTCGTCGCTTTGGGTGTCGGCCTTTCTTCCGTGGCGCTGCGCTACCTGAGCCCATCGCTGTTCCATGCCGCGAAGTCCGTCGAACCCGACCGGCAATCCGCCGAGACCAGCCGGAACCTGCTTTTGCTGACCCAGCAGGAAGCGCTGCGCCCAATCGAAGCCCGTCCGGTATATCCGTACTCCGTTGTGCCGGGGGGGGTAAACGACGCGCGCGAGCTGAGGTGGGTAGCCGAGCATGATCCCGTAGTGGCGGCGCATTACGCGGGATTCGACTACGACCATGCGCGGGTAGTGCGTCTGGTTCTGGCCCGCACGGTCTACCTTTCTTACCGCATCGGTAACAAAGTCTACTGGACGCGGCATCGGGTCACGCTCAAGAAGGGCGAGAAGCTTATTACTGATGGGAAGATTACGGGGCGCACTCGCTGTGCCAACCGCGTAGAGGAAGTTCCGCAGCAGGCAACTTCCTTTTCGGAACCACCAGCCGCAAAGTTTGAGGAACCGATTCACCCTTCGACCGGAACTGCGGTAGCGAATCCTCCAGCGCCGTTCCAGTCCGCCATGCTGAACCGTCAAGGGCTGCCCGGCCTGGGACCGGCCCCGTTGAGTTTGTACGATCCGTTCAACAACGGAACCTGGGTTCCGATTTCTCCTCCTCCGCTTCCGGGAATTTGCGGGGTGGGAAAAAAGAAGACGGGCATTGAGACCGGCAGCAAGAAAAGGAAGGGCGATCCGTGCGGCAACGGCGGCGGTGGCGAGGTCCCCGAACCCGGCACCTTGCTGCTGGTTGCCTGCGGCCTGGCATTCGTGTACTGGACGACCCGCCACCGGTTCGCCAGAAATTAGTTGGCCCGTCTGACCTCGTCTGTCCGGCTTGGCTTGGTGGTTCAGCATCCTGCTAAGAGGTGAAGTTCTCGCATTCCTCGCTCTTTTCCCGAATTGAGAATTGCGCTGGCTCGAACGCGTGGTTCTAGTACTAACGTAAGCCCTGCACCGAGTGATCGCTGCTACAATCGGGCTAGAAGTGTCCCAACATCGCCCGGGCGCAGGTATTCATGCACAGGTTGTCGCGAGTTGCGGTGAGCCGGCTGCTGGTGGCCGTGCTCTGTGGGCCGCTGGCCGCCTGGGGGCCGAGGGTGTTGGCGCAGACTTCGCCGGCGCAGAAATCGGTTCGCCGCGTGCAGGTGCTCGGAACGAAAGACGCGGTGGAGATTGACGTGGAAGCCAGCGACCGGATCGTCCCGCAAACGCAGGTTCTGACCGGCCCCGATCGCCTAGTGGTGGACTTTCCCGATGCGGTTCCGGGCGCGGCGGTACGCAGTCAATCGGTGAATCGTGGAGAAGTGAAGGATGTGCGGGTCGGCCTGTTTCAAGCCAAGCCCCCGGTCACGCGGATCGTACTGGATTTGAAAAGCGCGCAGTCGTACCAGGTCTTTCCCTACGGGCGGACGGTGATCATCAAGGTCACCGGCGGCGCCCCAGCCGGAGGCACTTCCGCCGGCGTGGATAATTTTCCTCCCCAGCCGCCGACCCGTCCCGGGTTGGTGATTGCCAACTACAAGGCGGGAGCAGAACGGGTCAGCGTCGAGACTTCAGCCAAGCCGACGCTCGAGGTCTCCTTCCGCGATGGACTGCTGGCGATCAAGGCTAACAAGGTGACGTTGTCAGAGGTTCTGTTCGCGGTGCAGCAGCGCACCGGCGCCGAAGTTTCCATTGCGGCCGGAGCCGAGCAGGAAAAAGTGGTTGCCGACCTCGGGCCCGCGCCCGCGCCCGAAGTTCTCGCCCGGCTGCTGAACGGGTCCAGGTTCAATTATCTGATTCTCAGCGCGGCCAACGATCCGCGGCAACTGGATCGAGTGATCCTCAGCCCGCGCGCAGAAGGTAGTGTTATGCCGCTGCCTCCGGTGCAGAACGAAGCTTCCGATGACGATACCCGGCCCGCGCCCGTGCAAGCCCAGACCGGCAACGGGTCTGTCTCACCGGGACCGATGATTCCCAGACCGCAACCGGAAATGACGCCTCCGCCCGATGACAACACCCCGGACCAGTAATCCTTCCTTCCGCTGAAACGACCGCCACGATTCGCTAAGGACACAAAGCAGACTAGATGGTTGCATCTACGGCGGCGTGACCAGGCGGACGGGTACAGGGGAAGAGCCAGTCACGGGATTGCCCGTGGGACTGGTGCCATTGCCGCACCCCGTGACGTTGAGTACGGTTACATCAATGTTTCCGTACGGGTCGACCGCATTGATGAAGACCTGCAGGAAGCCAACGAACGTCACCGTGGTGGTGCCCGTCGCATTGACAGTGCCGTTGTTGCCGTAGCCAGCGGTCCCGTTGCCGTCATAAATGGGGAGAGAAACAATGGAACTGCTGTTGCTTACAGGGTTTCCGGCGAGAATAGCGATCGGATTACTGCTTCCAGCCAGAATCTGGAAGGGATAAGATGACGGTTGCCCGTAGGGGTTGAGATAGTCCTGTCCAGTCGCTCCGGTAATATCGGTGACATCGCCTTGGTGGATCAGGCATTTGACACCATTTGAGGTATCACCCGAGAACGCTGGATTCTCGCTGAGATCTATGGTATCCACGGTGGTGGCGACGGGCACACCGCATTGGTAGTTCGTAGACTCGTCGCAGCCTTCGATCGCCTGCTCGTAGGCCGCGCCGCTGGTACAGGATGGAATCGCGGTTACCGTCGTTCCAACCAAGCCTGGCAGGTAATCCAGGTTCGGCACAGGTTCAAGATTCGCACCCGAGACGTTGCCCTGCGCCGGGGTTTCGCGCAGCGTGCAAGAAGTCCCGCCATAGGTGCAATCCGGGGCCAACCAGAAGCGTTCGCCAATCACTCCGGTCGCGTTGGTGCCACCCAGGGAGATGCCGGGGTTCTGGATCGATCCGTCAGTTCGGGCGACTAGAGGCTGGCAGGGGCCGGGACCGCCGCTTTGGTCGCAATAATAGCCTCCCACATTTTTGCCCGGGTTCCACGGATCCCGGTTGGGCACGACCCAGGGCTTCACACAGCGAGGCTGCACGGGGATCATACTTCCGCCACTGATATCCGCAGAATCGGAAGGATTGAAGGCCTCGGCGATGGCGGTTGCGCTGACGGTGCTACCGGTGTGCCCCCACATACGAGAAAAAAATGTGGGCAGGCTGGCGCGCGAAACCTGCACGGTGACCAGCGGGTTCACGGCGAAGCCGGTAGCCAGCGAGGAACAGTCGGACACCGGGGTGACGGTACCGACTGAATATTTGACGGTGACGGTTCCTATGGTGCCCCCAACAGCATTTTGCTGGGCCACTGCCTGGGCCGTGACGCTGGCGACGCTGGCGATGCCACCGCAAATTTTCGTCCACGAACTGGCATCGGTATCGGGATCCGCAGTCCCCGTGATGCCAGACATCGAGATCACGCGGGCAGCCGCAAGCGCCGCGGCATCGGCGGAGCGTTGCGCCTCCTCGCGCGCCAGATAGAGGGTGATGACATCAATCGAAAGCGCAGCGATGGCGATGATGGCGACCATGGCCATAGCAACCAGCACCATGGTGACGCCGCGCTCCTGGTGACGCGAATGTCGCGGGTGTTGGACCGTGCGAATTGCGGGCGGTTTCATTTTTCTTTCAGTTCTCATTCATGGCTACAGCCGTGGCGGTGATCGTGCCAGGCAGCGCCGCGCTAAAACCCAAAAGGCTGGCCGCGCGACCGAACCGCCACTGGTAGGCATATCGAACGCTGACGCAAGTAGAGATCACGGCGGTTTGAGAGCCTGCCGCCTGCGGTGAACAATCCGCAGTGGCGGGGGTTGAGCTCGTGGTTGCCGGGAAGTAGTAACCGCGGTTGATAATGATGGTTAGCCCGCCAGGGGGACAGCTGACGTTCGTCCCCGAGTAAGTCCAGGTCAGCCCGGCTGAGCCGGTCAGGGCAACGCCGCAGTCATTGAGATGGTTAGCAATCAAATAATAATCCACCATCTGAAATGCGTCGCTCACCGACACCGGCACCGGCCCAGCGGATTGCAGGTCGGTGGAAGGCTCCGACGCCGCGGCACGGGCCGCATCGCGCGCGACGTTGGTAAGTTTCTGTTTGAGGGTGAAGGCGCCGCTGAAATCGAAAATACCCACCACAAACACCACCAGCAAGGGCAGGGCAACGGCAAACTCAACCAGTTCCGCGGCACGGTCGTTTCCCCACAGATGATGACGGCGGTTCAATGGGTCTCCAGGCGCACGCGCGCCGATGCATTCAGTTGGATTAACTGCTTGTTCAGGCTGGTGAACGGCAGCCAGAACTGATAGGGATATTGAAAGCTCACCGAGATACCACATACCCCGGCGCCGCCGGAACCCGTATTGGACAATTGCACCGCGGGTTGCACGCAGACGTTTGCAGGGCTGGCGGTGCAGGCCACCGCAGTGCCGTCCTTGCACGAAACCAAGCTCGGGATCGGGTTCGGTTGTTGGAGCTTGGTGGGATCGAGCTTCGCGAGTACTAGAGCGTCCTGCACGGCCGTGTACGCGTTTTGAGACGGGGTGCCGACCTGGGCACAGGTGGTGCACGGCGGCGCCGCCCCGGCGCGCGCCCCGTCCTGCGCCGCGCGGGTGATGGTCCCATAGATGCTGAAAGCCTGCCCGAACCAGAAGATGCCGAGAAGCATCATGAACATCAAGGGCAGTACGGCGGCGGCTTCCGCGATTTCGGCTCCGCGGGTTTCGCTGACCAGACTTCGGTACGCCTTGCGTATGATCGTCGGCATCTTATGCAACCCCCCAGACCCGGGCCACGCCATAGAGCACCACGGTCAAGGCCAGCGCCACCCCATACGGGACTTTCAAGGAGTCCGGATTATCCAGAGAGACGTGAGAACCCGGAAGTCTGAAAGTTACAAGTGAGATCAGAATGTGGCCGATATTCCCCAAGGTCTGACGCACCCGTCCTTTGTAAATCACTAACGCCACGGCCATGACTCCGGCCACGAATACCGACCCCAGCAGCAGATCCACCAGCACGCCCGGGCCTGCGAAGGCTCCTAAAGCCCCCGCCAGCTTCCAGTCGCCTGCGCCCAGGCTGCGCAGCAGCACAAAGGGCAGGAGCAGCAGCAGGCCGACCGCCGCTCCCAGCAGGGAAGTCTTCAATCCGCTCCAGCCGCCGAGGGCGACATTCGCAGCTACTCCGATCAGCAATCCGGGCACGGTCAGCCAGTTCGGGATACGCCGGCTGCGCAGGTCGGTCCATCCCGCGATGAGGGCGAGAAGCACGGCACCCGCCAGAATTATCGGCTGCAAACGAGCCCCCGGCCAGGCTGCCCGCGGAACGATCGTCCCGCGCTCTTCCCATGATATTGAATATGATATTGAAAAAGATCCATTTTTTGACGGTTCGGAAATCGCCTGCGGGGAGGGATGGTTGGCTCCTGCCGCCTGAAAAGCCGCCGCTTCCGCGGATTTTCACACGGCAGAATGGCGAAGTCAACGGCGGCCGCGAGCTTCCGAGGTAACCCTAAAGGGTCTTGGGTGTTGGATCATGGGTGTTCGGCCTCGAGCTTCGGGCATGAAGCGAAGGCCACCCTAAGACCTAATACCCAGTGATCTAAAATCCGTGCGCGCCTCAGCGATTAAACAGGGGAGCGGCGTTGTGCTCAGCCACGATCTTCTTTGCGTTGTCGGCCAGAGCTTTCGCCTGGGGCAGAAGCTCAAGGCCCTTGATGATTTCGGGGTCGGCCTCGGCCCGAACCTTCATGCCTTCATCTTCGCCGAAAGCATCGACAAAAATCTCCGCTTTGATATTCGACCGGAGCCAGTCGTTGTTGTCGATCAGATCCGCCTGGGTATAGGGAATGTTGGCTTCGTCCAAGGACTTGCGGAAGTCCTGGAAGATGGCATCATCCACGGTGAAGTTCTTCGCGGGGTGGTGGTCCACGACGTAACGCTTGGCGAAGTTGAAGAACGCATAGTGCTGCAGCAGCGTGTCCTGAAAGTGATTGCTCTTCACTGGAGGAATGCTTACGTCGGGGGTAATGCCGCCGCCGCCGTAAACCGTGCGTCCGCTGTCGGTGAGCTTTACCTCGCGATTGGCCGGGTTGGAACTCTCAGCGTCGCGGTTGTAGTAGTAGTCGTAAAGCGAAATGTTGCTGTAGTCGCGCTGGATCAGGCGTCCGCTCGGGGTGTAGTAGTGGGCTGTGGTCAGCGCCAAGCCGGTATTTTCCGAGAGCGGATACACGGTCTGCACCAGGCCTTTGCCAAAGGTTACTTCGCCCACGATCAAGCCGCGGTCATGATCCTGAATCGCTCCAGAAACAATCTCCGCCGCCGACGCGGTGAGCCGGTTCACCAACACCACGATGGGATACTCCTTGCCGCCATTGCCGTGCTGCGCGATGTAGCGCTTCTCGGCGGAGGCGCGCCCATGATGAGAAACGATGAGCTGGCCTTTTTTCAGGAACTTGTCAGCCACGCCAACGCCTTCACTGAGCAGGCCGCCGGGATTACCGCGCAGGTCGAGGATCAATCCTTTCAGATCGCCGAATTCATCGAGCGCGTCGGAAACCTCACGCTCGGTGGTCTCGTTGAAACCATTGATGTGCATGTACCCGATGCCGGGGCGAATCAGGAAGTGCACATCCACGCTGTAGCGCGGAATCTCGTCGCGCACCAGGGTGAACTCCATCGGCTTCTCCACGCCTTCGCGCGCGATGCCGATGTGAACCGTCGTACCCTTGGGTCCCTTCAGCAGATCGGCCACGTCGCTGGTGCTCATATTCTCGGTGGACTTGCCGTCAACGGCGATGATCACGTCGCCGGGATGAATGCCGGCCTTATAGGCGGGCGTCCCGACGAAGGGGAAGATGACGATGACTTTGTTGTTGCGCGGACCGACGGTCATGCCCACGCCGTAGTACTTGCCGCGCTGGTCTTCGCGCATGCAGCGCGTACGACTTGGGATCGAAGAAATTAGAATGCGGATCGAGCGCGTGCAGCATGCCGGGAATCGCCCCGTTGTAGATGGCTTTATCCGCGTTCACTGGCTCGGCGTAGTTCTCTTCGATGAGGGAGTACACATCGGTGAACTGCTTGAGGCTGTCCTTAACCTCAGAGTCTCCGGCCATGGACGACTGCTGGCCGGAACGCTGGGCAAAAACGATACCCAGGAAACCGCAAGCCAGCAGGAAAAAAACTACCAGGAAGAGTGATCGGCGAGAACTACGAGCCATCTTGGATTTTCCTTCGGTTGAGGGCTTACTACCACCCCAGCTACCGCGCTGAATACACGCAGTATATCACTACCTTAGACTCACCCGGACCGGGATAGTCACCTTTGGTAACTGCCCGGGAACGAGCTGTTTTATGAGATGCGCGGGCGAGGTCAGAGGGTTCCATCCGGCATGAAATAACACCGTTTAGGGCGCTTCAGCCGAGAGCGGCGGATCGTCCAAAGCCGACATTTGCTGGGGCTGTGCCGGCGTCGGCGGGTGGATCTGCGGGACTGGAGTCGCTTTGGTCGGGCCGGATTTGAGGGGTTCGGATCGAGAGGCGTATTGGTCCCCTTCCTCTTCATCCGCTTCATCCGGCCAAGGGCCGCGCCAGTGTGGGTTCCGGGCATGAAAGGAGGGAATCGCAGCCCCGATGCCCGCACCCACCAGGCCGACGAGTAAGCCCAGCGCGACGTGTCCCCTGACGGTGCCGTCGTTGGGGTGAGCGGCACCCAGGCCGAATCCGATCAGGAAACCAATCGCGGCATGCCGTGCGCTGGGGGACGGCATCCACATACCCGCGTATGCAGACCGAGGATATCCCCCGCTTGGCAGAAAAATAGGTCCACGTCTCCGACCCGAGAGTTGGGCCAGCGTGACGTCGTTCACGCCTGGCGAGACATCCTCGGGCTGCATATATTGACTTCGCGCTGCGGTGATCCTGTCGGCAGGGTTGATGCCATCTGCTGACCCGCGGTCATGCCCTGATGACGACCCAGTTGTGCGAGACGGGTCATTCGGGTTGTGATAAATGACTTTGCCGTGACAGAAGTGGCCGTGAGCTGAACCCACAAGGGCGCCAAGACCGCCATAGAGCAGAGCACCCAGAAGCGCCGAGCCGCCGCGACCGATCGCCGGAGTAGCATCGCTCGCCGCTCCGATCGCCGCGCCAGCCCCTGCTCCCACGGTCAGACCGATCAAGGTGCTGTTGTGCTCACGCCGGACTGCTCGAATACTCGCCTGACGAAAGGCGATTTCGCTTGGACCAAAGAGATGCACGCCGTATTCACAGAAGAGTTGTCCGTCGACCACACCTTGAAAGCGGCAGGTGTTATGGATCACGCGGTGCATGTCTTCGACGGAGATCAGACTGCGTCGTGGCAGGTTTTCGACCACGTGCCAGTCTCCCGTTTGAGCGGCTGCCAATGTCCGCATCAGCAGCAAGATCAGAAAAGCCGGAGCGCTGCGCAGGGTTTTCATGAGCGCCAGAGTAGCTCTCGCCAGACTGTTTCGCGGGCGCTCTTGGGGCAGTTTCAGGAGTGTCACAGCAGACGTCGCACGAAGGACCGCAATGAGTGCGGATCGCGCGAGGGCGGGATGGGGCTTACAGGCGTGCGGCGCGGGAGGCCGTTTCGAGCAATTCCTGCACGAGCTTCCGCTGCTTGGAATTTTATGGCGACTCGATTGGCTGTTTAATGAAGGCCTCATACCGCCGCAGTTCTACGATCGAGGATTCCGAGAGAAGAGAGAAGGGAATCGCTCGGCAGCCCGCCGGCAACTGCGCCGCGGTCAGCAAGTCGCAGACTACCGCCGCCGTCTGCTTGAGTCCGCGCTGCCAGTTGGACTGGCGGGCGTCGCGAAAGACGAGGCTGTCGGGATGGAATCCAGCGGCATTCAACACGGCGCGTGCGACTTTCAGAAACTCCGGCCAGTGTGACGCCACTCCCACCAACGCACCCGATGGCGCGGGAAGGTGTGCGGCGAGGGAAGCGGGCACGGAGCGAACCTGCAGCGTGAGCAATTCTGCCCCGGCGGGGAGGAGTCGTCGCACCGTGGCCTCCCGGTTGGGCAGCGCCACCGGAATGCCATCCTCTGACGCCTGCGGGCAATCCTCGGTCCCGCAGGACTCGACTGGAAAAGTGACCGCGCGGGCAATCTCGGCGGCCAGAATCCGGCGCAATTCCTGGTCCGGCTCAATCAGCAGGAAATGGTCCGGCGGCTGCAGTTCCAGCCACTGCCGCATCCTTGACCGCACGGCGGGCAACGACATGCCGAGTTTTCGCGCCGAGCGGAACAGGCTGGTAATCATCTGGTCCAGAGCCAGGTCCAGGGCAAGCGGGGATGCCGGCGCAATCTCCGGCTTGCTGGCCCGCACGTAGACACCGCTGCCGTGGCGGAACTCGACCCAGCGATCACGTTGGAGCTGGCGATATCCGGCGCTGACGGTGTTGGGATGCAGGTGAAACCGGCGCGCCAAGTCGCGCGTCGAGGGCAGGCGCTGGCCGGGCGCAAGATCGTCGCTCAAAATGCCGAGCACTACCTGCGTGACCAGTTGTTCCCGGATCGAGACCTCGCTGCTGCGGGCAAACCAGAGTTGCATGGCGGCAACATCATAAGCCGGACGCGCGCGCCGGGAAAGTTGTTAACGGCTGATCGCGCGATGATTGCCGCTTTTCCGGCTCCGGCAGTATGATGAAGCGCATGAGCTTTTCGGAGACGATCTTCCTGTTCTTTTTGGCCCTTATTATCTTCGGGCCCAAGAAGCTGCCGGAGATCGCCCGCCAGGTGGGCAAGGCGCTCAACGAATTCAAGCGGGCTTCGAATGAGTTCAAGTCACAGATCGAGCAGGAAATCGCTCATCTGGAGGTCGAGGACAAGCAGACCATTCTCCCGCCCAGCCCGCCGCCCGAGGGCACTGCCAATCGCACGCTGACGGCCGCGCCCGTGGAAGCCGCCCCTTCCGAAGCGCCCACAATGACGGCCGCTGCCGACGACGAGCCGTTGTTTGCTGCTGGCACGACGGAGTCGGCTCCGGTGGCCACCGAACCGGTGCCGGAAGTAGCATCCTCCACCGCATCTTCCCCCGCGCAGGAGTCTCATGTCTGAATTCGCGGCCGCGACTACCAGCGGCGGGCGGGAGCCGGAACCCATGCCCACCATGGGATTCCTTGATCATCTCGAGGAACTACGCAAGCGCCTGGTTTACTCCATCATTGCGGTGGCGGTTGGATTTGGCGCGTGTTGGGGATACCGCGAGCGGATTTATGACGTCATGCAGCGTCCCATCATGGACGCGCTCAAGGCCAATGGGCTCTCGGAGAAACTGGTCTACCTGAATCCCACCGAGCCTTTCAATCTTTACCTGAAGATTGCGGCTCTCGCCGGCCTGTTCCTGACCTCGCCGTTCGTGCTTTACCAGGTGTGGATGTTTATCTCGCCGGGGCTCTACCGCCACGAGAAGCGCTATGTCGTCCCGTTCATGCTTTCGACGATCACGCTGTTCACACTCGGCGGATATTTCGGTTACAAGATCGCCTATCCCCGGGCGCTGAACTTTTTGATTGATTTCAGCAAGCAGTTTACGCCGATGATCACGATCGGCGAATACACGTCGCTATTCCTGAGCATCGTTCTGGGCATGGGCCTGATCTTCGAGTTGCCGATCCTGGTGTTCTTTCTGTCGCTGATGGGCATCATGAGCCCGAGCTTCATGTGGAGGAATTTTCGCTATGCGATTCTGGTGATCTTTATCATCGCAGCGATCGTCACGCCGACGCCGGACGTGGTCAACATGTGCATCTTCGCTGCGCCCATGCTCGCCTTGTATGCCGTCAGCATTGGCGTGTCGTGGCTGGTGCATCCCAAGCAGCGCAAGGCACGGCGAGAGAAAGAGAAGCAGGCGCAGGCATGAGAGCAAAATTTCTCCGATGGATTCTGCTGGGGGTGTGTACGCTGACCCTTCTCGCCTGTGACCGCGACAAGGATGCTGCCCAGGGCCAGACTCCGCCGGTTGCCGCAACCACTGACGCGACCGGCCCGACGCTGACGTTTCCACCCGACAGCGGTCCGCCGCCGACCATCGACGCCGAGCGTGCCATGCAGTACGTGAAGGACATTGTGAAGTTTGGTCCGCGCCCACTCGGCAGCGCGAGTCATAAGCAAGTCGAGGACTTCATTACCGCTCACCTGAAGGGCGATGACGTCGAAAACGATATCTTTACGGCGGACACGCCCGAAGGCAAGTTTCCGGTGCACAACATCGTCGCCAAGTATCCCGGCACCAAGGACGGCATCATCGTCATTGCCAGTCACTACGACACGAACTATCCGCTGCGCCAAACGTCGTACGTCGGCGCCAACGATGGCGGTTCTTCCAGCGGTTTGTTGCTGGAATTCGCCAACCAGTTGCGCGGCAAGCCGCGCGAAGGCTACAGCATCTGGCTGGTCTGGGACGATGCCGAAGAGGGGATCAAGCCCGACACCGAAGTCGCTTTCACCAGCGACAGTCTGTACGGGATTACCCACCTGGCGGAGAAGTGGCAGGCCGACGGGACGCTGAAGAAAATCAAGGCCTTCCTGCTGGCGGATATGGTGGGCGACGCTGATCTCAACATTGATCGCGACCTGAACTCCACACGCTGGCTGGAAAACGTTGTCTACGAAGCGGCGACCCGTCTGGGGTATCAATCGCATTTTTTCGCGCGGAAGAACCAGGTCAGTGACGATCATTTACCGTTCATGAAGCGGGGCGTAGCGTGCGCCGATCTGATCGATTTCAGTTACGGCTACAACGACGTGTTTTGGCACACGCCACAAGATACCGTCGACAAACTCAGCCCCAAGAGCCTGGAAATTGTGGGCAGCGTGATCCTGGAAACCATTCGCATCCTCGACAAGATGGAACCGTTGCCGCCGAAGTGAGCCAGGCAGCGGACATCGAAAAGCTTTTGACCGCAAAGGACGCGAAGGCCTCGCAAAGAACGCAAAGAAGAGCAAGGTTTTCTTGGCGTCCTTCGCGTTGCCTTTGTGCCCTTTGCGGTTTAAGGCTTTTCCTGCTCTCCGCGGCAAGTTATGACGTTTTGCGCTTTTTTTGAAATTGATTTCTAATGCAGCCAATATGCGAACCGTGAAAGCCCTGTTTTTTCTTTCTGCCTGCTTTTTAAGCTTCACCTGCCTTGCCGCGAGTCCTCAGGCTGATACCAGCGCCGAGAATCAAGTCATTCAAACTGCGCTTCAGCCCTCGCCCCTGGAAACAGATCTCCAGCGTTTGACCGACGAAATTGGCGGCCGGGTTCCGGGTACGGTCGCCATGCAACACGCCGTGGAGTGGGGAGTGCAAGCCTTCACCGCCGCCGGTGCCGACAGCGTCCATACCGAAGGATTCACCATTCCTTATTCGTGGTCCGAGGGCGCGACCGAGATGACCGCGACCACATCGGTCCAGGTCGGCGCTGATAAGTTGGGGGGATTTGTGCTCTCACCCTTCCACGTTCGCGCCGTTTCCGTGGCCTGGGCTCCCGCGCTCGCCCCGGTGAAGAAGGTCCCGATCGTGGATGTGGGCGAAGGCACGGAAGCCGATTTCAAGAAAGCCGGCGACATATCGGGCAAGCTGATTCTGGTGCACACCACAGTTCTCAAGACCTGGGATGATCTGTTCGCCGAATATGCGCAGGCACCGCCGGTGATCGACCTGGCCGTGAAGGGCAAGGCCAGGGCCATTGCTTTCATGGCCACGCGCTGGCATGACATCCTGTACCGGCACACGAATTCCGGGGCCGGAGAAATCGACCGGCTACCCATGGTCATTGTGGCGCGTGAGGACGGGGAGCGCATCGCGCGTTTGCTGGCGTCAGGCCATCTGGTGTGGGCCGATCTCTCCATTCCCAACCAGATCGGCGGGCCCATCAAAGCTTCGAACGTAATCGCCGAAATCCAGGGCAGTGAGAACCCGGACGAGTTCGTCATTGTGGGCGCGCACCTCGACTCCTGGGAACTGGGCACGGGTGCGCTCGACAATGGCTGCAACGCCGCCCTGGTGGTCGACGCTCTGCGCGCGATTAAGGCCTCAGGTGTAAAGCCGCGACGCACCATTCGCTTTATTCTTTTCTCCGGCGAAGAAGAAGGACTGCTCGGCTCCCGCGCCTACGCTTTCAACCATCGCGCCGAACTCGACAAGGCCGCGGGAGTCATCATCTACGACTCGGGCACGGGCAAGACCACGGGGTTTTCCCTGGGCGGCCGCAAAGACGTTTTCTACGCTGCTAAAGCTTTGATCGCCCCGCTCGATCAGTTTGGGGTGAAGGAACTGAAGACCGACATGGAATGGGGCACCGACCATTTCGATTTCATGCTGGAAGGCGTTCCCACATTTGTCGCCGATCAAGAGGAGGCAAACTATCTGGAGAACTACCACGCCGTCTCCGATACCTACGACAAGGTGGATCTGCCCCAGCTAAAAAAACATGTGGCCGAGGCCGCCGCGCTGGGCGTGGGCCTGGCGAATCTGCCGGCGAAAATCGGCCCGCGCCTTACTCATGACCAGATCGAGCAGACCATGCGCGACAGTAACAGTGTGGAAATGCTCAAGCAGGACGGCATTTGGGACGACTGGGTCAGCGGCAGGCGGGGAAGGCAAAAATAATTGTAGATGGTCGATTTCAGATTTTTGATTGAAATCCGGAACCCCGAGCGTTCTCAAGCGAGAACCCTAAATCAACAATCCACAATTCAGGACCTCAGGTTACTTCGACTTGCTCTACTTCTGGATCCTCTTCAATCTTTTCGCGCTGGGCTTGCTGGTGCTCGATCTTCACGTCTTCCGCCGCCGTGGCCGGTCCGTGGGCTTTCGCGCGGCCCTGGGTTGGAGCTTGATGTATGTGGCTCTGGCCGTGGTTTTCGCCGTGATCGTCTATTTCTGGCAGGGGCGCCAGGTGGCGCTGGAGTTCGTCACCGGCTACGTTTTAGAACTCTCGCTCAGCGTTGACAACCTGTTCATCTTTCTCGTTATCTTCAACTTTTTCGCCGTACCCGAGGAGTACCAGCACCGGGTTTTGTTCTGGGGTGTTCTGGGAGCGCTGCTCATGCGCGGCGTTTTTATAGGCGCCGGGGTCGGCCTGATTTACCGCTTTCATTGGCTGCTTTACGTTTTTGGGGGTGTGCTGATCGTTAGCGGCGTTCGTCTAGTTGTGATGGGGCAGCACCGGGTGAAGCCCGCGTCGAATCCGCTGGTGAAGGCCCTGCGGCGATTTATTCCGGTGACCAAGGGGTACGAAGGTGGCAAATTTTTTGTGCGCAATCTGCAGGAGAACTCCCGCCTGTACGCCACGCCGCTGCTGGTGGTGCTCCTGGTCATTGAAACTACCGACGTATTGTTCGCGGTTGATTCCATCCCCGCGGTTTTAGCCATTACACTGAATGCCTTCATCGTCTATAGCTCAAATGTGCTGGCCATTCTGGGATTGCGCTCGATGTATTTTGCCGTGTCAGGGCTGATGAAGATCTTCCGTCTCTTGCATTATGGATTGGCCGTCGTCCTGGTGTTGGTGGGGTTGAAGATGCTCACAGCGGACTACTACCACATATCGACTTCGAGCACTCTGGGCGTGATTGCCGGAGTGCTTTCGATCTCCCTGGCAGCGTCCGTGCTGTTTCCCAAGAAGAGCAGTTAAAGAGATTGTTGAGTTTGATGGTTGAATCAACAGTCAAGAATCAACATGCAGACTCCGCCTCCCATCCGGGGGCATGCGCTTACGCTATTATGGAAACCGCATGGCGCAAGTGACCATCCACGTGCCCCCGCGGCCGTACCAGGCCTGGATCGAGAATGGGCTGCTGGCGCGGACGGGCTCCCTTCTGGCCGACCTGCTACCGCAGGCCAGCCGCATTTTTGTGCTGACCGTAGCGCCCGTGCGCAGGCGCTGGGGAGCGAAGCTGGTGACGTCCCTGAAAGCCAGTGGCTTCGCGCCGCAGGTAATCCTCATGCCGGATGGCGAACCGGCGAAGCGCCTGGCCACGGTGGAAGCAGTCGCCGCAAAACTGGCGCGCCTGGGTGCCGACCGCAAAGCTGTGATCGTCGCGCTGGGCGGCGGAGTCGTGGGCGACGTCAGCGGCCTTGTGGCGTCACTCTACATGCGAGGGGTGGAGTTCGTTCAGATTCCGACCACGGTTCTGGCGCAGGTGGATGCCTCCATCGGCGGCAAGACTGCAGTCAATCTAGCCGCCGGCAAGAATCTGCTGGGCACGTTCTACCATCCGCGTGTCGTACTGATCGATCCCACGGTGCTCAAGACCCTGCCCGATCGCGAAGTCCGCGCCGGACTCTACGAAGCCCTGAAGTGCGGCGTGATCGGGAACGTCGAACTGTTTCTGCGTTTTGAACAGAACCGTGCCCGGATTCTAAAGCGCGACCCAGTGGAACTGGAATGGCTGATCGCGCAATCGGTAAAGTTGAAAGCGGAAGTAGTTTCCGCCGACGAGCGCGAGGGCGGCCTGCGCCGCGTTCTCAACTTGGGCCACACCATTGGCCACGCGCTCGAGGCCGAAACCGGCTATCGGCGCCTGCTGCACGGTGAAGCAGTCGCCTGGGGCATGATTGCCGCCACCAACATCGCGCTTAGCGTCGGCCGCACCGATAGCGTAACCGCGGGCCGCATCGCCGACGCGGTTTTGAGCCTCGGGCGCTTGCCGGAAGTGAATGTCAGCCCGCGCAAGATTCTGGCGCGGCTGCAAACCGACAAGAAAACGCAAAATGGGGTCGTGCACTTCATCCTGCCGCGCGAAATTGGAAAGGTGGAAGTTGCGACCGACGTGCCCGAGAGCGCCGTCGTTGAGGCCGTGGAAGAATTACGCCGTCTGTCGCGCGGCGGCTGGGTTTGGGGCAAATCGTAAAGTTCTGACGACAGGGAAATATGCCGGAAACAGCGCAGCAGTACATCCAGCGAATCCTGGGACATGTAGAAGGTCAGGATGCAATCAAAGTGCAGCGTAGTACCGCGGCGAAGCTGAAGAAGTTGATTCATGGGCTGACCCCAAAGCAGTTCAAGTGGAAGCCCGAACCGGGGAAGTGGTCGATTGCGGAAATCGTCGCACACCTGGCCGACGTTGAGATTGTGGCGAGTTGGCGGATGCGCTCGGTGCTGGGGGCGAACGGAACCACCATTCAGCCCTTTGATCAGGACGTCTGGGCGTCTGTGTTTCAATACGGCAAGCGCGATCCGAAACAATCGTTGGAGGTGTTCCGGATATTGCGCGAGAGCAATCTGGCGATGCTGAAGGCGCTTCCGCCGGAGAGTTGGGACAAATACGGCATGCATGCCGAACGCGGCAAGGAGACCATCGCACATCTGGCGCGCATGTTTGCTGGGCACGATACCAACCACATTTTGCAGATCGAAGGAATTGCCGCGCAGCTGAAGAAGAAACGGAAATGAGTCGCGACTCTTGAGCGATCTTGCCTGAAATCAGCAAATCCCCCGTAGTGGGCGCCGCGCCGGAAGGCGCGAGCGACCAGCGCTCGGCTGCCCGCGCCGTGCGCGAGATGTTTACCTCGATCGCGCCGCACTACGATCTTCTGAACCACGTACTGTCTTTCAATGTCGACCGCATGTGGTGGCGCCGTACCGCCCGCACCTTCCGCCACATTACAACTCGGTCCGACGCGCGCATTCTCGACTTGTGCTGCGGAACCGGCGACATGACGTTTGCGCTGGGCCGCCAAGCAGGGAAGTCCACGCCGCAGATTCTGGGCGCCGATTTCTCTCACGCCATGCTGCAACGCGCCACAGCCAAATCCGCTACGCCTGCGCACAATGGATCAACGCCCAGCTGGATTGAAGCCGACGCGCTGAACCTTCCGCTTCCCGGCGGCCACTTCGATCTCGTAACTTCAGCTTTCGGATTCCGCAATCTGGCCGACTACGACGCCGGACTGCGCGAAATCATTCGCGTGCTGCGTCCTGGCGGGGAATGTGGCGTTCTCGACTTCGGCGAACCCAAAGGAACGATGGGTGCGCTCTACCGTCTCTATTTCAAGCAAGTGCTGCCGCGCCTCGGCACCATGATTTCCGGAGTTCGTGGACCCTACGCCTATCTTCCCGCGTCGGTCGAACGTTTCCCCGAGCCCGAAGAAATGGTGACCCGCATGCGGGCCGCCGGCTTCGCCGAAGCCACCTGGACGCCCTACACGTTCGGAATTGCAGGTTTGTATCGGGGGAAGAAAGCGGCTTGATGTGGATTCGCCGAATCGGAAGACGACCTAGCCCGCATCGCGCAGCAGCTTGCTCAGCGCTTGAATCTCATCAGGGCTAACTTCTGCAACCACGAAATACCGCAAGCCATTCTTGCTCCAGTTCTCGACAACGAACGACGAACTACCGACGGGCCCCGAGGGCAGGATCGCGGTCTGAGTTCCGCGATCTTGGAAAATGAAAACAGAAATATTGTGCGTGCCGGCCTGGTAGATCAGATGCGCTCCGGGCGTTCCAGCAAAATCAATGCCCCGCCCTTCAAGCAGGACGAACTCCGAACCTTGCAGCTCTGGCAGGTTGAAGGTGAACGGAAGTTTGCCTTGAAACCACGCCTTTACCGTATGAGGATCATTCGATAGGACGTCCACGTGTGTCGCGTTGGCGAGGGCGGCCACGTGCAGGCCGATCAGTTCGCGGTAAACGCGCTGCCGGCGCACGGCCGCGCGTCCCACATACAAATTTATCGCCACGGAAAAGATGACCAGGACAAGCGCCGGCGCGACCAGAATCTTCCACTCCCAGCGGGTCTGATGAGGTGGCCGGGTCGCAACGCTTTTCGAGATCCCAGCTTGCGATTGGGTGTCTAGCTCGCGCTTGCCGCCCGTCGCCGCAAAGCGCTTCACCTGCGCCCGCTGCAAAGCCTCATCCGCACATGGGGCGCAACTTCGCAGATGCGCGCTCAGCGCTCTGGCTTCCGTGGCGGCAAGTTCGCCGTCCAGGTAAGCGTCGAGTTTGCCGCGCCACGTCTCACACGCCATGCCGCTCTCCTTGAATCTTCTATGCCTGCAAATCAGGCACAGCCGATCACGCCGGTGTCGCTGGACGCTTTCCTCAGAAAAGCAAGAAGAAGTCCGGGTCAGGTCGTGGCGGCATCAGAATGAAAAGAGTCTGCGAACGCGTCGGCAGCGGTATAGCGGATCACGTGCTCGTACTCCGGGCCCAGGAATTTTCGCAGGCGGTCGGTGTTCATGATGTATTCCCCGGTCATGTAGGGAACAGCCTCCGGAGGAATCGCCGAAATCTTCCTCTTCCAGAGAAACTTCAGCACCTGTCGCATGGCCCATTGTCCGGGAACGCGCACCAGCTTTGCCTGTGCCATCTCAATACAACGGGCAAAGGTCAGCGGCTCGCCGCGGCCGGCAACGTTCAACACGGTGAGGCGCTGGGTCTCCGGTTCGCGCTGCAGGATGTATCGGATCAGCCGCGCCATGTCGTCCACGTGGACGAACTGAATCCTGTTGTCCAGGTAGCGCTGCCCGCGGGGCAGCATGCAGGGCAGGCGCTTGCCCTGGCTGCGCATCTTTTCCGCGCGGTCGCTCGTGCCATTGGGCGTACCCCGGAACGCTCCCATCAGGTAATTTTCGACGCTGGCGCCGGCAAAAATATGGGGCCGCAAAATGTAGGCGCTGCAGCCGCGCAGCGCGGGCGAGCGCTGGCGCACGACTTCATCCGACTGCTTCTTGTGAATGGCGTACGGCAGAGTGTGCGCTGCCAGCACCGACTCTTCCGTCGCCGGGGCCGGCAGGTTCGGGCCGTAGGCTGAGACGCTGCTGGGAAAGATGAATTGCTTGATGCCGTCGTCGGTGCTGCGATTGGCCTCGGTGACGGCTTCCATCACTCGCGCCGTTCCCGCCACATTGATCTGCCACATGCGCTCGACATCGAGCACCCCCGTGCGCACCGGATCAATTACGAAGGCCAGGTGCACCACAGCATAGGCGTGCGTATCGCGCAACAGTTCGTACAGAACGCGGGTCGAGGACTCCTCGCCCAGATCCATGCGCTCAAACTGCAACTCGGAGTCGGTCCGGGGCGGACTCACGTCCACCCCGATCACCGAATAACTCCCTAGCAGTGGCAACAGCCGGGAGCCCAGGTTGCCCGCAACACCAGTGACTACGACGACAGGTTTTGCCATTAGTTCGGTTTCGCAGCCGGAGGTTGTGCAGGCGGTTGCGCCGCCGGCGCAGTTGGGCCGGGAGCCATCCGGGGATTCGGAATGCGCCGCGGCGGCATCATATTTCCGCCCGGGCCAGCCGCGCCAAAGTACGCCTCGTTGGTTTCCACCTTGAACGATTCATTCACCTTGTCCATCATTTCGCGCGTACGCTGGTTTTGCAGCGTGCTGTGGATCTCCTCCTTCACCTCTTCCAGCTTGGGCAACTCCTTGCTGTTCACTTTGTAAACGTAGTGCCCGCCTGAATCACTGATAACCTGCGAAACTTCTCCCGGCTTCAGGTCGAACACTGCAGAGTGTGCCGGCGGCAGGCCGGTGCGGCGCACCTTGGGCAGATTTACGGTCGGAGACTCAATCTTCATGCCGGCGGCTTCGAAGGCCTCTTTCTGCAACTTCACGAAGTCCTCTCCGGCGGCGGCCCGGGCGCGCAGGCTCTCGGCCAGTTTGGTCATCGCCAGTTCGCTTTCGTCGGCCTTGGCTTTCTCCTCGGCCTGCTTGGCCTTTTGCGCCTCCTCGCTCAGCTTCTGCGTCTTTCTCGTCTTCTTCCTTGCCTTCGGCTCCCATTTGTTTGGTACGCGGCACAAACAACCGGTCCAGGTTGAACTGCTCGAAGCTGTCCGGATGGTCTTTGTAATACGCGGCGATCTCTTCCGGAGGAACATCCGCAGCTTCCTTCTGAATGCTGCGTTGCAATTCGTTGGTCAGAATCTGCATCTTCGCGAACTTGACCGTCTCTTCGAAGGCTGGAGTTCTGTCCAAACCTTTCTTCTTGGCCGCATCCGACATGGCGATCAGCCGGGGCAAAACGCTGGCCAGTTGCCTTTTCAGCTGCGGCGTCATGTTGGGAGCGACTCCGTTGGCCAGCTTTTCGAACTCGGCCTTGGTGATGACCGTCTTGCAATCGGCTGTCGAAGTCTTTGCCGCCTCCGGAGTCTTCGCCGCAGTTCCCTTGGCTGCGACGTGCTTCGGCCGTGCCGGACAGACTCCCACGACCGTGATCACCGCTGCCGAGAGCGGAACCGATGCCGACGTATCCGGCGGCGCCGGAGGCGCAGCGCCGGGGGCGCCTTGTCCCCAGGCCAGCGTTCCCAACAGAACACACATCAGCCAACGCTTATGCATAAGTCATTTCCTCCAGGATTGGTCCATCAGAAAATCGAAGACTGCCAAGCATCAAATCGTAGCACAAGAGGGCGCCCCTGCCCGCCTCTTAACCGAAGATCACAAATCCCGCGCACCGTGGTTTCAAATCGAGTCGGGAGCCGAATCGTCGCCGCGAATTGCTTGGCGCTTTCCCGTGGCAGCGGCGATAATTCCTGCATGTCGGGAATCCCGGCCATTTCTTCGTCGGAGTCCATGCGCGCCGAGAAACGTTCAGTCGCGGGCAATTCCGTTGTGGCGGCGGTCGTCATCACCGCGCTGAAGATTGTGGTGGGCTTTACCACGGGCAGCCTGGGCATTCTCTCGGAAGCCGCCCACTCCGGGTTGGATTTGATCGCCTCGCTGCTCACCTATTTCTCCGTCGGAGTCTCCGACAAGCCCGCCGATGCCGACCACCAGTACGGCCATGGCAAAGTCGAAAATTTCTCGGCGTTTGTGGAAACCGGCCTGCTGCTGCTGACCTGTGCCTGGATTATTTATGAAGCGGTTCTCCGTCTCTTCTTCCGTCATATTGAAATCGAGCCATCCATCGCGGCGTTTGCTGTAATGCTGTTCTCCATGGGCATCGACTGGTGGCGCTCACGCGTGCTCGGCCGCATCGCCAACAAATACGATAGCCAGGCGCTGGAAGCCGACGCCCTGCACTTCTCCACCGATATCTGGTCCGCTGGCGTGGTTGTGCTGGGGCTGTTGCTGGTTGTGATCGGTCGAACCTATCACGTCGACTGGCTGCGCGATTCCGATCCCATCGCCGCTCTCTTCGTCGCCGGAGTGGTAGTCTCGGTGAGCTGGCGGTTGGCCCGGCGCACCATCGACGCTCTGCTCGACGCCGCCCCGCCCGGCGTGCGCTCGCAGATTCAGGACGCGGTTTCGCGGGTCGACGGTGTCCTCGAAGTGGACCGGGTTCGCATCCGCCGCGCCGGGAACCGTTACTTCGCCGATCTTAACGTGGGCCTGGCCCGCACAGTGACCTTTCAACGCTCGGGTCAGTTGGCTGCCGCCGTGTCTGAGGCCGTCCACCGCATACTGCCGGACGCCGATGTGACGGTGCAGCCGCTGCCGCGGGCCCAGATTTCGGAGAATGTTTTCGACCGCATCCGAGCCGCGGCCACGGATAAAAATCTGAACGTGCACGATATCAGCGTCCAGGACCTGGCCGGACGGCTGCATGTCGAGCAGCACATCGAACTCGACGAGCGCATGACCCTGAAGGCGGCCCACGATCAGGTGACCGCACTCGAAGCCGACATGCGCCGCGACGTCCCCGAACTTTTCGACATCCTGACCCACATCGAGAGCGAGCCCGCCACTATCGAGAGGCCCGACGAAGTAGTCAGCGACGCGGCGCTCGAGCATCGCCTAAAGGCTGTGGCGGCGCAGTTTCCCGAAGTTCTCGACGTTCACGAACTGGTGGTCACGCGGGTCCGCGGCCGAATGTACGTTTCCTGCCACTGCACCATGTCCGATGACCTCACGCTCGCCCGCGTGCATGACATCCAGACCGAGTTGGAGATTCGGTTCAAGCAGGACGCCCCGGACCTGTTCCGCGTCCTGATTCACCCAGAGCCCAGCACCGATAACCGGAGGTAGCAGGTACGATGATCACCGCCAAAGCCATCTGGACCGACCACGAGCGTTACCTCGGCGAGGCCAGCTCTCGCCACGCCATTGTGATGGACACTGCCTCTGAAAAAACTGCCTCGACTCCCATGGAACTGGTGCTGATCGCGCTCTGTGGCTGCACCGCTTCGGACGTGGTGGGCATCCTGCGCAAGAAGCGGGAACCGTTTACCGGTCTGGAAGTGCACGCGGAGGCGGAGCGGGCGTCAGGCTACCCCGCCGTCTACACGGAAATCAAGCTGACCTATCGCGTCAGTGGTAAAGTGTCTGGCAAAGCGGTCGAAGACGCGGTCCGTCTCTCGAAAGAAAAATATTGCTCCGTCTCCGCCATGCTGGAAAAGACGGCCAAGATTACTTCCAAGATTGAGTACGCTGACGAGTAGCGAGGTCCCTGGCTCGGGCAAGAATCGTATGAGCACGCGCATCCTGTTCTTTACTCAACCCGGCTGCCTGTCCTGCGAACTGATGAGGATGTTCCTCGAAGCCAAGGAAATCGCATTCGAAGAGCACGACATCAGCATTGACCTCGAATCGCGCCGTGCCATGACCGAACACTACGACAGCAGCGAAACTCCAACTTTGGTGATCCTCTCCGGCGCAACCGAGGACGTCATTATCGGTTTCGATCCCGTACGTCTTGACCAGTTCCTCGACTCGACCTCATCATCGGATTCGGTGACTGAATCCTGAACTCCGCTAATTCCAGTCGAAGTATCCCCCATCCCCTGCGCGGATATTTGTTCATCGCTTCCGCCGCATTTCTCTGGGGAGTTTCCGCCGCTCTCGGTCGCGCGGTCTTCACCGGTAAATTACCGCTGACGGGACAGGTCCTTCACCCTGTCGACCCGCTTATCCTGTCACAAACGCGGACGTCATTTTCGCTGCTGGTCTTGCTGCCACTTCTCGTGGCGCGCCGCGGGTGGCAACGCATTAAACTTCCGACGCCGGATCTGATTCAGTGCCTGGTGCTCGGCGTGCTGGGCGTGGCCGCATCGAATTATTTCTATTACGTCGCCATTCAAAGGACGAGTGTTGCCATCGCCATCATCGTGCAATACACGGCGCCGGTCTGGGTCCTGCTGTATGTAGTGGCCCGCGGACAACAAAAACTCACGCTGCAGAAAATCGCCGCCGTGGGGGTCGCCGTCACCGGGATCGCGCTGACCATCGGCATCGTGGGGACGAAGTCGGCATCGGCTCTGCATCTCGACTCCTACGGCTTCGTCGCCGCCCTGCTGGCGTCGTTTTCTTTCGCCTTCTACAACGTCGGCGGACACCGCATCCTGGCCCGCCACGACCGCTGGCGCGTCCTGGTCTGGACCGTGACCTCTGCCTCGATCTTCTGGCTCTTCGTCAATCCGCCCTGGAAGGTCGCGGCGCAGCACTATGCGCCCGCGCAGTGGGCCTTCCTGTTTATCTTTTCCATGATCTCGGTGCTGGGATCGTTCTCGCTCTATTTCCTCGGACTGCAGCACCTCGAACCCACCCGCGCCATCATCGCCAGTTGTCTGGAGCCCGTGTTCTCCATCCTGCTGGCGGCCGCGTTCCTGGGAGAAGGCGTGCGTCCGATTCAGTCGTTAGGAATTGTGCTGGTACTGTCTGCGATTGTGATCGTGCAACTGCCGGGACGAGGAGTCGTCGCGGAGGAATCCGTAGTGGTGGAACCAATCGAGTAGAGGGGTCTACTTCCTGGCCTCCACGTACAGGCTCTCGTCCCGGCGCACCGCCAGTTCGATCTGATCAATATCGGGAATTGCGCTCTGCCCGTAGCTGCTAGCCTCCACTTGGCCGAATCCCGCTGCGCGCAGTAAGTGTACAAGCGCTTTCCCGTCGAACATCTGCGAATGGTTCGATCCCGGATGGATGACATCCTGAAGGGAATGATTCAGGCTCAGGCGTGACAAGAACCTCTGCGCCGCCAGCGGTTCAGCATCCGCCAAATACTCCCGCACGATCAACCCCAGGTCGGGAACGACGACGCGCAACACCCCGTCCTGCGCCAGCACCCGGCAACAATCTTTAGCAATCGCCAACGATTCGGAGTATGTGAAGTGTTCGAAGGTGTGCGAAGAGTAGATGTAGCGCACACTCCCATCGCGAAACCGGAGTCCCTGGCGCACATCATATCGCCGCACATCCCCAGGCCATGCCGGGATTTTCAGCACGCGATTCAGCAGGGGGACGCGGGATAGGGTAATGGTCGGCGAGTTATCCAGGTTGTGCCACCCGCGGATTCCCGAGAGGCCGCATCCAATATTGATTTTGATCTCGTCGGAGGACATGCTTGCTGGAATCCTAGCACGGCTGGACCACAATCCTTCGGCAAGCGAGGCGGTTGGGAATTTTCGTTAGACAACGACCGCTCCGAGTGCAACTTCTTGGCGTCGTCTCCGGCAATTGCATGGTCATCAGCGCTGCCGGCAAGTATCCCGCGTCGCATAAATGAAAGAGTCCAGCCTTTAGTCTGTTCTGCGCGTGCTCAATCACCAGCGGAGCCAACGAACTGAAGGTCCGGGGCGTAGACTAGTCGTCGCTCGGGATTGAAGGAAAGTTCGTGCGAAAGAATGCCCTGCAGGGAAGGCCAATCCCTCGTGGAGGACTCAACATGAAATCACAGCGGATCGCCAAAGGCGCGGGCCACGGACGGACAAGCCCCAAGTCAGCAGACGCCCTTCGGGCGGCGGACGCGGCGTGGCTGAAAGCGTACGCTGCGAAGGATCTCGACCGGGCAGTCGCGCGCTGCGACGAACGAGGCTCCATGCTGATGCCCAACGCTCCTGTTGCCACCGGCAAGAAAGAGATCACGAGAATGATTGCCGGTCATTTTGCAATGGCGGATACTGAGGTGGCGTGGCGGCCGGACAAGGCCGGCGTCGCCCGGTCGGGCGACCTCGGCTATACCAGCGGCACCTACAGGCTGAGCTTCAAGGACGCATCGGGGAAATCGGTCTCCGACAAGGGAAAGTATCTGATCATCTGGAAAAAACAGACGGACGGAGCGTGGAAAGTGTTGTTCGATATATCCAACTCGGACCTGCCTCAACTTGCTCCGCGCGTTCTCCCCAGCAGATGAAAGTAGCGCCGCACCTTTTTCACATCGCGCGCAATCTGTTCCCGTAGCGCGTCGATCGAGGGAAACTTGATCTCGTCCCGCAAGCGCTGCAGAAAGCAGATCTCCACTTCCGTTTCGGGGGCGAGTTCGATGGGATGAAAATTCAGCAGGTGGGTCTCAATGGCGAACGATTCCGCTCCAAACGTCGGGCGGTTGCCCACATTCGTGACCGAATCAAACCGTTCCGCGCCCACGCGTGTCCAGGTGATGTAGACCCCATCCTTGGGGACTAGTTCTTCATAGCGGGCCAGGTTGATGGTTGGGACCGTGTACTTCAATCCATAGCCGCGGCCGCGTCCGGGAGTGCCCAGAATGCAGAACGGACGGGCCAGCAGATGCCGCGCCCGGCTCACGCGCCCCTCGGTAAGCAGCCTGCGAATCTGGCTGCTGGAGACGCTCTCGCCGCGCAGCGTCATCTCGGGATAAGCCTTGACCTCAAATCCCATCTCGCGCCCGAGTTCGGCCAGCAGGTTGATGTCGCCTGCCGCCTTATGCCCGAAGCGAAAGTTGAAGCCTTCATGCACTTCGCTCGCGTGCAACTGCTGCTTGAGAATGCGCTCCGCGAATTGACGCGGCGTCATGAGCGAGAGATCACGCCCAAAAGGCAGCAGGAGCACGGCGTCGATTCCGGTGGCTTCGAGCAGGCGCAGTTTCTCAGACGTAGGTGTAAGCAATTTCAATCCAGACTGCGGCCGCAATATCCGCACCGGATGCGGCTCAAACGTAACTACGATGGCCTTGGCCCCGCTCTGCCGCGCCCGCGCAACAATTTCCTGCAACACGTGTGCATGGGCGCGATGCACGCCGTCGAAGTTTCCCACGCTGACCAGCGTCGGGCCGAAGCCGGCAGGGACTTCATCGAGTTGGTGGAATACCTGCATGCCGTGTGATTTGTGGATGATTATGGTACAGACAATTGTTGATTGCTGATTCCTGATGGTTGATTAAAAACATAAGCAGCAGCGACCCGTTTTTCAATCAGCAATTAAGAATCAGAAATCAGCAATAGCCAACCCGGTGGTCAAATCTCAAATTCCACCTTCATCCCGTCGTGGGCAAGGCGCACGTGGCGCGGCAGCGTGGCGTTGGTGGCTTCATGCGCCAGATCGTGGCAAATGTGCGTGAAGAACGCCCGCTTCGGTTTCAAACGCTCCACAATGGCCAGCGAACCCTTCACCGTCGAGTGCGTGGGGTGAGGCTTGTGCCGCAGCGCGTCCAGAAACAGAACGTCCAGACCTTCCAGTTGATGGAGGGAGGGCTCGGGAATCTCGCTGTGGTCCGTCAGATACGCCGCCGAACCAAACCGGTATCCATAAATCTGGGTTTCGCCGTGAATCAGAATCACCGGGTCGAACTGCACTCCGAACACATCCACAGGCCCATCGATCGGCTTCAGTTCAAGCTGCGGCAGTCCGCCAAATTTGTAATCGGCGTCAAAAATGTAGCTGAACATGCGGCGCAGGAACGCCGCCGCATCCGGCTTGGCGTACAGCGGCAGCTTCTCCGGCTTGTTTCGGTAGCTGAGCGGGCGCAGGTCGTCGATGCCTAGAATGTGGTCGGCGTGGGTGTGAGTGTAGAGGACGGCATCCACGCGTGTAATATTCTCGCGAATGGCCTGGGTGTAAAAGTCAGGAGTCGTGTCGATGAGCACGACTCTACCGTCGTACTCGAGCATGATCGAGGGCCGGGTCCGCCGGTCGTGCGCATCGCTGGAGTGGCAGACCGCGCAATCGCATCCCAGCGTGGGCACGCCCATCGACGTTCCACTGCCCAGCACGGTAAGCGTAGCTTTCATCTTCCTCGGATACCAGCGCCGGTTCCGGTTGCGGGTCCTGCCTGCGGTGGCCGCGCCAGCGCGTTGGTAACCTCGACGTACGCCATGCGCAATTCATAAAGACTGTTCTGCAGGAAATTCTCTTCCGTCGGGGTCAGGTTGCCCTTGGTTTTTTCTGTCAACAGGCTGAGGGTGTCGATGGTCTGGCGCGCTCCGATAATGTCGATGCGCGGCTCCTCATCCCGCTGCCGCATCAGTCCCAGTTGCAGCATCGCCGTCATGTACAGCGAGGCCAGGAAGCGCTCCAGGGTAATCTCGAAATCTTTGGCCGAGTGCCCGCTCAGCTCCACCTCTGAATCGAGTTGCTTGGCCGATTTCCGGTAAGCATCGGCCTGCACTTGCTGTTCCGCAGCCGTCGGCAATGGAGGCATCTCTGTTTCTGCTCCCTTCGGGGATGGGGCCGCAGCGGCTGGCGCCGGCGCCTGAGCCTGCTCGGCTGCGGGCGCCGGGACTGGCTTAGGCGGCTCCGCTTCCTCCGGCACTTCCGTGCGCAACTCGCCATCCGAAGTGAACAACCGCCGGTCGGTTACTTTGAAGCCAGATTGCTCATGTTTCTTTTCAGCCATAAAGTTTCCCTTCAAGCTCTTTTTTGCGATCTTCGCGATCCCTTTGCGACCTTAGCGGTCAAAAACTCCGGTTAGGCCCGATGATGTTCAAGAGAACGTTGCTCGTGCAACAACAGTCTGTCCTCGACCGGCAACTGCACCACCGTCGCCTTAATGCTCCCGAGCGCCACTTCGCGCCCGGGCACCCCCACTTCGCGCCGGATGTAACCGAGTGCCACTGTCTCTTCCCCATCCGCGAGGCGCACGCAAGCGGCGCTGGTGATCTCGCCGACTTCTTTCTCCGCGGCCACGACTTTTGTACCCGCAGCAATCTGCACCGCGCCGTGTGCCAGAAATCCTGTGAACTTGCGGTGGACGGCTCCGCGAGAACGAATCCGCTCCACAATCTCCTGCCCCACATAGCAGCCCTTGTTGAAGTTCAGGGCTCGCGCCTGCTCTGTCTCCTGCGGCAGGTCGCGTTCGCGAATGTCCACGCCATACCGCGGAATGCCCGAAATTACGCGCTGCAGCTCCAGCGCCTCCGACCCCACGGGCGCGGCGCCCGCGGCCAGCAGGGCATCCCAGAGGTGCCGAACGTTGTCTGGCGGCAGCCAGATCTCGAAAGAGTCTTCCGCCTCGTCCTCGCCCCGGTCCTCACCTCGAACTAGCGTGCAGTCTACGCCACGCCAGGCGCTTGTCTGAACTTGCAGAGCTCGCATCTCGGGAACCACGAATCCGGCCACCGTCAGCACCGCGCGCAACTTCGGTCCAGCCACCCCCAGCGCAGTCAGTCGCTCATCGAGACGCGTGACTTCCACGTCGTCCATGATGATGTAGTGATCGAACGTCGCCAGAATTTTCTCCAACTGACTCTGATCGGTGTCAACCGTGATGGACTGTCCGCGATTGTAGGCATAAAGATCGCCCAGGATGTGACCCTGCGGATTGAGCAGAAAGGCATACATACCGTGGCCCACCGCCAGATCGCGGATATTGTTGGTAACCATCCCATTCAACCAACGCACGCGATCGCCGCCCGTGAGCGAAATCTTGGCCCGGAATCCGAGATCGTACGCACCGCAACTGGTACGCAGAGTAGTCAACTCCGCCTGCGGATCGCCGAAGCGCGCCGCAGTCGTAGCGCCGCGATACTCGCTTACGCGCTCCGCGCCCAATCCTTCGCCATGAGCCTGAAGTGCAGTCGCCGCCATAACGGTAGTTCGATTATAACGATTGTGTTAACTTTCCTGCCGTGGACTCCCAGACGCCAACCCAGGAACCCAGCAAAAAACGCATCGCCGTCATCCCCGGAGATGGCATCGGCCAGGAGGTCATTCCGCAGGCGGTAAAGGTCATCCAGGCCTCGGGCGCCGACGTTGAGTTGAGTGACTTCGACTGGGGCGCCGATCGCTATTTGCGCGACGGCGTCACGGTGCCGCCCGACGGCTTCGCCATGCTGGGCCGCGACTTCGACGCCATCCTGGTCGGCGCCTTCGGCGACCCGCGGATCAAGAGCAACGTGCATGCCAAAGAGATTCTGCTCGGCATGCGCTTCAAAATGGATCTTTACGCCAACGTGCGGCCGGTTCGCCTGCTCGACGCTGGGCTCTGTCCGTTGAAAGGCATCGAGCCGAAAGACATCGATTTCGTGGTCATCCGGGAGAACACCGAAGGCGTCTACACCGATGCGGGCGGCGTCTTCAAGCAGGGCACGCCCGACGAAATCGCCATCCAGGAAGACATCAACACGCGCAAGGGCGTCGAACGCATCATCCGTTACGCCTTCAAGTATTGCGAGGATCACAGCAAGCTCGACGGCTCCCCGCGCCGCCAACTCCTGATGTGCGATAAATCCAATGCCATGACCCACGCCGGCGGCCTGTGGCAGCGGGTGTTCAAGGAAGTCAGCGGCGAATATCCGCAAATCAGCGCGCAGCACATGTATGTGGACGCGCTCTGCCTGCAGATGGTGCGCGATCCTCGCCCGTTCGACGTCGTCGTCACGAATAATATGTTCGGCGACATCATCACCGACATAGCCGCGGGCTTGCAGGGAGGCCTGGGCATGGCGGCCAGCGGGAACATACATCCGGGGAAGACGTCCATGTTCGAGCCGGTGCACGGGTCGGCTCCGCCGATCGCTGGCAAAAACGTGGCGAATCCGTTCGGCGCGATTCTAACCGCGGCCATGATGCTTAGGCACTTGAAGTTCACGAAAGACGCCGCGAGGATCGAAAGCGCGGTGCTCGAAGCCGTGCGCAGGAGAAAAACCACACAGGATATTGGCGGCTCGCTCGGGACGAGGGATGCGGGGGAGTGGGTGGCCGCCCACGTCAGTCACACCTGAGCCAGCCGCATATCGTCTTGTCGTCCTGAGCGGAGAACACCGATCGACGACTGGCGAGTGTGTGCGGTCGAAGGACCGCGATGCGCCAAGCGGCACGTTGACGTCGATCAGGCTTAAGGGTCGACTGAATTCACGCCCGCCGTCCCACCAGCAGCGCCAACTCCCGCCACTTCCAGTGACAGTCAACGTCTGCAAATCCAATTTCACGCAGCCACGCGAGCTGGGTTTCTGCATCCAACAACTTGTTCGATGGATCTTCGATCTCGACCGTAAACCCGATCCGCTCCAGAAACTCTTTGTGCAGGCCGGGCGAAACCGACGCCACATGCTCCAGATTGCAGAAGACGCTGCCCGGGTTGAGCAACCTGTAGATCTCGGCATACAGCGCGCGCTTTCGCTCGTGCACCAGATGATGAATCGCGAAGCTCGAGATCACGGCATCAAACTTGCCGAGGGCAGGCAAAGCATTGTCAAGATTGTGGGACACGACTGTGACCAAGGGGTCGCCCGCGAAGCGCTTGCGGGCGGCCTTAAGCATCGCGGGCGAGAAATCGAGAGCCACGGCCTCGGCGGCGGGATGAGCCTGTTTCGCCAGACTCAGGAGCCGCCCATCGCCGGTGCCCAGATCAAGCACTCGGCGGGTCCCCTGCGGAATGAACTCGAGCAGAGCCAACTCCCCTTCTTGACGATGGGAAATGGAATCGGCGCGCTCCAGATAGTCGCGGACGTGCTCGCTCGAGGTCCAGAGATTGACGGGCTTCGTCGCAGTCATGAAAGAAAAGTATAGAGAAACGTATAGACTCAATCTCAATGAATAAGGCTAAAGGGCGTTCCTCAGGGGTTCTCCGGATACTTTTTGCGGTTGTACTGGCTACGGCTATGTGGGCACAGTTACCGGCTAGTGCCCAAGATGCCCAGTCCGCGGACGAGTCGGCGGACCGTCAAACGCAGCCGGCCCCATCCCCGGCAACGCAGGAACAGCCTAAGCCTTCTCCACCGAAGGGAGAACCGGCGAAGAATGGGCAGCCGAACGACGAAGTCAAGATCACGCCGCGCCAGGCCGAGGAACTATTCCACTCTGTCGACGAGATTCTGGAATTCGACAGCAAGGAGACCGGCCTACCCATCAAGAGGGAAGTGAAGCGCAAGTTGACCAGCCGCGACGAGGTTGTTTCCTATCTCACCAAGCACCTGAACGACGAAGACACGCAGCGCCTGCGCCGGTCGGAGCTGGTCTTGAAGAAATTCGGCCTGCTGCCTCCCGACTTTAACCTGGAAACATTTCTGGTCAAGCTACTCCGGGAAGAAGTGGCTGGCTATTACGACCCAAAGACCAAGACCGTGAACTTGCTGGACTGGGTGCCCATGGAAGAGCAGGAGCCGGTCATGGCTCACGAGTTGACGCACGCGCTGCAGGACCAGTCATTCGGTCTCCAGAAATGGATGAAGAAAGGCGAGAAAGATCTGGGCGAGATTAAGAAAGATCCGACGCCCGCCGACATCGAAAACGACGAAATCGACAACGCTCGCGAAGCCGTGATCGAGGGCCAAGCTCAAGCCGTGATGTTTCAATACGCCCTGGCGCCGGCAGGGCGTTCGATCGTCAATTCACCGGGCCTGTTGAGTGCGATGGAAGACGAAACCCTGACCGGCACCCCCAGCACCACTGTCTTCAATGACGCACCGATTTTCCTGAAGGAGTCGCTGACGTTCCCTTACAGCTACGGCATGGAGTTCGTGGTCAAACTCATGCAAGAGGGTGGCAAGGAGAAAGCGTTTGCCGGAGTGCTGCGGAATCCCCCGCACACCACGCGCCAAATTATGCAGCCGGAAACCTATTTGTCAGGCGAGAAGATCGAACCCATGCGCGTGCCCGATTTCAAACACGATTTCAAGGACTATCAGAAGTTCGACATCGGCGCCATGGGCGAATTCGACGTGGCTGTGCTGATCGAGCAATACGCAGGGAAGCCCCTGTCGAAGCGCCTGTATCCGGAGTGGCGCGGCGGATACTACTACGCGGCGAAGGCCAAGGCCGAGGCCGCGCCGCTCGGTCTGCTCTATGTATCACGCTGGTCGAACGCCGAAAACGCCGCGGAGTTTGCTGAGATTTATGCGCACTCGCTGGCGCAGCGCTACAAAGAGGCGCAAGAAGTGGGCGATCCCGCCCCGGATCAAGCTGCCGCGCAGCATGTGGAACCCAAGGTGGATCCACTGAAAGGCCGCCACGCCTGGACCACGAACCAAGGCACGGTCGTGATCGAAGAGCAGGGCGACATAGTATTCGTGAGCGAGAGTCTGGACGCGGCCACCACGGCAACGCTGGAACGGGAAGTGTTTGCGGCGTCGTCGGCCGCCAAGTAAGAGCCCGGCTACTTTTTTTTCTTACCCTGCTTCGCGTCGGGCAGTTCTGCCAAAAAATGCTCGACCTTGGCCGCGACACGAAATTGCCGGCCTGCGCGCTCGATGGTCAAGGTGCGCTCCTGCCCCGGCGTTCCTCCGAGCATGGCCCATACCTGCCCCATCGTCGCTCCGCGAACGGGAATGGCGTCAACCGCGACCAGATGATCGCCGGCCTGGACGCCGTCTTGACCTTGCGGTACCGACGGCTTGCCCTCGAAGTCGGCCACTCCAAGAATGGTGTAGCTCCCGTCGTCCTCCGGGCGGAGGATGAGCCCGATCACGTCGAAGTCGGGAAAGTTGAACAGGCGGCCAATGTCGAAGTAAACGGTCGAGCGAGCGTAGTCGAGACCAACCCGGTAGTTGAGCAACAGGTTTGACCCGATAAGGCCTGCCGTCGGAATCCCGGCGCGCTTCCCAAAGAATTCCATTCTCTCCTTGGGGAAATCTACGACGGCCACGTTTGTCAGAAACAGCGGGCCGTATTGCAACCGGTCAAGCCGCATCAGCTTCCATTTTGGCTCATCCTCCAGTCCCCACAAGTTGGCCGAGCCCACGGCGCCGGTCATGTGCGGCCAGTCGGGATGAGCTGCGGCGAGTTTGTCAAACACCTCCTCAGAAAGAAAACTGGTGCTGGAGCCCAGGTCGAGCCCGAGATTATATTTCTTGCGATCAATCTGGCTGGGAACCTGGATCAGTCCAGTCTCCGCATTGATCTGGACTTTGCCGCTCGATCCCATGAAGTGCAGCGTCCCCGGCGCGCCGATCGAGAACGAGTGACCCGGAAAGTCGATCAGCACGTCGTAGTGGCGCAGCACGGTCGACGGCAGGTTAATCTCAGCGCCCATCCCGGGGGCCATCACCGAAGCCGCACTGACGGGCTTGAGTGGAATCTTCGCTTCCTTCACATCGCCGAGTGGGATGGTCATGCCACCGACGGTGATTTCATTTGGTGGAGGTGAAGAGCAGGCGTGGTCGTCACAGGCCACCGCAAGCTTCAGCAGAGTGGCCAGGCGGCGAGACAGGTAAAGATCGGGAGTGCCGTTGTCGACCCAGGCATGAACATGCTGCGTCGAGCCGTCTGGCAGCACCACCTCGATGTCGATGACGACACGATTGTGGTCGATGCTAGCGGGAACGGTGACAGATCTAGGCTCGGCTGCAGCCGCCGGCTTGTTTTGTGTCAGGCTGAAAGCGCACAGCAACAACAACGAGCAGGCCGCGACCCAAAACCTCATGCTCGAAATTGTAACGCCATTCGATCGGTCGCCCATGACGACGCCACGCCGCACCAAGACAACCGAGTCCGCAGGCCTCCGATTCTCGTCCTGTATAATCACGGGTTTGACTCTTGTCCATTGAAGGATTCTGGAGGGGCGATTGCCACAGGCGGAAATCGGAATCATCGGAGGGAGCGGGCTGTACTCCATACCCGGGCTGAGCAAGGTGAGGGAAGTTCGCCTGAAGACGCCGTTCGGCGCGCCTTCCGACGCCTACGTGCTCGGCACGTTGGAAGGACGCAAGGTCGCGTTTTTGGCGCGCCACGGGCGCGGCCATCGCATCCTGCCCAGCGAGTTGAATTTTCGGGCCAACATTCACGGTTTCAAACAACTCGGAGTCGAGCGCATCGTTTCGATTTCGGCTGTGGGATCGCTGAAGGAAGAGCACAAGCCACTGGATTTCGTCATCCCCAATCAGTTTTTCGATCGCACCCGCCATCGTGTGGATACTTTTTTCGGGGGAGGAGTAGTAGCGCACATCGCCTTCGCTGATCCCGTCTGTGGAGAACTGGCGGGCGTGGTGGAGGCCGCATGCGAGAAAGTCGGCGTGGTCGGCAAGCGCGGCGGTACATACCTGTGCATGGAGGGACCGCAGTTCTCCACCAAGGCCGAGTCGAACGTCTACCGGGGACTGGGCATGGACGTGATTGGCATGACCAACCTGCAGGAAGCCAAGTTGGCGCGCGAGGCCGAGCTTTGCTACGTCACGGTTGCCATGGTGACCGACTATGACTGTTGGCATCCGCATCACGATTCGGTAACGGTCGATCAGATCGTTGCCGTGTTGGTGAAAAACGCCGAGAACGCCACGAAGGTTGTGCGCGCAACGGTAGCGGCTATGCCCCGCCAGCGTTCCTGCAAATGCGGATCGGCCCTGGCCCACGCGATCCTGACCGATCCCAAAACGATTCCAGCCGCAACGGAGAAGAAATTGAAACTAATCCTGGGAAAGTATCTGCAAGCGACGGCAAAACCAAAATGAAAGTTATTCCTTCGTGAACCTCCGTAGCCTTCGTGGTTAATGCTTTGACCACGATGCACGCAGGAATCACCAGGAACTGAAACCCACAATGAGCATTCTCGTAGTCGGATCGGTAGCCTTTGACGACATCGCGTCGCCTTCGGGCAGCGTTAAAAATATTCTGGGCGGCGCCGCAACCTATTTTTCACTGGCCGCCAGCTACTTCACCCCGGTGCGGGTTGTAGCCGTCGTGGGCGAGGATTTCGGGCCTGAACAGGAGAAAGTCTTCCGCCAGCACGGTATCGACACCCGCGGCATTGAACACGCCGCCGGCAAGACGTTTCGTTGGGGTGGGTCCTATGCCGACAACCTCAACGAAGCTAGAACAACCTTCACGGACTTGAACGTTTTCGAAACCTTCCATCCCCAGATTCCGAAGGAGTACGAAGACACCGAGTTCCTGTTCCTGGCGAACATCCAGCCCACGCTCCAGGCCAACGTTCGGCGCAAGATGAACGGCGTGCGCCTGACCGGCTGCGACACCATGAATTATTGGATCAAAGGCACACCCAAGGAACTTGCCGAGACCCTGAAGCTCGTAAATGTATTGCTGATCAACGACACCGAAGCCAAGATGCTAGCCGGCGAAACCAATCTGCCGCGCGCCGCGCACAAAGTGCTCGCCATGGGACCGCAAGCGCTGGTCATCAAGCATGGCGAGTACGGCGCCACGATCTTCTTTCGCGAGGGCGCGTTTGGCATCGGCCGTCATCCCTTTCGCGCTCCCGCGTTGCCGATTGAAGAGGTGACGGATCCCACGGGCGCAGGCGATTCCTTCGCCGGCGGATTCATGGGCTATCTGGCCTCGCAGGGCGATCTAAACCGCGAGGTGCTGAAGCGAGCTCTGTTTTACGGTGGCGTCATGGGATCGTTCGCGGTCGAGCGCTTTGGCACCGAGCGTTTGCAGTCGCTGACCCGCGCAGAGATCGACGCGCGCTTTCAGATCTTTCGCGAACTGACTCACCTCGAGTAATCTGCTTCCGGGAAGGCGTTTTCTCGGTCAACCGTTTGTGCCCAAACCAATGAAGATCGCGCCCGCCAGCTCCCCCTGGGACTCCGAAGTCAGGCTGCTGGCCTGGCTGGCGACCTGCGTCTCGGTTTTTTCTTTCCTGTTTTATTTTCAGCGCGGCGATGTGCTGCTCTATGGGGATGCAATCGCCCACATCAACATCGCGCGCCGCGTCTTCGATTCGAAAACCCCGGGCCTACTTCAGTTAGGGACAGTGTGGCTCCCGCTGCCCCACCTCCTGATGATCCCGTTCTTGCTATCGAACGAAATGTGGCGGCGTGGCGTGGGCGGGTCGATCCCATCGCTCGCGGCGTATGTTTTCGGCGTTGTGGGAATATTCCGACTGGTGCGGGGATCTCTTTCTCGCGGCGCTGAACCCGATGCGACTGCGCGCTTTGCGGCGTGGACAGCCGCTTTGGTGTATGCGGCAAATCCGAATTTGATCTACATGCAGACCACCGCGATGGGTGAGGCGCTGTATCTGGCGTTCTTCATCTGGGCGGTTGTCTATTTCAGCGAGTCCGCGCGCGGGAATGCAAAGGCGCTCACCAAGAGCGGCGTGTGTCTGGCGGCCGCTTGCCTCACGCGTTACGACGGATGGTTTCTGGCCGTTGCGATGGCAGCTGCGATTGCGGGGCTCAGCTTCTTCATCGGCAAGGCGCCTGACAAGGCCTGCGGTCTGCAGTGGTCGCGAACTGCGGTGGCGAAGTTCGTATTGATTGCGGCAGCAGCGCCCATGTTCTGGCTCGTCTACAACGGAATCGTCTACCGCAATCCGCTCGAGTTTGAGAACGGGCCCTACTCGGCGAAGGCCATCGAACGAGGTACGCAGCGTGCCGGGAATCCGGGGCATCCGGGGAGCGGAAACCCCCTGGTGGCGGGGATATACTTCCTGAAATCCGGCGAAGCGAACCTGGCAGAGAACGAGTGGCTGCAGCGAGCCTGGGTCTTGCTCGCAGTCATGGCGGTGGTCGGGATTGCATTTGCCTGCCACAAACAAGATGGAGCTTACGCATTTAGCTCCTGGCTGCCGCTGCTTTTCCTCCTGTTGCCGGTGCCCTTCTACGCGTTGTCCGTGGCTTACGGAGGCGTTCCCATCTTCGTGCCCCAATACTGGCCATTCACCCACTACAACGTTCGCTACGGATTGCAGTTGCTGCCGGCCTTCGCCGCTGCGCTGGCCCTCCTGGTGTACTTCGCCCTGCAATCCGACGGGCCAAGCCGCAGGCTGCGGTTGGCCTGCGTGGCGGGCGTGTTTGCGTTGGTGATTGCGAGCTACGCCTCTGTCTGGCGCGCCGGACCGGTCTGCCTGCAAGAGGCGGAGATCAACATGCGCAGCCGCAATCAACTCGAGACTCAACTGGCAGGCTGGCTGAAGACTTTGCCGCCAGATTCTACCCTGCTCATGTACCTAGGCGACCATGTGGGCGCGGTGCAGCACGCGGGAATCCCGCTGAAGCGGGTCATCAACGAAGGCAATCACCGCGTGTGGATGCAGCCCACGGATCCTGACGGTTTGTGGGAGCGGGCCCTGGCGGACCCCGCCCGCTACGCAGATTACGTTGTCGCCTTTGAAGGCGATCGCGTGTGGCACGCCGTACAGGACCGCCACCTTAAAGAACTTGTCGAAATCCACACCACCGGGCAGGCGCGGGCCATTCTCTATCGCGCGCGGTAATCAGGTGGGTTAACGCGGAGCCAGCGGATGCCGATGATAGAATCCGGCATCTGGAGCCTGCTTCGAGCGGGCCAACAATCCCATGAACTGGCAAGAGTTCTTTGATGTTTCCCCCGATCGGACGGAGCGCGAGTGAACTCCGGCGTTCGTACCATACCCTTCGTGAAGGCCAGCGCCTGCGGCAACGATTTCCTGTTGATTGATTTCGCGGTGCTGGGCGCCGCGCTCGCTCCCGCGGAGATTCGCGCCCTCACCCAGAGCATTTGCGATCGCCACCAGGGCGTTGGCGCCGACGGCGTAGAGTGGATGCTGCCCCACGCCACGGCGGACCTCGAGATTCGCCTGATCAACGCCGACGGCTCCGAGGCGGAGATTTCCGGCAACGGCACCCGCTGCGTCGCCGCTTACTTGTGCGCTGAGCAAGGGAAAGAGAAAATTACGATTCAAACCGGAGCTGGACTGAAGACCTGCCTGCTGACTTCCCGAAGCGATTGGGAGTATGAGTTTGAAGTCGAGATGGGCGCCGCGGTCGTTGAGCCGGAACTCGCGGTGAAGGTGGGCCCGGAAGAAGTGCACGGAATTCCGGTGTCTATGGGGAACCCGCACTATGTTGTGTTCGTGCCTGAGTTTCCGCGGGAGTGGCAGGCGTACGCGGCGGAAATCCAACGCAGCTCGCAGTTCAAGCACGGAGTTAACGTTGAACTGGCCGCAGTGGATGGCAAGCATGATGTGAGGACGCGCTTTTTCGAGCGCGGAGTCGGCGAAACGCTTTCGTCCGGCACTGGGTCTTGCGCCTCAGCCGTGGCCGCGATTGCGACGGGCCGGGCGGAGTCACCGGTGAAAGTGCATGCCACCGGCGGCACGCAGACTGTGCGCACCATGGGAAGCAATGTCTTTTTGCGCGGGCCGGCACGGTTAGTGTGCCGGGGAGATTTCTTTTTGAGTTGACCGACTGAGCGACATGCGAAAACTTCATCGGTGACAGCAGAATCCATGTCTTCTTCCAAACAGCGCGTGAAGCCGCCCGCCCTTCGCCCCGGCGATACCGTGGGGATCGTCGCGCCCGCCAGCAACATTAAGCGAGCAGAACTCGACGCCGGCTGCGACGCCCTGCGTCGCGCTGGGTACCGCCCGTTCTATTTCGACTCTATTCTGGAACAGGACCTTTATTTTGCCGGCTCGGTGGCGCGTCGGGCTCGCGAGTTGCAAGATATGTTCGTGCGCGAGGATGTGCGTGCCATTGTCTGTGCCCGTGGCGGCTATGGTGCGAACTACCTGCTCACCGAGCTTGATCTGGAGAAGATAAAAGCGCATCCCAAGATTTTCGTGGGCTACAGCGACATCACCACGCTGCTGACTTACTTTACCGATGCCGGCGCCTTGGTCACTTTCCACGGGCCGATGGGGGTCAAGGATTGGGCGCATGAAGGCGGTGTAGACGTAACGTCGTGGCAAGCTGCCCTGTCAGCCGCCGCGCCCTGGGATGTACCTCTGGGCGCCGAAGTTCGTGCTTTAGCCGACGGTGAATCCGAGGGTGTCTTGTATGGCGGATGCCTCTCGATCCTGGTTGCGTCGCTGGGCACAGCGTATGAAATCAAGACTGCAGGCACGATTTTGTTTATCGAAGACATCGCGGCGAAGCCATTTCAGATCGACCGCATGCTGATGCAGTTGAAACTGGCAGGAAAGTTCGAAGGGATTCGCGGCATTGTCCTCGGCGAAATGCTCGGCTGCATGCAAACTGCATTTCAGGATTACACGCTGGAAGAAGTGATCATCCGAGTGGTGGGGGACCTGGGCGTGCCCGTCGCCTTTGGCGTCCGCTCAGGACACGTGACCTCGGGAAACATCACGCTGCCGTTCGGAGTGCAAGCGAGACTGACGGTAAGCAGTGGGAAAGTGGCGCTGAGGATTTTGGAATCGGCGGTCATTCTCGATTAGTCTGCCCCGAGTAGTCTGCGGGAGAGAGTGCGATTCGCATCGGAGAGGGTTCCCGATGGAGAAGCCCGATTCGTATCAGGGTATGCCTTCCGGCATACGCAGTTCGCGTAGAGTAGAAACTGAATCGCCTTTAGGCGCTGCGGCGAACAACCGAACGAGATGAACGAAACCAACCACATTCACCTGATCGGTATCTGCGGCACTGCTATGGCATCCCTGGCCGGAATGCTGAAACAGCGCGGGTTCCGCGTGACTGGCTCGGATGCCGCAGCCTATCCGCCCATGTCGGATTTTCTCCGCGAGTTGGGCATCCCTGTGGCACAGCCCTTCGCCGCCAAAAATCTTGACCCTCGCCCCGACCTGGTTGTGGTGGGCAACGCCATGTCGCGCGGCAACGTCGAAATCGAGCACCTGCTCGACCAGCGCATCCCATTCTGTTCGATGCCGCAGTTGCTGCACGATGAATTCCTCCAGGGTAAGGAAGTGTTGGTGGTTGCGGGAACCCACGGCAAGACCACCACGACTTCCATGTTGGCCTGGATTTTCCACTCCGCCGGCCTGCAACCATCCTTTCTGATCGGCGGCATCGCGGAGAATTTCGGGTCGAGCTTCCATCTCGGTGCCGGTCAGCACTTCATCCTCGAAGGCGATGAGTACGACACCGCCTTCTTCGACAAGGGGCCGAAATTCCTGCACTACTTTCCCGACGCGGTGATTCTGACCTCCGTCGAATTCGACCACGCCGACATCTACAAAGATCTGGATGCGGTGGAGACCGCTTTCAAGCGCCTGGTGAATCTGATTCCGCGCCGGGGACGAATCATTGCTTTTGACGGCGCCGAGGGGGATGCCTCGCAAAGCCCCAGCCTGGAGCGCTGTTTGAGCAAACCTTTCTGCCCGGTCGAGCGCTACGGCGCCGGCCCACGTGCCAACTGGAGGGTCACCAGCCTGCGGTTGGAACCGGGGTGCACGTCCTGGACCGTTCTGCACGACGGCAAACCGTGGGCTGAATTCGAGTTCGAATTGGCGGGGGAGTACAACGTCTGGAACGCTACGGCCGCGGCCGCGCTAGCCTCTTCCTGTGGCATTGCGAAAGAAGAAATCGCGGCGGCCCTCAAAACCTTCAAGAGCGTAAAGCGCCGCCTGGAAGTGAAGGCCCAGGTCAATGGCATTACCATCATCGACGATTTCGCCCACCACCCCACCGCGATTGCGGGGACGTTGAAGGCGCTGCGCGCGCGCTACCCGGGCTCGCGTTTGTGGGCGATTGTTGAGCCGAGGTCCAACACTCTGCGCCGCCGGGTGCTGCAGAGTGATTTAGCCCGCAGCCTGGCGCTGGCCGACGAAATTGTAGTGGCCGCGGTGTTCCGTTCAGATGCGGTTCCTGAGAACGAACGCCTGGAGTTGCCCGCGCTGGTCGCCGAAATCGAGCGCAACGGGCGCCGGACGCGGCTTTTGGCCGATGCCGATGCCATCGTGCAGACCCTTGCCCCCGAGATGCGCAGCGGAGACGTAGTGGCGATTCTTTCCAATGGCGGCTTCGGTGGGATTTATGAAAAACTGCCGGGGCGTCTGCAGGAGTTGGCGGAGATCCGATGAACTTCTTTTCGGCCGCTGTTCGCCGGGCCGTTCGTCTCGCGCTTTGTGCCGCCGTTCTCGCGGCTGGGCTTACATCCTCTGCCCAGTCATCGCCAGCCCCGGTACCCTACAACATTTCTCTCGCCTCACCCGAGCAGCATCTCGTGGAAGTGCAGATCGTCCTGCCCCCGGGTGCGGCGCAACGCGATCTCCAACTGCCCATCTGGAACGCTCTTTACCAGGTTCGCGACTTCGCCCAGTATGTGAACTGGGTACGAGCGAAGGATCGCGCTGGCCATCCCCTCGCGGTCCGCGAGTTGGATCCGAGCCGCTGGCAGATTCAGGGCGCGGAGGGCGGCGCGATCGTCGAGTATCAGATCTACGCCGATTCTCCCGGCCCCTTCGGCGCGCAATTGAGCGCTCATCACGCCTTCTTCAATCTGGCGCAGATTCTCATGTATCCGGTGGACGCGCGCAACGCCTCCATGGACGTGCACTTCAGCCACATCCCCGAAGGATGGCACATTGCCACGCCGCTTCCGTTAATCTCGGCCAGCGAATTCAGCGCTCCAAACTATGACCGCCTGGTCGACTCACCGGTCGAGATCGGCAATTTCCAGGAATCCGATTTTGATGAGGCTGGCGGCCACTTCCGCGTCATTGTCGACGCCGATCCCGCCGACTACGACATGCAGAAAATCGTCGCCGCGTTGCACAAAGTTGTCGCCGCTGCGATCAGTTGGATGAACGACCGCCCCTTCGACACCTACATGTTTGTCTACCACTTTCCGCGTGGACCGGCCGGCGGCGGCATGGAGCACTCCTACGCGACCGCCATCGACATCAGCGCCGACGCGATGAAGCAGTCGTTGGACGTTCTCACCGGGGTCGCCGCGCACGAGTTTTTCCATCTCTGGAACGTCAAGCGGATCCGCCCTCAGGGCCTCGAACCGGTCGACTACACCAAGGAGAATTACACCCGCGCCCTGTGGTTCAGCGAAGGTGTGACCAGCACCGCCGAGGGCACGATCCAGTTGCGCGCCGGTCTGCTCAATGAGAAGCAATATCTTTACCGCCTGGGCGAGGAGATCACCGAACTCGAACGCCGCCCCGCGCATCTGACCCAGTCTTCCGAAGACTCCAGCCTCGACGCGTGGCTCGAGGGCTACGCCTATTACCGCCGTCCCGAGCGCAGCATTTCCTACTACAACAAGGGCGAGTTGCTGGGCATAATGCTTGACTTGGCCGTGCGCGAGGCCAGTCACGGGCGTGCGTCCCTGCGCGAGGTATTGCAATGGATGAACGCAAATTACGCTAAAAAGGATCGCTTCTTCGACGATTCGAACGGAGTTCGCGAGGCCGCCGACGCCGTCAGCCGCGCCGACCTGGGCTGGTTCTTCACCAAGTATGTGGCGGGAACCGACGAAATCCCGTGGGATGATTTTCTTCGTTCCGTGGGTCTGCGCGCCGAGCCGCTATCGAACTCCGTGCCTGACGCCGGTTTCGTCGCTTCTCGCAATTTTGGTGGCCCTATGTCCGTGGATGCGGTTACGCCCGGTAGCGACGCCGAGCGCGCGGGTTTGCAGGTCGGCGACGCCATTCTTGAATTTCAAGGCAAACCGGCCGGGCAGGAATCGCGCCAGGAACTGGCGAGTCTGAGCTCTGGGGATATGCTGACATTGAAAGTTCGAACTCGCGGCGGAGCCGAGCGCGAATTGACATGGAAAGTGGGCAGCCGTCAGGAAATCTCATATGAGGTGATAGACCTCGGCCAGTTCACAGCTGAGCAGCGCGCCCGCCGCGCCGCATGGCTGAAAGGCGAAGCGCAGAGCGCCGCCGCTGCAACTCCAGCGGCCGCGGAAAGCGGTTCCGCAGAGATCGCGCCCGCCGGCGCACGCATCGCAAGAACGGGGGGTGCAGAGAAATGATCCGAACCGTCGCGATGCTGACGTTCTGGGCCCTGGCCGCTCCCGCGGCCGCTCTGATCGGCTTCCCCGCGACCTTCATCATGGGCGACGTCCGCGTACTCTATCGTCTCTTCATGTGGGGTGCGAGAGCGGGCGTGTGGATCACCGGTGTGCGTATCGAAACCGTCGGCCTCGACAAGCTCGATCCCGCGGGCAGCTACATATTTATGACTAACCACACCTCGAACCTCGACCCACCCATCCAAATCCCGCTGATTCCCAAGCGCACATCGGTGATGGTCAAAAAAGAATTGTTTAAAGTCCCGATCCTCGGCCGCGCCATGCGAATGGGCGCGCTGGTCCCGGTCGACCGTGGCAACCGCGATGCCGGCATCGAAGCCGTGGCCATCGCAAAGGATGTCATCCGCCAGGGCCTCAATATGACGATCTATATCGAAGGCAAGCGCTCCTTCGATGGCAAACTTCTGCCCTTCAAGAAGGGCCCGTTCTACCTGGCGGTGGAGTGCGGCGTTCCCGTGGTCCCGATGACGATCATTGGCACACACTACGCCATGCCGAAGGCACGGTTCGCCATCCAGCCGGGACCGGTGAAAGTCATCTTTCATCCCGCCATTAAACCGGAGGATTTCGGCAGCCGCGACTGCCTGATGGAGAAAGTCCGCGCCGTCATCGAAAGCGGACTGCCAGAAGAGTACCGGCAACCTGATTCTGTGCCGGCGAAGGGAAGGGAATCGCCCGGCGGAACGGCGTTAGGTTGATAAAATCTCCCTGGGTGCGCCCAGTGTCCGCCGTGGTCACTCGTCTTTATTTTTCCCGCGCACCGCGCGTGCAATCTCCGGCAGGCGTGGCAGAATCGCTGAATACTTCAACCACAACTTGTGATCCACGGCCGGCGCTCCGCTGACCAGTGCCCCTGCGGCAATATCGTTTGCGACTCCGCTCTGGGGTGTGACGATGGCGTTGTCCCCGACCTTGCAGTGTCCGACCACCCCCACCTGCCCCGTAAGAATGACCCGGTTCCCGATCTGGCTAGACCCCCCCAGCCCGACTTGCGCGCACAGCAACGCATCTTCCCCAACGTGCGACCCGTGCCCCACCTGCACCAAGTTGTCGACTTTCACTCCGCGTCCAATGCGAGTTTCGCCGACGCTGGCGCGGTCGATGCAGGAGTTAGCCTGCACCTCCACATCGTCTCCAATCAGGACCGGCGCCGGCTGCGGAATCTTGTGCCAGTGTCCCTCGGCCGTCTTGGCGAACCCAAAGCCATCCGCCCCAATCACAACTCCGTTCTGCAGAAGCACATTGTTGCCGATGCGGCAGTTCTCGCGGACAACGGAGTGGGCGTGGGCAAGAAAGTTGTCGCCGATCCGCACCCCGCGATAAATCACGACGTGCGCCAGCAGGACCGCATTCGCGCCGATCTCGACATCTTCATCAATGACGACGTAAGGGCCGATGTGAGCCTTCTTTCCGATCTTCGCGCTGGCGTGCACCAGTGCGGTGGCGTGCACACCGGGCGCATACCGCACCGGCGAGTGAAAGAGCTCAAGCGCCCGGGCGAACGCCAGATAAGGATCTTTTGCCCGCAGCATGGCCGCAGAAATAGCAGGGAAGTCCTCGCCCACGATCACAGCGGAAGCCTTGGTAGTTCGCGCCGCCGCCGAATACTTGGGATTCGAGACAAAGCTGAGTTCCCCGGGCCCAGCCTGTTCAATCCCGTTCAGCCCGGTGATTTCTGTGTCCGGAGAACCGTTTTCCAGGCGCGCGTCGAGAGCAGAAGCGATGGCAGAGAGTTTCATGGATGAAATAGACAACGACGAGTAGATCGTACACCAGTCTATCTGCACTACGAGGCGCTTGAAGTTGCGAGTCACGATGAGGGCGGGATGACCGGTGGAACGAATGGTCGCGATCGAGCACCCTTACTCCTCAAACATCGGTACCTGCCGCTGATCCTGCGGGCGCCGCTGGCGCCGGGTCGCCCCAATGACCGCCAGCACCGTTAATGACTCAAGCGCCGTCCGAGGCACGAAAATCCGTTGCGTGTTCGACCGCTGGTCGGGAGGGTTCACGAGAAATCCTTCCGCCATTGTCTGGGTCAGATCGGCAGGCATGAGTCCCTCAAGGATCTCGCTGTCTTTGAAGCGCAGCCTCACCCACAGTCCTTCCGACCGGGGACGCGAGGTAAATGTCTTGCGCGTCAGCGACTCCGAATCGCCAAACTCGCGCACAAAATAAACGCCCTTGATCTCGCGCAGTTCCATGGAAATAACCGTGCCCGACGTGTTCAGCAGTTCCAGCTTGCCCTCATGCACGAACTGGGCGGGAGCCACATAGCCGGAAACCGAGTCCCGGTCCATCTTGCGAACAATCACTTTCTTATGGGTTGAAGGCATAACCGGTCGAGTCCGCAGCCTGATTCTCGCACCTTTCCGCCAAAAACTGGCGGAATCTGCCTTGGCAGTAGCCAAAATGTAAACGTTGTGTTATTTTCTTTAACTTGCCGCAAAGATTCCACTTTGCCTAACTACTTTGTATTAAGTCACTTGCCTTGCAGATGGGCAAGGGCTGGATGGCCCCGCGTCGGCGGCCTGTGGAAATCTTGTGGAAAGTTCAGTGGGTTTCGGGCCCCGGGTCTGGTTTGCTGCAGCGAGAACGAACGGCCAGACGGCCGCTTGAAAGCGAATGGCTGACTACATTTACACCATGGAACTGCGGTTGACCCCGGACCAACTCAAGGGCGTCGGCCTGGTGCAAGACGTCGCCCGCGCCGCGGGCATGAACCTCTACCTTACCGGCGGGGCCATCCGCGACATCATCAGCGGCTTCACCATCCGCGATCTGGATTTCACGGTCCAGGGCAATCCTCTCAAGTTGCAAAAGGATTTCGAGAAGGCCGGCGCCGTCATCACCGCCGTCGAAGAGGATATTCGCACAATTTTCATTTCGCTGCCCGGCAACGCCCGTGCCGAAATCAGCATGGCGCGAACGGAGCGCTTCGAGAAAACGGGCAAGCCCCCCATCGTGACGCCCGCGACCATCCACGAAGATCTGCGCCGTCGCGACTTCACCGTCAACGCCATGGCGCTGTCTCTCAATGAAGGATCACGCGGCCTGCTGCTCGATCCCTTCAACGGCGTGGCCGATATCGAAGCCAAGCTGATTCGCATTCTGCACAACTACTCGTTCCTGGAAGATCCTTCGCGCCTCATCCGCGCCACCCGCTTCGCCGCCCGCTTCCACTGGCCGATTGAGGAGCGCACACTGGCCCGTTACGACGCCGCCAAGGAAGGCAAGTACATCGACCACATTCTGCGCACTTCCATTGGCCACGAGATCGCCGCTCTCGCCCACGAGGACGATCCCCTACACGTCGTAAAAATGCTGGAGAAGGAAGGCTGGCTCGAAGTTTTGCGCGACCACTGGACCACGGCCAAGGTCGACACCAGCGGCCTCAGCCAGCTCATGAAGACCCGCCAGCAGATGGTCGACCTGGGCTACACGCCCGACGCCGGTCCCGCTGTCATGTACTTTCTGACTGCGCGTTTCTCCGACAGAGACGTCTCCGACCTGCAAAAACTGATTCCCCGCAAGGATCTGGTCGAGGCCTGGCGCGACATCGAAGATCACGCCAAGGAACTCGCCAAGCGCCTCATGGGCAAAGAGGCGGCCACGCCCTCGCGCACCTGGCAGTTGCTCTCCACAGCCCGCCCGGAAATGGTGTTGTTCCTGGCCGTGACTGCCAAGCAGCAGTCAGTAGAGCAAAAGATCAAGAACTACCTGACCAAGTGGCGCCAGGTGCAGCAGCGCATTCCACTGCCCGAGATGACGGAGTTACTGATCACTCCGCAATTGCCCGTATATCCCAAGCTGGCGAACGACGTCTTCATGCTGCTGCTGGATGGAAAACTGCGTTCCCGCACCGAAACTCTAAAGTTCCTGAAGCCCTTCGCCCCACCGCCACCGCCACCGCCGCCGCCGCCCCGCCGCGGCCGCGCAGCTAAAGCCGCCGCGGAAGCCGCGCCACCGCCGCCACCGCCAAGGCCGGCGTGAAACCGGGCCCCAAATCGGGAAAGAAAACGAAGGGCGCTCCTGCTCCCGCGCCCGATGTTGCCGCGGCTGCCGCTCCCAAGCCGCAGACCAATCTCAAAGCGAAGCCGGCGGCGGAGAAAGCGAAGCCGGCGAGCGCCAGCCACAAACCCGCCAAACCTGCCGCTAAACCGGCGAAGAAATCGTCCTCCAAAGCAACTCCAAAAAGTGCAAAGGCCAAGAAGAAAAAGTAGTCCGCTCCTTCTGGAACGAACGCGACTTCACGGTCTGAGCCCCTTCCGGAGCACACGTGTGGGGAGAGTTGTCCTCGCCTGTCCGTCGAGCAAGCGGGCGGACGCTTGGCGGCGACCTACCCCCTCTCTCGGAACGAATCTGAGAATGATTTCGAGCGAAGGAAAAGGGAGGAGGCGAGCGGATGAGCGGAAGCTCTACTGCTTTTCTCCATTCCCGTATTGCAAACTGGAATATAATCTTTGGTATGCGTCGCCTGATGCCCATCGCGGCGTTCCTGCTCATGCTGGCCCTGCCCGCGTGGGCGCAGCGTGGCGGTGGTCACGCGGGCGGACATGGTGGCGGCTTCGCCGGACACGGCGGCTTCAGCGGAGGCCACATCGGTGGCGACCATGTCTCCGGAGGAATGCACTCCAGTCCAGGCTTTACCCGCTCCTTCTCGCGCGGCCCGGCTTTTTCGCAACGCGGCTTCGCGCAGCACAACTTTTCGTATCGCGGCTCAACCCATCGCCCGTTTCTGCACGATGGGTTCCGCGGCCGACGCTTTCGAACCTACGGCTTTCGCAATAACTGCTACGGATACTTCTGTCGGGGCTACTCCTATCCCTGGATTTACAGTGGTTTCTATGATCCCTACTGGTGGTGGGATTCGGGCTCGTCCGATTACCAGAACTTCGACGAGGACTATGAGCGTGATCTGGCCGAGGCCAACCAGATGAACGCACAGAGCCTCCAAGAGCAGCAGATGCGCCGCCAAGAACAACAGAATGCAGACGATCAGGATGCGGCAGATCAGGACCGATATGCCAAGTCCGCACCCGCCGCACCCCGCGAATCGGCGACCGGCGGCGCCCCAGCCCGACACGGTGCTGGTTTTCCGCGATCAGCACAAGCAGGAAATCCAGAACTACGTCATCGTCGGTCAGACGCTTTGGACCTTCGCTCCCCAGCGCACGCGAAAAGATTCCGCTCTCCGATCTCGACCTTGGCCGCCACGACCAAGGCCAACGACGACCGCGGCCTGACTTTCCGCGTCCCGGCGGCAAACGAAGCCCAATAAATCATTCATCTTGCAGCGGCAGCGACCCCACTCACCGCATCTTTGTCCCACCTCGCTGCATCGAATGGGCCATTCGAGCCCGCGCCGTTCACTTTTCGGGGCGGACCGAGTACATTGCAATCAAGCATTTAGGTCATGTGCAAGGAACGTGGGGAACGGTGGGGAACCTACGGTAACACGGGTTAAACCCGAAACATCCCCGTCCGAATGGTAGAATAAAGATTACCCAATATGCCTCTAAAAACACTGTTTCTAAACCCCCCCTCGTTTGAAAACTTCGACGGAGGCGCCGGCTCCCGTTGGCCGGCTACCCGTGAAATAGAAAGTTTCTGGTACCCGGTGTGGCTGGCTTACCCGGCGGGGATGCTGGAGGGGGCGCGGCTGCTGGATGCGCCGTCGCACCACATTTCCGGCGGCTGAGACCATCGAGATCGCCAAGGACTATGAGTTCCTTGTGCTGTTTACTTCGACGCCTGGATTCCCCGGCGACATCCTTCTGGCGCGAGCCATCAAACAAGCGAATCCGAAGATCAAGATTGCCTTCGTGGGACCGCACGTGAGCGTGCTGCCGGAGAAGTCTTTGCGCGATTGCCGGGAAATCGATTTTATCTGCCGCAAGGAATTCGACTACGCGGTGGTGGATTACGCCAAGGGCAAGCCGCTGGCAGAGATTCCCGGAGTGTCGTTTCTGCATGACGACAAGGTCGTGCACAATCCCGACGCTCCGCAGATTCAGGATCTGGACGCGCTGCCACACGTCACCGACGTGTACAAGCGCGACCTGGACGTGACACGCTACAACGTGCCGTTCCTGCTCAATCCGTATGTGTCGCTCTACACCACGCGCGGCTGTCCGGCGCAATGCACGTTCTGCCTGTGGCCGCAAACGCTCAGCGGACATCCGTGGCGTAAACGCTCCACCGACGACGTGGCCGCGGAGATGGCCAAGGTGAAGGCTTACTGGCCGGAAGTGAAGGAATTCTTTTTCGACGACGACACTTTCAACATCCAGAAGGCACGCACCATCGAACTGTGCGCCAAGCTGAAGCCGCTCGGACTGACCTGGTCGTGCACCTCGCGCGTGACCACCGACTTCGAGACGCTCAAGGCGATGAAGGAAGCGGGATGCCGCTTGCTCATCGTGGGCTACGAGTCCGGAGATCAGCAGATTCTGAAGAACATCAAGAAAGGCGCGACCATTGAACGTGCCCGCCAGTTCACCAAGGACTGCCACAAACTGGGCCTGGTGATCCACGGCGACTTCATCATGGGGCTGCCGGGTGAGACGCACGAGACCATCAACAACACCATCGCATTCGCCAAGGAGCTCGATGTCGAGACCATTCAGGTTTCGGTGGCGCACGCCTATCCCGGTACTGAGCTTTACGATTACGCGGTGAAGAATGGGTTCATGGTGGGCGACAACAAGATGGTGGACGAAGGCGGACATCAGCTGGCGCACATCCAGTATCCCGGACTGCCGGCCGACGACATTCTCTCGGCCGTGCATCGTTTCTATGACGAATATTATTTCCGTCCGAAAGCCGTATTCCGCATCTTGCGGAAGGCGGCGTTCGACAGCAACGATCGCAAGCGGTTGTACAAAGAGGCGAAGACCTTCCTGAAGTTGCGGTCGGCGCGCAACAAGCTGGTGAAACAGCATGCCGAGTCGGCAGCGGCAGCCGAGCCGGCCTGAGACTCGTTGTGTGAAGCACGGATTTTTGCCGAGGGCGTTTGGCAGCGGGCAAACGCGGCTTGATTTTTTCCGGCACTTACGGCATCGCTGAAGCGATGCCCTGATTACGAATCACCCATTCCGCCTCAGGATTTCGAGTGACCTTTCGTAAGTATCTGGTGCTGGCTGGAGTTACCGTGTTTGCCGCGGCGGGCGACTCCATGCTCTCGCACGGGATGAAGCAGACCGGCGCCATTTCCCTCCATCATCTGCAAGGCGTGATTGTCGCGGTGCTCAATCCCTGGGTCGCGGTGGGCATTGTCCTGCTGCTCGCATTCTTCGCGTCCTACATGAACGCGCTCTCGTGGGCAGATCTGACTTATGTGTTGCCGGCCACGTCGCTGGGATATGTTCTGCTGGCGCTGGTGGCCAGGTTCGCGCTGCATGAGCAGGTGAGCCCCATGCGCTGGGTGGGCATCGCGCTCATTTCGGGCGGGGTGGGATTCGTGGCGGGAGGGCCGGCGCTTACTTCGCACGGGCATGCCGAATCCCCAGCCTTCGACTCCGCTCAGGGAAATCCCATGGCAAAGGATGCGAGAAATAGGGCGCCCGCAGGGGAAACGGTGCCTGCGGTTTCCAGCAGGGGCGACGTATGAAGAGCGCGTACACCTGGGGCGGGATCATGGTGATCGTTTTCGCTTCGGTCGTGGGAGACATTCTGCTGGCGCGCGCCATGAAACAGGTGGGCGACGTGCATTCCCTGTGGCGCCGCTCTGGATTGTGGACCATAGTCGGACGCGTCCTCAGCAACTCCAACTTCTTTCTGGGCGTCACTGCTATGGCGGTCGCGTTCTTCAGCCTGCTGTTCGCGCTCTCCTGGGGAGACGTGAGCCTGGTGGCCCCCGCTGCGGCGTCGCTGACTTTTATAGGCAACGCCTTCGCCGCGAAGATATTTTTGCATGAGAAGGTGGACCGGCGGAGATGGATCGCGGCCGTGCTAGTGGCGGCGGGAGTGGCGTTGCTGGCGGGATAACCGCTTTTGTTGTGGTGCCGACGAGATAAAAAGCTCGGCCCCTTGGATTGCTTTTCCCGCGCGGCGAGCCTAACATTCGCGGCGGGAGGGCACTGCCATGACGCCGAACGGCCCAATTCATAGGAGTCTTCTGAAGCTGGCTGCCGTTGCCTTTCTTGCCAGTGCTGCGTTTGCTCAGGCACCACCCAAGTACGATCCCGCTACAGAGGCCACGTTCAAGGGCGTGGTGGACCAGATGAAGCTGGTCCCTCCCACGGGCGCAAAATCCATGGCCTACCTAGTGATGAAGGACGCGGCGCAGGTCTTTCTTTGTCCCAAGAGCTTTCTGGATGCCATGGGAGCGGATTTCAAAGCGGGAGACGAGGTTCAGGTCACGGGCTCCAAGGTGAAGCAGGACGGGGCGGACCTGATTTTGGCCCGGGAAGTGGTGCGGGGCGGGGACACGCTGACGTTGCGCTTTAAGGATGGGAAACCGGCGTGGTAGGGATTCTCGCGTTGATTTGGAGCCGGGGGTTTTCATGGGTTGAATGCGCCAAGTCCCACTTCTCGCAAAAGCGGCGAGAAGCGGGCCACCCGTGGTAGAAGCGGGGCACCCAAGGTTTTATCGTGCTGATTGTGCTAAACCAGATTCGGTCGAGGTCAGGCGAACAGGCGCATTAGGCCGGTCGGGGGCAGGTCGGGGGAGAGGAAGCGAGGCTGGTCGAGTCCGGCGGCGCTGGCCAGGGACTCGGCGGCGAGGTATCCGCTGCGGACGGCACCCTCCATGGTGGCGGGCCAGCCCGTGGCGGTCCAGTCGCCGGCGAGGAAGACGCGAGGCCAGGCAGTGGCCGGGCCTGGACGATGAGCGTCGATGCCAGGGCGCGGGGAGTAGGTGGCGTTGACTTCCTTGATGACGGTGGACTTGAGGAGAGTGGCGGCCCGGGCGGCGGGAAAAAATTCTCGTACCTCTGCGAGCACCAGGTCGACGATTTCGGCGCGGGATTTTTCGATCAGGGTCTTGGAAGAGCTGACGACAAGTTCGATATAGCTGCCGCTTCCGGGGGCTGAAACCCCTTCCAAATTCATTGCCTTCTCGGCACGACTGGAGTCGTGTCCTTCCTGTTTGTCCCGGCCTTCACGTGCGGTGCTCGTTTGGGTGCGCATGGGTTGGAGACGGGACTTGTGGAACATCCACTGGATGGTGCGGTCGAGGAGGACGGCGTGGTCGAGACCGGAAATCTGGCGATCGAACCACAGGTGGATGCCGGTGATGGGAGAGTTCTCAAAGTGTGTGAGCTGTTCGCGGATGTGGGTGCTTTCTGGAGCTTGGGGAAGTACTCGGTCCAGCGCGTCGAAGGGCAGGGCCAGGACAAGATAGTCGAAGTCTTCAAAGCCCCTGGAAGTCTGAATCACGGGTGAGGGCTGGGAGACGACGGAGCCTTGGCGCGGAGTGAAAGAGTCAAAATCCCCACCCTGTCGCAGAGAACGCGACAAGGGTGGGGCACCCTCGTGATTTTGGTCGCGCAGGCGAAGGCGAACTCGCGAAGAGTCGGTGGTGAATCCTTCTACTGGCTCGCGGAAATGCAGCACGCCGCCTCTCGCGCGGATGTAGTCGCCGGCGGCGTTGTAAAGGTCGGTGAGAGGGACGGTGGGGACTCCCATGCGGCGGGCGGCGGGAGATTTCATGGACTCGCGCACGACTTGCGCCGCGGCGGAAATAGAAATCAGGTCGAGCTCTTCGCTGAGCGCGCTGACCAGGATGGGTCGCCAGAAGCGCTCGATCGCGTTTTTCGTTTGACCGTGGCGGTTGAGCCAGCGCTGGAAAGATTCGCCGGTGTCGCGCTGCTGGGTTAGCGTGAGGGGGACGAGGGCGCGCGCGATGGAGAATTTGTCGGCGGCGGAGAGGAAAGAGAATTTCAGGAAACTTGGGGCAGTGTGCAGGGGAGCGGGCAGGGGCGAAGATTTCATCGTCGAAGTGCGGCCGCCGGGCTCGATGAAGGTCATTTCGTCGTACCAGCGGATTTGCCCGGCGACGCCGATGCGTTCGTAAAAGTCGATGAGGTTGGTGCACACGCGGAACAGAACGTGCTGGCAGTTGTCCACTACCTCGCCGGTGCCGGGATGCTCGTAGGAGGAGGCCCGGCCACCGAGAAAAGGACGTTTCTCGAAGAGGGTTACACGGAAACCTACATCGGCAAGGGCGCAGGCGGCAGCCAGTCCGGCAAGACCGCCTCCGGCGACGGCTGCTGTGAGTTGGGGAGTGGTAGGGGTCATCAGGAGTGAACAATTCCCAGTCTCGCAAAATCGGCGAGACATTGGGCACCCAGGATTCTAAGTGATTCGTTTCAGGAAGCCCTTCCCGAGGATACGCAGTTTTTCTGAGGTGCTCAGCGAGACTTTGGCGGTAAAGACATCGTACTGCTTCTCGGCGATTTTTTCGAGCAGGCGGCGGTAGATGTTGATCAGGACCCACAACGCGGGCTGGCTGTCTTCGGCCACGTAGGGGATCAGGGCGTCTCCGGAGGCGTAGAAGTCGCGGGCGCGGTCGGCTTCGAGAGCGAGCACGGGGCGGAAGCGCGTGGCGTCGGGCGTCGCGAGGAGTTCGGAAGCGGAGAGATTGAAGCTTCGCCAAGTCTTCTTCGGGAAGATAGATGCGGCCCAAGCTCGCGTCTTCTTTTACGTCGCGAATGATGTTGGTGAGTTGGAAGGCGAGGCCGCAGCGCTCGGCCAAGGGCTCGGCTTCAGGATCGCGATAGCCGAAGACGTGGATGCAGACCAGGCCGACCACCGATGCGACGCGATAGCAGTAGAGGCGGAGATCTTCGAAAGTCTTGTACTGGATGGTGAGACCGGGGGCGCTGGTGGTTTGCGCAAAGACTTCGGCTTCTTCGACGTCCATGGCGGTGCCGTGGGCCAGTTCGTCGAGCAATCCGGCGGGGATATGGTAGCGGCGCTGGGCGTCGGTCAAGGCGAGCAGGATGGCGTCGTCGGTGGGTTGGCCTTGCTGGGCGCGGTGAAAGGCGTCAAGCCAGGCGTCGAGTTTCTGGCGGCGCTCGGGCAGGCTCAGAGCGGAGTCGTCGGCGATGTCGTCGCAGCGGCGCATGAAGGCGTAGACAGCGCACAGGGCTTCGCGCTTGCGGCGGGGCAGAACGAGGAAAGCGTAGTAGAAATTCTTGGCCGCGGTGCGAGTGATGCCGCGACAGACAGAATAGGCCATGACCAGCTGGGGCGGAGCGGGGGTCCAGGGAATGGGGACTTGCTGGGTGCCGGCGCTCATATTTTTTTAACCCCGCTTGGACTTTGCGCGTCCTGGCAGGCGCTCGATGCTCCCCCGACGGCGGCTCCTCGTGCGGCGCCGACGGGTGAGAAGATCTTGCTCAGGGCGGCACGGGCGACCAGAGCCAGCTTGCGCGGCTTCGAAATGGCGGGACGATTTCCGAGGACGGCGTAGCCTTGACGGGAAATCGCGCGCAGGATTTCCTGGCCGCCGCGGCTGAAGAGATCGAGGTCGATCGCGAGTTCGCGGTCGACCTTCGTGATGAGCGGCAATCCCTGACGGAACCAATCGTGGGCGCGCTCGACTTCGAACTTCATCAGGGCGCAGAAGGCGGAGGTGTTCTGGTTGCGGGCAATGTCGGTCTCGCTGACGGCGAAGCGACGCAGGTCTTCGAGAGGAAGATAGATGCGTCCCTTGGCGTAGTCGGTGCTGACGTCCTGCCAGAAGTTGGCGAGTTGTAGTGCGGTGCAGGTGAAGTCGGAAAGCTGCTGGCGCTCGGCAGTCGCGGTATCCGCAGAGGTAAAGCACGAGATGGCCGACCGGATTGGCGGAGTAGCGGCAGTAGGCGAGAACTTCGTCGAAAGTTTCGAAGCGGGTGATGGTCTGATCCTGGCGGAAAGCGCGGAGCGAGATCGGAGAATTCGTGCTTCGGAATGTCGAACTGTTTCACCGTTTCGGCGAGCGCGACGAACACAGGATGTTTCGGGACGCCTTGATAGCAGGCGTCGAGGTCGGACTGCCACTGGTCGAGCAGTTCCAGCGAGACAGCAGGGTCGCCCACTTCATCGCCGAGGTCGTCGGAAATGCGGCAGTAAGCGTAGACGTTGAAGAAGTGCTGGCGCAGGCGGCGGGGAAGAAACCAGCTGGCGACGGAGAAATTTTCGTAATGAGTGCGGGCCAGGCGGGCGCAGTAGGCGCGGGCTTCGTCGAGCGTGGGGGCAGTCGTGGGAATGGCGTAGGCGGCGGGAAGGCGGCTCCAGCCGAGTGCGGCGGGGGGCGATACGTGAGAGTCGGTTGTGGTTACGGGAGGCATTCGATGAAAAGAGTTCATTCTAGTGCGCCGCGAGCGACTTTATTCCCCTGCGGGCACTTCACGGTATACGTCTTTAAACATCAACATTGGCCCGAGCCTTTCTTCAGCTCCCTTCGGGAACCCACACCGTGTAGAAAAGTCGAGAGTGTCCTTGTAGGTTCCAAACAAGCGGTCCCACAACGGGATGTCCGAGAAATTGTATCTATGAACATCGAACTCGTGATGTATCGAGTGTAACTCGGGTGTCTGAATGACGAATCTCAGCCACGGGGGTGTGCGCAGGTTCGCGTGGTAGAAATATTCGCCGGTCGCCGCGAAGAAGTTGTACCAGAACGCGCCCACTAAGGAACATCCCAACAACGGATACAGCACAAGAGCGCTCAAGATCGCATCGCTCAGCGCCTCGATAGGATGCTTGTAGAATGACGTCACGACCTCTATTCGCGACGGCGAATGATGGACCTGGTGGAAGATAAGCCAAAATCCGTTCTTGTGTCGAATCACATGCCACCAATAAAAGAAAAATGTTCCAACGAACCAGCCGACGAAACCCTCGGCGAATGGCAAATTCCAGGTGGAGAGATGGAATACGGAAACATGAAACATGCGAATCCACAGCCTTGCGGTCGCCAGGGTAATTGCGAGCTGCGAGAAATTTATCAGAAGCGCGCGCCAATACCAGCCGCTCGCCTTTGGGAGCACGCGCCCAGGATATATTCTTTCCAAGATCATGAAGATGAGGGTAGCGACAAGTACCAAGGTGCTAGGCAGGGTCATGAGAACTACGTGCTTACCCAGTGGGACCGAAAACATCGTGAGAGTACCTCCACGTAGTTACTTCAAACGGGTAATGCTGGGATCCTTGGATTTCGTAACTGATTCGCCTTCGCGAACCAATTACTTCGCTCAGGATGACAAGCAAAACCAACCCATCAGTGGCCGGGAATGATTGCGGTTTTGATGTCGCCACCGCGGTTCAGCATGTGACGCAGAACCTGCTGCAGGCGCGACAACGGCGCCTCCCCGGTGATGTAGTCGGTGGGACGAATCTTCTTGGCCGCAATTAACCCGAAGGCCCGGCGCACCGTTTCCGGAGTGTGGTGGAACGTGGCCTTGAGGGTCATCTCGGAATAGTGCAACCGATTGGTGTCGAGCTGCACCTTGGTGCCACTGGCGCAACCGCCGAAGAAGTTCACCGTGCCGCCTTTGCGAACCATCTCGACCGCCCACTCCCAGGCATCGGGCTTGCCCACGGCTTCGATGACGACGTCGCAACCTCGCTTCTGAGGCGAAAGAGCGCGGACCGCATCCACCACGTCCGTCACTTTCGTGATTTGTACGATTTCGTGCGCGCCCATGTGTTTCGCGGCCTCGACCTGGCCATCGCGTTTGACCACGGCAATGACGTTGCAGCCAATGGCGCGGGCGACCTGGACGAACATCAGGCCGATTGGGCCGCCGCCCAGGATGGCGACGGTGTCGCCGATTTCCACTCCGGTTTCGTGCAGGCCGCGCAGGACGCAGGCCAGAGGCTCCGTCATGGCGGCGTCTTCGAAGGTTACGTTGGGCGGAATGATCAGCATGTTGGCTTCAACAATGCGGCGGGGCACACGAATGTATTCCGCGTAGGCGCCGTTGTTGAAAAGAAGGTCTTCGCAGAGGTTCTCCTGATGCTTGGAGCAGTAGAAGCACATCTGGCAGGGAGCGGAGTTGAGGGCAACGACGCGCATGCCCTTTTTGAAGCCGTTTACGCCGGCCCCGACTTCCTCGATCACCCCGGCCAGTTCGTGGCCGAAGAGAGCGGGGGGAACGATCATGCGGGCATGGTAGCCGCGCTGGTACACCTTGAGATCGGTGCCGCAGGTGAGAGCAACCTGCACTTTGACCAGAACTTCGCCATCCCCGACGCGAGGGATGGGTACTTTTTCGATCTTCAGATCTTCTTTGCCGTACAGGACGGCGGCGGTCATTTTTCCGTTCACTGCGGATTTCCTTCCCAACTACGGCCGGGCTGAATCAAAATCTTCATGGACGAGGGTTGCGGATGGGCTGCCAGGTCGAGTGCCTGCGAGCTCTCGGAGAGCTGGAAGCGGTGGCTAACCAGTCGTTCGAGATCCAATTCACGATTCATGACAAAGCGGACCGAGTCTTCCTGCAGGTCGACGGAGGCACTGTAGGACCCCACCAGCGCTTTCTCATCGACACAGATGGCTGCAGGATCGATCAAGGCCTCTCCATGCTGCGTTTGCGCAAAAAGCAATACCCGTCCCCCGGGACGGGCCGCATCCATCGCGGTACGAATCAGGGTGTTGCCGCCGACCGCAAGAATCACCGCGTCGGCGCCACGCCCCTCGGTCAACTCGCGGACCCGTTCCACCACATTTACCCGCGAAGCATCAATTGTAAACTCTAACCCGAAGCTTGACCCTATTCTAAGCCTCTCGGGATACAAATCGGAAGTAATTACGCTGGCCCCTGCCCGTTTGGCTAGAACGCTCAATAGGATGCCGATAGGACCTTGCCCGATGCCCAGAACGGTCTCGCCGGGCTTTAGTTGCAAAGCCTCGATGCCTTTCATGCAGGTGTTGACCGGTTCGACCATGCAGGCCTGCTCGAAAGAGACGCCCTCAGGGATGGGGACGGTGCCGTGCGCGACGATCCAGTCCATGACCCGAACGTATTCGGCGAAGCCGCCGCCGGAGGGTTCGAATCCGGCGGTGCAGCCGACTTTCTTGTAGGTTGGGCACTGGGCAAAGGTCTTGTTCTGGCAGTAGAAACACTTCCGGCAGGGGATGTGGTGAAAGACCATGACGCGGTCTCCGGGACGGAAAGCGACCACCCCCTCGCCGACGGCTGCGACGACACCGGAGGTTTCGTGTCCAAAGATTCGCGGGGCGGAGTGCGATCCGGTGGCAATTTTCTTAAGATCGGTGCCGCAAACACCGCAGGTGTGCACTCGGAGCAGCAACTCCCCGGCCCCAATCCGGGGGACGGGCACGGTTTCGAGGCGGACGTCATTCACGCCCCGATAAACGGCAGCCTGCATGGTCGTGGGGATGGTTTGCGGCCAAGTCTCGGCCGCGAACTGTCGGGCTATCGCCATGAAGCCATTTTAGATGATGTTTAGGGTGTGATTGTTTCAAAACGGGAAGAATGGGGTTACGACGGTGGGGCGGGCACGCGGTCGACTTTCTCTCGGTGGACAGCCTGGGGGCAGCTGCCCCCACATGAGCCTTGCTCAAACGGGAAGACGCCTGGGTTTCATGTTATTCTGCGCAAAACTTTTTCTTTCCAGGATGGCGTGTGCTGGGTGAAATGCGGCTCGAGAATTATGCGGTGATCGACAGCCTGGTGGTGGAGTTCGGGCAGGGGCTGAACCTGTTGACGGGCGAGACCGGGGCGGGGAAGTCGATCCTGGTGGATGCGCTGGCGCTGCTGCTGGGCGACAAGGCATCGAGCGACGTGATCCGCGCGAGGGCGGAGCGGGCGGTGGTCTCAGCCGTCTTCGAGATCGGCGGGGCGGCGGAGAAACCGCTGGCCAGGATTCTGGAGGCCAACGGGCTGGATGAGTCAGACGACGGGTCGCTCATCCTGCGGCGAGAGATTGCGGCCGGCGGCAAGGGGCGCGTGTTCGTGAACAATCAACCGGCAACGGTGGCGGTGCTACGGCTGCTGGCGCCCCATCTGGCGACCATTCACGCGCAAAACGAATCCATTTTAGCGTTTGACGGACCGGCGCGGCTGGGGTTGCTGGACGCGTTTGCCGGCAGCCAACTGGATGCGGTGGAAACAGCGTTTGCCACGTGGAAGGAGATTCGCACCCGTATTGAGGAACTGGAGCGCGGAGAGCAGGACCGGCTGCGGCTGGTCGATCTGTGGATTTTCCAGAAACGTGAAATCGAAGAGGCCCGCCTGCAGGGCGGAGAAGACGAGCGGCTGGAAGCGGAGAAGCGCGTGCTCGCCAACGCCGAGAAAATCTACAACGCGGCCATGAATGCGTTCGATTTGCTGTATGAGGGGAACGGCTCGACGGCGTCGTCGCTGCGGGCGGCGCAGAAGCAGGTCGAGGAACTGGCGCGCTACGAGCCGAAGTTTCAGGAGGCGCTGGCGGCGCTGGAGACCGCGCGCATCAGCGTGGAGGATGTGGGCGCGACGGTGCGCGATTACGCGGGAGGGATCCAGGCTTCGCCGGAGCATCTGGCGCAGGTCGAGGACCGTCTTGCGCTGTTTGACCGGCTGAAGCGGAAGTATGGGCCCTCGCTAGATGGGGTGATTGAGTTCGGGACGGAGGTTGCGCGCAAGTTGCTGGAAGTCGAGAACAAGGACGAGATTCTGCGGCAGCTACGGAGCGAACTGGCGCAGGCGGCTGCGGAATATCTGCGAGCGGCGCGGGGACTGTCAAAGAAGCGTGCGGATGCGGCGCGCAGGCTGGAGAAGCTGGTGGAAGCGGAGATCAACGATCTGGCGATGAAGTCCGTGTTTCGGATCGAGATGACGAGCTCGGAGGAAGAAGGGAACTGGAGCGGGTCGGGGATGGATCAGGTGGTGTACATGATCTCGACTAATGCCGGAGAGCCTTTGCGGCAACTGGAGCACATTGCTTCTGGTGGGGAACTTTCGCGGGTGATGCTGGCGCTGAAGAGCAGTGTGGAGACAGCGGATTCTGCGTTCTGGAACGAGAAGAGAGGCAGGGACGAGCTGAAGTCAAAAGTCTCCACCCTCGCAAATTACCGTCGCAAAGGGCGACCCAGAAATGGGGCGTCTCAACGGACTCTGGTGTTTGATGAAATCGACACCGGCATTGGGGGGCGCGCGGCTGAGGCGGTGGGCAGGAAACTCAAGGCGCTGGCGCGGTCAAACCAGGTTTTGTGCGTGACCCATCTGCCGCAGATTGCGACTTTTGGCGATCATCACTACGTGATCGAGAAGAAGGAATCCGGAGGACGTGCGCGCACCGGAATTCGCGCCGTCACCGGCGAAGAGCGCACGGAAGAGGTGGCGCGGATGCTGAGCGGGGCGAAGCTCACCGAGACTTCGCGCAAGCATGCGGAGCAGATGATTAAGGCTAACGGGTGAGGGACTCGATGGTCAGGGGGCGACTCTCAGCTAAAGTAGTCTTCGCGGAACCGTCCGCAATATTAATAGTGAAGTTTACGGTGATCTGAGCTTTGGATTCGACCGGCTGACCGTTCTGTACGATCGGTTTGAAGCGCCACTCGCGCACCGCTTGCTGGGCCGCTGTGGTCAGGATGGAGGGGCCGCTCAGCACGCGCAGGTTCTGAATGATTCCGTCGGCGCCGATCAGCGCCTGCAACACTACCGATCCTTGTACCTTCATCTGCTGCGCCAGCAAGGGGTAAGTCGCCTGCGAGGGCTGAGCTTGGTTGGCGGCGATGCGTTCGCGCTCGGCTGCATCGGTAGCAATGCCGAACTTGGCAGCGGATTGCGGCGCCGCCGATGCGGGGTTGGTGATCTCAACCTTCGTCGCATTGGAGCCGGGATGAAGCGTGCGGTGGGCGTCGCCCGCCACTACCTCGACGTCCAGAGGAGGCAGCACGGTGCGGATGGTGGCGACGACCGGAGAGTCGGCTGGTTTCGCTTCGGCGGAAGTCTTGGCGGCAGGAATCTGCTTTTTCGTAGCCGGCGCGGACTGCGCGTGGCTAGGGGTGCTCGGGGCTGATTTTGACGCTGTCCGTGGAGTGACGGCGGGCTCGGATGCTTCCGAATCCATGGCCGATTGTTCAGAGCCGAACCAGAAGTCGCGGTCATGCCATAGAACGCCAGCAAGCGCAACCAGGAGTAGAACGAGTGCCAGCAGCAGCCGACGGGGCTGCTTGCTCTCAGAACTTGCGCGAGAGGTACTGGCGGTCGGCTTTGGTTGTAACTGCAGCATTTCGGCTTACCTGGGTCTGTGCGACGGCAATATGGTGCGGCAGTTTGCATACGATCACAATGGCACGGGGCGGGGGGCGGGGGGCACGAGGGGGCCATGTCGGGAAAAAGGCTAGGTTTAGGCCGCTGCGGGAACTAGCGTCCCGGCGGGCGCCGTTCGGGTTCCAGATTTCCCTCTTCGCTGCTAATCCCCGCTGTTTCTGTGGCTTACGTTGACCATCCCGGTACTTTCCGGTAGTTTATTAGTACCGCCACAATAGGGATCGTGTACCCTGACTATGGATTTTGTGCGCGATTTTGCATCTAAACGACCGAAAGCAGGTTCCTCCCCTTCGCGTTGCTCGGGGTCGGATTGACAAGCGGGCGGGGAATCTGAGGAGAGGCTTATACCTTGGCTGGCATTCTACCGAAAACTAACGGGAAGACCTTACTGTTGCTCAAGCCGCGGGGATTCTGCGCGGGCGTAGTGCGGGCGATTGATGTGGTGCGCATTGCCCTGGAGGCTTTTGGGCCGCCGATTTATGTGCGCAAGGAGATCGTCCACAACAGCTTTGTGGTCGAGGAGCTGCGGGGCAAGGGGGCGATCTTTGTCGACAGCGAAGACGAAGTACCCAATGGCGAGCGCGTGATTTACAGCGCGCACGGAGTTTCCCCGGAAGTCCGCGAACACAGCGCGCGGCGCGGGTTGCGCGTGATTGATGCAACTTGTCCCCTGGTAACCAAGGTGCATGTGGAAGCGGTGAAGTTTGCCAAGGAAGGCTATGCGCTGATCCTGATCGGGCATAAAGATCACGATGAAGTGATTGGGACGTTGGGCGAGGCTCCGCTGGTGACGCAGGTGGTGGGATCGCCGGAGCAGGTGAAGTCTCTCAGCGTGCCGGATCCGAATCGAGTGGCTTATCTTACCCAGACGACCCTCAGCCTGGACGAGACCAAGGACATTATCGCGGCGCTGAAGCAGAAGTTTCCTCATATCAAGGGGCCGGCGGCGCAGGATATTTGCTACGCCACGGAGAATCGGCAGGTCGCGGTGAAGCAAGTCGCTTCCGAAGCAGATCTGCTGCTGGTGGTGGGGTCGGAAAACAGCTCGAACTCCAATCGACTGGTCGAGGTGGCGCGCAACCTGGGCACGAACGCGCATCTTATCGATAGTTGCACCGACATTGAAGCGGATTGGTTGAAGGGCGTGAGGACGATTGCGCTGACCGCCGGTGCTTCGGCGCCGGAGCACCTCGTAGAAGAAACGGTGACGTTCCTTCGCGACAAGGGCTTTGACAACCTGCAGGAACTGGAAGTGATGCCGGAAAATGTGCGCTTCGGGCTGCCGCCGGAGATTGTCGAAGCAATTGCGGCAGCGCCGGCCAGTGCGAGCGGGAATTGAGGCTCGGCCCCCGGGGCTAACGCCTGAATTGATTTTGCTCGCTTTTGCGCGGTGCTGAAAGAGCTGCTCTCCCACGGTGGAGCACGCGTTCACTGGTTTTTCGGCGGCCTTAAGAGCCACGTAGGAATGGAGTGATGAACTGATGGACACGGACTCCCCCGATTCCAATATAGCTGCCGCACCTATAGGTTCGACTCCGCAGCTTCGTTTCGGAAAAATTGAGGGACTGGGCAGCCGCGTGGGGGTCGCGGTTGCGGCGGCGCGAAAATTTCTCTTTTCGCAGCAGCACGAAGAAGGGTACTGGTGTGGCGAACTCGAAGCCGATACCACGTTGGAATCCGATTACATTCTGCTGCACGCGCTACTAGGAACCGGCAATCAGGAACGCTTCCAGAAAGCGGCGAACTGGATTCTGCGGCACCAGAACGAAGACGGCGGCTGGAGCACTTACGCCGCGGGGCCGTCGAACATCAGCGCCTCGGTCAAGGCATATTTCGGGTTGAAACTGGCGGGATACACAGCGGACCATGCTGCCCTGCAACGCGCCCGCAAGAAAATTCTGGAGATGGGCGGCGTCACCGAAGTCAACACATTCACCAAGATCTATCTCTGCTTCTTCGGGCAGTACGACTACGATGCGGTTCCAGCGATTCCGCCGGAGATCGTGCTGTTTCCGAACTGGTTCTGGTTCAACATCTACGAAATCTCCTCGTGGTCGCGGGCCATCCTGGTGCCGCTTTCGATCTGCTACGCCAAGAAGCCGTTCAAGAAGATTCCGCGCGAGATGGGCGTGGAGGAACTGTTTGTGGGCGGGATGCAGAAATCGCGCATGCACCTGCACTGGGCAAAGAAGTTGATCTCGTGGCGGAATTTCTTTCTTGTGTTGGACCGCATGACGCATTGGTTTGAGCGTGTGCACGTGCGGCCGCTGCGCTCTATTGCTCTGAAGAGCGCAGAACGCTGGATGCTGGCGCGCTTCGAGATGAGCGACGGCCTGGGCGCGATTTATCCCTCGATGATGAACTGCGATCATTGCCCTGCGCTGCCTGGGATATTCGCTGGACGATCCGCAGGTGATTCGCGCGCTGGATGAGTTCGAAAAGCTGGGGATCGAAGAAGAGGAAACCTTCCGGATGCAACCCTGCATGTCGCCGGTGTGGGATACCGCGTACGCGCTGTTCGCATTGGGGGAGGCGGGCGTGCCGACCAATGATCCGCGCATGGTGAAGTGCGCGGACTGGATTCTGCAGAAACAGGTCCGGAACGTGGGCGATTGGAAAGTCAAGAACAAGCAGGGCCAGCCGGGCGGCTGGTACTTCGAGTTCAATAACGAATTTTATCCGGATGTGGATGACAGCGCGATGGTTTGCCTGGCTCTGAGCCGGGTGGAACATCCCAATGGACGCTACCAGCGCGAGTCGGTACAGCGGGCCATCGACTGGATTTTTTCGATGCAGTGCAAAAACGGCGGCTGGGCGTCGTTCGACAAAGACAACGACAAGATGGTGTTCCAATATATTCCGTTCGCCGATCACAACGCCATGCTCGATCCGGCGACCGTGGACATTACGGGGCGCATCCTTGAGATGCTCGCGACCTACGGATACGACAAGAATCATCCGGCGGTGCGGCGGGCGATTTCCTTTATCAGAAAAGCCCAGGAGCCGGATGGCAGTTGGTTCGGGCGCTGGGGCGTGAACTACATCTACGGCACGGCGCTGGTGTTACGCGGGCTGGAAGCCATCGGCATGGACCTGCACGAGCCCTGCGTGCAGCAGGCAGCGGAATGGCTGCGCATGGTGCAGAACGCCGATGGCGGGTGGGGTGAGAGTTGCGATTCGTACGACGATCCCGCGACGCGGGGCGTTGGTCCGAGCACCCCTTCGCAGACGGCATGGGCAATCCTGGGATTGCTGGCAGTCGGCGACACGCGCAGCGATTCGGTCGCTCGCGGCGTCGCCTACCTGCTGCGCACGCAGAGGAAAGACGGATCGTGGGATGAGCCGTACTACACCGGGACCGGATTTCCCCGCGTGTTCTATCTGATGTATCACCTCTATCGGGAGTACTTCCCGCTGCTCGCGCTGACCACGTACGCGAAAATCATGGAGAAGGGCAGTCAACTCGTGTAGGGGCGGACGCATTCGTCCGCCCGGCTACGCGACGTGAGCGGCCCCGGACGAATGCGTCTGGGGCTACGTGTTCTGTTGTAGCTAACATGCCGACGTTGACAAGTTGAGCTGAGTGCTGAATGCTGGCTTTCGTCACTGGCGCTACCGGATTTCTGGGATCGCATGTCGCCCGCGTGCTTGCCGACCAAGGCGCGGAGTTGCGGCTGCTGGTGCGGTCCAGCAGCAATCTGCGGAATCTGGAAGGGCTTCGATCCGCGAACATCAAGGCCGAGACCGCGACCGGAGATCTGCGCGATGCGGCCTCGCTCGAAAAAGCCATGTCGGGCTGCGACACAGTTTTTCACGTGGCGGCCGACTACCGGCTCTGGGTGCGCGATCCTAGCGAGATGTACCGGTCGAATGTGGAGGGTACACGCGCGATTCTGGAGGCGGCACGCAAGAATGGCGTGCGGCGCGTGGTGTACACCTCGAGCGTGGCGACCATGGGTTTCACCAGCAACGGGCGTCCCGCGGATGAGGATTCCCCGGTTTCGCTGGCCGACATGATCGGACACTATAAGCGGTCAAAGTTCATGGCCGAGCAGATCGCGCTGGAAGCGGGGCGCAGCGGCATGCACGTGGTGACGGTGAATCCGACGACGCCGGTCGGGGAGCGGGATGTGAAACCGACGCCGACCGGTCGCATCGTTCTGGATTTTCTGAAACGCAAATTTCCCGCCTATGTGGAGACGGGATTGAACCTTGTAGACGTGAGGGAATGCGCGCGCGGCCATGTCGCGGCGCTGGAAAAGGGGAAGTCAGGCGAGCGCTACATTCTGGGCGGAGAAGATCTAACGCTGAAGCAGATTCTGGATAGACTGGGCAGGATCACCGGACTGCCTTCGCCCAAGGTCAAGCTGCCTTACATCTTCGCGTTTCTGACTGGAGTGGTTGATGAAGCGATCACCGGACGAATGCTGAAAGCGCGAGCCGCGGGCCACGGTGGATACGGTACGGATGGGCAAGAAAAAGATGTTTGCCAGTTCCGACAAGGCGGAGCGGGAGCTAGGTTGGAAAATCGTCCCCGTCGAGGCGGCGCTGCGGCGGGCGGTGGAGTGGTTCCAGGGTAACGGATATGTCTAGAGTCGCGGTTGTGGCCGCACTGGAGCGCGAGGTAGGGGCGCTGGTCAAGCGCTGCCGAGTGAGCGAGAAAGAACACGATGGGCGGAGCTTTCGCTTCTTCGAGAGGGATAATCTGGTGATGGTGTGCGGCGGAGTTGGAGCGGAAGCAGCGCGGCGGGCGGCGGAGGCGGTGATCGCGATCTACGCACCAGAGGTCGTCTATTCCGCGGGGTTTGCCGGAGCGCTCGATCCCGAGCTGGAGGTGGGAGACGTGGTGCAGCCGGGGCGGGTGGTGAATGCGAGCGATGGCAGCCGCGTTAATCTGGATCGGGGCGAGGGAACGCTGGTTAGCTTTGGGTCGGTGGCAAGCTCGGCGCAGAAAGCGAAGCTGCGAGATGGGTTTGCGGCGGTGGCGGTTGACATGGAAGCGGCCGCGGTAGCGCGGGCTGCGGAAGCGAGAGGACTGGGATTCGCGGTGGTGAAAGTGATCTCGGACGAATTCGATTCCACTCTTCCGGCGATGGAGCGCTTCGTCGATCACAACGGGCAGTTTTTAGAGATGCGATTTGCGCTGTTCGCCGCGCTGCGGCCGTGGCTCTGGCCAAAGGTTCTGCGGCTGGCGCGCGACAGCAGGCGCGCTTCGCGTGTCCTGTGCGACTGGCTGGAAAACCTGAACATGAACCAGTATTCCGGCGCACAGCCCGTAGTCTGGAGGCTGCCGACCGCCGATGAACCGGCTTGCCCTTTTAGCACTTGGTTTGGTCCTGCTGGCTGCTCCGTTGCGGGCCCAAGCCGCGGCGCCCACGATTTATGCGGAGAGCTTCCGGAAAGGCGCAACCCGGATTACCGAGGAGAGCTTCGACGTCAGGCTGAGTCCGGGAAACCCGACCTACCGGGAACTCATCAAAGACTCGGTTGGGAATGATCGGTACGAACTGACCATCACGCCCCAGGGTCCGGAGGGCGACAACCGCATCACGTCCTGGCGCGTGAAGCTGCGGGACTTGCATCACAGTATTTACAGCAACATTCTGCTGGCGTCGCAGGAGCCTTCGCTAGATGCGAAGAATAACCTGTGGTGGCTGAATCCGAATCGGTTTGGCGGGGTGCCGATCCGCGCCCGGCGGATTATGAAGGTTGATGGGTTTTATGTGATGTTCCAGGTAAGGGATCTGCACTTTACCCCGCTAGACTCACCGTATCTGGATTCGATGGTGGTGCGGTTCGGGTTCACCAATAGCGATCCGAGAACGCCGGGGAAGTGAGGATGCATCGGCTTAGTTATGGCATAGCCGCAAATATTTCGTTGGCGGATCAGATACGTGGCGAAAAGCGCGTGCCTTGATTCATTTATAATCGGAACAGGTATTCTCCCAAATCCGATGCAATTCCTTCCCTTGCCAGCAGTATTCGTCGGCGGCGAAATCGTCGACATGATTTCCGCCTCCGGCCCAATCGCCAAGCTGGTCTTGCTTGCCCTGCTTGCCTTCAGCCTTATCTCTTGGGCCATCATCCTGACCAAATGGAGCTTGCTGCGGCGGGCCCGCTTGCAGAGCGGACGCTTCGTGCGCGCGTTTCGTAAGGCGCAACGGCTGCAGGATATTGCCGCGGTGGCGGATCAGTTCCGTCCCAGTCCGCTGGTGGGCGTGTTCGAGGGCGCGTATGAGGAGTACAAGCGGCAGGCCGGGTCGTCGGGCATGCTGCGAAGTCTTACGGCGATCCAGCGCGGGATGCAGATCGGGGCTTCGGAAGAAGTCACGCGTCTTGAGCGAAACGTGCCGTGGCTGGCAATTACCGCGGCGGTGACGCCGTTTGTTGGGCTGTTCGGGACGGTGTGGGGCATCATTGACGCCTTCCACGGATTGGGCACAGCGGGCGGGGCCACGCTGCGGGCCGTGGCTCCGGGCATTTCGGAGGCGCTGATCACGACGGCGGCCGGACTGGCGGCGGCGATTCCCGCCGTGATTGCTTACAACCTGATTGGGGCGTCGATACGCGAGTTCGCCGCGCGTGGCGATGACTTTGCCCTGGAAGTGCTCAACGCGGTGGAGCACAGCCAGGCGCAGGCACCGGTCCCGACCTCCGGCGAAGTGAGGCGCTAATGGCGTTCACCACCTCGAACGGACGCACGCAGACCGCGCTGGCCGACATCAACGTCACTCCCCTGGTGGACGTGGTGCTGGTGCTGCTGATTATTTTTATGGTGACGGCGCCAGTGCTGCAGTCTGGCATTGACGTCAGCGTACCGAAAACCCGGACGGTGAAGGAGATCACCGAAGAGCGGCTGGTGATCACCATCAACAAGGATCAGCGCGTCTTTTTGGGCAACGATGCCATCAACATCAATGAGATTGCGACAGAGTTGCGGCAGAAAATTCGAGATCCGCGCAACCAGTTCATTTTTGTGCGGGCCGATGAGAACGTTCCATTCGGCGCCTTTGCCACGGTGATGGACGCAGTGAAGCAGTCGGGGATTACGAACGTGAGCATTGTCACGCAACCGCTAGAGCAAAATGGCCGCAAGCGCTGATATCTATTTCGAGCATGACCGCTGGGGGCGCGCGCTGGCATGGTCGGCGGGCCTGCACCTGGGGATTACCGCGCTTCTCTTGGTGTACTCCGCGGTGTTTTACAGCAGGGGCGGGGAAGGCTGGGGCGCGGGCGGGGGCGGAGAGGCGATGGGGGTTACGCTCGTGAGCAGTGTCCCATTGCCGGCGAGTCCCCGGCAGACGCAGAACGTGCTGGCTAACGAGTCGAAGGGTCTTACCCAGTCGCAGCCCAAGATCCAAGAGAAAGAGCCGGATGCGATCGAGATTCAGGGCAAGAACACGAAGGTAAAGCCAAAGAAAAAACAGGAAACTGTCACCCAGAAGCAGACCCAGCCCGCACCAGAAGAAGAAACCAACCAGGTCGCGTTTGGCGAGGGTGGTCCGGTGAGCGGACCGTATGGAACCTTTAACGCGGGCGGCGCCAAGGGCGGGTTTGGAATCACCGGAGGCGGGGGCGATTTCGGCACGCGGTACGCCTGGTATGTGCACGTCATCCAGCAGAAGGTCTCGGAGAACTGGCTGAAGTATGAGGTCGATCCCAGCATTAAGTCGGCCCAGCGGGTATATATCACTTTCGATATTGCCCGCGACGGGCATCCTTTGAACGTGGAGGTGGAACAGTCCAGCGGGGTGCCCTCGCTGGACATCTCGGCGACTCGGGCGGTGCAGCGCATCGATACTTTTGGGCCGCTTCCGACCGATTACTCGGGCAGCAAGATCTCCGTGGAGTACTGGTTTGACTATAAGAAATGAACCATATCGGTAACCAGCGGGTAACCGACAGACAGACCCGATCATTCCGGAGGCGCGAAAACAGGGCACAGATCGCAAATCGTTAGAGCGCGGGAAACGATCATGTGAGGGAAACATCTTGCAAAGAAATTCATATCGGGATACGATATTGTCGTACGGAGTATGTTTCTCCGGAACGCGGATGGGCGAACGAGTAAGAGCAACCTACGGTTGGCGGCCATGCAGCTTTCGGAGTCTCACGCGAGCGCATATTTTTCTGCTGGCATTCTGCTTTCTTTCCTCGGCTCTGGTAGCCCAGGATTGGGTCAAGACGGGCACCAGCCTGGGGGTGGAAAAAGTCCGGCTGGCGGTTCCTGATTTCAAGCCCTCGACCAGCGACCCACAAAATACCGCACTGCTGAAGACCTTCGACGACACATTGTGGAACGACCTCGACGTCTCCGGGGTGGTCGAACTGGTGTCGAAGAGTTTCTATCCGTTGCAGGTGCCGGGGCAGCCTCCGGAAGTGAACTTTCTGGCTTGGAACGTGCCTCCTCCCAATGCCGCCATGCTGGCGTTCGGAAGCCTGGGCGTAGCGGCGGGCAAACTCACGGTGCAGGGCTGGCTCTACGACCTCAAGAACATTCAGAACCCACAGATTCTGGGCAAGCAGTACTCGGACACGGCCAGCGACGCAGTGGCGCGCCTGATGGCGCACAAGTTTGCCGACGAAATCATCTTCCGGCTGGGCGGCGGCATTCCGGGAATTGCGGAGAGCCAAATTTATTTTGTCAGCGACCGCAGCGGGCACAAGGAAATCTGGGCGATGGATTATGACGGTGCGAACCAGCATCAGATCACACATCTGGGCTCGATTTCGATCTCGCCACGCATCTCGCCCGACGGATCGCGAATTGCTTTCAGTTCGCTGACCAAGAGCGGATGGGAAATCATGATGTACTCGCTCGACCTGAACCGACTGGTGGGTTTCCCGCACATGGGGGGTACGAATCTTTCGCCGGCATGGTCGAGTGACGGGACGAAACTGGCGTTTTCGTCGTCGCGGAGCGGGGCGCCCGAAATTGTGGTCAGCGACCCATCGGGCGGGAATCTGCGGCGCATGACCACCTCCAAGGGACCGGATGTGTCTCCGGTGTGGAATCGGAAGACCAACGCGCAGATTGCTTTTGTCAGCGGGCGCACCGGGCTGCCGCAGGTCTACACCATGGAGGCGGACGGCACCAACCAGCAGAGAATGACCGACCAAGGCTATGCCGTATCACCCAACTGGGCGCCCAACGGACAGTTTCTCTGCTTCGCCTGGGTTCGCAGGTACGGGCCGGGCGAACCCGGAGCTTCGGACATTTACCTGATGGATATCGCCAGCAAGCAATGGGTGCAACTGACCCACGATGGCGGGCGCAACGACTTCCCGTCATGGTCACCGGACGGGAGGCACATCGTGTTTCAATCCAGCCGGTCGGGCACGCAGGAAATCTGGACGATGCTGGCGGACGGAACCAAGCTTCAGCAACTGACTTTTACCGGACGCAACACGCAACCCAATTGGAGTTGGAAATAGTAAATAGGAATAGTAAATACGCTTCGTCTGACCTCGAGGAGAAACCTTTTGGGGTCGCAGGGAGGATCAAAGTGAAGTACCAACGAATGAAGTGGTTTGCACTAGTAGTCACACTGGGCGCGATGATGATGCTGGGCGCCTGCAAGAAGAAAGTAGCTCCACCACCCCCGCCGCCACCACCACCGCCAGCGGCACCGACGGCCTCGATTTCAGTGAATCCGAACAGCATTCAGGCGGGACAATCGGCCTCGCTGACCTGGCAGACCTCCAACGCAACCGACGTTTCCATCGACGGCATTGGCGCGGTTCAGGCCAACGGATCGCAGTCCGTGTCGCCCACCGACTCCACTACCTATCACCTGACGGCCAAGGGTGCGGGAGGAACACAAGAAGCGACGGCACGCCTCACCGTGACGCCGCCTCCGCCGCCTCCGCCACCAACGCCGACGGTTACGGATGAAGACTTGTTCAGTCAGAACATCAAGGACGTTTATTTCGACTATGACAAGTCTGACATTCGCGGTGATCAGCAACCATCGGTCGCGGCCGATGTGCAGTTCCTGAATGAGCACGCGGGCATCAACTTCACGGTTGAGGGGCACTGCGACGAACGGGGCTCGACCGAGTACAACCTGGCCCTGGGCGACAAGCGCGCCACTTCGGTGAAGAACGCGTTGACGGCGGCCGGCATCAGCGCCAGCCGCATCAAGACGATCAGCTACGGCAAGGAAAAACCCTTCTGCACAGAAAGCAACGAAGCTTGCTGGCAGCAGAACCGCCGCGGCCATTTCGTCTATCAGAAGTAGAAGTTATGATTGCCGGGGGACGCCGATGGCGGCGTCCCTTACTAGTTGAGAACAAGGTATTCGTCTGCGTTGTGGTGGAAGGTGGAAGGGCTCCGTGGTGTGAGTGAGCGGATAAACTTCTAGTTCCGCGACGTCAATCGGGCCCGGGGGAAAAAAAGCAAGAAACCACCAAAGATACGAAGTGCCGCGAGGGACCTGCGCGATACTCAACTTGAGGCAAAGCCGGGCGGTTTTTCTCTGCGCAATCCTGCCAGCCTGTGGGACAATCATGGCATCTAAGATTTCTAGGTGCAGGGAATTCTCTATGAAACTACATCGCATTTCTGCCTACATTGCCCTGATGTCAATGCTCTGCCTGGGAGCGGCTCCGGCTTGGGGCGTCAGCAAAGAGATGATTCAGCTGCAAACGCAGGTGCAGCAACTGCAGGAACAGATGACGGCCATGCAGCGCAGCTTCGACGAGCGCATGGGCGTTATGAAGAATCTGGTCGAGCAGGACACCGACGCGGCGAATAAAATCGTGGCTGCGATGGCGGCGCTGCAGGTTACGCTGCAAAAGCAGCAGGCCGACGCGGGCACGCGAACGGACCAGGTCTCCGGCCAGATTCAGGCGCTCAACGACACCATGGACGAACTCAAGGTGCGTCTGGCCAAGGTAACCAAGCAACTGGAAGATATGCAGGCGGCGCAGCAGAGTCTGGCGGCACAGCAGGCGACGCAACAGGCGCAGCAGCAGGCTGTGGCGCAAGCGCCGCCGCCGGATGTGCTCTACAACAATGCCCTGCGCGACTACAACGGCGGCAAGAACGATTTGGCAACGCAGGAACTCTCCGACTACATCAAGTTCTATCCCAACACCGATCTGGCTGGAAACTGCTACTTCTACCTGGGCGAGATTCAGTTTCGACAGGGGAACTACGCGCAGGCGGCGCAGAGTTACGACCAGGTGTTGCAGAACTTTCCCAGCGGAAACAAGGCAGCCTCAGCGCAGCTGAAAAAGGGCTTTGCCTTGATCGAACTGGGGAAGCAGGATGACGGCGTGAGCGAATTACGGCACCTCGTTCAGCGCTATCCGCACTCTCCGGAGGCGTTGCAGGCGCGGGAGCGGCTGCGCAAGCTGGGGGTTTCAACGCGAGGCGAGAATTCCCGAGCGGCGGGGATGGAGTCCGGGAACGAGTAAGGCTGCCAGGCTAGACTGCGTGGCGATGGCGCTTGGGGTGGGGATGCTTGCCGGCTTTATGCGCTTTGTGGCGGTGAACGGGTGGGTGCGTAGCCTTCACAGGCGTGAGCTTGGATTGGGGCGCTCCCCAGGCGAGGACGCTGGACAGTACGGACAGCACCAGCAATGAAAGCAAGCGCTTCATATGCCCTTCGTTAACCGACATTCCCCTTCCTTTATAACGATTTCCTGCGGAAAGTTCCAGAGGATACACTGATTCCGTGGGGCAGGTCTGGTTCCGAACCTGCAACGTGAGTGGACGAGGTGGAATCAATGGCAGAGAGCAAACGCGATCAGGATAGCGGCAAAGGCGCCACGGAAGCTGTGGATCACACCGTTCCGGGGAATGTCGGCCTGGAAGAACAGATCGGCCACCGCGATCAGGATCCGATGTTGAAGGATGCGGATTCCGATTTTCCCGAGCCTGGGGAGAATCCGGAACACAGCGGAGAACCGGAGCGCAAGAGCGCGTAGGAAGCCAGTGAAAGGCGGGAGGCCACGCCTCAGCGGTCGCCGCCTGAAAGCGAAATTGATTCTGCTTGGGTTTTACGGCATCCCTGAAGCGATGCCCTGATACGAACCAAGGCAACTAGCGCAACTCTTCCATCACCGCATCGAGCACTTCCTTGCCGGGACGCGTCATCGAGTCCGGCAGCGTGGCCAGGGGCTGGTCCACAACGTTCAGCATGTCGATGAAGTTGGGCGCCTCGGGGTTCACGTAGAACACGCCGGTCAGTACTTCGCCCTTGTCGTGGGCTTCGGTGAGTCGCGTAATGGCGCGAATTTTGTCGGTGGGATCGTAGTTCTCTTCCAGCTTGCGTAGGCGCAGGTGCGAACCGTCGTGCATGGTGACTTCGACGGTCGAGCCGGGATCGTATTCCACGTCAATCTCTTCGAAGTGGGGAACGAAGCTGACCTCCTGCAGAGTCTCTTCGTGCTCCTTGACGTATTTGTACGATCTTGGTCGAGCCCTCGTGATCGTTGAAGGTGACGCAGGGCGAAACCACGTCGAGCATGACCGTGCCCTTGTGGGCGATGGCGGCCTTCAGCATGGCGCCGAGCTGCCGCTTGTCGCCCGAGAACGAGCGCCCGACCAAAGTCGCGCCCAGTTGGATGGCCAGCGCGCAGGTGTCGATGGGCGGCAGGTCGTTGACGACGCCGGTTTTCAGCTTCGAGCCGAGATCGGCGGTGGCCGAGAACTGGCCTTTGGTCAGGCCGTAGACGCCGTTGTCTTCGATGATGTAGATGATGGGCAGATTGCGCCGCATCAGGTGCACGAACTGGCCAATGCCGATGGACGCCGTGTCGCCGTCGCCGCTGACGCCGATGCAGATCAGTTTGTGGTTCGCGAGCAGGGCGCCGGTGGCGACCGAGGGCATGCGTCCGTGGACCGCGTTGAAGCTGTGCGAGCGGTTCAGAAAATATGCCGGAGTCTTCGATCGAGCAGCCGATGCCGCTGGGCTTGATGACGTACTCGGGCTCGACGCCCATCTCGTACATGGCTTCGATGATGCGCTCGGAAATGGCGTTGTGGCCGCAACCGGCGCACAGCGTGGTCTTTCCACCCTTGTACTCCATTACGGTAAGGCCGATGCGGTTGGTCTTGGGTCCGGGTGCGACAGGTCCGGGCTCAACGGTCGGAGTGGATGCCATCTACTTGCCCTCCATGCTTATTTACCTTGCTTACTTACCTTCCATGCTGGTGAGTTCGTCGGTGATGGACCGCGCGTCGAGCGGCAGTCCGGTGATATGGGCGAGGCTGCGCAAGCGTCCGATGAGTTCCGGCTTCAGGTCGAGTTTGAGCAGGCTCAGCATTTGCGCGTCGCGGTTCTGTTCCACGACATAGATGCGATCATGCTGCTCGATGAACTCATGGACTTCGCGGGTAAAGGGATAGGCGCGCAGCCGGAGGTAATCGGTCTCGATGGCGTACTCGTCGCGCAGTTGATCCCGGCTTTCGGTGATGCCCCAGTGCGAGGTGCCGTAGCCGATGATTCCGATTTTCGCATTATTGCCTCTCGTAATCTCGGGCCGGGGAACGAAGGAACGCGCGGTTTCGAACTTGCGGTTCAACCGCTCCATGTTGTTTTCGAAGTCGTCGGCGCGTTCGCTGTACTGGGCGCGCTCGTTGTGGCCGCTGCCGCGCGCGAAGTAGGCGGCCGCGGGGTGCGGCGTCCCGGGCAGCGTGCGGTACCCGATGCCGTCTCCGTCCACGTCTTTATAGCGGGCGAATCCGCCCAGGCGGTCGAGATCTTCCTTACTGAGCACCTTGCCGCGCCGGATGGGCGTGGTGGGATATTCGAAGGGATCGGCCATCCAGTTGTTCATGCCGAGATCGAGATCGGACATCACGAACACCAGGGTCTGGAACTGTTCCGCCAGGTTGAACGCTTCCGTGGCCATGGTGAAGCACTCTTCCACCGAGCAGGGAATCAGCATGATGTGTTTGGTGTCGCCATGGGAAAGGAACGCGGTTGAGAGAATATCGCCCTGCGAGGTGCGAGTCGGGAGACCGGTGGAAGGGCCGACGCGCTGGATGTCCCAGATGACGCCGGGAACTTCGACGTAGTAGGCGAGGCCGGCGAATTCCGACATGAGTGAGATGCCGGGGCCCGCGGTGGCGGTCATGCTGCGCGCGCCCGCCCAGCCGGCTCCAATGACCATGCCGATCGCGGCCAGTTCGTCCTCGGCTTGCACGATAGCGAAGGTGGCTTTGCCGTCAGGACCGATGCGGTATTCCTTCATGTACTCGATCATGGTCTCGACTAGCGACGACGAGGGCGTGATGGGATACCAGGTTACGACGGTGCATCCGGCAAACATGCAGCCGAGAGCGGCGGCGGAGTTGCCGTCAATGATGATCTTGCCGGCAGTCTGGTTCATGCGCTCGATGTAGAAAGCGCCGCGCTTCTGAAGATTGGATTTCGCGTAATCGAAACCGGCCTGGGCTGCGGCAAGGTTCAGGTTGGCCGCCTTCACCTTCTTCGCGAACTGCTTGCGGATGGCCTTTTCGACCTCGCCCATTTCGATTTGCAGCAGTTGAGCGACAACGCCTACGTACACCATGTTCTTGACCAGCTTGCGCAGCTTGGCCTCGGGGCACACGGTGGCCACCAGCTTGTCGTAGGGAACGGCGTAAAAGACCAGGTCGTTACGCAGCTTGTCGAGCGCCAAAGGCTCGTCGTAGAGGACGGATGCGCCGGCGCCCAGCGACATCGTATCTTCCTGGGCGGTCTCCGGATTCATGGCGACCAGGAAATCGATTTCCTTCTTGCGGCCGATATAGCCGTTTTTGTTGGCACGGATGGTGTACCAGGTGGGAAGGCCGGCAATGTTCGAGGGAAACATGTTCTTGCCCGAAACCGGCACGCCCATCTGGAAGATGCTGCGTAAGAGGACCGTGTTTGAACTTTGTGAGCCGGAACCATTCACCGTCGCGACTTGAATACTCATGTCATTGACGATGCGTTTACGCCCCACGCCTCCGGCCGATTCCCGGGGCGTGACATCCGTAGTAGCCATCCCAACACCTTCCTTTAGCTATGGGGCGGAACCCTGCCGCCCATGGTTTTGTGGATCGTAGAAGGGAAACATTTCATTATACGGCGGTCTCGCCGAGGTGTCGCGGCAAATCGCCCGTCGTTGGCCGCAGAGGAACCTGTTTTGGAACTGGGAACGTCGCACACTCAGGATTCGGTCTTGAAGAACTGGGCCATGTTGCGGAACTTACTATATCGGGAGGCGATCAATTCCGTAGAGGGGACCTTCTTAAGCGCCGCGTAATGCTTCTGCAGGGTAGCGTCGAGCAGGTTGGCGGCGGCCTCGTGGTCGCGGTGGGCTCCACCTTCGGGCTCGGGAACGATGTCGTCGATGCAGCCCAGTTCGCTCAGGTCGGTGGCGGTAATTCGCATGGCTTCGGCGGCCAGTTCTTTTTTGGTGGCGTCCCGCCACATGATGGCGGCACACCCTTCCGGAGAAATGACGGAGTAAATCGAGTTCTCCATCATCAGAACGCGATCGGCTACGGCAATGGCCAGCGCGCCACCGCTGCCGCCGACCCCAATCACGGTGGCGATGATGGGAACTTCCAGCCGGGCCATCTCGCGCAGGTTGTGGGCGATAGCTTCCGCCTGCCCGCGCTCTTCGGCGTGGATGCCGGGGTAGGCGCCGTCGGTATCAACCAGGGTGAAAATGGGGCGGCGGAATTTCTGGGCTACCTGCATGACGCGAATGGCCTTGCGATAGCCCTCGGGGTGCGGAGTGCCGAAGTTCCGGTAAACCCGTTGCTTCATGTCCCGGCCCTTCTGCGTGCCTACGACCAGCACCTCGTCGCCGTGGAAGCGGGCCATGCCGCAGACGATGGCGGCATCGTCGCCGAAGCTGCGGTCGCCGTGAATTTCGCTGAAGTCGGTGAAGATGCGTTCGATGTAGTCGAGCGATTGGGGACGCTGGGGATGCCGCGCCAATTCCGTTTTTTGCCAGGCGGTGGGGGGCGCGTTCATCTCTTGCCTCAGGGTGTCGATGCGCTCCTGCAGTTTAGCGATCTGGCGGCGGGTGGCGTCATCGGCACCCGAGGACTCCATTTCCGCGACCTGACGTTCGATCTGCTCCAGTTCCTGCTGCGCTTTTTCAGTGGCTGCCATGCCTGTGAATTAGCTGATGATGCGAACGCTGCCGCGCCCGCACAATTCCTCGACCCGGGCGATGAAGGTGCGGTCCGGAAGCACATTATAGCCTTCCGCTTCCATCACCACCATGAAATCGCCCTGGCGTTCCACGTCAAACAATACCTTGGCCTCGCCTTTGCGATCGAGAAACAGCGCGTGCAGGTCGTCAACGGTGACTTCGCCGGAGGCATCGAGCGGCACGCGGATGCGGATGGCGCGCGGCAACGGAACCTTGGCCTCTTCGAGGGGCTGGATTTCCGCGGCGGTGAGCTTCGGATTCGCACCTTCCTCGATGCGCACGCCCGCCTTTACCAGCACCGGAACTTCGAGTTTTATCTTATCGCCGATGCGCTTGTAGGCCTCGGGAAAGACGATCATGTCGAGCGAACCCGACATATCTTCCAACGTGGCCTGGGCATAGAAATCCCCGCGCTTGGACTTGAGCACGCGCAGGTTGCTGATGATGCCGGCGGTCACGATGGTCTCGTCCTTGCCGGTCGATCGGGTCATGGCGCCGATTTCTTCCGTGTTCAGCGCCCGCAAGTCCTGCAGCTTGTCTTTGTACTTCTCCAGCGGATGGCCGGTAATGAAGAAGCCGAGGATTTCTTTTTCGGCGGAAAGGCGGGTGTGCTCGTCCCAGTCGGGGACGTTGGGCAGCTTATCGTTCTGCGACGCGGCCTCTTCCTGCTGGAAAACGCCGAACAAGCCGTGCTGGCCCGATTCGGCGTCGCGCTGGGCTTTCTGGGCCTGCTCCATGGCTTTGTCGAGTACGGTCATGAGCTGGGCGCGGCGGCCGAGCGAATCCATGGCGCCACTTTTGATCAGCGACTCCAGCACACGCTTGTTGAGCAGGCGGAGGTCGACGTGTTCGCAGAATTCGAAAATCGACTTAAAGCGGCCCAGCTTCTTGCGCGCCTCCACGATGGACTCGATGGCGTTGCCGCCCACGTTCTTCACCGCGGCCAGGCCGAATCGGATGGACTCGCCGTGCGGCGTGAAGTTGGCCGCGGAGACGTTGATGTCCGGGGCCTCGACCGCGATGCCCATCTCGCGGCATTCATTGATGTACTTCACCACGTCGTCGGTCGAACCGGTCACCGAGGTCAACAAGGCCGCCATGAACTCCACGGGATAATGCGTCTTGAGATAGGCGGTGTGATAGGCCAGCAAGGCGTATGCGGCGGAGTGCGACTTGTTGAATCCGTAGCCGGCGAACTGGGCCATGAGATCGAAAATCTTCTCGATCTTTTTCGCGGGAAACTTTCGCTGGGCCGCGCCTTCTACAAAGCGCTCCCGCTGCTGCGCCATTTCCTCGGCTTTCTTCTTGCCCATGGCGCGGCGAAGCAAGTCAGCTTCGCCGAGCGAGTAGCCCGCGAGACGGTTCGCGATCTGCATTACCTGTTCCTGATACACGATCACGCCTAGGGTCTCCTCCAGAATCTCCTTCAACTCCGGCAGTTCGTATTCGACTTTCTTGCGGCCGTGCTTGCGGTCCACGAAGTCGTCGATCATGCCGCCCTGGATGGGACCGGGCCGGTAGAGCGCGTTGAGCGCGGTAAGATCCTCGATGGAGTTGGGCTGGTACTTGCGCAGCACATCGCGCATGCCGTGCGATTCAAACTGGAAGACGCCGGAGGTCAGGCCCTTGTGAAAGACTTTCTGGTAAGTCTCCGCGTCTTCCAGCGGAATCTGCTCGAGGGTGATGGGCGTGCCCCGCGTTTGCAGGATCAATTTCAACGTGTCGGTAAGAATTGTGAGGGTAGTCAGGCCCAGGAAGTCCATCTTCAACAGGCCCATTTTCTCGATGGCGACCATGTCGAAGGCGGTCACAATTTCGTCATTCTTCGTGCGGTGCAAAGGGACGAGTTCGGTGAGCGGGCGAGGCGAGATCACCACGCCGGCAGCATGAACGCCGGAGTTGCGCACCAGGCCTTCCAGCTTTCTCGCGGTTTCGAACAACTCTCGAATCTGGCCATCTTTCTCGATGGCTTCGCGGAGCTGGGGTGAGTCTTCGATGGCCTGCTCCAGGGTGATATTGAGTTGGGTGGGCACCATCTTGGCGATGCGGTCGACGTCGGCATAGGGAATGTCCATGGCACGGCCGACGTCTTTGATGGCTGCTTTCGCCGCCATGGTGCCGAAGGTGATGATCTGGGCCACGTTGTCGCGACCGTATTTCTGCGTGACGTAGTTGATGACCTCACCGCGGCGGTTCATGCAGAAGTCGATGTCGATATCGGGCATGGAGACGCGCTCGGGATTCAGGAAGCGCTCGAAGAGGAGTTCGTGCTGCAGCGGGTCGATGTCGGTGATCTTGAGCGCGTAGGAGACGAGCGAGCCTGCGGCCGATCCGCGGCCAGGGCCGACCGGAATGTCGTGCTCGCGGGCGTAGCGAATGAAGTCCCAGACGATCAGGAAATAGCCAGCGAACTTCATCTGCTGAATGATGCCGAGTTCGCGCTCCAGACGCTGCTCGTAGTCGGTGATGGAATGCTTCAGCTTTGACTGTTCGTGTAGGGGACGCAAGGCCTCCAGGCGGCGGGCGAAGCCCTCACGAGTTACGTGGACGAAGTAACTGTCAATCGTGTAACCGTCGGGAACTTCAAATTGCGGGAAGGGCGTCGCGATTTTTTCGAGGCGAAGGCGGCAGCGCTCGGCGATGTCAAGGGTGCGGGTCAAGACCTCGGGCGAATCCTTGAACACGCGGTACATCTCTTCGTGGTTCTTGACGAAGAACTGCGTGCCTTCGAACTTCATACGAGCGGTATCGCGAATGGACTTGCCGGTCTGGATGCAGACCATGACGTCCTGCGCGTGAGCATCGTCTTCGCAGAGATAGTGGCTGTCGTTGGTGGCGACCAGCGGCAGGCCCAGATCTTTTTCGAGTTGGAAGAGACCGGGATGGATGCGGTGCTCCATCGCCAGGCCCTGATCTTGAATTTCAAGATAGAAATTGTCCTTACCGAAAATGTCGGTGAAGGTGCCGGCAGCGGTTCTCGCGGCGTCGTAGTTGCCCTCCATCAGGCGTTCCGCGACTTCGCCTTTCAGGCATCCGGAGAGACCGATGAGGCCGCGGGAGTGCTCCGCCAGAAACTTCTTACTGATCCGTGGCTTGTAGTAGAAACCATGAAGCGAAGCTTCAGAGGTGATTTTGACCAGATTGCGGTAGCCTTCTTCGTTTTCGGCCAACACCAGCAGGTGGTTGTAGGTATCGCCCTCGGGCGGGGTGCGCTCGATATTGTGGTCGTCCTTTTTGCAGACGTAGAGCTCACATCCGACGATCGGCTTCACGCCGTGTTTGTGGGCGGCATTGACGAAGTGCACCGCGCCAAAAATATTGCCGTGGTCGGTCATGGCCACGGCCGGCATGCCCAGCTCGCTTACACGCTGGCAGAGTTTGTCGACATCACAAGCGCCGTCGAGCAGTGAGTAGTCGGTGTGCAGGTGCAGGTGGACGAATTGGGACATGGGGATCGCTAGAGGTAGTTTACCGCATGAGGGACGAGGAAAGAGGGACGGAGGAAAACTGGGATTACCGGACGGGCCAGGCCACGTCTAGTCCGCCCCGGCTCCGGCTGCCTGCGTCTTCTGCAGCAGCTTCCTGGTCTGGGCGATGAGTTCGGCCACTTCGAAGGGCTTTACCAGGGAGGGAACACCGTTTTCCTGGAGGAAGGTGCGTCCGTCGCTCTGGTCCACTCCGCTGGAGAACGTGAACAGAACATGCCCTTCCATGCCCGGGCAATTCGTTTTTAGCCAGGTGTAGGACTCTTTGGCATTCCATTCGCCCGGCATTTTACCGTTCATGATTACGGCGTCAAAAGGCTCGGAGAGCAAGCGAGTTTTCACGTCCTGGCTGGTTCTGGCGGTCACGACCATGGCGCCCGCGCCGGCCAAGACATCGCGCTCGAACTCGAGGACGGCCTCTTCCTCTTCCACGAGGAGGACGCGGCCGCTGACGGCTCCCTCGCGCTGCCGATGCGCTACATGCGCCGGGGACGGTTCGACTTGGGTCGGGACCGCTGCCGGCAGCCTCACCTCAATCACGGCGCCGCCATCCGCGGCATTGTTGGCGGTGATGTCGCCGCCATGTTCCTTCACAATGCCGTAGCAGATGCTCAGACCGAGGCCAGTGCCTTTGCCCACGCTCTTGGTGGTGTAGAAGGGATCGAAAATGCGCTTCGGATCCTTGAGACCGGGGCCGTCGTCGGTGAACTGGGTGCAGATGTGTCCGCTCTGGCTATAGACGCGGATCTTCAGCTTGCCGGTGCGGCGGGTCTCGAGAATGGCATCCACGGCGTTGTTGATGATGTTCAGAAATACCTGCTCGATCTGATGAGGATCGGCGACCACCATGAGCGGGTTCTGAGGGAGCCTCGCGCTCGACCTGAATGTTGTTGATCTTAAGGTCGTAGTCGCGGAGGGCCAGGGTCTCGTCGAGTACCTTGCGGAGGTCCACTTCCTCGCGCTGCGGTTTGCGCTGGCGGGCGAAGGACAACAGATTCTGCACCACGCGGTGGGTGCGCTGCGCTTGCTTGAACAGCTTGGTGACGTAGTCCTGCGCCCGGGTATTCAAGCCTTCGCTTTCCAGAAGCTCGGCATAGCCGAGGATGGCGGTGAGCGGATTGTTGAGCTCATGCGCCACCCCGGCAATCAACTGGCCAACGGCCGACATCTTCTCGCTTTGCAGCAATTGTTCCTGAGTCTTGCGCAGGTCTTCGTAGGCGCGGCAGGTCTCTTCGTACAGCCGGACTTTTTCGATGGTGGTGGCGAGTTGGCGGCTGATGGCGACCAGCAGATTTTCGTCGTTGCTCGAATACTCGTATCCCGGATTGTTGCACAGGCCCATGATGCCGACCGGGCTGTCCTTGCCCCAGAACAGCACCCAGATCCAGGAGCGCTCCGTATCGGAGTTCAGGAAGTCTTTCACGTGGGGCGGCAGGTGGGGCAGGTATTCCGCAGTGATCACCTCGGTGCGAGAGCGCATGACCAGATCGCCAAAGCCGTCGGCGAAGGAAACCTCTGCGGCCTGTTTCTGATCCCGGCTGCGTGGGCCCCAGGACGCGCGCCGGCGGTAGGTTGTGGCGTCGGAATCGGACAAGTAGACCGAACCGCTCTCGCCGCCGAAAAGAGTGACGACCTGGCGCAGCGTCAGATTCAGGATCTCGTCCAGGTCAAACGATTGTGCCGCGACCACTGCCATGGCATTCAGGGCGTTCAGTTCGCGGTTGCGGCGGCGCATCTCGTCTTCGGCGCGGCGCTTCTCCGTCATGTCGAGAACGAAGCCCTGGTAGCGCTCGATGTTGCCGGTTCCGCCCCGGGTCGCGAAGCTGCTCTCGATGGCCAGTAGAAGCGTGCCATCCTTGCGGCGCATGGTCGCCTCAAAGTTGCGCACGTAGTTGTGGGCTTCGATTTCGCGCCGGAAATTTTCCCGCTGCTTGGAATCGACGCATATTTCCGAATCCAGGTTTAGAATCATCAACTCTTCGCGGGTGCCGTAGCCCAGCATGTGCACCAGCGCGTCGTTGCAGTCCAGCAGGCGGCCCTCGGGGGTGGCGACGTAGACGCCTTCCTGCACCTGTTCAAACAGCAGGCGGTATTTTTCTTCCGCCGAGCGCCGGTCGGTAATGTCGCGTACGACGTGGATGATGCCTTTTTGCGGGTTGCCTTGCTCGACATAGGAGGAAGTCGAGACGACCGAAAAGCCGCCGAAGCAGGGGTCCGCGCCTTCGGTAAATTCCTCGTCCGCACCCAGGGCGCAGTAGGGGCAACCCGTCCACTGCCCAAACGCGTGAGGTAACGCGGTTTCGCAGGTGCTGCCGATTACGTCCGCGGCGGCCTTGCCCAGATGTTCAAGCAGAACCTGATTGGCTTTGACAATGCGGAAATCGGCGTCGTGCGCCAGAATGATGTCATGGATGGAATCGAACGTATTCATCCACTGCCGCTGCGAGCGCAGCACCTGCTCCAACAAGCGGAAGTTTTCCACCGCCAGGGCCAGTTGCTTAGCGCAGGTTTGCAGAAAGTCCAGTTCTTCCGGGGTCCATTGCCGGCTCCGCGAACTCCCTAACAGCAGCACTCCGATAGGCGATTTGTTGCCTGCCACCGGCACTATGACAACCTGGCGAATTTTTTCGGCCTGAAGGCGGGACGCAATCTCAGGACCGGCCGCCTCGCGCGTGGTGACTTGCGGCGCCGCCTGTCCCAGCAACTTGGTGAGGTCTTCGGTGATCTCGGCAAAACCCGCGTCGCGCAGGAAGTCAGAGGAGAGACCCACGGCATGCGTCGCTACCAGGTGCCCGCCTTCGAGCAGCCGGAACCAAGCGGCCCGAACGCCAGTCAAGTGTTGCAATTCCTCGATCGCAGACTGGACTACATTGCCGTATTGCTGCGCGCTGGCGGTGCTGAGGGTGAGGGCCTGCACGGCGTGCAGCCTTCGCGTCCGGCTGCGGGCCTCGCCCATCACAACCAGGAGCATGCTTAGTCCGAGCCCGATTTCGGCTGCCAGGAAGGCTGCCACTGGCACCCGGTCAGTGAAAGGCGACCAGGAAAGATGCAGCGTGGGCAGGCAAAGGGCGAGTAGCCAGGCGGCCGGTTCCCAGCGTCCGCGGCGCGCGCGCAGCAGAGCCAGGGAAGCCGTCAGCAGGAGAATGCGATAGCTGACTTCTACGGCCATCCGCAAGGGCAAGGAATCAGGCCACAGCAGGAGGCGAGCGCCGGCAAAGCCCACCAGAACGGGTGTAATCACGGCCAGAGGCACGATGAGATTGCGGCTGCGCGTATAAACCAGAACAGAGCCGGCGAGCATTCCCACCGCCAGCACGAAAATCGCTTGCACCGCCACCTGGCCGAAGGGTGCGGGAAACTTCGTCGCGAACGAATGTTCGGCCAGACGCGAAGCCACGAATGCCGTCCAGCCTATAATCCAGATCTTAAGGTAGGTCTCCCGGAAAGCGAGTAGCACAAGCAGGGAAGCGCCCAGCAGAATGAGGAGGGCCAACTCCGCCGTCGTGGGCCTGGCGATGCCCAGCTCTGCCGCCGTATTCCAGATTGACCAGAAGGAAGCGCTCATCGGGTTCGGACGTACGAATTCCTCATTTTTGAATATCACGTGTGGCGGTTTTCTCGATGGAGTTTCCGGACCTGGTTGATTACTTTCGGCATCTCGCGGCTGGGTTACAATCGCCGATAGACTTTCGTGTATTCCCATGCCAGACCGCATTCTTGTAGTTGACGACGAAGAGGCGATTCGCGAGATCGTCACTTCCATGCTCAATACCGCCGGATACGCCTGCAAACAAGCGGGTTCCGGCATGGAGGCGCTGGCCGTTCTCACCTCGGGGGAAGAGTTTGAGCTGATGCTCTCTGACCTGATGATGGCGGACCTGGACGGGATCGGCCTGCTGGAGCGCACCAAGGAAAAGTATCCGGACATGCCGGTCGTGATGGTTACCGCCGTGCACGACATATCGGTGGCGCTGGCTGCCATTCGCAATGGGGCCTACGACTATCTTTTGAAGCCCTTCGAACGCGAGCAACTCCTGAACACGGTGAGCCGTGCCCTGGAGAACCGACGGCTCAAAGTTGAGAACCGGACGTATCAAACGAATCTGGAATCTCTGGTGGCGGCTCGCACCGATCAGCTGCAGGCGGCGATGGGCAGTCTAGAGCGCTCCTATGACATCACGCTCGAAGCATTGGGCGACGCTCTAGACTTGAAAGATGCTGAAACTGAAGGTCACTCCCGGCGCGTCACCGCGTTCACGATCGCGATCGCCAAGCACATGGGCTTGCCGCATGAGCAGATTCCTGTCATTGCGCGGGGTGCGTTCCTGCACGACATCGGCAAGATGGCCATCCCCGACGCAATCCTGCGGAAGCCTGGGAAACTTACGCCCGATGAGATCAAGACCATGCAGGAGCACTGTTACAAGGGCTACCAGATCGTCAAGAAGATCCCGTTCCTAGCGGAGGCCTGCGACATCATCTATTCCCATCAGGAGCACTATGACGGCACCGGCTATCCACGGGGATTGAAGGGCAAGGAAATTCCGCTGGGGGCGCGCATTTTCTCTGTCGCCGATACGCTGGACGCAATCATGTCAGACCGTCCCTATCGGCAGAAGCAATCCTTTCAGGCCGCGCGCGCGGAAATTGAGAAATGGTCTGGCAAGCAGTTCGATCCCGACGTGGTCCGGGTCTTCCTGGAGATGCCTGAGGAGCTCTGGAAAGACCTACGCATGGACATTGACGCACAGATCTCTCGCATCGCCTACTCGACCAGCGCCAGGGGCTAGGTCTTCTGGATAGTTTTGTAACGGCCCGCAGACTCTAGAATCACCGAGGGCGAGAATTTGAAGCCGCTCAATCATCCTAAACTGTGGGTTGGCGCCGCTCTGTTTTTGACCGCGTTGCTGGCCCTCGCCTCTGCCCTGCTTCCGCGGGGCCTCGCCTTGGCTGCGGTAAGCGATATTACAAGCGCTGTTCTCATGCTGTCCGCGCTTTTCGCGTTTGGCTTGAGCGGCTGGGCCAGCAAGGGCCGCATGCGCTGGTTCTGGATGCTCCAGGCTGCGGGATGGGCGCTCTGGTTCAGCGATCAGGTGGTTTGGATCGTTTTCGATCTGATCCTGCAGAAAAAAGTGCCTGCCATGTATCCCGCCGACGCGCTGCTGTTTCTGGCCGGAGCACCCATGATTGCCGGCCTGCTGCTCCGGCCCCACTGGCAACCTTCCGAGCGCAGTGCGCGCCTCGGCGCCCTGGACTTCCTGCTTTTGCTGCTTTGGTGGCTCTACCTCTACGTGTCGTTCGTCGTGTGCTGGCAGTACATTTCGCCCAATGAGGGCGCTTACAATCGGAACTTCGATCTACTTTCATCGGCAGAGACCGTCCTGCTCACTTGCATTCTCGCGTTGTTCTGGCGCGAAAGCTCGGGACGGTGGAAAAGGTTTTACGCTTTTTTCTGTGGCGCGGCAGTATTCAATGGCATCGCATTCTACGTTCTTAATCATGCCATCGAGAAGGACGTTTATTTCACCGGCAGTTGGTATGACGTTCCTTACGCCGCGTCCTTTGCTTTGTTTACCGCGGTGGCCCTGCAGGGGCACGGATTATCTTCGACACCAGAGACCACCGCCGACGAAAAATCCTACAGTTCCTGGATGGCGAACCTCGCCATGGTGGCCGTGCTTTCGCTGCCCATCATTGCCTTCTACGCCTTGCTGGATCCGGGGCTTCCGCGCCAAGCCGCGAATTTCCGGGTGCTGGTAACGCTGGCCACCATGTTTATGATGGCGTTCCTCTTGTTCATTCAGCACAACCGGCTGAACCGCGAGTTGCGCCGCACCAACCTCGTGCTACAGGAGGCTTCGCTCACCGATCCGCTGACCGGATTGCGCAACCGCCGTTATTTCTCGGCGACCATCGAAGCGGACGTCAGCCAGGCACTGCGCGCACACGCGGACGGTCACGACGAACGGACTCGTGATCTGGTTTTCTATCTGATCGACGCCGACAATTTCAAAGAAGTGAATGACCGTTACGGACACGATGTGGGCGACCAGGTATTGCTGGAGATGGCCCGGCGCCTCAGTTCTTCGATTCGCCATTCCGATGTTCTGGTGCGCTGGGGCGGAGAGGAGTTTCTTATCGTGTCCCGCTACACCGATCGGAGCGAGGCCGAATTGCTGGCCCAGCGGGTACTTTCGGCTGTGGCGGACGCGCCGTTTGCCTTGGGCGGGTCGGGCGAAACCATGTTCCGTACCTGTTCCATGGGATGGGCTGCGTTTCCCTGGTTCCCCGACGATCCTCGCGCCGTCAGCTACGAAGAAGTGCTCACCCTGGCTGATCGCGGCCTGCACCAGGCCAAGCAACTGGGCAAGAACCGTGCCGTGGGAACGCAGCCAGCTACGGGAAGACTACCTTCCACCACGCTCGAAGGACTGCACTCGACCGGCCTGCAAGTCGATCTGGTGGACGTCGCCGGACCCCGTCCCGGGCCATAGCATGCCCAGGGAACAGATTGCGGAGGCCGTGGTTGTGGGTGCTGGTGCACACTTTCTTTCAGCGTTTCTTCTTCTCGCCGCGACTGTGGCTCTTGCTCAAGAGCACCCCACCGTTACCGCTCAGATGAACTCGGTTTAGAGAGTGGCGGTTGCAGGGCTGGTCTGGGGCGGAGCGGCGGCGAGCGGTTCGACCTGCAGCATCAGGCCGTCAACTTTACGCACCACGACCAGCTGGCCCACGGGAAGGGGAGCGGCGGCCACAGCGTCCCAGAGTTCGCCGTGGATGAAGACTTTGCCCTGCGGAGAAAGCGCGCTTTGTGCGACACCGGTTTCACCCACCAGGCCTTGCGCTCCGGTCACCACTTTGTTGCGCCGCGCCTTGACGGCGATGGTCATCAGGAACGCGGTGATCAGCCCTAGCGGGATGCTCACCGCTAAAGCGGTCAGCAGGTGAACCCGCATCTCCGGGATGGGTGAGTCCACCAGCAGCAAGCCTCCCAAAGTAAGAAGCACGATTCCACCGATGGTGAGCACACCGTGGGTGGCGAACTTCGCCTCGGCGGCGAAAAGAGCGAAGGCTGCAAGAATCAATCCCAGAGCGGCGTACCGTGTGGGAAGAAGATTGAGAGCGAAAGCGGCAAGCAGGATGAAGACCACGCCCACCGTGCCGGGGATGACGGCCCCGGGATGGTTGAATTCGACGTAGAGCGCGAGTGCCCCGATGGCGAGCAGCAGGAAAGCGATGTTCGGATCCATCAGCTCGTCGAGAATCTCTTCCTTAAGAGTCATGCCAAAAGCCACGACGGGCTGGCCCGTGAGGTTGAGCGATGCGGTTTCGCCGTTGAAGCGCTTGAAGCTCTTGCCCTGGATCTGGCGGAAAAGGTCTTCCGGGCTGGAGGCGACATAGTCGATGAGATGTTGGGAGAGCGCCTCTTGCTCCGTGAAGGACTTCGATTCGCGCACGGCGCTTTCGGCAACTTCGACGTTGCGTCCGCGTTTAGAGGCGACCGAGCGGATGAGGGCGGCCGCGTCATTCTCGATCTTCCGGTTCATCTCGTCGTCCGGTTTGACCTGCACTGGGCCGATCAGAGTGACCGGATGAGCTGCTCCGGCGGCGGTTCCAGGGGCCATGGCGGCGATGTCGGCCGATTCGAGAATGAAGATTCCGGCGGAGCCGGCGTGCCCGCCGGTGGGGGTGACATAGACGATGACCGGCACGGGCGAGGAAGTGATCTTTCCGATAATCTCGCGGGTCGAACTGACGAGGCCACCGGGAGTATTCATCTCGATCAACACGGCCTGATCGTTGCGGCGGTGAGCTTCGTCGATGGCGCGGGCGATGTACTCCGCGCTGATGGGCTGGATGGTGTCATCGACGACGACTTTCAGGACTTGCGCGGACGCCGGGGAAGAAAGAAACAGGGCCAAGGCCAGTGCGACCAGGGATATGACTCCAGCTTTTTTTTGATACCCCTCTGATAAAAGCTTTTGTTTCTTCGGGTTGCGCAGTTCGGGTATGGCTGCTTGGCGGTAAAATATTAAGACTAAAGGGCTTATGGGTAAAATATTGCGGAGTAAGGGGTTAGCTCGGTGATTTTGGATGGTGGCAACGCGAGATGGTCTGCAGCCAAACACAGATCAGAAAAGCTTCGATATATCTAGTTTAGCAGGTTGAGAGCGATTGTTTGCCGGCAGGACGAGGGAGAATTCGCTTTGGGGAGAACGGGTTAAGCCGATCCGAGAAAAATTTGCTTGACAGCGTGAGATATTGAGACTGTTCGGCGCGGGCGCGGACTAGTTAGGCCAACGGGCGGACAAGTCGCGATCGTCGGGAGATCTCCTACGGCTCAGGGCCCGCTCTCGCTTCGGCTGAAGAACGGCTCGGCGCGGGATGTCGAGCAAGAGCAGCCTCAGGTGCCGTCGCGTTCGCTCCGGCTGTCTTCGGAATGACAATTTGCTTTGCTCGGCGCAAACCGGGTCAAAACGTGTAATCGCCTGATTTCGTCAGTTATCATTTGCAAGAGTGTTCCGACCGCCCCGTTCTAAGAAGGGCCGCTTAGGATTCTCCATGAGAATAAATGTGATTTGCACTGCCCTTCTCATGCTATTCGGCATTGTCAACCTACCGGCGCAGGCTACTTCCGGGATGCGATCTATCTGCCTGCGGCAGGTCGGGAACATCGATCACAGCATTTTTCCGCTTGCGATCAGCGATTCAGAGAAAGGCGCCAAATGGTGCGCGGATGAGCTTGGAATGCCGAAGGAAGTGGTCCCGCCTCAAGTTGTCAGCCCTGCCATAATGACCCAATTTCTTGCCGAGCTGCGAGGGGCTACGGGAAGTGAGGCAACGGTTCCTGCCGGGTCTTTGGCGTTTGAGTTCGTTGTCTTTCAAGCAGAAGGCAAACGAAAAACGATTCTCGACCGACCGACAACCCACGACCTCGTCAAACGACTTGGGCAACATTGCAAGGGCACGCGACTGCACGAGTTCCTCGCATATGTCGAGCAGCAAACAAGGCCACCGCGAAACGATTGAGTCTCACGGTTGACACCGCCCGGCTCGACAACTGTCGTAACATCCCCATTACACTCAAAATGCCCGGAACAGGGATTCTGAGTGTAATGGCCTGTTAACAGAAATTGGGAACCAGTCGGGACGCACAGGTGTCCCACCAAAGGGGGACAGCATTCCAATGTCACACAGGTGCTCGATTTTCAAAGTGCTCATCGTACTCATTGCTTCGCTGATTCTCTGTTCGGATTCGAGCGGTCAGATAAAAGGCTATTTCCCGAAAAAATATGATGACCCTCCTGACACGCTGCAAGATGTGAGCCTCATTCAACTGATAGCGCAGCCTGAGAAGTTCGAGGGGAAGCGGGTTCGCTTCATCGGATTCTTAAGGATTGAGTTCGAAGGCGACGCGATCTATCTTCATCGGGAAGACTTTGATCATGGCATCGGAAAAAACGGGTTATGGGTTGCCATCCCCGAGGATATGACGAAACAGCAGCAGGATGAGGTGAACATGCATTACGTGATCTGCGTCGGAGTGTTTACGGCGAGATGGCAAGGTCACATGGGTATGTTCAGCGGCGAGATCAGAAATGTGCGACGGCTCCAGTTTTGGTCCGATCAACCCCGCTCCACCGGACCATTGCCGCCGCCACCCCTTGCGCCATCCCGATAGTTGGCGGAAAATCGCCATTACACTCGTTGACACGGATCGTGCCGGGAGTGTCGCAACTTTTGGGGCTCATCCGAAGTGAAAGTGGTCGAGTGCATGGGACCAGTGTCGCGCTGGACTTTCACAATCTGACCTCTTTTCAAAGGCGACATCGGCCCGATGCAAGAGGGCTAGGAAGCCTTCTTCACGACGTGCAGCCGGGAGCGATGCTCTGCTTTCCTCTGTTCGACCGAGAGGACTCGTCTGCCAAGGTCAGCGAGTTGAGCAAGTTCCTGCTGGATGGCTTGTAGCCGCTCCTGTCTCTGACCGTGGGCGATTTGGGCCTGTATCTCGGTGCGGCCCTGACTCCCCGCACGTCGATACTCGGCGTGCAATTCTAGAAGGTGTGCAATCTCGTCGCGGAGACGCCCGATCTTTTCGCGAAGCACTTCGATGTGATCCATAAGATCAGGATAACTCATCTGTGACACGGATCCGGTAGTTGGCGGTAAATCGCCATAGCACGCATTGGCCGGATTTCTTGGGGCGTGATTTGCCGGAAACACTCTGGAAAATATCAAGCTGGAGCACGGCGGACTGTGTCCAAAATTCGGTCGGGGGCTCACAGAGGGTGCACAGCGTCTGACTCGGCGGGATGTTGAGCGGCTGCCCATCCTGGTAAGTAGGTGCTGCCGGTGATCAGGCGCGCGCCGCGTTCGTAAGTGACATAGGACCAGGCCCATTGAATGAAGACAAGAAGTCGGTTGCGAAAACCGATGAGGAAGAGAATGTGCACGAAGAGCCAGGCCAGCCACGCCAAGAAGCCGGAGACATGGATCTTGCCGAACTGGGCTACCGCCGCAGCGCGGCCGATGGTGGCCAGGCTGCCTTTGTCCCAGTAATGAAAAGCAGGACGGGAGAAGGACGGGGCAGCCGGATTCGCGTGGGCTTCCATCTCCCGGCGAAGTAATTGCGCCACGAAGCGGCCTTCCTGGATGGCCACCGGGGCAACGCCGGGGAGCATCCTGCCGTGCTCATCCTTCAAAGCGGCGAGATCGCCGATCACGAAAACATCGGGATGGCCGGGAAGGCTGAGGTCGGGCTGCACCAGCACGCGGCCGGCCCGGTCGAGCGACGAACCAAGGCTCTTACCGAGCGGGGAGGCCGCCACTCCCGCCGCCCACAGGACGACGGTCGCAGGAAGGCGGGTTTCACCAAGATATACGGCGCCAGGTTCGATCTGGGTCACCATCGCCGAAGTACGGACTTCAACTCCCAGGCGATGGAGTTGATCCTGCGCGCTGCGCGAAAGATCCTCGGCGTAAGCGGGAAGAACGCGCGGTCCGCCTTCGATCAGCACGATGTGCGTGCGGGCGGGATCGATGGAGCGGAACTCGTGGGCGAGAGCGTGGCGGCAGATTTCGGCGAGGGTTCCGGCGAGTTCGACTCCAGTGGGTCCGGCGCCGACCACCACGAAGTTGAGCGGCACCGCGGATTCGCCGGTATGGGCCTGTCGTTCCGCGAGTTCGAAAGCCAGGAGCACGCGGCGGCGGATTTCGAGTGCGTCTTCAATGGTTTTGAGTCCGGGGGCGAAGGGTTCCCAGTCGTCGTGGCCGAAGTAGGCGTGGCTCGCACCGGCAGCGACGATCAGGTAGTCATAGGAGATTTTAGCGTCAGGGGTCTCGACCACGCGGCGATCGAGATCGAATCCGGTGACTTCCGCCATCAGGACTTCGACATTTTTGTGCGCCCGCAGAATGGAGCGGATGGGCGCGGCGATCTCTCCTGGCGAAAGTCCGGCGGTTGCGACTTGATAGAGAAGGGGCTGGAAGGTGTGGTAATTCTTGCGGTCGATGAGGATGATTTGGACCGGCGCCCTGGCTAGAGCGCGAGCCGCGTTAAGGCCGCCGAAGCCAGACCCAACAATCACGACCCGAGGTGTCGCTTTGTTCGTCATCTTGAGGTCTGCCTTGCTGTCGCATGCCTCACCTCTATAAGATTCAGCGCGATGGCCGATGGTTCCAGAAGTTCTCCGGGAAGTGCAATGCCGGCGTGGGCTCACGTGGCGATGCCTTCGGTGGCGGATCTGATTTTTGTAGCCTTGCTGTGCGTGCTGGTGTTCACGGTGCTTTCGCTGCGCCTGCTGGGGGATGCGGGCATCGGCTGGCACATCCGCACGGGGCAGCAGATTCTGGCAACCGACGCAATTCCGCGTGTGGATCCGTTTTCGTCCACCATGGGCGGCCGACCGTGGTTTGCCTGGGAATGGATGTATGACGTGGTTGTGGGTCAGTTGGAAGCAACGCTGGGGCTGAACGGGGTGGTGTGGTTTACCGCGGTTGTGATCGCGGCGGTGTTCGCGGGAACATTTCGCCTGCTGATTGCGCAGGGAACGAATGTGTTGGCTGCGCTGGTGCTCGTGCTGCTGGCCATGTCGGCGTCAACCATTCATTTTCTGGCGCGCCCGCATGTAGTGAGCTGGCTGTTTACGTTGGTTTGGTTCTGGATTTTGGATTCCACGGAGCGATCGGGCTGTGACGGGGGAGGCGGACATCGCCAGCGCTGGCTCTGGACCCTCCCATTGCTGATGCTGGTTTGGGTGAACGTGCACGGCGGATTTCTGCTGGGGTTCGTGCTGCTGGCAATTTTCTGGCTGGGAGCAGTGTGGGATTGGTTCAGGGCCAGGCAGAGCCGGATCGAGGAATTGTTCCAGCGGATTACGGCGGCCAAGCGAGCGCGGGATCTGGCGTGGGTGGGGCTGCTTTCAGCCGCGGCGAGCCTGGTGAATCCGTATGGGTGGGAGCTGCACGCCCACGTTTACTCGTATCTTTCGAATCGCTTCCTGATGGACCACATTGAGGAGTTTCAATCCCCCAACTTTCATGGTGTGGCGCAGCGGTGTTTCGCCCTGCTGTTGCTCGTGGTGCTGGCGGTGCTGGCGGTCCGGGGCCGCCAGTTGCGCATGAGCCAAGGGTTGACGGTGTTGTTTGCCGTGTATGCCGGACTGTATGCATCGCGGAATATTCCGGTTTCTGCAGTGCTGCTGGCTATCGTGTTGGGGCCGTTGGTGTCGGGTGCGGTCGAGGAGTTTACGCTCCGAGTAACCTTGGGCTGGATGCGAAATCCCCAGACCTCTCCAAAGACCCGAGAAACATTTCTGCAGCGCATGACCGCGATCGAAACGGGCTTGCGCGGGCATCTTTGGGTTTGGGTTGCCGTGCTGGTTACTCTTGGAATTGCGGCCAACGGGGGCCGGCTGGGATCGTCCGTGTTGATGAACGCGCATTTCGACGGTCGACGCTTTCCTGTGGAGGCGGTGAACTATCTTCAAAAAAATGGGGTAAAGGGCCCGGTGCTCAGCCCCGATTACTGGGGCGGGTACTTGATCTACCGGCTTTACCCTGAAGCCAGGGTCGTCGTAGATGACCGGCATGATTTTTATGGCGAGGAGTTCTTAAAGTCTTACTTGAAGATGATCCATGGCCAGCGCGGCTGGGAGGGATTTCTGCACGCCCACGATGATTCCTGCATTCTGCTGCCCAGGGATGCGGCGCTGACCAACATTCTGCTGGAGAGCGACGGGTGGAACGTGATCTACAACGATGATGTCGCCACCGCGTTCGCGCGCAGCCCAGCGAAATCCAGAGAGCCAAATTGATGGTTAGCAGACAAGTTCCTGGTGTGGTCGGCGAAAAACATGACCACGAAGGTGCACGAAGGAAGGCAAGCTTCTCTACAATGACAGAAACCGTTTCCATTGCCAGTGCGGAGAGGTATGACGAAAAGAATGGATGACGCTTCTTGGACCAGGGCTGTGCTTGTCCTTTTGCTTGCGTCGTTCACGCTGGCGTTGGCGGGGTGTTCGGGATCTTCTTCTTCCCCAGTACCACCGGAGAATCCGATTGGGCCGAACCTGACCCAGGTGAGTTCGGATCCTTACACGGTGGGTCCGGGGCAGCATGCGACGGAGGTTGAGCCTCATGTGCTGGCGAATGGGTCCACGCTGGTCGCGGCGTTTCAGACCGGCCGAATTGCGCCCGGCGGTGCGACCGACATCGGGTGGGCGACTTCGACCGACGGCGGCGCCACCTGGAGCCATGGATTTCTGCCGGGGCTGACCACGGGAGAGGGAACGGGTCCGTATGACGCGGCCAGCGATCCGGCGGTGGCCTACGACGCGAAGCACCTCGTGTGGATGATCGCTTCGTTGCCGATTTCGAATACTTCCCAGACACCGGCGGTCGAGGTGAGCCGATCGACCGATGGAGGGCTGACCTGGCAAAACCCAGTGAGCGTCGGTCCGACCGCACTCAGTTCCGACAAGAACTGGATTGTGTGCGACAGTTGGGCCGCCAGTCCGCATTACGGCAATTGCTATCTGGAGTGGGATGATCCCAGCAAGTCCGACGAAGTTCTGATGAGCACCTCCACGGATGGCGGGCTCACCTGGGGAGCGGCCACGCCGACCGGCGGTCTGGTTCAGGGCATCGGAGGACAGCCTCTGGTGCAGCCGAACGGGACGGTGGTAGTGCCGATTTTGTCGAACGTCATGGCAGCGTTCAGTTCGACCGATGGAGGCGTCAGTTGGACTACTCCCGTGGCGATTGCTGACGTGCAGACGCTCACAGATGCGGGAGGGATCCGCAGCGGTCCGCTGCCCTCAGCGGCGGTGGATGGCGCGGGAACGGTATGGGTGGTGTGGGAAGATTGCCGCTTCCGTGCAGGCTGCTCGAGCAACGACCTGGTCTATAGCACATCCAGCGATGGCGTGAACTGGAGTGCGGTGGCGCGCGTCCCCATCGATGCGACCAGCAGCGGGGTGGATCATTTCATCCCGGGCATTGGGATTGATCCGGCAACTTCGGGCGCGGGCGCGCACGTGGCGATTCATTATTACTATTATTCGAAGAGCAACTGCACAGTGTCAACATGCCAGCTCAGCGTGGGCTACATTTCATCGGCCAATGGAGGATCAACGTGGAATTCTCCAGTCACCGTGGCCGGGCCGATACAACTGGGCTGGCTGCCGAATTCGCAGAACGGATTGATGGTAGGAGATTACATTGCGACTGCGTTCACCAACGGAGTGCCGCACGGCGTATTCGCGGTGGCTGCGGCGAATTCTGGAGCGACTTTCAACGAGGCGATTTATACCGGGCAAGGATTGACGATAACGGCGGCGGGACGGCAGTTGTCGTCAGCGGGAGATAAGCCGCTGCATAAGTTGTCGCCCAAGATCGAGCGGGAGCGTCCGGAAAAGAGCGTGATGCCGCCGTTACGGCGACGCGCCAGGCGGAGCGCGAGGTAGTCTGGTTGTCTGCAGGTACGCAGCGCTGGCCGTTGCTGCTTTGGCGCTACTTCGACACTTGCTTCTTCAGGGACATGAGTGCCATGACGACGGCCGAGGACGCCATGGAGAATTCGCTGTTGGAGCAGGGCTCAAGTATCTTCGCCGACCGGCTCTCCCGAGTTCGCCTTCCGCACCAACTCCGAAGCCAGCGAATGAATATGGGCGTGTTCATACTTCAATTTTGTGTATTCGGGGACTGAGAAGTAGCTGGCGCCCTCGCCATAAATCCATTGGCCCAGAGTGCACTTGTGGTCGACGGCGACATCGGCAGGTCGCAGGCTGCCGTCGTGTTTAGCCAGATACTCGCGCAACTTGCGCTTCCATTTGCTGTGAATTGCGATGGCCTCGTCAAAATCCATATCCACGTCTGCCTCCAGGTTCGAGCGCGATCGGACCCTTCTGTGGATATCGGCAGTATGCGGAAAAAGATCAGCAGCGATGGAATGTATTGTCTGCAACCCGCTGGCGAGTGTGTCAGTAGCGGTCGTTGGTGTCGATGGCGAAGCCGAGGATGGCAGTTACTTCCACAGGTTGATTGCCGCGCATGGCGGGCTCAAACTTCCAACCGCGCAGGGCGGCTACTACCTTCGCGGTCATTCCAGCGGGGCCGGGCTCGCGGACGCGAAGGTTCTTCAAGTTGCCGGAAGCATCCAGGGTGCAGGTCACGACCATGCGGGCGTGAGGCAAGCCGCTGGGGAGATCGGCGCGGATCGCGCGCGGGCTGGTGAGGGGTCCAGCGTAGAGTCGGCCTGCCGGGGCTTCGTCCGCATATTCCATGACGACAGGCCCCAAAGACGTGTCGATATAGCCGGTGTGCGTCTCGCCGTGCAGCAGGTTCTTATATGGCTCGAAGGCGCTGCCGGAGCGAGCCGTAGCCACGACGTCGACCTCAAACGGTTGCCCCGGCTTGAGCGAAGAGCGGCCCGGAACCGCCGGATCGCTGGCCGAAGGATCGGAGCCGAAGCTGGGCAGGGTTACGACGGAACTGCCGCCGCTGATGTCGACGCCGCGGACGGGCGGAGTGCCTGAGGTTTCGTTTCCAGCCCCGCCGGGGCCGGGGTTGGGAGAGATGCCACCGTGAGCCTCGGGATCGGAACCGCGGGCTGAACCGGTCCTGCCTGCGCCGGGGCCTGCGCCTTTCATGCCGCTGCCGGGTCCATCACCCCGGCCAATCCCTGTGCCTCCGCCAGAGCCGCCGAGCCCGGGCTTGTCTCCGCCCGAGGGCGACAAGGCGAGCGAACCGGTGCCGCCGGTTGTCGGAACTCCAACCTTGGATCCGGGCTGGCTGGAAATTACCGCGCCCGAATTGGCGCCGCTGCCTCCCGCTTTAGGCGGAGCGAGTGGCGCGCCGGTTTCCATGGCGGCGCCCAGGCCCGCGCCTTTGGTGCCCAGTCCGGAGCCCGCGAGACTGGCGCCTCCGCCAACTGAAGGTGGCGGGGGAACGACATTGTTTGCCAGCAGCATTCCGCCCGGCGCTCCCGCGCCACCACCGGGGTTGCCGCTGCCGCCGCCGGAGAGCGAAGGTGGCGGGGGAACAACCTTGGGCATGCCGAGCGTTGGCGAAACGGAGGAGGCCAGCGAGCGTGTGCCGGAGCCGCCAGATGCTCCGGCGGAGGGCGGCGGAGCAATTACCTTTGCTCCGAGGGACGCGCCCGCACCGTGGCGCTCCCCGCGGGGACTCCCGCCGGCTGTGCTTGCGCCGACGGTCGGCGGTGGCGGGACCACCTGAGCGGAGAGCGAGGCGCCCGTGCCGCCGGTTGTGTTGTTGGAATTCACGGCGGGCGGTGGGGGTACAACTTCCGTGGCGCCAAAGATTTTACCGATCAGGCTGCTCATGAACGATCCACTGCCGGATTGGGTTGGCGGAGGAGGTACGACAGCCTTCGAGGGATCGGGGACGCTTCCGCTGGCCAGGCGGCGCATATCCTGAGAGACGTCGGCGGAAGGCGGAGGCGCAATGACCGAGGGCGCGGGCAAGGTCAGCTTGGGATTTCGAGGGGTGGCGTGCTCCGGCGCCGAGACCGGAGGCGGGACTACCGCGACATTCGTCATCTGCACGGGCGCGCTGGAGATCTCGCGGCTCACCGCGGCCGGCGCGGGCGGAATCACACTCGTGGCCAGGGCTGGAGCAGAGCGCTGTTGGTCGCGAGTGATGCTCGGAGCGGGCGCCACCACCGAGGCGCTGAGGGACGGCACGGTCATGCTGGGCGCGGTCAAGGTGCGATCATGGGGGACGGATGGGGCTGGAGGAATCACGGCAGGGCCCAGGGCTGGCGCAACCAGAGCGCGGTCGCGCGGGATGCTAGGCGCAGGGGGAATCACCGTTGCGCTCAGGTTGGGCGCAAGGAGTGGCTGCTCGCGCGAAAACGCGGGCGCGGGCGCGATCACCGCGTCCAGCGAGACGCCGTTGCGGGTGTAATTGCGAATGACATTGGGCGCAGGCGCAATGATCGGGGTCAAGAGTTTTGGAGCGCTGCGATCCGAGCGCAATCCTTCCGAAGGCGGCGGACCTGGATTCGGTTTGATGGCCAGCAGGTTGGCCACCGCATCGCGCGATGAAGGAAGCTTGAGGTTGGGCGCGTCCACGACTTTGGGGACGAGAGAGCCGCCGCGTGCGATCTTGATGGTTTGCGTGCGATGGTGCGCTTCTTCTCCGCCGGCACGGCCAGTGGCCCCGGCTTGCGCGCCCCCCAGATCTTCGGTTCGAGGAAGTTCATCCCCGCTGTAATAGATGACGTCGTGGCTGGATATTCTGGGGGCGACGTAGGGACGGAGTTGCGCCAGCTTCACCGGCAAAACGATGGCCACAAAGATTAGGAAAGCTTCCAGCGCCCAGGAGGGGAGCATGATGCGATAAGGAACCAATCCGAAGGGAGCTTCGCCGGCGAGGCGTGCGTCGGACCGGGCTAGAGCGGGGCGGATGGAAGTGCAAAACTCCTGCCAGGGCGAAGACCACTCGACCAGGAGATTGGGCGTGTCGTGGAGCAGGACAGGCTCTTCGAGTTGAAGCGTCTCGGTCACGAGGGCAGTACTCTACCATCCTTTTCCAAAGTGATTTCAATTTTATCGCCCACCGCGGTTCCAGTTTCGGCGGCGGTACGACACGGGAGTTCCAGCACGGAGGCCGCCTGCGTCCGGACCGGAGCAAAACGCCAGGGCCGCAGTTCACGCTGTACATGGACCACGGTCAAGGCGCGATCCAGATAGACCACGTCAATGGGAAATCCCATGCCCAGAGTATGAACGCCGTGGCAGGGGAGAATCCAGAGGCCATAACCATTACGGAAGTCATCGGGCGTAAAGCCTAGGAGTCCGCGCAAGCGAGTCCAATGAGTATCGGCCACGGCCAGGGCGGTAGCAAGGTATGCCTGGCGAGTCCGATTGAAAGCCTGCCCCTGCGCGGGAAAAACTGCCATGAATGCGGATACCCCGGTGTTCTGCGCGGCTGCTTGCGCTGCCTCTTCAATGGGCGCCCGAAACGGGGCCCAGTTGCCGGATCAGATCAATGACCGCCGGTCCGATCGTGACAAAAATAATTGACGGCAGAACAAACACCACCAGTGGGGGGACCATCTTGATCGTGGTTTTGGCAGCCTGTTCTTCGGCCCGTTGCCGGCGTTCCGTGCGAAGAGAGTCCGAATGCACGCGGAGCGCCTGCGCAACGCTGGTGCCGAAGCGATCCGTCTGAATCAAGGTAGCAACCAGAGCGCGGATATCGTCGACGCCGGTGCGCTCCACCAGATTGCGCAGAGCCTCGGCGCGGGGTTTGCCGGCGCGCAACTCCAGGTTCACCAGATGAAATTCATCGCTGAGATCAGGATGGGCGTGGTGCAGATCCTGGCCCACCCGCATCAAGGCCTGGTCAAGGGCGAGACCAGCTTCGACGCAGATCACAGTGAGGTCAAGGGCATCGGGCAATCCCAGGCGGATGCGCTGTTGGCGATCTTTAATCATGCGCTTGAGAAAGAAGCGCGGCAGGATGAAGCCGAGCGCGGTAACCCCGATGAGCATGGGGAGATTATCGAAGGCTGAGAATGCAGCCACGCCTATAAAGCCCACGGCGGCCAGCAGTACGCGGGCGCCAAAATAGTAGTTGACGTGGATGGCGTCGCGAAATCCGGCCTGAATAAGCCAGACGCGAGTGCGGGAAACGTCGGCCGGGGAGAGCGGAATGGCCCTGCTGATGGGGTCAATCGCCTGCTCGATGCGTTCCCTTAGTGCCGGCTTGGTCTCCACGGGCTGTTGTCGTCCGCCCAGTGCTCGCAAGCGCTCACCCAAAACAGAACTGGGGGTCACCACCGCCGCACCGAAGGAGAAGACAACCAGCACGATGGTGAGGAACACGACGATGGTCAAGACAAGAATCAACATTCACTACACCTGTATCCGGATGATCTTGCGAATCACGAAATAACCAACGGTTTGCAGCGTGATCCCAGCCACCAGCAGTGTATGGCCGATTGGATCAGAGAAGAGCGGGCGAATGAAGCCGGGATTGAGCACGAGCATGACTGCGACAATAATAGGAGGCATGCCCATTAGCAGCGCCATGGTGAGGCGTCCCTGGGCCGTGTAGACCCGCACCTGGCGTTGAATCTTGAAACGCTCGCGGATGACATAGGAGAGGTTGTCGAGAATTTCAGCGAGATTGCCTCCGGTCTCGCGCTGCAGCATGACGGCGGTGACGAAGAATTTTACGTCGACCAGGGGCATGCGGTCGGTGAGGTTCATCAGCGCATCGCGCACCGGCATGCCGAATTTCTGTTCTTCGTAAAGCTGGCGAAACTCGCCGGCGACGGGCTCGGAGACCTCGCCGCTAATCATCTCAAGAGCGGTGGTGAAGGCGTGTCCGGCGCGTACCGCGCGCGCGAGCGTGTCGATGGCCTCGGGAAAGAGCTCCTCAAATTTCTCGAAGCGTTTGTTGCGCTGGAAGGAGGCGTAAGAGTAAGGCAACAGGAAGCCGACCAACAGAGCCACCCATGCGATTTCGACTCGATTGCTCAGGACGTAGCCCGCGATCGCGCCGACGATTCCCGCCAGGGCACACACGCCGAGAAAGTTGCCGGCGCGCATGGCGATCCCGGCCTGGGCTAGCATCTTCTGAATGGCGGAAACGCGCGCGGAGCGACGAAGCAGGTTATCCAGAGCGGGAATCTGGCTCAGTTGTTCATCCCGCACCACGGCGAGTTCTTCTTCAGCGGCGCGCTCCGGTCCTTTGCGCTCATCCGTAAGGCGTTCCTTGATGAGGCGGGCGCGAGCGCTGCGCTGGTCGAGCAGCGAGATCCCAGCGAAGACCGCGAGGGCGACGACGAAAAAAACCAGAAACGCAATCAGAGCCGCAGGCATATCAGTACTTAGACCTCACTCAGATCTCGGTTTTCGATTCAAACAGCGCGGGACGCAATCGTGCTCCCGAGGTGGCCAGCCGGTCGGCAAACTTGGGACGCACGCCGGTGGCGCGGAATACGCCCCGAACTTTTCCGCTTTCGTCGATGCCGGTCCGGTCAAAAGAAAAGATGTCCTGCATGGCGATCGAATCGTCATCCATGCCGGTGATCTCAGAAATGGTGATGACCTTGCGGGTGCCGTCGGAGAGGCGAGCGATCTGAACCACGGCGTGAACCGCCGACGCGATCTGATGACGCACGGCTCGCTCGGGAATATTGAGGTTAGCCATGGAGACCATGTTTTCGACGCGGGCCATGGCGTCGCGCGGGGAGTTGGCGTGTACCGTGGTCAACGAACCCTCGTGGCCGGTGTTCATGGCCTGCAACATGTCAAAGGCTTCCTCGCCGCGGACCTCGCCCACCACGATACGGTCGGGGCGCATACGCAGACTGTTAATGACGAGTTGCCGCTGACGCACCGCGCCTTTGCCTTCGATGTTGGGCGGCCGGGTTTCGAGACGGACAATGTGTTCCTGCTTGAGTTGCAGTTCGGCGGCATCTTCGATGGTCACGATGCGGTCGGAGTTCGGAATGTAACCGGAGAGTACATTCAACAAGGTCGTCTTGCCGGCGCCGGTTCCGCCGGAGACCAGGATGTTGAGCCGTCCCTTGACCATGGCGGAGAGCAGCTCGAGCATGGACTCGGTGAGGGTCTGATTCTCGATCATCTGGCGGGCGGTTACGGGCTCCCGCCCGAAGCGTCGAATCGAGAGGCACGGACCGTCGATGGCCAACGGGGGAATGATGGCGTTGACGCGGGATCCGTCGGCCAGGCGAGCATCGACCATGGGAGAAGACTCGTCCACCCGGCGCCCCACGCGCGAGACAATGCGCTCGATGATCTGCATGAGGTGCGCGTTGTCCTTGAAGGAGTACTGGGTGGGTTCGAGCTTGCCGGCGCGCTCAACGTAAACGCGGTCGAACCGGTTGACCAGGATGTCGGAAACGGTGGCGTCCTTGAGCAGCGGCTCGAGAGGGCCCAGGCCGAAGATCTCGTCCAGAATTTCCCGCGAGAGCCGTTCACGCTCGGCGAAACTGAGAGGCACGACTTCGGCGTTGACCGCATTGCGAATAACGACCAGCACTTCGTCTCGAGCCGAGTCGCCGGAGGTTTTTCCCAGCTTTTCCAGATCGAGGCGGTCCAGAATCTTGCGATGCAAATCGGCTTTTACCTGCTGATAATCGGTGCGCTCGAATGATTGAAGATTCGCCATAGGGCCTTACGTCCTAAACCGACTTGAACAGCGACCATGCCGCACGCTTCACGTCGGCATCATTGCGCGTCAACTCCTGGGCCAGTCCGGCAAAACAGCGCGCGATCTCGCTGTTCCGCTGCTCCATGAGGGGCGCTCCGCGCTCGATTGCGCCGGACACCGCGAAATACTGGTTGGGCACATTCCACAACAACTTGGCCCCCACCGCGGCTTCGGCGTCTGCTTCGCTGAAACCGGGAACCTTGCGGAAACGATTGAGGACCAGTCGCACGCGCTCGCGGCTTCCGCTTTCTCCCAGGTATTGCTGGACGCGGGCCGCACTCCAGAGCGAGGCCACGTCGCTGCAGGCGACCAGCAGAACCGTTTCCGAAAGATTCGCGATGAGGCGACTGGCGGCGTCAAAGCGTGAGGAGGCGTCGACGACCACGTAGCGGTAGTGGGTCACCAGCATGTCAAAGAGGCGGACAAAGTCGGCCGTCGAAGGATCAACGGCCGCGGGTACATTGGTTCCGGCCAGCAGTTGCAACCCGCCGCTGTGACGCGTCATGAAACTCTCAAGCAGGGAAGCGTCCATGCGGTGGAGGTTGCGCGTGGCATCGGCCAGATTGAAGACCGGCTTGAGATTCATGTGCAACGCGGCGTGACCGAGCGGGGCCAAATCGACGAGAGCAGTCTGGCCGTGTGCCGACTGCAGAGCCAAAGCGAGATTGACGGCCACCGTGGTCGCACCGTTCCCCCCCTTGGCATTGATGACCGAGAAAACCTTGCCCCTGGGACCTTCCTGGCGTACTCGCCGTTGCGCCGCATTGAGGCGCACGAAGGCTTCCAGCAGATCGGTGGTGGTGGTGGGACGTTCGATGAACTCGCCGGCTCCCGCCCGCATGGCGCTGACGATGACCTGAGGCTGGTTGAGGTTGCCGATGGCAAAAATGGCGACGTCGGGCATTTCCTGGTGCAGAAGGTCGATAGCGCGCAGCGCCAGGGTAGGATTGTCGGCGGGAATATCGACCAGAGTCACATCCGGGTTAGCCGAGCGCACGCGACGCATGACGGGATCAGAGGCCGCTACCGGAAAACTGGCACAGGCATGCACGGTCCGGGCCACGTTGGTACCGTCGACCAGCACTTGCAGCACCGCTCGCTGCTCGTTGTCCGTCGCGACAATGACGACTGAAACCTCTGCCATAACTAACCTGCGGCTTCTCCGTTCACCGCGAACCTTCAACCTTGGTCTTGCTCTGGCAGGGAGTTTCCCTGCTCACTTGCTCCGCTTGTCGAACTTGCCGTTATCCATGAACGGCTGTGGATTCTTAGGCAGGGTGGGCTGCTCCGTGTTGGGTGAGATGCGGCGCACCGTGCACAGGACCATCAGCTCAGAGTGGCTCTTCTGCGCGCTCTTGCTGCGAAAGAAATTTCCCAGGATCGGGATGTCGCCGAGTCCCGGAATCTTGTTGTAAATGTCGGTGACCCGGTTGTCCATCAGGCCCGCGATCACAAAGCTCTGACCATCCTGCAGTTCAAATTCGGTTTCGGCTTTGCGTGTACTGAGGGCGGGCACAGTGAATCCGGAGATGGTAAGCGCATTGGCAAAATCGAGAGTGCTGACTTCAGGGGCAACCTTCAGGTGAATATTCCCGTTCGGCATGATGACCGGGGTGAACTGCAGCCGCACTCCAAATTCTTTGAACGAAATTGTAACCGCAGTGAAACCAGCACCCGGCTGCACGATGGGGAACGGAAATTGACCACCGGCGAGAAAACTGGCTTCCTTGCCGTTCACCGCGATCAGGTTGGGTTCGGCCAGAATCTGCAGAAGATTCTTGGTCTCCAGCGCTTCGATCGTGGCGCCGAAATTAATGTCAGGCCGGAAGAGAAAAAGATTAAGGACGTTGTTGATAGTCTGATTGGTCGTGGTCGAGCCCGAACTGGTAGAACTCTGTCCCGGAGTAATGGTTTGCGGCCCGAACCCGCCGAACTGGCCCGTGGTGGTAGCGCCGATGGTGTTGGCTGCTCCGGTGGAAATGAAGTTTGCGCCCAACTGAGTGAGCGCGGAGCGGTCCACTTCCGCGAACTTTACCTGGAGCAAGACTTCCTGGGCGCCGACCGGTCCGAAGGTAAGCACGTTGACTACTTTCGGCGAATAGGCGCTGGCAAGTTCTCCGGCGCGCTTCGCAACATCTTCGGTAGAGACGTGACCGGAGAGAACGATGGCGGCACGTGACGGACTCACGATGATTTGCTCTTCGGGGAAGACCCGGCGTTCCTCCTCGGCGCACGCGCTAACATCTACGTCAACCCGAAGGTCGAAGCTGCGCGAGCGCTCGAGTTCGTCCCAGATGAGGAGCGAGACTTCCCCTGGAGTCTTGCCATGGACCAAGATCTGCGTGGGGGTAATGACCTGAGCGAAGGCGATTGTTGGGTCGGTGACGGAGATGCGTTTAAGCCGCTCGGTCGTGTTAATGAGCAGCGACTTGCCGACCATAACTCGCAAGGGCGCCGATCCCGAGGGCTGCTGGGACTGCGGGGGAAGGGTCGTAGTCTGGGTCCCGCTGGGTGCGGGAGCTTGGGATTGTCCGCCGGTGATCTCTGCCTGCCGCATGATCTCCGAAAGGGCGGGGATCGTGAAAGCGACGGTGAGCAGCAAAACGCCGAACAACGACATCCGAACGTTCATTTTCAGATTCCTCTCCCTGTGAGGAAACTTGCTGGCGGGCAGAATTGTGAGTCGCAAAATCGAATTTCTCCCGATCACTTGGCCTCGCAACCTTCGTCTGTGCATTTGACTACATCGGGCTTCTTGTCGCCCTGGTAGACCTCAACGCTGACGCCGGTGGAAACCGGAGGCGGCGGCACGATATTTTTCACGACTGCGCGATGAACCGGCGCATGAGCTGGGGTCGCGGCCGCAGCCAGGCCCTTATAGAGCCCGCGCGCGCCAGAGGCAGGAACTTCGTCTGCCCGGGTGTCGAGGGGATTGCGCAGCGAGAGCTGAATGTGTCCTTCAGAACTGGCAAGGGTGAGCCGTTGGGCGTCGTCGGGTGAAACCAAGAGGGTGATGACGGGCGTGTTCTGGGCCTCACCGGTGGCGGTCCGTTCCAGGGTGTGACCTGAGGCCAGGACGGCAACGTTTTGCAGAACCGTTGTGGTCTCCGCTTCGCCGCTGCCCCCGGGCGTTCCCGTCAGCAGAACATCAACGCGCGTCCCCGGCGTGACGAAACCAGCGACCGAGACGACTTCATTGACCCGGACCGACACCGCGCGCATTCCCGGAGGAATGAGAGAAGGCAAGCCGGCCCCGGCATTTTCGCCGGCCAGTTTTGTGGGCAAGATAAACTCGCCCTTGGTGATAGGGATGATGACGCCGTGTCCCAAAACGTCGGAGCGTCTTCTGGGCGCACCCGCCGGAAGATCGCCGGCGGGAATCTTAATGATCTTGATGTCGTGCTCTTCCACCCTGGCGCCCACCTGAAGATCGTCCGCGGCGACGATTACATCAATCCCTTGTTCGGTGCCAATCCCGGCTCTCGATTGCAGACTCTTATACACGTAAATGCTGGCAAAGAGGCCTATCGCCAGCGCTAGAACTCCTATCATCAACAAACGCGTACGGTTCATCGTGTCCCCTGGAAGCTAGAACTTCTACCGTCTGCCTGCCGAAACGTACCGGCTCACCCGTGGCGGGCTGGGTGCTTCACTGAATGGAACTGGCCACGGAGGAGAATACATTGTTGGCATTGGAGCCGATCAGACGGACGGTTCCAACCACAATGACCAGGATCACGGCCAACATGACCGCGTATTCGGCGATGTCCTGTCCGTCCTGTTCAAGCCAAAATCTGCGTACAAGTTCCATAGACCTCTCCCCTTTCTGCTTGTTCGTGATCGTGTGGAATGGTCTTCCCGTCGGCAAAAGCTGGGGTCGTTCAAAGGCTCCGCCTCTCGGTGTGGCCGTGGTCATCCGCGAAGACTCCGCCCACTCTATGCCCATCATACCTCGCAACTTACCCGAGAGTGCTAAATTCTTGCAACCGCGCATTACCGGCGGTAACTAGTTGGGAGCCTATCCCGGCGGATCCCGAACAGTCTATCAAGACGTGAGAGGCGCTCGCTTGGTCAACCGGCCTCCGCCGTGGGCTGCGAGGGGGGGCAACCAAGTCTGAGTGCTGCTCTATGACGGCTCTTCGACCCCTCCAAATGGCGGTCGAGCCTCGTGCAGGATACAATCGCGTGCCGTCCTAACTACCAAGGAAATCGAGGACTACGGCGATTCCGCCCCGATCCTACAGAATGATGGGCCGGTTCTTTCTGGTGGCGATGCTGGCTACCCACGCGTTCCTGCTCTGGAGCGTGCGGGGACGCATCGCGAAAGGGGACCCGGATTTTACCGTTTTTTACACAGCCGGGAAAATGCTGCGCGAAGCCCGGGGAGGACAGCTTTACGACCCTCGTGCGCAGCAAGCGGTGCAGCGGGAATTCGCCACGGATTCCGACATTCGGCAGGGGCCGCTGCCGTATATCCACCCACCGTTCGAGGCGTTGGTTTTTCTGCCCTTGACGTTTCTTCCCTACCGCGACGCGTTTCTGGTCTGGAACCTCTTGAACCTGGGCATGCTCTTTGGTATAGCGCTGCTGCTGCGGCGTTCCCTGCGTTCTCTGCGCAACATCCCACTCTGGGAGTGGGTTCTGGGGGCCTTGGCTTTCTTTCCGGTTTTCGTCAACTTCCTGCAGGGGCAGGATGCGATTTTGCTGCTTCTGCTTTTTGTTTTTGGTTTCTGCGCTCTCGATCGAGACGCCGACTTCACCGCGGGCTGTTGCTTTGGGTTGGGAGTCTTCAAGTACCATTTCGTGATTCCACTCGTTCTGGTTCTGCTGCTGTGGCGTGGGAAGAGAGGCGCGAAGCTGGTGGGTGGTTTTGCCGCGGTGGCCTCGGCCGCGGCGCTGCTCTCATTAGGAATTGTTGGTTGGCACGGGGCGCTGCGGTATCCGGCATATACGTGGCGCGTGGTATCCGTTCCCGGCCATGGGCAGACGCCCTACGGCCTGATGCCGAACCTGCTGGGGCTCGTGACCGGATGGCCATTTATTGAGAGTGTGGGTTGGCTCCTGCGGGGAGTAGCACTGGCGGCCTCAGCCGGACTGCTGATTGCCGTAGCCTGCATGCGCGATCTCGTTAATGATCGAAGGTTCTTCCGCCTCAGCTTCGCCATCGCGGTGATTACGGTGGTTCTGGTCAGCTACAACACTAACGCGCATGATCTGTCGTTGTTGGTCTTACCGCTGGCACTGCTCGCCGATCATTGCGCTCCTGAGCTGTCGCGGTGGTCACCGGCGAAGACACGCATGGTCGTACCCGTCGTGCCCCTACTGATCAGCCCACTGTGGATCTTTCTCTGGATGGGATGGGGTCGCATTAACTTGATGGTGATTTTCCTGCTGTGGTGGATCTATGCCATAAGGCGAGAGATGCTGCGCATGCGCGCAACCGGCGGAGGCGGTGTTCCCAGCATCACGGCTTCGGGCTGACCGCCGGCAAGCGAGCGTCAATGTTCCGGAACAAGATGACGGCCAGCATGGGCAGGTAAATAAAGATGACCGTCCAGCGGCCGACTTGGGTGAAGCTGTGGGGAATGTGGTACCAGCGCCAGATGCCGGCTCCCCAGCTGAAGAAGGCGGTCCAGACGATTTCGCGGCGTGAGCGGGGAATCAGCCACAGGATGAAGGCGTCGAAGAACCAGCGCTGGGGCATAATCGCGGCCAGCAGTAAGAGCGAGGCATCGCGGTCGCGGTAACGCAGGAGTACAAGCAAGAGCAGGGGACCAGGAAGGACGAGGAGCGGGATGAAGTGCTCATAGTTTCCGGTCTGGTGCAGCCAGAGCAAAGGCCACCTGGGCATGACGGCGACGCTCAGCAGCGCCAAGGCCACGCAGGCCAGCAGACCGCGGCGGCTGAGACGCGTGAGGAATACCGGCAGTCCAATCTGCGGCTTCGCCATGGTGACCGGCAGGAGGAGCGGAAAGAACGCGCTGGCGGCGATGATAGGCGACCATTGCACGGTAAGGATCCCTGCCCAATAGGGATAGGCGAGGAAGATCAGCAGTCTGGTGTAGCCGTGACGCGTGAGACCGAAGGCGAGAAGGGAAGAGCTGATTGCCCAGAAAAATCCGGCGGCGACTTCAGGCTGCAGACGCAGAAAGGGGAGAGCGAAAAACGCCGCGGTGAGCGGATATTGTTCGAGCGGCGTGTCGTAGGGGTTTTGCCGGGCCAGCACGCGCCGCGCGAGATGGAGCGCCCAGCTGAAGTCGGCTGCGCCCTGGTGGAAATGCTTCATCAGGAACCAGCAGAATGCCCCGCTGGCCAAGCCGATTGCGGCCGAGACTGCAATACGCCATCGCATGAGATGGTTCGTGCCCACCCAGTTGTAACATGAGGCGGATTGATTCGGAGTCGTTGTCGAGGCTGGTGGAAAGGGAGAGCGCTCAACGGTGCGGAAGCGCCCAAGCTTCGTTGTCGGACTGGCCCTGGCCGTGCTGGCCTCGGCGAGCACCTGGTTCTACATGAACCGGATTCTGAGGGCGCACCAGATTGCCGATGCGGCGGCACACAGTCGGCCGCGGGGCAATTTGTCTGATCTCTACCCGCGTTGGCTGGGCGCGCGTGAGCTGTTGCGGCATGGGCGGAATCCCTACAGCGCGGAAATCACGCGCGAGATTCAGCAGGGGTATTACGGCAGGCCCCTCGATCCTGCGCTGCCGGGTGACCCCAAGGATCAGCAAGGTTTTGCCTACCCGGCGTATGTGGTGTTTCTGCTGGCGCCGACCATTGGTTTGCCTTTTGAGACCGTGCAGATTGGCTTCCGGTGGTTGCTGATCGGGCTGTCGGCGATCACGGTTTTGCTTTGGCTTCGAGTCCTGCGCTGGCGGGCGTCGTTCGGCACAGCCCTGATTTTCGTCGTCTTGCTGCTGGGCTGGCTGCCGGTAGTCCAAGGCATCAAACTGCAGCAGTTGAGTCTGCTGGTGGCGGGGTTGCTCGCGGCGTGTGGTGCGTGCCTTTCCGGCGGATGGCTTTTCGCTGCGGGCGGATTCCTGGCGCTGGCTACGATTAAGCCGCAACTGACGTGGCCCTTGGTCCTCTGGCTCCTCCTTTGGGCGGGAAGTGAGTGGCGTTCGCGGCGGCGCCTGGTGCTCGGGTTTGGCCTGGTGATGCTGCTTTTGCTGGGCGGAGCCGAGTTCGTGTTGCCCGGGTGGTTGTGGATGTTCGTCCACGCGATTGCGCAGTATCACCAGTACACGCAGAACCAGTCTCTACTGGTTTGGATGTTTGGCTTGCTCACTGGGCGCATCCTGGAAGCCCTGAGCGTGTTGGCCTGCGCGGTTTGCATCTGGCGGGTGCGCGGAGAACCGGCCTCCAGTGTGGCATTTGGACGAGCTTTCGCTCTGGTGCTGGCCTTGACGGTCGTTATTGTTCCAACCCTGGCTCCCTACAACCAGGTGCTGCTGGCGCCGGCGATTCTGGCTCTGGTACGCAACGGCAGTTCCGCCGACCCAATCCTGCCGGCTATTCGAATGGTTAGCGGTATCGGCGCCGTTCTCGTGGTGTGGCCGTGGATCGCCACCATGGGACTAACGGTTGCATCTGTCTGGCTGACTGCTGGGCTGAGGGAGAGGGTTTGGCCCATGCCGTTCTATTCCAACCTCATGGTACCGATATTCATCTTGGCGTGGGGCTTGCTGGACGGGTGGCTGAGTTCAGGGCGCAACTTGCGAGAGAGCGCGACGGCAGAGTAGTCTTGTGCAGCAAGAGATGTATCTGCGCGCGGCTTTTCGTCGCTGGCGATGGCGAACAGCGTGGCGAATTACCATCCATGGCCCTGAACGCAATCAGTCATCACAGCTCTGGCTCGGGAGTGTTTCCCGCGCTCGTCTTCGTGCAGGGCAGCGAACAAAAAAACATTGTCTTGAACCACATTCCGTTCAGCGTCGGGCGGAAAGTGGACAAGGATCTGGTGATTGCCGACCCGCGCGTGTCGCGCGACCATGCGCAGATCATGCAGGAGGGGCAGGATTTCTTCCTCGTCGACCTGGGCAGCAAGCACGGTACATTTGTAAATGGGGAGCGCATCCAGCGCCAGAAACTGGAGCGCGGCGACCGGCTGGAGTTCGGCGCGCGCGATTCGGCGTACATCCTGTTTAACCCGGCGCACGCCACTTCCAACACGGCGCGTGAATTTCTCAGCCAGATCTCCGGCATTCAGATCAAGCCCGAAGCCACCGACCTGGAAAAGCTCAAACTGTTTCTGGAAGCAGCGCGGAAGCTGAATACGGCGGGCGTGCTCGACGAGATTCTGATGACCATGCTCGATGTCACGCTGCAACTGACGCGAGCCGAGCGGGGGTACGTTTTCCTGAAGGACGAGGAAGGGAAACTCCGGCTCGCCGCCGGCCGCAACTCGAAAAAAGAGCCGCTGCTCGACGATAAGACGATCTCGCACTCCATTCTGGAAGAATCGATCCGGTCGAATTCCGAATTTCTTCTGACCGATACCAGCCAGTCCCTTGATCTGGCGGGACGGCAGAGCATTGTGGCCTACGATCTGCGGACCGTCGTATGCATTCCGCTGCGCAAGCTGCAGGTCCAGGCGACGCGCGATGCGCAAACCCCGGTGCCCTCCGCTGTTTCCGCGGAAGCAATGGGAGTCTTGTACGTGGACTCGCGCTTCGCCTCGCGCGACATCAGCGGCGTGGGCCAGGACATTCTGCACGTGATCGCGACTGAAGCGGCGTCGCTGATCGAGAATGCGCGGCTGGTGCAGGCCGAAGAAGAGTCCCGGCGCTACCAGCAGGAATTGAGCATCGCGGCCAGCATCCAGCAGCGACTGATGCAGGTGAAGATTCCGGAAGTGCCCTTTGCGCGGCTCCGCGGCAAGAACCTGTCCTGTAAAGAAATCGGCGGCGACTTCTTTGACGCCGTCATCACCAAAGAGGGTCTGGCCGTGGTGCTGGCCGACGTCAGCGGCAAGGGCGTTTCTGCGGCACTGCTCGCTTCCACGCTACAGGGGATGATTTATTCGCATCTGAGTTCCGGTATGGCCTTGCTCGACGTGGTAACGGCGGTCAACCGGTTCTTCACCGAGAAGCTGGTGGGCGAGAAATACGCCACCGTGCTGCTGGTTCGGCTTCGGCGCGACGGCGACCTCGAATACGTAAATTGCGGCCACGTACAGCCGCTCCTGGTGTGCGCCGGAGAGGTGATGCGTCCCCCGCATGGCAATGTTCCGGTAGGCCTGCTGGGAGATGCGACCTTTGAGAGCGCCAGATGTCAGATGAAATCCGGCGACCGCTTCATTCTTGTCACCGACGGCGTCACCGAGGCGGAAAACGCCATGGGCGATTTTTTTGAAGACTCACGCCTGGAAGCGGCGGCGGCCAAGTCTCCCACGCTGGAGGGAATCTTCTCGGCGGTGTCGGAGTTCTGCGCCGGCAATCCCTTGAGCGACGATTGCACGGTGGTAGAGCTGTGCTACACCAGCGCGGACTCATAGGAGTTCCGCTCCTGAAGGCTGTCAGCTGTTCTCTACCGCGACGCTGTAGTCCGTTCCTTCCCAACGATTCTCATTCGGCCAGAAAAAAGTAAAGACAGCTTGGCCCCCTGCCGGCAGCGAGGCCGTGGGCAGGTCGAGGATGTAGATGCCGAGGCCGGTGTCGCGGGTGTCGGTGTCGTGCGCGGTCTTCCAGTCGTCAACGCTCCAATGCACGCGAGCGGGAGAAAGAAGCACGATGCGCAGAGTCTTGTTGCGCGGGACGGTGCGTGTCTTGTTGTTAAACCTCCACCCGAAGATCTGCCGCACATGCTTATCAGTCAAATACCGCTTGACGGTTTGTGGGGGCTGGTCAAAAACTTTACCATCTCGAATCGAGCGGCGAAGTTTTATGTATTCAGAATGTGCCCACACCAGCGGACAGGCGGAGCCGGTGGGCTTGCCGCGGAACAGTTCCAGCGCGGGGATATCCGCCGCGTCCCAGACTTGTTCGGGAATCAAGCGGCTTGCTCCGGTGGTGGAATTCTCGATGACCGTGAGCAGAACCTCGGCTTCGTCGCGATGCCCAGCCGCCAGGGCATAATGCGCACGTTCGCCGGCCAGCAGGGGCCAGGGGCGGCCAATGCCGGTTCCGTCGAAGGCGGAACCGTCTTTATGTTCGCCGTAGCCGTCGCCGTTATAACGGTACCAGCAGGGCCCTTGCGGCAGTTCCACCGCGAGCAGGGCGTCGATGGCGCGCAGTGTGTTCAAAATTCGCGGATCGTCGGGGGCGCGCAGGCCGAAGCGCACCAAGGCCAGCGCGTCCGGGCTGATGATGTGATAGGCCCGTTCCCCATCCTGGCCGGGCGGACGGTTCTTGATGGGGACGAAGCCTTGTGTCGGCGATGAGGCGCCGTCCCCGGCATCGGGTGGGGCGATGCGCACATAGTAGCCCTCGACGCCGAGTTGCTGCGCGAGATCGCCGCCGCTGGAGTAGACCCAACGCTCAATGTTGTCGTTCCAGGCGTCGGCGGTGTCGCGCATGGTCTGGGCCTGCTCGGCGTGTCCGGTAAGGTCGGCGATGTCGGCGGCGGCCAGCAGCGCGGAAATTTCCACGGCAAGAGTGAAGGGCGAGTAGCCGGCATCTTCTTCCCAGCGGTCCTGCATGGTGACCGGACCGTTACGCAGAATGAAACTCGCGGCCCCCCGCACCATGGGCCACCAGCGATCGAGCTTGCCCAGGGACTCCGAAGCTTCGCGGCGCAGCAGATCAAGCAGGAGGATGGGGAAGGCGGTTTCGTCCATCTGGACGCCGCCCCAGTAAGGACGTCCGTCGAGCCAGAGATTCTGCGCCCAGTTTCCCGCGGCCTCCTGCGTGACTTCCAGGTAGCGAAGAACGCGCACCGCGTCCGCAACCGCTCCGGCGGCGAGGAGGGCGCCGGCGGATTCGACCAGGTCGCGGGGCCAAACCAGGTGGTATCCACCCAGGTCTTCATCGCCTTTGGCGAAGCCCCACGGAATGGAAAGGCTGGCGATGATGCCGCCGAGAAAATCTTTGGACTCATGAGTCCGCAGGACGGCGGTCGAGGCGCGATATAGATCGTACTGACGCGGCGGTTGGTCGAGTTTGAGCAGTTTGGTCTGCCAGTTGTTCCACTGCGACACGTAGTGCCGGCGAAGCTCGGCGTAGTCCTCCAGCAGGCTGGCCCGGGCGTGCTGGCCGGCCTCAGTCGACATGGGGCCGAAGCCGAGGGCGAGCACGAACTCGCCATTGCAAGCCGCGAGATCGATCTCGCCGACGAAAGCAATATTACCGTTTTCGGCGCGCGTGTATTCCCACTCCATTTGGAAATGTTGAGACACGTCCTGCCAGCCGTCAGAGACGCCTACAAATCCGACGGACATTTTTTTCCACGGTGCCGAGGCCGCAAGGCATAGCGCGGCGGCGTTATGTTCCGCAAAGAACATGGGAAAGCCCTTGTAGTCGCCGATCCAGCCGGTGTTGCCGTATCCGAAGTTCGCCAGATGGGGTGAGAGCACAGCGTAGAGGTGGTAGTCGGAGAGTTCGCCCTGCAGAGGTTCGAAGCGGATATTTTGCAGAACTACGTTGCGGAAAGGGTCGGTAAGGACTTCCTTGTGGATGCGGTAGCGTCCGCTGTTGCAGCTGTTGGTGAGTTCAAAGGCGGGGATGCCGGGTTCGAAGGGCCGGTTCTCGAAGGTGCAGTTGCGTTTCTCTTCGGAAAAAAAATCGCGCCCGTTGGTGACGATGAATCCCATGTCGCGGGTGCAAGCCTGGTCGACCCGCGGATAATAAACTTCGTTCAGGATGCCGTGACTCAGCGTGAACCAGACTTTGCTCTGCTGGTTGAGGGCCGTGCCCGCGCCGGTTTTGGCGCTGGACGTCCAGCGCGGCGGAATGCCGGGCCAACCGGGAGCGTAACGCGTGGGCGAATCAGTCATGAAAGCTTTGTCCTCAGGCCGGGGACTCGTCCCTGGCAGAATTCACAAACCTTCGACAAGGCACGGATACGGCCTTCGCCGCGTTCGCATCAAAATAGCCAAGACGTTGCTTCGGGAGGCGAAATCCCAGCCGGGCGCCGATCAACGATAGCCGATCAACGATAATAGACCAGCATCAGGGCACATGGCCAAAACATCTCATGCACGGGCTTGGAGGATCGTGGCATGCGGAGTTCTGTGGCCCGGGCGGGAGCCGAGGGTGTCCCCCGAACGGCCGGCCGAGCAGAAACCCTGGTGCACGCCCGGCTTGCTAAAGACGCGAGAGATCGTGACGCGCTCTTTGCCCTGACGTTGTTTTCCGGACTGCAAGCGGATTATGCCGCGCTCATCGAAAAGCGGAACCTGGCTTCCCTCCACTTTACAAAACAAGCTTCCACCGAGGCGCAGCGTTTGCTGGTGGTTTGCCATGACTGCTACGACGCGCTCCTGGCAACCGGATTCAGCAAATACATCCTTGGCAGCATGGCCCCTCCGGTGGGCTGGATTCTCCGCCTGGGCGGCCTGCCTGCCAATCAGCAGGGTGGCATCGCCGACTTGCAAACGACGGCCGCGGATGGACGCTATCTCGCGCCCTTTGCGAAAATCCTGTTGGCGATTGCTTACGCCCGCGAAAAGGATAAGCCCCGTGCTCTGCAACTGCTGCATGGGCTGCGCCGCGAGTTCCCCGGGAACACTCTGTTCCCGCGTGAGATCGCCCATCTGCAGGAAGCGCACTAGCGCGACGCAGAATATCTCTAAACCATTTTCCCACTGACTGGGCGAACTACACTGCGGTTCATTCATCAGAAATTTACCCGTTTGTAACCATCCTGTAACACGGCGCCGATAGAAAGGGGGACATCAATTACAAAGGAGGAATTATCTAGTGATGCGCAAAATCGTGCCGCTGTTGGTGTGCGTCCTTCTGCCCATGACAGTTTTCGGGCAGACCACCTTAAACGGAGCAGGCGCAACCTTCCCCTATCCCATCTACTCCAAGTGGTTCGCCGAGTACCACAAAGTCCATCCCGACGTTGAAATCAACTATCAGTCCATTGGAAGCGGCGGCGGAATCCGCCAGGTAACCGAAGCCACGGTAGAGTTTGGCGCCAGTGACATGCCCATGACTGACGCGCAACTCAAGGAAGCCGAGACTAAGCTGAAGACCAAGGTTTTTAATTTTCCCACCGTACTGGGAGCAGTCGTCCCTGCCTACAACATTCCGGGAGTGACCGGCGAAATAAAGTTCACTCCAGAGGTTCTCGCGGGAATCTTCCTGGGCAAGATCGCGAACTGGAATGACAAAGCCATCGCCAGTGACAATCCCGGTGTGAAGTTCCCGAACCAGGAGATTATCGTGGTGCACCGCTCCGACGGCAGCGGAACTACTTTTATCTGGACCGTAGATCGCATAAATAGCCCGAGCCGAATCGCTGTCCGGTCCGATCGACGGCGAAGCGCCTTTTGCGCATCGACGGTTCCGTCACAGAGCGCACCTGTCCAAGACAGACGTCGCAGCGCCCGCAAGGCGGCGCTCTCCTCGGCGAAATAGGTGAGCAAGGTCTGCGCCGGCAGCGCGGCGTCTCGCACAGCATGGCGAGCGCGGAGAAGCGTTCGTGCTCGATGCGGCGACGCTCGTCGCCGACGTCCTTCTCATCGATCTGGCGGCGGCGAAACGCCATGTCGTCGAGCCCGTACAGGGTCAGCGTGTCGGCGGGCAGGCCGTCGCGTCCGGCGCGGCCGATCTCCTGATAATAGGCTTCGACGGATGACGGCATGTCGGCATGGGCGACGAAACGCACGTCCGGCTTGTTGACGCCCATGCCGAAGGCGATGGTCGCGACGGCGACGACGCCATCCTCGCGCAGGAAGCGGTCCCGATTGCGGTTGCGCGTCCCTGCTCGAGACCGGCGTGATAGGGAACGGCGTCGATAGCCCTGCCCGGCGAAAAAGGCGGCGAGATCTTCGGTCGCTGCGCGTGACGAGCAATAAACGATGCCGGCTTGCCTCGCCGTGGCGCGAGAAAGCGCGCAATTGCCGGCGCGGCTGATCCTTGGCCGCAAATTGCAACGCGATGTTCGGCGGTCGAAACTATGCAGGAAGAGGCGCGGCGCCGGTCGAACAGACGCCTTCGCAGATGTCGTCCGCGTGCCCTGGTCGGCGGTGGCGGTGAGGCCGACCACCTGCGCGCCGAGCGTCGCCGCCGGCGCCGATCTCGCGATATTCGGGGCGGAAATCATGGCCCCATTCGCGAAACGCAATGCGCTTCGTCGATTGCGAGCGCGGCGCGGCGCGCGCCGCGCAGCTCGGCGATGAGCCCGTCCATGAGCAGCCGTTCCGGCGAAACAAACAGAAGGCGCAGCTCGCCGTCGCGCATGGCGCGGCGCGCGTCGTCGTTCTCCTCCGAGCCGTTCATCGAATTGAGCGTCGCGGCGGGAACGCCAAGCGCCCGCATCTGTCGAACCTGATCGCGCATCAGGGCGATGAGCGGCGAGACGACGACGGTGAGCGCCTCCTCCATGATTGCGGGAAGCTGGTAGCACATCGACTTGCCGCTGCCCGTCGGCATGACGGCGAGCACCGGCCCGCCCGCCAGCACGGCGGCGATGATCTCCGCCTGGCCGGGGCGGAAATCGTCATAGCCGAAGACGGATTTGAGCAGGCGGCGGGCGGGCGGAAGTTCGGTCATGCGGCGCTCTCGTCACGCGAAACCGGCGCGACCTTGCCGCCGGACACGGCGAAAATATCGGCGCGGCCGCGCAGATCCTCGAACAGGCTCAGGTCGGCGCCGGTCATCCAGATCTGGCCGCCCAGCGCGGTCAGGGCGTCGAACAGGGCGCGGCGGCGCGAGGGATCGAAATGGGCGGCGATTTCATCGAGCAGCACGAGGGGCGCGATGCCGCTCATCGCCGCGACCAGCCGCACATCGGCCAGCACCAGCCCACCAGCAGGGCCTTCTGCTCGCCGGTGGAGGCGCGTCGGGCCTCGCATTGCTTGGGGCCGTGGCGCGCCATCAGTGCTCCGGACAGCACGGCTGAGGTTGGTGCAGGCGCTCAGCGGGTCGCGCTGCACGCCGACGTGTCGGCGCGGCGGCGCGGAAGCGGTCTCCGCTCCGGCGCGGCTGTCGGCGACCAGCCAGTCGTTCCTCCGGTGGATTTCCGGCCCCAGAAAGGCAGATCGTCGTCGTAGACCGTGGGGGCGAGGTAGGGCGGGTCTGGCCGCGCAGGCCAGCACGATCGCCACGGTTCGTCCTCGGCGTCGGCCAGGAACGGACCTTCTCTCGCCGCCACTCTTCAGCCACCACGGTGCAGTACGCCGACCTTCAGCATGACCGAGGCCGGTGGCGGGCTGGCCTTCCACCCGCCAGCACCAGCGGGTCGAGGAAACCGGCGGCGGTCCGGCGGCGAACAGCCCGTCCATGGCGGGCCTGGGCCGACGATCAGGATGTAGATCGACGAGGCGAGGGAGCAGGCTGGCGACGATGCGGAATTTTTTCTGCAAACCGTTGTCACCGATTTTGTCCACCGCATCCCGTTGCAGCGGGCCACGAGCGGATCGCCCTTCTGGCCGGTCAGCTCCAGCGAGACGGCGAAGCCGCCGCCGCCGCCCTCGCGGGCGAGGTCCGCCAGTTCGGCGCGGCGCGAGCCCCACCGGCGTGAACAGCGAGAGCGATTCGAGCAGATTGGTCTTGCCCGCGCCATTATCGCAGGCCAAGCCACGACGTGGACGAGGCGCAGATCGAGCGTGGGATAGGAGCGGAAATCCGCCAAAGCCACGCGCCGGACGCGCGGCGCGCGGAAGACCGAATCGCTTGCGGCCATAGTCATGAACGGCTTTTAGCCCGCGCGGGCCGCCGGGGCCAGCGACGCGACGATGGGCTGCTCGCCGCGCTGAGCGGGAGATGGACGCCGATGCGTGCTGGTTGAGCTAATATTCCGCGCGGGGGTTGATTGATGCGCGTAAATTTGGCATAGCACCGGCTCCAATTTCTCGGCTGAGGGAGAACCCCGGCCAATTGTCCCGGGGTTAGTCATGAAAGTCCGCAACTCGCTCAAGTCCCTGCGCAGCCGTCACCGCGACAACCGCTCGTGCGCCGCAAGGGCCGCGTCTACATCATCAACAAGACGCAGAAGCGCTACAAGGCGCGCCAGGGCTCATTGGCCCGGCGGCTGAGCCTTCGAGAGCTTGAAAAAGATTGAAACCCCGGCGGCTCCGTCGGGGTTTTGCTTTTGACTATGCCCCACGACGATCCCTTCGACCTCCAGCGATTCGTCGCCGCTCAGGACGGTGTTTACGAAGCTGCGCGCGAAGAATTGCGCGCGGGCGCAAGCGCAGCCACTGGATGTGGTTCGTGTTTCCGCAGGGCGCGGGCCTCGGCGCCTCGGCGATGGCTCAGCTTTACGCCATCGGGTCGCTGGACGAAGCGCGGGCCTATCTCGCCCATCCGCTGCTCGGGCCGCGCATGCGGGAATGCGCGGAGCTGGTTAATCGCATCGAGGGCCGCACGCTGCTGGAGATTTTCGGCGACCCCGACCGCTTGAAATTCTGTTCCTGCATGAATCTGTTCGCGCGGGCGGCGCCCGGCGATCCGGTTTTCAGCCGCGCGCTCGATAAATATTGCGACGGCCAGCGCGCGCGCCGCGCGACGTGACCCAGCGGACGAAGCTCAGGCCGCGCGGCCCGGCTCTTTCGCCGTCGTTCCAGGCCGGGCCCTTTGACCTTTTGCGGAGGCTCGCTTATAGACGCGCCTCCATGAACCGTCTGACGCGGAATGTGAGTTCCTGCGGCGTTGGGCTGTTACCGGATGGGCGAGAGCCCGCGCCGGGGCGGCCAATGAAATGGCGGTTTCACGAATTTCGGCCGCAAGGCCTTGTTTTTCCGGCGCATGCCGGCGCAGTCCCCAGGTTTTCCGGCGCAAGCCGGCGCAGCTGAGCGGCGCGTTCAGGAATCGAAAGGAACACCATGTCCCGCCGTTGCGAATTGACCGGCAAGGCCGTCCAGACCGGCAATCTCGTCAGCCACTCGAATCACAAGACCCGCACCGGTTCCTGCCGAACCTGGTCAATGTCTCGTTGATCTCGACTCGCTGCAGCCGTCCGGTCCGCCTGCGCATCGCCGCCGCCGCCCTGCGCTCGGTCGAGCATCGCGGTGGTCTCGACGCCTTCCTGCTCAAGGCCCGCGACACCGAACTGTCGATGACGCGCTCAGCTGAAGCGCGAAATCGCCAAGAAGGCCGCCGAGTTCGCCCAGGCCGTTCCGGCCTGATTTTGGCGTCGCCAAGCGTAAGGCGGCCTGAACGTTTGCATTGTGGAAAATTCAAAAGGCGGGCTTCTGGCCCGCCTTTTGGCTTCCGGCATGTGTTCAGAGAACCGTCCACCGGCCGCGCCGACTTCACCCGTTCGTAGAGATCGATGACGTCGTCATTCATCATGCGGATGCAGCCGGACGACACGTTCTGGCCGATGGTCCACGGCTCGTTGGTGCCGTGGATGCGATACATCGACGAGCCGAGATAGAGCGCGCGCGCGCCGAGCGGGTTGCCGGGGCCGCCCTCCATATGGCGCGGCAGGTCGGGCCGGCGCTTCAGCATTTCCGGCGGCGGCGTCCAGTCCGGCCATTCCGCCTTGCGCGTGACCGTCTTGTGGCCCGCCCATTTGAAGCCGGGGCGGCCGACGCCGATGCCGTAGCGCATGGCGCGGCCCGGCGCGGTCACGAGATAAAGATAATGGCTGGGCGTATCGACGACGATCGTGCCGGCCCTGCGGCCCGTGCCGGCGTAATCGACTTCGCTGCGCAGCAGCTCCGGCGGAATTCTTCCGGTAGGGCTCCACCGGCGCGAGCGAGGCCTGCATGGCGTTGGCGGGGGGCTGGTTCAGCATCGCGCCCGTAAGGCGCGTTGGCGTGGGTCGCGCTGGCGGCCTGTGCCGTCCGGGCGTCGGCCGGCGCCATCTCGCCGCCCGTCACCAGAAATTCGATCAAGCCACCGCCAAGATTTTGCGCGTGCGAGGGGGGCATGAACCAAGAGACCCAGGCCGCACGCAGCGGTGGCAGAATATGTGACGTTCGCATGGCCATAAGTCCTGAAACACTAGAGCTTTTTTCACGTTTCATGGAAACATGAAAAATCTCTAGAGTCTTGTTTACGGATCCAAATGCGAACCGTCTCCCATTCGCTTGAAAATGCTTGAGACCATGACAGCATAAACCACTAAAATTCACGATGGAAAGATTTACGTGTTTTGTGGTTATTCGAGTTCTAATGGTGAAAGAATCTTTAAATTTCCGCCTTTGCGCCTGGGCGCAACAACCGATTGATCTTCCCGAGAACGGCCGTGCGCAGGCCGGCCGGGATCGGTCGAAAATGGCACGACCACGGTGAGGTAAAAGCCTCCGCCAGTCCCATCTGGACGAGCATTTGCAGCAGGCCCGGGGGCAGTCGCGCCAAGGGACCCTCATCGCCGCCATGCCAGCACCGCCGAGACGCGGTCAGACCAGATCGCGGCCGCGAGGCCATTGCGGCGCATTGGCCTGGGCGAAGACGATCAGCGCGACCATACCCACAGCGAGCGCGAGGCTCTGCGACATCGCCAGGCTGGAGGCGTCGCCGCTGCGCGGCAGCAGAGGAAAAACACGGGATCGGCGACGCAGACCACCAATGCGGCCGTGCACCACCGGCCCGTCTTCCGCGTGATCTGGAAAATGGGATGAACGCGAACTGGCCGATGCCGTGGCAGAACAGGCCGGGCAGCATCAGCGTCAGGAAATTGGGCGAAGGGGCCGGAAAGGCTGTCGGCACGATCAATACCTCGACCGAGGGCAGCACGATCCAGAGGCCGACGCTAGCCGGCAGCAGGATCGCAAAACCGATCGCGATATTGCGCGCGACCTGCCGTGGCCTTGTCCTCGCCATGGGATCATGGGTGCGCACCGCGATCTGGAACAGCAAGACGTCGAGCGCGGACCCCACCGCCTGCACGGCGCGCAGGCCGAGATCATAGGCGAGTGCGAAACGGCCGGTCTCGGCGAGGCCGAACCGCGTGCCAGATCGCGATTGACCAGCGGAATCAACTGGAGAGCACTATGGCGGCGACGATGGGCGCGGCATAGCCGGCGTAATGCCGCAAGGCTACGGTCCGGCGAACGCCGGCGCCGTGATTCACGCATCCCTTTGAGCCCGGGCGCCAAACCAGCGCGCCGAGCAGGCCGACCATGCCAGCGGCGAGCGCGACGGTGGCGGACCCGGTCGCCCAGGCCGCCGGCGATGCCGAGCACCGAAAGATGTTCTTTATCACGATGAGGCCGCACTACAGCCGGTCGTCGAAACGGGCGCGGGCGAGCGCGGTGTCGAAGTCGAACAGGCCATTGGCGATCGAGGCGGCGAAGGCCAGCGCGACCAGCTCGCGCGGCAGCGACATTTCCGGGCCCAAAAAGGCGAGCGCCAGCGCCAAGGGAACGAACCCCAGGGCGGCGGCCGGAAGGCGGCGTCGAGCGTGGCGCTAACCCGTGGTGTCTCGGTCCGCGAACGCTCCGAATAGAAACGGACGCCGCACTGGCGGATCCATTCGAAGGCCACGCCTGGCCGAAGATCATCACGGCTATCGCGAGGGCGAAACTGCCATATTCCTCCGGCCCGAGAAACCTCGCCACGATCAGCCCGACGATCAGATTGAAGATCGTGTTGACGAGAAACGTGAAAACGACCCTCATGCCGAGGGTCCTGTCCGCGGATCGATGATGTGTGCGCCGGATGACATGCGTCCAATCTAGGCGCTTGTCGATAAGAAAGTCTTGTGGCCGTCTTTAACCAAGGCGTCGCCGCGGGCTTGCCACGCCTTGACAGTCGCGGGGCCATTCCCTATCTAGCCGTCAGCCTGTTGGCACTCTCCTGTTGCGAGTGCTAACAGGCGCTCTTTCCCAGCCTGCGGCCGTTCGGGCTGCGCGGGCTTCCGAGCTTACAGGACATTCCCA
>CAWGRZ010000006.1:0-572500 GCA_963825155.1 uncultured Acidobacteriaceae bacterium | reverse complement strand
CCTGACAGGAACATTTTCGGTTTCAGAGCTGTCGAGCTGGCGCTCGACGGACGGCCGAGGCCGCCGTCCCCACATAAACATCGAACCCCGACGCGACATTGAAGAAAGTAGAATTCTGGCTTATGACTCTGGAGAACTCGGAGGGGTATCGGCGGGGGATTCGGCTGTTTAATGCGCGGGAGTTTTATGACGCGCACGAGGTTTGGGAAGATGTGTGGCGGGAATCGGCGGGGCTGGAGAAGAAGTTTCTGCAGGGGCTGATTCAGGCGGCGGTGGCGTTTCATCATCACTCGACGGGGAATGTGGCGGGAGCGTGCTCGCTGATGGAGCGGGCGCGGCGGAATCTGGCGGGGTGTCCGGAGGAGTTTGGGGGGATTCGATTGGGCGCGCTGCGGGAGTCGCTGACGCGGTGGCGGGCGGCGCTGGTTTCCGGCGGGGAACGGCCGGGGCATCCGGAGATTCGGGGGATCGAGTGACGGATGGGGTGAGGGCGGCGGCTTTAGCAGAGTCAAAAACAGAACCGGTCGAGCTGCGCTCGACGGACAGCCCCTTCGACTTCGCTCAGGGCAGGCTGGGGCGGCTGTCCCCACATGGAGTCTCTCTCGGACGGAGGGAGCCTGGCCTGGGCTTGCCGAAGGGAGTGGCCGTCGCGCGTGGGGTTACAGGGCGAAGTAGGTCTTCTTGTGGAGCAGGCTGTTTTCGTCGCCGATGAGCACGTGGTCGGGCCATCCCGGGGAGGTGCGTAGGAGCAGGCGCAGGGCGGTGGCGTCTTTGGGAGCGTCTCTAGAAACATCTTTAGGAACGTCTTTAGGAACTGTGAAATCGAGTTCGGTGGTGTAGGAATCGGCGGGTTTGAGGGGCGTGGTGAGCGGGGTGCCCGCGGTGGAGACCGGCGCGTAGCTGTGGCCGGCGCTGTCGAGCAGACGCAGTTCGCGAGGCGAAGGGGTGAGGGGAGCGTCCCTGGGGCGGTTGGGGGAAATGGTGGTTTGGTCGAAGCGGGTGCGCAGGGTGATGACGTAACGGGTGGAGGCGGCGTCGGATTGCGATTTGACGTCGAGGACCGAGTAGGCGAGGTGGCAATCGATTTCGCAGAAATATTTTTCCTGTCCCGGGGCCAGGATGGTGGCGTGGCTGGCGGCGGAGAATCCGAAGAGCAGAGCGAAGTAGAGGACGGCGCCGACGGCGACTGAGAGCGCGGCGATGCGGGCGAATTTGGGTTTGCGGGCGAACCAGAAAATCAGAGCCGAGGCCAGGGCGAGGATGAGGCCGGCGGAGGCGGCGAGGAATCCGAGGACGGCGAGGGGAGCGGGGAAATTCATGTTGCTGGCGAGGGCGGCGGTGGGCGCGGCTGGTCCTCCTAAGATGGCTTGCGGCGGTTGATCGGCGTAGGGATAAATTTCGTCGGCGATCCAATAATTTTCGAGCAGGAGTGCGAAGAGCGTTCCTAGCCCCCAGAGCACGCGTCGGAAGAGGCGCCAGCGCGCGATGGGGAGAATGGGCTGCATGAAGAGTTCGGCGACATAGGCGGCGGAGTAACACAGGTTGGCCAGCAGGCCGAGGACGACGAAGGCCTCGAAGGAGCCGAGGGTGAGCGCGGCGCGGAAGTGGGGCCACGTCAGGACGACCCAGAGCAAGACGACGGTGGTGAGGATGGCGTTGTAGAGGAGGCGTGCGGGCTCCCAGAAGCGTGCGGCGTCGCGGAAGGCTGGGGAAGTGGGGTTGGTTTCGATGGTCATTGTGAGTTGCACTTCAGTTCATAGTGAGATTTGTATTACAAAGCCAGAGTCGATAAAAGTCGGCTATGCTGCTGTGGGGAGCGAGCCCGTAGTCAACGACGCGCATTTGCTGAGCCGAGTCATGTGGACCCACAGGGGCTAAAGCCCTCCACTCTTTGTCTCTAACGGCTGGTCGCTCTACGGCTGGTCGCTCTACGGCAGGGCTCAAGCCGTGCCCTGATACGAACCTATTCTTCGCGGGTCACGCGGATCCATTCCTCCATCTGATCGAGATACTCGGCCAGGGCGCGGCGGCCGGTGGGGGTCAGGCGATATTCGGTGCGGGGAACGCGGCCCTCGAAAAACTTTACGCAGGAAACGTACTGGGCCTCTTCGAGCTTGCGGGCGTGGACGCTGAGATTGCCGTCGGTGGTCTTGAGCACGCGCTTGAGGTCGTTGAAGCTGAGAGAGTGGTTGGTGGCGAGAGCGCTGACGATGCCGAGGCGAATGCGCTCGTGAATCAGGCGATCGAGTTCGGGGAGTTCGGGGGCGCGGGCGGGGGCGTGCTCGCGCGGGCGGGGCGCGGGCTTCGCGGGTTTGCGGCGGGCTGCGAGAGGTCTAGCCACCGTGCCTCCTGGCGATGAGCAGTCCGAAGACGATGTGCAGGCCGCCGAACCCCGCGGCCAGGAACCAGTTGCCCCAGGCGGCGGGGGCGAGAACGGCGAGGCCGCCAAGGAGCATGAAGCAGAGTCCCATGACGGGGACGATGGCGACGGAGAATGCGCCTCCGGTCATGATGCCGGCGCCGTAGAGCAGCAGCCAGGTTGGGGGCAGAGCGGATTGCAGGCCCGAGCGAAAGAGGAGAAATGTGAGGAAGGCTCCGGCGACCAGCGGCGGCGCGAGTCCGAGAGCGACTTTGCGAGCAGGACCGGAAAAAAGCGGCAGGCCACGGCGGTTTGCCTTCCAGGTGCAGGAGAGCAATCCGATGGCGACGGCGAGGAGGCCTTCCGCCAGCCAGACCCGCAGCCAGGCGAAGGAAGAAAGCTGGCGGGCGGCGAGGGCGGCGGCGGCTACGGCGGTAAAGCCGAGGAGGACGTGCCCCCAGCCGGAGACGGCGGTGAAGGCGGCGGAGCGCTCCATGGTGTCGCGAATGAAGCGCAGGTCGTCGGCTAGATCGGGGGCTATATCGGGGGCCAGGCCGGGGGCGGTGCGCGCGGGCGACGGCGGCGGGGAACGATGAAAACGCCGGATGCGATGCGGGCGCGGGTCAAACATGAGGGTAGGCTAGCGCGGCTAGCGACGTATGTCAAGTACTTTGTAGTGCAAAGACGTTTCGCGACGCGGTCGATTTTTTTATGGTACGTTGAGTTATCTTCATGACTGATCTGGGCAAAGTTCTGATCTTCTTCGGGGCGGTCCTGGTGCTGGCGGGGATTGTGCTGACCGTGCTAGGTCGGAGCCATTTTCCGCTGGGACGGTTGCCGGGGGACATCGTCTATCGCGGGAAGAATACGACGTTCTATTTTCCGCTGGCGACTTCGGTGCTGTTGAGCGTAGTGCTTTCCATTGTGTTGTATGTGGTGGGGCGGTGGAGGCGGTGAGGTTTACTCTTTCGCCGCTCCGCGGCTAATGATCCGCCCGCGCTGTGTGAGACGCCAGTCGAAAGGGTCGAACACGTCCCATGGATATCCTGAGAGACAGGCTGGCGGCCCGCAGCGGCTGAAGCCGTAAACAATCTTGCGCCTCCTTGCGGCATCGCTGAAGCGATGCCCTGATACGAATCGTTCTTCTCAAACCTATACGCCCGCGTCAGGGGACATAGCGGCCTCGGGGGCTAAAGCCCTTAGTGAAAAGGAAAGCTTTATCGCAGCGCTGGAAGCGCCGCGCCACCCAAGACCGAGTTTTTCAGCAAACTGTAAAGCCGTAAACAGCCTCATGCACCTGCGGCATGCCTGAACAGCTTGCGGAAGACGGCGACGCGGTCGAAACGCGGGCGGCGGGGTAAAGCAGCGCCTAAAGGCGCTTGAGCGAGGCAACATTTGCGGTACGCCTGAAGGCGTACCCTGATACGAATCGGGCGGGGAAGGTTCGTATCCGACAGGGCGAGGGTTTGTATCAGGGTATGGTTGAAGCGATGCCCTGATACGAATCGTTCTTCTCAAACCTATCCGCCCGCGTCAGGGGACATAGCGGCCTCGGGGGCTAAAGCCCTTAGTGAAAAGGAAAGCTTTATCGCAGCGCTGGAAGCGCCGCGCCACCCAAGACCGAGTTTTTCAGCAAACTGTAAAGCCGTAAACAGCCTCATGCACTTGCGGCATGCCTGAACAGCTTGCGGAAAACGGCGACGCGGTCGAAACGCGGGCGGCGGGGTAAAGCAGCGCCTAAAGGCGCTTGAGCGAGGCAACATTTGCGGTACGCCTGAAGGCGTACCCTGATACGAATCGGGCGGGGAAGGTTCGCATCCGACAGGGCGAAGGTTTGTATCAGGGTATGGTTGAAGCGATGCCCTGATACGAATCGTTCTTCTCGAGCTACACCATTGCCAAGGCGTCTCAAGAATTTGACTTCCCCACCCTCAGACATTAGATTCTTGACACGGTTGTTTGTGATCTTTCTCAGGTCCTTCGGAACGCGCGTCTTTGCCGCTGGGCGAAGACAGGGAAGCGGGTGGAAATCCCGCGCTGCCGCGCAACTGTAAGCGAGGAAACAGCTTCCGGCCACTGGGACTTGTCCCGGGAAGACCGTGAGGCGCGAATGGATGTTGGTGAAACATCCTTACTCGCAAAGCCAGGAGACCGGCGCGATCCGTCTACTTCAACCTCTTTCGCGGGCAAAGGAGGATGGTATGCGCGTAGTCGTCTCCGGTTTTTTTGTTTCGGTTCTCTTTCTTCTTTTTCTTCTTTCTGCGGCCGCTTCGGCTGCAGAGCTCAAAGTCAAAGTAGTGGATCCGCAAGCGGCGGCCGTAGCTGGCGCGCAGGTCTCGCTGTTTTCGAGCGAGACGGAAACTCCGGTGAAGATCTCGACGTCATCGGCTGAGGGAATAGTTTCGTTCGGTGATTTGCCGGCGGGTACTTACCGGGTGCAAGTACTGGCTCCGGGATTCGCTCCGGAAACGAGTAGGGTCGCTGGGGTTCATTCCGAAGTGGTCACGATTCAACTGCATCTGGCAATGACGTCGGAAACCGTGGTGGTGACGGCTACGAGGACTCCTCTGGCGGCCGAGGAAACGGGCACGAGCATTTCCACGCTGGAGAGCGGCGAACTCGAAGTCATGCAACCGGTGGCGGCATCGGAGGCGTTGCGCTTTCTTCCTGGCGCGGTTGTAAATACGGCTGGACAGCGGGGAGGAATCGGCTCGCTGTTCGTACGCGGCGGAGATTCGGTTTACAACAAAGTCATTGTGGACGGTGTGCCTGTCACCGATCCCGGCGGAACTTTCGATTTCGGAACGGTACCTCTCGCGGGCGCGGATCGGGTGGAGTTTTTGAGAGGGGCGCAGAGCACCCTCTACGGCTCCGACGCCATGACCAGCGTGGTGCAGGTTTTCAGCCGAACGGGAACGACTCCGAGGCCGGAGTTGCGCTTCGGAGCCGACGGGGGAAACTTCAATACGGCTCACGGATTCGCGGCGCTCGCGGGCGCGCGGGGGATTTGGGACTACAACTTTTTTGCCGACCAGTTCAACACCCAGGGACTGGGAGTCAACAACGACTACTCGAATTCGCTGCAGGGTGCGAATGCGGGCGTCCGGGTGAACGACAGCTGCATTCTTTCGAGTGCGCGTGCGGCACTCCAACAGCCGCACGGGAATCCCCGGAGAATGGAACTTTAATGGAGCCCCGCTGCTTGCTCCGGATGTCGACGCACGGGCGCGGCAGAACAATCTGCTGGCGAGTGCGGAACTCGCGATCACCGCGCCCGCGCACTGGCAGCACCGATTCGAGGGCTACGAATACAATCACCGGACGCTGAACGAGGATACGGTTCCGGACCGGGGCTGCGATCCCTCAACCTTTAACTTCACGGACTGTTTCTTCCTTGATCTCGAGCACGTCAACCGGGCGGGATTCAATTACCAGGGCGACTACACGCCACGCAGTTGGGCGCAGACCAGCGTGGGCTACGAGTTCGAAGATGAAAATGGCGACTTCAACTCGCAATACCTGACCACAGACACCCTGGGCAACCCGATCACGGGTGTTTCCCTGACGCACGGCCTGCGCCTGAATCATGCTCTGTTTGTACAGCAGAGAATCACGCGCGGGCGCATCTCGGTGGTGGGCGGCTTGCGTTACGTGCACAATGCCAGCTTCGGGGACCGGGCGGTGCCCAGGGTTGGGGCTACTTTTCTGGCGTTGCGCGGAGGGGAGCGGCTTTCGGGAACGCGGCTGCGATTCTCCTACGCCAGCGGAATCAAGGAGCCGACGTTCGAGGAGTCTTTCGGCATCACGGGAACCTACCCGACCAACCCCAATCCAGATTTGAAAGCGGAAGAGAACCACGCTTTCGAAGCAGGGGTGGAGCAGAGTCTGCTAGAGGGCAGATTTGCGTTCTCGGCGCTGTACTTCAACAACCAATTCCGCAATCAGATCGAGTTTGAATCGATTCCGCCCACGTACGTGGGGGAGTTCGTCAACGTGAATCGCAGCATGGCGCAGGGAGCGGAAATAGAATTCCGAGGCCAGCTGAGGAAGCGGCTTGAACTGGACTCAGCGTACAACTACACGTCGACGCAGATTCTGGAAGCCCCGCTGTGCACACCGACAAATTTTTGCGATCCGTTGCTGGCGGCGGGGTCGCCGCTGCTGCGCCGTCCCAAACATTCGGGGAGTGTGCTGCTGTCTTATCTGGGGTCGCGGTGGGGAGGAAATTTGGGCGGGAGTTTCGTGGGGCGACGGCCGGACTCGGATTTTCTGGGCTTGGGCATTGACCACGCGGCTGGGTACGTTCGGGTCGATCTGGGGGGATGGTACGCGGTGCGGCCGCGCATCACCGTTTACGCGAACGTGGAGAACGCGCTGGACCGGCGGTACAACGAAGTGGTGGGGTATCCGGCGCTGCCGGTAAATTTCCGGGCGGGGATACGGTTTCGGGTGGGCGGGGAGTGAGGGCTGGGGAACTCCTGAACCAAGTCTGGAGCGGGCCAATCCGAAGCGCTGGTGGCGAAACTCCCTCAGGCGCTCTTGGTAGCGCAGGCTGGGGAGGGGTCCTTCGCTGCGCTCAGGATGACAGAGTAGATTGCATACGGCCTATCCGTGTCTCCGAGCTGCCGGTTCCCTAGCTGACTTTTTGGGGGACTTGAGGCAGGGGCATGGAGGCTGCCATTTTGGCGCCGAAATATTTGGTGCGGGCCAGAAGCAGCTTTTCGATTTCCACTTCTTTCAGAGGCTGTTGCCTTCCGAGCAGATGGGTAACCAGAGCGATCTGGGCGAAGTGCTCGACGGTTTCCATCTTCATGTAGGCGTGTTCGAGAGTGTCGCCGTAGGTCACAACGCCGTGGTTGGACATGAGGATGGCGTCGTAGTTGGGGACGTAGGGTTCCAGGGTCTGAGCTAATTCCGAAGTTCCGGGCGTGCCGTAGCGGGCCAGGGGAATGCATCCCAAGCCCATGACCACTTCGCAGACCAGGGGCTCGGTGAGGGCCAGGCCGGCGGCGGCGAAGCCGGTGGCGGTGGGAGGATGGGCGTGAACGATGGCCTGAACGTCGGGACGCATGCCATAAATCAGGAGGTGCATGCCGATCTCGCTGGTGACATGGCGGCGGCCGGCGACGCGGGTGCCGTCGAGATCGACGATGACCATATCGGCGGGGCGCATGGCGCCTTTGCTGACGCAGGTCGGGGTAACCAGGATGCGGTCGCCTTCCAGGCGGACGGAGAGGTTCCCATCCATGGCGGCAACGAATCCCCGCTGGTGCAGCATGCGTCCGTAACGAACGATTTCTTCCCTATGTTTGCGTTCCTGAGGCATGGTTACCCTTTGGGGGGAGTTGACAAAAAGCGGGCCGCACTTTTGCACTGGCATAGTATCAGCCTCAAGTGGCAGAAACAATCCAAATTTCTTGAAAATAGGGGCACGATTGGTTCGGCGGGTCAGGGCGCGGACGGTCCCGCGTGTCTCTATAATCGGGGGGCGTGCTGGTCTCCGATTTCAACTACCACCTGCCTGAGGAGTTGATCGCGCAGGAACCCCTGGCCGATCGCGCGGGGGCGCGTCTGCTGCACCTGAAGTGCGTCCCCGGAGACTTGAACGCGGGCCGGTTGCGAGGTTGCGAATTCAGCGACCGGCAGTTTCGCGACTTTCCGGAACTTCTGCGGGCTGGCGATCTGGTTGTGTTCAACAACACCCGGGTGTTTCCGGCGCGGCTTTATGGACGGCGAAGCGGACTTCGGGCCCAGCCTGTGAGTGAGCAGAATCCCGCAGCGCGTGATTTTCTTCGCGGCCGAGTTGAGGTTCTACTCACCCGACAAGTCCAGCAAGAACCCAACGAGTGGGAATGCCTGGTGCGGCCGGGACGCAAGATCGGGGTGGGGGAGCAGCTTTTTTTTGGCGAGAGGGACGAACTGCAGGCGGAGGTGATGGCGCGAGGGGAGTTTGGCGAGCGACGGATCCGGTTTGCGCCGGCGCTGCCTGGCTTTGCCCGGCCGGACAGCCGGGGGCGGCTGTCCCCACATGAGAATGTGGGTGGCGAGCGTGAGTCCGGAGGCGGCGACTCTGAGCTCACTTTGGAGCCCACTCCAGGGGGTGACTTCTTCAGGCTGGTGGAGAAAATCGGGCACGTTCCGCTCCCGCCCTACATTGCGCGCGCGGACTCTGCCGGAGACCGGGAGCGCTACCAGACGGTTTATGCGCGGGAGCGAGGATCGGTCGCCGCTCCGACGGCCGGACTTCATTTCACTCCGGAGATTCTGGAATGCATGGCGGCGCGGGGGGTCGAGCGGACGGAAGTTACGCTGCACGTTGGCCTGGGGACATTCCAGCCGGTAGGCACCGAGCGGGTGGAAGAACACCGTCTGCACTCGGAGGCGTATTCGATCTCGGCTGAGGCGGCGGCCAAGATTGGTCGAGCGCGCAGGGAATCGCGGCGGATCGTCGCCGTAGGCACAACCACGGTTCGGACCCTGGAATATGCGGCCGGGCAGGGGGCGGGCGAAGTGCGGGCAGGCTCGGGGGAAGCCAATCTATTTATCTATCCCGGTTACGAATTTCAGGTGGTGGGGGCGCTGCTGACGAATTTCCACCTGCCGCAGTCCACGCTGCTGATGCTGGTGTCCGCGCTGGGCGGGCAGGAGAATGTGCTGCGCGCCTACCGGCACGCCGTGGCCCAGGGCTACCGATTTTATTCCTACGGGGACTGCATGTTCCTGGAGTAGAAGGGCTCCAGGTAAAACGGCCGTAGGGCGCGCCAGGCGGGCGAAGCGGCGCATAAAAGGGCGGCTGGTGTTAAGCTTGTGCTGCGCGCGAATTCGTAGACGAAGGGCCATTTCCCCATGCGGAAGCAAAGAGGTTTCTCCCTGATCGAGCTGCTGATCGTGGTGGCCATCATTCTGATTATTGCAGCGATCGCCATCCCCAACTTGTTGCGGGCCCGCATGGCGGCCAACGAGTCCTCGGCGGTGGCCTCCATCCGCACGATTAATACAGCGGAGATCACCTACAACTCGGCTTACCCGACCGTGGGCTATGCTGCGACCCTGGCGGTTATGGGGGGGATCGCGCCGTGTACGCCCAGTTCGACCACGGCCTGCCTGATTGACAGCGTGCTGGCAGGTGGGGCGAAGAGCGGATATAAATTCACGGCCACGGGGTCGGGCGGTCCTCCGGCGGTGCAGTACTATGCGACGGCGGTTCCGGTCACGCTGAACCAGACGGGGATCCGGAGCTTCTGCTCTTTCGAAGACGCGGTGATTCGAGTGGATCCCACGGGAGCGACGATCGGCAGCGAAGCGGCATGCCAAGCGCTGCAGCCGCTCAACCAGTAAATGACTCAATCAGTAAATGAGTGGTTGGCGTTGCGGGTTTCTTCCCACAAAAAATAAGGCGGCGGATTCGCATTCCTGCGAACTCCGCCGCTGATCTTCTGGCCGGGCGATGAGCGCGAAACTTATGCCCGGGCGCCGACGGCAGCCGTCTCGGGGACGGAAGCCATCTTGTCTTCGCCGTTGGGCTTGGTTTGCTGGGGCTGTCCGCCTTTGCGGATGTCGATGCCGCCCTTGAAAAATGCACCGTCTTCGATGGAGATGCGGGCAGCGATAACGTCGCCGGTGAGGGAACCGTCGCTGCGAATGTCGACGCGATCGCTGGCGGTAAGGTTGCCGCGAACTTTGCCCAGGACGACGATCTCGCGGGCATTGATGTTGGCGGCGACCACGCCGTTGCGGCCGATGGTGACGCGGTTGCCGGCCAGGTTGATCGAGCCCTCAACGCGGCCGTCGATGTAGAGCGACTCGGAACCTGTCACCTCGCCCTTGATCACAAGCGACTTGCCAATAGTGGCCTGGTCGGCGGTGGTGGTGGTTACCGGCCGCGGGGCAGCGGGTTCACCGGCCATGGACGACATGGCAGGCGCGCTGGGGCTAGACGAAGTCGGGCGCTCCGGCTCGGCGGGCCGGGTTGGGGTCTGGGGCTGATTGGTCGGCTTCCACATGGGGTAAAAGTTCCTTTCCTGGTTGGGATTAGGGGTCACTGGCCGCACTTTGGTGACCAAAGCGAATTGTACTCCCGTGTCTCAAAGTGAGCCCTGTGGAAAAGCCTTTATTTTCAATCGAGAGTTCACTCGTATGGTACGTCCTTTCGGGTGCCCGAGGGGAAAGGGAGGGACCTGTCGGCTGCGCTTTTTCTGCTCGGTGTGTGTAACGATTTCAGGAAAAAACTGCCCGGACCGTACCCTTCCACAGGGGCTGGGGGTTATCCTCCTAGGGTCGAAGATTTATCGAAGACGGAATCTGGGGTGGGGCGTCTAAATCATCAGAATCCAGCCTGGGAAAGATGGTCCGATTATTGGAGTGAAGCATGCCAGAACCAGCCGTGGTTACGCCAGCAACGTTCGCGATCGCGCGGCCTGAGCCGGGCGAGTATGCGCCTTATTATGACCGCTATATTTCGCTGATTTCGGGGTCCGACATTTTGGGGACGCTGGAGACGCAGAGGAGGCAGACGGTGCTGCTGCTCTCCGGGCGCGACGAGGCAGACGGGAATTTCCGCTATGCGCCCGACAAATGGAACGCGAAGGAAGTGCTGGGGCACGTTTGCGATACGGAGCGCGTGTTTGCGTATCGGGCGCTGCGTATTTCGCGCGGCGACCACACGCCGATGGAAGGCTTCGAGCAGGATGACTACGTGAAGAATGGTCCATTTGGGCGCGCGCCGATGGAGGAGATTGTCGAGGATTACATTGCGGTGCGACGGGCGACGCTGACGCTGCTGCGCAATCTGGATGAGGCGGCGTGGGTGCGGCGGGGTGTGGCTAATAAGAATGAGGTCACGGTGCGGGCGCTGGCTTACATTATTGCGGGGCATGAATTGCACCATCGGAGGATTCTGGAGGAGAAATATTTTTCGGGGCGGTAGTCTTTGAAAGTTGCAAATGGAACGGAAGCGGCGCTCTTCCGGGGCCTCACGAACCTATAGGTCCTTCGGCCCGCAAAGAACGCGGGCATCAGGATGACAGGGCTTAGTTAGCAGATATGTCTACGCGAGGACTGACCGAACTGCTCCGCGGGAAGGGGGCGCACGCTGACCCGCTGGCGTGCGTGGAGGATATTTCCGCGGAAGTAGCGGCACGGGCGGTTGCGGGATTTCCGCATTCCATCGGGCAACTTGTGTTTCACATGAATTACTGGATGAACTATGAGGTGCGGCGGATTCGCGGGGAGAGGCCAGCGTATCCCGAGCACAATGCGGAGAGTTTTCCGGCTTCGCCGATTGATGCGCGGGAATGGGACCGGTTGAGGGCGCAGTTCGCCGCTCTGCTGGGCGAGTTTGCAACGCTGGCGAAGTCTTCGCGAGCGGAACTCGATCGCCAGATTGAGACTGTGCACGAGGGTGACAAGAAAGTTGCCGGCACGCTGGAAGCGGTACTCATGCAGATGGTGGCGCACAACAGCTATCACGTGGGGCAGATTGCCATGGTGCGGCGGGCGCTGGGGACGTGGCCGCCGAAGGCCGGCGGGGATAGTTGGTGAGCCGCTTGCGAGATTGCCTTCTATCGTGACGGCTAGCGAACCCCAGCGGCTGAAGCCGTACGCTTCCCGATCATCCCGACGGCATCGCTGCAGCGATGCCCTGATACGACCCTGACGCGAATCGTCTTCGTGTACTGAACTACCAGTCATCTACTCCTCGCTGCTGCGACCCAATGGCTCGCGATCTAATCACAGCAGGCGCGTGAGGTATGCTGAGAGCTGACGGCTGATCGCTGACAGCTCTCTCATGCTTTCCGACTCGACCATCCTGAAACACATCGCGCGGCAGCCCAAGCGGGCGGCTGGATTCAAGCAGTTGGTGCGGGAACTCGGGCTGCATGGCGAGGAGCGGCGGGAGCTTGACTCGCTGCTACAGAAGATGGTGGCGCGGGGGACGCTTATTTCTGTTGATTCTGATCGGTACGCATTGCCGGCGGCCGCCGCCGACAAGAACCTGGTCGCGGGGCGGCTCACCATGCATCGCGACGGATTTGGGTTTGTCATACCTGACGGCAAGTCGCTTTCGCCGGCGCTGAAGGCGCGGCTGACGGGCGACATCTTCATTGCGCCGCATCTCATCGGCAATGCCATGCACGGGGACCTGGTGCTGGTGGACATCAGCAACGTGCGTCCGGATGGGCGCGCCGAGGGGCGGATTGTGCGGCCGGTGATGCGGGCGCATCCGACGGTGGTGGGGATTTTTCATTACGGGAGCCGCGGCGGATACGTGCGGCCCATCGACTCGAAGATTACGCAGGAGATTTTGATTCCGGCGGGCATGGAGATTCCGAAATCAGAGATCGCGGGAAGAATCGACGGCGACAAATCTCAACCACAGGGGACAGAGAGGGGGACAAAGAGGAGGACAAAGCCTGTGGATCGCGTGCTGGGCGAGGAAGCTGCGCGGCGTACCGAGTGGGACGATCTGGAAGGCGTGGTGGTCGATGTTGAGATCACGGACTGGCCTTCGCCGACGCAAAATCCGCGGGGACGGGTGATTGAGATTCTGGGCCGCGAGGATGATTTTGGGGTCGACGTCGAAATCACGATACGCAAGTTTCATCTCCCGCATCACTTTCCGGCGGCGGCGCTAGAGGAAGCGCAGGATACGCCGACGGTCATCTCGGCGCGCGAACTCGAGCGGCGGCGCGACTTCCGGGCGCTGCCCATCGTCACCATTGACGGCGAAACGGCGCGGGACTTCGACGATGCGGTTTACGTACACATGCTGCCGAACGGCAATTTCGAATTGCAAGTACACATTGCCGACGTGGCGGAGTACGTGACGCCGGGCTCGGCCCTGGATCAGGAGGCACGGCTGCGCGGCACCAGCGTTTATTTCCCGGACCGCGCCGTGCCGATGCTGCCGCTGGAACTCTCGACCGATATTTGCAGTTTGCGGCCGCAGGTGGAGCGCCTGGTGCTGTCGTGCGTGATGGAGATGGATCATCGCGGCGAGATCGTAGGCTACGAGTTGAGCGAGGGCGTGATCCGGTCCGCGGAGCGTATGACTTATACGGCGGTGAACGCGGTGCTGGAAAACGATGCCGCGATGCGCGAGCGCTATGCGCCGCTGGTCGGGACGTTTGAACTGATGCGAGACCTGGCGCTGATTCTGAACCGCAAGCGGCAGCGGCGGGGATCGATCGACTTCGATCTGCCCGAGCCCGTGATCGAGTTCGACGAGTTGGGGCTGATGAAGAGCATTGCGCGGTCAGAGCGGAACATTGCGAACCGACTTATCGAGGAGTTCATGCTTTCGGCGAACGAGTGCGTGGCAGGGCATCTGGAGTCGAAGGGGATTGCGTCGCTGTACCGGGTGCATGAGAAGCCGGACGCGAAGCGGGTTTACGATTTTGAAGTGATCGCGGCGACGTTTGGATATTCGCTGGGCGTGGGCGCGCTGCCGATCCATCGGGTGCAGATGAAAGCGGACCGACGCGCGGCTTACGGGACGGGCAAGCGCGTGCGCGAGATCGAAGTGCCGAAGGAAGTGCACATCACGCCGCGCATGTATCAGAAGCTGACGGAGAAGATTGCGGGAAAGCCGGAGGAACGGATTTTGAGTTACCTGATGCTGCGGTCACTGAAGCAGGCGCGGTATTCGGAGGAAAATCTGGGGCACTTTGCGCTGGCGGCGACTTCGTACACGCATTTTACTTCGCCGATCCGGAGGTATCCGGATTTGATAGTGCATCGGGTGCTGAAGGATGTGCTGCGTAAGGAAGGAAGTCAAAATACCCACCCTGTCGCAGAAAACGCGACAAGGGTGGGGCACCCGCCGGATGAGCAGGCATCGCCCTGGTCGAAGCGGCGGACAAGAGTGTCCGCCCTACAAGAATCATTGGGTGGGCCGATCGGGCTGGAAGAGCTGCATGAAATCGCGGAAGAGTCGAGCCAGTCGGAGCGGCGGGCGGACGACGCCGAGCGGGAACTGATGGAGTGGAAGAAAGTGAAGTTCATGCAGGATCGCGTGGGCGAGGATTTTGATGGGCTCGTTACCAGCGTGACCAAGTTTGGATTCTTTGTCGAGCTAACTGATCTGTTCGTTGAGGGATTGGTGCCGCTGAATACGTTGGCCGACGACCGGTACACGTATCACGAGAATACGCGAGAGATTATTGGGCAGCGGTCGCGGAAGACTTACCGCCTGGGGCAGAAGATTCGGGTGCTGGTGGACCGGATTGATCCGGTGGAGAAGAAGATTCAGTTTGCGGTGGTGGAGGAAGAGCCGGTGCGAGAGAAGGGTAAGCGCAAAAAGCGGAGGTAGTTCGCTAAAACCTTAAAAGAAGAACGCCGGGGTGCGCCCGGAGGACAGCCGGGGCGGCTGTCCCCACCTAACCCGTTTTCACGCGCCCAGCGCTTTTTGAATTTCTGCCGCGATTCCTGCGGTGAGGGCACGCATTTTTTCTTCGGATTCGGCTTCGACCATGACGCGTGCCAGGGCTTCGGTGCCGGAGTAGCGGACTACGACGCGGCCGTTGCCGTTAAGCTCGCGTTCAGCTGATTCGATCGCCGACTGCACGGCGGGGATCTGGGCGAAGGGGATTTTTTCTTTCACGCGGATGTTCTGAATTTTCTGGGGAAAGACCTTGAGGTCGGCGATCAATTCCGACAACGGTTCGCCGCTGCGCACGATGATGTCCATGAGGCGCAGGGCGGTAAGCAGGCCGTCGCCGGTGGTCGAATCTCCGTCGCGAAAAATGATGTGACCGGACTGCTCGCCGCCGAGAGTGGCGCCGGTCTTGAGCATCTCCTCGAGGACATATTTATCGCCGACGTTGGCGCGGAGCATGCGAATGCCCGACTTCTTCAGCGCGATCTCCAGGCCCATGTTCGACATGGTCGTGGAGACCACCGTGTCGGCCTTCAACTTTCCCTGGGCATGCAAGTCGCGAGCGGCCGCCAGCAGCACGCCATCGCCATTGACCACGCGCCCGGCAGCATCGCAAAACAGGGCGCGGTCGGCATCGCCGTCAAAGGTTACGCCCAGGTCAAACTGGCCCGGAGACTGTGCCACCGTCTTACCCAGAGTCTCGGGATGAAGTGCGCCGCAGCCTTCGTTGATGTTTCTGCCGTCAGGAGAAACATGGATGAACGTCGCCTGAATGCCGAGGCGGCGAAACAGTTCGGGCGCCTCCGCCGTGGCTGCGCCGTTGGCGCAATCCGACCAGCACGCGCAATTTGCTGAGGTCAGACGCGACACTCGCCGCCAGCGACTCTACATACGCGTGGCGCAACTCGCCTTCGCCGGGGAGGGAGGGTTTGGGGACCTTGAGGGCAGTATCGTCGGCGGCGGAGGGATTCTGCAGCAGGGTGAAGATTTCTTTTTCAATCGCCAGTTCGCGGGCGTCGGTGAGCTTGAAGCCATCGCCGGAGAAAACTTTGATGCCGTTGTCGGTCCAGGGATTGTGGGACGCGGAAATCACGACGCCAGCGGCAAGGCCTCGGGAACGCGCCAGATAGGCGACGCCCGGAGTCGTGATCACGCCCGCGCTGTGCACGTCGACGCCAACCGCGGCAAGGCCCTCGGCCACACGGTCGGCAATCCAGCGGCTCGACTCGCGCGTGTCCTGGCCGATGGCGGCCTGCGCCTTGGGCGCGGTGCGCATCAGGTCGTGGCCCAGTGCGCGGCCAATGAGATTGGTGCTCTGTTTGGTCAGGGGAAATTCTCCCGCGACGCCTCGAATGCCGTCGGTTCCGAACAACTGCCTTTCCTGGGTCATAAGAGAATTCCGGGCAGTCCACGAAAGATGTGGACTAGCGATGATAAATGAGGAAGCGTCAAAGAGGGTGGCTCGGGTTCTTCAGTGCGCGGAAGTGGCTTCCCACTTTCTGGACGGTTACTGTCACGCGAATCGGTGTCGGCTGCACCACCTGCACGAGGGGATCGGGTACGTAGACATTCGTGGTGAAGGTCGCGGTGCCGGTGGTGCCGGTTGCGTCGACTGGGTCGGTCGAAGCTACGTCTACCTTCTCGACATGATGCATGGGCCCAGTGATTTTAACCCTGGGAGGATCGGCATCGACTTTGACGATCTGTTCCCCGTCGGCGAAGTTCCCCTTTACCCGAGGACGAATTTCGACCTCACGGGTCAAGCGCATATCGAACGCCAGGTGCAGCTGGCTGGGGACAACCTCGACCACGGAAACATCGTGTGGGTGCCGCACGAGTTGGGTGCTTAGCTCAAAGGTGCGTTCGCCCGGCTTGGCGTCGGCGAGATCAAGTTCCGCGTGTACTTCGTTCGCGGGCAATTGCCGGATCACGCGCTCCGGTCCGCGAACGCGAATCTGGGCCTCGGGAACCATTTCGGAGGTGATTTCGAGCTGCGATGGAACGTTTTGAAAGACGATGGGGGCGCGCAACGACACTTCCGCCGGCTCCTCGTCACGGGAAATCAGGAACCACAAGCCCGTCGCCAGCAACAAGGACAACACCTTCAGTCCAAAGTTGTGCAGCACGTAGCGCTTGAAGAATGCGATCACGGTTGCGACTCCGATTCCGGACCGGGTTCGGGGTTCCGGCGCGGCGCCGCTTCGCGCAGGGGCGAATCCAGCACGGCGCCAGATTCGTCTTCGTCCCGTGCGATTGGGGTAGGCAGGGTCACGGGAGCCATGTAACGGCGCAGTTCGCTGCCCAGTCGACTGCGCAATTGTTCGACCGTGAGGTCGCGCTCGACTTTGCCGCCAATGGCCAGACTGATTGCTCCGGTCTCTTCGGAACAAATAACGGCGATAGCGTCCGTCTCTTCCGTGATTCCGATGCCGGCGCGATGGCGAGTACCGAGTTGGGTGGAGAGCATGGGATTCATGGAAAGAGGCAGAAAACAGGCGGCGGCGGCGATGCGGTCTTTCTGCACGATGACGGCGCCATCGTGCAGGGGCGCGCTGGGTCGGAAAATCGTGGCCAGCAGGTCATAGGAAAGGCGCGCGTCCAGGGGCACACCGCTTTCAATGTGAGTGCGGAGTCCAATCTCGCGCTCAATGACAATCAGGGCGCCGGTCTGGTGCTGGGAAAAAAGATTCGCGGCCAGAACAATGTCGTCATAGGAATCGCTTTCCGCCGACGACCCGCGCAGAAAACTCAGCCGCCGCCCCAGGTCCACCAGCACATGGCGGATCTCGGATTGAAAAACGACGATGAGCGCGAACACAAGGTACGGCAGCACGCGGCTGACCACCCAGTTCAGCGTGGTCAGTTCGCCCATCTGCGCCAGGTAGAAGGTCACCGCAACTACTGCCAACCCCGCCAGCATGGGAGCGGCGCGCGTCCCGCGGATCATCACCAGCACCTGGTAAATGAGCGCGGCGACCAGCAGAACATCGAGCGCCGCCCATGCGCCCTGCGACCATGATGTAAAGACTGGCGTCAGTCGAGTCTCTCCTGGTGGAACCCGATTCTGGAAGCCCCATTGTAATGCAGGGGATTTGATCCCTGAACCGTCTGCCCGAAACGCTAAGCCCGCGAGGTCGGCATTTGGTCGCGGCGGCTAAAGCCAGGGTACGCTGGGCCGTGGTGCGGCATGCCTGAAGGCATGCCCTGATACGAATCTCCTTGCCACTGCACTGCCTCTTGCTTGTCCTCTGGCCGCCCATTGCCGTCCTCGACATTCGCGTCGCAGGTATACACTTCAGCCCGGCGTTTTTGTTTGCGTTTTTGCCTTTGTCTTTGTCTTTGTCTTCGTCACTGCTGCCTGAATTTCTCCGTGGGCCAGGCGCGCCGAAATTTCTTCGCCGATGGTCAAGGTTCCCGCATCCTTCAGCAGGTTGCCGTGGGAATCAAACACTAAGGCGTATCCGCGTTCCAGGATGGCCAGCGGAGACAACGATTGCAGCGCGGTCTGAAGGCGCTCGCTGCGCACGCGGTGCTGCAGGAGCACGTTGCGCATGGCTCCGGAGAGGGCCGCTGTCCAACTCTCTAATTCCCTTCGCATACCCGAAAGCACCAGGCGCAAATCGTAATGCCGCACCGCGGACGAAAATATTTCCCAGCGCCGCCGCATCTGCTCCAGCAACCGCCGCTCGGCCACTTCCAGGCGATGAGTCAAGTCGTCGAGTTTCTGCTGGCGCTGATGAATGAGATCCATCATGCGAGCAAATGCCCCGTGCTGCGCCAGTTCGGTCAGAGCCTGCCGGAACATCAAGAGGCGGTAGCGCATGGCCCGGGCCAGGCGCTCGTGGATTGCCGCCGCTTGCTCTTCCACGTCCTGACGCGAACGGATTACCAGTTCCGCCGCAGCGGAGGGCGTGGGCGCGCGCAGGTCGGCGACGAAGTCCACAATGGTGAAATCGGTTTCGTGGCCGACCGCGGAAATCACGGGAATCCCAGACGCCGCCACAGTCCGTGCCAAGGCTTCGTCGTTGAACGCGGCCAGATCTTCCGCCGAACCGCCGCCGCGCGCGACGATAATCACGTCCACGTTGCTGTGCTGGTTGAAATAGCGCACGCCCGCGGCTACTTCGTGCGAAGCCGCGTCACCCTGTACTTGTGCCGGATAAATCAGCACATTGACGGAGTGATGGCGCCGCTCCAGCACATTCAGAATGTCGCGCAGCGCCGCCGCCTGCGCCGAAGTGACCAGACCGATGCGCGACGGGAGTGGCGGGATCGCTTTCTTCCGTTCCGCGGCAAACAGTCCTTCCGCCTCGAGTCTGGCCTTGAGTTGCTCGAAGGCCAGTTGCAGCGAACCCGCGCCCTTGGGCTCGATGTACTCCGCGGAAATCTGAAGCTCGCCGCGATCTTCATAAACCGTCACCCGGCCGCGCACTACAACCTGCAGGCCGTCGGCGGGACGAAAGCGCAGCAACCGGGCCGACGAGCGGAACATGACAACGCGAATCTGCGCGTTTCCGTCTTTGAGAGTGAAATAGAGATGCCCGGAATCAGGCGCGCGGAAATTCGAAATTTCGCCTTCCACCCAGGCGTCGGAATACTCGCGCTCGATGTGTGAACGCACCGCCGCGACCAGATCGCGCACCTTCCAAACGCGGCGCTCCGGGGGACGGAAGGTGAACCCCATCTGATCGGTGGGAGAAGACATCGAGGGCAGTGTACCGCAGGAGGGGCGAGGGCGAGTTCCCGGAAGATCAAATTCCCCACCCTCTCACAAAATGCGCGAGAAGGTGGGGCGTAGTCGGATTCGAGGTTAGTTGATTTCGAAGTGGAAGACGTCGGCGATCTGGAAGTTGGCGCGATTCACGAGAACCAGATTTCCACCGATTACGACGTGCGCGTAGTTCGGGGGCGGAGGCGGAAGCATCACCTCTAATTCATGGGGACAGGGCTGCATTCTACCTCGCAGGCCCGGGGGCAGAGTTCCGCGAACGACTAATTGGCGCTCGAGCCCGGGAGGCAGGCGATCACGCTTGGCAAGGCCAGGGGGCAGGTGGGAGTGGTGAGCATGGTACCAATCGCGGATGTCGCGATCGCGATCGGAGTAGTGCCGGCCGTGGTCGCGGTCGTGGTCGCGATCGTGGCCACGGTCATGGTCCCGACCATGATCGCGGTCGTGATTGTCATCATCGTTGCGATCGTGATTTTCGTGTCCGTGGCTGTACTCCTGGGCAACGGCGATGGTCGTCGAGAGTGCTAGCGATAGAAGTATCGCCGCACCGGCGCGTAACCAGGTCTTGGATGCCATTGAACTCCTCCTGTGAAACGGTAGGAGTCCAGACTATAGAAACGTTCGCGCGGCCAACAGGTTACGAGAGTCCAAGGCTCAAGCGGTGATCTTGCGCCTGCCACCAACCCTCACACCCGTTATAATCTCGGCCCATGGACCTCGAACAAAAGGTTGCCGAACTTAAAAGGCGGAACCAGCTTGCCGAAGATGGTGGCGGCGCCAAACGCCGCGAGCGCCAGCACAAAGAAGGCAAGATGTCGGCCCGCGAGCGCATTGAATTTCTGCTCGACGAGGGCACGTTCGAGGAAACCGACAAGCTCGTCACCCACCGCTGCAACGACTTCGGCATGGCCGAGCAAAAGATTTACGGCGACGGATTCATCACCGGATATGGGCGCATTGAGGGCCGGCTGGTTTATGTTTTCGCCCAGGATTTCACCGTGTTCGGGGGATCGCTTTCGGAGGCGAACGCGGGAAAGATCGTCAAGATCATGGACCTGGCGGCCAAGATGGGCGCGCCGGTCATTGGGCTGAATGATTCCGGCGGGCGCGCGCATTCAGGAAGGCGTGATGTCGCTGGCCGGCTACGCCGACATTTTTCTGCGCAACACTTTGTACAGCGGAGTGGTGCCACAGATTTCCGCCATCATGGGGCCGTGCGCCGGGGGCGCAGTGTACTCGCCCGCCATCACCGACTTCGTGCTCATGGTCAATAAAACTTCCTACATGTTCATTACCGGGCCGGACGTCATCAAGACGGTGACGCAGGAGGAAGTGACCAAGGAGCAGCTGGGCGGCGCCATGACCCACAACGAGACTTCAGGCGTGGCGCACTTTCTGGCCCACGACGACGCCGAGTGTCTTTCGATGGTGCGGGAGCTGTTGAGCTTTGTGCCGTCGAATAATCTGGACGATCCTCCGCGCAAGGCCTCGACCGATCCCATTGATCGCGCCGACGCGGCGCTCGATGCGATCGTGCCGGCACAGTCGAACCAGCCCTATGACATGAAGGACGTGATTCACGGCGTGGTGGACGACGGATATTTTTTCGAGGTACAGGAGCACTACGCGAGAAATATTGTGGTGGGATTTGCGCGGCTCGACGGGCGGAGCGTGGGCATTGTCGCCAACCAGCCGGCGGTGCTGGCGGGAACGCTCGACATCAACGCGTCGGTGAAGGGCGCGCGCTTCGTGCGCTTCTGCGACTGTTTCAATATTCCGCTGGTCACGTTTGAAGACGTGCCGGGATTCTTGCCGGGCACGGCGCAGGAATATGGCGGAATCATCAAACACGGGGCGAAACTGCTGTTTGCGTTCGCCGAAGCAACGGTGCCGAAGGTCACCGTGATCACGCGCAAGGCGTATGGCGGAGCGTATTGCGTGATGGCGTCAAAACATATTCGCACGGACGTGAACTATGCGTGGCCGACAGCCGAGATCGCGGTGATGGGGCCGGAGGGCGCGGTGGACATTGTTTATAAGCGAGAACTGGACGCGGCGGCCAACCGGGATCAGGTGCGCGGAGAGAAGATCGAGGAGTTCCGCGACCGGTTTGCGAATCCCTACGTGGCGGCGGATCGCGGTTTTGTGGATGCGATTATTCAGCCGCGGGAGACGCGGAAGAAACTGATTCAGGCGCTGGGGATGCTGGAGGGCAAGAGGGATAAGAATCCGGCGAAGAAGCATGGGAATATACCGCTGTAGGAGCATCTCATTGACGGCCTCGCCGAAGAGGGGCTAAAAGCCCAGCATCAATTGGGAGATTAGGGCACGGTTAAAGCCGTGCCCTCCCTAAGAGAAGTCCTATGAGAAAGCTGATCGCTGTGCTGGCGTTTTCCTTTCTGTGGCTCCCTCTGCTCGCGCAGGATCCGACCACATGGCTTGCGTCGCTGCCCCAGACCAGGGACTACGTGCAGAAGCGGGCCTCCAGCTACGACCGCAGCGGCGGGAATGCGGATTTTCGTACGATTGCGCCGGGAGAAACGCTTACGCTGCTTGACGAGCCGGGGCCGGGCCTCATCAGCCACTTCTGGGTGACCATCGCGAGTGACGATCCCAACCATCTGAAGGCCCTGGTGCTGCACATGTACTGGGACGGCGAGCCTACGCCGAGCGTGGAAACTCCTATTGGCGACTTCTTTGGGCTGGGGCTGGGAGACTACTACCTCTATCAGTCCATTCCTCTATCGGTCGGCTCGGATAAGGCTCTGAACTGCTTTTTCCCGATGCCTTTCCAGAAGCACGCTCGCATTACTGTCACCAACGAGGGCGCTCGCAGGGTGGACGCCTTTTATTTCAACATTGACTACCGGACGTACAGCAAGCCGCTGCCCGCGGAGTTGCTCTATTTTCATGCCCAGTATCGGCAGGCTTCGCCGACGCGCGGCTGGACCAGTCAATGGACTTCCAATGGCGATCCGATGGTGAACGACAAGAAGAATCTCCACGGTGAAGGCAATTACGTATGGATGGAAGCAACCGGCCGGGGGCACTTCGTGGGCGTGACCATGTCTGTGCTGCAGAATCAGGATGGGTGGTGGGGCGAGGGCGATGACATGTTCTTTGTCGACGGCGAGAAGTTGCCGTCGATCAATGGGACCGGGTCGGAAGATTATTTTCTGGGGGCGTGGGACTTTGGCGGGCGCGCGTTTTCGTATGGATTGTTTGGGGCTCCCGTTGTGGGGCAGGAAGTGGCGGGGGGACGGTCGTCGGTGTATCGGTTTCATTTGGACTCTCCGATTCCGTTCACCAAATCACTGCGGGCGACGATTGAGCACGGGCACGCTAACCATCGGTCGGACAATTTCTTTTCGGTAGCGTACTGGTATCAGACGGAGCCGCATGGGGCGTTCCCGGCGCTGCCTCCGCTCGGGGAGAGGATTCCGAGGATTTACCAGGTTGGCGGGCCGGGGAATGCGAAGTGAGACATGCCGTACAGCGCCACCGGGCTATGCCCGGCTGGACAGCCGAGGGCGGCTGTCCCTACATGGAGCTTGCTGGACGCTGAGAATTCGTAGCTCACAGCGAGCAAAAAATAAGAGTTCCGAGGTGGTGTAGGGTCCATTCGTCTCGGCCAGTAGCTCGCGTTTGACCCTTGCTCGACCTGCTTTCGTCGCCTCCCTTGCGGGGCGCAACGCGCGATCTTCGCTTGGGCTCCGGGCTCACCGCCAACCGGATAAACCTACCCTACGCCTCGGAACTCTATCTTGCCTTCAACATTTCTTCTTCGTTCTCCTCAACCAGCGCTTTGCTATAGACCCTTGCTCGCCCTCCTTCCCAACCTTGCGATCAGGAAAGTGACTCCGCTCGAGCCCCGGACGCCGCACCAACCGGAAAAACTTAAGAAGCTGTCAAAGAACGATCTTGTTGTACTCCTTCTATTTTTTCAGTCAACGAAAAATACGCGTCTGTAACTATCTCGTATTTTCAATCGAGTGCAGCCCGTCCACAACCGCATGACCGGATTTGGTGCAAGAGGGGAAAGTGTTTCTCGCAGACCCCGCGCCAGACGCGGAGTTTCGTATGCTGCGTTGATATACATCGGCGTAAATACCGGCCGGAAGCTGTTCCCCGCTTGTGAAAATCCTGCACTTCCCGTGCCCGGCAAGAGATTTGAGGTGCCGGTGGCTCATGTCAAGCTGCGGATCAATTGGAAAGCAGTGACCAGGGGACAGTGAGCAGTGGTAAGTATTTCTAGGTGATTTCCACTTTTTCATCGACTAACTTTTTGTCGTTCTCGTCGGAGCCGGTGAGTTCGAAGGAGTTGGTCAGCACAGCCTTGCCCTTTTCCACGCTGGTGATGACGTAGGAGCAACCGAACCAGTGGGCTTCGGCCAGGTCGGTGGAGGACCAGCGAGCGGGATGGTCGGGGTGGGAATGGTAGAAGCCAACGATGTCTTCGCCACGCTCGCGACCTTCGCGCTGAATGCGCACCAGCTGGCGCGGGTCGATGTTGTAGCGGTTGTGAGCGGAGTCGGTGCGAGTGTTGCCAGCGCGGGCGGTTGAGGTTACGACGCGGGATCCGTCGTCTTCGATGTGGCCGAGCAGGACGCCGCAGCATTCGTGAGGGTAAGTTTCTTCGCCGTGGCGGCGGAGAGAATCGTAGTCTTGGCGCGAGAGCTTAAGCATTGATGAGGTTTCGTGATTTCACCCTTCGGTCCAGAATCTCTCGCTCAAATACTTGTCGCCGGAGTCGCAGAGGATGGTGACGATCACCGCCTCCTGCCCTCTTTTCAGCGGAAGCTCCTGCGCAATCTTCAGGCAGCCTACGACCGCCGCGGCGGCCGAGATGCCCACCAGCAATCCGGCGCCGCGGGATAAATGGCGGGCCATGGCGTAGGCGTCTTCGGTGGAGATCTCCAGATTCCGGTCGGCGAGCTTGGGATCGTAAATCGTGGGCACGATGGCGCTGGCCATGTGCTTGGCGCCTTCAATGCCGTGGAACGATGAATCCGGCTGCAGTGAAATGCACTTCACGGCGGGGTTCAGTTCTTTCAGGCGCCGCGTCGTCCCCACGAATGTGCCGCTTGTTCCGAGCATGGATACGAAGTGCGTGACGCGTCCCTGGGTCTGCTGCCAGATTTCGTTGGCGGTCCCGTGATAGTGCGCCTTCCAGTTGGCCGCGTTGGAATACTGGTCGGCGTAAAAATATTGGTCGGGATGCTTGGCGGCCAGCTCGCGCGCCAGGCGAATGGCGCCGTCGGAACCGTCGGCCGGATCGGTATAGAGAATGTTGGCGCCGTAGCCTTGCAGAATCTGCTTGCGCTCACGCGAAACATTTTCCGGCATGCAGAGCGTCACCGGGAAATCCCTCGGCCGCGCCCAGCATGGCATAGGCAATGCCAGTATTGCCGCTGGTCGCATCGAGCAGGATCTTGCCGGCGGGCAGTTGCCCGCTGCGGCGGGCCTCGGCCACAATGTTGGCGGCGGCACGATCTTTCACCGATCCGCCGGGGTTATACCATTCAGCCTTGCCCAAAAGTGCTACGCCGGGCAGGTCGCCGGTGAGGGCATCCAGACGCAGCAGGGGAGTGTTTCCGATGCGCTCGATCAGGCTGTGGCCCAGCGTTTCGCCCAATCCTGACGCCACTTCCCGGGGTCCGTCGTGCTGAAGCTGAGTCGACATTGCCGCCATTTTGGTAGAGCCGTGTGCCATATCTGAACTGAATCGTCGTGACCAACGTAATGTGCTATGTAGTCTGAAACGCGGTATGTAGTACTTTGTTTAGATGAATAGACGTTCACCCGGCGATGCAGTTCGTGTAAAGTTACGCGCGTTCTCATAAACTGTGCATCTAATAGGACGAGCCAACGCGGGCAAGGAAAGGTTGAAGCTCAAATAAATGACCAAGACAATTGAAGCACGAACCTACGAAGAAGCGCTAGCCTGGCTGCGCGATCACGGGTTCGACGTAACCGAGGCCCCCGGCACCAACGGCCGTGTATTCCTGCGCAAATATAACGTATCGGCAGCCATCCAGAAGACGCCAGACGATCTGGTGAAGATATTCGCCTATCCCGGATACCTGATCGGCAGCGAAATTTCAAAGTTGGTCAACCGTGGATATCAGCAGTTTCTGAAGACCTCCAAGACGGAAGTTCCCGCCACAGCTGACCACCTGAAGGCATTGCAGTCGTTTGCGGAAGAGATGAAAGAAGCGCTCGGTCTGCCCAGCCTGTACAACGAATCGCTGGGCACGGTGAGCGAGTCTTACCACTACGACCGAATCGAAGACCGCGACAAGGCAATGATCGACCGCCCCAAGCGTCCCTGGGAAGTCGCAGGGAAACAAGCCGCCGCAGCGGCGAAAAAGGGCCGGGCGTAGAAGCGAAGAGCCGGTACGGTTCCGGAGTGTCTCTGGGTCGATTATTTCTGCTCGGGCACAGGTTTGGTGTCCGGGTTCGCGTGCCGCACAAAGAATTGCCACTTGTCCATCCCAGCCGGCACGGCCACATCGAAGAAGCCCACCATCATCTCGTCTGAGGTTTGATCGCCCCAGGTCACGGTCTTTTCGGGATCGGGATTGTGCGGGTTGTTTCTTGAATTGTCATACCAGGCAATCGCCCGCAGTTTTGTTCCTGCCTTTAGCAGGCGCGGCTCGGCCAGCTTGTAGCTCAGTTGCCAATGGAAGTGATAATTCACGCGCAACAACACCTCCACGCTGCCATCGTCGTGCACAATGTCGTATTCGAAGCGCTTGCCGCGCAGATGCATGTGTGGAAAGAGGCTGAGCAGAGTCGCGTCGTTGGGCAGAGTGCCCTCGACCTCCACGCGAAAGTCATCGGCACCTGGAGGAATGATCAGAGCATGATTATTTAACTGCAACGTGATCACGCGCTGGGTTGGCGGCGTCTTCGCAAATACAAGACCGATGCTGGTCTGATCCTGATCCGGCGAACCGTTGGTGGTGTAGTGCATCTGGAACACCAGATCCGATCCGGCGGGCACGAACTTCGCCATTCCGTTGGGCCACCGATCGGGCGAACTGCCCGGCGCATACACGAGCAGCAGATCGCTGGTGGTCTCGTGCGCCTGGCGGCGCTCCACGGGATCGCTGAGCGTCGAAGCGGTGAAGGGTTCACCGACGGGCGCATGGCGCAACCACGGCGAACCCGGCGGACGAATGTAGACCACGGCGTGATGCACGTGCGCGGGACTCCCCGGCCGGAACTCGGACATCTGCACCCACCGGTCGTGGGCAAAATGTGTGGGCACAATTTCGTAGGTGTACTCTACTTCGCCGCGCGCGGGAATCTGCACCGGCTTCGGCATTTTCAGCACGAGATCGGGCTGCGGGATATTCCATCCCTCAGCCCACTTCCGCGGCGGTGGAGCATCGTGCGGGCTTCCGGCGGGCGCGTCCGCCGCGGCCCACGCCGAAATGGTTGCAATCTGCTGCTCGGTCAGGGAAGCGTCGTTGGCAAAGTGTCCGTAACGCGGATCGGCAAACCACGGCGGCATCATCTTCATTTCGACCGCATGTGCCATTTGCCGCGCCCATGGCCGCGTCTGCTCATAGGTCACCAGGGGCATGGGCGCAACCTTGCCCTCGCGATGGCAACTTTGACAATGATCCTGCAGGATGGGGAGCACATCTTTATAGAAGGTGGGCGGAGCGAGCACTCCGAGTTTCTGAAAACCAGCGCTCTGAAAACCAGCCGCGCAAAAGCAGGCGGCGAACCCAACAACGGCCAGCGCGCCGACAACCCTGTAGGCCATGTTTCAATTCTACAATCCAAAGGATATTCCTCTTCGCCGGTGCGCCCTCTGTGGTGAGGTTCTGGACTTTCCCGCGACAGCACGCCTCCGGCAAAAATGCTACAGTCAACAGTTCATGTCTGCTCCTAATTCCAGATTCGTTCGGGCCTGCAGATCGCAGGCCGTGGACCACACTCCGGTCTGGTTCATGCGCCAGGCGGGGCGCTACATGCCGGAATACCGGGCGGTCCGCAAGGAGCACTCGCTGCTTGAGATCTGTAAGAAACCTGCGCTCGCCGCCGAGGTCACCATCACCGCCGCTGAACTCCTCGGGGTGGACGCGGCTATCATTTTTGCCGATCTGCTGCTGCCGCTCGAAGTCATGGGCCTGCCCTTTCATTTTTCCGCGGGCGAAGGACCGGTCATCGAGAAACCCGTGCGCAGCCACGAAGACATCGCCGACCTTCGGACCGACCGTGCCGCCGAACTCGGCTATGTCTCGGAAGCCGTGAGGCTGGTGGCGAAGCACTTCGCCGATCGCGTTCCGGTGATCGGTTTTTGCGGCGCTCCGTTCACGCTGGCCAGCTACATGATCGAAGGCGGGGGCTCGCGCAACTACGTGCATGCCAAGAAAATGATGTACAACTCCCCCGCCGACTGGGACACGCTGCTGCGCAAGCTGGTGGCGGTCACCACGGCCTACGCGGCCGAGCAGGTGCGGGCCGGCGCGGACGCTATCCAGATTTTCGACAGCTGGGTGGGCTGCCTCAGCGTGGAAGATTATCGCCGCTATGTGCTGCCGCACGTTACCGGCATGGTGCAGCAGTTGCAGAAAACGGGAGTGCCGATTATTTATTTCGGCACTGACAGCGCCACGCTTTTGCCCGCGATGAAGGAGACGGGAGCCGAGGTCATCGGGCTGGACTGGCGGATCCCTCTCGATGAAGGCTGGGCGAGGCTCGATCACGGGTGCGCGGTGCAGGGCAATCTGGATCCGGTTCTTCTTTTTGCAGACCGGAAGGAATTAAGATCGCGCGCGGAAGAAATCCTCCGCCGAGCCGCCGGACGCCCCGGCCACATTTTTAATCTCGGCCACGGCATCCTGCCGGAAACGCCGGTTGAGAATGTGAAGAACCTGGCGCGGTTTGTGCAGGAGTATTCCGGCTGAACAGCGGTAGCGTGGCGCGCGGGGTTTCGATTCGTACCAGGGTATGCCTTCAGGCATATCGCAAGTGACGCAAGCATCTTAAATCGGCTTCACCTGCTGGGTTTCGCCGAACCTAAGGAGCATTTTCCCGCACTCCATGACTCGGATCGCCATCATCGGCGGAGGCATTTCCGGACTCGCAGCCGCCTTCGCCCTCGAAGAGCAGCGCGCGGCTGGGGGCGAGGTCGAGTATGTCCTCTACGAATCGTCGCCGCGTCTCGGGGGCGTCCTGCGCACCGAAAAGATTGACGGATGCGTGGTCGAGGCGGGGCCGGATTCGTTCATCACCGAAAAACCCTCGGCTGCCGATCTCTGCCGCGCCCTAGGGCTGGGCGATCAACTCATCGGCTCCAACGACGCTGACCGCAAGACTTACATTCTGACCCGCGGCCGCCTCGTCGTCATGCCCGACGGCTTGATGTTCATGGTCCCGACCAAAATCATGGCGACAGGGTTATCGCCGCTTTTCTCCTGGAAGACGAAGCTGCGCATGACGCGCGAGTTGTTCCATCCGCCGAGAGCCGCCGATCATGATGAGTCGGTGGCGGCGTTTGTCGAGCGCCACTACGGCTCGGAAATGGTTGACCGCCTGGCCGACCCGCTGCTTTCCGGTGTGTACGGCGGAGAAGCCGCCAACCTCAGCGTGCGCGCTGTTCTGCCGCGGTTTGCGGAGATGGAACGCACCCACGGCAGTCTCGGCCGCGCCATGCTCGCCGCGCGAAGAAAAATGTCTCAGGTCTCGAAGAAGGCCACGCCGCCGCTCTTCACTTCGCTCAAAGACGGAATGCAGCATCTGGCCGAGACTGTGGTTTCCCGTCTCAAGCCGTCATCGCTGCTCACCAACGCGCCCGTGCTGGCGATGCAACCGGAAGCCGGGCACTGGACCGTCTCGGCCGGACTGCAATCCGACCAATTCGATGGCGTTATCCTCGCCCTGCCCGCGCCTGCGGCGGCCCAGGTGCTGCGCCTTGCCAGTCCCGAACTCGCCGCCGAGCTCGGAGCCATTCAATACAGTTCTTCCATCACCGTGGGGTTGGCTTACGGTCGCGATGTCCGGCAGTCGCTTCCTCCCGGCTTCGGATTTCTGGTGCCGCGCAGTGAAGGCAAGCGACTGCTGGCCGCGACTTTCGTCCACAACAAGTTTCCCCACCGCGCGCCCGAGGACCGCGCTCTTCTGCGCTGCTTCTTTGCTGGAGTGAATGCAGAAAATATCTGGCCGCTGTCCGACGAGCAGATCATTGGAATCGTGCGCAACGAGCTGCAGGAAATTCTGGGTCCACCGATCAATGGCCTGCGCGTGGAGCCGCTCTTCGCCCGCGTCTATAAGTGGAAGTCCGCCATGGCGCAATACAACGTCGGACATCTCGACCGCCTCGATCGCATCGAAGGCCTGCGCCAGAAGTTGCCCGGCCTCGCGCTGGCAGGGAACGCCTATCGCGGCATCGGCGTGCCGGACTGCATCCGGTCGGGAAGCGCGGCGGCAAAGCAACTGGTGCCGTTCATTCCGGGACACAAATAAAGGCCATCAACAAGAGTGTTGATAGCCTTGATTTCTCGGGGTGAGTCCGCGCCGCCTAGGCGCTGACCTGGGATTCCGGCGCCGTCTCTTCAAACGCAGCCTCGCCTTCGGGCTTTCGCGGCTGCGCCTTGCGACCGAAGAAGCCTTCCTTGACCAGCTTGAAAATGGTGTGCCGGTTTTGCGCGACAACTTTGAGCCACGCCATCTTCCCCATCATGGGGAAATAGATGCCGCGGAAACAGAGGCGCGCGAGGAAGATGTTGACGCGATACCCCAGGGGCTGGTCGTCCAGCGAGTCGACGGCCTGGGCCAGCGCCTCCGGACTGTAGGCGTGGGCCCATCCGTATTTCACTTCGGCGTGCGCTTCGTCGATGGTCATCTTCAGCGGAGTGTGGGCCATGGCGAAGGGGATGAACTCCTGCCAGTGCTTGACGCGGGTCAGCCGGCCCGCGGCTTCCAGGCGCTTGTAGAGCGGAGTTGCCGGCAACGGAGTGAGCAAGCCAAAAATGGGCAGACCGGGAGGCCAGGTGCGCACTTGCGCAAGAGTGCGCTCGGCGACGCCGACCGTGTCGTTGTCCATGCCAAAAATGAATGACGTGATCGCGTAGACGTTGCGCTTCGCCAGGCGTTCGAGCACGTCGGCATACTCGCCGGGCTTGTTGAATCCCTTGTTCACGTCTTTGAGATTGGCGGGATCGATGGACTCCATGCCGATGAAGACCCACTTGCCTCCGGAGGCCGCGATCAGATCGACGAGTTCCTCGTCGCGCAACAGATTGGCGCTAATCTGCGCTACCCAATGCACCTGCGCCCCGGCGGCAATGATGTCGCGCAGCAGCGACTTGGTGCGCTTGACGTTGATGGCGAAATTGTCGTCAATGAAAAAGACCGCAATCTGGCCTTTTTCCTTGCGGGCGCGCGCCTTCAGCAGGAGCAGTTCGTTCACCACGCTCTCGTTGGTGCGGAAGCGGATGGAGTCGCCGAAGAATCCGGTGACGGTGCAGAACTCGCAGCCGTAGGGACATCCGCGGCCGGACTCAACGGGAATAATGCGGAATGTCCCCCAGCCTTCTCCGACTTTCTGCAGCAGCGAGGTCGCGGCCTTGGGCACCAGATTGAACTGGTCGAGATCGATCGCCTGCCAGGGAATCACGGGATATTGCTTGAGGGAAGGCTTGCGTTCTTTACCGGTTTCGTCGACCGGAGCATAAACTTGCTTTGAGCTCGCCGCGGGCTGCGTCGTTCACGATCTGGGGCCAGGTTTCATCGGCTTCACCCAAGCGCCACGGCGTCGGCGTGGCGCGGGCCACCATCGCGACCCAGGGCCTCGTCGGCCAGTTCGGTGACGTGCGGTCCGCCCATGACCACCGGCACTCCAGTGGCGCGGATGGCGTCGGCGATGCGGTAGGCCTTCGCGATCATGCGGGTCATGGCGCCGATGCCCACAAGGTCGATTTTCTCGTCGCGGACATATTGGGCGATTTGGGCCTCGTCCATGGGCTTGGCGTTGCCGTCAATCAGCAGCACTTCATGACCGGGAGGGGTGAGCGACTGCAGCAGAAACATCCAGAGATGCGGCATGAAATTGCGGGTTACACCGTTGTCGGGATTGTAGAGCAAGATTCTCATGACTACTCCCTTCTCGAAAAACTAGCGTGCTTCACCGCACGGGGCCGTCACGAGCGATGCCAAGAAATGGCAAATCTACTTAGGTTTCGTAATGATGCTGATGGGAATTTCAGAACCCGTGGAATTGTACACCCAATAGGCAAGGTTCCAGCGCTAAAGTCACTCGTTAAGTAACATCTCGAGACCAAACTGGGACACAACCGTACTTTTCGAGCTCGATTTTGACGAACTCCGGGAAGCCGTGGTTTCAGGCGGGGATGGTCGTTTTGTTCTTCTTTCCCTCGTAGCGCAGCCGGGCCACCACCAGCCGGATTTCCTCGTATGTGATTTCCGGAGGCAGAGCGTCTTTCAGGAGCTTCAGGCGTTCCAGACGTTCGAGACCCAGGTTCGCGCAGGCGGCTTCAATCACGGCCAGTCTGGTGCGATCAATCCACTCGGAGCGAAATTGCAGTTCTCCGTTCTCGACCAGTCCGGCAACCGCGTTCACGACGGTTGCGATCTGGCGGCCGCGGATGCGGGCAATTTCCTCGAAAGTCTTACCCGCGGCCAGCAGTTGCAAGGTCTCCAAGGCGGGGGCAGTTTTCTTCTGCGGCGAAGTAGTCGCGCGCGCGCCTGCACGGTAGCGTTGGAGGGCAGCGAGAATCGGTTGGCCATACATATCGGCTTTGCGTTCGCCGATGCCTGTAATATTCATGAGTTGTGCAATCGACGCCGGGCGCAACCGGCAAATCTCATCCAGGGAGCTATCGTGCAGGACGACGTAGGCAGGGACGCCTTGCTCCCTGGCCGTGGTGCGGCGCCACTCGCGGAGAAACTCCCGCAACTCCTGATCCGCGCCAGGCACCGAACTCCCCACTCGCACTCCGGCAACGCCCGCGCCCGCCACCAGCCGCCGCCCAACCGTGGGAGCCACCGCTGCCGTCAGCCATTCCGGCGCGCTGCCGCAGACGTCGCAGGCGGCGCACGACGTCCATTTGGGAACCTCGCCAAAATGTGTGCAAATCTGGCGGTGGCGGCATTGCCCTGACTCGGCAAAGGCGCGGATGGTGTGGTAGCGCTGCCAGGCGCGTTCGCGCTCGGCTGAGTCAAGGATCTGATTGGCAAAATAACCCAGCAGCCCGGCGTCTTGTTTGCGCCAGAGCAGGATGCAGTCGGCAGGATTGCCATCGCGCCCGGCGCGCCCCGCCTCCTGGTAGAACTGCTCGACCGACTTGGGCAGCGCCAAGTGCACGACGGCCCGCACCGTGGCCTTGTTGATGCCCAGCCCAAAGGCGATCGTGCCCACGAGCACGCGCACCTCATCCGACATCCAGCGCTCCTGATTGCGGCGCCGGTCGGCAGTCTCCATTTTGGCGTGGTAGCCGACGGCCGCGATGCCCTGGTCTTCGAGGAAGTCCACCGTCTCTTCCACTTTGTTGATGGTAGGGGCGTAGACAATCACATTGCCTTCGTCGTAATGACGCAGAGTGATCACGAGCAGGTCGGTCTGCTCCACGCTGTCGCACTGGCGCACCAGATAGCGCAGGTTGGGGCGATGGAAGCTGGCGATGTACTTGTCGGGATTGCGCAATTGGAGTTGCGCCAGAATGTCGTGGCGCACGTGGCGGGTGGCGCTGGCGGTGAAGGCCGCGATGGGACGATCGGGAAAGCTGCCGCGCAGACGGCTCAACTGCCGGTACTCGGGACGGAATTCGTGTCCCCACTCGGAAATACAGTGCGCCTCGTCGATGGCGAAGAAGGCGATGGGAACTTGTTGCAGCCAGCCCAGCGTGTCGCCGCGCGACAAACGCTCGGGCGCCAGATAGAGCAGCCGGTAAGCGCCCTCGCGTGCTTGGCGTGTGACCCGGGTCTGTTCGTCGCTGCTGATGGAACTGTTCAGGACTGCCGCGGGGATGCCCATCTGTGCCAGTTGCGCCGCCTGATCCTGCATTAGGGCGATCAAGGGTGAGATCACCACCACGGTCCGCTCGGAGACCACTGCCGGCAACTGGTAGCAGAGCGACTTGCCTCCGCCGGTCGGCATGACCACGCAGGTGTCGTGCCCGGCCAGCAGACTGCGCACGATCCGCTCCTGCAAGGGACGGAACGAGCTGTAGCCCCAGTAGCGCCGCAACGGGGTCTGCAGGTCGGCCTCTGGGGTCATACATTCCAGTATAGGGTGTGGGCAAAAAAAGGAAACTGTGGACGATTTGCGGGGCCCGGGTTCGAGGCCTCCCAAACTGGGACCCCTCCGGCAACCTACGATTCCGAAATGCGCAGCGGATGGATTCGCTCGAAGGCAAGCCAAACCACGGCGATCACGACGAAGCACAGCACGCTGCCCTCCGGCCCCACCGAGCCTCCGCTGAGCCATTGGGGCCCGTGTAGCGAGGAGCTGAGCAAGTGGCCGGGAGAGACCATGCCGCTGTCGGGCACGGAATAGAAGAACGTCTCGCCCCAATCCCAGGCGGCGTGAAAACCCACGGCAAACCAGAGATTGCCGGTGCGCCGGAGGGTCAGGCAGAAAAAGAAACCAATGCAGGCCGCGGCCAGGGCTCCCGGCCAGGCCTCGCCGCCGTTTCTCAGGTGAATTAGCCCGAACGCTGCCGACAGAACCATTGCCGCCGGCCAGAACCCAACGCCCCGCGCCAGCGTGAACTGCGAATAGCCGCGCAGGAGAAACTCCTCAAACAGGCCCACCAGCAAAAACATCGCTGCCCAGAAGGCGGCAAACCTGGCCATGCGCAGGCCGTGCAGCACGACATGACCAAGCGCGAACGCGTGCAGCCCATAGAGCGCGAACATGAGCAGGCTGATCCCGGCAAATCCCCATACCGTGCCCACCCAAAACAATTTTCCGAAGGCCAGCTTTCCCGGCAAGCCATACGCTCCCCACCGCCGCCGCTCGACCCGCGCCAACACCAGCGCCGGGATCACTGCCGCGACAAGATTGCCGAATTCCTCCAGCATCATCGACCACAAGCCGCTGGCGCCGAACTCGTGCATCCGCGCCAATGGTGCAACGGGCCATTGCAGTAGAAAGAACGCCGCCAGGTAGAAGGCGCATCCCCAGCCCGGGCGCAGTCCTTCCGGGCCCCAAAACACCACGCGCACGTACGAAGGCTGGTTCGCAACGGCAAACTCGGGCGCGGGCGGCGAGACGTTCGGCGGGTTGGTCTCCGGTTCAGTCATTGCAGAACGCTCTTCACGGGGTCACTAATCTTCCTCGGGTTGTTGCTTGAGGGAGGTTCGCTGGGCAGCGGCTAAAGCCGATACCGTTTATGCCGTTCGATGGCATCGCTGAAGCGATGCCCTGATACGAATCGTTTGTATCCAGCCGAATCGTTTGTCTCCACCCGAAACATTTCTCAGGCCGAGCTCTTTCTGAGGCCGAACCTTTTCTCGGGCCGGGCCATTTCTCAGGCCGATTCATCATCAATGTTTCCCGCAAACGGCCTCCGCCATGGTAAAACACTCGGCTCGACCTTATGCGTCCATATTTCACACGCGAACGCTTCGGCAGGCCTCAGTTTCTGGCCGGGCTGCTGCTGCTGGCCTTTCTGGCGCAGACCGCGTGGCTGGTTCATGCCGAGGTCCGCGAAGGCAACGGTCCGGAAGACGTCGAGGCCGACCTGATTCATGAAGGGTGGCAGCAGTGGCATGGACGGGGCATCGCCGGCACTCCCCTTCCCGACGAGGTGGATGGAACGCCGGATCCGTTCCGGAGCAAAAGCAGCGGGTTCGATACTGAGCATTCCCCGCTGCTTTACCTTACTTCTGCGGCGCCCATGCTGATTTTGCCGGCACGCTGGTGGAACTCGGAGTTCGCGAGTTACTGGGGCTGGCTTCCGCGGCTGCCATTTCTGGCGTTTGGCATGTTTCTGGGCGCGTCGCTGTGGTATGTGGCGCGTCGCCTCTGCGGCAACACGGGAGGCTTCGTCGCGCTGACTTTCTACTGTTTTTCTCCTTCGCTCATTCAGGCCAGCGCGGTCCGGCATACGGAGCCGGAGATTGTCGCGGCGTGGGGAGCGTTTGGGACCGTCTTCACCGCCATTGCCGTAGCGCACACGCTGTACGCTCCGCGCGAAGTGGTGCTGTGGAACTGGCGGCGCATCGTGCTGCTTGGAGTGTCGCTCGTCATCGCCGTGGGATCGCAGTTCTCCATGATCGTCCTTGTGCCTTTGGCGCTGGCCTTTCTGCTGTACGTTGCCCCGGTGCGCCGCCAGGCCGCAGTGGTGATCTGGATCGCTGCCTGCGGTGTGGGATTTGTTCTGCTGTTCGCGGTGTACTTCTTCCATGCGCGAGTATTCGTGGAGAGCATGCGCCACGCCGTTTTCTGGGGAGCGACCTGGCGCGGCTTCGCTGTTTTCGGAGTCTACAAGCAGGTCGCGCTGCGGATCGGGCGCGCCTGCCCCGCGCTGGCGCTGGTGCTTCCGGTCACGCTGGTGACATACGCGGTGTGGCCGCGCTCGCGCTACTTTGGCAATACGGCGCCGCTGCTGGTGGCGGTTCTGTTCTTCCTTCTCGGGATGGCCCATCCGCACGTAGCCGGCGCAGGGTTCCTGCTCGCCGCCATTCCGTTTTTGTTTATTTTTGTGTCTGGGGTGCTGGCCGATCTTTTGGAGACGAGTTACCGTCCTCTGGTGATGGCCGGCCTGATCGGCATGATGACCGCGTATGTCGTTTGGAGCCTGGTGAACCTGGCGCAAGTCCCGCGAGGGTAAGGGCGCGCTCGGGCGGGAGCGATTCGGCGCGACGGATTCCAAGCCATGCGGCTCTGTTAGACTTTTGAAATTCCAACCGAGGCGAAGAATCGATGAACGCAAAACGGACGGCAGTTCTGGGAATCGCGGCCCTGCTCGCGGGGTCGGGGTTCGTCGTCAGTGGGGTGAAGGCGCAGTCGAAGGAGACGGCGCAGACGGCGGCGAATGCGGCGGTGCCGCAAGCCGGACCGAAGAAGGCCGAACAAGAGTTCAAGAATATCCAGGTGCTCAAGGGAATTCCGTCGGACGAACTCATCCCGACCATGCAGTTCATTACGGCATCGCTGGGCGTGGAGTGCGAGTTTTGTCACGTGCAGGGCGCGTTTGCAAAAGATGATAAGAAGCCGAAGCAAACCGCGCGCAAGATGATGGAGATGATGTTCGACATCAACCAGGATACGTTTGAGGGGCAGCGCAAGGTAACTTGCTATACCTGCCATCGGGGCACGACGAATCCGGTGGCGATGCCTCCGGTTATGACGGAGGAGGCCAAAGAGGGCGCGGGCGTGCCGAGGAAAGCTGAAGGCGAAGCCAGAGAAGGAGAGGCGAAGGAGAACTCCGGGCCGACGGCGGATCAACTGATCGACAAGTATGTGAAGGCAGCGGGCGGAGCGGCGGCGATCGACAAGGTGACGAGCCGCGTGATGAAGGGCGCGATCGAGTTCGGCGGGAAGTCGTTACCGATAGATATTTATTCGAAAGAACCGGACAAGCGGATCTCGTTCACGCACATGGCGGAGGGAGACAGCGTCACGGCATTCAATGGACATGAAGGCTGGCTGGGGATGCCGGGGGGACGGTTGCGCGAGATGCATGGAGGCGATGTGGATGGAGCTTCGATTGACGCGGACCTGCACTTGGCCACGCATTTGAAGCAGATGTTCAGCGAAGTGCGGGCGCGGGGGACGGAGAAGGTCGGCGACCGCGAGGCTTATGTAGTGGTGGGGCAGCGCGAAGGGAAGCCGCCGCTCGAGCTGTATTTTGACCAGCAATCGGGACTGCTGGTGCGAATGGTGCGGTACGGCGAGACCGCACTGGGACGGCTGCCGACGCAGATTGATTACGACGATTACCGGGATGTGAATGGAGTGAAGATTCCGTTCCGGTGGACGCTGGCTCGACCGAGCGGACGGTTCACCATCCAGGTCAGCGAAGTGAAGCAGAACGTTCCGGTGGACGATGCCAAGTTTGCCAAGCCGCCGGCGCCGCCCGAGGAGCCGAAGGGATCGGGGAAGTAGCGGCCTGGCGGTTGAATCTAAAGTTATTCGATGGCCAACGGCACCGGGTAATATTTCTGGATCATTCTTCCGGTCATCAGGCCGCCTTCGTATTCCGGGATGATTACTTCATCCGCGCCTGAATTGCGGATTGCGTTGGCGTAGCGTTGTTGCCCGGCCCGAGTAATGATCTTAATCTTGGGATTGAGCGAACGGGCAGTCACGGTGATGTAGAGGTTATCGGCATCGTTATCGATGACGATGCAGATGCCGCGGGCACGATCGATTCCAGCCTTGAGCAGCACGTCGTGACGCTTGGCGTCGCCTTGAATGACCGGCGTTCCGTCGTTCATTAATTCGCGGTAGAGGCCATCATTGGTCTCGATCAGCGCGAAGGGGATTTCCAGCCGCTGTAGTTGGTCGACCACGGTGCGGCCCACCTGGCCGTACCCGCAAATAATAAAATGGTCTCGCAGGCGATCGATGTTCACTTCGTTGACCATAGACTTCCATGCCTCCACTCCGTGCCGGCTGAAAACAGTCAGCAGGACACGCTCGGCGATCCAGATCTGGAACGCGAACACTCCCACATAAACGAACAGGGAGAATATCTTGGTGGACGGGTGCACTGTCCGGTATTCGATGGCGTGGGGATGAATCACCCAGAAGAGGGCGTCGAGCGGGCGCAGCCCTTCCAGGTGCACATAGACGAAGACACACATCCCCAGGAAACCCACCAGCACTAACAGCGGCAGCCACAAACGCCGCAGGAATACGACGAGGATGCGCCCCATGCCGTGTGTCCTGTTCTTTCGGATGCACCGGAGAAAAACCGTACGAGTATATCAATCTAAGAGGATGGGGAAGCATGAATTCTTCCCCCGGTGGTGGATCGGCTTGAACGACGGAAGAAGAAAAAGGGAACCACGAAGGGCACGAAGTATCACGCAGGACGTTCTTAGACGCTTCCCGCCTGCGATTCAATAACAAAACCTGATAGCAGCGATAAATAGTTTCGATTTCCGCGAACCGGCGGCGAACGGTAGAGTGAGGCGTCGTTGAGTTGAGTGCGCGACGCGAAATCCTACTGACGGGAGCAATGCCTCAGTGTCTATTGGGAAAAGGCTGATGGCTGGGCTGGTGACGGCCCTGCTGGTCTTAACTTGGGCGCAAGTGGTTTGCGGTCAGACTGGCGCCAGCGCGCCGACCTCGGCGGCGGACACGAATGCGCGGCTGGCCAAGCTGGAGCAACAGGCGGCCGACGCCAAGAGTTCCGCCGACAACGCGTGGATGCTGACCAGTGCGGCCCTGGTGCTGATGATGACCGGGCCGGGGCTGGCCTTGTTCTATGGCGGACTGGTACGCAAAAAGAACGTGCTCGGCACCATGATGCAGAGCTTCGCCCTGATGGCGGTGATCACCGTGCTGTGGGGGTTGTTCAGCTACAGCCTGGCGTTCGGCTCGGGGAACAGCTTTATTGGAGGCTTGCACAATGTCTTTCTGCGGGGAGTGGGAGCGGCGCCAGATGCGGATTATGCGGGGACGATTCCGGCGCAGACCTTCATGGTCTATCAGCTGATGTTTGCCATCATTACTCCGGGGCTGATTGCGGGAGCGTTCGCCGAGCGCATGAAGTTCAGCGCCATGCTGGTGTTCATGATTCTGTGGTCGATGATTGTGTACGACCCGATGGCGCACATGGTGTGGGGCAAGGGCGGGCTGCTGAATGCCTCGCTGGGCGGGCGATTTCCGACTCTGGATTTTGCCGGCGGAACGGTGGTGCACGTCACGTCGGGAGTTTCGGCACTGGTGTGCGCTCTGTATCTGGGGAAGCGCGTCGGATATCCCAAGGAGCCGATGCCGCCGCATAGCGTGGTGCTCAGTTTTATTGGGGCATGCCTGTTGTGGGTGGGATGGTTTGGGTTCAATGCGGGCAGCGCGCTGGCGGCGGGAAGTCTGGCAACCAGCGCCTTCGTGGCGACGCATTTTGCGGCCGCGGCGGCGGCCGTGGGATGGGCTGGGGCGGAGTGGATGCGCAACGGCAAGCCCAGCGTACTGGGAGCAATCTCGGGATCGGTGGCGGGACTGGTGGCGATTACTCCAGCGGCAGGTTTTGTGACGCCGATGTCGGCGCTGGCGATTGGGCTGATCGCGGGCGTCTTCTGTTACTGGATGGTGGCCGTGGTGAAAGCGAAGTTCGGCTATGACGATTCGCTGGATGCGTTTGGAGTGCACGGAGCCGGCGGAACGCTGGGCGCGGTGCTGACGGGCATTTTCGCGGTGAGCGCGGTCAATCCGATATTTAAGGATGCGCAGGGGAACGCGGTGGCTTCCGGCTTGCTGGAAGGAAACGCGCATCAACTGCTCAATCAACTCGTAGGCATTGGGATTGCCTGGGGTCTGGCGATTGTGGGCACGCTGGCGATTCTGAAGCTGGTGGATATGACCATTGGGCTGCGAGTTTCCGAGGAGGAAGAAGTGCAGGGCCTGGATCTCTCCCAACACGGAGAAGAGGGATATTATTGGGAGGCGTCGGCGTAGAGGTTGGCCGGGGACTTACGGGATGACCTGAAGCGACGGCGGCGAACAGACGCAGAACAGGACTTGAAAACATCATGACGAAGATTGAGGCAGTCATTCAAAACTCCAGGCTGGATGCAGTGAAGACGGCCCTGCATGAAATTGGCGTCGAGGGCATGACGGTCATCGAGGTGCGAGGGCACGGGCGACAGAAGGGACATACCGAGGTCTACCGCGGGCGAGAGTACAGCGTGGATCTGATTCCGAAGACGAAGCTGGAGATGGTGCTGGCCGACGCGATGGTAGAGAAGGCGGTGCAGGCCATTCTGGGAGCGGCGCGCACGGGAAAGATCGGCGACGGCAAGATTTTTCTTTCGCGCGTGGATGAAGCGATTCGCATCCGGAATGATGAGCGCGGTGAGGGGGCGCTCTGAAGCTCGCCTAGGGTGGGACAGAAGCTTTTAACCGCAAAGTACGCGAAGAAATCGCAAAGGACGCAAAGAAAAAGCTTGGCATCTCGGTGAATGGCCGTCACGGGGTGAATTTACTTTCATGACGGCAGCGTCCTCATTGATCAGCGAACTGCGGGTTTCTCTCAGCGAGGAATCGGCGCGCATTCAGCGGGAGTTTGAGGCCAGCGGAGACGGGCGCGCGGCGGTAGCGGAACGCACCCGGCTGGTGGAAGACATCCTCCTACGTTTGTGGCGCGATATGGTTTCGCCCGACGGCGCCAAGCCTGCCAATTTTTCTCTGGTCGCCACCGGAGGGTTCGGGCGGGGATGGCTGTTTCCTTACTCCGATATTGATCTGCTGTTTCTGTTCGGCGATCGCGACGCGGAGCAAGCCTTTAAAGATCCGGTTCGGCGGTTTTCGCAGGAGTTGTGGGACCTGCGGCTAAAGCTGAGCCCGGCATCGCGGACGCTGGCGGAGTGCGACCGGTTCGACGCCAGTAATACCGAGTTCACGATTTCCCTTCTCGACTGCCGCTACCTGGCCGGCGACTCTGACCTTTTGCGGCGGCTTCATGACAAGGTGATCCCCAAGGTGGTGATGCGGGAATCCAAGGCCTTGCTGCAGGGCCTGGCGGAGGTGACGCGCGAGCGGCATGGGAAGTATGGGATGACGCTGTATCACCTGGAGCCAAATTTGAAGGAGACGCCGGGCGGGTTGCGCGACTGCAATGTGGCCAACTGGCTGGCGCTGATTTCCGCGATGGACAAGCTGCACGACTGGCCGGACGCGAGTTCACTGCGGGCTCCGGTGCGCAAGCAACTGGAAGCGGCGCTGGATTTTCTGATGGCGGCGCGATGCTTTCTGCACTTCCGGCATGGGCGGGACGACAACACGCTGAGCTGGGAGGCGCAGGACGAAGCGGCGGTGCGGAAAATCGGGGCGGCGGACGCCGAAGAACTTTCAGCCGCCGACTGGATGCGAATCTATTTCGGCCACGCGCGCGCGGTGCAGCGGACGGTAACGCAACTGCTGGAGGAGATTCCGGAAGCGTGGTCGGCGCTGTACCGGCAGGTGCAGAGCTGGCGGTCGCGGCTGACGACGCCGGATTTTTCAGTAGTGGACGGGCTCATTTTTTTGCAGCAGCCTTCGGCGCTGCAAGATCCCGAAGTGTTGCTGAGGATGTTTCACTTCATGGCGCATCACGGGCTGAAGTTGAGCGCGACCACGGAGTACCGCATTGAGCAGGCGCTTCCGGCGCTGGCGTCGATGCCTCCGCGGGGAGCGGAACTGTGGCTGTATCTGCAGGAGACATTGTTGCAGCCCTATGCCGCCGACGCGCTGCGCGCCATGCATTCGTTGCGGCTGCTGACCCTGCTGCTGCCGGAATTGAAAGTTATCGACTCGCTGGTGGTGCGTGATTTTTATCATCGCTTCACGGTGGATGAGCATTCGTTTCTGGCGATTGAAAGCCTGCACCGCCTGAAGCAGTCGAAGTCGGAGTGGGACAAGCGTTACGCGGAACTGCTGGGCGAACTGGAAGATCCGGAATTGCTCTACCTGGCGTTGTTGCTGCATGACACGGGCAAGGGCGTGCCTGGCGGCAATCACGTAGAGGCGAGTCTGGAGATTGCGAATCGCGCCATGGACCGGCTGGACGTGGATCCGAAGGAGCGGGCGGAGGTTCTGTTTTTGATCGAGAACCATTTGGAGTTGTCGGCGGCGCTGCGGCGCGACATTTTCAATCCGGAGACGGTGGCGGCGTTTACGGAGAAGATGGGAACACCGGAACGGTTGAAGATGTTGTGCCTGCTGACGTATGCCGACATCAAGGCGGTGAATCCGGAGGCGCTGACGCCGTGGAAGGCGGAGAACGTGTGGCAGCTCTACATGGGCGCGGAGAATTACCTGAACCGGAGCGCCGACCAGCGCGTGCATGCGGATGTGAATGACGAGAAGCTGGCGCGGCTGCGGTCGCTGGCTCCGGTAACCAGCAGCAAGTTCAAGGAGTTTCTGGAGGGATTTCCGCAACGTTATTTGCTGGTGCATTCCGCCGAAGAAGTGATGCAGCACATGGGAATGGCGGACGAACTGGGCGAGGATCCGGTGCAGGTGGAGTTGAAGCGCGGGCGGCACTGGTATGAGTTGACGCTGGTGACGAGGGACCGTCCATTTCTGTTTGCCAAACTGTCGGGCGTGCTGGCGGCGTGGGGGATGAACATTGTGAAAGCCAACGCGTTCTCGAACGAAGCGGGGACGGTGGTGGACACGCTTTACTTCACGGATCGATTCCGGACGCTGGAACTGAATCTTTCGGAATGGGAGCGGTTCCGGCGCAGCGTGGCTGAGGTGCTGCTGGGCGAGGCGGATCTGGAAAAGATGTTGCGCGACCGGCAACGGTCGGAGAAGGGCGCGATCGCGAAAGTGAAAGTGGAAACGAAGATTGAGTTTGACGATTCATGTTCGTCCACGAGCACGCTGGTGCAGGTGATTGCGCAGGACCGTCCGCGGCTGCTGCATCGGATTGCGTCGTGCCTGTCGGATCAGAAGTGCAATATTGAGATTGCGTTGATTGACACCGAGGGGCAAATGGCGATTGATACGTTTTATCTAACTTCTGGCGGGAAGAAGCTTAAGGCGGAGCATTGCCGGGGAGTGGAGAGGGCGCTGGTGGAGGAGTTGCGGGGGGAGTGAAGGTGGTCAATTTATGGGATTGCGGCAGCGGGGGCCGAGTTCGGTTGCCCGCCGCATCGAGCGGCGGGTAGTTCGTCACAGGACCGCGCCCGTGCAGTAGGCATGGCTGAAACGCACCCGCAGTCGGCGCGTCATTTCAAGCATCCCTAACGGGACGAGCTATCAAACTGATCATGCGCACCCGGCGTTGGAAACGCCGGGCTATGGTCAGGCATCCCTACGGGATGCTGGTCTTTCAATCTCTCAAGCTTTCAAGGTCTCGATCTTTCGATCTTCCAATCTTCCGAATCGTCAACCGTCACTTCGCTGAAAACTTGAAGACCGTTTTCTCGTGGAACGTCTGCCCTGGCTTCAGGATTGTATTCGGAAAATCCGGATGATTCGGTGAGTCCGGGAAGTGCTGCGTCTCCAGGCAGAAGGCGTAGCGGCGTTTGTAGACGTGGCCGTGCTTGCCGGTGACGGTGCCGTCGAGGAAATTTCCGGTGTAGAACTGCATGCCGGGCTGGGTGGTCGAGACTTCGAGCACGCGTCCGCTGGTGGGTTCGTAGACGCGGGCTGCGAGCACCAGGGCGCCGTTTTTGCCTTTGCGGTTGATGACCCAGTTGTGGTCGTAGCCGTGGGCGAGGACGAGCTGTTCGTAGTTGTCGTCGATGCGGGCGCCGATTCGGGTCGACTTGGTGAAATCGAGCGGGGTGCCTTTGACGGGACGCAGTTCGCCGGTGGGGATGAGGTTCTTATCGACCGGAGTGAATCGGTCGGCGTTGATCATGATTTCGTGATTCAGAATGTCGCCATTGCCCTCTCCGGCCAGATTGAAATAGCTGTGCTGGGTCAGATTGATGGGCGTGGCTTTGTCAGTGGTCGCTTCGTAGTCGATCCCCACTTCGTTGTCATCGTTGAGGGTATAGGTGACTTTGACTTTCAGATTGCCGGGCCAGCCATCGTCGCCATCTTTGCTGAGGTAGGTGAAGGCGACGCCCGTCTTGCCTTTCAGCGGTTCGCCATCCCAGACAACTTTATTGAAAGTCTTGTCGGTGCCGCCGTGCAGGGTGTTGGGGCCGTCGTTCTTGGGCAGGGTGTAGGTTTTGCCGTCGAGGGTGAAGGTACCGTTGGCGATGCGGTTGGCGTAGCGGCCAATAATCGCGCCGATGTAGGGAGGATTGGGAATGTAGCCCTCGAGAGTCTCGTGGCCGAGGACGACGTCGGCGAACTGGCCTTTGCGGTCAGGGACGCGGATGGAGAGGATGATGCCGCCGTAGTTCATGGCTCGGACTTCGACGCCGTGAGAATTGGTCAGGGTGTACAAGGTGATGGGCCTCCCGTCGTAGGTGCCAAAGGGCTGAGTCTGAACTCCTGCAGTGTGCTTTGCGGCGGACCGCGCGAGGGCGGGTGCGCCGATCGCGAGGCTGATCAGGACGGTAAGGCACGCGGTCATGAGGTGTCTGGGCATCATGGCGGAAGTTTACTACGGGAAGAGTATTTGTGATCCACGGATTGAGTTCCATCCCACGGCGTACGACGTAGGCGGCAATCCTTCGCCGCTGGGCGGCTGGGACACATCGGCAGCTGGATCCATCCGACTCAGGTCTCAATTCTACTTGTCGAGCTTGCGGCGAGGGTGGCGTCTGATTCCGCCTGGGATCGGCAGGACTCGCACAAGGTGGGTTCTCGCAGGTCAATCCACTCGACGGCGTGGGATGAGGCCATGACGCAGCGGTAGTCCTGGCAGTGGCGGAGAGCGAGGGTGTGGCCCAGTTCGTGGACGGATTCTTTGAGCAGGCGCTGGTTCAGCAAGGCGTCATCACGGTCGAGGCCGTAGAACTCCTGGCGCAGGCGGTAAGCGGAGACCAGGGCGCAGGGCCCCCCCATCTGCGCTTCGCCGAAAACGTATTTCAGGATGGGGATGTAGAGGTCAACGTCGGCAACACCGAGGAGGCGCCAGTCCTGCGGTCGAACTAGAGCCTGCATGCGCTGCAGGATTTCGGAGGAATGATGCTGCTGGCGCTCGGCATGATAGGCGGGCGCAGGGTCGAGTGCGGCGGGCAGAATTTCGCAGGCCACGGGGAGACATTGGGGGATGGCGGAGCGCAAGTCCCGCAAGAGGGAGACATCCACTTTACCTACCGGGAGCAGGTGCAGCAGCTTCATTCAGGCCAGCTTCATGGTACGTGCTTGATCGACCTTGAGCGTCATCATCGAGTTTCGAGCGGAGCGCGGGTCCAGCCGTAGCGTTTGAGTTTGTGATGGAGAGTGACGCGGTCGATATCGAGGAGTTCGGCGGCGCGGCTCTGGTTGCCGCCGCACTCTTCGAGAACGCGCAAGATGTGGGCACGCTCAATCTGATCCAGGCTTTTGCCGTTGGCGGAAAGCGTGGGCTGCGACTTGAAGATGAAGTCCGGTTCGCGCAGTTCGGGCTCCTGGGCCACCACCAGCGCGCGCTCGACGGCGTTTTCCAGTTCGCGAACGTTGCCCATCCAGGGCTGCTGCTGCAACTGGTTCATGGCGGCGGGGGCCACGCGGGTGATGTGTTTGTTCATCGCCAGGGCAAACTTGCGCACGAAATGCTCGACCAGCAGGGGGATATCTTCTCTGCGGTCGCGCAGCGGCGGCAGCTCGATGCGGAAAACATTGAGCCGGTAAAAAAGGTCGGGGCGGAAGGTGCCCTCTTCGATCATGGAATCGAGATTCTTGTTGGTGGCGGCCACGCAGCGGAAATCGACTTTGATGATCTGGTTGCCGCCGACGCGGGTAATTTCACGCTCCTGCAGCACGCGCAGCAGGTCAGTCTGAGTTTTCAGACTGATGTCGCCGATTTCGTCGAGAAACACGGTGCCGCCCTCGGCGATTTCAAATTTACCTTTCTTGCGGAATTGCGCGCCGGTGAAGGCGCCTTTCTCGTGGCCGAAGAGTTCGCTCTCGAGCAGGGTCTCGGTGAGGGCGCCGCAGTGGATGACGACCAAGGGATGAAAGCGGCGCATGCTGGCAGCGTGAATGGCGCGGACTACAAGCTCTTTGCCGGTGCCGCTCTCGCCCGTAATCAAGACGTTGGCGTCGGTGGGGCCGACGGTTTCGATGGCCTCAAGCACTCTGCGCATCGCGGGACTTTGTCCTATCAGCTCGCCGGGACGCGTTGCTTCGGCGACAGTTTCACGCAGGCGGACGTTCTCCTTCTCGGCGCGGCGGTGAGCCAAGGCCTTTTTGACGAGATGTGCGATTTCGTCGGGATCGAGCGGCTTGCTGACATAGTCGTAGGCGCCGTTCTTGAGCGCTGTGACCGCGGTTTCCACGGAGGCATAGCCGGTCATCATGATGACGATGAGGTCGGGGTCCATCTCATGCAGGCGGCGCTGCAGTTCGATGCCATCGGTGCCGCGCATCTTGATGTCAAGCAGGGCGAGGTCCCATTTATTTTCGGCCATGCGGGTAAGGGCCTCACTGGCGCTTTCGGCGGTGCCGATTTCGTAGCCCTCTTCGCGGAACCATTTTCCGAGAGAATCGCGGACGCTGAGTTCGTCGTCGACGATCAGTAGTTTGCCTTGTGTTTCCACGTGCATCACCTCCCGCTGGCAGTCGCGGCAAGTTCGCTGGCCTGGGGCGAGGCGATCTTGTCTGCGTCCACTGGCAAGTCTTTTTCGGAGTCCCAGGGCAGAGTCAGGGTAAAAGTGGTGCCCTGGCCCACCTGGGATTGCACTTCGATGTTTCCGCTATGGCGCTCGAGAATGCTGTGGCTGATGGCGAGACCGAGGCCGACGCCACGTCCGGTCTCTTTGGTAGTCAGGAAAGGCTCAAAGATGCGAGGCAGGATCTCGGGCGGAATGCCGCTTCCGTCGTCGCGGACGACGATTTGGACCTGGTTGGGTTCGCGGCTGAAGCTGGTCGTGAGCCACAGATTACCGCCTTGCGGCAAGGCGTCCAGGGCGTTCATGACAAGAGCGAGGATCACCTGCTCGATCTGAGCGGCGTCACAGAGAACACGGGGGAGATGGGGATCGAGCTGCCGTTGTGCTTGGATCCCCGCGAGATCCAGTTGGTGCTGCACCAGGCGCAGGGAACGATCGACCACCTGATTCAGATCGGTGGCCTGCAGGTTCATGGGCGTGGTGCGGGAGAAAGTGAGCAGATTCCGGACCAGATCGCCGCAACGGCGACTCTCACTAGCGATGAGGTCAAGGGATTCGCAGATTTCCTGACGGCGGTTGGGGACGAGGGCTTCGCGCTTCGTCTCCGGGCGATCGGCCTCTGAGCGATCTGTTTCTGGGCGATCTTTTTCTGGGCGATCCATCCACTTCCGCAACAGCTTGGCGTAGGTGAGGATGCCGGAGAGCGGGTTGTTGATTTCATGGGCGAGGACGGCGGCCATCTTGCCGATGGAGGCCATCTTCTCAGTGTGCAGGGCGTGCTCGTGGGCGCGCTTGAGTTCTCGCGTCTTCTGTTCGACGCGCTCCTCGAGAGTGTGGGTCCAGGCAAGATTCTCTTTGTGCTCGGCGTGTAATTGCAGGCTCATCTCGTTGAAAGAGTGTGCAAGTTCGCCAATTTCGTCCTTGGAGTGCACGTCAATCTGGTAGCCCAGGTCGCCGGCAGCGAGGCGTTGGGTGCCGCGCTCGAGCGCCTTCACGGGCCGGCCAACGACGCGCCAGACAAAGAACCAGCTCAAGACAGCGATCAAGAGCAGGGCGCAGCCGGTGTAGGCGATCATGCGGCGGCTACTTTCGGCGAGTTGGACGTCGGCTCGGGCGAGAGAAAGATTGGTGTCGAGAACGCCGAGAATTTTCTGCTCGGCGGGATGGGCGTGGCAGGCGGCATTGGAACAGGCAGGTTGATTCTCAATGGGTGTGATGATGCCGAGGATGCGAGTTCCGGCAGCGCTGCGGTAAATGCGAAAGCGATCCGGGCGATTCAGGCGGGCCAGCGGTTGCGATTGGGCGTGGCAGGCGTAGCAGGCTTCGGCAGTCTTATCGACGACGTGGTTCAACTCGGCCGGGTCGGTAGTGTAGGTAATTTTGCCTTCCTGGTCAAAGATGCGGATCTTCTCCATGCCGGGTTCGCTGGCGATGGTCTGGATGGAGTGGTAGAGACCCTCGCGGTCATTCCGCAGCATGTAGTCGGTGGTGCTGTGCACGATCACATCGCTGACTCGTTCAGCACTGAGGAGGGTGATTTGTTCCAGATGCTGGCGGTGGAGGCGAACGTTGAGGTAGCCGAGCAGGGCGAAGATCACGACCATCGCGCCCAGCAGAAGAATGTTCAGCTGGGCGCTGAGGCTGTGGGTCAGCCGAAACCAGCGGCCGCGAGTTGGCTCAGTCTCCGGCATGCTCCAGTACGGGCGAAACGTTGGCCAGCGCGGGGGATTCCCGCTGGGGTGGCCCCGGTTGATCGAGGTGCTCTTTGGGGAAAATGGGTAGATACTTCACCGCCAGCCCGAAAAGAGCGAAGCCGCAGGCGATGATCATGCCGGTGACGGCCAGTTCAGTCCACTTGGGGAAATAATGGACTCCGGTGGAACCTTCGAAGCCCGTGATGCTGACGTTCATGCGGTTGGTAATGAAGCCGAGAATTACGAGCACGGCTGCGAAGTACAGCCCGTTGGGGCTGGATCGCACTCGGGGCTGCAGCAACAGGACCAGGGGGAAGATGATGCAGAGCGAGATCTCCAGCCAGAACAGGTACATTTCGTAGCCTGGGTGCAGGGTCAGCTTGAGCACGCCGCGATTGGCCAGGTCCTCGAAGCGCAGGATGGCGTAGGTTCCGAGCACGACCACGAGAACGCGGCCGAGTTCCTGCAGAACGGGCAGTTCCAGACGTAATCCGAAATGCCTGGAACTCATGGACGATTCAAAGATGGTCATGGCCAGCCCCACGGCAATGGCCGAGAGGAAAAAGAAGACTGGCAGCAGCGGGCTGTACCAGAAGGGATGCAGCTTCTCAGGAACGATCAGATACAACGTGCCGAGAGAGGATTGATGCAGCGTGGAGAGAATAACGCCGCAGATGACCAGTGGAATCAGGATGGCGCGGATGGCCTTGAGAGGCTTTTGCAGGTTGAAGCGCTCAAGCACGATGGGGGAGAACTCGAGGGCGAGCACGGTGGTGTAAAGCATGACGCAGTAGGCGACTTCAAACATGACGGAGTGAGGATTCCGCATGATGAGGGGATGCCAGATGTTGTAGGGCTTGCCGAGGTCGTACATCAAGGCGACACAGACCAGCAGATATCCCAGGAACGCGGTAAGAATTGTGGGTCTGATAATGGAGTGCATACGCTTGATGTTGAGAATGTGCACGGCGGCGGTCAGGGTGAATCCGCCGGCGGCGAGCATGACGCCGCAGAGGACATCGAAGCTGATCCAGATGCCCCAGGGAAATTGATCGCTGAGGTGAGTGGAAGCGCCGAGACCCTGAGTGAAGCGAATGAAGGTGGCGTACAAGCCAGCCGCCATCAGGAAAAGGAAGACGAGCTTCCAGAACGTGAACCGGAAGGCCGGGAGGCGGGCCGGCGTGGTGCTGGGCGTCATAGTGCGGGACATTGTGGTGCGGGACATCATGGCTTCCTCCCATTCTTTTTGTTGGCGGCTGGGTTGCGGCCTTCGGCGAGTGCTACCTCGTCGCGACGATGGGTAATCCACCAGATGCCGCCGAGAACCATTCCACCGAGTGGGACAAAGTCGGGAATGTGGGAGAGGACGCGATAAGTCAGCATGGGCATGGGATCTTTGGAGATGTTGGTTCGATAGCCGAAGGTCTCAAAGGGAACGGCGGAGAGCAGCAGCACCGACGTGCCGCCGACTTCCTGGAGACCGTAAATGTGGTTCACGTAGTTGCCGGGGTTGTCGCGGATGCGTTGCTGGGCCTCGGCGATCAACTGGTCGCGCTCGCCGAATTTGGTGGCGCCGGTGGGGCAGATTTCGGCACACGCGGTTTGTTTTCCGTCAGCCACGCGGTCAGGGCACATGGTGCATTTTTCTACCTTGGGAATCAGCTTGCCCCATTCGTACTTGGGAACGCTGAAAGGACACGCAACCATGCAGTAGCGGCAGCCCATGCACTTGTCAGGATCGTAGGTAACGGGGCCGAGTGCGGTCTTCTCCATGGCGCCGACCGGGCAAACCGAAACGCAGGAGGGATCGTTGCAATTCATGCACAGACGGCGCATGAACTTGTCGTTGCGGGTGAGGACAACCGTCAGTTTGTGGGCGGATTGTTGATCCTCGGCGGCGATGGCATCGTTGTAAGGGAGTTTATTTTGGCTGGCGCAGGCGACTTCGCACTGCTTGCAGCCGATGCAGATGGTGGAATCGTATAAGAGTGCCTTGCTCATGAAGTTTCCCTCCCCGAGCGTGATGGTTCGCAAACCAGGGCCCGCGCGGGAATCCTTTCGACCGACGCCTGAGCTGATGAGGACGAAAGATAAGAGCCATTACGCGAGTAGCCGACGTAATCGGGACCAGCGAATTGCTTACCTCATCGCTTCAGAGGCTGTCGCGAAATTCAGCACCTCAAACAGTTAACAGTTTCAATAATTTATGGTTGCCGGGCCGTGACCGGCATCACCGTCGCACGTGACGGAGGTCAATAGGGGGCTCGGGATGCCGGGCTACGTTGTGATTCTCATCGGAGGGTGATGCGAATCACAACGTTGGCCCGATTCTGATCAAGTCGCTGATAGGGAACGGGTTTGATCCACGCTTGCGGCAGGATTCGCATTGGGAGGCTGCTTTGTCGTTGCGATCTTCATCGGAGTTGATTGCTGAGTTTCCATGCAGGATTTCTGGTGTGGCAGGGACAGGTTCTCTATCTCGTTCAAATTGCAAGATATGTGCGCCCGAGATTTCCTGTGGACAGGGCGCGACGGTTTGGCCTGGCGATTGCCTTTAGGAAAGGTGACGAGCGGTCCTGAAGAAAGGACGCTCGGGGCGAGGTGGGTTATGACAGTCATCATGGTTCTGCTTACATTCGGAATTTTTCTGGCGATCGATTACGTGCGCGGTCAGAGGCAGTTGGCGAAGCAACCGGTTTTGCAGGCCGCGCAGCATGATGCCGCGCCCCGAGTGGTGCCGGCGCTGGTGGCGGGCTTTCAGGTTCCGGAGAATGTGCGCTATCACGTCGGGCACACCTGGGCGCTGAGCGAGAGCCCGGATCGGGTGCGGGTGGGCATGGACGACTTCGCATCGAAACTGGTGGGAAAGATTGAGAGCATCGCGCTGCCGCAGCGAGGCCGCTGGGTCCGCCAGGGGCAGAAAATCTGGACGATCTTCCGCGACGGCAAGTCGGTGGACATGGTTTCGCCGATCGAAGGCACGGTGACTGACATCAACGAGGCCGTGATAAAGGATCCAGAACTGGCGCGGAAGGATCCTTATGGCGAAGGCTGGCTGCTGACGGTGCAGGCTCCCGATTCGAAGCTCAACTTCCGCAACCTGCTGGGCGGCGCGCTCGCCCGCTGGTGGACCGAGGAGTCGGCGCTGCGGCTGCAGAAGCGAATGCCGATGGCGCTGGGTGCACTGGCACAGGATGGCGGCGTGGCAGTCGATGACCTCACGGCGCATATGCCTAACGAGGACTGGGCGACGCTGACAAAAGAATTCTTCCTTTCCTGACCCGTCCGTCTCGTCAGGCTAGGGAACGGCCTCGCTCAAACCTCCTGAATCGCCGCCCGGAATTGATCCCGGGCGGCTTTCTGGTTTCCGGGAATCAGTCGGGCAGTGCGGCTTGCGCGAGGGGACGGGAGAAGGAACGAAAAATCCAGGCACCCACGATGACGGCGGAAGTTAGCAGGACCACGCGCAGATACTGGGCAGCGGGAAGAGAGGCGTCTCCGAAGATGGTGCGCAACAGGCCGAAGGTTACACTGCCGGCGCAGAGGGCGAAATACAGGCGTTCCCGGGCGCAGCGTGAAATACTCACCAGCCAGGCGAGGATGGATGCGACCGTGAAGTAGATCACGATGAGGATGACGTCGAGCCGGGCGGCGGAGCCGGGGAGGACGACTCCAGCTTTGGGCGACGCGAAACCGTGGAATGCAATCCCGAGGAACACGGCGGAGTGGGCCAGGGCGATCAAAGCGCGCTTGCGATTGGTGAGTACTGTGAACCCGTTCATACGATGATCCAAGTTTCGCGTGTGGGTGCGGGTTTGCGGTGTGAGCGGTTCCACTGTCGCTGGTGATTGGGATCACAAAGGAGTGGAGCCGCCAAGTTGATTTATGGTCGTGTTGGGAGCTAGTTTCCAAAGTGCTTTTTAAGCTTTCAACCGCAAAGAAACGCAAAGGGGGCGCAAAGTTCGCAAAGAAGAGCTGGTGGCAGGGCGCGATTGCAAGGTGGTACTATCGCGGGCGATATGACTAACAAGAGTCTTATTTCCGCTTTCGCATTGCTCCTGTTGTTTTTGGGTATCGCTGGGCATGCCCCTGGGCAGCAAGCTGTGCTGCCGCGGCCGATTGTGCTGCATGCGGCGCGGTTGTTGGAGGTCAGGACCGGGCGCGTGGTCAAACCCGGGGAAGTGCTGGTGCAGGGCGAGCGCATCGTTGAGGTGGGGAGTGCGGTGAAGCGTCCGACGGGAGCGGAAGTCATCGACCTGGGCGATCGCACCCTGCTACCCGGGTTGATTGATGCGCACATTCATCTTTTTCTCCATCCTGGGGCGGAGGATCTGCAGACGGTGCAGGAGTCGGTGCCGGAGCGCACGATCACGGCAACGCTGGCGGCGCGGGCTGACTTGATGGCGGGATTCACGGCGGAGCGCGACATGGGGACCGAGGGCGCGGGATCGGCCGACACCGCGGTTCGCAATGCGATTGATGAAGGACGGATACCGGGGCCGCGGCTGCGTATCAGCGGGAATGCGATCAATATCCTGGGCGGGCACGAGGATGCGATCGGCTACAACCCGGAGCAGCACGTTCTGCCGAATGCGGATTATGCCAATAGCGCCGACGAACTTGTCGCGGTGATGCGGCGGCAGTTCAAAGAAGGCGCGGATTTTACCAAGATTTATGAGACCGGAACAGATTCGGTTCGAGAGGGAAAGTTCACGACCCCGTATCAGTACAGCGAGGCGCAACTGGAAGCGGCGGTGAAAGAGGCGGCGCGGGTCGGCCGGCACGTGGCGGTGCATGCTACCGGAGAACCGGGAACACTTTTTGCCGCGCAAGCGGGAGTGGTTTCCATTGATCACGCGAATCAGCTGGGCGACGAGACCATGCGGCTGATGAAAGAGAAACAGATTTTTGCGGTGCCGACGTTTACCATCTTCGAATATTTTGCGGAACACGCGGCCACGACGAAACAGGCTGCGCGGGAACAGGAGATGCTCGACGTGAAGGTGCAGGAATTCAAAAAGCAGGTGGCGGCCGGCGTACCCATGGCGGTCGGCTCGGACGTGGGGCCGTTTCCGCATGGGACGCAGGCCCGTGAGTTCGTGCTGATGGTGAAGTACGGCATGTCTCCACTGGCGGTGCTGCAGGCGGACCTGGTCCATGGAGCGAAACTGCTGGGCTGGGACGGGCAGATCGGAGCACTGGAGCCGGGGTATCTGGCCGATGTGATCGCTGTGCCGGGAGATCCGCTGCAGGATATTGGAGTCTTGCAGAATGTTGAATTTGTGATGAAGGGCGGAGTGGTCTACAAGAAGTAATCGGAGAGTCGGTACGAAGTCGAAAACGGCTGGCAGCGCGCGCTGCCAGCCGTTTTCTAATACAGAATCCGGGCTGCGTTAGTGACGCCCGCCGCCGTGCCCTCCACCACCGTGGAACCCGCCTCCGCCATGGAAGCCACCTCCACCTCCGTGAAACCCGCTCGCGCCGTGGAAGCCGCCGCCACCCCAGCCTCGTCCGACGCTACGGCCGTAGCCATATCCGCGACCGTAGAAACCGTGCCCGTACCCGCCTCGTCCGTACCCGCCTCGTCCACCCCAGCCTGGGCCACCCCAGCCGCGTCCGTACCAGCCCCGTCCATAGTAGGGGCGGCCATAGTAGCCGTGGTACCACGGACCGGCGCCGATAAATACGCCACCCGCAAACCAACTCGGCCCGTAATAGCCGTAGGGCGCGCAGGCGTAAGGATAGTAGCCGTAGTAGCCGTAGGCGCAGGCTGGCGGACCACCGTAATAGCCGTAGCCTGTTCCGTAATAGCCCGGTCCAACTTGAACCCCAAATGCAACTTGTGCCTGGGAATATGTAGCGGGAATCGCCAACACGGCCAATAAAGCCAGGTATTTGAGATATTTCATGATTCCCCCCCTGTCGATCCGTCGGCATTCCCCTAGCGTGACGGACTTCTATGGCTTGTCCTAATTATTAGGAACCCTCGAGCGCGAAGAGAAGTTGCCTGCGGGGAAGCCTGGCGGGCGATCCGCGCGTGTGAAGATTTGAAGTTGGGTCCACCTTTTTTCCAAGCGTTTTTTCCAACCTTGCACGAAGGTAGTAAATTCCCGGCTGGGAACTCGCAAAAGAGTGCACAGTTACTTCGGGCTTTTCACACAGGCAACAACATAAATGACTGATTATGAAAGGTTTGCCGCAGTTCTAATGTGGGGAACTTGGCCGGGGGATTGCCCCTTCCCGAGTGCTGCGCCGAGAACATCGGCGAGCGCCTATGACTTCCCACACAATCTCGAAGCAATTCCGGTTCAGCGCCGTCCTGTTGATCGGCGTCCTATTTTGCCCAGCGCTTTTGGCGCAGGGACCCACTGTGGACGCGCCAAAACCGTTCGTTGAACCGGCATCGCCCGTCATCAGCACACCTTCTCGCCTCGCTGGCGAACACAGGTTCTGGGATAAAGAGAACGCGGCGTTGTTTGCGGCCTCCGCCGCCTTGAGCGCCGCCGACTTTGCGGTGACTCGCGCTAATCTGCAGAGTGGCGGTCAGGAGATGAATCCGCTGGTTCGCGTGTTTGGCCGCTCCACAGCGGGGCTGGCCGTGAACTTTGCCGGAGAAACGGCGGGCGTAGTTTGTCTCAGTTATTTCTTTCACCGGACCGGTCATCACCGACTGGAACGGATCGTCTCCATGGTCAACATCGGAGGCTCCGCCGGGGCCGTGGGTTACGGGCTGGCGCACCGGTAGCGTGCGCTTTCGAAGTACGGACAAAGGCGATTCTTCCCCTAAAGGCCGAAGCCGAATGCTCGGCAGCACGTACGGCCCGACTGAAGTCGGGCCTTTCCCGTTTTTTCGGCGGATCCTCTGCAATCAACTCCTGCGCGAATCCTGATGCGAACCCAACGCTAGCCCCGCGAACTGCGGATTTTCTCGTAAAGCCCGGCAAGCACTCAGATTCCATAGCACGAACCAGGCACAGCGTCGGACGGAAATCTACGTTCGCTGGCGGCTGGTGTTAGCCTGTACCGGTGAACGGAGGATGGATGCTTTCGCAGCGCGGCGGCATCCAATCCGTGGGAGGCGATAGCCGTCTATGAGAATCGCGAACGACGTGACGGAGTTGATTGGGCATACGCCGCTGGTGCGGCTGAATAAGGTGACTGCGGGATGCGTGGCCGAGGTGGTGGCGAAGCTGGAGAGCCAGAATCCGCTGGCCAGCGTGAAGGACCGCATCGGCGTGAGCATGATCGTGGAGGCGGAGCGGGCAGGAAAAATTCAACCCGGCAAAACGGTGCTGATCGAGCCGACCAGCGGCAATACTGGTATTGGGCTGGCGTTCGTCGCTGCGGTGAAGGGCTACAAGCTCGTCCTGACCATGCCCGAAACCATGAGCCTGGAGCGGCGGGTGCTGTTGCTGGCGTTTGGGGCGGAATTGGTCCTCACCCCGGGCCCGAGGGGAATGACAGGCGCGATTCTCAAGGCCAAGGAGATTCTGGCGAATACTCCCGGCGGCTACATGCTGCAGCAGTTCGACAATCCGGCCAACCCCAAGATTCATTTCGAAACCACCGGTCCGGAGATTTGGAACGACACCGACGGACGCGCTGACATTCTTGTCTCAGGCGTGGGCACGGGAGGAACGATCACCGGCATCTGCGAGTACATCAAGCCGAAGAAGCCTTCGTTCAAGGCAGTGGCGGTGGAGCCGGCTGACAGCGCGGTTCTTTCCGGGGGCAAGCCTTCGCCGCATAAAATCCAGGGCATTGGGGCCGGATTTATTCCGAGCATCCTGCGCCGGGACTACATTGACGAAGTCATCACCGTGACCAATGAGGAATCGATCGCGATGGCGCGGCGGCTGCCGCTCGAAGAAGGACTGCTGGTGGGGATCTCGTCCGGAGCGGCGGTGGTCGCGGCTCTAAAGGTGGCGCGGCGCGCGGAGAATGCGGGCAAGCTGATCGTGGTGATTCTGCCGTCTTTTGGCGAGCGCTATTTGAGCAGTATCCTGTTTCAGGAGCTGCGGGACAAGGCGCTGCAGATTCCGACGGTGGCGCTCCCGGCCTGATGCGGACTCAGATCGTTCGTGTCAGTATTCGCAGCCATATCGATATTTATGCCGCACCTGCTGTCGTTAATTCGAGAGGATGTCGCCACGGTGAGGGAACGCGATCCGGCAGCGAAGTCGCGCCTGGAGGTGTTCCTGTGCTACTCGGGTCTGCATGCGGTGTGGTTCTATCGCATGAATCATTGGCTGTGGAATCATCGCCTGTTTCTGCTGGGGCGGTGGCTATCGCAGGTGGCGCGCTTTCTCACCGGGATTGAGATTCATCCCGGGGCCAAGATTGGGCGGCGGCTGTTCGTGGATCATGGGATGGGAGTCGTGATCGGGGAGACGGCAATCGTCGGCGATGACGTGACTCTGTATCAGGGCGTGACCCTGGGAGGCACGGGCAAGGAACACGGCAAGCGGCATCCCACGATCGAAGACAACGTTGTGGTGGGCGGTGGAGCGAAGATTCTGGGCGACATCACGGTGGGGAAGAACTGCCGCATCGGCGCAGGTTCGGTGGTGCTGCGCAACGTTCCAGAGAATTCGACGGTCGTGGGCGTGCCCGGACACATCATTTTCCGTGAAGGCAAGCGGGTCGTGATTACCGATCCCAAGCAGATCAATGATCCGCTGTCGGAAGCGCTGGCGGCGGTGGCCACGGAAGTCAACAAGCTGCGCGAACGAGTGCAGCAGATGGAAGGATCGGGAACGAAGAGCGAACCGCTGGCGGCGTCGCTGCAGCGGATCATGGAAGACGTCGACTACCAGATTTAGCCTCCATTCTTGCGTCCAATCAAAGTAACCGCCGCGGACTTCCCGGCGGACATTTTCCCTTGACATTTCCCACCCGGTCCGTAAGATGAGGACATATTTATTCATTCTTGTGAATATTTATTCATCATGAATAAGACATTGCGGCAACGGGCGGTCCTGGAAGTGCTGCGGCATGGATCGATCGCCAGCCAGGAAGACTTGCAGCGGGTTCTGCGCAAGCGGGGATTCAAGGTGGGCCAGGCCACGCTTTCGCGGGATATCCGCGATCTGAACCTGAGCAAGACAGCGCACGGATATTCCGTGGCCCAGGGGGAGAGCGGGGCGGGCGTTGCGCTGCCTCCGGTTTCGCGGCTGGTTAAGGAGTTTGTGCTCGATATCCGATCCGCCCAGAACCTGCTGGTGATCAAGACTATCGTGGGCAGCGCGCAGCCGGTCGCCGCGGCCCTGGACGAGGCCGATTGGTCCGAAGTTGTCGGCACCATTGCCGGCGACGACACCATCCTGATTGTTTGTCCGGACAAGGAAGAGGGCCGGAGGCTGGCGGGCCGGATCGAGGAAATGCTGAGCTAGATGACAGCGAAGCTCAAAACCGCGGTGCTGGGCGCGACCGGATATTCCGGCCTGGAGCTCACGCGAATCCTTTTGCGGCATCCCCGGGTGGAGAAGCCGGCGCTGCTCCGGCGCACCGCCGACAATGGGAGCGCTTCGGACCTAGCGGATGTGTTTCCCGCTCTTTCCGGCAATGGAGGCTACCCACTGCATTCGCTCTCCTGGCCGGCGTTAAAGCAGCAAGGAGTGGAGTTGCTGTTTTTGGCGACGCCGCACGACGTATCGCGCTCGCTGGTGCCGGAGGCGATGGCGCAGGGCCTGCGCGTGATTGATTTGAGCGGGGCCTGGCGGTTGAAGCAGGAACAGCATCGAGCGATTTACAGCTTTCAGGATTCGGATTCCGTGGCGGCAGTGGAGCTTACCGAGAAAGCGGTCTACGGGTTGCCGGAATTGAATGGCGATCGCGTGGCGAATGCCGCGCTGGTGGCTAATCCCGGCTGCTACGCAACTTCGGTGATTCTGGCTGTCGCGCCACTGTTGAAGGCTGGGGTGGTAGACCGAAATCGCGGGATCATCTCCGACTCGAAGTCGGGAGTATCGGGAGCGGGGAAGGAGCCTACCGCCAAAACGCATTTTGTGTCGGTGGCCGACAACCTGTCCGCCTATTCGGTCTTCAATCACCGGCACGTGGGGGAGATGGTTGAGCAACTGGGACTGAGCGCGCAGGAATTGACCTTCACGCCGCATCTGCTGCCGATTCCACGCGGGATTTTGTCGACGGTCTACGTTCACCTGGACCGGGAAATGACTCCGTTGGAAGTGGAGTCGTGCTTTCGGAACTTTTATTCGGGCAAACGCTGGGTTCGAGTTTTTCAAACCCCGAAACTTCCGCAAGTGCAATTCTCTCTGCACACGAACTATTGCGACCTGGGATTTTGTCTGGCGGAGGACGGCCGGCGGCTGGTGTTGATCTCCTGCATCGACAACCTGCTCAAGGGCGCGGCGGGACAGGCGGTGCAGAACATGAACCTGATGTATGGGTGGGCAGAGGACGAAGGCTTGCAATGACGATCGTGGTCAAAATCGGAGGAGCGGCGCTGGAAGATGCGGCGACGTTGCGCAAGTGCGCTCGGGCCATCGCGGAATTGGCGCAGGATAGGCATCGCGTGGCCGTGGTACATGGCGGCGGCAGTGCGTTGACGCGGATGCTGAAACAACTCGGGAAAGAGAGTGAGTTTGTCGGCGGGCTCCGGGTCACAGACGCCGAAACTCGAGATGTCGCGCTGATGGTGCTGGGCGGAATCGTTAACAAAAAGCTGGTGGCGGCGATTCAGATTGCGGGAATGCCAGCGGTGGGGTTCTGTGGCGGTGATGGGATGAGCTTTCGCGCGCGCAAGAAACATGTGCGCGGTAGTGATCTGGGATTCGTCGGTGAGATTTGTTTTGCGGAACCGTGCTGGATCGAGGCTTTGTGGCAACAGGGAGGGATTCCGGTGCTGGCGTCGCTCGCGCTGGGCGCGGACGGCGAGTACTACAACGTGAATGCGGATGAAATGGCGGCAGCCTGCGCGGCCGCTTGCCACGCCAACGCGCTCATCTTCCTGACAGACGTGCCGGGAGTGAGAGACGCGGAAGGAACGGTGATTCCGTGGCTGAGCACCAAGCAAGCGGAGGATCTGGCGGCGGGATCCATTATCAGCGGCGGCATGTTGCCCAAACTGGAAGCATGCAAGCAGGCGCTGAAACAGGGCGTGGGCCGGGTGCGAATTTTGCCGGCCGCGGAAGTCGACGCTTTGTCCCAGTTTTATCTGACCAAGCTGCCGTGTGGGACAGAGGTCACCTGCGCGTGATGCGGTCGCGCACGTGTGCTCCTGAAAATGAATTTTTTAAATAAGGAGTTTGAGTTGAATAGTCCATTGCAAAGCAGGGCGCCGGCGGTGCCGGAAACTTTTCCCGGCATCTTCTGGTGCCCAGACCTGGTTTCGACCCGCGACCTTGGGCGACAGGGCGTTGAGGCCGTGCTCCATCTGGCGGAACTAATGAAGTCTCGCCCATCGGTTTTTCAACGGTCGCTGGCGGGTAAACAGATGGTGATGTTTTTTGAGAAGCCGTCCCTTAGGACGCGGCTCACCTTCGAAGCTGGGATGGCCAGCCTGGGCGGGACCACCATGTTCGTTGACCAGTCGCAGGGGCGGCTCGATGCTCGCGAGAAGCTGAGCGACATTGCGCACAACCTGGAACGCTGGGTGGATGTGATCGTGCTGCGGACGTTCGCGCAGGAAACAATCACGGGCATGGCTCGTCATGCTTCAGTCCCGGTGATCAACGCGCTCAGCGACCTGGAGCATCCCTGCCAGGCGCTGGCGGACTACTTCACGCTGCAGGAGCGATTCGGCGATCTCAAGAATCTTTGTCTGGCGTATGTGGGCGACGGCAACAATGTAGCGCATTCGCTTCTGCTGACTTGCGCGTGCCTGGGGTCTTCGATCCGCATCGCCACGCCGAAGGGGTACGCGCCGAATGCGCAGATTGTGGCCGATGCGCGCAAGATTGCAAAACAGACGGGCGCTCAAATCGAAGTGCTCACTGACCCGCATGCAGCGGTCGCGGGGGTGGATGCGGTCTACACCGACGCGTGGGCCAGCATGGGCCAGGAGCACGAGGCCGAGGAGCGCGCCGGGATATTTCCGCCCTACCAGGTCAACCGGGAACTCATGGCGGAAGCCGCGTCGCACGCGGTGTTTATGCACTGCTTGCCGGCACATCGCGGCGAGGAAGTCACCGACGAAGTGATGGACTCCGACAATTCGGTCATCTTCGAGCAGGCGGAAAACCGGCTGCACGTTCAAAAATCCATTCTGTATTTGTTGCTGGGCGGCGCGGTTCGCCTGCCCGTTAGGAGCGCTCATGCCTGAAACAGTTGTTCTCGCTTATTCCGGTGGACTGGACACATCGATCATCATTCCGTGGCTGAAGGAGAACCACTCCTACGACGTCATCGCCATGGTGGGCGATGTGGGCCAGGGAGACGACATGGAGGCCGTGGTGGAAAAGGCGTACACCACGGGCGCGAGCAAAGTTGTGGTGGAGGATCTCCGCGAAGAATTTCTGACGGGGTATGTCTTCCCCGCGTTGAAAGCCGGGGCTGTCTACGAACATAAGTATCTGCTCGGAACTTCGCTGGCACGCCCCGTGATTGCGAAGCATCAGGTTGAAGTGGCATTGCGGGAGGGGGCGAGCGCGGTCGCGCACGGATGCACGGGCAAGGGCAACGACCAGGTGCGGTTTGAACTGACCTACCAGGCGCTGGCTCCGGAGTTGAAGATCATTGCCCCGTGGCGGGAGTGGGCGCTGAAGTCGCGTGAAGACTGCCTCGATTACGCGGAGCAGCGCGGGATTCCAGTGGCGGCAAGCCGGGAAAAGATTCACAGCCGCGACCGCAACCTGTGGCACATCAGTCACGAAGGCGGCGAACTGGAAGACGCTGCGAACGCGCCCTTGCCGAGCACGTGGCAAATCACGCGGTCGCCGCAGGATGCGCCGGATAAAGAGGAGCACGTGCAGATTGGGTTCGAAGCGGGAGCGCCGGTCTCGGTCAACGGGATGAAATTGGATCCGGTATTGCTGGTGGAGTTGCTCAACGAAATTGGCGCTCGAAATGCGGTTGGCCGCGTGGATCTGGTGGAGAACCGATTTGTGGGGATCAAGTCGCGGGGATGTTATGAGACTCCCGGCGGCACGCTGCTGATCGCAGCCCACCGCGAGCTGGAAGCGTTGTGCCTGGAGAGGGACGTCGCGCACTTCAAGCAGCACATCGGGCTGAAGTATGCGGAGTTGGTCTACTTCGGCCTGTGGTTCACTCCGCTGCGCGAGGCTCTGGACGCATTCGTCGAAAGCACGCAGAAGGAAATGACGGGCAGCGTTACGTTGTCTCTGTACAAAGGAAATGTTTCCGTGGTCAGCCGAGAGTCGGAACATTCTCTCTACCGCACCGACCTTTCGTCGTTCACCATGGGAGACAGCTACGACCAGAAGGATGCAGCCGGATTCATTCGCATTCTTGGGCTGCCGTCGCGGTCGCGAGCTCGCGCACGAGTGGAGGTCGCACGATGAAGATGTGGTCGGGAAGGTTCCGGCAACCGCTGGACCCCGATTTCGAGAGGTGGCAGCGGTCGTTCGGCTTCGATCGCAGGCTGCTGCATTGCGAACTGGCGGCCAGCAGCGCGCACGCGCGCGCGTTAAGGAACGCCGGAGTTCTGTCGGCGGACGAACTGATCAGCATACTGCAGGGGCTGGAGCAGATTGGCGAACGCGCGACGGCGGCGCCATCGTTTCTCGACGACGCGGAAGCGGAAGATGTGCATCACTTCGTGGAGAAGCAGTTGGTGGCGCTGATTGGGGAAGCTGGATATAAGCTGCACAGCGGCCGCAGCCGGAACGAGCAGATTGCGACCGATCTGCGATTGTACGTGCGGGCGACGATAGATCAACTGCGTCACGAGCTCGGCGAACTTTGCAGTGGGCTGGTGGATCGCGCGGAACAGGCAGGCGATGCAGCCATGCCAGCGTACACACACCTGCAGAAGGCAGAGCCGGTTTTGGTCGGCCATTGGCTGCTGGCCTATGTCGAAATGTTTTTGCGCGATGCCGACCGGCTCGCCGACTGCCGCAAGCGGCTGAATGTCTGTCCCTTGGGATCGGGGGCGGTGGCCGGGGCAACGCTGCCGCTCGATCGTGCTTTTATGGCTAACAGTCTTGGCTTCGATGGCCCCACCGCGAACAGCATCGACGCCACCAGCGACCGGGATTTTGTCATCGAGTTCGTCAACGCACTGTCTCTGGTCGCCATTCACTTGAGCCGATGGGCGGAAGAGATGATCCTGTTTTCTTCCCAGGAATATGGGTTCGTGGGGTTGCCGGAGGCTTACGCCACCGGCAGCAGTGCGATGCCCCAGAAGAAGAACCCGGACCTGCTGGAGTTGGTGCGGGGCAAGAGCGGCCGGGTTCTGGGGCATGCAACCGCGCTTCTGGTGGCAGTGAAGGGACTGCCGCTCGCTTACAACAAAGATCTGCAGGAAACGCAGGAGCCGCTGTTCGACGCCTCGGACACTCTTTTACAGATGTTGCCGCTGGTAACTGGTTGGATGAAAGCCGTGGAATTTCATAACGAACGCATGAATCAGGAGGCGCAATCCGGATTCATGAATGCGTGGGCCGCCGCTACTTATTTGGTGCAGCGCGGAGTGCCCTCGCGGCTCGCGCATGAACGGATTGGCAAGGCGGTGCAAATGTGTCTCGAAAGAGATTGCGAACTTCAGGATTTGCCTCTGGATGACTTGCAATCTTTGAGCCCGGCGTTCGATCAGGACTTCTACGAATGGTTGAAGCTGGCCTCTGTGCTGGCGATCCACGATGTGCCGGGAGGGACCGCTCCGGCACGCGTGCGCCAGGCGATCAATGCTACCAGGGAGAGGATCGCTGCTCTCCGCGAGGAGGTTCATGCGCACGCGTAAAGCAATCCTGCCCGACGCGCAGCACATTCACGAGTTGATCTCGGCCTACTCCGGCGACGGCACGCTCTTGCCGCGCACGCTGGCGGAGATTTGCGAGAACGTCAGAGACTTTGTGGTTCTCGAAGATGACGGCCGCATCATCGGTTGTGGCGCGCTTCATTTGTATGGCACGCACCTGGCGGAAATTCGTTCGATCACGGTTGCCCCCTGGGCGCAAGGCCGAGGCGGTGGCGGACGCCTGGTGAAGGCCTTGATGGCTGAGGCGAAACGCCATCGGGTGGATTGCATCTGCCTTTTTACGCGCAAACCCGATTTCTTCGCGGGTCAAGGATTCTCGGTCGCGCAGCGCGAAGATATACCGGACAAGATCTACAAGGACTGCCACGCCTGCCCCAGGTTTCATTGTTGTGATGAGGTAGCGATGGTGCGCGGCGACCTGCCCAAATTCGCGATTCTCCCCGAACCCGCGAATTGGCTGGTTAAACTGCAGGCCTGGGCACCGGATGCCGGAAATCAATCTGGCTCTAGCTGAACTCGTAGCCACCATTTACTCTTGAGGGCGTTGTGAAAGCGGCTCGGTGGATGCTTGCTCCGCCGGCTAGTTTGCCCAACGAGACCTGAAGATGGCTTCTACGAATCCCGCCCGAGCTCTCTCCCGCGTCGTCAACATTGAGGATCTGCGAGGCCTGGCGCAGCGTCGGCTCCCCAGGTCGGTGTTCGACTACCTGGATGGAGGCGCGGAGGCAGAGCTTACCCTGTCCGAAAACTGCCGCGCCTTTCGCGATGTGATCTTCCGGCCGCGAGGCGCGGTGGCGGTGGCCGATTGCAATCTTAAGACGCGGGTGCTCGGGCATGAGATTTCCTTTCCGGCGATGCTCGCGCCCGTGGGATACAGCCGGCTGATGCATCCCGAAGGCGAAGTTGCTGCAGCGCGGGCGGCGGGCGAGGCGGGCACGGGATACATTCTTTCCACGATTTCTGGCCACAAGATGGAGGACGTAAGAGCGGCATCGCAGGGTCCGGTGTGTTACCAGTTGTACTTGCTGGGAGGGCGCGAAGCCGCCGAAGGCGCTCTCGACCGGGCGCGCCGTGCCGGCTTCTCGGCCCTGGTGATCACTGTGGATACTCCCGTGGCGGGAATGCGTGAACGCGATCCGCGGAATGGAATGAAGGAGCTTCTCGGCCCTTCGTTGTTTGCGAAGATTCCCTACCTGCCCGACATTCTTGCGCATCCCGGATGGCTAGCGTCGTTTCTGCTGGATGGAGGTGTGCCCAAGCTGGAGAACATCGTGATCCCCGGCAAAGGGCCGATGGAGCTTGTCGATGTTGTGTCTGCGTTAGCGCAGGCGACCGTAACCTGGGAGGATTTGCGATGGATTCGTGAATTATGGTCCGGACCCATTGTGGTCAAAGGCCTGCTCACCGGCGACGACGCCCGACGGGCCGTGGATGAAGGCGCCGCCGCGATCGTGGTGTCGAATCACGGCGGGCGGCAACTGGATTCGGTCTCTGCTTCGTTGCGCGCGCTTCCAGAAGTGGTTGCGGCGGTGAGGGGGCAAGTGGAAATACTCATGGATGGGGGCGTCCGCCGGGGCGGCGACATTGTGAAAGCACTTTGCCTGGGCGCGCGCGCCGTTCTGATGGGGCGCGCGTACGCTTATGGACTTGCGGCTGCAGGGCAGGCGGGCGTGGCCCGGGCGCTGGAGATATTGCGATGCGACGTCGAGCGTACGCTTCGACTGCTGGGCTGCGCCTCGGTGGCGGCCCTGGATCGGTCGTATGTCGAAACGCCGAAGGCCTGGAGCGGCGCCTGAGGAAACACAGTCGGCCGGGTCACAGACCGGTCGTTTCATACTGCAACCGGGACAGCGCGAGCCGGTACTCATACCCCGCCTGAGCATTTCCGATTTCGGCCTGAGTCTGCTGCAGTTGGGCCTGACTCAATTCGACAATCGAACTGAGACCGAGCTTGTAGCGAGTCTGGGCCAGATCAAGAGCTTGATTAGCCTGCGCCAGGAGCTGCTCACTCACGCTGACGCGATCGAAGGCGGTGCTGGCGGCCAGCCAACTGGTCCGCACGTCGCGGGCGATGCGATTCCGCAGGTCCATGAGACGTTGCTGCACCGCTTGTGCCCGCAAATCTGTTTCGTGCGCCCGGGAGGAATACAGGAATCCGTTGAACACCGGAATCTGAAGATTAACGCCCACGGCTCCGTAGGGGCCGTAGACGCGATCGTCGCGGACCGGAGAATCGCCGTATGCGGCTAGAGCGCTGATCGTAGGGAACATCTGATCTCGATCAGCGAGGTGCAACTTCGCAGCCGACTCGGATGCGAACTCCAATCCCAGAATCTCGGGACGCATGCTGAAGGCGTCCGCTAATAGCTTGTCGATGTCCGCGGGCGGTGGAGTCAAGGCTTGGCTGTCGTTAACGAGTTCAAAGTTCTGCAGCGTGGGATAGCCGAGAATCGCAGACAGGTCCGCCATAGCCGCCTTGTCATTGTTCAAGGCGTCCAGGTAGAGGAGCTTGGCTTGAGCAAGATTTACGTTGGCAAAGCTCAAATCCAGTTCCGATTTCAGCTTGCTGTTGGTGAGTGCTGAAACCTGATCGGAGAGCAATTGCCGCGACGCGACCGTCTGCTCCGCCACCTGCAGAACTGCGTGGGTTTGCAAGGCATTATAGAAAGCCTGGTCCACCGCCAGCAGGACGTCTTCTTTTGTGGCGAGTGCATTTTGTTCCTCGGCTTGGGCTTGTAGCCGGGCGCTGGCGACCAGATTGGTGGTATGGCCGAAGTCGGTGATGAGTTGGCTCAGAGTCGCTCCGCCGGCGGCCCGGGTATAGATGATTGGATTATTCAAGCCCCCGGCGGTGATGCGGCTGTTTTCGCGGGCATCCACGGCAGTCATGTTGGCGTAGGCTTGCGGCCAAAGGTTGGAACGAACTTCTCGCGTTACCTGTTGCGAAGCCAGGGCATTCAGCCGCGCCACGGAAATCGCAGGGTTGTTCTTCAGGGCTATCGCCTCCGCGTCTTTGGCAGAGAGACGAATGACGGCCGGTGGACTCTGCTGACCAGCACCGGTTTGCCTGCCCAGCGATGCCGCTGTGCTGGCGGAAGGGGTCGAAAGCGCGCCGGGGGGATTCTGCACCATAACCGTGGACTGGCCAAAGCAGGCCGTGCAGCTGATCAGGAAAATCAGAACGACTATTTTTCGGTTCACGCCGATACCTCCTGGAGTGGGTGCTCTTCGTGTTGGTGGAACCAGAGATACGCAGCTGGGACGAGGTAGACGGTGACGACGACTGACAACGCCAGGCCTCCGATAATTGCCGTCGCCAGGGGAGCGTATGCTTCTGCGCCAGTGCCCAGCTTGAGGGCCATCGGGATCAAGCCGATGATCGTGGCTAACGAAGTCATCAGGATGGGGCGCAGACGAATGCGGCTCGCCACCACCACTGCCTCCTTGAGGGGCGTGCCTTGACGCCACAGGCTGCGAGAAAAATCCACGATTAGAATGCTGTTCGAGACCACAATGCCCACCATCATCACCAGGCCCATCAGCGACATGATGTTCAGCGTGGTCCCTGTCAACAGGAGTATGAACAGCACTCCGGCGAGTCCGGGTGGAATGGCAAAGAGAATAATGAAGGGATCGAGGAAGGACTGGAACTGAGCGACCAGGATCAGGTACACCAACGCGACCGACAAGAAAAGGCCGAATCCGAAACTCTTGAAGGAGGACCGCATACCCTGCACCGAACCCCGCAGGTCGACGCGGATGCCCCGGGGAACTGTGGTTTGGGCAACGATTTGCTCGATGGAGCTGGTCAGCTTCCCCAGGTCTTCGCTTTTTGGAGCCACGTACACGTCAACCACCCGCCGCAACTGGTAATGATCGACCTCCGTGGGCGACAGGATAGGGGAGATATCCGCGACAGAATCGAGTTGCGTGGTGCGCACGTTGGCCGCCGCTCGAAGGGGAATCTGCTTCAGATCATTAAGCGAGTGCACTTCGCTTTCGGGATACTGCACGGTTAGCAGGTAGTCATTTCCGCTCCGGGGGTCAACCCAATAGCTGGGCGCGATCATCTGGTTCGAGGCCAGAGCAGTGATGACATTGTCCACCACTTCTTTTTGGCTGAGGCCCACGAGACTGGCTCTTTCACGATCGATATCGATGCGCAGCGCGGGATAATCCACATCCTGCGGAATGAGCACGTCGCTGACTCCCGGGAGATGACGAATCTGGCTCGCAATGCCGCTGGCGGTCTGGAAGGTTTTATCCAGGTTCATCCCGCTTACCTGCACATCAATGGGCGCGGGCAAACCAAGATTCAGAACTGAATCCACCAATCCGCCAGACTGGAAATAGACGCTGAGTTGAGGCAGGTCGTTGCGCAAGGCCGTGCGCACGCGGTTCATGTACTCGTAGCTGCCGACTTTGTGGCCTTCCTTCAGGCTGACTTGAACGAAAGCGGTATGCTCCGCCGAATTGGGCGTGTAGATGGCGGAGAAGCCGGGCGTCACTCCGATATTGGACACGATCATGCCTAACTCGTTGGGCGGCACGATCCGGCGGATCTCATCCTCTACTTGTTTGACGTCTTGCTCCGCCAACTCGAGCCGGGTTCCCGAAGCAGCTTTCATGTTGATCACGAACTGCCCCGGATCCGTGCGTGGGAAATAGGCGACGCCGAGCAGCGGATATAAAGCGAGGCTCAGCAGAGCCACGCCCACGAGCCCGACGGTGGTGGCTACGGGCTGTAACAGAGCTCGCCCGACGGTGTGGTCGTAATGGCGGAGTACCTTCTCGAAATAGCGATTGAAACCCGAGATCAGGTGGCCAAAGCGAGAGTCGGACACTTCATGTTCGTGTACGAGATGAGGCGACTTGATCCAATTGGCACAAAACAGCGGAACGACGGTCATGGCAACAAAAAACGACGCGAGCATGGAAAGCACGACCGCGCTGGCGAGCGCGATGAAGAGAAAACGGCTTACTCCATAGAGAAAGACGACCGGAAAGAACACGACGACGGTGGTCAGGGTAGCAGCGAGAACGGGAAGGGCAACCTCCTGGCCTCCTTTTTCAGCGGCGACCTCGGGCGACTCCCCCATTTCCATGTGTCGAAAGATGTTCTCCAGAACCACCACGGAGTTATCGATCAGCCGGGAGAACGCCAGCGCCAGCCCGCCCAGCACCATGGTGTTGACGGTGCCGCCGAACGCGCTCAGGGCGAGGAATGCAGCCAGGGCCGACAGTGGAATGGACAAGAACACGGCCGCCGTCGCACGCATGCTGCCGAGGAAAAGCAGAATCATCAACCCTGTAAGAACTAGTCCAATTGCGCCTTCGTGCAATAGATTGTCAATCGCCTGCTTAACGAAGGTGGACTGATCGAATACGACCCTGGCCACGAGCTGCCGGGGCACATCGGTCAAGTGGCTCACGGCGTCTTTAACACCATTCACTACCGCGATGGTATTGGTGTCGCCGCCTTGCTTCAGAATGGGCAAGTAGACGGAGGGCTGGCCGTCGACACGGACCACGTTGGTTTGGATGGCGTGCGCATCCAGCGCCTTGCCTACGTCCCGGACAAGAACGGAGGCCTGCCCTACGGTCTTCAAGGGAAGTTGATCGATTTCCTGGGGGGTGGGAAGTTGGCTGTTGGTGTAGAGGTTGTAGTCGATGGGGCCGATCTTCACGTCCCCCGCGGGCAGAATCAGGTTGCTCTGATTCACCGTGCGGACTACGTCCATCACGCTGAGGTCATGGGCCTCCAGCTTCAGCGGGTCGACGTAAACCATAATCTGCCGGTAGCGTCCACCAAACGGTTGTGGAACCGAAGCACCGGGCACATTTGCGACTTGGTTGCGCACGTTGTATTGGCCCAGATCCCGCAGTTGAGTTTCGTTCAGTCCCTGGCCTTTGAGAGTGATCAGGCAAACGGGCAAACTGGAGGCGTCAAACTTCAGAACCACGGGCGGCAGGGTTCCCGGTGGAAGCTTCCTCAAGTCGGCCAAGGCCAGGCTGGAGATTTGACTGAGGTCAGCGTCAGGGTCGGTTCCCGGCTGAAAATAGACCTTGATCAGGCTGACGCCGGGCAGAGAGCGCGACTCGATATGGTCAATATTACTGCCCAGGGTGAAGAAGCGCTCGAAGCGACCCGTGATATCGGTCTCAATCTGTTCCGGCGGCATCCCCGCGTAGAAAGTAGCCACCACCACGACCGGAATATTGATGGGGGGGAAAAGATCGACGGGCATGCGCACCAGGACAGTGCTACCCACGATGCCGATGACTAAACAACAGACGATAATGAAGTAGGGGTTCTTGATGGCAAATCGGGACATTAGAGACCTGCCTCCCCGCTGACCGGCTTCTCTTCGATCGGCTTGGGCTGAACTTTTTCGCCCGGTCGCAAGTCACTTCGATTCCCGATCACAACCTGATCGTTCTGCTCCAACCCGGATAGAATTTCGACCCGGTCGCTCCCCTCTTCACCCAGTTTGATGGTTCGCTGTTGAATACGCCCCTCGCGATCCACCATCCACGCAGCCGCTCCGTCTCCCTGGCGTTGCACGGCTTGGATGGGCAAGGTGAGGACGTCATTTTTCTGATTGAGGATGAGGTTGGTCTCCGCGTACATTCCTTCCACCAAGGCCCCATCTCGATTTTCGACATCGATTTCCGTTTCCATAGTTCGGGTTTCAGGATCGAGGGCATCGGCGAAACGAGCAACTCGTCCTTCAAAGGTTCGATTAAGCGCGGAAACGCGTACCTGCACGACGGATCCCAGGTGAATCTGCGGGACCGCCGATTCCGGCACGGGCACGACTAAACGCAAGCGGGACCATTCCGCTAACTGGACCACCGGCATGGACTGGGTGTCGGAAGAAGTCCCGGCCTGAATCAAAGCGCCGGTATCGGCATAGCGCTTGGTGACAACTCCCGCGAAAGGAGCGGTGATGTGGGAGTAGGCTTCGAGTGCCAACAAGCGATCGAGATCGGCCTGAGCAACTGCCAGCTGGCTCTCTGCCTCGGCCAGCGCGGAACGCGAGCTCTCCACTTGGGCTTCGGTCTCTTTATCTTTCGCCATGGAGTCGTCGAGTTCCTGCTCCGCAATCAGCCCGGGACGGGAGTCGGAAGCTTGCTTCAGTCGCGTATAGCCAGCGTGGTAAGCGGAATGCATGGATTCGGCACGCCGGATCTCGCTTTGTTCGCGGTGGGTTGCGTCCTGGCTGCGCTGAATATCGGCTCTTGCGCCTTTGACTTGGGCGCTGAGCTCGGGGACCTCCAGAATGGCCAGTACCTGACCGGCCTTCACGTGGTCGCCCACATCCACAAAGATCTTCTGGATGAAACCCGCCACTTTGGCGTGAACATCAACCTGCTGGTACGGGCGGAATGCCCCCGACAGAGTGAGTGTGTTCACGACCGGGCCGCGCTTGACCAGTACGACCGCGACCGGCCGAAGGGAACTCGCGTCCTGCACCCCAGCCTTAGCGCTTTTGCCCGGAAGCCGCAGGAACGCCAGGCACAGTGCCGCTGCGATCCCGAAAAAGGTTATGTATTTTTGCTTGCTGCTCATTGTTTCAACTTTCTGTCTCTCGAGATTGAAGACAAGAGACTTAGCGTCTTGGAACTGATTCGTGGGCTATACAGGCTCGTCCAGGTTCGTTAAAACGAAGGCTGGTCCGCCATAGTTCGGTGATCGGGCGCCGAATTCGTCAAGCGCAACTGGCTGTAAGAACGGAGGAACGTATCAGCAGGAAGGAGGAGGCCGGTTGTAGAGGCCGTCGTCGAGGAAAAGGGCGGGCAGTGGTGGCCTTGCCGGCGCCACACTTGGGTAAAACGTAGGAGCCGGCAAAGTTGTCAAGACCGGGACCGGAGGGATCCATCGAACCGCATCCCGGTCCAAGTGCTGCCGCGTGGCTTGCGCCGAACCGTCATAGGCGGTGGCGCCATGCAGAATCGTGAGACAGAAGGTGCGTGTTGACAGGCTAACCGTGAGAGCGAGGATCGCCACGGCAATCAGAAATGCATGCCAAATTGGCCGCCAACGTCTCGATTCCCGGAAATCTTCTGCCGGAGACATGCTGCACCGTCCTCACTGGCATTATAGCAATTGGATGCATCCCGTCCACCCGAACGGAAGTAACAGCGATCGATTGAACTATTGGGAGCCGCCTCGAATGCGCGGGCCGTTTAGTGTGCGAGGTACGGGATGTAGCCTGGCGTCTTCATTTCGAGGCGATACACCGACGAAGTCGCCGTGATATAGAGCGTCCGGTAATCGTGGTCGCCCCAGGTCAGATTTGCCGGCTGCTCGGGCAAGGCGATTGTGCCCAGGTGATTCCCTTTTGCGTCCCAGACCCAGATGCCCTTGGGACCGGTAATAAACAGGTTCCCGTCTCTTGTCCACCTTGATGCCATCGGGAACGCCATCGTGCTTTTCTCCCGGCTCTTCCCCAAAGATGCGGCCGTTGGTGAGCGAGCCGTCCGAGGCCACGTCGTACACGAGAATGTTTCTCTTTTCGCTGTCGTCGACGTAGAAATGCTTGCCATCCGGAGAGAAGGCCAGGCCGTTCGGCTGCGTGAGGTCCTTGGTCAACAGGCGCACGCTGCCGTTGGCATCGAGACGATAGACACCTTGATATGGAATCTCCTGTTTTTCTCCGGCCACCAGGTCGAGCGTCGGATCCGTGAAATACAGGGCTCCGTCTGGTCCAACAATAACGTCGTTGGGACTGTTGAATTTCTTCCCTTCGTAGTGATCGGCAAGAATCTTGTATTTTCCGTCGGGCGTCACCGCGATGATCGCCCGCAAAACACTGGCGCAGTCGATGAGTCGATGCTGACGGTCGAAGGTGTTGCCATCCGGGTCTCCCAGCGCAATCACTTCTTCTTTTCTGCCGTCGGGATAGACGCGGAAAATCTTGTTCAGGGTTTCGTCGCTGACGTAGAGGAATCCAGCGGAGTCCCACATGGGGCCTTCGGTAAAACCGAAGCCTGTCGCCACCGTTTCGAGTTTCGCGTTGTGATTGATGAGATTCCAGAAGCTGGGCGAGATCGGCTGCAGTTCAAAAGTGCGAGGGTTTTGGGCGGTCGCCGCGAAGGGGAAGCATGCGACCATGATGATACTGAACACAGTGCTTTGGGCAAATCTCATTCGAATCCTCTACTGTTTGGAGGCTCGCGCGGGCTTCGGCGGCGAACCCGCGCTCATCAGATAGCTGGCCAGATCGTTCAACTCGCTGGGGCTGAGCCGCTCGCTATAGTTAGTCGGCATCAACGATTGGCCGAGATATTCCAGGCTCTGCAAGTCAGATTTTTGCAAGAAATGAAAACTGCCATCTTTGGTTTGCAACTGCACGGAGAAATTGTCTTCGTTGCGAACAACGCCTTCCACGCGATTGCCCTCGCGGGTGGTAGCGACGGCTGATCTGTATCCGGATGCCGCGATCCGGGCCGGGGTCAGGATGGCGTCGAGAATGGCTTTCGCCGACATGGCAGAGCCGTATGCGGTCAGGTCGGGGCCCATAAATCCGCCTTCGCCGGAAACGGTATGGCAGGAGGAACACTCGCCCTTGCCGAAAAATATCTTCTTGCCGGTTCCCGCGTCGCCGGGAAGCGCTCGGGCCTCAAGTTTGCCTTGCAGGACGTGCAGATAGCTGACCACTGCGCGAACCTGCCCGGGACTCAGCGAATGGAAGGCTGGCATGCCGGTTCCGGGTATTCCGTTAGAAATCATGCTGGAGAGCCGAGCATTGGAAAGACCTCGCACCTTGGGGCTGCCGGCCAGGCTGGGCGCCTTCTCGCTCCCCCGGCCATCGAGTCCGTGGCAGCCGGCGCAGGTAGAGGCGAAGGTACGTTGGCCGGGACCAGGGTTCGTCTTGAAGTCGTCTTCCTGGGAATCATCCTGTTGCGCGCGCGAGGAGGCAACATGAAAAGCACCTACCCAGAAGAGGAGAGAAGCTGCCAGCAACAAATGTGACGAGTTGCGGACGGAGATCATAACTTGCGGGCGCAGCTAAGCTACCAGAAATCGTCTCATAACTTACCGCAACGCGCCGGTCCAGGACGGCTTCTAGAAAAGAAATTTCGCTCCGACCTGCAGGATTCTAGGATCTCTCGCGCCCGTAACCATGCCAAACTGGCTGGAATTGATTTCTCCGGTCGGGTTTCCGAATTGCGCATGGTTAAAGACGTTGAACGCATCCAGGCGCAATTCAATTTCTTTGGATTCGCTAATGTTCGTGGTTTTCGACAAGGTCATGTCGTAGTTATTCAGTCCCGGTCCGTGGAAAAAGCGACGGCGGGAATTGCCGAACTGCCCTAGGGCCTCATTGGTGAAAAGAGAAGTGTTGAAGTAGGAATTTCCGTGGCGCGGATTGGTGTCGGCCAGGACCTGCCCACCGGCGAAATTCGGCACGTCAACCGGCACCGCGTTTGCGCCGATCAGGGCATTGTCGTCGTTCTCCGACAAACTGATGGGGAGTCCGGTGGCGAAACGCGTGATGCCCGACAGGCTCCAGCCGCCAAGCGCTTTTTTGGCCCATCCAGAACTCGCCAGTTTGTCCAAAGGCAGCAACCACGTGTAGTTGACGACGAAAGATTGCGTTACGTCGAAATTGCAGAGTGCGACGCTTCGCCTCGGATCAAATGGATAGGTGGAATCCTGCAGGCCGGATGCATTATCCATGCACTTGCTGAAGGTGTAGGCAGCCAGAAAGCTCAACGACTTTGCGCTGTGGCTCGCGCTCAGTTGCAGAGAATTGTAGCGGGAATTGGCGACGGTGGACACAAACGGATTGGTGTCGAAGAGCGGGCCGAGCGGGCGCACCGACGGAATGACTTGACCCGAAGTGGTAATCCACGGGGTGGTGGTGCCGATGGACTGTCCATTCTGAACGGTCACCTCAAACGGAGGAGTCTCGCTGAAGGGGCCACAAGGGCCGGCGCTACCGGGGCCGAGGTTGTTGGGATCACTCAAGAACAGGCAGAGTGCGGGATTGGCGGGGTTGGCCTCGATGGAGGTGACCAGCCTGTGTCCCTGATTGCCAACGTAGCTGGCGGTGATCACGTTCGTGGCACCGATCTGGCGCTGAATCGAAAGTTCGTAGTGCTCCGAATAAGGCAGCTTGTTGCGGTGGTCAAAGGAGAAACCGTAGGAGATGGGCTCGACTTGCGCCCAGGGAAAAGTCGTGTCGGGATTCTTCGCGGACACGTTGGTGGGGGGAAGCTGGAAAGGAAAACGCTGTCCAACGGAAGTGCCGGTGGAGCGAACAAGATACGGTGCTTCGAGCAGCGGCGGTTGCGCACTGCCGTAGTACAGGCCGTAGGGTGGGTCGCCGACCTCGAGAAACTGGGAGAGATCTTCGACGGAAGTGTAATAGAGGCCGGCACCTACGCGAATGCTGGTCTTTCCCGGGCCTCCAAACAGTTTGCCCAAGAGTCCGTCCGATGAACTGGGAGAGTATGCCAAGCCCAAGCGGGGCGAGAAATTGTGCCACTGGGTCGGAGCCAGCGTGCGTGGAACTCCGGGATCTCCTGGTACTACCCAGCCCGTGGGCGCTCCCGGAAAAACGACCGACTGCTCACCGGGAATGATCGTTTCGATTTTATTCTGCGTGTCATACCAGGGCATACTGGCTTCCCAGCGCAAGCCATAGTTCAGAACCAGGTCCGAAGTGGCTCGCCAACTGTCCTGGGCGTAAAGCGCATAGTACTTGCTGCGCGAGTCGAGGATTTGCGGGCTGGCTTGCGTCAGGCTGTCGGGTGCCCCGAGCAGAAAGTCGGCGAAATCAATGCCGGTCTCGCTCCCGGAGAAACCGTATTGGCCATTCTCGGCGGCGAGATTACGCTCGTTGATCTGATCGTAATGGAATTGACCGCCGAATTTTATGCTATGCCGTCCCATGGCGCGGGAGAAATTGTCCAGCACTTGAAACGAATTGTTGTACTGGCGTGTGCTGACCTGCGGCACTCCGATGGCGAAATTGTTAAATGTGACGTAAGGGACGCCTTCCAGCTTCGGCGCGATTGGGCTGATTCCCCCCGTGTTCGGGTCCCAGGGTGTGACAAAACCCAAATTTGCGAGGCTGTAATTCTGGCCTACGCCACCTTGCGGTTCCGCCAGATCAAGAGCGTTCCGGACATAGCTGAACCGGAACTCATTGACCGCAAGCGCACCGATGTTTTTCGTGTCGCCGAGGTTCAGCAGTTGAGCGCGCCCGGCAGTGGTGCCGTTGTAGCCGAAGCCCGCAGCCGGAATGCTCGCGCCGCCATTGGGATAAGGCGAGTTCAACAGATAATCGTCGACAAAGTAATACCCGAAGATCATTCCGAATTTCGAATTTTGATCGATGCGGACGCCGCCTTTATCGTCCCGCAACTTTTGGGCATAGGCCGAGGTCTCCAGAAAATTGCCTGCGGCATTCGGCTGGGGAATGAGACCGAGGGACAACATATTTCGGGCTACCGGCGACCAGGCTTGTTGAGGGATCAATGCGCCTGGGAACACACAACCGGTTGTGGGATCGTTGCTCGTACAGTCCGCCCCAAACGGCACTCCTACACCTGTGTTGGGATCGATGGTCGCGGGATTAATCGTTGTCGCCGTGTAGTAGTAGGGTTCGCCGCCGTTGACCGTGTATCCCAGGCGAGTTCCGAGAAGGTTGGCAAAGCTGTCGCCGTTCACGGTGGTTGCGATCGGGTTGTTGTTCGCGTCCGCGCTGGTGGTAAACGAGCCGGTGGAGTCCGTGAAATCTCCGGTAAAGTTCCCCGCAGACGGCATCTGCGTGTTCACGGTTGGAGCCTGCGTCTGGCGGGTGCCCTGGTAGTCGATGAAGAAGAAAGTCTTGTCGTGCACGATGGGGCCGCCGAACGTTCCACCAAACTGATTCTGACGAAACACGGGGGTTTTATCGGTAGAAGCGGCAAAGTAATTCTTGGCGTCCATCACTGTGTTGCGGAGAAACTCAAAGCCGCTGCCATGGAACTGGTTTGCGCCGGACTTGGTGACCACGTTGATCTGCCCGCCGCTGTAGTTGCCGTACTCGGAATCGAAATTGTTGGTGATGATGCGAAATTCCGAGATCGCATCCAGGTTGGGGATGATGGCGGCGCCGTTGTTCTTGCCCTCCTCCACGTTCGAACCGTTCACCATGAAACCGTTGGCCGACTCGCGCTGGCCGTTGACGGACTGGTTGCCAGAGCTCAAGCCACCATCCACAGGACGGTCGCTGATACCTGGGGTCCCTGAATCGGTTGCCGAGTACGGAGAGACTCCCGGCTGAAGCGCCAGCAGGTCGGTGTAGGCGCGCCCGTTCAAAGGAACGGCGGTCATGGCTTTGCTCGTGATGACGTCTCCCATCTGCGTGCTTTCGGTCTCCACGTGGACTGCGTCCCCGGTGACCACCATGGTTTCCATGGCGGCCCCCAGTTGCAGAATCGCGTCGCTGCGGAGCGCCGAATTTGCGTCGATGACCAGGCCGGTGACACGTTGAGTTCGGAAGCCTTTTTGTGAGATTTCGAGATCGTAGCTGCCGACGGCCAGGGACGGCAGGCTATAAAAGCCCTTGCTGTCGGTGGTCGCAGTGGTCTTGATTCCGGTCTGAGAATTCGTGGCGACGACGGTCGCTCCAGAAATTACCGCCCCAGTAGGGTCCGTTACCACGCCCGAGATGGTGCCGGTGATGCTCGCCGATGCGAGACCCAGTACGGTAAACAAGAAGAGCAATAACGCAATACCGGCGCGCAGCGGCACGCGCAGTTTGAGTGCTCGAGAATCCATCATGACGCCCCCAAAAATAAGAACTTTCATCAGGTAAAAACGCTATCTCCATAGTGAGAAAAAAGAACCTGATGGAACGAGGGTTTATCGCAAACGCAGTGCGCGTGTCAACCATTTCTTAATGACGGGGGCGGATTGTATTGTTGTGTGGTCACTGCCCACACCCCGGCCGTAACCTGCGCCCGAAGAACTCGCTCGCTACTTCTTCACTGCAATGGCAGCAATTTCAATGCGGGCATTATTCACCAGAGCAGCTGCCTGAATCGTTGCGCGGGCCGGCTTGGGATCGGGAAGGACGCTTTTGTAGACCTTGTTCATTTCGGGGAAGTCGTGGATGTCGGCCAGATACACCGTAACCGAAACCACGTCCTTCAGCTCAAACCCGGCTGCTTTGAGAACTTTCTCGATGTTGTCGAGAGCCGTCTGGGTCTCTGGGCCAATACCTCCGGCGACCAACTTGTTTGAGGCGTCTGTGCCCTCTTGCCCGGCCACGTACAAGGTGTTACCCGCGACGACTCCATCACTGAAGGGGAGGCCTCTGGTGCTCGAGAGATTGATGGCTTTGTGCTCCTGCGCGTAGCTGCGGTGCCAGGCCGGAACAGCAGTGAGTGCCAGACCCAAGAACATAGCGCAAACGGCCGCATCGTTTTCCATTGCATTTTCATATTCTCCTTCGCGAACGGATCGCGTTACTCTTCCCACCGAGAAAGAACGGTGATAGAGTCCGCGCACATGTATACAACCAGGAGGGTGGAATGGACAAGCTTCTCAAATTTCTAAAGCAGCGCCCGGTCGCCGTCGCTTTGATGGCTCTGTGCCTGATCTTTGTGCTAGCCGCTGGAGTGCGCATGGTTCGGGCGCAATCGCCATCGGCAACGACGGCTGCGTCTGCCCCGTCGTCTGATGGCGAGTTGATTGCGCAATTTCGGCGGGTCGAGGTCGCGTCGGTTTCCGATGCGCTCGAGCAAATCACGGGGAAGCGCATGTACATGAGCCACCACATGCAGCCGATTTTCACGGCTAAATTCGCGGGGTTCGCAAGGACTGTGCAACTCAAGAAGGACGAGGGCAACAAAGATCCCGAGGCTCTGACTGGAATGCTGGAGGCCATCGACCAGGGGTCGACCGATTCGGTTTATGTGATGGTGGTGGAGGACGGAGAAGACATCGCCGGAATGGGCGGCTTGATGGGCACGGCTATGATGGCGCGGGGCTACACCGGGGCGGTGATCGATGGCGGAGTCCGCGATGTGGCGTATTTGCGCAAAATCGGCTTTCCAGTATTTGCCACTGGGATTGTGCCGTCTACGTCGGTTCATCACTACCGCTTCGCCGGTGCGCAGATTCCACTGATGTGCAACGGAGTTCCCGTGAGTCCGGGAGACATCGTGGTGGCCGACAGCGATGGCGTGGCAGTCGTGCCCAGAGCGCAGGCTCTACCGGTGCTGGCCCTGGCGCAGCAGATGGATTTTAAGGAACATTCCATGTATGCCGTCATTGAGCAGTTGCGGTCGATTGTGGCGGCGGTAAAGAAATTCGGACGGCTCTAGGCACAATTGGGGTTGCGGAAAAGCAACTTTCATCAGATAATTCCGCACTTTCATTTTGCAACCGGAACAGATTCCATGGCCAGCGGTCCAAAGCGCACCTACGACATCACTGCTCTGCAGCGCGGTTTGCGGCTTCTGCATCTCTTCAGTGAATCTCCGCGCGGGCTGACCGCGAAGCAGGTCGCCGGCCTTTCGCGGCTGCCGGTCAGTACGGTTCATCGCTTTTTGGCGAATCTGGTGACGGCGGGCTTCTTAAGCTGCGACGGAGATGGCACCTATCACCTAGGAATTGCATGCTTCGCGATCGGCCAGGCGGCAGTGGGTCAACTCGACATCCGGCGACTGAGCTTGCCTTACCTGCGGGAGTTGAACCAGCAGACACGGGAAACGATTCACTTGACGGTGCGGCACGGATTATCGGCCGTATACGTCGAGAAACTGGATTCCACGGAACCGTTGCGCATTCATTCGCGCATTGGCGCCGCCGTTCCCCTGTATTGCACGGCCGTGGGCAAAGTGATGCTCGCCTACATGCCTCCGGAAGAACGCGATCGGCTTCTGCCGGAATTTGAATTGAAACGCCTCACACCGAACACCGTGGGAAATCTGCAAGAGCTGCAAGACAGAGTTGTATCGAGTTCGCAAGAACGGGTATGCGTGCGACCTGGAAGAACATGAAATGCACATTCGCTGTGTGGCCGCCCCTATCTGGGACCACACGGGCAGCGTGCAATCAAGCCTTAGCATTACGGCTCCGGTGGTGCGCATGCCAGTCACCCGTCTGCGGCAGCTGGCGCCGCTGATTCAAGCGGCCGGGCTGCAAATTTCACGGGAACTTGGCTACCAACCTTCCGCAACCCCTGCAGCCCGCGCGCCGATTGGCAGGAGTGGCACGGTGGAGGCAAAGTTTGCAAAAGTTGCTCTTTGAGCTGGGTGTCGCCGTTCTCGGGTTGCTCACGACATTCGCAACGGCTGGCAGCGATTCCGGACCCGTGAAGATCGATGTGCGCACAGAAGATTTGCTGGTTCAACCTCCAGCGGCAAACTGGATCTCTTACAACGGAGACTATTCCGGTCGCAGGTACAGCAGGCTTTCTGAAATCAATCCTTCGAGTGTCCCTCAGTTGCGGGCCGAATGGGTTTTCCACGCCCACAACACGAATTGGCTTGAGAATACTCCGGCGGTGGTGAACGGAATGATGTTCGTGACCGCCGCGAATGACGCGTTCGCACTCGATGCTCGCAGCGGGCGAACGGTATGGCACCATTCCCGGCCAACTTCCGAGGGCTTGATCGATGATGCGTCCCGGCACGTGACGCGTGGAGTCGCAGTGTGGCGCGACCGTGTGTACATGGAGACGGACAATGCTCACCTGCTGTGCCTGGATGCGCGTTCGGGAAACCAGATCTGGGACGTGGCTTATGCAGACTGGAACAAGAATTACGGCGCGACCAGCGCTCCGCTGGTGGTGAAGGACAAAGTTCTGGTGGGAACCTCGGGCGGGGATGACGGCGTGCGCGGCTTTATCGCCGCGTTCGATGCTGTGACCGGCAAGCTGGCCTGGCGGTTTTGGACAATTCCCGGACCAGGGGAATTCGGCTCCGGCAGTTGGCCCGGCAATGCCTACCTGCGCGGCGGAGGCACTACTTGGATGCCGGGAACCTATGATCCGGCATTGAATTTGATTTTTTGGGGGACCAGCAACCCGGCTCCAGATTTTAACGATGATGTGCGACCGGGAGACGATCTGTACACCGATTGCGTGCTCGCCTTGGACCCTGACACGGGGAAGCTGAAGTGGCATTTCCAATTCACGCCGCACGATTTGTTTGACTACGATGCGGTGGAAACGCCGATGCTGATCGATGCCGTTTTCAAGGGCGAACCTCGCAAGCTGCTGGTGCAGGCAAACCGCAATGGCTACCTTTACGTACTCGACCGCACGAATGGAAAGTTTCTGTCCGCCACTCCCTTCGTCGAGAAGCTCAACTGGGCGCGAGGCGTTGACGAACAAGGCAGGCCGATTCGTACGAATGTCAGGCCCACGCCCGCCGGAACCAGGGTGTGCCCCGGATATGCTGGAGCCACGAACTGGTACTCGCCTTCGTATAGCGAGTCCACGCACATGGTGTACTTCCTGACTCTGGAGGAGTGTGAGACATATTTGTCGCAGCCCACGCAGACCTTCAAGGAGGGTAAGGAATACTACTCGACCGGCGTGAAGCGCATTCCTGGCGAGACTTCTCAGAAGGTCCTGGTCGCATACAGCCTGGATACCGACTCGTTTGCCTGGAAGTATCCACAAACAGGACGGGGCCACTCCTCGGGCGGAACCATGACGACAGCGGGAGGATTGGTTTTTTTCGGGGACGACGCCGGAACGTTTGAAGCGGTGGACGCGCGAACGGGCAAACCGCTGTGGCACTTCAACACGGGACAGGACATGAGCGCCTCTCCCATGACGTACACCGTCGCGGGCAAGCAGTACGTGGCAATCGCGGCAGGAAGCGATGTGTTCAGCTTTGCGTTGCCATGATCGTCGATTTCAGTCGAGCCATAGGAGGAAACATGAATTTTACCTTCACGCGCAGGATGTTTGCACTGCGGTTCGCTTCCATACTTTCCGCCTTGGGACTTACCGCTGCCGTATCCACGAGCCCATTAGCAGCGCAGAGTTCCGCCGCGCAAGAAGCGAACGGAATTCGCAAGCTGAACGGCGAAGGGAAACCGGGGAGCGAGAAAGACGTCATCATGCCGGTGATTGTCTACGACGAGTTGATCTATGTCTCAGGGCAGGGCGCGCACGACACGCGAGATTCGAAGGATTGGACGATCGAATCGCACACCAGCATGGTCATGGACAAGGTAAAGAAGCTGGTAGAAGTCGGCGGAGGATCGATGGATAGCATTCTTCAGCTGACCGTTTACCTGGTGAAGATTGAACACTGGGACGGAATGCACAAGGTTTTCTCGACATACTTTCCCCACGGCGGTCCAGCCCGCACCACGGTCGCGGTCGCTGCGCTGCCGGGAGATTCACTGTTGGAGATTAACTGCATCGCCGCCGTAACCCGCAAGTAGATGGCAAACATCATAGGAGAATTTTCATGCGACTCAATTCGAAATGGAACCGGCGCGGCTTTCTTGGCACCGCAGTTGGCATTGCAGCCTCGATCGTGGCGCCTCGGAAACTCTTCTCGTTCGCCGGTGCTGCTCGCGGAAGCGCCGACGTAAGCGGATTTGGTCAGACCGGTAACCCCTACGACGAACTTGGCATTACCACCGTGATCAACTGCGAGGGCACCATGACGATGCTCGGTGGTTCCCTTCTGCGGCCCGAACTCGAAGCCGTCATGGCGATGGCCGGGCGCCACTTTGTGAGTATCCCGGAGTTGGAAGTGGCTGCGGGCAAACGTATCGCGGAAATGCTGAAGCTGCCGGCGGGCTATACCGCGCTCGTTACCTCTGGCGCGGCGGGAGCGATTCAATCAGGACTGGCCGGCATTCTCACCGGCGACAACGAGGCCCTGATCCGGCAGCTCCCCGATTTGACCGGCATGAAGTCGGAAGTCATCATCCAGAAATCGCACCGCAATCCGTTTGACCACCAACTCCGGGCCACGGGAGTCAAGCTGGTTGAGATTGAAACTCGCGAACAACTGCACCGAGCCGTGAGCGAGCGCACGGCGATGATGCACTTCACGAACTTTGCCAATGCCGCCGGCCAGATCAAGGTGGACGAATGGGTCAAGCTGGCCAAGCAATACAACGTGCCCTGCATGAACGATGCCGCGGCCGACACGCCCCCGGTTTCTCACCTGTGGGATTACACCAACATGGGCTATGACCTTGTGACCTTCAGCGGAGGCAAGGCCATCCGCGGGCCGCAATGCGCGGGGATGCTGATTGGACGCCAGGATTTAGTTGCGAACGCTCTCCTGAATAACAGCCCGCACGAAGATACGCTGGGCCGCGGTCAGAAGGTGGGCAAGGAAGAAATTGTTGGAATGGTGAAGGCTCTCGAGGTTTATCTCAGAGAAGATCACGACGCGCTGGCAAAGGAGTGGCAGGATCGGCTGGCCGGAATTTCACGCGAACTCCTGAAAGTTCCCGGCGTGACTACAGCGTTCTTCACTCCCGACATTGCCAACCATGTCCCTCACATGTCGATTGCCTGGGACTCACGGATTGCGCTGACTTCGCAGCAGGTTTCGAAACTTCTGCGCGGTTCGAAGCCCTCGATCGTCATGGGGGGCGGTGAAGACCACCCCGGGCTGGCGATGAATTCTTTCATGCTGCAACCCGGCGAGGACAAGATCGTCGCCGAAACTTTGTCGCGCATCTTGCGGGAGCACTCGGCGTAGCGCTGAACAGCGCTCGCGCGAGAGGGGCGGAAACGAATGGTGCTTTCGACAAAAACCGGTGCTTACCCAGCAAGGCTGAGCTGCTCATGGCGCCGGCATGCGGCGTTTCGATCCCTTCTTTTCCAGCCACGCGTTAAATTCCCCGATCATCTTCGCCGTCCACTTCGCATCGATCTCTCCGGGCGTGTACTTGCCATCCCGCAACATCATGTGACCCCATTCGTCGACCAGGTGGTCCATCTCGGTGTCGTCGGCAAGTTTTTCGGCCAACTGGGGAGGAACAAACGTAACTCCCTCGGGATCGCCGATCGCGATGTCTCCGGGCATCACGGTCACGTCCCCAATTCGAATGGGGACGTTGATTCCCGTCAGCATCACATTCTCCAGAGCGGAGGGATCGACTCCGCGGGTGAAGACCTGGAATCCCGGAATCTCCTGAATGCCTGTTACATCGCGAATCGAGCCATTCACGATCAGTCCATTGTGACTCTTGGAGTAGATCGCAGTCGCGAGATTATCGCCGATGATCGTTCCGTAGCGTATTTTTCCGAAAAGATCGACGACCAGAACATCGCCGGGCTTGAGAATGTCGATGATCCAGGAGTTTTCATCGCCGATGCGATTCTCTTTTTTTCCATTCGCGCGGATCACAGAATTCACGTCGGGACGAAGCGGCATGAACACCGCGGTCACCACGCGGCCCACCAGCCGTTGTCCGGGATTGATCACCTTCCAGCCACCTTCGAACTGATTGCGATAGCCGGCGTCCTGCAGGAGATCCCAGGCCTCGTCGGCGGTAACGTCTTTCAGGCGGGCCAGCACAGAATCCGCGACGTTCGGACGTCCATCCGGAAACCGGTCGCCATGCCATTCCGGCGTGAACTCGATCCGCTGCTCCCTGGAGAAAAGATCGAGCTGGCCATATTCGGGAATCGCCCAAGCGAGCATGCCTGCCAGCACGGCGGCGAAACACATTTTTGCTTTCATCGTGGTTATGGGGTTCGACACGAGTCCTCGCAGCGCAAGGTTGATTTGAAACCGTTGGCGAAAATATCACAGAGGGACGGCGGGGACAACGGCCGGGACAATCGTTCATCAGCGGCCGGGCGATTTGCCTCCGGCACGGGGGGAAGCCAGCGGTGACTGTGCCCAAGACAAGCCGTGTGCGCTGGTTTCTGGTGTTCTGGCTGTTCGTGCTGAGTGCTGTGTCTTACCTGGATCGCGTCAACATTTCCATCGCGGGTGGATCCATTGCCGACGCCTATCACCTCAGCGATGTGCAGCTGGGCAAGGTTTTTAGCGCGATGCTGGTCGGTTACGCCCTGTTTCAGACCGTCGGTGGCCGTCTTGCAGATCGTTTCGGTCCTCGGCGGGTACTCACCGGGGGAGTAATTTGGTGGGGAGTTTTCACCGCGCTCACGGCTCTGGTCCCCGCTCGCATTGAGGGTGCCCTTTTTCTTTTCATCGCGGTGCGCTTCCTGCTCGGCGCCGGCGAGGCGGTAATCTATCCCTCTGCAAATCAGTTCGTCGCGAGCTGGATTCCGGTGCGCGAACGTGGCATTGCGAATGGTTGGATTTTCGCCGGCGTGGGAGCCGGCGCCGGACTTACACCTCCGCTGATCACCTACATGATGATTCACTACGGTTGGCGGGTGTCGTTCTGGGCCTGCGCGGGCATTGGATTTCTGGCCGGAGCTGTCTGGTTCTTCACAGCCCGCGATACGCCGGGGGAGCACCCGCGAGTATCGGCGGAGGAACTGGCTGCGATTCGATCGGGCCTCACGCTATCGCCGGCCAAACCTGCGTCAGGGCTGGGAGCCGCTTCCGCATCCCTAGTGTCATGGAAACGGGTCGTGCAGAGCCGTGAAGTTTGGGCCGTCACCATCAGTTATTTTTGCTATGGCTACGTCGCGTGGATTTTTTTCAGCTGGTTCTATCGTTATCTCGCGAAAGTGCGCGGACTAGATTTGAAGGCGAGCGCCTTCTATTCCATGTTGCCCTTTTTGGCGATGTTGGTGTGTTGCCTGCTGGGCGGGACCATTAATGACCGGCTCACCAAGCGGCATGGGCCACGCCTCGGACGCTGTGGTCTGGCGGCAGTCGCGATGGCGGTGGCTGCGGCCTTCATCGCCTTCGGCTCGCAGGTTCAAGGCGCACGGCTGGCCAGCGTTGTGCTGGCTGGTGGTGCGGGTGCACTGTATTTATCCCAAAGCTCTTTCTGGTCAGTGACGGCGGATATTGCAGGGGCTTCCTCCGGATCGGTGTCTGGGTTCATGAACATGGGTGGTCAAATCGGAGGAGCCGCGACCGCGTCCGTCACTCCCTGGATCGCTTTGCGCTATGGCTGGACGGCCTCATTTCTTGTAGCGGCCGCTCTGTGTCTGCTGGGCGCATTGTGTTGGCTCGCGGTGGACCCCATGAACACAATGACGTGAAGTCTGAGGGCCCGTTTCCGTGAATCAGCTGAACCGTCCCGCACGGCTCTGCGAACAGATCACGCGTGACGCCTGCGACTTCATAAATCATGGCGAAGCTGAATATCAAACCTAAACGCGATTGCATGTGGGACCTGGCTAAGCCTGGGCGAAGTCATGCTGCGCTTCGACCCTGGCGATCAGCGTATTTCGACGACACGCCAATTTCGCGTCTGGGAGGGCGGCGGCGAATACAACGTGGCTCGCGGCCTGCGGCGCTGCTTCGGAATGGATACCGCGATCGTCACCGCGCTCGCGGACAATCCCGTCGGACGTCTTGTGGAAGACCTCATGCTGCAAGGCGGAGTCAGCCAGAAGTACGTCCGCTGGGTGCCCTTTGATGGAGTGGGCCGCAGCGTGCGCAACGGGTTGAATTTCACGGAACGGGGTTTTGGCATCCGTCCAGCCCTCGGTTCTTCGGACCGCGGACACACCGCCGTCTCACAACTGAAGCCCGGCGAAATCGACTGGGACCAGATTTTCGGGAAAGACGGAGCGCGCTGGTTTCACACCGGCGGAATTTTCTGCGCGCTTTCGGAGACCACGCCACTCGTCGCGGAGGAAGCCATGAAAGCGGCGAAGCGGTCGGGAACGGTGATTTCCTACGACCTGAACTATCGTCCGTCGCTGTGGAAGTCGATTGGCGGAAAATCGAAAGCGCAGGAGGTTAACCGCCATCTCGCTCCTCTAGTCGACGTGATGCTGGGCAATGAGGAGGACTTCACGGCGGCTCTGGGCTTTCCGGTTTCCGGCCTCGACGAGCAGCACTCCAAGCTGGATACGACTGGGTTCAAACAGATGATCGAGACGGTCGTGAAAGAATATCCCGCGCTGGCGGTGATCGCCACCACTCTTCGTCATGCCAAGACGGCCACTCTGAACGATTGGGGCGCCCTGTGCTACTGCGATGGCAACTTTTATCAAGCGCCTGTGCGCGAGAATCTGGAAGTCTACGATCGCGTGGGCGGAGGCGATTCCTTCGCTTCGGGATTGATTTATGGATTTCTGGCAGGGAAAGAACCGCAGTGGTCGGTCGAGTGCGGCGCTGCACACGGCGCACTGGCGATGACCACACCCGGCGACACGACGATGGCAACGCTGGCGGAGGTTCTGCAAGCGATGAAATCGCAAACCGCTCGGATCGAGCGCTGAATCCATGGGCAGAGTCTACAGGTGTGTCGGCTAACCATATGACCATTGACGATGTGATCCGAAGGATCGGAGAAATCGGAATCGTGCCCGTAGTCAGGGCGGGGACCGTGGATGAGGCGACCCGTGCGGTGGAAGCGATTTGCGCCGGGGGGATACGCATTGTGGAAATTACCATGACCGTTCCCAACGCGGTGTCGGTCATCCGCGAAGTGGCGCAGCAGTATGCAGGCAACGTTCTGATCGGGGCGGGCACGGTTACGACCGCCGAGCAGGCCGAGTTGTGTATTCGAGCGGGAGCCGAGTTTCTGGTGAGCCCGGGATTGGCGCCGCCGGTGCTCTCCGTGGCGCAAGCCTGCGCGAAGTTGGCGATCCCGGGGGCGTTGACCCCGACCGAGTTAATGAATGCTCAGGACCATGGGGCGCGGCTCGTCAAGATTTTTCCCTGCGGGAACGTGGGGGGCGCGAAGTATTTGCGTTCGCTCAGAGCCCCCTTCCCGAACGCCGCATTGATTCCAACAGGAGGCGTGAATGCAGCGAATGCTGCCGACTTCATTGCTGCCGGAGCGTTTGCACTCGGCGTTGGCGCGGACCTGGTGGACGCGGCCGCGTTACGCGAAGGAAATTCGGAAAAGATCACTTCAGCCGCGCGAGAATTGGTGCGAGCTGTCGCCAGAGCGCGAGCTGCGCTTGGAGAAGGGACGCGGCAGGTGCAATAACATCCAAGTCAATGCTCTACTGATTTACGCCGCTCGCCAGGAAGCCGCCATCCACTGCGAGCAGGGTACCGGTAACAAAGCTGGCTGCGTCAGAGGCCAGAAAAATCGCTGCTCCCACTAACTCTTCGAGCTCACCAAAGCGTTTCATGGGAGTGCGCATCAGCACCTCCTGCCCGCGGCCCGTGCCCACCAGGAGTTTTTCACTGAGGGGCGTGCGGAAATATCCTGGAGCAAGGGCGTTGACGCAAACGCCATGGACAGCCCATTCGATGGCCAACGATTTGGTCAACGACGCGAGACCCGCTTTACTGGCGGAGTACGCCGCCACTTCAAAGAGCGCCAGGAATGAGCCCATGGACGCGATGTTGATGATGCGTCCGTAGCGGCGTTCGATCATGTGACGTCCGAATACCTGACAAGCCCGGAGCGTGCCGGTCAGGTTGGTATCGATAATCCGGTTCCAGTCGGCTTCGGGAAAATTCAGCGTCGGGGCGCGTTGGTTGATGCCAGCGGCGTAGACCATGATGTCTACTTCTCCGAACGCATCCAGGGTAGCTTTCAGCAGCCCTTCCAGGGATTCCCGGTCGGCTACGTCACAGGTCACGCGCAGAGATCGCCGGCCCAGAGATTCAATCTGGTCCGCGAGAGCGCTGACGAGGGCGAGGCGCCGCGCACTCGGAACCACATCGGCGCCGGCTTGCGCGAGGCCGAGCGCGATCGTCTTACCGATTCCAGAACTGCCTCCGATGACGACTGCTACCTTGCCATCGAGTTCGAGACGCTTGTAACCCATATTCCCTCGAATGTTCTCTCCGATAGTTCGGCCCCAACGAACGCGACCGTTCCTCGAAGCCGCTACCAGTTGAACATGGTTCCGTCGAGTTTCCGATTCACGGGCAAGTATGCGCGCTCGTACGGAAACTTCTCAGCCAGCTTTTCGTTATAGTCGACGCCGAGCCCGGCGGCGTCGCCCGGGTGCAAATAGCCGTTCTTGAACGAGTACGAGTGCGGGAAGACTTCATCGGTCTCGCGCGTGTGACGCATGTACTCCTGAATCCCGAAATTGTTCACAGAGATATCGAAGTGCAGCGCAGCCGCCATTGCGACCGGGGACAAGTCCGTGGCGCCGTGGCAGCCCGTCCGCACGTGATAAACCTCAGCCAACGCGGCGATCTTCTTCAGATGCGTTAAGCCTCCGCCATGCACCGCTGTCATCCGGATGTAGTCAATCAGTTGCTCGTTGATGAGAATGTGGGTATCCCAAATCGTATTGAAGACCTCGCCGACCGCGAGTGGAGTGGTCGTGCGCTGGCGGATAATGCGAAATCCTTCCTGCAGTTCTGCCGTCACTGGATCTTCCAGCCAGAACAGGTGATACGGCTCCAAACTTTTTCCCAGGCGGGCCGCTTCGATCGGCGTCAACCGGTGATGAACATCGTGAAGCAGATGAAGTTCGTCCCCAAACTTCAAGCGCAGAGCTTCAAACAATTTGGGGACATGCAAGAGATATTTTTCGGTGGACCAGGCATTTTCTGGTGGCAGACCCTTTTCCGCAGGCTCGTAGAACAGCTTGTCGCTGGCGACTCCGTAGGTGGAGGGCAGGCCCGGAATGCCAGTTTGAGCGCGAACTGCGAGATAGCCCATCTCTTTGTATTTCGCGACCTCATCCGCGGTTTCTTCGATGTCGCGGCCATTGGCGTGGCCGTAGACCAGCACTCCGGTTCGGCTCTGTCCTCCGAGCAAATTGTAGACGGGAGTCTTCAGTGCTTTACCTTTGATGTCCCACAGGGCGGTGTCGACCGCGGCGATCGCCGTCATGGTCACGGGACCGCGACGCCAATAGGCTCCGCGGTAGAGATACTGCCAGAGGTCTTCCGTTTGGAACGGGTCGCGGCCGATGAGGCAAGGAAGTACGTGGTCCGTCAGGTAGGACGCCACCGCCAACTCCCGGCCATTGAGCGTTGCATCTCCGAGTCCGTAAACGCCAGCGTCGGTCGAAATCTTCAACGTGATGAAGTTCCGTCCCGGGCAGCAGACGAACACCTTGGCATCCGTGATCTTCACGCAAGTCTCCTCACATCGACTCCCCCGAGTGTAACCAAAGAATCAGATCCGGCGCACCAATCCTTGATTCGTGGCATCGGTGTTCCGGACCAGCAGCAAAACCAAAATCATGCCCGCCAGGGGAACCAGGCCCGCGAGAATCACGATCGGGTCAAACGCATGCGTGCCGGTAGCCTTTCGAGCGTCGGAGAGATAGCCGATCAGCTTGAAGGCAACGATCGTCCCGATTCCCGCCCCAGTGCCGCTCAGGCCGCTGACCGACGCTACTGACTCGGAGCCAAAGAGGTCTGATGGCAAAACGTTCGCCATGGTCGTGAATCCGGCGTAAGTAAATGTGACGACCGCGAACAGAAATGCGATCACGTACAGGTTGGTGGTGAAGATCGTCGGGATGAGCAGAGTCATACCAATCCCACCATAAATTATCGGGGCCTTGCGCGCAGCGCCCAGGGACCATCCGCGCCTGATCAGATAGCCGGAGAGTGCGCCGGCAAAGAAACTGCCGACATCGGCGGCGATGAATGGAATCCACACCGCGATCAAGCCGCTCTTGAGGTCAATCCCTTTCGCGACCAGATAGATGGGGAACCATTCCGTGATAAAGAAAAATACTGGATCGGTGAATGCCTTGGCGATGATGGTACCCCAGGTCTGCGGCAGTCGCAAAAGATCACTCCACCGAGGACGCTCGCCTTCTTGCGAGGCATCTGCGTCGCGCTTGTCGGCGACGATCATTTCGAGTTCAGACTGGCTGATGCGATTGTGCGCTTCCGGCGGATAGTACAACCATCGCCAGACAACCAGCCAGAGAAAACCCAGAGCGCCGGGGACCATGAACGCCGGTCGCCATCCCCAGCGGAAGTAAATCCACAACACAATGAATGGCGCAAGGGCGCCGCCGATGGAAGATCCGCTGTCGAAGAGCGCCGTAGCCAAGGCGCGCTCGCGTTTCGGAAACCATTCCGAGACCGCCTTGGTTGCGGCGGGCCAGTTTGCGGACTCGCCCGCTCCCAGCAGGAAGCGAAATGTCGCGAAGCTATAGAGACCTGTAGCCAGCGAGGTCAACATCGAGATGATGGAATACCAGATCACGGTAAGCGTCAGGCCGCGGCGCGTGCCAATGCGATCCATAAGCTTGCCGAAGCCGGTCTGACCGATGGAGTAGGCTACCCGGAACGCGATGGCAATATTCGCGTAGTCGGAATTGGTCCAGTGATATTCGAGTTTAAGATAAGGAGCGAGAAGGGACAGAGTCTGGCGATCGATGTAGTTGATCACCGTGGAAGCGAACAGCAGGCCGCCAATCCACCAGCGCAACGACGAAATCGGATTCCGGGCGTTCGCCATTGGCGGGGAATGCTTCAGATCGTCACGAACCCACCGTCGCTTGCAACTCTCCGCTCGGCACGTCTTGCCAAGCCAGGCTTAGCAAGCAGGAGGAGTCGCGATCCAGATAGACGGTCGCATTGGAATGCCTGCGCAGAATCGACGCCGGCGCCATGGGACTGATTTCTCCCTGGAAGCACGCTTTCACCGCCTGCGCCTTGCGTTTGTCGGGGACAACCGCAAGTATCTCCCTGGCCTTGAGAATCTGGAGCGCCGACATGGAGATGGCGCGCGTTGGCACCTGCGAAATGTCGGTGAACCAGGCTTCGCCCACCTGCTGCTGGCGGCATGCCTGGTCAAGATTCACGATGATGTAGGGATATTCGGTGCTGAAATCGGCGGGCGGATCGTTGAAGGCGATGTGGCCATTTTCTCCGACGCCCAGGAAGGCGATATCGACAGGCGCCGAGGCCAGTTGCTTGCCGACCTCGCGAACGACTGCCGCAGGATCCGAGGCGTCGCCCTCGAGCAGATGATAGTGGATGATTCCGGTCTTCCCCACCAACTGCTCCATGAGCATTTTGCGAAAACTGCCGGGATGCGTGACGGGCAGACCGATGTACTCGTCGAGATGAAACGCCTCAACCTTAGTCCAATCGATGCCCGGCGCGCTAGTCAGGACATCCAGGAACTCGAGCTGCGACGCCGCAGTCGCGGCGATGATGCGCGCACCGCCGCGGGCTGCGATAGCGCGCCGAATTGCATTTGCGGCCTGTTCGGCAGCGGCATGACCCAACGAGGCCTTGTCGCTGAATACTCTGAGGAGCGTAGGGGGCCTCCACGCGACGGTGCAAAGAATCGCACCGGATCGAAGTCGGCAAATTATACAAAAGGCAACGCCCAAAACCGATGCAAGAATGATCTGGAGTTTCATCTCGTGAAAACGTGCACGGCGTATCGTGGCAGGAGGGGTGGGAGTTGTTGTATGACTCTTATGCGGATTCCTGCGCGGACTAATTCAAGGCCCATCGCCATGGAGACTTCAAGACCTCTTATCCTCTCGTTCAGGTTGGCGGCTCTTCTTCTAGCCTGCTCCCTTGGTGCAGCGTCGCAGACCGTGACGGTCGACGCGACGCCCACCCACGTCGTCAACAAGTTCAGTCCTCTATACGCCCTGGGATCGACCGTGGATCGGGTGCCCAGTAACGCCACTGACATGTTCTTCCGCCCCGACCAGCTCAAGAAAGTTCTCTCCGCGGGCTGGGGAGTGATCAGTTATCGCCAGAACACGGACCTGTTTGTGCAGGCCTGGCATTGGAATCCGAAGGGCACGTGGAGCGATCCCGCGGGCAGGGGATACTTTACTGGCGATGCGACTCCGACCGAGGAAATGATCCGGCACTCGTACGGATACTCGCTGCGCCATCGCGGGTTCACGCGCAACGGCGGGACTGAGTTTGACGGATTCTCGCGCCTGGATGATGGAGATCTGCAATCCTACTGGAAAAGCAATCCCTATCTGACGGAGCAGTTCACCGGAGAAGACGACTCGCTTCATCCGCAATGGGTCGTGATCGCACTCAACAAGAAAGAAGATGTGAACGCGCTCCGCATTCATTGGGCCGATCCCTATGCGCAGAATTTCGAAGTGCAGTACTGGGTGGGCGATGGCGACGCCATGGACGAGCAGGATAAAGGCTCATGGAAAGTCTTCCCGCACGGGACCGTAACGGGGTCGAAGGGCGGAATCACGACTCTGGGCGGGGGATCTCCGGTCACCACAAAATTTGTTCGCATCCTGATGACTCGCTCTTCCAACACTTGCGACACACATGGATCGGCCGATCGCCGTAACTGCGTGGGCTATGCCATTCGGGAACTCTACTTGGGAACTTTCGATAAAGGTCAATTCAAAGATCTGCTTCACCACTCGCCCGATCAGAAGCAAACGCTCACTCTTTGTTCCTCGGTCGATCCGTGGCATGAACCATCTGATTTATATGTCGCGCCGGACCGCATGGAATCGGGAGATCAGCCCGGCTTCGACCTTTTTTTCACCAGCGGAATTACTCGCGGCCTTCCCGCCATCGTGCCCGTCGCCATGCTGTACAGCACGCCAGAAGATGCAGCCGCGCAGATGACCTACATCAAAAAGCGCGGCTATCCCGTCTCCTACATTGAAATGGGAGAAGAACCCGACGGGCAGTACATGTTGCCCGAAGACTACGGGGCACTCTATTTACAGTTCGCGACCGCGTTGCACCGTGTAGACCCAACGTTCAAACTCGGCGGACCCGTCTTTGAGGGAGTCACTGAGGACATCAAGGCCTGGCCCGATGCGCAAGGCCGATCTTCGTGGCTGGGGCGATTCCTGGACTACCTGAAAGCTCACGGACGCCTGCAGGACTTGGCGTTCATGTCGTTTGAACATTATCCGTACGACGGCTGCGAAACGCCGTGGGAAAATCTCTACCAGGAACCGGGCCTGATCACCCACATCATGAAGGTCTGGCGAGACGATGGATTGCCGCCGGGCCTGCCTCTGCTCGATACCGAGACGAACGCCCACGGCGGCGAAGCGTCCGTGGACATTTTTGGCGCACTCTGGCTGGCGGATTCTTTCGCGGGGTTTCTGAGCGCCGGCGGCCAGTCCACTCATTACTATCACGACTTGTCTTACTCACCGCCGCATCCCGCTTGCGCCAACAGCTGGGGAACCTACCACATGTTCATGGCGGATAGTCACTACCAGATCGGGCAGCCCACCTCGCAATTTTTCGCCGCGCAACTTATCACGAAAGAATGGGCGGAGCCGAAGGATGCCGAGCATCAGCTCTATCTTGCTTCCAGCGACGTGAGGGATTCCCATGGACACGTCCTGGTGACGGCGTATGCGCTACATCGTCCGGATGATCAGTGGTCTCTTATGCTAATCAACAAAGACCGCGATCATGCGCATCCGGTCCGCATCGTTTTTCATGATGCCGGCAGAAATCGGGATTCATCCTTTGCCGGACCGGTGACGATGATTACGTTTGGAAAGGTACAGTACCAGTGGCATCCTGCGCGCAGAAAGGGTTATGCCGATCCCGACGGTCCACCGGCGACCTCGAAGATCAACGGTGAAGAAGGCACGCAATATAACTTGCCGGCTGCCTCTCTGACCATACTTCGCGGCCGTTTTGAAATGCCTTGAGGCGTCGGCCTTGGATGACGACTGATGCCAGGTTTCCCTTAGCTGGGATGATTCTCTACTCGGAAGTTCTTAACCGCAAAAACGCCCAGCACGATAAAGACTGCCATAACGGCGAGTTGCGCAATCAGGAACGGCGGCTCTTTCTGAGTCGGCGCCAACGCCTTCAAGGCCGGCACCTTCTCAAATGCCTGCACGACCAGAACGAATACGTTGAGATAGAGAGCGAACATGGCGGTAACGACATAGATCCAGCGCCAGGCGCCGACCAGGTGAAGAGCGTAGCGCGCGAGGATCGCGAGCGCCAGCACCAGCAGGGAAATGATGCCGACCACATGGGACGGCAAAAGATGCTTAACCGGAAAGAAGAACCCGGTGACACTGGTTAACACCGTTGTCACCAGGAAGATCGCGGTGCCGCAGTCGTAACGTTTTGCTTTGAGGAATCCATACGCTACGAGGAATCCCGAGCCGATCCCCACAAAGCTCAATATCACATGGAAGAGCGTGAACGTCGATAGCGACAAGCCCAAAATCATGATGGGCTCCTTTCGAACGGAGGATTCTACGATGCGGAGGGCGAAATAGCCACGCATCCTCAGACTGATATTTCCGAGCGTCGGCGCAAGTCTTCGCCGCGCGTTCGACACTTTGCTATGATGGGCGACAGCTTCCGGGGGTGGAAGTGGGTCTCACCCGTCGCAGTTTCCTACAAGCTACTGGCTTCGCTCTGGCAGCCTTGCGGGCAGGCTGGGGCGCGAGCAATCCGCAGCGCGAGATTGGATTCTCAACCCTGGGGTGTCCGTCCTGGGAGTGGGATCGGATTCTCGAATTCGCGCGGACCCATGGGTTTTCTGCAATTGAACTGCGCGGTCTGTTGGGCACAATGGACCTTCCCGCGCGCCCGGAATTTCAATCGGATCGCATCGCGCAGTCCAAACGCGAAGTCGCCGCCCACAATCTGAAGATTGCTTGTGTCAGCAGTTCAGCGCATCTCCACGACGCTGATCCGGAGAAGCGGAAGCAGCAGATCGCGGACGCCAAGAGATTCATCGACCTGGCCGCATCCCTCGGCGCTCCCAACGTCCGTGTGTTTGGCAATAACATCGAAGGCCCCAAGGATCAGGTCGTCGCCCGAATTGCCTCGGGCCTCCACGAACTAGGAGCCTATTCCGGCCCGCGCAACGTGACGGTGATTATCGAGTCTCATGGTGATTTCACCGACTCGCCGACCTTACTGGACATTCTGACGCGCGCGGATTCACCCCACGTTGGACTGCTCTGGGACGCTCACCATACATTTGTTTCGGGGAAAGAAGACCCCGAGTTCACGGTTCGGAAAGTAGGAAGTTTTATTCGCCACACCCATCTGAAGGACTCGGTGCCTACCGCAGATGGAAGACGATACGTGTTGACCGGCCGCGGAGACGTGCCCGTCCGGAGGCAAGTTGAAGTCCTGACGGCCTCAGGGTACACGGGTTGTTACACATTTGAGTGGGAGAAAGTATGGCATCCCGACCTGGAGGCTCCGGAAATCGCTTTTGCGGATTTCGCGGATTTCATGCGAAAGATTCCAGTGAACGGCTCGGTTTCGCCAGAGACGAACTGAACTTCAGACCTGTGCCGCTTTAAGCCTCGGAGCCAGCGCCTGTACGAAACAAAGTGCGACCAGATAAGCCAAGCCTGCCAGCATGAACACCGAAACGTAGGAGCCGGTGCGTTGCAGGATGTATCCCACGGCCTTGGCGATGAGCATGCCCCCGATCGCTCCTGCCATGCTGGCAAAGCCTACGACGGAGGCAACCGCACTTCGGGGAAACATGTCGGAGGCAAGCGTGTAGATATTGGCCGACCAGCCTTGATGCGCTCCCGCCGCGAGGGCAATCAAAGAAACCGCCAGCCACGCATTGGTAGTGCGCGCAGCGATCATGATGGGTGTTACCGCCAGCGCACACGCGAGCAGGGCAGTTTTGCGGCTGGCGTTGAGTGTCCATCCTCTATTCAAGAGAAAGGACGAAAGCCATCCTCCACTGACACTTCCCAGGCTGGCGCCGCTATAGATGACGAATAAAGGCAACGCCATGGCTCTCAAGTCCAACCCTAGATTTCGGCTTAAGAAATCCGGCATCCAGAACAGATAGACGTACCAGATGGGATCGGTGAAAAACTTTCCTAGAGCCACCGCCCAAGCCTGGCGAAGCATGAGCAGCGATCGTAGCGGAATTGTGACCGCTTCATCTGCGGGATCGCTCTGTATGTAGGCCAGTTCCGCGGCTGAAACCAGATTGTCTTCTTCCGGGCGGTGATACACGGCAAGCCACGCCAAGATCCAGACCAATCCCAGGGCACCGGTAGCAATGAAGGCCATGCGCCAGCCAAAGCGATAGGTGATCCAAGGCACAAGCAGCGGAGTCACGATCGCACCGATGTTCGTACCGGAATTGAATATGCCGGTGGCAAGCGCACGCTCGCGCTTGGGAAACCACTCCGCGACTGCCTTCACCGAAGCCGGAAAGCTGCCTGCCTCGCTCAGCCCCAGGCTGAAGCGCGCCGCCGCGAATTGGAATACAGAGCCTGCCGCTGCATGGGCCATGGCGGAGAGGCTCCACAAAAATACTGCAAGGGAGAAACCTTTGCGGGTTCCGAGTTTGTCGATCAGTTTTCCAACGAACAGCAAACCGGCTGCATAGGCCAACTGGAAAGCGAAAACGATATTGCTATAGCCGACTTCGGTCCAGCCGAACTGGATTTGCAGGATTGGCTTGAGCAGCCCGATCACCTGCCGATCCATGTAATTCACCGTAGCGGCGAAGAAAAGCAGGGCACAGATCAACCAGCGCCGGCGACCCATGTGATCCGCAGGCCGGGCTGGCACTGGCTTAATTGAAGCTGTCATAGGGCGCAGGGTCAACGGCTGAACACATCGGAGATGTTGATCACTAGACATCGCGCGAGGCATCTCCGTCAAGGAGTTGTTGAACTGGTATGATTCATGGCTTGAATTGCTGGATGGGCGTTCGGTGATCTCCGAGGCGAGACCAGAAACGCGCGATCACATGCCATGAATGGTTTCCTAACCGAGGACTTTCTCCTTTCGAACGATACCGCGCGGCGCCTGTACCATCAGTTCGCGGCGTCACAGCCGATCCTCGACTATCACTGTCATCTTCGTCCCCAGGATATTTCCGAGAATCGACGTTTTGCGAATCTCTTCGAGATCTGGTTGGAGGATGACCACTACAAATGGCGGGCGATGCGCGCGAACGGGATCGAAGAAAAATACTGCACGGGGAACGCCACTCCGTACGAGAAATATCTGGCTTGGGCGCGAACGGTTCCCTATACGCTCCGCAATCCGCTCTACCACTGGACCCATCTCGAGTTGCAACGATATTTCGGTATTAGTGAGTTGCTGGATGAGAGGTCCGCGCCAGCCATCTGGAATCGCGCGAATGCTGCGCTGGCAAAGGGATTGACCGCGCACGCGATTCTGCAGAAGTTCGAGGTCGCCATGGTGTGCACGACTGACGATCCCACCGACGACCTTCGTCATCATCGGGCGATAGCGGAGGCGAACTTGCCGACGCGGGTGTTTCCGACCTTTCGCCCCGATAAGGCTCTCGCTATTGGTGAGGCGGAGTTTGTACCCTGGGTTGAACGACTTTCGAAAACGGCGAACGTCGACATACGGCACCTAAACAGCTTTCTCCAGGCGCTGGGGGGGCGGCACGATTTCTTTCATTCCCTGGGCTGCCGTCTCTCCGACCACGGTTTGGATCATTGCTATGCGACTCCATGTGAGGAGCGAGTGGCGGCGATGATTTTTTCGAAAGCGCTTGAAGGGCAGCCCATAACACGGGAGGAGCGGGACCAATTTGCTTCCTTCATGATGCTGTTCTTTGGCCGGCTTGACGCGGAGAAGGGGTGGACAAAACAGTTGCACCTCGGCGCCCGGCGCAGCGTGAATACGCTGGCCTGTCGCCGACTTGGAGCCGATGCCGGTTTCGATGCGATTGGCGATTTTCCGCAGGGGTCCCACCTGGTTGCTTATCTCGACCTGCTCTCGCAGGAGAATGCCCTGCCACAAATGATCCTGTACAACTCGAATCCCGCCGACACCTTTCAGTTCGCGACATTGATCGGCTGTTTCCAGGGCGGAGAACTACCGGGGAAGCTCCAGTATGGCAGCGCGTGGTGGTTCCTGGACCAGAAGCAGGGGATCGCGGCGCAAATCGAAGCGCTATCGAATGTGGGGCTGCTATCGCGCTTTATTGGCATGGTCACCGATTCGCGCTCGTTTATGTCTTACCCCAGGCACGAATATTTCCGGCGCATACTTTGCGATATCGTGGGCAAGGATGTGGCGCGCGGTGAGCTCCCGGAGGACGAAGCGTTATTAGGAAGGCTCATCCAAGACATCTGTTATGGAAATGCCAAGGAGTACCTGCAATTGCCGGTCGCCCGGCCTTCGACGGCACTAGAAGATGCCTCTCATGCAAAATTCTGATTGATCGTATCCAAACTTCGAGGGTTGCCTAGTACTTACAGTTATTGACCAGAACTGTTAGCTCCAGTTATTCTCTGGTTAGTATGTTGTCTCATTTCCACCACCGCCATCACCATCACGCGCATAGCGCGCCGGCGGAGGTGCATACCTGAGATTGCATATTTAATCTAACCAGCACTTTTCAGGAGTATCGGCCCGCTGACGCAACATCGCGCAGCGGGCTTTTTGTTTTTCCAAGATTTGTTTCCCGGAAGGAAGTACGCGAATGAATGCAGAACTTGACTTCGACAAAATGAACGGACTGATTCCCTCTGTGGTGCAGGACTCGTCCGACGGGGAAGTCCTGATGGTGGGGTTTATGAATCGTCAGGCCGTGGAGCGCACGCTGGAGGGAGGGTATGTAACGTTCTTCAGCCGGACGCGCAATCAACTTTGGACCAAGGGTGAGAGTTCGGGCAATCGGCTGCGACTGGTCTCTGCCCACACTGATTGTGACCGCGACACTTTGCTGCTGCGGGTTGAGGTGGAAGGACCGGGGCTGGTGTGTCACCGAGGCACTCGCTCCTGTTTCACCGAACGGATTCCGCGGCGAGCACTGGCGGCAGCTTTTCCGCGAACGGAGGCCGAATGAAGCTACGTATCGGAATTCCCAAAGGCAGCCTGCAGGAGGCAACGCTGCAACTGTTCGCGCGCGCCGGCCTTCCCGCATACACCAACGGCCGCTCCTATTTCGCCCGCACTGCCGATCCCGAGATCGAATGCATGCTGATCCGGGCACAGGAAATGGCCCGCTACGTCGAACACGGCGCCATCGACGCCGGGCTGACCGGGCTCGATTGGGTAATCGAGAGCGGTCTGGAAGTGATCACGGTCAGCGACTTGATTTATGCCAAGCAAAGCCGGGGCAAGGTGCGATGGGTGCTGGCGGTGCCGGAGGATTCTGCTTTCCAGCGGGCGGAAGATCTTTCGCAAAAAATTGTCGCTACCGAACTGGTGAAGGTTACGCACGATTACTTCCGCAAGAAGGGCGTTGATGCACGGGTGGAATTTTCGTGGGGCGCCACTGAAGTCAAGCCCCCCATGCTGGCGGACGCAATTGTCGAGGTGACCGAGACAGGGAGTTCGCTCCAGGCAAATCGTCTCCGCATTCTGGAAACGGTGCTGGAGTCGAACACACAGTTGATCGCTAATCGGTGTTCGTATGCTGACCGCGACAAACGCCGCAAGATCGACAACCTTGCCCTGATGTTGCGGGGCGCCATGGAGGCGCAGGACCGGGTCGGGTTGATGTTGAACGTGCGCAAGGAAGACCTAGCAGGAGTGCTGGCCGTGCTGCCCGCGCTGCAGAAGCCGACGATTTCTCACTTGAGCGATGAGGATTGGCTGGCGGTCAACACCGTGATCGACGAGGCGGCCGCGTGGGAGGTTATTCCACGGCTCAAAGAGGCGCAGGCGCAGGGCATCGTCGAGTATCCGCTAAATAAGGTGGTGCTGTGATGCGGATCGTCTCCGGTCGGGAGGCTGCCGCAGTGGTCAAGCGCCTCGCCGCTCGGGGCTCGCAGTTCGCCGGGTTGGAACCAAGAGTGCGAAGCATCATTAATAGTATTCGCCGCGGTGGAGACCGGTCGCTTCGACGTTATGCGGAGCGTTGGGATGGGGTGGAGCGCAATCAGCCTCTGCTGGTATCTGCTGATGAACTCGACAAAACATGGCGATCGGTCTCTCCTCAATTGCGGAAGTCGCTTCGTCAGGCGGCTGGGAACATCCGACGTTTCTGTGAGTGGCAGAAACCCGCCGCCTGGACGCGGACTCGCGGCGGAATTTCTTTTGGACAACTGGTGCGGCCGCTGGAATCTGTCGGCTGCTATGTGCCCGGAGGGCGCTATCCACTGGTTTCAACATTGCTGATGACCGTAATTCCCGCCCAGGTCGCCGGCGTGACGAACATCCGGGTCGTGTCACCCATGCCGTCGGTCGAAGTTCTAGCTGCAGCTTCGATGCTTGGAGTGCGCGAATTCTACCGCGTGGGCGGGGCGCAGGCGATTGCCGCCCTGGCGTACGGCACAGAAAATGTTCCGCGAGTGGACAAGATTGTTGGCCCGGGAAACAGCTATGTGACGGCCGCGAAGAAGTTGGTTTGTTTCGACTGCGCGATTGATTTTCTGGCGGGGCCTACGGAAGCCGTCATTCTGAACAACTCCCTGAACAACGCGGGCGTTCCGGAATTCGTTGCGGCCGATCTCGTCGCCCAGGCAGAGCATGATCCGGAGGCGTTAGCCGTGTTCATTACGACGTCACGAAAGTTGGCGCGTTCGGTGACGTCGAGCGTGGTGCGTCTCTCGCAAGGCAATTCCATCGCCCGAGAATCACTGCGACGGCATGGCGTAATCCTCGTTGCGGCGTCGCCGCAGCAAGGCCGCGACTGGGCTAACCTGCTCGCCCCTGAACACATCACCGTCGCGGCGGAGGATTTGCCCTTCATCCGGAATGCGGGCTCGATCTTTGTCGGGGACTACTCGGCTCAGGCCGCGGGCGATTACGCCTCCGGCCCCAACCACGTGTTACCGACCTCAGGGCAGGCGCGATTTCGCGGAGGTCTGAGTGTGCTGGATTTTGTGAAGGTTATTACGGTTCAGCGGCTTTCTGCCAGGGGGCTGCGTACGCTTGCGCCAACTGTCGAATGTCTTGCTGACGCGGAAGGACTGCCGGCGCATGCTCAATCCATCCGCGTGAGGTGCGATCATGCTTAGCCCACGGGAAGCGGTACGCACCCTGCCTTCGTACCAACCTCCGCTGGCGGGGCGGGACGGCCTGCGTCTTGATTTCAACGAAAACACCGTGGGGTGTTCGCCGCGGGTGCTCGAATGCTTGCGGCAGTTAGGGCCGGAGGAACTGGCGCGCTATCCCGAGCGCGAGGCGGTGGAAGCGACCGTGGCCGCCTTCCTAGGGATCACGCCTTCGGAACAGCTGCTAACCAATGGCGTTGACGAAGCGATTCATCTCCTCTGTGAGACTTATCTCGAATCTGGCGACGAAGCTCTAATTGTGGTGCCCACGTATTCCATGTACCGGATTTACATCATGGCAGCCGGTGCACAACTGATCAGCGTTGCCGCAGGCGAGGATTTTCGGTTTCCCACCGACGCGGTGCGCAGCCGCATTACGCAGCGCACCCGCCTGATCGCGATCGCCAACCCGAACAATCCCACGGGGACAGTGGCGCCGCCGGAGGAGTTACTGGAGCATTGCGCGCGCTGCGCCGGGCGCGGCCGTGTTGGTGGACGAGGCGTACTTTGAGTTCTGCGGGCAAAGTTTGCTGTGCAGGCACCGTGAGTTTTCCAATTTATTCGTGGCCCGCACGTTTTCGAAGGCGTACGGCGTGGCTGGGCTGCGCATCGGCGTGCTGATTGGCGATCCGGATCAGATGTGTGCGCTGCGGCGGGTCAGTTCACCTTACAACGTAAACGCGGTGGCGCTGGCTTGTCTTCCAGCGGCACTCGCCGATCAAGCTTACATCCAGCAATACGTAAGCGAAGTTCGTGAGGCGCGTGCGCGTATGGAGCGCGCCCTCGAAGCCAGCGGAATTCAGTTCTGGCCCAGCGAGGCAAATTTCTTGCTGGTGCGCGTGGGCCCGACTCAGGTTGATGCGGCAAGTTTTGTTGAGCACATGCGACGACGCGGCATTCTGGTACGCGACCGTTCGGGCGATCATGGCTGCGAAGGCTGCGTGCGCATCACTCTTGGTCCACGCGCGCACACCGATCTTCTGCTTGGGGCGCTGCGGGCAACCCTCGAAGATCTTGGCGTTGCACGAGGAGTTTTCCGGTCATGAGAAAAGGCAGCATCAAGCGCTTTAGCAAGGAGACGAAGATTCAGGTCTCACTCATCATCGAGGGACGCGGGCGATACCAGGTGTCCACCGGCATTCGATTTTTCGACCACATGCTGGAACTCTTCGCTCATCACGGAGGGTTCGACCTGAAACTGAAGGCCCGCGGCGATCTCGACGTGGATCAGCATCACACCGTGGAAGATGTGGGCATTGTCTTAGGGCAAGCGTTCGATAAGGCGCTGGGTAGTAAGCGCGGCATTCTTCGGGCCGGATATTTTTTAATGCCCATGGATGAAACCATGGGCACGGCGGCAGTGGACTTCTGCGGACGCACCGCCGCCGTAGTAGACACAAAAGTTCGCGTGAGGCTGGTGGGAGATCTGCAGGCGGAACTGGTCTACGACTTTTTTGAGGGTTTTGCTCGCGGTGCGCGGGCCAACGTTCACGCGCGAGTGCTGTATGGTCGATCGAGCCACCACAAGATTGAAGCGTTGTTCAAGGCTTTTGCCCGCGCCCTGCGCGCAGCCTGCTGGCGCGATCGCCGCATGGTCCGCCTGCTGCCCAGCACGAAGGGGGTGCTGTGATGATCGCGATTGTGGATTACGGGGCGGGGAATCTTGTGTCGGTGAAGAAGGCGCTGGACGCGCTGGGTCAAGAGTGCGCCATTACTTCTGACCCGGGTCAGGTCGCGAGAGCCACGAGAATCGTCCTGCCCGGCGTAGGCCACTTTGCCTCCACCGCGGTGCTGGGGCGTTCGGGATTACAGGCTGCCATCGCGGACTCGCTGGGGCGCGCAGTTCCCTTCTTGGGGATCTGCCTCGGGATGCAGTGGATGTTTGAGAGGAGTCAGGAGTCTCCTGAAAACTTCGGTCTAGGTATATTCCATGGCGAATGCGAGCGCTTTCCCGCCAGCGTGAAGTCTCCGCATGTGGGATGGAACCAGCTTGAGGTTGCCGCCTGCTCGCGACTCTTTCGGGGAGTACCCTCGTCGTCGTACGTGTATTTCACGCATTCCTTTCGTGCTCCGCTTACCGAGACCACGGTGGCGTGTTGCGAGTATGGAGGGAGATTTTCAGCCGCGGTGGAACGGGACCATTTGTTCGGTGTGCAGTTTCATCCCGAGAAATCAGGAGAAATTGGTCTGAAGTTGCTGAGCAACTTTTGCTCCCTCTGACATGCTGACAAAACGCATCCTCGCTTGTCTGGACGTGGACGGCGACCGCGTGGTCAAGGGCGTGCAGTTTGAAAACCTGCAAGACGCGGGTGATCCGGCCGAACTGGCAAAAGCGCATAGTTCGGCGGGAGCTGACGAAATCGTGCTGCTGGATATTTCGGCGGCGCAGCAGCAGCGTGCCACGCTGCTGGACACCGTGCGCCGGACCGCGGGCCAGTTGTTCATTCCTTTCACGGTGGGGGGCGGCATTCGCACTCTGGAGGATGCGGCTGCGGTTTTTTCTGCGGGCGCGGACAAGGTCAGCATCAATTCCGCGGCTCTCGCCGATCCAAGTTTGATCACGCAGATCGCAGAGCGCTTTGGTTCGCAGGCAGTGGTTGTGGCGATTGACGCCAGGCGCTGTGACGCATCGCGCTGGGAAGCCTTCACGCACGGAGGTCGCACGGCCACTGGGCGGGATGCCGTCGCTTGGGCCAGGGAAGCGGAGTTCCGGGGCGCGGGCGAAATCCTGCTGACTTCGATGGACCGCGACGGGACGGCTTTGGGCTTCGACTGCGATTTGACGCACGCCGTCGCCGACTCGGTTCGGATCCCGGTCATAGCCTCGGGCGGCGCAGGCGGGGCAGCGCATTTTGTGAAAGTATTTCGCGACGGGCACGCGGACGCCGCTCTGGCAGCATCCATTTTCCATTACGGCCTGACAGGTCTCGGAGATCTCAAGCAGCAACTCCGTTCGCAGGGGGTCCCGGTGAGGTGGCCATGCTGATTCCTTCCATTGACCTGATGGGCGGCAAGATCGTTCAGCTTGTCCAAGGCAGTCAGAAGGCTTTGGAGTTTGACGACTTCGAGGAGTGGATCGATCGTTTCTCAAAGTACCCACTGGTACAACTGATTGATCTCGACGCCGCGATGGGCCGCGGCAATAATCTCAATCTCGTGCGCGATCTGGCGCGCCAGCTTCCCTGCCAGGTCGGAGGGGGAATCCGCTCTGTGGAGGCGGCTCTGGCGACTCTGAACATGGGGGCACGGCGCGTCATTCTGGGATCGTCGCTGATCTCGCAAGGGGCAATCAACGCCGGTTTCGCCCACGATGCGGCAGTTCAGCTTGGCCCAGAAAAGCTCGTCTTCGCCGTGGACTGCCGGGGCGGGCATGTCGCCATCAAAGGCTGGCAAGAAACTACAGGCATCACGGCTATCGAAATGATCCATGCACTGGAGCCGTTCTGCGAAGCATTTCTCTATACTCATATCGACTCCGAGGGTCTTCTTCAGGGAATTCCGCTGGGTGTGATTCGTGAGTTGCGGAGCGCTACGTCCCGGCAACTCATCGCCGCTGGAGGCATCCGGAACCAGGAAGAGGTTGACGAACTCGACGCCATGGGCGTAGATGGAGTGGTCGGAATGGCGATCTACCGAGGATTATTGCCTTCCTGAGGAAGGCCCACTCGATCTAGAAGAAAAATTGATCGGCGGCAACCGAAAAGCGGCGTACGCGATCGTAGTCTTCGTGCTAGTTTGCTGGGAGGCGCCGCCTGCTTCGCACCGATTGGCCTCGGTTCCCGGCGGCGATTGCGAGGTGCAGAATGAGAGCTTGTCCCAATACTGGATGCGCCCTTTTTGGCCGGATCGTCTACACCCTGGCCACTCGTTGCACATTGTGCAAATGGGATCTGAAGAACACAATCCCCATCGGTGAGGCCGCGACTCCGCAGAAACCGGATCGCCATCTTCCTTCGAGCCCCTGACCGCCAGCTAAGCACTGTCCGAAGCACTACTTTCCAATATCTTCATTCCAGAGGTCTGCACGATTGCTGATGAATTCGCGCATCATGTGAATGCATTCAGCATGGTCGAGCACAACCACACTTACACCGTGTTGCCGGAACAGGTCCTCAGCGCCCCTAAAGTTTCGGTTTTCTCCAATGACGATCCGAGGAATTCGGAACAGCAAGGCTGTGCCCGTGCACATAATACAGGGACTGAGGGTGCTGACCAGCGTCAACTCTGGCCAGTCTCGCCGACGACCTGCGTTGCGGAGGCATACGGTTTCGGCATGCGCCGTGGGGTCCCCACTCTGAACCCGCAGGTTATGGCCCCTCGCGACGATTTGCCCTTGGCTGTTGGCCAACACCGACCCGATCGGCAGACCTCCCTCGTGCAGCCCCTTCCTGGCCTCTTCGAGAGCCTCCAGTAGCAAAGCCTGATCGTCCATTTGTCCCCGAGCCGCCCCGACGGGACGGCATGCTCCTCCACAGGCTGACGAGAGAGGATTGTATTCGATGAATGGCGCCCAAAGCTCGCTAACGTGTAAGAAAAGTATGTCGCTAACGCTGTGGCAGTGGTGCCGGCCTGGCCGCTAACCGATGCCAGTGTGGCGGAGAGGGACGGATTAACATCCACCGCCTTAATTTTGCCAACTCTTGACGGAAATTAAAACGCGGAACCTTCCACGATCCAGTAGAGGGTTAGCCAACGGCGGAATTTTGCAGTACGTGGTATTGAGCGGGTGGTAGTGGTGAAGAACAGATTGTAGAAGGCAACCTCCGCCGTCCGTTTGTGGAAGATATTTTTGGGTAGAACCTCCAGGCAGACATAGTCGCCTGTAACGTATTCCCGAGCTGGATCTGCAAGGAAAGGTGGGGCCAGAGCGTTGAGTGCACCCGTCTGTCACCGTGTTTTTGAAACAGGGGAAGTCCTGCCGACCATAAAGCTCAGGGCCCCATGTTAGCGGGCTGACACGGATCGTGGCCCAGCGACGTTGGCGTGACCGGACTCGGTGGAACCGGTGGCTTCGCCCATGGGACGCCGGTGAAGTCGAAGAATTCCTCCAGATCGGGCTGCGCGGCGTCTCGAGGGGTCAGGTGCGCGAAACTTCCGATGAACCGGTTCTCGACAAACTTGATTACCGCCGTATGATCCATCGGCGTGTGCGAGACATAATGCCGGCGGGCGAAAGGCGACACGATCATGTTCGGTAAGCGGAAGCCGAGCTGTGCCGCGAAGCCCTGGACCGCAGGGGCGTCCGCCGGATTGGCGCCGGGATCATTCGGGCCCAAGTCGCAATGGATCGTCGGCGTTCCGCCGCTCGGCAGGCACGCGAAATAGCTATCGGCGTTGACTGAGATTTGCGAAATATCCGGGATCGTTCCCAGTGCGGCATCGGTGTTGTCGTTGGAGTGGCCGGGCACGGGCGGGACATGATCGTAGGGTCCTCCACCCTCGTCGTAGCTTAGGAAAAAGACCGAGTCCTTCCACGCCGGACTGGCCATGAAGGAGTTCAGAATGTTCGCCACTTGCACCTGCCCGGACAGAATCGATTGGCCAGACCCGGGATGCTCGTCATTGTTGCCGTAGCCGGCTTCGATGAATGCAAAACTTGGAAGTCCTCCGTTGGCGAGATCGGTGAAGAAGGCGGTCAGAGGGGCAACGTGATTCGGATCGACGCAGAATGAGTTCGTGGAATCACCCACCACGCTGGATGGCTGAGTGACCCCTGTGCAGGGCGCGCCGGACGGGTTTTCGTACAAGAATTGATACGAGTAAGTTAGGTCAGAGAAGGTGGTTGCCGGATAATAGGCACCCGCCGAGCCCGAACATTCATCGTCATTGAGGCAAAAGCCGTCGGTGACGGTGTAGTAAAGCTTCCACGACACCTTCGCCTGGTCCAGTTCCTCGAAAATCGACGGAATATCGAGCTGGGCGAGGTGGTCATCATTGCCCGGATCTTTGACCAGGCCCTCGGTCGTGCCTCCGGTGAAAGTGGCGATGCGGTTGGAAATGCTCTTGCTCGATACCGGCGAAAACCAGCGATCGGACAACGCGAACTGAGAAGCCATGTAGTAGTAATAGTTGAGAAAGTCCTGATCGTAGTACCCCATCGCGCGCCGGCCGCTCAGATCGGTGTATGTACCGGAACAAGTGCCGGAAGCCGTGCAGTTCTTGGCAAAGCCCTCCGCCGTGTGGACGAAGCCATCCATCAGAACCGGGCGGGTGGGGAGGAAATTGTAGCGATTGACGTCGCCGTAGCTCTCCAGCCACGCTGAGCTTTCATCGTCGACGCAGGTGCTGGTGAACTTGAAGAGCTTGAAAATGTCGCCTTCATCGTCGAGGTTGGAGGTGTTGGTTAGCTTGTCGTCGATGCCATCCACTTCGTAGTCCTTGCCGTCGTCTCCGATATTCCAGCCTTTGGCTTTGCGGTAGGGATTGAGCATGCCGAAATAAGTGTCGAAGGAGCGGTTCTCCTGCATCATGAACACGACGTGATTGATGGATTGGACTCCTCCTGCTGGCGCCACCGTTACGGTCGTAGTGGCCGAAGCCTGTGCACTCGCTCCGATTGCGACCGCCGTATAGGTGGTAGTCGCTGTGGGGCTGACCGCTTGCGCGCCGCCGCTCGGCTGCAAGTTATACGTGCTGCCATCCGTCCCGGTGAGTGTCACCTGAGTGGCGTTGGTCGCGGTAACGGTCAGAGCGGACGAATTTCCGGAGGCAATGGAAGCCGGGTTGGCGGTGATGGCGACTGTCGGTACTTGAGTCTGCGTTACCACCTTTACCGTCGCACTGGCCGAAACGTGTCCGCCGGCTCCGGTTGCGACGGTCGTGTAAGTAGTAGTCGCAGTGGGGCTGACCGCTTGCGCGCCGCCGCTCGGCTGCAAGCTATACGTGCTGCCATCCGTCCCGGTGAGTGTCACCTGAGTGGCGTTGGTCGCGGTAACGGTCAACGTGGACGAACTTCCGGAGGCAATTGAAGCTGGGCTAGCGGAGACGCTGACGGTCGGCGCCGGATTCACGGGAGGGATACTACTGGTGACTCCCCTGCATCCGGTGAACAAGAAGGATAGCGCAAGACTGGAGAATAGCGCCGTCAGGGACAGGGTCCGGATGGGCCGGGGAACGCGAGTGTTTGTCAAAGTTTCTCCTTCACCTCGGTCGCCGGGCGAGGCAAAGCAGAACTTGAATCAGAACTCTTTGCCAAAGGTAGGCATTTCCGGTTTAGAGGTCTCAATTGCGGGCGGGCGGCTTTCAATACGGATATCGCCGAATGATGTTTCATCGCCTTACTACAGGACTTGGGCCGTTATTGGCCACACAATGCTCTCGAAATCTGATCAAGTGTGGGAGAAATCAATGCAAGTTGGCCCGGCTGGTTGACGCGCGAGAAGAACATGAAGCAAAACCGGGACCTCCAGTTGCTCCCTTTGAGTGAGTCTGGCAAACCTCTCTCGCAACCCCAACCCTAGCAGGCCTTCTGCGCCAAGTATGGTCAAAACGGGACACTTGCGCGGCACACGTCTTCGAGCCGGGGCCCCATGCTTGACGTTCTGTGTCAAAGGTGGGATTCCATGGTTGCCACATGGTGAGCAGGCAATTCGGAGCCGGTCTATTTGCCTTTGGTGCTTGGCGTACGGTTCGGGCAAGCGTAGACGAGGTTTTATCCCCTACACTCGCAGATCCGACCAGACTCAACTTGGACCGGGTATTTTTCTCCAACCGGACACTATCGGGACACTAGAAAGCGATTGGGGCCATGGAGCCCTTCGCGGGCTAATAGACCCTAAAGGGTTGGGATAGTTGAAACTGGCGGAGAGGGAGGGATTCGAACCCTCGGTACAGGTGTTAGCCCGTACAACGGTTTAGCAATACACAAGTAGGTTCTGAACCGTTGTGAAAATCTTCTACTCTACTCCTCTTTTCAACGGGTTACAAAACAGTCGATTTGATCCGTTCTGCTCCGAAACGATCCGTTCTGATCTTGCAGCCATTACAATTTCATGACAGTGCACGCAATTAGTACAAAGTTGAGCGACCTCCGATGCTGGCTGCGAACCCCGTTTTGTGGCGAGGAGAGAACTTTTCGAAGCCGCCTATCCCATCCAATCTTCTGGCACGGCCTCAATGCCCCACACGTTGCCGGGTTCACCGAGCGCCAATCCCAACAGCCAGAGCCTCTCATGCTCTCCGAGAGAGATGCAGTTGACTACTCTCCCAGCGACCTTGGTCGCGCTTGGGAGGCCTTCCAGATTCACGGCCATCCCTATTTCCACCGACCGGGAGAAGCGGACTGCGCACCCTCGAAGGTTCACGAGGATTATCTGGCACGACTCGGAAAACGGATTAAGCGGGTCGAGACTTACGAGAGTGGCGGGAATTTCGCAAGAGATTCGAGTACCTCCTCGCGCCTCCGTTTTGTTGGCGGCTAAGCTCAGCCTCAAGGTCTCCAGAAAGTAGGATGATCCCAAAAAACTGCCCTTAGCCGAGGAGAGGAAGTGAACCTGTTCGGAATTTGTAACAGATGGCAGCTTGAGGTCAGTGAGCGTTGTTGATTGTCGCCACCTCAGACAAACTCGTTTGCGGGTAGCATGGAAGGATAAAGTGGAGCCGTTGGGCCAACCGATCTGCCGATAGTCGGCATTTCTGCCGAATGTCGCCGGGGCCGTTGTTTTTTTTGCTAACCCAATTAATAATCGCCATCTGTTCTCGCCGCTGATTAAGTCATTGTTGACGGTATCGGGCGATTACACGTTTTGATTACTGGTCATTGAGTGCTATGGGGATTTGCAACAGTCATGGCATATATGGTCTGCTGGTACTGTGCTAACACTGCGTTGCGGTTCTACAGGTTTTGTTCGGCTTCCGCCAAGAGGGTCCGCATTTCGCGGATGATGTGTTGTTTCACGATTGGGTCAGAAAAGGTTTTCAGTGCCTGTGCCATCAGCTCAAGACGATCCGCGATTTCGTACAAGGTAAGACTGGGCCTCTGCGGCGTACCGGAGACATTGGTAGACGACATTCTTGCGCTCCTTGGGGGAAGCGCGTCGGGAAGATCAGTCTACCACACCAAACGGAAGTGAATCTCGCCCATTTTACGTGGCGAGCATCAAGCGGATTCGATTTTTCTATGTTCCTGAAGCCCGCTCCTCCCTGTCTGCGGAGGTTTCGGCATCTTTGCCGATATGTCGGCACTTTCTTTCACGGCTGCTTCTCTAATCCTCTCAATACACACATCCTAGTCATTGGCTGCCTTCGTGCAAATGCCGCTATAGGGAATTCTTATGCGCGATACCGTCTTGGGCTTCGATTGCACCTACTGTAGTGCACCGCCAGTGTTCCAACCGATGGTTGGGTACAAAGACGGGCGCTTCGTGTGCTGGAAGTGCGGGCACACTTTACGGCCTTGCGAGCCGAAGTATGAATGTCTTTGCCGGAACTGTCGGAGGGCGGAAACTAACCGGCGTTCAGGGATGACAATTGTCCCGATGCAAGTAAAAAACTCGGAAAACCCAGGTGTGCTGTGCCGAATGCCACCAAGAAAATGCTAGAAGCCGCGCGCATTGGGCGAGAGACGGCAAATGGACCGGAAGCTCAAGAGAAACGATCCGTGAAGGCTCGCAAGAATGCATTGGCGCAGCATTCTTGGAAAGTGTCGGACCAACCCGAATGGCTCACCAAAGAGCTATTTTCGGAGAGAATTCAGCCACTGCTCTCAAACGTTCCAATGTCGGTCATTCGATCGTCGATCGGAGTTTCTAACTGGTATGCGAGCAAGATTCGAAAAGGGTACCGACCTCACCCTCGACACTGGCAAGCCTTGGCAGTCCTAACGGGAATCAAGTAGGTGTGATCTCCCCATTTCACACGAGTCACTATGACCCTTGCCTTCTCGTCCCCAAAAAGGCGCAGATACTTGCGTCCAGAAAATTCGAGTGAATGCTACACCACCTCGGAGTTTGTTGGTCGATTCTTGTTGACTTTCCACAGGACAAACCTTTAGCATCTGGCCACATCAGCGAACAGGGGTTTGCCTAGAGGGTGACGGATCTTCAGTTCCGTCTGTGAATCCTGACGCTGCTTCCTTGAAGTTTTGAACGTGTTGCGTGCTCGCGCAGATTCGCCTGCGCGTTCACGGTGCGGACTAATTACATCAGCACAGGCCTCCTAATGGCGGTCCTCGACAGCGGTTCTTCGTCTAAGGAGGCAGTGGCATGTCGCGATCTCTGCTTGCACGTTTGTCATCTCTGCTCGGACTTCTTCTTGTAACCACGCTCGGCATCGGGCAAGTCGCAACCGGAACCCCGCCTTTCGGCAGTTTCGGCGGCGGACCGTTCGACACCGTCAACCTCGGCAACTTGAATGTTCATTTTGCGATTCCGCTGATTCACAAAGCTGGGCGTGGGCTACCCTTCAACTATGACATGAGCTACGACAATTCCGTCTGGTACCCAGTTGGAGTCACTGGAAATCAGACCTGGCAGCCGGTGGTTAACTGGGGTTGGCGGGCGCAGACAGAAATGATCGCAGGCTATGTTACATATTCCACTTCAACAGGAACCTGCAATGTTAGCGGACATAATCTTTCCGCACCTCGATACAGTGGATGGGCGTATCACGATCCGTGGGGCGTTGTACATGGCTTTAGCATAGTTGTCTGGAGTCCCATTTGTGTGGGATTCCCAATAACTCAAACGGCCATAGCCAAAGACGGTTCCGGTTACACGATGACGGCTCAAGGGGGAGCCACTGGAGCCGGAGCTACGTTGTACCCCGCCCAAGGTGGGAGTTTCAGTCCACCGGTGTCTGCAGGTTCAGGAGCGGCATCGATCACAGACGCGAATGGCAATCAGATCAAGGTTAGCAGTACTGGAGTATTCACGGATACTCTGGGTACCCCCGCACTGACGGTCTCGGGCTCTGGAACGGCAACGAGTCCGATGGTATTCACGTATAACGGTCCCAATGGTGCTGTACCGATCACTATGCACTACACCAATCAGACGGTCAGGACATATTTCCAATGTTCGGGTATCACTGACTACCCCGCGACCCCAAACACCCCCATGGTCAGTGACGTGACCTTCAACGACGGTTCGCATTATCTGTTTCAATATGAGTCTTCCAACGACCCGAACAATCCAGGTTCGGTTACGGGAAGAATCTCCCAAGTCACCCTGCCGACCGGAGGAATCATCCAGTACCAGTACAGCGGAGGCACCAACGGAATCAATTGCAAAGATGGCTCAGCTGCAACGATGACGCGGACCCTGACACCAGGCGGAGCATGGACGTATGTCCACGGCCTGGTCTCTGGCTCCGAGTGGGAGACCACTGTAACCACGCCACCTGACCCACAGAATCAAAATTCGGTCGGCGATGATACAGTGCTTTACTTTCAAGGGATTTACGAAACCCAGCGACTGGCGTATCAGGGAAGTTCTGCCGGATCACCCCCGCCTTTACATACTGTCACGACCTGCTACAACAGTAATCTCGCAAATTGCAATACCACTGCTGTCACGCTGCCCATTACGAGACGCACGGTCACTCTTCAATTACCGGGTGGAAAGCAGTCTGAAGTCGATACCTCTTACGACACCACCGGCTACGGGTTGACCACCGAAGTTGACGAGTACGACTTCGGAACGAGTGGAGTGGGTGCGCTCATACGAAAGACCATAATCCAGTATGGGAGCTACAGTTCAAGTGGCGGAACGTGTGTCGGATTAGGTAACGGAATTGTGGACCACCCATGTCAGGTTACGGTCACGGACGGCGGCGGGTTTACAAAGGCTCAAACCAGCTACACCTACGACGAAGGCATCCCAGCATCGTCCGGAACTACGCCTCAGCACATTTCGGTGACTGGCTCGCGCGGCAACTTGACCACGACCAGCAGTCTCGTTACCATTTCCACGAACCTAACCAGTCACGCGTCGTACTACGACACCGGCACCCTGAACACTGCCACTGACGTAAACGGTAATGTAACCACGAACTCCTATACTGGCGCATCCTGTGGAAATTCTTTCCCAACCCAAGTAACATTGAGCAATTCACTGTCTGTTACGCTCCAACGGTCGTTCGCTTACGACAGCGGTTGCAATGGTGGAGTGACCACCTCCATTACCGATGAAAACAGCCAGCCCACGACCTACGGTTATGCTGATCCGAATTTTTGGCGGCTGACCAGCATCACCGACGCGCTTGGAAACATCACATCGATCAGCTATCCAACCACGAACTCAGTCGAAAGCTCCTTGCTCTTCAACGGTGGCAATTCGGTGACCGATGTGCGCCGGACTGTGAATGGATTAGGAATGCCTCATTTGTCGCAGCGCATGCAAGGGCCGGGCTTGTCTACTTACGACTCGACGGAAACCGATTACGATGCCTTCGGGCGAACCTCTAAGGCCTATCTACCCTTCAGCGGTACCGCGGGCGTGAACTGTTCGGGTACCTGTCCCGGCATACGATATACCTACGATGCTCTCAACCGGACGACAGTGGTCACCGACGCCGGTGGCGGCGATGTCTCTCAGAACTTTGCCCCAAACAGCTTACCGGAGAACAGCGATGTGCTCGTCGCAGCCGAGCCCGCGCCAACCGGTGAATTGACAAAACGGCGGCAGATGCAATCGGATGGCTTGGGACGTTTGAGTTCAGTTTGTGAGGTCACTAACGGTTCCGGCAGCGGAACCTGCGCTCAGACCAGAACCCAAACAGGGTTTTATGCGGTGTACACCTACGATGTGCTTAACCACATGATCGGGGTGAGCCAGAATGCTCAATCCGCCAAGCCGCAAGCTCGTACCTTTTTTTACGACATGCTGGGCCGTCTGACCTCGGAGGCAAATCCTGAGTCCGGCACTACACAATATTTTTACGATTCGGCGCCCACCACACCGGGGGCCAATTGCGCGACCCTGGTTTCCAATTGGGCTGGATCGTACAACGGCGATCTTGTAAAGAAGTACGACGCCAACGGCAATACCACCTGTTACACCTACGATGCCCTGCATCGTCTCACCAGCCGCACCTACAGTGGACCAAACGCCACACCGACAAGGGTTTTCACATACGATGCTACCACCTTCAGTTGCCCGAACGGTGCCAATGTCAAAGGGCGGTTGGCTGAAGCATACACTGGCAGTAGTGCATCCAAGATCACGGACCTGGGGTATTGCTATTCGGCACGCGGCGAAACAACCGATGTTTACGAATCAACCCTGCATTCCGGCGGCTCTTATCATGTAACCGCCAGCTACTGGGAAAATGGAGCCCTGAAGCAACTTCAGAACCTGACCGGATTACCTACGCTTAGCTATGGTCTTGATGCGGAAGGGCGGACAAAAACGGTCTCCGCGAGCACAGGACAGAATCCGGTAACCAACACGCTTTATAACGTGGCAAGCCAAGTAACCGAGGTAGACTTCGGTTCTCTCGATAAGGACAACTTCCAGTACGATTCAAACACTGCTCGTGAGACCCAATACAAGTTCAGTGTGGGCGCGTCCTCGGTTACCGGGAATTTGACCTGGAACCCGAATGGATCGCTCAAGACTTTAGGAATCACTGACGGTCTGAATTCCTCGGACACGCAGACGTGCAACTATGCATATGACGATTTGCTGCGGGTTACGGGTGCTAACTGCGGCACCCCGTGGAGCCAGGCATTCAACCCGGATCCCTTCGGCAACCTGAGCAAGAGTGGAACCAGTTCCTTTTCCGCAGGATATTTGCTCGCGGATGGCTCAACCAACAACCGAATCCAGTCGCTACCAGGCGCTACGGTCAGCTACGACTCTAACGGCGACCTCACAGGCGATGGGGCCTATACATCTACTTGGGATGCGGATGGCAATACCGCTCAAATCAACTCTGTGACCTTGACTTACGATGCCTTCGACAGAATGGTCGAGCAGGCACGAGGAGCGAGCTATACTCAAATTGTTTACTCCCCTCTCGGTCGAAAGCTGGCCCTCATGAGCGCTGGCGTACTGGTTAAAGCGTTTGTACCGTTGCCAGGCGGCGCTACTGCGGTCTATACGTCCTCCGGTCTGGCATACTATCGCCATCCCGATTGGTTGGGTAGTTCGCGCGTCGCGTCTACGCCAAGCCGGACGACGTATTCCGACGTAGCGTATGCCCCCTACGGCGAGAGCTACGTTTCATCGGGGACGACCGATTTGTCTTTCACCGGCCAGAACCAGGACACGATTTCAGGAATGTACGACTTCCTGTTTCGCGAATACAACCCAGTACACGGCCGCTGGATATCGCCTGACCCGGCGGGATTGGCCGTCGTGAATCCAGCCAATCCTCAAAGCTGGAACCGGTATGCCTACGTCATCAACAACCCACTCATATTGGTCGATCATCTCGGCCTCTCATGCGAAGACCCACTAGACGGCTTGCCGTGCATTATTACCGTTACCGGAACCGCAGATCCTGTTGCTACTGTTGGCAGCGACTACATCTTCCCCAGGCTTATAATCCCCCGTTGCACCGCAGCCAGCGCTCTTAGAATGGCAAGCTGCACTGGCGACTTCTTCATCCCCAACGAACCCGCAATCAATCCTTCGAAGTTCCACAAATTTCTTCATAACGACTGTTTGGATAATTCCGCGGTTGGCAAGATCGTGGATGTGGCGGACGTCGTCGGTTTTGGCGGTTTGCTGTCCTTCGGAGCGGAAGCTGTAGATACCCTAGCTACCAAGACCGCAACCAATCTGACTACAGAGCTGGCCCCCTCAGCTGCGAGGGCGGGAATCGCCGCTGAAGATATAACTTTGGCGGCAGGCGCAAACGCCAGTGAAGCCGTGGGATTCTTGAGCGGGGCGAAGACGGTTGCGAGCATAGCGTCGGCTGGCTCCAAGGCAATTATTGTTGTGTCAGCGACAGCAACGGCTATTTCGGTTGTTGGCAGAGCTTACTGTTACGCGGTCTCCCGCTGACGGCTCTTCTTGAACGGTGTGATTGGTGTTGCACGAATTCGGAGGTGGATGTCCGAGATGAGGAAGAAGAGCACTGCTCTTGTGATGTGCTGTGTGGGCTTGAGTGCGTTTTTTATAGTCACACGGAGTCCCCAATTTGGATTGTTGCGAGCTCAAGATATTGTCTTGCTAATCATCTCGGGAGGATGCTTTGGGGTCGCGCTTGCTGCACTTGCTGGCCTGTTAGCACATCGGAAAGAACGTTAGCGCCGCAAAACAACGGGAGTCTATTTGCAACAGCTTTCAAAGTCAGTTAGCATCGTGACCCTAAGAGGGAGCTACCAGCCCTTGTAATTGGTCCCGTCGAGCCCTGTGCCCCCCGATTTTGTGTAGACATCAAACACACCTTGCCCACCCCAAGAGTCAGAATCCGGATCGTCCTGCATCGACCGCAGCCCCCACTCCTTGCTCCTTGTCATAGGGTCGATGGGGATGGAACGAAGGAAACGAAGTTTCTTGCCGCCTTGCGCCTCAACCCCGTTGACCAACGTCTCAAGATCAGGTGGATAGCCACCGCTGTCAGCCTTGATCTGAAACGCTCCCCGCTCGCCCGCTTGCTTGTAGTTGTCGATTGCGTCGCGCATCTCCCATAGGGCTCTGCGGAGTTCCTTTTCCCTCTCACGCTGGATGGTCACGCGTGCAAGCGGCAGAGCCATAAGCGTGAGAATCGACAGGAGCGTCGCCGCGATGATCAACTCCAGCAGCGTAAACCCTCGTTCGCGCGCACTCAGCCCGCGACAGTAGGTGGACGTCCTCATGGATTTCGTCCGTCGATTTTACGCCGAATCGAGTCGAGGTGGGGGTGCATATTCCCTCCCGTCCTGTTCTCACCCCATCAAACGATCAAAGGGGGGATAGCTACTGGGCCGGGAAAATCCGGACACCCACCTGAAAACCGGGGTTGGGGTTGGTTCTGACCCCTCCGCCCGCCCGCGCGCGTGCGGCGTTACAAAGGGTGAGAAGCGCTTGGCGGCTTCCCATCTCCTCTCGTAAAGTTAACCTGCAGCTTCTTGGCTGTGAGAAAACCGTAGCGCCACAATACCCATCGGCTGCCGTGGTTGCGCCGAGTGGGTGCGATCTGCTGACTATTAAGACAGGTCGCTATGTTACGCATTCCAAAAATCGGCGAACAATTCTGAAGGCTGGTTCATAGCAGGCGACGGCGTCTTTAGTGGGCACGAGTTCTCCATGAAAAAGCGTGCATCGCATTAGGTAAACGATCTCCACGACTCCAGCGAATAAAGCTTCTTTCCCACACTTGAAGGCATAGGCGCCGCACTTGATTTCTCGTGTGTTGGGGTCCAAGTCCTTATATTGGGTGAGATCGACTATCCACAATGGTCTAGCTTCCTCATACAGCTGCCTCAAGAACGCCTGCAAGTTCGGAGTAAGGTTCTTCTGATAATCAGGCAATTCTTGTAACGCGCGCAAATCATGGGTCGGCTCTGAATGTTGCAAAACGATTGCACCCTTCTTGCCCTTGACCTCAACAATAACTTGCTTATTCGCCAATCGCTGCACCTGAAATGAATAACCATAAGACTGGCCGGTCTTTGTTGTCGCTTGGTTCTCACGAAGAAAAACGGCAGTCAGGGTAATGGGCTTCTTTTCACTGCCTTTGCCGGTGTGTATCTCGTATCCCTGCAAACGATTGTGCAGCAAACCAATTTCCGCGCGAAACTGTTCTGCCTCCTCGCTAGCACCCTCCAGCATCGGTCGAAGTTTGCTTAACACAGGATTGTTGTTCCATTTTATTTCGTTGATGATCATTCGATCCTGCGGCACGGTATAAGCGCTGCGATACCATGCGTTGAACGCAAGCCAGGACTTTACAAATTGGCCAACATAGTCTATGTCCGACATACGTAGCCACGCGTCCCGATTTTCGATAAAGATGTTCGGCATTAAGTCACTCGTCTCCGCCAGAACAGTACGCGAAGGCTGCTTTTTCACCATGCTCAATCGCGATCTCGATTGTTCGTGTGGTCCTAGTTAAGAGACTCTGTGCTTGTTCTCGGTCCCTTCTGGCAGATTTCACGAGTCCTTCGGTGCCTTTGGCGATCTGGGACATTAACTCGGGTTCAAATTCGGGTATTTGCAGCTTGCGAACATTAGACAAGCCAAGGAACGGATTGATACCGCCGGTCGAGAGTTGCTGCACCTGGAGTTGCCCGAAGAGACTATTCAGAAAGGCGAGTAGAAACCAAGTGGGGAGTTTATTGTTGAGACGAAGCAACGCAACATCTTGATTGATGTTCGCCTCGCTAGGAATGTTTTGCACCATAGCAGCATTGCCGACACGCCCCTTTATGGTCATCAAGATATCCTGATTACGCAGAGCAGTTCGCGCCAATTCTCCACGATGATGCTTAAGGAGGATATGCTTATCTGTATCGTAATGAACCTCAAAGTTTGAGACGTGTTCTGCACAAAGAAAGGGAACATCGCCGATCTCAAGATCATGATGAAGAGGTGTATGACCATTCGTCAGCATGGTAAGCAATTCGCCCAACGGGATAAATCGTAATGCTTTTGCTTGCTTCAAACGACGCGTGGCGGCGTAGAATTGTTCTCGATAGTGTTCCGCGTCAATTCGTTCCATCTTACTAACTTCGGAAAAGCGTCGCACGCATGCCTGGGAGGAGGGCGGTTGCCAGTCTTTAAGGCCCAGAGTCACAGCTAGAAGGTTTTCCGCTTCATGCATGCACCTTAAGCTATCCTGGCGCAAAGAGTGCGCTTTCTGCACGAGAGCATCAATCTTGACTGCGATGCGCTCCGGAATCTCAGGAATCAAGAGGGTATTTAGCTTCGAGATGAAAAGATTTGGCTGAACATTGCCGGTCACTTCTCGCCTCGTCTGGGCTTTTCCATAGCGCGACAGGAGAAACGTGGATAGAACATACGGAGACATCTTTTGGGAAAGGCGAATTATCCCCACATGCCTATCAGAGTTAGCTGGCAGCATATCCGCCGTCACTACTGCGGCGTTTCCAATAGTGCCGACAGTTGAAATGATGACATCGTTGACTCGAAGAGCAGTTCGGGGATTAGCTTGCTGAAAAGAGATATCTACGGTTTCACAGTCATCCAAGTCAAAGAAATTCTCTTTCGGGTGCTTAGCAGAGATGATTTTCACCGGGCCATCTTGGACGAATGGAATGGACTGATGAACTCCGTCAGTGATCTGCACAGCCAGCGTTTGAAGCGTTGACGAATTCATTTTCTTCAAGATAGCAATAGCATGAAGTGCTACTTTGGAGAAATATTCGCTGTCGTAGCGGAAGACGACATTTCCATCCAACACGCGGGACAGTGGTAATTCAGCGATCTCCAGCCTCTCCAGGAGTGCTCTATATCGAGTGCCGTTGAATGTACTCATGCGAAAAAACTAAGCCCCTCTTTTTTCGCAAATTCCGCGAAAGCCTCCGCAATACCGTCGCGAGTTAGGCCATCGTGATTGAAAAGATCATGCTGCACAACCCAATGACCGTGATTGTCGCGAAGGAACTTACCATTCGCATCGACGGCGATGATCTTCTCGCCGCTGGAGTCCTTCGACTCAAGATGTTGCGTAGCAAAAAATATGTTGTAGTCGTCTACCTTAGGACATAACGGTCCAGCGCCCGGATCGTCATTCCATTTCTGGACGAATAGAACACTTGTTTTGGTACCTGTGTGAGGCTTAAAGCTATTCGGGTGTAACCCGACAACAGAGAGAAGGCGGCAACGGTCTGCAATGAATTCGCGAACCCGTTGATCCCCCACGTTGTTAAACCGACCCTGGGGCAGGACGATGGCCATGCGTCCGCCGGGCCTCAGAAAATCCAGGTTTCGCTCAATGAAGAGCAAATCGCGCCCAACGGCATTTTCGAGTTTGCTCTGAGAGCCATCCTTATTTCTCTTGTGCGCTAGCTCGTAGGGCGCAAGCATATCCGTCTGTTTGATGTCCCCCGCAAAAGGTGGATTTGCCATGAGAATATCGAACTCAAATCCGCGATAGCTGTTTTTCATCGCCATCAGCCTGCGAAGTTTTTTCCATCCTTCATGGTAGGTATCAAGCCAATCCTGCTGCTTAGTGGTCTCGTCCCATTTCGTGAAGTCAAGCGTATTTAGATGAAGAACGTTGGTTTGCCCATCGCCAGCGATAAGATTTAGACAGCGGGCGACACGCACGCTCTTTTCATCAAAATCGATTGCGAAGACCTTGTCCCGGACATAGTCGTAACAGCGTTCCGGCTTTTTCTCCATCGTGAACAGGTGCGAGATTGGCATTCCCTCGTCTTGGAGAATGCTCTTCCAGACGTGAAAAATAGAATGGACAGTGAAACCCGCTGAGCCACACGCCGTATCAATCAGGTTCTCATCCTCGTGTGGATTGAGCATTTTGACGCACATATCTATGACCCAGCGTGGAGTGAAATACTGACCCTTTTCGCCTTTTGCGGATTGATTTACTAAATACTCGAATGCATCATCCACAACGTCTAGATTGGAGTTGAAGAGCTTCCACTCCTCCAGGGAACCAACGCAAACCTGCAACCCACCTGCCGTAGAAGAGGAAGTTGTAATGTGGAATCGCCGCGAACAGGATGCTCACGCAAGCCGCGAGGATTGTATAGACAACGCAAAACACTCTTGCCGCAGCGCCCCAGAATCGCGCCTTATCTTGACATAGAACGTGGATGCTTCCCAGAGTGAGTAGCGCACTCCAAATCGATATGGAAAGTGCGAACCAAGCGTAGCCGTTGGAAACGTAGTAGGAGTTTCGTGCCATGGAACAGAGGAATCCCCCGTAGAGCAGGCAGAAAATGCACAGCAGGCGTTTTTGCCAGTTAAGGGTATCCAGCGTGAGGCTCACTTTCAGTCGCTTTCTGTTATCGAGCAGGGAGCCGATTCCATACCATAAGACGACCACAAGGACACCGTACTCGAGAAGTCGACTGCTCGGCCCGGCTAAGGAAGTAATTCGTAGATATGTGGCCCAGGCCTTCTCGCCTTGTTGGCTAAGGAAAAGGGGAAGTTGCCACCATGCGGCCCACGCGGGAGCGTTAATAGCGTACCCGACGAAACTATCGCGTGCCCAGATGGCGTCGACAGGGTGTTCCTGAGGAGCTCCGAGCCTCATGATGCCCTGATATTGCAGCTCGCCCACTTTTTCCAAAGCGATCGCCACGACTAAGAAAATCAGTGGAAGAGCAATCCGAAGAGGAACTCTTTTCAGTCCTGTAAGACGCCCACTTCTTGCCAGTCTGCCAACTCCAAGCCAAAACACCAACGTGAGGGAGGTTTCGGTGAGAACGGAAAGGGATTCCCAGAGTGCAAAATTAAACAGCCCCTTCTCGGGCAGGTAGGGAGGAGCTGGCAGCACTAACCAACTGATCAAAGACACCGGAAAATTAACAACGAAACGGAAGGCATCCGCTGGAGCATGATGAAACAACGTCTGCACCGCGGCAGAACAGCACGTGTATAGCATCGCCTGATCGTAGTCGGCCCAGGCTCTCAGTCCGACAACGAGCAACACCATGAAAACTACAAATCGGCTGTAGCGGTCTCGGAGAAAAAGCTTCATATACTAAATTGGACACCGGTCGACTGACAGAAGCGACTCTCTTCGGTAACCTGCATTAGCACGAACCTGTTCGCGCTGCAAAGGCTGGCTTTGGTTGCAGGCGGTTTGCTGGCGTCGGAGCTGACGCTGCTGCCGAGCCTCTGCCAGCTGCCGGTCTCGTTCGGTGTGAATTTCCTGCTGTCGTCCCGCGAGCATATCCTTCGGTGCGATGTAGCCAATGGCACTGTTTAAGCGGACCTCGTTGTAATGCGCGACGTAATCCTGCACCAAGTGCAGCGCATCGTCCAAGGAGAGCGGTGTCCCGGGCCGGATACACTCGCTCTTCAGCGACTTGTGCCAGCGCTCGATTTTCCCGTTCGATTGTGGGTAGTAGGGTGATGTTCGAACATGCGTCATGCCAGAGATTCGAATGAAATCTTTGAAATCACGTGCGATGAACTGCGGCCCGTTGTCCGAGATGATACGCGGCTTTGAAGATGGTCGGGGGCGAGCCTAATCTTCTCATCCTGGGGAAAGACTCCTTCCCATTCGTTCTTGGCTTCGTCAAAGAGTGCCTGGATCGCTGTTCGCAATTGGGCTGCGGTGTTCTGGTTTCTAAATCGAAGATACTTCTGCCCCTTCTTACCCCGAAAACATGCTAGCTCGTCATACAGTTTTGTGAAGATAAGCTTAAACACTTCCTCAAACACATCGACGCCAGCATTGGCGAGGACTTCATCTTCCATATCCTCGATAAGCTGCCGAAGAGACCTCGCTTTGATGCCCTCTTCCTCACGCTCTGCCTCTTTCTCGATGAGGGTTTCCATCGTCCAGGGTTGATTGACAATCTGTTCGATAGTCTGCTGGGCCGTTGGGAGATCTGGAATCTCGATGAAGTAGTTAGGATTCTTGCGATGCCACGCGATCGCTTGACTGCCGTCACTCCAAATTGCAAGAGGCGCGCCAGTCGCGTGTGTGTAGGACTTAAGTTGTTCCTTACCGTCTTTGGCTTTTTCTCGCTTAACCTCAACAACTACGTACGGAACGGTAGGACGGTCGGAGTCCATCACGACAATGTCAGCGCGTTTTGATGTGTCGCGCCCGAAGGTGATTGGATACTCTACCTGAAGCCTTGCGAGTGGATATCGATAGTGGACTTCCAACCGATGAATCCACAATTGACGAATGATTTCTTCAGGCGTCGCCTGAACCTCTTTCGCTCGAATCTGGCACTTTATATATCGCTTTCCGTTTCTCTCAGTGAGTAGCGCTTGTACCGCCTTGATTCCGGCATCATCAAAGAGAACCAGAGACCGCTGAGCCTCTGAAAGGATGTCGATCAAAGTTGCCATTGTTTTCCTGCCTTACGCTGCATGGGATCGTTAGACGACAGTACGAGGTCGCATGCGAAAGAGGGATTATAGAGTACGTGAAGACAGTTGTAGATAGCTGAATCCGTCACCAACGATTTACTCGCCAAAAATTCCAAGCAGTTCCGCCAGCGCCTCCCAGTGCCTCGGATGCGGTCGGTGTTGGTCCGCGAGGACCGCTATCTCGCGAGGATCTAGCGGTTTTCAGTGACTGCAATGCCCCGGTTCAGATCCCCGAGGATTTTGCAATTGTGATTCTTGAACACGCCATAGGCCAAATTCACGGTATCCATGTACTCGTGAATCCGGTTGGCTAACTTATATTCGGAGGTGTCGGATTTCACAATCTCTGCTCCGAGAATCTCCGTGGCCTCGTCTCGATCGATTACAAAGCCGTGGTCCTTATATCCATACACGAAGCGTTTAGCAATTGAGGCCGGAGTCAGCCCCTCCGGCAGGCGTCTTCCGCTGAGAAGACGCTCCGCATATTGGACCGCCGACTCAGATACTCTTTCGAAGTAACCCAGATCGTGCAGGTTCAGACTGGACGCAAGGTACTTTGCCAGCATCTCTACCGAGTCTGGATGCTTCTTGCAGAGGTTAGCAATGTGTTCAACTGCAGAGCCAAGTCCTAGAGCAGGGTAGTCTCCGATCTGGGGATCGATGGGTCCAAGTTCACTGATAATACCCATGTGTATTTCGTCAGCCCCTAAAGCGATTAGGGTTCCCGCAGACTTGGCGAATCTGGGTACTGCTACTACAAATCTCGGCGCTGACTTTTTGCAGCATTTGCTGATCAGGTAGGCGGGCTCCACCTTACCTCCGCCCGTATGTAATAGGAGGAAGAGATGGGTGTTGGGACTATGCGAATTGTCAGTGACGGCGGAATAGATGCGATTCGAAGTGTACCTGCTGATTTGTGATCGGTCGTCGTAAAGGAAAACAAATTCGTATTTATTTTCTAATCCGGACTCCTTGATGAAAGTACGAATGTCCGCTGCAATTCGCTGTTTAGGGATATTGACATCCCCGGCTTCATAGATGACGTCGAAAATGGTTTTCGGTGTTGGAGGCGGTTGGGGAACCTCGGGCGCAGTTGGCTCGGTTGGAACCGAGTCGGCGATCGAAGGTTCACCGACAGCGAGGGGCTGAGTGCTTGGTTCTGCCGAGTTCTCGTTCTGGCCTGCATCCATGGATATCTATCCGCGTTCTAGTTGTTTGTAGCGCCTGCCAGTCTGGGCTAGTTTCCTCGTTTATGGGCATTGCGGGAGCGACAAAAGGTTGTTGTTCCACGACCCGTCAGCGTAAGTCTGAAGATATGCTGATCTGCCATCCGTCGGTCGCACTACGCCGACGTAAGCTTTTTTGCCGGTGAGCGGATCGAGCACGTAAAAGGTGTTCTGCTTTAGCTCAATACTGCGAATTACCATGTCTCGGTCCCACTTCCAATTGACACCCCCGATGTGCGTAATGTGCTCATGACTACTGAGCACGTTAGGTTTCGTGATACACGTAACGCGGACGTCGGCCATTCGCCCTCCGGCGTGTTGATTTTAGCATTCAAAAGGCTATAGCCTGACTGGGGTCAACGCTAATTCGCCGGTCCGTCCCCGATGCCGACCAGTTTCGCCAGCATCCGCCAGTGGCGTGGGTGCGGGCGGTACCCCTCGCGGATGCGGCCCGCGTACCAGCGTGAAACTGAGATCCGCCGCGCGATAGCGGAGGCTGACAGACCGGCGAGAAGCGGCTGAACTTTCTCGGGCCCGCTCTATCGCGGCTTCAAAGAGCGGCGGACTGATGGGCCGTCAGTCGATCACCGCGGCCAGACTTGATACCGCCGAAGTCGATCAATTCAACAAAGTTTGGCCAAAACTGAGGTCGTGAAACTCGGATGATGTCCCCGGCCTGGAAAACCCCAAAATCCACCCCGGAATCCAAAAATAGCAATAATTATCCAGTAAACCACCTATTATCAAGTACTTACACCGGAATTGCCCTAGTTTCCACCCTTCCCCAACCCCTTGGGCAGAAAAACTATGCGTGTAGTGGCACGTAATGCGCAAGAAACACCTGATTTTTCGCACCACCACAACCCAATTTCACCCCTACAGCCCATAAACCACTGAAAACAGACAGTTTGCTATATCCTAAGACTGCTCAGAAATCGGCGTTTTTCGACCTCAAAAACTGGGAAATCGCAGCTACCGGAGAGGAGAAAATCGAATGTTCCGGTGGCCAATTAAAGCGACAGCTTGCACGGGGACGCAGACCTGGAGTTGAAGGAAAGCGCGGCAGCCAGGTCCCGAAGTCAGTGGTGGACGCTTGGATCAAAGAAGCCAAGGCACAAGGCATTCGTTCAATCATCTGCCTGCTCGACGAACGCCAGCTCAGATTCTACGAGCGGCTGCCAGTGGATCTGGTCTCGTACTACAGGTCCAAAGGGTTCAACGTCGTCCACATCAACGCCCCCAACATGCGAAAGCCTCCGCTGTCAGACCAGCACCTGAAAGAAGTGTGGCGCGCGTACCGTCGCCTGGAGAAGCCAGTACTGGTACACTGCAGCGCCGGAATTGGCCGGACCGGAGCGGCGGCCTGCTCCATTAAGCAGCGGGTCGCTGCTAGAGCTCCTTCACGAGATCGCGCACGCGCAGCTTAAGAGCCGTGGCGATATGAAAGAGATTAAGAATTTAAGAATTGAAGACTACCGATGCCACACTCGATAGCCGGTTCAGCAATTGCACCTGGATGTTGTTTTTGCGAAACTTTTTGCGTTTGCAGAAGAGATCGCCGTAGGCGAAGCCGCCGCAAGGCGGCTTTTCTCTTCTAATTTATTAGAAGAGAATACCTATTAAGAGTATTTAAGTATTTAAGTACTACTTTATATGCACGGAAAATGCATGACACGCCCGCAGAAAATGCATGAGTCACTGGAATTCCGGCAATATTGGACCGCGATTTAGGTCTGAAACATGCACTGCCGCACGGAAAATGCATGACTGCAAAATAGCAATTTCACTTCAGAGTCTTTATCCCAAAATATTTGGCGAACTCCTTGCGGGGTCGCACCGTCTCGCCATTCTCGTATCGAACAGCGCGGACGGTCGAGTGCGTGCTTCCTTTTTCCTGAGGTTTGCGTGTCAGCGGCCTCGGGAGCTTCGCGATCTTCTTCCATAACTGCCTGTCAGACATTTTCTCCAGCGCCTCGCGGACACGACTCTCCGACCAGTTGCACTTGCCGCTTATGGCTAAAATTCCAGGCCAGCTTTTGTCCAGCCAGTTGTAGCTCTGAAATCGGAGCATGAACAATAATAGGACTGAATTCGCGTAGACCGGAATGTATTCTCGCACCAGAAATCGCGGAACCGGAGTCCACGTCACTCCGCCCTGCGTAAGAAAACGTGTCGCCAGCGGTACCTTCCACACTGGCTTGTCAGTACGACTTCCCTTGGTCCCAGCCTTCTCCTTGTGAACCAATCCTTTGTCCCGCAATTCCTTCAAGCACATTTTCACCACACGAGAATCGAGTCCTGACCAGTTCGCCAGATCAGAGTATGCAGCACTGACGATAGGCTTCAGAAGTTGGCGAGCATGGTGATATGCGCGGTCGTAAAGAACCGCGTACAACGCAGCCGCATTGTGCGCCTGAAGTTTTCCGCCCCAGTTGTCGAAGATTTCGTTTCGAAACGGAGTCCAATCCCCTTCCTCCATCAAGACACGATGTTTCGGAAAGGCCATGGCGAGCCCATTTTCGGCCCGCAGATGCGTGTATGTCAACTGCCCCAGAAACGGCTCCGGAAGAGCGATTCCATTCCTGATGCAAATAAGGAGTGTCAGTTTCTGTATATCAGTAGTAGAAGCCGGAAAATCGTAGCCAGATTCAGCTTCCGAAGAAGGATTTGCACTGATGGAACAACTATTGACCGTAACAGAAGCCGCAGAGCTGCTCCGATTGTCCCCAGGCACGATTTACCACCTCATATCGAGAAAGACGGTTCCGTGCGTGAAGTTGAGCAAGCGGTGCGTTCGTTTTCGGCAATCTGAATTGGAGCAGTGGGTTACCAGCCGGTCGGAGAATTCCGAGAACAAGATGAAGGGTCGGTGATGACGAGCAAGGATGGCGTGCAGACGAAGACGGTTAGTATGAAGGTCGAAACATTGTGCCGTCGCGAACGCATTTATTTTTTCCGAAAGATAAAGGGAGTTAAGGCCGGAAAAGCCTAGTTTTGGCCGTGCTCGAATATGAGCTATTCGCTCGCCAACTGGCCGCAAAAGAACGACCTTTCGCTGCCGGATACTACGGTGGGAAATTTAGATAAGTCGCGGCGGCCAAGAAAAACGAGAGACCATCGTGCATTGAGTCCATACAAATGGGCAGAATTGCTTGTCCAGTTACTGGAATGCACGAATTCCGAGATCAACGTTGCATTAGGTTGCGCTTTTCACCAATAGCTTTTCTAATGACGCCCCACAAAGGAGGTCGTCATGGTGCATAAGCAAGTTGCCCTTTACCTGCGGGTTTCAACGAATGCGCAATCGACGGATGCACAGCTCGCAGAATTAAAGCAGTTGGTTGAGCGACGTGGCTGGAAATACAAAGTGTTTTGTGACAAAGGTCAGAGCGGAGCGAAGGAGAGCCGCCCGGCGTTCGATGAAATGATGCGCCAGGTCCGCCGCGGCCATTTTTCAGCAATCTGCATTTGGGCTCTCGACCGATTGGCAAGGAGTTTGCGGCAGTTGCTGGATATTTCGCTGGAGTTGCAGCGGCTCAACGTTGACCTAGTCGCCGTAAAGCAAGATCTAGACACATCGTCGGCATCAGGAAGGCTGGTGTTCGGAGTTTTGTCTACGGTCGCCGAGTTTGAGCGGGACCTTTTGAAAGAAAGGGTTCGTGCAGGCATCGCGCAGGCTCGGCGTGACGGCAAGCGCCTTGGACGTCCTCCACTGCGCACCCTAACAGCTGAGGAAATTGCGAAGCTGCGGAAGGAGCGAGCTCGAACGAAAGTACCCTTCAGGACCCTAGCCACGAAATACGGCATTTCAGTCTTTACTGCGCACAAGCTGGGTGCAAAACGGAGCCACGCATAGAGCCATGGGAATCTACCTTCGAGGAAAAACGTGGTGGATCAGTTACTTCGTTGGGGGTCGGCAGCGATTTGAGAGTTCGCGTTCGACCAAGAAGCGGGATGCTCGGCAGTTGCTAGACATCCGCAAAGGCGCAGCCCGAGAAGGGAGGCTCCGTCTAACAAAATCCAACGCTCCCCGCTTTGAAGACTACACGCGCAGTTTTCTCTTGACCGTTCAACATCCTAATACCCAGAAACGATACAGATCGTCAGTCCGCAATCTAGTCGCTTGCTTCGGGAACGTGAAACTTTCGGATATCGCGGGAGATTTGATCGAAGGCTTCAAGGAGAAACGTTTGTCAGCGGGTGTCCGAACCGCGACCATAAACCGTGACCTTGCGGTGCTCCATCGGATGATGAAGTTGGCGGAACGTAAGATGCTCATCAACGAGAGCCCGTTTCGGGATGTGGACTTCCTTGAAGAACGCAAGCAGCGTCGTCGCCCGCATATTCTCACCTTTGATGAAGAGGATCGTGTGCTCGCTGCCGCACCGCCTCACATTCGCGCCTTGGCGGTTCTAATTCTTGAGACCGGTATGCGGTCACGACGAGAAGCATTGTCGTTGCTCTGGAGCGATGTGGACTTCGTGAACGACCTAATCCGCGTACGCGAATCGAAGACAAGAGCCGGAGAGCGCACTATCCCCATCTCGGACAGGTGCAAGACAGAACTCTTGCGATGGCGTCGCCTTCTCGGTCCGGCGGAATTCTCTTCTTATGTTTTTCCGAACACTCGCAACCCCTCGAAACCGCAGAAGGATCTGCGTAGAAGTTGGGCAAAAGCGCTCAAGGATGCTGGCCTGCAATACTTCTGGCTCTATGATCTGCGCCACACGCTGGCGTCAAGGTTGACCCAGGCAGGCGTATCACCGGTGTTCGTGGCACAGATTATCGGACACTCCAGCACGAGCATCCTGAGCACGTACGCACGCGCCATCGATGAATACCGAAGGGACGCAATCCACAAGCTGGAAAACCTCCGCGACGATCATGTATCCGCGCAGAAGCCGCATCAGATCCCGCCCAGCGGCTCGGTCCAGTAGCGAACCATTACAATTTCATGGCAATTTGGGGTTTTGGGCCTGTTGGAGAGGGTGCTTCCCAGGCCTTGAAAATGCTCACAACTCACTGCAACCAAAAGGACTGGCGGAGAGGGAGGGATTCGAACCCTCGGTACAGGTGTTAGCCCGTACAACGGTTTAGCAAACCGCCGCATTCGGCCACTCTGCCACCTCTCCGGCGTGCAGGATCTTCAGTTTACCATGGCCCGTCTTCGCGACGCCCCCCATTGGAATGCGGCGTCCTGAAATTCGCATGCCTCGCATCGAAATTCTGCATTGTACTTTGACCGCCCGCAGGCGCTATTAAAGAGGATACGAACGTCTGTTCCTGAGCAGAAGTTTGCTACCCCTCCGCTGCCCCGCGAGGCGCGCCCAAGAACAACTGATTCGGAAGCAGTTGAGCCGTTACACGGAGATGTCCCATGACGCGTCTAAACCCGAGAAGCGGTCTGCCTCCCGCCCAGGGCCTCTACGACCCTGGGCACGAGCACGACGCCTGTGGGATCGGGTTTGTGGCCAGCATTCCTGGTCATAAGAGTCACGACATCATTCGCAAGGGAATCCAGGTCCTGCTCAACCTGGCGCATCGGGGGGCTTGCGGCTGCGATCCGGAAACGGGTGACGGGGCGGGCGTGCTCATCCAAATTCCGCACAAGTTCTTCGTCCGCGAGTGCGAGAAGTTGGGCTTCGCGCTGCCGAAGCCGGGGACGTACGGCGTTGGCATGACGTTCCTGCCAGTGGAGAAGCATCAGCGGTTACAGTGCGAAGGAATTCTTGAGCGCATCGTGCGCGAAGAAGGCTTAGCACTGCTGGGCTGGCGCGACACGCCGGTTTATGCCTCGGCGATCGGCCGAGTGGCGCGGGCTTCGCAGCCTTACATTCAGCAGATTTTCGTGGGTTGCGCTCCCGGTGTGGAGGAGGATGCATTCGAGCGCAAGTTGTACGTGGTGCGGAAGCGGACGGAGAATGAGATTCGGGAGTCGGGCATCGCCGATGCAGAGATGTTCTATATCCCGTCGCTTTCTTGCCGCACGATTGTTTATAAGGGATTGCTGCTGGCTCCGCAGATCACAAATTTTTACCGTGAACTGTCCGACCCAGACGTGGTCAGCGCGTTGTGCCTGGTGCATCAGCGCTTCTCAACCAATACGTTTCCCAGTTGGCAGCGAGCTCACCCTTACCGCTACGTCGCGCACAACGGCGAGATCAACACACTGCGGGGCAACGTCAACTGGATGCAGGCACGCCAGTCGTTGCTGCGGTCGCCGCTCTTTGGCGACGACTTGAAAAAACTCAATCCCATCATCGCGCCCGACGGCAGCGATTCGGCGAACTTCGATAACGCCGTGGAGTTGCTTCTGCAGGCGGGTCGCAGCCTGCCGCATGTTATGGCCATGCTGATTCCGGAAGCCTGGTCTGGGAACCCCCACATGAAGCCGGAAAAGCGCGCCTTCTACGAGTACCACGCTTGCCTGATGGAGCCGTGGGACGGTCCCGCAGCAATCGCTTTCACTGACGGGCGCGTCATCGGCGCAACGCTCGACCGCAACGGCTTGCGGCCCGGGCGCTACGTTGTAACGCACGACGACTTGGTCGTCATGGCTTCGGAAGCGGGAGTGCTCGACATTGCGGCGGAGCAGGTGAAGAGCAAGGGCCGTCTGCAGCCGGGAAAGATGTTTCTGGTGGACACGATCGAGGGCCGCATCATTTCCGACAAAGAGATCAAGCACAAGCTGGCGTCGCGGCAACCCTATGCCCAATGGGTGAAAGAAAATCAAATCACGATGGATCAGTTGCCCGAGCCTTCGCGCATGCATTTTCCGGATGCGGAGACGCTTCTTCGCCGCCAGCGTGCCTTCGGTTACAGCGACGAAGATCTACGGATGATCCTGGGCCCCATGGCTTCGGCCGGGCAGGAGCCGGTGGGCTCAATGGGGACGGATACGCCGCTGGCTTGCCTCTCCGACAAGCCGCAGTCGTTATTCAACTACTTCAAGCAGCTTTTCGCGCAGGTAACGAATCCTCCCATTGATCCCATACGGGAAGAGATGGTGATGTCGCTCATCAGCTACATCGGAAGTGAGCGCAACATCCTGGAGGAAGCGCCTGAGAACTGTCACATGCTGAAGCTGGCGCATCCGCTGCTCAGCAATCGTGAATTGGAAAAGCTGCGCCGGGTGTCGAACCGCGATCTACTGGCCACCACGCTGCCCGCGCTCTTCCCCGCGAGCGATGGCGAAGCCGGACTCAAGCGCGCACTCGACGAACTGTGCCGGAGAGCTTCCCGGGCGGTGAAAGCGGGCTACTCGCTGCTGATTCTTTCCGATCGAGGTGTGGACAAGGACTACGCGCCCATCCCCTGCCTGCTGGCCCTGGCGGCCGTGCACAATTTGTTGGTGCGGGAAGAAACTCGAACTCAGGTGGCGTTGATCACCGAGTCGGGCGAGCCGCGCGAGGTCATGCATTTTGCCTTGCTCAGCGGTTATGGGGCCAGCGCGATCAATCCATACCTCGCACTCGAAAGTGTTGAGGATCTGGCGTGGCGCGGCGAGTTGGGGGATGGCACGACGCCCGAACTCGCGGTAAAGCACTTCCTGAAGGCGATCAAAAAGGGCTTGCTGAAAACCTTCGCCAAGATGGGGATCTCCACGCTGCAGAGCTATCAGGGCGCGCAGGTCTTCGAAGCCATCGGGCTGAACAAAGAATTGGTAGACGCGTATTTCGCCGGCACAACCTCGCGGATCGAGGGAATTGGGCTCTCGGTTCTCGCGGTCGAGGCACAAATGAAGCACGAGTACGCTTTCCGTTCCCTGACCGAGTTCGAGACGGAGCTTACGGTCGGCGGCAGCTATCACCAGCGGGTGAACGGTGAATACCATCTGCTGAATCCGCAGACCATCAGCAAGCTGCAGCAGGCGGTGCGGCAGGATAGCTCTACGACGTTCCAGGAATACACCGACCTCATCGACAACCAGAGCAAGAACCTGTGCACGCTGCGCGGTTTGATGAAGTTGAAGAAGAGCGACCACCCGGTCCCGATTGAAGAAGTCGAGCCTGCCAGGGAAATCGTGAAGCGCTTCACCACCGGCGCCATGTCGTTCGGTTCGATCAGCAAGGAAGCCCACGAAACACTGGCCATCGCCATGAACCGCATCGGCGGCAAGTCCAACACTGGCGAGGGCGGAGAAGACGAAGAGCGCTTCAAACCAGACGCGAGCGGCGACTTGCGTCGCAGTGCCGTGAAGCAAGTAGCCTCGGCGCGTTTCGGGGTGACGGCAAACTACCTGGTGAACGCGGATGAGTTGCAGATCAAGATGGCGCAGGGCGCGAAACCCGGAGAAGGTGGTCAACTTCCCGGCTACAAAGTCGACGAAGTGATCGCGCGCCTGCGGCATTCGATCCCGGGCGTCGGACTTATTTCGCCGCCGCCGCATCACGACATTTATTCCATCGAAGATCTGGCGCAACTGATCTATGACTTGAAGAACGTGAACCCGCAGGCTCGCATCGCGGTGAAGCTCGTGGCGGAAGTCGGCGTGGGCACGGTCGCAGCGGGCGTGGCGAAAGCACACGCCGATGTAGTGCTGATCAGCGGAGACACTGGGGGCACGGGGGCCTCGCCGCTGAGTTCGATCAAGCATGCCGGCATTCCGTGGGAACTGGGTTTGGCGGAGACGCAGCAGGTGCTGTTGTTGAATGACCTGCGCAGCCGCATCCGCGTGCAAACCGACGGCAAGCTCCAGACCGGCCGCGATGTGGTGATTGCGGCGCTGCTGGGTGCCGAAGAGTTCGGGTTCGCCACCACTCCACTGATTGCGATGGGCTGCATCATGATGCGGAAGTGCCATCTCAACACCTGCTCGGTCGGCATCGCTACTCAAGACCGGGCGTTGCGCAAACAGTTTCAAGGGCAGCCCGAACACGTCATCAACTTCTTCTTTTTCCTGGCCGAGCAAGTCAGGCAATACATGGCGGAGCTTGGCTTCCGCACTTTGGACGAGATGGTCGGCCGAGTGGACATGCTCGACGTGGAGCCGGCGGTCGATCACTGGAAAGATCACTGGAAGGCGCGCGGTCTCGACTTCTCGGCAATTCTCTACAATCCTCCGGTGCCCTCGCGTGTGGCCAGACGCCGCGTGCAGGCGCAGGATCATGGGCTAGAGAAGGCGCTCGATCATCAACTAGTAGAGCACTCCCTTGATGCTCTGCTGAGTCTGAGCCCGGTTGAAGTCAATTTGCCTGTGCGCAACGTTCACCGCTCGGTCGGAGCCATGCTGAGCGGGGAGGTGGCGCGCCGCTATGGCTCAATCGGATTGCCCGACGATACGTTGAGAATCCATTTGAACGGTTCCGCCGGTCAAAGCCTGGGAGCGTTTCTCGCCAAAGGAGTCACGCTGACCCTCGAAGGCGAGGCTAACGATTACGTTGGCAAAGGTCTCTCCGGGGGGCGACTCATTGTGTATCCGCCGCGCGGTTCGGGCTTCGCTGCCGAAGAAAATATTCTGATTGGCAACGTTGCGCTGTACGGCGCAACCAGCGGGGAAGCGTTCTTCAACGGAGTTGCAGGCGAGCGCTTTGCCGTCCGTAATTCCGGAGCGACCGCCGTCGTGGAGGGAGTGGGCGACCACGGCTGCGAATACATGACCAACGGGTTGGCGCTGGTGCTCGGTTCCTGCGGCAGGAATTTCGCCGCGGGCATGAGTGGTGGCGTCGCCTACGTGTTCGACGAGCGTGGGGACTTTACGGAAAAACGATGCAACGTGGAGTCCGTCGATCTTGAGCCCCTGCTGGAACCGCAGGATGTGCAGATTGTCAGAGATCTTGTAACGCGTCACCAGGATCTGACGGGCAGCCGCCGCGCCCAATGGATTCTCGATAACTGGCACGAGATGCGGTCCCGGTTTATTAAGATCTTCCCGCACGAATTCAAGCGAGTGCTGGGAGTGAGCCGGAGCCAGCAGGCCTATATCCCGGGCGAGCCCGTTAGCGTCCTCGCGGAAGCGGGGCAGGTGCAACATGGGTAAGGCCACAGGTTTCATGGACTACTCGCGGGAACTGGCGCCGCGGCGGCCGGTTGCGGAACGGGTGAACGATTGGTTTGAGATCTACCAGGACTTTCCCGAAGATAAGCTGCGCAAGCAGGGCGCCCGCTGTATGGATTGCGGCGTCCCGTTTTGCCAGACGGGGTGCCCGGTCAGCAATCTGATTCCCGATTGGAATGATCTGGTCTATCGTGGGCGATGGAAGGACGCCGTCCGCCAGTTGCATGCCACCAATAATTTCCCCGAATTCACCGGCCGCATCTGTCCGGCGCCGTGTGAGGCCTCGTGCGTACTGGGCATCAATCAGCCTCCGGTAACGATCAAGCAGAACGAAAAAAACATTGTGGAGCGCGGATTTCTCGAGGGATGGATCCACCCTGAGCCCTCAAAACTTCGTAGCGGAAAGAAAGTGGCGATTGTGGGTTCAGGACCGGCTGGACTGGCCGCTGCGCAACAGCTGTGCCGAGCCGGCCATTCCGTCACAGTCTACGAAAAGGCAGACCGCATTGGCGGATTGCTGCGCTACGGCATCCCGGAATTCAAGCTGGAGAAGCACATCATTGATCGCCGCCTCGAGCAGATGTCCGCCGAGGGCGTGAAGTTCGTGATCAATGCGGAAGTCGGCACAAAAATTCCCATCGAAGATCTTCGACGCGAGTTTGACGCCATCGTGCTGGCCGGCGGCTCCGAGCATCCGCGCGATCTGAAAGTTCCGGGCCGCGAGCTGAAGGGAATTCACTACGCGATGGAGTTTCTCCCGCAGCAGAACAAGCGCGGCCTTGGCGACACGCTTGACCCTGAGGTCGAAATTCTTGCCACCGGCAAGCGCGTAGTCATCATTGGCGGCGGCGATACCGGAGCGGATTGCCTGGGCACAGTACACCGCCAGAAGCCGATTTCCGTTCATCAGTTCGAAATCATGCCCAAGCCTCCGGATGAGCGTTCGCCGCAGACGCCCTGGCCGCTCTGGCCCCTGCAATTGCGCACCGAGGCGGCGCACGAAGAAGGCGGCGTGCGCGACTGGAGCATCGCGACTACAAAGTTTGCCGGCGACAACGGCAACGTCCAGCAACTTCACGCCGCACGGGTTGGCCCTCCCCCGAAGTTTGAGCCTCTCGCGGGCAGCGAGTTCGCCATGGATGTCGACCTGGTACTGATCGCCATGGGCTTCCTCGGCCCGGTGCGCAACGGAATGATCGACCAGTTGGGAGTGCAGCTCGACAACCGGGGGAATGTCGCGACCGACCCGAATTACATGTCGTCGGTGCCCGGAGTCTTCGCCGCGGGCGACATGCGGCGCGGCCAATCGCTGGTGGTGTGGGCAATTTCCGAAGGTCGCAGGGCGGCGGCCTGCGTCGACGCCTACCTGGGAGGGGCTGCAACCGCAGGACGCTCAGGCAACAATTTCTCGACCATTAGTAAGAGCGCTTAGGAAGAACCCCCGCCTTCTCCGCGATCGTCGAATGCTGACGAAAGCCGGGATCCGCTAAAACTGATTTCCAACCTTACGAGAGTACTCCCGTGGTCCCAACCGCGTTTTTCGGCCCGGGCCTTTGTCGTAGACTAATCCGGCGGGGGTTCTGTGGCGGAAACAAAATCTGGATCGAATCGTCCCAGCGCAGAGAATGGACCGGACCGTCAGACCGGCAGCGGCATGCCGCATGCTGAACCGCCAATCGAAACTGACGACATCCAGATCACGCCACCCGCCCGCGTAGCCGCGGGACTGAAGTCCGTTCTCAAGGCGGCCGAGTTCACCCTCAAAGAGCCGGGACTTGTGAGAGGCATCAGCGCGCTTTCTCATCTCAATCAGTTTGACGGAATCGATTGTCCGGGCTGCGCCTGGCCCGATCCAGATCAGGATCGAGCTCGCTCAACGAATACTGCGAGAACGGAGTCAAGGCGATTGCCGAGGAAGCCACCACGAAGCGCTGCGCGCCCGACTTTTTTCGCGCGTGGAGTGTGGCTGAGCTTTCACGGCAGTCCGACCACTGGCTCGGCCATCAGGGAAGACTGACCCACCCCCTAGTCCTGCGCGCAGGCAGCGATTACTACGAGCCGATTTCCTGGGAGGATGCTTTCGCCATGATCGCGGGTGAGCTCAACGCTTTGAGCAGTCCCGGATTCGGCTATTTTTTACACTTCCGGCCGCACCAGCAACGAAGCCGCTTTTCTGTATCAACTCTTCGTGCGCCAGTTCGGTACCAACAACCTGCCGGACTGCTCGAACATGTGTCACGAATCGTCTGGGCTGGCGCTGCGGGAAGTGATCGGCGTCGGCAAAGGAACCGTGCGGCTGGACGATTTCGACCTCGCCGACACCATCCTTATTATTGGGCAGAATCCAGGCACCAACCATCCCCGGATGCTGTCCACGTTGCAGCGCGCGGCCCGGCGTGGGGCAACGATTGTCAGCGTGAATCCGCTGGCGGAAGTGGGATTGACCCGATTCAAGCATCCCAAAGACGTGTTGCACCTGTTTGGGCCCGGGACAAAGATCGCCAAACACTTCGTTCAGGTCCGCTTGAGCGGAGACCTCGCCTTCCTCAAGGGCTTGTGCAAGGAGATTCTGGAGGAAGAAACCCGGCGGCCGGGACAGAGTAATCAAGCGGACGTTTATCGAGCAGAAGACCAGCGGCTTCGAGGATTTCCGGGATGCGATTGCCGCAGCTTCATGGGACGAAATCGTGGAGCACAGCGGGATCTCGCGGACCCAGATTCGTGAGATCGCTGAACTCATCATGCGATCGAAGGCCGTCGTCGCATGCTGGGCGATGGGTCTGACGCAGCAGAGGCAGGCCGTGGCTACGATTCAGGAGATCGTCAACCTGCTGCTGCTCGGCGGCCACATGGGACGGCCAGGGGCGGGAGTCTGCCCGGTAAGAGGACACTCGAACGTCCAAGGCGATCGCACCATGGGCATCTGGGAGAGGATGCCTGACAGTTTTCTCGACCGGCTCCGAGATGTATTCCGATTCGAACCTCCTCGCAAGCACGGTTGGGATGTCGTGGACTCGATCAAGGCCATGCATCGAGGCGATGCGAAGGTGTTCTTCGCCATGGGTGGAAATTTCCTTTCGGCGACGCCCGATACGGAATTCACAGCGCAGGCTCTATCTCGCAGCAGGCTGACGGTGCACGTTTCGACCAAATTGAACCGGGCTCACGTCATTACCGGGAAGCAAGCAATGATCTTGCCCTGCCTCGGCCGCACCGACCGCGATCTGCAGGCCAATGGTCCCCAGTTCGTCAGCGTGGAGAATTCGATGGGCATCGTACACACCTCGCGCGGGAATCTCGATCCGCCCTCGGATCAGCTCTTGAGTGAGCCGGCGATCGTGGCGCGCCTGGCGGTCGCAACTCTAGGAAAAAGGACGAACGTGAATTGGACTCATCTGGTCGAGGACTACGACCGCATTCGTGAGCTCATCTCCCGCGTCGTGCCGGGTTGTGAAGAGATGAACCGCCGGGTTCGGAAAAAGGGCGGGTTTTACTCTGCCGAATGCCGCCCGTGACGATGACTACAAAACCAAGACCGGCAAAGCCAACTTTACCGTGTCCACAATCGAGCCCGTTCCTCTTGAGCCCGGGCAGTTCCTGTTGACCACGCTCCGCTGTCACGACCAGTACAACACCACAATTTACGGTCTCGACGATCGCTATCGCGGCATTTTTCATGGCCGCCGGGTGGTGCTGATCAATCCCGACGACCTGCGGGAACAGGGCTGGAAAGCGGGTGACCGGTTGGACATCACGAGTCATTTCCAGAACGAAGGCCGGGAGGAATTACGGACAGCGCCACGTTTCGTGGCAGTACCTTATGAGATTCCCCGCCGCTGTGTCGCCACGTATTTTCCGGAAGCGAATGTGCTGGTGCCAATCGGCAGCGTCGCCTTGAGGAGCAATACTCCAACCTCGAAGGCGGTGGTCGTGAGCCTTGTCTTGTCGCGATTCCACGACGACGTTGTGAAAGATCAGGAAGTCCCCGCTGTCCGCTAGGACATCGCCACTACCGTTAAGAATCCACTCTCCGAAACTTCTCGAATTCTTGTTCGTGATTCGTAACGCAAAACAATCAGCCGGGAGTTTTGCGGACAAGTCGGAGAGAATGACCTCAACACTGAGGGGGGAGAGGAGTGAGTCCGGACGACTGCGCCAATTGCGGCGGCACTGGATATGTCGCGAAACCCGTGGACTTGAACGGTAAGTCCGAGGGGGTTGCGTTTATCCGCTTGAAATGCCCTGCTTGCGCGGGTACCGGCCGGAAGCGTTCAATCCCACCCACGGCCGCCGGCTGACCGCACGGCCTGCGGTGCTTGCGAAAACGTACGGCTTCCGGGCCGTCACACTTCCCGTCCTACGGTTGACGGTCCGGTCCGCACGTCCTCCGAACTCTGCTTCCTCCCGCGCCAGTCGTTTACTCATTTGACTCGCGCCACTCCAGACATCTACTCAGGCGATCCCGGCCGCCCTTGTGGTAGTCCGCCGACGGGACGCCGTCTCAACCCGATTCCGTCCGTTAGCCTTGGCGCGATAGAGCGCTCGGTCGGCCGCCTGCAGGACAAGATCGGGGTGCGAGGTTTCCCTTGTGGAGGTTGCCACGCCGATACTCACGGTAACGGATAGCGGCGCTGGCGCCTTCTCCTGCGCGAGTTCCCGAATCGCATGCCCTCTGCGCGCGCGACCTCGGGGGCGCTCGTTGCGCCGGTCTGGGCCCCGAGGAATTTGCCGCCGATCGCCGCTGCGCATACGGAATTCCGAAACCTCGATCGTTGCCCGCACCTGCTCCAGATGATCTGCGACTTCGGGGGTGGTCTTGCCCGGGAAGAGAATCGCAAACTCTTCCCCTCCGCAGCGGTAAGCCTGTCCCCCGCCGGTCACCCGCGACAGGCTCGTGGCGACTAGGCGCAAGACTTGGTCCCCAACGTCATGACCATACGTGTCGTTGAATTTTTTGAAATGATCGATGTCAACGGCCGCGATCGAATACGGCTCTTGCAGCCGCAGAAGCGCGTCGTTGAAGGCACGGCGCGAGGGCAGCGCCGTGAGTTCGTCGTGATAGGCGAGCAGGTACGAGTTCTCGATGATCGAAGCCGCGAGGATGCACGCCGCCGTCGCCGAGTACAAGGTCGAAATGCGTGCGCTGCCGGTGAAGCGGAGTGACAGCAAGAAGGCGGCCAGCGACCACAGCAGGGCGCTATCCACCGGCTTGCGGGTGAGCAGGAAACGCACCAGCAGGAATACGCCCGCTGCGGCGCAAGCCAGCAAGGCATAGCCCGGCAGCGAAACCGTCGCCACGACATGATGGGAACGGGCAGGCAGTGACGCCGTTTCCTCCGCGGCGCGGCAAAGCACCGCCACGATCACAGACTGCACGAACAGGAACAGACCGATGGGCGCAGTGGCAGAGAGGACGAACCCGCGCTCATGCATCAGCGCAATTAGAACGAAGTCCAGCGGCACCAGCACCGTCGCGGCCTGCAGCGCGGTCCACGCAGGCGCTGCCGTCGCAGCATGCCCGCCGCCAAAAAGCGTGACCGCCTGCTGGGCCAGGAACAGTACCAGCAGAGCGAAGAAGATGCGGCTGGAGTGAAAGCGCCAGGCCAGCAGCATCCCTCCGATCAGCGCGCAATAATACAGAAAACTCAGGGCGGGAAGGGCCAGCGTCAGCCAACCGGAGTAGACGAGCACGGCGACGCCGAAAAGCAGGATACCGCCGGGCACGAGCAGCGGCTTCAGGGTCCGGCTCCATAGCGTCTTGGTCCAGAGCGTTTTGGTCCACGCCGGCAAGGCATTGCTCCCATCGAAAACATTCCCGTCGGGAAATTATCTCTGGTCCATCGGCTCCGAGGAATTGGCCGCTGAGGTTCGTGGTGGAAGGAGCGAGCCAGCATCGCCTCCAAGAATCCCTATTTGAAACCGCACACCATTTCAGCACCTGCAGACTTTGGTGTGACCACAGTTCTAGCTGCGGTTGAGCAGTTTCTAACTAGACTTGAGCTGTCGGATTAAGGACGGTTCACCCATGCGAATCCTGATCGCAGAAGACGACGAGGCGTTGGCCAACTTCGTGCGCCAGGGTCTGGAAGCTGAGCGCTACACGGTGGATGTTTTCGCCGACGGCGAGCAGGCGCGCGCGGCCGCGAGCGAGATCGAGTACGACGTCGTAATCCTCGACCTGAATCTGCCGAAGCTCGACGGGGTCAGCGTCCTGCGCCAGTTGCGCTTGAAACGGCCCAGCCTGCCCGTGCTGGTGCTGACCCAGCGCACGCGGGTGGAAGACCGCGTTCAGTGTCTCGATACCGGCGCAGACGACTATGTTCCCAAACAACTCTCTTCCGCCTCACTCGACATCCTTCACATTCGGCAGGATCTAGTTGACAAGATTCGAGCCGCCGCCTTGTCGCGAAGGTTGCCCGCAGCCGGAACCTTTCTCAAAAAGCCTCCCCGGTCAACCTCGCAGAACCGAGTCACAGGTTCCGCGGTCCCCGCCATCGTCGCGTTGGGAACTTCCACTGGAGGCCCCAAGGCTCTGCAGGAGATTCTGCCTCTTCTCCCCCGTGACCTTTCTGTGCCCGTCCTGATTGTGCAGCACATGCCGGCCGGTTTTACCGCGCCTTTTTCACAGCGCCTCAACTCTCTCTGCTCCGTCAGCGTGCGCGAGGCAACGCACCACCAGCCCCTCCAGCCGGGCATGGTCTACATCGCTCCCGCCGGCATGCACATGACCGTGCAGCGCCCTTCCGATTCGCGGGCCTTCATCTGCCTCAACCCTCAGCCGGAGAATTGTCTGCATATTCCCTCGGTTGACATCATGATGAAGTCGGTGGCGGAAACTTTCAAAAACCTGGCCATGGGAATCATTATGACGGGAATGGGCTCCGATGGCGCCGAGGGGATGAAAGCCATTCAACGCTATGGTGGCCTCACCATTGGCCAGGATGAGCCCAGCTGTACCGTCTACGGGATGCCCCGCGCCTGCGCGGAGTTGGGACTCCTCACTAGGGTCGTGCCCTTGAACCAAATACCGGCCCAGATCCTGCAAGCTACCCGTTATCGCAAGCGCGCCTAGCCCGATTTTCTTTCCTCAACTTTTTGGCCGGTCCAGAGTTCAGAGCAAAGTTCCGGGGCGAGTTTCCCGCCATCAAGAACCTGCCTCACCTTCCGCAGTAGCGTTGCGCTGGAAAACGGCTTGGCCAAACACTCCCCATGCTCCGCTTCGCGCATCTCCATCTGTTCCGCATATCCAGTAACAAACAAAACTTTGAGGCTTGGATTCTTCCGTCTCAATCTCTCGGCCAGCGCGCGCCCCGTCTCTCCGGGCAGAACCACGTCGGTTAGCAAAAGCTCCACCTCGTCGAAACTCCGATCGTAAGCGCGCGCAGCTTCAACCGCATTCTTTGCGGTCACGACCCTGTACCCGGCAGATCGCAAAACCTCACAAGTCACCTCGCGCACAAACGCTTCATCCTCGACGAACAGGATCGTCTCCGCTCCGGCTGACGATTCTTCAGTAGCGGCGCGGCACCACTCCGTCGCCTTTTGCAGCCCTTCCTCAGGCTGTACACAAAGAGGTTGTGCGCACACAGGTTGTACGCACGCGATACTGTCCTCGGTCGCTCGTTCGCCCCTCAAACCGTCGTTCATATCCAGCTCCTGACCTGCACTGGCTCCCTGTAAGCAGCTCGGTTGCCACACCCGCGTGCTCGTCGCCCGCAGTAGAAGGTGATGGGAATTCAGTACTTTAGGTGAGACAAGGATTCCAGGCTTCGCGCCGCGAGACTCCCATTCCGACCATTTCGGGAATCGCGTGCTAGAGCGAAGACTGATTCGGCATCGCACATCGGGTGCTTGCTACGCCCACGCTCATTGCTACTTCGGACTCGTCAGAATCGTCTCGTTCGGATCGAGCACGATCTTGCGCGTCCCCGCGGGAGCCGACACACGGAACGACGACTCCTCGCCGTCCGCAAACACCCGGCCCAGCAACACCAGCTGCTTTCCCGCAATCACGCCATAGATCGGAACGGAAGTCACCAGATCTTCCGGCGCATCCTTTTGCACAATCGTTCCGGTCACTATCGACCCCGAGCCCTTCGGAATGAACTTTACCGCTTTCAGTTCCAGCCTGGGCAGAGACGTACCGTTGATCCACCCCTCCAGGAACCAATCCAGGGAACTCTTGCCCTCATAGCGCAGCTCGGGCGGAAGATCTTCGGCAAACACATCCAGCAGTTCGCGAGTGCTGATCGACTTCCCTTCGTAACGTTGCCGAATTCTTCGCAGTGCCCGCACAAAGGGCTCATCCGGACCGCTCCGGCTCACGCCTTTGCGTCCCCGTTCCTCCGCCGCGGCATCTTGCAACATCGTGCGCAGCATGTGAAACAGCCATGTGCTTCGCCCATAAGTGATGGCCTCGTATCCTTCCGGAAAATGCGACGACAACAGCCGCACCCCCAGCGTCACCGGCCCGGCATCCATTGGAGCCATTCCATCCTTGTTCTTCGTCACCAGATCCCGCCGGTATTTCTCCATAATTTGCCGGAAGCCGGCCGGGTTCTTCTCCTGCAGCATCATCAGGGCGCAATAATTCGCCAGTCCTTCTGAAAACCACTGATCCCGGTAGCTGCTCCAGGTGATCAGGTCTCCCCACCACTGGTGGGCTGTTTCATGCGCTGGAATCGTCTGCTGCAGCAGGATCCGGTACGGCTCATAATGCAGCTGCTCGCGTTCCTGTTGGTCCAGAAACGCATACGATGACAGAAACACCAACCCGGGCCAGCCCTGGCTGTCGCCCCCCGGCATCTGGGTCAACGCCAGGCTGCTATAAGGGTAGGGACCAAAACGGTCGGCATAGTACTGAATGGCCCGCGCCGCGGCTTGCCCAACCGTTACTTCGTTCTGCGCCGGCGAAGGACTGCTGGGCACGATCAATTGCGGCCCGCGCGGAGTTGGATTGGAAGGATCCGGCTCCAGCGCCTGAATCGGAGGGCTGGGGAAATTTCGCTCAACCCCTTGCGTGGCATAAGTCTCTACCGTGACGCTTCCCGCCTGTGCGGCGACCACTTTGTACTTGCCCAGGTTGAACCCCGCCAAAGGAATCGGCCGTTCTGAAACCCACCGCGACGTCCGCACGCCGCTGGCCTTCGCCGACGTCCCCGCTGATATTGTTGCCGGCTTCCCCGTCGCCACCAGCGTCCAACCTTCCGGGTAGCTGAACTCCAGGTCGAAGTCTGCCATCACCATCCCGCGGTTGGGATACCACGTGCCTCGCGCACCCACGTAGAGCAGGCCACTGCCCGCCTCCGCCAGAACCTCGCCGCCGTAGACGAATTCCAGGTCCATCTTCTGTCCCGCCCGTGCCGGCTGGGGAAGAATCACCGCCACTGCGTCATTGCCCCGGCGCGCCAGCTGCGTCCCTTCCACCGCTGGATTGTGAATGAACTCCACCGCCTGACCGTCGAGCTTGACGCTTTTGATCTGCAGGAATCGCGACAACTCAAACAGCAGCACGCGAGACCCGCCCTCCCTCACCTCCAGCTGCAAGCGGGCTCGCGCATGAATCTCTCTGGGAGGCTTCACCTCGGTGGTGATCGTGTAGCGGCGAATTGAGACCCAGTCTTCCCGCACTTTCTCATCCTTCGCTTGCGCAGTTCCCGCCGCCACCGGGGAAAACGAAGTCCACACGTCGTAGTAAGTGTTGCCGTCCTCGGCCGCCCGGGCTTGCCCAGCCTGAACCTGCTCGCTGGACATGGAATCGAAGAAGACGTCAAAAATACCGAGCTTGGTGCCTTGCAGTCGCGCGTGCAGGAATTGATCGTCCGCGCTGCCCGGGGTCGCGAGATTCTCGCTCTCCGAAGGGATGGCGCCGCCCTTTATCGGGAGCTTGCGGCTGAAGGTGATCAGCAGCCGGGTGGCGTCCGAGTTGGCTAGATTCCGCGCCGTAGCTCCCCAGCGATCGAGAAATTCCTGCGGGTTCTCCGTTGCCCGAAGATCGGGCCGCAACGAAGTCGCCACGTCATCGTTGAAGCGGAAATACGCGGTCGCGAAGTGTTCTTCCAGGATGGCCATCCCGGTGAACAGGCTCATCGATCTTCGTTCGACCTCGTTCGGAGGCGCGATCAGCACTTCGCCGTCGCCTTCGAAAAACGCCCCGGTGATCTGCCCCATCACATCCTGGGTGAAGGCAATCGTGCCGTCTTCCAGAGAAATGTGCACCGCCGAGCGATCCAGCGACGCGCCCCTCACGTGATACACCCGCGCCGCGTCCAGACCGACCTGCCCCAGTTGCAGATAAAGCGCCTCTGCAGGCTTACCCGCGGGATCCTGCGCCTTGCACGCTGCGGGAACGGCACAAACCGTCAGCCAGATCACCGCCGCAATCCCCAAGCCCCGCGCCATGAGTAGTACCTTCGTCACGTGGGTACGACCGCCCTCTGTTGCTAGAATGCGCCTGAATGCGGCTACGTGTCACTATTCTGTTTATGTGGCTGGCGCTCGCTCTGGGCGGCGCATGGGCTGACACCATCCATCTGAAAAATGGCCGCACCATCCTGGCCGACCACGTCCGCGAAAACGGCAGTCACTATGAATACGACATCGGCGACGACTCTTACGCCATCCCCAAGTCTGTTGTAGATCGGGTTGATGCCGGAGGCATGCCCACTCACGCCTCGGGAGCTGCCAAGGTCGCTGACCTTCCCACCTTCACGCCTCCTGACAGTCTCGCCAATGAAGGCGATCTCTTCGGAAAAATCATCAAGGAAGGCAAAGTCGATCCCGACCTGCTGGCCAGCCTGGAAGGTAAAGGTAATGCCGAAGTAAGCGCGACCGCCGATTTCATTGCCGGGAAATTTGAATTCGAACACGGCAACATTGCACAGTCGCGGCAGTATTTCGAGAGTGCACTCCGCTTTCAGCCCGAGAATTCCACCGTCCTTATCTATTACGCGGCGCTGCTGGTTCGGACAGGCAACGCAGCCCAGGCGCTGCCCTATGCCCAGCGCGCCGTCCGGTCCGCGCCTGCATCACCCGATGCCTACACCATGCTCGGCTACGCTCAGTTCGCCTCCGATCACACGAAAGAAGCTGTCGCCTCCTGGAAGCGCTCCCTGGAGTTGCGCCCCGATCCGACCGTGCAGCAATTCCTGGCCAAGGCTCAGCGAGAACAGACCGTCGAGTCTGATTTCTCTCAGGGCGAAAGCAGCCATTTCGTGTTGCACTATGAAGGCAGACAAACTTCCGCGACTCTCCGCGCCCAAATCCTGGAAGCGCTCGAATCCGATTACGACGAGCTCACTCGCGACCTCGGCAGCCCGCCCCGCGACAGCATTCTCGTCACCCTCTATACCGAGCAGGCTTTCTTTGACGTCACCCACGCCCCCACCTGGTCGGGAGCCATCAACGACGGCAAGCTCCGCATCCCGGTCAGCGGACTAAGCTCCATGACGCCCGAACTGGCGCGCGTTCTGAAGCACGAACTGGCGCACTCTTTTATTAACCAGCTCTCCGGCGGCCGGTGCCCGCCCTGGCTGCATGAAGGCATTGCCCAGTTCCTAGAACCCAAGAGCCTGGGCAGCGAAGGCCGCCTGCTCGCCCAACTCTTCAAAGCTCAGCGCAATATCCCGCTGAACGCCCTGGAGGGAAGCTTCCTGCACTTCTCCGGCGATGCCGCCTACATTGCCTACGCCGAGTCGCTGGCCGCCGTGTCTTACATCAACGATACCTACGGCATGAGCGACATCCAGCGCATCCTGCAACGCATCAGCCAGGGCAATTCCACCGAAGCCGCGCTGCGCGCCACCATCCACTCCGACTACGGCCAACTGGACTCTGACCTGGCTAAATATCTCGCCGACAAATACGGCGAGTAGTTGCCTCGCCTCTGCTTACCTCCCCACGTCCAGAAGTGTTCTGGCTCCGTTTGCTCACTCGGCCTTCCTGTGCTAGTTTCGCCCTGAGCCACCTCGCGCATGCGCTCAATCTTTCACTCCCGCGGTTCCGAGCCCGCACCCCAGGTGGAACCCGTACCAACCGTATTCCCCAAGATCGCGGGGGCTGATATCGCAGCCGTCTTCGTGGGCAAGCGCGTTGCCGGAGATTTTTACGACTCGGTTCGCGTGAGCCCGGAACGGATTTTATTCGGCATGCTGGACGTCTCCGGCCGCCGCGAAGACACCCGCGCCATCCTCACTGCCGCGCAGGATATTTTCCGTAACTTCGGAGCTGAGCTCTTCTCGCGCTCCGACCTCAACGAATCCGATGCCATGACCGAACTCTGTCTTCGCATCAACCGCGGCCTCATCGAAGCCTCCAGCGGCGTCCGCTCCTGCCCTGCGTTCATCGCCTGCTATCACGAGAAATTTGGAACGCTCTGCTATACCAATGCCGGACATACGCCCGGACTTCTCCGCGACCGCAGGGGAGTCGCTGAGCTCGCTTCCACCGGCCTTCCTCTGGGACTCTTCTCCCACGCCACCTGTGATGCTCCCACCGTCGGCCTGGAGAGCGGCGCCGCCCTGCTCCTGGTTTCTCGCGGGGTCGTCGAATGCAGCGGCCGCCACCACACTCCCTCCGAGGAATTCGGCCTGGACCGCATCAAACCGCTTCTTCTGGCCGACCCTGGCAACCGCGCCCACGCGCTTTGCGTCTCCGTCCTGAATGCCGCTGGTGAATTCGGCGCGGGATCGCCGGTGTGCGACGACCAAACGGCCCTCGCCCTGGTGCGGACTGCCTGATCGCCTTGCGGCCAACTTTTTTTGCCTTTCCGCGCGTCCAATCAAGAGGCTTAGCCACGGGCCTCGCTCCGAGGGAGTAAAATACTGCCATCGGCCGAGCCCACCTTACCCAGCAAGCCCAGGGAGCTTGGCGGCCCATGACCCCTATGAAGAAATGTTGCCTGGTTCTCATCGCTTTTTCATGTCTGCCCGCACTTGCAGCTGGACAAAACGGACAAGTCGTCGAGGAGATCATTGCCCGCGTCAACAACCAGATCATCACCCGCTCGGAATTTGACCGCAGTAAGGATCAGCTCCGGGACGAAGTCAAGCAGCAGGATCCCACCAACGCCGACAAGCTCTATGCCGAGCGTGAAAAGGACGTCCTCCGCGATCTCATCGACCAGCAGCTTCTTCTCGACAAAGGGAAGGACCTCGGCGTCACCGGCGAAACCGACCTCATTAAGCGCCTCGACCAAATGCGCAAGGAGATGAAGCTCGACTCCATGGAGGACCTGGAAAAAGAAGCCGTCAAACAGGGCATCTCCTGGGAAGACTTCAAACAGAACATGAAAAACCAGATCATCACCCAGGACGTGATTCGGGATGAAGTCGGCGGCCACCTGAGCCTCACCAAAGAGGACGAGGAAAAGTTCTATGACGAACACAAGAGCGAGATGGAGCAACCGGAGTTTATCCGTCTCAGCGAGATTTTGGTCGCTCCCAAGGAAGTGGCGCCTCCCTCTCCGCCAGCGGGGACCGATCTCACCACTCCCGCCGCGCCCGTCGCTTCTCCCCTTGATGAGGCCGCCCGTCAGGCTGCCGAGACCGCTGCTCTTGCCGTAGCCGAGGCTAAGGCCAACGACCTGCTCAAGCAAATTCGCGACGGCGCCAGTTTCGAGGACATCGCCAAGAAATATTCCAACGGCCCCTCGGCTGCCGATGGCGGCGCCCTGGGCATGTTCAAGCGCGGCCAGCTAGCCAAAGAACTCGAGGACAAAACCTTTGCCATGAAGGCAGGCGACGTCACCGAGGTGATCCGGACCAAGCAGGGCTATGTCATCCTGAAGGTTATCGATCACCAGATGGCCGGCATTCCGCCCATGAAGGACGTTCTTCCCAAGATTCAGGACGCCCTGTATTACGAAAAACTACAGCCCGCTCTTCGCGCCTACCTCACCAAATTGCGCGAAGATGCCTACCTTAAAATCATGGCTGGGTACGTTGATACGGGCAGAAGCCCAAACCAGACCGAACCGATCGAAACTGCCGCCGCCAAGGAAGCCGACGCCAAGAAACTCGGCAAGAAGAAACATAAGAAGCTGGGCATTCTCTGATCTTGGCGGGCCGCGCCTGCTTTATACTCAGACACCGTACCCATGAAAGATTTCTATATCGGCGATTGCGCGCGCCACGAGAACAAGGTCATCACCTCCAGCTTTGTCGTCGTGGGCAAGCAGATCAAGCCCAAGAAGACCGGCGAGCCTTACCTTGCCCTGACTCTCGGCGACCGCAGCGGTCAACTCGAAGCCAAAATGTGGGACAACGTCGAGGAAGTCCTCGACGCCTTCGAGCAGGACGATTTCCTTAAAATCAAAGGCCTCATCAACAAGTACAAGAACCGCTTTCAGCTCACCATCCACAAGCTGCGGAAGCTGGGCGAATCCGAGATCGACTTCGCCGACTACCTCCCAAAGACCACCAAGAACGTGGACGGACTCTGGCTCACCCTGGTCAATTCCGTCGCGACTTTCCAGAACCCTTATCTCAAATCCCTGGTGCAGGCCTTCATGGCCGATCCGGAAATCTCCGCTGCCTACCGCAATGCTCCCGCGGCCAAGACGCTGCATCACGCCTACATCGGCGGCCTGCTTGATCACGTCGTCTCTCTGTTTCGTTCTTGCGATCTAATGTGCACCAACTATCCCCAGATCAATCGGGACCTTCTCCTCACCGGCGCATTTCTGCATGACATCGGCAAGATTCACGAACTCACCTACAACCGGTCTTTCTCCTATACCACCAAGGGCCAGTTGCTCGGCCACATGATCATCGAACTGGAAATGTTGCAGGCAAAACTCGCCCAACTACCCGGCTTCCCCGACGAACTCAAGACCATGGTCGAACACCTCATCATCAGCCATCACGGCCAGTACGACTTCGGCTCCCCCAAGTTGCCCATGTTCCCCGAGGCCCTCATGCTGCACTACCTCGACGACCTCGATTCCAAAATGGAAGCCATGCGCGCCCACTTCGAGCGCGAAGCTGCCCTTGAGAGTCCCTGGACCAGCTACAACGCTTCCCTCGGTCGACCGCTTCTGAACACGGAGAAATTCCTGGCTCCGAAAACGATTCCTCCGCCCAAAGATCCAGCAACCCAACCCGACTCCGAACTCGACTCCGACGACGTCGGCGGCGAGCCAGCAAAAGAAGCAACCGATCCGTCTCCCGCCTTGCCCGGCCTTCTGCCTCGACGCTAAAGTACCTCCGTGTCCTCGGCGGTTCAGCCCTTTCCCCACTCGAAAGGGTATCTCCCGTTGCCCCTATCCTCCGAATTCCGGTACATTTGAAGAAAAGCAACGGAGGTTCTTATGCGTTCACGCCTGATTCTATTCACGTTAAGTCTCTATCTGGCGCTGGCTGTGCTCGGGTGCACCAGTAAGCCGCCAGCTGACACCACCGCCGACTCCGGCACTGCCAGCGACACTGCGGGCAAAACTGACAAGGCGTCCAACGACAACAAGGAAGCTAAAGAAGCAAAACCAGCGAAAAGAGAACCCATCATCGTTCCCGCGGGAACTCGCTTGACAGTGAGTCTGGGCTCTGCTCTGGGCTCCAAGCTGAGCCAGTCAGGCCAGACTTTCAGCGGCTCGGTGGCCAAAGACGTGATCGTGGGAAACGATGTCGTGATCCCCAAGGGTTCGACCGTCTCCGGTACGGTTACCGATGCCAAAGCGTTGGGCAAATTTAAGGGAGGTGCGCTTCTGGATATCCGTCTGAACTCGATCAACCTCAACGGCTACGACATGCCTGTTCAGACCGCTGCGCGCAGCTTCAGCGAGAAGGGCAAAGGCAAGCGCACCGCGATTTTGACTGGCGGCGGTGCTGCCCTCGGTGGAATCATCGGTGCTCTTGCCGGCGGAGGCAAAGGCGCTGCAATCGGCATGGTCGCCGGCGGTGGCGCCGGTGCGGGTGGCTCCGCGTTTACCGGGAACAAAGAGATCGTGCTGCCGGCCGAGTCTGACGTTACCTTCGAACTCACGCAACCGCTCGAACTGCAACGAATGTAAGTCTCACCCGTTCTTTTGCGATCACTCTCAGCGCCCCCTGTCTGGGAGGATCGCAGCGAACATCTTCACCACAGGATCGCCACGCGCCATGCTAGATTTCACTCGCTTCGAAATCCTCACCTTCGACTGCTATGGCACGCTGATCGACTGGGAAGCTGGGATTCTCTCCGCACTGCATCACATTCTCTCCGCCCACGGAAAACCCATCGACGACGCCACCCTCCTCAAACTCTACGGAGATTTTGAGCAGCGTTCCGAACAGGGGGAATTTCGTCCCTATCGCGAAGTCCTGGAGTCGGTCGTCCGCCAGTTCGGCGCCCGGTTCGGTTTCACTCCAACCACCGCGGAAGCGCGCTCGCTCCCCGACTCTCTACCCGCCTGGAAACCCTGGCCTGACACCGCGGCCGCGCTTCGCCAGCTCAAGTCCCGCTTCCGCCTCGCCATCCTTTCCAACGTTGACGACGACCTCTTCGCCGCAACGCGTCCCCAACTCGGCGTTGCCTTCGACGAAATCATCACGGCGCAGCAAGCCCAAGCTTACAAACCCTCGCTCAAACTTTTCGAGTTGGCCTTGAGCCGCATCCACGCTCCCGCACACCGCGTTCTGCACGTGGGCCAGAGCCTCTACCACGATGTAGCCCCGGCTCAAGCTCTCGGTCTGGCAACAGTATGGGTGAATCGCCCCTCGGCGCGCCCCGGCGTTGGCGCCGTCAAAGCCGCCGAGGCGAAGCCCGATCTGGAAGTCTCAAGCCTTGCCGACCTCGCCGCGGCAGTTCCCGAATAAAAAAGAAATGGCTGCTCCACAGCTGGGGTCGTGAGCTCTGGAACAACATAGCTTTGGGGTTATAACCACTAGAAATTCGCCGGCAGCTTCACCACTCTTTTCTGAATCGCCCACATCACCAGCTCCGCCTTGTTGTGAATCCCCAGCTTCCGCATCAAATTGAATTTGTGCGCGTCCACCGTCTTCACGCTGAGTCCCAGAACGCCCGCCACCGACCGCACCGTCCTGCCCTCAGCCAACAGCTTCAGAACCTCGCGTTCCCGTGCCGTCAGCACATGTTTTCGTGGAAGCAGTTCCTCCGTCGCCCATTCCCCTCGGCCCTTTCGCGGAATCTCCCGTAGCGCGCCCTTCTCGGCGGAATGCGCCCTTTTCACCATCTCGACCAAGTCCTCCGCGGAAGTCTGCCGCAGCGCATAACTGGTCCCCTCCGCTCGCGATTCCCGCAGCGGCTCATCGCCCTCGTGCGTGGTCAGGAACAAGACCTTACTATGTGCGGACTCTTGCAGGATCAGCCGCTCGGCCTGATCGGCGGCGCATTCGAAAATGCGCGCATCGGCGATGACCACATCCGGCCGATGCTCAAATATTCTGGCCAACGCCTCGGCAGCATTGCCAGCCTCGGCGACTACTTCCAGCTCCGGCTCGTCTTCGAGCAAGCGCCGCAGTCCCTGGCGCAACCAGACATGGTCGTGCACCAGAACACACCGAATTTTCTTACTGCCGAAAGATCCTTCTCGCTGGATCTGCGTGTGGGGGCACACAGTTCCTCCTTAAGTTTTGCGGCCAGAGAATTTGCGATGTAGCGCGGGACCGGTTCAACCCGAACGGAATGGCGAAACGTTAAGCCATTGTACCCTTTGCTGCACCGCTGTGGTCGTGAATATGCGTCGCTCAGCGCCTTGCGCAAATAGACCGAGCCCCCCTGCACCAGCCCGGCGATCCCGATCTCACCGCCCATCAGGTACAATCGAGCGTTTATGCTGCGCTACTTCACAGCCGGAGAGTCCCATGGCGAAGCCCTCGTCGCTTTCCTTTCCGGCATGCCCGCCGGATTGAAAGTAGACCAGGCCTTCCTTGATCGCGACCTGTGGCGGCGCCAGCAGGGCTACGGCCGCGGCGGCCGCATGAAGATCGAGCGCGACACCGCCCACATCCTGTCCGGCGTGCGCCAGGGGATGACCATCGGCTCACCCATCTCCATCCAACTGGAAAACCGGGACTGGAAAAACTGGCAGGAGTCCTTGCCCGTCGGCGAAGGCGATCCGGCCAAGCACAAACGCGTTGCCTCTCCCCGCCCCGGTCACGCGGATCTCGCTGGAGCCTTGAAATATAACTTCTCCGAAGCCCGGTACGTGCTCGAACGCGCCTCAGCCCGCGAATCGGCTGCCCGCGTCTCCGTCGGCGCCATCGCCAAGCTTTTCCTGCTCGAACTTGGCATCGAAGTGCTCAGTCACGTAGTCACGACCGGCAGCGTGACTCTGACCGATCAGGCCGCCTGGGAAAAGATTCGCGCGCTTTACGATCGCGAAGACGTTCTCCTTAACTGCGCGGACCCTGAAATTGAGCAGCGCATGAAAGCGGAAGTGGATAAGGTCCTCAAAACCGGAGATTCGCTGGGCGGAGTCTTCGAAGTCGTTGCCCACCAGGTTCCTCCCGGCCTTGGCACCTATGCCCAGTGGGATGAGCGTCTCGACGCTCTGCTCGCCGCCGCGGTCATGTCGCTCCAGGCGGTCAAGGCCGTGGAAATCGGCGCCGGCGTCGCGGCTGCTTTTGCTCCCGGCTCCGCCGTGCACGATGAAATTGGCTACACCGCAACCTCCGGTTTCACCGCGTTTTCCCGCACCCGCAACAACGCCGGCGGCATCGAGGGCGGCGTCTCCAACGGAGAAGATATTCGTGTCCGCGGCTACCTTAAGCCAATCTCCACCTTGCGCCGACCGCTGCAATCCGTCGATTTCTCGACCCGCGAACCGGTCAAGGCCGCTTATGAGCGCTCCGACGTTTGCGTGGTGCCCGCAGCCGGGGTGGCTGCCGAGGCCATGGTGGCGCTGACTCTGGCGCGCTGCGCCCTGGAAAAATTTGGCGGCGACTCCATGACCGAAACGCTGAGAAATTTCGAGGGCTATCGCCAGCAATTGAAGAACTATTGATCTCAAAGCGAATGATCTATCCCATCGTAAAATTCGGTAGCCCCGTTCTCGAAAAACCCGCCGAAAAGGTGACTGCCTTCGACGAAGAACTTCAGAAGCTCATCGCCGACATGTTCGAGTCCATGTACGAGGCCCACGGAGTCGGCCTGGCCGCGCCCCAGATCGGCCTTAGCCGGCGCATCGCCGTCATTGACGTCACCTTCAAGGAGGACCCCGGCGCCAAACTCGTCCTCATCAATCCTGAAATCATTCACACCGAAGGCCGCCACACGCAGAGCGAGGGCTGCCTCAGCATCCCCGATTTCCGCGAGAACGTTTCCCGTCCCAACAAGGTTACCGTCCGCGCCCAGGACGTTCACGGAAAACTATTCGAAAAAACCGGCGAGGAGTTGCTGGCCCGCGCCTTTCTGCACGAGACCGACCACTTGAACGGTAAGCTTTACATCAGTCACATCAGCGCCCTCAAACGCGACCTGATAAAACGCAAAATCCGCAAACTGATCAAAGCCGGTGAATGGTAGGAATGGGGGATTGCGGAATTCGGCAATTGAGTAATTGGGGAGTTGGAATTGGGAAATTTAGCAATTGAGTAATTGAACTTCGCACTTTGCGCAATTGGGAATTCGGACTTGCGCGAGTACGATTCGTATCAGGGATGCCTTCAGGCATCGCGTCAGGTGACAAAAACAAATCGCGCCTTTAGGCGCTGCTGGCGCGATCATGCACGACATTTTCAATCGTGCCGTCAGCGGATTTTCAATTACTCAATTACCAAATTACACAACCTAATGTCCCTTGACCTAGTTTTCTGCGGCACTCCGCGCTTCGCCGTACCGACACTGGAAAAGTTGGTCGCTGCGGGAGATCGCGTTCATCTCGTCGTGACTCAGCCCGACCGCCCCAAAGGCCGCGGCCTCGATCTCGTAGCCTCGCCCGTCAAACAGTCCGCTCTCCACCTGAACCTTCCCCTCACCCAACCGGAACGCATCAAGACCAACGAAGAATTCCGCGCCCGGCTCATCGCACTAAGACCCGACGCCATCATCATCGTCGGCTACGGCCGCATCATTCCCCAGTGGATGCTCGACCTTCCTCCTCTTGGCAACATCAACCTGCACGCATCGCTCCTCCCCAAGTATCGCGGTGCCGCGCCCATTCAATGGGCCATCGCGCACAGCGAAACCGTAACCGGCGTCACCACCATGCGCATCGACGCCGGCCTCGATACCGGCGACATCCTTTTCCAGCGCGAACTCGCGATCGCCCCCGATGACACTTCCGAAACTCTCGCCCCACGCCTCGCGGCCATCGGCGCCGACTTGGTGGTCGAGACCTTGCGCCGCCTGCAGGCCGGCTCCGTTCACCCTCGCCCCCAGGACAATTCTCAATCCAGCCTCGCCCCGATTCTGAAGAAAGAAGACGGCCTCGTGGATTTTTCCCGCTCCGCCTCCAGCATCTTCAATCGCATGCGCGGCTTTCAGCCCTGGCCGGGTGCGTACACCAAATTCCGCGGCAAGAACCTGCAGATTCTGCAAGCGCAACCAGTCAGCGACACACTGCCTCCTGCCGCGCTCCACCCGCAAGGCGACCGCCTTCTGGTAGGCTGCGGTCACAACACCTCCCTCGAACTATTGGAGATTCAACTCGAAGGGAAAAAACGTTCCTCGGCCCGCGACTTCATCCACGGCTACCGCCCCCACCCCGGCGAAAAGCTAGGCTAATCTCATCAATGGCTTTGCCCAGGGCACGCAGTCCGCATAACTTCGTGTTCCTCTGCATTCTCCGTGGTTATTTCTTTCCTCCCGAAAGCCTACAATCTGGAAGAAATGCCCGTCTCGCCCGCACGCGCCGCCGCTTTCGACATCCTGCTCCGGGTCGAGCGCGAATCCTCGTACGCCTCCGAACTACTGCACTCCGCCGCGCACGAACGCCTCTCCACTCCCGATCATGCGCTGACAACCGAACTCGTGATGGGCGTTCTCCGCTGGCGCTCGTGGCTCGACGACCAGATCGCCAAAGCGTCCTCTCAACCGCTCTCCAAACTTGATCTCGAGATTCTTATCGCGCTGCGCCTGGCCCTTTATCAGTTCCGCTGGCTTGATCGTGTTCCGCAACGCGCCGCTCTCCACGAAAGTGTCGAGTTGGTGAAGCGCGCTCGCAAACGCTCAGCTGCGCCATTCGTGAACGCCGTCCTGCGCAAGCTCTCAACTGCGCCACCAGACCGCGGCTTCTTTGCGCAAAACGAGAACGCCTCGCCTGAAATCCTGGCTCGCGTCCTGGCGCATCCTTTGTGGCTGGTCGAGCGTTGGGCCCGCGAATACGGGCCGCTCTCCGCTCGCCGGATCTGCGAACACGATCAATCCATTCCCCAAACTTCAATCCGCCTGCGCACGCCCGCAGCCGAAAAGCAACTACAGCACGAAGGAATCACCCTCTCCGCGGGCAGCCTTCTGGCCTCGGCCCGCCGCGTCGAAACTGGCGACATCACAAAAACCCAGGCCTTCCTCGAGGGCGAAATCGTCCTGCAGGACGAAGCCTCACAACTCGTCGCCGCCCTCGTCGGCCGGGGATCAAGAATCCTCGACTGCTGCGCCGCCCCCGGCGGCAAGACCCTTGCCATGGCAGATCGTAATCCCGAAGCTACGATCACCGCGATCGAACTTCATCCTCACCGCGCGCGCCTGCTGCAAAAGCTGTTGCACCGGCACGAACCGCATTCCGCCGCGCAAATCCAGGTCGTGGTCGCCGATGCCCGCTATCTCCCAACCTCTCGCTCGTTCGATCGCGTTCTCGCCGACGTCCCCTGCTCCGGTACGGGAACGCTCGCCCGCAATCCAGAAATAAAGTGGCGGCTCACGGTCGACGACCTTCGCGAACTGCACCAGCGGCAGAGCGCAATTCTCCGCGCCGCCCTGTCCCAGGTCGCTCCCGGCGGACGCCTCGTCTACTCCACCTGTTCGCTGGAAAAAGAAGAAAACGAAGACGTAGTCGAGCCTGCCCTGGCGGAAAATAATTCCTTCCGCCTGCTCGATTGCCACCCCGAATTGGAAGCCCTGAAAGCGGCCGGCGAACTGACCTGGCCCGACCCCGCCTCACTCACGCGTGGTCCCTACCTCCGCACCATCCCAGGCATTCACCCCTGCGAGGGTTTCTTCGCCGCCATCCTGGAAAGAATTTAGCGGGTGAGCAAGCTCTTCTGGTTTATCCCTGCAGATTCGTGCAAATCCGCGGCGACGTTTTCTCACCGCACTTCAAAATTGACCGCTGCCCCCGCCAACACTTTCTGCCCCGCCGCCGGCGCCTGCGACACAATGATGCTCGCCGGCGAAGGCTGTGGTGCAGGGCCCTCTGGCGCCGCCGGAGGAACCGGCGCAACCGTGGTAACCGCAGGCGTAACCGGCGCGGCAGCAGGATTCGACGTGTCACCTTCGGGCGGACTCACCGGCGCCGGTACGGCCACGCTCACGTTCCCCAATTTGAATCCCGAGTCCTGCAGCGTCCGGTTCGCGCTGCCCAGGGGCTGCCCCACAAAGCTCGGCATCACGAACGCCTGGGGCTCGGCCGCAGCCGTAATCAGCAAGCTGATCTTAGGCGCAGTCACCTGGCTCGCGTTCGCCGGAGGACTCTGCGCCAGCACCTGATCCGAGGGTATCCCCGGCGCCTCCACCTCCGCCATGGACGACACATCCAGCCCGCGCCGCCGAATGTTTAATTCCGCGGCGTGCTCGCTCTCTCCCGTTACGTCCGGAATCGCCACCCGCGTCGGTCCCAAACTCTGGGCCACGCGCACTTCCCAGCCGCGGCGCACCTTCGTTCCGGGCAGCGGCAGTTGCGACATGATTCTTCCCTCGGGAATCTGCGGACTGTAATACTGCCGCTCGATCGAGATCTGCAAGCCCAGTCCCGCCACCGCCCGGTCCGCTTCCACCGGTGTAAGCCCTACCAGCGGAGGCACTGCCACCTCCTGCCCGTGAATGGCCAGCCGCATCGCCGTCAGCGCCGAGACCATCGCCACAATCACCAGAACCAGCGCCAGCAGCGCAAATCGAATTGCAGATTTCATGTTTCGAACGCCGTCCCGCCACGCCCGCTCAGCAGAATTATAGCCCGCGCCTACCAATCATCAACGAACCTCGTGATTTCAATAACATGATTTCAATGACATCGAACCGGGGCGGATCAGGCGCTCACGCGCTCATCTCATCCCGCACAGCCCGGCCCGCAATCTCAATGTAAAGATTAATAAAGGCGAGCTTTTGCCCCCTTTTCGAGCTATGCCACGGGTTGGGCAGTGGGGTATCATATTTCTGTGCGACATTCGATTCCGGCTTCGGTCGCGCTTTTCAGCCTGCTTGTGCTGCCGGTGTTTCTTGTTCGCACCAGCGATGCCCAGATCAACGGCGCACCCGCCTCGGTGACCTCTCCCGGATTTGGTGGCCGCGCTATCAACGGCGCACCCGCCAGCGTCACCTCGCTCGGACCGAACGGATACGCCCCCCAATCGCGCGTGACGTTCTCCACCTCCCGTTCGTTCAACCCCGTCCCTGGCGATGGCCATCATCATCACCACTATGCGGAATATGCTCCTCCGGTGGTGTACGCGGTTCCGGTTCCCGTTCCTTACGCCGTCGACATCGGTGCCACCGATGACAACAGCGCAGACGCGGACGCCAACGATGCCGACTACCAGGGCGGCCCTACGATTTTCGACCGCCGCGGATCAGGTGCCGACTCCTACATCCCTCCGGTGAGATACGTGCCCACGCCGCACTCCGCCCAGAACTTCGACGCCGCTCCTCCCGCCAACGAACCGCCGCAGGAGCCAACCCTGCTGGTTTTCAAGGATGGTCGCAAGCTTGAAGTCGGAAATTACGCCATCGTCGGCACGACTCTTTTCGATCTGACGCCCGGACATCCCCGCAGAGTTGCGCTCGCCGATTTGGATCTCGCGGCCACGCAGAAGCAAAACGACGATCGCGGCGTCACCTTCCAGCTCCCGCCGCCTCCGCAGGCGAATTGATCATGCGCAGGTTCGTGCTCATCACGCTGCTCACCGCCATCACACCCTGGTTGAACGCGCAGAGGTTGAGCGCGCAAAGCTTGAACGCGCAAAGAATGGGACCCGTCGCTCTGCCCATAGCTCTGCCGCGGCCTGCCGTGCGCGGGAGCGCTCTAATTGTTAGAGAAGATTTCGGCTCCTCCCATCGTCGCCCTTTCTTTCCTCTCGCACTCTTCTCCGACCCGTTCTACTCTGACGCTCTTTACAGCGCAGGATACCCGGTGGCCTCGCAGCCGCCCGTCATCATTCTCCAAGCCACGCTGGCGCCAAACGCCACGCCGGACCACCCCCCGGCTCAGCCGCTTCTTATCGAACTGCAGGGCGATCGCTACGTTCGGGTGAGCGGCGAAGGAACTTCGGGAGCGCAGACGATTGATCAGGAGGCCTCGCCCAGTCGGCCACTAAAATCGTCCGATGCCGCTTTCCACGCGCCCGCCGCTCCGGAACTGGCCCCCGCGGTTCTGATATTTCGCGACGGTCACCGCGAAGAAGTAACCGACTACACCATCGCCGACGGAGTTCTCTACGCCAGCAGCAACTATTACACCGACGGATCCTGGAACAAGAAAATCGAACTCTCTTCGCTCAACCTTCCCGAGACCGTCAAGTTCAACCATTCCCGCGGCGTCTCATTTCAACTTCCCACCGCGCCCAACGAAGTCATCACCAGGCCCTGATCACACACCTTCGTAGAGACGTTGCTGGCAACATCTTTTTCGCGGCGTTTCCAAGCCCGCCGCAACTAAGCCCCACTCCGCCTCAACCCGGTCAACAACCCGCCCCCAATTCCGCCTCGGCCGTGCTATAATCAACCCTGTTCCCAGGGCACATAACATCCTGTAAATACAACCAGTTACGAGTTCTTGCCAGACCGGAAAGTGCCCCGTTCCAAACCGCATGCTGTTAGCTAGAAGCTAGCAGCTAGAGCTAGAAGCTGCCCATGGCTGACGATCAAAACCCCGAACTTCCTCTCACTCCTCCTCCGCCCGGCGGCGATGGCCCCGGCGCGTTGAACATTCAACCCGTCAACATTGAAGAGGAGATGCGCCACTCCTATCTCGACTACGCCATGTCGGTGATCATCGGCCGCGCGCTGCCCGACGTGCGCGACGGATTGAAGCCTGTTCATCGCCGCATTCTTTACACCATGCAGCAGATGGGCCTTCAGCCCAACAAGGCCACGCGCAAGTGCGCCCGCATCGTCGGCGATGTCATGGGCAAGTACCATCCCCACGGCAACCTCGCGGTTTACGATGCTCTTGTCCGCCTCGCCCAGACCTGGAGCCTGCGCTATCCCCTGATCTTCGGTCAGGGAAATTTCGGCTCGGTTGACGGTGATCCGCCCGCTGCCGATCGTTACACCGAAGCCAAGCTGGCTCAGGTTTCCACCGCGCTTCTCGAAGACCTCGACAAAGAAACCGTCGACTTCCATCCCAACTACGACGGCAGCGAGGTCGAGCCTGACGTTCTTCCTGCGCGCATTCCCAATCTCCTGGTCAACGGCTCCGACGGAATTGCCGTCGGCATGGCCACAAAAATTCCTCCCCACAATCTCACCGAGATCGTCGACGCCACCATCACGCTGGTCAACAATCCGAACGCGCAGCTCGCCGAGATTCTGAAATTTGTCCAGGGCCCCGACTTCCCCACCGCCGGCGTCATCCACGGCCGGGCCGGAGTCTTCGAGGCCTACCGCACCGGCCGCGGCCGCTTCATGATGCGTGCCAAGGCCGCCATCGAGAACATCAGCAAAGACCGGCAAGCCATCATCGTCACCGAAATTCCATATCAGGTAAACAAGTCCAAACTGGTCGAGCGCATCGCCCAGCTGGTCAACGACAAAGACATCGAAGAGATTTCTGACATCCGCGACGAAAGCGACCGCGACGGCATGCGCATTGTCGTCGAACTCAAGCGCGGCGCCGAACCCCAAATCGTTCTCAACCAGCTCTTCAAGCACACCCAGATGCAGGAGAGCTTTTCCATGATCCTGCTCGCGGTGGTCAACGGACAACCCCGCGAAATGGGCCTGATCCAGACCATCAAGTACTTCATCGAGCACCGCGTTGACGTCGTCCGCCGCCGCACCGCCTATCTGCTGCAAAAAGCGAAAGACCGTGAACACATCCTCGAAGGCTATCTCACCGCCCTCGACCATCTCGACAACGTCATCACCATCATTCGCGGCAGCGCCAACCGCGCCGACGCCCGCGAAAACCTGGTGCTCTATTTCGGTGGCAAGAAGATCGAAATCAACACCACCGGCCGCGCTCCTAAGCTCGACCCTGAAAAACCTTTCACCACAAAGCAGGCCGACGCCATCCTCGAGCTGCAGTTGCATCGCCTGACCAAACTCTCCATCGACGAAATCTCGAACGAACTAAAAGAAGTCCGCGACAACATCACCGAATACGAATCCATCCTCGCCTCCGAGAAGAAGCTGCGCAACGTCATCATTAAGGAGCTGGAGGAAGTGAAGAAGTTATACGGCGATGACCGCCGCACCCGCATAGAAGACGAAGCCGCGGAGATTGTCCTCGAAGATCTCATTGCCGACGAGCAGGTCGCTGTCACCGTCAGCCATTCCGGCTACCTCAAGCGCACACCCATCTCCACCTACCGCATGCAGCGCCGCGGAGGCACCGGCCGCACCGGCATGAAGACGCGCGACGAGGATTTCGTCGAGCACCTCTTCATCGCCTCGACCCACGCCTACATTCTCATCTTCACCAACAAGGGCCGGGTCTACTGGCTCAAGGTCTACGAGATTCCCGATGTCAGCGCCGCCGGAAAAGGCAAACACATCGGCAACCTGGTCGGCCTGCAGCCCGGCGAAGCCGTCAAGACCATGCTCGCGGTGCGCAACCTCGAGGAGGAAAATAAGTACATCTTCTTCGCCACTCGCAACGGCCTGGTCAAGAAATCCGAGCTGCGCGAGTTCATGCACGTGCGCTCCAACGGCATCAACGCCATCAACATCGAAGACGGGGATGAGCTCGTCGCCGCCCGCATCACCAACGGCAATCAGATCGTCTTCCTGGCCTCCCACGAAGGCATGGCCGTCCGCTTCGACGAAAGCCACGTCCGGCCCATGGGTCGCGCCGCCTACGGCGTCTGGGGCATCGACCTCGACAAGAACGACTACGTAGTCGGCATGGCCACAACCACCAAGCCCGGCGCGGAAGCAACTCATGGAGCGGCGGACGCCTCGTCCGCCGGCGCGTCAGCGCCCGGTTCGAGCAAGTCCGAAAACGAGCCCGAACCCATCGACATCGCCGTCAAAGGCAGCCTGATCCTTTCCGTCACCGAGAACGGATTCGGCAAGCGCACTGCCGCCGAAGAATACCGCCTGACCAATCGCGGCGGCAAAGGTGTGATCAACCTGAAGACCACCGAGCGCGTCGGCAAAGTCGTCGCCATCGCGCAGGTGGACGAAACGTCCGAAGTCATGCTGATCAGCCACTACGGCAAAATCATCCGCATGGATTCGACGACCATTCGCGAATCCGGGCGCAACGCACAGGGTGTCCGCCTGCTGCACCTCGAACCCGGTGACCGCGTCGCCGCCGCCGTCGTCATCGCGCCCGTCGAAGAGACGAACGGCGCCAACGGAGGCACGCTCATTCAGTAACGCCACCGGACACCCAGCTCAGTTTTGAAAGGGCGCGGCTTACAGCCGCGCCCTCGGCGCCACAAAATCAAAGTGGTTTCACGCGCTGAAATACTCGCTGTTGGGTGGCGCAGCACTTTCAGCGGCGATAAGAAACTTTTCAGCGAGGGCTCTGGCCCCTGGGCAGGTGAACCGCGTCTGCCGCGCTCTGCTAGATCAGCCCCGCCCGCACCCGCCGCAGAAAGTCTTCCCCTTCGGCTCGGGCTTGCTCCAGAATCTTCGGCTGATTGCGGTATTCCAGCGCGATTTCCTGCAGGAAGAGTTCGACGGCATCTTTCGGCTTGAAGCCTTGTGTCACCAGTCGCCGGATGCGGGCGGTGAAGCTGTCGGCGTCGGAGAAGCCGAGGCGCGCCAAGTGGTCGGCGCACTTGTGGTCGCGGAATTTGCCCGCCGCCAGGCGGTCGTAGGCCGTCTTCGCTTCGGGATCGTTCAGCAGCGTGGGCAGAGCGTAATTCCATTCACACTGCGAGCACGTCCATCCCTGAAACGAGTGGTCGACCGTCCAGACGATTTCCCGGGCAGCCTTCTCCTGCAAGGCTCGGTGATTTGAGGCGTGTTGGTCCATGAGCGGCGCGGCTCTTGCCACCACGTGCGTGGCCCATGAGGTTCCTTCAGGAATACTACTCGGATCGGCGGAGAATTGGGGCGTGTCAAGAACGGTTCGACAACTATTTCGCGAAGAAGTAGTCGAACGATTTTACCGCGGTGAATTCGTCGTCCTTGATATCGAAGACGGTATACAGCTTGGTGACGTGGAGCACGTCGTGCACTTTTTGGGTAAGGTTCAGAAGCTTGAGTTCGCCTCCAGCATTTCGCACGGTGGTAAAGCTGCCCACAAGTTCTCCCACGCCGGAGCTGTCGATGTAGTCCACTTCCGCCAGGTTGAGGATGATCTTCTTCTTGCCCTCCGCCACCAGGTCGCGGACGGCAGTACGGAGATCACCGATCTCAGGCCCAAGAACGATCCGTCCCTGGACGTCGAGGATGGTAACGTGCGCAACTTCGCGGCTATCGATCTTCAAGGACATAATTCAGTGCTCGCCCCACGGGCTGATGGCGGGAATGGTAGTGGGTCGAGAGGGGCAAGTCAATGGCAGCGAGGATGGTGCCTGGCAAGCCTGCGGTTGGGCTGGGCTCAGGGCCCACACCCGACTTCCCTCAGGACATGCTGCGATCCGCATTCATAGCGGCCGGATCCGCGTCCGTCTGGTAGTCGCGGATTTCCTGGATGGGAGACGTAATGATGGGGGTTGGATATTCCGGGTGCCGGAATTCCAGGTGCATTCCCCGGCCCACGTACTGCAGCTTCAGCATGGACCCTCCCCAGGTAGAACCCGCAATGGCGACCTGCACCGGGGAAGGACAGAATTCCGGGTGCCCGGAGATCATCGCTTCGCTCCCGCCCAGCAGCACTGCCGTGTAGCAGTGGTGCATGGTCTGGATTCGAAGAACCGTGGAAGGAGGAAGGTCGCTCAGAAATACTCCTCCCTCAATCTCCGACTGAATAATGCCGCGGTTTACTTGATCCGCCAGGTTGGGATGGGGGCTAAACATACAAATACCAGTCAGCAAGGGTAGCGGGTTTTCGGGCCGACCACAAGAGGACTTTGGATCGGGCGTGGCAGCGGAGGAGCATGTCCTTTAGAGGCATAGGGGGCGTACCAGGTCGCAAATATTGAAAACTGGCCCGATTTCGTTGGGATTGGGGCTTCCTGCCCAATGCTCTGGCCGCCCCTCGAAGGGAGGCCAGTGCGCATCGGCGCCCCCCCGGTTCGTATCAGGGCATGGCTTCAGCCGTGCCGCACCGAGCCAGTGAAGACGTGGCTTTAGCCCCTGAGGTTCGCCGACTCTGTCCCCGAGCAACATTTATGAAACGAGTTCTATCATCAGCACGCGCGGTTCAGATCAGTGCACCTCTGCTCATATCCGGGCGCCACGGTTCGTATCCATGGTTCGTATCCATGGTTCGTATCCACGGTTCGTATCAGGGCACCGCTTCAGCGGTGCCGTCCCCGCGCCCAATCTTCGCCGGCTTCAGCCGCCGCGCCCTAAAAGCGGAACAAATAACTCACCTTCACGAAAAACTGCCGGCTGTCGTTGAGATAACCCTTCGCCGTGTTCGCTACATAGCCCGGCGAAGTTGGCGTCTCCGGCGCCACACTCAGGTTCTGCAGGTCGCTGTTATACCCCACATAAACCGCCGTCCCCGGATGCACCAGGTAGGTGATCAGGAAGTCGGCATTGAATTCCCTCGAAGTGGGCAGATACGTATACGGAGATCCCATCCCCGGGGTCCCCGCCAGCAGCGCGTTGTACTGCAAAATCAACCGCGCCGAAAGTTTGGGCGTGAACTGCCAGTTCCACTTGCTGCGGAGTATGTGATTATTGAAGATTCCTCGGCCCGCGCCGGCATTTTGCGACTGCTCGAAAAGATACGTGCTGTTCGTCGTTCGCAGCCGTTCGAACAGATACGTGTTCTCAATCTTCAGCGGCTTTACCGGCCGCAGCGTCAGGCTGGCCGAAGCCGTGTCTTGCCGCGCCAGGAACGGCTGGTTGTACGGCGTTGGAGTCGCCGGTGGCGTGGCCGGCGATGCCACAAAATTCACGCCGTCTCCCCAGTAATAGCTCGCGGCCAGCGTTGCCTTCTTGAAATAGCCCGTCTGGATTGATGCTCCGCTGGTGTGCTCATGATAGTCCTGGTTGCCCAGGGTTGTCGGCGCACAGAATAAAGTGAAACCGAGGAAGCAAAAATCCTGCGGACGCAACCGCTCCCGCGTCTCTTCATACGGCCGCAAAATGATAATCGTCTGCCCCCGTCCTTGAATCGAGAAGTAGGGAGCGTAATCGGTGTCAAGGCGCAGGCCGGTGTGGTCGAAGTCGTAGCGCGCAATAACCGATGGCCCCCAATCCACAATCCAGCCTTTCTTCGGACGAAACCGGTAGTCTGCCTCCTGCGTGGTCTCCCGAATGTCCACGCGATTGATGAATCCCGGAATCGTGACAAATCCCGGGCTGATGTCGTTGTAGATTCCGTCGTAGGTGAAGTGCAGCCCGTCGCGATGCAGCTCAACCTTCTGTGCCGGCCCGGCATAGTAGTTATTGTTCCCGCGATTGCCCGAGCTGAACGGATAGAGGTTGGCTTCGCACTTCAAGTTCAGATTGCTCGAGCTCACCACCGCCTGCCCGTCGAGCGTCCAGTTCGCATTGAATTTCAGGTGCGTGTCCACGCCGCCAATACGATTGAATTCGCCCGTGGTCGGACACTGCCAGTCCGTGTACAGCGCCCCGACGCTCGATTGCCGGAAAATATCGCGGCTCACCCGTGCAATTGTGAAATACGATCGAATGCCGGAAAACGGGCTGTAATCGGGCACCGCCAGGCCCGGACTCCGATCATCCGAAGCCATCAGCCCCACCGAATACGGCCCGTCCTTTCCCGTCAGCCGGATTCCCGCTGACGGGTCGCCAATGCTCCGCGTAAAAAATAAATCCATCGGCGTACGGAAGAAGTCTTCGTTCTCCAGAAAAAATGGCCGCTTCTCCGGGAAGTACACCGCGAAGCGCTGGTTCACCGTAATCTGCGGATCCTCCGACTCCACCTGGCTGAAATCGGGATTCGCCGTCAGGTCAAGGACAAAGCGGTCATGGATGACGAACTTCGCATCCACGCCCGTCTGCCCTTGCACCTCTGCCTTTTGAAAATACGGATTTGATGGATCGCGCGTATCCAGCGCTCGAAACCCGCGCATCAACCCGTAAGGAATCACCTCGACGCTGTGATCCGGAGAAATTCCTTCCAGCCCATACAAGGTCGCGGCCTGGCCCAGCCGCCCCTCAACCTTGTAAGAAATATGCGGCCAGAACGCATCCTCAGTTTTACGTACGATCCCCCGGTACAGAATGATTCCCCAAGCCTGCTCCTTCGTGGCTGGAAAACGCAGGCTTTTGAACGGAATCGCCATCCATACCACGAATCCCCGACTCGTCACCTTCCCCCTCGAATCCCACACCGTATCAAACGAAGTATCGAAATGCCCGCTGGTCTCCTCTCCCCGCGAAGCCTCCGTCCAAATAGCGTCCCACTGCACCCCCAGTGGCGTGGTTTGAAAAGCGTAAGCGCGGCGCTCGGTCGTGAAACGTGTCCAGCATGACCTCGACTTCGTCGTCGTCGTAAACATCCTCTCTCGGCGACATCCGTGCGCGCACTTCCCGGGGATCGTCGAAGCACACGAACACCACATACAGATTTTTCTGGTTGTATCCCAGGTAAGCTTCCGTGGGCTCGGTAACGCTCTCGCCGTCGTGCGGATTGCGCTGCGTGAAGCCGGTAACCTTCGCCATCTGCAGCGCGATCTCCCCCTGCGGCTTCATGCTGAGAAAATCTTCCAGCGCCGGGGCCCGCTGCAACCGCGGAATGGTCAGCGCCGGCGGTCCCAGTTGCGACTCAGGCCGCTCCTGCGGCGGCGCCACCGAATTCTGCGTCTTCACCGGCATCTCAGCTACAACCTGTGCTGCAGCCGCACCCCAGCCACACGCCACCGTCCCGGCGAGCGCCGACGCAATCACAACTTTCAGACTGAGTAAGAGAAATCGCTCTGGCTCCGAACCCACGCCACCCCTCACCGTTCCTCGCTCCACCCGCCTTGAGGAGGAATTCAGCACGATACACCACCCGTGCGCCTGACAAAACAGGAAAGCGATGTTTTGCGGTTTACCGAACAGGGTACTGCTGCCAGGGAATGGCAGGCCTTTTTGAAGGAACCTCAGTAAGGAACCTCAGTACTGAAACAGGTAGGAAATCTTCACGAAAATCTGCCGCCCATCGTTGAGGAAGTGATCCGGAGTGCGCGCCAGGTTCCCCAGTCCATCGACGCTGGGAGGGTTGGTCAGGTTCTGCAGATTGCTGTTGTATCCCAGATAGACCGCCGTTCCCGGATGTACAAAATATGTCAGAAGCACATCAGCATTGAAATTCTTGGCTGGCGGCAGCGAGCTCAGCGCGAACTGGGGAAAGGTGGCGTTGTAATTGGACAACACAGCGTTGTACTGCCCAATCACTCGCAGGGACAACTCCCGCGTGAACTGGTAATTCCATTTCGACCGGATGATGTGATTGTTGAACATGTTCGCGTTCGTATGTACGTCGCGCAACCGGGTCAAAAGATACGTATTGTCGACGGTCAGTCCCTTGAGCGGCCGCACCGTCGCCGAGAACTGAATGTCGTTGGCCTTGGCCAGCACCGGCGGCCCCACCGACGTGTCGTAGTTCGTCGCCTGCCCCCAATCCACTTGCGCCGACAACAACAGCGGCTTGAAAAAGCCATAGTCGAACCAGAATCCCCGCTGGTTGTGCGCGTAGTCCTGGTTCATGGCCAGAGTGGAGTAATCCTGCGGCCGCAGCCGCTCGTGCCCTACGTTCCCGAAAATTCCGAAATCGCTCGACCCGCTCAGAACGAAGCGCCAGTTCACGTTCGTGAACCATTCCAGGCGCGTCCCCTCATGATCCCAGTTGCCGAACGTAAACATCGACGGCCCGTGCCACTGCAGGGTTCTTCCCTCGCGGCGGAAACGGTACAAGGCGAACTGGCTCAGTCGCCGCACATCCGGCCGCCGGAAGAAGCCCGTATCCGTCTCGAAACCCGCCGCCGTGTCCTGGTACAACACGTTGTACTCCGTCTTGGTCGAACTGCGCTCTACATACCAGTCGTACGTGGGACCGCCCTTGTGGGTCCCGTCGTAGAACTTGGTGTGGCTGTTGAGAGCCTGGATCGTGATCAGCCACTTCGGACTCGGCTTGATCTTGGCGTCGAACCCGCCCACCCGGTTGGACCCCACGATGCACGGATTATCCGTGCACTGCACCTCGCCCGGAACCGTGTGCATTTCGCGATCGGTGTAAATCAGTCCGACACTCGATTCCTTCCCAATGTCGTGATTCACCCGCAAGACCCCGAAGTACGCCTTGTGACCGGTCAGCGGATCGTACGGAGTTACGCTCAACCCCGGCGATCGGTCGTCGGCGAACAACATGCCCACCGACCACGGACCGCTTTTGCCCGTCAGGCGAGTGCCGAATTCGGGGTCTCCGATCCGCCGGGTGAACACCAGATTGATCGGCGTGTTGAAGTAGCTGGAATTTTCCAGAAAGAACGGCCGCTTCTCCGGAAAAAACACCTCGAACCGCTGGTTCACCGTAATCTGCGGTTGATCTGACTCCACTTGCGAGAAGTCAGGATTAATCGTCGTATCCAGCACAAACGAATTCTTCAGCACGATCTTCGAATCCAGCCCCGGCCGCACTTCGAGATACTTGCCCCCGAAATACGGGTTCGTCGGATCGCGGTCATCCAGGTTGCGGAACCCCCGCCCCACCACGTACGGAATGAACTGCATGTTGCGCCCGCCGGTGATCTTCTCCAGTCCATCCAGTTCCGTCGCCTGATCCAGAAAGCCCTGGGCGTTGCTGGTGATGTGCGGATAGAACGCATACTCGCTATTGCGCTTGATGTCGCGCTCGAAGAACACTCCCCATTTCTGCACGTCCGCGGGAGGAAAGCGCAGGGACTTGAACGGAATCTCGAACCAGGCCACGTAGCCGCTCCCCGTCAGCTTGGCCTGCGAATTCCACACCATGTCGTAGGAGAGGTCCGGTTCCTGGCCGTTGTCGACCCAGATGCCATCCTGCTGCACCCCCAGCGGATTTACGTAGAAAAACAGGCCGTGGTAATGATCGTGGAAAGTGTCGAGCACGAATCCGAACTGGTCGTCGTCGTTGATCAACTCGCGCCGCACCAGCCGCGCCCGAATTTTGTTGGGCTCCGAATCGAAACAGATGCAGACCACGTACAGATTCTTTTCGGTGTAACCGAGGTAGACTTCCGTCTTCTGCGACACCGGCGCGCCATCCTTCGGATCGCGCTGCAGAAATCCATCGACCTTCAACATCTTCCCCGCGACCGCCGGAGATGGCTCCATGCCGAGAAAATCGGCTATTGTCGGCCTCCGTTCTAGCCGCGGAATGTGTAGCGTGGCGAACTTGGAGGTTGCCACCACCGCGCTGCTGTCCTTGTCTTTTTCTTTACCTTTGTCCTGGGCTTGAGCGGGCAGCACCGGTCCCAGCGCCCATAGCAGCACGACTCCCACCCGCACCGCTGTCCGCCAGAATCGCATCGCCCCCAAGCTTACGTGATCAGGATTTTGACCGTACGCTTGCTTTAGACGGCCAGAAGGAAACTTAGGTTAGCTGGATCGTGTTGTAATGTTCGTCGGATAGTCGGGGACTGGAGGCCCAGGACTGGAGGCCCAGGATTTCGTATCAGGGTATGCTCAGGACTCGTATCAGGGTATGCCTTCAGGCATACCGTCAAGATCACCAAATCGCGCCTTCAGGCGCTGCGATTTCGCCAACCGCGATCAAACCGCCGGCAGATGGTTGCGGGCGCCCTCGATTTCTAGAACAACGAGCTCTGCCTCCGCGTCGGTGTGATCCCGAAATGCTCATACGCCAACTGCGTGGCCACGCGCCCGCGCGGGGTGCGGTTCAAAAATCCAATCTGCATCAAAAACGGCTCGTAGATTTCTTCGATCGCATCCGGCTCTTCCGCCAGCACCGCGGCCAGCGTATTCACGCCGACCGGCCCACCCTGATATTTCTCGATGATGGTCAGCAGCAGGCGCCGGTCAACTTCATCGAATCCATACTGGTCAACTTCCAGCATGAGGAGCGCCGCCTTCGCCGTCGGCTCGTCAATCTTGCCCGCGCCCCGCACCTGCGCGTAGTCGCGCACACGCCGCAGCAGCCGGTTCGCGATTCTCGGAGTCCCGCGCGATCGCCCGGCAATTTCCTTCGCGCCCGCGTCATCAACCTCAACTCCCAGGATCTCCGCCGAGCGCTCCACAATCACCTTCAAATCTTCCGGGGTGTAGAACTCCAGCCGCAGCACAATCCCAAACCGCGACCGCAGCGGCCCTGAAATCAGCCCGGCCCGCGTCGTCGCCCCGATAAACGTAAACGGCTTCACTTCCAGCGTGTGCGTGCGCGCCGACGGCCCTTGCCCAATAATGATGTCGAGCTTGTAATCCTCCAGCGCCGAATACAGCAGTTCTTCCAGCACCGGCTGCAGGCGGTGAATTTCGTCGATGAACAACACTTGCTTGTCTTGCATGTTGGTGATGATCGCCGTCAGGTCGCCCTTGATCTGGAGCAACGGCGCCGCTGTCGGCTGAAAATGCACGCCCAGCTCGTTGGCGATAATGTTGGCCAGCGTCGTCTTGCCCAGCCCCGGCGGGCCATACAGCAGCACGTGGTCCATAGCCTCGCCGCGGGAGCGTGCCGCTTCGATCGCGACTGCCAGATTTTCTTTAACTTTGTTCTGCCCGATGAACTCCGCCAGCCGTTGCGGCCGCAGCTTCAATTCAAACGAGGAATCGTCCTCCACCGGCGCCGCCGACACCAGCCGCTCCCGGTTGTATCCGAGGTTGGGATTGTTTCTCGCCGTAGCCACTGCTCCGGATAGTAGAACGAAATGCGAAGCCACGCAATTGCCCCTTGGCTTACTCCCCAATTCCGCCCCCGGCCGACCTTCGCGCAATGGAATTTCACGGAAGCTTAACTCTACTGTTACGGAGCCTTAACAAACTCCCGTTAGGGTTCTCACGCTGGCCCCGGCTGGATTTGCGTGCGTTTGACACGATTTGAAAATGTCGACGACCGGTTTCCAAGTCCAAGACGATCCTCATCCAGAAAATTCAGGAGACCACCATGAAAACAGCTTTCACTCTCGGCCTGCTGGCCGCGCTCACGGGTACTGCGCTCGCCCAGGAGGGCGCCGTTCCCAGGGGCATCCCCCATCTCGACCACGTTTTCGTCATCATGATGGAAAACCATGGTTACACTGAGATTCTCCACAACCCCAACGCTCCCTTCATCAACAAGTACGCTAGGACCGCCAACCTCGCGGCCAATTACTTCGCCGTCGCCCATCCCAGCCTGACTAACTACCTCGAAACCGTCGGCGGATCGAATTTCGGCATCCAGAGCGACAACCCGCCCGATTGGCACAACCCCAACTGCTCGACCAACCTTTCCACGGGAATTCCGAACACGGACAATCCTCCCAGTTCGAATATTTGTCCCATCTCGGGCAGCGGAACCGATGCCGCAACCCCGGTCCTCGACTGCACGAACCAGGTCACGGGGCCTCCCTGTGAGATTAACCTTGACGGCAAGAGATCCTATCCTGCGGTCAGCGCCACCCTCGGAATCACTATTGCCGATCAGCTTGTCGCCGCCGGCAAGACTTGGAAGACTTACCAGGAAAACCTTCCCTTGAGTGGGCCGGACATGGTGGACTACAGCGACGGCAACTTCACCAACAATACTGATTTCACCAAGATCAACCCCCAGCTGACCCCGCCCCTCACCATCAGCGACATCGTGCAACTCTACGCCTCCAAGCATAACCCGTTCGCTTATTTCGCCAACGTGCAGCTGGGGATGAACCCACAGCTGAGTTACGCCCAAATGGCCGGCTTTGACGGCGGACACGGTCTGTGGGGCGATCTCGCTACTGGCAGGGTGCCGAATTTCTCTTACATCGTGCCCAACCAGTGCAACGATCAGCACGGACGCGGCAACGGCACAGCTTTCTGCGGCTACGATCCCGTCAGCAATGGCACGCAAGCAGGTCTCAACCCGGCATTAATCATCGTGGGAGATCAGGCCGTCCGGAAAATCGTCACCGCCATCCGCGATTCCCCAGTCTGGCAAAACGGCCACAGCGCGATCGTCGTGGTTTGGGATGAGAACGACTACGCCGTGCAGCCGATTATCAACCGGGTTGTCACCATCGTGGACACTAACTATGGCTATCACCAGCTTCAGAGCGGAGAGTTTTATACCCACTTCTCCCTGCTGCGCTCGATCGAGGCAGGCTTCGGCATCCCCTGCCTGAACCACGCCTGCGACGCCAGCACCAAAACCATGACCGACCTCTTCGGCGAGCCGTAAGCTGAGGTTGGGGTCGGGGAGTCTTGATTCCGAAGCCGCGCTTCGCTCCAAGGTTTGGATGAAAAGGAAACGCGGGCTCGGAGGTTTTGATTAAGAAGAAGCTCTCCGCATCGGGGCCGGTCCTTCAGGGTCGGTCCCGATTTCTATTCCGTAAGCCGGTGGAGGAAATCTTCAAAGCGTTAGGAGAAGCAGGGAGGCCATTGCCCGGTCTGCCCGCCCGCTCTTCTTTGCGTAATTCGCGAGTCCTTCGCGTTCTTTGTGGTTAAATTCTTAAACCCCGCCCCCGCTTTTACTTCGGATACCACTCCAGCAACCGCACCTCAATCCCGGTCCCTTCCAACGCCTTCTGAAAGACGCTTAGATCCGACCCCCGGTAGTGGTACGGGATCACAATCTTCGGATGAAACGCTTTCACCGCATCGGCAGCCTCTTCCGGCGGCATGGTGTAAGGCAGATTCATGCACACAAATGCGACGTCAATATTCTTAAGCTCCTGCATCTCCGGCACACCCTCGGTATCACCCGAAAAATAAAAGCGCTTCCCGCCGTAGGTAAGGACGTAGCCATTCCCGCGTCCCTTGTCGTGAAAGAGCTTTCCCGGCGTGGGCCCGCGTTTCAGGTTGTAGGCCGCGATCGCCTCAATCTTCCAGTCTCCCCAGTTCTTCGTTTCTCCATTGGCAATGGGCTTGGCGCTGGTGACGGTCGCGACCACCGCCGGCGCCGCCAGAATCTCCGTGTCCGCCTTGCTGATTTCTTTAATGGAATCGGGATCCATGTGGTCCCCGTGAATGTCGGTGATCAGAATCAGGTCGGCCTTGGGAAGTCCCGCCAACTTCGCCGGCTTCGCCGGATCCAGATAGATCGTCTTCCCGCCCGCCTCAATCAGCGTGCTGGCGTGGTACAGCGGAGTGATCTTCACCGCCCCCGCGGATGTAGAAAACTCCTGTGTCTGCGCCGCCGTCTTCACAACCAGCGCAAACAGAAAGGCAAAGCAGACCACCATCAGAATCGCTTTCATCGCCACCCTCCCTGTCATCCTGAACGAGCATGAGCGCCTGCAAGGCGTTCATGCGCAGTCGAAGGACCCCTATCACCCCAGCCCGACCCGTCAGCATCAAGGCGTTTTCCCGCTGGGCCTTTCTCGCGACTCGCAACTCGAACCTACTCCTCCTCTTCCTTCACCTCGCCCCGATCCGCCTTCGCCTTCTCGATAATCTTCTCCTGCAACTGCCCCGGCACCACGTCGTAATGATTCATCTCCATGTTGAAACTGCCGCGCCCCTGCGTCATTGACGTCAGTTCCACGCCATACGTCAGCATCTCGGCCATGGGCACTTCCGCTTTCACCACGGTGTTGCCGCCTTTATTGTCCATGCCCTGGATGCGCCCGCGCCGGCTGTTCAGATCGCCCATAATCGAGCCCGCGAAGTCGTCCGGCACCGTGATCTCGACTGCCATGATGGGTTCCAGCAGCGTCGGCTTCGCCACTTCCATCGCTTTCTTGAACGCGATCCGCCCCGCCATCTGGAACGACAAATCGTTCGAGTCCACGTCGTGGTACGAGCCGTCGTACAGCACAACCCGAAAATCAACCATCGGGAAATCCCGCCAGATATCCGCGCGCCGCCGCATCGCGAATCCCCTTCTCCACCGGCAGGAATGAAGTTCTTCGGGATCGCCCCGCCGAAAATGTCGTTCACAAACTCGAAATCTCCGCCCCGCGGCAGCGGCTCTATCCGGATCTTGCAATCGCCATACTGCCCATGTCCGCCCGTCTGCTTCTTGTGCCGCCCCTGCACGTCGGCCTTGCCCCGAATCGTCTCGCGATACGGCACCTTCGGCGCTTTCAAGTTCACTTCCGTGTGGTAGCGCTTCTTGAGTTTTGCGACCGTCACTTCAATATGCTGCTGCCCCGTGCCCGCAATCAGAAATTCCTTGGTCTGCGCGATCGCGGAAGAAGCGCAGCATCGCATCTTCTTCCATCAGCTTGTGGATGCCCGGCCCCAGCTTGTCTTCATCGGCCCGGCTCTTGGGCTCGATGGCAAACGTGATTGCCGGCTCCGGCAGTTTCACCCGTGGATACTGAATCGGCGCCGACTTTTCTCCCAGCGTGTCGCCGGTCAGCGTGTCTTTCAGCTTCGCCACCGCGCCAATGTCGCCCGCGTGCAGCTCCGGCACCGGAATCGCCGTCTTCCCCTGCATGGTCGAAATGTGCGCAAACTTCTCCTGCACTCCCCGGCTGAAGTTCTGCAACGTGGCCTCGTTCTTCAGCACGCCGGAAAATACTTTGAAGTACGAAATCCTTCCCGCAAACGCGTCGGACACCGTCTTGAACACATACACTGACACCGGCTCCGCGTCGGTCTCGTGCCGCTTCGGCACGTCGCCATTCCCCGCCGCCGGTGCCTCGCCCTGCACCCACTCGTGTTCCGAGGGCGCCGGCGTGTAATCCACGATGAAATCCATCACCCGGTCCGCGCCCACATTCCCCAGCCCCGAGCTGAAAATCACGGGGAAAATCTTGTCTTCGCGAATCGCGTTGTGCAGCGCCGGTATCAGATCCTCTTCGCCCAGCGTCCCCGCCTCGAAGAACTTCTCCATCAGCTTGTCGTCGCCCTCGGCCACCAGCTCCACCAGCATCTCGTGCGCTTCCTGCACCTGCGCCCGCATGTTGGCCGGGATCTCCGTCTCTTTCCCCTTGCCGTTTCCGCCCAGTTCGTAGGTGTAAGCCTTCATCCGCACCAGGTCCACCACGCCCGTCAGATTCTTCTCCGCCCCAATCGGCAACTCAATCGGAATCACGTCCCGCCCAAACGCGTTGGTCAGCGATTCCAGCACGCGCTCCGCATTCGCCCGGTCGCGATCCATGCGGTTCACCACGATCAGCCGCGGCGTCTTGTACTCTTCGCAATAGTTCCACACGCGCTGCGTCACCACTTCCACGCCGGCCACGCCATCGACCACCACAATGGCCGCGTCCACCACCGGCAGCACCATCTTGGCTTCGTGAACAAACATGCTGAACCCGGGCGTGTCGAGAATATTGATTTTGCTCGTCCCCCACTCCACCACCGCCGCCCCCACCGAAATCGACATCTTGCGCGCGATTTCCTCGTCGTCATAGTCGGTCGTGGCCGAACCGTCGTCCACCCGCCCCAGCCGCTGCGTCGCCCCCGCCGTATACAGCATGGCCGACACCAGCGAGGTTTTCCCCGCATGCCCGTGCCCCACAATCGCTACATTACGAATGTTTGCTCCCGAATAGACTTTCAAGTTGGGCTCCTCCGGCAGGCGTGGGAAGGAAACGGCCCATAAAGAGGATTAGGACAGGAACAGGCCAGCCCAGAACCACCTGCCAAAACTTAGGATGCTACCACGCGCAGCGCGGAAGCCTCAACTTAGGACCGAAGATTCGTATCAGGGTATGCCTTCAGGCATGCCGCCGCACACCACAGTGCGGAGGCTTTAGCCGTTGCCCGGGTGCCCCACATCTCGCCGCTTTTGCGAGATGTGGGTTCTTGGTGGTGGCCTAACCGCGCTACCCCACCACTGGGATCTGGTGTAATGCGGGTTCCGGAAGGTTCGTATCAGGCATGTCTTCAGGCGCCGCGCACATCCCCGTAGTATGATCATCCCCGGCGATGCTAGGCAACCGCACCAGCGAGCAGTGGATCGCACAATACTCCACCAGCCACCAGCACCCGGTGAATCGCCTGTGCCACACCCTCGGCATCCCGACCATCCTGGTCTCGGTCGCACTCGCCGTCGCCGGATTCTTCTTCCATCGCCTCTGGCTCTACGCCCTGGCTCTGTTCGTCATCGGATGGCTCTTCCAGTTCATCGGCCACGCCTTCGAAGGCAAGCCCCCCGAGTTCTTCCAGGACTGGCGCTTCCTCTTCGTCGGCGTCCGCTGGTGGTGGGCCAAGATCCGCGGCCGGGCTTGAACGGCTGAACTCGCAAGGTCGAACCGGTAAAGGAGCCTCGGATGTTCCCCCTCACCCGCTTCACCGACCTCGGCATTCTTCTCCTCCGCCTCATGGTCGGCCTGACCTTCGTCACCAGCGGCTATAACCATCTCAAGGATCCCGAAGCTCGATCCAAAAGCATCGAACTGCCGAAAATCGTCACCATCTTTCTCGGGATCGCCGAAGTCGCCGGTGGCCTCGGCGTCGCGGCCGGCGTCCTTACCCAACTCGCCGCAATCGGACTGATCCTGATTATGCTTGGCGCCATCCAAAAGAAAATATTCGCCTGGCACACCGGCTTCTGGGGAGACAAGACCTACGGCTGGCACTACGACCTCATGTTCGTGCTGATGAATCTGCTCATCCTGTTTACCAACGGTGGCTCCTACGTACTGCTAAGGTGACCCGCACGGTTCTGCGTAATGATCTCGGGTGCGCACTCTTGGCGGGTGCCACTGAGCCCGTCCTCCGCTTGCGCCCCATTGCGCCTCTGTTCTATGCTGGCCTCATTCGGGGTTCTGACTTACACAATCGCATGCGCCGCCTGACCGCCAGATTCCTGCTGTTGTTCGCGCTTGCCGGAAGCTTCATTCCGCTGGCGCTGGCGGCCAGCACTACACCCCCGCATGCCTGCTGCCTACGCATGGCGCATCGCTGCCACCGTTTCGCGGCGGCAGAATCCGGGCAACTCGCCATCCGCAGTAGGGACTGCTGCAACCACGGCTGCTGCCGCGCCGTGACTACCTCCCAATGGGCATACCCTCAGCCGCCGATGACGGCTCTCTTCGCCCAGCACGTCAATGCCTTCGTCTCCCAATCGCATCCCGAAACCCCTGCCCCGAGAGCTGCCGAATTCAAGTCCACCCGCGCCCCGCCGCTTTTCTCCATTGCCTGACCCCTCGCCCGAAATACGATTCGTCTGGGGACAGCCGCCTTCGGCTGTCCGCCCTGAGCGGAGTCGAAGGGTCCGCCGGGCGCAGCTCGGCCAGCTCTGTTCTTGACCTGCAGTCCAGAGCAGCACCCAACCGGTCATTGGAGATTCCATGCGCTTCATTCGCGTTCCGCTGTTCGCGATATTTCTTACTCTGAGCCTCGCCGCCTTCGCCTCCGTTTTCGGCTCGGTGCGCGGCGTCGTCCACGATCCGCAACATCGTCCCGTGCAAAACGCCATGGTCATGATCAAGGCGAAGTCGTCCGACTGGTCAGCAACCACCAACTCCGACTCCAACGGCGAGTTCCACTTCAACGCCGTACCTCTCGGAGAATATCTCGTCACCGTGGCCGGGCCAGGGATTCGAGCAGGCCGAGCAGGATGTCGTCGTCCTTTCCGACACCGAGCCCATTCTGCACTTCGCCCTCACGTGGCCGGAGGCAAAGAAACCGTCAACGTCTCCGGCGCGCCTGAAGCCGTGCCCACCGACTCCGCCACGCCCACCACTCTGGTCAATCGCCTCGAAATCGCCCACACCCCCGGCGCCGATCGCACCAACAGCCTGGCCATGATCACCGACTACGTGCCCGGCGCCTACGTCACGCACGACCAGCTTCACATTCGCGGCGGCCACCAAACCAGCTGGCTCGTCGACGGCGTCCCCGTGCCCAACACCAACATCGCCTCCAACATCGGTCCGCAATTCGATCCCAAGGACATCGACTACCTCGAAGTCAGCCGCGGCAGCTACGGCGCCGAATTCGGCGACCGCACCTACGGCGTCTTCAACGTCGTGCCGCGCACCGGCTTCGAGCGCAACAATGAAGCCGAACTCGTCCTGAGCGCCGGCAATTTCTACCAGACCAACGACTCAGCTCAGCTTCGGCAGCCACACCGAGCGCTTCGCCTACTACGCCAGCGTCAACGGCAACCGCAGCAATCTCGGCATTCAAACCGCCGGTCCCGCAAGTCGTGCACGACGCCGCCAATGGCTACGGCGGTTTCGGCTCGCTCATCTTCAACGTCGATCCCTCGAACCAGCTTCGCTTCGTGACCTCACTGCGCAAGGACTACTACCAGATTCCCTACGATCCCAACTTCAACGATCTGGAGAGTTCGCAATTCGACAGCAGCGGCACCCGCGACGGCGACCGCGAGTCCGACGCGATCCTCAATTTCTCCTGGGTCCACACCTTCAATTCGAAACTCCTGCTGACCGTCTCGCCCTTCTACCACTACAACAGCGCAAACTACGAAAGCTCTCCCAACGACTACCCCACCGCCACGACCGACCAGCACTCCTCCAGCTACGCCGGTGGCCAGGTCAGCTTCAGCGCCAACTTCTCGAGAACAACCTGCAGGTCGGATTCTACGGATTCCATCAGAACGACAACCAGAACCTCGGCATCATTTCCAACTGCGCGACCAATGGCGATCCTTACACTTCTCCGCCCGATTGCGACCCGCCAGCCTACCGCGCCCTTCGCCGATCAGCAATCCCCTACCGGAGGGCTCGCCGCCTTTTTCATCGACGACAAGTTCAAACCCGTCTCCTGGCTGACGCTCTCTGCCGGCATGCGTCCCACGCACTTCTCCGGAGGAGTCAGCGAAAGTGCCATCAGCCCGCGCTTCGGCGTCGCGCTCAACCGTCCCGCGCCTGAACTGGACCTTCCGCGCCTTCTACGGTCACTACTATCAGGCGCCTCCGCTCATCTCCATCACCGGATCGCTCGATGCAGTTGTGCCAGAGCGTCGGCTGCGGATTCATTCCGCTTCCCGGCGAGCGCGACGAAGAGAGTCAGTTCGGCGTCACCATTCCCTTCCGCGGCTGGATCCTCGACGCCGACACCTTCCGCACCCGCGTCAACAACTTCTTCGATCACGACGTCATCGGAGAATCCAATCTCTTCTTCCCACTCACCATCCAGAACGCCCTCATCCGCGGCTGGGAAGCCACCTTGCGCTCGCCGCGCATCGCTCATCGTGTCCAGATTCACCTCGCCTACTCCAACCAGATCGCCGAAGGAGGAGGCGCCATTACCGGTGGTCTCACCGATTTCTCCACGCTCGATCTTCGGCTCCCTCGACCACGACCAGCGCAACACCCTCAACGTCGGCGGCGACGTCACCCTCCCCTGGCGCGCCTACGCCTCCACCAACGTCTACTACGGGTCCGGTTTCAGCCAACGCCTTTCCCGGTCAGCCCTATCCCGGCGACTACCTGCCCGGACACACCACTTTTGATCTCACGTTGGGCAAAGATTTCGGCGAGCGCTTCTCCGCTTCACTCAGCGCCCTGAACGTGGCCAACCGCCGCGTCGAACTCGACAACAGCGTCACCTTCGGCGGCTTCCACTGGAACAATCCGCGCGAGGTCTTCGTCGAACTCCGCTACCGCTTTCACTACTGAACAAATGTGGAGACACCAGGAACAAGAGACAACTGTGGAAACAACCAGAGAATATGCGGGGATAACCAGAGAACATGCAGGGACAATCAGACAACATGCGAAACAACCAGAATGTGGGGACAGCCGCCTCGGCTGCCTGCCCTGAGCGGAGTCGAAGGGTCCGGCCGGCGCGCAGCGCGGCCGCCCCGCGCCACCCTGCAAACCCACAAACCACCCATGGCCACGCAGTCCGGCTCTGGGTTAAATTGAAAGAGGTCCAATTGAAAAGAAATCCCTTGCCGCCACCCTCATACACCGTGAGTAAAGGAAAAACCCACAACGTCCGCCGCCCGCTCGTCGCCGCCGTGCTCCTCGCCAGCGCCTTGCTCCTCTCCTCCTGTCAGAGATCGAAGTCACCGGCGGCAAAGCGCTATCCCTTCACCGGCCGCGTGGTCTCGGTCGACCACCAGGACCGGTCCGCCATCATCAACGGTAACGACATCCCCGGCTTCATGGACGCCATGGCCATGCCCTACAAGGTTAAGCCTGACTCCGTGCTGGACCAGCTTTCACGCGGCGATTCCATTTCCGCCGAGGTGGTCGTCGTGCAGCCCGCAGGCAACAGTGACAACTCCGCCCCGGACTACTGGCTCGAGAACGTCAAAGTCACCGCCCACGCTCCGCCGGCCCTGCCCGCTTCTCCCGCACCCTCCGGCGCGGCCCAGCGCATCCCGGCCCCAGGAGATCAAGTCCCCGATTTTCAATTCACCAACCAGAACGGACGGCGTATTTCCCTGCAGCAGTATCGCGGAAAGACTCTGCTCGTCACCTTCATCTACACCCGCTGTCCGTTCCCTGATTATTGCCCGCGCGTGAGCGGCAAGTTCGCCGAGATCTACCAGCAGCTCGCCACCAATCCCGCGCTCGCCGGCACTCGCCTCTTGAGCGTCAGTTTCGACCCCGGGCACGATTCGCCCAGGGTTCTCCGCGATTACGGTTATTCCGTCGCCCACACCCGCCAGCCGGCGCTTTTCAGCCGCTGGGAATTCGCCACCCCGCGTGCCGCCGATTTGCCGAAGATCACCAACTTCTTCGGCCTGATCTACAAAGACGACGGTGGAACCATCACCCACAGCCTCAGCACCACCGTCATCGGTCCCGACGGCAAAATTGTGCGCTGGTATCACGGCAGCGATTGGCAGGTTTCTGATGTAATAAAAGATGCCGCCGGCGCGCGCGTCTCGGAAGGTAGCCCGTCTTGAAGTCACTCAGGGTTCAGCCATGCCGCAACCCTGTTTTGAAAGGGCTCAGCTTCAAGCGGGCATTGTTTTGAAAGGGCGCGGCTTCAAGCCGCGCCGTAAATCGTTCCAAAAGTATGCCGGCTTTAGCCGCTGAGGGAGCCGCCGTCGTGAATAATTTTTCCCTCAACTTCGCTGCCGACACCGCTGCAAAATCCATCGCGCCTTCAGGCGCTGAGGAGACCCATGAAATACCTACTGCTCACCCTGGCTGTGCTCGGCGTAATCGCTTCTTCTCTCGCCCTGCGCGAGCACTACCGCACCTACGGCGATTCCCCTTGCAGCATCAACGAACGCTGGGACTGCGGCGTCGTCAATCACAGCCCCTACGCCATGCTCGCCGGGATTCCCGTCGCCGCCATCGGCATCGCCGGATACCTCCTCATGGGCGCCCTCGCATTTCTGCGTTCCTACCGCCTGTTGCTCGTTCCCACCTTCGCCGGACTCGCGTTTTCGCTTTACCTGGCCAACATCGAAGCCCACATCCTCGGCGTGTGGTGCGTCTACTGCGTCATTTCTCTGGGCATCATTTCTCTCATGTCCCTCTTCACCCTCGGAACCGTCGTCTCCCAATTCCTTCGCAAGCCCTCGCCGGCGTAGCCCTGTACGAACCGACCTCTGTCACCCCCGAACTCTGTCATCCCGACCGGAACTTTCCCTTCCTGAAAAGAAGGGAAAGTGAAGTGGAGGGACCTGCTGGGAGTAACCCGGTGTCGCGTTATTGGTCGCACGGGGGACGTTTCCCCCACCAGAATGACAACCAAAATAATGCCACTACCCTCTCTCAAACGCGTGCTTCTTCTCCAACTCCTCCACCGCCGCCCGCCGTGCGCTCTCAAATCGCTCCGACTGCCCCATCAGCCCCGCCGTAGCCTCCGCCCACTCCCCGTCAATTCGCAAAAGACCCTCGACCGCCACCAGCCGTGCCGCAACTTCGATCAAATGCGCCGGGGTAGTCTGCAAATACTGCGCTTCCGCCGGATCCCCAATCCACACCCGAACTGCCGGTGCCCCATCCTTCGCGCCCGACCCTGACTCCAGCTTCGTCTGCCAGTAAACCTTCCGCTCCACAAACTCCGACATGACCTCATCGGTCGCCTTGCCAAACACCCACTGCTGCCGCTTGAAGTCGTAGTGCCGGCTGGAAAACGGTACCGGTAACAATTTTCCCGACTTCAAAAACTCAATCTGCCGCCGGTCCACTTCCTTCCGCAGCGCGTTGATCACCGGAGCCTCCACATCCTTCGGCTCCATCGACGGCAACACCTCCCGCACCGTTTGCGACAGATTCACCGCCACGGGCGCGTGCAGCCCCTCCGACCCTTCCAGCCGGATGTCCCCATGCAGCACCCAAAAGTCCGCCCCCGACGTCGACTGGTGAAACGGCCATTCCAGCCGGATCGTCAGCGGCAGCCCCCTCAGCGTCACCCAGATTTTCTTGCTGACCGCTTCCCGCGCTTCGTCCAACACGCTGCCACTTCCCTGTGTATGCGTCATAAATCCTCTGTCGACCCCTGCGTCCTCGGCGGTTAAGCTTTTCGAAAGTGGTGCAATATATCCGCTCGCCCCTACTTCCCATCCAGCGTCGATCGCACTTTCAGCGCCAGGTCCACCCTGCTGAAAGGTTTCTGCAACAGCTTCACTCCCGGCTCCAGCACTTTGTGCTGCATCACCATGTCGTCGGTGTATCCCGTCATATAGACGATCTTGGTTTGCGGGCGCTTGCCCAGAACTCGCTCCGCCAGTTGCCGCCCGCTGATCCCCGGCATGATGACATCGGTCAGCAACAAGTCGATCGCTCCCGCAAAAACTTCCGCCACCTGAATGGCCTGCTCCGCGCCCGACGCCGCCAGGACCTTGTACCCATATCCTTCCAGAAAAATACGTGCCAGCTCGCGCAGGTCCGCCTCATCTTCAACCAGCAGAATGGTTTCCGTCCCCCCCGCCACCTTCTCGCTCGCCGTTGGAGTCGGTGGCTTGCGCGTGCTGCCTTCCGCCGCCGGCAGATAAATGCGGAACTCCGAGCCCCGGCCCACTTCACTTTCCACCTGCACGCTGCCTCCGCTCTGCTTCACGATTCCATACACTGTCGCCAGTCCCAGTCCCGTACCTTTTCCGATCGTCTTCGTCGTGAAGAATGGTTCGAAGATGTGCACCAGCGTTCCCGCATCCATTCCATGCCCGGTATCGGTTACTTTCAGCATGGCGTACCGTCCGGCGGCCAACTCCAGGTCGCGTCCTCGTTCCGCGCCAATTTCCTCATTCGACGTTTCCATCACCAGCTTCCCGCCTTGGGGCATCGCATCGCGCGCGTTGACCGCCAGATTCATGAGCACCTGCTCCACCTGTCCCGGGTCCGCCTTCACCGCTACCAGCGACGGATGCAGTTTCGCGATCAGCTCAATATCTTCGCCTATCACGCGCGCCAGCATCTTCTGCACGTCCGCCACCGCCTCATTCAGATCCAGCACTTTCGGCTGCAGCACCTGCTTCCGGCTGAAGGCCAACAATTGTTGCGTAAGCGACGCCGCCCGCGACGCCGCCCGCCGGATCTGCTCCAACCCATTCCGCGCCCGTTCGTCCCCTCCCGTCGTGGCCAGCAGCAGTTCACCGTGCCCCATGATGATGCTCAAAATATTATTAAAGTCGTGCGCCACTCCTCCCGCCAGCCGTCCGATGGCCTCCAGTTGCTGCGCGTTCCTCAGTTGTTCCTCCAGACGTATCTGCTCGGTCACGTCCCGCGTAATACCCCACGTCCGCAGCCAGTGCCCGTCCACCACCATTCCGATCATCGTGTTGCGAAAAATCCTCTTCTGTCCCTGGAAGTCCGCCTCTTGCGACTCCTGGTCCGTGCTCCGGTAACCCGATCGGATGAAGTTCTCCATAAACTGCCGCGTAATGGGATGATCGAGAACCAGAAAATCAGAGAGCGGCTTCCCGATCAGGTCTTGCGCCGAGGCCCTTCCGTACATTTTCGCCATGGCGTCGTTGCACTCCGCCATATAACCGTGCTGCCGGCCCCACGCCAGCTGCTCATCGATCGGAAGGTCGCAGGGCACCGGTGGGTTATATTCCATCCGAAAAATTCCCTCCGAGCTCTGCTCGACAAACGCTCGGTACCGCACCTCGCTCTCGCGCAGCGCCTCTTCCGCGCGTTTCCGCTCCGTGATGTCAATCAGCAGGCCGCGGGTCAGTCGCCTCCCCGTGTCCGGGTCGCGGACAATCACCGCCTCATCCCGCAGCCACACCTCCTGCCCATCCTGCCTCCGCATGCGGTACTCCACCTGGAACGGACGCCCCTCCTCCCAACTATCCTCCAGCATCGCCACGGGGTGATCTTCCGGGTTCAAGTGATCCCACCAGAAGCGCGGATCGGCCAGGCAATCCTCCGGACGATAGCCCAGAATCGTTTGCGCCTGCGGACTGACGTAGAGAAAACGCCCTTGTACTCCCGCCTCCGCCACATATGAAATCGCGGGAACCTGCTCCACCAGTTGGCGGTATTTCGCTTCCGCCTCCCGCAGCGCCGCCGTCGCCCGTTTCCCCTCCTCTTGCGAGCGAATTGACGTGATCCCGTAGGCCAGGTTATTCGCCATCTCGCTCAGCAGTTCTACTTCCGAGCTTTCAAACGATCCTTTCTGCTCCGAATAAATCGCCAGTGCTCCAAAACATGACCCCGCGACCCGCAACGGCAACGTGATCATGGCCGCGTATCCCCGCTGCAACGCCGCGGCGCGCCACGGCGCAAACCGCCCATCGCTCTCCGTATCTGCGATCACACACAACTGATTCTCCCGAATGGCCACGCCCACCGGTCCCCGCCCCGACTCCGCTTCCGACCAGGTCACCACAATCTCGCTCAGGTATCCACCTTCGTACCCGGCGTGAGCCATCGGGCGCACTGTCTTCTGCGCATCGGCCTGCGCATACCCGATCCACGCCAGCCGATACGCCCCCAGGCGCACGATCACATCGCAGATCTGGTCCAGCAATTCCTGTTCGCTGCCCGCTTGCGCCAGCGCCTGATTGCATGCACTCAGCGCCCGCAACGCCCGGTTCAGCCGGCGCAGTTCCTTGTTGATTCCGCTTTCCCTGGCGGACTCGGAGGAAAATTCGCAGCTGGAGACCGAAGAATGGAGGGATGAAGATGAGGCAAAGTCAGAAGAAGAAGAAGGAAAAGACGAGGAAGTAGACGCAGCCGTCGCCGCGTACCCGGCCCCCGGGCCGCTTGCCGCTCCCAGGCTCTTCCCGGAAACTTGGTCCGTACCCGTGGGCTCCTCGAACTCAGATTGTCCCTGTCGTGTCATCGGAACCCTGCCGCATGTCGCAGGCGTTGGCGCTGTCTTTCACGTTAGTGTACAGGTTCCCGCTTCACCTCCATTCGGAAATTGCGGTAGTAGTGCAGTTTGAGCAAGATTCGTATCAGGGCATGCCTTCAGGCATGCCGCAGCAAGCACACAGAGTGCCCGTTAACGGCGCCGCGGAAGCGACGCCCCCGCTCCCCAGATCACTCCTTCATCAATTCGGACTGTCATATTCCCTCCCCCGCTCTCAATGCTCAATCCTCCCTTGTGATCCCCTACCCCTTGTCATCCCGACCGGAATGTTCCCTTCCTGATAAGGAAGGGAACATGAAGTGGAGGGACCTGCTGCTTTCCATCCATCCAATTGAGACATTTCTGTACAACAAGAATCCTCCACAGAAAAAAATTTACCCCGCCTTCTTCCGCACCTTCGTCCCCATGCGCAACAGTTTCCGCACCGTCCCCGTGGGCAGCCGCTTCATCTGGTCATACAGTTCCGTCACCGCCTCAAAGAATCCCGCCATCGCCGCCAGCCGCTCCCGCGTGTACTCCGCCCCTACTTCCTTCGGATCCAGGTCCGCCAGGCAGTGCCGCAAAATCTCCCGCGTCGGATCAATCTCTCGCCGCTTCCTCTGCTCAATCACCAGCCGGAACATCTCCCACACGTCTTTCATCGACTCATAATGTTCCCGCCGGTCCCCCAGCACATGCACCGCCCGCACAATTCCCCAGGTCTCCAGCTCCCGGATCGATGTGCTCACATTCGACCGCGCCACGCTGAGCGTCGCCGCAATCTCCTCCGCCGGCAGCGCCCGCGGCGACAAATACAGTAGCGCATGGATCTGCGCCACCGTCCGGTTAATCCCCCACCGCGTCCCCATCTCCCCCCAGTGAAGGATGTACTGCTTCTGCACTCCCGTAAGTTCGCTCATAACGTTTCTTTCAGTACAAACTGAATATACAGAACGCTCCGCCCCTTGTCAAGGGCCCTGAGATTGCATCGACGGGGTGCCCCACCCTGCACAACCTCAGATCCGTGTACCGGGTGCCCCAGCTCTCGCCGATTTTGCGAGAAGTGGGGATTTTTCCAAAACTGAAAAGCCGGGGAAAATTCGTCCGCAACGACCCACCGACCGACTCCGCCCCAAATCGCGTGGGGACGACGCATTCGTTCGTCCCGAGCGTAGCTTGGCACAGATGTAGAAACCAACACAGAAAAGGCGTTAGCCGCCCTAGTTCAATGGCGTAGCCGAAGGATCGCTCAGCGCAATGAGCTTCCCCGGCGGGTACTCGGCGGGCGTAAGGGGGGTGTCCGGGTCGGGATTAATGATCGTCAGCACTTCTCCGCTGCGAACTCCCCGGATGGTCAGACTCTGACTCTCCACTGCGACCACCCGATATTTTTCGTCGAAGATGGCCACTCTGGCGTCGCTCATATCTGGTTAGATGCTTCAATTTTATGCCGCGGCTCATACTCCTGGCTACTCGATTCCCACTTTGGTACCACGCGGAGGTCCTAGTCCGTTATCCTCTCAGGTGGGCCACTTTCCCAAATCGTCTATCCGGCGGCCCGGCCCAGCCGTTTTCGGCACCGAGTATGCAACTGGCTGCCGCCGGCGTCACCGGTCTTTTGGCTTCGATGGTTCTTTCCTCGGGATCCGTGCACTTTGGAGAGAAGGAATCCGATTCGGCAGATGCCTGCGGCGTTGGTTCCGCAGAGACTGCTGGTAATCAAAGACAGTTCGGGTGAGAAGCAGCGGTGACTTGGCTCACTTGACCGCAAGAAATTTGTGTTCTGTTGCCATCGCTTGGCTTCGATCTGCAGTTGACGCGGCAGACTCGCCTGGGCTCACTTTGGTGGCCGCAGCCGTCTCGAGAACCCCCACCTTGCGGTTCAGGCTGGCGATCTGGCGCTGCTGCAGTCGGATTTGCCTGCGCTGGTCCTGAATCTGGCGTTGCTGTTCTTTCACCGCCTCAATCAACACCGCGGTCAGGCGGCTGTAATCCACGCCTTGGGCGTCTTTCCCGTTTTCTTCATAACTGACGACCTCGGGAACCACCTGTCCGACCTCTTCGGCAATGACGCCGATCTCATGCTTGCCGCTGCCTTTCAGGTTGTAGGAGACGCCGCGCAGCTGTTCAACTTTTGCCAGCGCGTCCGGAAGAGTCCGGATGTTCGTCTTCCAACGCCGCGAACTGTAGGTAGACCAGCCATCGGCATATGGGTTGCCCAGGCCCTGTCCCACCTGGAAGATGTGAGTGGGAGCGTTCGTTCCGATACCGACCAGGCCGTTGCCAGTGATGCGCATCCGCTCGAGGGCGCCGGCGCCAGCGCCGCCATCCGCCATGGTGGCGAAGGTCATGAAGGCGCCGTACTGGCTGTTCCCGTCTTCTTGCGCGCGCAGGTACGCGTTCGGATTGCTGACGCTGCTGCCGCCGTCGAGAGCGAAGCGGAGATCGACAGAATTGCCGGTGGTTCCGGTTGCGATCGCTGCCTTGTTCTTGAGCAGGAAGACGGGACCGACGGCGGCGGCAGCCGTCGCTTCAACGTCGAGGGTAGAAGCAGGAGCTGGCGTCCCGATGCCCACGTGTGTGTCGGCTGTGGCGCTATTCACCCCGTTGATGCTGCCGAGCACCAGTGCGTTGCTGGCGCCGACATCGGCAAAGGCGCCGATTGCGGTTGCGTTCGTGAGGCCAGTTGTGGCGTTGTCCGTTCCCGCAAGGTAACCGATCGCCGTGTTGTTGCTGCCTGTGAGATTCGTAGTGAGAGCAAGACCACCAACGGCGGTGTTGGAGCTGCCCCCGGTGTCGAGGAGCGCGGCATAGCCGATCGCTGTGTTGTAGCCGCCATTGAGGTTGGAGTAGAGCGCGGCATAACCGGTGGCAGTGTTCGCGTTCCCACCGGCTTCGCGGGTCAGGGCAAAACTGCCGGAGCCCGTGTTGTAGCTGCCCGTGGCCGATGGATTCCCCGCGAAGCCAAGAAATGCATCTCCCAAAGACTGCGAGCCGGACGCAAACAGCGTCCCGCCCAGGCTGAAGGCACTCGTGGCGTTAACCGTCGCCCCCGTGACCACCGTGCCCGTAACCGTCGTACCCGTTACGCTCCCGGTCCCGGCGAAGTTGCCGTTGACTTGAACGGCTCCGAAGAACTCGCCCGCGAGCCCGCCGGTTGTGGGATTGGTTCCGACCACGCCGATGCCGGTTGGGCTCGATGCGTCGCCTTCAACACCAATGGAGGAACCGGTACTGCTACCCGTCTTTCCCCAAACGCCGATGCCCACGCCGCTCGTACTATTGACGACGCCGTAAACCCCGAAGCCCCCGGTCGCGCTGTTATTCAGGCCTTCCATCCCAACGCCGTTGGAATCGTTTGATTGACCATAGACCGCGATACCGGACGGGCCGTCCGTCTGGGAGATAATTCCGTAGGTGTTCGCGGCGAGGCTGAGCTGATTGACTCGAAGGATAACCGAGCCGCCATTGGTGAGTACCTCTGACGAACCGTTGATAGGGCCTGTCACGGTCAGGTTTCCGGTGGCGGCCAGATTTCCGGTTACGCCTTGGTTTCCGACGAAGGTGTTTGCGGCGCTGAGCAGCGGAACTTTGGTTGTATCCAGATTCAGAGTGACGGCGCCTCCCGTGCCGCCGCCGGTGAGGCCGGTGCCGGCTGTGACTCCGCTGATGGTGTTGGGAAAGGTCTGGCTTGCGACGAAGGTGACGGGGCCGGTGAAGTTTCCGGTGCCGTTGACATCGAGCGTTGCTGCTGGTGCGGTGGTGCCGATGCCAACGTTGGTGCTCGCACTGGCGCCGTTCACTCCGGAGATGCTACCTAGCACGAGCGAATTGCTCGCCGTCACCGTGGCATTGGCTCCGATCGCGGTCGAATTGTTGAGATTCGGATGAGACGAGTCTGGGCCCGCCAGGAACCCCAAAGCCGAGTTGGAGTTTCCGGTCGTATTGTTGTTCAGTGCGTCGGCGCCACTGGCTGTGTTGTTGGAGCCGGCCGTATTGGCTTGCAGCGCAGAGATGCCTGACGCTGTGTTGTTCGAGCCGGTGGAGTTGACCAGCAGAGTGGAAGCCCCGACTGCCGTGTTTTGAAATCCCGTCCCATTCTCGAGGAGAGCCAGCGCGCCAACCGCTGTATTGCTGCTGCCCGTGGTTTGCGTGTTGCCGGCGAAGCCGAGGAAGGCGTTGGCCTTGATATAGGAGCCGAAGCCGAAGAGATTGCTTCCGATCTGGAAAGCGCTGCCCGTCACGGCGCCCGTGGCGCTCAAGTTTCCGCCCACGGTTTGATTGCCGGTAAAGGTGTTCGCAACGTTCAGCTGCGGAATCTGCGTGGTGTCCAGATTCAACGTGACGTTGCCGTTCGTGCCTCCTCCAGTCAATCCAGATCCTGCGCTAACTCCGGAGATTGTTCCGGCACCCGGAAACGTCTGCCCCGTGGCAAAGGTCAGCACGCCACCACTGCTTATCTTCAATCCCGTTTCGGCCGGTGCGCTCACACCCGAACCGAACAGCAGATTCAGCGTGCCCGAAGGACTCGCAGTGTTGTTGCCCGCTGCCTCGGCCTGCCAGCGGAAGTTCTGATTCACTGCCGCTTTTGTGCCGCTGCTGAAAGCCGACGCAGTCATCGCCATCGGCTGCGAGTTCTGTCCCTTGATTGCGGTGGCTACCCCGGCGCTCGGTAACGTGAACACGCCTCGTATCGTTCCTGTCCCCTTCACGTCCAGCGTGGCCGCGGGTGTAGTCGTGTTGACGCCGATTTTGGCGGTCGATCCGGTGCCCGACTGATAGACAACCGAGTTGCCGATGTCGGCGTTATCCGTCCACAAGGGAATGAAGTTCGCGGTGCCGGTTCCGCTTACCGTGCCAGGCGGCGGTGCCACCGGCGGGGTGCTCATTGTGCTCGCATTCGTTGCGGTCTGAGTTGATGAAGTTGTCGGCGTCGCCAGCACAAAAGCCGAGGCGGGCAGCCCTCCGACAGTCTCCGCGTCCGCGGCCTTCAGCGCGTAGGGCACGCTGAGCAGCAATACCCGTGGTTGCTCCCCTCGCCCTTCCGTCTGCACCCCTAACCATCGCGCTTCCCCAGATGTAAACAATTCCTTGGGAAGGCCGTTCGGCAGTGTCGCCCCCAATTGCACGCTGTAGTGTCCTGAGGCGTCGAGCAAGACGCTTTGAGTTTCCAGCCATAGGGCTGGGCCACCTTGCTGCTCTTTGTACAGCGCGAAGGTTATGCCCACGATGCGGCTCGGCATTCCTTGGAGGGTTCCGCTGAACTTTACCATCGTGGGTACCGTAGCCGGCGTTGAGGTTTGGCCGTTGCCTGGCGCGGCCATGAAAATCAACGTGAGGGCTGCCCACAAGAAGGGATACCGACGCTTCATGGGACTCGCCATATCTCGCCTCCACCAATCCATGAGCATGGTTTCAGGTTTCGCTGGTCGCTTAGCCTGGTTCGAAAAGTCCGGGGCGACGGTCCGAAGTCCCCCGCCGGTCGCGGAAATCCGTTGGTATCTCGAGCGCGAGATTCCCCGCGGAAGCCGTGGCCGGCGACTCGCAGACCTGAGCTGCTCTATTTAGTAGTGCGAGAAGGGCGGGCGAATTGGCTCACCGGGTCGAAAAGAAACCACCTCTGTGCCCGAATTTCCGCTTCCGCATGGTGCCCATCCCTGCACAAAAGCCGCTCCGGGTGGGGCAGCCTACGTTGGGTCGGCCTGGCGGGTGGCGCACCCTCCTCCCCGTCGGTTTTCGCTTCCCGTTCCGGAACTGTGGGTGCCCTGTCCTTGCGTTCTTTGCAAGAGCCTGCCCTGAGCGGAGCCGAAGGGGCGGGTACGATGCTGCCGGTACCATGGGGTTTGCATGCCCAGCGGACTGCATCGCACTTACGGCGCCTATGACCTGCACTTTATCACTTGTTCGTGCTACCGGCGATTGCCGTTTCTGGCCACGGCGCGGGCCCGTGACCGCTTCCTCTCGATTTTGGAACAGACGCGCCAGCGCTACCGTTTCGTGGTCGTGGGATACGTCGTGATGCCGGAACACATCCACTTGCTCGTGACCGAACCCGAAGTCGGCACTCCCTCCACCCTGATGCAAGTGCTGAAGCAGCGCACGGCCCGCGCTCTGTTACCAAAGAACAAACGCGGCGACCCGCGTCAGCGCGATTTATTCGGAAACGCAACTTCGCACCGTGGGTTTTGGCAGGCACGCTTCTACGACTTCAACGTATGGACGACGAAGAAGCGCGTAGAGAAGCTGCGGTACATGCATCGCAATCCGGTGAAACGGAGACTGGTGGAGTCGCCCGAGCAATGGCACTGGAGCAGTTACCGGTTCTATCTTCTCGAAGAAGCTGGCCCGGTTCGCGTGAATCAGGGATGGACCAAGATTTCGTTTCGCGATCACGCAGCTTAGCTTCGCTGCTCCCGCGATTGCCGTACCCGCCCCTTCGGCTCCGCTCAGGGCAGGCTCTTGCAAAAAACGCAAGGACGGGGCACCCTCAGTATTGATGGCGCGGAGGAAACCAAAGCCTGGGCCACCCGCGCCAACACGAGGTTGCCGATCACAAGAAGGAACTAGAGGAATTCGGAGAACTATCCGCCAAGACCATCGAGGGCGCTTTCAGCCTGTTCAAACGTGGCGTAATCGGTTCTTACCACCACTTGTCCGAAGATCACCTAGACAGCTACTTGCAAGAGCTCTCTTGGCGCTACAACAGGCGTAAAATGCAGCCGTTCATGTTCAACACTCTTCTTTCGGAGTTGACCCGGAAGAAGCCCCTGACGTACAAGAAACTTACCCGCGAAGTCTTTTAGGTGTAGGATTTCTCACGTCTGGAACCATCGCAGGTTGTATCTAGGCGGGGAAATGCCATTCACACCGCGTTCCGGCCATAATTCCAGCCTATGAGCTTTTGGAGTGAACAGTGAACCTCATCGTTGCGAACGATGCGCTCTCGCCCGCCTCCAAACTTTGTACGGAAAACGTATGAACCGAATACTGCTGTTCCTGCCGCTCGTATTCCTTGCCTGTGACAATCAAGATACCTACACAGTACAGAGGTACGAATGGCGGGCAAGTACGCAGATGACCAACGTCTTAACCGCCGCGTACACGATCCACCACGGTAAATCCACGATAGAAGCCGAGTGCATAGGAACGCGGGACTCCGAAGGATTCAAGCCTTTGTCATGTAGCCCGCCGCTGCCCGTAGGTAAAGACCTTCCCATGAAACCTGACGGGCACGAGCTGCTCGTAACGCTCAACGGCAAAGAAGTCCACTTAGAGGTAATCTCAGAAGAAGTTAAGTAGACTTCTCTTTCTTAGGCTTCGGATTCGCTACCTTCACGTCTGCTTTCGGCAGAGGCGGGGTTTCCAGCATCTTCTTCAACAGGGAATCAAACTTGCTCTTGTCTACCTTGATTTCTTCGGGCATAACTAAGCCTAGCACGCAAAGAGGCTTTCGATGGAAGAATGGGACGAAGCTACCCACACCGTTACCGACAACTTGCTCCGCAAAATCCTTGAAAACGTCGTGGAACTTATCATGGAAATTAAAGGTCTGCGGGACGATCTGAAGAAGCTGCCGAGCGCCGGAAGGCGTTAATAGACCTTAGATTGTGGGCCATGCTGAGAACATCGCCGCGCAGTGACCAATCAAAGCGGGACAGAATAGCGTTGATCTCGCGGGCCGCTTGAAGCGCATCTTCTAATTCCTTCGCAACCTCTTCGCTTTCAGCCATTTAGTCTCCTACGTCAAGTGTAAAGTTATTCTGTGTCATAATTAGTCCGTTTTCCGTATGCCTAAATACGTTGAAGCCAAAAAAGCCGCCGATATCATTCAAGACTTGGTAGATACCATAGAGGTCATTCTTTCGGAGACCCCGAAATGTTGTTCCTTCTGTAACCGAACTTCAAGCGTGCGCTGGACGTCTCCCGATCCGGCAGGACTGGCGGCGGTTGATCCGTCAAATCCGCAGAGTTGGAACCGCTACGCGTATGTGCTGAACAACCCCATGAGCCTGATCGATCCGTTTGGGGATGATTGCTATGACGAGAACCACGTTTCAGCACCCTGCAATGGCGCTCCCGACGGGACGGTGTTTCTGCCACAACAAGCTATGAACACCGCGAGTGTTACGGCAACCCCCGTGCTAGCAGTCGAGGAGGTCGCGATTATCGATACGAACTCCTTTTTAGCGCAGGAGACCCTGGCCGCAAACAATGCCCCAAATAACCCTGCGCCCCCGACGACTTTCATGGCGAAGCTAAAGGCCGGGTTACAGAAGGCCGGAACGTGCACAAAAATGGAAGTGGTTGGAGGGCTCGGTGTGGTCGGCGGTGGAGGCCTGTTCTTATTTGGAACTGCCGAAGACCTAACAGTCGTCGGTTTCGTACCTGGGCTTATCACACAAGCATCGGGAGGGATACTAGCTACCGTCGGAGGAGCAACGGCAGCGCTTGGGACAATCGGGAAGGACCTTGGGGTCTGTGAATGAGGTCAAGACACCGATGCCACGACTAACCGACAGGAGATGATTGTGACGCTAGAGCATGATAACTCTCGAATCTTGATGATGCTTCGAATCTCTGTCTACGTAATGCTTGCGCTAGTTGAGGTTGAGGCGCTTTTATATCTCTGGAAGGGGTACCGGTCGGGCCTGGTAGGCCATTCGCTCGCAGTCTACTTGGGCCCCTTGGTGCTGATAACGCCGTGGTTGATTTGGAGAAGAGTCACTGCTGTGATCTCAGTAAACTCCCTATATTTTGAGGAAATTCCAAACGTCAAGAGTGCGCTATTGATACTGTCGTCGTTAGCAGCGATATTCGCTTATGCGTCTGCAGCCATCGTCATGACTGGAATCAGGTGATGCATTGCCCCAAGTAACGGTAGGAATTGTTCAGCGGGACCAGCAAGCGCAGGACAGTACGTTGCAGCCACGGCTGAGGTAGCCACACTGACTTCTCAATGGGCTTCTGGGCTGGGTTCGGGTGATCGAACCTTTGGTCCGGGTACGTCTACTTCAGCAGTGATGGGACAATCTGCTGGAGTTCAGGAAGTCTTAGGGGCCTACTACATGACCGGACAGACAAGTGGCCTCTACACGTTCTGCTGGAACGTGTGCGGCGGCGGTATCGCTTCGTGGTGGTGGGCTACGTGGTCATGCCCGAGCACCTGCACCTGCTGCTGGGCGAGCCGGAGCGCGGCGATCCCTCCAAGCCGATGCCGGCGATCAAGCCTCAGTGATCACTTCAAAAGTTTTGGGTGATCGCTGAGGTCGCCTTTTCCCAAGTCGCCGCCTGCAATCTACAATCACAATCGATGCACCCTGCCCGCATTGCCGAGCTGCTGGAACCATTCCTCGGCCCCCAAGACCTAAGACCGAACACCCAGGCCTTGATCTCCCATATATCGACGTACGTCGATCTATTACTCCGCTGGAACGCCCGCGTCAACCTGACCGCCATCCGCAACCCTGAAGACATCGTCACTCGCCACTTCGGCGAATCCCTCTTCGCCGCCCGCCACCTGTTCCCCTGCGCTGCCCTGACCTCCAACGCTGTTCCCGGCGGCCAACCACTAGCGACCAACCACCGCCTCACCGTCGCCGACCTAGGCTCCGGCGCTGGATTCCCCGGCGTCCCCCTCAAACTCTGGGCGCCCGCGATCTCCCTCACCCTGATCGACTCCAACCACAAAAAAACCGCCTTCCTCCGCGAACTCACCCGCTCCCTTACATTGACCAACGTCAATATACAAAACGCCCGCGCCGAAGCCGTCTCCGGAACCTTTGCCCTGGTCACCCTGCGCGCCGTCGAGCGCTTCGAAGCCATCCTCCCCACCGCCGCCACCCTCGTCGCCCCCGAAGGCCGCCTGGCCCTCCTGATCAGCTCCGCCCAACTGCAACCAGCCCGCGCCGCCCTCCCCCACTTCTCCTGGTCCAACCCCGAGCCAGTCCCTCTCTCCCGCTCCCGAGTCCTGACCGTGGCCCATCGCCTGCCCTAAACAGGCTTAGCCCAATCCTTCGCCGCGCCACGGCAACGAACCAGGTTCGCTAACAAGTGGTCCATACACTATGAATTTACCAACATCAGGCACAAGCGACTGGCACAGATCTCGCAATCCGTAAACAAAAGTGGGACAGAGGCATTAATTTCGTCGGATTGAAGCTACGCACGACAGCGCCGCAAACATCGTTTTCCACAGTGTTCCTGTAGGAACACTTCTCCAAATGCGAACCCACACACCCGGAACCAATCGTGCCCCGTCTGAGGGTGCGGGCGGGATGTTCCTGCAGGAACACTTCTCAACTTTTCATTTCAGCAAGAGGCTGCCGGGGCTAGACGGCAGCAGCAATGCCGAGTTGTTCCTGCAGGAACACATCTCCATTTTTCATTTAGAATCTCGTCCGGACAGATCCAGCGCAACTACGCGCCGAGTGTTCCTGCAGGAACACTGGACGCGTTTTGCACACAATTCACCTCTCTGCACAGCAGTTCTTCATTGCATTTGAAATGCGAAGCGCATTATGCTGCCCAGTAGCTCTGGTTCCTCCTACAACTCAATGGGACGCGTCATCGCTGTTGCCAATCAGAAGGGCGGCGTGGGTAAGACTACGACTGCCATCAATCTAGCCGCGTCCTTTGCGGCTGCGGAAGTGAACACGCTGCTGGTTGACTGCGATCCGCAGTCGAATGCCACCAGCGGCCTGGGCTTCGTCAAGGACCCCGACCGCATCAGCTCTTACCATCTGCTCATGGGCGCGGCCTCGGCCGAGGAGGCGCTCCAGACCACCGAACTCGAGCAGCTCTGGCTGATCCCTGCGCACAAGAACCTGATCGGCGCGAACCTTGAACTGGTCGACGCTGAGGGGCGCGAGTTTCGCCTGCGCCAAGCGCTGGCTCCTCTGCGCGATCGCTTCCAGTTCATCGTGCTGGACTGTCCGCCGGCGCTGGATCTGCTCACGCTGAACGCGCTGGTCGCGGCTGACGCAGTGCTGATTCCGATGCAGGGCGAGTACTTTGCTCTTGAAGGCATCAGCGAGCTGCTGGACACGATCGAGCGGATTCGCGCCGCGCTGAATCCGGAGTTGGGGATCGAGGGCGTGGTGCTGACCATGTTCGATGACCGCACCAACCTGGCGCAGCAGGTGATGAGTGAACTGAAAAACTATTTCGGAGAGAAGCTGTGCACGACCACAATCCCGCGGAACATCCGCTTGGCAGAAGCGCCCAGCCATGGGAAGGCGGCGCTGGTTTACGATCCGCGGTCGAAGGGGGCTGAGAGCTACATCCGGCTGGCCAAGGAGATTATTGAGCGGCAGGTCAGCTCCCAGCCTTCCGCGCAGGCCGTGGCCACCGAGCCTGAGGGGCAGGCGGTGGAGGAGATTCCTGGGGCGGCGGACGAGATGGACAAGACGGCTTAGTATATTGATGGGTGTCGATATACCACATTGATGGATGTCGATATACGGATGGCTCCCTGAAGGAACGACAGCGTTGGGGGAAAAGCCCCACTTCTCGCAAAGGACGCGAGAAATGGGGCACCCGGCTGCGGCAGTGCATAGGTCCTTCGGCGCCAAAGAACGGCGCCTCAGGATGACAAGGCTGTGAGAGAGATCGGGGGAAAGTGCTGATGACTACGGCGGCGGAGAATTTGGCGGGACGTCCACTGGAGAAAGAAAAAGAGAAGGTGGAGAAGCGGCGGGCATTGGGGCGAGGGCTGGAGTCGTTATTGCCGGGGCCGCGGGTGGTGGCTGCTGCGCCGAAGGCCGCGCCCTCCATTGAGCCGATCACAATTCAGGCCATGGTGGAGGATGCGGTCGCACCGGCGGCGGCTGTCCCCACATTTCCCACCACACTCACCACACAGGCTAGAGGCGGGGCATATCCAGTGAATGACGTTGAGTCAAAATCCCCACTTCTCGCAAAGGACGCGAGAAATGGGGCACCCCCCGCACCGGATGAAGCTGAGAGCATAACGATTTTTGCCCAGGCGGAGTCGCGGATGCCGGGGAATCTTGTCATGAACCTCGAGATTGCGGACATTGACAAGAATCCGTTTCAGACGCGATATGTCGACGACGACGAGAAGCTGGAGGAACTGGCCGACTCGATTCGAACCAACGGAGTGGTGCAGCCCATCCTGGTGCGGCCGTCGGACGAGGACGGGCGTTACATCCTGATTCTCGGCGAGCGGCGTCTGCACGCGTCGAAGAAAGCCGGGAAGACTACGATTCCGGCTATCGTGCGGCGGGTTTCGCTGCAGCAGGCGGCGGAGATGACGATCATCGAAAACCTGCAGCGGGAAGATTTGAGCGCGCTGGAGCAGGCCGAGGCGTTTCGGGTTTTGAGCAAGGAATTCTCGCTCACGCAGCAGCAGATCGGCGAGCGGGTGGGGTTGTCGCGCGAGTCGGTGTCGAACTACATGCGGCTGCTGAAGCTGCCGCGCGAGGTGATGCAGCTTCTGGCGGAGAAGAAAATCACGTTCGGGGAGGCGAAGGAACTCCTGAAGCTGAATAACGACGACCAGATCTCGAAGGCAGCCCTGTACGCGGTGAAGAAGGGGATGACGCTGGAACAGATCGAGAGGATGGTGCTCTCCATGAATGGGGAGCTGGACCCATTTCCCGGGATGCCGGGAGAGGTGATCAAGAAAAGCAGCGGGGCGCGCTGGGTGGATCCGAATGTGCGAGCCGCGCAGTTCGACCTGGAGCAGATGCTGGGGGTGCGGGTGCGGATCCGGGACCGGAAGGGGAAGGGAAAGATTGTGATCGAGTACCACACGGTCGATGATTATGAGCGGGTAGTGGAGATGCTGCGGGGGAAGAAAAGCTAGCTCTTAGCTTCTAGCTTCTAGCTTTTAGCTCTTGGGGCGGCCTTTGGCCGCCTCGTTCCGTTTGCAGGCGGGAGCTCTGGAGAGGATCAAGATCGTCAACGCGTGGTCCCGAGAATGTTCCAGGGTCAGTTGGAGCGGGGTGGAAGTGGGATGACGGGGCTGATTTCCGGTGGTTTCGGAGCGCGGATGGTCTTTGGCTGGGAAGGCGTTTACTTTTCTGGTTCCTGCCTGTGGCCGTTCCAGTTCAGATGAGCGGTCCGCAGCGGTTGAAGCCGGTATTTATTTGGAACGACTTACGGCGCGGCTTGAAGCCGCGCCCTTTCAAGGCAAGAGCGGCTCGCGCTTAGCCGTTGACCAACGCCATCATATGCTCCGGGTAGCGCTCGCCTCCGACCGCGTCGGGCGGGAACACTTCGTTGATGCGCTGCAGGTCCGCGGCGGTGAGCTTCACGGAATCCGCGGCGGCGTTCTCTTCCAGATATTTCCGGCGTTTGGTGCCAGGGATGGGAACGATGTCGTTGCCTTGTGCCAGCACCCAGGCCAGCGCGAGTTGCGCCGGGGTGCAGCTTTTCTCCCTGGCGATCTCTTCCACTCGCCGTACCAGATCGAGATTTTTCTGGAAGTTTTCTCCCTGAAAGCGCGGAGTGTTGCGGCGGTAGTCGTCGGCGGGAAGGTCATCGAAGCGCTGAAACTGGCCGGTCAGGAAGCCGCGCCCGAGCGGACTGTAGGCGACAAAGCCGATGCCCAGCTCGCGGCAGGTGGCCAGGATTTCGGCTTCGGGATCGCGCGACCAGAGCGAATACTCGGTCTGCAACGCGGCGATGGGGTGAACTTTCATGGCGCGGCGCAGGGTCTGCGGCGAGGCTTCGGAAAGTCCGAGATAGCGCACCTTGCCCTCCTGCACCAGTTGCGCCATGGCGCCGACGGTTTCTTCAATCGGAGTGCCGGGATCGACGCGGTGCTGGTAGTAGAGGTCGATGGTCTCGACCCCAAGGCGGCGCAGGCTGGCTTCGCAGGACTGGCGAACGTAGGCGGGCTGGCCGCTGACGCCGCGCACCGAGGGATTGGCGGGGTCGCGCACAATGCCGAATTTGGTGGCGAGCACGATTTGGGGGCGCTTGCCTTTGATGGCACGTCCGACGAGTTCTTCGTTCTTGTGAGGGCCATATACGTCGGCGGTGTCGAGGAACGTGATGCCGAGTTCCAGGGCGCGATGAATTGTGGCGATGGATTCGTGGTCGTCGCGTCCGCCGTAGAACTCCGACATGCCCATGCAACCCAGGCCCTGGGCCGAAACGTTGAGACCGCTGCGTCCGAGTTGGCGAATTTGCATAAGAGCATCCTCCGGAAAGGAATTAAGAAGGAATCTTGTTTAGTAGATGCCGTGGATTTCGGATCGGTGCGGCGAAATGAAGGTCCAAACCTTAAACCGCAAAGGACGCAGAGAAGACGCGAAGGACGCGAAGAAGAGCGGGGCTCCACTGACAAAGAATGCGGGACCGGCAACAGAGTCAGGAGTGCTAGGGCGTGATTTGGATGCGGGGCTTGGCTTGCGGGAGAACTTCTCCGACTTGAACGGCTGGGACGCCGGCGTGGTTCAGCGTCTTCGTCAGCGGGTCGGCTTCGGAAGTGGAGATCAGCAGTCCTCCGGCGGTTTGGGGATCGAAGAGGAGGGCGCGAAGGTCTTCGGGGACGCCGGAGTCGTACCCCACCAGGCATTCGGCAAAATCGCGGTTGTTCCGGAGGCCGGCGGGCACGTGGCCGGCGCGAACGCACTCCAGGGCGCCGGGCAGCAGCGGAACGTGGCTGGCGGAAATGCGGACCGAGACATTCGAGGCCAGCGCCAGTTCGCGGGCGTGGCCGATCAGGCCGAAGCCGGTGACGTCGGTCAGGGCGTGCACGCGAAAGTTGCCGGCGCTGATCACTTCGGCGGCACGCTTGTTCAGCGTGGTCATCGACTGCACGGCAGCCTCGATCCATGCGGCTTCGGCTTTGGCTTTTTTGATTGCGGTGGAGATTACGCCGGTGCCGAGAGCCTTGGTGAGGATGAGCGAGTCGCCGGGCTGGGCGCCGGCGTTGGCCAGGACTCTGTTGGGGTGAACGAGTCCGGTGACGGAATATCCGAATTTGGTTTCTTCGTCGCGGATGCTGTGGCCGCCGATGACGGTGCATCCGGCTTCGATCATCTTCGAGAGGCCGCCGGCGAGAATGCGTTCGAGAATTGCGAGATCGGCTTTCTCGGGAAAGCACACCAGCGCGAGCGCGGTGAGCGGCCGTCCGCCCATGGCGTAAATGTCACTCAGGGCGTTGGTGGCCGCGATCTGGCCGAAAGTGTAGGGATCGTCGACGATGGGGGTGAAGAAGTCGACGGTCTGGACGAGAGCCTGATCGGGGGCGATTTGATACACTCCGGCGTCGTCGGCGTGATCGAAGCCGACCAGAACGTTGGGGTCGTGTTGCCGGGCTAATTTCCCAAGCACCGTGTCCAGCGCCGCCGGACTCAGCTTGGAAGCTCAACCCGCGGCTTTGACGGACTCGGTCAGCCGGAATGGCTTGCTCTCAGGCATGGGCTCATTCTACTGGATCAACCTACTGGATCGACCCAGCGGATCGACCTAGTGGATCCGAGGGCGGGAGGCGGCCGCGGCGACACGGTATCTACTTCACGGTTACGTCGGTGACGCGGATGTCGGGATACTGGCGGTTCCACTGCGCGGAGATGCTGTCGAAGGTGAGGCGGAAGGGTAGAGTCTGGCCGGGAGCGAGCGGGGAGACGCTGAGGTCCACCGCCTCGAGATAGGGGCCAGTGGTTTTGAGGACGCGCAGAGGCAGTTCTTCCCGCTGAGCGAGCTGGCCGAGATCGTCTTTGAAAACGACTTCCACCACCGCGTGGGTTACGGTCTTGTCGGCGGAGTTGGTGATGGCGCCGTCGATGTAGCTGACGCGGGCTCCAATGAAATTCTCGGCGGCGCTCATTTTGAAATCAGAAAGCTTCAGGCTGGCAATGTAGGGCGAGGGTGGCTTCGCGACCTTGGGCGACTCGCGCAGAAGAAACGCGGCAGCGAGCGCGATGGCAATCACCCCGGCCACGGCGATCCCGATAATCAGCCGGCTGGAGTCGCGGTCCTCGTCTCCTGGTACCGGGTCTCCTGGTACCGGGTCTCCTGGTACCGGTGCCGGCGTTTGCTGGCCCAAGCTGCCCATGGGGAGATTGTAGGCTGTTGGTTTTTGCTTGTCGATTCTTGCTTGTCAATTCTAGCTTGTCGATCTTATCCCGGGCGTGAGGCGAGCAGCCGGGCGGCGTTATCGTGGTAGACCTGCTGCAGGATGGCATCGCTCAGGCCGAAGCCGTTGAGGCTCCAGTGGTAGGAGAACTGCTCGATTTCGTAGAAGTGTTCGTCGAGCGATTCCAGGATTCTGAACGTGACCCGGTACATGGACGGGTCGAAGCCCATGTCGGTGCCGTAGAGGAGGCGGTCGGCATGCTGGGTGTAGAACTGCGCGGCGAAACGCGGAATGGGTGCGGTCTCGGCGTAGCGCGCGGCAATATCGGCATAGAGGTTGGGATTGCGTTCGAGCACCTGCCCCAGACGGGCGAGATCGTAATCCAGGTTGGCGAAGTGGCAGGCGATGAAGGTGGTATTGCGGTGCCGGGCCAGCGTGCGCTCGAGAATGTCGACCATGCCGGACAAGTCCACGATGTTCGGTTGATTGTCGAGCCGCCACTCGTAGGCGTTCATGAGGCCGTCGTTGGTCTTATCCATCTTCTGGTACATCCAGATGGGGTCGGCGACGTGGAGGCTGATGGGCATGCCGAGTTCGCCGGCCTTTTCGAATAAGGAGTCCATGCGGGGGTCGTCGGGATGCATGCCGGGGGCGTTCGATTTCCCGGACCGCAGGCCCTTGCCCTTGTCGTGGATTTCTCCGATGCCGCGCGCTCCGGCTTGGCGGCAGCGTTCGAGTTCGTGGACGGCGGCGGGGCCGAATCCCGGCTTGTCGTAGCCGGTGAAGTCGAAGCCGCACCACATCTCAAAGCGATCGGGATATTTGGAATACTTGCGGTGGATTTCGTCGAACTCGGCGCCGGTGGCCATGGTCAAGATAGTGGTCCGGGCGATGCCGACTCCGTCCATGTTGCGGACCCACTGGTCAATCTCCTGCGCGGTCTTGGCGTAAGGATGAGAGTGCATGTCGATTACGGGATATTTGGCCTTGGGAATCTGAGTGACGGGAATTTTGTAGATGGATTGCGGGCGATAGTCCTTGAGCAGGAGCGTCTCTGGGGAGGGTGGCGTCTTCGTGGGTGGAGCGCCGGCAGGCGGGGTGGGCTTGGCTTCGTGCTGCGGAGTTGAGGTCAACGCGGCTGCGGAAGGCAGTCCGGCGGCGAGTCCGGCTAGGTTGGCGTATTTCAGAAAGGATCTTCGGTTCATGGGGGGCTCCGGTTCGCCGCGGAGTTACTCCGCTGAGGCATCGCCGCGGCAACCCTGATAGAATAGACATTAAAGGGGTTACTGACCAGCAAATGCCAGTTCCTGTATCGCAAATGTGGACGGTGTCGAGCTATGTCCTGGGGCAGAAGCTCGCGGGGCGGAAGCAGTATCCGCTGGTGCTCATGCTGGAACCGCTGTTCCGTTGCAACCTGGCCTGCGCGGGTTGCGGCAAGATCCAGTATCCGGCCCACATTCTGAAAACGGATTTGACGCCGGAAGAATGTTTCCGCGCGGTCGAGGAATGCGGCGCTCCCATGGTGTCGATCCCCGGCGGCGAGCCGCTGATGCACCCGCAGATCGGGGAGATCATCGAGGGGCTGGTAGCGCGCAAGAAATACATTTATCTGTGCACCAACGCGCTGCTGCTGAAAGAAAAAATCCACCTGTTTCAGCCGAGCAAGTACCTTACCTTCAGCGTGCATCTGGACGGGCAGCGCGAAGAGCACGACCTGGCGGTGTGCCGCGAAGGCGGATACGACATTGCGGTGGATGCGGTGAAAGAGGCGCTGCGGCGCGGCTTCCGCGTAACCACTAACACCACGCTGTTCGACGGCACGAATCCCAAGTCGGTGCGCGCGTTCTTCGACGAGATGATGGACCTGGGCGTCGAGGGCATGATGCTTTCGCCGGGCTACTCCTACGACAAGGCGCCTGACCAAAAGCACTTCCTGGGACGGGCGCGCACGCGCCGCATGTTCCGCGCCATCCTGTCGAACCGAAAGAAAAGCTGGCGCTTCAATCTGTCACCGCTGTTTCTGGAATTTCTGATGGGCAAGCGGACGTATCCGTGCACGCCATGGGGCATGCCCACCTACAACATCTTCGGCTGGCAGAAGCCCTGCTACCTGCTGCAGGACGGTTACGCGGAAACTTTCGCGGAGCTGCTGTCGACGACCGAGTGGAGCAAATACGGCACGGAATCGGGCAATCCGGCGTGCGCGAATTGCATGGTACACAGCGGGTATGAGGCCTCGGCGGTGAACGCAACCTTCAGTTCGCTGGGCGGATTCCTGGCCACGGTGAAGGGAACGCTCTTCCCGCAGTACCGCGACGAAGAAGCGTTGCGGTTGCTGGAGGAGCCGGTGGCGGCGGTGCATCCGCTGGTGCAGATTGTGCCCAGCGCGGATGCGGCTCCGTCTCTGCAGGAAACCCGCGCCTAAAGTCGTCTTCCGACCAAGAGCGCCGCAGCGCCTGAAGGCGCGATTCGATTGGAGTGGCGTGTTCGGTATGCCTGAAGGCATACCCTGATACGAATCCAGCCCGCTGAGGAAAAATCATGACAGGGAATTCATGACGGGAAAAGAAGCAGGGCACATTGACCACGCGTCGCCGCAGGCGACGCCGCCGCACGTCGATGCGACGAGCCCGAATATTGTGAACCCCGACTCTCTGGAAGTCGCGCCGGGGACGGCGCACGAACAGCTGGAAGGCTGGATTCCCGCGCTGGCCAACGAAGAGGAATTGCGCGGCGCGCTGGAAAAGGCGTTTGACTATCGCGGTGACATCACCATCACCCGCAAAGACGGATCCACAGTCGAAGGCTACCTGTTCGACCGGCGCTCCGCCGCCACGCTGAAAGATTCCGTAGTTCGTCTCTATCCGAAGGATGCGAACGAAAAAATTGCGATCTCCTATGCCGACATCGCGGCCCTCGCCTTCACCGGGCGCGACACCGCCGCCGGGCGAAGCTGGGAAGCATGGATGAAAAAGTACGCCGCGAAAAAAGCGGCGGGAGAAAAAGATCTGAGCCTGCATCCCGAACCGCTGGATTGAACCTGGAGTTTTGTCATTCCCAGCGCGCCGGAGCGAACCCGACGGCAACCGAGGACTCTGCTTCTCACCGGGCCTTCACCGGCGTTCCATTTTTCCACCCACTGCAAAGCTCAGGCCGTCAATCAAATCCTCGACCTCGTCCTCCGACCCGGCGATGACCGTGATCGAGACGGCGTAGCCGTGAGCCAGCATGACCAAGGTTGACTGCCGCATGACGCGCGTTCCCACGTCCTTGTGAAAGTCGCTGCGCACCAACACTTTCGTTCCCAGTGCAATTTCGTACGGCTCCTCGTCTACGGTAAAACCCTGGGCCTTGGCCACCTCGGTGAGCGGACCGAAATATTGCGCGGCCTCTTTTAATCCGGGATACGCGGCCGCGCTTTCCTCCGCAATCAGCAGAGAAGAGTTCACATCTTCGGCGCGCGCTTCGGGAGGCCGCGAAAACGCCGCCAGCAGCACCTGGCTGCACTGGTGAGGGCAGCCGCCCTCGGCCTTCGCCGTCTCCGCTGCGGCTGGCTCATCCTGATCCCGCGCATTCATCTCGTCAGTGCGTAGCACCCAACCCGGTGGAATCTTGCAGGAGAGTGCCAGCTCCTTGTTGCGGTACTCGCCATCGGTTACCGCCCCGGCGTCCAGCGAAGAATCGGCGTGCTCCATCCGCCGCGTTTTTTGCGAAGGGTGGGCAGCCGAGGTAGCGGAGGATGACGAGGAGTTCTGCGCGGTCGCCGGCGATTGCAGCGCAAAGACGAACAGCAGGATGAAAGTTAGGCGAGAAAGCCAGGGACAGCGGAAACTCATCCTGTAATGGTACTTGAACGGGCGAGTCCGTGAACGAACGGCGCTCGAACCGAAGCAAACATGAGGGCGCCTCATCCTTCTTTACTTCTTTCTTCTTTCTTGTGCGGCGCTCGCGCCGTTCGCCACAGGGCCGAATTTTCTACGCCGCCTTGCCCAGCTGCGGCTGCGCGCAAAAGGCACAGCGGCGGGCATCAATCGGAATCTCGCTCAGGCATTCTGTGCATTTCTTGGTTGTTGGATCGGCGGGGGCGGGCTCTCTGCGCATGCGCGCCACCAGGGCGTTGACCGGCGTCACCACGAAGAAATAAATCGCCGCCGCGATCAGCAGAAACGATACGCAAGCATTGATGAAATCGCCGACTGGAAACGGAGTGCCCCGAAGGCTGAACCCCAGATAGGAAAAATCGGGTTTGCCCACGATCGCGGCAATCAGAGGCGTGAGCAAGTCTTTGGTGAGCGCCGTGACCACACCGCCAAAAGCCGCGCCAATCACCACGCCCACGGCCATATCCACAACGTTGCCGCGCAGGATGAATTTCTTGAAGCCCGATAGCATATGGGGACCCTCCGAAATTGAAGTGCCGACAATGTAAGGCAGCGGTGATGAGAGGTCAAGGGTAATGGCAAACACCGTCGAGCTGCGCTCGGCGGACAGCCGAGGGCGGCTGTCCCCACATGTTCCCGCCGAATGCACCTGGTTCAAATCCGCATGGGCATGACGATATACCGGTACTTGTAGTCGTCGCCTTCGGCGGGGCGCAATTGGCCGGCGGACTGCGGATCCTTCAACTCGAGGCGCACTTCGCTGGTGCCGGCGGCTTTGAGGAAGTCCACCAGATACGCGGCGTTGAAGCCGATGGTGAGCGCCTCCCCGGTGTAGGAGGGCGCTTCAATGGAATCTTCCGACTCGCCTGATTCCGTCGACGACGCCGAGATCTTCATCTCGCCCTTTTCCAGGCGCAGGCGCACGGCGCGCGAGCGTTCGTCGGCGAACTGGGCCACGCGCAGAATTGCGGCATTCAATTCGTCGGCGTTCAGGGGGACAATTTTGTTGTTGTCCTTGGGCAGAACGGCCTCGAAGTTGGGGAATTGTCCGGTGAGTTGCCGCGAGGTCAGCAGGCGCGAGCCGATGCGGAAGAACAGCGTCGATTCATCTTTGGCAAACTCGATGGTATCGGCGTCGGTGGAATCGAGCAGGGATTTCAATTCATCCATCGCCTTCTTCGGCACCAGCGTCTTCATTTCGCCGGAGACGCCGTCGAATTTTTCTCCGCTGCGCTCGCAGTGGGCCAGGCGGTGTCCGTCGGTTGCCACCATGGTGATGGATTCCGGCTTCAACAGCATCAGGGCGCCGTTCAGCGTGTAACGTGACTCTTCGTTTGAAATGGCGAACCCGGTGCGGGCAATCAGGCCACGCAGGATCTGCGCTGGAATCGTGATGGCGCCGGCCGTGGGAAACGCGGGCAGGCTGGGGAAGTTTGACTTGGCCATGCCGACCATCTTCGTATTCGAACGGCCGCAGCGAATACTGACCCAGTGATTCTCCAGTAATTTGATGGTGATGTCGGCATCGGGCAACAGCTTCACGTAGTCGTGAAGTTTGCGGGCCGGGATGGTGCAGGAGCCTTCTTTTTTTACTTTTGCGCTGCACGAAGTGCGCAGGCTCAGATCGAGGTCGGTAGCGGTCAGGGACAACCGGTCCCCGGCAGCCTCAAAAAGATAATTGGAAAGAATGGGAATTGTGGTCTTGCGCTCGACCACACCCTGGGTGGCGGTCAATTCCCGCAGCAACTCGAATTTGCTGACCGTAATCTCCATCGTCCCCGCGGCAACGGCGGCCTCGACCGGCATAAAATCCGTCTCCCCTGATACCGACTACTTCGAACGCTACTTCTATTACTACCCTTATATCAAATGCAAAACCTATAAAACCAGCAGTAACAGTAGGGCCTGCGCAGAAGTGGAAAACTCAACCAACTCATCTATTCTCACCGGGATCGCGCCAGACCCCTCATGTTAAAAATCGGTCCCGAACTCTGCGGACTCCCCACTACAACTTTCCTAACTTTCTGATTCCTGCTATCTCTTACACAACTTCCACATCGTATTCACAGCCACGGCGAAGTAAGACTGGACTCGCTGGTGGAAAACTCAACCAGCCGCGCGATTCATCCACCTAATTGCTCGGTCAATTTATTGATCAACCTGTTTAAATCCTTGTCGGTCTTGCGGAGCTCTTCGATTTTCTCAACCGAATGCAACACGGTCGTGTGATGCTTGCCGCCGAACTGACGACCGATTTCCGGCAGCGAAGCTTCCGTCATGTGCTTGGCCAAATACATGGCAATCTGGCGCGGATAGACAATGGCGCGAGAATTGTTCTTGGCCTTGATCTCAACCAGACGCAGGCCAAACTGTTCCGCCACCATTTTTTGGATGGACTCGATCGTGACCTTGCGGGCTTGCGAGTCGATGAAGTTTTTCAGCACCTGCTGCGCGTAGGGCAGAGTGATCTCGGCGCCGATCAGCGAGGAATGCGCCACCAGACGGATGAGTGCGCCTTCCAGTTCACGGACGTTCGAGCGGATGTTCGACGCGACGTAAAGAGCCACGTCGGTCGGCAGCGTTACTTTCTCCTGCTCCGCTTTCTTCTGGAGGATTGCGACTTTGGTCTCCAGGTCGGGCGGCTGGATGTCGGCAATCAGACCCCACTCAAAGCGGCTGCGCAGGCGGTCTTCAATCTCCGCCAGTTCTTTGGGCGAGCGGTCGCTGGCGATCACGATCTGCTTCATGGAATCGTGCAGCGCGTTGAAGGTGTGGAAGAACTCTTCCTGCGTGCGTTCCTTCTGGGCCAGGAACTGGATGTCGTCGATCAAGAGCACATCCACGTTGCGGAACTTGTCGCGGAAGCTGGTCATCTTGTCGTAACGCAGCGAGTTGATCATGTCGTTGGTGAACTTCTCGCTGGAGACGTAGCAGATGGCGGCTTGGGGCATGCGGCGCTTGACCTCGTGTCCAATGGCCTGCATGAGGTGAGTCTTGCCCATGCCAACGCCGCCGTAAAGGAACAGCGGGTTATATGCCTTGGATGGACGCTCGGCTACCGCCTGGCAGGCGGCGTGGGCAAACTGATTGCCGCTGCCGATCACGAACGCATCGAAGGTGTAACGAGGATTCAGTTGCGCGGCGCCGTCCCAGTCGAAGCGGGACTGCGAGGGTGCCGCCGCCGCGGCGGACAGTCCGCCATCGTGCCGGACCGTGGTCGCAGCCGGATCGTCGTCGGGAGTGACGAACTTCACGTCGTTGAATCCCAGGCCGAGATTGTCGATCGCTTCCTGGATCAGGTCGGCGTATTTGTCGCCGGCGTGGCGGAACTCGACGGTCGGAACCCGGACGAAGAGCACGCCTCCGCTGGAGTGGCTGTAGCGCGTGGGTTTCAGCCAGGTGTCGTAGGAATGCCGATTAATTTTCTTTTCCAGCGCATCGAGAATGCGCGCCCACGGATTCGGGGAGAGAGTTGTGCTGGGAACTGACATATATGAAATATTCACCACGGCGCTCCGGCGGCTGGTATGCGAGCGCCTGTTTTAAAACTGCCGTTTTACGAAGTAGCTGGAACCGTTAATTTTACTGCGGAATGCGCCCGTGTTACCGTGCGCTGCTGCCAAACTCAAATCGAATTCGAAAGCAGGATCAGTGCGGCATACTAGCACAATTTTTTTTGTTGTGTGGAAATCTTCGGCTGGAATTTTTCCGCGAACACTCATTCGGCACCCGAAAACATCGCGCTGTCAAGTGCCGCGCTGGTAACTGCCGCAGAGACGGTGCAACGCCGCGCGGCCGTAGGGGACGCGACCAAGAGAAAGGAGAGAAGCGAGTCGAGCACGTGGATCGGAAGACGCAGCGAGCTACGCCTCTACCATAAGGATTTCGAGGGATTGCGGTTTGGTACTAATACGTCGGCTGATTTATACTTACGGTTTGCCCTAACACTGTCGAACCAATCAGGAGCAGCTACTTTTCATGCCCAAGCGTACATTCCAACCCAATCGGCGCAAGCGATCCAAGACGCACGGATTTCGCACGCGCATGAAGACCCAGGGCGGCAAGAAGGTAATTTCCCGCCGTCGCGCCAAGGGGCGCAAGCGGGTCTCGGTGAAACCAGGTTTCCGCGAATAGTCCAGTAGCGCGGACACGATGGCCCGCGCACCCGCTGTTGCATCCGCCGTTCAGGGAAACCAGCGATCTGGAATTTAGAGTCACTTTGACCGCCAGTGTGCCCGCAGAATCGAACCGAGGGGTTACGCCGCCAGCCGGCAAAGCCACTTTTCCTCGCAGCGCGCGGCTCTTGCGCCACGCCGATTTCGAGCGTGTGTACAAACTGGGGCGGCGGCACTTTTCCGCTTCCCTGACCGCGTTCTACTGGGCGCGTCCGGAGGCAGAGGCGGCCGGGACGAAACCCTCGGCACCTGCCGGCCTTCGCATCGGATTCACGGTGGGCCGCGCCCTGGGGGGCGCGGTGCAGCGCAACCGCATGAAGCGCCGCTTGCGCGAGGCGGTGCGGCTGACGCGACCGCCCCTGGGAGCGAGCGCCGACGTAGTCATCAATCCGAAGAAGTCGTTGCTGACCAGGGACTTCGCCGAGGTGCTGAACGAGGTCAGCCGGGCTTTCGTAGTTATCGAACAGAAGCTCGCGGGCCCGGCGGGAGACAAGCCGCCTGCTGCATCAGAGCCAGGCTCTGATTCAGGCAGGCGGAAGCCGGGAGCGGGAAAACGATCTTAAATGCGCCAGTTCGCCAAAGTCGTCGTGCTGCAACTGCTGCGAGGCTACAAGTGGGCGATTTCGCCCATGTTCCCGCCCGCTTGCCGCTTTGTGCCCACGTGCTCCGAGTACGCCATGGAAGCCGTGGAACGTTACGGCGCGTTATGCGGAGGATTCATGGCGCTCACGCGGCTGTTGCGTTGTCATCCCTTGAGCCGCGGCGGCTATGACCCCGTGGTGAGCCCACGGCACATCTGCAGCGAACAGCCAACGATTCACGACGAACCACCAACAACGCCAGCCGTGTACCACGGCGCAGGCGGAGTCTGAGGAACCCTTAAACTTTGCCAGAAATGCAAAATCCTCAACACGAACCGGGCAGCGACCGCCGCCTGATGCTCGTCTTCCTGCTGACGTTCATCGTCATGCTGGCTTTCCAGCCGCTGTTGAAGAAATATTATCCGCAACCGGCCACACCGCCCGCGCAGACGCAACCTGCGCAGAACCAACCTGCGCAGAACCAGCCCGCGCCCACCGCCGCGCCAGCCGTCACCCCCGTCGACAAGATCAAGACCGGCCTTGCCCCCGGAATTACCAAGCAGGCCTCGAGTGAAGCCGAGACCGTCATCGAGAACGATATTTACCGCGTTACCTTCACCAACCGCGGCGCCCAGGTGAAATCCTGGATTCTGAAGAAATACGACAACGACGCCCAGGACGGCCCACTCGATCTCGTCAACCCCACCGCCGCCGCGCAGTACGGCTACCCGCTTTCACTGTGGACCTACGACGAAACTCTGCGCAACCAGCTGAGTTCGGCACTCTATGTCGCAAGCGAGACTAGTCCGGCCGACGCGAAAGTATCGGTGACCTCGGCCAAGAGCGAGCTCGCGGGACAGAAGTTGCAACCCCCGGTTACGATCACCTTCGAATACGCCGACCAGGATCTCGCGGTCCGTAAGACTTTCAGTTTCGATCAGACCTATGTGGTGAAGGTTGAAACATCGGTCACCTACAAAGGCAGTCCGGTTGCGGCTCTGCCCGCCTGGCCCTCCGGATTCGGCGACCAGACCACGGCCGCGTTCTACGCCGCCGGACTCATCGACTACCAGTTCAACAAGAACATCGAGCGCCTGGCCGCCAAGAAAATCAGTGGCGGCGCCACTCTCCCTGGCCCGTTCCATTGGGCAGGTCCCACCGACCCGTATTTTGCCGCGGTCTTCATCCCAGACGATCCGGCCTCGGCGTCCATGGTTACACTGCGAAATCCGGTTTCGATTCCCCGCGATCCGAAGAAGGCGGACTCGAAAGAGACAGTGAATGTGGACGTGCTCGGTGCCGCGGTGGGCAACCTGCACGGCCCGACCAGCGAACGAGTCTTCGTCGGCCCCAAGGAGTTGGAGGTCCTGCAGAAGATTCCGGTCCCGGGCGTCTCCGGGGCCGACAGCGATCTCAACGGTCTGGTCGATTTCGGCTGGTGGGGCATTATCGCGAGGCCGCTCTTCCTTTGGCTCAAGTGGACCTACCATCACTGGGTCCCCAACTGGGGATGGGCCATCGTGGTGCAGACGCTCATCATCAGCCTGGCTCTGCTGCCGCTGCGCATCACGCAGATGAAGTCGATGCTCAAGATGCAGCGGGTCGCGCCCCAGATCAAGTCGATCCAGGAAAAATATAAGAAGTACAGCATGCGCGACCCGCGCAAGGCCCCGATGAACGAGGAGATCAGCGCTCTCTATAAAAAAGAGGGCGTGAATCCGGCGGGCGGCTGTCTGCCCATGCTCATCCAGTTTCCGTTTATCATCGCTTATTACCGGATGCTGGGCACGGCGCTCGACCTGCGCCACGCCCACTGGCTGTGGATACACGACCTGTCGGCTGCCGATCCCATATTTGTGTTGCCCATTTTGATGGTGATCAGCAGTCTGGTCACGCAGAAGATGACGCCGCAGGCGGGGATGGACCCATCGCAACAAAAAATGATGAACGTGATGATGCCCCTGTTTATGGGCTTCATCTTCTTCCGGCTGGCCGCTGGCCTGAACTTGTATTACGCCGTGGTCAACTTGATTTCGATCGGGCAGCAGGCCGTCATGAACCGCACGCCGCTGGGACGCGAAATGCGCGAGATGATGGAGAAACGCGCCCGGAAGAAAGATAAATAAGGCTTCTAGCTTCTAGCTCCTAGCTACTGGCTTGAAGCAAGCGCCGCATTTGGGCTGCGAAGTCCAACGCGCGATCGCGAGAACCAAATGCCGTTTCCAGATTTGAGCTAGAGGCTAGAAGCCGGAGCTATGAGCTAGTAGCTAGAAGCTAGAAGCCAGGAGCTTTTCCCATGCCTATTCCCGACAAACTCGCCGCCGCCAACAAGATCAACGAATTCCTGCAGGCCGTGGTCACGCACGGCGGGCTGCGCTTCAAGTACCGCATCGTGGTGGATCCGCCGCTGCCCGAGAACCGCGACTGGGAGAAGCCCGAAATCCTGGTGGATTTCGCCGGCCCCGACTCCCCACTGCTGCTCGACCGCGGCGGAGAACTCCTCCGCGCCCTTGAACTTCTCTCTCTGGAAATGCTGCGCCTGCCTTCCGGCGAGCATGAGAAGATCTGCTTCGACTGCCAGAATCATCGCTCCCTGCGCATCCAGGAACTGCGTACCGCCGCCACCGTGGCCGCCGAAAAAGTGCGCAGGACGGGCACCCCATACACCTTCAGTCCGATGTCGTCGCGCGAGCGCCGCATCGTCCACCTGGCACTGCGCGACGAAACCGACCTGCACACCGAAAGTGAAGGCGAAGGCATGCGCCGCTGCCTGGTGGTCTATCCCGCCGACCATAAACCGGCAGCCGGCAAGCCCGCACCGCGAACCATGCCTTGATTAGAAGATATTTTTTGGTGGTGGTCTGAATTCGGCCCGGTCCTTCCCACCGATGCAGATGATCGTCTGGAAACGCAGCTTGCCGCGGCTCATAGGTGAGCAAGACTAGCCCGCATGTTCCACTCTTACTAACTAGGTTCCTGTTCCGCCGGCGTTCTGTGCAAACCTGGAAATCCCACTTTACTCAAGCGATCTGGCTGCTCACGCCGAGAGGTCGAGCATGCGAACGCCGCCATCCCACCAATTAACCAGGCTGATTCGTAGCTCCGCGGGTTCGCGAGTAACTCTTCGCGAATCGCTCTTCTTCGCGATCCGCCCTGCGTAATCCAGGCAAAGAAAACGGGCGGCCCGAACCGGCCGCCCCTGAAACCCGAGAACCCAACTATCTTCTCAGCTATCTTCCTGCCGCCGCCCCTGCCGCCGCGGGCATCATTCCGGCTATCTTCATGGCCTCGATGCGGTTCAGCACGGTCTCCAGGCTGGCCCCGGTATCGGTACAGGCATCGACATAAGGATGCCGGCTGCCATCCGCGTGCATGACCAGCACGCTGGTCTCGCCGCTCACCTTCTTCACCATGTAGGGCAGATGATGACGGTCATTGCGGGTCAAGGTCGCTCCCAGCACGACCAGGTCAAATGTGCTGTTCTTCAGCGCCTGTTCCGCAGCCTTGCGGCCGACGGCTTGCTGCACCGTGTGACCGGCCTTCTCCATTGCCGCGGCCTGAGCCTTTAGAATTTCCTCATCGCCTTCGCCATACAGAATTCTTAACTTCGCCTTCGCCATAGGTGGGTTGCCCTCGATTGCATCGTCCTTGCGCGGTACCTGACGCACCAGTACCTGCTAAGGACGGTAGCAACCGCCCGCCACCCGGGGAACGTCACCGAAGACCCACGACGAACGGGGCCATTCCACCCAGGAATCAATCCCGGCCGTTCAAATTTCTTTCCCTTAAAGGCCTTCCGGCGCTACACTTCTGCGCGGAGGCTTCCATGTTCGCCCCTATCGTCTGGAGAGCAATACTCATATCGCTTTTGTGCACGCCCTGGCTGGCCGCGCAATCCGGCGGCGGTTCCATCGCCACCACGACCTGTAACCTCGACGACGGACGTCAGGTCTACGTGCGCTATGACCAGATTGCTAACAGTAAAGAGAAAATCTCCAACGGCAAGCCCTGGGCTCCCGCCGGCGTGCCCATGACCCTGTTCACCGAAGTCCAGCTTACGCTGGGGAGTTCCCTGATTCCGATCGGGGCCTACACCATCTATCCCATCCCCGCCCGCGATCACTGGACGCTCGCGGTCAATAAGAACGTTACCGCCGGCGCCGCCTACGACGAGAAGCAGGACCTGGCTCGCGCCCCCATGGAGACGGCGCAGGTCGCGCAACCCTCGGACTCGCTCGAAGTCGCCTTTGCTCACGTGGGTTCGCGATGCACCTTGCGCATCTACATTGGCAAGACGGCTTCGTTCATCGACTTTGTCGCGAAGTGATGCCGCGGGTGGTGATGCAGGGGGCTGAGTAGTCGATCACGTCAAATCCGGCCACTCGTGGAGTAGAGACTCGTATCAGGGCGCGCCTTTCAGGCGTGCCGTAAGGCGCTCGAAGGAAGAATCCGGCTTCAGCCGCTGGCTGCGTCGAGGCTCAGCGGTTAAAGCCGTGATCGGCATCTTGCGGCATCGCTGAAGCGATGCCTGATACGAATCATTTCTTCCCAAACTGACCCACTACCGGGGAATGAGTGCGCTTCAGAGAGAAAAGCAATGGGGCCTTAGCGGCCCGTCGTAACCTTCGCCACGGTGTCGCCTGAGGGCTCTGGCGTGGTGGCTGCACTCGGCTTCGAGTCGCGCGTCCCCAATCCAATCACCATCGCCATATCTTTCGGATATACCACATCACGCCCGCGCGCCAGGAAGTGGTCATAGATCGATGTCGCGGCGCCATACGCGCCAAATCCAGTGGCTACCACGCGCGAGCGCGCCAGCGCTCCCACAACCATGCCCACGAAGCGAAACCCGGACGCTCCGTTGGCAGCACTTCCACTGAGGTCGCCACCACCGCCGCCGTGCAAATGCCGATCTCCGTCCGGAGCTGCCGACGACGCGGCCAGCATCACGGCGATCCCCGTCGTCAAATACCGCGTCCGTGGGGCGGTGACCTGCGCACCGCCTTCGGCGTCCAGTTTCAGGTGTTCACCTTTGGCCACGGCCACGCCGTCCAGGCTGGTTTCCACTTTCTGCGCGATGCCATCCGGGGGCGCTACATCGTGAAACAGGATGCGCAATTGCCCGTTCCGCGCCAATCTGCGGGCTGGCCGCACCTGCATCACCGAGCCTCGAATGACGCTTCCCTCGGGCAGAATCAGATGATCGGACACGACCAGCGGCTGCGTGATCAGCGCCTCCACCGGGTCCCCTTTTTTCGAGGTTGACGAACTCAGCGCGGTTACCAGCCGCGCATGCACCACGCTGCCCGAAGGCGGCGGAGTTCCGATGTTGGTCAGAGCCTCTGGCTTTACCGACTCGGTGCCAAACTCCAGCGGCTGCAGCAGGTCCGCGTTGAAGCTGGTGCCCGAGTCAATGTATTGCGGATGCACCGGAAGCTGGGCCACCGCCAGCCGCTTCAGCTTGTGAATTTTTCCCGGCTCGTGGATTTGCTTCTGCAACTCCGCCCATTGCCGGCGGATTTCCTGGCGGGTGGCGCTCACTTTTTTCGCGGCCGCCTCCTGCACCTTGTTCTTTTCAGCCTTCTCATTGGCCGACACAAAGCGCAGCACTCCGTCCGGTGCCGGCGACGCCACCGTCTCCATGGGCACGTGCCGTCCATCTGCCATCACCAGTTCGTCAAACTGGACATGCACGCCGCGCACCGGAGAAAAATTTCCGTCCATCGCCTCCAGCGTCCGCGTCTTTTTAGGCACGCTGTCAATCGCCGACACTTTCCCTTTGACCGTCGTCCCCGCAGGAATCAGCAGCTTGTCGAAGGCATACACCGGCTCCGTGGTTTTACCCTCGATGGCCTGCCCCACTTCGCGCACCCGCACCTCCGAATCCAGCGCCACCTTGATCGGAGTGCCGGCCGCCACGCTCATCGGCACCATTACCGGAGCCGCGGGCGCGGTCGGCGAAGCAGCGTCGGCATTCTTCTCTTGCCCCGCCTTCTCGGGCCCAGCCGGAGGACGTGGCTTCAGCGTCTGCGCCAAGCTCCAGCCGCTCAGCAGCAGCAAGCCCGCCGTCCAAACCACCGGCCTCAAAACCATACGACGCATAGCATTCTCCTCAACGACTGACTGCTGGCTTCGCGTCTGCGAACTGCCAGGAATGAAGCCCACGACGTGAGCCCGGGGAACAAGTTAGAAGACGTGTGAATCCTGAAGTGGCGAAAGATGCCTAGCTTACACGCTAGCTTACACGTATGAGGTCGAAGAACAGACAATGGTTGTAACCATTGGGGCAGGTTCCAGGCCCGAACCCGGGCCGCGCTTCCCGGAATTGTAGTTCCCTCGGTCCCCGGCGGCAACCCGAAACCGCTTTCTTCGTCCCCGCGGATTTCTGCGACAATTCCCCCATGCGCTGTTTTCTGGCTTTTATCCTCACCGCCGCGGCTGCGGCGCAGTCCGCCCCGCGAGCCGAGCTGCCACACATTCTGGTCCGGCAAGTGCAACCCTCGCACACCAAAGAAAGCCTGCGCGGCGTCAGCGCGGTTTCACGCGAAGTCGCATGGGCCAGCGGCACGCACGGCACCTACCTCCGCACTACGGACGCCGGCCGCACCTGGATTCCCGCCCAGGTCCCGGACGCGGCCGCGCTCGACTTTCGCGGGGTAGTGGCTTTCTCCGCCGATGAAGCTTTCCTCATGTCCGCCGGACCCGGCGACCAGTCCCGCATTTACCACACCACCGACGCCGGCCAGCACTGGCAACTTCAATTCACCAACCCCAATCCCAAAGGATTCTTCGACTCCATGGCCTTCTGGGACCCGAAGCACGGCATCGTCCTCGGCGACCCCATCGGCTATTCGAACCCGGACGAATCCGGGAAACTGAAATTCGAACTTCTCCTCACGAACGATGGCCAGACCTGGCACCCCATTCCGCCCTCCCAACTCCCGCCCGCCGCAGAAGGCGAAGGCGCCTTTGCCGCCAGCAACACCTGCATCGCTATCCTCCCGCAGATCGTCACCCGGAAAGGCGCCGCTTCAGCGCCGCATAAGCCTGCCCAGAAAGAGGGGGCTTCAGCCCCCGACCCCAACATCTGGTTCGGCACCGGAGGCAAAGCCGCTCGCGTCTTCCACTCGCCGGACCGCGGCCAGACCTGGAGCGTCGTCGATACCCCGATCGTTCACGGCCCGGACTCGGCTGGCATTTTCTCCATCGCCTTCCGCGACTCAGCCCACGGCGTCATCGCCGGAGGCGACTACAAGCATCCCAACCAGGACGGTCCCAACCTGGCCTTCACCAACGACGGCGGCAAAACCTGGACTCTCTCCCTACTTCATCCCCAAGCCTATTTTTCCGCCGCAGCCTACGACCGCGCCTATGACCGCCAAGTCCCCCAACCAACGGCCAACGAAAAGGACGCGGCGGGCAAAAAGAAGAACGGGGAACCGGCCTCCGAGCGCATCTTCATCGTAGGCCAGGATTTCGTCTTCGATTTTCGCCCGCCCGCCAACCCGCGCCGCATCAGCCCGAAGAAGCACTCCGGCGTCATGTTCAACGCGGTCAGCCCCTACCCCGAAGGCGGAGCCTTAATCGTCGGCCCCAAGGGTTCCATCGCCACCATCCCCTGATCTGCAACCGCCCGCAAATCCGACCCAGTTACTAAGGTGCTATCTCTTCCTGTTCTTTGCAATCCTCGCAACATCAACGAAAATCAGGAAGATTAGTCAGTTCTTAGTCTCCCCCAGATCGAGAACCCTTGTGAAAAACCTGTCTCTGGCCATCCTCTTTTTCACCGCCGCGGCGCTGGCGTCCGCGCAGACGCAAAGCCCCATCCCCGCGAATACGACCTCCGCTGCTGCGGCCACTGTTTCGCGCACCACCAAGGCCGTGCACTATCGCCTGCAGGGTGGACAGACCAAGGTCGACTTTCAGGGAACCGATCTCCTGCAGCGCGCCTCGGGCGAAGCCAGGGTCGAGGGCAAGAAGACCAACTTCGAAATCGACGTGAAGTTTCAGGGCCTGGAAGATGCCACCAAGTTCGGCCTGGAATATCTCACCTACGTTCTCTGGGCGGTCTCGCCCGAGGGACGCCCCGTCAACCTGGGAGAACTGGCGCTCGATCACAACGGCAACGCGCACGTAAAGGCCTTCACCGACCTGCAGACTTTCGGCATGATCGTGACCGCCGAGCCCTACTTCGCCGTGACTCAACCCGGCAACATGGTGGTCATGGAGAGCGCTCCGCTCAATGGCGGCGGCGAAAACATCGACGCCAGGTACGAACTCGTCACCCGCGGCACCTACTCCTCCACCAACACTCACATTCAGGACGCAATCTTTGGCATCGACCGCAAAACGCCGCTGGAACTCTTTGAGGCGCGCAACGCCGTCCGCATCGCGCACATTGCCGCGGCTGACAAATATGCCGCCTCCATCCTTTCCAAGGCCGGCCAGCAGTTGATGCACGCGGAAGAGATTTACCGGCAGAAGCAGAACAAGGCCGCGGTTGAAGCCGCCGCCAAAGAAGCCACCGAGACCGCCGAAGAAGCCCGCCTGATGGCGGTAAAACAAAAAGCGGAAGAAGAAGCCCAGGCCGCCGCTGCTGCCCGCGAAGCCAAAGCCCGCGCCGATGCCGACGCCGAAGCCAAGCGCCGTGCCGACGCCGAAGCCGCCCGGGCGCAAGCGGAACAAGCCCGTGCCCAGGCCGAACAAGCTCGCGCCCAAGCCGAACAGGCCAAGGCCGAAGCCCAGCGCATGCAGCAGGAAGCCCAGGCCGCCGCCCAGGAAGCCGCGCGCCAGAAAGAAGAAGCCGAGAAGGCCAAAGCCGACGCCGTGGCGCAGCAGCAGATTCTGGCCGCGGAAACCGACAAAGCCCGCGCCGCCGCGGCGCAGTCTGACATTCTTCGTCAGCAGGCAGAAAAGGAAAAAGCGGAACTCCGCGCCCGCCTGCTGCAGCAGCTCAACTCAATTCTGGCCACGCGCGACTCCGCCCGCGGCCTGATCGCCAACATGTCGGACGTTTTGTTCCGCAGCGGCAGCTTCGAACTCCTTCCCGGAGCCCGCGAGCGCCTGGCCAAGGTGTCGGGCATCGTGCTCGCCTATCCCAGCCTGCATCTCGCGGTTGAGGGCCACACCGACAGCGTCGGCAGCGACGAGTACAATCAGGATCTCTCCGAGCGCCGCGCTCAGTCGGTTCGCGAATACTTCGTGCAGCAGGGAATCTCCGCCAGCGCAATTGAAGCCCACGGATTCGGCAAGAGCGAGCCCATTGCGACGAACGATACGCCCGAAGGCCGCCAGCAAAACCGCCGCGTAGAACTGGTTCTCTCCGGCGACGCCATCGGCAGTACGCTCGATCAACCGGCCCCGTCCCAAACCGCCTCCACCACCCAGCGCCAGTAGACAACCGAATACGCAGAAGTTGACAGAGTCGGGCCATGTGGGGACAGCCGCCCCCGGCTGTCCGCCGGGCGCAGCCCGGCCGTCGGCGGCCCGCCCTCCGACCGAAGCGCTACACTGGATGCGCCGCGGACGAACTCCGGAGGACTCCATGACCAAAGACAACCACGACCAATCCCTGCGCCAGCATCTCCTCGAGCTTCTGGCCGGCGGCCACGCCCACGCTGACGTTCGACGCCGTCATCAAAGATTTGCCCGCGAAACTGCGGGGCGCGACACCCGCAACATTCCCGCACTCTCCCTGGATGCTGCTCGAACACTTGCGCATCGCGCAACACGACATTCTCGAATTCAGCCGCAACGCCCGGCACGTCTCCCCGCCCTGGCCCGCCGGATACTGGCCGAAAGCCGCCGCTCCGCCAAATGCCGCGGCCTGGAGCAAGAGCGTCCAGCAGTTTCGCCGCGACCTGAAGGCCATGCAGACCCTGGTCGCAAATCCCAAGACCGATCTGTTCGCCCGCATCCCCTGGGGCGACGGCCAGACGATTCTGCGCGAAGCCTTGCTGGTGGCCGATCACAACGCGTACCACCTAGCGCAAATCGTGGACGTTCGCCGGATGCTCGGAGCGTGGAAGGGATAGCAAAAGACCAGGTCAAAATCTTGGACCGCAAAGGACGCTAAGAAAGGCCGCGAAGGTCGCAAAGACAAAGAAGAGCGCACTGCGTCCACACTCCTGGCAGGTACTCAATTCGCAATTCGCAGTCGGGGCTCTGGCGTTCTCCGTGCCTCCGTGTCTCCGTGGTGAGCACGCCCCACCGACCGTTTGCGGAAGATCACCTTCACTCCCTCCCGCCATCTCTCGTCAATCCCCACAAATTCCCACTCGATCTCAGCGGAAAGGTAGCGCAGCAGCACATCGGTCGCGGGATGAACATGCAACGCCGGCGCCACCAGAAACAGCAGCGGCTTCTCCGCCGACAATTCCCGCCCGTCGAAATATCCGAAGCGCGGAAACTCTCCGCGGCTGTGGTGCCAGTCCACTCGCGACCAGTAATCCAGCCCCTGCAGCGGCAGGTGGATATCTTCATCCGCCTTCAGTTCCACCACCGCCAGCCGCCCCTCGCGCGTCGTGGTCAGAACGTCGATCATGGCGCGGTCTGAGGCGGAGAAGGCCGGAACCTGCGAATACAGCCCCCGCGAGTCTTGATCTCTTGACCCCAGATTTCGAGACGCCAGATCTCTCGACATCGTATCTCTTGACCCCAGCCGCTCATCCACCACGCTCACATCCGCCACCACCAGCGATTCCAGCCAGCGCTCCGGATGCATGCGAAACAGCGGATGCTGCCGCGGCCCGTAGGGATGGCGAGTGTCGCGCACCGCGGTCAGCAATTGCAGAAAGAACGCCGCATTGCGTTCCTCCAGAACCCGCTCTTCTGCTCCCACCCCAAACACAATTTCCTGCCGGCTGCGGAAGGTCACCGCCTCCGCTCCCATGCGCGCCCGGGCAAACTCCAGCCCGCGCCAGCGAAAGGCAATCTCCGCCGCAGAAAGCACGGCAACCTCGCAGTTGGGCAGGATCGTGCGGATTCTCGCGATTGATTCCGCGAACCGTTGGAGCGCCGCGGCCTCGTTGGTCGCGTGCACCAGCCGTGTAGCCACGTTGCCCCGGTCGGTGCAATCGATCTCGACCAACGCGTCGTGGCGCTCGTCGAACTCAAACAAATTCCACTTGGCCGCGGCCCGGTTCAGATTGGCCATCCGCTCGCGGACCAGCGCCGAACTGCCCGGCGGCACAAATAAATGCAATCCCTCGACCAGCAAAGTCCTGGGGTGCCCCACTTCTCCCCGGTTTTGGGAGAAGTGGGATGTTCGGCACACATCGAGCCACAGGATGCCGAACGTCAGCGCCGCATCAATTGACGTCTGCGTTTCCCCGGCATTCACGCCCAGAACCGCGAATCCCGATTGCCCCTGGCGCAGCAACCCCCGCGTATAGATTGGCCCAAACGACTTTTCCAGATCGGCGCCAGTCGTCAGCCGCCCGATCGCGAACCCGGGAAAGTGCCGCTGCAGCGCGCGCCGCAGCTTGTGCTCATAAGCGGCCCGCGCCGTTTTTTTGGCCGATGGCGAACGCCGGTCGCGCTCCCGGCAAATCTCCAACTTGGTGGGACGCGCCTGCCCCAGGCGCCGCACCGCCAGCCGCAGCATGCCGTTCTTCACCTCGACGTCGAGCACGCGCCGCACCGTATTGCGCTCCGCCGACCACAAATGCAGCAGGCACTTGTTGTACTCTCCGGAAATCGCGTACTTGGCCCGCCCCAGGTCGAAGGCCACCGCCCCGTCCTCGAGCACAATCGCGCCCGAGGCCTCGCTGAGAAACTCCTGCACCGTCCGGGAAAGCGCCTCTGGGGTCACGATTCGATTGTCCACATCCGGGGTTGCGGCGTCTGTGACGAGTGACCATCGTTATCGCCAGCCATGTGGAAGAACGTAGCTCAGCCCGGTTCCGATCCCGATGTCCGTGTGGGATAATAAATCGGACAATAGGGACAGTCAACCGAAGGGAGTACGGCCTCCGAGTCCTCGCAGAACTCGCTGGCATCTAACTGACGTGGCCAAAGACAGAGACAAGACTAACGATAAACAGCGCTTTTTCTTCGAGCACTACGGCCTGGCCGAGCGCGACCTGGAACATTATTTGGCCGCGGCGCTTTCGGCTGGCGGAGATTACGCCGACCTCTACTTCGAATATCTTTCCTCCACTTCGCTCATGGTGGATGAATCCATGGTCAAGTCGGCCTCGCAAGGCATTTCGGCCGGCTGCGGAGTCCGCGTAGTTTCCGGGGAGCGCACCGGATACGCCTATACCGACGATCTCTCCGCCGACCGTATCCTGCATGCGGCGCGCACCGCCGCGCTGATCGCCAGCGCCCCGGCGAAAACCACGGTCGCCGGATTTCAGAAAGCCGCCGCGCGCAGCCTGTACCCGGTCACCTTGCCGTCAGTCGACGCGGAAATCAGCGCCAAGGTCGAACTCGTGATGCGCGCCGACAAAGCTGCTCGCGCTTACGACCCGCGCATTCAGGAAGTGCGCGCCAGCTATGCCGACGAACTGCGCAACATTCTGGTGGTCGGTTCCGATGGAACCTTTGCCGAAGACTCTCAGCCGCTGGCCCGCATGAACGTTTCCTGCATCGCGAAAACCGAAGGCAACTCCGCCCGCGGCACTTCCGGTGGCGGAGGCCGCGTCGCTCTCGATTTCTTTTTCGGAGAGAAGACTCCCGAATTTTTCGCCAAGGAATCCGCCCGGCAGGCGATTCTGCAACTGGACGCCCGCGAAGCACCCGCCGGCGAAATGGAAGTCGTCCTCGGCCCGGGATGGCCCGGAGTTCTTCTACACGAAGCCGTCGGCCACGGCCTGGAAGCCGATTTCAACCGCAAAAAGACCTCGGCCTTCGCCGGCCTCATCGGCAAGCGCGTAGCCAGCGAGGGATGCACGGTGGTCGACAACGGCACCATGCCCTGGCGCCGCGGCTCGCTCAACGTTGACGACGAAGGCGAACCCACGCAGGAAACCGTGCTCATCGAAAAAGGAATCCTGAAGGGCTACCTCAGCGACAAGCTTTCTTCGCGCCTCATGGGCATCGCCGATACCGGCAACGGACGCCGCGAAAGCTACGAGCACATCCCCATGCCGCGCATGACCAACACCTACATGCTGGCGGGTCAGGACAATCCCGAGGACATCATTCGCTCGGTGAAACACGGCATCTACGCGGTAAATTTCGGAGGTGGCCAGGTCGACATCACCAACGGAAAATTCGTCTTCTCGGCCTCGGAAGCCTACATGATCGAAGACGGCCACATCACGGCCCCCATCAAAGGCGCCACGCTGATCGGTAACGGCCCCGACGTCCTCACGCGGGTGAGCATGGTCGGCAACGACTTGAAGCTCGACGAAGGCGTAGGCACCTGCGGCAAAGACGGCCAAGCCGTCCCGGTAGGCGTAGGCATCCCAACACTGAAGATCGATCGCCTGACCGTAGGCGGCACCGCCAGAAAAGACCCCGGCGGCTTCATGCAGTAGGACCCGACTCACAACGGAGACACCGAGTCACGGAGGAACGCTTCATGAGGATGGGTTCTTCAGTGAGGCTGATCAATGGACCGCCGAGGACGGCCGCCAAGTTCGTTTCATCGAGGCTCAAGTTGCACCGGATCGTACTGTCTTCGACGACTTTGGGGACTTTGAAAAGTATCTGAACAACAAGGCATTAGCGGGAGTTGGTGATGTGCAGCAGTTGTTCGTTTTTCTCTGTGTCTCCGTGTCTCCGTGGTGAATAATTTTTTATGCTTTCTACTCAACTGGAAACCAGAAACCCGAAGCTGGAAACGGACCTCCGCACCCTCGCCGCCGACATCGTCCGCCGCGCCATGGCCGGCGGCGCCACCGCCGCTGAATGCGTCGTCCGCGAAGGCGACGAATTCTCCACGCTGGTCCGCCTCGGCCAGGTCGAGACTCTGAAAGAATCCGGCTCTAAATCCATCGGCGTGCGCGTCTTCTTCGGACAGCGCGCCGCCTCGACCTACTCCAGCGACTTCTCCCGCGAAGGCCTCGACCGCATGGTGAATTCCGCGCTGGCCCTGGCCAGGATCACTTCCGAGGATCCCTTCGGAGGCATCCCCGAAGCTTCGCAACTCGGCCAGCTCACCACCGACCTCGCGCTTTACCACGAAGACGTTTACTCGCTCCCCGGCCCCGACCGCATTGACTACGCCCGCCGCGCCGAAAAAGCGGCACTCGATTTCGACCCCCGCATCAAGAATTCCGAAGGCGGATCCTTCGACGCCGCCACCGGTCACCGCGTTCTGGCCAACTCGCACGGATTCGTCGGCGAATATCGCCGGTCCTATTGCTCCGTGGCCGCCGTTCCCATCGCCCAGACCGAAGCCGGAGCCATGCAGCGCGATTACTGGTACTCGGTGGCGCGCACGCTGAAAAAGCTCGACGCCCCGGAGCAAGTTGGCAAAATCGCCGCCCAGCGCACTATCCGTCGCCTCGGCGCGCGCAAAGCCAAGACCGCCAAAGTCCCCATCGTCTTCGACCCCATGGTTTCGACCTCAATCATCGAGCACATCTTCGAAGGCATCAACGGAGACTCCGTCTACCGCGGTGCATCCTTCCTGGCCGGCAAGCTCGGGCAAAAGGTCGCGGGCGACAACGTCAACGTGATCGACGATGGCACCATCCCCGGCGGCTTTGGCACCAGTCCTTTCGACGCGGAAGGCATTCCCACGCGCCGCACCCTCGTCATTGAAAACGGCGTGCTGAAGTCGTACCTGCTCAATACCTACACCGCGAAGAAGCTCGGCCTGCAGACCACCGCCAATGCGTCCCGCGGACTCGCCGGCACCCCGGGCATCGGCCCGGGAAATTATTTTCTGCAAGCCGGTCCGCGCTCTCCGAAAGAACTGATCGCCGGAATCAAAGACGGTCTCTACGTAACCGAGTTCCTGGGCAGTGGCGCGAACCTCGTCACCGGCGACTATTCCCGTGGCGCATCCGGCCTCTGGATTTCCGGCGGAGAGTTCGCCTATCCGGTGGAGGAGATTACGGTGGCGGGCAATCTGAAAGACCTGTTCTTCAACATTTCCGAAATCGCCAACGATCTGGAGTTCCGCGGCTCTATCGCCGCCCCCACCATCCGCGTCGACGGGCTCACCGTGGGCGGCGAGTAGCCGGCGTAAGAGACTGTGCTGGCTGGGCTTACGGCAGGCTCCGGGATTGCCGAATCCGCCGGCGATCCGGTAGAATCTAATGATTCGATTCGAGATTGGAAACTAGAGGCAAGCCTACTATGAAAGCAGCCATTCATCCCGCCTACAACGAAGTGCGCGTGCATTGCGCGTGCGGCAACGCATTTATGACGCGGTCGACCCACAAGGGCGACATCGGCGTTGAAATCTGCTCCAACTGCCATCCTTTCTTTACCGGCAAGCAGAAGCTGATGGATACCGCCGGCCGCGTGGAGCGCTTCCGCCGCAAGTACGCCAAAAAAGACGCAGCGCCACCGGCAGCGACCGCCAAGAACTAGCACCTGGCGCCGCGGATCACACGGATCACGCGGAGAGTTCCAGAAACTCAGCCCTCGCTTGAGCGGGGGCTTTTGTTTGGTCGCTTCCACTAGAATAGATAGGCAGGGAGAGCTTAACCGGGAAGGGCATGACTTCAAGTCGTGCCAACTTCGTGCCCTAAAAACAAGCCGCGGCCTTGGCCGCTGAGGGGCGTTCTTAACTTACAAGCATGCGCAAGTTCTGGGACAACTCGGCAGGTCTGTCGCCGACCAACGCGGGCGAGACTCGCGGCGCAAGCGTTGTCCCTGCGAGCCTGTCCATCGGCACAGTTACTATCTCTCCCGCCACCGTGCTCGCGCCCATGGCCGGAGTCACCGACACCGTCTTTCGCCGCTTCATCCGCAACCTCGGTGGATGCGGCCTGATCATGACCGAGTTCACTTCGGCCGACGGCGTGCTCCGCAAGAAGGATCAGAAGGCCAAGCGCTATCTCCACTTCTACGAAGACGAGCATCCGATTTCCGCGCAGCTTTTCGGCAGCGATCCGCAGGTGATGGCCGAGGCCGCCCGCATGGTCGAGGGCCTGGGCTTCGATCTGGTCGACCTCAACCTGGGCTGCCCCGCGAAAAAAGTCGTCAAGTGCAACGGAGGCTCCGGCCTGTTGCGCGACCTGCCGGCCATCGGCAAAATCTTCGAGGCCGTGCGCGCCGCGGTGAAAATTCCCTTCACCGTAAAATTCCGCGCCGGATGGAACGACGAAGAAATCGTCTGCGTGGAACTGGCCCGCATGGCGGAGAGTTGCGGCCTCGCTGCCGTCGCCCTGCACGCCCGCACTCGCGAGATGGGCTATAGCGGCAACGCCCGCTGGGAGTGGATCGCCGCCATCAAAGATGCGGTGAAGATTCCGGTCATCGGCAACGGAGATATTCGTTCACCGGAAGATGCCTGCGCCATGGTCGCGCAAACCGGATGCGACGCAGTGATGATCGGCCGCACCGCCCCCTCGAACCCCTGGATCTTCCGCCAGATCGAACAATACTGCGCCCACGTGGCGGCGGACGCATCCGCCCGCGCGGCTATCCCCACATCTGATCTGTACTATGACCAGCCCAGCGAAGCCGACCGCTACCAGATGATCCGCACCTACTTCCAGATGCTGATCGAAGAAGAACTCCCCGACGCCGTCGGCAAGATGAAGCAGTTCGCCAGCTGGTTCACCCACGGCGTCCCCGGCGGCGCACACCTGCGCAAAGAAATCTACGAATCCAAGAGCGCGGTGGAAATTCTGGCGCGGGTAGAAGAATTCTTCGAAGCGCGGATACCCCTCCAGACGGCAGCTTCGACCGCGCAGTGATGATTGATGCTCCGTTAAAGAGTTGTTCATATCCTGCGGCACTACGCTCCCCGCGCCACCATCTTCCCCAACTTATCCCTCTCCACGTACGCCCATGGTGTCTTCGCATCGTGGGTGAAGACCGTTAGCCACTTTTCCGCAATCGCCTGCGCGTAGTACTGCTTCTTGCTCTCAATAGTCTGTAACGGGAAAAGATCGAAGCCCATGCCCCAGGTGAGGTCAATGTGCGCCGTCGTGGGGATCAGGTCAGAGATGTAGCACGCCGTCGGAGGGTAAAATGAACCTGGGTGCCCCATATCTCGCGTCCTTTGCGAGATGTGGGGATTTTCGCCGGGGCTCCGAGCAACCACGGCCTGCATGTGTGCCGTGTGCCCCGGAAAAGTCTTCACCGAAATGCCGGGCACAATCTCCTCGTCGCCCTTCAGCAGCGTCATCTGCCCGCTGGCGACCAGCGGATCGTAATTGTCCGGGATGTAGCTGATGGTGTCGCGCTCGCTCGGATGCCGCGCGTACTGCCATTCGCCTTCGGGCGCGTAGTACTTCGCCCGCGGAAATGTCGGGACGATCTTGCCGCTATTGTCTCGTACCGTATTCCACCCGCAATGATCGAAATGCAAATGCGTATTGATGACGATATCAACGTCCTCAGGCGCGACTCCGCCGGCCGCAAGATTGTCCAGCAACTTCGCCGGCTGTCCGTAGAACTTGACCATGCGTTCGGAAAGCTTGTTGCCCATGCCAGTTTCAACCAGCACGGTCTGCTTGCCGGTGCGGATCAGCAGCGAGTTGAGCCCGGCAGTCACGTAGTTGCGCTCGTCGGCTTCGACCTTGCGCGACCACATCACTTTGGGCACGACGCCGAAAAACGCTCCGCCGTCGAGCGGGTAGGTGCCGTCGGAAAAAACCGTGAGTTCAAAGTCGCCGAGCGCGAGCCGGTGCATAGGGCTAGTGTGCCATACCAAATCTCTTGTCATCCTGAGGCCTGCGTTCTTTGCAGGCCGAAGGACCTATGCACTTCGCCGGATGCCGCGAAATCCCGTGGAATCTGTGAATGCAGGTATTGAGAAAGTGAACAGAAATCCACAGCCCAGCCTTCCGGCCGTGTGATATCTGACCTTGCCCCGTGATTGAAACTGAGGCAATATAGCCAGCGGCGCAGCCGTAGGCGAACCAGGGACGGCCCCGCCAACTGCTTTGTTTTCAAGATTTTGACCCCTAACCCCTTGGGGCTCAAGATTTTGCAGACACATTTTGCAGACCCCGCGCCAGCCGCGGCTTTTCGAGAGCAGGGGGGAGGGGGGTGGGGGGTACTGACCAGTAAACTTTCCCATTTTCGGCCTCGCTCTTCAAGAGCGTCGGCCTACATTTTTCCTTCCCGCGCGCCCCTGATTCCTTCCCTGCTCTGCCGCATCTAAATGTTTATCAGTTAATTACTACCGAAAACTTGATCACTCACGGAGAAACGCCATGATTCAGATTCGTCCCAGCGACCAGCGCGGCGGCGGAGACCACGGTTGGCTCAAGACCCATCACAGCTTCAGCTTCAGCGATTATTGGGATCCGAAGTGGATGGGCTTCCGTTCCCTGCGCGTCATCAACGAAGATTGGGTTGCGCCCAACACCGGATTTCCGGCGCATCCGCATCGCGACATGGAAATCATCACCTACGTCCTCGAAGGCAAACTCGAGCACAAAGACAGCCTCGGCACAGGATCGGTAATTCTTCCCGGTGATGGCCAGCGCATGACCGCAGGCAGCGGCATTCGCCACAGTGAGTTCAATCCGTCGAAGACGGATGCTGTGCATCTCTTGCAGATCTGGATTCAGCCCGAGAAAGCTGCGCTGCCGCCGAGCTACGAGCAGAAGACTTTTCCCGAGAAAGAGAAGCGCGGCAAGCTGCGGCTGATCGCGTCACGCGATGCCAGCGACGGCTCGGTAAAGATCAATCAGGATGCGAAGCTGTACGTCTCGCTCCTGAAGCCCGGTGATGAAGTCGCGCATGAGTTCGCCGCTGGACGCCACGGCTGGCTTCAGGTGGCGCGCGGCGCAGTCGAACTTAACGGAAAGCCCCTGACCCAAGGCGACGGAGCGGCCATCAGCGACGAGAAGAAGCTGAGCATCAAGGGCACAGAAGAGGCGGAAGTACTGCTCTTCGACTTGGCGTAAAGCTCAGCTCCCCGTCATCATCTTTATGCACCGTCCATTCGGCATCGCAGCCATCGCGCTTTTGTTGTGCGGCGCTGGAGCCTATCTCTGGATTGTCGGCGCGACCCTGTTGATCTCCCCGGGAACGCTCTCGCTGATGGCCGGAAGACAGTTCATGTACGGATGGGAACTGGCTGGACCGTATATGACGCTGCTGTTTGGAACCGGTTACGCGCTCATTGGTTGGGGATTGTTTCGCCTGCACAATTGGGCGCGCTGGGCAGCGATGCTGGTCATGGTGATTGGAGTCGCGTGGCTCGTGCCGAAGATCTCTATGGCACAGCTTGGCGTTCCGATTTTCTGGTATGGATTACAGATCGCCCTGCGCGTTGCCTTAGGCTGGTATCTGGCACAGGCGCCCGCCGTGATTGAGAGCTTCGGCAAGAAATAGAGCATATACCGTCGAGCTTTGCTCGACCTGTCCGGGTCAAAGACCCGGACCCACACCACCTAAACCACACCACCCCGCGACTGTTACCGCTTTGCTTTGGCTGGCGCTTTCTCGCCTACGCGCTTGCTGACTTCGAATTGCATCTTGCCGGCTTTCTTGTTGGCGTCGACGATTACGTGATCGCCGTGTAGGACTTCGCCGTCCAGAATTTTCAACGCCAGCGGGTCCTGTACTAGCTTTTGGATGGCGCGCTTCAGCGGCCGAGCTCCGAAGTTGGGATCGTAGCCTTGACTGAAGAGCAAATCCTTCGCGGCGTCCGTCAGCTCGAGCGAAATCTTGCGGTCGGCTAACAGGCGGCGAACGTCTTCGAGGCGCAGTTCGATAATCTTGACCAGCTGCTCTTTCCCCAGCGGATGGAAGACGATGATGTCGTCGACCCGGTTCAGGAACTCGGGTTTGAAGTGCGTATGCAGCAGGCTCATGACCTGCTCGCTGGCTTTCTCAAAGTCCTCAGGCGTGCGCACGTGATCGGATTGCAGATAGCTGGAACCGAGGTTCGAGGTCATGATGATGATCGTATTCTTGAAATCGACGACGCGGCCCTTGCCGTCGGTGAGGCGGCCATCGTCCATCATCTGCAGCAGGACGTTGAACACATCGGGATGCGCTTTTTCGATTTCGTCGAACAGCACCACCGCATACGGCCGCCGGCGAACCTGCTCGGTCAGCTGGCCGCCTTCTTCGTAACCGACGTAGCCGGGAGGAGCGCCGATCAGGCGCGCGACGGAATGCTTCTCCATGTACTCGGACATGTCGATGCGCAGCAGGGCATGCTCGTCGTCAAAAAGAAATTCGGCGAGGGCGCGGGCGAGTTCGGTTTTGCCGACTCCCGTCGGGCCGAGAAAAATGAAAGAGCCGATGGGACGCTTGGGATCGCTGAGGCCGGCGCGAGAACGGCGAATGGCGTTGGCCACACGCTCCAGAGCAGGATCCTGCCCCAGGACGCGCAAGCGCAGGCGCTCTTCCATGTTCACTAACTTCTTGACTTCGCCTTCCAGCATTTTCGAGATCGGGATTCCGGTCCACTTGGAGACGATGCGGGCAACGTCCTCTTCATCAACTTCTTCCTTGAGCATGCGCGGCTTGCCAGGGCTCTCCATTTGTTTGGTGAGCTGGGCGAGCTCTTCTTCCGCCTGGCGAATCAGGCTGTAGCGAATTTCGGCGACGCGCTGCAGATTGCCTTGGCGCTCTTCGGCTTGCTCTTCGGTTTTCAGCTTCTCAATTTGCTCTTTCAGAGCCCGGGCACGGGCGATCAGATCCTTTTCTTTTTTCCAGTTTGCCTTGAGCGTATTCGATCGTTCGCGAATCTCGGCCAGTTCCTTCTCGATGACCGCGAGGCGTTCGCGGGAGTTGGCATCATCCTCTTTCTTGAGCGCCTGTTTTTCGATTTCGAGTTGCATGGCCTTACGGTCGAGCTGATCGATATCAGTGGGCAGCGAATCGATCTGGATGCGCAGCGAAGACGCGGCTTCGTCGATTAAGTCGATGGCCTTGTCGGGTAGAAAACGATCGGAGATGTAACGGTGCGAGAGCGTGGCGGCGGCGACGATGGCCGAATCTTTTATTCGAACCCCATGATGCACCTCATATTTTTCTTTGAGGCCGCGAAGGATGGAGATGGTGTCTTCGACGTTGGGCTCGCCGACGAAAACGATCTGAAAACGGCGTTCGAGGGCGGCGTCTTTCTCGATGTACTTGCGATATTCGTTGAGCGTGGTGGCGCCGATGGCGCGCAACTCACCGCGAGCGAGCGCGGGCTTGAGCATGTTGGAAGCGTCGATGGCGCCTTCGGCGGCTCCGGCGCCGACCAGCGTGTGCAGCTCGTCGATAAAAAGGACGATCTGGCCCTGCGAGTCTTCGATTTCTTTGAGGACGGCTTTGAGGCGGTCCTCGAACTCGCCGCGATATTTCGCTCCAGCGAGCATGGCTCCGAGATCGAGGGCCACGACACGCTTGTTCTTCAGACCTTCGGGCACGTCGCCGGAAATGATGCGCTGGGCGAGGCCCTCGACGATGGCAGTCTTGCCGACGCCGGGCTCGCCGATGAGCACGGGATTATTTTTCGTGCGGCGGGAAAGAACCTGGACGACGCGGCGGATTTCTTCGTCCCGTCCGATGACGGGATCGAGCTTGCCGCGGCGCGCCTGTTCGGTGAGGTCGCGGGCGTATTTTTCCAGGGCCTGGAACTTGGCTTCGGGATTCTGGTCGGTGACTTTTTGTGAGCCGCGGACGACGGTGAGCGCCTTCAGAATCGCGTCGTAGGTGGCGCCGTGGCGGGCGAGCGTCTGCTGCGACACATCGTTCTTCAGGTGTGTGATCGCGAGCAGCAAGTGCTCGGTGGAGACGTATTCGTCCTTGAAATTGGAGGCCTCTTTGAAGGCCTGCTCCAGCAGCTTGTTGACCTGGTTCGAGAGTGTGGCCTGGGCCGCCGATCCGGAGACTTTGGGAAGCTTTTCCAGCTCGCGATAAAGCTCGCTGAGCACGGCTTGCGGACCGATGCCGATCTTTTCGAGCACGGGCGGGACAATGCCTTCCTTGTCCTCGAGTAATGCGGCGAGCAGATGGATGGGCAACAGCTCAGGATTGCCGTGTTCGGAGGCGAGCTGGTTGGCGCGCTGGACGGCTTCCTGCGCTTTGACGGTGAATTTGTCCCAACGGATGGGCATGGGTTACTCCGATTATGTAATTGCGTAATTTGGTAAAGTGCGAACGCCTTCGACGGTCTCTGTAAGCATTGTGAACTAACTCCGCAAACGCGCCAAGCGTTGATGCATAAAGAAACGGGAGGCAAGCATTTCTGCCGCCTCCCGCCGAAAAGCATCGAGCTGTCGCTCGAGGGCGGACGAGGGCGTCCGCCCCTCCACTAGCAATTACGCGGCTTTGCTGGGGGCCTTGCTTTCCACGGTTTTGCCTTCGATGGCCTTTTCCGTGCCCACGTGGACTTTGATCTGCTTGGGCTTGGCTTCGGATTTCTTCGGCAGAGCGATCTTCAGCACGCCCTTGTCGTAGGTCGCCGAAACATTATCGGTGTCGACGGTGGTGGGCAGAGTGAAGGTGCGGGTGAAGCTGCCGTACTGGCGCTCGACGCGGCGGTAGTTCTCTTCTTTCTCTTCCTTCTCGATCTTGCGCTCGCCGTGCACGGTGAGGGTGTTGTTCTCGACGCGGACGTCGATATCTTTCTCGTCGATTCCGGGCACTTCGATCTTCAAAGTGACCTTGTGCTCGTCTTCGTAGACGTCGACGGCGGGAGCGAAGCTCGAAGTGGTCAGGGATTCGTCGCGGTCGGCGCCAGCGTAGGACTCGCGGAATGCGCGGTTGATGCGGTCCTGCAGGGTGGCGAACTCACGGAACGGTTCAAAGCGGGTTAAAACGGTCATGGTAAATCCTCCTTCAGAATTTTGGTGGCTTTATTGATTTCGAGACCGGAGCCTGGAAAAGTACGTTAGGCAGCGATCACTCCATTAGACGCATAGTTAGCGTAAAGTAATCATAAAATATGAGCGGTATATTGTCAAGTTCTTGCCGCGCAGAAATCGTAGAAAAGCGGCTCCCTCCACTGCGCCGTCACTGGCGCTCCGGCTGCGGTCGGGATGACACCTATTTGGGTTAAATTACTTTATTGTCAGCTATTTACGCTTGCTATCACGCACTTCAGATAGGCGGATTCGGGGACATTCAGGAGGATGGGATGGTCCTTTGCCTGTCCGCGGACCTCGATCAGGCGGAGGGTGCGGTGGGCGTCGAGGGCGGCGGAGGCCAGCATTTCGAGGAAATTGGGCTGGCTGACGTGGTAGGAGCAGGAGCAGGTGACCAGGATGCCGCCGGGGCGGAGCATCTTGAGGGCGCGGAGGTTGAGTTCTTTGTAGCCGCGGAGGGCGGCGTCCAGGTCGCGCTTGCTTTTGGCGAAAGCGGGCGGGTCGAGGACGATGGTGTCATAGCGGCGGTTGGAAGCGGCGTAATCCTTGAGCAGGTCGAAGGCGTTGGCTTCGATCCATTCGATCTCTTTGTTGTGGAGAAGGTCCTGGTTCAGCGTGGCGTTCTGGTCGGCGACTTCGAGGGCGGGGCGGGAGCTGTCGACGCCCGTGACCTGCGAAGAGCGCGGGGCCAGGTGGAGGGCGAAGGCTCCCTGATAGCAGAAGACATCGAGCGCTTCGCCGTGGGCGTATTGGGCGGCGGCGGCATAGTTTTCGCGCTGGTCGAGGAAGGCTCCGGTTTTCTGACCTTCGAGGGAATCGAAATGGAATTGGACGGCGTTCATGGAAAATGTAGTCGAAGTTTTTTCGCCGTGCAGGAGGCCGGAGGCGTGGGGCGGCAGGCTCTCCAGCTCGCGCACGCGGGGATCGACGCGCTCAACCATGGAAGCCGGATGCAGGCGGGCGGTAAGTTCGGAGAGCAGAACTTCGCGCACGGGGTCGGAGTCCATGGCCTGGGTAAGGATTTGAATCGAGAGAATGTCGTTGTAGCGGTCGACGATGAGGCCGGGGAGGAAGTCGGCCTCGCTGAAGACGATGCGGTAGGCGTCGGTGTCGCGGACGAGCGGGGCGCGATAGGCGATGGCATCGGCGATGCGCTGGCGAAGTAAAGCGGGGAGATCGGCGACTGTTTCTTGCGAGAGCATGCGGATGGCGATTTGCGAAGAGCTGGAGTAGAGCGCAGTGCCAAGCGGCTTGCCGCGATGGTCGGAGACGGCGACGAGGGCGCCGGGAGGGATGCCGTCGGCTGAGAGGATGTCGGAACGGTAGACCCAGACGTGGCCGTCTTTGAGGCGGGTGGCGCCGCGAGGGGAGAGCTTGACGGTGGGGAGGGCTGGCTGCTCTGTAGTCGGGGGCATGGGACATGGTAACGCCTGGGCTCCGGGAACGGGAGTCGCCGGGAAATGCGGGTGGGAAACTGGTATTCAGAGAGTGATAACGGCTGGGTTCTCACAGTTGTCCTAGTGATCCGATCCGCTACTGAGTTGCGGCGACTAAGTGTAAAATCCGGGCCATGACGGACCTGGCCCTGCACTACCGATTGTTGGCAGACGCCCACCCGAGCGAGGAGAAACGCATTCGCACTTCATACCTCCCACGCTTGTCCTGGTCGTGGCGGCCTCGACCATCGTGTTTGTCGCCCTGGGACTTAGCAAAGGGGCTACACCTAAATTGATGATCACTTACGGCCTTGATGATGGCCGCATACATAGCGTACTTGCTCGTTTGGTATCCGCGCAGAATGAAACGACGCTTGAGTAGGTGTTGGGAAACATATGATCTGGAAATCGGACCTGACTACCTGCTGAGGCGACAGGCGGACATACCGGACCTCCGTCTGCAATTTGATGAGGTGCAAGCAGTGGAGCATGTTCAGGGGCGATACCTGCGTGTGATCGGCAAGAGCAGGGGCACGTCATCGCCATACCAGAAAGTATCGACCAATTTGCCGAGATCCTGAAAACCATTTCCTCCATTTGCCCGGTGCGCGTACGGACGATCGAGCAGTGGCAAAAATATCGTGTCTTCATGGCGACAGGCCTACTCCTCTTCGTGATCATGCTTTGGACGACGTCACCCGTCATCGTCATTCCGCTATCACTGGCGATGGGTTTGGTCATCGTGTGGCTCTTCTTTTGGATTCGACGTAATCAGAATATTCCGGAAACCAGCAAACGAATCGCGTGGATTTACTGGCTGTTCTTCGCAGTCTGCTTCCTGAAGCTGTTTGTCGCAGTGGAAGGAGTTGATAAGGGATCCGCAACATTACGGGAAGATAGCAGGGAACATGCTCGTCTTCTCTCCCTGCATGCTTCTTGTCTTCGGATGGGTGCGATGGTGGTGCGGCCGCCCGCGTAGGTACTGGCGGAATTGTGCGATTGCCTGGGGCTTGGCCACCGCTTCGATTTCAGCTTTGTGCCTGTATGGCGTGCTGACTTACGTGCAGCTTGCGCATATCGGCCGCTCGAATGAACACCGGTTAGCGACTGCGGGAGTTTATGTGGGTTGTCCGTTGTCAATCTTCTCTTTGGTTGCGGGGGCCTAGGCAAGGGGCGTTCTCGTGTGATTGTTTGGCTCGCGGGTGGCTCGCTTGCCTTGGTTTGGAGTATCGCGTTCCTTTACGCTTCCATTCGTAGTAGGGCAAGCCACTGGAACGGCAGGGTTGATGCCCACTCCAACCGACAGTTGACGGGATTTCAGGAGTGGAGTGAAAGCACGGGAAAAGGGAAGCCCATTCTCGTTCACTCGGGTGCTCGATTGACCTGGGATATCCAGCTTGAGCCGCTCCCACACTAAACGGCACGACTACCAACTGTTGCAAAATCGCGATAGCACTCAAAAACGCCTGTAGTGCGCCTGCTAGTTCATTGGCGGTTGGTAAGGTCGAGCTGCGCTCGACGACCGGGTCAGAGACCCCGGTCCCACACAAAAACTTTCTTAGCTGGCGGCTTGTTCGGAGGGGGCTATGGGGGCGGCGTGTTTGGCGTGGGAGCCGGCGGCGGCTTCGTGGCGGGCCAGGTCGAGGTCGGCTTGGAGTGAGTCGAGGACGACCATGGGGAGTTCGGCGCCCCAGCCTTCGAGTTCAGCTTCGGTCCAGGCGCCGTTCAGGCGGGTGGCGCCGGTGATGTCTTCGGGGAACGCCTGGCGGTAATCGCCCTCGCGGATGAGGATGTCGCCGAGGAGGCGTCCGGTATGGACATCGTAGACGCGGCGGGTGGCCTGACCATGGGCGCTGGTCAGACACAGGTAGACCTCGCCGGCGTCGGCGAACTCGGCGCGATAGTACCAGGCCTGGGGAGCGTCAATTTTGGGGTGATGGCGGCGCGGGCGTGTGACCTTCTGATCGGCGAGTTCGTCGGCGGGATTGAAATAGAGGATGCGCTGGCAGGAATCGCAAACGATGGTCTGCTGGCCGGAGCGAACTTCGTTGTAGGTCTGGGGCCGCAGCATGACCTGACACGCCATGCACTTTTGATCGCGGACTTCGGAGATGCCGCTGCCGCGGAACTTGGAGACGCGCTCGTAGTGGCGCAAGAGGTCGTCGTTGATGAGGGCGCGGATCTGATCGCGCTTGGCCGCGCCAGTCGGCGAGAAGCTTTTCGTCTTCGGCCGTGCGCTGGCGGGCCTGGTCTTTTTCCTTCTCGATTTCGGCGGTCTCGGCTTTCAGCTCGGCCTGCGCGACCTTGACTTCCTTGTCGCGGGTGTCGGCGTTGACCATTAATTCGAGGATTTTGTCCTCGTTGGCGGCGATTTCCTTCTCGGCGAACTGGATTTCGTGCAGCAACGCTTTGTATTGGTCGTTGGTCTTGACGTCGAGAGACTGGTCACGGTACTTGGAAATCTTGCCGCGGAGGTCGGAGATGGCGGTTTCGTACTTGCGGCGGGCGGCTTCGTCGGTCTTGAGGCTGGCCTGAGCTTTTTCCAGCTGGGCCTTGGTGCCGGCCAGTTTCTGCTCGATGACGGCGACGCGTTTGGGGAATTCGGCGATTTCGTCCTGCAGGCGGCGGATTTCCTTGTCCGCTCCTTGCAGGCGCAGCAGGTTTTCGATGTCAGGAAGCATCAGGCATTTCGACTGCAGTAATTTTAGCATGCGCCGGGGGGCGGACCGCGGGGAATCGGGGCTGGTTGCGGGCGGCGATGCGGCCTAGAGTGCGGCCTAGAGCGCGGGCTATGAAGGGCAGGAATGGCGCAGTCGAGCGCGAGAACCACAAAGGAAAAGAAGTTCACGAAGGGAAAAAGAAAAGCGCAAAGTGCGGGCTGGGGCTGGGGCGGTGTACACTCTTTCGTTCGCCAGCGTTCGTGGTTACTTTTTCCTGTGAGGTCGGCTCGTGAAACGACAGATCGCTTTTTCCACTGGCTTTGCCCTGGCCGTTTTTGCCCTCGTTCTTATCCTCGGTATTGCTCCCGGGCCTGCGGGGGCGCAGACTGCGCCTGCCAAGCCGCTGACCATTGAAGCTTTGTTTCAGCCGGGGGGACTGGGCGGGCGCGGTCCGGAGACCATCGAGTGGAGCCCGGACGGGACCAAGCTCACGTTCGTGCAGCGCGACGAGAAAGGTGAGAAGGGCGAGCTGTGGTACGTGAATACCGCTACCGGCGAGAAGAAAGTGCTGGTCAGCGCGGACAAGCTGGCGGCGCTCGATCCGGACGTGAACAAGGTCAAGAACGAGCGGGAAAAGGAACGGCTGACGCGTTACCACGTGGCGGCGTATTTGTGGGGTCCGGATTCGAAGCACCTGATTTTCGATTCCCAGGGGCAGCTCTGGCTCTACGATCTGGGCACAGAGACGGCGGTACAGTTCACTTCCGCGCCCGATCCGAGCGGAGACCCGAAGTTCTCGCCCGACGGCAGCCGCGTGGCCTATACGCGGAAGCACAACCTGTTTGTTCGGCCGGCGAGCGGCAAGGGCGAAAAGCAGCTGACCAAAGATACAGGCGATAACCTGCTCAACGGCGACATTGACTGGGTGTATGCGGAGGAACTGGGCGTACGCAGCAATTATTTCTGGTCGCCCGATGGCAAAGAAATCGTGTTCCTGCACATGGACGAAACCAAGGTGCCGACGTATCCGATTACCGACTGGATGCCGACGCATCCCACGGTGGATAACGAGAAGTATCCCAAGGTGGGCGATCCGAATCCGGTGGTGAAGCTGGGAGTGGTGGACGCGGACAAGGGCAAGGTCCGGTGGCTCTCGCTGACCAGCGATGAAGATACCTACGTGCCGCGGTTTGGCTGGGTCCGCGACGGCGTGATTTGGGCGGAAGTGCTGAACCGGACCGAAGACAAGATGGATCTGTATTTTGTGGATGCGAAATCGGGCAAGTCGCGGATCGTGCTGACCGAGAGCACGCCCGGGGCCTGGATCGACTTCGAGCATGTGGAGGTGCGCTTCCTGAAGTCCGGCGGGCGGTTCCTGTGGCCGAGCTGGCGCGATGGGAACATGCAAATTTACCTCTACAGCTTTGACCTGCAGAATCCGCTGGGGGCAGACGCCAAGCTGGAGCGGCAACTTACCCGGGGAAATTTCGAAGTGCTGGGAATCGAAGGCGTGGACGAGGCGGCGGGGACGGTGTTTTACTCCGCAAATAAAGACGATCCGCGGCAGAGGCAGATTTATTCGGTGCAGCTGGATGGGTCAGGGGGCAAAGCGCTTACTTCGGCTGAGGGCGAGCACTTCGGGGACTTCAGCGACGACGGGAAGCACTATACCCACATGTATGTTGGTCCAGAGGCGTCGCCGAGCCTCTCGCTCTGCGCGGTGGGCGGCGCATGCAACCCGGTGTGGCAGGCGCACAACGAAATCGCCGAGTATGGGCTGCGAGCGCCGAAATATCTGGAGTTCAAGGCCGACGATGGGACGATGCTCTATGGACGCTTGCTGCTGCCTCCGGAGGGGACGGTCAGCGGCAAGATTCCGCTGATTGTGAACATCTACGGAGGTCCGGCGGCGCAGATGGTGACCAAGGGAATGCCCAGCGCGTTCGACGAAATCCTGGCGCGGAAGGGGTTCGCGATTTTTGCGGTGGATAATCGCGGGACGCCGGGGCGCGACCGCAAGTTCCAGACGGCGATCCGGCATGAATTTGGCGCAATTGAGTTGAAGGATCAGCTGACCGCGCTGGACCAGTTGCTGGCGCAGTATCCGCAGCTCGATAAGGATCGGATCGCGATTTGGGGATGGTCGAATGGCGGATCGATGACGCTGTATGCGATGACGCATTCGGATCGCTTTCGCGCCGGCGTGGCAGTGGCGCCGGTGACCGATCAGGTGAACTACGACTCGATTTATACCGAACGCTATATGGGGCTGCTGAAGGACGACAAAGCGGGGTATGAACAATCCGATGTGACGCGGGACGCGGATAAACTGCACGGGGCGCTGCTGCTGGTGCATGGCACGAGCGATGACAACGTGCATTTTCAGAACAGCATTCAGATGATTAATGCGCTGATCAACGCGGGGAAGCAGTTCCGGCTGATGATCTATCCCAACAAGACGCACAGCATTGCCGGGAAAGACGCGCGGGTGCATTTGTTCACGATGATCGAGGAGCACTTTGAGCGGGAGTTGAAGTAGAGCAGTGGCCAGTTGCCAGTGCCCAGTTGCCAGATATCGGGCAGCCGCCTTATTTATGCCTGCCTGCGCCCTTGCGCGAACTTTCCCTGGAGGAACTATCTTTGGAAGAGCTCTCTCTTGAGGAGCTTTCTTTTGGCGAGCTTTCTTTGGATGTCTCCGATTTCGGCTTGTCTTCCTTCTTGTCTTTATCTTTCGATCCGGAATCTGCGGCCCGAGGATCCCGGGGAGGAACTCTTCTTGGCGTAATCGGTGACGTACCAGCCGGAGCCTTTGAATTGCACGGCAGGGGCGGAGATCATCTGCTCGACCTGGCCGCCGCACTCGGGGCACTTCCTGACCATCTTGTCCGAGAACTTCTGGATTTTTTCGAAGCGGTGGCCGCACTTCTTGCATTCGTATTCGTAAAGAGGCATGAGTGTGAGACGGTTGTGCGGGACAACTCGGTTCACATTGATTTTAGCAGACGTTTCGGGGCGGTGTTGGCTCCAGGCGGCTTGGATGTGATGGTAGACTTCCGGCCATGAAGGATGCGGAACAACGCGCCCCGTCAGCTGCGGGGCCGGCGCTGTATCTAGTGGGGACGCCGATCGGGAATCTGGAGGACATCACGCTGCGGGCGCTACGCGTGCTCAAAGAAGTGGACGTGATTGCCTGCGAAGACACGCGCCAGACGCAGAAGCTGCTGAATCATTATGCGATCGTGACCCGCACCACCAGTTATCACGAGCACAACGAGATGACGCGCTCGGCGGAGCTGGTGAAAGAAATGCAGGAAGGGGCGAGCGTGGCGCTGGTGACCGACGCGGGCATGCCGGGAATTTCCGATCCCGGCTACCGGCTGATTGCGCTGGCGATCCGGCATCGTGTGCCGGTAGTGCCGATTCCGGGGGCGTCGGCGTTTCTGGCGGCGCTGGTGGCCAGCGGGCTGCCGACGGATTCGTTTCGCTTCAGCGGATTTCTTCCGGCGAAGCGCGGGGAACGGCGGGCGGCGCTGGAGGCGATGAAGAGTTCTCCGCGGACGCAGGTGTTTTATGAGGCTCCGCACCGGATTGTCGAGGCGCTGGAGGATCTCTGCGAGGTGATGGGTTTGGAGAGACATGTTGTCGTGGCGCGCGAGGTGACCAAGCTACACGAAGAGTTTCTGCGCGGGCGCGCGGGCGAGGTGCTGGAGAACTTAAAGGCGCGCGAAGCGGTGAAGGGCGAAATCACGCTGCTGATTGGGAAGGCCAGCGAAGAAGACGCTCGCGTAGGGACGGACGCATTCGTCCGTCCTTCGGTGAGGCAGCGCGTGGAGCAGATCATGGCGGAAGAGCAAGTGGACGAGAAGGCCGCGCTGAAGAAAGTGGCGAAGGAGCGGGGAGTGTCGAAGAGTGAGGCTTATCGGGAGTGGCAGAGGGGGAAGTAAATGGAGTCGAGCTTCGCTCGACCCGACAGCCGGGGGCGGCTGTCCCCACATGAGTTTATTTTCCCGCTAACTCTTTCTTCACAATCTCGCTCACCGTCTTCCCATCCACCCTCATGCCCGCTGCGTTGAATTTGGCCATGGCGTTCTTCATGACGGTGCCCATTTCTTTCATGGTGGGCGCTGCCCATTTCGGCGATGGCGGCTTTCACTCCGGCGACGATTTCGGCTTCGCCGGCGGCTTTCGGCATATAGGTTTCGATCAGAACGATTTCAGCGGCTTCCTTGTCGGCCATTTCCTGGCGTCCGCCCTTGGTGAACTGCTCGACGGATTCTTTACGCTGCTTGATCAGCGTGGCCAGCACGGCCTGGGATTCTTTGTCGTCGAGCGGGGCCATTTTTTCGACTTGGCGAAGATGCAAGGCGCTCTTGACCATGCGCAGGGTGGAGAGGCGGGCTTCGTCCTTCGCCTTCATGGCGGTAACGATGTCTTTCTGGATCTGTTCGGTGAGGCTCATGAGGGGATTATACGTGTGAGGGGGCGGCTCCGAGGCGGAAGAGGCAAAGCCTTTGACCGCAAAGGCCGCAAAGGGAGCGCGAAGGACGCGAAGAAAGGCGCGGATTACCGACGCTGGAGATGACGGTTTCGAGAATGGAAATCCGCGGCCCGGAACGTGCTCTGCGCGCGTGGTTCCGGTAAACTAAAAGACTATCCCAACTCATAAAGGACTGACTATGTTGCGCAAGAATCGTCTTTTTACTCCCGGCCCGACTCCTCTCTTGCCTGCCGCGCAGACGGCGATGGCTTCGTTTACGGCACATCACCGGACCGCCGACTTCAAGGAGTTGTTTCAGCGTGTGCTGGCCGACATGAAGGAATTTATTGGCACGAAGAATGACGTGCTGGTGCTGGCTTGTTCGGGCACCGGCGTGATGGAGGCGTCGGTCTCGAATCTGACGTCGCCGGGCGATCGCGTGCTGGTGCTGACCGCGGGGAAGTTCGGCGAGCGCTGGACCGGACTCGCCAAGGCATTCGGCTGCCACGTGGAGGAGTTGAACGTACCCTATGGCCAGACTTTCTCGCTCGACGACATTCGGGCGCGGATGGCGTTCGATGTGCGCGCCGTCTTCGTGCAGGCCACGGAGAGTTCCACCGGAGTGCGGCATGACATCGAGGGCATCGCGAAGATCGTGCGAGAGCAGGGTGGGGCTTCAGGAAACGAGACTCTGCTGATTGTGGATGCGATCACCGGACTGGGGACGACGCATCTCGACGTGGATGCCTGGGGCGTCGACGTGATCATTGGCGGATCGCAGAAGGCGCTGATGATGCCTCCGGGGCTGGGGTATTGCGCCGTGAGCGAACGGGCCTGGAAAAGCATGGAGAAGACGACTTCTCCGCGCTATTACTTCGATCTGCGCAAGGAGCGGAAATCGGCGGCCAAGGGGGAGTCGGCGTATACGCCGGCCACGTCCCTGTTCGCGGCCCTGGGTGCGGCGCTTGAGTTCGTGCGGGGCATGGGCAAGGGCGACCTGGCCAAGGGACGCGAAGAGTTGGTGAATAATGCCGAACTTTGCGCCGAGATGACGCGCGCGGGAGCCAAGGCTCTCGGCTTGAAGCTATATGCCTCGGCGGCGGCGGCCGCGCTGACCGCGATCTGCGCGCCGGAAGGAGTGGACTCCAGCAAGATGGTGAAAGAATTCCGCGAGTCGTTTGACGCCGTGGTGGCGAACGGACAAGGCGAGATGAAGGGCAAACTGTTTCGCATCGCGCACATCGGGTACTACGACTATCTCGACACTATCGGAATTCTGGGCGCGCTCGAACACGTGCTGGCGCGGGTGACCGACAAGAGCGTCGAGTATGGCGCAGCGGTGCGGGCGGCGCAGCAAGTCTATGCCCGCACCCAGTCCGAGAAACGACAACTGGTCGGCGCCTGAAGGCGATTACATCCGTGGCCTTCCGACCCAAACGATTCGACCAATTAGTTGATGGTGAAGTCCATGCTGTTCGAAGTTTCAGGCAAGGTTCCGCCGTTTCCGTACATGCCTGTGCCCTTGGTGCCGGGGTTGGTCACGGTGACCGCGACGGTGCCGGGGGCCGCGATGGCCGAGGCCGGGATGGCCACGGTGAGTTGGTTGCCGGTCATGTAAGTGGTGTTCGTGGTCTGGGCAACGCCGTTCCAGTTGACGACTGCCTTGGCCCCAAAGTTGCTTCCGGTGACGGTTAAAGTGAAGGCAGCGTCACCCGCGGTCGCGGAGGCAGGATTGAGCTGGGTAAGGGCGGGCACTGAACCAGCGACCGGAGGGTAGGTCTTGGAACCGTAGCCGCAGGCCAGCGTGAATGCGACCAGAGTCGCGAGCAAGATCGTTTTGATCGTGTGCATCGTTTTCATAGTTGTTCTCCTGGGGCAGGGCCCATGAAAGAGAGTCTAGAAAGTCATGGGCAGCCAAGTGTCAGAGGGGTGTCAATTTCCCGTCAATTGGTTGTCAAAGGGATTTCCGAAATAGGAGCGTCATTCAAAGGAACTCATTCGTGAAAATTATTGTTGCGGAAAAAATTTCGGCTTCGGCAGTGGCGCAATTGCAAGAGCCGGGCTGGACCGTTCTTACCGCCGATCAACTGGACGGCAAGTTGGCGGAACATCTGGAGTCGGCAGACGCGCTGATCGTGCGCTCGGCGGTGCAGGCGGACGCCAAACTGCTGGAACATGCGAAGAAGCTGCGCGTGATCGGGCGGGCGGGCGTGGGCGTGGACAACATTGATCTCGAAGCCGCGACTCATAAGGGCATTGCGGTGATGAATACTCCGGGAGCCAACGCCGTGGCGGTGGCGGAGCAGACGCTGGGCATGATGCTGGCCATGGCTCGGCACCTGTGCCGGGCCGACGCGCTCATGCACGCGGGCAAGTGGGAGAAGAAATCGCTGCAAGGAACGGAACTGCGCGGGAAGACGCTGGGCATTGTTGGGCTGGGGCGTGTGGGCATGGAAGTGGCGCGGCGGGCGCGGGCGTTCGGCATGGAACTGGTGGCGCACGATCCGTTTGTGTCGGTGGCGGTGGCGAAGGAGCAGGGGATTCGGCTGGCGGGCCTCGATGAACTTTACGCCGTTGCGGACTACATTACGCTGCACGTAGGCCTGACGCCGCAGACCGCGGGAATGATCAACGAGGCGTCGATCGCGAAGATGAAGAAAGGCGTGCGGCTGGTGAACTGTGCGCGCGGGGAGCTCGTTAACGAGGCGGACCTGGCGCAGGCGCTCCAGCACGGGCGGGTGGCGGCGGCAGCGCTCGATGTCTTCGCGGTAGAGCCTCCCAAGAACTCGCCGCTGCTGGCTCTGGAAAACGTTGTGCTGACGCCGCATGTGGGTGGGTCCACGGTCGAGGCGCAGGAGGCCGTGGGCGTGCAGATTGCGCAGCAGGTGAAGGAGTATCTGAAACATGGAGTGATTCAGAACGCGGTCAATGTGCCGTCGGTGTCGGCGGAAGAGTATGCGACCATGTCGCCCTACATCGTGCTGGCGGAGCGTATGGGGGCGTTTCTGGCGCAAGTCTCGGAAGGCTCGATTGAAGAAATCTCGATTCGCTACAGCGGGCACATCGCGGAGTGGAAGACGGAGTTGATTCGCAACGGGGCTATTAAGGGCATTCTGAACCAGGCGCTGGAGGAGAAAGCGAATCTGGTCAACGCGGCTGCGATTGCAGATGCGCGGGGACTGCACGTGCTGGAATCGCACAAGGCGAAGGCGTCGACCGGCGGGGCGGGCAGCGTGCTCTCGATTTTTCTGAAGAGCTCGACGGAAGAGCACATGGTGAAAGGGGCGGTGCTGCATGGGGACGCGCCGCGGTTGCTGCATGTGGATGGCATTGACGTGGAAGCTCCGCTGGAGCGCAACCTGATCTACCTGAGGAACCGCGACGTGCCCGGCGTGATCGGCAAGGTGGGAACAATTCTGGGCGAAGAGTCGATCAACATCGCGGACTTCTCGCTGGGGCGGCGCAGCGCGGAAAAAGGCTCCGATCAGCCGCGCGAGGCGATCGCGGTGGTCCACGTGGATGGGGTTGTGCCGGAGAGCGTTCTGACGAAGCTCAGAACCATTCCGGCGGTGCAGCAGGCGAAGGGGATTCGGCTGTTCTAGGGCGTGTCAGGTGATCTCGGCTGAGAGAAAAGCTTTAACCGCAAAGGTCGCTAAGGTATCGCAAAGGACGCAAAGAAAACCAGTCTGACGCTTACGACTCGGCTTCGGACCGTGTGCTGACGAAGCTCAACGCATTCCGGCGGTGCAGCAGGCGAAGGGGATTCGGCTGTTCTAGGGCGTGTCAGGTGATCTCGGCCGAGAGAAAAGCTTTAACCGCAAAGGTCGCTAAGGTATCGCAAAGGACGCAAAGAAAACCAGTCTGACGCTTACGACTCGGCTTGGTCCCGCTGCAGTTTGCGGCTTTCGGCCAGCAGGGCCATGGAGTGCATCAGGTTCTGCAGGGTGACGATGCCGATCAGGCGCTGGTCTTCAACGACGGGGATGATGCTGGAATTGCGGGAGGTAAGCTTGCGGAAGGCTGATCCCAGCGAGTCCTGGCGCAGCGACACTTCGAAAATCTTGTTCATCACGGCCTGCACATAGCCGTTTCCTTCGGCGCGCAACGCGTCGAGAATCCGCTGCTTCGAAATCACGCCGACCATATCGCTGCCCCGAACCACGGGGAAATCATCCTGCAGAGAATGCACCGCCTTCTCCAGAGCGTCTTCCAGAGTGTCGGCGGGGGAGAGGGTGGCGAAGTCGGTAAGCATGACTTCTTCGAGGCGGACGGTGTCGAGCACCGACTGGAAGACCAGGGCGCGCTCCTCCAATTGGGCCGCGGAGAAAACGATGACGCCGATCATGGTGAGCCAGTTATCGCTGAACAGGCCGGCCACCATCAGCACCATGGCGATGGCATTGCTGATGGAAACGGCGCGCCGGGTGGCGGAGGAAGCGTCGAGCGTGCGAGAGAACACGGCGCGCAGAATGCGCCCGCCATCGAGCGGATAGGCGGGCATAAGATTCAAGACCGCCAGATAGAGATTAGCCCACACCAGGCTGCGAGGAAGGTTGGCAGCCTGGAGAAAAGGCCACTTCCAGAGATCGATTCGCGAGGAGGCCGTGGCGATCACAACCGCGGCGGACAGAAACGCGAGCGCCAGATTCACCAGTGGTCCGACCAGGGCCAGGCGAATTTCCCGCTTCCACAACAGCGCGGCGGGCTGCGGCTTTTCGGCCCGAGACTCGTCATATATGGTGACGCCGGTAAGCGGCAGCAGGATCACCGCTTTGGGGATGAGACCAAAACGCCGGGCGGCGAACATGTGTCCGCATTCATGGGCCGCAACACAAGCCAGAATGATGCCGGTGAGGGCCAGATCGCGCGGTCCGTTGGCCGAGCCGTGCACGCCGTACTCGGTCCAGAAGATAAAAAGAGGCAGAATGAAGAAGGTAAGATGAAGGCGGACGTCCACGCCGAACAGGCGTCCTACCGGGATGGACCAGCTTCGCATAAGCCTTGGCTACTCTTATTCTACATGGACAGATATATTGATTGCGGCGACCGAAAGTACAGAGCCATGCGGGTGATTGCGGGAAAATATCGAAGCCGGCCGCTGCGTTCTCTGCGCGGCATGGACATTCGTCCGACCTCGGACCGGCTTCGGGAAACGCTCTTCAATGTGCTGACGGCGGGGAATGTCGAGGCCCTCGAGGGCAGCGTTTGGCTCGATCTGTTTGCCGGGACGGGAGCAGTGGGAATCGAAGCGCTCAGCCGGGGAGCCAAGCAGGTGTATTTTGTGGAGTCGTCAGCGGAGGCGGCGAACGTGATCCGCACCAACCTGCAAAACCTGAACATCGTCAGCGGGTTCAAGCTTTTTCATGAGGAATTGCCGCGCGCGTTCTGGCGCATGGAGCGCGAGCATGTGGCGGCCGACGTGGTGTTTATTGACCCACCCTACCGGATGCAGGATGCCTACCGGGAAACCCTGCGGACGCTGGCGGATTCGTCGGTGGTGTGGGCCATGTCGATGGTGATTGCGGAACACGAAAAGAAGTTCGATCCGGGGGAAGAGTTCGGGCCGCTACGAAGATTTCGCAAGCTGGTGCAAGGCAGTGCGGCGCTGAGTTTCTACCGCATGGGAAGCGCCACCGATCTGCGGGGCTGAGCGGGTGCCTCGTCAGAGTCCTGGGCAGATCAGGCTACATGATCAGTTCATCGGTGCGGACGTCGCCTCGTCGAACGTCGTCTCGTCGAACAATGGGATGCTGCATCTCCGCCAGATCGTTTTTCACCATGTTGAGCCCGTAGACGCAACCTTCAAAGTTGCGCGCGAGGCTGGCAAACAGGGGCGCGACCTTGGCGTATTCGAAGTGTTCGAACTTGGAGACGATGTAGTAACTCTCCTTGCCGGCCTTCACCCACTCCACGAAATTTTCCAGACGCTGATGGCGCAGGCGGAAGCGGTTAATGCTTTCGGGGAACATTCCGGCCAGAAACAGAGTGTAGTCGCCGATGTGTTTGCGCACCTGGCGCTCGCGGTCAAACGAAGGCGCCGGACCGTAGACCGGATCGGACTCGATCAACATTTCGCCGACGTCGGACAGCGGACGATTGGATACGTCGTGAATCTTGAAGACCTGATCGGCTTCGCAGAACTCCGACAACAAATGAGACACGTAGGCCACGATCTGAGGATCGCGAATCCCGATTTCTGCGGCGTAGTGTCGTCCAACTAAATCGAGGAACAACTGCTGCAGCGGGTGCGATTCCGGAATCATAATTTTGGCCCCCTGAAAGCCGTGCCGGGCACGGGATTTCAGCCACTTGCATGGTAGATATCTCATGTACGCTCGAAACGCAAGTGACTTTTGTTTATCGCCATGATCTATTTTTGTAATCGGTCAGAAACGATGGGTTGAACAGGAGTTGGCAAGGCAAGTTTGCTGGCAGTCGAAGCAGGCGGCTGCTAATCTTGCATGCAAATGCCACATTCGCCAAGTGCAACGAGTCAGCAAGGAGGAATCGGATGGATCAAAAGTCGGATCGTCAAAATTTAGATCGTCAGGATCTGGCGCGGCAGAATATTTCAAGCGGCACGCCGTGGGAACCGATCGTGGGTTACTCCCGTGCGGTGAAAGTAGGGGGCTATGTGCACGTTTCGGGGACGACTGCGACCGGGCCAGACGGGAAGATCGTGGGCGTGGGAGACGTCTATGCGCAGGCGGTGCAGACGTTGAAGAACATTGAGAGTGCGTTGAAAAAAGCCGGAGCCCGGATGCAGGACGTGGTGCGCACTCGCATGTACGTCACGAACATTGCGGAGTGGGAAAAGATTGGCAAGGCGCATGGAGAATTCTTCCGCGACATTCGTCCGGCTACGTCGATGGTGCAGGTGAGCGCGCTGATCTCGGCGGAGATCCTGGTCGAGATTGAGGCGGACGCGATGACGGGCTTGTAACGCTTGCAGCCGGCGTTGCGCGCCGCACGCTTTCCTGGGATGGGCTTTTCCCCCGGGACCGAACGCAGAATTCCCGGGTTAACCGCCAAATTCCCTTGACAACGGTTTCGCCGCGGGCATAATGCGTCAATCTACCTTGAGTCGGTCGGATTCGGCTCCGTGGTGGTGGCTGGGGCTGTAAGGGGGCGCTTATGAGCGTATTGGAGCTTTGTGACCGCGAGATTGCTGCCGTGGGGCTGGAAGCCAGCGTGGCCGATGCTATACACAAAATGCTCGATCACCATGTGGGCGCGGTGGCGGTGGTTGACAGCGAGTTCCGGGTGGCGGGCATTTTTACGGAGCGCGACGTGCTGCGAAAAATGGCGCTCAGCCACGTGGACCCGAAGAGCACTCCGGTGCGCGATCTGATGACCACACCGGTGGAGATGGCCACGCGGAGTACAGGGCCGGGCGAGGCTCTGACCACCATGCTGGAGCGGCACTTCCGGCACCTGCCGGTGGCCGACGACGGCGGCAAGCTGCTGGGAATTCTCTCCATTCGAAATCTGCTGGAGTGGCGCGTCGACGACCTGAGCCGCGAACTGGAGTCGCTGGAACAATACGTTTCCAATGACGGGCCGGGGGGCTAGGGTTAGCGTGATTGCCCCGGAGGACGGGTTCACAGGGGCTGAAGCCCATATTCACGGTGCAGGCTTTACGCGGCGCTGAAGCGCCCCTCTTCCACTCCTGTTCCACTCTTGTACACGAGGCAGGTTGTACACAGGCACGCATCCGGCATCTTCGCGCGCCGGATGGGGCGGAAGGCCTTGCCAATGCCATTTCTGTGATTCTGACCGCGTGGTGGTGTTCGGGAATTTGCCGCTGCTTTTCGTTATCATCATTCGGCGTTGATCCATATTCGGCGTTGATATCGAACATTCTGGGGAAAGGGAAATCATCTTGAAGACAATCCACAAAGTTGTGGCGGTTGCGGTTGCGTTGTTTTGCCTGGGGGCGCTGCTGGCGGCGCAGGCGTCTCAGCCCGTGGTGGTGCACGCGGGGCACGTGCTCGACGTGAAAACGGGCAAGCTGTTGGCCGACCAGATGCTGGTGATTGAAGACGGAAAGATCGTCAGCGCGGCCGCGGCCGCGGAGACCAAGATTCCCGCCGACGCGGTGCGCATTGAGCTGCCGAACGCAACCGTGCTGCCGGGCTTGATTGACGCGCACACGCATCTCACCATGGAGCCCCGGTTTGGTTACGACCGGCTGGCGATTTCGGTGCCGCGAGAGGCCTTGATTGGCGCCAAGAATGCACGCGTGACTTTGCTCGCGGGCTTCACCACGGTGCGCAACGTGGGGGCACGCGAGTTCACCGACGTGGCCCTGCGCGACGCGATCAATGCGGGCGATGTGCCCGGGCCGAGGATGCTGGTGAGCGGACCGCCGCTCAGCATCACCGGCGGACATTGCGACAACAACATGCTGCCCTTCGAATATCACGCCACTAGTGACGGCGTGGCGGACGGCATTGCCGCGGTGCAGCACAAGGTGCGCGAAAACATTAAGTACGGGGCTGATCTGATCAAGGTGTGCGCGACCGGCGGAGTTCTCTCGCTGGGTGACAATCCCCAGGCCTCGCAATACACATTGGAGGAGATGAAGGCCATCGTGGCCGACGCGCACCGGCTGGGCCGCAAAGTTGCGGCCCACGCGCACGGGGCGCAGGGCATTCTTTGGGCCGCCGAAGCCGGAGTGGATTCGGTCGAGCACGGGTCTTACATTGACGACGCCGGCATTGCGGCCATGAAGGAGCACGGCACGTATCTGGTGCCGACGCTTTATCTGGGAGACTGGATGATCGACAATGCGGGGCTGACTCGCCTGCCTCCGCCGCTGCTGGCCAAGGCCGAGGAAGTGATTCCGGCGGCGCGTAAGAATATTGCGCACGCGTTTGCCAGCGGAGTGAAGGTTGCGTTCGGCACGGATGCGGCGGTTTATCCGCATGGCCTGAATGCGCACGAGTTTGCGGTGATGGTGAGGCTGGGGCTGACGCCGCTGCAGGCGATTCAGGCGTCCACCGTGAATGCCGCGGACTTGCTGGGCTGGTCGGGCAAGGTGGGCACTCTGGAGCCGGGAGCGTGGGCGGACATAATTGCGGTGGATGGCGATCCGGTGAAGGACGTGACTACTCTCGAGCGCGTTAAATTTGTGATGAAGGGCGGCGAGGTGGTGAAGAACGAGTACCGGAAGTGAGACGGACCAAGGCAGATCGCGTGTGCACCGAGCCTCGCTCGGCGGACCCATCGGCTCCGCTCAGGGCAGGCAGCCGGGCGGCTGTCGGCACATTCGGAAGCCCAGCTAATGACTATGGCGGGCTTGGGCTTCCTGCGTCACCCAGTCCGTCCAGTAGGATGAGGCCCCGCTGGCCAGCAGCGGGGCTTTGCCTTCCACGGCGTCCACGAAGTTTTCCAGCATGGGATAGTGCAGGTTGGCGTGTGGCGGGAGCCTCTCGCGACCGCCGGGCTCGCGGGCCGCGGTATAGATGAGCTCGGGGCCATTCAGAGGGCTTAGTTCCATCTCGCCGTCGGTGCCGCGGATGCGGCATTCGTCGCGGTTGATTTTCGAATGCCAGCGAACATCTACTACGCCGCGGACTCCGCCGGCGTACTCAATCATCACCGTGGCATTGTCTTCCACGGCGTAGTGATGGACTACGTTCGAGAGTTGGCCAGCGACTCGCAGGGGCTGGCCAAAAAGAAAGTTCAGAACGTCGATGCGGTGCGAGGCGATGTCGAACAGCGGACCGCCTCCGGCCTTGGCGGGATCGACCAGCCAACTGCGGCTGCCTTGTCCGTCAAACCAGGAGTGGCAGGTGAGTTCGGCGAGCACGGGCTGGCCAATAACTCCGGCTGCGAGAAGTTGCTTGGCGCGCTGCACCTTGGGATAGGAGCGGCGATAGTAGGCGACTCCGAAGGTCTTGCCGCTCTTGTCCGCGGCTGCCAGCATGCTGCGGGCCTCGGCTTCGTTCATGGCCATGGGCTTCTCGCAGAGCACATGCTTTCCCGCGCGCAGGGACTGAATGGTCTGCTGGGCGTGCAGGAAGACCGGCGTGCCGACATAGACGGCTTGCACGTTGTCCTGAACCCCGGCCTGAACCTCTGGATCGGCGAGCGCTGCGTCAAGGGTCGCCCAGACGCGCGTTTTGTAAGGCGCTGCTTTGGCGGGGTCGCGGGTGACGAGGCCGTACAGGCGACTTCTGGGCTCGGCCTGGATGGCGGGGATGACGCGGCGGGTCGCGATGTCGCCGATTCCGATGACGATCCAGTTGAGCATGGCAGGTTAGTTAGTGGTGAGCTTGTTGATTCTACCAAAGGAGCCGTCGAGCTTCGCTCGACCGTCGGGGGCGGCCAGCCCCACATGTGCATCCCCCAAAAAAAATCAAAGGCCGGCCTAAGCCGGCCTTCGTCGATCTCGAACCTGAGCTACTTCTTGGGGGCGATTGCGTCCTTGGCGGCCTTGGCGACGCGGAACTTCACCACGGTCTTAGCCTTGATCTGGATGGGTTCGCCGGTCTGCGGGTTGCGGCCAATGCGCGCCTTGCGATGAGCCTTCACCAGCCGGCCGAGGCCGGGCACAACGAACACGCCGTTCTTCTTGGTTTCCTTGATTGCGGTATCGGCCAGGTGCTCTAGAAAAGCCGCGGTGGCCTTGTTGTTGAGTTGATTTTTCTCGGCGAGATGCCGAATGAGCTGAGTCTTGGTCATGCCTGAAGCCATACTTCCTCCTCGTAAAAATCGGTTTAATACCAGCGGGCGCTATCTTATACCTGCTGCCCTGTGGAAAACACCTTATTTTACAAGGGTTTTCTAATTCGCGCACGCTGGAGAGTGCATTTCTACAGGGTTTCTCACATCTCCCAATACCGGAATGGGCCTGCCATGCGTACCAGCGTGGTAACCGGGGAGGGGGAATTCAGATTGCAGATTTAAGGTTGCAGATTTCAGATTAAAAGCTCATGTGCCACCACCCATCGGTGACGGTGTTGGGTTGAAATCTGCAATCAGCAATCTGAAATCTGAAATCGCGGTTATCTTCTGCGTGGCTCGGCTTCTTCGTGGTGGAATCTTAGGGCGGGATGCCATAATGCTTTCTGGGGAGAGCCGCGATTGAGCTGCGCGATTTGTGAAATCCGCAAGGAGAAACGCTTTTGTCCGGCCGTGCACGGACGGATCTGTCCGCAGTGCTGCGGCGAACTGCGCGAGGTAACGCTCGATTGCCCCAGCGACTGCCCATATCTGCTGCAGGCCCGCGAGCACGACAAGCCGCGCTCGGCGGATCAGATCGAGCCGGCTGGATTGTTTCTGCAGGTCGAAGTCTCCGATCAGTTCTTGTATGAGAAAGAACATCTGCTCATGGGGCTGACCTATGCGCTGGCCAAGGCCGCGCGCGCCGACCGCAGCCTGCACGATCAGGACCTGATTGCCGCTCTTTCAGTTTTGGCGACGAGCTACGAGCGGCGGGTGAACTCGGGGCTGCACTACGAGCAGCCGCTGACCAGGGACTCGCAACGCAGGGCCGCCGCCGAAGTGGAGAACATGGTCAAGGAGTACCGCGAGGCGGAGCAGAAACACGCGGGCTCCTCGAGCCTCCGCGACTCTGAGGTCCTGAAGGCCTTGGTTTTTCTGCTGCGACTGGCGCAGGGGCGGACCTCGGGACGTCCCAAAGCGCGAGCCTTTGTGGAGTTTCTGTTCGCCCAGTTTCCGGAGAAAGAGTCCGCGGTAGTGACGGCGCAGGAAGCGGGCAGCCGCATCATCCTGCCGTAGGCCGGTCGTTAGTCGTTGGGTTTTATACAACGGCGAACGGTTTGCCCGGCGGGCAGAGCGTCGAGCAGTTCCCGGACGGCTTTCTTCAGCAACGGATGCCGCATTTCAGGCGCGATCTCTGCCAGGGGTTCGAGCACAAAGCGGCGCTGTTGCATGGCGGGATGGGGGACGGCCAGCTCGGGCGAATCAATGATCCTGTCACCGAACAGCAGGATGTCAATATCAATAATGCGCGGGCCTTTTTTCTGGTTGCGTTGCCGGCCCATGTCCCGCTCGATGTGCAGTAGATCCGCCATCAGTTGCTCTGGGGCCTTAGTCGTTTCCAGAGCTAAGGCGCAATTCAGGAACCACCCCTGGTCGGTGAATTCTACCGGCTCGGTTTCGTAGAAGGAAGAAACCGATACGATGCGCCCCTCGGCTTCGAGCTGCCGGATCGCGGCGCGCAGGTGCTGCTCGCGGTCGCCAACGTTGGATCCGAGTGAAAGATAGGCGAGGTTGCGCATTTCCTGACCGTGTCCAGTTGTACCCCGAAAATTGGGCAGAGCACAATCCTGGAGCGGGTTGGGGCCTGTCCTAGGGTTAGACAACTCTCAATCGTTCCCGCGGCTCGCGTCCATAAGGCCAACAAGAGACCCGTTACCTTTGTTACTATCGTGCCTCGCCCCGGACCCCTAGAATCGCAAGCATGACGTTGGACTCCCTGTTATTGAGCCAGGATTCTGATCTGGTCCGCGTGGTCCGGCCCACTCTCGAAAAGCTTTCGATTGAAGTGGAAATCTGCCATGAGGCGCGGGCCGCCGCCGACATACTGATCTCCGAGAAGTTCGACGCGATCATCGTGGATTGCGACGATCTGAAGGGCGGTCTGGAGGTGTTGCAGGGGTTGAGAAGCACGCCCAGCAACAAGAGCTCGGTGACCTTTGCCATCCTGAATGGAAAGAAGACCACGACCCACGATGCCTTTGGGATGGGGGCCAACTTCGTTCTGCAGAAGCCGATTAGTGTGCTCAACGCGTCCCGTTGCTTTCATGCCGCGCTGAATTTCATGATTCGGGAGCGTCGCCGCTACTTCCGCCAACCGGTAAAGATGCAGGTGCAGATCCAGCTCGACGATAAGGTCGTCAAGGCGACCAGTACGAACATCAGCGAAAGCGGCATAGCCCTGATGTTGCGGGAAGCCCTGCCCAAGGGGGCCGTGCCTCGTCTTCAATTCCGGCTCCCCGAAAGCAACTTCAAACTGGACGTGGAGGCCGAAGTAGTCTGGGCAGACGTCAAGGGGCGCGCCGGGCTCCGCTTCCATCACGTTCCGCAAGACTCCCAGGAGCATCTGGAGCGCTGGCTTGACGAACGGCTGGAGGAAGAACTTCCCGGAGCGAAAGAACGGATCGTGGCCGCGGATTCCGAACGCCTACAGTAAACGCCTGGCACCGCCGAGCTCCCAGCCGCGCCTGAGGCGCGCCGCCTGGGGGGTATCTTCTGTGAGACTTGTGTCTAATCCTGGGCGTTGGCATTCTGGAAAATCACCAGAGCCATCATCCATGAATACCGATTTCCGCATTGCCAAAGTGCAACGAACGCTGCGCTGGTTTGAGGAGGATATTCCCCTGCTCAACATGCGCGTGAAAGAGCTGTCGAAGGAGCGTCAGGAATCCGCACGACAGTTCGCGGCTGCCGTGATTGACCAGACCCGGGCTGAACTGGAGAGACTGCTGCGCGAACGGCCCATCGATACGAACGACCCCAGCGAACCGCCTTGCGAACCGGCCGACTGATGCAGTTGGAAGACATCGACGTGGAGCGGCCGTCCTGGCAGTTCCAATCTTATTGATCCAAATCTAAAGGGAAGATCCAGCCGCAACCTGTGAGCTGGAAAGGACCACGCGGTCGGCATCTGCGCCGGGGAAAGTTACTTCTTCCCACAGGGTCTTGTCGCGCAGGATGCGCGAGACCAGGGCGGTGTGCATGGCGTGGCCAGCGCGGTCAGCGACTACATTGCCCAGGATCTGCTTGCCCAGCAGCGCCAGGTCGCCCACCAGATCGAGCACCTTGTGGCGCACAAATTCGTCGGGGAAGCGGAGCGGGCCGTTCTCGATTCCATCGCGCGTAAGCACGATGCAGTTTTCGCGGGAGGCGCCGCGAATCAGTCCCATGTTGCGCATGGCCTGCTCGTCCTGGCGCGAACCAAAGGTGCGCGCTGCCGCGATGTGCCGCAGATAACTTCCATTGCTGAGTTCGACCCGAAACGTCTCTTTGCCGATGAGCGGGTGGGGGAAGTTGATGGAATAAGCAACGGAGTAGCTGTCCGCGGGATACACACCGATGAACTTGTTCCCTTCCCGCATTTCCAGCTCGCGCCGAATCTTCAAATACTTGCGGGGACGCCGCTGCCTGCGAACGCCCGCCTTCTGAATCATCTCGACGAAGGGCCGGGCGCTGCCGTCGAGGATGGGCAATTCCAGGTTGTCGAGCTCGACGATGGCATTATCGATGCCCACACCGATGAAGGCCGAAAGCACGTGCTCGGTGGTGGAGATGAGCACGCCCTTCTTCATGAGACTGGTGGCATAGCTGACCCGGGCCACATTGCGACTGACGGCCTCGATCTCGAAGCCGTCGAGATCGGTGCGGCGGAAAACGATGCCGGTCCCCGCGGGAGCGGGAAGCATGCGCATGGATACAGGAGCGCCGCTGTGTAAGCCCACGCCGCTGCATTCCACCGCCGAGCGGATTGTCTGCTCTTGGGTCAAGAATGAATCAGGGTATGTTCCAGTGAAGCCATAGACTACTGCCTGCGCGGGAAAACCTGTCTGTGGCAAAAAAGCCACACTCCGTGGCGGACTGGGGTCCGAACCAGACTGTGCACCTGTCGGGCAATGAATGTGCAACTAATTATTTTTCAGTCAGTTATGAGCTACAACCCAACCTGGGGACGGTGAATTAGCGTTTGCCGGGCTGTTTGTTGGGGTTGTAGCCGGAATTGGGGTCGAACATGGCCGGATCGAGTCCTTGATTGATGCTCACCGAGTTGAAGAAGCGCTGGCTCGCCATATCGCCGTTGAAATAGCGGGTAACGTTGTAGGGCGCCATCACGCCCTGAACCAGGCGATAGTTCTCGTAGATTTCCTCTTCGAGGTTGCGCTGCCGATCGACGGGGTCGCGCCACTGGAACGACTTCTTGACGGGAAGGTGGGTCTCGGCATCGAAGTAGAGCGTAACTGCCTCGTCCTTCGAGTTGATCAAAGTCACCTGTAGCGCGGGGTGTTGCGCGGCGATGGCGTTGCCTTCATACAGGAGAGCGACAGTGGGGTCGTTGACCCAGGTCCGCAGCACCGTGTCGAGCGAAAAGCGGCGGCGGCGGAGATAGTCGACCATGTCCTTTTCTTCGATGGGATGGGCGCCTTTGTAAGTGAGTTCGTAGCCCTTGTTGCCGACATAGAGCTCGGCGATATCGCGCTCCTTGGTGATTTCGATTCGTTCCTTGTCGGGAAATTCGCTGAAACTCCAGAACACATTGCCCGGGCCGCTGGGACGGCCATGATGGAAACTGTAGCCGCGTCCCTGTTGCTCGCGATCGCGGATGGTGAGATAGGCTTGTCCACCCAAAGCCTGGATCGCCTGGTCGAGCAGGGCCTTGGCCTGATTGGCATTCTGCTGGGCCACAGGAATTGCGGCGGAGGTGCTGGTAACCCGGGAGGAAGTTTGGGGCGAGGCGGGTACCGCGTCCTGCGACCGATCCCACACGAGGGACCAGGCCGCATTGGACCAGGCCGAGCACACCAAAACCAGAATCGGGAAAAACCGTTTCATGCCAGCTAAGGGAGTGGTCGCGTGCAATCAGAATTGTAGCGTTTCTTGTAGGTTTTCTGCGCGCTGCAGTAAAAGCTCCTCTGCATTCCTTGGATGCAGAAAATCGCTGAAACGCAAGCTCGCCAGGAGCGTTTTTGTGGGCTTCTTCGTCCTCATTCTAGGCGGCCTTTATCCTACGAGGACCGCTCCGCCGTTCACATTGAAGACCTCGCCGGTGATGAAGCTGGCATGCTCCGTGCATAAAAACAGGACCGGAGCGGCAATCTCCTCCGGTTTGCCGGCGCGGCCCAGGGGAATGGTGCGGCGGATCTCCTCCCCGCTCTTCGGATCGGCCAGAGCCCCGGCGCTCATGTCGGTATCCACCCAGCCGGGGGCCACGCAGTTCACATAAATCCCCGCCGGAGCAAGTTCTGTGGAGAGGGTCTTGGTCATGCTGATGAGAGCGCCTTTGGTGGCGGAGTAGTCGCAGTGAAAAGCTTCGCCGCGCTGGCCGCTGGTGGAACTGATCAGCACAAGGTGCCCGGCGACGGGATGCTTCCGAGACTGCGCTTTCATCTGAGCCACGGCGTGTTTGACCAGGCCGAAAACGCCATCAAGATTGATCGCCATGGTGGAGCGCCATTGCTCATCGGTCATGCGCTCGATGGGGACGTCCTGCTCCGGCCAGACGCCGTGGTTGGCGACCAGGATATCGAGCCGGCCAAAATGCCTGACGGTCTCGGCTACCAGGGAGCGGGCGGCTTCCGGGTTATTCAGGTCGCGGGCCACGGGGTGACAGATCGCGGCGCCGCACTCTTTGGCCAGGGCTTCGGCCTGGGGGCGAGCGCTGCGATAGCTGAAAACGACTTTGGCGCCGGCGGCGGTGAACATGCGGACTGTAGCTGCGCCGATGCCGCGCGAACCGCCGGAGATGAGAGCGACTTTGCCGGAAAGAGAAAGAGGGATAGACATGGCAGACTAGTTTCCAGTTTATGGGGCGCAGTTGCAAGGGGAGAAGACCGCAGTGGCTGAAGCCCGCATTTTTCGCGGCGTGGAGGGGCAGGGATTGAAGCCGTGCCCATCCCAAAAGCAATCTATGAAACGGGTTTGTACAGTGACGGCAAGGCTCGAAGCGCTTCCCAAAGCTATTTATGAAAGAGGCTAGTGCGCCGGGATGACGAGACCTGAGGGAGTCGTCAGTCTCCCGAACTTGACGGAGTCCGCTCCGACTTCAGACCGCGCAGAAGCAGGCGCACCAGCATGCCGTCGAAGCGGGTGCCGCTCATCTTCGAAAGTTCGTCGAGCGCCTGCTCTGGCGTTCTGGCGGCGGCAAAGGACTGCTCGGTGACCATGTTGGCGTAGGCGTCGGTCAGGCCGATAATGCGCGCCCAAAGCGGGATCTGCTCACCTTTTAACCCATCGGGATAGCCGGAGCCGTCGAAGCGCTGGTGATGATGCTCAATCGCGTCGCGCATCATCGCGCTGTGCGGAATTACGCCCACGATCTCGGCGCTCACGTGCGCGTGCATTCGCACTTGGAGAAATTCATCGTCGCTGAGCGGTCCAGGTTTGTTGAGGATGCGCTCGGGCACGAAAATCTTGCCCACGTCGTGAACCCGGGCGGCGTAGACCAGATCGGCGGTCTCCTCGGAGGACAGGCCCAGTGCGCGGGCAATGACCTCGACATAGCGCGCCACCAGATCTCCGTGGCCGGCGGTCTGGAATTCGCGCGACTCGGCGGCGCGGCTCAGTGATTCGATGGCTTCCTTCAACAGGGGCACGTTGCAGTCTTCATCCCCGCCACAGAGCTTGCGCAGCGTGGAGGTCAACTCTTCGAGATCCTCTGGTCCGGTGTGCTCGCGCTGCAGGAAGCCTTCGATATACGCGGAAATCTGCTGGCGCTGCCGAGCGAAGTCCTGGCCTTCGACGAATTCCTGGGCGGTCGAAACCAGGTTTCCTCCCGAACGCTTGGAAACATACATGCCGGCATCGGCGACGCGAATAATGTCGTCAATGGAGAAGCCGTGCATGGGGAAACAGGCGACGCCGAAACTGCCGGTCACGTGGTGCTCGCCCAGCATGGGGTCGCCGGCAATCCACTGGCGCAGGCGCTCGGCCAGCACCTGGGCCTGCTCGGCGCCGGTGTCGGGCATCAGAATGATGAACTCGTCGCCGCCGTAGCGGGCCACCACGTTCGACTGCCGCGACTTCTGCTCCAGCAGGCGGCCGACGCGGGCCAGCACGAGATCGCCTTCAAAATGGCCCATGGTGTCGTTGACCTCTTTGAACTTGTCGAGATCGATGAGCACCACGGAAAACGGACGCCCGGAGCGCGACGCGCGCTTCCACTCCGCCGACAAGGCTTCCCAGAAAAAGCGGCGGGTCTTGATTCCGGTCAGACCGTCGGTGATGGACTGCTGTTGCAGCTTCTGGAAGACGAAAGCGTTGTGCAGCGCCGTGGCCAGCAGGTCGGCGAGCGTGTTGAGGATCAGGACATCCTGAGGGGAGAACGCATTCTCGTTCCGGCTCTCAATATTGAGGACGCCGAGCAACGATTCGCCGTAATTGATCGGGATACAAAGCACAGCGCGCGAATCCGGAAGAATTCCCGTCAGATTGCCGGGCAACGCGTTCTGCACGAGGGCGCGTTCCCCGGTGCGGGCCACGCGACCCAGGATTCCGGTCCCGAGAGGAATGCGCCTGCCCGTGGCCAGAGTAGTGGCCCCGGCCTCGGCCTTGATCTCTATTTCTTTGGTTCCGTAGTCGAGCAGGCCGATCCCGATGTGATCGAAGCTGAAGTTCTTTTGAATCTCCCGGGCGATCTGGCTCAACATGTGGACGGGATCGTCGCTGGAGATGGCAGTGCGGGAAACGTTGTTGAGGAAGGCGAGCTGCCGGGAGCGGCGCTGCTCATCGGCGAACAGCCGGGCATTCTCCACCGCAACCGAGACCTGGCCGGCAGCCGTCACCAGCACATCGAGGTCGCGTTGTTCGAAGACGAATTCGCGCTCGGGGTGCATCGCCACCATGATTCCGGAGGGCTTGTTGCCCAGGAAAACAGGCGCGGCAATCAGGCACTTGGCCGGGCGCTCCGGCACATGGCTGATCCCCAGCCGGCTCCGTGTCTTCTCCAGGTCGGAGCGGATGAGCAAAGGCTCACCGCTGCGGATCACGTGCTCGGTGAAGGCATTTCGCAGTTCACGGGTGCGTTTGGGCAGGACTCGATTATCTCTCACCTCGAGTTCGAAGCGGATTTCTTCCGCCTCCTGGAATGCGATGTAGAAGTGACTCGTATCAAAAATCTGGCCCAGTTCGACCTGGATGGTGCGGAGAATTTCGTCCTGGTCGAGACGCGAACTGATCGCCTTGCCGATCTCGGTCAGCAGTTCGTACTCCTGCGTGCGACGATGGGCATCGTGACTGACCACATAATTTTCGAGGGTGAGGCCCAGTTGCAGAGTAAGACCCACCATCAGGCGTGGGCCGGACGAACCGAAAGCCCTGCGCTCGGCATGAGGAAACAGGATGACCCCGAAAATGTGTTCCCGGGTCTGCAGAGTGACCGCGGTCAGGTTGCGGACTTCGGCTTCGGTGAGAATCCGCTTGAACTCCGTGAAAGTTCCGACGGGCCCCACCGGCAGGGGTTCGGCCATCTCGGCCAAGTCATGCACCGTGAAGATGCCGCTTTGGCGGTAGGCCAGATCACAGATGTAATCTCCGGCACCGGTCCTTTCCAGCGCATCGAGGAATTCCGGAGAAAAACCTCGCTGCACCGAAGGCAGGAGACCTCGCCAGCCTTCCGTGATGCAGATCGCGGCCCGGCGCGTGGGCAGAGCACTCATCAAGCGCTCGAGCGCGCCTTGCATGCTGGGCACCAGGTCGTCAGCGAAAAGCAGGCGGCGGGGATCCACGCCCAGAGTCGACAGAGCCAAAGTGTTTTCCTGCACCGCGTTGCGCTGATTTTCAAACAGGACCATCACCATGGCGATGCCCAACAGCATCTGTGGAACCGGGCCGAACAGGCGGGTGGCACTGCCAAATCTTTCCATCCACGGATTTTGCAACTGGCCAACGCCCATCAGGACGGCCCACAGAGCCAGCGAAATCGCCAGAACCTGGAAGGCCAGCGATCCCCGTTTGTGACCGTTCAAGTAGAAGACGGCAGAGCTGTAGAGGAGAACCGCGGCCAGACCAAGTCCCAGCCGTTGGATGTCCGGTTGAAAGACGCCATTAATGACGTGCCCCTGCAGGCCAAAACCGGCCAGCGTTATCCCCGCGGCCACCACCGCAGCGTCGTACCAGCGGAAGCGGTAGGAGCCGCGCATCAAGCGGGTCGAGACGAAAATGCACAGCGCCATCCCCACCAGGAAAAGCTCGCTGACAAAAAATGCCAGGGAAGACGACGGAAACGCATCGAGTACATAGTGCAGCGAGTAGAAAGCCCAGGCTAGTTGCCAGGCCCGGAAATAGGGCTGCTGACTTTGCTCGTGGAGATAAGTGAAGACGAGGAACAGGAGAACCGAGACAAAACCCGGGATCACGACTGTGGTGATGACGACGCTGTTCATAGGGCCGGTCAGGACACCCCTGAGAAGATTTGCTCGCTCAGTTTCGGGGGGAAACAGCAAGTTAATGTTTTCACAGAAAGCGCCACGAACACAATAGGATTTAAGTACATGGTCCGGCTTTTCTGTATCTTCGGGGAGCGGGGAGTTGGCCGCCAAATCGTTATGGCGCCTCGGCTTGACGATGCTTTTGGCTGCCCCGTACCATCGAAATGTTGGACAATCGAAAGTTTAGGAACCGAACGACGGTTGCCCAGTCCACGATCCGTGCTTTCTCCATAGCCGACCTCACCTATGCCCGAATCTTTGCAGCCACTTTCGCAGGGTAAGCCGCGAGTACGTTTTGCGCCTTCGCCCACCGGGTTTCTTCACGTGGGCAGCGCCCGCACTTTTATTTTCAACTGGCTCTACGCGCGCCGGAACGGCGGGACCATGATTTTGCGTCTCGACGACACCGATGTGGAACGCAATACCGATGCCTCGGTCAATTCCATCTTCGAGGGCCTGAAGTGGCTGGGCTTGAGTTGGGATGAAGAATATAAGCAGTCCGAGCGCGGGGCCTTGCATTGCCAGATGGCGGAAGCAATTTTCCAGAAGGGACTCGCCTACCGCGACTTTACCCCCGCCCACACCGGCGACAGAGATAGAGATAACGAGAGGTCCGGGGCGCAGGCGACGTGGTTGTTCAATTCCGGGATGCGCGAGCTTTCGCGCGAGGAAAGCGATCGCCGCGCCGCCGCGGGTGAGCCGTTTGCCTTGCGCTTTCGCGTGCCGCGGGAGGGCGGGCAGGTAGTGCGCTTCGCTGACGCGGTTTATGGCGAGCAGATGAAAACAGGCGCCGACATTGAGGACTTCGCGCTGCTGCGCTCCGATGGCATGCCGACGTATCACCTGGCCTCGTGCGCCGACGACGCCGACCTGCGCATCAGCCACATCATTCGCGGCCAGGACCACCTTTCTAATACGTTCAAGCATGTGCTGATCTTCGAGGCTGCCGGCGTCGCGGCGCCGCAGTTCGCGCATCTTCCGTTGCTCGTGGCTCCGGATGGGACGAAGCTGTCGAAGCGCCGCCACGGACCGGTCGTCAGTGTGACCACCTACCGCGACGCCGGATTTCTGCCCGAAGCTTTCATCAACTTTCTATGCCTGCTGGGTTGGTCTCCGAAAAACGATCGCGAGCAGATGAGCCGCGAGGAACTGATCGACACGTTTTCGCTTGAAGGCATCAACCGCGCCAACGCCGTCGTCAACTTCAAGGAGCCAGAGATCGTGGAGGGGCGAACGCCCTCGTCCGCCCGCGCTCTCCCCGAAGACACGTTCGACCCCAAGGCGCTCTGGCTCAATGCGGAGGACATTCGCGGCCTCGCCATCGAAGACCTCAGCCAGCGCCTGCTGCCAATCGTGCAAGGGGTCTTTCCCGACGTTACGCTCGAGAAGATGCTGCGGGTGGCGCCGCTCATCCGTGAGCGCATCAAGCTGCTGCGCGACGTGCTCACTGCCGCCGATTTCTTCTTCGTCGATAAACTTCCGCCCTACGATCCCGCCGAACTCATCCCCCAAAAGGGAGACGCGGCTATGGCGAAAAGAGTTCTCGAAAAAGCGCAGGCGGTGCTGGCAAGTATCGAATTCAAGCACGACCCGCTCGATCAGGCTCTGCGCGCCGCCGCGCAGGAACTGGGGGTGAAGGCGGGACAAATGTTCCAGCCCCTCCGGGTCGCCGTGTGCGGCCGTAAGAATGCTCCGCCGTTGTTTGAGACGCTGGAAGTGCTGGGGCGGGAGACGACCCGGGCGCGGATTGCGCAGGCGATTCCCCAGATTGGATAGGCAGTACCCCAAACTCGAGTCACCGAATTTTGTTGCATGCGTCTCCGCTCCCTTTTGATCGATAGGATTTTGCAGCCCGTTGTGTGGAATGGATTGACATGAAGTACTTTGCATTAAAGTACGCTCATGATTGCACCCGGCGAGCCCTTCTGCGTCCCATCCCGAAACGCTGGATTCGCCCGCGCGAGATTTACATAATGTGTCTGCAAAATCCTGATGGCAAAAAGCCTAAGTGGCACAATCTTGAAAGTTATCAACTCAGAGCCCCGCCGAGGGGCTTAGCCGTACCCGCGTGGCTCCCCGATGACCGCGCCATTGCGAGGGTGAAGGCAAGTGTTGGACCGTTACGATGGTCTGTGGAAGACTTTACAAACTTTCGTAATGGACGCGCTCGGCCGGTCGTCGTATATAAGACAGAAGGTGCTCTGGAGCTGGAAAACGAGCGAATCTCGCCCCCACTCGAGGGCATCTGATTCGATTAAGCCTGGAGCCAGAGTCGGCCGTTAATAGAACGGACGGTCCATCCAACTTGCGCCGGGTTGCTGATTTTGCGGAGGGGTTCGGAGGACCGAAACCAGTTCGTTAGAGTCAGATTATTCCAATTTCTACTGGAGCTTTTGCAGTGAGGACCCTCCGAATTTGGCTGCTGATCCTGGCGGCGGTTGCACAGGCCGCATCTTTAGCGGGGCAGGACGTCGACGCCCCCAAGCCGGTGCGGGCGCAGATTACCGGCACGATCATCGATGTGAACCGCGACGCCGTTCCTGCCGCGACCGTGGTTCTGGCCGGTGCCGGGCTTAAAGATCCCCGCACCGCAGTTTCCACCGACAACGGATTCTTTGCATTCGGCGATCTCGACGCAGGAACCTACAACATCACCATCCGCGCCGAGGGATTTGCCGTCTGGACCTCGCCTGCCATCGATGTAGCGCCCGGTCAGTACGTCATCCTGCCGAGCAGCGAGCTCACAATTGCGGAGGCGCTGACCACGGTATCGGTGGCGTATTCTCCCATCGAGGTGGCCACGGAAGAGGTTCGGATCGAGGAGCAGCAGCGCGTTTTCGGCATCATCCCCAATTTTTACGTCGTCTATGACCACGAAGCCACTCCGCTGACCACCAAGCTGAAGTACCGGCTCGCCCTCCGGACCTCTTTCGATCCGGCCACGATCGTCGGGGCGGGTGCGCTGGCTGCGATGAACCAGGCGGGGAACACTCCCAACTACCGGCAGGGTTGGGTGGGCTACGCCGAGCGCTATGGCGCGGCGGCGGGCGACGGCCTTTCCGACATCATGATCGGCGGCGCCATCCTGCCATCGCTTCTGCACCAGGACCCACGCTATTTCTACCAGGGTGCGGGCTCAGATAAATCCCGCGCACTCCACGCCCTCTCTGCTCCCTTCGTCTGCAGGGGAGACAACGGAAAACGGGAGCCGAACTACTCGAGCTTAGGCGGCGATCTGGCGTCGGCTTCGCTGTCGAACGCCTATTATCCCCCCTCGAATCGTGGCGCGGGGCTGGTCTTTGAGAATGTTGCCCTCACCACCGGTGAGCGCATGGTCAGCGCCCTGGTGCAAGAGTTCGTCTTGGGCAAGTTCACCGTCAAAGCCAAGAACCGGCGCTAACCGGAACAAGGCAGGGACGAGCCCGGACGAGCGGCCCAGAAGGCGGCCTGAACCCGCTAGGGGCTTGCCGATGGGCGTGATTGCGATCCGTCCGGCTCCGGCCGTGATCGTCTGATTATCCATCCCAGGACTTTGCCTTGTCGATCGGCGTCCTCTGCTGAAAAATCACCAGAGAAAACCCTTGACAAGTTTATACTGTGTGATACATAGTGTGTATCACATACTATATGGCGACCGGTATTGATAGCTCGGAAGTGCTTGAAAACCTAAAGCTGGAACTGCGGCGGGGATGCCTCATCGTGGCCGTCCTGGGCCAGCTTCGGACCGAGCAGTACGGGTACACGCTGCGCAAAGCGCTGGCCGACGACGGGCTGGAGATTGATGAAGGCACGCTGTATCCCTTGCTGCGGCGGCTGGAGACGCAAGGTCTGCTGGTTAGCCAGTGGCGCGAAGAGGACAAGCGCAACAAGCGCTTCTACCGGCTGTCGCCGGCGGGCGCGGAAATTCTGGGCCAGTTGTTGGGCGAGTGGCAGCGCATCAACGCCTCCCTCAGCAAAATTCTTCAAGAGGTATAGGTTTATGACCAAATCACGGAATCCCATCGATCTCATCGATCGTTACCTGCAGGCGGTCCGCTTCTGGCTGCCTAAAACCCACCGACAGGAGGACCTGATCGCCGAGTTGGGGGAGGACCTCCGCTCCCAGATCGAGGACCGGGAAACCGAACTCGGCCATCCTGTCGATGACGCCGAGATGGCGGCCATTCTGCGGCGCTGCGGCAGTCCGATGATGGTTGCCGGCCACCTGGGGCCGAGGCGATACCTGATTGGGCCCGCATTGTTCCCGATCTACGCATTTGTCCTGAAGATGGTACTGGTGTGGATTCTGGTTCCGGTCTTTCTGGTCATCCTCGGCCCCATCAACGTGGCCAACTCGGGCGGCAACTGGGGATCGGCGATCGGCACTACGTTGGCGAATCTTTGGTCGGGATTGTTCATCGCGGCGGGGATTGTCACGCTTGTCTTTGCTATTGTCGAGCGCACCAGCGCCAACCTTGGCGCGGAGTGCAAGTGGGACCCGCTCAAACTGCCGCCGGTGCGGAAGCAAGAGCGCAAAACCTCGCTGGCGCAAACCTCTTGCGAACTGATCTTCGGATTCTTCGGCCTGGTCTGGTTGCTCCTGTTGCCGCACTATCCCGTACTCATTCTCGGCCCGGCAGCAGCGTTCTTGAAGGCCGCGCCCCTGTTGCACACCTTCTATGTACCGCTTCTCGCGCTGGCCGCGTTTGGCCTGGTGCGATCGGCAACGGTCATCGCGCGCCCGCAATGGACGGCCTTACCGCTCTGGTCGCAGCTGCTGCAAACGGCGCTCACCCTGATCCTGCTGCACTTCGTGCTCAAAGCCGCAGGACAGACGCCTAATGGAGACTGGCATCCGTTCGTGGTGGCTGCGGGCGCTGCCAAGAATTCCGCGCAAACCATTCGCGTGGCCGCCATCGTGAATGTTTCGATTTTACTCAGTCTCGCGGGGACGTGGCTGGGACTCAGCATCGCCGGCGTCGTCCAGACCTGGCAGGTCTTACACTACCTGCGGAAGCGCATTTCGGGTGTGGGTCATACCGCGTCTTTCCAGCTGCAATAAGGTTCAATAACCGGCGGACCCTGGGACGGACGGGTGGGGCGGGCACTGCTGCCCGCCTGCCCTCTGGTGCTGCCCACGAGCGGGCGGGAGCACAACCGTTCCACACGGGCACTTGCGATAAGATCAGAGGATGAAAACGCCGTCCTCCGAGGACGAGGCGGGAGAGCACGCCGTACCCGAGCCTCGTCCCTCCAACTTTATTCGCGACATTATTCTCGACGACCTTAAGACCAATAAATACGCCGGCCGGGTGCAGACTCGCTTTCCTCCGGAGCCCAACGGATATCTGCACATCGGCCACGCCAAGGCCATCTGCCTCGACTTCGGACTCGCCGACGAGTTTGGCGGACATACGAACCTGCGCTTTGACGACACGAATCCCGCCAAGGAAGAGACCGAATACGTGGAGTCGATCATGGCCGACGTGCAATGGCTCGGCTTCCACTGGGACGGACTCTTCTACGCTTCCGATTATTTCGGTCAGATTTATGAGTGGGCGGTGAAGCTGATTCGGGATGGCAAGGCTTACGTGGACGATCTCTCGGCAGAAGAAATCCGCAAGCATCGCGGCACGTTGACCGAGCCGGGGAAAGACAGTCCCTACCGCAATCGCTCGATCGAAGAGAACTTGAGTTTATTTGAGCGCATGAAGGCCGGAGAATTTCCCGACGGCTCGCGAGTGCTGAGGGCAAAGATCGATATGGCTTCGCCGAATCTGAACCTGCGCGATCCCGTCATGTATCGCATTGTGCACGCCGAGCATCACCGCACCGGCAACAGATGGTGCATCTACCCGCTGTACGATTTCGCGCACGGGCAGTCGGATTCACTCGAAAAAGTTACGCACTCCATGTGCACGCTGGAGTTTGAGGATCATCGCCCGCTCTACAACTGGTTTATCGAGCAACTGGGCATCTTTCCGTCGCGGCAGATCGAGTTCGACCGCCTCAACCTGACCTACACCCTGCTGAGCAAGCGCAAGCTGCTGCAACTGGTGCAGGAGGGACGCGTGCGCGGCTGGGACGATCCGCGCATGCCGACGCTGAGCGGCATCCGGCGACGCGGATATACTCCGGAGGCGATCCGCAATTTCTGCGCGTCCATCGGCGTTTCTAAGACCACGGGCTCGATCGAACTGGCCATGCTCGAACATTTCGTGCGCGAGGACCTGAACAAGCGCGCGCTGCGAGTGATGGCCGTGCTGCGTCCGCTGAAAGTTGTGATCGACAATTATCCTGAGGGCGAAGTCGAAGACATGGACGCGGTCAATAATCCCGAGGACGAAAGTGCCGGCTCGCGCAAAGTGCCGTTCTCACGCGTGCTCTACATCGAGCAGGAGGACTTCCGCGAAGTCCCTCCGCCGAAATATTTCCGTCTCACGCCGGGGCGCGAGGTGCGGCTACGTTATGGCTACTTCGTGACCTGCACCAGCGTCGTGAAAAACGAAAAAGGCGAAGTCGTCGAAGTTCACTGCACCTACGATCCCGCGAGCAAGGGCGGCAATTCTCCCGACGGTCGGAAAGTAAAGGCGACCATCCACTGGGTCTCGGCGGCGCACGCGGTCGATGCCGAGGTGCGCATCTATGAGAACCTGTTCCTGAAGGAAAATCCCAGCGACGTCGAAGAAGGTCAGGACGTTCTCGACAATCTCAATCCGAATTCGCTGGAGATCATCGCCGACGCAAAGGTCGAGCCGTCACTGGCCGACGCCGCTGCCGGCAAGCCGCTATCAATTCGAGCGCCTGGGATACTTCTGCGTCGATCCCGACTCGAAGCCGGGGAAGCCGGTGTTCAATCGCACGGTAGCTCTGAAAGATACCTGGGCTAAGCTGGAGAAGAAGCAGGGCGGGAAGGGTTGACCGCGCCCAAAGTTTTTCAGTCTTCGAGTCCCTCTGCTCTTGCACTGCCGTCCCTGCTTTCAGGACTTCTAGGTTTGTTCGCGGTAACGCCTGCTTCATCACCGCCAACTTCGTCGGCGGGACGCACGGCTTCGTAGCCAACAAAGTGCATATCGTAGCCAGAGCCGTGTTGCACGATCGAACGCAGATACCTCCCATAGCCGATCGTTGTGGCCAACGGCACGATGGCGCGGATCAGCGTTTTGCCGCTCCGATTCTCAATGCTTTCGATTCGTCCTCGACGGAAGGTCAGGTCACTCATAATGGCGCCTGCGAAATTCTCGGATGCACGAACCTCTAACGCCATCATCGGTTCGAGCACGACCGGGTTCGCCTTCCGGGCGGCCTCCTTGAAGGCCATCGCCCCCGCGATCTGGAACGCGACATTATTCGAGTCTTCCCTATGGTAGCTGCCGTCGTAGAGCGTGGCCCGCAGGTCGACCATCTCGTGGCCCTTTAAAAAGCCTCCTTTCATAGCTTCTTGAATACCCAGATTGGCCGCCTCCACGAATGCCGGCAGAACAGCCCCTGCCTTCGTTTCGTCGACGAACTCATAGCCTCGCTCTTTCGGGCTCAGTTTAACCCTCACATGGGCATACTGACCGCGGCCACCGATTTGCCTGACGTACTTGCCGTCGGCCTGCGAGTCCTGACGAATGGTCTCCAAATAAATGATCTTGAACGGCCCGACGTCAATGGGAATATTGAATTCGTGAGAGATGCGCTCGCAGATTATTTCCAGATGCAGGTCGCGCCACCCACGCACGATAGTCTCACCGTCTGCGGCGACTGTATCCACCTGCATGCCGGGATCTTGTCGGGCGAGATCGCCCAGTGCACGGTGAAGCTTCTCGCGGTCATCGTCGGACCTTGGACGGACGGTCACATATATCAAGTGACGAGGTTGGGAGCTCGATTGGTGCATAGCGCCACCGAAAATCGTATTCTAGCGCGGGCGGTTAATTGCTGGTGCCCTGACGGTCGATGGTTCAAGGGCTAACTGTTATGTTTAGAACACTGTCGAACTTCCCAAACAAATGTTCTCGCCTACTCTTCGGTAGTACAATTCCCGCGCGATCGCACGCGTGACTTCCCCATGCTCTCAACCATCCTCCTCGCATTTTTTGCGTTCTCTCGCACCCCGGTCTCGATGTGCGCCGCCGGCATCCTGGTTTTCTTGATGGCGCTGTGGGCTGCGAAGCCCGATCTCGCGCAGGCCCGCGGCCTCGACAAGATCGTGGCCTTGAGCAATCTGTGTTTCGCCGTCCCCTTGGCGGTCTTCGGCGCCCTGCATCTCTCGGGCGTAGAAATCGTTCTGCCCATAGTGCCCAAGTTTATGCCGTGGCGATTGTTCTGGGCGTATTTCTTCGGCTTTGCGCTGCTGTCCGCGTCTTTGAGCATCGCCACAAAAATTCAAGTGCGCTGGTCCGGCCTGCTGTTCGGGATCGCGATGTTTCTTTTTGTGGCGATGTTGATTATTCCAGGAATTTACGCCGACCCCAGAAACAGGTTTTCATGGACGGTTCTCTTCCGCGAAAGCTCGTTCGGGGGCGGAGGCTGGATTCTTGCCGGAAGCGCCCTGCGCGAGCAAGGCCGCGGGCAAGGCGGCAGCAAGCTCATCGCCGTGGGCCGCGTGTTGATCGGGATCGCGGCGATATTTTATGGCGTTCAGCACTTTCTGCACCCGGCGAACGTCCCCGGCGTCCCGCTCGAAAAACTGATGCCCGTGTGGATCCCGGGGCACTTTCTCATCAGCTATCTGACAGGCGCAATTCTCCTCGTTGCGGGGATAGCGATTCTACTGGCTAGGAAGACGCGGATGGCGGCCACTTATCTCGGGACCTGGATTGTGCTGCTGGTCTTGTTCGTCTATGGGCCGATTCTTATCGCGTCGCTGGCCGACCCGAGCGCCGCGGTCAAAATTGAGGGGATCAACTACTTTGCGGACACGTTGCTGTTTGCGGGAGCGATTCTCGCGCTCGCCAGCGCGATGCCACGCTCCGATTAAGATGCCGGCTGCCCACCGTGAAGCTAACCGCTAGCCATGCACGTGCGGGCTCTGGGCGGGATTATGACGTGGACCAGGCGGTTCCTTTACCACTTTCACCTCAAAACTTACGGGCAGGTTTTTCGGCGGGAAGCACTGCGCGTTGTCGCAGGCCTGGTAGCGCAGGACGCCATGGATCACGTACTTCCCCGGCACCACCGCGTGCAGCGGATGCACCCCTACGGCAATGGTGAAATCTCCGCTGTACACGTTCAGAGTCTCGTCCGGCGAAAACGGAAAAGTCAGGTCCTTACCTGCGGGATAGTCAATCTTGCCCAGGATGATGTCGGTGGGAATATCCATCTTCAACGCCGTGGGAATGAGGTACTCCGACTTCGGCGCGTTGGAGTTGATGTGAAAACCACGAGCCACCCGGAAATTCAGGTTCACCATGGTTCGGGTCGCGCGCGGAGCCCTGACCAGTGGCACGGGAGCGATCGTGACCGAGGGCGCCTTACCCGATTGCGCCACCGCGGCCGCCGCCAGCAAAGCGAACCCGAGCAGACCAACCAGCCTCGACTTATGCCCTGGCGAAATCATCGATTCGCACTTCAAAGAAGCCACAGCCAATAGTAGTGCACCGTCCGCCCATTCCCATGGTTACTTCTGAGCCTACACCGTTGGTCACGGGTTGGCTGGCGATGGGACACTTGGCGCCGGGGTGCCGGGCGATGCAGTGCCCGGCGATGCAATGCCTGAGGGCGTGGCTGGTGATTGGGCCGCCGCCTGGCTGGTCCCGGGTTCGGTTTTCAGCGCCATCCTAATGGAGTCCTCGATCTCGCCCTTCCCCCTAAGGCCGATGATCTTGTCCACAATCTTGCCATCGCGCCCGATGAAAAAGCTTTCTGGCAGGGCAGGGATGCCGCCGTAGGCGTCGCCTACGGCTTCCTTCCCGATCAGGACGGGATAGTTGACTCCCATGTCCTTGGCGAACTTGGCAATGTCTTCCTTGCTGGCGTCATCCATCGCCACGCCCACAATCTGCAGACCCTCCGGTCCATACTGTTTCTGCAGTTCCACGAACCACGGCATTTCGATCTTGCACGGGCCGCACCAGGTGGCCCAGAAGTTCAGCAGGACGGCCTTACCGCGAAAGTCCGACAAGCGCATGTCCCTGCCGTCGAGGGATTCCAGTGTGAAATCGGGCGCAACCTTCGATTGGGTGATTCCCGGCGAGCGCCCCGTGCGGCGAGCCATGTGAAAGCCAAAGTACAACATTCCGGCGACAGCGATAGCAACGATCACCAGGGCCAGCGGATTACGGCCTTTCGCCTGATCAGGCGGCTGAAGCCGCGGCGGAACGGGAGCGCCGAGATCTCCCGTAGGCAAGCCCGCGTCGTCCGGTTGCACCGGCGGTGTCCCGTTGGATTCGTCAGCAGACATAGAACAGATCCTCCTACTACAAAGCAAAACGGTTCAAGAACGACAGCCAGTTCGAAATCAGGGTAAAGCGGCCGATTACCAGCAACACGCCCAGCGCGATCAGCAGGCCTCCGCTGGCCACTTCCAGCATGTGCATGTGCGAGCGGAAGCGGCTGTAAAATTTCAGGAAGCGCTCCATCAAAAGCGAGGTCAGCAGAAACGGCACCGCCAGTCCCAGCGAATAAATCCCCAGCAGAAGGATCCCTTTAGCCAGTTTGTCTTGCTCGCTGGCCAGGGCGAGAATCGCCGACAGGATCGGGCCCAGGCAGGGAGTCCATCCGAAAGCGAAGGCAAATCCAATGACGAAAGCGCCAATCGGCGTGCTGCTGCCCTTCAGCCCGTGCAGGCGGGTATCCTGCAACAGCCACTTAATTTGGAAAATGCCCGTCAGATGCACTCCAAAGATGATGATCACCACACCCGCCACGATGGAAAGCATGTGCTTGTACTGCGCCGCCAGTTGGCCGATTTCGGTCGCTGCCGCCCCCAGCGTCACGAACACCACGCTGAAGCCGAGGATGAATCCAACCGAATTCACCATCACCCGCCGCATGAGCTGGCCTTGCGGCGATTTGAGCTCTTCGACGCCCGCGCCCGAGATCAGAGAAAGGTAGCCGGGCACCAGCGGCAGCACGCAGGGCGACAGAAACGAGATCAGGCCTGCGAGGAATGCGGCAATAGGAAGTGGAAGGCTCGACATCTGCTCTTAATTGTACCTGCTGGGTTGAATCTGACGATCGCTACCTCACCAGAATAAGACGAGCCGGAACCGATTAAGTTGCACGATGCCGCGCAACGATTCAGCGCGCTTCGGCAGGCTCCGCCGGAATTGAAGATGCTCCGGAGGACGGAATCTGCGGCGGCGATCCCAGGAGCTTGCGAAAAACGCCCGTCGGCACGGTCGCATAGAGCAGGGCTCGACTGTCTTCCTGGCGCACCTGCAGCGTGTCGAAAAAGACCTTCAGGTCGGCGTCGCTGCCGGGAGCCCCGACCGACATCTCAGCGCTGTGAAACATGGCCAGAAATACAGTCAGCTTGTCGGTGATGTTGCGCGCATCCTCGTCGCTGCCGGCCCAGGCCTCGGCCTTCAGATGCAGAGCTCCAGCCCGCAAGGGAAGATGCAATGGGTTGTAGCTGGCCGAGACCACCAGATCGGCGGGCTTGGGAAAGACCGCAGACCATCCGCCAAAGGCCGGAGCCGCGGGCACTACGCGGGCCACAATCCAAACCGGGCTGGCCAGCTGCACCCGCTTGTAATACCGGCGCAGCAGGGCGGGCCCGCCAAACGGGGACGCCAGCCGCCGCGCCCGGTCCACCATACCGCGAATCACTGCGGGGTCCTCGTGGTTCGAAGCTGCTACCGCGTCCACGCTGAGAATAGCCACGCGAAACGTTCGTCCCTCGACCGGAATCGAGTAAATATTGACCGAGTTGTAGTTCTCGACCGATTGCGCCACATGCTTCAGGTAAGCGGCCAGCCGTTCGCCGTCGAACTTCCCGACGAAGACCTCGGAAAACCGCGGCTCCGGGGCAGCCCCGCCGGTGCCGCCTCCAGGCCAACTCGCCGGATAGTGAACGGCAAAGGCTACGGTCTCCAAATCGCGCTCAAATTCAAAGCCGGTTTCCTCGATGAACCTTTCGTACTCCGGATCGTGCGACACGGCGGGCAGCGGCTTCGTGCTCAGCTTGCGGACCCAGCCGAAATCGGCATAGAGAAACGCGTCAGCGCCGGGCAGCAGGCGGGCCGCCTCCGGCGGGGCGTGCTTGCGCAGTTGGACGGCAACCGTCACCGCCGCGGCCACGATTACGACCGCTAGAACAATGGGGAGAGTGCGTCTAATTCGCATGAAATGCGGTCAGGGGTGAAATGATAGCACTCTGGGCCGTGTGCGGAGGGTCAGTCTTCACTTGGTCCTGGTTTCCCCCACCTGGGCCACCCGTTCTGCCAACGCCGGGTCGAACTTGAATACCACGGTCGCTTCGCTGGCGCAATCGTTGTAAGCGACCAGCAGGCGGCGCGGATCGGCCATCACATCCATGACTCCGTTCAGCCCGCGTTTCTTTTCAATTGCCGCCAGCAGCACCGCTCCGGTGGCGTGATAGCCCATGTCGAGAAAAGACGACGTCGCTTCGGCGTAGCTCTCGTCCGACATCGGTCCCTTCAACGCATCACGCAGGACGGTCTCCATCGCGGGAAGCAGTTCGGGAACTTTGTCGAGAGATCGCCTGACGTCGGGTTGTTTCTCAAGATTAGACAGCTTCTCGTGGCCATTGATCAGCAACGTCGCGCTGCCTTCCATCATGGTCGCGACCAGGAAGTCCCACACTTGAGCTTCAGCAGGAGTGAGTTTGAGGGCCGCTCGCTTGCGGTCGAGAATCTGGCCATAACCGAGGTGGTGCGTTTCATGGGCGAAGAATTCGACCAACTCGTCCGGCGAGGTAGGCGCGGCCGCTCCGCGAGACGCGCGCCATGCGGTAATCAAAACATCGAAGTAGAGTTGGTCATCAATCGCAGCGGCGCCAGCGCGTCCTCCCATAACGATGTAGAGTTTGGGCGCGAGCGGCACCTCTTCGTTCGAATTCTGCTCAGGAAGATATTTGCGTGCGAGTGGAATCGCATTGCCGATCCCCTGATTGTCCAGCAATTCCGCGAGTTGCGATTCGAGGAGAGGAATGTTGTCGCGTCCCCAAACCAGTGAAGGCGCAACATCCTGTGTCAGCCCTAGGACACCCTTCTCCGCACGGGCACCGGCCTCATCAGGCTTCACATCGGCAATCTTTCCTGCGCAAGCTGCTTGCAGTACCTCCCGGTATTGCTGCATGGTCACGCGCCGGGAGATGTTCTGCTGACCCACCACCAACGCCGTTCCCGGCATGCCGAGAACCTTCTCGACGGCTGCATTGGAGACCTTGCCGTCGTGGCAGGAACGGAGCAATTCCAGCATCGCTTGCGCCTGGGACAAGTCCGGAGCACCCTGGCCGAAGGCTTGGGCCATGGACATTCCGAACGACAGCAGGGCAACCGGAAAGAAAGCCTTGGAACTGGCGCTTCGAAGCGGGTCCATGAATCTCAGTTACGCATGTCCGGAGCGGCTGGTTCCGCCAGAACAGGCTCCCTGGGCATGGGCTCACCCACGGTTGCGCCTCAACTTCCCATTGTGATAACTTAATTAATTGTCCCGGACATCTGGCAGGGATCAGAGGGATTAGTTTGCGCGAAGGCGCATCTTTCCCCCGAGTTGCTGGCGTAGCTCAGTCGGTAGAGCATCTGATTTGTAATCAGAGGGTCGGGGGTTCGATTCCCTTCGCCAGCTCCAGAGAACGGCAACGAAGCGGACGAATTTTCCGGCGGTGCAGCGGACTCGGTAGCGGCGCAACAGGTCTTTCCAACGCACTCCATTCGGAACTTTTCCGGCGTGTAGTGATCGACGATCTTCGCGGCGTAGTTTTGCGCGAGCCTTGGTTTCCCTGTGTTGCGAAAACGTAGCGAATGATTTGGTATTGCGGGTTGACCGCGAACGCTTTCCGGCGGCCCAGCGTGGTGGTCTGCTGGACGGAGGGCAAGAGGCCGCATCGCCCGAGAGTTTTGCACAGGTGGGTGAGTGGTTAAAGCCAACAGACTGTAAATCTGTCCCTCCTAGCGAGGTACGAAGGTTCGAATCCTTCCCTGTGCACCATGATTTATCCGAGTCGGGTTTATCCGAGTCGCTGATTTTGCAAACGGCTGACCTGTGAATCGTCTGTCCATCGCGCTGGTCTGCTACGCCGTGTTGGGAGCGCTGGCTTGGATGACGCTCACCGAGCCAAAATTGCGGGCAGGAACGTTGCTGATCCTGGCGCTGTTCGCGGTGAAGTCGATGCTCCGCCGCAAAGATGTGCTGCACGCCGACGAAGAAAGCGACGCAGATTAGGATCTGGCTGACAGCTGAGAGCTGACAGCAGGGTTTCCGGGCCGATGTTGAGCCGTTTAGCGGGCGTGAGCGAAGCGGGAGCCCGCTGGCGAAATCCCGAGCGTTGTTGGCGAGGGATCTGCATAAGGGTTCGCCGATGTAGCTCAGTTGGTAGAGCACTCCCTTGGTAAGGGAGAGGTCACCAGTTCAATCCTGGTCATCGGCTCCAGAGTTTAAGAAGGGTTCGGAAAGGGCACGGCTTCAGCCGTGGCACTGCGAGTCTCGAATAGAGGGCGCGGCGTGAGCCGCTGAGGTTTTTCTGAGGGCTGACAGCTGATAGCTGACAGCTGGGTTTAGGCGGGAGTAACTCAGTGGTAGAGTCACAGCCTTCCAAGCTGTTGGTCGCGGGTTCGATTCCCGTCTCCCGCTCCAGTGATTCTAACGTTTGGAGATGACAGTGGCATTCGAACAGGCTGCCATCAGGGTTGAGAAGGTCGAAGAGTTCGGCAGGCTGCGAGCGGCGATCGAACAGGTGTTCTTGCCCGAGAAGGCAGAACGGTTCCTGAAGCAGATGGACCGCAAGGGAATCCGAGTTCGAGATTTTGACGCGGTGCTGGCGCAGCGGGTGCTCGAAGGTTTTGTCACGGCGGGATTGAATGCGCAGCAGCTGTACGGCGCGCTGACAGTCTCGGACCAGGCGCAAATGCGGGAGTTTTACCTGTCGAAACTCGAAGGGGTTGACGTGGCGCTGCGGCACAAGTTTAAGAAGCAGTATCAGTATTACTGAACTAGTAGGATAAAGAAGTTGCATAGGTCCTTCGGCGCCAAAAACGGCGCCTCAGGATGACAAAGTTTCGGTGACAAGGGTTTGAGCTAGAAGCTAGAAGCTTTAGGAGCTAGAGGCTAAGGAAATGGCGAAAGAGAAATTTGATCGGAATAAGCCGCACTGCAACGTAGGGACGATTGGTCACATTGACCATGGCAAGACCACGTTGACGGCGGCCATCACCAAGGTGTTGCAGAAGCACAATCCGAAGATCGTGTTCCGGTCTTTTGACAGCATTGATAACGCGCCGGAGGAAAAGGCGCGCGGGATCACGATCGCGACGGCGCACGTGGAGTATGAGACGGCGAACCGGCACTACGCGCACGTGGATTGCCCGGGGCACGCCGATTACATCAAGAACATGATCACGGGCGCGGCCCAGATGGATGGCGCGATCTTAGTTGTTGCTGCCACGGACGGTCCGATGCCGCAGACGCGCGAGCACGTGCTTTTGGCGAGGCAGGTGGGCGTGCCTTACATCGTGGTGGCGTTGAACAAGTGCGATGCGGTCGATGATCCGGAGTTGCTCGACCTGGTGGAACTGGAAGTGCGCGAGTTGCTGAAGTCGTACAAGTTTCCGGGCGACGACGTGCCGGTGATCCGGCTCTCTGCTTTAGGGGCTTTAAATGGCGAAGAGAAGTGGGAGAAGCAGATTGACGCGCTGATGGAGGCGGTGGACAAGAGTGTGCCGCAGCCGGCGCGCGAACTGGACAAGCCGTTCCTGATGCCGATCGAAGATATTTTTTCGATTCAGGGACGCGGCACGGTTGTGACCGGAAGAATTGAGCGCGGCAAAGTGAAGGTCGGCGAAGAAGTGGAGATCGTCGGCTTCCGCGAGACCCGCAAGACGGTTGTGACCGGCGTCGAAATGTTCAAGAAGCAGTTGGACGAAGGCATGGCCGGAGACAACGCGGGCTTGCTGCTGCGCGGCATTGCGAAAGAAGATGTGGAGCGCGGCATGGTGCTGGCGAAAGGTGGATCGATCACTCCGCACACCAAGTTCAAGGCGGAAGTGTACATCCTGACGAAGGAAGAAGGCGGGCGGCATACGCCGTTCTTCAAGGGCTACCGTCCGCAGTTTTATCTGCGAACGACGGACGTGACGGGCGTGGCGGAGTTGCCGGCGGGCACGGAGATGGTGATGCCGGGAGACAACGTGAGCCTGGTGATTGAGTTGATCACGCCGGTGGCGATGGAGAAGGGCCTGCGGTTCGCGATTCGCGAAGGCGGGCACACGGTGGGCGCGGGAACGATCGCGGAGATTGTGCAGTAAGGCAGCCGTTAGCTATCAGCCTTCAGCGGTCAGCAAAAGAGCTGGGTAGTGGATGGAAACGAAGTGCATAGGTCCTTCGCGAGACAAAAGGCGTCTCGCTCAGGATGACAAGGGTTTGAGCTGGAAGCTAAGAGCTAGAAGCTAGGAGCTGTTTTCATGCCCCGAGAAATAGTGACATTACAATGCGGTGACTGCAAAGAGCGGAACTATTCGACGACCAAGAACCGCAAAACGACGACCGAGCGGCTGGAATTCAAAAAATTCTGCCGCCGTTGCCGCAAGCACACGCCGCACAAGGAAGTGAAATAATTGTTGATTGCTGATTGCCGATTGCTGATTTGAAAATCAACGGTCACGAAATCAACCATCGCAATGAACGTAGGGGCGTAAGCTCAACGGTTAAACTGTCGGTCTCCAAAACCGAACTTGGGGGTTCGAATCCCTCCGCCCCTGCCAGAGTTTACGGGCCCGGAACGGAGGTAAGGCAGGCTCAGGAGAGGAAGTGGGGAAGAGAACAAGTAGATGGCGACAATGACGGACGAACGCAACTAGTGGCGACCGTAAAGTCCTGGCCGGAACGGATCAAGGCCTTTTACAACGAAGTGCGCACCGAAATGCGCAAGGTGACCGCGCCCTCGTGGAAAGAAGTGCAAGGCACGACCACGGTGGTGGTCATCACGGTTTTCCTGTTCGCGCTGTATTTTGCCGTGATTGATTACTTCATTCAGCACGGCGTGTCGTACATGTTCAGCTATTTCAAGAGTCACTGAAGGGAATTTGCCGACTAGAGCTGCAAAAGAAGAAGCACCCCATATGCAGGACGACGAAAAAAACGAAATCGCAACCAGCGCCGCCGCAGCGAGCCGCAGGCCGGCGCGGAGAGTACTGCCGTCACCACCGAGGCGCCCCGCAACCCGAACATGAAGTGGTACATCATCCACTCCTACTCGGGGTTTGAGCGCAAGGTGAAAGAGTCGCTGGAGTCGCGCGTCGCCGCTTTCGGCTTGCAGGACAAGATCGGCAAGGTGCTGATCCCCACCGAATCGGTCACCGAAGTGCGCGGCGGCAAGAAGTACACCTCCGAGCGCATGTTCTATCCCGGCTACGTGCTGGTCGAAATGGACATGGACGATCACGTCTGGCACGTGGTCAAATCCACGCCGCGCGTCACCGGATTTGTCGGCACCGGGCAGCAGCCGACTCCGCTTTCCGAAGAAGAAGTCCAGCACATCGTCTACAAAGTCGCCGACAGCCGCGAAAAGCCCAAGCTCAAGGTCAAGTTCGAGAAGAACGAGTCGGTGCGCATCACCGAAGGGCCGTTCGCGAGCTTCACCGGCATCGTCGACGAAGTGAACGAAGACCGCGAGACATTGAAAGTCATGGTCACGATTTTCGGGCGATCGACCCCAGTGGAACTCGAGTTCAACCAGGTAGAGAAGGTCGCGTAAGAGCCTTGGCTAGAAGCTAAGAGCTAGAAGCTTAGGAGCTGAAGAATTGGCAAAGAAAGTTACAGGTTACGTGAAGCTGCAGATCGCCGCCGGCAAGGCGACTCCGGCGCCTCCGGTGGGCCCGGCGCTGGGCCAGGCGCAGATCAACATCATGGAGTTCTGCAAGCAGTTCAACGCCAGAACCAACCAGAAGGAGATGGAGGGACTGATCATCCCGGTCGTGGTGTCGGTGTATAGCGACCGTTCGTTCACCTTCATCACCAAAACGCCGCCCGCCTCAATCCTGTTGAAGCGCGCCGCCGGCATCGCCAAGGGGTCGGGCACGCCGAATAAGGACAAAGTTGGCAAGGTTACGGCCCGGCAGATCGAAGATATCGCGAAGCAGAAGATGCCCGACCTGAACGCCGCCTCGATCGACACCGCGATCAAGAGCATCCGCGGTACGGCAAGGTCGATGGGCATTGAAGTCGTCGGATAGGTAGGGTTATGTGGGAACAGCCGCCCTCGGCTGTTCCGCGAGCGCAGCGAGCGTGGTTTTCGCTGGCAGCACCGGTAAGGTTGAGATTTCGCGGGCGAGGGCGCCCGCGCCACACAAGTCAAACGCACCACGGCCGATCGAATCACCGATCAGCGGTGGGAGACAAGGAAAGCAATGAATAAAAAAGAAGGAAAGAACATCGCCAAGGCGCACGCGGCAGTCGAGAAGCGCCCCTATGTTCTGCAGGATGCGGTTCCGCTTCTGCAGAAAGTGAAGTTTGCCAAGTTCGACGAGACGGTTGAGGTCACGCTGCGCCTGGGTGTCGATCCCAAGCACGCCGACCAGATGGTGCGTGGTACGGTCGTTCTGCCGCATGGCCTCGGCAAGTCGAAAAAAGTTTTGGTCATCGCGACCGGCGACAAGGTGAAAGAAGCCGAAGCCGCCGGGGCCGATTTTGCCGGCGGCGAGGAGATGGTCGAGAAGATCACCAAAGAAAACTGGACCGACTTCGACGCGCTCATCGCCACTCCCGACGTGATGAAATCCGTGGGACGTCTGGGCAAGATTCTCGGTCCCAAGGGCCTGATGCCGAACCCGAAGACCGGCACGGTCACTTTCGACGTAGGAAAAGCCGTGCAGGAAGTGAAGGCCGGCAAAGTCGAATTCCGCACGGATAAGACGGCCCTGGTGCATTGTCCGGTGGGAAAGATTTCGTTCACGCCCGACAAACTGATCGAGAACGCCACGGTCCTGATTACCAGCGTGATCAAGGCCAAGCCGTCGGTGGCCAAGGGCAAGTACATCAAGGGCTGCTACCTGAGTTCGACCATGGGGCCCGGGATTTCTCTGGACGTGACTCCGATCGAAGCGGCTGCAAAGGCATAAGGTGATCAATATGGGGACAGCCGCCACCGGCTGTCCGCGTCGCGAAGCGACGCTTCTGGAGACCGATAAAGATTCGAGGGATTGAACATGGCGGTTACCAAGGCAAAGAAGACAGCGCAGGTCGAGAAGCTGAGCAAAGACCTGAAGAACGTTTCGAACGTGGTGGTGGCAACCTATACCAAGCTGACCGTGCCCCAGGACTACGAACTGCGCAAGGTTCTGCGCGGCGCAGGCGCGAAGTACCAGGTGGTCAAGAACACCCTGGCTGAGCGCGCCGCCAAGGGCACGAAGGTCGAAGGTGCCTTGAAAGACCTGGCGGGCGTAACATCGATCGCCTACACCACCGGCGATCCGGTGGCCATGGCCAAGGCGCTGACCAAGTATGCCAAGGATACGCCGGAGTTCACCTTCAAGGTCGGCGTGGTCGAAGGCCGCGTGGTCACGATCAAAGAGATCGAAGCGCTCGCGACCACGCCCTCGAAGGAAGAGCTGTATTCGAAGCTCCTGTTCTTGCTGAACGCGCCGGCTCAGCGTCTGGTCACCGCGATGGGCGCGGTGGGACGTAACCTGGCGGTGGTGGTCGATCAGGGTGTGCAGGGGAAGAAGTTCAAGGAGGCATGAGCTTAGGCACTACTTCCTTCTCCTAAGAAGGCCGCCATGAAGGTGCTTGGGTTTCTGGGCATCGCGCTGATGTGGGTGTTCATAGCGATGCCCGTCAGTTGGATAGAGAAAGCTTGGCGTGCTGTGTTTGGGAAGCGGAAATAGGTGCTCTGAGCTAAGGCCCGGATTCGGGAACGAAAAGTTTGGTTGTTCGCAATTCAGGGGTTGCGCGGTTCGAATCCAAACGTTGTCTGGCGCTCGGAAATCGGACCTGCCGCACTGGAAACCGTGGCTTGCGGATGGCGAAAAACGAGACGTAGCAAGCTACGTCTCTACGATCGAGACTAAATAACTGGAGAACTTAACATGGCAGATCTGCAGCAGCTCGAAGAATCAATCGTAGGCTTGTCGCTTCTCGAAGCGGCGGAGCTGGTCAAGAAACTGGAATCGCGTTTGGGCGTCTCAGCGGCGGCGGCGGCTCCGGTGATGGTAGCTGGCGGCGGCGGTGCGGCGGCGGCGGCTCCGGCCGAAGAGAAGACCGAATTCACCGTCCTCCTTAAGGAGGTTGGCGCCAATAAGATCAATGTAATCAAGGCCGTCCGCGAGGTCACCAGCCTGGGCCTGAAAGAAGCCAAGGAACTGGTGGATGGAGCGCCCAAGAACGTGAAGGAGGGCGTTTCCAAGGAAGAGGCCGAGACCATCAAGAAGAAGTTCACTGACGCCGGCGCCGTTGTCGAAGTGAAGTGACGCCGTTTAGCGGGCCTGAGCGAAGCGGGATCCCGCGGCGGGTGGCTTCTGGGATCGCAAGAACGCACCGATCTCGGTGCAATATCGTTATTGTTTCACGTTTCTTAGTTGTGAAGCCGGGGCGGCGATGTTAGCATCTATATAACGTCGCTTCCCTTGGCCTCACTCAATCGCGAGCGATGGCTCGCAAGGGAAGTTTTAGGCGGGCTGCTCCGCGGGCAGGCGGAGCGGAAACAGGCCGGAGAACTGGCGCGAAAGAATTCAAATCAAGAAGGGCGAAACGCCTTGGTTGGCGTCTGCGGGAACGACTGTCCCTGCAGGCGCCCCATCGTGTTTTCCGCATGCTCGGCCCCACGTTCCGGTGTGGTTCAGGTTCTACGCACCGGCTAGGTTCTAACTGGTAAGTACCGCGGCGCGATAAGCGCCCCACTATCCGCGGTTTGGCGTGGCCTTCGGCTGCGCCCGAGATTGGGAGTCTCTTGACGATGAAAAATGCCTTCCGTACACGCTTTGATTTTTCCAAAATTCCGGCCACCATTCAGATCCCGAACCTGATTGAGGTTCAGAAGCGTTCCTACGACCGCTTCCTGCAGATGGACAAACTGCCCAGCGAGCGCGAAGACGGCGGCTTGCAGGCGGTGTTTCAGTCCGTGTTTCCGATCACCGACTTCCGCAACGTATCACAACTTGAGTTTGTGGATTACGCCATTGGTAACTGGGAGTGCAAGTGCGGCCACCTCAAGGGCCTGCACCACCTCCGTACCACCTGCAAAAATTGCGGCAATACGGTCATTACCGACCCGTTCCACCCCGGCGAAGTGCTGTGCGGCAAGTGCGGCACCTATAACGCCAACACACCCGACTTCTGCAACAAGTGCGGCGACCCCGTGGGACTGCAACTGAAGTACGACGTGGCCGAATGCGAAGAACGCGGCATGACCTACTCCGCGCCGCTCAAGGTCACCATGCGTCTCACCATCTTCGACAAGGACGTGGAGACCGGCAACCGCTCCATTCGCGACATCAAGGAGCAGGAAGTATTCTTCGGCGACGTTCCGCTGATGACCCAGAACGGCACGTTCATCATCAATGGCACCGAGCGCGTCATTGTCAGCCAGTTGCACCGCTCGCCCGGCGTGTTCTTCGAGACCGCCAACAACCGCACCTACTTCCTGGGAAAGATCATTCCCTACCGCGGCTCGTGGGTGGAGTTCGAGTACGACCAGAAGAACGTGCTCTATGTCCGCATCGACCGCAAGCGCAAGTTCCTGGGCACGATCTTCCTGCGCGCCCTGGGCCTGCGTTCCGGCGAAGACATTCTCAAGACGTTCTACACCACCGACCGCATCGCGATCCGCGACAAGAAGCTCTACTGGACGCTCGACCCGGCCAGCGAGAAGCCCACGAACCTGCTGGGCATGAAGCTCGCCCACAGCATCAAGTCGAAGTCGGGTGAGGAGATTGCCCACTCCGGCCGCAAAATCAACCACCAGATTCTGAAAGATATTCAGAAGGCGAAAGTCAGCGAGATCGAAGTCGACATCACCGACCTCGAAGGCGCGTGGACGGCCGGCGACATCGTCGACACCACCACCGGCGAAGTCATGCTCGAAGCCAACTCCGAGCTCACCGCCGACAAGGTTTCAAAGATTCTCGACTCGGGCGTAGTGGAGATGAGCCTGTTCTTCCCCGAGCGCGACGATGTGGGCACGGTCATCAGCCAGACCCTGAAGCGCGATTCGGTAAAGACGCCTCAGGAAGCGCTGATCGAAATTTACCGCAAGCTGCGTCCCGGCGATCCGCCGACGCTCGACACGGCCACGGCGTTGTTCCACGGAATGTTCTTCGATCCGCGCAAGTATGACTTCTCGCGCGTCGGCCGCCTGAAGTTCAACATCAAGTTGTTCGAGAACCAGGCTGCCACCAGCCTCGACAAGCGCACGCTCGATCCCGATGATTTTTACGGCACCATCGCCTATCTGCTGAAGCTGCGCAAAAACATTGGCGCGGTCGACGACATCGATCACCTCGGCAACCGGCGCGTGCGCGCGGTGGGCGAGTTGATGGAGAACCAGTTCCGCATCGGACTGGTCCGCATGGAACGGGCGATCAAAGAAAAGATGTCCGTGTACCAGGAAATGTCGACGGCCATGCCGCACGACCTGGTCAACGCCAAGCCCGTCATGGCCGCGATCCGCGAATTCTTCGGATCGTCGCAGCTCTCGCAGTTTATGGATCAGACCAACCCGCTCTCCGAGATCACGCACAAGCGGCGTCTCTCGGCCCTTGGGCCGGGCGGTCTTTCGCGTGAACGCGCTGGATTCGAAGTCCGCGACGTTCACCCCACGCACTACGGCCGCATCTGCCCGATCGAGACCCCGGAAGGTCCCAACATCGGCCTGATCTCGTCGCTGAGCTGCTACGCCCGCATCAACGACTACGGCTTCATCGAGTCGCCCTACCGCAAGATCAAGGGCGGACGCGTGATCGACTACGTCTCCATCGTCAACACCGGTGACAGCGATTTCAAGGTCGGCGATCACGTGGAGAAGCACGAAATCGAGAAGATCAACGCCGAGCTGAAAGAAAAGCGCAAGAAGCCGGCGCAGATCGAGCCCTTCTCCTTCTATCTTTCCGCTTGGGAAGAAGACCGGCACACCATCGCGCAGGCCAACGTTGAACTGGACGACAAGCTGCGCATCACCGCCGAGCTGGTCAACGCCCGCAAGGCCGGCAACTTTGTTCTGGTAAACCGCGACGAAGTGGACTACGTCGACGTCAGCCCCAAGCAGCTGGTTTCCGTGGCCGCATCGCTCGTGCCTTTCCTCGAGCACGACGACGCCAACCGCGCGCTGATGGGCGCGAACATGCAACGCCAGTCCGTGCCTTTGCTGCGCGCACAGGCGCCGATTGTCGGCACTGGGATGGAAGGCGTCACGGCCCGCGACTCAGGAGCGGTCGTGCTCGCCCGCCGCAACGGCATCATCGACTCGGTCGATTCCGAGCGCATCATCGTGCGCGTCGAAGGCGAACATCATCCCACGCAGTTGTCGCGCGAGGTGGGCAGCGATATTTACCAGCTCACCAAGTTCAAGCGCTCCAACCAGAACACCTGCATCAACCAGAAGCCCGTCGTTAAGAAGGGCGAGCGGGTGTTGAAGGGGCAAGTCATCGCCGACGGCCCCTGCACCGACCATGGCGAGCTGGCGCTGGGACGGAACGTCCTGGTGGCCTTCATGCCCTGGCGCGGGTACAACTTCGAGGACGCGATCCTGGTCTCCGAAAAGATGGTCAAGGACGACTACTACACCTCGCTGCACATCGAGGAGTTCGAGATCGAAGCCCGCGACACCAAGCTTGGTCCGGAAGAAGTTACGCGCGACATTCCCAACGTTAGCGAGTCCATGCTGCGCAATCTGGACGAAGCGGGCGTGATTCGCATCGGGGCCAGCATCAAGCAGGGCGACATTCTGGTGGGCAAGGTTACGCCCAAGGGCGAAACCCAGCTCACGCCGGAAGAAAAGCTGCTGCGCGCCATCTTCGGCGAAAAGGCCGGCGACGTGCGCGATGCCTCCCTCTACTGCCCGCCGGGCATCGAGGGCGTGATTGTCGACGTGAAAATCTTCTCGCGCAAGGGCCAGGAAAAGGACGAGCGCGCGAAGTTCATCGAAGGCACGCAGATCGCCAAGCTCGAAAAGAACCTTTCGGACGAAATCCGAATTCTTACCGACGAGCGCCTCAAGCGCCTGGAGAACATCCTGGGCGGCAAGGAAGTGCAGGCCGACCTGCACGACGAGCGCACCAACAAGCGCCTGCTGACCAAGGGCAACATCCTCGACCGCGACGAGATCGAGCGCATCTCCACCCGCAATCTGAAGCGCATCAAGTATGCCGACAAGGATCCGCGGGTGAATGAGCAGATCGACGAGATCGAGGAAATGACCTCGCGTCAGATCGACGTCTTGAAAAAGATCGTCAACGAAAAGAAAGACAAACTCACCAAGGGCGACGAACTGCCGCCGGGCGTGATCAAGCTGGTCAAGGTCTACATCGCCATGAAGCGCAAGCTCAGCGTGGGCGACAAAATGGCCGGCCGTCATGGCAACAAGGGCGTGATTGCCCGCATTTTGCCGGAAGAGGACATGCCATACCTCGAAGACGGCACGCCGGTGGAAATCGTGCTCAACCCGCTCGGCGTTCCCAGCCGTATGAACGTGGGCCAGATTCTCGAAACCCACCTGGGATGGGCTGGTTTCGTGCTGGGCGAGAAGATCGCTCAGTTGCTCAAGGAAAACACTCGCACGGAAGCGATTCGCCGCGAGTTGAAGGCACTGTTCAAGGGCTCGCAACTGTCGGACATCATTTCCGACATGAGCGACGAAGAGCTGGAAGCGGTGGCGCCGACTCTCAGCAGGGGCGTGTTTATGGGTTCGCCCGTGTTCGACGGATCGCGCGAAGGCGAGATCAAGGCGTTGCTCGAGCACGCCGGCCTGCCCACTTCCGGCAAGACGACTCTGCACGACGGCATGACCGGGGAGAAGTTCGAACAGCCGGTTACCGTCGGCTACATCTACATGCTGAAGCTGTCGCACCTGGTGGACGACAAGATTCACGCCCGTTCCATCGGACCGTACTCGCTCATCACCCAGCAGCCGCTGGGCGGCAAGGCGCAGTTCGGCGGACAGCGTTTCGGAGAAATGGAAGTCTGGGCGCTGGAAGCCTACGGTGCGGCGTTCATCCTGCAGGAGCTGCTGACGGCGAAGTCCGACGACGTATACGGCCGCACCAAGATTTACGAGGCCATCGTCAAGGGCGAAGCCGCCATGGAGCCCGGCGTGCCGGAATCGTTTAACGTGCTGATCCGCGAGTTGCAATCGCTCTGCCTCGATGTGGAACTGATCAAGACAGGCGAGAAAAAGCCCACGGCCAGCGCCGCAGCGGATTGACGTAGCGCCGGCCAGAGGCCGGCGCTATTAAAGATTTTGAATTACGGCCACTGCGGCATCCGAGCTCAATACCGCATGAAAGGCCAGAGTTCCACTCGGTTCTAATTGAGAACTGAGAAGCGAGAACTGAGAACTTGTTCCAGAGCTCCGTCAGCGGACGCGTGAGAACCGCAGGAAGCGGAGGACCACCTTGTTTCGTTCGAGCCCCTTTGAAATGGCAAATGTGATCGCGGACTTCGACGCCATCCGTATCAGCCTGGCGTCTCCGGAAAAAATCCGGAGCTGGTCGCATGGCGAAGTTACCAAGCCCGAGACTATCAACTACCGCACCTTCAAGCCGGAGCGCGATGGACTGTTCTGCGCCCGCATTTTCGGCCCGGTTACCGACTGGGAGTGCCTCTGCGGCAAATACAAGCGCATGAAGCATCGTGGCGTGATCTGCGACAAGTGTGGCGTGGAAGTCACACTGTCGAAAGTGCGCCGCGAGCGCCTGGGCCACATCGAGCTGGCCTCACCCTGCTCGCACGTGTGGTTCTTCAAGGGATTGCCCAGCCGCATCGGCCACCTGCTCGATATTTCGCTGCGCGATCTTGAGTCCGTGCTCTACTTCGAGGCCTACGTCGTGGTCGAGCCCGGCGATGCGCCGGTGAAGGATCACGAGGTCATCAAGGACGAAGCCAAGTTCCGCGAACTCGACCAGCAGTACCGTCCCGCTGGATTCAAGGCGATGATGGGCGCCGAGGCGATCAAGGAACTCCTGAAGCGCGTCGACACCGACGGCCTCTCCACCGAACTGCGCGAGAAGATGAAGAACGAGAGCTCGCTGCAGAAGCGGCTCAAGTACGCCAAGCGTTTGAAAGTGGTCGAGGCCTTCCGCAAGAGCGGTAACAAGCCGCACTGGATGATCCTCGACGTCATCCCGGTCATTCCGCCGGAGCTGCGCCCCCTGGTTCCACTCGACGGCGGCCGCTTCGCCACGTCCGACTTGAACGACCTGTACCGTCGCGTCATCAACCGCAACAACCGGTTGAAGAAGCTGATGGACCTGCACGCGCCGGAAGTGATCGTGCGCAACGAAAAGCGCATGCTGCAGGAAGCCGTCGACGCACTATTTGATAACGGCCGCCGCGGCCGCGTGCTGCGTGGCGCCAACAACCGTCCGCTGAAGTCTTTGTCTGACACGCTTAAGGGCAAGCAGGGCCGCTTCCGCCAGAACCTGCTGGGCAAGCGCGTGGACTACTCCGGACGCTCCGTCATCGTGGTCGGCCCCGAACTCAAGTTGCACCAGTGCGGTCTGCCCAAGAAGATGGCGCTCGAACTGTTCAAGCCCTTCATCTATCACCGGCTCGAACAGACCGGCAACGTTACCACGATCAAGCAAGCCAAGGAGATGGTCGAGCAGCAGGAACCCATCGTTTGGGACATCCTGGAAGAAGTCATTAAAGACCATCCAGTGCTGCTGAACCGCGCTCCCACGCTGCACCGCCTCGGCATTCAGGCATTTGAGCCGGTGCTCGTGGAAGGCAAAGCAATTAAGATTCACCCGCTGGTTTGCACCGCCTTCAACGCCGATTTCGACGGCGACCAGATGGCGGTTCATATTCCGCTGTCTCCGGAAGCCCAGGTCGAGGCCAGCGTGCTGATGCTGGCGTCGCACAACATTCTTTCGCCGGCCTCCGGCCAGCCCATTACCGTGCCCACACAGGACATGGTGCTCGGGCTCTATTACCTGACCAAGGCCAAGCCCGGCGCCAAGGGGGAAGGCCGCGCCTTTGCCAACATCGAAGAAGTGTTGATGGCGCTCGACGCGGGCGAAGTGGAAACGCTCAGCCCCATCCGCCTACGCTACTCGGGTGAACTGATCGACCTGACCACCGCTTACGACGATCAGGACATCATTCACACTGAGCCGGTACAGGTGGACCGAGCCTTCATCAACACCACGGTCGGCCGCGCCATCCTGAACGATCATCTGCCCAAGAGCATTCCGGGCAGCAGCGATCGCATGCCTTTCATCAACGGCCTGCTCAAGAAAAAGGGCATTGGCGCGCTGGTCAACTATGGTTATCTGCGCTTCGGCCTCGAGACCACGGTCAAGATGCTCGATGAAGTCAAAACCCTGGGCTTCCAGTTCGCGACCAAGGCCGGCCTCTCGATCGGCATCGACGACATGGTCATTCCTGACAGCAAGAAGACGCTGGTCAAGGATGCCGAAAAGCAAGTCGTTGCCGTGCAACAGCAGTACCTCGATGGCGCCATCACCAACGGTGAACGCTACAACAAAGTCATCGAAATCTGGTCGGCGATTACTGAAAAAGTTGCCGACGAAATGTTCGGTGAAATGCAGCGCCGCGACAAGGAAGGCGAACTCAATCCGATTTACGTCATGGCCGACTCCGGCGCTCGCGGATCGAAACAGCAGATTCGCCAGCTCTCCGGCATGCGTGGATTGATGGCCAAGCCTTCCGGCGAAATCATCGAGTCTCCCATCACGGCTAACTTCCGTGAAGGGTTGACGGTGCTCGAATACTTCGTCTCGACCCACGGCGCCCGCAAGGGCTTGGCCGATACCGCGCTCAAGACCGCGGACTCCGGCTACCTCACGCGCCGTCTGGTCGACGTGGCTCAGGACGTGATCATCAGCGAATACGACTGCGGCACCGTCGACGGCATCTACGTGCAGGGAATCGTGGAAGCCGGCGAGATTATCGAGCCGCTGCGCGACCGCATTGTCGGCCGCGTGTCGCTCGAAAAAATCAAAGACTATGACGGCAACGTCATCGTCGACATCAACAACGAAATCACCGAAGACCTTGCGGGCGCGATTCAGGCAGCCGGTATCGAGCGGGTAAAAATCCGTTCGGTGCTCACCTGCGAATCGAAGCGCGGCGTCTGCGTGATGTGCTACGGCCGCAACCTGGCTTCCGGACGCCTCGTCGAACTGGGCGAAGCCACCGGGGTCATCGCGGCGCAGTCCATTGGCGAGCCCGGAACCCAGCTCACCATGCGTACCTTCCACATCGGTGGTACGGCATCGCGAGTCTCTGAGCAGTCGCGCCTCGATGCCAAGAACATCGGCAACGTGCGCTTCATCGGTTTGCAGACCGTCAAAGCCAAGTCGGGCGATCTGGTGGTGATGAACCGCCAGGGCTCGATCGCAGTGGTTGACGATAAGAATCGCGAGCGCGAGCGTTACTCCGTCGTGTACGGCGCCAAGCTGAAAGTCAACGATGGCGATCCGGTCACGCAGGGCCAGGTTATGGTCGAGTGGGATCCTTACACCTTCGCCATCCTGACCGAAATCGGCGGCACGGTGCAGTTCAAGGACTTGCAGGAAGGCGTCACGCTCCACGAAGAAGTGGACGAGGTCACCGGACTGTCGCGTCACGTGGTCGGCGATTCGCCCGACGAAAAGCGCCAGCCCGCGATTGTGATCAAGGGCAAGGCCAGCAAGCGTTACCTGATGCCGTCGCGTTCCCATCTTATGATCCAGGATGGCGACACGGTGAACCCGGGCGACGTGCTGGCCAAGATCCCGCGCGAAACCACCAAAACGAAAGATATTACCGGTGGTCTGCCCCGCGTGGTCGAGCTCTTCGAAGCCCGCAAGCCGCATGAGACTGCGGTCATCAGCGAAATCGATGGCACGGTCAAGTTCGGTGAGGTTTCCAAGGGCCAGCGCAAAGTCTACGTGGTCGCCGACAACGGCACCGAAAAGGAATACTCGGTTCCGCGCGGCGTTCACATCAACGTGCAGGAAGGCGAGCGCGTCAAGGCGGGCGAACCGCTCATGGACGGTCCGCTCAACCCGCACGACATCCTGGCCGTGCTCGGCGAAAAGGAGCTGCAGTCTTACCTGGTGAACGAAATCCAGGAAGTTTACCGGCTGCAGGGCGTCAACATCTCCGACAAGCACATTGAAGTAATTGTTCGCCAGATGATGCGCTGGGTGAAGGTCGAGGACGTGGGCGACACGCAGTTCTTGCTCGAGCAGCAACTCGACAAGTTCCGCTTCCGCGAAGAGAACGAGCGCGTGATCGCGCAGGGCGGCAAACCGGCCACCGGCCGTCCGCTGCTTCTGGGCATCACGAAAGCATCGCTCTCCACCGATTCCTTCATTTCGGCGGCGTCGTTCCAGGAGACCACGCGCGTGCTCACCGAAGCCTCGATTCAAGGAGCGGTCGATCACCTGCGCGGTCTGAAGGAAAACGTCATCGTCGGACGCCTCATCCCTGCCGGCACCGGCATGGAGTACTACCGCAACGTGCGGCTCTCGCCAGAAATGGAAGAGGCCGCGGCCAAGGTACAGGCGGAGGTCTCGGCTGCGTACGAAGAGGCCGAGCGCGCTCTCGAAATGATGCGCCACGAGGGCGAAACCGAGGACCTGCCGGCGGAACTGCCCGCGGAGTAGGACAATCGAATGTGGACTTCGGGGGCGAGCGACTTCGCCCCCGAACCTGCTTCTGGAGCTGAATCAGCTGGAGTTCAAGCGGCCGGAGCTCGATCAGGTGAAGGCCGTCCCTTCGATTTCGCTCCAGGCACGCTCTCGGCTCTCCCAGGCTGGGCGAAGCACGATCGGCCCATACGGCACTCTTGGAATTGCTTTCAATTGTTTTGAATTGCTTTAACTAGAAATGCACGCCACCCCCCAGCGATTGCACTTCGAGGAACCCGACGAACTTCCCTCGTTGCGTCCGGTGCCTCCCGGCCCTAATCTAGGGCACAGGATGCTGCGCTTCCTACGCCTTCTCCGTCTGGCCACCTGGCGTGCTTTCGAGCACGATGCTTTTGCCACGGCCAAAGCTGCGGCCTATTCCTCTATCCTGACGTTCTTCCCCGCGCTTCTCGTGGTCGGATCATCCCTTGCCACCTGGCGCAAAGGCCAGCCCTACTTGCGGGAAATTTCCTACGCCCTGGCGCGCGTTCTTCCCGCGGGCAGCAACGCGGCGATGAATTATCTGCACAATTCCATACAGCGCCCGTTCGGCCTGCTGATCACTACGATTCTGTTGAGCCTGTGGACAGCTTCGGGCGTCATCATTTCCTGGATGGAAGGATTCCGCCGCTGCTACAATCTGCCCAAAACCTGGGGCCTGGTCAAAGAGCGGATTATCGCGCTTTCCCTCGTCGTTCTGGCCCTTCTACCCATGACGTTTGCCACGCTGCTGGTCGCCGTCGGCAGCAAAATGGAAACCCGCATCCTTTTCTACATCGCGCACGAATTCAGTCCGTACATTCTGCTCATGTGGACATCGTTGCGCTGGCTGATCGCCACGCTGACCGGGATCGCCGTGATTGCCCTGATCTACCACAACGCGGTGCCGCGCACCCAGCCCTGGCATAGCGTGATCCCCGGCGCAACCCTCGCCACCGCCCTGTGGTTCGCCGGTACTTTGCTGTTTCGCTGGTATATGCAGCATTATGCGGATTACAGCATCATTTACGGGACGCTCGGAGTCGCCATTGCCCTGCTGGTTTGGATGTACTTGATTTCCCTGGTCGTGCTGGTGGGAGCGGAATTCAATGCCTTGTTGTTCCCCCGCGCCATGCTGGGTAAAGAACTGACGGCGATCGGCCCCAAAGCCGCCGACTAGGTTGGGCGGACGAATGTACCCATGTTCCGGCCGCGTAGCTTCCAACCGTCGTGATTCCTGATCAAGGAGACAGGTGAAAGTCAGCAAGCCAGCTTCGATCGCAGATCCCTCTCCGGCCAGGTCGGCCCGCCGCGCAAAAATCATTTGCACCATCGGTCCCGCCTGCAACTCCGAGGCCGCCATGCGCGACCTGCTCCGCCTCGGCATGGATGTCGCGCGCCTCAACTTTTCCCATGGCTCGCACGAAGATCATGCCCACAACATCGAGCGCGTACGCCGCGCCGCGGAGCGCGAGGGACGCACCGTCTGCATCCTGCAGGACCTGCAAGGCCCGAAAATCCGCACCGGACCGCTGGAGCGCCACGAGTCGGTTCTGTTGAAGACCGGTTCGGTCGTCACTATTACTCCCCAGGACGTCCCGGGAACCGCAACCCGCATCTCCACCACGTTTCCCGCGCTCGCCCGCGAGCTCACGGCCGGCGCCCGCATCCTGCTCAGTGACGGCCTGATCGAGTTGCGCGTGCGCGCCGTCCACAGCAAAGCCCGCGGCGAGGACGTGCTCTGCGACGTCATCAACGGAGGCCTGCTGGGCGAGCACAAGGGCATCAATCTCCCCGGCGTTGCGCTGTCCATTCCGGCGTTGACTGAGAAAGATCGCAAAGACCTTGAATTCGGCCTCCGGCACGGCGTAGACGCGGTCGCGCTTTCCTTCGTCCGCACCGCTGCCGACGTCAACATGGTCAAGCGGATCATCGCCACCCACCACAGCGACGTTCCCGTCATCGCCAAACTCGAGAAGCCGCAAGCCATCGATCATCTGGAAGAAATCCTCGAAGCCGCCGATGGAGTCATGGTGGCCCGCGGCGATCTGGGAGTGGAAATGGCCCCGGAAAAAGTTCCAGTCATTCAGAAGCACGTGATTCGACGGGCCGGCGCCTGGCGCAAGCCCGTGATCACCGCCACGCAAATGCTCGAATCCATGATCGAAAATCCGCGCCCCACCCGCGCCGAAGCCAGCGACGTGGCCAATGCCATTTTCGACGGCAGCGACGCCGTCATGCTTTCCGCGGAAACCGCCAGCGGCCAGTATCCGCGCGAATCGGTTTCCATCATGGCGCGCATCGTGGTCGAAGCCGAATGCAACATGGAAGACTTCGTGCAGCCCCGCCGCCGCCGCGAGCACCGCGGCCTCTCCGTTGCCGAAACCATCTGCGAATCAATAGCGCACTCCGCCGAAGACCTGCCCATGGGCGCCATCGCCGTCTTCACCGAGACCGGAAATACCGCCCGCATGATTTCGAAATATCGTCCGCAAGCCGCTATCTACGCCTTCACCCACATGGTCCCGGTGGTGCAGCGCATGAACCTTTATTGGGGAGTTCATCCCGTGCGCTGCCGCCAGGCCCGCTCCGCGGAACAAATGGTAACCATGGCGGAGCAGGATCTCGTGCGCCGCCGCCTGCTCAAGCCGGGCGACGTGTTAGGAGTCGTGGCCGGCACGCGCCAGGCCTCTGGTTCCACCAACCTGATGCGCCTGCACGTGGTCACCGACGAAGAGGCCGATCGCATTGCACATCCCGAGAAGCCGCGGTCTAAGGAAACGCGCCCCAGGAAATCGCGCCCCGCCCACCCTCGCAAGCTATAATCCCTGCGTATCTCAGAAGAGCATCTATGGCGGAAGAAATCCTCTCGGTGGCTGTGTGGGAACCCGTTCCCGAGAGGGAAGCCGATTCCCTCTCGACCCTTCGCGAACTGATGTCCATTGTGGCCGCGAAAGGCTATGGACGCGACCTGCTTTATCGCGACCGCGAAGCGCACTACATCTTCCTGCGTTACTGGAAATCCGAAGAGGCCCGCCGCGCCGCCCAGGAAGATCCCGACATGCTCCGCTGCTGGGCCCGCCTGGGCAATGAAATCCAAATCGTGAAAGTCTACGAAACCCTCACGGAAGTGCCCCTGGAACGAGCGAAGTAGGAAGATACCCTATGGGGGACGTGGGGACAGCCGCCCCCGCGCTGTCCGCCGAGCGCAGCTCGGCAAGTGCCCGCACGATTTAAAATAATTTCTTGCCAGAAACTTCCATCCGCGCCTTCGCCGACAACGCCGTCGATCCCAAGGTCCGCGGCGTCCTGCACACGCCCGAAACTCCCAACGGCAACGCTCTCATCCTGACCCACGGCGCCGGCTCGAACGCGCAGGCCCCGCTGCTCGTCGCTATGGCCGAAACCTTCTCCGCAGCCGGCTTCACCGTCCTGCGCTGCGATCTTCCCTATCGCCAGTCGCGATCCTATGGACCGCCCGGCCCCGGCGACGCCGCCCGCGATCGCGCCGGCCTGAAGAATGCAATCGCCGCGACTGCAAGACAAATCCTGGGTGGCCCATCTCGCCGCTCTTGCGAACGCTGCGAATTCAGGCGCCCTGGCCCGCCGCATCGCAAATCTCCTCGGCGGCCACTCCTACGGTGGACGCCAGTCGAGCATGCTCTGCGCCGAGCTTTCGGCGAAGGCCAAGAAGAAGAACCGGACCTGGTCGCCGCCCTGCTGCTGCTCTCCTACCCGCTGCATCCCCCGCGCAAACCGGAGCAGCAACGCACCCAGCATCTCCCCGATCTGCGCACGCCGGCGCTGTTCGTCCACGGCACCCGCGACCCCTTCGGCTCCATCGCCGAGATGGAGCAGGCGTTGAAGATGATCCCCGCCAAGACGAAGCTAGTCGCCGTCGAAGGCGCCGGTCACGACCTGGGATTCAAAGGAAAGTCGAAGCGGGAAGAACTGCCCGCACGGATACTCTCGGAATTTACCCAATTCTTAAGCTTTTCGTCCTAAAGACTGTCATCCTAGAACTTGTCGTCCCAAAAATTGTCACGGAGCGGTCACGCAGTCGCAGGACCTCGTGCTACTCGCCCCCGAGATGCACTCACGTAGGCGTTCCCACAATGCCCCGTTGCGAACTTTATTTCAGTTCACCCACCCTGACTTTCCCCCGCCATTCCCCTTGCGCGGATCGTCGTCCGGTGGAATATAGTTCCCGTGCTCGTCGAAGTGGACCTGGCGGTCGTGCTTCGACATGTAGACCTCAAACTTCCTCGCCGCCCGCCGCCGCTTCCAGCGGTAATAGGAATTGCGCGCGCCGTAGTACTGTTCCGTAATCCCAAGTTTCATGACCGGCTTCAGCCCGCGCCTGACATAGAGAAAGCCAAAGAACAGCCCGCCCAGGTGGGCCACATACGCCACGTTTCCGCCCCCGGCCATGGCGAACGCCAGGGTCACGACGATCAGGATCCCCACAAAATACTTGGCCTTGATGAGAAAGGGGAACGGAATCATCATGATTTCGTTATCCCCAAACAACATTCCGAACGCGATCAGAATCGCGAAGACGCCCCCCGAAGCGCCGACGGTCGCTACGTCAGGGCCCCCGAGCAGCTTGGTATACGCCACCCCGATCGTCGTCACCGCCGCGCCGATCACTCCAATCGTGTATAGCTCCATGAACCGGCGCGTGCCCCACGAGCTTTCAATCGCCGCGCCGAACATCCACAGCCCGATCATGTTGCCGAACCAGTGCCAAAATCCCAGATGGAGGAAGCTGTAGGTGACCACCTGCCACAACTCTCCGTGCTGCACCACCGCACTCGGAACCAGCTCAAAATAGCGGAACGTGAACCGCACCACGTCGGGCGCGGCCCGGCTCAGCAGTTCCATGAGCAGATAAACGCCCGTATTAATGCCCAGCAGCCAGGTCACCGCCTTGGTGAACGGGGGCAGGCTCAACATCATCGGTTCGCCACTTCGCCGCACGGATTGACCTCTTGTCCAATTCTACTCGGGTGCCCCGTGTTATCGAGAATGTCTCGCCGATTTTGCGAGACCGCAGAACTTCGCTGCCCGTCGCTGCTAACGCTCCGGCACCGGCACCACCGGCAAGCTGCAATGCCCGGCCCGATCCACCGCCCGCACCGCGAAGATCACATTATCCTTCGAAAGCTTCAGGGTTGCGCGGGTCACGTTGCCAAACTTTTGGACATGATCCCATTCCGGGCTGGTCGTGGCCCGCCACAGCACTTCATACTCCGCCGCCAGCCCGCCCGGCGAGGCATCCCAGGTCAGCGTGGAGTCGTTCTCCAGATCCTTCGTCAGCAGATGAACGTTCGCCGGAGGCGCTGGCGCCGCCGCCAACGAGGCCAGGGTCGCGGCATTCAGCCGCGCCACCCGCGCCACGTAATCGAAGTCCACGAACTTCGGCAAATCGCCATATTCGATGCCATTTTCCGTCCGCACATTCTGATGCTGATGATGAAAGTCCTCGCGAAATTCCGTGAACCGCACCGCCGAAAATCCCTGCTGGTTGAACGAATAATGATCGCCGCCGCGCAGGTAACGGTCCAGCCGGAACACCAGCATCGGCTTTACGCCCGTGTCGTAGGCGCTGCCCACCTCGGCGATATACCGCGCCAGTTGCCGCGACCCGGAATCGCTCTCCCCGCCCAGGCCGCGAATGCGCCGCAGGTCCTGCTCCGTGGCCGCCACCGGCACTCCTTCGGAGAACACCCGCACCACGGAATGATCCTGTTCCGCGCTCTTGTCGCCGCCGACAATGTCATTGTTCAGGACCGCTTCCAGATTCCAGCCCTGCTCTTTCGCCATTTCCGCAAAATGATGGCTGCCGTTCAGCCCCTGCTCCTCGCCCGCCACAGTGAGAAAAATAATCGTCGCCGGGAACTTCATCTTGCTCAGCACCCGCGCGCATTCCAGGCTGACGGCGGTTCCGCTGCCGTCATCATTCGCTCCGGGCGCATCGCCGTTTACGTCGAGCGTGTCGCTGTTGCGCGAATCGTAGTGTCCGGTCACCAGCACGATGCGGTTCGCGTTCGCTGCGTCCGTGCCCTTCAGAACCGCATAAACATTGGTGATTTCCGTCGCCTTGGGAATGCGGTCGGCGGGCTCCTCGGTAAAGCTGTCGGTCTTCACCTCAAGGCAGCCGCCGCAGTCTTTCGAATAGCGTTCGAACTCCGACTTGATCCATTCCCGCGCCGCGCCAATTCCGTGCCCGGCTGCGATCGACGCCGGGTCCTGCGCCGAGAGCGTCAACCGCGTGCCGAAACTGACTAGTTTCTCGATATTCGCCTGAATGCGCTCCGCGGAGATCTGGCGCAGCGCCGCCGCAATCTGTGGGTCGGCCGCGACTGTGGGCTCTGACTTGGTTGACTGCGCCGCGCCGTCCAGCGCCACGGACAAAAGGACCCCTAATGCAACCGCAGTCAAACGCGGCGATTTCAGAAAATGAAGCATGGAGTCGAATACCCCCTTTTGGACAAACCCACAGCGGAAGGCGGATTCCCCTTGACGGGAAAATCTCTCAAAATCCCTCGTTCCCGGCCTCTGCCCCTTGACCAACAGCCGTGGAGAATCTAAATATTAACAGGACGCTCTAATAGGCAGGGGGTGGCTCTATGGTTCTTTGTCCCGAATGCGAGACCAATCTGGACGTCGATGAAGATGGGGTCGACGAGGGGGAAATCATTTCCTGCCCCGAGTGCGGCACCGACTTTGAAGTGGTCACCACCAGTCCACTTGAGCTGAAAGCTGTGGAAGCGGGCTACGAAGAAGACGACGATGAAGAGACGGAGGAAAACGAAGACGGTGACTACTCCTAAACTTCATTTCCAGTTCTCAATTCTGTTCGTGCCCGGGATTGTTCTGATCGCCCTTCTCCTGCCGGCCTTCACCCATGACCGAGGGCTCCGCGCAGCCCCCACGCCCAAGATCAAGCCGTACGCTGTCATCGCCGGCACCGTCTGGGGTCCGGACGATCGTCCGGTGTATGGGGTCAAAGTGAAGATTCGCCGCGCCAAGGACAAGGCCAAGAAGGTCCGCTGGGAACTCTACTCCGACCATAATGGCGAGTTCGCTCAGCGCGTTCCTGCCGGCGAAACCGATTACATCCTGTGGGCCGACCTCAAAGGCTTCAAACCGGCCGACGGCAAGCCCTTGCGCCTGGTGAAAGAAGTTACGGTCCACGTCTATAACGACGAACGCGAAGACACGGGATTGCATCTAACCCGCTGAGGGTGCGGAGTACCGGCCCGCCCATGAGACAATAAAATCAGCATGAATCGTAAACGATCCCTAATCGCAGCCGTGACTCTGACCTGCGCTCTGCTCATCGCCCTGGGGACGGTGGCCAGCGCCACGCCCGACAAGAAGGACAAACCGGTTGGGCGCCTGTTATACGGCAAAGTTCTCGACCCGCAGGATAACCCTCTCACCGACGCCGTCGTGTACCTGACCAACACCCGCACCCGCGCCGTGAAGACCTATATCGTGGGCCCGGACGGCACCTACCGCTTTCCCGCGCTCTCCACCGCCACCGACTACGAGGTCTACGCCCAGTACAAGGGCCGCAAGAGCGACACCAAGTCGGTCAGCCAGTTCGACGACCGCTCCCAGGTGTACATCGATTTACGGGTTGATACGCGCTAAGGCGCGGGCGGCGGGGAATCAGCCAATTTTGGAATTCAGGCCTCGGGGGCGGCACCTTTTCGTGCAACTTTTTCACACCCTTCAGGGTTCAATATAGGTTAGAGATGTTTCGGAGGACACTGTGAACGGACTGCGCTTCTCTAGTAACCCCCATCGCCCCGTCTTGGCTGTAAAGGCGTTTCTGGCCTGCTTCTCGCTTATTTGCGCGGCTGCCGTATCGGCTTTTGCTCAAGGCGGCGCCATGAGCCCTTATCAGGGCGAAAAAGACGGCGTCAGCGCCGGCGGCAAGTGGATGGAGTTCCAGTCGGAAGACAAGATGACCGGCGCCAAGAAAGCCCGCTTCGAGCTCCTGTCCGACAACTACTTCCGCGAAGATTCCGACTACAAGCCCAGGGTCGAACTGTTTTGCGAGAATGGCAAACTCAAGCTCGCCGACTTCAATCCCGGGGTCCGACTGCCTCCGCCCAATCGCCCTGGTTTTTGGGGACAGCCTCAACTGCAGGTTATGGTTCGCATAGACGACACCCACGCCTATCACGGCTGGAACTGGGTGCGCGGGCATTTCCTTTCCATGGACAAAGGCACCACCCGCGGGATGATGGGCGCCCAGATATTTAAAGTTGAGCTCCCAACCCGGAGCGGCCGACAGATTGCGGAATTTTCGCCCGCAGGCCTGAACCTGGACCAAGTCCGCCAGGCCTGCGACCTGACCCCGAAGAAGCCAAGCAAAAACTAGGGCTTGATCGGGCGGGTGCTCTTCGTTTGGGGAGACAAAGTTTGGTGGAACAGCGTTTGGGGGAACGGCGTCACGTTGTGAGCCCCTGAGGGCTTTTTCCTCCGGCTCATTTGCGCATCGCCCTTTTCTTGAATTAACATTTGCCGGGTTCCCCGGCAAATGCGCGGCCATTCCGATCCCTCCGGTGCACTGCTTCTCGGCTTTGGCGTTGGACTCTGGGCCTTCTTCAAGGGCTTCCGGGTCATGCGCGAATACAAAGTCCTGCAAGACACTCCGCGCATTCCGATCCGCAGCGTGCCCATGGGCTTCGTCCACATCCGCGGCAAAGCCGAGAGTACGCAAGTCCTGTCCAGTCCGGTGAGCCATGTTCCATGCTGCTTCTATCGCGTTGAGATCGACGAGTGGAAGTCACAAGGCAACCACCACAACTGGGTCCGATGCTGCGTCGATTTCAACGGCTACCGGTTCTACCTGGCCGACGATACAGGAAAGATTCTCATCGACGCCCACTCCGCCGAATACGATCTGCCAGCCGCGACCACGCGCGAGGTCAGCTCCGACGCGACCCAGCTCAGCCCGCCCGACGCCGATTTGCTGAAGTACGTGAGCTATGCCCAAATGCACAGCATGACCGACCGCGTAGGGCAGTTCCTCGACAAGCGCATCGCCAAGGCAAGCCCGAATGACAATCCGCAGATCCAGGCCAAGCGCGAGGCGCTGCGAGACATTTTTGCCGGCATTCCCGAGGCCGCGCGCGGCGGCAAACCGCCCATCGAGGCCATGGAAAAGCTCTTCAACGCATCCGGCCCATTGAGCGACCCGGAAAGGGAACAGAATCGACAAATGGTGCTCGCGCGCTTACGCCTCGCCGAAGCGGCCAACCAGAGCGGCCTGCTCGCCGGGCTCATGCCTGCCCAGAAGTCCGCCGAGGGCCGTTACCGCCTGCGCGAGTTTCTGGTGATGCCAGGACAGGAATACCTGATCAGTGGAAGCTGCGTAGAGAAAGAGAAAGAGAAAGAGAGTGGGGCCTCGTCAGACCCAGCCGCGACCTCGGGAGAACCGGATCGCAGCATGATCGCCAAGGGACAGAACGAGCCCACGTTTGTGATCTCGGCCAAGAGCGATGCCGAGATTCATCACGCTCTAGAAAAGCGTGCCCTGCTGATGATTTTTGGGGGAGCCGCTCTGGCACTTGCGTGCGCGGCTGGTTTGCTGGTTCACTTTGGATTGTTCTAGAAATTGCTTTGAGATGCCGGTTTTAGAAATGACTCGGGAAGGGCACGACTTCAGTCGTGCCGTCAGGGGACCTTTTCAATGATGGGGCTTGAGCCCCTGCGAGACGCCTGACCAGCAAAGCGTCCGGAGGATTGACGATGGGCAGCAGTCTCATTTCGGGGTTGGCGTTCTTCCTGTTCCTGGCCGGCGTGCTCATCTATACCGTCATCCTCTACAACGGGCTGGTGCGGCTGCGCAACGAGAACGATCGCGCCTGGGCCAACATTGACGTGCTGCTCAAGCAGCGCCACGACGAAATCCCCAACCTGGTCGAGACCGTCAAGGGATACATGCAGCACGAGCAGCAGACCCTGCTCGCCGTCACCCAGGCGCGGGCCGCGTCGATGAACGCGGCCAGCATCGGGCAGAAAGCGGTTGCCGATTTGAGAGTAGCGAGCGCGCTGCGTGGACTGTTTGCCGTGGCCGAAAATTATCCCCAGCTCAAAGCCAACGAGAATTTTCTCAAGTTGCAGAACCGCATCAGCGAACTGGAAGAACGCATCGCAGACCGCCGTGAATTCTTCAACGACGACGTCAACACCTACAACACCCGCATCGGCCAAATCCCCGAAGTCTTCGTAGCCAGCTTCCTGAACATGAAGCCCCGCACGATGTTCAAAGTCTCCGACGAGGACCGCAAGCTGGTGGAAGTGAGCTTCGCCAGCGGCCAGGGCGCATAGGTGTGGGAGAAGTTGGGGCGCGGATCACGTCCCTTAGAAACGCGAAAGCCCCAGTCATCCGGGGCGGCGAGCGGGATACGAAACACCGCGTGTCAACTTCGAGCCGCGCTGTAAGTGTTGGAAACACCCTCTAAACTCCGCCCGTATCAAGGATTGTAAGCAACGTGCGACGCGGTGCATCCCAAGCTCACGAACTAAAGTTGGGAGTAGTTCCGAGGAACGGTAGCGCGGTTGGTGCTTGGCGTTCGCGGGCACGTGCCTGCTCCACACCGAAGGCGGGGGCGTCCGCGTCACACAATCACCCCAACAACTTCGCCGCGGCTTTCGCATAATACGTCAGGATAATGCTCGCCCCCGCCCGCCGGATGCTGACCAGCGACTCCATCATCACACGCTCGCGCTCGATCCAGCCATTCTGCGCGGCGGCTTCGATCATGGCGTATTCGCCGCTTACCTGATACGCGGCCAAGGGCAGGTCGAAGCGGGCGCGGGCGGTGGCGATTACGTCGAGGTAGGGCATGGCCGGCTTCACCATGATCATGTCGGCGCCTTCTTCGATGTCCGCTTCGATTTCGCGCATGGCCTCGCGCAGGTTGGCTCCATCCATCTGGTACGAACGCCGGTCGCCGAATTGCGGGGCGGAGTCGGCGGCCTCGCGGAATGGGCCGTAGTAGCCGGAAGCAAACTTCGCAGCGTAGGACAGAATCGGCGTGTTGATCAGGCCGGCCTCGTCGAGGGCGCGGCGGATGGCGGCGACTCGGCCGTCCATCATGTCGGAAGGCGCGATGATGTCGATGCCGGCTTTGGCCAGCGAGACGGAGGTACGGGCGAGAAGTTCGAGGGAGGCGTCGTTGACGATTTCGTAGTTGGTGTTTGCACTGGCTACGCCCAGATCCCTCGCTCCGCTCGGGATGACGCCATCTTTTGAGGGTGGGGCAGCAACCGCGGCGCCCAAGGACTTCGGTGCGGAATTAGATTTCACGATTCCGCAATGCCCGTGACTCATGTATTCGCACAGGCAGACGTCGCCCATCAGGATCAGGCCTGGGACTTCGCGCTTCATGGCGCGCGCGGCTTCTTGCACTATGCCGTCGTCGGCCCAGGCTCCGGTGGCAACTTCGTCTTTTTTGTCAGGCAGGCCGAACAGGATCACCGCGGGCACGCCCAGGGAATGAACTTCCTGCGCCTCTTTTACCGCTTCGTCCACCGATAGATTGAAGACGCCGGGCATGGAGCGAACTGGCTTGCGCACGCCTTCTCCGGGGCAGACGAACATGGGGTAGACGAAGGCGTCGGGAGTGAGGCGGGTTTCGCTCACCAGGTTGCGCAGTTCCGCGGTGCGGCGGAGACGGCGCAGGCGGGTCACGGGGAATGCCATGGCGGGTCACCAGGGAAGGATGAAATCAATCGCCTTCCTGGGTTGATTTTAGAACATCTTGGGCACGGAGACAGCTTTGGTTGTCGGAGGTCGGGAACTTGCGCCGACCCCCCTGGAGAGTGACGAGGGGTGACGAAAGTGACGAAAGTAACCTGTGGAGTCCCGAAGGGATCTCCGAATCCCGGATTGGCTCTCATAGAATTGAGGCGGATGAGTCTGTTTCGGCGCCACCGTTGGTTTGTTGCAGCGGCCGGGTTCACTCTGGCGTATGCCGCAGTGTCGCTAGTAGCGCATAAGAGCCCCGGGCTGACTGCCTTTGGCGATATTGCAGGCCTCGTGGTGATGCTGGTGGCGGCCGGGATCACGCTGGCCAAGGCCTTGACCCGGCCGGACCAGGAACGCAGTTTTTGGGCTTTGATGACCTTGGGCTTTTTGCTGTGGGGTTGCAATCAAGGAGCCTGGGTATATTGCGAGATCCTGCGGCACATGCAGGTCCCCGATCCGTATTTCTTCGACATCATTCTTTTCTTTCATTTGACTCCGATGATTGCGGCCGTGGCCTGGCGCCCGGATCTGCTGAAGAAGGAAGGAAGAGTCCATCTCAGTTTGCTGAATTTTCTGATGCTGCTGGGATGGTGGATCTTTCTTTACGCCTTCATCGTGTTTCCGCACCAGTATGTGGTGTTGAATCTGCCCCGCTACGATGCCTACTATGACCGGCTCTACTTGCTGGAAAATACACTGCTGATGGGTGTGCTGGGGTTCGCGGCGTTGACCAGTTCGGGCGGATGGAGGCGGCTGTATCGGCAGTTTTTTGGCGTCGCCGTGGTGTACGGCATTGGGTCCCAATTCCTCGACCGGGCGGTGACCAATCATACCTACTACTCGGGGAGCCTCTATGACGTACCGCTGATGGGAACGGTGGCGTGGTTGGTGGCGACCGTGCTCTCGGTACCGGAGTGGGAGCTCAAAAGCGTCGAGCCGGCCATAGATGCGCGATGGAGGAAGATCATTCCACAGGTGGCCATGCTGGCCATTCTGTCGCTGCCCATTTTGGGGCTGTGGACGGTTCTGCTGGACAAGTCCGCCGCCCCGTCGCGGGAGTTCCGCGTTTTTACGGTGCTGGCTGCGATGTTGTTGCTTGGAGCTTTCGTCTTCCTGCGCCAGTATCTCCAGGACCAGGCCCTGATGGGCCTGCTGCGGGAGTCGCGGCGCGGATACGAGAGCCAGAAGCGGTTACAGACCCAGTTGGTGCAAAAGGAGAAGCTGGCTTCGCTGGGCACCCTGGTGGCGGGCGCCGCGGGCGAGATTAATCATCCCCTGACCGCCGTTGTGAGTTACTCGGAGCAGCTCTGGGCCCAGGAACGGCTGACCGAGCACCAGAATGCCCTGTTGCGCAAAATTGTGAACCACGCCCAGCGCACTCGCGACCTGGTTGCTAATCTGCTGAGCTTTGCCCAGCAATCGCCGGGAGAGAAAGCGCTCGTGGACCTGAGCCTGCTTCTAAACCGCGCCACACAGATGCTGGAGTCGCGTTATCCCGGAGACGGTATTCGCGTGGCAGTCTCCGCCGAGGCCGGACTTCCCCGGGTCCAGGGCAACGTGAACCAATTGTTCCAGGCCTTCATCGAAATTATCGAGAATGCCATGGACGCGCTCCAGGAAGCAGGCGGTGGAACCCTTGAGATCAAGGTGGAACGACGGGGCCAAGAGGCTGTGCTGCTGTTTTCTGATACCGGTCCGGGCATTCGCGAGCCGGAGCGGGTGTTCGATCCGTTTTACACCACTAAACCGGTTGGAAAAGGTACGGGTCTGGGCCTGAGTGCAGTGTACGGAGTGATCCAGGACCACAATGGACAGATTACCTGCCAGAACAAGCCGGAAGGCGGCGCGCTGTTTATCGTGAAGTTCCCGGTGGCCGCGGAACTGGCCGTGCAGGTGCTCGGCGCGGCCGGGGCTTGATCCCTCAAAAACCCGTAGGGTAGATACCGCCAGCCGATTTTTGCTTCCACCCAATTCTCTTTCGATCCTTCCGACTCCGTCTTGGTCGCGCCCTGCTCCTGTAACATAAAGTGCGATGGCCGATGCTCTGACTCATAGTTCCTGGCGCGTGCTGGAATTCGATGCCTTGCGCGAACTCCTGCGCGGATACGCCTCTTCGCCGCTCGGCCAAAGGCGCATTGCCGCGCTCGCTCCCTCGACCGACCGCGCCTGGATTGAAAGTCAGCAGGAACTGGCGAGCGAGATTCGAGAATTCCGCCGCGTGGGCGGACGCTTTGATTTCGCGGGACTGATCGAGATCGCGCGGCTCGTCGAGAAGTCGCGCATTGCCGGAGCCGCGCTCGAAACCACCCATATTCGCGACGTGATTCTGGTGGTGGATCGCGCCGCCGAATGGCACGAGATCGCCCTGCATCCGCCCGCCGCGATGAAGTCCGATTGGCGCGGGGTGCGGTCGCTCTCCGGCCAGGTCGTCGACTTCACCGAGTTTCTGCGCTCCTTCCGCAACAAGATCCAGCCCGACGGAACTCTGGAAGACAAAGCATCGCCCGAGCTGGCGCGCATCCGCCGCGAGATCGAAAAGCAGCGCCGCGTGATTCAGGAATCGCTGCGCGGATATTTGCGGCGCCTGGCCGAAGATGGCGCGGTGCAGGACGAACTGGTCACCATCCGTGGCGAACGCTTTGTCATCCCGGTCAAGGTCGAGCAGAAACGGCGCGTTCAGGGCGTGGTGCACGGCGCCAGTTCCAGCGGCCAGACCGTTTTCGTCGAGCCCCTGGAAACCATCGAACAGAACAACGAACTGGTGCGGCTGCTGGAGGAGGAACTGGCGGAGATTCACCGCATCCTGCTCGAGATGACCCAGCGCATCGGCGCTCATGCGGCGGAGATTCTGGCTGCGGTGGATGCGCTTGCGGAACTGGAACTGCAATTCGCTAAAGCGCGCTTCGCCGAAGATTACAACTGCGTGGCGGTGACGCTGAGCCAAGATTCGTATGGGGACAGCCGCCCCCGGCCGTCCAGGGCGGGCGCAGCTCGCCTGCTGCTGCACAACGCGCGCCATCCTTTGCTGGAACGCAACCTGAAAGCGAAGAGCGCCTCCGTCGTCCCGGTCAGCGTAGAACTCGAAGGCGAATGCCGCCAGCTCATCATTACCGGGCCCAATACCGGCGGCAAAACCGTCACCCTGAAGACTGTCGGCCTGCTGGCCCTGATGGCGCAGTCCGGCCTTCCCGTGCCCGCCGATCGCGCCGAGCTTCCGGTGTTCGACGCCGTGCTCGCCGACATCGGCGACTACCAGTCGATCGAACAGAATCTTTCGACATTTTCTGCGCACGTCACCAACATCGACTTCATCTCGCGCACCGCGACCGCGCAGTCGCTGGTCCTGCTGGACGAACTGGGCTCCGCCACCGACCCCGAGGAAGGCGCGGCTCTGGCGGTCGCCATTGCCGGACACTTCGGCGGCATCGGCTGCATGGCGGTAATCTCCACCCATCACACGTCGCTCAAGGTCTATGCCGCGAACACGCCGGGCGTGCTGAATGCCTCGGTTGGTTTCAACGAGAAAACCTTGCAGCCGACCTATGAACTGAAAGTCGGCGTGCCGGGCGCGTCGGCGGGCATTAACATCGCACTGCGCCTGGGATTGAATCCCGCCATCATTGAGAGCGCCCGGGCGCGGCTGGGCACGCAGGCCCGCGACGTGGGCCAATTCCTCGACAGACTTCATGCCGGGCTGCGCGAGGCCGAAAACGAACGCCTGCGCCTCAAGGCACGCGAGCTGGAACTGGAGCGCGAGAAAGTTCATCTCGCCGCGGAAGGAAAAAAAGAACAGCAGGCGAAAGTCCGCGAGATGGAGAAAAAGCTGGAGAGCGTGCTGCGCGACTTCGAATATCACGCGCGCGAAGCCGTAAATGCGATCCAGGATCGGGCCGCGGCGCAGAAGCTGTCGAAAGATGCGGAGCGCCGGATTGCCAAGTTGCGCCGCGAATTCCGCGAGCAGTTCGATTCCACCGTCGTCGCCCACTCCACCGGAGCCGACCAGGGCGATCCGCACGCGCAGCCGCAGGTGGTGAAACACGTCTCCGAAGGCGACACCGTCAAGCTGAAATCGACGGGGCGTCCGGCGCGCGTCGTGCGCAAACTCGACGATAATCATTTTGAAGTCGAGATGGGCGCCATGAAAATGAAGATCGCGCGCGACGACATTGCCGAAGTGCTGGCCCGCGCTTCGGCTCCCGCGGCGGATTCTCCACTGCAGGCGGCGCGGGCGCGGGGAATTTCCGTATCGCTCGAAGGTGAGGGTGCGAACGTCCCCAGCGAGATCAACGTCATCGGCCAGACCGTGGACGACGCTTCGCGGGAAGTCGAGAAGTTCGTCGATCGCGCATTTCTGGCCGGGCTGCCGCGCGTGCGCGTGGTGCACGGCAGCGGCATGGGCATTTTACGCAAGGCCCTGCGTCAGTTGCTGCAGCAGCATCCCCACGTGGAATCCGTGACCGAGCCTCCCCAAAACGAAGGCGGCGGCGGCGCGACGGTCGTGGAGCTAAGGGTGTAGGTGTAGGGGATCGGACCTCTGATGCCAGACGCAAGATCCGCGACTCGCCTCGCCGCTTCTACCAGATGATTTTCTTCCAGTTCTCATCGTAGAGCGCATGGCGCGCGGCCTTGGCGACGATTTTCTTATCGTCTGCCGAGAGGTCGTTCGAGGGAATGTTGTCAGAGTTGGCGGGGTCGCGCACCACGGCCTGCTCGAATCGGCTGGAGAGATAACGGAGCACGGCGAGAACGTTGTCGGCCAGTTGTCCGAAACGCTCGGTTTCCAGGGCATGCAGCACGGTCAGGTCCAGCAAGAACGAAGGCAAGTCCAGAGCGTTGCGCTCGCGCCAGATCTTGAGCGCGCAGATTTCCTGCTGGCGTCCGGAGTTGGCGACGAGGTGTATGTGCTGGCCCACGTCGGTGTGCACGGCTGCTCCTGATTTTTTATTGAACAAGATGCTGCACGACCCATTGCCGGAACTTGCCCGGTCACGGCAGGCCGGGATCACGTCCACGCAGAGTCCTTTGCTCCGCACTTGAATCGACACCTCGCGGGTGTGCGGGTGGAGATCGTGGTCGGTCAGGAATTCGAACAAGCTCCAGAAGATGGTTTTCATCTCCATCCCCGGGATGGGGCTAAGCGCGACCAGAATATCCACGTGCGAACACAGGGTAATGGCAGTGTTCTTGGCGTACGCCCCCGAGAGCGTGATTCCCAGCAGGTGTTGCTGTCCCCACTGCTTGAGCAGGGGGATCACTTCATCGGCAGCCCGATGCGAGGGCGAACCAGTGTCGGTAGCGACGCGGTATTTCTCCACGATCGACGCGGCGTATTGCTCGGTGGTAATCACAGGTGGAGATGTTCTGTAGAGTTCTATCGGCGGAACCGGGTAGGAAGTTGAGGAGGTGGGGGTAATGGTACAGTTTGAGAAAAACCGATTCGTATCAGGGCACCGATTCAGCGATTACGCCGGGTGGCGCGTGACGCTCACGCCTCTAGCCGCGCCGCCGCGAGCGACCTCCGCTGCACCCTTCCGCATCCAATAAGGCCGGTTTTTCCAAGTGCCTCAACCGAATAACGCCATATTCCACAGTTTTTCCGCATGCCGCGCGTGCCTGCTATATTCCCATCAGCCCCTTTCTGGCTCACAATTCCAGCGGAGAACTTTGTCCCGCAGCTAAGTAACCGCAGTTAAGTAGCCCAAGATGGCGAACCCTGGCGATTTCGCGTACACGGTGAAGCAGCAGGCGGATATCGTCCGCATCATTGGCGATTACGTCAAGCTGAAGAAGGCCGGGGGGCCGAATTTTTCGGGGCTGTGTCCGTTTCACAAAGAGAAGACACCCTCTTTCACCGTGCAAGCCACGCAGCAGTTCTACTATTGCTTCGGATGCCACGAGTCGGGTGATGTCTTCAAGTTCATCCAGAAAATCGAAAACATCACCTTCCCGGAATCGGTCCGACTGGTGGCGCAGAAGCTCGGCATCCCGCTGCCGAAAGCCAGCTACGCCACGGAAGGCGAAGCCAAAGAAGCACGGCTCCGCGGGCAGTTGCTCGACGTGCATGAGCGGGCGGTGGCGTTTTTTCAGGAGTGCCTGCGGCGTCCGGAAGGCGCGCGCGCACGCGAGTATCTCGCGGGACGCGGTCTCGATCAGGAAATGATCGCGAAATTCCGGATCGGCTACGCCCCCGATTCCGGATTCCTCCTGCGCGATCGGCTGAAAAACGAATTCAGCGAAGAAGTCCTCCGCGAAAGCGGCCTGTTCTCCTGGAAGCAGGAAGATCTGTCATCCCGGGCGCAGTCGAGGAACCTTGAGGTGGAGGGCGGGGGTGTTGACTCCCCCGCACCAGAAAGTGATGCCCCGCAACCCCCAGCTAAGAGCTCGCAGCTCGCGACTCGCGACTCGCAAGCCGCCATGTATTCCAAGTTCCGCAACCGGGTCATGTTCCCCATCGCGAGCGAGGCCGGAAAGGTCATCGCCTTCACCGGTCGCACGCTCGCCACCGACGAAAAGGCTGGACCGAAATATTTGAACTCGCCCGAGACGCCGATCTATTCCAAGGGCAAGGTACTGTTCAACCTCGACCTGGCGAAGGAGTGGATCAAGAAAGAATATGCGATCCTCGTCGAAGGCCAGATGGACTGCATCTCGGTCTATGCCGCCGGATTTCACAACGTGATCGCCAGCTCGGGTACGGCATTCACCGAGCTGCAGGCCAAGCTGCTCGGGCGCTTCAGCAAGAATGTAGTCGTGAACTTCGATCCCGATACCGCGGGCGCGAAAGCGACCGAGCGCACCCTGGGCCTGCTGGTGGAAGAGGAGTTCACCATCAAGGTGCTGACCCTGGAGCAGGGATTCGATCCCGATCTCTACATCCGGCGCAAGGGCAAAGATGCCTACGGCGACGCTCTGCGGCATTCGCAGAAATATTTTGACTACCTGATCGAACGGGCGCGCTCTCAGTTTGCCGGGCGCAGCGCCGAGGGCAAGGTCAAGGCGGTGAATTACCTTCTGCCCCATATCCAGCGCATTCCCAGCCGGATCGTGCGCGACGAACTGGCCCACGAGATCGCGCAGAAGCTGGGCATCGATTCCGCCGTGTTGCGGCAGGAACTGCGGCATGCGGCGGGGACGCGCGCGGCGTCTACTGTAAAAGCCCCGGCCGAGGCGCAGGTCACCGACGCGGAAAAAATCCTGATACGCGCCCTGGCTTCGGCGCGCCAGATGCAGCCCGGCGAAGAGCACGTTTCGTTGCGCGACGGCGCCGAAGAGGAGTTTGATCCCGCCCGTCAGGCCCAGTTCGTGCTGCAGAATGAAAACCTGCATCGCGGCTTGGCCACGGAAGCGCTGGCTGAGTCTCTACTCAACGCCGGCCCCGAAGTTGCCGATGTTCTGGAAGTACCGGCCACGGAGAGCGATCGCCGGCTGCTGGCCTCCATCTTATTGAAGGAAGACGAAGAGCTCACGGCAGAGCGCTTGGATGCTGCGGTTCGGGCCCTGCGCCGCATTCATCTGCGGCGCCAGCAGGAGCAGGTTCAGCAGGAGCTTAAAAAGCCCGGCCTGGCCGCCGACAATGCTCGCCTGCGGGAGTTGCTGGCCGAACTGGAGCGAATCAGCCGGGCGCTGCGCGATCCAAGCTTGGCGGAAGACGGCCTGAAAGCCGCCGGAAAGAAGAAAAGTGCTTGAAACAAAAAGCCTTCCGCCGCCATCTAAGTATTTAGGAGAGTTGAAGATAGCGGCGCGCGCGGGGATTTGAGGCGGGCAAGCGATAGACGACACAGCACTTATGTGCTAAACTCTATAAGTTTGTGCTAGGGCACAATCCCGCAATACCCCAGATTCCCACCTTTTGGAACTTTACCACGCGCTCCTGTGGGAGCGGAACTAGGCAGTTTGAGGACACCTCTTGGCTCTTGACGACAAGTACGAAGACATAAAAAAGCTGATCGATACAGGTAAGGAAAAGGGATATCTCACCTACGACCAGGTAAACGATTTAATCCCGCACGATGTGCATAGTCCCGAAGACCTGGACGATCTGCTGACCACCATCGGTACGCAGGGTATCGACGTGCTGGAAGGCCCGAAACTGCCTTCCGCCGCACTCGACAAAAAATTCGAAGATTCAGAAGAAGGGGAGGACGTCGAACTCGACCTCACCCCCGGCGCTCTGGAAAAAACCAACGACCCCGTCCGCATGTACTTGCGCGAGATGGGAACCGTGCCGCTGCTCACGCGCGAAGGCGAAGTGGAAATCGCCAAGCGCATCGAGCGGGGGCAGATTCGCGTGCTCAAGGCTTTGTCGCGGTCTCCGATCGTAATCCGGGAACTGCTGGCCATGGGCGAAGACCTCAAAAAGGGCGTGCGCTCGATCAAGGAAGTGGTCACTTTCGACGAGGAAGAGATCACCGACGAGATCCTGCAGAACCGCCTGAATGAGTTCACCGGCAAGATCGACGACATGGCCAAGCTCTACAAAAAGGCCAACGTCCTCGAAGAAAAGTACGCGACAGTTTCGCAGAAGAAGCGACCCAAGGATCATCGCCGGGCCCGCAGAAAGCTGGCTCGCGCCATCGTTGCCGTATCGCTGGCGGTGCGCAAGCTGGGTTTCACCAACGCCGAGCGCAAGCGGCTGATTGAACGCCTGAACAAGACCGTCGACGGCATGCGTTCGCTCGACCGCCAGACGCAAAACCTCGAGCGCAAGGCCGACGCCACCCGCAGCGAAGAACAGAAAAAGGAATATCGCCGGCAGGCGCGGGCCATTCGCGGCGAAGTGGAAAAGCTGGAACTCGAAACCGGGGTGTCGTTTCCGGAGCTCAAGCGCACGCAGCGCGAGATCATCCAGGGCGACATGGACGCGGAGCAGGCCAAGCGCGAGCTGATCGAGGCCAACCTGCGCCTCGTGGTTTCGATCGCCAAGAAATACACCAACCGCGGACTGCAGTTCCTCGACCTGATTCAGGAAGGCAACATCGGCCTGATGAAAGCCGTCGACAAATTCGAATACCGCCGCGGCTACAAGTTTTCGACCTATGCCACGTGGTGGATTCGGCAGGCCATCACTCGCGCGATCGCCGACCAGGCGCGTACGATCCGCATCCCGGTGCACATGATCGAAACCATCAACAAGCTGATCCGCACGTCGCGGCAGCTGGTGCAGGAACTGGGACGCGAGCCGACGTCGGAAGAAATCGCCAAGCGCATGGACATTCCGGTGGCGAAGGTGCGGAAAGTGCTGAAGATCGCGCAGGAACCCATCTCCCTCGAAACGCCGATCGGCGAAGAGGAAGATTCGCATCTCGGTGACTTCATCGAAGACCGCGCCGTGGTCTCGCCGGCCGAGGCGGTGATCAACGTGAACCTGAAGGACCAGACCGGACAGGTCCTGCGCACGCTGACCCCGCGCGAAGAAAAAGTCATCAAGATGCGCTTCGGTCTCGAAGACGGCAGCGAGCACACGCTGGAAGAAGTCGGGCAGAGCTTCGCGGTCACCCGCGAACGCATCCGCCAGATCGAAGCCAAGGCCCTGCGCAAGCTGCGCCATCCGTCACGCTCGCGGAAGCTGCGGGCGTTTATGGATGGGGTACGGGACTAACCGTGGGTCGTGGAGCGGCGGACGCCTCGTCCGCCCTTTGTTACTTGACGGCACGCTGGGAGCGAGTAGGCTTGGAATTGACAGGCATCGTCCAGTAACGTGAGCGCTTGGCGTACGTCGTTCAGTACAAAAGCCCCGAGTGAATCTCGGGGCTTTTGCCTTTTGTCCCGGCGTGGCGCCCAGCGGCCTCTGCCGTGATGGTGAGCGGTCGAGTAAACCCGAAAAAACCCGAACAGTTTGTCACCGATTGTGATAGAAGATTTAGCAGATGTTTCAGAAGGGATCAGGCCACCCTCGGCCTGATGCCTTTGGTTCGGTTGTCGCCCCAGCCAGGTTCCCGATTAGGAACCCTAGAAGTCACTGTCTCACTCATTTTGTGATGTATTCAGTCCTGTTTTGTAGTAGCATTGCCAAGTTCGCTTTTTGTTCGCCAAGTGGATAAGTCGCCAAGCGACCGTGATCGTCAGACCGAGCTCATCAGATGCCCGGTGCATGGTTTTATTCACTATTCCCCCAATGAACGGGTGATCATTGATCATCCCGTTTTTCAGCGGCTCAGAAATGTTCGCCAATTGGCGTTGACGCACTATGTTTATCCGGGCGCAACACACAGTCGATTCGAGCATTCTCTTGGCGTGATGGAAATGGCCACAAGAGCGATAGACAGTGTTGGCCTCAAGAACCAGAAACTTATAGTAAGCGAGTTGCGGGCCGTCCCAGGACTCAAGAAGGATACTTGGAAGCGAGCGCGACAAACCTTACGGCTGTTTGCCTTACTGCACGATGTGGGCCATCCGGCATTTTCGCATGCGGCGGAAGAAGTAATACCCGGTGGTGATCATGAGGGTATCTCTCGTCACGTTGTCGAAAACGTTCTCGGTCCTAAACTAAGCGAGTTGTTCTTTGAAGATGTCGTTGATCTGCTGGTTCGCCTTTTCAAGAAGTCACCTGAGACAACTTTTCTTCGGGGGTTTGTGGCGGGTGAAATGGACATGGATCGCACCGACTATTTGCTACGCGACTCGCTTCATTGTGGGGTTGAATACGGGAGATTCGATTTTCGTCGCTTAATCGAGTCGCTAACGGTCTACAAAAACCGCGACACCGGCAGAATCGAGCTGGCACTTGGGAGAGGGGGAGAGCACACTTTCGAAGCATTAATTCTCGCCCGATACCAGATGAATACTCAGGTTTACTATCACCGCCTAAGACGGATATACGACCACTATTTGACTCAATACATGAAGCTCTGGGCGCCGTCTCACTACAAGACCCCGGACGACGTCTTGCGCTACGACGACATTAAAGTCCTAGCCGAAATCTTTAAGGACGCAAAAACCAAGAACCCAAGAAGCAAATGGGCTCGACGAATAACGGATCGAAAGCATCATAAAGTTGTCTATGAAACGGGCGACAATGCTGACTTGATCCTGCTAAAGAAAGTGAAAAGGATTCTCGGAGCAGTTCGAAGGAAATTCAAGTCGACGGACTTCTACCTGGACGATAAGGCGAACAGCATCCATAAGCTTACCGTTCACGGCCAGCAGGACGAATCTCGGGTTGATTTCTTCCTTATCGAGAAAGATGGAACACCGCGCTTGATCACTGAACAGAGTGCAGTGCTCGAAAAGATTCCGGCAGCGTTCAGGAGCGTTCGAATATACGCCGACGCCGGTCCGGAGAGACTGAAGGAAATCAAAGAAGCAGCGAGAAATGCGGAGAAGGAGATTTAACGTGGAACTGACATTCTCTAACAACCTGCGAGCTGCGTACTTGACCGAGCTTGTGCGCTCCTTTGAAAAATTCTATCCTAACGGCTTTCTCGGCCGAACTGCGATCCAGAAGCTCACGTATTTTGCACGAGCTATAGGTGTACCAATACCTTGTTCCTTTGAGATTTACAACTACGGCCCCTACTCGGACCAGGTCACTTTTACAGTTGACGGATTGCTTGCAGACGAAGTTTTAAGGGACACGAGTCCAAACTCGTCGAAGTACTCCAACTACCGGCTAGCAGACGCGCGCACCGTGTTTCCTCAGGAACTGGAGAAGCAGGTCGTCCCCTTCGAGCCTCAAATTGCCGCTGTAGTGAAAAACCTAGGCAATTTCCGTCCCGAACAGCTTGAACTGATCGCGACACTTCATTTCGTGCATCACAGACAAGCGGCGCTGGGCAAAAGGCCGACACAATCCTCCGTGATCGCAGAGTTCAGCCGGATTAAAGGGGACAAATTTGAGAAGAGCGAGGTAACGAACTGGTATGGCGCTCTCAAGCGAGCAGGACTTGTGGAAGCGGCGTCCCCGCTTAGGGCCGCAGTCTAGGGTCTGACATTTCAGAGGTGGTTCACTCGGGTAAGCTTGGGGGAACTTGGTGACGGGACGTTCCCCGTCCCGGGGGACATGCCCGGTGGGCTCACCCCATCGTATCTTCCGGCTCAGGCGCCGTCTTCGGCGCAGTGCATCCTTGAAATGTGGAGGAACATGGTTGCCCACTCGTATCGGGCCCTCCCTGTAGCGACCGCCAAGCTGACAGATATTCGAAACCGCCGCGTAATTCAATGCCCAGAGCGTGTATTTATCAAAGGCTTCGATGCCCTTTTCCAGGCCAATCTCGATGCAATTTGACAACAGGTCGTATTGGCGGAGCAGATTTTGTTCTTGGATTTTTGTGTAAAGGGCAGGATCGTCTTTTTCTCGAACTGACATTCGAAAGTTAAAACGAAAGCCGCTGCCCTAGGGCAGCAGCTTTATGTGTTCGGAGGCTGCTTTGACGCTTTCCTTGGTGATGCGATGCTCTGAGCCGTGCGGCGCGTTTCCGTATACGAAACTGATTCGCTGTTCTTTCAGTTCAGCTTCACTCACGGTGTTCGCTTTCGACTTCTCGAGTATTTGGGCTAGCTCCTGATGGGGCTCTATGGTTCGTAGAAATTGCTTGCGATCGGCCATTTTCTTCCACCTCCCTTGAGGGGAATGATCATACGCTTTCTTTTCGCCTGATTTTACCACTGTTTTTTCCGCAGAGATTTACCCTTCCGGATACCGAAGAAAGAATGGCGCAAGCCGTTTCACCTTCCTATCTTGGAAATGGCTCCGCCACCAATCTTATAGGTTAATCTCGACCATTCGCCGATTTCCGCCGGATTGCCGAAATCTTGTCAAGCCCCCAAACGAGGGTATTTTTCTCTAACACGTTGATCCGGCTTGAGATATAAAGTTTGGAAAATGTCCGGTTGACCCCCTGCGATTTGATATTCTGGATGTAGAGAGCAAAAACAGCGGCGCAGGCCCTTTTGGGCATGCGCCGTTCGTGTTTTTGGCGAAACACGCCTTGGGGCGCATAAGGTCAGGAACACAAGGTCCCTCCACGCGCCAAAGGATTGGCAGTCCGCCAATCCTTCAGCTTGGTCGGGATGACAGGGATTGGGGGTGGGGAAATGAAGAAGCGGAAGCCGAAGATTGCGGACAAGAAGAAGCGCGGGGAGTGGGTGGAGTTGCGGTTTATGGCGGAGGCGGCGGAGCGGAATTTGCCGGCTTGCAAGCCGTTTGGGGACTCGGAGAATTTTGATGTGGTGGTGGGGAGGACGGGGAGGTTTGTGGCGGTGCAGGTGAAGTGCACGATCTTCCCGTCGAAGAATGGGGAAGGTTATTTGTGCTCGGTGTGCAGCAGCCACAACGTGTACAAGCCGGGGGCGTTCGATTTTCTGGCGGGGTATGTCGTGCCGGAGGATGTTTGGTACATCCTGCCGGCGAAGGAGATTGAGGGGATGCGGTCGGTGTCGCTGATGACGCCGACGAGCAAGTATGAGGTGTATCGCGAGGCGTGGGATTTGCTGCGCGAGGCGGTGGGCTCGAGTCCGGAAAAAGCGGCGGGCGTGGAACCGCCGGCGACCCTGGAGGAGCCTGGCCCGGTGGGGGAAGCTGGGTCGCAGTTTTCTCCGTTGAGCGCGTTTGGGCGGATGGAAAAGGCGATGAGGCAAGTGAGGGAGCGGCTGGAAGGTGGCAGATTGCCAGCGCCGAAGCCGAGGGAGGACGTGTAGGGGAGCGCCACGACGCGGATTAGGCTGGCGCTGGCGGCAGCCGACAGCATCGTGCCCCACCCTTCGCAAAGAACGCGAAGGATGGGCCACCCCGGTCCGTCGAGGTGTTGCCGCGACTCTGGCGCCTTGCCGCCTAGCGCCTTGCCGCCACGATGGGGGCTTTTACCGGCTCCGCCGCAGTGGGCATGGTGGTAACGCGGGCGCCTTGCGGAGTTGGAGCCGTGGCAGCCACGGGCTGGGCTGGAGCCGGAGTCAAGCCCAGGGTCTTGCGCACCTCGAGGTCGAGCTTGGCCATGGTGTCTTTGTTGTCTTTCAGGAACTGGCGGGCATTCTCGCGGCCCTGGCCAATGCGCTCCCCTTTATAGCTGAACCAGGAACCGGATTTTTCGAGAATGTTATTGTTCACGGCGATGTCGAGCAGATCGCCTTCGCGCGAAATACCCTCGCCGTAGAGAATGTCGAACTCGGCCTCGCGGAAGGGCGCCGCGACTTTGTTCTTCACCACTTTCACTTTGGTGCGCGAGCCGGTGACCACGTCGCCTTCTTTAATGGCGGCAATGCGGCGAATGTCGACACGCACCGACGAATAAAATTTGAGGGCGCGGCCGCCGGTGGTGGTTTCCGGATTGCCGAACATGACGCCGATTTTTTCGCGGATTTGGTTGATGAAGATGAGGCAGGTTCTCGATTTGGAAACCGTTCCAGTCAGTTTGCGCAGGGCCTGCGACATCAGGCGCGCCTGCAGGCCCATGTGGCTGTCGCCCATTTCGCCGTCGAGTTCGGCCTTGGGCACCAGGGCCGCGACGGAATCGACCACGAGCACGTCAATGGCGTTGGAGCGCACCAGCGCTTCGGTGATTTCGAGCGCCTGCTCGCCGTAGTCGGGTTGCGAGACCAGCAGGTTGTCCACGTCCACGCCGAGTTTCTTGGCGTAGCCGGGGTCGAGGGCGTGCTCGGCGTCCACAAACGCGGCCATGCCGCCGGCCTTCTGCGCTTCGGCGATGACTTGCAGGGTGATGGTGGTCTTGCCCGAGGACTCCGGCCCGAAGACTTCGACCACGCGTCCACGGGGGAAGCCGCCCACGCCGAGGGCCGCGTCGAATGAGATTGCCCCGGTCGAGATGACTGCGATGGGAACGATCGCTTCTTTGGACCCCAGCCGCATGATGGAGCCTTTGCCGAATTGCTTTTCAATCTGGGAGACTGCCAGTTCAATCGCCTTGCCGCGTTCGTCCGCCATGGGAGTTTGGCTCCTTATCCGAAATCAAGATCAAGAGTGCAGAACTGATCTGGCGGGATTATACATACAGAGCGAAGCGAAGAAAAGGCGAATTTAGAAAAATGTGGTGGAAATCGTTCCGAAATGGGCAATAAACTGTGTGGCGCGGCCGCCCCCCGGCGAACGCTAGCCGCCAAGCGGCACAAGATGTGCTGCGATCCCTGTGTGAATCAGTCCGAAACGGAACTTGCCTTCCTCCATCGTTTTGATCATGAACTCGTAAGCAGCCTTGTTGCTGACGTCCAGATCGAATCCATTAAGCAGCAGAAACGTATGCATCGCCGCGAACCCAACGCGCTTGTTCCCGTCAAGAAAGGCGTGATTGTTGACCAGCGATTCCAGCAGCGCAGCCGCCTCTTCGCTGATCTTGTTGTAGTAGCCTGTCTGCGGGCGAAAGACCGCGGCTTCCAATGAGTTTTGATCGCGCAGGCCATGCGCGCCGCCGTATTCCTCAATTTGATAGTGGTGGATCGCGATGACTTCGGCAACGGTCAGGTAGACGCGCTCGGCCATCTACTTGGCCAGTTTCTTGTATAACTCACGATACTTTTCGTTGGAGCGGCGATAGGCGGCAATCACCTCAGGCCTTACCAGGCGCTGCGAAGGGACCACATTGTGCAGGTAGTGCTCCAGCGCCCGCTCCAGCACAAAGCGCTGCGACTGCCCGTTCTGCTTGGCCACGGAGACGAGTTCTTCATAAAGCTTGGCGTCTATTTCGGGAGCGATCTTGACGGTGCGCGGCATGGCTGCCTCTTGGTCATATTCTAGGCGCCGGGGCTGGAAGGATCAAGATAAATCTAGAGATTGCAAGACGCATTGTAAGAGCTAAGCAGGGCAGTCGTACTCACTTCAAGGCTTCGATGAGGTCGAGGACTTCGCCGTCAGGATCTTTCTCATCGCGACGCCACAGTCGGTCATTTCGCGGAAGGTAGGGGGCTGTACTTTCGCCACCAACCCTCAACCAAAGCCGCATATCTATCATGCGACGACATCGGACAGGAAGCGGAATATTGCTTGAACACTCTGCTGGACAAAATACGCTCGAAATCACCTCGGTCGTCTCGTGAACGTGCCACCGCAAGTGCAACCCAGAGCGAAGACACCACTACTTCGCGGAACGGCTCATCGGAGTCTAGAAGCGGCGTCGCAGTATCGGTGACCTCATCCTTCCACCGCTCGCGGAATTCGACAACGCCCGGTTCAGTTGGTTCCGTGCAGAAGAGATAACTCCAGACCGCGATGGCCATTGCGTCGGCAATTTTCCAATGTCTGTCGAGGTAGATTAATGAGCTTAACTCTGCCAATTTGTAGGCTTGCTCATAGCCCTTTCCGGCCGAATAGGCATCGGCCACGCCGATAACGCGTTTGAGAAAGCCGAACATAAAGCAGCACGGGCCCGTTCAGCCCTACCTCTGCAGCAGATCCACCGGCGCGGTGACGTCGTGCACGCGGAAATACTTGGCCAGCGCGGGATACTTGCGCGCCACGGCTTCGTACATCGCATACGCGACGTTGCGGTAGGAAACGTGGCCCGCGGGGGTGGTGCGAAGTTCGGAAATGTAGACGACTTCGGCGAAGTCCATCTTGAACAGTGCGCGCTTTCGGAAGGCCAGGGGAATCGCGTACTGCGAGTTTTCTTCGGCTTCGGGAGTGCCGCGCTTCGCCAGGGTCTCCACCGCAGTCTGCACCCGGCGCATGGCCAACTCGAAACGCGCGCGCATGCCGGCGTCTTCCACGTCGAGCAGCATTTCGTAGCCGTGCTGGGTGGTGAATCCCTGCATCACCTGGAGGCAGCGGCGATGGCGGTGCATGTCGCGGAATCCGCCGGTATCCATGAGAATGTCGAAGCGGAACTGCTGGCCGGCGCGGAATCCGCGGAGCATTTCGTCGTGCTTGCCGCGATGGCGCAGGCCCAGGTCGATGATCTCGCGGCGGCGCCGCTCGCCGGCCACCTGCACCGCCTGGCGAACCTGACGGTAGGAATAATGGCAATGCTCGTAGAGCAGCGTGGTCGCGATTTCCACTTCGAGCGGCTCATCGTCGAGCAAGTCCACGATTGCCTTTGAGGGTGCGAGGGGTTCGTCGGCCATCAATTCGCGCGCGGCCTGCCGCAGTTCGCGCCGCGTTGCCATTTCATATTCATTCGGATCGGCATACTTCACCAGCGTCGGCGCTACCCGCACTTCGCGCAGCAATTCCTGCTCGGCCTGGGCGCCCAGTTCCGGATTTACGGCTCGAATCCGTTCGACCAGTTCGCGCAACGAATCGGCGTTGACGTTATAGGCGGCGCCGGTCGCCGCCTTCTTCAGCGACTCGCCCAGCACCCGCACCTCTTTGTGCGTATGCGACAACAGATGCGCCACCTGCGTCTCCAGCGTGCGCGCATTGACGATCTCGCCCAGCGAAGTGTTCGTGGCCAGCGGCAGCAGGTAGCGCGTGATGTCGAAGGCGCGCGCCTTCAGCGTGCGTTCGTAGGCCTCCTGCTTCATGTCGGCGGGCTTGGGCGTGATGTTGATCAGGTGCTGCGTCATGTGCGCGGAGAGCGCTTCATACTCGGCGAAAAGAAAATCCAGGGTCTCGCGATAGAGCTTGCGGGCCTGGTCATCGTCCTGTCCAGCGGCGTCCTGTCCCCGGCGCCGAAGTCGGGAGTGTAGTAGCCGCTCTTTTTGAAATCCTGGTAGCGGGTGGAACGTTCCTGGCCGTCCCAGCGCTGCTCGTCGGCCAGTTCGATGGCGGCCAGAATCGACAGTCTCTCGACCGCCAGCGCAATGTGCGCCAGGTCGGCAATCGAGCGGTGTCCGTACTGAAAGTAGAACGTGTTGAGAAATTTCTCCGCCTTCTGGGCGCTGATCTCGCGCAGCGACTCTTTCATCGAGAGCGACGAGCGCGAGTACTTGGCCATGGCGTAGGCCTGAATCTCCGGCTCCACGCCGAATACGGCAAAGACTTCAGTCGAGGGCCGCGTCGGAAGAAGGCGCTTCCGGCGAAGTCTTCTCGACCGGAGCGACGGGCTCGGGGGCCGAGGCTCGCTGGGTCGAGCGGTGTCCCGGGCCGGATGCCGCGTCGGGCATGGGGTTCTCGTTGGAAGGGTCGGGCATCACGATTACCGGGTCCGTCACAGGCTGAGGCATGAGTGCTGGAATGGTACTCGGCGGCCTTGTGGATTAGCAACGCGATTCGTTATCCGGGTAATGGCAGTTTGAGCAGGAGAATCGTATCAGGGCATGCCTTTCAGGCGTGCCGCATCAACCCTCGGACGGACCAGGCTTTAGCCGCTGTCGCCTTGAGGCGCCCCAGCGGCTAAAGCCGTAACAGTCTAACGCCCTCCATACGGCATCGCTGAAGCGATGCCCTGATACGAATCGCCCTTCTGATGCGAATCGTTCTTCCTGAAACGAATCGGTCTTCTCAAACTGCCCATTACCCCGTCACCCGATCACTCTCGCAACTCCCCCGGCGCGTATAATTCGGCGTTCTATCGCAAATCATGGAACCCTGGCATCGGGAGAACCTCATGTCTCTTTCAGGACGGGTGGCGCTGGTCACGGGAGCGTCGCAAGGCATAGGACGCGCCTGCGCGCTCAGACTCGCGAAAGCAGGCGCGGCCGTGGCCGTGGCGGCGCGCAATCAGGAAAAACTGCATGAACTGGTTAGCGAAATCACCGCCGCGGGCGGCAAGGCGGCCGCGTTCGCTCTCGACGTAGGCGACGAAGAGCAGGTCAAGGCCACCGTCAAAGCCATCATCGCGCAGTTCGGCAAGATCGATATCCTGGTCAACAACGCCGGCATCACCCGCGATCAGCTGGTCATGCGCATGAAGCGCGCCGATTGGGACGCCGTGCTGCAAACCAATCTCACGTCGGCCTATCTCTGCATCCAGTCGGTGATCCCTTCCATGCTCAAACAGCGCTGGGGACGCATCATCAACATCAGCAGCGTCTTCGGGCAGATGGGCCAGGCGGGGCAGGCGAACTACTCCGCATCGAAAGCCGGGCTGATCGGCCTGACCATGGCCATCGCCCGCGAAGTCGGCTCGCGCAACATTACTTGCAACGCCGTGGCGCCGGGCTTCATCGAAACCGCTATGACCGCGGCGCTGAGCGAGGAATTCAAGCAGACCGCCGTGAAGCAGATTCCGCTGGGACGTGTCGGATCGTCAGAAGATGTCGCGGGCGCGGTGGCATTTCTGGCGTCGGACGATGCGTCCTACATCACCGGCCACGTGCTGAACGTGAACGGCGGCATGCTGATGGGATAGTCAAAACGATTCACCACAGAGGACACGGAGGAAATGAAAAGCGAAGGCACAATTCCTTCGAACTCCTCTGTGTCCCCTGTGGTGAAGACTCTTGCGTTGGCTCAAGCCGAATCGGCCGCCCAGATTGCGCAAGTGCGTGAACTCTTCCTCGAGTACGCGCAGTCTCTCGGTTTCAGCCTGTGCTTTCAGAACTTCGACAAAGAACTCGCCGGCCTTCCCGGCGACTACGCTCCTCCCGACGGACGTCTGCTGCTGGCCGAGTACGAAGGCCAGCTCGCGGGCTGCGTGGCTCTGCACAAGCTCGAACCGGAAATCTGCGAGATGAAGCGTCTCTATCTGCGTCCGCACTTTCGCGGCCTGGGATTCGGCCGCACGCTGGTGAACCGCATCCTCGCGGAAGCGCGCCAGATCGGCTATCAGCGCATGCGTCTTGACACCGTCGAACCGGTGATGAAAGATGCGGTCGCCATGTACCTGAAACTTGGGTTCCAGGAAATCGCGCCGTATCGCGCGAACCCGATCGCCGGGGCGTTGTACATGGAACTGAAACTGTGAGCGGCACTCGGTCGCGAAAGGGCTGCCGGACGCGGGTTTGAGCCCCATTTGTAACTTATACGCTGTGCAAGCTTCCTGCGCCCGTGCCCTGAATTGCGCCGCGATCGCAGCCCCTTTTCGTATGGCACCATCGTCCCGTTGATGGCACGAATTTCCCACTTGCCAGAAGGTACTGATGTGGTTACTATGGCGCATCCTGAAATGCTCCCTACCATGAATATCGGCGAGACCATCCGCAACTACCGGCTGCAGAAAGGTATGTCCCAGGGCGACATCGAGAAGCGAACCGGCCTGCTGCGCTGCTACCTGTCGCGCGTGGAAAACGGCCATACCATCCCTTCGCTGGATACACTGTCAAAGATTGCCGGGGCCATGGAACTTCCGCTGTCGCAGTTTTTCTCCGAGTCCGGCCACAGCAACGGCTCCAAGGGACTGCCCCAGCTTTCCGACGACGAAGTGCGTTTCCTCAGCCAGATCCGCCGCTACGCCACCAACCTCAACGACAGCGACCGCAAGCTGGTGCTGGCCATGGTCAAGAAGATGGCGTCGAATTCGAAATAAGCAGCTGTCAGCTCTCAGCTTTCAGCCCTCAGCCCTCAGCAAGACCCCCTACCTGCGCTGCCTTCCTGCCAATGGGTTCTAATCAGGGCATGGCTTTCAGCCATGCCGAAAGATGCCGCAATTGATCACGGCTTTAGCGCTGGGCTTCGGCGCGGCCAGCGGCTGAAGCCGGATTCTTCCTTCCAGCGCGTTACGGCACGCCTGAAGGCGTGCCCTGATACGAATCTCTACGCTGCGCACCATCGGGAGCTGACAGCCGGGAGCTGACGGCCGGGAGTTGACAGCTGAGAGCTGATAGCTGACAGCTTTCATGCTTACTTTCGTACCATGCCCGTCGGTGACCCACAGGCACCTCGTCTGGCTCGCTCCCCCTCACTAAACTGTGCATGGAGATACCTGTGACCACCGACGAGGAACTGAACGTACTCGACACGCAACTGCGCCGGTTGAAGATCGAGTACGAGATTTTTTTCAGTAACCCGACCAAGCGGCCTCCCACCGACGTGGAGTGGAAGGTGTTGAGTCTGCTGCGGAAGTTCTCCGACGGCGGCCGCATGAATTTCTCCCAGCGCTACCGTTACAACGAAATGGCCCAGCGCTACGCGGTGTATAGCGACTTGTGGCGCAAGAAGACTCGCATTCGCGAAGAAGGATATCGCCGCCCGCAGGATGCGCTGCTCTCGGTGCAGGGAATTCGCGTCACGGAAGAAGACCACAAGGCGCAGCATCATCCGGTATATGGCGTGAGTCATTCCGCCGCCGCCGCTGCGGGCGCCGCTTCGTCCCAGCCCTTCACCCTGCACAGCGTCGACCAGGCGGAGAGGGAGCAGGTCGAGCGCCTCTACAACACTTTGGTCGCGGCCAAGAAAAAAGCCGGCGAGAATGTTACCGGAAGCTTTGACTCTTTTACCTTGTTCGTGCAGAAGAAGACGGAACAGATCCGCAAACAGTATCACTGCCAGGATGTTGAGTATTCCGTCGAACTCACCAACGGGCACGTGAAGCTGAAGGCCAAGGCGAAAACGTAAGGCGGTCTTTGGCCGTTAAGTTGTTGGTCGCTTGTAGGTTGCCCTTAGATCCAAGGTTTCCTTCGCGTCCTTCGCGTAACCTTCGCGAGCTTTGCGGTTAATTTCTTTCCGTTCCTGCCGGGCGACTTTTTCTCCGCGCCCAAACCCACCAGCGACTGGATTGCTGATAGAATTTGCGGTCGCATATCGGCATTCATAGTGTGATCAGAGGCCCCGCATGTCTCCCCGTATTCAGCGCGCCATTCTCAGCGTCACCGATAAGACCGGCCTGGTAGATTTTGCCCGCAAACTCTCAGCGCTGGGCATCGAACTCATCTCGACCGGAGGCACCGCCAAGTTGTTGCGCGACTCCGGTGTAACGGTCAAGGATATCTCCGAACTCACCGGCTTTCCCGAAATGCTGGACGGCCGGGTCAAGACCCTACATCCCAAGGTGCACGGCGGCATCCTGCATCGCCGCGGAGATCCAAAGCACGTGGCCGCCGTGGCCGAACACGGCATTGCCCCCATCGACATGGTGGTGGTGAATCTCTATGCCTTCGAGAAGACCGCGGCCAAGCCGGGAGTGGCCTTCGAGGAACTGATCGAGAATATTGATATCGGCGGGCCTTCGATGATCCGTTCCGCTGCCAAGAACTTTCACGACGTCGCCATCGTAACTTCGCCCTCGGACTATGAGGCCATTGCCGGCGAGCTGACCCGCTCCGGCGGCACGCTCTCGCGAGAAACGAAGTGGCATCTGGCGCAAAAAGCCTTCGCCACCACCGCTGCCTACGATTCCGCGATTGCCTCCACGCTCGAACGTATCAGTGCGGACTCGCTCCAGGTGCAGCCGCCAACCGCCTTCCCGCCGACCCTGCGCTTCCAATTCCAGAAAGTGCTCGATCTGCGCTACGGCGAAAATCCCCACCAGAAGGCGGCCATGTACTCCGATAGCTCCGGAGTGGGCGTCGCCAACGCGCGGCAGCTGCAGGGCAAGGAACTTTCCTACAACAACATTGTCGACCTGCAGGCAGCATGGGATCTGGCGCAGGAATTCAACGAGCCCGGATTCGAGGAACCCGTTTGCGCCATCATCAAGCACACCAACCCTTGCGGCGCGGCCACGGGCAAGACTCTGGCGGAGGCCTACAGGCGGGCCCTGGAATGCGATCCGGTCTCGGCCTTCGGTGGCGTGATCGGAGTGAATCGCCCGGTAGACGGCGAAGCCGCCGAAGAGATGCACAAGCTTTTCCTGGAAGTCATTGCCGCACCGGCGTTCGACGAGGCCGCCAAAGCCAAGTTCGCCTCCAAGAAGAATCTGCGCCTGGTCGAAGTCGTTGCCGCAGACCAGAAATGGGTGCTGAAGAATGTGTCCGGAGGAATGCTGGTGCAGGATGCCGACCTCCGGCCCTTGCAGGACGCCGACCTCAGAGTTGTCACCAAACGCGCCCCCACTCCCGAAGAAACGCGCGCCCTGCTCTTCGCCTGGAAGGTGTGCAAGCACGTCAAGTCCAACGCCATTGTCTACGCCCGCGACGGGCAGACCGTCGGCGTGGGCGCCGGACAGATGAGCCGCGTGGACGCCGCCAAGCTGGGCGCGATGAAGGCGCAACTGCCGCTGAAAGGGACGGTCGCCGCCTCCGATGCTTTCTTCCCCTTCCCCGACGGCGTCGAAGAAATCGCGAAGGCCGGGGCTACCGCCATCATTCAGCCCGGGGGATCGCAGCGCGATCCAGAAGTCATCGAAGCGGCCGACCGTCTCGGGTTGGCCATGCTCTTCACCGGCGTGCGCCACTTCCGCCACTAGATTGGTTGATTTCTGTTGACGGCAGGAAGGGCGTGATCTTCCCTATCTCCTCACGAAACTTAACACTTAACTCCTATCCCCAGAGTCCCTGTACTTCCGGTTGCGCTGGCTTTCGCGCCGGCAGAAGTGTTTTTTCCATCCCGTCTGCACTCGGGGTAGAATAGATACACCTTTCCCCCGGCGGCTTTGCATCCAAACAGCTGAGGATTCGGGAATGCCTTTGAGCGTGGCCAGGTCCAGCATGAATAGAATTTTTCGCCTTTTTTTGATGATCTCGGTGGCTGCCGCTGCCGCCTTTGGTCAAACCAGCCCTTCATCGGCGTCGCAATCCAAGCCGCCCGAGGTGAAGGCGACACCGTCCTCGCCCCGCAAAGTCGACCACGCGGCTGCCTACTACCATTACATGCTGGCGCACATGTACGAAGAACAGGTCACAGTTTACGGTCGCAGCGACCTGGCCAACAAAGCCATGGACGAATACCGCCTCGCCATTGAGGCCGATCCGTCCTCGGAATTCCTGACCTCCGGTCTGGCCGAGCTCTACGTAAAGACGGGCCGAATCCGCGATGCCGTGCTGGAAGCCCAAGACATCATCAAGCGCGATCCCAAGAACCTGGAAGCGCATAAGTTGCTGGGACGGATCTATCTGCGTTCCCTGGGCGACATGCCCGGTGGGAGCGGCTCCGACAACGTGCTCAAGCTGGCCATTGAACAGTATGAGCAGATTGTGAAGATTGAGCCCGATAGCGTGGACGACCATCTGCTGCTGGGCCGACTTTACCGTTTGAACGGCGATCTTCAGAAAGCGGAAACCGAACTCAAGACCGCGGTAAAACTCGACCCCGGCTCGGAAGAGGCCGTCACCACGCTGGCCATGCTCTATACCGACGAAGGCGACACGGCACATTCCCTGCAGGTGCTGAGCGCGGTACCGGACTCCGCCCGTTCCGCCAAGCTATACGCCGCCCTGGGCGCGGCCTACGAACAGCGCAAGGAATACAAGAGCGCAATTGACGCCTTTCGACACGCCATCGTTCTGGATCGCGACAATCTGGATGCCATTCGCGGCCTGGCCGAGAACCTGATGAACGACGGCCAGACCGAAGCCGCCCTCGAGCAATACAAAGTCGTAGCCGACGCCAATCCCGAGGACGCGCAGACCTACGTTCGCATCGCCGAAATCTACCGTCGTCAGGGAAAGTACGACCTGGCGCTCGAGAACCTGAAAAAGGCCGACGTGATGGTTCCGGACTCGATGGAAGTCCCCTACAACATGGCAGCCGTCTACCAGGCGCAGGGCCGCTACGATGACGCCATCAAACTCCTGCAGGATCTGGTGAAAAAAACGGAAAAGAGCGAAACCAGCTCCAGCCAGGCGGAGCGCAATAACCGCGCCATTTTTGTTGAGCGTCTGGGCATGGTCTACCGCGACCAGGATAACTACCCCGCCGCGGTGGAGACCTTCCGCAAGATGCTGAGCCTGGGCGAGGAGAATGAGCGCAGCGGCTATCAGGAAATCATCGACACCTACCGCGAAGCCAAGCAGTGGCCGCAAGCCACCGCCGTCGCCAAAGAGGCGGTGCAGAAACTGCCCGATGATCGCGACCTGCGCATGGTGCTGGACTCGCAACTGGCCGACATGGGCGAGGTGGACTCGGCGATCACCGACGTTCGTTCATTCCTGAAGGGCGGCCCGACGGATCGCGAGGTCTACCTGCGTCTGGGCATCATGTACACGCGTGCGAGGCGTTGGAAGGAAGCCGAAGAGAGTTTCGCCAAAGCCGAGCAGTTGGCGAGCACGACCGACGACAAGGCATACGTCTGGTTCCTGCGCGGGGACACCTTTCAGCGGCAGAAGATGTTCGATAAAGCGGAAGACGAGTTCAAGAGAGTTCTGGCCTCGGTCTCACCCACCGATCCGCAGAGCGCCGCCACCCTCAACTACCTCGGCTACATGAACGCCGATCGCGGCGTGAAGCTCGACGAGTCGCTCAACTACATCAAGCAGGCTCTGACGTTTGAGCCGAACAACAGCGCCTATCTGGACTCGCTGGGCTGGGTCTACTTCAAGCTGGGCAAGTACGATCTGGCAGAAGAAAACCTGACCAAAGCCGCGGTGCACATGGGCTCCGACCCGACTGTGCAGCAGCATCTGGGGGATCTTTACCAGAAGACGGGGCGTCTCAAGATGGCCGCCGCCCACTGGGAACGCGCCCTGCAGGAGTGGAACAAGACCGTGCCCGCAGAGGTGGATAGCGACGCGCTGGCCAAAGTTCAGCAAGAACTCGACGCTGCCAAGGTAAAGCTCGCCAAGGAAGAATCCAGTCAGCAGCAGTAGCCGGACGCCTCATGGCGACAGCGGCTAAAGCCGGGTCCGCCCGAGGCCTGATGCGGCACGCCTGAAAAGCATGCCCTGATACGATTCTCCGGTTCAAACTAATCCACCACCCAGAACTGGGATGATTCTCGACCAGAGCATCTCTCTGCTAAACTTTTTGCATGCTGGCTGGCTACGCGGTGCATGTCGAACACTCCCGCGGACGCCGCTTCCCTGAACTCCGGCATCCTTACCGCAATGACTTTCAGCGCGACCGCGACCGCGTCATTCACGCTCGCGCTTTCCGCCGCCTGGAAGACAAGACCCAGGTTTTCACCCGCCGCTATTCCGACCACTTTCGCAACCGGCTCACCCACACCCTCGAAGTCTCGCAGATCTCGCGCACCATCGCGGGCGCGCTGGGCCTGAACGTAGATCTGGCAGAAGCGCTGGCCCTGGTCCACGACATCGGCCACCCGCCGTTTGGCCATGCCGGGGAAAAGGCGCTCGACGCCGCCATGCGCGAGCATGGACTGTTTTTCGACCACAACCTGCACGCCCTGCGCATCGTCGAAGATTTCGAACAGCGCTACGCCGCCTTCCGCGGCCTGAACCTGACCTTCGAAGTGCGCGAAGGCATCATCAAGCACTCCCACGACTATGTTGCGGGGTCTAGTAATGACCACCCGGAACTGGCCGAGTATCTGCTCGACCAGCGCCCTCCGCTCGAAGCTCAACTCATCGACCTGGCCGACGAAATCGCCTACAACACCGCCGACCTCGACGACGGCTATGAAGCGCATCTGGTGTCGCTGGAAGAAATCCGCGAAGGTGTTCCGGTGTTCGAGCGCTTCTACCGCGAAGTCGAGCAGATCTACCCCAACGTCCCGGACAAGCTGAAATTCAACGAAGTCCTGAGGCGCGTGCTCAATCGCTTCGCCGATGACCTCATCACGAACACGCAGGCACGCCTGACGCATGCCCGAATGCAGACTCTCGACGATGTTCGCGCCCATCCCGAGCGCCTGGCCGCGTTCAGTCCCGCGGTAGACGCCGAACGCCAGCAAACCAAAGACTTCCTCCACGAAAATCTTTACTTCAGCTCCGCGCTGGCCGATGAAAAAGACGACGCCGAGCGCGTGGTGGCTGAGCTGTTCATGTTTTGGATGGAACATCCCGCCGCCCTGCCGCATAACTACCAGGAGAAAGCGAAAGCAGACTCTCTACCCCGCGTGGTCTGCGACTACATCGCCGGCATGACCGACCACTTCATCTTCGAGCAATACGAGAAGCACTGCGGCAGTGTGCGCTGAGCGACACCGAGGCTTCATCATCAGGGAAGTAGAGGGAGTCGGTGAAGCCTATCATCTCGTTGAATTCTTCCCGGACCGCTCGTTCCGGGCAGGAAGGATTTTGAGTGTAACCGCCTGGTTACGACAGTCACGACGGGCGGCTCGACGAATCGGTGTCTAATCTCGGTATGCGTCTCATTAAGAGGCTGTCGATTGCTCTCGTTGTGGTCGTGCTCCTAAGTTCGATTCTTGTTGTCACCGCCCGTTACGAATTAAGGCATAATGCCGACCGGATCATCGGCTCTTCCTACCAATTGTTTCAACAAGAGCAAAGGCGCTAACGTGCGGGAACGATTTGGCGACGAACTCAAGCAGACGAGCCCTTGCAAAGATTTTGGATGTGGATTTGAGGTTGTGCTATCTAACCGTCTACTCGCACGGTTTCATCTCGCGCAATTTACGACTCTCAAATCGACGTTTTCGGTGAGGAACGATACAGTGGATGAAAACGTTGTCGAGTTCTGGACTGTACGGAAGGATGGCGGGATGATACTCGCGTATACGGACGCAAAGTACTGCAAAGCCTGCAACGACTTTTCCGTCGGCAATTCGATAAGCATCGACCTTGATTCCGCCGCCCCTCAGAAACGGGCTTTCGGATTCAACACCACCAATTGTTTCTTGGGTGTGAGAGGATGTGCGACAGCCGCCGACCTTCTTCCTGCGGTTCAGCCCCGCTAACTTGTCAGGCACAGATCCCGTCAGTTGGCGAGAAATCCCGATTGCACTCATCCACCCAGCGTTCCGAACCACCTGAATCCGGCTGTTAGGCAGCTTGAGTGACACTTCTCAGGCGTCTTAGCCCCTGAAGGCGCCTGCAGCCTCACCACCCCGCCACCCCCGCCACCACATCAAACAGAATCCGCGGGCCCCGACGCACTTCCTCCACCCGAATCCGCTCATCGTTGCCGTGCTCGGTGTGTCCCTCTTCCTCCGTCGCCGTGTACGGATTGAATCCGTAGGAATTGATGCCCAGCGGCCGGTAGCGCTGATTCTCCGTATATCCGCTGGTGATGTGCGGCACCACCGGCGTCCCCGGGAAATACTTCGCCGACACGTCCCGGATCGCCTTGTACAGTGCGTTGTCGGTCCCCGAGTAATTCGCCACCTGGAAGACCGAATTCAGGGGCTCGACGGTCACATTCGGATCGTTCACCACCTTGCGCACCGCCTCCAGCAACGCTTTTGGATCGCCGCCCGGCAGGATGCGCACATCCAGATTCGCCCACGCCTCGGGAGGAATCACGTTGGTCTGCTCCGATCCTCCCAGCATGGTCAGCGAAATCGTGTCGCGTAAAAGAAAGTTCAACGACTCGTCCTTCTCGAGGTCGTCCTGAAATTTCTCATCCTTGATCGCCTGGTTCACATTGCGGTACCAGGCTGCTTGCTCTGGCGGTTCGTAGGGCGCCATGTCGCGCAGGAACTCATCCACCACCGGCAACACTCGCAGCGGCGTCCGGTAGGCAATGATCCGATTCAGCGCGCGCACCAGCCGGTTCGGAGCCGAGTCCGGATTCGGCCGCGACCCATGCCCCGGCCGTCCGTGCGCCACCACGTGCAGCCAGTAGGTGGTCTTCTCGCCGACATCCACGCCAATATATTTGACCTTGCCATCCTCCAGCAGGTTCTCGCCGCCCTCGTTGATCAGGAAGTCGGCATTCTCCAGCAGGTCGCGCTGATTCTTGATGAACCAGTCCGTGCCCGTTCCATCTACTTCTTCGTCGGCGACGGCCAGAAATATCACGTCCCGGTCGAGCGCGATCTTTTCGCGCTTCAGCATGACCATGACGATGAGTTGCGCCAGACCTTCGTCCTTCATGTCCTGCGCGCCGCGGCCCCAGATGTAGCCATCCTTGATCTCGCCGCTGAAAGGCGGCACTTTCCAGTGCGAAGCGTCGCTGGTCACCACGTCCATGTGGTTGAGCAGAATGATCGGGCGCTTGGCCTCGGCCGTGGTATGGGCAATCCGCGCCCACAGGTCGCCGCGTCCGGGAGCATACTCGAAGGTGCGATTCTCAATCCCTTCCTGATCGAGGATCTTCTTGTAGAACGCGACCGCCCGCATCTCATTCCCGGGAGGATTCGTGGTGTCGATGCGCAGGTATTCCTGCATCCACGTCACCGCCAGATCGGAATACTGCTGCAAATGCTCCGCGGGGATGCGCGAAGATGCCAACCCAGAAGTTGACTCGTCCGCCGGGGTTACCGCCCCCAGGCTTCGCCCCGGCCCCAGCAGCACTGCCGCCACGCCCAGCAGCAGCCCGATTCGTCCCCAGTCCCTTCCCTGATTGCTTCCCCGACCCATCCTGCCCGCCTGGCCGTTGGCTGCCAAGTTACCCTCCCAGATGCTTAAAATTGCACGCAGTTTTTATATCAGGTTTCCACAAATTTACCCTGCGTTGCGCAGCCGGACTATCTTCCCGGCCTGGACAGTACTACAATGTCTTTAGATATCAAGCATTTAGCTCATCGCCCCTGGCGGCCGTTTTGGCATCCAACCTGTAGTAGAGAGGGCAGGCCCTAAGGTAACCGGGCGCTCGGGTTTAAAGGCCAAAGCGTGGCGTCAGCGCGGGCCGGCATGGCCAAACAGCTTTGCTTCTTTTCGTATCAGGGACGCAATCAAATTTCACGCACGCCCCAGGCGTGCTGGAGTGGAGCGCATACGCTCCCCCAACTTGGAGGAAGTCATTATGAACAACCGCCTACTCATCGCCCTGCCGCTGGCCGCTTTACTTGCAATTCCGGCCTTCGCGCAGACCACCTCGTCCACTGAAACCCAGCCCGCCGCGACGTCAACCGAAAACGCTACCGGCAAGGCGCCCCTGGCCCCCCCGTCCCGCGAAGGTTTCTGGGGACGCATCAATCCTTTCGCTCGCAAGAACTACGTGAAGCGCCAGACCGAGCCCATCCGCGATCGGGTCAACGAACTCGATGAGCTGACCTCCGCCAACAGCAAGTCGATCAAGGACACCGACGAGCGCGCCCAGGCTGGCATCAAGCTGGCTTCCGACAAGGCCACGGAGGCCGACCAGCACGCCATCGACGCCGGCAACAAAGCCACCATGGCGCAGCAGAGTGCGCAGCAGGTTACCACCCGCGTCCAGACGGTCGAGACCGTGGTTGGCAACATCGACCAGTACAAGGCCTCGAATCAGACTGAGATTCGCTTCCGCCCGGGCCAGACCGTTCTCAGCAAGAACGCCAAGGACGCCCTCGATGAGATGGCCGGCACAGTCAAGGGACAGCACGGCTACATCATCGAAGTGCAGGGCTTCTCTTCCGGCAAGGGCCAGACCGCAATCACGACCTCGCAGAAGATGGCGGAGTCGGTGGTGCGCTATCTCGTACTCAACCACGAGATTCCGGTCTACCGCATCTACCTCGTCGGCATGGGCAACGCCCCGGTTCCGACGGATGACGCTGCGAAGACCAAGCACATCAGCGGCGGCCGAGTCGAAATCAGCCTGCTGAAGAACGACCTGGAGCAGCTCTCCAGCAACTCGGCACCGGTTACCAGCGCCGACCAGCAGCAACAGCCGAAGTAACGCGAATCCTTAAGCGTGGGACCCAACGGGCGCCTCGCCCGAGTCCCTCCCCCAGAAAAAGCCTCTCGCGCAAGCGAGGGGCTTTTTTGCGTGCGTGGGTGGGACTAGGTTCGTGGTACGAAGCGCAACGACGCAGAATTCATGCAGTAGCGCAGGCGCGTGGGCTCGGGGCCGTCGTCGAAGACCTGCCCGAGGTGAGCGTCGCATTCCGTGCAGGAGACAGCCGTCCGGACCATGCCGAGGCATCCCGACTCGCGGTCACGTTCTCGGCGGCACAGGTTCGTCTCAGGCGCACAGGTTCGTATCAGGGCATAGGTTCGTATCAGGGCATGGCTTCAGCCATGCCGTAAGATGCCGCAATTGATCACGGCTTCAGCCGCTGAATGCGCAGCCAGCGGCTAAAGCCTTCCTTCGAGCGCGGTTGCGGCACGCCTGAAAGGCGTGCCCTGATACGAATCTCCTCGCCACGACCGTCGATTTTGATGGGACGAGTCCAGTCTGACGAAGGGTTCGATAGGTTCGTATCAGGGCATGGCTTCAGCCATGCCGTAAGAAGCCGCAATTTGGTCACGGCTTTAGCCGCTGAATGCAGCCAGCGGCTAAAGCCTTCCTTCGAGCGCGGTTGCGGCACGCCTGAAAGGCGTGCCCTGATACGAATCCCCCACGACCGGATTTGATGGGGCGAAATCTGTAGCTTCGCATAGGTTCGTATCAGGGCATGGCTTCACCCATGCCGTTGCAGGGATCCATGAAGAGCGGGCTTTAGCCCCTGTGGCGATGGATCGAGGCGAAAGCCGGCGTGCGCTGACGAGTAGGGGAAATCAGCAGCTTCCGAGACAAGATGCCGAGTGACGGGATTCTTCCGAATGTACTCGCCCACCTTCTGAAAGGCCTCAGCGTCAAGAATGCGCACTTCGGAGAAGCCTTTCTGCCAAACTGGTGCTCCGAACCCAAGTTCTCGTCCTGCCCGAAACGCGAACCCTCCCTTGATGAATTGCAGGGCGCGCTCGATGGTCAGGTCGCATTCGACTGTCAGCAGCAGATGAAAATGGTCGGGCATGACCACGAATTCATGCAGGCGAAATTTCCGTTGCTCGCGATAGTCGTACAGAACGCGGAGAAATAGTCCGGCGGACCGCTCCGACTGCAGAAGGTTCCGTTTGTCGGAAATCGACGAGGTGACAAAGAACGTGCGAGCGCCGGCAGTGGCCCGGGCAACCTCGGAGTGGCGAATGGGAATGGCCATGGCAGCGGCTGAAGCCCGATTCCTTCCGTAGTACTCGTTGCGGCACGCCTGGAAGGCGTGCCCTGATACGAATCTCTACGCCACGAGTAGTCGGCTTGGATGTGACGAGTATCACCTGATGAAGACGTTATTTTCTGCAGTCTCCAAAGTGGGAAATCCATCGTCTGCCGGGGATGGTCTACGAGCCCCAGCAGGTATCGTGAAGGTTCGTATCAGGGCATGGCTTCAGCCATGCGGCGGAAGGTTCGTATCAGGGCACGGCTTCAGCCGTGCCGTAAGAAGCCGCAATTGATCACGGCTTCAGCCGCTGAATGCGGCCAGCGGCTAAAGCTTTCTTCGAGCGCGGTTGCGGCACGCCTGAACGGCGTGCCCTGGATACGAATCTCTACGCCGCGAACCGTCGGATTGGCGAGACCAGTCCCACGTTGACGAAGGCGTTCGGGAGGTTCGTATCAGGGCATGGCTTCAGCCATGCCGTAAGAAGCCGCAACTTGATCACGGCTTCAGCCGCTGAATGCGGCTAGCGGCTAAAGCCTTCCTTCGAGCGCGGTTGCGGCACGCCTGAACGGCGTGCCCTGATACGAATCTCTACACCACGAACCGTCGGATTGGCGAGACCGGTCTCACGTGACGAAGGCGTTCGGGAGGTTCGTATCAGGGCATGGCTTCAGCCATGCCGTAAGAAGCCGCAATTTGATCGCGGCTTCAGCCGCTGCGTGCAGCTAGCGGCTAAAGCCTTCCTTCGACCGCGGTTGCGGTACGCCTGAAAGGCGTGCCCTGATACGAATCTCTGCGCTGCGAACCGTCGGATAGGCGAGGCGAGTCTCAGGTTGACGAAGGGCTTCGGGAGGTTCGTATCAGGGCATGGCTTTAGCCATGCCGTAAGAAGCCGCAATTGATCACGGCTTCAGCCGCTGAATGCAGCTTAGCGGCTAAAGCCTTCCTTCGTGCCGGCTTGCGGCACGCCTGAACGGCGTGCCCTGGATACGAATCTCTATGCTGCGAACCGTCGGATTGGCGAGACGAGTCTCACGTGGCGAAGGCCTTCGGAAGGTTCGTATCAGGGCATGGCTTTAGCCATGCCGTAAGAAGCCGCAATTGATCACGGCTTCAGCCGCTGAATGCAGCTAGCGGCTAAAGCCTTCCTTCGTGCCGGCTTGCGGCACGCCTGAACGGCGTGCCCTGGATACGAATCTCTATGCTGCGAACCGTCGGATTGGCGAGACCAGTCTCACGTGGCGAAGGCCTTCGGAAGGTTCGTATCAGGGCATGGCTTCAGCCATGCCGTAAGAAGCCGCAATTGATCACGGCTTCAGCCGCTGAATGCAGCCAGCGGCTAAAGCCTTCCTTCGTGCCGGCTTGCGGCACGCCTGAACGGCGTGCCCTGGATACGAATCTCTATGCTGCGAACCGTCGGATTGGCGAGACCAGTCTCACGTGGCGAAGGCCTTCGGAAGGTTCGTATCAGGGCATGGCTTCAGCCATGCCGTAAGAAGCCGCAATTGATCACGGCTTCAGCCGCTGAATGCAGCTAGCGGCTAAAGCCTTCCTTCGTGCCGGCTTGCGGCACGCCTGAAGGCGTGCCCTGGATACGAATCTCTGCGCTGCGAACCGTCGGATTGGCGAGACCAGTCCCACGTTGACGAAGGCGTTCGGGAGGTTCGTATCAGGGCATGGCTTCAGCCATGCGGTAAGAAGCCGCAATTGATCACGGCTTCAGCCGCTGCGTGCAGCTAGCGGCTAAAGCCTTCCTTCGTGCCGGCTTGCGGCACGCCTGAACGGCGTGCCCTGGATACGAATCTCTATGCTGCGAACCGTCGGATTGGCGAGACCAGTCCCACGTTGACGAAGGCGTTCGGGAGGTCTCGTATCAGGGCATGGCTTCAGCCATGCGGTAAGAAGCCGCAATTGATCACGGCTTCAGCCGCTGAATGCAGCCAGCGGCTAAAGCCTTCCTTCGAGCGCGGTTGCGGCACGCCTGAAAGGCGTGCCCTGGATACGAATCTCTATGCTGCGAACCGTCGGATTGGCGAGACCAGTCCCACGTTGACGAAGGCGCTCGGGAGGTTCGTATCAGGGCATGGCTTTAGCCATGCGGTAAGAAGCCGCAATTGATCACGGCTTCAGCCGCTGACTGCAGCCAGCGGCTAAAGCCTTCCTTCGAGCGCGGTTGCGGCACGCCTGAAGGCGTGCCCTGATACGAATCTCTGCGCTGCGCACCGTCGGATTGGCGTCACAGTCTCAGGCGATGAAGACGTTATCCTCTGCGACATCCCAAAGTGGGAATGTATCGGTGGGAACCATGATTCGCATTGACACCGGTTTTGGCAGCGAGATAATGACGGGTTATCACGCCTCATCCCCCGAGGAATCTATCTAGGTCGATTCGGAGGCCTCCATGCAACGGAACCTATCACTGGCACTCGTTTTGCTATATCCACTCTGGAACCTTGGTTCGGCATTCGCCCAGGAGAACTCAAAAGCACCCAGTACGTCTGAAAAAGCCAGGGTGTTCATTACCGACAGCGAGTCGTGGTCCGTGGCCGCGCAAAGCGGAGGCGCCGGAGGAGCGTTTGGGGGAACCATGTCGGGAGGCGCGCGCCCGCAGACTGCGGAGATCATTAAGACGTTCGGGGAGCGGTGCCCGGAAGTGACGGTTAACAACATTCAGGCAAAAACCGATTACATTGTTCTTCTTGATCATGAAGGCGGGAAGGGGCTGCTAAGACACAAGAACAAAGTCGCTGTTTTTGCTCGTGTCTCCGGCGACTCCGTCGTCAGTAAGTCAACTCTCTCGTTAGGTGGCTCAGTGCAAGACGCCTGCGAGGCGATTAACGCAGACTGGGCCGTTCACGGCCCCGCGATGCGGGCAGCCGCCGCTGCGGCGGCAAATCAAGCACTTTCTCCTCATTCGGCTCCTGCGGCAGCGGCGAACGTGGCGCCGGCTGCGGTCTCTGGAGCAAGACTGTCGGTCGCTTCGAGTCCCTCCGGCGCGGATATCGAGGTCGATGGCAGTTTTGTGGGAAATACTCCGTCCGATGTGCAAGTGCCCGAGGGCGAGCACACGATCAGCGTGAAAAAAGCAGGGTTCAAGGACTGGGAGCGGAAGATGAAAGTCAGCGGCGGGAGCAGCGTGCATGTAGACGCGGAGTTGGAAAAGGCTCCCGCGCAGTAGAAGTGCCGTGCGAGTCGCGTTTGGCGCACACCTGGCTAGTGTGATCTCAGCCCTTGCGTTTTTGCCCGCAGCGAGGATAATAGCGGTTCCCTTCCCCCCAGGGAGGCTCCATGCCGTTTCTGCTTCGCCGCCTGCGTTCTTCTGCGGTGGTGTCTTCAACCGAGTTACCTGCTGTTCTCGCAACGCTGCTGGCTGCGGCCATCTTTCTTGCGGGCCAGTCCACATCTGCCCAGAATGCCGCGCCCGGGCCGAATTCTGACCCAACCTACCAGGCTCTGCGCAATGTTGCTCTCAGCGGCGAAGCCGTGAGCGTGAGCAATCTGGAACTGAAGCGCGATGCCGGGACGTTCCACTTGCGCTCCGGCACAGTCTGCTTCGTGGCGCCCGTGCAGGGCAAAGTAACGGGAGCGGTGTTTGTGGGCGACGGAAATTTTGTGCTCGATCCGCCATCCGCTTCGGAGCGCAGTTCCTTGAAATTGTTGTCGAAGTCGGATGAGTTCAGCGAACCGTTCGAACATCTGGTCTTGCGTTTCACTGACTCGACCTATGACGAAATTAAGAAAGCCGGAACCCCGGCATCGGGCGGCTGCGATGCAGGTCCGTTGAAGGATAGCCAGCACTCGATGCGCCACGGTCGCGAACTCAGGTACAACCTGGACGCGCGGATTCTGGCCGACGTTCTCAGCACCGGGCCGGGGCGGCTGTTCGTGGCCTTTGTGCACGGCAAGCACTACGACGACAAGGAACTGTTCATCATTGACCCGCACGGCGCTCCTGACGTGGCTCCCGAAGAGGTCGAACTGATGACCTACGACGACAACAAGTTCGGCATCTGGACCGCCTTCCATCCGACTGCGCCCGGCTGGAACGAGAAGAGAGTGCTGCGCATCGAGCATCAGCAGATTGAGGCTGCGATCGAAAAAAACGGGAACCTCGGTGGGAAGGCAACCACAACTTTCGTATCGCAGAGCGAAGGCTTGCGCGCGGTTCCTTTCGACCTTTTCCCGAGTTTGCGAGTGCAGTCGGTGACCGGAGAAGGAAATCAGCCGCTGGCCTTCATCCAGGAGGACAAGCACGACGACGCCGATTTCTGGGTGATCCTGCCCAAGCCTTTGGCCGCGGGAGAGAAGTTCGCGATTACTACGACCTATGGCGGCAAAGAGGCGATTACGAACCAGGGCAATGGCAATTATTTTCCGGTGGCGCGGGAGAACTGGTATCCCAATACCGCCTTCGGAGAATACGTGACCTATGACATGACCTTTCGCATTCCGAAAGGAATGAAGATCGCCGCCACCGGGACCCTGGTCAGCGAAAGCAACGAGGGCGGCCAGAATGTTACGGTGTGGAAGAGCGAAGCTCCGCAAACCGTCGCCGGATTTAACTTCGGCAAATTCAAAATGGAGGAGGCGAAGCTGGAAAAGCCCGAGTACCTGGTGCAGTCGTTCGCCAACGAGGAGTCCCCGGATTGGGTGAGGGCCCTGCAACAGGCGACCAGCGGCGACGACTTGCCGTCCCAGGGATCGCACATGGGATCCGGGGTTGCGCTGGGCACCATGAGCACGACCGGCCTCAACAAGAAGGCTTTGGCCGAAGGAGAACTCGCGGTGCAGCTCTATACCGAATACTTCGGGCCTTCCTCCTTCAAGCGCCTGCAGATCACGCAGCAGACCGCGTGCGATTTCGGCCAATCCTGGCCGGAGCTGGTATGGATTCCGATTTGCTACTACTTCGATAGCACCGTGCGCCATCAGCTGGGGATGGATTGGGGCGACCGCGGCTACTGGAAGGTGGTGACGCCGCACGAAGTCGCTCACCAATGGTGGGGACATACGGTGGGATTCTCTTCCTACCGCGATCAGTGGATGAGCGAAGGCTTCGCGGATATGTCTGCCTCGCTTTATCTCACGCTGATCGAGAAGAATCCCAAGAAATTCATCACCTTCTGGAACGACGAGCGTGACCTGCTGCTCGAGCGTAACAAGGAGGGGTTTCGGCCGATTGATGCCGGTCCGGTGACCATGGGCTATCGCATGAGCAACTCGCGGACTGGGTTTGACGTCACCCGCCGGCTCATTTATCCCAAGGGGGCGTACATCCTGGAGATGCTGCGCATGATGATGCACGACAACCGCACCGGGGATCAGCGCTTCAAGGAGATGATGCAGGACTTCGTCAAGACTTACACCAACCGTGCCGCCACCACGGAAGACTTCAAAGCCATGGTGGAAAAACACATGACTCCGGAAATGGATCTGGAGGGCAACCACCGCATGGACTGGTACTTCAACGAGTACGTTTACGGAACCCAGCTTCCTTCGTACAAACTGGATTCCTCGTTCGACACGGGAGCGGACGGAGACGTGGTATTCAACTTGAAGGTGACGGAGTCGAACGTGGATGACAAGTTTCGCATGCTGGTGCCGATCTACCTTGAAATGGCGGACGGAAATATGTTTTTCCTGGGACGGGCGAGGATGACCGGCAATAGCTCGGTCGAGCAGAAGATTCCACTGAAGGGATTGAAAGTGAAGCCGCGTCGAGCCGTGGCCAACTACTTCGACGACGTGCTGGCCTCGCCCAACTAGATTCGAGAAAGCAGATCCCGGGACGCAAAAGAGGGGAGCACGCGGCTCCCCTCGGTAGTTTTGTAGGTAGTGGTGCATTTGAGCAGGGGAATCGTATCAGGGCATGCCTTTGAGGCATGCCGCATCCGCACTCATACGGACCCGGCGTTAGCCGCTGTCGCCGGGACCTCCACTCGATTCTTCTCAAACTGCACCATGACCAGTTTGTGATCCTGCTCATGTTGGACTGCTACTTGCTGGATCCGGCCTGCATGCTGTCGCTGGATGAGCCGAGGTCGAGAGCGAATTTCTTGCCTTCGAAGCGGGCCCCGGTAAGCGACCTGGTTCCGTCTTCATTCTTTCGGACCACCGCGGCGTCATTTTGCGCCGGGGCGTTCATTTCAACGACCTTCGCCTGCACCTTGGCCAGCACCTTCTTGCCCTGCAGAATGCTCACTTCCACGTCCGGGCCGCTGCCCTCCCACTGAAGTTTGTAGTCGCCGGGCTTGAGCTGGGTTCCATTGACGGTTGTGGGATCGAACAACTGCAGGTTGGCTTTGGTGGCTGCCAAAGCGCTGGAGGCCAGCAGTAGTGCCAGCCCCATCACCAGACTCTTCGAAACTGTCGCGAATTTCATGGCTACTCCTTATTTTTCTTTCCCGAAATCACGTCGGGAAACGGTTGGGGCGGCCCGACTCGCGACCAGCGCGAGAAAACACTTGTGTTTCCCCACGAATCGCCTAGAATGCTGCCGCCGGGGTTGAGCAGACAAGTTTGGACCCACAAGTCACAAGCTTGCGCTGCCGCGATGGGGGTTTTCTCACCTGGGCCGCCAAACCGAGTGTGAGAGAATCCCCAGACCCCGCAAAGAATGTCGCATCCAACTCGGCCCGAGTCACCTCTGCTCCGGGCCGTTTACTCACTCTGAATCACTACGCAGTCGCCGCGCTCGAAGTTCCCTGCGTTGACATTTTCTTGGACGTGGAATGCAACATTCCGGTAGCAAGATCTCCCCGCTCATTCGTTCATGGCAAAGGAACATGGGTAGAGTGTTTTGTGAAACGCATGAACAAAAACATCCGACGAATTAGGGCTTTTCGACGAGGAACCCTTCGGGCGTCAAAGAATGACGACGCACGAGGCCGGCCAGTTTCAGGGAACCATGGGCCGACCGATGCCGTATCATGCGGTGTCTGTAGTTGTAGGCGGTGGTCGGGCGCTGGGCATTCGCGCGCCCAGCATCCGCAGTGTGCGGGCACAGAATTGTCGTGCCGGGGAGGCGCTTTCAGGCGTACCAACCAGTGATTGAACTTGTTCACCTCTGCAAAGAATACGAAAACGTATTGGCCGTCGATGACCTGAGCCTGACCATCCCGCAGGGAGAAATCTTCGGTCTGATCGGCCCCAACGGCGCCGGTAAGACGACGACCATCCGCATGGCCTGTGGTTTGCTGGCCCCAACGCTAGGATGCGCCCGGGTCGCCGGCGTCGACGTAGCCCAGGAGCCGGAGCGGGCGCAGCAGAATATCGGATATCTCTCCGACTTCTTCGCACTGTATGAAGATCTGAAGGTCTGGGAGTATCTCGACTATTTTGCGCATGCCTACAAACTCCCGGAAGGCGAGATTCCGGCGCGCATTACGGAAGTGATTGCGCAAGTGAATCTGGAAGTGAAGCGCGATGCCCTGATTCGCGGCCTGTCGCGAGGCATGAAGCAGCGACTGGGCATCGCGCGGGCGATCATTCACCGCCCTAAAGTGATGCTGCTCGATGAACCGGCTTCCGGACTTGATCCCAAAGCGCGGCTGGAGCTGCGCAATCTGCTCCTTTCACTGCGCGATCAGGGCGCGACCATTCTGATTTCCTCGCACATTCTCACCGAGCTGGAAGGTTTCTGCACGTCGATTGGCATCATGGAGCGGGGGCGCATGGTGCGCAGCGGGCGCATCGAGGAAGTGAACGCGGCGGAGACCTCGACGCGGCTGGTGCGGTTGAGCTGGGCGGGCGATTCGCTGGCAGCCGCTCAGGAGAAACTGAAGAGCGATCCGCGAGTGACGGAAGTGAATCTGGCGGCAGCTGCGGGGACGTTCCGCTTCAGCGGTGCGGAGCAGGATCTGGCCCAGGTGCTCGCCAGTCTGGTCGCCGCCGGCGTGCAAGTGACTTCGTTCGGGGAAGTAAAGCAGACCGTCGAAGAGCTTTACATGAAGCTCTCGACCCACGAGGTGATGTGATGCCGCGATTTTGGAGTAACCCCGAATTTGTGCGGCACCGGAGAGCGGAGTTGCGCCCGGTGCGGGCTGTTACCGTGGCGGTGGTCGTGGCGGTGATGTGCGCTCTGCTGGGGATGGCCTGCTGGAGCTTCCAGCAGAACCTGCTGGAGAATATTCGGCGCGGCGCGGAAGCCTACGGCACTGACGCATGGAACAACCGGCTGGCGTACCTTCAGCAGAACATCGCGCGTACGACATGGTTGCTGTTTTACCGATGGCTGGTGGGGTTGCAGGGCGTGGCACTGACGTTCTGGACGTTATTTTCGTGCGCGCAATCGGTGTCTGGAGAACGCGATCGCAAGACCTGGGATTTCCAGCGGACGACGCGGCTTACTCCAGCGGAAATTCTGATCGGCAAACTGCTGGGCGAGCCCGTGCTCGTTTATTTTGCGGTCCTGTGTGCCGTTCCCATAACTTTGATCGCAGGACTGGCGGGGGGGCTTTCTTCCGGCACCGTGATTTCTGTTTTCGCATTTCTGGCGGTCACGTCGTTGTTTCTCGGTTTGGGCGGAATGTGGCTTTCGACTCTGCTGGAGAGCCGCACCCGTGGCGTAGGGCTGATTGGCGCGCTGGCGCTGTACGGATTAACGCTCGGCGCGTATGGCATGCGGGAGAGCGGCTTGCCCGGGCTGGCTGCGATGAGCCCCTTGACCGGAATCATAGACTTGGTCATTGGCAAGCTTTCCGCGCCGTTCCGCTTCGCGCCGACGTTGTTCGGTCATGAGGTTCCCTGGCTTCTGATGAACGTTCTTTTGTGCGGATCGTTCAGCGCGTGGCTGGCGCTCATGCTGGTGCGTAACTTGAAACGGGACTATCAGGAGATTCGTCCCCTGTCGCGCTGGCAGGCGGTGGGATGCGCGGCGTTCTTGAACTTCCTGATTTATGCCCTGCTCAGCCCGGCCAACATGACCGATTCCCTTGAGGGCATGGCGCGCCAAGGCTGGTTCCCTGACTCGAGGAGCGTCGCCGTGTTCGCGGTGGCGATGAACGGCCTGATTTTATTCCTGATGGGGCTGGCCACGCTGACTCCGCAGGAGCGGTTGAAAGTTTGGCGGCGCAAACGGACGACGGGAGAATCGGTGGTATTCGCTGACGACGGCCTGGCCTGGCCTTGGCTGGGAATCTCCGCCGTGGCGGCCTACGCCCTCATGGTGTGGGGATTGCTGGCCTGGGACCACACACTTCCTTTGGACATGAGCACGCTGCAAACGGCGGCGATCCGGCTGCTGCTGGTGCTGGTGTTCGTGATGCGCGATGTGTTGTTCCTGCAATGGTGCATGCTGACGAGGTTACGGCAACCGGTAGTTAAGGGAGTCTTGTTCTTGTGTCTGTATTACGCGGCCGCGGCTGTGCTGACCACTCTGGCCGGGGTGTCGTCGGAGAACGCGGGGCACTGGATGATGGCGTTGCTCACGCCAGCGCAGGTTTTCGATACCAGTGTCAGAGGGTTGGCGTTTCCGGCGGCAACTTATGCGGGACTGGCGTTACAAACCGGGGCGATTGGCGTTGTACTGATGGCCATCAGCAGCCGATTGCAGGGGCCCATGCGGACCGCGGTTTCGGCCTAGCCGACTGTCAGGGGCTGAAGCCCGGGCGCCGCTTTTCGACCGTTCAGTCCGCATCGCCATGCTGGCGCTGCACGGACCAGATGCTGGCTTGGTCTTTTTCGAACGGGTAGACGTGCACCATCCAGTTGAAGATCACGGGATGAAACGTTCCGCCGGCCGCATCGCAAGCTTCCTCGGTCGTGATGGATCCCCTCAAACCAAACTGCGGATGCGGCGCCAGCATTTCCTTCCGCTGGCCGGCCGGAGGCGAGCAGAAGTTCACATGCTCATGCCACTGGGCTACGCTGAGCGGGATGCGCTCGTCGAGTTGATCCTCTCCGAAGCGCTTAGGGGCGGTGTACATTACGCCGATGAGTTTGTAATCGTCGCCGTGCTTTTCGTAGAGCAGCGACGTGGGATGCTCAGGATTGAAGCGGAACGCCGCTTCCAACGCATACCCGTAGTTCGTAAAGTGGTACATCTTCTGCGGGACTTCGGGATGAAAAATCTTGAAGCCGTCAGCCAGGGCGACGCGGTAATCGGTGTATTTCTCGGCTGCCTTCCGCGCTTCTTCAACGACCTGCTGGGCGCGAGCGGCGTCACCGGGCTTGGGCGGGCGCAGGGCCGTCATCTTCATGTGCGGGCCCATGTCCATATGCCCTTCCATGGAATGCATGGCCGGGGCGCTGGCCTCGCTGTCGGCGGCAGTTTCGCCGCTCATATCTTTCATGCCCGACATGTCGTGACCCGGCCGGCCAGACATATCCATTCCGGGCATGGCTTGCTGGCCGCCGGATGGGGCGCTACCCGACGGAGCACCTTGCGTTTGTCCCCAGGTGATGCTGCACAGGATGCCGCAAATCAGGATGGCAAGGAAGAATGCGATTCGTTTGCGCATAAAAGAAATCCCCCTACGACCTCAACTGACATTAACCCTGACGCAGGAGGAATGTTTCTGCAAGAGAGCGCAGGTTACCCGCGATTGCAGAGGTAATATGCAGTGATCGCGGGGCGAATCAACTCTTGCGTTTGTAGTGGAGGGGCCATTTGACCTGCCAGGTCTTGCCGCCGTCCTGGGACGCTTCCCAACTCCAGTCGAATTCGCTGGCGGTAATGTTTTTCCAAACCATACGCTGGAGAAATCTCGCGCCGTTCGGGCTGGTGGCTTCGCGCTGCAGGATCATCTCGCCGTCTTTGAACTCTCCGACGAAATCGAGATAGCCGCCCTGGTTGTCGACCCACGTCTGTTTCCATTTGCCTGCGTTTGCGGCAAAGACGGAGACGCTGGTTCCACGCAGGGGCGACGAGTTCCGACCGGAGAAGTTCTCCTGCACGACGCAGCCATCGAGGATGCGCGTAACCGTGTTCGTGCCATGGCTGATCTCGCCGGTTTTAGGGCCGGGCCAAGTGACGTTCCACTCGCCCACCCAGAAGTCGAATTGCTTCTGCTCCGCGCTGGAGCATGGGGCGGGTGGCGCGGACTGGCTGGACTGCTGCGCCAGCACGGTTGAGACGGAGAGGGGCACAAGAAACAGTAAGCTCCAGAGCTTGGTCATGATTCTCCTATGAGTGTCTGACGTGCCTGCGCGAAAAAGGTTGGTCGCGATTGGCGGTGCAGGGCGCATTCTGGTACATCTAACTCCTTGACTCTGGAAACCGTCATCTTTCTCTTCTTCGCCGGAGCAGTGGGCGGAGCCCTCAATGCCGTGGCCGGGGGAGGCAGCTTTATTGCATTCCCGGCGCTGCTGTTCAGCGGCGTGCCGCCGATCCCCGCCAATGCCACGAATGCGATCGCGCTATGGACGGCGGCCGCGGCCAGCGGAGGCGCCTATCGCAAGTACTTGGGTGTCCCGCGGCGCGTGCTGGCTCCGCTGCTGGCCGCGAGTCTGGTCGGCGGATTGATCGGCGCTCTTCTTCTGCTGAAGACGCCGGCTCACACCTTCATGCGCGTGCTGCCCTGGCTTATTCTGGGAGCGACTCTACTGTTCGCCTTCGGCAAGAAACTCGCGGGGGCCGCGCAAATCGATTATTGAACATGAGGCGACGGGGGCAGCGCTGGCCGGCGCCACTCTGTTTCAGCTTGCGGTTGCTGTCTATGGAGGCTACTTCGGCGGGGGCATGGGCATCGTCATGCTTGCTATGTTTGCGGCGCTGGGCATGACCGACATTCACGCCATGAATGCGCTGAAGAGCGTGATGGGATTCGTCATCAACGGAGTCGCGGTCATCACTTTTATTGTGGCCCGGGCGGTGTATTGGAAGCCCGGGACGGTGATGATCGCCGGTGCAATCATCGGCGGGTACCTGGGCGCGCACTACGCGCAGAAGCTGCCGCAAGCCTGGATTCGCAGGTTTGTCGTGCTTGTCGGCGCTGGCATGACCGCGTACTTCTTCTGGAAATCGTACTAACCTTCGCCCGTGATTACTGCAGCGGCGCGGAGACGTGCTCGTGGACGATCAGCCACTTGCCGTCTTCGTTTTCAAAAATGACCGTCCAGCGGAAATTGCCCATTTCAACTTTTCCCGCCTTCGTGATCATTTCTTCCTTCACAGTAGAAGTCGCCCAGACCAGGTTCCCGTCGGGATGCAGAACGGCGTCGTCGTTGACCGTGAACTTCGCGCTCTTGTAACCCGCGAGCACGCCCTTTACGCCTTTCTCATATTCGTCCCAACTGTCATATTTCAAGGGCGCGATGTCGAAGAACACGTGCGGTCCGGTGGCGTAGAACTTCGCAACATTGTCGGTATCCATGGTGCTCCACCCGTCCCAGATCTTCTGCAGATAGGCTTTGTCGGGACCGGGACCAGCCATCTTCTTCATGGGGGACTTCATCTTCATTTGAGCCAATCCAGGCAGGGTGAGAGCGAGCAGGCACAGCGAAATGGTGAGAAGACGCTTCAGCATAGGAGTATCCCTCCGAGGAATCCGGCGGAATTCTCGCACAGATGGGCGGAAACCACAAAGGACACGAAGGTCCACGAGCGGAGACTCTCCCGAATTTGCGGCGCGGAGACCAGGGATTGGCGCAGTTTGAGCAGGAGAATCGTATCAGGGCACGCCTTTCAGGCGTGCCGCATCAGCCCTCGGAAGGACCCGGCTTTAGCCGCTGTCGCTGTAAAGCCGTACCAGTCTCGCGCCTCCTTGCGGCATCTCTAAAGCGACGCCCGGCTACGAATCGTGCTTCTCAAAGTGAACCATTCGGAGCCCAATACGCATTGACCGATTTCCACAGCACACGTTAGAATAGTTGAGTTTGCCTGTACTCGCCGACCCGTTCTGGGGACGCCTGTCTTGGCTGCTGAAGCGCCGAGGCGGAAAACACAGCAAGCACTGGAAAGTCAGCAGGCCCCTGGGTTGCGCCCGTGTGCGCCGGGGGTACGTTTTGCGGGCTGAATTTCACGACATTTGACGGAGGCAGACGTATGTACGCGGTTATCCGCGCCGGTGGCAAGCAGTACCGGGTGGCGCCCGGCGATGTAATTCGAGTGGAGAAACTGGGCACGGGCACCGATGGCCAGGTCGAGTTCGTCGATGTGCTGGCGGTTTCGAGCGAAGACGGCCAACTGGGCAAGCAGGCGGAAGCCCGCGTCGTCGGCCAGGTGGTGGAAGAAGGCCGGGGCGCGAAGATTCTGGTTTTTCATTACAAGCGCAAGAAGCAGTACAAGAAGCTGCGCGGGCATCGCCAATCATTCACCGCTGTCCGCATCACGGAGATCGCTTTTGGCGGGCACAGCTTCAAGGCTCCCGCACTGCCCACCAAGGAAGCCAAGCCGAAGAAAGTGAAAGCGGCTGAAGAAGAGCCCGCGACGGAAGCGAAGGCGGCGAAGCGGTCGGCCAGGAAAAAGTCGGCTCCGAAGAAAGCGGCAAAGAAATCGGCCGCGAAGAAGAAATAAAACCTGGACCGACGAATGCGTCCGTCCCGACGTGGTTTTTACTGAGAACTGACAACCGAGAATTGAGAACTGTCATATGGCACATAAAAAAGGGCAAGGCACTTCACGAAACGGCCGCGATTCAAACGCTCAGCGGCTGGGGTTTAAGGCATTCGGCGGGCAGATCGTGCCCGGCGGCACCATCATCGTGCGGCAGCGCGGCACGCGCGTGAAGCCGGGGCTGAACGTGGGCCGCGGCAAAGACGACACTCTTTTCGCCAAGATCACCGGGCGCATCAAGTTCCTGAACAAGGGCTCGATGGGCAAGTTCGTGATGGTCGAACCGATGGACGCGAACTAGAGTTCGCGTCGCCGGAAGGTTCGCGGACCAAGTCCGTCCGCGCCAGACAGCCTCGCCCTCGGGACGAGGCTTTTTGATTTCTGAGTCCTCCGTGGCAATTCTTCAGAAGAACGACAAACCACGAAGGACACGAAGTCACACCAAGGGTTCGCCAACCACCACCGACTAACGATTAACGGCCAACGGCATGTTCATCGACGAGGCAAAAATTCGAGTGAAGGCGGGCGACGGCGGCAACGGCTGCATGGCCTTCCGGAGGGAAAAGTTTGTCCCGCGGGGCGGGCCCTCGGGCGGCGACGGCGGCAAGGGCGGCGACGTCGTCATGGAGTCCAGCGAGCGCCACAACACGCTGGTGCATTTCCGCTTCAATCCCGAGCACAAGGCTGAGCGCGGGCGCCATGGCGAAGGTTCGAACAAGACCGGCCGCGACGGCGGCGACGTGGTTTTGAAAGTTCCCGTCGGGACCATCGTCTACGACGATGAGACCGGAGAGAAAGTCTTCGAGTTCACGCAGGCCGATCAGAGCTTCGCGATCGCCCGCGGAGGCCGCGGTGGGCGCGGCAATGCGCGCTTCGCGACCTCGGTGCACCAGGCGCCGCGCGAGCACGAAGAGGGACGCCCCGGGGAAGAACGCACTTACCGGCTGGAACTGAAGCTGCTCGCCGATGTGGGTCTGGTCGGATATCCGAACGTGGGCAAGTCCACGCTCATCTCGCGTATATCCGCCGCGCGGCCGAAGATCGCGGATTACCCGTTCACCACGCTCGAGCCCAACCTGGGAGTCGTGGCCCTGGGTGATGCCAGGAACGAAGTCAGTTTTGTGGTCGCGGATATTCCCGGGCTGATCGAGGGCGCGCATACCGGATCCGGTCTGGGCACGCAATTCCTGCGGCACATCGAGCGCACCCGGCTGCTGGTGCATCTGGTCGATGTTTCGGACTCCAGCGGCCGTCCGGATGTGATCAAGGACGTCGAAGTGATTCTCGGCGAACTCGGCAGTTTCGGGGCTCATCTCGAAGAGAAGCCCATGATCATGGCCGCGTCGAAAATCGATGCCGTGAATAAAGACAAGCTGGCCGCGTTAAAGCGGTATTGCAAGAAGAAGAAATTGAAGTTGTATGAAATCTCGGCGGTCACCGGCAAAGGGATCGAGGAGCTGAAGTACGCCATGGCGGAGGAAGTGCAGAAGTTCCGGGAGCGCGAGCTGAGCGCGGCGGTTGAGAAAAATTAATTCGTCATGTCCCGCTGAAACGGAACTCGTACGCTGAATTTCCGTGCCGGCTTAGAGGTCACATTTCAGGAATTGAGCTTGGGGATCTCCGGGGCAATAAGTGTAATATCCATTTCACTAAAAACCCCCGTCCATGCGCTGACTTCGCCAGAGAGCTAGCAACCGCTCTGATGCCCGGAGTGATACGGGTGCCCTTTCAGAATCGTGAATGCCCGGTAAACCTGCTCCAGCAGAACCACCCGCGCCAACTCGTGCGCCAGGGTCATCTTCCCCAGTGAAATCGTGTGCCGCGCTGCGGATCGCGTCTCGTCACTAAATCCATCCGCCCCGCCCACCGCCAACACGAGCGGCAAAGGATTGCGATCCTGATAATCCCCCAGAAACTTGGCGAACTGCTCGGAAGAGAATTCCTTGCCCCGCGAGTCCATCAGCACCAGCGTGGACTTCGCCCCACTTTTCGCCCCACCCCTCGCCCCACTTTTCGCCCCCCAGCCGCAGGTCGCGAGCAGGGCCGCTTCGTCGCGCAGCGCCAGCCCTTCCACCGGCGCATATCGCGAGATCCGCTTCAGATAGTCTTCCGTAAGCGCTGCGGTCGCCGGTTCTTTCGTCTTCCCGATCCACGCAATCTTGATCTTCACGCGCGACCCAATCCTTGTCGGCGGGCAGTCGACTGGAAATACTCATGTGGGGACAGCCGCCCTCGGCTGTCCGTCGAGCGGAGCTCGACATCTTTGCGACAGTCCCGACTTACTTCTCTCCCGACGCCAGCACTACCGACGCTCCAAACGCGATCTTCTCGCCGTCAGAGTACTTCCGCACCGCCGCATGCACCTCGGCATGGACCTGCGGCCACATCTCCGCCGGAACGCGTTCCAGCAGGGGACGAAAGGGCACGGAAACCGCCTGTGCCTGTTCCCAAACTTCTTCGACCGTCCCCGGCCATGCCCACGGCAGGGTCCTGGTCTCCTCCTCAACCCCGCGGAAACCCGCGCTGCTCAGGACTTCCGACAGGCTGCCGCTCTCCGCAAATCGAAAAGGATTGGGCCCGCCCGGCTGAAGCAAAGGCCCACCAACATGCCGGTGCACCACGCCCATCATGCTCTTCCAATAAGGCTGCTCGAACCGACCCCAGGCCAGAACGCAAGCCCGCGCCCCCGGCCGCAACACGCGCCGGAGTTCCTGCAACGCGAGCACGGGATCGCGGAAAAACATCACGCCAAAGCGCGACGTAGCCAGGTCGAAGCTGTTGTCGGGAAACGGTATGGCGTGCGCGTCCGCCGGCTGAATGGCGAAGTTGGCCAGTCCTCTCGCCCGGGCCCGGTGCGCGGCAATCCCCAGCAGTTCCGCGCTCAGATCGAGCGCCGTAACCTGTCCCTCGGCTCCCACGCGAACCGCCAGGCTGATGGCCGGTTCGCCCGTCCCGCTGGCCAGGTCCAGCACGCGCATTGCTGCCGCCGGCTGCGCATACTCCACCAGCGCATCTGTGACCGACGCACCCATGGCCGCCGACTTCGCTTTCCATTTCTCGGAAGCAACCAGGCGGTACTGGGATCCCCAACCCGGTTCGGACCCTGTCTTCAGTGTCATTGGGAACCTTCAGAATTCCAGGCAGGAAATCTCTACGCCTTCTTCCTTTTTTTCTTCCTGCTTTTTGGGGCAGCCGGGTTTTTCCTGGCCGGCGCACGAGCGGCCTTCGGCTTTTTGGGCTCGGCTTTCAGTTCCGCGGGCTGCAAGCGCCGGGCCGACTTCCACAACCGTTCCAGATCGTAGAACTTGCGCGCCTTCTCGGAGAAAACGTGCACCACGAAGTCGACGTAGTCAAGCAGCACCCACTCCGCCTGTTTATAGCCCTCGATATTGTTCGGACGTATACCCGCGGCCTTCAGACGCAGTTCCACTTCGTCGGCAATGGCCTGGACTTGCCGCGGGTTGGTCCCGCTGCACAGCACAAAGTAGTCGGTGAAGGCTCCCGACCCTTTTTCCATTTCCAGGATGCTGAGTTCTTCGGCCTTTTTCTCGAGACAGGCTTGGATAGCTGCGGCAACTTGCTTTTTGAGTTCGCTCTTCTTCATCAGTCGTTTTCAGGCAGTCGTTGGTCTTTCGCCGTTCGTCGTTCGCGCGAATCCATTGTAACCGACGTTTACCTCAAGCCTGCCGACGCTCGAAACCGAAAAATTATGCCGAATGCTTTTCAGCCAACGACTACCGACCGACGACCGGCGACGATTTATACAGCCCCATCTTCCTGATGTAGTCTCCCACCGCGGCCTCCACAAAGCGGCCGAGCGGCTTGCCCCGCGCCGCCGCCTCGCGAATCGCGGTTGCCGAGGCCGCTTGGTGCAGGTCTCCCAGAAGATGGACCATCGCTCCCGGCAATACCAGGTCTCCAGTGGCGGGCTGCTTGTGAAACGGCCGCGTCACTTCCGGCCGCGGACGCAGACTCTCCGGCAGCGCATTGGCCACGTCGGCCAGCGAATATCCCGGACGGCTGGCTACCACGAATTCACACTCGCGAAACAGTGCTTCGGCCTGGTGCCATTGGGCAATGTCGGCGAAGGCGTCCATTCCGATTAAAAGATATAGCTTGTCGCTGGCTTTGAACGACTGCTTCAGCCTCCGCACCGTGTCGATGGTGTAGTTCGGCCGCTCCGGGCTTTTTCGAGAGGGCGATCCATTCTCCACCGGACCTTCCAGCAGCGACGGCACAAACGCCTTCTCCTGCGCGGTGGCCAGCGCCAGCATGGCAAATCGGTGCACGAAAGGCGAAAGCGGCACTCGTTGCTTGTGCGGAGGAATATTCGCCGGCACAAAGTGAATCCGATGCAGCTTGTGCTGCTCCATCGCCGCTCGCGCCAGCGCAATATGCCCGCGATGGATCGGATCAAAAGTCCCACCAAATAGGCCGATATTCATATCGTGTTCATAGCTCGAAGATCATATCGCGCTTTTCATGATGTTCATTCATGTTCATTGGGATGGTACGAATCCTGGCGCGGTTTGTCATTCCGGACCGGCGAAGCCGGTGTGGAATCTGCTTCTTGCAGGTCCATGGCAAGTTCCCTCTATCCCTTCCCTTTCGAGGCTTCGCTCGGGCTCCAGTTTCGGGTCCGTGTCCGAGTCGGGGACCCATTGTCCAACTGGCCCTTGTCCGGTGGGCCAATGGACCTCCCGACACGCCCTGTTCGCAGAACCGAAATGAACTCCTGTAACTATCCTGTTTCCCTTTTTGGAACTAGCATGGGTTACATGCGAGTAACCCTCCCCCTACTCCGCATCCCGCCCGCCCGTGCCCCCATCCTGCGCTATGGCGTGGCGGTGCTCAGCACCGCGCTGGCTCTGATCCCGACGATTCTTCTCGCCGACGTTTCAGAAAGCCGCCTCGCGCTGTTCGGGGTGGCCGTCATGGTGAGCGCCTGGTACGGGGGCTGGAAGCCCGGACTTGTAGCCACCTCCTTCGCCCTCACCGTCAGCGCCTACTTCACGCTCGCCGGGCCGCACAGCCCGGCCCAGGCACGTACGGCCATCATCCGCCTCTCCCTGTTCTTTTTCATCGCCATGCTGATCTGCTGGCTCAACGCCGCTTTGCGCGCAGCGCAAGAAAACCTGCGCCGGTCGGAACTGAACTTTCGGTCGCTAGTGACCAACGCTCCCTATGGCATCTGCCGCTGTGATTCCACCGGCACCATTCTCGATGCCAATCCGGCATTCCTCGAAATGCTGGGCTATGCTTCCGGCGAGACCCTGATCGGGCGGCACATCTACGGGCTCTATGCCGATACCGACCAATGGTTCGATCTCGCCGACTTTCTCCGTTCTCCCGCGCCCTTCAAAGGGCTGACCGCGGAATGGAAACGGAAAGATGGCAGCACCACGGTGGTTCGCGTCTCCGGACGCTCGGTAACCAACGGTCGCGAAGGCGGAGTCGTGTTCGAGCTATTTACCGAAGACGTCACTGAGCGCCGCGCCCTCGAGCAACAACTTCGCCAGTCTCAGAAAATGGAGGCCGTAGGCCGCCTCGCGGGCGGCATTGCGCATGACTTCAATAATCTCTTGATGGTGATTTTGGGCTATTCGGAGTTCCTCCTGGAACGTCTCGGCGCCGAGCCGCACCTGCGCGGCCCAGCCCAGGAAATCGCCAGCGCCGCCGAACGCGCTTCGTCGCTGACCCGCCAGCTGCTCGCTTTCAGTCGCAAGCAAATGCTCGCCCCACGGATCGTCAACCTGAACGAGGTCGCCACCGAGAACTTCAAGATGCTGACTCGCATGATCGGCGAAGACGTCGATCTGGTCATGGTTCCCGGCGCCAATCTCTGGCCGGTCCGCGCCGATGCCGGGCAAATCGAGCAGGTCATCATGAACCTTGCGGTGAATGCCCGCGACGCCATGCCTTCGGGAGGGAAGCTGACCATCGAGACTTCCAACGTAACTCTCGACGAAGACTACGCCCGCTATCACGCGCCGCTGCGGCCCGGCGACTACGTCATGGTGGCGATCAGCGATACCGGCGCTGGCATGGATTCGGAAACTCAGTCGCACATCTTCGAGCCCTTCTTTACCACCAAAGGAACGAAAGGAACCGGGCTTGGCCTGTCCACGGTTTACGGCATCGTCAAGCAGAGCGGGGGATTCATTTGGGTGTACAGCGAAGTGGGCCGAGGCACGACCTTCAAGATCTACATGCCTCGCGTCGCCTCGACTGGCGAAGCCGCCGCCCAGGTGGCCACGCCCGTCGAAATCCACAAAGTCGAACCCGGCACGGAAACCATCCTGCTGGTGGAAGACGAGGCCAACCTGCGCTACCTGGCCCGCCTGTTCCTGGAAAAGCAGGGCTACAAGGTGATTGAAGCCGCCGACGGCGCAGTGGCCATGCAGATCGCAGTGGCGCACGAGGCGGTCATTCACCTGCTGCTCACCGATGTCATCATGCCCGGCATGAACGGCCGGGAACTGGCTCAGCGCATTTCTGAAATTCGCCCCAACGTGAAGATCCTCTACATGTCCGGCTACACGGAAAATGTGATCGGACACAACGGCATGCTGGACGCCGGCGTACGCCTGCTCCAGAAGCCCTTCAACCTTCGCGACCTGAAAAGCAAAGTGCGCGAAGTGCTCGATGCAAGTCAAACTCCCCCGGAGGTCGCCATGTCCACGCAGTCCGCTGAACGCCATACTGCGCCGGCCAGGGAAATTCCCCCTGCCCGCGCGCAACGATTCCAACTGCACTTGCCTCTGCGCTATCGCCGCCTCGGCGAGAATAAGTGGCACGAGGGCAAGACCGAAAACATCAGCCGCTCCGGCATGCTCTTCGAAGCCGATGAGATTCTGCAGCCCGCCGCCCAATTGGAAATCAACTTAGTGCTCCCGGCGGAGATTGCCGGACTCTCGGCGACGGAAGTGGTCTGCCGCGGAGAGGTCGTTCGCACCGTCGAGCCCAACGGCAAGACCCTCACCCCGGCCTTGGCCGCACGCATTCTGCAATATCACTTCCAGCACGGCCCGCTGCCCAGGGCGTAGACTAGCCAAAGGGTTTTGTGGGTTTTCGTTTGGGGAAAGGCGGCCTTTCACCGGCCGCCTTTCTTGATGGCCGCAGGCCAGCGCAATTCTGCGGGGAAATGCTCCACTCCAGCCGCGGCTCCTGGGGTGGGAGATACCATCCATTTTTTTCTTCCTTGTCTTGTAAGATATCTGTTTTCTTCATGTTACAACCGTTTGATATGCGGCTCTCCGGGTAAAATATTGAGCCGAAATAACTTACTCGTAAAATATTATGGAATAAGGAGTTAGCGGAGGGTTTTGTGTCGCTGCTCGGCGCTGATTTCGGTAAGGTATTTGGTTTCTTAAGGTTACGTTGGGATGGTCGGGGGCCTTGAAGGCGATATATTGCGGAATGAGGACTTGGGCCGAGAATATTCCAGCACGGGAAGCGGAAGAACTTTGTGGCTCGTTGAGTCGCCGAGTTGAGGAATTTCCCGCGCACGGAACCATTGTGAGCTTTTTGTACGCTCGGTAAAGGTTGTTCGTCACAGGTTCGCGGTTTTTTGCTGTGGACATCTGTGGAAAACCGGTGGTGTCTTAAGCACGGCAAACAAGAAGGCAGGGAATCCAGACTTTCCCCAGGGACTGCCAGACTATCGAAAACAGCAGCCGGTGTCAGGGATTACCGGTGCGAAGCCGCGCCCTTTCAAAACTGGGGCCCCGATTCGAGTTTTTCAGCAGCCTGCTAGTCGTGGAGAACAATGTTGAGAAGTGAACTGTGAACCTGCAAATCATCACCCGAGTGATAGTCAATGAACCCCATCTTCCGAAACCGGTTCATGAAAAAGCTAACCCGGGAGCGAGTCGTGCCTATCATCTCTGCCAGGGTCTCCTGACTGATATTGGGGATTGGAGTCTGGTGCACGCCCTCCTTGCCGAAGTGGGCCAGCAACAGGAGAATCCGAGCCAGTCTCTTTTCGCTTGAATTGAAAAGTTGGTCCACCAAATCTTCTTCGTACCGGATGTTCCGTGTCAGCAAATAGGCGACGAACAAATCGGAGAAGGTTTGTTCCCGGTGAAGCACTTCCATCATGGCCTTCTTGTCGATTCGCATCACCGAGCAATCGGTCATTGCGGTTGCGGAGCACAGGCGGCGAGGCTGCCCGGTAAGGCAACTCTCTCCGAAGAAATCGTCGTCATTCAGGATGCCGATTGTGGCTTCCTTTCCGGTCTCCGACACAACCGCGAGTTTTACCTTTCCTGTCTGTATATAAAAGACAGCATCGGCCGAGTCGCCCTGAACAAAGATTGTCTGCTTTTTGGAATAGGCTGCGATCTTCCTGCCGCCGTCGATGGTCGAAAGGAATGTCCTGGTGTCGAATTTGCTGAGTTTGTTGGCCGGCGCACGGGGAGCCATACAATTTGCCCTGTTGGCACGTATATCACATGTCAATTGTGATGTCTGTTGGCCAGACTACCTACGTGAAAACCGTCTCATTCGTGGGAACGTCTGATTTTCGGGGTGGCTGGATTGAGATGAAGCGCAATCGTTTTGACGGTTGGGCACGCTTCGTGGATCGCGATGCTTGCGCGTCGCGGCGGTGAAGCCACTGTAAGATACCCTACAGAAGCGTAGCCTTTGGACCCTGTATACTCCGCCGCGTAGCGCGAATCAGCGGAGTTCCTGTTTCGCACAACACGACGGGTGAGTTCATCCCCGCGTCCTGGAGATTTTTCGGTTCTCGCTTGTGGCGCGCAAGGAACTCCAAATCGTGCAGTCTGGCGAGCGGACAAATGCCGCGGGAAAGCCAGTCAGCAACAAAATACTTCTATCCATCTCCGATGGCGAGTACAACTCCCTTCGCCCCAGCCTCGAATACGTCCGCTTGCCAAACCATCTAGTGCTTCACGAGAGCGGCGGAAAGGTGGAATTTGCGTATTTCCCGAATCGAGGTCTGATTTCTCTTGTAGTCGTAATGAAAGATGGAAGAACCGCCGAAGCCGGCGTAGTTGGCAATGAGGGCTTTACAGGAACACCGGCGGTGTTTGGCCTGAGCCGGGGCCCGCTGCGGGCGGTGGTACAAGTCACGGGGGACGGGTTTCGGATAAAAGTTGGAGCCTTGCAAAATGCGTTGGAATCCACCCCGCAGCTGCGAATGATATTGAACCGCTATGCCGCCATTCGGGGTATGCAGGTGGCACAGACAGCCGCGTGTAATCGGCTGCATGAGATTAAGCAGCGTCTGGCGCGCTGGTTGTTGATGACGCAGGACAGAGTGGACTCAGGCGCGCTGCCGATTACCCATGATTTTCTCGCAACCATGCTGGGGACAGATCGGCCTAGCGTGAGCCTGGCAGCAGGTGTTTTGCAGAAGAAGGGGCTCATCGAGTACACCCGTGGTGCAGTGCGGATCGTGAACCGCAAGAAACTTGAAGCCTTCGCCTGCGAGTGCTACGGGGTTATCCGACAGTACGATGGCGAGCTTGGCTTGAAATGATAATGATTCGGGATAAAGTTTGCAGGGGCTTAATCTTCGACTCGAAACCGTGGTGGTTGAAACATTACACGCGCCGGACACTCACCGAGCCACGGGGCCGGGGTTTTGAGCCGCGATGGCCATGTTACGCCAATTGACTCGTCGCACGGAAACAAAGCCCTTCCCGGTGTCAACGATCATATGGGAGCAACTATGCGAGGGTTACGCTACGCCGCACTGATTTCCGCTCTGGCAGTATTTTGCTTTGCGCAGTCGGGACCAAGGCGGTTTTAGATCGATCCGGCATTGATTTCTCTGTCAACAAACTGAAAAGGCGCGACTTAACGCTCCTGAAGTCCCTTCCGGCGAGGTCCAGCAAGTTTTCTGTGAGCTATTTCCTCCTTGCTTCTCACATTAGTAGGTAGGGAAAAGCGGTCCGCGAGGGCCGCCTTGGGAATCGCCACACTCCTGTCCCGAGTTTCGGGGGGATCTCGGGACTGGAGCCAGGCAATCGCTGGTGAGCGATGGGGAAGGTTTGCCCTCTTCATCCTTGCCCCGGCTCCCTCAATGCATGTGCGCGGGAGACTCCGCGCGGAATCCACGGAAAATGCCTCTCAGAATTTATTTCAGGAGGATCGAACCATGCGCCGCTGCCTGTTCCTGCTCAACCTGTTGACCCTGACGCTAGCCGCTGCCACGGCTCAAGCGCAAACCTACACCGTACTTCGCAACTTCAGTGAAACCGATGGCTGCTGCACCTACTATCCCAGCATCCTCGCCCAAGGGAAGGATGGAAACATCTACGGATCGACCACAAGCGGGGGCACACACCTTTACGGGAACATCTTCAAGATCACGCCGAGCGGAACCTTCACCAACCTGTATAGCTTCGACAACACCGACGGGGCCAATCCGTGGAGTGGCGTCAGCATGGGGACTGACGGAAATTTCTACGGCACCACCGTCGAGGGCGGAGCCCACAGCGCGGGCACCATCTTCCAGATCACGCCCGCCGGCGTGCTCAAGTCGCTGTACAGTTTCACCAACGGTACGGACGGAGCTTATCCCACGGCGCCTCCGGTTCAGGCTTCGGATGGAAACCTGTATGGTACGACCGGCAACGGAACCGTTGTGGTTCTCTACAAAGTGACCACTGCTGGCGTGTTCACGGTGATGGCTAACCTGGTCGGGCGGAGTTACGCTCCCCTTGTTCTGGGGACGGACGGCAATCTCTACGGCACCACGTACTACGGCGGAACCTACAATGGCGGAACCGTGTTCCAGTTTTCACCCTCCGCCAAGACCATCAAAACCCTTTACGCCTTCCACACCGAATGGTACCCCGCTGGTCCTCTGACGCAAGGAGTCGACGGAGCCCTTTATGGGACGCTATCCTCCGGCGGTACAGGAGACGTCGGGGCTATCTATCGGATCACCACCGGCGGCACGTATAAGGTGCTCTACAATTTCACCTCGGCTGGAACCACGGATGGCAAATGGCCCTATGGAGGCTTGGTCCAGGGCAGCGACAATTTCCTCTACGGCGTAGCCTCCGGCGGCGGCACCAATGGCCTCGGGACGCTCTTCAAAATCAGCACTGCCGGCACCGGATTTGCCGTTCTTCACCATTTCGCGACCACTACTGGCGACACTCCCTACTCCGCTCTGCTGTTGCACACCAACGGCACGATCTACGGCTTGACCTATCACGGCGGGACTAACGTTCCCTATGGAACCTTCTTCAGTTTCTCCAACAATCTGAAACCGTTCGTGAAGCCACTGGTTATGGTCTCGGCCAAGGTAGGAGCGTCGATTGGCCTGCTGGGTCAGGGATTCACCACCTCCACTGGAGTCCTGTTCGGCACCGGCGCCGGAACTGAAACCATCAACAGCGACACCTTCCTTACTGCCAAGATCGTAGCAGGCGCGACCACAGGACAGATCACGGTCAAAGAACCCGCCGGTAACCTGCTCACGCCCCTGAAGTTTAAGATCGCGCCCAGCATCACCAGCTTTACGCCCGCAAGCGGACCGGTGGGAACGACAGTGGTCATCACCGGGATGAGCTTGTCGCAAACCACGGCGGTGAAATTCGGCACGATCGCCGCGACCCCCTTCACTGTAAATTCCAACACCCAGGTGACCGTCACCGTACCCTCGGGAGCCGTCACCGGGAAAATCTCCGTCACCACGCCGGGAGGCGTCGCCAGCAGCGCCACGGCATTCACCGTGCAGTGACCCTGCCAGCGCGACCGTGTTTCTTAAGCGGGTGCCCCACTTCTCGCCGCTTTAGCGAGAAGTGGGGATTCTGTCTTCGCAGCCGGCACACACGAGCACCATGTCGTCGCCCCGGTTATGAGTTTCAGCTTTCCCTTTCCACTCTCATTCAGATTCTCTTCGGGCGAGCACGATGACTGACGAAACCGCATCATAAAAGGGCGCCCCTTAGGAGAGTAGGTTGTGATCGTTCGCATCATCACCTACTGCCGTTCCGCTAGGAGAAAGCTGGCGATAATGTGACAGCGGCAACTCTCAATTGGCGTAACCCCGATTACCCTCATTAAGGTGCTGTGCCCACCATCACCTTCAGAATGTCCTGAGCCAGGCCGCTGGCGTCTACGCCCTCCATGTTGGTGAGGACGACGACGCCGTCGCGCTGTGCGGGCGCTAGCAGGAAGGCGGTGCTGGTGCCCTGCTGGCCGCCGTTGTGGCCGACCGACGCGATGCCGTTCTCGTTGCGGTTGCCCCAGCCCAGGCCGTACTCGTCCTTCGAGCCGTCGGAGGGTTTCAGTGGCGTCCACATCAAGTCGCGGGTGGGGCGCTTGATCAGCTTGTCGCTCAGAATCGCCACTTCGAAGTGCGCCATGTCTTCCGCGGACGAGAGCCAGCCGCCGCCGGGAATCTTGTAGCTGGAATCGAGGAAGTCGGCGTTCAGGACAGCCCCGGATTCGGTCTTCTGATAGAAGCGGGTGCGATAGGGGATGATGGTGAAGCGGTTGTCCACTTGCGTGTGCTCCATTCCGGCAGGGATGAAAACATTCTGGCGCACGAAGTCCACGTACTTCGTGCCGGACGCTCCCTCGATGACGCAGCCCACCAGCGTGTAGCCCTGGGTCGAATAGTGGAAGTGCGTTCCGGGCTCCGCCACCAGCGGATCGTTCTTGAAGAAGTCGAGCCCAGCCTGGATAGGATTGTCGAAGTGCTTTGTATTTCCGACCTCGGGATCGTCCTGCGAACCGGACTTGTAGTGGCGAATGCCGCCCAGATGTCCCATCACCTGGCGCGTCGAGATCGGCCAGGGCTTCTGCGGAAATGCGGGGCAGTATTTCTGGACTGGGGCATCGAGGTCGAGTTGGCCGCGCTCCCAGAGTTGCATGGCGGCGACGGCCGTGAGTGACTTCGAGATGGAGGCCAGGCGGAAGAGCGTGTGCTCGCTGGCGGGAGAGTTGTTCTCGAAATCGGCAAAGCCAAAGCCATCCGCCCATTCGTACGCGCCGTTCTCGACGACCGCGACGGAGACACCCGGCACGTGCGTCGAGGCCATGAATTTGGAGACGGCGGCCTCGATCTGCGTACGCTTCTCGGGGGAGAGTTTGGATTCCTGTGCGTGGGAGCGCAGCGTAAATGTGGCGCAGAATAGGGCGACTACTACCAGACAGTTCAGTGCTCGGACCGGTCTCGATAAGAGCTTCCCGTTCAGGGTCATGATTCACCATCCGATAAAGCTCTCTATTGTAGGGCAGGTTGGGGGGCGGGTTTTGAAAAACGTCTTGAAAGGGCGCCGCGTTTTCCAGCCGCGCAAGACGCCTTTGAAAACCGCGCTCCCTCACAAATTCGACGTGATAATTCTCACTGCGTGACGGTGGCCTGGTAGCTCACGGTCTGCCAATGGCCGCTGCGGCGGACCCAGACGCGGGTGTAGCGGTAGGGGCCGCTGAAGTCTTCCCCAAGCTGGTGGCCCTTCACGTCGGCGCGGGCCGTGACCACCGCGGTGTCGCCGTATATGCGGACGACCATGTCGCTTACGTTGATGGTGTCGTAGCGAAGCTGGCCGCTCTTGCGAGCCGAGACCGAGTCTTGCTTGGTCGCGACCTGGCCTAGGGGGGTGATCGCGACGTAGTCGTCGGCAAGGGTTCGCTCCGAGAACTCGACGTCACGGTGCAGGCTGGCTTCTTTGGCGAGGCGCTCCATGTCCACAATCTCTCGAATGGTTTGCTGATCGGCAGAGTCAAACGAGGGCCGGGGATGAACCGCCGCATGTTTGGCCGCAAAGGCTGGCAAGGCTAGCAGGGTGAAGCACAATAACACTAACACTGCACACTTGTTGATCACGATGAGACCTCCGCGGTTTGCGAGGGGACAGAGATCCGCCTGACCGAGCTACGCAACGTTGGATGCAATAGTTCCGTGGAAGATTTCCGGACCATAAATATTCGGCGCGCGCGACAGCTGCCTTCCAAGGAGCAAGACTCCCGCCGCCACGTAACAAGTTTGCCGGGCAGTGTACTGCAACTTTTGTTCCATGCCGGCAACACATAACATGTTGATTGGAAACGTCCGGCGCCGCCAACTGGTGGGAGCCGTGTCCGCTAACCGAAAGGGCTGTCCGGAATCGGACAGGCGCCGGAGCGCTCGAATCGAGTAGAATCAAGCGTCGAATCAGCATGGCTGACGTACGTCGTGGTCTGATCATCGTGAACACCGGGCCGGGTAAGGGCAAGACCACGGCCGCCATGGGAACGGCCCTGCGCGCCGTGGGCCAGGGCATGCGGGTTCTGATGCTGCAGTTCCTGAAGGGTTCGTGGCACTATGGCGAACTGGATGCGGTACAGGCCTTCGGTGACAAATTCGTCATGAAGCAGATGGGGCGGGGCTTCGTGAAAGTAGGCGCCGAGAAGCCCGACCCGGAAGATGTGCGCATGGTGGAAGAAGCCTGGGCCGAGGCCGAAAAGGCGATCCATTCCGGGGAGTGGGACCTGGTCGTCCTCGACGAGATCAACTATGCCATCAGTTACGGCATGCTCGATCCGGCCAAGGTTGTCGAGAGCCTGAAAAAGAAGCCGGAGATGGTGCACGTCATCTTGACGGGCAGGAACGCGCACCCCACAATTGTTGAGGCCGCCGACACGGTGACCGAGATGCGCCAGGTCAAGCACGCGTATGAGAAGGGCGTGATGGCCCAGCGAGGGATTGAGTATTGAGTATTGAGTATTGCTGATTGATGATTGCTGATTGAAAACCCAGGCAGCAGAGGTTTTCCATCAGCAATCAACAATCGCGAAATCAGAAATCGCGAAATCAACAATTCGATCTTCCTATGGCGTGGTTTAAGCGCGAATCCGGCGAGTTGGATACTTCGGGGGAGAAGACCGTGCGCACCGAAGGCTTGTGGGTGAAGTGTGAGAGCTGCCGGCAGATCATCTGGAAGAAAGATCTGGAAGAGAACCTGAATGTTTGTCCGAAGTGCGAGAAGCACTTTCGCATCGACGCCCGCACCCGGCTGGCCCAGTTGCTCGACGACAACGAATACGAGACCTTCGATGGGAACCTGGCGTCTACGGACCCGCTGAAGTTTGTCGATCTGAAACCGTATTCCCGGCGGCTGAAGCAGGCGCAGGAAGACACTGGCTTGAAAGATGCCGTCATCAATGCTCACGGCAAACTGCAGGGACGCGCGGTGATCGCCAGCGTGATGGAGTACGCCTTCATTGGCGGCAGCATGGGCGCGGTCGTGGGCGAGGCGATCACGCGGGCGGTGGAACGGGCAGCGGACTCGCGTACCCCCCTGATTATCGTATCGGCCTCGGGGGGCGCCCGCATGATGGAAGGTGTGATCAGCCTGATGCAGCTGGCGAAGATCTCCGCGGCGCTGGCCCGCCTCGACAGTGCCCGGGTTCCATACATCTCTTTGCTGACCGATCCGACCACGGGCGGCGTCACCGCGTCGTTTGCCATGCTGGGGGACTTGAACATTGCGGAACCGGGAGCGCTGATTGGCTTCGCCGGGCCCCGGGTGATCGAACAGACGATTCGCCAGAAATTGCCCCCCGGTTTCCAGCGCAGCGAATTCCTACTGCAACACGGCATGCTCGATGCCGTGGTTCCCCGCAAGCAGCTGAAGCCTTACATCGCCCGGGCGCTGGAGTTTATGGTTTCAAGCTCCTAGCTCCTAGCCTCTAGCCAAACCCGGGCATCGGCTACCGTTTTCGGCGATTGGTGCGGCGCCAGGCCCAAATCTCTTTTGATAACCTGACATCGTGCAGTCTACTGGCTTCGGCTGAAAAGCTAGGAGCTAGAAGCTAGAAGCTAGCTTCACCATGTCCTACGAAACCGCAGTGGCGAGCATGTTTGCGCTGGGGCACGAACTCGCTCAGACGCCGTCGCACAAGTTCGACCTGGAGCACATGCGCGTGCTGCTGGCTGCGCTGGATCATCCGGAGCGGGCCTTTCCGAGCGTCCTGATCGCGGGGACGAACGGGAAAGGGTCAACCGCGGCGACGCTGGCGTCGATCCTGCGGGCGTCCGGTTTGAAGACCGGACTCTACACCTCGCCGCACCTCATGCGGATCAACGAACGCATCCGCATCAACGGAGAGGAAATCAGCGACGATGATTTTGCCCGGCTGCATGGCGAAGTCGATCGCGTCGCCGAGAGGCTGGTCGAGCAGGGAGATCTGCCGTGGCATCCCAGCTTCTTCGAGATGATGACGGCGATCGCGTTTTCCGGCTTTGCGCAAGGGCGGGTGGAGATTGCGGTGCTGGAAGTGGGGATGGGCGGGCGCCTGGATGCAACCAATGTGGTCGCGCCTTTGGTCAGCGTGATTACCGACATCTCGCTCGACCATCAGAAATTCCTGGGCAACACGGTGGGGGAGATTGCTCGGGAGAAGGTAGGAATTATTCGTCCCGCAGGAGTGGTGGTGACGTTGCCGCAGCAGCCGGAAGCGAATGACGTGATCGGCAATACCATTCTTGATCTGGGTGCCCGAGGCGTGAGCGCGGTGCAGTATGTGCCTCCGGTGTCGCCGGGGAGTGACGAGTACCTGGTGGGTGCCGAGAAAGTCAGCGGTTTTGACGGGGAAGAGCTTTTGACCGCCAAGGACGCAAAGCAAGACGCAAAGGACGCCAAGAACGGCCACCCCAGGTTCTTGTATCGATACCCGCTGCAAGTCATGGGGAAGCAAATTCTCGTCGAGACGCCGCTGGTGGGCCGGCATCAGTTACGCAATGTGGCGCTGGCCGTGGCCGCGGCCGAGGAGTTGGGCAAGCTGGGGTTCGCCCGGATTACTCCGGACTCGATCGCACGTGGGATTCGCGAGACACGCTGGCCGGGACGGTTTCAAGTGCTGGCGGCTGGGGCTGGCTGGCCGGAGGTCGTGCTGGATGTGGCGCACAATCCGGCCGGGGCGTGGGCCTTGCGGTCCGCCCTTTCGGAGCGCTATGACGACCGTCCGCTGGTTTTTGTTTTCGGTGCGATGCGCGACAAGGCAATCTCAGAGATGACAGAGATTCTGTTTCCGCTGGCGCAAAGGGTGATTGCCACCCGGCCGGAGAATCCAAGGTCAGCGTCACCGGAAGAGATCCGGCAGGCGGGCGGTCGCACGGGGGCCGAGATCGAGCCAGTGGCCGAAGTGGGGTTGGCCCTCGATCGTGCTCGCGCCGGCGCGGGACGGGATGGGGTCATCGTGGTGACGGGCTCGATCTATCTGGTTGGGGAAGTAATGCGCGTGCTGGGCGTGAGAGCGTGAGGCGTACCCCACCCACGGTTTTCCCCTAGAATGGAAGTGTGCAGGAAGTGAATTCATCGCTTGATCAAGTGGGAAACGCCCAGGTGGAAAGCGCCCCAGTGGAACGCGACGCGCCGGAGGCGATGCCGGTGGCTTCTCCGCGGGCAACTCCAGTATTGCAGCACGGCTGGCTGAGCCGATTGCGCTCGTACTTCATTCTCGATCCCCTCATCTGGCTGTATACCCTCGTCATGGGCTTGCTGGCGCTGCCGGGCGGAATGTTCGACCGAAGCGGGCGGAGGCTGCACTGGTTTTCCTGCGCCTGGTCGTGGCTGATCATGAAGACAATCTTCTCGCCGGTGAAGGTCACCGGACTCGACAAGATTGATACAACGAAGCCCCATGTCTACGCCGTGAATCACGCTTCCGCGCTCGATATTCCCGTGCTCTACGTCAATTTGCCGTTTCAGTTCCGCATTGCCTTCAAGAAAGAACTGCTTTCGTATCCGGTGGTGGGGTGGCAGCTCAAGCGGTCGGGGCAGGTCTGCATTGATCAGCAGAATCCCTCGCACTCCATCAGCAGTATCCGCGCGGCGCTGAAAGGACTGAAAGCGGGACTGCCGCTCGTGATTTTTCCCGAAGGAGGCCGCACGCCCGACGGCGAGATCAAGCCATTCCTGCAGGGAGCCTTCTTCCTGGCCATCAAGGCGCAGGTTGACATTGTGCCCGTGGCGCTGGTCGGCACCTTCGACCTGTTGCCGATGAACACGTATCACATCAAATGCCGTCCGCTGGAGATGCGGGTGGGTGAGCCCATCTCAACGGCGGGGTTGACCGTGCGGGATTTAGAACCGGTGTCGAACCAGGTAAAGGCGGCCTTGGAAAACCTGTATTACGGCGTAAGCCCGGGTTCCGAATAGGCCTGTTTTCCCGGCGTAACCTTTTGGCCCTTCCGGCCGTTATTCCAACGTACGGCCAAAATGCGGAGAATTCGTTGAAGGTTCTGAAGAAAGAAGCGGACGAGCGGCTTCTGATCGAAGCTGCGCAGCAGGATCCCGCCCGCTTTGCCGAGCTTTACGAAATCAACTTCGAACGCGTGTATGCCTACATTGTGAAGCGGGTGCGCGATCGCGCCGAAACCGAAGACCTGACGGCGGAAGTGTTTCATCAGGCGCTCGCCAACCTGAAACGCTTTGAGTGGCGTGGGATTCCGTTTGCCGCGTGGCTGTTCCGCATTGCGGCGAACCTGATTTCGGATCGCTGGCAGCGTTCGGGGCGGGAAGTGGCGGATGATTCGCAGATCGAGTCGGCGCAGGTGAGTCCCGCCGAGATTGAGGACGTAGAGCGGCGGGCGACGTTGTTTCGGCTGGTGGATACTTTGCCAGCGGAGCAGAGGCGGGTTGTGGTGTTGCGGTTTGTAGAGCAAAAAAGCATTAAGGAAGTGGCGCGGGAGATCAGCAAGACTGAGGGCGCAGTGAAGCAGCTGCAGTTCCGCGCGCTCAGCAGTCTGCGCGCGCGCATTGGGGGTGCCGATGCCTAAGCGCTCTCTACATCCGGGAAATAACGATCCCAAAAAGATCGAGCAGAAGAAGGTCGAACAGCTCAATAAGGCTGTGGAGGCGATGCTGGCTCGCAACGATGGCCGGGTTGCCAAGGCCGGGGTTGAGATCGAGCCGTTAGTGCGCATCGCGGCGGACTTGCGCAATCTGCCGAGTGCGACTTTCAAGGCAAGATTGAAATCCGAACTAGGAGGAAAGAAGCGTATGTCTACCATTGCTGAACCAGTTGCAGCCGTTCGCGTGACTGCATCGCCCAGGTTGGCGTTCCGAGATCCGGCCAAGGCCATTGAGTTCTACCAGCGCGCCCTGGGTGCGAAAGAAACGTTCCGCTTCGAAGTGGGGGGGCAAATCCCGCACGCCGAGATCATGATCGGCGATTCGACCATCGATGTAGCCGGCGAATGGCCCGAGGGCGGCCGCTTCAGCGCCGAAACGCTAGGGCACTCGCCCATTTCGATTACGATCCAGGTCCCGGATGTCGACGCATTTGCCGAACATGCCGTGGCTGCCGGGATGAAGCAGGTGCGCGAGCCCAAGGACCAGTTCTACGGACACCGCGATGCGCTGCTGGAGGATCCCTTTGGCTATTCGTGGGCCGTGTTCACCGTGAAGGAAGAAATGTCGGTCGAGGAAATGCACCGGCGCATGCAGGGAATGACGACCGGCCCCGAGGGTGGGGAGATGCCCGAGCAGGGTGGAAAAGGTGTGAACCCGATTCCACGCGGATTCCGCATGGTCACGCCGTATCTCGTGGCCGAGGATGGCCTGGCGCTCCTGGAGTTTGCCAAGCAGGGTCTGGGCGCGGAAGAAATCATGCGGGCGGTGATGCCTACGGGCGTGCACGCTGAAGTGCGCCTCGGAGACACCACCCTGATGATGGGTGGGGGCCTCGCCGGGAAGAAATTCCCTGGCACGCTGCAGCCGAATGCTCTGCACATCTACGTCGAGGACGCGGATGCGGTCACCCAGAAGGCCGTCGCCGCCGGCGCGACGCTGATTGATCCAGTACGCGATCAGGAGTATGGCGAGCGCTCCAGCACGGTGCGGGACAAGGCAGGCAACTATTGGTATATTGCCACGGCCAAGGGAGAGAGTCATGTTCCCAAGGGGCTGTTCAGCGTGAATCCGTATCTGCATCCCCGCCGCGCCGAGCCGCTGATCAGCTTCCTGAAGCGCGCCTTTGAGGCGCAGGAAGTAGCGAAGTATGCCTCGCCCGACGGTGTTGTGCACCATGCCGTTGTTCGAATCGGCGATTCGGTGCTGGAGATGGGCGAAGCCCACGGCAAATACGACACGATGGAGGCGATGTTCTACCTGTACGTGCCGAACATGGAAGCGGTGTACCGCCAGGCACTGGCGGCCGGGGCGACCTCGTTCCAGGAACCGACCGACCAGCCCTACGGCGACCGCAACGCCGGCGTGAAGGATGCGTTCGGAAACAAGTGGTACATCGCCACGCATGTCAAGGACGTGACGATGTAGCGTGACTCTCTGTGTCCTCTGTGGTTTTGTTTTCAAGACCGCCACAGAGGACGCAGAGGAGCCGCCTCTTTAGCCGGCGACTTGCGAGGTTGAAATCGAATTCAGCGCGCCCGGAACTGGAAGTCCCGAATCACCACGGATTGGTCGGTTAGCGGTGTTTCCTTGAAGCACCAGAGATTGATGCCTACCGGCGAAGCTACTTGCGGAATGTCCGCGGCTTTCGACCGGTAGGTTTCTGTCTTGAGTACGTCCGCGGTGGTACCAATGGGCTGAACGCCCCTCATGACGGTGAAGATGATCCGGTCAGCGGTCCACTCCATTCTGGCTGTGGTCAGGGATTCACCCATGGTGTGAAAGTTATCTTCCCAGCTGGATTTGCCGTCCTTCCTGCGATTTCCGGTTGAGGGATAGACGGTGAAGTCGGCATTACACCCATGGCAGGTGTCGTTCCACTTCGAAAACTCGATATCAATTTCGTTCTCCGCATCAACTCCGATGTGACCTGCCGGACCATAGGTGAATAGCCCAAGCACCGTCGATTTATACATGTCGTAAATGTTTCCCTGAACCGCCCACTGATATGTGCCGAAGCCCAGGTTGTCGGTCGTAAACATCTCCGCCGCGCTCCAACTTCCATTGCGGTTGACGATCCTGAGATGCAAGTAGCCGTTCTCGTCTACATCGATGTTGGCCGGGTTACCCGCGGCGACACCCGCCATGCCACCATGCGTGACACGCCATTGGTGTCCCTTCCATGGGATCGTCTGCGCATGAAGGCAGTCCAGCATCGACGGCATGATGGCGAGGATGATGGCGAAGAAAATTGTTATACGTGTGGATGCTTTTCCCATCGCTCCCCCATTTGATTTTTGACCGACACAGAAAGACTAACGGTGCCGGCAGAATTCTGCCATTCCGAAATTTAGCGCGCGATGCCAGCGGCCAGCGCCGAAGGGGACCCGCGAGCTGAACCACCGCCGGCGGTTTGACCCTCCCAACCGCCTTCTTTAGACTGAAAGATTCAGTAATACCGCAGGTCTCAAACTATGGCTGACAGCATTCATGTGAAGCTCCCAGATGGGAGCGTGAAGGAAGTTCCCAAGGGCACCACCGCGCTCGACATTGCGAAGTCGATCAGCCCGCGGCTGGCCGATGCGGCGCTGGCCGCGAAAGCCAACGGCGATCTCATCGATCTCACGCGTCCGCTGGAAAAAGATACCGATCTTCGCCTCCTCAAGGATAAGGATCCTGAGGCGCTCGAAGTCTACCGGCATTCGTCCGCGCACCTGCTGGCGGCGGCGGTGCTCGAGCTTTTTCCCGAGACCAAACTCGGCCACGGTCCCGCGACCGAGAGCGGATTCTTCTACGACTTCTACCGTCCCACGCCGTTTACGCCCGAGGACCTGCAGAAGATCGAAAAGAAGATGCAGGAACTGGTGCAGCAGAACATTCCGTATGCCCGCGAATTTCTTCCCCGCGATCAGGGGCTGGCGGAATTTAAAAAAGAGGGCGATTTCATGAAGTGCCATTTCATCGAGCAATTCACCAAGCCCGATGAAAAGATTTCGATCTACCGCACCGGCAAATTCATCGATTTCTGCCGCGGCCCGCATATTCCCTCGACCGGCAAGATTAAGGCTTTCAAGCTGTTCAATGTTGCCGGCGCCTACTGGCTGGGGGACGAGAAGAATCCGCAGCTGCAGCGCATTTACGGGACTTCCTTCTTCTCGAAGAAAGACCTCGACGCCTATCTCAATCAACTCGAAGAGGCCAAGAAGCGCGACCATCGCGTGCTGGGCCAGCAACTCGATCTGTTTTCGATTCAGGAACTGGCCGGGCCGGGGCTGATCTTCTGGCATCCCAAGGGCGGCATCATCCGCAAGGAAATGGAAGACTGGATGCGCTCGGAGTACCTGAAGCGCGGCTACTCGCTGGTCTACACGCCGCACGTGGCGCGGCGGCAATTGTTCTTCACCTCGGGCCACGAAGGCTACTACTCGCAAAACATGTTCGACGCCATGGAGCTCGACGACGCCGAATATCGCCTGAAGCCGATGAACTGTCCCGGCCACATTCTGATCTACAAAGACTCGCTGAAGTCCTATCGCGATCTTCCAGTGCGTCTGGGCGAACTCGGAACCGTATATCGCTATGAACGCTCGGGCGTGATGCATGGCCTGCTGCGCGTCCGCGGGTTCACCCAGGATGACTCGCACATCTTCTGCACGCCGGAGCAGGTCGAAGACGAGATTACCGGTTGTCTCGACTTTGCCCTGGATGTGCTGAAGGATTTTGGCTTTGACAAGTACCAGACCGAGCTTTCCACCTGGAATCCCGACGACCGCAAGAATTTCGTGGGCAGCGAAGAGCAATGGCTTCACGCCATCCAATCGCTCGAGAATGTGCTGAAGCGCAAGAACGTCGAGTACAAGACCATGCCGGGCGAGGCGGCGTTCTACGGCCCGAAAATTGACATCAAGCTGGTAGACGCGATCGGGCGGTTGTGGCAGCTCTCGACGGTGCAGGTCGACTTCAACCTGCCGCAACGCTTCGGCCTTGAGTACGTCGCCGAAGACGGCTCGCGCAAACAGCCGGTCATGGTGCATCGCGCGCTCTTCGGCTCGGTGGAGCGTTTCTTCGGCGTGCTCATCGAGCACTACGCGGGCGCGTTCCCGGTGTGGCTCGTCGCCGGTGCAGGTGGCGATGATCCCCATCAGCGAGCGCCACGCGGAGTACGCAAACAAGGTTGCTGCGCAGCTTAAGGAAATTGGCGTCCGCGTGGCAGTGGACGCACGCAACGAGAAGATGAACGCCAAGATCCGCGAGCACGCCATGCAGAAAGTGCCGTTTTTGCTCGTCGTCGGCGACAAAGAAGCCGAGGCGGGGAAGGTGAACGTCCGCACGCGCGGAAAAGAAAAGACCGAAGATATGCCCGCGGCGGAGTTCGTGGAGAAGATCAGGAAGCTGATCGCGGAGAGGAGCCCGGGAGTATAGGGCGAAGGGTTATGTGGGGACAGCCGCCCTCGGCTGTCCGGCGAGCGCCAGCTCGCCGGCGTTTGTTCGTCACCAAAGGCACTCGCCGCTTGCGGAGCTTCGCTCCGCCAGACAGCCGAGGGCGGCTGTCTCCACATACGTCTGCTGTACCATGTTCCCGTGCACCCACTCGCACAGCGCGTGCTTTCCCACATTCGGCAGCAGGAACTGCTGAGGGCTGGGGATCGTGTCGGGGTGGCTGTTTCCGGTGGGATTGATTCGGTTGCGCTCCTGCGCCTGTTGCTCGAGTTGCGGGGCGAACTTGGGATCGTCCTTTCTGTCGTTCATTTCAATCACAAACTGCGCGGGGCGGAGTCGGACGCCGATCAGGAATTCGTCGCGGGGCTGGCGCGTGAGCATGATCTTGAATTTCACGTGGATTTCGACGACGTTGCCCAGCGCGCGGCGGAGGAACGTATCAGCGTGGAGACGGCCGCTCGCGATTTGCGGTATGGATTCTTTCGGTATCTTCTGGGTGAAGAAGGAACGCAAAATCCCCCGGGGGCTGAAGCTCCGGCTTATACGGGATCGGGGAATCGCAGCACGGTAAGCGCGACGCCACCCAAAGGCGAGGCTCGATTGAGCAAGATCGCCACCGGGCACACGCTCGACGATCAGGCCGAAACGGTTCTCATGCGGATGATTCGCGGCGCGGGGTTGCGCGGCCTGGGCGGGATCCATCCCAGGATCCCGGTCGAAGACGATGACGGCGAAGTTTCTGGCGAAATCATTTCTGGCGAAATCATTCGGCCGCTGCTGACCACTCGTCACCGCGAGCTGGAGCAGTATCTCAAGGACATCGGCCAATCCTGGCGCGAAGATTCGAGCAACGCCGACGACCGTTTCACGCGCAACCGCGTGCGCAAGCTGGTCGTGCCCCTGCTGGAGCAAGAGTTCAATCCCGCGGTGGCGGAGAATCTCGCCGAACTGGCCGAGATCGCGCGCGGGGAAGAAGACTATTGGGAGAACGAAATCTCGGGCTGGATGGGGACCACGGTGCATTGGTCGGAGCCTGAGTGGGCCCGCGCGGTATCCGGCGAGGCGACCCCGCATCAGAATCTGGTCCAAATCGCGCCTGTGGGTAAGAGCGTGGGTAAGAGTAAGAAGGGATCTCTGGCTCTGAGCCAGACGGATCTACAGGATGCTGATCTGCGATCGAGAATCGACAACGCGCCCTGGCTGGTTATGAACGCTTCCGTGAACCGGATGTGGTTCCTCGGGGAGCCGGTCGCCGTACAGCGCAGGCTGGTGAAGGCGATTGGGGAGCAGGCCGGGATTCCCTTCGAGTTCAAACACGTGGAAGAGATTCTGCGTTTCGCGGCGGAAGACGGTCCCTCAGGTAAGGAGCTCTCGCTGCCGCTGGGGTGGAAAGCGATGCGGGAGCCGGAGGAGTTGGTATTCCTGACTCCGGACCTCCGCGAGCAGGCGGGCACGCATGATTACGAGCGGGATTTCGAGTACGCCCTCTCCGTGCCCGGGCGGGTCCTCGTCTGCGAAACCGGCACGGTGTTTGAGGTTCAGCGGATTGTGCCGGGAGCGGAGACGGCGGGGTATAATCCTCAGCACCTCCTGGACGCGGAATCCTTGCCCGGACCGTTACGGGTGCGGAACTGGCGTCCGGGAGACCGATTCTGGCCGGCCCATACCAAGTCCCCCAAGAAGATCAAGGAACTGCTGCAGGAGCGACATGTGGCCCAGCCCGAGCGCAGGCTCTGGCCGGTGGTGGTGAGCGGCGATGCGATGGTGTGGATGCGGGGGTTTCCGTCGCCAGCGAAGTTCCGGCCGAAGGCGGGGCGAGCGGCGATCCTGATCTTGGAAAAGCCCCTCGCCGAAGGCCCGGCGACGTAGGATTCGGCGACGCAAGATGGGGACATAAGAGATGGAGACATAAGAGATGGGGACATAAGAGATGGAGAGATAAGAGTATGAGCAGCCAGTGCCCGGGAGGCAAAGGACTTCCATGAACGGTCCCAGAGTCGAGCCACTTCGTCCGGTCATTACTACCGAGCAGATCCAGAAGCGAGTAAAGGAACTGGGCCGCCAGATCTCTGACGACTACCAGGGTCAGACGATCCAGATGCTGGCCGTTCTGGAGAACGCGTTCATGTTTCTGGCTGATCTGGTGCGGGCGCTCGACGTCCCGGTCGTCTGCCAGTTCATCAAGCCCAAATACACCCGGCCCTCGAGTGGCGCAGCTCACGATGTCATGGAGATTTTTTTCAGCCACGAGCCCGACATTCGGGGGCAGCATATCCTCCTGGTGGAGGGGCTGGTGCATTCCGGTGTAACCAGCGAGTTTCTGATGAGTGACTTGCGGGCGCGCGGAGCGGCCTCGGTGAAGCTGGTGACCCTGCTCGACCGCCAGTCGGCGCGCCGCGTGCCCTTGCAGCCCGACTATTTCGGGTTCCTGGTGGACGAGACTTTTCTGGTCGGTTACGGTTTGGGGGCGGTGGAGCAGACCAACCGGAACCTGCCCTACCTGGCGGCCGCAAACGCAAGAGCCTCCGTGACTTAAGTCACACCAGCGCGGGCGCGCCTTTTTTTCGGGGAAAAGGTAGAATAAGGCGTTGGCAATTTCGCCAATCCAAAATGGCGGAAGGGCATCTAAATGGTGGTAAGAGCTGTCACGGGTTGGTGCAGTTGGCCGCCCGGAGTCGGAACTGAGGAGTCTTCTAGGTGAACTCAACTGTAAAGACCGGACTTTTCTGGTTGCTGATCGTGATCTCGGCCTTCCTGCTGTGGGAAGTGGTCAAGAGCGCACGCGATGGCCAGAAGGACACAGAATTAAATGTCACTCAGTTCATGAGCGACATTGACCAGAACAGCGTCGAAGAGTTCAAGGTCGACGGGATGGAAGTGCGGGGCAAGCTGCGCAATGGTTCCTTGTTTCACACCACTGCCCCCGGCACATATTTCACCCCCGAGTTGCTCAAGAGCCTGAATGACAAGCATGTGGCGGTGACCTTCCACGATGTGAACAGTTCCAGCCTCCCGTTGCAATTGCTGGGCACCTGGGCTCCGCTGCTTCTGCTGGGCGCTCTGTGGTTCTTCATGATCCGCCAGATGCAGACCGGGGGAAACAAAGCCCTGTCGTTCGGCAAGAGCAAGGCGCGCCTGCTCTCCATGCAGCAGAAAAAGGTCACGTTCAAAGACGTGGCCGGCGTGGAAGAGGCCAAGGAAGAACTGCGCGAGATTATCGAGTTCCTGCGCGAGGCGCAGAAGTTTCAGAAACTGGGCGGCCGCATCCCCAAGGGTGTTCTTCTGGTCGGGCCTCCGGGAACGGGCAAGACTCTCCTGGCTCGTGCGGTGGCAGGCGAGGCGAACGTTCCGTTTTTCTCGATCTCAGGTTCGGATTTCGTGGAAATGTTTGTGGGCGTCGGCGCCAGCCGGGTGCGCGACCTGTTTGAGCAGGGCAAGAAGAATGCTCCGTGCATCATTTTCATTGACGAGATTGACGCGGTTGGGCGGCATCGCGGCGCCGGCCTGGGCGGCGGACACGACGAGCGCGAACAGACTCTGAATCAGTTGCTGGTCGAAATGGACGGGTTCGAGTCGAACGAAGGCGTCATTCTGATGGCGGCCACGAACCGCCCCGACGTGCTCGATCCCGCTTTGTTGCGGCCCGGGCGTTTTGACCGGCGGGTCGTAGTCAGCCGCCCCGATGTGCGTGGCCGCGAGGAGATCCTGCGCGTGCACACGCGCAAAATTCCTTTGGCGGAAGATGTCGATCTTTCAGTTCTGGCTCGCGGTACGCCGGGATTCTCCGGTGCCGATCTGGCCAACATGGTCAACGAGGCCGCGCTCGCGGCCGCCCGGCAGAATCGTAAGGCCGTTTTGCATTACGACTTTGAGATCGCCAAAGATAAAGTCCTGATGGGCGTGGAGCGCAAGTCGCTGCTGCTCACCGACGAAGAGAAGAAGAATACCGCTTACCACGAAGCCGGACATGCGCTGGTAGCCGCGAAAATGCCGCACTCCGATCCTTTGCACAAGGTGACGATCATTCCGCGTGGCATGGCGCTGGGCGTGACCATGCAGTTGCCCACCGACGACCGCCACAACTACTACAAGAACTATCTGGAGACCGAGATCGCCATTCTGATGGGCGGCCGCATCGCGGAAGAGCTTTTCCTGAACTGTATGAGCACCGGGGCGGGCAATGACATCGAACGGGCCACGGAGATGGCACGCAAGATGGTTTGCGAGTGGGGCATGAGCGACCTGGGCCCAATGACCTTCGGCAAGAAGGAAGAACAGATCTTCCTGGGCCGGGAGATTGCCCAGCATCGCGATTACAGTGAAGACACGGCAATCAAGATCGACCAGGAAGTCCGCAAGCTGGTGAATACCGGCTACAACACGGCCAAGCAAGTCCTGTCGGACAATCGGGATACTCTGGAGAGGATCGCCCGCGCACTGATCGAACGCGAAGTGCTCGATGCCAATGAGATCAAATTGCTGGTGGATGGTCAGCAACTTCCGCCGGTGCAACCTCCGCCGTCCTCGAAGCCGGACGATGGCGTACAGCACGTCATCAAGCCGGAGCTGCAGCCGGGACGCGCCAAGGGCGGAGAGCGGCCCGCAACAGCGTAAGGGACAGTTACCAGATATCCATTTAAGGGCGGCCTCGCGGCCGCCCTTAGTTTTTTGCAGCGGCATCCCTTCGGCTCGGGTCGGGGCCGGATTGTCTGAGATCCGTCTGAGTATCGCGCACCGGGCGGCGGGACGCGCTAGAATGCTAAGGATATTGCCTGCCACTTTCGTCACTCCAGAAAAAGGGGTGTCGCATGCTTTCGGAAACACAACCGTCCGAATCCCCATACTGCGTGAGGATTGAGACCGCAACCGGCCAGTCCTCTACCGTTCCCATTGCCGTCTTGACACCGAAGCAATTGGAAGTCTTTCTCCAGACTGAGTTCAACAGGTTGGCGCAAGAGGCGGGCGTAAAGGGCGCTCGTATTCACGTGGAGCGCACAGCCGCTGACTACGAGCAGGTCCTCCGTGAGGTTGCGGCGTGCCTGTTCTCTGCGAAGGCTCGCACCGCATGACTCGACGAGTTGTGTTGCTTGCGCTGAATTGGCCGCGCCGGCAGCTAAGCGTTCGACGGGAAAGAAATGCCCCAGAAATTGGTTGCGCCGCCGTCTTGCTCGACAAACTCGATGGCGTAGGTGGAAACTCCCTGGGACGCTTTCAGTAGAGCGACGATCCGCGCAGAAACTTCGCCATGGTTCTTGTTGCGCAGCCGCACGACGGAGCCAACCGCAAGGTCACGGGTCAACTGCACAGCCGCTCCGTGCTTGTTGAGATTGGTGGCGCGGGCGGGCATGGTAAATGAACACTTCAGACGATCTTCTCCGGACAATCCGACCGACGCGTTAAGGCCCATCCGCTTGCTCCGGCGCTGATTACGGACGATACCTGCCGCGGCCACCGCGGCTGCATGATGCAATTTGGGATGAGAGTGTGGGGAGTGCAGGCTCATTGACTACCAGCCTAGTCCCGGGAAATAGCCGCTGCAACGCACTCTCGTCGGTGGTGTCCTGTCAAATTAGGACACCGACCTATCGTTCACCCGCATTGGTTACCCGAAGAAGTGCTTGATTCTATTGGGGTGAATCAGGCGAATACCCGTTTGACCGCCTGGTCATTGAGCGTAATCGCGATGTTATGCCAATCGACTGTGTGTTCTGAAGATTAGAGAGCTTCCGCGTCCTCTTAGGACATCCACTCAGCAAAATGATGCCACGCTGCGCTTGGAGCGATGACCAATGTTACGAACTGCTGATAAGCGTACAACCCAACTGTCATTGCAACCGTGAGGAATCGAATCCGTTTCTCAATCAGGTAGTCACCGGCGATCGGCGCGAGGAGGAAAAAGTTGCTGAGAATTAGAAACGCAGCGCCAATCGCTGTGGGCGACCAAGTACTGGAAATGTGGCCGAACAGGTGCGCGATCGGCGCAGGCATGAGCGTGATATTCGCAAACAGCATGAGCCGTTTGTGGACCTGTGGCCTGCGACGAAAGCCAATTGCCGCTACGGCGAGAGTGCTGAACGCAAGCAGTGAGGAAAGGTTGAATACTGATAAAGTGGGAGCGTCCACAGACGTTTCCCCGTTAGGGTGAGGGTCGATGTGCAGATCGCCACTCAAATCGAACCCGCGCCGGACCATGGCAGTCGTCGTGGTGAAGCCTAAGGGGATCATCAATGCCAGAAGCACGACGGAGGTCAGGCCGAGCTTTCGGTGCCAAACCACGCGTCGGTTTGCGATCAGCAGACTTTGAGCCAGATAGAGAAACAGCCACATGAAGTACACGATCCCATGTACTCCGGCGAGCAGAGTGAGCGGAGCGCGTCTCGTAGCAGGTCGAATGATCGCGGGGAGGAATCCGGCAATTGATGTGGCAATCATCACCAACGCCATTCCGACGAAGAACCACCGACCGGACCGTCGTGCAACAGGTTCGGCGTCGGTCTTGGATGAATAGATTTCTGCTGGCGACTTGTTTTGCATGGGGAGACGCTAGGCCACGACGTTTACGCTGTCAAGGATGGCTCAGGTGTTGCTAATCAGATGGCCATTACACGCATTGACCCTCCGCCGCTAGTGAATCCGAATCGAAGTGCCTGGGTCAATGAATACTATGGCGATTTTTCGTAAACTGTGACGCGCTTAAGAACACGACGGCACTGGGGCAGCACGGAATAGGGACGGGATGTAAGTACCCAGTGAATAGCAAGCGGCCCGAATTAAGGGAACCGTAAAAGCAAAAAAGGTGCGCATCCCCGCTGGGCCAATGCCACCGCCGGAACCAAACGAGAAAAATCGGCCCCAGATGTCACTACGCCCCAAGGTCGATAGGAATCCGATTACAAGCCATGCTACCGCCGGAACCCACGTATATTCTCCCGCCGAATTGTGCCAAACACGCCACACACCAAATCCAAGCGCCATCGCAAAAACGATGCTCAATAAGCATTCCGTCCAAATAATCCCAGAGAACGAATGTAAGGGCGCAGCAAGTCTTCTGCGCAGACTGGTATCGAGAATGGCAGTCCCGATGACGGCGATTACGAGATGGATCGCAACAAAAGTGGCGAACTTCAGAATGCGCGACATTTAGCGGAATTTTACACCACCTGTGGAATCTGTCCGGCACTGACAGTATCAAATGTCGTAACCAGGCCATTTCACTCAAACCCCTCCGGGAAGGCAGATGAGCGTAATCGCGATGTTACGCCAGTTGACCGTCTGACTCTGCAATATGGCTCGTGGTGACTCACCGCATCAGACGTGACGCCCGTCACTGACATTACCTGCTCATTCGTGTCGAATTAAAACGATTCTCGCCCGTCCGAAGAGCGGCTCCCGCCGTTTGAGACGCAGCACCCCCCGAGGCGAGGTTCGGGTCCTCCTTTTAAACAAAATTCGAGGGAGCTCAGCCTATGTCAAGAAAATCAGGCATATTGGTTCCATTCGTAGTTTTACTCGCAGGTGTTCTTGCTGGCAGCGCCGCACTATTCGCCCAAACAATTGCGGGGCAACGCCGCCTTGTTACACAGAGTATCGACGAGTCCATCTGGTCAGCTTGCAGGGAACACACGCCCCGAAGTCAGTCCAGCTAGCGACCGCGGTGACGTGTCCGACGATCTGTGGTTCGAACACATGTACCTTCTTTTAATCGGTCTCCAAGCAAGACCGGGCTGCCGAAGAACTGGTCAATCAGCTCCACAACAACAAGTCGTCGTTCTACCATGTGTGGCTCACTTCCAACGAAGTTGCGAAACGATTTGGACCGTCGCAGGAAGACGTCAACACCGTGACCGGCTGGCTTGAATCCCAAGGGTTCACCGTACATGACGTCTACCTGGCAAACGGAGTAATCGACTTTTCGGGCCCGGCCAGCGCGATTCGTAAAGCCTTCCACACGGAGATCCACAACCTCTCGGTGAACGGCAAGGACCACATCGCGAACGCGATCGATCCGAGCATTCCGGCAGCTCTTGCGCCCGCGGTTCGCGGCATCGTTTCCTTGAATGACTTCCGACCGCATCCGACGTATAGGCCAAAGGCCAACTTCAACACCAGCGGCGGTTATCAGGCGCTTGTGCCGGGCGATCTGGAAACGATCTACAACATGAATCCGCTCTATGCCCGGGGAATTTCCGGTCAGGGACAGACAATCGTGGTGGTGGAAGACACCGATCTGTATACGACCGACGATTGGGTTGCGTTCCGGAAGGCCTTCGGCCTAGCGAAGAAATTCCCGCAGGGCACACTGAGGCAGATCCACCCGCATCGGTCCAGCAACCCATCTAATGGGGGCGCATGCACGGATCCAGGCGTCAACGGGGACGATAGCGAAGCGGCGCTTGATGTCGAATGGGCAACTGCGGCCGCACCCAGCGCAGCGATCGAAATGGCGTCGTGCGCTGATACAATTTTGGCGGCTTCGTTGCGATCCAAAATCTGCTGACTCGCAATGGCCGGCCACCGGCGATCATCAGCATCAGCTACAGTACGGCAGAAAGTTATTTAGGTTCGACCTTCAACGCCTACATCAATCAGCTTTACCAGCTTGCCGTTTCGGATGGCGTAAGCATATTTGTCGCCTCCGGTGATGGCGGAGCCGACGAGTCGGAGACGGACTGGCCGCGGCTCTGAGCGGCGTCAATGTTAGCGGCTTTGCCAGCACGCCGAACAACGTCGCGGTCGGGGGCACGGACTTCTCGGATTTCTTCTTCGGAACAACTTCCACCTACTGGAGCGCGACGAATGACCGTTACTACAGCTCAGCCCTCTCGTATATTCCTGAGATGACCTGGAACGACTCGTGTGCCGGCCAGGTGGGTGCTCTGTATTTCGGATACTCCTCCACCTACGGCCCCGACGGTTTCTGCAACAGCTCGGAAGGCGAGTACTTACTGGATCTTATAGCGGCTGGTTGCGGCCCCAGTGCCTGTGTGTCCGGAACCCCGACGATTCCGGGCGTGGTCGGAGGTACTTGCCGTGGATACCGAAAACCGCTTTATCAGAACCTGGCTTATGGTAACCCGCGAGACGGGGTACGCGATTTGCCGGACGTCAGCTTGTTTGCCAGCAACGGAGCTTGGGGGCACTACTACGTGATCTGCTATTCCGACCCGAACTTTGGGGCACCACCTTGTGTCGGGGACCCATCCAATTGGTGGGGCGGCGGTGGAACATCGTTCAGTGCGCCAATCATGGCCGGAATTCAGGCGATGATCAATCAGAGCTCGGAAATGTACCAGGGGAATCCCAACTTTGTTTACTACCTGCTGGCTGCTTCCGAGTATGGATTCAAGGGAAGCAGCTCGTGCGACGCGACTCTGGGAAATCAGGTCGACCCCCATTGCGTTTTCTATGACGTGACTCTGGGGGACATCGACGTGAATTGCCTGCCGCTGGTCGACAGCAATGGCAACACAATTGGATCATTCAACTGCTACTACGACGGAGCCACCAATGGCGTGCTCTCCACATCGAACTCGTCCTACCAGCCGGCATACGCAGCCACTAAGGGCTACGACTTTGCCACTGGTATCGGAAGCGTCAACGCCTACAACCTAGTGAGAAGCTGGCCGGGAAGCAGACTAGGAGACAAGAAATGAGGACTTAGATCGGTCTGACCTTTGTTGGGTAAAACACGCATCCGCAACAACTGACAAGGCCGCTCGATGTCTGGGCGGCTTTTCTTGCATTACGCTGAAGTGGTTATGCGGCAACTTCTGTTATACACTCAAGTGCCCTGCGCAAGGCCATGATGAGTGTAATCGCGATATTTCAACACCCGTGAGTCGTGGGCGGCTCTGCCATTCGTGTAAACTCGACGTGCAATCCTCCATTCAATCGTTTTAATATGAGCGACAACATCATGAATACTCGTTGCACCCAACCTGTCTCGTCTCGTATATGGCTGTGTGTCGCAGTTGCGGCGCTCGGGCTGATGGCGGTGTCGATGCAGTCTCCTTTGCGCGCTCATGCACAAACAGCTCCGGCACAAACGGCTCACCCACGACATGCTCGACAGGAGCTCCCGGCGGATTCGGTTGCCCAGGTGGGCACGCTTGATTCCGTCGCCACGGTCCACGTTGACGTGACGCCGGAGCACGTCCTGAATACGATCGATCCCGACACGGCGACCGGCGCGTGGATGGATGATTTGAGTAAGGCGCAGGTGGACAATTTGAGCAAGCCCGAGACGATTCAGGGGGTCAAAAACCTGGGCTGGGGCTCCATCACCATGCGCAACAACAGCGAGTTACGCCTTGCGGCATGGCACTGGAACGAAAACGGCACATGGAGCGATCCAGCGACAAAGAGCGGCTACTACGTCGGCAGCGCCGATTTAGGCGAACCGATCCACTACGGCTACTCGTATTCGTTGCCTCATCGCGACTTTATGACCAGTGGCGATTCCCCTTTGGTCGCTGGTTTTCAAAGCTTATTGGAAGAGCAATCCTTACCTAACCAGCCATTTCACGGGCGAGAGCGATACGCTGCACCCGCAATGGGTCGTAATCGATATGGGCACCGCACGAGCCGTCAACGCGATCCACATCCAATGGGTAAATCCGTATGCCGTCGTCTACGTTGTGCAGTACTGGGTCGGCGACAACAATGCGATGGACTGGGACATGGGCCCGAACGGCATGTGGAGGGCCTTCCCGTCGGGCGCGGTACTAAGCGGCAGCGGCGGAGATGTCCATCTGAAGCTTTCGGATGCGCCCGTCACGACGCGCTTCGTCCGCGTTTTGATGTCGAAATCCTCCGGTACCTGCGATAGTCACGGGGCACAGGACATTCGAAACTGCGTCGGCTATGCTCTCCAGACGCTGTCGGTCGGTACGATCGATGCCGAGGGGAAATACGCGATGGTTTATCCGGCTAACGGCGTAGAGCCCGGACCTGGGCCGCCGCCGCAATTGGGGGGCGCTGGAGACCAGGAAGTAATTGCCGGTTCGGAGGCAGACTTGGCCGGATCGTTCTTCGCTTCTTCCATCGATCCCTGGCACCAGGCCGACAACCTGATCACCGGCGGCGGCGACGAGTACAAGGGCATGGACAATTTCTTTACCAGTGGATTGACCATGGGCCATCCCGCGCTGGTTGCATGTGCGGCGATTTATGACACTCCCGAAGATTGCGCTAACGAAGTTTCATACATTCACAAGCGTGGTTATCCGGTGGTGGGAATCGAAGTCGGGGAGGAGTGCGACGGCAAGCACATGATGCCGGAAGATTACGGCGCCATCTACATTCAAGTCGCGGATGCGATCCACAAGCTGACTCCCGGCGCCAGGTTGGGCGGTCCGATTTTCGAAGGCGTCGATAAAGACATCACCCTCTGGCCCGACAATCAGGGACGCACTTCCTGGTTGGAGCGATTCGTCGATTACCTGAAGGCCCACGGACACCTCAAAGATCTTTCATTCATGTCGTTCGAACACTATCCGTTCATGACGAATGGATTCACTCCGCCCAACGACTGGGCGACCCTCTACATGGAGCCCGGAATCATGAAGCACGTCCTGCACATGTGGCGTCAGGACGGCGTCCCCGCGGACGTGCCGCTGATTATTTCCGAGAGTGGAATCGTAGCCGGGCGAAGCGGACCAGGCTACCTGGGCGTGACTGGCCGCTCCATCTGGGAGTGCGATGCGTTTGGCACATTCTTTGAACAAGGCGGCACAGCGTTCTATCGTCCGGCAATCAATAATGGCGCCGCTGGTCACGGAAGCCTCAGCCCCGAGGGTGGCGCTGATGGTGGCGGTGCGTATGGCACGCCTGCGTACACTCCCTATTCTTCCGCACATATCATTAATTTCGAATGGTTGCAGCACGAGGCGGGAGCGAACCAGATTTTCCCAGCATCGGCCGACCTTAGGGACGCTGCCGATCGGACCGTGGTTACCTCATACGCTGTCAAACGTCCCGACGGGAACTGGTCGTTAATGCTAATTAACCACGATTTGAACGCGGCTCACCAGGTTCATCTCGTCATCGACGATGCCAAGCACATGAGCCATCCTTTCGTCGGATCTGTAGCTCTGGTGCAATATTGCAATACTCCTGCTGAGGATAAGAACATCACGATCGCCGCCACGCCCGACGGCATGTACACACTGCCAGCCGGGTCGATCACGGTAGTTCGTGGGAAGCTGCGGTAGTTCAGCCGACTTATGCTTCCCGAGTCGAGCTGACGCCTCGTCGAGACGATGAGTGAAATCGCGAGTAGAGTCGAGAACAGGCGCAGTGGCTTTAGTCTCCCGGTGGCTGCTAACTTAGCTTTCGCGTCGTAGCCTCAGTCCGGTTTGGCTTGGTTCTGTGTCCTGTTCCCGCTCATCGAACCGGACTGGCAGATTTCCCGCATCCGGCTCTCGGAAAAGACACACCATGTTCCGTCTGACGCCGTCTGCAACTTCTGAACACAACTCGGGGTGGCTATCCGTTTAGCTGTGGCCACACAATCGTACTGGTTTTACTGAGAAGCTGTCGTCCCGGTTGATTCGAGCTTCTCCTCTGCGACGAGGTCGGTCAGATCCTTATGTACGCTGACCGGCTGCGTAGAATCTTTATATGTCTGAGCCTTTTTCCATTGTCCTCTACCGCCATAGTCCCCGTCCCCGGCTCCTTGCACGGAGAGGACGTACTCGCCTTCTGGAACTAGCACAAAATGAAATGATCCGTTAAGTCTAAAGATTTCCCAGCCACTTTCCTTCAGTGAATTCATCGCTACGAAGCACTGGTGTTTGATTTCTGCGCCCCATTTTTTCTTTGAAAACAGGGCTGTTACTGAGTCGATTCGGCGCTTTTCAAGGGGGGTGGAACGAAGCCCATTTATGGTATAATTTGTAAATTGGCAGGGCGACCCTAAGTATTAGGAATTTCAATAACTTGAAGTCTTTTGCAGGGTACGGAAGCGGGGTCGCCTGAGGGCGAAATTTCCAGCCGGATTCCAGGGATTTGAAGGACTATAGTTAAAGAAAAAATCGGGACATTTTCGCGGAGCGGAATGGCCACCAAAGAAATCAACACTCCCATCGTCGACACCAAGACAAAAAACGGAAAAGTGACTCCGATCAGCACTGCGAACGGCGCGGGCAACGGCAGCAACAACGACTACACCGCCGACTCGATCAAGGTGCTGGGCGGCATGGAGGCGGTGCGCAAGCGCCCCGCCATGTATATCGGATCGACCGGCGAATTGGGTCTGCATCACCTCGTCTACGAAGTTGTCGATAATTCCGTGGACGAAGCGCTCGCAGGATTCGCCACCAAGATCGAAGTAACGATTCATCTCGACAACTCCATCACTGTTACTGACGACGGGCGAGGCATTCCGGTCGACGACATGGACATTGACGGCGAGAAGGTTTCCGCGGCGCAGGTGGTCATGACTACGCTGCATGCGGGCGGGAAGTTTGATTCCTCGTCCTACAAAGTTTCGGGCGGATTGCACGGGGTGGGCGTGTCTTGCGTGAACGCGCTGAGCGAGGATCTGGAACTGGAAATCTGGCGCGACGGGGCGACCTGGCAGCAGAATTATTCCAAGGGCGAGCCCACCAACAAGCTGAAGAAAACGGGCGTGGCCAAGGTGAAGACGGGGACGAAGGTCCACTTTCTGCCCGATCGAAGCATCTTCACCACCGTCGATTACAACTACGACACGCTGGCGCAGCGCCTGCGCGAACTGGCATTCCTCAACAAGGGACTGCTGATCACGCTGACCGATGAGCGCAACACCGATTCCAAGACGGGCGAGGCCAAGCACACCGAGTTCAAGTACAACGGCGGCATTGCGGAGTTCATCAAGCATCTGAACCGCGGCAAACAACTGCTGCACGACAAACCGATCTACATGGAAGCCGAGCGCAGCGGCGTGGTGATGGAGATTGGCCTGCAGTACAACGACGGGTATTCGGAGTCGGTGTTCAGCTTCGCCAACAACATCAATACCGTGGACGGTGGAACGCATCTCTCCGGCTTCCGCACTGCCTTGACCCGCACCATCAATTACGCAGGGCAGCAGATGGGGCTGTTCAAGGACGTGAAGGAGAACCTGACGGGCGACGACGTGCGCGAGGGTCTGGTGGCGGTGATCAGCGTGAAGTTGCCGCAGCCGCAGTTCGAAGGGCAGACCAAGGGAAAACTGAATTCCGATATCGCCGGAGTTGTGACCGCGTTTGTGAACGAACGCCTGGGCGCGTTTTTCGAGCAGAACTCGACGGTCGCGAAGAAGATCATCAATAAGGCGGTGGATGCGGCGCGGGCGCGCGAGGCGGCACGCAAGGCGCGCGATTTGACGCGACGCAAGGGAGCGCTCGATTCCGGCGGACTGCCGGGCAAGCTGGCCGACTGTTCGGAGCGCGATCCGAACCGGTGTGAGCTCTTCCTGGTGGAAGGCGAGTCGGCAGGCGGGACGGCGAAGCAAGGCCGCGACCGCCGCTTCCAGGCCATTCTGCCGCTCAAGGGCAAAATTCTGAACGTGGAGAAAGCGCGCTACGACAAGATGCTGGCGCACGAGGAAATCCGCGCCATGATTACGGCGCTGGGCACCGGCATCGCGAAGGAAGATTTCGATCCGACCAAGGTTCGCTACGGCAAGATCATCCTGATGACCGACGCCGACGTGGACGGAAGCCACATCCGCACGCTGCTGCTGACGTTCTTCTTCCGCCACATGCAGGAACTGATCAAGCGCGGGAACGTGTTCATCGCGCAGCCGCCGCTGTTCTCGCTGAAGAAGGGCAAGTCGCTGCAGTACATCAAGGACGAACGCGAATTCGTGAAAGTCATGGTGAAGCGCGCGGCCGAGGCGCTGAGCGTTCGGTACGGCGAAGGCGCGGCCAAGGTCGAGGGCAAAGACCTGGCGCGCTTCATGACCGTGCTCGACGAGTATCTCGGGTTCTTCGACAAACTGGACAAGCGGATACGCAACGAGAGCGTGACCGAGTTGGTGCCGAAACTCGATCTGGCCAAGCGCGCGGATTTCGAAGGCGACAAGAAGACGCCGTCGAAGAAAATCGAGCGCCTGGAAAAAGAACTGAAGAAGCTGCAAAAGGAACACGGCTTCAAGAGCGTGGAATCGCGCTTCGACGAAGAGCACAACCTGTGGGAAGTGAGCTTTGTGAACAAGCATGGCGCGGAACACGTCATCAACTGGGAACTGGCGTCCAGCGCGGAATGCCGGCAGATGATCTCGAAGTACAAGCAGATCGAACCCTACATGGAGCCGCCGTTCGTGGTGGAGACGCTGGTCAAGGCCGCGCCCGCGGGCAACGGCGACGGTGCGGAAGGCGAAGCCGCCGGTGATGGAGACAAGAACGAGAAGAAGACGGCGAAGCCGGCCAAGCGCAAGGCCGAGGTTGAAATCGTGGAGAAGACGAATGTCCGCGACCTGCGCGATTACGTGATCAACGAGGGGCGCAAGGAGTTTACCATCCAGCGCTACAAGGGATTGGGCGAGATGACGGCGCCGCAGTTGTGGGAGACGACGATGGACCCGGAGCGGCGGACGCTGCTCTCGGTGCGGCTGGAAGACATCGCGGAGTGCGAGACCATCTTCACCACTCTGATGGGCGAGGACGTGGAAGCGCGGCGCAAGTTCATCGAAGAGAACGCGCTGGATGTGAAGAACCTGGACATCTAGGAGCTCTTCGGCTGGGCTATCGCGGCTGGTTTCCTGCCCTCATTGAGGGCAAGGATCGAAAATCCGACCTGCGGCGTAGAACTTCAGTGGAGAGTCGCGGCAGGCCCACCCCTTCGGCTCCGCTCAGGGCAGGCTCTTTGCAAAGGAAACGCAAAGGATGGGCCACCCAGGATTCATGCTAGCGTCAAAGGGTGCGCCACCCGCGGCCCGCGCTCTGTTACCAAAGAACAAACGCAGAGACGCGCGTCAGCGCGATTTATTCGGGGGACGCAACTTCACGCCGTGGGTTCTGGCAGGCGCGCTTCTACGACTTCAACGTATGGACGACGAAGAAGCGCGTAGAGAAGCTGAGGTATATGCATCGCAACCCGGTGAAGCGGAGACTGGTCGCCGCGCCTGAGCAATGGCGGTGGAGCAGTTACCGGTTCTATCTTCTCGAAAAGCTGGCCCGGTTCGCGTGAATCAGGGATGGACCAAGATTTGGTTTCGCGATCACGCAGCTTAGCTGCTCCCGCGATTGCCGTACCCGCCCTTGCCAAAAACGCAAGGACGGGACCCTCAGTATTTATGGCGCGGAGGGAGACCAAAGCCCGGGCCACCCGCCCGGGGAAAGTCACAGTCCCCACCCTCTTTTCGGAAAAGACGCAAAAAGAAGGATGGGGCACCCGGCTCGGCTAAGGATTTTTCGTGGGATTTGCGAAAAGCCCCACTTCTCGCAAAAGACGCGAGAAATGGGGCACCCGGCGTGACCTCTTCTCGCAAATTCTGGAAGAAACTCGGCAACGCTATGGGTTCGTCGTGGTGGGCTATGGGGTAGGCCCTTCGGCTCCGCTCAGGGCAGGCTCTTTGCAAAGAACGCAAAGGATGGGCCACCCAGGATTCATGCTAGCGTCGAGACGTGCTGCCCGCCACCCGTTCTGTTTGGGGGAGGATTTTTCGTAGGATTTGCGAAAAGCCCCACTTCTCGCAAAAGACGCGAGAAGTGGGGCACCCAGCTATGGGCGCCCCAATCTAAAAATCTTGTCAATAGGTAGAAGTTACACGATGGGGGCTAAGGCGAAGGAAACAAGGCGACTATAAATCCGGATTTGTTGCCGGTTTACCCCTTTCGATTTGTTATTCTAAAAGTATAGGGTAAAACTTTTGGAAAAGAAGGCGCGGCCTACTGGTCGCGCCTTTTCTTTTGCCCAAATTCCTGCCTCGGTAGTAAGTCAAAGAAAAAGTCAGGCGCCGGTAGTGGCGGGGTGTGGCGAGAGTGGAGCTTCAGTCTGAGGCGTGGATTCGAATTTAATGAATTGAGAAGTGGGGACCTGGGGGAGAGATGGAAGATTGGGAGAAATTCAAGAACCTCAAACAACGCGGCGAGTGGGTGGAGTTGCAATTCATGGCGCAGGCCACGAAGCTGCAGTTCACAGTTTGCCGGCCATGGGGAGACAATTGGGCTTACGATGTGGGAATCGAACACGGGGCCAACTTCCTGCGGATTCAGGTCAAGTCGACCACGTTCCGGCTCGGGCGGGGATACTGGTGCCAATTCACGCCCCATTACCAGAAGAAACAGGATTACAGCGTAGAGCAGATCGACATGTTTGCTGCCTATGTGATTCCGGTGAACGTGTGGTACCTGATTCCGGCGGCCGAACTGCTGGGCCGGCGACGAAAAAAAGGGACGATGCTGTTTCCGAGCGGGCGGCCGAGGGGAAACAGTTTCAAGTACGAATGCTACCGGGAGGCGTGGGGGTTGCTCACCAAGACGCGACGGCAGTTGGCTGGGTATGGGCGCTAAGCAGGCTTGCTTTATTCTCTTCCGCCCCTCCGGGGCTAGTTCGTTTCCACTTTGTCCAGCCACGGCTTAACAGGATGCTGGAAAAAGTCTCTTTGTTGATCGAGCGCTCCGTCAGCGGCTAAAGCCGCGACTGATTTTACGGCACTTACGGCGCGGCTTGAAGCCGCGCCCTTTCAAAACTGGGCCTCGATTCGAGTTTTTCAGCAAACTGTTACGCCGTGGGCTGCATTCTTTTGCCGCTTCGCGGCTGCCTCTTGGGGGTTCGGGGGATTCGGAATTGTCCTCAGGATTTTTCGTTGGATTTGCGAAAAGCCCCACTTCTCGCAAAAGACGCGAGAAATGGGGCACCCTGCGGCGTTTTTACTTTAACCCTTCCACCAGGTACAAATCGGCGAGCATGCGGTGGTAGCCGAAGATGCAGGTCTTGGCGTCGGGCGTGATGAGGATGGGGCCGATGGTTTCGACGCCGGCCGGGTCCGAGGGGATGAGTTCCTTCCAGAGAGTGCGCTTCCCGGTTTGCAAATCCAAGCGGTCAACGCGGGCGGGCAATTCGCCGGGCTGGTACAGATACAGCGAATGACTGTCGCTGCTGAAGGTGATGGGTTGCTCGCCGGAGTTGAAGCCGGGAATCAGGCGGGCCTCGCCTCCGGCCGCGGGATACAAATATCCCTTCTCGTCGGGACCGATTCCGGCCACCCACTGGGCGTCGGGAGAGATGACAAACGCCGTACCGTTTACACCTTCGGGCGTGATGGGCTGACTCTTGCCAGAGGCGACATCGAGAACGTAGAGCTTGACGCCCTTCCCAGGTTCGTTACCGGAAAAGAGGAGGTGCTTGCCGTCGGGGAACCAGTGGGCCCAGGCGTGGTTGATGTTGTCGTTGGTGAGGGCCTTGGGTTCGCCGGCGCCGGTGGTCAGCAGCCTGAGCTGCGAGGGCGAGGCCTGGGTTTGCGCCACCACCCACTTCCCGTCGGGTGAAAGAGAGACGGCTCCGCCTTCACCGAGCAGCACGGCGGGAGAGCCGTCGGTCTTGCGAATATAGACTGCGTAGGACAAGCCGCCGGACTTGGAATAATCCAGCGAACCGCCGCCGCCCTCTTCATCGAACAGCAAAGTTTTGCCGTCGGCGGAAAGGTCCGCGGGATAGGTGTAATCGAGCCAGGAGAGGTCGTGCTGCTTGGCATCGTCGGCGGTCATGCCGACGAGTTCGCGGCGCCAGCTGGCGCGCATGAGCAGAACCCGGCCGTCCTTGAAAATGTCAAAGATCATGACTGCGCCGGGCAAGCGCAACACCATGCGCTCCTTGCCGTCGAGGGTGATGGCATAGAGGGTGCGGTCTACGCCGGACTTGCTGGCGGTAAACCAGATTTCTTTTCCATCCGGCGACCAGGCCACGCCTTGAATGGTGAACCATTCGCCGGAGAGGGTCTTCTTGTGTCCGGCAAGATCGATGACGGCGAGGGAACCGCTGTCGTCGCCCTGGACCGGGTGGTCGATGAATGCGATCAAGTCTCCCTTGGGAGAGAAGCGAGGATGGCCGATCCAGCCGCCGGTTTCGTAGAGCGGGTTGCCGATGGGATATTCCAGGCGGTTGCGTCCGCCGAAATCGCGCACGACGGCCAGATTGGTGCCGTCCGCCGACCAGTCGGCCCACTGCACGTGTTCGAGCACTTCCCGGGGCGCGCCGCCTACAAGGGGCGCCCGCGCCAGGGTGCCCATGTTTACCCATGTGCCGATGGCTTTGCTGTTCAGCAGAACCGCCATTTCCGAGGCGGAAGAAACGGAGACGAGCTGGGTCCGGCTCAGGCCCATGGAACGGGCCTCGGGAGCTTCCGGGCGGGCGGTGAAAACATCCACAGGACTGCCTTGCCAGGCGGCGCTGTAAAGAATGGTTTGTCCATCCGGCGCGAAGCGCGCGGAGCGGATGCTGCCGCGGCGGAACGTGAGTTGGCGGTAGGTGGGAGGCGGCAGAGGCGCGGAGGAGAACATCTGCTTGCCGGCGTATACACCCGCCGCGAGGGCAACCAGGACGCAGACGGCGAGCAGCGGCCAGACCGACCTTGCGCGCCCGGCCGGAGGCACGGTGGTTGTGCCGGAGGTTCTTGCCGCGGCAGTTCTTGCTGCGCCACTAACCGGACCGGAAGCTGCGACGGCGGCGGACTCTTCGTCTGCGACTCCCGTTCTTGAGGAATCGATGGAACGCTTGATGCGCTTCAGGTCGGCGCGCATTTCTGCGGCGGTCTGGCAGCGCATCTCGGGATCTTTTTCCAGCGCCTTGCTGATGGTTTCTTCCAGCTTCGGCGGAAGTTCCGGGTTCAGGCGGATGGCGGCGCTGGGCGTACGGTTCAGAATGGCTTCGGTGATGACGGCGGAGGTTTCTCCGCGGAAGGGCAGAACGCCGGTAGCCATTTCATAGAGGACCACGCCGAAGGAGAAAAGATCGGTGCGGCCGTCGAGATCCTTGCCGCGCAATTGCTCGGGCGACATGTAGGCCACGGTGCCGACCGCAGTTCCGGGACTGGTGAGGTCGAGGCCGGTTGGGTCGGCGACGGTCTGCGAATCGCCGCTGGTGGGGCGGGCCGCGCGGGAGATTTTTGCCAGGCCGAAATCGAGAATCTTGGCATGGCCGCGGTCGGTAACGAAAATATTCGCCGGCTTGATGTCACGATGGACGATGCCCTTGCTGTGGGCGGCGTCGAGAGCGTCGGCCACTTCGATGGAGAGCGTGAGCAGGCGCTCCTGCTCCATGGGCCGCCCATCGATGAGGTGCTTTAGGGTCTGCCCGGTCAGGCACTCCATCACGATGAAAAGATGCCCATCGTGCTGGCCAATCTCATGAATGGTGCAGATGTTGGGGTGGTTGAGCGACGAGGCGGCGCGGGCCTCGCGGCGAAAGCGTTCCAGAGCCTGGGGGTCCTGCGAGGAATCGTCCGGAAGAAATTTCAGGGCGACGAAACGGCCAAGAAGAGTGTCTTCGGCCTTGTAGACCACCCCCATGCCGCCGCCGCCGAGGAGTTCGATGATCCGGTAGTGGGAGACGGTTTGGCCGATCATGGACGAGGTGGTGGTGGGCCAGAGGTCACCGAAAGGGGCGACCATAGGAGCCGAGCCATCTTAGGGCGGATTGGGGTTTCCGTCAATGCCGGCTGCACGGGCAGCGAGTGACAATGTTCCCGCTCGGAGCTACATATTCTGAAGAGGTTTGTTGGTTTCCGACTCCGGCTTCTCTCCGCGAAAAACCCGCGAGATGCCGCGAACGATGCGGCGCATGGGCAACTCGCCTTTGGCGTCGGCAAAGAAAATCTCGCCGGTGCGGCTGCTGCGGTAGAACCAGCGCTTGAGCAGGGCCAGGTGCTCCATGGTTTCTGGCGCAGACTTTGCGGCCGCGGGCGGAAATGAATCTACAACCTCTTGCACTCGCGACTCCATGGATTGCGATTTTGCGTGGTCTGTGGGTTGAATACAAAACGGAATCGGCCCGGAGATTCTGCCGCACTCCACACGGAAGAACGTGACTGAGCCCGCGGCCTGGCTGGGCTGGATCATGAGCGCGGAGAAATGATCGAGGCGCTGCACAATTTCGGGAAGCTGGCTCACGATGGGCTTCAGTTTTTCCACGCGCGCATGCAGCGCAGCCGCGTCTTCGAAGGCGAGCCTGCTGGACGCGGCTTGCCGCTCGGCGGAGAACTCGCGCAGCAGGGAGTCTCCGGCGGAATCGAAATAAGTCTGCACGCGGTTCACCTCGGCGGCGTAGGCCTGGTCGGTACAGCCCTTGAAGCACGGCGCGAGGCACATTTTCATCTCGGAATAGATGCAGCCGGGAAACTTGGGGTCGGGGTGCAGATCGTCAACGCAACGCCGCATCTTGAAGAAGTCCAGCGAATCGTTCATGAACTTTTCGGCGGCAGCCCGCGAAACGAACGGGCCGTAGTAGAGAGACCGTCCGGTGATCCGGCCCAGCCGCGTGGTGATGGAGGCTCGCGGGTACTCGTTTTCGAGATGGAGCTTCACGAAGGGTGCGAAGCGGAAGCGCATGCGGTCCGAATAGGTCTTGGGAAAGGCGGCGCGCAGAACGCGGTAGAGCAGGAAGCCGGACTCGAAGTCGGAGCCGGTGGGCGCGTACTCGATCGCCCGGACACGGTCCCGCAGGTTGAGCTTTTTCGTGCGTTCTTCGACCGGGCCCAGCAGGCGCTGCAAGCGGCGACGAAGATTGGCGGTCTTGCTGATGTAAGGCTGGGACTGAGCGTCTTCGCCGCGCAATAGGAAAACGGCGGGGGCGGCCGGGACCGCGGAGAAGAGCTCGGCATCCCGCTCAGGCGCGAATTCCAGGCGCTCGGTCAGCACCATTCGATTCTAGTGGGAATTCACCACGGAGGCACAGAGACACGGGAGGCATTGTGTCCCAGATCGTGTCGCGCGGTCTCAGCGGTAAGGCCTTACCGGAAATTGGCGCTGCGGAACTTCTGGCGGAAATCACTACCCTCCAGAGTGATGATGCGGCACATCTCATGGAGCCGCGAGCGCATGCGCTCGCCGATGCGATCGCCAAGAGTTTCACTACGCGACGCAGCCCTCGCCGGCGAGATCGAACCGGACGTGCCCGCCGCCGGCTGGTCGTCAAAGTTCGTAGTGATGATGGTAGTGCGATTATCGTTGTAGCGCGTGTTCAGGATGAGGCTGACCGTATCCCATACCCACTCCGTTGGTTTCACAGCCCCTAGTTCGTCGAGCACCAGAACGTCCGTTTCAAATACCGGTCGAAGCACGTCCAGTTCGGTGGTTTGAACCGTCGAGTTGTAAGAGTTCTGGATCTCTTTCAGGAGTTCGCGATAGTCGTAAAACAGGCAGGCGATGCCCCGGTTCAGGATCAACTCCTTGAGAATGCCAACGGCCAGGTGGGTCTTGCCGGTACCGATCTTGCCAATGATCAGCAGGCCCTTGTCGCCGCGTGGATCGCACTGTTTGGCGAACCCGGAGGCGACAAAGTGAGCCTCGGAGAGCGAAGGATGAGCTCCGGGAAAGTCAGTGTCGTAGTTGGTGAGTTCGCAGTGCTCGTAGCGCCGCGGGATGCGGGCCGCGGCCAGCAGGGACTGCGCCCGCGCCCGCAACTGGCAGTCGCAGCGCGTGACGCGGCGGTCGTTCCTGGCGCCCGGCCGGGCATTGGGTGCGGCTGGCACGGTCTTCCAGCCTGTTCCTTCACAAAGCGGACAAACTTCCGCGGGAGCCTTGATCACCTGGGACACTTCCACCTTTGCCAGAATTCTTATGTTTTGACTTTGCACCCGGAGACCGGTTTCGCGCAAGCTGGAAGGGATGACAGGCTGTGTACATCCTGTGCAGGCGGGATGGGTCCTGTGGACAGCAGAGGAAAACGTTGCCGTAGAGTGCGAAATGCCGCCCGGGTAGGCCCAATTCGGGCGGCAGAGGTGCGAAACAGGCTTCCCGTGCGGATTTTCACAGTTGACATTCGCCGCAGAGGGAGGAGAATACGAGCCGTCAGGTTTCCCAACTCAGCCACAGCCAATTTCCTCCCGGTGCCGGCTGGGCACGAAAGAGACCTGCGAGGAGAGACTATGAATAAAGCCGATCTGGTTGACAAGATCGCAGGCGCGTGTGAAATCAGCAAGGCGCAGGCCACCACTGCCATTGATACGGCTGTGGACAGCGTTACGTCCGCGCTCCGCAAAGGAGATCGGGTGGCGTTGATAGGCTTCGGCACGTTTTCCGTGTCGCAAAGAAAAGCGCGGAACGGGCGCAACCCGCAAACCGGAGCCACGATCAAGATCGCTGCCCGGAAAGTCGCGAAGTTCACCCCTGGAGCCGAACTGAAGAAGGCCGTGAACAAGAAGTAGTCCGGAAGCAATTTCGAGATTGCGGAAAACGGCAGGGGGTCGGCCCTGCCGTTTTTTGCTGTGCGCAAGAACGAGCGAGAGCTCGAAGAGGAGCACACGTGCTTCGTTTCATTTCCAGAAGAATAGCGTTGTTTGTGTTGCTGGCGGCGCTGGCCGCGCAGGAAGCCGGAAGTTTGCCGTTCGGCGCCTGGCGGCGGATGGCCGAGACTCCCGTGATTGCTCCACGCGGGGACGGGTGGGAGGCGGCAGGGACGTTCAATCCGGCGGTGGTCGCACGTGGAGACCAGATCGTGATGCTCTACCGCGCGCAGGACAAGCAGGGAACGTCGCGGCTGGGCTATGCGGAGAGCACAGACGGGATCCACTTTACCCGCCGGGATGAACCGGTGCTCAGCCCGGCGGAGGACTACGAGAAGGAGGGCGGGGTCGAGGACCCGCGCCTGGTGCAATTCGGCGACACGTACTACCTGACCTACACCGGCTACAACAAAAAAGACGCGCAGCTGTGTTTAGCGACTTCGAAGGATCTGGTTCATTGGGATCGCAGGGGCGTGATCCTCCCAGCCTACAAAGGGAACTGGAATGTGAGGTGGACGAAGTCGGGCGCCATCGTGCCGGAAAAGATCGGCGGAAAATACTGGATGTACTTTCTGGGGACGAGCGCTGACAACAAAGATCAGGCGGGACTGGCGTCGTCGAGCGATCTGGTGCATTGGACCGAGGCCACGCAGAAGCCGGTGTTGCCGGTGAGGCCTGGGCGCTTTGATTCTCGGGTAGCGGAGCCGGGTCCGCCGCCGATGGTCACATCGAAAGGCATCATCCTTATCTACAACGGCGCCGATGACAAACTGGTCTACCGGACTGGACTCGCGATCTTCGACCGCGGCGATCCCCGAAAACTGTTATGGCGGAGCGAGGAGCCGATGTTTTCTCCGGAGAAGGATTGGGAGAAAGTCGGCCAGGTGCCGAATGTCGTTTTCGTGGAAGGCATGGTGAAGCAGCGCAATCGGTATCTGTTCTACTACGGCGGCGCGGATAAGTATGTTGGCGTAGCGGAAGCCCCGATCATCCGTTAAGGCGCGTTGCGCTTGATTTCTCGCAATGCGGTCCCTAACATCGACGGGGGCCCATGCGAGTTCAGATTTCTTCCGTCCTGGCGATCTCTCCATTTTGCCGCGCGCTGGCCTGCGTGTGTTTGCTGCTCCTAAGTACAACGCTGTGCGCACAAGGGCCAAAGAAAGCTCCGCCGCCTGCACCCACGCCCGCGCCCATCGCGAACTTTACCGACGTCGCCGAAAAAGCAGGGCTCACCATGGAGAACATTTTCGGGGGCGTGGACACGAAGAAATACATTATTGAAACCACCGGAACGGGCGTAGCGATTTTCGATTACGACAACGATGGCTGGCCCGACATTTTTCTGGTGAACGGCACCAGGCTCGAGGGATTTCCTCGCGGGCAAGAGCCCAGCAACCGGCTGTATCGCAACAATCACGACGGAACCTTCACCGACGTGACTGCCAAGGCGGGTCTGACCGCGACCGGCTGGGGCCAGGGGGTGTGCGTCGGAGACTACGACAACGACGGCTGGGAAGACCTTTACGTCACCTACTACGGGAAAAACCGGCTGTACCACAATCAGCATGGAGTCTTCACGGAAGTCGGGGAGAAGGCCGGTGTGGCGGGATCGGGCAAGGCGTGGGGCACGGGCTGCGCATTCGTCGACTATGACCGCGATGGGCGGCTCGATCTGGTGGTGGCGAACTATGTGGATTTCGATTTGGCGACGGCGCCCGCGCCCGGGGAGCGGCCAACCTGCATGTGGAAGGGGGTTCCGGTGATGTGCGGCCCGCGCGGACTGGCCGGTGCGAAGAACATTCTTTATCACAACCGCGGCGACGGCACGTTTGAAGACGTCACCACCAAGGCGCACATCGACCGGACGGATGGGCATTACGCGTTCAGTGTGTCGACTTTCGATTTCGATGACGACGGGTGGCCAGATATTTTCATAGCCTGTGACAGCACGCCCAGCATTCTTTATCGCAACAACCACGACGGAACCTTTACCGACGTGGCGGTTACCGCCGGCGCGGCTTTTAACGAAGACGGACGCGAGCAGGCGGGCATGGGCTCGACCATCGCGGACTACAACGGCGATGGGCGTCTCGATATCTTCAAAACGAATTTCTCCGACGATACCTCCACGCTGTACAAGAACAACGGCGACGGCACATTTACCGACGCCACCGCGGCCGCGGGCCTGGGCCTCTACACGCAGTATCTGGGCTGGGGAACCATGTTCTTCGACATGGACAATGACGGCTGGCCCGATTTGATTCTGGTGAACGGGCACGTTTATCCCGAAGTCGACAGCCAGCATCTCGGCAGCAGCTACAAGGAACCGCGGATTCTTTACCACAACAACGGCAATGGGACGTTCAGCGACATCTCTGCGTCCGCTGGATCGGGAATCACGACTATGGCTTCCTCGCGCGGGCTGGCCGTTGGCGACCTGTGGAACGACGGCAGAATTTCGGCGGTTATCAGCAACATGAATGCCAGGCCCAGTCTGCTGGTGAATCAGATCCGCAACTCGAACCATTGGGTCGCGATCCATACTGTAGGAACGAAATCGAATCGCGATGGCATCGGCGCGCGGATTCGGGTGAAAACGGCGGCGCGTGTTCTGGTGGATGAAGTGCGAAGCGGATCGAGCTTCGACTCGAACAGCGATATGCGGGTTCACTTTGGGATGGGCGCGGCTTCGAAAGTTGAATGGATTGAAATCCGCTGGCCGAGCGGGCTGACCGAGCGCTTTGCGAACTTGGCGGTGGATCAGATCCACACGCTCAAAGAGGGCTCGGGCGAAGGCTCCGACGCGAAGAAGCCGTGATTCTCAACGGAAGGATCCCATGTCTCGCAAAAGACGCGAGACATGGGGCACCCAGTGAACTGGTGTTGTCTGCGTTTATTTCTTGACGGCTGGCTTGGGGTTCTTCGGGAACTGCATGGTGCGGGTAATGCCTTCGCCTTCTTTTACGTAGATCACCTGGTTTGCCTTGATGTCCTTTAGGGTGTCGATCTGGCCGCTGGGCCAGCGAATCTCGAGCACGTTTACCTTCTGGGCTTGTCCGAGGCCGAAGTGAACCCGCAGATCATTCTGTGAGAAATAGCCGCCGCCGCTGCGCACTTCGTCAATTTGCTGGTGCGGCTTCGTTTCTCCGGCTGGGTGTGTCACGCAGGTGAGGCGAGCGCCAATTCCGCTGCGGTTCGATTTGGTTCCGATGGTGCGAATCTTGATCCAATTGTTTTCGAGCTTCGAATCGCAGCGGAGGAGTTGGGGATAATCGTTGACCATGTTGACCACGACGTCAATGTCGCCGTCGTTGTCGAAATCGCCGAAAGCCGCGCCCCGCGACGGAGTTGGCTCCGAGATGCCCGGCCCGGCCTGAAACGACACGTCTGCAAAGTGGCCGTTATGCAGGTTGTGATAGAGCAGCTTGCGCTGGGCGTAGCCGGCTTCGGTTTTGAGTTGCTCAACCTCGGGGTAGACGTGGCCATTGCAGATCAGGATGTCGGCCCAGCCATCGTTATCCATATCGAAGAAACCGCAGCCCCAGCCCAGGTATTGGGTGTGCGCGCCCAGACCGGCGGTGAAGGTCGTGTCTTCGAAGTTGCCCCGCCCAGATTGTGGTAGAGCGACGGGGTATCGCCGGCAAAGTTCGTCTTGACGATATCGAGGTTGCCGTCAAGGTCATAGTCTGCGGCCGACACGCCCATCCCCGCTTGCGGCTTGCCATCGGGACTGAGCGCGCAGCCGGCCTCGATGGCGACGTCTTCGAACTTGCCGTTTTTCTTGTTCTGGTAGAGGGCGCTGGCGGTGGAATCGTCGGCGACATAGATGTCGGGCCAGCCGTCGTTGTCGAAATCTGCGGTGAGCACGCCCAGGCCGTACGTGCCGTTGGCGCGGAGAATCCCCGCCGCCTCGGAAACGTCGGTGAACGTGCCATCGCCATGGTTGTGGTAAAGGATGTTCTTGCCGCCCTGCAATCCCGGCGGCCCGCAGGCGACCATCACGCTCTTGTAGAGGCAGGGGCCAGACTCGGGCACGGGAGCCGTCGCCAGATCGAGATCAATGTAGTTGGCGACGAACAGATCGAGGTGGCCGTCGCGGTCGTAGTCGACAAATGCGCATCCTGTGTTCCACCGTGTGCCTTTGCCCGCCACGCCGGCCTTCTGCGCTGACGTCGGTAAAGGTGCCGTCGCCGTTATTGTGGTAGAGAACGTTCTTGCCGAAGTAGGTGACGAACAGGTCGTCCCAGCCGTCGTTATCGTAGTCGCCGACGCAGACGCCCTGGCCCCAACCAGAGTGAGCGACACCGGCTTTCGCCGTGACGTCGGTGAAGGTGCCGTCGCGATTATTGCGGAAAAGATGCGAGGTGGGTTCACTCCCGGCGGGAAAGCCTTCGAGACGCGAGCCATTCACCAGGAAAATGTCGAGCCATCCGTCGTTGTCGTAGTCGTAGAAGGCGACGCCGCAGCCCGTGGTTTCGAGCAGATACTTATTCTTGTGCTCGCCGCCGTAGATGGTTTTTGCATTCAGCCCGGACTCGCGGGCGATGTTGAGGAAGCTGATGCCCAGATCGGCGCTCTGCGGAGGTTCTTCTTGAGGAGGAGCCTGCTTCTGCTGCAGTTGCGGCGCTGCACGCAACCAGCGCGGACGAGCCAGTGCCAGCAGGCTTTCGAGCGAAAGCACAAGCGCCGAACGGCTGAGAGATTTCAGAAAGACTCGGCGTGAAGGGAACAAGAGGTCGCTACCTGGCCCGCTCGGCTCGTGCTAAAATTCGCCCCTACTTCTTATATTCAGTGAACCGCCACTTTGCAAGCTCTACCCAGGCCGAAGGCTTGTTCCACGAGAAAATTGCAATGAATCCTTACCTCGCTGGCGTTCGGCATTCCGGTTTCGTTTTTCGCGTCTTACGCGGCGCTTGCCTAGTGGGGGTCTGGCTCGCCTGCCCGGTGTTTTCCTACGGCCCAGCAGCCGGCACAAACGCTGGAGTTATCGCGCACCATTCGCGCCTGGGAGTTCCTGCCGGTCGTGGGTACACGGGCAGGACTGTTCGGCAACGAAACGGGGCGATTCGAGGCCTGGGTCTATCCGCTGAAGATTTTTCGCGAGTTTCATTTGACCTTCCATGTCGGCGACCGGGCACTGCCGGCGGAGAGCCTGGCACGCACTTTGACGGTTCGGCCTGAGTCGGCGTCAATCCTTTATGCGGGCGATTCGTTCCGGGTGCGCGAAACACTTTGTGTGCCGGTCAACCAGGCCGGTGCTGTGATCCTCTTAGATATCGAAACCGAACAGCCGCTGGAAGTGGAAGCCGCATTCACGGGCGACTTCCAACTGGAGTGGCCTGCGGCGCTGGGCGGAACATTTGTGCAGTGGGATGCGAAGCAGCACGCATTTGTCTTTGGCGAAGAGACGCGGAAGTTTGCCGCACTCGTGGGATCTCCGACGGGGGGCGACGCCCGGCTCTCCTATCAGACGAATTATTCCTCGTCGGACGAGAATTCGCTGCGCCTGGGGGTGACGCAAAAGGGAAAAGATACCAAGGTGCTGGTCATCGCGGCTTCCGTCGCCGGCCTCGCGGACGCCGAGAAAACGTATCAGCAGTTGCTGACCTCCTACGCGGACTCGATGCGCGAGTCGGCGGATTACTATCGCGCTTATCTGGAGAAAACCGTCAGCCTCGATCTGCCGGATAGCGCGCTGCAGCAGGCCTACGACTGGGCGCGCATCAGCACGATTCAGGGACTGGTGAACAATCCGTATCTGGGTGCCGGGCTGGTGGCGGGATATCGAACTTCGGGCGTCAGCCAGCGCCCCGGATTCGCGTGGTTCTTTGGGCGAGATTCGCTGTGGACTTCGTTTGCACTCAACGCCGAGGGGGATTATTCCACAACCCGAACGGCGCTCGATTTCATCAGCAAATTTCAGCGGGACGACGGCAAGGTTCCTCACGAGATTTCGCAGAGCGCGAGTCTGGTTCCGTGGTTCAAGGATTATCCGTACGCCTACGTATCGGCGGATGCGACGCCGCTGTTTATTATCGCGATGAATGATTACGCGACTCAGAGCGGGGACGTGGCTTTCGCGCGCGAGAAGTGGGACAACGTCTGGCGAGCCTACCAGTTCCTGCGCTCCACATATGATGCGCAGGGCTTCGCACAGAATGCGGGCGTCGGCCACGGCTGGGTGGAGGGCGGCCCGCTGCTTCCGGTCAAGAACGAGTACTACCAGGCTGGGCTGGGAGTGGAAGCGCTGCGGGCACTCTCGAATCTGGCTCGACTTGTGGGCAAGGACGACGTGAGCAAAGAACTCGCCGCGGAATTCGATCGCAGCCGGCCCGCGCTCGATCTAGCCTTCTGGTCGCCGGAGAAGAAGAGTTACGCATTCGCCTTGAGAAAAGACAATCAGCGCGTGGATGAGCTCAGCGTGCTGACGACCGTTCCCATGTGGTTCGGGCTGCCTGATGCAGATCACGCCGACGCAAACCATCGCGCAACTCGCGACCGCAGATCACCAGACCGATTGGGGCATGCGGATTATCTCCCAGCGGTCGAGCATTTATGACGGCTCCGGATATCATTTTGGCGCGGTCTGGCCGCTATTCACGGGGTGGGCGTCCGTGGCCGAATACCGGTATCATCGCCCGCAGCCCGCTTATTCCAACCTGCGTGCCAACGCACTGCTTGCGACCGACGGCGCGCTCGGTCACTTCACCGAGGTTCTCTCCGGCGATTACTATCAGTCGTTCGCTACCAGTTCACCGCACCAGATCTGGTCGGCGGCCATGGTGGTCAGTCCGATCCTGCGCGGGATGTTGGGGTTGGAGACGGACGCGGAAAAACACGAGATTACGCTTGCCCCCCACGTCCCGGCGGACTGGACCTCCTTTGCGGTTCGCAACGTTCACGTCGGCGGAGTCGCTGTGGACCTCCAATACCACAAAACCGTTGACAGCCTGACGCTTGAGGCCAAGAGAACGGGAACGGGGGATTGCTGGGTTGAGTTTTCTCCGGCGCTCAGCCTGCGGACCGAGGTGGTCAGCGTAGAGATGAACGGGCGGCCTTTGCCGTTCAAGATGCGGCCGAACAGCAACGACCAACATGTGTACGTGCGCTTTCCCGTTTATGGCGGACCCAATAGTGTGGTCATCCGTTTAAAGAACGATTTTGGAGTGGAGTGGTCGAGCGAACTCCCGCCGCTGGGAAGCGCAAGCCGGGGGCTCCGGGTGATCTCGCAGTTCTGGAATGCTTCGAAGACCCAGTTGAGCCTGGACGTTTCCGGACGGGCGGGAACTCGCTACGAGTTAGGCGTTTGGAATCCCGGCCAGATCTCTTCCGTGGATAACGCGTCGCTCACGAAGACCGGGACGTTGCTCATCCAGATGCCGCCGGCACCAGACGAATCCTATTTGGCGCAGAGGATTGTGATTCATTTCACCCGGCATTGAGTGAAGTTCGTGCCTCGAATCGAGCAGGCGGAGCGGGAAAAGGTTTACACTCACTGAGGATCGTCGCCAATTCCGGTCGGACGCGCCTCTTCAAAATGCACTCTAGGAACGGAGTACTCACCATGTCACGCAAGTCCTCGTGGATTTGGTCAACCAGGATTTGGTCAACCAGGATTTGGTCAAGCTGGATTCTGGTGTCCATATTTCTGTGCCTCTCGCTGGCGGGCGCTATCGCCCAGACTGCGGGCAAGGCCACAGACGCCGAGGGACACCAGTGGTGGCAGAATGCGGTGTTTTACGAGATTTATCCCCGCAGCTTTGCCGACAGCAACAACGACGGGGTTGGCGACCTGAAGGGCATTACGTCGAAGCTGGATTACCTGAAGGATCTCGGCGTGGATGCGATCTGGATTTCGCCGTGCTTCCCTTCGCCCCAGGTGGATTTCGGCTACGACGTTTCCGACTATGAAGATATCGATCCCATGTACGGAACGCTGGCCGACTTCGACACGCTCGCCAGCGAGGCCAAGAAGCGGGGGATTCACATCATTCTTGACTTCGTGGTGAATCACACTTCCGACCAGCACAAATGGTTTCTGGACTCGAAATCGTCTCGAACGTCGGCGCATCGCGACTGGTACATCTGGCGCGATGGCAAGGGTCCGGGGCAGCCGCCAAACAATTGGACGTCTACTTTCGGGGGCTCGGCATGGACGTTTGATCCGGCGACGAATCAGTATTATTACCATTTCTTTTATGCCGCTCAGCCTGACCTGAACTGGCGCAACCCAGCGGTGAAAGATGCGATGTTTGATGTTACCCGCTGGTGGTACAAGCGCGGAGTGTCGGGCTTTCGTCTGGATGCGGTGGACACACTGTTTGAAGACCCCAACCTGCACGATAACCCGATTTTGCCGGGCAAGAATGCCTTTGGCGATCCCATCGAGGAAAACAAGTACAACACCAAGCTGCCGGAAGTGCACGACGTGCTGCGCGGGCTGCGGCAAGTAGCGGACGAGAATAACGCGGTGCTGATCGGCGAGACGTGGACCGCAAGCATCGCGGAATTGAACACCTACTATGGCGAGGGCAACAACGAGTTGCAGTTGCCCATGGATTTTCTCTTCACCACGGTCAACAAACTTTCACCGGCGGATTTCCGCAAGCAGATCGCGGCGGTTAATTCGGCCTCCGGCTGGCCTACGTTTGTCATCAGCAACCACGATATTGTCCGCTCCTATGACCGCTATGGCGACGGCCAGCATAACGACCAGATTGCGAAATTGATGGCCGGGCTATATTTGACTCTGCGCGGGACACCGATCATGTATTACGGCGAAGAGATTGGGATGAAGACGACGCCTCCAACTCGCAAGGAGGACGTTAAAGATCCAATCGGCCGTACCGGCTGGCCCAAGGAGAAGGGCCGGGACGGTGAGCGCACTCCCATGCAGTGGGACGCCAGCGAGAACGCAGGCTTCTCGAAAGCAACGCCGTGGCTTCCCGTGCCCCCGACCGCCAAGACCCATAACGTTGCCGACGAGTCCAAAGATCCCGAGTCGGTGCTCTCGTTTTACAAGAGGGTGCTCAAGCTGCGCCATACAAATAAGGCCCTACTGTACGGGAGCTACGTTCCGCTGAATGAAAATGACCAGAACGTGCTGTCGTACTTGCGAGCGTACAAAGACCAGATGGTATTGGTCGCGTTGAATATGTCAGGCGCAGAGCAGAAAGTGAACTTTGAGATGAGCAAGCATGGGTTCTCCTCAACGAAGAGCCTGGCAGCGACCGGGAAATCTTCGGCGAGTGGAGATGTCGTAACCCTGGCACCCTACGGAGTCTTTATCGGGCAGCTTTCGAAGTGACCCGAGATGGTGCTGCCGGCGGTAAGGAACTTGAGGTCTTCGCGCTGGGACTGAAGGAATCAGTGAGTCCGGCATAGCCTGGATCTTCGGCGTGGCGGCACGTCGGCACCTTCCCCATCTTAAAAGCCGAACTTGGCGATGATTTTCTTTTCCCGTTTGCCGACAACGGCGATCGCGGCATGCTCCGCCGGCAACGAAAATGACAGCGGCACGCCGGTGGTCTGATCCTGGAGGCTGATGCTGGCGTCGTTGGCCGAATCGGAGACGAACACATACAGCACCGAATCCGCGAGCACGGTTGGGAATACCAGCACTCCCGCCGGAAGAGGCCTTTGCGGCTAGGCGCTTGCGGGCTGGACATTTGCTGGCTGAACATTGGCGTAATGTTTAGCCGGTTCGTGACGTAGGCGTAGAGTTCGGCGGTGGATTGCAAGTCTTCGGCGAGTTCCACCGGGTAGGCGGTCCAGAAGATGCGGCCTTTGCCGTGGGGGATCTCCTCCAGGGTCGACCCATCCGCAAAGCGCAGCGAATCGAGCCAGTTCTGTTGCGACTGACCAAAAGCCAGCGGAACCGAACGAGTTCCTAAACGAACCGTAGCATTATGGTAGGTGAGCGGTTCCACGTGGGCGTGAAGGCCAAGTTCGACGGCCCTGGGGACGACCTGCCAATGCTCGTCGCGATCGACTGGACCGGTGACTAGAAGATTCCCCCCAGCGTCTACGTAGTTCAGAAGAGCGCGCCAGGCGGTTTCGCTCAGCGCCTGGGGCGAAGGCAGAATGGCCAGCTTCGGTGAGCCCAGCTTCTCGATCTGATTCTCCGCGATGACGTACGCGGTCAAATGGACGTCATAGGCCAGGGCGCGGACGGCTCGTCGTTGGGCCTCCAACTGGAAATCCGCGAGCACCGAGTATTGTGCGGCCTGGGATGTGATGATCGCAATCGAAGGCAGTTGCGGATCCCGCAAATGCTCTTGCAATGATGGAGCGAATTGGGCAAACGCCCGCATGACCGAGGCTTCCGGCTTCTCGGTATAGTCGGTGCGCACGGCGCCGATCGGCGTTTCGTTGCTCTCGGTCATATCCGAATTCGTGTTCCAGAGCCATTCGATGGCGCCCGAGCCCTGGACGAAGGAGGTGGCGATCTTGCGTTCGAGAAGCGCGGCTTCGCTCTCCGGTGTACGCCGGGCGACTTCATCCAGGTTCAACTCGCGCTGCAATCCGGTTTCCTGAATCAGCATGGCTTCGCCGGGCTGCTTGGCGGCGAGTGAGTCCCACAGGATGTAATCGTTTTGCCACCAGGAGTGATTGGTGGTGAAGTCAACGGACTGTCCCCAAAAGGCGGGTGAGAGACGGTCCTGAATGCCACCCTCGTCCTGGCCTACCGTGACCAGCTGTTGAGAGCCCGTGGAACGGATTGTGTCGCGCATGGTGCGCGCCCACTGGGCGAAAGAGTCTTGCGCGAAAAGAAAATAGTCGTACATCCTCAGCGAATTGGTGCCGGTATACATGCCCCGGGGCAAGAACTCATCCTCGCGCGGAAGAGAAATCGTGCCCGCGACAGAGTCGGGTGGAACATTCCACAGCGCGGCGAGCTTGGCGCGATCGGGATAACGCTTGCTTAACCAGAGATTCCAGCTCGCCAGTTCGATGGGGTCGCCATTCGGCCGCATGGTCCACAGGTGCTGCGAGAAGCTGGGCTCATTGATGAGATCCCAGGCGAGAAAGGGGACATCGTGGAAGCGCGCCACGACGGACGAAACCAGAGTCTGCTGGCGGCGAACCGCCTCCGGGTCGAGAAAGGCGTTCGTGCCTCCCAGAACGTCGGGAAGAAACGCGAAGAAGTTGAATTGCACGGGCAGCCCGTTCTTGCGGGCGGTCATGAGATAGGCTTCAAGCGTGCGCAGCGTGCGCTCGTAAGGCTGTCCATTTTCGTCGCAGAACTTGTCCCAGCCGGTCCACCAGCCGGTACGGATCATGTTCAGGCCCGCTTCGTGAATCTGGGCAAGATCCTGGTTCCATACGTACACATTGGGATGCTCGAAATAGAGGCGCTGCACCTCGCTCGACATGTAGGTCGTGCCGACCACCGCCAGGGGATGGCCATCCAGTTCGAAATAATCGCGGTTGACCCCAAGATGGGGACCAGCGCGGAGATAGGCTTCGTCCCTGATCCAGAACCCGGAATGGTAGATGGCGCGGACCCGGTCGCTTTCCAGCAGTTGGGCTTCGATAATGTAGAGTTTTTTGCCCTCCGGGGCGGGCAGCACGATCGGCCCGTCGGCAGGCAGGGTCGCAGTTATGGTCGAGCGATGGGAAGGCTGCGATTCCGGGAATGTGGTGATCTTTACGGATACGGCCGCCTTGGGCTTTTCCGCCGAGTGCCAAAGAACCTGCACTTCCACGGGTTCGCCGGGGAGGTAGAGCGGCAACAACGGGCGCACCGTGAATTCCTCGGCGCCTTGCAAAGCTCGCTCCGCCAGCGATTGCACCTGGCTCGGGTTGTCGAAGAACTCGCCTGAAAGTTCCGCATTCACGAAAATCCAGCGTCCGCCATCGAAGCCGTTTCTATAGTGGTCAACCTGAATCGCAGGCGCCGACAACTTGCGGCCGTTCTTGACGCCCCAGGCCAGGGAGTCGAGGCGCGCGTCGATGGAACCGGCGGCCCCGCCCCGATGGTAGAGGTCCACTGCGCTGAGCCGAATCACCGGGCTGAAAGCAAGCTTCCACGCAAAGGAATGAAGCTGCAAGGTCAGCTCGGGATTCGGCTGAAACTGCAGTCCATCCGAGCCCGGGGTTTCCTGGTATTGATCGACCATCAACGGACGAATGCAGCGCACGCTGTATTCGCGGAGCCGCCATTCCGCGCCGTCGCGATAGGCAGCGCGAGTAAAGGGCCTTCCACCGAGAACCAGGAGGTCTCCTCCCCGGTCCAGAAAATGTTTAATTGCCGGCCATGCCTCCTCGGGAAACGCCGAGCCGTAGGGCAGCACCAGAAGGCGGGTGGCGGACGCGGCCAGGGCGCCTTGCAGATGGCCGGCGTCCGCCACTTGCGCGCCGGGCAACATTGCCGCCAATTGCTGAGGAGAAGGGGTGGCGGAGTCCGCTGCCGGAAACCCGGGTTCGGCGAATACGAGGACTTCGGGTCGGTCGGCCTGGGCGAACAGTAAGGCCGGGCTGACCAGAAGAAAAAAGGTGGCAATTACGAAGATTGCGGGCTTGCGCATGGGGTGACCAGCAGAAGACTCGGACCAGCGGAAACGATTGCAGTGTCTAGCAAGGCATAATGAATGTCAAGCTAGCGAAACGATTTTCTAGGGCTCGAATGCGATCCTCCGTCGAAGAAAAACGAGCGTAAACGTGCGCTGCCATGTATGATTGCGGGCGTTCCTTGGTTCACACACTCAGGGGAGGGTGGGTAGAGAAACTCATGGCAATCACGACCCCGAATAGTGCTACGACAGCGAGCGCGCCCGACACTGGGCAGAAATACGGTGCGGCGCTGGCCACCGTGACCACGCTCTTTTTCATGTGGGGGTTCCTCACTTGCCTGAATGACATTCTGGTTCCACACCTGAAGTCGATTTTTGATCTGAGCTATGCCCAGGTCATGCTGATTCAGTTCGCATTCTTTGGAGCCTACTTCGTTTTCTCCATCCCTTCTGCCAAGATCATCGATTGGATGGGCTATCAGCGGTCGATGGTGGTGGGTCTCCTCACCATGGGGCTGGGCGCGTTCCTGTTTGTTCCGGCGGCCAGTGTTCCGTCTTACCCATTATTCCTGTGTGCACTGATTGTCCTGGCCGCCGGGATCACCTGTCTGCAGGTGGCGGCGAATCCTTATGTGACAGTGTTGGGCAGGCCAGAGACGGCGTCCAGCCGGCTGAATCTGACACAGGCCTTCAACTCCCTGGGCACGTTCCTGGCGCCTTTCTTTGGTGGCGTGCTGATTCTGAGCGCTGCCCCGAAGAGCATGGCCGATATACGCGCGTTGGCGCCTGAAGCTCTGCAGGCCTATCGCTTGCACGAAGCGGCGTCGGTGAAGACGCCCTACATAGGCCTGGGCATTGCTCTGGTGGTGCTAGCAATCGCCATTGGCAGCTTTAAGTTGCCGAAAATCGAGCACGCTCAACACAAGGTTGGGGAGAAGGTGAACGACTCGATCTGGAGGCATCCCAATCTTATTTTTGGTGCGATCGCCATCTTTGTCTATGTTGGGGCGGAGGTCTCCATCGGGAGTTTTATGGTGAATTACTTCGGCCAGCCCGAGATCGGTGGCTTGACGGAGAAGGTTGCCGCGAGTTTTGTCGCCTTTTACTGGGGCGGCGCTATGGTGGGGCGGTTCATTGGCTCGGCTCTCTTGCAAAAGATGAGCACACGAGGGCTGCTGGGTATTTGTACGGTGTGCGCCTCTGCCTTGGTCGCAATCTCGATGCTGACTACGGGACACGCTGCCATGTACAGCATTATCCTGGTCGGCTTCTTTAATTCCATCATGTTCCCGAGCATCTTCACGCTGGGTGTGGCCGAGCTTGGCCCGCTCACCGGCGACGGTTCAGGAATCATGATCATGGCCATCGTGGGCGGAGCCATTATCCCCGAAGCGCAAGGCTGGATTGCAGATCATATCGGCATTCATCATGCCTTCTTCCTGCCGGTGCTCTGTTATCTATACATCCTGTTCTTTGCCCTGAGCGGATCGAAGCCGAATAGCGAGCGCTACGCCAAGGCATGACCGAAGCTCTTACGGGACCGAAACCAGAAGGCGCATCCGGAAGCTCAGCCGTGTACTGAACCTGCGGCGAGGCGTTTGGTAAGATCAGTCGCGCTGATTTGAGGAGTGATTGGGAGACAATCCAGACGGGATCATGGGGCCAGGCAAGAAAGCTGTCCAAAGACCGGCGGTGATCACGCTCAAAGCCGTTGCCCAGCATTTAGGGCTCACTCCCGGTACGGTTTCGGCCGTTCTCAACGATGCGCCGTCGGCCCGTTCCATTCCGCAAGAGACCAAGAACCGAATCCACGCCGCCGCCAAAGAGCTCAATTACCGCCCCAATTTCTTCGCCCGCACTCTGCGCAACAAGCGCACCTATACCATCGGCGTGATCGCGGAAGAGATTGGCGACTCCTACGGGTCGGCGATCATCAGCGGCATTGAGCAGCATTTGCGAAAGCGCGGTTATTTCTTTCTGACGGTGGCGCACCGGCACGATCCCGAACTACTCGATCGCTATTCGCAAATGCTGTCGGAGCGCGGCGTCGAGGGCATCATCACCGTAGATACGACTGTGAACGAGGTACCGCTTCTGCCCACCGTGGCCGTCGCCGGTCACAGGAGGCTGAAAGGCGTCACCAACATCGTTCTCGACCACGAACGGGCGGCGGTGTTGGCTCTGAAGTACTTGAAGGATATGTCGCATGAGCGCCTCGCGTTCATGAGAGGCAATCCCCTGAGTTCCGATTCGAAAGACCGCTGGGAAGCGATCTGCCGAGTGGCCGGGCAAATCGGGCTCAAGGTAGATCCTGACCTGACCGTGCAGATCGATACCGACGATGCCACGCCGATGTTGGGTTACCCGTTTACCCGGCAACTGCTGGCGCGTAAGAAGCCGTTCACCGCTCTGTTCGCCTACAATGACATCTCAGCCATTGGCGCGATCAGAGCTTTGCAGGAGCAGGGACTGCGAGTTCCGCAGGATGTCTCGGTGATGGGGTTCGATGACATACCGGGAGCGGCGTTTCACACTCCCAGTTTGACCACGGTGCGACAGCCGCTGAACCGCATGGGAGAGGTCGCGGCCCAGAGCCTGCTGGAACGAATCGAAGGCCGGAAAGAATACCCGGCAGAAATCGCGATCGAACCTGAGCTCGTGGTGCGGGAGTCCACGGCGAAGGCACCCGGCTCCGGCTAGCGTTGAGGTTTCGGTCCATGCTGAGGCTCAGTGGCTGCTCCGCGCCGAATCATTTTCATTTTCATGTTCATGCCCGCCTCTGGCCCACCCCGAGCCTCGACTTCCGCCAAGGCTCTTACTCTCTCCGCGTACGCGTGCTTCGTGCCGATCGGGATCGTGACCATTCTGCTCGGCCCCATGCTGCCAACCTTATCCGCGCGCTGGTCGCTGAACTACTCCCAGGCTGGGGCACTGTTTACTGCTCAGTACCTGGCGTCGACTTTGGCCGTTGCGCTCTCGGGCTGGTTGGTTTCCCGTTGGGGATTTCGGTTCGCCATCAAGGCTGGACTTCTGCTCACGGCGGCCGGTGTGGCTCTGCTGCTGGCTGGTTCGAAAACCCTGGGCATTGTCTGCATCGCGGCGTACGGTGGAGGCCTGGGGCTGGCGGTTCCCGCGGCGAATCTGCTGGTGGCAGAGGTAAATCCCGAGCGGCGAAGTGCAACCTTGAACGTGCTCAATTTCTGCTGGAGCGCGGGGGCCGTGGCGTGCCCGTTCCTGGTGGCTGCCGCCGCGGAAAGACACAGGATTCCGTTCTTGTTGGCGTTAGTGGCAGGATTTTCGCTGCTGGTGGCGATTGGGATCGCGGCCATGCCCGCGTCCATTGTGGAACCCGCCGCAATCGTCGGTGCAGTGGGAAAGAAAGCTCCGAAGACGAACTGGCGACATCGGGCCTTGCCGTTTTTTGGGGCATTGTTCTTCATCTATGTGGGCACGGAGAACGGTTTCGGGGGATGGGTTGCCTCGTACTCGAAGAGCCTTGGGAATATGACGGCGCCGATGGCGTTGATGACACCCTCTTTCTTTTATATCGCGCTCATGCTGGGCAGATGGCTGGCGCCGCTATTGCTGCGCACCATTGACGAAGTCCGACTGGTGCAGGCGGGACTGCTGGTTGCTTGTGGGGGAATGGCCGGCCTGGTATTGTCGCGTGGCTTGGCTGGGGTGGTGGTGAGTGCCTGCCTCGCTGGCCTGGGCCTTTCCTGCGTGTATCCCATTACGATTTCGCTTTTGTCCCGCGAGTTTGGCCCGGCCGCGTCACGGGTCGGGTCACTCATGTTCACTCTGGCCAACCTGGGAGGAGGATTCGTTCCGTGGCTGGTCGGTGTTTCCTCCACTCAATTGGGTACTCTGAAGGCAGGACTAGCCATGCCATTGCTGGGAAGCGCGGCAATGTACGTTTTGTACCTGCGCGACTGGAAGTCGGGGCCCGCGGAAGAAGTCGCGTAGCCGCTGCGATTACTTCGCGTCGACCAGAACCTCCACTCCATAGGCGGGAAGGTCAACAGCCCCTTCTTGCTTCTGCTCCAACAAGGCCTTCATCGGATGCGGCAAGGGGATGTGTTGTGTCGCTTGCTTGAAGTTGATGAGGACAAAAACCTGCCGGCTGCCATCGCTGCGGCGCGAGACGTCCACGTCGTCGGGAACGGAAATCAGGCTCGGCGCCGCTCCACTTTTTTGCATCATCCATTCCGCGGCGGCAGCCATGAGTTTGTCGTCCAGCACCGCTCCGATGTATGTAATCCGACCTTTTCCGTAAGGCCGGCTGATCACGGCAGGTTGGTTGTCGAGCCAGCCATTGGCGGACCCGTACTTCATGAGAACGTCAGCATTCGAGGCAAGACTCTTCAACTGCTCCGCCCACACGCTGACATGACCGCTGCCCCAGATTCCAGTGACAGGAAAGTCCTTCTCCAAGGCGTAGTACTGTTCGACGCGGCCGCCCAAGGCGTCGACCAGATATCCGGGTTGCCGCTGCGGCAGCAAGCCGTTGGAGTCGTCCTTCATGCCGGAGCGGGGGCCTAATACGAGGAATCCTCCGTTGCGCGCGTAATCAAGCAGATGGTCGGCCAGGTCCTTGGGAAGCACGTTCAGATCGGGCGCGACTACGAGTTTGTAGCGCGCCAGGGGAGCGTCCGGGCTGACCACGTCGATCGAGTCCGAGAGCTTGCGCAGGGCCGAATAGTAGCTCTTGAGCACGCCCACATCGTCGTATTTCTCGGTGTGCTTCTGAAACTCGATGGCCCAGTGACTGTCATAGGAGTGCAGCAGTGCAATGTCTGAAACGACCGTGGTGCCGCGAAAAGCTTCCTGGACAGAAGAAAATTCGCGCCCGATCTGGCTGACCTCTTCGTAGAGCGGTACCGGCGTTCCATCCGGCCCCACCAGAGTGCCGTGATATTCTTCCTGGCCATTTAACGCGCTGCGCCACTGCCAGTAGCCGATCTCGTCGGCTCCGTGCCCGATGGCCTGCCAGGCCATGGCGCGGACTTCTCCCTTATTCAGGAAATTGTTGACGGCCGCCCAGTTCACCGCTCCGGGCTGAGTCTCAATCACCCAGAAGTTGCCCGGCTTGAACCCGCGGGTCAGGTCGTGAGTCAGGCCGTTGGCGTAGGGATCGACATGTCCAGTGCCCACGTAGTCGTCCCAGGAAGCGAAGGTCAAGGGCTCGGACATGAGGTAGTGATCGAAGCCGTCGAAGAAGCCCATGAAGTTTCCGGTGATGAACTGGCGAGGGTCGGCGTGCTGGCGGATCACGCTGATCTGATTTTTCTGGTAGTCGTTCCAGGTATCGGTGACAAATCGCTTCCACTCCAGCATCAAGCCGGGATTGTTCTCGCCGATGGGGATGGGAATCTGGTCCCAGCGATCGTAGGTCTGGCTCCAGTAGGTGGTTGTCCAGAGTTTATTGAGTTCGTCGAGTGTCTTGTACTTGTTCTGCAGCCAGTCTTGAAATTGCTTGCGGGTGTAATCGTCGTACGACATGTTGGCATAGCCGTATTCATTGTCGATTTGCCATCCCACTACGTTGGGGTTGTGCCCGAAGCGAATGGCCATCGCCTCCGCGATCCTGCGACAGTATTGGCGATAGACGGGCGAATTGACGGAGCCGTGCGCCCGGTTGCCATGGACCGCGCGATGGCCATTTTCATCGATGCGCAATGTTTCGGGATGCTCTTGCGTGAGCCATGCGGGAGGCCCCGCGGTGGGAGTTCCGACCACGGAGACAATGTGGTGTTTCGCGGCGAGGTTGATGGCCCGCTCCAGCCAGTCGAAGTCGTAGTGGCCCTCGGAGGGCTCCATGCTGCTCCAGGCGAACTCCGCGAGGCGCACGACCTTAACGTGAGCGGCCTCCATCAGGCGCAGGTCTTCCTCCCAGCGCGACTCCGGCCACTGCTCCGGGTACCAGTCTGTGCCGAGAAGAATCGCGTCGCGGGCGGGAATCTGGGTGGGGATCGCTGTGTGCTCGGCGGTTTGGGCGAAGGTGACTTGCAGAAACGGCAGGATGAGAAGGAACGCGCACGATCTTAGCTGAGCCTTTGTCATGTTTTCCTCGATGCCGGAACAGCTTACGGAACGGCTGTGCTCTGTGCCAATATTTTTACGCCCGGACTAGTCTCGCTGCCAGGCGAGAGAGCCGGACCAGGCGATAAAGCGGAAACAGGGGCCGGGGAAGGCGGACTGCCTTCCATTCGCTCGGGCCAGGCGTCAATGCAAGGCGTTGCAGAAATCGCAGGCGGTCGGCCGGTCTTTCCCGCAGACGCATCATGAGGCGAAAGTAGGCTGGCGACTCTACATTGTAGGCAGCCTCTTGGACGATGTGAGTCTGAATCTCGTCCACCAACGTCAGGGCCTTGGGATCTTCCGCAAGACTGTCTTGGGCTGCGAGGGGGATAGTGGCTCCTAAAAGCCGGTTCGCCGCGAGCATGGTAACGCGCAAGATGCGGACAATTCCCAGGTCTCTCGCCTGGGCCGCAATCCCGTTCCAGTTCAAATCGGGCAGGTTCATCAACCGGGCGATGTCGCACAGCCAGATCAGCCGTCCCCACACGTGCTTGGCCGCATGGACCGACAGGATCAGCAACAGATCCGAAGGAGAGGGCGTCTTCATGGCGCGGCCCGCGACGGAAACCGTCACGCTCCTGTGGAACAAGCCGTCCATGTCGAAATCGATCGCATAAAATCGCGGCTGAATCGCCCACTGCACCTCCAGAAGATTGAGACCGGCGGCGCCGTCGAAGGCACATTCGTATCCCGATTTCAGATATGCGCGTTCTTCCGCCTCGGGAAGAGACAGGTGGGGCGTGTAGCCGAACTCACGGACAGCATCCCGAGCCCGCTGCAAATCCTGCGGACGAATCAGCAGGTCGATGTCGCCGGCCTGCCGCATGGCGATGTCTCCATAGATGACTTCCGCCAGAGCGACGCCTTTGTAGGGCATGACTTCAATGCCGAGCCCAGACAAGCGATCGACGATTCGAATCAACTCTCGCGAAAGGAACAAGGCTTTGTGCAGGTTGGTCTGGCAAAGCTGCTCCAGCGAACGCATCTGCTCGGGGGGGACGGCATCTTTAATACCGGAAAGTGCCTGACCGAGAAGGGGCTGCACGCCGTGTCGCTCAGCGAGATCGAACAGAGATTTCCAGCGAACCGGTGGTTGCAGCAGTGGCTGGAGGCAGCTCAGTTTCTCCGTGGGGGGAATTGCGGAACACGTGGCTAGTAGTAAAGACCACTCGGGGTCGAGTGTGGCGCTAGTCCCGGGCATGATTTCAGTTGGACCCGCCGGAGTAACCCCGGCTCACGCAGTAGCGCCGGCCAACGCCGGGAGCGCTCGAATCTGCACCAGGTTCGCCCCGGAGCGTTTCTTGGCCAGCATATTGGCCGACGGAACTCCAGTCCGGGCAAATGATTTCTCGCAATCTTGTGAGGACGGCCCTCGCATGTTGCCTTCTGTAAAGGCCAGGCCGGGACAGCGCGAGCAGCTCGAAACGTGGGTGCATGAGGTACAGGTGGTCAGGTCCTTCAGTCGGATCGAGCGTACTTCATTCATCTGGTCCGAATGCCGCCAGATGTCGATGAACCGCTGCTTCCGGACATTTCCGGTCGGAAGTGGAAACTGCACGCAGGGAAAAACGTCACCGTACGGCGAAACGTAGCAGGTGGTGTGGCTGGCGCTACAGGGCAGAGCGGCCAGACCGTTCTCGTCGGCCTCGGCGGGGATCGCGCAGAACTCTGCGACGTCGCCGACCAGCGATTCGTCACGGAAAACCTGTTGCAGGGTGTTCTGGTCGATACCCAGACTCAGAACGGAGCGGTCCCCGTCCATCATGGGGGTGATAGTGGGGTCGAGAGTGCACTCGACGCCCAGTTCCTCGGCAAGAGTGCGAACGCCCTGGTAGTCCTGCACGTTCTGGACCATGAGAACGTTGGCCATGACGACTCTCAAGCCCTGGGATTTGAGAAAACGGACCGCATCCAACGAGCGCTTGAGCGAGCCCGGCACCAAGGTGATGGCGTCGTGAACCTCCGGCCGGTGCGAATAGATGCTGATCTGGATGGACTCGATGCCGAGATCCCGGATGCGAGCCGCCTCGCGTTCGCGAATCAGGATGGCATTGGTCTTAAGCTTCACACAGAAGGTCAAGCGGCGGCGGGCATATTCGAGCAGTTCGAAGAAGTCTTTACGCAGAAAAATCTCGCCGCCGCTGAGGGTCAGAATGAAGACCCCGGCATCGGCCATCTCGTCGAGCAAATGCTTGATTTCCGCGGTGGTCATCTCGCCATGATCATTGTGATCGAGATAGCAGTGGACGCAGCGCTCATTGCAGCGGTAAGTCAGGTCGAGCTGGACGCTCAGCGGGACGTTCAGCTTCAGCGCTTTCTCGGTCATTTGCTCAAGCAGCCCGCTCATCGGGATTCTCCGGCCACTGAATTCTCTTGCGGGATTGGCGCTTCGGAGATTTGCAGGATTTCGTGGTTGGCCAGTTCTCGCGCCAGGGTCTCCGCATCCTGCAAAGCCACGGCAGGCTCAACTTCGAATTCTGCGCAAATTCGGTTCTGCACGATTTCATCCAAGGGCGTGGTTCCATCCGCAGACTGCCATAGGATGGTGGCCGTTTTATTGAGGGTAAAGAGGGTAGAATCCCGCCCGGACATAATCATCATCTCGCCGTCGAGACTGCGTGCCGCGACCCGCGGATTCCGTGCCACAAAAAGCCTGCTCATCCGATCATCTCCCAGACCCGGGCATCGGGCACAAAAGTAAGCCGGGACACCGGCACCCGGCTTACGAACTCGAAGGCGGAATGAAAAGTCGACTGCACGAGTTTGTCATCTTCCGCGAAAAACAGAACGTTGGCCAGCAGGGAGCGAGCCGCTTCCCCGAGTGCGACCGGATCCATCCGATTTTCAGGGCCCTGGGCGAGCAGGTACAGCGCCGCAATCGGCGCCGAAACATTTTCACCGAGCTGGGCAAGTTCTCCGGCGAACGGGGTGCCATAGGCCACGTAGCCGGCATCCTGGCTGCGAACGTATGAAATTTCGTCAGTCATGAGCGCGACGTCGGGAGGAGCCAGACGCGAGATGGTCGTCTTACCGGCGCCCGAGACGCCTGCAAACAAGAACGCCTTGCCATTGCGAACGGCGCTGGCGGAATGCAGCAGGAAGCCACCCTGCCGGGCCAGCGTGAGGGTGTGGACGATGCGAAGCACGGCGTCGATGGAATACGGGTTCGCCGACTGGCGAATCCAGCCGCGCCGCGCCATAGGCTCCCACTCCGCGCGAAAGTCTCCGCGCTCCAGCGACCACCGGCCCTTGCCGTGCCTGACGCGCACCTCAGCATCCCGATCGGCGAGATTGGGCGCCGCGAGTTCGACGTCGAATTCAATCTCGGCACGCTCCGAGTTGCTCACAAAACCGGAATAGCGACTCTGCAGCATGGCAAGGAAGCCGGGGTCGGTCGTATTCACCCGCACCGGCATACCCCCGATTTCTATCACGAGGCTGAGACACTCGACTTCGGCGGTCAACTCTGGCAAGGGACGGCTCGATCCTGTGAAGTTCGCACTTGGGATTTCGGTTCTCTGGCCTGGCAGAGGCCGTGCACGCGCACAACGACCCGGGCAGCCACCTGCGAACGTCGAACCAGAGTGGCGACCACACGTTCAGGGAAGCGCAAACTCCGGCTGGGCTCGATATACCGTCCGTTCCGCACGATGAACGAGACCTTACCTAACAGATCGCTATGGGATACTGGGGCATCCGGTTTAGACATGGCATCGCCGCGGGTCAGAATGCTTTCGTTTCCGCCGATACCGTTGCGGGACAGGACACGATGAGCAAAGACTCTCCGGTCGCGTCCGAACAGCACGATGTCGCCGTCACAAACCGCATCGCTGTGGATGCGGTCAATGATGAGAGTATCCCCGGGCCAGACTGTGGGTAACATGCTCCAGCCCATGGCCTGCAACCGCAGCGTCCCGGACGAGCGCAACACCTCGCCCGCCAGTTCGCATTTAATGGCATGGGCATCACCCAGTGGTTGTGGAGAAGGCGTCATGACGCACTGCTGAGTTGGATGCAGTTCTGGGAGGTGGCGCCGATCTTCCCGCAGGCAAGCGCGGTTGTCACAAAAACCTGCTCGTAGCGGAAAGAGGGCTTTTCGTAGGGCTTCTTGGTAACCGGAATACCCAGATTATCGGAGGACATCTCGTTTGTCGTCATAAGAGGAACCTGTTGATGTTGATGCGTATCTATTTTAACGCCGATTGCGATGCTTGTATGGCGCAACCGCCCGTGCCGGAGGTTCCGCAAGCCTGGTTGCCCTGGGTCGAAAAATACACCTGCGAGGCGCCGGTCAAGGTGCCCGATCCGACGGTGTTATCCATGATTATCCCGCTGGTGCCTCCAGCGGCAGCAAGGCTGAAGGTGGCGAGAGGTCCGACGTTGCGCCATCGTACCCCACCGTCCGTAGTCTGACCATTCACGGTCGCACTCCAAGCCGGGTGCGCGCCGGCTTTCGATGTTCCCGCGGTAGACACCCATTGAACATTTCCGTTGCTGTCGAGAATCTCAGTGCCGACGATGTATGCGTGGCTTGCCACCCAGGCCGGGTGAGAAGCGAGATGGGGCCCCTGGTTGGTCCAGCGCACGGAGGCGTCCGTCGTGCTCCCGTCGACCGTCGTGTTCCAGGCGGGGTGCCCCAGCACGGCTGTTCTCGACGTTCCCCCCGTTCTGACCACCTGAATCTGAAAGTTCGTATCCAGAACCTCATCACCCACCGCGTAGACGGTAGAGGATTTCCAGGGCTGGACATTGAAGTTCATGGCGCATCCGCCAGCGGCGCAGTTATTTCCCGACCCGCTGGCCTGGGGGCCGGCGAAGATCCACTCGGCGGTCCCTCCGGTGGCGTTTGGATTGGAAATGTCGGTCACTGGAGAGCATCCGGCGGTGGCGGTCGCTAGCGCCGGCCCGGTGACCGCCGCCGACATGATGCCGGCTAAAATCGGAATCTGGTACAGCGTGGGAGGACCTCCCGTGTTTCCGCAGACGTAGAGATTTCCGGTGGCGTTGGCTGAGGCATGGTAAGTACTGTCGAAAGCGCCCTCATACATCGGATTGGGATTGGGAGGAAAGGCCACGCTGGTCCCGACCACAGCCTCCTGGCCGGTCGTACCGCCCACGAAACTAGTGCTGAATAAGTAAACCGCTGAGCACGGACCTCCGGCACAGGCGGTGCTGCCGTCGCTTGAGGAAAAGACGTACACCTTGCCCGCAGTCGAGTCGACGATGGGACCCGCAACTAATCCGGTGCCATGATCCACCTGGCCCGATTGCGTGACCGCGCCGGTTGTGGCGCTCACGCGATAGAAATAGCCGCCGTAATCCCCGACGAGAAGATTCCCCGACACCAGATCATGCACGGGGTTGGAAAGAGGGGTCGCGTTGGCAGGAAACAACTGAACCGGCCACGGCGCTGTCCTTATCTCCGCCGGAATACTTTTGAAAACAGGGTGGAACCTGTGAAGCCAGTTTCGGCTATCGCCTACCCATGCGGTATCGGTCTGATAGTCGTAGAAGACCGACGAGGTTGTATCGTCAGTGGCGGACGATGCTGCTGTCACGGAGTGCAATCGTGGTCATGCAAGGCGCTGCGCAAGCGAAGTACGAAGCGTTGGAGACCGGATTGGGCACGCCGGGCATGGCCACAGTCTGGGTGGCAGAAGCCTTCCACTTCACCAGGACCAGACTGGCCGCCCCGACCCCGTTAGTCTGCACAAACCCGACCTGCGAGCCATCCCCCGAGAACACGGGAGAGGTCAGGATTTGGCCACTGGTATTGTAGGCCCAGTAGACCGAAGGCACGGTTCCGGTGCATCCGCCATAGAGGTTGTCGTAGGCGACGATGCTGGCTTGCGTTCCCGAACCCAACAGACCCAGTGTTGAAAACCACGAGATCCGGAGTGGTAGCACTGCCGCAGTTCGCAGTGTTGATCTTGAACGAATACTTGGCGGGGTAGTTGCCGGCGCCGACGGTGGCGCCGCTACCGAGATTTCGAGACCAATCGCGGTGCACCTTTCGACCACCGGTTCCCGGAAAGCCAAGATTCATGGAGCTCTCATCGCCGGACATGGCCGGGTCCGACAGAACGCGCGGAACGGTCTGCCGATAAAATTGCTGCCAGTAACGGGGATCCGCCGTAACCTGCCCGATTTGTTTGACCGTGGCAGGCCGGGAAAAGATGACATGCTGGTGAGTCCAGTCGGTGGGTATGCCTTGGGGAGCGGGCTTCGCAGCCTGGCCGGTCAGGACCCATGCGATGGTTACCAGTCCCAGGAGTCCAGCACTAAACCGAACGACGAATGCGGCATTCGCTCTCATCTCGCTACTCCATTGTTCAATAGGTACGGTTTCAATAGGTACGGTTCAATAGGTACAGGTTCAATAGATGCAGGTTCGATCGATGCACAAGGTTGCGGAGCATATCCAATCGATCGCTCTTGAGCCGCGTCAGGCAAAAGCGCGGCCCTAGCGGCTGCTCATACTTTTCCTTCGCGGGCCGATTTCCCCCGCTAAACTACCATGCTCGAAATCACCAATTCGCAGGCTGGACGGACGTCTCCGATTGGTGAGGCTGGAATTGGCCGAATTCTACTACTTCCACGGGGTGCGCGCAATCGGCGTTTGGCGGTTTCCGGGCAGTTGACGTTATGTTCGGTTGCCCAAGATCTGGCCGCCGCCAAAACTGCTGCGAAAGAGTGTGCCGGGGCTGGCGATTTCACCCGCAGCCCGTACAATAGTCACTCTCGCCCCTCTGGTCAAAGTCGCGCAATGGCCGCCGACTATGACATGATCAGTAGGTGGCGATTCAAGATGAGGACAGCCCAACGGAGGCTTGCGAAATAGATTGGACGGATACGAGAAGGTAGAAGAAGAAGCAGACATGCGGCAAGACGTACCGGCGCTCGATGCCCGGAACGTCCTGACCCTGGATGAGATTGGGAACCTCGCGGCGGAGGGTGGCCAGCCGGCGGAAACGCTGATGAACGTTGTGGCCCTCATCGCCAAGCGATTTCGCACGGACGTGTGTTCGGCGTACCTGCTGGAACCGGATCGCGCCAATCTGGTGTTGGCGGCAACGGTTGGGCTGCGGCGCGAATGCATCGGCAGTTTGCGGATGGCGGTCCACGAAGGGCTGACCGGTCTGGTGGCGGAACTGGTACGGCCGGTTTCGGTTAGCCAGGTGAAGACCCATCCTCGATTCAAATACTTCCGAGAGGCTGGTGAGGAGGCATACCAGTCGTTTCTGGGAGTGCCCTTGATCGATCGCGGCGTGCTCCAGGGTGTTCTGGTGGTGCAAACCATCGAGGCCCGAGTATTCAGCGAGGACGAGATCCGAACCCTGACCGAAGCGGCCACGCAGGTGGCTCCCGTCGTGAGCGAGGCACGCACCCTGGATCGCTTCATCGCTCCACTGCAGGAGCGGCTCTGGGAACTGGCGCGCAATTTGTGGTGGAGTTGGGACCACAACTCGTCGAGCCTGTTCCTGGACCTTGATCCGGCGCGCTGGAATGAACTCAACCACAATCCGGTTGCGTTGCTGGGCGAGTTCCCGCTGGCTAAGCTGGAGACTCGTGCCGCGGAGCTCATGCTGCACAGCCGCGTGAACTACGCCTATCGCCGCCTGCTGGAGTATTTGGAAGCGGATCGGACCTGGGGAGCACGGCACGCCGGCGTCCTGCGGCCGCATCCAGTGGCGTATTTCTCCGCGGAGTTTGGCATTCATGAATCGCTGCCCGTCTATTCGGGCGGCCTGGGAGTTCTCGCAGGGGATCACATCAAGAGCGCTTCTGACCTGGATATCCCGCTGGTTGGCATTGGTCTGTTTTATGGCCAGGGCTATTTTCGGCAGCGCCTCGATCTTGGGGGATGGCAACGGGAAGAATATCTCGAGACCGACGTGAATCAGTTGCCGATGGAAGTGGCGATCGGGAAGGACGGCAGACCGGTCGTGGTCGAAATCGAAACCCGCAGCGGCCGCATTCAGGCCAAAGTCTGGCGGGTGAAAGTGGGGCGGCGCGATCTGCTGCTGCTCGATTCCGACGTGGAAGGGAATGCGCCTGAGGATCGCGAGCTCACTTCGCGCCTGTATGGCGGAGACCTTCGGATTCGGATTCGTCAGGAAGTCCTGCTCGGAGTCGGAGGATTGCGCGCCCTGAAAGCTTTGGGGATTGTTCCGGGTGTTCTTCACCTGAACGAAGGCCACAGCGGTTTTGCCGTGCTGGAAGCGATTCACATGCGGATGGAGGAGGAGGGAATCGGGTTCGACGCCGCGGTGCCGCGAGTTTCCCGCGAAGTGGTCTTCACGACGCACACTCCGGTGCCTGCCGGACACGACCGCTTCAACGCAGCCCTGGTTGAGGAACACATCGGACCCCTCCGCGAAGCCCTTGGGCTGTCGCAGGAAAGCCTGCTCGGTCTGGGGCGCGAAAATCCGAACAACGCAGAAGAACTTTTTTGTATGACAGTGCTGGCACTTCGGCTTTCGCGGCGAGCAAACGCCGTTTCGGCGCTGCATGCCGAGGTATCCCGGGCCATGTGGACCGGGCTATTCCGCGGCAAGCCAGAGGACGACGTTCCCATTGGACACATTACCAATGGCGTGCACGTTCCCTCGTGGCTGGCGCCGCAGATGTTTCGCCTTTACGATCGACATCTTGGGCCGGGCTGGCAGCAGCGCAGCAGCGAAGCGAAAATCTGGGAAGGAATCGAGAATGTGGACGACGGTGAGCTGTGGGAAACGCACCTCAACCTGAAGTCACGGCTTCTCGAATTTGTGCGCCGGCGGGCGGTTGCCCAGGCCAAACGCCGGGAAGAATCGCGGGAGGTGCTGCAGCGACTGGACCGCGTGCTGAGTCCCGATGCGCTGACCATCGGGTTTGCGCGCCGCTTCGCGACTTACAAGCGGGCGAATCTCATTTTGAAGGATATCGAAAAGCTGGCTTCGATGGTGAATGACCCGAACCGGCCCGTGCAATTTGTGTTCGCGGGGAAGGCACACCCTCTCGATGAGCCCGGCAAGCGAGTCCTGCAGCAAATCGCGGAACTGATGCGCGACCCGCAGTTCAGCGACAAGTTTGTCTTCGTCGAGGACTACGACATCAACGTGGGGCGCCATTTTGTGCAGGGCGTCGATGTCTGGCTCAACAATCCGCGCCGGCCGCTGGAAGCTTCGGGCACGAGCGGTCAAAAAGTGGTGCTGAACGGCGGGTTGAATCTTTCCATCCTGGATGGCTGGTGGGCGGAGGCCTACGATGGCATGAACGGTTTTGCCATTGGAACCGGCAGAACTCACTCCAACATAAGCGTCCACGACGCCCGCGATGGCGAAGACCTGATGCGAACGCTGCGCGAAGAAGTGATTCCCCTTTACTACCAGCGCGACCGGGATGGCCTTCCGCGGGGCTGGATCAAGTTAATGAAACGTGCGATCCGTACACTCGGCTGGCGCTTCAGCGCCGATCGCATGGTGATGGATTACACCCTGAAGTGTTACGTCCCCGCCGCCGGGGGAACGTCCAGTGAGATGAGGACTGGTTGATGAGCCTTCGGCGATTCTGGAATATGTGGCGCGGATGGCCTGCCACAGATGTCGATGAAGGCTGAATCTCGGCCGCGGGGAGGCGAAGTACCCGACGGACATTCCTTTGCGCGAAAATAGCCGCGATACCTAATTACGGACAGGTCAAAACGCAATGAGCCCTGCTCTGCTGGTGGTAACGTCCAAGCTGGTGCATCTGGCGCCGGTCGATTTGGTCATTATCATTTTCTACTTCGCCCTAGTGCTGGCCATCGGCCTCTACCTGAAGGAGCGAGCCAACACCGGCGAAGATTTCTTCATGGCAGGGCGCGAAATGACCGCTTGGGTGGCGGGCCTGGCGTTCCTGTCGGCGAACCTGGGATCGCTCGAACTGATGGGCTGGGCAGGCAACGCCTATAAGTACGGCATCCTCGCGGCGCACTGGTATTGGATTGGCGCCATCCCTGCCATGCTTTTCCTGGCCCTGGTGATGATGCCGTTCTATCACATCTGCAAAACCCACTCGGTCCCGGGATATCTCAAACTGCGTTTTGGAACGGGCGCCCAGACCCTGTCGTCGATCTCATTTGCCTTCATGACGGTATTAATGAGCGGCATCAACATGTACGCCATGGCAGTGGTCATGAGGGTGGTGCTGGGATGGGACATTCACTTCAGTATCTGGGTTTCGTCGATCACGGTGGCGGTCTATGTGGCCCTCGGCGGCCTGCGGTCGGCGATCTTCAACGAAGTACTCCAGTTCTTTCTGATCTGGGCGGGCGCGTTGCTTATCCCGATTCTTGGGTTGGTGGAAGCGGGCGGCTGGAGCGGTCTGAAGGCAAAGATTCTGCAGAATCTCACCGAACAACACGTGGCCAACCCCGGCGCCTACACCCACCTGTGGTCAACCCTGGGCGACTTTGGGAACAATCCGATGGGGATCAACTGGGTCGGCATCGTTTTCGGGCTCGGGGCGGTTATCTCGATGGGGTACTGGACCACGGATTTTCTGGTAATTCAGCGCGTCCTGGCAGCGAAAGATCTGCGCTCGGCCAAGCTCGCGCCGATCATCGGCGCGGCTTTCAAGATGATGGTGCCGTTCATCGTCATTCTTCCCGGCCTGCTGGGCCTGGCGTTGTTGCGCGATCCGCATACCGGCAATCTGCTCAGACTGGTTCCGGGCGACGTGGCGTGGTCGGATTTAGGACGAGCGCAGGGTCTGCACAGTTTTGACGAGGTTTTGCCCCTGATGCTGGCGCGCTACTGCGGGCCTGGATTGCTCGGTCTGGGAGTTACCGCCCTGATTGCCGGATTTATGTCGGGCATGGCGGGCAACGTGAGCGCGTTCGCTACGGTTTGGACCTATGACATCTACGGAGCCCTGATCAATAAGCACGCATCGGACGACTCGAAGGTCCGCATGGGCCGTTGGTGCACCCTGCTGGGTGTGGCGGTCAGTATCGGGACGGCGTACCTGGTGATGAACGCTCAAAGCATCATGGACTACGTCCAGGCGCTATTCAGCTTCTTCATTGCTCCTTTGTTTGGCACGGTGATCCTGGGCATGCTGTGGAAGCGGGCCACGCCGGCGGGCGGTTTCTGGGGACTGTTTGCCGGCACGATGTCCTCGGTCGGGATGTATGCCTGGGTGAAAGTCGATCCCGGCGCGGTGCGATACGTGGCTCTGTCGTCCCATGCCCAGGATCAGGCGCAGAATATGTTTCGCGCCCTGTGGTGCTGGTTGATCTGCGTAGGGGTCACGGTGGTGGTCAGCGTCATGACCAAGCCCAAGCCCGACGCGGAGTTGACCGGGCTGGTCTACGGTATGACTGCCATTCCGCACGAAGAGCAAGTTTCCATTTTCTACCGTCCGGTTTTCTGGGCGGTGATTGTGGGCGCTGTGTTCGTCATCCTGCAAATCATTTTCTGGTAGGGGGGAACGATGAAATCCGGGGGATCGTTGTCGATATGGTTTTTCATCGGGGTGTGCCTGCTGGTGAATGGCGCCCTGATCCTGGGCACGGGAATTTATGAGGTGGTGTCCCCGCCCGAGAATCGAGTCGTGCTCTACGATCTGCACGCTAATATTTGGTGGGGTGGGCTATTGTTTATTCTGGGTCTCTTCTATTGCCTGCGTTTTTCGCCGGCGCGGGAACGTGCGCGGACGGCGCGTAATTCCTAGATTCTCCGAATCGTAACGAGAGGCATTCCTATGGCTGAAAAGAAGATGACGATGGGCGTCATCATCGGGAACCGCGGATTCTTCCCCGACCAACTGGCGAAGTCCGGACGCGAAGAAATGATCCGGGCTCTGTCCAAGGCTGGCATGGACTGCGTGGTACTTGGTCCCGAAGACAGCAAGCACGGAGCGGTGGAGACGCATGAGGAAGCCAAGCGGTGTGCGGCGCTGTTCCGGAAGAACAACGACCGGCTGGATGGGGTGATCGTGTCGCTGCCGAACTTCGGCGATGAGCGCGCGATCGCCGACACGATGCGGATGGCGAGACTGGATATTCCCGTGCTGGTGCAGGCTACACCGGATGATGCGTCGAAGATGACCATCCTGCATCGTCGCGACAGTTTCTGCGGCAAGATGTCCGCGTGCAACAACCTGCGGCAGTATGGGATCCCTTATTCCCTGACCCGTCTGCACACGGTGAGTCCGGATTCGGAAGATTTTCAGAAAGACCTGGCGTGGTTTGCCGCGGTTTGCCGCGTGACCAACGGGATGCGCAACTTGCGTGTGGGTAGCATCGGCGCGAGGCCCACCGCGTTCAATACTGTGCGCTACAGCGAAAAGCTCCTCGAAGCGCACGGGATTTCCACGGAAACTCTCGACCTGTCCGAAGTTTTTGGGCGGATCGCCAGGCTGAAAGACGATCACGCTGGAGTGCAGAGCAAACTGGCTGACATTCGCAAATACGTGACCACGGCCGGCGTGCCCGATGCGGCGCTGGTCAAGATGGCGAAGCTTGGCTACGTGATTGACGACTGGATGAAGCAGGCCGACGTCAAGATCAGCGCGGTGCAGTGCTGGACTTCGATGGAAGAATATTTTGGCGTGGTCCCCTGCACCATCATGAGCATGATGAGCAACAACCTGTTGCCGGCGGCGTGCGAGGTGGACGTCTGCGGAACATTGAGCATGCACGCGCTGGCGCTGGCGTCGGGGACGCCGAGCGCACTGCTCGACTGGAACAATAATTATGGGGACGATCCGAACAAGGCTGTCTGCTTCCATTGCAGCAATCTGCCCAAGCATTTCTTCCAGGACGTACGCATGGACTTCCAGGAGATTATCGCCGGGACCGTGGGCAAGGACAACACATTCGGCACCGTTGTAGGCAGAGTGAAGGCAGGGCCCATGAGCTTTGCACGCTTCTCGACCGACGACACGGCGGGAGTGATGCGCGGCTACGTGGGCGAAGGCTCGTTCACCAACGACTCGCTGAATACGTTTGGCGGAGTGGGCGTGGTGCAGATCGGCGAATTGCAGAAGTTGCTGCATTACATTTGCGAGAACGGGTTTGAGCACCACGTGGCGGCGAATTTCTCGACCACGGCGGCCGCGGTGCACGAAGCGGCAGTGCGCTACCTGGGATGGCAGATGTACTGGCACGGGAATTAGGCAAGCCCGCATGAAATGCGTATTCGCAACTCCGCGAATCTTCTCTGCCTGGAGGCGAAGCGGAGGTCTGCCATGAAGCTTGAGAAATCTCTGCTCAAGACCCTGCCGAAAGTCCTGCTGCACGAGCACCTGGATGGAGTTTTGCGGCCGCAAACCGTCATCGAACTGGCTCGCAGCGCGCATTACTCGGAACTGCCCACCAACAATCCGGAAGCGCTGGCGCAGTGGTTCCATCACGGCGCGAACCAGGGCAGCCTGGCCAAGTATCTGGAAGGCTTCAAACACACCATCGCGGTCACGCAGACTGAGGAAGCGCTCGAACGCGTTGCCTACGAACAAGCCGAGGATCTCAGCCAGGACGGCGTCGTGTATTACGAAACCCGGTTTGCTCCCGTCTTTCACACCAGGAACGGACTGACGCACCAGCAGATCGTCTCCGCGGTGCTCAAGGGGATGACGCGCGGGCGCCATGATTTCGGCATTTACTCCGGACTGATCATCTGCGCCATGCGCAACATGAACGTCTCGCTCGAAATGGCGGAACTGGCCGTCGACTTCCGCGAGCGCGGCGTGGTGGGCTTCGACCTGGCTGGGGAGGAGGGCGGCTATCCCCCCAAGAAACATGTGGATGCCTTCCATTACATCCAGCGCGAGAACTTCAACATCACGGTTCATGCCGGCGAGGGCTTCGGAAAGGAATCGATCTGGCAGGCGATTCAGTACTGCGGCGCGCACCGCATCGGTCACGGGACGCGGCTGATCGACGACATCGCCGTCGCCGACGGGAGAGCGGTTAAGTTGGGCGACCTTGCGCAATACGTTCTGGACAAGCGCATCCCACTCGAAATCTGCCTGCTCAGCAACGTCCACACCGGCGCAACTCCCAGCCTCGAGCAGCATCCGTTCAAGATTCTTTACCAGGAAAAATTTCGCGTCACCCTCAACACCGACAACCGGCTCATGAGCAACACGAACATGACGAGGGAATTCGAAGCGGCGGAGCAGACTTTTGGTCTCACTCTCGCGGACTTCGAAAAAATCTCTATCAACGCGATGAAGAGCGCGTTTCTGCCCTATGATGAACGCTGCGACTTGATCTACAAAACGATCAAACCCGGATACGCCCGAGTGCGGGAGGCCCTGGCAGACCAGCGTTCGCGCGGATGATCGACTCGCGGCGCCGATGGCCGCCTTAGATAAGGTTATGCCGCTAACACTGCCAGCGCGTCGGCCAGCACAAGCGTCCCCCGGGCAATGTCTTCCGGCGACGCATACTCGTCGGGCCGATGACCCTAGCCATGTCGGCAGGGAATGAACAGGATTGCCACCGGCGCGATCCGCGAAATAAAAAGTGAATCATGGTAGGCCCGGCTCGTCATTGGAAGGTAACTGAACCCGTGCTTTTCGCACGATTGTTCCAGGGCTGAAACGATTGCAGGCCCAGATTCCGCAGGCGCATCCGCGTTCAACAAATCGGAATGAATTTTTACGTGCCGTTTTTCGGCGGTCGCACGACCAACCTCGTCGAGCGCCCGAATCAAACCATCGCGGCGGGCAAGGTCGGTGTCACGAACGTCCACGCTAAGCTGCACTCTCGAGGGAATGCTGTTGACCGCCCCCGGAAAAACGTCGCAGATCCCCACCGTTGCCACCGTGTCGATCGCGCCGCTTGTTCGAGCTGCATGTTCGATCGCGAGGATCAGCTCTGCCGCCGCGCACAGCGCGTCCCGCCTGTCCGCCATCCGAACGCCGCCGGCGTGTCCGCCCGCTCCTTCCACCGCCAGACGCAAGCTGGCAGGCGCCGCAATTCTCTCCACGACGCCTAATTGCTTCCCTTCGTGCTCCAGGACCGGCCCCTGCTCAATATATAACTCCACGGCGATGATCGACGGATAATCTTCCTTCCCTCCAAAGGCGCCGCCCGTTTCCATCTGCACCACCCGAACCTTCTCTTCCGGCAAGTCACACAGCTTCATCAGCGCCTTGTGCACGTAGTACGGACACTGCAGCGACCCCCACACGGTGACTCCCCGATCCCGGTCGAAACTGGCGATTACTCCATTGTTCTCGATGTACAGCTGCTCTTGTGCCCCGGTTGTATATTCACCTTCGACGATGTAGTCGGCCTTGGCCCAGACGCCATCGACATCGCCCTTTTCGACGAGATAGGCCTTGAAAACGTTGTCCGTGCCCCAGATGATTTGCGCCTGGCGCTCGCTCTCTGCAATCGTGAACAGGGGCGGCAGAGGATCGTACTCAATCGCAACCGCCTCTACCGTCTTCGGAAGGATGTGCCGGTTCGCGTGCGCCGGCACTTCGACGAGTGCGACCACCGCTTGTATCCGTTCCCCATCCACCAGCATCGCGCCCGGCACGATTCTGTGCGGCAGCACGATCCGGCGCGAGAGAAAAGCCCGCAACCCCACGATCTGCGCTCCTTCAACTGCGAACCATGCCTGCGTACCACCGTCGAACCAGGAGGATAAAGCGTATCCGGAAGCGTCGTGGTTTTCAATCGCCTGAAGCCGCATTACGTGCCGCATCCCGATCGGTCTTACCAATTTCGAGATTCCGGCTTATACTCCCTTCTCAGCGAACCGGCTGCGAGCGAGTCCATGTCGACCAATTTCCGCGCGAATTCGCGATTACTGACATCAGCGAACGGTTGACGATTACGCGTTGACCGAGCAAGATCGAGCCAAGCACATGGACAATCCCTTCATGGCCCGCGCTATTCAACTCTCCATCGACAATGTTCTTTCCGGCCAGGGCGGCCCCTTCGGCGCGGTCGTCGTAAAGAACGGCAGCATCGTCGCCGAAGGCATCAATCGTGTCACTTTGACCAACGACCCGACCGCACACGCCGAGGTGGTCGCCATCCGCGAAGCCTGCGTGAAACTCGGCGTCTTCGAACTCAAAGATTGCGAGATCTATACCTCGTGCGAACCCTGCCCCATGTGTCTGGGCGCGATTTACTGGGCACGCCTGGCTCGCATTTATTTCGGCAACCTCGCGGCGGACGCCTCCAGGATCGGCTTCGACGATTCATTTATCTACCACGAATTCACTCAGCCCTTTCCGCAACGCTCGATTCCGATGGCCCAGATGATGCACGAACAGGCGCTGGCCGCGTTCCGCGCCTGGCAGGAAAAACCGAATAAGATTTCGTACTAGCGAATACCACCAAGAGTTACCCGGGCGCGGCTATCCAAATCACGTTGGGTCTTACCACGAACTCCGGTATGCTGGGCGCAGATGCAACCAGCCTCCGCAGGTCCGGTAATTGAATTCCGCGGTGTCTCATACCGCGTGGAAAGCACAGAGGTGCTTTTCGGGTTTGATCTGCAGGTCCAGCACGGAGAAACAGTGGTGCTGCTGGGTCGCAGCGGTTCGGGCAAAACCACAACCCTTAAGCTGGTCAATCGCCTGTTGTCGCCCACGGCGGGCGAAGTCCGCGTCAAGGGTGTGCCCAACACCGACGGCGACGTCATTCGCCTGCGGCGGAGTATCGGTTACGTCATCCAGGATGTCGGCCTGTTTCCACATTTCACAGTCGAACGAAACATCGGCCTGGTTCCCCGGATCGAAGAGTGGCCGGCGGAGCGAGTTCAGGCCCGTGTGCGAGAGTTGCTGCAACTGGTGGGGCTCGCGCCGGAGATGGCGTTGCGCTACCCGCACCAGCTTTCGGGCGGGCAGCGGCAGCGGGTGGGCGTAGCGCGGGCGTTGGCCGCAGACCCTGAGATCCTGCTGATGGACGAACCTTTCGGTGCGCTCGACCCTCTTACGCGCGACGAGCTGCAACGTGAATTTCTTCTGCTGCAGCAGAGACTTCACAAGACGGTGGTTTTTGTGACGCACGACTTGCATGAAGCGTTGCGGCTGGGATCGCGGATTGCGCTGATGGAAGCGGGGCGGCTGGTCACGGTACTCGCTCCACAAGAGTTTTTGCGGGCGACCGATCCCTGGGCGTCCGCTTACGTCAGGGCGTTCGGCGACGGGCTGGAGTCCGCGGCAAATCGAGGCTCGCAATGAACTTTTTTCAGTTCATGTGGCAGAACCGGGGTCAGGTATCAGAGCTCACAGTGGAGCATCTCTGGCTGGTTGGAACCTCCACATTGTTCGCCATGCTGATCGGCATACCGATGGGTATTTTGATCGCGCATCGGCCCCGGCTGAACAAGCCGGTGCTGGCCAGCGCCAACATTATCCAGACGATCCCGAGTCTTGCGCTCTTCGGATTTCTCCTGCCCCTGCCGTGGCTGGGCGAACGAGCGGACCGGCTGGCGATTCTGGCGCTGACTCTTTATGCTCTGCTGCCCATTATCCGGAACACGTATACGGGAATTCGCGGGGTCGATCCCGCCGTTGTCGAAGCAGGAAGGGGAATGGGACTCACGGAGTCTCAGCTCTTATTCCAAGTGGAACTGCCGCTGGCATCGAGCGTAATTCTTTCCGGCGTGCGGGTGGCAATTGTTATTTCGGTTGGGCTGGCAACGATCGCCGCCGCGATTGGGGCTGGAGGGCTAGGGGAATTTATTTTTCGAGGTCTGGCGATGGTTGACAACAAAGTCATTCTGGCCGGGGCGATTCCGGCGGCGATTCTGGCGCTGGCGGCGGACCTCGGCGTGGGATGGCTGGAGAAGAGCCTGCGGGCGCGATGAGAGTACCACGGGAAGTCCCTCGCTCGAGTCTTTGTGTTCTGCTTCTCTGTGCGGTGACTCTGCTGCTTCCCTCCTGTTCGCCATCGGACTCCGATCGCGTCGTAATTGGCTCCAAGAATTTCACTGAGTCGTTCCTCCTGGGCGAACTCATGGCGCAGCAGATCGAGGCCCACACTCAGCTGAAAGTGGAGCGGCGTTTTTACCTGGCGGGGACTTACATCTGTCAGCAGGCGATTCTGGCGGGGCGAATCGACCTTTATCCGGAGTACACCGGCACTGCGCTGACCGCGATCCTCAAGCAGAAAGCCAGCGGGGATAAGGAAGAGGTTTATCAACGGGTCAAGAGTGAATACGAACGTCGCTTCGGGCTGACGTTAGGGCCGGGCTTCGGCTTCAATGATACGTTCGCGATGGAAATCCGAGGCGAGGACGCTCGCCGGTTGAACATCAAGACTCTTTCGCAGGCGGCTGCATTTGCTCCGCAATGGCGTGCCGGATTCGGCTATGAGTTCATGGAGCGGCCCGACGGATATCGAAGCCTCGCCGCAACGTACGGACTGCACTTCGCCGAGCAGCCGCGCGTGATGGATCTGGGGCTGCTGGCGCGAGCGCTAAAGGATCACCAGATCGACATGGCAGCGGGCAATACCACCGACGGGCTGATTCCAGCTTTGGATTTGTTTGTCCTCGAAGATGACAGGCACTATTTCCCTCCGTATGAAGCGGTGCCGGTAATTCGCGAGCAGACTGTGCAGCAACATCCGGAGGTTGCCCAAGCTCTGGCCGAACTGGCGGGAAAGATTTCCGATGAAGAAATGCAGCGCCTGAATTACGCTGTCGACGGCCAGCACCGCGATGTGAAAGCAGTAGTCCGCGAATTCTTACAAGCGAAGAGACTCATTCCGTGAGGCAGGATCGCGAGCCGGGATCGCGAGCCGGGATCGCGAGCCGGGATCGCTGAGGAATTAGACTAACAGCGTCCCCTCCATTATCAGCACAGCACCACCTTTCAGCGTGACGCGCTCTCCGGCCATTTGGCACCAGAGTTCACCGCCACGCTCCGACACCTGGCGCGCGTGGAGGCCCGCTTTGCCCAGCCGCAGCGTCCAATACGGAGTAAGCGCACAGTGGGCGGAGCCGGTCACGGGATCTTCCGGGACGCCATAGCTCGGCGCAAAATAGCGCGAGACGAAATCGACCTCGTCTCCGGGGGCCGTGACGGCCACGGTAAAAGGATGGAGCCGGTCCAGTCGCGCGTAATCGGGGCGGATGTTTTGGACTGCGCTCTCAGTTTCGTACACCGCAATGTACACGCTGTCCGCTTCCAGCACGCTGGATGGAAGTGGACCGGAGCCAAGAGCGCGAACCAACTCCTCTGGCCGGTCGGCGCAGGTTCTTGAGGACATCGCGGGGAAGTCCATGGAGAAGAGTTCTCCCTCTTTGCGGACGTTCAGTTCTCCGCTGAAACGGGTCTCGAATCGTACGTCATCGAGGCCGGGCGTTAGCATGTTGAGCACCACATAGGCGGACGCGAGGGTCGCATGGCCGCACAGCCTCACTTCGCAACGCGGGGTAAACCAGCGAAGCTCGTACAGATTGCCTCGGGGCACGATATAGGCGGTTTCAGAAAGATTGTTTTCGGCTGCGACCTTGCGCAGCAAGTCGTCATCTAACCACGCATTCAAGGGGCAGACCGCCGCGGGATTGCCCGAGAACGGCTGTTTGGTGAATGCGTCGACCTGGAACAACGGTATACGCATAGCCGTATTTTACGTGGCTGTTGAGACTGCTGCACTCGCCTGTGCAGTTCGAGAACTTTTTTGCTCCTTAGTCCAATCAGTAGATCGGGGGGACCAGAATGCTCATCGCTCAAAGTGATCCAGCGGTCCGGCACCAACTGCTGGAGCGGGTGACCGAAGCTCGCCGTCGAAGCGACGATCTCTTCAACCTGGTGCACACTGACTCGATTTACGAGCGGCCGATTCCAGAACGCCACCGCATCATTTTTTACGTGGGGCATCTCGAGGCTTTTGACTGGAACCTGTTGCACGAAAATGTCTTCGGGCTGACCAGCTTTCATCCCGAATTCGATCGGCTGTTTGCCTTCGGCATTGACCCGGTGGGCGGTGGATTACCCTCAGACCAGCCCTCGGACTGGCCTGCGCTGGAAGTTGTGCGCGATTACGTGACTAGAATCCGGACCGCTCTGGATGGGAAGCTGGACGCAAGGATTCTGGATTCACATGCCCCGACGAGCAACGCCGTTTCGCTCGATACCCTGCTGAATGTTGCCATCGAGCACCGGCTGATGCATGTCGAGACGCTGGCCTACATGCTGCATCAATTGCCGGTGGACCGGAAGGTTCGGCAAGAGGTTCGGCAAGCAAGTCTGCCCAGTCTCGTCACCGCACCGGTGAATCATCGAATGGTTGAGATACCGGCTGGCGTAGCAAAACTGGGCATCTCGCGCGACGCCGAGGCCTTCGGCTGGGACAACGAGTACGTGGCCCACACGGCGCGGGTGCCGGCGTTCGAAATCGATCAGTACATGGTGACCAACCGGCAGTATCTCGAATTCATGGCTGCCGGCGGTTATGAGACTCGCTCTTTCTGGAGCGACGACGACTGGAACTGGAAGAGTGCTCGCGGGATTTCTCATCCTGCCTTCTGGAAGAAGGTGAGCAACCAGTGGTTCTATCGCGGCATGTTTGAAGAGAGTCCCTTGCCTCTGGACTGGCCCGTCTACGTGAGTCACGCGGAAGCCACGGCATACGCGCGCTGGGCAGGGAAGATGCTTCCCACGGAAGCGGAATGGCAACGTGCGGCCTATGGCACGACGGACGGAAGCGAGAGGCAGAGTCCTTATCTTTATCCTGATCCTTGGTCCTATCCTTGGGGCAGCGAAGCGCCCAGTTCGCAACGCGGCAACTTCGACTTCGACGGTTGGGATCCCGCGCCCGTGAACGCGTTCCCGCAAGGCCAAAGCGCGTTCGGCATGCACGGCATGTTGGGCAATGGCTGGGAGTGGACTTCTACTGCTTTCGCTCCATTTCCTGGTTTCGAGCCGTTTCCCTTCTACCGTGGGTACTCGGCTGATTTTTTCGATGGCAAGCACTTCGTCATGAAAGGCGGTTCGGCGCGCACGGCGGCGTGCATGCTGCGCCCTTCATTCCGCAACTGGTTCCAGAGGCACTATCAATACGTGTACGCCGGTTTCCGCTGCGTGCGCCACTGATTCAAGAACTCGATCGAGGGGGGTGGGGGAAAATGCTGGTTCATGCAATCACGACGAATGCTGCTTTCGAATTCGCCTCCGAGGTTCAGGCCGGGCTCACGCGGCCCGGACAAAAAGAGTTGCCCTCGAAGTACCTTTATGACGACGTGGGCTCGGCCCTGTTTGAAGTGATCAGCCACCTGCCCGAGTACGGCCTCACCCGCGCCGACGAGCGCTTGCTGCGGCGGAACGCGGATGAGATCGTGGACCGCCTTGCCGGGCCGGTCGCCGTGGCGGAACTGGGCAGCGGCAGCGGCAAGAAGACTCGCTGGGTACTCGAAGCGCTTTGCCGGCGTCAGCGAACTTTCTATTACCCAGTCGAAATCTCCCGCGCCGCCCTGGCAATGTGCGAACGGGAACTCAGAGACATTGATGCGATCAGCATTGTAGGGTTTGAGCGCGAATATCTCGATGGGCTGCTGGAAGTGGCCGCGCAACGGAAAGGTGACCAGCACCTGTTCGTGCTGTTCCTGGGCAGTACCATTGGGAACTTCGATCGTCCGGCCGGGGTGAGGTTTCTCTCCGAAGTCCGACGAATTCTTGTACCTGGAGATTCCCTGCTGCTGGGAACGGACCTGGAGAAGCCCATGGCACAACTGCTCTCCGCCTATGACGACGCGCTCGGGGTGACGGCGGCCTTCGATCTCAACCTGCTCGCCCGTATCAATCGGGAACTGGACGCCGACTTTGACTTGAGCCAATTCGCTCACGTGGCGAAGATCAATCAGGACGCGCGCAGCGTCGAGATGCATCTGCGGTCCAAGCGGCGCCAGACCGTGAATATTCCGGCGGCCGGAATCGTCGCCGAGTTCGCGGAGGGAGAAACTATATGGACGGAAAGCAGCCACAAGTACTCGGTCGATGAGATCTTCCAGATGGCGAGCGATGCCGGTTTCCGCTGCGAAGCGCAATGGATTGATGCGCAGTGGCCTTTTGCCGAAAACCTGCTCATCGCAGAGTAAGGTCTTGGTCTCCAAGCAATAGGTCAGGAACGGCCGGATGCTTTTTGACGTACACTTCTGTCCGCAACTTAACTCAACCGCTGTAATAGCAATGGAGAAGCCAATGCCGAAGGAATGTACTCACCTCGATCAAATCAAAATCAGGGAGACAAACAAACATGTGTGCGAGGAGTGCGTTAAGACGGGCGACACCTGGGTTCATTTGCGCCTGTGCCTGAGTTGCGGACACGTGGGTTGTTGCGACTCGTCCAAGAACAAGCACGCCACCAAGCACTTCCACAAAGTGCAGCACCCTCTAATTCGTTCCATTGAGCCCGGAGAGTCCTGGGTGTGGTGTTACGTGGACCAGATCGAAGCGGGTGAACTTGGGGCTTGAAGCTGGTTTGGCCGGGATTTCCAAAACGTTTCCGTAAAGGCTGAAAGCAATCATGGCGAAACCGATATTACTGAGTGTCGACGACGATCCCGATGTCTTGCGGGCGATCGAGCGCGACTTGCGCTCGCAATACGGCGCCGAATACCGGGTCATGGCGAGCGACTCCCCCGAAGGAGCGCTGGATATGCTCAAAGAGTTGAAGGTCCGCAATGATGGCGTGGCCTTGCTCCTGGCCGACCAGCGCATGCCTCGTATGGACGGTGTGGAATTTCTGCAGCATGCGCGACAGATATTTCCCGACGCGAAGCGGGCATTGCTCACCGCCTATGCCGATACCAACGCGGCCATTAGCGCCATTAATCAGGCCAGTCTCGACTATTTTTTTCTGAAGCCGTGGGATCCTCCGGCAGAACACCTCTACCCTCAGTTGAACGAGTTGCTGGATGACTGGCGGGCTTCATATCGTCCGGCTTTTGAGGGGATCCGGGTTTTAGGAACGCGATGGTCTGCGCGCTCGTACGAACTGCGCGACTTTCTGGCGCGCAACCACGTTCCCTATCAGTGGATCGACGTTGAGGGCTCGGCCAACGATCCGGAGACCAAGCGCCTGCTGGAGGCCCTGGGGCCGGAGGCCAGTGAGATTCCCATCGTTCTGTTTCCCGATGGCACAAAACTCCTGGAGACCGTGCCCGCCCAAGTGGCACAGAAGGTTGGCTTGCGGACTCGTGCGCAGACCAGCTTTTACGACCTGGCCATTGTGGGCGGAGGGCCGGCTGGCCTGGCCGCGGCGGTCTACGGCGCATCGGAGGGGTTGCACACGGTCATGATTGAGAGGGAAGCCCCGGGTGGACAAGCGGGAATGAGTTCGCGCATTGAGAACTATCTGGGATTCCCCAGCGGCCTCAGCGGAGGCGATCTCGCCCGGCGTGCGGTAGTGCAGGCCCAGCGTTTTGGAGTGGAAATCCTGTCACCCCAGGAGGCAGTCGCCGTTCGCACGGAAGGGCCCTACCGGATCATAAAAATGGCCGACGGCAACGAGATTTCCTGTCACGCGTTGATGATCGCGAGCGGAGTACAGTGGCGGCGGCTGGAAGCGCCTGGGATCGATCGGTTGCAGGGCGCCGGTGTGTACTACGGCGGCGGCGCTACGGAAGCATTGTCTTGCAAGGGCGAGATCATCTACGTGGTCGGCGGCGCAAATTCTGCCGGTCAGGCGGCGATGAATTTCGCCAAGTACGCCGAGCGGGTCGTGATCCTGGTGCGCGGCGATTCGCTGGCCAGCACCATGTCCCAATACTTGATTGACCAGATCAAGGAGACGGCCAACATTCAGCTGTGGACACACGCCAGCGTGGCCGAGGTCCATGGGGAAACCCACCTGGAGGAAATTTCGGTGCTTTGTTCGGACACCAATAAGGTGGAGCGTGTGCCGGCCAGTGCGATGTTCATCTTTATTGGGGCTCTGCCGCGGACTGACTGGCTCGCTGGGATGGTAGAGCGGGACGAACGCGGGTTTATCCTGACTGGCCCCGATCTGATGCATGGCGGAGAGCGTTCCAAGGGCTGGGCGCTTGACCGAGATCCCTTCCTGCTGGAGACGAACATTCCCGGTATTTTTGCCGTGGGCGATGTACGCCACGGCTCCGTGAAACGGGTGGCTTCCGGAGTTGGCGAAGGATCGGTGGCGGTGCAATTCATTCATCAGTACTTGAGCAAGGTATAAATGGCCGAAGCATCGGAACTACTGCGTGTCCCAGCGTTCGCAGGCCTGCCGGACGAACAGATCGCATGGTTTCTGAGCCAGGCGCAAGAGGTGCGCGTCAAGGCCGGCGAGACGTATGCCCGGCAGGGCGATCCGGCAGACGCCATGTTCGTTCTCCTGGAGGGAGAATTTCAGTGGCGGGGAGAACTTGGGGGAGAGAGCCTTGTCTTCCCGGCAAGGGCGGGCGATGTTACCGGGGTACTGCCGTTCTCCCGCATGAAGCAGTTCACTGTAACCGGGCGGGCCATCACAGACGGGCGCGTGTTGCGATTTCCCGCGTCGCTTTTTCCGGACCTGATACAGAAGATGCCGGAACTGGCCAAGCGCCTGGTCGGCCTGATGTCGGACCGGATACGCGAAACCACTCGAATCGAGCAGCAAAGAGACCGCCTGGCTGCCTTGGGCAAGCTTTCCGCGGGCCTGGCCCATGAACTCAACAATCCGGCCTCGGCCGCGAAGCGCTCCGCCAGTCAACTGCGCGACCTGCTGAAGCGAATCCGCGACGCCAGTCACGAACTGGGAAGGCGCGACCTTACTTCGGCGCAGAAATCGGAGATTGAGAAGTTGGAGGCGTCGTTTACCCAGATGACCGTGCCTCCGCCGGACGCGTTGACCGCCAGTTCCCTGGAGGACCAGATTGATTCTTTGCTGCGCAGCCATGGGCAAAACGACCTGTGGCAACTTGCGGCCGATCTGGCGCGAAAGAACGCCAAGCCCGAGGCCTTGGAGCAATTGTTCGCGACGCTTGATGCCGATACCGCGCGGGCCGCGCTGGTAAGGATCTCCGCCTCAGTGGAGATCTCCGACCTGTTGAATGAAATCGAGAGCAGCACGTCGCGAATCTCTGACCTGGTGCGGGCGATCAAGGAATACACCTTCATGGACCAGGCTCCGATGCAGAACGTTGACATCGTGAAGAGTCTGGAGACTACGCTTACGATCCTGAACCACAAACTTAAGCGGGGAGTGGTCGTGGAGCGCGACTATCAGCGCATTCCGCTTCTGGTGAATTCCTTCGGGAGCGAGCTCAGCCAGGTTTGGACCAACATCATCGACAACGCGATTGACGCGATGGGTGGGAAGGGTGAACTGCGAGTCCGCACCTATCGCGAGGACAATTGCGTCGTGGTGGAGATCTGCGACAACGGTCCCGGAATTTCACCTGAAGTCCAGTCCCACATCTTCGAGCCTTTCTTCACGACCAAGGGAGTAGGCGAAGGAACTGGGCTTGGCCTCGATACGGTCCAACGGATTGTGAAAAAACACAGAGGCAACATTCAGGTCAGTTCTAAGCCAGGGGATACACGCTTTCAGGTCTGGCTTCCCCTGGCGGAAGCCCTGCCTAAGACTTGAGGAGGCGCTGGTCCACTCGAGACGGCACCCTTGGAACGGCAATTCCCCACCTCTGCCCCGGAACAATACCCAACTTTCGAAAGGAGCCAGAAGAGACCCCCAAAAAGGGTCCCCGAAGGCGACCGGGACCGATTGGGGCGTCCGGTTTCGGAGGCAAAAGCTCGCATTTCCTGGCTCGGTTCCCTCAGATTTAGCCCTCAGACGCTGACCGTTCGGGCGACTTGAGGCATGTACCTCCGAAACCTACCCCAAATCCGGCCGGGGGGTCAGACTGCTACAGAGCCGTCCCCCGGTCTGCATAAGTCTATGGAACTTGTGGGATTTGGCTCACGGCGTGGACAATGCGGACGACAACGGCCAGAGTGTATTTATCGAAAACTCTTTGGAAGTCAGCAGGCGTCCTGCTGCTTCTGCCGGTCCTCGCGTCGCTGATTGGCTGCCAGGGACTGAGCGCTGGCGGCTCCAGCCAACAGCAAACCAGTCTCCTCACCCTGGAAACCGCAAGTGTGAATTTTGGCAGTGTTGCGACGGGGACCGGCAAGACTGTGACGGTCACGGCTACGAACTCCGGGACCAAAGCGATCACCGTCAGCGGCGCCGCAGTCTCGAACAAGTATTTTTCCCTGACCGCGCCCGGCCTTCCCGCTAGCATTCCCGCAGGGCAGAGCACGGCACTGACCGTCAAGTTCACACCGAACGCGCCCGGAACATTTAGCGGTACCGTTTCCCTTACCAGCGACGCGTCGAATACCGTGACCAACCTTTCGCTTGCGGGAACGGGCGTCGCCGACGGACAACTCATGGTGAGTCCGGCCAGCGAAGCTTTCGGCAGCGTGACCGTGGGATCCAAGCAGTCGCAGGCCGTGACGCTGACCAACAACAGTTCAGCGAGCGTCAACATCTCGCAAGCCTCTGTCAGCGGAGCTGGATTTCAGTTAAGTGGAATCACTACCCCGCTAACACTCAACAGTTCCCAGAGCGCGACTTTCACGATTTCCTTCGCACCTCAGGCGACTGGGAGCGCGAGCGGCACGGTGACCATCACCTCGAATGCGCCGAATCCCACGTTAACGATGGCGCTGTCGGGCACAGGCACCACGGCAACGGGGCAACTCACTGTTGCTCCAACCACCCTGGGCCTGGGCAGCGTGGTGGTTGGGACCAGCGGAACGGCCTCCGGAAGCCTGACGGCGAGCGGCGCGAACGTAACCGTCACCGCTGCGACCTCAAACAACTCGGTGTTCAGCGTGGGTGGATTGTCGCTGCCAGTGACCATTCCGGCCGGTCAAAGCGTTCCGTTTACGGTGACCTTCAGTCCGCAGACGAGCGGTGCGTTGGGTGCCACGCTCATCTTCGCCAGCAACGCCCAGCCTTCGACGACGACCGAGGCGCTGACCGGCACCGGCACGCCGGCGCCGACCCATGCCGTAAATCTTTCGTGGAACGCCAGCACGTCGTCGAACATCTCCGGCTATAACGTTTACCGCGCGGTATACGTAAATTCGTGTGGCTCCTTCGCGAAAATCAATGCCGTATTGAATACGGGCACTCTGTACACGGACTCCGCGGTCGTAAGCGGCACTTTCTACTGCTACGCCACGACCGCTGTGAATTCGAGTAACGAAGAGAGCGGTTACTCGAACGTCGTCTCCAACGTCCACATCCCCTCCCCGTAGTTCCAAAGCGGGACGAATCAGTCCCAACCTCTTTCCCTTGGATGAACTTCTGTGTGGCCTGCGCTTGGATATGACCAGGCCATTATTTCCATGCAGTTAGCTTTAACCGAAACGCAAGCGGGGGAAATCTGCGGACGATTGGCCGGTTGGGCGCACGCCCTCATGTCCCACTGGCATCTTTGCACGCGTGGCGGAAGGCCTCACACTGCTGCCATGCGACTCCCCCAGTCCAGCCGTCCCCCTGTCTCTATTCGTGTCGTTTCCATCACCTTCCTTATAACGTTGGCCATCGGGCTGCCCACGGGCGCCCGAGCCGCCACGCAGCAATTGGTCAGTTCACCGCCCAGCCTGCGATTTGGCACGGTCACCTTGGGCCAGTCGGAAACTCAACTTATCGCACTGACCAACACTGGACAAACCAGTGCGACGCTTTCGGGAATCAGCGTGAATGGCTCCGAGTTCAGCGTGTCCAGTCTGAACTTCCCCGTGGTGCTCGCGGCCGGTCAGAGTGTCAACCTAAGGGTGACGTTCGCTCCAACTGTAGGCGGATGGACTCTGGGGACGGCAACCGTAACCAGCAACGCCTCGAATCCGAACCTTCGACTCGGGATCGCCGGCACCGGCGTGAGCAGTGAGGCGCTGACCGCCGCACCTGCAAGTCTCTTGTTCGGACAGGTGCCGGTCGGGACCAGCGCGACTATTCCGGTCGTGCTGACCAACGCCCGCACATCGAAGGAAACTTTGTCGGAATTTCGGACCGTGGGCAGCGGGTTTTCCGTCAGCGGGCCCACTCTGCCGCTGACGTTAAGCGCCGGCCAGAGCGTTACGGTGAGCGTTACGTACACCCCGCAAGGTGTGGGCCTGACCGGCGGCAGCATCTTCGTCTCGGGTCCGGCCCTCAACATACCGATCACCGCGACGGGCACAGCGATCGGGCAACTTATCCTTGCCCCGAGCGCGCTCAATTTCGGCGGCGTACTGGTCGGAGAGACGGGCCAGCAAGCAGCCACCCTCAGCGCGACCGGGGGAAGCGTGACGATCTCCTCGGCGGCCAGCAGCAATTCGCAGTTTGCTCTGTCAGGGCCATCCTTCCCGCTCACGATCGGCGCCGGTCAGAGCGTGCAGTTCAACGTGGGCTTCGCTCCGAAAAGCACCGGCAACGCCTCGGCCACGCTCTCCTTCTCGAGCAACGCCTCAGATTCTCGGTTGTCCGAGGCTCTGGCAGGCACCGGGACCTCGCCTCAAGTGAGGCTTTCATGGAGTGCCAGCTCTTCTCCGGTCGCGGGATACAACGTATATCGCGGCACCAAGCCGGGCGCGTATGCCAGGATCAATACCGCCCTGGACACCCATACGGCGTTCATGGACAGCACGGTTGTTTCCGGGGTCACCTATTACTATGCGGCTACGGGGGTGAGTTCCAGCGGAGAGGAGAGCACTTACTCAGCCCCGGTGCAGGTTGCGGTCCCGTAGGCACGAAGTCTGACTTTCGATCGTTTTGGGCCCGAGCACGGAAACAGGTTTGGGTGCCCGCCCTTCGTTAGGGAGCTGCAGAACTCAATTGTGGCCTTGATGCTGCCGCTCTCTCGCCCCGGCGCAAAATCCACAGAAGAAAAAATACGATTGCCAGGGCGATCAGAAAAAACACGATTCCACCATTGCGGTGGAGCCGTCCCGTCAAGAAACTAGGATCCACTCGAGTTCCGAGGATCCCGATCGTGAAGATGCGCAGTCCGTTCTTCGCCACGGAGAGGGGAATCGCCAGAAGCACCAAGAGCAGTTTCCGCCAGGGTGAACGCAGGAACAAGTGCGCCAGCACCATCGTCGTGACGATCAGCATCAGGCTTGATCGGATGCTGCTGCACTCCGGGGCAACGTCCAACTCCAGCCCGGGGATAGAAAGGATCATCCCCTCCCGCGAGACCGGGACCATGCAGATGGAGAACAGCAACTGCGCCGCGATCGTGGATCCTCGCTGTAGTCCCGCCACGATCCGTTCCAGTGCGAAATTCGGGATCGGCACCATTCCCAACAGCAAAAAGAAAGGAAAGCGGAACGAACGCAAGACAGAGAGACCGAAACACAGCGCAAACGAAGCAATCCACCAGATGACCAGCCCCAGCATCTCCATCGCGAGGCGCAAGTCAGAACTCCAGCCAAAATTTCCCCATCGCGCCAGGCCCGCGATCAGAAGTGAGAGTATCGGGAGGCCGGCTGCGGGAGTCCATAACTGAGCCTCCGCGCTGCGCCCTCTCCAACCTTGAACCTTCCAACCCTGGACAACGAGCACTATCGCAACCGGAAGAATCAGCAGGATGTGGGTGTACCGGTCGTCGCCAGCGGCCAGCGCGAACGTATCGACGAGCGGACGGAACCACAGCACCAGCGAGATTCCGAACAGGCCGGCGAAACTCAGGCTGGGCGACAGTCTATTCATTTCACAGCCGGCGAAAATGAATGGGCGAACGACCAGTAGAGCTCGCGAGCCTTGGTATAGATGGGCCCCGGTTGAAGAAACTGGCCATCGATTCGGGTCACCGGCACAACTTTAGAATAATTTCCAGTCGAGAAAATCTCATCCGCCGACTCGAATTCCTGATAGGTGAGAATCTTCTCAATCACGGTCACACCAGCATCGCGCAGCAGCCCGATCACCCGCTGGCGGGTAATACCGGCTAGGAATGTCCCGTTGGGGATGGGCGTGTAAACGACGCCCCCCTTTACCATGAAAACATTCGAGGTGGCGAGTTCGGCGACATTGCCGAGCACGTCGCACATAATCGCATTATCGAAACCTCGAGCCTGGGCGTGGAAAAGCGCGCGGGCATTGTTGGGATAAAGACATCCTGCCTTGGCGTCGACCGGCATGGTGTCGAACGTGGGTCGGCGGAAGGGAGACAAGGTAATCGAAAAGCCTTTCGGCGCACGCATCGGGGCCTCGTAAATGCACAGGCACCACCGGGTCGACTCCGGATCTTGCGCCTGCACCCACGGCCCTTCTTTCTCCGCCCAGTACATGGGTCGAATATAAAGCGCGGCATCTTTGTCGAATCGCGTGATGCCTTCCCGCGCCAGCTTGACCCAGGTTTCGGTCGAAACCGTCGGCTTAAGAAACATTTTCTTCGCCGACTCATTGACGCGCGCACAATGCAGCTCCAGATCGGGCGTAACCCCTTCAAACGCCCGCGCTCCGTCAAATACCAGCGAGCAGAGCCAGGCGGCGTGGGTACGCGGCCCCATGATCGGCACGTTCCCCTCGTGCCATTTATCCTCGAAGTAAGTCCAGGTTTTTGACCAACCACCGGCGACTGCCATTGCTCCTCCCTGAATTTGGCCTAGGTTGCCGACCCTCTATGCCCTCCAGCGCACGACGAACAGTGTGCCTCATCCCAGCGTTTCTTCAGAAATGAATCCCGCTCCTGAGGACCACCGTAGCTGAGTCCTTTTGCCCATTCTCCCACACCGACGACAATCGCAGGACCGCCGTCGATGATCCAGCCCGCCCCTATTTCAACGTGCCCGGCGCGCGACAAAGTGGGTACGAGCCCGGGGAAGCAGATTTGGCGCTCGATTTGGTCGCCGGAATTGGAACTGTTGTCTCATTCGAAGACGCGCTGGATTTCCCTTTGGCGTTAATCGCTGTAGCTACGTAGTAATAGATCGCCCCGTCTTCCACAAGATCGTCCAGGCAACTGGTACCGGCAACCGGGATCACGTTGACCTGCTCGCATTCATTGCAGGTGGGATTCTTTTTGGCCGTATTCTTCTTGTTGCTCCTGTACAAGCAGTATCCCACCGCGTTGTCTTCAGCTCGAGCCGAGGGGGTGCTGGCGTTCCACGAGAGAATTACTCGGTGGTGCCCCGTTCCTGGCGCTGTCCGCTGCAGCATGGGAGCGCCGGCCGCCGGGCAGGTGGGAAGTACTGGCGCCGCCGCAGCTGCAATGGTTTTCGTTCCGGGTTGAGCTTCCATCGCGTGCTGGCTGGCGCTCGTGGCAGGGGCTCGGCTACACCCGCTCGTTGTCTGCAACATGCAGGCGGCAGTCAATACCGCGACAAAACGGATTCGACGCCGCAGCCGATCCTCCCCAAGCCCCCAAATGGATGCCAGTCCGCGCAACAGTAAATAGTACTCGCCAATCTGCGGAACACTCAAAACAACCTGCACCGGAGAGCGACTGCTATAGCAGCACCGCCTATGCGTGCGCGCTCGCAACCAGCAGAGACGGGGATCGAGCTTCCACCACCGGCACTCGGAGCGTTACACGTCCGCCATGAGGCTCGACATTTTCGATCCGAAGGTCTCCACCGCGCTTCTTGGCGATTCCGTAGCAGATGCTCAACCCCAGTCCCGTGCCTTTACCCACTGGCTTCGTGGTGTAGAAAGGATCAAGGGCGCGGTTCAGGTTGGAGAAGCCGGGACCGGTATCCTCCACTTGAATCACGGCCTGAGCGCCAGCTTGATAGGCGCGAATACTGATCTGCTTGCTGCCGTCAAAGCCCTTCAGGGCATCGCAGGAATTACTGAACAGGTTCAGCAGGATTTGCTTCATTTCATCTTCGTTGATTGCCAGCGACGGGAGGTCGGTTGGAACATCGATCTCCACCTGCACGCTGGAGGTGCGAGTGTAGTATTCGCAAAGAGTCAACACCTCCTGCACGACGGGAGAAAGGTGCGCGGCGCTGGCATCTCCGGAACTCTGGCGCGAAAAGCGGAGCAGGTTGTCGGTAATTCGCTTCATGCGGCGGGTTTCGCCCATGAGCCGCTTAAGTTGGTCGCGAGTGCTGGCCAGGGTGATGGCGTCACTCATCAATTCGCCAAAGCCCATAATCGCGGTTAGAGGATTGTTGAGTTCATGGGCAACACCGGCAAGCAGTTGACCCAAAGCGGCCAACTTCTCCGACCACACCAGCTGGGTATGCAATGCCTTCATTTCGACCGCCACCGCCAGATCGGCAGCCAGCGATTCGATGGGGGCCAATTTGTCCGCGAGGAGCGCACTCTCGTTGCACGGCGCCGCCAAGGTGATGCTTCCCAGACAAGCGCCCGTCGCTGAGCACAGCGGTATCAACAGCTCAGTGTTGCTCTCCGTGTGTGCGCCGGGACTCTCCGAGTTTCTGTACGCGGCGAGGGCCGATGGGACCGCTCCGCGGCGCAGCAGGAACGACGTCTTGCCCATGCGTGGCGCATGGGAGCATAGAGCGTTGATTTCGTCGGCGGTCCACTCCTGCGTGTGCGATTGCAGCAACAGCAGGGACTCGGACAGCCCGCTGGACCCGACGATCCGCAACCCCCCCTCTGCGTCTTCGATATAGATCAACGCTGCGCCAAAGCTGCTGACTTCGGTGATGGCGGAGGCGATGTCCGGGCAAATCTCAGCCGGTGCCGCGCCACTCAACAAGCGAGAAGTGATCGCCGAAAAGCGCTCCAATTGACGATTGAGCGCTTCTGCCTGCTGCTGCATCCCGGCAATCGCTCCCGACTTGTCTTCCACCACCGCTAAGATCATGCCGAAGGCGATAAACAGCTTTGGAGTCTCCCAGAGTGCTCGCGGAAGAATCAGGTTCGGGGCGAAGTGGTCGATGAGGAACAGGATCGGAAACACCGCTCCCCAGCAGAGAAATCCTCCGGAAATCGTCAGAACCGCGGGCGATGCAGGCCGGTAGTTTCGGCAAATAAAGACGCCCGCCAATCCAAACCCGATCCCCAGAAGCACCACCGTGCCTTCGTGGTAAGAGCCGTTGAGCGCGGCCCGCATCGCCCATGCGCCGGCCACGGAGCACAGCAAGGTGACTGCTGCCGCATAGAGCGAGAATCTGCCGAGCTTCCGAAAGAAAACACAAGCCGCTGCCCCAAGGCAGGCGCCCAGGCACAATGCGTAGGGCCATCGCGAGGAGACCGCATAGCCAATCAGCGCGGCGTAAGTAACCGAAGGCACGGCCAGGGCGAACAGCAGAACAGTCCGCTTCGCATAATCTTCGACCACCGAAGACACCGAAACCAAAAACACCACCGCGGAAGCTTGAAGAGCTCCGCCATCAACGGCCAGTAGAAATGGACTGGCATGACCGCCAAGAGGCTCCAGCAGCTGCGCCAGGAAATGAGTGAAGACCAGAGTCCAGCCTACCGCCCACAGAGTAAGCCGGGCGCAGCGAGTATGCCGCTTGAGGCAGGCAAAGATCATGACCAGTACGCACATGGTCACGAATGTCGGAAGCTTTTCGAAGACCCCCATCAGGATTACCTTTATGGGGGAGAAGGATGATCTCTAAAGTAACCAGCCAGAGGTTCTACGTCAACGCCAGAGCGTGCCATAGGCGTGGCACGAAAGTAGAGTATCGAGGCCCGCACAAGCCTCGCCAATTCTGATGTTCGGCCCTGCCGGACCAGGCCCTGCCGGACCAGGCTCTGCCGGACCAGGCTCTACCGGGCCAGGCTGTACCGGACCGGCGAGGAATCCACTACTCCATGTCTTTTTCTATTTCCGCGATGGCAATCGGCCCAAGATTCGCCTTTTGCAGTTGCTGGTTCAGTTGAGGCAGGCGCGTGGTCTTGAACCGATTCCATTCGTCGACCCCGAGCTTCATCGCGTTATTCGACTCCTGGTAGACGTCGAGCGCCTGGACGGGCACGGCGCGATCGCTGCTCTCCACAACTCTGAGCGCCGAGGCCAGCCCGGTGTTGGCCCTTTCCAATCCCATTGCGCCGGGTGCTCCCTCACCGCCGGCCAGAATCTTTTGTATTTCAGTCGCTGCTTCCGCCGCGCTTGCCTTCAGGTCGGCATGTTCTCCGCCAAGCTTCACTTGCACATCCGCCAGCTGCTTCTGCACCGCATGGATCTCCGCCACGGTTCGCTTGGCTTGCAGAGTTTCGGTAAAGATCGACCGGCCTAACTCAAACTGTCGCTCTAATTCCTGAGGCGTCGCCGCCGATCGCGGATCCATCCTGATCTGGAGCGGCTGCGTCCACGTCTTGCCGTCGACCGTCAAGCGCACTTCGTAATTCCCCGGCGCCGCGCGCGGGCCGTGTGGAGCGCCATACTCATTCTCAGTTGCATCCTCATCCGTGCTGCCGGGACCGCCCCAAGCCAGATTCCACACGAAGCGGTGCATGCCCGGAGTCTTCTGCACCAGCTGCGGCGGGGGGAACCATCGCTCGGCAATGGGCAGCGGCGGATGCTTTCGTTCTTTCCCATCGTCGGAGGAAAAGGCGCGCACCAGATCCTTCTTCGCGTCCACAATCTCGATCTTGACGAGTCCGGCGGCCGATTTCAGCGAGTAATCAATCACGGCGCCGTTCGGTGGATTTTCGGCCGTAGGTTCTTCCGGCGGCAGCGGACTCCCGAGAAAAACATCGTTATCCACGCGCGTGGCGGTTGCGGGACGATACAGCCAGGGTCCTGCCGCTTGCTCCGCTTCATGAGCCTGCCGCAAGGGAGTGATGTCATCCAGGACCCAAAACGAGCGCCCGTGTGTGGCCACGACCAGATCATCGCCATGAATCGCCATATCCGCGACGGCCGTCACCGGCAGATTCAACTGCAACGATTGCCAGTGATCGCCATCATCGAACGAGACATAGATTCCGAATTGCGTTCCGGCGAAGAGCAAGCCTTTCTGCTTCGGATCTTCCCGGACCGCACCCACAAACGACGGAACGCGAATGCCAACCGTGATCGGCTGCCAGGTTGCTCCATAGTCCCGTGTGCGGTAGATGTAGGGGGTCTGGTCGTCGAGGCGATGCCGGTCCACCGCTGCGTATGCTTCTCCGGGGTTGAAGTGGGAAGCTTCGATCAGAGATATTTTGCTCCAGTTCTCGACGCCCGTCGGCGTCACATCTTTCCACGTCTTTCCGCCATCGCGGGTCAGATGAATCAGGCCTGTGTCGCTGCCCGCCCAGATCAAACCTCCGTCCAGATTCGAAGGAGCAATGGTGAACACAACTCCGTATCCGCGCTGCCTGGCATTCTCCACCGTCGGCGGACCTTCCGGCTTTTGTTGGGCGCTCTTTGCTCCGAGCAGCGGCGCGGCGCCCGTGAGATCAGGGCTGATCGTTGCCCAGTGCAGGCCACCATCCGTGGTTTTCATCACGTACTGCGTGCCCAGATAGAGCGTCGTCTTGTCGAAGGGTGAGAACAGCAGCACCGGGGTCCAGGGATCGCGGTATTTGCGGGCTGCGATTTCTGAACCCCAGTTGGGAAAAGGCCACGGAGTAATGTCCTGGCTGAACGAGGTGCGAAGATCGAAGCGGGCGATACCCCCGTAGGTCTGGCTGACAAAAACAATGTTAGGGTTCTTAGGATCAGGCGCGATGTATCCGCTCTCGCTTCCGCTGGGCGGAAACCAGTCGCGCGGCGTGATCTGGCCGTGGTCGGTGCGGCTGAAAACCGCGGCGCTTCCGCTGTCCTGCTGGGTTCCGTACACCGCATACGGAAACCGGTCATCCGTAATCACGTGGTAAAGCTGCGCCGTCGGCTGGTTGAACCACGAACTCCAGGTCTTGCCGTAATCCAGGCTGATGGTGGTTCCCTGGTCCGTGCCCAGAACCATGCGAGCGGAATTCTGCGGATCGACCCAGATCTGGTGATAGTCGTCCCCGCCGGGCGCGCCCCGAAGAACCGAGATCGTCTTGCCTCCGTCCTCCGATCGGTAAAGCGCAACGTTGGGCACGTAGAGGACGTCCGCGTTCTGCGGATCAATCGTGATATTGCCGAAGTACCAGGCACGGCTGGTGAGCCGCGGGTCCGCGTTCTCCAGCGTCCAGGTGTCGCCTCCGTCATCGGACCGATAGAGTCCGGATTTCTTCGGCGTTGTCGATGCAGCGCATAAACGCGCTTGCCATTCACCGAAACCGCCACCGCCACCCGTCCCCAGTCACCATCCGGCAGTCCCGAACCCGTAAGGCGTGACCAGGATTGCCCGCCGTCTTGTGAGCGATAGATTCCGCTGCCCGGTCCATCGATTGGCGCATAAGTGCTCCAGGGCGGACGCCGGGTGTGCCATGTGCCGGCAAATAAAACACTGGGCTCATCGGCCGCGATTGCCAGATCGGCGACGCCGATCTCGGGCCCCTGATCCAGAACTCTTGCCCAGTGCGCTCCGCCGTCCGATGACTTGTAGACGCCCCGCTCATCGTTCGGCCCGTAGGCATGTCCCAGCGCGCCCACATAAACGATGTCGGCATTTTTTGGATCCACTACGATCCGGCTGATTTGCCGGGAATCGCGCAACCCAATGTTCTGCCAGGTCTGGCCAGCCATCGGTGGATTTATAAACTCCATCGCCCGACGCCAGATTGGAGCGAATGTCCGCCTCTCCCGTCCCGGCATAAATAATTTTCGGATTCGATGGCGCGACCGCCAGCGCCCCAATCGAACCTACCGGCGCGCTGTCGAATATAGGATTCCAAACCACCCCGGCGTCGCTGGTTTTCCAGATGCCGCTATCCACGCCGCCGAAATAAAACGTGGTGCCGTCGCCAGGCACTCCCGCCACGGCCACGGCACGCCCTCCGCGAAACGGTCCGATCAGCCGCCACTTGAGTCCTCCGAAAGACTCCGGAGCAAGGGACTGCGCTGCCGTCGGCATCAGGCTCAAACCGAAAAGAAGCGCCAAAAAAAGAGGCAGGGTCAACTTCCGCAGGATAGATGTGCGCATGGGTTAGGCAAACCAGTGTAGCGAATGGATCGAATCCTCAGGGAACATTTTCGCGCCAAGGGGTGTCAGGGGGCGGAAGATTCTCTCCGCCCCCTGAAGACTTACTGCGGCTTAGAGGAATCCGGTGTTGCGCCCGGGGCTTGCCCCTCGTGGCGTTGTTCCCGCCAATGTTCCTGCCTGCTTTGCATCGCGCCCCATTTCTTTTGCTGGTTGGAATCGAGAAGCGCGCGAATCTGGTCGTCGGAGGTTTTACGAATCTCCATCATCTTCGGTCGGCGATCCTCTCGTGAGACCGAGGAATCCGAACGCAGACTTTCCATTTGCGATTGTTCCGACTTCAAAATGTCGAGCACTTTCGGCTGCTGCTCCGAGGTAAGGTTCAGTTGCTTGGTCAGCATTTCGGCGCGCCTTGCCGGATCAAAGTGGTGGTGCCCACGCCCGTATTCGGGCTGCGGTGCAGACTGCTGACCGTCACTTCCGCTCTCTTGCGCGGCAACGGAGGGCGGGACCGCGTAGACCAGGCCCGCCAGCATGAGCGCGAGTAAGCAATGTTTAAGCATAGTAGTTCCTCCTGTGAAACCAAGACTTGGACAGTGGTATGAACCAGATTATGGACCTGGAGTTGCGAAATCGCTGAGGTTTTTACGAATCTTTACTCAACGATCGCCGCTGGAAATTCCTACATCAATGCGTAGACGTACCCGTCGGTGCTTCCGAAGTAGATCACGTTGTTCACCACTACCGGGGAAGAAAGAACTGTGCCCACGCTCATCATCTTGTCGACGCCGATGACCATGTCGTCAAAAAAGAAGTCTGTGAAGGCGGCTTCATAATTCGGAGTGCCGTCTGCCTTGGTGTAGGTGGGGCCGTTTTTCAGGGATCCTTCGGTTTGAAATGTCCACGCAATTTTCTGGGCCGCGAGATCGATGGCGACGAGCTTTCCCTCGTGCGATCCCAGATACAGTATATGACCGGCGATTGCCGGGGACGAAAACATCGGCCATCCCCTGAAATCCAGGGAAAACACTGGAGCGCCCGACTTGGCATCGAGCGCATAAAATTTGCCGGAGTCGGAAGTCGCAAAGTAGACCTTCCCGTTCAGCGCGGTGGCCGAACCAATCACCCACGAGCCCTTGTTGTTGAAGGTCCATCGCTTCTGTCCGCTCTTGGCGTCGACCGCGTAGAAATTCGAATCCCGACAACCGAAATAAACCATCCCGTCCACGACCATCGCGGACGCTTGAATGCCGACCTGATTATGAATGACGGGATCTTCCCCCGTTTTCAGTCGCCATTTCTCGCTTCCCGTGGCGGCATCGAGCGCATAGAAGTAGCTGTCCCAGCTCCCGATAAACAATGTGCCGTCAGCGATCGCGGGCGAGGCGTGAACCACATCGGCCGTCTGAAATTTCCACCTCAACTGTCCTGAAGCCGCGTCCAGGGCATAAACGCTTCCGTCGCCGCTCCCGAAGTACACAGCGCCGTTCCACACCGTGGGCGAGGAAAGATAAAAATCGAAGGGATCGGGCATGGTCTCCGCGGCCGGAAGCGCACCGTGCAGGTGCTTGGCTGCAAACCGGCGCTCGCCCTGGGTCTGGAACTTCCACTTTAACTGGCCGCTCAGAGCATCTACCGCGTAGAAATTTCCGTCATAGCTCTCGAAATAGACGAGTCCACCCGAAACGGCCGGGGACGACGTCACACGGCTTTCGGTTTTGAACTTCCATTTCAACGTCCCAGCTTCGAGGTCAATCGCGTACAGGTTGTGATCCGTGCTACCCACATACAGCGTGCCATTGACGATCGCAGGCGATGAGATCACAGAGCCGTCCGTGTGGAACTTCCACTTAACTTTGCTGAAGTGTGGAACTCCGACGGCGTCGTAGACGCCCGTGTGTTCAGGGTTGGCGCGGAACATGGCCTCTTCGCCGGCGAAGGCGGAAAGGCTAAGAAGAAGCAGGGTAACCAGCACGTAGAAGTGTTTCATGGGGTGTCAGGCAAACATTGAGTTGGACGGCGAGATCCAGGAATCGTTAGTTTCCACCCTCAATACTCGGGTGTTGCCCCGGAACTGACTTTCGCCACGCTTTCCTGTTGAGTATCGGCAGGCCCCCATTTATTGTGTACGTCTCCGGAGAACAGCAACCTTGCGAACGATTACAGTCGTCCTGCTTGTCGTATGTTTCGTCAACCCTGTATTGGCACAGAAGCAGCAACCGAAACAAAGCTCGGAGTCCGCGCAAACGCAGGTCGAACCGCAGAAGCCGTCGAACAGTGCTGGCGCGGCGGCTGCCGACGCCGAAGCGGATGAACGTGAGTCCCAGGGTCCGTGGAAGGGCCTGCAGTACCGGCTGATCGGCCCATTTCGCGGCGGACGTGTCGTTGCCGTGTCGGGCGTCGTCGGCCAGGATGACGTCTATTATTTCGGCGCGGCCGCCGGTGGCGTTTGGAAGACGACGGACGGCGGTCTCAACTGGAAGCCCATTTTCGACAAGACCAAAGACGCGTCCCCTTCGATCGGCGCCATTGCGGTCTCTGCGTCGGACCCCAACGTAATCTACGTCGGAACCGGGGAAGCGTGCATCCGCGGCAACATCGTGGGCGGAAACGGCGTGTACAAGTCGATCGATGCCGGCAAGACGTGGAAGCTGGTGGGCCTTGGAGACACACACGCCATCGGCAGCCTGATCGTCAATCCCAAGAATCCTGATATTGCATTCGTGGCGGCGCTGGGCCATCCCTTTGCCGACAATGAGGAGCGCGGAATCTTTCGCACGCGGGATGGAGGCAAGACCTGGGAGAAGGTGCTCTACAAAGACGCCAAGACGGGTGGCATCGACGTCGTATTTGATCCCAGCAATTCCAATATTCTGTTCGCAGCTCTGTGGCAAGCCCGGCGAACCCCGTGGAGCCTGGATAGCGGGGGCCCGGGGAGCGGTCTTTATCGCTCGATCGACGGCGGCACGACGTGGAAGGAACTAAAAGGACACGGGCTCCCGGAAGGCATTCTCGGCCGGATCGGCGTCACCGTCTCCGGAGCCGATCCGAATCGGGTGTGGGCGGTGATTGAAGCCGAGAAAGGCGGAATCTATCGCTCCGACGACGGGGGAGACTCCTGGCATCTCATGACGGACGACCATCGCTTTCGGCAGCGGGCCTGGTACTATTCGCACATTTTCGCCGACCCGAAGTCGGCAGACACGGTCTACATCCTGAACACGGGCGTTTATCGATCCACCGATGGGGGCAAGACCTTCAATCCGGTGCACGCGCCGCACGGGGACAATCACGCGCTGTGGATCGATCCTGCGAATCCCAACCGACTTATCAATGGAAATGATGGAGGTGCCACGATCTCGACGAATGGCGGCGGAAGCTGGACCAGCCAGGACAACCAGCCGACAGCGCAGTTCTACCACGTCACGACTGACAACCGGTTCCCTTATTACATTTATGGCGCACAACAGGACAACTCGACCGTTGGAATCGCCAGTGCCAGTTTCGAGGGCGCGATCGACCGCCCCGACTGGTATGACGTAGGCGGCGGCGAGAGCGGTTACATCGCACCCGATCCCACCGACCCGCTGGTCGTGTATGCCGGCTCTTATGGCGGTGAAATTACGCGCCATGATCAGCATACGCATGAAGAACAGCAGATTAATCCCTGGCCAGTGAACCCGATCGGCTGGTCCGCGGCCGACGTCAAGCATCGCTTCCAGTGGACCGAACCCATCGTCTTTTCGCCTCACGATCCCAAGACGCTGTACTATGCCGGCGAAGTATTGTTCAAGACGACCGATGCCGGAATGAGTTGGACGATCATCAGCCCCGATCTGACGCGGAACGATAAATCCAAACAAGCATCTTCGGGTGGACCGATTACCAAAGACAACACCGGCGTTGAAGTCTACGACACAATTTTCTCCGTGGTGGAGTCGCCCGTCCAGAAGGACTTGATTTGGGCGGGGAGCGACGACGGCCTGGTTCACCTCACCCGCGATGGCGGCCAGCACTGGGACAACGTCACTCCCAAGGCCATGCCGGAGTGGGGCACGGTCAGCATGATCGAGGCTTCATCCCTCGACGCCGGAACCACGTACCTCGCCGTCGAACGCCATAAGTTGGATGACTTCGCTCCCTACGTGTTTAAGACGACGGACTTCGGCAAGACCTGGACCAAACTGGTAGTGGGCCTTCCCGCCAACGATTACGTCCACGCGGTGCGGGTGGATCCCCGTCGCGCGGGGTTGCTTTTCGCCGGAACGGAGCAGGGTGTCTACGTTTCCTTCGATGACGGCGGGCACTGGCAATCCCTGCAACTGAATCTGCCGCTGGCCCCGGTGAATGACCTCGTCATCAAGAATAACGACCTCGTCGTCGCAACTCACGGGCGCAGCTTTTGGGTGCTGGACGATATCACAGCGCTGGAGCAATACGACGACTCGATCCCGCAACAGGAGGCCCACTTGTTCCCGCCGGCGGCGGCCAATCACACGGTCTTTGGGAGCCCGTCTTTTGGCGAGCATAGCAATGTGGGGAAGAATCCGCCCGCCGGAGCCGCCATCGATTACTGGCTGAAGACTTCGCTGAAGAAACCGGATAAGAAAGAAGCCTCGACTTCGAGCAGCGGAGACTCGCAGGCGAAACCGGAAGCGGACAAGACCGAAGGAGAAAAACCAGAAGCCCCGAAGATTACGCTGGAAATTCTCGATACCTCCGGGAAAGTCATTCGCAAATTCCCCAAGAAGGAAGAACCCACGGAAGATGATGAGGGATCCTCCAATCCCCACCCCGCGAGCACCCTGCCCGCAGATGCCGGCCTGAACCGCTTCGTCTGGGACTTGCGCTACGAAGGAGCAACGAAAGTTCCGAAAGCACCGCTTTGGGGAGGCAGCACGGACGGCCCCGAGGCGTTGCCGGGTACGTATCAAGTTCGGCTGACCGTACTGGGCAAGACCTATACTGCGCCGCTGGAGATCAAGGCCGATCCGCGCCTCAAGATTAGTCAGGACGATCTCGCCAAACAATTCGATCTGCTGATCAAGATCCGGGACAAGGTTACGGAGACGGATGACGCCATCATTCAGATCCGCGACGTTCGAGAGCAGATCAATGCCATCAACCGGCGTCTCAAGAATGATCCGCGGGAGAAGACGATTGCCGATGCGGGCAAGACGCTGGATAAGAAGATGACGGAAGTCGAAGAAGCGCTCATCCAGACCAAGGCCAAGAGCGGTCAGGACGTTCTAAATTTCCCGGTGCGTCTCAACAATCACCTCGTCGCGCTGAGTGGCGTTGTGGGAAGCGCCGACACGGCCCCGACCAGCCAGTCCTACGAGGTGTTCGACATGCTCAGCAAAGCGGTCGATGAACAATTGGCCAAGTGGAAGGCGATTGTCTCGACCGACGTTGCGGCCTACAACAGCCTGGTAAAACAACAGGAGGTTCCCGCCCTCATGGTGACTCAGCCCGAAGCGGCAAAGTAAGGGTAAAGGTAAAGGACGGTCGAGCGTTTTCGGTTCACTCTCCATTTTCGATAAGCGCGAAGAATGAATCGAGGACTGCGCTACGGCTGCACCACTTGTGTCGCCCGGGGATGAACCTGCTCGTTCTGAATGCGCCGATGTGTCCCAGCCTCCGCCCAATGCTTTGACCAGGTATACCGAAGTAACCATCTGCTGCCCGAGAAGTTGGGCCGCCAGGCGCTGGTTGGTCAGCAACACGGACTGTGCGGTGATGACGTCGAGGAACGTGGTCAGTCCGCCAACGTAGCGATCATTGGCGATGTTCAGCGCGCGGCGTGCGTCTGCGACCGCCGCACTCTGGCTCTCAGCTGCCCGCGACAAAGAATTCAACCCCGACAATCCATCTTCCACTTGCTGGAACGCAGTGAGCACCGACTGGCGGTAGTTGGCAACTGATTCGTTGTAGGCGGATTCTGTGGCGGCGAGAGTCGCCCGATTACGTCCGCCATTGAAGATGGGCTGCAACAGGTCGCCACCCAGCGACCAGAACGCGCTGGGAGCCGTAATCAGCGAACCGAGGCTCACACTCTGGAAGCCGCCGCTGCCGGAAATAGTGAATTGCGGATAAAACGAGGTGCGGGCAACTCCCACCAGCGCGTTCTCCTGGGCCATGGCGCGTTCAACGGTGGCCACATCGGGTCGCCGCTCCATCAGGTCCGACGGTATTCCCAACGGAACTGGCGGCGGAGCTGCGTGCAATGGAGCCACAGGAACGCTGAACGTTGAGGCGGCGTTTCCCGTGAGCGCCGCGATGGCATGCTCAAATTGCGCCCGCTGCTGCTGCAGCAAATCGAGTTGCGTGACCGTGGAATCAAGCAGCGTCTGCTGTTGGGCCAGGTCGAGTCCCGAGGCGATCCCGCCCTCATGCCGATGGGTCACCAGCACGAGCCCTTCCCGCTGAATCTTGACTGACTCCTCGACCACCTGATATTCGGAATCCAGTTCGCGCAAACTGAAGTAGTCAGCCGCGAGCTCCGCGGTCAAGACTAATTGAACGTTCTGCAGATCGGCCGCCGTGCCCTGCAGGCTGGCGTTGGCCGCTTGCAGCGTCTTCCGGGCCCGCCCGAACAGATCGACTTCGTAGTTCAGCGCGAATGGAATCTCAAACGCGTTTTGGGTGATCGCGGTCACCGGGGCAGAACTTCCGGGACGATTGCCGGAGTACCGATTGCGTGATCCGCTGGGATCAGCGTTCGAGGGTGGGGAACAGCCCGGCAGAAGCCACCCGCGCCAGCGAACGGGCCTCGTCCAGGCGATCTCGCGCAGCCGCGAGCGATTGGTTCGCGGCCAGCAGTTGCTGCTCGTAACGGTTGAGCTCGTCGTCGTGGAAAATCTCCCACCAGGTTCCCTTGGGAATGGCATCCTTCGGCGCGGCCTCGCGCCACGGACCTTCCGTCTTCCACGCTGGGGGAGCCTGGACCGGCGGCCGTTGATATTTGGGACCCACGGCGCAGCCTGCCAGCCAGGCGCTGGCCCCGAGCGCCGCCGCAACCGCCAACCACCTCATGAGTGCTTACCTTCCGGGTTGTCCGCGGCGACGTTCACCGTCTGTCCATCTTCCAGGGAATCTGGGGGATTGACGATGATGCGGTCCCCGACGCTCACTCCCCACAGAATCTCCAGAGTCGTACCGTAGTCGCGGCCAATGGTGATGGGACGCAAATGCACACGGTTGTCTGCTCCCACCACGGCCAGTCGCGCGCCCTCCTCACGGAAGAGCATGGCGTTCACTGGCACCGTAACTTTTTCGCCGTTGATCCGGGGTGAGAAATGCAGTTCGCCGAAAGAGCCGGCCAACAGATGGCCGTCCTTGTTGGGGACGTCCACCTCCGTCAGCAGGGTACGCGTCGCCGGATCGATGGCCTCGGCGGTGCGCGTTACTGTTCCTTTGAACTTCTGTCCGGCAAGCTCCTGCAGCGTGACGTAAGCCGGCATGCCGTTCTTGATGGCGGGCGCATACGTCTGGGGGACACTGGCGAACACGCGCAGGGGATCAACCCTGGCCAGCGTAAACAGCGCCACGCCTGACGATCCCGCGTTGATCAGCGCGCCGGGATCGATGTTGCGCTTGATCAGCACTCCGGAGAACGGCGCGTACACATGTTTGAACGATTCCAACTGTTCGAGACGACGGACATTGGCGTCGGCGGCGGCAAGGTTGGCCTGGGCCTGTTGGTAGGCGCTCGTCTGCATGTCGGTTTCCTGCTGGGAAACCGAGTCTGTCTTGCGCAGATTCCGCCAGCGATCGGCGGAAATTTTCGCCAGATCCAACTGCGCCGCAATTTGCTGGCGGCTGGCCCGCGCCTGCGACAGTTCCTGATCGACTTCCGGAGTATCGATCTCCGCCAGCAGGTCGCCCTTGCCGACCCGGCTGCCAATGTCCTTATACCAGCGCAGCAGGTATCCGCTGGTGCGGGCATAGATAGGAGATTCTTCATACGCTTGCAACGATGCCGGCAGCACCAGTTCCTCGTCGGGCTTCTCCGCCGTCGGATGCACGACCACGACGGTCGCGACCGAATCGATATCTGCTTCCTTGACCAGCGCCCGTTCAGCCCGCACCCGGCTGAACATGCTCACGGCCCCGCTCAGGGCGAGCACCGCCACCACCATTAGGACGATGAGCACCGCCTTACGCGGCGGCGCCGCGGTAAGTTCCGGAGGCGGCGTCACCTGGGGTGGCGTACGCTGCGGTTCCTCGAGGGAATGATCGGTTCCTGGTTCCGTCTGCATAGTGACTTGCTCGATTCTCTAATCTCCAATCTCTAATCTCTAAGATTTCTCAGAACTCTGCACCCCTGTTATGAGTGACGAAGCTCGCTGGCCCGCGCTTCTCGTCGGCCGTGCACCATGGCAAACACGCAGGGCACGAAGAACAAGGTCGCAACCGTGGCAAACAGCAGACCTCCAATGACCGCCAGTCCCAGCGGTGCGTTCTGCTCGCCACCCTCCCCCAGGCCCAGGGACATAGGGAACATCCCGATAATCATCGCCAGCGCGGTCATCAGCACGGGACGAATTCGAGTGTAACCCGCTTCCAGCGCAGCCTTCGCCGCCGGAACTCCGACCTGCATCCGATCGCGCGCAAACGACACCATCAGGATGGAATTAGCCGTCGCCACTCCCATGCACATCACCGCTCCGGTCAGCGACGGCACGCTGAGCGTGGTATGCGTCAGAAGGAGAATCCACGCAATTCCCGCTAGCGCGCCCGGAAGAGCCGTGATGATGACGAATGGATCAAGCCACGACTGGAAGTTCACCACGATCACGAAATAGATCAGCACGATCGCTCCCAGCAGTCCAATCCCCAGCCCGAGAAACGAGGACTTCATGGTCTCCACTTGCCCTCGCACCTCAATCCGCGAACCCCGTGGCAGATGGTCCATAAAAGGCTGCAGTACCTTCATCGTGTCGCTGGCTACCGCCCCCAGATCGCGCCCTTGCGTGCTGGCGTACACATCCATGACGGGCTGCACATTGTAATGCGATACGACGGCCGGCCGCGCCGTTGGCGACAACCGCACCAGATTTCCCAGCACCTGCGAATTGGGGACCGAAGGATCGTTGACCGGCATATCCATCAAATCTTGCAGCGACGTCATATGGTACTGCGGCGCTTGCACCACCACCTGGTACGTGACTCCGTTCTTGGGATTCAGCCAGAAACTGGGCGTGGTCTGGAAGCTGCCGCTAAGGGAAACCAGTACGCTCTGCGCGACGTCCCGCGGATTCATGCCCACCTGGGTTACGAGATTGCGGTCCATGTCAAGATGCAACGTCGGCAGGCCGAGCATCTGTTGCACGTGCACATCAGCGGCGCCGGGCACGCGTCGTAACTTATTGGCAATTTGCTGGGCAATCTCATAATTGCGCTGCATATCCGCACCCATCACCTGGATATCGATGGGCGCGGGTAATCCGAAGTTCAGGATCTGCGTCACGATGTCCGCCGGTTGAAAGAAGAACTCCACCCCGGGAAATCGCCGGGGCAGTTCCTGCCGCAGATGTCGAACATAGTCCGCCGTGGGGCGATGGTGTTCCTGGTTGAGCCCCACCAGGATTTCCGCGTCGTTGGTGCCGATCACGCCTGAATTGCCGTAGGACAAATTGATGCTCGAGTTCGGCAATCCGATGTTGTCCAGCACGTTTGCGATCTCACCTTTAGGGAAATCCTGATGCAGGAATTGTTCTACCTGGGCGCACAGGCGAGCCGTTTCCTCCACCCGGAGACCGGCGCGGCCACGCATGTGCAACCGAATGAGGCCGGCATCCACCGACGGAAAGAAGTCCTCGCCCAGAAAGAAGACCCAGCCCAGCGACAGCAGGCAGAACCCAAGAAAGAACGAGGCGAAGAGCTTGCGGTGCTCGATCGTGGTTTCCAGCAATTGGTAGTAGCCGCACCGGAACTTTTCGAAGCTGCTCTCAAATCCGCGCTGAAAGCGCCCCATCAGAGCTCTTCGGCCCCGCCGCCCGATGCTCGTGTCCGCGCATGATGTACATCACCAGCGTGGGAATGAGGGTGCGCGAGAGCAGATACGAGGCCAACATGGCGAAGACCACCGCCTCGGCGAGCGGCACGAACAAAAACTTCGCCACCCCCGTCAGGAAGAACATGGGGACGAACACGATGCAGATGCAAAGGGTGGAGACGAAAGCCGGGACCGCGATCTGCGCCGCACCATCCAGAATCGCCCGCTTCATCTCCTTGCCCTGCGCCAGGTTGCGCTCGATGTTCTCGATTTCCACCGTGGCGTCATCCACCAGTATTCCCACCGCCAGCGCCAGACCGCCCAGGGTCATGATGTTGATGGTCTGTCCCAGCGTGCTCAGCAAGAGAATGGATACGACGATCGAGAGTGGGATGGAGACGCAGATGACAATCGTGGGGCGCCAGTCCCCGAGGAAAAGCAGAATCATCGCAGCGGTCAGAAAGGCAGCCGTCAGCCCCTCCACGACTACGCCGCGAATCGATGCCCGCACAAACAGCGATTGATCGAAGAGCGGGGTAATCTTCATCTCCGGAGGAAGCGACTGCGATGCCCGCTCCGCCATGCGCTTCACGTCCTCCACAATGGTAATGGTGGACGCGCTGCCGACCTTCAACATCGACATCAGCGCGCCGCGTACTCCGTCCATGTGCACGATGTTGGTTTGCGGCGCGAAGCCGTCCCGCACGTGGGCCACATCGCGCATGTAGATGGTCGAGCCATTCACGGTTTTCACCGGTAGATCGTTCAATTCCGCGATGGTTTCCGGATTGCCGTTCATCTCGACCTGGTATTCCAGCGAACCGATCTTGGTGGTGCCGGCGGGAAGGATCAAGTTCTGCACGTTCAGTGCATTCACAATGTCGCTGGGCGACAAGCCGTTGGCCTGCAGCCGCGGCAGGTCGAGGTCGACCTGGATCTGCCGTATTTTGCCGCCGTAGGGGTAGGGCGTCGCAGCACCCTGTACCGTCGCCAATTCCGAGCGCAAGAAGTTGTTCCCCAGATCAAAAAGCTGTTGCTCAGGCAGGGTCTTGCTGCTCAGGCCCAACTGCACGATCGGAGTCGAGGACGCCGAGTAGGTAATGATCAGAGGCGGCGTGGTTCCCGCCGGCAAGCCGCGTTGGATGGTCTGTGCCATCGCCGTCGTCTCTGCCAATGCGGTCTGGATGTTAGCCGTGGGCTGGAAGAAAATCTTGATGACCCCAATGCCACTTAGCGATTGGGACTCGATGTGTTCAATGTCGTTGACCGTGATCGTAAGGCCGCGCTCGGAGTTGGAGACGATGCGGTCGGCCATTTGGTCGGGCGCCAGTCCCGCGTAGTTCCACACCACGCTGATCACGGGAATGTTGATGTCAGGCAGAACGTCAACCGGCATCCGCAGAATGACCAGCGGCGTCAGCAGGATGAGCACCAACGCCATCACTACGAACGTATAAGGTCGCCTGAGGGCTAACGCAACAATCCACATTGGGGTAACAGTTCTCCAACCCGGGCAGGGCTGCAACGATCCTTGCAGCTATACCTGCAGCGCAGTCATCCATTCGATACGGCGCGTACCCATCAGTATATGAGAAGTAGTGGGTATACGACGCTGGGCGAGCAGGATGGCCACTGAGGGCCTATCGATGGAAGGGAGGACGACCGAGGTTGCGGCGCACCAAATCGGTCAACACGAGTTACCAACGTTACTATCCCTAATCAGGATGGAATCGACTACATTCTCCGTGTGGGGCCGGACTCTGTGGAGGGTTCGCATCTTTCACGAGCTTGTCCACTTGAAGCTTCCTTGCGACACCCCGTAATTCAAGTTCACGAGAATGGAATGGTGAAGAATTTATGAAGAGGACTGTGACTCTGCTGGCTGTTCTTCCGTTGTTGACTGCGCTTTGCAGCTTCGGTTCTGTTCGGCAGCATAAGATGAGCGCCCACGGAGCGCGCGCACAAAAAATGAGTGCAGAGAATCAGTTTCATTTTCACCCTACCAAGGGGCGTGGCGTGGAGATTCTGGCGAGGGAGCGGGCTGGAGAGCACAAGCAAGCCCCGATTCCGGGCCGGTTGACACAGTTAGAGCGCGGCGTGCACATGGCGGCGCAAACGCGCGTGAAGCCACGACGGAACCTGAACCCGCCGGTCAGCCAGATTGGTTTTGTGAGCGCAATGCAGATTCCCGCCGGGGGCTATCTTGCCGGACAGAACGTGACTCTCTCTGGGGACTTCGATGGTGATGGCAACCTGGATCTGGTCAGCCTGGTGGGCGATCCCAACGGTAGCGGCACCTATTCCCTCGCCGTGGTACTGAGCCAGGGCAACGGGACGTTTCTGGCGCCGGTATTGACACCCACTCCGGGGAACCAGAGCGATCCGTTCGTGGTCGGCGACGTGAACGGCGATGGCCTGGATGACATCATCATCGCGCATCAGCCCGGGACCAACGGAAATGCCGAGGCCAGCTTCGATGTTCTGCTGAGCAATGGCGACGGGACCTTCGCCGTGGGTAACAACTATTCGATCACCGGCAACTTTCTTTCAGGCGGAACTCTGTCCGTCGACGCCACAACCGGCTTCCTGGATGTGGTCGTGGTCGACAGCGCAAACCCCGGGAACGTATGGACAGTGACAGGAAACGGCGATGGCACGTTCAGCGACACTCCTACCTCCGTCGCGTTGAACGCACAGGTGGGATATGACGCTGTTCTGGCCGACCTGAACAATGACGGGTTGTTGGATGTCACCTCCAACGATTCGAACACGGGCCAGCAGACGGTGTTTCTCGCGACTTCACCCACTTTGTATGCGGCGGGGGTCCCTTACACGACGCCTGACGGCGTATATGACGCGTGCAGCACAACCGTAGGCGACCTGACGAGCGACGGTTTTCCTGAGATTGTTAACGCCAACTGCAGCGACAACACGATCACTATCTACGTCAATAACGGGGACGGGACCTATGCTACCGGCGCGTACTATAACGCGGCGGCCAACGGATACGTATATCCGGAAGCGGTGACCATTGCCGACGTCAATGGAGATGGCCTTCCAGACATAGTCTCCAGCAACGACGACTCGAGTGATGTGACCATCCTGCTGGGCAACGGCGACGGCACGGTGGTATCTCCCGCGCTCGGTTACACCAGGGGCGGGTCTTTTCTCTCCAACCCAGCCATTGTGGCGGACTTCAATGGAGACGGGCTGCCGGACATCATTGTCCCCGACGACTTGTACAGCCTGTCCTATATGAAAGGCTATGGGGACGGCTCTTTCCGGGCAGGCGTGGATTACTACTCGCCCAGCAGCGACGGCGGCGAGCCGATGGGATTCGACATCGCTACCGGCGATTTCAATGGTGATGGCTTTGCCGACGTGGTGGTCGGCAACTGCTGCGACACCGGGGGGATCACCGTTTTCCTCTCCAGGGCGGACGGCAGCATGCAGCCCGGCGTTAATTACGGCTCCGGAGGAGGGCTCTTATTTGTAGCCGTGGCGGACTTCGACGGGGACGGGAAGCTCGACATTGCCGCCACCGACTATTACAACGGCGTGGTCCAGATCTTCAAGGGAGTCGGCGACGGCACGTTTACCCTCGGAGGCAGCTACCCGACCGATGCGGCAAGTTCCAGTCCGATGGAGGTGGTGGCAGCTGATTTCAACGGCGACGGGTTCCCCGACCTTGCGGTGGCCAATTCCGCAGGGAGCAATGTCGGCGTTCTGCTCAACGATGGGACAGGCGACTTCTCGGCATTGGCGAACTATCCGACCTGTTCATCGAGCGTGGCAATTACCGCTGCCGACCTGAACGGCGATGGATTCCCCGATCTGTTGGTGCCGCTGCCCTCGTGCACCGGCATGGCGGTACTTTTGAACATGGGGGACGGCACCGGAACCTTCAATCCTGAGACCGACTTCGGCGTAGGGAACAATCCGCAGCAAGTGGCGGTCGGCGACCTGAACGGCGACGGCATCCCCGACCTCGCGATCACGTTGGATGGCGGCGCCCTGAACAGTCAGGGAATCGGGGTTGCGCTGGGCAATGGAGACGGAACCTTTCAGCCAGTCAACGTCCCGCCCTATCCCACCACGCTGCAGCCTAATTACCGTCAACCGTATCCCGGAGACATCAGACTCGTGGATCTGGACGGCGATGGCAATCTGGATCTGGTCTACAACAACACAAATTTCGGCACGGTGGGCGTGATGTACGGAATCGGCGACGGCACATTCTACGATCCTGTCGAGTATCCAGTGGGCGTGAACATCTACGGCCTGGCGCTGGGCGATCTGAACGGAGATGGCGCTGTCGACGTGGTGACTGCCGGGTTCTACACCTCGGGAGTTACTACGCTCATCAACAACAGCGGAACCAAGGCTTTGCCCGACTACTCTGTTTCGGCGAACCCCGCGAGCACTACGATAACGGCCGGAGCGTCCGGAGCCTTCACCATCACACTGACGCCGCGCAACTTCTACAACGGAACGGTCACGTTCAGTTGCGGAACATTGCCCTCGGAGGCCACATGCACCTTCAGCAATCCCTCACTGACCCCGAATGGTAACGGCGTGCTGACGAGTGTCTTGACGATAAAGACCACCGCGCCCAGTTCGGCGCTCATGGCGCCGATGGACGTGACTCCGCATGGCGGTGCCCCGAGCCTGCTGGCGAGTCTGGCTGGCGTAGGCCTCTTCGGCCTGATCCTGGCCGGAGAATGGAAGAAGAACGGCCGGCGCATGGGCATCATCCTGGCGCTGGTCGCTCTCGGAATGCTCGTCACCCTGGTGGGATGCGGTGGCAGCAGCACTCCGCCAATCAAGGATCCGGGCACTCCCCCTGGCACCTACACGGTCACCGTGACCGCAAGTGGAACTGCGGGGAACAACAACGGCAACACCTCTGCGCACACACTTACTTTAACTTTGACTGTGCAGCCCTAGCGCTTTCGAAGATCGAGGCGGCCGGTTTTCCCGGCCGCCTTTTTTTATTGCGCCGACGGCCCTCTTTAGAATGTCGCCCTCTCCGCCTGAAGAACTTGTGTATAGTTGTGGGCTGTTCCGGTTGAATCTTGGGATGTCCGATTTTGGAAAGGGTAACCGAGTGAGACGCTCTTCACGGTATTCTTTGCTTCTTCTGTTCGTTGCAACCTTCCTTCTTGTTTCGATGAATTCGTCGCTTTGGGCGCAGGGAAGTTCCAGCGACCGGATCTTCTTCAATGCCAAGGTTTTCACCGGCGACCCACAGAACCCCTATGCATCCGCGGTTGCGATTCGTGGGAGCGAGATCATCGCGGTGGGCAACCTGCCCGAGGTGGAGAAGGCTGCGTCCGCAAACTCCGAGCGCATTGATCTGGAGGGCAAGAGTCTTTTCCCCGGATTCATCGATTCCCACAGCCACTCGATCGACGGGGGACTCGGCTTGATTTCTGCTGACGCCAGCGAGAAAGTGCACACGCTCGACGAGCTTGCGCCTTTTGTCGAAGCCGCGAAAAAGACGGGCAGGGGCATGCGCGGCGACATTCTTGAGATTCTGGGTATGCCGCTGCAATTCTGGTCGCATACCGACGTCCTCAATGCCGAGTTCAGCACCGGCGCATACGAGAAGCAAAGCGTTCTTCTCCGCGGCATGGACGGGCACACCGCCTGGGCGAATCACGCCCTGCTGCAGCGTGCCGGCATCACGGCAGATTTTCTGAAGAATCTTTCCGCCGGGGAGCGAAGCTACTACGGCCTGGGCAAAGACATGCAACCGAACGGCTTTCTGGTCGATGCCGGTGTGGAGAAGATTGAACCGCTGCTTCCCAAACCCACGACTGACCAGTTGTTGGCCGCCGGTCGTGCCGCCCTGCAATATAACTACAGCCTCGGCATCACGGCATGGCTGGATCCCCTTGCCACCGACGACGTATTGCGCGCCTACAAGTTACTGGCCGATCACGGCGAACTGATCTCGGAGGTGGTTGCGTTTCCCCGGGTGTTCGCGAAAGATCCTGCGGCGGAACTCGCCGGAGTGCAGAAAACGCGGGAGGTCTACAAGAACGTTCCCAATCTGCACGTGACCGGAATCAAGGTCTTCGCGGATGGGGTGGTGGAGTATCCCTCGCAGACCGCGAATCTCAGCAAGCCCTATAAAAACACCGGGCGCAACGGCGACCTGCTGTTTGATCCGGCGAAGTTTGCCGAGTTGTGCGTAGCGGCGGACAAACTGGGACTGATCATTCACGTGCACGCGATTGGCGACGGTGCGGTGAAAGCCGCGCTCGATGGGATTGCGGCGGCGCGCCAGGCCAACGGCAATTCCGGGTTGCCGGATACGCTTACCCATGAACAGTTCGTCCGTCCCGAAGATTTTTCGCGCTTCCGGCAACTTGGCGTAGTGAGCGCCTTGCAGCTTTTCTGGGCCGAGGCAAGTCCGGACACCATTGAGATTGTGAAGCCATATCTCGATCCTGAGATCTACAAGTGGCAATATCCGGCGCGCTCCATCCTCGACAACGGTGGGATTATTTCGGGCGCCAGTGACTGGCCGGTTTCCACCGCGAACGTGTTTAGAGCGATTTATCAGGCCGAGACGCGAAAAGGAACAGAAGGCGTGCTGGACCCGTCGCAGGATATGCCCCGGGTAGCAATGTTCTATGCCTACACGCGGAACTCGGCTCGCGCCATGAACCTCGACTCGATTGGAAGCGTCGCCGTCGGCAAGCGCGCGGATTTAGTTTTACTGGACCGCGACGTCTTGACAATCTCTCCGGAGCAAATGCGTGACACGAAGGTGTTGTGGACCATGGTGGCTGGAAAGACGGTGTATCGGGCAAAATGAGGGCGAGTCTGCGACCGCATGCACTGGATCGATTTGAGCTTGCGAAGGGCGCGTAGTGTCCTAATTTCGATCTTGCTTTCTTCGCGATCTTTGCGAATCCTTAGCGTACTTTGCGGTTAAAAGCTCTTGCTCCCCGAAGTTAAGACACTACCCGAACGCACGCCAGGTTTTGACGCCCTCTCTTAATCGCTATAATTGCTGACGCTCATGCACCGCCTAGCGTCCGCCACCCGATGGTTATTCGACTCGGAGCATGGCGCGGTGGACCGTCTGCTTCCACGCTGGCTCTTCCTGCGGGCACTTGGCTGTATTTATTTTTCCGCCTTCTTCTCCCTCGCTTTTCAGATCCGCGGCCTCATCGCCCCTGATGGAATTCTGCCGGCAAACGAATACCTGCGGGCGGTGGCGCATTCGCTGGGCTACAGCCGCGGCCTGTGGTTTGCGCCCACCCTGCTTTGGCTTTCGAGCGACCCGCATATGCTGACTGCTCTCTGCTGGGTGGGCATGGCGACGGCGCTGCTGTTGGCCCTGAATACGTGGCCGCGCGCCATGCTCGTGATCTGCTTTGTCTGCTTCCTCTCATTCGTGAGCGCGGCGCAGGATTTCTCCAGCTATCAATCGGATGGCATGCTCCTGGAAGCGGGCTTTCTCGCGATTATCTTTGCTCCTGCCGGAATCCGCCCGGGCCTCGGTCTGGCCTCGCCGCCCCCGCGCGCCAGTCTGTTCCTGCTGCAGTGGGAGTGGTTCCGCATCTACTTCGAGTCCGGCGTCGCGAAGATGATCGGCGGAGATCCTGAGTGGCGCCACTTTACAGCCATGGACGAGTACTACCAGAACGGTCCACTGCCCACGTGGATTGGCTGGTACGTGCAGCATTTGCCGCACTGGTTCCATGCTTCGACTGTCTACGCCACTCTCGCACTCGAGTTGGGGCTGGTCTGGATGGTATTTCTGCCGCGCCGCTGGCGGATCCTTTGCTTCTTGATTGTGACTCCGTGGGAACTGGGAATTATTCTCACCGCCAACTATACGTTTCTGAACTACCTTGTCCTGACCTTGGGAGTCCTCTTGCTGGATGATCGCTTTCTGCTGCGCTCCATCCCGCAACGATGGAAGAAATCTTTCATCCCGAGCACGACACCCCAGCCGAGCCAATGGCAAACTTCGGAAGGATTTCGTCGCGCGTTCAAAATCGCGAAGCTGTCGCTGGTGGGCGTTATGCTCGGTTGGATCTTTTACGCGACCACCGCCGAGCTGATCTGGATGTTCTCCCCACTGCCCCTGCCAACTTCGCCGGTAGCGCTGCTCGACTCCTTCCGGATCGCCAATCGCTATGGCCTTTTTGGCATCATGACCAGGGGGCGATATGAGATCGAGTTCCAGGGTTCCGAGGATGGAAAAACCTGGGTGGCGTATCCGTTCCGCTACAAACCTCAGGACCTGAGTCAGCCGCCAGGCATTTACGCACCCTACCAGCCGCGATTCGACTGGAATCTCTGGTTTGCCTCACTGGGCTCGTGGCAGGACTATCCAATCGTGCCCAGAACCGAAGTGCAGTTGCTCTCCAATGACAGCGACGTCCTGAATCTATTTGCGAGCAACCCCTTTCCGCATTCGCCCCCACGCGAGGTGCGCGCTGTGATTTGGCAATATTGGTTCACAACCATGTCCGAAAAACGGACCACAGGACTATGGTGGCGCCGTCAGTTCCTCGGACTCTATGCTCCGACGCTCGAGCGCGAACCCGATGGGACCATTCATGCGATCGAGTGGCCTACGGCTAGCGCACGCGAGTGAATGCTGGCGGCGATCGCGCGGATGCAGATTTATCTGGTTGTCCAATCCCGGCTATTGTGAGAAATTGTTTATTAGGCTGCACCGAGCAATTGCTGTTTACGCGGCTCGGCGCCACACTCCTTCGCAGCCCTCCCCCGGATTGCTAAAGAGGAGCAATGCTGTGAAGCCCGGTCTGAGGAAGGGATATGTCTTGGGGGTGTGCCTAGCTGCGGCCTCGACTGACCGCATGCTCGCATCCCCAGAAGACCGTCGCCCACTCTTGGGATCCCAAGGCGGCCGCTGCCTACCTTGATCAACGAGAAGTGACCTGGATGGGATGGCCCGGCGCTGCCCGCGACCACGAGACCTTCTGCGTTTCGTGTCACACTGTTTTGCCGTATGCCCTCTCGCAACCTGCACTCCGCCGGGTACTCGCTGAACCAGGCCTGTCTGTGAATGAGAGCAAACTGCTGGACAATGTCACCAAGCGCGTGCGCCTCTGGAACCAAGTTGGGCCGTACTACACCGATAAAGGATACGGTAACGGAAAGCCGGCGGAATCCCGCGGGACGGAATCGGTTCTCAATGCGCTGATTCTGGCCGGCAACGATGCGCAGAGTGGGAAGCTCAGCGACGTCACCCGGACTGCGCTCAGCAACATGTGGGCCTTACAGCAGACAGAAGGCGAGGACAAGGGTGCGTGGTCCTGGCTCCAGTTCGGCATGGAACCATGGGAGGCAAAAGACTCAAAGGATTACGGCGCAGCTCTGGCGGCGATTGCGGCAGGGACCGCCCCGGAAGACTACCGTTTGACCCCAGACATCCAACCCAAACTCAGCATGCTCCGCGATTACTTGAACCGGGAATATGCAACGCAATCCACCATTAATCGTGTCGTTCTGCTATGGGCGTCGGCGAAACTGCCCGGGCTTCTCGATGCCGGGCGGCAGAAGGCGATCATCAAGGAAGTCACCGAGGCACAGCAGTCTGACGGAGGTTGGAGGCTGTCATTGCTGGCCTTCCCGAACCGCTGGAGCCTGCATTCCCTCGCTCGAATGCGGCTGCGGGCAGACTGGACCCGCCAGGTCCCACAAAGCGATGCTTATGCCACAGGCCTTATCGCATTCGCTCTGCAGCAGGCGGGCGTGCCAGCCGCGGACCCCACTCTGAAGCGGGCGCTCGCCTGGTTAGTGAGTAACCAGAGCACCGCAGACGGTTCGTGGCCTTCGTCCTCGATAAACCAACGTCGAAATCCATCTTCGAACGTCGGGCATTTCATGAGAGACGCGGCGACGGCCTATGCTGTGCTGGCCTTGAGTGACAACAGAGGGGCGTCGAGTAGTGAACCTATCGGAGATCGTTCAGGCCGGGACCTTCCTTCTACTTCCTCTGCGAAAGTCACTGTCGCAACCCGGGGACACTAGAGTCAACTGGCGAAGTCGTAAAAGATATGGTCTTTGGCCAAGGCGCTGGGCGGAGACCTCCGCGTTCCTGAACCGTGATTGGATGGATTTATGAGCAGAGTTCGTCGCTCTTGCGGTAATTTGGGATGAGTTGGAAGGATAGCGGCCTGAAACCCATGAACGGAGCAGAAAGCCTAATCCGCACGCTGGTGGCCGGGAGTGTTGAAACCTGCTTTGCGAACCCAGGCACTTCGGAAATACACATCGTCGAAGCCCTTGACCGTGTCACCGAGATGCGGTGTGTGCTGGGGCTGTTCGAAGGCGTTATAACCGGCGCAGCCGACGGGTATGCGCGCATGGCAGAAAAGCCGGCGTGCACGCTTCTTCATCTCGGCCCGGGCCTCGGCAACGGACTTGCTAATCTGCACAATGCCAGCCGGGCCCAGGTGCCGATCATCAACCTCGTTGGCCAGCATGCGACTTACCATCTGCCTCATGACACGCCCCTCACTTCCGACATCGAGGGCATCGCGCGACCGTATTCCAAATGGTTGCGGACGGCATCTTCTTCAGCGCAAGTGGGCCGGGATGCAGTGGAAGCGATCATCGCGGCACGCTCCGCATCGGGCCAGATCGCGACCCTGATCGTTCCTGCCGACGTCGCATGGAGCGACGGCGGAAGAATCGCTACACTTCCCGCGCTGTCTAGAGCGCCTCTGCCCTCTGCCACGTCCATCGAGCGGGCGGCGACCATGCTCCGATTAGGGCTGCGTACCGCGATCCTGCTGGCGGGCAATGGGCTGTACGGCAAGGGACTTTCTGCCGCAGGACGAATCGCAGCCGCCACTGGCGCCACGCTGTTCGCTCCGTATCCCGTGACCCGTCTTGAACGCGGTGCCGGGCTTCCTCTCGTAGAGCGGGTTGCGTATGTGCTGGAGCAGGCCGTCGAGCAGTTCAAGGAATTTCGTCAGCTGATCTTGGTCGGTGCACCTGCGCCCGTGGCGTATTTTGCCTACCCCGGAAAGAACAGCGTTATCACTCCTCCCGGATGTGAAATCCACACGCTGGCGGGTGCGAGCGAAGATCGTCTCGGCGCACTTCTGGTGCTGGCAGAAGCCTTGTCGCTGCCTGGGACGCAACCGTCAGGACAGAAAGCCGAGCGTCCGGCCGTGCCGGACGGGGATATTACTCTGTCCGGTCTGGCCGCTACCCTGGGCGCGCTCCTGCCTGAGAATGCCGTTGTCGTAGATGAAGCGATGACCTCAGGCCGAGGAATGATGGCTGCCACCAGGGGCGCTCCGCCGCACGACTGGCTTGGAAATACTGGCGGCTCGATTGGGATTGCCTTGCCGCTGGCGGTGGGCGCGGCAGTGGCCTGTCCTAGCAGGCACGTGTTATGCCTGACCGCCGATGGCAGCGCCATGTACACGCTGCAAGCGCTGTGGTCGATCGCTCGCGAGAGCCTGAAGGTCACAACGGTAGTGTTTGCGAATCGCGACTACGCCGTTCTCAAGCGTGAGTTTTCTTATCTGGGTGTCGGAGAGCCCGGCCCTCGCGCGTTGGACATGTTCGAGATCGGTCGTCCCGATCTTGACTGGGTGCAGTTGGCCAAGGGCATGGGAGTGCCCGCCACCCGGGTCACTTCGCTGGCTGGGTTTGCCAAGGCGCTGCGCCAGGGGTTCGAGAGTGGCGGTCCAACTCTGATCGAAGTGCCGCTGTAGGACGGACCGCTCTGCGGACCCAGTAGCATCTCGCCTTCACGACGTCGTAAGTGCTTACCAGCTTCAGCAGGGGCGGTATCAGCAAGCAGAAGGGTAGACCGGCACTCGCAGGCAGCGAAACTGATTGATTACTCCGAGTAGCCGTCATCACTGTTGTCGGCATCATCGTCGTCGTCTTTGCGGTCGTTTTCGTCTTCCTCCTCTTCCTCGTCGGGCTCTTCTCGAACCAGGACATCGACAGTTACCGGCCAAAGATAAGGGTCGGAGTCGGTCCGTTCTGGATGCAAACTGCTCACGCCCCAATAGTACGCCTCGTTCGCTTGGCGATGACACCGTGCAGTGGGCTTCCAACTGCTATAATCATTACTGGGGCGGTTACGTTTTTCTCCTCTTTCAGGTCCTCTGACCTAAGCCAGTCCATCTGAAGCTCTCCAACCTTAGGCTTTTCAGCGAGTGAGCGGTCTGCTGATGCCGTTTGCCGCGACTTGCGCGCAGTCCATCCACTCCGCGATGTCTGCGCGCGGCTTGGGCGACTTGGCTGGGTCGATGCAAAACTCGCCAAGAAAGAGTCGCTTCGATGAACGCAACCAGCATTGTCTTCGGTCTGCTGATCGTGCTGTTCACGATCCTGCTGCTCCACGGCATGCGCAAGGTGAAAGTACAGGTCGCTGGGGCTGGATCACAAAGAATGTGCCCGAATTGCGGACTGATTACATCCCGGCTCAAGGATCGTTGCTTGGAGTGTGGCAAGCCCTTTACGGCAGTTGAGTACTCGATTTCAAAGAAATGAGCTGCTGCTTGCTCACGTTTCCTTAATCGTTTCTGCGAAAGATAAAGATTAAAGGTAAAGACTAGGAGTGACACTCATGCACGTCACCAAATTTGTTGTGAAAGTGAACCGTGGTACCCGCGCTCCCGAATACGTGGAACGCATTGATCGGACTCCCGTCCAAATGACAACCAACCGCAAGCTGGCACTGGTGATGGGGAAATTCACCGCCGAAGACGCCGTCAAATCCATCCAAAACTCCCGGTGCATCCCGGAGTTGGAGTCGGTGCAGGTGAGTGTCTAGGATTCGTGCTGAAAAATGATCAGCGATGCTTGCCCAGGCGTACACATGAGAATCCTTCCGAGGACGTTATGTGTTCACAGGCAAGCACCCATCCGCCAAAAAGCAATCGCTAAGCTCAGGCACGTCCGATAGGTGTATATTCGACGCGCAAAGATTTTACAAAACGATTCGACCGGGAGAATCGGATCATGAGACGCGTTTTCAGTTTCGTGAGTTTCCCTTCGCTTGTTGTTTTCGCAATCGCCGTACTCCTTCCCGCTCTTGTGGCGTCTCAAAGCTCAGGGCCTCTCGCTCCGCAAGCCCTGATGAGCAAGCTCAAATGGCGCTCGGTTGGCCCCTACATCGGGGGGCGCGTGGTCACCGTGACCGGCGTTCCGGGCAACGCCAACCTCTTTTACGCCGGAACCGTTGGCGGCGGCGTCTGGCGGAGCACCGACGAGGGCGTGGAGTGGAAAAACATTACTGATGGCAAGCTGCCGGGGCCCAGTTCCAGCATTGGCGCTGTGGCGGTGGCGCCGTCCGACCCCAAGACTCTCTATGTTGGCACCGGCGAAGCCGATATTCGCAGCGATGTGATCCCCGGCGACGGCGTTTACAAATCCACGGACGCCGGAAAAACCTGGCAGTATGCCGGTCTCAGGGACACGCACTCGATCAGCACGATCCTCATCGATCCCAAGGATCCCAACGTCCTTTATGTCGCTTCCATGGGGCATGTATTTGCCCCCAATTCTCAAGGAGGCATTTTCAAGTCCACCGACGGCGGCAAATCCTGGGACAAAATCCTGTTCGTAGACGAGCACACCGGGGCTATCTGTCTGGTGATGGACCCGAATCATCCGGACGTGCTCTACGCGGCGATGTGGCAAGCGATCCGAATGCCGTGGGGGCTCTGGAGCGGCGGCCCGGGCAGCGGCATCTTCAAAACCACCGATGCAGGCGCGCACTGGACCAACATCACGCGCAATCCCGGTTTGCCGCAGATGGTCCTGGGGCGCATTGGCCTGTCTATCTCCGCCAGCAAACCCGACATCGTGTATGCCATCATCCAGTCGAAAGACGGAGGTGTGTTCCGCTCGGACGACGCTGGCGCCACGTGGAAATGCGTCAACCAGGAAATGAAGCTGCGACAGCGCGCCTTCTATTACATGACCATCTATGTGGATCCCAAGGATCCCGACACTGTCTACGCGCCCGAGGTAGACGCACTGTGGGTGTCGCATGACGGCGGCAAGTCATTCCAGAAACTGCGGCCTCCGCACGGCGATAATCACGTGGTGTGGATCAACCCGGACGACACCCGCATTCTGCTGGAGGGCAACGACGGCGGCGCTACCGTCTCCACCGATGCCGGCAAGACGTGGAGCACCGAACACAATCAGCCCACTGGCCAGTTTTACCACGTCAATCTCGACGACCAGTTTCCCTATCACATCTATGGCGCGCAGCAGGACGAAGGTTCCTTTGAAGGTCCCAGCGCCAGCAGCGAGGGCGTGATTCCGCTGGCCGCCTGGCGCAGCGTTGCCTATGGCGAAAGCACCTACTCCGTGCCCCAGCCGGGAGATCCCAAAATCACGTATGGCAGCGGTTACTACAGCATCTTCGTGAAACACGATCAGCGCACCGACGAATACCACAGTGTGAGCCCCTGGCCGCACTATCAGGAAGGCGCATCGTCAGGCGAGCTTAAATACCGGTTTGGGTGGACGCATCCCATTCTTTTTTCGCCGGCGAATCCGAAAGAACTGCTCATTGCCGCGCAGTATGTGTTCAAGAGCGACGACTACGGCAAGACCTGGAGCCGTATCTCTCCCGATCTCACTCGCAACCAGCCGAGCACCGAAGTACCCAGCGGCGGCCCGGTCGATCTGGACCAGTCGGGAGCGGAGATTTATCCCTTAATTTCGGCGCTCGCGGTTTCGCCCATCGATGGCAATCTCATGTGGGCCGGGTCCGATGACGGTCTCGCCCACGTCACCACCGACGGCGGGAAAAACTGGCAGAGTGTCAGCCCACCGGCGCTGCCCGAGTCCTGGATCAGCTGTATCGAGCCCTCCCACACCGACAAGCAAACTGCGTATCTGACGGCCCGGCGCTACATGTGGGACGATTTCCGGCCATACGTCTTCAAGACCACCGATTTGGGGCGGCATTGGACCGTGATTACCTCCGGATTGCCCGACGACGAATTTGTCTTCGACCTTCGGCAGGACCCGAACGAACCCAAGTTGCTGTTCCTTGGAACTCGCAGCACCGTGTACTTCAGCCTGGACGCGGGCGCGCATTGGCAACCGCTCACGCTCAACCTGCCCGTGGCTCAGGTGCGCGACATCGCCATCAATCCACGTCAGGGGGATGTGGTTCTGGCCACTCACGGGCGTTCATTTTGGGTGCTCGACAATCTCACGCTTCTCGAGCAGTTGACCAGGAACCCCTCCGTGCAAGCCAACACCAGTTTCCTGTTTGCTCCTCAGCAAGCCTGGCTGACGCAGGACTACGGTGTTCCCAGCGACGAAGAAAGGCGCCCACCCGGTTCCGGCGACAACCCGCCGTTCGGCGCGCCGGTCTTCTTTCACATTCCTCAGGACTACGACGGCAGGACCCCGGTAACACTCGAATTCAAGGATGCCCAGGGCAGGGTAATCCGCAGCTTCGCTTTTCACCTCGCCACGGAAGAGGAGAAAAAGGAGAAGGAGAAAGAACAGGAGAGCGCAGAGCAAACCAGCGAGCATCAGGAAACTCCTGCCGGTAAGGTAGACCACAGCGGGCGAGAGCACCGATCAGCTGATTCGCGAAAAGGAAGCGAAGCTCTCTGCGATCGAGCCGGGCATGAATCGATTCCTGTGGGACCTGCGCTACCCGCATGATACGGAGATAACCGGCTACCATGCTCCCATCGCGGCCGGCGGCCTGGAGGACTCGGTTGAGGGTCCGGTCGTCGTCCCCGGCACCTACTCGGTTGTGCTCGACTATGGCGGTCAGAAAACACAACACAGCTTTGTGGTCGCTCTCGATCCGCGGCTGAAGGCAACGCAGCAGGACCTGGCAGCCCGCTTAGCCCTGGATCAGCAGATTCATGCCGATCTCGACGCACTGGATAAGGACATTAATCAGGCGTTGATCGCGCGCGACAATCTGCAAAAGGCCGTTTCCACCCGCAGTGTGACCGACGCGCAGGCCGCCAGCCTTCTAGCCGCGCTGAACGGCGACATAGACAGCGTTGCCCAAATGGCCATGAAATCGAGCGAAGGCAGCCTGCTCTATGAGACCAAGCTGCGCGATCATCTCGCGTACCTGGCGGCGGACATTGACTGGTCCTATGATCGGCCAACCGCATCGCACTACGCCGTTTTCCGCGAGCTCGACCAGCAGGCAACGAAGGGCGAGCAGAAACTTGAGGCCGACGTCAACCAGGCTGACAAGCTGGCCGCCCGGGGCAGCGCCGCAAGCGAAGGGCACGAATCGAAACCCTAACCCGCGTGGCAATTGGCTGGGATGCCCGGAGTTTTGCCGTTTCCGAATCAGTGCCAGTCGAACAAAAAAAGGCACGCTAGAGAGCGCGCCCTTCTTGTCGTTCCTTGAAGAATTCTTAAGCTGCCTTCGCTCCTTTCGCCGCCTTTGCCCGAACCTTTGCCCATCGGGCCCGCTGGGCAGCTGCAATCCTTCCACGGGCGGCCGCCGACAAACGTCGCTTTCCATGTGCTCCATTACTCGACGGACTTATTGAGTTACTTACGACGCCGCTTAGCACTCTTATTGCTCGATCCAAGTGCTTGCGCTCTCTTTTCAACTGCACTAGTACCGCACCTAGGTCAGTCATTCATGTCCTCTGTGTTAAGGAAGATAAACTACTTTGTTACGGATCATACCTTATACCGACTACTTATGGCCGACGACGTGCCCGAGGGACGAACGGGAAGTTAATCAGTCAAAGCCAACCGGGAACCAGGTCGTCAATGGGGAAGCGAGAAGCTGAAAACGTCGCTTCCTGCCGCGACCGCAACGTACTCGACTCCATCGACCATGTAAGTCATCGGCGAAGCGCGCATCGCCTGGCCGGTGTTGAAGTGCCAGAGGGCGCGGCCGGTACCGGCGTCGACCGCTTCCAGAGAGCCGGCATCGTCCCCAAAGAACACCAATCCACCGGCGCTGGTCAGCGTCCCCCCCCAGGAATCGCCTTGGCCGATTTGCGAGTAACGCCAGACCGCCTTTCCCTCCGCGACGGAATAGGCCAGCAATGTCTTGTGAGCATGTTCATCCGGCGGAAGTTTCGTGCCCGAACCGTAGTAGGTCTTGCCGGGCTCGAACGGCCGTGGGTTCGTGAAAAATAAATTGCAAGTCTCAAGCGCCATCACATAGAAGAGCCCGGTTTCGGGATTGTAAGAAGGCGAAAACCAATTGGTAGCCCCGTTGATGCCCGGGCAGATGTAAGTGCCTTGCGCCGACGGGATTCGCCCCGTCAGTATGGGGCGGCCCGATGCGTCCACGCCCGTGGCCCAGTTCAGGTTCTGCACGAAGGGTGTCGCTCGAAGGAATTTGCCATTGGTGCGGTCGAGCGTATAGAGAAAGCCGTTGCGGTTGGCCTGCACCAGCAGATAACGCGTCGCGCCGTTTTCTTCCACGTCCACCAGCACGGGCGTTTCATTCGCGTCATAGTCATACAGGTCGTGCGGCGTGAACTGGAAATACCATTTCAACTCTCCGGTGTCGGGGTTGAGTGCCAGAACGCAGGCGGTATAAAGGTCATCTCCGGGGCGGGAGTCTCCCGCGAAGTCGGGCGCGGCGTTGCTGGTGGTCCAGTAAAGCGTATTGAGTTTGGGATCGTAAGTGCCCGGCATCCATGTTGTAGCCCCAGCATGCAGATACGAATCGCCCAGCCAACTGTCGGAGCCGAACTCTCCCGGCGCAGGAATGGTCCAGAAACGCCACTTCAGTTTCCCCGTCAGCGCGTCGTAAGCCGCCAGAAAGCCGCGCACACCAGAGTCGCCCCCGGACGTCCCGACGATCACTTCGTCCTTCACGACGAGGGGAGCGCTGGTTGAGCCGTAGTGCTTCGCCTTATCCGCGTACTGCACGTCCCACACCAGATTTCCCGAGCGGGCATCAAGGCAAAGCAGGTGGGCATCATCCGTCTCCATGTAGACGAAATTCCGCCACACTCCCACCCCACGGTTGTGGTGAGCTGCGGCATCGTCCAGCAGCCCGGAACTCACCGCCCGTTCATGATGCCACACTATGCGTCCGGTGCGCGCATCCAGCGCAAATGCGTCATTGGCCGAGGTAACGTACATGATGCCGTTGACAACCACCGGAGTGGCCTCAAGCCGCTCGGAATTTCCGGGATGGAAAACCCACGCCGCGCGCAGCTTCGCCACGTTCTCGGGATTGATTTCGTGCAGGCTGCTGTAGCGGCGCCCCGTGTAATCTCCGTTGTAGGATGTCCAGTTTGCGCCGACGGGCTTTGCCAGCAAGTCCTCGGCGCCCACATTCGCGGCGGCCGTGACGGAAGATTGCGCCTGCTGAGCCACGGCGGTTGAGCCAGCCAACCCGAGCGCCGCAATAACGAAAGCCGCAATCAAGGAGATGGCAACGAACACCACAGCGACAGCTTTGCGGTTGGAACTCAAGTCAGCGATTCTCCCGCGCAGCCACTGGAACCTCCTGGAGAGAACCACGGTCCAGCCCATTCCAGTCCTCCAGGTGCAATGAGACGCGGGCCGCCTTGGCTGGCGCAGTGATCTCGGTTTCGAGCGACACCAGTTCGACTGGGTCGGCATCCGCCACAGGGACACTCTCCAACTGTCCGCCATGCTCGTCGTAGAAGTGCGCCACCAGGTGCCCCGCGAAAAATACCCCAAAGGCGCCAGCTAGTTTGAGCTTGTCATTCTCCAGACGGTTCGCTCGAAGCGGGCTCACCACCATGCCGGCATCCGTCACGCCGTGAAATTCGCTCCCGGCGCGCGTGGGAAACCATTCCGTATCGAGCTTGCAAGTCTCCCCTGGGCGCAACTGGCACAACGGTGAATTAATCTCCGCCTCTTCGTAGTAGGGCGTTGCGTCTCCTTCCGAACTCAGCGAGGCCTCGCCCTCCGCGCTCAACCTCATTTCGGGCCCATTCGTCCAGAAGATGATGGACGCCTTGCCCGGATAAGCTCGCGATGCTTCATATTGGAATCGCTCCACCATGCCATACCGGCTGCTGCCATCAACCACAGCCAGCCAGCCCGCAGTTGAGTCCAGCCACAATTCTGCCGCCATGTGGACATAGCGCAGCGCAAACAGACCGTCTTCTCTTATCGAGGCGGAACGATTCTCCGCCGGCCCGAACCGGACGTGGTAGCGATTGAGATAACTGCTGGCGGCGTTCGCCGGGGTGAACGTCCGGAAGTCGGGGTTGATCTGCGATGGAGCGCCCGGGTCTGCGGTATCGTATTGCGAGACCGATTGCATCGACCATTCCACCGTGTGGCCGCTGGTGTTCTTCATGGTGGCGTGAAAGCGGATTCGCGGCGAGTCGGCATCCAGCCCAATCGTGCGCTGCAACTGAATCCCGGCCCGTGGGTCGGCCGGTCCCGTGAGTTCCACTTCGCAGTGCTCTCCTTCCGAAATCTTTCGAAAGACGTAGGGCCCGTCGTCGATCAGGTCGGAATTCCCCACCCAATGTTGTTCGTCTTCATTGCCTTCGGGCAAGAGCCACACTTTGTCGCCGCCGTAGTTGAACCATTGGCTCTCAGTTGGCGGCAGGTATTTGCCTTCATATTTCGGATTGACGAAGAGATAGGGATGTCCGGCGAAAATCACCTGGATCAATCGTCCGCCATTCTGCGGCAGGACCATCAGTTGCACCCAGCGATTCGAAAGTCGCTGCACGTGCCAGCCCTTATAATCCGCGGGTTCTACGCGGCAGGGTGAATTCGCCGACGGATTCGAGGCAGCGCTGGTCTGCGCCCAGGCAGAGGTTATCCCCAGTCCCGCGAGAAACAGGAGGACGGAAAAGCTCCATATCCGATCGGATTTTCGCAGCGTCAGTTTCATCGTTGTTTCTCTCCCCAGGGCCATGGCGCTGCGAGTGTAAGACGCGGTTCAAAAGCGTACAAGTTCCGCCATAACAAAACCCACCCGATAACGAAAGGAAACCTAATAAAACGCAATAAACTGATGGGCGTCAAGCGTATTCTGTGGTATACCAATTTCGCCCTGGGAACGAGCGCTCCGCGTCTTCGGTATGCGTTTTCAACAGGTGGAAATTTGGCTGTGACGATTATAAGGAGGAGTGCAATGGGTGCCCCCAGTTCCAGTCGGCGATCATTCATAAAATTGGCGGCTGCCGCTCCGCTGTTGAGCCAGATCGCCGCCCGAAATCTTTACGCCCAGGCCGCCACCGCCATCGGCAAAGATCCCCGGCAGAATGTATACACCCGCCTGGGCGTGAAAACCGTCATCAATTGCCGCGGCACTTGGACCTACCTGAGCGGATCTCTGGAGTTTCCGGAGGTTCGTCAGGCCCAGGTCGAAGCCGCGCAACATTTCGTCAACATGCTGGAACTGCAGCGCGGGGTAGGGCGCCGTCTTTCAGAGTTGACGGGCGCCGAGTCAGGAATCGTCACTTCCGGCGCCGCCGGCGCCATGGCGGTCGCGACCGCCGCATGCATGGCCGGCGCCAATGACAAGTACATCTGGCAACTCCCCGACACCACCGGCCTGAAGCACGAGGTGATCATGGTGGGCGGCAGGAGCGCTTTTGACAGCGCCATCCGCCTGACCGGAGCAAAATTGATTCTCGTCTTTTCCCCGGAAGAACTTGCCAACGCGGTCAATGAAAACACCGCCATGATCTATACCACCGACCTGGGCGAGAAGCTGCAGCACGAACTCGCCGTCGCCAAAGATCGCAAAGTGCCGATGCTGCTGGACGATGCGGCCGGCATCCCTCCCGCCGACAATGCCAAACTCTACGCCACGATGAAGATTGACCTCTACACCTTCTCCGGCGGAAAGGGCTTGTGCGGGCCGCAGTGCAGCGGGTTGCTCCTCGGCCGAAAAGACCTGATCGAAGCAGCTCTGATGAACTCTGCGCCGCGCGAAGGTGCCGTCTGCCGCCCTATGAAAGTCGGCAAAGAAGAAATCATCGGCTGCCTGACCGCGCTGGAAATCTGGCTGAACCTGGACGAGAAGAAACTCTACCGCGAGTGGAACGGCCGCGTGGATCGTATTCGAAAGCTGGTAGACACCGTGCCGGGGGTGAAGACGGATGTCTACATTCCCGACGATGGAAACCGCTTCCCCACTTTGAAAGTCTCATGGGACCAGGCAGCCTGGGGCTTCACCACGTCCAACTGCGTGCAAAGGCTGCGCGAGAGCGACCCCGTCATCGAAGTGCTCGGTTCCGATAATCCAAGCCTAGTCACGGCGGTTCGCGAAGGCAACCCGAACCACAAAGAACATAAGGAAGCCGACCACATCGAACTGGTTTCCCTGACCATCCAGCCTGGGCAGGAAATCATCGTGGGACAAAGACTGCGCGAGATTCTCAGCGCCGCACGGAAAGGAAAATCCGCAGCGTAAAGAATACGACGGCAACATAGTTCCTTCATAGCCACAGTGGAAGATTCAGATGCGAATATTGCCCATCGGATTGCTGCTCTTGACGACGGCCGGAGTTCAGGCTCAGGTCGCCCAGGCCCAGCCGGCCCAGGCTCAGATCCGAGCTGTAGATCCCGCGCCGGCATCTGCCGCGGCGAATCGCGCCTACTCGCCCGGCGTGGACGCTGGCGACTACGTGTATGTCTCCGGCCAGGGTCCTCGTCGTCCAGACGGCAGTTTGCCGGCAACCGTCGAAGCACAAGTCCGGCAAGCACTGGAGAACGTCAAGTCCGTCGTCCAGGCCGCGGGGCTGACCATGGAGCACGTGGTCTACACCCAGGTTTATCTCGAGGACATCAGCAAATATCGGGAGATGAACCAGGTCTTCGCCGAAGTCTTCCCGCAAACTCCGCCAGCCCGAGCCGTGGTGGGTGTGGCCAGACTTCGGGAGTCTTCAGTGCAGATCAGTGCCATCGCGGTGCGCAGCCTGGCTGACCGGCGGGCCGTATTTCCTCCCGGCTATAAGTCAGACGACTCCGCTTCCCCTGCCATCCTGACCCACGATCAGTTGTTCCTTTCCGCCATGCCCGGCAGCAATCCCGCCACCGGCAAGGTTCCCGACGACCCCGCAGCCCAGGTCGATTTCGCGCTCGACCGCATGAAGGCGGTCCTCGAAGCTGCCGGCCTCGACCTCCGCCACATGGTTTTCGTCAACCCTTACCTGACCACGGACATCCCGTCGCGCATCATGAATCAGCATTATGCGTCGCGCTTCGAATTCGGCAACACTCCGGCACGGGCCACGATCGAAGTATCCAGCCTTCCGAGCGGAGCTCACATCGAGTACACCGGCGTGGCCGTACGCGATTTGAAGCAAAGGCGAGCCGTGCGCCCCAGGAACATGCCGCCCAGCCCAACCGCCAGCCCCTGTGTCTTTGCTGGCGAAATCTTGTATTGTTCCGCCAAAGACGGTTTTATTCCCGGACCCCACGGCGGCGTCTACGCTACCACCACTGCCCATCAACTCCGGCAGACCATGCGAAATCAACTGGACAACCTCGAAGAAGCAGGTATGACTTTCAACGACGTCGTGGCCACCAACGTCTACCTCGACGATCTGTCGGATCTGCGGGCGTTGGACGAAGTGTATGTTCAGTATTTCGGCCACGTCCTGCCGGCACGAACCACGATCCAGCAAATTGCTCCCACTGAACGCAAACCGGACAAAGAGGACCACTTCCCCGGCTTGGAGCAGGTATCGTTCATTGCGATCCGAAGTCCATCTAGCCAATGAGTGGGCGAAGGGCGCTCCCTCGAATCGCGCCGGGGCCAAACGCCTAGTGGATTGCGGCGGCCGGCGTTTGCTTGAGCCTTGAGGAACGCTGAGAACCGGGAAGAGCCGCCCCACTGGCAGGGTTCTGTCCTTGAGAAGTGGTCACGGTCATTTATTGATTCTCGAAGATGATTGGCACGCCTTCGCGGTCAAGTACCACCGAAGTTCTTTCCAAACAGTGATATCCTCCGGGTCAGTGGGGACTTATGTCTGGTAGGCGTTTCGCGCTTCGGCTTCTAAGGTGGTTGGGCTTTACGGCGGGGCTGATGGCAGCGGCTCTGCCGGCGCTTGCGGCGAAGGGCGCGAAGCCGGAGTTCGGGCCCAATGTACTGATCTTCGATCCGTCGATGCCATCGCAGGTAATCCAGAAGCAGATTGATGCGGTGTATGCGGTACAGCAGCACAATGAGTTTGGGCCGCAGCGGAATGCGCTGCTGTTCCTGCCCGGAAGCTATTCGGTGGACGTGCCGGTGGGCTTCTACACTGAGGTGATGGGGCTGGGCGCCTCGCCCGATGCGACGCGGATTGCGGGTGACGTGCATGCGGATGCGAGTCATGAGCACAACAACGCGACGACCACCTTCTGGAGAGCTGCGGAAGGGTTCTCGGTAACGCCGGCGGGCGGCACGATGCAGTGGGCAGTCTCGCAGGCGGTGTCGCTGCGGCGCATGCATGTGCGCGGCGACCTGGTCCTGCACCAGAATCACGGCTGGGCCAGCGGCGGCTGGATGTCGGATTCGCTGGTCGACGGGAATGTCGACTCCGGCAGCCAGCAGCAGTGGATTTCGCGAAACTGCGATTGGAAGAGTTGGACGGGCTCGAACTGGAACATGGTATTTGTCGGCGTGGTGCATCCGCCGGAAGGCGCCTGGCCCTCGCCGCCGTACACGAAGATTGCGCAGACGCCGGTAGTGCGCGAGAAGCCCTTCCTGCAGGTGAATGCCGCGGGGGAGTTCAGCGTGCGGGTCCCGGAGCTGCGCAGCGACAGCGTCGGGATTACCTGGCGCTCCGGGGAAACGGCGGGAGAGACCATACCCATCGCGCGGTTTTATATCGCGCGCCCGGGTGTGGATTCGGCGGACACCATCAACGCGCAGCTCGCACAAGGCAAGAACCTAATTCTGACACCGGGGATCTATGAGCTCACCGCCCCGATTCGCGTGACGCGGCCGCATACAGTGGTGCTAGGGCTCGGCTTTGCGACGCTGCGTCCGTTGAAGGGCACGGCGGCGATGACGACCGCCGATGCGGACGGAATCGAGATTGCAGGGCTGCTCTTCGATGCGGGGCCGAGCGAATCTCCAGTCCTGCTGGAGATTGGGCCCGAGGGAAGCCGGGCGCGCCATGCCAAGGACCCGATTACGCTGCACGATGTGTTTTTCCGTGTGGGCGGCGCGGGCGTAGGCCGGGCCAAGGTAAATCTGAGGATCAACAGCAACGACACACTGGTCGACCATACCTGGATCTGGCGAGCGGACCACGGCACCGGAGTGGGATGGGAGCTGAATACCAGCCAGAACGGGTTGGTCGTGAATGGAAACGACGTTACGATCTACGGCCTGTTTGTGGAGCATCACCAGCAATTCCAGGTTCTGTGGAAGGGCAACGCCGGCCGGACGTATTTCTATCAGTCTGAGATTCCTTATGATCCCCCGAACCAGGCGAGCTATACGAGTGCGCCGGGGGTGAATGGCTGGGCATCGTACAAGGTGGCGGATGGAGTAACGAGTCATGAGGCGTGGGGGCTGGGCGTGTACAGCGTCTTCGAGCATCCGGACGTCGTCCTGACCCGGGCAATCGAGACGCCGAAGAGCCCCGGGATACGGTTCCACGACATGATTACCGTAGCGTTGGGCGATCACGGCGGAATCAGCCATGTGATCGACGACACGGGTGAGGCGACCTCGATTCATCCTCGCGTGACGCCGAAGGTGACGGACTTTCCCTGAGCGGCTGCGCCGAAGACAAAGCCTGCCGTGCGTATTTGTAGCCAACCTTTTACCGGACGTCGACATCGAACTGCCTCCTCACGGAGGCGTATATCGTTGCGAGTCAAAGCCTTGCTTCTGCCCAGAACCTTTTGCACTTGGCTCGGTGTGTGTGCGTTAGCCGCACTACAACTCGCGTGCGGCAGCGGCGGTGCAACAGGAGCTCAGACTCCCGTCACCCCGGGTCAGCCTAGTTTCACTCATGTCGTCTTAGTGGTAGAGGAAAATCACAGCTACGCCGAGGTCGTGGGCAGTTCGTCCATGCCCTACTTCCACAGTCTGACCTCGCAATACGGCCTGGCCACGCAATATTTCGCCGATGCGCACCCTTCCATTCCGAACTACCTCATGCTCACTACCGGGCTTATGGAAACTTCCGACGACGGTTTCTCAGGCATAATCAGCGATGACAACGTCGTCCGCGAACTGGTGAGAGCGGGTAAGACCTGGAAATCCTATGCAGAGTCTCTTCCCTCGCCCGGTTATTTAGGTGCTGATTCTGGCCTTTACAAACGAAGTCACAACCCGTTTACGTACTTATCGGACGTGCAGAGCGACAGTGCCCAGGCGGCCAATATAGTGCCGTTTACGCAGTTCGCGACCGATCTCGCCAACAACGCGTTGCCTCAATATTCTTTTATCGCGCCAAACCGTCTGGACAACGCCCACGATGGCACGCTCGCGCAGGCTGATGCGTGGCTGCAAACCAACATCGCGCCGCTGATGGCCAGCCCCGCGTTTCAGAGTAAGGGCCTGCTGATCATCACCTTCGATGAAGGGGATCAGTCCGACATCAGCCACGGCGGTGGACAAGTCGCCACTCTGATCATCAGTTCCACGGCCAAGAAAGGATTCCAGTCCCAGACCCTCTACCAACATGAAAGCGTTCTGCGACTCATCCTTAGCGGCTCTGGAGTCAACACCTTCCCGGGCATGGCCGCGGCGGCTCCTGATATGACCGAGTTCTTCACCGGCCACTAAGGCTCTCGGATCAATTCGTCTCGAGCTTCTTTCTTTTCGCGGCCGTCTCGCTGTTGCTTCTGGCCCAGACGACGCGGGAGTCGGCACCTACTGCATCACGTATTCGACGCTCATGTTGATGTTGTTAGGACCTTGAAGCAACCCGCATACGGGCTGTTGGGTCACCTGGAGTAGCAGAATCGTATCATCTGGAATTGGAATAGAAAGCGGCCCGGAATCAGCGCTGTACTCGGTGGGGCCATTTGGGTAAATGCTCAAGGTATATACCGTGCCGCCGGTGTTGATGTTCAGGATGGAAATCGCGCCCAGGGGCGAGCACACATAAGCAAACTGACCGACCGTCAATACGCGCGTAATGATCATGCCCTTGGTCAGGCGAAAAACACCGCCATTCTGTCCTTGAAAGAGATTGCCCCCAAAGAAACCGCTTAAGAACAAGCGCGGGGCTGCATTCATGGGTTGATCATTCTTGATGGTCAGACTGCTCTGCACGTTGAGAGGTCCGCCCACGGTCGCGCCTGCGCTCGTTGTGAGAGTGCCGGACGCGTTTATGTTCCCGCCCACATCCAAGGTCGTCTGCGGATTGCTGTTATTAATACCCACTTGGTCCGTTGGCCAGAACGGTAAGTCGGCCGCCGATGATCCCCGGGGCATCGACCACCAGGGAGCGTTGCCGCCAATGGAGAGGCCGCCGGTTTCGCTGCGTATGGTTCCCATCGTGTGCAAGGCGTAGACAGGGGATGAGATTCCGATTCCCACATTGTTGTTGATCACTTGAACGCCGCTGAATGTATTGTTTGCGGCCAGTTGCGCGTAACGCCCATCGGAATAAGCAACATTCAAACTCAGCGATACCGTGCCGCTGGTGCCGCCGCCGCTCAATCCAGTGCCGGCGGTCACGCCGGTGATCGTGCCTGCGCCAGGAAAAGTCTGCCCGGCCGCAAAGGTGATGGGGCCGGTGAAGTTGCCAGTTCCATGCACATCCAGAGTTGAGGCTGGTGTTGCCGTGCCAATACCAACGTTAACGGCATTCGCGCCGGTACCGCCCAGGACGAGGGCATTGCTTTTACTCACCGTGGCAAACGCACCGACCGCGGTGGCGTTGGTGAGAGCCGGCGAGTTGACGTCTGGGCCGGCGCCGTAGCCTAACCCGGTGTTGTACGAACCGGTGATGTTACTCGTCAGCGCAACCCCACCAACCGCTGTGTTCGATCCGCCCGTGGTATTGTTCGCCGCCGCACCGGTGCCCACGGCTACACTACTGCTACCAGTGCTGTTCTTATTGAGTGCGGTTTGACCAACCGCCGTATTGGACCCGCCTGTCGTGTTCGAAAACAGCGCACTTGGCCCCGCCGCAATGTTGTTAATTCCTGTAGTGGTCGAGTTTCCGGCAAAGCCCAGAAAAGCGTTGTTGCCGTTTATCGAGCCAGACAAAAACGGGGTAATCGATCCTCCTATGGAGTAACTACTCGCATTGACGACACTCCCAGTCACCGTTCCCGTGGAGGTCAGGTTTCCGAGGATGCTTTGATTTCCGGCGAATGTGTTGGAGGCGTTCAGCAGCGGCACCTTGGTCGTATCCACGTTCAAGGTGACATCGCCGGAAGACCCGCCTCCGGTCAGCGCCGTGCCGGGAGTTACACCCGTGATCGTGCCGTTGCCCGTGCCGGGAAACGTCTGTCCCGTGGCGAACGTCAGCAGGCCTTGATTATTGATCTTCAGTCCGGTTTCTGTGGGGGCGCTCGTCCCAGAACCGAAAAGCAGATTCAGTGTGCCCGACGGGCTGCTCGTGTTATTTCCTGCAGGCTCCGCTTGCCAGCGAAAGTTCTGGTTCACCGCGGCCTTCGAACTGCTGTTGAACCCTGAAGTGGTGAGAGCGAGTGCCTGCGAATTTGCGCCCTTCGTTGCCGTGGCAACGCCGACACTCGGCAGTGTGAACAAACCCCGAATCGTTGCCCCGCCCTTTACATCGAGCGTTGCCGACGGCGTTGATGTATTGATACCGATCTTGGCGGCAGTACCTGTTCCCGATTGAAAAACGACGGAGTTGCCGATATCGGCGGCGTCGGTCCACAACGGAAGGAAATTGGCTGTGCCCGAACCGCTCACCGTTCCAGGCGGAGGTGCTGGCGACACGGTGCTGCTCGTCGCCGCGTTTGTTGCGGTCTGAGTCGCCGAGCCAGTTGATGTCGCCAGCACAAATGAAGAAGGCGGAAATCCCCCCACGGTTTCCGCATCGGCCGCCTTGAGTGCGTACGGCACACTCAATAACAAGACTCTGGGTTGTTCGGGTTGACTCTCCGCTTGCACTCCCAACCAACGCGCCTCCCCCGAAGCAAACAATTCTTTGGGTAGGCCCGCCGGCAGCGTTGCTCCCAACTGCACGGTGTAACGACCACTGCCATCGAGAGACACACTCTGCGTCTCTAGCCAAAGGGGAGCTCCGCCTTGTTGGTCTTTATAAAGTGCGAAGGTTACGCCGATGATGGACGTCGGTTTGCCTTGCACCGTTCCGCTGAACTTAACCATCGTTGGCACGGTAGTCGCGCTCTGGGCGACGGAGAATGAAGAAGAAAGCGTAAACGCCAGCGCTAAAGCCCGTACCCCCCAACGAGATTTACGGTTCGTCATATAAAACTCCTCCCAATTCTGACCTGCGGCACCTGCACCGCCATCTGCGCCGCTGCCAGTTCCAGGCGCTGGAGTCGAGAATCTTCTGAACCTCGCCCTCGGAGCGCAGCGGAGGATCGAGAACCGAAAAAGTCCCCAGCTTTCCCAGTCGTTACTGCACGGTAAAGGTTGTTGTGCTTGAGGCTGTGCCTCCCGGAGTAGTGATCGCGATCTTGCCCGTCTTCGCGCCGCTGGGCACCGTGGCCGTTACTTGCGTGTCCGAGTTCACGACCACGGTTGTCGCCTTCACTGCGCCGAACGTCACCTTGGTCGTCTGGGTCAGGCTGACCCCGGTGATGGCCACGGGAGTTCCCACCGGTCCGCTTGAGGGAGTGAAGCTCTTGATCGAGGGGGTCACGCGGAAAGTCTGCTTGCTCCTCAAATTGCCGCCTGGAATCGTGACCGTTACAATGCCGGTGGTCGCACCCGCCGGGACAGTGGCGGTCACGTACGTGTCTGACACGATCTTGTATGCCGCTGCCTTTCCGTTGAAAGAAACACCCGTAGCGCTGTTGAATTTCTGGCCGAGAATGTCGATCGACTTCCCGACTCTACCGGATGCCGGCAGCAGCGCCGCATACGGAGTCAGGCTCGCATTCAAGCTATAGAGCGTGCCTGTGTTGTGAGTGCCGCCACTATACGTGTCTCCATAAAGTGTGCCGGTCGTGTGCTGGAGCAGCGTGATCATGGGCGAGCTACCGCCGGTACCATCGAAGTTGTAAACCGTCGAGAACACGCCGCCCGGTGTAATCTTGTATATCGTCCCATGGTTCTTTGTGCCGCCGGTATAGGTCGCACCATAAAAATTGTTGTCGGTGCCCTGCACCAGGCCGCCGTCCGGGTCTCCCCCGTCTGTTGCCGGGGTGAACGAATGCAGTACGGTAAGAACACCTGCCGGGGTGATCTTGTACACCACCCCGTATCCGACGGTTCCACCGTTATAGGTCGTACCGTAGAAGTTGCCATCCTTCCCGAGAACTAACCCCGCATAAGGATTGGCCCCATCCGTTAAAGTGAAAGCATGTAGCAGCGTGTAGGTGCCGGTGCCGGTAACCTTGAACACTAGTCCGTACCTGGTGGTGCTCAACCCGCCGTAGGTCGTTCCATAGAAACTTCCGTCGTTGCCTTGAACCAGCGGCCCGTAGGGTCCTGAGCCGTTCGTCAAATCGAAGGAGTGCAGAACCGTTACGGCGCCCGCCGGGGTCATCTTGTAGACCGTTCCGTATGCCGATGTCCCGCCAAAAACAGTGGTTCCGTAGAAATTCCCATCGATTCCCTGAATCGGAGGCGCGTAGGGGGTATACCCGTCGCCACTGACAAAGTTGTGCAGAACCGTTAACACGCCCGCGGGCGTGATCTGGAATACCGTTCCCAGGTTGGACGAGCCGCCCGACGAGGCCGTGCCGTAGAAATTTCCGTCCATGCCCAGAGTCAGGCCGCCATAGGGAGTCTTGCCAAAACTGCCATTCAGGCTGTACAGCACGGAAACGCTTCCTTGCGGAGTGGCCACGAACACTGTACCCAGTCCTGTTCCGCCCGTCGGTGTCGTGCTGTAAAGATTTCCGTCACGACCTTGCGCTACGATCCCCGAATTCCGGGGGTTGAGCGCATCTCCGCTGGCATCGCCAAAGTTGTAAAGGTCCGTATAGGTTTGAGCTTGCGCCACGCCGACCGCGAGGCCCAAAGCCAAGGTTGCAACTGTAAAAAACTCGCGGGCATTGATCTTTCTCATCGGAGTTCTCCTTGATTGATTCACTCACTGCGTTCCGGAACATGGATCAAATCCTGACGTGCGGTGCGCCTTTGTACTATGTTGTTTCACTCCTCAATCAGCAGCACGTTCATGCGGCTGTAATCGACGCCGCGGGAGCCGGGTACGTTACTGCATCACGTACTCGACGCTGAGGTTGATGTTGTTGGGACCTGGATTAAGCCCGCACACGGGCCCTACCCAAACTTCAAACACCAAGGGAGTACCACCTGACACTAGAATCGAAAGCGCCCCGGAGTCGGTGATGTATGACGAAGTTGAGTTGTTGACGATGTCTTGAAGGTATACAGGCACTAAATTCGAAAGGCCGCCGCTCATGTTGATAATGCCAATTGTGCCAGGAGGCGAACACCCTCCCGAGAAGGATAGTCCCAAGGATCCGCCCGCGAGGGTCACTCGAGTGATCAGAATGTCCTTGCTCGGAACAATGTAACCACCGACTTCGCCCTGTACTATGTTGCCCGGAAAGAAGCCGCCAAAGTACATGTGCGGCGCGGCATTCATGGGGGTGTCATTTTTTATCCTCAGGCTGCCGCCAACGGTGGTGTTGCCGGCTACAGTGAGTCCTGCGCCCACGCCTACGCCGGCACCAGTAGTGATTCCAGCGCTGGTTGTCAGGCTGCCGTTGATCACACCACCACCAGCCACGTTGAGGCTGCCTCCAATGAGGGCCCCCGATGCGTCGATGTTCCCCACCACATCCAGGTTCGTTGAAGGGTTGGGATTATTGATGCCCACCTTCCCGTTGGCAAGAATGGTGAGTCGGCCGCCGATGATCCCCGGGGCATCGACCACCACGGGAGCGTTGCCGCCAATGGAGAGGCCGCCGGTTTCGCTGCGTATGGTTCCCATCGTGTGCAAGGCGTAGACAGGGGATGAGATTCCGATTCCCACATTGTTGTTGATCACTTGAACGCCGCTGAATGTATTGTTTGCGGCCAGTTGCGCGTAACGCCCATCGGAATAAGCAGCATTCAAACTCAGCGATACCGTGCCACTGGTGCCGCCGCCGCTCAATCCAGTGCCGGCGGTCACGCCGGTGATCGTGCCTGCGCCAGGAAAAGTCTGCCCGGCCGCAAAGGTGATGGGGCCGGTGAAGTTGCCGGTTCCATGCACATCCAGAGTTGAGGCTGGTGTTGCCGTGCCAATACCAACGTTAACGGCATTCGCGCCGGTACCGCCCAGGACGAGGGCATTGCTTTTACTCACCGTGGCAAACGCACCGACCGCGGTGGCGTTGGTGAGAGCCGGCGAGTTGACGTCTGGGCCGGCGCCATACCCTAACCCGGTGTTGTAGGAGCCTGTAATGTTACTGGTGAGGGCGACGCCGCCAACTGCCGTGTTGGAACCGCCTGTCGTGTTATTGCCTAACGCGTCCGAACCGTCGGCCACGTTGCTGCTTCCAGTAGTGTTCTTGGTGAGCGCGGTCGGACCGTCCGCCGTGTTGTAGCTTCCCGTCGTATTCGACAAGAGTGCGCTTGGGCCCGACGCGATGTTATTGATTCCGGTGGTGGCCGAATTCCCGGCAAAGCCCAGAAAGGCGTTGTTGCTGTTTATCGAGCCAGACAAAAACGGGGTAATCGATCCTCCTATGGAGTAACTACTCGCATTGACGACATTCCCAGTCACCGTTCCCGTGGAGGTCAGGTTCCCGAGGATGCTTTGATTTCCGGCGAATGTGTTGGAAACGTTCAGTTGCGGAACTTTGCTGGTATCAAGGTTGAGCGTCTGCACACCGCCTGTCCCGCCCCCGGTCAAGCCGGTCCCGGCGACTACTCCAGTCACGACCTTCGTCGTATCTACATTCAGGGTCACGCCGCCCGTCGTACCACCGCCGGTGAGGTCAATTCCCGCTGCCACTCCGGTGATCGTTCCATTGCCCGTCCCGGGGAACGTCTGGCCGGTGGCAAACGTGATCTTGCCGTTACTCGCAATCTTCAGTCCTGTTTCTGCTGGCGCCGAAGTGCCAGCACCGTAGAGCACGTTCAGCGTCCCGCTGGGAGTGGCCGTGTTGTTGCCGGCCGGTTCGGCTTTGAACTGAAAGGTCTGAGTGACTGCGGTGCTGTTGCTGCTGTTGAACGATGAGGCTGCCAGGCTGGTGGGCTGCGAATTCTTACCCGCAGTTGCGGTCGCCGCTCCGATGGCGGGCAGACTCAGCGTTCCGCGTATGGTGGTGTTGCCTTTGACATCCAGCGTGGTTGCCGGCGCAGTGGTATTGATTCCGATCTTGGCGGTGGTGCCGCTTCCGGTCTGGCTGATGGCCGAGTTCTCAATATCGGTGGCGGTGCTCCAGAGGGGGATGAGGTTGACCGTGCCGCCGGCGGTGGTCACGCCGGAAGCCGGGGGTGGAGCACTCGTGCTGGAGGCCGCAGTGGAAGGCGAGGCGCTACTGGCAGGTGCCGCTAACACGAATGCCGAAGGCGGTAAACCGCCGACAGTTTCCGCATCGGCCGCCTTCAGCGCGTAGGGCACGCTCAGCAATAGGATTCGGGCAGGTGCGGGCAGCCCTTGCGGTTCGACGCTCAACCAGCGCGCCTCCTTCGATATGAATAATTCCACCGGCAGCCCGTCGCTCTTCGTCGCTCCCAGCATCACCCAATAGCGGCCAGAAGCGTCGGGCGTGACGTTCTGAGTCTCCATCCAGAGGGGCACCCCACCTTGCTGCTCGCTGTAGAAGGCGAACGTGACCCCCACGGTTCCCTGGGCAGGCTTCCCACTAATGTCGTTTAGCAATCCGCTGAACCGGATCAGGTGCGGGATGGTAGCGTTGCTGGCGGCGTCGGACTGCTGCGCGGTGAGTGACGCGACCGTCACCAGGCAAAGACACAACGAGGCGATCAGGAAACGGGTGCTTCTGGTCATGCTGGTTTCTCCGGTGGCGAGCCCCCACAGCTTTCTCGGGCGGAATGAATTGCCCCCCTATTTCTAAGAACGGCAAAACGACGAGAAAGGGCTCACCGGCTCACAAAACGTGATTTCCCTGTGCACGAAATTGCAACCACCGGACGGTTTCAAGTCTTGCTGGAGCGTTGACTTCAGGGCGGTTCAGGGCTACGCTCTCAGGTCAACGGGGCACGCGGCTCGGCGTTTGGGGGAAGCTGTGGGGGGGACGGATTCTCGGGATTCGGTCACTGAATTACTTACCCGCTGGAACGATGGGGATGCAGGGGCCAGGGACTCACTGATTCCTCTGGTCTATGACGAACTGCGGCGGGTGGCAAAGAAGAACCTTGCCGGACAACGCAGTGATCACACCTTGCAGGCCACCGCCCTGGTCCATGAAGCCTACCTTCGTCTGGTCAATCGCAAGGCTGCTAACTGGCAAAGCCGAGCTCACTTTTTTGCGCTCGCGGCGCAAATGATGAGGCAAATCCTCGTGGACCATGCTCGCATGCACAATGCCGCGAAGCGAGGAGGCGGTACCCTTACTTTGCTACTGGAGGACGACGCGGCAGGGGAAGAAAGAATCAACCTTGACCTGATTGGTCTGGATAAGGCCATGAAACGCCTGGCCTTCCTGGACGCACGGCAATCGCAAATCGTCGAGCTGCGCTTCTTCGCCGGGCTTTCGATCGAAGAAACCGCCCGTGTGGTCGACATCTCGCCCGCAACCGCAAAACGGGAGTGGGCAACGGCGCGGGTGTGGCTCCATCATGCCATGGAAAGCGGCGCGGGAGCATGACGCCGGAACGGTGGCAACACGTAAAACAGGTGCTGGCTACCGCGCTGGAACTCGCGCCGGCGGAGCGGGTGGGCTATCTCGACGGTACCTATACGGCCGACTCATCCCTGCGAGCTGACATCGAACCTTTGCTGGCGTCGGAACAACGGCTCCGGGAGGAATTTCTCGAGGAAGCGGACCTGGCCGCAGCGGCCGCCACGGTGATTTCACCCGATGAGAATTTCTGGGTTGGCCGCCGCGTGGGTCCCTACCAGGTGGTCGAGCCACTCGGTGTGGGCGGGATGGGTGAGGTCTATCGCGCCTTCCGGGCCGATGATCAATATAAGAAGGTGGTTGCGCTCAAGTTTGTACGCGCTGGGCAGTATTCCCGCGAGGTATTCGCTCGATTCAAGAATGAACGCCAGATCCTGGCCGGTCTAGATCACCCCAATCTCGCCAAGCTTCTCGATGGCGGCACCAGCCTAGAGGGAATGCCCTACTTCGTGATGGAGTTGATTGATGGTCAACCGATCACCGAGTATTGTGACCAGCACGAACTGTCGATTCCTGAGCGCCTGAAGTTGTTTTTGCAGGTCTGCGCAGCCGTGCACTACGCGCATCAGCGCCTCATCATTCATCGCGACATCAAGCCTGGAAATATTCTGGTTACTGCCGACGGCATCCCGAAGCTGCTCGATTTTGGAATCGCGAAGCTGGTTGAGTCCGGTCTGGAGCCCGGCACGCCTGAAGCGACCTTGACCGGGTTTAGGGTGCTCACTCCGCGTTACGCCAGTCCGGAACAGATGAATGGCGAGACCATGACCATCGCCACCGACGTGTACTCGCTGGGGGTGGTTCTGTATGAATTGGTCACCGGGCGAAGTCCTTACGAATTCGTGAATGGATCCACGCAGGAATTCGCCCAGGAAATTTGCGAAAGAGAGCCACAGAAACCAAGTCTCGCGGTTCTTCGCTCTCAAGGCGCGCGCCGAGCAGATCCCGAGACTAAGTCCGCAATGTTACGTCAGATTCCTCCGGGAAAACTCAGCAAACATCTCAGGGGGGACATTGACAACATACTACTGATGGCTTTGCGCAAAGAACCGGTTCGCCGCTATGCCTCGGCGAACGACCTGCAGGAGGACATCCGCCGCCACCTGGAGAACATTCCCGTACACGCACGCAACGATAGCCTCTGGTACCGGACAACGAAATTCGTGGTCCGGCACAAGGCCGCGGTTGCGGCCTCCGTCTTTGTGGTGCTCGCAATGCTGGCGGGCTTGATCGTTACCCTGCACGAAGCCCGCGTGGCCCGCCTCGAACGCGCCCGGGCCGAGCGGCGCTTTAACGACGTGCGCAAGCTGGCGAACTCCTTCATGTTCGAAGTGCATGATTCCATCCGGGACTTGCCCGGCACTTTGCCGGCAAGAAAGCTGCTGGTAAATCGCGCTCAGGAATATCTGGACAGTCTGTCGCAGGAGGCCAGCGGCGATACCGCTTTGCAGCGCGAATTGGCAGCCGCTTATGACCGGGTGGGCGACCTTCTGGGATACACGGGCGCGGCTAACCTGGGAGATTACGCCGGGGCACTCCAGAGCTATGAGAAAGCACTATCTATTCGCGAATCATCTATCGCCGCCCATCCCGACGACCGTCAGATGCAACTCGACCTGCTCAGCGACTACTTCCGTTTGAGCTTCGTGCTTCAAGGCACTGGAGACTACGCCAAAGCGTTGAACCATTTGCAAAAGGGCATGACGCTCGCCCAGCGGATAGTGGAAGTCCACCCTGAGCCGATATTTCGCGACTTTCTGGCGGGATTCTATTGGCAGGCGGGAAATATTTCGATGCAAACAGGAGATTATGGACAGGCCATTGAGAACTACCGGCAGGGCGCTGCGATTCGAGAGAGTATCGCGCAAAATGGGAGCGCCAGTCCCTCAGTCCAGACCCATCTGGCTGGGGACTACATTGGTTTAGGAAAAGCGCTGGGAGTCACTGGTGATCTGTCCCATGCCTTAGAGGTTTCGCAGAAAGGAAGGGGAATTCTGGAGCAACAGGCTCGGTCAGACCCGAACAACGCAACCCTGCAGGAATACTTGGCGGAGGCCTACAGCTTTATCGCTGCGATCTTGCTAAGGCAGGGTGCTGTTGAACCGTCGTCCGATTATTTCAACAGGGCTCGGACGGTTTTCGCCAAGCTCAGCAGCGCCGATCCCACGAATTCTCTGGCCAGTGACAATGCCACTCTCATGGAGCTCAACCTAGGAGAGGTGCTGCTGCGAAAAGGAAGGATTGGTGCGTCGATAGCGCAGATTCGCGATGCAATTTCTACGTTTGAAAAGATCGAAACCAAGAATCGTTATCAAATTGCAGGTCTGGCGACTGCATATGCGTCGCTGGGAAGAGCATTCTTCAGTCTAGCTGGGCAGAGTGCCCCTCGCAGCAAAGCTAGGCTCCTGCGGGAATCGCAATCCTGGTACGAAAAAAGTCTCGCCGCATTGCGCAGGGGGCCTGGACTGAACTCGGTAGATCCTCTTGGCAGTGACATCACGGAACAGTCCGTCAAGCAGGAATTGAGCAAGTGTGAGGAGTCACTCGCCCAGCTGACCCAGCAGCGGAGGCACCGAAGCCGGCACTTGTGGTGGATTGTCTCCAGCGAACGCCTGTGGTGCCTGCAGTTGCACAGACAACGGGACTTGCAATAATCCAAGCTCCCAATGCGGCGGCGACGTCTGCTATTGGGCCGGACCTGGAACCGCCCCTGGACAAGCTCCGTTCTGCTCCGGGAAGTGACGCTTCATGTTGTGTAGTGTCTCACCTACGTTTGTGAGCTCTGATGCGACTGGAGAAGAATCTCGGGCTGCTGGGCGTGGTTGCTTGCGTGCTGGCTTGCGGATTTTATGCGCAAGCGGAGATATTGACAGGCAAGGTCGTTGATCCCCAGCAGCTCGTGGTCGTAGGTGCTACGGTTTCTCTGGTTTGCGGAAATCACATCGATACCCGCAAAACAGATCGCGAGGGATCTTTCTCCTTTACCCGCCAGGCCTTGCCTCAAAGCTGCAGGCTGCGCGCTCAGTACCCGAGCTTCGCTGCTCTCGAAGTCCCCATAGGCCAAAGACGAACTCTGATTTTGCAACTCCAGATCGCGGAACAAAGTCAGATCGTGGATGCCACTGCTGACCGACTTTCCCCGGCTCCTCTGGAGTCGGTGTCGCTCTCAGCTAATGAACTGAGAGATATCTCGGACAACAGCGATGACCTGATTGCGTATGCCAAACAATTAGCTGGGGTCTTCTCTGGATCCGACTCGCTCTATGTCGATGGACTGCCGGCGGACCGTCCGCCACCCGCCGACACGATCGCCGCAATAACCATCAACGCCGACCCCTTTTCTGCTGAGTACTCCGACGGCGGCAATAACCACGTCGACATCATCACAAAAAAAGCTGAACCCAAGTTTGGAATTACCGGCCTCGGAGTATCTTTCGGTCCCAGAGTACCTGACGGCTTGAATCCCAGTCTCAGCTCGACGTCGAATGCGGCAAATGTTGGGATCACAGGCCCCGTGCCCTACCTGCCCCTCGCCTTCACGACCAATGTCCGTTACACAGACAGGCAAGGGGATCAAGCCGTTGAAGCCATTGTTCCATCCGTGCCCGGAACTCCGGTTTCTTCGGTTAACGCCGCTCCGATTGCAGATTCGAATAAATCCTACGGTCTCGGAGTTGACTATGCCAGGGCGGAGACCCTGCGCGTGAGCGCTTCGCTCTATGTCATGACCGCAAAATATACGAACCTGAATGCCGGGGGAATAACCCTGCCGGAAGCCGGAATTCGCCAGGATTCTTCGGGACAAGAGCTGCGGGTAACATTCACAAAGACCGGAGAACATTTCGTGTCCCGCGGAGGCATGTCAGTCGACTGGGCTAATTCTGATTTAAATGCAAACACGAGCGCGCTGGGCGTCAGTGTATCGGGGGCTTTTAACGCGGGCGGCGCAGACATCAGTCAGGAGAACAGCCAATGGTCGGGATGGACTCTCAAGGATGTCACGCAGTTCAATTGGGAAAATCATCTTTGGAGTTTTGGGGCGACGGTCAGCCACAGGGGAGATGACTCCGTTCAAGAACTTCATCCCCGGCGTCGAATATACCTGGACGGATGAAACACACCTTTTAGGTTCACAACGCCTGAATTCACCATCAGGTTTTTCGGACTGGCTGGAATCGAACCGCGCGCAACAGAAGCATCAGATCCACGTCCGGGCGCTCTACAAAATACGAGGTCAAAGCTTTACGGCGAACTATGAATGGATCCATTCACGCGACAACACCGATGGACCGTTTTCGTTCCCAGCACGGCAGGATAATATTCGCGGTGAGTGGGGCGCATCGAGTGGAGTGGCGGCGCACAACCTTTCCTTTGTGGCAAATTCAAGGTTTGGAAAGGCGCTAGCGCTTACTTTAGTGGATAGTTGGCACAGCCCACAACCTTTAAACATAACCAGCGGTTTAGACCCGGAAGGCAACGGTCTGTACACCGATCGAGGCGGGTTAGCGCGAAACAGCGGGCGCGGGACCCGCTATAACTCGATGGAGTTATTCGTCCATCGCAAGTTCGCGGTGCCGGAGTTGTTTTCACGAGAAAGGCAAAAGACGTATCTGGATTGCAACGTTCAAGTACTCAATCTTCTCGGAAACAGAGCTTATTCCACCTTGGGAGCGGTAATTGGGTCGCCTCTGTTTGGGCAGCCTTTGGCGGCCGCACCGGGGCGATCCCTGCGCTTTTCCCTTGGCTTTTCGCATTGACTCTGGCTTCTGGCGTAACCGTCGCATGGACCGAGCCGGCAGCGACCAACAAAGCCCGACAGCATCAGAGAGTTGCGACGTGCGAACCTGAACTGGGGTCATCGGTGCGTTGCAATTAGGTTGTTGATGACAGCAGCGGTGTGAACAGCGATGGTTAGTCCTGGACCCACCTTCCAAATGCTCCGGCCAGGCTCGACTTTCTTATAGTGGTAGCTCAGATAAAAAGAGAGGGCGTTTAACGGAACCGCGATGCCATAGAGCCGAGCCCGTGTGGGGTGTGCTCCGAATAATGGGTTTACTTCAGTGGCTTTGGCTTGTCCCTCAAAGCTGCGGACGGTTGTCTCAAGATCTGCGACAAGAGCCACCGTGCTGAGTGCGTGAAGCAGAATGAATTTGCGGTCCAGCGTGCGCCCGCTTCTGTAGGTGTCTCGCTCGCTAGCCAGTGCAGGGGACACTAAGCTGGTCTCGCTCACGTTGGGCGTTGGATCGGCGCTGTTGGCCCCCTCCGGAGAAGCGCTTGGCGCTTCGGGAAGGTTCCTTGTCACCGCCACGCAGGCTGCTGTCGGGTTGATCTCGGTGGGAAGGTCGTTCTCTCGAGCACAGACATCAGGGCTGAGGCGGAGGATGCTGTCCGCCAAGATTGTGTTTGCCGAGTTTTGACCGAAACAGCTCAAGATGGGACTTGGGTATGGCGTGGAACCAAGTGGAGCGATGCCAGCTTGCATTGCCGTCTGAGAGGCTGCCATGATCGACAGAAGCAACACACCGGGAAGCGCGAACCTGAGCATGCAAGTCAACCTTTCCGAGTGGTTTGCAGTTCTGTTTCTCACAATCCGACCGCGAGGCCGGTTACCAAATACCCGCTGATCGCTTCTGAGCGCAGGGGATCAATCCCGATAGGCTATGTGGGTTCCACCGCGGGCAACCCTTGTCAGTGACGCTGTGACGGGCTCCGTTGAGCGAAAAATATTTCGGAATAAGCTGGAGCCTCCTTTTGGTCCAAAAAATGGCACTTTGGGATTCGCCAGCCAAGGCTAGTTGAGCATCCGAGGTGCCAAACATGGAGGGAATATAAGTGCTGATCTAGCCATTGGTTAGCTCACATCTAGGGTGAGATGACCACCACGAAACTGCAAAAGCGATGCACACCGGTACCGTGACCGTGGCTCCGTAGCCAAATGCAGTGCCGGCGGCGCCTTGCTGCGCTATCACATTCCGCGCACTCAGATTCGCATCAGGTGTGAGATTGTTCGGACCGCGGGTCGCGGCAATGGCGAGGTAGGTTGATTCGTTATCGGTCGCCGCATCGTTGATCGCGTAGGAAGCGCTGACCTTGTTTCCCCGAATTAAATCCCGCACGTGTTCCGCCGCGATTCAAACTGCCTGCCCGCAAGAGCGTACAGCAACGAACAGGGAAATAGCTGGGGCTAGCAGGAGTTTCATTTCCTGATGGCATTGCCAGTGGCTGCTTGGACACACGCCCAGCACGCAACTCATTTATGCCTCCTAGAGGCAGGACCTTGCTGACAAGCTCGCGCTCGCCTGCCGCGTTCTGGGGAACACTCTCTCCGGTCCGGTCACATCGCTGGCGTAATCGTGATATTCCGAAAAGCGACGTGTCCGGCTTCGCTACCCTGCAGATAGATCGGTCCGGGTAGTGCCTCGTGGCTATCTAACGCTCCGCCCGTGATGCCCGGAATTTCCTGTTTATCAATAATGGTTTGACCATTCTGCACGACGGTGACCACTCGTCCAACCAGCGTGATGTCGTAAGTCTGCCATTCTCCCGGCCTGCGAAGCTGTTCCGGCGACGGCGCCAAGAAGCCATAGACGCCTCCGGTGCGCATAGTTGGCCCTTCCGGTTCCGGATCGTCTTCGATCTGGAGTTCGTACCGACCGCGTAAGTAGACGCCGCTGTTCGATCCTGGTGCGCAATTGAACTCGACGTGCAACTTGAAATCTTCGAACTTCGCATCGCTGATAAGTTCGGGACCATGTCCGGGACTCACCAGCGTTCCGTTTTCGACTTTCCATGTCGGCGTTGCGTTCGGATCGCTCATCTTCCACCCGGTCAGGTCCCTGCCGTTGAACAGCTGTGTCGGCTTCCCCCACTTCGGAGAGCTCCTTCTCTTCAGGGAGGGCGCTCTTTCGCCGGTCCATTGCCATGGAGTTCCATCGGGCCCGGTCGTCGTTCCTACTAGCGTCTTCCCAGAGAGCTTGCCCTCAAAGACCATGTCGTCTTTCCGGTCTTCCTCCTCCTTGGGAGAAACGAACGTTATCCGGCCCTTCACGAGCTCAATTTTCGGGAGCGGCCGCGCGTGTCCCCAACGGCTCACCAGTCGAGCTCGGAGCCGCCCATCTTCCCTGGTTATCTCCAACCACGAGGGGGACTCGCGAAGCGGAGTCTTCAGGGTCAAATCCCAACGTCCCAGAAAGGATTGGACCGACGCCGTTGTGTCCCCGGAGTTCTTCTTTTCGGAATACATCTGCACAGAAAGCATCAGAATCAACGTTGCGAGCGCGAATACTCTCCGCCGAAGAGTCACGTAGCTGCGACCCCCTCTCACCTGAGGCACCGAGTTCGTTCTCTTTACCCACAACTGCGACGCTCTGGACGCCGGTCCTCTTAGCTTTGTCATGGATTGCCCCTCCGCAAGAGATTGTAACTGCGATGCCGCTGTCCGACGCCCCAAAAGATTGGCGCCTTGACATCTGGGCGGACACGAACGCATTCTGAAGCGGCACCTGATCTACGCTGGCGTGTTCAGTATGAGCGCCCGCTTTGCAGAAAATCCACTCAAGAATCTATGGGAAGGCCAGTTTCAGGATGTCCCCGCCGCGTCAGGAATGTTGGCCATGACTTAACCGCTTGGGGAGCTGGCGAAAATGATTTACAACGACGCGCACAAGAACTTATTCACCGCCAATGCCGACATTCTCGATAACGCCATGGAAGTAGCGCACAGGCCGTTCGCGCTCCCCCACCGGACTGTATCGCCACAAGGGCATTCTAACGCTTGAGGATCTGAACCCAAAGGCCAGCCCCGGCCTCTCGGTCCCGGCGCCTCATCGCGGCGCAGCCTTCGGCGACCGGGTAAACCTCGTTCAAGACTAGAAATAGATCTTAGCGCCGAGTTGCACCACCCGAAAACCGCCGGGACCAGTGTCGGGAGTGCTTTGGTTAGTTCCAAAGTTCCCGTTCTTCGAGATGGATATCAGAGTAGTCGGGTCCGAATACTCCCACGGTCCGTTTACGCTGTAGCCATAGTTTTGGCCGGTGAAGTTCGGGTGATTGAAGGTGTTAAAGGCTTCGAGACGGAGCTCCAGATACCGCGCCTCGTTACTGCCGAATGGAATGTTCTTCAGCAACGACATGTCCCAGTTCTGGATTCCTCCGTAACGGAGAATGTCTCGGGTTCCGCGCACCGGCGGACCCACCGAAGGAAGGACCGGATTCCCGTGTCTGTCCGCTGTGTAGTAGAACGGAATATTTCCCCACATATTCGAACCGTCCAGACTTCCCGAGGGGAACGAATAGCCGTTGTTCAAATCCACCGGAGTGCCAGTCATGAACTGTGTCACGCCACTCAGGTGGAAGTTGTCGGTGAGGTAGCCAAGCCACTTCGGTCCGTTCATGTGCTTTGTCAGGTTGGGGAGATCGTAGACGTAATTGGCGGCAAATACATGGGTGCGGTCCCATGACGCCGCCCGGTAGTCGAGCAGCGCGTTCACGGGGTTCTGCTCGTCTTGGTCGGAACTCGCGGTTGCTAGCGACTTCGACCACGTGTAGACCACACCGAAAGTCAACCCCTTGCTGAAACGGCGTTGCAGCGACGCTTGCAGCGAATTGTAATTGGAGGTTCCGTCCCACCGTAGGCCTGGGATCTGGCCATAACCCTTGAAAGGTACCAAGTAGGCGTTGGTGTACGAAGCATGCCCATACGCACACCATCCGTTGAAGTCAAAGCCTGCCGCCTGATATTGCGGGTCCATGCCCGGCTGGACCGCAGGCACTCCTCCACCGTTCCACAGAGAGCAGTTGGGATCCTGGTTGGCGGCAAGGAAAGATGCGCCATAGGGAACTGCGTTGATATTTCGCGAAGTAACGAGATGGCGGGATAGCGTGCCCACATAGGCAACATCAAGCGTGGTGTCATGGCCGAGATCCTGTTGGACTCCCAGGCTGAAGCTGTAAACCGTCGGCACTTTGCCGTCCCGGGCTGCGGCGAGAATGTTGCCATCGCCCTGCACCGGAATTTCCGCGGCAGAGGTCGACAGACCCGGAAGGTTCGCGACATTGTTAGCGGCGATCGAGGGGGTTTGCACGAGTGCGGGATTATTGAATACAGTATTGAAGATCAGATTGCCCTGCGTGCGATCATGCATCATGCCACCTCCGCCTCGCAGAATGGTCTTATGGGTGCCCAGCAGATCATAAGCAAAACCAAGGCGAAGCTCCGGCATGATGCCGCGACTATTCCAGCCGCCCGACGGAATCTCGCCATTCTTGGTGTATTGCATGCCGTTCAGCGGATCTCCACCATCTGCAGTAATGATGTTGCCATCGTCGGGATTGATGGTTACCGCATTAGCCGCGTTGTACGCCGCAGGATTGAAGAGCGCTACCTGGTTCTTCGCGTCGTATTGCGGCGGAATCCAAGCGAACCTCATGCCATAGTCAAGGGTTAACCTGGGAGTTACTTTCCAAGTATCCTGAATGTAAAACTCAAACTGGTTGTAGCGGAAGTAGCCTGTAGGACGTGCGGTCGATTGGTCGAAACCCTGGAAATATCCCAACAGTTCCGCGGCGAACGGATCGCCGAGGTTATAGCTATCGAAGGTACCGGTGCCGAAATTGAACTGTCCATTGATGTTGCCCCATGCAATCTGGTCCTTGCGGCTGCGCTGGTAGAAGATGCCAGTCTTGAATGTGTGGTTCTTTCGCACCCAGGACAGATTGTCGTTAATGTTAATGGTGGTATTGGCTTGTTTCCAGGGGGTGGCGCCCAGATAGCCTCCTTGGAAATTAACATTGTCAAGGCCGCCGAAACCCAGGTCAGGAATGGACTGATCCGCTGTGAGTGGATAAAGCAACGGCAGCGTAATGCCGTTTGCGCCACGGGAAATGTTTCCGTTCGTGCCCTCGGCCTGAGAGAGTGTGTGGCTAGGACCAACGGAAAATTCATTCAAAACGGTGGGCGAAATCGTGCTGACCAGATTCGCAGAGAAGTTCCAGCCTGGGTGCTTCTGTGTACACCCGCCGGGGAAGGTAACTGCCGAGGCACAGGCAAAGATTCCGAACGGCCCAGGAAACGGCGTGAACGGAGAGGAATCATTCTCAGAGTTATGGATCCAGCGCGCGTAGAGACGGTTCTTGCTGTTCAGTTGGTAATCGATCCTTAGAATATCTTCGCGGCGCGGCGCTTCGCCGGACAGGGCCTGCGAGTAGTTGTAGCTCTGCCCGTTTACACCGAAGCCAGGGACGTTAGGCTCCGGATAAAGCTGCAGCATCTTCTGCATCTGGCTGAACACTGCTTGCTGAGACGTCGAAAGCTGGGTGGGGTCGATCTTATTGTTGGTGATTCCGGGTCCAGTGATCGTAACCGGATTGCCGTTTCCATCGGTGGACTGCGAGAAGTCACCGCTTCGTTCAAGATCAGTTGGAGTATAGAACTGGGTGACGCCGCTGATTGGAACCAGTTGACGATAGAATTCCTGACTCCAGAAAACGAAGAGCTTGTCCTTCTTGATCGGGCCACCAAATTGATAGCCAATGTAGTTGTAGCGATAGATTTCGGGTTTGTTTGGCGCACTGTTCGCCAATTCACTTTGCTTATTGAACCACTCGTTGGCGTTCAGGCCTTCATTGCGATGGAAGAATCGCCCGTTGCCATGCCACTGGTTAGTTCCACTCTTGGTAACGAGCGCCACCTGTCCACCGGCGGCCTTGCCGAACTCCGCCTGGTAATTCGACGTGAGGATCTTTACCTCCTCGATCGCGTCGGTATTGATGGTGACGTGGGTTCCGCCGTTGTTGCCGGTGTCCACATTGGAAGCACCGTCGATAGTGAACTCGTGTTGGTTGGCGCGCGTGCCGTTAATGTTGTAGGCGTCGATCCCGCCCGTCCCAGAAGCGTGAGCATCGAATGTTCCGGACATGCCCGGGACAAGCTTCAGATAATCCAGCACGTTGCGCCCGTTCATGGCTACCTGGTCCAGTTGCTTGCTCGTGATCAGGTCCGAGCGCTCGCCCGATTCGGACTGCAGTTGGACTTGGCCGGCGTCGGCGATCACCGTGACTTCGTCGCTGGTCGCTCCCACGGCGAGCACCAAGTCGCCGGCGTTCAGCTTGTCGGCGGCGCTGAGCACGAAGCCTTTGGAGTCCAGCTTCTTGAAGCCTTTTGCATCCACCGTGATGTTGTAAGTGCCGGGAAGAAGATTGGGAGCGACGAACTCCCCACTGTCGGAAGTCGTTACTGTGCGCGTAAGTCCGTTGGCCGGGTTCGAAATCGTCACAGATGCGTCTTTGACGACGGCGCCCGTTGCGTCTTGCACCCGCCCGGAAATCGTGCCGGAAGTCACCTGCGCCACCAGCGGCGGCCCGGCCGGGCACAGGATTAGGGCGGCAACAGCGTAGAGTAAGAACCTGGGACTAATGATTTGAGACCGGAACATACCTTCTCCTTCTTGGGAGCAATCGGCGACTCCTCGGGGAACTGTCGAAATTATGCAACGGGCTGGAGCCGACTCATTGGCGACCAGACAACCGCGAGCAAAACGGAAACTGTTTCAGCGCATGAGGGATATCCGAACTGATTAATAGAGATCAACTGGGAAGGGGTGTCAATACTACTTTCGTACAGCTAGGGTTCAGGCGGAGATTTGTTCCATCAATCGAGAGAGATGATCCCGCGTTGCAGTGCAACGGTCGCCGCCTGGGTGCGATCCTTTACACTGAGCTTTTCCAGGACGTGACTCACGTGCAGTTTCACCGTCACTTCCGCGATATTCAGCGCCGTCGCGATCTCCTTGTTCCCCAGTCCCCGGGCCACCATCCGCAGCACTTCCACTTCGCGGGCGCTCAGGGAGCGATGGGAGCGGCGCTCGGCCAGGTGCGAAGCTACGATGGGATCCACGTATTGTCGTCCTTGATGAACCTCGCGCACGGCGCGCAGGAGTTCCTCCCGAATGATGCTCTTGACGATATACCCGCGGGCGCCGGCCTGCAGAGCGCGATAAATCTCTTCCTCGCCGGAGTGTGTAGAAAGCACGAGGATGCAGGCATCGGGGAATTCGTGAAGGATCGCGACCGTGCAGTCGGTACCACTCATCCCGGGCAGCCGAAGGTCCATCATCACGAGGTTAGGACGGTGCTTGCGGTAAGCCTCCAGAGCGGCCTTGCCATTGCCCGCCTCGGCCACCACCACCATGTCCGGTTCCACGTTCAAAGACGCTGACAGGCCCATACGGACCATGAAGTGATCGTCAACGACCAAAATACGTATTGGTTTTGAGTCCTTCATCGATTGCTTCGGGGGGACGGAGAGGAACCTCCACGGCGATGCGAGTTCCACATCCAGGCTCGCTCTCGACCCTCAAGTGGCTGCCCATGGATTGCGCGCGCTCGCGCATATCGAGAAGTCCGAAATGCCCGGTGGGAGACGACTGGCTGGCAGCGAAACCACGTCCGTTATCACGCACGGTCAGGCAAACTGATGCAGACCCGTACAGTAATTCAATGGAGACCTGCCCCGCGTGACCATGTTTCACGGCGTTGGCGACGGCTTCCTGCCCGATGCGGAGCAGGTTCATCTCGACCGGACCGGTGAGGCGCACCGGGCTGCCCTGGATCTTGAAGTCGACCTTCGTTTGTTCGTGCGGTAGGAGTGGCTCGACAATCTGCGTTAACGCCGAGACCAGATCTCCGTCTTGCAGCAACTGGCAACGCAAATCCCACACTGAACGGCGCGCTTCAACCATGCTGTGGCGGCTCATGTCGCGCGCCGTCTCCAGCGCCTGCTGGGCCACCCGCGGTGCGTGCTGAAAGCAATCGGCCGCCAGATCCAGTTGCATCGTGATCCCGGCCAGCTCCTGTTCCAGCGTGTCGTGAAGCTCGCGAGCAATCCGGTTGCGCTCTTCGAGCACTGCGCTGCTTCTCAGCTTCTGGCGAATCATGGCCATCTGGTCATGCAGTCGCCGTCCCAGCACAACGACCCATGCTATTACAACCAGAAGAACGCCCGCGGTGATGCCCAACAGCCAGATGGTGTGACGCAAATTCCACCACGATGGAGTTGTGAGCACGACGACATCCTGTGGTAAGCGCAGCAGCATGCGGAATGACTGTGGGGTCTGCCACAAACCCCCGCTGCGGACCAGACATATGCCGGTGACTTGCATTTCACTATTCAGTGGTATGGACAGCAGGCGCTGCGTGGGGGCGCCCGGCGGCAGGGTTGCATCGAAAAAAACGTCGCCATGCTGGAGCATGAGCCGCAGGCCATCCGGCTGCGCCTGGCGGTTCAGCAACTTTGCATCGGTGCTCACGACCACACCGTCGAATTGCTCCCAAGGTGTATCCAGGTTCAGCTTCACTGGCTCCGGCGCTTTCTCGTGGCCAATACGATGAAATACAGCGTCCTCCAACATCGGTGCAGAGTCCCCCATGGCGGGGAAGCCCAACACGTCCAAGCGATCTCCGATCTCGAGAGGTGTGCCCTGCTGTGTCAGCACGCGGAGTCCCTTGCCCTGGCTCTGAAGAAACAGTGCATTGCCCTGCTGGTAGCCGACAATGCCACGCACTCGCACCCGATGGCGCGTGCCCTGCACCGGCGAAAACCGCAGCAACGCCGACAGTGGAACTTCTGTGGCGGGGGCTTCCACCGTAATGAAGCGCAAGCGAGGAACGTAGAACAGAATACCGGTGAGTTGCCGGTTGGCGTTGTATAGACTACCGCATACGCCTTCGATCAGGACTTCGCTGTCGACCCACGAAGACAGATCCGGTTCCTGGGAAATCGGCACACGGACATTGAACTCACCTCCTTCGGACGCCACGCGCATAGCCAGCGCGGACTCCCGCCATGAACTTCGGTCGATGGCGGCAGAGCGGACAATGCCTCGCACTTGTGCCCACTGACTGTCCTGTTGCCCGTTTGCGAGCTCGGAGAAAGGAAAAAGCTGTGGCTTGGGAAGCACTCCCTTACCGAGCACCCGCAACTTGGTCTCGCGAATTACAGGAGCGAACTTGCCGGGCCCGGTCACTCCTTCAATCTCGACGAATTGGCTGAGCAGGTGGGGATACTTGGGGGAAACGCTGCCCTCGACATAGATGCCGGCGGTCGCGTCCTGAACAAAGAAGTCTGGCGCCGGAGCATCCATCGTGATCACACCCCGAACCAGCACCGGATAGGCCTGTGAGGCCTGGTCGGTACTCAGACGGCGGATCTGATCGACATGGGTGAGAGTGGGGAGGGGCTTAGAAGGAGGCCGAGCCTGCGCCCGAACTCCTGCGCCGAGCGCCCCCACCAGCAGGACCGACACTGCGACCAGCCTCAACTCATGTACGCCTGGCGCACGAACCCTACCTGCTCGCATTGTTCCCTTGGGCATGGATACGAAAGTGTAAGGTCAAAGTGAGGGCTGCTTTCGCAAAGCGTCCCCGCCCCCCCGTGCTCGCCTTAAGGGTAGCCGAAACCGGCGGCTAGGGGAAGGTCAGGCTCTCGGGTTCTTCCCGGGCGTTAGCACCGAGCTTTCGGCCTCGGACGCGATCCGGTCTGGAATCTCATCTTGGTCGCAACACGACCCGAAGGCCACCTACTGACGGGTCCAAGGGGTTGATTTTGCTGCAGTTGTTGGCTTCGTTTTGCAAAACAATCAGTTGAGCATTGGGTGTTACCGCCCGGCAAGCCTCGCTGCTCAACGTTGACGTTAATACGTACCGCTACGAACTGTAGAGTTCATAAAAGTGAAATGGAGAGTTCATGGACGATGGCATTGTCGTTACCGCGAGCGCCACTTCCCCAACTTCTGGAAGAACACCAAGATCATCAGCTCAACTGAATTCCTTAGTGTCATAGCTCCGCACCTTCTCGGGTGAAGTGACCGACACAGAAAAAGTGTGGCTGCGGGAGCGTCGTTCCCTAGCGGCCGCACACTGGAATCTCTTGGCAGACATTAGCGGAGATCAGCTTGATCACGCGTCCGCATGAGATCGTTCCGGAACCGTGGCTCTCCTTTCCCCGCGAACTCCCATCGAGACGATTGGCCTCAGCGCCGCAAGAAATAGATTCGGTTCGTCCAGTCCCAATTCCCAGCTTCTCGTGCCAGGCTGGTTAAGGCCCGGACCAAACCTCCGATATCCGCGGGCGAAATTGTTTTTTCGTCCACAAAGATCACTCCGCCGCGGGTTCGCTCTTCTTCTGTCCAGGTTTTGAGCAGGGGAGGAATCGTCCGCCGGTCATAAGTCACCAGGGTTAATCCCTGGACGGCGGCTTCTCGCAAACAAGCGGAGTCCTGCTGTCCCAGAAAATAGCCATTCTCCCATTCCACCATGGAGCGAACCTCCATCGTGCGATTGCTGCGATACAGACCATTTGCTACGGTTGGGGACATATGCTCGTCGAGAAGAAGTTTGAGCACTTCAGGGTTTCGCAGCTTTCTTGGGAACGAATTCGGCAGCCTGCGGCAACATGCGCTTCAGCCCTTCGAAGTTTGTCATATCATTCTCCGCCAGCGCCTCGTTGATCTCCTCGGGAAAGGCCGCCGCATAGTTGACAGCCGCCTGCACCTTCCCTTCTGGCCACTTGAGGTGTCCGGCTACGGCTGACACGTCGTTCTTATAGCTGCGGACGAGCAACAGGACTTCCCATACCGCGAGCGTGCTCCCTTGAAGGCAGGCCTGGCGGCCGGCGGGCGAATCCCGAAAGTCAATGAATCTAAACTCGGAGCGGCGCAAGCCTTCCTCGACCAGGCGCGCACTGGTGTCGCTGGGGGTCCATCCATGCCGGTTCGCCATGCGTTTGAGACGCTTTCCGCTCGCCGCCGGCAGACGCATGCTGATGACCATTGAGCGAATTGATTTCACGGCAATCCCCGCGTGTAACTCTTGTAAGCATTGTAGCGTGCTGCTTCTCAGGGAACGGCGAACAGGCCAAGGTTACGGCAAAGGGCGAAACACTGGGGTACTTTCACCCGTGAGGAGTTGCCTGGCTTCCTCAACAGTCTTGGCTATAAAAAAAGGTTTGCACTCATTGTGGGCCGCAGTTATATCGCCGGTTTCGCTCGCGACACAACCGGGCAAGGCCCGTTCCAGACGTGGCGATGCGCAAGAGTTCACCACCCAGAGATTCTTTCCCTTTGTCCGAATCCAGTCAAAAACTGTGCATTAGATAAGTGCACAACAAAGAAAACTTCCCGCCGGGTCCGATCCAGAGATTTGTTACCCAGAAGCGACACTAAACGCCCGTGCAGAGGTGCAACCGAGAGCGAGGACTTCCATGTACTATTTTGCAGCTTGGACGGAGTGTGGTTGCTTCCTCGGTTGTTTTCACGAGCACAAAACCATAATCGAGGCTAAGTCCTGCATCCCGTGCGCTGGCGGCTATGTCGTCGCTGTGCAGAATGGTGCCATGCGCGCGTTGACGGCGGAGGAGGAATTTGAGTTTCAATGCGTTGTTCCCCGCCATTCCACGAATAACTGCACAGTCGAAACCACACCAGCGGCGCCAGAGGCGGCAGGCCACGATCCCGGCTACGCCGTAATGATCCGAATTAGGGTTGGCGATCGTTGGAGTTGGACCACATGGATGTGTTTTGAGACGTATGCAGAAGCGGCAGCACACGCACGGGAAGGCAACGAGGTTGTGGGCTTTCGATCTCCCGAATGGGCGGCGTTACGGCCGCAGACCGGAGCCGCTTCTCCAAGCATTATGAAGGCGCCGAGAGAGAGCGTACCTCCGCGAGGAGAAGCAGAAACGTTGTTCGAATTCGTGCTCCGATGGCTGAGGGCATACGGCTTCGCCCAAGGACGATAAGTCCAGGAACCAGAACACTCCTTTCCAGAATTAAGCACCCTCCGGGCATTCCCTCGGCAGTCTCCCGGGAAGATCCCAGGGCAACCAACGGAAGCTACGGCTTCGCCAGCATTACTTCGGTTATCCCTTCAACCCGCAAAAACGAGCAGATCGAGGTGCGCCAGGTGCAATAGTTTATTAGAGCTTTATTAGAGCGGAGAAGAAAAAATGGCGCATTTGCTCCCCCACCCCGGACCTCCAGCACCCCCGCTACCGCCGCCACGAAGCATAAGTGCCTCCCCCAAATCCGCGTTACTCGTCGAAAATGACGAACCTTTGCTGAATTTCTTGAAAAGGTCCCTGACGGATCAAGGGTACGCCGTACGTACCGCCGCGAATAGTGAAGAGGGATTCCGTTTGTACCGTGATTGCGCTCCGTTCAATGTGGTGCTCATCGACTATTGCGTGGCACCCAGCGACGGGGTCGGGATCGACTATCTGGCGCCCCTGCAGACGCACGGGATCGAGCTTGCAGTGGCGATCCGCCAGATCCATCCCTCGCAAGGCATCATCATCGCTGCATTGGCCTACCGGACTGCGGGAGAAGTGCCCCGGCCCCGGGAAGCAATGCACATCCCCCTTCTGATCGACGTCAGCAATTTTCAATTGCGCCGCTTGCTGGAGAAAATCGAGGTTGATCGAGCGATCGAAGTCTTAACCCCTCCAGAGTTGCTGCGACTCCTGCAATTCGCCGCTTTCCATGTTCGCGGTCTCGGGCGGGCTGCTCGGGGCAGGACCGCAGAAGACCTGCTGCAGGAAGCCCTGATGCGGACATTGATCGGGGCGGAGGACGCCGAGAAGGGCAGGCACTGGAACAAGGATGTTGATTTCGTGCGGCACCTCACGGGGGCCATGCAGAGCATTTCTAATTTGTGGAAGCGCCAGTTCAAAGAGGGGGAACCCTATCTGATCTCGGAATTCCCTGTACGCGATGCTGAGGGGCAAGAACATTCGCTGCTCGACGATATGGCTTCAGGGCATGCGGCAGCAGACCAGCGCCTGATCGAAAAGGATGAAGAAGACCGGATCCTCACGCTATTCGACGACGACCCTGAAGCTGTTCAAGTGCTTCGGGATCTTCTCGACGGTCTGAAGAAGAATGAAATTAAATCGAAATGCGGTCTTGACGAACGAAAATACGCGGCCGCAATGAAGCGAATCCGAGTGGAACTCCAGGGCCGAAGGAACGGTAGGGGCAAGGGCGAGAAATATGACACATAAGAAAACTCACGATGAGCGTCTAGAGAGACTCATGAGCCAGCTGGCCGAGTCCCTGCTTGGGCTAACGGATGAAGCCATTCTTGCCGAGACCAGTGCGGCCGAGACCGACCCCGAGCAACAAGCTGAACGCACGCGTTTAGTTCTTCAACAGGCATCGAAGGCATTGGACAATGTGAACCAACGCCTGTCCAATCTCGGCCATACGATCGATACCAATGATTGGTCGCGCGGGCGATCGGGTTATCACACCACCTGCCAAAACTGCGGTGCATTCGTGAGTTTCACAACGACAACGGGCGAAATGCGAGGTGGCGCCTTAGATGGACTGTGCCCTGAGAGCGGCCAGCCCACGATCCGCAGACGTATATCTAGCGAGTACTTCTGCAGCTAAGTGAGATCAAAGTGCAGCGCGCGAAGGGCGCAGCTGAGAAGCATCTCCGTCCGAAGCGACTTAACCTCGACGGAGATCACTCACAAATCAACCAGCTTGCCCGACCGATGAGATTCCGAGTTGCTCGGTTAGATAAGCCACCACTTCGTCGGCGGTGTCGACCTCTAGCAGATGTTGACGGAAGTCCTCACTGTCATCCAACGTCCGCGCCAACGAAGAAAACACCTGCATATGGGTCGCGATTTCCGAATCGCGCAACGCGAGTAAAACGACCATGCGCACGCGCTCTCCGTGGATCGAGTTCCAGTTAATCGAATCCTTGAGCCTTAAGACACAGATCGAGTTGACAGCGACCGCCTTGGTCTTGCAGTGGGGAATGGCAAAGCCATGGCCAAAGCCAGTGGAACCTGTGGCCTCGCGCGCCCACAATTCCTCTTCCAGGAGTTGCCGATCGTCAGTTCGGCCGGAGATGTACAAAGCATCCACCATTTCCTGGATTACTTCTTCCTTGGTCCGGCTGGTGCTTCCCAACAGGACCAGGTCGTGGCTGAGCAAGGACTGCTGGGGGTGCCCGGGGTGCTGCGCGGCCAGCAGATCCTCCACTGCGCTCGTCGTTCCGCAGGCAAGCGCGCGGTCAAGAAGATTGCGACATTCTCCGCTCTGCCAGGTGACGATGGCTCGTTTGAAGTGATGGACCTCTGCAGCTGGTACGCTGATCTCGTCGAGTCCGAGACCCAGCAGCAGAGGAAGATTACGAATGTCGGCAGCCATCTCGCCGCACATCCCAACCCACTTGCCCGCCCGACGGATCTGGTCAACCATTTGCCGGAGGAAACGTAAGAACCCGGGATGGCGAACGGTGAAGAGTTGCGCAATCCTGGGATGGCTGCGATCTGCGGCGAAGAAATATTGGCTCAGATCATTGGTGCCGATACTGAAGAAATCCACCTCCGGGCAAAGCTGATTGAGAATGAAAGCGACAGATGGAACCTCAACCATAGTGCCAATCTTGAGATCGGCACGAAATGCAACGCCGTTTTGAGTGAGATGTTCCTTCGCCTGCGCGACGGCGCGTTTGAACTGCACGATCTCTTCCAGTGATGAAATCATCGGCGCCATGAGTTGGACACTCCCCGCCGCTGACGCGCGAAGAATGGCGCGTAATTGAGACTGCAACAGTTCATCATGCTCGGCATAGATGCGCACGCCCCGATACCCGAGGAATGGATTGTCTTCATGCGGTAGGTCCAAGTAAGGTACCTTCTTGTCGCCGCCAACATCCAAGGTGCGAATGATCACAGGCCGACCGCCGGCCGAACGTGCCGCTTCCGAGTAAATGTTGAATTGCTCCTCTTCAGAGGGGGGCGCTTCTCGGCCCAGAAAAATCATTTCCGTACGGAACAATCCAATGCCGTCTGCGCCGTTTTCGAAAGCCAGGGCTGATTCCTCGACCGACAAAGCATTGGCTCCGACTTCCATGCGCTTGCCCTCCGAGGTCAGCACCGACGGCTCGGCAGGGCGGGACCACTGTTCGATTCTCCGCCGCAACGTTGCTTGCTCGCGCTCATAAAACTGCAGAACCGCGGGAGAGATTTGAGACACAACAAAACCACGATTGCCATCGACGATGACATCGCGTCCTGGGGTGAGGACAAGGCACGCATTTGCGACTCCCGCCAGAGTGGGGATCCCGAGGGAGCGGGCCAGAATGGCTGCGTGGGACGTCGAGCCGGAATGCTCCATGACTAGTGCTTTCAGCCAGCGACGATCGAGTTCGAGAAGTTGCTGCGGCGCCAGGGTTTCCGCTACGAGAACTGAGGGTTCGTGCAACGAAAGCGCGGCCCCTACACGAACGCTGCCATCAACCTCATTAAGCAACTGCAGGCAAATTTCCTCGATGTCGCTCGAGCGCTGGCGGATGTAGTCATTCTCGGAATGTCCCAAAAGATCGATGAAGAATTCACCCGCTGCCACTACCGCCTGAGCGGCCGACTTGCCGCGCAAAACCTGCTCCGAGAGTTTCTCAACCAGGAGGACGTCATTGGCCATGGCGAGGTCGGCTTGGAGCAATGCGGTGCCGGTGGGTGTGAGGGAGTACTTAAGCTTTTCAACAATGCGGTGGCGTACCGCGGCGACGCCCTCTTTGATCCGCTCCAGTTCACGAACCGGATCATTCGCAGCCGGTGAGTCCAAGTTGGCGGACAGGGTCATCCTCCGCAGGATGACCACCGCGCCCTCACCGATGCCCCGGCTGACCGGCGTTCCAAAAATGCAGGTCACGTTCGCGGCTTGAAGGGACCGAGGCGGGGTATTACTCCGACCGGACGCCGCAACGCCCGCCAGGGGAACATCGCAGTGGGGAAGGGATTCTTCAACAAACTGTCGCAGAGCGGCGTGTGCGGCATGCTCATCCGGTCCGCTTACGTGCATAGTGCAGCGATCCCCGTAGCGAACATCGGCCGCGATGATGCCGAGCACACTTTTTCCATTCGCCACCAGGCCGTTGCGCAGGTTGGTCAAAGTGCAGTGGGCCGCGAATTGATTCGCTACCTCGGCCAGGTGGCTCGCCGGGCGAGCATGCAAGCCGCTGGAAAGCGGGCAGGAGAAAACGAACTGCAACGAAATGTTGGACCTCTGCGTCATCTTCAACGTTGAAGTTTCGAAAAAATATTCTCCGGGTTCTTCAGCGCTTCCTGCAGCGGCACTTGGATAACTTTCACGCCGTTGAATCGCTCCCGGTCCTCGACCTCGATGTCGACGGCGAAAATGGCGATCTGCGCCTGACGGATGTCGTTTTCGGTCAACTTGTTTTCAATACCCATGGCTCCCTGGGTCTCGACTTTGATTTCATGACCGAAGTGCTTGGCGACTTTCTCCAGCCGAGCCGCAGCCATGTAAGTGTGAGCGATGCCGGTCGGACAAGCGGTGACGGCGACAATCTTCATGCGGCCTCCTCCTCTTTTTTTTCTCCGAGTCGCTTGCTGCTGACTTTCAGCAAAACAATCAGAATCGCGGTCACGAGCGTTCCTGACAGAATGGCAGCCACGTAGGCCACTCTGTGGTCGACTACCGGCAAAACGATGGGCCCACCGTGGGGAGCGTGATCACCGACTCCGCCGACCATGGCAATGACCGCCGCAACCGCCGAACCGGCGACGATGCTGGGTATGACCCGAACGGGGTCTGCCGCGGCAAAGGGGATCGCTCCTTCGGTAATGCCGATCAATCCCATGGCAATGGCAGCGAGGCCTGCGTCTCGTTCCTCTACACTCCAGAGCGTTTTGCGGAACAGGGTGGCTAAGCCCATTCCCAGGGGAGGCGTGCATATAGCGGCAGCGCATGCACCCATGATTCGATAATTGCCCTCGCCGATCATGGCGGCCCCAAAGAAGAACGCAGTCTTGTTCACTGGTCCGCCCATGTCAAAGGCAATCATGGCGCCCAGGATGAGCGCAAGGAGAACATCGTTTCCCGTGCTCATGGACCTCAGCGCACGGTTGGCATGGTCCATGAGGAGCGCGATCGGTACCCCCAGGATTTTGATCATCAGAACACCGACGAATGCACCCGAAAGAATCGGAATAACCAGAATCGGCATGATGGGACGAAGATACTTTGAGACCGGCACCTTCTTGAGACCCATGACGACATAGCCGGCCACCAGGCCGACGAGAATCGCTCCCAGAAAACCGGCGTGCACATGGTCGGACAGATAGCCACCAAGAAAACCAGGAAGAAGGCCAGGCTTGCCGGCGATGGAATAGGAGATATACCCAGCCAACACGGGCAACATCAGGGCAAATGACGCCGAGCCGATATCCAGAATAAGCTTCAGTCGCGGCGACGTAGAGAAGTCGGGACCGGACGCGGTCATGGGCGCAAAGGCGATGGCACAAGCAATGAGAATCCCACCGCAGGCGATGAATGGAATCGCGTAGGAAACTCCGGTTAAGAGGTGTTGCCTCAACTTCTGGATTGATTCAAGCATTGAAGTCCAGTACCGCCAGAGAAATGCCCTGCATTGTAGCCACAAAACCGTCTATCGGCTCGCAAAAAAAGTCTGATACCACGGGAATCGAAATCGGGATTCCGCCTGCATGCTTCACACGTTGGTGTTTTCCCGCTGGCAGCAACTTTCGGCATCGGCGGGGGCTCGTACCCGAGTCTTGATGAAGCGACAAAGACGCAGCCCCGTAGTATGTGTGATTCGTCCTAGTCTGGAAACAGGAGAGATGGAACGTTTATTGTACTGGAATAACCTTTCGGTAGACCGACGCCGCTATCGCTCATCGCGAGACCTGCGTTGTGTTGTTGGCGCGGTACTCGGTGGGGGTGACTTTGCAGGCTTTCTTGAAGACCCTGCAGAAGTAAGCCGCATCGCTGTAGCAGCAACTGGCAGCAATTTCCTTGAGCGTCATGCTGTAGTTCTGCAGCATGAATTTCGCGCGGTTCACCCGCACCAGGTTCAGATAGTCGTTGAAACGCATGAAGCCTTCCTTGCGGAACAGGCGCGAAACATGGTTGGGAGCCAGGCCAAAATGTTGGGCGACGCTCTCCCGCGTGATCGGACTGTGGAAATTTTCCTGTACATACAAACAAATGGATTCAAAGGTGCGAATGGCCTTTCGCGGCCGTTGCTTCTGGGGCGATTTGAGAAGGCGTAGGCAAGCATGGAGGAGTGCCTCGGTTAGAAGGCGCGCCAATGGGCCCCGGGTGTGGTCTGCCGCCAATACCATCAGGGCCGCGAGAATGCTGTGGGTGGGCACGTCGTAGCCGCCGTGGACGCTGGCTTTCACGGCCGTGGGCGGCACCTGCGGTCCGCCCCGATGACGCGCCAGACTGATACCAATCTGCTTCACCCCGAAAAGAAAGGTGAGGACCTCGACATGACCTGACCAGTCGGGTTTGTTCCAGGCATGATCGGGAACAAATACAGCGTGGCTGCGAATCGGCTTAATGGCTTCGGTGCGGCCGCCTTGGGCAATCTCCATGGTGTGGCACCCCGCCAGGGGCAGCGATAGCCGGGGGAAATTAGTGACGTAGGCAAGCGGTGGCGGGACGGTGGTTCCATCGCCAAAGTGCACATGCCGGACCCGCGTTTCGCGCAGGTACTCCTCAAGTTCATGAACGATGGCCCGACTTCCGGTCAGCAGTCGCGTGGCTGGTGAAGCGGGCGGCGGTTTCATGGAACGTTACGTTAGTGCAATTAATGTTAAATGTCTACTATTTCTTTTCCAGCGCGCAGCCGCCATACTTGCCAACCGAATTAGAGATTGGCCGCGTGCGTAATCACTGCGTACGGTTGATCTCGTGGGTTCGACTGCGGGTTCGGCGAAAAGTTCCCAGCAATATCGTTATGGTGAGTTGAACGTTACGTTCCGAACGTTGTGGGCGGTCGACGGCGGAGCCTGAGGGAGACCACAATGAATTGTGAGTCCAGTCTGGTTGGACGTGGGATCAGAATGACCCTGCGTGGAGACGCTTCAAATCGCGGCGCGAGCTTCATTCTGTTTGGGGTCAAAAAAAACCACAGGTACGGTGTCTCGGTTAAGGTTCCGGCCACGCGCGGAGTTGACCTGCTTACTTTTGTCCGGGTCGAAGGAAACCGAGGTGAACAATGAACCGCAGAATCCTGGCGTTGTCTCTGCTGATCCTGGCACTCGCCGTTCTTTCCGCTTGCGGCAATGGCTATGACAACCCTCCCGGCAGCACGACCGGAAATCTCCAGGTTCAATTGGTGCAGCCGCCGCCGGCGACTTTGGTGGCGGGAAGTGCAACCGGGATTGCCGCCAACGTGCTGTACGACAACAAGAATGGTGGAGTGACTTGGAGTTGTACGCCGGTGGGGGCGTGCGGTTCGTTTAATCCCAGCACGACCGGCTACCAGATCACGACGCTTTACACCGCGCCTATTGCTCCGCCAAACGGGCCGGTCACGCCCGACCTGAATTACAGCGTCACCATTACGGCGACTTCAAACACGGACAGTTCGCAAAGCGCCAGTGCGGTGGTCTCGATTGGACAGCAGTATGCGGTTGTGCTGGCGCCGGGTAATGGGTCGTTGGGTATGGTTGCCAGCGTCACTCTCGACGGCAACGGAAACATTATCGGCGGCGAGGCCGACGGCTCCGCGAACGGATTCTACTGGACCGCTCCTTCCATCACCGGCACCTACACCTTGGATTCGACCGGCCATGGAAACATTTCGATGAGCCTGAACCAAACCAGTTGCTGCGGCACTCTTCAACAGACCCATGGAATTACGGCCACGTCGAATTCCCATCTCGTGATCGCCGAGGATGATCAGTTCAATGGGCTCACGATTGGTGCAGTCGGAAGCATGGACCTGCAAACTGCGGGACCGAGCTTCTCCGCGTCCGAACTGAATGGCGGGTACTCGTTCACTTTGTCCGGGTATAGTGGCGCGAATGGGGCGAATGCCAGCTGGGGCGGCATCTTCACCGCCGATGGTGTGGGCAGCCTGAGCGGCGGGATCTTCGACGAAAATTTTGGCGGAGGCACCGGCTACGGCTCCGTGCCTTTCACCGGAACATTCACCGCGCCCGACGCCGACGGACGGGGAACCATAACCTTCAGTGCCACGCCCGACACGCCCACACAGAGCACCGATTACGTCTACTACCTGGTAACGCCCGAAGTGCTGCAACTCACCTCGATGACGAACGTCGGAAACGCGGGAAATTCCGGCACGGCGTTCGGACAAGGATCAGTTGCAACCACCAACGCTGCTCTGAGTGGAAGTTTCATCTTCAGCGATTTCGGCTTCACCAGTAATAACAACGGAGGGGAATCTGGCGCAGCGGCGGGTCAGTTCACTACCGACAGCAATGGGAACATTACTGCCGGGATCATGGACTTGAATGCTTTCGGAAGTCCCTCCACGATTGATCTTGCCGGTTCGACATACTCCATCTCGGGTAGTCCACGGGGGACCGTGATCGGGCCTTCCGGCCAGACCTACAACGTTTACTTGACTGACCCCAGCCTGAACCTGCTTGATCCTAACAACCCCAGTGGGACCGGGGGCGCCCTGCTTCTCGAGACTGACGCGGCGGACACCGTAGGAGTCGTGATTCCTCAGACGGATACGACCGCGACTTTGTCTGGGGCGTATGCCCTCCTGCTCTCGGATCAAGACAACCTTGGCGGTTGCTGCAATTACGACGGTGGTTTCACGGGACAATTTACCGTGAGCACAACCAACGCCGGAACGTTCAGCGGCGAAGGCGACTTCCAGGGACAAGGGCCAAACAACGCCACGCCGATTGTTGGACCGCTGACGGGAACGTTCTCGGCGGATGGAGCCAATCCGGGCCGCTACTTCGGCTCTATTACAACCGCACCGGCTTTCCCGCTTGCCCCAGTGGGCAACATGACGCCCGGCACGGAGAACGTCTCCTACTACTTGGCGAACGGCTCGCAGGGGTTCGTGGTGGAGACGGATTCGATCGCGCCGGTGTTCGGTGTAATTGAGGCGCAGGGCACGATCCAGTCGCAAGCCCAAAAGCGTCAGCGCAACCTGCAGCAAGGTCGTACTCCGAAAGCGTCCAGTGCCCGGGCAAGCATCACGAGTAAGCACCCTGAAATTCTGAGGAGGGCTCGATGAAGGTTCTGGTGAGTCTCAGCAATCGCAATCGTCGCGGGATGAACCGCTTCTGGGTTGTGGCCGGATCGATTGTCTGCCTTCTGCTGCTGGCGGCTCCGCCACGGTCAGTGGCCCAGGAATTCCGCGCCACGCTCACGGGGCAAGTCACCGACCCCTCGGGTGCCCTCGTGGCCAAAGCGACGGTAACCGCTGTGAATAACGATACTGGGTCGAAGTATACGGCGCAGACCAGCGACGCCGGTGTGTACTACATTCCCTACGTGTTGCCCGGCACTTACACGGTGACAGTGAAGGCCGACGGTTTTAAGACGGCGATTCAGGACAAAGTCCTGTTGCTCGCGGGCAAGTATTTCGGCCAGAACTTCAAGCTGCAAGTCGGCGAGATCCGCGAAACGGTCGAGGTAACGGCAGCACCCCCCTTGATTGAGACTGTGAATGGATCGGGCGGGACCATCCTGGACCAGAAAACCCTGGAGAACGTTCCGGTCAGCGGGCGCCAGGTTTACATGCTCATCGGCACCGTACCTGGGAGCCAGTTTACCCAAACGACGTTTGGACCTGGCGGAAACTCTGGAACCAGAGGCTGGGACAATACCAACGCATACATCATTGGCGGCGGCGTGAATCCTCAAGGGCAGGACAACGCCGGTAACACCGGTGGCTTCAACCAATTCACCCTTAACGGCACCAACATCACGCAGCAGATCAGTTACGGCGGACAGGGAGCCGGAACCTGGAACGTCTCTCCCACGCTCGACTCGGTCCAGGAAGTGAATGTGATGACGGACACCTACGATGCCCGCTACGGACGCACCACTGGCGGCACCGTAAATCTGGTGACCAAGAACGGAACCAACGATTTTCATGGAGAGCTCTACGAGAACTACAAGGATGGCAACCTGTTTGACGCCAACACCACAACCAACGTGTTTATCTCGGGGCAACCTACACAACAGCAGATAGAAAATCAGTTTGGCGGGACGTTCGGCGGTCCGATCATCAAGAACAAGGTATGGTTCTTCTTCAGCTTTGAAGGCTACCGCCAGTCGATTTTGCAGACGGTAACGGGGAGCGTGCCGCCCGCTTATCTGCGACCGGGCTTCAACGGTAACCCAGGCGTTGATTTTGGTTTGGTGCCGACGATGGATCCGGGCTTCATGAACAGTCAGGGCCAGCAGGCTGATCCCTACGTGCTTTACGGGCTCACGCTGTACCAACCCGGCGACAGCACCAACCCGAGTAACCCAAACAACGCGATATGCTCCCCTTCTCTTTCGACCGGCGGTCCGCCCAGCACGTGCGGCAACAGTACGAATCTTATCCAAAATGTGTTCCCCTTTACGGGCGGAACCGGGGGTGGAAGTCTGATTCCCGCGACGCTAATCAACAACACGGCGAACCTCATGCTGCAGGCGGGCTATATTCCGTTGCCAAATGTCGGCGGCGCCGAGAATTACGTCGGGGGATTTGGCGAACCGGCGAACTTTTTCAATGTCGCACCGGATTATTACAGCTACAACCAGCCGATGATTCGAGTGGACTACGACACCAGCGACAAAACCAAGTGGTACAGCTTTTTCGGATGGCAGAGGGGTCACGAAGCCCGCAGCAATAATGGGCTCACCGGACTGCTGGCGAACGGCAATTACTTTGAGCGCGACAGCTATACGGCTTCGCAGGACATGACTCACACCTTCTCGCCCACGCTTCTGGGCGACTTCAAGCTTTCGTTTTCCCGTTTCCAGAACCGCAATCCGAACTACATTTTGGGGGCGACAAAGCCCGCGAGCATTCTGGGGCTCAACATGCCGCTGCCACCGGTGACCAAGCTGAACACGGTGCCGGAGATTCGGATTGCCGGGTTCCCGGACCAAGACTCCAGCGGAGAGGGCGTGATTTTCGGCAACCAGAACGATTTGGAGGCGTCTACGAATGTTGCGTTAGATGCCGATTTTACCAAGTCGAAGGGAGCCCACAATCTCCACCTCGGCGGCGGAATTTCCTACTATACCTACGGAAACCCCATCAACGGTACGGTCACCAACAATGCCAATGGAGCCTTCGGATTCTCCGGGCAGTGGACGCAGTTCGATCCGCTCAACTCCAATTGTTATCAACCTGCGACCTCTGGCAATCTCGGTTCCGGATGCAGCGGCGCTTATGCTCCGAACGGTTCGGGATGGGCGGATTTCCTGCTAGGTTTACCGGGGAGCGGGCACGTCAATTGGAACGACTCTCTCTTTGATTACCAGCCGGTTTGGAACTTATATGCGCAGGATGACTGGAGGGTCACGCATCGCCTAACCGTCAATCTCGGGCTGCGCTATGACGTGCAGATCGGACTCAAAGAGCGGTACAACGAACTGCCACGCGGCTTCTGCCAGACTTGCGTGAACCCCATTACGGCGGACGGAGTCTATCAGGCCAATGTGGCGAATGCGGGAAACGTGGCGGCGTGGCAGGCGGCCGGAATTAACACGGGGGTTATGTCCCAGGTCCTGGGGGACATTGTTGTTGCCGGTAAAAACGGGCAGCCGCGGAATGCTTATAACACGGATTGGAAGAACATTGCTCCCCGGATCGGCTTCGCTTTCGCGATCAACCCTAAAACGGTGGTTCGTGGAGGGTGGGGGCTTATGTACGGAGGCGGCCTGGAGGGTGGAGCCCCGATCGGCTACCAGCAAACAACCAATTATCTGGCGTCCACCAATGCAGGCACAGATCCGAATCAGGGCGGAGCGTCGCCGGGAACGCCCTCGGCAGGCCCTTATGGGGCGGGTACCCCTTTCCCGAGTTCGGTGGCCTATCCGCTAGGCCTGTTGCCCCCGGTAGGCGCTGCCGGCGTCCAGTTGGCCGGTGTGGGCAGCGGCGGTCTGACGGTGGATACTCCGGTGCGAGAGATTCCGCGTACGCAGGTTATGACGCTCGGGGTGCAGCACGAATTGCCCGGCAAAGTAGCCCTCGACGTGCACTTTGCCGGCAATTATACCAGCCGGTTGCGTGGACTCCTTTGGTACAACGGCACGATTACCAATCCCCAGTTGCAGTACGCGCTGGCGCAAGGCAGCTCTGTCTATAGCAAACTGGTTCCCAACCCATACTATGGGGTTTTCTCCGAGTCATATCCGGGCGGCTGCGGCCAGTCGCCGACGATCCCGACTCTGGCTTTGCTGCTGCCGTTCTCGCAGTATTGCGGTTTCCAAAGTGCTCCGCCGGTCGGCGAATACAACGCGCCCATTGGCAAGAACTGGTACAACGCCCTGGAAGCGAAGCTGACCAAGCAGACTTCTCACGGCCTAACCCTGAATGTGGCGTACACCTGGTCGAAGAACATGGATGGCAGCGGCTACCAGAATGGCTACCCTTACCAGGACGCCAACGAGGTGCACTGGATTTCGCAGTTTGACCGCACTCAGGTACTGGCGGTGACCGGGGTATATGACCTTCCCGTCGGACAGGGCAAGCAATTCCTCTCGAATGCTCCGCGGGCCCTGGATTATGCCCTGGGTGGCTGGACGCTGGGATGGACATTCGCGGCTCAGAGCGGCACGCCACTCAGCGTTAATAACGGGTTTGACTATAGCTGCGGATTTGCCCCACCGCACGGCACCTCGGTGGCGCAATGGCTCAATCCTCAGCTCACCTCGTCGTCCTGCTTCCAGAGCGCGCCCCACATCGGGGGCACCGGATTTACCTACAACACAACTCCGGGATATATCACGGCGGTACGCAACCCGATCGTTCCGAACCTCGATCTCTCGCTGCAGAAGAGCTTCAAGATCACCGAGAAGGTGAGTTTTTCACTGCGCGGGGAAGCATTCAACGCGCTCAATTCCGTGCTTCTGGGAGGGCCGGACAACAGCCCGACGGATGGACCGGCAAGTCTGTTTACTAACACCACGACCCATCGCAGTTACTGGACGGGCTTCGGTACGGTTGGCCCCAACCAGCAGAACTTCCCCAGAAACCTGCGGATCTCGGGGAAGATTATTTTCTAGGCGAGCGGCTGGTCACGGAATGGAGAGTTAGGCGATGCGCGACTTACAGCTTCGAGCGAAGTGGGAGGGGATAAGGATGACTACAAGAGGAAGCTCTTCGTCCGTGTTCTTTCTGCCGGTGGCGACGTGCGTCCTGGCGCTGTTGTGGCTGGCAACGCCGGCACAGGCGCAAAACGTGCAGGTCGATCTGTCCTCGACATCGGGGCTGTGCGGGGGGCAGCAGTGCTTCAACACAGCGGGCATCTTCGCCAATGGGACGACATTCCTGGGAACAGCCGGCATGGATAACGGGAATAACTGCACGCCGACTCCGCCCTATTCGAACTGTCCCGACGCATATTCGGGACAACAATTATTCGGCTCGACCTTTGACCCGACCTCGACCACACCGCCGACGCTAACTCTGGGAGGCGTCCCCTTCACGTTTGGCACGGTGAACACGCCCACGACGCTAGGTGCGAGTGGCTGCGGGTCAACGGGCACTGCATGCATCCAGGATGTCGTGAACCTTACCACTACCGGAGTCACCATCACGCTTCCCGCAGAGGAGCAAACCGTATACTCAACCATTATCGTGTTGGGATCGGCGGTGAATGGAAGCCATTCAGGCACAGTCACCGCACACTACACGGACGGCACTTCCCATGTGTTCAACCAGACGTTCAGTGATTGGTGCGGCTTCGGAGGCAACCAGTACGAGTCCATCGCGATAGGCGGGGTCAACCGCATCAACAGCGATGGCACACTGAACGGCGCCAGCTGCAACCTCTACGCCTACACCTATCCCGTAGACTTCACCAGGATGCTGCAAGGCATTACCGTGACGGACACCGACGGATCTGGCGCCATGTTTGCCTTGGCAATTACCTTGAAACCCCCGACCTACACCGTTGACGCAGGAGCGCCCGACTCGCCTACGGTCGCTCCAGGCAGTCAGACGACGGCGACGATCACAGTGAACCCGCAGCCTGGCTATGTGGGTACCATTCAACTGGCTTGCAGCATCTCGCCAACAATTCAGACCTCGGCGGCCGCAACGGCGCCAACCTGCAGTCTTGATCCGACTTCGGTGGACGTAACCACGGGCGAAGGATCCGCACCGACGGCCATGCTGACCTTTACGGCGAGCAAACCAGCGCAGGCCGTGGTAGTCCGGCACAGCAATATGCTTTACGCCTTGTGGCTGCCCGTGCCCGGGCTGGCCCTCATTGGACTCGGGTTCGGATCTCGTAGTTCGCGCCGGAAAAGATTGTTCGGCTGGTGGTTGGTCGGGCTGCTTCTGGGTGGGCTGGTCGTGATGCCAGGTTGTGTCACCTACAAGCACTTGGGGAATGTTGGAACTCCTCCGGGACAGTACACCATCTCGGTAACCGGTGTGGACGCGAACGGCCTTACTCAGGCAAGCAATCCCACCGGAACGTCCAACACGGTAGTGGTGACGGTAAGCGAATAGCTGAGGGGTATGAGTGAGCCAAGCCGGGACGAAACTAGGACCTCGCCCGCTTGTTCCTCGACGACAGCCAGATTCCGGCCACCTACCAGAACGAGTCTGCCGGGAGACAGTTCCCTGAGAAGTGGAGAACCGAACATGCGCGGAGCCCTGAAGTCCGGACTCTTTGTCGTCCTAAGCACGTGCGCAGTCGTAGTTATGTTGCTGCCGGCGCCCGCGGCTGCACAACAGCGACAGGTGCTGGAAACGCACGTGTCCGCGCCGACGGGTGCGCGGTTGATCGGACGCCTGCCCGGTTCTCAGCGTTTGAGCCTGGCCATCTCACTGCCGTTGCGCAATGAGGGTCTGCTGAATGCACTCCTGCAACAGCTCTATGACCCGAACAGTCCGAATTACCGTAGCTTCCTGACGGTGCAACAGTTCACCCAGCAGTTCAGTCCCTCCGTGGTGGATTATCAGCGCGTGATCAGCTTCGCCCGATCGTATGGTCTGACGGTGACGCGCACATTTGCAGATCGTCTGGTGATCGACGTGAGCGGAACCGTCGACAGCATCGATCAGGCCTTTCAAGTGACGATGCAGGTCTACCAGCACCCGACAGAAAACCGCACTTTCTACGCTCCAGATGTCGAGCCTTCGGTCGAAGCGGGATTGCCAGTGTTGAGTGTGGTCGGGTTGAGCACCTTCAACCTTCCGCATTCCATGTTGAAGCGAGCTGACCCCAACGCGCGAGGGCACAGCGATCAGACGGGTTCCGGCCCCGGCGGGCAGTTTCTGGGCAGCGATATGCGAGCGGCGTATGGCGGAGGTACGTCCCTTGACGGCATCGGGCAGGTCGTCGGATTGATTGAGCTGGGCCCGTACCGGCTGAGCGACGTCTTCAGCTACTTCACAACGCTTGGGCAGCCGTTGAATGTCCCCATCGTAAACGTGCTGGTGGGGGTCAGTGGAATATGCGGCGTCGGTTGCGATGATGGCGAGGAGGCCATTGATATCCAGCAGGCGATCGCTATGGCGCCAAATCTCTCGGCGCTGATCGTCTACGAAACCAACGGTGCCAGCACGGATGCACTCAGCGCATATGCCCAAGCTGCTTCTGACAATGTGGCCAAGCAGTTGAGCCTATCGTTTGGCTGGGGCGGCACGCCGGGTTCTGAGCCCGGCTATGAACAGGTGTTCCAGGAATTGGCCACCCAGGGGACGAGTTCGTTCGTGGCATCGGGAGATGCCGGGGCTAGCCTTTCCGGAGGATACCCGGGCAACAGTTCCCATATCACTGACGCCGGTGGAACTGACATTACCACGGCCGCCGCGGGCGGAGCGTGGCAATCAGAGACGGGATGGATTGGCAGCGGCGGCGGGTGGAATACGCAGTCGCCGATTCCGAGTTATCAAACGCCGGTCATCAATTCCACCAACGGCGGCGATCCCAGTTATCGCAACATCCCAGACGTAGCTGCTGAAGCGAACACTGACAATTATTTTTGTGCCAACGGTTCATGCCAGGGAGGAATCGGCGGAACGAGCCTCGCTGCGCCGCGTTGGGCGGCGTTTGTAGCGCTGATCAATCAGCAGGCTGTGGCCAACGCCACGACCACTGGCAACCCAACGCTTGGTTTCCTCAACCCGACCATCTATACGCTCGGCCAGGATTCGAGCTACGGCAGCGTCTTCCACGACATCACCAGCGGCAACAATAATAATTCGCAGAGCACCGAGAACTGTACTCCCGGTACGCTTGGTTGTTTCCCCGATGGCCACCCAGGTTTCGATGCAGTTACGGGTTTTGACCTCGTCACGGGATGGGGCAGTCCGAATGGACCGACCGTGTTCGATGCGCTGTTCCCAGCGTCCACAATCTCCAATTTCTCGATGGCAGCATCACCAGGCACGCTGAACCTTACGCCCGGCGGTCAAAAAACCAGTTCGATCTCCGTAACCGCACTGCATGGCTTCAACGCCGCTACGAATTTGACGGCGGTCATTCCGGGCACAGGTAATCCAAACTATGCTCCTGCCGGACTAACCGCCAGTCTCAGCGCGTCGACCATTGCTGCTGGAGGCGGCCCGGTTACGTTGACGGTTTCGACGACGGCAGCAACCCCGGGTGGGACTTACCTGGTTGCGGTTGTCGGCACCAGTGGAAGCCTGACGCAAACTGCCTATGTGACCGTGGCCCTGCCAGCGTTCGTGGGACTGAGCGCAACGCCGCCAGGGGGTGTGTCCCTTACCCAGGGAGGGACGGCATCGGCGACGGTGACGATCACGGGCATTAACGGCTTCAATGGTACAGTCAATCTCTCCGCGACAGGTTTACCGAGTGGGGTGACCGCGTCGTTCGCCGCAGTCAACGCCACCACCAGTACCGTAACGTTTTCAGCTAGCGCCACGGCCACGCTCACCGGGGCGGCGAAGCCCGCCACCGTCACAATCACGGGCACGTCACCTGGTTCCGCGTCACAGTCCACGGCGCTCAGCCTGTTCGTGAATCCCGCGAGCAGCGGCGGTTCCGGGACGCCGGTCGATCTCTCTTCGGCCTACAACGTCTACGGCTTCTATGGGGATTCCGACCTGTCGGCGATTACCGACCCGAACAGCTTGGACGGCGTGGGTTACGTATACTCTGCGAACTTGCTCAAGGCGGGTCTGGACTTCAATGGAACTCAGTTCAGCTTCGGCCCCGCCAATCAACCTGACTCCGTCTACGGCACGGGCACCGCCATCTCGCTGCCCGCGGGCGCCTACACCTCACTGCAACTGCTCGCGACAGGGATCGAGGGTAACCAGGTATCGAAGACGGTTACAGTTACCTACACCGACAGCACCACGTCGCAGTTTACTCAGAGCTTCAGCGACTGGTGCAGTGCTCTCAACAGCGGCTGCAGCAGTACCGGCAACAATTCTGGAGAATCAGTAACCGTGGCGATGCCCTACCGTGACAGTGCCGGCGGCCCTGACAATCGGGTCTTTTATCTTTACGGTTATTCGTTCCCGCTGAACGTCAACAAGATCGTGCAAAGCGTAACCCTGCCCAACACGCGAGACGTGGTGGTGCTGGCGGCTACGCTCGCTGGTCCGGTTGCGACCGGATTTACGGTGACCGCCCCTGGGACGTTGGCCGTCGCCCAGGGCGGCAACAACGTGAGTACGATCACGGTAATGCCCACCGGCGGCTTTAGCGGCTCGGTGAGTTTGGCGGCGTCGGGTTTGCCGAGTGGCATAACGGCGACGTTCAACCCCGTAAGCACGACCACCACGAGTACGCTTACGCTCACGGCGAGTTCCACAGCCGCCACGGGATTGGCTGCTGTAACCATCACCGGCACATCGGGCGCCTTAACGCAGACCTCCACCATCGACCTTACGGTGACCCCACCTGCGAGTTATTCACTCTCGGCAGGTACGCCGACGCAAGGGACGATTAGTCCTGGCGGCTCCTCGCAGGCTTCTGTCACCGTGGCGTCGGCGAACGGCTATACGGGCAGCGTGACGCTTTCCTGCAGCATCGCGCCAGTGGTTACACCAGCGCCCACCTGCTCGTTCGGCAGCACGAGTCCGGTCTCGGTGACCAGCAACGGAGGCAGCGCGACGCTAATTTTCAACACGATCGCGCCGACGGCAGCGGCGCTCCGGCCAGCGGGGACGTTCTTTGCGTTCTTGCTCCCGATCTCCGGACTTGCTTTGATCGGTGCGGGCTTAGGCACACGCGATTCGCGCGGTTCACGCAAGAGGAAATTATTGGGCTTGATGCTGCTTTGCATCATGTTCTCCGGCCTGATCGTTCTTCCCGCTTGCGGCGGTGGTAGCGGAGGCGGTGGTGGCGGTGGCCAGCCGGGTACTCCTGCTGGAACCTACACGATCACGATCACCGGGCAAGATGCGAGTGGGGCCGCTCCGAGCAACACGCCTCCCACCGTGAGTGTTATCGTGAACTGACCGAAGACGGAGGACGTCTTCCGTGGAGAGGCCATGTTTTCGTGGTTTGAGATGGTCTCGCATTCCCGTTCCTGCCGTCTCACGTTTTCTCGAACGATTTTGGGAGACTACGATGCGAAAATTCTGCAAGGCCGTGCTTGCGGCCATAATCACTTCTTTAATTCTGCCTGCCGCGGCACACGCGCAGACCACCGAAAAGCCCGACCTCAGCAAGGACCCGACTCTTTATGTGGTCGGTTACGCGCATCTGGATACCGAGTGGCGATGGGAGTATCCCCAGGTCATCGACGAATACCTTCGCAAGACGATGGAGGATAACTTCAAGCTGTTCGACAAGTATCCGCACTACATTTTCAATTTCACCGGCGCCAACCGCTATCGCCTCATGAAGGAGTACTATCCGGCCGATTTTGCCCGAATGAAGTCCTACGTGAGCCAGGGCCGATGGTTCCCGGCGGGCTCGTCGATGGAAGAGGGCGACGTGAATGCGCCCAGTGCCGAAGCCATCATCCGGCAAATTCTGTACGGGAATGACTGGTTTCGCAAGGAATTTGGCAAGGCCAGCGCGGAATACATGTTGCCGGACTGCTTTGGGTTTCCCGCTTCTCTGCCAACCATCCTGGCGCACTCCGGGGTGAAGGGATTCTCCACCCAGAAGCTGGTGTGGGGGTCTTCGGCTCCCGGAGGAGGACCGCAATCGATTGAGCGAACGCCGGAGGGGACTCCGTTCAACGTGGGCGTGTGGGTGGGACCGGATGGGGAGAGCGTTCTCGCGGGTCTGAATCCTGGAGACTATAGTGGCGGGATCGAAACCGACTTGAGCAAGCCATTTCCGCCCGCGCCGCCCAACCCGGGGTTCGAAGATCTGCAGAAGAAAATCGGCGACCTGCAGCGGAAACTGCAGCAGGTGGAGCAGAGCGGCCAGCCCCCGGATCAGAACGAGGTTCAGGAGTTCGTCGGGCTGCGCAGCGAACAACATGCTCTCGCCACGGCCGAGCGGGACCAGGCCCAGCAGCGCTACCAGAGCGACTGGGCGGCGCGCGTGGCGCACAACGGCAAAGTCAGCGGCGTGTTCACGGACTACCACTATTACGGCACGGGAGACATTGGCGGATCTCCCGACGAAGAATCGGTGAAGCGGCTGGAAGCCATTGTGACCAGGGGGACAGTCAACCTGCCTCCGGCGGGCGAGCTCTATCTTCGCGACGAACCGCATCCCCAGGGGCCGGAGGTGAAAGTGGGCGAGGGTCCGGTGCACGTGATTTCCGCGAAAGCGGATCAGATGTTTCTCGATATCACGCCGGCCGAGGCGGCGGGCCTTCCGCGCTACACGGGTGAGATGGAATTGACGAATCATTCCGCTGGATCGCTTACGTCGCAGGCGTATCAAAAGCGCTGGCTCCGAAAAGAAGAACTGCTGGCTGATGCGGCGGAGAAGTCTTCCATCGCGGCGGAGTGGCTGGGGGCGCGGCCGTATCCCCTGCAGCGGCTGAACGATGCCTGGACGCTGGTGATGGGCGGAGCGTTTCACGACATCGCTGCCGGAACGGCCACGCCCAAGGCGTACGAGTTCGCCTGGAACGACGACGTGATCGCCATGAATCAGTTCGCAGGCGTCCTGAACAATGCTACAGAAGCCGTTGCCGCGGGATTGAACACGGAGACCAAGGGCGTGCCTCTGGTGGTCTTCAACCCGCTCAATATCGCACGCGAGGACCTCGTGGAAGCCGCCGTTACCTTCCCGGGCGGTATGCCGAGGACGGCTCATGTGACGGCTCCCGATGGAAAGGAAGTGCCGGCGCAGATTTCGGATGGCAAAGTGATCTTCGTCGCCAGCGTTCCCTCGGTGGGCTACGCGGTGTATGACGTGCAGCCCGGTGCAGGCGCGGCAAGCGCTGCATCGCCCCTGCGAGTATCGAAGGAGGGCATGGAGAACCAGTATTACCGCGTCAAACTGAATGCCGACGGCGATGTCGCCAGCATCTTCGATAAGGCGATTGGCAAGGAATTGCTGGCGGCTCCGGCGCGGCTCGCCATCTCCTATGACAATCCCACGCAGTGGCCGGCGTGGAATATGGATTGGGATCAGGAGCAGGCCGCGCCGAAGGCATACGTCGGAGGCCCGGCGCAGATTCGCGTCGTGGAAAACGGTCCGGTGCGCGTGGCGGTGGAAGTTTTGCGGGAGACGGCGGGCTCGCGGTTTGTTCAGACCATCAGCCTTTCGGCGGGCGATGCGGGCAAGCGCGTCGAGTTCGGCAACGTGATCGACTGGAACACCCGGGAGTCGAATCTCAAAGCCACATTCCCGCTCACGGCCTCGAACCACGTGGCCACGTACAACTGGGACATCGGCACGATTGAGCGGCCCACGGCGGAGCCGAAGAAATTCGAAGTGCCGTCGCATCAATGGATCGACCTTACGGATATGAGCGGTGAGTTCGGGGTAACCATCCTGACCGACTGCAAGAATGGATCGGACAAGCCTACCGACAACACGATTCGCCTGACGCTGCTTCGGACTCCGGGCACTGCCGGAGGTTATGCCGACCAGGGTACGCAAGATATCGGACATCACGAGTTCGTCTACGGCATTGCCGGGCATGCCGCGGGCTGGCGCGATGCGCAGACAGACTGGCAGGCGGAGCGCTTGAACGATCCGCTGATCGGTTTTGAAACCTCGAAGCACGTGGGCACGCTGGGCCGGAGGTTTTCCCTGCTGAAGGTCAGCAACCCGCGGATCCGAGTCATGGCGGTAAAGAAGGCGGAACAAAGTGACGAATTGATTTTGCGGATGGTCGAGCTTGACGGCAAGCCGCAACCCGATGTCCGAGTATCCTTCGCCGCGCCGATCACCGCTGCGCGCGAAGTAAACGGGCAGGAACAGCCAGTCGGGCCCGCAACTGTGACCGGCGGCGCGCTCGTGACCTCATTCACCGCGTATCAGCCGCGCACGTTTGCAGTCAGATTGACGGCGCCTGCTGCCAGGGTTCGGGGCGTGCGGTCCACTCCGGTAACGCTGCGCTATGACCTCGCGACCGCCAGCAATGACGGTACCCGCTCCGAAGGCGGGTTTGACGGCAGGGGCAACGCGTTGCCGGCGGAGATGCTGCCCCCGCAGATCGCATTTGACGACGTGCTCTTCCAACTGGCGCCGGCCAAGACCGACACGCCCAACGCGCTGGTCGCGAAGGGGCAGACGATCGATCTGCCTTCCGGCCGCTTCAACCGGGTGTACGTGCTGGCGGCATCGGCCGACGGCGACCAGAAGGCTTCGTTTGAGGTCGACGACAAAAAAGTCGAACTCGACATCCAAGACTGGGGTGGATTCATCGGGCAGTGGGACGACCGGCAGTGGAGTTCGAAAGATACTTCGCACGACGACTACGGCGACATGACGGGCCTCAAACCGGGCTACATCAAACGCGCGGACCTGGCCTGGTACTGCAGTCATCACCATAACGCAGCCGGCGAGAACGTCGCCTATCGCTATGCGTATTTGTTCGGCTATGCCATGGACCTCCCGCCCGGCGCGAAGACCATCCGACTGCCCGACAACGACAAGATCCGGATTCTGGCAATCTCGGTGGCCGAGGAGAATCCGGAAGCGCTGCCGGTGCAGCCGCTCTACGACGTGCTTCCCTCGAAAAATGCCGGGCCCAGCGACTTCACGCTTTCTGCATCTCCAAGCCGTGTGGCGGTTCCGCAAGGGAGGAGCAGCACGGCCAGAATCATCGTTATGCCGAGAGGCAGTTTCGAAGGGAACGTCAACCTGACGGCCTCGGGGCTGCCGGAGGGAGTAACGGCTTCATTCAGTCCCGAGAGCACGAGTGCGACGAGCACGATGACCTTAACAGCGGGCGGATCGGCGGCTCCGACGGCGGCCCCGGTCGCCGTCACTATTACTGGTGCGTTGGGCGGCCGGTCGCACAGCGTCACGACCGACGTTGCGGTTACTGCTGTTACGACCGGGACGGTCCCCGCCGATCTTTCGTCGGCTTACAACCTTACGGGCATTTATAACGACGGGTCAACGTTCACCGTGGCAGACAGTCTGGATGGCGATGGGTTCGCTTTTTCTGAACAGCTGCTCGGCTCCGAACAGGTCGGAAACGGAGTCGTGTTCAAGCTCGGACCAGCCAACGCGCCCGACGTGGTGTCAGGTAAGACTATTGCGCTATCGTTGGGGAAGTTCGACAGCATCAAAGTACTGGGGCTGGGTGTCAACGGCGCTCAGGAACTGCAGATCTTCACCGTCACCTACGCTGACGGTACATCTTCTTCCTATACCCAGAGTCTGAGCGATTGGGCCGTCCCCAGGAATTTTGCCGGCGAGTCGGAAGCGGTCAGCATGCCTTACCGCCTCGCCAACGACGGATCAAGGGACACGCGCACGTTCTACGGCTACGCCTATTCCTTTCCCCTGGACAGTAGTAAGGAAGTGCGCAGCCTCAGCCTTCCGAGTAATCGGGGAGTGCTGGTCTTGGCCGTGACCCTGGTACCGGCCAAGGGTCATGGCGGGAAAATGGCGAGGTCACGCCGTCCCCCAGGGCTAGCGGGATGATCGGACTCGGCGCGCGATTTCGGAAAGCGCCTTCCATGAGATAACGTAAGGCAGATGCAACCCCATTCCGGTAACAGACCTCTTGGCGTTCGCCGAGACACTGCGGGATGGCAGCGGAAGTGAAGCTCCATGCTGACCTGAACTGAGGACAGTCATGGTCGGGATAGCGAAGAAAGACCTGATTTCTTCACTATGGGACGGTTTCCTTGTCTTCGCCTACTAAGGGTCCGTTCGGGTTGCAAAGTGGTTCAGCAGACGAGAGAATTCGGTAGTGTGTGCTGCGGTCGGGGAGGGAACTGTGAAAAATCAGCTTCAATCCTGTCGTCTCCTAAGGGGCGCGGTTACGCGGCGCAAGTTCCTGAGCCAAACCGCCGCAGCAGCAATTGGCATGTCGATCGTTCCCCGCCGGGTCTTGGGTGGCGTAGGGTATGTTCCGCCCAGCGACAAGGTCAATCTCGCTTTCATCGGCGTGGGTGCGCAGGGTCTGCGCGTCATGCTTCATTTCTTGCGGGAGCCCGACGTGCAAGGTGTGGCTGTCTGCGACTGCAATAAATCAGGCGCGAATTATCCGCAATGGGAGACGCATGAGTTCTGCAATTCAGTTCGCAAACTGCTCGGTGTCGACAGTGGCTGGGATTGGCTCAGCCCCGACCAACCCATTCAGTTGACCCATTCTCTCGGCGTCACGAGCGGCGTTGCCGGCCGTGAACCTTGCCAGAAAATCGTAGACGGCTATTACGGCACGCAGCAGCGCTCCGGCCAGTATCGTGGCTGTGCCGCCTACACTGACTTCCGCGAATTGCTCGAGAAACAGAAGGATGTCGACGCCGTGGTGGTGTGTACCACGGACAACCTGCACGCAGCCGTGTCCGCAGCGGCCATGAAGAAGGGCAAACATGTTTTTTGCCAGAAGCCTCTGACGCACACCATCTATGAGGCGCGGCGCATCGCCGAAATCGCTCGGGAAACGGGCGTGGCAACTCAGATTGCGGTTGGCAACCAGGCCTCCGAGGCCACGCGCTTACTGTGCGAATGGATTTGGGCCGGCGCCATTGGGCCGGTGCGCGAGGTCAGCAACTGGTCGAGCCGTCCGTTCTGGCCCCAAGGCGTCGAACGTCCCAAGGAAACTGAACCTGTGCCCGAGGGGTTGGATTGGGACCTCTGGCTGGGTCCGGCGCCGGAGCGGCCATTCAACCACGCTTATCTCCCCTTTGTGTGGCGGGGGTGGTGCGACTTCGGTTGTGGCGCTCTGGGCGACATGGGTTCCTACAGTTTCGACACAATTTTCCGCGTCTTGAAGCTGGAGGCGCCGGTGAGTGTGGAGGCCAGTTCCACTGACCGCTACGAAGAGACCTATCCCTTGGCCTCGATCATTCGGTACAACTTCCCGGCCCGTGGCGAGATGCCGCCCGTGAAGTTCACCTGGTATGACGGTGGTCTAAAGCCGGCGCGGCCGGACGAACTGGAAGAAGGCCGCCCGCTGAAGGGCGATGGCGAAGAGGACGAAGGGCTGCTCTTCGTGGGAGATCGCGGCAAGATTCTCTGTTCATTCAACGGTGGTAATCCGAAGCTCATTCCCCAATCAAAGATGGACAGCTACAAACAGCCGCCGAAAACACTACCCAGATCGCCTGGCAATGAGCGGGAATGGCTCGATGCCTGCAGGGGAGGCAAGGTGAAGCCGGGCGGGAATTTCGAATTCGAGGGTGTCGTCACCGAAACGTTGCTGCTGGGAAATGTTGCGTCTCGCATGGGGCAAGAACTCAAATGGGACCGTTCCAACCTGAAGGTGAACTCCGATGTCGCACAGAAGTTCGTCGTCCCGGCGCGCCGCATCGGATGGGAACTCTAGCACTCACCTGGCTCGAGTTACATCTCCCAACACTGCCCGAAACGAGAGGAGACTGAACCAGTCTATAATGCGTTCGCCGCTTCGGCGCATATGACTTTGTTCGGTTAGCGCGTGGGGGAGTTCAATGTCTCCAATTTCGAGAAGAGAGTTTCTGCAGAATGCGGCGACGTGCGCCGCGGCATCCGTCTTTCTATACTCAGGCGGGTTAGAACTGCGCGCCAATCCGCTGGGCATGCCCATTGGATGCCAGACTTGGCCTGTCAGGGAAATGATCGCCAAGGATTTTCCCGGAACGATCAAGCAGCTTGCGGCGGCCGGATTTCAGACCATTGAGCTGTGCTCGCCCGTAGGTTACGCCGATCTGGGTTTCGGCGGCCTCGCCAAATACACGGGAGTCGAGCTCAGAACAATTCTGGGCGATGCTGGTGTCAGTTGTGTGAGTTCTCATTTCGGCATCGAGGAACTCAGAAAAGATCAGCAGCGCGCCATCTCCTGGGCGCACGATGTCGGCCTGACGCAAATGATGGTGCCCAGTCTCGACGGACCCGAAAAACCGACCATGGATGATGTGAAGCGAGCGGCCGACGAGTACAACAAAATGGGCGAACAATCCGCCAAGGCGGGCATCCAGCAGGGTCTTCACAATGAAGGCTTTGAGCTCTCGATGGTCGAAGGCAAGCGGACCTATGACGTATTGTTGACCCTGCTCGACCCGCAGCTGGTCAAGTTCCAGTTCCAGGTATCCACCATCAGCCGCGGCTACGACGCAGCCGAGTATTTCACGAAGTACCCTGGCCGCTTCATTTCCATGCACGTCCAAGGATGGTCCGCGGAAACCAAGAAGATAATGCCGGTGGGACAAGACAGTCTGGATTGGAAGAAAATCTTTGTCGCGGCGAAAACCGGCGGCATAAAGAACTACTTCGTCGAAATGAACCTGGAAATGATGAAAGCCAGCGTCCCTTACCTTCACAATCTGCAGGTCTGATGAGCCTTAAAGGCTGGTAATCGATACCAACGTAGTCATGTCCGCAGCGCTCAGGCGGGAGGCCTTCGTTGTGGGCCACGGCTCGGAACTGGTTCATGATCCGGGTGCACGCCTGCACCATGCGGTGGTTGTGCCAGAGCATCTACAAGGCCCGAAGGATGTCGGCGATGCGGGCTCCGGCATTACCATCCCAGAGGGGAGGAATCGCGCCCTTCTTGGCTTTCCCTGCCAAGATTGTCCTCAGTTCAGAGGTGAGCGTCTCCCTATCTTCGCCTACCAAGGTATTCGTCCCCAACGTCACCGTAACTGGGCGCTCGGTGTTGGCGCGTACAGTCAGGCAGGGCACGCCCAAGTAGGTGGTCTCTTCTTGGATCCCACCAGAGTCGGTGATCACCACTGCGGCGCGGCTTTGCAGGGAGAGGAACTCTATATAGGGGATGGGTTCCAAGAGATGCAGCCTCTCCGTGCGGAGCTCAAACTCGGCAATGCGTTGACGCGTTCGCGGATGCACGGGGAAAATAATGCTCAGTTCCTCGCTCACTCTTGTGAGCGACTCCAGAATCTGTCGCAGGTTCTCGCCGTCATCGACGTTCGAGGGTCGGTGCAGGGTAACCAGGGCGAACCGCTCCGGAAATCCGTTTCTCGAGCAATTCCTTGCGGCGGGCAAGAGCCGTATGAGGGAATCGATCATGACGTTGCCCACGAAGTGAATGCGTTCTTTCGGGACTCCTTCGCGCAGAAGATTGGCATCTCCGTCCTTCGGAAGGCGTGAACAGAACATCGGACAGGCGATCGGTCACGATCCGGTTGATCTCTTCCGGCATCGTGAGATCGAAGGAACGAAGCCCCGCCTCCACATGGCCCACCGGAATCAGCAGCTTCGAGCACACCAGTGCCGCGGCCACGGTGGAATTCACGTCGCCATAAACCAGGGTAATATCCGGCTTAACGCCCAGCACCACGGGTTCGAATTTAAGCATGATCTCCGCCGTCTGCGAAGCGTGGCTGCCCGAGCCCACTCCTAAGTTTACGTCCGGCTCCGGAATCTCCAGTTGTGTGAAGAAGACATCGGACATGTTCCGGTCATAGTGCTGGCCGGTATGGACCAGGGTCTGCCGCATGCCCCTCTGCTGGATGGCACGCAGAACAGGTGCCGCCTTTACAAAATTCGGCCTGGCGCCAACAACATGGAGAATGTGCTTCATCCGGTAAGCCTATCTCAATATCTCAACTACGGAGTATCCATTTCGGCGGTGGGTAGTGGCGGAACAAAACCGGAGAAGAAGAGCGTCGCTTCTCCCGACGGAGGATCATTACGAAACGGAACAGAGACGATTTGGTATCCGCTTCTGATACGCTTGTTCTAAGAGCCATGCTCAGCGATGAACGCACCATGCTCCGATGTCATCGCGGTCGTTTACCGTTGCCCACAGGCCGCCAGAATCCGGGTCGCAGCTAATTCCCACAGCATTCCGCAATCCGCTCGCGTAGACGCATGTTGTTGCCATCAGGATCCACGATCAGAATCGCGGCCCGACGAGGATCGGATTCGATACTGACCTTGGTTTGCGATCCTACCGAAACAAACAACTTTTGCCCGTCTCGACTGAAACCAGCGACCGAGTCCAGTGTTGGTGATAGCCCAAGCCTGGAAGATCAAGAATGTGCTCCGCAGCGCCAAGCCACTTTGACGTTTCAGGATCATAACGAATGCGCAAGACTTCGTCGGTATCGGCAACATAGACATAATCGCCACGGAAGGCGATCCCGAACGGGAGTTCCAAATGATCGGCAAACACCGCACGTGAGTCGGGTTCTCCGTGAGCTGACAGTCCGTGCAGAACGATCACACTTCCCGCGCCGGAGTCTGCCACGAACACGTCCTCTGGAAATCCGCCTTTGCGGGAGGCCATCTCAAAGCCGGGCTCACGGCGAGCGCTATGACCGCGACTTTGTTTTCCATTCCCTTTGTGCTGGGCGAGATTGTAGGACTTGGTGTGATGGTCTGGTCCACGTCCGTCTTTGTCACGGTGATTCTGGTGATGACGGTCCTTCTACACATCCTGTTCCACCAGTTGTTAAAGGCGCCGACCAGCGCCGGCCGCAGCGTACTCGACAAAATTGAAGGCTTCAAGATGTTACTGGCCTCCGTCGAGGGTGATCAGATGGATCGCGTCACGCCGCCGGAACACACGCCGCAGGTCTTCGAGAAATACCTGCCCTACGCGTTGGCGTTGGATGTCGAGCAGGCTTGGGCAGAAAAATTCTCGGGAGTCCTGGGCGGAGCCGCCCAGACTCCGGGATCGAATTCCGGCGGCTATTCACCCTCCTGGTATTCGGGCGCCGACTTAGGCGCACTGGGAGCCGCGGGCTTTGCCAGCTCGTTGAGTGGGTCATTCTCTAGTGCGATTTCGTCTTCCTCGTCCGCGCCCGGATCGAGCGGGGGCGGCGGTGGAGGCTCAGGAGGCGGGGGTGGCGGGGGCGGGGGTGGAGGCTGGTAGTCCGTCGTCCTCGACAACTGTTCACAGAATCGGACCGGCTCCGCGTGGTCGATTCATCCCAACTTGGGACAGCGGGTGGTCGCTCTTTTGCGCATGCGGCTCATTAGAAATGATCACACGTGAGAGAGTGACCATTAGGCCGCATTGATGCGGGCGATCTCATCACTCTTTTGTTTGATCTGCTCGTCGAGCGCAGTAACCTCGCGGCACTGAGCCTCAACTTCGCTGACAGCATAGCCTTGCTGACAGAGCGTATACACCTGCTTGCCGATTTCGGTGAACAGCGCTGCCTTGCGATCGTTCAGGTTGCCAATGTCATACCGGATCTTTGTGGTGGCTGCAAGATCGCTGACTTCCCCCTTGTCCCTTGACGTCCATAAAATGGTCGTGGTATTACATTATACAATATGTAATGGAGAGAACATGGAATCCGCGATCACCGTCAAGGGCCAAGCCACTATCCCGAAACCTATCCGCGAACATCTTGGGCTGCAGCCGGGTGATCGGGTTAAGTTCTTCGTGCATCCCGATGGAAGTGTAGTCTTGTTGCCGAAAATCTCAGCTGCGGCAGTACGTGGTATCGTCAAATCCCGGAGTTCGCGGCCTGTGAGCACCGAGCAAATGACTGTGGCGGCGGCCGAGGGTGCTTTGACCCGAAATCCCAGGCGACGGCAGCGATGATCGGACTCGATACCAACATCTTGATACGCTATCTCACCCAGGACGACCCAGTACAGTCAGCCAAGGCCACCGAAATTCTTGAGCGCCGTTTAACATCGAACGCTCCGGGTTTTGTCAGCATCGTAGCAATGGTCGAGACCGTATGGGTTCTGGATCGCGCTTATGGCTCAACAGCTCAGGAAATCGCCACTGCTGTCGAACGCCTGCTGCAGGTTGAGGTTCTCGCGATCGAAAACGAGCAGGAAGTCTTCACTGCCATGGTTGCCCTAAAACAGGGGCGCGGATCATTTGCCGATGCGCTGATCGCAGGGCTTGGAGCGCGGGCGGGCTGCATGCGGACGTTGACGTTCGACCGAAAGTCAGTGCGTCTTCCTGGCTTCGAGCTTGTGTAAAATCTCCCTTAGCGCCTTGTTGAGTTCGACCAGACCTCTTGCACCTAATATTGTGATCAACCGCGTTTGGTAGTAACGAAATTAATGCTCCACTGCCGCGTTAATTAGGTAGGCGGACACATGGAGTTGTTCACCAAGTATGCGAAGCGCCCCGTAGCATCCACAGAATAAGGTCCAGATCCTTCGGGGGCGTTCGACCTAGGCACGATCGCAATCGACACTTGCGCCCGTCGGCGTTCTTATCAGTCGGCGAATCGTGGTGGTGCCCGTCCTCTGAAAGGATCTGAACCGAAAGCAGACAAGAAACTTACAATTCCTTTCTGTTCAGCAACTTGCAGGTGGCCGTTTCGGCTCATTCTTCCGTATACTATGAGTAACAGTTCCTCTTTTTCCTGTCCAGTTCCCCCATTTTATTGGTCAGACCGAGCTGGCTGAATCGGCAACCGTACATCGCAAGGTAGAAAGATAGTGCCAAGTCGTTGGAGAGCCGCAGTAGTTGCCGAGACCTCGGGATGGCGTTCAGCGTATTTCTCGGGAAGGGGGCGCGATGGAGTGTATCAATATCTACGTGCTTACAACCTTGTCCATCGACTCGAAAGGCAATGTCGTGAGCAGGAACGTCGGCGTGACCTTCGATATCCTCGAGGCTGAAGCCCACCGTGCGCATGGCTGGAGCATGAGTTTGAGACCTTTGTCGTCTCCGGTAATTGGCGCGAGGATGCCGAGCGGTCCAGCCTGGTCGCGACAATGCGCGACTTCCGCGCAATGGTCCAGCAAATGCAAGAAGAGGCACTGCGATGACCGAGGTCGGGTTGCTCCTGCAAAGCGATTTTGCAGGTTACTCCACGGGTGATTGAGAAACAGACGCCGACGCAGGTTCCCTGCCGATGTTGTCGTGCGGCGAAGCTTCCATGGCGGAGGTTAGCTTGTTGAAGGACAATTCCCTCGGAACAACCGTTCGCGCCGATCGAATCGGCAAGGTGTTCTATGTCCTCGATAAGGACATGCGTCAATGCCTGACCTGCGAGCGAGTCTTCACACGCCAAGCCGCCGCTGAGCATGCTCGGACAGCGTGCCTGCCCTCACAGAGATCTTCTAAGGTTGTCGGAGGTGAAACAACCCGATGCAAATCGGTGAACCGCTGCGAACCATAGTGGTTGAGCCTTTGGAGCTTCCGGTTGACGAACCGCAGGATCAGCCGGAGCCAGTTGCACCGGAACCCGATCCCGAGGGAGAACCAGCCACGAAGTGACAGAGATTCCAGATTACATCTCGCCGATCCTCAGCTACCGCGTCTGGCACTGGGATGTTGCCGGACTGCGCTCCCTCAACGGCGAGTTCTGGCGACCCGGCAAGCCGCTGGAAGCCAGATGCCGGGTTTGCGATTTTGCCCTGTGGCGGGGCCGTCACCGCGCAGTGCATTGTGCGCCGCACATCAAGTGCACCTGCGGTATCTATGCCAGCAAGAGTCTTAAGCATTTGCGTGAGTATGGTTACCAAAGATCTCGAATTCATGGGCAAGTCTCGCTCTGGGGCACAGTGGTTGAGCATCGCCATGGGTGGCGTGCCCAGTATGCCTACCCAAAGCGATTTTTCCTGCCGCCCGAAATCCTGCCACTAACATTCACGGGAATTCAGTCTCGGCTCCTGGCTCTAATTCCGTATCGCTGCGACATCTTCGTCATTCACGATAGTGCCAGCCTCCTGCTGTGGGAAGAGGACTCGGGGTTCACCGCAGCCGGACTTGACTACCTCATGAGCCGAGGCAGCAGATGGTATGCCCAGCACAAGCAGGAAAGCGCGATCAAGCAAGGTGACCGAGTTGCGATTGTTGGACGGGGCACATCTGTGGTCGAAGGGATCAATGACACATGGATCCATGCGGCTCTAGGGAACAAGACCATAGTGAGAATTGCTCGCAAGCAGGTTTCTTGGAACAGACAAAATGGACGCTGGGAAGCTCACGCTCGCTGACATGTTGGCTCCCGGCAGGTTGAAGAACTGCTATGCCGCTCCCCAACAAGTTGACAGGGACACAGGACGCTGGAAGGTGAAGCAGGGAGCGGAGATCGTCGGCTCTGCATCTGATGTGAAGCTTGGTGGTATCGAGAGCACCAAACTGTCATGCCCGTGCCCGTCGAGCGACGCGATACGCACATCGAGCTTGTCCTCGATCCAATGGCGGTCCCTCCTAGCCAGCGCGTCATTGTCGAGGTAACCCCGCGCCGGCGGGCAATCATGACTGCTCAAGGTTAAACAATAAGCGGACTGGGGTTAGAACGACGTGATCCTCGCCAGGGTCGTGCCTTCGATCACAAACTCCGGGAGGCTCAATTTCCATCTATGGATGTGCGGCTCGCTCCACTGGTGCGTACACCTATTCGAGGCCACTTCGGGAGACCGGATTGTGACTTGCGGTGCGTGTGTGCAATCCTGCATCGTGTAAGTGTTTCTTTTCCGCGGCAACGAGCATGCTCTACGACGATGCAATCCCGACTCCCGCGCCCCAGTTCAGTCTAATTGTCGCGGTTTACAACGATTGGGGACCCCTCGAACAATGTCTGCGATCTCTGGACCAGCAAACGGGTCGCCCCGAGTTCGAAGTCATCATCGTGGACGATGGCAGTCAGGAGGCTGCCCCCGAGTCTGTGCGCCACCGGAGCGGAGGCTACCCGCTGACAATCGTTCGACAGTCTCACGCAGGAATCGCCGCCGCCAGAAATCGGGGGCTCCGGATTTCTAGAGGTTCAGTACTGGTCTTCACGGACGCAGATTGTCGATTCCAGACCAACTGTCTTGCGGCGCTCGGTGCAGCAATCGTCGATTTTCCGCAGCACAATTGCTTTCAACTCCACCTCGCTGGAGATTGCTCGAACGTGGTTGGCCGAGCAGAAGAACTACGACTCACAATGCTCCAAAATCACACGCTGCAGCCAGATGGTTGCATTCGGTATTTGAACACGGCTGGATTTGCCATCCGTCGACCGGGTGTGAACATCGAGGTGGGCCTGTTCGACCCAGTCGCGCTCCGGGCCGAAGACACTCTGTTATTGGTAACTCTAATACAGCGTGGAGAACTTCCGCTTTTCGTTGCCGACGCGATCGTCCAGCATGCTGTTTCGCTATCACTGATAGAGTGCTTCCGCAAGGATGTGAGGGCGGCGTGGCTCGAAGGAAGAACGTACGAGATCATCGCGGCAAAAGGGGTACGCGTGCGAATGGGTCAAAGGGAGAGGTTCGGCATGCTGTTGTCCATGTGGAAAACTGCGCGCCAAGGCTCGATCGGAAGAGCAGCGTGGTTCGTGCTTGTAGCCAGGCAGTGCCTCCAGCGGATCGTCACTTTTGCTTACCGATGTCTGCGGCTCGGGACAAGCAGGCACTTGCCGGCAAACGCCTCTTGAGAAACACACCCTATGATGCAACAGCGAGCGGGCGCCCCCTATTGGCGCTCCCTGGTTCACGATTCCAAGCCTCCCCTGGTTAGGACTGTCGTGTTGTTTTGCATTTGAAATTGGACAGTTTCCAAGATCGGGATAAATATACCCGGCACCGGAATCCGAGCCCACCCTGGGGGGGAGACCGGAGAAATTTCCCCGAGATTGTAGAACTCGGGTCGAGACCGTGCCCGGAAATCATCTAGAGATGCTCACCACCCAGCTCGAGACCCTGGGGTCAGTCGTGGGACGCTACATGGGACAGGCGGGGGCGGAGTAGCGACCCGTCGCTGAATGCGCGGGCTGAAGATGAAACGATCTTGCTGCAATGGGCACTATTATGGTGAGTCACAAGCGATGTGATGAGATCAGGCGCTCTATGGAACGCACCACTTAGAAAGCAGCGTTTGCGGGACTCGATTCGTTGCCTGTGGGGATGGAGTGGGAAAAGGTCAGTCGTAGATTGCGAAAAGGTTATTGCCTTTCCCGCCAACTCAAAGTCTGCCTGGGGTGATGACGAATGCTATTGCTCGTGCGTAATCGAGTGCGGGGAACGCCTCCGCAAGAGGGTATTGACGGAAGCCGGCCTACGGACTGATAGTTCATGGCCAAGTTTTCGAGAACCCCAGTTGGGTTGCGAAGGGCACGACGCTCACTCGGGGGCTGTTTCTCTCGAGCTCATCGGGTCGATCCAAGGCACAATTCAGCGACTCAGGCGCACGAGACGTGCCGCCGCGCTCTCCCATCGCAGGGGTCACTTCGCAGGCGCGAATGTTTCTGGCCCACTGAGAGGTAGTTACGAATGCCTTACACACAGGCTGAGAGACTCATAGCAATTGACACGGCGCTGGGCCCCGACATTCTGCTGCTGCAACGCTTCGCCGGTGAGGAAGCCATGTCCCGCCTGTTCAATTTCCATCTTGAGCTGCTGTCGGAACAAAACGATATCGCAATGGCGGATATGGTTGGCCAGCAGGTCACGTTCAGCATCGCGTTAGAGGACGGCAGCAAACGCTATTTCAACGGTTACGTAAGCCAGTTCGCCCAAGCCGGATCGGCGATACAGTTCACGCACTATCAGATGGAGGTGGTGCCGTGGCTGTGGTTCCTAACGCGCAATGCCGATTGCCGGATTTTCCAGAACCTTACGATCCCTGACATCCTGCAGGAAATCTTCTCGAAATACAGCAACAACAAATTCAAGAACCTTCTAACTGGTACGTATGAGGCGCGCGAGTACTGCGTGCAATACCGGGAGACAGATTTCAATTTCGTCTCGCGCTTGATGGAGCAATACGGAATTGTTTATTACTTCGAACACGAAGAGGGGAAGCACACGTTGGTCCTGGCCGACTCGAATGCGGTTTATCAGTCGTGTCCCGAACACGAGACGGTCAGGTACAACAAAGCGGTGGGAGACTTGGACTCGGAGGACGTGATTACCGGCTGGGATACGCGCCAAGAACTGCATACCGGCAATTATTCACAAACCGATTACAACTTCGAGACACCCAAAACAAGCCTCATGGCCAACGACCCGACAGTAACCGAGATTGGCGGCAACGGCAGCTTCGAGATTTATGACTATCCCGGCCTTTATCTGACACCTTCTGAGGGCAAGGACTTCACGCGGATCCGAATGCAAGAAGAAGAGGCCGCACACAAGTGGTACAGCGGGACGAGCAACTGCCGTTTCTTCACCTCCGGCTTCAGATTCGACTTGCAAGATCACTATCTCGAGGACATGAATGACAGCTACGTGCTAACCGAGGTGCGGCACACCGCATCGGCGGGGGGAAACTACGGCTCAGAGCAGGCTGAGGTCGGGAGCTATTCCAACCGGTTTACCTGCGCTCAGGTGTCGCAGCCCGTGCGCCCGCAGCGAAGCACTCCGAAACCATTTGTGCAAGGCCCGCAAACTGCGATGATCGTCGGAAAAACGGGAGAGGAAGTCTGGGTCGACAAGTATGGACGGGTCAAGGTTCAGTTCTACTGGGACCGCCTCGGGAAGAAAGATGAGAACAGTTCGTGCTGGATCCGCGTGTCGCAGTCGTGGGCGGGACAGAACTGGGGAGCCATATGGATTCCGCGGATCGGCCAGGAAGTGATCGTGAGCTTTCTGGAAGGTGATCCAGACCGGCCGATCATTACTGGTCGCGTATACAACGCAGAACAGATGCCTCCCTATCCGCTGCCCGACAGTGGCAACATCAGCGGATTTAAGTCGAACAGCACCAAGGGCGGCGGCGGCTACAACGAGATATCGTTCGACGATACCAAAGGCAAGGAGAAAATCACGGTTCACGCCCAGAAAGACATGGGCACAACCGTGGAACACGATGATACCCAGACCATCCATAACAACCGCACGATCAAAGTGGACGGCACGCATAACGAAACCATCACCAAAGACACGAATATCACGATCGAAAAAGGCCCCTACAAGCTGGACGTGAAGGACAACACCCACACGCACCACGTGAAGAAAGACGTCAACGAGTGGTACGACGCCAATCAGCAGACGATCGTGAACAACAACGTTCTTATCCAATCGAAGACCGCCAAGATTACGGTGGACGCAGCCGAAGAGATCTTTCTGCACTGCGGGCAGAGCATGATGAGCATGAAAAAGGACGGTTCGATCGTGATCTCCGGGCAGAACATCCAGATTCTTGGCGGCCAGACCGTGAAAACGGGTGTGGGGAATCAAAATGTCGTTTGCGACGTGCAAAAGGTCGCGACCTCGGGCGCGGCCATCAACTCGAACGCAGTCGGAATGCACACCATCACGGGAGCGGTGGTTAAGATCAACTGAATTATGCAAAAGGTTTTTGATGCGATCACGGAACGCTTGCAGGCATTCATTGCCCAGCGGGATCATGCCGTCCTAGTCACGCGATGCAGTGACGTCGACTGCATCACCCTGCTGAAACTTCTGGAAGGGCTGGACGAAGCGAGTTCGTCGGAGCTGTTCTGGATGTGCCCTAACGAATTTAAGGACGCGCGAGGATATGTGGACGCGGTGGTAAAGGACTTCATCACGAAACACGACGGAATGCGTTTGGTGATGGAGCACAAACAAATGCAGGTGTGGCCTGCGGCTCCGGCTCAGGTGAGTGACAGTTCCCTTGCGCCGGATGTGCGATTGCGGGAGTTGATAGCGTTCTCTCGTTCACTGTTGCCGGAGCCCGAGGGCTGCTCTGCGGTGTGGGTAATCTTCCCGCTACATATCGCCGATGCCGCTGGATACGCCCAGCTTATGCGGGATTTGCTTCGACATCAATATCCTTTCCCGTGGTTTCACCACATCCGAATCATTTTCCGAGACGATGTCGCCATGCCCGGGCTTTCCCATGCGCTCGCGGGTTCGCCGAGCATCGACCAATACGCGCCAGACTTGAGTGATGAGGCCATGGAAAAGGCACTTGAAGAGGAGGCCGCCGACTCGTCGGCGCCGCTGGCCGATCGAGTGCAAACGATGTTCTTGAGTGCGCAACGGGATTTTGCCTTCGGCCGGTTTGATGACGCCATGAAAAAGCTGGAGATTTTCCTCCGCTTCCAGACTGCGGTAGGAAATCCACCGATGGTGGCTCTGGCCCTGAACAGCGCAGGAGAAATTCACCAGCGGCTGGGTCGGACGGAACAAGCGGCACGCTGCTTTGAGGCGGCGGTGGAGCCGGCGTGCGCGGGCGAGAATCCTCCCCTGCCGATCTTGTTCAACGTTTTGCTCAATCTGGCGAATCTGCGTATGGGGCAGGGCCGATTTGCCGAAGCAGAGGCCTATTACGATGCCGGCGAGAAACTTGCGACGGTGCAGCGAAATCCGGCGGCGAAGATTCAATCGATTGAGAATCTGGGGTATTGCCAGTGCATGCAGGGAAAGTTTGCCGACGCGGCGCAAAGTTGGGAGCACGGTGCGATGATCGCGGGCAAGCTGGACCAACCGGAACTGCAGAAGAGTTTGCTGCTGCGCCTGCGCGAGTATTACGCGAGCACGAACCAAGCAATGCAGGCGTGCCAGATTGAGTCGCAGATTGTCGCCATCAAAGCGGCGTAGCGGACAGGGACGAGATGGGTTGGGATCAAACATGCGATAGCCTGTCGCAGCAGGTAGACGCCGCGTCTCCGGCAGGCGAGGGCGCCGGCGCCGGATCGGAGAGTTCTGCCCCGTCATCCGGTGCGGTGCCGTCGGCGGGTTCCGAGCCGACCTCGGGCGGAGCGCCGGCATCTTCCGGTTCTGCACTCCCCAGAGGTGCAAGTCCGGAGCGCGCTGGGTCCCCGTCTGCATCAGGAACCGCTGCCCCCTCGGCGGTTGGATCTTCTGCCCCCGCACCTGGGTCCGGATCCACCTCGGCGCTGACATCCGCCGCCTCTCCCGCCCCGGCTCCGCCTCTCCCGCCATCGACCGGCAGCCTGGGGGATCAACTGGGATCGGCGGGCGTTTTAGGAACCTGGAAGACCTCCGCGTCAGCCGTCAGCAAGGGATGGCACGACCTGCTCTCGCCAACACCGCCCGCAGCGAACCAGGCGCTAACGCCAGCACAGCAAAATATCCAGACAGCGCAAAACGTGGCTAAGACAATTCGGGTGGTGCAGCAGACGATCGGGGCGGTCATGAGCCTGATCAACATGCCGAAAGAGATGCTCGACATCGGGTTCGCCAACCTGACCGCTCCGCTGGCTGCAGTCTTTCCGAGCATGCCGTCCGCCACGATCACGACGTTATATGTGGGCACTCCGCATGCACACTCGCATCCTCCAAGTTTGATTCCGCCGGCTCCACCGGTGCCCCTGCCAAGTTTGGGCCCCGTGACCCTGGGCACGTGCGTCAAGGTGCTGATCAACAGCCTTCCGGCGGCGCGCGTGAAAGATTTGGGATATGCATTCACCTGCGGCGGTCTGGCGCCGATCTTTCAAATCAAGACGGGCTCGTCGAACGTGTTTATCGGTGGACACCGAGCGGCACGATTGGGGGACATCTGCGTGGCCTGCGTCAAAGGTGAAAGCCGAAGCGTGGAGGCAGGTGCGTTTCTCTCCGCTCTGGGCACCGCCGCCAGCATGGCCAGCAAGGGCCTTCAGATTGCGGGCATGATGGCTGGTCTGGCGGGCGTGGTTGCCGACGCCTCTGAAGCTGCGGTTGAAGACGACGCCGCGATGGCATCGGCGAAAGCTCTGGCCGCGAGCATGGGAGCGGCTCAGATGGCTGCCGACGCGATCGCAGCCGCGCTATCGCAAACCATGGGGACCGACCCTGGCATTCCACCTTCGATGGGAGCGCTGACGACCGGGCACCCTACGGTGCTCATCGGAGGATTTCCCATGGTTGATATCCCCAACCCAATCAACATGCTGCTCGACAAACTCGGGCGGTTTACGGCGAAGTCGCCGGAAGAGGAAGAGCCAGAGGAGGCTGAAGGGAAATCGTGCCCGATCGGATAACCGGGAACGTTCCTTAAGTTGCTTTGCATGAGTTGCTCTAATTACCAATTCGACGATTCCAGTGTGGCTGTGGGCGACCCAGTCGATGTGATTTCAGGTGCGAACCTGGAACGCACTCTCGATTTTCAGTTGACCGGGCCGATCCGTCTGCTCTGGGTACGCCGCTATGCTAGCTCAGAGAGTGCGCATCACTATTCTCTCGGCTGGGGGCATACGCATGAATACGATCATTGGTTGCGCTTTGATGTGGATGGCATGCGTTACTCCGGCATTCTGGGAAAGGCGATTGGATTCCCGCCCCTGACCATCGACGGGCAACGGTTCGCGCGGGCGGGGTTTGTACTCCACAGGATCACGCCGAGCCTCTTTCGCTTGTATCGACACCAGGAGCCGGCGTTAGAGTTCGCATTCGGCGACCATCCCATTGCACCAGTGACGCGAGTGTTTCGGGGTTCTGCATCGATTCGCTTCTACTATAGCGAGGACAATCGGTTGTTGGGGATCGCCGACTCGTTGAATCGAAAAATTTGCGTTGCTTGTGATGATGCCGGACGCATCCTCGGGTTAAGGCTGGAAGGGCCGTCTGGCACCGCAGGTCGGACGCTGCTCGCCTATCGCTACGATGAAGCCGGCAATCTGGTCGCTGGCGAAGACCCATATCGCAACGGTTTCAGCTTCCGCTACGACGTCCACAACCGCACGATTGCCCGTACCGATCGGAACGGATATTCGTTTCTTTTCGAGTATGACAAGCAAGGGCGGTGTGTTCGCTCCACTGGCGAAGACGGACTGCTCGATACCCGTCTCGAATATCACGCGATGGAAAAAGTCACGCTTGTGACTCGGGCCGACGGAGGGGTCTGGACGTATCTCTACCCCACCAGCAAGCTCATGAGGATCATTGATCCTTATGGTGGCAGCCGCGAGTTTAAGCGCGACGAGAGTGGCCGGATCATTGAGGAGATCGACTCCAATGGCAACGTAACGCGGCGTGTCTACGATTCGCGCGGCGCACTGGTAAATAGGGTCTCGCCGATCAACCAATCGTTGCCCGCCTCGGATGACGGACGCCGCGTCAACCCGAACGAGCGAACCCTGCCTGCGCGGCCAATTGAGTGGGAGTATGGACACAGGTACTGGAAGCTGCGGCAGGGGGATAGCATCCGGCTGCCGCGGTTGCACGAAGTTTCGTTGAGACGGATTCCAGACCGCATCAAGCAGCAGATTCGCACTTACGATCCCGAGCTACCGACCCGGGATGCTGCGGCCCCCACTCCGTTGCGGCCGGGGCAACGAATCTACGATGACTTTGGAAAGTTGGTCAAGGAAGGTGGACCGGACGGAACAGCTCGCCGCTGGCTTTACGACCGCAACGGCAATATCGCGCGCGTTACGGACTGTGATGGATCGCAGTACGTATACAAGCATGCATCGTGGAATCTTCGAACCGCAGCTTTCAATCCCTTGGGAAGTGCCGTCGCGTTCAAATACGCGAAGACCGAAAAGCTGTTCGCGATGAAGGATCGTGGGGGCGCAACCAGCGAGTACGAGCACGATCTGAAGGATCGCCTCGTGTGCATTCGTCGGCACGGTGTGGTCAAAGAGCAATACCGCTACGATCAGGCCGACAACTTGATCGAAAAACTCAATGGGGATGGTCAGCCTTTGCTGTCGATTGAGATTGGGCCGGGAAATCTCCGGAAATCCAAGCGGCTCGCTTCGGGCCAGACTCATACGTACGAGCACGACGAAAATGGGCGCTTGCTCAGCGCGGCAACTGATACGTCGAAAGTATTGCTGTCCTATGACCGCTTCGGAAACCGGAATAAAGACGAACGGAACGGGCTGGGCATTACGCATCGCTTCGGACCCGGCAACATGTTGACCGAGACGACCTATTTCAAACGGTACACAGTGGCCTACACACGTCTGGGGAAAGGCACACTTTCGATCGCCGATCCGCGGGGCGTGACCCACCAGATTGAGACACTGGGATGCGGTCTTGTATTTCGAACTCTGGGCTGCGGCAGTTCCGAGACTGCACAATTCGACGGAAAGGGACTCTGTCTGCTGAAGGCAACCATACGCCGGCGAGCCGACCTGTGGCTGCGCAAGTATTCCTACTCCGGGGAGGGCGATCTGCTGGCGGTGGAAGATAACGTTCGTGGCACGGTTCGCTATCGCTGCGATGCGGCGCATCGTCTCGTGGGAGCGGAACTACCGGGCGGCCAGTTTCAAGTGTTTGAATACGACGTAGCCGGGAATCTCCTGCGGCAACCGGGGTTGGATGGCGTTGTTCTTAATGAAGGCAATCGCCTGGGATTAGCGAACGGCGATCGGTTTGAATACAACGACCGGAATCATATCGCCAGCCGTGCGGGCAACGCGGGAGACAACCGCTACGTTTACGACTCGCTGGACATGCTCACTTCCGCTAAGACTCCCAACCTTTATTGGGAAGCCGAATACGACGCGCTAAAGCGCAGAACCAGTAAGACGATCGCAGGAAGGAAGACGGAGTTCTATTGGGATAAAGAACGCCTGATGGCGGAAGTGCGGGCTAACGGTAGTGCGCGAATGTACATCTACGCTGACGATGTCGCGATGACCCCATTCATGTTTCTCGAGTACGACAGTCTTGAGTCGGCGCCGGAGAGCGGCAAGGGATATTACATTCACAGCGACCATCATGGAACGCCGCTGCTGGTCGAGGACGATGCGGGGCGCACAGTTTGGTCGGCGCGAATCGATGCTTATGGCTGGGCGCATGTGGATCCGGCGTCGACGATTGAAATGTTCCTGCGGTGGCCAGGGCACTATTTCGATCCCGAGATCGGACTGCATTGCAACGGGTTCCGATATTACAGCCCAGAGTTGGGACGGTATTTGCAGTCGGACCCCATCGGCATCGATGGCGGGCAAATCTGTACGCGTACAGCGAAGGGAATCCACTGAAGTACGTGGATCTGCTGGGCCTGGGTTGCACGACGGCCGGAAACCGAAGAAGACCGGGAATATGAAGAGGACCAGGAAGAAGAGACACTCTGGGAAGCACAAGCCCGCGGCGCCCGCTCGGAGGAGGAGGAGGACGAGCAGGACGACTCGCGTGGCCGAATACCCTCCGAACAGGAGGAAGACGAGAGACTCCAGGCCGCCGCAGATGCGATTCACCGAGCCCTGCAGGATGACACGGCGGAGAGTCGTCGCACGACTACTGTTATCAAGGGTAAGGACTCGAATGGGGACGACCAATACGCGGTTAGAAGTTCACAGCCTCTGACCGCAGCCCAAAGGGACGTGGCTCGGGACCTTCTTGGGCCAGATGTCGATGTCGACGATACTGACATAACACCTGGGAGACAAGAGGATCACTCCAATCACGGTGAACAGCGAGCTATTGCTGCGACTGATCACCTAACCGACAGGGTGGCCGCTTCTAGTAGCGGAGCTGGACACGGAGGCGCGGCCTGCGTCCAATGTCAAAAAGCGATGGATGACGCTGGAATTAGAAATGCTACTGGCTCACAGTCCCAGCCGAGCGGCGAAGGCGAAGGACGAAATACAGGAAGCTACGGCGGCCCGTGGGACGGCACTGATGATTGAGATTAAGGACGATGTCGATTGCAGTAACCGCGAGACCTTCAGGGCAGAAGTGGGGATGCGAATCGCGCCTTAGCCATTGCAAATCATCAAGATTAGTTACATGACTTGGACTCTACCCAGAGCTGTTCTCCTCTTGTTCGCAGCGACTTTTGCCCTCTTCGCCGCCGCCATGTGGCTCGTCTTTCTGCGTCCAGTCGAGCGGAAGACCGCGCACGGGGTGATCACGCATAAAATCCTCAAGCCGGCCGGGCAGTACATCCAGTATCCGGTGGGGATGCGCGACAGCTTCTATTCTCCCGACATCATTCCAGTCTCCGAGTGCTACGTCTTCGCGATTCACGTGGACCAGCCCGCGTTGGATGTAGGCTATGCGCTTAACAGCATCGCCGCCCGCGACTTTGAAGTAGGACAGAAGGTCAATCTCGAGTATCAGGAGCGCTCGATCCCCTTGCTCTGGAAGCGCATCTACGTGACGCAGATGAAGCGTTGAGGGTGGGATTGCAGCCATCCTTCAAGGACGGCAGCCTTGGCTGCTGTTCCCAGCGGGCCGAAGGAGCACACTCATGGTTGGCGGCTCGAGCGTCACGATTTTTCAGGTCGGGATCAACGGGACTGGGTTCACCCTGAGTGGCGCTTCGAGCACGACTTCCCCGGCGACGGTGGAATTCACGTCGCCGTAAACCGGGTGATATCCGGCTTACGCTCCAGCACTACCATCCGGTACTGCCGTGCTGCACTCCCCCCTATGGTCCAGTAGTAAAGGACCTGCTGTAGCCGCCGGACTGGTGCCTGCCAGGTCCTGCAACGTAGTATGCGTACATCCCGCGATCAATCGGGGCCCAAAGGGTAAAAGTGCGGATCTCCAAAGAGAAGCTTGAGGTGCCAAAAACGGCTCTTAGTGCTTGGCCTTGTCTTCGGCGATGAGCTGCGCGACTTTCGAGTTCACGCCCACGGGCTCGATCATGATGATGTGGCGAGCGTTCAGAAACATCCGGTCGGGGCCGTGCCACTCATTGCCGCGTCGCACTAGGATACTGCTAACCGCCTTAGTCTCCTGATTCACCGCACTCTGGATGTAGTACACATCCGTCAACTCAGGGAAGGGCGAGCCAGCATTCGCGAGCTTCCCAAAGTACACCTGGTTGTTGTCTAACAAGACGGCCGAGTAAGGAGTGGTGATCTCCGGCCCCTTGGGCCGGTGTCGTTCGCAAGCGCTCGCTGTAAATAAAACTGCTAACGTAAAGATCGATGCAATAAGCTTCTTCAACCCGAAATCCTCCCACCAAGCTTCGTGACGAATCGTCCCGATATTATCACCGCATCCTCGGAAGCAAGGGCTTGAATATGCGGACTGGCACTCGATGGATGTTGGATACACCGGCCCAACCTGTCATGGGCGCACGTACGGAGGCCTCATGGCTCAGTCGCGCCCAGTTATTGACAGGATGAGCCAAGTCAGAGCGCCGCGCGCCTGGATTCGGAGGCTGCGGAACCTGGGCTACGGTAATTCCCCGAGCATGATTCCAGGAAGGCGCCACAGGAAAGTGCTCCCAAACGCGGGCAGCGGTCGGGCTGGCAGCGGCGGCAAGAATCACCGGGTGTCGCGCACCGGAGTTCCCCGCGCTGGCCACGAGTATCGGTTTGCGCGCCCCCGCCCGCACCCCCGTACCGATGCGATGGCGCAGCGTGCTGGTCATCACGACGGGTTTGGTAGTGATCAATATAGGTTTCCGAGTGGCAACGGCCATTTGGACCGCGGGCTGCGCGTTGCCGGAGGTGGATGCCGCACCGGAAGCGACCGTCAGCACGACACCTGTCGAGGTGTAGGAGACGACGAAGTGCTCGGTGGAGTTGATGGCGATGGTCGAGTTCGAAAACGTGCCCGAAATGCTGGTCGCCGTCAAAATGGTGAAGGTCTGGCCCACCGTGGGAGTGAAAGTGTTCACGAGTGCGGCAGTCAGCGTGCCGCCTAGGCTGGCCGTGCCGGTAATCTTGAGCTGGCTATACTGCGTGCCAACCGTGGTGCCTCCGATGGAAACGTTCATGGTGCCGGTGGAGAGCTGAGTATAGGTTCCGGTGATGGAGAGCAGCCCGGCCTTGCCGGCGTCGCCCACGTTTATGGTCGGCGTTGCGCCGCCACCGCCGATGGAAACGTTCGCCTTCAACGTGCCCGCGCCCTGGATGGCTCCGCCGGTGACGCTAATGCCAGCCGTGCCATTGCCCACCAGAGTGCCATCCACCGTGGTCGTTCCGGCGCTCTGCGTGTAGCTGTTGCTGCTGCCGCCGACGGTGAGGGTACTGCCTTTAGAAACGGCGACAGTACCGGAGTTGGTGAAGTTGCTGGAAGCGGTAGTGAGCAGAGCGTTACCCGACAGGGTGAACGCCCCGGTGTTGTTGTTGAAGGTGGAAAGTGCGTTGCTGGTGCCATCGAGAATCTTGGCGGACGTGCCGGTTAGCGTAAGAGTGGCGGCATTCGTTGTTATTCCGCCGTTGGCACTCGCCAGTTGCATCGTCCCGCCAACCGTGTAGGTGCCACCGGCGAGAGTGCCACTGCTGAGATTGCTGAGGGTACCGGCCACGCTGAAGGTGGTGCCGCTGTTGACAGTCAGTTTGCCGGAGTTGGTAAAGTTGCCCGCGGCCGCGAAGTTCGCGCTTTGGCCGAGAGTGAAGCTGCCCGTGCTAGCGATGGTAGTGAGACCGGCGAGAGCATTGGTGCTGGTCGTGGAATTCAGCAACTGCCCAGAGCCATTCAGGGTGAGGTTGGAGGCATCGGTGACGATGTTCAGAGCTTTGGCAGAAACCGTTCCACCCACCGTATAGGTGCCGCCGGTGAGCGTTTTGGTGGTGCTGTTGTAGTTGGTCAGATTGCCATTGATGGCGAACGTGCTGCCGCTATTTACCGTCAGCGCCCCGCCATTGGTGAAGTTGCCGGCCGTGGTGAAGTTGGCGCCATTGGCCAGGGTCAAGGCTTTCGTGTTCTTATTCAGGCCAGCCAAAGCATTGGTTGCGCCGGACATGATGGTGCCGCCTTCGAGAGTCAGCGTGGAAGAGTTGGTTGTGAGGTTGATGCCGCTACCCACATTCAGATTGCCGCCCAGGACGAAAGTGCCGCCCGAGAGAGTCGAGCCGCTGATTTGAGCGAGCGTTCCGGTCACGGTGAAGGCGCTGCCGCTGTTGATGGTGAGGGTGCCAGTACTGGTGAAATTCCCGGCCGTGGTAAACGTAGTGCCATTCGCCAGAGTCAACTTGCCTGTATTCGTGGCCAGCGCCGCGAGAGCGTTCGAGCTGTTGGCGTTCTTGATGGTGCCGCCGCCTAACGTCACGTTCGCTGCGTTGGTGGTGATGCTCTGGGTCGCGCCGGTAAGGTTCAGGTTGGCGTCGAGTACATAGGTACCGCCCGTCAACGTGCTACCGCTGATCTGCGCTAGCGATCCGACGCTGAAACTCTCGCCGCTCAGTAACGTGAGCGATCCCGCGTTGCTGAAGCTGCCGGTATCACTGAAAGCCACCCCGCCGATGGTCAAGGCGCCTGCCGAGGTGATGCTGGTAAGGCCTGCCAGGGCGTTGCTGCCAGTTCCGTTGAAGTTGTTGAGGATCTGGCCGCCGTTTTCTTCCGTAACGTTGGCCGCCAGGGTAGTGACATTGGCGCCGAGCCAGCCGATGTTTCCGGCGTTCGCGATGTAGGTACCGCCGGTCAAAGTGTTCGTGGTGGCGTTGTAATTAGTGAAGAAGGTGGTGTTGCCGGTGGGGCCGATGATGTTCAGGTCCGCACTGTTCGCTTCGATGGTCCCTTTGTTGTTGAAGTTGGCGGTGTTGACGTCGATGTTGAGGGTGTTGCTCTGGTTCGCATTGATGGTGCCCGAGTTCACCAATCCCATCAACGCGTTCCCGATGTTTCCGGAGCCCTGGATGGTGCTGGCATTGGTGAGGATCTCGGTTCCCTTTCCGGACGCACCCGTGATGATGTTATTGGCATTGTTCGACATGGTCAGCGTGCCCGCACCGTTGAGGGTAACGTTGCCGCTGATGAGGATATCGGTAGTGTTCCCACCGGAAAGTTCCTGGATCGTGCCGGTGTTATTGATGGTCCCCGCCAGCGTGAGCGCCGTATTATTGTCAACCTGGACGGTCGAAGCGTTGGTCAATCCACTGAGAGTGGCGCCGCCGGACGCGCCGTTCTCCACGAAGACTCCGGTTCCAGTCAACGAACCGCCCTTCACCGTGACGTTGTTCTGTAGATAAACGACGGAACCGGCGCCGGCCACGACCGTGCCAGTTCCGGTATTGGTCACGGTATTTCCGTAGAGCGACAGGTTTCCGCCACCGGTCGCCTCTAACGTTCCACTGTTGGTCGTACCGTTGCTGGTCTGAATGTACAAAATGTTCGATTGAGTCGCATTGATAGTGCCCTGGTTGTTCAGGGCCATGTTCAAATCGCCAATGTCTCCTGAGCCCTGGATAGTCTCGGTCTTTCCGACAGTCAGGGTATTGGTGGGGGCGGTACCGATGATTATGTTATTGGGGTTGTTCGTCATCGCGACGGTACCCGTCCCGGCGAGCGTGACGTTGCCGTTGAGCACGAGTTTGGTCACGTTTCCGCCGGAATTTTCGGCAATCGTGCCGTTGTTGGTGATGGTTCCGAGCAAGGTAAGAGCTGTATTGTTGTTAATCTGGACAGTGGAGTTATTGGTCAATCCGCTCAGTGTGGCGCCACCTCCGGTCCCGTCGTTCACAAAGACTCCAGTTCCGGTCAGCGTCCCGCCTTTCACCGTTACGCCGCCTTCCAGGAAAACGCTGGAACCAGCGCCTGCCATGACAGTGCCGGCGCCGGTATTGGTTACGGTGTTTCCATAAAGCGACAAGTTTCCGCCACCCGTCGCCTCCAATGTTCCGGCGTTGGTAGTACCACTGCTGGTATCGATGTATAGAACGTTCGATTGAGTGGCATTAATGGTGCCGTTGTTGACCAATTTCAATTGTGGAGCAGTGATACTTGGATCGTAGCCGATATTTCCCGAACCCTGGATGGTCTGGGTCTTTCCAACCGTCAGTGTATTGCCGGCTGCGGCGCCGAAGATGACGTTATTGCTATTGTTCGTCATAGCCACGGTGCCCGTCCCGCCAATCGTGACGTTGCCATTGATCACGAGGTCGGTCGTGCCTCCGCCGGAGTTCTCTGCAATCGTGCCATTGTTGGTGGTGGTTCCAACCAGGGTGAGGGCGGTGCCGTTGTTAATGTTCACCGTCCCTTGATTGGTGACCCCGTTCAGCGTGGCGTTGTCTAATACGTAGAAAGCCCCATACTGATTGTTGGTCAGTGTGCCTCCGGTTACCGTGACGCCGTGTTGCAGATCCACCGCCGCACCCTGAGTCGACGACCCGATCGCCTGAATCGTGCCTCCGGTATTGGTGATGGTGTCTGGCCCGTAGAGAGTTAGGGTTCCGCCGGCAGTCGCTTCCAGGGTTCCGGTGTTGGTGGTGCCGTTGCTGGTGTCGATATAGAGAATGTTGGACTGGTTTGCGTTTACCGTTCCCTGATTCACAAACGCCAGGTTGGCGCCGCCAATATTTCCCGAACCCTGGATGGTTTCCTGGTTGGTGAAAATGTTGCCGGCTGAAGTGCCCACGATGACGTTGTTCGCGTTGTTCGACATTGTCAATGTGCCGGTACCGCTCAAGGTGACATTGGGGCTGGCAATGTTGAGAGTGGTGGTGTTACCGCCGGACGCCAGGGACAGAGTGCCGTTATTCACGAGGGAGCCCTTCACATTGAGGGCCGCGTTGTTGTTCACAACGAAAGAGGAGCCAGTGGCCAAGGTGACGGCACCGGCGGTGGTCGAACCGTCCAAGGTAGGGGTGTTCCCGCCGGTGCTTTGGACCACGCCGCCGTTCGTCGTCTGCAGCGTGCCACCCGCAATTATGGCGCCGTTGTTTAAATTCACCGTGCCTGCGTTGGCCAGGATGGTGCCACTGCTGCTGCCGACCGCGTTCGTATAGGTTCCACTGTCCAGGACCAGCGTCCCTCCACCGGTGGCTTCCATCAGTCCGGTATTGGTCACGCCGCCGGCGCTGGGAATGATGGTGAGCGCGTTCGTCTGGTTCGCATCGATCGTTCCCAGACTGGTGTTGTTCAGCACCATGAGGCCGTCGCCGATGTCTCCTGCACCCGAGATAGCTGCTGTTATTGGTCAGCACTTCAGTGCCTTTGCCCGAAGCTCCCTCGATCAGGTTATTGACATTGTTGGACATGGTCAGCGTGCCCGAGCCGCTGAGCGTGACGCTGCCGTTGAGCAATAACTCCGTCGTGTTGCCCCCCGAGGCCAAGTTGATGTTTCCCGTGTTGGTGATGGTCCCAATCAAGCTGGTGACACCGTTGTTATCAACCTGATAGTTGCCGCTGTTGGTCAGGTTTTCCAGCGTCGAGGTCCAGCCCCCCTGGGTGTGGATCAAGCCGGTTCCGGCAGGTGGCAAGCGTGCCGCCATTGATCGTGACTCCATTTTGCAGATCCACAACCGAGCCATTGGCCGCCGTAATCGTGCCCACGCCCGTCTGCGCAACCGTACTTCCGTATAGGATCAGCGTCCCGCCGCCGCTGGCCTCGATCGTTTTCGTGTTGGTGGTGCCGTTGCTGGTCTGAATGGTCAAGGCGTTGGATTGGGTCGCATCGATGATGCCGTTGTTTACCAGCGCCATCTGCCCCGCCCCGATGTTCGGATCGCCGCCGATGTTTCCCGCCCCCGAGATGGTTTGCCCGCTGCCGACTGTCAATGTATCCGTTCCGGCCGCGCCAAAAATGAAGTTGTTGGGGTTGTTCGACATGGTCAGCGTTCCGGTTCCATTCAGCGTGACGTTGCCGGTGCTGAGCACCAAATCGGTGACGCCGCCACCAGACGCGAGGTTGATATTTCCGTTGTTGGTGATAGTGCCCACAAGATTGGTGACTGAGTTGTTGTCAACCTGATAATTCCCGGCGTTGGTCAAGTTCTGCAGGGTGGCACTCTGCCCACCAATCGAGTGAATCAGGCCAGATCCTGACGTGCTGAGCGTGCCCCCTACGATCGTGACTCCATTCTGCAACTGCACGTCCGACCCCGAGGACACGATCTTGCCCGCGCCCGTTTGCGTAACCGTGTTTCCGTACAGCACCAGCGTCCCGGTGGTAGCCTCCAGCGTGCCCGTGTTGGTCGTACCGTTGCTGGTGTCGATGTACAGAACACTCGACTGGGTGGCGTCAATCGTCCCGCTATTCACCAGGGCCATCGAACCACCACCAATGTTTCCCGAACCCTGAATCGTTTCCGAGTTGGTCAGCGTGTTCCCCGGCGCCGCGCCCACAATCACGTTGTTGCTGTTGTTCGACATGGTCACGGTGCCCGTCCCCGTGAGCGTGACGTTCCCGTTGAGCTGCAACTCCGTGGTGTTTCCTCCCGACGCCAGATTGATATTTCCGTTATTCGTGATGGTTCCCACCACCACGGTCGTGGCGTTATTGTCGACTTGATACGCGCCTGAATTGGTCAAATTCTCGAGCGTCGAGGTGTTTCCGCCGATCGTGTGGATCAGACCGGTTCCTGAGGTCGAAAGCGTGCCGCCACTAATCGTGACCCCGTTTTGCAGGTCCACCACCGAGCCTGTTCCCGCCAGGACTGTGCCCACCCCCGTCTGGGTGACGTGTTCCCGTACAGGATCAGCGTGCCGCCGCCCGTCGCTTCCAGCATGCCCGTGTTGGTCGTGCCGTTGCTGGTATTGATGTACAAAGCGGTCCCACCATTGATGTTGGCATCGATGGTGCCGTTATTTGCCAGCGCCATCGAGCCATCCCCAATGTTTCCCCCACCCTGGATGGTCGAGCGCCGTTGGTCAGCATGTTCGTGGCGGCCGTGCCGACGATGATGTTATTGGAGTTGTTCCCCATGGTCAGCGTGCCCGTGCCGCTGAGCGTCACACTGGCTACGCCGATGTCCAGTCCAGTGGTGTTTCCCCCTGAGTTCAAGTTGATGGCGCCGTTATTCACGATGTTCCCGTCGACCGTGAGGTTCTCGTTATTGCTAAATCCCAGACTGTCGCCGCTGTTGCTCAGCGTGAGGCCGCCCACGGTCGCGTTCTGGTTCAGGTTGACCGAGGCGGTCGTCGTGCCAATCGTCACGTTGACCGTGCTGCCATTCGGCACCCCGGCGCTCCAATTGCCGCCATTGTTCCAACTGGAGCCGTCCCCGCTGCCCGTCCAACTGTCGGTGGTATTCGGAGTCGGGGACCCACTCCTCGCCGCGGTCGCCGGCTGTTGATGCAGCGCCTGCCGGGAAAGTTTGTGCTTGGAGACGGTTGGGGATTGAGCGGAGGCCAGACTCGCGACTACCAAGAAAGCAAAAAGGAGTGAAAGACCGTTCATCCTCTTAACTGCAAGAGAAGACGCTGGGCGCATGGGAGACTCCAAGTGACGCATCAATTCCAATCAGACTTCAGGCCCTTGTTTTCTGGTCCCAAGCTGCTGAACACAAATCCACGATCGCGGTGCGAACCCGGACGGGCTCGCAGAGAGGGTGGAGGCATATTAGCGGACTGCAAAACGTTGTCAAGATGAAAAAACTTGCACTGTGGTGGAAGGAGAGAGCGCTGACATGGACGGGGGGCAAAGGGGTGGAGAATTGTCGGGTCAAGACGGGAGGAATAGCCCGAAACTCGCGTGGTCTGGAATTCAGGGCTTCATGGGCAAATTGATGAGAACGGTGCTTTCCGGCGGGTCTCAGTTAGAATCGAGGGCGCTCGGGCTGTGCTGGGCCGAGGTTGATTCCGAGTTCTGAGTTAAGAGTAGCAATTCATCGATGACCCGATCTTTGTGGCGCAATCCGGCTTTGAGTAAGACCATCGGCCTCATGGCTTTGTCCTTGGCGACCCTGCTTGCCTTACCGGCCTGCCGCAGTTCCGCTCGGGCGCACGAGCACGTCGAACAGGGCAACCGTTATTTCGAGCAGAAGCAGTTTGCCGAGGCTGGGGACGAATACCGAGAGGCGATTCAAATCGATCCTGATCTTGCCGACGCTCACTACCACCTGGGGCTACTCGAGTTGCGGCAGGAACATCCCACCGCGGCCACCAAAGCGCTGGCGCGTGCGGTGGATCTTGATCCGAGGAATTTGGATGCAAGACTGCATCTGGGAAGCCTGCTGGTAGCGGCGACGCAGTATGAGCAAGCTCGGCAGCAGGCGGAAGCTGTACTGTCCGCGGATAGCAGGAATGCCGGTGCGCACCAACTGCTCGGTCAGATCGCTCTCCAGCAGATGCAGTACGTAGCTGCCGAGAGTGAATTGACTCAGGCGATCAACTTTGCGCCGCGCGATCCTCGGGCCTACGAAGACCTGGGCCTGGCCCAGTTGCTGGATGCCGAGTATGGGGCGGCGGAGAAGAGTTTCCAAACAGCCGTAGACAAAGGACCGGAAGATCCTCAGACCTACGTCAATCTGGCTAACTTTTACAAAGGCCAGAATGCCCCCGACCGAGCAGAGCAGGCGTTGCGGCAAGGAATGACAAGAAATCCGAAAGCGGTTGAACTGCCACTTGCCCTGGCGAGCCTCTACGTGGAAAGAGGGCGTTTGCCGAATGCCCGGCGTGTACTCGACGAGGTCGAAGCCGACGAGAGTCATTTTGCCGATGGCCGTCGCGCGGTGGCGGAGTTTTACCTGACGAATGGCGATGCGACAGCCGCACTACAACGATTCCAGTCTCTGGCGGCGAAAGACCTTCACGATCAGGCATCGGCAAAGAAGGTTGCCGAATGCTACTTGCAGTTGGGGCGATGGCAGGACGCGAATGACTGGATCGATCAGCACGACCGCCACGATGTTGACTTCCGTTTGTTGCGAGCGCGAAGTGACTTGGGCGCGTTCCGCCTGCGGGATGCTGTGGCCGAGTTGCAGAAGTTGCTGCAAGATTCCCCCGACGTTCCCGCCGTCTATTACTACCTAGCCCAAGTGTATGTGCGGCAGGAGGAGCCGGGAGCGGCACAACAGGCGTTCAGCGACGCGTTGCGGGCGCAGCCTGGGTATCTTCCGGCGATTCTGGGGCTAGGCAACATCAGTTTGCAGCGGGGTGACGCGAATGCGGCGCTGAATTATGCCAGCCAGGTCATTGCCACAAGCTTCTGGCTCGCGGATGCGCACATCCTTGCGGGCAGCGCGTATTTGCTGCGTGGGGATCAGGATCAGGCGCAGCGCGCCTTCGAATTGGCAGTCGGATTGAATCCCCGGACTCCCGAGGCCCAAGAGCGGTTGGGAAAGGTTCTCAGCCTGCGGGGGAATTATCCGGACGCGGAAAAGGCTTACGAAACGGCACTGGCTTTGGCGCCGGGTTACGCTCCTGCGCTGAACGGTTTGGCGGAACTCCTGGTTAAACAAGGAAAGGCCAAGCAAGCCAGCGCGCGCATTGATCGGCAGGTTGCGGCTCAACCCACGGCTTATCCGCTGTTCGTGGCCAAGGCGGAATTCTGCGTGGAGCAGAAAGACTGGGCCTGCGCGGAGCGCAGTTACAAGCAGACATTGGCGCTGAATCCTTATTATGTGAATGGATATCTGGCACTGGCTCATATTTACGCGGCCACCAACCGTCCTCAAGAAATGGTTCAGCAATACGAAACGGCGCGCAGCAAGTTTCCAGATTACCTGCCAACTTATATTCTTCTTGGCCAGGTGTATGCCTACGTCGGCGACGTGAAGCGGGCTCAGCAGACTTACCAGGACGCGCTGAAGGTCGATCCGGATTTCTATCTGGCCCAGATGAATCTGGCACGGCTCTATGCCGATCACGGAGAATCTCTGGCTGACGCCTTGCAACTGGCAGAGAAGGCGAAGTCGTCCCAGCCGGACGATCCAAACGTTAATGACACTCTGGGCTGGGTGTATTACAAACAGGGGCTGTACAGTTCCGCGGTTCCCGTGCTGGAAGCGGCGGTGGCCGAAAGTCCTCAGGTCGCCACGTTTCAATTTCATCTGGGAATGGTCTACCTGGCAGCAGGCCAGCCGGCGCAAGCACGCACCAGCCTGCAAACCGCGCTCAATCTGGGCTTGAGTGCGGAGGACGAACACGCCGCCCAACAGGCACTGCAAAAGGCAGGATCTTAATTGGCACGGGCACGACTTGCTGATGGCTCTTGTCCCGCCCGGTGAGTCTGCGGTACCGGGCATTCAGGCGATGTGCTTTCCAGGCGACCTCTTCGACCTCTTCACTCAGTTTCTGTTGACGCCGGCGCAGCGGCCGACCGATCGCGGGTCGATGTCGGTGAGCCCAAGCCGCTTCCGTGAGCACGCGGCGTAGAGCATTCCCGGTTTTGGTGATACGTCGGCGACGGTGGAATTCGCGTCGCCGTAAACCAGGGTGATATCCGGCTTACGCTCCAGCACCACCATCCGGTACTGCCGTGCTGCACTCCCCCTATGGTCCAGCAGTAAAGGAACTGCTGTAGCCGCCGGACTGGTGCCTGCCAGATCCTGCACGTAGTATGCGTACATAGTGTAAGTGGTGTTCGGCGCTAGTTGCGCCGATGGCGTGCGCCGCGAAACGGCCCATCCCCATTACTTAGAAGAATGCTCGCCGAGGCCCCGCGGCAAACACTATCGAGGCAATAGCCGCTGTTGGCAACTGCCATGTCTAATTCGTGGGAAAGTAGCCGTTGTTGTACCCATTATTGTAGAAACGGAAGACCGGGCGAGCCCGCCGCGTGACGCGGTCGCAGAGTCTCCCCAGAAACTCCCACTAGGCGGCTGGGGCTTCAATGATCTGGAATCTCAGGTTGGTGGCCTTCCGCTTGACACAGACCTCCCTTATGGCGGGACGAGTTCGAAAGGAGAGATCTTCTTTATGAATGGGATCGGCTGCAGGGTGGGGCTTGCATCGTACAATGTCCGGAGGATGCGCTGGCATTTGTCACGCCTGCGGGACACCGGATCTCACCGGACATGATCCGAACGTATACGCTCAATATGGTCGGCGTTCGCGCCAAATCCATCTCTCCGAGTGGGCTGGCTTGGAGCTTGCCGGGCATTCGACGGGCAGAAAAGACAATGTACTAATCGGCAGTGGTGACGTGCCGAAGGTGCTGAGCCAAGCCGCGAAGCAGAGCGGACTTGCTCGTACCAAAATTCCGATTCCTGAATCCATTGCTTCGGAGAGTTTGGATTCACTTTAAGAAAGCTTACTGGTACAGGAGGAAACCACAGATGCCCCAGCAGCAGAAAAACGCGTTTGAGGCAATGAGCCGCAACGATTTGTTGCGAGCACTGGAAATGTTCGCCAAGAACTGGCTCGCCCACGACGGCTGCTGGTTTCTGGCAGCCGAAGAGCGTTTCGACATTGAAACGGCCATCGACTTGGATGCTTGCTCGTGGAAGCGATTCGCTGCCGCAGAGGCGCGTCGGATCATGGCCACATTCAACATTCCAGACGGTGGCGGTCTTGAAGCTCTCGTGACAGCTCTAAACCTGCGCCTCTACGCTGTCGTCAATACCCAACGACTTGAGTGGTCGGATGACCGCAGGAGTCTGCGCTTCTTCATGGATGTCTGTAGTGTACAGCAGGCCCGGCGTCGCAAAGGCCTGCCGGACTTCCCCTGCAAGACCGTCGGCATGGTTGAGTTCGAGACGTTCGCTACGACTGTGGACCCCCGAATTCGGACAACATGCTTGCACTGTCCGCCGGACGCAGCATCTGGTCAGTGCTGCGGTTGGGAATTCAGGATCCAATGACCGGCCGGCCAGCTGCGCCAATCAACTCTAAAGCCGGTAGCACATGCATCCTCAGGCGAGTGCTGTCGGTTGTATCTGCAGCAGTTGTTGTTCACGGCCGATCCGTGAGTATTCTCGGCTGAGTTGCTCAGCGATTTTGTGGTAGTCCAGTTCGGCTAGAGCTTTGGCGCGCAGCTTTTCTCCCAATCCACTTAAGGTTCTGCGTCCAGTTTCAATCTCGGAAATGGCATCGACTATCGACGCCGCGCTTCCATCAACGTAGATTCCAAGGTCGCCCAGATATTCCGGAATATCGACTGCCCTCGTCGCGATCACCGGAGTGGCATTGACCATGGCGCAAGTCAGCGGATGCCGCGCCGATCCACCGGTAAATGGGATGATGCATGCCTTGCTCTGCTGATATACCTTCGCGAGTTCTTCCCCGGTATAGAAGTCCCGCCATTGGATCATGTCTGCCACATTCTTGCGAATGGCCAGTTGTTTCGCCTCCTCCAGCCCGTTGCATCCGTACCCGACATAAATCACGAGCGGGATTTTCATACCCTTTGCTTTCAGGAGGGCCAGAGCATCCAGGAGTTCCGGGTATCCCTTGCCGCGCAGAATAAAGTGTCCGCCGAAATAGAGGTACTGCGTACGAACCTCTGGAGCGAGGTTGGGGATCACAGCTCCGTATCGAATGACTTTGATGTTCTCCGCAGGTGCCCCAAGGGCCACAACCTGCCGTTTCATGTTCTCGCTAAACACCAGCACTTCGGCGCACTTGTTGTACATGCGATTGAGCCATTTGTGTTTCTTCTGGACCGGATCAATCTCATGCACGGTGACGACCACTCGCTTCCCGAAGTGGCCGGCAAGTTCTGCCACGATGAACAGGGGTATACAACCAAAAGCCTCGAGCACCTGGTCGAAATGGATCACGTCCGCGCGGCGCGCTCGCTTGTAATACAGAAATCCTCGGGCCGTGGCCAGAATAAGATCCAGCCGCAGGACCTTGACAGCTAAATATTTCAGCATCCCGTGCTTCTTGCCGGGTTCTCTGGGAGCATGCGGGATCGCGACCGCCGAACAGTTCGTATTTATCAGTTCGTCTTTCGCGATTGCAAAGCTCTGGGCACTGGAAAAGCATCTGCAGTTTGAGGTCACAACGTCGACTTCGACTCCAGCGGTGCGAAGAGAGTCGACCAGATTGCTGCAGTTGTGCGAGTACATGTCATTCTTGTACCAGCACCCGATATAAGCCAGCCGAACCGGCGTTGCTTGCTTTTCTTGATTGGGCATAACCGAAAACCTCCCAGGGCTGCAAATCCGGGCGTTACATGCGACGATAAATCCAATCGCCGAGAACTGCCGTTGCTTTGAGTGGGAGCCGTTGCCAGATCTTCCGTGCGGAACGGGCGAGTCCCCCACCATCGGTGGAGGTGCGCCCCATCGGCGCGGGATAGTAATAACGATAGAGCTCCTTAGGATCTCCGCCCCATTTCGTCTTAAACTGCGCCAGGGCTTCGTGATCTTCCGTGACTTCACCGAAGTCATACCAGCGAAACCCGCTTCTGCAGGCGCTGCGGATTGCTTCGATCTGAAGAACGTCATGGGGATGCAGACAAAAGTCCTCAGGCGCGCAACCCGTAAAGGCGTAGAAAACTGTTTGGCCGAATTGCAACAGAACGGAACCGGCCACGAGCCTCTTCTGGCCATTTTTGCTCTGTTCGGCAAGGAGCAGCCGCATTTGACCAGCCCGCCGCAACGACCACAAACTCTGAAACAAACGATAAGGCCGCGGAGGCACGGCATTGTGACGCATGGTGAGAAGATAGAGCCCATACCACGCCGCTAGATCTTCTTCGGTCACTGCATCGCGAACCTCGAGTCCCAGCTTGATCGCTTTGTTCACGGACCAGTTCACGCGATGCTGCCGGCGCGCATTCCCAAATCGTAGCTGACGGCAATCCTGGCATGATACGCAGGGTCGAGGAACTCGCAGGTTCTCCCAGAAGTCTTCCCACTCTGCACCCTCTACCCGAGCCGGGAGCTCGGCCACGTAGGTTGGTCTCCAGGGTTTGCAAGTAAGGGCTCCCACGGACTTGTCAAGGTCCGGGATCTTGGTCTTGATCTCCAACTGCACGCCAGGTTGAGAACGAGCCAATTCGATTGCGTATTGGACAATCGCCGTAGCCGCTTTCCGGCTTGTAGCCAATGGACCGGCCGCCGGAGTTCGGGTAAGGGACGAAAGGCGCCGACCAGTCGATATCGGTCCGAAATTCAGCGGTAGACCTTTTGTGTAGAACAGCGGAAGAACCGCGCACACTCGGCCCCGATCGTCCATACAAGCCAAGCTTACACATTTCTGGTGGTATTCGTTCTCCAGCGCCGACAACCAGCCTGGGTGGTGATAGATCAAAGCGTCCGGATGGGAAGAGATAAATTGCTCCCACCGAGGATCCGTTTGGAAATCCAGTTCACGGACGCTCAGAGCCTCTGTGGGAGGCGGCTTTTCCAAATCTGCCGAAATCAATGGGTCGACCTCAGAAACGGCTGTCGCACAGGTTTCAGGTTCTCGCAGTGGGGGAGTTGGGAGAATTGGCCGCTGGGGGTGCGGCCTATACGATGTCAGCCGTAACGATAAACGCACACGGCAGAATTGGATGTGATTTCGATCACTCGATGCCGTGTCCCGGGTCACCCCAAGAGAACCGGCCGCCGCGTTTCTGGGCATGCCGGGATCGATTGATCAGCCCCCGCATGACGCGTGCCGCATACGCTAGCTAGGGTAGCTGCCAGTCTAGGGCGTAGATTTCGTAGGTGCTGATGTCTCGCAGAGCCAGCGGAGAATCATCGGGAGCCAAGCCGGTCCATGCGCTGCGGTCTGCATTCGTTGGCCGCCTTACCTCCTTCAAGCTGGCCACACGTTCCAGCTTGTGGTCTTTGATTTGCACGCGATAGAACACGGGCTCACCCCCGGCAGTGGAGCTGAAGTACACATATTTTCCGTCATGCGACCATGCTGGGTAGTATGCCATCGCATTTGTCAGCTCTGTCCATTTCTGGTCTTTCATGTCAAAAAGCATAAGATGGTTGGTAATAGAAGTAAGAGCAGCGATGTAGTCGTTATCTGGCGAAAGTCTTGCATACCACATGCCTTCAGAACCGCTTATCGTCGTGAGCTGACGGCTTTTGAGATGCAGCTGATAGATGGCGCTCGGAGGAGCTCCGGCGAAGTCGGCGGGAAAGGTTGCGAAAAACAATGAGCTGCCGTCCAGCGACCAGTTGGGGATCAGTTGGTCGCGCTCGCCGTGGGTCACTTCATCAAGCGTTCCACCATCTGCCGAAACGATATAAACGTGTGCTGGCTTGCCGGGCATCCAGGCACCAAACGCAATCTGCTCCCCATTGGGCGACCACTGAGGCTGAGCGACCCACATAGTGGGAGGAGTGAGTTGAAGCCGCTCCGTTCCATCCACCTTGCAGCGCCACAGAGCCCCGTCCGGGTAACTTGTATAGGCGACCCACTGCCCATCCTTCGAGAAATCTAACTTAATGGCGGACATTCCCGACAAATAGGGCAAAAACTGCTGAGACTTGGCATCGTACCGCACCAGTTCGCCCTGCGAAGTTCCTTGAATCGCAAAAAGCTTCTTTCCGTCCCGGCTTGGCACCGGACTGAACATGTTACTTGGGCCCGTGGTCAACTGTATTGGTTCTGGGTTGTGCTTGCGTAAAAATCCACTCCTTTCGCGGATAGCCCAAAGCGTAGTTGTGTGGGCAACGCGCTGCGACTGAAAAACAAAGTAGCTCCCATCCGGAGTCCAGTTGCCGCAGCACTCTGCCGGCGGACGGTTCCAGCCAGGCAGCAAAGGACGCAAGCCGGTCCCGTCCGAGCTCACTTCCCACAGAGACAGCGAACCGGTTTTCGAATCTTCCACCGTGAACCGCAAAGCCTTTCCGTCTCGTGACCAACGAGGCCACCCGGCGGGGCCTGCTAGAGTCACCAGCCGCCGGGATTCGCTACCGTCGGGCTTTGCCACGTACAGTTCGGTACCGCGCGCATATACGATTTGTTGTCCGTTGGGCGACCAGCTTGCATCGTGGGCGAGAACGTCTCCCAAACGTCGCGGCAAACCGGCGGGCTGCGGCAATATATAGATGGGCATGTCGCTGGGCGAATTGAAGTTCCCAATCAACAGCTCAGACCCATTCGGAGAAATGTCAGTGAGTTGAACGTCTTCAAAGTGCGAGTCAATGGGGGCCGTTTCTCCACCCGAGGTGGAGACCTCCGCAATCGTCCATCCCGTCTTCTTCGGCATCATAAAGTACAGACGGGTACCATCCGTCACCAACGGACCATCCTTCCGCACCCGGTCGTGGGTTAGCGGCGTGTAGCCGAGCACTTTCGGTGCCGGCAGTGGCGCTCGAAGCAGGAACGCGAGCCCCACGATCGCCAGGGTTGCGAGCACGCCCAGCAGAGCGAGCCAACGCAGGTGCCGCCGCCTGGGTCGTGACGCTGCAGCCACCGGCACTGGGCTAGATGGGTGTGATGCGGTTTGTTGCCTCAGCCGTTTCAGGTCGGCGCGCATTTCCGAAGCATGCTGGTAACGCAGTTCCCTGTCTTTCTCCAAAGCCTTGCTGATGATCCGCTCCAGTTCGGGGAGTATCTCCGGATTGAAGCGCACGGGGGCTGGTGGCGTCTGATGCAGAATGGCATCGAAAATCACGGCAGAGGTCTCGCCCCTGAAGGGCGGAATTCCCGTGGCCATCTGGTAGAGCACGGTTCCAAAGGAGAAGAGGTCCGAACGTGCATCCAGTTCTTCACCCCGTGCCTGTTCCGGCGACATGTAAGCGACCGTGCCCAAGGCCGCGCCCGGACTCGTCAGTTGTTCCTCCGTCAGGCTCGCCGTGGGCATCGCTGGGGCGTCGCTTCGGGCAATCTTTCTCGACGATTTCTTTGCCAGCCCGAAGTCGAGGATCTTGGCCTGGCCGCGACTGGTGACAAAAATGTTGCCCGGCTTGATGTCGCGATGGACCATGCCTTTCGTATGCGCCGCATCCAGCGCGTCCGCCAACTGGATCGCGAGTTCGAGCAAAAGGTCTGTTGGCAACGGCCTTCCACCGATTCGACTCTGCAGGGTCTGGCCTTCGAGCAATTCCATGACGATGAACTGCCCGCCTTCATGCTCCACAATTTCATGGATGGAACAGATGTTGGGATGATTCAGAGAAGACGCCGCTCGGGCTTCGCGCCGAAGACGTTCCAGCGACTGCGGATCCTGGGCCGCGTCCGACGGCAGGAACTTGAGGGCCACGAAGCGTCCCAGCGATGTATCCTCGGCCCGGTAGACCACTCCCATTCCGCCCTCGCCCAGTTTCTCCAGCACTCGAAAGTGGGATATGACCGTGCCAACCGGCACCGGATCAGCCTCGGGACGAAGAGAATTGTCGTGAGCCATTAGCCGTGCCGCCCTGTCGAATGCCGGCGCTTCAATGAAACCCTCCGCCGACTGCCCCGTCTAACGAAATGTGGGTGGCACCTCCGCCTCGTGATAGTGGCGAGAGCGCGCGAAATCCGTCAGGATCCTTGGCATCAATTTGACCGCAAACACCGAAGAAGTGTGCACGGTTTTGCCAGTCCATCCGCTTGGCATCAATCAGCCGCAGATAAACCTCGTTGATGAGTGCCGTTGCCTGGTGGATGTGACCAGACCGCTCTCCGGCCATGTAATGCCGCGCTGCGCGGTGCAATTCCCGGTAGACAAGGGGAGTTAGTTTTTGAAGCGCCTCTTCGTCCCCCGCGCTCCACGCCTGGAGCAGTCCGGTAACTTCGGGGGATGGACGCGACTCCATATAAAGCCCTGCGATTCTTTGGCGTAGCCCCAGTCGCGCACAATATCACAGGTGGTTCTGCTTTACCACATCGCGAATTCCTGACGAATGAAAACTTCTCTTTGTAGCTTCTACTTGTCGTGCGCGCTTACAGAGTGCTCGGCTATTTGATTTCAAATCTGCGACTCGAGCACGTCGGCGTTCGCCGGCGCGCTGAACAACTATACCAACATCTTGACGTGCTGCAGCAGTTACGCCAGCAGGTTCGGCGGGAACTGTTGGCGGAGAGCCGCAAGCATCCGGCCACTGCGAAGCTGCGGCAGATCCCGTACCTGGGGCCGATTCGATCGGCGCTGTTAGTGGCTCTGATCCAGTCACCGCATCGCTTTCGTACGAAACGCCAACTGTGGGCCTACCGCGGGCTGGCACTGGAGACTCGTGGCAAGTGCGGAATACAGTTATGTCGAAGGCCAACTGCGGCGCTCCAAGAAAATGCTCTCCATCCGAGGTCTCAACAAGGACCACAACCATGATCTGAAAGCTCTGTTCAAAGCTGCTTCCATCACGGCCAGCCAAGGTTCTGTAGTTTCCCAACGAAGGTCTTTGTCGCCCCAAACAGCGTGAAACTCGACTAGCGTTAGCGAAGAGTCCCTTAGTGGGTCGAAGCCGCAGCGGTCGAAGGGCTGCTTGGAAGTCTTGAGCCACCTTAGAATGTTCTCCGTTGTGAACTCACTGATGTTACGGAGGTCGCTATCGCTTAAGTCATGCCTCCACGAGCACCAAGAGTTGCCGATGTCAATGTATGGACGCATGATTTTCATTTCCGTCTGCACAGGCAACGCTGCTGTACTTCATGGTTTTATTAAAACACCACCGCATACTGCCGTACCCTTACGAGGGTGACTGTCGAGAACAGGCGTTAGCACAAGCTTGCGCTTTTACTTCGCCTTTTTCGGCCTTGACGAGCGCTATGGCGATTTCTCGCC
>CAWGRZ010000005.1:0-513726 GCA_963825155.1 uncultured Acidobacteriaceae bacterium | reverse complement strand
TAGACATCCTGATCCTTAATGTGGGTCAGCCTCCGACGCTGCTTCTGAATCGGACTCAGACTTCGAACCATGCGGTGCTGTTCAAATTGGTGGGGACCAGGAGTAATCGGGCCGCCATCGGCGCCCGCGTCAGTGTCACAGCTGGGGGCATCACTCAATTCAACGAAGTGCGAAGCGGAACCAGTTACCTGTCGCAGAACGACCTTCGCCTGCATTTCGGGTTGGGGTCGGAAACCAGCATGAGCACCGTGGAAGTCTCCTGGCCGAGCGGGAAAAAGGAAGTTCTCAAGGATCTGGCAGCCGACTTCATTTATACGATTGTCGAAGACGGTGGAGTCCAGCAGAAAACACCGTTCACGGTGGAAGAGAAGCCCGGGGATCCTCCCGCCCAGGCATCGGCGCAGCGTTAGCCTCTGACCGCGCCGCCCAAAGACGTCCTAGTCCGGGAAAACCTCGCCCTTGCGCACCACCCGGATCATGTGATCGGTGAACTTGGTATGCATGTCTGGGACTTCGTACTTGGGCATGTGGCAGGAGGCACAGTCGCGCGTGCTCACCGGACAAGCCACACCCGGGTGATCGGCGGCGGGCTTCGCACTGGCGCTGGCGAGATGGCAACTCAAGCACCGGTCGTCATAGGAAGCTGAATCTCGCACGAGCGGCTGGTGCGGATCGTGGCAGGCCATGCAGGTAATGCGGTCGTCGCCCTTGCCCCAGCAACGGCTCTTTTCGAGACGATATGCGGGAAAGCGCAGAGTCCCGATGCCGGAGAGGCCAGCCAGATTTACGTCCCACCAGGTACGGTGGCAGGCTCCGCAAAAATCCACCGAGTCCACCGGCGACAGCCGCGCCGGATTCAGTTCCACGCCAATTCCTGAGTCCCCCAAGCCGGACTCCCGGGCGGCCACGTGAGTGGCGCCAGGACCGTGACAGACTTCGCAAGTCACGCCCGACACGGCGTGTGTGGGGTCAAACTTGCCGCTCGTGGTGGAGGCCGTAGTGTGACAGCCAAAACATTTCGGAGCTTCGTCTTCCGAAATGCGCCGCCCGATCGCCTTCTCCAGCGATTCATCGGGAGTGGAAGGATGGTTGGGCGTGATCCCAAAGGCCTTGTACGCCCTGTAGTAGCTGAGCCGGGCCTCATACAGGCTCCCCTGGTGCTCGAGAAGATAGCTCTGGCCGTTGTTGCCGGTTCCGAAGGCCCAACTCAGCGGCTCGGTGATAGTCTGCGTGCCGTTGCTTACCGAATAGAGTTCCTCCGAATCGCTGCCCGTGATCTGGTATGCGTAGGGACCTAGAGTAAAGTTGACCTTGGGCTGGGCACGCAGCAGATCGGATAGCGCCGCGGGCATGGAGGTCCGCGCCATTTGCGTGCCTCTTTGGGTGCGGGCGACCTCCGAGTGGCACGATGAACATTTGGCCGACCCGGCGTATTCGGAGCGCGGCGCACTGCCCTTGGTCGGCCACCAGCCTGGCTTCTTGACGCGCTCGGCGGTGCTGAGCTGATCCGCGATGGTTGCTGGAGTTTGCCCACGCGCAACAGTGGAAGCGACCATACAAACCGCCACCACGGAAAAAAGCCTCTTGCGCAGGTAACTTACAGGCACCACGGGCGTATTCAAACATACGTCAGATCGCGCTGTAAAGAAACGCCGAGAATACGAATTGTAATGACGCGAGCATCCCAACAAGTAACAATTGTCCAGTTGCAGGGTACTTCAGCTCTGACTTCCCAAAGGATCGAGGCCTTCATTTCAGAGATGCGTACGATGTTAGAATCAACTGGCCGTATGCGGATCCTGGTGTTGTTCTCTTTGCTCTCACTTGGCTGCCTGGCTCAGGGTCCGCCGACTCCCCGTTTTGAAGATGTGTCCCAGCAGGCCGGCCTAACCGTTCCCAATATCGCCGAGCCGGAACAACACTACATTATCGAGTCCACCAGCGGAGGGGTGGGCTTCATTGACTGCGACAATGACGGGAAACTCGACGTCGTCACCGTAAACAGCTCCACCGTAGATCGGTATCGCAACGGCGGCGACCTTATGGTCACTCTCTATCATCAGGATGCCGGCCTCAAATTCACCGACATCACCCTTGCGGCAGGTCTTACGCGCAAAGGCTGGGGCATGGGAATCTCGGTCGCGGACTTCGACAACGACGGCTGGCAGGACCTCTACGTCACCGGCTACGGGGGCAATGTTCTTTATCGCAACCTGGGCAACTGCAAGTTCGAAGACGTCACTGAAAAAGCAGGGCTGCGCGCGGGTGGGTACAGCACTGGGGCAGCCTGGGGCGACTTCGACCGCGATGGATATGTAGACCTGTTCGTCCCCCGCTACCTCAGCATGGACCTCAACAAGTTACCCAAGCCTGACAGCGTCGACAAACTTTGCGACTTCCAGGGAATCTCCATGGAATGCGCACGGCGCGGCCACACCGGAGAATCGGACTTCCTGTTCCGGAATCGCGGGGATGGAACCTTCGAAGACGTTTCCAAGAAAGCGGGGGTCGACGATCCCGGACATTATCTCGGCATGCAGGGGATCTGGGCCGACTACGACAACGATGGTTGGCCGGACCTGTATGTGACCAATGACGGCGGGCCAAATTATCTCTATCACAACAAACACGATGGAACGTTCGAGGATGTCGGTCTGTACTCCGGCGCTGCTCTCAGCCTGGAGGGCCAGGAGCGTGGCTCCATGGGCGTGGATTTCGGAGACTTGGACCACGACGGTCGTCTCGACATATTCGTGACAAACTTCGCGGGCGAAGGCAATGCCCTGTACTGGAACCAGGGAGAGCGAGGATTCACCGACATCAGCTGGCCCTCCGGCATAGCCCGGCCCAGCGCTTCGTACGTGGGATGGGGCACCGCGTTTTTCGACATGGATAACGATGGCTGGCTCGATCTGCTGGTCGCCAACGGCCACGTCTTTCCGCAGATGGACAACGTGAAGGGGAGCGCACCCTACCGGCAACCGCTAGAACTCTTCCGCAATAGTCGGAACCGGACTTTTGAAAATGTCACGGCACTGGCCGGACTCGACAAACTTGTCCCCGCCTCCCGCCGCGGCGCGGCATTCGGCGATGTGAATAACGACGGAAAAGTGGACATTCTTCTGCTCAACGTGGGCGCGCCTCCGACGCTGCTGATCAACCGCACCCAGACCGATAACCACGCAGTCCTATTCCGGTTGGTGGGCACCAAAAGCAACCGAGCCGCGATTGGCGCGCGAGTCACCGTCACGACGGGAAGCTTCGCCCAGTTCAGCGAAGTTCGATCCGGCTCCAGTTACTGCTCACAGAACGATCTCCGTCTGCACTTTGGGCTGGGAAAAGACGCGGAGATCAGCTCCACCGAAGTGGCGTGGCCGAGCGGAAAGACGGAAACGTACAAAGATTTGCCCGCAGATTTTATCTATACCATCGTCGAAGGGAAAGGCGTTACCGAGAAGATGCCGTTCGCGAAGGCCGACCCGTCCGCTGAACCGCCTGCCGTTCGGAAGAAATAGCCGGCGATCTTTCCCCGCGCGCTGAGCCCCCAGTGTGCGGCGAGTCTAATCGTGGCGGTCGCTGGATCCCTGCGCTTCCTTCAGCTTGCGGAATTGCTCCATGTGCTGGCGTGCAAGTTCGGTTTTTCCGAGCTTGTTGAAGACCAGGCCCAGATCATATTCAGTTTGAAGGTTGTTGGGTGCGATGGCCTCAGCCCGTTCCAGGGCTTCCTGTGCTTTTCCCAATTCGCCGGATTGCAAGTAGAGGTTCCCCAGAGTCCGCAGCGCACCGGCGTGCCCGGGCTGCAGTTGCACGGCCCGCTGCAGATGCCGAATAGCTTCGTCCGCCTTAGCCTCATTCTTGGCAACTAATCCTAGTTCGTATTCCGCCTCGGCCAGGGTCGGGTCCAGTTCGATGGCGCGCTCCAGCGGCTTGCGGGCCTCAGCATAGTGCTCCTGTTGCACGTAGGCCATGCCCAGGCCCATCCAGGCTTTGGCATTGTCCGGTCGCAAGGCAACGAACTTCTCCAGCACCGTGCTCGCGCCCTGAACGTTTTGCTCCAGCATGGCCGCGCCGGCCAGGTAAAGATCGTCCGGATTGTTTGGGCTCTTGTCGGCCAGTGCAGATGCGGCGTCCAGCGCGGTTTTGCGGGCTCCAGCCTTGGTGGCCTCGACGACCAGGTGGCGCAGGACAGGCAGCGCCTCAGGGTTCAAGGCCTGCGCCTTTTCCAGAGCCGCCACGGCGTCACTGTGTTTGTTTTCGCCGGAGTAGATTTCGGCCAGCGCTACCAGCGCATCGGAGTCCTTTGGATCTTCCGCCAGCGCCTCCCGCAGGTCGGCCAGTGCTTGCTCGGTTTCGCCGGTCGCGGCCAGAGCGCGTCCCTTCAAATAGTAGAAACGTGCGGGGCGGTGCTTGAGGGTCGCGGCAGCGATCTCAAGGCTGCGCAGCGCTTCCTCGGGAAGCTTGCCGTCGAGGAAAACCTCGGCCAGATCAAGTTCCGTTGCCGGCGAACTCTTCGCCTGAGCAAGCAGACGGACGGCGTCTCCCCTTCTCCCCACGGCAATGAGACTGGCCGCCTTCACCGGGATCGCTTCCACGGGAAATCGGGATTCAGGGATTGCTTCCAGCGCGGAGACCGCCTTCTCAAACTGGCCGCTCCCTACGTAGAGACGCGCCAGGTCGACTTTCAAGCCGACGTCCTGAGGCGAGAGTGCTTCCGCCGCCTGGTACTGCTCAATCGCGTCGGCCACTTTGTTCTGCACGGCCAAAGCTTGGCCCAGGCTGAGATGCGCCGCCGCCGACTTGGGATTGATCTGCAGGACGCGGCGAAACAGCGCCTCCGCTTCGGCAAAACGCTGCTGCCGTCCGCGAATCACACCCAGCATGGTCAGTGCTTCCTCATTGTCGGGATCAGACGCAAGCACCGACCACACGGAGGTCTCCGCGCCCTGGAGATCACCGCGCGCCAGTAGCGACTTCGCCGCGGCTAACTGGGAGGACGGTTTCTGGCTGGCATCACTGGAAGAATTCGCGGGGACTCTGGAGAAAACCGCCGTCGCAGAAAAAAGAATTGCAGAAAAAAGAACCGCGACGGCCATGACCCCCGGCACCGCGCGGCTAGTTGGGCGACGGAGGCTCATGGTTTCCTCGGCGGCGCTCCTTCATGGTTTCATAAGCCTGCATCTCGCGCGCTGCATCGTCATTGCGGGAGTCACGACGATATGCCATGGACAACTGATAGTGGATATATTCGCTGTCCGGGGACAGACGAGTGCCGGTCTCCAGACTTGCGATGGCCGCCTTCGTGTCCCCCTGCTCCAGTTGCAACTTGCCCAGCTGGTAGTAAGCGTCCGCGTAGTTCGGATCCTGCTTCACCACTTCCCGCAGCAGAGCCTGGCCTTCTTCTTTCTGCTGCATCTGGATCAGACAATAGGCCAGGTGGTACTTGGTCTCGGCGTTCGACGGATCAAGCTTCAAGGCGGCGCGGAACTCCTGGGCAGCGTCGGCCTCAGTTTCCTGATGCATCAAGGCCAAGCCCAACTGGAAATGAGTGCGTTCCTGGCTGGGATCGATGGCGAGGGCTTTGTGGAATTCGTCGACCGCGGTTCCATACAATCTCTGATCGGCGAAGGCCTCGCCGATCGCGACGTGCACGCCGCTCGAATCCGGATACGACTGCTCCAGCGCTTTCAGCCGGGCCATGCCTTCGTCATATTTGTTGGTCTTCACCAGTGAGACCGCATAGGCCAGGCCGAGTCCAGGATCGTCATTCACCTGATCCTTTACCGGGCTCAGGGTCTCGAGCGTGGGCGCATATTTTTCATCCGCGAAATAGCTCAGGCCCAGAGCGGCTCGCGCGCGAAGATCGTCCGGCTTTTGCTGCAAGTGCCGGTAGAGCGGAGGAATCGCCTGCTCATACTGACCACTGTAGAAAGCGGCCATTCCCATGTTGCGGTCCAGCGTGGCCAGCGTGGGATTCCACTGCGACGCCTTCTGGAAATAATCCAGCGCCGTCTTGAAGTCCTTCTGGCCGGCAGCCGCCACTCCCAGGTTGTTGTACGAGTCTGCGATGCCGGGCTTGAGCTGCTGCAGATAGGCTTCGAGCTTCTGCTGGTCGGCGGGTGACAGCTGGTCTTTCCCGGCCTCGGGATGTACTTCGTTCTCCTTGGCGCTAAGCATCTCATTCTGGGGCTTGCCGTTTCTCAGCACATCGGGGTGCAGGCGCTCGCGCAGTTCGGCGGAGAGTTTCAACTCCCGGGCTCCTTCCTCCCGGCGCCCCGTCTGCATTAAAACGCGCCCCAGCACGTAGTGGGCGCGGTTGATCTGGTAACCGCCACGGGAAATGTCGGTCGTGAGCGCAATCGCCTTCCGCATGGCCGCTTCGGCTTCCTGCGGGCGATTCTGCCCGGCATAAAGCTCACCCAGATAGATCAGGGGATCCGGATTGTCGGGAGCCAGCTCGGAAGCGCGCTTCAATTCCCGCTCCGCCTCGTCCGCCCGATGCTGTTTCAGCGCGATGTTGCCCAGGTCATAGTGAGCACGGAAATCGTTGGGATTGTTCTGGATTTCTTCCCGGTCTTGCTGCGCCGCCTCGTCCCAGCCCTTGTCCTCGTCGCGATCCAGGTAGGCCAACGCCATGAAGTAATGCGCCTGAGCGATCTTGGGATCTTTGGCCAGCGCTTTCTTGTACTCCTCGATGGCCTTGTCAGGATGCCCCGTTTCCCAATAGGCATGCCCGAAGTAGATATGAAGCGGCGCAAGATTGCCCAGGCCGCTGATCATCTCGTCGAACAGCAGCCGCGCCCGGTTCATGTCCTGCAGCTTCAAGTAGGAGAGCGCCAGGCTGTAGCCCATCTCAAAATCCGGCTTGGCGCCGACCGCTGTCTCCAGCTGAGTTTTCGCCCCGGCGTAGTCGGCCTGGCTATACAACACGCGTCCCAGGATGTAGTGTGCACGCGGATTGTCGGGCGCCATGCGGACAGCCTCCTCCGCCTGTGTCTTCGCCTCCGGCAACAGTTCGGCATCAAGGCACGTCACTGCGTAGTCCAGGCGAACCTCTGGGTCGGCAGGAGCCACCGCAACGGCATCTTTGAAGAACTGGATCGCCTCTTTGGGATTCCCTTCGTGCGCCCGCGCGTTGGCCATGCGCCGCAGAGCTTCTCCCAGGAACGCCCTGTACTCAACCGAAGCGCGCTCCTGATCTCCACTCACACCAAAGGTGCGAGCGGCATCGTAGTGCTGCTGCAGCGTGTCCGGCGGCTCGGGGCCGGGCTTTTCAGCTTGCGCGCTCGCAGAGCGCGTATGCGCGTGCGTGCTGGAAGCGGGTTTCGCGTTTTGTGCGGGTAGAAGCGAAGCGAGAAGAACGACTGCCACCGGCGGCACAAGGCCAACCCGCCACCGAGGAGATGCGATTGCGCATCTCAGAGAGATTGCACTGCGGGAACCCATTCAGCCAACAGAATAACGGGTGAGGCCCGACCTGCGTCAAGCCTCACCCTTAAGAAAGAAACCCCAGCTTAGAAGTCGATCTTCAGTCCGTACTGAATCTCGCGCGGACCGCGATCGTTTTCAACCTGGCCAAAGCTCGATTGCAGAGCGGAGCCGATCGTAAATGAGCAAGCTACGCCCGCGCACTGCGGCGCTGTCGCCGGCAAGTTCCAAGTGGTTGCGGTCGGGCTCCAGAAGACCGAGTTGTCGGGATGGCCCGCACACCACGGTGTGTTCGGGTCTGAGCTGGATGCAACACCGCACGTGGTAGCGAAGTTCGACAGCGACAGGTTCATCCCTGTCGAGTTGAACTGCGTCTTGTTGAAGAAGTTGAAGAAATCCATTTCGAACTGCATGGTGACTCTCTCTGTGATCTTGAAGTTCTTGCGAATAGAGAAGTCAGTATCAGCGATCCCAGGTCCGGAACAGATTCCTCTGCCAGAGTTAGGATTGCTTCCCAACACGTAGCCATCGAGAGTGAATTTTGCCGGGTTGATCCACTGTAAGCCCGATCCGCCGCAGCCCGCTCCCGCGACCTGATTCGGGCGCTCGGTTGCGGAGTTGCCGGTACCCATCAGGCCGCCAGAAGGACCGCCGACTGGACCGCCGCCAGCGCCTCCTGCCAACACCGAAAGGGAGGGCCCGCTGGCATAGGTGAGGATGCCGCTTGCCTGCCATCCACCCAAAGCCGTTCGCATAAAGGCGTTCTGCCCCTTCAGTCCTGGCAGGTTGTAGACCACATTGCCGGTGAACACTTGGGGCCGGTTGATTACAGTCGGACCGTAGTCGAGATGGGGATTGGTCGGATCAAGGAACGTGTTGGCAGCGTTGTTCCCGCCGCTGGAATCGGAAATATCGGTATTGGCCAGCGACTTGGACCAGGTATAAGCAAATTGAGCGTCCAGGTTCTTAACACGGGAGCGCACCAACGCTTGCAGCGCGTTGTAGTTCGACCCAGCTCTCCATTGCCAGCCCGAAAGGAAGCCCCAGCTTCCGCCGCCGAACGGGCGTAGGTTGTTGGCGCCGTTGTTCAAAGCGTATGTAACACGGTCAGCTCCATAAGGAACCGGATTCACATCGGCAAAATTATCGAGGTGGATGCCCCTGTTGCCGACGTAACCCACCTGCACCTTTGTATTGGTCGCTATCTCCCGCTCAAACGTCAGGTTGTACTGCCAAGTGTTGGGAATATTGGTGGTCTGGTCGTAGGCCCGGCTGGGCGTCCCAGAGGCGGTCAGGCTGGTTGGGGCCTTGTCCAGAGCCCGGGTAAACCCGGCGCTGAGGACGAAAGGAGTATTCGCGGCTCCCGCTTCCAGGACGGCAACACGATCACGCTGGAAGAACTGGCCGACGCCGACTCGAATCGACATCTTGCCGTCACCCTTGGGATCCCACGCAATGCCAATTCGAGGCGCAAACAGGTGGTTGTTGTTGGGCCGCAAGGCGCGATTCGGTCCCAGAACTGCCCCTGCGAATCCGAGTGCATTACACATATCGAGGCCAGGCTTCAGTTCCCACATTCCGTTACAGGGAGACGCGCCGTCTGCGGCGGTGTAAACACTCGGGTTAAAAGTGGAGTACTGGTCGTTGCCGGTAAAGGGCTGCCGGAGCATGGACCAGCGCAATCCATAGGAAATAGTCAGGTTTCGGCGTGCCTTCCAGTCGTCCTGCCCGTAGAACTCAAAGTCATGCCAGCGCATCTGGGCGTAGGCATTGGTGTTGACTTCCGATCCGCCCCAGGTACTGCCCTGCGTCAGAAGATCGAAGACGCCGTTCCCGCTGCTGCCCGAGGCGGCGGTCGTGCTCCAGTACTGCGAGTTCGCGTTGGAACTGTTGCTGTTGATCTCGTTCTTCTGGTTGTTGGTGGCCAGGAAACCAACCTTAAAGGTGTGGGTTCCGTAAACTTTGGAGAAATCGTCCTTCATAATTAACAATTGTTCATTGTTCCGCCACGGACCCATGTCGGAGATACCGCCGACGGCCCCGCCGCCGCCCTGATAATTTCCAGTTCCCGCAATGGCGCTCCAGAACAGGGGCTGGCCCAAGCCGGCCGCTCCTCCGAGCTTGCTGTTCGGGTCGAAATACGAAGGTGATGCTGCGTTGATCTGTGCCACCAACTGGGCTGGGGTCATCCCGTTCGCGCCACTGCCTGACACCCCAACCGTGATTCTGTTCATGGCATACGACAGTTGGAAATCGTTAACCGCCGTCCCGCCGAAAAGCTTGGTCAACTTCACCGTGGCCTGGCGACCGGGCTGGGACCAGCTGCCTTCTACCGCGGGGTAAATATCATCGCCCCAGTAGCCCATGGTGTTGGGGAACGGGTTCGACCAGGAATCGCCGGTGTAACGTCCGAAAATCTTGAAGCTCTTGGTGGCGTTGAAATCGACGCGGACGTTGTCTTCCCGCCAGGGAATCGAAGAACTCAAGGATTGTCCCCAATTGTCGCAATTCGTGACGTTGGTCAGATTGGGCGCGGGGTAGGTATCTTTTGCCATGGTCTGGCCAGCTACCGAGATATTCGTCACCATCGGCCCGCCAGTGGGTACGCCTTCGCAAGGGGTTCCGTCGCTGTTGGTGCGAAGATTGGTGAAGTCTCCGTTAAGCTCCGCCGCGGTAGGGACGGACGCGAAGCGCGCCTTCCCGCGGATTTCCTTGTTCCATTCTTCCGACTCGAAGAAGAACAAGCGGTCCTTGATGATGGGTCCGCCGACGTTGAAACCGTAGTCGTTGCGGTGCAGGACGTTGCGCGGGACACCGTGCTGGTTGTTGAAATAATCATTGGCGTTGAGGTCGGTATTTCGACCGTCATAGAATGCGCCGCCATGGAAGTGGTTGGTGCCACTGCGCGTAATGATCGAGACCACCCCGCCCGACGCCTGCCCGTACTCGGCACCGTAGCTGTTGGTGAGTATCTTCATTTCGTCGATCGCCTGCAGCGAGGGGTAGATCAGAATGGTGCGATTGGAGCCGATGTCGTTGTTATTGACGCCGTCCACCAGGAAGAGATTACCGGTGGTGTTGTTCCCGTTAATCGAAAAGTCTACGCCGGCCTCAAGGCCCTTGTGCTTGGTATCGAATCCGTCGATGGGAGAGACACCCGGCGTCAGCTGGGTTAGTTCGGCGAAACTGCGGCCATTCAAAGGCAGTTCGCGCACCTCGTTCCCTTCCACCGTGCTGCTCAGGGTTCCAGTGGCGGTCTCCACTTGTACGGTGCTGGCCTCGACCGTTACCTCTTCGCTGACCTTTCCGACCTGGAGGGTCGCGTTGACGGTCGCGACGCTGGAAACATCCAACTCGACGTGCTTGACGAGAGCAGCCTTGAAATTGGTCGCCTTGACCGTAACGTCGTAAATACCTACCGGCAGGTCGGGCGCCGAATACGTTCCCTGGGTACCCGTGCTTACGTTGCGCGTCTCGCCCGTCGCTGTGTTCACGATGGTTACCTGGGCGCCCGGGACTACCGCGCCCTGCGAGTCAGACACCACGCCCTGAATCGTTCCGGTGATTTTCTGTGCGGCCACGGGTAGTACGAAGGACAGACAGACCAACAACAGCCACCCCAAGCCTCTGCGCATACTTCAGCCTCCACCTTGAGAATCTGCCCCTAAACCGCCTGCGGGTCAGAATAACGTTTTTCTAAACATGGAATAACGTTTTTGTACTACTCGGGCGCTATTAAGCGGCACAGGCATATGTATTGTCAAGAAAAAAAGTCGATTTTGTGGATCAGCTTGGCACTTTCTCGAAAACGGAGCCGAATTTACCCTTCGAACCCGGTTTTTGGGAAGAGCCCGAACTCCCTCCATCCAGAGTGCACAAAGGTAACGAACCCTGGTTTGTCGAACGTCTGTGGCGGGGGCTATTTGCTGGGATTGTCGGCGGCGACTCTTATCTTCTCTTCCCCCGGGTCGAGCACACCTTGCATGAGCAGGGCTGCGATGAGCATGAAACAGCCACCGGCGACGACGGCCGTCAGCCGATTGTTGTGCAGTAGATGGTTCATCACCCATCCGAAGAATAAGGATGCGATGATTTCGGGCGTCACGATGAAGAAGTTGAAAATGCCCATGTACACGCCCGTCTTCTCTTCTGGCAGCGATCCCGCCAGGATCGAATAGGGCATGGCCAGCGTGCTGGCCCAGGCGATGCCGACGCCCACCATGGTCAACAGCAATACATACTTGTTGTGCATCAGGGCGACTGAAATCAGTCCTATACCACCCGCCACCAGGCACAGGCTGTGGGTGTGCTTGCGTCCGATGGCGCGGGCCATGGCCGGAAGAAAGAATGCGAATCCGAAGCACACGGCCGAGTACAGGCCAAAGCAGATGCCGCTCCACTCAACGCCGGCGGAATAAAGGGGCGAGGCCGTCTCGGGCGCGCCGAAAACGTTGCGCGCGACCGCGACCGGGAAGTAAAGCCACATGCAAAAGAGTCCAAGCCACGTAAGGATCTGCACGGGAGCAAGCTGCCGCATGGTTTTCGGCATCCTGGCGATGGCGTCAACTATCTCTGCCGCATTCGTGGCCAGACTGCGTTTCTCTGCCTTCATGCGACGGAAGGCCTCCAGGTCGTCGGGCGGATATTCCTTGGTTGTGAAGATGGTCCAGAGAACCGCCCCCAAAAATACCGCTGCACCGGTATAAAACGAGAGGCGAACGGTGAACGGAATGGCGTGCCCTGCCGCGCCCGCTCCCAGATGGAACCAATTGGTCAGCATCCACGGCAGTGCCGAGGCGATTACGGCCCCCAGGCCAATGAAAATGCTCTGCATGGCGAAGCCGCGCGTGCGTTGCTGTTCGGGAAGCAGGTCCGCGACGAAGGCGCGAAAGGGTTCCATGCTGATGTTGATGGATGCATCCAGGATCCAGAGCAAGCCGGCCGCCATCCAAAGCACGCCCGAACGCGGCATCATGATTAAGGCGAACGAACTCAGGATCGCCCCCGTAAGAAAATAAGGACGGCGACGCCCCAGGCGTCCCCAGGTGTGGTCGCTGGCGTGTCCGATGATGGGCTGGACGATGAGCCCGGTGAGCGGAGCAGCCAGCCACAAAATAGGAATCTGGTCGGCGCGCGCCCCCAGGTACTCGTAGATGGCGCTCATGTTGGCCATCTGGAGCCCCCAGCCAAATTGAATGCCGAAGAAGCCGAAGCTCATGTTCCAGATTTGCCAGAAGGATTTATTGGGCTTTTCCATGTGTACCGCCTCTGCGCTCACAGCACCTGCTCTTGCGAACTTGCCGTCCCAGACGAGCCTCGCAGCACCTCGACGACGGTCGCTCAACGGTCGTAGAGCGTTACCATTTCTTTGAGCCGGCCCGCGATCACACCGGACGCGGCGCCGGGTTTCATCCGCCATTTCCAGTTTCCACTCGATGTGCCCGGCAGGTTCATGCGCGCTTCGCTGCCCAGGCCCAGAATGTCCTGCATGGGCGCGATGGCCGTATTCGCAACCGACGAAAGGATGCTGCGGATCAGCACCCAGTGGATTGGCTCGTCCTGGCAGTTCAGATAAGCGCGCGCATGCGCGTGTTCCTTGGCCACGTCCTCCGGCGTGCGCGTGCTGTCGCCGGCGCCGCTGCTGCTCCACCATCCCACGACCGTATCGTTGTCGTGTGTACCGGTATAAGCGACCAAATCGCGGACGTAGTTGTGCGGTTTGAACGTGGGCGCCTGTGGGTCATTGCCAAATGCGAATTGCAGGATGGCCATTCCGGGCAGCTCGAACTCGTGACGCAGAGCTTCGACTTCTGGAGTAATCACACCCAGATTCTCGGCGATGATGGGCAGGTCGCCGAGTTCGCGGCGCAGCGCGGAGAACAGATCGCGTCCGGGTCCCTTCACCCAGCGGCCGTTGATCGCGGTGGTCTCGTGGCTGGGGACTTCCCAGTAGGCTTCGAATCCGCGGAAGTGATCGATGCGGACAATATCGTAGAGGCGAAGCGCGGAGCGCAGCCGCTCGACCCACCATTTGTATCCGGTTTGCCGGAGCAGCGGCCAGTTGTAAATGGGATTACCCCAGCACTGCCCGGTGGCGCTGAAGTAGTCGGGCGGCACGCCCGCGATCTTAGCCGGGCGGCCGTTTTCGTCCAGCAGAAAAAACTGGCGATTCGACCAGACGTCGGCGCTGTCGTGGGCCACGTAGATGGGGACGTCTCCGATGATGCGTACGTTGCGCTCGCGCCCATAGGCACGAAGTTCTTCCCATTGCTGGAAAAATTCGAACTGGAAGAACTTTTGTGCGGCGATGGCGGACGCCCGGTCTTCCGCACCAGCGTTGCATGGCCTCGGGTTGGCGCGCGGCCACGTCGGAAGGCCACTTGGTCCATTCCACCAGATCGTGGGCTTCCTTCACCGCCATGAACAGTGCGAAGTCATCCAGCCAGCTCGCGTTGGTTTGGACAAATGCTTCAAATCGGCCGCGATCTTCGCCCGAGGCGCTGGCAAAAAAATTCCTGGCCGCCCGATTCAGCAGTGGAACTTTGAAGCGACTCACCGACCCGTAATCAACGTTTCCCGCCGGAAATGTCGGGACGCTGCGCAGATCGTTCCGGCTCAGCAGGCCTTGATCAGCCAGCCGATCGAGGCTGATAAGCAACGGGTTTCCGGCGCTGGCGGAGAAGCACTGAAAGGGCGAGTCCTCATAGCCAGTCGGATTCAGCGGAAGAACCTGCCACAGTTTCTGCCCCGCGGCATGCAGGAAATCGACAAAGCGGTGCGCCTCGGAACCGAAGTCCCCCGCACCGTGGGGCCCGGGTAGAGACGTCGGATGAAGCAACACCCCACTGCGCCGGGAAAATTTCATGCCAGAACCATAGCCAGTTGCCACGTTGGACGCAAGCGTATGAGATGCGTTCTAGCGAACCCTGCGGTAAATGCGAAAGTCCCAGGCATTGAGAACGATCGCCGGTAGAGTAATTTTCTTTCGCGCGGACTCGTCGAGGCCGGGGGTTTCGTCGACGTACTCGCCGTTGGGAGCGTCCGCGACTCCGGCGTAGGGCTGGTTCGAAACGTTGATCGCGACGAAGTACTCTTCACCGGCGCCGCGGCGGAAGAACGTAAGCACGCGGTCGGGCGCTCCATTCCGCACCCACTCAGTCTCGCCCTGCTGGAGCGCGGGATGAGCCCGCCGAATCGCAATCAGCTGCTTGTAGAACGGCAGAAATTCGGGGCGGCGCTCGGAGATCGGCCAGAAGAGCGGCAACTTCTCGAATAACGCCGGCGCTCCTGACTCGGTGGTGTCACCGACTTCCATTCCGTTGTACAGCATGGGCACGCCGTCCATGGTAAAGACCAGCGCGGAGGCGGCCAAGGCGCCGCGCTCGCCGAAGCGGGCAATGGCGCGTTTCTCGTCGTGGTTGTCGGAGAAGCGCATCTCCAGCATGCCCTGGGGATAGCGCTCGTGTTCTGCCCGCCAGTCAAACGCAATGGCCTGCGCCGTCGTGCCGTTTTCGAGGACGTTGGTCATCGTACTGTGGAACGGCCACGCGTAGTCCAAGTCGAACGCCTTCGTGAGCAGCTCGGGTTTGTTGGCTTCGGCAATCATAATGATGTCGGGTTTGATCTTCACCAATTCGGCGCGAGCGTTTTCCCAGAAGTCCGTCGGAACTTCGCCAGCCACATCACAACGGAATCCATCGAGGTCGAACTCCTTGAGCCAATATTTCAGCATGTCGGTCATGTAAGCGCGGAGCTGCGGATTCCTGTAGTCGAGCCCGGCCACATCGGACCAGTCAGGATTAGGCGGAATGATGTTGCCCTGCGCGTCCTTCTTATAAAACTCGGGGTGCTTCATCAGTACGCTGTCCCACGCGGTGTGATTGGCAACAATGTCGATGATGACCTTGAGCCCGCGTTGGTGAGCTTCCGCGACCAGGCGCTTGAAGTCTTCCTTGGTGCCGTAGGAGGGATTGATGGCGTAGTAGTCCCGCACTGCGTAGGCGCTGCCAAGGCTGCCTTTCTTTTTCACCTGCCCCACGGGGTGGATTGGCATGATCCAAACGATCGTCACACCCAGGTCTTTCAGGTAATCCAGCCGCTGCGCGATGCCGCGAAAGTCGCCCGTGGCAGAGTAAGGTGCGCGGATTGACCTCGTAGATAACGGCCGACTTAATCCAGTCCGCAATCGGGTGTGGTGAAGGCTGCTCCGCGAAGGCGGGCGCCAGCAGGCCAATACTCAGAACGAAAATCGCAAATCGACGGACTGTCCTCTTCACCCTGCACCCCCCTGGCGTTGCGCGGACATTGTACCCGCTTGCCAGGAATTCCGGGACGCCCCCTCCTTGACTTGCGCGGATGCCGCTCTTAGCATAGGCCCCTGAATCCCGCACCCGAGCTGATCAGACCGAGACCGGAGCACATCATGACTGAGTCCTCCCCGCCCATGAACCGTCGCGATTTCCTGAGTAAATCCGCTGCCGCAATCGCCGGTGGGGTGGTCCTGCCCCGCACCGCGTTGTCCTACGAAAACATCGTGGGCGCCAACGATCGCATTTCGCTCGGGCATGTTGGGATCGGAAGCCGTGGTGAAGATCTCGATCTGATCGCGTCCAAGCTGAAGTCCAGCCACAAAGTCGAGATGACGGCGGTTTGCGACCTTTGGAAAGTGAACCGCGAGAAGGCCGCAGCCACCAACACGACCTATTACGGCCGGGCCCCACGCTCCGTGCAATACGTGGAAGAACTGCTCGCCATGAAGGATGTTGACGGCGTGCTCATCTCCACCCCCGAGCATTCGCATTCGGCAATTCTGAAAATGGCGGCGGAAGCGGGCAAGGATGCCTACGTCGAAAAACCGATGGGGAATGTCCTTTCCGAAGCCAAAGCCGGACGCGACGCCGTGCTGCAAGCCAAAACCATCGTCCAGGTGGGCACCCAACATCGCAGCGAGCCTTACCCTCGCGCCGCGCAGGCGGTGGCGCAGAGCGGAGCTCTGGGCGACGTCAGCAAGGTTGAGGTGGTATGGAACTACCACGGCCCGCGCTGGCGCGGACGTCCCCAGGTCAAACAGATCCGCGAGCAGGACACGGATTGGAGTAAGTGGCTCCTGACCAAGCCGGCGCGGCCCTTTGATCCCCAAATCTATTTTGAGTTTCGTCTCTACAAGGAATTCTCGAGCGGGATTCCCGATCAGTGGATGAGCCACGCCATTGACCTGGTGCACTGGTTCATGGACGACAATTTTCCCACGTCGGTGGTGTCACATGGGGGCGTTCTGGCCTGGCACGATGGCCGCGAAACCGCGGACACGTTTCAGACCTTGCTGGAGTATCCCAAGGGCTTTCTGGTGAGTTATTCGACCAGCTTCGGCAATGACGCGCCGAGCTTTACCCGTTACATGGGGAAAAAGGCAACGCTGATCAACATCGGTGGCGAGGGCAGCCCGCGCTATCAGTTAATAGAAGAGAAAGGGACTCACGAAGACGACCCCGACATTGACCGCCAGCGAGCCTCGAAATTCATCCTCCTCCCGGGCAAGAGCGGGCTCCCACCCATGGGTATCGACGATCTCTCCCTGGAGCACATGGCCAACTGGTTTGACTGCATGCGTTCGCGGCAGCAGCCCAACGCTTCCGTGCACCAGGGATTCGCCCACTCCGTGGCTTGCATCATGGCGGCCCAATCGTACTGGTCGGGCAAGAAAGTGTACTGGGATCCGGCCGCTGAAATGATCGTAGAGGGCGTGCCGGTGCGCGCCTGAGCGTCGGTTTTCCCTTGACAGGTGGGATTTTAACCCTGAGAATGGCCGACGGTCGGGCGTTATGCTCGTTCCCCCCAGCCGGCCCTGATTCGTAGGACTGTGCAATTCGTCGCAGAATCCCCCCGAGTGATTGTGCGTTGCAGGTTCGGCGCAATTTCTGCGCTTTAAATAAGAAAAATGTCTGCGTGTAACAAACTGTCTTTCGACTCTGTCGCGGCGCTCTATTCGTCGGCACCTTTTTGCCGTGCAACCGGCATCCGCCCAGTCCTTCAGCTTCCCAGTCGGGAGCGCAGTGAATCCATGTTGCAAGAATTTGCAGATTTCTGAGTTTGTTTTGATTTTTTCAGTGCCGACTGTATGATGCGGTTCGCGATAGCTGACCCCTGTATGGCTTATTAAGGTTAAACGACGCGAGAGTTTTCAGGGTGGTTTCCTGCGACCCAAAAAATCTGAGTTGAAAATGAGGTCCAATCATGTCCGCAAATCTCACACCGCACTTACCCTTCAATCTGGAAATGAGTGCGACCGGCCAGAAGACTGTCATCGCCGGCCACGGTAGAATCCCATTGGACTTTTCAACCCCGATGCAGATGCGAGCGAAGACGGGATTCACCGCAGGAGTTCTGAGGATGGTCTTTTTGTTCACGATTGCCATCCTGGCAACGGCAATGGGAGTCGGAGATACAACCGCTTGGGCCCAAGAGGTGCCGTGTCCTGCTTCTCCTAACTATCCGGATTTCAGCGCGAACGGCAGTTGCCTGAAGACAAACGGCACTGCCATGTTGGTCCTGGGTGAAAGCAACGTCCTGCGGATCACATCCAGCGCGGGAAATCAGACAGGGTCAGCATGGTACGTCACACCCCAAACGGTTAACAACGGATTCACCACCACTTTCCAATTCCAGTTTACGTACCCGTCGACTCCTCCGGCGGACGGAATCGCGTTCGTGATACAAAACTCCAGCACCACGGCGATTGGCTATACGGGCGGAAACGGGGGTGCGATCGGATACGGCGACGCCGATGGAAACCGCAATCCCAGCCAAGGCAGTGGCATCCCGAACAGCTTGGCGATCGAATTCGATACGTATCAAAATTCATGGGATCCTCAAGCCGTCAACAACTCGGTCAATCACGTGGCGATTCAGAGTTGCGGCACCGGGCCAAATACCTCGCATCATGGCTATCTTTGTGGGGGGGGTACTGGTCCGAATTCGACCTTGGGTAATCCCGTCGTTACCGCGAACATGGCAGATGGCGCAGTGCATAGCGTTACCATCACCTACTTTCCCGCATGTTCCACCTGCACACCCGCAACCGTGGCCAATATTCAAGTTGTTCTGGACGGTGTGAACCTGTACCCGAACGGCGTCGCTGTAGATTTGAGCAGCATTGGCTTGAGTGATGGCGGGACAGCGTACGTCGGCTTCACAGGTGCGACCGGTGGCGATTCGGAGACTCAGGACATCACGAGTTGGATGTTCTCGCCGACTCAGCAAGGTCAGCAAATCGATCCGAACAACCCGGCTAGCTTGACACAGAGCTTCGTGTCGAACAACGCGCACGGACAGCACCAGGAATTCGATTTTGACTATAGTGTCTCTAACAACGGTGGCGATCTCACCTTTCCAAACGGTACTCCTACCCCATTCGTGAGCACAGGAGGCGTCAACCCGCTGGATTGGGCGAGCATCGTGAAGGGCACTGCGATGGCTGACGCTCCCTGCCTGACCGCAGCTGGTCAGACGGTTTGTGCGGTCAATACGCTGACCTGCAGCACATCAACAAACACTACTCCAGCCGGTTTGTACTGCCCGCAATCGTCGGCCAGAAACGTTCTGTTCATCCAGCAGATGGATCTGAATTTGAATCAACCCGGAATTACAAATGGGATTCTTACCATACCAGCGGGTTACGCTCCTGGAATCGCCATGGCGCCCGACGTCTTGATTTCTGGTGCGCAGTGCAATTATCCCAGTGGCGAACCGCTGGCGACCCAGCTTTGCCCGCAGAGCATCCTGACCCAACTCGAGGACCCTACCCCCAGAGGAGGGGGGACGGGGACCACCACGAATTCAAGTTACGTATTCTTCTGTTGCCAGCCGGAGTGGCAGACCACTCCCACGATTCCCTTGTGGACCAATTCCGCAAGCGTGCCTGCATCTTTCACCAGTGTGCCGCCGGCAACGCCCAACCCCGACACTAATAGTTTCCATGCCGCCCAGGGCGCCTCGGTCGTTGTCGGCGCCGAACCGCGCGGGACCATGCTCGACACGACGTATCCGTTACCGGCCGAGCAGACATTAAACAACTCCACGCCGTGTCCGGCTCTCGGTGACCCGCCAAGTCCCTGGTCAACGCAGAATCCGCAGCCCTTCAGTGTGAGTGGCCTCATCAGCACCTACGATAACAACGGAACAGCAAGTCCACTTGTCGAAGGCGCCTACGATGCCCATTATTTCTCGGTGGATTGCGATGCGTCCGAGGAGTTGGTATTCCCGCCATCCCTCGATGTACACCCGGGCACGCCGGGGGCAAACGTGGCCACTTTCAAAACCGTGCCTTTCAACCTCGACACGACAAAGCCGAGCGTAACTTCTATCACGCTCAGTTCCCCCGGCTATTACGCTCAGAATTCGGCGGCTACCGCCACGGTCACCTGCACTGATCCTTCCAGCCCGACTGTCACAAATTTCTTCTCAGGAATTGCCATGTGCGCGATGCAAACGTTCAATGGAAATCAGCAAACTGTAACCACCTCTCCAATATCGCTGAGTACTTCGACAATCGGAACCCAGACGTTCACGGCGAGCGCCACCGATGCGGCGGGAAACACGTCTCCGGCCGCAAGCGCAACGTATCAAGTAGTCGGATCGGCAGATCTTGCTACGGGAATGATCGGGAACCTGTTCGTCAGGACCGGAATGAACCTGACCTATTACATCGCGGTTGCCAACAAAGGACCCAATACGGCCAACCTGGTTACGATCACGGACACGCTGCCTATGGGAACGACTTTTGTGAGTTCCGGGTACGCCACTGAGTCTTGTAGTTTTTCCGGCAGCCAGCCGTTATGTTCAATCACGCCTCCGACGAACTCCTGCGGCAGCGTTGCGGGTTCCTGCAGCGTCGCTACATTGCCCGCATGGACGAAGAAGAATCCGATCGCAGCCCTTGTGCAGATCATAGTAAACGTTAACGCCAAGGCGAATACGACCCTCACCGATAGGGCCGTGGTGAGCCAAGTAAATTCTGACCCCAACTTGAATAACAACACGACAAGTTGGTCAACTTTTGTGACGAAATAGGCTGAGCCTGAATGGTTGCCGAGAGGGAGAGGGGACTCTGTCCCCTTTCCCCGCAGCTAAATTGCAGCAGAGGTTGTCAGTTCGCAGCGGCGGCGAATCTTGAGACTTCGGCAAACATGGACTTCATGTCCGAACGCTGGAGCAATTTTTCCGCTCCGGCATCTTTTTGCATATCCTCGATCAAGTTCAGCGCCAGGCGGTAGTGTTCGGAAGCATCCGGCCGATTCCCCCCCAGGCGCAACGCGGTGGCAAGCAGATAGTGAATTCGGGCGATCTGATAACGCGCTCCGAGCTTCTCGCTCTTTCCCAGCGCGGTCTGAAGTTCCCGCTCAGCCTGCGTGTAGTCTTTGCGCGCGATGAGAGCTTCTGCCGCATCGACGGAACTCTCCATTGAAAGGTGCTTCAGGTTACGGCTATCGGCCTCTTGCATCAATGCGCGGAATTCCCGGATCAAAAGATCCGGATTCACCCGGTTTAACCCAATCTCCGCTGCATGTAACTTGGAAATCAGAACTTCTTCCGGAGCGCTTCCTCGCAAAGCTGATCGAAGCGCCTGTTGATACAGCGCGTCGGCTGATTGTGTATCGCCGCGGTAGCGCCGAACATCCGCTTGGGTGGTAAGCAATTGGGCCTTCAAACTTTCATTCTTTAGGTTACCGGCCAGGGTCTGGGCTTCTTGCAGGAAAGAGTCGCTCTCGGAGCCGCGTCCCGCTTGCGCGAGGGCGTCGGCAAGATCGTTGAGAAGCGTTGCCATGTCGGCACTGCGGTCTCCTACCTTGCGATAGCCGTCGACTGCGTCCTGCATGGCGTTAACCGCCGCGCCGAAACGCCCCTGACGTTGAAACACCAGGCCGATGTCATGCGATTCATCGGCCGCGCCGCGAACGTTTCCAACCTTGCGCCAGAGATCCAAGGCTCGCATAGACGTTGACAGCGCCAGATCGTACTGGCCGGTACTGATGTAAACCTGGCCCAGAGCAGACAAAGTCTCTGCGATCGAGGCGGGAACGTTGAGCTTCTCCCGGAGTTGCAACGCCTGCTGAAGATACGTCAGGGCATTATCGGTATCGCCTTTTCCAAGATAGACGCCACCGATGTTGTTCAGGCACAATGCCTGATAATTCTCATCGCCCGCTTCACGTTGTATCTGCAACGACTCTTTATAGTTTTGCAGCGCATGATCATAGTCACCCTTCGATTCGTACACAACACCCATGTCAATCAGCGTGTCCCCAACTTCCTTCTTCATGCCAATTTCGCGCTGCAGTTGAAGGGCGTGCTTGTAGTCGGACAGAGCGGCTTCGACCTTTCCCTGCGTGTTCTGTACCACGGCCATTTCAACCAGATTACTGGCCCAAGCGCGTTTCAAGCCGAGTCGCTCATTGATGGCCATTGCGTCCTGGTAGTTACGCATCGCATCATCCGGCTTGTTCATCATCCGGTAGCAGATTCCGATCGACTGCAGGATCAACGCCCTCAATTCAGGCACGTCCACCTGCACCGCCAAAGAGAGTCCCCGGTTCAAGGGATCGAGCGCAGCTTGCGGATCGCCACTCACAATTCCCAACACGCCCATCTGCCACAATGCCTTGATATTCTTCGGGTCTGATGCCAGCAGCTTGGACAACTGGGCGCGGGCCTGAGCGTAATTCCCGGTTTCGGTGTACAGCCCTGCCAGGGCCGAATTCGACATCGGAATTCTCAGGCATGCTCTTGGCGAGATTTTCGAAGGCTTGGATCGCCGTCTTGTTGTCTTTCGTCACCCGCGCATGCGTCGCCTCAATCAAATACTTCTCCGCCGTCGGCAAGGTTTGACTTAACTGAAGGGCTTTGCGCGACGCCTGCTCCGCATCGCCGTCATACCCCAGCGCGGAATCCGCATCCGCCAAGCGCGAATACGCCAACGCGAACTTCGGGTCTTCCTCGGTGGCAGACTGCAGAACCTTGATGGCGTCCGTGTTCTTGCCGTCTCGCAGGAACTGAACCCCCTGGTTGTAGTCTCTTAGCGCAGCAGCGGATGGAGAGCTGGGCTGGAAGGAACTAGCCTTTAGCTCCTCGATCGCATCGGATGAGATTGCCAGATTGTTGCGGATTGATACCGCCAGTCGGTCCACCGCACCCGGAATATCCTTTTCATCGACGCCCTCAATCTTGATCGGTACGGTGCGATCACGCTTCAGATCTCGGAGGGTGGCGTCAATGCGAATTTGGCCGCCGAATTTCGCGTACTGTCCCAAGACTAACGTGTCGGCATTACTGAACTCGGCCAGATTGCGCAGGGTCGTCGGGTCCACGGAAGAGTTGGGCGCGATACGAAGATCCGAAATCACCTGATGCAGCCGATCCTGGGAGATGATGCGCACACGTGCGGACTGGCCCACGTCGGTGTTCAGCATCTCGGCGAGACTGGGTCCCAACCAATCGAGGCTCGGATCCCCGGAGGCATTGCGGAACGGCAAAATCGCCAGCGACAGCACCGGGCCAGCTTTCCCAGCCGAGGATGAAAAGAGGCGGCCGCGAAACGCATAGCCAACCATCGCCAGCACCAGCACCGCTACCACACCACCGAGCAGCGGCCAGGGAATCGTCTGGCCCCAGGGCTTGACGTTGGCGTGAAAACCCAACGTCGCGCCGGCGCGATTACCCTGCCAGGCGTCCAGATCGCGCAGCATCTCGGCGGCGCTCGCGTAGCGCAGGTTTGGATCCCGCTCCAGGCATTTACTTACCACCGCCGTCAGGGCCCCGGGAATGGTGCCGTCGTGATCGGAAACCGGAATGGCGCGTTCCTGCGTGCGCTTGATCAGGCTGGCCAGGGCGCTTTCCGCCTTGAACGGCATTTTCCCGGTCAGCAATTCATAAAGAATCAGCCCTGCCGTAAAAAGGTCGGAGCGCTGGTCCAACTCTTTCGCCAGCGCTTGCTCGGGAGACATGTACTCCATGGTTCCGACCAGAGCCCCGACCTGGGTCATGCCGTCGCCTTCCATGGTGCGTGCCAGGCCGAAATCCATGACCAGAATTCGCCCGCTGCTTTCGCGCATCACGTTTTGCGGCTTCAGGTCGCGGTGAATCACGCCCACGGCGTGGGCCGCTTCCAGCGCCTGGCAGATCTGCTGCATGATCTCCACCGCTTCTTCGGGAGAGAATTTCTTTTTCTCCTGAATCAGCGCGCGCAGGTCGCGGCCTTCCACGAACTCCATGGTGATGAACTTCACGCCATCGGCATCGCCCAGATCGTAGATACGGATGACATTCTTGTGCGTGACCTGGCGTGAGAGCAGCAGTTCCTGTTTAAAGCGGGCAAGCATCGAAGGGTTGGAGGCCAATTCCGGTCGAATCAGCTTGAGCGCCACCGGACGGTCGAGTTCTCGGTCGCGGGCTTTGTACACCGCTCCCATTCCGCCTTCACCCAGAAGTTGCAGGATCTCATAGCGGCCCCCGAGCACGTCGCCGGCTTGCAGGACAGGCGCGGTGACCTGCGGGCGAACGGTTCTGCGCACGGGAGCGGGCGAACGGGGAGTCGGGGAAATTCCGTCAAGCGGAGTTGCGTCAACCAGGGTTGCGTCGGCATCCACCAGCGTAGCTTCCGGATCCACGAACGTAGCCTCGGAATCCGAAGCCGCCTTGGGAAAATCGATCACCGTTGGACTGTCGGGACAAGAGGAAGGATTGGACCCCGAACTGTCCCCTTTGACAGGGACGCCCACATTGCCCTGGTCCCCCCCGTCCTGGGGGTCGTAACGCGGAATCCGTTTTTGCATGTGTCGCCTGGTAGGGGGGACAGCCCGCACGGCCCTAAAGCCTTGAACAATAGCCGAACCGACAGAATGAAGAGAAGTATATACCTCCAACTGGCCCGCCGCAGCAAGGAATGGTGACAACTTGGGATGGTGTAGAAGGGATAAATGGTAGGCACGAGGAGACTCGAACTCCTGACCTCTACCGTGTCAAGGTAGCGCTCTAACCAACTGAGCTACGCGCCTACGCGGGGGCTGGCTCTGGCCTGCCTTCATTCTAATGGTCGGCGACTAATCCGGCAACGGCGGCGCGGACTCGAACACTTTCGACTCGCCTGTCCGGGCCACCCGCTTCCGCCCCACTCCGGTCCGCCGGCTCGCAGTTGCAATGCACGCTTCTCCCGGCGACAATCTTTGAGTGGAGAAGAACTCGTCCAGCACCAGTCCTGCCGCAGGCGCCAAGCCGCGTGATTTTTTTCTGCCCGGCGCCGTGGTGATCGTCACCCTGTGCAATCCACGGGAGAAGTTCTGGGGTATGATCCTTGCCCTTGCACCTGAGGGCCTCAGCCTGAGCGGCGCCGAACTCGCTTCTTTTGAGGATCTCGCCGTCATGGTGAAGGACGGCGAGCCGTTCACTCCCGCCGTCGTTTTCTTCCCTATGCATCGCATTGAGCGCGTCGAACTGGATCTGCCGGATGGGAACCTGCCCTCGCTTTCGCAGCGCTTCTTCAACCGGACCGGCCTGGAGCCAGCCGCCGCACTTTCCCCTTCCGGCGGCGATCCAATCGACAAGAGCGCGCTCGACGACTCCCCATCCCTTCCCTCGAAGGAGCAGGCTTGAGGCTCTCCCAGATCTTCACAGCCCCTAACCAGCTCACCTTGTTGCGGATGATTTTTGTTCCGTTCATCGTGATTCACCTGGTGGAGGGACGGTATCTCTGGGCTTTGGGCGTCTTCGTGGTCGCGGGTTTCAGCGACGGGCTCGACGGCCTGCTGGCCCGTGCGCTTCATCAACAGACGTTGCTGGGGCAGTACCTCGATCCGATTGCCGATAAGCTGCTGTTGAGCACGATGTTTCTCGTGCTTTCCATCCTGCACAAGATTCCGTGGAAGTTCACAGTGCTGGTCTTCAGCCGCGATATTTCGATTCTGGCGGCCAGCGCCGTGCTGTTCGCAATTGCGGGGTTGAGGAATTTTCGCCCCAGCATCTTCGGCAAGGCCAACACCTTCTCGCAGATTGCCGCCGTATTTTTTGTGCTTCTGTTTGAAGTCCATCCCCTGCACTGGCTATGGATCGGGCGCTCTGTGTTCCTGCGGGCCACGTTCATCTTCACCATCGTCTCTGCGCTGCATTACGTCATTCTTGTGCAGCAGCGCCTGCGCCAGCACACGCATGCGTTGCCCCCGGCGCCTCCCCCGACCGCCTGAGCCGCGATTTGACCCGCTTTCCAGCCGACCCCTAGAATCTTAGATTCGTCTCTCAATACTCGTCTCGGCGCTCGAAATCACTTATGGCCCTTCGTCTTTACAACACCATGTCGTCGCGAATCGAGGAGTTCCACCCGCTTCGCGACCATGAAGTTCGCATGTACGCCTGCGGCCCCACGGTCTACGACTATGGACACATCGGAAATTTTCGCACCTTTGTTGCGGTTGATCTTCTGCTCCGGTTTCTGCGCCAGAGCGGATACCGCGTGCACTACGTCATGAACATCACTGACGTGGACGACAAGATCATTCGCAATGCCGCCCGCGACCGCGTCAGCGTTCAGCAATTCACCGCCAAGTACGAGAAGGCCTTCATCGAAGACGCGGCCATGATCAACATTGAGCGGCCGCAGTTGGTCCGCGCCACGGAAAACATCCCGCAGATGGCCGACTTTGTTTCCCGGCTGGTCGAGAAGGGGCTCGCCTACCGCGCCGAGGAGGGCTCCTATTACTTTCGCATCGCGAAGTTTCCCCGCTACGGGAAGCTTTCTAAGAAGGATTTCAGTGGAATGCTCGACGGCGCGCGCGTCGACGTCGACGAATACGACAAAGACAGTGCCCGCGACTTCGCCGTCTGGAAAGCACCCAAGCCCGGCGAAGCCTCGTGGGACACCGCGATTGGCCCCGGCCGCCCGGGCTGGCATCTGGAGTGCTCGGTCATGTCGATGCAGGAACTGGGAGAAAGTTTTGATCTGCATGCGGGCGGAGAAGATCTCATTTTTCCCCACCACGAAAACGAGATTGCACAATCCGAATCCCTCACCGGGAAGACTTTCGCGCATTTCTGGTTTCACGCCCGCTTCCTGTTGGTCGAAGGCGAGAAGATGTCGAAGAGCCTGGGGAATTTCTTCACCCTTCGCGACCTGGTCCTGAAAGGACATAAGCCCTCTTCGATTCGCTATCTGCTGACCTCGGTTCCCTACCGCAATCAATTGAATTTCACTTTTGATGGTCTCAAGCAAGCCGCGGTCTCGGTGGAGCGCCTGCGAAATTTTCGTCTGCGCCTGACCACGGGCAATTTTTCCCCGGGTGCAAATTCCGAGATGCAGTCTCTCGCGGCCACAACCGTCGACCGCATGCGCGCTGCGCTCGACGACGACCTCAACACCGCCCAGGCCCAGGCGGCTATCTTCGAAATGGTGCGCCAGGCCAACGCCGCGTTCGATGCGGGCGGAATCAAGAAAGATGACGTCGCTCCGCTGCTCTCGGCTTTGGCCAAGTTCGATGAAATCTTCGCCGTGCTCGATGACGACGATGGCCCGAAGATGAAGCGAGTCTTGGAATGGGCGCCGACCGAAGGCCGCGACAGCGACATCAGCTCCGGTTTGCGCGAAGCGGCGGCGTCAGGGCAACTTTCGGACGCGGACATCGAAAAGAACATTGCCGAGATGAAAGCCGCTCGCAGCGCCCGCGACTTCAAGGCCTCCGACGAACTACGCGCGCAATTAGCCGCCGCCGGTATTATTGTGGAGATCACGAAAGACGGCATCCGCTGGCGCAGGAAATGATCGGCGTAGCGAAGCGAATGCTCGCACCGCGAGATGTTAACCTGAGAGCTGAGAGCTGGCGGCTTCCCCCGTGAAATCCCTCGACGACTATCTCCGCGACGCCGAACAGGCCCACGGGCACATCTGTGCCGGGCAAGTTCTGGGCGTGCGCCTCGCCATGCTCGGCCTGCAGAAACTTAGTATTGACAATCCGAGGGGAAAGGACCGGAAGCGCTTGATTACCTTCGTTGAAATCGACCGTTGCGCCACGGATGCGGTCGCCGTGGTCACGGGATGCCGCCTGGGCAAGCGCGCCCTCAAGTTCCGCGATTGGGGCAAGGTTGCAGCCACATTCGTCGATCTGAGTTCGGGCAAGGCGATCCGCATCGCTGCCAAAGAGTCTTCCAAGGCCCTGGCCCGCCAGATGCATCCCGAGATCGCCGACAAGAATCAGCAGCAGATGCTGGCCTACCGCGAAATCTCCGACGACGACCTCTTCACCATGCAGTGGGTGAAAGTCGAACTGCCGCCGGAAGAATTTCCGGGATACAAAGGCGAGCGCGTGGTGTGTGAATCATGCGGCGAAGGAATCAACTTCCGCAGAGAAGTTCGCCGCAAGGAAGAGATCCTCTGCCGTTCTTGCGCTGGGGAATGCTACTACTCGCTGTCAGAAAACGAAGAATAGCCTCAGGCTCCTAGGCCGCCTGTTCGTAGGCATGCGCCACGCGCAGAATCGTGCTCTCATCAAAATGTTTCCCCAGAATCTGCAGTCCGATGGGCAGCTTCTCTTTCGTCACCCCGCAGGGCACTGAAATTCCGGGAATGCCCGCCAGATCGGCGGTCACCGTGTAGATGTCGGCCAGGTACATGGCTAGGGGATCGTTTGACTTCTCTCCCAGCCGAAACGCCGCGGTCGGACTGGTCGGCGTCACAATCGCATCCACTTTGCGGAAGGCCTCGTCGAAGTCGCGCGTCAGCAGAGTCCGCACCTTCTGCGCCTTCAGGTAATAGGCATCGTAGTAGCCGGCGCTCAGCGCGTAAGTTCCCAGCATGATGCGCCGCTTCACTTCCGCGCCGAAACCCTCGTCGCGGCTCCGCCGGTACATTTCCGACAACGTCTTCACGCCGCGAGCCCGGTGGCTGTAGCGCACGCCGTCGTAGCGCGCCAGGTTCGCGGAGGCTTCCGCCGTCGCAATCAAGTAATACGTCGGGACGGCGTACGGCGTGTGCGGCAGCGAAACTGGCACAATCTCGCAGCCCAATCCCTTCAACTTGTCGATGGCCGCATCCACCGCCTGCCGGACTTCGTCGTCCAGACCTTCGCCGAAATATTCCTTGGCCACGCCAAGCTTCATTCCCTGAATCGGCTTGTCGAGTTCGGCAACGTAGTCGGGCACCGGAACGTCGGCAGAAGTCGAATCCATGGGATCGCGTCCGGCAATGGCGCGCAGCACAATCGCCGCGTCCTTCACTGTCTTGGCCAACGGCCCAATGTGGTCGAGCGACGACGCAAACGCAATCAGTCCGTAGCGCGAGACCCGGCCATACGTCGGCATCAGACCCACTACGCCGCAGAACGATGCCGGTTGACGGATCGACCCGCCCGTATCCGATCCCAGCGTAACCACTGCCATGTCCGCCGCCACCGCCGCCGCCGATCCTCCCGAAGAACCGCCGGGCACGCGGCTTAAATCTCGCGGGTTCCTTACCGGACCATAGGCCGAGTTTTCATTCGACGAGCCCATGGCGAACTCGTCGCAGTTCATCTTGCCCAGCACCACCGCGCCTGCGGCTTCCATGCGCGCTACGGCGGTGCAATCATAAGGTGGAGTGTACGTCTCCAGAATTTTCGATCCGGCGGTCGTGCGCAAGCCGCGCGTGCTCATCACATCTTTAATTCCAACCGGCACGCCGCCCAGGGGAGGCAGCGTCTTCCCTTCCGCCGCCATGCGGTCCATGCGGTCCGCCTGCTCCAGCGCGCGCTCCTTCGAAAGCGTCAGAAACGCGCCGATCTGACCATCCTCTTTCTGAATGCGGGCGTAGTGAGCCTCCGCCAGCGCGAGCGCCGTCGTCGTGCGCTCCTGTACAGCGGAGCGGGCGGCATCGATGGTGAGCGAGGTCAGGTCCATCTGGTCGAGTGCGTGGAGCTTTCCTGAGGTCTACCTTTCAATCACTTTCGGCACTCTGAAAAACTGTTCGTCCGCGTCTGGCGCGTTCGCCAGCGCTTCCTCGTGCGGCAACGACTTGCGCAGTCCTTCGACAACATCTTCCCGGCAGGCGTAAGCGAATCGTTCGCTACCCTGCTTCGATTCGTCCACTCCATAGCGATCGGAAACCTGAGCCATCGGCGGCACATCGGAAATGTCCAGCTCATTCAGGCGATCCACGTAATCGAGAATGGAATTCAGGTCGCGCAGCATTCCCCTGCGCTCGTCCTCGGTGAGCTCCAGATTGGCGAGATCCGCGACGTAGGCAACATCTTTATCGGTCACCTTCATGGGGTCACTCGCTCGTGTGCGCGCTCCCCGGGGCGTGCCACCACAAACTCGATTCTGAGAACCGCCTCGGTCGTGTAACGATTGATCGCCGCCAGGTATCGCGGGGCCAGAGCTTGCAGTTCCGCTTTCCATCCTGCATCCCCGACTTCCACGCGCAACACTCCACCTTCAAAGCTCAGGGCGCGCGTCCGCTCCGCCACGGTTGAGCCGCAAACCACGGGCCACGCCATGAGTGGCGCCTCCGCCGGAGGCGCCTGCCGCAAAGACTGCCCTACGATTTTTTCCAGTCCCGCGCCTGCCTGCTCCAAGTGCCGCTCCTCCTCTCATCAGAGTGCTGCAACCAACCTGAAAGAAACTTCGATTCTAGCATCCTCACACTTAGCCGCAGCGCGCACCGCAAGGCGTCAGACGGGAAATTCGCGGCGCACAAACTCGAGCGCCGATTCGCGCGTGCGTAAACGGCCTTCCAGTTGGGCATCTTCCACCGCATTCAGGATTTCGCGGAATCTCGGCCCAGGGGCATGGCCCGCCGCAATCAAGTCATCACCCGTGACTAGCGGCGAAGGCCGCATCTTCTCCGCCGGAGTCTCGGCGAGTTTCTGCCGGATAAATTCGTATGTGCTCAAATTGCGATGGCTGGCCAGGCTGTCGGCGCGATGCAGCGCGAGATGCTCTTCGAAGCCGGGCATGCGAAGAAATCTCTTCAGGGTCGATTCCTTCATGCGCCCTACATGGCCGAAGCGCATATGGTTGTCAACCAGCGCCAGAATCTGTGTCGTGTCATCCTTTGAGAAACGCAGACGCTGGCAAATTTCCTCCGCCATCTTCACCCCTACCTCGACATGGCTATCGAACCGGATGCGATCCGGCGCCACGCGAAACGTCGCGGGCTTGCCCACATCGTGGAGCAGCGCGCCCCAGGCCAGGGTCGACGGGCAGGGGCGCGGCAGGTTCTCCAGAAGCAGCAGCGTGTGCACAAATACATCGCCCTCGGGATGAAATTCCGCCGGTTGCGCCACCCCCTTCATCGCGGAAATCTCCGGCAGAACCTGCTTGAGCAAGCCGCTCTCGTCCAGCAGCAGAAACGCCCGCCGGCCATGCCCTTCGATCAGCATCCGAGTTAATTCATCGCGCACCCGCTCGCGCGAAACAATCTGGATGCCTTGTGCCAGTTTCTGTATCGCCGCAAAAGTGGCTGGCTCAATCTCATATTCGAAACGCGCCGCAAATCGCACCGCCCGCAACATGCGCAGCTTGTCTTCGCCGAATCGCTTTTCCGGATCGCCGATAGAACGAATGATCCCCGCTTCCAGATCCCGGCGCCCGCCCACAAAATCGAGCACTTCCCCGGGCGTCTGATCGGGCGTCTGATCGGGCGCCTGATCGGGCGTCTGACCGATTAAGGGATCGAGCAGCATGCCGTTGATGGTGAAGTCGCGGCGTGCTACATCCTCGCGCGGGTCTCGGCTAAACCGCACTTCGTCGGGATGGCGGCCGTCGGAATACCCGATGTCGCTGCGAAAAGTCGCGACTTCAACCGCGTTCGATTTCGAAGGACACTCCGCGGCCGCGCCGCCCCTCGCCGATTCCACTGCCGGAGCGGGCACCAGCACCACCCCAAACTGCGCTCCCACCGCGTACGTCTCCGGAAAAATGCCCATCACCTGATCGGGAGTGGCATCGGTCGACACGTCGTAGTCCTTCGGTTCATGCCCGAGCAACAGATCGCGCACGCATCCGCCCACCAGGTAGGCCTGAAAGCCCCGCTGGCGCAGGGTTTGCACGATCGAGGTTGCGAAATCCTTCAACATGGCGGCACGCGATGAGCGAAGCTCGCTTCCATCATAACCGCTCATCCTCCGCGGAAAATTTTTCGACACAATGGCAAGCGCACATTCCATCATCTCCAGCAGCTTTACGCATGACAGTTGTCATGCCAGACACGTGACGGTTTGTACTGGCCTCGGTCATCGCTGTGCAGGATGATCGAACCGTCCGATCACAGAAGACCCGCCGGACCACCAGCGTGAAGTCGAGTTCCGCACTTTAGGGAGAAAATATGAATTCCCTGCGATCAGCCACGACCCCCAGAATCCTGGGCTGGATAGCGTTCTGCCTGCTGCTGTCCGCGCCCGCGATTCTGGCCAGCTCAAAGCATGATGCCGCCAATCAAAACGCAAAAGACGAAGCCGCGAAAGCCTCGCAGACGGCTCCGGCTTCAGCCTCGGAAATGGGTTTGATCAGCGATTTCGAGGACGGCACTTCCAACGCCAGATTCGGAATGGGATGGATGCTTTCCACCGACACCATCGCCGGCGGCAAATCCACGGGCGAAATGAAAGTAGTCGACGGCGGCCCCAACGGAAGTAAGCATGCGCTGGAAATCTCCGGCCTCATCGACGGCGGCCTGCCTTACGCCTGGGCGGGCGTGATGTGGGCGCCCGGTTCCCAACCCTTCGTTCCCGTGGACCTGTCGTCGAAGAAAAGCATTACATTCTTCGCCAAAGGCGACGGTGGAACTTACCGCGTCCTGGTCTTCACCACCGCCGGTGGCCGCATCCCGGCCCAGCAGACCTTCACGGCAGGCTCCGACTGGAAGAAGACCAGCATTCCATTCTCGGAGTTTAACGGAACGGACGGTCACGACATCGGGGCCATTCTTTTTGTGGGCGGCCCCGCCGCCGACAAATTCGACTTCCAGGTTGACGAAATTCACTTGGAATAGACACGACCAGGCGACTGAATTAAAGGGCACCGCTGAACTCTTAGGCGGCGTCCCACGTTTTGCGGTAGGAATTGGTCAAGAGGAGCGATATTGCTGCCCGATCAACGCGGTCGGGCAGGGAAGAAGATCTCGCCGCGTCCTCGCACTCCGCGAACAGCTTGTGCGCCATGGCGATGACTTTTTCCATCGAATACTTCCCCGTGCGCACGCGGATGAGAAACTCACGTTCGGGACGAGGCAGAGTGATGGTTCCTTCCGACAGGAGTTCCTTACACTCATATAGCAGCCTTAGCGTGTGCATGCCCGCCTTCACGTCGTAGCTGTATTCTTTTTCGATCTCGGGCCGCTGCCCCTTTTTACCCCGCCCTTTAGTTCCAGCCATGCGTCTGAGTTGATCGTCTGCAAATCCCAAGAACGGCTTCACAAAGGTCCGTGCGAGAAAAATGCGCCGGTTGTGCACAACCTCCGACCAGATTGCGCTGTGAACCACGCTCTCAGCGAACAGAAAGTGTAGCGCCGTGGGATTGCCCTTACAGGCGAGCCCCGCCCACTTCTTCAGGGAGTAAAGAGTGACGTCAACATCTTTCGGCCCGTTCCTCCGCTCGTTGCCAGCCGTGGACCAAACGAAATGGGGCATCGAATCCAACCCGACGACCATCTCCGGCGGCTCAACGTAGAGACCATAGATATCCAGGTCATCCGTGCCGTGAACCTTGGCTCCATGCAATTCGGAGCCGCCCACGAACAAGTGAATCAGACGTGCGGCATGAGGAAATCCAGATTCCCGCACGTGTTGGAGCAAATCGGTCATGACTTCCAATAATATTAGAGGAGCATGCCCTCCGCCTACATCCTTGGCATCGAAACCTCCTGCGACGAAACCGCAGCTGCCGTGGTGCGCTCGGGGGAACAGCTGATTTCAAATGTCGTGGCCTCGCAGATCGCAATGCACCAGCCCTATGGCGGGGTCGTGCCCGAACTGGCGTCGCGCGAACATCTGCGCGCCATTGTGCCCGTCGTGCGTCAGGCGCTGGCCGAGGCCGGGCGCACTTACGAATCTGTTGACGCTATTGCAGTCACGCGCGGGCCTGGTCTTGCCGGGGCGCTGCTGGTGGGCATCAGCTATGCCAAGGCGCTCGCCTTTGCGCTCGACAAGCCCCTGATTGCCGTCAACCATCTCGAGGGCCACATTCACGCCGTGCTGCTGGAGGAGCGGCAGAAAGGCAACCACGAACTCCAGTTCCCCGTACTCGCCCTGGTCGTCTCCGGCGGACACACTCATCTTTATCTCGCCACCCAGCATCTCGACACCCAGCATTTCGACACCCAGCGAGAAAATTCCTGGACCTACGAAAACATCGGCCACACCCGCGACGACGCCGCCGGCGAGGCCTTCGACAAAGTCGCCAAGCTCCTGGGCCTGGGATATCCCGGAGGCCCGGTCATCGACCGGCTCGCTCCACACGGCGATCCCAGAGCCGTGAAATTCCCGCCCGCGCAAATCAAGCATCGCGACCGCCGCGGCCGCAAGGACGGCCAAGCGGTCGAACCCGCCTTCGATCCGGAAGCGGGCCGTCCGCGCTTTGATTTTTCCTATAGCGGCATCAAGACGGCGATTCTGCGTTACGTCGAAGCCCACGACCTGCGCGGCGCCGTCGACGCGCGCCGCCAGGCGCTGGCCAATATCCCTAAGCCGAAGCTGGAAGATTACCTCGCCAACTGCGACCAGCTCACATTGGATCTGGTGGCCTCTTTCCAGCGCGCCATGGTGGAAGATCTGGTAGGTAGAACCCTAACCGCGGCCCGCGCCTACGACGTGGCTACATTGTTTGTCACCGGAGGAGTTGCGGCCAACCAGGAATTGCGCCAGACCTTTGAGCGCGAAGCAGCCAAAGAGGGCGTGCCCGTCTATTTTCCATCTCGCCCGCTCTCGACCGACAACGCGGCCATGATCGCCGCCGCGGCCTATCCTAAGTTTCTGGCGAAAGATTTTGCTGCCATGGATTTTTCGGCGGAGCCGGGTATGGTGCTACGGTGAGCGATCTCAGGGAGTGATTCGGGACTAGAGATCCGAGAAGCTGTCTATTTCCCCGCGCCCTTGGCACTGTCGCCCTTGCCCAGCACCGCCTCCAGTGCCTTGGCGAGTTGCGCCTCTGTGTCAATGTCTTTGTAGATGGCGAAGTTGGCGCGCTTCTCCGACTCATCGAACCCGCTGCCGCGGCTGGCCACAATTATGATTGGGATCTTGGCCGACTCCGGCTTGCTCTTCAGCTCCGTGATCAACTCACTGCCCGACATTTTCGGCATCTGCATGTCGGTAACAATCAAGTCCGGTTGCATGCGGGATAAAACTTCCAGAGCCTCCGCGCCATTGGTGGCCGACTCCACCGCAAAGCCGCGCTCTTCGAGAAAGCGGCACACGGTGTAGCGGATCAGCATGGAGTCGTCGACGACCAGTGCCACCATAGACATAAAGTAGATGTAGACGGAGTGGCGCGCAGACACACGCCCCCGGGTCGGACAGTAGCAGAGCTATTTCGCAGGCAACAAGCGGAAACCGGGCGCGGAGATTACCTCCGTCACCCGAGTGCACGAAGCTCACGTCAAATGTCGCTTTCGGGAGTGCGCTCTTCGATGTTCATATCCCGGAATTCGCTGGACTCGAAGATCTCGCCACACTCCTTGCATTCCACAAACTCAGATTCTTCGTCGCGGCTCACGATCTGCACGCGTGGGTGCTTGCAGGGCTGGCGCTTATCTACGCTTTGCGGAGGAGACGGCGACTTTGAGCTCATAAATCCGGAAGGTCCCGAAAACTAAGGCGGAGGGACGAATTTCGCCGGAATTTCCCGGTATTTTAGAACGGCTTTGCGGGTTGTCAAGCCCCTCCGCGTTGTCAGGCAATGAATTTGTAACACCGGACCCGCTAAAGCACCCTTCCGGCCCTCGGGCCCCTGGTGCTGAAATCCGGTCGTCCACGCTAAACCGTTCAGTTTCGGATGTTTACCGTTGAGGGTCGTTTTCTTCCACCTGCCTGCATGGACTTGCTCTGACCAACTCGGGTGACGTAGAATCGAACTACGACGGAAAAGGTCGGGATTCTATCCGACTCTATTGGTCGGATTTAGAACTGGAGCCCGGTGCTCAAACTCACCAAGAAAGCCGACTACGCGCTGATGGCGATGAAGCATCTTGCCGAGCATGCAAGCGAAGGCTCGCGTAGCGCCAAGGATGTAGCCGATGCCTATGCCATCCCGCATGAGGCGTTGGCCAAGATTCTGCAGCGGCTGGCCAAGGCCGGCCTGTTGCACTCGCAGCACGGCATCAACGGCGGCTACACCCTGGCCCGGGCGGCACATACGATTTCAGCCTTCGAGGTCATTCAAGCCATCGATGGCCCGCTGTTCATCACCTCCTGCGTGACGGTGCGCGGCGAGTGCGACCAGAGCGATCGCTGCAACATTCGCGAGCCCCTGCGCAAGGTGAACGACAGTATTGAAGCAGTTTTGAAGCGCATCAAGATTTCGCACATGCGGGAAGAACCGGAAGAAACCGCGAGCGAGGCTCCCAAAGCGGCGGAACTGGTGACCATCACCTGAGCCGTTGAACACAAAAGATTCATCAAATTAGACACAAAGCAGGAGAGGCAATCAATGAGCACGGACGTAAAGATCCCCCAGGCACTGACGCAGGCGCAACATCCGAGTCCCAAGGATGTGAAGCTGCCCATCTACATGGACAACCACGCCACCACCCCCATGGATCCGCGGGTGCTGGAGGAAATGCTGCCTTACTTCATGGAGAAGTTCGGCAACTCCGCCAGCCGCAATCATTCCTTCGGCTGGGCTGCCGAAGAGGGCGTGGAAACCGCGCGTGAGCGCATCGCCAAGCTGGTCGGCGCCACCACCAAGGAAATCATCTTCACCTCCGGCGCCACCGAGAGCGACAACCTCGCCATCAAGGGCGTGGCTGAGATGTATCGCGAAAGGGGCAACCACATCATCACCGCGGTCACCGAGCACAAGGCCGTGCTCGATACCTGCAAGCGCCTGGAAAAGTACGGCTACCGCGTCACCTACATGCCCGTCCAGAAAGACGGCCTGGTCGATCTCGACGACCTGAAGCGGGCCATGGATGACAAGACCATCCTGGTCTCGATCATGTTCGCCAATAACGAAATCGGCGTGATCCAGCCGGTCACCGAAATCGGCAAGCTCTGTCACGAGCGCGGAGTCATCTTCCACACTGACGCGACTCAAGCAGTCGGCAAAGTTCCCGTCGATGTGATCAAGCAGAACATCGATCTCATGTCGATCTCCGGCCACAAGATGTACGGGCCAAAGGGCGTCGGCGCGTTGTATGTGCGGCGCAAGAATCCTCGCGTGCAGCTTTCCGCCCTCATCGATGGCGGCGGACACGAGCGCGGCATGCGCTCCGGAACTTTGAACGTCCCCGGGATCGTCGGCCTCGGCAAGGCCTGTGCCATCGCTCAGGAAGAATTGCCCCAGGAATCCTGCCGTCTGGCCGGCCTGCGCAACCGCCTGCGCGACCGTATCATGAACCGTTTGGACGAGGCTTACATTAACGGCTCGACCGAGCACCGTCTCCCCGGCAATTTGAATATCAGCTTCGCCTACGTGGAAGGCGAGTCGCTTCTGATGGGCATCAACGATATCGCGGTGTCGAGCGGATCGGCATGCACCTCGGCGACGCTGGAGCCATCTTATGTATTGAAGGCTCTCGGCACCGGCGACGACCTGGCGCACAGCTCGATTCGCTTCGGCATCGGCCGCTTCAACACCGAAGCCGAAGTCGACTACGTCGCGGACCGCGTCGCTGAAACCGTCGAGCGTCTGCGCGAACTTTCTCCGCTCTACGAAATGGCGAAAGAAGGCATCAACCTGAAAGACGTAAAGTGGGCGGGAGAGGCCCATTAAAGTTTGTCACGAGGGTTCGTATCAGGGCACGACTCCAGTCGTGCCGGAAAGAACCGGATTTGAATGGGGCTTTAGCCCCTGAGGCAATCAAAGCTTAGGAGAAACAAATGTCATACAGCGATAAGGTTCTCGATCACTACTCCAATCCCCGCAACGTCGGCTCGATGGACAAGTCGAGTGCGGACGTGGGCACCGGCCTGGTCGGCGCGCCCGAGTGCGGCGACGTCATGAAGCTGCAGATCAAGGTCAACCGTGAAACCAACGTCATTGAAGACGCCAAGTTCAAGACCTTCGGCTGCGGCTCCGCTATTGCCTCGTCCTCGCTCGCCACCGAGTGGGTCAAAGGCAAGACCGTGGACGAGGCCCTCACCATCAAGAACATGGATATCGTGAAGGAGCTCTCGCTTCCTCCGGTGAAGATTCATTGTTCGGTGCTGGCCGAGGACGCAATCCGCGCCGCCATCGGCGACTGGAAGAAGAAGCAGGAAACCGCCTCCCCCGTCGCCGCCGAAGCAAAGTAGTTTTTGAGCGGCGATTACGGGAAGGGCACGACTCCAGTCGTGCCGTATGAGGATGGCCCTCACTCGGCTTTAGCCGCTGAGGGACCGATTTAGAGGAACATGACAACCGCAACGGAAAACGCGACGTCGCAAGCCACCGCCAAGGGCATTCTCGTAACCGAGAAAGCCCTGGCCAAAGTGCGCGCCGCCATGGCCAAGGAAGGCGTCTCGCCCGAGCAAGGCGGATTGCGCCTGGGAGTGCAAGGCGGCGGCTGTTCGGGCCTGAGCTACAACGTCCGTTTCGATTCGCAACCGCGCGAGCGAGACCGCATCTTCCAGTTCGCCGACGTGCGCGTCTTCGTCGATCCGAAGTCGTTCATCTACCTGCACGGCATGACCCTGGATTATCAGGAGACGCTGATGCAACAGGGCTTCGTGTTCGTGAATCCCCAGGCATCGAAGTCGTGCGGCTGTGGTACTTCGTTCTCTGCCTGATGCTCATGCGGCGCGGGCGCCCACGCTCGCGCGGCCCGCACCCGCGCGAAACTCCGTTCAGGTTGATGAACGCAAGCGTGTGGTTGGCGTGGGTGTCGGTAGTCTGAGGAAACGCGTAGTTTGAGAAAACGCAATGACCAAATCTGTTCTGACCGCGATCGGCGCCAAGACCCTGCCGCAGGAAACCCACTCCTGCTGGTCCTGCGGAGCCATGCGCGCCGCCCACTTCTGCGAAGCCTGCGGTAAGGTGCAACCTCCGGTCCCGGTGGACTATTTCTCATTCTTCGGCTTGCCGCCCAAGCTCAACCTTGACGTTGCCGCATTGGAGAGAGATTTCTACGCACTGAGCCGCAAGCTTCATCCCGATCTCAGCGCCAAGTCGGGCAGCGAAGAGCAGGAATGGAGCCTGGAACAGAGTTCCATGCTGAACGATGCCTACCGCACCCTGCGGGACCCGATCAAGCGCACGGAATATTTGCTGCACCTGGAAGGCGTGGAACTGGAAGAGCAATCCAAGGCGGCGACTGAACACGCCCGCGCCACCGGAGATATTAAAAAACAAATCGTCCTACCGGAGCTGCTGGAAGAAGTCTTCGAGCTGAATATGCATCTCGAAGAACTGCGCATGAACAAGAAGACTGGCGATGACGATCCCGCCTTGTTCGAAGAAATCGGCAAGGCGAAGCTGTCGCTTGAATCGAAGCACGAAGCCCTCCTGCACGAGTTGCAGACCTACTGGAAAGCATGGGACGGCGTGATCGAGCGCGGCGCAGAAGCTTCGGCTGTCGAGCGCGGGCAGGTAAAAGACAAGATGGTGGACGTGCTGAACCGCCGCAACTACATCCGCAACCTGGTCAGAGATGTAAACGAGGCGATGGAGGAATAGGAGGATCTCGCGTGGACGCGACCTGTGCTTCTACTGCACCCGAGATCCCTCGCCCCGCTCGTGAAAGCGCGGGTCTTCGGGATGACTCATAACACCGGCACCTGCGCTATAAGCATTCGGCCAGTTGCTAATTGCTCGGATTACGAATGGCAGACACTCGCATCATCGGCATCGATCTAGGAACGACGAATTCCCTTGTGGCCTTCATGCACGGGGAAACGCCCGTCGTCATCCCGGGCGACGACGGCTCCAACCTGCTTCCCTCGGTGGTCGCGCTCGACGCGAACAATCACCCCGTGGTCGGCAATGCCGCGCGCGACTCACTCATCGAAACGCCGGAGCGCGCCGTCTACTCCATCAAGCGCCTGATGGGCCGCGGCGTGGAAGACATTCGGGAAGAATTGAAACTCTTCCCCTTCCGCCTGGCCGAAGATCTGCAGCCCGGCGAAGTGATCCGAATCAAGCTTGGGGAAAGCACTTTCACTCCCCCGGAAATTTCCGCGCTCATTCTGCGCCAGCTCAAGCGCAACGCCGAACGCTATTTCGGCGAAGCGGTCACGAAAGCGGTCATCACCGTTCCCGCATATTTCAACGACGCGCAGCGCCAGGCCACGAAAGACGCCGGCCGCATCGCCGGCCTCGAAGTCCTGCGCCTGGTCAACGAACCAACCGCCGCCTCCCTTGCCTATGGCCTCGATAAAAAACAGAACGGTATCGTCGCGGTTTACGACCTCGGCGGCGGCACCTTCGACATCTCGATTCTCAAGCTCCATGACGGCATCTTCGAAGTCATCGCCACCAACGGCGACACCCATCTCGGCGGCGACGATATCGACAACATGCTCATCACGATCGCGCTCGACGACATTCGCGGCGATCTGGGACTCGACCTCCGCCGCAACGCCGAAGCCGTGCAAGCCATCCGCAAGGCCGTCATCGACGCCAAAATCGCGCTCTCCTCTGAGCCCTCGATCAAGCTCGACATTGAACTTCCCGGCGGCCAGCACTACCGCCGCGAAATTACGCGTAATCAATATGAACAACTGATCCAGCCCGTCATCGATCGCACCGTCGGCCCCTGCAAGCAGGCCATGAAAGATGCAAACCTGAAGCCCGAGCAGATCGACGAAGTCGTGCTCGTGGGCGGCTCCACGCGCATCCCCAAAGTTCGCATTCTGGCGAAGGAATTGTTCCACCGCGAGCCACACACCGACCTGAACCCCGACGAAGTGGTCGCGCTGGGCGCGGCGGTGCAAGCCAACATTCTGGGCGGCGGGTCCGAAGCCACCGAGAATATGCTGCTGCTCGATGTGACTCCTCTGTCGCTCGGCATCGAAGTTGCCGGCGGAGTCACCGACAAAATCATTCTGCGCAACTCGACCATTCCCGCCTCGGCCACGCAGTTCTATACGACGCAAATCGACGGCCAGGCCAACGTTGCCATTCACGTCTTGCAGGGCGAGCGCGAACTGGCCACCGACTGCCGCTCGCTGGCGCGCTTCGATCTCAAGGGCATCCCCCCCATGGCCGCGGGCATGCCCCGGGTTGAGGTCAAGTTCCTGATCGACGCCAACGGCATACTGCACGTTTCCGCGCGCGAACAGCGCAGCGGCAAAGAGGCTGAGATTCAGGTCCAGCCCAGCTACGGCCTCACCGACGAACAGGTCGAGGGCATGATTCTCGACTCCTTCGACAACGCGGAAGAGGATTTCCGCCGCCGCCAGCTGATTGAAGCGCGCAACGAGGCCGCAACCATTCTTGCCGCACTCGACAAAGGCAAGAAGAGCGCGGCCTGGGGACATCTCACCACCGACGAAAAGAAACAAATCGCGAAGATAGAAAAGGCTCTGGCCGCGGTGAATACGGAAGACGATTATCAGGCGATCCGCCAAACCATCGACGCCCTCAACCAGGGCACGATGCGCCTGGCCGAGCTGATGATGGACACCGCTGTCTCGACCGCGCTGAAAGGCAAGAACATGGACGAGACGGACTTGGGCGAAGGGCCCACGGCGCCTCATCCCATGGCAAAAGCGGAGTTTGAGTAACTGTTCGTGTTGTCATCCTGAGCGGCGTTCTTTGCCGCGAAGGACCTGTGCATCTGGCTAAAAGGCCATAGATCCTTCGCTTCGCTAAGGATGACAACAGATCGAGGGCTAAAAAATGGCTGATGAAAAGACACAAGGAGCTGGCACGTTGACCGAAGAAGCGCCCGGCGAAAACACCGTCCAGGTCACATTCCTGCCCGAAGGCAAGACCGTGCAGTTCGAGAACGGCAAATTGCCCTACGAAGATCACGGCAAGGAGCAATCGTTGCTCGACGTCGCGCTGAATTTCGGCATCACCCTCGACCACGCTTGCGGCGGCAATTGCGCCTGCACCACCTGTCACGTGTGGGTAAAAGAAGGCGCCGAGAATCTTTCTGCAATGGACGACGACGAGGCCGACCGGTTGGACATGGCCGCTGATCTCCAGTTAAACTCGCGCCTCGGCTGCCAGGCCCAGATCACCAAGCCCGGCAAGGTAGTCGTCGAGATTCCCGCGTGGAATCGCAACTACGTCTCTGAGGAACACTGAAGGAACGCTCATGCCCAAATCACTCACCTGGGACGACGCCGAAGACATCGGCATTCTGCTTTCCGAAGCCCACCCCGAACTCGATCCGCTCACCGTCCGCTTCACGGACCTGCACCGCTACGTCACCGAGTTGCCAGATTTCAAAGGCGATCCCAAAGCCTCCAACGAAGGCAAGCTGGAAGCCATCCAGATGGCGTGGCACGAAGAAGTTCAGGACCGCACCCAAGGCTAAGCTTCATCCGCCGACTGCGTCCGCACAACGCAGCAACCGCAGGTTATTCACAGTATTTTTACATTCCCGTGACAAACGGTGGGCGCCACTCGGGCTATCCTGCCCTTCGCAAGGGTCTTCAAGAATCCGTTGGCCCTTCTCTCTCTCCGGCCAAACTAAGAAAGGCACGGCAACTCACGCCGTGCCATTTTTTGTATTCCTTGAATTTTCTCAGCCTACGGGAACCGGCGCCGTTTCCTGCACATTCGCCTCGCGCAGAAACTTCGCCGCCTCTTCCGGCGGAGTCGGATTAATGTAGAAACCCGTGCCCCACTCGAATCCCGCCGTCTTCGTCAGCTTGGGCATGAACTCGATGTGCCAGTGGTAGTGGTCGTTGGTCGGCTCTTGCACCGGCGAGCTGTGAATCACCAGGTTGTAGGGCGGATTGTCGAGCACGCGGTCGGCCCGGCCCAGCAGTTCCTTCAACGCCCGGGCCAGGTTCTCAAACATGTGCGACGACGAGTTCTCAAACGCCGACTCGTGCTGCTTGGGCAGAATCCAGGTCTCGAACGGAAAGCGCGGAGCATACGGCGCCAGCGTGACAAAGTTCTCGTTCTCCGACACTACCCGCGTTCCACCGTCCATCTCCTGCCGGATGATGTCGCAGAACACGCACCGTTCCTTGTACAGGAAGTACTGCTTTGCCCCTTCCAGTTCCTGCGTCACATTGATGGGAATGATGGGCAGCGCGATCAGCTGCGAGTGCGCGTGTTCCAGCGACGCCCCCGCGGCCTCGCCATGATTCTTGAAGATCAGGATGTACTTGAAGCGGCGATCTTTCTTCAAATCAAGGATGCGGTCCCGGAAAGTCCAAAGCACATCTTCGATCCGTTTGGGAGGCAGAGTCGCGAGGCTGGCGGTGTGGTCGGGCGTCTCGATGATGACCTCATGCGCCCCGATGCCGTTCATGCGGTCGAACATGCCCTCGGCCTGACGACTCAGCGTACCTTCAATCCCCAGGGCCGGAAACTTGTTGGCCACCACGCGGACGGTCCATCCTGGAGTGTCCCGCTGCGGCGCCGGGCCCCCGTTCGGGTTCGGACGGTAGGCCTGGATCTCGGGCGGAGTCTTGCTCTCATTCCCATAACAAAAGGGGCAAAAACCACCCTTGATCTTCAGATTCTCGCGAACAAAATCGGTTGGGCGCTTCGCCCGGTCCGTCGAAATAATCACCCAACGGCCTACAATCGGATCTTTTCTAAGCTCAGGCACTACAGAGTCCTTTCAGCGGGGTCGCGCAAACTTCTTATTCTACGCCGACAAGGAGGCGTTGCGAAAGACTTCGATCTGCGCGCGGGACGCGAAACCGTCATAGTATACGCTGACAATATCGAATCTCCACTGGCACGAGGGTGGCATGCGCCTCAGATACTCCCGCGCCACTTCCGCCACCTCACGCCGTTTATGCCGGTCCACCGCCGCCTCTGGGGGCTTTACATCGCGCGACGTGCGCGTCTTAACTTCAATGAAGCATAGAACATTTGCCTCCCAGCCGATCAGGTCAATCTCCCCCCGGCAGCGCGGCGAGCGGAAGTTGCGCGCTACCATCGCATAGCCTTGCTTCCTTAGGTGGAAGTAGGCATCTTCTTCCCCCCGGGTGCCGATGCGCTGGTGTCGCGGCCTGGGGTCAGCGGGGAGCATGTGCCGCGCCACCCAATCCAGGCTGTGGATGACGGTTCGCGTTAGATCGGCAGGAAGCATGGCGCACCAGCAGCAGCATAGCGGGAAACCTGGTTTCGGGGATGTGACGGACCTCACATGCGGGCATATTGATTTCGGGGGCTTCCCAATCCGGGAAGCCCCCGTTGACTCAGGACAGCGTTGACCATCGTCTGGGCGACTCCGGCCTTCGGTTTCGCCCCAAAGAAAACAAGCCCGCGAACGATGCCGCAGGCCTGGTCGCCACCCTCCCCCCAAGGAGGTCAGCAACAAAACTCAGATTCCGAGCACTTGCGGAGCGCACCCTCTCGCGCGCTCCGCAAGTATTCCACGGTAGTATTGACCGCGAAACTCGGTTGCGGTTTCGCCCTTCGGTCCCATGACCCGTCCGTAGCCCGCGGACGACACCAGTCGGAGCAAAACGACGATTCCTTGCGAGATGACTCTAAATACGGTCGCCCACTCTCGCCGACTTTGGCCCCAACCGTCAATTCACGCCTCCAGCAAACGTAGTTCACGCGCTAAGTCGTTTTTACCCAAAATGATGCGGGGACTCCTCACTCGGACAAAAGTGGTGGTCGCATGGCACCAAGCGGCAATTTCCGCAAGTTTCCGGGTGCGCTACACTCCGGCTGGACAATTCAAAGTCGAGGGGTATGCAGCCAGCCTCACAGCAGCCGAATCCGCAGCAGCCAGCTTCACCGCAGCCGGGTTCACAGCAGCCTGGTTCACAGCAGCCGGGTCCACTAGGCTTGGTGGTGCGCTTTGGTGTGTTCGAGGCCGACCTGCGCTCCGGTGAACTGCGGAAGAACGGCGTCAAGATCAAGCTGCAGGACCTGCCGTTTCGGGCCCTGAAGCTTCTGTTGAGCCAGCCCAATAGAGTCCTCAGCCGGGACGAATTCCGCCAGGCACTCTGGCCGGAAGGGGTTTTCGTAGACTTCGACCACGGGATCAGCAGCGCCATCAACCGTCTGCGGGATGCCTTGGGGGACTCCGCCGATAACCCTGTTTTCATCGAGACTGTGGAGCGCCGCGGTTACCGCTGGATCGCTCCCACTCACATTCCCGCCCCACAACCGGCTGAACCGCATCTGGTGGTGATGAAGCCGAAGGTTGAGGAACCAGTCCAGAGTGCGACTGGGCTGCGGCAGCAGTGGAGATTGCTTCTCCTGGTGGCGACCGTGTTGCTTGTGGCGCTCTGGAGTCTTTGGCCCAGCTTCCGCCCGACCCGGGCGAGCGCGGCAAAACCGCACGGCATCGCCCCTCAGACTGGGAATTCCCGGCCTCTATCGGCCCATGCCGAGGCGGAGCAGTTCTATCTGAAAGGCCGCTTCTATTGGCAGAAACGCACACCCGACGGGTTGAACAAGGCTCTCGACTACTTCACGCAGGCCATCGTGCACGATCCCGCTTACGCCCCGGCCTACGTGGGCCTGGCCGATTGTTACAACCTGATGCGCGAATACACTCTCATGCCGGCCAGCGAAGCCTACCCGCGAGCCCTTGCGGCGGCGAAGAAAGCGGTCGAACTCGACGACCAGTCTTCGGAAGCGCACGCTTCTCTGGCCTTCGCCCTGTTCTACGGCATGTGGGACGCCGCCAACGCCGAGCAGGAATTTCGTCGCGCCATTGACCTGGACCCCAACAACGCCGTCGCCCACCACTGGTACGCCACCTACCTCGCCACCATCGGCCAGCATGGCGAAGCGGTGGCGGAGATTGAACGCGCGCAAGCTCTCGATCCGGCCTCGAAGGCCATTCTGGCCGACGAGGGCGATCTCCTGTGGGCGGCCGGCCGCCGCGACGAGGGCACGGCGCTGTTGAAACAGTTGGCGGCCACGGAACCAGATTTCGTCTCCCCTCACCGCTACCTGAAGACCGCCTACCTCGTCAGCGGAGATTACGTTCACTATCTCGAGGAGTGGAGGACCGAAGCGACTCTGATGCGCGACAAATCAAGGCTGAAGCTCGTCGATTCGGCCGAGAAAGGTTACGCAACCGGCGGCAGACAGGGCATGCTGCGGAGTATCCGCGATCTGCAAAAAAACCTTTACGGGCGCGGACTGCAATCGCCCTACTCCCTGGCTGAGACCGAGTCACTCCTCGGCAATAAACAGGAAGCTCTTCAGTACCTGCAGATCGCCTACGAGAGGCACGACGAATCCGCCATCGAGATCGAAACCGATTCGGCGTTTGCCAGCCTGCACGACGATCCCACTTTCAAGGATCTGGCAGCGCGCATCGGCATTCCCGCCAGCAAGTGATTGTTCACCACAGAGGCACAGAGTCAGGGAGAAGAACAGATCAGGAAATCTTTACTCGGCGTCTCTGTGTCTCCGTGGTGCGTTAGCGTTGGGTACAAACTTCTAAAAATCGGCCCTATGCGCCCTTGCCCACCGCGGCAATGCACTCTTCGAGCACATCCACTGCGATGTCGGCCTCTTCTTTGGTGACGACCAGCGGCGGACACAGCCGGACCGTGCTCGGCCCACAACCCAGGAAAAGCACTCCGCGCTCAAACGCCATTTCGACGATGCGGTCGCGCTCCGCGGCCCCGTATTCCTTGCTGACCTTGTCTTTCACGATCTCGACCCCGATCATCAGGCCGCGGCCGCGCACGTCACCCACCAGTTTCAGCCTGGAAGGCCAGTCGGCCATGCGCTGCATGATGTGCTGGCCCACGCTGGCCGAGTTCTCCAGCAGATGCTCCTTCTCGATCACGTCAAGCGTAGCCAGCGCAGACGCGATACAAATTGGATTGCCGCCAAATGTTGACGCGTGCGAACCGGGCACCCAGTCCATGATTTCCGCGCGGGTCATGGTGATCCCCAGCGGCATCCCCGAGGCAATGCCTTTCGCCATGCAAACCATGTCCGGCTGCACCCCGGTGTGCTCCACCGCCCACCACTTACCCGTCCGCCCAATACCGCTCTGCACTTCGTCCACCACCAGCAGGATGCCGTGCCGGTCGCAGATGCGCCGCAGTTCCTGCATGAAGATGGTCGGGGCCACCACATAGCCGCCTTCACCCTGAACCGGCTCGACAAAGATGGCCGCCACTTCTTCAGGAGGCAGCGTCGTCTTAAACAGCTTCTCTTCGATGAAGCGGGCGCAACCCAGCGCAAAATCGTCCCCGCTCTGCGTGCCGCCGCTGCGGTACACATCGGGATAGCGCACATGCGTCACCCCCGGCACCAGCGGCGCGAACCGCCGCTTCTGCTGCGGCTTCGACGCCGTTAGCGAGAGCGCTCCCATGGTGCGTCCGTGAAACGCCCCAAAGAACGCAATCACGTTCTGCCGCTTGGTGTGGTAGCGCGCCAGCTTGAGCGCGCACTCGATCGCCTCCGCCCCGGAGTTGCCGTAGTAAATCCGGTGCGGGCCGGGCATAGGCGCGATCTTCGACAACCGTGCCGCCAGATCCACCATGTTTTCGTAGTAGAAATCCGTGCCCGACATGTGGATCAGTTCGCCCGCCTGCTTCTGAATGGCGGCGACCACGTCAGGATGGCAATGCCCAGTCGAAGTCACGGCGATGCCCGCGGAAAAATCAAAGAACTCGTTGCCGTCCACGTCGGTCACAACAATGCCGCGACCGCTCTTGGCCACCAGCGGATACGATCGGGTATAGGACGGCGAAATGTATTTCTGGTCGCCCTCGAGCACGCGCTTGGCGTTGGGCCCGGGCAGGGCGGTTTTGATCTTCGGACCGATTGTAGCGGTCATGGTCTTGGTGCTCATTGTCGATTCCTCCGTGAGCAGCCGCCATTAATCAGCTGCCAGTTGTCAGGAAATGCAACCTTGGAACGCGGGATCCTGATTCGGATAATCAGGTTCGGACGCACGCAGGCCTAGGCGAATCAGGCGGAGGTAAGGAATTAATCGCTTCCGAAAAGATTAGGACGCAGGCGCGAAGGCAGATTTGCCCGATAGCGCCGCGGGCACACCAGGCAGTGCAGCCAGCACTCGGGCAGGTGCGAATGAAGCAGATGCGAATTGGATTTGTGGCGCAGCATCGGAACCCGTCGACATCACTAAGTCATTATAGCTGGAAGGCATGAACGGCGTAACCCCCTTTGGTAACAAGAATGTATGTCCGCCAACGCAGTCATGTGAGGACGGCCACTCGCGGCTAGCTTGCCCTGAACGACGCGTACCTTTACATATCTCAGGAAGGAGGCTACCGCAACACCAGCAACCCGGTACTCACATGCGCATCAACAACGAACTGGCCCGAGCCTGTCCAGGTGATCATGCGCGCCACTCCGCCTGTGTCCCGCTTGAAGGCAGGTGCGTGAATATCGCCCGCGAAGACAAAGGCTCGCACGGACTTGTACGCTTGGGGATTGCCGACGTCAATCAACATTTTGCCGGAGCGGAGCAGACACAGCTTGTCACCGTCGATGTCCCGAATCTGAAGCTCCCCGGTGAGCATCGAGACTGCGAGGCCTGCTGCGCGCGGCACTTCCACGGCTGCGGTTGCGAATTGAGGAAGGTCTTTGATTTCGATGAGAATGGGATTTCGATTCCGGTCAATCGTTATGTGAGCCGTCTTCGCCGTTTCGGCGCTGACGTTTTCGATAGTCACACGAACGTCGTTGTCTTGCGTGCCGACAATGCTAACGTTCCCGCTAGTAGCTCGAATTTCTATTCCTTTGCCGTTCTTCAGGCGGGAGGCGTTGGCAACATCGGAACTCCAAATATAATAGGCGCCCCCCAGGATCAACAGTCCGAGTCCCACTGCGCCAGATATTCGCTTCAGATTCCAGCTTTTCGTAGATGTTCCCAATAGGTCCTCCTGACCCGCCCCAAGTGCCAGAATTTCCAGACTCTTGGGAGAGGAGGTCGCCCTGGTTCACCTGCTTACCGGTTCACCTGCTTATAGGTACGCGATTGGATGCGCGTTAGTTCCGTCTATCGCTGGAAGGTTGGATCTCACGTGCGGGACAATTGGAGGCCGTGCCTCAACTTGCCGAAGGTCTGCATCCCAGGCTCCTTGTTGCACGGCATTGAAACTCGGATGTCGGGGACCATGCTGCAAAGGCAACGGCGTATCGGTTGCGCAGCCTCGGGAGACGACGGCTTCAGCAGGAGGGTGCAGCCGCAGCCTGGGCCATCTGTTTCCGCTCCGCATCAGCCTGCTTGGCTGCTTTGCTCGCTTCCAGCGTCAGGTCGCGCGCCCCGAAGCCAACGCCGATCTTCTTGAGGAACGCATTGGGCGGAGTGCCCCCGGCAAAGATCCAGACAAAGTCGTTCGGAAACTCCTGCTTGCTGCCCTTGACGTCAAGGATGACGGACTCTGGCTTGAACTCCACCGGATTCGAATTGAACAGTACCCGCATCTTTCCGGAGCGCATGAAGTCTTCAACACGCTTCTGGTTCCGCTCTTTGATGCGGCTGAATTGTTCGCTGCGGTAGGAGAGCGTTACCTGATTGCCCGCCTGGCTGGCCAGCCCCATGGCGGCCTCCACCGCGCTGTCGCCTCCCCCGATGACGAGGATTTTCTTGTTGATGTAGTGGTCGGCTTCGATCAGCCGGTACATTACTTTCGGTAGATCCTCTCCCTTTACCCCGAGTTTCCGAGGCTCCCCTGCCCGCCCGAGCGCCAGAATCACCGTCCGCGCACGATACTGGTTGTTGACGGTCATGACCGTGAAAATTCCATCCTCGCCCTTCTTTATGTCTTCCACTTTCTCGCCGGTGGATACATTGAAGTCAGCCCGGTTCAGAATCATGTCCCAGAAAGCGAGCAGGTTCTCTTTGGAGAGTTGCATCTTCTTGAACTTGCCGTACATGGGAAATTCCACCGGACTGGTCATCACCAGCTTCTGCCGCGGATACTTGGCGACCGTACCCCCGACCTCGTCGCGCTCGATCGTAATGTAATTGAGCTTGTGCTCGATGGCGCGCAGTGAGGCGCTGATTCCCGCTGGCCCCGCCCCGATCACCAGAACGTCGTAGACCCCGGCGATGGCCCGGCCTGCGCCATTTGTCTTGAGCCGGGCAGCAATCTGGTCGATACATTCCCGTCCTTGGTTCACCGCATTCTTGATCAGCGCCAGTCCACCCAGCTCTCCAATGATGAACAGGTTCTTTACCGTGGTCTCGTGTTCCGGCGTCAGATAGGGCATATCCGCCGCCATGCTCGGACTGGCCATCACCATCGTGATGGCGCCCACGGGACAGGCATCGGCGCACAGGCCGTGGCCGATGCACTTGTGTCCATTCACGATCACGGCTTTGCCCGCGATCATGGCCAGAACGTCGCCCTCCGGGCAGACACTGGTGCAAGTCCCACAACCGATGCAGTAGTTGTTGTCGATGTGGGGATGCTGGGCCTTCGGCCCTTCGGAGAAGAGTTTGCCTTTTTCGGCGGCCTCGCGGGCGCGGGTCTCCTTCTTCTTCTGGCTCTTAAGGTAGCCCATTAAAAAGAAGAGGCAAATGATGCCTCCGATCGCGTAGGTGATGAGAGTATCCATCGTCAGCCGCTCAGAAATATCCCAGAACGAATTGCAGTCCGATGTGCAGCAGAGCCAGCACGGCAAAGGCGTAGCTGAACGGTTTGTGCACCACGTGCCAGAGGTGGAAGACTTTCTGCGAGCGCGAGAGGAAGAGGACTCTCTTGGACAGCGCAGCCTCTTCTGCCGCCGCATGAATCGCCTTTTCGAGTTCACGGTGCCGAGTGGGAAGGAATCCTCCCAGAGTCTGGAAGTACCCACCCACACTGAGCGCGTGCCGGCGGAGCCGCGCCACGCGAAACTGGCGAAGCACATCGAGAATCATCATGTAGACCAGCGCGACCACAATGGGTAGCCGTGCCACCCGGTTCGCGTCCGGCAAGCGCAGAAGGGCGCGCAGGTCCGCTGCCGGCAGGAGGTTCTGTGCGCTGAGCTGCTGCGCCAGGCTACTCTGCAACTCTTGCAATTCTTTCATCGATAGTTCGGCGGTGGTCACTTTGCGCGGGATCTGGGCATACAAGTAGCGTCCGACCACACCGCTGGTAGAAACCGCGAACATGATCCAGAAGGCCATGCCGGCAATGCCCCTGAATTTCAGGGTCGAGTGAAAGGCCACGATGAAGGGTGCGGTTAGCCCCATCAGCACGTGAATGTCGAGCCAGTGCCGGGTGCTGCCTTTGGTGCCCAGCCAGTGCCAGTGCTTGCGAATGGGGTACAGAAAGATTCCCGCAAACAACGCTACGCCCAGAAATCCCAGGTAAAGGCCGATGGGCCCGCTGGGCCGCAGCAGGTGATGCTTGGGCGAAAACGGACGGTCGATCGCCGACAGTTTGTAGTAGTCGAAGCCGTAGAAAAAAATTGCCAGGTTGGTGGCAATGGCGACGGCGTAAAGGGCGTAGAGCCGCACCCGATGGCGTCTCTCTGTGTCAGGGACGGCCCTCGCTGTGACAGCTATGCGCGCGGTGACGGTGGCTTGCGTGCTCATTTCTTGATGACCTGCTCCTCTGTGCTTACTGAAAATTTCTTGTATGCGGTGAATTGATGCAAGTTACGCCAGTGCTGCCTGGGAGTTTCGACCTCTACCCGCGCCTGCGTGGGAAACCAGTAAACCTGCTTGGAGTCCGCGAACGGCACCGGAGTAAAGTCGATCTCCGAATTCAGCGATTTCAATCCCACGTCTTGCAGCGTGTCCGCAATTCCAGCTTCAATCTTGGCGATGGATCCAGTTTGCGGGTCGATCCACGCCATCCCCGAGAGCTCCAGCGGATACTCCCTCCCCCGCAGAGCCAACGCCGCCGGCGACTTCATACCCGTAACATGTTGGAAACTGACTTTTTCCAGAACCCGGCCGCCAACCTCTTCCTCTCCCGCCAGGGCGAACTTGAACGCATCCGCGTAATACGGATGAAAAACCAGAAATAGCGTGGCGAAGCCGTTGCTCAACAGCATGGAAGTATTCTTGCGATCCCGCTTCGCTTCACGCACCGGGATGCGCGATTCGGCGAGAGTCAGTTCGCCCCCGGCATTGGTCAGGATCACCAGGTAGTCGTAGGTAGAATCTTCCTTCAGTTCGACCTTGTCGTCCTTGCCCAGCTTTTCCTGCCGCACCTGTTCCGTGCACTTCACGTCCGAGAATTGTTCGAGAAATCCTGAGGTTTGATCGGCGGTGCGCGCCAGCAGGTCGTTGAGCTTCTGCGCTTCCGGCGACGCGGGCGCGGTGCCGGCAAAAGACGGCTGCGGCAGAAGGACCGCCAGAAAAACCCACAGAAAAACAAAGTCGGCGGCGCGTTGCCGCGGTGTGGCGATTTGTGTTCCGTACATCACTCGCCCTTCCTCTTCGAATCGAAGCGGTAGCCCATGGAGAACATCAACTGGTCGTAGCTCAAGTCCCCGCGGTTGGTGGTGAAATTCCCCTGCAGGTAGTAGTGCGGCCCGATCGTGGTCTCCACCGTACCGGTGAGGAACCGCGCCCGGTTGTTGGTGGTCAGCGTCGAAGCGAAGTTCTGCTGCCCCGCCAGCACTTCCAGGCGCAGGCGGTCGCTCAGTTGCCGCGAGAGCGTGAATGCTTCATACGATCCGCTGCCGAACGAACTGTTGAACCGGGCGTAGTGGGCGTCGGCACGCAGCTTTACCCAGGGCAGCCGTCCGAAGGTGATGCCGAACATTTCGTTCAGCGACGCTTGTGCGTCGCCGGTGCGGCTGCTGCGCCCCAGATTGGTGGAGACCCAAACCTGCTTCCACACCTCGACCCGGCCGCCCGCGCTGAAACCCTGGAACAGAAACTTGTCGAGCAGCCCCGTGCCCACCAGAGTGGGATCGAAGGTCGGAATATCGCGAAAATAATTGTAGTTGAAATCCAACTCGACCCGAGGATGCGGGTTTATGCGCAGGGTGAAGAAGTTACGTCCCAGCCCCGCGCCCGGCGAGGGCGTAGCCGAGTTGCCCTGGGGATCGTCCAGTTGTGCCGACTCGTAGATGGCAATGTCGCGTTTGTATGACAGCGAATCTTCGAAGAAGACGAAGGGCCGGTCGATTGCCCAATTTACCAGGCTCACTCCGGCGCCTGTGGTGCTGCTGTAATGGAAGCCATCGTATTCCCCACCATCAAAATTGATGAAGGTTCCGCCGATCACCCGGTCTGGGCTGTAATCCCAGGAGGACGGATCCGGGGTGGATCCTCCGAAGATTCCGAGCGTCGCGCCGTTGGACAGCTTCTTGCCGAAATAGCCTCCATCGATGGTGTCGAGACTGGGCGCCCAGGGAAGGTAAAGGCGCCCGAACCCGGCGACCAGGGTCGAGTTGGGATTGTCGTACGTCAGGTTGAGGTGATACGTGCGGTTGATCAGGTTTTGCAGCGTTTGCTGGCTGGCCGCCGATTGCTTGGTCAGCCGGCCGCGCCAGTAGCCGCTCAGATTCCAATAGGTGCCGCCGATCCGGGTAATGTCGCCGCGGAACACCACGCCCACGTCCGAACTGGTCACGCTGGTTGTTCCATGGCTGATCGTGTCCATGTAGTCGAACCCGATGCGGCCCCGAGCCCGGTTCACCGAAGGCAACGGCGGACGCGGCACTACGGCGCGTGCTTCTTCATCCAAAGTGTCGCCTTCGGTGAAGGAAATCACCGCCGGATATTGCCGGGTCGCGCTCAGAGCGCGCTGCTGTACCAGGGCAGCGGCGTCGCTGCTCGAAAGGTAGGCCAGGTCGCCAACCTTCACCGGACGTTTAGGGGCATGAACGTCGGTGACGGCCGAAGTTTCGGCAACTGCGGCGACTTCCAGTTCCGCTACCACCCGCGGATCGGCCGCGCTCGCGCTGTCCCCTTGCTTGGCCGGCAGGTTCGTCTCTTCCACCTCGAGCTTCATGCCCTCGGTTAGACCTTGTGCCCGCCCGCCATCCAGATAGGCCACGCCTTCCGCCACGTATTTCACTTTGAAGACCGTGCGCAGACTCGGATCATCGGAACGGGCGATCACCATGGCCGGGCCGGCAGCGGGAGCGGGAGAGACAGCCTCCGCGGATTCTTCGGTGGCGGGGACTGCCGGTGCTTCGGCCGCCGCGGACGGTGCGACTGCAGGCGGTGCAGACGCTGCAGGCGCATGTGCAAGAGTTGTAGACGCGGGCGGTGCAGATGTAGCAGGTGCAGATGCGGGTGCAGACGTTGTAGGCGCAGAAGCAATAAGTGCAGGAGCAACAGGTCCAGAAACAGTAGGTGCAGATCCATCTGGCGCAGGCGGTACAGATGCGGGAGACGCGGATGCCTCACGTGTAGGCGATGCCATTGCCGCCGCAGCGCTGCCCGCCGAGTCGTTTGGCTTCGCCGCCGTGGCAATCTGATTTTGTTCGAAGGAAGCCTGTCCGGCAGAGCCCGGTGCAGAATTCGTTGTCGGCTGCGGCGCCGGTACAGGGGCCGACGGCTGTTCCGGAGGAAGCGTGGCCACAGACGAATTGCTGGATGGCTCGAAAGCGGGGCCCGCTGGAGTTGGAGGCGGCGCCGGTAGACCACCGTCCTCTTCAGAGTTGTCGTCTGCGATCGGTGCCGCTTTTTCCCGCCGTCTGCGGAAAATCCCAATCAAATTCCCCGACGTGGCTGCAGCCGGAGCGCCATGGGAAACATTGCGGGCCTGCTCCGCCGGGCCAACGGTAAGAATGACCCGGTTCGCCTCCGTCTTCAGCGTATACGGATGGGCCTGATCGAGATCGAGCACGACGCGGGTAATGAGAGGGCTGGTACTGTGCTGGCCGGTCCGCACCCGGCGCACACCATTCGCGTTGACTGCGACATTCTTCGTACTGTCGTTACAGGTGGTATCGGCGAAGTCGAGCAGAATCCGGGCGGGATGATCCGCTGTTTCAATCGTGGGCTTCACCGGAGCGCTGAGCGTGACCTCCACGCGCAAGTCGGCGCCTTCTCGCGCCGCCGTTACCCTCTTCACCGTTGCCGTCCCGGCGCTCTGCGCTGCGGCGGCACAAGACAACAAGAGCACCAAGCTCCCAATATGTTTCTGAACTGCCATCATCCGTTGTTGACACTCGCTGGCGCTCCACCTGCCGCCTGAAATTCAGAGTTACCTCACTCGCTGCCAACCGACAGCACGTCACGGGCCCAAAGCTGGATCATCCGCCGCCCTGGCCGTTCTGGTGGCACTGATAGCAATTGACGCTGTTGTACACATACCCTTTCACGCCCTGGTGGTTCCCGTCGGTTTGAGTCTTGGTGTGGCAGTTTGTGCACTGGAACACCGAGTAGTCGTTGGAATTCGTGTGGCACGTCGAGCACACACCGTTGGCGTTCCCGTGATTGATCGGGAACGGCGTGTACTGGGTGTGGTTGAACGTAGCCCCGGTCCAGGCGGTCGTGTTGTGGCAGGTCTGGCACGTGGTTGGGAAGAACTGGGGCTGCGCTGCATGGCCCGGGTTCGTGGTGTTGTTGTAATCGGTCTGGTGGCACCCAATGCAAGTAGTCGGCAACGTCGTGTAGTTGTTGTTGACGTGGCAATCGGTGCACTGCCGCGGCGGCACCGTGTGCGAGCCGGTCAGCGGGAATGTCGTATTGTTGTGGTTGAACGTGGAGTCCGTCCAGACCGTCGTGTCATGGCACAGCTCGCATTGCGTCGGGAAGCCGGCGGTGGCATGATTCGGATTCGTCGTCCCGGTGTAGTCCTTCTGGTGGCACGAGTAGCACAGCGTGCTATTCAGCGTGTAGTTGTTGTTGACGTGGCAATCGGTGCACTGTCGCGGCGGCACCGTGTGCGCACCGGTCAAGGTGAAGCCCGTGGTGGAGTGGTCGAACTTGCCGTCGGTCCAGAGCACGGTATCGTGGCAGTTCTCACAGGTAGTGGGGAAGCCCGTGTGCGGCACCGGCGTGGTCGCAGTGTTGTAATCGGTCTGGTGGCAGCTGACGCACGTCGTGGCGGTGATGTTGTAGTTGTTGTTGACGTGGCAATCGGTGCACTGCCGCGGCGGCACGGTGTGCGAACCGGTCAGTGAGAACCCGGTGCTGTCGTGGTTGAAGGTCGCATTCAGCCAGGTCGTTGTGCTGTGGCACGAGTCGCAGGTCTGCGGGAAGTTCGCCGAAACGTGGTTCGGATTCGTCGTCCCCTGATAATCCTTCAAGTGGCAGGTCACGCAGGCCGTGCTGTTCAGGCTGTAGTTGTTGTTCACGTGGCAATCCGTGCACTGCCGCGGCGGCACGGTATGCAGCCCCGTGAGTGGGAATCCGGTGTTGTTGTGGTTGAAGGTTGCATCCGTCCAGTTCGTGGTGTCGTGGCACGTCTCGCAAGTCTGGGGGAAGTTGGCCGAAGCGTGGTTCGGGTTCGTCGTGCCCTGATAATCCTTCAGGTGGCAGGTTACGCATGCCGTGCTGTTCAGGTTGTAGTTGTTGTTGACGTGGCAATCCGCACACGCTCGCGGCGGCACCGTATGCATGCCCGTGAGCGGGAACCCGGTGGTCGAGTGGTCGAATTTCCCGTCGGTCCAGAGCACAGTGTCGTGGCACTGCTCGCAGGTCGTGGGGAAGCCCGCATGTGGCACCGGCGTGGTCGCGCCGTTGTAGTCAGTCTGGTGGCAACTGATGCAGGTGGTGACGGTGATGTTGTAGTTGTTGTTGACGTGGCAATCGGCGCACTGCCGCGGCGGCACCGTGTGCGACCCAGTCAGGGGGAATCCGGACTTTGAGTGATCAAACGTTGCCGGCTGCCAGGCCGTGGTGTTGTGGCACGTCTCGCAAGTCTGCGCGAATCCGCCCTGCACGTGGTTCGGATTTGTTGCGTTCTGAAAATCCGTCAAGTGGCACGATACGCACGTCGTGGTCGTAATGTTGTAGTTGTTGTTGACGTGGCAATCGGCGCACTGCCGCGGCGGCACCGTGTGCGCGCCCGTCAGCGGGAAGTTCACCGTCGTGTGGTCGAAACTGGCGGGCTGCCAGGCCGTGGTCGTGTGGCAGGTCTCGCAAGTTTGTGAGAAGTTTCCGGCCACGTGGTTCGGGTTGGTGGTGCCCTGAAAATCCTTCAAATGGCAGGTCACGCACGTGGTGCTGTTTAACGTGTAGTTGTTGTTGACGTGACAGTCGGCGCACTGCCGCGGGGGTACGGTGTGCGCACCGGTCAGAGCGAACCCGGTGGCGGAGTGATCGAACTTGCCGTCGCTCCACTGCACCGTGTCGTGGCATTGCTCGCAGGTAGTAGGAAAGCCGCTGTGCGGCACGGGCGTGGTGGCGCCGGCGAAATCCTTCTGATGACAGGAGATGCAGGCAGTGCTGCTCAGGTTGTAGTTATTGTTGACGTGGCAGTCGACGCACTGTCGTGGCGGATCAGCGTGCCCGCCGGTCAGGGGAAATCCCACCGAGTTGTGATCGAACTTCGCATTCAGCCAGTTGTCGGTCCCGTGGCAGCCCTCGCAGGTAATCGAAAACTTGGCGGTGACGTGATTCGGGTTGGTCGTCCCCTGATAATCCCCGGCGTGGCACGAATAGCAATCGGTGGACATCGTCTCGAACTTGCTGTTGGCCGCGCCTTTGTGGCAGGAGTCGCAGTCCACCGCCGCGTGCGCTCCGGTCAGCGGGAAGCGATTATTATGCTGCTGAATCTGCTGGATGGAGACCTGCCAGCCCCGCACGGTATGGCACTGCTCGCAGTTTGCCCCCAGTTGCCGCTTATGAATGTCGGCGTGGCAGTCCTGGCATCGCAGTCCAACATTAGTGAATACCGGCTTGACGTGGCACTGGATGCAGGTCACCGACTGGTGCATGCCGCGCAGCGGGTAGCGTGTCTGATTGTGATCGAATTCGGGAACCGCGCGGATTGGCCTCCAGGCGTTCGCCGTGTGGCAGTTCTGGCAGGGAATATTCAGATTGCCGTGCGGACTATGGGTTCCCGAGGCCTGCGCGGGCGCGCCTCCGGGTGTGCCGGAAATTCCCAGCAGCAGCGCAGCTACCAGATTGAGCACGCCCCCGGACGCCAACATGCCTCGCCCCTTGCTTTGCTACAACATTCAGAAAACTGACGAAGAGAGTAATGACGCGCAGTGCAATTTGCAGTCCACTTAGAGTACCGAGTCGTATGCCCTCGCAAAAGTTACCCAAGTGCCTGTTGGTAACGTCGATTCGGCCATGGGGCGGATTTCCATGAGTTCACTATTACCAGAAGCGAAATGTAAGTTCTGCGCGTTGTGTGCGCACTTTTTGCCCTGAGACAAAGTGTTCAGAAGACTGGACGGCGTACGAAATCTGAACCGTGTTCCCACCACGGAACTCCTGCGCTACTGGGAGATATACGTTAGAAATCCGGCACGAAGGGCACACTGGAGGTTGTAAGACTTCTCGAAGCCGGAAGGGCACCGTGTTTCCCGGCGCTTCAACTCTAGGAACCGGATCGCTTGACTCGGGGAACCGGATTCGTGGGTCCATGGCAGGCCGCGCAGTCTTTCGGCGTGGGCTTGTAGAAAAGCACAGTCTTCGCGGCCACCACCTTCGTTAGCTTGTGGCAATCCGTGCAGCGTACGTTCTGATGTGCGCCGCGCAGCGGAAACGCGGTCCGTTTGTCGTGGTCAAAGAGCGCAGGCTTCCACTTCATGCTGTTGTGGCACTCAGCGCAGTGGGTGATCTCCCCCTTGGCGAACTGCTTTCCGTGGATGTCTTCATGGCAATCCTCGCACTGGGTCGGCGCGGACTTGAAGTCCGCGTTGAGCAACTTCGTTTCAAGATTGGGCGGCTTGTGGCAATCGATGCAAGCCGTCGCGCGGTGCGCCCCCAACAGTGGAAAAGACGTTTTTGAGTGGTCGAATCCCGAAAGTTCCTTCCACGATTTCGTGGTGTGGCACGCTTCGCATCCCGCCGGCGCACCATCCGCCCGTTTCTGCTGCATCCGCTCCTGGAACTGTCCTTTGTGCGGATCGGCGTGGCAACTCGTGCAGTTCAGGTTCTTCCAGTGGTAGATGACGGCAGGCTTGGGCTGAAACTCTGCCGACTCCTTGTGGCACTCGGAGCAGGGCACGGCTAGGTGCCCGCCGGTGAGCGCGAAGGGCGTCTGCTTGTGGTTGGCCAGGCTGAAGGTGGAGGGCTTATATCCCTCGAGATTGTGGCAGCGATCACAGGCATTGAGGTAAGGCGCCGCCGCAAATTGTCCGGCATGCTCGTCGGCATGACAATCGGTGCACCGATCGAATTTAACCTTAAACAATGTCTCCTTCCCTTTCGGGATATGGCATTTCGCGCAGTCCACCGAGGCGTGCTTCCCTTGCAGCGGGTACGCGCTGGCCGCGTGCTCCTTTACCGTAAAGGTCGAGGGCTTCCATCCCTGCACAGTGTGGCAGGAGGCGCACTCTCCGCCGCCCGGACGCTTGGCAAATTGGCCATGGTGCGGATCGGGTTTGTGACAATCCATGCACTTCTGGAACACCAGCGGTTTCTTGAAGTCACCGCTGGCATGGCACTGCGCGCAATCCACGCTGGCATGCTTGCCTTCGAGCGGGAACTTCGTCTTGGAATGGTCGAAGCGCTCATTGACGCCCTGCAGCGAGATCTTTTTCCACCCGCTGGTGTTGTGGCAGGACTGGCAGCCCTGAGTAAAGCTGCCGTGGTGTGGATCCTTGTGGCAATCGGAGCACTGGCTGAACGGAATGCCCGCATACTGCGGCTTGCCGTCCGCCCCGTTGGTGTGGCACTTGGCGCATTGCACTTGCAGGTGCAGGCCGGTCAGCGGATAACGCGTCTTTGAGTGATCAAATTGGGACTGACCGGACTGGCTGACATTGATCGTTTTCCAGTCCACGAAGTTGTGGCACTGCTGGCAATCTGGGCCCAGGCGGCCTTTGTGTTGATCCTCGTGGCACGCAATGCAGCCGGTCGAAAGACCGAGGTAGGTCCGGGTCAGATCCTTAACCTTGATGGTCGCTCGTTCCTGCGCCGGAATGCGCGACGGGTTGTGGCATTTGCTGCACTCGAGGCCCGCGTGTTTGCCTTCGAGCACATATCCCGTCGCCTTGTGATTAAACGTTTTAATATCCCACTTGATCAGCGGGAAATCTTCCCCGTTATGTTCCGAGTGGCAGCGCGCACACTCCTGGCTGGACCCGGCAGGGATGTTGTAGGTGGCGTGCAAGCCGGTGCGAGCGGAGAGCCGGGTCGCAATCTCGGTGTGACATTCCAGGCATTTCAGCTTTGCCTCGCCGCCAAACTTGTGGCAGGTGGCGCAATTGGTGGATCCATTCAACGATTGGTGCGGTCGCGACAGAGCTCCGGGAGAGATCTGCCCAAACGCCGCGGGCAGACCCACGAAGCAGGCCAACCAGAGAAACACGGAGATGCAGAACCGAGACGTGCACGCCGGGATCCACCCCGTGCTCCTTGCCATTGCGTTCTCTGGCATCGCCTGAAGTTGGCCTCTCACTTCCGTTTTGCCCGGCACCACGCCCTTCGCGAGATCGACTGCACGTCGGTGGCCAGCGGCAATTATTCGCAGTCTAGTGGTCAGTAACGGAACGCGCCAGTTACCGGGAGTACACTCCCGTAACGAGCGTTAGTCCAACTCTGTCTCGGTCATTGCGATTCTCGCCATTTCCCTCCGGGATGCCTCGGTCGCGTTGTGACCGTTCTGCGGGCACCCTTCGATGTTATCTTTGTGGGGAAGCGCCGGAACTGCATCGCGGATCACAATTCATGGACGTTCTCAGGAATCTTTTCGAGCAGCATTTCCACTCGCCGGTCGAGCAGGTGCAACCTCTCCAGGGTCAGCTCGGCGGTTCGGGACGCAAAATCATTCGCCTGGTGGGCGAGAACGTCAGCGCCATCGGTATTCTGTACGGCGTGCGCGAAGAGAATGCCGCGTTTCTCGAATTTTCCCGGCATTTTCACAAGCACGGTCTGCCTGTACCCGCGATTTATGCCGAAGATTTGGATCACGGAGCTTATCTCGAGGAGGATCTGGGAGACACGTCTCTCTTTGAATTTCTTTCGAAGAATCGCGCCGGCGACAGTATTACTCCTCCCGTGGTCGAAGCCTATCGAAAAGTCATCGCCACGTTGCCAAAGTTCCAGATCGAGGCCGGGCGGGATTTGGATTACAAAGTGTGCTATCCCCGGGGCAGTTTCGACCGGCAGTCGATCACCTGGGACCTGAACTATTTCAAATACTACTTTCTGCGGTTGGCCGGCATTCCATTCAGCGAGCAGGCGATGGAAGATGACTTCAGCCGCTTGACGAGGTTTTTGTTGAGCGCGGGCCGGGATTATTTTTTGTATCGCGATTTCCAGTCGCGCAACATCATGCTGCGCCAAGGGCAGCCGTTTTTCCTGGATTATCAGGGTGGGCGCAAAGGCGCGCTGCAATACGATGTCGCCTCTCTTCTATACGACGCCAAGGCCGACCTACCGCCGGAACTGCGCCGCCAGTTGCTCGATCATTATCTCGAGACGCTGGCTGGATTCGTCGATCTCAAGCGCGATGCGTTCATGCAGCACTACTACGGCTACGTTTATATCCGCATCATGCAGGCGCTGGGCGCGTATGGTTTTCGCGGATTTTATGAGCGCAAGACCCATTTTTTGCAGAGCGTACCGTACGCGCTGAAGAACCTGCGATGGCTGCTGCATAACGTCACCCTGCCGGTAGCGCTGCCGGCGCTCATGGACGCGTTCCACAGCATGCTCGCGTCGGAGAAATTACAGGGCCTGGCTTCGGAAGCGGATAGCCTGATGGTTCAGATTTATAGCTTCTCGTTTCATCGCGGCCTGCCGAAGGATGAAAGCGGGAACGGCGGCGGGTTTATTTTCGATGGCCGCAGCCTGCCCAATCCCGGGCGCGAGGAACGCTTTAAAACCCTCACTGGCAAAGACGCGCCCGTCATCGACTACCTCAATCAGCAGGAGAGCGTGCATCAGTTTCTTGCCAGTGTCATGTCGCTGGTGGATGCGAGCGTGAGCAGCTACCAGCGCCGCGGGTTTAAGCACCTGATGGTGTCGTTCGGCTGCACCGGCGGACAGCATCGCTCAGTCTATCTGGCGGAGCAGCTGGCGAAACATCTGCGTGGCCTGAACGGCGTCGAGGTGACGGTACGGCATCGCGAACTGGAAAAACTATCGCAGGAGAGATCTGACCAGGAAAGATCTGAGCGGGAGAAGATCGAGCAATGAAGGCGATGATTCTTGCCGCCGGTCTCGGCACCCGGCTGCGTCCACTCACCGATGATCGCCCCAAAGCTCTGGTGGAAGTTGCCGGTCATACCCTGCTTGAGATTACGCTCCGGCGCCTGCGCCAAGGTGGGGTCCGCGAAGTGATCGTCAACCTGCATCATTTTGCCGACATGGTTGTCGATTATCTGAAGAAGAACGGCAACTTCGGCATGCGGATTGAAATCTCGCGCGAGGAGGTCTTGCTCGACACCGGAGGCGGCCTGAAGAAGGCGGCGTGGTTTTTTCTCGAGAATGCCAGTGCTTCGCAGGAGCCGTTCCTTCTCCACAACGTCGACGTGGTCAGCACCATCGATCTTCAACGCATGGTGGAATTTCATCGCCAGCGCCAGGCACTGGCCACGCTGGCGGTGCAGGATCGCGAAACTTCCCGATACCTGCTCTTCGATGAGCAGCAGCAACTCTGCGGACGGCGAACCGGATACGCAGCGCCGGAAATGGTTCGTCCTTCGGCGCAGGTGCAGGCACTGGCGTTTTCCGGTATCCACGTGATTTCCCCCCGCCTTTTTCCGAAGATGACGGAAGCGGGAGCTTTCTCCATCATCATGTCCTATCTGCGTCTCGCAGCCCAGGGAGAAACAATCCTCGGCTTTCGCGCGGATGATTATTACTGGCGCGATCTCGGCAGGCCCGGGAACGTGGCGCAGGTTGCGCGGGATGTGGAGAATCAGGTTCTTCGGTTGTGATCTCTCATCGTGGAATAGCTATACGGGGACACCCAAAGATTCCAGCCGCTCCTCTCAAACCCCGCCCGTGTACAATCGTTACCTTCGACGATGACTGACCGACGATGACTGACCACTCCACCAACGGATCCTCCTTCCGGAAACTGATTATTGCCATCGACGGACCGGCGGGCGCGGGCAAGAGCACGCTGGCCTCGCGGTTGGCGCGCAAACTGGGATACGTCAACCTGGAGAGCGGGGCGATGTATCGAGCGCTGGCGCTGCAGGCGATCGAGCACGACGCTTCGTTCGACGATGAAGCCGCGCTGGTCAAGCTGGCGCAGAATTTGCACATTCATCTCGAGCCCACCATCGGCGGGAACCGCACCCTGCTCGACAAGCGCGATGTTTCCTCGCGCATCCGCGAGCGCGACGTGACCGAAGCTGCTTCGCGGATCTCGGTGCATCCCAAGGTCAGGGAGTGGATGGTAGCTCATCAGCGAGAAATGGGGTCCGGGGGCGGTGTGGTGATGGAAGGCCGCGACATCGGGACCAAAGTGTTTCCCGACGCCGATTTGAAGGTCTTTCTCGACGCCGACCCCGTCGTGCGCGAGCAACGCCGTATGGAGCAGCAGAAAATCAAGGGTGAGGTGGCTGCGAGCGTAGCCGCCGAACTACGCGAGCGCGATCGGCGCGACCGCACCCGGGCGGCGTCGCCGCTGGTGGCCGCGGCAGACGCGGTGGTGATCAACTCGACTTCTCTGCGCGAGGATGAAGTGCTGGCGCAGGTGGAAGAACTGGTAAGCGCGAAACTTGGTCCTTAATCAGGAGTGACGTGCCTGTAACTCAGGATCACTTGTATAGCGCATAGCTACGCTATACGGACAATCAAATAGAGTCTGGAACCCCAATGAACAACTGGTAAAGCCTTAGTTCTCGGTCGGTTCCACTTTTACCTTGGGCGCCGGCAGCGCTTTCCCTGCCTTGGGAGCGGGCGGTTCGGGTGGCTTGGGCGGTTGCAGACTGGCCTTCCGGATCTCGATGCCCTCGTGCTCGTTGTTCAACACGATGTGAGCCGCGCCGTTGCCGACGCTGCCGGTAGCCGTGCCCTCATGATCATTGTTGCTTAACTTCAACTCAGGAAAGTCCGATTGAATTTCACCATCGCGCGTGCGCGCATCCAGGCGGAAGCCGGCCTTCTCGGGCAGGCTCAACTGGATGTCGCCATTGCGGCTGTCAATCTGCACGTTGCCCAGCGAGCGCATCGTCACTTCGATGCTGCCGTTGTCATTCTGCAGCCGTACATCGCCGGAAACGCCATTGAGCAGGATGTTCTTGGAACGGGTGGTCAAGCGCAGCGGGCCCGTGATTTCATCGGCGTGAAGATCGTCGGAATCGAGGTCCAGGGACCCGTCAATGCGCGAGAACTCGAGGTCTGTGCGCGAGGACTTGAAAGTGACCGTCTTGGTGATGCGGGCCAGTTTCACGCTCTCCTGGAATTCGCCGTCCAGTTGCACCGCACCCTTGACGTCGGCAACCGAAACGTCGTCAACCCGGCCTTCGACGTGCACGTCGCCGGTAACCTGCTCGATTTTCACCGAACCTTTCTCCTGGCTCACTTTGACGTTGCCATTCACATCTTCAACGGTAGTGTCAGAGTGCTGGGATGAGATGTCGATATTGCCATCACGCCCAACCACATCCACATCTCCGCGGCGCGATGCGATGGAGACCGCCACTTTACGAGGCAGCGAAATATCGAGATCGCTGACCACGGGATGATCTCCCGCGCCTTCGACTTTGGCATCGAGCGTCACCAGTCCGCCGATGGCAGTGATCGTCGGTTTGGTTTCGTTGTTGTATTTGTCGGCATCACCCTGACTCTCCGCCCCGACGCGCTTGCGGACGACGACGGTGATCTTGTTGTCGTCGGAGGCGTGGATGCTGACCGCTCCGTGACTGTCGACGACCTTCAGGCTTGCGCCCGCCGGGAAGTCTTGCTCAAGGTGATCGTTGTAGTTGTAGTTCTCGCCGAATATATCGTTGAACCCACCGTCGTCGAGGTTCATTTGGTCGCGCAGGCCGGACCAGTTGACGTGCTCCAGTTGGGTCGCGATCAAACCGAAAACTACGATCATCACCACCAGGAAGATTCCGCCGGCGCCAATCCCGGATGCACGCGTGCCTTCGCGCTGCGCCTGCTGGTGCTCGATCAGCTTGATTACGCCCCAAAAGATCAGCAGCAGCGGCCAGTAGTTCGCGAACAGGTGCGCGAGTCGAGCCAGGGACAGAATGCGCATGGTGCCGAGCAGGCACACCGTGCCCAGCACAATCAGGACAAACGGTCCGGCAAACGAACGGCGACGCCGCGGCGGCAAAGGAGCAACCGGCGGAATCCCCGGGGTTGACACTGGGCTAGACATTTTTCACCTCGCCAGAAGAGGGTGGCTCCGTGCTCTGCTCCGCGGGAGACGGCGGCGGGTTAGGCGGAAAGCCGGCACTGGGCGGAAGTCCGGATGGTCCCGGAGTCATCGGGCCGATGTGTCCGCTAGGGGATGCGTTGCTTTGCATCAGCTTGACCACTCCAATCACCAGCAGGATGGCGGGCCAGGTCCTGCCGAAGCTTACGCGAGAAACGTTGTCGAGCAGGAAGAGCACGCCCAGCGTAACCAGAATTGCCGGCCCCATCAGCTTCCTGGTGCGGCATTGTTCACAGCGGCAGACTGCCGTGGTAGCGCCGAGCAGACCCCAGTGTTTGGCAAAAAGCCAGACCCCGAAAAAGATCAGGATGAGCGGCCAGAAACGATCCAGACCAAACTCAAAGAGTCCGGCCGTGTGCAACAGGAAGAGAATGCCCAGGCCGATGAGAATGGCGGCCCCAGCCGGAACTTTTGTGCCTTCAAACTTCTCGCCCGCACCGAACGCTTGTGCCAATCCGAACGGGTCCGGAGCAGGCTCTCCCATCTGGATCGCCTTGGCGCTGCGAATCGAGTCGATGATCTGGTAGACGTAGAAGAACCCCATGGAGATGCCGAGCATGGTGATCATGTACCACGGGAGATCGGAACTCACCCCCAGGATCATCAGCACCATGATCACCAGGTGCGACAACCCCTTGGCGTACTGGCCGGTATAAACGGCGCCCACGCCGATGGGAAAAAACCCGGCTAAAATTCCCGCAACGGTCGGATTCGGACCGGTGTTGAGAGGTGGCCGGGGCCCTGCCGAGGGCCCGCCAACTGGCGGATACACCGTCTGCATCGGCGGAACGAAACCCGCCGCCGGGATGGAGCCCTCCATGCGCGCGGCCAGGCAGCCCTCGCAGTAAATCACTCCGCGGACGTCGCGCGTGCAATTGTTACAAAGTGGCTTGCCGCAAGTGCGGCAGAAAGCCACCGCAGCGGTATCGCTGTGTGTGGCGCAGTTCATACCAACCTCCTGTACGTGGTCACCGACACTACAGGCAGATCGCTGACAGATGGACCCAGAGGTGCGCTGGCCAGAACGATATTGCTCTCGGTCTGGCTGTAGTTGCGCTCCTGCTTCTGCTCGGGCTGTTGTGTTGTGTCGTTCTTGTTTTCTTTCTCTTTGAGCGGTTTGGAGTCCTGAGGACTCGGCGCCGCGGGCGCGACGTTGCGCTTGAGTTCGCGCATCCGCGACTCCACCTCGTAGACGATCCGGATGTTCTCGTAGTAGCGCACAACCCGGGCTTGCGTGGTGTAGTAGGTGTGCCGGATCGCGGACGGACGCAGGCTGATCTGCCGCAGGTCGGCGGGTTTCACGCCCAGTACGGTCAGGCTCACCGACAGCGCAAAGAATGCCATGCCGAACGACATGGCAAAGCGCGGTTGGCGAACCGTGGCCCAGATCGGCTCCAGAGCACCGGAAACCGCGGCTTGCACGCGTTCCAGCCACGAAACCTGCGGCTGGTGAGCGCGTATGGTCGCCCGCAGGCGTTGGGTGTCAACGCCCGTTGTGGATGCCAGGATGTTCGTGACCAGGCTGACTGGAGGCTCCACCTCCGTGAGATCCTTCAGCCAGTTGCGGCCCGCCGTAGCTTCTGCGAGCAGCGGCCCACACGCCTTGCAAACCCCGGCGTGAGCCTGGAAGCGGTCGAGTCCGGTCCCGGTCAGGACGCCGTCGAGCGCGTCCGTGAGCAGGAGATCGAACTCGTTGCATCCGATTCCGTTACTGGTGTGATCGTTTTTCGTTCGATCTGGCATCACATCACCTGCCTATAGGTACGTTGCAGGAGCCGGGCAAGTTCCGCCCGCCCTCTATTTATTCGTGATTTCACGGTACCCTCCGGAACCTTCAAAACGGTGGCAATTTCGCGGTAGTCCATATCCTGTAAGTCCCTTAGAATCACTGCTTCCCGAAGCTCGGGCGAAAGTTTGGCCAAGGCCGCGTGCACGGTCTCCGACACCTCCCGGCTGCGAACCTGGGCGTCCGGGGGAGCGGATTGGTCGGGGATTTGCTCACTGAGCGGCTGGGCGTCCTCGTGCTCCGACGCTGCCGTGTCCATGGAGTCCGTCATCCGATCCTGCTTGGTCTTGCGAAAGTGGTCGACCAGCAGGTTGCGGGTAATGGTCGTCACCCAGGTGACGAACGCGCCTTTGGAGTGGTCGTAACTCGAAAGGGTGCGGTACATCTTGATGAAAACCTCTTGCGTGAGGTCTTGGGCGTCGTCGCCCGATCCCGCGAAGCGGTAGCAAATGTTGTAAATGCGCCGATTGTAAGTTTGCACGATTTCCTCCCAGGCGGCGGCGTCGCCGGCGATACAGCGCCGGACCAGCATCGCGACCACCTGGACGTCTTCCACTTGCGCTCCCCGGAAATGTAACCTGCAAACTGAGACTTCGGCCTGGGCTTGACTCAGGACGAACCGAACGCTTGAGACTGTCCCAAGCCCCACCCACAAGACAATACGCGGTTGTGGGCCTTGAAGTTCGCCTTCAATCGGACGTGAATCGGATTACGACCGTGAAACAGGGCATTGTAGCAGCGGTAGGAGCGGGGCGGCGCTGACGTTAATGTTTCCCGGTCAGGCTCGGCAACGCCGGAAGACCGGCAGGGTTGCAACGTTGTGCATTCCTGTTTCACCATCCACCAAGGTGGTATCCTTCCCCCGTTTATGGTGCGGCAATGATCGGGAAGCAGTTGTCCCATTACCGGATCGTGGAGCAGATCGGCGCTGGAGGGATGGGTGTCGTCTATCGCGCTCATGATGAGCAGCTCGATCGCGATGTAGCCATCAAAGTGCTGCCCCCGGCTCTCTGGGCGACGAGTCAGCCCGCAAACGGTTCCGCAAAGAAGCCTGGTCGCTGGGCCGCCTGAATCATCCCAATATCGCTACCGTCCATGAGTTCGGCAGCCAGGACGGCAACGACTTTCTGGTCACCGAATACATCGCAGGCGTCACTCTGGATGCCAAGCTGGCGCGGGGCTCGCTGCCTGCGGCGGAAGTGGTGCGCCTGGGCGTGCAACTCGCGGCAGGGCTGGCGGCGGCGCACCAGCAGGGAATCATCCATCGCGATCTGAAGCCGGGAAACCTGCGGCTGACCACCGACGGTCGCTTGAAAATTCTGGATTTCGGGCTGGCGCAGTTCATGACCCAGGCCAACGAACTGGGTTTGAGCGCGACCCTGACCCAATCGCAGGAGACCAGCGGGACGCTGCCCTACATGTCTCCTGAACAATTGAGTCGAGAGGGGGCGGATGCGCGCAGTGATATCTGGGCGGCCGGAGCCGTGCTTTATGAGATGGCTACCGGGAAGCGTCCGTTCCCGCAGACTGTACCCGCGCTTTTGATCAACGCGATTCTGAATCAGCCTCCCGAAGCTCCCAGCAATCTCAATCCCGAGGTACCCGCCTGGCTCGACGAAGTGATTCTGAAAGCGCTGGCGCGTACTCGCGCGCTGCGCTACCAGTCTGCCGGAGAGTTGGCGGTCGCCTTGGAGCGGTCGGCTGCTTCGGCATCGACGGGCGCGATCCTGCCCAGCCCCTCGAAGCGTGGCTTGCCGAGTGATCTGGGGCGTGACCCGGCGAGTGGTCCGGCGCGTCGTCTGGCGATCACGGCGGCCGCGGTGCTGCTGCTGGCGATGGGCGCCTATGTTTTCTACTTCCTCCACCACAAGCAGCGGGTGAATTCCGCCCCGGCGGCGAACCCACTGGCGAACCCAGTGACGAACCGCCGCCGCTCCGTCGCCGTCCTGGGTTTCAAGAATTTGTCGGCCAATCCGGAGAAGGCGTGGCTTTCGACGGCGCTCTCCGAGATGCTGACCACCGAACTCAGCCAGGGCGATCAACTGCGCACCATCCCGGGAGAGAGCGTCGCGCAGATGAAGATGAGTCTGGCCTTGCCCGATGCCGACAGCTTCAGCCGTCAGACGCTTACTCGCATCCGGCAAAATCTGGGCAGCGATGACGTAGTGCTGGGCTCCTACCTTCCGCTCGGCAACGGCCAGCTGCGGGTTGATCTGCGCCTGCAGGATGCGGTCGCGGGGGAAACCCTGGCGTCGGTTTCGGAAAAGGGGAGCGAGTCGGAAATCGACAGCCTGGTCAACAAGGCTGGCGCCGAATTGCGCGCCAAACTGGGCGCAGGTGTTCTGTCGGACACGCAGTCGGCGTTGGTGCGCGCCTCATTGCCGGCAAATCCCGAGGCTGCGCGCCTCTACTCCCTGGGTCTGCAAAGACTGCGTCTGTTCGATGCGCTGGCGGCGCGTGAGTTGCTGGAGAAGGCTGCCGTCCTCGATCCCGACCACGCGCCCACGCACTCGGCACTGGCGGAAGCCTGGTCGGCTCTGGGCTATGAAGGCAAGGCGAAGGAGCAGGCCAAGCGGGCCCTGGAACTCTCGCCGCGGTTCTCCCGGGAAGAGCGCCTGCTCATCGAGGGCCGCGCCCACGAGCTCTTGGCGGAAAGACCGCAGGCCATCGAGAGCTACCGCGCTCTGTGGGAATTCTTTCCCGACAACATTGACTACGGCCTGTTTCTCATCCGGGCGCAGATCGCGGGAGGACACGCCAGCGACGCGGAAAACACGCTCGCGGATCTTCGCAGGCTGACCGTCTCCGAGGCCGATGCGGCTCGCATCGATCTCGCCGAGGCCAGCATTGCGATGTCTCTCAGCGATTTCAGACGACAGCAATCGGTGGCCGAGCAGGCCGCCAACCGAGGCCGGGCGGTAGGCGCGAACCTGCTGGTGGCGCAAGCTTTACAACTGGATGCGGAAGCCTGGGAGCGCATGGGGCAATCGCAGAAAACCATCGAACTCTCGAACCAGGCCAGAGAACTCTATGTATCCGCCGGCGATCGCGGCGGCGCTGCCCGCACCTTACTGATGGTGGGAGACCTCCTTTTCGACGAAGGAGACTACGAAGGCGCCAAGAAACAGTTTGAAGACGCACTTCCCGTATTTCAGGAAATCGGCGCCCAGAAGAGCATTCGCTCCACCCTCGAGCGGATGGGCAACGTCTACTATGCGGAAGGAAAACTGCGCGAGTCCGAAAAGTCCTACCAGCAGGTATTGCGCTTTGATCGCGAGATCAACGACCCTTTCGGACTGGCCAGCGACTACGGAAACCTGGCCAACGCGCTCGACGGTCTCGGGGACCTGCCGGGCGCTCTGAAGATGCAGCAACAGTCTCTGGCTCAATTCAACGAGATCGGCGACCGGCGCGGAGCCGCCGCCACGCTGAATAACCTGGGCAACCTCTTTGTAGAGATGGGCGATCTGGACCAGAGCAAGAAATACTTCGAGCAGGCGCTAACCCTGACCCGCGAGATTGCCTACCGCCGGGGCGAGCCCTATCCCATCTCGGGTCTCGGCGACGCTCTTTTCGCCCAGGGAGATTTGGCCGGCGCGCGCAAACAGTACGAGCAGGCGCTTGCCTTGTGCAAAACAATGGACGACGAGGATTTTACCGCCCAGCTCAGCGTGTCATTGGCGTCGATCGATCTGGTCGAGAAAAAGTACTCTGACGGCGAAGCCCTGGCCCGGCAGGCCGCAGCGGGATACGAAAAAAGTAACTCAGCCGGCAACGGAGCCTGGGCCGAGGCCATCTTGGCCCGCAATCTGCTGGGCGCGGGCAAGCTGAAAGAGGCACAGAGCGCAGTGGAGAAGTCGGTTGCTCTCTCCAGGCAGACCACACTACAGACGCCACACTACGAAACCGCGCTCGCGGATGCCCGGTTGAAGGCCAAGTCCAGCAAGACCGCAGAGGCCCTCAAAGAATTAGCGGTTACACTGTCTTCCGCCCGCAAATTCGGCTATCGCCTCTACGAATACCAGGTCCGCCTCGCAATGGGCGAGATTGAAATGTGGTCGGGATCCGCGTCCGCCCGAGTTCACTTGGCTGCGCTCGAAAAGGAAGCAAGGGCGCAGGGAGCCGTGCTGGTCGCGAACCAGGCGCGGGCTCTGTCCCAGGCCGAAGCAGTTAGCCGCTGAACAACCAACGAAAATAAAGTGATCTGCCGGGTTGCGCCGAAGTTGCGCCTACGTTGCGGGCATGAAAAAGTGGCGCACCTTGCGGTGCGCCACGGATGGGCGTTGCCGACCCAGAGTCTAGCGGAGGTGTGGGCCAAACGTTGTCTTAGTGGTCTTCCTCTCCGGTTGAATTTTCGTTGCGCGTCGCTTGGCCGCGCGCACCTGGGCAATTGAGCTCTGCGCCTCGAGCGTTCCGAGGTAGACAGAGTTGTCAGTTGAATCGACATTGATCCAGTACAACGTCGTGGCGCTGGCCTGGAAGATATCGACATCGAAGGGTCCCGACAAGCCATCGATAGTTGCGTTCAGGGGATTGGGTGTGCCGTTGATGTCCAGCATACTGAAATAACCGGCGGCCACCGGTAGCGGAGTTGAACCGTAGGTATCGCCGGTGCTCTCCACGCCACTGATGGTGTCGAGCGGATCGCTGTCGTCGGCACCGATGGATGCCGTGCTCAACGCTCCGCCGCTGGCCATGCTGAACGGACCGACCATGTCGAATTCGCAATCCCCGCAAACAGTGAAGTTAAAGTAGTTGAAGTTCTGGAATCCAGCAGCATAGTTGCCGCTGAAGTCCGCAGCCGTTGTGTCGGTTTGCGGAGTGATGACGCCCATGCCGCCCGGCGTAACGAGAGAGGGGGACAAGTCGACGATGAGAGCGCCGCCCCCGTCCGTCGCCGTGTTGTTGGGATCGTTGATGTTCAGAGCTGGGTCCACCATGTAGACGCCCAGAAGTGAAATGTCCCCGTTGTTCGTCAGCGTCATCGAGCCGTACCCGTTGACGCCGCTGCTGACCAGATCGTAGGTGCTGCCGGTAATGTCGCTACCAAACAACTGCACGCCCCAGTCCAGTTCGTTGTTGTCCGCAAGACCGGACGTTATATTGCCGCCGCCGTCAGTGGCGAACTGGCCAACCGTCGCGAACGTGTAGCTCCACTGGCCAATCTCGGCGAACAATCCTGCAGTCAGCGACGTGTTGTCGAACGTGCCTGAACCCTGCCCATAGGCCGAGCCGACAGCCGCGTCGTAGCCGGGATCGGTCGAAGTGTCCACGTCGATGAATCGTATTACTTCCGGACCGACCGGGTAGGCGGCCAGCGTGAGTGGTGTTCCCCATCCGGGGTTGGTGACCCCTGTAATCACGGTTCGCCCGAATGAGTCTCCTGTGGCCGCGGCCGCGTTGAGGGCGTTTGCGGTGGTCACGCCAGTGTCAGCATCATTCACATCGTAGAAGCCCGTGATGACACCAGCGCTCACGCTGAAAACACCTCCGAAATCGACCGAGTCATAGTTGGGGTTCATACCGGACATCGCGAAGGCGTAGTTGCCATCGGCGGCGCCAGCCGTTTGCAGATCCAGGCTGCCGCTGGAAGTTGCGGTGCCGTCAAACTGCATGATGAGCGCGTGGTTGGGGTTGACAAACTGCACGGCGAATATCTGCACGCCCAGATAGCTGGAGGTAATGGTTAGCGTTCCGAGTCCGGTCGTGGGATCCACGACTAACGTGCCATCATTGGCGATCGTGTCTGGAGCAGTCGGTTCGCCCGGCGACGTGATGCCGAACGCGTCGTTGTAGTCTTCTTCGCCGCCGACGACCTTGCCTGTGGAGTCAATGGTCAGCGCGCCCGCGATGGCATAGTAATTGTCTCCAGTGCCGCCGCCGGTGTCTTGGCCGCTCATATAGAAAACGTAATTGGCTTTGGTCGGAGGAGGAGGAGGAGGAGGAGGAGGAGGTGCGGAGCTTGAACTGCTGCAGCCCGTCAACAAGCCAAAGGCGAGACAAACCACTGCGACGAAAATCCCTGCATAGATTCTCCGGTTCATTGTGACACCCCCATCTGGGCAGTCTTTTGCACACGTTCATGCGACTTTGGGGTAAGCGGTACGCCATGCTCATTGCGGATCACGTACGTATGACCGCCGAACTCGACTGTGCGCACCACGAAGACCTGCTTGTTCCTCAGGGTCTTCATCACGCCCTTGACGGTCACTTGCTCGCCGTTGTGAATGGAATCTTCTTTGCCCTGCAAGCCCCATTTGCCCAGACTCGCATCCACCGTGCCGGATCCGGTCACAAGCAAGATATGGGAGCCGGGAATCAGGCCGGCCGAGGGTCCATGCACAACGCCCGTCACCGGACCGCTCAGTGTGACTTCGTGAGTGAGGTCGTAAAAGGGGTGAGGTCCCGCCTTGGTTGTAGCGCTAAGTGGTACAGCCAGAATCGCGAACAGCAGGCCTGCCAGCAGCCCTGCGATCATAGGAGTGAGATGGGTGAAACGGTCACGCCTCATGTTAGCTCCTTGAATCTCGTCAATAGTTTTGTTGTCCGAAACGGTTTCCCCGTCTACGTCGCGAGCAAAGCTGAGGCTGAGGTTGTGAGTCAGAGTCAGCCTTTCGCTCTTGGGGGGGAGCTCGCACCGTCTGAGATGGGATGTCGGCGGATTATGTTCCGGAGTTCATGAGCCGTCAAGCCCAAAGGTGGTTTAGCTTCTTGATGCGCTTCCTGCATTGTTCGGAGTGGAGTAGTTCATGGGTGACCAGCGATCAGTGGGCCCCGGTTGGATCTAAGCCACTCTCCAGCGGACGAGCACGCATGCGAATCCGGTCTGGTCGAATTTCGCAAACCGGTCAGCGCGGCTTCCCCCTTCATTCGAACCGCAGGGCAGTCACGGGATCAACCAGGGTGGCGCGGTAAGCTGGGATCCAGACGGCGAGGAGCGCGACCGCGCTCAGTAGCAGTGGCGTCGCCACAAAGGCCGCAGGATCCCAGGCTTTCACTCCGAACAGAAAACCGGCGAGGAAGTGTGTGAGCCCGAGAGCTCCGCCGATTCCAATGACCACGCCGATGCCCGCGAGAACCATGCCTTGGCGCATCACCATGTTGCGGATGTTTGGAGCCTGCGCGCCCAGGGCCATGCGGATCCCGAGTTCTTGCGTCCGTTGTTGCACCGAGTAGGCCATGAAGCCGTAAATGCCAATGGCTGCCATGAGCAATGCGCACGAACCGAAGATGGTCAGCAGGAGCATACTGAAGCGCTGCCGCGAGATGGTTGAAATGGCAATTTCGTTCATTGTCCGGACGTGCCCGACGGGAAGACCTCCAGTGGCCTCGCGCAGAGCGATGGCCGTGGGCCCGATGAGCGTATCTGGCTCCACCCGGCTGCGCACGATCCACCAGAGCGGCGTGATTCTCGAGTTGAGCGCGGTGACTTTGTCGGGCATCTGCGCGATCGGAATGTACATCGTGGGGAATGGATCCTGATCGAGGCCGCCATCCCGCATGTCGCCTACGACCCCGATGATCTGACGCGGCGGCTCCACGAAGACCGGACCTGCGTTGGCGCCGATGACGATGCGGTCCACCAGCGGGTCGCTCTTCGGCCAGAATTTTTTTGCCATCGCCGCATTGATCATGACGACGCCGGGAGCGGAGCCATCATCATGCTCGGTGAAATTGCGCCCGCGCAGGATGGGAACTTGAAAGGTGTCGAAGTAGCTCCATGAGACCGGAAAGTAACCGGCTCCTCCGGTGGAGGGATCGGGTCCTTTCGGCCGGCCGACGATGTCAAACGGCAAGCCAAGACCGCCCTGCAGCGGAAGACAGCATGCTGCCGCAGCGCTGGTCACGCCGGGAACAGCTTCAAGACGATCGGTTCCGTCGCGAATGATCTGGGCGACCCCGGCGGTCTTCTGGAAGCGCTCTCCGTTGACCGACATCGCCATGGTAAGAACGTTGTTCGGGTTGAAGCCGGGATCGACGCTCTGGAGATTCAAGAACGTGCGAATCAGCAGCGCTGCTCCCACCACGAGGATGAGCGCCAGGGCCATTTCACTCACCACCAGCACCGACCGTAACCGGCCGCTGCGGAAGCCAACGCCCGAGCGGTTACTGCTCTCGTTCAGCGTTGCCGCAAGGTTGGGCCGAGACGCGCTGATGGCAGGGACAAGGCCAAACAGGATTCCGGTGATCACCGAGACGCCGAAAGTGAAGAACAGGACATTCAAATCCAGCGTGACCGCAGAGCCGTTTTCGCCGATGCGCGGAATGCCGCTGGGACTAATCGCCAGAAGCAGCCGAACTCCGACAATACCGAGGACTAGGCCAAGCATGCCTCCGGCAAGCGAGAGCACAAGACTCTCCGTCAGCAATTGCCGAATGATCTGGCCACGGCCGGCCCCCAGTGCGGAACGGGTGGCCAATTCGCGTTTTCTGCCAGTGGCGCGAACCAGCAGAAGGTTGCCCACATTGGCGCAGGCGATGAGCAGTACGAATCCGACGGCCCCCAGCAGAACCAGGAGCGAAGAGCGAGTGTCGCCGATGATCGATTCCTGCAGGGGGATAACCCCAAAGCCGCTCTGCGGGCCGAGAGCGCCGGGATAGGTACGGCGGTACTGGTCGGCCGCCAGTTTCAGTTGTGCGTTGGCCATGGGCACAGTAATTCCCGGTTGCAGGCGCGCCGCGACGACAAAGTAGTTGGCCCTGTCCTGCGACATGAGATCGAACTGGTACGGCAGCCAGAGATCGCCTCCCGCTTCCGTAACGAAGCTGCGTCCGATGACCCCGACCACCAGGTAGGGCTGGCCGTCCAGTTGGATACTTGTGCCCACGATATTCGGATTGCCACCAAAGCGGCGCTTCCACAGGCCATAGCTGAGCACGACGACATGGCCGCCGTTGGGGCTGTCTTCGGCAGCGGTGAAGGTGCGTCCGGCGAGCACCGGTGCGCCGAAGAGGGCAAAGTAGTCGGCGGTGACGTGAAGACCCTGCACCTGTTCGGGACTGTCGCCGCCCGTGAGGTTAAGTCCGGCCCCGCCCTGGTCATATCCCGCAACGTGCTGAAAGATGCTGGTTTGCTGGCGCCAGATGTTGAGTTTGGGTACGCTGGCGCCGGGATCTGTTCCCTCGGGATCCACGTTCATCAACTGCACCAGCGACTGCGGCTCGGGATAGCTGAGTGGCTTGAGCAGGATTGTGTTCACAACCGAAAAAATCGCGGTGTTTGCTCCAATGCCAACCGTCAACACAATGACGGCGGTGGCGGCGAAGCCCGGCGTCTTGGCGAGTGAGCGCAGCCCGAACCGAAGATCGCGCCATATAGGTTCGATCCAGTCACCCGGCGTGAAGACTGCTGCTACAAGGCAAGCTACGGAGAGTAGTCGAATCATGGGTTCGCTCCGCTATTCGCTGGTGAAGTAGTCCACCGTAACGGGGTTCTCGAACAGCGAGTAGTCGCGCGTAACCACCGTGATGCCGCTTTCGGTGACGAAGTAACGCTGGCGGTCGGCCTCGGCGTCGTAGCCGATGGTGGTGCCCTCGGGCACATGCACGTCGCGATCGAGAATGGCCTTGCGAATACGGCAACGGCGGCCCACGCTGACGTGCGAGAACAGGATGCAGTCGTCTACTTCGGAGTAGGAGTTGACCCGCACGTCGGGGGAGAGGATTGAGTTTTTTACAGTCCCGCCGGAGACGATGCATCCGTTCGAGACGATGGAATCGAGCGCGGTGCCGGTGCGTCCGGTTTCCGCGAAAACGAATTTCGCCGGCGGATACTGCCGCTGGTGCGTCCGGATCGGCCACTCTTCGTCGTAAAGATTGAAGATCGGCGAGACCGAGACGATATCCATATTGGCTTCGTAGTAGGCCTCCAGTGTGCCCACGTCGCGCCAGTAGAGCGCTTCTTTCTTGTTCTCGTCGACGAAGTCATAGGCGAATACGCGATAATCGTCGACCATCTTGGGCAGAATGTCTTTGCCGAAGTCATGGCTGGACTGCGGATTCTCCGCGTCCTTGAGCAGCACCGGAATGAGCACGTCGGCATTGAACAGATAAACGCCCATCGACCCCGCGACCTTCTCCGGGTTCAGCGGAGAACGCAGTCCGGTCACTTTCGGTTTTTCCTCAAATCCGTTGATGCGGCCATCTTTGTCGACGTCGACAACTCCGAAGCGATAGGTCTGCGTCCGGGTTGATCTGGATCGTGGCCAGTGTGATGTCGGCAGCCGAGTCCTGGTGCTGCTTCATCATCTTGCCGTAGTCCATCTTGTAGATGTGGTCGCCGGAAAGAATCAGCACGTGCTTGGGCTGCTCCGACCCGATCGAATAAATATTCTGGTAAACCGCGTCGGCCGTGCCCTGATACCACTGGTCGCTGACGCGCTTCATGGGCGGCAGCACTTCAATGAACTCACCCACCTCGCGGCCCAGAATGTTCCAGCCTTCGCGAACATGCCGGTTGAGCGACAGCGCCTTGTACTGGGTGAGGATGTAAACGCGCCGCAGATCGGAGTTCAGGCAGTTGGAAAGTGTGATGTCAATGATGCGGTAGATGCCGCCGAACGTAACTGCAGGCTTGGCGCGATCCCGAGTGAGAGGATAGAGTCGCTCCCCAGCGCCGCCTGCCAAGAGAACCCCGAGAGTATCTTTCATCTCCGCCCTCAGACTCCGTTCCGGTGCGGCCTGCGTGTACCGGAATCTTTACTTTCCGCACGGCAGATGCGAAAAGAAAACCAGAAAACAGTAGATGGTAGCACAGTCCTCACGGTCGCTGGCACGCCGCCAACGCTTATAATGCTGCACGATGCCGGAGCGCCGGGTTCTGGAGGCAGCATTGAAAAAAAAGATGTCAACGCAATCAAAGAAGCTGCGGCCGCCCGGGCTGGGCGGAGAGAATCCGCGCGCCGAAAAAGCGCTGGGCATGGAGTCGGCCATCACGCGGCGCGACTTCCTGAACGCCACGTTGCTCGCCTCCGGAGGCCTGTTGCTGAATTCCGTCTCCCCGGCAGATCTTATCGCGGCGAATGCAAATCGCACCGCAAATCCCAGCGAAGACGACTGGACCGGTTACGGTGGCGTCGGCGACTACGCCAACTCCAACGGCAATACGCTCGCCGTTATGCAGGCGGGGCACCAGATTCGCGATGGTTTGTTTGAGCGCCTTCCGCCCAGCGTTATTGACACAGGTGAAACCTACGATTGCGTCGTGGTGGGTGGAGGCATCAGCGGCCTGGCGGCGGCTTTGATTTTTCAGCGCAAGGCTGGGGAAGGCAAGACGTGCCTGGTGCTCGACAATCATCCCATCTTCGGCGGCGAAGCCAAGCGCAATGAGTTTCTCGTGGACGGTCACCGGCTGATCGGGCATCAGGGTTCGGCACTTTTCTGGCCCCCCTATCCGCACAGCTTCATTGCGCGATTCTACGAGTCGATTGGACTGAAGGCGCCGCGCCTGGAATATCAGAAGTGGGCCGGCCCCGCGCCAGAGATACCGCTTACGCGCACGCCCTATCTTGGGTCGGCGCCCTACGGTCTGTACTTCGGAAAGAAATTCGGCCAGCCGCAGGGAGTGTGGGTGACCGATCCCTGGGGCAAGAAGTTGGAAGGAGCGCCGCTTTCGGCAAGAACCCGCGAGGAGTTGTTGCGGTCTCAATCTCCGGATCAGGCCACGCAAAAACCGCAGTACCGCGGTGACGCTGTCTCGCGCTACCTCGACACCATCACACTCGAAGACCATTTGATGGAGAAATACAGCATTAGCCGCGACACGGTTCGAACCTTTCTGTCCGATGAGGGCGGGGGCTTCGGCCTCGGTCCCGATGCCCTCTCCGGCTATACCGGATATGCCTTTGATGAGTTGGGGCCCATCCCCGAGGACGGAACGGAAATGTTCCCCGATGGCAATAGCGGCATCGCGCGGCTCATCGCCAAGACCTTGATTCCGGAATCGATTTCGGGCTCGCCTTCGCTCGAAGATGTTTGTCGTAACAACGTGAATTTTGCCACTCTCGATCGCGCGGGAGCCGCTGCACGTGTTCGTCTGGATTCGACCGCGGTATGGGTAAAGCACGACGGTGACCCGGCGAAATCGGAGTCCGTGACCATCGCCTACACTCGCGGCGGTAAGACATATCGGGTGAAAGCACGCTCCGTGGTGATGGCAGGCGGAAGCTGGACGACCCGGCATGTTGTCCACGACCTTGCTGAAGATCGCAAATGGGCTTACTCGCAGTTCCACCGTTCCCCTTGCATGGTGGCCAACGTTGCGGTACGCAACTGGAGATTTCTTTACAAGATGGGCATTTCCGGGTGCGAGTGGTTTGAGGGTCTCGGAAGTTACCTGCAGGTCCGTAAGTTGGCGCTCTGCGGGGCGGATTCGCCGACGATTGGGCCCGATTCACCGGTCGTGCTGGCGATCAAAGTTTTGTACATGTACCCGGGCCGGACCGCCGAGCAGCAGGGCCATATGGGTCGCGCGGAAATGATTTCGACGCCCTTTCGCGAATGCGAACGGCAGATTCGCCAGCAGCTTACCGACATGTTCGCTCGCTCTGGTTTCGAGGCGTCGCGCGACATCGCCGGCATTATCCTGAATCGCTGGGGCCACGCCTATGCAAGCCCCGCCCCCGGGTTCTACTTCGGCAAAGACGGCAAGCCCGCGCCGGGAGATGTTCTGCGGGCAGCCCCGTTTGGGAGAATCGCTTTCGCGAATACAGACCTATCCGGCATGCCCGATCACAAATCCTCGATTTTAGAGGCGGATCGCGCCGTGGAGCAGCTCCTGAATCAAGTGTTGGCTAACTGAGTCATCGCGTAAAAGTACTCTCCGGGAGCGGGCTGCTTGTCCCGATCGGGCCTGCCTTTGGGGCTAGTCTTTATTGTGCTTTTCCTCGTCGATCTTGATGCGCAGCGATTTCAGGAACTTCAGGTCCTGATCGTTGATCTTGAATTCGGGATTGGTCGAGAGCGTTGTGACCAGCGAAGTCTTGTCCGACGTCTTTTCGCCCTGCTTGCTGACGCCGATGGTGGCTTCGAGGACCAGAAAGATGTCGTATCCGCCTTCCTTGATGCGGGAGACGACTTCGGCGATCTGTTCCGAGTCGGAAAGCGATTCGTTGATGGCGTCGCCGAGTTCTTTCATGAGTTGTTTGAGTTGCTGGTCCACTGGTCCCCCTCTTGAAATCCTCGATTCCTGCTTCAGGCGCGGATCGCGCGCACTTCCAGGTATTCGCCTTCCACCGCGGTCGTGCCGTCGGTTGCCATGTTGTGTTCCACCCACACCGACTCCAGCTGTGCCGACAGAGCAGCTTGTCCGGCCGCATCCAATCTCGAAAACGCCATCTGCGTCGGGCCGAAATACCGGCGGAAGAAATCTACCATTTCTTTCGTCGGAAACGGGTACCTGAATACGAACTTTCGCGGCGTGCAAGTCAATTGAGCACACCCGTGACCCAGGCGCTGCCTGACTATGGATTCATCCCCCCAAAGCATGGGAGGCGGAACCCCGGGCGGAGGAGGAACCATCTTGGCCGTGACTTGATTCGTTTTAGCTACGAATCCCCGCGGAGTCCAGTTCGCCATTGCGATCATCCCACCCGGTTTGCAAACGCGAATCAGTTCGGCGGCCACGCGCTCGGGGCGCGGCGCGAACATCGCGCCGAACATGCTCACCACCACATCGAACGACTGGTCAGAAAAAGGAAGTTCTTCCGCATCGCCCTCCTCAAACCGGACATCCACTTGTTCGGCGGCAGCCCGTTTCCTGGCCTGCTCCAGCAAGTTGGTGGCGATGTCCACGCCGGTCACTTTCGCGCCCGCCCGCGCCGCCGGAATCGCACTGTTACCGGTGCCGCTGGCCACATCCAGCACCTGGGTATGCGGTTTAAGGTCGAGCCGGGCCACGAAATCCACGGCCTCGCCGGAGATGAAGTTTGCGATCTGGCCGAAATCCCCAGCCATCCAGGCCGCTTTCATGCCGGACTTGAGTTGCGCGATATCAGGTGAGACCGTCTGCATGTCGGCTACGTTGTTGGATGCCTGCGGCGAGGGAACGGTTCGTCGCGCGCCGGCGCTGCGTCATTGTAGCGCCCGGGGCTGTTAAAATCGAGGCCGTGAGCAAGGTTTCTGTCTTACGAAAGCTGGGGGCGGTGGCGCGGGTTACCAACCAGCAGGCCGGACGCAGTCGCACCATCCGCGCCGTGATGGGCGCGGTCGGCGCTACCGCGCGCTCGTTCGGGCACGCCCTGCACGAGCTGTGGCTTCAGGTGACCGGCACGGTCTTCCTGTCGATAGCCTTGTTCGGGGCCGTTGCGCTGGTTCGCGAGTATATGAAGTACGAAGCCGGGCGCACGACTGCCAGCCGGGTCGCGATTGCAATTTGTTTCACCCTGACCTTTGGTTGGTTCGGCCTGAGTTCGTTTTTGAAGGTGAAGCGAAAAGGTCGTCCTGGGTAAGGTTGACCGCTCCAGAGTGAAAGGGTTCGGTAAAACCATGACGGAGAAGCTCAAACTCAAGCCCCGCCCCGGCGCCGCTGCCGAAATTGAGACTTCCTCCCATATTCCCGTAAAGCCGCTCTACACGCCGGCCGATCTCAAGGGCTCCGACTACGAAAGTGAAGTGGGCTATCCCGGCGAGTATCCCTTCACCCGCGGGGTGCAGGCCACCATGTACCGCGGGCGGCTCTGGACCATGCGGCAGTATGCGGGCATGGGCGACGCCGAGGAGTCGAACAAACGCTACAAATATCTGCTCGCGAACGGCACAACCGGGCTGTCCGTTGCCTTTGATCTGCCGACGCAGATCGGGATGGATTCCGACCATCCGCTCGCGGCCGGCGAAGTGGGTAAGGTAGGCGTCGCCATCGACTCCATCGAAGACATGCAGCGCCTGTTCGACGGCATCGAACTGACGAAGATTTCCACGTCGATGACCATCAATGCCACGGCGTCCATCCTTCTGGCCTTATACGTCGCGGTGGCGCGGCGGCAGGGCACGAGCGACGATATTCGCAAGCTTTCAGGCACGGTGCAGAACGATGTGCTGAAGGAATACATCGCGCGCGGAACTTATATTTATCCGCCGCAGCAGGCCATGCGCATCATCACCGACATGTTTGCCTGGACCAATGAGAACGTACCCGAGTGGAACACGATTTCCATTTCCGGCTACCACATGCGCGAAGCGGGATCGACTGCGGTTCAGGAAGTAGCATTCACCCTGGGCAATGGCATGGCCTATGTGGAAGCGGCAGTCAAAGCCGGGCTCGACGTCGACATGTTCGCGCCCAGGCTGTCCTTCTTCTTCAATGCGCACAGCAATTTTCTGGAAGAAGTAGCGAAGTTCCGCGCCGCCCGCCGCATGTGGGCGCGCATCATGCGCGAGCATTTCAAGGCCAGAAATCCGCGCTCCTGGATGTTGCGCTTCCATACCCAAACCGCCGGCTCGACCCTGACCGCGCAGCAGCCGGAAAACAACATCGTGCGCACCGCGATCCAGGCCATGGCCGCGGTGCTGGGCGGCACGCAGTCGCTGCACACCAATTCTTATGACGAAGCTCTGGCTCTGCCCACCGAGCAGGCGGCACGCATCGCGCTGCGCACGCAGCAGGTGATTGCCTACGAATCGGGGGCTCCGCAGACCATCGATCCGCTGGCCGGATCGTATTACATCGAGTCGCTGACCAATGAGATTGAGAAGCAGGCGGCCGAGTATCTGGGAAAGATCGAAGTTTTCGGCGGGATGCTCAAGGCCATCGAACGCGGCTTCGTGCAGCAGGAAATTCAGAACGCGGCGTATGAATACCAGCACCAAGTCGACAATCAGGAAGCAATCGTTGTCGGCGTGAACCGCTTCGAAGTCGAAGAAGAGAAGCCCATCCCGATTCAGCGTATCGATCCGGCGTTGGAGCCGAAGCAAATCGAGCGCGTGCGCGCCCTGCGGGCAAAGCGCGATGCCAGCCCGTGGAAGGCAGCGTTGGCGGGCGTGGAAGATACAGCCCGCTCCGGAGCGAATGTCATGCCGAGCATCCTGGCCGCGGTGGAAGCCTGCGCTACCGTGGGAGAAATCTCCGACGCAATGCGGCGCGTCTTTGGAGAGTACAAGGAAGCGGTCGTGATCTGAAGTTCCGACTCGAACTCCACCGGGGTCGGAGACAAACCAGGAAGGGCACGGCTTCAGCCGTGCCGACTTGCTGCTTTTAGAGGTTTGGGCTTTGCCCCGAGGTGGGGCCCCCGTTGTTCAGTCGTATAGTATTCTCATGGAACGAATTCGAGTTGCCTCGTTACAGTACTTCATCCGCCCGGTTCAGACGTTCAACCAGTTTCGGGACCAAGTGGAGGCGCTGGTCGATACCGCTGCAGACTATAAATGTCAACTGCTCGTTTTCCCCGAATACTTCACGGTTCAATTGCTGACGCTTGGGAATGTGAAGCGACCCATTCGCGAGCAGATTGAAGATTTGGCGAAGCAAGTTCCGACGTACAAAGAGTTGATGGAGGGACTTGCTCGCAAGCACGCGATGTATATCGTCGGGGGGACGATCCCGGTGATGGAGAATTCCGGCGACGCCATTTATAACGATTGTTTCTTTTTCAGTCCCTCGGGGAACGTTGGCGTCCAAGGCAAGTTGCACATGACCCGGTTTGAAAAGGAGGACTGGAAGATATCGCCGCGCTCACGGCTGAAAGTCTTCGAAACCGGCTTCGGCAGGGTCGCGATTGCCATTTGCTACGATGTCGAGTTCCCGGATATCGCTCGCGCCGCAGCTCGGCAAGGTGCTCACATCCTGGTCGTCCCCAGTTGTACGGACGAGCGGCAAGGCTTTCTGCGAGTGCGGTACTGTTCCCATGCTCGAGCCATTGAGAATCAGATTTATGTGGTTCTATCGCACACTGTAGGCTCCCTGCCCATGGTGCCAGCGGTTTCGCTGAACTACGGCCAGGCGGCGATTCTTACGCCGAGCGATTTCGCGTTCTCTCGTGACGGAATTCTGGCAGAGGGAAACCCCAATCAGGAGATGATGGTGATTGGGGAGCTCAACCTGAACACCATCGCAGATGCGCGCGAGACAGGCACTGTGCTTCCCCTGCTCGATAGTGCTCGGAGCGCGTCAGTCACCGCCGAGACGGAGATCGTGATTCTGTGACCCAAGCGCTACCCCAAATCACGGTTCGGAATACGCGGCGGACTGATTTCCCTGGGATCATCGCCATGTGCGGCGAAGTGTATACATCGGGAGCACCTTGGAATGAAGATCAGCTGGCTTCGCATCTCCGCGTCTTTCCTGAAGGACAGTTCGTCGCGGTGGACGAGACTTCACAGCGCGTGGTGGGCATGGCTGCCAGTTTGCGAGTTTATTGGGACGATTACGACATGAAGTCCAGCTGGCGCGATTTCACCGATCAGGGCATGTTTACCAATCACGATCCCGTTCACGGGCGAACGCTGTATGGCGCGGAAGTAATGGTCCATCCGTCGATGCAGGGTCGTGGCATAGGCTCAAGAATCTACCAAGCTCGACGGGATCTCGTGCAACGTTTGGGATTGCTTCGCATTCGCGCGGGGGCCAGACTGCGAGCCTATCACGCGCACTCCAGCCGCATGAGCGCCGAAGAATACGTGATCGCGGTGATTCGCGGCGATCTGAAGGACCCAACCCTAAGCTTTCAGCTGAGGCATGGGTTTCAGGTGATGGGAGTGGTGTCTGGCTATCTGCGACACGACCCAGAGAGTCTCGGGTACGCCGCTGTCATTGAATGGATTAATTCTGACGTCGCGAAGGCGGAAGACTACGCTGGCCAAGACTCGCGTTTTCAGATGAAGGGCAGCAATTCCGTAGCCGACTAGCCGGGGTCCAGTCCCTGACGATTAACGGATTCTTAAAACCGCCGTCTTGAGAAGGAAGAAAACGTAATTGGCAGGTGGGCATAGCCCCGGTCATAGCCCAAAGGCTTTAGCCCCCGAGGCAATTGCGGCCTACGCCGGTTGCGCCTGCATCTCGGCTACGACGGCGTCCAGGTGAGCCAGCGTTTCCTCGACAGTCAGCGAATACATTTCCCGCCCACCTCCTTCGCCCGACTCGAGGGCCCACTTCAAATAGTGGCCGGCAATCTCCAGCGCAAGCGGGTCGGTGATGGCCTTGCCCGTGCGCTTCTTGTACTCGACCCACGCCGGATGCGGCAGCGCCACCCAGACCTTCCGCCCATCGACGAGAAACTTGATGTCCACCGCGTCGGCGTGCCGCGTCGCAATGGCGACGATCATGGCCTGGTAGACACAATGCACTGGCTTCTTGGTCCAGCGGTCAGTGGTGGTAAAGTTCTCAAACATGACTAAAACTATAGCGGACTGTCCACGGGCCAGGCAAACCAGCACTGGTCCTTCGACAAAGCCTTCCTGTTAACATAAAAGCGTGGCGACTCGGGCTCCCCGGAAAACAATCAAGCAGTCTCCCCTGAATATTCTTCGCGCCCGTCATCTGAGCGCGCTGCCCTGGCTCGTGCACGGATTTTCCACGCGCGTAGGCGGATTTTCCCGCGCCTACGGCAAAGGCGATCTCAATCTCGGCTTCACCAAAGACGACGCCAAGGCCACGGTCGAGCGCAACCGCGCGGCATTCCTCCGCGAGCTTGGAACGGTCACGAGCAAGCGCCGCGGTCCGCGAGCGTCCAGCAACTCCCACTGGACGCTGATCACGATCCATCAGATTCATTCCGACATCATTCACTGCGTGGACTCAATTCCTGAAAAAAGGCCGCTCGCCGGAGATGGCCTGATCACCGCCACCCCCGGCCTGCTGCTCGCGATCCAGACCGCCGATTGCCTGCCCGTCATCCTGGTGGACGCCAAACGCCAGGCCCTCGGCGTGTTTCACGCCGGATGGCGCGGCACCGTCCAGCGCATCGTCGAGAAAGGTGTCGGCGAAATGCATCGCCACTTCGGCACCCACCCGCGCGATATCAAGGCCGCCATCGGTCCCGGGATTCTAGGCTGCTGCTATGAAGTGGGCGAAGAAGTTCGCATCAAGTTCGAGTCGCAGTTCACATATGCCGCCAGCCTGTTCCGCGAAGTCAAAGACTCCGACCCGGTGCGCGAAAAATATCCGCTGCTGTTCCTGACCGCGCGCGCCCCCGGCCACAGCGACCTGCCGAAGAAGATTTTTCTCGACCTGGTGGATGCCAACCGTCAGCAATTGCTGGCCGCCGGCGTCTCCGCGAAGAATATCGAAGCATCCCCACTCTGCACCAACTGTAAAACCGACCTGCTGTTCTCCTACCGCGCCGAAAAAGGCAAGACCGGGCGCATGATGGGAGTGGCGGGAATTCGAGCGTGATGATGAGTGAAATCGCGATCATTTCACTCACTGAGACGGGTACAATTTCCTTTCGAGGCGGCAATGATAGGAAAGAAGAACATCGGTCGACTTTACGGCGCATGCCTCGCAACGATGTATTCGACCTTGATCACGGGGATAGTCTATGGAGTTGTGGGTGGGTTGCGCCCAGTTCTGGTGATATTGGTCTTCGTCGCGATGTGGATTGGCATCTACTTCGCAGGATTTTGGGCTGCGGTTGATCGACCAGCTGAACTCAACAGGAAACTTCCGACTAGCAGCAAGGAACTCCGTAGACAAAAGAAGTCTTTCTACGATTGGCTTGCCTCGCACGGGCGACGCTAAAATCCGAACACCCTCGTCATAGCACTTCGTTGTTGGCGTAACATCGCGATTACACTCAGAATCCAGGTGTGGTCGGCGGGTCGGCCCATCTGCTATCGTGTCGGGAATCCGGGCGCTGAGTTTGTCGAGGACTCTCCTTTTGAAATCAAGACTTGTGCCAGCATCGCTTGCGATCGCAATCGTTCTTTCTGCCGTTTTCGCTTCCGCTCAAGTCACTTCCACCCAGATTGATGCGATCTTCGCCTCGCTGAAGTCCGCCAACGCCCCCGGCGCCGCCGTCCTCGTCGTCCGCAACGGACAGCCCGTCTTTCGCCGCGGATATGGCGTTGCCGATCTGCGCACGCTGAATTCCATCGACGCGCGCACCAATTTCCGCCTGGCGTCGTTCACCAAGCAGTTCACCGCGGCGTGCATCATGCTCCTCGTGCACGACGGGAAGCTGCATTATGACGACCACCTTACCGACTTTTTTCCCGAATTTCCGGCCTATGGAAAGCCCATCACCGTGCGCAACCTGCTGAACCACACATCCGGGCTGCCCGATTATGAGGACATCCTCGAGAAGCAATATCCCAACACTCCGCCGGAAAAAGTCCCGCAAATTCTCGACGGGGGCGTGCTGAAGCTCCTGGAGCAGCAAACCAGCGCCAAGTTTCCCGCCGGTTCGAAGTGGGAGTACAGCAACTCCGGCTACGCCGTTTTGGCGATGATCGTTGAAAAAGTCTCGGGCCAGAGCTTCGGCGAGTTTCTTCACGATCGGATCTTCGTCCCCCTCAAAATGACGAACACGCTGGCTTACCAGAAGGGCAAGAACGAAGTGCCGCACCGCGCCTACGGCCACACGAAAAAGGGCGACGCCTGGCAGCAGACCGACCAAAGCCCGACTTCGGCGGTTCTGGGCGACGGAGGCATTTATTCCTCACTCGACGACCTGGCCAAATGGGACCGCGCCCTGCGCGAGCATACGCTGCTCAGCGCAGCCGAAATGCTGCCCGCCCTGACTCCGGTCGAGCCCACCGGTGGCCCCGCCAAAATTCCCGACGGCCCGACCGTAAGCTACGGCTTCGGCTGGTTCCTCGATCCCTACCACGGCCACAAACGCATGTCGCACGACGGCGAGACCATCGGCTTCCGGACGACGATCCAGCGCTTTCCCGACGACAAACTAACCATCATCGTCCTGGCCAACCGCACCGACATCAACCCCGAGGAATTAGCCCTGAAGGTCGCCAACCTCTACCTGCGAACCAAGCCCCACGAATGAAGAAGCAAGAAGAAGGGGAAGAAGAAAGCATTCAGGAAGGACCATGTGGGGACAGCCGCCCCCGGCTGTCCGCCGCGCGAAAGCGCGGCTATGTCGATGAGGCAGTCGCTACGCCGACGGAGGAGCCGAAGTGGTTGGCGGCGCGGGAGTTGCCGCCGCTGGCGTCGCCGTGCCGCCGCCCTCATTGACCAGGTCTTTCAATTCCTTGCTGGGCTTGAAGAACGGAATTTTCTTCGCTGGCACTTCCACTCGCTCCCCGGTCTTGGGATTGCGCCCCACTCTCGGTTTGCGCTGGCGGGTCCGGAAACTGCCAAAGCCGCGGATCTCGATCTTGTCGCCGGCGCGCAGCGAGCGCACCACACTGTCAAAGATCGTCTCCACGATCACTTCGCTGTCTTTCCGCGTAAGTTCCGCCAAACGCGAGACTTCGTCAATCAGATCGGCTTTGGTCATAACCCCTCTTGGTTTCTGAGAACCTTCATAACCTTCTCAAATTTCAGGGGTTTAATGCAAGTTACGGCCCGGATGCGCCCATAAAATCTCGCCCAAGGCCCGTCCCGTTGGCGGGCCGATGACCCTTTATTTCCACAGGTAATAAAATCCCACCTGCTGCTCCAGCATCTTCTCCCGCCCCGGCAAAAACTGCGACACATCTCCCAACAGCAGATCCATCAGGGTCTTGCGGTCCCGTTCCGGACGCACCAGCGTCGGTTCACCCCGGATGCCGACCGACTTTGCCGTTTCCGATACAGCCGTCTCGAAGTCACCCACGCTGTCAATCAGTTTCATCGACATCGCCTGCTCGCCCGTCCAGACCTTGCCGTTGGCGATGGCCTTCACGTCCGCAAACTTCATGCCGCGCCCTTCCGCCACCGCCTGCACGAATTGCCCGAACATGTTGTCGATCAGAGACTGCATGTAGGCCTGCTCCGCCGGAGTCAGATCGCGCGCCGGATTCCCCGTGTCCTTAAATTCTCCGGTCTTCAGCACCACGTTTTTCAACTTGGCCCACTTCAACAAGTCGCCATAGTTCATCCACTCCGCAATCACTCCGATCGAGCCGACGATGCTGCCCTGGTCGGCATAAATCTTGTCGGACGCCGAGGCCACGTAATAGGCGCCGCTGGCTCCCACGGTCTCAATCGACACCACGATTTTCTTTTTCTTCTCGGCGCGAATGCGCTTGACCTCGCGATAAATCTCCTCCGACGCGGCCACCCCTCCGCCCGGTGAATTCACATGCAGGATGATGGCCTTGATCGAGGAGTCGTCATCGAACTTCTTGAGTTGCCCCACCACCGGCTGCGGCGAAAGAATCACGCCGTCAAGATCCACCACGCCGATGCGGTCGCCGAAGCCGGTGAGCCCGTCTTCCGTTCCCCCCGCATGCAGCGTCAGATAAACCAGCGAAAACACGGCCAGCACGAAGAGGAAGAAAGCTCCTCCTCCAATCAACACCCAAAGCAGTGTGCGTGAACGTCCTTCAGGCATGGAGAAAGTTTAGCACCAAGCAGGACTAAGGGACGACCCTGGGCTGAACTGGCCGAACCGTTTGCTGAAAATACTCGCGATCCGTATCAGGGCATCGCTTCAGCGATGCCGTAAGGGCTGCAAAACAGTCTCGGCTTCAGCCGCTGCGGACCGCCAACGCCCAGAATTGGGTCCTCTAGCAGACTGCTCTCCTAGGGCGTTACGACTTTCAGCGCCCCCCGCTGCACCGTGATCTCGACCGGTGTCCGGCAGACATATTCCCCGTCCGCGTAAACGTCGAGGGGACGCTCGGTCTCGACCCGCGCCCGGGCCGCTTGGAGGTACTCGACTTCCCGCAGGTTCAGATGATGACCGCGATAAACGGTGGGGAACATACAGAACAGTTTGAACGGATTGACGCCGCCGACGATGCAGACATCCAGCAACCCGTCGTCCATTTTCGCCTGAGGCGCGATCTTCATTCCGCCGCCGTAAAACGGAGTATTGGCGAAAGCCGCCAGCAGGGTTGGCTGATCGCTGCGAGTGGTCCAACTCTTGTCCTCGTCGCCGCTTTGGGATAGGCCTTCGACGGGCGTCAGAATCTTCATGGGCAGCGGGGCAAAAGTAAAAATCGTAGGAGCAAAGCTCAGCACATAGCCGCCGTGCCCGCGCAGCCACCGCGGCAGGCGATTCGCGCGCAGCGCAACTTCACTGTCCAGGCCCACGCCCGCCACGCAGCAGAAATACCGACTGGAAGCCCCTCCCCCAATCTCCGCTCCGGAGATGACTCCCAGATCAATCGCGCTGACATTGGCGGCGCCGCTGCAGAATCTACTCCACGCCGTGAGCGATTCGCGCCCGCGGCGCAACCCCAGCGACCGCGCAAAATCGTTTCCGCTTCCCGCCGGCACAATCAGCACCGGCAGGCCCAGCCGGACCAACTGCCACAGATTACGGTGAATCGTCCCGTCTCCCCCCAACAGCACAATCACATCGGCCTGATCACCCGAAACCGGCATCCCCATGCGCCATTCGATGCTCCCATAGGTCTGAAATGGCCTCAGGTCGTTGGCCGAACATCCCAGCCCGAGAATGGCCGCCGCGCGCATGTGCGCGGTCGAGAGTAGCAGAGTTGACTCATGTGGGGACAGCCGCCCCCGGCTGTCCGCGGAGCGAAGCTCCGCGCTTTTCGATTGTAGTGCCGACCAGGGCGGGCCTAGGTTTTTTTGGGTTCTGCTTGAAAGAGATTGTTCCAACTTGGGAATTCACTCGGTGGTGAGGCAGGCGAGCTTTGCTCGCCCGGACAGCCGAGGGCGGCTGTCCCCACATAAGCATCACGGTTTACCAACTGATGACCGCAATGCGCAGTTGTTTGCCGACCCTTAGCGCCAGCCTCATTGGGGATGGCGCAGTTTGCGAGAAGTAGGGTTCCTTCAGCACATGATCGTCGACTCTCACTGAGCCCTGCTTCAGTTTTCTACCGGCATCTGTTATGGAAGCCGCGAGACCGCATCGAACCAAAAGGCGATCTGCCCTTACCGTTGCCGCGGAGCCGCGCGCGGTATCTACGACAGACCCGCCGATCTCCGCAAGGTTAACCGAAATCTCCTCGACATCTTTCGGCACCTCGTCTTTCTGGAACTGCTTCGCCCAATCCTCCCCGGCTTTCGCTGCCGCCTCCGCCGAATGAAAGTCCGCCACGATCCGCCGCGCCAGCTCTTTCTTCGCCGCCATCGGATGCATTCCCTGCTTCATCTTTGAAATCTCCGCGACCTGCACGTCCGTCAGCAACTCGTAATACCGCCACATCATTTCGTCGGAGATGCTCATAATCTTGCCGTACATTTCCAGCGGCGGCTCGTGAATCCCGATCGCGTTGCCCAGCGACTTCGACATCTTCTGCACGCCGTCCAGCCCTTCGAGAATCGGAGTCGTCAGCGCGACCTGCGATTCCTGGCCATAGGCGCGTTGCAGTTCGCGGCCCACGAGAAGATTGAATTTCTGGTCAGTGCCGCCCAGCTCGACGTCGGCTTCAAGCGCGACCGAATCGTATCCCTGCACCAGCGGATAGAGAAGCTCATGCATCGAGATGGGCTTCTCTTCGGCAAAGCGCTTATGAAAATCCTCGCGCTCCAGCATCTGCGACACCGTGTACTTCGCCATCAGGCGCACGAAATCGTCGGAGGTGAACGTCGAGAACCAGCGCCGGTTGAAGTCGATGACGGTTTTCTGAGGGTCGAGAATCTTGAAGACCTGCGCTTTGTAAGTCTCGGCGTTTTGTTCGATCTGCTCCCGCGTGAGCGGAGGACGCGTGACCGAGCGTCCCGTGGGATCACCGATCATCCCCGTGAAATCGCCGATCAGGAAGATGGCGGTGTGACCGAGATCCTGAAAATGTTTCAGCTTGCGCAGGACAACAGTGTGGCCTAGATGCAGATCGGGAGCAGTCGGGTCCATCCCCAGCTTCACGCGCAGCGGCTTGCCCGTGGCGCGCGACTTCTCCAACTTGGCGCGCAGCTCAGCCTCACGAATAATTTCCGCGGAGCCCTTCTTGAGATAAGTAAATTGTTCGTCGACCGGAGCGAAGTTCGGCATTTCTCTTGATTATAGCGGCGACTTGCGGATAAAACGGCGCCCGGTGATCTCAAACTGGCCCCAGAGCACAAGATTGATGGCTTCGGTGTAGGCCACATGCTCTTGCTCCAAAATGCGCGCGGCCAGAGTGTGTTCGTGGTCGCCATCGTGCACAGGCACGGCTTTCTGCACAATGATCGCCCCGTGATCGAGTTCCTCATCCACGAAGTGCACCGTGCATCCGGAAACCTTCACGCCGTAGGCGAACGCCTGTTCCTGGGCCTCAAGCCCTGGAAATGCGGGTAATAGCGAGGGATGGATGTTCAGAATCCGCCGCGGAAACTGCTGCACGAACCACGGCGACAGTAGCCGCATATATCCCGCAAGGCAGACCAGTTCAACGCCTTGCCCTTTCAGAGCCGCGACTACTTCGCGATCGTGCTCTTCCCGGGCCTTGCCCTTCGACGGGATAACCAGCGCGTTCAGCCCGCGCTGGCGCGCGGTCGCGATCCCCGGCGCATCGGCCCGGTTCGAGATGACCACGCCGATCCGGGCATCAGGAATACGCCCGGCATCAATGTTGTCGGCGATGGCCACAAAGTTCGACCCGCGACCGGAAAGAAGAATGCCCAGGGAATGCATGTTCTTTTACGCTTTGTCATCCTGAGCGCAGCGAAGGACCTATGCAACTGGCCGGCGGCACCGTCGCTGCCGGCAACTCCACAGGTCCTTCGCTGCGCTCAGGATGACAAGACTGCTGCTAGCTGTACGTCACCTTGCGCTCGCCCTTGACTATCCGCCCGATCGTGTAGGCTTTCTCCCCCACGCGTTCGAGCACGGTCTGGGCCTTCTTGAATTTCGCCGCTGGAACCACCAGCAGCATTCCGAGGCCCATGTTGAAGGTCCGCAGCATCTCGTCCTGGGGCACGTTCCCGAGTTGCTGCAAGTGCTCGAAGATCGGAAGCACGGGCCACGTCCCCAGTTCGATGACGGCGGCCGTTCCCCGCGGCAACACCCGCGGCAGGTTCTCCGTAATACCGCCGCCCGTGACATGCGCCAGAGCTGAAACGCATTGCCCATCAATCAGTTTTTTCAGCGAAGGCCAGTAGCTCTTGTGTGTGCGCATCAGTTCGTTGCCGACCTTGTTTTTGACCTCGTTGACGTAGGTCTCGGGCGAATAATGTGCGACCTCAAACAATAGCTTGCGCGCCAGCGAGTAACCGTTGGTGTGCAGACCGTTTGAGGGCAGGCCCAGAATGATGTCGCCGATCTGGACGTCTTTGCCGGTAATAATCTTTTCCCGCTCCACCACCCCCACGATGAATCCGGCAAGATCGTATTCTCCGTCGGGATAGAAGCCCGGCATCTCCGCCGTCTCCCCGCCGATCAGCGCGCAGCCATTGTGCTTGCACGCATCGGCAATGCCTTCCACGACTTTCTCTGCAATCGCCGGATCAAGCATGCCCGTGGCCAGGTAGTCCATGAAAAACAGCGGCGCGGCTCCCTGCACCGCAATATCATTCACGCAGTGGTTGACCAGGTCGGCCCCCACCGTGGAGTGCAGGTCCATTTCAAACGCGATCTTCAGCTTGGTGCCCACTCCATCGACGCTCGACACCAGTACCGGATCGGTATATTTGGTCTTATCAATTGCAAACAGCCCGCCGAAACCCCCAATCTCACTGAGCACGCCCCGGGTAAACGTCTTGTGGGCAAGATACTTGATTCGTTGCTTGGTGCGGTTGGCGCGGCTGATGTCCACACCGGCATCGGAGTAGGTAATAGGCGTAGGGCTGGGAGTAGGAGTCTTGGCCACAGATTTTCTTCCAGTGTGTCTCTCGCGCGGGGTCCGTGCCGGATGCCGAAGCAACAACGGTTCCTAAGGCCGCTCATTGTAGCACGTTCAAACCGGGCTTTCGGAACCCGGCAGGCAGGCCGTCGGAGTGCAGGTTTCGTTGGATACCAACTCCGGCCTGCGTCATCCTGAGCGCAGCACGTTTTTCAGGCGGAGCGAAGGATCTCGGGCGCACACTGACGCAACCTCTACGCAGGTACACTTCACCGCATTCCGCGGACGCTCACGCCCGTTCGCCACGGCCGGTCCGGACTAATGCGCGATGAAGTCCGAGAAAAAGTAGGCTAGAACCCCGAACAACGCCAGGCCGCAGATGCCATACGCGGTCAGCACCCAGGCTCCGCGGCCTTCGTGATGCCTGGTGGTGGAAGGAGTGGACTGCTGAGTAGTAGAGGAGACGACAGGGGCCCGATCTTCCATGCCAAAAAACCTCCCGACGGAAAGATCGTGGCGCAGGTACATTATGCGTCACGCCTGCCCCGCGTCGCGGCGAGGCAAGACTATCTGGGCCAGATTTTACCCCGAAATGCATCCACCAAGGACAAAAATGTGAGCAGCATCACGGTATTAATATGCAAACATACTTGCCTGATAAGAAAATCACCTGCGGCAAAAGTCCCACGTTTCCGCGGCGGAGTCGGCGTGACTTCTCGTTCGCGCTGTTTTCGTCGCCTGGTATTTTCTCCGGTTTTGCGCCCGCTTGCGGACCCCTACAATGAACCTCTACGTGGGATAATGTCTGATTGGAGTTGTTTCTTCCATTTATGCGCCATAGCCTCCTTGCCTTCGTCTTCTCCTGCCTTCTGGCTGCCAGCGCCACTTCCCAGCAGTCCAGTCCCACCGCGCCAGACTCCACAGCGTCTGCCAAGGCTCACGACTATGCGCAGGAGGCTTTCGTCATCGAACAGTTGCACACCCGCTACCGCTTTGAGGCCGACGGCACCGGCCGCAAGGAGGTCGTCGCCCGCATCCGGGTGCAGAGCGAAGCCGGCGTGCAGCAGTGGGGACAGTTGCAGGAGGGCTACAACTCGGCCAACGAGCGCGTCGAAATTCCCTACGTGCGCGTGCTCCAGGCCGATGGCAGTGTGGTCAAGGCCGGCGACGATGCCGTCCAGGACCTGAGCGCTCCCGTCGAACGCGAAGCCCCCGTCTACACCGATTACCGCCAGAAGCACATCACCGTCCCCGGTCTGCGTCCAGGCGACGTGCTGGAATACGACATCGTCACGGTAATCCATACTCCCCTGGCTGCCGGACAATTCTGGACCGAATACGAATTCGACAAGAACAGCATCGTGCTCGACGAATCGCTCGATGTGGACGTCCCCGCCGGTCGCTCCGTAAAGCTGAAAAACAAGGCCGGGATGGATCCCAAGATCACCGAAGAAAACGGCCGCCGCATCTACCATTGGTCCAGTTCCCACCTCGAGCGCGAAGACGAGGATAAAGATAAAGATAAAGACAAGGACAAAAAGAAGAAGAAGCATCACGCCGACGACGACCGGCCCGATATCCAGCTGACGACCTTCGAAAGTTGGGAACAACTCGGCCGCTGGTACGCCGGCCTGGAGAAAGACCGCCGCATCCCCTCGCCGGAAGTTCGCGCCAAGGCGGACGAACTAACCAAGGGCCTCAAGACCGATCTGGAAAAAACCGAGGCCCTCTACGATTTCGTCGCAACCAATTTCCGCTATGTGAGCCTCTCGCTTGGAGTCGGCCGCTACCAGCCGCACTCTGCCGCCGATGTGCTCCACAACCAGTACGGCGACTGCAAAGACAAGCACACCCTGCTGGCCTCGTTGCTTGAGGCGGAAGGCTTGCATGCGTACTCGGTGCTGATTAACTCCAGCCGCAAGCTTGATCCCGACGTACCTTCGCCCTCGCAGTTTGACCACGTCATCACCATGCTCCCCTTGGGGAAGGAAGAAATCTGGATGGACACGACCAGCGAGGTTGCTCCCTTTCGCCTCCTGGCCTTTTCCCTCCGCAAGAAGCAGGCACTCGTGATTCCCCCGGCCGAACTGGCTTCCGCGCCTGCCCCTCACCTCGAAGAAACCCCGGCCGACACTCCCATGCCCGACACCGAACTCGCCTCGATCGAGGGCAAAATCAACGACATCGGCAAGCTCGAAGCCCACGTACGCTACGAATTTCGCGGCGACGAAGAACTGCTGTTGCGTTCGGTCTTCCGCCGCGTGCCCCAGGCCAACTGGCAGCGCGTGGTCGAGAACGTGAACGCCAGCCTGGGCGGTGACATCACCAACCTCAAGGTCAGCGACCCCTCGGCGACCCGCCAGCCCTTCACTCTCTCCTACGACGTTTCCAAAGTGAATTTCCTCGACTGGTCGAAAAAGAAAACGGAAATAACTTTGCCCCTGGTGCAGTTCAGCCTCCCAGACGTCGGGGACGACGACGATTCCGACGCCGATGCCGAACCTCTCAAGCTGGGCCCCAAGGCGGAGTATTCCTACAAGATCCGCCTCGAACTGCCCGCCAAATACACGGCGCATGCCCCTCTGGCTTTTTCTCTGAAACGCGACTACGCGGATTATGTAGCGACCTACAAGATTGAAGGCGGAGTCTTCACCGCCGGCCGCCAGCTCACTCTGCACCAGGATGAAATTCCCGCCTCCCGGGCAGCAGATTACGAGTCTTTCCGTCGCGCCGTGGGCGCCGATCTGGCACAGCAACTCTCGGTCGAAAACACAGTTGCCGGACCGCCCGTCCCTCCGGCCGACATGAAGGCTGACGATCTGGTCGAGAGTGGCCGCGCCGCCGCCGCCAGCGGCAATCTCCCCGTCGCCATCGCGCTGTTGACACGCGCTACCGAAGTCGATCCCAAAAACAAGTACGTCTGGAACAACCTGGGACTGGCCTATTTCCAGATGCGCGACGACGACCATGCCATCGCCGCCTTTCAGAAGCAGATCGAAGTCAATCCCTACGACGAATTCGCCTACAACTACCTCGGCCGCGTGTATTGGAACGATCGCAAATACGACGAAGCAGTCAAGGCCTTCAACAAGCAACTGGAGAACAACCCGCTCGACAAGTTCGCCCACGCTAACCTGGGGCAGATGTACGAGGAATGGCACAAATACGATCTCGCGGTCGCGGAATTGGAAAAGGCCGCATCGCTCACTCCCGACAGCGCCGAATTGCAGGTGAGCCTGGGCGACGCATACCTGAATCTTGGGCAGGACGACAAGGCTCTGGCCGCCTTCGATCATGCCGTCGAACTCTCGGCCACGCCCCTGGTGTGGAACAACATCGCCTACCAGCTCTCGCTCAAGAAATCTCATCTGGATCGGGCGCAGCAGTATGCCGAGTCCGCGGTTTCAGCCACCGCCGCGGCCTTGCGCAACGTCACGCTCGACGGCCTCACCCAGCAGGACTTGCCCCTGGTTTCCTCGCTGATCGCCTATTGGGACACGCTGGGTTGGGTCCACTTCGGCGAAGGCGATTACCACCAAGCCGAGAAGTATGTCGCCGCCGCGTGGGAACTTGGTCACCACGGCGAAGTGGGCGACCACCTCGGTCAGATCTACGAGAAGGAAGGCGAGAAAGACCGCGCCCTTCAAATCTACGCGCTGTCCATGAATGGCCTGCGTCCCATCCCTGAAACCCGTGGCCGTCTGGCCTCGCTGGCTGGTGGAGACGCCAAGGCCGACGCCGCCGTTACCCGCTACAAGGCCGAACTCCAGCACCTCAGCACCATTGACCTGGGCAAGGCCCGGCAAACCGGCAACGCCGACTTCTTCATCCTGCTCAGCCGCGGCGCCGGCTCCAGCGCCAAGGTGGACGCGGTGAAATTTGTCAGCGGCGACGAAAGCCTGAAGTCCTTCACCGAAGCTCTCCGCACCGCCGACTACCATCTCACCTTCCCCGACGACACTCCGGTAAAAGTCCTGCGCCGTGGAACGCTTTCCTGTTCCATGACCACCGGCAAATGCGAGTTCGTCCTGACCCTCCCCGACGACGTCAGGACGGTGGATTAGAACCGGGGATGGTTAGAATTGGGATGGTTAGAATTGGGATGGTTAGAACTGGGATGTGGTTAGAACTGCGGTGGTCAGAACTGGGATGGTCAGAACTGGGATGGCTAGAACTGGGATGGGAAGAAATGGAATGTGGGGACAACCGCCCCCGGCTGTCCGGCCGGGCGCAAGCCCGGCGGTGTGGTAAAGCCCGAGCCAGGTTCCGCCCGGGTCCACGCTCAGCCCACCGCGAGATGGAACGAAGATTCCCGCCGCGTCCGGGACGGATGAGACGGGGCTGACGGGTGCAACCGCCGATTTCTCGCCATTTATACGGCAATTCCCAGCGTTTCTGAGTAGCCGATCACACCAAATCAGACTTGTTATACAGCACAATCGCGTCGGAGGTGCGGGGGCAATGGACGAACTACGACCGGATCACATTCTGCAAGTAGGCCTCGGATTCTGGGCATCGAAAACACTGTTGAGCGCCGTCGAGATGGAAGTGTTCACGGAACTCGCCAAACACTCGGAAGACTTCGAAACGCTTCAGGGACGCCTCGGACTCCATCCGCGATCGGCACGAGATTTCTTCGATGCTCTGGTAGCCCTGAAATTCCTCGAACGCCGCGATGGTAGGTATTACAACACTCCCAGCACGGATTTCTTTCTCGACAAACGCAAGCCATCCTATATCGGCGGTGCGCTTGAGATGGCCAACCATCGGCTCTATCCGTTCTGGAACCACCTCACTACGGCGCTCCGAACTGGACTTCCACAAAACGAAATCAGAGGGACGGCCAACCCCTTCGAGGCCCTCTACGCGGACCCGGCACGGCTGAAAGAGTTTTTGAGAGCCATGAGCGGCGTGAGCCATGGCGCCAATCTCGCGATTGCCCGTCAGTTTCCGTGGAGCAAGTACCGTACGGCGGTGGATGTCGGCACAGCCCAGGGCGATCTGATCGCCCAAGTTGCGTTAGCGAATCCCCATATGGAAGGGATTGGTTTTGACCTGCCGGAGGTCGGGCCTATTTTCGAGGAGTTCGTGGAAATGAACGGCCTTTCGGGAAGAATCAAGTTTGTCCCTGGCAGCTTCATGCAGCAACCGCTACCAAAAGGCGACGTTATTATGATGGGGCACATTCTGCACGACTGGAGCCTCGAGACCAAGCGAATGCTGATACGTAAGGCCTACGAAGCACTGCCCGATGGTGGCGCGTACATCGTGTACGAAAGCATCATTGACAATGATCGTTCCACCAACGCCTTTGGACTGCTGATGAGCTTGAACATGCTCATCGAATCCAGAGAGGGCTTCGACTACACCGGTGCCGATTGCTCGGAGTGGATGGGAGAGGCTGGGTTCCGCGAGACGCGCGTAGAACATTTGGTAGGCCCTGATTCGATGGTCATCGGCATCAAATAACTATCCGCATTAGCTTCCTGACGGGCTACCGGGAGGTTGCAAGCCCGGCGGTGTGGTACAGCCCGAGCCAGGTTCCGCCCGGGTCGGAACAACCGGGCTTCCGCAAAAGGGGGCCGTTACAGCCAGACACTTACTTTTACACTTCTCGAACAATCTACAGAGACAACCTGATAGATTTCCACTTACACTTGAGCTGCCTTCGAAAGTTAAGGCGCTCGCTTGGATTAGCGGGGTATAAATGGTTTAGGTTGGAGGATTCCATGGAAGCAGCTTGGTCTCCCGCTCCCTCTGCGTCGTCTCATTCCTTCCTGGTCACTCTTACACTGCTATTCGGCATCGGAATAACCACCGGCTGCGGTTCCACCAACGGAACCACTCCACCGAAGTTCAGCGGAAATACCTCGGTGACGGTATTGCTCGCGAGCACGGCGAACGACCAAGTTACACGGTTTGCTGGGGAACTTCAGACATTGACTCTGACCAGCCAGTCGGGGAAGACCGTTACTTTGTTATCGTCGCAGCAACCCTCCGAGTTTATGCACTTGAATGGAGGGATCGAGCCGTTGACGACCGTCAATGTTCCTCAGGACATCTACACTTCGGCCACGGTTACGTTCGGGAGGGCAGTATTCGTCTGTATTGCGCAAGTTCCAGGCGGCGGCATCGGGATCGCGAATTATTCAATTATCAATCAAAGCCCGACGGTGAATTTAGCGTCACCAATCACAGTCACGGGCAGCAGCATGGCATTACTGCTGAACATGCAGGTTTCCAGTTCGGCGGTTTTTCCCACTTGCTGGACGACCCCTCTATTTGAAGGGTTCTCTATAACACCGACCTTCGACCTCACTCCGTTTGCCTTGTCCGCTTCTCCGACGAACTTTGGAAACGGCAAGGTCAGCGGGCTCCAGGGGGAAGTTGCTTCGGTGGGAACGGCAGGGTCGAGCTTGACGCTCACGATTGCGGGGGGACCGTTTGGGACGAGACCCCTGTCTACGAGTTCCAACAACGCAACGGTGTTTCAGGGCGTTAGCGGCGCTTCTGCTCTCTCCCCCGGAATGTTTTTGGATGTGGATGGTGCGATCCAATCGGACGGATCTCTTCTGGCGACTCGAATTGCATTGGAGGATTCCTCGGCGATCAATGAGTCCAGCGGTCCGCTGACGTTTGTGGACAATATAGTCCCCCTGATTGAACTCTATGGCCGTACCGAACTTGGCTCTCTGGTCAACGATAACGGACAAAGCTCCTATTTCGACACACCCCAATTCGACTTCAGCAATGCCGCGTTCAACATCTCAGGCCAGCTTACGAACCTGCAGAATTTGCCGTTCGTTCCCAGCTTCAACGCTTCCAACATGGTGGCGGGTCAGAACGCCGACATTACTTCACAGAACTTCGCACTCACCGGGGGAACTTACACTCTCGCGAACACGATCACCCTGGCCCCGCAGACGATCAATGGGACGGTTGTGAGTTCACAGCAGGTAAGCAACTTTGCGGATTACACGGTCTCGCTGGCGTCCTATGATTTATTTCCAACCTTGGCGGTGCAGCAGGGACAAACCACGCTGCTGAACAATCCCAGCCAGGTTGAGGTCTACATCGACAGCAGCACTCAAACGCTGAATACGCAGGCGTTGGCTGTGGGCAGCACGCTTCGCTTCTACGGGCTGGTGTTCAACGACAATGGCACGCTGCGCATGGATTGCGCACTGGTGAACGATGGAGTAACAGCAACACCGCAGGCGAACTCTGCCGTCGCTGTGCAGGGCGTGACACAAGCGGTTCGCCGTGATTCGAGCGGGCTTGTGCTGCGGACGGTCACGACGACAAAGTGAGAGCATTTATCGAGCCGGAGACTTCTTTGACTGGACGGTATTGGGGGTCTCCTCGTCCCACCAACAACTCCCGCCTTGATCACGATACCCCGCACCGCCGCCCGTGCCACGCCGTCGCCTGCTCATACGCATGAGCCAGCCGCAAAACTAAATCCTCCCGCCAGTGCGGTCCCGCAATCTGTAGCCCGATCGGCAGCCCGCCCTGCGTAAAGCCGCACGGAACCGAGATCGCGGGCAATCCCCACACATTGAACGGCCGCGTGTTGCGCAGCAGCTTGAGTTCGGCCGGACGCAGCGCCTCCGGGTCGGCCTTCAAATCGGCAATCGCCGGAGCGATCATGGGCATGGTCGGAGTCACCAGCACATCCACATCCGCAAACGCCTGCCCGATGCCACGCCGCGCCTCCTCCAACTCGCGGCGCCGCTGAATATATTCCGCCGCCGATACGCCCTCGCCCTTACGAATCCGCCGCAGCGTCTCCGGCTGGTACAACTCCGGGCTCTTCGCCACATTCTCCGCGTGAAAGGCGTAAGCCTCGGCGGTTTGCAACGCGCGGTCAGTGGGCACGTCCAGCCGAACTTCCTTGATCTCCGCCACCAGCGTCTCGATTCCCCGCAGGGCGTGTTCCATGGCCGACGCCACTTCCGGGTCGAGATCTTCGAAGAAATATCCACGGGGCACGCCCACGCGCAGGGACTTCGCGCCCTCGCGCAAGCCCGCAACATAATCCACCACAGGAACATCCGCCGTCGTAATGTCGGAGGAGTCGTATCCCGCAATCGCCTGCAGCACGATAGCCGCATCCTCCACGGTCGCAGTCAGCGGTCCAATATGATCGAGCGACAACGAGAGCGGAATCACTCCCCGGCTCGATACCCGCCCATACGTTGCCTTGATCCCCACGCACCCGCACAGCGCCGCCGGTTCGCGAATCGAGCCCGCCGTGTCCGTCCCGATCGCCGCGCAAGCCAGGCCCGCCACCACCGCAGCCGCCGATCCCCCCGACGATCCCCCCGCGATTCGCCCCCGGTCCCAGGGATTGTGCACATCGCCGAAATAGCTGACCAGCGAACTGCCGCCGTACGCGCACTCGTGCAGATTATTCTTGCCAATAATCACCGCGCCCGCCTGCCGCAAACGCCGAACCACCTCCGCATCCCGGCTCGGAACCCGATCTTTCCACAAAGCGCTGGCCCCGGTCGTCCGCACGCCCGCCGTGTCAATCAGATCCTTCAGCGACACCGGAACACCGTGCAGCGGCCCCCGCCACTCCCCACGCAAAATCTCCGCCTCCGCTGCCCGCGCCTCCGCCAGCGCCGACTCCGCCATCACGGTGATGAAGGCATTGAATGTGGGGTTCAGTCTCTCGATACGTTCCAAACATCCCTGGGTAATTTCGAGCGGAGAAATTTCCTTCCGCCGCAGGCGCAGCGCCAGTTCAGAAATCGATGTGAAGTCAGTCATGATGGCCGAGCCCATGATGGCCGAACCAATTGTAAAGCCAGCCATTTTTCTCTGCGTTCCCCGTGTCCTCTGTGGTTCCGAGTTTTTTCCAAACTCAAGCCGCGATCCCCTCATCCAAAAGTCCTATAATCAAAGTCGGTGTTACCGGGGGCCGGGAAAAATCATGGCAGAAATGACGATCGCGCCGGTTGCGACGCACGGTTTCTTCGTGGACGGCCGCTGGAGCGAAGATGGCGACCTGGTCGAGATTCGCGCCCCCTACGACGGCAGCCTGATTGCCCGCGTGGTCCAGGGACGCACCGAGCACGCCGAGGCCGCCATCGCCGCCGCCGTCAAGGCCTTCGGCACCACGCGCCGCCTGCCCGCTTTCGAGCGCCAGCGCGTGCTGCGTCAAATTTCCGCTGGCATGGCGGAGCGCAAGGAAGAATTCGCCCGCACCCTCGCTCAGGAGGCGGGTAAGCCGATCAAGGCCGCCCGCACCGAAGTGGAGCGCGCCATCTTCACCTTCACCGTGGCCGCCGAAGAGAGCACCCGCATCTACGGCGAATTCCTTCCCCTCGACTGGCAGGAGTTCACCGCCGGACGTTGGGGCATCGTGCGCCGCTTTCCGCTCGGCCCTATCGCCGGCATCACACCTTTCAATTTCCCCATCAATCTTGTCGCCCACAAAGTCGCCCCGGCGATCGCCGCTGGTTGCCCGATTGTGTTGAAGCCCGCGCCCCAGACTCCGCTCTGCTCGCTCCTTCTGGCCGAGCGTGTGCAGCAGGCCGGCTGGCCTGACGGCGGCCTCAATGTGCTTCCGCTCTCGAACGATGATGCCAGCCTGCTCGTGACCGACGACCGCATCAAGCTCATCAGCTTTACCGGCAGCGTGCCCGTCGGCTGGGACATCAAGCGCCGCGCCGGAAAGAAAAAAGTTGTCCTCGAACTGGGCGGCAACGCCGCCGTCATCGTGCACAGCGACGCCGACCTGGCCTACGCCGCCGACCGCTGCATCACCGGCGGCTTCGCCTATGCCGGCCAGACCTGCATTTCGGTGCAGCGCATTCTGGTGGAGCACTCGGTCTACGGAAAATTCATTGACCTGCTGGTCGAAGGCGTGAAGAAGCTCAAGATGGGCGATCCGCTCGACGAGTCCACCGACGTTGGCCCGGTCATCCGCGAAACCGACGCGATCCGCACCACCAACTGGATTGAAGAAGCGGTCCGCGCCGGCGCGCGCCTGCTCTGTGGCGGAGGCCGCAACAATCTCGTCGTCGAACCTACCGTCCTCACCGGCACCAAGCCCGACATGAAAGTGAACTGCCAGGAAATTTTTGGCCCCGTGGTCACGGTTGAGCCCTACAAAGATTTCGACCAGGCCCTTCGCCAGGTGAACCACTCCACCTTTGGCCTGCAGGCCGGCGTCTTCACTCGCGACGCGAAGTTGCTCTTCCAGGCCTACGAAGAGCTCGAAGTCGGCGGCGTCATTGCCGGCGACGTTCCTTCCTTCCGCGTCGATCAAATGCCTTACGGCGGCGTCAAAGATTCCGGCCTCGGCCGCGAAGGTCTGCGCTACGCCATCGAAGAAATGACCGAGCCCAAACTCCTGGTCATGAATCTGCGGTAAAAGTTGCAGCGCGATCTCGCGTTCCAGTTTTGCTCGTCCTGCGTCCAACTTCATGCCGTTCGTGGTTCCCGCTCTTCGATCGCACTGCCACGCTCCTCTTTCAAAAACTCAGCATTGTTTCTCAGAGTTCTATACGAAAACTTTTTCTTGCACGCACCCGAAAAATGCGCGACAAATTTCGGTGAACTATTTATAATCCTGAGTTTCCCGAACCCAATCGGGGAAACCTGTGGGTGGTTTCCCTGTTTTTCTGTATGTTTTCGCGGTATCTGAACCAAACATTAATAGTGAACGATTCGCCGGGTCTCATCAACCAGATCTCATAAGGGCATGTCGCAGATTTTTCATCGCAGTACGAATACCCTGTCCCGGGCCACCATCTTCGGCGCGGTCTTCGTAATCGCTGCGCTGGCCTGGATGGCGATGGAAATCCAGCGCTCGCCCTACATCACCTATGCCGGCGTGCGCAAGCCGCAGCCCGTCCCCTTCAGCCATCAGCACCACGTCAGCGGACTCGGCATCGACTGCCGCTACTGCCACACATCCGTCGAGACTTCGAGTTTTGCCGGCATTCCTCCCACCAAGACCTGCATGAACTGCCATTCACAAATCTGGACCAACGCCAAACTGCTGGAACCGGTGCGGGCCAGCTACAAATCCGGCGAATCGTTGCAGTGGACGCGGGTGAATCAGCTCCCCGACTTCGTCTATTTCAATCACAGCATTCATGTGACCAAGGGAGTGGGTTGCAACACCTGCCACGGGCCCGTTGACCAGATGCCGCTGATGTATCAGCAGGAATCGTTGCAGATGGAGTGGTGCCTGGGCTGCCACCGCGCCCCGGAGGAGAATCTCCGTCCCCGCGATCAAGTATTCAACATGCGTTACCAGCAGCCGACCGAAGCGAACCCGGTGGTGGTGGACGGCCACAGCTATACCGATCAGATCGACCTGGGCTCAGCCCTGGTCAAGAAATACAAAGTGCGCAGCGTCAAAGACATTACGACCTGCAGCACCTGTCATCGCTGAAGTTAGAGACGAATAAAGCAGCCGCGAAGCGGCGAAAGAATGCAGCCCACGGCGTAAGGCGTGGGTGGTGACCGAAAAACGAATCAAGCCCCGAAGGGGCGAAAGAGTCGTAATACGAATTGAAAATGGAAGAGCACAACAAAAACGGAAAGCGCGAGGACGTTTGCCCCAGCCAAAAGGGCAAGCTGGACCTGAATTTCGTCCGCGCGCGCATTGACGCGGCGACGGCGCACGATGCCGGTTTGTCCGAGAAAGAGAAGACGGGTCCCGAATATTGGCGCAGCCTGGAAGAACTGGCCGGCTCGGAAGACTTTCAGCAGGCCTTGCACCGCGAATTCCCCAAAGGCGCCTCGGAGTGGATTGATTCCGTCTCGCGCCGCGGTTTCCTCAAAGTCATGGGCGCGTCCCTGGGCCTGGCCGGTTTAACAAGTACGACCGGATGCGTGCGTCTGCCGCTCGAGCCCATCGTTCCCTACGTTCGCCAGCCCGAGGACGTGATTCCCGGCCGCCCCATGTTCTACGCCACCGCGACCACGCTCGGCGGCTACGCCAGCCCGCTTCTGGTCGAAAGCCATCTCGGCCGCCCCACGAAGGTCGAAGGAAATGACCAGCATCCCGCGTCGCTCGGCGGCACCGACATTTTTGCTCAGGCCTCGCTCCTCGGCCTGTACGATCCCGACCGCTCGCAGAGCGTCGTTTCGATGGGCGACCAGCGTTCGTGGCAGGCCTTTCTGGGCGCGATTCGCGGACCGCTCAGCGCGCAGAAGGCGCTGAAGGGCGCGGGCATCCGCATTCTGACGCCGACCATTTCTTCGCCCACGCTGGCCGATCAACTCCGCGAATTTCTCAAGATTTATCCCGAGGCCAAGTGGCACGTCTATGAGCCGGTCAACCGCGACAACGTTCTCGAAGGCGCGAAGCTCGCCTTCGGTCAGCCGGTTGAGACGCGCTACGACTTCTCGAAAGCCGACGTCATCGTCTCGCTCGACGCCGACTTCCTCTACGCCGGATTCCCCGGCAACACCAAATACATCCGCGACTTCGCCCAGCGCCGCAATCCGGATGCGCCGATGAATCGGCTGTACGTGGTCGAGAGCACGCCGAGTTCGACGGGTGCGAAGGCGGATCATCGCTGGCCCGTGCGAGCGACGGAAGTTCTCGAAGTTGCAGAAATGATGGGCGAGCGGCGATTCGGGCAGCACAGCCCGGCCCAGAGCGCCAGCGATTTTGCGGTTGCAGCATATCAGGATCTCGCTAACCACCGGGAAGCTGGAGTCGTTATCGTAGGCGATCATCAACCGCCCGCCGTGCACGCTCTGGCCCACGCCCTCAATAATCAACTCGGCAACATCGGCACGACGGTGACCTATACCGATCCCGTCGACGCCAACCCGGTCAATCAGACTGAATCGATCAAGAGATCTCGTCGCCGACATGCGCGCCGGCAAAGTCGACCTGCTCGTCATCCTCGGCGGCAATCCAGCGTACGACGCGCCCGCCGATCTCAATTTTGCCGACGCGCTCAATAACAACAAAGTGCCGCTGCGCGTCCATTACGGTCTCTATCAAAACGAAACCGCCGAACTCTGCCAATGGCACGTCAATGCGACGCATGAACTCGAGAGCTGGGGCGACGCCCGCGCCTACGACGGCACCGTCAGCATCATCCAGCCGCTCATCGCGCCCCTGTACAACGGCAAGAGCGCGCTGGAATTCGTCGCGCTGCTCTCCGGCCATGCCGATGCCACGGGCTACGATCTCACTCGCGCCTACTGGCAGAAGCAGCACACCGGCGCCGACTTCGAGCAGTTCTGGCGCAAGTCGCTGCATGATGGCTGGATCGCCGGAACAGCTTTCGGCACGAAGGATCTGCGGTTCGCCTCCGTTTCTCCCAAAATCGGAGAGCCGCCAAAATCCGATCCCAACGCCATCGAGCTCAACATCCGCCGCGATCCCACCATTTACGACGGACAATTCTCCAACAACGGCTGGCTCCAGGAATTACCTAAGCCGATGAACAAACTGACCTGGGACAATGCCGTGCTCATCGGCCCCAAGATGGCCGAGCGGCTCGACATCAAGACCATCGATCTTGTCGAACTCGAACTCAACGGCAAGAAAGTCACGGGCCCGGTTTGGATTCAGGTCGGCCATCCCGACAATTCGGTCACCGTATTTCTCGGCTACGGCCGCAAGCGCGCCGGCCGCGTCGGAACCGCGCAGGGTTTCGACGCCTATCCCCTGCGCACCAGCGCCGCGCCCTGGATAGCTTCTGGGGTTACGATAAAAAAGACCGGGAACAAGTACGTGCTCGCCTCCACCCAGGGCTACCAGTCGATGGACACTCCCGACAGTGGGCATCGTCCCCTCGTCCGCGAAGCGACGCTCGAGGAATACCGCAAAGAGCCGGACTTCGCGAAGGAGCAAGGCGAAGAGCCGGCACCCGGCCTCACCCTCTACAAGCCTTATCCGTACAAAGAAGAAGAGTACGCCTGGGGCATGACCATCGACTTGAACTCCTGCGTCGGCTGCAACAATTGCATGCTGGCCTGCCAGTCGGAGAACAACATCGCCGTCGTCGGCAAAGAGCAATGTGCCATCGGCCGCCACATGCACTGGATTCGCGTCGACGCCTACTTTCAAGGCGACCGCGACAACCCCAAGGCCTTTTTCCAGCCCGTCCCCTGCATGCAGTGCGAGGACGCGCCCTGCGAGGTCGTCTGTCCCGTCGGCGCCACCAATCACTCGACCGAAGGCCTGAACGACATGGTCTACAACCGCTGCGTAGGCACGCGTTATTGCTCGAATAACTGTCCCTACAAAGTTCGCCGCTTTAACTTCCTGCTCTTCCAGGACTGGGACACGCCACAATACAAGATGATGCGCAACCCCGACGTCAGCGTGCGCAGCCGCGGCGTCATGGAAAAATGCACCTACTGCATCCAGCGCATCAACGAACGCCGCATCGACGTGGAAACCGCCTCCGTGCGCGAAGGCAAAGACATCCGCATCGGCGATGAATTGCAGACCGCGTGTCAGCAGTCCTGCCCCGCGGGCGCCATCGTCTTCGGCAATATCAACGATCCCAACAGTAAAGTTTCTAAATTGAAAGCGCAGGCCCGCAATTACAGCCTGCTGGGCGAACTCAACACCCGCCCGCGCACCACGTATCTGGCAGAAGTTCGTAATCCGAATCCGGAATTAGAAAGGTCCACGTAGCGACGGACGCATTCGTCCGTCCGGCCAGCGCAAAGCGCGACCGCGCGAGGTAAAACGGGATGGGATGTTTGATTTGAAAGGACACGGCTTCAGCGACTGCGTTACAGGTTTTGGGAAACTTTTGTTGCGCTCTGTGGTCAAGAACGACCCCGGACTCGTATCGGACTCGTACCGGACTCGTATCGGACTCGTACCGGACTCGTATCGGACTCGTATCGGACTCGTATCGGACTCGTATCAGGGCACGGCTTCAGCCGTGCCGTTTGGAGCCGCAAAAGATGTGGGCTTTAGCCCCTGAGGGGACGTAGCAACCGAGCATGAACGAGCAATACAAAACGACGATCGACGCCGGACGAGCTCCGGTCATCGAGCCCGGCCACACCTTCGGCACGGTCACGGAAAAAATCAGCGCCATCGTGCTGACCCGCCCCGCTTCGAACGGATGGTTTCTTGGCTTCGGCATCTTCTTCATGCTCACCATGATGATGCTCTATGCCATCGGCTACCTCTTCCTGAAAGGCATCGGGATCTGGGGCGACACCATTCCCATCGGCTGGGGCTTCGCCATCGTGAACTTCGTGTGGTGGATCGGCATCGGCCACGCCGGCACTCTGATTTCCGCCATCCTCCTCCTACTCCGCCAGTCGTGGCGCAATTCCATCAACCGTTTCGCCGAGGCCATGACCCTGTTCGCCGTGGCCTGCGCTGGAATCTTCCCCGCAATTCACGTTGGCCGTCCCTGGCTTGCCTACTGGCTGTTCCCCTATCCCAACACCATGCGGGTGTGGCCGCAGTTCCGCAGTCCGCTCATGTGGGACGTCTTTGCCGTTTCCACCTACGCCACGATTTCCGCATTATTCTGGTTCGTCGGCCTCATCCCCGATCTGGCCACGTTGCGCGACCGCACCGACCACCGCGCCCTGAAAATTGTCTACGGCATGCTCTCCATGGGCTGGCGCGGATCGGCCCGCCACTGGCATCGCTACGAGACCATGTATCTCTTGCTTGCCGGCCTGGCCACGCCGCTGGTGCTCTCGGTTCACACGGTCGTGAGTTTCGATTTCGCCATCGGCATCGTTCCGGGATGGCATACCACCATCTTCCCGCCTTACTTCGTCGCCGGCGCCATCTACTCCGGCTTCGCCATGGTTCTGATGCTCGCCATCCCCATCCGCAAAATCTATGGGCTGGAAGATTTCATCACCGAGCGCCATCTCCAGAACTCGGCCAAGGTCATGCTGGCCACGGGATTGATCGTCGCTTACGGCTACGGCATTGAGGCCTTCATGGGCTGGTACAGCGGCGACCGCTACGACGCCTTCACCCTCTGGAACCGCCTGCACGGCCCTTACGCTCACTCGTACTTTGCCCTCCTGGCATGCAACATCTTTATTCCGCAGGTGCTCTGGATTCGCAAGCTGCGCACCAACCCGGTCGCGCTGTTCGTGGTCTCAGGCGTGGTTCTCGTCGGCATGTGGCTCGAGCGCTTCATCATCGTGGTTGTCAGCCTGAGTCGCGATTTCCTCACCTCCTCCTGGGGCATGTACTACCCCACGCGCTGGGACTGGATGACCTTCATCGGCACCATCGGCATGTTCCTGGCTGCCATGTTCCTGTTCCTGCGCCTGTTGCCGGCGATTTCCATCTTCGAAATGCGCACCCTCCTCCCCGAAGCGGAGGTGAAGGAATGACGGCACGAGGAATGATCGGTCGAGGAATGCTCGGACGAAGAATGATCGGACGCGAAAGCCTGACCCTTCAGTCCGGTTGGCGTCATCCCGAGCGTAGCCGCTTTTCAGGCGCAGCGAGGGATCTCCCGGGGAGCGTGGCTTTGCCGAACGCGCACATCGGAGCGGCGCTTTCGAGGTTCATAATATGAAGCGCGATCCCATCTACGGCATCATGGCGGAATTCGACTCCGCCCAGGCGCTAGTCGATGCCGCGCACACCACGCACCAGGCGGGCTACCAGAAAATCGACGCCTACAGCCCGTTTCCGATCGAAGGCCTGGCCGAAGAAATCGGATTCCACCACGATGAAGTTCCGTTGGTCGTCCTCATCGGCGGTATTGTGGGCGGCCTGACCGGCTACTTGATGCAGTATTGGATCTCGGTCGTCGACTACCCGCTGAACATTGGAGGCAAGCCGTATCACTCCTGGCCTGCGTTCATCGTCATCACCTTCGAGATGACGATTCTGTTTGCCGGAATCTCTGCTGTCCTCGGCATGCTGGCCCTGAACGGACTGCCCATGCCCTATCATCCCGTGTTCAACGTTCCGCGCTTCGCCCTCGCGTCAAAAGATCGTTTCTTCCTGATCGTGTTTTCTTCAGACAAGAAGTACGAGCCGGCGAGCACGCGCCAATTCCTGGAAGGCCTGCACCCGCGCTCGGTTTCGGAGGTGCCCAGCTAGCATGCCGCACTTCCGCCAATTCTTATGTGGAGACAGCGGGTGCCCCACTCTTGCGCGTTCTTTGCGCCAGGGTGGTTCGCGGTGCATCCGGCACCACCGGTCAATCCCGACTTTGATCCTCTTAACAACCATCGCCCTCTTCTCCGGCTGCCGCCTCGACATGCACGTCCAGCCGCGTGAGAATCCGCTTTCGCGCAGCGACTTCTTCGCCGATCAGCGCTCGGAGCGTCCCCCGGTCGAGGGCACGGTCGCCCGCAGCCAGTTGCACGAGGATACCTATTTCTATACCGGCAAAATCGGCAGCAATCCCGGCGACCTGATGCCTTTCCCCGTAACCAAAGAAGTGCTGGAGCGCGGCCGCGAGCGTTTTAACATTTTCTGTGCCCCCTGCCACTCCCGCCTGGGCGACGGCAACGGCTTTGTCCCCTCGCGCGGATTTGCCCGCAAGCCCCCGTCGTTCCATATCGTGCGGCTGCAGAAGGCGCCGGCCGGATATTTCTTCGACGTCATTACCGAAGGCTTCGGCATCATGCCCGATTACGCTTCGCAAATTCCGCCGCGCGACCGCTGGGATATCGTCGCCTACGTTCGTGCCCTGCAACTGAGCCAGGACGCGACCATGGCCGACGTGCCCGCGGGCCAGAAGATTCCGTCGGAACCGCCGAAGTTCCGCAACCCGGGAACGGGCGCGACGTTGCCGCTGCTTGCGCCACAGACCGATTCGAAATCCGAAATACCAGAGGAAGAACAGAAATGAGCGCGGCGACCGCGAACCAACTCGATCTGACGGCTCCGCCGGTAGTAGAGAAGATCTCCCAGCGCTCGCTCGTCGTCGGCATCGTCTTCAGCGTGATCGCCGTTGCCGGCGCCTTCGTTTTTCCGAACGGCCGCGACCAGTTCTACCGTGCCTACCTGCTCGGCTACATGTGCTGGCTGGGCGTGGCTCTCGGTTCCATGGCGATTCTCATGATCCGCCACCTGACTGGCGGCGGCTGGGGCATGGTCATCCGCCGCATTCTGGGCGCGGCCATGCGCACCGTGCCACTGCTGGCAATCCTGTTCATCCCGCTGATCTTCGGGATGCACAGCCTCTACATCTGGGCGAGGCCGCTCGATCAGATTGCCGACAAGCACCTTCGCGAGCATCTCCAAGACATCACCAAAACGTATCTCACCACCAACGGATTCATCATCCGCGCGATCTTCTACTTCGCCGTCTGGAATCTGCTCTCGTTCCTGTTGTCCCACTGGTCGAAGCAAACCGACCGCGCCGGCGCTCCCGATAACACCGATCGCTTCAAGGCCGTCGCCGGACCCGGCCTCATTCTTTACGGATTCACCATTTCCTTCGCCGCCATCGATTGGGTCATGTCCATCGATCCCAGTTGGATCTCGACCATCTTCGGCCTGATCATCCTCATCGGCCAGGTACTCTCGGCCATGTGCTTCGCGGTGGTCGTCGAACGCATTCTTTACAATTACAAACCTATGTCCGAGATGCTCAAGCCCGATTTCGTCCATGACCACGGTAAGTGGATGCTCGCCTTCATCATGGTCTGGGCCTACTTCAGCTTCTCGCAATGGCTCATTATCTGGGCCGGTAATCTGCCCGCGGAAATCACGTTTTACCTGCGGCGCCTGAACGGCGGATGGGGCTCTGTCGGCCTGTTCCTGGCCCTGTTCCACTTTGCCGTGCCCTTCGCCATTCTGTTGTCGCGTCCCTTCAAGCGCGACATTCGCAAGCTGGTCTGGCTCGCGGTCTGGCTGTTGCTGATGCACTACGTCGACTTGTATTGGACCATCGAGCCCAATTTTTCCCAGACCCTGAAATTGACTTGGGCCGACGTGGTCGTGCCCATCGCCATTGGCGGCCTGTGGCTGGCCTACTTCTTCCGCAATCTGGGTTCGCTGCCGCTGCTCCCGGCTTACGATCCCTCGGCCGGAGAAGTCTTGGAGCCCGCCCATCACCACTGAGAACAGATCACCGACGAACACATGACCGACGAACGAATGAGCAACGAATAAATGAGCAACGAATAAATGACCGAAAGAAAATGACTGACGAGAAAATGAGTGACGAATAAATGACCGACCAGAAACCGACCAGAAAATGACCGACGAAATCCATCCCGCGAATTCCACCGACGACGGCGGCTACGAGCACCGCGACATCGGCTCTGCTGGCGTGCTCTATTTCCTCGCTGGCCTCGCTCTCGCGGGACTGCTCGTTTATTTTGCGGTGAACGGCTTGTACCTCTATCTGGAGAATCGGTCGCAGGCGCAGCAGACCCCGGTGAGCCCCTTGGTGACCAATGCTCCCGCGGATACGCGCCACATCCCCAACGGTTATCCGCAGAGCACATTCCCCAGTCCCAAGCTGGAAGAAGACGAGCGCGGCCAGCTCAAGGCCATCCGATTGAAAGAAGAGCAAACCCTGAGCACTTACGACTGGGTCGACCAGAAAGCCGGAACCGTCCGCATCCCGATCGAACGGGCAATGGACCTCATCGCCCAGCGCGGTCTTCCCGTGCGCTCCCAAGCCGAAGCCGCATCCGGGGAAGCTCCGGTCGCCAAGACCACCGAAAAGATCAAACCGAAGGGAACCAAGAAGTGAGTAGTGAAGAAGGGAGCAGTCACGAAGTGCGCAGTCCGAATCACAATTCGATGCCAGCAGCCCGAGTTCATGTGACAAGAGTTCATGTGGGGACCGCCGCCCTCGGCTGTCCGGTCGAGCGCAGCTCGACGGCACTGTCAGTCAATACTGCGAAGCCAGGCCAGCTGCGAACGCTCGTTCTCCTCGCGTTGTTCGCGACCGTTGCGCTCATTTCAGCGGCACCGCCGGCACTGTCCCAGGCCATGTCCAAGGGCATCATCTCGCCGCCCGCCAACGTCCGTCCACCGTATCTCCAGAACGTCGGCATCGAGCAGCATCTCAACGCCCAGGTCCCCCCGGACCTCACCTTCGTCGACGACACTGGCCGCACCGTCAAACTGGGCGACTACTTCGGCAAGAAGCCTCTGATCCTGAACCTGGTCTATTACAACTGCACCATGCTTTGCGGAGAAGCCCTCGCCGGGCTGGCGGGCGCCATGAAGATGGTGAAGTTTGACGTTGGCAACGAATTCGACGTGATCACGGTGAGCTTCAATCCGCGCGAGACGCCCGAAATCGCCGCCGCCAAAAAACAGGACTACCTCAAGCGCTACGGCCGTCCCGGCGCCGCTTCCGGCTGGCACTTTCTGACCGGTCCCGCGGAATCGATCAACGCGCTGACCAAAGCCGTGGGCTTTCAATATCAGTACGATCCCCGAATCAACCAGTACGCCCACGCCACCGCCATCATGGTGCTGACGCCGCAAGGCCGCATCTCGCGCTATTTCTACGGCGTGGATTATCCGCCCAAGGACTTGCGCATGGGATTGGTCGAAGCTTCCCAGGGCAAGATCGGCAATGCGGTTGATCAGGTATTGCTGTACTGCTACCACTACGATCCCGCCACCGGAAAATACGGCGCGGTCATCAGCAACATTTTGCGCTTGGGAGGCGCCCTCACAATCTTGCTTCTCGGCGGCCTCCTCTTCATTCTGCTCCGCCTGGATCGAGCCGCATCGCGGAGAGTTTCAGCCCAGGCAGCACTGCTTCAGGCAAGACAGGGTCAGACAGGACAGGGTCAGGCGGGATATGTTCGATAATTTTCCATTGTGGCCGCAGCGGGCCTCCACCATGGCGGCCAACGTCGACGCCCTCTATATCTTCCTGCTCATCGTGTGCGGGTTGATGACTCTGCTGATCTTTACCGTTGTCGTCTACTTCGCCGCGCGCTATCGCCACCGGGAAGGAGTGCTGGCCGAGCAAATCGAGGGTTCCACTCCGCTCGAATTGACCTGGTCGGTGATTCCCCTCGCCGTATTCATGGTGATCTTCTTCTGGGGGGCAGTCGTGTACTTCAAAGGCCGTACCCCGCCTCGCGACTCAACCGAAGTCTACGTCGTCGCGAAGCAGTGGATGTGGAAGCTGGAACACGCCGAAGGCCAGCGCGAGATCAACGAACTTCACGTCCCCGTGGACCGCGACATCAAGCTGATCATGACCTCGCAGGACGTAATCCACAGCTTCTACGTGCCCGCTTTCCGCATGAAGCAGGACGTGCTTCCCGGCCGCTACACCGTCGCCTGGTTCCGCGCCACCAAACCCGGCACCTATCATTTATTCTGCGCCGAATACTGCGGCACCCAGCACTCCGGCATGATCGGTTCCATCGTGGTGATGGAACCCGCGCAGTTCGAAGCCTGGATGAGCGGCGGCTCCACCGGCCCACTCTCCGCCACCGGCGAAAAAATATTCGCCGAATTGGGCTGCTCCACCTGCCATCGCACCGATACCCAAGGCCGCGGCCCCAACTTGCAGGGAGTCTTCGGCAGGCCAGTGCTGCTTCAGGACGGGCGCACCGTCACCGCCGACGAAAATTATGTTCGCGAATCTATCCTCGATCCCGGCGCGAAAGTCGTAAACGGATTCAAGCCCGTCATGCCCACGTTCCAGGGACTGGTGAGCGAAGAACAATTAAACGCGCTGGTAGCCTACGTGAAATCGTTGTCCAAAGCCGGCGAGAGTGGGACGAAAACCAGCGCCGCGACGGCCGCCCCGCAAAAGGCGCAAACCAAGGGAAGTCAGGTGCAATGAGTATGCCTACCGCAACGGCTCAACCGCTTGAGCGCGAAAATTATCTCAACAAGCATTACGGCGTCGGCTCCTGGCTGTTCACCACCGACCACAAGCGCATTGCGCTCCTCTACCTGATCTCCATCACCTTCTTCTTTTTCATCGGCGGATTCTTTGCCCTGCTCATCCGCCTGGAACTGTTGACCCCCGCCGGCGACCTCGTTCAAGCCGATACCTACAACAAACTCTTCACCATGCACGGCATGGTGATGGTCTTCTTCTTCCTCATCCCGTCCATCCCCGCCGTGCTCGGCAACTTCCTCGTCCCCATGATGATCGGGGCCAAGGACCTGGCTTTCCCGCGCATCAACCTGCTGAGCTGGTATCTCTACATCATCGGCGGCGTCATGATGTTGCACTGCATGTTGACCGGCGGCGTGGACACGGGCTGGACGTTCTACACTCCTTTCAGCACCGCCTTCACCAACACGAAAATTGTCGAGGCCGGGCTGGCCATTTTTGTTGCCGGATTCTCCTCCATCCTCACTGGACTGAACTTCGTTGTGACCATCCACCGCATGCGCGCTCCGGGCATGACCTGGTCGCGCCTGCCCCTGTTCATTTGGGCGCACTACGCCACCAGCATCATCCAGATCCTGGGCACGCCCGTCATCGCCATCACCATCGTGCTGGTCGCCGCCGAACGCACCCTGCACCTCGGCATCTTCGATCCCAAGCTGGGCGGCGATCCTCTGCTCTTTCAGCATTTGTTCTGGTTCTACTCCCATCCCGCCGTCTACATCATGATTCTGCCCTCCATGGGTATCATGAGCGAGATCATTGCCTGCTTCGCCCGCAAGCGCATCTTCGGCTACACCTTCGTGGCGATTTCCTCCATCTCCATCGCCGTCTTCGGATTCCTGGTCTGGGCCCACCATATGTTCGTGGCCGGCATCTCCGTTTACGCCGCCCTCGTGTTTTCTTTGTTGAGCTATTCCGTGGCTGTGCCTTCTGCCGTCAAAGTTTTTAACTGGACGGCCACTCTCTACAAGGGCTCCATCCGCTACGACGCGCCCATGCTCTACGCCTTCGGCTTCCTCGGCCTGTTCACCGTTGGCGGACTCACCGGCCTCTTCCTCGCCTGCCTCGGCATCGACGTACACGTCACCGACACCTATTTCGTCGTCGCGCATTTCCACTACATCATGGTCGGCGGTGCGCTCATGGGCTACCTCGGCGGAATGCATTTCTGGTGGCCGAAAATTTCCGGCAAGCTCTATCCCGAGGGCTGGGCCCGGCTCGCCGCCTTGATCGTCTTCATCGGTTTCAACCTGACGTTTTTCCCGCAATTCATTCTCGGTTATCTCGGCATGCCCCGCCGCTACTACCAATACCCCCAGGAATTCCAGGTGCTGAACGTGCTTTCTACAGCTGGGGCCACCGTCCTCGGCGTCGGCTATCTGCTGCCCATGATTTACTTCCTGTGGTCGATGCGCTACGGCAAGCCCGCGCCCGATAATCCCTGGAACGCCGCCGGCCTGGAGTGGAAGACCGCGTCCCCGCCGCCCACCTTCAACTTTGAGGAAGAGCCCATCGTGACCTGGGAAGCTTACAACTACGAAGAACTGGACGCGCCTCACCCCCAGGAGGTTCCCGTTGCACGATAGCTCCACAGCCGCTGTTCATAGGGACGTTCACCCTAACGTTCACGGTGAAGCTCACGGCCAGCACAACCCGGCCCTGCTGCACCACTTCGCCACCGAGGAGCAGCAGCGCGATTCCGCTAACCTCGGTATGTGGATCTTCCTCGCCACCGAAGTCATGTTCTTCGGCGGATTGTTCTGTGCCTACCTGATCTACCGCCTGATGTACTTTCCCGATTTCGCCGCCGCCAGCAAGTCCATCGACGCGCTTCTTGGCGGCACGAACACCGCTGTCCTGATCTGCAGCAGCTTGACCGTGGTACTCGCGATCTGGGCCGCTCAGACTTCCCGTCGCTCGCTGCTCATCGGCAGCCTCATCCTCACTATGCTTTTCGGGCTCGCCTTCCTCGGCATCAAAGGCAAGGAATATAAAGACAAGTTCGACGAGCACCACGTTCCGGGCGCGTCCTTCAGCTTCGATCACGTACCCATCCCGGGGCATCCGGATCAATACGCCAATCCTCAGCATGCCCAGATCTTCTTCGCTCTGTACTTCGTCATGACTGGGCTGCATGCCTTGCACATGATTGTGGGGCTCGGCATTTTTACTTGGCTTTTGTGGATGGCCTGGAAGGGTCGCTTCACTCCCGAATATCACACTCCACTCGAAATCGGCGGTCTCTACTGGCATTTCGTCGATATCATCTGGATTTATCTGTTTCCTTTGCTCTACTTGATCGACCGGCATCCCTGAGGAATACGTATGTCTGCACACTCGAAATCATCGCCGCTTCCAACCTACTTCGCCGTCTGGGGCGCGCTCCTGCTGGGAACGTTCCTCACCTATAAAGCTGCCTTCCTGGATCTCGGACCCTTCAACGCCGCCGTCGCGCTCATCATCGCCACCACCAAGGCGCTCCTCGTAGCCCTCTTTTTCATGCACCTCAAGGGCGCCAGCGAAAAGCTGCTCAAGCTGGTCGTCATCTCCACCATATTTTTCCTCTTCATCCTTCTAGCGCTGTCCATGGCCGACTACGGCACCCGCCTCCGCCCCTAAACCCGGAAGCAGAGAGAGATTCATGTTGGGATAGCCGCCCCCGCCTGTCGGGCGCAGCCCGGCAATCCTCGCACTGCGCTTGGGCACGACTCCAGGTGGGGTTTAGGAAGGGCACGACTTCGGTCGTGCCGTCACGAACGGCAGCACTGCCCGGCTTCAGCCTCTGAGGGTCGCCCTTCGCCTGCGCGCGCGCATCGGTAGTGTCCAAATTTCGATCTTGCTTTTCTTCGCGATCTTTGCGAATCCTTGGCCTACTTCGCGGTTAAAAGATCTTAGGACACTACCCGCGCATCTCATTGCTTGGTCGCATGCCTCATCTGCCCGGAAGCCGAAAGAGATTCATGTGGGGACAGCCGCCCCGGCTGTCCGCCGGGCGCAGCCCGTTCGCGGGTGCGATCTCTACGTGTCAATCCCGTGTATGCTTACTGCTCCATTTGTTCAGCAGCCAAAGGTTCGTATCAGGGCATCGCTTCAGCGATGCCGCACACCCGGAACATGAAAGTCGCCTTCAGGCTCTGCGCTCACGCAATTCCTCCCTCATCTGCGGTATACTCGCGCGTCAAGCTGATCATTACCCGAGGTGACTTATGGCATTCTGCAATTCCTGCGGCGCAACCCTGACGCCGGGAACAAAATTCTGTAACAAATGTGGCGCCGTCGCCGGCGCTCCTGCTCCCGCCGCTACTCCCGCGGCCTCCGCTCCCGCCCCCACCGGCGGCAGTAGCGCGCTCAAAATCGTCCTCATCGTCATCGGCGTGATCGTTCTCCTCGGAATCCTCGGTGTGGCTTCGGTCGGCTTCTTCGCCTATCGCGTCGCCAAAAATGCCCACGTGCGGCAGGAAGGGGATCATGTCAAAGTAGAAACTCCCTTCGGCACGGTGGAGAGCTCGAAAGACCCCGACCAGGCGGCCAAAGAATTGGGTGTGGATATCTATCCCGGAGCCGAAGTGCAGAAAAACGGCGCCTCCTCCGCCAGCTTTGGAGCCATCCATACCGTCACCGCCAACTTCGAAAGCAGCGACTCGCTGGACAAAGTCTGCAGCTTCTACAAATCTAAATTTCCCAATTCGATGGCGACCACCTCCGATCAAAACCACTGCACCATCGTTTCCAACGATCAGAAGAACATGATTACGGTCAACATTGAGAGCGGCGGCGACACCACAAAATTCCAGATCACCAACGTGACCAAGAAGGCCGCGTCCGGCTCCACCGACTAGGAAACCGGGCCCATGCAAGCCAGAGTTGCTGATTCCGCGCCGGTCCCAAAGTCCTCACTCACCGACGCCGCTGGACTGGCCGAGGCTCTGCGCTCACAGCTGCACGGTGATGTCCGCTTCGATTCCGGCAGCCGCGCGCTCTACGCCACCGACGCTTCCAACTACCGCCAGGTTCCGATCGGCGTAGTCCTTCCCCGCGACGCGGATGATGTACTCGCCGCCATTTCCATTTGCCGCCAGTTCGCTGCCCCGCTGCTCTGTCGCGGCGGCGGCACATCGCTCGCTGGCCAGTGCTGCAACGTCGCCGTGGTGCTGGATTTTTCCAGGTACATGGCAGGAATCCTGGAGATTGACCCCGTGCGCCGCATCGCTCGCGTGCAGCCCGGCGTCGTTCTCGATCACCTGCGCAACGCCGCTGAAAAGTATCATCTGACTTTCGCTCCCGACCCCGCCTCCCACGATCGCTGCACCATCGGCGGCATGATCGGCAACAACTCCTGCGGCGTCCACTCCGTCATGGCCGGCAAAACCGACGACAACATCGAAGAACTCGACGTCGTCACCTACGACGGCATCCGCATGAAAGTAGGCCAGAATTTCATTCACTACGGCCCAAATGAACCATTTGGGGACAGCCGCCCCCGGCTGCCTGCCCTGAGCGAGCCCGAGGCACGAGGGGGAGTCGAAGGGTCCGGCGGCCCGGAAGTATCGGGCCGCGGCCACGGACGTGTCGATCAAATCCACACCGCCCTAAAGCAAATCGCCGACCAGTACGCAAATCTCATCCGCCAAAAATTCCCCAACATCCCGCGCCGCGTCTCCGGCTACAACCTGAACTACCTGCTCCCTGAAAATGGCTTCCATATCGCACGCGCCCTCGTAGGCTCGGAAGGCACCTGCGCCACGGTCCTCGAAGCGACGTGTCGCCTCGTCGAGAGTCCGCCCGAACGCGTTCTTCTGGTCGTCGCCTATCCCGACATCTTTCAGTGTGCCGATCACGTGCCCGAGATCATGGCGCACAAGCCCATTGGCCTCGAAGGCTTCGACGATCTTCTCGTCTACTACACGCGCACCAAGCGCGTCAATTCCGAAGGCCTCGCGCTGCTCCCTGAAGGCGGCGGCTGGCTCATGGTTGAGTTCGGTGGCCAGACTCTCTCCGAGGCCGAGTCCCAGGCTCTGCGCCTGATGGATACGCTCAGCCGCAGCGCGACTCCTCCCCGCGTATGCCTCTATTCCGGCCCGCAGGCCAAGCGTGTCTGGGAGATTCGCGAGGCCAGCCTCGGCGTCACTTCGCATGTGCCCGGCGAGCCCTTAAATTGGGAAGGCTGGGAGGACGCCGCCGTCGCTCCCGAAAAGCTTGGCGGCTATCTTCGTGCCCTTCGAAAAATGATGTCCGCGTTCGGTTACAAAGGATCGCTCTACGGCCACTTCGGCCACGCCTGCGTGCACACGCGTCTCAACTTCGAGCTGCAATCGCAAGCGGGAATCGCCAAATTCCGCAAGTTCGTGGAGGAGGCTGCCGATCTCGTGGTCAGCTACGGCGGTTCACTCTCCGGTGAGCACGGCGACGGACAAGCCCGCGCCGAACTCCTGCCCAAAATGTTTGGTCCGGAATTGATGCAGGCCTTCCGCAAATTCAAATCCGCCTGGGACCCGGACTGGAAAATGAACCCGGGCAAACTGATTGGTTTGCCTGAGAAGCCGCTATACAAGCTCGACGAGAATCTTCGCCTCGGTGCCAACTACTCTCCCTGGGAACCGCCAACCCGATTCCAGTTTCCCGACGATCACGGCAGTCTCTCAGCTGCGACTCTGCGCTGTGTCGGAGTCGGCAAATGCCGTCGCGAGGAAGGCGGCGTCATGTGCCCCAGCTATCGCGCTACCCACGACGAAGAACACTCCACCCGCGGCCGCGCTCACCTCCTCTGGGAAATGACGCAAGGCCCAGCCCGGGAAGATGGGATCATTCGCGATGGCTGGCGCAGCGAAGAGGTCAAACAATCGCTCGACCTCTGCCTGGCCTGCAAAGGATGCAAGAGCGACTGTCCCGTCGGCGTTGATGTCGCCACCTACAAAGCCGAGTTTCTTTCTCACTATTACGAAGGCCACAGGCGCCCGCGCAGCGCCTATGCCTTCGGCAACATTGATCTGTGGTCGCGCCTGGCGTCGAACGCTCCCGGCCTCGTAAATCTCACCACGCAGTTGCCCTTCCTGCGGGACCTCGCGAAGTTCGCCGCCGGCATTCCTCCCCAGCGCAGCATCCCCGCCTTCGCTCTCGAAACTTTCAAAGCGTGGTTCCGCCGCACGCGCGAGAGTAGCTCGCGTAGGGGCGGACGCATTCGTCCGTCCCGCGATGCGCAGCGAGCCCCGTCAGATTCGTATCAGGGCACGGCTTCAGCCGTGCCGCATAACGGCGAAAAAGAAAACGGGGCTTTAGCCCCTGAGGGACCGCCAGTCCTCCTCTGGCCTGACACCTTCAACAACCATTTCCTCCCCGCAACCGCGCGCGCCGCCGTCGACGTCCTCGAAGCCGCCGGATACCGGGTCATCGTCCCCCAGGCGCACCTCTGCTGCGGACGTCCGCTCTACGACTTCGGCATGCTCGATCGCGCCGAAGCTTTACTCCTCGCAATCCTCGACGAACTCTCCCCCGAAATCGAAGCCGGCATTCCCGTCGTCGGCCTCGAACCCAGTTGCGTCGCCGTCTTCCGCGATGAACTGCTCAACTTCTTCCCCCACGACGCGCGCGCGCAGGCGCTCTCGCGGCAGACCTTTCTGCTCAGCGAATTCCTGGAACAAGAACTCGATCGCAACTCCGGCAACGCTCTCCTCCCGCAGTTCAATCGCAAGGCGCTGCTGCATGGTCACTGCCATCACAAGTCGATCATGAAGATGACCGCTGAAGAGTCGCTCCTGCGCCGCATCGGCATCGACTTCCAGGCTCCGGCTCCGGGATGCTGCGGCATGGCCGGCTCCTTCGGCTTCGAGCACGACAAGTACGACATCTCGGCTGCCATCGGCGAGCTCGAACTCCTGCCCGCAGTTCGTAAAGCGCCGCCCGACTGGCTCATCATCGCCGACGGTTTCAGTTGCCGCGAGCAGATCGCCCAGGGCACCGGCCGCCACGCCCTCCATTTGGCCGAAGTCCTCCAGATGGCGCTAGACCCTGCCTTGCACGTCTCTGAGGATCCCTTCCCCGAGTCCGCTCAAGTGCGGCAACGCGAGGCTGAAGTCCGCGAATCAATGAAGCGCTCTGCCCTCGGCCTGGGAGCCCTTGCCGCGGGCGGATTCCTGCTCTGGCAATTCGGCAGAAACCGCTGACTTATCAGTCGCTTACGTCCTTCCGTTAGCTCATGGCTAAGCTCCCGCTCTAGCCCAATCCCCGGCTTTCTGGGACAATATAGATAGTCTCCGGCGCTTCCTCTTGCGCCTTTGCGGGCGCGGCCGCACTCAAACAGGCATTCTTATGGACCGTGAACTCACCACCACGATGCTCAGCAACGACCTCGCTGAGGCGACCTCGTCGCCGCTCGCAATCCCTGGCGCCAGCGCCTTTGCGCGGGTCGGTTCTGGTCCTGATCCAGTTCGACGTCTGCGAGGAGATCAAGCTCGACGAACTGCGCAAGATCTTCGGCGCCCGCACCGCCGAGGCCAGCTTCAAGCATCAGGCTCCGGGATACGTCCGTTACCAGCGTCCTCCAGTCGAGGAGAGTCTTGAGCCCCTGATCCTCGACAGCGGCGAGCGCCTCGAAGGGGAGATCAAGTATTACGATTACGGCGTCGTCAGCCTGGTCTTCGAGCTGCCCTTTTCCGGTAGTTGGGATACGCTGATCCAACTTTCCTGCCGCTGGACGTCCGACACCAACTTTGAGACTCTCGCCACGCGCGTGGTGAAGCAGAAGCTCGAACGCGCCGCTCCCGCGCTGGTCAAACCTTATACGGCAGAATGGCTGCAAGAGGACTACTTCATATTCCACGTGAGTGAGATCGAGGGCGCTCCTTCGGCCAACGATCTGCTGGCTTCGCAGGGCGACAAGATTGCCCAGGTGGTGCGCGGCGAAATGTCCATGCTTGTCCGAAGGCGAGCGCCAGGAGATTCTCCAGTCCCGCATTTCCTACTATCCCAACGATCTGGCCGTGATCGGATGGAACGCCGCGTTCATCTACGACACTCCCGCGGGCGCCGAGACTGCGATCCAGCTGCTGCAGTACGCCAACTCGCAGCTGCTCGAGTTCCGCCACTACGACGAGCTGCTCACCCGCGAACTGGAAAACGTCTACGACTTCCTCGACGCCGGCGGAACCGGACTGTGGTCGCGCTGGCGAACGGCGCGGGCCGCATCGAAGTTGCACACCGTGCTGCTCGACGTCAACGAACTGACCGAGCGCGCCGACAACGCCATCAAGTTCCTCAGCGACATGTTCTCGGCGCGCTTGTACAAACTCTGCGCCGCCAAAGTCGGAGTGCCCGACTACAAAGACCTGGTCAAGGAAAAGCTGCAAACCGCCGAAGATCTCTACCGCTTCATGGTGGAGCAGTTCAACCAGAGCCGCGCGTTTGTGCTGGAGCTGATGGTGGTGGTCATCCTGATCATCGAACTGGTCTACTTCTTCCGCGGCAAACCCATCTAGCGATTGAGTAATTGAGAGATTGAGTCATAGGGGAGTTGAAAGCCCTTGCGGGGTCGTGTGGGACGGACGCATTCGTCCGTCCATGCCGAGCGGAAGCTTGGCGGGGTTTTGGCGGGCAGTGAAATTGAGTTGGACCGTTCTGGGAAAGTTTACCTTTTGGTAACCCTACCCCCCCCTCCCCCTTTCCCTCTCCCGATCTATTGGAATCATTGACTTAGCGGGAAATCGAGAAATAATCCTAGAGCTGCAATCACTTACGGGCAAAATCTTCCGCTTAAAGGACTTAGGGGCGATTGTGCTGCCGATTTCGCCTTCGCATGGCCCCAGATTGGACCTTTTGAAATTCTCAGTCAAGGTTGTGCGTCACAGGGGTGGGGTGTGGAAGAGTGTGGAAAAAGGGACTATTTGGGAGGTCTGAGTTGCTCAACATACGCAAGTGCATCGGCGGGAGACGAGAATACTAAAGTCGGGACTCTGCGAAAGGTATGTGAGGCTGGCCTTGCCTTTCTTAGGACTACTGTGCCCACGGTCGATAACTTCCAATCCCATCCTCGCCATTTCTCCGCTAGGAAATCGGATTCGCTCAGCGGGCGCCAGTTGGGGACGTCGATCTTGTTTAGCCTCGCGACAAATTCGGCTGCCGAGGAAAAGCGTTCATTGGGCTGGGTCTTTGTGGCAACGGTGACCATGCGGCGCAGCCTATCCGAGAAGTAGACTCGGGGCGGTCGTCCGTGCATGAGCAAGCGCCCCCTCGATGCCAGCTCGGCGATTCCCTTGTCGGCTTGCTGCGACTGATCGCAACCGTCCAGGAGCGCGTAATCACGCCCCGATGTTCGTAGTTCGCGGAGCACCTTGGGAGTTAGATAGTGGCGCATTCGATATTCGAGCGGGCCGTTGACGAGTTCGTAAAGCACCATGCCGACTTGATAGATGTCGGAGGCCATGGAGTACGCCGGTCGCTCCCCCCATCCCTCGGGCGGAACGTACAAGGCAGAGTGCCTAGACGCGGGAACGGTGGTCGCACCTTCTGGCAAGACCGCAGCCGATCCGAAGTCGGCGATTTTGGGAGTTGCTCCGTCCATCAGAATATTGGCAGGCTTTAGGTCGCGGTGCAGGATTCGTTCCGAGTGCAAGCGCGATAGTCCATGCAGGATGCCGCAGGTGATTCGTATCGCGTCGAACTGCCCGATGTTCTCTTCCTTGATGGACGATAGCAGACTTGAACCCGGTATCCACTCCATCTGGAGGCAGAGGTATTGCTCGGCGACTAGTGTAAGGATATCCGCGGCAAGCACCTGAACCAGATTTTCAGGTTTGGGAGTGGCTGCGGTAGCTTGCACCAGGACCCGTGGCTCGCGCAGGAGCTCTGTTGCTACATCTGAGCTGTAGTAACCTCAGTGAACACCCAAAAGCGGCCATACGTGAACACCTGAAAAGCGGCCATACTTTCAGAAGAAACGTCCAGGACATTGACAGCAGCGGGAGGGTAAGTAGCCTCTCGCAACATGGCGAATGTCTTGAAGGACGAGAAGAAGCAGCAAATCATAGCCTTGGGACGACTGGGATGGTCTCTGCGCAAGATCCAAGAGGCCACGCGAGTGCGTCGAGAGACCATCAGCGCCTATCTGAGAGGCGCGGGTGTGGAAATATGGCCGCCGGGAAGATGGAAGCGCGAAGGTAAGGCAAAAGCGGCCATAGAGGTGATCACCGGCTCGGATGCAGCAAAACCGGCCATCGCGGGGCCTGGCGCTCGCCTCAACCCCAACCCCAACCCCAACCCCAACCCCAGCCCCGAAAACCTTTCTACTAAGGGAAAAGCAACCGCAACTTCAAAAGCGGCCATAGAGGTGATCACCGGTTTTGGCGTAGGGTTGAGCAGCGAGGAGTCAGAACATTCGAAAGCCGCGGGTTCGGCGAGCGCCTGTGAACCCTATCGGGAAATCATCGAGCTGGGTCTGAGTCGGGATCGCAATGCCATGGCAATCTGGCAGGATCTGGTGTCCGATCATGGATTCCAGTGTGGCTATCAAAGCGTTCGGCGTTTCGCTTACAAACTACGTGGAGCCCAGCAACCTCAAGCACGGGCGGTGATCCTCACCGCTCCAGGAGAAGAGGGTCAAGTCGATTACGGCAGCGGGCCGATGGTACGCGATGCGCAAAACGGTAAGTATCGACGTACCCGTTTGTTCGTGCTCACACTGGGCTACAGCCGCAAAGCAGTACGGTTGCTGGTCTTCCGCTCCAGCACGCGCATCTGGGCCGAGCTGCATGAGAAGGCCTTTCGTCGATTAGGCGGTGCTCCGCGCATCCTGGTGCTGGACAATCTCCGCGAAGGCGTACTCGTCCCCGACGTCTACGACGCCACCCTCAATCCCCTCTATCGCGACATGCTCTCCCATTACGGTGCGGTCGCCCTGCCTTGCCGGATCCAGGATCCAGATCGAAAAGGCAAGGTGGAGTCGGCTGTGGGCCACGCCAAGAAAACCCCTCTCAAAGGACAACGCTTCGAGAGTCTGGAACAAGCGCAAGTCTATCTGGATCGCTGGGAAACGAACTGGGCCGATACGCGCATCCACGGCACCACCAAACGGCAAGTGGCCGCCATGTTCGCAGAAGAAAAACCAACCTTGCTCCCGCTGCCTGTGGAACCGTTCCGCTATTACCAGTATGGCGAACGGGTGGTGCATCTGGATGGCTGTGTCGAAGTCGAAGCCGCCTACTACGGTCTACCGCCAGGCTGGATTGGACGCGGAGTGAGAGTCCAATGGGATGAACTTTGCGTTCGTATCCTCGATCCCAAAACTGGATTACTCCTGAGAGAACATCTACGTCAGAAGCGGGGCTGGTATCGCATTCAGTCCGAAGACCATCCCCAGCAAACCCCTTTCCGTGTGGTGCAGTTGCTCGGCCGTGCCGGCCGAGTGGGCACCCATGTCGGTACACTCTGCAACCTTATCTATAGCCAGCAAGGCGAAGTGGGCGTGCGGCGCATCCTGGGCGTTCTCTCTCTTGCCAAAAAGTACGGAACCGCTGCCGTCGATGAAGCTTGTGCGGCAGCCCTCGAGATGGGTGTACACGAATATCGTTTCGTCCGTCGCTACCTGGAGCGTTGTCCGCAAGCCCCGCTCAGTTTGCGCCAGGTCGATCCCCTGATCCGCGAACTGGTGCACTACCGTGATCTGATCCAAATCAAAACCAAGGAGCAAAGTGAATGAATCTCATCGAGTTGAATCGTGCTTTACGACAACTGCGGCTGGGTGGAATCGCAGCTGTGCTGGAGATGCGTCTGCACCAGGCCCAGGTCGAATCCATGGCGCCCATCGATCTGATCTCCGGCCTGGTCTCCGACGAACTCACTCGTCGTAGCGACCGTTTGCTGGAACGTCGACGCAAGCAAGCCCAGTTTCGCGATCCGCAAAAGACCCTCGATAACTTCGACTTCACCTTCAATCCCAAGATGAATCGCAGTCTGATCTTCGATCTGGCCACCGGAGCCTTCATCGCCCGTCACGAAGACTCACTGCTGGTCGGCCCACCCGGCAGCGGCAAAAGCCATCTGGCACAGGCCATTGGCCAGGCCGCCATCCTGCAAGGCTATCGTGTACTCTACCGCGAGACCCATACCCTGCTTGAGGAACTCGCCGAAGCCTCCATCGACGGTACGCGCAAGCAGCACATCGAGTCATTAATTACCGTGCCCCTGCTCATCATCGACGATCTGGGCATGCGCAAGTTATCTCTAACCGCGGCTGAAGAACTCCTGGAGATCATCATGCGACGCTATGAGCGAGCCAGCACCATCATTACTTCGAACCGACCTGTCGATGACTGGGGAAAACTGCTGGGCGACAGCGCAGCCGTCACCGCCATGCTCGATCGCCTGCTGCATCATGGCCACGTGCTGAAATGCGGTCCCCGCAGTTGGCGCACAAAAACAGGCTTGCCTCCGCAGCAGGTGGCAGGATAGAACAACCTATGTCTTGGACGGCTTCTAAAGTATGGCCGGTTTTGCACTGATCATGTATGGCCGCTTTTCAGGTGATCACTGAGGGTAGTAAATCACCTTGAGGAAAATCTCGCGCTGTAGGAACCGATCAAGCGCACGAAATGCGGCAATTGCGTTCGCTCCCTCGTCAATCTCCTCGAGGATTGTGAACTTCTCTAGTTTTTCCAGGGCCGCTCTGACTTCACTTTTGGTCGCCATTAATAACGCCCCACGCGCAGCATGCGGCCTTCCTCAGATAGCCTGGACTGATTTGTCCGAGGGCATCCTGAAGATTCGGGCCAGCAATCTCCTTAATTTTTCGCTTCTCGGCGGCCGACACCGTTTGAGCGGACACAAGTTCGCATGGGATGGCAGCGTCGTTCGCTGCTAGCTGGATAATGCACTCGACCTTTGCTCGTATTGGCGAGCATCCGTCGTCAGCCCTTATCACGCCGATGGCTTCAATTTTATTGGAGATCAGGACGCCTTGCACTTGCTTTTTCAGTTGGATGAGCTGGTTGACCTGTTCAGGGTCCGGGGGAAGGGGCCACTTTGGCGGCGACAGCACCTCAATCTTGCAGTCCTCTGGTGTGCCGTCCAGTATCACCAGTAAAGTCTCGGAGCCCTTGATCTCAATTCCTAAAGTTTTCATCGAGCCTCCTATGGGGCAAAACGGCATGTCGCTGGTTAGCCCCGCCCACGAAGGCCCTTGGGATAGGTTGCGAACATAGTTTTGCACTGCGGACAGAATGGGTGAATGCCGATTTTGGGATCGCGGCTCTCCACGATGTGAACCAGCCTCCGATCGACGTCAAAGCACCGAGGGCAGCATGGTTCGAGTTCTCCCTTGCGATAAATGTAGTCTGCTATGCGTTCGGCTTCTCCGATGAACTGGAGCTTCTCGTGCGCCTGCTGGTGCTCCTTTTCGCGTTGAAAGAGCAATTGTTGGAGTTCCACGTTCTTGCTGCTGAGTTCCAGCACCTGCTCGTTCAGACTGGTGACTTTTTCAAGAAGCTCTGGATTGGCGATTCTGCCAACCATCTTCACGACATCGAGTGAGTTTTGCACGACTCCCATACTGCTCCTCTGGACATTATTCGGCGGGCGCGTTTCCCCGCAGACGTCTGATTGTTTCTCTCGCGAGCGAGGACGAAAAAAAAGGGTCCTACGGCATTTGCGCCGTGGGACCCCCCTCACGTACGGGGTCCTTTGTACACGGTGGGGCGGGGGAATGCAAAGGGCACGAGGGTGGAAAAGGGGGCACGGGAGTGTGGGGGGTCAGAATCCCCACGCGACCAGTGGTTCCGGGTTCGCTAGTTCGGTTGCGGTAGAGTGCACCCCAGTGCTTGTGCGGCGGACTGAATGGCTTTCATCGCCTCTTCCTTGTCCTGAACTTCCTCGTATTCGAGCTTGAGCTTGCGCAGAAACTCCGCTCTCGATTCGTTCCAGTTGCTGGCGTATTCGCCCTGCCCGTGCTTCAAGCAAACAAAATCCTTCCAGTGTTCCTCGCATTCGTTCATCACGGCGTCATCAGTGTGTGTGGTTTTCCACGTGTAGTCCTTGAGCTTTTCTTGATAGTAGTACTGCGCCATGTTGAATCGGGCCAGGGTCACCGCACAATATCTCTTCTTCCTAAATGTCTCCTGTTCGGCTTCGGTTCTTCTTGGTGCTCCGAGGAGGAAGTGGGCAATCATGCGGTTGATGTCGTTGTCGAGGGAGACGACCTCGCGAAACTCCGAGTATAGGACTCTGTTGCTGTCCGCGTCTCTCACATTGAAGCTTACAGTTGAGCTGTTGCGTATCTCGAAGTCCAAGAAAATGTCCGCTTGTGTGGGCGTTTCTTGCGCGAAGTAGTCCCAGACGTCGGTCCCGTCAACGAGGCCTCGCACTTGCGAGATGATGTCCGTGTCAGTGCGAATGCAGTCTCCTGGCGCCCCGCCGGGGCATGCCACTGTTGTCGTGGCACGAACCACGAGCGCTGCGGTCTTTGCAGCTCTGAGGATTCTTGTTCTAGCGGCCTCTTCGGCCTGAGCGGCCTGCTGCTCTTTCGTCGGGGAATGACTTAGCGTTCTCCTCTGCGCGGCGGCGTGCTCACCCAGAAGTAATCCAAGAAGTATAAGCGTTGTGAGGCGTCTCATCGCTTCTCCTCTATGCAGAAAAAGGGTCCTGCGGCATTGGCCGCGGGACCCCCTCCCTGCGCGTCCTTTGTACACCGGGGGAATGGGGGAATGCAAAGAGGAGCTGCGGAAAAGCTGACCCAAGGTCCCTCGACTGCGCAGAATGGCTCGCTGGGCTCGCCATCCTTCTGCGCTCGGGATGACAGCCACTGTCGACCCGACGAAACCCAAGCCACCGGCGTCCGACAAGAGTGCACAGGTCCCTTCGACTTCGCTCAGGGCAGGCTCTTCAGTCGCGCAAACAACGCGCTCCTTCAGGATGACAAGTCAAAATCCTCACCCGGCGCCCGGCGCGCCTTCAGGATGACGATCAGAATCCACCCGGATTCGATACACTGTCTCCTCAGCAGAGGGAGACTCCATGCGAGGGCTGAAAGACAAGCGGGTTCTGATTACGGGCGGGGCGAGCGGGATTGGCGCGGCTACGGCGGCGCGGTTTCTGGAAGAGGGATCGCGGGTGTGCGTGCTGGATCGCGACGCGGCGGCTTGCGGGCGGATCAAACACGAACTGGCCGGACTCGGCGAGGCCGGCATCTCCGAGGCCATCATTGCCGACGTCACCGACCTGATGCAGGTGGAAGCGGCGTTTGCCGAGGCCATCCGGTTGATGGATGGGGTGGATGTGCTGGTGAACAATGCGGGCATCAGCATCCGGCATAAGTTTCTCGACATTACTCCGGAAGAGTGGGAGCGGGTGATGGCGGTGAACCTGACGGGCGTGTTCTACGCGGCGCAGACCGCGGCGCGGCACATGTGGGAGCGGTTTTCGGTCAAAGAAGGCAGTGGCGTGATTCTGCAGACGGCGTCGACCAATGGGGTGATGGGATATCCGTATTACGCGGACTATAACGCGACCAAGGCGGGAGTGATTGAGCTGACGCGGTCGATGGCGCTGGAACTGGCGCCGAAGGTGCGGGTGTGCGCGGTGGCTCCGGGATATGTGCTGACGCCGATGCAGCGCGCAGAATATTCCGACGCGATGCTGGAGGAAGTGAACCGGAAGATTCCGCTGGGGCGGCACGCCAAGCCGGAAGAGATTGCGGGGCTGTTTGCGTATCTGGCGTCGGAGGATGCGGCGTTTGTGACAGGGCAGGTGTTCACCATGGATGGAGGAGAGACGGCGGGCGGACTGGCGAGCCGGTAAGGCGCGGGGGGTTACGCAAGCGCAAGGTCCCGCGACTGCGCAGGCCGGTTCGCTTCGCTCACCGACCTGTTCCGCTCGGGATGACAAGATTAACGGGACGACAACATTGAGGAGAATAGCGGGATGACAAGATTAACGGGACGACAACACTACTATGCGATTGAAGGATAAAGTTGCTCTCATTACGGGCGGGACTTCGGGGATTGGCGAGGCTACGGCGCTGCTGTTTGCCAGGGAAGGTGCGAAGGTTGCCGTCACCGGACGAAATGAACGACGTGGGGCTGCGGTCATCGCGAGGATTGAGGAGCTGGCAAACACCCACTTCTCGCAACACCGGCGAGAAGTGGGGCACCCTCTGTTCATTCGTGCGGACGTGAGCCGGGCGGAAGATTGTCAACGCGCGGTGGAAGAAACGATTCGTGCTTTCGGCCGGCTCGATATCTTGTTCAACAATGCAGGCGTGTTTTATCCGCAGACCGCGATTGAGTGTTCGGAGAAAGAATGGGACGAGCAGATTGACGTCAATTTGAAAGGGACGTTTCTGATGGCGAAGTGCGCGCTGCCGGCGATGATCGCGCAGGGCGCGGGAGTGATCGTGAACAACAGTTCGGGATGGGGCATTGTGGGTGGCGATCATGCGGTGGCTTATTGCGCGTCGAAGGGCGGCGTGGTGCTGATGACGAAGGCGATGGCGATTGATCACGGGCGGCAGGGGATTCGGGTGAATTGCATTTGTCCGGGGGATGTGGAGACGCCGATGCTGCCGGCGGATGCGAAGATGCGTGGGCTGAAGTGGGAGGAATATATTGCGGGATGCGCCAGCCGTCCGCTGGGGCGGGTGGGAACGGTGGAGGAGATTGCCAAGGCGGTGCTGTTCCTGGCGTCAGATGATTCGTCGTTCATGACCGGGACGGCGCTGGTGGTGGATGGCGGCGGGACGGCGGATTAAGCAACTGAGATGCAGCGCCTGAAGGCGCAGTTGATCCTTTGCCGAGTTACGGCATGCCTGAAGGCATACCCTGATACGAGTCACGAGGCATACCCTGATTCGCGTCGTGATACGCGGCTGGCCGGTGGGAGACGGAATGAGAGCGACGGTGTTTCTCGGCGGAGGGCGGATTGTCAGCGCGATGTGCGCGGGGGTGCGGCTCGCGGGATATAGAGGACGGCTTGTGGCGTACGATCGCAATCCGGAGAAGCTGCGGGCGCTGCAGCGGGAATCGCGGGTGGAGATTGCGCGCGATCTGAAGTCGGCGATGCTGAGGGCGAAGACGCTGGGGGCGGAGATGCTGGTGGTGGCGGTGCGTCCGGCTGCGGTGGGAGAGATTCTTGAGGAGGTAGCGGCTTGCGGAGCCGCGGTGCAGCCTGGACTGTGCATCAGTTTGGCGGCGGGGGTTCCGCTGCGGATGCTGCGTGCGGGGCTTGGACCTCCGGCGCGCTGGGTGCGGGGGATGCCGAGTCCGGTTGGCCGCATAGGGCGCGGACTGACGGCGCTGAGTTTTGAGCGCGGAGTCACGAAGAGGGAGCGCAACCGGGTGCGCGCGTTCTTTGAGATGGTGGGGCCGGTGCTGGAAGTTCCGGAGCGTCAGTTGGACGCGTTCACGGCTGCGTATTCGTCGAGCCACGGCTATCATGCGCTCGCGATCCTGGCCAAGGCTGCGCAGGAGGCAGGACTTGACCGCAAGACGGCGCTGGCGGCGGCGGCGCATGCATTGAGCGATGGGATTGCCTATTGGCGCGAAAGCGGGCAGGAACTTTCTGATCTGCTGCGGGAAGCGGTTACACCGGGAGGGATCGCTGCGGCGACCATGTCCGCCATGGACAAGGCTGGCTACGCGCGAGTTGTGGCGAAGGGATTGAAGGCTGGGATGGGGCGGGCGAAGCGGAACGCGAAGCGCTGAGCGGCCGCGGAGAAACTTGGATACCACCGGCACTCCGGCCGGGGGTCAGCGGCGCGAGTCTTACTCGGTGGGTTGGATTGTAGGTTACCTTTGTCACCAGCCGGCGGGCAGCGAAATCTGCAACAATAGAAGGTGGATCGCCCCCTCTCGATCATGGAAGTTCTGGTTTGCGAGCAGCCCCAGTGATGGAAATCCTTACGTCCAAGGCGACCCGACGCAGCACCCGAATCCGAGTGGAGATTCCGGTCAGCGTGATCAGTCTCGACCGCATGCGGCCGTATGGAGAGAAGTGCACGGTGCTGCTGGTGAGCGCCCAGGGCTGCGGTTTTCGGAGTTCCGAGGCGCTGCAGATCGAGACGCCCATTATGCTGAGCGGGCTTCCGGGTGGAGGCAGCGTGACGGCCCGAGTGGCGAACTGCCTGCCGCTGGGAAGCGACGGCAAATTTTTTCTGATCGGGGCTGCGCTCTATACGCACGGAAATGTCTGGGGGATTGCGGATCCTCCGGAGGATTGGGAAGTCGCGGCGAAGATCGCGCCGGTGTCGAGTCCGGAGAACAGCGGCGGGACGAGTGAGCGGAAGTTGACGGTAAACAAGAAAGTCTGGCCGTACAATCTATTCCCCGAAGGCACAGAAGCCCACCCTGGGCGCAAATAGAAGCTGGTTTGGTGGTTCCCACCGGGTTGTTCCGCGAAAACAATTTCGGTCTTGTTCTTTCGTAACTTCGCCGGGGCTGCCCGACGCTGGCATACTCGTGGCATATGGTGGACGAGCTAGATTCGACGGCGCGTAATTCGTCTGACGGCGACGGCAAAGTCGCGAGCGAAGAGAGCGCGGTCGCGAAGGACGAGATTAAAGTAGCGACGGACGACCGCAAAGTCGCCAAGGACGAGAGCAAGGTCGTGAACCGGCCGTTCCGCGTGAAGTTGCGGGGTTCGGTGCTGGCGCTGGTCCGTCTGCCCAACCGCCGGGACGTGAGAGCGGCGATCCATCAGCTTTCGACGACGGGTGGAGTCGTCCATCTGGAAAAGCCGCTGGACGAAAAGCTGGTAGTCGAAATCATCTTCCACCTCGGGCAAACTACGATTCGGGGGAAAGCCCAGATGCTGTTTCCCATGTGGGCGACGCAAGGCTGGATGCAACCGTTCCGTTTCACGGAGTTATCCGACACGAACCGGGAAACACTGGATGCAAACCTGAAGTCGTTTCTTGGGGGAACGGCGAAGGGTGCCACGGCGGGCGCCTGAACCTCAGTTTTGGCTTTTCTCTAACCTCCCATCCGGAAATGGCATTGTCTGTTTCGGGACGTTACCCTGGTTACATGGGTTATCGGGATCTTTGGATTATGATCCGAGCATAGGCCCCATGTCATGAAACGTCTCAACTTTCTGGTTTCGCTCACCAACGACGACAACGACTATCAGCAGGAGCAGGCGGCGGCGGCGGAGAAGGCTGCGCGGCGCCTGGGCGTGGAGTTGAAGATCATTCACGCAAACAACGATGCGGTTTCGCAGAGTCAGCAACTGCTGCAGTTCGTTCAGGGCGCGGCGGGGTCGCGTCCCGATGCCATCATGTTCGAGCCCTCGGGCGGGACGGCTTTCCCGCAGGTGGCGCGAGCGGCGGCCGCGGCGGGAATTGGATGGGTGGTGCTGAATCATGAGGTGGACTACATCCTCGAGTTGCGCCGCAGTTTCAAGGTTCCGGTGTTTGCCATCAGCTCCGATCATGAAGAGGTTGGCGAGATCCAGGGGAAGCAATTCGCGGCGCTGCTGCCCAATGGCGGATCCATGTTGTATATCGAGGGCCCGGCGAACAGTTCAGCCGCGAGAGAACGAACCGCGGGCATGAACCGGACGAAGCCGTCGAACATTCGAGTGAAGTCGATGCGGGCGAACTGGACCGAGGAGAGCGCGTATCGCGCGGTGAGTTCGTGGCTGCGTTTACGCACTTCGCAGGAAAGCCACATTGACCTGGTTGGGGCGCAGGACGACAGCATGGCGATGGGCGCGCGAAAGGCGTTTGGCGAAATCGTGGAAGGCGACCGGGCGCGGTGGATGAAGATTCCGTTTACCGGTTGTGATGGCATGCCCAAGACGGGCCAGGCATGGGTGCGCAACGGAACCCTGGCGGCAACGATTTTTATTCGTCCGAACACCGACCTGGCGATTGAGATGCTGGTCGAGTCGTTCAAGAGTGGAGCTGCTTTGCCGGAGCGCAAAGTGACGGAGCCGGAGTCGGTGCCGTCGCTGCAGGAATTGGCGGCGGCGGAGGGGAAGATGCGGCGCGGGGCAGGCGTGTAGAGTTCTCGAAATGTGCGTGGTTTCAGGCGTCCCTCCGGGACGCCTTTTGTTTTGGCCCTGGCTTACCGACCGGTGATTTACGTATCTCTCCGGGGCCCGGTTTATTCACTTGGGGCTGGCTTGCCAGGAATGTTTCAGCACACCGCCGCTGGGCTGCGCCCCTTCGACAAACTCAGGGCAGGCTCTAGAGGGACGGCCGAGGCGGCCGTCGCCGCATGGATGCATGGGTGAGTATAGGGGGGCCGTTGCAGTAAGGTGCAGGATGTTCCATCATATGGGACTTGAATGGAGAAGCGACCGAGGAACTCTGGGCGGGGAATTGACTGTGAGCATCACAAAAATTCAGCAGTCTTAAGGGGCACGAAATGGCTGACATTCGTCAAAAGCAACAAGCGGTGATTGAGACCAGCGAAGCGCAGATCGCAGTGCACTGGCGAGAAGAGGAATACTACTATCCTTCTTCGAAGTTTATCGGGCAGGCGAATCTGACCGATCCCGACATCCTGAACCGGTTCAGCGAGGAGAAATTTCCGGAATGCTTCCGGGAATACGCCGATCTGTTGAGCTGGGAGCAGTACTGGCACACCACGCTCGACACCAGCGATCCGCCGTTCTGGAAATGGTTCGCCGGGGGCAAGCTCAATGCCGCGTACAACTGTGTGGACCGCCATCTGGCCAAGCACCAGAACAAGGCAGCGATCATTTTTGTTCCGGAACCGGAGAGCGAGACGCCGGTGTCGGTGACGTATCGCGAACTCTATGTACGGGTGAACGAATTTGCGGCGCTGTTGCGCGATTTTTGCGGCTTGAAGGCGGGAGACCGGGTCACGATTCATATGCCGATGGTTCCCGAGTTACCGGTGACCATGCTGGCATGCGCCCGCCTGGGGATCATTCACTCGGTGGTATTCGGGGGCTTCAGCGGCGAGGCTTGCGGGACGCGGGTCGCCGATTCGGCCAGCCATGTCCTGATCACGATGGATGGCTACTACCGCAACGGCAAGCTGCTGGACCACAAGGCGGCCGCTGACATCGCGCTGGAGACGGCCAAGAAGGAAGGCCATGTGGTGGACAAGGTTCTGGTGTGGAGGCGGCACGCCGGGCAGAATGCTTCCGCGTCGCCCTTCGTGAAAGGGCGCGACTTTTTCGTTGACGAAGTGCTGCCGAATTACGCGGGGGAAGTCGTGGCGCCCATCCCCATGGATGCGGAAGCTCCGCTATTTCTGATGTACACCAGCGGCAGCACGGGCAAGCCCAAGGGATGCCAGCACCGCACGGGCGGCTACCTGGCTTATGTGGCAGGGACCTCGAAGTACATCCAGGATATTCACCCGGAGGATGTTTATTGGTGCATGGCCGACATCGGATGGATTACGGGACATTCGTATATTGTGTACGGTCCGCTGGCGCTGGCAGCGACCAGTGTGATCTACGAAGGGGTTCCGACCTATCCGGATGCGGGGAGAGTGTGGCGGATAGCCGAGCGGCTGGGCGTGAATATTTTCCACACGTCGCCCACGGCGATTCGCATGTTGCGCAAGTCTGGCCACGACGAACCCACCAAGTACAACTACCACTTCAAGCACATGACCACGGTGGGAGAGCCGATCGAGCCGGAGGTCTGGCGCTGGTATTACGAGACTGTGGGCAAGCGCGAAGCGGTCATTGTAGACACCTGGTGGCAAACTGAGAATGGAGGCTTTCTGTGCAGTACGAAACCGGCGCTCGATCCGATGAAGCCGGGCAGCGCCGGCCCGGGGATGCCGGGAATCTATCCGGAGATTCGGGACGAGATGGGAGAAGTCGTTGCCGCGGGATCAGGGAAGGCGGGAAACATTTGTATTCGCAATCCGTGGCCGGGGATCATGCAGACGATTTGGGGGGATCGCGAACGCTTCGTCAACCAGTATTACAGAAAATACTGCAAGAATCCGCAGAGCAAGGACTGGCGCGATTGGCCGTATTTTGCGGCGGACGGAGCGGTGCTGGCGGTGGATGGGTATTTCCGAATTCTGGGGCGGGTGGATGACGTGATCAACGTGGCCGGCCATCGCCTGGGGACGAAGGAAATCGAGTCGGCGTGCCTGACGGTTTCGGAGGTGGCGGAGGCGGCGGTGGTGCCGGTGGTGGACGAGATCAAGGGGCGCGTGCCGGAAGTTTATATCGCGTTACAACCGGGACTCCAGCCCAGCCAGGAGATTCTGGACAAAGTCAACAAGGCGATCGAGACCATGATTGGCAAGATCGCCCGGCCCAAGCACATCCATATTGTTCCCGACATGCCGAAAACGCGCTCCGGAAAACTTATGCGGCGCGTGCTCGCGTCCATCTCGAACCGGATGAATACCGGGGACATCACGACCCTGGCCAATCCGGACGTGGTGGAGAAGGTGCGGGAATTGGTGCAGGGAAAAGAGCCGGTCGTGATCACGGAGGCGGCCGACGACATCAAGCGGTTCGGGACGGAGGAATAGAAAAACGGGGGTCAGGGAACAGTGGTCAGTGGCCAGTGCTCTTACCGGAACGACGTCTGTCGGACTTCCCTGACCCTGACCCCTGGCCCGTGGCGTTGTGCTAGATTGAGTTCGCGGGCCCATAGCTCAACGGTTAGAGCAGCAGACTCATAATCTGTTGGTTCCAGGTTCGAGTCCTGGTGGGCCCACCAAAGATCATCCGCAGTTTCCGAACGATGACCCCGCCGAGGCACGATTGCCTTGTCTTGTTCCACGTTGTTGACACTCACTCTTGCCGGACCTAGAGTTGCGTCAGGTTCTCAGGTAAGGCCCGCAAAACTCGGTCAGGAGGCAGGCATGGGTTCGAAGCTGGTTTCGACGGTGGTCCTGGTGTGCGCGGCTGCGGCTTTGTGTTTTGGGCAGGACCCCACCAAGGTTGAACCGAAGCACTACAAGTTAGATTTTGAGAATGAGCGGGTGCAGGTGGTGTCGGTGCACTACGGGCCGCACGAGAAGTCTGGACTGCACGATCATCCCGGCGGGGTGGTTGTGATCCTTACCGAAGCGCACCTTCGTTTTACCGACGAGAATGGAAAGACGCGGGAAGTATACTCCAAGCCGGGTGAAGCGCGTTGGTATCCGCCGTTCAAGCATAGAGTGGAGAATCTGGGCGACACCCCCTACGACGCGGTTTACATTGGGATCAAGGGAAAGCTCGCGGCGTCGAATGGGGCGGTGATTGATGAGGACGCGCGAAAGGCTATTGCGGAAATTCTAGTGGCGGCCGGCAAGCCCTGAGTCGGGTGGGGTATTCCGCGCTGTAGTGTCGTGAGTCCTCGAGTCTCCCCTGCTTGCCGAAGGTACATGTAAGATAATGAGTACATGATCGTGGCAATTCACTGAGGGAGTTATGGCGCACACTGTTTTTTGCGTGAAGTTGAAGAAGGAAATGCCGGGGCTGGACGAGCCTCCGTTCGACAACGACCTGGGGAAGAAAGTGTATGACAACGTTTCTCAGGAAGCGTGGCGGATGTGGACGGAGCATTGCAAGATGCTGCTGAACGAGTATCGGCTGAACCCGGCGCGGCGCGAGGATCAGGAAGTCATCGTCAAGCAGATGGATATGTTCTTCTTCGGAGAGGGATCGGCCAAGCCCAAGGAGTACGTGCCGCCGGAGAAGTAGATCGAGTTCAAGATGCGGGTATTTCCCCGTCATTGGAGTGTTTTATCGCAGGTCTACAGCGCTGCCTGAAGCCGCGCCCTTGCAAAGCCGGTTACCTCGTACGTTACTACTGCACCAAAATTGATGCACCTTTCATCAAGCCGTAACATTCCGCTGTTAGAACATAAATATGGATCTGCCCGTGTACAACACGCTGATCCTCTCCGACCTGCACCTGGGTGCAGAGACGAGTCATGCGCGCGAAGCCACGCGGGTGCTGAAGAAGAGCCGCTTCCAGCGGCTGATTCTGCTGGGCGACATTTTCGCCGACCTCAATTTTGCCCGCCTGACCAAGGAGCATTGGAAGTTTCTGGGATATATCCGGAAGCTTTCGAATCCGAAGCGCAATATTGAAGTGGTGTGGGTGGAAGGCAATCACGACCACGGGCTGACGAACATCATGTCGCACCTGGTGGGGGTGCGGGTTTACCAGGACTACGCGTGGGAATACGGCGGGCTGCGACACATGGCCATTCACGGGCACCAGTTTGACGGATTCCAGGTAAACCGGGTAAGGCTGAGCCGGCTGGGCACGTCGCTGTATCTGCAACTGCAGAAGCTGGATTTCAAGAGCAAGCCGATTGTGCGGCTGATTGACCGGCTGAACACACGCTGGCTGCGCATGTCGCCGAAGGTGGCTTCGGGAGCTCTGGCGTATGCGCGGCATCAGGGAGCGGACCGCATTTTCTGCGGGCATACGCACGAAGCGATCCATGTGGAGCAGGACGGCGTTCATTACTACAACGCGGGCGGGTGGGTCGATTCGCGGCTTACGTATCTGACGATTGACGAACAGGGGGTGCAGATTCATGCATACAACGAGTACGAATACGGCGAACGAGCTGACGATCGTGATCCCGGCGAAGAACGAAGCGAAGCTGATTCCGCGCTTGCTGACATCGTTGACGAATCAGGATTACTCGAAGATGTCGAGTACGAGAGTGTTGGTCGCTGACGCGAACTCGACGGACGGAACGCCCGAAATTGTGCGTAGTTTCAGCGATCGCCTGAACGTGAGCGTGATTCGGGGCGGGATGCCGTCGGTGGGAAGAAATCAGGGGGCGGCGCAGGCGGACACTCCCTACGTGCTTTTTCTGGATGCAGATATTGAACTGGCGGACGGGTCGCTGCTACGACGCTGCATGGAACGAGTGCAGAGCAAGGGGCTGCACTGCGTGACCACGAACATTTTGTGCAACGACGGCAGCTGGCTCGACAAAGTGTTTTATGCGGGGAACGATTTCTTTCAGTACCTGTCGTACCTGCATCGTCCGTTTGCCACGGGGATGTTCATGCTGTTTGACCGGAAGAAATTCTGGGAGCTGGGAGGATTTCATGAGCAGATCCTGTTCGCAGAAGACTACCGGCTGAGCCAGCAGGTGGAGCGCAGGCGATTTTCGATCGTGCGGGGCGGAGTCTACACCACGAATCGCCGGTTCCAGAAGATGGGACATCTGCGCGTGGGCTGGCTGTTCCTGTGGACCGCGATGAATTACTGGAACGAGAAGTACTTTCTGCGCGACCACAAGTATTGGGCGGCGGAGGCGGACAGCGCGCCTCGCGCCTAGATTTTCCGCGACATCGTCATCAACGATTTTTTGCCGTGGCCACAAAGAACAGGATTCAGCCAACCAGCTGAATCCTGCTTTTGCGTGAGGCGGGGCGCATGCGTCTAGAAGCGGATGACGACGCCGGTCGACAGGCGCAGATTGTTCTGAGTCGTGTTAAAAAAGCTCGTGCGCAGGTAGTCCCCTTCAACGCGCAAAGCGACAGGGCGAAAGAGGCGATAATCAATGCCGCCGCCCAGTGCCGTGGCGAACGAAGTATTCGAAGGTCCAGGGAAAGTTCCTCCCGTGTTGATATGCGCAAGGCCAACCAGGAACTCGCCAAATGGTGTGAACTTGCCGAGCGGCACGGAGAGTCGGGGCCCGAAAAGGACCTCCCATTGGTGGCCGGTCACGTTCACGCTGATGGGACCTGCCGGCGGGAATTCTGTAAAGCTCTGCGAGCCGTAGTGTCCGCTGAAATCGGCCACAATCCCGAGCAAGGGGGCCACCTTTCCCTCGAGGGAGCCTTCCCACCCCTGCAGGTTGGGGCGGCTCAAGTTCACGTTGAGCGCGGAGGAACTCGTATTCTCAAAAGAATATCCGAAGAAGACGTTACCCGCGGTCGGCACCTGGGCCGCGGCCAGAGCGGCAAACAACAACAGCAGGAAAGCGATGACCACAAGATTGCGCATAGGTTTCCTCCGTACTGCTTCTGCTAACCCGCGCAGACGCAGAAAGTTATTCGATGATTGCAGGGCAGATTGGGATATGGGCAAAGGACCAAGCGGGAAATCGAAAGTACAACCGGCTCAGAAGCGCCAGACAATGCCTGTGGAAGCCCGGTAGTGGCTCTGGGTCGCGCTCGAGTAGTGAGTGTGCATGTAGTCGGCTTGCAGCCGCCAGGAAAAGTTCTTGAAAAAGAGTTTGTAGTCCGCGCCGCCGCCCACGTCGATAACGACGGGGTTGTAGATCGTGCCACTGGAATTGACGTGCTGAATACCGCCCATGACCTGCACGAAGGGGCGCCATTTGCCAAAGTTGGTGGCCAGACGGGGACCAAAGACGATGTTGTATTGGGTGACGCCAGAGCGGTAGAAGCCACTGCCGTCGACCACCACGCCGACGTGTGAATAGCGGGCGAAGGGAATGTCTTCGAACGAGCCGTTCCAGCCGCGATAACTCTGCTTGACGACGACGTTGGTAAACTGGCCGTAGGAAACACCAGCGTAGACGTTTCCGCTGGGAATAAGTTGTGCCGACACAGGGATTGAAAACAAAGTGAGACCCACGAACGCCAACACTGCGGCAGCAGTTTTCGACACGAATTATTCCTCCCCGGCGATTACGCCGGCAAAAAGTGCAGTCTAGTCAACGAAATCCGTTAGATGCAGTGTACCGGATGGCCAAGATGTCCCGGGTGACAAAATTTGTCCCCGGTCCGGGGCCAATGGCGGGCAGTTCGACAAAAATTTACCAAATTTTCATGGTGCCAAAACCAATCGAAACGCGTCTATCTACTAGCATGCAACCTATGGACATGAATTGGCAAACGTGGGAGCCGTCGCTGGGGCCGGCTGCCTTTGAACCGTATAAGGAGTCGAAGTTGAAGCTTAGTCTGGAAACACGCAATCGTGGGGATATCATCATCGTGCACTGCCAGGGCCGCATCGTGTATCGCGATGAAGCGGCGGCCCTGTCGTGTCTTGTGGGGGACGTCCTGCAACACACGAACAAGTTGATCCTTGATCTCAGTGGGGTGAGTTCGATGGACAGCGCCGGCATCGGAGAACTGGTGCTGCTGCAAACCTGGGCGCAAAGGGAGAACGTAAACCTGAAGTGCGCGGGGCCGAATTCGCTGGTGCGGACGCTGCTCGACCTGACGAAGGTCGACTCCGTGCTGGAAGTTCATCCTACCCTCGACTCGGCGCTGGAGTCGTTCCGCGAGGAGCAGATTTGCGCGGACTGTTGAGCTGAGGGCGAGTGCCAGAAACGAAGACTAAGGAGCAAAGTTTCTTTGCTCCTTCTTTTTTTGGGGGGGGAAGAAAGGCAAAAGCTTGAACCGCAAAGGACGCAAAGGAAGTCCGCGAAGGTCGCAAAGAAAGGCTGACGCGGCGTGCGACGGGGTCCCGGCTTTGCGGTAGATGAGACGCGGCAAGGAAGAAAGGCGAAAGCTTGAACCGCAAAGGACGCAAAGGAAGTCCGCGAAGGTCGCAAAGAAAGGCTGACGCGGCGTGCGACGGGGTCCCGGCTTTGCGGTAGATGAGACGCGGCAAGGAAGAAAGGCGAAAGCTTGAACCGCAAAGGACGCAAAGGAAGTCCGCGAAGGTCGCAAAGAAAGGCTCACGCGGCGTGCGACGGGGTCCCGGCTTTGCGGTAGATGAGACGCGGGAAGGAAGAAAGGCGAAAGCTTGAACCGCAAAGGACGCAAAGGAAGTCCGCGAAGGTCGCAAAGAAAGGCTCACGCGGCGTGCGACGGGGTCCCGGCTTTGCGGTAGATGAGACGCGGGAAGGAAGAAAGGCGAAAGCTTGAACCGCAAAGGACGCAAAGGAAGTCCGCGAAGGTCGCAAAGAAAGGCTGCGGGCGTGCGCTATTTCTCGCGTTGGAAACGGTAGCGTCCTTTGCGTTCCAGGGCTACGGCTTCGGCTACTTTTAGAAAAGCTCTCGCGGCGTGCGACAGGTTTGCGTCTTTGCGGTAGATGAGACGCAGCTTGCGTTTTAGCTGCAACTCGCGCACGGGAATGCGCACGAGTTCGCCGCGGGTCAGTTCGGTTTCGACGCTGATTTCGGGGACTAAGGCCACTCCGTTGCCCATGGCGACAAATTGCTTGATGGCCTGGAGAGTCGGCAGTTCCAGGTCCATGTGCAGGGGCGTTTTGTGGGTTTTGAACAACTGGATGACTTTCTCGCGATAGGGAGATGAGACAATGTGCGCGACAAAGGACTCCGCGCCCAGTTGGCGGATGCTGACCTGGGGCGCGGAAGCTAGAGGATGTTTTGCGGGAACGACGAATACGAGTTCGTCCAGATAGACGACCACGGAATGCAGGCTGGGTTCCTGGGGTTCGTAGGAGAGGACACCGAATTCGGCGCTGTAGCGTAGGACGTCGTCGGGGATGTGACTGCCCAGAGCGCGTTCGACTGTGATCTTGATCATGGGATGCAGCCGGCGGAACTCGGCCAGCACGGGCAGGAGGTAGAGCACAGTGAACTCGTTGGCGGCGATAACCAGCTTGCCTTTTTGCAGTTCCCGCAACTCGGTGAGAGATTCGGCAGCTTCGCTGCGCAGGTTGATCAGTTTTTCGGCGTATTCGTAGAGGACTTTGCCGGCGTCGGTGAGGACGCCCTCGCGAGAGGAGCGATCAAACAGCGCTTCCCCGAGTTCGTCCTCAAGTTTGCGGATGGTCTGGCTGACCGCGGACTGGGTGCGGAAGAGCTTTTCGGCGGCGCGGGAGAAGCGGCGCTCGCGGGCCACGGCCAGAAACACTTCCAGTTGCGAAAGCTCCATTTGCGGACTCCTTAATTGAATCTTACCTAGCTATTAGCAAGGCTTATTATATAACATTTGTTAATGATTACTGAAGAATTATAAGTTTTGCTTCTGTGCCGGTGGGCTCGTACCATGGAAGATCAGTTTTGTTTTGAGGGAGATTCATGACCGCAGAGCGAGCCCGCATCACGATTTTCGACACCACTCTTCGCGACGGAGAGCAGTCGCCGGGCTGCAGCATGAACCAGCAGGAGAAGCTGCGCCTGGCCCACCAACTCGACCGTCTGGGTGTGGATGTGATCGAAGCCGGGTTCCCCATCGCCTCCGAGGGCGACTTCGAAGCAGTGAAGGCGATCGCGGCCGTGGTGCGGCGTCCGATTATTGCGGGTCTGGCCCGCGCCTGCCGTCCTGATATTGAGCGCGCATGGGAGGCGCTGCAGGAAGCGGCTCGTCCCCGGATCCATGTGTTCCTGGCGACTTCCGATATTCACCTGCAGTACAAGTTGCGGATGACGCGCGATCAGTGCCTGGCGCAGGCCCGGGAAGCGATTCGTTTCGCGAAGTCGCTGTGTGATGACGTGGAGTTCTCGCCGGAGGACGCCACGCGGACCGATGCGGATTTTCTGTGCCGTGTGCTGGAAGCCGTGGTGGAAGAGGGCGCTACGACACTGAACATTCCGGACACGGTGGGCTACACGGTGCCGTCGGAGTTCGGCGATTTGATCACGACGATTCGGCAGCGGGTGAAGGGCATCGAGAAAGTTACGATCTCCGCGCACTGCCACAACGACCTGGGGATGGCGGTCGCGAATGCTCTGGCCGCGGTCGGGGCCGGGGCTCGTCAGGTGGAATGCACGATCAATGGAATTGGGGAGCGCGCGGGTAATGCGTCGCTGGAAGAGATTGTAATGGCGATGCGAGTTCGCCCGGATCGCTATCCTTATGAAACGGGCGTGGCGGGCGAGCAGATTTTCGGCGCCAGCCAGATGCTGAGCGAGATTACGGGCGTGCCGGTGCAGCCGAATAAGGCCATCACCGGGCGCAATGCCTTCGCGCACGAAGCCGGCATTCATCAGGATGGCAGTGCTGAAGAATCCGCTGACGTATGAAATCATGACGCCGCTTTCGGTTGGGGTGCCGGACTCGAAGCTGGTGCTGGGCAAGCACTCCGGGCGGCACGCACTGGGCATCCGTTGCGAACAGCTCGGTTACCCGTTCGATCGGCGGGCGCTGGACGACATCTACCGGCGCTTTGTGCGGCTGGCGGACAAGATCAAGCATGTAGAAGATCATCACCTGCTGGAACTGATTCGCGACACGCACAAGCCGTCGGGCTCGGCGACACCGCTGATTGAACCGCTGCCTTCGGCGAAAGCGGCGGCGGCCAGCGCACCGGCATCGGAGCCACCCCAGCCGTTTCCCATGGCGCCGCAGACCAACGCGTTCGGAGCGCCGCTGCCCGTTCCCGCGGATTCCCACCACGAGCAGACCCAGCAGGAAGACTACCTGTGGGGCGTGTAACTTCAAGGGAGCCCGGCATGAACGACTCCAACCAGGCGAGTGTTTATTTTGAAGGCAGCCAGCCTATCTTGCGCGTGGAGAACATGGAGGCCAGCGTCCGGTTCTACGTGGACCTCCTGGGTTTTAAGAACGCCAACTGGGGCACTGACGACTTTACTAGCGTGAACCGCGATCGCGCCGGAATCTACCTCTGTCGTGGCGGCCAAGGCGCCGGGCGGGCGTGGGTCTGGGTTGGCGTTGAAGACGTTGAGAAATTGCACGAAGAATACAAGGCTCGCAGCGTGGCCATCCGCCTTCCGCCGACGAATTACCCGTGGGCACTTGAGATGCAGATTGGGGATCCCGACGGCAACGTGCTCCGCATCGGGTCAGAGCCGAAGTGAGCGTTTTGGTAGTGCGCGTCCGTCTTCCGCATTAGACTAATTTCCGCATGCTTCTGAAACTCACCATCCTCCCGGGCGACGGCATCGGTCCCGAAGTTACTGAACAAGCAGTTCTCGTTTTGCGGGCGGTGGCCGACGGATTCGGCCATCAACTCCAGCTTCAGAGCAAGCCGATTGGCGGGGCGGCGCTGGCTGCGGTCAACGATCCGCTGCCGGCGGAGACGGTGCAGGCTTGCCTGGCTTCGTCTGCGGTGCTGCTGGGTGCGGTGGGAAGTCCGGCGTTCGATCACAATCCGGGGCATCTGCGGCCGGAGGCGGGGCTGCTGCGTTTGCGGCGCGAGCTGGGGGCGTATGCCAATCTGCGGCCGGCGATTTTCTTTCCGGCGCTGGAGGATTGTTCGCCTCTGCGGGCGGAAGTGGTGCGCGGAACCGACATCATGATCGTGCGCGAATTGCTCGGCGGAGCGTACTTTGGCCAGCCGCGATCGATTGAAGGTGAGCCGGGCTCGCGGGTCGCGGTCAACACCATGCGTTATGGCGAAGCGGAAATCGAGCGCATTGCGCGGGTGGCGTTTGAGCTGGCGATGAAGCGGCGGCGCAAGGTTCTGTCGGTGGACAAGGCCAACGTGCTGGAGTGTTCGAGGCTGTGGCGGGAAGTGGTCACCGTCGTGGGAAAAGACTATCCCGAGGTGAAGCTGGCGCACCAGTATGTCGATTCGGCGGCCATGCTGCTGGTGCAGCGGCCGGCGGAGTTTGATGTGGTGCTCACGGAAAACATGTTTGGCGACATTCTCTCGGACCAGGCCGGCGGGGTGGTGGGATCGCTGGGGCTGCTGGCCTCGGCGAGCGTGGGGGGGCCGGTCGGATTGTATGAACCGGTGCACGGTTCGGCTCCGGACATCGCCGGGAAAGGGATCGCCAACCCGCTGGGAGCGATTCTGTCGGTGGCGATGATGCTGCGGCATTCGTTTCAGTTGGAGGCGGAGGCGGCCTGCGTCGAGAGCGCTGTTTCCGGCGTGCTTGAGCAGGGCGCGCGGACGGCGGACTTGGCGGGGAAATCGCATGTTGCGATCTCGACAAGCGAGATGGGGCAGCGGGTAGTCGGGGCGGTGAAGGCCGGGGCGGAGCAAGCCGAGAAATCGGCTTGAGTTTGGCGGGGATTTGTCTTCCGGAGTCTACGCCTAGTTTCTCTTTTGCCCTTCAGGGCTTGCCGATTCCCCGCCCCCAACCCACAGCTTGCGCTGTGGGCTGCATTCTTCCGCCGCTTCGCGGCTCTGGGCGCAGCGGGCGTGAACATGTTTCTGCCCTTCTGTCACTCCCAATTGACGATCTAGCGCACACTGACCGAGTGACTTGTAACTAGGCTTGCGGGCCGCGGTGGCCGGGGAGCGTTTTGGCAGGCTGACCATGGATGGTCGGGCCGCCGCTGTATTTTCCGGTCACGTCGTACCAGCGGATGCGCAGCATTTCCAGGAACATGCGGAAGCCGTCGACGAGCGGGTTGATGCGGGTGTCGCCGCTGTGTCCCCAGGCGACGGGGATTTCCTGCACTCGGAAGCCGAACTTGCGCGCCAGGAAGAGGATCTCAGGATCAAATCCCCAGCGCTCGATCTTCTGCGCTGGGAAGATGGCGTGGGCGGCCGGCGCCTTGAAGGCTTTGAAGCCGCATTGGGTGTCTTTGAATTGCAGGCCGAGCGTGATGCGCAGAAGAAGGTTGAAGACGCGGCCGAAAAGTTGCCGATGCAGGGGCTGGCGCTGCGTCTGAGTTTCGGCACGCAGCCAGCGGGAGCCGATGGCGATATCGGCGCCATCTTCGAGTGCCTGGAAGAGCCTGGGCGCTTCTTCGATGGGCGACGAAAGGTCGGCGTCGCTGAACAGCAGGATTTGCCCGCGCGCGTTGAGCATGCCGTTGCGTACGCTGTATCCCTTGCCGCGGTTGCCGGGATTCTCTATCAGGCGGAGGGTGGAGTCGTTTTTCGCGAAGGTGTGGACAATTTCTGCGGTATTGTCGCGGGAGCCGTCGTTGACGACGATGATCTCCGCATCCCAGCCCTGCGCTCGCACGTAGGCGAGAATTTTTTCTAGAGTGGCGCCGAGGCGGGCGCTTTCGTTGTAGGCGGGGATGACGATGCTGTACGTGGGCTCCAAAGGCAGTTCTCAGTTCTCGGTTCTCAGTTGGGCAGCACTGAGAGGTAATCCGCTCGGAAAGTATTGTCATTGTACGTTGGGGTTTGGGGATTTCGGAAATCTGGTGGAGTTTCCTTGGCGCAAATTGCTGGAGGAGACTGAGAACGTATTCGGCAAGCTAACGCGAGGTCCCTCGACTGCGCAGGGCCGCTCGCTTTGCTCGCGGTCCTGCTACGCTCGGGATGACGGGATGACAGGGATTGGATCGCTGAGAACTGGGAACTAAGACTGAGAACTGAGAAGTACCCTACCCTACGCTACTTGCCGCTTCTGCTCGAGCATGGAGAAGTATTCGGCTACTAGTTCGGAGTCCCAGAGGCCGCGTGCCGCCTCCTCGCGCATGGTCTCGGCGGCCTGCTCATGGGTCTGGGGCGGCTTGTAGGAGCGAGCGGTGCGGAGTGCGTCGTAGACATCGACAACCTGCAGAACCCGGGGCAGGACGGGAATCTCGGAACCAGTCAAGCCGTCGGGATAGCCCGAGCCATCCGAGTGCTCGTGATGGTGTCGAATGATGGGCAGAACCGGACGCAGCGAGCGGAGGGGCTTGCAGATATTCTCACCGGTGATGGGATGGAGCTTCATGATCGTCCATTCGGCGGGTGTGAGGTCGGTGCCTTTTTTCAGAATCTCATCGGGCACGGCAATCTTGCCGAGATCATGCAAATATCCGCCGCGCGTCAGGGCGACGATAGAATCTTCGTCCATGCCGAGATGCCGGCCCAGATCTGCGGCGCGGACGGAAAGCCGTTCACAGTGGCCCTCGGTGTAGGGGTCGCGGCCTTCGACGATCAGTCCCAGAGTGCAGAGGACGGAGTCAGCGGTTTCCAGTTCGTCGGTGAATTCTTTCAGGCGCAAGAGGGACTTCACCCGCGCGATGAGTTCTTCGGCCAGAACCGGCTTGTTCAGGAAGTCGTCGGCGCCGGCTTCGATGCCGCGCACTTTGTCGCTACTGTCGCTCAGTCCGGTAATGAGGACGAAGGGAATCAGGCGGGTAGCGGGGTTTTCCTTCAAGCCGCGGCAGAAATCGTAGCCGGACTTGCCGGGCATCATGACATCGGAAAGGATCAAGTCCGGCAACTGGCGGCGAACTTCCGCCTCGGCCTGCTCGGCATTGGACGCAGTCACTACGTCGTATCCGCGGATGCTGAGCAACTGGCTCATCAGGCCCGCGATGCTGGGTTGGTCGTCGACCACCAGAATTCGCGGGGCACGACGCCGTAACAAAAGATCCCCCACAACTGGATAAGACGCGGGCTGGCCCGGCAACGTTGCCCGTCGATCGGGCAGGGACGGAGTGCGCGACGGTGGCGAGAAGCTCATGGCGAAGTCGGCTGCGGACTACTTAATTCTACTGCCAATTTCCGGTTTGGACGCGCCCAGGCTGCTTTTTGGAACAGTACACCCTTTTGCGTAACGCAGCTATTCCCATTTCGGTACTCCCTTGATCGATGGTGTGACGGGCAACCTTGCTTCCGTCCTGGCTTCGTGCCTACTCTCGCCTCATGCGATTGATGATGCGGCGACTCCTGGCTTGTGCTCTGGTGTACGGTGCTGTTGGCAGCGGGGGCGGGCGCGGCCGCGAAAGTCCACGTCATCACGTGGGGGAGGTGGACGTCGGTACCATGGTATACCGGTGCCGGCGGAAGTGATGACAAGCCGTATATGCTCAAGATTCGGGCGCTTGTGGTGGATGGGCACGTCAAGGAGTACGTGCTGGGCGCACCCCATGAAGTGACTGATCGGCTGTTCGTGGTACGCCGCGCTTTTCGGGCGAACGACAGCCTGCCCGGGGATCCGGCGCCACGCTGGCAATGGCAACGCGGAGGCTGGCTGCTGGTGGATCGGCAGAGCGGGCGGATTTCCGCAATCAATCTGCCGGAGTACGACAGCGTTTATTCCGCGGCCAGCTGGTATCGCGACTACATCGCGTACTGTGGCGTTTCTGACGATGGAAAGAAGATCTACGCCATAGTGGCACAGATCAGCCGGCGCAAGCCGGTGTTGAAGAAGCCGCTAGGCAATGAGGGCATCGCTGACAATGCCGCTCCCGACTCTGCGTGCGCGGCGCCCGCATGGCAGCGCGCGCCGACGAGAGTTAGCTTTGAAGCGGCAGGCGGCGCCAAACAGACGTTTGCCATCCGCGGGCATGTGGTGGATCTGGTGAATGATGCGGAAGATGAGGAGGAAGGGTCGAAGTAGGGACCTCAGACCCAAGACCAGACCTCAATCTCCGGCAGCTTCCACGGCGGGCAGTTCCTCGGCCACGGTCTTGCCCTTCACTTTCGCGCTGGTGACGAGGATGACGGAGAGCACGACAATGGCGCTGCCGGCAAGGATGAAGCGGTCCACGCGCTCATGCAGAATCAGCCAGCCCAGAAAGACGGCGACGACGGGATTGACATAGGCGTAGGTTGAGACTTTGGATGTGGGGACATGTTTGAGCAGCCAGATGTAGGCGGTGTAGCCGATCCAGGAACCGCACACCACCAGGTAGATCACGGCGCCGATGCCACGCGAGGCCCAGTGGGCCCGGGAGAGGTCTCCGGTAAACGAGGCAAAAATAAGATTGCCAGCTCCCGCCGCCGTGATCTGCCAGCCGGTGGCGCTGAAGCCGTCCATGCCCGACTGCCAGCGCTTGGAAAGAACCGATCCCAGAGCCCAGCTGAATGATCCGGCGATGAGGCTGAGCGAGGCCCAGAACTCGCGGCGGCCCAGGGTGGTGCCCGATTGCAATTGCGGCCAGACCAGAACTAACAGCCCCAGCATACCCAGCGCCAGGCCGACCTTGCCGCGGCCGGAGATGTGGTGGTCGCCGAGCAATAAGGAATCGAGCACCAGAAACCACAGCGGAGTGATGGCGATGATCAGTGCAGCCAGACCCGACGAGACGGAGAGTTCGGCATACGAGAGGGTGAGGTTGCCGCCCATGAGCAGGAGCAGGCCGACGACGGCGGCCAGCGCGATCTGGCGCGGAGAATAGAGAACTTTCCGGCCGGTGGCGGCGCACACGGCCAGCATGACCACACCCGCAATGGAAAACCGCACGCCGCACATGAGAGCGGGAGGAATGGTCTGCACGGCGATGTCAATGGCGAGATAGGTCGAGCCCCAAAGCAGGTACACGAGTCCGAAGGCAAGAATCACCATCCACCGGCTTGGGCGCTGAGCGGAGTGCATTTGTCGTGAGGAACAGGGGAAGATTAAAGATATCAGACGGGTGCGAGGATGGGTTGGATTCTAAAGAAATGGTAGTGCCCGAATTTCGAAGAGCAAGATCTTTTAACCGCAAAGTGCGCAAAGGATTCGCAAAGGTCGCGAAGAAAAGCTCTGAATCGGCCGCTACTTCAGCTTTTCATACTCCGCCCGTGCGGTCTTGAGGATCGGGATGTCGGGATCGGCGTCTTTCCAGGCGGCGAAGAAATCCTGATAGGCGGTCCGGGCCCTGGCCTGGTCGCCTTGCAGGGCGTAGGCGCGGCCGAGATTGAGGTGCGAAAGGGGATATTCCAGGGCGAAGCCGGCGGCGCCGCGGTGGTCGAGGATGCGTTGAAATTCGGCGGCCGCTTTGGCGCCATCGCGCATTTTGAGGTAGATCGTGCCGCGCAGAAAAACCGGAGTGACGCCGACGAGCGCGGCCCGGTTCCGAATTCGTAGGGGCGGCTTGACTCGAGCGTGCTGATCGCCTGGGCAAGATCGTTCTTTTGGAACTCTTGCACGGCTCGCGTTTCGGGAATGAGCAGCCCCTGGACGAGGCGATTCTCCGGGACATCGCGCTCCAGACCGGCGATGAGAGCCGACGATTTTTGGAGGTCTCCCGTTGCGGCAAACACTAAAGCTGCCGCCGAGCGAGTGTCGGGGTCAGAAGACAGATCGAGAGCCTGCGCGGCTTCAAGCCGCGCTTCGGACTGGTATCCGACCAGTGCGTCGTTGTATGCCTCGAAGGCCATCAGGTTAGCGGCGAAGTCCTTGGCGCCGGAGCTGAGGAGTGCCTGGCGCGTCTGGTTCCACTGTTCGCGCGATGCGCTGACCTTGCCCAGGGCGGCCTGCCAGGCAGCATTGAAGAACATGACGAAGGGTTCCAGGGATGTGCCCTTTACGGCCTCCAGTTGCTGTTCAGCGGCGGCATGGTCGCCACGCATGTAGGCGAGATCGGTGAGCACAAAGCGAGTGCCGCTTCCGTCCAATTTTCTGGCAACGGCTTCCTCCGAAATGCTCCTGGCCTCATCGAAGCGGTTCAGGGACTCATAGGCGCCGGCCATATTGTCATAGGCATAGCGATCTTGAGGATCGATGCGGTGAGCCTGGCTGGCCAGATCAAGCGCTTTTTCGTACTGACCCAGCGAGGAGGAAGCCAGAGCCGCATTGTCGTAGGGCGCCGTGTCGCGTGGATAGGTCTGACGCCACTCGGCATAGACCGCCAGGGATTTCTCCGCATCCAGTGTGACTTCATCGTAGTAGTGCGCCTGGATATAGAACTTCTCCCGCGCACTGGCGCGATCCCGGAGTTCATAGGCCTTGCGGAGGGCCTGAGCGCCCTCGCTGGTTCGTCCGGTGTTGACGAGGGCGACTCCCATGGTGGCCCAGGCCATGGCGAAGTTCGGGTCCAATTCCACGGCTTTCCTGAGGTGGGAAAGCGCCTCATCGTCCCGCATTTGCTCGTGTTCTCCCTGTCCAAGAGTAAAGGCCTGCAGGGCCTCGAGGGAGGACGTGGTGGCCTGCTCCAGGGGCTTGGCAAACTGCTGCACCGAGGCCAGCGATTCGCCCATCTTCTGGCGAAGGTTGGAGGCGGCCTTGTCGAGCGACTTCAAGACCTGTTCTTTGCTGTCGACTTCGACCTGGTCGGCTGCCAGGGAATCCCCAGTCGATCCGTTCAGGGCAGTCAGGGTGACAACGTAATGATCGCCCAGGCTGGCAATCGTCCCGGTGAGCATCGCCTTAATGCCTTGACGCTGGCAGATTTCACGGGCGACTTCGTTGGTGACGCGCTCCTCGGGGGATCGGCCCATCAGTTTCAGGGCTTCGCGAATCTTCGACTCGGGAACGATGTTCAGGTAAGGCGACTGCTCGAGCTGGACGGCCAGAGCCTGCTTGAGGGTGCCGTCAAAAACCGGGTCGCCGGTGGTGTTGACGAAGTCGGCGAGCAGGACGCTGTCTTTTTCCGTGAGCTTGGCAGATTGCGTGGAGCGGAGGTACACGCCACCAGGCGACAAGGGCCGCGACTACGAGCGCCGCCGCTATAAGGAGAATAGTTCGAGATTTCTGTTTCGGCGCCGGCGGTGCCGGTGGCGGAGTTATAGCGCTGGCCGAGGGTGCAGCTGCAATTTTCTGCGACGAGATCGCAGCCGGTGCCGCAGCCTGGGATGACACCGTGTGCGGAGACGGTTCCGGGATGGTAGGTAATGGGCCAGAGCTTGCGGCCACGGCGCGGCCGCTATCGGTATCGCGCTTCAGGCGCTGCAGGTCGGCGCGAATGTCGGCGGCGTGCTGGTAGCGCAGGTTGCGGTCTTTCTCGAGCGCCTTGTTGATAGTGTCTTCGAGTTTGGGCGGCAGGTCCGGGTTCAGACGGATGGGAGAGACCGGGGCGCGGTCCAGAATCGACTGGAAAATGAGGGCGGAAGTATCGCCGCGGAAGGGCAGCGTACCGGTGGCCATCTCATACAGCACGACGCCGAAGGAAAATAAATCGGTGCGCGAGTCGAGTTCTTTTCCCTTCGCCTGCTCCGGCGACATGTAGGCGACGGTGCCCAAGGTCGAACCCGGGCTGGTGAGATGTTCTTCCACGACCACAGCCGAAGTCGGCGCGGTTACGTCGGGAACTGCGCCCGGCTCACGAGGAGTCGCCTTTACCTTGGCCAGGCCGAAGTCGAGAATCTTGGCGTGGCCGCGCTTGGTGACGAAAAGGTTGGCGGGCTTGATGTCGCGGTGGACAATGCCTTCGCCGTGGGCCGCGTCGAGCGCATCGGCGATTTCGATGCCCAGCGAGAGAATCGTCTCCAGTTCCATGGGGCGCCCGGCGATGAGGTGCTTGAGCGTGACGCCGTCGAGGAACTCCATGACGAGGAAGGTGCGGCCGCCCTCCTCGCCAATGTCGTAGATGGTGCAGATGTTGGGATGGTTCAGCGCCGAGGCGGCCTTGGCCTCGCGGCGAAAGCGCTCGAGGGCCTGGCGATCCTGCGCGAGATCGTCGGGAAGAAACTTGAGGGCGACGAAGCGGCCGAGACGCGTGTCCTCGGCTTTGTAGACCACGCCCATGCCGCCGCCACCGAGCTTTTCGACGATCCGGTAATGAGAGATGGTTTGATCGAGCAAAGGAAATCCCCACGCGAGGCGGTCGAGCCATGCTAAGGCGAGCGAGGGCGGAAGTCAAAGCGACCAGAGCGACGAGGGAAGTGGCGTTGAACCTCTACATCGGTGATTATATTGCGCACTCGCGCGGTAGGGGGGAGCCTCCCATCGCCACGAACGCCGCTGGATGGACTCCGACCGCATCTTCTACGTCACCACCGTGGCTGCCCAACGCGACCCAATCTTTGGGGAAACCACGGCCAATCTTCTGATCGAAACGGTGGCGCATTATCGCGATGAACGATTTCTGCTTCCCCTCCCTTTCGCCGATCTCTTCTTCCCGCCGAAGACGCGGGCGAAAATCTTGTCCACATTCTTGAGTTGGCGTGGGAGGTTGAAGGCGCGTTCGATCTGGGGGCGCGGGACTTTGCTGGTGATTTCTTTGTCGGCCAGGACCAGTTGGTGGAAGTCTAGATTCTCTTTCCAGGCACGCATGGCATGGGATTGGACGAGGCGATAGGCGTCTTCGCGGCTAACGCCGTGTTCGACCAGGTCCAGGAGAAGCTGTCCGCTGAAGATGAGGCCGCGGGTGCTCTCCAGGTTGGCGCGCATGCGGTCGGGATAGACGAAGAGAGTGTCGATGAGGTTGGCGGTCTTGGTAAGGAGGTAGTCGGTGAGCGTGGTCGAGTCGGGCAGGATAACGCGCTCGGCGGAGGAGTGCGAGATGTCGCGCTCGTGCCAGAGGGCGACGTTTTCGAATCCGGCTTGCGCGTTGCCGCGGACCACGCGCGCGAGGCCGCTGATCTGCTCCGCGGTTACGGGATTGCGTTTGTGAGGCATGGCCGACGAGCCTTTTTGTTTCTCACTGAAAAATTCTTCGGCCTCGCGGACTTCGGTGCGCTGCAGGTGGCGGACTTCGGTGGCGATCTTGTCGAGCGTGGAGGCGATGACGGCCAGCGTGGCGAGATAGTGGGCGTGGCGATCGCGCTGGATGACTTGCGACGAGACGGGGGCGGCTTTCAATCCCAGGCGGGCGCAGATTTTCTCTTCGAGGTCGGGAGTGAGGTGGGCGAAGATTCCGACCGCGCCGGAGAATTTGCCGACGCGCATGTCTTCGGCGGCGGCCATGAAGCGGGCGATGTTGCGCTGGGTCTCGGAATACCAGTTGGCGATTTTGAAGCCGAAGGTGATGGGCTCGGCGTGGATGCCGTGAGTGCGGCCGACCATGGGAGTGTCCTTGAACTCCCAGGCGCGGCGTTCGAGGACTTCGGCAAGGCGCTGCAAGTCTTGCGCGATGACTTGTGAGGCCTGGCGGACGAGCAGGGCCTGCGCAGTGTCGACGACATCGTTGGAGGTGAGGCCGTAGTGGAACCAGCGGGCGTGCGGGCCGACGATTTCGGCGACGGCGGTGGTGAAGGCGATGACATCGTGACGGACCTCGGCTTCGATTTCGTGGATGCGTTCGACGCGGAAGTCGGCGCGTTCACGGATGGCGCGGGCGGCGTCCTTAGGGACGAGGCCGGCTTCGGCCAGGGTTTCGGTGGCGGCGACTTCGACGGCCAGCCAGGTGCGGAAGCGGTTTTCGTCACTCCAGATGCGGGCCATCTCGGGGCGGGTGTAGCGCGGGATCACGGGTCTCCTATCGGTGGTCGAAAGTGTGGACTAAGGATTCTAAATGGAGGCGGGGAAAGAGGCTAGTTGGGGGGGCGGGTACTGGATCAGTTTGGAACTGCCCCAATAGCGAGAAGCGGCTCGGTTGCGAGGCTGGTGTCCTTTCTGAGTTTGCATCCTTGGTGGAGTTCATTGCTTGCTGGGCGGAGAAAGGAATTTAACCGCAAAATACGCAAAGGATTCGCAAAGCACGCAAAGAAAATCCTCGGCCGCAAGGGGCAAAATGATGCACTACAGCGACGGCAAGCACCGGAGTACCGCGATGCTAACCTCGCGGGGGGATTTCTTTTTATATCGTTTCACGATATACTATTGCAAGATTATCGCGGCACGATACAATCGTGCGCATGGAGAGGCTCAGCCTGTCGGACTACCAAGCTCTGGCCGAGTTCCGGCACGAGATACGGAAGTTTCTGCACTTCAGCGAGAAAGCCGTGCAAGCGGCGGGACTGGAGCGGGGGCAGTACCAACTCATGCTGGCCATCAAGGGGATCCCGGAGGGAGTGCGGCCGCGTATCCGCGAACTGGCCAACCGGATGCAGATCCAGCATCACAGCGCAGTGGAACTGATCAACCGGCTGGAATCGGGCGGATACGTGCGCCGCGAACGCGCGCGGGACGACCGCCGCGAAGTGCTGCTGGCGCTGACCCCCAAGGGCGAGCGCGTCCTGGCCCAACTGGCTTTGCACCATCACAACGAATTGCGCACGTCGGCGCCGAGTCTGGTATCCGCTCTGCGCCGCGTGATGCGAGGTGGCCGACGCATGGCGCGCAGGAAAAGTGCCGCCAACAAAGGATGACTGGGCAGGTACGGCGCGGGTACGGAGCATTCTCACGCACATTCGGTGACATGGCGGAGCAGGCTGTTTCCGCGCAGCGCCTGAAGGCGCGATTTCTTCTGAGCTTTATGGCATCGCTGAAGCGATGCCCTGATACGAACCTTGACGCTTCGCGTTGCTGAAGCGAGCCTGATACGAACCTTGACGCTTCGCGTTGCTGAAGCGAGCCTGATACGAACCTTAACGCTTCGCGTTGCTGAGCGGATACCCTGGTACGAACCTCAACGCTTCGCGTTGCCGAGGCGATGCCCTGATAGAACCTCGACCCTTCGCGTTGCCGAGGCGATGCCCTGATTCAAACCCTAATCCTTCGCAGCGCTGAAGCGATACCCTGACAAACCTCAACATGGGGGGTGACGAGGTCGCTCTTGCAAACGTTCACTCCGATTCGATAAGCTTCCACAATCCCGCACAGGTTCTTGCAGGCAGGGCTGTACCCATTTGAGCAATGGCTAGAGACCGGCAATTGCCTTTTGTTGTTCGCGACCCGAGCGTCACTGACGTCCACGCCAAGCGCGGAGGCGCTGGTTGGCGATGTCCCTGAGTTCTCGATTCCTCGATAAAGACACAACCCAAGTTGTTTCGTTTTGGGATAGGGAGAAAGACCATGTCGAGTTCCTCAATCAGGTTCGTTGTTCTTAGTCTTTTGGTGTGCGCTCTTGCCACCCCGGGCTTCGGGCAAGGCGGAGCGACGGGAGCCATCAGCGGCACGGTGCAGGATCCGAGCGGGGCGTTTATTGCCGGCGCCGAGGTGCGGATCACGAATCAGGACACGAACGTGCTGGAGCGCTCAGTCAAAACCGGGGCGGACGGCGCGTTCACGGCCGCGCTGCTGCCGGTGGGGACCTACATCGTCAGCATCCAGAGCGCGGGATTCGCGGAGGGGACATTTCCCGGCATCGTGGTGCGGGTGACCGAGACCACGCGCATGATCGCCAAGCTCTCGACGAAAGCGGTGCAGCAGAAGATCGAAGTGCAGGCGGAAGTGCAGGCGGTGGATACGACGGACGCGACCACCGGACAAGCGGTTGACAGCAACACGATCCGGGCGCTGCCGCTGGCCACGCAAAACTTTCAGCAGTTGCTGACGCTTTCGACAGGGGCGCAAAGCGAGTTGAACGCGGCGGCCCAGTTGGGACGCGGCCAAGTGCGCATCCAGGTGAACGGGCAGCGTGAGGACAACAACAATTATCTGATCGAAGGCATCAGCGCGACGGACTACAACGTGGCGGAACTGACCAACACGCCATTACCCAATCCTGATGTCGTGCAGGAATTCAAGGTGCAGACTTCTCTCTACGACGCCAGCCAGGGACGCAATGGCGGAGGGAATATCAACGCCATTCTCAAATCCGGGACCAACACGTTGCATGGCGACGTCTACGAGTTCTTCCGCAATACGGTGTTCGACGCCAACGAATATTTCCTGAAGGGCAGCGGGGCGCCGCGGCCCGTCATCCAGCAGAATATTTTCGGAGGGAGCCTGGGCGGTCCGGTGAGTCCGGGGGGAAAGCTCGGGTTCTTTTTTGTCAATTACCAGGGGACACGCCAGCGCAGCGGCGATTCGCCGGGAACGCTGATCAGCACCTTCATCCCGTACGTACCCGCGGCCGACCGCGGCACGGACCCGACGGCGGAAGCGAATCTGGCGGCGGACTTTGGAGTGCCCAGCGCCGATCCGGTGGCGGCCTCGCTGCTGGCCTTCCAGAGCGATCAGTTTGGCGGTCCTGCCAACGGCTATTTGTTCCCGCTTCCGAGCAACGTTCCGGCGGGCACGGCACCCGGATCGCTGGTGCAATTTACCGTGAGCAAGCCGGGCAAGTTCACTGACGACCAGTTCACAGCCAACTGGGACCACGAGTTCCACGATTCCAAGGACTCGGTTGCCGCCCGCTTCTTCTTCTCCAACTCGGAGCAGGACATCCCGTTCGGCGCGGGCGGTCTGCAGGCCTCGCTGGGCGCCGCCGCCAGCGGAACCGATTTGAACTTTCCCTATCAGCTTCCGATTCATGACCGGTTGTTCATCGTGTCGGAGACGCACGTATTTTCCCCCGGGCTGGTCAATGATTTCCGTTTTGGCCTGGTCCACATCGACAACAACGCCATCAACATCAACCCGGTCACAGTGACCGACGCAGGGATCGACCGGCCGACCGACAATCTCACCAGCAGCATCTATAAATTCACGTTTCTGACCTCGGGATTCCAGTTCGGTCCGACACCCCAGGCGAACCAGTCGCAGACCCAGAACAATTACAACTTCGTGGACAACCTGAGCTGGGTACGCGGGAAACACACTTTCACCTTTGGCGGACAGTACATCCGGGCCAGCCTCAACAAACTGTTTCCCCAAGTCTTTAACGGACAGCTTTTCTTCACCAATACTTCGAGCACGGAAACCGATTTCGGAAACTTCGTGGCCGGGACTCCGGAGTTCAGTTTCGGTGGAGGAGGCGTGTACAACCACCAGTACCGGCAGAGCAATTCCGCGATCTTCGCGCAGGACGATTGGAAAGCTACCTCGAATCTGACCCTGAACCTGGGGCTGCGAACTGAATTTCTGGGGGCGTGGACGGACGGGAATTGCCACATTGGCAACATCGAATCGGACCTTACCAAGTCGGGAACGTATCCCTTCATCTATCCGAGTTGCGTCAACAAACTCGGCGTTTCCGGGCTGACGGGCACGGCGGCGGGTTCGACGTTCCGCAATAGCGTCTCGACGGGCTGGGGCCCGCGCGTGGGGTTCGCCTGGGATGTGCTGGGGCGGCACACCACAACGGTGCGCGGGGGCTACGGGATTTATTACGTGCGGGAGGATGTAGGAGCGGTCGACCAGCTCAGCTTCCAGTCGCCCTTCATTCCGATTGTGTTTTTTGGTCAGACGCCGGGATTCAGCATGGCGGACTTTTTCACGGGAACACCCGCCACGAATTCGAATGCGGTACCCCCGGCGGGGCAACTCTCAGGCGCGTGGCTGCCCTGCCTGGCGCAACTGACGAGCTTCCCGGACACGAATGGCGCGGCTACTTATGGCGGATGCACCGGGCCGGGAGTGAACAGCACGCAGAATCTGTTTGTGCTGGAAGTGCCCCGGCATTTCGTGGTGCCCAATACGCAGCAGTGGAACTTGACGGTACAGCGGGAACTGGGGAAGAACTGGGTGCTGGAAGTGGGCTACGTCGGCACTCGCGGAATCCATCTGCGGGAAACCCGCGATGGCATCCAGTCGGTGAATGCGAGCCCGTCGAATCCGTTTACGGTGACCGATGCCAGCGGCAACAGCTATACGATTACAACCAACACGTTTGCCAATGCGATCGCGCGCACGCCGACGCCGGGGCTGAACGGCTACAGCGGATACCAGATCTTCGCCAACGACGCTTATTCGATTTACCATGCGCTGCAAGCTACGGGCTCGCGACGCTGGGGCCACAACTATTTTCAGGCGGCATACACCTTCTCGAAGAACATTGACGCGACCTCGACCGGCAATACCGCCTTCAACACAGCATACAACGATCAGAGCAACATCAACGCCTCGCGCGGAATCTCCGACTTCAACCGGCCGCACCGGCTTTCGGTCAGCTATGCGTACGATCTTCCGTTCTTCGAGCATGCTACCGGGGCGAAGGGCGTGTTGCTGGGCGGGTGGCAGATCAGCGGGGTAACTATTCTGCAGTCGGGCATACCTTTCTCGATTTACGATTCCAGCGCGGGGACGGGATTCCTGGGTCAGGGGAGTACGCCGTTGCTGGGGGCAAGCCTGGCTCCGGGCGCGACCATCGCGAGCGGATTGTCCAGCGGCAATATTCATTCGCGCGTGGCCAATGGATACTTGAACCCGACGGCGTTTACGCCGGCGCCGCTGCTCTATCCCACGCAATGCGGTTCCGATCCTAATTTCTGCACCACCGGCTTCGGAGACCTGGGGCGCAATCTTTATCACGGGCCGTTCCAGCAAAACTGGGATGTCTCGGTGCTGAAACATTTCAAGATCGGGGAGCGGCAGGAAGTGCGCTTCGCGGCCGATTTCTTCAACATCTGGAACCACACCAACTTCGCCGATCCCTCAGTGACCGACATCGAGGCGTATTTGGCGAGCCCCGGCAACAGTCCTTTTGGAAAAATCGCAGGAACCAACGGAAATCCGCGTCTGATTCAGTTCTCGCTGCGGTGGGGGTTCTGAGGCGCAGGTTTGAGATTTAAGATTGCAGATTTAAGATTGCAGATTTGAAGGCTCATTTACGAATAGGATGACCCAGCCGGGAGCGAGAGCTTCCGGCTTTTTTCTTGGGGAATGGGATCGTTGTGTCTAGCGCCTTCGTGCCGCTTCGAGGCAGGGGGCGGAGCGAGTCGACGGAGACGCCGAGGGTGCCGCCGGTGAATCCGTCCATGTAGGCGGAGTTGACGCCGATGACTTCACCCCTGGCATTGAAGACCGGACCGCCGCTGCCGCCATGGGCGGTGGGGGCGTCGTAAATGAGTTTGTCGCCGACCACGTCGCCCAGGTGTCCGCAGGTGGTGGAGGGGCGGATCAGGGACAATGCGGCCAGTTCGCTGGCTGCGGTGATGTCATTGTGGCGGTAGGCCAGGCGCTCGTAAATGCCGGTGGGAGACTTGGCCACCATGCCGGCGATGCCCATGGGATAGCCGATGACGGTGACAAGCTCTCCCGGAGAACTTGCAGACTTGGCCAACGGCAATGCCGGCAGGCCGCGGACTACGGCGGAATCCTGCGTGCGCAAAATAGCCAGATCGGCAGTTGACGAGACAGAAGCGGGGGAAAGATTCACCGGCGTAGGCGAGCCGGGGAAAAAGACCACCAGACTTTCGAGGGTGGCGATGGCTCCGCGACGAATGAGCGCTTCGGATTCAGAGTCTCCGTACCAGGGCTCGGCCACGTGGCGGTTGGTGGCCAGCAGGCCCTCGCCCACCAGGAATCCGGTGCCCGAAACGCGGGCGCGCACGGCGGGACGCTGGTCGGCAAACCCGACCTGGTAGACGCCGTAGATATAGCCAATGGAATTGCGGTAGTGGTTCAGGACCACGGCGGGCATGGCCTGCTCCTGCCGGAGCTGGTCGACCTCGGCAGTAAGGTCGTGGACTTGCTTCTGCAGATCGTCGGGCGGAGCGCCCTGGGCGGCCAGGGGCGCGTAATAGTGGACCATGGCCAGGGCCCCCAGGAGCATCACGACTCCCAGCACGGCCTGCACCATCTGCTGCCAGCAGTCGCAAACTTCGTTCGATTCCTGCGGAATCGGGGGAGGAAGCTCGGAGAGGTGGGAATCGCCGGTGTGGGGTGCGGCCATTGGTGTCGAAGTAGCGTCCTCGGGACTTGCTCCAAGTGGTTCTGTTTCAGTCTCTTGGGCGCTAGGCGCTGGCGAGGCCGGGAACTTGGAGTAGGTATCTTCGCCCGTCTGGCGCGGGTTTGCCACGGTACTGAAGGGGATGTACGTGCGATAGGCCGAGATCTTCGTTTTGGCATGGGAAGGCAAACCCTTGCTCACGAAGGGCACTAAAGTACACGAAGGAAAGGCAGAGACGCGACGACGGGTTACACCCGCTCCAGATGGGGTTGGGTGCGCTCGTTGACCACGTTGCCGGTGTTTAAGGTGGAGGCGGGCTCGAAGAGCATGATCCAGACTTCTTCTTGGGCGACGGGGCGATGCTCGACTCCGCGGGGGACGACGATGAACTCGCCGGTTTCGATCCATTCGTGGCGATCGCGGAATTCCATGCGGAAACGGCCTTTGACTACGAGGAACATTTCGTCTTCGTGGTCGTGATGATGCCAGACAAATTCGGTGTTGGCCTTGACCAGCTTGATCATCTGGCCGTTGAGTTCGGCGGCGATGTGGGGCTTGTAGTATTCGGAGATTTTGGAGAACTTCTCGGCGAGGTTCACCTTGGGCATAGGTTTCGGATTGAGGAGATGGGCAAAAGGTCGCAGAAGATTGTGGCTCTCTCGGGGGCCCCGGACGCCTCGTCCGGGGTTGCGCGGAGCGCAATGGGTGGCTAATGAACTGCCGCAGGGATGACCAAGTGGCCGGCGCGACCTGAAAGTCCCGTGAGCTGCCACGCGCGTCGCTTCGCTCCGCGCGGGGCGGACGTGGCGTCCGCCCCTCCATTCCCGGAGCGGGAATCATGTAGGGCTTCCAGTATGCGAAAGAATGCGGCTCGCTCGGGGAGCCCCGGACGCCTCGTCCGGGGTTGCACGCAGCGCAATGGCAACCAATGAACTCCCGTTGCGGATGACGAAGTGCTGGGTCGACCTGAAAGTCCCGTGACGCTGCCACGCGCGGCGCTTCGCTCCGCGCGCGGGGCGGACGTGGCGTCCGCCCCTCCATTCCTGGGCGGGAATCATGTAGGGCTTCCAGTGTGCGAAAGAATGTGGCTCGCTCGGGGAGCCCCGGACGCCTCGTCCGGGGTTGCACGCGGCGCAATGGCAACCAATGAACTCCCGGTGCGATGACGAAGTGCTGGGTCGACCTGAAAGTCCCGTGACGCTGCCACGCGCGGCGCTTCGCTCCGCGCGGGGCGGACGTGGCGTCCGCCCCTCCATTCCCGGGGCGGGAATCCGGCTGATTATTTTCAGACTTTTGTGACTTTGTCGCCTGGGACGGTGACAGAATTCGATCATGCACTTTTATCGCCGAAACCTGCCTCATATGCAACGAGATGAGCGGCCGCACTTCATCACGTTTGTGACGAAGTTCCGCTGGGTATTGCCGCCTACGGCGCGCGAGATTGTTCTGTCTTCGTGCTGTCATGATCATCGTCGGAGATATGAACTCTACGTCGCGGTCGTGATGACTGATCACGTGCACCTGATCCTGACTCCCATGGTTGACGAGGCGCGCCGCGAAATTTGCTCGCTGGTCGAGATTCTGCGGACGATCAAGAGCGCGTCCGCGCACCGGGTCAACCGCGCAATGGGACGAACCGGCGCGGTTTGGCAGGAGGAATCGTTCGATCGAGCGTTGCGATCGTCCGAGAATCTTGATGGGCGGATCGAATATGTCTTGCTGAATCCGGTTCGCAAGGGACTGGCTCAAGATTGGCGGGAGTATCCGTGGGTGTGGCGGAGAGAGGAATCGCCATCGGCGCAGATGACGGTTCGGGGACCGATTGCAGGATGACGTGGCCGTGGCAGTCCTCGCGCGGTCGTGGAGGACGGCGCGTCCTCTCCTCCAGCCTTGTGGCTCGTGGAGCCCCGGACGCCTCGTCCGGGGTTGAGCGGAGCGCAATGGGTGGCTAATGAACTGCCGCAGGGATGACCAAGTGGCCGGCGCGACCTGAAAGTCCCGTGAACTGCCACGCGCGTCGCTTCGCTCCGCGCGGGGCGGACGTGGCGTCCGCCCCTCCACGGACTAATTCTCGTACAACAGGACGCCTTCCGCTTTTTCGGAATCTACGGGGCGGTAGAAGAGTTTGTTGTCTTCGAGGAAGACTTCGATGAAGGCGGGGCGCGTGGTGATGGTGCCCTGGATCAGCGCTTCCGACAACGGGTCTTCGATGTATTTCTGCAACGCACGACGCAGGGGCCTTGCGCCGTAGCTGCGGTCGGTCAGAGTCTGGTTCAGAATCCACTTCTTGGCGTCGTCGGCGACCGTGACGGTGATTGCCTTCTGGGCAAGATTCTGGTTGAGCTGATTCACCATGAGTTCGAGAATCTGGATGAGGTCGTTCTCGCCCAGGGCCAGGAACAGGATGATTTCGTCCAAGCGGTTCAGGAACTCGGGGTTGAAGGTGCGCTTGACTTCGCTCTTCACCAGTTCTTCGACTTTGTCGGAGACCATGCCCTCGTTCGATGACTGGAAGCCGAGGCCTTCGCGCTTCTGAAGGTGGCGTGCGCCGATGTTCGAGGTCATGATGATGATGACGTTCTTGAAGTCGACGGTGTTACCGAGGCCGTCGGTGAGTTGGCCGTCTTCAAAGACCTGCAGAAGGATGTTGAAGACGTCCGGGTGCGCCTTCTCGATTTCGTCAAGCAGCACGACGGAGTAAGGCGCGCGCTTCACACGCTCGGTGAGCTGGCCGCCCTCTTCGTAGCCGACGTATCCCGGAGGCGAGCCGATCAGCTTGGAGACGGAGTGCTTCTCCATGAACTCGGACATGTCGAAGCGGACCAGAGCCTTCTCGGTACCGAACATGAACTGGGCCAGGGTGCGGGCGACTTCGGTCTTGCCGACGCCGGTCGGGCCGAGGAAAAGGAACGAGCCGATGGGGCGGTTCGGATTTTTCAGGCCGGCGCGGGAACGGCGGATGGCGCGAGCCAGGGCGCTGATCGACTTATCCTGCGAGATGATGCGCTTGTGCAGCTCTTCCTCGATGCGCAGCAGTTTCTGCGTCTCTTCTTCTTTGATCGAGGTGACGGGGACGCCGGTCCAGCGCGAGACTACGTCTTCGATGTCCTCGCGGTTGACCACGCCGGTGGAAGACTCGTCGAGATGATATTTTTCGCGGAGGGCGCGCAGGTTCTCGCGCTCCTTGCGTTCTTCGTCCGAGTAGAAACGAGCCTTCTCGAATTCGTGATTCGCGATGGCATTTTCCATGCGATGCACGATGAACTTGATCCGCTTCTGCACCTCGGTGATCTCTTCGGGCAGCGAAGTCTGGCGCAGTTTGACGCGCGCGCCGGCTTCGTCGACCAAGTCGATGGCCTTGTCCGGAAGGAAGCGGTCCGGAATGTAGCGATTCGAATGCGAGACCGCGAAGTTGATCGCGTCGTCAGTGTAGGTGACGGCGTGGAACTTCTCGTAGCGATCCTTGATGCCGAACAGAATCTTGATCGCATCGACCTCGTTCGGAGGCGGAACCTTGACCGCCTGGAAGCGGCGTTCGAGCGAACGGTCTTTTTCGATCGACTTGCGATATTCCCCGGGCGTGGTTGCGCCGATGCACTGAATCTCGCCGCGCGATAGCGCCGGCTTCAGAATGTTGGCGGCGTCGAGCGAGCCTTCGGCCGAGCCTGCGCCGACCAGCGTGTGCAGCTCGTCGATGAAGATGATGGAGTTCTGCGACTCCATCAGTTCCTTCATGATGGTCTTGAGGCGCTCTTCGAACTGGCCGCGGTACTTGGTGCCGGCGACGATGAGCGAAAGGTCGAGAGCAAGAATGCGCTTGTCGGCCAGGAACGACGGAACTTCGCCGTCGGCGATGCGCTGGGCCAGGCCTTCGACGATGGCGGTTTTGCCCACGCCGGGCTCGCCGATTAGAACCGGATTGTTCTTGGTGCGGCGGCAGAGGATCTGGATGACGCGATCGACTTCGCCGTCGCGGCCGACGAGAGGATCGAGCTGGCTGTCCATGGCGGCCTGAGTCAGGTCGCGGGAGAACTCCGCCAAGAGCGACGATTCGCGCTGGCGCTGCGGCTGCGGCTTTTTCCTGCGTGCTGCGGGCGAGTTCTTCGCGGATGGTCGAAAGGCGCAGGCCGCGCTCGTGCAGAATCTCCGCGGCGAAGCACTTCTCTTCGCGCAGTAAGCCCAACAGCAGATGTTCAGTGCCGATGTGCGCGATGCGACAAGCGCTCGGCTTCCTCGGCCGCATAGGCGAGAACACGCTTGCACTCGTTGCTCAGCGGCAGATCGACCGAAGTCGAAACCTTTCTCGCGGATCGTGGTGTGTCCCTCGATCTGCTTGCGGATCGATTCGACCGAGGCGTGCGAGCGCAGGAAACGATTGGTCAGGGCCTTGTCTTCGCGCAGGAGTCCGAGAAGCAGATGCTCAGTCTCGATATAAGGAGACCCGAACTGGCTGGCTTCGTAGCGCGCGAAAAAGATGACGCGCCTGGCTTTCTCCGTATAGCGTTCGAACATAATGCCCTTCCCCCCTGACCTTCCTGGTCGAGAAGAACTCTGCCTGCCCGACCCTACCGCGAACCCGAACCCTCGACCCGTACCTTACCCTTAGTTCAATCTCACATTATGCAATCAAATGGCCGGGAACCCAAGTGCGGAAACGATGTTCCCAACCTTTGATCACGTTACCGAAGGAACCTCGCGGTGCCTTCGGGCCTCAGGGCTAAAGCCCCCTTTTCTTCGATCCGTAGCGGCACGGCTGAAGCCGCGCCCTCCCAAAACTTTGCCAACCCCGGCGGCTCAAGGCGCTTGATCCCGGGCCGGTCACGGCATCGCTGAAGCGATGCCCTGATACGAACCCGCCCGCTTCATGCTGCACGGCTTCCTCATGCCCGCGCTCTCTTTCCTCATTCCAGACGCCATTCCTCATACCGGCAGCGACTCCGGCGAAATCTCCTCCATGCAGCCGCGCTGCAACCTTAATACACGATGGCAACGGCGGGCGAACGACAAATTGTGCGTAGCAATGAGGGAGGTGAGTTGATGCTCGCGATGTAATCGCGCAATCAATGCAAAAACCGCTTCCGCCGTCTGTCCGTCCAGATCTCCCGTAGGCTCATCGGCCAGCAACAGCTTGGGCCCGTGATGAGCGCACGGGCCAGAGCCACCCGCTGCTGCTCACCGCCCGAAAGCTCCCCTGAGCGATGATGCGCGCGCTGCTCCAGTCCGACCTCACGCAGCCAGCGTGAAGCTTCTGGCTCGGCCTGTTGCCATGTCTGCCCCCGCAGCAGCAGCGGCATGGCAACGTTTTCCGCCGCCGTAAATTCCGGCAGCAGATAGTGGAACTGCCACACGAAGCCGGTTTCGCGGTTGCGAAACTCTGCGGCTTCGTCGTGCGATAAGGAGTTCAATCGCAAGTGGGCGCAGTATACGTCACCTGCGGAAGCGCGATCAAGAGCGCTCAGGATGTGCAACAAGGTACTCTTTCCCGCTCCCGACTCGCCCACGATGGCGAGCATTTCTCCGCGCCTCACGTCAAACGATAAATTTTCAAAGAGCACGAGATCCGACTCGCCGGAACGGAACACCTTCTTCAGGTCTTCTACCCGAAGCATCGATTCTTGCTCGATTAGATGCACGTTGCTGTACCTTTCGTTCCAATATAGCGACCCGGCGCCGCAGTTCGAAAGATCAAAACCTACGGTTAGCCGAGTATCTGCCTGCACATTAGATTAAGTGCGGACCGTGGTGCGTTCGTTTCCCGGCTGCCTCGATTCCAGAATTCATATCTGCGAAAACTGTATACCTAGTGCAAGATCTGTCATGTGATCGGGGTCACGTCATTTGGGCGGTCGGCCTTTACGGGATTGCTGGAGCAATCCCCTGATACGTAACCGCCGATGCGATAGGTACGCACTACTCATAGCGGAGGGCCTCGGCTGGGAGGATGCGGGCGGCGGACCACGACGGGTAGAGCGTGGCCACGAACGACACTCCCAAGGCGACCAGGGCCACGATGACTGCCGTCCATCACGCGCGGAGCGAAGGGCACGTAGTCGATCGAATAGACCTCGGGCGAGAGGGAAATGACGTGGTAATGGCCTCCGAAGTAGGAGATGGCGTAGCCGAGCAACAAGTCCGATGACGGTGCCGATCACGCCGATCAGCACGCCTTGCGCGATAAAGACGTTGCGCACCTGGGCGCTTGCGCGTGCCCATGGACATGAGCACGGCGATGTCTTTGGTCTTTTCCATGACCATCATGATCAGGGAGATCAGGATGTTGAGCGCGGCTACGAAGACGATGAGGCCGATGGTGATGAAGGTGACGAGTCGCTCCAGGCGGAGAGCGTGAAACAGCGCCTGGTTCTGCTCCATCCAGTTAGTGGCCATGAAGCCTTTGCCGGCGGCGTCCTCAATTTCGCGGGAGATTTCAGCGGCGCGGTAGATGTCGTCCACCTTGAACTCCAGCACAGAGATGAGGTCGCCCAGACCAAACAATTGCTGAGCGTCGGACAAGCGCACAAAGGCCCAACTGGAGTCGTAGTCGAAGAAACCGGAGTTGAAGATTCCGACCACCTTGAACCGGTTGTATTTAGGCACCATGCCGAAGGGAGTCAATTCGCCCTGGGGACTGGTCACCAGCACGACCGAGCCGACGGTCGCACCGAGACCATCGGCCATATCTTTGCCGAGTACGATGGGCGGCATGGCGGCCACGCGCTGCTCGACGCCCACGAGCGAATCGGGCGATTGTGGAGGGGTGGGCGCCTCGTCCGCCCTCGCCGAAGGCGATGTCGGGGAAGGTGGCCGATCTTCCAGCGGGACGGCTGAACCTTCTTTTACCGAGTTCAGCAGATCGCCCACACGCCGTTCATACCTCGGGATCATCCCCTTCAGGACGGCGCCGCGGGCGCGCGGACCGCGCGAGATGAGAACTTGTTCAAAGATTGCCGGAGCGGCGGCGACGACGTGCGGCTGTTTGGAGAGGCGGTCCATGAGCGCGGGCCAGTCTTTGATGCCGTCGTCGGCGATGCGCTGCAGGCTGATGTGGGAAGTGGAGCCCAGCAGGCGCTGTTGCAGGTCCTGACGAAAGCCGTTGTTGATGGCGAGGGCGACCACGAGCGAAGCGACACCAGCGGCGACGCCGGCGATGGAGATGCCGGTGATGATGCCGATGAAGGCTTGCCGGCGTTTGGCGCGCAAGTAGCGGGACGCGATGAAGAGTTCGAAGCGCATGAGGGCTATCAGCTGTCAGCTATCAGCTATCAGCCAAGTCGGATTATAGCGGGAAGACGGGCTGGGCGCGGGCGCAGCACGAAGCGCGGCGCTAACGCAATCGCGGTATGACGGCCGGCACCGAAAACCGATAGCGCTCATATTCCTGCCCGAAGCGCTTCTGCAGTTCGGCGTCTTCCAGGCGGATCATCACGGCGCCGGTGGCGATGGCGAATGCGGTCAGCAGCCAGCAGACTGCCAGGCCGGTGCCTACGCTCCAGGCCAGCATCTCGCAGAGGTGGCCGAGGTAGACGGGATGGCGGACGCGCGCGCGAATGCCGGTGGTTACGAGGCGCTGGTCGTGGTTTCCGAGGCGGACTTCGGGCAGGCCGCCTAGTTGCGCCCAGCTGAAGTGGGCTCCGGAGTGGGAATAAATGAAGATGCCCAAGGCAAACAAGAGTGCTGAGGGAACCCAACTCCAGGGCGTGGAATAGAGAAGGACGGCCCGCCACGGGCCGGTGAGTAAGGCCACACCGATCCAGATCACGACCCAGGCGGGCACCAGCACGCGGAAGGGCGAGCGCCGGCGTGCACGCCAGCGATGTGCGCGGGGATGGACCATGAGCCAGAACAGCGGGATGGTGGAATAAACGACGCAGACCAGCCATCCCAGGGTACGGAGGAGGTGCATGGGGTGATTTTACAGGGCTGATGGTGGCGGGTCTGCGTGCACACACAGAATCCCCACGTCTGGCAAAAAACGCGAGACATGGGGCACCCGGCTTGCGCTGCCGCTCGCTTCGCTTTGCGGGGCGGACGAATGCGTCCGCCGCTACGTCATCTCTGCTGCTGGGAACGGACATGTTCTTTCGTTCGTGGCTTCGCGGGTACGGGGTCTATGCGATTTCTCGGCGCTGGGGCGATAATGTGAAAATGGCTATTGCTTTCCTGAACGACAATTGGCTTCCGAAGTCTGTACTGTGTCTGCGCGACTATGACCGGCACAAATTCCTGCTCGATGTGATTGCGGGAATCACGGTTGGGCTGGTGGCGCTGCCGCTGGCGATGGCTTTTTCCATTGCCTCCGGACTCACGCCGCAGGCGGGGATTTACTGCGCCATTGTGACGGGATTTCTGATTTCAGCGCTGGGGGGATCGAAGACGCAGATTGGCGGGCCGACGGGCGCTTTCGTGGTGGTGGTGGCGGGGATCGTAGCGGCGCACGGCGTGGACGGATTGTTCATGTGCACGGTGATGGCCGGGGCGCTGCTGGTCATCATGGGCGTCACCGGACTGGGCACGGGGGTCAAGTTTATTCCCCGGCCGGTGGTGGTGGGATTCACCAACGGGATCGCCGTACTGATCGCAAGTACTCAGGTCAAAGACTTCTTCGGACTTCATCTAGAGAAAGTCCCCGGCGTGTTCTCGCTGCGCATGGAAGCGCTGGCCGGGAATTTTCACACGCTCTCCTACGAAGCCACCGCACTGGCCGTGATCACCGTGCTGGTGCTGATCATCTGTCGCGGTCTCTCGGCGCGCATCCCAGGACCGATCGTGGCGCTGCTGCTGGGGACGGCCGCGGTCTATGTTTTCAAACTGCCGGTCGAAACCATCGGCAGCCGCTTCGGGGGAATCCCCAGCGGCTTGCCACATCTGCAAATCCCCAAGTTCCACTCGGACCTGATCCACGGCCTGCTGGGGCCGGCGTTCACGGTGGCGATGCTGGGCGCGATTGAGTCGCTGATGTCGGCGGTGGTTTCAGACCGCATGAGCAACGACCGGCACAATCCCAATGTCGAGCTGATCGGGCAGGGGGTGGCCAACATTTTCTCTCCGATGTTCGGCGGATTGCCGGCGACGGGAGCGATTGCACGCACGGCCACCAACATCCGGGCGGGGGCGCAGTCGCCGGTTGCGGGCATGATCCACGCGCTTACCCTTCTGTGCATTCTTCTGTTCGCGGCGCCGCTGGTCAGTTACGTGCCCATGGCCATGCTGGCGGGAATCCTGATGATCGTTTCCTACAACATGGGAGAGTGGCGCGAGATTCCGCAGCTGCTGAAGCTGACCAAGACGGACATCAGCATCTGGCTGGTGACGTTTGCCCTGACCGTGTTTGCCGATCTTACTGTAGCGGTTGAAGCCGGGATGATTCTGGCGGCGCTGCTGTTCATCAGCCGGGTGGCCGCGACGACTACGGTCTCACAGGTGACCGATGACTACGTGGAAGACGGGCGGATGCACATTCTGCAGGACAAGGACATTCCGTACTATGCGACTATCTTCCGCATCCACGGGCCGTTTTTGTTCGGGGCCACCGACAAGATTTCCGTGGTGACCGAGAACCTGCATAAGCTGCCGCCGGTGGTGATTCTGCGACTGCGCAATATGAATGCGCTCGACGCCACGGGGCTGTTCGCGCTGGAAGAAGTGGCCAAGACGCTGCACGCGAGCAAGCGCACGCTCATTCTCTGCGGGGCACGCGAACAGCCGGCACAGTTGATTCATCAGGGAGAGTTCGCCGAGGTCATCGGCGAGGCAAACATTTGCGACAACGTGCAGGCGGCGCTGCGGCGGGCGGAGGACGTGTTTGAGGAACTGGAGGCGAAGAGCGCGGTGGGGAGGAGTTAGGATTGTTCTGGCTTGCGCCCCATCGGCAAGCTCAGGGCGAGCTGCGGGCTGCATTCTTGCGCCGCTTTGCGGCTTTACCGTGGCCGCACTTCTACTTTCTCAAGGGTGCTCGACTTCCAGATCACTTCACCAGCAGCAGGGGTTTGATTCCCAGATTGATGGTCGTGGTCTTGATGGGAACTCTTAGTCCGGTGATGTCTTGGTACTTGGTATATCCGGTGGGGACAGTGAATGGGGCCGTGGTGCACGATCCGTTGGCGCAGGACTGCGAGGTATCCCAAACGATCTGTTTGCCGAAAGCCACCTGACAGGTATAGATATTTCCTGAGCTGGTGCAGGGCGTGGGGGAGTAGCCGATGAGCCATCCCAGGACCACGTCGTAAGCCAGGCCCGCCGCGGTGACGGATCCGTCTTTATTCTCAATATCCCCGGAGAGGGCGTAGCCCCAGGTATACCAGGTTTGAAACTGCAGGTTGTTGCTCGAGGCCAACGCGGCTTGCAGGATTTCATAGTGAGTAATCCATGCTGCCTGCATGTCCGGATCTTTTACGCCATTGGTTCCCCAGCCGCCTTCGGTGGTGACCACGGGTTTTCCCAGCATGCCGTAGGTATCCGCGATCATGCGAAAGGTGGAGATCATGGTCATGATGGGTGCATTGGTGGAGAGCGGACTCTCCGGCATGGGCACGGGAACGGGAGCGCCGCCGCCGGTCTGGCTGGGGTAGCCGTGGAAGGAAATAGCGTCAGCGTATTGATAGCCGCCAGCCTGCAGGAATTTTATCATGTAGGGAACTCCGACCTTCCACGCAACCGAGGGCGTGAGGACCATGGCATAGGGGTCCTGCTTGATGATGGGATAGGCCGCCTGGGCCAGGGCCACCATCTGCGTCGGCGTGCCGCTCCAGAACAGAGTGTTGCTCATCTCGTTCCAGATTTCGTAGTACTTGATGTGGGGCGCGGTCGTTCCGTTGTAATGCTCGATTACGGCGGTGATGAAGTCGATCCAGTCCTGGATGTTGTCAGGCGGAGCGGTGCACGACACAATGAGGTTCTTGTTGTGGAAGCAGGTACTCTGATCGGCGACGGCCCATCCCGGGGTCCAGCCCATCACCAAATCGAGGAGCGCCACTCCGTCGGCGTCCTTGGGAGCATCGGCTACGAACTTGTCCACGGAACTGAAGTTGAAAATACCGCGGCCCTTGCCCTCGATGGTCGTCCAGGCCACCGCGGGATGAGACAACGTTCCGTACATCACTTTTGGCGGGTCAGCACTGGCGGAAACACCCATGCCGAAGAAGCCGAGCTGGATCTGAGCCGGCGCGGAAGCTGCCGAAATCAGAACGAGGAAGGCGGGAAGAATCACGCTTCTGCTCATTGTTCTGCTCCTGTGCTTCATGGTTCCAGGGAAGGGGCCTGCGGGTCACTTTTGCGAACTACGAAGTTCATGGCAGCTGTGAAGCTGCTATTCGTAACGTAAACCTTCTGGGGGAAGGACTTTTAAGATGCGGGCGCCGTTACGCAAAAGAACTAGCCCACACCCGGTGGGAGCATGCAACAACTGAGAACGATTGTCAATATGCATGAACTTGCGGTAGTGTCCTAATTTCGGGGAGCAAGAGCTTTTAACCGCAAAGTATGCTAAGAACCCGCAAAGATCGCGAAGAAAGCAAGACCGAAATTAGGACACCAACGAATTTGCGGGAGCGGCGCAGTTGGAGCAGCCCTGATCCGCTAGACTGTCATCTTTAGACTGCCGTCCTCCGGACGGTCTTGCCCTAGACTGTGAGTGAGGGCTGGCGCTTACCCGATGATCGTCAACTTCGCCGAACGCGCGCATAACCACAACTGGGAACTGGACCCGGTCATCCGGTCTTTGCTGGATACCGATTTTTACAAGCTGCTGATGTTGCAGTTCATCTGGAAGCATTTCCCGAAGACGCACGTGGAGTTCGCGCTGTTCAATCGGCATGCTTCGGTGCGGATCGCCGACATGATCCACATTGAAGAACTCAAGATGCAACTGCAACATGTCCTGGGACGGCGCTTTCGAAAGTCGGAACTGGTTTGGCTGGCGGGGAATACGTTCTACGGGCGCCGCGGAATCTTCGAGCCGGCATTTCTGGAGTGGCTGGAGCGCGACTTCCGGCTGGCGGACTATCAATTGTCGGTGCAGGATGGGCAGATTCAGCTGTCGTTCGACGGGCTCTGGACAGAGACGACGATGTGGGAACTGTATGCGCTGGCCATCCTAGATGAGTTGAAGACGCGGGCTCATCTGAAAACGCTGAGCGAGTTCGGACTCGACATTTTGTATGCCCGCGCCAAGACGAAATTGTGGAGCAAGATCGAGAGACTGCGGGGCGTTCCCGGGTTGAGCGTCGCCGACTTTGGAACCCGGCGACGGCACAGTTTCTTGTGGCAGGAATATGTAGTGGTGGCCATGGCCGCGAATCTGGGCGGCAGCTTCATCGGAACTTCGAACGCTTTTCTGGCGCACAAACATGACCTGGAAGCGATTGGAACCAACGCGCATGAAATCCCGATGGTGGAGGCCGCACTGGCGCCGGATGACGCGGCGCTGAAGGCTTCGCAGTATCGCGTGCTGGAGCTGTGGCAGAACACGTATGAAGGCGCTCTGCGGATCATGCTGCCCGACACGTTTGGGACCACGCAGTTTCTGGCGGGCGCGCCGGACTGGGCGGCCGACTGGACCGGACAGCGCGTGGACAGCAAGGATCCTTACGTCGCGGGAGACGAATATATCGCATGGCTGAAGGAACGGGGGCGCGATCCTCGGGAGAAATTGCTCATTGCCTCCGACGCGCTCGACGTTGACCAGATCCTGGGGCTGCATGCCTATTTTGGCGGGACGCTCGGCGACGGCGTCGCGCCCAGCGATTTCCTGAGTGCCGCCGATTTCCATGACCGCAACAAGTGGACGCCGGAGCGCCGGGTGCGAGTCAGCGCGGGGTGGGGAACGCTGTTGACCAACGATTTTCGAGGATGCAATCCTAACGACGGCAGCGGGTTTGATCCGATCAGCCTGATCTGCAAGGTAGCGACGGTGGAGGGGAAGCCCGCCGTGAAGCTCTCCGACAACTATTCCAAGGCGTTAGGGCCGCCGGCGGAAATCGAGCGCTATCGCAGAGTGTTCGGCACCGAGGGAATCGCCGACGCTCCGCTGGTGACGTAAGGGGGGCGCCTTCCTAAGGGGAGCTTTTTGCCGGGAGATCCCTCCCTACGCCTGAAGAGCGGCTTCGTTCGGGATGACGCGGGCGACATGGTCAGACACGATTCTCTCCTCTCTCCTCTCTCCTCTCTCCTCTCTCCTCTCTCCTCTCTCTCTCTCCCCCTCTCTCTTTCTCTCTTCTCTCTCTCTCCTCTCTTCTTTCTCCTCTCTCCCTCCCTCTCCACATCTTCAGCTTTCTATGTCACATTAGAAGTCCATGCCCGCACCTGCCGACGCCAGAGCCGGACGCGCCGCTTTCACCCATCCTGCGTTCGTGCTGTTCCAGATCGCGCGCTTCCTGATCGTGGCGGCGGTCGAAATGCAGGCGGTCGCGGTGGGATGGCAGGTTTATGAAATCACCAAGAGGCCGCTCGATCTTGGACTGGTTGGACTGGCGCAATTCCTCCCGGGGATTCTGCTGTTCCCCATCTCCGGGCATGCCTCGGACCGCTTCCCGCGGCGCCACGTGCTCTCGACGTGCTACGCCGGATTCGCGGTTTGCTTCGCCCTGCTGCTGACGCTTTCTCGGCGCGGCGTGCATTCGATGACTGCCATATACGCCGTGCTGATTCTGCTGGGCGTGGTGCGCTCCTTCAACGGTACGGCCAGCCGGTCCATCCTGCCGCAGTTGGTCCCGGAAGAACATTTCCCGAACGCCGTCGCCTGGAATGCCACGACTTTTCAGGCGGCGACCATCCTCGGACCATCCTTCGGGGGCATTCTCTATGCCCTGTTTCGCGGGCCCTCGGTGGTCTATGCGGTGGCCATGCTGACGGCTATGGGAGCGACGGTCTCCACTTTCCGGATCAAGCCGGAAATGAAGGCACGGCGGCGCGAGCCCATGACATTCAAGACGGTTTTCGCCGGACTCCACTACATCTGGAAGAAGAAGCTGATCCTGGGAGCGATTTCGCTCGATCTGTTCGCCGTGCTGCTGGGCGGAGCGGTGGCGCTGCTGCCGGTGTACGCCAGGGAGATCCTGCGCACCGGGCCCTGGGGACTGGGCCTTTTGCGCACCGCCCCCGGAGTCGGCGCAGCGATCATGGCGGTGCTGCTGGCGCATCGCCCGTTGCGCGGGCGGTCGGGCATCACGCTGCTGTGGTCGGTGGCGGGATTCGGAGTCTTCACCATCCTGTTCGGGCTGTCGCGCAGTCTGACGCTGTCGCTGGTCGCGCTGCTGCTGCTCGGCGCCAGTGACATGGTCAGCGTGATCATCCGGGCCACGCTGACGCAACTGGCCACGCCGGACGAAATGCGCGGACGCGTCACCGCCGTGGACATGATCTTCATCGGAACGTCGAACGAGTTCGGGCAGTTCGAATCGGGCGTGACGGCGCAGTGGTTTGGCACCGTTCCCGCGGTCGTGCTGGGAGGAATTGGAACCCTGGTGGTGATCGCGGTATGGGCGTGGCTGTTTCCGGAATTGCGGCAGGCCGGGGAACTGAGTGAGATCAAGGCTCCGCTGCTGGAAGACTCTGGCGGGATGGGCGGCGACACCAGCAGCCTGCCCTCGTAGCCCTGATTTGGGAGCCTGCAGCCGTCTTCCGCCGGCAGATGTTTTTTCGCAGGAAGCTATCGCGAATTCCAATGCTCGCCCTTCGCCGCTGCTGCGATGGATACCGTAGAATGGCGGCTTCATTCACCGCGGCGTGATTCCGACGCTGCAGAGGACCAAATATTGCTGGAGCGCTACTTCCATCTTAAAGAAAACCAGACCACCATTCGCCGCGAGTTCCTGGGCGGGCTGACCACGTTCCTCACCATGGCCTACATCATCGCGGTGAATCCGAAGATGCTGTCGGAGACGGGAATGCCGGTGGAGGGTGTGCTGTTCGCAACCTGCGCCGCCGCGGCTGCCGCCACGCTGGTCATGGGACTCTACGCCAACTATCCCATTGCGCTGGCGCCGGGGATGTCGCTGAATGCCTACTTCACCTATGTGGTGTGTCTGGGCATGCACGTGCCCTGGCGCACCGCGCTGGGCGTGATTTTTCTTTCTGGCGTCGCGTTTTTGATTCTGACCGTCACGCGCGTCCGAGAACAAATAGTCAATGGCATTCCCGGCTGCCTTAAACACTCGACGGCGGGCGGGATCGGCATGTTTATTGCTTTTGTGGGGCTGCGCAACGCCAAGGTGGTAGTCGCAAATCCCGCAACTTTCGTTGGCCTGGGCAGCTTCGCGAACCATGAAACGCAGCTGGCATGCATTGGCCTGGCGATCATGCTAGTCCTGATGACGCGGAAGATCACGGGAGCGATTCTGATCGGAATTGCGGCGACTGCGCTGCTGGGAATTTTGCGTGGCATGGCGGCGTGGCCGCACACAGTATTTTCGCTGCCGCACCCTTCTTCAACCTGGCTGCAACTCGATCTGCGGGGCGCGCTTCATCTGGGACTGTTTGAAATTGTCTTCGTGTTCCTGTTTGTGGATTTGTTCGACAACGTTGGCACGCTGGTAGGAGTGTGCGAGCAGGGCGGATTTGTGAAGGACGGGAAAATTCCCCGGGTCGGGCAAGCGCTGGTGTCTGACGCCGTCGGCACCGTGCTGGGCGCGCTGACGGGAACGTCAACGGTGACCAGTTACATCGAGAGTGCGGCCGGAGTGGCGGCCGGGGCGCGGACAGGACTCAGCAACGTGTTTGTCGCAGGCTGCTTTCTGCTGGCGATGTTTTGCGCGCCGCTGGCGGCGGCCATCCCCGGCTACGCGACCGCGCCGGCGTTGATTCTGGTCGGTGCGCTGATGACGGAATCAATTGGTCGGGTCGAATGGAACGAGTTCACCGAAGCCGTCCCCGCGTTTGTGACTCTGCTGGCGACGCCGTTGACCTTCAGCATCGCGACCGGGCTTAGCCTGGGACTGATCTCCTACACGCTGGTGAAGGTAGCCGCGGGAAAGTTCCGGGACGTGAGCATTGTCATCTGGATACTGACGGTGCTGTTTATTCTGCGCTATGTGTATCTGGCTGCGGGGTAGGCTAAGGAATACGATCCCGGGGGATGAAGAGTCTGTGTAAGAAGTCAGGCGTCCCTCCGGGACGCGCTCTAGCTTCCCACCTTCCCCCGGCGCTGGAAGCGCCGGGCTATTGTCAGATGCCCCTGCGGGCGGAAATCAATGTCATTGTCATTTCATTCCGCCGCCGCAACCGCAAGCGACTTCGCACGCAGACACTGAAGACCGTCTTGATTCTGCTCGCTTCACGCGTCCCTAAAAGTCTTTCCCGGTCATGCGTCCGCGACGCTTACTCTTCTTGGGCCTGCTCTAATTTCTATTCACTTCCCACGCAGTACCGTTTTGGCGGCGCACATGTTGTCGTATTTGTCGTAGACCCGGACCACGACCACATGTTCGGATGCCGCGTCTTTTCCGGTGTTCAGCGTGGCCTTGAAATCGTAGTCTTCCGTTTTCGCGTCGGACAATTGTCCGACGGGCTCGACGTACTTCCAGTCGCCGGCATCGACGGAATACTCGGCGCGCTTGATGGTCGAGAATCCGTCCTCGGCACGGAAGCGCACGTGAATCTGAGCGCCTTCCAGCACGGCGGTGAGATTGTCGATGCGGGGCGGCGTGGTATCCACTTCGAACCGGCGGCTCACTTTCTCTGCCGTCAGCGCCTCACCGGGCGAGTGCGAAGGAGCATCGGAAGCTACGACCTTCACAGTGTAGCCTCCATCGGGCAGCAGGCTGGCGTCGAACGAATACGCCTTGTCGGTCAAGTTGTCCTTCAACAGGAGCCAGCGGGTTTCACCGTCGCCGCGGTAGTAGACGGAATAGACCAGCTGATCGTCGTTCTCATCATGGGCGCTCCACTTCACGCCGATCGCATCCCGGTCGCGCGTGCTGGGCACGGGAGACTCGAAGTGGCCGCCTGACGATCCGCCCACATCCGCGCCCATGCCCATAATCATGCCTGACGGCTTGGCCAGGGGCTGGTAGCGGACGCCGGTCTGCACCGAAACATCGTCAATCTCGGGCGCTACGTTTTTCGGCAAGTAATTCAGGGTGACGCTGTCCACGGCCGGTGGGGCGCTCCCGGCGTGCAGCACCGCTTTCCACTGGGCATAGCGTGCGGCCGGAACTCCCATCGCGGCATCCTTCGCCAAATCCACTTTCTTCCATGGACTCCAGTTGCGGTCGGGATTGTCGACGTTGCCGCTACGCGCCAGTAAGTCCACATTGCCGGCGCCGCGGAAATCCACCCGGCCCCAGCGGGAAAATATCTTCGCGTCCAGCACGTCGCTCTCGTAGGTGCCTTCCGTCTCCGGGCCCGGCCCCAGCACAAAAATCTTTCCCAGGTTGCTGCTGGCAGCATAAAGGCCGCCGTCGGGAGCCTTGGCAAAGGCGGTGACTTGAGACGCCGGTGCTTTCAACAGATCGGAAAATTCGTCCAGCCCGGTAATGGCGAAAACATGTCCGCGATTTCCCGTCCCCGCCAGCAGGCGTGCCGTGCGAATCGAACGCCAGGGCATAGACAATGTCCTCATGCGAAGTCCACAGGCGGGAGGGCGAACCATCGGGAGCAATCTTGTACACATCCGACCCACCGCTCGCGGCCGCGCCGGGCACGGGAAACGGCCCCATCTGCAGTGGATTGGGCGCCGACGTAATGGTAATCCCGGGAGTCTGCGGGCCCGTGATCAGGGGAGTGTTCGCCCCCATGGTGATCATGCCCGAAGTCGGGGCAACCGGTGATACTCCCGAAGTCGCCTTCTTCTCGCCCACTCCGGCCGCATAAATGTTGCCTTCGCGGTCCAGCGCCAGCGCGGTGATCTCTTTCTTGGGAGCGCTGTACAGCACGAAGCCCTCGCCAGCGGGAGAAATCCGGTACACCAGGCCGCTGCCATCGGTGCCGGCAATTACATTGCCCTGGGCATCGAGGGCTAACACGCGGATGTGGGTCTCGTCGCTCTTGAAAAAGAGCGAGTGCTCACCTTTTGCCGTGACTTTGTAAATCTCGCCGTGATCGCCCGTCGCCACATAGAGATTTCCGGACTTATCGAGCATCAGATCCCAGATGTACTTGGTGCCGGGCGAAAAATATACAGACGAACTCCACGACGGATCGAGCGTGGGCTTTGACGCATCCGGCTCGCCTGCCTTGCGGTCGGCCTTAGCGGGCTCGGTCTTCTCGCCCGCCTTGTGCTCGAGTTTGTAAACCTTGCCGTCCGGGGCCGTAGCCGCGTAGATTACGCCGCCGGGGCCGACTTCGAGCGTCTGCACTTGCAGTTCCTGCGGCTCAAAAATAATGGTTGCGTTGCCTTCGGGCGTAATCCGGTAGACGCGCGCGGGGGCTCCGGTCGCGGCGTAAACATTGCCCGCGTCATCCGCACCCGCCGCCCAGATGTAGGTGGATGGCGTGGCGTAGAGCAGCTTGAAGGCCGGAGCCAGTTCCAGGCCGCCCGCGCTGCGAATGGCGACGCCGGTAGCCGTCCCTTTGGTGAGGTCTTCGAATTTCGACTGCTCCCAGGTGCGGGTACCGTCGGCAAAAACGGTGGTAGCGACGCTGAGGACGGTGATTACTGTAAGTAAGAAGCCGTAACGATTACGCAGTCCGAAATTCTGCACTCTCATGCCTCGATTCAAAATCGGCTTTGGGGACTTTTCTCGCGAGCCCGAGGACTTCAGGTTATCACGCGAAGCGTGGGCGCTGCGGCAGCGCCTGAAGGCGCGATGGAAGAGTGGCGCTAACGGTATGCCTGAAGGCATACCCTGATACGAACCTCTGTGCGAACCTCCGTACGAACCGCCGTACGAACCGCCGTACGAACCTCGAAATGAACCTCGATACGAACCTCGATACGGGCCTCGATAAGAACCTGCCTTCTGTCCGGGAGCGACGCGGGAGGGGCGTAGCCGGGGGCCAGGGACGGGCTGCCGTGTTATCGTAGATTTTTATGCAAACTGCGCGTCAGAAGCTGCTGAGTACGCTCGCTCACAAGTCGTTTCGCCTGGGGGAGTTCAAGCTTTCATCGGGTGCGTCCAGCGACTACTACATTGACTGCCGCGCCACTACGCTCGACGCCAAAGGCTCTCGGCTGACGGGGGAAGTCTTCCTCGAAGAAATCCAGAAGCGAGGATGGAAGGCGCGGGCGATCGGCGGGCTCACCATGGGGGCCGATCCGATTGTGGTCGCGGTTGCCGTAGTGAGCGGCGAACTGAACGGCTTTCTGGTGCGCAAGGCCGAGAAGCAGCACGGCACGGGGCAACGCATCGAAGGCTTTCGCGAGAAGGGCGCGCGGGTGGTGATTGTGGACGACGTCTGCACCACGGGGGCGTCGACGATTCAGGCGATTGAAGCGGCGCGCGAATTCGGATTCGAAGTTGTCGGAGTGATGTGCCTGATCGAGCGCGAAGATGCCAAAGGCCGTCCGAACGTGGAGAAGGCGGCAGCACCGGCGCCGTTCGTTTCCATTTTTACGGCCGCCGATGTGCGCGAGGAGCACATTCTCCAGACAGACGACACGGCGCCGGTCATTTTCGCGGTCGCGGCGGCTTGTGAAGTGTGCGGACGGCCGGCGGTGACGAATAATCCGAGGAACCTGTGCCTGGCGCATAAAGCGTGATTTGAAATTCGCTTGTCATCCCGAGCGGCCTTTTCTGACACGAAGGATCTCTGTAACTCCATTGGAGTGCATAGGTGCTTCGCGAAGAGCGCGCTCAGGATGACAATGCGGTAAGAGTTCCCTAACTATGATTCAGACTCTCGAATGGACCGACAAAGGCGTACGCTTCATCGACCAGACGAAGCTGCCGACCGAAGAAACTTACGTCACCTGCAAGACGCACGAGCAGGTGGCCGACGTCATCCGCAACATGGTGGTGCGCGGGGCGCCGGCGATTGGCGTCGCGGCGGCGATGGGCATTGCGCTCGGCGTGAACAATTCCAAGGCCGAATCCAGCGGCGACCTGAAGCGCGACTTCGACCAGATTTGCGACCTGATCGGCAAGACCCGGCCCACGGCGGTGAATCTTTTCTGGGCGATCCGGCGCATGCAGGAAAAATTCGAGCGCATCCGCATCCGGCCTATTCCGCAAATCAAGCGCGATCTGATCGAAGAAGCGCAGCGCATGCACGCCGAAGACATTGCCGCCAACCAGGCCATGGGACGCCACGGCGCTACGCTCATGCCGAACGCGGGCGGAGTGCTCACCCACTGCAATGCCGGAGCGCTGGCCACTGCGGGATACGGCACCGCGCTGGGAGTGATTCGCGCGGCGGTCGAGCAGGGCAAGAAAATTCACGTCTACGCCGACGAGACTCGGCCCTTTCTGCAGGGCTCGCGCTTGACGGCGTGGGAGTTAATGAAAGACGGCATCCCGACCACCGTGATTTCCGACAACATGGCCGGAGCCATGATGAGCCAGGGCAAAATCGGAGCAATCGTGGTGGGCGCGGACCGCATCGCGGCCAACGGCGACGTAGCCAACAAGATTGGGACCTACACCGTCGCCATTCTGGCCAAAGAACATAACATTCCGTTCTACGTGGCGGCGCCAATTTCGACGGTCGATCTGAGCTTGTCCCGACGGCAGCAAGATTCCGATCGAGCAGCGCAACGCCAAGGAAGTTACGCACATCGGTGGCAAGCAGATGGTTCCCGACGGAGTGGAAGTGGAAAATCCCGCGTTTGATGTGACCCCGGCAAAGTACGTGACCGCTATCATTACGGAGCGAGGGATTGCCCGCGCGCCCTACCCAGACTCCCTGCGCAGCATTGGCCGGGCAGGAGGCTGAGGTGCATCCGTAGGCGATTCTGTCATCCTGAACGAAGCGAAGGACCTACCCCGCCGCTCAGTTGCACAGACTTTTGTTATCAACGTAAAGAGATGTAAAACCTGAAGATTTTTCTCTCCGCGCGCTACTTATTCTCTGGGTTCGGGTTGAGATTACCGACAACGCAGTCGTGCTAACCTGAGCTCACACGCAACTTGCGCCAAACTTTTCGTCAGGGGGATGTTATGTCGTTGCGTAATCACCTGGTTCTGCCCACGGCTCTTTTTTCTTTAGCGTTCCTGGCAGGCTGCGGGAGCAGTTCCAACAAAGCCACTCCGCCGCCCACGGGAAGCTTCAGCAACACCGATCTCAACGGCACTTATGTATTTTCGGTGACCGGCAGCGATGCAGGTTTCGACTTCCTGACGATGGCGGGCACGTTTACAGCGTGCGGCTGTACAGCGGGCACGATCAGTTCTGGCGCGATCGACATTAACGACCCGGCCTTCTCGGCTCCCGTGTCCAATCAAGCAATCACCGGTGGTATATACAGCATCACGGCCGACGGGCGCGGACAAGCCGTACTGACAACGGCCAATCCGTTTGGGGGAAGCTCAGTTAAGGTCCGTTTCGTGCTTTCGTCGGGCACACACGGATCGATCATTGAGTTTGACGGCAATGGGAGTGGGAGCGGGACACTCGATGCGCAATCCTCGGTCACGCAAGCCCAGATCGCGGGATCCTACGCCTTCGGCTTTACCGGCATTTCGGGTATCAATAGCTCCACCGGAGCCGGGATTCCTTTCGTCCACCGCCGGCGCCTTTACTCTCGACACCAATGGCAATGTCACCTCCGGGCTACAGGATTTCAACAACAACGGAAGTTCCCTGGGCGCGACCGGGTTGGCGATCACCAGTGGATCCGTCAGCCTCGCAACAGCCCCCGGCATAGCCAGCTTAACCACGACCGCCGGTACCTTTACTTTTGACGTTTATCCGGTCGACGCCACTCACTTGAAGTTCGTCGAGATCGATTCCCTTCCCATCCTTGCGGGCGACGTCTTCACGGGGGTGTCGTCGATTCCCGCCGGCGCGAACGCATTCAACGTTGCCGGCTACGACTTTTCCATTGGAGGGCCATTCGCAGCTGCCGGTCTCATCATCACCGACGGCACGAGCACGATCACGAGTGCCTCTACCGAAGACATCAACGATGCCGGCAATCCCTTTCAAGTGACCAGCTTCGGCGGTTCCTACACCGCTCTCAGCGGGGGACGCTCTGTACTTACTCTGAATGGCTTCGCCAACGGAAACAGCGGCCTTACGGGCAACTACCAGTTCGCTGCCTACCCCTCCAGCGGGGGCCTGGTGATGCTTGAAATCGATAACGCCGGAATCACCAGCGGCATCGCGTATCCCCAAACCAGCACGACTCTCGCCTCGGACCAGGGATACGGATTCAACCTCACCGGCGAAAACACCTCCAGCGAAGAAGACGACGTCGCAGAGTTCACCAACACCAACGGCACTTTCGCCGGACTGATCGACTTCAACGACCAGGGACAGACTACCGCTAACCAGAACTTTGGCTCTGTCTACACAGCGGATTCCACGATCCCCGGCCGCGGCCTGATCGCGCCCACGAAGAATGCGTTCAATCTGGTTTCCTACGTGGTCGATGACTCCACTTCCATTTTTGTGGAGGTGGATAACAACCAAGTTGCACTGGGTTCGTTCGGGTTGCAAACCCCCAGCACCAAGTCAAACCTGGCAGCGATGCAACTGGTGGCCTTGCGCCAGAAGCCGGGAGCTAAGAACGCCCGGCGTCGCAAGAACGATAAGAAGAAGTAGAGCGTTGTAGGATCGGTCGCTGATGCAGGCGCGGCTCTCGTAGCCGCGCCTTTTCTTTCCGGCTAGGCTTCTTTGGGAAGCGATCTAATCTCCCGACGCTTCCATCTCCGCGGTCACTACGCGGACTCCGTTCTTTGCCCTCGACCTGAGCCACGTCACCACCCGGTACAACATCAGCACTCCCAGCACGCTGGCGTATTCCAAAGGCTTCCGCAGGTCTGCTTTCACCAGCCAGATGTAATGGATGACTCCCGCGGCGGCGCTGAAATAGATGAGGCGGTGCAGCGCTTGCCAGCGTTTGCCGCCCAGTTTTCGGATCGACCACTTGGTCGAGGTCAGGGCCAGGGGAATCATCAGGGCAAAGGCCGTCATTCCGGCTGTGATGAACCTGCGCTTGGCGATGTCGTGAATCATTGCGTGCACGTCGAAAAATTTGTCGAGCCAGACATAGGTCATCAGGTGCAGAGTGCCGTAGAAAAACGCGAACAGGCCCAGCATCCGCCGCAGGCCGATCAGCCAGTACTGCCGGGTGAGCCGGCGCAGGGGAGTGACGGAGAGCGTGATCAGCAGGAAGGTCAGCGTGCAATCGCCGGTGGTATGCGTGATCTTCTCGATTGGATTGGCACCGAGGGAGGCGTGGAATCCGCGCCAGATCAGGGAGGCCAGGGGCGCCAGGCAGGAGAGAAAGATCACGGGTTTGAGCCAGCGCGGCATGGAATATTGGTCGGTGGTCAGTGGTCAGTGGTCAGTGGCCAGAAATGGTGCCTAGCCACAGCGTCTAGAAATTCTTCCTCAAATCCATTCCAGTGTAGAGGCTGGCTACCTGATCGCCATAGCCGTTGAACATGAGGGTGGGGCGTTTGAAGAATTCGCCCAGCCTTCGTTCCTTGGCCTGGCTCCAGCGGGGATGGTCCACATTCGGATTCACATTGGAGTAGAAGCCGTACTCGGTGGGAGCGGAGATGTTCCACGTATTGTGCGGCTGCTTGTCGGTGAAGCGGAAGCGCACAATCGCCTTCGCGCTCTTGAAGCCGTACTTCCACGGCACGACAACGCGGAGCGGGGCTCCATCCTGATTAGGAAGGTCCTCGCCGTACATGCCAAAACAAAGCAGGGCCAGCGGATTCATAGCCTCGTCGAGACGCAAACCCTCGACATAAGGCCACTCCAGCACTTGCCGCTGCTGACCCGGCATCTCGGCAGGAGCATAAATGGTGGTGAACTCGACAAACTTCGCCTTGCTGGTGGGATTAGCGCGCTTGATCAATGCGCTGAGCGAAAACCCAACCCAGGGTACGACGATTGACCATCCCTCCACACAACGGTGGCGGTAAATGCGCTCCTCGGGAGGGGCCATTTTGATGATGGTGTCCACATCGAGTTCCTGCTTCTTGTCGACCAGGCCGTCGATCTTCACTTTCCAGGGGCGGGTGCGGAAATTCTTGGCAAGCTCCGCGGGGCCCTCCTTGTCGGTGGAGAACTCGTAGTAATTGTTGTAGTGAGTAACGTCCTTATACGGGGTGATCGTCTCGGTAGTGCTGAAAGGACTCTTCTTGATGCCGTCAATCTTGGTTCCCGCGAGAGCCGTAGTCGAAGGCGAAGCCATCTCGCGCAGCCCGACGCCGGCCGCCGTCGCGGCTCCCGCGATTGCTGCCCCGGCCAGAAATTTTCGCCGGTTTAGATACAAACTCTTGGGAGTAATTTCTGACGAGCGAATGTCTTCCGCTTTCTTGATGACCATGAGGACCCCTATCTTCGTTGTTATACGCGCTTTCGTGGCGCACGGATTTCGCCCCAGCCCCTACAGGATAGGACGCTGGCATTGGAAAAAAGTTGCATGGGACTTGGATTTTGGGGCTTTGGTCTGGGGTGTTAGGTCTTAGGCCGGAGGTCTGAAGCCGCGCCCACTATCCCAAAACTTCTCTCACCTTGCGCGAGAGATTCTGCAAGGTAAAGGGCTTTTGCAAGAAGGCAGTGCCGCTCTCGATGGTGCCTTCGCTGACGATTGCGTCCTCGGTATATCCGGAAAGGTAGAGCACCTTGGTTTCGGGACGAGTACTCGCGAGTTGCTGGACCAGTTCGCGCCCACCCACGCCGGGCATGACTACGTCAGTGATGACCAGGTCGATCTTGCCTTCGTGTTTGGCGGCAGCGGCCAGTCCGGCCTCGCCATTTTCCGCTTCGACCACGCGATAGCCTTTGGCGGCCAGCGTTTCCCGAACGAGTTGACGAACCGACTCTTCGTCCTCGACCAGCAGCACCGTCTCCGTGCCGCCGACGGCTGCACGCGCCACCGGAGCGGCATGCTTCTCGGCGGGTTCTTCGACGCGGGGAAGATAAATATGGAAGCTGGTGCCGCGCCCTTCCTCACTCTGCACCATCACATATCCCCCAGTTTGCTTCACGATGCCGTAGACGGTCGAAAGCCCCAGGCCCGTGCCTTTCCCTTTTTCCTTGGTGGTAAAAAACGGTTCGAAGATCCGCGATTGGGTCTCCTTGTCCATTCCCATGCCCGTATCGCTGACCGAAAGCATGACGTAGTTTCCGGGACGGATGAAGGTCTGCCCGCGGCGATGGTTCTCATCGACGAAGATATTCTGTGTCTGAATCGTGAGCTTGCCGCCATTGGGCATCGCATCCTTGGCGTTGACCACCAGGTTCATGAGCACCTGTTCGAGTTGTCCGGCGTCGGCGCGGGTGTGCCCGGCCTCGGCAGCGAGTTTCGCGACCAGCTCCACATCCTCGCCGATCAGCGGCCGCAGTAAGCGTTCCATATCCTCCACGATGGTGTTCACGTCCACGACTTTCAATTCCAGCAACTGCTTGCGGCTGAAGGCCAGCAGTTGCCGGGTCAAGGTTGTGGCCCGGTCGGAGGCCTGCTGGATGGAGCGTGCCTTCTCATGCAGGGGATCCGCCAGGTCGAGCTTGGCCAGCATAACTTCAGCGTAGCCGCTGATTACCATCAGCAGATTGTTGAAGTCGTGGGCCACGCCGCCCGCCAGCCGTCCGACCGCTTCCATCTTTTGCGCCTGGCGGAACTGATCCTCCAGCACGCGGCGGTCGGTGATGTCCTCGGCAATGGCTTCCAGCACATCGGCGGGCTCATCCGCGCTGCTTACGGCCCGTCCGCTGACCCGCACGGTGATGTTGCTTGCGTCCTTGCGCTTCCACTTGACCTCAATGCCGTCCAGCCGACCGGTGCGGCGGAATTCCTCGATCAGCCGGTTATGCTCTTCGGCATGAGCGAACACATCCTTCTCGGGATCGAGCAACAGCACTTCTTCCGCCGATGCGTATCCCAACATGGTAATCAGCGCCGGATTCACATCCAGGAACCGTCCTTCCAGACTGGAGCGGTAGATCCCGTACACCGAACTCTGCACCAGCGAGCGATAGCGCGCTTCTGACCGCCGCAGGGCCTGCTCATTTCTCTTGATCTCAATGGCGCTCGCCAGCTGGCGCGCCACGAACGTCAGAATTTCCTTGTCCCGCTCTCCGTAGCGGATGTTTTTCGAATAGGTCTGCACCACCAGAGCCCCGAAAGTATGATTGTTTACTTTCAAGGGAACTCCCATCCAGTCGAGCGAGCGCGATCCGTTCCGCGCCACGTCGCCCCTGTCCTCCATGGCCTGGAGCACCTCGGGCGTCGCCAGCAGCGATTCTCCCGTACGCAGGAGAAAGTCGGTCAGCCCTCGCCCCAACTTCTTGGGAGCTGGCACCGCATCCTGCTCATCCACAAAGTAGGGGAAACTCAGGAACTCGGTGGCGGGATCGTAGAGCGCGATGTAGAAGTTCCGCGCGTACATGAGTTCGTCGACGATGCCGTGCACGGCGGCGAAGAACTGTTGCAGATCGTGGGCGCTGCTGCTTTTCTCAGCCACGCGGTAGAGCGCCGAGCTCAGGGCCTCCACGCGCTTGCGATCGGAAATGTCGTGGTATCCGGCGTAAAAGCCGGCGGGCTTGCCGTCCAGGACCAGGGGCGCGCAGGACACCGAAACGTCGAGCAGGGTTCCATCCTTTTTCCGTCTCTGGGTTTCCAGCGTGATGCGCTCGCCCTTGGAAACGGCTTCACTTACCCATCGTGCTTCGGCCAGCCGGTCGGGAGGTACCACCAGATTTTCCAATGGCTGTCCCGCCACCTCGGCGGGTTCATAGCCGAACATGCGCACGAATGTCTCATTCGCCCACAGAACCCGGTGATCGCGATCCGCGATGCTCAGACCATCGGGCGAAGCCTGAAACATTTGTTCCAGGAATTGCAACTGGGCTTCTGCGCTGGTTTGATTTTTCCAAGTTGGGTCGGAACAGGACGGTGCGGAGAGCAACGGCACGGGGCAGGAATTTCCCGAGCACAAATCCGGCGCCGGTGAACCACCGTTTTGTGGTTGGACAAACGCGGGCGGAGTTCCGCCGTCCAGCGCCTTTTTCAGGAGCCGGGCGCGCGCAAGTTTCCCTTCGTCTGATCGGGTGACACGTTCACCCATCCGCGAATCCCCCTCTAAATACGCAGTCTTTGGGTATGGTAGAGGGCTGAGTACTGGGTCGAAAGTTACGACAGTAATCCCGGATTGGCGGGTTCTGGAGTGGGAATAATTCCTCGGTCCTTCGTAACTTGGAGAGCGGCCCCCATGATCTTTATGCTCTACGCTGGAAGGCCGCGCCCGCGCCAGGACGCAACCTTCCCTCAGGAGGACCATGTCTCCGCTCGTGCAACGAACCCGGCCCGGCTCCACCCGGCGGCTTGATCCCACCGATCAACACTGGAGCATGCTGCTGTTTGAAAGCTTGTCGGCGGGTGTGATGGCGGTGGGAGTCGGTCTCGCGGCGGTCATGGTTGTGGTTGGAGTCTATACGGTGATCGTATGGCCCCTCACCTTCTGGGACCTCGCCAATCTGGGTCTGGAAGAATACGCCTCGTGGACCGATACCGTGTTGTGGTCGGTCTTCGCGGGAGGATCGATGGCTGGGTACTGGTGCTTCAGTGGCCAGGCCTTCAAAGCCAAGGCCAAAGCTAGAGTGCCAGTCCCGGTACGTCCTGGCCGCACCCGCGGGTAGGCGCCGCTCAACAGGCAACGCGATCGGTTACTTTCGTGCGGCGCTAGGATAGCGTGTGCACGCCTGCTCGTGCCAAAATGGGCGCACTAATCTCACGCACGTACGACCTGGAACCTCAGCAAGTGTAACCCAGTGCGGGGGAAATACTTGGCAAGAGGAGTTTGCGGATGAGCTATCGTGGGGCGGAGCCTGCCTGTTTTTGTTTGCGCGCCATGCTGTTACTGCTCTTCATGTTTGGAATCGCGACTTCGTTCGCGCCGGCGCAGACGCCGGGGGTCACCGAGAACAGCATCCTGATTGGATCCTGCTCGGCGCTGGATGGACCGGCACGCTTTCTGGGCAACCAGACGGTGATGGGCGCGACCGCCTATCTCCATTCCATCAACGATGAAGGCGGAATCTTTGGCCGCAAGGTTCAACTCCTGGCCTTCGATGATGGCTATGATCCGGACAAATCTCCGGCGTGCTTCAAGCGCATGACTAAGGAAGGCGTATTCGCGCTGGGATTCTTTGTGGGAACGCCCACCGCCAAGGTGTACGTGCCCCTGGCGCAGGAGGAGAGGATCCCGGTCGTGGGCCTTTTCACCGGGGCGCAGATGCTCTACGAGCCGCTCAAGCATTACATCGTCAACGTGCGCGCCTCTTACTACGACGAGACGCGGGAGCAGGTGGACAAGCTGTGGGATGTGGACGTCCACAAGATCGGGGTGATTTACCAGGACGACGCGTTTGGCAAGGCCGTGCTCGACGGAGTGAAACTGGCGCTGCAGAAACACGACTCCGCGCCGGTGGGGCTGGGCACGTTCGCAAGGAATACGCTGGAGGTCGACGGCGGGTTGAAGGATGTGATGGCGGCGCGTCCGCAGGCGGTGGTTGTGGTGGGGCCTTATGCTCCGGTGGCGGCCATTGTGAAGAAGGCGCACGCCGCCGGCTGGCGTCCACAATTTCTTACCGTATCGTTTGTGGGGACCGAGGAATATATCAAGGAAGCTGGACGCGACGCGGAGGGAACGATCATTACGCAGGTGGTCCCGCCCTACAATCGCACCGACTACCCAACGGTTGCTCTCTATCGCAGGGCTCTGGAGAAATATTATCCTGACACGCCGCCGAGCTTTGTGAGTTTCGAAGGCTTTGTGGATGCGATGGTGATGGTGGAAGGACTGAAGCTCACCGGGAAAGATGTGACGCGGGACAAGTTCATCACGGCTATTGAGTCGATCCACGAGATGAACGTCGGCCTGGGGCCAAAGCTGCTTCTCAACTTCGGTGCGGCCGACCACAAAGGCTTCGATAACGTGTATGCCACGGTGGTGCGGAGCGGCCAACCGGTGCTGTTGACGGATTGGTCCGCGCTGGTTAAGTAGATCCGGCGGCAACGGCGCCGCCAGCGCGGAAATCGGTTCTTTGGAACGCAACGCCGCCGGCGTGCGCACCCAGCAGTTGCGCAGTTGCGCAGTTCGATAAAATCTATTGCTATTGATATATAACCCTCCACGCCCCAAAAAGTTCCGTTGACAAGCCGGCTCCAAGCGGCTTATTGGCGCGACGTTCCGGTATCTCCCACATGCATCCTGCGGGCCGCTCCCGGCATCCAAATAATTAACCAGATGGTTAATTCGTAAAGTTTCGTAAATGGGTAGGAGGTGCCCATTATGACTATGGCAACGGCTAGGAAGAGGTTAGTGATGGCTTTGGGGACGCTTCTGGGGATAGGGCTGTTGAGCGCGACGCTCATGGCGCAGACTCAGGCGGCGTCCCGCTACGACAATCAAATTCAAAGCGCGGTTACGCAGAAGCTGGCGGCCAAGAGCCCGTTCAGCGCGGTGAAAGCGAGCACGGAAGACGGCATCGTAACCCTGACGGGCACGGTGGATCTTTACCAGCGCAAGCTCGACGCGGCCAAGCTGGCGCGCAAGAACGCGAGCGTGCAGGGTGTGCGCAACCTGATCACGGTGGCCGGCCCGAACGTGCCGGACGCGCAGCTGGAGCAGAAACTGGCAACCAAGCTGCGTTACGTCCGCGTGGGTTATGACAATACGTTCGACTACTTCGCCCTGGGAGTGAAGGACGGAGTGGTCACGGTGGAGGGCGCGGATCGGACGGGCGTTGGCCGCGACGAAGCTCTCTCTGAGATCGCGAACACGCCAGGCGTGAAGGACGTGATCGACAATATCTCGGTCGAGCCGGTGTCGCCTTATGACGACGGAGTGCGTTTGCGTGCAGCCCGCGCTATCTATGGCGATTCTGCACTGAGCAAGTACGCCACCGATCCCGCCCATCCGATTCGCATCATCGTGTCGAACGGACACTTGACGCTGTTTGGATCGGTTGAAAACACGATGGACAAGCAGCTCGCCGGTCTTCGAGCGGGGCAGGTTTTCGGCGCGTTCAGCGTGGAGAACAAGTTGCAAGTAGACGGCAAGTCGAACCAGCAAGGAATGTGAGCGTGTCGTAGCGGTGGGTGAAAAGGGGCGTGGCGAGGGGCCGCGCCCCTTTATTTTGTGCTGGCGAAAAGAAAAACTTCTAACCGCAAAGATCGCAAAGAACAGACGCAAAGGACGCGAAGCAAACCTGCGTGGCACGCTGCTGCAAAGAGCACTCTGACTGGCACCGGACGGTCGCGACCTCTTGCTCTCACGACAAACGGTTGATGAGCGAGGCGACGTAGCCGGCGCCGAATCCGTTGTCGATATTCACTACACTCACGTTCGAAGCGCAGGAGTTTAGCATGCCGAGCAGCGCGGCCAGGCCTTTGAATGAAGCGCCGTAGCCGATGCTGGTGGGCACGGCGATGACGGGAACGCCGACTAGGCCTCCGACCACGCTGGGCAGGGCGCCTTCCATGCCGGCGCAGACGATGACGACGCGCGCCTTCATCAGCGCCTCACGATTGGCCAGCAGGCGGTGAATGCCGGCGACGCCCACATCATAAAAATGCTCGACTTCGTTGCCCATGAGTTCGGCGGTGACGACCGCTTCTTCGGCCACGGGAATGTCGCTGGTTCCGGCGGAAACGACTGCAATCATTCCTTTGCCGTATGTGGTGCCATCGCGCTGCAGAATGATGGCGCGTGCGAGTTCGCGGTATTCGGCGCTGCGAACTTTTTTCTTTACGGCGGCAAATTGTTTTCGATCGGCGCGCGTGGCCAGGATATTGCCACCGTGCTTAGCGAGGCGAGCGAAGATTGCAGCCATCTGCGCCGGGGTCTTGCCTTCTCCGAGGATGACTTCCGGCATGCCGGCGCGCAGGGCGCGGTGATGATCCACTTTGGCGAAGCCGATATCTTCGAACGGCAAGTGGCGCAGACGATCGACGGCCTCGTCAGGCGTGAGCTTGCCCGCGCGCACTTGCTGAAAAAGCTTGCGGATGGATTCGGCGTTCAAGAAGCACTCAGCAGACAGCACTCGGCATTCATCACTCGGCAATCAGCCGGGCTTTAGATTAGCACTTTGCTGAAAGCTGAGTTCAGGCGTGGGCCGAGCGCGCCAGGGGGCGGGACACGGCGCGCAATTTGGCAATCACCGCGGTGCAGACTTTGCGGGCCAGGCCGGGCTCATCGAGATGAGCCAGAAACAGGCGGCGCAGGCCGCTGGGCGCGACTTTGCCGGCAAGGTAAGCGTCGTAGATCTGACTTCCGATGCGGTAGCCCAGGTCCCGCGCGGCGGACTCAAATTGGCTTAGGTCGGCACGAATGGCGGCCTGCGCCGCTTTTTCGCAGGCAGCGCGCGACAGCGGCGGCGCGTCTTCCACGACGGGAACAGGCCGCGAGGGGTAGAGCACGCGCGAGCCGAAGTCGGCCACCGCATGTTCGATCACGCGGGCGTAGAAATCGTCGATCGCGCTGCGTGGGCGGGGCCCGTTTCCGTTCACCGCTTTCTCCCCGGTAGCATGGCTCTCCAGACGGTAGGGCAGGCCCTGACAGGCGTGGTGCAGGAAGCGGGTGGCATCTTCGGCGGCGTTCGTCATTTGAAATTCGCGGACGTAGAAGGCGTTCACCTGCGGCAGGTAGGCGCTGCCGCGCTCTTCGACCTGCCTGAGCATGGCTTCGCAATCCGGCTCGCTGACCCCTTTGCGCGAGAGCAGGCGGCGCAGCATCGCGTCCGACGATCCGCCATAAACCTCGGGGAGCATGTCCACCAGAAATTTCGGCTGCGTGCCGTTGTGCGACGAATAGCGGTTGATTTCAATGAAGCGGACCAGGCTGTCGATCAGGTTGTAGATCGTGGGCGCGAAGTCAGGAACTCCTTCGCTGCGGCTCCACTGGTCGAGAAACAGGCGATAGCTCTCGTATTTTTCCAGCGGCGTGGCGTTGAAGACGCAGAGAACGTCCTGGTTGACGCGAACGGCGTCCACTTTGTCGGCGCGTTCCCCGGCGGCGCGCCAGTAAAGCGAGTCGATATTCTGCAAAACGGTGAGAACTTTGCTGCCGGGCATCTGCTGGTGCAGAACGCGAGGCAGATGTCCGGGGGCGAGATGCGACTCGCCGAACAGCACGAAGATCACGGCGTTGGGGTGGCGCGTGCGAATTTCGGTGATCTTGGCCGCGGCGTGGCGGTCGCGGGCTCCGATCTTGCGCAGGTCTTCGCGGGGCATGCAGTCGAGGCCGTAGATGGCGTCGGCGTGGTCGCGGGCGCTGACCAGCAGTTCGTAAAATGGCGTCCAGTCATAGCCCCAGTCGAGGTCAAAGCGGATGCGCTGGCGGAGTTCGGCCTCGTCGATTTCGCGGCGCCACCACTCGTCGAGGATGTGCTGGTCGCGGGCAAAAATCGTTTCGACTCCGAGCACGACCGGGCGGCCGCCGGCCAGCGCGCGCTGCTCGAGCAGCGATGCGGCGTAGCGCTGGGCCGCGGGCAGAGCATGGTAGTCGCCGATGAGGACCACGTCGGCAGCCTGCAGGGCGTTCTGCACCTGCTGCGAATCAAGCAGAGAATCGTAGTTGCGGAAAGCCTGGTTGAAGTCGCGAAGATACTTACGGCGGTTGTGCGAATCCTGGGCGCGGATTTCGCGCTCCACTCCCGCCAGCGCGTGCAGTTGAGCGGCGCTGCGACGGGATCGAAGATTCGCGGTCGATGCCATATCAACTTCTAGCGGCTAGCTTCCAGCTTGTTCACCTTGACTTCCGCTTTACCGACTCCCTATGCTCCTGAGCGGGATGAATCATCCGCCGCAAAATCTGACGGTCGCGACCACCGGGGCCAGCGGAGCCATCTTTCTCAAGCACTTCCTGCTTACCGTTGGGCGCGATCCGCGCGTCGCGACGGTGAACTTCATTGCCTCGGACAGCGCGCTGCGCGTCATGGCCGAGGAGTTGAGCATCAAAGGACGCTCCAACCTCGTCGGTCGAATTCTCGGCTTCCCCGGCGGCCGCTCGTCGCGCAAAATTCAAGTTCAATCCAATGCCGACATCGGGGCCAACGTGGCCAGCGGCTCTTATCCCGCCGACGCCATGATCGTGATCCCGTGCAGCGTCGGCACTCTGGCCCGCATCGCTAATGGCGTCGCCTCGCATCTGATCGAGCGCGCCGCCGACGTTTGCCTCAAAGAGCAGCGTCCGCTAGTCTTGTGCGTGCGCGAGACACCGCTCAACAAAATCCACATCCGCAACATGTACCGTGCCGCCGATGCCGGGGCGACTATCTTTCCGCTGATTCCGGCCTTCTATTACCATCCTGCTTCATTAGATGAGATGGCCCGCGAGTTCGCTTTTCGCGTGCTGGCCCACCTGGGCCTGCCCCAGCCTCAAGCCTTTCGCTGGAAGGGCTGAGACCTTCCCCACTAAAATCAACAACTTGCAGAATGTCGTAGAACAACCACACCGCACTAAACATCGGCGCATTTCGGGGGAGGATTTCAGTATAGGAGAGCCAGCAGTGTGTGGGGCAGATGCCCGCCGGACATGTACAGACGGGGAACGATTTCCTCCGCTTAAGCTCAGATTTCCAACGCTGCAATCGAGAGGCGATGGCGTAGAATGCGGCAAATTCCGCGAAGGTGACTCATGTTCAAGCGATGGTGCGGGGCGTTGCTCGTGTTCACGTTTCTTGTCGCTTCGGCGCACGCGGCCGATGATCAGAATCCTCTCGCGGGCGATGCCAAGGCGGCGAAGGCGGGCGAGTCTGAGTTCCGTATCAACTGCGCGCTTTGTCATGGGTTGGGCGCGCGGGGCGGAGGGCGCGGGCCCGACCTGACGCGCGCGGTGAAGAAGCACACGCACTCCGACGCGGAGATGTTTCAGGTCATCAGCAACGGCATCCCCGGGACCGCGATGCCGGCCAACGGAACCAACGGGCAGGGCGTGGGCATGACGGATGAAGAGATATGGCAGATCATCACCTACATTCGCAGCCAGGAAGTGAAGGCTCCCGCTCAGCCGCTGGGCAATGCCGCGCGCGGCAAGGAACTGTTTTACGGTGATGCGAACTGCTCGCTGTGCCACATGGTCGAGGGCAAGGGCGGGAGGCTGGGGCCGGACCTGTCCGAAGTGGGTGGGTCGCGGACGCGCGAGGCCATCATTGATTCGGTGCGGAATCCGAGCCGGCGGCTGGCATGGGGACTGACCGAGGCGACGAAGGAATTTCCGCAGGAGTACGAGAGCGTCACGGCGGTGACAGCGGACGGAAAAGAGATTAAGGGCGTGACCCTGAATGAAGACAGCTTCAGCGTGCAGATCATGGATACGAACGAGCAGATCCATCTGCTGGAGAAAGACAAGCTGCGGTCGTTTCAGAAGAGCCGGCAGTCGGCGATGCCAAAGTTTGCCGCCGACGTTCTGAACGACAAGGATCTGGAGGACATTGTGGCCTACCTGATCAGCGTGGGGGCGAAATGAGGCAGCCGGGCAACTTCGAGAGCGCAGGGAAAGCTCTTAAACGCAAAGGACGCGAAGAAAGGCCGCAAAGATCGCAAAGGAATTCCCTGGGCGGACTGATCACTTGTCTCGCTCTCGTTCTCTTTGCTGCCGCTGCCTTGGTGAGCCCGGCTCTTGCGCAAGTGACCTCCGAGCGGCTACTGAACTCCGGGAAAGAGCCGCAGAACTGGATGACGTATTCCGGCGACTATTCCGGCAAGCGCTTCAGCGGGCTTGACCAGATCAATTTGACGAATGCGCGCTCGATGGTCGCGAAGTGGGTGTATCAGACGGGAGCGACCGGCAAGCTGGAAACTACGCCGCTGGTGGTCGATGGAATTCTCTACGCGACGGGGCAGGACGACCGCGCCTTTGCGCTCGATGCGCGCACAGGGCGGCCCATCTGGATGTACCAGCGGCAGCTGCCGGGGGATATTCGTCCGTGCTGCGGGCGGGTGAATCGCGGGCTGGCAATTCTGGGCGACAAGGTTTTTCTGGGGACGCTGGACGCGCACGTGATCGCGCTCGACGCCAAGACGGGCAATGTGGTGTGGGACGTGGCAGCGGCTGATTACCGGACGGGGAACAGTTTCACGGTCGCGCCGTTGGCGGTGAAGAATCTGATTGTGATTGGGGTTTCGGGCGGCGAGTACGGAGTGCGCGGATTCATCGACGCCTACGATGCGGCGACCGGCGCGCGCAAGTGGAGGTTCTACACGGTTCCGGGTCCGGGCGAGCCGGGGCATGAGACGTGGGAAGGCGATTCGTGGAAAGTCGGAGGCGCGCCGGCCTGGAATACGGGAACCTACGATGCGGCGACGAACCAGATTTTCTGGCCGACGGGGAATCCTTCGCCGTCGAATCGCGGCGAGGGGCGCGCGGGCGACAACCTCTACAGCAATTCCCTGCTCGCGTTGAATGCCGACACAGGCAAGATGAACTGGCACTTCCAGTTCACCCGGCACGACGAGCACGACTGGGATGCGACCCAGGTGCCGGTAATGATCGACGCGGGCGGCAAGCATCTGATTGCGCAGGCCGACCGCAACGGATTTTTTTATGTGATCGATCGCACGACGGGGAAACTGATTTCGGCCAACGCCTACGGCAAGATCACGTGGAGCGACACGAAAGACGCGGAAGGGCGTCCAGTGGCGAAGAAAGACGCTTCGCCGACGCTCGAAGGGCACACGGTGTGTCCGGGCGCACTGGGAACCACGAACTTCATGGCGCCGACTTACGATCCGCAGACCGGATTATTCTATGTGTCCGCGCGCGATCAGTGCGACATTTTCAGCACGGCTCCGCAGCCCTATGAGGCGGGACATGCGTATTACGGGAGCGCATATTTTCCTTCCGAGGAGGCCAAGCCCTACCGGGGATTTCTGAAGGCGATCGATCCGGCGACCGGGGAAGTGAAAAGGAAGTTTGAGCACACCTCGCCGACGTGGTCGGGAGTGCTCTCGACTGCGGGCGGTCTCGTATTCAGCGGCGACGCGGAAGGAAACTTCATCGCCTTCGATGCAGCGACCCTTAAGCCCCTGTGGCACTTCCAGATGGGCGGCGCGGTCTACGCTGCGCCCATGGCGTTCGCGGTGGATGGGAAAGAATATGTGGCCATCGCAGCGGGCAGCGCGGTGTACGCGTTCGGGCTGCCGTAACCGACTGTTGACCACTTCAGATGACTATGATCTAGGTTAGGAGTTGTGAAAGAATTGCGATCTCCGAGTTCAAAACCAAGTGCCGGGCAATCCTTCAGAGTCGAAGTCGTCTTTGTAAGCCTTCATCGTTTGTGACACAATCCAGCACCAGCGGCCCGAAGTCGGGAAGCAGGCTCAACCTACATGAACAATCTGAGTGTAGTTGTTGCTCTCACCACTAGAGAGAACGATTACCAGGCCGAACAGGCAGTAGCCGTAGCCGAGATGGCGGCCCGCCTGGGCGTGAAGATGCAAGTTATCTACGCCGACAACGACGCCGTCAACCAAACCCAACAACTCATCAGGATGATTCAGGACCCCCACCAGCGGCCCAGCGCCATTCTGGTGGAGCCGGTCGGCACCGGCATGCCGCAGGTTGCGAAAGCGGCGGTCGGAGCCGGTATTGGCTGGGGAATCATCAACAGCGATCCCGAGTACATCGGCGACCTTCGCCGAAGTGGCACGGTCCCGGTGTTCTCGGTCAGTACCGACCAGTCCGAAGTCGGCAGAATTCAAGGGAAACAACTTGGCGCGCTCGTCCCCGAGGGCAATGTTCTCTATATCGAGGGCCCCTTCAACAGCACGGCGACGCAACACCGGACGAAGGGCATGCTCTCCATGAAGCCAGCTGCCGTCGAGCTAAAAATGTTGAAAGGCGACTGGACCGAGCGCAGCGCACATCAGGCGGTAAAGTCCTGGCTGTCGCTGGGTTCGTCTCGACAACTTCAGATTCGAGCGGTCATCTGCCAGAACGATGCCATGGCTATAGGAGCCAGAAAGGCCTTTATCGATCTGACGGAAAAAGACCGCGAGCAGTGGTTGAGCATTCCCTTCACGGGTTGCGACGGCGTGACCAAGACCGGGCAGGAATGGGTGCGCCGCGGTCTGCTGAAGGCCACGATCATTACGGCACCTGCCGCGGGAATCGCGTTGGAGATTCTGGCGAAAGCGGTCAACGCGGGCTCCCTGCCTCCGGACCGTACGCTGATTCCACCTCGTTCCCTCCCCGCAATCGAAGAACTGGTGGCCAAATCTCAAAAATAAAGCGGCAATGAAGTAGTGGCCGCTAGAACCAGCCACTGTTCGCTGGCCGCTCGCTTTGCGAACTTTGCGGCTTTTCTTTGCGTTCTTTGCGGTTAAGAGCTTTCTTCAAACACTTTAACCGCAAAGGTCGCAAAGGAACGGCCGCAAAGAACGCAAAGAAAAGCAACCGCCTCCCCGCGACAATTGCTGGCTAAGAACGCTGCAATCGGCTCACCTGCCCACCCACCTTCCAACTCGAAGAACTGGTGGCAAAGTCTCAAAAAGCGCCAGTGAAGTAGTGAACGCTAGAACCAAACCCTGTTCGCTGGCCGCTCGCTTTGCGAACTTTGCGGCTTTTCTTTGCGTTCTTTGCGGTTAAGAGCTTTCTTCAAACACTTTAACCGCAAAGGTCGCAAAGGAACGGCCGCAAAGAACGCAAAGAAAAGCAACCGCCTCCCGTCGATAATTGCTGGCTGTGAACTCGTGACAAGCGGCTCACCCGACTCTGCCGACGTTCTCACTCCGCCATCTTCGCCACGTGTACGTCGAAGCCCGTCTTCGGCAACAGCGACGTTAGGGCAAAAGCCTTGAAACCATCCCCAGTCACTTCGGTATGGCGATAGATTCCCGGCTCGCTCTCAATCGTTTCCTTGCGCCCTTCCATGTTTTCCAGGAAGGCCTGGGCTTGGCTCAGATTGACCGCAACGTTTTTCGCCCGCGTGACCACCGCCTCCGAGGCGTAGGACCGCACCAGCTTCGGCCAGTATTTTTCCAGCAAGTCGGTACTGGCAAAAACATCGGCCCAGATGATGCGCCCGTTCACCGCCACCACGACCCCGACTGCGTTGCGATCACGCAGTTGCCGGATCAAGCTCTGGTAGCTTTGTTCAATCGGCTTGGCCACCGCGTCCACCTGTTTCCTGACCTCTTCGTTTTCCATCACCTTGGCGTAGGAACTGGTTTGTGCCACCTCTGTCGCCACGCTGGGCTTGGCAGCAGCGACCTCGACTCGCACCGCGTCCTGCTGTTTGCGCACCTCCGCCCAAACCTCACCCTGGTCCTTGTCGGCCATGGCCTTGGCGCGCACCGAGGGCTGCGCCATGATCGCCATCGGAGGTGGCGCATTTTTTATCGGACCGCCGACGCTGGACCCATACATCGCCTCCGACGCTCCAAAATGCTCGCTAGTGGCGACCCACCGTCCCGGCTCCACGCAAAACACGCTCAGGTCCACCGGATCGCTTTCGGCGGGAATGATGCGGTCTTTCCCGATCACGCGATCCTGCTTGCCTCCGCTGACAATCTCGCCTGCCAGCAGGAGCAGAGGCCGCTTCGAGCTATTGATCAGCACCAGCCGGTTAACCTGCGCCCCATCGTGCTGCACCGAGGGCATCGTATGCCCCCGAATCAGCCCTTGCACGTTGTCCGCCTCGGTCACCACCACTTCTCCCGAGCGCAGCCCTTCATCCAGGGTCAGAAACTCGCCGGTCGGATAACTCTTCGCCGCGACCACCGGAAACACGGTCAGATTGCCATGCCGGATCGGCTCCAGCACCTTATAACCGGACGCGGCGCTGACTTCTCCCGCCCGCGCCTGCCGCTGATCCACCACTACCAATCCGGCCACGATCACCAGCACCGCGAAAGCCAAAAAAATCTTCGGACTCATAAAAGACTCCTCCCCGATGGGCTGGAGCGTCCCGATCCCGGTAACACCGCGCGGGGCGCGCTACCCGTCTCGCTTCCTGGGAGGAACGAAATTCTCCGGCCCGCTTGCGGCCAAAATTCACGCTCCGCGCGTCTAATAAGTTGGTAGCATCGAGGGGAGCAAGCCGCCGGTCAGCAAAGGAGTGGCGGCACTGGGCCGTTGGCAACGGAGTAGTGCGATCGGCGCCCGCGCATGAGTTCAAGCAAAACAATCTCCGCCGTACAGTCCGTCGTCAATGACCTGCTGGCGGAGCTGCATGCCAAAGGCGGCTGCGACAAGATTGGCCTCAGCCGCGAATCCTTGGCAGCGATCCTCTGCGAAATCGGCACGAAACAGGCCACGGTCACCGCGTCCGAGGCCGAAATCCGCTCCTTCTTTCTGAGCCTCCGGATCGACGAACTCGCGCTCGCCCGGGCCTGCGCCGCCGGCAACAATACGGCTTGGGAAATTTTCCTCACGCGTTACCGCGAAAAGCTCTACCTCTCGGCCCTGCGCATCGCCCGCGAGGACTCCGCGGCGCGCGAACTGGCCGATACTCTCTACGCCGACCTTTACGGCACCAACACTCGCGACGGCCTGCGGGTCTCGAAGCTCGCTTCCTATACCGGCCGCGGATCGCTCGAGGGCTGGTTGCGGACCGTGCTTTCTCAGGAATACGTGAATCGCTACCGCCGCACGAAACGGCTGGTGAGCCTCGACGAGGAATCCGAGGAAGGTGTCCAGTTCCGCGCTCCCGATCCCGAGCCGGTTCCGCCCGCCGACGACCGCCTGGCGCAAGCCACCGACGAGGCTCTGGCCTATCTCTCGGCGGAAGACCGCATGGTTCTCAGCGCGTATTATTTCGATGGGCGGACCCTGGCCGAGATTGCTCGCATGCTGGGGGTACACGAGTCCACCATCAGCCGCAAGCTCGACAAGCTGGCCAAGAGCCTGCGGAAACAGATTCTGGCCGGCCTGCTGCGCCGCGGCATGTCCCGCCGCCAGGCGGAGGAAGCCCTGGAAGTGGACGTCCGCGACCTGCAGGTGGATATTCGCCGCAGCCTGACGCAAGAATCCGCACTTCCCGCGTTCTCTGAAAAGAGGGTAGAGTCCCCAGCCCGGGAGGGCCCCGGATAGCATGGAGGCCCGTAAATTGGAATCGAAGATTTGTATCAGGACGGGCCTTCCGGCGTGCCGGAAAGATTGCAGAGAGAGTGCGCGTTCAGGCGCTGAGTTTCCAGATTCACGAATTGGCTAGAAGTTGAAGATGCACACCATCCCCAAAATCGTGCGCGAGCGGCTGAAGGCGACAACGCCCGCCGTCAATCACCCTGACGCGGACGTGCTGACGGCCTTCGCTGAACAGGCGCTGCCCGCTGCAGAACGCAATGCGGTGCTCGACCACCTCTCTCGCTGCGGTGACTGCCGCGACGTGGTGGCGCTCGCTCTGCCCGCGACTGAGGCGACTGAAATAGCGCCCAGCCCTGCTAGCAGCGGATGGCTCACCTCGCCTGGGTTCACCTGGCCTACTCTTCGTTGGGGATTTGTGGCCGTGGGAGTGGTCGCCATTGCCTCGATTGGAATCCTGCAATATCGGCGGCGGGTTGCGCCGGAAACTATGGCATCCAAGCAGGCTCCGCACTATGCCCCGGACTATGAAGTCGCGGCTAACGAAGCTCGCACTCAGCCGCCTGCTGCGACGGCAACTCCCGCGCCGGCCGAGAAGCGAGATGAAGCCCGAGCTATCCCCCATACCTCGCTTGATAGCGGTTCTGCCGGTGGCACATCTCTGGCGCTCACCGAGTCGAAGCCGAGGGCTCCAGCCGGCGTCCCGCCTCGCGTCCATGTTCCGCAGACAACGAATGGCATCAGCGGAAGTGTGCTTGGCGGACCGGTTCTCCACGGCTCGGTTGCAGCAAACGCTTGGCAACAACAAGGCCAATCGCAGGGGCAACAGGACCTCGGGCTCGCGGCTCCCTCGGCAGCGAAGAAGGAGCAGACCGCCGAGCTTTCGAAGACAGTTCCGGTACCGACGGTGTCGGAGACAGTCGAGGTGCAAGGTCAGAGCGCCGCCGTTGCTATCGACCAGAGTGAGGAAGCAAAGCTTTCAGACCAGGGCGTCGCCAAAGCCAAGCCGGCCGCGACCACGCAGGCAAACGCTCCGGCCCCCGCGCCCAAGCTGGCGAGTCCGCCGGCGGCACAGTTTGACAGGATGCAGGCCTTCGCGGTACCCCTGCCCCGCTGGACCATCAGCGCCACCGGCACTCTGCAGCGCTCCTTCGACCAGGGCAACACCTGGCAGGGCGTGGACGTGAGCTCGGTTTCCGCACTGTCGAGCAACCTGGTGAGCCGCGATCTTGACGCCAAGACTTCCCGCCTCAAAGCGAAGGATGCAGACAAGGAAACCCTGAAGCAGGAAACCACGACTCCGACCTTCCGGGCGGTCACTGCCACTGGCCCAGATGTTTGGGCCGGCGGTTCCGACGGTGTGCTCTACCACTCGCTTGACGCCGGCACACACTGGACCCGCGTCGTGCCCTCCGCGGCCGGCGTGCTGCTCAGCGGCGACATTGTCAGCCTGGAATTCTCCGACGCACGGCACGGCAAGATTACAACCTCGGCCTCCGAAGTCTGGACCACCAGCGACGACGGCCAAACCTGGCAGAAACAGTAGTCTCGGTTGCGGATCTCGGCTCCAATGCCGAATCTGCCTCGGGTACTTCACTCAGCAAGAACCTTAACTCTCCGCTAATTGCGTTACCAAAGTGACGTTTACACCGAATGAAGGGAATTCTAATATCCATCTCGTGGTTTGGCAGTTCTGGGGGAGGGCTGCCGAGGCGTCCTGGACTGAAAAGTCGAGGGCGCTTTTCTTTTTCTACAGGGGGTTTCAGCCTACCGCGATCTCTGGCAGACCGAACCGTACCGCTCCTGCCCCCGCGGGGGATAGCCTGATCCTGAAGGTCGTCCAGCCCCGGCATCATTAAGCCTCCAGCCTTTGATGGGGTCGGCCTTTGACAGGGCCAATGACGGGCAAGCCTTTTGCGACTTTCCCCCCTGCCCCAGCATCCAATGGCAGTGTTACGATAGATAGTTCGGCTCCCTACGGGAAGCACTCATACCGATCGCCAGTCCCGGCTACGTCGCTCGATGAGCGTCGACCGTCGACCGATAGTGCGACGTCTACAACGAGGAGACAGAAAATGGCAGGCAACGGAATCGTCGAAGTCACCGATGCGAACTTCGACCAGGATGTTTTGAAATCGGACAAGCCCGTTCTGGTGGACTTCTGGGCAACCTGGTGCGGCCCCTGCCGCGCCATCGCCCCCATCGTCGAAGAACTGGCCACGGAATTTCAGGGCAAGATCAAAATCGGCAAGATGGATGTCGACTCCAACAGCGCTACCCCGATGCGCTACAAAGTTACCGGCATTCCGACACTGCTGGTGTTCAAGGGAGGCCAGGTAGTCGAGCAGTTGGTCGGCTACCGCCCTAAGGACGCCATCGCCCAAGCGCTGAATAAGCACATCGGATAACAGCCTCCAGCTTCTAGCTAAGAACGGTTCAACGCACGCTGAGGTTTGGGCAGCGTGCGTTTTTGTTTTTGGCGGGAGACGGAGGATTCAGTTCGGGGAGGCGAGCAGAGCGGTGGCTAGAACCTGTCTTTCAGTACTTCCTGAGCACCCCAATCACACGCCCCTGCACATCCACCGAGGCGGCGGGAACGATAATCGGCTTCATGGTCGCATTTGAAGGCTGTAACCGGATATTGTCGCCGTCCCGGTAAAAGCGCTTCAGCGTGGCATCGCTCGAATCGACCAGCGCGACCACAATATCTCCGTTGTGCGCGGTCCGCGCTTTCTCCACCAGCACATAATCGCCGTCGAGGATGGCTTCATCCTGCATGGAGTCGCCCCGCACCTCGAGCACGAACACTTCTTTCGAGCGCACAAAATCCGCCAGCGAAATCGTCTCGTTATTCTGCACCGCCTCGATCGGCTGCCCGGCGGCGATGCGCCCCACCAATGGCAACACCACCGCGGTGTTTACGCTCATGGCCTGCTTGAGCCGTCCCTTGGGAGGCAGCAGATCGATCGAGCGGCTGCGGTTGTAGTCGCGCGTCAGCAGACCCTTTTTCTCCAGGTTGGTGACATGCTTGTGCACGGTGGCCAGCGAGGTCAGATCCAGCCCCTTGCCAATCTCCTCAAATGACGGCGAATATCCATGCTCCGCCACAAATCGTGAAATAAAGTCGTACACTTCCCGCTGTCTGCGTGTGATGGCCATGCCGCAATTATTGGCGAATAGAAGGCGAAAAGCAAGTGGGAATTGAAGTTCGTATTGAAAGGGCCGTTCCCGGGGGAAGTGTTGGGCGACCCGTCTTGTCCGCGTTCTGCGGCAAAAGCCTGCCCCGAGCACTCAAAGGGGGACTTGCTCCACCTTATCTTACGTTCTCTGCGCTCCGCCCAGCCCAGTCAGCGCCGCGACAATCTTCGATGACCATTGCGCCACTTCATCCTCGCGCAGCGTCCGTTCCTCCGACTGAAGTTTCGCTCGCAGCAGAATCGAATATTTCCCCGCCGCAATCGCCCCGCCCCGGAAAATTTCCACCGGGCGAAATTCGCGCAACTCCGCCACTCCCGCCGCCGAAGCAGCCTTCCGCATCTGCTCGAACGAAACGTCATCGGCAAAGACAAACGAAAAATCCCGCTCCACCGCTGGATACTTTCCCAGCGGCGTAAAGCGCACGGTCCGCAGCCCGATCTCGTACAAGTGCTCCAGATCAAACTCCGCCAGGAACACGTCCTGCCGCAGCTTGCGCGCCGCCGCGACCTCGGGATGAACCTGCCCAAACTGCGCCACAACCGCACCATGCACCCGCGCCCGCGCCGACCGGCCGGGATGGAAATATTCCGCCGTCTCCCGGTCGTAAGTCACATCGCCGGCAAATGCCACCAGCAGGTTCTCCACATCGCCTTTAAAGCCGCGGAACGCCTCGGCCGCAGCCGCCGTCTCGCCCTTGCTCACATCGAGTGCGCCGCCCACGGGCAGCGAAGCCCGCACCGCCGCCAGGGTCGCGCCCAGACACGCGCGCTTGGGCTCCACGCGCTCGCCGTCAGCCAATTCGTACACGCTGCCAATCTCGAACAGCCGCGCGTCCGGCACGTCGCGATTCAGATTCCACGCCAGCATGTCGAGCATGCCCGGAGCCAGCGAAGTACGCATAACGGACGCCTCCTCGCTGAGCGGATTCTCCAGTTCCAGGACCTTGGGTGAAGAATTGCTTTGAGAGTGCGCGGCTTTCGCCGCTGCGGAAAAGCCGGAGCCGAACCGCTCCGTATCCGCATGCGAAATGAACGTGAGCGACAATGCCTCGTTGTACCCCAAGGCCAAGGCCCGCTTGCGCAGAGTCGCGTCCATTGCAGCCTGTGGCAACTCGACCACGGCGCCGCTATAGGCCGGCAGCGTGTTCTCAAATTTGTCGTAGCCGTGCAGCCGTGCGATTTCTTCGATCACGTCGATCTCGCGCTCCACGTCCAACCGCCAGCTGGGGATATGTACACGGAACTGCGCGTCGCCTTGCCCCTCCGGAATGAGGCTGAACCCCAGCCGCTTGAGCAGGCGAAAGATTTGCCCCGAGTCGAGATTGCCGCCCAGAATGCGCTGCACCTCGGCCAGGTGCAGAAGGACCGGAGCGGTGTCCATTGGGTTCGACACCACGTCGATCCCATCGCCTTGCAATTGGCCGCCGCCCGAGTCAAGAATCATCTGCCCCACCAGCTCGCACGACAACACAGTCGATTCGAAATCCGCGCCGCGCTCGAACCGGTGCGAGGCGTCGGTATGCAGCCCATGCCGCCGCGACATCTTGCGCACCACTCCCGGATCCCACCAGGCCGACTCGATGACGATGTTGCGCGTGTTCTCCGTAATCATCGTGTCATAGCCGCCCATCACGCCGGCCAGGCCCACGGGCTTCTTCGCATCGCATACCACCAGGTCGTCCCCGGTCAGCTTGCGCACAACGCCATCGAGAGTCTTCAGCGTCTCGCCCTTGCGCGCATTGCGCACGATAATCCTGCCGCCTTCGAGCAGGTCCATGTCGTACACGTGCGTGGGCTTGCCGATTCCCCACAGAACATAGTTGGTAGCGTCAACGGCGTTCGAGATGGGCCGCTGATCGAGGAGTTGCAGCCGGTGCGCAATCTTCTCAGGAGAAGATTTGATAGTCGTTCCGCGAATCACCCGTGCAGAGAATCGAGGACAGAGCGCAGGCTCCTCAACGACAATCGGGAACGGCGAATCATGCGACGCCCCGGGTGCCCCTTTTCTCGCGTCCTTTGCGAGAAGTGGGGGCTTGTCGCCAACATCTGACAACCGCTTCAGCGGCAACGAATAAATCGCCGCCGCTTCCCGTGCCACGCCGTAGTGATTCATTGCGTCGGGACGATTCGTTCCAATCTCCATCTCGAAGACGGTGTCGGCGCCGGTGCCGATGATTCCCTCGACCGAAATCCCAACATTGGTCAAGTCTTCGGCCAGCCGCCGGTCGTCGACCGTGAGATCAACAAAGTCGCGAATCCATTGTGGAGAAAGTTTCATGGGATCAGCTTCTAGCTCCTAGCTGCTAGCTAACCTGGCTCTGATCGAGCTAGAAGCTAGCTAAAAGCTAGAAGCGTTCTACCCAAACTGCTGCAAGAACCTCACATCCCCCTGAAAGAACAACTGAATATCATCCACGCCATACTTGAGCAGCGCGAGGCGGTCCACGCCCATGCCAAAAGCGAATCCAGAAACCTTTTTCGGGTCGTAGCCGTTGTCTTTCACGAACTCGAACACATTGGGATCGACCATGCCGCAGCCGAGCACTTCAATCCACCCCGTCTGCTTGCAGGGGCGGCACGGGTCCGCACCGCGCTTCCCGCTTCCCCCGCAAATGAAGCAGGTCACGTAGAGTTCCGCGCTCGGCTCCGTGAACGGAAAGAACGACGGCCGGAAATGCGTCTTCACACTCGATCCGAATAGCGCCTTCATGGCGTGATCGAGCGTGCCCTTCAAATCTCCGAACGTAATGTTGGTGTCGACGGCGAGCCCTTCGATCTGATGAAACATGGGCGAGTGGCTGGCGTCGGGAGGATCGTTGCGATGCACTGTGCCAGGAATGACGATGCGAATCGGTGGCCGCATCTTCTCCATGGTGCGAATCTGCACCGGCGATGTGTGCGTGCGCAGCAGCAACCGCTCCCGTTGCGGCTTCGACTGCTGGCCCGCGATGAACAGCGTATCCTGCGTATCGCGCGCCGGATGATTCGGCGGAAAATTCAGCGCCTCGAAGTTGTAGTAGTCCGTTTCGACGACGGGCCCCTCGGCGACGGAGTAGCCGAGTTTTTCGAACACGTCGACGATTTCATTCCTCGTTTTGATGACGGGATGCTCCGCGCCAATAGGACGGCGGACGCCGGGGAGGGTGATGTCGATCTGGCCCGATGCGAGCGAATCCGAACCAGTGGCCGCCAACCTGCGCGCCCTCGACAAGCTCCGTAATCCGCGCTTTCAATTCGTTGACGCGAATTCCAGCCTCGCGCTTGGCATCCTTCGGCGCGCCCTTCAGCCACAGATCGTTAAGTTGCGTCAGCACGCCGTTCTTGCGTGCCATCCACCGGTCACGAAACGCCTTCAGTTCCGCCTCACTGCGAACCGCTGCAGCTTCGCCTGCACACGCATTCACGCACTCGCCGGCAGCCTTCTCCAGCGCAGCCGCCGAGTAATCCGTGAGTTTGGGAACGGTGTAGGCCATCTGATTCGGCAACAATGCATTGTCATCCTGAGCGCGCTCTTTGCGCGAAGGACCTATGCAACCGCCGGCGGAGTGCACAGGTTCTTCGCTTCGCTCAGAATGACAAGGTAAGTTATAAACGCTGAAACGGCACGGCTGAAGCCCTGCTCTTCCCGGGCCGCCCCGCCGACAGCCGAAATCTCCAAGCTGATAGCTGACGGCTGAAAGCTGATAGCGGTTCTAAGCCGCCCCGCCGATCGCGGCCTTGGCCTGTGTCGCCAGGCTGGCAAATCCCACGGGATCTTTCACCGCGACATCGGCCAGAATCTTGCGGTCCAGTTCGACGCCCGCCACCTTCAACCCGTGGATGAACTGGTTGTAGCTCATCCCGTTCAGCTTGGCGGCGGCGCCGATGCGCACGATCCAGAGCGAGCGGTACTGGCGCTTGCGCTGCTTGCGTCCGGAGTAGGCAAACTTCAGCCCGCGCTCGACCGCTTCTTTGGCCGAGCGGTACAGCTTTGACTTTGTCAGGAAATAACCGCTTGCGCGGTCTAATATCTTCTTGCGTTTGGCGCGGCGTTTGGTTCCGCGTTTTACACGAGGCATGGTGTTCTCCTTTTTAGTTTCAACGTACTGGCGGCTGGAGGTAAGGATGATGCGCCGGATTTACTAAGGAAGGCCGGCGATCTCTGACCTCTTCACGCGCCCGAAGCAACAGATTGCAGATTGATAATTTTAGATTTCAGATTGAAAGCTTGCGCCAGCAGGCGTTCAATCTGAAATCTGCAATCTCAAATCTGAAATCCGCATTGCTTCTACTGGTACGGAATCATGCGCTTGACTTTGCGCTTGTCGCCGTCGCTGACCAGCGCCGGATTTTCCCAGATTCCGTTTGCGTTTCTTGCTCTTTGGACGTAAGGATGTGGCGCAGGTGCGACCGCCCCCGCTTCACCTTCCCCGTCCCGGTCAACTTGAAGCGCTTGGCTGCGCCTTTGTGCGTTTTCAATTTCGGCATAAAAAGTCCTCAAAAACAGCTGCCAGCTTTCAGCTTCAGCTTCATTCTCGCAAGTGCCAGATGACCGCTCAGATGAGACTTGTCATTCCAGCAATAGCTAGAGCCTGCCCTGAGCGCGATCGAAGGGAAACTGCTTCGGGCTACGACGCGGGCTTGGCGACCTGCGCCGGAGGAGCGCTGGGACTGGGCGCGCTCTGCGCCGCAGCCTTCTGCTTCTCTTCTCTCTGTCTTTCTTTCTCTCGTTCCTTCTCCGTCTTCTTCGGCGCCAGAATCGCGTGCAGCGTGTTGCCCTCTTGCCGGGGACGGAACTCGACGATACTGTGCGGTTCCACGTCCTTGATCAGCCGCTCCAGAATCTGACGTCCCAGCCCGGTGCGGGTCATCTCGCGGCCGCGGAAGAAAATCGTGGCCTTGACCTTGTCGCCCTCATCCAGAAAACGCAGCACGTGATTCTTCTTGGTCTCGTAATCGTGGTCGTCCACATTGATGCGGAACTTGACCTCTTTTACGGTGATCGTCTTCTGGTGCTTCTTGGCTTCGCGCTCTTTCTTTTCCTGCTGGTAGAGATACTTCCCGTAGTCCATGATGCGGCACACGGGAGGCTGCGCGGTGGGCGAAATCTCAACCAGGTCCAGATTCTTTTCGCGGGCTTTCTTGATCGCTTCGTAAGGCGGCATGATGCCAAGCTGCTGCCCTTCGTCGTCAATCACGCGGATTTCACGCGCCCGAATGCGATCGTTGGTGCGGATAAAACGTTTATCGATACTGTCCTCCGTGCTCTAAGCGACTGAGAATAAAGAATTATAGCACGGTGCGGAGGACACCTGCGCTTTTGCGCAGGCATCCCCCGCCTTTATCGACGAGAAATCGCTCGACAGTCGCTGGTCAGAATCCCCATCCTCGCTCCGGATAGCGAAAGGACGGAACCCGACGGATCTACGAACCGACGTTTACGGTGCCCCCGCCGCGAGTCTCGGTGTTCTTCACTGTGATCGTGTACGTGACTGACTGCCCGTTCGCACCCGCCAGAGCGGTCTGAGGCGGAGTATTCAACCCCTGGTTAATTGTGCCGGGCTGCGGCGACCAGACGTTGGCGGGTTGCCCACCCATTGCCCACGTGATCGTGTAGGTGACGCTGTCATTGTTGGTGAACTGGATCTGCCCACCGTTGGGAATCGCAACCGGATCGGGATTCGTGTTGTCCCCTGTGATCGCGATAGGCAGCGGTCCGATGCCGAACTGAATGGAATAAGGCCCGGACACTTGCAGCCCGGTATTGTGATTCCAGATCGTGTAACTCACCGTCACATTGAGCGGCGTCGAACCCCCTTGGGCGCCGCTGCTCGCGCCCTGTAGCAGGTTCGTGATCGACGAGAGCGTATTGCTCATTACAATGTTGACAGGAAACCCGGCGCCATTGCGAAACGAGACGCTGTCGAGCGGACCAAGTTTCATGTTCGCATTGGCTGACGGAACGGTTCCACCGAGCTGTATCGGGATCGTCACTAGCGCGTTATCTGGTAAAGGTCTTGCGGCTGCCATATTCTCTCTCCTTCTGACTCTGATTTATTTGGTGTTTGGCCTGAAATTTGGGTCCGACAAGAGACTCCTCATCGCGGGATCGCTCTTTAGAGACTCCAGCGAATATCCCTTCTGCAAACTCTTCTCAATATTCTCGATCGCCTGCTTTCGATCGCCCAGCGTCTCGTAAGTTTCACCCACGTTCTCCAACACATCCGGATCATCGGGCGCAAGGGCCAGCGAAGTCTGAATTCGTGCAACGGCCTTGTCGCGGATTTTCTTCTGCGCATACAGCAGCGCAAGGCGGCTTTGAACGCCGGCGTCGCGCGGTCTGGATTGCGCTGCCGCCTCCAGCAATGGAAGCTCCCGGTCCATCGCCGCCTCCAGCTTGGCCTGATCGTGCAGTCCTTCATAGGCCATCGCAAGGTTCGCCCACACGATGAAATCTCGATCATTGAACTGCAGTGCCTTCTCGGTCGCGGCCGCGGATTCCGCGAACCGTTGTTGCAGAGCATACAGATAGCCCAGGTTGGCATAGGCGCCATAACTAGGACTTAGTTCAATCGACCGTCTCAACGCCTTCTCGGCCTCGGGAAACTTCCTGGCGTCACCCTCATCGATGTAAGTGGACGCAAGGTTGGAGTAGGCCTGAGCGTTATCGGGCGTCAATTGGGTGGCATGAATGTATTGCGCCGCCGCGTCCTCGTACCGTGCCTGCCGGTGGTAAAAGAGTCCCAGGCTGTTGTAGCCATCCCAGTAGTCGGGCCGTAACGCGATTGCTTTTTTATACGCCGCTTCGGCGTCGGCGAGGCGGCCAGCGTGTTCGTAGGAGTGAGCCAGTCCGGTGAGCGCGTCGGCATTGCGGGGATCGAGCTGCAGGGCGTGCTGGAATTCCGTGAGCGCCAGATCGTTCTTGCCCTGGTCATCGTGAATGCGCCCCAGCGTGACATAGGCCGAAGGCAAAGTGCCGTTCAACGCCGTAGCTTTCGTGGCGTTGGTCAGCGCAAGATCGGTCCAGTTCGGATTCCTATCCAGTTGATATTTGATCCGGTACGCTTCGCCGAGAGAGGCGTAGCCGAGTGCGAACTGCGGGTCCGCGCCCACCGCACTCGACAGGGCCGTGATGGCCTGGTCCAGATTTCCCGGCTTGTCGTAGCGCTGCATGTAGCCGAGTGCTTTCAGATACGACTCGTAGGCAGCCGGCGCCGCATTGCCCTCAGCCGTGCGCAAAGCCGTGGCCGGAACCTCCACGTGCATCAACCGAGCCAATCCCGACACCGCCTGATCCTGCAGCGCCGCGAAATCTCCTGCCGGATCCTGCAGTGAGAGCGAGCCTTCCTGCCGGACATCCCTGGTGCGAATCAGGTTGATCGTGAGATGAACCCCGGAGTTGTCTCGCAGCACGCTGCCCTTGACCACCAGGGTCGCGCCGAACTCGCGCAGCGCCGATTCCGGATCATTCACCTTGCGCCGCCGTACTTCGCTGGCGGGCACCACCCAAAGCGATTGTTGTCCTTCCTCCAGATTCGACAGCTTGCTGGTCAGGCTGTCCATGAGACCTTCGGAGATAGCTTCGTTCGAAGCATCGTTGCCGATATTGTCAAAGGGAAGAACGGCGATGTGCTTCTCTCCTCCGCCGCTGCGAGAGAAGCGCTGCCGCGCGCTGCCGCACCGCAGGGATCAGAAGCGAAACTGCCGCCAGCAGCAGCACCGCTGCAATCAACTCGACCGCCCCGCGCCGGGCGCGGTCTACGGGCGACACAGTAACCCGGCTGGAGGAAGCGTGCTGCAGCACTCGCTTCAGGTCACGCGACGAAGCCTTGAATTCGCGCGTCGAGGCCGCACTGGGCATAGCGTCCACCAGGGGCTTCACGGCTTCGAGGTCGGCGAGCATCTCGCGGCAATCCGCGTAGCGATGTGTGCGATCCTTGGCCAGAGCGCGGCAGACGATTGCCGCCAGCGCCGGATCGAGCCCCTCCACTGGCGGCGGCTGCTCCAGAATCGAGAGCAGCACGGCTGACATGTTATCGCGCTCAAACGGGTGCTTACCTGTGAGCATTTCTTCGAAGACCACGCCCAGCGACCAGATGTCAGTCCGGCGATCAAGCGGTTCGTTGCGCACTTGCTCGGGCGACATGTACGCCAAAGTTCCCACCGGCCCGGCGCTCAGCGTGGTGGCGGCGCTGCTGGCGACTCGGGCCAGCCCGAAGTCCACGATCTTGGCCACGCCCTGCCGCGTGAGGATCACGTTGGAGGGCTTGATATCGCGATGAATAATGCTGTGCTCGTGCGCCTCGCCCAGACCGCGCACGAGCTGAATCATAATGTTCACCGCCTCTTTGGGGGCCAGAGGACCGCGGCGGATTTTCTCCGCCAGGGTCAGGCCCTCGTAGTAGGCCATGACGATGAAGGTTTGGCCGTCGGAGGTTTGTTCCAGCCCGTGGATCACGCCGATATTCGTATGGTCGAGAGCCGAAGCAGTCCGGGCTTCCTGCAGGAAGCGCTCTTTATCTTTGGAGGCAACATTTAGTTCGTCGGGCAGAAATTTGAGCGCGACCGTGCGATTGAGCTTGAGGTCGAGGGCCTTGTAGACGATCCCCATACCGCCGACGCCGGCGGTGCCCAGGATCTTGTAGCCACCCACCTGTTCGTCCACGGCCAGTGGCCGCACGGAAGATGTCACTGCAAGCCCCCAACGATCGTCCTGCGTCGAGGAGTCCGTTGTTCCGGTTCAGAGCGGGGGAAAGCGATTTCTTCGGCGCGAGATCGAGGCGAATCATACCTCTGGCTGCGGAGTGGTTGCAAGCCAACCGCCGGGCCGGCGTTCCAGATTGGTACCGCGGTGGTCCCTCACCTTGACCCGCTTGTAACATAGAACATGCAGCGCGGGCGCCTCATCCGCCAATTTGACGAACGAGAGAAACATGCCCGCCCGCGTGATAACATTTTGGCCATGTCCCTCTCCGACACAAGCCCTTCGGCGCAAGCTGTCCAGCTGCGTCTTCAGCGGTCTATGACGGGACAACAACGCATGCTCATGGCGTTTGAAATGAGCATGTTTGCCCGGGAATTGGCGGAGGAGCGGATCCGGCGAGACCATCCGGACTGGCCGGAATCGCACGTTGCACGAGAGCTCATAAGGATGGCATTCCTGCCAGAACCCCTACCGCCACGGCTACGATGAGCGCCCACCAAGTCTTTCGAAGGATCACAGCGGCGCTTGATCAGGCTAGTGTTGCTTACATGCTCACGGGGTCGTTTGCCAGCGCCTATTACGGCGCCCTGCGGTCAACCCAGGACATCGACCTCGTAATCGAAGCCACCCCAGCACGATTGCGTGTATTCGTCGAGGGTCTTTCGAAAAACGAATACTACGTAGATTTGGACGCGGCCCTCGAGGCTCACCAGCGCCAGTCGTTGTTCAACGTGATTGACCTGGCAACAGGTTGGAAAATCGACATGATCATTTGTAAGGCCCGCGCTTTCAGTCAGGAGGAGTTTCGCCGTCGCCGACTGGTCAACCTGCAGGACGTCTCACTCTTTGTGGCGAGTGCCGAGGACGTAATCGTCTCGAAGCTCGAATGGGCGAAACTGGCGCAATCGCAAAGGCACACTGAAGACGTGGCGGGAATACTGAGAATGCGATGGGAGTTGCTGGACCGTTCCTATCTCGAAAAATGGATTTCGGAGTTAGGGCTCAAGGAGCAGTGGGACGATGCTCGGCGAGCAGCCGGGGTCTTCGACCCGGTGTGATTCATACTTGAGGTTATTCGAATGTGCAGGAACATCAAAACCCTCTTCAACTTCGATCCGCCCGTAACCGACGACGAGGTGCGCGCCGCCTCGCTGCAGTTCGTGAGGAAAATTACCGGCTTTAACAAACCGTCGAAGGCCAACGAAGGCGCCTTTCTGGCTGCGGTGGACGAGGTCGCCGGCATTTCCTCTCGCCTGCTCCGTGCGCTCGAAACTACGGCGGCGCCAAAGAATCGGGAAGAAGAGGCCGCTAAAGCCAGGGCTCGCGCCGCGGAGAGATTTGGGGCTTGAACCGGAAGCGTTAGCTTTCCAGAATCACCTGCGCGATGGCCTGCTCCGCGGTGTGGGAGAGGGACAGCGCGGCATTCTTTACGCCGAGCCGGGCGGCAAATTCCCCGGCTCTTCCATGGAAGGTCATGGTCGGCCGGCCGCCTGGCAGGCGCGCGACTTCGCAATCCCGCCAGCGCACGCCATGATTCCAGCCCGTACCCAGCGCCTTCATCGCGGCTTCCTTGGCCGCGAACCGCGCCGCGTAGCGCTCGGCGCGATTCGCCTTCGAATCGCAGTAGCGAATCTCCCCAGGCGTAAAAATACGCTGCAAGAAGCGATCTCCGAAGCGCTCGATGGACCGGGCGATGCGGGGAACTTCGGCGATGTCGATGCCGGTACCGACGATCATGATTTAACGATCATAACTTCACGATCATGGTTCTACCATTTGGCGTGCATCCCCGGAGCGCGCGGCTACGCAGCGATGCGGTCAAGGGCCACGGCAATCAAGCGATCCTGATCCGCAAACACCGTCCTCAAATCCAGCAGCACCCGCCCATCCTCGACGCGGCCGATAATTGCGCGGATCGAATGCACGCAAATGTGCGGCCAATTCGTCAGCGCTGAGGCCGGAGTAACTCAACGCCAGCAAACGTGTGGGCAAAACCGACGAGGGCGCGGCGCCACCACCAATCACCGATTCGCCATCCGCGATTTCGACCTTCCATTTTGATGACGACCTTGACGACCGGACCTGCTCCGCCAGCGATTCGGCGCGCTCGCCGATCTCCGCCTTGGTGAGCCGCATCATGCGCAGCGCGGGAATCGCATCGTGATCGCGCTTCACATAAGCAAGGAGCGTGGCCTCGAGCGCAGCGTAGGTGAGTTTATCCACGCGCAAGGCGCGAAACAGCGAGTTGCCGCGCATGCGCGTGACCAGATCGCCGCGACCGCTAATTAATCCCGCTTGCGGGCCGCCCAGCAGTTTGTCTCCGCTGTAGGTCACCACGTCTGCGCCGGCGCGCAGGCTGTCGAGCACGCTGGGCTCGCCGCTGATGCCGAAATTCTGCAGGTCGACCAGCGCGCCGCTGCCCAGATCTTCCACCAGCGGCAGGCCGCGCCGCCGCCCCAGCGCCACCAGTTCGGCAGTGGAGGGCTGCTCCGTGAAACCCGTGATCTCGAAATTCGACCGATGCACCCGCAACAACAAGCGTGTGCGCTCATTGATTGCGTTTTCGTAGTCGGCAACACGGGTACGATTCGTCGTCCCCACCTCGCGCAGAATCGCGCCCGATTTCGCCATCACGTCGGGGATGCGGAAGGAGTCGCCGATCTCCACTAATTCGCCCCGCGAAACAATCACCTCCCCGCCCTCAGCCAGCGTGTTGAGCGCCAGCAGAACAGCGGCCGCGTTGTTGTTTACGACGATGGTCGCGACCTCTGCTGATGTGGGGACCGCCGCCTCGGCTGTCTCGCCAGGGCGAAGCCCGGCGGATGATCCCATTTCGACCGCGCCAAGCAGCCGGCGAAACAATCGTTCCACATGCACATCCCGTTTGCCGCGCACTCCCGCGTCAACGTCAAATTCCAGATTGGAGTAATGCGCAGAAGTCTCACGGATGTGATCGAAGGCCCCCTCAGTCAGAGGGGCACGCCCCAGATTGGTATGCAGAATCACACCTGTCGCGTTGATCACCGGACGCAGCGATCGGCCGAGCGCCTTGCGCACTTGCTGCTCGATCGCGGCCCCGACTCCCGAAAGAGCAAGCTGCAGCCCGGGCTCATCCAGGAGTCCGGAAGCGATCTCTTCCCTTAAGCGGGCGAGCACAGCGCGCGTCGCGTCAGCTACCGCCGCTGCTCCGTGGTTAGCCGCGAGCGCCGCCATGTCTGGCAGGCGCAGCAATTCATCCACTGAAGGCAACTCGCGAAAAAGCTCTGATTTCGGAGCCTTTTTCATTCCGGGATTATCCCATGAAATCGACGAAACGCCTGCGCCCAGCCCATCCGGTTACAGAGTGTGCAAATAGGCCAGCAGATCCTCAATCTCCTGCGGGCTCAGCTTCTGGCTGTAGGCGGGCATCTCGTTGCGGCCCAGACGGATGATATCGGTGACCCGCTCATCATTCGCCGGCAAGCCGCTCAGAGAAAGATATTGGTGCCGGAAGACTCCCTTGAGACTCGGCCCCTTCTTGCCCCGGTTGGAATAAGGCTCGTGGCAGCGGTCGCACTCGGAGTCGTAGATTTTGCGCCCAGCCGACTGTTGTGCGTTCAGGCCTAGCTCCGCGTCTGATTTGCGACGCTGGACGTCGCATCCGGAGATCACGGCAAACGCCAGCACAACGGCCAGCCCCCCAAAGAAAATGCCCGCGCGACCCCTGCGACCTAACTGCCCCATCGAACTCTTGTCTTGCGCTTCCATGAACCGTCCTCGATTGTGTCATACGCGGCCCTGCGGGCCGCTTTACAATAATAGAGCAAAGGATCTTTTACTCACTCATGCCAGTTGCGGTCAAACGAGTCTACGAACCGGCCTCGCGCGGCGACGGAGCACGGGTGCTCGTGGACCGTCTGTGGCCCCGCGGTCTCACCAAGGAGCGCGCTGCGGTTGACGAATGGTTGCGCGACCTGTCGCCTTCCGATGAACTACGCCGCTGGTTTCACGCCCGGCCGGATCACTGGGCGGGCTTTCGCAAGAAGTACCTGAAAGAGCTCTCAGGCTCAGAGGCCGAAGACGCGCTGCGCCGGCTCTACCATCTTGCCCACAGGAGAAAACGCCTCACGCTGCTCTTTGCTTCGAAAAACGAGACCCACAATAACGCCGTCGTGCTCAAGGAACTGCTGGATGGAATGCGCAAGCCTCCGACCGGCACTGGCCCGGGCGCCGTCCACGCCATGCGCGGGCGAAACGCCGCCGTACGTCGCCGGTAATTTCACTCGTTTACAGCTCGTTCCTTTGCACCTCGTTCCTCAATGTTCATTTAGAATCGTGCCGCATGAGGCCAGTCTTCCAATGGAACCTGGGCACGCGCGCTTTGGAGCTCGGAAAGCGCACGCTGATCATGGGCGTAGTCAATGTCACGCCGGATTCCTTTTCCGATGGCGGCCAGTTTCTTGATCGTGACCAGGCGCTCGAACACGCGCACCATCTGCTCGACGAAGGCGCCGACATCCTCGATATTGGCGGTGAATCGACGCGTCCCGGCGCTCGAGTCGACGCGGGCGCGTCGAAGGCTGGCGCTTCGAAGCCAGCGGAGGCGAACTCGGCGGCAAATCTCAAGGCCGCGGTCCGCGCCCCCGCAGTCAGTACGGAAGAAGAACTCAAACGCGTGCTTCCCGTCATCGCCGAATTGAAGAAGAAACATCCCAACGCCGTCCTCTCGGTGGATACCTACAAGGCCGCCGTAGCCCGCGCTGCCGTCGGCGCCGGGGCCGAGATTGTGAACGACGTCAGCGGATTCCGCTGGGACCCGCAGATGGCGAAGACCATCGCCGACTTGAAATGCGGTGCGGTTCTGATGCACATGCGCGGGCGTCCCGAGGAGTGGCGCACCCTGCCGCCGCCGGGCGACATCGTGCTTCTGGTAAAACGCGAGCTGAAAGAGTGGGCCGAAAAAGCGGTGCTCGCGGGAGTGCGCCGGGAGCGGATTGTGCTCGATCCGGGCTTCGGCTTCGGGAAAAATTTCGATGAGAACTACCCGCTGCTGGCGCGTTTCAGTGACTTGCAGGCGGCAGGATTTCCCCTGCTGGCTGGTACTTCGCGTAAGTCCTTCATCGGGCGTACCCTGGCCCAAGGAGGGAAAGACGCGCCTCCCGCCGACCGTCTGTACGGAACCCTGGCCACGCAGACTGCCCTGATCCTGAAGGGCGCGCACATCCTTCGCACTCACGACGTCAAGGCGGCGGTGGAAGCCGCGCGCGTGGCCGACGCGATTCTGCAGGCACGGTAAGGCGAGAGACTGCTAGAGCATCGATTCGCAGTGCGGGAAAGTCACCCACCCAAGGCTTGTCCTGACCCTAAAACAACTTCCCCGAATCCAGCAATATCGTGACCGGCCCCACATTCACCAGTTCCACCTGCATCATTTCCTGGAAGCGGCCGGTTTCGCAGCGCAGCCCCGCCGCTTGAATCTGCCCCACGAAAAACTCATACAGCCGCCGTGCGTGTTCCGGCGGAGCGGCCGCATCGAACGACGGGCGCTTGCCGCGGCGTACATCGCCATACAGGGTGAACTGCGAAACCACCAGCACACTGCCGCCAACCTCCTGCACGCTGCGGTTCATCTTTCCGTCGTCGTTTTCAAAAATGCGGAGGCCGGCGATCTTTTCGGCCAGATAGGTGGCGTCGGACTCGGTGTCTGTGTGTCCCACGGCGAGCAGAATCAGCAATCCCAGGCCGATTTCGCCGCTGGTCCGTCCGTTGACGGTGACTTTGGCGCGGCTGACGCGTTGCACCACGGCACGCATGATTCCTCGGCTTCTCTGGTGAGCTAGGGCAAAAGCACAAGAATCTAACCGCTAAGGACGCTAAGGCTTCGCAAGGACGCAAAGGGAAGCTAATCGCTGACCAGCGACTCATGCCCGGCCACGCACTGCCAGCGGCCCTCGCGATACACGTAAATGTCGGTGAACCGGACTCGGGCAACAACCTTCATCTGCGGATCGGTCGCGGTCGCCAATCCCCGAATGTATCCCATATCGCCGTGCACGTGCGCGTGCAGTTCCGACAATTCGTTGTGCACGTCCCTGCGCTTCGCAACCTGGGCCAGAGTCGCAGCCCGATCCGCCAGCTTGCCGGAAGGATCGGCATCTTCGAATTCTTCCGCCAGAATGCACCCCAGCGCGGCCGCATCCCGCTGCTCCAAAGCCCGGGCCCAGTGCTGCTCCATCTGCACCAAGGCGGCGCCGTCTTTCGCCTCCCCCGTCGGACAGGGCGCGGCGTGGCCCAAGGGACAAAGCAGCAGGGGACAAAGCAGCAGCAACCAGAATGCAGCTTTCACGGAATCTCTCCAGTTCGTCAACGCCTAATCATAACCCGCCGCACGTTTGACCCCGGCAACCGCCAACCGTTAGGATTCAGGAGTGCAATCCCAAGTTGGCAGCGGCCTGATCAGGAGTGGCAGGGGCCTTCCTTTACACTAATTCACCGGGACAATTACACTACACACTCGCCTTTTTCCGGATTTGCCGTAAGTTAGGACGAGCCTTGTGGAGGGCCAGAGGCTGGGCCAGCAGAAATAGAGCTGCGATTGCGCAACCGAAGAACCAAATTCAAATCTAATCGAGGCAAGCGAGGAGAAACATGGCAGACGTAGCCGAGAAGGTAAAACAGATTATCGTGGAGCAGTTGGGAGTCGATGAGGGTGAAGTCACCTCCAGCGCGTCGTTCGTGGATGACCTGGGTGCGGACTCCCTGGACACCGTCGAACTGGTCATGGCTTTCGAAGAGGCCTTCGACATCGAGATACCCGACGAGGACGCCGAGAAAATTCGCACCGTGCAGGACGCGGTGGATTACATCGGCAAGCACGGGAAAGCGGGGAAGTAAGTTTGGGACGCAGGGTCGTAGTTACGGGCCTGGGCTTGATCTGTGGCGTGGGCAATTCCACCGATGAGGTGTGGAAGGGCGTGCTTGCCGGGAAGAGCGGCGTCGCCCGCATTACCCGCTTCGACACCACCGACTTTGCCTGCCAGATTGCCGCCGAAGTCAAAAACTTCGACCCGCTCGACTACATCGAGAAGAAAGAAGTAAAGAAAATGGGGCGCTTCATCCACCTGGCGATCGCCGCCGCGGAGGAAGCCCTGAAAATGTCGGGTCTCAAGATCACGCCCGAAAACGACGAGCGTGTCGGGGTACACATCGGCTCCGGCATCGGCGGGTTCGACATCATCGAACGCGAGCACGCCGCGCTGGTCGCAGGGGGCCCGCGCAAGATTTCTCCCTTCTTCATTCCCGCGTCCATCATTAACCTGGCCGCGGGACACGTTTCCATGCGCTGCGGTGCCAAGGGACCGAACGAGGCCACAGCCACCGCCTGCACCACCAGCGCTCATTCCATCGGCGATTCCTTCCGCATCATCCAGCATAATGACGCCGACGTCATGATCGCCGGCGGCTCTGAAGCCGCCATCACGCCCATGGGCGTGGGCGGATTCGCCGCCATGCGCGCGCTCTCCACCCGCAACGACGAGCCCGAAAGAGCCAGCCGCCCCTGGGATCGGGACCGCGACGGTTTTGTCATGGGCGAAGGCGCGGGCATCCTGATTCTGGAAGAATTGGAATTCGCGCAGAAGCGCGGAGCCCCCATCCTCGCCGAAATCGCCGGCTACGGCATGTCGGGCGACGCCTACCACATGACCCAGCCCGCTCCCGAGCACGAAGGCGGATTCCGCGTCATGCGCAACGCTGTGCGCGATGCCAAGGTCACCCCCGACGTGGTCGGCTACGTCAACGCTCACGGCACCTCGACTCCCATCGGCGATACGCTCGAAGCCCACGCCATTCGCAACTTTTTCGGCGAACGCAAGATTGCGGTGAGTTCCACGAAGTCTATGACCGGCCACCTGCTGGGCGGAGCCGGCGGACTCGAAGCCGGCGTCACCGTGCTCGCGTTGCGCGACCAGATCCTGCCCCCGACTATCAACCTGGAGAATCAGGACCCCGATACCGCCGGCATGGATTTCATTCCCAATCACGCCCGCAAGGCCGCAATCGAATACGCCATGTCGAACTCCTTCGGCTTCGGCGGAACGAACGGGGCGTTGCTGTTCCGGCGCTGGAGCGAATAGCAGCTCCGAATCCCGGCCTGGGCCTGGGGGCATGAGGCCTCTCAATCTCGCAGACCAGCAACTCCTTCATTCCACAGCAGTTTCGCTTCGTAATGTCCGGTCTCACACGGCCTGGAAAAAGTAATGACACTTTGGTACTTCTCAGGTTGACCCTTTGTGACCTTCGCGTTTCCACTCACCCCCGCCACAATGGTTTTCGAAAGTGGAGTCTTCCCCTCAACATGGATAAAGCTTTCGGCACACTCCTCGCCCCCATCCACCACACCCGGAAAGCAGCCGCCCGTACCGCGCTCGTAGGCCTGAATGAGCCGTATCGCGCTCTGTTGTCAGAAGGCTTCCGCCAGTTCGGCATCGAGACCGTGGTCATTTCCGCCAACGCCGCCGAGCGCCTGAAGAAGGAGAAGTTCGAGGCCTGCGTGCTGAGTCTGGGGGAAGGGGCAGAGTCTGTCATGGAGGCTGCCCGCTCTTCACCCTCGAACAGCCGCTGTGTCCTCTACGGCGTGGGGGGCAACGCGCAGGAAGCCATGCGCTACTCCAAGTACGGCATCAACGCCATGTTCAACGAGCCGCTGGAGCGGCCTGCCGCTTTCAAGCTGATCCGTGCCACGCGCATGCTCGTGCTGCATGAATTCCGCCGCTACGTGCGCATCCCGGTCATGACCGAGGTCTCCATTGTCGGAGATGGCCGGCGCTTGAGCGCCACCACCATCGAAATGAGTTCCGGCGGCATGTCAGTCAAGACCCATGAAGACTTCTCCATCGGAGTGAGCGTCGAAGTGTCGTTTGCCCTGATGACGCTGCCACGTATCAACGTCCGTGGAGCGGTGAGCTGGCGCAAGCCCAAGTCCATCGGAGTGCGGTTCGACCCCCACGACGAGCGCCGCCAGAGAATCAAAACCTGGATCGATTCCTACCTCGAGAACTGAGTCCCCTTTTTGCTGGTGAAGCGGTAAGAGCGATGGGAGGATCTCCCTCCTCAACTGATTTGGGTAAGCCTTCCTGCCATTACAATAGCTGCGTGCCCGAAGCCTCTACTCGCGAAGCGCCCGTTCCGGCGGAAATTTCCTCCGGCCCGCGCCGCTTCACCCTTCGCCAGCGCATCGTCCTGCGCATTATTATCTGGTTGGGATATTGGATCATTCGCGTCATCGGCCCCACTTTGCGCGTCTCCATTTCCTATGAAGAAGGCGCGCAGGAGGCCCTTGAACAGCGTCCGCTGATCGGTTCGTTCTGGCACTCCTGCATCATTCCGGCAACCTACATCTGCCGCGGCCTCGACGTGAGAGTGATGAGCAGCAATAGTTACGACGGCGAGTACATGGGCCGCATCATCCACAAGTTCGGCTTCGTTGCCGTGAAGGGATCGAGCAGCCGCAACGCCGTGCGCGCACTGCTCGGCTTGCGTCGCGCCCTCGAAGCCGGCTGGGCGGTCGCGTTCACCCTCGACGGCCCGCGCGGCCCGCGTCACCAGGTCAAGCCCGGCCCGGTCGCCCTCGGACGCTCGTCGGGTGTGCCCTTGACCATGTTCCATGCGGCCGTCGACCGGGCCTGGGTGCTTCACACCTGGGATCGCCTGATGATTCCCATGCCCTTCTCGCGCGTGCTGCTGCGCTTCGGCAAACTCATTCCGGTGCCTGCGAACGCGACCGACGCAGACCTGGACCGCTACACCGCCGAACTGCAGTCTTCGCTGGATCGGGTTTGCCAGTTCGCCGAGGCCAACGTCCACAAAGTTGGCACAAGCGAATTCCCCCGCTACAAGCGGGGCTGAGGGATACTAGGCGGGAACATTGCAGATTGCAGATTTCAGATCTCAGATTGCAGATCTCAGATTGCAGATTGAAAACGCAGGCCGATAGTGGGTCAATGAGAGCTCTGAGATCAAAAATCTGAAATCTGCAATCTGAAATCTGTTTCCTACTCCAGCGTCGATCCCAGCAGTTGGTACTTGTATTTCTTGCCGTCCCAGAAGACAACTGAAGAACTGTCTTCGCCCTCGCCCGTTTCTTCCATGTAAATGCCAAGGATCGTCTTCTTCTTCAAGTCGAGCCGTTTCACGGCCAGAGTTTTGAAGGGGAGGTTGATGAGCAGAAACTTGGCTTTGGGCTTCTCCGCGCGCCAGCCGTCCTTTTCGGCGCCGTGAATAATGAGCAGGCTGACTCCGCGGCGCTCGGGCTCGTCGGAAGCGAAGGTCGACGTGACCTTTACGTCGCTGTAGCCGAGAAAGCTGTCGTAAGGGTCGGCCACGATGAAACTGTATTCGTCTTTGTCGGCCATGGGGTTCTTGCACCGGGCGGCGACAACCAGGTCGTCAATGCCGTCGTCGTCGAGGTCGGCGACAAACTGCGCCGGTCCGGCAAGGAGCGAACAGTTATCGCCGAACTGCTTGTGGATGAAGTCGTCGGTGACCGCGGGCGACGGCGACTTGGCGTGGGCCGGCGGCGGAGGCGGCTGCTTCTTCTGGGCAGAGGCGGCGATGGTCAACAAAAACGCAAGAACTGGGAGGATGAGCAATTTACGGGACGACATGGTCCTACTCTATTCCGGTTTGCCATGGGCGGGTAGAGACTGAGTAGTGACGGAGGTAATCCTTGGGTGGCTTGCACTTGGCAACCTCTTCTCAGCTTGTCATCCTGAGCGAAGCGAAGGACCTGTGCAATTCTGGCAGAAGCATCGTCACGGGCGGCAAGCTGCCCTTCGGTCCGCACAGAACGCGGGCCTCAGGATGACAACTTTTCTTATTTGCGGAAGTGCTCCCATCCGCGGGGCTCGAGTTCGTAGCCGACACCTTTGGAATTGTTGACGAAGATTTTTTGCCGGCGCGTAATCACCCCGATCTGGGTGAGGGGGACTCCGGCAATGTGAGCGGGGATCCGCTTACCGGGCCGAGCCGTGAACAGCAGTTCGTAGTCCTCGCCGCCGTGCAGCGCCAGGTCGAGCTCGACCTCTCGGGCGGGCTTGTCGACCCTGGCGCGGGGAATGAGTTCGGCTTCGAGTTCGGCTCCCACGCCACTCTCTTCGCAGATGTGGGCCAGATCGGTGGAAAGACCGTCGCTGGTGTCGATCATTGCAGTGGCCAGGCCCTTCTCGCGGAGAATGCGGCCGAGTTCGAGGCGAGGCTCGGGAAAAAAGTGGCGGGGATAGTCGCGGGGATTCAGCTTCTTCCAGGACTTGCTTCGTGTTCGCCAGATTCTCATCTGCAAGACGGCGGCGGACGAGCCTCCGAGCTCTCCGCTGACGAAGACCCGGTCGCCGGAGCGGGCGCCGGAACGCAAGATGGCTTTGCCTTTGGGCGCGGTGCCAACCACAATGATGTCGGCGAGGATTCCGTTCGGTGATTCGGCGGTATCGCCACCAGCCAGCGTGACTCCGTATTTTTCGGCGAGGGTGACGAGGCTGCGGGCGAAGCGTCCGACCCAGGATTGCGGCAAGTCGCGTGGCAAGGCGAGAGAAAGGAAGGCCGCGACCGGTTCACCCCCCATGGCGGCGATGTCGCTCAGTCCGCGAGCCAGGCACCGGTGGCCAACCGATTCAGCCGGGTGCCAGTCGCGGCGGAAGTGGATGCCTTCCAGCGTGAAGTCGGTCGTGACCAGGGATTCGAGTCCCGGCAGCAGTCGCAGCACGGCGCAGTCGTCTCCGATTCCCGTAAGGATGGCGGGGCTGGCCGGCCTCGCCATGCGGCGAATCTGGGCAATGAGCGCTTTTTCGGTAAGCGGCACGACGCACCCTACTATAAGGGACGCCGGGGAGTTGATGCTGCGCTCCGAAAAGGAGATTCAGCAGGCCGTCACCTTTCGCTCCAAGAGCAGCTCGCTTGCGCCCAGCTAAGGTGGGCAGCTCGGGGCTGACGGGAATCCGGCGTCATGCCCGGCTTCTTTCGAACGTCGGTAACTTGTCCCATGGGGGCTCTGGTTACCCCGTCTTCGGTAACTGAGAATGTCTTTCCGCGGTCGTTGACAGGGGGAACCCAGTTTGTTACCGTTAACCAGTCATTCACAAAACCTTTGGCCGAGCATAAGCTGCAATTAGTTGATATTGCAGGCAAATACAGGTTTCAAGGCTCGGGTCGCGGTTCCGGTAGGTGTAGGGCACGAACGAGTTTCCATTCCCAAGATGGGAGCGTAGCCCGAAAAGTCAGGTGGTCCGAACAGGCATTCTGCAACCTCAGACTTTGCCTGAAGTTCCGGACCTGATGCTTTCAAGAACCTGGCGCTTCAAGAGTAGAGGAGCGATTTGCAAAAACGCTTTTACATCCTTTTTGTGGCCCGCGGGGACGACGGGCAACTACGCAAGATTTCCATCCCCGTGCATTATCTGTACGTATTCGTCGTGGGAGCCGCGATTGGATTCCTCAGCCTGACCGGAATTGCCAGCTCCTATACCCGCATGCTGCTGAAGGTTTCGCGCTACAACGAGCTGCGGACGGAAAAAGATCAGCTCAAAACCAGCTATTCACGCCTGGAGCAGGTAGCCAAGGAGCGCGACGTTCAGGTAGCTTCGCTAGGCTCGATCGCTGGAGAAGTATCGGCGTTGTACGGGTTGAAGTCGGAGCCCACACTGGTAACGGCGTCGGCCGACCAGATTCAGGATGCCGAAGTTAGTTCCTCGCTCGACCAGTTGCATGCCCTGCGGACATCCGCGTTGACCGGCGCGACCATGGTCGGTCTCACCATGGGTCTGACCCGCAATGCCACGACGGCGGACTGGTTCCGGGCGAATTCGGCGCCGAATCTTTGGCCGGTGGACGGCCAGGTCACGGCCAGTTTTGGCGAGCGGATTGATCCCTTCAACGGTGAGGGCGCATTCCACAGCGGCGTGGATATCGGCAGCAGCTACGGCGCGGCCATTGTTGCTCCAGCTGACGGCGTGGTTACGTTTACCGACGTCCTGGGCGGCTATGGTAAGGCCATCATGATTGATCACGGCCATGGCATCAGCACCCGCTACGGGCATCTCTCCGGTTTCGCCGTAACTGCGGGGCAAGCGGTACACCGCGGCGATGTGATTGGATACGTTGGCACTAGTGGCCGCTCGACCGGCCCGCACCTTCATTATGAAGTCCGCATCAACGATACCCCAGTCAATCCTTATAAATACCTGCGTATGACCGTCGCCCACAACGGCGGCTTCACTACCGGAAGCTAGAACCGTTCCCGCTTTAGCGTTTCTCCAATACTTCCCGACTTCTTCCCTCTCCCTGCTTCCGGCCGACTCTCTCGTTATCTCGGGCTCGTTACCGGGGTAATGTAGCGAGCCAACGTTGGTGTCGGATGACACAGCTCGCAGCGCTACCATAAGAGGACTCCCTCCCTGTCCAGATACCTGGCAGGTTCGTCCGCATGCAAACAGGCAAGGACTACTCCATGGATAAGGATAATCCCGAGACCAAACGGTTTGGCCGGTATGAGATCGCCGGCGAATTGGGACGTGGAGCCATGGGGATTGTGTACAAGGCGCGCGATCCGCAGATCGGGCGGATGGTTGCGTTGAAGACGGTTTCACTGCGCAGTCAGGAAGCGGAGGAAGAGAAGGAATTTCGCAGCCGCTTCCTGAACGAGTCCCGGGCAGCGGGACGGTTGCACCATCCGGGAATTGTCGCCGTCTTTGACGTAGGCGAAGACCCGGAGACTCAATCTCCTTACATTGTGCTGGAATATGTCGCGGGAGAGGCGCTGAACCGGCTCCTGGCACGCGAGAAGAAGCTTCCCCTCGACAAGGCGTTGCAGTTCGCTGAAGAAATTGCCACCGCCCTGGACTATGCGCACGCCCAGGGCGTGATTCATCGCGACATTAAGCCAGGCAATATTCTTATTACACACGATGGACACGCCAAGATTGCCGACTTCGGCATTGCCAAGCTGAATCTGGCACACTTCACGCTTCCCGGCAAGGTTCTCGGGACGCCAGCTTACATGGCGCCAGAGCAACTCAGCGGTGAGGGCGTGGATAAGCGCTCGGATTTGTTCTCGCTGGGCGTAATTCTATATGCCATGGTCACGGGGCATTCTCCTTTCCAGGGAGACAGCGCGACCACCGTGTGTTTCAAGGTCGCAAACCGCGAACCCGTACCCGTGAGCGCCCTCGACCTGAACTTACCGCGCAAACTGGATGCGATCATCGCACGCGCCATGGCGAAGGACCGCAAGCAGCGCTACCAGCGAGGCGAAGAATTCGCCAGCGACTTGCGCCAACTGCGGGCGCAATACCAGCCTGGATCGACGACTACCTCCTTGCAGGCGATTGCCGGAACAGGTTCGCAAAAAGACCGACAGGCAGCAACTTTGAGCCGGAGGCCGGCAGTTGGATTGGCGTATGCGGTGAAGCTCGTTCGGGCCGCGATTCTGAAGGCGCCGGCAAAAGACCTGATCCTGGGCGTGGCTACCGTGATCATGCTGCTCATCGTTGGCGTGCAGTCGAAACTGCTGTCTATTGAGCACGATGCAGCCACAGATGTGGCGGAGACAGCCAAGACCCGAGCCGATCAGATTCAGGCGAACGCTGGAACATCCGGAAGCGCGGTCAGGAATGCGGGCACTCCGGCCACGAAGAGTGTCGCTGCAACTGCGGCAAACGGTTTGCCCGCCCACTCGGCAACCAAAGCGACCGTGCGGAGAGCGTCTGCCCGGAGGCCATCTGGAGCCCCTGTCAGCTCTGACCTGCATCCCGTTAGCGAAGTCGTTGTGCCGTTTTCTACCGTGGAACTGGCGGTGCGGCATCAATTCCAAGACGCAACTCTATCCGTTTGGGTGGATGACAAGCTGGCCTCGACGCGGCCCTTGCACGGGGGAGCTGAAAAGCGGCTCGGCCTATTCAACGGAGTGCGGGGCATCGAATCGCAGACCCTCAAGGTTCCGGCGGGAAAACACGTGCTGCGCTTCCGGGCCCAGTCTCAAGATCAGACAATTGATCTCTCGAGAACAATCTCTGCCCAATTAATCGGGGGCAACGACAAGACCCTGCAGATCACCTTCGACAAGCACAACACCGCCATGCACTTGAAGTGGCAGTAGAACTTACTGCCGCAATCCCATCCAATTTTCCGAGACCACCAGGGAATTGCCCGGATTCTGCGGATCGTACTTCACCGAGGTGTGCAGCCCGAGGCGGCAGGAGTGAAGATTGATCCAATGGCGCAAGTGGGTTACGTCCTGCGAGCATTCGTAGGAAACTCCGGCCACGTCGTATTTGTAAATAAGCATCACGGCGGCGTGGTGGTTACTCGCGGCGGCCAGTTCCTGGACGTCTATCACAGTGCCGTCGGTGATGCGGCCCGTGCCCTCCAGCCAGGCCCGGCGCTCGCGCTCCAGTTCACCAGGCGTCTTCGGCTTGCGCCGCAAGAGCGCGTACGCGCCCAACAGGGCAACGCTTCCCGCAGTAACCAGGCCATAAAGTCGAAGTGAATCCATACCGAGGTGGGCGATATCCGGCCGCGTGCCGATTTCTTTATCAGCATAAGCTGAAAGCGAGGCGCGTGGAAGTGGTTGGTAAGTTACCGAGGTGTCACGCCTGTGAAAATCGTCCGTGGGATCTATGCGAATCTTGCCGACGTGGCGCGACGAAGCAAATCGGGGGATTTCATTCGGCGGCATTGTTCCGCAAAGGCCGGGCGCGGTCCCTTCCAGCGAAGCTCCTCGATCGTTTCAAACACCGGCACATCCAGACGCAGGGTAGCGAGCGTGCGAAACAACAGGGCGTCGTTCCAGGCGCTGAAAAGCGATTCGGACAGCAGACGCGCCTTGCGGATGGAGGGATGCCACGCTCGCCAATCCTTCGGTATGTCTTCCAGGTGCGGATACTGAGATAAGGTGAGAGCCGCCGCTTTCGGCCCCCATCCAGACACTCCCGGGAAACCATCCGCGCTGTCGCCCACCACCGCCAGGTAATCAGGAATCGATTGCGGCCCCACTCCAAACTTGGCGACAACGCCGGACTCGTCACGCAAGAGATCGCGGCGCCGGTCCAACTGAACGACTCGTGTGCCCACAACGCACTGGCTCAAATCTTTGTCCGGAGTACAAATCAGCACCCGGCTGACACTTTCATCCTGTGCGGCCTTGCCGGCGGCGGAAGCCAGCGCATCATCCGCCTCGTAGTAGGTCTCGGGCCACACCACCACCCCCATCGCTTCCAGGCTCTCCTCGAGAATGGGAAACTGCGAGAGCAACTCCGGATCCACCCCTTCGCTGGTCTTGTATCCGGGATATAGATCATTCCGAAACGACTCCACGACGTGATCGGTTGCCACTCCGACGTGGGTCGCACCACGCTCGATCATGGACAAAATGGAATTCAACACGCCGCGGACTGCGCCGATTTCCTGCCCGGCCACATCTTTCGCAGACGGAACGGCGAAAAAGTGCCGGAACAATTCATAGGTCCCGTCAATCAAGTACACATCCATGGGGTCCGATGGGCAGGCTCAGTTACTTGGTTTGGCTGCAGACGCTCTTGCTGACCAGGCCACCGAAGTCGCCTTCGGGACTCTTGCCGAACTGGTCGTCGTGGGTAGCCTTTTTGCTGACCACGACGCGTCCACTGTGGTCGCGAGAGTAGAACCACTCCGTGGTGGGGCTGCCGACGCCACTGGCGCAGTTGAAGCGAACCCGGGCGCGCATCTCGACGAAGGGGCCACCCTGCGCCAGTTTCACTGGTTCTTTGTACTCGACCCGAACCAGCGCAATGCGCTGATTGCCTTTGAGCACGCGGATCGAACTGACGGAAATCTTGTCCCCGGCCTCGGTCTGGCCGATGGCCCGCCAGTCTCCGGCCGCTAAGACCACCAGGCTGATCACGAGCACCGGCGCCAGTACCACAGCGGCAAAAACGATGAGAGCTTTTTTCAACGCTCAGCTTTCCCTGCTTAACTTCCTTTTACTTGCCTTCGCGTTCACCTTCTCCCCGCTGAATTGCAGCAGACACTGTCGTCGAAAAAGCGGATTCTGTCAACCGGGGAAACCGAATTGAGTGCCCGTGCTATGGTTATGAGCACGGCGACTGCTCAAGCAGTCGCCGCGATCACGGGGACTGTATGGAAACGCTTCATTCCGCTGTATTTACATCGCCGGTGGGCCCCCTGTTTCTGGCCGCTTCAACGAACGGTCTGGTAGCGCTGGAGTTTGACGCGCGGCGACCCGGGCAGCAGACGATTCGCCCCAATCCGCGAAATCTGCGACAGGAGAGCATGGGCGTGCGCTTCGAGGAATCTGCTGACGTAATGTGGCCCTATGTGCGCGAATTGAAAGAATATTTCGCCGGCAAGCGGCGCGAGTTTACCTTTGCGCTCGATCTCCGCGGGACTGACTTCCAGTTGGCATGCTGGCGGGCGCTGGTCGCGATTCCCTGCGGCGAGACTCGCACCTACGCCGACATCGCGCGAGCGGTGGGCCGACCCCAGGGATTCCGCGCCGTGGGCATGGCCAACAATCGGAACCCGGTGGCCATCGTGGTCCCCTGCCATCGCGTGATCGCCTCCAACGGCACACTCTGCGGCTACGGTGGCGGGCTCGACGTAAAACGCAAGTTGCTGGAGTTGGAAGGCGCGCTGACGGGAACGCTGGCGGCGTAGCGATTGGTGATTTCAGCTTGAAGACGATGGGAGATTTCAGATTGTAGATTTCAGATTGCAGATTTAAGAACCAAGACTTTGATGTTCAATCTGAAATCGAAATCGCGTTGCCCTCCCCTTTGACGACTCCCGCACAATCCGCTCTGCGCAAGGCTGGCCTCTTCTACCTCGTCTTCGTAATGTTCTCTTACACGACGGGCGGCCCCTTCGGACTCGAGGACATGGTCACCACCTCGGGACCGGGGATGACCCTGATCTATCTGCTGGTCCTGCCGTTCTTCTGGTGCATACCGGTGTCGCTGGTGTCGGCCGAACTGACTACCGCCATGCCCGTGGAGGGCGGCTTCTATCGCTGGACGCGCGCCGCCTTCGGCGATTTTTGGGGATTTCTCGCCGGATGGTGGAACTGGTCGGCATCGTTTCTTCTGGGCGGCGCGTATGCCGTGTTGTTCACCGATTATCTTGTCTACTACTTTCCCCGGATGACGTGGTGGGAGCACTACCTGGTCTCGGTGGGGCTGATCGCGGTGCTGACCTGGATCAATGTGCGTGGCATCCGGATGGTGGGGCAGGTCGCAACCGCGCTGGAGATTTTTATTTTTCTGCCGGTGATGACCATGATCGTCATCGGGCTGTTCCATTGGCACCATAATCCGTTCATCCCATTGATTCCTCCGCATCAGCCCACGTTCAAGATCTTCGGCGTCGGACTGGCGCTGGGCCTGTGGCTTTACTCAGGATACGAACAGCTCTCGACCGTGGCTGAGGAAGTTGAAAATCCGCAGCGGGCTTATCCGCGCGCGCTGGCGGTCGTGGTACCGCTCTCGATTGCGGCCTACTTTCTGCCCACCTTGGCCGGGCTGGCGTCGGCGGGCAATTGGGAGAAGTGGCATACCGGATTTTTCTCAGACGCGGCCGGCATGATCGGAGGACCATGGCTTGGCACCTGGATGACCCTGGCCGCCATGGTGGGCAACGTTGCGCTGCTGAATAGCACGGTGCTGACCACGACGCGCATGCCCTTCGCGATGGCGGAAGACGGATACCTGCCGCAGAGGCTCACCCGCAAACACCCGCGCTACGGCACTCCGTGGCTGGCAATTGTGGTTTCGGCGGTCATCTACGGGCTCCTCGCCTGGCGGAGCCTCGGGGAACTGATTTCAGTTTATATCTGGCTGCGCTCGGCGACGACGCTGCTGACCGTGCTCTCGGCATGGAGGCTGCGGCGCACGCAGCCCGAACTGAAGCGCTCATTCACCGTTCCCGGCGGACGCGCAGGATTGTTCTACGTGGTGGGGGCGCCGGTGGTGATGGCGATGGTGGCGCTGCTAGGCGGCGACCGCTTCTCCACCATCGGCGGCTTGATTGCGATCGCGGTTGGGCCGGTCGTGTACCTTGCAACGCGGCTCCTAAAAACGCAGCCTGGACCGTAGACTTCACCCTGCCTACGCAAGATTAGCGTTGCGCAAACCTCTGACTTCGACATCGTTAGGACGCTGTCCTCGCACTCACTCGCCGAAGATGAAACGCCCCATTTCCTTGCCCAGCTGCTTCACTTCGTCCGGACCGGCCGCTGCCCGAAAGCGTTCCGCCAGAGCGAAGAATGCTTTCTCTTTTTCCTTCTGCGCTTCAAGCCCCTGCTCGACCAGTTCGACCAGCACGTGGTTATTGCTGAGGCGTCTCTTCCTGGCGATGCGCTCGACCTGCTCGGCCAGCGTTACGCTCCTTCGAACTTGTTTGCCGTCGGCCATGACACCATGGCACACCGTTTTGGTGCATTGATGTGCACCCCTTCGACGGAGTCTGCGAAAGCCCTGTCATCCTGAGGTCCGCGTTCCTTGCGGGCCGAAGGACCTATGCACTCGCCGGCAGTGCCGACGCTGCCGACAAAGTACACAGGTCCTTCGCTTCTGTCAGGATGACAAAGCGAGTCAGGTTCGTGACTGATTCTTGAGTTCAGGCTTCTCACGAATAGCGGTCCAGTACTCCTCGCGAACGTCTTCGTCGATTTCTGCCGGGATATTGCTGACGTACAAACGATCCCGGCCGTCGCGGCGTGGACCGGAAATCCAATACTGCTCTCCAGTTTGCTCATTGAGATAGTTGGCCTTGAAGCCGAAGCCCCTGAGGCCGTGGAACAGAATCCCCCCGTAGTAAATGCTCTTTCCGGTCTTAGAGAACGTCACTCGTCCGATACGTGCGGGCCCGTTCAGGCTCTCGGCCTTCGATTCGATGTACATGATGCGCGACTTTGTGCCGGACTTGGGCATGTCGAGATTTTATTGCTTCCCCCTACGCTTCAACTCACCCAATCCAGAAACTTGTACCACGCACCCGCGAACGGCAGAAACCAAGGCTTACCGTTGTACAGTCCCAGTGGCGCGCCCGGGAACTTGATCCCGACGAACGGATTCTCCGGCTTACCTCCCGCCATCAGCTCGGCGATTTTCTGGCCTTGATAGGTCGCCATCGCAACCCCGTGTCCGGCATAGCCTACGGCGTAGTACATGCCGTCGAGCTGCCCGGCGTGGGGCATAATGTCGAAGGCAAAGTCGAGCGTGCCGCCCCAGACGTAGTCGATCTTCGCGTCGCTCAGTTGCGGATAGACCTCGATCATGCCGCGGCGCAGAATCTCCGCACTCTTGCGAATCGTCTGATCGGTCTCAGGGAAGAATGCGGCGCGGCCGCCGAACAACATGCGGCGGTCCGGCGTGAGACGATAGTAGTAGAGATAATTTTTCGAGTCGTAGATCATGCGATTGTGCGGACTGAGTTCGTGCGCCAGCTTTTCCGGCAGAACTTCGGTCGTAATGATGAACGAGCCGATGGGGATAATCTTCTTCTGCAGCGCGGGAGTCGCTTTCCCGGTGTATCCGCTGGTGCCGACGAACACTTCGTGCGCCCATATGGGCCCGCGGGATGTGGCCAGCTTCCATCCGGCTTCGCCTTCGCGGGAGTCGCGCTGAATGCTCTCGACGCGCGTGTGCTCGAAGATTTCGGCTCCAGCTTTCATGGCAGCGCGCGCAAGTCCGGCAACGTAACGCGCGGGATTGCACCCGGCGCTGACTTCATCCACCATGCCTCCGTAATAGATGGCCGATCCGATCTCGGCACTCAATTCATGCTTCTGGACAACGCGCAAAGTATGATTGAATTCTCGCGCGATCACCTCCGCCTGCCGCGCGTAGTCGTCAAAATGCTTCTGCTTGCAGGCGACTTCAAGATGCCCGCAACGGGAGAAGTCGCACTCGATGGCTTCCTCGCGGACAATTCCTTCGACGCAGTCGATGGTCGCGAGCGAAGCAGCGTACATGCGCTGCGTGAGTTCGCGTCCGTACATCGAGATGAGATGGTTCACGCCCAGCTTCATACCCGTAAGCACCATCCCGCCGTTGCGCGAACTCGCTCCCCAGCCGATGGTTTCGGATTCGAGCACGGCGACTTTCGCGCCACGCTTGGCCAGCGTGCGCGCCGCGGAGAGGCCGGTGAAGCCCGCGCCGATCACCGCGACGTCTACACTTTCAGGCAGCGGGCGCGCCCCATCCGAAGTCGGCATTGCGCTCGTCGTCAACCAATAATTCTGTTCCAGCATGCGGTGGCCTTTGGCGTTCCAGGTTCTTGAGAAATGGTCTAGGTTCATAGCACCGCTGTCTCGTGGATCAGGCGTCCTTCTGAAAAACGCGCCAGATCCAGCAACGACGCATCGATTAAATCCGTCTTGCCCGTCAGAATCAGATCACTCAGAATCTTCCCGGTCGCGGGAGCATGCATCACTCCGTGCCCGCTGAAGCCGTTCGCCAGGAAGAATCCCGCCACATCCGGCGCCTCACCCAGAATGGGATGGTGATCGGGCGTCATCTCATACAACCCGGCCCAGGCCCGCTTCGGATTCACCGGCAAGTCGGCGAAGCAAGGCACGCGATCCGCGGCGCGAGTCAATATCTTTTCCACGAACGCCGGATCGAACTCGGTCTTAAACCCGGGCGTCTCTTCGGGATCGTTCCAGGCCAGCAGGAAGCCGCGGCCTTCGGGCCGGAAGTGGAACCCGTTCGACATGTCGATGATCATGGGCGCGGTGTGAGGAAATTGATCGAAGGGCTCGCTCGGCACCAGCATGCGGCGCAACGGCTCGACCGGCAAGTCTATGCCCGCGAGTTTGGCCACGCTGGCCGCCCATGCCCCCGCGCAGTTGACGACCTTGCGCGTTGCCACCGGGCCGCGGCTTGTCTCCACTCCCGCGATTCCGCGCGCATCCTGCACCACGCCGGTCACCACCATGTTCTTGCACAACGTTGCTCCGTGATCCGCCGCCCAGGTCATGAAGCCGGTCATGGCACTGTAGGGGTCGACAAAGCCGTCGGTCGAACAAAAGCTCCCGCCCACAATGTCGTCGCCCTGCAATTGCGGGAACATCCCACGGATTTCTGCGCCCTCCAACAAACGCACATTCTTCAATCCCATCGCTACTTGCTTCTCATAATTCACACGCAAGTACGCCATATGTTTTTCCGACGTCGCACAGAAAAGATATCCCTGGGGACGGTAATCGCAGGGATAGCCCAGCCGCTCCTCGAAGCCGGCATAGAACGGAATCGAGTACAGCGACATCTGAATGTTGACTGGAGTAGAAAACTGGGCGCGCACGCCGCCCATGCTCTTGCCGGTCGATCCCTTGCCCGGCGCCGACTCCCGCTCAAGGACGAGAATATTGCGGCAGCCCGCGGCGGTCAGGTGATAGGCAATGCTCGACCCGACAATCCCTCCGCCGACAATGACGACGTCCGCAGTCTGCATGCAAGCGCCTCAGCCCGAGTGACCGAGCATTCTAGCGCGCGGCTGCGCCGGTAGTACATGTACTTTCGGTGTCGCGCACCCCCGCTAGTGAGACCCTTTCGTTCCACTACGGTAATCTTGCCCCACGGTTACTGCTCCCCCTAGTCTGAAGGAGCATGGCCTTGCGCTGCCTTCTGTTCTCGTCGGATAACGGAACCGCCGAACTCATTTTCCAGGTGCTGGGGAGTCTCGGGGTCGAGGCAGAGTCTTGCTCCGAAGCCGTAGCCGCGGTGGAGAGAGTCTCAAACCAGCCGTTTCAAATCGTTATCATTGATTGGGATAAGCAGCCGGAAGCCGGGTTTCTGCTGACCACGGCCCGCGAACGCAAGGCCTCCGAACGGCCGCTGACCCTGGCGATCGTCAGCGACGACGCGAGTGTTCCCAAGGCGCTGCAGGCGGGCGCAAACTCGATTTTGCGCAAGCCGTTTCTGATCAGCCAAGTCACAGATACTCTCACGACGGCGCGTGATCTGTTGCGGGCCAAGCAGGAATCAGCGATTCCGGCTGCTCAGGCGGCAGCCGCAGGGCATTCTGCCGGATCGCCGCCAGGCTCATCTTCGGCCTCAACTGGGACCCCTGCCTCCATGGACCGGAGTCAGAAAACCTTGCGCGCAGGGGAGTTTCTGCAATCGGCCAATACGGCTCCCGGAACGCAGTTTGTGGTGGATTCGGACGCCCAGAGGGCCCTGGAGCATCCCGCAGGCCCGGCAACGGATCAGCTGAAAGAATTAGAACCAATGGCCGCTTCGGTCGCTGCAGAAGAAACGGCTCCGGCTCCCCCGCCTCCGCCGAGTGAGCCGCGGGGACTGCAGTGGTATTTGAACGCGCGGGCCGGCACGCTACCGCCCGTTCCAGCGCAAACCGAGGCGCCTCCGCCAGCCGCGAAGCCCGAACTACTCGGCTACGATCAGACTCCGGCGCACTCCGAGGCCTCGGTGACCGACGTGGCGGAAAGAGCCGCACCGGAAGAAATCCCGCATCCGCCCAGCGCTCGCGAGCAAAGAAGCGAAGCAGTGCTCTTCTCCTATATAGCGGGAGAGACTGAGCCGTCTGAGGAAAAGACCCGCTCGAGCTCCGGCCTGGGAAAGAAGGCAATCCTCTGGGCGCTGGCGCTGGCGGCCTGTGCGATTGCCGTGGCGCCGCAAGCGCCCTGGCATCCAACCATTCGTTCGGTCTGGGCGCGCGGCCAAAAGGCAACCCACGCCTGGCTCAACCCGCAACCAGTGACGCCGGTGCAGGCCCCCGCAGCCCACGAAGACTTTGGCCGGCCCGGTGACGAATACAAACTCCCGGTCGCGGAAAACATTCCAGACGCCACTACGGATCCTTCGCAAATTCGCGTAGTGCCCGTGGTCGATCCAACGGCGAAGAAGCCGGGCGATGGCTCGAATCCCGATCAGACTCCGGGACAAGCAGACGGATCAGGCACGGCTCCTGTCGACCCCACCCAACCCTCTGGGGTGCAGGTTCAGGAAAATCAACCCCAGACGGTGCCCCCGACCACGACGCCCGCCAACGGATCCGATGGGACCGGAGCAGCTTCACCGCCCGGTGCATCGCCCAGTTCCGCGCCTGCTTCAACAGCGCCTGCTTCAGCGAACCCAAGTTCAGCGAACCCAAGTTCAGCAGCGCCAAGTTCAACAACTCCCGGTCCGGCAGTTACAGTCTCCGCAGCTGTCGAGCAGCCGCACTCCGATACGCCGGCCGTGGTTTTCCCGTCTGCGTCCCCTGTTTCACCCCAACCCGCGCCGCCCCAAAATCCGCCGACGCACTATGTTTCCTCGCCCGCCAATACGATTCCCTCGAGCCTGAAGTCGCACATGGCTTCGACCACGCCCGATTCCAGCGGCAGCAAGTCTCCGGAGACCGCGCTGCCTTCGATTGAGCCCGTCGTGATTCCAGAGGCCACAGAACGTAGTTTGCTCACGGAGCAGCCGCCCATTGACTATCCGGCCAACGCCAAGAGCCAGCAGGGGACGGTAGTGCTGCAGGTCCTGATTGGCCGCGACGGCACGGTACAGGATGCGAAGTTCCTGCAAGGATCGCTGGCCTTTGCGCGGACTGCGATCGATGGGGTCAGACTCTGGAAATTCAAGCCTTACAGCATGAATGGACGGGCGGTGTCGGTCCAGACCCTGATTACCATGAGTTTCAAGCCAACATCGTAGCTAAGTCATTTAGTTTGTTGATGTCGGCCCCACAAAGAAATTGCGGGCCGTTGGTCGCGCATACTTCATTCGATAACCCGGCGCCGCCTCGTCCGTCTGTTCAATGAGCCTGGGGCGAGGCTGCGTTACCGAAGAGGCTCAAAACTGAGCAGCCGGGGGATGGCAACTCGCATCTACAGATATATAATAACCAGAGTTTCTAGAGTTTCTCAGGAAGTACTTCCTTCCAGAAGACGGCCAAACTGATGTCCATGAAAACCAAAGCAGCGATTCTCGTTACGTCCTTCGCCGTATTACTGTTCGTCGTCGTGGGTTCGCTGGGAGGCGTGCATGCCTCCTCGAACGACGGCTCTTACCGCCAACTTCAGGTCTATAGCGAGGTTCTCTCGCGGGTGCAGAGTGAGTACGTCGAAGAGCCGAACATCCCGAAGGTGACCGACGGCGCGCTGCACGGGCTGCTGGAATCGCTCGATTCAAACTCCGGCTACATGTCTCCTGACGCCTATAAGGCCTACAAGGCGCACAAGACGGAGGCCAAAGGCGGCATTGGCGCGGTGGTCTCGAAGCGCTTCGGCTACGCCGACGTAGTCTCCGTATTGCCGGGGTCGTCCGCCGAGAAGGCGGGGATTGAGGCGACCGACATCTTCGAAACCATCGAAGGGCACAGCACGCGCGAAATGTCGCTGCCCGAAATCCGCAACCTGCTGGCCGGCACGCCGGGATCGAGTGTGAATGTCGAGGTGGTTCGTCCGCGCAAGGCTGAGCCGCAAAAGATGGTGATCCAGCGCGACGTGGTCAGCATTCCTCCGGTCTCCGACAAAATGATGGAAGATGGCATCGGCTACGTCAAAGTCGAGGCATTGACCAAGGGCAAATCGCAGGAGATTGCGTCGAAGATCAAGGCGCTCGAAAAGTCCGGCGCGAAGAAGATTCTCCTCGATCTGCGCAATTGTGCCGAGGGAGACGAGAGCGAGGGTATCGCGGTAGCGAACCTTTTCCTCAACCACGGAACGATTACCTATCTGCAGGGTCAGAAGTATCCGCGGGAAGCCTTCAACGCCGATCCGGCCAAGGCCATCACCGCCTTGCCGGTCGCCGTTTTGGTCAACAAAGGCACCGCTGGCGCAGCTGAGATCGTCGCGGCGGCGATTCTGGAAAACGCCCGCGGCGATGTGGTCGGCGACAAGACCTTCGGCGACGGCTCGGTGCAGAAAACGATTGACCTGCCCGATGGCGGCGCCCTCATTCTCTCGGTCGCCAAATACTATTCGCCCAGCGGAAAGGCCATTCAGGATACTGCCATCACTCCTAATGTGCTGGTGGCCGACGCCGACGATGCTCTGGGCGCGGACGACGACGATAGCTCAACCGCCCCCGATCAGGAAGCCAAACCCAAGAACACGGTGGACGATCAGTTGAACAAGGCCTTGGAAGTCTTGAAGAGCCGAAGCAGTTAGTTCTGAGTTCACTAAAGTTCGTCGCGTGCCATTTTCGGCGCGCGATTTTTTTATGGGCAGCCCTTGATCAGCGCACCCGAGCAGCGGCCCCTGCGCAAAATGCTATCCTGAGCTCGACGGCTCATGAAGTCTCTCTACGAAAATCTTCCGCCGGTTGAAATCGGCGGGCGCCGGCTGGTGGGCCGGGTGCTGTTTGGACTGCTGGTGCTGGTCTCGGCGCTAGTGGGAGCGACGGCCGGGCTTCTGCTCGTCTATACCACCGACCTGCCCCAGGTGGACGCGCTGGAGGCTTACCGTCCCAGTTCGATCACCGAAGTCTATGACGATCACGGCCGCGTGATCGGCTCGTTCGCGCTGCAGCGGCGCGTGGTCGCCAGCTACGACGACTTTCCCCCGGTGCTGCGCGATGCGCTGGTCTCCATCGAAGACAAAGATTTCTACCGCCACTCCGGAATCAACTTCTGGCGCATCGTGGGCGCTGCCTACCGCGACATCGAATCGGGCGGCAAGGTGCAGGGCGCATCCACCCTGACCATGCAGCTGGCGCGCAATCTCTTTCTGTCTCCCGACCGCTCCTTTCATCGCAAGGTGCAGGAGGCCATGCTGGCCATCCAGATCGAGCGCCACTTCACCAAGCCGCAGATTTTCACCCTGTATGCGAACCAGATTTTTCTCGGCCACGGCGTCTACGGATTTGAAGCCGCTTCGGAGTTCTACTTCAGCAAGCCGGCGAAAAAACTAACTCTGGACGAAGCGACTCTACTCGCCGGTTTGCCCAAGGGACCGGGCGTGTATTCGCCGATCAACCATCCCGACCGTGCCCAGAAGCGGCGCAATCTGGTCATCAACGCCATGCTGGAAGATGGCAAGATCACCGCCGCCCAGGCCGCCGAGGCCCGCTCTGCGCCGCTGGTTCTGCATCTGGCCCACGATCCAAACTCGCTGGCTCCGTACTTTGTCGAGGAAATTCGCCGCTACCTCGAAGGCAAGTACGGCACCGATCAGGTGCATGAGGGCGGCCTGAAGGTTTACACCACGCTCGACGTGGATCTGCAAAAGGCCGCCAATCAGGCAGTGCTCGACGGGTTGGCGGCTTACGAACGGCGGCACGGATGGAAAGGGCATCTGGAAAACGTGGTGGCCGAGGGAGCCGTCCTCGACAAATACTCTCATCCCGACTGGGACGACGAGCCTGAAGTCGGGGGATACGTCCACGCCTTGGTCACTTCCTCCGGCACCGGAATCGCCACCCTGAAGTTCGGCCACTACACCGCCGCCCTCGGACAAGCCGACGTTGCCTGGACCCAGCAAAAGCTGGCGGAAATCCTGAAGGCCGGGGACATTTGCTACGTGAAGATTCTTTCGCTGGGCACAAACGGCGCGGCCCGCGTCAGCCTGGAGCAGGATTCCGGCGCGCAGGGGGCGCTGCTCGCCCTCGACAACGCCACCGGCGGCATCAAGGCCATGGTCGGAGGACGCGACTTCAACGAATCGAAGTTCGACCGCGCCACCCAGGCCCTGCGCCAGGTGGGCTCGTCGTTCAAGCCTTATGTCTACACCGCCGCCATCGACCAGGGCGCCAGCCCCGATGACACCATCCTCGATGAGCCCGTCAGCTTTGAGACGCCTTCCGGGCCTTACTCTCCCCACAATTACGACGAGAAGTTTGAGGGCATCATCACCCTGCGCCGCGCGCTGGCGCAGTCGCGCAATATCCCGGCGCTGAAGCTGGCGAACAAAGTCGGCATCAAGAGCGTGATCGACTACGCCGGCCGCTTTGGCATCACCTCCAGGCTGCCGCCCTACTTGCCCGTCGCGCTGGGAGCAGCCGAAATTACGCTGCTGGAGCAGACCTCGGCTTATAGCGTCTTTCCCAACGACGGCGTGCGCGTGACGCCTCGCTACCTCACCCGCGTGACCGACTACGAAGGCCGCGTGCTGGAGGAAGATTTTCCTGACGTGAAGGACGTAATCAGCGAGCGCACCGCCCGCATCATGACTTCAATGCTGCGTGAGGTCGTGCTGCACGGCACCGGGATCGCAGCTGCGAGGCTGCCCTTCCCCGTTGCGGGCAAGACTGGAACGACCAACGATTTTACCGACGCCTGGTTCGTCGGATTCTCTCCCACAACGACTTGCGGAGTCTGGGTCGGCTACGACGAGAAGAAATCGCTGGGCGCCAAAGAAACCGGAGCGCATGCGGCGTTACCGATCTGGATGAACTTCATGACGGCAGCAATGGCGGGCAAAGATCCCGGCGAATTCCAGCCGCCGCCGGTCATGCCGCGTGCGGTCGCGCAAAAAGTCGATACGCCGGATACCGCCCCGGCCACGGAAGAAGCTCACTAAGAGACCGCATCCGTAGAGACGTAGCTTGCTGCGTTTTGCCCGCGACGGCAGAAAGACGTTGCAAGCCGTGTCTCTTCGAACGAGAGGAAATCATGAGAAAAAATGCGATTCTCCGCATCCTGTTCCTGCTGCCGTTATTCGCCATCGTCGCCGTCGCGCAAGAGCCACCGCCCAAGACCGCCCCAAACGACAACAAAGCCGCCGTCGAGCACGTCCTGCGTACGCAGCAGGAAGCCTGGAACCATCACGACCTCGACGCTTTTATGACGGGATACTGGAAATCTCCGGAGCTCACTTTTTTCTCGGGCGCGAATGAGACGGCGCGGTTGGCAGGAGACGATGGATCGCTACAAGGCTACCTATCAGAGTCCCGGGCATGAGATGGGGAAGCTGGAATTCTCCGGGCTGCGCATCGAAATGCTGGGCGCGGACGCCGCCTTCGTACGCGGCGCGTGGCACCTGACGATGTCGGATGGCAAGACTCCGCACGGCCTTTTCACCCTGATCTTCCGCAAATTCCCCGAAGGATGGAAGATCGTCCACGATCACACGTCGGCAGCGGAGTAAGTTTCGATCCTCGTACTCCATTCACGAGCGGAAACGGTCCCGGAGGGATCATTGACGATAGCCCGCCAGTTCACTGGCGGGTCCGGTTCGGAAGTCGTGATTTCGTGCCGTAGGCACGATTGAAACATCCGGGCTCACCGCAGTTTCAGGCGTCCCATCCGGGGCGCGGGACGTGCCCGGCGCGCCCCCGCGCGTTCACTTCTTCACGCGCACTTGCACTCGCGTTCCGTCGGGCAGGGCACCGTTAATCAATTCCACTTTGCCGTTGCGCACGATGCCTTCGAATTCCTGCGTGGGAGCCGGTTGGCTCGAACGCGCGGCCGAGGCGGCCGCGGTCACATGAGCCGGCTCCGTCCCATGCCCTTATCCATGGCGTCGTTGGCCAGTTGATCAGCTTCCTGGTTGTGCTCGCGAAACGCATGGCCGATCGAGAACCACTCCAGTTGCGCAATCAATTCTTTGGCGCGGCCATGCAGATCTTGCAGCACGGCGTTCTTCACTTTGTAAATGCCCTTAATCTGCCGCACCAGCAACTCCGAATCGCTGATGACTTTCAGCGCCTTGGGCCCGTGCTTGATCGCATATTCGAGGGCCGCGATCAGTCCCTGGTACTCGGCGAAGTTGTTGGTCTGGTGGCCGAGATATTCGCTGAGCGCGGCGACCTTGCGTCCGGAGTCGTCTTTGATCACCACGCCGTAACCCGCTGGGCCGGGGTTGCCGCGCGCGCCGCCGTCGCTGTGGGCGATCAGGTAATGCTCAGGCGGATTCTCGCGGGACTCGAACAGATGTTTGGTCCCGGTGCTGCGGGAAGAATAAGAGGGCATGCTCGAGTTTACAACGACGCCTGGCCTGCGACTCATCGCCCGGAGGCGAGGCGGGTGGCCAGGCGCGGCGGAAGGTTCGCGGAAAAGATGCGATCCTGCGCCCCTTTTAAATTGTAAGGCGTGCGGTGGAAATGGAGGATCTGTGCGTCCGTGTCGAACAGGGCGAAGGCGGCGCGCCAGTCGCCGTCGCGGGGCTGGCCGACCGAACCCGGGTTGATCAGGTACCGCGTGGCCGGCTTCAGTTGCAGCGGAACCGATTCGGCCTGCCCTACGGTGCGATACTCCGGACGAAAGCCGTCGGCGGAGGAACCGTTGGCGAAGAATCCGCCTTGCAGGTGGGTGTGTCCAAAAAACGTCAGCGGCACGGTCTGCGCGATCAGCGGGGCCAGAGCGTCGCCCAGGGAGACCACGTATTCGTCTTCGTCGTTGGGCGAGCCGTGGACCAGTTGCACGTGGGGGAAATCCGGCACCGAAATCGGCCCATGCGGCAGGGTTCGGAGCCAATCGAGATTCTCAGGCGTCAATTCGTTCCGCGTCCAAATGGCGGCGGCCGCGGCCATGGGATTGAAATCTTCGAGGTCCATGACTCCGGTCGCGGCTTTGTCATGATTGCCGCGCACGAAGATCTTTCCCAGCTCGCGCGAGCGGTCGGTCACCTCGTTGGGGCTGGCGCCGTAGCCCACAATGTCGCCGAGATTCACCACCGTGTCAAACGACGGAGCACCCGCGAGGGTCGCTTCCAGAGCTTCGAGGTTGGCGTGGATGTCGCTGAGAACCAGTATGCGCACGGATCACCGGACAAACTGCCGATTATAGACCAATGCCTCGCGCTAAGATGTGCTGTGCGGAATTCCGGCATCAGGATGGAACACTATGGCGGGAGGCGGATGGCTGGGATGGCGGTTTAAAGACAGAACGCCGCTCTGGTTCACGGGGATCGTGGGGCTTTTGATCGTGGATTCCCTGCTCCATTTTGGGTTGCTTATGACGGTTTCATCGTGGGCGCAGTCCACCCGGGACGCGGTCCATGTTTATCGCGTGCCGTTCCGCGATGGGGTCAACTATTTCGTCCAGCCTTGGCTGGGCGAAGTACCTGGATTCCTGGTGGATTGGAGTGGGGTTGCTCACGATACTCACTGTGCTCCTTTTTCTGAAGCGGGACCTGCTGGAGCGTGTGGGCTAGCTTCGTTGTAGGTTCGTTGCAGGTCCGTTGGATCTTCGCGGATCGTTGATCTCTGATTTTCAATCGGAAGTACCCTCGGCATCTTGCTCTCGGCCGCGCTACCTGGTTAGACGTTCACCACCGGGCAGCGGGCCCAGTGTCCCGCAGCGACTTCCACCAGCGGCGGCAGTTTGCGCCCGCATTCGGGCACGCGCAACTCGCAGCGGGGTTCGAAGGTACAACCGGGGGGCAAAGCTTGCAGCGCGGGCACCGTGCCTTCGATGGTTTGCAGCGGGCGGGCGCGGTCCGTTCTTAGATCGGGGACGGCGTGGAGCAAACCGCGCGTGTAGGGATGCGCCGGGGCCTGAAAGATGTCGCACTTCGTGCCCAGTTCGACCAGGCTGCCGGCATACATTACGGCGACGCGGTCCGCGACCTGCGAGACCACGGCGAGATCGTGCGATATGAAAAGCATGGCCAGGCCAAATTTCGTTCGCAGTTGGGCGAGCAGTTCGAGAATCTGCGCCTGGATCGTGACGTCGAGCGCCGTGGTCGGCTCGTCGGCAACCAGCAACTGCGGACGGTTCACGATAGCCATGGCGATCATGACGCGCTGCCGCATGCCGCCCGAAAGCTGGTGAGGATAGTCGCGCGCACGGAGCCCGGGGTCAGGAATCGCAACGTCATTCATCGCATCCACGGCGCGCTGCCACGCCTCGCGCTTCGCCACGGAGTTGTGCGCGAGCACCGCTTCGGCGATCTGATCCCCAACGCGCATCACCGGGTTCAGGGCGGTCATCGGTTCCTGGAAGATCATGGCGATGCGCGAGCCGCGCAACTGCCGCATGGCGTCGTCGGGCAGCGTCGCCAAATCGAGTGGCGAGGCGCCGCTCTCTGCGAAAAGTATTTCGCCGGAGACCAGCGCCTGCGGCGGCAGCAGTCGCATGATGGCCAGCGAAGTGATGGATTTGCCCGACCCCGATTCGCCCACCAATCCCTGAACTTCGCCGGGAGCGATGGAAAAACTCAGATCCCGCACTGCGGGAAGAGTCTGTGTGGGGACAGCCGCCTCAGCCTGCCCTGAGCGAAGCCGAAGGGGCTGTCCGGCGGCCCGCAGGGCCGCGGGGGCTGAGGCCTGCGCCGGGAATGCGATGTTCAGATTGCGGATTTCAAGCAGCGGCGACACCTTGTCATGGTAGCAGCGTGGGCCAGGAGCGGTCCGATTTCCGGCCTATTTCGTAAGCCCACTCCCGCCCTAGAGGCCTCTGAATCTTGCGGTGGGCACGCCGCATCTCTTACAGTACATCTATGAGCAAAATTCTTATTCCTACGCCCTTGCGGCAGTATGTGGGCAAGCAAGCCTCGGTTGACGTGCCCGGCGCAACCGTCGGGGAGGCCATGAAGGCGCTCGTGGCGGAGCATCCCGAGTTACGCAAGCATCTCTACACCGACGAGGGCAAGCTGCGGGCTTTCGTCAACCTCTACCTCAACGACGAAGACATCCGCTACCTGCAGAAAGAAGCGACCGCGCTGAATGAAGGTGATAACATTTCCATTGTGCCTTCCATTGCCGGAGGCGCATAAAATCTGGGTGCCCCACCCTTGTCGTCCCGTTCTTGGGGACGACAGTGCGGGGGTTTTGATTTCCTGACGGATTTTCCAACCTCCGATTTCCCGGCATCCGATCGGGAATCAAGACCCCCACCCTCCCGCAAGAAACGCGGGAAGCGTGGGGCACCCGCATAAAGAATTTGAGGAACATATGGGCGCTGTCACCGCAGAAATTCCAATCACGCTGAGCAAGGACGAAATCCTGCGCTACTCGCGCCATTTGATCATGCCCGAGGTGGGCATGGCGGGGCAGCAGAAGCTGAAAGCGGCGCGCGTGCTCTGCATTGGCACCGGCGGCCTCGGTTCGCCACTGGCGCTGTATCTGGCGGCGGCCGGCGTGGGCACGCTGGGCCTGGTCGACTTCGATGTGGTGGACTACACCAACCTGCAGCGCCAGATCATTCATTCCACCGCCGACGTGGGGCGCAAGAAGCTCGATTCCGCGGCCGACAAGCTCAAGGGGATCAATCCCTTTCTCAATTTGCAGACCTTCGATACCCGCCTCAGCAGCGCCAACGCCCTGGAACTGTTTCGCGACTTCGACATCATCGCCGATGGCACCGACAATTTTCCGACACGCTATCTCGTAAACGATGCCTGCGTGCTGACCGGGAAACCAAACGTCTACGGCTCGATTTTCCGCTTCGAGGGCCAGGCCAGCGTGTTCGCGACCAAAGATGGGCCTTGCTACCGCTGCCTGTATCCGGAGCCGCCACCACCGGGGCTGGTTCCCTCCTGCGCCGAAGGCGGTGTGCTTGGCATTCTGCCCGGACTGGTGGGCGTCATGCAGGCGACGGAAGTGATCAAGCTAATTCTCGGCGTGGGCGAGCCCCTGATCGGGCGCTTGCTGCTGATTGACGCGCTGGGCATGAAGTTCCGCGAACTCAAGTTGCGCAAAAATCCGGACTGCCCGGTCTGCGGCACCCATCCCACTGTCACCAAGCTGATAGACTACAACGAGTTTTGCGGCATTCGTGGGGAGGAGAAGCCCGTGGGCAATGGCGTTCCAGAAATACAAGTGGAAGAGTTGAAACGGCGTCTGGATGCGAAGGATGATCTTTTTGTCCTCGATGTGCGCGAGCCGCACGAATACCAGATCTGCAACATCGGCGGATATCTGATTCCCCTGAACGACCTGCCCCAGCGCGTGAACGAACTGGATTCCAGCCGCGAAATCGTTGTCCATTGCAAGATGGGCGGACGCAGCGCCAAGGCCGTCGCCTTCCTGCAACAGGCCGGATTCACCAAAGTGCACAACCTGGCAGGCGGGATTACGGCCTGGTCCGATCGCGTGGATCCCAAAGTGCCCAAGTACTGAAAGAAGTAAAGAATCCCCTTCACCGCAGAGACGAGCCGTAGCTCGCTACGTCTCTGCACTCACCACGTGCGCTCAATCTCACACAGGAACGTCCCACCATCAGGCTTCCCCCGGGAAATAATGGGAATCCTTTGCTGTTTCTTAGACTCTCCCAATCTTCGTGCCTGCGCCATCGCAAGCCGCCCGGTCGCGGCAAGTTTTCCGATTCCCCGCCGATAACACGATACGTGACCAACGTGTCGGCAGGACAAGGACAGGGACAAGGAACAGCCCCAGCCCGCGTCAAGGAAGTGCGGCCCCTGCGCTATGTGGCGCGGCAACCCATCTTCGACCGGGAAGAAAACGTATTCGGATACGAACTGCTGTTTCGCGACGGGCTGGAAAACGCCTTCAGCGGGGACTCGGACGAGGCCTCGCGCGCAACCCTGGACCGTTCCCTGCTCATGGGTCTGGATGTCCTGTGCGATGGCCGCAGGGCCTTTGTCAATTGCACCCGGGATACGCTGATCAAAGGCCTGGTCACACTGCTTCCCTCGACCATAACCGTCGTGGAAATCCTGGAAAGCGTCCCGCCCGACCCGGATGTGATCGCGGCCTGTCGAAACCTGAGAGAGGCGGGATACCTGATCGCGCTGGACGACTACGTAGCTGACGATCCGCGGCAGCCCCTGGCGGAGATGGCGGACATCATCAAGGTAGACCTGCTCCTCACCACGGAGAAGCAACAGGCGGAATTGATCAAGCGGTTCGGGCCCTGGCGCTGCCGGATGCTGGCCGAGAAGATCGAAACGCAGGGCGACTTCGTTCGAGCGCGCGATCAGGGGTTTGTGTATTTCCAGGGCTACTTCTTTCGCCGGCCGGAGATGCTCAACACCCACGATATGCCGGCCAACCGGCTGAACTATCTGCGCATGTTGCAGGAAGTATCGCGTCCTGATCTGGATGTGCCTGGGCTGGAACGGCTGGTCAAGGCGGAAGCTTCGGTGTGCTACCGCCTGCTGCGCTATCTGAATTCGCCCATGTTCGGGTTCAAGAGCGAGATTCATTCCGTACGGCACGCGTTGTCCATCCTGGGCGAGCGCGACGTGCGGCGCTGGGTTCGCCTGGTAGCAGCCGTAGGTGCGGGGCAGGAAACGACCAGCGACCTGGTGCTGTCCGCCCTGGTGCGGGGACGGTTTGGTGAGTTGCTGGCGCCTCGCGTGCCTCATGGCGAATCGGATTTGTTTCTTCTCGGACTGCTGTCCCTGATTGATGCCATGCTCGAAATGCCCATGGCAGACGTCCTGGAGCGAGTTCCGCTGGATCACGAAACCAAGGCCGTCCTGTTGGGCCAGCCCAGCCTGCTGCGTCCGGTGTACCAGTTGATGCTGGCCCATGAGAGCGGCGAGTGGGAAGCCTCGGCCCAGTTGATCAAGAGCCTGGATTTGGATTCCGGGGAAGTGGCCCTGTTCTACTGGCAGGCACAGCAGTGGGCGCGGGAAGTATCGGCCGGAGAGTGAAATTCCTCCTGAATCCTGGCTTACTGCGCCGGGAAGCTTGCCTCCGGCAACCAGCGTCCGGCATGGGCAAACCCTCCCAGTCATGTCCTCCTGTGCAAAAGGTGGGTTGCTTGGCCCTTGCACTCTTGGGCAAGGACGAGTAGCATGAACCTGTTCTCATTAGGCCTCGTTCCCGCGCAGGCCTTCCGCGCCAGCCGTTCCGAGGCGGCGCCTACGGATCCGAAAACGGAAAACCGATACTAAAAAGTATAGATTTCATTCACGGATAGCAGTTCGTTTCAAGAGTTGGGGTTCGTTCCAAAGTGTGTCCAGTCGCGACCCGCAACTGCGTAGACCCGATCGTGTGTGGCCAGGCGGAGCTGCGCCTCCAAAGCACCCAGACGGCTTGCTGACGGGGCTAGATCTGTAAATCTTTGCAACTTGCTCGTAGCAGTTTGAGAGGACTAATGAACGCAGGACCAGGAAGGCCCTCCGGTGGCGGTGGAGGGAGAGGCAGAAGGCGGCGCGGACGCCGTCCCCACAATCAGCGCGGGCAGCGCCCCGGACCGGGCTTGAGCCGTGAGAACAAAGACGGCATCTACACCGCACCCATGGACCACAGTTACCGGGCCGCCTTGGCGGGGAACAATAACGGGCACAAAGGCGGACGGCAGCGTCCCGGGTTTGCCGCGCAATATCCCCAGCCCGAGCCCGAACCCCTGCCCGCGAACGGCGACGCCACTTCCCGCATCTTCGCGTTTATCGAAGACCTGTTCTTCATGGCCAAGATTCAGGAGACCGCCCGCAAGCTCAACGTCAAAGTCGAGTTCGTCAAGTCCGACAAGGATTTGATGGAGAAGATGCAGCTGAACGGAGAAGAAAAGCCGTCCCTGATTATTTTCGATCTGAACAATGCCAGCGTGAAGCCTCTGACCCTCATCCCGAAACTGAAGAGCAAGCTCAAGAAGAGCACCTCGATCATCGGCTTCCTCTCCCACGTCCAGGGCGACTTGAAGCAGAAAGCCCACGAAGTGGGCTGCGACATGGTGCTGCCGCGCTCGGCGTTTTCGCAGAACCTGCCGCAGTTGCTGCGGCGGCACGGCGCGCCCGAGGATGCGGAACCGACGGTCCAGTAGCCGGCCCGGTCCAATCGTGTGTGGGGCGGACTCTCCTGTCCGCCGCCTTTGACTCTGATTCTCAATTGCTGACAGGAGCACCCGCGCCTGCAACCAGCACGAGCTGCATGTCCGGTACCCCACCCACTCGAATTTCCCTTCCCAAAATGGGAATCCGATCGCATTTCTCTCCCTGTCAAGCCCCCAGGAAATATTTTTAACTCTTACTCCCTCAATCGCATACCATCTGCAATCCACAGCCCATGCCGTCTGCGGATGTTAAAATGCAAGTACAGTGTTTAGCCGCAAGCAATACGGCCGATCCGGCTCTGAACCAGAGAATTCAGCCCAAGGCAGTAGCCCCAAGTCCTTATTCCACAATATTTTACATGTAAGTCTTTGGCGCTCAAGATTTTACCCCGCTGCAGTCATATCGCTATCTTCTAACTCGGCAAAAGCAAATGATTTAGCTGCAAGGTATCTATTTTTTTTTAGATATGAATATGCCGCCTCAGCGGCAGGAAGAAGGGGTCGCACGCGCACAGGCCGAAGGAGACCCCGCAGGTTCTATCCCGGGGGCCAGGCCAGATTCCGCCCGCCCAGCAGATGAACGTGCAGGTGGAAGACCGACTGCCCGGCGCCGGGGCCAACGTTGAGCACGGTACGGTATCCCTGCTCGATGTTGCGCTGGCGGGCGATCTGCGCGGCCACGAGATGGCAGCGACCGATGAGTTCTGCATCGGAGGCCTCGGCCTCTTTCAGTCCCGCAAAATGTCTTTTGGGCACGATGAGCACGTGCGTGGGCGCTTGCGGGTTGATGTCTTCGAAGGCGAAGACGTGTTCGTCCTCGTGAATTTTCTTCGCGGGAATCTCACCGCGAATGATGCGGCAGAAGAGGCAATTTGCGCTGGCATCCGTCATGCCTGCTAAGTTTCCATCCGGATGACGTGCGCGGTCAAGGGCATGACGGTCGGAACCGGGCAACCGCGCGACACGGAACTTAGTCCAGTCGTGCTTAGTCGAGTCGGAACTAGTCTAGTCGGACCAGAAACACCGCGCCCTCGGGAGTCTTGGTTTCGGCGGCGAGCTTGCGGGCGCGCTCGTGATCGTCGTCGAGGACGCGGACGCGAATCCACCAGTCCCCGGCGGGGCTGGCGAAGCGCAGAACCTTGGCCGTGCGATAGCGGCGGGTCAGACGATCGGCAAACTTGTTGGCAACGCCTTCGTCGGGGAATCCGCCGATTTGCACCGCCCATTTCCCAGCGGAATCGAGCGGCTCGGCGGCCTGCATCAGCTCGATCTTGACTTCGGCGACGCCGGGCTGCCAGACGTCGACTTTGCGCGCAGCGGCGAGCGAGAGATCGATCACACGTCCGGGAATGAACGGCCCGCGGTCGGTGATGCGCACCAGCGCAGTGCGGCCGGTTTTCACGTTGGTCACGCGCACGATGGAGCCCAGCGGAAACGTGCGGTGGGCGGCCGTCATGGCGTGCATGTTATAGATTTCACCATTCGATCCGCGACGGTTGTGGTAGGGCGGGCCGTACCAACTGGCAAGCCCGGTTTCGGTGGCGATGGCCTTGGCATTGGCAGGAAGGGTAGGCTCGGCGAGGTCGGCGCTTTCTTCGGGCTTCTCCGGGGCTGGATTTTCCTTGGTGGCCGGGATGTTCGCGGACGGTTGCGATGTTGTCGCCGGTTCGGGGCTGGAGGCTGGCGGCGGTGGTGCCGGGACATTCACCCGCGCCTGTTTGGGATGGCCGCAGGAGGCAATCAGTAAGATCGAGAGTAAAACGATCAGTATCATAACGACGCTGACGAAGTGAGCGCGTCGGGTCATGCCGGGAACTCGCGGGATCGAGGGCGCTACTTGGGCGGGTGCTGCTCCATGTAGTCGGCAAATTCCGCGAGCTTGCTCGAAGCCACGCGCAGCGCCTTGGTGGAATGGGTACGCACCGCCGGCACGACCTCGTCGTTGAGATACTTGATGAATTCGGGAATCTCTTTTTCCAGGCGCTCGGCGGCGCTGCCAATGGTTTGGCCGACACGAGCCGACGCGTCTTCCACCTTGCGGTTGAAGTCGTTCATGGTGCTCCTTGCGATAACTCAGCGTGAATGGACCCACGCGATACTGCGGATGGCCAGGCTCGCCTATTATTTCGCGCCGCGGGGGCGCGGTCAATGGAAGATGGCTGAATTCGGTGATTCCTGCGGATTGCGCACGACAGGGGATCGACTCCTGTTCCGTGCTGTAAAATGCGGTCTCCCAGCGATGAGCACCAGCGCAGCGAAGTCACACACCGGGTTGCGGAAAGAGATGTTTCGCAAACGCCTGCTGGCGTGGTATGACGCGCATGCGCGCGATCTGCCGTGGCGGGCAAGTCGCGATCCCTACCGGGTGTGGCTGTCGGAGATCATGCTGCAGCAGACCAGGGTAGCAGCGGTGATTGCGCATTATCGCGAGTTTCTGCGGCGCTTTCCGACCGTCGAGAAGTTGGCGCGGGCGCGGGAGGCAAGCGTGCTAGCCGCATGGAGCGGCCTGGGATATTACCGGCGGGCGCGCATGCTGCACGCGGCGGCGAAGGTTGTGGTGCGGAACTTGGGCGGGGAATTTCCCTCGACGGCCGAGGGGTTGCTTGCGTTGCCCGGTGTCGGGCGATATACGGCTGCGGCGATTGCCAGCATTGCGTTTGGCGAGGCGGTCGCGGTGGTGGATGGCAATGTGGAGCGGGTGCTGCAGAGGGTCTCAGGGCAGCGGCTGTCTGGAGAGCGATTGTGGGCCGCGGCAGAGGACTTGCTGGAGCGTTCCCGTCCCGGCGACTTCAATCAGGCGATGATGGAGTTGGGGGCGACAGTGTGTACGCCGCGGGTGCCAGCGTGCCTGACTTGTCCGGTAGTGGAGTCATGCGCTACGCGCGGGGAAATGGCGAGCGCGGCGAAAGCGGCGCGGCAGAAGAAGCGCGAGATTCATTATGCGGTGGATTTCCGCGACGGCAAAGTGCTCATGGTGCAGCGTCCGCAGGACGCGAGATTGATGGCGGGGATGTGGGAGTTGCCGGAGATTCCCGCAGGGGCTAAAGCCCCGTTCAATGGGGCGGGTGAGATCGCAGCGCTGAAAGCGCTGCGCCACCCAAAGGCAAAGCACGGCGCAGACTCGGCAGGTTGTTTCACGCTCAAGCATTCGATCACAGTGACAAACTACACGGTGCGGGTGTGGCGCAGGTCTGCGCCTTCCGACGTTGGAGGAAAATGGATGCCCGCCGAGAAACTGGCGCGGGTTGCGCTTACGGGACTGGCACGAAAGATTCTGCGGAAGGCGGAAATCATTCCTCGCACGGGGAGCAGGCCTGAACTCTTGCCCATGATTCGCATCGACACCGCTTGAAGGCCGTGCCCTTCCCATGGCACGGCCCAAGCTTCGCCGGTTCCATCCAGAAGGCGTGTCGTGTCATCTAAGGTATAGCAGTCCTGCTGGAGGATTTATGAGTTGGCTGCGGAACATCTTGCAAGGACGAAGCGGAGGAAGAACCATGGCGGCATTGGCACCAGGGACGAAAGCGCCGGACTTTGCGTTGAAGACTTTAGATGGAAAGCGGTTCTCGCTGGGCGACGACCTGGCGCGCGGGCCGGTGGTTCTGGCTTTTTTCAAGGTGTCGTGTCCTACGTGCCAGTATGCGTTTCCGTTTCTGGAGCGACTGCACAAAGCTTACGGCGGAAAGGGCGTGGCGCTGTTCGGAGTCTCGCAGAACGGGGCAAAAGACACAGCGGCATTTACGAAAGAATTCGGCATCACTTTCCCCGTGCTGCTCGATGACACGAATACCTACCCCGTCTCGAATGCCTACGGGCTGACGAATGTACCCACGATCTTCTGGATCGCGAAGGATGGAGAGGTTGAAGTCTCCAGCGTGGGATGGGTCAAGGCGGATTTCGAAGAGATCAGTCGCAAGATGGCGGGGGCGGGTAAGACTGCGCCAGCGGTTGTTTTTAAGCCCGGCGAAGAGGTGCGGGATTTCCGCGCGGGTTGAGGGTCGAAAAACTAGCCGCCGGTCGGGCGGACGAGAACATGCCGAGCTTCGCTCGGCGGAGGGGTCAGAGACCCGTCCCCACACGCGCAAAATCGAAGCAGCCGCAGAGGCACCGGGGAACACACAGGAATCGCGCATCCGGACACGTACGGGTCGGGCCCAGGTTCCAGGAGTGGGTGCACTCTCGTGCACCGACTGGGCGCACTTTCTGGTGCGAACAGGGCAGGGCCGTCCTTTACAATTCTTCCAGACTTTCAAGATTCAGACTTTCAAGATAAAGACAGCCTTCCACCTGGCGCCGGTTTGTTGGGGGAAACCTAAATTTCTATGCAACGAATGGTGAGAATCATTTCAGCCGGTCTGCTGGTGTGCCTGAGCCTGCTGGTGTGGGCGGAGGGCGGAGCAGGCTCGAAGGGCCCGAAAACGCCATCCATACACTTGCCGGGGGCGGCGTTTGTGGCGCTGGAATCCATCAACCCGGAACACATTCGCTGGCACGTGCGCTATCTGTCGCACGATTTGCTGGAGGGGCGCGGCACCGGGCAGCGCGGGGGCGACATTGCCGCCGAGTACATTGCCACCCAGTTTGCCGAATACGGGCTGAAGCCGGCCGGCGATCACGGCACTTACATGCAGAAGGTTCCACTGGTCGGGATTACGACGCTGCCCGAGACTCAGTTTTCCCTGGTGCCGAAGCAAGGCGAGACCATGAATCTGAAGCCTCTCGACGAGTATGTGGCTTACGACCAGACCCAGCAGGCGCAGTCGGATGTGGATGCCGAGATCGTGTATGTGGGCTACGGGATTGAGGCGCCGGAATACAACTGGGACGATTACAAAGGTATGGACGTACGCGGGAAGGTTCTGCTGATGCTGGTGAATGAACCGTCCTCGGATGATCCGAAGTTCTTCAAGGGCAAGGCCCTCACCTATTACGGCCGGTGGACTTACAAGTATGAAGAAGCAGCGCGCAAGGGCGCGGTGGGAGTGATTCTGATCCACCAGACGCAGATGGCGAGTTATCCGTGGGAAGTAGTGCGGAATTCGGATTCCGGAGAGAAGGCGTCTCTGAAGGTGGAGGGGCCGGCGCTCAAGGTCGCGTCATGGATTCATCTGGACGTAGCAAAGAGGCTGGCATCGGCGTCGGGGATGAACCTGGAAAAAATGATGAAGGACGCGCAGGCGCGGGAGTTTCATCCCGTGAATCTGGGCGCCCGGCTGCATGCGCACATGGTGAGCAGGGTGCGGAATTTCGAATCGAACAACGTGGTGGCGATGCTGCCGGGCTCGGATCGCAAGGTGTCCGGTGAAGCGGTCATGTACACGGCGCACTACGATCATTTCGGCATTCGTCCGGACATGCCGGGAGACAACATATTCAATGGCGCCGACGACAATGCTACGGGATGCGGCATTTTGCTGGAATTGGCGCGGGCATTCGGGACGGCGGCACAGAAGCCGCGGCGGTCCATTATTTTTGCGGCGGTCACCGCCGAGGAGCAGGGACTGCTGGGGTCGGAATATCTGGGGAAGCACCCGCCGGTTCCGGCGGGAAAGATCACACTGGATTTGAATTACGACGACGTGAAGCCGCTGGGAGCGCCCGAGGAAGTGGAAGTCTCCGGGGCAGAGCGGACGACGTTCTACCCCTCGGTCCAAGCCACGGCGAAGGAGTTCCGGCTGGCGATCCGTCCGGATGCGCGGCCCGACGCGGGCCACTTCTACCGCTCCGATCATTTCAGCCTGGCGCGCGTGGGCATTCCCTCCTTTTCGATCAATGAAGGGATGAAGTTCAAAGGGCACCCGGAATCCTGGGGGATCGAACAGGAACGCGAATACGTGGAGAAGCATTACCACCAACCGAGTGATGAATACCATCCCGACATGGATTTTGTGGGCGACTCGGCGATGGCGCGATTCGGATTCGCGCTAGGGTGGGAAGCGGCGAGCCTGCCCAATCTGATTGGATGGGAGCGGGGAGATGAATTCGAGGCGGCGCGGGTGAAGAGCGGAGCCCCGTAAGCAGATCAGTATTTCTCACGCACGAAAGACAATTCCGTTTATTCCCTTTTGCTCAGTTCAGCGGCGTGGGCAGCGCCCTGCAGGGCTCCCCGTCTTCCGGGGGAATTGACCAGCGCTGCCTTAAATTCTTGGAGGGCGAGACCGGGGTGGTTCTGCTCCAGGAGCAAGTCGCCGAGTTGCTCGCGCGCGGGAACGATCGGCCCGGGCGTTACTGGGAGCTTTGCGACTGCGTCCTCCGCGTCGGCTGCCGAGCGCAACAGAGCTGCGGCTTCGTCGGTTCGCCCGTCGGCTTGGGCTAACCGCGCTTTGACTTCGCGCATGAGAATCCCCACCTGAACTGCCCAATAGTCGTTGCCCAGGGCGCGAAGCTGTGCCTCGATTTGGATCAATTGTTCAACTTCGGTGCGCGCCTCGGCGGCACGTCCAGTCCGAGCGAGTCCCAAGCCCTTAGCCCATACCGCGATGGCTACAACGTGAGGCGGGGCGGCGGTGGGAGGGACGATTCGGGCAGCCTCGGCCCATTGGCGGCGCTCAATGGCATAGCGAACCGGGATCGCGGTCGACGCGTACGCGATCTTGAAGTCGGCTTCGTTCAGCTTCGGCATGCTCTGAAGTTGTTGAAGCATCTGAGCGGCCTCATTTTCGCGCCCGCTCTGCAGATAGGCATACATCAAATAATCCATGGAGTGCAGTTCTTCGCCCGTATCTCCCTGGCGGTGCGCCGCCTCGCTGGCCGCGAGGTTGGAATGGATGGAGTCTTCCCATAGCCCGAGGCGCGTGAATATGTGCGATGGCATGTGCAATGCATGCGGAACTGAGGGCGCGACCTGGGAGTAGGCTCTGGCCGCCGGCAGGCCTCGCGATGCGAGTTCCGCATTGTCGTAAGCGTGGATCAAGTAATGAGGAATCCCCGGGTGTTGGGGGTAGGAGCGGTACAGCGGTTCAAGCAAATCGGCCGCCTGCTTCTGCCTGGCATGGGTCTTGTCGGCGGGAGAGGCATTCGCGAGCAGCGCCAGCGCGTAGAACACCTGGGCTTCGACGTCTTTCCGGTTGTCGGAGGCCAGGTCGCGCATCGCTCGTTCATAATTCAGCGCCCGCGTGCGGTACGGAACGGCGGAAGCGTCCTGATAGATCAAGCCCGACGCGCGTATGAACTGGCGCTCGCGCTCGGACCTCGTCCCGATCCGCTGAGCCCGCTGGACTTCCTTCTGGGGAATCGAGATCGTGGCCGGCACAATGGGTGGATCCCAAAGCTGGTGAAAATATGTCATGGCGATTCCCCAATGTGCCATGGCACATCCCGGATCCCGCTTTGCCACTTCCCGAAATGCATCTTCGGCGGCTGCGTACGCAAAGGAGTGAAGCAGTGCTACCGCTCGATCGAAGCGGCCTTGAACCACGGGCAGGCAGGAGATGGGAAACGATGTTTGTCCAAGGTTTTCAGGGGCGACGTGGCTGTGACTTTCTTGCGCCACTGCCAGGGACGAGGCCACCAACAGGACGATCAGAAACACATTCCGCAGATGCGACATGCCTGCCTCCCGAACCGCAGCCCAGCGTGGCACTCAATTCTACTCTGGAGGGAATGACCGGAAACGGACCATTGGCCGAGGTCCGGGCCCAGTAACCTAGGTAACTTTAGCGCCCGTACCGGGCATGCTAGCCTCGATATGTAGGTTTGTAATCAGTAACTTCCGCAGGAGAGTCCTGCCTGGAATGCCGCGAATTCCTATTTTTCGTCTAGGTGGAGCGCCGGAGACGCCGGCGCCGCCGAACCTGGCTGCGTCTACGCCTTTCATTTCGCTGGAAGGGCTTTGCGTGGGTGTCGACAACCTCCGCCATGACGTGGTTTTGAGTCCACGGTTCATGGAGTTGGCGCGGGCGCAGATTGCGCGGTTGATTGCGCGGCACGGCGAGTTGGAGGGACTGCTGTCGGCGGAGGCTCCACAGTCGACGCAGGGTCCCTCGTGGATGAGGAATCAGGCGGGGAAAACCGTCCGGCCCAAGAACGATCCCTCGGACTGGAAGTCGGTGCTGACCGCGTTGCAGGTGGCATCGCTCAATCGCGCAAAAAAGGAATTCAAGCTGTCGGTCGACCTGCTGTCGCGGCTGGCGGTGACCAAGTTCCTACGCGCGGAAATGAATCAACAGTTCCTGCAGGTGCTGGAACGATGCCGCGTGCTGCTAAAGGGCTACGACAACATGCGACAGCAGAAGGCGCACGAATATCGCGAGCGGCTGGCGACATTCCAGGTGAAGAAGAGGATCATCCTGCGCAAAACCGGGCAGGAGATTTTTGAGACGCTGCGCGAGGTGGAAAAAAGCACGCTGGCGCGCACGCGGCGCTCGCTGTTCGGCGAAGAGACCAGCGACGGAAGTTACTTCACCTATCCGCTGTTCCTGAACCGGCTGCTGTTTTCCGAAGACGGACGAGACGACTTCCTGTGCGCCGAACACTACGTGATGCTGGGTAACTGGGACCGCGATCCGGACCGCTATGGCCGGATGCGGGAGGTGATTTCGGTGTTTCTGCGCTCGGTGTACGGCGAAGAAGCCAGCGCGGAAACGATTGACGGCTGGATGAACGTCCCGGAGAACGCGCGTGCGCTGGTGGGGACAGGAACGCCGGATGAGTCCGAGGAAGGGTTGCTGCAACAGGAGCGGCTGGCGGGGTGGGTGCGGCTGCTGGAAGACGAGCGGGTCATGGAGAACGTGATCGCTTCGTATCACGTCGTGCCGTTGCTCAACGAATATGCACCCCGCATCAATCCGCAGCAGTTGAAGAATGCGTTAATTGACCGCACGGAATGCGATCGGGTGGAGCGCATGATTCAGGAGCACGGCAAACTCTCGCCCAACAGCTTGTATGCTGCGGTGGCGAAAGTGGCGAGTTGCCGGGGGACGGAGCGGGCCAAGGTGGCGGCGCGGTTCCTGGGAGATTTCTTTCACTACCACCGCGATTTGCGGCGACTGGAGATTCTGAACACCGCTCTGGATTCCGTGAACCTGGCGGCCAACGCGCGGCTGCAGGAACTGTCGCGGGTCAATGGGACACTCTATGAATTCCTGCTTGCCGAAGAGCAGGGGCAAACTGACGCGGAGCGCGTGCTGCGCCATGTGGTGCTGAAGGCCGATGTCCGCGACTCGACGCGGCTGACGCGGACCATGATGGATAAAGGTTTGAATCCGGCGTCCTATTTCAGCCTGAATTTTTATGATCCGGTAAACAAGCTGCTGGAAAAATATGGCGCGCGCAAAGTGTTCCTGGAAGGCGACGCCATCATTCTGGCCATTCTGGAGCGCGAAGGCGAGCCCGGGTTGGCGGTGAGCCGGATGTGCGTGCTGGCGCGGGAGATCATTGAAATTGTGCGCGGGTATAACGAACTGATGCAGCGCTCGGGAATGCCGGGGCTGGAACTGGGTGTGGGCATCACGCTGCAGGAGTCGGCACCGCTCTATCTGATGGATGGGGAGCACCAGATCATGATCTCGGAGGCGCTGAACGAGAGCGACCGCATGTCTTCGTGCAACAAGCGCGCCCGTAAGGTGATGGAGCCGCAAGCGGGACCATTCCACGTATATGCGTTCCAGGCCGCGGACGTGGACGCGGACGGAAACCCCGAAGATGTCATTCTGAGCTTCAACCTGGGCGGGATTCGCATGAATGAAGCGGCCTTCCGCAAGTTGCAGAAGGAGATAACGCTGGAGCCGCTCAAGGTGCGTCTGCCGGCGCCGCTGGCGTCGTCGGACAAAGGGGAGTACCGGCTGTTCAGCGCCACCGTGCCGGTAGACCACGACATTTTCCGCAAAATTGTGGTACGGGAGAGTCGAATTCCACGCATCGAGCCGGCGGACTTTTCCGTGAAGGGATGGACGGAGCGGTTGTATTACGAAGTCTGCACCGATCCGGCGATTTATGCGGCGCTGGAGAAGCGGAAGGCAGCCACCAAAGGATAGTTGGGGCGGGCCGCAGCCACGACACCGCTCGCGCCATTTTTCTGAGATCTGTATCCGCTCTTCTTATATACACTGATTGCCGTGTCTCTTTCCCAGACCAGCTCATCTCCTAAGTTCGGGTTCGTTGCGTCGGCAGAGACGTAGCAAGCTACGTCTCTACGATACAGTCGACTAAAAATTCTGACGGCCCGGCCGGAACGGGATTTGGAACGTGGCTTCGACGTCGACCGGCGAGCCGTTCTTCATGGCGGGACTGAACTGCCATTTTGCTACGGCCTGGGCGGCGAACTGATCGAGGCGATCGTCGACGCTGCGCAGCACGCGCACATTGCCCACCGTGCCGTCGGCATGGATGACGGCATAGAGAATCACGGTGCCCGCGACATTCTCGCGCATCAGCTGCAGCGGGTAGGCGGGGTCGACTTTGCGTGTGGCCGTAGGCTGCGAGAGATCTCCGGCGGGCGAATTTGAGTCCTGCTTGAGCTCGGCAAAGCGGATGACCCAACTGCCTCCGGCGGAGTTCAGGTTCGGCATGTTGAGGGTGAGGGAATAAAACTTGCGGTCGCCAAACACGGCTCGTTCGGCTTCAGACAGCCGAGTCGCGTTCTCCGGCTGCAGGGACCGCGCCGGGAGGCTGGTCACGCGCGGGGGACGGACGCTGGCAATGAGGTTCGGGTTGACTGCGTTGGGCTGCACTTTGCTGCCCGCGACAGGCGATGGCCTTGCCGCTGCGCTTCCCACATAAAGTCCGGCAGGAAGCTCGCTGGCTATCCTACCCTTTGATCCACTCCCATTTTCTCTGCCGCTGCCGTTGCCGTGGCCATAGGTTCCGGCAAGGGCGCCGGACGACGACCCTGGCGAGCCCGAGGCTCCAGCATGGCCTTCAGGCGTGGCTGCGAAGCTGCCGCGACGGTTGCCCGGCGGCGGGGCGGGCGGCGCGCCCACGGCGGGGTGCAGGCTCAGGGCAATGATCCGACCTCGCGATCCCAGAGACCCCCCGGAAGGTCCCGACGCGGAAACCGACGGAGGCGGGGGGACGACTTGCGGAGCAACGTCCCCGACGTTGGACGATCCGCCGCCGGGAACGGCCCGCTGCTCGCCGACGGGCAGCCGCGGCGCTGGGGCAATCACGGAAGTGCGCCCGATGTTCAACTCGCCCAGAGGAAGTACGGATGCAGTTTCGACGGTGGGCGGCGGCGCGATGACGCCGGGCTGCGGAGCCTTGAAAGCGGTGTCGGCGCGAGAAGTGCGGAGGTCGGGCGGAGGCGCTACTACTGAGGTTTGCAGGTTCGGCTGGTCGCGCCGATGAGCGAGGTGGGCCGCGTCGGGCGGCGGGGCCACGACACTGCTCTGCATCTGAGGCGCGATGCGGTCGATCTCAGCCGCCGGGGTCAGAGGAGCGGGAGGGATTGCCAGCCGCGGTTTCTCCAGTTTATCGGACACCTTGTCGGACCAAACCGCGTCGGACCAGGCCACGATGTTGGGGAGCGAAAGGTCATGCTTAAGTTTGAGGCGAGGCGGGGAGACGATGGTTTGGGAACGGTTGTCGGCTTCGGGTGGAACGGAAATGATGGTCTGGCGCGAGAACTCTGGATCGGCCTTCCGGGCTGGGGCTGCGCTGGGGCCGCGGGTGTCGAGCGGAGGCAGGTATTCCGAGGGCTGGTAGTAGATCACCTGGGCGTGGTCGAAGGTGGGTCTCGGCAGGACTTGCGGCTGGAGGGCGAAAAAGCGGGTCAGAGAAACCAGCAACCCGCAGGCAGCGATGTGATATCCGCCGGATTGGAGGAATCGGCGCCAGGGCAGTCCGCGCTTCACAAATACGTCTGGCCAGAAAGGGGCAGGAGCAGACTGGAGTTGAAGCCGGGGAAGGCGGCGCGGAAAAACCAGGTCGCGCAGATTGCCGGCGAAGACTCGAGGCCAGGAAGGCAGCTCCACCAGAAACCGCGGAACGGGCGCGGGCCGTGGGGTTTCGGAGGAGGGCCGGGCGGCGGTCATCCCCCTATGGTAGATGGCGCGAGGGGGTTTGGGATAGCCGGGAGGACAGGGTTAAACGGGCATTCTTCCCGAAGCGGAAATCAGGATGGCGGCGCGGGGGAAATCGGCTCGACGCGCGAAACTGCCACACGAGTCATTTGGAGTGTGAGTTGTGGGGGCTGGTAGTAGGATTGAGCAGGTGAGGCGTCATGAGAAGATTGGATTTCACATTCGCGGTCTTTCTTATCCTTCTTATCCTCGGAGTGGGGAGTGCGGCATCGGGGCAGGATGCCAAGCCTTCGCCAAAATCTGCGGAGCAGGCCGCGCCGGCGGCAGCGCAGGCATATTCCGGGATGTACACGTTTCTGAAAGAAGGCGAATTCGTGCAGGTGACGGTGGAGGATGAAGGACACGTCACGGGATTCGTTTCGCGCTTCGGAGACGGCGACAGCGACAAGGGAGCGTTCCTGGACCAGTTCTTCAAGAGCGGCAAACTCGACGGCAACAAGTTGAGTTTTACCACTGAAATTGTTCACGGCGTATGGTTCGACTTTAAAGGGACGGTGGAGCGCGGCGAGGGGAAGAATCCGGGGGACGAGGCTTATTTTGTCCTCAAAGGCACACTGGTCGAAAACTCGAGCGACGTAAACAAAAGAGTAACGTCGCACTCTCGCGAAGTAGCGTTCAAAATGTTCCCGCAAGGGACCGCGCCGGCGGCAGTGATGAGAAAGTAGGAATCAGAAGGAAGTCGCGAGTCCCGATTACTCCGCGCGGAGCGGAGAGAGATTGAGGCTGCCGGGTGCGTTCTTTCTGGCGGTGGATTTCTCCTGACCGTAGACGAGATCGGGGCCGTCGGAACCGGAGGACGCTTCCGCCAGAGCGGCCGCCAGAGCGCGGTAGGAACGGCTGACCTCGGGTCCCTCCTGCAAGACCACGGGCTGGCCATGGTCGATCGCGGGGGAGACCGTCTGAAAAGCGTTGGGGATTTTCCACAAGACCTTGCAGTTGGTAACCTGCCTGACATCCTCGTCGGTAAATCCCGGAATCTTTTTGTAGCGATTCAACACAATGCGCAGACGATCGCGGCCGGTGCCCTCTTCGAGGAAAGCGTGAATGCGCCCCGCGCTCCAGAGCGAAACCACATCAGTCTGCGCCACCATGAGCACGGCATTGGAAAGATCGGAGAGCAGGCGCGTGGTGGGATCCAGACGGCTGGAGGCATCGACGACGACGAAACGGTAGTGATTCACGAGCAGATCAAACAAGCGCGCCAGTTCGCTCGGAGTAGGTTCGGAGGGATAGGGTTGCTGTGGCCCGGCGAGGACATGCAGACCATCTTTCGCAGGAGTCATCATGCGATCGAGCAAAGTGAAGTCCATGCGGTGCAGTTCGTGCAGAGCGTCGAGCACGCCGTGTTGCGGCCGTAAGTTGAGATGAAGAGCGGCATGACCGATGGGCGCGAAGTCCACCAGAACCACGTTCCCGTGAGATTGTTGCAGGGCCACGGCGGTATTGACGGCGGCGGTGGTGCAGCCAGCGCCACCTTTGGCGCTGAGAAATGTAAAGATGCGGGCTTTGCCGGCGCCTCCGGGAGTGCGGGTGCGAGCCGAACTGAAGCGGGTGAGGGCCTCCAGCAGAGCCTCAGCGCCGGCAGAATGATCGACGTATTCCCCGGCGCCCGCGCGCATGCTGGCGACGATGTTCGCCGGTTGCGTCATCTCGCCATTGGCGAAGATCGCAATCTGCGCCGTTGTGGCGCGAATGAGCTCAATCGCGCGAATCGCGCGTCCGGCGTCCTGAGTCGGAATGTCGACGATGACCACTTCCGCCCGCGATTCCTGCAACTGGCGCAGAATGGCGTCGGTGGGGCCAACCGGGAAACCAACATGGCTGAACACCGCCCGTCCCAGGCTGGTCGCTTCCAGACGATTTTGCAGCGCGGATAAGTGTTCGCGGTCCTCGGTCAGGAGGGCGACGGCGATCCCATGCATAGCGCGGTTCTCGCTGATTTCTCTCGGTGTCTGCATGTTAGAAAGAGAACGTAGTCTTCGCCAAGTGACCTAGGTAACATACCGCCAGTGCGCAAGCACGGCCCCGCCACAACTCAGGACACGCGACAGCGTGACGGACGGCTGGGGGGAATGGCACGGTGCAGAAAAGCCCCGAGGCTGTTGGCCTCTAATGCATGCCATTGTAAGCCAAGACGGCGAGGTTGGAAAGTGGGAGGAGGTTCGCTTGAAAATAGCGGAGGCTGGTGGCGCGGGACTGGGCTTGGCTGGAGCGCTAGCTGAGCACCGGGCGAGGGGAAGACTCGACCAGCGAACTGTCTTCGTCGGGGTGGGAGTGAAGGGCCGAGACGCGCGCGAAGGCAGAGGAAGGCTCCGCCGATTCGAGCAAATATTCGTAAACTTCGAGGCGAACCGCCACTCCAATTTTGGTCTCGGCACGAGTCATGCTGGTTGAATCTTGCGTGGATGTGGCGGCAGGTCTAACCACCCGCAAAATATGGCCGCGGCAGCGAACCCTCATACTCTCACCCAACGTGATCTCGGAGGGCATCCGGAGAGTAAGTTCGATTTCGGCACCTTCCTGAAGCCGAGCATCGGTGAAGAAGAAGACGCCGCGCGAGCTGAGATCCTGGGTGAAGCCGACGCCTTCAACCCCGGTGGACGACTGACAAAGAGAAAGCGGGAGAAGGTAGGGAAACCGCTGTCCGACGCGGCGTTCCACCCGTACTGGAGGAGTGGTCATAAAGTGGCGTCCCATCCTTGGCCGAAGCGCCGAGCAAAAGCGTACGCGCTACTTTAGCTCACGGCGAGCGACAAGAGAAGTGATAAATGAGTGACCGCGAGCGCTGTTTCCCAAACTGGTCATTCGCTGACACTTCCCGGGCGTGACCGATGGCCAAGGTGCGTATCGGGCGGACCGCAGCCTGTGGAAAACTGGGACGCGCGGAATCCGGCGAGACGATCCGCTGCGGGTGCTCACGATATATTGGTGCTCGGAAGGCTCTGCATCATCCAAGGAAGTGAATGTGTCCGAGTTGAAGAATCCCATCCAGATGAGTGCATCTGCCGACGCTCCACCCGCTGGCGCCCCCGGCATCGTCACCCCGCCTCAAGGCCCAAAGCTGCGCTGGCAGGATGCGGGGCGGGCGCTGCGGCATCGCAACTTCCAGCTTTTTTTCAGCGGACAGCTCATTTCTTTGATCGGCACCTGGATGCAGACCGTGGCGCAGTCGTGGCTTGTGTACCGGCTGACGGGCTCGGGACTGCTGCTGGGGGCGGTGGGATTTGCCAGCCAGATTCCGGTGTTTCTGATTGCTCCCCTCGGAGGAATCACTGCCGATCGAGCCAACCGCCAACACGTGGTGATCGCCACCCAGACTGCGTCCATGGTGCTGGCCTTTGTGCTGGCCGGGCTTACGCTCACTCACAGAGTCACCGTGCCCGAAATTTTTGTGCTGGCGGCGCTGCTTGGAGTGGTGAACGCGTTCGACATCCCCGGGCGCCAGTCCTTTCTGGTGGACATGGTGGGGAAGGAAGACCTGATGAATGCGATCGCTCTGAACTCGTCGATGTTCAACGGCGCGCGCGTGGTCGGGCCGGCCGTCGCGGGCATCCTGGTGGCGAGATTCGGGGAAGGCTGGTGCTTTTTTGCCAACGGTGCGAGCTACATCGCGGTGATCATTGGATTGATGATGATGAATGTGCACGCTCCGGCCAGGGTTTCGGCAAAGACGTCTCCGCTGGAACACATCATCGAGGGATTTCAATTCGTGAACCGCACCGCGCCGATCCGCGCGTTGCTTTTGCTGCTGGGGCTGGTGAGCATGGTGGGTATGCCGTATGTGGTGCTGATGCCGATTTTTGCCGACAAAATCCTGCACGGCGGCGGGCAGGGCCTGGCGTCGCTGATCGGATCGCACGATCTGGGAGCGGTGCGGCTGGGCATTCTGATGGGCGCCACCGGCGTCGGAGCACTCCTGGGGGCGTTGACCCTGGCCGTGCGCTCGGGTGTGAAAGGCCTGGGCAAGTGGGTCACGGTATGCTGTGCCGGGTTTGGCGTGAGCCTGATGCTGTTTGCGTTTTCGAAATCGTTCTGGCTGTCGGTGCTGCTGCTGCTGCCGGTGGGATACTTCATCATGCTGCAAATGGCCGCGTCGAACACGCTGATTCAGGTGATGGTGCCGGACGCCTTGCGTGGTCGGGTCATGGCGGTTTACTCCATGATGTTCATGGGCATGGCACCGATCGGAGCGTTGCTGGGCGGAGCACTGTCGGACCGTCTGGGCGCACCCTTGACCGTAGCCATTGGCGGGCTGGCGTCGGTGGCGGGGGCGTGGTGGTTCAGCGTGCAATTGCCGAAGATTCGTGTGGAAGCGAGGCGGTTGATCATCGCGCAGGCCATGGCGGGCGGAGAACCAGCGGAGGAGACGACGGTGCCGGTGGCGGAGGAGTAAGACGTGTGAAGAGCGCGTTCGCCGTCACGCGAGACCGCGACGCAAGCGCTAACGATACGCTCCCGGCGGCAGCCCGGTGATGCGGATTCCGGCGTGGCCCTTGTGGCGGATGTTCAGGCCGATGAGCAGGGCGGTGATCTGCTCGATGATGCGGGCGTTTTGGAGTGGTCCACCGTCGATGGCGCGGACGCCGGGAATCTTGGCCGCCAGCTCGCGAGTGAGCTGAGCGGCGTCGGCATCGTTGCTGCAGACGATGACGTCGCAGTCGACTGGGGCGTCGCCGTTGAGCACGGCGGCAGAGACGTTGTGAAACGCGGCCACTACGCTGACCTCTTTGGACACGAGTTCGGCGGCCTGCTGGGCGGCGGAGCCTTGCCAGACACCGAGAGTGCGCCAGGCGCGTCCACCCACCGAGGCCGCGAGAGGAACGGTGGCGTCAATCACAATGCTGCCGTCGGTGATCGCGGGTTTGAGTTGTTTGAGCAGAGAAGCCTGAGCTTCGAAAGGAACGGTCAGCATCAGGATATCGGCAGCAGCACAGGCGTCGCTGTTTTCCATCCCAGATACGCTGGCCTGACCGCCCGCTCTTTGTTGAACGATGGCGGCAGCGTGTTGTGCGCGCTCCGTGTCACGGGAGCCGATGATGATGGTTTCTCCGGAGCGGGCCCAGCGCAGGGCGAGGCCCATCCCAGCCGGGCCCGTGCCTCCGATGATCGCGATGGGGCGAATTGCGGCGGTGCCTGCTGGATCGGCGCTCATGCGAACTCGGCCTCGAACGCCTCTTCGGCGCTGAATTCCTCCAGCGGAAGCCTGATGTTGATGCGCGAGTAAGTTGTGTTGCGCTCGGCGGGGATGCGGCCCATTTCCAGAATCAGCGACTGAAAATCTTCCGGGCTGGTGTACTGGCCGGCGGTTGCTCCCGCTTCGCGCGAAATATTTTCTTCCATCAGCGTGCCGCCGTAGTCGTTGGCGCCGGCGTGCAGACAGAGCTGCGACAGGCGGCGGTTCAGCTTAACCCACGAAACCTGAATGTTGTTAATCGATCCCGCGAGCAGGAGGCGCGCCAGGGCGTGAACTTTGAGATGCTCGGCCAGAGTCGGACCGGTGCGCGCGAGTCCTTGATGAAACAGCAGAGTGTTCTGGTGTACGAAGCCAAGGGGAACGAACTCAGTGAAGCCCCCGGTTTCGCTTTGAATCTCGCGCAACAGCAGCATCTGGCGCACCCAGTGCGCGGGAGTTTCGGTGTGTCCGTACATGAGGGTCGAAGTGCTGCGAATGCGGCAACGATGCGCCGTGCGGATGACTTCGACCCATTGGGCAGTAGAGAGCTTGTTGGCGGAGAGGATATGGCGAATCTGGTCGTCGAGAATCTCGGCGGCGGTACCGGGCAGCGTGCCGAGGCCGTTGTCGCGCAGCATCGAGAGGTAGTCGGCAAGCGGCATGCCGGTGAGTTCAACGCCGTAGACAATTTCCATCGGCGAGAAGGCGTGGATGTGCATGCCGGGCACGGCGCTCTTTACGGCGCGCAGAATGTCGCGGTAATGATATTTGGGGAGATCGCGCGGAAGACCGCCCTGGATGCAGACTTCGGTGGCGCCCAGTTGCCAGGCTTCGAGGGCTTTCTGCGCCATCTGTTCCATGCTCAGGAAATAGGTGTCGGATTCGCGCGGGCCGCGGCTGAAGGCGCAGAATTTGCATCCCACGAAACAGATATTGGTGAAATTGATGTTGCGGTTGACCACGTAGGTGACGATGTTGCCGGTGAGTTCGGCGCGCAGCAGGTTCGCGGCGGCGAGCAGGCCCAGAAGGTCGTCGCCCTCGGAGTCGGCAAGCGCGTACGACTCATCCAGTGACAGGTCGGCGCCGTTTTGTGTTTCGATGATTTTCTCCAGCGAGGAGCGCAGCGCGGGAGTCAGGCGGGGTGCAATCTCAGACCAGTCGAGTGAGGGGAAGTCTTCGAGTTCAAAAGATGTGAGTTGGCGGGTCATATATTCCCAGCAAGGTGAATTCTGATTCTAAGCGGTTTTATTGAGGATGTCTCGCCTTTGAGTTTCGGATGTGGCTCCCTTGGCGATTTGAAGCGGTCAAGAACCGTCGAGCTGCGCTCGACCGGACAGCCGAGGGCGGCTGTCCCCACATAAACCGTTGCAGAGGCTCAGCGGAATAGGTCAGTGGCTGCAGGGCGAAGCAGATCACGGATTCGACCCCGGCCAGAATCGTAGCGGAACCCGCGAACGATGCAGGCGGGAGCGCGGTTGAGCTTGCCGCAGACCAGTCCGGCGGCGCAAGCCAGTTCGTCAGCCACGGCCTCGACGCTGGCGCGTAGTTCGTAGCCATGCGGGTCGCGGCGGCCGCGCTCGTCGCGCAGCGGCTTCATCCCAGCGATGCCGATGGCGAACTCGGTCAGGCCCTCGCGCCAGGGGCGGCCGAAACTGTCGGTGATGATGACAGGGATGGCGAGGCCAGTGCGTTTTTTTAAGGCGCGGCGCAGGTTGGCTGCGGAGCGGTCGGGATCTTCGGGGAGCAATAATGCATGCCGGCCCCCGTTGACGTTGGAAACGTCCACGCCGCTGTTAGCGCAGAGGAAACCGTGTTGCGTCTCGGTGATGAGCACCCCGTTCTGGCGGCGGATGACGGCGCGGCTCTCGCGCAGGGCGAGTTCAATGACGCGGGCATCGAGGTGGTACTGCTTCGCCCAGGCGAGAGACTCGGCGGAGGGTCGGACGCTTGCCAAGTCAACTACGCGGCCTTCGGATTTCGAGACGATTTTGTGTTTTACAACCAGGATGTCGCCGGATCGGAAGGTGACGGCCTCGAGCAGTTTCTCTGCGATTGAATCGCCGAAGCGGATTTCGTCGGGGAATGAGACGGGGATCAGGCGAAGTTCAGGGGATGACGCGCGCGGAAGTTTCTTTCGCCCTTTTGGGGCTTTCGGAGACTCGTTTCGCTCCGTCAAGTTGCTCATCCGCTCATGATATCCATCAACGTGCCGGCGCGGGCATATTCTCGGGCGAGGCGTTGGGCACAAGTTTCGCCGGGGAGGGCAATGAGTTGCTGCAGGTCAGAGGGATTGTCGACATCCACTGCGATCCCCGGCAAGTTCAGCACGATGCAGGGCCTTCCCGTGCCTTTTGCGGCGGCGTGATGGGGCTTGAAGCTGTCGTTGCCGAAGCGCAACGGGAACAGATTCGCGGGACGGCGGAAGGCGGCGTTGGTACCGCGCCCGTCGGCAGCGGGGACCAGCACGCTGCCTTCACCGGGCGCATGCTGCAGAATTTCGTCCAACTCCCACGACTGAATCAGAGGAATATCGGCGGGGATCACGAGCGTGCTCTCGGTGCCGCGCTCGACGCAGACGCGAGTCGCCATCTCGATGGCGCCGGTTTCTCCGGAGTTCTCTGGGTCGGGAATAACCTCGAACTGATAGTCCGCGGCGAGACTTTCTGCGTAGGGATCGCTGGTGACGACTGCGACTTGCGGCCGGTTCTTCCAATTGTGCAGGGCAGTGAGCACGTCATCGAGCATGGCCTGGGCCAACTCGGTGCGTGAAGGTTGATCGAGAACGCCGGCCAGGCGCTGCTTCGCGGAGGACAGATTCTTGACCGGAACGAGGATCACGGCTGGTGGTCCAAACGTCGAAAGGCGTTGGTGCGGGCCTCGGGCGCATCGTCTGCGAGCGGAGTCGCGGAGATGAAGGAGAGCACTTCGCGAGCCAGGGCAGCTTTGTCGTCCGCGCTGCGCATGATGGTCTGAGTGCACTGCACGCGCAGGCCGTTCTTGCGCAGCGCCTCGGCGGCGCGGGCGTCGCGGGTGTCGCAGATCAGAATGTCGAGAAAGTCTTCGTAGGCCTGGGCAACGCCGGCGATCGAGCAGGGCAGTCCCTGCGCGGCCATGAGAATTCCGGCCGGACCTGCGACCGGGGCACCCCCCACGATGGGGCTGATCGCCGCAATCTTCCCGCGGGCGCGTAGCAGAGCGTCCCGAATGCCGGGCACGGCGAGAATGGGACCGATGCTGGTGATGGGATTGCTCGGCGCGATCAGAACGGCGTCCGCTGTCGTAATCGCCTCAATGACGCCGGGCGTGGGCTCTGCGTCTGAGGCTCCGGCGAAGCGCACGGACTTCACCGGGTCCTGATACCAGCGCTGCACAAAATACTCCTCGAAGCTCAACTCGCCGACGGGTGTATCGACCCGGCTTTCGACCCGCGAGTTGCTCATCGGAATAATGTGCGCCTTAACTCCCAGCTTGTCGCAAATGATCGACGTAGCTTCGGAGAGCGTTTTCCCTTCCGCCAGCAGGCGCGAACGCAACAAGTGCACGGCCAGGTCGCGGTCGCCGGCGTGAAACCACGTGGGCTCGCCGAGTTGTCCCATGGCCTGGAGGCATAGGAAGGTGTCGCCTTTCACGCCCCAACCACGCTCGCGACTGAGCATGCCGGAGAGCACATAGGTAATGGAATCAATGTCGGGAGAGACGTAGAGTCCCCACCACAGCAGGTCATCGCCAGTATTGACGATGATGGTGATTTCTTCGGCAGGCATGGCCTGGCGCAGGCCATCGACAAACTTCGCGCCGCCGGTGCCGCCGCTGAGCACGCAGATCATCTTTTCGGCTCCATCACGCCGCCCTCTTGATTCGTGCCAGGCCGTGATCATCGGCGGCGGTGGTCAATTTCTTAGACAGGAGACCGGGCTTCGCAGCCACAGAGGTGAGAAATTCGGGATACACCGGCAGGCGCTGGCGCAATGCCGAACCTTTGGCCTCGGTGCGGAGGCGAAGTTGCTCGAGATGCGGCCAGGGCTTCTCCGGATTGATGAAGTCAGGAGTCAGCGGCGAAATCCCTCCCCAGTCGTTGATGCCGGCGTCCACTAACTCCTCATAGTAAGGCGCGGAGAGATTGGGCGGGGCCTGAATATTGACGTTAGGTAGTAACAAGCGAGCTACCGCCACGGCGCGGAGCATCTCGCCGCGTGTCGGTTCCGGCCAGTGAGCCATGGGGATCGCAGGCTTGACCCGGAAATTTTGCACGATCACTTCCTGAATGTGGCCGTGGGTATTGTGCAAGTCGCGGATGGCGAGCAGCGTTTCCACGCGATCTTCAAGCGACTCGCCGATGCCGGTGAGCAGGCCAGTGGTGAACGGAACATTCTGCTTTCCCGCATCTTCGATGGTGCGCAGGCGCTTGGCCGGGCCTTTGTCGGGGGCGTTGTCGTGGGCCGCGCCCGGAGCCAGCAGTGCAGCGTTCGTGGTTTCGAGCATCAGCCCCATGCTGGGGGAGACGGCCGCCAGGCGCGCGATCCATTCGGAACTGAGCAAACCGGGATTGGGGTGCGGCAGCAAACTAGTCTCGCGCAGCACGAGTGCGCACATGGCTTCGAGATAATGCAGCGTGGACTTGTAGCCGAGATGGCGCAGGGTTTCGCGCATCTCGGGAAAAAGCAGTTCGGGCTTGTCGCCGAGGCTGAAGAGAGCTTCGGTGCACCCCAGTTTTTCGCCCGCGCGGGCGACGGCAAGGACTTCATCCGGAGTCATGGTGTGCGCGCCGGGGTCGCGGGGATCGCGGCGGAAGGTGCAGTATCCGCAATAGTCGCGGCAAAGGTTGGTCAGCGGCAGAAACACTTTGCGCGAGTAGGTGATGACGCCCGGCTTGAAGCGCTCTTTGGCGGCGCGAGCAGCGGCGAGGAGTTCGGGCAGATCCTCGTCGGGGCAGCGAATCAGGCGCAGGGCTTCTCCACGAGAGATGGGTACAGCGGACGCGATTGAGGTTACGGCCACTCCATCGAATCATACAACGTGTCGTGGTAATGTAGCGGTTCGTGTGGGACCGGGTCTTTGAACCGGTCGCGCCGCGGAGCGCCGGTAGGGGTTTTGCTTGAATACTTTGTTTGTGGCTGAGAGAAATGCGGCCCTGCGGGCCGTGGCTGGCTCAAAGACCCGGCCCCACATAGAAACAGCATGAGCTTGAATCCTTCCGAATTCCGAAAGGCGATGGGATGCTTCGCCACCGGAGTGACTATCATTACGGTGGACCTGGATGGCGAAGTGCACGGCATGACCGCCAATGCGTTCGCGTCGGTGTCGCTCGATCCCCTGCTGGTGCTGGTTTGCGTGGATCACACTACCCGAACGCATGCGCATCTGCACGCCAAAAAGCGCTTCGGCATCAACGTGCTCGGTGAGGACCAGCGGGCGATTTCGGAGTATTATGCGCGGGCCGAGCGCGACCACGAGCATGCGGAGACCGAGGCCGGGGCGCGGTTTGACAGGACCACGCATGGGACTCCGATGCTGCAGGGAGCGCTGGCTTATTTGGAGTGTCGCCTGCACTCGGCGGAAGAGGCGGGGGACCATACGATTTTTATTGCGGAAGTAGAGGACGTGGTGGTGCGGGACGGGGAGCCGCTTCTGTTTTTCCGCGGGAAGTATCGCAAGGTGGGGGAGGACGTGGGGGAGTAGGTCGATGCCACTTTTGGCGCGCTGAGACATCCAATCATTGTCGAAATCAATCGTTGCAATGGAGCGGATTTATGGCCGAAAAGATCATGAAAGACCCGGCGGAGCTGAGGCAGAAGCTTACGCCCGAGCAGTATCACGTGACCCAAGAAGCGGGCACGGAGTGCGCCTTTACCGGAGCGTACTGGAACACGAAAGATCCCGGGATGTACCACTGCGTGGTCTGCGGCGCCCCGCTGTTTGATTCGCAGACGAAGTTTAATTCCGGCACGGGATGGCCCAGTTTCTACCGGCCGGAGGGCAGCAACGTGGTCGAGCATAAGGATTCGAGCTACGGAATGGTGCGGACCGAGGTTCGCTGCGCCAAGTGTGACGCGCACCTGGGCCATGTGTTCGAAGACGGTCCAGCGCCGACGGGCCTGCGCTATTGCATGAATTCTGCGGCCCTGGAGTTGAGGCCGACGGAAAAGAAATAGAGAACGAATCCTCAGGGGCTGAAGCCCGCGTCGCTGTTGGGTCCTATACGGCACAACTGGAAGTCGTGCCCTTCCCGTGAGGTTTCAAGTAGCAAGATCCGTTCGCTACAAAACGGAAGGGGCACGCGCAAGCGTGCCCTTGTTTGTTACCGGATGGCCTTCGCGCCAACTACGCGCTGGCTGTGGCCGCCAGAGCCTTGGGCGTTTCGGCTGCCTTGGACTGATGCTGAGTCTGCGACTGCGACTGGCTATGTTTCTGCTCGTTGCGGACCTGAATTCCGCCCTTGAGCGCGGCGCCGTCTTCCACGCTGATGCGGACGGTCGAAATGTCTCCGCTGACCGAGCCTTCGCTGCGAATGTCCACACGATCGCTGCATTCGATGTTGCCATTCACCTTGCCCATGACCACGACTTCGCGGGCCTGAATGCTGGCATCGACCTTGCCGTTGCGTCCGATGGTCACGCGGCTCTCGGGCATAGTGATTTTGCCTTCGATGCGGCCATCAATGTAGAGAGCTTCGGATCCGCTGATTTCGCCCTTGATGACCAGAGTGCGGCCGATGGTGGCTTGATCCACGGGAGCGGTCACGGTTTTGACGGGATTGTAAGCGTTGGGATTGGAAGCCGGTACGTTGGACTTCGAGTTGTACAAGTTCTCCGACGACTGAAGCATGCGACCTTCCTTTATGTCCCGCGTGGCGCCTCACTGGCTGACGCCTGACCTCTAAGTCATGCGGTTAATCTTGATATTTGTCCTTCGACAGTTGCTGGCCATTTGGCCAATCCGACTATCGCACGGAAGTACGTATCCCACAGAGATTACGGAAGATGGTGTACGGGCGGGAGGAGGTGGGATGGTGCGGGAGAGGCGGCAGGACGGAACGAGCGGCATAACTTTTGTCATCCTGAGCGCGTTCTTTGCGAAGGGCCTCTGTACTTCTCTTCATGCCATCCGGTTAGTTCGTTTCTTGAAGGCTCTCCGAGAGGCTCTCCCACTCCTGGATCAGCGCGGCATGACTGGCCTTGTGCTCTTCAAGTTCCAGCGACTGGCGCTGGCTTTCTTCGGCGCTGACGAAATTCTGAAGTGCCGTTTCCAGGCGCTCGACTTCCGCTTCGGTGCGGCCGATCTGCTCTTCCAGTTCGCGGACGCGGTCTTCCATCTGCTTGCGCTTGATGGGGTTCACGCGCTTTTTCGGCACCTCGGATTCGGCACTCCGGTTCCCGTTTGCCGGCTGCGAGGTGGCCGCCGGCTGCGACCCACCTCCTGCAACACCAGCGGGAAAGCCTGCCCTGAGCTTGTCGAAGGGTGGGGCACCCGCAGACTTTGTCTTCTTTCCCGGAACATCGTCCAGCGTAGGAGCGACGTGCTGGCCGCCCTGCTTGCGCCAGAGGTAGTCTTCGTAGTTGCCGGGGAAGACTTCGACCTTGCCGTCGCCGACTTCGAAGACGCGCGTGGCCAGCTTGTCGATGAAATAGCGGTCGTGCGAAACGAAGACGACCGTGCCGGTGTACTTCATCAGCGCCTCGAGCAGCACATCTTTGGCGCGCAGATCGAGGTGGTTGGTCGGCTCGTCGAGCAGAAGAAAATTCGCAGGATGCAGCAGCAGGCGCAGCAGGGCGTAGCGTCCGCGCTCGCCGCCGGAGAGCACGCCAATCTTCTTGAACACGTCTTCGTCGGAAAACAGGAAACATCCCAGCAGGCTGCGCAGTTCGGTCTCTCCGGAGCCGGGAGATGCATCCCCGAGGTCGTCGAGGATGCGGGCGTCGGGGTCGAGTTCTTTGTACTGGTCCTGCGCGAAATAGTCGGCCTCTACGTTGTGACCGAGCTTGTATTCTCCGCGCGTGACTTTTTCGGTGCCGGCAAGCAGTTTGATCAGCGTGGACTTGCCCGCTCCGTTGATTCCGACCAGCGCGATGCGGTCTCCGCGCTCGATCATGAAGCTGACGTTGCGGAAGACTTCCTTGTCGGCCCCTCCGTTTTTGCCGGGGTAGACTTTGGCCACGCCTTCGAACTCGGCGACGATGCGACCGCTCGGCTTCGGCTGGGGGAAAGAAAAATGAATCGTCTTTTCTTCGGGCGGAATCTCAATCCGCTCGATCTTTTCCAGTTCCTTAATACGGCTCTGCACCTGCTTGGCCTTGGTCGCCTGGTAGCGGAAGCGGTTGATGAAGACTTCGAGTTGCTCAATACGATCGCGCTGGTTGCGGTAGGCGGCCTGCAGTTGCTCGTTGCGCTGCGTCTTCTGGGCCAGGAACTTGTCGTAGTTCCCGGTGTAGAACCAGAACCGCTTGTTCCAGATTTCGGCGATCTTGTTAACCGTGACGTCGAGAAAATATCGGTCGTGCGAGATCAGCACAAAAGCGTACGGGTAGTTACTCAGATATTCTTCCAGCCAGTTGCGGGCTTCCAGATCAAGGTGGTTGGTGGGCTCGTCGAGCAGCAAGAGATTCGGCTGCTGCAAAAGCAGCTTCGCCAGCGCCAGCCGCATCTGCCATCCACCGGAAAATTCGTCGGTCAGGCGGGGCCAGTCTTCCTTGGTAAACCCCAAGCCCATCAAGACTCTGCCCACTTCCGCTTCGATTGAATATCCGTCGCGAGTGCGGAACTCGTGCTCAACACGGTGGTAGCGGTCGGCGACAGCGGTATATTCCGCGCTCCTGTGGTCGAGTTCAGCCATGCTGTGGGTCAAAGATTCCAGTTCGGTCTCCATGGCGCGCAGATCGTCGAACACTGACATGCACTCCTCGAAAACGCTGCGGCCGGAGAGCGTGAGGCCGTCCTGCGGAAGGTATCCGGCGGACGTGCCTTTGGCGATGGTGAGCGTGCCGTAGTCGAAGGTGTCCATGCCCGCGAGGATTTTCATGAGCGTGGACTTGCCCGTGCCGTTGCCGCCGACCAGGCCGATGCGGTCGCGCGACGTGATCAGCCAGTCCGCGTTTTCGAACAGCAGTTTGTGGCCGAAACGTTTTCCGGCACTAGAAAGCTGAATCATGGGTCAATCCCATCGTCTCATGACTCAGACAATTTTAAGAACAAAGGGGGCGGGAGATTGTAAGAGATGGGATGCAGCCAGGAGTCCGGTCCGGGTCAAATGTTTCTGGCCCGCGCCTGCTGCACCATCTCGACCAAAACTTTTCTGGCATCCGCCGGACTGTTCACTTCGGTCAGAAACGCGATGCGAGTTCCGCGCATGCCTTCTTGCGTTTTCAAGCGCACGTGAAAGCCCAGGCGATCGACGGACGTCATTGCAGCTTCCTGCGACTCCATGCTGGCGAAAGCTCGGGCAAGCAGGATCAGGGCGTCCTTGTGGTCGGCGTTCATGTGCCCAATGATTTCGGCGGCAGAGTCGGCCAGGGGGTCGGGTTGCGCGTGGTTATATTCTGGCACCGCCACCCACCCCATTACGCCGAAGCCGCCCACGTAGTAAACGTCCACCACATCCATGCGATAGAAGGAGAAATCTTCAAAGTCCACCCAATACCGGCTGTTCTCGTAACGGGCCAGGTAGAGCGTGCGCGCCTCCGCCAGGTCCGGCGGAGGTACGGGCGCAGCGTTTCCGATCAAGGTGACTCGGGATGCGCCTAGCGGATCGCCGCCGGCATCAGGCTGGGTCACGAGCAGGCTGGCCCGCGGGTCCGCCTGCAGGTTGTGAGTGTGCATGGCCATGGTACTGATGAGGAAGATAGGACGCCCGTGCCCGTCCAAGCCGAAGGGCATGAGGGATCCGAAGGGGAACCCCGGCTGCTTACAGGAAAGGGTCGAGAGGCTGCCGACACGGGCTACGTACACCAGGGTGCGCGCTCGCTCCGCGAAGGAGGGCTCGGGAACCTTGAGTTCGTCGCTTGCCGGCCCCGGGCCCGCATGTTTTCGGATGGGAGAAGAAGTCATGATTGAAGTCTCCTTGTAAGTTTAAACAGTTGGCTGGATGATGGGGGGACAAAACAGGACTACGGCTGACCTCAGAGCGAGTGGTCGAAAGCGAGCTTGCAGATCGGTTTCAACCTGCATCTAACTTTACTGGCCTTCTGGGGGTGTTCCCGATTTACAATTGCCTCCGGGGCAGGTCGCACACCTGACAGTGAGGAGGGCGGTACGAACGCCGGGTCGTGGCAAGTGCTTTAAAATCTTAAGTATCGACGTTAGTTGCACCCTTGCCAGACCTGGCGTGTTTGGATTTGACCCTTATGCGTTCACGGTGCTCTCTGATGTTCGCCGCAGCGGTAACGCTCTTCCCGCTGCTGGGGGGAATGGCGGCTGGACAAAAGACGACGCTGATCAGTCTTGATCAGGCAATTGATTTAGCGATCGCTCACAACCATTCGATTAAGGCGAGCCGGACTCTGATTCTTCAGAATGAAGCGCAGGAGATCACCGCGAACCTGCGCCCCAATCCAACGTTAGGCGCAGATACCCAGTTCATCCCGTTTTTTAGTCCGCAGGATTTCTCCGGCGACAATCTGAATAACACTCAGCAATTCGACCTGGGGATTGGCTACCTCTTCGAGCGCGGCCACAAGCGCCAGCATCGCCTGCAGGCAGCCCGCGACCAGACGGCGGTCACGCGCACCCAAGTCACCGATGCCGAGCGCACGCTGACATTTAACGTGGGGCAGCAGTTTGTCAGCGTGTTGCTGGCGGAATCCACTCTCCAGTTTGCGCTTGAGGATCTGAAAGGGTTTCAGCAGACTGTCGACATCAGCGAGGCGCAATTCAAGGCGGGCTATATCGGGGAAGGCGATTACCTGAAGATCAAGCTGCAGCTTCTGCAGTTTCAGACGGACGTGTCTTCTGCCCGGCTGGCGAAAGTGCAGGCCCTGATCGGGCTGCGTGCATTGCTGGGTTACGACGCGGTGCCGGCGGACTTCGACGTGATCGGCGATCTGGCATATCAGCCGCTCAAGGTCAACCTGGAAGACCTGCAGGCGCGGGCACTGCGCGAACGCCCGGATTTTCGCGCCGCGGAATTGGGGATCACCGCCGCCCAGAGCCAAATCCTTCTGGCCAAAGCGAACGCCAAAGTGGACGTAAATGGCACCTACGACGTCAGCCATGTTTCCGGAGAGACCACGGGCTCCATTTTTGTGAGGTTTGATTTGCCCATCTTCAATCGCAATCAAGGCGAGATCGCGCGCACGAATTACGCCCTGACTCAGGCCAAAGAGCAGGAGCAATCGGCCAGCGACACCGTGCTTTCGGACGTCGGCCAACGCCTATGAGGCGGTCAAGAGCAACGACGAAGTCGTGCAGCTTTACGCTTCCGGGTACCTCAAGCAGGCGCAGGATTCGCGCGACATCAGCGAGTATGCTTACAAGCGCGGAGCCGCCAGTCTGCTGGACTTTCTTGACGCCGAGCGCAGCTACCGGTCAACCCAACTGGCGTATCGCCAGGCCCTGGCCTCCTACATGACCGCACTGGAGCAGTTGAAGGAAGCGCTGGGAACGAGGAACCTGCCATGAACGGTGAGGGGAACGGGCGTAAGGATTCGGGATACGAATCCACTGGCAGGTGTTCGTTGCATTGGCCGCCGCATTGGCGATGTGCGCTGGTGATCGTGCTCACCGGCTGCGAAGGATCAGGGTCGAAGGTTGCCGCTTCCGCCAACAACTCAAGCAATCCAGAACTGTTTACCATTCCTCCAGAGCAGATGTCGCATGTGCAGGTCTTGAAAGTTCAGCCGACTACGCTGACCCGGACGCTGCGCCTAACGGGAGCGGTCGCTTACAACGGGTTTCGCACCACTCCAGTCATCACGCAGGTGAGCGGGCCGGTGAGCAGGGTCGTCGTGGTTCCCGGGCAGAAGGTACAACAGGGCGAGCCCATGTTGTACGTGGCCAGCCCGGATTACTCGCAGCTCCGCACCAACTATTCTGAAAGCCAGGGACGCCTACGCTCTGGCGCAAAAGGCCTATGCGCGCGCCAAGGACTTGTACGAGCATAAGGCGATTGCCGAACAGAACCTGGAGCAGGCGCAATCGGCCGAAGTGCAGGCGGGCGGTGACCTGGCCGCGGCGCAAGCCGCGCTGAAGGTGATGGGAATTACCGATCCCGACGCACTGGTGACAAGCTCCGCCTTCGTTTGAGGTTCCGGTGAAGGCGCCGATCAGCGGCCTGGTGGTCGAGCAGGATGTCGCCGCGGGTCAACTTCTTCAGCCCGGCACGACTCAGTGCTTCATGATTTCCGACACCAGCAACGTGTGGGTGCTGGTCAACGTCTATCAAAAAGACTTGCCCTATGTGCGCGTGGGAGATGCGGTGACGATTCAGACCGACACCTATCCTGAAGTGTTCCACGGACGCATCTCGTACGTCGCGGCCTCGCTTGGATCCGAACACGCGCACGCTGCAGGCGCGCATTGAGACCAACAATCCTGGCGAGAAGCTGAAGAAGGATATGTACGTGGTTGCCACCGTGAACGCGGGCACGATCTCGAATGCCATTGCGCTGCCGGATGCGGCGGTCCTGCGCGACAGCGAGAACCAGCCGTTTGTCTATGCCGCGACGTCTTCGAACCAGTTTGGCAGGCGGCCCGGTGACGCTGGGCGAAAGCTTGAATGGACAAACCGAGATCACCAGCGGGCTGAAGCCCGGGGACCAGGTGATCGGAGATGGCAGCCTGTTCCTGCAGTTTGCGAATTCGCTGCAGCGCTGACCGCGTCGCGCCGGAAGCAAAATGTATTTCAGGCAAACTCTAGTGAGGATCGTGTCCACGACACCTGAATGATTCATCGAATCGTCCAAGCGGCTCTGCGGCAGAGGTTTCTGGTGCTGATGCTGACCGCCTTCATCACGATCGGCGGAATCCTGTCATTTCAGCGGATGCCGGTGGACGCCTATCCCGACCTCTCGCCTCCGCAGGTCGAAATCATCACCCAGTGGCCCGACCACGCCGCGGAAGAAGTCGAGCGGCTGGTCTCGCTTCCCCTTGAACTGCAGATGAACGGCGTTCCCCACATGGTGGTGATGCGCTCCATCTCGCTCTATGGTCTGTCCGATCATCAGACTGACCTTTGAAGACAGCACCGACGACTATTTTGCGCGACAGATCGTTTTTGAGACGGCTCGCGCAGGCTACGCTCCCGGCTGGAGTAACTCCGAATCATGGCGCCTCTATTCAGCCCCAGCGGCCTGGTGTATCGCTACGTGCTGGAGAGTCCCGATCGCAGTCCGCAGGAACTGAAGACGATTGAAGATTGGGTGGTGGAGCGGGCCTATCGCTCGGTTCCCGGTGTAGCCGACGACTCGGGGTTCGGCGGAACGACCATGCAATATCAGGTCCTGCTCGATCCGGCGCGCATCTATGGCTATCACTTGACCGTTCCGCAGGTGACGGCGGCTCTGGCCGCCAACAACGCCAACGCCGGCGGCGGGTTCTATTCGCAAGGCGGGCAGTTCTACTACGTGCGCGGCATTGGACTGGTGCGCAATACCGACGACATTGGAAACATCGTTGTCGGCGCCAACAAGGGCGTGCCGATCCGCGTGCGCGATGTTGGGGATGTCACCATCGGGCACGCGCCACGGCTGGGCGAATTCGGCTTTCAGAAGAATGATGATGCCGTGGAAGGCGTCATTCTCATGCTGCGCGGAGAGCAGACGCAGAACGTCCTCAAAGGAGTGGAAGCCAAGACCGACGATCTGAATCGCAAGATCCTGCCGCCCGACGTCAAGATTCACCCGTTCTACGACCGCAGCGAACTAGTTGCACCTGACCACGGACACGGTAGAGGACAACCTGCTCCGTGGCATGGTGCTGGTGCTGATCGTGCTGATCTTCTTCCTGGTCAGCTTCCGCGCCGCCATCATCGTCGCCCTCACAATCCCGCTGTCGCTGCTCTTTGCATTCATCGTGCTCCATGCCCACGACGTGGCGGCGAACCTGCTCTCCATCGGCGCCATCGACTTCGGCATCGTCATCGACGGCACCGTAGTGATGATGGAGAACATCTACCGCGAACTGGCGTTACGAGAAGGCCAGGACTATAAACTCAACGACGTCATTCTGGCAGCTGCGAAAGATGTGGACCGCCCCATCTTTTATTCAGTCGCGGTCATCCTCGCGGGCTATCTACCCATCTATGCACTGAGCGGGCCGGCTGGGAAGCTGTTCCATCCCATGGCCGAGACCATGTCCTTTGCCCTGGTCGGTGCGTTGATCCTGACCCTGACACTAATTCCGGTGCTGGCCTCGTACTGGTTCAAGAGCGGCGTGCACGAGAAACCGAACCGGCCGTACGAATGGATGAAGCGCAAATATGCCAAGCAACTGGATTGGGCCCTTGATCGTCCCAAGACGACGCTGGCCATTGCGGCTCTTATTTTTGGCGCCACATTGCTGCTGATTCCCTTTCATCGGCGGCGAGTTCATGCCCCACCTCGATGAAGGTGCACTCTGGGTGCGGGCCACCATGCCCTACACAATTTCGTTCGAAGAAGCCAGCAAGATTGGCCCGCAGATCCGCGACATCCTGATGTCTTATCCGCAGGTCACGGTGGTGGCTTCAGAGTTAGGCCGCCCCGACGACGGTACCGATCCGACCGGCTTTTTCAACTGCGAGTTCTATGTTGGCCTGAAGTCCTACAAAGACAAAGCGTGGCAGCGGCGATGTTAGCGATAAGAAGCAACTCATCGAATCCATCAACAAGAAGCTCACCGCGTTTCCCGGGATCATTTTCAACTACACGCAGCCCGCGGAAGATGCCGTGGACGAAGCCCTGACCGGCCTCAAGAGTTCACTGGCAGTCAAGATCTATGGCGACGATCTGAATGTTCTTCAGGACAAGGCGATTCAGATCAAGAACACGCTGGCCAAGGTGCCGGGTTTCACCGAGCTTACGGTCGTGCGCGAACTTGGCCAGCCTAGCTTGCTGGTCGACGTCGATCGCGGCAAGATCGCACGCTATGGAATCAACGTCGCCGATGTAGAGGCCGTGATCTCGGCCGCGGTGGGCGGGCAGGCGGTCACTCAGGTCATTCAAGGGGAAAAGCTGTTCGATCTGGTGGTCCGCATGCAACCCCAATTCCGCAGCAGCGCGCATGAGATTGGAAATCTGCTGGTGGGCACGCCGGATGGTCAGCAGATTCCGCTCAGTCAGCTGGCCAACATAAGCCAGGGAAATGGTGCGTCTTTCATTTATCGCGAAAATAATTCCCGCTACATCGGGGTGCAGTACAGCATCGAAGGCCGTGATCTAGAGCGAGCGGTGCGAGATGGACAAGCGGCAGTCAACAAAGTCGTGAAGCTGCCGCAGGGCTACCGCCTGGAGTGGGGCGGCGAGTACAGCCAATTTCTCGCAGCCCGGATCGCAGATGTACTTCATCGGCCCGCTAGCCGTTGTGCTGATCTTCATGATCCTGTTTGCACTTTACGGGAACTTCAAGTTTCCGGTCACGATTGCGCTCGGCGTCATCATGACCGAACCCGTGGGCGCGCTGGTTGCGCTCAAGCTCACGCATACGCCGTTCAGTGTCTCTTCGGTCTTGGGACTCCTGGCGCTGCTGGGGGTCTCGGTCGAGACCGCGGTCATCCTGGTGTCCTACATCAATAAGCTGCGGCAGGAAGGATTGGATATTCGTACGGCTACGCGGGAAGCTTCCCTGCTGCGCCTTCGTCCAATCATGATGACCGCGCTGGTCGCTTGCCTGGGCCTGCTTCCAGCCGCGCTCTCCACCGGGATTGGCTCCGATACGCAGAAGCCCTTCGCCATCGTCATTGTGGCGGGCCTGATTTCCCGGCTTTTTATCGGCTTCTTCGTTAATCCAGTGTTGTACGAGATGGTCGCCCGGGACGGCGATGTGCTGCAGGTATAGAGGCTCTTGTGGATTGTGTCGCGTGCAGTCACGAATCGGCGCGCACGAAGATGAGCTTACGGGTTGCTAGGGAAAAGGAGTGATCTGCCCTCGCCGTGAGTTGCCTCCTTGGCAGTCAGATGCGTTGATGCGTATCGAAAAAAGCTTGAAACCGCAAAGTACGCTAAGAAAAGCCGCGAAGCTCGCAAAGAAAAGCCGACCGCTACGAATCCCGAAGGAAACCATGCCACACCCCCGCTCTCCAGCGGATCGCGGGGGTGAGGCTCATGTTCTAGGAAGCGCCTTCGGGCGAGTGTAGTACGCGGAAGGTATTGCCTCCGTTGGACCACACCAGCAATAGCGCATCCTGCCCTTTGGGAACGTTCGCCAGATCGTTCTGAACGTCGGCCGCACTGTGGACGGGGTGACGATCAACTTCCATGATTACGTCTCCCTGCTGCAAGCCAGCGTTGTCCGCAGAGCTCCCCGGCTGGACACTGTCGACAAGAGCGCCGTGAACGTTGCTCGGCGCCTGTATCTGCTGACGGAGGTCGGGAGTCAGGTCTTGCAGGTTGAGTCCCCAGCGCATTTTGCCCGGCTCCGCGCTGGAGGTCGTGCCCTCCTCACCGTGGTGACCCATGTCTTCCAGCGTGACCGGCACACTGATCTCCTTGCCGTCACGCATGACGGTGAGGGCGATTTTGGTTCCGGGCTGTTTTTCTCCGACGATGACCTGCAGATGGCCGGCGTCGGTCACGTTCTGGCCGTCGATTTGGGTGATCACATCGCCGATGCGCAGTCCAGCCTTGGCCCCCGGCGAATCCGGTTCGACCTGAGTGAGCACCGCGCCTGTGTCGTTGGCCAGGTGGAAGAACTTTGCATTGTCCGGGGTCACATCGGAAATCCCCACCCCGATGTAGCCATGACTCACCTTGCCATAGCGAATGAGTTCCGCCACCGTGGGCTGGGCAATTTTAGCCGGAATGGCGAATCCCATGCCCGAGAAGCTGCCCGACGGCGAAACCAGGAAGGTGTTGATTCCGACGATTTCTCCGCGAGCATCCACCAGCGGCCCGCCTGAGTTGCCAGGATTGATCGCGGCGTCAGTCTGGATGAACTCACCTGGCTTGCGCCGATCCGTGGGGTCGGGGTTGGCACGATTGATGGCACTGACGATTCCGCGGGTCACCGTGAAGCGATAGCCAAACGGATTGCCGAATGCCAGTACGGTCTCGCCGGGAAGAACTTCCGCTGAGTTGGCCCAGGGGACACTGGGTAGGTGGGCATTATCCACCTTGAGGACGGCCAGGTCGGTAAGGGGATCGGTTCCGATGAGCTTTGCCTTCAGGACGCGTCGATCGCTGGTGGTAACCCGGATATCCACGGCACCTTCCACGACGTGATTGTTGGTGACGATATATCCATCCGGTGAGATGACGACGCCGCTGCCGAGGCCATGCTCAATTTGCGGTTGTTGTTGCATCTGCGGACCAAAAGACTGTCCGAAGGGGCTGGACTTGCCGAACGGGCCGAAGAAGAACTGCTGCATGCCGTCAGGCAATTGCTGCTCGGCCGGAGTTGACTTGGTCCGTGATGTCACCGTCACATTGACCACCGCGGGAGTCACTCGCGCCGCCAGGGTCTCCATGGCCCGGTCGAGCGAGAGCAGCGCGCCAACGTCCTCAGTGCTAAGAGGAGCGTCCGGGGGGAGCAACCGCGGCTGCTCGGGCGAAATCAGGCTTCGCGGCCTCGTAGATTCCGAATGAAGCAGCGAGGGCTAATGCCAACGACGGTGCAATCAGCCGTCGCGCCAGTTTGGTCGTGCAGTGTTGCTTGATCCACATTTTCACGTTCATGTTCACCGTCCTTTTTCTCCTCGAATGTTTTACCAACTAATTCGTTAGTTATTGCCAATACAGCAAGTTCTGTCTCGTCCCGCTGATGCTCGCTTAAATCACTCTCTGGGGAGCTGCCTTCACGGCCGGATTACTCGCCGTCGACAGCACTGTGATGTGCCACACACACATCTGATACGTCACGTAATCCGGCGAGCCACGCTGGCCGCCCACCACGAACACCACCACAGTTTCACTCACTGCCACAGGACTCGTACCGGAATCCTTTACTGGAACGATCGCTGGCACGACCTGGCCACGCGTGCCGTCGGTGGCCAGGAATGCCAGGATCGCAGCATGATTCGGCGCCGCTCCGTTCCTCGTTTTTTCATTTGCTGCCAAAGTTCGAAGACGAGGAGCCGGGGGTCTACCGATCCCCACTTGCCGGCGTGTTGCAGCACTATGCAGGAACGGGCTATGCACGAACGGGTTCACCGGCATCTGTGCACGCGCGACCTCCGGCTGAGGAACCGCTGCCACATTGGCCAGAGTACGTGGCGCTGCCGTCCTCGAAGGCGACGAACTGCGGCGCCCGAAACAGGACGCCGCGCAAGCGATGGCAAAAACCGCCACGAAGGATACCGCTGGCTTCCATACCTTGGTCGCTCTGGGACGGTTCACATCCAGAATCTGAGCCACTCGCAAGGAAGTCTGACCGAGCTGGCCCACTGCCGCCTGGGCCAGGGCCAGGCTGCGTCGGATGAAGTTCTTCTCGGCCAGGCGTGCCAGACATTCGGCGTAGGCGCGCGGGCTTGAGGTTTGCACCAGCACGGCGTCGTCGCACGCCATCTCGCGCTCCAAAGAAACTTTGCTCTCGATCCACCACACCGCGGGATGAAAGAACAAGAGCGCTTTCAGGATTTTCTGCGCGAGATTGGTCCAGTCATCCCAGCGGCGTAAATGGGCTGCCTCATGCAAAAGTATTTGCTCCAACTCCTGGGTAGAGAGTTCTTGCATCAGCCACCGCGGCACGACCACCGCCGGTTTCGCCAGACCGACGGCAGTGGGGGCCTGCACCCGGTCGGAAACACAAAACTCGATCGCGCGATTACCTTGGCAACGCGCCAGCGTGGCGCGCACGACTGGGTCCAGTCCCTGCGCGTCGATGGGGACACAGCTCTTGCGCAACGCGTGGATTTGCCAGAGTCCTGCTCCGACGCGCATCAGGGCTAAACTCGCAATTCCTGCCCATCCGCAGAACAAGTAGAGTGCCCAGGAACCGGGCAGCGTAATGGCAAAATGGCTTGGAGAAGTTACGGGCTGGATCTCGCGCATGCTCGGCCACCCGGCGGCGCCGAGCAGCGGCAATGCCGCAATGGCAACCAGAGAGGAAAACCAGACGGCAAATCGAGTGCCCGCGTTCTGGCGGCGGACCACTCGTAATAGGAGAGCCGCAAACGCCGCAACCAGCGTGCCTTCCACCAGGCAGTACGCGATTCGCTCGGAGGACATCCGGGCCAAGGCAGTCAGGTCAAGTGCCGGGGTCATGACTCGCCCTTGCCCCCTTCCAGCAATTGGCGCAAATGAGCCAACTCGCCGGCATCAATATCCTTGTCTCCCAAGATATTCAGCACCAGCAGTTCGTGTGAATTCCGGAAGAAGCGGCTCACCAGATGCCGTATTTCGAAGCGGGTTGCGTCTTGCTGATTTACCTGGGGCAGGTAGACGTGTGCCCGCCCGTCCTTGATGTGCTTCACGTACCCTTTCTTCTCCAGAATGCGGATGGTTGTCAGAACGGAGTTGTAAGCCAGAGGCGGCTTCTCGGGGAGAGCTTGCAACACCTCATGCACCGTCGCCGTCCCCTTTTTCCAGAGCACATTCATAAGCCGGAGTTCAGCTTCGGTGAGGGTCGCAGATCGGTTGCGAGGCAAACTTTATTCCTCCGCTGCTCTTCTAATGTGTTGACGTCCAAGGATGGAAAACGCCACCAACTAATTCGTTAGTTGTCTATGAGGCGGAATTGGTTGCCTGGAAAATGCAGAGGCACCCCAGCTCTCGCCTCCTCCACTCGGATTCCGGCATGAAACCGCAGGTGTGTCTCCCGCAAGCTAGCAGGGCCTTCGTTGGAACTTGGCCCAATGCACTTGTCCACTCGGACGATGTTCCGGCGCTATCTGTCAACCCGTTCCGCGAAGAGCTAGGATCGGGCAGCCCTATGGAAAAGCCTGACATCTGTTCCGCGCGCGATCAGAAGCAGCGCAGGCATCGTCGATTCGACCTTCACTTTCAAGTCTGCCTGAGTTTTCCTTCTGAAGGAAAGCTCCACAAACTCATGGCTATCAGCAAGAACGTAAGTATTGGAGGTCTGCTGTTAAAGGTCAGCGATCAGGTCCCGTTGCGCACTCCGGTCAGCTGGACAATGGATGCGCGTGGATCCTGGTCACGCCGTCCCGTCCGACTGCGAGGTGAGGGAGAAGTGGTGCGGGTGGAACATCTGGGTTCAGGCGCTGGATTTGCGATTGCGATCGAGTGCAAAACAGCCGATCACGGAGATGGAGGATCACCTTCCCGCCGCAAGCTAGGAACTTCACAACCCGCTTTCACTCGCGGTTACGATGCAGATCGTCGATTCGAGCCAGCGCCCGAAGCGCGCCAAACCTAACCCAAAGGTCTATCCTGCACTCCGGTTTGTCGATGTCCTAACTCCTTCCTGCGACTGGCCATCTGCCGGTCAGTGCTGTACACCTCGGAAATCTACCCTAATCCCTCTCGCGGACCCAGACTCATGTAGAGCCGTCCCCCGGTGCAAACAGTCGTGGAATCTGGGGATTCGGCTCCATGGCTGACGATGCTAAAGTCCCCAGCGAGAGCGATTTCCCCGAATCATCTTGTTCAAGTAGCAGGCCCGTTGCTTCTTCTGGCGTGCCTCACCTTTCTGGTTGGCTGCCAGGGAGTAAGCGCCGGTGGACCCGGCCAGCAAGCAACGAACAATTTGTCCTTTGGAAGCGAAAACCTTGCCTTTGGCAGCGTCCCGGTGGGCAGCAGCAAGACCATGACGTTCACCGCCACGAACTCCGGGACCGCCTCGATCACCGTCAGCAGCGCGGCCATCACCACCAAGTATTACTCGCTCACCGCGCCCAGTCTTCCAGTCACACTGGCTGCGGGACAGAGCACCACGGTCAGCGTCAAGTTCGCACCCAATGCGGCCGGCGCTTTTAACGCAACTGCCACCATTACAAGCGATGCGTCGAACAGTGTCACGAACATCGCGCTCGCGGGAACGGGAGTGGTGGAAGGGGAACTCTCTTCTAATCCGACCACCGAGGCCTTCGGCAACGTAACCGTGGGAAGCAAGCAGTCGCAGACGGTGACCCTGACCAACAATGGGGTCTCAAGCCTGAACATCTCGCAGGCCACCGTCAGCGGCACGGGATTCCAGCTTAGCGGCATTACAACTCCGCTCACGCTCACCTCCTCTCAAAGCACGACCTTTACGGTTAGCTTCGCGCCGCAGACGAGTGGGAGCGCAAGCGGCACAGTCACAATTACCTCGGATGCTTCCAACCCTACGTTGACTATGCCCTTGTCCGGTACGGGAGTTGCAGTCGGAGCCCTGGGAGCGAATCCGAGCAGTCTCAGCTTTGGCAGCGTGCAGGTGGGCAGCAATTCGTCTCTCTCCGAGACGGTGACGAACACGGGCGGCTCCAGCGTCACTATCTCGCAGGTTGGGATCAGCGGCACGGGATTCACACTGAGCGGGATCACGGCTCCGGTCACGCTGACGGCGGGCCAGAGTGCGACGTTCAGTGTCAAGTTTGCGCCGGCGTCGGCGGGAAGTGTAACCGGCAATGTCACCATTACCTCGAACGCCTCGAATTCCACGTTAGCCATTCCGCTGTCCGGCACCGGCGTTGCGCCGGGAGCGCTGGGTGCGAATCCGATCAGTCTGAGTTTCGGCAGTGTGCAGGTGGGCAGCAATCAGTCTCTGTCGGAGACGGTGACCAACGCGGGCGGCTCCAGCGTCACGATTTCGCAGGTTGGGATCAGCGGCACGGGATTCACACTGAGCGGGATCACGGCTCCGGTCACGCTGACGGCGGGCCAGAGTGCGACGTTCAGTGTCAAGTTTGCGCCGGCGGCGGCGGGAAGTGTGAGCGGCAACGTGACCGTCACCTCGAACGCTTCCAATCCCACGTTGACTATTCCCCTGTCCGGCACGGGCGTCGCGCCAGGAGCGCTGACCGCGAACCCAACCAGTCTCAGCTTTGGCAGCGTGCAGGTGGGCAGCAATTCGTCTCTCTCCGAGACGGTCACCAACACGGGTGGCTCCAGCGTCACGATCTCGCAGGTTGGGATCAGCGGCACGGGATTCACACTGAGCGGGATCACGGCTCCGGTCACGCTGACGGCGGGCCAGAGTGCGACGTTCAGCGTCAAGTTTGCGCCGGCGGCGGCGGGGAGCGTAACCGGCAATGTCACCATTACCTCGAACGCCTCGAATTCCACGTTAGCCATTCCCCTGTCCGGCACCGGCGTAGCGCCGGGAGCGCTGACGGCGAACCCGAGCAGTCTGAGTTTCGGCAGCGTGCAGGTGGGCAGCAATTCGTCTCTCTCCGAGACGGTGACGAACACGGGTGGCTCCAGCGTCACGATCTCGCAGGTTGGGATCAGCGGCACGGGATTCACACTGAGCGGGATCACGGCACCGGTCACACTGACGGCGGGGCAGAGTGCGACGTTCAGCGTCAAGTTTGCGCCGGCGGCGGCGGGGAGCGTAACCGGCAATGTCACCATTACCTCGAACGCCTCGAATTCCACGTTAGCCATTCCGCTGTCCGGCACCGGCGTTGCGCCGGGAGCGCTGGGTGCGAATCCGATCAGTCTGAGTTTCGGCAGCGTGCAGGTGGGCAGCAATTCGTCTCTGTCGGAGACGGTGACCAACGCGGGCGGCTCCAGCGTCACGATTTCGCAGGTTGGGGTCAGCGGCACGGGATTCACACTGGGCGGGATCACGGCACCGGTCACACTGACGGCCGGGCAGAGTGCGACGTTCAGTGTCAAGTTTGCTCCGACGTCGGCGGGAAGTGAGAGCGGGAACGTCACGGTCACGTCGGACGCCTCCAATCCCACCTTGACCATTCCGCTGTCCGGCACCGGCGTTGCGCCGGGAGCGCTGGGTGCGAATCCGATCAGTCTGAGTTTCGGCAGTGTGCAGGTGGGCAGCAATCAGTCTCTGTCGGAGACGGTGACCAACGCGGGCGGCTCCAGCGTCACGATTTCGCAGGTTGGGATCAGCGGCACGGGATTCACACTGAGCGGGATCACGGCTCCGGTCACGCTGACGGCGGGCCAGAGTGCGACGTTCAGCGTCAAGTTTGCGCCGGCGGCGGCGGGGAGCGTAACCGGCAATGTCACGATTACCTCGAACGCCTCGAATTCCACGTTAGCCATTCCCCTGTCCGGCACCGGCGTTGCGCCGGGAGCGCTGGGTGCGAATCCGATCAGTCTGAGTTTCGGCAGCGTGCAGGTGGGCAGCAATTCGTCTCTCTCCGAGACGGTGACGAACACGGGTGGTTCCAGCGTCACGATCTCGCAGGTTGGGATCAGCGGCACCGGGTTCACACTGAGCGGGATCACGGCTCCGGTCACACTGACGACGGGCCAGAGTGCGACGTTCAGTGTCAAGTTCGCGCCGACGTCGGCGGGAAGTGAGAGCGGGAACGTCACGGTCACGTCGGACGCCTCCAATCCCACCTTGACCATTCCGCTGTCCGGCACCGGCGTTGCGCCGGGAGCGCTGGGTGCGAATCCGATCAGTCTGAGTTTCGGCAGCGTGCAGGTGGGCAGCAATTCGTCTCTCTCCGAGACGGTGACGAACACGGGTGGTTCCAGCGTCACGATCTCGCAGGTTGGGATCAGCGGCACCGGGTTCACACTGAGCGGGATCACGGCTCCGGTCACACTGACGACGGGCCAGAGTGCGACGTTCAGTGTCAAGTTCGCGCCGGCGTCGGCGGGAAGTGAGAGCGGGAACGTCACGGTCACGTCGGACGCCTCCAATCCCACCTTGACCATTCCGCTGTCCGGCACCGGCGTTGCGCCGGGAGCGCTGGGTGCGAATCCGATCAGTCTGAGTTTCGGCAGTGTGCAGGTGGGCAGCAATCAGTCTCTGTCGGAGACGGTGACCAACGCGGGCGGCTCCAGCGTCACGATTTCGCAGGTTGGGATCAGCGGCACGGGATTCACACTGAGCGGGATCACGGCTCCGGTCACGCTGACGACGGGCCAGAGTGCGACGTTCAGTGTCAAGTTCGCGCCGGCGTCGGCGGGAAGTGAGAGCGGGAACGTCACGGTCACGTCGGACGCCTCCAATCCCACGTTGACTATTCCCCTGTCCGGCACGGGCGTCGCGCCAGGAGCGCTGACCGCGAACCCAACCAGTCTCAGCTTTGGCAGCGTGCAGGTGGGCAGCAATTCGTCTCTCTCCGAGACGGTCACCAACACGGGTGGCTCCAGCGTCACGATCTCGCAGGTTGGGATCAGCGGCACCGGGTTCACACTGAGCGGGATTACGGCTCCGGTCACGCTGACGGCGGGGCAGAGTGTGACGTTCAGCGTCAAGTTCGCTCCCACATCGGCGGGGAGTGTGAGCGGGAACGTCACCATCACGTCAGATGCCTCCAATCCCACCTTTACTGTTCCGCTGTCCGGTACGGGAACCGCCGCGGTTGGGCAGCTTACCGTTAATCCGACTACGCTGGCTCTGGGCAGCGTCGTCGTTGGAACCAGCGGAACCGCCGCGGGAAGCCTTATTGCCAGCGGCGCAAATATTACAGTCACGGCGGCCAGCAGCAATAATTCAGTATTCAGCGTGGGTAGCCTGGCGCTGCCAACGACGATTCCGGCGGGCCAGAGCGTTCCGTTTACCGTAACTTTCAGTCCTCAGACCACCGGAACGGTCAGCGCGACGCTCACTTTTACCAGCGATGCCCAACCTTCCACGACGACCGAAACGCTTACGGGCACTGGTACGCCAGCGCCGACGCACACGGTAAACCTGTCGTGGAATGCGAGCACGTCTTCGAACGTCTCCGGCTATAACGTTTATCGCGCGGTGTACGTGAACTCGTGCGGCGCCTTCTCCAAGATCAACTCCCTATTGAATACGGGCACGCTGTACACGGACTCGTCCGTAACCAACAGCACGAACTACTGCTACGCCACGACCGCGGTAGATTCGAGTAACCAAGAGAGTGGCTACTCGAACGTCGTATCTGACGTTCAGATTCCATAATCTGAAAGCGCGCTCCTGGGAAAAGGAAACAAATCCCCCAATCGCAACCCTGATTTAGCTGGGGCCGGGACCGAGCGGCCTCAGTTCATCCACGAACTACTTAGAGCCTTGCCCGAGCGTGTGTCATGGCAGTAATCAGCAGTACGCGCTCAAAAAGGGGTGAGGGGGCTAGAATTCTCGGGTCGAGGATTCGAGAACCCGAATGAAAGACTGCCGCAAGTTCTATGTTGATGGGAAGTGGATCGATCCAGATCACGCCCACGATCTCCTGGTTATCAATCCGGCCACGGAGGAGCCCGTCGCAACCATCTCGCTGGGCAGCGCCGCCGACGTTGGTAAGGCCGTGATCGCCGCCAGGAAGGCCTTCGAAGCATACTCGGAAACGACCGTCGAGCAGCGCCTCGCCCTCTTGCATCGGATCATCGAGGTCTACAAGTCGAAGAGCGACGAGATGGCTGAGACCATTTCCCTGGAGATGGGCGCTCCCCTATCGCTGTCGCGGAAGGCGCAGGCTCCCGCGGCCTTGGGACATTTGTTGGAAGCGGCGCGAGTGCTCAGCCACTTCACGTTCGAAGAGCTCAAGGGTTCGACTCTGATGAGGAAAGAGCCGATCGGAGTCTGCGGGCTCATCACCCCCTGGAACTGGCCCATGAACCAGATTGTCTGCAAGGTCGCGCCCGCGCTGGCGGCGGGCTGCACGATGGTCCTGAAACCGAGTGAACTGGCGCCGCTGTCGGCGTATCTGTTCGCGCGGATTCTCGACGAGGCTGGTGTGCCGCCCGGGGTCTTCAATCTCGTGAACGGGGATGGTCCTACCGTCGGTGCTGCGATTGCTTCGCATCCTGACGTGGCTATGGTTTCCTTCACCGGGTCCACGCGTGCTGGCGTAGCGGTGGCAACGGCAGCCGCTCCGACGGTGAAGCGGGTAACCCAGGAACTCGGGGGCAAATCGGCAAACATTATTCTGGAAGATGCCGATCTCGCGAAGGCGGTCAAAGAAGGAGTGCAGGCGTGCTTTCGTAATACCGGACAATCCTGCAATGCGCCAACTCGCATGTTGGTGCCACGAGCGAAAATGGCGCAGGCTGCCTCGGTTGCGAAACAAGAAGCCGAAGCCACAAAAGTCGGAGACCCGACGAGTGGAGACACGACGATCGGCCCGCTCGTGAGCCGAGCTCAATTTGAACGAGTTGAGCGGCTCATCTTGAAGGGCATCGAAGAGGGGGCGACTCTGGTCGCCGGCGGTAGCGGACGTCCGGAGGGCACCCGCCAAGGCTATTTCGTCAAGCCGACAATATTCAGCGACGTCCGCAACGATATGACCATCGCACGCGAAGAGATTTTCGGTCCCGTTCTTTGCATCATCCCCTACGAGGACGAAGACGACGCGGTGCGGATCGCCAACGACACGCCATACGGCCTCTCCGGCTTCGTGACCTCAGGCGACATCGAGCGGGCGCGTCGAGTCGCGAAGCGGATGCGGACTGGCAACGTGCACATCAACGGCGCTCGAGTGGATTTCTCCGGCTGTTTTGGCGGCTACAAGCAGTCCGGCAACGGACGAGAATGGGGAGAGGCCGGGCTCGAAGAATTTCTGGAACTGAAAGCAGTCTTTGGCTACGCGACCCCCGCGAAATGAAAGCATTGTTCGTGAGCCCCTTACTTCTCCGGCCGAGGGAGCACGACTCTTGCCTGGCAGCCTCTTCGGTCAGGCTGGTTCACCAGTTCAATCGATCCTCCGTGCGCTTCGGCGATCTGTCGTGAAAGCACCAAACCGATTCCACTGCCCGTGGGCTTGGTTGTATAGAAAGGCACAAACGCGTTGCTGGGATTGAGAAATCCAGGTCCGTTGTCTTCGATCGTCAGAACAATGTCGTCCTCAGTCAGAGCCCAATGCATCGTGACCAGAGGAACCCGTGGCATCGAGGAATCCGTCGCGACGCCGGGAGATGGCCTGGCAGCATGAGGCGGTTCCAAGGCGGCCTCGACCGCATTGCGCACCAGGTTGATAAGCATTTGCTCCAGTTGATCAGGATCAACCGTCAGATCGACGGGAGGACCGGGATCAACCTGCACGCGCAGCCGGGTCTCGAGGCCAGCCACGCGTTCCACGATCACAGAAAGCGCGACCTTACGAACCACGGGAGGCGGCATTTGGGCAAGCTGCCGGTATGCCTGCAAGAATCGGTTCAGGGAACCCGCCCGCGTTTCAATGATCGCTAACCCGCGTTCAAAATCCTGACGCTGATCTGCACGTAGCGCGGTGTTGGAAATCTGCGCACTCAGGCTGCCAGCGATCGATTTGATGGGCGTGAGCGAGTTGTTGAGCTCGTGCCCCAGCACTCGGATCAAACGCTGCCAGGCGCCTCGTTCTTCTTCCCGCAATGCCCGGCTCACATCGGCCAGAACAATCAAAGCGTGGGGGACGCCTTTCTGGCGGAAGGAACTGCGGCGCACCTGCCATCGCGCGTTCGGACTGTGAAACTGTAAAGGCACCAGCGTTTCACTCTCCGCAGCCAGGCATGCGGCTAGTCCGATCTCTTGGGCGGTGCGTCCCAGGAGTCGTACACCGGGCTGTTGCAGGAGCCGCTCTCCGGCGGAGTTCACCAGCCGGAGAACCTGGTCAGGGTCAAACGCAAACAACGGGACATCGATCTCTTCGACCACGCGGCGCAACAGCGCTGTAGCTTCGATGGCACGAATCCTCTGGTCGGCCAGAAGGTCTGCCAGGGCGTTTACTTCGAAAGATAGTTCTCCCAGCGCGTCGTCTACCGCAGCACCGCGCGCCCGAAACGAATAGTCCTCTTCCCGCAGAGCGGCGATTACATTTGCGAGAGTTTGCAGCGGGTGCGTCGTTTGTTCCTGCAGGGCCATCGCCAGCAGCCACCACACGAATAGCTCGAAAAAAAATAGCGCAGCTTTGGATTCGAACGACCAAGGCCGCAGCCAGATGAAGGTGCCACTAACGACCAGGCCGGGCAGCGCCACCAGAAAAGAAAAGAGACTGATACGCCGCTCATAGAGGAGGCGAACCCGCTTCCGTGGAGGCTTGCGCGCGCCGGGATTCGGCTTCCCGTGCGCGCTAAAGCCCATACTTCTCCATACGGCGATAAAGAGCGCCGCGGCTGAGTCCCAGGGTCTCTGCCGCCTGGCTGACGTTCCCCTGACTACGCTGCAGCGCCTTGCGGATCAGAATGCTCTCCACCGCTTCCAGGCTGAGGTCTTCCAGGCTTTGCATTTGCGGACGCAAGAGGTCCAGTCCCAGATCGGCTCGCTGAATCTCGCTGCCGCGGCACATCAAGACGGCCCGCTCGAGCGTGTGCTCCAACTCGCGAACATTGCCCGGCCAGGAATACTGCATCAGCAATTGCAAGGCCGCAGCTTCGAATCCCTGTACCTGCCGGCGGTAACGTTTGGCATAGCGCGAGAGGAAGTGCACGGCAAGTGCTGGAATGTCTTCGCGGCGGTCGCGTAATGGCGGCACGTGAATCTCCACCGTGTTCAGCCGAAACAACAAGTCTTCGCGAAATTCGCCAGAAGCGCACCCCGCACGAAGATCGGCATTGGAGGCGGAGATGACGCGCACGTCGACCCGTTTTGTGCGCGACGACCCCACGCGCTCGATCTCCCCCGTCTCCAGAACGCGAAGAAGTTTTGCCTGCTGACGAAGGGGCACGTTGCCGATCTCGTCCAGAAAAATGCTCCCCCCACTGGCCAGTTCAAAACGGCCGATGCGGTCGGTGCGGGCATCGGTAAATGCGCCTTTTACATGCCCAAAGAGTTCACTTTCAAACAGCGATTCGGGCAAGGCACCGGTGTTGACGGAGATCATGGGACGGGAGGCGCGCGTCGAAAGCGCATGCAGCGTTTGCGCCACGACTTCCTTGCCGGTGCCGTGCTCGCCAGTGATCAGGACATTGGCGTCGGAGGGACCGACGCGAGTGATCGCGTCGAGCACCGGCTGCATCGCGGGAGCCGCGGCGATAAACTCAGGACGGCCTTCCGCCTGGAGCAGGCGGTTCTGCGCTGCCAGCCGTTCTGCCTGCTGCAGCGCCCGATGAAGCTCGACCTGGGTGCGCAAGATCGAGAGCAGCCGTTCGTTTTCCCAGGGCTTGGGAATGAAGTCACGCGCTCCGCGCCGCATCGCTTCCACGGCCAACTCGACATTCGCCCATGCGGTCATCACGATGACGGGAATCGTGCTGTCGAGCGTAACGATCTCAGAAAGCAGGTCGAGGCCCTCGCGCCCGGACGTCGTGTCCCGCGTGTAGTTCAAGTCAATCAGCAGAGCATCGTAGGAACCGGTGGCGAGAGCCTCGCGAACCAGCACCGGCGACTTCGCCATCTCCACTTCGTATCCCTGCGGACGCAAGAGGAGCTCGAGGGCTTCGAGAACGTGCTGCTGGTCGTCGGCGGCCAGCACGCGGGGGCGATCGGGGCCGCTCATGATGGGTCCAGAGCGAGGCTCTAACGGTTTCGTCGAAGTTTGCATCGTTCGCCAGGGACCAGTCGCTAGGAACCGGTCGCTAAGGACCGGCAGCGCTGATGGTGCCACTCACCGCGTCCTGGATACGGATGCCATTATGGGCCAAAGTCGTCCCGGTTGCGCGGTCAAGTTCAACTTTGGCTTTCTCGTGGACGGTCATCGCGGTGACCAGATCCAGCTGCGCCAATGCCAGGTCGCGCTGGGCAGAGAGGGTTTGATAGCTCGATCCTGCCCCTAATTCCTGTTCTTTCCTGGTGATCTCGAACGTACGCTGGGCCAGATCGCGGGCTTTGCGCGCCGCCACAACCCGCGCGCCGGTCTGTTCCAGCGCATATTGCGCGTTGCGGACTTCGATCCGGACCTGCTTCTTAAGTTGCTCCATACGCAACTCCGCCTGGCGATACTCGAGTTCGGAGCGGTATTGATCGGCCTTGGCCACTCGATTCCGGATCGGAATGTTCAGGTTCAGGCCCACATAATAGTCAGGAGAAGAATTATTGAATGCGTTTTGCAAGGCCCCGCCGAAGTCTGTCGGCACATTCGAAGTATTCTGCCCCAGGCTATAGATTGGATTCAACGGACCCGCAAGGCCTGCGCCGGAGTAAAAGCCGACCAACGAGAGCGATGGCAGCAAAGCATTCCGCGCCGCCCGGCGGCTGATTTGGCGGTTTCCCAAGTCAATACTGGACTCGGCCAGTTCCGGACGAGTCTGCAGCGCTTCCGAAATCAGCCCCTGTATCTCCGGACTGGACTGCGCCTGTTCAGTTTGCATTTGATCGGTGGGAACAACGGGCATGGCTTCAAGAACGGGATCATCCAGACTCTTCGTGATGGCGTTCTTCATGAGAGTTTCCTGCAACTGGAGACTGGTACGGGCAACCGTCAAGTCCTGGTCCCGGCGGGAAACTTCCGCTTCGGCCCGCATGACATCCATTTCCGGAATGCTCTGCAACTGCAACTGCTTTTTGGCATTCTCAAAGGTCTGCTGCGCGAAGGCTGAAGACTGCTCGTTGACCTGCATCTGTTCATAAGCGCTGACCAGGTCCCAATAGATGTTCTCGATCTGGGTAACCGTGGCGACCACCTGGTCCTTGAAGGCGATGTCCGAGATCTTCTTGTTATTCTTCGCAATTCGCAGATAGCGCAGGTTCGGCCCGAACCCGAAGCCGGCAAGAAGTTCCTGCTGAATTCCAAACCGAAACGAGGAGGTCAGAGTCGGGGACAAGTTGAAGTAGGGGCTATTGGTGGTCTGGCGCGCGTTGTTAAACGAAAAGTTGATGCTCGTTCCGGTAGCGAAAGCCTGGGTGAAGCTGGCGCTGACCTGGCCGGTATTCAACTGCAGGGAAGGTACGCCATAAATCTGCCCGTTTTCCACGGGCGAGGTTTGGTGCTCGTCCCCACCATTGAGGTTGATAAACGGGTCGTAGGAAGACACGGCCGTTCCGGCGCCCAGCGTTGACTGCACCAGGCCTGAAGCACCCGCGCCCGCGCCCCCTGCACCACTGGTCGTACCACCGGCGCCAGCGCCCGGAGCACCCGTGCCAAAGCCCCCCACACCGCCGCCCGGGGTTCCCTGCACGACTCCGGTGTTCACCCCACGAAAAAATCCCCCTGCCTGGGTGCGCAGAATGTCGGTATCTGCTATGGGGAGGTTATAGCGGGCGATGGCCAAATCCAGGTTGTTCTCAAGAGCGAGGTCGATGGCATCTTTTAGCGAGAGGTAGAGTTTTCCCTCGCGAATCAGGTGGTCGAGCCGCGGCGAATTCGTGAGTAGCGGTTCTGGAACTTCATCCGGCTCATAGGCGTGAAAGGGGTTGAGCGATTTGGGCATCTCAAACTGGACCGGGAGCGCACTCTGCTGCGCACTGGACCCGCTTTGCGGCACAGGGGCCTGAGACGAAGGCGGAGGCGGAGTCTGGGCCGCAGCCGTGCCGGCGAGAATCCCACACACGGATAGGATCGCGATGCGCAGAGCCGCGAAATCAGGATCAAGAATCATCACGACGCGCTGACCTCCGTGGGTGGCGTAAGGGCCGGATTGTTGGTATCTGCGACCAGCCATCCGTCGCGCAGTTCAATGGTGCGGCTTCCGTAGGCGGCATTCGCTTCGGAGTGTGTCACTTGCACGATCGTTGTCCCTTGCTGGTTCAAACCTCGGAAAAGTTCCATGATTTCCTTGGCTTGGACGGAATGCAGGTTGCCAGTTGGTTCGTCGGCGAGCAACAGTGGCGGCCTATGGATGACGGCGCGGGCGATCCCGATGAGTTGCTGTTGCCCGCCGGAAAGCTGGCTGGGATACAAGTCTTTCTTGGCCACAATCCGAAAGCGATCCAACACCTCCGCCACCAGGCTCTGCCGCTCGCGGCGCGGAATGTCTTTGTAGGAAAGAGGAAGATCGATGTTCTCCTGCACCGTGAGATCATCCAGCAGGTGGTAGCTCTGGAAGACCATGCCGACATTCCGCTTGGCCAACTCACTCCGCTGCTTGCGCTTCAACTCGTGGGCCGCTTGCTCACGGAACCAGTACTCGCCTTCCCACTGGTCGTCGAGCAGGGCAAGCACGTTCAGGAGCGAAGACTTTCCCGCCCCGGAGGGTCCCATCACGGTGATGAATTCGCCTTCTTTAATGTCGAGATTAACGCGGCGCAACACCCAGGTCTGTCCCGCGCCGGTCTTGTAGCTGCGTTCGACGTGTTTCAGTTGGATCATTTCTCTCCCAATTCATGAATCGAGATTTCTACTCGTACCTCAGGGCCACCATGGGATCGACTCTGGAGGCACGACGGGCGGGAATGTAGTTGGCCAGCAGTGCCACCAGCGCCAACCCACCAGCGACTAACACAAAAGTGACAGGGTCGGTTGCGCTGACCCCAAACAGCAAGCCTGAAATCAGCCGAGTCAGTCCGAGGGAAGCCAGAATCCCCAGCAGTACCCCCGCGCCCGCAAGACCCATCCCTCGCGCCACCATCAGCTTCAGGACGTCGCCACGTTGAGCGCCCAACGCCATGCGGATCCCAATCTCATGGGTCCGCTGCGACACCGAATACGCCATCACGCCGTAAAGGCCGATCGCGGCCAGCAACACGGCCAGCCCCGCAAAAAGGATAAGCAATAACATGGTGAACTTCCGCTTTAGGACCGAACTGGAAATCACACCCTCCATAGTGCGGATGCCGGCCAGCGGTACACTCTTGTCTATGCTCCACACCGCACTCTGCGCGGCTGAGGCCAGAGCCATAGGATCAGAAAGCGTGGTCCGAACCGCCATGAAGGCGGAAGGCCAGTGGGCTTGGCCGAAGGCCAGATAAATCTCGGGGCGCGGAGCAGATTCCAGGCCAGTATGCCGCACGTTGCCCACTACGCCGATGATCTGCAACTTGTCATTCGTCGGTCCAAAGTCGACGATGTATCTGCCGATCAGATCTTGTCCGGGAAAGAACTTCTGGACCAGAGCTTGGTTCACCACGGCAACATGCGTCGAACCCTCCGTGTCATGTTCAGTAAACTTTCGCCCTGCCAGTAAAGGAATGCCCATGGCATGGAAATAACTGGGCGTGCTGACTCGAATGTCGGCCTCGTAATCCGTGCGATCGCTACCGGGAATCAGAAACGAGCGCGAGCTGTTGCCGCCCGCAAGTGGCAGCCGACTGACGGCTCCTGCGGATTGCACCCCGGGCAGCGCTTGCAACCGATCGACCACCTGTGTGTAGAAGGCGTCCTGCTGCTGCGGACTGGCGGTCGCAGGCAGTCCCACACTGAAAACGAGCACGCCCCTCGGATCAAAACCGGGGTCCACGCGCAAAAGCAGGACGAAGCTCTTGACCATCAACCCCGCACCGGTGAGCAGAACCAAAGACAGACCCACTTCGCACACAATAAGAGCGGAACGTGTGTGGCCGCGCCCACCCGTGCTGCCCCGCTCTCCTTCTCTGAGGGATTCGTTCAGGTTTGTACCGGAGGCTTGCAGCGCCGGCGCCAGGCCGAACAGAATTCCACTCAGCACGGAAACGATAGTGCTGAATCCCAGTACCTCTTTATTCATACTCACGTGTCCAAAGTCGCGAATCTCGGCCGGACTCAGCGCCAGCAAGGCCGGAATCGCCCAGGACGCGAGCAGGATCCCCAGAATTCCACCAAGCAGCGCCAGCAGCACGCTTTCGGTGAGCAATTGCCGGATGATGCGAATGCGGGTGGCGCCCATGGCGGCGCGGAGCGAGATCTCTCGGGCGCGAGTAGTGGCGCGCGCCAACAATAGATTGGCAACGTTGGCGCAGCCGATGAGCAGGACAAAAGCCACAGCTGCCAGTAACACCATCAGCATGGGCCGGATGTCACCGACCAGATAGTCTCGCAGCCGAATGATCACAACGCCGGTATCGCCGTCGGGGTCGGGATACCCTTTCTCCAGCCGGCCCGCAATGGTATCCATTTCCGCACGGGCTTGCGCCAGGGTCACGCCTGGCTTAAGCCGTGCCCAGACGTCGAGATAGCTACGGTCCCTCATTTGCCGGGGGTCTTGACCTGGCGCCAACGGGTGCGACGGCACTCCCCAAGGCGAAGGCAACCACAGTTCGCCATATTCGTCGGGGGAGAAATCTGGCGGCATGATCCCCACCACGGAATAAGGCTGGCGGTCGAGCATGATTGTTTTGCCGACCAGCGTGCGGTCCGCCGCATAGCGGCGCTTCCACAGGCCATAGCTCAGGACGACTACGTGTTCATGTCCCGCCTGATCATCGCCTTCGAGCAACCCCCGTCCCAGCATGGCGGGCACGCCGAAAAGCCTGAAGAAGCTGGCCGTCGTCATGGTGACTCGAACGCGCTCAGGCTGGTCTTCTCCGGAGAGATTCCCTTGCCATCCACGGCCTGCCGCCATCTGCGAAAAGACGTGGTTCTGCGCCGCCCAGTCCAGATAGTTCGCGGGCGAAGCATCGTAAGTCGGTGTGCCAGTACTGCGCTGGCTCTGCGAAACATAAACCACGCGGTCAGACTGGGGATAAGGCAACGGGTGGAACAGCACCGTGTCCACCACGCTGAAAATGGCGGTCGTGCTGGCGATCCCCAAAGCAAGAGCGACCACCGCGACCGCCGTGAATCCCGGACTCTTGCGCAACATGCGCAGACCGTAGTTGATATCTTGCCAAAATGTATTCATGCGCCTCCTACTCGTACCTCAGGGCGACCGCGGGATCGACCGACGCGGCGCGCCAGGCCGGACCGATGCATGCGATGCCGGACACAAGCATTAGAACCAGCGCCGACCCCAGCAAGGTCAACGGGTCTCGCGGAGTCCCACCCGCCCAGGACCCGACCACGCCGCTCAGGGCCACACTGAGCACGAGCCCAACCACAACGCCCGCGGCCAGCATCAGGGCGGTCGAACTAATCACCAATCGCAAAATGCTGGTGCGCGGCGCGCCCAAAGCCATCCTTATCCCCACCTCTTGGGTACGCTGCGTGACGGCAAACGAGACCACGCTGTAAAGTCCGGTCGCGGCCAGAGCGAGGGCAAGAATTGCGAAAAGCGAAAACAGAGTTGCAATGAACCGCCCTTGTCCCCACGCTTGTGTTTCCAACGCCCACGTCAGGGGGTGAGCGTTGCCCACCACCATGTCGGGATTCAACTCGCGCAGCCGCTGTTTCACCGCCTGTATCGCCACTTCGGGGTCGCCAGCAGCTCGCGCAATCACGGCTTCGTCCGGGGGCAGCACGAAGCTGTAGGGAAGAAAGACCGCCGGTTTCGTCGGATGGTCCAGACCGTCATTGCGAACGTCGCCTACGACCCCAATGATTTCCAGCCAATCGTCCGGAGACTGGGTCAGCAGCAGATCGGGCCGCTCGACCTTGAGCATGGAACTGCGCACGGCCTGGCCAATCGGATCGCTGCTGGCCAGAAACTGCTTCACGAACGATTGATTCACCACCGCCACGTGGGCGGCGCGACCGACTTCCGCATCATTGAAGAGTCGCCCGGTCATCAGTGGAATGCGAAAAGTTGAAAACTCCTGCGGGCTGATCAGCCCTAGCTTGGCTTCCGCGCCGGTCAGCGACGGTTTGCTCCGGATGTCGATCCCGGCCTGGAATCCCCCGAAGGGCGGAAAAAATGTGGTGGAAACACCGGCACTCTCGACCCCCGGCGTCTCAGCGATGGCTTGCCGAATCGCTTCGTTGGCATTCAATCGCGCCTGCCACGTGGGGTAGGCACCCTTGGGCAGGGCGATGTCCATAGCAAAGATATGTTCGGGATCGAAGCCCAAAGGCGTGTGAGTCATGGCAAGAAAAGCCCTGGTGGCAGCGCCGGCGCCGGCCATCAGCAGCAGTGTGAGGGCCACCTGCCCGGCAATTAGAAACCGGTGAGTGTTGCGGCTGCGCGCGCTTCCCGTACGCGTGCTGTTGGCTTGCATCAGTTCGCTGATCGCGGGATGCGAAAGCTGCCAAGCCGGGGACGCGCCAAACAGGATCCCGGTGATCACGGCGACGGCAACGCTGAACACGAGCACGGCTCCGTTGACGCGAATCGCCGCCTCGTGCGGAAACGAGTACAACGGGAGCATGGCGGAGAGTTTTCCGACCCAGCTGTAGGCTGCCAGGACGCCGAGCGCTGCGCCCGCGAGTGAAAGCAGCACCGCCTCCGTGAGCAATTGCCGGATCAGTCGCCCGCGGCTGGCCCCGATGGAGGCGCGAACGGCCAGTTCGTGTTGCCGGGCGATTCCCCGCGCCAGCAGCAGAATCGAAACGTTGGCGCACCCAATCACCAGCAGCGCGATCACTGCCGCGAACAAGAGCACAAGCGTCCCTGAAAAGCGACCCAGCACCTCCTCGTTGAGGGTGACGATCGCAACTTTTCGATCCCGCCGAAAGTCCCTGGGATCGTCTCTCACAAAACGATCTACCAGAACCTGCAGTTCCGCCGCCGTGGCCGAATGTTTCACGCCGGGCTTCAGCTTGATGAACGCCATCCAGTAGTCGTGCGGGTCTCCCGTTGGGATGGCAGGCAGGTACACGTCGGAATCGCCCCAAGTGAAGCGTGGGGCCGCCACACCGATCACCGTGTAGAGAGAGTGGTCGAGTTCGATGGTCTGGCCGATTACGCCGCGGTTTTGGGAGAACTGATGCTGCCAGAACAGATAACTCAACACAGCGACGGGAGCAGGTTTACCCCCGGGCGCATCCGCCGGCGTGAACTCGCGCCCCAAGGCAGGAGGCACGCCCATATACGTAAACAGGTTCGGCGAATATTGCCCGACATTGACGGAGATCGGGAACTGGCCACCGGTCAGCGTTTCCTGCCGCTGGTTTTGCAGGAACACGTCGTCGATCGAAGGGGCCTGCCGAAGTTCCTGAGCCTCCTGGCCGTTGACAAAGAGCAGCGGCCCTCGGCCACTCTTGTCCCGCAATTCCACATGCACCATGCGGTCGGCATCCTTGTAGGGATACGGATCGAGCAGCACGCCGTATATCACGCTGAAGATTGCGGTGGTGGCGCCAATCCCGAGAGTGAGGGAGAGCAGCGCGGTAAGAGTAAATCCCGGTGATTTCCGGATTTGGCGAAACGCATAGCGAAGATCCTGAAAGAATCCGTTCATCTTCCTCCACCCCCTACTCGTATCTCAGCGCCACCATGGGATCGACTCGTGCCGCCCTTCGTGCCGGGATGTAGCTGGCCAGCAGTGCCGAAAGCGTGAGCACGACGGATACTGCGCCAAGCGTGCCCACGTCCCACGATCGAACTCCAAAGAGCAGCCCGCGAATCAGGGTTGCCACGCCGATCGAGCACAGAAGGCCCACGGCGATTCCCACTCCAGCCAGCCAGCCCGCTTCCCGCATGATGAGCTGATACACCGAGCCACGCTGCGCGCCGAGGGCCATGCGGACTCCGATCTCCCGCGTTCTCTGGCTCACTGAGTATGCGATCACGCCGTAGAGGCCGACCACGCCCAGCAGCAGGGCCAGGAAAGCGAAGCCCCCTACCACCCAGGCCGCGGAACGATGGAGATAAGCGGTTGGAGAGTCATTGATGCGGTCGGCCATCGTGGCCACATCCATGGTGCCGATGCCGGAATCAATCCCATGGACTGCGGCGACCAGCGTCGGCAGAAGCGATTGTTCAGACTGCGACGTGCGTACGACGAGAGAGAAATAGTTGTCGGCATTCCGGTTGAACGGATAGTAGACCGCGGGCCAGATCTCCGAGTCCAGCGAGCCATCCTTCACGTCGTCCACAACGCCAACAATTTCCGCGATCGACTTCGGCGACAGGTCGGTATCGCCAAGCTTCTTGCCGATCGGATCTTGCCCGGGGAAGTATTTCCGCGCCAGCGCCTGGTTGATGATAACCACGAGTGGCTTCGACGCATCCTCCGCGTCGGTAAAGTAACGACCCCGCAAGAGCTTTGCCCGGAGTGTGGTGAAAAGGCCGGAGCTCACATCACGTTGGTTCACTTCGTTGTGTTCTCCGTGGTACGGCTGTCCCACGATCCGGATCCACGTAGTGTTGCCGTTGAAGCTCACGGGTAACACGTTCGTGATGCCCACAGATTCCACGCCCGGCAGGCTCGCGATACGGTCGACGATTTGCCGCCCCAGCGCCACAATCTGCTCATCCTTGGCGTAGGTCGTATCCGAGAGCGCAAGGCCGACGGTGGCAAGATGGTCAGGCTGAAACCCCACGTCCACATGGAGCAGACGGTTCAAGCTCTTGCCCAGCAATCCGGCTGATACTAAGAGGACTACCGCAATCGCCAGCTCGACAACCACCAGGTTCGCGCCAAAACGGCGCCACAAGGTTCCAGCGTAACCGCGGCCCCCTTCCGTCAGTCCCTCTCGCAGCTTGTTCAAGGGCAGGCGCAGGAGAGGAGGAAGAGAGAACAGGACTGCGGCGAGCGCTGCGATGGCCAACGCAAACATGAGCACATGGGAGTTCAGGCCAAGTCCCGCCAGATAGGGCACGTATGCCATCAGATCTTGGGAGATGAGGCGCATGAGAATCTGCATGGTTCCATCGGCGGCTCCCAGACCCAGCACAGTGCCAGCCGCGATCAACACCATCCCTTCGGTAATGAACTGACGAATCAGCCGGCCGCGCGAGGCGCCCAGCGCGCCACGTACTGCAATCTCGCGCTTGCGGCTCTCGGAGCGAACCAGCAGCAGGCTCGAAACATTCACGCAGGCGATCACGAGGAGTAATCCCGCTCCGCCCAGCAGTGTGAACAGCAAGGGGCGGACGTTGTCCATGATCGTTTGTGACAGAGGCAGCACGCTTGCACCCTGACCGCGATTGTCGTTGGGATATTGAAGTTCCAGCTGGCGCGCGATCGTCTCCATGTTCGACCGGGCCATCGCGACAGAGACGCCATCCTTGAGCCGCCCTACGCCATACAGGTTGTGGCAGCTTCGCCGGAGGGCACAAGGGTCGGAGGCGTGAAGCGTCGTCCAGAATTCGGCATTCCCCCGGGGAGCGAATTGGAACTCTCGGGGCAAAACTCCAATGATGGAGAATGGAATCCCGCTGAGCGTCACGCTCTCTCCGATCACGTCTTTTCTTCCGCCAAACCGTTTCTGCCAGGCGGCGTAAGTCAAGATCACGGTCCTGGGCGCTGAGGGCAAATCCTCACCTGAATAAAAATCGCGCCCCATCGCGGGGGCAACACCCAGGGTGTGAAAGAACCCGTCACTCACGCGGACACCGGACACCGGCTCGGTGCCTGCCGGAGTGCGTAGCAGGTAACCACTGCCGGTGTAGACATCCATCGAGCTGAAGACTCGGTTGAGTTTTTTCCAGTCGAGATAGTCAGGATACGAAAGGTTGGCACGCGGCATCAGCGGGATGCTCTCTGTCACATCAACCAGCCGAGTAGGGGTTCGCGTAGGGTAACGGCTTGATCAGCGCGGCATCCACAAAACCGAAGATGGACACACTGGCGCACATTCCCAGCGTCAGCACCAGAATGGCGGTGCAGGCGAAGCCAGGATTCTTGCGCAACTGGCGCAAGGCGTAGCGAAGGTCCTGGAACAGTCCGTTCATTTTTTGCGTCCTCCTACTCGTATCTCAACGCCACTACAGGGTCGACTCTGGTTGCGCGGCGCGCCGGGAAATAACAGGCGAGCAGCGCGACCACGGCCAGCAACACAGCAACTCCGGCAAAGGTAAGTGGATCGGTCGTGCTGACTCCGTAGAGCAGGCTGGCAATAAGTCGGGTGAGGCCCAGGGCGGCGGCCAGTCCCAGAGCAACCCCAAACCCGGCAAGCCTTCCCCCTCGGCCGAGAATCAGGCGCAAGATATCGGCACGTTGTGCGCCCAGGGCCATGCGGATTCCGATTTCATGAGCGCGCTGGCCGACGACATAAGAGATCACGCCATAAATTCCCACGCTCGCGAGGACCAGCGCCAGCACCGCAAAGACCGCGAGCAGGATCATGGAGAAGCGTTGCGACGCCACGGAATCGGACATGAGAGAGTCCATCGTCTGCGCGCCGTAAATGACCTGCTGGTTGCTCATCTGCGCACTGACGCGCCGGATGGAATCGAGAAGCCCCGTGGAGGCGTCCTTCGCCCGCACCACGACCGCCGAGCCCGAAGGAGTCATGGCAACGAATTCCTTTGGCATTTGCAGGCACGGGATATAGAGGTCCGACCGCAGCGACTGCTCATCGTCGGTGGCCAATCCCCATTGCCTGACGTGCCCAACCACGCCGACGATCTCGGCCGGCTTAGTGAATCGGTTGATGTTGATCCGTTTGCCGATGGGATTCTGATTGGGGAAATATTTCTGGGCAAAGACTTCGTCGACCACCACGACCAGCCGAGAGTGCTCGTTGTCCTGGGGAGTGAAGAAGCGGCCGCGCAGCAGCGGGATCCCCATCGCCTTCAGATAGTCCGGCTCCACGATATAGTCGATCGCCCAGTTCATGTCGTTCTCATTGGCCGGCTTTGGCTGGCCTTCGAGCCAGAAGAGTTGTTCGTCATCGCCGCTCAGTGGAATCGCGCCCCAGGTCTGCGAAATGGCCTCAACTCCGGGGATAGCGGCGATCCTCTCGTCAAACTCGCGAAACGCAGCCTGAATCGCTTCTGGCTTGGCGCCCATTATCGATGGCGGAAGCGACAGGCCGATGGTGAGCACATTGTGCGGACTGAAGCCCGGATCGACGCTCCACAAGTTCATCAGACTGCGGACCGTCAGTCCCGCTCCCACAAGCAGCACCAACGCGAGCGCCATCTCAACCACCACGAACACGCCTTGCGCACGATGCCTGGTTCCGCTCGCCCCCCGTCCACCTTGCTTCAGCGTTTCGTGCAAGTCCGGTTGAGATGTCTTGAGAGCCGGGGTCAATCCGAAAAGAACACCAACCAGCAACGAGACGCCAACGGTAAAAAGCAGAACACGAGGATCAAGTCCGATTTGTTCAGCGCGCGGCAGAGCCGCCGGCAAAACTCCGAGCGCCGCGCGCGTTCCCCACGCGGCCAGCAAAAAGCCCAGCCCCCCACCCGCCATAGCGAGCAGCACGCTCTCGGTGAGCAATTGGCGAACTACGCGTGCCTGACTAGCCCCTAGCGCGGCACGAACCGCGAATTCGCGCGTGCGGCTCGTCGAGCGGGCCAGCAGAAGATTGGCGACGTTCACGCATGCAATCAGCAGCACGAAGCCCACTGCGGCCAGAAGCACGAGCAACAAAGGGCGGACCTGCCCAACCATCTGCTCCTTGAGCGGAGTGATCTTGGCCGTAATGCCTTTGTCGGAGTCGGGAAACGCATGGGCCAGATTGCGAGTGACTCCCTGCATGTCGGCCCGCGCCTGTTCAATCGTCACGCCGGGCTTAAGCCGCCCGATGCCATGGATTCCCAAACCCGCGCCGCGCTGCAGCAGCAGCGGATTGCTCCACTGCGCTATGGGTAAATAAACATCGGAGTCGCGGAAGCCGGGAATCAGCAGATGGAAGTTCGCAGGAATTACTCCGACGATGGTGTAGTCCCTGGCGTCCAGCGTGATGCTTTTCCCCAGAATGTCCGCGGCGGAACTGAACTTGCGCTGCCACAACCCTGCACTGATGAGCGCGACCGGCCCGGCTCCGACCTCGTCTTCGCCCTGCACGAAGGTTCGGCCGATCACCGGCTTCACGCCCAGTACCGGGAAGAAATCCGAGGAGATAAACTCTCCGCCTACCTGTTCGGCCTCACCGATACCGGTCAGACTGAAGGCGTATCTCCGCCCCACGGCCAGCGCGGTGAAGGTTTGGTTATCTTTTTGCCAGTCACGAAAATTGGGATAGGAGACGGATCCACCCTCAAAATTAGGCTTGTTCTCGTGCAGGGTCACGAGTTGGTCTGGCGCAGAGAAAGGCAGCGGACTCAACAATACGCCGTTGATCACGGAGAACAATGCGGTGTTGGCTCCAATGCCCAAAGCCAGGGTCACGACCGCCACCGCAGTGAAAGCCAGGGTTCTTCATCAACTGCCGCAGTGCGTAGCGAATATCCTGGACCAGGCCGCTCATGCATGCACGTCCGCCATCAGCTTTTTGAGTTCTTCTTCCGCCACCACTTTGCCGTCGAACAGATGCACTTCCCTCTGCGCGTGCTTGGCGAACCGTGGATCGTGCGTCACCATGCAGATGGTTGCCCCCTCGCGGTGCAGGTTCTGCAGCAGTTCCATCACCGCCTCGCCGTTGCGGGAGTCGAGATTGCCAGTAGGTTCGTCGGCCAAGAGGATGGACGGTTTCCCTCCCAGGGCTCGGGCTACAGCCACGCGCTGCTGCTGTCCTCCGGAGAGTTGTGAAGGATAGTGGCGAATGCGGTGCGCCATGCCCACGCGTTCCAGCGCCTCCATGACCCGCTTTTTCCGCTCCGGCGCCGGCATTTTCTGGCGATAGGTAAGGGGCAGCTCCACGTTTTCATACACGGTGAGATCGCCGATCAGGTTGAAACTTTGGAAGATGAATCCGATCTCCTGGTTCCGAATGCGCGAGCGTTCGGCAAAGTCGAGGTTCTCGACGGTCTTGCCGTTGAGGGAGTAGCGCCCCTCGGTGGGCGTATCGAGCAAACCGATAATCGAGAGCAGTGTCGACTTGCCGCAGCCCGAAGGCCCCGACATCGCCACGTACTCCCCTTTATTGATGGAGAGGTGCACGCCCGAGAGCGCGTGCGTTTCAATCTCGTCGGTGTAAAAGACTTTCGTCAAATCCTGGATCTGAATCAGCGGCTGCCCTGCTTCGGTCATAGTTTTTCGCCTCGGTTTGTGGTCTCGATAATCCGTCTACGGCGCTTACTCCAGCCGGATGCGGTCGGTTTTGTCCCAGCGCGACATGTCCGACAGGATCACCGTGTCGCCCTCGTGGAGTCCTTCGAAAACCTGGATCGAATTCACCGACTCGCGCCCGACTTTCACCTGCACTCGAGTGGCTTCTTTGCCATCCGCATCCAGCTTGAACAGGCTGATGGTGCTGTTCTCCTGCCCGAAAGCCGGCCGCCCCACATACAAAACATTGTCCAGACGTTCCAGGTCAATGGTTCCATCCACGCTGAGATCCGGCCGCGCTCCCTTCGGGAGGTCGCCTGTTAGTTTGACGTCGACAGTGACCGTTCCGTTTTGCACGGCCGGGTCCACGCGCATCACGGTCCCGGGAATGATCCCGTTGTGGGTGTCAATCGACGCCGGTTCGCCAAACTGCACATCGCGCGCCTGTGTTTCCGCGATCTTCAATTCGGCCATCAGATGGTTCGGCTGCACCACTTTCGCCAGCATGGCTCCCGGTTGAACGTGCTGGCCCACTTGCAGGGGAAGGTCGACCAGCACGCCGTCAATCCCCGCACGAACTTTCAGGGCTTGGAGTTGCTTTTGCTTAAGCGCTGCCAGGGCGCGCATTTGCTCGACCTTGGCCTGTTGTTCCGCCAGTTGCGATGCAATGGCTTGCCGGCCGATGGTGAGTCGTTGCGTTTCCAGATCATTCCTGATGGTCAGTTCGTCGGCTTTGCCTTTTGAGGCCTTGTAGGCCAGTCCCGAGATCACCCCAAGGTCATAAAGGGCCTTGTCCGTGTCGGACTGGAGTTCCGCCTGCCGGTAGTCGGCAGTGACCGTTGCGGCTCCCGCCTTCTGATTCATCAGATCGCTGTCCAGCTTGACTCGAAGACTTTCGTATTCCGCTTCCGCGGCTTTCAACTGGAGATCGGCGTCGAGTGCAGCCTGCTCGGTTTGCGGATTGCTCATCTCCAGCAAGATCGTGTCCGCCTTCACTTGCGAGCCCGGCAGCATGCGAATCCTCACCACCGTGGCTTCCGTCTCCGCCGGAATCTGGCGGACGGCTTCCTGGGTGGGAATCAACGACCCCGGTCCGCGCACTTGTCGCACCATCGGCCCACGCTTCACTGTGTCGGTCCACACCGTTCCTCGTTCGACCGTAGGGGCTGCCGGTTTCAACCGCGACACAGCAACCGTCGCCGCGACGACCCCTAGTACGCAAATTGCAGCGAGCATGATCTGCCGGCGCCGCTTTTGCTGCTTTAGGTCTGGGCGTGCAATGTCCATCGGTAGTTTCCCTCGCAAGCCACCCACCACATCTACAATGAGGCTAAGTAACACAAACATGGGAGGATAGAATTTTCATGCGGTTCCCGGATGGTCCTCGTAGTGTTCAGAGCCGAACCCGGGTGTCCGGAACCGGACAGTTGTCGTTCGCTTTCTAGTGTTGACCATCAATTCGCTCACGGGACGTGCCATGCACACGGTGTCAAGGTATCCTTGGATATTGAGCGTATCGGCGCTGGGCGTAAAGTACATATGACTCGACCGACATCACACGCTGGCCACCGAGAACGGGGAGGAATCGCTTTGGCAGGAGAACCGGCTGCGCTTTGGTACAAAAACGCGGTTATCTACCAAGTCCATGTTCGTGCGTTCTATGACAGCAACGGAGATGGTGTCGGCGATTTCAACGGCTTAGCGCAGAAACTCGACTACTTGCGGGACCTGGGGATCGACGCCATCTGGCTCATGCCGTTCTTCCCCTCGCCCCTGCGCGACGACGGTTACGACATTTCCGATTACACATCGGTTCACCCGAACTATGGAACGTTGGAAGACTTCAAAAAGTTCCTGGCCGCGGCCCATGACCGGCAGATCAGGGTGATCGTGGAGATGGTCTTGAATCACACCTCGGACCAACACCCGTGGTTTCAGGAGTCACGAAGTTCCAAGGACAATCCCCGCCGCGATTGGTACGTCTGGAGCGATACCGACACCGCTTATCGGGGGGCTCGGATCATTTTTGTCGATACCGAGATGTCGAACTGGGCGTGGGACCCGATCTCCAAGTCATATTATTGGCACCGATTCTTCAGCCATCAGCCAGACCTCAACTACGACAATCCAGCCGTTCGGGAACAGATGTGGAACGTGATGAAGTTCTGGTTGAACCTTGGCGTCGACGCCTTCCGTCTGGACGCCGTTCCTTATCTGGTGGAGCGCGAGGATACCTCCTGCGAGAACTTGCCGGAGACTCACGCCATTATCAAGGAACTGCGCCAAAAGCTCGACCAGGAGTTTCCCGGGAGAATGCTCCTGGCCGAGGCCAACCAGTGGCCGGCAGATCTCCGCCCATATTTCGGCGACGGGGACGAGTTCAACATGGCATTTCACTTCCCACTCATGCCCCGGATGTTCATGGCTCTGAAGTTGGAGGACCGCAAGCCGATCACGGAGATTCTGCAGCAGACTCCTGAAATACCGTCCACCTGCCAGTGGGCGCTGTTTCTGCGGAATCATGATGAGTTGACCCTGGAAATGGTCACCGATCTGGAACGCGACTACATGTACGATGTGTACGCTCAGAGCAAGACCATGCGGCTGAATCTTGGCATTCGGCGCCGGCTTGCTCCTCTGCTGGACAACGATCGGCGGCGCATCGAATTGATGAACGGCATGCTCATGTCCCTTCCCGGCACACCGATCATTTATTACGGCGATGAAATCGGGATGGGGGACAACGTCAACCTTGGCGACCGTAACGGGGTGCGCACCCCTATGCAGTGGGACGGGGGCTGGAATGGCGGTTTTTCCATGGCCGATCCGGAAACCCTGTATTCCCCGCTCCTGCTGAATCCAGTGTACGGTTTTCAGGCGATCAATGTACTATCGCAGAAACGCAGCGAGCACTCACTGTTTTCCTGGATGGAACACCTCATACGGGCCCGCAAGTCGACGCCCGTGTTCGGGTCAGGCTCGATTGAGTTTCTCTATCCGGCAAACCATCGAGTGCTCGCCTATGCGCGCCAACTGGGCGACGAGACGATTCTGGTGGTGAATAATCTTTCCGCCTCGGCACAGGCGGTTCAACTCGACTTGCGCCGTTACAAGGGAAACGTTCTGATCGAGATGTTTGGCAGGAATCTGTTTCCGCGCATAGGCGACATGCAGTATTTGCTCACGATGGGCCCCTACCAGTTCTTCTGGTTCCGGCTGCGAAAAATCTGATTGGTAACCATGAACCGTAACTGACGACACTGCCACGCGGCGGGGGGAAACAGTGCCCGTTCCTCCCCAGGGTGGAGGGCGGAATTTGCCAGAGGAAACCGTTCTCACTGACGACTTTATACGCCAACTGATCAGCGTTGGTGAGGTCGACCTGCTCGTAGGGTTGCCCACGGACAACAACGCCGAGACCGTGGGGCCAATCATCCGAACCATCCAGGCCGGCCTCCTGAAAGCCTTTCCGCGGGAACGGGCTGTGATTATCAACGCCGACGGCGGCTCCAGAGATGGAACTCCCGAGCTCGCCATGGGCGCCGCCATCGATGACGTGCGACATGGATACAATCGGCCGACGTTGCGCACGCTGCACTCGGTCAGTACGCAGTACGCCGCCAGTCCCTCCTCGGAAACTGCATTGCGGACTATTCTGGCGGCCGCGGAGTTGCTGCGCGCCAAGGCGTGTGCGGTGATTTCCCCGGAGTCGACGAACATCGAAGCAGATTGGATTGCGCGCCTTCTTCGTCCCATTTACCAGGAAAACTTCGACTTGGTTACGCCCATTTACCGCAGGCACAAATTCGAAGGCCTGCTCATGAGAAACCTGGTTTATCCCATGACCCGGGCGCTCTATGGCAAGAGAATTCGAGAACCCTATGCATCGGAGTTTGGTTTCTCCGGCCGCCTGGGAAGCGACTTCCTGGCCAGCGCCGCTTGGGGGCAGGACTCGGGAAGATTCGGGCGCGAGATGGAACTGGCCGTGAGCGCAATTACCGGAGGATACCGCGTAGCCCAGACATTTCTTGGGACCAAGGATCGGGTCGAGCGACGTCCCGCCGACCTCGTGCCCGCCATGCGGCGGACGGTCGCTGTTCTTTTTTCGTCGCTGGAGACGACCTTCCCGGTCTGGAGCATTAACCATGGTTCACAACCGGTTCCTACTTCAGGTCCGGAATACGACCTAACCCTGGACCCGGTTCGGATAAATCGGAAGCGGCTCAAACAGATGTTTTCCGACGGCGTCGCCGAGTTAGAACCTGTCTTCAAGTCGATACTTTCACCGGCGACCCTTTCCGCACTGCAACAACTCGCGAGTCTTGACGAAGAGGATTTTCGCTGTCCCGCAGAACTGTGGGCCAGGACGGTGTACGAATTTGCCGCTTCCTATCACAAGTCGGTCATCAGTCGCGATCACATCATCCAAGCTCTGGCGCCGCTTTATCGCGGCAGGGTGTTTACGTTTCTGGCAGAGAATCGCAACGGTTCTGCCGAAGACGTAGAAAATAACGTCGAAAGCTTGTGCTGCGAGTTCGAACGATCAAAACCGTACATGCTCGAACTTTGGAACGGCGGAAAGTGAGGCAACGATGCGGGAAATCATCGTCGAGCAACTGAGTCAGGCGATGCACCAGATCGTACAGGAGTTTGTGCACTTATTGCCCCGCCTGATCGTGATGTTGGTCATCGCGTTTGTCGGGTGGGTAATCGCCTATCTGTTGAAGTGGATTCTGCGCAGTGTTCTGCGTGTCGCCAAGTTTGACAAACTCTCCGAGAATGCGGGCGCGTCCCAGTTGCTCAACCGGGCCGCGCTTCCATCCTCCACCGAATTGTTGAGCCGGTTCGTGTTCTGGGTAGCCTGGCTGGGCTTCATCCTGATTGGCGTGAGCGTGCTCGGGATCGGAGGCCTGCAAGAGCACATCGCAAGGTTTTTTCTCTTCTTGCCGCGCTTGTTTGTAGCCATGTTCACGGTTTTCTTCGGCATACTGGCCGCCAGTTTTGTTTCTCGTGCGGCGCTGCTGGCAGCGGTGAACGCCAATCTACCTTCGTCGCGGCTGCTCAGTGCTTCGATCCGCATCATCATCCTCATTTTCGTGCTCTCCATGGTTTTTGAGGAGCTCGGTTTGGCGGAGCAGACAGCGCTGGTAGCGTTCGGTATCGTCTTCGGAGCGGTAATGCTGGGGCTGGCGCTTGCATTCGGCATGGGAGGACGGGACCTGGCGCGGCAGTTCCTCGAGAAAAGACTGGTTCGCGAAAAGAAAAATGAAAAAGAAGACGAACCCTCACCGCTATGAAGATGCGATGAACCCGCTGCCGAAACTGCGGCAAGTACGGGATGAGAACAGATGAACGACTTTCTTCATTCAAGACGCAGATTCCTGAAAGCCGCAGCTCTATCGACAGGAGCGGTCTTGCTCCCACGCGGAAATGGCTTCGCCCAGACGCGGGCATCCGCACCGCCCTCGAATAAGTCTGAATCTGGATCCGCCGACTATACCGTGCGGATCAGAGTATCCCCCATCGAAATCGCACCCAACCGGATTATTTCGACCACAAACTACAACGGACAGTTCCCCGGCCCCCTGATCCGCCTCAAGGAAGGCAAGCCGGTAACGGTCGACATTTTCAACGACACAGGCACACCCGAGCAACTGCACTGGCATGGACAGATGGTGCCGGCGGACGTGGACGGAGCCTCGGAAGAAGGTACGCCTTACATTCCTGCACATGGCAAGCGACGGATCACGTTTACTCCGGGTCCTGCGGGTTTTCGTTTCTATCATTCGCACAACCGCGCCGGCGCGAACCTGGCGGCAGGCCAGTACAGCGGACAAGTTGGTCCCGTCTACATCGAGCCCAGGCATGAACCTGGCACCTATGATCGCGAAGTATTTCTTGTTTTGAAGGAATTCGAACCAACCTTCAGTCGCGGTGGAGACATGCCCCAGAACTTCCTTCCTCCAGTCACGGTCGAGGCCCTTGAGGAGCAAGGCGAATCCGCCATGAAGGCGTCGCTGGCCCAGGGTATGCCTCACGGGTACGAAGTCGGGTATGGCTCGTTCACGATCAATGGCCGAATGCTCGGTCACGGTGAACCGATCCGAGTCAAGCAGAACGAACGCGTTCTTCTTCACATCCTCAATGGAAGCGCGACGGAGATTCGGAGCCTTGCGCTACCCGGCCATTCCTTTCGCGTGCTCGCGCTGGACGGCAATCCCGTTCCCAATCCGGTTCCGGTTCCGGTTCTCTGGCTCGGAACGGCGGAGCGCGTTTCAGCCATGGTAGAGATGAATCATCCAGGGGTCTGGATCATGGGGGATCTGGACGACGACGATCGCCGACATGGCATGGGCATCGTGGTCGAATATGCCGGCCAGAAGGGCAAAGGACAATGGATCAAACCCGCTCCCTACCATTCTCATTGGAACTACCTGCATTTTGCCCAGCCGGCAGCAAGCAGCCCGCCTCCGGATGAAACCTTCGAGATGATTTTTGTGAAGGATAACGCCGCCGAGCAGGGATTCAATCGATGGACGATCAATGGTGCAGCCTATCCCATGACGGGGGAAATGGCCCCATCGTCCTTCCACCTGAAGCAAGGCAAGCGCTATCGCGTGCGCATGCACAACGCCAGTGATGATATCCACCCAATCCATCTCCATCGCCACAGCTTCGAACTCACAAAGATCTCTGGGAAGTCCACCTCTGGAGTTTTCAAAGATGTAGTCATGCTGGGAGGCTATCAGGAAGCGGAAATTGACTTCGCTGCTGATAATCCAGGGCTGACGCTTTTCCATTGCCACCAACAGCTTCATATGGACTTCGGGTTTATGACCCTGTTCGACTACGTGTGATCCTCATATTGGTCGAGGTTTTTCCTGATCGATCCCGGCAAACCAATGGAAGGTTGCAGGCCAGTTTCGTGCGCTTTATTGCTTGCTGATGCCGCGCCGAGCAGTGTCAATCCCGACGGCTATGTCGGGAGACAACAATAGTGTTAACTAGGTCCCATGGATCACGGGCCAACAGTATTCAGCGCCCGACCGCGGCAGAGCAGCGAGATCATCGTTGCCGCGTGTTCAGCTTATCGAGTTTGCGTTTCAATTCTTCAAGCTTCTGTCCAGCTTCGCCGAGTTTGCCTTCCGCCGTCAGGCGCTGGTAGTCGGCCAGGTCTTTGGCGGCTTCCGCGATGAGCGCGTTGAGATCCGCGGCGGACGCGGGTGTGCTTCGCTTCGACTCCACCGTAACTGCCGCTGGGTTCATCGACGGGGCGGTCAAGGACGAGACTGCTCCGCCAAAAAGCGACGCCATCGCGGACTCGAAGGTCGGCCCGTAGGCCAGGCGATCTTGTAGCGCGAGCACAACCAGACGCAACTCCGGCATTGGACTCCGCTCGGCCTGCAGGTAAATCGGCTCCGCATATAAAAGCGCGCGCCCGGTCGGAATCACAAGCAGCGCCCCGCGCCGAACATGCGAGCCTTGCTGATTCCACAGCGTCAATTGTCCGGAGAGTTGTGCATTCTGATCGATTCGTGCCTCGACTTGCAGCGGTCCGTCGACTAGCTTCGTTTTGGGAAAGTTGTAGACCACCGACGTGCCGTAATGTGAGCCGTCGCAGCGGCCGGCTATCCAGCCGATCAGATTATTCCGGTTGGCCGGGGTAAAGGGCAGAATCTCCACGAACTCCTCGCCGCTTTCGCCCGGAAGCTTCATCAGTACGAAATTTGGCTGCATCGTCAGGGTGGTTTGATCGCCTCCTTCGCTCATGCCGACTTCGGTGGCGACCGTCCACAAATCCTCGCGGTTGTAGAACGCTTCCGCATCTGTCATGTGGTAGAGACCGTACACATCCGCCTGCAGCTTGAGCAACAACTCGGGGTAGCGCACATGCTTGCGCAATCCGGGCGGCATCATGGACGCATCTTTGAACAGGCCCGGAAAAATCCGGCGGTAGGCTGCGATGATCGGATCCTCCGTATCGAAGACGTAAAACGTTGTCGTGCCATTGTAGGCATCAATGACCGCCTTCACACTATTCCGCATGTAGTTGATGAGATTGTTGCCGAGGGGATAGTGGGTCGAATAGGGATAGCTATCGGAGACCGTGAACCCATCCATGATCCACGACAGCCGGCCATCGTCCCCCAGTACGATATAGGGATCCGGATCGAAGGTGAGGAACGGCGCCAACGCCGATACGCGATCGCGTATATTGCGCCGCATCAGGAGGCGGCTGTTTTTGTTCACGTCATCGCTGAACGGCAGCTTCGCGAGGTCGTCGCGGTCGAACGCGACGATAGCGCGGCGCAGAAAACCGCCGAGGACGATGCCGCCATCGCCTTCGTAGGAGTTCAGGTTGTTGGTCTGGCCTTGCGGGTAGTTGAATTCCTGCTGTCGAGTCTTTACGTAGACGTCAGTATTCGTCAACTCACCGAAATAAATCTCTGGGCGGGTTACGTTGAGGCTGCGCACCGTGCTCTGGACCGGCATATTGCTCAGAATCAGGGTGGGCAAGCCTTCCGGCGTGAACCCATTGACCGGGTTCATCGTAATGCCATAGCCGTGGGTGTAGATCAGCTTCTCGTTGATCCAGTTGCGGCTGCTCTCCGGGAGCTTGTCGACGTTCAACTCGCGCGCGGCGAGCATCACCTCACGAGTTGTACCGTCAATGTCATAGCGATCAATGTCGATGTCGGGGAAGTCGTAGTAGGTGCGAATTTCCTGAATCTGACGCAGCGTGTCCTGAAGCGCGCGCCAGTCCCACAGCCGGATGTTCTGAAGGGTGGCCTGATTATTAGCGGGATCGGCCGCCTCGACAGTGATCTCAGCGGGGAACTCGCGCTGTGTGACCCGGTTCAATCCGTAGGCCTGCCGTGTCCAGTCGGTGTTGTAGACAATGTAGGGTTTCTCACGAACCAGTTCGTTCGGTTTGACGATAAAGCTACTGACGTACCACGCGACTACCTGGACGGCGATATAACAGATTGCCGCCGGAACGACCGAGGCGACCAGCCAGCGGCCGCGTGGCACCCGCACGGCGTTGACAAAGGCGATCAGTGCGCCGAAAACGAGCGCCGCACAGACGACGAGCATCCCTGTGAGGGTGACGTGCGCGTCGGTGTAGGTCACACCCCCGAAGATCGTATGATCAGCAAGCAATCGCGTGAAGCGGCTGATATACGCGTTCATCGCAAGAATCAACAACAGAAACGCAAACGTGATGGAAAACCCTCGCCAAGGCAAGGTGACGTGGCGACTGAGACGCCCGGCTAGGACACGAGCCCCGCCCGCGATAAGAACGAAGAAAACGGCGAGAGCACAGGTCATCAGGGACAGTGTAAGCAGCCAGCCGAGGATGACCTGCCACGCGGGCAAGGTGAACAGAAAGAAGTTTAGCGGCTTGCCAAAAATCGGGTCTACGACGCTACCAGAAGTGCGAGGTGCGTACCAAAAGAGCGCGAGCGTGGTCCACTCCGCTGTCATGGCGGCACCGGTTGCAGCGGCAATGGCGAGCGAAGCGCCCAGCGCGATGAGCCGCAGAACAGGCTCGACCGGCAGTTTCAGCGGCTGTCCGCCGATAAGAATCGTATGACCATCGGGCAAATCGGCGAGATGTGCGCGCTTCAGAGCCAGGAACGATCCGTACAGAACGAGAAATGTGGCCGCTGCAAATGCCGCGAAGACTTCCCACTGGAGACCCATCGTCTTCCAGAAGACCGCCCCATAGCCGAGCGACCTGAACCAGAGCACGTCCACGTAATAGGACAACGCGGTCCGGCCGCCGAAAAAGATGACAGCAAGCACGAAGACAATGAGAAGGAAGCGGCGGCGACGGCGAGGCCGCCCCGGATGCGGCGGCGGCCAGTCAATGGACTCAGGCATGGTCACTCCATTTCTATAATCTTCATTTGTTAATCCGCATATTACTCCTTCCGCTTCAGCGCGTTGCCCTATGGCTCCGCCCCAGCGCACCGATTTTCGTGTCGAAGCGGTCTTGGTAAGTGACCTGCGCCTTTAAGAACGTCCGCTGCAGTATCCGGCTCCATTTTGACATTTAGCGCTCGTGAAGCGAGCGGCCTGTTCCGAGCAGTCTCCAGGTCCGTGTCGATGGAAAGCAGACAGCGCTCGTTGGTGGACATCATTTCAAATACGACGTACCCCAGAAAACAGAGAGCGACAAAGCCCAGCGAGTTGGCGATCGACAGGACGCGGCCCAGCACGCTCGACAGCGCTGGAATGCAGCACCTCAAGTACGAAAATAGATGCATCGGTAATGAGAATACGGAGGCCGATTCCAACTGTTGCGACGCCGCCTTGCCCTACATCAACTCCTCAACGAAAGCGCGGGTCACATCCGCTGGTATCCGCGTTTCGGCATGTACGAGGGGACCTGCATCCAGCACCGGCTCTGCTCCGTGCAAAGTCGGTACATCGGTGCGTTCGAAGAACTTGCCAATGGGAATCTCCTCGCCCCAAAGCAAGGACTTTCCCATCGCGGCCATCCAGTCCGCGGGATCGTAGGCCGCGTCGTCTTCGAGCTTTTTCACGCGAGGCCGGAACCATTGGTAGGTGTTGTCGTGGTTGTAGGTGACGCACGGGCTGAAGACATCCAGAAACGAAAACCCTTTGTGCTGAATAGCTTGCTTGATCAGGTTCGTCAGGTGCTTCTGTTCGGCGCTGTACCCACGGGCGACGAATGTGGCTCCGGCGGCGAGGGCTATCGAAATTGGATTCACCGGCGCCTCGATGCTGCCAAAGGGCATGCTTTTCGTCTTCATACCAAGGCGACTGGTAGGCGAGGTCTGCCCGGTGGTGAGGCCGTAGATCTGGTTGTCCATTACGATGTAGAGAAGGTCCACGTTGCGGCGCATGCTGTGGACGAAGTGATTGCCACCGATGCCGAAACCGTCACCGTCGCCACCAGTCACCAGCACGGTCAGTTCGTGATTCGCCAGCTTCACGCCGGTGGCTACTGCCAGAGCCCGGCCGTGCAGAGTATGCATGCCGTAGGTGTTGATGAAGCCGGGAAAGTTTGACGAACAGCCAATGCCGCTGATGGTCACCACGTTGTGATTCGGTATCTGCAGATCGACCAGCGCCTTCTGCACCGCGGCGAGAACGCCAAAGTCGCCGCATCCGGGGCACCAATCGGGATCGACCTTGCCTTTCAAGTCGGCCATCGCCACGTGGTTGGTAGCTGCTAAAGCAGTCGCCATTTTTTGTTCTCCTCAAACCAGAGTTCCCAAATCATATTTCTCAAACCAGAATTTCATGTGCGGGCACGGAGAGCTTGCACTTGCCACTCAGTTGTTCCTTAACCGCCTCGACAATGTGGTGGGGCATAAACGGCTCCCCATCGTATTTGCGGATGTGTCCATCGGGCACGAAGCTGGTTTCGCTGCGCAGGTAGCGGGCGAACTGTCCGCTGTAGTTGTTTTCCACGACGATGGTGTGGCGCGATCGTTTGAGGATCTCGAGAATTGCGTCGCCGTGCAGCGGCACGATCCAGCGGATCTGCAGCTGATTGGCTGAAATGCCTTGCTCGGCGAGGCTTTCGCAGGCTTCCTCGATCACGCCTCTGGTGGAACCCCAGCCGATCAACGTGACCTCGGCATCGTGCGGCCCCCACAGCACCGGCGCAGGCACCGCGGCTTCAATCCCCGACACCTTGCGCATGCGTTTTTCCATCATGGCGCGGCGCTTGGTTGGATTCGTGAATTCGTCGCTGATCAGGACTCCGTCTTCCTGGTGCTCGTCGCTGGCGGCCGTGTGAGTGCAGCCGGGAACACCGGGAATAGCCCGCGGAGACACGCCGCTCTCTGTGATCTTGTACCTCTTATAGCCGCCGCCATTGGGCGCGGAGGAGGCTGTGGTGATGAGTTCGCCACGATCAATGACCGGGGCAAAATCCAAATCTTTGGGATCGACGCTGAGCCTGCCTTCCGACAGCAAGAGATCGCACAGCACGATACCCGGACATTGGAAGCGGTCGGCAATGTTGCAAATCTCAGGGATAATTGTGAAGCAATCTCCAATGTCGAGCGGAGCGGCAATCGCACGAGGATAATCGCCAAAAGCCGCGCCCAGCATTTGCCAGAGATCACCTTGCTCGGTCTTGGTGGGAACGCCTGTGGACGGCCCAGCCCGCTGGCAGTCGATTACCACCACCGGAGTTTCCATCATGGCCGAAAGCCCGAGGCCCTCGCTCATCAAGGCGAAGCCGCCGCCAGAGGTGGCGCACATGGACCGGACCCCGGCATGAGCGGCTCCGATCGCCATATTCACCACGCCTATCTCGTCCTCGACCTGCCGCACCATGATGCCGGCCTTGCGAGCGTGCGCCGCCATCCAGTGCAGAACCCCGGTGGACGGGCTCATCGGGTAGGCGCAATAGAATTTCACCCCGGCCGCTGCGCCTCCCATGGCCATCGCGGTATTGCCGCTAAGCACGGCGTAGCGGGTTCCGGTCATGGGAAGAGGCCAGGCGAATGGCATGAAATTCGCGGTGGCATAGTCATAGCCGACGCGGGCGATACCGACGTTTTCCGACACGACTGCTTCGCCTTTTTTCTTGAACTGCTCGGCGAGAACCTCCTCCAGCGCCTGGAACCCGATGCCCATCATGCTGAGACCAGCGCCCACTGCGAGCGTGTTCTGGGCCACCTTATTCCGCGAGATGTCCGCCAGTTTGGCGACCGGAAGCGCACAGAGGTGCACGCCTTCGGCGGCCACGCCCGGCTTGATGGTGTCCGAGTTGTAGATGCATGCGGCGCCGTCACTAAGCAGGCCGAGGTGGCGATCCATTGCGTCCTGGTTCAGCGGGATCAGCAAGTCCAGGCGGTCGCCCATGTTGGTGACTTTTTCCGGCCCCGTGCGGATGGTGAGAAAAGTGTGCCCACCTCGAATGATCGACTGATAGGCGTTGTACGCATTCAGGTGCAAGCCGCGACGGCTGAAAATCTTCGCGAAGATGTCGCCCGGGGTAGCGACACCCTGACCGGCGGCGCCTCCGATACCAATGGCGAGGGTCTTCTTCATAGCAATCTCCTAGCGGGGATACGCCCCTGAAATGTAGCCTTCCAACTCCTGAATGGTTTCCGCCTGACCCGAGATAATCCACTTCACCAGGTCGCCGATCGAGACCACTCCGACCACGGTGTCGTCCTGCACCACCGGCAGATGGCGAAAGCGGTGCTTGGTCATGATCGCCATGCATTCGTCGACGGCATGCTGCGGACTCACAAAGACCACGGGGCTGGTCATGATGTGGCGGACCAGGGTGTCCTTTGAGGAGTGGCCCATGAGGATTACCTTGCGCGCGTAGTCCCGCTCCGAGAGAATGCCGACCAGCTTCTGGTTCGAAATGACCAGCAAGGCGCCAACGCCGTACTCGGCCATCTTTTCAATCGCTTCATAGACCGACTGATCAGGCCCTACCGATAGGACTCTGTTCTCATCTTTGCTTTTCAGCACCAATGCAATCGTGTCGGAGCGTCTCATGAGGCCTCCCAGCCAGCAGTCACTTGCCGGTGCGCCAAATCCCGGGGCGGCTTGATGTAGGAAAGTACAGTGATGGCCCTGCAGGGCGGGATGGGGATTTCCAGACGGGGTAGCACGGCTTCTCCTCGCTGCTCACGGGAAACCCAATGCAGAGGGCGAGGTGCCACTCTATCTGCGCCATGGCCCGAGAAAGATGTGCATCAGTTCCCGGTTGCCGATCGTATTAGCGAACGATAAGGCCGCTTGCTCAGTCGCTTTCCAGGAAGAAAAGACAGGGGCATCCTACACCCTGGGGCGTATCTAGGCCAGACCTTGAGTACGCCTTTTGTCAGAATCCTTACCGGATAAGGGCCGACTGTGCGAGGACTCGGTGTAACCCAATCGAAGTGCGATTGAGCTAGGGGGAACAGCCAAATATTGTTCCAGGAGGGTTAAAATTTAACCTATAATGCGGCACCTGACCTTCTACTGGCAGGAGCTGACATGGCCTGGGAGGAACTCCGCCCCGACGGAGCGCGCTACTCAATTGCGATCATCTCCGATGAAGAGTCCTCCGTCCCGGAGATATGCCGCTTCCTGGCGCAAACCTTCGGTGTCGTTTTGGCCGCGAACGAGCAGAAGATTCAGGCCGTCGTAACCGCCCCTCAACTGGACGGCATCGTGCTCGATCTGGATAGCATCGGTGACGGCGCCAGCGACGGCGTCGAAGTGCTCCAGGAGCTGCGGCAGATCCGTGAAGACATTGTTCTCGTGGCGATTTCCCGCTCTACCGATCGCAGCGTGCCCTTAAAGGCCAGCCAGGCGGGAGCCGACGAGTTCTTCGTCGTTCCCCTGAACGTACAGGTTCTACAAGTGGTGCTGTCGCGGGCGATTGAGAAGCGCAGCCTGCAACGCGAGGGCCTGCGCCTCCGAGAACAGTTGGAGAACAAGTCCGCCTTCTGCGGAATGGTAGGGGGCAGCGTCGCCATGCAGAGGGTATACCAGGCGATCCAGGCGGTCGCCGACAGCAATGCTACGGTTCTGGTGCGGGGGGAGAGCGGCACCGGCAAGGAACTGGTAGCGCAGGCTATCGTGCAGTCTGGGGACCGCAAGGAAAAGCCCTTTATCTGCCTCAATTGTTCCGCGATTCCCGAGAGTCTGGTGGAGTCCGAGCTGTTCGGATACGAGAAAGGCGCATTCACCGGGGCCGAAACAGCCAAGGCGGGCCTCATCGAGATGGCCCAGACGGGAACACTCTTCCTGGATGAGATCACCACTCTCGAGCAGAACCTCCAGACCAAGCTGCTGCGGGTACTGCAAGAACATGCCACCCAGCGCCTGGGTGGGAGATCGGTCAAGAAGATCGATTTCCGGCTCATAGCGGCGACCAATGATGATCTGGAAGACATGGTCGAGAAGGGCCGCTTTCGGGAAGACCTCTTCTATCGAATCAATGTGGTCCCCATCATGGTGCCGCCGCTGCGAGAAAGGGTGGGTGATCTGCCCCTGCTCCTGGACCACTTTCTTCGCGTTTACTGCGCAGCCAATAACAAGCCTCTCAAGCAGCTGCAGCCGGAAGTGATCGGAATATTGGAGGATTATCCCTGGCCCGGAAACGTGCGCGAACTGGAAAACATTGTGCAGCGGCTGGTGGTGATGAACGATAGCCCGTTCATCGCCGCCCATCACCTGCCGCAGCACCTGCTGTATTCGAGCACGGCCAGCCAGGAAGCGATCCTCATTCCGGCGGACGGAGTCGACTTCGATGCCGAGATGGAGCGGATTGAGATTGCCTACCTCAGTGCCGCCCTGCGCCGCACGGGAGGGAAGAAATCGGCGGCGGCGGCGCTGTTGCACCTCGATCCGCAACGCATGAAGTATTTATGCCGCACTCTGAAGGTGGAAGCAGATCAGAATCCGCCCAAAAAGGTTAATAAATAACCCATAGAAGGTTAAATTTTAACCAGTGGTCAGGAATTCAACCCCGTTCCTTTCCGTGTTCGCTCCCGCTGCTTCGTTATGTTATTGATTCTGAATGGAGAAGATTTGGCACGTTACCATGCGGTGCTTTGGTCATTCCCTTGCTATATAGAACGGCGTTGAAGCCGAAGCAAAAAATCTGGCTTACAAGGAGCTTACAATGTCGATTCAGAAAAAGTCCCTGCTCAGCGGTTTGAATGCCACCAAGAAAGCTATTGTGGCCAGCTCGGCAACGCCGTCGCAGGTAAACCCGAGCGTCAACGCTCCCATCGCGGCCCGCATCCAGCCGCGCGTAAATGCCCGCGTCAACGCCCGGGTAAACGCTCGCGTCAACGCCCGGGTGAATGCTCGCGTCAATGCTCGCGTCAACGCTCGCATCAAGTCCCGGACGAAGGCGATCTAGTTTTTGCCTGCCGAAAGCTTGAAAGTCCATCACAAAGGGCCGACCGCGAAGGTTGGCCCTTTGTTGCTGCCTTGAAAAGCCGTAAGACTGGCTTGAATACCTTGCGATTTACCAGACACGCCGGCCCACCAGATCCCGAAGGAATCTCCACCCGAAACTTCCTATGCTTCTGCGCCCTACCCGAATCTTCGCAGTCCCCGTCATGCCGGGGCGCAAGTCCGCCGCAGGCCTTAGCCAAGACTCAGCCATATAGAAACGAGGCGGGTTGATGCCTGCCAGCTGCTCTTTTTTCCCAAAGGATGGGTCGAAGGGCGCCCAATCGGCCGAGATCGACTGAAGAGTCCCCGTAACCGGCAACAGCCGGGACTCTACCCGCAGCCGCACCGGTGCCCCAACATGAATATCGTGCATGGCAAACTCGGGGATGTAAATACGAGCCCGCAATGCCGAGTCATCGACTAGTTCGACGACCGGCGCCCCCTCCTCCAAGGCGGCGCCATTGAGGTCCCGCAGATGGGGGGTTGCGACAACTCCAGCAATCGGGCTCACCAGTCGGAGGTTGGCGGCTTCCTGCGTCAGGCTCCGATCCACCTGCACCAGGCGCAGGCGCTCTTGTTCGGCCGTTCCGAAGTTGCCGTAGTGCATCTGACTCTCTGTAGCCCGAGCCGAGGCCACCCGAAGGTCCGCGCGCACCCTCGCCAGATCGGACTCCAGATCGAGATTTTCGAGACTGGCGAGGGGCTGGCCAGCGACTACCCGCTGTCCCTCGTCCACGAATACTTGCGCAACCTTTCCGCGGACGGACGCGCGCACGAAGGCGTGCCGTGCCGGCTCCAGAACGAAGGAGCTGTCCTCGAAATCCGGCCACACTGGGAGGAGCAGCACCAGCAGTACTGCGGCTACTAGCGCTGCGAGGCGCAGGGGCTTCAGCCAGCTCCAGACCCGCTCTTTCTTGTCCAGGTAAAACAGCCGGGTAAACCGCCCGAGACTGTGAATTCGATCGCGAAACACCCAATATCCCATTAACCCGGCGGGCACGAAGGCCCAGGCCGGCGAATACGAGTGCAGAACGTTGAAAGTGAATACCATCAGAAAGGTCAGGAGAACATAGCCGTAGAGGGCGGAGAGAACGGCATAGACGAGGTAGAAAGGCCGCCGCCGCAGCGGCACGTACTCTATTTCCGCAGGCATGCCGAATAAATGCTTGCGGGTCCAGCCCGAAAGGTAGGCGGAGGTGCGCTCCTTGAGATCAGGCTCTGCGATCAATTCGCAGAAAATGTAATAGCCATCGAGTTTGATGAGCGGATTCAGGTTCAGCAGCGACACGCCAATCCCGGTGACCATCATCACCTTGTAGGCCAGGTTGTGCGCGACCATGCCCGGAGCCGTCGCCCACCAGACGGCCGTCCCCAGAAAACATATGATCAGGTCGCCCCAGATTCCCGCGATCACGGTGGCGATCCGCTCCCATTTTCCCCCGTAGATCCAGATTTGTGTCACATCGCAAAAAAAACTGGGGGCAAAATACATCAGCGTAAAGCCCATCTTCTCTACACCTCCGCCAAAGTGTTTGCAGGTGAGGCCATGGAACGATTCGTGCAAGAACGCCATGGCACCGAACAGAACCCAGAATTCGAGCAGATCGCGCCCCGACTTGGCGGTGAAGTTGTAGAACTCAAAGCTGTCTCGCCAAATTTCCCCGAAACGGCCAGCCCACATCCACCCCATCACGACGAACATGGCCAGGGCCAGCAACGTGAACCACCAGGTGTAGATCCAGCGCAGGCGAGGATAGATCCGCGCAATGAAGTCGTCGGCGTGCGGCCACTCGGCGATGGTGATGTCCGAGAAATCAATCGTCTTGGGACTCTTACGCTTCAGCCGTTGGCCGCGCAGTTTCTGCTGCAGAGCGATGTTTCTTTCCAGCGGACTCTTGTAAAACAAGTCGGTGTTGGACTGAATGAACGAGGCAAATTCACGCACCGCTTCTTCCGAATAAGCTACTCCGCTCCGGTCCAACACTTGATTGGAAATCTCGAGATAGCTTCTCTCCCCATCGAACAACTGAAGAAGTACCCACTGGGGAGGCTCCAGGCGGATGAAGTTATCAGCCCCTGGCAGCTTGGCGAGCACGGTCGGCTGCCCAGCTTCGATCTGCTGCTTGGCGATCACGCGCGGATCTAACCTGGGGACCGAGCGTTGGATTAATCGCTCCGGCAGTTCGGGCAAGGCGGCATTCAGGGCATTGGCTATGTTCACGGGCGCACCGGAACGTGAACCTCCGCCTGCATGCCGGGCCGCAGGTCGGGCGTGGCACCCGTCAACTCAGCCAACACTTCGATGGTGTCACTGGCAGGGTCTACGACCGGACTCATCTGGATGACTCGCGCGGCGTGTTCCACCGCCGGATTTCCCTCAGCGACTGTGAGCAACACCCGCTCGCCGACCTTCATCTGATTCACAAATCTGGAGGGCAGCGTAAATCGGACGCGCAAGGGCCCTGTGGCCGTAACCCAGATCAGACGGTCATCCCGCGCGACGGTCTGACCGACACGCACATATCGACGGGCAACGATGCCATCGAAAGGCGCGGTTACCTGGGTTTTCTCCAGTTCCAACTCCAGGGAGCGCTGGGTGTCGCGGGCATTGATGAGAAGTTGCTCGACGCGTTTGACGTCCCACTGGTCAGCCTCGGCCTTGAACTGGGCATGCTCAAATTGCTCCTGCGTGATGAGTCGGGCGTCCCACATTTTTCGGGCACGTTGCAAGTCGGACTCGAGAACCTTGGCTTCCGCCTTCCAATTATTGAGATCGAATTCGGTGCTGGCGGTCCGGGCACGGGCCCCGTCCAGATCGGCCAAGACCTGGCGGTCATCCAGTTTGGCCAGGAGTTGTCCCTTGCGCACGCGCGTGCCCGGCTCGACGAGAATCTGCACGACTACGCCTCCTCGTTGGGCGGCCACGTCGACCTGATTTTCGACCACGAGCGGACCTGAAGCGGTGTAGCGATTATCCGTGGCAGAGGGCGCGGCGACTACGGGCGCCGGTTGAGAAGCGGGCGCTGCAGCCGCTTCCGCCGGAAACGGCGCATGACTGCACGAAGTGCTGACCAGCACGGTTAGAAGAAGGGAGCCAAGTGCATATTCCATCTTTTTCAAGGGTCACCACCCAAACCAGCCCCAGAGTTTCGACCAGATCCACATGACGGGCTGGCGAAAGAAGACTTTTCCCGCCGCATGCCAGCCGGTTGATACTTTGCCGCGGCCCTGCATTCCCGCACGCAGCATGCTTTCAGGATTTGCCACCGCGATTCGCGCATAGAAGACGCTGGTGTCTCCCTCAGGCCGCCCCAACGGGCTTACTACCACGACTTCCCCATCGAAAGTGCGGGACGGGAAGCCATCGAGCTTGACGCGCGCCTTCTGTCCGGCGGCCACCAGCCCAATGTCGGTCTCGTCAATTGCCAAATCGACGAGCGCCTGCGAGTTGTCCACGACGTCGGCAAAGGTTTCGCCGACCTTCAGCTTACGGCCAACCAGGTTCTCCATATGGGGAGTGGCCACCACGCCGTCAATGGGCGACCGCACAAGAGTTCTGTCCAGTCGTTCCTGGGCACGCGCCACTTCTGCGGTCCAGTAGTCGACTTGTGCCTGCTGGATGCCGGCTTCGGTGTCGTCATTCGCCGCCAGAGCATGATTCATCAGGGTGATCGCCGTCTCGCGCTTCGCCTGGGCCGCCGCGAGCGCGGAACGATAGTCCCAGTCTTCCAGGGCTCCCAGGACTGTGCCTTTGCGAACCCTGTCTCCCTCCTTCACGGTCACCAGTTTCACAACCCCTTCCACTTCAGCCCCAACGCGGGCAGCATGGCCCGGCGCAACCGTAGCGGGACCGTCCACGCGCAGGGGTAGAGGAAAGAGTGCGAGGAACAACACGGCTGCGCAGGCGGAAGCAATCACCAGAACACGGCGATGCTTCTCCAGGGCAAGAAACCTCCGCTTCTTCTCGATCAGCGGCTGCAGCACGCCAATGAAGGGAACCTCTTTATAGAGGGAGGCATTCCGCAGCGCTACCGTGGCTTGGCTGGCCAGCACCTTGATCATTTCCAAGTGGGCGACAGTCAGGAAGTCTGGGTCGCTGCTCTCGAAAGAAAGCACTCCCACCCGGCCTTCTTCATCGGCCAGGGGAACGGCCTGAAACGCGCGCGTGCCGCTTTGTGAAAAATAATGTTGGAATTTTGCCCGAGTCTCTTCGCGCTCGGCCTTGATCTCCTCTCCATGCTGGCTGATGAGCGCGGGTTCCCGGAGTAGGGATGCCCATTGCAGTATCTGGCTGAGAGCCTCGATTTGGGGATCGCGGGGGTTAAACTCGGTTGCTCCTGAAACTGCCCGTAACTGGATGCGGCCTCGCTGCTCGAGCGCAATGGCGGCCCGCTCATAGGGAATGACAGCCGCAGGACCGTTCACCACAGCCTGCAGCACCCGATCCAGATCGAGCGTTGACGTGATTTCGTGGCTGACTGTGACCAGCGTTTCCAAAACCTCAACTTTGCGCTCTGCGGCCAGCAAGCTCGCGTTGTGCAATGCAATGGAGGCCGACTCCGCGAGCCGGCTGAGGGTGAATAGGTCGTCCTCGTCGAAAGCTGTTCCGTCGATTTTATTTGCCGCTTCGATCACACCCACCAGCGATTCCTGGTCCATGACCGGAGCGACGATGAGCGACACCACGCCGCCGCCGTCGATACCTTGGTTGCGCCGGACAAGTCGCTCGTCGTCTGGCTGCTCGATCAGGACTGGCTCCCCGTTGTCAGATACATCCCCGGGCACGCCTTCTCCTGGCTTTTGCGACGATCCCTCTAGCACCGTGACATCGGTGCCGGACTGATGCATTAGGCGCAAACTTTCGTCGGGCTCAAGCAGCCACACGTTGACCGCCTCGCAGTCCAACATCTCGCGCACCTTGGAACCGATGATCGGGAACAGCTGATCCATTTCCAGCGTCGAGCTGAAGACCTTCTCGATGTCATAGAGTTGAGTCAGTCGAGTGATCGATGCGAGAGTGCCGTTGTGCTCGTCCTGGTGGACTTGAGCACCATGCAGAGCCGCACCGGCAACTTCCCCTACCGCGCCCAGAGCGTCCAGGTGTGCTCTGCTGAGCTTGTTCTCGAAGCTGAGGACCTCAATTGCGCCGATCAGCTCCTCGTGAAGGGTTAACGGGAGATAGGAGAGTGAATGCAACGTCCGGCGGACGTTGACGTGGCCATATTCTTCCCGGCTTAGGTTGTCCCCCTCAAACAGAAGAGGTTGCAATTCACGGGCGAGGATTCCAAGCGTCCCAGCCTGCAACGGAATCGTGGCCTCTGGCACGGCCGCCTCGCCTGCGTTTGCGATCACGCGCCAGGCATCGCCATCCGCAAGGGTGGAGGTGACATAGATGTTCACGGCGCTTCCGGGCAGCGCCTCCGCTAGAGTCTGGGCTATGATTCGGGCGCGCGGGAAGACTTCTTGCTCCTCTAGCAATCGAGAGGACAACGCAGCAATATCGAGCGTCAGCCCTGAACTCTGGATTGGCATGAGTGGCCTTGAAGCCTTTTGCCGGCAGCCGCAGGGGAGCGTTTGCTATTTGCAAATTCGCGGAGCTTCTTCTAAGTTGGAACGGCACTCTAGCAGACGATCCAGCGAGTGTCAACCTCTGCCAGTCCTGTGCCAGTCGTGAGAACTGCCTACTGGAGTTTCACTTTATCGCCCGCAGAGAGGGAGAACAGGTGGATATCGACGTTCGCACTCAAGCCGACGTGAAAGTTATCAAACTCCGCGGCCGACTGAATCTGGGCGAGTCGGTCGATCGCATGCGGCAGACCTTTGACGACCTGATAGCAGCTGGCCAAGTCCGCTTTGTAGTGGATATGGCAGAAGTATCGATGGTCGACTCCAGCGGCATCGGGCTGCTAGTCCGTTGCCTGACCGCCGCCAAGCAAAACGCCGGCTCACTCAAACTGCTGAACCCCTCCAAGTTCGCGGTCCAAACCCTAAGAATGACGGGACTACTCAACTTATTTGAAGTTTTCGATGACTTGGAACAGGCAGTTGCCTCCTTTGGCTAGCATGGGTTGAGTACGCGTCGGTGCGAGTCAACCATTACCGAAGTCTTATTGACTCGGATTTAAGATTTCTGCAAAACTACCCCGTCGGGATTTCTAGGCCCGATTGAGTTTTTGTTGATGGAACTGTTGCTCAATCTCGCATGGCTGCTATTAGCATTGCCAGCCTATATCCTGTGGCGCGACGCCAAAGGTGCGTCCGCCAGGCACGCGTTCACTTCCCTGCAATGCTTCCTCGCCTTGGGATGCATGCTGGTCCTCCTCTTCCCTGTGGTTTCGGCCACGGACGACCTCCGCGCCATGCGGCCCGAGATGGAAGAATCGCCGGCCGCCAAGCGCAGCATGCGGCAGGCAAGCAACGATAAACCCCCGGCCTGGAAGTGGCGGAGTCCGCCAGCGCTGGCCGAGACCTCGAGTTTTTTGCTTGTGAGTGACCAGGGCTGGCAGACAGAACCGACCCTGGCTTCTTTCACCCCGACAGCCCCTGCCATCGAGCGGACTGGCCGCGCTCCTCCTCCTCCTTCTTTCCTCGGGTAGTTCTCCAAATCGCTGGGCGTTTGTAAAAGCGCGGCGAAATCCTCCTTGATCTCTATCTGTTCGAAGCTCTTCGGCGGGAAGCGAGACCGTGGTGCCGTCGTCAGAAATTGACGACGCGTCACTACCCGCCAGGGCCAATGCGCTTTTCCCATGGCGGCCACTAAACGCCGGGCGAATGGAGTTTTTGATGCGGTGGATATGGTTGAGTGTGGGGGCGGCTCTGGCGCTCGCGGGCGCGAGTCTATATGGCCAGACCGCGCCCCAGGTCTGGACGTGGGACCAGGTGAAAGACCGTTTCGAGATCCACAATACGACGCTGATGGCGGGCCGGTTGAACATTGACGAATTGAAGGCAGATGAGATCACGGCCCACCTCCGCCCCAATCCAGACTTCACTCTGTCGGCGGACGGGACACAAATTACTCCCAGCAACAGCGGGTGGAAGCCGTTTGCCGGCACTTTCGTCTCGCCCGGCGTGAGTTATCTATTCGAGCGGCGGAACAAGCGTGGGCTACGCTTCGAGGCCGCCAAGCAAGGCACCGCGATCGGCATCGCCCAGCAGTCCGATACCGTGCGCAATCTGCTTTTCAACCTGCGGACCGCTTTCGTCGGCGTTCTCCAGGCTAAGGCCGTGTCGCGCCTGGCGCAGGACAATCTGGACTACTACGACAAAATCCTGAAGATCAGCCGTGATCGTTTCCAGGCGGGCGACATCGCCCGCATTGATCTCGATCGCCTCGAACTGCAACGCTTGCAATACGAGTCCGACGTGCAAACCGCTCTGGTCAATCTGCGCACCGCCAAGATCAACCTGCTGGCGTTGCTGGATGACCAGAGGCAGGTGGACAGCTTCGACCTCGACGGACCGTTCGATTTCAGCGAGGACCTGCTCGCGCTCGACGACTATCGCAAAGACGCGCTGGATGCACGCCCCGACCTTCGCGCCGCGGCGCTTTCGGTGAGGCAGGCGGAAACCAACTACCAACTGGCCGAGGCCGACGGATCCACCGATCCGACCATCGGCCTATGGTTCACGCACAACGGCTCGTTCAACAATCCTGACGCTTTGAACACTCTCGGGGCAAGTGTCAGCATCCCGCTGCGCATTTTCGACAGCAACCAGGGGGAGAAGTTGCGCACAAAAATTGACGTCAAGCGCAATGAGAAGCTGCGCCAAGGGGTCGAGACTCAAGTCTACAGCGACGTGGACTCCGCCTACGCCATTCTCAGCAGCGACATCAATTTGCTGAAGCCCTACAAGCGCCAATATCTGCAACAGGCGGTGAGCGTGCGCGACACGGTTCTGTTTTCTTATCAGCACGGCGGCGCGTCGCTGTTGGATTTCTTGAACGCACAAAGTGAGTACCGCACCGTGCAACTGAGTTACGTAAATCTGATCGCCTCGTATCTGACGGCCGCGGCGCAAATGAATTTGGCCGTGGGGCGCGAGGTCATTCCATGAGGCTATTCAAGAAGAGGTCGCTGCAGAGGAAAGGCGTCAGCCAGATTTCCAGTTCAGGGACGTGTCGGGCACGGACGTTCGTGCGCTCCTGCGGCACGGAGGCTACCGTCGCCCCCATAATACCGTGCCGAGCGCGGAACCGGGCTGCCTCGCGAGGGGCAGCCTGGGTTCCGCTGATCCTGTTGCTGGCGGCCCTCGCTGGCGGCCCGGCGTGCTCGAACGAAACTCCGGCGGCAACCAGCAAGACACCTGTCACCGTTGATCCCAACGTTTTTGATGCCGAGCATCCCGAGTTATTCAAGACGGCCAAGGCGGAGATGCGCTCATTGCCCACCGAAGTCACAGCCAATGGTACCGTGACTCCCGACGTCACCCGGACTATCCACGTAACTTCCCTGGGTGGAGGCCGGGTCGTCGATCTCAAGGTGAAGTTGGGGGATGAGGTGAAGAAGGGACAGCCCCTCCTGGTGATTTCCAGCCCCGATCTGTCGGCGGCGTTTTCTGACTACGAAAAGGCCAAGGTCGATGAAGTCCTCGCCCACAAATCTTTGGATCGCGCCCAACTCCTCTTCGACCGCGGCGCGATTGCCGCCAAGGATCTGGAGGCGGCGCAGGGCTTGGAAGACAAGGCCAGAGTGGATGTTGAAACTGGCGACCACGAGGTGCGAGTGCTGGGCGGCGATCCCGCGCATCCTAGTCCGCTCATTGATTTGAAGGCGCCGGTGGCGGGAACGATTGTGGAGCAGAACGTCGCCGGATTTGAAGGCGTTAAGAGTCTCGACAACACTCCCAACCTGTTCACCATCGCGGATCTCAGTGAGGTCTGGGTGGTGTGCGACGTGTTCGAAAACGATTTAAGCGAAGTGCAATTAGGCGACGCGGCGGAGATCCGGCTCAATGCTTTCGCCGATCGCGTGTTCCACGGCAAGGTGGCCGACATTTCGCGCGTGCTCGATCCCAACACGCGCTCCGCCAAAATTCGGATCGTGCTCGCCAACGCCGATGGCGCCCTGCGTCCGGGCATGTTCGCCGTGGCCACCTTCCGCTCCCGCAAACTCGCCGAGCGCGTGGTTGTACCGGCAACGGCGATCATGCGCCTGCACGACAAGGATTGGGTTTTCCGCAAAGAGGGCGACAGGCGCTTTCGCAAGATTGTGGTGCAAGCCGATGGCCTCGCTCCCGACGGTATGCAGCAGATTCGCGAAGGCGTAAAGCCCGGCGAAGAAGTGGTCACCAACGCCCTCGAGTTCTCTACCGACGTGGCCGAAAAGAAAGCGGAGACCAAGCAACCGGAGACGAAGCAATAATGATCCGCTCGCTGATTGATTTTGCGCTCCGCAACCGTCTCATGATTCTGGGCGCGGCTCTGGTGCTGTTTGTCTGGGGCATCATTTCGTTCCATGCCCTGCCCATCGAAGCCTATCCCGACGTGGCCGACACCTACGTACAGGTGATCACCCAGTGGCCGGGGCACGCCGCGGAGGAAGTCGAGCAGCAGATCACCGTCCCGCTGGAAGTTGAACTGAACGGCGTCGCCCACCTGACCCATCTGCGCTCGGTATCGCTGATGGGACTGTCCATGATCACGATCATCTACGACGATGACGTGACCACGTTCAGCGCGCGCCAGGAGGTGCTCGATCGGTTGCAGCTCGTAACCCTGCCTCCCGGCGTGAACCCCGGGATTGGGCCCGACTACAGCCCAACCGGGCAGATCATGTTCTACACCCTGACCAGCACCAATCCGAAATACGACGTGATGGAGTTGAAGACGCTCAACGACTGGTTCGTCGTTAACCAGTTGAAATCGGTGCCGAACATTGTGGATGTAAATCCCTTCGGCGGTCCGACCCGCGAGTATCAGGTGCAACTTGATCCCGGGAAGCTTGTGGCCTATGGGCTGTCGCTGGCGCAGGTGGAGCAGGCGCTGGTGGCGAACAACATCAACGCCGGAGGCGGATTCATCGAACGTGGCGAACAAGCGCTGAACGTGCGTGCCGTCGGACTGATGCAGACCACCGACGACATTGCCGCCACAGTGGTGAAGGTGCAGGGCGGAACTCCGGTGCGGGTCCGCGACTTGGGAAATGTCGTGCAGGCGCCGAAAGTACGCCTCGGACAACTGGGCAAGACCATCCGCAAGGAAGATGGAACCATCCTGAACGACGATGACGTCGTGGAAAGCATCGTACTGCTGCGCAAGGGCGCTGTGGCCGAGACCACACTCGACGCCTTGCATAAAAAGATCGATGAACTCAATGGAGCCAACGGGAAGCCCGGCCTGCTGCCGCTGGGAGTGAAGTTCGTTCCCCATCTCGACCGCAGCGAACTGATGCATCACACCACCCACACGGTGCTGCGGAATCTGACCGACGGCGTCCTGCTGGTCACGCTGATTCTATTTCTGTTCCTCGGAAACGTGCGCAGTGCGCTGATCGTGGCAGTGACTATCCCCTTCTCGCTGCTGTTTGCCGCGATCCTGCTCGACCTGCGGCACATTCCCGCCAACCTGCTTTCTCTTGGTGCGCTCGATTTCGGCATGGTGGTGGACGGCTCGGTGGTGATGGTCGAGAACATCCTCCGCCATACCTCGTTCGGCAATACCAAGAGGACGTTCATGGAAACAATCGCAGTGGCCGCGCACGAAGTACAGCGCCCGGTGTTCTTCGCCCGCATCATCATCATTGTTTCGTATCTGCCCATCTTCACCCTGCAGCGCGTGGAAGGCCGTCTGTTCAGTCCCATGGCCTGGACGGTAGCTTTCGCGCTGCTGGGAGCGCTGGTGTTCGCCCTGCTGATTGCTCCGGTGTTGTGCAGCATGCTATTCAGCTCGGGAATCAAAGAGTGGCGAAACCCGGTTCTGGAGTGGCTGAACCGCACTTATGCCCGCTCACTCGACTGGTGCTTCGACCACATGAAGTTGACGCTGGGCCTGGGTTTGTTGAGCCTGGCCGCAATGCTGTTCCTCGCTTTGAGCGGGATCATTGGCTCGGAGTTTCTGCCCCACCTCGATGAAGGCGCGATCTGGGTACGCGGAACCCTGGCTCCCAGCACCGGACCTTCTGCCAGCATTGCCATGGCCAAGAAGGCCCGCCTGGTGCTGGCAAGTTTTCCCGAAGTCACTCAGGTCGTCAGTCAGGTCGGGCGCCCCGATGACGGCAGCGATGCCAGCGGTTTCTATAACACGGAATTTTTTGTCGACCTGCTGGCCCGGGAAAAGTGGCGCCCGCAGTTCCACGGCGAGAAGGATCAACTAATTGCGGCCATGGGCCAGAGACTCCAGCAGTTCCCCGGAGTCGATTGGAACTTCTCCCAGCCCATTTCCGACAACGTGGAAGAAGCAGTCAGCGGTGTCAAGGGCGAACTCGCCGTGAAGCTGTTTGGCTCCGATTTGAGAGTTCTGGAAGAAAAAGCCGACGAGATGCAGGGCGTGATGGGCCAGATTCCAGGCATCGCCGACCTGGGCACATTTCAAGTCCGGGGCCAGCCCAACGTCAATCTGAACGTGGATCGCGCCGCCGCCGACCGCTTCGGCATCAACGTCAGCGATATTCAGGACGCCGTCGAGACCGCCGTCGGCGGCAAGGCGCTCACCCAGATTCTGATCGGCGAGCAGCGCTACGACCTGACGGTGCGCTACCAGCCCGAGTTCCGGCGAACGGTCGAGGACATCGGCAACATCCGAATCCTGGCGCCTTCCGGCGAGCGCGTTTCCCTCGCCCAACTGTGCCACATCACTCTCGATGACGGCGCGTCCACAATTTATCGCGAAGGCAACTCCCGCTATATCGCCATCAAGTACAGCGTCCGCGGCCGCGACCTGGGCAGCACCGTCCGGCAGGCGATTGACGAAGTGGGGCAGAGAGTGAAATTTCCCGAGGGCTATCACCTCGACTGGACCGGCGAGTACGAGAGCCAGCAGCGGGCCAACCGCCGCCTGGCCATCATCGTCCCGGTCACGCTGCTCCTAATGTCGTTCATTTTGTATTCCGCTTTCGGTTCCTGGAAGTGGGTCGGCCTGATCCTCGCTGTGGTCGCGCTTTCTCCGCTAGGCGGTTTTCTCAGCCTGCTTTTAACCGGAACTCATTTCAGCGTGTCGTCGGGCCTCGGCTTCCTCGCCTTGATCGGAGTGTCGGTTGAGATCGGCGTAATCATGGTCGAGTACATCAATCAATTGCGCACCCGTGGCATGCCGGTGCGCGAAGCCGCCAAGGAGGGCGCAGCTCTCCGCTTGCGCCCCATCATGATGACCATGCTGGTGGCGACTTTGGGCCTGCTCCCCGCCGCCATGTCACACGACATTGGCTCCGATTCGCAGCGCCCGTTCGCGATCGTGATCGTCGGAGGCCTGATCGTGGAACTCCTGGTCAGCGTGATTCTGTGGCCAACCCTTTATGTTTTCTGGGCGCGCCCGGGAGATCGCCTGCCCCCATCTGAACAGAGCTTTATGACCGAAGGTGAGCACGTCGACTAGGGAAAAGTCTGACGAAACTCGTTGGGATCGTCGTGTAAACCGGATCGGTGGCTTGAATCTGTTCGAGAATAGTCCGTTTATCGAAACCCTACCGGTTGCGAGTAGGGTGGCTTTCGAAAGCGTCTGAATGATCGGCTGTCAGTTATCACGCGACCGTTTGGGACAAGAAACAGTTCACTGGGCCGCCGCCGTATTCTGCAATCACTTCGAGTCTCTCCTCCGCCTCTTAGTGCAAATCTACTATTGATCTCGGGTGCTGGTTCGAAGAAAATCCGCCAACTCATTCCTGGGGGATTGAGCGTTTCAATGCATTCGGCCCGTGGGGGGCCTCCATTTCAGGAAATTTTGGTCGGACCGGTGCGGTCGTGGTCAGTGTGCTTTCAAAGAGCACTTGATCGTCGGCTTGCCCGCCAGGCTTGAGATGAGTCACAACACAAGGAGACGAGATGAAGTCGTGCGTTGCAAGCTGGCTGTGTTTAGCGGCGGTTCTTTCGGGAGGATTGATGTTTGCGCAGCAGGCGCCACCCGCTCCGTCGGCGCCGACGGAGAAGGTGCCAGAGAAGAAGGAAGAAGTTCCACCGCCCAAGCTTAAGCTTGGCCCGCTCGAGATTTCCATCAACTGGCGAACCCGCTCTGAAGGTTGGAACTGGTTCGAGGGTCCCACCGGAAACAGTGACTACGGCCTTTGGGATTCCTTGCTGCGGGTGGGGATCGGGCAGACTGGGGAGAAGTTCGATTGGTTCCTCGAAGGCGAGCAGCCCTCCATTCTTGGCTTGCCCAATGACGCCATAGCGGCGGCTCCCCAGGGCCAACTCGGCCTGGGTGGGACCTACTACGTGGCCAACAACAATCACACCAACGTTGCCAACGGATTCGTGAAGCAGGCATTCGTGAACTTCAAGCATCTTGGGCCGGTCGGTTTGAAGCTGGGCCGCTTCGAATTCTTTGACGGTCTCGAGGTCAAGCCCAAAGACCCGCTCCTAGCAACGGTCATTCAGACGCGAATTGCCCACCGTTTGATCTCGAATTTCGGCTTTGCGGCCGTTCAGCGGACATTCGACGGAGTCCAACTCTCCGCGAATTCAGGGCAGAACAACGTTACGTTTTTCGGCGCGCGGCCGACGCAAGGAGTCTTTCAAGTGAAGGGCATGGACGAACTGGATGTCGACACCTACTATGGCGCCTACACCCGGTCAGTCACAACCAGGCAGGGTGCGGGAGCACTACGCGTGTTTGCCCTGGGCTATATTGATCACCGCACCCTCGTACTCAAAACCGATAACCGTCCCGCTGCCATTCGCTCGGCCGACGTCGGCAAAATTGAGATTGCGACCTGGGGCGCGGACTACGCCCACGTCTTCAATACCACGAATTCCGGAAAGTTCGATTTTCTGGTTTGGGGAGTGCTGCAGACTGGTTCCTGGGGGAATCTCGCGCAACGTGCGGGCGCGTTTGTTGGCGAGGCTGGATGGCAGCCGCCGGTCAAGGTCCTGAAAGCCTGGGTCAGCGCCGGCTATTCCTACGGAAGCGGCGACGGGAACCCGAACGACTCGCGTCACGGAACGTTCTTTCAAGTCCTGACCACACCGCGCCAGTACGCGCGATTCCCCTTCTACAACATGATGAATAACGAGGACCTGTACAGCACCCTGAACCTCCGTCCGGTTTCAAAGCTCGCGGTGCGCAGTGAAGTCCACACGCTGCGGCTGGCGAACTCCTCCGACCTCTGGTATCTGGGCGGCGGGGTATTTCAGCCGAAAACCTTTGGCTATACCGGCCGTCCCGGCAGCGGCAACCGCGGCCTGGCCAACGTCTGGGACCTCAGCGCCGATTATCAATTCACTCCGTCCTTCGGTGCCAATCTGTACTACGGCCATGCCTGGGGTAAGGGCGTGGTAGCAGCGATTTATCCGAAGGATGCAAACGGGCAGCTCATTTTCCTCGAGACCAACTTTCATTTCTAAGGCTCTGCGGCCAGAGTCGTGCACAGCAAGGCGGCTAATACAAAACGAATATCGATCGGAAGCCGGCGGAGTGTACGCAGGGGTTGGCAGGTAGGTCAACTAGACGTGGTTAGAGATTGCCGGGCTGTGTCGAGCTTGGCGTTCGAAATGTTGTCCCGGTGACAGAATCGACTTGGGAAAGGCACCCTTTGTTGACATGCATGTGGATAACATGAAACTATGCTTACAGCATGCCCAAGATGATTCAGCTTCGCAATGTACCCGATGCCCTGCATCGCGTCCTGAAGGCTCGCGCTGCCATGGCAGGTATGTCGCTTTCGGACTATCTGTTAGCGGAGATCAAGGAAATAGCGGAGAGGCCGACGCTCGCGGAATTGCGGGAGCGCCTGCACAAACGTAAGCCGGTTTCGGCGCAGATCGATACCGCTCGCTTGGTACGAGAAGCGCGCGCGGCGCGATGATCGTCCTGGATGCGTCTGCTGCTGTGGACTGGCTTCTTCAGACCTCTGCGGGGCAGAGCATTGAGAAACGAATCTATTCGCGTAATGAAACCCTTCACGCGCCCCACCTCCTAGATCTTGAGGTCACACAGGTACTCCGGCGTCTAGCACTGCAAGGATTTGTCTCTGCACATCGTGCTGACGAGGCGGTCCACGATCTGCTGGATCTCCGCATTACGCGGTATGCCCATTTCGTGCTGCTGCCCCGGATTTGGCAACTGCGTCACAATTTTTCTGCCTACGATGCTGCCTACATCGTGCTTGCCGAGAAACTCGGAGCTGCATTAGTTACAAGGGATGCTCGACTCGCTTCGGCTTCGGGTCATGCGGCACCCGTCGAGCTCTTTTAAATCGACAGCCCGAAGGCACGGAACGTTGCAGTGGTATTGAAAAGACATGGGTGCGCTCAGAGGAGATCAAAGCACACCAGTTGGCACACCTGGCATGCAGCCGAACTGGATCAAGCGGACGCGGCTGTCTTGGGGGAGCTGGGCTCCGCGGCTCGTTGCTCCAGTTTCTTCCGGATCCGGCGAACTTCAACGAAGATGAGCGCAGTCATGCTGCAAATCAGGCTGCCTAACATCACCAGAAATGGATCCATATAATGGCGGGCTCCCATCCCGCTCTCGTTTGCCTTCTTTCACATCTTGCAGCTAAGCGGCTAACAGCACCCAGATCAGGGCGTCTGGACGGGTGATTTGTCGTTCTGACTCCTGAATCCAACATCGCGGGCTACCGTGTACAGAACTTGTCCCCAGCCGACTTTCCCTGTGTACCAGGAAACTCTCCCTGTCACTGCCGCACCGGGGTTGCCCGAAGCTACTGGATCGAGCTGGCTGCGTTGGAGAAAACGGTGTTGGCATTGGAGCCGATCAACCTGATCGTGCCCACCACAAGTACCAGAATCACGGCCAGCATAACCGCGTACTCCGCGATATCTTGGCCCTCATCGTTCGACCATAATCTGCAAACTTGGTGATTCATAGACCTCTGCTCCTTTTTCACCGCGGAAACGACGAAAGTATACACGGATTCGGACTCTCAGGTGCTACCGCAATTGGTGCGGTCGCTGGCAGGCTCATTTTGTGCTCGTTTTCGCACGCCAGAGATGGCGCCACTCTCCCCGTCGGGCTGGCTTCGGGCTTAAGCGCACTCGCCCCCGGGAACCGTAGCCTCCCGCGCCAGCCAGGGCACCTCAAAGCAGGCGTGCCGGAAGTTCCCTCCGACGTTCCAGCCCCCCCCGATGGTTGCAATTGTCTGCAACAAGTCGCAGAAATTATCAGCCTTGACAGTTCCTGACTCTGCGTTAGGATACTAACTGGGCTTGTATAGGATTTCCGACAGCCTCCCCCCCATTGTTTGAGCAATCAGAAGCCCCCCCGCATTCGAGTAATCAGGAGAAAAAGTGTGAAGACAGTAACCAAGCTCTCGATATGGCTGGGGGTGGTAGCAGTGGCATGCTTCGGGTTTACCCTCGAGGCTTCCGCCAGGAGCGCCGACGGGATCAACGCCGCCGGAGCGGTTTCTAGCCAGTTCGCCGGGGACAATTTTTTGTCGTGGAGGACCGTGGCGACGGGGCAAGTCGTCGGTTTCTTCACTTCCCCCCTCCGGGAAGACCGCGACCATAAGAAAAAGAAGGAGACGGTTCCGGAGGGAGGCTCGCCTCTCCTCTACCTGGCTTTGGCGGGTCTTTCCTGCTTCGGCGCGATGATAATTCGGTCGCGAATAAAGGCCAAAAAAGCTACGTAACTGAAGATCGTGATGAATCCGGTGGAATATCTCTGATCTGCATTGGAAGCATCCCGAGCCACTGAACCTTCTGTCCCAAAAGACTTGGGGAACTGAGCCACTACGCCGGGAAGGGTTGCGACGCATGCGCCGACGGCTTAACTCTGGTCGCTGCCTTTTGGCAGCAGGCTAACCCAATTTCATCACTATGTGGCGGGAGCCATCGGGCCAGAAAGAATCGAAGTCGTCGGCGATGATCGCATTATTCGGATGCCTCATCCTGGTTCTCCCAGCCCCCCCACTGGGCGACGAGCCGTGCTGAGATCGCTTCAGTCAATTCCGGTTTCGAAAACGTTGTGTGCCATCTCCATGCCTGTTCCTTTCATTCGCGGCACCGCCGCGATCATGTTGCGCATCATCAGTTCACGGTGGGCCAGCGCGTAGTCCTAGGCCCAATCCACCGCGCGGGCATCCTTAGCAGTTACAGTTCGTTTAAAAAATCGTCGAGCAATTGGCGAAAGACGCGCGCGGTCTCTTGCCAGTCCCCTCGCATCGCTTGCGCTCCGGCGCTCCCGTAGCTTGCGTTGGGTCTCGGACGCAAGCGTACAAAAGGTGGGAGACCATAACGCATTACGAGGCTGTTAGCCCAAAGGCGCGCAGTGCGGCCGTTACCGTTTGCAAAGGGATGAATGCGCACCCACTCGGCGTGTACCCAGGCAGAGAGATCGACGATGGCTGCCAGTTGGTCCGCATCCGGTTCCTTGCCGATCGGCAGCAAGGCGTCCAATTGAGCGACCAGGGTTTGGAGTTTTGCTTCAAAGCGGATTAGCTCAGCGGCCACTGCTGCTGAGTCCGCGCCATAATTCGCGCCAACTCTTACCTGCACCTTCTCGAGACCCGGTTCGCCGCGAAACGCGCCCACAAATCGCGGGTCGGGCACGTCCAAGCCTTGCATGATGATGGCATGCCAACGCCTTGCAGCGTCCACGGTAGGAGCTTCGCGCAGCTGCGACGCCTGGACGATTTCCTCAAGGACGCGCGAGAGATTTTGCCGCAACTGTGGACTATCTTCGTCCCAGTCAGCCACCTAGAATCTCTCGAATCTTACTTTGCACAGGTCCCGTCGGCGTGAGTCGTCCCTCGACGAACTGCCCCTCGATCGGTTCGCCTTCAAGCGGGTCATCGAGAGCGACTTCGGCCTCCACGAACGCGGCGATCGCGCGCCGGAATCCAGGATCCTGCTTCCGATAAGCTCGAAGATCTGCCAGGTTAGCTTCCAAATCGCGCTCTTTTCGACCCCTTCGGCTGAGGTAGACCTTGATAGCCTCATTCAACAGTTGATTGATGGGACGCCCTTCTACCTTACTGAGGACCTGTAGCGCGGCACGTTCCTTAGCGTCAATTCTCAGCGTGAATGGAATTCGAGCCATGCGCGTATCCTACGCCAAAGCGAGAATGATGTCAATATCTGTATTTGACATCACAAAGCCTCGCGTCACGGCTGTCCTGACTCTGTCAGGAGAGTCTACTGCCGCCATTGGCAAGCGGGGCGTCGTTCGCTTACCCTAGCGGCCTATGCCATTTGTCAAACTTCGATACATCGCTTTTGGTTTGATCCTGGGCTCCACGACCGCAGCATGGACGCAATCTCCGTTCACTCTGGAGCGCGTGCTGAGCTCGCCTTTTCCGAGCGGCCTTGTAGCTGCCAAGCAAGGCAGCCGCGTGGCGTGGGTCTTCAATGCAAAAGGTGTTCGCAACGTGTGGGTGGCTGACGGCCCTGACTTCGTTCGCACCGCGCATCAGCTAACTCATTTCATCGCGGACGACGGCCAGCCCATCGCCAGCCTGCGACTCACACCCGACGGCAAGACGGCGCTTTATGCGCAGGGCAGCGAGTTGAACGACGCTCAGGAGAGTGCCAACCCTGAAAGCTGGACGAAAGGAGCCAAGCAGCAGGTCTTTGCGCTGGATGTGGACGCCAAAGACGCGACGCCCCGGCTATTGGGCGACATGGGTTGCCCGGATGAGGACTGTGAAGACATCGAGATTTCGCCCGACAGCAAGTGGGCAGTGTGGTCCGCAAAAAAGAAGTTGTGGCTGTCGAGCGTGGATGGGAAACAGCAAGCCAAGGAACTGGCGTCCGTGCGCGGAGCGGCGGTTGAGCCCAGATGGTCTCCCGATGGCAAGCATATCGCCTTCGTCAGCCAGCGTGACGGGCACAGTCTGGTTGCCATTGACGACTTAGGGGGCGAGTCCATCCGCTACATGGCGCCCAGCGTGGATAAGGATTCGATGCCGCGCTGGTCGCCTGATGGCAAATGGATTGTCTTCGTGCGCGTTGCCGGTGATGAATTGAAGCTGCCGCTGATTCCAGTGCGCCCGGAGCCGTGGTCGCTGTGGATTGCCGATGCAGTCACCGGTAAGGGGCGCCTGTTATGGCGAAGCGGAGGGAAGCCCGAGGATTCTCTGCCCGAGCTCACCGAAGATGGCTCGCTCAACGTCGCCGCCGGTGGACGAGTGGTCTTTGCCTCGGAGCAGGACGGGCGCAATCACTTGTATTCGATTCCTGCTGGCGGAGGCACGGCCACGCTTCTCACGCCCGGTGACTATGACGTAGAAGACGTCACGCTCAGCGCCGACAAGTCATGGGTGATTTATTCGTCGAATGAAAATGACGTAGACCGGCGGCACTTGTGGCGAGTGGCGGTGGCGGGTGGTACGCCGCAGGAGGCGCTGACCGGCGGCGAGACCATCGAGTGGTCTCCAGTTCAGACCGGCGACGGCAAAAGCATTCTTTGCCTCGGCTCTACGGCAACCTTGCCGGCCATGCCGTACGAGGTTACCGCAAAGGGCCGGGAAATGATCGCGAGGCAGGCTCTGCCGAGTGATTTTCCCGCTGCCTCGCTGGTGACGCCCAGGCAGGTGATTTTTCAAAGTGGCGACGGAGTCACGCTGCACGGCCAGCTTTTTCTGCCGCGGAACGCGCAGGGGAAGATTCCGGGGCTCGTCTTCATGCACGGCGGGCCTATCCGGCAGATGGTGCTGGGCTTCCACTACATGGATTACTACCACAATGCTTATGCCGAGAATCAGTATCTGGCCAGCCGCGGATACGCAGTCCTATCGGTAAACTACCGGCTCGGCACTATGTACGGACGTGCGTTTCGCGAAGCACCGAACACTGTGTGGCGCGGAGCGGCGGAGTATAAAGATGTTGTGGCGGCGGGACTGTACCTGCAATCGATTCCGAAAGTTGACGCGGAAAGGATCGGGTTGTGGGGCGGTTCCTACGGAGGCTTTCTCACCGCCATGGGTCTGGCACGCAATTCAGATCTGTTCAAGGCGGGGGTCGATTTTCATGGCGTACACGACTGGAGCGTTTTTCTTACGGAGCGGCCATATTTCGGCAATCTGGCGCTGCGCCCGCCAGACGCGGACGCCGCGGTGAGATTGGCGTGGGATTCCTCGCCCGATGCTCATGTCGACACGTGGAAATCGCCGGTGCTGCTCATTCACGGCGATGATGACCGCAACGTGCCCTTCAGCCAGACGGTGGACCTGGTGCAGCGTTTGCGGGCACAGCATGTGCCCTTCGAACAATTGATCCTGCCGGATGAGATTCACGGGTTCCTGATGTGGAGGAGCTGGGTGCGAGCTTACAGCGCAACTGCCGAGTTCTTTGACCGGACCCTGAAGCGCGGCGAGCAGATCGGAACCGACGAGTAAAGCTTAAATTAAGAGCAACCTAGCGAAATTGCAGTCGGGTCGAGCGATGATTTCTGCCTCGGACGGCAGAGGATCCGATTCGACGAGTGCAATCGCCCAGCACGTCAAATCGTCCATCCCCACATTCCACAACGGTTTCCGAAGAGGATTTGGCCTTAGACCCACGCCAAACCGACTGGCTGGCTGCGTTCCGGTGTCTATTGGAATTTAGGTGAGGAGCGCCAGACTATGGCTTCTGCGCAAGAATCGGGACTCGGAGCGTTCTTATCCTGAGTGCGAAAAGGTAGTAGCAGCACTGCTGAACGACTCTCACGGAGACTTTATGGAAGATTCCGATCGACACGCCACCTCGTCCAGACTCTGGTTGCTTCTCATCCCCGCTGTGTTAATCGTTGCCGCAATCGTGACAGTTCAAAACAACCAGGCAAGCACAGGTGAACCTGTCGCCAGCGCGACCTACGCACACGGCACGGTGGATGTGACGATCCCCTACCATGCCGCTCACGCCGGCCCGGGACAACTCACCGTAGAAGTTTTGGATCCAGAGGACCAAATCCTGGGGGGCGCAGAGCAGGCCGTTGACGTTGCTCAGGGCAACGGGCACTGGCGGGAACGGATCGCACTCGCAAAACCATTGGCCGTTGACGAATTGGTGTGGCACCGCCTGCGCTATCGCTTCGAATACAGCGATGGCAAAAGCGCCAGAATCGAGGGCACGGAATCGATCTCGCAGATCCTGCGCACGCCGGTGATTCACATTCTCGGCCAGCAATCCTATTTGGCGGGCGGCGAAGCGGCAGTTCGCCTGATTGTCACTGATTCGCAAGACGCGGTCATCGCCGGTCGCGGTTCCGTCCAAATCGAACTGTTGGTTCCCGATCAGAAATCCCGCCTGCTCTTCAACGGGAGGCTCAACCGGCGTGGTACCACCGAAGCACAATTTCGTTTCCCCACCGGCATAGTCGGCAGCTATCAACTGCGCTATCTGGTTGATACATCCATCGGCTCAACGGAATTCACGCAACCAGTCCGGCTCGAAGACAAGATTTCGATTCTCCTCACCACCGAGAAACCCATTTACCAGCCCGGCCAGATGATTCACGTGCGCGCGCTTGCCCTCGATCGTTCCAATCACGAAGCCGCCGCCAGCCGCAAACTTACTCTTGAAGTGGAGGACTCCCGTGGCAACAAGGTTTTTAAGAAGGTGACTGAAACTGACAAGTTCGGAGTTGGGTCGGCGGAATTTGGCCTGGCCGATGAAGTCAACCTGGGCACCTACCATCTGCGCGCACTTATGGGTGATAGTGAGGCACCCACGAACTCGGCGGAGATTGCTCTCAACGTTGAACGCTACGTTCTTCCAAAATTCAAAGTCGCGGTCGATTTCATGGGCAGCGACAACAAAACGAAGCGGGGCTACCGTCCCGGCGATCATGTTACGGGAACCGTCCGGGCCAACTACTTCTTTGGCAAGCCAGTGGACGACGCCGAAATCACTGTCAAGGCTTCGAGCATGGACGTTTCCGTTTTCGATGTGGCCTCGATCCAGGGCAAAACCGATCATGAGGGCGCCTATCACTTCGACCTGAAATTGCCCACCTATTTTGCCGGACGCCCTCTGACTCAGGCTGCGGCTCGAGTCCTGATTGAAGCCACGGTGAAAGACTCCGCGAACCATGCCGAAACTCGCGGCGAACCCATCATCGTGAGCGAGTCGCCTCTGCTGATCACGGCCGTCCCTGAGGGTGGCACGCTCATCCCCAATCTGGAGAATCAGGTTTTCATCCTCACTTCTTATCCGGACGGAACACCGGCCATCGCCAACCTGAAGGTTCACGCCGAAGGAACGCCCGACCAGCAAGTCGTCTCGGATGATGGCGGAGTGGCCGTGGTTCGGATCAGGCCCGGCTCTGGCGTCGAAACCATGAAAGTTGAAGCCACGGACCGGGAAGGAAACCACGCATCCAGCACAGTTCAACTGCAGGCCCGCGAGGGCGAGGATCAAATCCTGCTGCGCTCCGAGCGTGCTGTTTACCGCGCTGGAGACCGCATTGAACTGAAAGTCTTCTCCACCAGGAAGCGCGGGACTGCCTACGTGGACATCGTCAAGGAAGGTCAAACTGTTCTCACGCGCGATCTCGACATCGAGAATGGCGAGGCCGAACTTTCTCTTACCGCCACGCCCGACCTGGCGGGCACCGTCGACTTCAACGCATATCTCTTCGGCCGCAACGCCCAGCCCGTTGGGGATCATCGCCTGGTCTTCGTGCAGCCCGCGGATGAACTCAAGATCGATGCCGTAGCCGATGCCCCGGTTTACAAACCCGGTGGCGAAGCCCGCATCCGCTTCCGCGTGACCAACTCTCGGGGTGAGGGCGTGAGCGCTGCCCTGGGCTTGCAGGTGGTGGATGAGGCCGTCTTCGCGCTGGCCGAGAAGCAACCCGGCTTCGCGAAAGTCTTCTTCTACCTCGAGCAGGAAGTAATGAAGCCTCGCTACGAGATCCACTCCATCGGAATGCCGGAAATCGTCGAGCCGGTGGAAGAGTCGAAAGCAGAACAGCGGGACCGAGCTGCGCGCGCCTTGTTCTCAGCCACCGAAATGGTGGGCGCAAACAAGTTTGAAACCGAATTCGGCCGCACTGTACCCATGACGAAATATGAGGAGTTCGCAGGGCGCTACCGGGCTCATTTTCAGAAGCAGGTAAATCAGCTGGCGGAGGCTCTCAGCAAGGCGTACGCGGATGAACCAAAGATGGGCAGTCCTGCTCGCGTCCGCGAGAGGATCAAGCAGGCTTGCGGGGCAAACTGCCGTGACTCGTGGGGCAACAACCTGACTTTTGAGCCCGCACGCTGGGATTCCACAAGAACGTATTATCTGGTGCGCAGCGCCGGTCCAGATGGCCAGCTCAACACCGGCGACGATTTGCAGGAGTACCTGCTATTTAGGGGGAGAAATGCAGTTGGCTGGTCGAGTTCGCAGACCAGCGCGATTGCGGTAAACCTTGAGCACGACCGCGGACCGTTCAACGGCCAGGCGCAGATCGTGGGAACCGTGACCGATCCAACCGGCGCCATAGTGCCACAGGCCAGCGTCGAGGTGCGCGAAGTCGCCAATGGACAGAGGCGCCACGCAACCACCAATGCGGCCGGGCAGTTTTTGGTTTCCGGCCTGAACGTCGGCCAATACGTCGTTCAAGTGACCACGCCAGGATTCAAGATTGCGAGGCAGGAACTCACACTTCGGGCGCGCGATCGCGCTGTGCTCTCCGCCACTCTGTCGATTGGCCAATCCTCCCAAGTAGTCGAGGTTACCGCGACGAGCCCGGTCCTCATGACCGAAATGGCTATGGTCGCTGCTCCGGTCCCGGGTGTGGCCAGGGGCGGCGTTGTCGGGGGCGTCACTAACTTGCCCATGGAAGGCCGAGACGTCATGGACCGAATGGAGCTCAAGCAGGGTGCGAACAGCGCAACTCTAGCCAAGAAAGAATCCGGCTCCCCGCCCGCACATGTGCGTTCCTACTTCCCCGAGGCGCTCTACATCAATCCCGAGATCATCACCGACAAAGACGGTTCGGCCAGCATCACCATCCCCCTGGCGGACTCCATCACCACCTGGCGCATGGCCATGCTCGCATCCACGACACACGGCGCACTGGGCAGCGCCACTTCGAGCCTGAAGGTTTTCCAGGATTTCTTCGTCGACCTCGACCTGCCGGTCACGCTCACCCAGGGTGACCGCGTCTCCATTCCCGTGGCTGTGTACAACTATTCGGGCGCGCCAGGAGACGTCAGCCTGAAACTGCAACCGGACGACTGGTTTTCCCTGGTCGATGACGTAGCTGACAAATCCGTTGCCGTCGATTCCGGCCGCGTCGGTGGATCGCAGTTCACGCTCGAGGCCAGGCGCATCGGTAAATTCAAGCTGACGCTCTCCGCCCGCATGAGTGGTGGCGCAGACCGCGCCGATATCGTCGTGCGCGAGATCGAAGTAATCCCCAACGGGCGCGAGCAGAACATGGTCTTCAACGGCCGCCTGGAAAGCTCGGTTCAACACGAACTGAACTTCCCCGCGAATTCCATCCCCGAAGCCAGCAAGATCTTTGTCCGTCTTTATCCCGGACCGCTGAGCCAGGTGATCGAAGGCATGGACAGCATCCTGCGCATGCCGGGCGGCTGCTTTGAGCAGACCTCGTCTAGCACCTACCCTAACGTCCTGGCGCTCGATTACATGAAGCGCACCAAGAAGCTGACTCCCGAAGTGCACGCCAAGGCCGAGGGATACATCGCCAACGGCTATCAGCGCCTGCTGACTTTTGAAGTTCCCGGCGGCGGTTTCTCCTGGTTCGGAAGTGCCCCAGCCAACAAGATCCTGACGGCTTACGGCCTGATGGAGTTCAGCGACATGTCGAAGGTCTACGACGTCGACCCAAGACTGATCTCGCGAACCCAGCAGTGGCTTGCCGGCCAACAACTGCCCGACGGAAGCTGGAAGCCTGACACCCAGTTCATCAACGAGGGCGCTACCAACCGCTACAACTCCGACGTGCTTCGCATCACCGCTTACATCGCCTGGTCGCTGGAGAACACCGGATACCAGGGACCGGCGGTCGAAAAGGCCAGGAAGTTTGTCGACAGCCACATGAATGCAAAGATCGACGCTTACACGCTGGCCGTCATCGCCAACTTCGCCGTCGATGGCACCGGCGACCAGGGGAACGACCGCGATTTCACTCGGCAGGCCATGCAACTTCTGCTCGACGCGCGCACTGAAAAAGATGAGCAAGCCTGGTGGAGCGCAGACGAAACCGGCGTCTATGCCACCGGCGAAAGCGCCAGCGTGGAGACGACGGGACTCGCCGTCCAGGCACTGCTCAAGTGGGGTGAGGCATCAGGCACGGCCCGCAAGGCCCTGAATTACATTGCCTCGAAAAAAGACTCTGCCGGCACCTGGGGCACGACGCAAGCGACCATCATGGCGCTGCGGGCGTTACTCCTGGCGACCGAAAAAGGCGCGGCTGACGTTCGCGGCACGCTGCAGGTTCTGCTCAACGGACAACCCGTCGAGAAGCTCACACTAACCCCGGAGAACAACGACTTGCTCCATCAGTTTGTGTTCAAAGGTATCGACCCGAAGCACTTTGGTTCGGAGGGCTCTAACACAGTGGAAATCCGGTTCGAGGGCAAGGGCGGGCTGGCCTACCAGATTGTAGGGAGCTACTTTCTTCCCTGGGACGAGAAACCCGCGAACGAGCCTCTCTCCATCGACGTGACTTACGATCGCACGCACCTCGCGCAGGACGACATCGCTACTGCCACCGCCACGATCCGAAACAATCTGCCCAAGACCGCAAACATGGTGATGGTTGACCTTGGCATTCCCCCCGGATTCGACCTGCTCAGCGAAGACCTGCAGACCTATGTCGAGAAAAGTGCCAGCCAGAAGAGTGCTCGTCTGGAGAAATTCAGCCTGACCGCCACCCAGGCAATTCTCTACTTCGATTCCGTTGCTGCGAACGACACGGTCACCCTGCGTTTTCGGTTGCGTGCCAAGTATCCCATCCGCGCCCGGACCTTCCAGTCCCGAGTCTATGAGTACTATGATCCGGACGTAAGCTCGGTAGCGCGACCGGCGCAGTTGGAGGTACGCCGGCGTTAACCCATCTCGACCGGAGGGTTTGATCTCTGCGGGGTGGGCTCAAAAGATTGCTTTTTTCGCGTTCTCCTCCCATGAGATGGAGCGGAACGGGAGCGCCAACAGCATCAAGGTGGGTATGAGTTGACAGATGCGGCAGACAAAAGTAAAAGGAATCAGTCGCAAGATAACGCAACTGCAGGTTTGGCGAATCCCAGATTTGTTGATTTTCACCCGCTGCAGGAAAGAGAATGATCACCAGACGACACCTCATTCGGAACGCGCTTGCAACCCTGGTGATGTCTGCGACCTCTGGCGCCTTGTCCGCGCAATCCGGAGTCGTGCAGATCGTAAACCCGGGGTTGTTGGTTCAGGCTAGCAGTACCGCCGGACAATACACACTGCAGGAGCGAATTGGCCCGGGTCGATTCAGCGCGGGAATCGCGGCCAAGATCAACGGACGCTGGTTGCGCTCCAGCGACTATCCAAAGCACCATGTAGGGTCATCGCCCGCCGCAGGAGCTGACCACAATCCGGAACTGATCATCACCAACACTGGTTTGGCTCAAGAGCCAGACCTGATTTGCTCCCTGCGCCTCTATTCAGACCCCCCGCACGCTGAGATTCAAGTCGAGGTTCGTAATACAACGCAGAAGCCGATTGAGGTGCAGGCGATCCGCGTTCTCGAGTTCGGTGACACTCAGGGGTTGGATCTCGGCGGTTCGGAATCCGCCGATCGCGTTCTCAGCGATAGCTTCAGTGAAGATCGGCCGGCGATGGTGATTCACGACTTGGCCGATGCCGCTGGTGGGCTACACCGGGCCGTGGGCAGTCAAATCGTCTATAACCGGCAAAGCGGGCAAAGCCTCTTTTTGGGTGCTCTTACCTCTGACCGGTGGCTTACCGTTCTAAGGCTGCGCGTACAGCCTCAGACAAACGAGATCACAGGTTACGAAGTGGACTCCACCGGCACCACTGAACTCGAGACGGAGAATTCCTTACAAAGTTCGCCGGTGGAAGACCGGATTGAACTCAGCTTGCCGGTAGCGCCTGGGAATGGCATTGTCTCAGAGAGAGTTATGGCCGCGCTCGGATCGGATTACCATGCCCAATTGGAGGCATACGGCAGTCTCATTCGGAACCTTCATCACGCCCGAATCGGCCTGCCAACGCCAATGGGATGGTGGAGCTGGACCGCCTACTATTTTGGTTTGAACCAGGGCGCGGCTCTGACCAATGCTCGATTCCTGGCCGAGCATTGGAAAGATCTGGGGTACACATTTTTTCATATCGATGAAGGCTACCAATACGCGCGCGGTGAATACACCACCGCCAACGCAACAAACTTTCCCGAAGGTGTGAAGTCGCTGGAGCGCAAAGTGCAAACCCTGGGACTGACGCCGGGAATCTGGACAGCTCCATTTGAGGTGTCCGAGCGGTCATGGGTTTACCAGACCCATAAAGAATGGCTGCTGCAGAACGCGCAGCACCAGCCCATTCATGCAGGATTCGTGATCAACGATCCGGAGCAAAAGAAGCAGCTGGATGCTCTCTACGTTCTCGACGTCACCACCCCAGGGGCTCAGACCTATCTTCGTCAGACCTACAGCACCCTGGCAAGAGACTGGGGGATTCGTTACATCAAGCTCGATTTCATGGATGACTCCGCCATCGAAGGCCGTTACTTCCGGCCCAATACGACGGCGCTCGAGGCGCAGCGTATTGGGTTGCAAATCATCCGCGATGCTGTCGGCAAAGATGTCATCCTCGACAAGGACGGCAGCCCCATGCTGAATCCTGTGGGCATGGTGGATTGTGGCCGGGTTTCTCAGGATACGGGGCATACCTTTGAAGCGAGTCGGGATGCTGCCCCCGGCATCGCTGCACGCTATTACATGAACCGCAACTTCTTTGTCAGTGATCCGGACGCATTTACGGTGTCACGTCAAACGCTGGATGAACAGGCGTGGCATGGCGGCAGGCATCCACTCACGTTGGACGAGGCTCGCGTTTCCATCGCTTTGGCTGCAGTCGCGGGAGGGATGTTCGAAATTGGCGACGACCTACCCACCCTGTTTCTGGATCCAGATCGCGTGGCTCTGGTCGAGAATCAAACATTGATCAACATCGCTCGGTACGGTCATGCTTCAATCCCAATGGATTTGATGAGCTATGCTCCCGAAGACGAGATGCCGAGCGTCTTCATCCTGCGCGAAAGTCGACGCCAGACCATCTTGACCGTGTTCAACTGGACCGCGAAGGAACGCAAGCACCATTGTAAGTTCGCGGAACTGGGGTTACGGCAGAACGGAAATAATCAGGTTTCGGAAGTTCTTGGAACCGAAACACCGAGCCTGCAAGACGCGGACTCGATCTCAGTTACTCTTGCACCCCGATCTGTGCAGATGCTGAAGATCGTCGATACTTCCGTCCCTGCTGCCGCGCCGATTGTCAGCGCAAGCGTCCCCGAGCAGGCGATGGTCGGCCGGGCTGTGGTCTTCTCCGCTGAAAGCGACCCAGAGGGTGTTCCGGCGCTCGGGTATCATTGGGACTTCGGAGACGGCACAAGCTCTTCAGGATCCGCGGTGTCGCATACCTTTACTCATCCTGGTACCTTCACCATCCACCTGAGAGCAGACGGGATCGAAGCCATTTCCTTCGCCAAAGAGTTTCGGGTTTCAGTCACGGGCAGCCTCGATACTCGTTTCGACCCTAAACGCATCAGCAGGCTCAAGGGAGACAAGCAGTGACGTACCAGTCTCTTGATTGATCCAAAGATTCTGTGAATTCTTCAAGGCTGCAAGGAACGGAGAATCGCTGAACTAGGGATTCACCTGTGGTTGGTCGGCCTGATGGAGGGCTATTAGTTTTTCCAGTTCACCGAGCAGTGGTTTCCTATCCGACCCGAGAGCGCGAATCACTTGGGCCGTGAGCAGGGCCTCGGAGCGCTTGCCAACGCGGTAGTACGCGTCGCACAACAACAACAGGGTATCGGGATCCGCCGTGCGCGATCTTTCCAGGTAGCCGATGGCGTCCGACCAGCGTTCCTGCTGATATCGGATTCCGCCCATTCCAATCAAAGCAAGAGTTTCGGTGGAGTCGAGCGCGAGGGCTGCCTGGAATGAGCTTTCCGCTACGGCTGTTTCTCCACCAGAAAGCTGCACCATTCCAAGGTAGGCCGCGATGCGCGCGGACTGCGGATCCTTCGTTCTGGCAATGGTCAGCACTCGCCTCGCGTCATCTATTCTTCCCATGCTGTAGTACATGGTTCCAAGCAAGTAGTGTGGTTCGCCTTGGCCGGAGGCATCCGCAGCGGGCGACTTCGCCAGGAGTTCCAGCGCTTCCTGCTCTTTGTTCGCCTTGAGCAGCGGCTTCACTTGCTTCCAGGCCTGTTCCTCTTCGGGGCTCTTCAGTTCCTTGGATGTATCGATGCGGTTCGTCATCGCGTCGAAGAGTCTGGTTTCATCCCGTGCTTCACTGGTTCGTCCTAGTTGCCGGTATGCTCTTCCGAGCTGAAAGTGGGCCTTAATCAGGGAGGGCTGGAGAATGATCGCGCGTTGGAGCGATGCCACGGCATCCTCAAACCGCCCCAATTCCACCTGTGCCCTTCCCAGTCCGTAAAATGCGGCCCCTCTTTCGTACTGATGCGCCAGCGCGTAGGAGTAGGAATCGCGGGCTTTTTCCCAGTCGCCCAGGTTTGCCCAAGACTCCGCGAGATAAAATGCAGCCTCACCGTTGTCGGCATCCCGTTTCAGGGCCGCGTCGAAATTGGCAATGGCAGACTGGAAATCGGTCAATTCGAACTGCGTCCGGGCAATGTCGAAATCAATGCGAGCCAGCCTGGGATCGAGGCGGCGAGCTTTCTCCATCCACGAAAGCCCCTCCTTACGGTTCTCGATATTCACCGCCAGATATTCTCCGTACTTCTGGCAGATTTGTGCATCATTGGGTGCGAGGCTGGCCGCCATTGCAATGGTTTGACGGGCGCGATCCACGTCTGCATCCGCGAAAAAAGCTTCTGCGAGGTAGTAGAGGACTTTGACTGTGCCCGGCCGAGCGTTGACGCTGCTTCTATAGTTTTCTATGGCCTTCGGCCAGTTATGCTCTCGAAAGAACACCGTGCCCAGTCCGAAGAGGAGGTCCGCATCATCAGGGGAACTGCGAAGCGCCTGCTCATAAACATTCCGGGCTTCGGCCAGCCGATCCGCGGCTACGAGCGCTGCTCCCCGCTTTAGAGCGGCCGCCACATTCGGCGAGGCTTGCCCAGTCATCAGTGACGATATTAATAAGAATGTGACCAGGGTCTTCATTCCATTCCGCATAGTACGATTTCAAAGGTGCCCCAGCTAATGGTACCCGCTCCATTGCGTGAGCATATTCCCTTGTCCGATGATAAGCCATGCGCCAACTGATGCTCATCCTGGCGGTGACGGTCGCTCTCGTGTCGGGGCCTCGCTTGCCTGTTCATCCAGGAATTCGATTTGAAGAAATTGCAGCCCGCTCCAACCTTCGTTTCACGACCTCGTCTTCGCCCACCCCGAATAAGAACCAGGTAGAAACCATGGTCGCCGGCGTGGCCCTGTTTGACTACGACGGGGACGGCTACCTCGATGTATATCTCGTGAATGGCGCGGCGATCCCCTCGCTCAAGAAAGAATCTCCGGCCTATTGGAACCGTCTGTTTCACAACAATCACGACGGCACTTTTACGGATGTCACCGAGAAAGCGGGAGTGGCCGGGGCGGGTTACGGTATGGGCGTGGCTGTAGGGGACTACGACAATGACGGATGGCCGGACTTGTTTGTCGCCAACGTTACTGGGAACCAGTTATTCCATAACAACGGGGACGGGACTTTTACGGACGTCACCGCAAAGGCGGGGCTGGAGGGTGCGACCCTGGACGGGAAGAAAATGTGGTCGGTCAGCGCCGGCTGGTTCGACTACAACAATGACGGTCTCCTGGATCTCTTTGTCGTCAACTACTGCAAGTGGGAAGTTAACAAAGATCCCTACTGCACGGTCGGCGGGGGCGTCCGCGGGTACTGTCATCCCCGGTATTACTCTCCCACTCACAATTCCCTCTACCGAAACAACGGGGACGGGACTTTTACCGATGTGTCCGAGGAAACCGGCATTGCGTCGCAATTCGGCAAAGGCATGAGCGTGTCCTTTGCCGACTATGACGGCGACGGCTTTCTGGACGCCTTTGTGGCCAACGATACGACTCGAAGTTTTCTGTTTCACAACATTGGGGGAAAACGATTCGAGGAAGTCGGCGAAATGGCCGGCGTGGCGTATGGTTCGAATGGCGCGCCCTCTCTCAGCGATGGGTGCCGATTTCCGCGATGTGAACAACGATGGTCTACCCGACATCTGGCACACCGCCGTGGAATTCGAAACATTTCCTCTATACGAAAATCGCGGTCATGGAGATTTTGCCGACGCGACCGTCAACAGCGGACTGGCGCAGCTTGACTTCCCAAATGTCGGGCTGGGGGAACGGGATCGTCGACTTCGACAACGACGGCTGGAAGGACCTATTTGTGGCCCGCTCCAATGTTCTGGACAATATCAGCAAACTGGTTCCGGAACGGAAGTATCCGGAACGAAATTCCATCTTCCGCAACCTCGGCGATGGAAAATTCGAAGATGCGAGTCTTGAGGCCGGTCCTGATTTCCAGAAGGAAGCTCCCCATCGCGGGGTAGCGTTCGGTGACATCGACAACGATGGACGGGTGGATGCGGTGGTGACCGTGCTGAACGGCGCGGTCAAGTTGTTCCACAACGTCTCCACTGACCACAATCACTGGATCCTGTTGAAGTTGGTGGGAACAAAAAGCAACCGAATGGGGATCGGCGCCCAAGTACACATCACGACCGAAGACGGTCGCTCCCAGTGGAACGAGGTAACCACCGCAGTCGGGTATGCTTCCTCGAGCGATAGCCGGGTGCATTTTGGATTGGGATCGAACCGTCGTATCAAAGTGATTGAGATTCACTGGCCAAGCGGCATCAAGCAGATACTTCGGGACTCGGATGTGGACCGCGTCCTGACCATCCGGGAACCGTCGAGCTGAGACGTTGGTGCAAGCCTGTCCGGCGCGTCCCTCGAGGGCGCTGCTTTCGGCCCACTAATTTCTCGGCGATCCTAATTTCCCCGGGGTCTTATTTCGTGGCGATTCTAGTGAACCACCAGGTTGCGCCAGTAAGCATTCCCGGCCTCGCGATGCGGAATCAGCACGCGCTGGTAAAGTCGCAGAACTACCTCCTGGTTCGGATACTTCGCCAAATTAACTTCGATGTCCTGCCACTCCCGGTTTTCCGATTGTCCCTCGATCAGCTGGTCAAGCACCTTGTCGTCATTCACGTACACCTGCAACTGCCATGCGCGTCCCGGGTCCACGCCCGCCTGGAACCTCAAGACCGAGTTGCCGCCTACTTTCACCGTTCGCCTCAGAACTGTTCCCCGCACTTCGTCGCGCGGATATGTAGCTAAGATTTCCCCATCCAGGTACGTGATGCCGCGGATTCCCGGCATGCCTCCCCCGGCCCCGCCAAACCCCGCGCGTTCCAGCGTCCAATCTGGATTCCAGTACTGCATCAGGTCGGCCAGCCTGAACAATTCGGCGGGTTGAGTCTTCGGGACTTGAATTGGAATCCGGAGTGCGCTCCCGTCGTCGCTGGCGCCGTGAGCCACAGCGATGGCCAGACCAAGCTTTTCGGTTCTCCGCGCCAGTGCTGTAACGCTCTCGTCCACCGGAGGAGTTAGCTCCAGTGGACCCATCGTTTTCCCCATGATTCGGTCGTGAAGTTCGGCTACCTGCTCTGGTGGCAGAGCCTTCGTGCCGTGCATCGCGGCGACTACCGATTCGGAATTGGCTGCATTGCAATCGGCATCAGAAAAGTCAGCTGCGTGAACGGCAAGCTGAATGGTTTTCTGAAAGTCGCCGCCGCCGAACCATACACTGGTCGCAACGAAGCCGCCATTGACCACGGCGTTGTTGGTGGCCGGATACTCGATTCCCCAGCGCTCATCGATGGCTCGAAAAATCTGATCTGGGCCACTGCCAGCATCCGCCATGGCAATGATCATGTCGAGGCATTTACGATACGGCGAGTCGGGGTGGATCAGCGTTGCGGCCTTGCGGACAATGGTGCGGGAATCCTTTTCCACAAAAGCAATGCTGATCATTCCTGAGACAAAGACGGCACCGTCAGTTCCTTCTGCAAAGCCGTTGATGTGACCTAATCGCCGTGCCATCTCGGCCGCGGCATTGGGCATGCCAGGATTCAGCACACCATACACGTCGCTGCTGAATTGCGGACCGATGGTCCACCAGAGTTTGTTGTAGCGGGGATGCCCCGTGTCGGGAGGCCTGAGTCCGCGCTTCAACAGCATGAGCGCTTGCTCGCTTGATCCCCAAGAGCCTGCATTGTTCTCCAGCCACTGTTGCCCGAGTTGTTGCACCGTCAGCCCGATACCGTATTTCTCGAAAGCACGGATCGCCACCATTTCGTAGTAGTAATCATCGTCCACGGGAGCATAACCGGGAAGGTGGGATAACGGCGTGGCTCGCAGAGTCGATGCCGGCTGGTGTTCGAAACGGCCGCCGGTTCTCTGAGCGATCATTTGTGCCGTCCAGACCGCTTGCACACGATCGAGGTATTCCGCGTGCGACAGCAGCAGGGTCTGAGTCGATGGGGCTGACTTACGTTGTCCGGAAATCTGGCCATGCACGAACAGGAGACACAACATCGCGAAGCAGAAGGCGTTGAGCAAGATGACGGTCAGATTCCTCATGACATTGGTTCCTTTTTGATCACCTGCCCGCACACCGAATGAGACGCCTGCTAAAAAGGAGTCGGGGGCAGGATGTCGTCGAGGTTCCGGGCGCGGCTCCTCTGGAGCATCCTAACGAAGAAAAAGCACCATGGACATAACTTTTGAAACGTTTTATATTTGCCAGCCGTAAGGCTCGTACCGAAACTGGAGCGCACTTATGAAACTCATGTTTGGACCTTTAGTGACTGCAGCTCTCCTGGCCGCCGCTTGTGCGGTTTCAGCACAGGACTCCCACTTTCGTCCCGAACGTCAGCAGATTCCCACTCCCGGGTGCCTCAACCTGAAAGGAGCGTGGGAAGGTGGTTCCGCGCCGTGCACGCAGAATGAGCATGATTCCTGGCTGGCCGACATTCGTCATTGGCGCAACGAACGCCGGATTCGCATCGGTTACGATGGCTCACGCTACGCCTTGCCTGCATTCAAGTGGACGCAGTCCAGTTTTTTCCAGCCGCAAATGATGGTGGAGGACCGCTATTTCTATGACCCAGTTGCCCACCGCTACACGGTTGACCGTTATCTCGACGATCTGGAAAAAAGATACGGCGGAATTGACGCGGTGCTTATCTGGCCCACCTATCCCAACATGGGGATCGACAACCGCAATCAGCATGACATGATCCGCTCCATGCCGGGAGGCATTCCGGGTGTCCGGCAAATGATCGCGGACTTTCACCGTCGCGGGGTGCGCGTGCTGTTTCCGATGATGATGTGGGATCAAGGCACGCGGGATCCTGGCATGTCGTGGCCAGATGCAATTGCCAGCTTGATGGCGGAAATCGAAGCAGACGGCATTAACGGCGACACACAGGACGGAGTGCCACTCGCTTTTTCGACTGCTGCCGACAAGATTGGCCATCCTCTCGTTTTTGAGCCGGAGGGCGGTCCGTCGGACGAGGCACTGGCCTGGAATCTCATGACCTGGGGGCAATACCAGTATCCATTCGTGCCCATGGTGGACAAGTACAAATGGCTGGAACCACGCCACATGGTGAACATCTCCGATCGCTGGAAGCGCGACAAGACTGACAACCTGCAGTTCGCCTTCTTCAACGGTGTAGGTTGGGAAAGCTGGGAAAACATCTGGGGCATCTGGAACGGGATCACGCCGCGGGATGCAGAAGCCACACGCCGCGTCGCTACGATGGAACGCGCGCTCGCCCCATTTCTCGTAAGTGCCGACTGGGAACCGCTGGTGCCGATGTTGCGCTACGGGATCTATGCCAGTCGATGGCCTTTAGGTCAGCAGACGGTCTTTACGATTGTGAACCGCAACGAGTACGACGTGGAGGGTCCGCAGATTGAACTGGCGCCGGAGGAGGGCACTCATTATTTTGATCTTTATCACGGCGTCGAGCTCAAGCCTGCGAGAAATCAGGCTGGCCGAGAGGTGCTGAGCTTCCGCATCGAAGCGCACGGCTACGGGGCACTCTTGGCTTCACCGGTCGCTCCTGATCCCGGCATTCAGAAACTGATGACGAAGATGAGGGAGTTGAGCGCGACACCCCTGTCCAGTTACTCCCACGAATGGAAGGCTCTGCAGCAACAGATCGTGCCCATAGCTGCAACCAAGCCGCCCGCGGGATCGCCCGCGGATATGGTAAGGATTCCCGAGGGCGATTTCGATTTTCAGGTGTCGGGGATTGAGATTGAAGGATTCAATGACATTGGAGTTGACGTGCAGTACCCTTGGGAGGACTCCCCCCGCCGCTTTCACGATCATCCCATGCACGTGAAGTCCTTCTGGATTGACAAGTATCCAGTGACTAATGCGCAGTTCAAGAAGTTTCTCGATGCGACTCATTACCATCCTGAGGATGATCTCAACTTTCTCCGGGACTGGAAGAACGGCGCGTATCCATCAGGCTGGGATAATAAGCCGGTGACGTGGGTTTCGGTGGAGGATGCGCGAGCTTATGCGGCATGGTCGGGAAAGCGTCTGCCACATGAATGGGAGTGGCAATATGCCGCACAGGGCACGGATGGACGCACATACCCCTGGGGCAATGCATGGAATGCGGATGCAGTTCCAGTGCCCGATAAGGACCGAACAATGCGTGGACCCGACGCGGTCGACGCACACCCTCAGGGTGCAAGCCCGTTTGGCGTAATGGATTTGGTGGGCAACGTATGGCAGTGGACCGAAGAGTTTCAAGACGAGCATACGCGCGGAGGCATTCTTCGGGGAGGCAGTTACTACCAACCCCAAGGGTCCATCTGGTACTTCCCACAGGCCTACAAACTCAACGAGCACGGCAAGCTTCTGATGATGGCGCCCAGCATGGACCGCTCCGGAGGACTGGGATTTCGCTGCGCTCAAGATGCGAACTAGGCGCGCCGGACAACTGATTTCACTCTTGAAGACGCGGGCCGCTCGCTGAAAGCGGGCGCCCCCGACACGATGGCACGGGCGATCTGCTAACCTAGCGTACTGCCCCGATGAATCCTCCAGTCACAATGCGGCAAATTGCGGAACGAGCCGAAGTGTCGATCGGCACGGTATCGCACGTCATCAATGACACGGCCAAGGTCCGAGAGAAGCTCCGGCAGCGGGTCTTGGATGCGATTCGCAGCCTCGGTTATCAACCCAGCCAGTTGGCACGAGGCCTTCGCCGCAATCAGACCAACATCGTGGTCATGATCATTCCCGATATCACCAACCCATTCTTTCCGGCCGTTGTGCGCGGAGTAGAGGATGTGGCTTATAAGCACTCCTTCCGTTTGGTCCTTTGCAACACTGACAATGATGCACACAAAGAGAGCTTCTATCTGAATGAGATGCGATCTTATCGACCCGCTGGCTGGCTCGTGATCCCGGCGACAGATAGCCAGATGGCAACGCAGTTGAAGCCCTCATCGGTCTCAGGGCCTCCGGTAATCTGCATCGACCGCCAGCCTCCGGGATGGAAGGGAGACGTGGTTCTGGTGGCCAACGAGGCCGGCGCACGTAGCGCCACGCGACATCTTCTGCGCATGGGACATCGTCAGCTTGCAGTGATCACCGGCCCCCTGCATCTGACCAATGCCGTCGAGAGGTTGAAGGGATTCAAACGCGCCCTTGCCGAAGCCAAGGTGCACATCGAACCGGAGTACATTCAAGAAGCAGGATTTAACCGGCAGAGTGGACATCAGGCGGCGATCCGATTGCTGCGTATGTTGCCCCGGCCAACTGCGATCTTCGCCTGCAATGACCTGATGGCGATGGGCGTGCTAATGGCGGCCCGTGAGTTGGGTCTCCGCTGTCCCGAAGACGTCTCTATCGTCGGCTTTGACGATCTCGATTTTGCCGAGTTTACGGCGCCTGCGCTTACTTCAGTACACCAGCCGGGTTATCAACTGGGTACGACCGCAACGCGCCTTTTGCTGGACCGCATCGACGGCTCTCAAGAGCCGGCTCAGAAGATCACGCTGCCGAGTGAGCTGAAAATCCGCCATTCGGTTGCTTCGCTTCCCCCAGCAGTTCTTCCCTCCAGACCGAAACGGCGCGAAGCGGCTGTCGAGATTCGCTGAGTTCCCTGAGAACGTCGTATTTGTTTTATTTCTGCTGTTGTTTTATTTCTGCTTGACAACGGTTTTAGAACGGGAATAAACTTCGCGCGTTGTCGATTGAAACGTTTCAAACAGCCCGCTTTTGCCTCTCCTCTGCAGCAACCTGGCGTGGCATGGGGCGTGGAGGAGGAATTGTATGCGTCGCAACCATGGTGTGCTTCTGTTAGCCTTCTGCGTCCTCGCTGCCGCGTTATTCGCGCAAGTCGTCATCACCAGCAACATCGTGGGTACCGTCACCGACCCGCAAGGCGCCGTCATCCCAGGAGCGAAAATAACACTTACGAATGTGGATACGGGAGTCAAGTGGCAGGCAACCACGAACGCGAGTGGTGACTATCAATTTGCCAAACTCATAGCTGGCCACTATAAGGTCGAGGTAGTCAAAGAAGGTTTCGCCCACACCGATTCGACGGCCGTACCTCTCGAAAACGGCACGACTCTCCGCATTAACCTCGCACTAAAGGTGGGAAAAGCCAATGAGACGGTGGAAGTCTCAAGCGCGGCGGCGCTGGTTAAGACCGACGACGCGAACGTGTCGGAAGTCATCGAGAATAAGTTTGTTCGCGACCTACCCATGGAGGGCCGCAACTATCTGAACTTTGCCCAAATCCTGCCCAATTTCAACAGTGGCACCGGCGATACTTCGCGACTGGCCTGGGGATTGGCTTCGGCAACCATGCCTGGCGCCATGCAGTTGAATGTGGGCGGCACCGAGTATGGGGTCGGCTATTACGTCGACGGTCTAAACAACAACGACAATTGGGTGGAAGGTCCGCTCGTGAATGTGAACCAGGACACCATTCAGGAAGTCAAAGCTGAGGTCTCCAACTACTCAGCAGAGTACGGCCGCGATGTGGGCCAAATCAGTGTGACTTCGAAATCGGGGACCAATGCCTTCCATGGATCGGTATACGACACTTTGCAGAATTCGGGAATGAACGCCAATAATCCCTACAGCAACTATCAGGGCATCCCGCGCAATGCCTATCACCAGAACCAGTATGGCTTCACAGTGGGTGGTCCGGTGATTATTCCCAGAGTGTTTAACGGGAAGAACAAATTGTTCTTCTTCGGGTCGTTCGAGCGCTTACGCAACCGGGGCGAGAGCCAATTTACCGCCTACGTCCCAACCACCGCCGAGCGCAACGGAGACTTCAGTGAGTGGCTCAATCGATTTCCCGTGGATCCAACGCAATGCGATGGTTCGGCGAATGAACCCGCCAACTGTCGCTACGTGATTTACGACCCCACCACCCTTGACCTGAATACCAGCTTGCGCCAGCCCTTCCAGTACAACGGTGTGTACAACGTGATCAATCCCAACGAGGTGGCTACACAGGCGCAGACCTACCTTTCGCATTTCCCGATGCCGAACGGCTATTCGTCTCCCGATCCCAGCAACTTCAACAATTATGCAGGGTCCTATGCCGCCGGAATTAACAACAACAACTACTCAGTTCGTGCGGACTACAATATAAGCAACCGCGATTCTGTTTATTTCCGCTACTTGCGCGACAACGGCAGCGTTATCAATCAGTGTTGCCTGCTTCCCGCTTTGTCCATGCAAAGCGGTCCCTATCACCGCTCAAATACCTACCAGGCCCACTACGTGCACTCCTTTAGCTCCACTTTCAACAACGAATTCAACATAAGTTGGTATCGAGGCTACAACTTCAGCGACGATCCTTCGCAGGCCGCCGCCTTCGTTAACTCCTGGGTCCCTGGTCTCTTCCAGAACTCATCCTCGAACATGGCGGGATTTACGTCGTACGACAAGAGCTTGTTCAACATAAGCAACGACGCCACATTCTCGGTGGGACTCGGCGGGGCCCTGACTTCCAGTCCAGGCACTGCCATGGGAAGCAGTTTGAACCTCGGGGCCACGGAGTACTGGTACCAGTGGGTGCCCGTGTTCCAGTTGTCGGACAACGTTGCGAAAACCATTGGGACGCACACCCTGAAGGCTGGGTTTTACATGGCGCGCCGTAACGAGCGCGACAATGACATCATTCGCTCCGTAAACTTCAACGGGAACTACACCAGCAAAGGGTCCTACATAAACGACGGTTCCGGCAATGGGATTGCAGACTTCGAACTTGGCGCTGTCAGCGCTATGGGCCAGCGCACACCGGTGGCGAGTGGGGATGCCAGCCTTTATTACGCCATGCCGGAGTACAGCGCCTATTTCGGCGACACCTGGAATGCGACTCGAAAACTTACCGTAACCCTGGGTCTGCGTTACGACCTGCCCATCCCCGCCTATTCCGTTGACAATTACTGGTCCGTACTTGACCAGACCTATCCGGGGTGGCGATTTGTCATGCCGGGATTAACTCCCGGGACCCAGGCTCACCCCTTTTCCGCGGACAAGAGGGATTTCGCGCCACGACTTGGGCTTGCCTACCGACTTGGAGAAAAGACCGTAATCCGCGGCGGTTATGGCATCTTCTACGAGACGGGCCGCTTCAAATTCCTCGACCAAGTGACCTGGAACGGGCCGGGGTATGGAGGAACTTCTTACTACTCTACGAGTGCACCTGGTGTGACCGACCCGGGACAAACCTACTACAACTTCGCCAACACGTTCCAAGCTCCTACTACCGTTACCCGGGGCACATACCCGACCCCACTGGGCACCAACGGAGGTTTGATGTGGCCCATTGGCGGCGCGTATCCCACATCGACCGTTGATCAGAAAACCTGGACGACTCCCTACACCCAGCGTTGGAGTCTGGATGTCCAGCGCGAGCTGGGAAAATCCGTGGTGGCGACTCTCGGCTACGTGGGTTCCGAGGGCACCCATCTACCGATTCAGTATGACTTGAACCTCTATCCACAGGGCTTTTACCCCGACATTTACACTTCGCAATGTCTGACCTGTGATGCGGTACGTCCGACGGAGGCGGTGGCGCCGGGCCGCTGGAGCGCCATTAGTTCGGTCAGGCCGAACCAGAGCAGCAACTACAACGCCATGAATCTAGAATTGAAAACTCGCGGCTGGCATCGCTTGACGAGCCAGGTTTCCTACACGTGGTCGAAGCAGATGGATACGTTCTTCGGGGAGAGCGGTGAAGGCGGGCAACACGCGATCGGCGGCCAGTGGCACCCCAATTGGAGTTATGGACCGTCCGATGCAAACCATACGAACCGTTTCGTGGCGGCCTTTGCCTATGAGTTGCCGGGAAGGACGCTGGGAAATCGGTTGCTGCGCGAGGCGCTCGGAGGCTGGCAGATCAATTCCATCACCACCTTCGAATCAGGCTCCCCCACAACCATCTATAACGGCTACACCCAGTCGTATGACGGCATGGGAGACGTTCCAATCCAAACCTGCAACGGCAATCTCGCTCGCGGGAGCAGAAGCTTTACCAACTATTTCAACACCAACTGCTACGTGGAGCCCGCTGCCAGCACGGACCCCTACTACACCAGCCAAAACATCTTCAACTACGCGGTGACTCGAGGGAACGAGCACCGGAACAACCTTACCCAGCCTGGAATCAACAACTGGGATATGGGACTGCAAAAGTCGTTCCACCTCTTCGGCGAAGGTCGGGAGTTGCAATTCCGCGCGGATTCGTTCAATACCTTCAATCACACCCAGTGGTCCAGCATCAACACTTACGACGACCGTCAAACCAATGCACAAAGCCAGTTCGGATCGATCACGGCAGGCCGCCCGGGTCGCCTCATGCAGTTGAACATGAGGTTCGTGTTCTAAGGGTTGAGGGGGTCGGCGCGAGCGAAATACCCCATCGCTCGCGCCGTATTTTAGGCCAGGTGTTCGCGACTTCGCACGCCCACATCCTCGGTCCGGAAGTCTAGTACGCAGTTGGTCAGGGCGCAACGATGGTTTCCTTAGGGGAAGTTTTTGTGTGGGAAGACTTTGCCAATGCACCTCCGGGTACGCGAAAGCCGATACCTCTGATGTTCGCTCTTTTCCTCGTTGGGTATGGTGCGGCGGCGGTGGCGCCCGTATTTCCGCGTTGACCACACCGCGACCCCGCCGGAAACCGGGACGAAACACCGGCAAGGCAGACACGAAGCTGCGAATCTATCTATGGCTAAGCTTATTGTGGTCGTAGGAAGTATCAATCTTGATCTTGTAGCTGGGACCCAACGAATCCCGATTGCTGGTGAAACGGTTACAGGACTGAGCTTCCGGACATTTCCCGGCGGTAAGGGTGCAAACCAGGCAGTTGCGGCGGCACGTCTCGGTGGTTCCGTGAGTATGGTTGGGAAGTTCGGTGATGACGCCTTTGGGGTTCAACTACGCGAGAGCCTCGAAGAGGCGAACGTAAACACAGATGCGGTCGAAGTGATCGCCGGATCGTCGGGCGTTGCCCTTATCACTACCGATGCGATGGGGGAAAACGCAATCATCGTCGTTGCCGGCGCCAATGCCCACCTGTCTCCGGCAGATCTCGATGCAAATATCGACGTCATCCGCGGAGCGGGTATTTTGCTCACCCAATTGGAGATCCCTGTTGAGACCGTCGAATATCTGTCGGCGATCGCCGTCCAGGAACGAATCCCCCTGGTGTTGGATCCGGCGCCAGCCCTCCCGCTGCCGAAGTCACTACTAACAGGTGTCGACTGGCTCACACCGAACGAGACGGAGACCTGTGTGTTGACTGGAAAGCCGCCGGGTGAACTCTCCGACGAATCGATCGAGGACGCGGCCAACGCCCTGCTTGAAGGTGGAAGCCGAAACGTCATTCTGAAGCTCGGAAACCGCGGCTGCTATGTTGCCCTCTCGGATGGAACCCGACAACTGCTGCCGGCTTACGCCGTGACCGCTGTCGATACTACGGCCGCAGGCGATGCCTTCAACGGCGCTTTCGCGGTCGCGCTGATGAACGGACATAGTCCGATCGAAAGCGCTTCATGGGCGTCAGCTGTCGCCGCAATCTCCGTCACTCGACCCGGGGCACAGCCCTCCATGCCTACCCCCTTAGAAGTGGATCGCTTCCTTGAGAGTCGTCACTCCTTGAAGTCCACTCGTGCTTGAGCTGGCAGCAGGGCCTCCACCAAGCGCTTGCCCGAGAAACTGGATTTGAGGTTCTGAGCAAGCGGCTATAAGGCGTGAACCCGGCTTGGTTACGTCATCGGACTAGTTCGCTGCCGTTCCCAACTGCTGCCGCATCGCGGACGACAGGTCAAGAATGCTGGTCTAAGGAGGATGACATGCGGCTAAGTCGACGGGATGCGCTTCGGCTTATTGGATTGGCAACGGCTTCCGGGTCCCTTTGCAGCGGGCTCGGGGAGTCAGCCACCGGGCTCGATCAATCAAGCCACCAAGATACTGCCGTGCAGATCAATACCCACCTTTTTAGACTCTCAGAGGTCACGCTTCTCGAGAGTCCCTTCCGGCAGTCGCAGGATCGGGATCAGGAATATCTTCTCTCTCTCGATCCCGATCGTTTGCTCGCATGGTTTCGGCGGGAGGCGGGATTGACGCCGAAGGCTGCCGTATACGGCGGCTGGGAGTCTGAAGCCGTCGCGGGCCCCAATCAAAGCCTGCCCGGCGCTATACCTGGCTTCTATCTTTCGTCGATGGCAAACTGCTACGACAACACGCTCAATCCTCGAATTCGAGAACGCCTGATCTACATGGTCACGGGGCTGGCGGAATGCCAACAAACTTTCGGTGACGGGTATCTTCTACCCACACCAAACGGTCGCCAGCTCTTTGAACGGGTGGCCGGTGGCGAGATCGTGACATCAAATCCCTTGCTAGACGGAGTATGGGAGCCCACGTACGTTCTGAATAAGATTATGCTCGGGCTCTACGACGTCTGGATAAGTCTAGGCATCGCGCAAGCACGAACAGTTCTGCTGCTTGTTGCCGACTGGTTCGGAAGCAAGGTGCTCGACCGACTTAACGATGAACAGGTTCAGCGCCTGCTCGTATGCGAACACGGCTCCCTCAATGAATCGTTTGTGGACTGCTTTCTGCTTACCAAAGACAAGAAGTACCTTGCATGGGCGAAGCGTTTAAACGACCGCGACATGCTCGATCCTCTTTCGGCAGGGAAAGACATTCTTGATGGATGGCACGCCAACACACAAATCCCGAAGTTCACAGGGTTCCACGCAGTCTATCGGAACACAGGCGACACGCGGTTCAAGAACGCCGCCGTCAACTTCTGGACGATCGTGACCCGAAATCGGTCTTGGGTGAATGGAGGCAACAGTAGTGGGGAGCGTTTCTTTCCCGCCGAACAGACACCCGAGCGAATGCTTAGCACGGCAGGACCGGAGAGCTGCAACACGGTAAACATGTTGCGGTTAACTGAGACGCTGTTCGAAGACTCAGCGAGCGCCGAACTTGCCGACTACTATGAACGCGCTCTTTACAACCACGTATTGCCAGTTCACGAGCCACATCGCGGTATGTGCGCATATTTCATGCCGATGAGGCCCGGCCATTACCGCCTTTACAGCAGTGAGTTCGACTCTTTCTGGTGCTGTCTCGGAACAGGTATTCAGTCAGCCAGCCGCTACGGAAGTTTCATCTACGCGAAGGGCGAAAATGCCCTTTACGTGAATCTTTTCATCCCCTCAGAAGTACGCTGGCAAGAGGCGAACGTCACTGTCCGGCAGGAAACTTCTTTCCCTGATGGTGGGCACGCGACGCTCCATATCTCCACCCACAAGAGTCGCCGGTTTTCACTTTTCTTGCGGCACCCGGGCTGGTTGAACGCTCATACCCTAACCGTGCGCATTAACGGACAGGCTCAAACACTTGCTTCGAAGCCTAGTTCTTATCTTGAGTTGAATAGAGTCTGGAACAGTGGCGATCAGATCGAAGTAGATTTACCCATGGACCTGCAATTAGAGCCCCTGCGCAGTTCAAGCGAGTATTCAGCAATCTTGTACGGTCCCATGATCCTTGCCGGCGAACTCGGCACGAAGAACCTGGGGATGGAGGAGTTTTACAAGACAATGGATCAGGTGCCTCACCGTTCCATATCTTTTTCAGAGACCCCACTGTTGTCAGGAACTAGCGCACAGATTCTCGAGAGCATACAACAGAGGGACAAAAGCCGCTTGGCTTTTGAGCTGACCTGTCCCGATAGAAACACAATCATCTCACTCTCACCATTGTTTCGGGTTCATTTCCAGCGCTATAGCATTTACTGGCGAATGCTTCCCGATGATGCATCCCGACAGCAGCTACGCAACACACTGGCTGGTTTGGAGGCGAGGAGAACAGAGGCTCGCACTCGTGCTATGGATACCGTGATTGTGGGCGATACACCATCTGAAACATCGCACAAGTTCGAAAGCGTAAACACGAAGGTTGGGGTCGAAGAAGAGCAAGCATGGAGGCGTGCTATCGCCGGTGGATGGATGAGCTACCAGTTGGCGGTTCAACCAGCCACGGATCACGAACTTCGGATTGAGTACCACGGCGCAGAATTCGAGCCGAACCAGTTCACGATTCTCATCAATGGACAGCGTGTTTCCTCTGAAGAGAATCTCAAGAACTTCGATCTGCCTGTTCGCTATGCCAAACCCTATCGTATTCCCGGTAAGTTTGTTGGACCGCTGGACCGCGTCACAATCAAACTTCAGGCAGCTTGGCCCAGTGCCACCGCACGCATTTTCGCTTTAAGCATGGTTCCCCAGAAAGGCTGAAGACTGGAAAGCGCTTCGCTACCGCTCTTATGCGGATTGGTCTGCAGCATGAAAGTCTCGTCCCTTGTGCTCGGGTCCCAGGGCAAAGATGACGATGAGCGACCCAATGACAACGCCTTCGAAGAGGGTTAGCGCCCAGGGATACCCCAGACGTTTTTGCAGCGCATACTGGATCGACACGGCAGGCGAAGCAAGCAGAACTCCCAGTTGGTACCCGAACCCCGGAAAAAGGCTGCGCACGGCGTTCGGCGCGAGTTCGTTCAAGTGGGCGGGAATCACTCCAAAAGTTCCCTGCACCCCTGTTTGCATCAAGCATGCGCCGATCATGAGCGTGGCCGGCGCGACGCCGAATGCCCAGGGATAGAGCGCAACGCAAGCGACCCCGAGCGCAAGCATCATGGTACGCCGCCTTCCGAACGACTCGGAAAGATGGCCGAAAAGCGGCGAAGAGGCAATGGCGCACAGGTTATAGAGAATGGCGATATCGGAGACCAAAGACCTTGCAAATCCATGAGCGGACTTCAAGAAGTCCGGATACAGATCCTGCGTGCCGTGTGATAGGCAGGACATGACGGTCATGACGAGCAGCATGTACGCAAAGCCATTCCGGTTCCTCCAGAGAACGCGGAACATGGTGCGGATGGAGCGCTGATGGTGGAGCTGCCATGCGCTCGACTCCGGGGCTCGCAGGGCAAGGATCGAGATCAGAATTGCAACCGGGAAGCCGATACAAAACATCGCGCGCCAGCCCAGATTAGGCAGTGCGTTTTCCATGGCAACAGCAGCCAGCAGATATCCGACCGGGTAACCACCCTGCATCAAGCCGGAAACCAGACCGCGCCGCCTCAGTGGCGCACTCTCCACGGCCAGAGACGCGGCCACCCCCCAATAACCTCCCATGCCGATGCCATAGAGAGCTCTCAGAGCCACAAATGTGGCGTAGTTCGGAGCGAATGCACTGAGCAAAGTCGCGACCGAGAAATACAGCACGCACGCGATCAGTGGCCGGCGACGGCCGAAGCGATCGGCCAGCGCTCCAAAGATCAGAGCCCCGACCGGTCTCATCGCCAACGCGATCGAAATGGTCCACACGATTGCTCTTTTTTCGACATGGAAGTTGGCGGCCAGCGTGTCAACCAGGAAAATCACGACGAAGAAATCAAAAGCGTCCAGAATCCAACCCAGGATTCCAGAGGCCACGGCATACTGCCATCCTGGCGTCTCTGAGGCGTGAGAAGCAGATTCGCGAGGAGCAGATTCGTGAGAATAAGCTTCGCGAGAAGAAGGTTCGAGAGGCATTCAGTTTCTTGTCGATCCCAGGGCGTTTTATCCGGCATGTCGGGCGCCGGTTCCAGGCTGCTTCCGGCCTCTCAGTCTTGGGAACTGCTTGTGCCTGCGACATCCTTCACGCAACGGAACCCCAGCGTGCCAGCCCGATCTTTACTCGGCGCCATCAGCAGCAGCTTGCCGTGCTGGTCGAGGCGATAGGCCTGTGGAAAGTACCATACCGACCCTTGCGGCTGATAGTAACTGCCACCGCGCAAAGTGGCTCCGCGAGTGTGCTCGTCCATAAATTCGTCGGTCCATTGCCAGACGTTGCCGACCAAGTCCTCGACGCCGAACGGACTCGCCCCCTTGGGGTGAGCGTTCACCGCATCGGGCCCTCTCAAATCCCTCCCCTCGTCGGGTATAGGCACCACCGTCGCATCCCAAATGTTGCCCCAGGGGTACAGCCTTCCATCGCGGCCTTGAGCGGCATACTGCCATTCCCACTCGTGAGGAAGTCGTTTCCCCGCCCAGGCCGCGTATGCGCGCGCATCTTCGAGTGAGACCCAAGTCACCGGCTTGCGGTCCCAGCCCGCGGGATACGTATGGTTTTGCCAGTCGCGAAGAAAGTTCAAATCATCTTTCGGATGGTAGTGCGTGGCGTCCAGAAACTCCTTGAACTGCGCGTTGGTGACCGGATAACGGTCGATCCAGAAAGAGTCGATGTGGAGCTGGTGGGAGTGGTGTCTCCGCGGCGAGTCCTCCCATGGGTACTGCACATCCACCCCGACGTCGTTGAACCCCTCCAGTTCAATCCCGTCGACTTTGAACGTAAACTCGCCGGCCGGAATTCGAACCATACCGTCGGGCACGGTTGACGCAACGCGCGTCTTCTCCGAGGGCACCATTTTCTGCGGTGCAAATGTCCAATCCTTCGAATAACTGCTTAAGGGCCGGGCCGTGAGTTGCTTCATCTCCGTCAGCAGCTTTTGCAGGGTGACATCGGGCGCGTCCGCAGTAGCGAGAATTGCGCCGAAGCCGTGCGCCTCGATTGCAAGGGTTAGAAACACGGAACCACCCGCGGCTTCAGGAGCGAGTTCGACCCCATGCCACAGGTCGAAGTAGTGCATCCCTGCCTGAACCGGCAAACGCAATTGCCGACCTTCAATGTCGTATGGAGTGCGGTTCACTATCGTCCAGAGTGTGTTCTTGCCCTGGGGCCAGCGGCTGGCGAAGATGCCCGCCTGTTCCGTTTCGGCGTAGGGCTGCCACTCCTGGCTCATCAGGAAATTCGCCATGGCGCGCTCGATCGTAGCCACCCGTCGCAGCGCCTCCGCATCGCGGGGAGTAATCTGGTTCCAAATGCCCCAGATATTTTCCCAACTTTCGTAGCCGACGCCGTTGAAGAAGGCATATTGCAGATTGTCAACCTTGCTGTGATTCCAGCGGTCGCAAACATTCACCATGTGCCGGGGCTCAAGCCACTTGAATACACTCACCATGGGCGCGTTGGGATATTGCCAATACCCCCACGCCATGTTGTTCCACGCTAACGCTTCAAAAGGCGCGGAGAAAGCGTGCTCGGGCTCGAGTGCCAGGGGATGACCCACTGCATCGGAAGCGGTGCGAAAGGCCCGGGGGATTCCCCAAAGCGTGTCGCCGTTGATGCCGTCCGCTCCCACTTCCGCCATCAGTTCTGCGGTTGCCTCCCAGGTCGCGGTGCCCATGTCGCGCGTGCCCTGGTCCCAAGGCATGAAGGGGAAGAGGACCTTGACTCCGCGGCGATGAAAATCCGCGACCATCTGCTTGACCCCTGCGACGCCCCCCGGCATGGCACGAACCATGTCGTACTGGTCGCGGTTGTCAATGCCGATGTTCGGATACACCGGCCAGATGAGCACGGAGTCAATGCCGCCGTAACGCTTCTCCAGATCGTCCAGGTATTTATCAACGGTGTAATGTCCCGTGCCGGGGTCGTAGAAGTAGCGGTCTTCGACCATCATCTGGGGCTGGATGAAACTGGACTGCGTCCACTTGAGTTCCGGCCGCTCGTACTCCTGACCCGAATACCCGGCGCGGACGCGTGCCTCCATCCGCCAATGCGTGATGTCCTTCAGCCAAGCCTTGTAATCTTCGGGAGAGCATATCCTCTGCTGTCCCGCCGATGGCCTAAGCGGAGTGAGGCACTCCGGCCCGGGAATCTGGTCTCCGTCAGGAGAGTAATGAGTTGTCTGGGCCGGCGCCCAGACTGCAAGGAGTACAAGAGCCAGAAGGCTCGATCCGACAACGTGTTCATGACCATTTTCTCGTATCACGGAACCCTCGATCGCTGCCGATCAGTCCAGAATCTTGGCGGAGGAATCTGCTAGGGGTCAAAATCGTCGTCAGATTAAAACGTTTCAAAGATAAAGTCCAGTGGACATCGAATGAAGTCGTAATACCGCGACTAGGTCACGAATGAATCCTTTCAAATTCGCATCCAAGTTTGTAAGATTGCGCACTGAATCCATGATCCCCCGAAACTCATTTCTCCTTTTCATAGCCACGCTGGTGATGGTTGTCGCCCAGACACTGGCTGCGCAAACCGAGACCAGGCCATTCGTCCATAACGGATATAGCCGCCCCTATCTGATTCATCGACCTGCTCATCTGGCACGCCATCCTGCGGTAGTGTTCATGCTCGGTGGCATTCGAAGTACGGCAAAATCTGCCTCGGAAGACTTTAACTGGATCCGCGAGTCGGACCGCAACGGATTTCTGGTTGTGTTCCCAGCACCTCTCGCCACCATCACGAATCAGCCGGCGGACCGGCACAATAACATCACGTTCTGGGAAATGAAGGGCTCGCGAACGCATCAGCTGGCACCCGGCGCGCTTCCCGTCGACGATGAAGGATATTTGATGGCGGTCCTTCACGACGTCTTGCGCCACGACCATCCTGACCGCAACCGGGTTTTCTTTGCCGGCTTTTCCAGCGGATCGGGAGCGGTGCAATTGCTTGCATCTCGTCATTCCAAGGACATCAGTGGAATCGTTGGCGTAGCGACACCGCTCATGTATCCGCCAACAACGCTTGCTCGACCCGTGCCCATCCTTTATATACACGGGGACGACGACGAGCAGTTCTCCGGTTTTGAAGTCAATAGTCCGGATTTTGCGACAACCCCTCACGGCAACTGGGTAACGTGGGGATACCTGAACGGCTGTCGCGTTCAAATGGCTGCGAAGACGAAATGGGGCGTGAAGTTTTCCTGGCAGCAGTGCAAAGACCGAGTACCGGTAATCGCCGACTTCGTTGCGAACTTTGGCCACGAGTGGGCTGGGAGCCTGGATTCTGCGGGAAACAGGCAACATAAGCAAGCCGACGCACTCGATTTTACAGACATGGCTTGGCAATTCTTTTCTGGAATTCAATCCAAATAGCGTCAACGAAGCGGTCGAAATGCCTGTTTGAGAATGCGCGGCTTTCAGGCAACCTGCCAGACACTATCCAGTACGGTGCCATCCACCCACTTGACGATGGCGACCGGACGGTCACCGCGTTTGGGCCGCTGCGGTTTGCCGCCACAGATGCGCTCGACTTCTGACTTGATCTCTTGCAACGGACGGATGGGAAGCTTCGATCCCTTGACCGCATCGACCAAGTCCTGGCGGCGCGGGTTGATGGCGATGCCGCGTTCGGTCACGACCACATCGATCAATTCGCCCGGGCCGCACAGCGTCGTCACCTCGTCGACAATCACCGGAATACGGTCGCGGAAGGACGGCACCGCCAGAATGGTGCATCCTGCGGCCAGGCAGTTCTGCCAGCCGCCGATCCCATGCAGAAGGCGTCCATCGGAGTGAGTTACGACGTTGGCGTTGAAGTTTACGTCGACCTCGGTTGCCCCCAGCACAACTGCGTCCACCATCGACGCGAAGTTTCCTTTTCCGTGGTAGTTGTACGAGGTGAATGGAGACGTCGCCACGTGACGCGGATTGCTGGCGATGGAGCGCACGCCCTCGAGATCGAACGTCTGACCGTCGAGGATGTAGTCTGTGAGACGCTCTTCTAGAAGTTCGACCAGATATTTTGTCGAGCCGCCGCGAACGAATCGCGCCTTCACCCCTGCTTCTTTCATCATGCGCTTGAGGTAGCTGACGAAGGCCAGCGCGATTCCGCCCGCGCCTGCCTGAAAGGAGAACCCGTTGCGCATGATTCCAGCATCCCGCAGGAAGCGAGCCACGAATTCGGCGATACGCAATCGATCCGGCGAGCGCGTGATTTGTGTCGTCCCGGAAACGATCCTGGCTGGATCTCCGATGGAGTCAACCTCAACGACGTAATCCACGTTGTTGCCTTGAATCTGCCAGGGAATGCACGGGAATGGTACGAGGTCGTCAGTAACCGCGATCACGCGATCGGCATATATGGAATCAGCCAAAGCGAAGCCGAGCGAACCGCAGGCCGACTTCCCGCGGGAGCCATCGCAGTTGCCGAATGGATCCACTGTCGGCGCGGCGATCACGGCGATATCGATGTGTACCTCACCGTCCTGGATCGCCTGCCAGCGCCCGCCATGCGAGCGCAGAATCCCCATACCGCGCATCTTTCCCTGGGTGCAGTAGTCGCCCAGAGGCCCATTCATGCTGCCCTCGATGCGCTCGATGACGCCGGAGTCCATCAAATGGATGGCGCCCTCCTGAGAAGGAAAGGAAGCGCTGGGAAACCATACGAGATCCTTGACGCCAATCTTTGCAGCGGATTCCAGCGCCATCAGGGCGACGCGGTCGCCATCACGCAGGTGATGGTGAGAAGAAATGACCATGCCATCACGCAATCCGCATTTGCGGAGTGCGGTTTCGAGGTCCGCAACGCGTTTCTCACCATCCTCCGGATAATCGCAGGCGCTCCGGATTGGTGGACCGGCTTTGTTTCCTCGAGGTTGGTACTGGCCGACGCCCAAATAGGGGATGTGCCGGCGACGGTTCGCGATCTCCGGGACCATGCGACCGGCCGCATTGAGGACGAGTTTCGTCTCTTCGAGAATGGCCATCAGCACTCGCACTTTACTGCTTAATAGTCATGTCAGCCGTGTCCATCGCCTCTGCCTGCGCCATCAGACTCAGGGCTCGCTGCACGACGGGAGCGTCGATCATCTTCGATCCGAGGCTCACCACGCCCAGGCCTTTCTTCTGAGCCTCGTGGTACGCGGCAACAATTGTTCGGGCTTTCTCGATCTCTGCCGCCGTTGGCGCAAAGGCTTGATGGACCACGGCAATCTGCAACGGATGCACACATCCCATACCCTCAAATCCCATCGCCCGAGAATTCAGGGCCCACGCCCGCAAGGCGTCCACATCGCCAACATCGCCAAACACCGAATCGATGGCCTGGACTCCGGCGGCGCGGGCAGCGTTCACAACGCGCTGCCGCGCGAAAAGCGACTCTGTGCCAGTCGAGGTCTTCACCACACCGAGGTCCGCGGTATAGTCTTCCAAACCAATCGTGAGTGCAGCAATCTCTTCACTTGCGGTCGCAATCTCGTAGGCCTTCTCGATTCCGAATGGCGACTCTAAGATCGGCATGAGCCAGATGGGCCGGGTAACGCCGAAGTTGGCTTTCACCTCGGCGATTTTCTGGCTTACATCGAGCACCTGTCGCGGTGTTTCGACCTTCGGAATGAGAACCAGGTCGGGAGATTCGGGGACAATCTCGTCCAGGTCTTCCAACCCCAGTGGACCCTGGTTGATGCGAACCATACGCTCGCATTGCAGAAAGTCGACGGTGCGCAGCGCGTTGCGCACCAGCACTCGCGCCGTATCTTTCTCATTGGGGTGGACGGAATCTTCCAGATCTAGAATGATGCAGTCTGGTCCGTGCAACGCGGCGTTGACGAAATACTTCGGTTCGCTGCCGGGCAAGTAAAGCCGCGATCGCCGCATGCGATGGCGCGGAGAAGGCTCAGGAAGTGGAACCCTCCCCGGCAGCACCCGAGTGCCGGCACCAAGTCCGGCGCGCCGGGCGGCGGCTTCAACGCGCGCCGCAATTACGAATGGAAGAGCCCCCTCATCGTGGATGGTCACCCGGGCGTGCTTCACGCCGAGCGCTTCAAGCAGCTGTTCGGTCTGCCTCCGAATGGAATCTCCGTAGAGTGGCTTGACGCGCGATTCGAGTTCGATGGCGACCCCGCCCCGCTCCTGCGATTCGATCCGAACATGCACATCCGAGCGAATGTTCGGGCCACGGTGTCCCGCTACGCCTATATCCTTCGGTGCCTCTTCGATCCCCACGTTCATGAATTCTGTCCATCAGCGCTGTCTATCGGGCGAACCCGATCGTTATCGCCAGGGCACGCATTCTTACTCCCGTGTTCGCTTCGCGATCCACGTTTGTGAGGACTGCCTCCGTCATGAAGCGTTGGCTCCGCTCTCACCGGCCGTTTTTGCGAACGCGCATCTTGTCAGAGCTGCGTATTCTGCCCTTCCTTCGTGTTGGCGAACTGGCTCCGTAGCATCCCCGGGCCTCGTTCGGGGCTCTTGCGCATGTTCAGCTTCCATCCACAAACTCTTTGCCAGAAACTTCAGGTTCGACCAGGAAAATGAATGCAATTGTATACCGATTTCGCATGCTTGCGAGCTGGGTAAAATCCCCCCATGGCACACGCGCCGCTCTTCGCCATCACGACCCCGCACGTAAAACTCACCCGCCGCGCTTCTTGCTTCGGCACAGCTACAAGCTCGTTGTGGCGAGTTTCCGTGGTGGAACATTCTGGTTCAGCCGAAAAAAGTTAGTTGGATCGTAGTGCGACTTAACCGCGACCATTCGGTCCCAACGTTCGTGATAGGCCTCAGGCACGCGATCCTGCTCATCGCCACTCATGAAATTTACGTAAGCACCTGGTTTCATGGCTGGACGAAGTTTGTTGAAGAGTCCGCGAATCCAGGAAATGTTGCTCTCATCCCCGGATGGTTCCGACCAGTTCCCCAGCAGATTAAGGATGAACGGAGCGCTGCGATCGCCGAATGCGGTTTCGTTCGCGCCGATCCGCGCCGCCGCGCCACCAAGATATGCCAGTTCAATCTGGGTTTCCGACGACGGAATAGTGAGGACTGCCTCCACCAGCCGATCGATACTGGTGTCGTCGAGATAAGTGAAAAAGCCCGATTTGGTGTAATAGCGCCGGCCATGCGGAAAATCAGCGTCGGCCATGGTTTGCAGGTCGATAAACGACACAATCTTGCTGCTCACCGAATCCGGACGGCACCGGGAAAGCGCGTGCCGCAGATAGGGACGCCCGGCGTCGCGGTCCCCCGTCCAACACAAAGAACTGCCAGCGACCGGTCGCCCGCGGAGCTCAAGGGGTACCTTCGTTGAATGTGGGGCGAGACGTAGGTCAATGTTCCACTTCAGGTCGAGTGGCGCTTCGGCCATGAAGTCTCTCCAGCATTGAAGGAGTCGTCGAATTTCAGCCTCGGGAGTCAGCCCTTGAGCGAGCACCACGGCGGTGAGCGGATGGAGTTTCACTTCGAATTCCGTCACCACACCGAAATTGCCGCCGCCTCCACGCAAGGCCCAAAACAAGTCTGTATTCTCCCCGGAGTTGGCGCGTACGACGGAACCATCCGCGGTAACCAGAGTAAATTCCTCGACGTTGTCACATGACAGACCGAAGCGCCGGGTAAGCCATCCCGTTCCCCCGCCCAGGATCAACCCGGATGCGCCAGTGTGAGAAACCACACCGGCGGGAAAGACCAGCCCTGCTTTTTGCGTTGCGGCATCAATCGATCCCAACAGACAGCCCCCTGCGATCCGCGCTCGGCGCGCTTCGGAATCGATCGTCACCTGGCGCATTTTCGAAAGGTCAATTACCAGGCCGCCGTCGCATGTGCTAAAGCCGGCAAGGCTATGTCCTCCACAACGGACTGCAGTAAGAATTCCAGCCTCAAAACCGGCTCGGACGGCGTTTTGTACATCACCTGCATCGGCGCAGCGCGCGATAAGTCCTGGAGAGCGAGCAACCAGGCCGTTCCAAATCGTGCGCGCGTCTTCGTAGCTGCCGTCCCCCGGGCGCAGCAAATCACCCTTGAATCGCCGCTGCAGCGAAGAGAAAACCTCTTCGCTGGCCTCAACCATTTCGCGCTTTCCGTCCAGAATGTGCCCCTTTCGGCACTGTGACAGGAGAATCGTATCAGGGCATGCCTTTCGGGCATGCCGCACCCAGACGGACCCGGCTTTAGCCGCTGTCGCCGTGGCCTGCCCCAGCTTTGCTAAAACGTTCTGCGCCGCCTGCCCCGGAAGTACACAAGCGAGATGAGCGCAAGGAAAACACAAAATGCCGGAACCGACCATTGCAATCCGTCCACGAAGAACGTAGTAACCGAGATCGCAAGAAGCAGCAGTATGCCGGTCACCGTAAACAATGGATGGGCCCACAGGCGCATGGGCAAACTCATTAGCCGCTCGTTGGTAATGGCTCTGCGAAAACGGAGATGGGTGCCAAGAATCACCAGCCACACAAAAAGCATTCCCGCGACCGCGGTTCCGTATAGCCTGAGGAATGCGTTTTTAGGAGCAAAGATGTCCAACAGAATGGCGGCGATGATCCCCGCGGTTGAAGCCAGCAGCGCGCGATGTGGCACTCCGTTGCGACTCACGTTGCCCATCCATTCTGGGGCATAGCCTCCCCGTCCCAGGGAGAAAAGCATTCGAGTTGAAAGGTAAAGATTAGTATTCACGCTCGACAGCGCGGCCGTGAGCACTACGAAGTTCATGATCGACGCCGCGAACGGTATGTGCGCGGCGGCGAACGCGGTAACAAAAGGACTGCCAGAAAGCGACGAACCGCCGGTCTGGTTCCAGGGAACCATCGTCACCATAATCGCGATCGCCAGCACATAGAACAAAATAAGCCGCCAGACAATGCTCCGCATGGCGTGTGGAATCGTGACCTCCGGACGTTCCGCCTCTCCCGCGGTGACCGCGATGATTTCCACCCCCATGTAACTGGTGACAGCGATGGTGAGCGAAAGCCATACGCCCTTTCCATCCTGTCGGAAAGAATCCGCCGCGCTGAGTCAGATTGGACAGGCCAATCGCGCTTCGCGAACCCACGCCAACAATTAACGACAGGCCCACAATGATGAAGGCGACGATGGCAGCCACTTTGATCATGGCGAACCAATATTCAAACTCACCCAGGCGGTTGACCTGCATGGCATTGAGCGCCACCAGCGCGGCGGAAACCAACACCACCCAAATCCATTGCGGAATGGTCGGAAACCAAAAAGAAATGTAGATGCCCGCGGCTGTCACCTCAGCGCCGATGGCAATGATCTGCGCCACTCCGTAGGTGGCGCGAACCGAAAAGCCTGCCCAGGGATTGAGATACGTCTCCGCGTAAACTCCAAATGCGCCGGCAACGGGATGCACCACTGCCATCTCCGCCAACGCATAGGACATGATCAGGGCGATGCCCGCCCCCAGAAGATAGGAAAGAATAACCGCGGGTCCCGCGAGACGAATCGTTACACCGCTTCCCAAAAACAAACCGACACCAATGGCGCCACCGATGGCCATCATGGTCAGCTGCCTTTGGCCCAGGCGGCGATGGAGACCTTCGGCTGGCGGCCCAGGTCGCCTCACCCGCAGGCCTGACCCCAACCCCTGAACCCTGGGGATCACTCATGGCTGCCAACACCGGCGGGGTCCAGAACCATGAGATCGATATTTCTCTGCAGAATTTCCACCACCGCCTTCACATCATCCATGGTGTTGTACACATGAAACGAAATCCGCAAGCCGTCGTGACGGTTCGAGGCGACGATATCGTTTTCGGCGAGCTTCTGCACCAGTTGAGTGGAATCTTTGCACTGCAAAACGACCAACGGCCCGGCGCTATCCGCGGGCGTTTTGGCGCGAATGCCCAGATCCAGAGCGCAGCCCAACAACGATTGCGCGAGGCTCTTGATATGGGCTGCGATATTTTCCATGCCGATTGTCCGCAACATCTCAAATCCGGGAGCCGCGGCGTAAACATTTGGCACCGAAGGAGAGCCCGACTCGAATCTTCGCGCGGTGGGAGAGAGATCGAAAGTTTGCGGATCGTACGCGAACGGATTTCTTTGCGCAAACCACCCGCTAATGGTTGGAACCAGCGTCGGAATGAGTTCCTTGCGCACGTACATAAATGCGAGGCCAGGAGGGCCCAGCAGATACTTGAGAGTTCCGGTTACAAAAAAGTCCAGGTCCAGGGCTTTCACGTCAATCGGGCGAGTTCCGCAGTCCTGGAAATCGTCGAGCATTACCAGGGCGCCCGAGTTGTGGGCAAGTTGCGTAATAGCGTTTACCTCGGACCGGAATCCGTTTTTGAAACAGACATGCGTGAGGGGCACGATGCTCGTATTCCGGTCGATCATCGTTTCGTAATTGACAGCGGGAATACGATTGCCGACCGCACTCACGAATTGCACATCGGCGCCGCGAGCCCGTTGCGCCAGCCAGATATGCCCCATCGTGGGGAACTCGAACTCACCCATCACGACTTTTTTTCGCTCCTGGAAATTCAGCGCGCTCGCGATGCCATTGATGCCTGCCGAGGCGCTGGTCACGATGGCAATCTCGTCCGGGCTGGCGTTGATGAATTGCGCAAAGGCGCTTCGCGCCGTCTCATACTGTCCGACCCACAACTCCCACGGCGAGCCTTGCTCGTGCCAACTCGCGAGGAAGTCCTGTAGGCCAGTCTGCACGGCATCCGACAGCGCTCCCTGAGAACAACTGTTGAGATAAATCTTGCGTTGGAAGATGCGGAAGCGAGAGCGTATCTCCCAGACTTGTTTGTGGGTCAGCATGAATCTCTTATCTCAGCCAAGGGTCCGCGGCCGGCGTCTTGCGCGATGAGCAGCGCCCAACCTATACCCCGCCGCAAAGCCTCGTCAAGAGCGCATTTTCCGCCGTTGCAGGATAGAATATCTTCTTTCGTTGGCGGGCGAGAACGCAGAGTTATAGTGTTCGCGGCCGCGAGCCGCGCACCACAATATCAACAGCTGAAAACAAACCCATGCCCGTTTCCCTGGCCAACTCCAAACTGATCTACGGCGCGTTGAAGGAGTGCGACATCCGGCTGGTCTCAGCTCTGCCGGAAACCTGGTTGGTTCATCTCATCCGCTCCGCGGAGGAGGATCCAGAAATGATTCTGGTGCGACTCGCCAAGGAGGAAGAAGCGGTCGGCGTCTCCGCTGGAGCACATTTTGCCGGGGTCAAGTCAGCCATGCTGATGCAGAACCACGGTTTTTTGGCATCCATCAACGGCATCGTCTCATTTGCACATCTATACAAAATTCCTCTCTTGATGCTGATCAGCTACCGCGGCTCCTTCGGCGAGCGCGACCCATGGCAAACCCAGGGCGGCAACGTCACCGAGCCGCTCTTGCAAGCGTTGCGCATCCCTTACACTTTTCTTGACACGGTGGAGAGCGTCAAAAAGCGCATCCGTCAGGCCCAAATGCTCGCCGAAAGCAGTTTGCAGCCGGTCGCGCTTCTCTTGACCCGCGACCTGATGTGGGAGGAACCGTAATGCTCCGCCTCGATTGTCTTCGGTCGATTTATCCGGACCTGGAGAATTGCCTCGTCGTCACCATCATGGGAGCGGTCGCGGCCGAATTGCAGTCTCTGGGTCACCGCCCCAATTTCTTTTACCTGCAACATGCGATGGGGCTGGCCTCTTCGACCGGATTGGGTCTCGCTCTTTGCCTGCCGGAACAAACCGTGGTCGTGTTCGATGGCGATGGCTCGCTTTTGATGAACCTGGGCAGTCTTAGCACCATGGCGCGCTACCGCCCCAGAAAATTGCTCCACGTTGTTTTCGATAATGAAAGCCTGCTTTCGGTCGGCGGCTTCCCCACGGCAACGAGCACAGGCGCTGACCTGGAAGGGATCGCCCGTGCTTCTGGCATTCCCCGGGTGCTCACAGTACGAACGGTAGAGAGTTTTAAGGTCGCGGTGACCGAAGCGACGCATGGCGGCGAGCTGACAACCATCATCGCCAAGGTCGAGGCCAAGGGTCCCGCCGCCTACGTCACCGGCCTCTCGTTGCTGGAGAATCGTTTTCAATTCCGCCGGCACATTCAGTCGCTCAAGCGCTAAAGAATCGGGCAGCGCGCCCCCGCTCGATCAGAAGTAGCGACCAGAAGTAGCGAGCAGAACTAGCAACCGGAAGTGGAATGAGAAACGCAAACCTGCTAAGGAGCACCCATGTCTCTGGTCCTGGCTAGACTGCTCGAAGAACTAAGCGACGGCCGGCTGCGGGTCGTGGATCTGACCCAGCCTTTGACTCCGCAGACTCCTTTGCTGCCGCTGCCCTCGCAGTGGAACAACACGCCCGCCTTCAAAATCTGGGAGCTCTCGCGCTACGACGAGCGCGGTCCCGCCTGGTACTGGAACGGGTTCGAGACCGGCGAGCACACCGGCACGCATTTTGATGCTCCCGTCCATTGGGTCTCTGGGAAAGACCTTCCGGAAAATACCGTGGACAGCATCCCGCCAAAGAAATTTGTCGGCCCGGCCTGCGTGATCGACATCAGCGCCGACGTGGCCAAGAACCCAAACTTTCTACTGACCCCGGAACGCATCCAGCAGTGGGAAGAACAGCACGGCCGTATCCCTGCGGGCGCATGGGTTCTCCTGCGGACCGACTGGTCGAAGCGAACCCATCCCAAGGACTACATCAACCTGAAGGAGAATGGACCCCACACTCCCGGATTGGCCAAGGAAGCCTCCGCATTCCTCGCCAAGGAGCGGGACGTTCTCGGCGTGGGCGTGGAAACGGTCGGAACCGATGCCGGTCAGGCCGCCACCTTCGATCCACCATTCCCCAACCACTACCTCATGCACGGCAGCGGCAAGTTTGGCTTGGCCAGCCTGTGCAACCTGGATCAGCTTCCTCCGACCGGTGCCATCGTCATTGCCGCGCCACTCAAAATCGTTAGCGGCTCCGGCAGTCCTCTCCGGGTCATTGCGGTCACACCGTAAAACCCCTAGCCAAATGGTTATGGGCGCTGGTACGACCGGAGATCAACCCACCGTTCGTCGTCCGCTGAGCAAGTTAATGACCAGAACCACTAACCCCACCACCAGGAGCAAGTGGATCAGAGCGCCCCCGATGTGCAGGCTGAAACCCAGGAGCCATAAAATCAGAAGAACAACGAGAACTGTCCAAAGCATGGCAATCTCCTTTTGGCAAACGCGAGTTGAGTCTCATTCTCGTTCGCATGACAGCCGTCAGCGCAACGAACAAGAGAATGATGGCCTGTGTTCTCGTTAGAGCACGCGGCCATCGAGTAGATGTCAACCGACGCTCTACTTCTTGTCTTTCTCTTTGGCCTCAGACTTGGTTTCGGCTTTGCCTTCGGCAACGGCTTGAGCTTTTGCTCCACGAACTTCCGCAAGGAACGGCTGGACTACGGCCGGAGCTGTCACTTTACCCAACAGCAACGCCCGAGTTGTGACCTTGCGTCCATAAATTGCGTGCCGGGAATCATTGTCTTGACGAACAGATGCACCTTCCAACGTGAGCCCCGCGAACACGCCCTTGGCACGGGAGTAGGTCAGAATTTCCGTATCCATCTTCCAATCCGTGCCGGCCTCGGCATGTCGTCCGACTGGACCCGCTGCTGCTGAAGCGTCCGCTCCAACGTGGAAATTACTCTCGAGCAGCTTTTGCATCCCTTTTTCGTTCTGAATGATCATGACCAGGTCCACAGCTTGTACGCCGATCTGCAGTCCCCAGCTTCCGCCGGAAATTGTGATGAACGCCGGCGCACTCCAACCATTGGCCGTTCGGCAGGTAGCTACGCCTTTGCCTCCCTTACCTCCGAACACAAAGCCACCTTTGATCATGTGCGGCACAACGGCTATGCACTTCGCGTGCTCCAGCACTTCTTCCGGAATGCCGTTGTCAGGCATTCCCATAATTTCGTGCAACACATTGGTGGCATTTTCCAGTCGCTCGGTGGCATCTTCCCGCGCCGAACCTGCCCAGCACAGCGAGCCTAGGCTCAACATCGCAAGTACGAATAATATTTTTTTCATGGAATCGTCTCATTTCTGTGCGCCCCCTCTTTCGTGTGTACACTCGCACACAAAGGTGGAGACATGCACTTCGGGTCAATTGAAACTTAGCAAATCAAGAGTCACAACGTCTGAGCAATAAGGCTCACCCGTGCGCGATTGCTGAAAAATCGCCGCTGAGAACTCGTCGTGCGCAATGCTGCACGAGTTCCAGGAGAACTCGTGTGCGATCAAATCGTGTCACGAAGCGGTGGAGCTTCTATTCACTCTGAGGCTTCTGCTGTTCCTGCTGCCGCTTTTTCTCCTCCTGTTTTTTCTGTTCGGGCGTTTGCGGCTTCGGTTGCTGGGCCTGCGGTGGTCTCGCCTGCTGCGGAGGCGTGTGTGGTTGCGCGCTCGGCTCATGTGTTTGCGGACGCGGAGCCGGCTGGTTCCGGTTCGGCTCAGACCTATTATTTGGCTGCGTTGGAGCCGGGTGGTTCGGTTGCGCCGATGCCGGCTGGTGCGGCTGCGCTGTCGGCGGACGCTCATTCCGTGAGGGCGGCTCAGTTGGCCGGTTCGGCTCAGGCCGATTCGGCGGCTGTGTTGGGGCCGGTTGATTCGGCTGCGTTGATGACGGACGATCGTTCCGTGCGGGCGGCGCAGTTGGCCGATTCGGCTCAGGCCGATTCGGCGGCTGTGTTGGCGCCGGTTGATTCGGTTGCGTTGATGACGGACGATCGTTCCGTGCGGGCGGCTCAGTTGGCCGGTTCGGCTCAGGCCGATTCGGCTGTGTTGGCGCCGGTTGATTCGGTTGCGTTGATGACGGACGATCGTTCCGTGCGGGCGGCTCAGTTGGACGGTTCGGCTCAGGCCGATTCGGCTGTGTTGGCGCCGGTTGATTCGGCTGCGTTGATGACGGACGTTCATTCCGTGCCGGCGGCTCAGTTGGCCGGTTCGGCTCAGGCCGATTCGGCTGCGTTCGCGCCGGTTGATTCGGTTGGGTTGGTGACGGACGATTTGGCTGAGCAGGATTGGACGCTCCAGGCCGTTCATTTGGAGGAGGCTGGCTGCCCGGGCGGTTCGCTGGCTGGTTCGCAGCTGGGAGATTGCCAGGTTGGCCGGGTCTGGCAGAACTTGGTTGGTTCGCAGGTTGGTTGGGCTGGTTCGCCGGACGTCCCATGTTCGGCGTCGCCGGCTTGCCGGGAGGCGCCTGTCTCACCATCGGGTGCGTCGCAGGCGTATTAGCTGGACGCAAGCTCCGCACTTCATGGCGGGCCAGAGGTTGCCCAGGATGTGCTGCCAGAGCCTGTTGCTGCCTTGCGAAAGCGACCGGAGGCGGTGGCGGAGTCGCCTTGGCGATCACTTGCCGGTTCATTATTGCTGCCGGCGGGGCGGCTACACGGTTCGCAGTCGCAGCCCTGGCTCCAAGCACGCTATCTCGTGTGGGAACCACCGCAACCCTCGAACTGATTCGCGCAGAGGCGATCTCACGCGCGTTCACAACAACCGCGGCTCTGCCCACAGGCTGAGCACTGGCGAACGTGCGTTGCGGAACTGCCGTAACGGCGCCTCGTACATTCCGGTTCACGTATGTCACATTCGTGATGTTCGTGGTCTGATGGATGATGGTGGTGTTGTAGACGTTCGTAATCGTGGTGTTGTTGACGGTCGTATTGCTGATGTTGACTCGGTTCACATACTCCCGGCTGACGTGATACGAGGGCATATAAACTTCGCGCGGACCGAGAGGAAACCACCCCACATTGCCCCCAAAGCCGCCACCCCCGCCACCAATAAAGACCACCAGTGCCGGCGCATAAACCGCGCGCACAGCCACCGGTCCGGCGACCCAACCCCAGCGCCCGCCGACTGTCACCCAGCGTCCGTAGTGGAACGGCGCGTAGCCCCACGAAGCGTCATCGACCCAGGTCCATCCCCAGGGAGCAATCCAATCCCAATGGCCATCGCGATAAGGCGCCCAACCCGCTGCGACCCGGGTGGGGTACCAGACATGGCCGTAGTTTGAATCGTCGCGCCAGTCGCCATTGTCGTCGAGGTCGTCATAGCCGACCACATCGTGCGACACGTACTGCGCCGAGCGCGAGTCGTGGTGCCGGTGCTCGCGGCCGTATGCCCAGTTATCGAATTGATCGGGGCTGCCGATTTGAACCACGTCGGCGGTCAGCGAGTCCGTCCCGCTGAATGTGCCTTTCTGCCCCTCATGCAGGGTGAAGTTTTGGCCGTTGCCGGTCGACTCGCCCTCGCCTTGCCGCACGCTGACGACCGTGTAATTTCCGTCCTCACTAGCCTCTACCCGATAGCTCCCGGGCTGTAGAACCGAAAACGCCTGGTTCGGCGTGTCGATTTCGAAGACGTCGTCGCGGTCCAGCCGCCGCACACTAATATCGAGCGAACCGGACGTAAGCTGGATTTGAGCGGTACGGTCATCCAGATTCAGAAAAGAAAAACCGGTATTGGCGTCCAGGCGAATCACCGCCGATCCCAATTGCACCTCGGCGCGCGAGTCCTTGTCCGCCCAGAGTTTGTCGCCGGTCGTCATGGGCCGGTTGGCGACCGCCTGCACCCACTCCGACTCGCCGGCCGGCTGCAATGAAACTGAGCCCTCCATGTAGCCAAGTCGGGCGACGCGGCTCGGGGGATCGTCTTGTTGACTGTTTTCCTGAGTGTCGGGTTGATCTTGAGCGACGGCTTGCAGTGGTAATACCGCAACAGTCAGCGCAACCAGCAGTACCGCGCTCAACCAGTTGAGATTCTTGTTCAATGTCGTATGCATATCCTGATGCCCTCAAACTTTCTGCTCGCCGAATCGGAGATTCCCGGCATTCGCGTCAAGCTCTTGGTGCGGGATAGTAGTCGCCTCAGTTGGGGCTTATTGGAAAGCGTTCGAGCAGCGAGGCGGCGAGACGAACACACGTGGAGCCCGGTCGGCACATTAGGCAAAATCAAGGATGACAGATGGGCAAATGCTAGTCTGAGCAAGATAGCTCACATGCTGCGATTAGGATTACGATGCCCTGCCCCAAAAGGATTATGTTGACAGCACTCAGCCACGTGGCGCACTCAAATTACTGTGGGCCGCTCTCGTTCTCCGCTTGAATTTTCTTGTCGCGCTCTCTTCGATCGCTTTCGAGATTAGAATTCGTCTTGACTGCATTCGGCCCTGTTTTGCGGGATCGCCTAGAGCGGTTAGCCCGCTTTATGCCTGCCGAAGGTTTATCTAGCATAGTCTCTTTGCCAGTCACCACCTGACTCTCAGGTGTGACTCCGAGCTTGCCGGCCGTCTGGTGATCAAGCTGGCCTGTGACTGGTAGATTTTCAGCCTTCTGATAGGCGCGAATGCCGGCTCGGGTCCGCAGACCAGCCACGCCATCGACCTTTCCGCGGTAGTGCCCTTTGTCCAACAGAGTCCGCTGCGTCTTACTTATATCGTCCGAATGCGAGCCCGCAGGCAGTTCCACCCTGACATCGGGTGCTGGAGTGAGCGGCGTCGGCCGTGGTCCAGAGATCCAGGTCGTCAGCAATAGGAAGACAATCCCGGAGTACACGATTTTGCTGGCGAAAAACATTTCTGTCTCCTGGCTCCGTAGAGCGGCAATCCTAAGTGGTGCAGCCCGCAAGTATTCCTGACGGTGCGGGAACTCAAGGGCTGCCGGGTCTGATCCAGCACCGAGAGGGCAGGTCTAACCGTCAGGTTCGGCGGGGAACCTGCCATCTCAGCACTCCAATAGATTGGCTCATCTCAAAGACCATTACTGTGCTGAATGGATCATGTTCAGCCTCGCAAGGTGAAAATCTGCTTGGACGGATTCGTGAGCAGCCTTTTTCCTGATCAGATTCACGGTCGGGAACGGGGGAATGAGCAGTCTCAGTTGAAGCTTACACGGCCAACCTCCGGTCGGCCGTTCACAGCTTTTGGAAGCGGGGCAAAGTCCGACGTTGAACGTGGCTGACTGCGCTCGTCTCCAGGGTTGGGGAAACGCAGAACGTCGGCAAAATGTACATGCACAATTTCGTTGCGCACCGCATACATTACCAACTCGGCGATCGAATGCAGCTTCAGCTTGCGCAAGATATTGCTGCGATGCGTTTCCGCCGTTGCCAAGGTCACGTTTAGGATCGCTGCTACTTCTTTGGAAGCCTTGCCCTCACTCACGAGTTGCACAACCTCGCGCTCCCGTGGCGACAATTTGGGCAGCCTGGCCGCGTTTGGATCAACGCGATGCCGCTTGTAACCGTCCATAATCAGATCGGACACTCGCGAACTGAAGATGCTCTTGGACCGCTGCATGGCTTCCACTGCGGTCGTCAGATCCTCAGTCCCATCGGACTTAAAGACCCAGCCGCGCACCCCTGCTTCCAGACAGTCCCGGATCACCTGCTCGGAGGTCACCGCGGTGAGGACAAGGATTGCCTGTGCGGGGTTGTGCTTCAGGATCTGTCGCGCCGCGTCGAGACCATTCAGCATGGGCAAGCAAATGTCCAGAATCAGAAGATCCGGTTGCAATTGCCCGCACTTTTCCACAGCATCGCGTCCGTCGGCGGCTTCGCCACAGACTTCCCAACTCTTGTGAGACCCAAGCAGCGAGGACAAACCGAAGCGGAACACTGGATGATCGTCAGCCACCAAAATCCGAAATGCGCCCATAGAACCTCCCCGTACTTTGGCTAAGTTACCAAGGTCCATGCCCCGCCGTCTGAGCAGAATTGCTCACGCAGCGTTTGAAGCGGAATTCAGTTGGTGCAGGGCGAATGATTGGAGAAGGAGGCAAGCGTTGGACAAACAGGGAGGTTCGGAGCCAACGCCTACCTTCCGCCCCTCGCGTTGGGGCTGGTCTAAGAAGTAAATGAGTCGTGGCAGCGGGGTCTATCGTGCTGGGTGTGTATTCCTCCGGAAGCGTTCCACTACGTTTTATCCGGCGTGATCGACAATCCCATTCGCGCGCTGCCGGGATTAACAAAAGTGGAACAGCTTCAGGAGAATGCGTTTGGGGCGCGCTATTCCTGGCTCCAATCCGATACAGCAACGACTGGAAACCCATACTGACCGCACAGGATGGACCCTTCCTGAATCCGACTCTACCCTGAAAAGTAACTAGCACTGATCATTGAAAAGTAACTAGCACTGATCATTTCGTTATGTGCTCCCATCAAATTTGACGTAACGCTTAAAAGAAGGAGCCCTCTGGTGAACACCGATTGTGCAACTGCGGCCACGTTTTCTCCCGCTTTGGATTTGATCAAGCGAGCGCAAGAAGGCGATTCCGACGCATTTGGCGCTTTGTTTCAGGCGCACAGATCGCGCATCTACTCGGTCTGCCTACGCATGACCAGCAACGCCGCGGAGGCGGAGGATCTCACACAAGATTCGTTCTTGCAGGCGTTCCGCAAGATCGCAAAATTTCGCGGGGACTCGGCGTTTTCGACATGGCTTCACCGCATTGCGGTCAACACCGTGTTAATGCATTTTCGCAAAAAGCCACAGTGCCAGGTTTCGCTCGACGAGCCTTACAGCAACGGCGACGGCGCGAAGTTGCGCTACGAACAAGGGACGAGAGACAGGAATCTGGCGGGTTGCATCGACCGCGTGACATTGGTCCGCGCCATGGCACAGCTGCCCCCCGGGTACAGGACAATCTTCCTGCTGCATGAGGTTGAGGGCTACGAGCACCAGGAAATCGCCGAGATGCTCGGTTGCACCGTGGGCAATTCGAAATCACAGCTGTACAAGGCGAAACTGCGATTTCGCGAGCTATTGGCGCTTTCGCCGGAAGCGAAGTTGGCGGTTCGAAGTGCTCAGCCGGTCGCCAAGAAGCGCGCAAGACCGAAGCCAGGGCATTGGGGTCGTCGGCTGGGTCAACCTATCGTGCTGCCGCCCGCGCTGATCGTGAGCCCATTGAGAGAACAAATCGCATGAGTACGACCACCTGGTAAGAGGGCGTGGATTCTCCGTTTGATCCGGTACTTGATTCATCCGCTCGCAGCTCAATAGTCGTCCGCTAGCTGAGGGGATTGACTCCGATTGGCATCTGGTTCGTCATTCATTTGTTTCCGATATTTGCCAGCCACCCTGATCCGCGAGCACGACAGATTGAGGGCTCTTTTCTGCCGATTCGAGGCCTTGGCGGTTCTTCTTGATTCCCTTCGCTTTAGCCAAGGGCTCCGAACCCAAAGCCAGGTCTGATGAAGACTCACCGCGACGCGGAAGAACATGGCGCCGCCAAAAGGTGCGCAAACCTGGCAACAACGGAGCGGTTGCGATAGCTTTCTTGCATCTTGTGAGCTCAAACCAGCGGAGGTAATTGCTGACGACGGTGCTCATGGTCATCTGCATCGCCGCTAGATAGTTATGCTCCGCCATTCGATGTTGTTGTTCCGGAGATTGCAGTATCTCAACCAGTTGGTCGGCGAGATCTCCCGCATCGCCGACTTTGTAGAAATTGATCGCCATATCTTCGGCCGCCGCCATATCACGAAAATCGGCGAGATCGGCGCACACGATCGGAACTCCGTACTCACAAGCTTGATGAGCCGGGCCGCTGGAGCCGGTTGCGGAATCGTAGGGCATCACGACGACCGTGGATGTCTGGAAAAGGTCAGGAATCGCTTCCTCTGCAACATATCCGCGGAACTCGATGCCGGCGCCCGAACCGAGGGACTCGCGCATCGATTCCCAATATCGCGGTTTGGTGTGATGATTGGCTCCTGCGATGATCAGCCTGGCATTCGGCACCTTTTTCAGGACAGCAGGAAAAGCGTCCAGCAGAGTCTCCAGCCGTTTGTAGGTTCCCCAGTGTCCAATCGCCAGAATGCGATGTTCGGGATTACCTCGCTTCGTGAAATCCGGCGGGCTGGGACGAGGTGCGAACGTGCCGTGTGTACCTAAGAGAACGTTTTGGGCGGAGTACTTCTCGACCAGGGTGCGCCGATACCCAGAGAGCAATACTGAAACTGAATTTGCCTTTAACAAGGCTCTGGTCGCGATGTTGGATCCAAGGCGAAACAGTTTTTCGTGGCGCATTCCCGCTTTGGCAAAGTCGACGTGCTCGGTGACCTGGTGCAGGATAACGTGAGTGTAGTAGCCACAAGCTCGAGCCAGGGCCGGCGTAGACAGTCCGGCAAAAGCCGCAAGCGGGTATTCTGGAGTGCCGAAGCTCGAGAACACGAGGTTGAACCACACCACATCCGGCTTCAATTTGCGAATCGTATTTAGCAAGCGCAACGGAGTTGTCACGCTGTTGAACTTCCAGCAGCGGATCACGTCAAAGCCTGGCAGTTCTGCCGGCTGGGGGCTGTTGATCGACTTTCCGTTCTCGTCCGTGGCGAATTCATAGTCGGTCAATTCGTCTGCGAGAATGGTCAGACTAATGTCTGGATTGCGCTGTAGTTCCCCCGCGATGTAAAACGCGTATTCATTCAGCTGGCGCGCGCTGGGGGGGAAAGCCGCAACTAGACAAATCTTCATTGAATTCCAATCTAAAACAAGCTGATGCTAAAGTACGGTCTAAATTGCACATTCGCCCCACCCGTGAAATTAAAGAAGTTTTCCTGCTGCAGGCCCGCTGAAAAACGAATTGGATATTGAAGTTCAACTTTCCTGCCTTCGTCCTTGAACTCACGATGGACCGGCATGGCATAAGAGATCGCGAAGCCACTCTGGACCGCGTCGTAGACGTGAGCACCCATATTCCGGGAATAAGCAGCCGACGCCTGCACGCTCCAGTTACGTGTTGGGGCAAACTGAACGACTCCAGCCGGGCGCAATGCCTGCGCAATCGCAGAGTTGCCTCCGAACACTCGCCATGCCCGTAGATCCTCAGCCACAGCGGTGATCTTGAGCCGCTCGGAGAACCGACGTTCGAGGCCGATGTAGGCAGAGGTGTAGTAGTCCTCGCTGATGACTGGAGAGAACTGCTGGTCGCTTGCCCCCCAGCCCGTCACCAGGGCAGTTTTTCCCCAAGGACGCCCGACGCGGAAATTGAGCGCGCCGGCCAGTTCCCGCGAACGTTGGGAGCTCTCGAGTAAAGGGTCCGGCCTCACGAATGGCATAACCGCTCACCGAAACCATGTTGAAAAATGAACTGGTCGACACATACAGAAATTGTCGAAACAGGTTCTGATTCATTTGCACTGGAGACACGGAATCCCGGCGCACCGTTTCCTGAATGCCGGTGTTGAAGGTCAACACATTCGTACCCAGATGCAGAGTGGGGCTCAGCCCAAAGTTAAACGAGTAGTCGGTCGTGTTGCGATTGACGATCGTGTCCGCACCGGGCGACGATATTTGCCCACGTGCATTCCGCATCTGAAAGAATCCGCTCGCGTCGGGCAAGTTGCCGAGGTGGAGATGATATGCGCCAGTCCATTGGGTCTCGAGGGAGGAGCGTGGCGGCGGAAGAAGTCCCTGGCGACCAGCTACTGGATTTGTGACATCCAGCTTCGAGTCCAGAACATAAATCGTCGTATCTTCGAAGATGGGCGCCACGGAAAAATCTGACAGGAAGCTCACTTTGGGTGTGATCCTCAGTCCTTCATTCGCTCCCGCCTGGAGAAGATCCCGCTCGGCCGTTTGATGCTCACCGGCGGCGTTGGCGGCCTGGGCGAAGGCAGTGAGCGCCTGAGCGTTTTGGTGCTCCTGGCGAAACACGTTCGCTTTGGCCAGCAGATACTGGTACCCGGGTTCGCTATCGGGTGAGCTGCTGATCAGGGAGAGCTGGCCTTGTGCCCTGACGGTGTCCCCTAGCGCCAGATAAGTGTTAGCCATGCCGATCCGCACGGATGTCTCGGGTGCACCCGCTGCCAACGCACGCTTCAGGTACGTTTGCGCCAGTTCGTAATCATGCATGCTGAGGAAGACGTCGGCTGCCTCCATCAACTGCTCGCCTGTAGCAGGAAGGGTTTCTTCCGTCTGACCTTCCATCAGAGCTAATGCAATCTGGCGCTGCGCGTCATCCAGATGACCGTCGCTCGCCATCAGCTGGGCAATTGCGAGACGTACGCTGATGCGATCGCTGTCTGGAATTGCGAGCGCTCTTTCAAAGCGCTCCATCGCGCCCTTCGGGTCGCCAAGCAGACTCAAAGCCTGCCCCGTGGAAACGAGTATGCGACTTTCAGCGGACTTCTGAGCGGTTGCCGGGAGTCGGGAGGGTTGCTCTGCCCGTTGCACATTGAGTAGTGTTTGCTCTCGATCCTGCAGCTGGGCATAAGCACGTGCAAGCTGCGCGTAAACGACATTGTTGTCGGGAGAAAGAGTCTGCGCAACCTGCAGTTCCTCGATCGCTTCGTGGTACCGCCGCTGCCCATACAACGTGTCACCCAATGCAAGGTGAAGGTCTCCGTCATTTGGCGAATACTTCAACGCGGCGCGATACTCGCCGGCAGATTTCACCAGCATTCCGTTTTGCCCATAGGCTGTTGCCCGAATCAGATGGATCGGCATTGAGTCGCCCATCTCTTCTTGAGCCAGCTGCGCTTGTTGCAGGGCCACGCGAGGCCGATGCAGATCGAGGCTGGCATAAGCAAGACCCAGATGTGCCTCGCCATTCTTTGGTTCGCGTTTGAGAGCTGATTCGAAATCCGAAGCTGCAGCTTCAGGTTGGCGGAGGTCATGCAACACGTATCCGCGGTTCACGTAGGCCGTAACGATCTCGGGATCCCGTTCGAGGGCTTGACTAAAGTCTTTCAGCGCCTTATCGAGCTGTCCGGCATGTTTGTGCGCATAGCCGGCCAGCAGCGGAATGTTGGGTTCCTTGGGCAGGACGGCGTCGTAGCGCGAAGTCAATTGCAGAAGTTCGTCGAATTGTTGCAGGTAGAGCAGATCGTACCCGAGATAGACGACCACATCCCGGTCCGTGGGAAGTTTCTTGATCGCTTCTCGGCCAACATCAGCAGATTGCTGATACTCACCCATGAACCTCAGATACCTCTCTTTTTCTCTCATGAGGTGAGGTTCCTGCTGCATCTCCTTCGTGGCGCGGCCTAGCCACTCCGCGGCAGCGGGCAGGTGCTGCGTTTCGATCGCAGCGTTCATGCCTCCAGCAACGATCAGGCTATTGTTTGGAGCCAGTTCATAACCTTTGCTGTACGCGGTTTCAGCTTTTGAAAAGTCCCGCCGGGCCGCGTACATGTCGCCGAGCGCAAGATAGGGCACGTACAACGCGGGATACGCTGCAGCCAGGCGCTGAAAATACTTCTCGGCATCCTCGTCGTGCCCGGCGTTGCGGGAGGCGTAGCCCAGGGAGATAAGAGCGGACCGGTTCCGCGGATCGATCGCGAGAATTTTCGAATAAACGACGAGAGCCTCATCGGTGCGGCCGAGTCTGAGCAGCAGATCTCCATCAAGTTGCAGACTGTTAGGATCCAGGGCATTGATCGCGAGCGCCTCCTTGATGTCGCTGCCCGCGCCCTCGAGGTCGCCGGTGTTCATTTTGATTACAGCTCTGAGGCGCAGGAACTGTGGCCTGCTCGCGCTGCTGTCGTCCAATCCACTGATTTGCCCCTGCGCAATTTGCAGATGGTCGTGAGCGGCAGTCGCGTCTCCTAGGGTGGGATAGAGTTCCGCGAGATTCATCTGTAGCTGAATGCCGTACAGAGGCCCCTCGGCTGGAGTCTGGGGCAGATGAGCCAAAGCGGCGGTATATTCCGCAACAGCATCGGCAGGGCGTTCCTGGAGTCGCGCAATTTCTCCGCGGATGGCGTGCAAGCGATAGTGGTCCGGGTCGAGAGCCGCGGCCCGCTGGAGAAACGGCTTCGCGTCTTCTAGCGCGCCAGCAGCCACTTCCGCCTGCGCCGCAGAAAGCTGCAAGCCCAGGTCGCGCGGAGCGGTATTGGCGGCCTGTACATACAGCTTCGCGGCCACGTCTTGTTTCCCATCGAGTTGGTAGGTATACGCAAGCTCGGCTCGAACGTCGGCCTTCGAACTGTGAAGCGAATTAAGAGCCTCGATGGCCGCTGGATAGTTTCCGATCTCGCGATAGTAGCCCGCCAAGGATCGCTGAACATCGGGATTGTCCGGGGCGTGCCGCTTGGCCAACTCAAGATAACGGCTGGCCAGATCGAGTTGCTTCTGATGCTGGTACGCCAGCGCCATCAGCAATTCCGATCGCGCGCCAGGCTGAATCTGCTCGGCTCGCCCCAGCACATCGAGGGCGGCGGCGTAATCTCCGGATCGCAGGAGAAGTTCTCCCAGCAACACCGCATCGTTGATTCGTTTTGGGTCCGCCGCAAGCGCCTGCTTCAGAAGACCCTCGGCTTCCGCGGTCCGACCCATGGTGCTGTAGGTCTGGGCGAGTCCTGAGATCCCATCGAGCGCCGACGGATTCAGCCGAAGACCTCGGCTGTAGGCATCCGCCGAGAGCTGCAATTTTCCGTTGAGGCGCGTCGCATACCCGAGGAGGAACCAGAGCTGGGCTTCGTGGGGTGTGGCTTGCACCGCACGCTGCGCATAATCAACCGCTAGCGCATAGTTGCCGTCTTTCAGGGCCAACTCCGCAGCTCCTGCAAGACGCGCGTTTTGAATATTCGATCCCCAACCCAGCGACTTCTTCGGAGGCGGCGTTGGATCTGTATTGGCTTGTGGAGCTTCCGAAGAGGCAGACCCCACCTTGTACGTCTGTGCCTGGAGGGAGCAGGCAAACGCTACGAAGATTAGAAATTTGTACGCGGTCTTCAGGCATCTCAGCGCGGAGCTCAACGTGTTACCACCCGATCGGTTGATTGCAAGGGTCTTCGATTCGAGAAAGGCCTTCTGCGTTGGCTGGACTGCACGGGACTTTAGAACTTCCCGTAGCTAAAAGGGGACACGCGGTCATACAACCCGGACTGACAGCCTCGAATCCAAGCCCGACCAAGCGAAAGGGAGCTGTGCAGAGAACTAAGTCGGTCGCGCCTACATCAGGGCCCATCCCGTTGAGCATGATCCTTCTGGCGGCTCTTGTAGTTCACTTGCCGTTGCTGCTCATGAAGTTGCCGCTGAAGTCGTACGACGCGAATTTCCATATCTTCTTCGCATCTCACTATCTGCACCATTGGTTCGATCCATGGAACCCCAAGTGGTATGCGGGTTTTTCGCAAACCACCTATCCTCCCTTGCCGCAGCAATGGCTGGCGTTGATGTCCCGGCTCGTCGGGTTGGACATGGCGTATATGGCGATTCAGTTTGTCGCCATTTTGCTGCTTGCAGTGGGCGTCTATCGGTTTTCGTTGCTTTGGGTAGACCGGCGAGCGGCCTCGTTCGCGGCGCTAGCCAGTGTCTTTCTTGGCTCGGAGTGTTTTCTGGTCTATTCCGCGGGGCAGCTGTCTACCACATTTGCCGCGCCCCTTTATTTGAACGCGCTGCCTTACCTCTTCCAGTGGGTTCGGCACGGCAAATGGCGATCTTTCCTTAAAGGGGGAGCACTCTTCGTAGCTGCCGCTGCTGCCCATCATGCCACGTTGCTCTTCGGATCCTTCTTTTTCGCGGTGCCCGTGCTGGCGCTGGTAGTTTTCGACCGACGAGACGGCGAACGAATCTCAGCTCCAAAGTTCCTGCTTCGCACCGGCGTTATTGTGCTGATTGTCGGTGCCGCGGTTGCGCTGGTACTTCTTCCGTTCTGGATTGCGCTGATTCACTATCCGGTTACTCAGACTCCGATCCCACATCCCAGCCGCGCAAATTATATACTGAGTCCGCAGTGGGGCCTGAACTACTTCGTAGTTCCTTACGGAGCGTTGATTCTGGCTCTGCCGTTCATCGTGTTGCGCGGTTCTTCAATTCCTCGACTGCGACCGCTGCTCCTGGGTTTCTGGCTGGCATTCCTGGTGGGACTGGGAGGGACTACACCCGTCGGCCGGCTCTTGTTGGGCCGAGCCTTTGACGTGCTGACCATGGAGCGTTTCAGCTATTGGGCAACTCTGCTCGCACTGCCCTTTGTGGGCCTGCTGGCCGCCGAGCTCATCGACCGCTTTCAATTGCGAGCAGTCGCCGGCTTAACCATTGCGGCCGCTTTGAGCTGCGCTCTTGCGGTGGCGTGGGCAACCTATCGGCCGGCGGATGCCGCCGATTTCAAGGTGGACACGGTGGCCGCTTGGCTCAATCGAGACGGTCACGACCGCTACCGTTATGTCACGCTGGGATTTGGCAACAAGATTTCGCGGCTTGCGGTTCTGACAGATGCCAGCAGTGTGGATGGCGAATGGAATTCCGGCCGCATGCTGCCGGAACTGACTCAGTTCGGCGGGGGCGCGCTGACCAGTTCGAAATACTTTGGCAAACCCGGCCTCGACGCACTGCGCGCAATCCTTCATCACGCCGACCGCTACGGCTTGAAGTGGGTGTTCGTAAGGGACCCTTACTACGAACCTCTTCTCGTCTTCGCAGGCTGGCGCAGAGTGGATGACCTTGAAGACAAGACAATCACGGTGTGGAGCAAAGAGGACGTGCCGCCTGCCGTAGCAGTCAACGCGCCGCAGATTCCTCCTCGTTGGCAAGGGATCATGTGGGGCATTCTCCCTATCGGCAGCAGCATCCTGGCGATCTTGCTTGTACTGATTCCAGAGAAACGATGGCACAAGCGGCGGGTCGCCCAACCCTACGCCGCCGATCAGGATCTCGTTCTGGGAAGAGTGGCCTCATGAACAGCGGACGCCTCCTGGCCATCGTCATTGGGACCGCGACGATCGTGCTCATTGTCGTGGGCACGGTTTGGCCGGTACCTTCCGCAATCGCCATGGCAGGTGCGGGATCCAATCTGTTGCGTCCTTCCTCGTCGCCGCAAGCGGCAGTCGAAAATCTGGCGAACGAAATCGCACGGCAGGCATGGGAGAAAGCGTATTCGAGTCTAGACAACAGGGGCGCATTCACGGAACTGGAGTTCGTGCGCGACTTAACCGGGACTTACCCCAGCCTTCGCACTTACGCAACGCTCGACAGCTTTGACCTGCGGCCGCTTCATGCCTCTGCCGATGAAGCACAAATTCAGCTCAAGTTGCGCTGGTCGACCGTGGTCGGAACGTTTCTGGACACGCGCGACCTGCGTGTCGTTAGATCCGGAGATCGTTGGGAGGTGGCGTGGCCCATCGTTAAGGAACCTCGGGTGCCGCCGCAAGTGATCCCGGTGAACTACCTGCGATGGGACGTAATCTACCGTGGCCCGGAAGATGACTGGGGATCGCAAGACGTAGAGGCGCCACACGTCCGCATCGTGGACATGCACCCGGTGGACCGCAGCGGAGGAGTGGTCATCATGGGCGAACTTCTGAACGAAGATGTGGTCCCCGCCTTTGTGACGGTCAAAGCAACGCTACTGGCGAAAAACGGGTCCGCGCTGGCGACTGAAGACAGCTTCGACAAGATTTCTCACGTTCTCTTGCCCAAGCAAGTCACTCCATTTCTGATTGCCTTTCACGATGTAGCGCTGTCGGAGGTGGACAGCGTTCACATGGAGCCGTCGGCAACACTTATCGCGGCCTCAGCCGACCCTGTGATCGAGATCGAAGATCAACATTTGAACCCGGTGCCTGGAGCTTCACTGAGCGGGAAGCTTATCAATCAAAGCGGCCAGGTCGTCAATGTGGCCCATGTCCTCGGGACGTTCTATGACAAGAGCGGGCAACTGGTCTGGGTCGCGGACCAATATTTGGATCGCGCACTGTTGCCGCAAAGTTCCGTCCCTTTTGCCGTATCTTTGCCGGCGGACATCGCCGTCAAAGTTAGCAGTGAACGCGCAATCGCCACCACATACAGTTCAGGCCGGTTTCAATGACATTCAGATTTACATTCTTGCTGGGAGGGCTGGTTCTGGCCGCGATGCAGTTTGCGCTGGCGCAATCAGGGGGCCTGCGTTTGCCTGGAACTGTCGAAGCGGGCAGTGCGTTCTCGATTCAAAGTTCCGGCAGCGGCAAGGCAGTTCTCTACATCGTAGGGCCTGGGCAGGTGTTGCGACGTAATGTGCAATTAGGAGAGACGACGTCGTTCGCTCCCGGGGAACTCAACAACGCCGGCCACTATCTGGCCGTTCTGGTGGGAGACTCTACCGAAAGCGGTGCGTTCGACGTCACAGCCGCGCATCAACCGACGACATTGAGCTTTCTCGCTAAACCTTCTCGCCTTCCTGTTGACTTGCATGACGGTATCAGCGGCGTGGTGTACGTGTTTGACACGTTTCAGAACCTGGTCTTAGCGCCTGCACCGGTATCGTTTCAACTCTCAGGCGTTGCGGGTGCGGCGCAAACGCGGACCGCGGTCACGCACAACGGAGTTGCGTGGACAAAAATGAATTCAGGAGCCAAGGAAGGCGTTGTCCAGTTTGTGGCTCGAATTGGGGACTCTGTCAGCACACGCGTGATCCAGCAAGTTCCCGGTGACCCGTGCCACTTAAGAATGAGTGCCCGGCTGGCAGGCCAGAGGCTCGCGGTTGAAACGGAGCCAGTGCGCGACTGCAGCGGAAACGCTCTGTCGGACGGAACGATTGTCACCTTCACAGAAACCTATAAGGGCGGCGAGTCCACTGTGGATGTGCCTCTCAAACGTGGCGTAGCACGGACGGATATGCCAGCCTACAGCGGAGCACAAATCTCGGTCGCGACCGGAGTTTTCGTAGGAAACGAAATTCGCTGGGGAAAAGAACGATGAAACAGCCTCTCTTTATCGTGTGCTCAGTCTTCATCGCGATGTTTGCCCTGGGATCGGACCAACCTGCAGTGCACGTTGAGCCTACGGATTCGGTGGGGCCGCGGACTCTGGAAAAGCAAACCGAGACCGCGGTTATTCGCGACTATCTGCAAGCCTGGCACAGCATGAGCGGTGCGCTGGAGCAAAATCGGGCCGAGTTACTCGATGCGGACTTCATAGGTACAGCGAAAGAAAAGCTGGCAGGCACCATACAGGAACAAGCAGGGCTTGGGATTCATACACGTTATCGAGACACCTCACACGATCTTCAACTGGTCTTTTACTCACCAGAAGGTCTCTCCATTCAAGTGATAGACACAGTCGAGTACGACGTAGAAGTCGTGGATCACGACAAGGTTCAGACCACGCAGCACGTGCGAGCGCGCTACGTTGCGGTCTTGACCCCTACCGAAGTGCGGTGGAAAGTGCGCGTGTTCCAGGCTGAGCCCGAATGATGGCGCCAACTCGAACTCTCGCACGAAGCTGGATGTGTACCAAAGGCAAGCGCGTTTGTTTTATGGGACGAACTCAGGAGACTAGATGATCTCTGTCGTGGTACCGATTTTCAATGAAGAAGAAATCGTAGAGTTGTTTCATGCGGCTCTCACCGACTCCATGCAGGAAGAGGACTGGGAGGTCGTGTATGTAAACGACGGCTCCAGAGACTCGTCCCTGAAACTGCTGACGGATCTGCAAGCCAAAGATGGGCACATAGTGGTGGTCGACCTGTCGCGCAACTGGGGGCACATGGGGGCGATCTCGGCGGGCCTGCAAACCGCGCGCGGCGATGCGGTGGTCTTGATGGATGGCGATTTCCAGGACCCGCCAGAAGTTGTGCCGGAATTGATAGCCGCCTGGCGTGGTGGAGCGCAGGTCGTAACCGCGGTGAGAAGGAGCCGGCAAGAAAAGCGCAAGGTTTTGGCCAAGCTGTTTCCCATTTTCTATCGCCTGATGGGAGCGCTCTCTGACTTTCCCATCCCGCTCAATGCGGGCATTTTCGGCCTGCTCGATCGGCAAGCGGTGGATTCGATCAACTCCTTACGAGAAGGCAGCCGGTACTTGCCTGGGTTGCGAGCCTGGGTGGGCTACAAGACGGGAGTCGTGCTCTACGACCGGAAAGAGCGAGCCGGTGGCGAAGGGAAACTTACGTTCCTGAGCCGTATCAAGTACGCGATGGACGCAATCACGAGTTTCAGCTACAAGCCCCTCCGGCTCAGTTTCGGATTGGCCGGGTTTGCAGTCGCTCTAGCTGCCATTCTGGGAGTGTGCACCATCTTCTCGAAGAGCGCCGTGAATCCGTTAGGGTACGGTGTGGCGGCGTCGGTGTTCCTGGTGGGAGGTTTCCTGCTTCTGTGCGTGGGCGTTCTCGGTGAATATCTTGGACGAGTGTACGACGAGGTGCGCAGCCGGCCGCTCTCGATCGTCAACAAGGTCTATGACGCTTCGCAGTCGGACTCCTCTCAGCTAAACATGGGGCGCCGCGCAGGAGATCGGAAGAAACCATTTCGAGTGGCCTAGCGCTTACTGCCCGGGCCGCGGTTGCGATCCGGGTTCGCACTTGGCCAATCCGCGCTCAATTGCCGAGCCCTCTTCGTAGTCGTTCCACGTTTCAATCAACAAGAAGGGCAACGGGCGATCAGCGGGGTAATACTGCCGCCACAACTTCATCGTGTCGGCAAAGGTTGCGCCGCAACGCTGAGAAATATGTCGATTGAGGCCCCAGGAGGCCTTACTGTCATCGAAACCAGTCCAGGCGGCTCCCACGGCGATCTTGTCGGGATATTTCGACTGCATCTTGCGATAGAAATCGCTCAGATAATCTTCTCCCCAATTGCTGCCATCCGCTGCCCAGCCTTTTTTCCCGGGGTTGATCCATGCATAAAAACCGTCGAACGCGGCTGTGAAGGGGGTTGCTTGATCCTCGTAGATCAGCAAGGGGGGATGGGTCCATTTGTCAGTCGCCGCACGCACACGATTCCAGTTGGTGTGCCCTCCCTTTGGAAAAATAAAGATTACCGGGCGTCCGTTGTAGGTGAGATAAGCCTGATGGCCGGGTGCATTCGGCGAAAGATAGGTTTCGTTGAACTTGTTAAACGCCGCAAAAGCGTCGTCAGTCGCCTCGGCCTCTTCGTCTTCGGTTTCGTCGTACATCATCGAAACATGGAAGTTCTTTTCGGCGGCGATGGTCTGGATCAGGGCATAGCTGCGGTCAATGAAAGGCTCTCGATCCCCATACCAGTCCACCACGAACCCGGAAATTCCCAGCGCCTTGGCCTGGTCGATCTGTTTGCGGATCACTGCCGGATCTTGCGAGGAATAGCCCACCGAGATGTGCCTGGGATGACCAAACCAGGGCTCATAGACCGCCAGAATCTGCGGGGAAGCCTCGGCAGTCGGAACAGTCTGGCGTAGTTCCTGGGCTAAGCCGGGATGGATGCACCCCTGCAGGAACAGGAGAAACACCAATCCGGAGGTTGCCCAGTAACGATTCGTCATAGGATTCATGGTCTTAGAGGCGGCACCAGCACCTTGGGTTGTAGCAAGGTAAGCAATTCAAGGTCTACCCGCTGGTCCGCAAGCAGCCTGATTGCTGTTTTTCGCATCAGAAGCGCTGCCGCCCGTGGAGAGTCCTGTCCCTTTGAACGTGAATGGTCCGATCTCGGAATCGAAGACGCTCCAGGCCCGCGTTTTGTCGGGCTCTTTCGTATTGCTCTCGGCTTCGGGCGTTGCCACAGCGATCAACTTCGCCTACAACATCGCCGTTGCGCGATTTCTTGGTCCTACTGCCTTTGGTAATGCTACGGCTGTTTACACTCTCCTCATCCTGATATCGGCCGTTACGCTCTCTTTCCAGATCGTCTCCGCAAAAGTCGTTGCGCAACAGAGCTCTCTGGAGAAAAAGAGCGGGGTCTATCGAGGATTCCATAGGAGCGCATGGGCGTGCGGCATCGCCGTCGCGCTGTTTTTGCTGGTGTTTCAGAAGGCAATTGCGGACTACCTCAACTTGCCTAGTCCGAGTCTCGTCGTCCTGCTTGCAGTCGGCGTAGCTTTTTACGTTCCTCTGGGCACTCGGCGAGGCTACATCCAGGGCGCCTACCAGTTCCGTCGTCTCGCCATAAATCTTGTCCTGGAGGGATTGTTTCGACTGGGCGGATCTCTCTTGTGTATCGCGCTTGGCTTCGGCGTCCCAGGAGTGATTGCCGCCAACGCCGCCGCCATAGCGGTGGCCTATCTTGCTGCCGCGCCAAAACTCGCAGCCGCGGTTCCCCACGAACTGCACATCCCGAATGCGTTTCGCGAAGCATTGCAGGCAATCGTCTTCTTTGCCGGCCAGGCGCTCATTAACAATTGCGACATCGTGTTGGTGAAGCACTTCTTTCCATCGACGGCGGCGGGGTTGTACGCTGCCGTAGCGTTGGTGGGCCGAGTGATTTTTGCCTTTTCCTCAGCGGTCGTTAATACCATGTTCCCGCTGGTCGCGGGTACCCGCGATGACGAAAGGAAAGGTCACAAGGTCCTTCTCACCTCACTGCTGCTCGTTCTAGGAATCGGATCCTCACTTGCCCTCGGCCTGCGCGTTGCGCCCGCTGGGATTTGGACGGCGTTCTTCGGTCCTCAGTTCGCAATTGCCGGGAAATACGGCCTTCCCTATCTACTGGCGCTGTACGCTGCCACGACTGTCGTCTACTCGCTTAGCGTCGTGGTCATCGCGTACGAGATGTCCTACAAGATCGCCAATACAAGCTGGGTGCAATTGGCCTTCAGTGGCGTTGTCGTGGCGGGCATTTGCCGGTTCCATTCGTCTCTACAACAAGTGATTTGGGTACAACTTGTGCTGATGCTGGCTCTGCTCATGGTTGTCGCCGTACCCTTCCTCCTGAAGTCGTTGACCGGTGCAAAGCAGGCGCAAGCAACAGCCGGTGCTCGGCCGATCAGGATAATTCGACGAGTTTCGGAAGATGAGGTCATTGCGGATTTTCTAAAAACCGATTTCAGCAATGCTGCATTCGAGGAGTACCGGGCAGATCTGCGCGGACTGGTGGTAACGCCGGACTTCGACGATGCCAGTGAGAATGCGAAGCGGCGCGCTCTGTTATTTATTCGACACGCTGCATTGTGGAGAGAGCTGCCTGCGGGAACGGAATGGTTTGAGGTCGAAGTACGCGCCACCGACCTGGCCCAGATTCGAGTTTTCCCGCGGGCGATGTGGCGCAAACTCGCGCGGGGAAATTTTACTGTCACAGCAGTTGCCGAACGCGGGCGCACTTTTCTCGCCCAAGATGTCGCCCAGAAGGAATTTCTTTCGAAGATAGCCACGCTTGGAGATGGGCTCCGCCGCGGTACCGATCCCGGCGCTGTGCTTCTAATCGGCCTGAACGAGAGCGAACCATTCACGATTCTGGATGGAAATCACCGTCTTGTGGCGGCACTTTTGACATCGCCGGACACCGTACTGAGGTTTCGCTTCTTGTGCGGACTATCACCAAGGATGACGGAATGCTGTTGGTACCGTACAAATGTGGCGACTCTTTTTCGCTATGGGACAAACCTGCTAACCCACGTTGTGCATGATCCTGAGGCTGAACTCGCGCGGCTTTTGTAAAGCTCCTTTTGACCGAAACGCGTATTTAATTTCTAGCGCAACCCGGTCGGCCGCCTACTGACAAGACAGGATAGACCCCGCGCTGCCGTCAATCTAGATTTGTTGAGTAGCCTAAGTAGGTGGGACTACGCCATCTTTCGGGCAACGACAGAAAGAAGATGTGTGGGGTTGCGATCCTGAATATGACCATTGGCAGGCTTGTTGCGGTAAAACAATTACCGGAGAAGTTGAGCGTTAAGCAAGGACGAGTGTTTTTTCGCGACGTAGAGTCTTGCTTGAAGGCAGACCGTCCCCGTGTAGTACTCGACTGTTCCAAAGTGCGGCAGCTCGACAGCGCCGGAATCCACGTGTTGCTGCGCTGCCTGGAGGAGGCCATGAAGCGGAATGGTGACGTCAGGCTTGCGGCAGTTCCTCAAGAAGCAGCAGCAATGCTGGAACTCACCAGGGTGGATCATATCTTCGAGACGTTTGACAGCACCGCTGACGCGGTGAACAGCTTCGACCAATTCCCAACAACGTCATTCCAACAAGTGCGCGGGCACGAGTGCTCACCCCTCCCACTCCAAGCGCGTCACGGTTTTGAAGATGGTCAATCTGACTCGGGGGCAGGGCTGCAAGTTTCGCAACTAACGGTGAAGACCTCGGGCCGTTGGCTGAGGCGACAGATCGCCGGTTGTCTCTTGCTGTTACTCGTCGCGCCATTTGCGACTGCCGAGCCATTCCCGCAGCAGGAGCCGCCGCCCAATCAACAGGCCGGAAGCGCCACCTCCACGAAGCCTCAGGCCACAACTTCCGGTAGTGACGCTACTGCAGTACAAGCCGGATCATCCCAGATCGAACCATCCCAGATCGAACCACCCCAGTCTGAATCGCTTCCCAACAGTCCCGGCACGGTACGTTCGCAAGACGGACTGTCCAGCGTGCAACAGTCCTCCCCGAAGCTGCAAAATGGTGCACAGGAACCGCTCGGCACAGCCGCAGCCCCATCGGTAAAAACAACAGGCGTTGCGGCTTCCAGGCCCGCCGGAGCGGCGATTGCGCCGGCAAAGCAGAGGCGAGCGCGCTCCATCCTGATCAAAGTTGGCGCTATCGTTGGGGCTGGCGTTGCCGTCGCAACGGTTGTGGCATTGTCCAGTGCAAGTCCCAGCCGGCCACCGGGCAGTCACTGACACAACGCCCAGAAGCGCCCGGAGAGAAGCCCGCGGGACATGATTCGAAAATCCACTGAAAGCCGCGCCCCCAGAATAGTAAGTTTCTCTGGAATTGACGGCGCCGGTAAAAGCACCCAAATCGACGCCCTTCGTGCCCGACTGAATGAAGTTGGCGCACGTGTTCTGTTAGTTACGTTCTGGAACGACGTTGCGAGGCTAAGTTGGGTCCGAGAAGGGGCTGGCCACACCTTGTTCAAGGGAGACAGAGGTGTCGGCACTCCGGCAAAGCCGGTAAACCGACGCGACAAAAACGTCCAATCCTGGTATATGACAGCGGTGCGATTCGTGCTTTACTTCGTGGACGCCATCTCGCTCCGCATGGTGGCAGCTAAGATGTTACGAGCAGATGCAGACGTTGTAATCTTTGACCGATATCTCTACGACGAACTCGCGAACCTGCCTTTGCACAATGGCACGGTGCGACTTTATGATCGCCTGCTGCTGATGCTCGTTCCGAAACCAGACATCAGCTTTCTGCTGGATGCAGATCCGGTTCAAGCTTGCGCGCGAAAACCTGAGTATCCGCTCGATTTTCTCCACAGCAGCCGTGCGTCTTATCTGGCTCTGGCGGAACTGGTGGGCGGGATGACGATTATCGCTCCGCAGTCAGTCGAGGAAGTGGAGCGCCAGGTTCTGCGACAAGTTCTGACAAAACTATCGCCTGACGGCTTGCACCGCTTCCCTGGCTTCGCTCGCGCAGCACCGAGCGCCTATGAGTAAAACCGGGTCCGCAGTGCGTGTGCGCTCTTCACTGGTACGTGAGGCTCAAGTTGTCCAGATACGTGGTATTGGACGACTGCTTGTAGTCTCCGTCCATCTGGTAGTTGACCGTAATGCCATACCAGCTGGACGGCACCGTGAAAGGTGAGGACGTCTTGTTGATGTTGGACGTGACACCGTTCAGCGTGATCGACTGATACAGAAGGCTATTGTCCGATTGGCGCTGCAGTTGAAGGGTAAGGTGGTTCCAGCCACTCGCGAGATTACAGGAAACGCCTGCCGAAACCCATTTCTGAGTCACGTTGTCCAGGTAGTCCCATTCCCCTCCACCTAAATGGTTGCATTGGGTTCCCCAGAACATCCCGATCGAATCCAAGTACATGGCGACATCAAACTCCAATACCTGAGTCACGGCGGGGTTCGTCACATAGAAGTCGGTGTCGTACGTAAAGTTGTGGAGAGTCGGAATAAGCGTGTGATTGTTGTCGGGCAGTCCCTCGGTTGAGAATTGTCCAATCACCGGGTTGTACCACAGAACAACCCCGTAAGGAGTCGTTCCGCTGGTATTGAATTGGGTCGCATTTTTGCTCTTTGACGGAGATGTGATTCCATACTTCGTTGACCAGTTGAGTCCTGAGCAGGGTGAGCAGTCAGCATAGGCGGGGGGAAGCTGGCCCCAGCTCTTCCAGCCTTGGTTAGCCTGGATATTGGAGAGCTTGGTCCCGGTCCCCTTCACCGTGACATTCACCGTGGAATAAGCAGCTCCGCCACAATAGTCCCACTCTTCCACTACCGTATTGTGGGCCCCTTGGCTCAAGGACACCTGGGTGTTTAGACTTGCTCCTTGCGCCACGTACGTCAGTTTGTTGTCTACGTAGACCCCAGTGGATGCCACGCCCTTCGAACACGTGGTCGTGGTCGCGGTGGCCACATAATTCACCGGCGAGGCAACTTGGCTGTTGTTCGCGGGCGAGGTAACGAATACGCCGGTTTGGCTGCTGACCGTGATCCCCAGCGTCGTGTAGGTCGCGCCGCCGCAGTAGTCCCACTCTTCCACGACCGTGCTATACGTACCAGGAGCGAAGGCCCAATGAGTATTCATGCTCGCTCCGTTTACGACGTAGACCAGCTGGTTGTTCACATAAATGCCCATGGAGGCTACGCCCTTTGAACAAGTGGTCGCGGTCGCAGTCGCCACGTAAGGCACCGGCGAGCCAAGTGTAGCCCCGTTACTTGGACTGCTCACGGTTACGGTTGCGAGGGCAGATGTCGCCAACACTATGAAAATGAAGATATTGCTGAAGAAAGTCTTCATTGCTGTCCGGGCCTCCGGAGTCTATTTTTGGAACGCGTGCTTGTGGAATCACAAGTTCTGAATTGCCAATGCTAAGGACTAGGCCCGACGCGAACGGGACGTTGCCCCTGAAGTCTCGCTGGACCGATCGGATCGATCCGCCTTTCACCAATGTTGCCCAAACAGTAATACAGGCTTTTGGGTAGGTCAACGAAGAAACGCCGCGAGATCCCACTCGAAAGGGCATCGTCCTTTTCCCAAAGACGGCGCATGGCAACGCCCGATTTCTCGCCTTCAGGCCGACCATCGGGAAGGGGAGCCATCGCCAGATGCGTAATCTGCGTCCGCAGAGCAACCTTCGACAACAATGCTGCAACTAAACGGCACCTGCGGCAGTGCGGTGCCATAAGCTTGTGCTCCTTGATGTTCTGTCGCGGCAGTTTTTAACACTCTCACTGCCGTTTTTGCGGACTAGCAGGCTTGGAGATTAGACAAATGGCCGTTCGTCGTCGCCGGTTTCTTTCTATCGCTGTCTGCTTCTTTTCCCTGTCGGTCGTGGTCGCGAACACAGGATGCGGGGGTGGCTCTTCGAGCAACCCCACTTCTAAGACCCTCACCTCGGTCTCGGTAACGTCCTCCAGCACCAGCGTTGCAATGGGCGCCACGCGGCAGTTCACGGCCACGGCAACCTACAGCAATGGCTCGACGGCCAATGTGAGTTCGACCGCCAGTTGGACCGTCGCGATTCCAGCGATAGCGACGATAGATTCGAGCGGACTGGCGACAGGCGTTGCTGCGGGCTCGACGAACGTGACGGCATCGCTAGGCGGGATCAGCGGGAATGCCTTACTTACCGTGACGGCGGCCACCAGCGGAGTAGCGAATGTCCTAATGTGGCATTTCGATGCTCAGCGCTCGGGGTTGAACCCGGGCGAGGAAGCGCTGTCGCCGGCCAACGTAACTCCTCAGACTTTTGGCAAGCTGTTTTCTTACCTGTTAGACGGGTACGAGTATGGGCAGCCACTGCTGGTGTCGAACTTGACCGTCAACGGCAGCGTGCACAATGTTGTGTTCGCCGCGACCGAAAAAGACAGCGTGTATGCCTTCGATGCCGACAATTACGGCAGCGGACAGCCGCTGTGGCACGTATCGCTGCTGCAGTCGGGCGAAACACCGATGACCGATGGTCCCATTCAGCCTTATCAGGGCGTTACGTCAACGCCGGTAATCGATGCGGCGTCGAATGCGATCTATGTTGTCTCGACGCAAACGCTAACTTCATCGGGCGTCTCAACTTTCCGCCTGAATGCCCTGGATATCACCACCGGAAAGCAAAAGTTCGGTGGGCCGGTAACCATTAAAGCTTCGGTGCCGGGTACAAATTCAACTTCGAAAAACGGTGTGGTCTCTCTAGACACATCCTGTATCCAGCGGGCTGCCCTCCTCCTGGCGAACAGCACGGTCTACATTGGTTTCGGCAGTTGTCATAGCGGATGGTTGCTCGCCTATGGTGCGCAGTCCCTGGCCCAGACCGGCGTCTTCAATGCGGGTCCTGACGCCAACGGCGAGGGTGCGTATCCCGGGGCCGGCGGCATCTGGATGGGCGGCGGTGGCCCGGCCGCCGATGACAGCGGAAACATATACATCACCACGGGGGACGGCCCATGGGATGGGCAGAGGGCCTGGGGCAATTCGGTGTTGAAGTTCTCGAACAACGGGCTCCTTCAACTAATCGACTACTTCACGGCCGATGATTATCGCTATATGAATTGCAACGACGCAGACATGGCAGCGGGTGGTTTGTTGCTGATTCCAGGTAGCACCCAGGCGCTGGCGGGAGGAAAGACCGGAAAGCTCTATCTGGTAAACACGACTAATCTTGGCAAGGAGCAGGCCAACGACGCGGGGGCGACGCAGACAGTGCCTGGCGTCCTGTCCAATTTTGGTTTCAATCCCTATTCGTCAAGTTGCACCGACAGCCAGGGAACATGGACGACCGACGTCAATTCCTACGAAATCTTCGCGACGGCGTCGTACTTCAATGGATCGGTCTACATCGGAATAACTCCGACGGCAGCAGCCATACCCGTCGGGATCGTACAGTTTCAGTATTCAGGGACATTGACACCGGCGTTCGGGAGTTTTCCCGCCATACAGGAAGGCAGCAATGGCACAACCGCTTTCATTTCGGCCAATGGCACTGGGAACGGAATCCTGTGGATTATTGACCATGGGCAGCCTCTCCAAAACCAAAATCCAAACGGAGCCGCGCCGACGGCGGCGACACTGCGCGCGTACGATGCAGGCAATTTGAACAGCGAACTGTACAATAGCGGAATTAATGCCGGAGATGCGCCGGGCTACGGAATCAAGTTCACCTCCCCGATTGTCGCGAACGGGAAAGTTTATATTGGGACCGGCCGAGATCTGGTGTCAGTGACAAATCCGCAGGGTGAACTGGATGTGTACGGTTTGAAGTAGGTCGGTGTCCGGCGAACGTTTCTGCCTTGCGGTACAGATTTGCTCAATGCGCCAGGAAGAGCGGATTTCGCTTCGCGCTCCACGTTTGTTCATTCCCGCGAAACAACCTCTTAATCTACTTGTCAGACGCCGCATTGATTGTGATCGCCCTGGCCACGTAGCGAGACCCGTCAAAGTCCGCGGTCAAGCTCACATCCGCACCCTCATGGAGGTCACGGCTCATCGGCAAGCGGTCGGAATCAAAGGATATCTCATAGCGTTTATCGTCACGCGGGTCGACCAGCACTAACAGCCCAGAACGCAAGTCGAGGAATACGACATTTCCAACGAACACAAATGCAGTTCCTGGAGTCGCCAGGATGGCGATCTGGCTGGCCACACCATGACCCCTGTTGTCGGATTGGAACCTGGCCGAAATCAACGTCCCCGCGGCCAGGTCCGAGGAGGCAGTGTCCGCGGAGGTCGATGCTGCCTGACCTTGGCGAACAATGGCGGTACCGGCAGGGACGCGCAGTCGGACAGGTCGGCGAGATAGAGCGTCACGCACGGTCAATTCACGACTGCTGGGATCGTAACTCATCACTTGCCCCTGACACTCGCCTTCTGGGGCCCCCGACAGCAGGTGGATGCTGCGGGCAAACACTGCGGTTCCATCCAGTACTGTCTCGACCGAAACATGGTCGCCGGCGCGCAGGTCGTGCAGCGAGCTTTTTACTCCGTCGCGATACACTTTGGTGCGTTGGTCGAAAAGAACCTTGAGTGTCTGCCCACCGTACACATTCAGTGTGAACTGATCGCGAACGCGATCCACCGCATGAATTGCGCCACCGATGACGGTGCTGTTTCCCCGGGGCACTGGCGGCAGGTCCGGCGGCCCGCTCAACGCGCTCTCCACCCTGGATAAAGGCTGCACGCCTTGATTTGCCGCTGGCTTCGAGCCTGCCGGTGACGATGATTGCGCCAATGCCACGCTGCTAAGAATAGCTATAGCTAGAAAACGACCCATTTCGGACACCTTACCTGCCACCTGGATTTCGACGCCTCTTTGATGATAAGAAGCGCACAGCGGTGGTCTCAAAGCTCCATTCCTGCAAGAAGAAATGTTGCCTTTGGGCAGACAACGCATTCCCGCGCGGTGCATCCAACTCACGCTCCTAAAAGACCAAAACATGCGTAGTACACGACTAGTCGTACTCATAGTTGCCGTCATCGTGGGCTTCGGGCCCCGGAGCGCGCGGGCTGGCGACCTCAAACTTACTATCCCCAAGCGAAGCGAACTTACGCTGGTACAGCGTCTCAATCGTGATGGGGTTGAAGCCTTGCGGAAGCAGCAGTACGAAAAAGCCGAAGGAATCTTCTTTAAAGCGTATCTCTTCGATCCGGGCGACCCCTTCACGTTGAACAACCTGGGCTACATTTCCGAGCTGCAGGGCCAACTGGAGCGGGCGCAAAAGTTCTATAGTCTGGCGTCGCAACAGGCGAGTGATGCGGTGATCGACCGTACGAATACGAAGCGCCTGGAAGGAAAGCCAATGCGGGAAGCGTTCGGCGGCCTGAACGATGTCCCCATGCAGGTCAATCGCATAAATGTCGAAGCGATTCGGCTTTTGTCAGAGAGTCGGACTCCAGAGGCTGACCACCTTCTGCAGCAAGCGCTGGCGATGGATCCGCGGAACCCTTTCACCTTGAACAATATGGGCGTTGCCAAGGAGTCGCGAGGAGATTACGACTTGGCGCTGACGTACTATATGGCGGCCGCGGACTCGCATTCCTCGGAACCCGTCATCGTTACGCTGAACCGCAGTTGGAGAGGAAAACCGGTCAGCGAGATGGCGGCCGATAGTGCAAGAAAACTGAGAGAACGCCTGCGAAAGATGGACACCGACCAGGCACGCGCTGCCTTGCTCGCTGTGCGCGGGGTTTCAGCGACGAATCGGAATGATTGGCCCACTGCGAGGCAAGACTTCTTGCAGTCTTACTCTCTTGATCCAAACAGCGCATTTTCACTCAACAACCTCGGCTATCTAGCGGAAAGGGATGGCGACCTAGAGACCGCGCAGTTCTTCTACACCAAAGCCCGAAAGTCCGAACACGCCAACGATCACGTTGGACTTGCGACCCGGCGGTCGGCCGAAGGGGAGCACCTCTTTGCAGTTGCCACCGATAGCGACCAGAAGGTTGGCGACAAGATCATTCTGGAAGACCAGGTTAGACGCCGGCAATCAGGTCCGATCGAACTGAAACACCGGGACAACACTCCCGTGGAGGAATCCACGGTGTCGCCAGCGAAACCAACTACCCCGTCACCCGTTTCCAAACCACCCGTGCCGCGGCCACCCCAATAACGTCGATGGATTCTTGCCACCTATGACTAAAGCATTCTCTCAGTTTGGTTCAAGTAAGTCCCTGGTCGTCCTTTCCCGGCTTCTGTTGACGCCCGGCTGCGGCGACTCACCACTTCCGTCCACAGCTGTAGACCTGGATCTGGGTATTGCAGAAATCACCCATGTAGAGTTTGAAAATGCTTTGGCGTTGGCCAACTCTCACCACGTGGTGATGCGCGGGTTCGAGGTGTTTCTCCAGGTCATGCGTCGTGCGGGTGACGACAACCGCGCCGAATGGGCGGCCAGCGCGCTCGCGGCTGAGCATGCACGGATCGAGAACGCGATGTCATTCTTGCAGAGAGTCTGCGACACCTTCCAGGCGGAAGGACATGACATCACCGTGATCAAATCGCTCGATCACTGGCCCGATCTCGGCAGCGACCTTGATCTGTACACGAATGCGGATTCGGGCCATGTCCTCCAACTGATGACGCGGACTTTCGAAGCGCAACTTGCACCGCGCAGTTGGGGAGATCGCTTGGCTCGCAAATGGAACTTCGTTATACCCGGACTGCCCGAAGCGGTTGAGATCCACATGGGCCGCCTGGGCCAAACCGGAGAACAGGTTGGAATTGCCGCGTCCCTAGCTAAGCGCGCCAGGCTCGCGCCTTTTGGAAACCGCACATTTCGGGTGCCTGCTGGCGTGGATCGCCTGATGATTTCCACACTGCAACGGATGTACCGCCATTTCTATTTTCGATTGTGCGACATCGTTGACACCGCCACGCTGTCAGAGACAAGCCCCATCGATTACGAGGATTTACGCTTTTTGTCCAAAATTGCCGGAATCTGGAAGGGCGTCGCGAGCTATCTTGCGATCGTGTCGGACTACCTGAAATATTACCGGGGGCAGGGACTTGACCTCCCGCCATTCGTGAGGGTCTCAGCACGATTCGGCGGGGATGAGATTCACTTCGGCCGAGGCTTCCTTCGTATTCCGATTATGCCGCAATCCGCGAAGCTTTATGGCTCACAGCTGACAACTCTGCTGCTCAATCGCGAATTAAGGAACAGTGTCCGGCTTAGTCTGTTGCCATGTCTTGCCACTGCCGCCGCTGTGGGTCAGAAGATCACGGGGAGCGATAAGGGAATCTGGTAGATAGGCTGCGGTTCTGGACTTAAGTGTCTTAGCCAATTTTGCGGACTGCTGACAACCGCTTGGATCCCCTTACGGCTCTATCCCTGCCAAATATGGTGACCGCAGGCGCACGGTACGCTTTCGGTAGGTTTTTGCTTCGTTAGTTGCTGTTTGCAGACTGGGCAGGGTTTAGTCATCGTGTAGGTCATGGTCGCACTCCCTCGGCTAGCGGACGCCGGCACTTTCTGCGCCCACATATCAACGATTACAAAATGCGCGAGCTAGTTCCTCATCTGTTATCCGGATTATCGTGGCGCCAGTTCCAGTAGGTGGTCTGCTGCCGGGTGCTCAACTGAACGAAGGCGCGCCTTTCGTGGCGCTCGGTCTGGTACCGCTGGTACGCGCGATCTTCGTTGCTATCCCAGGTGTGATAGTCCTTGTGGTGCTTGTCGTAGTAGCGCTTGTGGTTCTCGCCTCGTCTGTTTTCGTCCTTCCTATCGTCTTGCGGGCGCGCCGCAGCTAGCACCGCAACAGGTGCAGCAAGGGCGGCGGCCAGAAGAACGGAACTGAGATACCGGTATCCACGGTGCATGTCGGACTCCTTTAGTGCGAGATCCATTTCCGAGAAACCCGCTAACATTACTGTCTACTCTTGAGAGTCTGGAGTCTGGTCAATACGGCTCGGTTCCGCTGCGGAGAATTTGGGAAGTCGGGAGGCTACTGGAAACGAATTGCTGTTGCGGTTCAACGGCGGGGTTTCAGATTCCTGAACTGTGACTAGAAACGGAAAGGGTTCGGTTGGGGCTGGTTCTCAGCGGACAGACTGGCCCGCGTAGTATCCACTCCGCGTGCGTACGGTCAGTTTGCGATGGCCTGGTGCCAGAGCTCTCACCTCGATGGCGCGGTATCCTGCATTACTATGGTTGGTTGGCTTGTAGCCGATGGTGTACTGGCTGTGAATGTCGCGCGCCACGGTCCGAGTGATGTCGTCAACCTCGTCCAGGCGCTTCGGGAAAAAGGCAACTCCGCCCGTAACCTCGGCCAGATTCTGCAAGGCTCCGGTGTCTGACTTCTGAAGTTCATCCCCGAGCAGTCCGATGAAATACAGCGTCGGCCCATTCTCCTGCTGCAGGCGATGCAAAGCTTCCTGTAGTGTTTCCTGACTGGCATTGTCCCGGCCATCAGTGATTACGAGCAGAACCTTCCGTTCCACGCGGGGATCGTTCTTCAAATGGACCGCGGAAGCGACGATGGCATCATAGAGCGCCGTGCTACCCTGTGCGGAGACCTTCTTGAGAGCTGTCCGGAGCAGGTCCACGTTAGACGTAAAGTCCTGGTCGAGATAAGGATCATGGCTGAAATTGACTACAAAGGTTTCATCGTGGGGATTCCCGGCTCGAATCAGATCAAGAACCGCCTGATTCACCTGGTCTCGCTTTTCCCGCATGGAGCCGGAGTTGTCGATCACGATACCCATCGCTACCGGAACATCTTCCCGGTGAAAAGAAGTCGTTACCTGCGGCACTCCGTTTTCGAATGCCGTGAATGCCGACCGGTCAAGATTGGTAACCAGCCGCCGCTGTTCGTCTACGACTGTAGCGTGCAAGATCACTTCCCGAACTTCGGCCTTGAACACGAACACGCCGCTCTGATCATCTGCGGGTTTCTGGCCGGGCTGCCCCGGCACCGGCTGCGCGACACCGGTTGCAACTGACGAAGCCGGAATTGAAGAGGCGGTCTGGCTCGCGCCTTCAACTACGAGAGCGAGGAAGAAGCACAGGCAGATGAGCATCACGCTGCGCGAATGCAGAAACGTAGTTGAGGACATAGGAACCTGATGCTCGTCGCTCTTATCGTAGTGCTCGTTATCGTTCGTCGATGAGATCATTAATGTCCATTTCTCCGGCCACATTATGGCAACTGATTCACGTAGCAAGCGCCGCTAGTGACTTGCGCCGGAGGGCTCGGAGGAGTCATCCAAGGCGGATCACTGAAATCAAAGAACTCCGTCATGTCGATTTGGGCGGCGTCCCGCCGGGTGAGAGGCGGAACGTTGAAGCGGGTTTCAATGAGCTTCAGAATCGCGGTCAAATCGGCCACGGTGTGCGAGACGTAGTTCTTCTTTGCATACGGCGAAACCACAATCAGCGGCACGCGGTAACCGGTGTATACGAAGTCGCAAGTCGGCCCGGTCGTCGCCGTGCAAACATCAAGTGGAAGCAAATCGACTGGCTTGATGCCATCCGGACTGACGGCTGGCTGCGGTGAGACGTGGTCGTAGAGACCTCCGAATTCATCGAAAGTGAGAATAAAGGCCGAGTCTTTCCAGGAAGTGCTAGCCATCAGCCCATTGATGAGCGAGGAAACATAGTTGGCGCCCAGCTGGATATCATTCAGAGCCAAGTCGGAGTTTGATGGATGTTCATCGAAACCGGCGTCGGTGGCCGGCTCAATCAGAGCGACTTGCGGCAAAGTCCCGTTCTGCAGGTCGGTGAAATACTGAGAAATTGGTGCGAGGTTCTGAGGATACTGGGTCGGGATCGTCTGACCCCATTGAAAGTACTGCAAGGAGCTCATGGTGAGCAGGCAGGCAGGGTCATAAGGGGGGCCGGAACAAGCGCTTCCCTGAGGATTCACATAGATCTTCCAACTGACGCCAGCGGTTTGAAGCTCCTGAAAGATGGTGGGGGCAGTCGCCAGGGCCATATCCGCGGTGTCCGTTGCAATCGGATACGCATATCCCTGGCTTGTGCCGGCGATCAGAAATGCGCGATTCGGTTGCGTGCGCGTCATTGCCGGGTGAAACCACCGGTCCGAGGTAGCGAACTTCGAAGCCATAAAGTAGTAATAGTTAAGATCGCTGCCATCGTAGTACCCCATCGCACGGATGCCATCAGTGTCGTTGAACGGTGGCACCAGGGCTCTGGCGTCGTGGCCTGCGGTCCATACGAATCCGTTCAAAGTGGCAGGCAGCAGGCCAACGGCGTCGTTGTAATCCCAATCCACGTGACTTTCATTCCAGGAAGGGCTCGGGTTCTCGATGCACTGAGTAATCAAGTGGTACGAAGTAATTGAGTTGTGGGTATCGAACACGCAATCACTTGGCGGAGGCGCACTGGGATCGCAACCCGGAATGGCAGGGGCTGGCCCCTTGAGCGGCGCTGCGCCGGAACTGGGATTGAACTGGGGTAGCCCGTCAAACGATTGATCGGGATAACCGTGCTGCGCCCAGTATCCTCGTAATGCGCCGAAGTAGTGATCAAAAGAGCGGTTCTCCTGCGCCAGAAAAATGATGTGATTGAGGAGCGTGACGTTCTGAGCGGCGTTGAAAGTTGCAGTGACCTGCTGGCTCGCGCTCAGCGTCAATGTGCAGGTTCGGTTGCTGCCGCTGCAGCCGCCGCCTGTCCAACCCGCGAACGATGAGTTCGTGCCGGCGGTCTCAGTAAGCGTTACCGCAGTCCCGGCTGTAAAGTTAGCGCTGCAGGTTGGGGCACAATTAATTCCGGAAGGGTTGCTGGAGATCGTACCTGTGCCGGTTCCTGCAAGGCTCACGGTTAAAACAACTGCGTTTTGGATGGCATTAAAGGTTGCAGTGACCTGCTGGCTCGCGCTGAGCGTTAATGTGCAGGATGAGTTGGTACCGCTGCACGCCCCAGTCCATCCGGCAAAAGCTGACTTCGCGGCCGCCGTCTCGGTGAGGGTCACCTGAGTCCCGCTGGTATAGTCAGCGCTGCATGTCGTTCCGCAATTGATGCCCTCGGGACTGCTGCTGACCATCCCTCCACCAGCACCCGCGGCGTGAACGCTAAGTTGAACGTTACCCGGCGGAGTAACGCCGGCGCTCGACCCTCCGCCACAACTGCAAAGCACTAGCGAGATCGGAGCCAGACAGGAAACCACGATATAGTGTTTCAGCTTGAACATAGGACAGCAACTCTTCTGGTCCGCATAGACGCGGTTTCGATGGTATTGGCGGAACCTGGGTTGCTTGGCTAAGTGCTCTGAAGTCGGTGTTTTTCCCGAGGGTGGGAGACTTCATTTCCCAGTAAAACGCCCTTCGACCCTGGACACGAACTTCGGGGTGTGGCCTTTTACGATTTGCAGGAGACCCGGCCCAAACTCACGGAAGACATTCATCCCCGCGTCGCCGCCAGCCGTCGAACCGACACTGTTGAAGGTCGCCAAAGTCGATCTGGCAAGATTTGGATGGGACGCAGAGTGAACAGCGAGCGATGACAGCAATCCGAGCAAATACGGGGTATTCAGCCTCGCCCTTCCGGAGTTGTCACGCGTGACAAAAATGCGCGAGGCTGCGTAGGAGGCCCGGCCCATCAAGCTGTCGCTGGTTGAGAAGTGATACCGTGGGCCCGGTACCGATGGATACAGGTATCTCTCAAAAAAAGGATTGCGGTTCGGATGAATAAACGAAGTTTGGTAGCGTTCAGTTAAGAGGCAGCACTCCGGTCCGGGAGTGAAATGTCCCATTGCGGTTTCGCGCAGTTGTCTGGGGCTTGGCACGTTGACGAGCTTGTGAAAGTTCAGTGCTTGCCTTGAAGACTGGACCGACGACGGAGCATCCGGCAGCGAACTCCACGTTCCTATCGGTTGGTGCTTCACTTGGGCGGAATTTGAGCCGTCAAACCTTGATCCCTGAAGCGAGTCGATTGAGGGAAGTTCCTGGCACCTGGCTCGGCAAGCGGGCCACAGAAATAAACACAAGCATAGTATTCGAATTGGTGCGGTTCGTTTCACAGTTGCTCAGTCCGACAAAGATAGGTAGTAATGCCGGAACTTCTCCGCGTCGCGGGAAGTACAATACGACGCTAGCAGACTAATTAAGAGATGTCTGAGCAAGAGCGCTCACTCCGGAGCGGTGGCTTACGTCCGCGGTGATTTAAGGCTGGGGAGCGGAGGCCGCCTCGCGCGTTCCTTGTCGGGAGGGTCACCGCGCCTTGCGGGCGGTTCGAGACTCTTCATGGCACGGCCACTTGCATTCTTGCGCTGTGAAGTTGAGCTTGTTCCGTCGTCGTCATCGAGAATAACGTTGAGCAGTGAGCTGCGAACGCGTAAATTGTCGCCAGCGTCGTAGTCAATGAAACCGAGCTTCCTGAACCGGTTCATGAAAAAACTGACCCGCGAGCGGGTCGTCCCAACCATCTCCGCCATAGTCTCCTGACTTAACCTGGGAACCGACATTTCGGAGACTCCTTCTTTCCCGAATTGCGCCATCAGCAGAAGGACTCGAGCCAGCCGCTTCTCGCTGGAGTTAAACAGTTGATCGATTAGGTCATCCTGATAGCGGATGTTTCGCTTCAGCAAATACCTGACAAACACGGCCGACAATTTCGGTTCCAGACTCAGCGTCTGCATCATCATTCTTTTCTCAACATGCAGAAGAACGCAGTCCGTCACAGCGATGGCAGAAGACATGCGCACAGGCTGACCCGAAAGTCCACCCTCTCCAAAGAAATCGCCTTCGCTCAAAATACCGAGGGTTGCTTCTTTTCCGGTGTCCGACGCAACGGTCAGTCTCACCTTCCCTTTTTGGACAAAAAACAGGCCGTCCGTAGGATCGCCCTGGGTGAAGACAGAATTCTTCCGCTGAACAGACACCATGTTTCTGCCCTTACCGATCGTTGAAAGAAAGGCGTGGGGATTGAAATCAAGCTTTCTCTTCGAGGTTGTGCTTTGCTTTACCAAGCGGAGTCCTAGTGTGATGATGCGGCCACTTCCGACTATGACGGAAAGGGACGGACCGCGCTGGTCAGTAGTGCTCACAAAAGAAGGATTTCGAACGAATATCCTTAGCCGCTCGGTCTGTAAGTCTTGCCACCTGGACCACAAACGCGGTTTCAACACGTAGCTGCCGGGATGAAAGGAAGCTTTCAAGAAATCCAACAAAAGTGAGCAATCTTGAGCAGTATCCCCATGGTTGAAACTGTACTGTGCAAGTTGCTGTAGTGGCCGTCCTCCTGCGCAGGCGGACGGCCTTTCGGGGCAGGCATGGGTTAGCGCTCGGCCAGCTTGGCCACATTCGACCCTCACGCCCGCCCCTTGTTCAATGTCTGAGGATGTGGCTCTCGATCACCACCTCGTCATTTTGCCCGTGGTTCGAATCTCGTAACTCCGCTCTGGCCAAAGGAGAAATATGAAGAGACTGATGTTTGCTACGCTGTCGTTCGTTTTCTTGACAAGCTTGGTTTGTTTGGCTCAGGAGCCCGCGAACCAGGACAAACCTAAAGAAACCGCCGCCCAGGAAAAACGAGAGGCGAAGCCCATGCCCACCAAGACCTTGACGGGCTGTTTGCAAAAAGGCACTGAAGCTGCCGTTTTCTCGATTACGGCGGAAGACGGGAAGAATTGGGATCTTAGCAGCACCACCGTGAAGCTTGACGAGCACGTGGGCCATCAGGTGACGGTTACCGGTTCGGTTCACCACGAATCGAAGGCACAGGAACAAGCAGAGGAAAAGAAAGAAGGCCAAATGGAGAAGGCGGCAGGCAAGGAAGAATATGGCGACCTGCGCGTGACCGATCTCAAGATGGTCAGCGAGACTTGCACCAAATAACGGGCTGGATCGGTCCCTCCCCAAGGCCAGCACACACCCGTGCTGGCCTTTTCGTTTGGGAGAACGAATGTGCCCGCGGGAGAAATCAGAAGGGGAGGCTCGCAGAACTTTATTTTCAAGACGTGAGCAATTTTGAACAGTCGCCAAGTATGTCAGTGCTGTAATTTTGCTCCCTGAACAGATGTGAAGGAACTATGCGGCCTCAGTGGTCGTTTGTTCCTCTGGTGGCGCGGCCGGGTACTCTCTCACATCACGTCCCCCATCCGCCCGACGCGCCACATCTTCTTCTGTTTACTGTTGGGGTTCTATGTCGTGCGAGCCTGGGGCTCTGTACTCAGTAAAGCTTAAATTCCACTTCAATACTAATTTGCACGGTCACTGGCTTCCCGTCTTTCAAGGCAGGATCAAAGCGCCACTGCTGCACGGCCTCCATGGCCTTCGCATCCAGTCCGTACCCGAGTCCGTGGACGACCCGAATGTCGCGAGGATGTCCGGCGGCGTCAACAATCAACCATAGCGTACAGATGCCCTGCGTTTTAGCCCTGCGAGCTTCTTCCGTGTACTCAGGATCAGGCGTCAAAACTGGTTGCGGCGCCGATATTCCGCCACCGACGTGAAAGACGCCCCCGCCGATGCCACCGCCGATGCCAGCTCCGACGCCGGCACCGTGTCCAACCCCTGCACCGCCGCCAGAACCGGATCCAATTCCGCCGCCAGAACCGGACCCATTGGAGGGCGGAGCTGACGGCATAGCGGGAACCGAGGGAATACCGAGGTTTGGCATGTGATTTTCCGCAAGTTGAACTTGTGGCGGCACAATGACCGTAGGTTCTACAGCCAGCTTTGGCTTCATGTTACGGAGCACAATCTGCGGCGGCGTGATCTGCACCATCGCGAACTTGGGGAGTCTTCCCTTGGGTGCGGGCAGGGGATCATGATCTCCTCCGCCCCCCCCACCTCCGACCACCTTCTTGGACGTTCGAAATATGTATGAGTCGGGAGAAGGCGCAATCAAGGTTACGACCTCCCTCTGCTTTGCCTGCTGTACGACTTGATGTCCAACAGCAGCGCTGGCAAGGACAGCGGCCAAAAGAACCACGTGAACGATTCCTGATCCCAGCAAGCCATTCGCTCGATAGTTGTTGTATTTGCCCCAGACTTCACCCGGCACGTAAGACGATTGTGATCGCAACTGCAACTCCTCTACTAGCACGGCCATCGCCGCTTGGATGTGAGCCGGCCAGATCTAGCGTCTGAAGGCTCAGATACACCGGAAGCTCGGTTGAGAATTCAGCCCTTGAAGAATGACAGGTGAGCCAAGATAAGTCTGAGCAAGATCGCTCACATGAGGAGGTGCAGAATCGCCGTGGCCGGAAGACCGAATATGCTTGAGATGGCGGGTACAACTCGCTCGCGGCTTGCTTCTCTAATTCTCATTGTCTGACACAAAATAGCCGGGTGAGCAATTCTGCTCAGACCACTTAGGCTCCAATCAAGATAATCAAGCGTGAGGTTATCCTCCGGTGCGCCTTTCGAGTTTTGCTTCCACGCTTGCATCGTTCGCGATCCCTTTCTGCAAGCGTGAGCCTCTGATCGAGTTCGCCAAGGTTTCGTGAAAGGACTCGTATGTCCATCCGTCAGTTCTGCAGAATCTCAACTGTCTTTCCGGTCGTGGTTTTTCTCGTTGCCTGTAATGGTGTTCACACCCCGCCAGCTTCGATCGTTTCCAATTCTCCCACAGTATTGATGGTGGTTCCCCAAACCAACGGAGTGGGCACCAACCGCGAGATTGCGGTGGTCTTCAGCCAGCCCATGGATCCGGCAAGCATCAACGCGAGTAGTTTTCTGGTCGCCGGTGTTACGGGCACCGTGACGTATGACGCCACGAATCAGATTGCTGCCTTCAAACCCTCTCCCGACTTCGCCCCCAATACGATGTACAGCGCGAGCATTACCGTCGGGGCCAAAGACATGAGCGGAACTCCGCTTGCCGCGCCCTACGGCTTCTCCTTTACCACGCGCGCAACCACCGACACTTCAACTCCATACGTTGTCGCGGTCAATGTGGTCGCGGGCGCTACTTGCGTGCCACTGGACCAGAAGATCGTGGCAACTTTTGACGAGCAAATGGACTCACTCACCATCAATCCCAGCACATTTTTCATTCAAGGTGTGGCCGGCACCGTGACCTATGACGTGTCCACTCAAAAAGCCACGCTCACGCCCACCGCTAACCTGGCAGCGAATACCACTTTCACGATTATGGTCACCGCGGGAGCCAAGGACATGGGTGGAGTGCCGGTTACGCCACTGCAACAGACTTTTACCACCGGTCCATGCCAGGGCGGCGGAACCCAGCCTGTAGCGCTCTGTCCTAACATCGGTGACTTCTCGGTCTTGGCCGGAACTACCGTTACCAACACCGGTTCTTCCGTAGTCTCCGGCGATGTGGGAGTCAGTCCGGGTACGGCCGTGACTGGATTTCCGCCAGGACTGGTAGGCGGGACGATCCACATCGCGGACGGAGCCGCATCCCTCGCCCAGGCGACTCTGACTGCCGGGTATATCGATGCCGCCGGACGTTCTGGTGGGACTTCGGTGGCCGGAGATTTGGTCGGGCAGACACTCACTGCTGGCGTCTATACATCGACGTCGTCGCTTGCAGAGTCTGGAGACCTCACTCTCGATGCTCAAGGCAATCCGGACGCAGTGTTCATCTTCCAGATTGCGTCCACACTCACGACCGGGAGCGGCAGCCACATTGTCCTGGCTAACGGCGCCAAGGCCTGCAACGTCTTCTGGCAGGTCGGCAGCTCCGCGACTCTGGGAACGAACTCTGTCTTCAAGGGAAATATCATGGCGCTGACGTCGATCACGATTACCACTGGCGTCAATCTGGAAGGCAGGGCGCTGGCGAGGAATGGCGCGGTTACGTTGGACACGGATGTAATTACCGGCTGCGCCTGTCAGTAAGGCATTGCCGACCAGCAATTGAAATGGGCCGGTGCGTTGCTCACGCCGGCCCATTTATTTTCTTGCCCATTTGGATGTCATCAGTTTCTTTGCGCGGGTGAGCAATTGTGAACAGCGTCCAGTACCCAAGTGTTGAAAATGGATCTGTGAAGGTGCCTATGCCCTCATCGGCTGATCCGCAAGTTCCAATCGGAGTCGTGCTGTGTATCGACGATAACCAGGATGTCCTGGAATGCGAAAAGGATTTTCTCGAAAGTTTTGGGTATATCGTCTTGACCGCTCCCAGCGGCAGTCGAGGACTGGAGTTGGCTTCCATCCAGTCGATTGATGTTGTAATCGTCGACTATTCCATGCCAGAGATGAACGGGCAAGAAGTTGCCATCCAAATGAGGCGGCTTAGGCCACAAGCGCCAATCATCATGCTGTCGGGAGCAGTGGACATTCCTGAGCAGGTCTTGAAGTCGGTGGACGCTTTCGTAGCCAAGGATCGACTGGCCAGCCAGTTGTTGCCCGTGATCGCACAATTGTACGGATCTGGCTGGATCCCGTCCGCATCCGTATGACGCATGACCAAGGGAGACCCGGTCTTGGTGCTTTGCGACGACGCGCAGGACTGACTCGAAAAAACTCGCATCGAAATCGAAATTGAGAACCTTTGCTCGACCAGGCGTCTTGGCCTCGCCCGTGCGAAAAAAGGCCGGGCTCGTGTGAGTCCGGCCTGAAAACGCTCAGAATCCAGAATGTCTACGCGGGTCGTGAGGGTCCGAATGGTCACTGTTCCGCCGCTAACCCATGACCGCGCTTCTTGCTTGTTGACTGAGGAAACATTACGCGTTAACGATTCCAGTAACTGTTCTCTTTTGCTCAGTCGGACGAATTAGCTTGAAGCACACTGAAATCAGTCGTGGTCGTGATTCGCGACGAGAGGCTGTGCTGTATGACTCCGACCGAACCACCCGTAACTCACAAGGTCTTGCTGGTCGATGATGATGATGGCGTTCGGGGCATGATGAATGCGACGCTTGAACGCAAGGGATTTGAAGTAGTCGCCGCCGCCAGCGTCACAGAAGCGTTAAAACATATCGCTACCGAGAGCTTCGATGTACTCATCACCGACCTGCACATGCCGAACCCTGGCGACGGCTTTACGGTTGTTACCGCGATGCGCCACTCCCAGCCGAATGCGCTAACACTTCTCGTCAGCGGCTATCCTGATGTGCAGAGCGCGATGGCGGCTATCCTTCTGGAAGCGGACGAAATCCTGGTGAAGCCGTTTGAGGTTGGAAAACTTGCGGATCTTGTCCGCGCGAAGCTAAGTAACCGTAAGCCAGCTGCCCGGCCGGAAAAGGAGCGAGTCGGAACGATCCTCCATCGCTGTATCGCCAGCGTAGTCGAAGAGTGGCTCGCGCGGGCAAGGCAGAGCAAAGAACTCAACCACGTTCTGCTTAGCGACAACGAGCGCACGGGGCATCTCCCGAAGCTGGTCGAAGACCTGATTCGTCCGCCTAAGCAAGCCCAGTGCCACTGCGAAGGACAGCGATGCGGTCTTTTCCGCCGCCGCCACAGCCCATGGCAAGCTACGCTACAAACAAGGCTACACTCCCGCGATGCTGGTGCATGAATCACGAATACTGCAGGTGACCCTCTTCGGCACGTTGCAGAGCAATCTGAGCTTTCTGGATTTCAGCCTGCTCTTGCCCGATGTCATGACGATCGCCGACGAAGTGGACGCGCAGTTGACCCAGTCGATGGACAGTTACATGGAGGCCATGCGGACGCCTGCGGCGGCGTAACGGACTAGCCCCCGCCGTTGCACCGTCGAAATCCCCGAAGCAGAGGTGACCCGTTCGCGAATCCTCGGTGATCACGGATTCGGACGCGGGTCTGGCGCGCCATGTCCATTATTCAGGTGCATGCGGGAAAGCAAAGAGTGTGGTCCACTGTATAGGAATTCCAGAGCAAGGTTGCCGCCGATATACCCAAGCAGGCTGTAGTTGCCCATTCGGAAGCCATCTTTAGCGTTATAGCGGCCGGGATACCATCCGTAAACTGCAGTCATGGTGCCAGCGTACGGCGCGACAAGCGCCGAAAAGGAAAAGGCACGATGACCATCGTCGCCGCGGCGTCCGGTGAAGGTCGAAAGCACCGCATGGCTCAGCCGCGGAAACACGCCTTTGCACTCACAGCGGTAATACAACGTGTCTTCTCCGAAGGCCCGTGCGAGAGCGTAACGAGTCGTCGTGGTTACCGCTGCGATGCCGAAGTCGGACCCAAATCGCCTGCCGTAACCTGCCGCGCCTTGCTTCCACTCGGGCGGTGTATTGTCCGCCTGGTTGATGCCAGCCGCGAGTGCCGCACCGACGATTGGATAGGGCCCAAACGCGTCGAAAACATAGCTGTGAAGCTTCGTCTTCGTCGTCGGGCGGACGTAGGTCAGGTCTGGCTGTGCTAAGGTCGTGCTTGCAACCGTGCCCGCAGAGTCTTTCGAGTCGGCCAGTGATTGCGCATTCGTCGGCAACCGCAGGATCGCCACGACGAACAGCACGAGCATGATGCGGCTCACGTTCATGTTCGGCTTCTCCTTGAGAAATTCCAGCGCTTGGCAAAACGAGCCCATGCGGTCAAACGGTCAGCGGGCACGTTCCGTGATCACACTGGCAGGCAATCTCGACTTCGCCGGATCCGGCTTCCTTACAGGCTTGGCCGCAGTATTTGTCACCAGGTTGCGCCATGCAATGGCATGGAACGTGGGCACACCTGCTCTGCTCATTCGTTGTCATCGTGGTTCTCCTTTTTTGATAAGTCGATTCTTACAAGAGCCGGCCCTGAGCAACCTCGCCGTTAATGGCCGACCACACTTGGCCGCTTTACAAATCGATCTGCCAGTCCCACGAGAATTGCTATTGGGAGTCGTAAGGTGCGGATCTGCGGGTCGCTTTCGCTGGTCGCGCGAACTGCTACGCACTCATCTTCATTAAAAGGATCTGAAACAATCTCAAATCGTTCACCATACATTGTTATGTGCATGGACGCTCTAAATCCGAGATCCCTGATTTCTGCGCAGCTCTCTGAGCCCATTCGCATTGTGTTCAATCGCTCTTTCCGCACCGTCTGTGAAATGTGTTTTTTCCTGGATTGCGTTCTCTATTCGCCAACGACCTTTTCAACTCGGCCGATAAACTTTTGAGCTTTGCCAGCCTTCTTCTCAGCTTTCCCCGAGACTTCCAGATCGGGGTCGTTGGTTGCCTTTCCCACTTCTTCTTTGATCTTCCCTTTTACCTCGTGAAGGTTGCCTTCAGTCTGGTCTTGCGTACTTGGTTTCATGATTGTTTCCCTTTCGTTTAGTCTAACTGTTACGCGACTTCTTTTCTCTCTACAATCACGGGCACCTGCACCAGTTCCTCAAATAAAGAGCGGTAGTGGATCATCGCGGTTCTGAGATCTTCCGTGCTTGCTGCATCTTTCCCAACACGAAGCGCAATCGCATGTGCCAAGCGGTAGTTCTCAACGACCCGAGGGTGATCCACAGAAATATCGGCCGCGCGTTGATCGAAATCAGACACGGGATAGCCGCGAGCCTTCATCACCAAGGACACCAGGTCATCGGCTTCTGAGACAGCACCCTTCGGAGAATCGACAAAGCGGGACTGCACCGCCTGCCACTGCTTCGAATAGCGTTCGTGTTCCTCCGGATCAAGATTGCGAATGTTGAGTTTTTCAATCCGTTTCTCGCGATCCGCTAATTTCGCCTCTGCTTTTGATCCGTGGACCAGCACGGCGCGGTCATACTCAGGGCCAAACTTCTGGCGCAGGTCTGCGGTGGTGCCCCTGCGTTTTCGCACATACAGCCAGGCACTTACAGCGACGATCACAACTACAGCGGCGGCAAGAGCAATGAGTCGGGGATCCATCAGATTCAAGTTCATTGAAACCTCCACAAGCCAAGGTTGTTAAGTTGCCAGTATTAAACGTTCCGTTTGAAAATACTGAGCACAATTGACCGCCTTGAGATTGGCATTGCGGCACCGAGCAGAAGTCGAGCAGGAAATGTCGCAACAGCACAGAGAATTAAGATCACCGAAATTAACCCGGCAGCGCACTTCCTCGCAAAGTGAGCGGTTCTGCACAGCGCTGCCGAAGCAAATGAATGAATCTAATCATTCCACAGAATTCAACTTCGATCCGAATTAAAAGGAAGATTATGAAAACGATTAAGCTGTTCCTTACGTTGCTCACCCTGGTCGCACTCGGTGGCATGTTGGGATGCTCAAGGGCCACTGCAAAGTCGCCCGATGTTTCGGACAGCATTCGCAAGTCGCTCGATCAGTCAGGTCTCAAAGACGTCTCCGTCAGTCAGGATCGTGACCAGGGCGTCGTGACCCTCGGCGGACAAGTCGCCAGCGAGAATGACAAGTCACAGGCAGAATCTCTGGCAAAGTCCTTAGCAGGCAACCAGGTTGTCGCGGATCAGATTGCCGTCATTCCTGTGGGCGCGGAAAAAGCGGCCAAGGCCGTGAACTCGGATCTGGACCGAGGCATCGAGAACAATTTGGACGCTGCGCTGATCCAGAACAAGATGCACGACAACGTGAAATACGAAGTGAGAAGCGGAGTGGTAACGCTGACCGGAGAAGTTAACTCGGAAGACATACGCTCGCGCGCCGAGACCGTGGCGGCCGCGGTGCCCAACGTTCAGCAAGTGGTGAACGATCTGCAGGTCAAGAATCAGAAAGCCAGTTCATCCCAATAAGACCGCGCGGGCGATTGGTGGCCCGGGCAGTCGAGTACTGGCCGCAACCATCCCGCAAGGTCGCTGGGGAGATGCCATGTCGTTCTGTATGCGGTCGGGTTCGCAATCATGCTCGGTGGACTGATTTACGGCGCGCACTTGATAAACCTGCCCGTACATTGGATCGCCGGAGGCGCGATCGTGCTCTTGGGGGTTGGGATTTTGTCTGGGGCAAAAGCGACGCACCAGAAGGATCCTTCGGAATAGCGAAACGGCAGAATCTGAATTCTGCTGTTGATCGTGTACCGCGAACAGGCGAGGGCGCCGCAAACCTCTGACGCTCCCTTTGTGGTATGATCCACTTGAGGTGGTTACCACCTTCCCCTCTTTCAGGTTCCCTGAACTAAGTCAGCCCATCTGAAGCTTTCTCTTCTTAGGCCTTGAAGAAAGCCGCGTCCCCATGCCTTCGAATGCGATCCTGCACGAGGTTCGGCAACTCTACAATGTAAGCGACCGTCTTGATTTGCTGGCCGATGAACATTCCGTCGTCTCAGAAGCACTCCTCACCATCTCGGGAAGTGTGCGTAACACGGCAACTCTGTTGGAGGTGCTGGTGGCGACGAGAATGGGTCAGATTCCGGATTAGATCCCGCCAGTGCCTGATTTGCTTATTGCCGTCGTTGAGCTGAGTTTGGGATTTGCCGCGGTCTAATCGTGGAGGATGACACTCAGCAGTGAACTGTGAACTTGCAATCCGCTCGCGCCTTTATAGTCGACGAATCCCATCGTTCTGAAGCGGTTCATAAAGAAACTCACCCGCGAACGGGTTGTGCCGATCATGTCCGCGAGGGTCTCCTGACTGATCTTGGGGATTACGATTTCAGGCACGCCTTCCTTGCCGAAATGGGCAAGCAGCAGCAGAATCCGAGCCAGCCTCTTCTCGCTGGAGTTGAAAAGTTGATCCACCAGGTCCGCTTCGTATCGGATGTTTCGAGCCAGCAGATACGCTACAAACATATCCGATAGCGTATGTTCCAGGTGAAGCGCGCGCATCATTTCCTTTTTGTCAATGCGCAGCAGTTCGCAATCCGTCATGGCGATTGCAGATCCCATACGGAGCGTCTGGCCCGCCAGCGCACCCTCCCCGAAAAACTCTCCCTCCCCCAGGATGCCGAGGGTTGCTTCCTTGCCCACCTTCGAGACGACGTTAAGTTGAATCTTGCCCTTCTGAACATAGAAGACAGAATCCGCTGGGGCGCCTTGTGAAAACGCTGCGCCTTTGGTTTTCAGATTAACCACCGTCAGTCCGACGCCCGCTCTTGCGAGAAATGTTTCAGCGTCAAAGCCCGTACTCAACTTCTTGATCCCCGCCAAAGAAATCGCGTTCCTCCGCCTCGGGGGGGAGGCGTTCAATATCGCCCTCATTGCTTTGTTCTCCGATCGGCAGACCGGTTTATTGACCTGGCCCGCGAGATACACTTTCGCATCTTGCACGTAGTGTCTTGCAAACGGAATAAGGAAAATATCGGGGAAGTTGCTAATAATGAGGGGCCTTGTCCGGAAGAACCCTGACAAAGGGTAGATAGAGAAGCAGAATACCAGCCCGAAACGCAATTCCTAACGAGCCGATTGGCCCGGCTCACTCTCCAATGCTTCTGCGGTCAATAGGCCCATTTGCACGGCAAAACGAATCACATCCCTGCGCGTCCGAAGTCCCAGCTTCTCCGCAAAACGTGCACGATAGGTCTCGACCGTCTTCACGCCCACAAAAATCTCTTTCGCTATTTGCGTACTGGTGTAACCCCGCGCCACCAGTCTCAGCACCTGCAACTCTCGGTCGCTGAGGATGCTTCACCGGCCGTTTGGCCCCAGCTCTTGTATCTCTCTTCGCCAGCACGTCCTGGACAAGAACACTGGCCAAACGCGGGTCCACGTAAGTTCCTCCGTGATGCACTGCCCGTATGGCGGCCAGCAGTTCCGCGTCGACCGCTCTTTTCAGCAGGTAGCCGGAGGCCCCGGCTGCGAGTGCCGATCGCAAGTATGCTGGGTCATCGTGCATGGTGAGGACGAGCACGCGGGTTTCGCTGCAGCTGCACGCCATCTGCTGCAGAGCCTGCATACCCCCGACCCCCGGCATCGTGAGGTCGAGCAAAGCGACATCCGGTTTCGTTTCCTGCGCCGTTTGAACCGCTTTCTCTCCGTCCGGAGCCTCCGAGATAACTTCCATGTCGGGCTGGGCATTGACCAGCATTTTCAGTCCGGCGCGCAAGATAGCGTGATCGTCCGCGATCATGACTCGGATCTTGTGCGTTCGCGCCGCCATTTCAGTTACTCCTCCGCTTCACTGAGGGCCGGATGTCCTGGTTGGCAAGCGGGACTTGCACAAGAATCTTGGTCCCCTTGCCTTTGGATGTGAAACTCACTGTTCCGCCCAGCATTGCCGCCCTCTCCCGCATACTCTGAATTCCCAGGCGGTGCGAGGAGACCGCCACGGCCCTGGCGTCGAAGCCACACCCGTTATCCACCACGGTTACCTCCAAAGCGGCGTCCGAACGGTCGAATCGAATGCTGACCGCCTTGGCTCCCGAATGTTTGGCGACGTTGGTCAGTGCTTCCTGGAGAATGCGATACAACGTGATCTGAACTGCTGAGGTCAGGTTGCGGAAGTCAAGTTCATTCAGTATGAGATCGACGGCTATGTTGTGAGTCTTTGTGTACTCGGTTGCGTACCGGCTCAGGGCAACGCCTAACCCGTGGTCGTCCAGCACCGCTGGGTGAAGTCCGCGTGCAAGCCGACCGACCTCGTCGATGGCCTGGGCAGTAATTTCCCTTAGCCGACGTCCCTGTGTCTGGACATCTGTTAGTTTCCGGGCGTCTTCGAGCGTTCGCAGGCCCACCAAAAGAGCGGTCAGTAACTGGCCGGCCTCGTCATGCAATTCGCGCGCAATCCGGCGCCGTTCCTCCTCCTGAGCTGAAAGCGTGTGTTCCAGAAGGAGCCGGTGCGTCGCTGCGGCCAGCTTGATCTCCGCGGCCTGCCTGCGTTTTTGATCGCTCAGATCGGTGATCACCATGCCCAGGGCCTGGCCCTTGTATCCACGAAACTGGTTCAGAGACAAATACACCGGAACCATACTTCCATCTGGGCAACGCAGGTTGAATTCGCCTTTCGCAACCGCCTTCTGAGCCTCGGCCAGAAGCGTTTCAAATCTGCTTCGTTCTGTTTCCTCAACCAGCGACTGAACTGCCATTCCGATAATTCTGCCGACTGGCCTGCGAATCAGTTCTCCAAACCTGCGATTGCAGTAGAGTACCGCGCCATCGCGCGACAGGGTCACCGCGCCTTCGCTCATGGCCTCTACCAGCATGCGATAAGCTGGTTCGCCGCCCTGCAGAGAGACGACCTGCTCTCCCCGATGACCGGAGACCATCAAAGCATCTACTTCGCCGGACTGGATGGCGCGCAGAGTCTCCTCCGCAGTTTCGAGCCGAGCGCTAAGGTCTGCTTGCTGTTTCCGCGGCGTGGATGATGGCAGTAGGCGTGGAGAAGGTCCGAAACGTTTGCGTCCCGCTTTTGGCGCACCGACTTTGCCGGGCCGGCCATCGGGATGCGCTCGTCTTTTGGACATCTGCTATTTGAGCCTTACGTCAGCGTACCGGCTGAAGATCCAACCCTACAATGACACTCTCAGTCTTGGAGAGGTTACCAATAATCTTCTTGACCGGCGGCGGGAGTCTTCTCACCAGTGTCGGAATGGCGATGATCTGATCGCCCTTGGCCAGTTGTGGCTTCTCCAGCAAGTCGACCACTTCGATGCGATACTTGCCCCGCAGCTTGTCCTCGCAGATATTCTTTAGGTTGGCGATCGCAGCAATCGAATTAGGAGTTTGGCCCGCGATGTAAAGCCGCAGCCGGTAAAAATCCTTCCGGGGAGTCTTGGCGGCGCGACGCTTCCTTGCTGAACTCTTCTTCATATCGGTGCTCGGTGCCTAGTCGAGATGGGACAAGCCGTTTACTTGGCGGACCTGCCGGGGCTTGAACCTGCGACGGCCGTGCCCAGCGTGTGATCAGTCAGCACCATACCCAATTCGATGCCTCTCTCACTCACGAGTCAGCTCACGAGGTTCGCGCGAATGTGCCATGCCGCGGGATTTCAGAACGTAAAGCTCGCGTCTCGGTCGTCCGTTGGGCTTGCTGTCCCGCAACACAATCCAGGCGTCCATGAGAGAGGAGACGCCCGCCGCAGTTCCCTCATGAGGGTCACCTGCAAATGTCAGATTCGTGAACATCGACGTGATCTGTTCCACCTTCAGAAAATCGACCAGACGCATGAGCATCGATTTGACGTCATAGGTGCCCGAGGCCGAAATCAGGTTCGTAATCGGGTCGATGACCACGACCCTTGGTCGAACCTTGGCGATCATTTTGTGAATCGTAGCTAAGTGCCCTTCCAGGCCAGAACTGGTTGGCCGCATCGCGTGGAAGTGCAATAAGTCGCTTCCTTACCCACCTCTCCAGATTGAGGCCAACCGAGCGCATGTTACGGAGAATTTGGCTGGGAGACTCTTCAAAAGCGAAATACAGGCACTCTTCGCCGCGAGCGCAGGCGGCGCTGGCGAAGTTCGCCGCCAGGCTGGACTTCCCAGTTCCCGCCGTGCCCGACACCAGCACACTACTTCCACGGAAGAACCCCTTCCCTTCCATCATCTCGTCCAAAGCCGAAATTCCCGTAGAAACGCGCTCCGTCAGCGCTTTGTGGGAAAGTGCCAGCGAGCTGAGCGGCACCACCGAGACGCCCTCATGATCGATCAGGAACGGATACTCGTCGGTGCCGTGGGAAGTGCCCCGGTACTTGACGATTCGCAAACGGCGCGTGGAAATCTGTTCCGTGACCCGGTGGTCCAGCGCGATGACGCAATCGGCGATGTATTCCTCGAGCCCGTGACGCGTCAGCGTGTGCTCTCCCGCTTCGCCGGTAACGACAGCGGTAAGCTTATGATCTTCCAGCCAACGAAACAGCCGGCGAAGTTCCGCTCGCAGTATGGTTGAGTCCGTTAATCCGGAAAAAAGTGCTTCGATGCTGTCCAGGACAACGCGCTTCGCTTTGATCGCTTTGACCGCGTGTCCCAAACGAATGAACAGACCCTCGAGGTTGTATTCTCCCGATTCCGCAATCTCGTGTCGTTCAACGGCAACGTAATCCACCAACAGCTTCTTGCGTCTGGCAAGGTCCCGCAAGTCAAAGCCCAGAGATGCGACGTTGGCCCTCAGTTTTTCTTCGGTCTCTTCGAAGTCCATGCAGACGCCAGGCTCGCCGTATCGAACCGCGCCGTGCACCAGAAACTCCATCGCGACTAAGCTCTTGCCACATCCTGCGCTGCCGCACAGCAGCGTGACTCGACCTTTGGGCAGGCCTCCGCCTGTGACTTCATCCAGACCTTGGATTCCTGTCGGGGACTTGGCGAGCGAGCGGCGAGCGACTTTTGGCCGGGAACGGGGCATAGCGAGACTCCTGAAATCGAGTCCCATGGGTGCCAGAAACGACACCGTATCTTAGCATGACGCCTGATAACGGCCTATGCGGATGCCCCGCAGATCGCCGCTAAAGTAGAGGAACGCAGGGAGATTGACGCTTTCTTCCGGGACCGAACACGTGGGCAGGGCTTATTGGGAGCAGAAAGCAAGAAGGGTTCGATGAACTCGCAGCAGCTTGCTTTTGGTGTCGTAATAAATGAAGCCCGAGTCCTTGAACCTCTTCATGAAAAAGCAAACGCGAGACCGCGTGGTCCCTACCATTTCTGCCAGCGTCTCATGACTGGTCCTCGGAACTATTGTCTCGGATGACCCGTGCCCGTCGAAATGAGCGAGCAATAAAAGTATGCGTGCAAGTCGCTTCTCGCTGCGATTGCAATGCTGGTCGACTAGATCTTGCTGGTACCGAATATTCCTCGCCAGCACATACGCCCAAAACACATTGGCCAATTTCACATGCCGGGTAAGGGCCAGTATCATGGCTTTCTTCTCGATCCGCAGAAGGCTGCAGTCCGTCATTGCAGTGGCAGACGCTATGTGGGAAGGCTGGCCGGCTATCGCATCCGTGCCAACAAAATCGTCGTCGCTCAAGATGCTGAGGACCGCTTCCTTTCCGGTCTTGGACTTAACGGAGAGCTTTACCTTGCCCCTTTGAATAACAAACAAGGCATCGGCCGCATCGCCCTGAGTGTAGATTGCTCCCCCTGCGGGGAATGACATGATCTCCCGGCCCCCGCCTGCGGTGGAGAGAAAAGTTATCGGGTCGAACCCGGGTCTGTGTTTGGCCATGGCGTCCCAGTCGTCAAAGGCAGAGAAACTCTTATCTGACCACGGAAACGATAATGCGAATGGTCAATATCGCTCATAACACTCCAGGTTAGACAACATTTTGAAGCGACCGCCTCCGGACAAGGCTCGAAATCCAAGGAACACTGCGGTCAATATTGACCAGTAATCGAAACGATCATGTTCGATACTGGCCCTCGAACGACTGTTCACGGTTCTGAAAAAGAGCCGGACTCTCCGGCTGTAGACCTCTTGTGAAACCGACAGCGTAAAGAGCTCTTGTCGCATACCGCCGCCGGGCGAGTTTGTCGGATAAAAATACAGGAGAAGTCATGAAACCACTAAAATGGATAGGAATCGCACTGTGCCTCGCTGTGCTTTGTGTACTGGTCGTGCCAACCGCAACGGCAGATGCCTCGAACCGGAAGACCGTTATCACCTTCAGCGAGCCCTTTGAAGTTCCAGGTGTGGGCCAGCATAACTTGCCAGCCGGCACGTATGTCTTCAAGATTCTTGATTCACAATCCGACCGCCACATCGTCCAGATCTTCAACCAAGACGAAACCCAGGTGCTTACGACCATTCTCGCGATCCCCAACTACCGCTTGAAGACGACGGATAAGACGACGATCACGTTTCGCGAGCGGCCCGCCGGACAACCTGAGGCTTTGAGGGCATGGTTCTACCCTGGACGTGCATGGGGCGAGGAATTTGTATACGAAAAATCGAGAGCGATCGAGTTGGCGAAGGAAACCAATGAGCCCGTGCTCGCAACCTCTATCGAACTGGAGGCGGCGCCCGTCGAGGCTTTGAAGACGGCTCCAATCGAGGCCGTCGCCCCTTCGGGAGAGGAGATCGAACTAGCGCAGGTGGTTGAAGCACCCCCCGTGGCTGCCGCTCAACCAGTCACCGTGGCTGCCGCCGATCCTCTACCTGAAACAGCCAGCCCACTGCCCTTGATTGCACTGCTTGGGTTGCTGACAATCGGCGCTGGCTTCGCACTTTCGGCGTTTTCGAAGCGAACTGCTTGAACCACCCCAGCGGATGGATCTCAATGGAGACCACCCGTTTGAACGACCGGACGCCGGACGGCGCGCCGTACTGCGCCCGTCCGGCATACCGGGCAACTCAGATTGCCTGAAAGAAACAGACGGATGACTGAGCTTGCACTATCCGCGTCGCGTCTACAAAGCGAACTGAAGCGGCACGCCTCGGCGCATTTCGCCGCCTCTCTGGTCGCGCTTATCCTTCTGATTGTTCTACCGCGCCTAGCCTGTGCGCAAGCCTCTTCGTTGCCGAGCGACCCGCGCAACCCCTACACAATTCAAGTAGACGTGGACGTGGTCGTATTGCAAGCAACCGTCCAAGACTCCAAGAATGTTCTCGTGTCCGGACTCAATCAGGATGATTTCCAGGTCTATGAGGACAGAGTGCTTCAGCCGATAAAATATTTCAGCCACGAGGATATCCCGGTCACGGTCGGCCTCGTCGTCGATAACAGTGGGAGCATGCAACCGAAGCGACATGAGGTAATGCTTGCTGCCTTGGCATTTGCTCGCTCCAGCAATCCCCAAGATCAGATGTTCGTAGTCAATTTCAATGAAAAGGTTTCGTTTGGTCTCCCGGAAAACACTCCGTTCACGGACCAGGTAGCTCAGTTGGAAGTCGCTCTGTCCAGAGTCGCACCGAAAGGCGAGACTGCACTTTACGATGCAGTTGTTGCCGCCCTTGAGCACATGAAGAAGAGCAATCGGGACAAGAAAGTGCTGATTGTCGTCAGCGATGGAGGAGACAACGCCAGCAAGAGCAAGCTGACCGAAATCATGGCTTTGGTCGGGAAGACCAACGCAATTATCTACACCATCGGCATCTTCGATGACCAGGATGCCGATCGCAACCCCGGCGTGCTCAAGCGCCTTGCGAAGGACACGGGCGGCGAGGCGTTCCTGCCGGAATCACTGAAGGATGTTGCACCCATCTGTGAGCGGATTGCTCGCGATATCCGTAATCAGTACACCATCGCCTATGTGCCCACGAATCGAAAACTTGACGGGACGTACCGAGTCATACAAGTGAAAGCAAGCGCGCCAGGCCATCGACACTTGTCGGTGCGCACTCGAACCGGCTACTTCGCACCCTCGGCACTTCCACCCCCGGCGGCAAAGGTCATCAGCCATGAGACTCACGACTGAACAGGAGATCAGCCCAACCGCCTCCAGGCTACTTCGTTGGAGCCGGCGCCTCTTTTTCATCGTCGGCATTCTCGCTCTCGGTTACGTAGGTTTCACCCTGCTCGACGCCAGTCTCCACCAGGTATCCGCAAAACGGTCCCTGGAGAACCAGATCCAGCTGGAAAAAAAGCCCCACGAAATCCAGCTTAAGCCAGCGATCAAACCTGGCGATGTTCTGGGACGTCTGGATATCCCGAGGCTGGGACTGTCCGTCGCAGTGCTGCAAGGGACAGCTTCGCGAATGTTGCGGCTAGGAACGGGCCATATCGAAGGCACCCCGCTCCCAGGGGAGGCCGGCAACAGTGCAATCGCTGGGCATCGCGATACCTTTTTCCGTGGGCTGAAAGACATTCGCAGAAATGACGAAATTCAGTTTCAAACGGCGACTGGGCTATTCCGCTATGAGGTCGATTGGGTCAAGGTCGTCGCTCCCGATGACCTGAGTGTCCTGGCCCCCTCAACCGAATCCGCACTTACGCTCGTGACTTGCTATCCATTTTATTTCGTCGGTCCCGCGCCGAATCGGTTTGTCGTGCGTGCGCACAAGTATTAACCGTACTGCGAATCCGACATGCACCCTCCTGATAGGCGCACGTACCGAATTCTTAACTGCAAGCTCCTCAAAAGTCGGCCAGGTTCCGAGTAGGGAGAGCCACTCGAACCGCGTTCGCCACCGCTGCCAAATCAATAATCTCCTGCAGGATGGCCCCCTCCAGCGGAGGCAGGTAGCCCAGTGCGGCAGCGATCATTCCCACGACGCTGGCCGCCATCCCTCCCACCGCACTCTGCAGCGCGATGGATCGCATCCTGTGACTGACATGAATCAACTCATCGACCTTGCCCAGCGAAGCAGTCAAAATTACTGCATCAGCGGCCTCGGAAGTAATGTCACTGTTAGCCCCAAAGGCGACACCCACGGTCGCCGTCATCAGTGCCGGGGCGTCATTAATTCCGTCCCCGATGAAGAGGGTACGAGCTCTCTTGGTCTCCGCTTCAACAATTGCAACCTTCTGTTCCGGGGTCTGTCCGGCAAACACCTCAGTGATCCCGACTTCTTGCGCCAGATAGCGGACTTCCGACTCTCGGTCTCCCGAGACCAGTAAGACGCGGTTCACCTGATGATTCGGCTTCAGGTGGTGGACGAAGGGCTTGGTGTCCTGACGAGGCGCATCGTGGAAACGAAATGCTCCGGCATACTGCTCGTCTACAAAGACAACGCACTCCAACCCCGAAGCAAGGGGAGGCAGTGAGGACCGCAGTTTGGGATCCACTTTGCCGCGTCCGGTAATACGTACGCTTCTGCCGGCAACCATACCGCGAAGGCCGTCGCCCGGTTTCTCCTGCATCTGGCTGACCTCCAATAGGGCCAACTTGGCGTCGCGCGCCGCTTGTACAACCGCGCCCGCCAGCGGGTGCTTGGAAAATTGCTCAAGGCTGGCGGCCGCTTGTAAGACCTGGTCTTTGGCAAAACTGGGACTGCACAATACCTCGGTGATTTGAGGCTGGCCGTACGTCAGAGTCCCTGTCTTATCGAAAATAAGCGTGCGACAGGTTGTGATTTGCTCTAAGGCTGCGGGATTCTTAATGATGATGCTGTGCCTCGCGGAGAGCGAGATCGCCCCAATAACAGCCACCGGAATCGCCAGGATGAGAGGACATGGGGTGGCGATGACGACCACAGCCAGAAAACGGGTAGAATCCCCGGTAAGCAGCCAGGTAAGTCCGGCCACACCCATGGCCAAGGGCGTGTACCAAGCCCCGATGCGGTCTCCAATTCGGCGAAGCTGCGGGCGTTTGTCCTGGCTTTGCTCCATCACTTGCATGATCTTGGCGTATCGCGAATCAACCGCCAGTTTCTCGGCTTCGATGGTCAGGGCCATGTCGCCGTTGATCGCCCCGGACAGGACCTTCGAGCCCGGAGTCTTCGAGATCTCGAATGGCTCACCCGTCAGATAGGACTCATCCATTACCCCATGGCCCTCGACGATAACTCCGTCGACCGGACAGATCTCGTGAGGCAACACAATGACGTGATCGCCTATCTGGATCTGGTCGAGTCTGATGTCCTCGACCGACGATCCAAGTCGGCGGTGTGCAACCTGCGGCATGCGCTTCGCCAAGGCTTCGAGGACTGAGGATGCTTTGCGAGTGGCGAACTGTTCCAATGCCGTCCCGCCTGAAAGCATTAGAACGATGATTGTTCCCACAAGGTACTCACCCATTGCAACGGAAGCAACGATAGAGATTCCAGCCAGCAAGTCAGAGCCGAATTCTCGCAGCCAGAGTTTTTTGCCCAGGCTCAAGAGGATCGGAATTCCGCCGACTGCCAGCGCAAGGAATAGCGGGCCCAGATAAATCGACGGTGGCAGGTGGGTCGAATAACGGAGAATCAAGTGTGCAGCAATTGCGATCACGGTCACTACGGCGACGTAGGTCTCTCGCGCCGTCGAGATCGCCGTCTTGGCAGGGATGATCACTGAAAGGGACCTAAAGGGCTAGGCGGCCAGAGTGCTGCCTGAAGTTGTTGATTGAGCCGAACCAATTTCCGTTCGACTTGACCGATCTGGCTGGACTCGCGTCTTCGCGACCTCTGCGCTCTCCAGTGTCTGATCGAGAAGTTCGAGCTGCCTTTGATCTCGAAAGAGAGAATACTTGAGAGCCCGCACCAAACGCCTGAGCCTGTCCACACCGCCACCAGTGATGATAATGGAAAGCTCTGTCATGACGAACTCCTTTGCGGCGACTTTGGAGAATTGTCAATTGCGTCGAACCAGCTAGTGTCCGGGTATAGTGGAATGCTACGCAAGGGCGATATTGGGCAATTACCTTCTGGCCAGTTGTCGCGAAAAGACATCTAAAGAGATCTGCTGATTCCACTGTACGAAAAAAGGAAGGAGGCACGGCTTTAGGGCGAATGATAAGGATGGCTTTAATGACAACGATTCCGAGTAGCGCCGTCGGCCAAGAAGCGAATTTTGGCTCCTTCCGTCCATTACGCTGAGATGAAATCGTGACGCCCGCCGCCGCGAGGGCCGTAAAAGACAGCGGAGAATACCACGATGATCACTTGACGATTAACTGGCAACCCGGGCTGAGCAATCCACCCCGTGACGTTCGGAAATAGATGAGACGCGATTTAATTCGCGTTGTCCTCAATGCTCCGATTCCCGTTAACGATGGTGAAAAGCAATCCCGAACCTAGAGTGATCCAGACGGCCAAATCCAGCGCTGGTTTCCACCCCTGGTGAACGGCAATGGATGCCGTGACCGTCGAAGAGATTACTCCTCCAATGCTGCCCAAGGTGTTCATGAGCGCAGAGAGCGAAGCGGAATAGGAAGGCGCCAGATCGATGCACGACGCCCAGAAATTTGCCGCGGCGAACATATTGAAGCCCGCGGCCAGCGCAATCATAGGCAGAGCGATCACGGTGACCGAAAGATGGTTCCCGCTGTACAGCAGGATCGCCGAGATACCCATGCCGAGCCATACCGCTGCCAGCCTTCCCTTGCGGCGATCCGTGACCCGGGCGACGCGATCGGAGAACCATCCTCCGACCGGGGACAACAGAGCCATCGCCAAAAAAGGTACCGACGTCCAGGCCGCCGCCGGCATAATGCCCAGGCCCCGCACCTTCACTGCATAGAAATAGAACCAGTTGTAATAAACATAGAACGTGTAGCCTTGAAGCCCGTAGCCGAGAATCAGTCCCCACACCGAAACGCTGCTCAGCATCTTGAGCCAGGGCACGCTGGTCGCTCCCCGGTGCGTCGAGCGCGCCCCGACGTCTCCTTTCCGCGAGCCCGGGTGAATGATCTGTAGTTCAGCGTCGTTAACGTCCGGGTGCTCCTCGGGCCAGTCAGTGGAATAGAAATGCCAAATGATCACCACGATGAAAGCCAGCACGGCACAGATTTCGAACGAAGACCGCCAGCCCCAATGCACCATTGTCCAAGCTATGAAAACAGGGGTCAGCGTTCCACCCAGCCCCAGCCCGCACACCTGCAATCCGCTGGCGAAACCGCGTTCGTGCACCGACGTCCACGATGCAATCACCCTGGTCACGTTGGAGGAAATCGCGGCCTCGCCCATACCCGTCAAGAAGCGGACCAGACTGAACCCAGCCAGGACACTGATTCCTGCCATGCCGGCAAACCGGGGAACCATGCCCACCACACCAGCGCCCACGCCGAAAATGAAAATTGCCACCGTAAGCGTGCGCCGCGGGCCGATTCGGTCGCAGACGTATCCCCAAGGAATCTGGAACAAACCGTAGCCCCAGAGAAAGGCGCTGAACACCGTGCCCATGGTGACGGTGTTGAAAGAGAAATCTTCTTCGATGGCCTTGCCCGCAATGCTTAGGTTCAGCCGGTTGAGAGCCGTCACCGCCATAATGGCCATGACGATGCCCATCACCCGCCAGCGAACATGCGTCGACCGCAGGTTCTGACCTGCGCTAACCGGGTCGAATTGTTGTGCCGCGCCCTTCGTCGTGTTCAAACGATTCCCTTACTCCCGGACTACGAAATCTTGCGCCGGCAAGAGCGACTAAACCTCGGCATTACTCTGATTCCAATAACCGGATTTGACCTTGCTCGGGCGAAGACCGGCCGTTACGTGTCGAAGTTGGTGGTGTGTAGCGACAAAGTCGGAAGCCGAGGCTCGCGGGCCCCGGCTTCCCGGGCTGCACTTTACCAGATCACCTTCAAACCGAGCTGAATCTGGCGGGATGAAGTGGCGGTCTGGTTTAACGCGGTGGGGAGGGTGCTGCCATCGAAATCGAAAACTGAATTGTTCTGGCCGAAGGTATTGAGGAATCCCGGAGACAAGAAGTTCGTGTGATTCAGCACGTTAAAGAACTCCGCCCGGAACTGCAGGTTGAAGGCTTCCGAGATGGCCGGAATCTTCGTGTTCTTGAAGACCGAGAAGTCCACGGTGGTCTGGCCCGGACCGTAGAATTGGTTGCGTCTCGTGTTCCCCAGCACATTGGAACAGAATTGGGTACCGCTCGGGGCAGTCCCTCCATATGCGGGGAAGGAACTGGGTGCGCAACCATAGGGGCTGGCCGTGGTCGCAAGCGCCAGCGATGTCGGTGCCGTAGGAGGCGTAAAGCAGTTCACGTTCAAATAGTTCAGCCCCCCGTGGATGGGACTACAGCCAGGAAGCAAGCTGGCAAAATCCATGGAGAAATCTCCGTTGAACCCCGTGCCCAGCGGATCATTGCCATCACCCACGGTAACCGTGAACGGTGCGCCGCTGGTGGCCGTAACAATCGTGCCTAAAGCCCATCCACTGGTCAGGGTCGACAGAAATGCGCCGGACTTCTTCATCGAAGGAAGATCCCACATCAACGTTCCGCTCAAAACGTGCCGGATGTCGAAGTCGCAAGCCCCGAGTCTCGCCGACTTCAGCAGCATCAGAGGTACGGCAATCGAGTTCAGAAATGTATCACCGGTCACAGGGGCGGAGCTCAAATCCCGGCACTTGCCGAAGGTGTAGGAGACCTGGCCTTGCACACCGTCACTGAAGGCCTTCTTCAATTGCGACTGGAAAGCGCTATAGGACGAGGCGCCGTCGAATAACACTGGGCGAATGCCGGCTCCTCCTCCCCAGTTCGGGTCGATGCGAGTGCCGGTCTGTTGGTTGGCGCAGGTGCCGCCAGCAGCGGCCGCGGCGGTAGGATCACAAGGAAAAACCAGGCCCACACCGCTCACCGCCGTCGGTTGTACGAGATTGATGTCGTCGGACGCCGCCGACAGATGAACCGATCGCGATCCCACGTAGCCCACCATCATGGTTAAACCTTCAGCCAGTTGGCGTTGAATGTTGAAATTCCAATTCAGCACCATCGCACGCTTGGGGTAGGCGTCGATAAAACGATTCCGAATGTGGAGAGGATTGAAATTGACCGGAATGGCGCCTCCTCCCAGCATCGATCCCGGGGCCGTACCGATAATCTGGAACGGTGCAGTCGCTGCTGTGTTCAATCCGAACTCATACGGAAGAGGCAAAACGTCGAACATGCCGAAACCTGCGCGCACCGCTGTTTTTCCATCCTGGAAAGGATCCCACGCCAGTCCAATGCGCGGCTCGAAGTTCTTAGTGGTCGGATTCTGAAGAATCGGACTGTTCACTCCTACCGGCCCGCATGCTGTCGGGCTCTGCGTACAGTTTGCCAGGCTGATAATTTCCTGGAAACCTGCAGCCGCCACCGAGTAACTCGTTCCTGCGATGCTGTAACCGGGAACCTGGTTCGCATCGGTCGGCTTGGTGCTCATCTCGTACCGCAGGCCCATGTTCACCGTAAGGTTCGGCCGGGCGCGCCAATCGTCCTGAATATATCCAGCAAACATCTTTTCCCGGAACCCGACTTCGTGCGATCCACCTGGAGCCAGGGCATTGAGTTGGTCGGGAGCGTTGTTCAAAAAGTCGAGCAGGCTGCCGTACGTGCTCATCCTGCCATTGGGGCTCAACTGCTCCAGCACGTTGTATTGCATGTTTTCGAAGGCGAACCCAATCTTGATGGCGTGCGTCCCGCGGGTCAGAAATGCGTCGTCGGCAACCTGAGCTGAGTTCCACGCGTGCGTGAAGCGATTGAATCCTCCTAATCCGTATGCCGTTGTGAGTCCCGGAACCGGGATTTGAGGAGGCGCGGCAGCTCCGGGAGCGACGGCTAGGGTTGAATCCTTAGCCACGGCATCCCCGGATACCGGATCGTTGATTTTGCCCAGCGCGCGGTTCAGGCCCGCACGGAACGTGTTTACCACGGACGAGCCAAAGGTGTGGGTTTCCTCAAATGTCCCCATCTGCCTCCGTGAGAAAACCTGGTGGACCGTATTGCCCAGCGGATCAGCCTGGGATTGTGGACCGGAGTCGAAAAAGTAGCTCCCCGATAGAGAGTCTGACGTCGAAATCCTGTGATCCAACCGCGTAATAAAGTAGTTCTCGTTGGCAATCGTATTCGCATTCACGTTCATGGTTTGAACGCCAGCGCCATTGTCGGGAGCGCTCGCGGGTGCGACTGGCCAAAGTGCAAGATAAGGTTGGATGGCCGGGACAGCCATGGCGCGATAAGCCGCATCCGGCACGTGTATGGTCCCCGACGAGGACAAGCTCTGTCGGAATCCTTCATAGTTGGCAAAGACAAAGGTCTTGTCCTTGATGATCGGCCCCCCGGCAGATCCTCCAAATTGAGTGCGGTGGAACGGAGCAATTTTCGACCCGTCAAAATAATTGCGCGCATCGAAGATGCTGTCGCGGTCGAAGAAAAAGCCGGTGCCATGAAACTGATTGGTGCCAGACTTTGTAATGGCGTTGATTACCGCGCCCGAAGTCCGCCCATACTCCGCCGTGTACCCCGTGGTAATGACCGAGAACTCCTGTACCGAATCGACTCCCAGATTCAGGCCGGTCGCGCCGCCGGGCGCTGCGTTCGAGTAGTCGTTAATGGTAATTCCGTTCAGTCGGTAAGAATTTTCGTTGGGCCGGTGTCCGGAGTCGGCCAATTGATTGCCAAAGCCGCGATTCCCCTTGTTGGCGCTGAACGAAGTGGTGGCCTGATTGGGAACGCTGATCACGCCGGGTTCGAGAGTTGCCAGCGTGGTCCAGTCGCGGCCATTGAGCGGAAGTTCGCGGACGGTCCGGGAATCCACCGTCGAACTGATCGCCGACGAGGTCGTCTGCACATCCGAAAGCGTAGCCATCACCTCGACGACTTGGGTCACCTGTCCGGGCTTCAGACTGAGGTTGAGCGCCTGTTGCGCGCCGACGGTGAGGATTATCCCCTTCTGCACTGTTTTCTGAAACTGCGGTGCGGAGACGCTGACCTCGTACGATCCCGGCAGGAGGTTGGGAACAGAGTAGAAGCCTTGACCGTTGGTTCCGACCTCTCGCACCTCGCCCGTGGCCACATTTTTCGTGGAAACGGTGGCGTTGGCGATCGCGGCACCAGACGCATCTGTAATTAGCCCTGACAGCGTTGCACCCGCCACCTGGGCTGTCCCCGGTGCCGACCACAACATGGCTGCGCAGACCGCCAGCACCAAGCACAGCATGGTTCCGATACCAGTTCCAGATTGCCTCTTGTTTTTCATTGCGTTCCTTCCGCCCGGGAAATGGATACTCAGGGATTACTCGTTTCCAACAATTTCGGTGCAGATTGCTAGCCCACCACTAGCTCGGCTGAAATCTCCGGAAGATGACTTCTTCCGATGTCGGCGACTTTGCAGAATATTTCGAGGGGGCGCAATCCCCGATCCATCCAATCGAAAGCATTTCTGCATCCGTGATGTTGACACTGAAAACAAACGGGATAACGAGTCATATCATTTTGACCGTGGGTGGCGGGGAGTCTATACTTGCAGACTTCTGCCGTTTAGGGACACGATGGGATCTCCTGTAGCTTCTGCGCGGATCGTCCGCTTCGGGGTTTTCGAAGCGGACCTGAAGGCAGGCGAACTCCGCAAGCACGGCTTCCGGCTCAAGCTGGCGGAACAACCGTTCCAGCTGTTGGCAATGCTGCTGGAGCGGCCCGGCGAACTCGTCACACGGGAAGAGCTTCGCACCCGCCTCTGGCCAGGCGACACGTTCGTCGATTTTGATCACGGCCTGAACAATGCCGTAATGCACGTTCGCGAAGTGCTGCTCGACTCCTCGGAGCACCCACGCTATATCGAAACGGTGCCGCGCCGCGGCTACCGTTTCGTGGCGCCGGTGGAGCCAGCTCCCGCTCCGCCGGTCGGCTCAATCACGTCCGAGGCCGGTGAGGATTCTTCCTCCAGCATCCCCCTCCAAAAGCCGGTTGTTTCATCTTCATCTTCATCTGCGCCAGCGCCAATTGTGGACCCCGTTTCGCGGGGAACAAGCACCCGCCGTTGGGTGCCGACACCCCGCAATGCCATTCTCGCCGGCTCCCTGCTGGCAGGCCTGGTGACTGTTTTGGTTTTCACGATCCGCTCCAGCCGTAACGTAGCGACTGGTAAACCCCCGGAACACGGTACCTCCCTTGTGGTTCTGCCGCTCGAAAACCTCTCGGGGGACAAGGACCAGGACTATTTTGCCGACGGCATGACGGATGAGCTGATTGCAAATCTCGCCAAGATCCACTCCTTGCGCGTGATCTCCCGCTCCACAGCCATGGCCTACAAGGGCACGCGCAAGCCGCTTTCCGAGATTGCACGCGAGCTCAAGGTGGACGCAGTGGTGGAAGGAACCGTCCTGCGAGTCGGAAACCGGGTCCGGATTACCGCCGAGTTGGTCCAGGTCTCGACCGATCATCACTTGTGGGCGGACACGTATGAGAGCCAGATGGGCGACGTCCTGGCGTTGCAGAATCGCGTGTCGTCGGCCATCGTCAATGAAATTCGCATTAACCTCACTCCCGAAGATCGGGAGCGGCTTGCGAAGGCTCCTGCAGTTTCTCCCGAAGCATACGAGGACTACCTCAAGGGTCTCTATTACTGGAACAAGCGATCGGACGAAAACCTGGTCAAGGCCATCGGGTATTTCGAGCAGGCTGTCCATCTCGATCCGCAGTACGCCTTGGCGTATGCGGGGCTCTCCGACTGTTACGCGATTATCAGCGCCGAAATCTTTGGCACCATGCCGGCCCCGGAAGCTGCCCCGAAAGCAAAAGCTGCAGCCCTCCGCGCTCTACAGCTCGATCCCACACTGGTCGAGGCCCAAACCTCCCTCGCTACTGTGAAGTTCAACTACGACTGGGATTGGAGCGGTGCCTCGGAGGGATTCGAACAAGCGATTGGCTTGAATCCGGCCTACCCGACGGCCTACCAGCGCTACTCGCTCTACTTGATTGCCATGGGCCGGGTTCAGGACAGCTTTGCTCAGATCCAGAAAGCCCGCGAGCTGGATCCTCTTTCCATCAGCATTAACTTCAGTCTGGGATGGCGTCTTTACTTGGCCCGCCAGTACGATCGCTCGATTAAGCAGTTGCAGGACACGCTCGAAATGGATCCCACCTATGAACTCCCGCACCTTGTTGTGGGGCAGGCCTACGAGCAAAAGGGAGATTACACTCTGGCGATCGCTGAACTGAAAAAGGCAGTCGAACTCTCGCACGGTGCTCCGCTCATGGTTTCCGCGTTGGCGCACGCCTACGCACGATCCGGCAACCGGACCGAAGCGGAGAGGCTTCTTGCTGAACTAGTGGCCAAATCGAGGACGCAGTATGTGTCTCCGTATTATTTAGCGATCGTTTGCGTTGGGTTAGGCAGGAACGACCAGGCGATCGATTGGCTCGAGAAAGCCTTCGCAGACCGCTCCAATGGACTGGTATTCCTCAAGATGGAACCAGAGCTCGACGAACTGCGTTCTAATCCCCGGTTCATAACCTTGCAGCAAAAACTCGGGTTCCCGATCGTCTGACCCAATTGGCCTGTGCGCTTGTCGACTGTCACACCTCCGCAACACGGGGATGTCAGAAAACGTGGCCCGAAGCCAGCTCTTCTCATATCCTAACTAGCATGTTCCGCTGGGACGACTGGGGGTCCCAGCTTCCTGAGTCGGAAGGGTCTGCGTGGCTGGCACCGTGAATGGTATCGTTCCAGCCAGGTTGGCGGCACATTCTAAGATCGCCTGTGGATCGCCTTGCAGAGTAGACGGCAAACTCGGAATCGACAGGTCAGGATTCTTGAAATTAAACGCACTCGTTAAGTCTCCGACCGCGGCCCGGCGCCAGGCGCTCAAATTGGGCACCTCGGCCCCGAATCGAGTTTCGAGAAATCGTAGGACCGAAGTGTGATCGAAGAGGTCCGAGGAAACGAATCCGCCGCGACTGAACGGCGAGATGATCAACATAGGGACGCGAAAACCTAACCCGATCGGCCCGGTGATCGCCGGACTGCCGACTACGGTCGGATCCGGAACCGCAGGCGCGGTCACATATTCGCCGGGCGTGCCGGGAGGCGCTGTGACCGGTGGAACATGATCAAAAAATCCGCCATTTTCATCGTAGGTAACCAACAAAACCGTCTTCGCCCACAGTACGGGGTTCGCGCTGAGAGCACTGACAATAAGGGAAAGAACATTCTCCCCAAAGAGCGACGGCGCCGGCGGATGATCCGAAGTCAGGATCGACCCTATCAGCCAGGATACCTGGGGCAAATTGTCGAGCGCCACATCGGACAGGAAGTCGAGGGGAAACTGTGGTCCAAATGCATTTTGATGCAGCACCGATGCAGAATCCTGGAAATTCTTGAAGTAGGAGAGAACATTGTCCGAAAGAATCCCGCCGAGAATCGTTTCATCCGGCGACGAATAAACCTTCCAGGAAATTCCGCGAGCCTGAAGTTGCTCGGGCATGGTCGTATAGGTCAGACGGCCGTACATTGCCGAGCGATTGGTGACGATCGTCTGCAAGATCGGTCCGCCATCTTTTCCATCTGGATCGAGCGAGGCCGCCATCGTGTAAAGGCGATTCGGATCGGTGGGACCCATTACGGAGCAAAAATAGTTGTCGCAGATCGTGAAGCCGTCGGCCAGAGCGTAGTAATACGGAATGTCTGCGCGGGTGTAATAGCCCATGCTCAATACCGCGTCGTTGGAATCAATCGATAGACGCGAACTCACAAAACCGTCCATCTTGCCGTTGTCCCAGCTCTGATGTTGCGGCACCCAGGCGTGGCTAATGTCGTGCGTGCACGCAGCATTCGTTTGGGAGGTATCCAGGTGAAAGGGCAGGAGCTGTCCTACCGGCGAGGTCGTGGTATTCGCTGGATCGGGTTGCTGGAATGCCGCGCTTTGATCGGAAAATCCACGGACGCCCCGGTAGCTTCCAAAGTAGTGGTCGAAAGAGCGGTTTTCTTGAACCAGGATCACCACATGTTCGATGTCCGTCAACTTGGCGCAACCGGTGGGAAGGGGCGGAACCAACCGGGAAATACTGCAACCATGCAAACCCCAGGACGCCAGCTCTGCAGCTGCCGCCGCGGTTCCGATTTTGAGTAGCTCTCGACGAGTGAAATTGCGCATAGGCTCAGGCCTTAGATGCGCTGGTTCGAGGTGAGGGGGCCTACTGTTCCGGAATAGGGAAGAAAATCGGCGGGCGACCCGCCCAAAGCCGGACTGGAGGAATTTACCTCAGGGTAGAACGCTTGTGTTTTCATAGACTTCGCTGTTGACCCAGAATTGATTCGCCCTGCATTGCTTTCCTGCTTGATTTCAAGCATCAAGGTCATAGAACCAGTCGGCATCGGCTTTGGAGTATCGGTTTCTCCTCGGGCGAGCGTTCCTATGTCGGACCTGAAAGGAAATATGAAACCCCAAATGTACCCGTATGCACCGCGCCCTGCCAGGTTTTCTCGTCGGCCGCTTAACTCACGTAGCTGTGCCGCGGCTCCCACGAGCACCGCGAAAAACGAGGTGCGCCAGTTCGGAGGTTTGCTGGTGCTGTCTGTGGTCGTTCTCTTTGTCCTGCTGGAACCAGGGAAAGTTTTCGCGCAGCAAACGCAGACCGGCGATCAGGGATGGTCGCAGAACGATCAATCCAACGGACAATACGCGCCCGATCAGCAATCCGAGCCGCAATCGGACTATGGACAGCAGCCCGACACGCAACGGTCTTACCCGGATTCCGGTCAGGGGTATCCGCAGGAGGGTTATGGCCAGGCGGCAGGTCCGGCTCAGCCTCTCAGTGCGGCGCAATTGGAACAACTCGTGGCCCCGATCGCACTTTATCCGGACGCGCTGGTGGCGCAAGTCCTGGCTGCCTCGACCTACCCCCGTCAGATCGCGGATGCCGACCACTGGCGGCAGATGCAGGGCTACGCCTCGCCTGACCAGATTGCCGCCGGCGCTGACGCGCAGAACTGGGACCCAAGTGTAAAAGCGTTGACGGCGTTTCCCCAGGTGTTGGCGCAGATGGACCGCAATCAGCAATGGACCACCGACTTGGGCAACGCCTACTACAACCAGACGCAAGACGTACTCCAGGCGGTGCAGGTGATGCGTCGGCGCGCTCAGGCCGCCGGAACTCTCGAGAGCACACAGCAGCAGGCGGTGGATTACGACCAGGGCTACATCCAGCTGACGCCGGTGAATCCGCAAGTCGTGTACGTGCCGACGTATAACCCGTGGACCGTCTACGGAGAGCAAGTTTCGGCCTACCCCGGTTTTTCTCTGCTGGGTGGAGTGGAATCATTGCTCGGCTCGTCGCCGATCAGTTATGGGCTCGGGATCGCGATGAACGCCTTCAGCCAGACGCCCTGGGGGTGGCTGGCGTGGGGATTGAACTGGCTATCCCAGTCCGTGCTTTTCAACCAGTCGGACTACTATTCGCACAGCAGCACGGTGGCCGACTGGGGATTCCGGCATGATGGGCTGCATGCCTACGCCGGAAGGGGAGGGTTTGGGGGGCAAAGCTACGGCCGCACATCGGACGGTTTCCGCCGGTTCGGCGGCGGATACAACGGGAACCGCGGACAGGGATTCGCTCGCTCGCCGGGCAGATATGCCGAGAACTGGCGAGGAAACTCCAACCGCGGCTTCCATGCCTTCGGAAGCGGCTATGACCGGACGCCGCGCCAAGCCCACAACTATCTGCAGGCGCCAGTAAGCAGGCAGCAGTTCACCCGTAGTGGCTACGGATCCAGCTGGAACCGCGGGACCGGTGAAGGCTACCGCAGCGGGGCGCGCCCATCCTACAACCGTTCGATGCAGGCCTATCGCGCGCCGGCCTCAGGTTTTCAGCGCGGCGGATTCGGGAGACGGTCTTCCCGGACTTTCGCGAGCCGCAACTTTGCGCACTCCGCCGGAAAACCACCGCACTCGGGTGGCTTCCATCTGTTTGGCGGCGGACACGCGCCCAAGAGCGTTAGCAGCCGGGGCTCAGGCGGCTTCCACATGGGAGGCGGCGGGCATGCACCAAAGAGCTTCCACGGCGGCGGAAAAAGTTTCGGCGGAGGGCGCTCGCACGGCGGCGGAGGGCACTCCGGCGGTCACGGCGGCGGCAAGCATCACCGCTGAGGCGGCAGAGCGACGAAGCACGATTGAAACCCAGACACGACTTGGGCTGCGTTCTTTCGCCGCTTCGCGGCTTGGGAGCGTGGTGGGTTCGCAAGCTCATTTGGGTATTGCTATACGTCCCGGAAAAACCTGTGAAGTCCAGAAATGGAAACAGGTTGCGAAGGTAAACGTCAGCGATGGCAGAACCCGTGGCAATGGTTACGAAGGCGACCATACCCAGGACGATTCGGCTCCGGTGCCGGTTGGCGCGAGCCGGAGTAACCACGAAGCCATCCGGCTTCCGTTCTGGAAGCGTAAAGCGCTCGGAGCAGAGGCTGTAGTTAATGCACGGCAAGGGGAGCCGTGTCATGCGGGAGAGCTTTGATCGCTGCCCGGGCTTCATCCAGCGTGTTTAGAAAATATCGGTGTTTCGGACTGACCGTTACCAATTCTTCGAGTATCTTCTGCGCGTGTTCGAAGTCTTTGCGGGCCAGCTCCGGCTGATGCAGACTGGCCTCAGTTCTTCCCGCGTAGATGAGAGATACGGCGTGGTCGACTCCGTTGGAGAGGGAGTCCGGGTCATGCACCGCCACATCGCGGTACATCGAGTCTGCTCGCCGCTCAAACGCCAGGGCTTCGCGCGGCGAGTTCATAAGATAAAGAGCTAGCCCCATCGTCATATTCGAATTGGCAAGATCCGCACTGGCTTGCACGTTATTCTTGTCAGACTTCACCATTTCCTCGTTTATCGCGATTGCCTTTCGGCAAAGGCCGCGGACTTCCGAAAAAGAACCGGCATAAGCCAGGCACTCGCACAAGCTCTGGTTATCGGCGATGAGATACCGCTGAAAATCCGTGTTGTTCGGGTCGCGGGCGGCGAGTTGCTCGGAGATGGCGAGCGCCTTGCGAGACTCGGCCGCGCCTTCTTCGTACCTCTTGTCAAGCCGCAGAACCATGGCGGTCCAACCTCGCGAGCGCCATACGCCGCGGAGCATCCGGAGGCTGGTCGGATTCGCGTCCAGCAAAGCCTGGTTCATGGCCATCGACCGCCGCTCATCGTCGAGGGCAGAGTCGTAGTCGCCGAGCCAAAGCTTCAATTCCCCGATCCCGATCAGCGACGCGGCGATGTTGTACCGCAGGTCCTCGGAATCATGGGTTGCCTGCAATCGCTTTTCGATTTCCAGCCGCTGTTGTTGAAGGTCGAGCGCACGATCAAGCTTGCCAAACTGTTCGTAGATCCGGGCAACGTTCAACATTGTCCCGAGCAATTCGAATTGCAGGGTTACGTCGCCTGGGTTTGTGGCCGCCAGGTTCTGGCGAATCGCCAGCGCTTTCTCGTAAAGTTCGTTCGCCTGTTGAAATGATCCTGTCCCGCCCAGGTGGGGATGGCCCTCTTCCGCCCGGATTCGTCCGATTCGCTCGTAAGCGGCAGCCAGGTCACGCAGAGTGGCGGGGTCGTTATGCGCCTCGGCAGCGATCTGGTTCAGGTACTCCAGGGCGCGGCGCACTACGAGTTCGCGCGCGGCCGTGGAACCAGGCAAATGCTCGATGGAGTCATGAAACTCGAACAGCAGGGAATTGGTAAGCGTGCGCAGCGATTCGAAACGCCGCTCGGCGCGAGCCTGCTCCATCCGGGCGATGCGCGCCTCACGCACAATCGCCACCAAACCGGCCAAGACCACCAACCCGAAAACCGCAGTCACCGCCAGAGAGAGTTTATTGCGCCGGATGAACTTGCCACCGCGATAGCTGAAGGTTCCGCGGCGGGCTGACACCGGCAGACCGAGAGCGTATGACCGCAGGTCTTCAGCAAAGCCTTGTGCCGATGAATAGCGCCGCTGCGCTTCCTTGCGCAATGCCTTCAGCAGAATCTGATCCAGATCACCGGACAGGACCCGCCGCAACTTCTCGGGACTGGTGTTGCGGCGGCTGCTCACCCATTCCGGCGTAACTCTGACGGCCTCGCCGTCGCGCTCTACCGTTTGCCCAGAGTGTCCGACGGCAGTGCTTGGCTTCTCCGGCTCAACTTCACAAATGGCGTGCGCCAAGTCATAGGGGGAGTTCGTGTCCAGGCGATATGGTAAGTGTCCGGTCAACAAGCTGTAAAGGACGACGCCCAGCGAGTAAACATCGGTCGCCGTGGTGATGAGGTCGCCGCGAAGCTGCTCGGGGCTGGCGAATTGCGGCGTCATCATCCGCTGCGCGGTCACGGTGGGGTCCGCTTCCGGAGAATGGGTTTCCGGGCTCAGGATGGTTGCGATGCCGAAGTCCAGCAATTTCGGTACGCCAGAGGCTGTAACCAAAATGTTACCGGGCTTAAGGTCGCGGTGCACGACCAGCCGCTGGTGAGCATACTGCACCGCCGAGCAAACGCTCTGGAAAAGATCAAGGCGGGCGGCCACTCCCAGGTTGCCTTCATCGCAATACTCATCGATCGGCTTGCCCTCGACCAGTTCCATGACAAAGTAGGGATGGCCCTCGTCGGTCGTGCCGCCGTCGAGCAGGCGGGCAATGTTTTCATGCTCCAAGCCGGCCAGAATTTGGCGCTCTTTCCGGAAGCGGGAGTAAACAAACTCCGTGCCGAGGCCTTGACGCACGAGTTTAATTGCGACCTGCTTCTTAAACTGGTCGTCAGCGCGGACGGCGCGGTAAACGTCCCCCATCCCGCCCACGCCCAACTTTTCGACGATGCGGTATTGCGCGATTCTGGCGCCGATCATTCGGTCCGTCTGGTTTCGGTTCTCAGCGCCCAGGTCCTCGGCCATTGCCGCAGCGACAACCTCCAGGACCGGTTTGTCGATGATTCTTCCGGCCTTCTGCGCGTAAGCAAGCAATGACTCCACTTCGCGACGAAGGGCATCGTCGCCCGCACAGGAGTGCGCCAGAAAGGCTGCTCGCTGGCTTTCTTCTCGCTCCATGGCGGCATGATAGAGCTGCTCCAGGCGGCTCCAGCGTTCAGGTTGCATGGCATTGCCCCTCGTCCATTTCGCGCAACAGCCAAGCCCGCGCCATGCTCCAGTCCCGCATCACGGTATCGGGAGAGACCTTCAACACTTCCGCCGTTTCTTTCACAGTCAGGCCGCCGAAGAAGCGAAGTTCCACCACGCTGCTCTTTCTCGGATCCTCCTGCGCCAGTTTGGTCAAGGCCTGTTCCAGATCCATCAACTGGGCAGGCACGTCGGCGGAAAGAACCAGTCCTTCTTCCAGCGTAACCTTGCATTGATCTCCGCCACGCTTCAGGGAGTCGTGCGAGCGCGCAAAGTCGACCAGAATGCGCCGCATGAGCCGGGCGCAAACGGCAAAGAAGTGTGCCCGATCCTGCCAGCGCACACTCTGGAACTCCACCAGGCGCAAGTAGACCTCATGGATGAGCGCTGTTGCCTGCAGGGTGTGACCCTCGTTTTCCCGGGACATGTGGCGACGCGCCAAACGGTGGAGCTCCTGGTAGACGAGAGGGGTGAGGTGTTCCAACGCGGACTGATCCCCAGCGCCCCAGGCTCGAAGCAGTTGGGTGATGTGGTGCGAGCGAGTTGGAGGAGTGGCCATGGGACCCAGAGTGGCGACAGGGGAGGCCCACCAAGGGCAACAGCCTAACACAGCTCCAACTACCTTCGAACGGCGTTCATAGGAGAGACTTTGGCCCCTATTGATCACAATTATTCGCGAACTGTGCCAGTTTCTTGCCAGGTTTTCCGCTATTCCAAATAGAGCGCAAACGCGCTGCGTGGCGAGTTTCAGCGGAAACGGGTGCCAAGACGAAAAAAAGGGACAATATGAAAAACCTTAGCCTGACGAGAACAGCCTTAGTTGTTGCGTTTTGCGTGGGAATGGTGGTCGCCTCGCCTGCCCAGACGGTCACGATTCTGGCGAGTTTCAGCGGTACCAACGGCTCCGCGCCCTTGGACGCGCCTATGGTTCAAGGTATCGACGGGAGCTACTACGGAACGGCCTCCCAAGGCGGAGAGTACGGCTATGGTTCGGTCTACAAGATGACCCCGGCAGGCGTGCTGACCGCTCTCCACAGCTTCGATGTGGCGGACGGTTCGGCCCCGTGGTCGGGACTGGTTCAATCTGCCAGCGGAACGTTCTATGGGACAACATCGACGGGCGGGGTGTACGGCTTGGGCACGGTCTTCGAAATAACTCCGTCGGGTAAGCTGACGACGCTGCTCAGCTTCAATGGCAGCAATGGCGAATACCCTTACAGCGGATTGGTTCAGGCGAACGGGAATTTCTACGGAGTGACCTTCTATGGCGGGACGTACGGCCAGGGCACGGTTTACAAAATCACCCCGTCGGGAACTCTGACCACGCTCCATAGTTTCGGTTTCGATCTGACGGACGGCGCGAACCCCTGGGCGGCCTTGGCGCAAGCCACGAACGGAAACCTGTACGGGACCACTTCGCTGGGCGGGAGCTACAACTACGGCACATTCTTCGAAATAACTTTATCGGGCACGCTGACTACGCTCTACAGCTTTTGCCCCCAAATCGGTGATTGTGCTGATGGCGAATGGCCTACCTCCACGCCGGTTCAAGGCGCTGACGGGAACTTCTACGGGACAGCGCCGAGCGGCGGGGACCTCACCTGCAATGCATGTTTATACCTGATGTGGCAATCATCATCACGCGGATGACCGCGATCGCGCAGAGTCTGGGCGAAAATTGCAGTACGCGCGGAGAGGTAGCAATTTTAGACTATACGACCCGCGACGTTCTCTTTCAGATGAGCCTCTAGGCAACAACGTTATATTCGTCGACTCGGGCCCTATTAGCGTGACATTTCCAATTGGAGACGGGATTGTCACATGGAACACGGCGGCCAGCGGGTGCGCAATTGATGGTACTTCGCCGTCCGACGTGAATCTCACCGTTCAATATGTCATGCAGTAGGGCGGGCCAGGCGCATCGGCTACGAAAACGTTCGCCTGGCGGACGTTACCGAACAATATAAGAAAATGGCGGAGCAGCGCGTGTTGTGGCGTGGGCGGCCAGGACAGGGTCCGGTGCGGCCCTCGGCGGTGCCGCACACCATCGCGGTGCCCTAAGTGTCCCCACCGGCCTCGCAGCAACCATTTTTCGCCAGCCCGAAATCCAGAATCTTGGCGTGCCCGCGCTTGGTGACAAAGATGTTGGCGGGCTTGATGTCCCGGTGGACAATGCCCTGGGAGTGCGCCGCGTCAATCGCACCCGGATAACTTCAAGCTAGGAGTGGTTCTGTTCGATAGCGGAAGAACTGTCCCTTCGCCGCAAAACTCGAAGTCAGGAGGTTCGCTACTCCTTTCCTGTGGAACTCTTTCATTCTCTACTACATGCCGGTTTGATCCCGGCGCACGCTCACTTCTGGCACAGCATGGGTTACTCAACAAAGGGCAGATTGAAGTCGAGAACAAGATCTCTAACCCACAGCTCAAGGGGCGAGCACCCAGTTTTCGATGTTCAATTTAGGAACCCTTCCAAACTCTTGCGTGTTGTTCGTAACCAGTGTCACGCCAAGGCTGCGAGCATGGGCCGCAATGAACAGATCGTTCGCGCCGATCATCGTGCCGATTGTCTTTAGGCTGGCGCGAATCCTGGCGCAATGAACAGATGCTGTGTCAGGAAAATCGAGGACTTCGGCGTATTGCAGGAAGGCGCTCAGCGCGGACTCATCCTGCCGTCGCCGCGGAGACACTTCGACCCCGAACAGCAGTTCCGACTTTGTGATTACAGAGATGCACACATCACTCACGGGAACTTTCTGCAGGCGCTTCAGAACCGCCTCATTCGAGCGCTTCATGATGTAGGAACACGTATCTGTGTCTAGCATATAGCGCGGCATTACGGTTCACGCTCCTGCACCGGGAGGTCTTCGATACCCTCCATGAAACTGGCTGATGCAACCGGTGCCTCAGCAAGGTAAGTTGCCCATTCAAATGGTCGAGGGGACAAGACCACTTCGCTGCCCTCCCTCCGTATGAATACCTCCTGCGTCCGGAACTGAAAGTCCTTGGGCAGGCGGACAGCTTGACTGCGATTATTCATGAAGACTTTCGCTTTGCGTTGCATGCGCCTCCTCCGGCTGGGATGACTCCTTGTGGCATATACATGAGTATATGCCAGGACTCTCTGTCGCGCTAGCCTTATCAAACTCGTGCGGACGACCTGTCGGCTGACTAGCCGTTAGTCAGAGTGCCTTCTCCACTTTCTGCACGTTCCATGATAGACTAAGTTCGATAAACTAAGTTCAGTAAGACACTATGAAAACAGTGAACATTCACGAAGCGAAAACTCAGCTCTCGAAACTCATAGAGGAGGCGTCAAAGGGTGAATCGTTCGTGATTGCCAAGGCTGGAAAACCAGTCGTAAAGGTAACTGCCCTTAGTGCCCCAATCGGTGCTCAAGTACGGCGGCTCGGCTTCATGGCGGGGCAGATCTCTGTGCCGGACGACTTTGACCGAATGGGCAAAGAGGAGATCGAGCGAATCTTCGGCGGTGGGGCATGAAACTTCTGCTGGATACACATCTTCTCCTCTGGGCTGCCAGCGAACCCCAGCGGCTCTCAAAACAAGCTCGAATGCTTGATCGACAATCCGGACAACGAGCTTCTCTTCAGTGCGGCTAGTTTATGGGAAGTGGCCATTAAACGCGGATTGGGCCGGGAAGATTTTAAGGTGGATACACGGCTGCTGCGCCGCGGTCTATTAGACAACGGGTACAGTGAGTTGGCGATCATCAGCGATCATGTCGTTGCCACCGAGAGTTTGCCGCTGATTCATAAGGATCCTTTCGACAGACTCTTAGTGGCACAGGCGACTGTTGAGGGCGTTATGCTGTTGACCATCGATTCTTTGGTGTCGCAGTACCCGGGTCCCATCAGGACAGTCTAGGAATCCACGCAACTGGAGTGGAGAAGTAGAGCGAAAGTGACGGCCGGAACGGACCTGACCGGCAGCGGCGCCAGCGGCGCGGTCAATCGAGATGAACGTTCTGAGTTTGCATCCACAGCGGAGCGCCGCCCTGGGCATCCTTGTACAGCAGGAAGCTAACATCGGCTACGCCCGCCATGGGCGTTCCGTCGAGGTCGGTGACCACGCCGCTGTAACTTACCACGTTCGGCACCCGGCTGGTTCCAGTGGTTAGCCCGAGTGCCGCGCCCCAAGGCGGCTCCTGTGCCCTGTAGACGGCGGCGATCAGACTTAACGCGAGGTTCGAATCCGCTGTTGCCCGCTTTTCTACGATTGCTTTTTTGGCTGACCCTTGAAGCCGGCTCCGGACCCATCTCCGGTCAAAGCGAGTCATAAAAACGCAGCTGCAAACGCCTTTGACGGGCATGGCCTCCACCCGACGGGCATCTCGGCTATACTGTTCGCTAACCCGCTGGATCACTAAGCTCGATTTGGCAGCAACCTCAATCTCCCTCCGGTGGAGGTTACGAAATGCGTGATGATGCAGATGCTCCTCTAGAAGCGCAGAAAGGCAGTTCCGATAATTCCGGCGTTTCACGGCGCGACTTCCTCAAAATCTCCACCATCTCCGCGGCGGTCCCGCTTGTGGCCGGACCCAAGATGATCATGGCTGCAGGAGAGGAAGTTCCCGTGCATGGTCCGGGCAAAGTTCCCATGGAGTTCTCCATCAACGGGAAGATCTACAAGGCGGAACTGGAACCGCGTGTCACCCTGCTAGACGCTCTTCGCGATCAATTTGAACTAACCAGTGCCAAGCGCGTCTGCGATCGCGCCGAGTGCGGAGCCTGCACTGTCCTGATCGACAACAAACCCGTTTATGCCTGCTCTGTGCTTGCCATCGAGGCCCAGCACAAAGCAATTACGACGGTCGAATCTCTAATGCAAGAAGGGAGACTGCACCCGGTACAGCAGGCCTTTGTCGACAACGACGCCTCGCAGTGCGGTTTCTGCACACCTGGATTTGTCCTCTCCTGCAAAGCGTTTCTCGATACGCATCCGCATCCGACAGCCGAGGACATTCGCCGCGGTCTCAGCGGCAATCTTTGCCGGTGCGGCACCTATGAGGGCATTCGCAAAGCCATCGCGCAGGTCGCGCAGAAAGGAGCCTGATCTATGCCGGAATATGCATGGCCCGATGCGGAACACCGTACGTTGATCGGCAAGCGCACCACACGCGTGGATGCTCCCGTGAAGGTTTCCGGACAGGCAAAGTACACTTACGACGTCCATCGTCCGGGCATGCTTTATGGCAAGGTGCTGCGATGTCCCTTGGCGCATGCCAAGGTCGTGAGCATCGACACCAGCGCGGCGGAAAAGATGCCTGGCGTCAAAGCAGTGCAAATCGTGCAAGGGCCGGGTTCCAACATCCACTGGGCTGGAGATGAGATCGTTGCCGTCGCCGCTGTCGACGAGCCTACCGCGGAAGACGCCATCCGCGCGATCAAGGTTCAATATCAGCAACTGCCGCATCTAGTCAGCGATGCAGAGCCGCCGAAAGGCAGTACGCAAGAACAAGGTCCGCTCAGCATGGACGCCATCGGGGACATGCTCGACAACCAGGTGCCCTCCCGCCAGATGGTCAGCCAGATTCAGCAATATGGAGTTACCGAAAAGCCCGGCGAAGACACGCTGAAAGAATTGAAGGAGAGTGGTGCCAGCGAGGACGTCCTGGAAGCTCTGCGCAGCGCCACTGTTCATCCTGAAGCCGGAAGCAGGCCTCCATCAAATTATCAAAAGACCGCCGTACAGACGGTAGGCGATCCCGATAAAGCGTTTTCTGAAGCCGAGGTGGTCTCTGAAGGTCTCTATGGAGTTCCAGTCATTACGCATTGCTGTCTGGAAAGCCACGGGTCGATTTCAGAGTGGACAGATCAAGATCACGTGTTCACGCACATCTCCACGCAGAACGTTTCGGGCATCGCGGGACAGATGGCCGAGCCGCTGAAAATTCCAGCCACCAACATTCACGTTCATCAGGACAATATTGGCGGAGGTTTCGGCAGCAAGTTTTCTCCCGATCGCTGGGGAATCTTCACCGCAGAGATTTCAAAAAAAGCGAATGGCAAACCAGTCCGCATCATGCTGGAGCGCGACTCGGAACTGAAGGTCGCCGGAGCGAGGCCCTCTGCCTATGCTCGTGTCAAGGTGGCGGCGAAAAAGGATGGCACCGTAACCGTATGGCAATCCAATTCGTGGGGAACCGGCGGGCCCGGCGGTGGCGGAATGCCGCCCATTCCTTACGTTTTCAGTATTCCGAATCAGCGCCAGGAACATACTGCTATCCGCAATAACATCGGTCCAGCGCGCGCCTGGCGTGCTCCCAATCATCCGCAAGCGGCGGTGCTCACAATGTGCGCCCTGGATGACCTCGCCGCCAAGCTGAAGATGGATCCAGTGGAATTCTTCGGCAAGAACCTCAATCTCACCAAGGCTCGCGAAAACACTTACCGGGAGGAGCTCGGGATCGCCGCCGACCTGATGGACTGGAAACAGAAATGGCATCCGAGACCCGAAAGCATTGATGGTGTCGGGCGCGGCGTTGGCTTGTCGTTTCACACCTGGGGGGGCCGCGGGCACGCCAGCGATTGTGACCTGACGATCCATCCCGACGGCTCGGTCGAACTCAAGATGGGCACGCAGGATCTCGGTACGGGAACGCGAACCTGCATCCTCATCGTGGCGGCTGAGACTCTCGGCATCCCCATGGACGCCATTCAACTCTTAATCGGCGATACGAATTATCCGCCTTCTGGAGGATCTGGCGGCTCGACCACGATCGGAGGCGTAAGCTCCTCCACTCGTCGCGCAGCCGTGGATGCGCGCGACGCGCTCTTCGCCAAAGTGGCACCCTCACTTAATGCTCAGCCCGACCAGTTGGCATGCAAGAATGGCGAAGTGAGCGTGAAGGGAGACTCCAGCCGTGCGCTAAGTTGGAAGGAAGCTTGTTCTAAGCTCGGCGCTATGCCGCTTACTGTGCGCGGCAAGAATCCCGACCGCAGCCGGCCGCCCGACCTTACCAACAGCGGAGTCGGTGGCGTGCAGATGGCCGAAGTTGAAGTCGACTCCGAGACCGGCATCGTCAAGGTTAAGAAAATGGTTGCCGTGCAAGACTGTGGTTTGATCGTCGACCTCAAGACGGCGGAGAGCCAGTGCTACGGTGCCTTGATCATGGGCATCAGCTACTCGCTTTACGAAGAAAAGGTGATGGATCCGACGACCGGCCGCATGCTGAATGCAGATATGGAGTTCTACCGGTTAGCCGGCTTGAGCGACATTCCTGAACTGGTCGTGCACATGATGAGCGGCAAGGGATATGACGAACGCGGCGTGATCGGGTTGGGCGAACCTCCAGTGATCTCGCCCGGGGCTGCGATCTCCAACGCTGTTGCCAATGCCATCGGTGCGAGAGTACCGTTCCTTCCCCTTACCCCGGATCATGTTCTGGCCGCGATGGAACAGAAGGGAGGTGCGTGATGCGACCTTTTGAATACGTAAGCCCACATACCAGGTCCCAAGCCATCAGCTTGCTGAGTGCAACTTGGGGAAACACGGAGGTTCTCGCCGGTGGGACCGATTTGCTGGCCCTGATGAAGGATGACGTGGTCGCCCCGAAGCGAGTGATCAACATCAAAGACATCGCGGATCTTCGGGGAGTTTCTTCGAACGCGCAAGGGTTGCGCGTCGGGGCGCTGACAGCCCTCGGAGAGCTGGCCGACGATGAGAACGTGAAAAAGAGTTATCCGTCCCTGTCAGAGGCGTTGCTCGAAGCTGCCAGCCCGCAGATTCGGAATATGGCCACCCTAGGCGGGAATCTTTGCCAGCGGCCGCGCTGCTGGTATTTCCGTAATGGATTAGGTCTTTTGCCAAAGGACGAGACCGGAAAAGAGTTGGTGGTAGCGGGGGAAAACCGCTACCACGCGATTCTCGGCAACCAGGGAGGGGCGAAGTTTGTTAGTCCTTCGACCTTGGTTCCCATTCTGATTGCATACCGGGCCAAGATTCGGCTGGACGGACCGAAGGGAAAACGCGAACTTCCGCTGGAAAAATTCTTCGTGATTCCAAAGAACGAGAGCGAACGCGAACACGACTTGCGACCGAATGAGATCGTGACGGAAATCCTGATTCCGCCTGCTTCCGACGTGAAAGCCGCGCACTACGAAATCCGGCAAAAGGAAGCGTTTGATTGGCCGCTTGCCGTGGCCGCCGTCGCCCTCAAAATGCAGGGTTCGAACGTGCAATCGGCCAGGATTGTCTTAGGTTACGTTGCGCCGGTGCCTTGGCCTTCCTCGGAAGCGGAGCAGGCCATAGTGGGCAAGCCAGTAAATAAAGATACTGCGCAAAAAGCTGCCGACGCCGCCTTGAGTAAAGCTAGCCCGCTCAGCCACAACGCTTATAAAGTGAAGCTTGCAAAGGTGGCTGTAACCCGCGCCATTTTGAAGGCCGCCTCGGGAGGTGCCGCATGATCAAGGAATCGGAACGCTTCAATACCAATCATCCGAACCTGTGCCCGGCGTTGCGCTGGAAAGGCCAGTTCATTCTGAGCGAGCCCGATCCGACGGTGCCCGCCTGCAATGATGGTCTCTTCTGGTGTCTGCATACACAGACTTGCATCGGTCCCGATGGCGAATTGGCGGAGCCGGGCAATTGCGGTTCGAAGCACCGCAGTTGTCATGGGACAGGAAATTGTAGGTAGCAGAACGAGCCAGTTTTACGTGTCCTTTCGTCTGGGGTCTGCATCTGAAATGATTTAGAGAAGGGGTTCATTATGCGCCTTGCGAAGTTGCTGACTGTTGCTTGCCTCGTGGGTTTCTTTTCCAGGTCCATGGCGGCGCAGGAGATTCGCGGCGATTACCTGGAGACGCGGAGCGCCGATGTTTACACCGGCCAATGTTTTGCCAATGGCGAGGTCAACCTTGTCGGGAATGAGGCCATTCTGGCGTGGCATGTTCGAACTGGAGGATGGGATGGCGTTCCCCTCCAAGGATTGACTGTCGCAGCCGCCGTGCGGGCCAATGGGACGTTAGGTGATCCCTACGAGAGCCCCTATCCGGCGAAGGCTGTACTCCTTGTGGACGATCAGGCCTCCGCGCAACAACAAGCAGCCTTGGTGCATTTTGCCGCGTACATGGGCGGCGAACTCCTGAAGAATGTCGAGCAGGTGATTCCAACGCAAATGGAACTCGCCGTGAATCCCGAGCACCACGGAGCCGCAATGCTGCGAGCCGGCAACTTCGCCACCATCCAGACGCGCGACATCGGCGGCCAGGATCACCTTTGTGGAAATGAAGTGACCTTCTATCCGCCGTTGACGGATACCGCACATTCCACGCCCGCTGTTGCCCTGACCGATTCTTATTCCGGGCCCGGCTTGGGTGTGTCGTGGGACCTTCACGGAAAGCGCAGCGCATTTGTGGGCACATTCGCTCGCTAGCAACGGGATGCACATTGCCTAACAGTAAAGCACCATTTTTGACGATCAGTTTCGTCCTGTGGCTCTCGCTGTTGTGTGCTGCCCAAAACGGCAAGGTCGAGAGCACGGGTCCACTGACCGACAACGCAGTTCCCGAGCAGGTCCGCCAGACCCTGCAGGGAAAGGGATATCGACTTACACTCGATGGTCCCAAACCTGCTTGCGAGCTTTGGCTCCGCAAGAGCGTTCCGGAGCAAGCAAAGAGAGAGACAGAGGGCGTAGCCTACCCGCAGCTTGCCGAGTCAATGCTGGTCGGGGTAATCCATTTCCCCCAAGCCGCGGCAGACTTTCGCGGACAGCAGATTCCCGCGGGCTTCTATACCCTGCGTTATGAGCTCATGCCCGATGACGGCAATCACCTCGGAGTGTCTCCCAATCGAGATTTCCTCCTGCTCATTCCTTCTCAGTCCGATTCCGACCCCAGCGCCACTTTCAAGTTTCAGCAATTGGTCACGATGAGTGCAAAAACGGTAGGGACAAGGCACCCCAGCCCCCTCAGTTTGCCTCCCGCAGACAAGCCGGCAGCCAGAACCGTCGCCAAGGATGACCAGGACCACTGGATCTTTTCGGCTGCTTTGAAACTCGCTTCCGGCGAGGAAATCCCTTTTGCACTTATAGTAAAGGGCACTGCCCAACAATAACGACGATCGCAAGCGGCCAAGTGTCAAAAGCGTGACTCGGCGTAATTGCGGCGCCTCAACTCCTCTAACGTTATATCCTGAAATTCTGAAAAGGACCGGCCCCATGCGACTAGTAACCTTCCAAAAACGCAACGGAGCAACCGGTATCGGGGTGGTTTCCGACGGCGAGGTGATCGCTCTCGATGGCGCCGCTTTCCCCGATATGACCAGCTTTCTATCGGCTGGTAGTTCGGCGTTGGCTGAGGCCAGGAAAGCGGAGCTAGGGAAAGCGCCTTTGGGCCAGAAATCTCGGCTCAGCGATGTCAGACTACTCGCCCCGGTAACGCGGCCGGGGAAAATCATTGCTGTCGGCCTTAACTATTTAGATCACGCCCTCGAAACCAAGCAGGAGATACCGACAAGCCCGGTGATCTTTTCGAAGTTCTCGTCGAGCATCAATGGGCCGGATGCACCCGTCGTGCTTCCCGGGGACGATCCACAAAGCGATTATGAGGCCGAGTTGGCCGTGGTCATCGGCCGCAAGGCAAAGGGAGTTTTAGAAGCCGAAGCGCTGAATTGTGTAGCGGGATACATGCCGCTCAACGATGTTTCTGCACGCAGATGGCAGTTTGCTGACAAGCAGTGGGTACGGGGGAAATCCTGCGACACATTTTGCCCGACGGGACCGTGGCTCACCACGCGGGATGCGGTGCCCGATCCTCATTCGCTCCCCATCCAGATGAGAGTTAACGGCGTTGTCATGCAGAACTCCAATACTTCGAATCTGATTTTCAAGATCCCGGCGCTGATTGCATTTATTTCCGCTGCCATTACGCTGCAACCTGGCGACATTATTGCGACCGGAACGCCGGACGGGGTGGGCGTGTTCCGCAAGCCCCCCGTATTTCTGAAAGCCGGAGATGTCATGGAAGTTGAGATTGAGGGCTTGGGTGTACTGCGGAATCCAGTAATCTAAAACCCGAATTCTTCCGCTGCAGATTTCTTCCATCGAAACCGACCAACCTCGTCTCAGGACGATGACCGTCCCAACGAGCCCGGTGAAAGCGAAGCGTCCCCCAAGGGTTCCCAGCGATGCGGCTGGCTCGCGAATTCGCGCGGCGTGCAGTTCACATATTTCTTGAACACCGACGCGAAGTACGCGGGGTTGCAAAAGCCGCAACGGTCGGCTGCTTCCGAGACATTGAAGCAGGGATCGAGGAGCACGCGCTTGGCCAGTTCCACCCGCTGGCGAATGAGGAATTGTTCGAGTGTCATGCCGGTGGTTCGCCGGAAGACGCGGCTCAGGTGGCCGGAAGAAAGATGAACCGCTTCGGCGAGTTGCTGAATGGTGATCTCGGCGACACCGCGTTCTTCCACCAACCGGGTCACGGCGAGGACAATCTTGTGCTCCCGCTTGCTGAAGGCAGTCGCCATTTGGCGGGAGATCAGGTCGGCAAAGCGCCGGAACGCCTCACAGGCGCCAAAAGGACTGGGTGCATGCAGTACGCCACTGACGGCCTGCTCTTTGGCTGCATTGATGTAGCTGGGGGCCACGCCGATAGTGGAAGTTTCCAGTGCCAGGTGTTCAATGGCCCAGGTAAGGAGCGCCCTCGATTGCTGAATCTCGGCCGGGGAATGGTCGGCCGGCATGGCCAGGAGGAGAAATTCACGCATCACGGCAGACAAACTGGTGCCATGACGGAACGCCTTGACCAACCGCGCCATGACCTCGGAAGGCTGTGCCGCGCGCGGGCGGGGGTCATCGAAGAACGAGACCGCCGAAGAGCCGCGATCCAGCGCCGCGCAAGCCTCCTGGTAGGCATTTAGTAATTCGACGGGCTGGCGGTGCTCTTTGCTGACCCCGACTCGAGCCGAAGCGATTGCGTGCGAGTGAATTTTCGCCAGAATACTCGCCGCCATTTCCTCAAGCAGAATGCGGTGATGGCTGCGATTGCGAGCTTCCTGGCTGGTAAAGACGCAAATCTCTCCGGGGCGTACGACCGTCGCCAGAGAATTGGGCAGAGTCTGGCAGAAATCTTCGACCATGTGCGAGAGACGGTTCAAAGTCAGAAGTGGGGCTCGATTGGGTCGCGGCAGATCTGGAGGAAGGTTCTCGATCTGCAGAACCAGCACGCGCTCTGGCAAGCGCTGCAGGCCGGCGCGGCTCGCTAAGGCCTTCAATTCCTGCATTTCTCCCAGTTCGCCGGACAACAGAATGGACGCCAGTTCCCGGCGGTCCAGGTACAGATCCCGGTCATGCTTTCTCTGCATATCGCTCGTCAGCTGCAAGCGCTTCCAGGAATTGGAAATGTAGCGAGCAAAAAGCTCAAGAATGCGAACCATCTCGGCGACTTGAGAATGGTCCACGACGGGTACTCGGTAGTAGGCTGCTTCGAGGCTGGTGAAGTTGATGTGGGGCTGGCGTGCCAGCGTTTCCTTTACTAGACGAAAGCCTTCAGGTGTGGGCGGCGAAGTCAAAACCTGGCCGGAAAAGAGCGTACCGAGGTACTGTCCCTCGCAGACCACGGGGACCGCGATGTCGGTGAGGCCAACGTGGCAGGCGTAAACCTGGCTGCATCCGGTGGCGCGGCAGCGCTGCTTGGCGGGCACATCGGAATGCGCGCAAGTTTCTTCTTCATGCGCACCGAAACCGTGCACCAGGTCGCAGAACAACGTGCTGGGGGAGTTACGGTTTGCCGGCTGAGTGCCCGCCGCCTGAAGCTGTACGAGCGCGTCTCCGGTGCCCACTCGGCTCTTGAAGGTTGCCTTGAGCGGGTCGAGCTCTTCCCCTTCCTCGTGCCACATCAGCTCGACGTTGCGGATGGGGCTGGTGTTGTTCAGCAGAAGGAGGAAATGCTTGAAGAGCTCCAGGTCTTTCTGGAACTCCCTCTTCAACGCGCCACTCAGCGAGGAGCGATGGGATCTCAAGGTGGGCCCCCAGACAAACCGTGATTGTATTACAGCGGTCTACCCGAAAACATCATTAAAACAAAGACGGGGATGCTGGTTATCCGATGCCAAAGGTTGCGGCTAGGGATGAGCGCGAAGGGTCAAGCCGCCATCCACGACCAAGTCTGCACCCGTAATAAACGCGGAAGCTTCCGAAGCGAAGAACAGAGCTGCCTCGCTGACATCCGCAGGCCGTCCGCGGCGGCCGAGAGGATGAAGAGCGGTCGTCTGCGCAGCCAGCGCCACCGGATCTGGGGAGTGGCGCAGGTACTCTTCCCAGAGCCGCGTGTCGATGTAGCCCGGGCAAATGCAGTTGACACGGATATGGCGGGGCGAAAGTTCAAGAGCCAGATTACGGGTGAGAGCAACCATGCCCGCCTTTGAACAGGCGTAGGGAATGGAATCGGGAAAAGCGTGCGTGGCGTGGATCGATCCGACATTTACGATGGCGCCGCCAGAATCCGGAAACAGCGGGACGGCCGCTTGCGTCAGGAGAAATGCCCCACGCAGATTTACGTCCAGGATCAGATCCCAATCTTGCTGCGTCAGCTTGTCGAAGGAGAGCTCAAGTTCGACGCCGGCATTGTTGACGAGTACGTCAATCCTGCCCTGGCTTTTCTTTACCGCGGCGATCGCCTGCAGAATCGCGTGCTGATCCCGCAAATCCGCCCGGAGATATTCCACCGGCAACGAGGGCGCCTGGGTAGTCAGTTCCTCAGCTGTTTTCTCTCCCCGGCCTGAGTCACAATCCAAAATGAAGACGCGAGCGCCCTCCCGCTGGAAGCGGGCCGCAATCGCCTGCCCAATGCCTTGGGCTCCTCCGCTGATTAACGCGATGCGGCCGCCGAGCTGGCTGAGACATCCGTCGCCTTGCATGGTTGACCTACCTTAACGACTCGAGGTTCTTCTTATCTACGGCACTTCTCTTTCAACGAAAATCAGTTCCGAGCTGTTCGGCAGGCTCAGCGCCACTTTCAGGCCCGAGTGCATGAGATCTTGTCCCACGACCGTTCGGTCCGGCGAGCTGTGATCGTGGAAGCGAAGCCGATAATGAGCGGAAGGAAGCAGTCCTTTCAGCGGGAACGAGTGCGTCTTCTCGTCTTCCGTCGTTCCGCGAAACGCATAGACTACGCCCTTTTGCCGGCTCGTGTCCCAGTACTCCATCCCGTCCCAATGCATGCCGTCCGGCCGGGATGATATGTGATACAGGTTGGCATCGCGAATCAACGGGCGGAGTTCTTTTTTGTAGAGCTCGATTTCCTGTTTGGCTGCGGCATGCTGTTCGGCTGACCATGCGTTGGTGTCGAGCATGATGGTGAACCACCCCATCATCCCGCTGCGCAGCATGTAGCGGAAATTTTCGATCCGGGGCACCGGCCATTTTTCGACGTAACTTTCCAGCATGGCGGCTGGCAGCACATAGCTCGTATCGTAAAAAGCACGGCGGTTGGACAACGGGTCATAAGTATCCGTAATCGAGAAATAATCGCCGTGGGAAGCGCTGCCGAAGTCCACCATCCGGCCGCCGTCGTTGCAAATTTCGAACAGCAATCCGGGATGGTTGCGGCGCATCTTGGAATAGATATCGTAGTAAGCACGCACGGCGTGATAGCTGACGTCAGTCGAGTTCGAGCTGTCGACGAAATAAGAGCCCCAGCTCTTGTAGACGCACTTGTTGAGCGGATCGGCTACGGCATGGGGATGGTCGGTGCGATCGCATCCATGCGCGACCAGATAGCCGTCGTGCTCCAACATGTCGAGATGGTAGTCGGTCACGATGCGCTCGACTTCGTGTTCGGCCCACTGCTTGGCCTCAGGGACACCCAAGTCGATGGTTTGCCCCTTGAAAGGTTCAGGCTGCCAGTCGGCTGGCAGATCGGTGACCATCCAATCGCGCACTTTCGGGTCTCGTGCATTCAGAGCTCCAGGCTCGGTGGAAAGACCAGCCTGCGTCCAGTCGACCCAGAGTCCGAAGCGTAAGCCGTGCTTGTGAGCGTCGTCGGCAATCACCGCCAGTCCGTGGGGAAACTTTTGCGGATGCGGATACCAATCGCCGACGCCGCGAAACCATCCGGCATCGACGTGGAACATATCCACACCAAGTTCAGCGGAGTCAAGAATCATGCGCGTCGCAACTTCCTCATTGACCCCCATCCCTCCGCCCCAGCTATTGTTCACCACCAGCGGATAGTTCGGATCTTTCCACGTGAGCGGATTGTTGAGGACGGCTCGCACCCACCGGCGCAAGACGTTTCCTGCGCCGTCTGGCCCGTCGTGAAATCCTCCGAGAAAGACGACGGGCGATTCAAACGCACCGCCAGGAACAAGGCGCGTGCGAAACGGCTTGGGGTCGGGATCTAACCCCGCGGCGACCTTAAGCGAATCCTTCTCTCGATTGAGAGCGATACGAGTTCGTCCACTGAACTCGATGCCGACATACCAGCCGCTCCCAGCAGAGTCGTTCTGCTGCACCAAAGACCAGGGAATAATCTCGCGCGGATCCCTGTCGCTCATATCTCCGTAGGTGGTGGAGTAGCCGGTCCAGTGATATGCCTCCGTCAGAGCTACATCGTGAGTTCCAACTGGAGAAGGCGTGTTCGCGCCTTTCTCCACGAAGAAATGTTTGAGACTGACGTTGGGATCGATCTTCCAGTCCAAGGCAAGGCTGTCCTGCATCGGAATCCAGATTTCGTCGGAGCTGAGGTTCTCGATGCGAATCTGGTGCTCAATCGGACCGTAGGCTTCGCGGATTTTCCACTCCCAGGTCAGCCGAAGGTGCGGAGAAGCGGAGTCATACACATAAGCCACGACACTGTCTGAAATCTTGCTGGCCGATGGATTGAAACTCCAGGAGACTGGCGTTTGTTTGCCGGATATTTCCGCGAAAGGAATCAGCGCCTCGGAGTTTTGATTTTCCCACTTGCCGCCTTCCGGCAGAGCGAGACTCAGCAGCCGTGGGGCATTCGCACCAGCTTGAAACACAAGGTCTGTGTCGGAGGTACGCAACTGCACGGTAGCCTGACCAAGCGCCAAACCGAGGGAGAGATTCAGAAAACAGAAAAGCCAGATGCGGGTTCTGTGGAACATCGGGAAGGCTCCAGCGAGCAGAGCCGAGCGAATGCCCGGCTCCGCTTGCAGCTTAGAAGAAGACGCGAGCGCCAATCTGCATGATTCGCTGGCCCGACTTTCCCAAGATACCGCCAAATGTTGGGTCCGTCGGGTTATTGTCGATTTTGCCGAAGTTGGCGTGATTGAAGACATTCTGGGCTTCCAGGCGAAGCTCGAAATAGGTTGCCCCATCTCTGGCAATCGGGAATTTCTTCAACAGAGTAGCATCCGTGTCGAAGTACCCCGGATTGCGTACGTTCGGAAAGATGAAGGGAGAATTGGCAAGGGTAAAGTCTGGAGTCGTGACAAACGCAGACGAGTTCAGCACCTTGACCGGACTGCCGTTAAAGAAGTTCCCGGTATTCGGATCGACCAGCGCACCTGAATAATTGCTGGACGTCTTGACCGGAACCCCCGGGGCCAGTGAGTAGCGAATGGCGGCGCCCGGGGCCGTAAGGCCGCCCGGCAGCTGCGGTACAAGCACGGGCGTTCCTTTCGGATTCCAAGTGCTGACCCCAGCAATGTTCCACCCACCCACGACTTCGTTCAGGATCTTGTAGGCGGGGCTACTACCGTTGCTCATGAAATGCCGTCCGCGTCCGAAGGGCAGTTCATAGGAGTAGTTGAGCAGCAACGTTTGAGGCACTTCGTACCCCGCGACGCCGTAGGCTTCCATGAGATTGTGTGGGTTCTGCAGATACCCGCTGCCGGCCGGACCGCCGTGCTGAATGTCCTTACCCCAGCTATTCGTCAAGGTCTTGCGAATGTTGTAGGAGGCCAGCAGCGTCAGGCCGTGATAGCCGCGGCTCTGAATCTGCAGGTTCAGGAAGCTGGCGAAGGAACGTCCCCAAGTCGCCTGACCAGGAGTCGTGTTGGCATATTGGGGCGATAGCCCGAGCATCTGACCGAGGGGCAGAGTAGTTTCACTGGAGAAGGTTTGGGAAAGACCGTAGAACGGATTCGCCACCGGAACCGAGAATACGTTGGATCCGGGGTTGGACGCTTCGTACTGGGTTCCCAGCGCGTAGTACTGGAGCGGAACATTGTTCAAGCTCCAGCCCCACAGCGGCATCAGCAAGTGTATACCTCGCACTCCGGTGTAGGCTGCGGTCGCGGTCCAACTCTGCCCCACTTGCCGCTGAACGCTAAAGTCCCACGTGTAATCGGTCGGGGACTTGAAATTGTTGAGGGTCGCGGCGCCGCCCTGAGTCGGATTGGCTGCCTGCCCGAAGGTGATGTTTTGGTACTCGGCATTGGTCGAGATCGGCGAATAGTACCCGAGGTTCGTTCCTGAGCCCTGCAGCGGGAATGTCCCCAACCCATGATCGGGACCAAGCTCGCTGACCCAGTGCTGCCCATCCAGCGACGAAATCTGGTTCATGGTCACCGTGTTGTAGTAGAAGCTGAACCAGTCGGTGGAAAGTCCGTTCAGTCCTTGATCGATGATGCCGGCGCTGGCGTGAACGACCGTCTTATCGTCAAAGGCGTAAGCAATGCCCAAACGCGGCTGAAAGTTGTTGAAGGTCGTGCCGTAGAGAGTCTTTTGCGGATGTTGAGGAGTGTTCAGCAGCACGACCTCTCCGGTTGTTCCCTGAGTGAGCCAACCGGGCTGGGGCAAAGAGCCTAACCCTGGGACGGCCGAGGTGACCTGACCCCAATTCCAAGTCGAAATCGGACTCAATACGTTCTTGGCATTGATGAGATAGGTGAGAGGAGTAGAAACCCCAAAGTCCCTGGGCGTTCGTCCGCCGTCATGATCCCAACGCAAGCCCATCTGGACCGTGAGTTTGCGATTGACCTTCCAGTCATCCATGGCAAAACCAGCTTCGTTGAAGCCGTAGGGGGTAATCTGCCAATTGCCCCACTGGAAGACGTGGGAAGATCCCATCATTAATTCGGCCAGGGGAAACCCGGTTGTGACATCGCCGGAATTTTGCCAATTCTGTTGTGACCCGCCGCCGTTGTTCACCCAAGCCACGCCCGTGTGGTCTCCACCGATCTCGCTAAAGCGATAGAAATATTGTTCATAGCCGACTTTGATCGTATGCCGGCCGATCACCTTGGTGAACGACACGGACCCGTTGGTCGTTTGATTGATGAACGTATCGAATTCCGATCCGCCCACGTTGGAAAATGCCTGAGATCCGATCGCTCCGACGGATCCAATGTTGAGCACGGGGGGGATTTGGCTGGTGGAGCGGGAGGGGTTGTTCACGATGAGTGGATCAAATCCCCAAGTCGTTGTGTTGATGCTGGGATCGGCTTGAGAACCATCGCCGGAGACGCCGTCGCTGTAAAGCTTAGCCACGCCGAAGCCCAAGTGGACATCGAGGATCGAGGTCGGCGAAAACACCCAGTTGTACTGCAAACTACCGGTCACATCGTGGTCATAACTGTAGGACCGGGCCGCGTGCAGCCATGGAGCCGGAATGCTATTCGTCATGTGCGTGCGGCTGATGCTGAGGTTAAAGCGCTGGCTGTTGGACAGGTTTTCATCCAGGCGCACGAAAAAGCGGTCGGTGGGCCGGGTAATGGCAATCGTATCGAGCCGGTCGTTGCTGTAACCGTCAATGCCACTTGGAATGTGATTAGGGGCGGGATAGAGCCCCATGTAGTGAGCAAACAGTGTGCTCTGCAGGGACAGGCCTTGACTGGCAGCCGGGCAGGTTCCCCCGTTAATGTCGGCCTGAGAGCAAATCTTGGCCCCAGAAAGTCCGTTCGCGCCCACCGGAGCGCCAGGCACCGATCCGTATTGCATGCGATTGCCGCTGGCGTCCAAATGGAATGGATCGAAGACCGAAGCGTAGATGGGTAATCCGTTCTGATAATCAATGATGGTCTGCGAAAAATCTCCCTGCTGCTGCAACAGAGTGGGCACCGTCGTCTGAACGACAGCACCGGTGTTGTAGCGCTCACCTTCCCAACCGAAGAAGAAGAACATCTTTCCTGAACCATCGAACAGATGGGGAATCTTGACCGGACCGCCGAGGGACAACCCGTAGTTGTTCTGATGGAACGCCTGCCGTGGAGCTCCGACGTCGTTGTTGGCCCAGCCGTTGCTGTTGAGGATCTGGTTGCGGAAATACTCGAACAAGCGGCCGTGATACTGATTCGTGCCGCTCTTGGTGTTCATGGTGATGATGCCGCCAGAGTAGCGGCCATGATCGGCCGTGAGAACGCCGCTCTCGACGCGGAACTCGCCGATGCTATCCGGGGTGGGGATGGCCCGGTTGACGGCGTTGAATTCGGAGTCCTGTAACTGGTTGCCGTCCACTGAAATGCTGGTGCCGTTGACCTGTCCGCCGGAAATGGCGTAGGAGTTGCCGTTGTTGGCGATCAGGTAAGTAGCGTTGCCCAGGGAGGCGATGTTATCGCTGAGCGGGCCCTTCCCTTGCACCTGGGGAATCACCGCAGTTAAATCCAGAGAGTTGCGGTTGAGTTGCGGCAACTCGGTGATCATTTTGTTGTCAAGAACTGTCGATTCGCTGGTCTGCCCCGCCTGCAGCAGAGGAAGCGATTCGGTCACCGTTATGACCTCCTTCGTCGCCGCGGGCTTTAAGCTAAAATCCAGAGAAAGATGGTCGCCGGTGCGCACCGTCAGCTCCGGGCGTTCGACCGTAGCGAAGCCGTCCCGGCTCAATGTGACTTTGTATGGCCCGGGGACGAGTTGCGGCAGGACGTAGACACCCGCTCCGTTCGTGGTGCCGTTGTAGGAAACGCCGGTGGCGGTGTTTGTGGCTGTAATCTTCGCGCCTTCAATCGCCGCTCCGCTCGAATCCGTCACCAGACCTGTGATCTGTCCGTTAGAGGACTGCGCCAGCGCGCCGTGGCTGGTAACCATTAGTCCGAGTAACACCGCAAGACTTACCAGTGCTCTCATCCTGGAGATACAGGTAGCGCCTGCTGTCTGAAACATGATTTCCCCCTGATTCACTGTCCTTCCGCACACACCAGCCACAGAGCTGGCACACTTCGATGGCATCCAGTTTCGGTCAGAGGCTATCCGTCAGCTATCGCAGAGAGTGTTTTTTCTATCGTTTAATCAACAGTCAGGGGAATCGTTTTTCTATCGGCGCCGGGTGGGGTTCCTCAATTCTGAGGAGTTGGTCCGCCGGAATATCGTTCATGTGCTGCACATAACCTGACGGCCAATGAATTTCCAAAGATGCTTTGCGGTTTTCGCCTAAACCAAAATGTACTCGCAGATCGCTCGCCGAGGCATACCCGACGCTATTCGCCACGAAGGCAGTTTGCGTGTGTTGAGCGCTGTGGCAGACGATCTTTGCTCCTAACGCAGAGGAATTGCTGCGAGTTCCCCTGAGTTTGAGCTGCAGCCAGTGCTGCATCGGGCTGCGGTTCATCCACAGTTCGATGGGTTGGTTCAGCGATGTCACGGCGGCGTCGATCCGTCCGTCGTTGTCGAAATCCGCAAAGGCAACCCCTCGGTGCAAACGCGATACGGCAAAATCAGGCCCGGCGTCGCCGGAAACATCAGAAAAGTGGCCAGCCTGATTGCGCAGAACCCGGTTCGGCTGAGGCTCGTTGGTGTTGAGCCCGCCGCAAGCGACAAACAGATCCAGCCAGCCGTCATTGTCGAAATCCACGAAACCGCATCCCCAGCCATTCCATGGCCGGCTCAGGTTGAGCAAGCCGCTGCTGGCGCTGGCGTCCTCAAAAGCGCCCTTGCCTGTGTTGCGGAAGAGCTCAAACGTCTCGCGGCGCAAGCCGGTCATCACGATGTCGGGCAGACCATCACCATCGAAATCCCGAAAGTCGGCGCCCATTCCGGAAATCTGTCGACCGTCGCCGTTGAAGGCCACTCCTGCCTCGATGCCGATTTCTTTCAGTTTGCCTCCGCCGAAATTGTGAATCAGAAGGTTACGGTCATTGTCATTGGCGATGAAGATGTCGGGAAGACCGTCGCCATCGTAGTCCGCTACCGCGATGCCCATGCCCTTGCCCAGCACCTTGCCCAACCCTGCTTGAGCGGAAACTTCGGCGAACGTGCCATCGCCATTATTGTGATAAAGCAGCACCGGTTCAGCGCGGTACATGTCGGGATGGCAGTAGGCTCGATCGCCGGCATTGAGTCCGCCGCAAATCGGGTCGTCCCCCGCTGTCCAGTCGCAGTAGTTCGAGACGATCAGGTCGAGATGGCCATCATTGTCATAATCCACCCAGGCCGCGGCGACGGACCACGTTTTGCGCCCTTGCGAGTCGGTGCCGCTCACTCCGGCCGCCTGGGTGACGTCGGTGAACGTGCCGTCTCCGTTATTCCGGTACAGAGTGTTACCGTGCACGCCCACGACGTAAAGATCCTCGAAACCGTCGTTGTTATAGTCGCCGACAGCGACGCCCATCTCATAGCCGTGCCCCTGCACCCCTGCTTTCGCTGTCACGTCAGTGAAGGTGCCATCCCTGTTGTTGCGATACAGGCGGTTGAAGAAACTGGGATCGGACTTCTGCAGCAGGGGTAAAGACGCGCCATTCACACAGTAGAGATCCGGCCAGCCGTCCTGATCGAAGTCAATGATTCCCAACCCGCCGAGCACGGTCTCCACCTGATACATGCGGCCCCTGGCATCGTTGCGCAAAACAAAGTCAAGGCCGCAGGCAGGAGCGGTGTTTTGAAACTGGATCGGGCCACGCGCCGTGGCCGCAAACGCTCGAGGCCGGGAAAGCGCCCATCCTGCGCCAGCCAGCAGACGAGCGAATTCCCGGCGTGTGAGTGCATTCCTAAGGTTGTGCATCCGGGTCCTGGTCGCGATAGGATTTCTGCTGGAATGCCTCTGAGAGCTGGGCTGCAGTGGCCAACGCCCGGTCTGCCTCGTCAGTCAGGCCCATCTTCCTGAGCACGGTGCCGAGAAGGGCATGCAGGCTGCCCTTTTCATCAGGAAAGCCATGCTCCAGGGCCGACGCAAGGTTTTCTCGGGCTTCCCTCAGGTCTCCGGTTTGAGCGCAGGCTTTGCCGAGTTCGACGCGCGTTGCCACATCGTGCGGGTCGCGAGCGGCGAGTTCCTTGAGATACGGCAAGGCTGCGGAGTAATCACGGTCCTGCATCGCGATCCGTGCCAGCGTGCGCTTGGCCCCCAGCCGGAGTGGATCAATTTGGAGTGCGGCCCTGGCATTTTCACGCGCAGCGTCGTACTTCCCCTGGCCGAACTGCGCCTCGGCCAGCCGCTCCAGTATCGCAGGATCGTTGGGAGTCTGGCTGAGCGCTGACTGGTATTCGGCTGCGGCCAGGTCGGCCTTAGCCTGTAGGCGCAAAAGCATGTCACCGCGCATCACGTGGACCGAGGCGTCGTCGTTGGCGGTCTGCCGCACCCGATCTGCAGCTTGACCAGCCTCTCGCGAATAGCACCAGGAGAGCAGGAACATTCCATAGACATCCGACGGCGATTTCGACAGGCCTTGCTCCAGAACGGGAATCGCCTGCGGGCAATTCTCGATGCGGGCGAAGGCTATTCCGCGATGCAGCCAGGCGTCCGCCTGATCTGTCCGGAGCGCGGGCAGTTTTGTGAGTTGCTCCCATCTCTGCTCGCGGAACAGAGCTGCGGAACTCTCAACAGGACCCTTGGCGGCGACCGTGAGGTGGCAAGTCTTGCTCTCCTCGTGGGCGCAGGAAAAGAAACTCGCCGCGGGACCGGAAATGGCCATGGATGACAGCGGCACCAGTTGCTTCGGCCAGCCACCGGCAGCGAGCGAAAGCGTTTCTGCAGAACGCTGGGCGACACCGTCGAGACGTTCGATGGCTCGTTTCCAGTCGCCTCTTCGCGCTGCCAGCTGAGCTTCTGCAATCCAGGCCGTGAGATCGTTGGGATCGGCCCGCATAGCTTTTTCCAGGTAGCTCTCGGCATCTGCCAAACTGCCCGAAGCCTGAGCTGTACAGGCCAGATCCGACCAGATGCCAGGAGCTGACGGGTCCAGATCGGCGGCGCGTTGCAGCAGCGAGAGGCGAGATGCGTCGTTATCCACTGCGGCCAGGGCGCGGAGGCGGTATTCCGCGGCCAATCCCCTCTGGGTGCTGCGCAGCGATCCGGACATGCTGGCAAAACGGGCAAGCGCGAAATCCACGAACGCGACCGCGGAATCCGGCGATCCGGGGGCGAGACGCACGACGCGGATATAGGCGTCGGCCGCGTCTGCGAAGGCATCCTGGCGGGCATACGCCTCTCCAAGGTAATCCAGCGGAAATTCTTCGCCGGGCCGAAGATGGGAAGCTTTCTTCAAGTAGGGGACCGCAGCCTTAGCTTGTCCCGTGCGCAGCGAATCGATGCCCAGAAGCAGATTGACGAAATAGTCATTCGGCTCGAGGGTATAGGCACGGTGCAGTAACGGCAGAGCTTCCGCGAACTGTCCTTTCTGGTGCAAATCGAAAGCTCTCTGGACAAGAGACTTGAGATCCTGCTCGGCAGGCGCAGAGGAACAGCAGCCAAGAACTGCCATGAGAGCGAGGATTTGAAGTCCACGGTTCTTGTCCCATCCAAAGCGCCACATGCAGCTCACCTGTTTCGTCAGCATACGACGCACGTTCGATCTCGGCAACCCTCCGAATTGGAGTCCATGATGCGTGCACCACGAATCGCAGGAATCCCCGAGTTTGCACGAAGCCAAAGTTCTGATGGTCTTGTTTGTGCGCCATCGCGTCCTTTGTGGTCGACGTTGCGCTACCGGTGAATTCGTAGCCGTTGAATTTGTGAAGGAATGTCGGATAAACATTCAGCCAAAACACGCGGATCGGGTATGCTGCCCGCCGAGGCCTGATGTGCGGGGCAACAGACCAATGAAAGCCACTTTGTTGTTCCTATTCCTGATGTTGGCGCTCCCTGCGATAGGACAAAAAGTCCTGCCGCCGTTGAGTGACGGTGTTGTCATCGACGAGCAAACGGAATTCTTGCACGACGGACCGCTGCGCATTGCGGGCCGGGTTAAGCTGAAGAACATTTCCCTCGATCTTCGCGGACCGATTTCCTTAGCTGCCGGCGCCGAACTGGAACTGGACGGTGTAAAGATTACTGTGTCCGATTCGCCAGCCTCGACCAACGGCACAAGCGGGCTGCGCTGCGAGGGTCCGGCCAAAATAAAGATCCAACGATCAACCATGACTGCCGTAGGAAGCGCTCACCCGATCTGGTGGTTACAAGGGGATGTCACCGTGGACGGCTTCCAGACTACAAACTCGGAATTCCATCTGGATCGCGTGCACGGTGTTCTTGAGAACTTCACGATCTTCGAACTCGAGATTTCCCATTCGAGCCAGGTCATTGGCCGCCACCTTCGACTAGTGTTTCTTTCCACCCACACGGGGGATAACGAGAAGATTGACTTTGCTGATATACCGGCTGACCAGCCGTTCTCCAGGAAACTACGCATGGGGTCGCTCGCCGCGGCTGACCTAACGGATACGGTGGCGCAGTTCTTCCTCGTGTATGTTCACGGCCAAAGCAGCGTGAGCCTGACCCGGATTGGGCGCGCCCAGTTGGCGATTGCGCCAACCTGCCGGGGAAAACTCAAATTGCCACACGGGCTGGTGGGCTCAGCCAAGAGCCCCGTTGTGGTTCCCGAGCCGCGAGCTTCCGACTGTCCCTTCCGCCTGCGTTTGCAGGAAGTGAATGCAGACACCTGGGATGTTTACGCAGGCGGGGAAGCCAAGCTGACGTTCTCTGACAGCGTGATTGACGAATTGACGGCCGACGGCCATGCAAGTGTGACAGTCCGCGATTCCGAAGTTTATGCGGACTGGCTTTCTTTGGGCGGCGATGCCCGGTTGTTGGTGGAGCACTCCACCGTCGGAGCCCAGCGACTGGCCGCGCAACGTCCCGATCTAGCGACCAGCCAGGTGCGCTTGAATGGTGACAGCCAGGCCACGTTTGATCGCGTGCAGTTCGATTGCGGCGTCATTGCCACTGACGATGCCACGGCGGTCATTCGTGACTCGGTAACGCCACCGAAGTATATTCGACGATCTGGCCACGCAACTGTGACGACGGAGCCGCCGCTTCCAGTCGAGGACAGTGGAAGGAAATAGCCCATGAGACTTAGTGCGAGTACGGACTGGTCATACCGCGACCTGCGCGCCGTTGTGCTGGAGAATCGCCTGCTACGCGTAGCCATACTTCCCGAAGCCGGGGCTAAGATCTGGCAAATCACATACAAGCCTCTTGATGTGGATCTGCTCTGGAATAATCCGCGGAGTGCTCCCTCGCGGTTGCCACTCAACTCCCGCTACGACGACGTTTGGAGCGGCGGCTGGGATGAGCTGTTTCCCAACGATGAGATTTCGGTGATAGAGGGCGAAGGCTATCCGGATCACGGGGAACTGTGGACCGGGGAATGGACGGCGGAACCGTTTGCAAACGCAGGCGATGTGGGCGTGCGGCTGCGCTACGTGACTCCGATCAGCGCCATCGAAGTGGAGAAGACGATTCGCCTTCGGCGCGATCACCCTCGGATTGAGTTTCATCATCGCTTCACCAACCGGGGACGAACAGCCTTCCCGTTCTTGTGGAAGCTTCATCCTGCGATGGCGGTCTCGCCGCAACATCGCATTGATTTTCCGCCGATGCAGGTCGTTCTCGAACCGGGGTTCCCAGGAACTCTGGTGGGCGCGCCCCCCCAGGCGCCATGGCCGATCCTTCGGACTCGCACCGGTGAGGTTGATCTCAGCAGGGTCCCGCCGGAAGAAGCCGGCCAGTTGTATTTCTTCTATGGCACGCAGATGAAAGGAAACTGGTGCGCTTTGACCAACACAGCAACGGGGCTGGCGTGCGGGTTACAGTTTGATCCGGAAATTTTCCGCTGTTGCTGGCTCTTCGCCTCCTATGGCGGCTGGCGCAACCACAACGTCGCGGTCCTTGAACCCTGTACCGGCTATCCACTTAATTTCGAAGCCATGAAAGCGGCGGGACGCCACAGGAGTCTCGGGCCCGGCGAAAGTCTCCAGACTGAAGTTCGATTCTTCGTTCAGGAAGGACTGGGCTCGGTCGGCTCGGTCGATGCTTCGGGAAAAATGGCCGAAGCGTGATTGAAAATCGGCTTCGAGGCGCGCTAAGCTGCGCCGCCCGGCGGTTTCGGTTCCAGCGAAAGCAAGATCGCCGCTGCGATCGCGATCCCTACTCCGACGGACTGGACCGAGGTCAGCCGCTCGTGCAGGATCGTCACCGCTAAAGCGACTGTGACCAGAGGATAGAGGGAGATCAGTGAGATCACGACGGAAGCTTTCCCGCCTGATTCCAAGGCAGTGAAACTGGTAAGCGCTCCTAGCCCGTTCAGCGTTCCCCCTGCCGCCGCCGCCCAGAAAATCACGGGCCGCACATGCCAGTGAAGCGGCACAAACACGGCCAAGGTCGCGGAAATCGCGATCATAGCGTACGCAAACCAGATGAACGAGAGTTCGCTCGAAATCCGGTTCGTGGCCAGCTTCTGGGTCACGCCGGTAATGCCCCAGAACACCAGGGCGATCGCGGCAAACCACATCCATGCAGGCAAATGTGACATAAGTTTCGAATTACATGCTCAACAAGTAAATTGCGGTGAGCGCCAGCACCAATCCGATCTTCTGCGCGATTCCCATACGTTCGTGCAACAAAGTTAGGGCAAGAACCACGGTAACCAGCGGAAACAGGGCCGTCACGGGTGCAACAATCGAGGCTTTGCCTCCCATCGCCAGGGCGCGAAAGAAGGCAATGTTCCCAGTTCCGCCCAGGATGCCGGTGAGAAATGCCCAGGCAAGCCCGGCCCTTCTTCCGGTTCCGCCGCCGGCATTTCGCGGCGAACGCCACACGATAAGAATGAGGGGCAACAGTCCGAAGGTAAAGAAGACCTGATTGGTGATGGCGTCCACTCCGTCCGATGCAATCTTCGAAACCGCGCCCCATACTCCCCACAACAAAATCGTCAGTAGGGAAAAAACCAACCATCTCGGCAAACCCAGAATCCGAGGCAAGGAGGCACGGGAAGCGATGACTGGTTCAGACATTGGTGGCAAGGCTCACGAGCATACCGGCGGCAGGATGAGATGGCAAGCCGCCCGGCAGCATCAAAAGAACGATATTTTGATACTTCCTGCACTTAACTGCGGAGGAGGCGTTTCAGCGTTTGTGCAGCACCCGCAGGACGACTCAACGGGCTGCCACCTCAAGCATCATCTTCAGCGCAACGCCCGGATCATGGCTCATGCGGTCAAGTGCTTCCTGGCCGCTCTCCAGCGGCATCTTGACCGTCCATGGAGTCAGATTGACCTGCCCGGCGATCAGCAGATCAAGCGATCGCCGGAAATCCACGGGGGTGTAGGCAAACGACATCACCACGCGGTGTTCCTTGCGGATACTGGTCACGAAATTGATTTCGCTGCGCTGGGTTCCCATCCCCAGCAGGACGATCTGGCCCCCCGGACAGCAAAAGTCAAAGGCTATCTGGCGTGCGGCCGCGCTGCCGCTGGCATCAATGACTACGTCAAATCCGCGGCCGGCCATACGTTGCGCTTCCGCCAGCAACTCCGGCTTCGAGACGTTCACCACAGCCGAGGTGCCCAGCCCGCGCATGGTCTCAAGGCGCTGATCATTTACATCGGCAGCCAGCACGTCTCGGGCTCCAATGCGGAGACCGACCAGCAGTGCCAGCGCTCCCATCGTACCTGCGCCAATAATCGCCAGGCTGAAAAAGGGAGGGGGTGAGACGATCCGGAACATGTGGACGATGTTCGCCAGGGGCTCAGCCAGGATCGCCTGCTCCACTGTAAGCGAGTCGGGAATCTCGTAGACCTGAGCTCGTGGCAAGGCCACAAACTCGGTGAACGTCCCCGAGGTAGTACCGAGCCCAAGCAGCGTCCAAGAGTCGCACAAATTCTGTCTGCCCGACAGGCAGAGGCAGCATTGGCCGCAACTGACCAGCGGATTAGCCACAACGCGCCGCCCGTCGTGGAGCCGGCCTACCAATTCGTGGCCCAGCACCAGAGGCGGCCGTCGCAGGGCGCTATGACCGAGAAACCCTGAAATGTCGGAACCACAGACCCCCGCAACTTCCACGGCAATTTCCTCTTCTCCGTTTTGCAGTTCGGGCCGACGGCGTTCCTGCATTTCGACCTTGCCGGGAGCGGTGTAAACCAGAGCGCGCATAACCCAGAAAGTATAGGCCCGAGCGTTTTGCCGCAACATCGGTTTAACGATCTTTTTAACCGGGTTACGAGCCACCTCTTTTCTGCGAACAGGTATAAAGGAGAGTATTTGTATGATCCGGAGCTCCCTGTGAGAAAGATCGAAGCCGTCGATTTCTTTTATGTGTCGATGCCGATAGTAACGACTGAGGGGGACGGCAGCCAGGATGCCCTGCTGGTGAGGGTCGCGGCTGGAGGCATGGTGGGATGGGGCGAGTGCGAGGCCTCTCCATTGGTCTCAATCGCGGCTTTTGTGTGTCCGATGTCGCATGGCGCTTGCCGTCCGGTCGGTGCTTCCGTCCTGGGGCAGCGACTGGAGAGCCCCGAGGACATCTACCGCATTGCTGCGAAGATCGAGCTCGACAGCATGGATCTTTTGCAGGCGCCGCATACCTGGTCCGGCGTGGAGATTGCGCTTTGGGATTTGCTGGGCAAGGTTTGCCAGGCGCCGGTCTGGAAACTGCTCGGATATCGCGAATCGTTTCGCAAACTCCCATACGCGTCACAACTGTTCGGAGATACTCCCGCCCAAACCTTCGAACAAGCTGCGGCAGCTCGCCTCCAGAATTTCCGTGCGGTGAAGTTTGGGTGGGGACCGATTGGCAGAGGTGACCTCAAAACTGACCTTGAACACTTCGCCGCAGCACGCGAGGGCTTGGGCAAGGATTCTCTTCTGATGGTGGACGTTGGACAGATCTTCGGCGACGACATCGAGGCGGCGGCAGCGCGCCTCCCGATGTTGGAGCAGGTTGGCGCGGTTTGGCTCGAAGAGCCGTTCCATACCAGTGCGCTGGATGCTTATTCATCCCTCTCGCAGAGAGGCAGGGTCAAGCTAGCTGGAGGGGAAGGGGCGCACAATTTTCACATGGCTCGACATCTCATGGACTACGGTGGCGTCGGCTACATTCAAGTGGATTGCGGACGCATCGGCGGAATCGGCCCGGCTAAACGCGTCGCCGATTATGCAGTCGCCAAGAATGTGACGTTTGTGAATCATACCTTCACGTCGCACCTTGCGCTCAGCGCCTCACTGCAGCCTTATGCTGGTTTGCGCTCTCACGAAATCTGCGAGTATCCGTTCGCTCCCAAGCCCTTGGCGCGGGAGATCACCTTCAATCACCTGGAGCGTGACAAGGAAGGCTACGTTTCTCCGACCAACGGGCCCGGCCTGGGAATTGAAGTAGACCCCGAGGCAATCCGCCGATACTTTGTCCCCGTGGAGATAAAGGTAAAAGGCAACGTTCTGTGGAAGTCTTCCGATGCGTTTTAGCATGTTGCGGGAAGACCGCCATCTGATGATTGCGGCTTGGATCGTGGAATTGCGGTGTAAACGAAACAGGATTTACGAAGGCGATGAAGGTTTCCGGCGGGCCTGCACTCTCACCCATTCGTCTCCGAACCGGCGCAGCGATCCCTCGTTCACGGATCACTTTCCGGCTACCCAAAGCTTGAGTACCGTGTAGTGAGAAAATTAAGAGACATTCGGTTACTTTGTTGCTCTAGTAATCTCAAACCGGGAGTAGGGTCTGGAAGGCACAAGCTAGTTCAGATCACCTCGATCCTCGGCTCAGCCACACGCGAATGCGTCCGCCGCATGGCGGCCTCGGCGAAATCGACCACGGTCTCATCTGCAAACTTTCTCAGTCTCCGGGAAGGGATGAGGCCACGCCTACTCTGTCTGCCTCACGGTCGACGATTGACTGAAAGTTCCGCAGCACAGCTTCGGGAAGAGATGGATTCTGATACATGCTCACTAGTTCGTCTACTCGAACGCGGGCCCGCGTGAAGGCGTCGCGCGGTGGCTCCAAGCCTCTTGAGCTCCGATCGGTGACAGAAGAGGGAAGATGCTGCTCTTGCCGAAAAAGAGCGCGCGTTTCCTTCAGCTTGAGAAATTCTCCGGAGAGCCCGGTTTGTGCAAACATAGCGGTGGCCAGGGTCTCTCCTCGCATTTCAAGGCCTCGCACCAAACGGTACGCCGAGGCAATCGACTCGGCATCAAGGACCAGTTTTTCGACGCTATGGCATGCAAGAGATTCGAGCATACCGGCTCCCGAGATCATGTTGATACCCGTGAGCGCTCCCAGCATCGCCGAGCGTGCACTCTCCATGCCAGCCTGGGCGTCCACAAACTTTGAGTCGGTCGCGACGAGATAACCGTGGGTCGGCAGGCCCAGATGCTTGCCGACTTCCGCGCACGCCATGTTCAGCATGGCCGTTTCCACCGCGCCCATGGGCGCGCCTCCGGTGCGCATGTCGAAGATGGCCGGAGCGCCGCCCCAGACTACCGGTGAACCTGGTCCCGCGAGTTGATGCAGCGTGATGCCGGCGAGCACTTCGGCGGCGTGCTGCGTCACCGAACCTGCCAGTGTTACGGGAGCGGTACCGCCAGCCAGGGGCATGGAGACGATTTCCGCGGGCACGCCGGCGCGGGCCAGGTCCAGCAGGTTGTCCGATCCGAACTCCGACCAGTTCAATGGTGGGGAGGGACACACATCAAAAACCGCCCGCGGTTTCTTGCGCAAATTGTCTCGACCGCCGCAGTCGGCGGCGAGCAAGTCGATCATGCCTTGCAATCCGGCCGCGGAGAACGATCCGGTCACAACCGGCTTGTGAGAATGTTGCAAGACCACGAGCAAGCGATAGAGATCGCCGATTGCGCCGGGCGCATCGTTGCACACGACAGCAGTCGACTGCGCTGCGAACTGCGGCAAGGTTTCCGTGACTTGGATGAGGCGCACCAGGTCCCGAGTCTCGGACGGCCGCGCTTCCAGCGTGTCCGGATCGAGCATCTGCACGCAGCAGGAGCCGGGATCGAAATGTACGTCGTCGCCGCCGTAATGAACGGCTTTCTCTCCCCGGCGGTTGTACAGGTAGAAGTCCCGTGGGGCCGATGCCAGGCAATTTCGCACCAGAAGCTCAGGAACACGCGCCACGTCGTCATGGACCTCAACCCCCGCCGACCGCAATAACTCGACCACCGGCGCTGAGCCCACGCGAACTCCAGGGCTCATGAGCAGTTCGAACGCTTCGCACAGAATGCGACCGATGAGCTCAGGAGTGAGCAGTTGAATTCTGGGTCTCATGCCGGTGCCGTTCCTTTGTTCATCGCTTTGCTCATGAGATTCTTGGCCAGTTCTAGGGCATCGATGGCATTGCGGGAGTAGCCATCGGCGCCAATTTCAGCCGCCCACTTCTGGGTGACCGCGGCGCCGCCAATGATCGCTTTGACTCGCGGCCGTAAACCGCTTCGATCGAGCGCTTCGATCACGGCTTTCTGCCCGACCATGGTCGTTGTCAGCAATGCAGAGATACCAACGATGTCGGCATCGACTTCTTTGGCCTTGGCAACGAACCGCTCGGGAGTCACACTCGTGCCCAGATCAAAGATCTGGAATCCGCTGGCCGAAAGCATCGTAGCGACGAGATTCTTGCCGATGTCGTGAATATCGCCTCGGGCCGTGCCGAGGATGATCTTACCCAGAGCCTGACGCCGCGAGCCGCGCTTCAGCATCTCCGGTTCAAGAATGTTGATGGCGGCTTTCATGGCCTCGGCCGACGCGAGTAGATCGGGCAGAAACATTTGGCCGCAGCCGAATTGATCGCCGGCAAACCTAATTCCCGCGGCGAATCCCTGGTTCACCGCCTCGAGCGGATCCACGCCGCTAGCCAACGCTCGCTGTGCCAATTCCGTGGCCGTATCAGGCGCGCCCTCAATAATGCTTTGGCGCATCGCTTGGAAGAGTGGATCCGACAAAAGCGCCTCCCATGCTGATTAGCCTTGGGATCAGGCTGACCAGGCCGAGATTGTACTCCGGCTCCGAGTAAAAATACTGTGACCAGCCGCACGCGGATCGTATTCACCCAGTTGGACGTGCTGCTGCCGAGCGGCCAGGAACTGGGTGCCGACCAATTCGCGGCCATCGTTGATCTTTGTGCCTGGGTACATGCCGAATGGGTACGAATCCCTCCTTTTGCAAACAATAACGGGCGCACTGCGCTGCTTTGGGCCAACAGCCTCGCCATGCGTCATGGTCTGCCGCCCTGTGTCCGCTTGCGTCCGACACCGAATGCTGGTTTTCGGGTTGGCTACTGGTTGCGGCGTGTAGACAGATCCGCTCAGCTTGTACACCACCGGCACACAAATCGACGGAAGGAGTTAGTTCTTTCGGGAAAAAAGCGCATTCTTAGTGCGTCATATCCCATGGCAAAGCTTGGATCGAGTTCGACGGCTTGCTAATGGTAAACCAGTGCGGCGGCGGGTGTGCCTTTCTCGCGATGTGCCTGAGGATGCCCGTTAGTTCGTAATCTGCAAGTGGCTCGAACGAGCTTACTGCCCCGATCGTGCCATCTCCAAGTCCTGGTGCTCAAACGCTGACGACATGCGGTCGATCTCGTTTTTCGTCAGGCCGCGTCGCGCGGCTTCGGCGCACCACTTAGAGACGGCCTTACCGACCTGTTTTGCTTAGGATACCGCGTTCCAAGGCCAGGGCCGGGTGCGCGAAGCTGCGGCAGCTGAAAAAGTCCTGCCTTGGTCGCTCACGGTTCACGAACTATTGGCGCGAAAACCTAGTTCCATGAATGCTTGGCGACGATCCTGGCGGATGCGATGCTTACGCTAGCTCCCCAGCCCGATGTCGGCCCAAAGACGGTCCAGGGGGTCGGGAAGCCCTTCATCCCGCAGAGTCGTGTCGTTCGCATCTACGCACTTCACTTCCCAGTGATTCCGCGCCACTGATCCGTGCGAAACGGAGACGCGGGCAAGCCTTCTTTATTGAAGAGATTGCAAGGCGGGCTGTCGGCCCAAGCATATCGAACCGCGAGCGGGGCCGGCACTTGAGAACTGGAAACCACCACAGAATCGCCTTCGATGCTCGCGTCTGCCCAATGAAATTTCCTGCCGGCTCCGGCAATGGCAAATCCGCGGAGCGGGGCACCTCCGTTTGCCTCCAATCCGCTCCCAACATTCGAGAATCGAATTCTGATCTTTGATCCCTGGATTTCCATGGCTCGGTACAACGGGCCGGAATAGACGATCGGCTTTGCGTATGTCGTCCCCAAAGCCCATAAGGCAAGCCTGTGTCCCACTTCAGCTTTGCGATGAGGGTGAACGTCCTTAGGATCTCCAACGTCGATCGTCACCGCGATGCCCGTGTCAGGCAACTGCCGGGCAGTTAATAGCTGTGCCTCGCGCAATTCGGCCCAAGCGGACTCCGTAGGCTGCTCGGGGACGGCTCCATGGTTGGGCAGTTGCACAATCAGAAACGGGAAAATGTTCCGCGAGGCTTTGCGCCAGCCTGTAATCAGGGCAGGCAACAGGGTTCGATACTGATGAGCCTTCAGAGCGTTGCTTTCGCCCTGATACCAAATCACGCCGCGGAAGGGATAAGGCAGCAGAGGCGCGATCATGCCCTCGAACAGTCCCGACACCGGGAGTGGAGAATATCCAACCGAGGTGAGACTCTCGATGGAGAAGCCAGTCTGCGCGTTCTGGGTGAACGGCAGGCTGACGCCCCAGCCTTCCTGCCGAAGATCGCGGAACCAAACTGTGATCGGCTGCCAGTCGACAGACGCATGGAATAACGAAGTGGAATAGTCATCATAATCTGTGATGGTGGGCTGCAGTGTGTGCACTCGCACCTGGCCGTTTCCCCGCACCCAAAAACGAATTCCCGAGTAAGAACTGAGGTCCATGGGAGAGCCGTCAAGCTTGAATCTTGCCGTTAAACGGGAGTTGTCTGACTCATCCAGGGCTCCGGAGATTCGAGCGGCGAATCCCTTTCCTCCGCGCCCCGGCGCCACCAGCTCAAAAGCCGTATCCGGCGCGCCTTGCCAGTCGTATCCCCAATCTCCTCCGGTGGCGTTCTTAGTGCTGCCGTCGTCAAAATTGCTGAAAGGGAGCGCTTCCCCAGCAGCAGCGGCACGAAGTAATTCGAAATCGTCGAATTCCAACTCGAAAGGAAGCCGCGACCCCGCCAATGGACTTGCCTCAGACTTCGACGCCTTCTCCTGATCAAGAATTGCGTTAAGGTTGGCGTCTTCTCGCATAGCTTCTGGGTCGATCCATTCTTCAATCGTGGTCCCCGGCCAGGCGCTCTCGATGACCCCGATGGGTACACCCAGATTCTTGTGGAGGTCGCGGGCAAAGTAGTAGCCGACGGCGGAGAAATCCTTCGCACTTTGAGGAGAGCAGATCTGCCAGGTTGCGGGCAGGGTGTTCGGCTGTGGCTGCAAGGCGATTCTCTTGGGAACCGTGAACAGCCGGATTTGCGGATAATCCGCTCTTTTGACTTCCTCAGCTCCGCCCACCGCACCGCTCAGTGCGAAGGTCATGTTCGATTGTCCGGACGCGACCCAGACCTCTCCAATCATCACGTCCTTCAATGCAATGGTTTTCTTCCCTCTAATCGTAAGAGCAAATGGGCCTCCAGCCGCCATCGGCGGCAGGAGCACGAACCAGTGGCCTGCGGAATCTGTCTTGCTCGAATTCGAATTTCCCGCGAAGGTCACCGTGATGTCCTCGCCGGGATCGGCTGAACCCCAGATGTGAATCTCGCGATCTCGCTGAAGGACCATGTGGTCGCCGATCAGGTTCGGGAGGACCGGATCGGCCCAGGACTCTTGCAACGAAAAGCAACCGAGGAGTGACAACACCATAGACACGCGAACCGCATGCTGCCTGAGGGAGAAGCGCAAAGTGTGAGAAATGTTAAGGGCGATCATGTGAAAGCAATCCAGCGGGATTTTACTGTTCTTCAATAATGGCCAGATCCCAGGGCTTCAAAGCTACGGTTTGCGAGGAGGTCACGGGTGTCTGCGTAAGTAGGTTTGACCCCGATCCATAAGCGTAAGTGAAGGTCTGGGGATCGCTTGAATAGTTGAAATAGTAGTGGATGGTCTTACCCTCTCGATTCACTCCATGCTTAACCCGCACCGGCGGGGGCAGCTTCTGGTCCGGTCCCGTTAGTCCCGCACGTTGGAGCACATCGAGCAGCACTTTCTCCTGGAGTTGATCGCTCAACACCGTGCCTTCGTAAGTAAGCGTGCCTTTGCCGAAGTGATTTCGGGTAATGGCGGGGAACTTCTTGAAGAAAGGATGGTCATAAAATGCCAGTGGCTGGGCAGTGTCAGTGATCAACATTTCTGCCCATTCGGAAACTTTATTTTCATTACCGGCATGAAATGGATCGCCACTCAGGGCCAGCGGCTGCCTCAGGCTGGAAAATTCCTGGTAATGAAATCCCGCCGCTTCGCGCAGCGGCCCCGGCGCCATGGTCCAGCGAACCGTGTCGTACTCATTGGTAAATCCACTCTTGAGAGTCATCAGCAGACTCCCACCCTGGCGGACGTACTCGACCAGCCGATTCAATAGCTCGTCGCTGGCAACATAGAGGGCGGGAACTACGATGACTTTGTATTTCGTCAAGTCTGTGCTTTCGGGAAAAATGAAGTCCACTCCGACATTTTCCCGGTACAGCGTGCCGTACATCTGGCGCAGCAACCAGTCGTAATTTACCCTGTCGCTGAACTTCATAAACTCGATGCCGTAATGCGAGTCATTGCTGTAGAGGATCGCCACCTTATTGTTTCGCCGAAGGTCGACCAACTGCGGCCCAATCCGCTGCAACTCGTGGGCTGTCCGGCTCACCTCGGCGTAGGCGCGGCCGGGTTCGAGGTCATGCGAGAGCACGCCTTTCCAATAAGTTTCCTGGCCGTAGTGGATCGAGTGCCAGTGCCAGTACTCGACCATGTTCGCGCCGGCCGAAAGATGGGTATAAACATCCAACCGCAATTGCCCGTCGTATGGTGGAAATTGATCTTTCGAATCCCAGCCGATGGTCTGCGCATTGGTCTCGGTCACGAGATAGTTGGTCTGCTTCAAGGAGCGCGTGTAATCGCCCGGCATGCTTGATCCCATGCCGTCGAACTGGTCCTGCGTACCGTGATAAGGATTCACCGCCATCACATCCATCGACCGGCTGATGTCTAACTCGTTCACGTCGTGGCGCGGGGGCCCTGCCAGGTCGTGCGTAATGAACTGATCCGGCCGCTTGTACTCGTTCACAATTCCTGCTTGCCACGCCAGGAAATCCGTGGTCAGCCACTGCGAGTAACGCTGCCATTCGAGCTTCCAACCGGGGTTGATAATTCCTTCTTCCGGCGGAATTTCGCTCCAGTCATTCAGCCGCTGGCCCCAATAGTTCAGCCCCCAGATTTTATTCAGCTCATCCACCGTCTTGAATTTCTTCTGAAGATAATGCACGAACCCGACCTGTATGTCGTGGTTCGCAGCGCCGCCGGATGAGGTTTCGTTATCGATCTGCCAGCCAATGACGGTCGGATTGTTTTTGTAGTGCTCAAGAAGGTTGCGGATAATTCGCTCGCAATAGAAACGGTAGGTCGGGCTGGCCAAATCCGTGTTCTGGCGTAGCCCATAGGTGATCGTTTGTCCGTCCAATCGAGTTATGAACATTTCCGGATGTTCTTTGTACATCCACGCCGGCACGGAGTAAGTCGGCGTCCCCATGATGACCTTGATCCCAGCCTCGTGCATGCGTTCCACGATGCGATCCATCCAGGCATACTCGAAACGCCCGTCCTCCGGTTCCCAAAGTCCCCAGCTCGATTCACCGAGGCGAACGACACTGATGCCCGCCTGCTGCATGAGCTGGACGTCCTTGTCGAGCCGCTCGTAAGGCATGTACTCGCTGTAATAAGCTGCGCCGTACAAAACGGTATCCATTTTGTCGGGAGCGAAGGGGTGCGGAGACTGGGCCGGAAGCGAGTTAGAAATCAACAATAGAAACGCAGCGGCAAGTAGGGTTGTGCGGGGAAGTGGGTGCCTCATGTTCATGTTTGTGAGCTCATGCGTGTAAGCGTGCGGACACTTACGTTCTTACCAGGCTGCTTCTGGTTTCCGCTTCTCTGTTTTGCTCTGGTCGCGCAATCTTTATCAATGCCGGCAAAACGTCGCTGAAGTGGTCTTCACGAGCCGGTCCCCCGAAGTTGAAGTAGAGTCGGCGGTACAGCCCGTAAAGTTCATCGTAGATTCTTTGCTCCTCGAACTGCGGAGCAAACGTTGTATGCGACGGACAGACGTGCTGCTGCGCCTCCTCCACGGTTTGGAAGGTGCCTGCCGCCAAAAAAGCAAAAATGGCGGAGCCGATTCCTGTAACCGGACTGCTGGGGACCAGCACCGGTTTGCCCAGCACGTTGGCATACACCTGATTCAGCACCGGATTACTCTGCGGAATTCCGCCACCATTGATCACGCGACGGGTCGATGCGCCGTATTCGCTCATGCGATCCAGGATCACGCGGGTATGAAACGCGGTCCCTTCAATCGCGGCGAACAATTCATCCTGCGCGGTGTGCTGTAGGTTCCACCCGATCGTCATGCCGCCGAGGTTGGGATTTACGAGTACCGTGCGGTCGCCGTTATCCCACGTCATGCGCAATAGCCCGGTCGAGCCTGCGTGATATGTTTCGAGTCCCTTGCTCAACTCAGCCACGGTCGTATTGGCGCGCCGCGCGATGGCGCCGAAGATATCTCCAGTAGCGGAGAGCCCGGCCTCGACGCCCGTATATTGGGGGTGAACGCTTCCCTGAACCACGCCGCAAACCCCAGGAATCAGCTGTGCCTGTTTTACATAGGCGATAATGCAGGTCGAAGTGCCGACCACATTCACGACATCGCCTTCCGCGGCGCCGGCGCCGATCGCATCCCAGTGCGCGTCAAAGGCTCCGACGGGAATCGGAATGCCGGCGCGCAGACCGAGTTGCGCAGCCCAGTAGGGTGACAGCGTCCCTGCGATCTGGTCGGCCGTGACGTATTCACCATCCAGTTTTGCCCGGACCCCGGCCAGCAGCGGATCCAATTTCGTAAGAAAACCTTCCGGTGGAAGGCCACCCAGTTGCGGATTCCACATCCACTTGTGCCCCATTGCGCAGACGCTGCGCTTTACTTTCTTGGGATCGGTTATGCCGCAAAGGGTGGCGGCAACCATATCGCAGTGTTCAAAGGCGCTGGCAAATTTCTCCCGTTTGTCTGGATTGTGACGCAGCCAGTGCAGCAGTTTTGCGAAACCCCACTCCGAGGAGTAGACCCCGCCACACCATTCGATTGCCCTGAGTCCCTCCCGGTGTGCGAGTTCGGTAATCTCTGCGGCTTCCCCTTTGGCGCGGTGATCGCACCACAGGTAGTACTCGTCCAGGGGATTCATTCCCGCGTCGACCGGAATCACGCTGGAACCAGTCGTATCCAGCGCGATGGATTCCATTTGATCGCCAGGAATCCCGGCTTCTTTGACAGCATTGCGGGTTGCGACCGCAAGCGAGCGCATGTGGTCATCATGCGATTGTGTCGCATACTCGGGATCCTCGCGTTTGCGGTGCAACGGATATTCCGCGACTGCAGAGGCCAGCAGCCCGCGCTCGCTGTCCACCAGCGAAACGCGCACGCTCAGGGTACCGAAATCGACTCCAGCAACAATGGCCATGGAATCTCTCGCGTCTCAGTTGCGATGCCAATACATCTGCCAGCCTAGATAGCGAACTGCAGCTTCGTGCACGGCGGCTGCCACGGTCGAAAAATTCGCCGCAACATGGTGCTCGAATCCACTCTCGCAAATGTAGTGCAGCAAATTCTGCAGGCGCGGGATCTCTACCACTCCTGCGCCGCCGAAAGTATTGAGCGGATCGTTCGTGAAGGCGGCGTCCCCGACGTATCCGCGCATGATTCCTGCGGTGTCGTCGGTGGAGAAGCGTGCGAAGCTCATCGGCCCCGACTTTACCCGGCCCACCATGGTTCCGAATGTGTTTTCCTTTCCCACGGTGCCGGCGATGATTTCCTGGAAATCCATGCGGACTTCCTGAAAGAAATGTTTGGGAAGGTTGCTGCAATGAAAGCAGACAGCCTTGTTTGGATCATCTCCGTAGTTGTTGTTCCAGTCGAGCAACGCGCTGGGAGTTTCCGACGCCAAGGCGAGGGCATGCATGCTGAGCGTGCCGCAGACGTCGACTTCGCAGGCGCTGGGAATGAGACTCTCGCTCATCATGCTCATGATGGTGCAGGGCACCACGCCGAAGTACTCTTCCATCGCCGTCCAGCACTGTACCGCGCTTACTTTAACGTCGGTGGATTTCATCCAGTGATCGATCACGAAGCCCAGTTTAGCCATCTTGATCAATGCGGCTTCCGGAATTCCGCTGGTTGTTACATACTTGCGGATGTCCTGCATTTTGCTTTCGACTCCGCTATCGGTGTCCTTTAGCCTGGCGATGCGGCCCAGGATTTCCGAGAGGTCGACGGTTTCCACCGAGATCCCCTGCGATTCCAGAATCTTCTCGCTGTAGCGCACGGTGTTGAATGCCGCCGGACGGGCGCCAATACTTCCAATTCGCAGGTCGCGCAGTCCGTTCACCACCCGGCAGACGGCGGCAAACCATGTCAGATCAGTTTGAAATTCCTTGGAAGCGGGGCTGACAGTGTGAAGAGTGGTGAGCGAATAAGGGATTCCGTACTGCCGCAGATTATTGCAGGCCGACATCTTGCCGCAGAAGCTGTCGCGCCGAAAGGCAATCGTCATCTTCCCGGTAGAATCGGGCGTAGCCTGCACCAGCACTGGAACCCGGAGTTGCGCCAGCCGTAGAGTATCTGCAATGGCTCGTTCATCGCCGAAATTTGGAAGCGAGACGATGACGCCGTCGATGCGGTGCCGGTTCTCCTCAAAAAGAGCAGCGCACCGCTTGGCTTCCTCGTGGGTCTCGACTGCTCCGTACTTGCTTTGAGCAGGATCTAGTACGACCGAGTCTATTCCCGCCTGCTCCAGCGTCCGCAGCATTTCTTCCCGCCCTGATTTCGCCAGGTGGTCGGGAAAGAACCCACGGTTGCCAACAATCAGGCCCACCGTCATTTTCTTCTTCGACATAACTTCCTCATGTTTCTTCGCATCATCTCACTTGGCGTGGCATGCTGTTTTGTCTTCACTATTGTTTCCGAATCTGGCCGTAATACGCATCGCGCCCATGTTTGCGCAGAAAATGCCTGTCATGGAGTTCGCGGGGAATCGGGTCTGCCTCGGCCACAATCCCGATCGTGTAGTACGCCATTCGTGCCACCGACTCAAGGATCACTGCATTGTGGGCGGCGTCAGCCGCACTTTTCCCCCAACAGAAAGGGGCATGCCCGGCGACCAGTACGGCAGGAATGTCATCCGCTCTCAACCGGTCAAAAACCGCACAGATCGCGAGCCCGGTGTTTTTTTCGTAATTGCCTGCAATCTCCTCCGCCGTAAGGGTCGGCGTCACCGGAACCGGACCATGAAAATAGTCCGCATGGGTTGTTCCGAAGCAGGGGATGGGGCGGCGGGCCTGGGCCCAAGCCGTGGCAAACTCCGAGTGGGTGTGAGCGACGCCGCCGATAGCCGAGAAACGCTTGTAGAGCTCCACATGCGTCGGCAAGTCCGAAGACGGCTGCAATTTGCCCTCGACGACCTTCCCTTCGAGGTCTGTGATCACCAAGATCGAACGGAGTCATTTTGTCGTAAGGGACACCGCTGGGCTTGATGGCGATGAGCCCATCCTGGCGCGAAATTCCGCTGGCATTTCCGAAGGTGTACAGCACCAGACCGCGCCGCACCAGTTCGAGATTAGCGTCGAGAACTTCTTCCCGCAGGCCTTGCAATAGCATAGTTTTCCAGCCCTGACAGATGCGAACACCCCGGTTCAGCGCGCAGCTTGAGCACGGTAAACGTTTACCAGCAAACGTCACGTTATGACACCAACTTCGCCTTGTCAAACGTGCCCGGAGCTGCCAATTCCTCAGCGGCGCCCGTTCGAACGCTTGCCCCGCGATCCGACAATGTGGCGCCAGTCCGGTCGATTCGCGCAACACCAGCTTGGTTTGCAGGTCATATCCGGTTCCGTTCGGGGCAGGCGTTTTTCGCTGCACGTCGGCCAGCAGGGCGTTGAAAGCCAGGCGTGCAAGCTCCGACTGCGACATCTGTACCGTGGTGAGTGGCGGCAGCATAAACTGCGCCAGCCGTATGTCATCGAAGCCCACGAGTGACAGGTCGTTCGGAATGTTGATTCGCAGCTCATAACTTTTCCGCATCACCCCGATTGCGGTCATGTCATTAGAGCAAAGCACCGCCGTAGGCTTGACGCTGCCCGCCAGTAACTGGGTCAGGGCAGCCATGCCCCCTTCAATCGTATGGTCGCCCTCGATCACGAGCCGCTTGTCGACTCCCAGACCGATTTCACGCATAGAGTGGGCAAAAGCATCTCTGCGCGCCACTGCCGACGGTAACCGCAAGGGACCCGTAATGAACGCAATCCGCTCATGCCGCAGGGCGGCGAGATGCTGCACCGCCTGCCGGATGCCATGCAGATAGTCAATGCGGATATTGCTGACGTGCGGACGCGGCGGCCCGATGTCCACGAACACCAGCGGCACATTGCGCAGCTTCAGATCTTCAAGCAACAGCTCTTCCATTCCGAAGGTCATGACCGCAACCCCGTCCACGCGACGTTCCAACATCCGGCGCACGGAACTCTCCATCAGTTTCGGGTCGTGGACCGTCGAGGTCAGCAGAATCTCGTAATGATGCTGCACCGCGATGTTCTCGAATACCTGGACAATCTCCGGGAAGAAGGGGTTGGTTATTTCCGAAACAATCAGCCCAAAGATGCGGCTTCGTCCCGATACCAGCGCCCGCGCCTGCGTGTTGGGGTAATAACCCAGTTCGTCAACGATGCTCCAGACGCGCTTGGCCAATTGCGCATTGACGGTAGGGACGCGGTTGATGGTGCGCGACACGGTCGCCGTCGATACCCTGGCCCGTTTTGCGATCTCACGGATGTCCATAGCGGCTGTTCAACACGAGGTGCGCAAGTTTGTCTCATGGCTTTTCGTCGGATCGAATTCTGCCAGAGACTGCTAGCGCGCAGCCTCAATAGGTTACGCAGCTAAAGGCCGGGCGCTACTCTGGAACCCGGCCTTAATCCGATTCATCAAAAAATGATTTTTACTGCTGCCTGAATAATACGCATGTTGCCGTAGGTGCGCGTAATCGCCCCGAAGTTCGAACTGTAGCTCAGGTCGGAGTTCGGATTCGCGAAGTGGGGGGTATTCGTCGCGTTGAAAACCTCAAAGCGCGTCTGCAGTCTAGAGCCTTCAGTTATGGCAAAGTCTTTGAAAAGGGAAAGGTCCGCGTTGACGTAGCCGGGTCCGGTCAAAATGTTCCTACCCGCATCGCCGGGAATACACTGCCCACCCATCGGTGCCATAAAAGCCCCCGTGTTGAAATACTTAGCCAATGTACGTTGGGCTTTGGGAATCGTCGGATCACCGATCAGGTCTGGGCGCATCCCCGGGCAGCTGTTAACGCCTCCGTTAGTGATCACATTCACCGGAGTCCCAGTTCGCATACCAAGAATGCCGTTGAATTGCCATCCCCCTAGCAATAGTTCTTCCGGTTTCCCCCAGTCTCCAAAAAACCTCTGTCCGCGCCCGACCGGTAGGTGATAGAGGCCGCTCAGGTTGAAGCTGTGTCGGACATCAAAGTCCGAGGACGCAAGCTCCGCATTCAGGTCGTAAGGGTTTTGCGGGTTGTCGTTGTTGATGTGCCCCAGGTCGAAAGGTGCGGGTCCGTTGTCCAAGGCATGCCCGTAAGTCCAGTTGGCAAGAAAGTTCAGATTCTGCGAAACCCGCTTGGTCAACTTCACCTGCAAGGAGTTGTATTCGCTCCAGCCTTGATCGGTGAGACCCTGGATCTGACCGAGATTGGGATCAATCAAGCCATCTGCCTGTGCGGCGATGTTCATGTTCAGATCGCCGACTTCGTAGGAAAGGCGGTGCGCCCGGGAAGCAACGAAGGCGGCTTCCAGGGTGAAATTGGATCCCAACTCCCGCTGCACAGCCAGGTTGAAACCCTCCGAGTAACCCGTTTTCATGTTCGGACTCACATAGAAGGTGGTTTCGGAATTTCCATTCGCGATCAATGTTGGAATCTCAGATGAAGGAATACTGCCGGTTCCGGGAGGGATCGGGACTGTCGTGATTCGCGGCGCGCCCTGATCTATCTGGTAGTAGTAGCTGCCGTCACAGGCGCTTTGAGGAGGGGCCGAGCAAGGCCCAAGATACGGGATGTTATTCCAGGTCTGTTGAATGGCATAGGGCAGGTTCTTGGTGAGAAGATCTTCGCGGGCATCATTCTCCGGGGAGTAGAACAGACCCCAGCCTCCGCGAACCACAGTCTTGGGGGTAACCTGAAAAGCAAACCCGACTCGCGGGGCGAACTGATTCCAGCGGGCTTTCACCAAACCGGCGGAGTTCCCACCACGCCCGGCTAGCAGTATCTGCCCGCCGGTCGTCGGGTCGCCCGGCGAGTAGTTCGACGCAAAGTTGCTAGCTTCGGTGTATGGAGCCTGGAACTCGTAGCGCAAGCCATAGTTCAGGGTGAGACGCGGGGTAACTTTGTAGGTGTCCTGACCATAGTAGTTCATTTCCCAGCTGCGAGTGTGCGGGTTGGTTAGCTGCAGGCCCATGTAGACATCCAAAGGCAAGCCCATCAGCAAATCCGCGATGTCGTTACCACCCGTTCCGTAGAGTGTGGCACCGCTGAAGTCATCCAGAGGGCTGGTATAAGACCAGTCGCTCGTCATGGAAAGGTAGGCGCCGCCGTAATATTGAAAGCCCGTGGGAAAGAGCGAAAAGTTCGGGTACGAATTCAGACGCCGGAAATCTGCTCCGAACTTGAATTCGTGTTTTCCAACACCGCTCAGGATAACGTTATCCGCGATCTGTAGATTGCGATCCTTGAAATAGAGCGGCTTGTAGGTGGAACCTCCGGTCAGGTATCCGGCCCCCAGAAAGATGTAAGGATAGGCATCAGTTGCAGGGTAGCCAGGGACCGCGATATTCCCCATTCCAAACTGCGTACTGTAGTCGTGCCCGCTGAGCACGCTATACTGCGCCAGGTTATAGCGCGTATATCCCACACGGATCTCGTTAATGAAACGAGTATTGAACAGATGGGTTTCGGTAATGGAATATTCTTGATCACTGTTGGTCTGGTTGTTCGCCTGGTCAGCGTCGCCAGCGCCGACGACCGGTGTCCCGCCGTGAAAGGGGTCTGTAACAAGTTGGTCGCCGTCGTTGTAGTGAAAAACCACGGAGACGCGGTCTTTGCTGGAGAAATTCTGGTCCAGCCGCGCGTCGGCGCTCTGATCATGTTGCGTCGTGGGTGAATGAACCGCAAAATTGTTGTACCAGCCATAGTTGGTACCCGACAAGTTGGGCTTGGGGAAGAAATTCAACAACGTATTCAAGCCAGCTTGACTGACCCGATCGGGCGGAATGACGTTAGGAACGCCATTGAATGAGATCTGCTGGAAGCAGCCTCCGTAACAGGACGCTGAGACCGCGGGATCGTAGATTGGAATTTGATTGCCGCTGAACGGATCCACCAGCCCGGTGAGATCGACCGAACCATCCTGATTTACATTGATCTGACTAATCGGGGGCACTGCGTAGACGTAGTTGTATGCGTTTGCGTTGTACAACCGCTCATAGGAGACAAAGAAAAAGGTCTTGTCCTTGATGATGGGACCGCCCAGTGTCCCTCCGTATTGGTGTTGCTTGTAGATCGAGGCAGGCACACTAGCGCCATTGAAGCCATAGTCCTTTGCGGTCGTAAAGTTCGGACGGAAGAACTCATAAGCGTCGCCATGCCATCGGTTGGTTCCCCCTTTGGTCTGAATGGAAACCACTCCACCGGCCGACCGGCCAAATTCGGCGTCATAGCCGGATGTTGACACTTTAAACTCTTCCACAGAATCCACACTGGGAGTCGCCACAATATCGCCACTTCGATTGGTCGTGGCCTCGACGCCATCGATCTGGATGGAATTGGCATACTCTCGCTGCCCGCCAATCGAGTAGCTAAAGCTGTTAATACTTCCGCCAGCGGTCGTCACCCCGGCAGTCAGTCCGGTAAGGTCGTAGAACGTACGGTTCAGCAGGGGCAGGTTAAGAATATCGTGGGACTGAATCACATCTCCGGTTTCCGCGCTCTCGGTCTGGAGCATGGTGGGAGCGGCGGTCACTGTTTCCACCGTGCCCACAGCGCCGACCTTGAGTTCGAAATTGATAAGCTGCTTCTGATCGATAACGAGGCGTACGTTTTTGATAGCGGCGGTTTTGAAACCCGGCTTTTGCACGCTCACGTCGTAGAGGCCCGGGGGAAGATTGAACACAGTGTAGTTGCCGACTCCATCCGTCTTGCCCGCGTAAGACACACCGGTTGCCTGGTTTACGGCTGCGACATCGGCAGCAACGATGACTGCTTTCGAAGGATCGGTGACTTGACCGTAGATGGATCCGGTGGTGGATTGGGCCGCCGCTATCTGTCCGGCGACCAGGATCAGCGCAAAACAACTGCCCAAGTTCCAACTGCGTCTCACTAGAGAATTCATGGCCGCTCTCCTCACTCGCAGACCTTGCTTCCCGCACGCCGCACTGCAGTAAACGTTTACTCATTCACCTCTAAAATCCACGCAAGTCAACTTCCGGATAATGTCGGGACGATAGCGCTCTATTTGAGTCGTTGTCAAGCCTATTTCTAGGGTCTTTTCTTGCCCGGTTGGGCAGACTCCGGAAATGCGCCGTTCTTGTTTTGCCGTAAACGCTTACTGGGAAGGAGACCTTCGAACTCAGTATTCGACCTGGTAGATCTGGCCGACCAACAGCACGACATCCTTTTCCGCCGAAGCGCACCTGATCGTGAGAGGCTGACCGGGACTGAAGCTGCTGTGGCGGACTTCCCCAACACCCCAGGAGAGTCCGCTCCAAATTACCCGGTCGTAGTCCATTTCGACAGGAATGTCCTTTCCACCCTGGAAGACATGCAAGGTCAGCACCTTGCCGAGGGAAACTCCATTAGGCGGCCCCCCCGGCCAGCTCCGGCGAATGTTTCCATCGATTCCCTTCTGCTGAAAAACGATTCGCAGGTCTCCACGGGCGGGCGGGACGACGGTTGCCTGGATTGTGTTCTTTTCCGCGGACGAAAAGACAGCGGCAACCGACTGGATCGAGCGGGGGATCCGCACATCCGTCTGAACACCCAAGTCATATGCGGGGCTAGCATATTTCCCGTACCCCACAACCGCCATTTGTCCAGGCCCTAGCTTGATCTTGTCTCCGGTAACCACGGGTTCGAAGCCGGCATCGCGGAACAGGACGCGTCCCTTTGACCTTGGTCCTTGTGCCTGAGACAGCTGCGGCATTTGGATCTCTTCCACGCTCTGCGCTGGATTGACTACCGCGTAAACCGCTCCTTCCGTGTCCAGCGAACCAAAACCGTAGGGCTGGACTTCGCCGGGGATTCCGCCGAAGGTTTTCGTCCGCCCCAGGCTCTCCAGCCGAAGGTAGAGCGCCTGCACCTTGGCAAACCAATGCGCGTCTTCGTCGGTTAGAAACTCCAGGTTGCCATGAACGGTGTTGATCCAGCCTCCGCGTGCCATCATCAGGATCAATTCGCCTTTCCAGGCATGGGTTTTGCGGTAATAAATCGTTCCCGTATTCCCCAGCATGAAGCTGGTGGGATCGATGCGCTCCAAAGGCACGAAGCTTTGCTCGTAGCGGCGGACCATATGGTCGCTGTAGATATCCATTGAGCGCCAAAAGCTCATCTCGGGCACGTCCGAGGGCCGTGGATCGCCGGCATAAAGCGTGTCGAATACCTCGAGCCAGCGCGAATCGATCGCATTATGAAAGGGAAATGGGCCGGCGGTTGATTCCAGATCCCCTCCGAATCCATTGAAGGCCACAAGCACAATGTCTGGATTTCGACGGCGAAAGTTCTTGAGGGCCTCGCGAAAGGCGTCGACATTGCGCGCGTGAATCTCCTCGCGCGACTTGGCCTTCGCAGTGGCCGGAGTGGCCGCATCAAAATCCGCAAAATCAAACTCGAACATGCGGATGCCGTGGTCGTACCAGTACTGCAATGTTTCCATGAAGCTGGGAAGAAACCCTCCTTCCGAGAAGGACATTGATCCCTTTTTTTCGGTGAGCGAGTCCTGCCAGGCTGGGGCCGGATTAATTTTGACCAGAGCATTCGTGCCAAACCACAGACCGGGAAGGATGCCGTTATCACGGCACCGTTTGATCCACGCATCCGGCCCATTCGGCCAGTTCGGTTTACGCCACGTGCGATAGCCACCGTCTGGATCGAACCAGAAGGCGTCCATCATGTAGTAATCAAAACGCACTCCGAAGCGGCGCAGGCGAAGGATCTCATCCAACTCCTTCATGGCGAGCTGTTCGGTCAGTGGGATGTTGTCGGACAACTCGTCGTATGCCGACCAATCGTTGTAAACAACAATTGGATCGCGAGCCAGCGGAGCGCCGAGTTGCCGGGAAATCAATGTCTGCGCGGGTACGACAACGCTCTCTTCGCCGGGGTTTTGGCTGAAAGCACGAACTCCGTACATCAGGGACATCAGGAGGAGCGCAACTACGCCACCGTGAATTACCCGTGACTGATCCGACCATCGCATCACCCTTCGTTTCATGAAAATCCTCCAGCACGGGCTCGGCTACAGAACTGGGTGCCAAGCTCGCTTGTGAAGACGCAAAAACGCGCGCTGTGGTTGGCTCATTCACTCGGGCGCGTCCGCTAACTCGCCACTTCCGCCGTCCAGCTTCAGGCGTAGCTGAACAAGTCAGCTCACTATCAGATCACATCTCGCATAAAATATCTCAAGCGAAAAGGGGAACGAATGCCGTACCTGATCCAGAGTCTTTTTCCTCGCGGCCTGACATCAGCAGTGGCGCTGGTCGTGTTTGCCACGCTTCTTGCGTGCTCGGGACCCGGGCACTCCCGTTCCGTTCCGTCCGCACCACATTCTGCGGCTACCTATTACGTCGATTGCTCGGCGAGCCAAAACGGCAGCGGAACACAGGCTTCGCCGTGGAATTCTCTGGTGAGTGTGGATGCATTTACTTTTCTCGCGGGAGACCATCTGCTGCTCAAGCGCGGCACGGCCTGTAGCGGCACCCTGGCCCCGGAAGGCTCCGGTGCGGTGTACTCCTCCATTGTGATCGATGCTTACGGAACGGGCGCGCAGCCGGTTATCAACGGCGGCAACGCCGAGGAAGCCCTGAAGCTGTTCAACCAACAATACTGGGAGATCAACAATCTTGAGATCACGGGCGGTCACCTTTATGGTGTCTACGTCTCCGGCAACACGCCCAACACCAGCGTCAATCACATCTACCTGAGAAATCTCGACGTCCACGGTGCCACCTACACTTCGAGCAAGAGGTCCGACTCCGGCGAGGTCGTGCTTTCCAACCAAGCGGCAGGCCAGATATTCAATGATGTTCTTATCGACGGCGTCACGGCCCATGACAGCCACGTTTCGGAAGGAATATTTGTAAGTGCCGGTGGAGCGTGGATCGAGGGAAACGGAGTTTCTCAGCCCCTGGGAAACGACATCACCGTGCAGAATTCGACGGCGCACGATATCTATGGCGACGGGATTCTTATCTCGGAATTGAACAACGGATTGCTGCAGAGGAATGTCGTCTACAACAGTGGGCTTTGCCCAAACTGCACGGGCAGCACCCCCGTGGGCCTATGGGAGTGGTACTGCCATACTTGCACGGTCCAGTTTAACGAGTCGTATGCCAATCAGAGCTGGGGCGGTGATGGCGGAGATTTCGACATCGACTATTACAACAACAATAACGTCGTACAGTACAACTACGGACACGACTCCGCGGGCTATTGCGTGGCTTTTTTCGGCGCTGGCGGCAGAGCGAGTCTCAACAATATTTTCCGCTACAACGTGTGCTCCAACAACGGCCGAAGAAAAGACTTGTCGAAGCAGGGCGAGGTTTTCGTGCATACCTGGGACCAGGGTTCACTCGACGGCGTGCAGATTTACAACAATACGTTCTATTGGAATCCGGCAACGAACGCGGCCGCGTTCAACACCAGCGATGCGACCTATTCAGGGAGCGCCCCACGCTTTTTCAAAAACAACATCATTTATGCCGCGGTCCCGGGCATGATCGAGACAACCTCGGCGTTTGTTCTGGACAGCAATATCTATTGGACAGCTTCGACATCTCCACCAACCTGGCGAGTTGACGCCGCTACCTACGACGGTTTCAGCGCATATCAAGGAGGGGTGCACCAGGACATCCACAGTTATTACAGAGACCCAACGCTGAGCAGCCCGAACTATCACGCCGTAGGGAGGCCAGCCACGGCTTTCCATCTGTTGCCCGGCTCTCCGGCCAAGGACTCGGGGGGCAACGTGTGCAGCGGAATCAAGGGATGCTCCATGGGCACGCAGGATTTCTGGGGACACCCGCTGCCTGCCGGAACTGGATACAACATCGGGGCGTATCAAGGACGATGAGAATGCGCAAGGCTCCGTGCAAAGCGGTAAAGTCGGAAGGTTCCGCAAGCGGACTGTTACTGACACTTGCCGTTCTGATACGTATGACCGGTTACAATCGGGTTCAGCCTGCGCCATTCCCGGACTCCACTCTACCCCAGGTTCGCGGCGGCACCTTCCATTTTTATTCGCAGCCAGCTCAGCCCGTTTGCTTGTGTTCCTGCAGACAGTGCCTGACACCGCCGATACTCGGTCCCGTAGTCAAGTCCTTTTGCGGTGCTCGATAGGCACAATTGTAGCGGGAAACTCCGCATGGTCGCCAAGGGCGGCAGAAACTTCGCGCAGTGTTGACTCAATGCGAACAACCTCAGCGTTGACTTGTTGAATCGCTCGCTCGCTCCGCTCAGGTACATTGTGGTAGGCGATGACTTGGAGGGCATTACGAATGTGGTGGTTCAGCTCCGCAATCCGCCGCAGCCGGTCCACCATCGCTTGGTAGCGTTCCTGGATGTCAGTCAGAATCTGGAACGTCAACAAGCCGACGACCAAGGCTACCGCGGCCCCAGCCAAGATCAATGACATTCGAGGAAGATATTCACGTGTCACGAACCAATCGAGCACACCGCCGCTAAAGAATATGGAAGCTCCGACTGCAAAGCCGACTAGAGCCCGCTGTACTCGGGATATGCTCGCAAACCATGGCTGTTGGGTGGAAATCTGGAGTCGAGGTTGCCCGGAGTCGGAAGACATGCGAAAAACCTATGTGCACGAATATTAGGAGATCAGATGAGTGCTGCCTATGACTCCAATCACACCGCGCAGAAGCATCCTCGAGCCCGATGTTTACATCGTGGTTTTGTGGTTATTATTAATAAATCAATTTGACGCATTGACCCGCGTCGCGGGGGGGTGAGTGCTAACACGCACCCAGAGGCAGCCTCAGCACGATGGCGCGGTGGTCGAGCATCTTCTGGAACTCGCCGGCAGCCGCGGCCCCGTTGTGCTCCGCGAGGTACGCCTGCCCGCGTACGTAAACCGGGCACAAACTGCTTCGCCACGCTTCGGATCGTTCCTACCTCTGATCTGTTCAAACAGTTTCGGCGGAGTTCTGCTTGTTCTCTAGGCTTCTTCGGGGTTACCTCCTGCTGGGTACTTCCGCTATCGGCCATGCCATCGACAAATTCTTTGTGGGACAGGGCGATCTTACGCACCACGGGACGGGACGCGCTTCGCAATCAGCCTGTCCAGCAGCTTTCCGCAAAGAATGCTTGTCGAAATATCGCGTCCATGGTAAGATGACAAACGTAATATATTGTATTACATGTTTATCTTGGACGCTTCGACGCTGATTCTGATTGCGAAGATCGAGACACTCGATTCCTTTCTGCGATGTCTCGAGGACGATGTGGCAATTCCGCTTGAGGTTGAGAAGGAGTGCTGCAGTGTGAAGAGATCGCTCGATGCGCTCATGATTCGAAAGGCGCTGGATGAATCGAGAATCAGAGTCATCGCGGTCAAGAATCGGAAGCTCGTTGCGAAAGTGCAAGGAGACTTTGGCCTCGGCTGGGGCGAAGCGGAAGCCATCGTCCTGGCTCTTGCGGAGAAAGCTCGGGTGTTGGGCATCGATGACAAGAATGGAATTAACGCATGCAAGCTGCTCGGTGTTGCGTTTACAACGGCGATAGGTATCTTGGTGCGAATGTGCGAAAAGCGATTACTCACGACGAGCGAAGCTGTCGTGAAACTTGAGGGTCTGGCAAGGCATGGGCGCTACAAGAAGTCAATCCTGGAAGACGCCAGGCGGAGACTGGAGATCGCGACATGACGAAGACAATGAGCATCCGGATGGATCGTGAGAATTTCGAGTTCTTGAACGAGCTCACAAAAGAACAGCGAAGTGATCTTTCCAAAGCCGTGCGCGATATGGTCACCCGGGGCAGAGTATTGTTGGGGGTGGAAAGGTACAAGAAGGGTGAGGCATCGCTTGGCAAAGCGGCCGAGCTTGCCGGCGTCCCAGTGGGGCAGATGATGACGCTCCTGACCGAGTTCGGAGTGGAAAGCAGGATCGAGGATGACGATTATCTCCAAGGACTCGCAGCGATCCGAAAAGCGTGGTGACGATTTCCTGAAGGTCTTCGCTTTGCCCGCCCATGAAGTCCCCAGTGAGCGATGGGTATTGCGGGATGCCGAAGCGTGCAGCCGTGCAGCGCTGACGATATATCCACGAAGACGGGTTATCTTTCGCCAAGTGCGAGGAGTGGCGGCACAGGCAGTGGCAGGCCGAGTAGAGACTCGGCACTGAAAGCCCGGATGCCGGGCTCCCTTTCCTCGCCCAGTCGGTCGGTGCGACAGCGCACCTGAGCGTTAAGGACTGTGACTAGCATCACAGCGCGGATTTGCTAGAGCCTGTTTGTTGGTCAAGAGGTCGTCCAAGGAAATGAAGTTCACTGAAACACCGAAGAAAGTGCTTGCGACCCTTCTCCACGCATCGGGAAACTCGGCGCCGGCGATTTCGGTCAGAATGTCAATCCGTGCCGGTCCAATTCCAATCTGAGACACCACGTGCTTCTCGGTGAACGTCTCCGCAGTGATCCCGTCATGTTCAAGGGGAGCCCCAAACCTCTTTAAGCGCTCCGACCAACCAGGGGAATTCTGCGGTGAATTGTGAACCCACAGATCGAGATCTTTCGTGTAACGTGGTTCGCCATACTTCATGACTGCGAAGCCGCTCCATTCAATTTGCATAAGGCCCATCCGGGCGCAACCTTATCCCCCAAGTACTACAATCGGTCAGGAAGCTGCGCTTCGCGGTTTCCAGAAGTCATCAAGTCGCACTGGGCTCGGCTCGCGTTCCAATTCACTCAAAGAGGAGCGTAATTGATGGTTCGGCTTATAAATCTTGGTCTTCTCGGCCTTGTTATTGTTCTCCTGGTCGGCACAGCAGCAGCGTCTGCGAGAAAAGAAGTCGCCGATTCGGCCACCTTGGTACTTCGCGAGAATTGGTTCATCCAGCCTTCAGCCGATGTGCATGCAGACGGGGCAGCGATCTCGACGGTTGGGTTTCCCACGAGCGGCTGGTATCCCGCTGTGGCGCCCTCGACCGTCGTGAGCGCACTGGTCGAGGACAAGGTGTACCCCGATCCCTACACCGGCATGAACCTGCGCTCCATCCCTGGCACGACGTACCCGATATTTGAGGACTTCTCAATTATCCCGATGCCGCCGACCAGTCCGTTCCGGCAGTCCTGGTGGTATCGCACCGAATTCAACCTCCCGCCGGATTACACCGGGAAAACAATATGGCTTGGTTTCGACGGCATCAATTACCGAGCAAATGTGTGGATGAATGGCGTGCAGATCGCCTCCTCGGAAAAGCTGGTTGGCACCTGGCGACTGTTCCAGTTTGATGTGACGGCTGCCGCAAAGCCCGGCCAAACCAACTCTCTCGCTGTCGAGATCTTTCCTCCTCAGCCGCGCGACCTGGCCATTACGCTGGTCGACTGGGCCCCGATGCCCCCAGACAAAGAGATGGGGATCTGGCGTGACGTGCACATTACCGCCACTGGGCCAATCGCGTTGCGTTACCCGGCTGTCCTGGCTAAGCTCAATCTGCCGTCCACCGACCGAGCCATGTTGACGATTCGAGCAGAGCTGACCAATGCCACGGACCATCCGGTCGAAGGTGTGGTGAAGGGACACATCGAAAACCTCTCCTTCGAACAGCCCGTAGTTCTTGGCCCCAAAGAGAATCAGGTGGTCCATTTCACGCCAGAGAAGTTTCCGCAGCTCAGTCTCGTCAATCCCCGTCTCTGGTGGCCGGTGCAGGTTGGAAAGCAGGACCTCTACCCGCTCGACCTGACGGTCGAGGTGCAGGGGCAGGTCTCCGATTCGGCACATATTCGTTTCGGAGTCCGCCAAGTTACATCGAACATTGACGAGAAGGGGCACAGGATCTTTCAAATCAACGGCAAGAACATCCTGATCCGAGGGGCTGGATACAGCTTCGACATGCTGCTGCGATCCTCGCCTGAGAGGCAGCAGGCCGAACTCAACTACGTCCGCGATCTCAACCTCAATGCGGTGCGTCTCGAAGGCAAGATCGAGAACGATCACTTCTTCAATCTGGCAGACCAGATGGGCATTCTCGTCCTGGCGGGCTGGTGCTGTTGCGATCAGTGGGAGAACTGGCCCACTTGGGACAAACGGACTGAACCGATCGCGGGAGATTCGCTGCGCGACCAGATCCGACGTCTCGAGCGGCACCCATCGGTGATTGCATGGTTGTACGGCAGTGACTTCGCGCCTCCGCCCCGGATCGAGAAAATGTACTTGGGAATCTTGCAGGAACTGGAATGGCCGAATCCCTCGATCTCATCCGCCGCCGGCAGGACTACCACCGTCGGACCAAGTGGCGTCAAAATGACGGGACCGTATGAGTATGTCGCTCCATCATTCTGGTATCTCGACACGAGCCATGGCGGCGCATTCGGTTTCAACACCGAAACCAGCCCCGGACCTGCGATCCCGCCCATCGAGAGTCTGCGGCGCATGCTGCCTGCGGACCATCTCTGGCCCATTGATTCTGTCTGGGAATACCACGCCGGCGGCATGTCTCATACTCTGAACGTGTTTACCGACGCGCTCAACGAGCGCTACGGTCGCGCACATTCTGTGGAGGAGTACGCCGCGAAAGCCCAGGTCCAAGCCTATGAGGCCCACCGCGCCATGATGGAAGCCTACGGACGCAACAAGTACAATTCCACCGGCATCATCCAGTGGATGCTGAACAATGCATGGCCCAGCATGATCTGGCACATGTATGACTGGTATCTGCGTCCCGGCGGATCCTATTTCGGAGTGAAGAAAGCGTGTGAGCCGCTGCACGTGCAGTACTCGTACGACGACCACTCGATCGTAGTCGTGAACTCCTATTACCAGCCTTTCGGCAACCTCAGAGTTACCGCCAAGGTGTACAACCTCGACATGACCGAGAAATTCTCGAAACAGGCTGACCTCAGCGTCGGTCCGGACAGCAGCACGCGAGTTTTCACCCTGCCTGCAACGGGCTCAGCCCGACCTACTTCGTCAGCCTCACGCTTGAATCCGCTGGGGAAGTAAAGAGCAGGAATCTCTACTGGCTTTCCACCCGCGAGGAAACCATCGACTGGGGCCGGCAGGAGGAAGATCCCACCGGAGAGTACGACATCTCGACATGGAGCCCACCAAAACTTTTGCGGACTACACGGCCCTGAACACGCTGCCGCTCGTCAATCTGGACGACAGCGCCAAGTACAAAAAGACGGCCAGGAGATTTCAACCACAGTGACCGTTCACAACCCGAGCTCCAGTCTCGCTTTTGCCGTACGCCTGAAGGTCAACAAATCGTCCGCCGCGTCAGCCGTGAAGGCGGCGAGGACGAGGAAATCTTGCCGGTCCTGTGGCAGGACAACTACTTCGCCTTGCTGCCCGGAGAAACACGCCAGATAACAGCCACTTACTCTCTTCCAAAAAGAGTTCAGCTATCCCGAGCGTCGAAATCGAAGGTTGGAACGTCAATCCCAAGACAGTCGACGTTCAGCAATTAAATTCGAGCACTAACTTCAAGAATCAAGGGCCAATTCTATGAACTCACGACCGCCTATCGAATCACACCGCCGGGACTTGAAAAAGGTCCTGCGCGCAATACAAGACACGCCATCGATTGACCGCGAATACATGGCGCCGCGGGAGGAATTCCAGCAGCGCGTTCACCGGACCAATCAGGCTTTACAACAGCACGGACACACTGTTGGCCTCGTCTTTTCCGACGAGCACTATGCCGGCGACGTGCCCTATCTCGGCGGCAACACCAACATCGCCATCGAGCAGGTCGCCGGCGTCATCGGGCCGAACGGCTTCCACATCGTCGCCGGCCTCGAGGGCGGCTACGTCGCCGAGCAACTCGCCGCCGCGCCGGCGCAATCGTCCACAAGGTCGAGCTGCTCCAACTGGCCGACGAAAAATACCCCAGTCGGCGCCGAGCGCCTCGACGATATCATCGAGGCCGCCGCCGGCAAAGGTCTCGGCCAGATCGCCCTCCTCACTCCGCGCCAGGTCATACCCGCCAGCCTCTGTCGAGTCCCTGCAGAACATCTACGGCCGCGAAAACGTCGTCGATGCGCAGCAACTCTACTACCGCATCAAGTACGAGAAGAGCGGATCGAGATGCGCCTCATCCGCGACGCCTGCATCGTCGCCGATGCCATGATGCGCGCCATGCTCGCCGTCCTACGCCCCGGCATGCTCGAAACCGAAGTCGCCGCCTGGGGTGCCTGGCTCGGACGCATGCTCGGTTGCGAGGACAACGGCTTTCAAATCATGGTCGGCGCCGACGCCGCCAATCGCACGCTCATCGGTAAGGCCCTCAACCGCCCGATCGCAGCGAGGCGACTGGGTGCACCTGGGCGTCGCCCCGAAGCGCGACGGTCTCAACTCCTGCCTCCGCCGCTCCGTCATCGCCGTCGACTCCCCAGCAAGGTGACGCCCGAGCAGAAGTACTGGTTCGATCTGGTCGAGGAAGAGATACAGAGTCGGTGAGCACGGTTCTCGCGAAGTGCCAGCAACATTGCCCGCGCGGCTCCAGGAGGCGATCCCTGGTGGACTTCTTCGCCGAGCGCCGCAGGAGATCTCGCGACGCGTCGGCCGGAGACCATCTCGCCCAGCAGAAGCCCTACACCGGCACGCACAATTCCGGCTACACCGAATGCCAGGAGTTCTTTCGGCGCCATCACGCTGGATTCCCACGAACCGCTGGGCCATCAGATCGTCACCATGCTGGACGTGGCCCTGCGCGGTTTCGCCAGCCGCTGGAACGACGTGGTCATCCCCGGCTTCGATTTCGTGGTCATCGAGAACACCCTGGGCAAATACGGCCCGCAAGTCGAAACACTGACCAAACTGCCAATCAACGCGCAAGAGTTAGTGGCTCCCTAGCTATCGGCCATGGGCCTGCCGGGCGAGACCGCAACCACAAAACCTGCTGCAAATCGACCGTGTGAACGACCCACCGCCAACCGCGGTGCACATCCAGCGCCGTTTGCAGGCCTGAATTCACCACACTCCGTATCACGAACGCTACAAATTCATTCCGCTCAGCCAAATCTCACCCGATCTCCTGCTACGCTGTAATCGCCGCGGAGGACGCGCACTTCTACCAGCACTATGGGTTCGATTGGCACGAGGTACAGATCGCTGCCGAAGACGATTTGGAAGGCGGTCGCACTCGCGGACCTTCCACCCTCACGCAGCAACTGGTAAAAAACCTATTCTTCGGCACCGGCCGCTCGTCCTCCGCAAAGGCGTAGAATCACCCTGGTCCCGGTCGCCGAATTCGTCCTCGGCAAGCGGCGCATTATGGAGATCTACCCTAACGTGGTCGAATGGGGACCTGGTCTTTACGGTGCCGAGTGCGGCGTGTCGGTACTACAACGAACCGCGGCCCGGAAAATCGAACGGGAACAGGCGGTGCGGCTCGCCGCCATTCTGCCGGACCCGCTGAAGCGAAAACCCGAGCGAATGAATAAAATACAGCGCGGTAATCGACGAGCGGATGCGCCAAATGGGATGGTGATCGCGAGCGACTTTTTTTGCCAATGTAGGCCGTATGATTTCTCCTGCATTGGGCTCGCCGAATGGTTGCCGATTTGGAAATTCTTACCTCGACGGTACAGCGTATGGCCGGAATCGACCCGCACGATTCCTGAGTACCCTGGAAGTTTCGCACC
>CAWGRZ010000004.1:0-560911 GCA_963825155.1 uncultured Acidobacteriaceae bacterium | reverse complement strand
CAGCGCGGTGCGGCGAATCTCGCTGGACTGCACGGCCAACTCGGCAAATTGGGGAATCAGTTCGACTGGCAGATTGTCGACGCAGTAGTAACCCAGGTCTTCGAAGGCCTTCAACACCGAAGCCTTGCCCGAACCGCTCATGCCCGTAATGATGACCAGTTCCGGAGGATGCTGCTGGCGGGCCCCGCCGCGGGATGACTTTTTCGCGCGGCGCGGCGAACTCTTCCGACTGTGGCCAGAAGATTTCCGGGGGCGTCATGAACCGGGCTCCTGTGCGTATGGGGCTTCATGAACTGGATAGTAGCATCGAAGCGCCGCCGCTCGCTTTTAGTTCCTATCGCTTCGGATTGCCGACTGAGATGCCGGCGGGACCAGCCAAATCGTTCCTCTCTAATCGGAAATCAGATTTGTCTCCGCCCGGCATGGACAGGTAAGCTATGGCGTCATGAAAAAAGTTTCGAAGACCTCACTGAACGCGAAGTGTTGGCGCTGGCGATTTCCCTGGAAGAAGAAGACGAACGGGTTTACTCCGATTTTGCCGAAGGTCTGCGCCAGGACTATCCGGCGACGGCCTCGATGTTTGACGGGATGCGGAATCGTAATGGCGCCGGCTGCTGGAACTGTTCCAAAAGAAATTCGGCGAGCATATTCCGCTCGATCGGCGTCAGGACGTGCGTGGGTTCGTCGAGCGACCGGCGTTGTGGCTGGTGCACCCCATGCGCATTGAAGCCGTGCGCAAAGAGGCGTCGACCATGGAGGTGGAGACGCGGCGCTTTTATGAGAAGGCTGCGGCGCGCACGCAGGATGCGAGTATTCGGCAATTGCTGGATGATCTGGCCAGGGAAGAGCGCGAGCACGAGGAACGCGCGCAGGAACTCGACAAGCAAAAACTTCCGGCCAACGTAAAGGCTGACGAAGAAGTGGCGCAACGCCGGCTGTTCGTGCTGCAGATTGTGCAGCCGGGGCTGGCCGGACTGATGGACGGGTCGGTCTCGACGCTGGCGCCGGTATTCGCCGCCGCCTTTGCTACACAGAAAAGCGCGGATGCGTTTTTGGTGGGCCTGGCTGCCTCAGCCGGGGCGGGCATCAGCATGGGTTTTGCAGAGGCGCTGTCGGATGACGGCAGTTTAACCGGACGCGGCCATCCGTGGGTGCGAGGCCTGATCTGCGGGGCAATGACGGCGCTGGGAGGCATTGGGAACACGCTGCCGTTTCTGCTGCGCGACTTCCGCATGGCCCTTTGGGCTGCGGGAGTTGTGGTGTTCGCAGAACTGGGAGCGATCACCTGGGTTCGCAAGCGCTACATGGATACACCTTGGATTTCAGCGGCCCTACAGGTCGGGCTCGGAGGCGTGCTGGTTTTCGTCACAGGAATGCTGATCGGGAAATTCGGGCCGTCCTGACCGATCCTCGCCGCAGCAGACGTAGCCAGCTGCGTTTCTACGGCTGCGTGTCCAGCGGGTGCGTGCTTTTTTCGTAAAACTCATTCTGAAGTTTGAGGCTGACGTCATCGCCCTTCACCGCGCGAATCGCCTTCACCACCGATCAATCCACCAGTTCACGTGAAAGTCGCCGAGGGCCTTCGTCGCGACCGAACCGTCACCGGAATAGTGATCGGGGAATCGGGTGTACCACCAGATGCCCGTGTAGACATCTTCGGGAAGCTTGGCTGGCGGCCTGATCCGCACCGGATTCGCTTCCCGCGCGATCGAGATGAACGAGGTCGGGTGCGAGATCAGCTCTTGCCAGGTTTCCGACTGGCCCGCATGCATGTCGAGGTGGTCGTCTTACCCGGACCTCCGTGCTGCGGAGTGCGTTCGCGAAGATATAAACGACGTAATCGCGGGGCTTGAGCGAGCTGCGTCTGCGCGAAGTACGGCAGCAGGCTATCGTTGCCGCCATGACCGTTCACGATCAGGACCTTCTTACAGCCGTTACGGGACATCTCATCCGTCGTCTCCTGCAGCAAGGCGAGCTGGAGCCGCGCGCTGTAGGCGATGGTGCCGGGCTCGTGGCGTGCCTCGACGATCTGGCCGAAATAGTACTCCGGGAAAACAACGACATACTCTTCCGCGGCCGCGTGCAAAGCGGCGTAGCGCACGTCGAGCAGATCGGTGCCCAGGGGCAGATGCGAGCCGTGTTTTTCCAGAATGCCGAATGGCAGCAGGCACGTGCCTTGCGAACGGTGAATGCCTTCGCGAAGTCGGGAGGCCGTGAGCTCTTCCCAATGCACGGAGAGTTTCGGGCGGCGTTTGAGCTTGAGCGTGAACGAGGCAGGGCATGCCCAGCATGCAGGACAGAACCAGAAATGTGATGACGGAAGAGTGCTTGCGGGCACGAGTAGACGGGATCATGGCGGAATCTCCCTCGGAGGCGAATTCTAGCACGTGAATGCCTCTATTCAAACGTATCAATACTCCGATGGCACTGCGGCGCCTGCGGCACTCTGGTAACCACCCACACAATCCCATGCAACTCGGCGAAGGATTTCGTGTTTTATTCTGTTGAGCGTCACGCCAAGAATGGAGCTCAACTTGAAGCTGTTGCAAAAATCCATTACCGCCGCAATCGTCTTAGGAATCATCGTTGCTCTCGCGCAGTTGATGCCGGCACAGGATCTTGTCCACGCCCCGAGGAAGGATGGAGCTGAGACTCCCCTCCGCGTCTACGAGCCCAGTAGTCCCGGATGCGCGCCGCTGGCGCTGATTTCTCCTGGAGCAGGAGGCAATGAGAACGGGTACAAGTATCTGGCCGAGGCGCTGCGCGACGACGGATGGCGGGCCATCGTGATGGGGCACAAGGAAAGCGGCATGGGCGCGCTGCGGTCGGACATGCGCGAGTCTCGCGGACTTCGCAAGGGATTGCAGGAACTGGTGAACGATCCCAAGGCTTACGATGCGCGGCTGATGGATATCGCGGCCACGCTCAAATGGGCTAACTCATCATGTAAGGCACCTTTTGTGGCGCTGCTTGGGCATTCGATGGGCGCTCGAACGGTGGAAGTGGAGGCGGGCACGAAGAATAGCTTCGGCGTGAAGGGACTCGATCGCTTTGACACTTATGTTGCGCTCTCGCCCGACGGGCCGGGGCCGATGTTTCCGGAGAATGCGTGGAGCGGAATCCGCAAGCCCATGCTGCTGTTGACGGGCACACGGGATGGCGCTCTCGATGGCGACTGGAAAACGCGGACGATTCCGTTTGACTCGATGCCGGCGGGATGCAAGTGGCTCGGGGTGATTGATGGGGCGACGCATATGAATTTTGCTGGGCTTGGATTTGCGGGGTCGACTGAGAAACTCACGCTGCTGGAGACGAAGGCGTTTCTGGACGGAGTGCGGGGCGTGAAGTGCGGCGGGCCGGTACCGGCGGAGGGGATTACGGTGAAGGGGAAGTAGGGCTGGCATCCCTTGGCGTTCGCCTATTCGCACCCTTCAATATATTGGATCGCTTTGTACCGCCCGGCGTAAAACCCTGTGATTTTCCCATGGTCGGTCTCGAATCTGACGCCGAAGCGACCATCGCGTGATGAAGCTGTCAAGAAGTGCCCTTCTTCTTCCATGAAGGCCCGTGGCTCGACCTTCAGCAGATGTCCATAGACCTTTAAGGCATGCGATTCAGAATCACCGACTTGAATACCTTCGGATGTGGATAGCCCCTCGCGATCCACATCGACGCGCACTAAACGCCCGTTCTCGATCATGAATGCAATCTGAGGATGCTTACTTGGATTCACGTAGAAGCATCCTTGATCCTCCTTGTCCGCCGGCGGCGAAAATTTCTCATGGAGAACCGCGCTCAATTGGGCGAGACTCATGCCAATCTTTGTAGGTCCGACGCCATCTTCGCGGACAATCCAGGTATCTGCAGCAGAAGCTTGGTTCGCGAAGCACAGGAGGGAGAGGAGCAGTGCGAGGATGTCAGATCGAGTGATTAGTGCCTCATGCTCCGGGCGGAGAACAGCGCGAGAGTCAAAATCTCCGCCCTGCATCTGCAAAAGACGCAGAGACAAGGACAGGGCACCCGCTTTGATTCCTGAGCACCTGACTTCTTTATGGGACTTCGATCAACTCCATCTTGTCGTCGCGGCGGCGGCGGTGGAGAACCATCAGTTTGCCCTTTAGATCGCGGAAAACGAAGACGTCGCGGTCTTTGAAGTGAGCTTCCTTAATCGCTTCTTCGAGCGTCATGGGGCGCATGGCGACGGCTTCGTCGGAGCGGAGAAGGTGAACTTCGGTAGTCTTGGCCACAGCAGGATACTTGTGCACCATGACCGGCACAGCGGTTCTCTCGGAGAGGCCGACAACGGTTTGCAGTTCTTCCTGGGGTGACGTCTCATGGCCGTTCCACTTCTTGACTTCTTCGCTCTTGCGCGCTGAGCGTTTCTTCGACTGCCAACGCGTCTTGTATTTGACCGCCTGTCGCTCCAGGTGGTCGAGCGCTTCGTTCACCGCGATGGTCATGTCCTTGGCCTGAGCCAGGCCGACCAGCGGCCCATTGCGGGGGCTGATGGTGATTTCGGCTTTATGGCGGTGCTTTTCGACGGCGAGGATGACTTTGCTATCAAATCGGTCGCCCAAAATTTTACGGATTTTTGTGAGGCCGGTTTCTACTTCTTTGCGGATGGTGGAAGTGACTTCGTAGTGTCTGCCGGTGTATTCCACGTTCATGAGCGCCCCTCCTAAGAATTCGTTCTGTCGAGTCAATTGGGCACTACATTCTGGAACCTGTGAGTCGGGAACCTCAGGGGCTTAAGCCCGGTTCCATTTATTTCATCGGGTCGGCACGACTGAAGTCGTGCCCTTCCCTTTTTATTTTTTTACCCTGCGCTGGTGCGTGCTGGGGATGCGCATGTCTTCGCGGTATTTGGCCACCGTGCGGCGGGTCACCTGAATGCCCTGCGATTGCAGAATTCTGGTGATCTGTTCGTCGGTCAGCGGACGGCTGGGGTCTTCTTCTTCGATCAGCTTTTTGACGCGGCGCTTGAGGATCAGCAACGAAGTGCCGCCGCCCTCCGGGCCCTGCACGCTCTCGCTGAAGAAGTACCGCAGCTCGAATACGCCTTGTGGTGTGTGAGCGTATTTGCTGGCCACCGCACGGCTTACCGTGGAAGGATGCACGCCGATCTCTTCGGCCACCTCCTTGATCATCATGGGTTTGAGGAAATCGATGCCTCGTTCGAGGAAATCCTGCTGGCGGGCCACGATGCAATAGCAAACTTTGGTAATGGTCTGCTTGCGCTGCTCGATGTTCTTGATGAGCTGGATGGCGCTCTTGTAGCGCTCTTTCACGTAGTCGCGGGTGCTCTTGTCGTTGCCGCCGTCGCGGGTGACCAGCTTTTTGTAGGCCGGATTCAGGCGAAGCTGGGGCAGATCTTCATCGTTCATGATCACCAGCCACTCGTCGCCGTGCTTCACGAAGGCGACGTCGGGTTCGATGAGCCGGGCCTGGACCTTGTTGTAGCGCAATCCGGGACGCGGATCGAGGGTGCGGATGTAATCGAGCGCCTGCTGCACGGCTTCGATGGGGCGGCCGATCGCCTTGCCAATTTCTTTGTGCTGCTTGTTCTGCAAGCCTCGCAGATGGTGGTCGACCACGGCGATGGCATCCTGCAGCACCTGCGCCGTGCCGTTGCCGTTTTTGTGCAGCGCCAGCTGCGCCTGATGATAACGAAGCTGACAGAGCAGGCACTCGCGTAGATCGCGGCAAGCCACGCCGGGAGGGTCCAGTTGCCGAACGACTTCCAAAGCCTCGACCAGGTCCGCGGGAGTGAATCCCGCTTTGTAAGCAGCCGCTGCTGGGGGAACGACTGGCTCCGGCGCCGGAGCGACTGCAGCGGCGGAATCTCCTGACCGGGAGGCAAACGAAGCTTCCAGCGGTAGCTCTTCAGGTTGCTCACCCGCAGGCGCGACTTCCGAAGTCTCGTTGTAATCAAGGCCGGCAGCGCCCAGAGCATCAAGTTCAGGATCAGCGGGCTCCGCCGTTTCTTCAGAACCTGAAATCTCAGGCTCGGTTGCGATCTCAGCCAGACCCAGAGCCTGGGCCTCGCTCACAATATTTTTGGCGGTTGCGGCGTCGGCTTCCGGCGATGCCGGTGGCGCCACGCCCAGCAGTTCATCGTCACTGGCGATCAGGTAGCCGTCTTCGTTCAGGTTGCCGATGATCAGGTCGGCGGCCTCGCGCACTTCGGGCCGCAGGCTCAGCGCGCCCAGTTGCCAAGCCAGGTGGTCGGTGAGGTTGGTCGGCTTGGAGAGAAAATTCTCAAACGACGGGCGCTCGATCTCCTCCATCTCGCTGTGGGTGCGGTAGCCGGGATCGAGATAATCCTGAAAGAACGAGCCAAAATCAATCTCTTCGAAGGGATCTTTCTTTTCGACGGCGGCGATGGGATTTTCTTCGTTGCTGGCGGCAGCGGCACGCTCGCGGTCTTCTTCCTTCTTGCCCACTTCGTCGAGCAGCGGAACCGATTCTTCCAGCTCTTCGAGAACCGGGTTTTCCACCATCTCGGCGGTGATCATGTCCTTGAGCTCAAGCTTGTTGAGCGCGAGGACCGAGACCATCTGCACCAGGCCCGGAGTGAGGATCTGGCGCTGCGAGAGCTTGACGCTAAGTTTGTGCTGCAACAGAACCATGAGATCGGCCTAACTTCGTAAGTCGTAATGACCCGGTGGTCGCCTCAGCGCCTAAAGGCGTTTCCCTTAGTGAGCTGTGGCGGCACGGCTGAAGCCGTGCCCTTCCCAAAATCACACCAGCGAGAAACTCTCGCCCAAGTACACGCGCCGCACTTCCGGATCGCCCGCCAACTGCTCGGGCTGTCCATGACGGAAAATTCTGCCGTCATCGATGATGTAGGCCCGGTCGGTCACGGAAAGCGTTTCGCGCACGTTATGATCAGTGATCAACACCCCGATGCCGCTGGCCCGCAGACCGCTGATGATCTTCTGCAAGTCGAGCACGGCAATCGGGTCGATCCCGGAAAACGGTTCGTCGAGCAAAATGAACGTGGGATTGATGCACAGGCAGCGGGCGATTTCGACTCGCCGCCGTTCCCCACCGGACAGGGCATATCCACGGTTCTGGCGGATGTGCTCCAGTCCCAACTCGTCAATAAACTTTTCCATTTTCTCGCGGCGCTCGTGCCAGGACATAGGCTGAGCCTCCAGAACCGCGAGGATGTTCTCTTCTACCGTCAGTTTGCGAAAAACCGAAGCTTCTTGCGGGAGATAACTGATGCCATACTGACGGGCCCGTAGATACATGGGAACGTCGGTAATGTCCTGACCGTCGTACAACACGCGGCCAGTATCGGGAGGGATCAGGCCAACGATGGCGTAGAAAGTGGTGGTCTTACCTGCGCCGTTAGGGCCTAATAATCCAACAACTTCGCCCTGTTCGACCCGCAGGCTGACACCATTTACGACGCGGCGGCCACGATACGATTTGCCAATTTCTTCTGTGGCCAAGGTACGCATTTATCTTGCCATTTGTCTTTTTTATCTGGCCACTTGCGTTTGAGTTACCACAGGAGTACTTGCTTCGCCTTCTACGAGCACCCTATCATCGCGTCTAAAGAAAGTCAACGAAACCCCGGTAATCTTGCCTTGTTCGGCATCAAAAATGCTAGGCGGTCCGCCCGTGAGCACGAACTTGTCCTCCGACACGGTGTAAACCAGCCTTTGTCCCTCAGCCCGGCGTTTGGGTTGCTGGACAACGACGTTGCCTTCGGCGACCATCCGATCGAGCTGCCCGAGCCCGGCAAACGATTGACTGCTCAAGGTTTGACTGCGGCGCAGGAGATAGGCATCCACTGTGTTGGCGGCCGCACTGAAGTCGGAGCCTTTGGCCGTGACCCCGCCCTCGTAGTGGATCCAGCGCTCGGAGTCGGCGTAGGTGAGCCGGGTCGCGGTGATGGTGATCGGGCTTGATCCACCCAGGCGGGCAGCCTTTCCCGACCCTTTGCCGCCTCCAGGGCCACTTCCTGAACCCGGTTTCCCAGTCTGGGGTTTCTCGCTTTGAACCTTTTCGCCTTGAATCAGAATTGTCTGGACCGGCTGGCTCGGCGTGCCTTGGGCGGTGACGAACCTGCGGTCGCGGTCGAACTGGATGGAGGGGGCCTCGATGATGTTCGCATCCTGCCACAGACGCGCGTTGCCCGAGTACAAGGCAATGCCCGGGCTGCTGTGGACAGTCATGTTGCGGGACGTGACATGAATCGGCGAGGAAGACGCCAGAAGCGCGCCGTCCGGTTGCTCCTTCAGTTCGCTATACGTGCTCTTGACGTTGCCTTCGGCCAGCGCGTCGCCGGTGGCGCGATTGATGCGGATGGTCTTCGCGGTCGTCGCCATGCCGCCGTCGGCGATGCGCGGACTACCCGTCAATACCAGAACTTGGTCGGCAGGAGTATAGCGGGCGCTGTTGGCCCAGGCCTGCATGCGCTTCTCCGGCCCTTGCCCGTCGCTGTACGTCATGTTGCCCTGTTGCGTGATGGATTCGATTCCGCCCTGCGGTAGAAACACCGCATCTACGGATTCGCTGGTGCTGACGCGGTCGGGCTGCCCGGGGCTCGAGCTGACGATGCGGGCGTCGGGTGTACCGTAAACGGTGCTCAGGTGGTTGTGGCCCTCGGTGTCCACGAACTGCGCTTCGAATTTGCCCGCGGTCACTACGGTACGTTGCATCGGTGAAAATTGCGCGGAAGGAACTCGTGTCGAACCAGGACTGGCTTCCTGCGCGGTGGCGATGGTGATCCGCGCTGCACCCGAAGTCACGGCACGCTTAAGGATGTTTCCCTGCGCGACGATGAAGTCGATGACCGGGGCGGTGAGTTCGAAATCCTGCGACCCCGAATTACTGCCCGGTTTCCCGCCTTGCGCCTTCTGCGTAAGGCGCGCTCCGTCGACCGCCTGCACTCTCTGCAGCTGGTTCTGGCCAGCGAAGCTGAGGATGACGCGCCCGGCATCTCCCTGCACGGCCTGAACTCCGGTCTGTTCAACTTGAACGTTCCCACTCAGGGTTGCCGTGCGAAGCAGGTCCTGCTTTCCCGTCAGAAGGAACTCCGCCTGATCCGCTTGGCCGCGAATTTCTGACGGCTGTTCTGCGCCCGCGATTGAGTGTCGCCCCGCCCGGGTTTCGGTCTGAACATTCCCCGTGGCCAGCACGCGCTCAACATGGTTTTCGGGACCAAGTTGAAAGACAGCTTGATCCGCTCGCAACATTCCACCGTCACGCTCCAGACGAGGGTGGTCGAGCACGATCTCGCGCGGCTCATTCGTAATGATCCCGTGCTCGGCCTCGATGACCGCCGCATTCGCGCCACTAAGCGTCACATGAATCTGCGAGGACAAGGTCAGCGTATTACTCTTGCTCGCGTATTTCACGCCCACGGCCCAGCCCTCGGCTTGCGGCGTTTGAAATTCGACCCGCGCGTCGGTCGAGGCGTTTCCGGTTTCCTTGTTGAAGACCAGGTCGCGGGTCTTCAGGTGGATCGGGTTTTTCAGTTCCTTCGGTGTGGATTGATCGGGACTCGCGAGGCCCGCCGGGTTCGCCACCAGATCGATCTGTACGTCGCCGTTGGCGGTGACGTCGCCCGTCTTCTGGTCGTAGGCGAAATCCTCGCCATAGATCTGGTCAAAGCGCGAGGAGTCGCGCCCGTAGAGCACGATGCTTACGTTGTGCAACTCGGCCCGCCCGTTGAGCCTGAACTCTTTAAGATCGCTGGCCTCGATGGTAAAGAGGGTGCGTTTCCCGTCGGACTTGGAGAATTGAAATCCACTGGCGGTCTGCTTGATGTCGTACCCGATCTTGCCGGGGATTTCCTTCAAGACATCGCGCGCCCGCCAACGCGCGTAAAAATACATCCCCGCCACCACCAGCGTCAGCAGCACGGCGGTGGCAGCCAGCAGGCGGCGCAGATGATAGACCTTGAGCGGCATCAGGGTTCAGTGTAATGCAAAGGGGCTACTGCGTCGTTGGTCGTTGGTCGTTGGTTGTTGGTCGTGGGCGAGAGAGATGGCCGGCTGACCACGAAACAGCAAACGACGAACGGCCAGGCACAGGACCGCCGGCTGCCTCGTCTAAACTGGTAAGGATGACCACGGAATTTCCGCCTCCCCTGCTGGACTGCCATAACCTTCTTGTGATGCGAGGACAGAAGATCGTGCTCGACGAGTTCAGCCTTCGTATCGGCCCCGACGAATACGTAGCCATCCTCGGACCCAACGGCTGCGGCAAGTCAACGCTGATCAAGACCATAACGCGCGAGTGCTATCCCGTGGTGCGGGACGATTCATGGATGAAACTCCTAGGCCACGAAGGCTGGGACGTGTTCAAACTCCGCGAGCACATGGGAATCGTCTCCAACGATCTGATGTTGTCGGTCACCGGCGAAGCCAGCGGCCGCGACGTGGTGCTCTCCGGATTTTTCAGCAGCACCGCGATCTGGCCGAATCACACCGTCGATCCCGAGAAGATCCGCCTTGCCGATGCCGCGCTGGCTGAATTAAAGATTTCGCATCTCGCGAACCGCCCGGTTTGCCAGATGTCGTCAGGCGAAGGGCGGCGCGTGCTGATCGCGCGGGCGCTGGTCCACAAGCCTCGTGCCTTGCTGTTCGATGAACCTTGCAACTCGCTCGACCTGTCCGCCCAGCAAAGCGTGCGCCACACCATGAGCGCCCTGGCGAATGCAGGCACCGCGATCATTCTCGTGACGCACGAACTAGCCGACATTGTCCCCGAGATCCAGCGCGTGGTACTGATGAACTCTGGGCGCGTCGTCGCCGACGGCCCTAAGGAAGAAATCCTGCAGGTCGGGCGGCTGGCAGCGCTTTTCGGAGTCAACGTGGAGATGGCGCGGCGGGATGGGCATTACCATCTGTGGTAGAGGGTGTTTTGAAGTCACGCAAGGAGAGCTCCAGGCCGCCGTATTCGGGATGGTCGTTGTGGCCGATGGTGAAGGCGATGTCGATGGTATCGCCCGCCAGGAGCGGCGTTTGCTGCATGCTCTCAGCCATGTGCCAGCCCAGAGCGTCGAAGGTGATCTTACTTGTCAGCTCAGTTCTCAGTTCCCAGTCGGGAGCTTGCGCTTCTGCAACCGCCGCCGTTCTCTCGCTGCGCGGGATCGCGGCGCCATCGGGATGGCAGCGTGGCATGGCCAGAATCGCCGCCGCGGAGAGTTTCTGCGAGTCTTCTGACGGCGAATCCGGAATCTCTTCTCGACGGTTAGCCCCCGCTCTGACTCTCAGCTTCACATGTTTCTCTTTCAAGATCCGCGGAGGCGCGGCCAGCACTACCCCGCGCGCGGAGAATACAGGTTCGGGATTGCCCACGCCGTATGGTTCGAGCAAGCGAAGCGCCTGAAACAGCTCAGGAGTTACTTCGCCCAGCCACAGGTCGGCGTCCAGATCAAGAACCGGATCAAAATCGGCGGGCGTGAGCCGTGCCCGGGCGAACGCATCTAGACGCGTCCGCAGTTCGCCGACGTTGGCGGCGGGCATGGCGAATCCGCAGGCGTGGGCGTGACCGCCGTAGCGGGAGAAAAGATTGCCGCACGATTCGATCGCCTCCAGCAGGTGGAACGCGCGAATGGAGCGACCGGAGCCGAAGGCATCTTCGCCTGCGCGCGAAATCACTACCGCCGGACGGTTGAAGCGCTCCACGACCCGCGTCGCCGTGATGCCGATGACGCCGCGATGCCAGTCTTCGCCATCCACGACAATGCAGTAGGCATCGCACAGAGCGGGATCGTCGGCGAAGCGATCTTCGACCGCACGTAAAATTCGCCGCTCTTCTTCCTGACGCCCGGTATTGAGCTGGTCGAGTTTGGCGGCCAGTTCCCGCGCCCGCACCGGGTCTTTCACACTGAAGAGTTCGATCACGTCGCGGGCTACGTCCATGCGCCCCGCGGCGTTGATGCGAGGCGCAATGCGGAACGCAACTTCGGTTGAAGTGGGTGGGCGCCGGGCGGAAATCTGCGCCACTTCCAGCAGCGCTTTGAGGCCGGGATTCACTGCCTTGCGCAACGCGTCCAGCCCCAGGGATGCGAAGACGCGATTCTCGCCCGTCAGGGGCACAGCATCGGCGATGGTCGCGATCGCCACAACTTTCATAAACGACAGCAGCAGTTTGTTCTGATCTTTTTCGTCGAGGCGGCGCTGCATCAATCCCTGCGCCAGCTTGAAAGCCACGCCCGCGCCGCAAAGATGCTTGTAGGGATACTCGCAACCCTTCTGATTCGGATTCACCACGGCGAACGCATCGGGCACGCCGTCGGGACCGGGGAGATGGTGGTCGGTGACGATCAAACCAACTCCCAGCCGCTTAGCCGTCTGCGCGGGTGCGAAGGCGCGGATGCCCATATCCACACTGACAATCAGGCGAATGCCGGCCGCTGCGGCGCGCTCGATGACGTCGTCGCGCATGTCGTAGCCTTCGCGAAGGCGGTGCGGCACGTGGAAATCGGCCGATCCGCCGCACAGTTCGATCGCAGTTTTCAGAATGATGACGGCCATGGTGCCGTCCACGTCATAGTCGCCGTAGATCAGGATCGGCTCTTTGCGCTCGATGGCGGCATCCAGACGGTCCACGGCGGGGCGCAGACCGGTCAGGAGTTCTGGAGCGTGCAAGTGAGAGAGCGAGGGCGAGAGGTAGGTCGCGGCCGATTCAGTGTCGCTGATTCCGCGCCGGACGAGCAATCGTGCTAGGACTTGTTTGACACGATCATTTCCGTTGCCGCGCGACGCCGGGTTGATGCGCATGGTTGCAGCAAGTGACTCGACTAGAACAGGGTCGGCGGGCGTGTGCATCCAGCGCATGCTGATAGGACAATTTACTCCTGGAAGATGTTGTCAGCGGCTGCCGAGCTGCGCTCGGCCGGACAGCCGGGGGCGGCTGTCCCCACATAACCTGTCTCACACAAACTGTCTCACACAAACTATCTCCACACCATTTCGCGAGCTAGTTTTCTTCGTCCTGATCCGGTTCGTCCATGGTAAGGCCGCCGAATTCATCGGAGACATCGAGCAGGCGCTGATATTTCTCGTACCACTCGGTGCTGACCTCGCACAAAAACATAGAGCCCTGGTAGGCCCAACCGAGCTGCAGAAAGCCCACCTTTCCGATGTGGGCGCGGAGCCAGCGCGCGTCTTCCACGTCGTCGCCATCGGTGAACTCCGAATTCGTGAGCCGCTGCACCATTTCATCCAGTTCCGCGCGTTCCAGCGTCCAGGAGTGCATGGTAAGGAAGGGAGCGCCCGCCGTCTTGGCCAGTTCCACGAAATCCTTCCAGCCGTCGGGATTCTCTCCCGTCTCCCACATGACGCACTGCACTTCCTCGAAATCCACGTAGCCGTGGAAGCGGCGCATGCCGTGGCCTTCAATGAAGGCGATCATGTCGTCTTTTACCGTAGTGAGATCGTCGGGGACGGGAGACATATTGGGAAGACTCGCAATTCAGCATTGTATGCTGTTCGCCATTTCGGTGCCACCGCAGGGCCACGATCAGCGGACAGGAGTAGGAGCGGCCATCAAGCTCACGAACATGCGATAAAACCTGTCAGTGTCGAGATCGAATTGAATTTCGACGGTGGTCGCGGCAGGCTTCAGACTATCCCGGGAGCTCCAGGTGAGTGTGTTTCCATACCCCGCGCCGCGGTCCAGGTCCACGCCCATGTAGCGAGTTTCACTCCGGGTAATCAGCGATGGATCGATCCACGCCTCCGCGGCGAGTTCGTCCCACATGATGTCGGCTCCCGGTGTGAGCATGGCGAACTTCGCAATGTAGCGCCCGAGCGGAGTTCCTCTCGCTTCGATCTGCTTTACCAGCGCCGGGGTCATGTGGGTCTTGATCGAAATGTCGACGGGCGTGCAGACGATCTTCTTCCAGGGCGCGCGCAACACGATCTCCGCCGCCTCGGGATCAAACCAGAAATTGAACTCGTGCCGCGGGTTGTTCAGGAATTCGGGATTGTCCGTCTGCGGACTCAGGCTCCCGCCCATAAAAACGAGCTCCTGAGCCAGTTCCGGAAACTGCGGATCGAGGGAAATGGCCAGCGCAAGGTTGGTCATGGGACCACCTTCGTAGATGGTCACTTCATGAGGATATTTATGCACCATCCGAATCATGAAATGCGCAGCGTCCTCGTCGGCGGGCTTGGTGGTTGGCTGGCCCTCTGGAAGCGGCGGCACCACGGAGGGCTCGTGCCACCACCGGTCGTCCCACGCCCCCGCGTAGGCGACTTTGCCATAACGCTGCTGCCAGATTTGAGCCTGTTGTCGCGTCCGAACCAGGGGGAATTCGGCCCCCGGCACGACCGGAATGTCGGTGCGGCCGATGATTTCGAGCAACCGCAGCGTGTGGGCAACTTCTTCGTCGCGCCACTGATCACCGCTGACCACGGTGATGCCCAGCACTTCGACTTGGGGAGACTGAATCATCAGCAGAAGCGTCTGCATGTTGCTGCCGCCGGGGCCGGAACAATCTTCGTTGACGATGACTTTGCGGCGCGGCTGGGCGGAGCAGAGGGCGGCCGCCAACAGTACAGCCGTGAGGAGGAACGATTTCGGTCGTAGCATGTTCTCTTAACCGGTAAAAGGATTTCGCAAATACTCTTCGATCGGAAGACGGAACGTCGGGTTTGAGTGAAAAGTGATTTTTTCGCTCTCAACCTCGATCTATTTCTTACCGGGAGGCCGGGTCATTAAGTCGATGTAGAGTTTGTAGAACTTTTGCGCGTCAATGTCGAACTGGACATTAGCCAACCGCTCGTACGGCGGCACAGTCGCCGAGGCATCCCAGAAGAGCGTTTTGCCGTAACTGGCACCGTGATCGATGTCAATGTCCATGTAAAGCTGCTTCTGGCCGGTGATGATCGAGGGATCAATCAGAGCCGCGCCCGCAATTTCGTCCCACATATAGCCGGGCAACGAATATTTGGCGAGATAGTCGGTCACCGGCGTACCGGCCTTCTCGATCGCAGCCTTCATCTCCAGCGTGTAGCGGGTCTTGACCGAAATATCAATGGGCGTGATGGTCATCTTCTTCCAGGGAGCGCGCAGCACGATCCGCGCCGCCTCCGGGTCGAACCACCAGTTAAATTCCCGGCGCGCATCGATCGCACCCGGATCGATTGCGCCCTTATCGGCGTAGAGTCCGCTGCCCATCAAAACGAACTCTTTGGCCAGCGTCGCCACCTCGGGGTCCAACTTCAGCGCCAGGGCGTAGTTGGTCAGCGGACCGCCTGCCCACAGCACTACCTCTCCGGGATACTTGTGCACCATCTGCACAATAAATTCCGCGGCCGTTTCCGGCTGCGCGTGAATGTGAGGCTCGCCCTCGCGCATGGATGGCACGACGTCGGGAGCATGATAAGGCTCGCGAAACTTTGTGGATCGGTTGGCTTCGAAGTCGGTCCAGCAGCCTTTGTATTCGAGCTTTCCGTAGAGCGCTTCCCAGCGCTCGGTTTCCTCCTTGGAGTTGAGCAGCGGGAACTCGGCTCCCTGATACACGGGAACGTCGGTCCGGTTCGCAACCTCGAGCAGGCGGAGTATATGCTGCGTTTCTTCCTTTACCCACTGATCGCCGCTGACGGTGGTGATGCCGAGCACGTCGAATTTCTCTGACTGCAGAAAGACCAGAATCGCCTGCTGATCGCTGGTTCCGGGCCCGCGCGCGTCCTGATCGACGATGACTTTGATTTTCTGAGCCGTGGCCAGTGATCCAACAACAAGCAGCGCCGCCGCCAACACAACTTTCTGCACTCGCCTCATGATCCCCCTTTGGATTTTCTGCCGCAAAGTTGAGGGCAGGCCGGGTAAGCCAGCCTGCCCTGAGTTGAGACCCGATATCCGTCGGCCCTAGAAAATCAACTTGAGGGCAAACTGAATGACGCGCGGATTGTTCACGGTTCCGTTCACGAGCCCAAAACTGCTCAGAGCGTTTACATCCTGCATGCCGCTGCTTCCGCCCCCCAAATAGAACTGAGCATGGTTGAAGGCGTTGAAGAACTCCGCCCGGAAATCGAGCCGCATGCTTTCGTAAGGAAGCATGAAATGCTTGACGAAGGACAAGTCGGTATTCACAAACCCGGGCCCATAGAGAGGCGCACGATTAGAATTTCCGAGTTCTCCGCCAGCCGCATGCGTATAGGCACAGGGATTGAACCAGTTGGAATGCGTTCCAACCTGCGTTGGCGCTATTCCAAACAATACTGGGGCAGTGCCAGGAATCGGCGTACCCGCTGTGTACTGGCACTGAATATTGGGATTGGAGGGTACGACTCCTGCCTTGTGCGGATCGCTGATCTGATCCGGGCGATTCAGGCCGTTGCCGTTCCAGGAAAAAGCCACGCCCGATGCGTTGGCGCTGTCGACGACGAAGAGAGGGAACCCCGAAATGGCCCTCTCAATAACGTCCACTTCCCAGCCCCCAAGGACGGCGTTGACCCCGCCGTTCCAGTTGCTGCCGTACCTCTTGCCTTTGCCAAAAGGCAGGTTGTAGGTCACGCTGGCAGTGAACTGGTGGTTCAAATTGAGCGCCGAAAGGGCCCAGTCCGCCTTGGAAGTCCCCGGCAGCGGGTAGTAGGTCGCACCGGGGTAGGTACCCAACCCATCGGCAAATCCCGTGTCAAACGTGCGCGAGTAGGTGTAGCCGATCAGGGCGTAGATTCCATGTCTCACGCTCTTGGTTTCGGCTTTGATCTGAAGCGAATCGTAATGCGCCTTTCCGACGTCGTTGTTATTGTTGATGGTCAGCGGGAACAGGAACGTCGGCGAGCCCCACTTCGGACCAAAGGCCGTGCCACCCGGGCCACAGCCAAGCGTGTATCCCGGAACCACCCCACAAGCCGACGGCGAGCCCACATTCAGGTTCAAGCCGTCCACGAGGATGTGAGAACTGCGGGACCCAGCGTACCCGGCGGTCAGCACGATATTTCCCGGCAGTTGGTGTTCAACATTCAAGTTGAACTGCTGTACCCGACCCTGCTTGTAGTCGAGATTCTGCGACTGAACTGCTCCCGGGTATTGAGATGGGCTGAGGGGCGCGGTGATGGGCCCGAGACCCCCGCCGGGAAGTACCTGAAGGAACAGGCGGTCGGTACCGCAGTTAATGGTCGTATTCTCGAACGGGCATGGGCCATAGAAGTTATCCGACTCGGCAAAGTAGGGAGGATTCTCCCAAAGGCCCTGCGCCCCCTGATTCCAGGAGGAATCGTGGAAGATGGCATACCCTCCGCGGATGGCGGTGGTCTGACTGCCCATGGGCTTCCAGGCAAGGCCAATTCGTGGCTCAATCGCGGTCTTGTCCATCTGGACACCGACCCGGCTGTCGGAATGCACGCAATAACTGCAACCGGCCAGAGAAGCCGAGCCGGCGACGTAAAACTTGCCACTAGAAAAATCGAAATTCGCCTGCCGATTTTGCGCCTCGGTGATCGGCGTCACCAGCGCGTACGCCAAGCCCAGGCTGAGGTTCAGGTCCTTGGTGACTCGCCACTCGTCCTCGATGAAGGGACGGAACAACTTCCAGCGACGGCCAGTGGTTGCACCGCTGAACGTTTGGTCATGGATGCCACCACCCAACTGTCCCAACAGGAGATCCGCGGTTGCGTCTCCGGTCAGTCCGAAGTTGATATAGAAACCGTCCTGAAAGGCGTTGGTCTCCACGTTCATCTGCTGCGCGCGAATTCCGCCGCCTACGGTGATGTGGTGGTTGCCGCGGATCATGTCGAACGAATCGGAAATGGAGAAGACGTTGGTCCCGCCCTGGAAAGGCGCGAATCCGCGATCCCCCAGCGCCCAGTAGTTGTTCATGAGAGTCGAACTCATGCCGCAACTGATGCAGTCTTTGGTGGACTGGGTAAGACCGGTAGAGCCGCCCGGGCATTTGCTGTTGAGGTCGGCTCCCTGAATCCCGATGTTGGCGGCCTCGCATGTGGCGTTTCCAAACGAAAGGATATGATTGAAGATCCGGTTGAAGCCGAAGGTGAGTCGGTTGATGGTGGTATCCGAGAAATTATGAGTCTCAGACAGGGCGACGTTGCGGCCGTGGTTGGTGATGTTCTGACTGCTGCCGAAAGCGTTGGCTTCCGCAAATCCCGGAGAACCACCCGGAACGAACGAAACCGCCTGATCGTAGCTGAAGCGCGCGAACACGCTGTCCTTGGTCGAGAAGTTGTGATCCAGGCGAATGTCGAATGAACCTTCGTTCAAACTTCTCACCGGCACGTTCGAGTAGTTGGTCAAGGTCGAAAAGTTCGGGGTCGTGCTTTGCGGGTACATCTTCATCATCGCCAGGCCCGATCCGCTAAGGGCAGGGTTGAGCGTCGGGTCAAACATGTTGGCCGGAATCTTGTTGCAATTGGTTCCTATGGCTTGGCTGCCGTCAGGGTTGGCTGGAATCGCATTTCCGGAGGAATCGCACTGGAATGGGCCGAATGTGTATGGACTATTGATGTCGGGGAAGCCGTCCTGGTTAAGACTTCCGTCAAAAGTCCCGGGCCGAGCTATGCCCAGCGGATCAGCCGAGAAGTCCCCGGCTACCATCGCCGGTGTCGGAATCAGCCCGATAAACGGGATGCCGTGCCGCTGTCTCTTCCCCTGGTAATCAAGGAAGAAGAAAGTCTTGTCCTTTTGGATGGGCCCGCCTATGGCACCGCCAAACTGGTTCAGGTTGAATTGTTCTCTGCTGGAAGCGAAGTAGCTGCGGGAATCCAGCTTGGTGTTGCGGAAGAACTCAAACACCGATCCGTGGAACTGGTTCGTGCCGGATTTTGTGGTGACCAGCACCGTAGGGCCGGCACGCGTTCCCCACTCCGCCGAGTAGTTGTAGGTGAGAACCTTGAATTCCTCGATGGCATCAATCGAGGGCAGAATGGCAATTCCGCCGGCCGTGAGCTCATTGTTGTCCACGCCGTCGAGCAACCAGTCCGTGCTCTGGGCCCGTGAACCGCCGACAGAAAGAGAGTAGATCCCGCGCGCTGCGACTTCGCTGCTGGCGCCAGAAGTGAAAAAGCTGCTGGGGTTGGTTTCCTGGGTGGTACCGGGCGTGAGCGTCGCCAACTGGACAAAGTCGCGGCCGTTCAAAGGCAGTTCAGCCACCTGCTGCGAGGTGATGACCTGGCCCAGGGTCGGGTTCGTTGTCTCTACCGCCACTTCGGTCGCATTCACCTCCACGCTGGTGGTGACCGACGCCGGCACGAGTTTGAAGTCAAGTTCGCGGTGTTCGTCAATCTGCAGCCGGTTGTCTTTGGATTCGGCAGTCTTGAAACCGGTCGCCTCTATCCGAACCGTGTAAACACCGACTCCGAGCAGCGGTACCAGGAAATGGCCTGAGCCGTCCGTCATGGCCTCGCGCGATATGTTCGTGGCTTGGACAACAACGGTTACCTTGGCGCCAGCCACGACCGCTCCGGTGTTGTCTGATACCGTGCCCGAAAAACTCCCGGTCGCCTGACCGTACAGAAGCGGGCTACCCAGACATACCAGCAGACAGAAGAGCCCCGCGAAAAGCGCCTTGTTCCTGGACATTTTTAAACCCCTCTCGGCAGTCCCACCGCCCAAAGAAAAAGACCCTCCCCTTCAGTTTGAAGTTGGAGGTCCCCAGACCGCAGACACGGCTTATAAATTGCCGCTTACCGCTAAGTCAAGAATTTTCGTAATGGAAAGGCATTAGTCGCCGTCATTCTTTGGCATGGGCGCATGCAGAATGCAGCAGATGCTTGTTGAGTGTTGTGGAATTCTGGCCGGCAGCATCCATCCACGGCAAACGGAAACCTGCAGGCGGTCAGCGTCCAGGAGCAGTCAAGAAATTTGCCCAATCAGAAACTGCGCCCATGGCTGTGTCTCACGTGCGTAGATCTCAGGACCGCGCCGCCCATTCCGCGTCAAAGCGTGCACGATCGTAAAAAGATTTCTGCGTTCCCACGCCGGTCGTCGACAAACCAGCGTAAAGGTTGGCGCGTCGAACCGCTTCCTTTTCTGGCACTCCCTCGCCAAGAAAAACGGCAAAGCTGCCGATGAAGGCATCACCGGCACCGGTGCTGTCTACGCTTTTTACTGCGAACGGCAGGAACGTGCTCGCTTCCTTCACGGCCTGCCAGAAGAGACCCATTCGCACCCAACGTGATAATCACCCGTCGAATGCCACCGCCAACCAGTTTCTCAGCACACTTCTTCGCGTCCTCGAGATTTTTTACCGCGGATCCGGTGATGGTCTCGGCTTCGGTCTCGTTGGGAACGAAGTAGTCGAGATCGTTCAGCGCCGCCATGTTCACCGGCTGCGCGGGCGCGGGATTGAGGATGCATCGAATCCCATGCCGGCGCGCAAAGCCGATCGTGTAATAAACCGTCTCCAATGGAATCTCAAACTGCAGCACGATGCAGTCGGCGGTTTTCAGGGTCTCGGCGGCTGCGTCGACATCGGCCGGCTTGAGCGCGTCGTTGGCTCCCTTCACGACCAGAATGCGGTTCTGCCCGTTAGGCTCGACGAAGATGGGAGCAACCCCGCTCGAGAGTCCATCCACCTGCTTCACATGGGTGGGGTCAATTCCCTGTCTGCGGAAATTTTCGATCGTCGCAGGACCGAACAGATCGCTGCCCACGCGTGCCACCATGAACACTTCGGCGCCGCAGAGACGCGCAGCCACGGCTTGATTCGCGCCCTTGCCGCCGAAACCGAGATCGAATTTCTGCCCGAAAATGGTTTCGCCGGGCTTGGGAAACTGATTGGTGAATGTGGTCAGATCAACGTTCGCGCTGCCCACCACCGCGATTCGAGGTCGCTTTGCCATGATCGTTGTGTCCGTAACAGCAGGCCGAGTCCGTTCAGCCGCTTGAACGGTGCCATTGTACATGCGCTCAACGGCTCGCGTTCTGTGGGATAGAGGGGCCGCGGTTTCTGCTATAGTTTCGTTCCTCGATAGTTAGGAGCTGGGACAGTTAAGAATGTTAAGAACGGATAGTTAAGACCTGGAAGGCGTCCATGCCCCGCAATGTCCGCTGTGCCTTGATTCAAGCCAGCAACGCGCTCAGCACCGAGCGACCGCTGGCGCAGATCAGGAAGGCGATGATCGACAAGCACCTGAAGCTGATCGAGCAGGCCGCGCGCAAAAAAACGCAGATCCTCTGCCTGCAGGAACTTTTCTACGGCCCTTACTTTTGTGCCGAGCAAAACGCCCGCTGGTATGAACTGACCGAGCGCGTGCCCGACGGCCCAACCGTTCGGCTGATGCAGAAAGTCGCCGCCAAGCACGGCATGGTGATTGTGGTTCCGGTCTACGAAGAACAGATGCCGGGAGTCTACTTCAACACCGCCGCCGTGATTGACGCCGACGGACGCTATCTCGGCAAATACCGCAAGCATCACATCCCGCACTGCCATCCCGGATTCTGGGAAAAATTCTATTTCACGCCGGGAGACCTGGGCTATCCCGTGTTTGAAACCAAGTACGCGCGCGTCGGCGTCTACATCTGCTACGACCGTCATTTTCCGGAAGGCGCGCGCATCCTGGGACTGAACGGCGCCGAGATCGTTTTCAACCCGTCGGCCACCGTGGCGGGACTGTCTGAATATCTGTGGGAACTCGAACAACCCGCTCACGCCGTCGCCAACGGCTACTTTGTCGGCGCGATCAACCGCGTGGGAACGGAGAAGCCGTGGAGCATCGGCGAATTCTACGGCAAGAGCTACTTCTGCAATCCGCGCGGCAAGATCATTGCCCAGGCCAGCCGCGATAAAGACGAAGTCGTGGTGGCCGACCTCGACCTCGACATGATCGCCGAAGTCCGCAAAGTGTGGCAGTTCTTCCGTGACCGCCGCCCGGAAAGCTACGGCCCGATTACGACGCAGAGCGGAAGCAGTGAGTAATTGGGAAATTTGGTAATTGAGTAATTGCCTACGTCGCTGAGCACGACGTAGTCGAGTCTTTCAATTATTCGATTTCTCAATTCCCCAATTTCTCAATCCTCATGACATTCAACGCCGGCGAAACTCTCTCGCGAATCGAATCCAGCCCTTTGTATAACGACGACCTTGCGCCGGCCAGCGCCGAGCGGCGGCACTGGGGAACCTACAACTTTGCCGCGCTCTGGATTTCGATGTCGGTCAACATCCTCACCTACATGCTGGCCGCCAGTCTGATTCAGGGGGGAATGAACTGGAAGCAGGCGGTCGCGACCATCTTTGTGGGCAACGTAATCGTACTGATCCCGATGCTGCTGAATTCGCATCCCGGGGCGAAGTATGGAATTCCGTTTCCAGTTCTGGCTCGCGCCTCGTTTGGAGTGCTGGGCGCGAACGTCGCTGCCGTCCTGCGCGCCCTGGTTGCCTGCGGATGGTTCGGCATTCAGACCTGGATCGGCGGCGAAGCCATCAGCACTTTGCTGGCGACTCTTGTCCCGGGATGGAAGAACTTTCCCTATGGCGCAGCCGTCTGCTTTTTCCTGTTCTGGCTGATCAACCTCGCGGTCGTGGTCAAAGGAATCGAATACATCCGGGTGCTGCAAGGCATCAGCGCACCCATCCTTCTCGGCGTCGGACTGCTTCTGCTGGGCTGGGCTTACCACGCCGCCGGTGGATTTGGTCCGATGTTTTCCGTTCCGTCGCGGTTTACCAACTTTCCGGATTTCCTGAAGTTCCTGATTCCCGCGCTGAACGGCACCGTCGGATTCTGGGCCACGGTTTCGCTGAACATTCCCGACTTCACCCGCTTTGCCCGCAATCAGCGTGAGCAAATCATTGGGCAAGCACTGGCCTTGCCCACCACGATGACGCTCTACGCCTTCGTCGGAATTGTCGTGACCTCGGCCACAGTCGTCATTTATGGCACGGCCATCTGGGATCCGGTCCAACTGCTGGCGCGATTTCATTCTCCAGTCGCGGTCGTGATCTCCCTGGTCGCGATTCTGCTGGCCACGCTCAACGTCAACATCGGCGCCAACGTCGTTTCACCGGCCAACGACTTTTCCAATCTGTGGCCGCGCGGTATCAGTTTCCGCACCGGCGGCGTCATCACCTGTTTCATGGGAATCGCAATGATGCCGTGGAAGCTGCTTTCGAATTACAGCACATTCATCATGGGATGGCTGGGCGGCTATGCGGCGTTTCTCGGGCCGGTGGCTGGCATCATGATCTGCGACTATTTCGTCATCCGGAGGCGCGTGCTGCAGGTGGACGACCTCTATCTTCGGGATGGGCTCTACGAATACTCGCGGGGATTCAACTGGCGCGCAGTCATCGCGCTGGCGCTGGGGGCAGGCACCGCTCTGGCTGGACTGGCGATTCCATCCGTCCGCGCGCTGTATGACTATTCCTGGTTCGTGGGCTTTGGTGTTTCGTTCGTGGCCTATTACGCGATGATGAAGTTCCAGCGTGACGCTGTGACCGCCCCGCGGGAAGCCGCGTAAGACGGGCGCTACGCCTTCCCCGCCTTCAAGAATGCAGGCAGCACGTCCCGCTGGTAGATCTCCAGCGTCTGCTCTTCGTCACCACACATCAGATAGATGTTGAACTGGGTGACGCCCGCGGCCTCAAGCGCGCGCAATTTCTTGCCATGAGCCTCGGCTGGCCCGATCAGGCAGAACCGGTCCACGACTTCATCCGAAACAAAATTCGCGTTGTCGCTGTCCACCTCGCAGTGGTGCTGATAATCGTAGCCGCCGCGATCCTGCACAAACGAAGTCAGCGCGGGAGGCAGATCTTCGGGCTTGTATTGCCGGATCAGATCCATCACATGGTTCGAGACCAGGGCCGGGAACCAGCGCACGCGCTCGCGCGCCACGCTCAAGTCGTCCGCAACCCACACCGGCGCGGCCGACATCACTTCGATCCGTCTTGGATCCCGTCCTGCGGCGCGTGCACCCTCCTTCACGAAGCTCATGCACCACGAAATCAGAGCCGGATCGGCAAACTGCAAGATGATCCCGTCAGCGACGCGCCCCGCCATGTGCAGCACTTTGGGGCCATATCCCGCGATCCAAACCCGCGGAGACTCTTTTGCCCAGCTGAGGCGAGTGGGCTGGCCATCATGCTGAACCTCCTTGCCTGAAGTCAGATCGCGGAACTCTGCAACGGCAGCTTCCAATTGCGACCAGCTTACCGGCTTCTTGCCCAGCACGCGTCGAGAACTGTCTCCACGCCCAATGCCAAGTTCCATCCGCCCACCGGACAGCAGGTTGAGGGTCGCGAACAAGCTGGCGGTGACCGTGAGATCGCGGGTCGCAGGATTCGTAACGCACGTGCCCAGTCGCATGCGTTTGGTATTCGTCGCCATCAGCGTCAGCAGCGGAAACGGTTCTTTCCACAGGACATGGGAATCGAACATCCAGCCGTATTCGAATCCGGCCGTCTCCGCCTGTCGAGTCAAGCCCACAATACGTTCGATCGAGATGTCCGGTTTTAACGTGATGCCGAATTGCATGTCCGGTCCCCTTCACTGAAATAGGAGCGCTGAGGAGCGGCAGTCTAGCATAGAATTCCTTTCTTAATCTCGACCAATGACGGAGGGTCCGATGGGTTTCGACACGATCATCAAAAACGGTTCGGTAGTAACGGCAACGGATACCTACGCGGCGGACGTTGCCATCGAGAATGGGAAGATCGCCGCCATCGGATCGGGACTCGCTTCGTCGAGCGCGGCGCAGAACGCGACCGAGGTTCTGGATGCTTCAGGCAAACTCGTCCTCCCCGGCGGCATCGACGTTCATACTCACCTCGATATGCCTTTTGGCGGAACGACCAGCGCCGATGATTTTGAAACCGGAACGCGCGCGGCCGCCTTCGGTGGGACCACAACCCTCATCGACTTCGCCATTCAATACAAAGGCCAGCCCTTGCACCAGGCCTTCGACACGTGGATGAGCAAAGCGTCCAGCAAAGCCGTCTGCGACTATGCTTTCCACTGCATCGTCACGGACGTATCGGGCGGGCAACTTTCGGAAATGAACGATCTGATCCACGAGGGCGTGACCAGCTTCAAGCTTTTCATGGCGTATCCCGGAGTCTTCATGCTCGACGACGGCAGCATTTTTAAAGCTCTCCAGACCACCTCAAAGAACGGCGGTATGGTGTGCATGCACGCCGAAAACGGCAGCGCGATCGACGTCATCGTGCAGCAGGCTTTGGCGGAAGGGAAAAAAGCACCCAAGTATCACGCCCTCACTCGTCCCACAACCGCCGAAGCCGAGGCGGTCGGTCGCGCCATTGCCCTGGCCGAGATGGCCGGTGCCCCCATCTACATCGTCCACTTGAGTTGCAACGACGCCCTCGAAAAGGTTCGCGAGGCCCGCGATCGCGGACTTCCTGTCTATGCCGAGACTTGCCCGCAGTATCTGTATCTCTCCATTGAGAACTTCGATGCACCTGGGTTTGAGGGCGCGAAGTACGTTTTCACTCCGCCGCTGCGTGAGAAGTGGCATCAGGAAAAGCTCTGGAATGGCCTGAAGCGCGATCATCTGCAGGTTGTCTCCACGGATCATTGCCCGTTCTGTTTCAAGGAACAAAAAGAAATGGGCCGCGATGATTTCACCAAAATTCCCAACGGAGGCCCGGGGGTGGAGCACCGCATGAGCCTGATTTATTCCGGCGGCGTGGCTGGCGGCCGCTTCAGCGCGAACCGCTTTGTGGAACTGGTGTCGACAACTCCGGCCAAGCTGTTCGGCCTCTATCCGCGCAAAGGAACGATTGCGATCGGCAGCGATGCGGATCTGGTGATTTTCGATCCCAAGCGCAAGCACACCATCAGCGCGAAGACGCATCACATGCGCGTGGATTACTCGATGTTCGAGGGCATCGAGGTCACGGGCATGCCCGACGTTGTGTTGTCGCGTGGCCGGGTTGTCGTGGAAGGCGAAAAGTTTCTGGGACGCGCGGGGCAGGGGGAATTTCTGCGGCGTGCGACCTACGCGCAAGTGAGTGGCTAGAAGGGTCGCCGGAAATGGATTTGGGAAGGGCACGGCTTCGGCCGTGCCGTAAGTCGCGCCAATCGACGCCGGCTTCAGCGCTCAGGGAATGCCCACGCGCTAGCGCAGCGCCTCGTAGAGCGCTTTCTTCCATCGCGGGTTGTCAATCGTCCAACAAACTTTCGCTTTTCGGCCGCGCAGCTCCGGCGCCCAAACCTCGCGATTCCGCTCATCTCCCGCGACATTCAGGCGATCCACAATCGTCATTCCCCGCGTCAATTCGCTCTGCGTTTCCACCTCCAGATAATGCTCGCTCCAATTCGCTCCCACCGTGGGATCGAGCGCCAGGCACATCGCAACCGGGTCGGGCAAACAAATTCCGTCCTCGCCGGTCTGAATCTTGTAAGCCGCACGCGCGTGGCTGTTGCACTCGACAGCGAAGTGTGCGAGCGTCGTGCCGAACTTCTCGACGAGCGCGATATCGCTTTCGCTCAGCACAGCTTCCCCGCGGCAAAGATGCCATCCGATCAATTCCACAGGAAGGCCGCTGCGCATCACGATGCGCGCCGCTTCGGGGTCGACCCAGATGTTGTATTCGGCGGCCGGCGTCACGTTGCCTTCACAGCACGGGTTTCCACCCATAACCACGCAGCGGCTGACCTTGGCCGCGATGGCTGGATTCTTCGACAACGCCAAAGCCACATTGGTCAGCGGACCTAGAGTAACGAGAATGAGGCCCGGATTCTCCTCGATCGTCTTGATGATGGCATCGACCGCGTGCCCTGATTCCGCAGCATGCGGTGCCGCAGGATAGTTGTGGTCGCCCAGTCCGTCGCGACCATGAAACCAGGTCGCGTTCTCGTAGGTGCGAAGGAGCGGCTTTTCCGCACCCGCGTACACCGGAACGTTCGCCCCGCAAAGGTCAACCGTGTAGAGTGCATTGCGCGTCGCTTGTTTAACGTCCACATTGCCGGCTACAACCGTGATCGCAGCTACGCGCACGTCCGGAGCGCGCAGAGCCATAATCAGCGCGACGGCATCATCCGAAGCGGTATCGGTATCGATTAGAAACGTCTGCGGCACGCGCGTAAGCATAGCAGACCATCGAGAATCTGCTCGCCAGCATCTTCGCGATCACGTCGACGATCACCTCCGACTTGTGACCGGCTCTAAAGAAGAGTACAGTTACTCATTTTCCAAGGGGGACCAGGATGTTCACACCGCCGAATTTGACGATTGCGCTGTTGATGATGATCACCAGCGCCATCTGCTGGGGTTCCTGGGCCAACACTTACAAGGGCGTAAAAAACTATCGCTTCGAACTTTTTTATTGGGACTATGCGATCGGCATTTTTCTGATTTCGCTGGTGGGCGCCCTCACCTGGGAAGCAGCGGTACACGATTCGTCGAGCTTTCTGAACAACGTTCACTCCGCCGACACTTCGAACATCCTTTGGACGATGGTGGGCGGAGCGATCTTCAATCTGGCGAACCTGCTGCTGGTTGCCGCGATCGACATGGCCGGGCTGGCGGTGGCGCTTCCGGTTTCGATTGGAATCGCGCTGGTGGTGGGCACGATGCTGAGCTACATGCTGCAGCCGAAGGGCAACGCTACTGTTCCTTGCGATCGGCGTAGGCTGCGCGCTGATCGCCGTGATTCTCGACGGCAAGGCATTACGGCAGCCTGGCTGCGCGGCCGTTCGGTGTCGCGAAAGAGCATCGTCATCTGCATTGTCTCGGGCGTGCTGATGGGCCTGTGGACGCCATTCGTAACCCGCTCTATGGCGCACGTCACCGAGCGGAACTGCGCTCGGCGCCTTACAGCTTCGTCGTTTTTCTTACGCTCGGCGCGCTGCTCTCGTGCTTTATCTGGAATATTGTATTTCATGAAGAGACCGCTGGTGGGCGAACCGGTAAGCTTTGAGGATTTCTTCAGCGGACCGCCTTCGGGACATTTGCTTGGACTTGCTCGGCGGAATCATTTGGGGCATCGGGAATGGTTTTCAACGTGGTGGCCGGAGTTTCGACGGGGGTGGCGATTTCCTATGCCATTGGGCAGTCGGCGCCGATGGTCGGAGCACTGTGGGGAGTCTTCGCGTGGAAGGAATTTGCCGGCGCCGGATCGAAGGCAAAACTGTTACCTCGACGCTGATGTTCGTGTTTCTATGGGCTGGCAATTCTGCTCGTGGCGCACCGCCAACGGGTAGGCCAGACACACTCACGTGTGCAGAGGCACGTCTTCATCGCCTCACTCCACTAGCCACTCCCGGACGAATGCGTCCGGGGCGATGTGACTATTTGCCCTTGATCCGGCTGACGAAGAGTTGCAAAAAACGATCCGCGTCCGAGGCCAGGCAAACTCGCGCATTCGGCTTCAGTTCGATGACGCCTTCAATCTCGTAGTGGTCCCCGTGCAGCACGTTCTTCTCGTCCGATCCCATGCGATTGGCGACGGTTTCGCCACGCGTGAACTCGCCCCTGGTTTCCACATCTACGTGCATGTCTTTCAACGTAACCAGCGTGGGATCAACCACCACCCCCACCGCCAGCGGATCGTACATCGCGGCGCCCTGATAGCCGCTCTTCTCCGAACGTGTTAAGTAGAAGTCCGCAAGTTTCGCGATGAAATCACTTTGCGGGCCATGCAGAGATTGCAACTCGGCCACATCCTTGCGCGTAATCAGCGTGCGCTCGCCCACGTCGGAGCCGATCATGGTGACCATCCAGCCGGCGTTGAATACGATGGCCGCGGCTTCCGGATCGCCGTAGATATTCGCCTCCGCCGCTCCATTCACATTTCCTCCGGTTATGGAACCGCCCATGATCACAATGTCTTTCACCAAAGGCACAATCGAAGGATCTTTAGAAACCGCCAGCGCAATATTCGTGAGCGGCCCAACCGGAATCAGCGTAACTTCGTGCGGATACTTGTGCACCAGTTCGATGATGAGATCTGGACCAAATCGTGAATCGGCCTTGCACTGCGAGGTCGGCAACTCCACATCGGCGAGACCATTCTTGCCATGCCAGAATTGCGCCGTAATCAGTTTCTGATTCAGCGGATGCTGCGCTCCGCCCGCCACCGGCACATCGCACCGTCCCGCCAGCGACACCAACTTCAGCGCGTTCTCCAGGCCTTGCCGTCCATCGACGTTTCCGGGCACGACCGTCAGCGCCTCGACTTTCAGTTCCGGCGAGTTCAGGGCCAGCAGGATGGCCATGGCGTCGTCAATGCCCGGATCGGTGTCAATGATCACCCGTCGCGGCGCTTGAGCCGCCGCGCTGGTCGCGAGACAGAAGACAACGAACAAAATGGGGATAGATGTAACAAAAAATCGTTTCACAGAAGCAGTCCCTCTTGGAAAATGATCGAGCAGCCGTCTACAGCAGCATACCGGCAATGGAAGCCGACATCAGGTTAGCCATCGTCCCCGCCAGCATGGCGCGGATGCCCAGTCGAGCCAGTTCGCCTTTCTTATTCGGCGCCAGCGCGCCAATTCCGCCAATCTGAATTCCAATCGAACTCAGATTTGCAAAACCACAGAGCGCAAATGTGGCAATCGTAAACGAGCGAGGATCGAGCGCGGCTCTCTGCGGTCCCAGCATGGAAAACGCAACCAGTTCGTTCAACACCATGCGTGTGCCCAGCAGATTTCCAATGGTGGGGCAATCATGCCAGGGAATGCCAATCACCCATGCCACCGGCGCGAAGATGACGCCAAAAATGGTTTCCAGGCTCTTCGGGAACCACGCCACATAGTGGTGAATGCCGCCGAAAATGCCGTTGACCAGCGCAATCAGCGCGAGAAATGAAATCAGCATAGCGGCAATGTTGAGTGCAAGGCCTAAACCGTCGGTTGTTCCCCGGGAAATCGCTCCCAGCAGGTTTTCTTCTTTTTCCGTCTCTTCTTCATCGGCGCTCATGATGACGCGTCCGGCCGTCTTCGGCTGCTCGGTTTCAGGCACCAGCATCTTGGCCATGAGCAGCGTCCCAGGGGCGGTCATGATCACAGCGCTCAGCAGGTGCTTCGGATCAATCCCGAACGCGATATAGGCGGCCATGATTCCACCGGAAACGTGCGCCATGCCGCTGGTCATCACGGTCATCAGTTCAGAGCGCGTCAGGTCGGGCAAGAACGGACGGATCGTCAATGGCGCCTCCGTTTGTCCCATAAAAATGCTGGCCGCAACATTCAACGATTCGGCGCCGCTCGCTCCCATCACTCGCGTCATGACCCAGGCAAAAATCTTGATGATGATCTGCATGATCCCGAAGTGGTAGAGCACCGCGAAGAAAGCAGCAATGAAGATGACGGTCGGCAGCACTCCGAAGGCGAAGTACCCGAGTTGCGATCCCGGCTTGGCCAGGTCGCCAAAAACGAAGTGTGAACCGTAGTAGGCGTAGCCCAGCAGTTTCGTAACTCCGTCGCCGGCTTTCTGGAACGCGATCCGCCCGGCATCAATCCTCAGCACGAAGATCGCGAAGACGAACTGCAGGCCCAGGCCCCACGCTACGGTTTTTAGGCGAATGGCGCGGCGATTCGTGGAAAAAATATAGGCCAACCCGAGCATCGTCAACAGGCCAAGAATTCCGGTGAAGCGTCCCATTCAGTTTTTCTCCTCGGACTTTCCGCGCACGTCTCCCATCACCTTTTATTGCCAATCACTCGATGGATCAGGGGTCTTTTCGCCCACCGTGCCGCGTCCGCCAGCGTGCAACTCGCTTCAATCAGTTGCCGGGCACGGAGCGCCCGGGCTTCCGCATTGTAGTGAATCGTCGCCAGCGGTTCCCCGGCGTTAACCCAATCCCCAACCTTCTTGTGCAGCACAATCCCCACCGCCGGATCGACCGCGTCTTCCTTGCGCTCACGCCCCCCGCCCAGAATCACACACGCCGTGCCAATCTGCTCGCACTGCAAAGCTGCGATGAACCCGCTCTTCTCGCTGAGGGCCGGCATGGTGTGCTGCGCCTGCGGCAGCCGTTTGGCATCGTCGATCACTCGCGGATCGCCGCCCTGTAGTTCCACCACCTGCCGGAATTTCTCCAGCGCCTTGCCCGAAGCAATGAGTTTCGCGCTCTGCTGTTTTCCTTCCGCGACCGTTCCCGCGGCCCCACCGAGATGCAGCATCCATCCCGCCAGTTCCAGACAGAGTTCCCGCAAATCTTCCGGACCAGCACCGCGCAAGACTTCCAAGCACTCGACCACCTCCAGCGCATTGCCGATCATGTTTCCCAATGGCTGATCCATATCCGTGATCAGCGCGACCACCTGCTTGCCCATTCGCTCCCCGGTCTCAACCATGAGTTCGGCGAGGAAAGCCGCGTCCTTCTCGCTTTTCATGAAAGCGCCCGACCCGGTTTTCACGTCGAGCACCAGGGCATCGATGCCCTCGGCCAACTTCTTGCTCATAATGGACGCGCAAATCAAATACGGGCTTTCCACCGTGCCCGTGACGTCGCGCAGCGCATAAAGTTTTCGATCAGCCGGTGCGATCTCCGCCGTCTGCCCAATCATGGCGCAGCCGCAAGTTGCCAGCACGCGCCGGAACTCGGCCACGGAAAGATTCACATTGAATCCCGGGATGGCTTCCAGTTTGTCGAGCGTCCCTCCCGTGTGTCCGAGGCCGCGCCCGCTGATCATCGGGACCGCAACCCCCGCGGCGGCGGCCAGCGGGGCCAGCACCAAGGAAGTCTTGTCGCCCACGCCGCCGGTGGAATGCTTGTCAACCTTTCTCGCCGGCAACGAAGAGAGATCGAGAACCTCGCCGGACCGCAGCATTGCATCCGTCAGTGCCGCCGTCTCCGCGCGGGTCATGCCGCGCAGCACCACCGCCATCAGCCACGCCGACACCTGATAGTCGGGAATGTCGCCTTTCGTGTAGGCGTTGACCAGGCCTTCGACCTCGTTCTGCATCAACTCGACGTTGTCCCTTTTCTTGCGGATTACATCAATCGCGCGGAACGTTGGCGGCAAAGATGTCGATGGGCTCACCGGAGGCGGAATCCTTCAGGAAGAAGTTCGGTGATGTGCGCCTGTTTCGGCCCGTCAGCGCCTTGAAAAAAAACGGTCGCATCCGGACCGAACTCATAGATGACCTGGCGGCACGCCCCGCACGGCGAGCAGGAAACGCCGTGATCGTTGGTGACGGCGACCGCCTGAATCTCAATCTTTGGGCCCAACTGGGCCACCGCGGAAAAAATTGCGGTTCGTTCGGCGCAGTTGGTCATCCCATAAGAAGCGTTTTCCACATTGCAGCCGGAAAAAACTTTGCCGTTCGTCAGCAAGATCGCCGCTCCCACCCGGAACTTCGAGTACGGAGCATGCGCGTTCTTCATGACCCTGGCGGCTACCTGCTCCAGTTTTTTGCGCGCGGCGGAGGACACTGTTTTTTTGCGCATAGAGGAAAATCGCTTCTCGTGAAATACGTTGAGAAATGGCTCGCTGGAAACGGCCAAATCGTGCGCCATTGTAAACCCTTCCCGATCCGTGCTGGGCTTTTTCTTACGCGCCGTCCGGCCGGAAAAGGAATACTGGAGGTTCTCGTTGTAACATTCCCTGCCGTACAATTACACCTCAAGGAGAGCGCCCGCGTTCAGGCCGCGCGGGCGTCATCGAAGGGCGAAGCTGCAATGCCGATAGATCGCGATCCCAACCTGGCACAAGCAAGCGAGCGTGACCTGGTGCGCCTGGAACACGCAGGCGCTATCGCGTCGCTTAGCGGACGCACTCTTCTGCCCAACTCCGGTATTCCCCTCGACCTGCATTGGGTGCAGGAAGTTCGAGTCAACACCAGCGCCGTGGAACGTCGCGCGCAGACGCAGGTCGCCCGGCGCACGGTGAAGAAAGAATGGCAGACGGCGTGGCTTCTTCGCGCGATTTCCTGCATGGATCTGACGACCCTCTCCGGCGACGATACGGACGAGCGCGTGCGCCGGCTGTGCGCGAAAGCGCGGCAGCCAGTACAGCAGGATCTGGTGCAGAAGTTGGGCATCGAAGAACTCGGCGTAAAGGTGGCCGCGGTTTGTGTCTATCACAGTTTCATCGAGACCGCTTTACACGCGTTGGAGGGCAGCGGCGTGCACGTCGCCGCAGTCTCCACCGGATTTCCCGCGGGGCTGTCGCCGCTGGCCGAACGGGTTGCGGAAATTCGTCGGTCCGTGGAAGCCGGCGCCCACGAGATTGATGTCGTCATCACCCGTGCTTATGTGTTCGGTGGCCGCTGGCAGGCCCTCTACGACGAAATCGCGGCCTTCAAGCAGGCCTGTGGTGCAACCCGCATGAAAGTCATCCTAGGCACGGGCGACCTGTTGACATTGCGCAACGTGGCCCGCGCCAGCGTCGTAGCCATGATGGCAGGGGCTGATTTCATCAAGACCTCGACTGGCAAGGAGCCGACCAACGCCACGCTGCCCGTGAGTCTGGTGATGGTGCGCGCCATCCGCGAATACGCGCAGCAGACGGGCATGGCCGTCGGCTTCAAACCAGCCGGAGGAATCCGTCTGGCCAAGCAATCTCTCGACTGGCTGGCGATGATGAAGGAGGAACTCGGCCTGTCGTGGACGCGGGCAGAACTCTTCCGCTTCGGCGTGAGCGGTTTGCTGGGAGACATCGAGCGGCAACTGGAGCATCAAGCGACGGGGCGGTATTCGGCAGAGTATCGGCATCCGATCGCATAGCGATATTTTTATGCAGAGCCAGCCGACCAAGCTTCAACTTCTGGTTCGTCAGAACAAAGGACAAACGGAGCATCAATACTATGCAACCGAACTCTCACATCTACTGAAAACAGCGGTTGGGCCGAGTGATGTTCTTGGTCTTGAGGAGACTGACCGCCTTTTCTCAGCTCACCGGGCACAGTCGGCAAGAAGTTACAACGAGGCAGATTTCGCGTTCAAGAAAACTTGGAACTACAAGCCGACGGATTCGTGGCTAGAATCCTGCCGGCGTCTTGGACAGAAGCTGCGAGGTGAACCAGCGGTGTTATTCGTTGGCCCCTTCGAATTCTGCGGCGCCGTTAAGGTGACGGCAGACGCAGCGTTGAGCCGGATTGCCTCACTTTTGGAGTTTGACCGGGATACTGTATCGCTTCAGTCCGCCCTCACCGATTCGGGGCTTTTACTGGATCTCTACGAGCGAGATCCAGAATCGCTGGTCGAACTCGTTGTCTGGGGACAATGGAGAGAGCTTGCAGCCAAGCGCGAATTGTTCCCGAAGGAAGACAATTCATGAGCATTGCCGAAAAGTTCGTCACCATGGAGTACGGACCCGCTCCCGAGGATCCCAAAGAGGCGGAAGCATGGCTGGAGCGCCACGGACGGCGCTTTGGACTTTTCATCGGCGGCGCATGGCGGCCGCCCGCGGCCGGAGAATATTTCGACACGCTCGATCCTTCGAATGGTGAGAAGCTGGCGTCCGTGGCCCAAGGCAGCGCAGCCGACATCGACGCTGCCGTTCGTGCGGCGCGGGCCGCCTCTCCAGAATGGCGTGCCCTCACGCCGCACTCTCGCGCGCGCCATCTCTACGCTCTGGCGCGGCTTGTGCAGAAACATTCGCGGCTGCTCGCCGTTCTCGAAACCATGGACAATGGCAAGCCCATTCGCGAGAGCCGCGACATTGACATTCCGCTGGTGGCGCGCCATTTCTACCACCACGCCGGCTGGGCGCAGTTGATCGAGCAAGAGTTCTCCGAGTACGAACCTTGCGGAGTCGTCGGTCAGATTATTCCCTGGAATTTTCCGCTGCTCATGCTGGCGTGGAAGATTGCGCCGGCTCTCGCAACTGGAAACACGGTGATTTTGAAGCCCGCCGAGTTCACTCCGTTGACCGCGCTCGTATTCGCGGAACTCTGCCAGGAAGCCGGACTGCCCGCTGGAGTCGTCAACATCGTGACCGGAGACGGCTCTACCGGAGAGGCGTTGGTGAAACATCCCGACGTCGACAAGATCGCGTTCACAGGCTCGACTGAAGTCGGGCGCGCCATCCGCAGCGCCACCGCCGCCAGCCACAAACGGCTTTCCCTTGAGCTCGGCGGCAAGTCTCCCTTCATCATCTTCGACGACGCCGACCTCGATAGCGCGGTCGAAGGCCTGGTCGACGGCATCTGGTTCAACCAGGGGCAAGTTTGCTGCGCCGGTTCGCGCCTGCTGATGCAGGAGAGCATTGCCGAAACATTGATCTCGAAAATTCGCGACCGGATGAGCACTCTACGCATTGGCCCGCCGCTCGACAAGGCCATCGATATTGGAGCCATTGTCGCGCGTGTGCAACTGGATCGCATCCAGCGCATGGTGGCGCAGGGCGTTGCCGAAGGCGCAACCTGCTGGCAGCCGCAAGTTGCGTTGCCGCCGCGTGGCTTTTACTATCCTCCGACTCTTCTGAGCAACGTACATCCCACGTCGATCGTCGCGCAGCAGGAAATCTTCGGCCCCGTACTCGCCGCCATGACGTTCCGAACTCCGAAAGAGGCCGTGGAGTTGGCCAACAACACTGTCTATGGCCTCGCCTCCTGCGTGTGGAGCGAGAACATCAACGTGGCGCTGCATGTGGCGGCGCAACTGAAGGCGGGCGTGGTCTGGGTGAACTGCACGAACTTGTTCGACGCTGCTTGCGGCTTTGGCGGATATCGCGAGAGCGGATACGGACGCGAGGGCGGCAAAGAGGGCTTGCTCGAATACATGGAGCCCACATGGTTCAAGCACGCACCCAAGCTGGCTTCGGCGACAGCGGAGGGGAAATCCCCACTGCTCGCAAATGCAGCGAGAAGTGGCGCACCAGCACTCCTTTCGGATGAAAACGAAGTTGCTGATGCCAGCACGCCTGCCATCGACCGCACCGTCAAGCTCTACATCGGGGGCAAGCAGACGCGGCCTGACTCGGGCTACAGCATGGAAGTGCGCTCACCCGATGGCCGCCTGTTGGGCGAGGCCCCTCTGGGCAATCGCAAAGACATTCGCAACGCCGTGGAAGCCGCTCGCAAAGCCGAAGCATGGGCAAAGGCCACAGCGCACAATCGCGCCCAGGTTCTCTATTACTGCGCGGAGAACCTTGCCCAGCGCCGCGCCGAGATCATCCCCCGGCTCGCCGCGGTTGTCGGCGAGAAGCACGCCACCGCGGAAGTCAGCCTCGGCATCGAGCGCATCTTTTCATATGCGGCGTGGGCCGACAAGTTCGACGGCGCCGTGCACAATCCGCCGTTCCGCAACATTGCTCTCGCGATGAACGAACCGATCGGAACCGTTGGCGTGATCTGCCCCGCCGAAGCGCCGCTGTTGGGTTTCTTGTCTCTTGTCCTTCCGCTGCTCGCGGTCGGGAATACGGTGATCGCGGTGCCTTCAGAGAAATATCCGCTCATCACCGGCGATCTCTACCAGCTTTTCGACACCAGTGACCTGCCCGGCGGCGCGGTCAACATCGTGACTGGCTACGCCTCGCAACTGCTGAAAACGCTGGCGGAACACGATGATGTGGACGCCCTCTGGTGTTATGGCGACGATGCTACTGTCGCGGCTGCCAAAGCAATGTCCGCTGGAAACTTGAAGCAGGTATGGACGAATGAAGGCCGAACGATTGACTGGTTCAACTCGAAACTGGCGGAAGGACGCTGGTTCCTCGAGCATGCGACTCAGGTGAAGAATATCTGGGTTCCCTACGGCGAATAGGGCGCGTCTCCATAATTTAGTCGCCTGCAGAATTCAGGTTGGCAAACAGGGCTCTCAGTTTTTGTTCGTCCAGCCTTCCTTCGCTGCGCACACCCGTACAGATATCGAGCCCGAACGGTCCCACTTCCGCTACCGCCTGCCGCACGTTCTCCGGCTTCAATCCGCCAGCCAGAAAAAGGGGGATCTCAATTCGCTCCCGAATCTTGCGGCTCAGCGTCCAATCGTGCTGCCGCCCGGTCCCGCCCAACTCTTTCGTAGCAAGCGACGGATTTCCCGAGTCGAGTAAAATCGCGTCTACCTGTTCCGCGACGCGGACCGCCTCCTCTACAGACTCCTCTCCTATCACGTGTACGACCTGCACAATCGAGATGCCCGGCAGCGCTCGGCGCAAATCCCCGTAAGTGCCGCGCGTTAGACGATCCACAATCTGAATCGTGTTGGTCCGGCAGCGGCGTTGCTGCGCGATGATACCTTCCACATCCTGCCGGGAAGTCAGCAAAAATGTTGCTACCGGGGGCGGCACTCGTGCCGCGATTTCCGCGATCCGCTCTTCCGAAATCACGCCCGGCCCGCTGGGCATGGCGGAAACTAGGCCAAGCGCGGCGGCGCCGTGTTCCACTGCCAATTTCGCTTCAACATGGCTTGCAATACAGCAGATTTTGACCCGCGGTCGCTTCGTGGTTTGCATCACATAAGATTATGCGACGGCCCTCTCAATCGGAGCCAGTCGGATCGCCATTGCATTTGTCTTCCCACAGCGCTAGCATACTTCCGGTCGCCTTTCATTCGTCCGGCATCTTTCTCTCTCATGCACGTATCTGTTTGACCAAGGAGGACGTAATGGGCATCGCAGTTTCCCCGCAAATCCATCCGCAAGTCGCGGAGTTCATCGATAAACCACGCAAAATGTTGATCAACAACAAGTGGGTCAATGCCGCCTCAGGCAAGACTTTCCCCACCTACAACCCAGCCACGGGTGAAGTTCTTGCTCAGGTTGCCGAAGGTGATCGCGAAGATATCAACCAAGCCGTTAAGGCCGCCCGCAACGCCTTTGACAAAGGCCCCTGGCGCCGCATGACGGCATCCGAGCGCAGTCGCCTGATCTGGAAACTCGCTGATCTGCTCGAGCAGCATACCGAGGAGTTCGGCTACATCGAAAGTCTCGACAACGGCAAGCCTTTGAACATCGCCAAGGCAGCCGACGTTCCGCTCGCGGTGGACCTTTTCCGCTACATGGCGGGGTGGGCCACTAAGATCGAAGGCAACACGATCCCCCTCTCCGTCCCGTACACCCCCGGCGCAAAATATCTCGCATATACGTTGCGCGAGCCGGTCGGAGTCGTCGGCCAGGTCATCCCCTGGAATTTTCCGTTGCTCATGGCTGCGTGGAAGCTTGGCCCCGCGCTGGCCGCGGGCTGCACCGTCGTGTTGAAACCCGCGGAGCAAACTCCGCTTTCCGCGCTGCGTCTCGGCGATCTGATCCTGGAAGCCGGTTTCCCCGAAGGCGTGGTCAACATCGTCCCTGGCTATGGCGAGACAGCAGGGGCTGCGCTGGCCGCGCATCCCGATGTCGATAAGATCGCCTTCACCGGATCGACCGAAGTCGGCAAGTTGATCGTCCACGCTGCTACCGGCAACCTCAAGAGGGTATCGCTCGAGTTGGGCGGCAAGTCTCCGAACGTCGTCTTCAAAGACGCCGATCTTGAGACAGCCATCCCCGGTTCGGCCAGCGCCATCTTCTTCAACCACGGCCAGTGCTGCTGCGCGGGTTCCCGGTTGTACGTCGAGAAAGCGGTCTACGACCAGGTCGTTGAGGGAGTCGCGGAGCATGCCCGGAAAATCAAGGTCGGCTCCGGCCTCGATCCCGATACCCAGATGGGCCCGCTGGTTTCCCAGGAGCAACTGAATCGCGTCTGCGGATACCTCGAGGCTGGATTCTCCGAGGGCGCAACCGCTCTCGCCGGTGGCCACAAAGCCAGCGACCGCGGATACTTCGTCGAACCCACCGTGCTCGTCAACACCCGCGAGAACATGAAGGTCGTGCAGGAGGAAATCTTCGGACCGGTCGTGACCGCAATGCCCTTCACCGATCCCGAAGAGATTATTCCCCGCGCCAATGACAGCGAATACGGACTTGCCGCCGCTGTCTGGACGCGCGACATCGGCAAGGCGCATCGCATGGCGGAACAACTTCGCGCCGGCACCGTATGGATCAACTGCTACAACATTTTCGACGCGGCGCTTCCTTTCGGCGGCTACAAGCAGTCCGGCTGGGGCCGCGAGATGGGACACGAAGTTCTCAACATCTACACTCAGACCAAGGCGGTCTGCGCGCGAATCGCTTAGAGCGGTCGCTGGGCAGCTTTGCCTTTCAAAAAAATAAGGACGGTGGCTCAACCCACCGTCCTTGTTCATTTAACGCCTCGAATCTTTTCTTAACTATTTTTCCATCAGCAAAACCTTCTCCGCATCGTCGATTTCCGTCAACTTGACCTCGATCACTTCGTTCATCGTGGTCTGCACGTTGCGGCCTACAAAAGTGGCCTCAACCGGAATCTCCCGATGTCCGCGGTCAATCAGCACGCACAGTTGCACCCGTCGCGGCCTGCCGTGCGAAAAAAGCGCGTCCAGCGCCGCCCGTGTCGTCCGTCCGGTGAAGAGGACATCATCGACCAGCACAATGTTCCTGTCCTCGATCTCAAACCCGATTTCCTTCTCCTGCACGACCGGCTTCGGCCCCAGCGTCGAGAGATCGTCGCGGTAGAACGTAATATCCAACGTCCCCACCGGCACCTTGGCGTTTTCGATGCGCGTGATGATCTTGCCCAGCCGTTCAGCGATCGGGACGCCGCGGCGGCGAATTCCGACCAGCCCCAGTCCGTCGACCCCACCATTCTTTTCTACGATCTCGTAGGCCAGTCGTACCAGGGTGCGTTCAATCTCAGATGCGGACATCAGTTGCGCCTTCTGACGAAGGCCCGTCTTGCGCGAAGGACTCTTTGCATTCATTTTGTAGTTATGCCTCGTGAAGGAAGTCGGCTTCCCAATGTAGTCAACGCGCTGTTGCAGGTCAAGCACTCGGTGGTTGGATGGCAGCGAATGCAGACGGGTTCGCCACTCAGGCAGAAAATCTACACGCCGGACTGGTCAGCAGGTTTTGCAGGCTCAAGCTCCTCCGCCTCGAGTCCCGCTCCCAGGGCCGGCTCCAGCCCCGGGCATTCCGTTCTAACCGTTCGGGCGAGCGGGGGATTCCCCTCCCGCACCGCTACGAGATCGATCGCCTCAGGAGTCTTACTCGCAGCATCCCCGGGTACAATCCCCACGCCCTGATTTCTGCCCAGAGCTTTGGCGCGATACAGAGCCGCATCCGCGAGCGCAATCGCCTCTTCCGCACAGATCGCCTCAAACGCGCTGCGGCTCCAGGGATACGGGGCCCATCCGACTGAGCATGTCTTTCTCACCGTGACTCCGTGGCCCAGATCAAACGGCTCCGACGACATGACCTCCAGCACGCGACTGCAGAATGCTGGAGTCCCCGAGGGATCGGTCGAGCGGCTCATGATCAAGAATTCCTCTCCACCCCAACGCACCAGCACGTCAGATTTCCGCACCACGGTCGAAAGCCTCTGCGCAACCAGTTGCAGCAGCCTGTCTCCTGCCGGATGACCGTGCAGGTCGTTCACTTCCTTGAAGAAATCGACATCGACCATAATGAAAACCAGGTCGCGGTGATCCAGTTTTCGTATGTCGCCGCCTCGGGCGCGCTGATAATTTCGCAAAACCTGCTGCGCTTCGGCCGTGAGAATCTCTTCCAGATAGCGCCGGTTCCATACTCCCGTCAGCACATCGGTAAAAGAGATTTCCTGCAGTTCCAGATTTTTCCGCTGCAACTCCAAGCTATGCCATCTCAGGGAGTGTTCTTTGTTCTCCAGTTCATCCTTCAGCCCGCACATTTCATCCAGGTTCTGCCGTGACAAACGCAGCAGGCCGAGCAATTCCTGATCGAGCAAATGCTGCCTGAGAAATACCAGAGCCCCCATTACGAGCATAACCGCGACCGTCAGAAGCAGCCTGTAGGTTCGCACTTTGTGGTGTGCGTTGCCGCCGAATTGCGCCCACGCCACCATCAGCGGAGTGATAAGCACGGCCACCATGGCGAGACGCGCTTTCCAGATTCCGTAACTGCGGATGGGCGTCTCTTCGACTGCGGTCTGTGTCATAACCTCGCGCGGCAGGAAACCAATCCGCACGAACCACACCATTCCTGCCAGCAATGGAACGTCGAACAAACTGCCGGTGTAATACAGATGCAAATCGATGGCTTCGCTGGCCACCAGCGACGCGACGCAGTAGACCAGTGTTGCGACGACCAGATGGAAGTAGATGCGGCGCCAGGCTCCCCGGCTACGCCGCCACACCAGCACCAGGCCTGCCGTCAGTACCAGCTCTTCGCTGACGTAGAGCAGGTCAAAACTCCTGCCATAAACTGATTCGACGGGGTGCACATACTGCCACGGAATCACCACAAACAGATACAGAAACAGCCACCACGTAAGCAGCAGCGCGAAATCAAGAGTTCCGACTTGTATAGTGCGATCATCCGGTTGAACATGCGGCTGAATCGCCACCGCCGCCATCATCGGAACAATGTGCAGAAAAAGAATTACGTCCCCGACAAACGGATTCGGCGCTTCATGGCGCAGATAGACCTCGAAATAAGTCCACATGACCTGCGAGGCCAGCCACATCCCCAAGCCCAGGCCCATGAGCGCCCAGAACAGCCGGGCCTTCGGGGAGGCGGTTCTCACGTTGGCGAGAAATGCGACGGTTGCGCAAAGCAGAACGACGTTTTGCAGGATGTCGCCAAAGGCCGTCAGGGCAAATCCGCGCGGCGCCAGCAGCGACAGCAAGACGTGAACGCACACCACCGCGCACACGATGGCCGTCCACGTCCGGGCGTGCTGGAGCGGAGATTTTCCCACGCTCACAAATTGTATGGCTCGGGCGAACCTGCAAACTGTGTTACTGAGGTAACCAGAAACCAGGTGAAGGCGGGATGATATTGCGCTTACGACAGAGCGCCGGCAAAACGCTGCACGAATCGATAAACGTCCTGATATGAGTTGTATAGAGGCACCGCCGCGACCCGGAAAGTATCCGGCTCACGCCAGTCTCCGACCACTCCCTCCGCCGCCAACTGGTCGCACAGCTTGCGCCCCGCATGCGGGAGGCGGATGGAAAGCTGCGCCCCTCGACGCTCTGCTTCGGGCGGCGTGATGATGGAAAACTTGCGCGACGATCTTTCGCGGAGCAGAAATTCCATGTATCCGGTAAGCGACACGCTCTTGGCACGCAGACGTTCCATCCCCGCCTCGGAGAAAATCTCCATCGAGGCGCGCAGAGCGGCCAGAGCCAGGATCGGAGGATTGCTCAACTGCCAGCCTTCCGCTCCCGCCATCGGATGAAAATCAGGACCCATCTGGAAGCGAGTCTCTTCATCATGGCCCCACCACCCCGCGAAACGCGGCAACTCCCACGCGCGCGCGTGCCGCTCGTGCACAAAACATCCCGCAATACAACCGGGACCGCCGTTCAAGTATTTGTAGCTGCACCACACCGCGAAATCCGGCCCCCAGTCGTGAAGGCGTAGCGGCACATTCCCCGCGGCATGCGCCAGATCGAATCCCACGACGCATCCCTTCCGGCGCCCGGCCTTCGTGATTCCGGCCATGTCGAAAACCTGTCCCGTGGCGTAGTTCACTCCCCCCAGCAGGATGAGTGCAATCGAATTGCCCTCGCGTTCTATCAGCGACTCGATATCGTCATCCCGCAGGCAAGACTCTCCCTCGCGAGGCGTGAGTTCGAGCAGAGACGTCGCGGGATCAAGACCGTGAAAACGGATCTGCGACTTTACCGCGTACTGATCCGAAGGAAATGCTCCGCGCTCAACCAGAATCTTGTGTCTCTGCGCGGTCGGACGGTAGAACGATAACATCATCAGGTGCAGGTTCACCGTCAGCGAATTCATCACCACCACTTCGTTGGGCGACGCCCCCACCAGAGTCGCCGTTTGTTTCGTCAGCGACCGGTGATACGGAATCCAGGGATTCCGGGCGTGGAAGTGCCCTTCCACGCCGAACTGCGCCCAGTCCTGCAGTTCCTGCTCGATGTAGGAACCGGCCGTCCTGGGCTGCAGGCCAAGCGAGTGCCCGCACAAATAAATGCAGTCTTGCCACTCGTGGTCTTCGGAAAACAGAACTGTTCACGAAAGTGCGCCAATGGATCGCGCGCGTCCATGGCCGCCGCAAACTCTTCGCTGGCCTGAAAGAAAGTAGCGGTCACGAAGCCAGCTCCAGCGGAGTGAGTTCACCACGGATCAACCTGTCCGCCTTGCTCCAGTCCAGATCTTCAACCCGCTCGATCCGATCACAAAGTTCGGTCAACATCCGGTCTTGCACCATGCCGCGGCTCAAAGCGATGGAGTAAGGAATGCGATGAAACGTCACCATCGCGTACTTGGGGACGAACATCTGCGGATACTTTGCCTCCAGCGCCAGCTCAACCTTCTTGCGCAATAGGAATCGCGGGTCGGCCACGCGATCTCTCATCTCCACAAAATTCTCCACCGCCAGGTCGGCAATCGCATCCGTATTGACTTTTCGCGACTCTTCAAACTCCGCGAAAACGCGCCTCCAGTCCGTTCCGTGACGGTCCAGCAGTTCCAGAAGGCACGTGCAGTCTTCAAAACCGCAGTTGATTCCCTGCCCAAAAAAAGGAACAATCGCATGCGCCGCATCCCCCAGCAGAAGCGCCCGCCCCTCCACATGCCACGGCGAGCACTTGATGGTCACCATCGAACCCGTGGGATTGGCGAAGAAATTGTCGGTTAAGTCTGGCATCAGCGGAACCGCATCCCGAAATCGGCTTCGAAAAAACTCGCTCACGGCTGAAGGCGTAGTCAACTGCGCGAAGCTATCCGGTCCTTCGAAGGGCAGGAACAGAATGCACGCGAACGTCCCGTCAACATTGGGCAGGGCGATCAACATGTAGTTGCCCCGCGGCCAGATGTGCAGGGCGTTGGTTTCCACAACGTGCTTTCCACCGACGCCCGCGGGGATCGTAAGTTCTTTGTAGCCGTAGTCGAGATATTGCTGCGAAAAGTTGAAGCGGTTCAGCTTCAGCATTTCGGCTCGAATGGCTGACGCCGACCCGTCGCACGCAATCACGACATCCGATTCGAGCTTTCTGTCCTGCCCCGTCTGTTCATTCCGCAGCTCGAGCACTCCGGTCCTCAGATCCATGCCTGTGCAGCGTTGCTGAAAGAAAATCTTCACGCCCTGGGTCTCGGCGGCTTGCATGAGCGCAATATTCAGTTCGGCCCGCGAAATCGAATAGATGACCTCGCTCTCATCCTTTCCGTACGGCTGAAACGTGAGTTCAGACGTAGCCGAGTGCATCATCCTCCCTTTCATCGGAAGAGTGATCTTTCCCATTGCGCTCCATAACCCGGCTTCCGAGAGCGCATGTATCCCGCGTGTAGACAGGGCGAGATTGATGGACCGACCGGCACTCATGCGCACACGTCGCATATCCGGCCGCCGCTCGTAAATCTCCACCCGAAAACCGCGCCGGACCAGGCCAATGGCCAGCAGCGGCCCGTTGAGCCCGGCACCAATCAGTGTGATGGTCTCGGTTTTACGAGTCATGAAAAAGCAATTATCGACGCGGAGCGCGCGTGAACACGTGCTGCGGCTCTACTCCGTCAACAGCGTTCGCGCCTCCCACAGCTCCGGAAAGAATTTTTTGTCCAACGTCAGCTTCAAGTACGACGAACCCGCACTCCCGCCGGTTCCCATGCGCACGCCAATTACGCGCTCGACCAGTTGAATGTGGCGCAGCCTCCAGCTCACCACCAGTTCGTCAAACTCGGTAAGCCGCTCGCACACGTCGATCCAGTCGCGATTATCGCTCTCGTTCCGGTACAACGAGAGGACCGCCCGGGCGCGGGCGTCGAAGCGCTCGTGCTCCGTAGCGCTATCATCGACCTTCAGCTTACCCATTGCCCGCAGGGCATCAAAGAAAACATCGTGCAGCGAAGGTTCGCGTAGTCTGCGGTCGAGCAGTGCGTGGGCTTCCGGCGTTGGCCTGTGATATCGCAACATCTTTTCGTCCTTCAATCCACACAGAAACTCCAGTTCGCGAAACTGTTCCGATTGAAATCCGCTGGCGGGCTCCAGCTTGCCGCGGAAAGCCAGAAAATGTGTCGGCAGCATGGTCTCGAGGATGGTGAACTGCTCCACCAGCACGCGCGTGATTTCCGTGCAACGCCGCAGCAGCCGCGCCGCTTCATAGACCTCATCGCGCGATTTCGGATTCGCCCCCGCCGCTCCCAAATTCCGGACCACAGCATCCAGGTCGTGCAGTAATTCCTTGAACCACAATTCATACGTCTGGTGCACGATGATGAACAGCAGCTCATCGTGATGTTGCGGTGCCGACTGCGGCTGTTGCAGTTCCAGCAGTTCCGGAACCTTTAAGTAGGAACTGTAAGTAAGTTGCTCGCCCGGCGGCACCTTCGGTGCTTCCTGCATCGAAGGGCGAGCCCCAGCACGCTCGAACCCGAGGAACTCTCGCGCATTCTCACCCAACAACCGAGCCTTCGCGTGTGGCGTCAAAGGGCTCGACCGAATCAGCGCGCCCACGTGATGTTCTCCCAGCGGAAACGGATAATCCGATCCCAGCATCACTCTTTCCGCTCCCATGGTTCCCACTAGAAACTGCAGCGTGCGCTCATCGAACACTGCCGAATCGACATAGAACCGGTTCAAGTACTGGCGGGGCGGCAACTCACAAACCCCGCGCGCCACCGGATGATGCTGCCACGCATTCTCCAGCCTCCCCAGCAGAAACGCGAAACTTCCCCCTCCGTGCACGAAACAGATCCGCAACTTCGACGGCAACTTATCAAACGCCCCGCCCAGGATCATCGCGACAATGCCCAGTTGCGTCTCCGCGGGCATGCCCACTGTCCACTGCATCATGTACTTCGGCATACGCTGCGCCCCCAGCATGTCCCACGGATGCACCAGCACCGCCGCGCCTTCATCCGCACAGTGCTGGAGAAACGTCACAATGCCGGAATCGTCAAGATTCTTTTCGCCAACGTGATTTCCAATCTGCACGCCAAGATGGCCCGCGCCCATGCACCGCGTCAGTTCTTTGCACGATGCGTCAATATCCTGCAGAGGAACCTGGCACAACGACTTGAGCCGCCCTTTCCCTCCCTCGCACAATTCCAACGCCGCATCATTGAACAAGTGCGCGCAATCCAACGCATGCTCTGGCGGACGCTCGTAGGCAAACAAAACCGGAGTGGCCGAAAGAACTTGCATCTCGACGCCGTCCCGGTCCATCTCGTTGAGCCGCACCTCGGGGTCCCAGCACGCAGAATAAATCTGGCGGAAGAATCGATCTCCCACCATAATCTCCGCTTTCCCGGGCTCAGTGTGCTTGATCCACGGCCAGTTGGGAGTGCCGTAGCGCGCGGCCAGATCCGGCCATGCGCGCGGAAAGAAATGATTGTGGATGTCGATGACGGGCATCTTTACTGTTTGCCGGGATGAACCGCGCCACAGTGTTTGCACTTGCGCAGGCTCTCATTGCTGTAGAACTGCTCGAACAAAGGCGGCAGATCGCGCACAATGCTCTTCAATTTCACTTCCGCGCGATGCACCAGTTGATGACAACTCTGGCAATACCACTCGAACCCATCCAAAGCGCCCTCCGGTCGCGGCATCTCGACCACCACGCCGATGGTCCCCTCCTGTAGCCGCTGCGGCGAATGCCGCATATGCTTCGGCAACAGAAAGATCTCGCCCTCTTTGATTGGAATCTCGAGCGGAGGCTTGCCCGGAGTCTCCATGATGCGAAGAAAAATGTTGCCCTTCAACTGGTAGAAAAATTCCTCGGTCGGATCGTCATGATAATCGCGCCGGTGGTTCGGTCCGCCGACCACCGTCACCATCATCTCGCCGTCCTCCCACACCTGCGCGTTCCCCACTGGCGGTTTGAATTTCTCCTTGTTCTCCTCGATCCAGCCTTGAAAGTTAAACGCCTTCAGGATTTTGATGGACGGCATAGTACCTCCTATCTCTGCGGTTTGTAGGCCATGACCCGGATTTCGATCAGCAAATGCGGATGCGGCAACTGGTGTACGGCCACGGTTGTCCGCGCGGGGCCGTCGTACGCGAAGTACTCACCGTACACCTCGTTGTATCCCGCGAAATCGTTCATGTTCACCAGGTACGTCGTCACTTCGACGACATCTTCCAGGCGGGCCCCCGCACTTCGCAAAATGTCGCGTACGTTTTCGATGACGGCCTTCGTCTGCTCGCGAATATCGAGATGGGGTGTCCCAAACTCGTCGACCTCGGCTCCGGCAATCGTGTTATCCGCGCGCCGCGCGCTCGTTCCCGACACAAAAAGAAAGTCTCCCGCGCGCTTGATGTGCGGATATTTACCGCGTGGTTTTGCCTTCCCCGCAACGACTTTGCTTTCGACTTTCCTCATGATTCGCCTGCTACCCGCGACTCAACCTTCACAACCGAATGCAGACGTTGTTCAGTTCCGAATAAAAGTTCAGCGAGTGCATGCCGCCTTCCCGTCCGATCCCGGAAAGCCCCACACCGCCAAAAGGCGTCCGCAAATCACGAAGGAACCAGCAATTCACCCAGGTGATGCCCACATTCATCTGCTGCGCCACGCGATGTCCGCGCTTCAAGTTCGTCGTCCAGATTGATGCGGCCAAGCCATACTTCGTGTCGTTCGCCATGCTCACCGCTTCCTCTTCCGTGTCGAACGGCGCTACATGACACACGGGCCCAAAGATTTCTTCCTTCACGCAGCGCGCAGACTCCGGCAGCCCAGTATAGATCGTTGGCTGCACGTAAAAGCCTTTATCGTGTGCATTGCCGAACTCGGGAACGCCTCCTCCGGTCACGACCACCGCCCCCTCTTCCCGCGCCAGTCGGTAATAGGAGAGAACTTTCTCGCGATGCTGCGCCGAAATCAGGGGCCCCAGGTCTGTGGTCTGTTCCAACGGAGACCCCAGTCGCAAACTCTCTGCCTTCTTCCTCAGCGCCTCGACGAACCGTTCGAAGATCGCGCGTTCGACATAAACTCGCTCCGCGCACAGGCAAACCTGGCCTGTGTTGAGGAACGCCGCCTCGGCGATCTCATTCACCGCGTCCTCAAAATCGCAGTCGGCGAAAACGATGGCGGCATTCTTCCCGCCAAGTTCGAACGAAACCGGCTTCACCGAGGCCGCAACTGTCTTCATGATCGCGGCTCCAGTCTGCGACTCGCCGGTAAAAGTCACGGCGTTCACGTCCGGATGTCGAGTCAGGAATTCGCCCGCCGAGTTCGGACCGAAACCGTGAACTACGTTGTAGACGCCATCCGGAATCCCTGCTTCCTTCATCACATCCGCCAGCAGCGTCGCGGTCGCCGGAGTTTCTTCAGAAGGCTTCACCACCACGCTATTCCCGCAGGCCAGCGCTGGCGCCACTTTCCAGGTGAGCAACAGCAGCGGCAGGTTCCAGGGGGTGATGATCCCCACCACGCCCAGCGGCTTGCGCACCGCGTAATTCAAAGCGTTCTTTCCGTCCGGAGTTTCCGTCTGAAAGGATTCCAGGCCCGCCGTCTTGATTAGATCAGCGAACACACGAAAATTTGCCGCGGCCCGCGGAACATCCAGCCTCGAGGCGAGCGCCACTGGCTTGCCCGTATCCGCAACCTCGGCCGCGACAAAGCAATCAAATCGCGCCTCAATCGCGTCCGCCACTTTGTGCAAGCGCGCGGCGCGTTCCCGGATTCCCAGCCCGCCCCACTCTCCCAGCAGCGCCTTCCGCGCCGCGCGCACGGCATCGTCCACCAGACCTTGATCCGCTTCCGTGACCTGCGCGATCACGCTGCCGTCCGCGGGATTCACGTCGGCGAACTCCCGCTTCCCGCGCACGAACCGGCCCTCAATGTAATTCAAGATTGACTTCACTGGACGCGAACCCCGCCGCATCGTAGCAGCCGCGCATCGGACGAAGCAATGCCCACGAGGACTCTCAACTCCTTCGCTCCTGCAAATATCGTCGCAGCGCATCCTGCCAGGTCGGCATGGCAATTCCCCACCTCTGAAGACTCGATGCAGATAGAACGGAGTACACTGGACGCGGCGCTGGACGGGCCATCTGCCGACTGCTCACCGGCCGCACCTCGGTGGTCAAGCCTGCGCCCTTCACGATCTCGCCGGCAAATTCGAACCACGAACAATCGCCGGCGTTGGTCACATGCACAATTCCGTTCGCGCTCTTGCGGCACAATTCGACGATCGCCCTCGACAAATCCACGGAATATGTCGGGCACCCGCGCTGATCGTTGACCACATCCAGCGCCGCCCGGCTCGCTGCCAGTTTCAGAATCGTATCCGGAAAACACTTCCCGCCCACCCCGAACAGCCAAGACGTCCGCGCGATGCAGCACCCCGGCAGCACTTCCAGCAACCGGACTTCCGCCTCTGCCTTGGACCTCCCATAAACGCTCTGCGGATTTCTGGCATCTTCGGATTCATAGGGCGAAGTCTTCTTGCCGTCGAACACGTAATCCGAACTGAGAAACACTAGCTTCGCCCCAACCTGCTTCGCGGCTTCGGCGACAGTCACCGCGCCGTCGCGATTGACTGAAAACGCGAGATCCGGATGACTCTCGCAACCATCCACATCCGTATAGGCCGCAGCCAGAACAATCCATTCCGGACGCGTCTTATCCACGACAGCTCGCACTTTGCCCGCGTCGCGAATGTCCACGTCGCGCGAGTTGAGACCGACAAGGTCGTCACCGCTCCACTCGCGCATGAGCGCCTTGCCCAGAAGGCCCGACGCGCCGAAAATCGTTACTCTCATTAGTTCTGATTTCCGTTCTGACTTCCCGCGGCTACTCGAAGGTCTCGGCGTCGCGCAGGGCAACGCCGCGCTGGTCTTTGGCGGACACGATCGGCTCGCCAGCAAGTTCCCAGTCAATCTTCAGGTCGGGATCGTTCCACGCTAGCGTGCGCTCGTATTCGGGCGCATAGTAAGCGGTCGCTTTGTACAAGACGTGAGCTTTCTCGGAAAGTCACGCAGAATCCGTGCGCGAAGCCCGGCGGAATCCAGAGCATGCGCTTGTTTTCTCCGGACAAACGCACTGCCTCCCACCCGCCAAACGTTGGCGAACTCCGGCGCAGGTCCACGGCAACATCCAGAACTTCCCCATCCACTACGCGCACCAGTTTGCCCTGTGCCTGTTTGATCTGGTAGTGCAACCCACGCAGCACGTTCCGCCGCGAAGAGGAGTGATTGTCCTGCACGAACCGCTCCCGGATGCCGATTTCGGCCATGACCTGCTCGTTGTAGCTCTCCAGAAAAAATCCGCGTTCGTCGCCAAACACGCGAGGCTCTAGCATGGAAAGGCCAGACAGAGACGTCGGGATTTTCTTGATCACATCCATGGCCGAGTGCGCCACCGGAACCGCCGTCATTTCAGAATACCTTTTCCCGCAAGAGCTGCAGCAGGTATGCGCCGTAGCTATTATTCTTCATCGCAGTTCCAATCTGTTCCACCTGCGCCGCTGTGATGTAGCCCGAGCGATACGCAATTTCCTCCGGACACGCCACCATCAGCCCCTGCCTTTTCTCGATCGCCTGAATGTAGAGCGACGCATCCATCAGCGACTCATGGGTGCCTGTATCGAGCCATGCCATACCGCGGCCCATCACCACAACCTCCAGCCGGCCGTTCGCCAGGTACGCTTTGTTGACGTCGGTGATCTCGAGTTCGCCGCGCGCGCTGGGCCTCAGCGACTTCGCAATCTTCACCACTTGATCGTCGTAAAAATAAAGGCCGGTAACCGCATAGCGCGACTTGGGCTGCTTCGGCTTTTCCTCGATGCTCAGCGCTCGTCCGTTTGCGTCGAACTCGACCACTCCATAGCGCTCAGGATCGTGCACTGGATAAGCGAAAACCCGCGCGCCCTCATCTTTCTTCGCCGCCTCTCGCAGATCCTTGGCCAGGTCGTGCCCGTAAAAAATGTTATCTCCGAGCACCAGCGCGCACGGACTGCCGCCCAGAAACTCCTCTCCCATCAGAAATGCCTGCGCAATTCCTTCGGGCCTGGGCTGCACCCGATATTGCAGACGAATGCCGTACTGGCTGCCATCGCGCAGGAGCGCCTGAAACTTCGGCACGTCCTCCGGCGTCGAAATCACCAGAATGTCCCGGATCCCCGCCAGCATCAGCGTGCACAGCGGGTAATAAATCATGGGCTTGTTGTAAACCGGAAGCAGACTTTTTCCCATTGCCTGCGTCACCGGATAAAGACGCGTGCCCGATCCTCCCGCCAGAATGATGCCTTTGTAGCGCGTGCTTTCGGTCATAATTAAGGCCCGCTGGCCTTCCGCGTTCTCCTTGCCCCTCGCTGCTCGAACCTAACCCGAATAGTGCGTCGCAATCCACTGCCGGTAGCTTCCGCTGGTCACATCCCGCACCCACTCTTCATTCTCAAGATACCAGCCCACCGTCTTGCGAATGCCGCTCTCAAATGTTTCTTTGGGCTTCCACCCCAGTTCGCGTTCGATCTTGCGCGCATCCATAGCATAGCGCCGGTCATGCCCCGGGCGGTCTTTCACAAACGTGATCAGGTCGCGGCGCGAGCCGCCGGCGCGCGGCTTCATCTCGTCCACCAGGTCACAAATGGTCTCCACAATTTCCATGTTCGGCTTCTCGTTCCAGCCCCCGATGTTGTAGGTCTCTCCCAGCCGCCCCCGCTGCAGCGCGGTTGCAATCGCGGCGCAGTGATCCTCGACATAAAGCCAGTCTCGCACGTTCTTTCCATCCCCATAGACTGGTAGCGGCTTTCCATCGCGGGCGTTGAGAATCATCAGCGGAATCAGCTTCTCTGGAAACTGAAATCGCCCGTAGTTATTCGAGCAATTTGTCGTGAGCGTGGGCAACCCATAGGTGTGGTGATACGCGCGCACCAGGTGATCCGATGCCGCTTTCGACGCTGCATACGGACTGTTGGGAGCGTACGGTGTCGTCTCGCAAAATGGAGGATCGCCGGGTCCCAGCGAGCCATACACTTCGTCGGTGGATACATGCAAGAACCGAAAACCGTTGCGCCTCTCCTCCGGGAGCGCGGTCCAGTACGCCCGCGTCTCTTCCAGCAGAGCAAATGTCCCATCAACATTCGTGCGAATGAAATCATCCGGCCCGCGGATCGACCGGTCCACATGGCTCTCCGCCGCGAAGTGCACGATCGCGTTGGGCTGGTGGTTTTCCAGCAGTTGGCGGACCAGGCCTCGGTCCCCAATATCGCCATGAACGAACTCATACCGCCCTTCGCCTGCAATGCTCTCCAGGTTGTGCAGATTCCCCGCGTAGGTCAGCTTGTCCAGATTGACGATCGGCGCAGTCTCTTCCCGGATGCGTTGCAAAATGAAGTTGGACCCAATGAACCCAGCGCCCCCGGTGATGAGCATCGTATTCCCCATGCAAAGGTATCGCCCGCAGCGGGTCGGCAGCGCCGGCAACAGGCAAGCACTTGATTGTAATAAAAAAGGACGAGGTTAGCCCCGTCCTTCGCTCGAAAACCCGTATTTTCGATGTTTATCGCGTCTCTCTCCGCTGCCGATCCCGACAACCCATGTGGTCCTGGCTACCCGGCCCGCCGCTCCGCGTTCCCGCCCTCGCCGGCCGCCGCGGCTCTGGCGCTAGGTTTCTTCGCAGACGTCTCCACCAGCTCCCACCCCATCATTTCGAAGTATGCCTTCTCAATGTCGGCGGCAATCGTGTGCCATTGGTAATGCTCTCGAATCCGGGTCTTCGCCGCTCGGCCCGCCGCCTCCCGCACTACCGGATTGGCGACCAGAAAGCGCAGCCTCTCCGCCAAGTCCGCCGAACTCCCGCGCTTAAACGTAAAACCAGCTCCGTCGACCACTTCACGATTTTCCGGAACATCGCTGGTCAGCACGCACAGCTCCGCCCCCATGGCGTCCAGCAGCGCCAGCGACAGTCCCTCCAGATCCGATGGCAAAACGAACAGCATGGCATTGGTCAGCAATTCGTCGAGCGTCTCGCCGGAAACCCAATCCAGCATCCGGATCCGCTCGCTGGCATGGGTTCGTAACTCCCGGCTGTACTCGTCGCAATAGCTAGATGCCCCGGCCATCACCAGTTTCACATCGGTATCGAGTTGCTCAAACGCCTCCACCAGCAGATGGCACCCTTTCTCCGGCGAAAATCTCCCCAGGAAGAGAACGTACCGCCCCGGCTCCAGCCCCCACTCCAGAATCTTCCGCGGCTCCCGCCATTCTCGCAGCAGACCGCCATTGGGCACGTAGAACGTTTCCATCCCGTGCGCTTCCCGGTAGCGCTGCTGTAGAGCCTGCGATACCACCATAGTCCCGTTGGGAAGCTTCACCGACGCCCGCTCTCCGAGACGCAGCACCGCCGACGCCAGTCGTCCCCATTTCTTTCGCTGCCAGTCCAGACCCTGCACAGTCACCGCCGTCTTCTCCCCCACCAACCGGGGAAGAGACGAGAACAGCGCTGGGCCCAGCGCGTGATAATGCACCACGTCATACCGTTGCGTCAGAGCATGCGCTGTGCTCAACAGCGTGTGCACCACGGTTTCCAGATGCTTTGACCGGATCGTCGGCAACCGCACCAGCCGCATGCCGTTATGTTCCGCCTGCGCCGGGGTGAAGTAGGTTCGACAGTACACCGTAACTTCGTGTCCCATCTGCGCCAGCCGCCGGCCCACCTCTTCGTAGTAGGTCTCAATCCCGCTGTATTTCGAAATAACTCCCCGCCCTCCGATAAACGCCACGCGCAGCTTCCCGCTCTGAGCCGTCGCAATCGGAGTCTGCCTCCGCGCCGCGAACGCCGGCCTCGGCAGTGGGGGCGGGAGCGACTCCTCCGGGTTTGCGACCGCGCCCCGCTTCGCCGGCTTCTTTTCCGCAATCACGTTTTCCGCAACCAGGCCCTCATACAGGCTCAACAGCTTCTCGATAGTGCCCATCGGGCGTATGCCGGCGACGCACGAAATCCCACCCCGCGTGCCCCATCTTCTCCGCCAACTCCGGCCTCAACCCAAGCAACCGAATTGCTCCCGCGAGCTGATCCACGTCGCCCGTACGATAAAGAAATCCGGTCTCGCCATCGCGAACCAACTCCCGCCGCGATCCCATGTCCGACGCCACCACCGCTCGCCCCTCCGCATAAGACTCAAGAATGGTCTTCCCCAAAGTCTCGTATGCGTGGGAAGGCAGCACCGTGAACCGCGACCGCGCAATCAGCGAATCGCGTTGCGCCGGCCCCACGTGCCCCACAAATTCCACGTTGGCCAACCGCAGCGCGGCCGCCAGCCCCTGCAACTCGCCGCGCTCCGGCCCGTCTCCCGCAATGACCAACCTCATCTCCGGAACCTTCTGCATCGACCGCAGCAAATCGTCCACGCCTTTCTCGGCGGATAGTCTTCCGAAATACAGCAGCGGCCCATTCTTCGCGGCGGACAATCCCTCAATCGTGTGAATTTTCTGAAAATGTGGCAGCACCTCGAACTTTCCGCCGTTCCACCCGTGCTCCACAAACTTGTCGCGCACAAACTGGCTGGGCGCGAGGAAAAGGTCCACACACTTCTGGTAAGTGCCCAACCAGCGGTGAACGTAGGCCTCCGTCATCAGCGCCATGCGACGCGCCCAGCCCGGGATAGCACCTGGTGCTCAACGCGTGCCAGAACGCGCCGCCCTTGCACGCCTCACATGCTTTTCCGTGCGCCACCAGGTTGTAGCTGGGGCACAGCAACTTGAAATCGTTCAGGTGGTACATCACTGGAATGTTCTGCGCCTTCAGTTCCCACAGGATTGACGGCGACAAATGGTGATAGATGTTGCGCACGTGCGCTACGTCGGGCCGGAACTCTTCGATCATCGCGCGCATCCGCCGGCGCGCCTCCCGCGAGTAAATCGCATGGCCCGCCCGCCACGCCTTTCCCCACAGCCCTGACTTCGCCTTGAAATCAATGTTGGGAACAAAGTTGTGGTCGTATGGCGTCGGCTCGCCCCGCGGATCAACCATTGAAAACAACGCCACCTTGTGGCCCTGCGTCCGCATCAACTCCATCAGTTCGAACAGGTACACCTCGGTGCCGCTGAACGGATAGTTATATTTGTTGCAGTACAAAATTCTCACGAGCAAGCCTCTCTCTCCGCGGGGCGATCCGCGGCAGGAATAAGTTGCCGAACGATTCCAGATTCTTGCCGCGATTGAAGTTGTGGCGAACCTGCACTTGGGCTGCATGCCGTGCCCAGTCGAGTTGGCTTGCTGCCGTAAGAATGTGGGGATAAAAATGGAAGTGCCGGCGATCCTGGGCCTCCATCATGGAGCGGATTAGCAGCAGCCGCGCCACAAAATCGCCCATCGATCCCGCTTCGTACAGGAAACCGGTCTGACCCGCAATCACGAGTTCAGGAATCCCGGTGATGGCGGGCGCGAGCACGATCTTCCCCCTTGCCATCGCCTCCATTAGCACCAGCGGGATACCCTCGCTCCGGCTCGTCAGTACGACCACATCGGCCCGGTCGTACAACGAATCCATCTGCTCGCGCGGCACCTGCCCCAGCAGCGTGACCCGTTCCTCGAGACCATACTTCCGAATCAGGGATTCCAGTCTGCGCCGTTCCGGTCCGCCGCCTGCAATCGAACATTCAAACCGCACGCCGCTGGCGTGCAGTTCGGCGCAGGCTCGCACCAGAAATGCATGATCTTTCACCGCATGCAGCCGGCCCACCGCCAGCACGGCAAATTCAGCCCGGCGCCTCTCCGGCCTCGCGGGAAGAAATCCCGCGCGCTCTCTCACCTCTACGCCAAGCCGCGACACCACTACCTTCCTCGGCTCAACCCCGGGGTAGTGCTCGAGAATGTAGCGGCGGTTGTACTCCGAAATCGTCAGGCAGAACGTGCAGTGCTCGAGCTTCGCGTCGAGATACGCTCCATGCAGCAGCAGGTCCGACCCGTGCAGAGTCATGCTGAAACCCACGCCGAGCAGCCGGGCTGCCACCATGGCGATCCACGACCCGAAATATCCATGGTGCACATGGATGTGCTCGACTTCGAATTCCTCCAGCGCTGCCGCGTAGCAGGCTCCCAGCCAGGTGTGCAGCAGCGCCTTTGCCCGTTGCAGTGGCCCCTCGCTGCCGCGGAAAACAACCCGCCCGACGCAAACCGAAATCCGGTTCCATCTCCGGACGCAGAGCCACGCCGCCCGCAGCACAACCTTCGCCGGCAAGGGCTGCAGCACGACCTCTGGTGCGCACCTGCCTTCAACAGCCCCATCATCCCTCGCCCGTACCCTCCGCACGCTCCCGGCGATCACGTGAACCCCGCGACTCCGCAACTCTTCAATCTCCTCGATCACATAAGGCTCGACGGCGCAAGGAAACTGATTCGCGAGATACGCAACGGTCAACATGACTGGGAAATCTCCGCCCTCCGCCGTTGTGCCGCCAGCATTCCAGCCATCGTGAACAGCAATCCATTCACGAACTGGTAGCTCATCACCACCATCGCGGCATTCACCCAATACACGCCCAGCAGAATCGGCCACAGACAGTGAAACTGCTGATCAAGGAACCCGTCTGTCTCTCTCCGCCGGAATTGCACCCCGCCCCAGCCGCCACATTTCCCACATCAGCCACAGGTACAACCCCAGTCCCAAGACCCCGTGCTCCACCAGCAATTCCAGATACGTATTGTGGGGATACAACTCCTTCTCCATGTACCCGCTCACATGGCGCGGCAACTCGCCTGGTATGCGGTTGAAGCCCCACCCCGTCAGCGGACGCTCCAGAAACATTTCCCATCCACCGGCATACACCGCCTCGCGATATTCCACCGGCCCGCTCTCCGTCAGCCGATCGGTCAGAGTGCAGCCCAACTCCGGAGAACTCAGAACCACCACCAGTGCCGCACTCGCCACCAGCGCCAGCCCCACGCAAGCCCGCCGCAGGGTGCGGTTCTTGGAAAGGAAGATCACTACCAGCACCGTTCCGGCAAACGACAACCAAACCGTCCGCGTCATGGTGGCCAGGATCGCGATGGGCACCGACGCCAGCAACACCGCAACCTTCAGACCACGCACGCTCCCCCGCCGGTACGCATGCAGCGCCAGCAACGCCAGCATGTTCAGCGTTACCCCGTTGGCTACCGCCTGCAGCAGCGGTCCCCGCGCCCGGTCGGCGTGATACCCCAGGCTTTCATCCAGAATGAACCGCGGAAAAATCAGCGAGTGCGCGCCGGCCAGGAAGGCAATCGCCGTGAAACTCAGATACGCCAGCACTACCAGCCCGAACACCTCAAACTGCCGGAACCCTTTTTCCTCCGTGAACACCAGCCCGGCCAGATGAAACAACGCGAACGGCACAATGAACTTGGCCGCCAGAAGGCACCAGGTTTGGTTGTCAAACGGCCGTCCTAACACGCTTGCCACGGCCAACACCGTCAGCCCGATCATCGGCCACGTCGCCCGCTCCACCACGAACAGGCGCTCCCGCAAGACGACTGCTCGAGCCGCTACCCCCACCACCAGAAGCCCGAACGCCACCCGGTCAATTTCGTAAAACGCCACATCGGGATGCCGCAGCAGCATGGCCGTCAGCGCGGCCAGAAACAAGAGCGACGGCGCCGCCGTCAGCGCCTGTACCGGACGGAGCACGACCTCCGCCGCCCGCACCGCGAACTCCTCCCCAGCCCGTCCCGGCCACGCCGATCGCAACGAAATCGACGACATCAGTCTCCGCTCCCCCGGACTACCGCCGAGACCGTTTTCAGCAGGATTCGCAGGTCCGCCGCCAGACTCCATGTCCGGATATATTCCCGGTCGAGTTCCATCCCCCGCTGAAACGACCGATCGCGCCGCGCGGTCACCTGCCACAACCCCGTGATTCCCGGCGTCACATCCAGCCGCGCCAGATGCTCGATCTCATACGCCGCAAAGTCGTCCAGCGGATGCGGCCGTGGCCCCACCAGACTCATGTCGCCTTTCAGCACATTCCAGAATTGCGGCAGTTCATCCATGCTGTAACGCCGTAGAAAATGCCCCAGGCGCGTAATCCTCGGATCGTCCGCGATCTTGAAGATTGGACCCGACCGCTGGTTGTTCTGGCGCAGATCGCCCTTCAACTCATCCGCATTGCTCACCATGGTGCGAAACTTGTAACAGCGGAACAGCCTGCCTTTGCGTCCCGCCCGCTGGGCGCCATAGAGCACCGTTCCCTGCGAATCCAGCTTGATCAGTCCAGCAATCGCTAGCAGCAACGGTGACAAGACCGTCAACGCGAAACCCGCTCCCGCCACATCCACGATTCGCTTGAACACCAGCCCTGCCGCCGGCAATCGCTCCGCATGCAGGCAAATCAGGGGCAAGTCTCCTACTCGTTCGATTTCTCTCCCTGCCGGTTTGCACCCGAACAGCTCAGGGACAATCTCCACGTCCAGCCGCAACCGTCGCGCTTCCCGCAGCACCTGCAGCGCCAGATCACGGTCGCTCGGCGCTGCCAAAATCACCTCGTCCACAAATCCTGTGCGCGCCAGCCGAGCCAGATCGCTCACCCGCCCAATCACTCCGTCGCCGAGCGGCCTTTCGTTATCCAGCAGGCCGCACATCGTTCTTCCAGACTCGGGATGACCTTCCACATAAGACGCCAGGCGCCGCCCAACTCCGCCCGCTCCCACGATCAGCACATTGCGCACTTCGCCGCGTTGATCCTCGCCGCGTTTCTGCCTCCCCTTTCGCCGCCGCCACGTCAGCAGCGCCGCAAAGTGCACGACACCCGCCCCGCAGATCAAGCCGCTCGTGGCCCAGGGAGCCCCCTGCAGTCCATAGGCCAGGCCAAGCACCGTCGTAGCCCATAGCACCGATCTGCCCAGAACCCTCGCCTGCCGCGCCAAGTCGCAATCCCCGGCGTACAACCCCTGCGAGTAACCCATCAGCGTGATCAACGCCGCATGCAGCAGAGCAATTCCCAACAGAGAAGTTGGTGTGCCCGGTGCGTAATCGAACAGAGGTACTTGCGGAAACGCCGCGCGCAGAGGAACCAGCAGCGCTCCCAGGCACAGCCAGCTCAGACCCACCAGCGCAAAGTCAGTCACCGTCGATCGCACCCACTTCCGCGCCATCCGGTTCTGCAGCGGAAGGCCCACCAGCATTGCGAGCACACTCTGCGGCCCACTCGCCACGACCTCTACTGCCCTCTCCGGTATTTTTTCTGCTGCGAACGGCTTTACCGACTGCGCCGGCTTTTTTTCCTTGCCGCGAAACGCGGGCGTCCCCCCGGGAATCAACCGCGCCCAGTCGACCACCTGCGTTTTCTGTTGCCTGGGATTAAGGAAAGGAGAGGACACGTCAGATCACTTCCACCTCATCGTCTTGAATCACGATGACCAGCGAGCGCTGAATGGATTCAACCGAGATCACCAACTTTCCCTCCTTAGTAACTCGCTCTTCGAGCCGACAACACCTTTCCGTTTCGCTTTACAGCCGCCGGTAAATCCCCTCCGGAATCGGAAACACCCTGTCGCTCAGGACAGTTCCCAGGAGATGCACCTGCGCCCCTTCCAACGTGTGCTTGATCTTGTGCGCCGCGGCTCGACGGGTGTGATGCGCCGACAACACCAGGATGATTCCGTCCGCCAGTTGTGCCATCGCGGCTGCTACGTTCGACTCTCCGGCTGGCGGCCCCACGACAATCGAATATTCAAACTCCCGGCGCAACTCGCACAGATGCGAATGCAGCAGCGCAGTCGTAAGCGTGCCTCCACCGATTCCCAGCGCCGGCACTAGCCACAAGTTGCCTCGCACCCGCGTTGCGGCCTGGCGCAGGGCCGTGCTTTCGCCCTGGGGCGCGTCCGCCATTCCCTCGAAATACGTCTCCGCGTCCTGAACGATCTGCGGATACTCGCCCACGACGGCAATGCTCCCCGTCGTCTCCAGCGCCAGTGCCTCACCGACTCTCCGGCAGATACTGCGCACATCGGTCTCCGCCTCGATCGTGCTGAAAACGACTTGCCGCGCTGTTCGCACCACATTTGAAAAGAAAACGCGCCGTACCAGCCCCCGTATCTGTTCGCGCGCGAAGCTTTCCGGGTTCCATCCGCCTGCCCGGTGCAAGCCTCTCACCTCCGGACGCGATTGCTCCCGCCCGGCTCCCAGATCAAGAGATCCCAACAACCCTGCACTCATCATTCCTCCTCTTATGCCGAAAGTTCTCCGCGCTTTGCCTTGGGCAGCGATGCCAGAACCGGTGCATTCAAGTACGCCAACACGTCATCCGGCGTGCGGAATGCGGGATCGAAATAATCCGCCGCAAACGCCGCTCCCGTCCCCGACGCTCCCGCCGCCACCACTCCCACCGCCAGCACCATCCACGCCGACCACACCGGCAAAGCTGGAGCCACCGGCTGCTCCGCAATGGCAACGTTCACGATCCCCCGCTCGTCGAGCGCATCGTCCATCCGCGCCTCTTCCAACTTCTTCACGTACAGAAGATAGTTATCCTCCGCCGCCTTCTCCGTGTTCAGAAGATCATCCTGGGTGATCGCGTCCGCGCCCAGTCGCTGAGCTATCGTCCGGTACGCCGCCTCCTGCGCTCCGGTAGCTGATTCCCGGGCTTGCAGGCCCTTCAACTCCACCTGCGCCCGCTGCAATTCCGACTTCGCCCACTCGTAGTGCACATTCTTGTCGGTGGTTTCGTCGCGCAGCGGCAACGTATTCTCCGTCGCAATCGTGGCCTGGGCTTGTGCGATCTGCTGCTCGACTTCCTGCACCAGCCGGTGGGTGGGCTCAAACTTCGTCAGCAACTGGGTGCGCTTCAATTGCAGATCCAGCAGGCTCGACTTCAGCGCCTTCAACAATTCCGGATTGTCTGCCACCCGCACCTGCGTCGTGGTTCGCTCTGGCAGGCTCGCCAGTTGAGTCCCGAGTTCCAACACCCGCTGTCGCGTCTCCGCCAGTTCGATACGCGTCTGCCGGAAATTCGCATCCAGATCGCTCCATTTCTGCAGCGCCAGGTCGCGTTGCTGGGCAGCCGCCACCACTCCGTGCTCTGCCGTGAACTGCAACAAGTTCCGCTCTGCCGTCTCCAGTTGCCGCCTCGATTCACCCGTCTGCTGCTCGAAGAAGCGAAACTCCCCGGTCGGACGATGCACTTCCGTATGCTTCTCCAGGTAGGCGCTCGCCACCGCCTGAAGCACGTTCGCCGCCCGCTGCGGATCGTCCGCCGCATAGCTGATTGCGATCAGGTTCGTTTTTTTCACCGGCTCCACGTCCAGCTTTTTGGCCAGCCGCCGCGCCGCCCGCTCCACGCGCGCCGCATGTCCCTCGCCCATCCGCAGAAAGTGCAGCCAATCGCGCCCGCCCAGTCCGTTCTTCTCCACCACCCTGCGCAGGACGTCATCATCCCGCAGCAGTTCCACCTCTGAATTCAATTCCTCCTCGGTGATTGCCATCCGGGTCAGGTCGAGCGGAGCGTCTTGCTCGGCGCTCACCGGAGCATCTGCCCGTCCCCGCCGCACCAGAATTTTCATGTTGGCCTGATATTTCGTTCCCGCGAACGCGTAAAACAGCGCCGCCGCCAACACCAGCCCCGCCACCCAGACGAAGACCCTCCGCCGCCGGAACAGCACCATCGCCAACTCACGCATAGTTGGCGCTGGTGGCTGCAGTCCTCTGCGAATTGGGCCTTCGTCTGGCATGCGAGCGTGGGGAAACCATTTCTAAAATTGAGTGGGGCTCATGTACATGCTTACGGAAGGTTTGGTCAGGAAGCGGGCAATCTTCGAGATCGCATTCTGGGGAACGAAAATCATGTCCCCCGGCCGCACATGCGCATCCTCTTTCAGCCCCCGCTCCTTTAGCATCTTTTTCAGATTGAGCAGCCGCGTTTCCACGAGATCATCATTCACCCGCCGGAACAGCACCACCTGGGAATGCTTCGCCTGCGAGGTCAGCCCCCCCGCGATTTCTACCGCCTCAGCCACGGTTGTATCCGAGCGCAGTTCGTACTTTCCCGGATGCCCCACTTCCCCTCCAACAATGAAGTAGGGCTTTTCGAATTCCTTCAGCGCCACCGCTACCTGCGGATCGTGCAGATATCCCTGATACGCCTTCTGCACCGCCTCACTGAACTGCTCCAGATTCAGCCCCTCGACCTCCACCATGCCGGCGTCTTTCAACGTCACATAACCGTCCGGCTGCACGGTCAGTGTCTGGTCGAACTCCGGAGCCACGGTGAAGCTTACTTCCACCACATCGCTGGTTCTTAACCGGTAGAGCGGATGACGCTCCCCTCCGAGTGAAAGGTTTCCCAGGCCATCCGCTCCCCCGGGGTTTGCGGCCGTTGTACTGCTGCCTCCCGCTCCAGCCCCGGTAAAGCCGGATCGGGAAGTCTCCTTGTCTCCGCTCAAGGCGGTTTTCTCACCCTGCGCGAAAGCGGCCGAACTGCACGGCAGAACCAACAGCGCCAGTGCCGCGAATCTGACGAATGTGCAAAAGCGCCTCATTGTTTTTGTTGGCTTTGTGACTCTTTTCCTGCCTGCGCAAACCTAAACCCACCCCTTGCCGGCAACAAGACATGGGAAGTGTTGTCCACAAAAGTAGATTGCCCTCGGCGCGCGGGAAAATGCTGTTCCGCACCGAGGGTCGTGTCGAATCAGGAGCTTGTGGATATTGGTTTCGCCGCGAAGACTACGGAAGGGCGTGCGGCACGTCCCTACATGGCGTACCCACAAAAGTAGACTTGCATGTTCGTGATGTCACAGAGATCAGCGCTGAACATTCAAAGACATTCCCGGGATGAACTCCACCCATTTCAACGGAAACCATGGATATGCACTGGTTCTTGCGTTTCCTTCGTGAACCTCGGGCCCTTTGTGGTCTCCCCCATGCCGGAGCCACGATACCCTGCCCCGCTTTCCACAACGCGATCCCCCGCGCCCGAACTTCCCGTCACACCGCAATCTCAATTCCCGATTTGAACACGGCACTCAGATTTTGTGACTAGTTTCCTTGTGCACCGCTCCCACCCTCCCTACAATCACCACACTGTTTCTCTTTTAGTTCTTGGGAGACCTGATTTATGAGTTCGCAGTCCGTCGCCACGTTAGAAGCCGTTGGTGTCCTGGTCGCCGATTCCAATCGTATGCAGGCCCAACTCCTCACCACCTCTCTTCGCCGCCATGCCGCGTTCCACATCACCACCTGCGCAATGGACACCGTTTCCATCCTGCAGGCCGTCATCTCCAAGCTTCCCAACGTCGCTCTCCTGTCCTTAAATCCACCCGCCAATATTCCCGAAACCGTGGTCACCCTGCGCCGCTTCCATCTTTCCCATCCCGACGTCCCCAAAGTCCTTATCGTCGACGCCTGCGACCGCGAACTGGCGGTAAGCGCGTTCCGCTCCGGAGCGCGTGGCATCTTCTCCATCGCCGACTCCAACCTCCGCCTCCTCTGCAAGTGCCTGCTTAGCGTGGCCGCCGGACAGATCTGGGCCAACACCGAACAACTCAACTACGTAATGGACCTCATCTCCGAAGTCCCCTCGCTGCGCATCCTCAACTCCCGCGGCCACAACCTGCTCACCCCACGCGAGGAACAAGTCGTCGCGCTCGTCGCCGAAGGCTTGGGCAATCGCCAGGTCGCCCGCGAACTCAACCTGAGCGAGCACACCATCAAGAAATATCTCTTCCGCATTTTCGAAAAACTCGGCATCTCGACTCGCGTTGAACTCGTCCTCTACGCCGTCAACAACGGAGACCCGCGCCAAGCCGAGTGGCTCGCCGGCGCCGCCCGCGTCCTACCCGGCGCCTGACCTTCGCTGAATGACTCGATCACCGCCCGCGGTTCCGTGGAAGAGCGGCCCTTCGAGGGTCACGTTAGAGGTTAAGGAAGGTACGGGGCTTCAGCCCGTGGGCGTACTCGAACCCTGCATTTGAAAACCCGCCACCCGCCCTGTATAACTTGGGACGGAATTCCTTGTCCGACGGCCCTTCCAACCCGACCCCAACACCCAAGCCCCGCCGCTGGACCATCGTCTCTGCCGGATTCCTCCTGCTCGCGCTCGCCCTGGTGGTGATCTACACCGGCAACCGCGCTTTCTCCAGTCCGCTGGCTCTGGTCGTCGTGGCCGCCATCGGACTCGCCGCTCTATTGCTGCAGCTTCGTCTCCGCCAGGACGTCCAAACCCCGGTCCGGGCCCCGCTGTGGCTCAACGTGCTGGGACTGATCTTCGCCGTCGCAGCCGTCGCCGCCGACATCCTTCACCTCAATGCCAATTTCCTGCTGGGCTCCGCCCTCGGCGCTGTCGTGTGCTTTGCCGTCAGCGGCGTCGCCGTACTCCACGCCCTGCGCAAGCCCCGCCACTAGGAAAAACGCCGAATCCACTCGACTCAAAGAATCAAAAATCTGAAATCTTCAATCTGAAATCTGAAATTTCGCCTGCCTGACCGCCGGAACCATCTACTAAGACCTAACCGAACCCCGACCACCCCTACCGCTTGAACTCTACCGCCACCGTCGTCTCCACCACCGCCGGCTCCCCATTCAACCGGTAGGGCTCAAACTTCCACCAGCGCAGCGCATCCATCGCAGCCCGCGCCAGCACTTCCGGACCATTCAGCGGCCGCATGCTCACTACCGATCCGTCCCGTCCCACGACGACGTCGAGCGCGATAATCCCCTGCAGATTCGCCTGCCGCGCCTCCGCTGGATACACTGGCTCGACCCGGTGGATCAGCAACTTCTCCATCACTTCCGCCGGAACCTGCGCCTCGGGTTTTTCCGCGGACACCGTCTCCTGACTATTCAGTCCAGATTCCAACTGTTCCCACGCCCGGTTCCAGTGCCACCAGAACACTGCAATCGCAATCGCGGCAAAAACCAGAAAGACCGTCCAAACCGCCCCGCGCCGCTTCTTTTTCGGATCATGAGGCTCGCCCCCCGCGCTTCCTCCGCCTCCTCCACCCACGTCTGAGCTCTTCTTCTCTTCCTCTTTTTTCTCTATCACAACGGTCGACACACTGATCTCAGTCTCAGCCTTCGATTCCTTCGCCCAATCTCGAATCGCCGCGCGCTGTTCCGCGGACAGCCCCACAAACTCCAAGCCGCAGCGCAGCTTATCCTGATACCGCACCATGGCCCGCGTCCGCAGCGAATCCTGCAGCCGCGGTAATCGCACCTCGATCCCTACCGCCTCGCCCGGCATCAGTTCTCCGGCCAGCATCGCCGCCATTCCGCGCTCGCACAGGTTCACCGACCGTCCCGGCACCGTGTCCGGAATCCCCGACCGCAGCACCGTCACGTCCAGCGGCGCCTGCACCTGAAACCGCGGCACCCGCCTTCGCGACGGCCCCCTCCACCCCCGCACCTGCGCTCCCGCTGCCATTCGATCCTTTATAGTGTCGTTATTCCGCAATGTTTCTAGTGTCATTCCTCGCAAAGCGAGGAATCCGCTTCTGTGGGTCCGGGTCTCAGACCCGGACAGGCCGAGCAAAGCTCGGCAGCCACTGCGCCCTCAACCCGCGCTGGAAAGGCCCTACCGCCGCAACTCCACAATCTCGCTCCCCCGGCCAAGCAGCACCACGCTCGCCATCCCAATAAACAGCCCGTGTTCCACCACTCCCGGCATATCGCTCAACCGCCGCGCCAGCCCATCCGCATCCCGAATTTCCCCAAACCGGCAATCCAGAATGTGATGATTCTCATCCGTTACATACGGCTTCCCAGCCGCGCCAGTTCTCACGGAAACCTCCGCCCCCAGCTCCGCAATCCGCTTCCTGACCAGCGCCTGCGCAAACCCAATCACCTCCACCGGCAGCGGAAACTTCCCCAGCACTGGAACCTGCTTCGACGCGTCCGCCACAATCACCAGCTGCTTCGTGGCCGACGCCACAATCTTCTCCCGCAGCATGGCCCCACCGCCGCCCTTGATCAACCGCAGTTGCGGATCGACCTCATCCGCTCCATCCACCGTGACCGCAATCTCCTGGCATTCGTCGAGCGTAGTCAGCGGAATCCCCAGACTCAGCGCCAGTTCCTGCGACTTTACCGAAGTCGGAATCCCCCGAATCCGCAGCCCTTTCTTCACCTGCTCCGCCAGCAGCCTTGATAAAGTAACGCCGCCGTCGACCCCGTCCCCAAGCCGACAACCTGCCCGTCCTTCACAAACCGCAAGCTAGCCCGCGCCGCCGCCTCTTTTTCCCGATCGTTCGCCATAATCTCCGGTGCTGCAGTGTGGGTCCGGGTCTCTGACCCGGACAGGTCGAGCGAAAGCTCGGCGGCTCTGTAATGCTGTACCGCGCTCCCAATTCCTAAACTGTCATTCCGACCCCGAGCGGAGCGAGGGCGAAGGAATCCGCCGCTCGTCCCCAGGGGAGGATCTCCTCACCCCAAACTCTTCTCCATATAAATCAAATACGCCGCCAGCACCACCCCGAACAGCAGGGAGAAATTAGGATTCGTATCAGGCACGCCTTCAGGCGTGCCGTAAATATCAATCAAGGATGCCCGCCTCGGCGGCTGCCAGCGGAGAAGTCGGCGGCCAGAGCCGTTTGCCGTCTCCCTCACTCGGCAGCCTCCCTGGAGCGAGGCCCTGATCCGAATCCTATTTCTTAAACTGTACCGCGCCCTGCGCCGCGAGCATTATTCCACAGCTTTCGCGATCACAACCCCCGCGCCCGCAAGATTCTTGATCAACTCCTCCGGCACCCCGTGCCGCTGCTTCAGATACTCAGGCGCGTTGTAGGTCACGGAGACCTGCCCCTCCGCGTCTTCCGCCACCAGCGCCTTCATGGGTAAATCAATCGCCAGGCTTGGAGCGGCCACCATCAGCGGAGTTCCGCCCTTCGGACTGCCAAAAATCAACACTCGGGTGGGCTTCATTTTCAGCCCGACTTTCTCCGCTTCTCCGCTGTGATCGATCACGGCGAACACCTGCATCCCCCTCGCCGCGAAGACCGACTCCAGCCGCCCCACCGTCTCCTCCACGGAATAGCGACTGATAACTTTGACCAGCCCATTTTCGTTGGCCATATCATTCCCCTTCCATAGCAAGTCATCGTGGCGTCATCCTTGGCCTCCCTAGCAGGCTGCTAAAAAACTCGATCGGCAGCTCTGTTTTGAAAGGGCGCGGCTTCGAGCCGCGCCGTAAGTACGGCAAAAATCAATCGCGGCTTTAGCCGCTGAGGTCTCATCGGGCTTGCCAAAGGAGTTTTTCCGCAGCCTGCTAGGGGCCCACCGTCACCTGCAGCGCCCGCGGCGTCTGCATACGCTCCCGGTAGATCAGTTTCTTCGGCGCCACCTCGCCGACTGCGTTCACATGCACCACGTATCCCCCGTGCGGCAGAGTCTCGCCAAAGGGCAACTCTTTCCCAATCGTTCCTCGCGGCAGCACAAAATGCTGATACCCGATCTCCGTGGCCCGTCCGTTTTCCGCCACCGCCTTCACGTCGTAGGTCAAGTCCATATCGTCGGGCGTCGTATTCGACACCTCGACCGTGCCGTCGATTCTGTTCCCGGTGACGTGCGCCGGAGACTTCCAGTTCAGGGTCAACGCCGCGTGTACTCGAATCACGAACCGTTTTTGCACTGCCAGTTGCGGCTTGCCGCTGTCCGTCACCGAGACCGTAAACTGAAACTCGCCGGTGCGCGTCGCCACCCCATAAAGCAGGCCGCCGTCCTCCAGTTTGATTCCCGGTGGCAAGGTACCTTTCTCCACCCGCCAGTGCAGCACCGGCACGCCGCCCCGCGCCAGGAAATGAACCTCGTATCGTCCCTGCGGATACGTCTGCGGCAATTCCGAATCATTCTCGATCAGCAGCCCTTGATCGCTCGGATGCGCCGCCGTTCCGCTCTGAACGCTGGTTTGCTCTGTGCCACCACTGTCCCAATCGAACTGGCACGCCATCAGTCCCACACACGCCAACCCGACGACCAGTTCCGCGACCCGCCGCATGCTTCGAACCTTATTCATGATTCATGCCACCATCCCTGGAAACTCCATAGGAATCACCGCAGTCTTCACCCCGACCCCACTCCCTACTCTCCCACAATTCGCCGCCGGCCTCCATAGAAGAATGTCCCGCCAGGAACACCTTGCAGGCCGGCGCCCAGTAAGGGAGCCCAGTGGCGCAATTCAGAATGGACTTGGGGTCTAGTGCTAAGCGCTAGGAAGAGGAAGGAAAGAGAAACAGAATTCCACGAAGGGAGCCCAAGGCCTAACACCCACGACCCAGGACCTTTTTTGCGCAGCAACAAATAAGAGTTCCGAGGTGGTGTAGGGTCCATTCGTCTCGGCCAGTAGCTCGCGTTTGACCCTTGCTCGACCTGCTTTCGTCGCCTCCCTTGCGGGGCGCAACGCGCGATCTTCGCTTGGGCTCCGGGCTCACCGCCAACCGGATAAACCTACCCTACGCCTCGGAACTCTATCTTGCCTTCAACATTTCTTCTTCGTTCTCCTCAACCAGCGCTTTGCTATAGACCCTTGCTCGCCCTCCTTCCCAACCTTGCGATCAGGAAAGTGACTCCGCTCGAGCCCCGGACGCCGCACCAACCGGAAAAACTTAAGAAGCTGTCAAAGAACGATCTTGTTGTACTCCTTCTAAATTTCCAGTCAACGAAAATTCACGGTCTGTAACTATTCGTGTTTTCAATCGAGTGCAGCCCGTCCACAACCGCATGACCGGATTTGGTGCAAGAGGGGAAAGTGTTTCTCGCAGACCCCGCGCCAGATGCGGAGTTTCGCCGTCCCGACCAGCTCCGATCGGCTTTAGTGCTGAAGGATTCCTTTTTTTACTTGTGAAAATCACGGACTTCCCGCGTCCCGCAAGGGGTTTCAAAATCGTGCTCCGGCAAGCGGGCCGGAGATAGAGACTTCCTATGTGCTCGCGCCGGAGCCGGAAAACTTCCCGCAGAGCCCCTCTCGATTCCACTCACGGGTCAATGAGTGAAATCGCGAGATATTTCAACATCTCTACAGCACTCATTGACCCAGGGCCCCCCGGTCTGCGGGTCAAAACGTGTAATGGCCTGGGAGAAAAGCACGCAGATCGAGCGGAAACTGTACCCGGAGTACATTTTCGTAGTCTTCGATTTCTTTATCCGAGAGGCCCGGATTCCAGCGCGTACCGCATTGAAACTGAAACCCGTACACAGCTGGATCGATGGATTGCTGACTCCAAGTCAGTTCGGTGATCTTCTTGAACTGCGGCAAGAAATCGCGATTCAGCATCGGTGTAATCTCGTATTCGTAAGAGCCTAACCCATTACTGATGTAACCAGGCGTTACACTCATCGAATCGCGCCTCCCCACACACCGCTAGCGCTTCCTCGCGCTGCCACCCGCCTTTCCCGCAACACTCTTCTTCCCCTTCCCGCCCCCCACGATGTCCGCGATCGTCGTGTTCTCCAGAATCTTCGCCGCCGCATCCCGCACTTCCAGAAACACTTCGTACAACGCGCGATGATCCGCATCCTTCGCAATCAGGCCCCGCAACTGCTCCGCGTCCCCCATCGGCGCCAGCGGACCGTCAATCAACCGGATAATGTCGCTCAGCGGAATCTCCGCCGGATCGCGCCGCAGCCGGTATCCGCCTCGCGCCCCGCGCACGCTGTCGACAATCCGCGCATTCTTCATCTCCAACAGAATCAATTCCAGAAACTTCTCCGGCAGATCGCTCTCCGCCGCAATGTCCCGGATCTTGATCGCTCCCTGGTCGTGTCTCCGGGCCAGCGTCATGATCGCCTGCAGCGCGTACAGTCCTTTTTGCGATATCTTCAAAATCACCCTCCCCAGCCCGCCTAGATTGTGCCCGATTTCGACCGCCTTGCCTAGCATCTTTGCAGCCAGCCCGCAGCAACCTCCCACGTCGCAGAACCGGGAGCCGGTTTCATAAATGTTTTCGGAATACGGAGTTTCGGAAGGGCAGGAGTTTTGCGGATGACAGCTGGTTTGAAAGGGCTCGGCTTCCAGCCGCGCCGTCGGAGCCCAGAATAGATCAGGGCCTTAGTCCCTGAGGGAACAATCAGGTCGTCGCCACATCGAGAACATCATGGCTCGCCACAGCCACGCTGTCCAGGCAGCGTTCGTAAGCGTCGTACATGCCCTCGAAAATACGATCCCACGAAGTCTCCAGCGCCTGCTCGCGAGCCGCCACCCGCATGGCGGCGAGTAACGCAGGCTGGCCCATCAGCCTGTCGATATGAGCTGCGAACTCATCGAAGGTGTGCGCCACATATCCCGAACTTGCGTGGCGCACCGTATATTGCGGCCCCCCGCGGTCTGTGACCACTGCGGGCACCTTCGAAGCAAACGCCTCCAGAACCACCAGACCGAACGTATCGGTCTCCGACGGAAAGGCCAAAACATCGAAATTTGCGAAGGCCCGTGACAGTTCCGGTCCGGTTAGCACGCCCGTAAACTCGGCCTGCTGCATATTTTTCCGCAGCCATTCTTCTTCCGCGCCTTCCCCCACCACTACAAAACGAAAGTCCCGATGTCCCATGTCGAGTAAAGCCTGCTCCAGCCGGGCCAGCAAACGTACGTTCTTTTCCGCCGTGAGTCGTCCCACGTAGCCGATACGAAACGAGCCTTCCGTCCGATTACGAAATTCCGGACTGAACACCGCCGTGTCCACCGCGTGCGCCATCAGGTAGCAGGGCTTGCCCGTGGCCGCCTCCAGCACGCGGATAATCTCCTGGTTGGGCGCAAACAAAAACCGCGGAATCTTGTAGAAGCGCGCCGAAGCGCGAAAGCTCAAGCGCTCCGCGGCCCCGCCCAGTTTCTCGGTGATGCCCTGCGGAAGAAACGACACCGCGGCCTTCACGCGTCGCCGCGCGTACTCATGCAGATTGGTTTGCCACGAGGCCGCCAGCGGAATCCCCAGCTTGTGGGCAACATACGCTCCCAGGGTGCCCACATCACTCGGTCCCGTGATTTGCACCACGTCGGGACGAAAACGCTGCAGCATCGGTTCCAGTTTCCGATAATGCCGCAGAAACAGCAGGTCGTAGTCGTGCGCCCGATCCAGCGGAAATTTCATCGGACTTCGCCGCAGTTGCATGCGGGTAACCGACCCCTCCGTCTTGACCTCGTCTCGCGCACCGGCGTTCACCATGAAGAAGGGAATCTCATGGCTCCGGGCGAACGCCTCGAAGTGCCGGCTGGTCTGCGCCACGCCGTCCACTTCGTGGTAGACGCAAGGAAAAAACGCGACCCGTGGACTCCCTTTTCTCAAGAAAGAGCCTCCGGCGAAAGTGCCTCTGGCGAAACCAGCTCTGTCGAATCCATCTCCGTAAATGCAGGCGCAGTCGAAATCTTCTGGGGAAATTCGGCAACCGACGCATCTCTGAAGACGCATCGCAACCCACGCTGCACTGCCGCGTGTTCCACCCAGCGGATGCACCACAAGATTCGTTCCACGTATGCGGGAGGAGCCTTCCATAGCGCGGAGATCGGTCGATCCCCGCCGCCGTTCTCATCCGGATGGAAAATCCGGTCATCCCAGCGCCGCGATCCGATCGGATATTCCGGGTACTCGCGAATCACATCCAGCAGCGTGCGCGTCGTGCGAATGCAGACGGGCTCGGCATACTGCGGCATCAGCAGCACGTGACTGCGCTGCTCCTGTCGGATTTCGTGCACAAACTCACAAAAGGTTTCAGCGCGAGTCAAATTCAACGCCCCGCTGGCCGCACAACCGTGCCGGTCTCCACCCGAGACCAGCGGGCGCTGCCACCGATCCGCCAGTTCGCGAGCGCCATCGTTTTCCTTGGAACTACGCGTGGCGTTCAATTCGAAAGCGTGCAGGAACTGCACCGCGCGGTCCAGGAATCGATCGAGGTCATCGCTGCCTCGTTGCACTCCCACGCAAGACTGGGTCCACAGAGGATGGTTGAACACCACGAGCACATCTGGAATCTGATCGAGCATGGCCAACAGCTCACACAGTCGCCCATCGCACGGATTCCGCGTGTACTCAGCCAGGTCGTCCACGATGGCTTGGGCTCGGTCGCCCGGCAGATTGTGCACTCCAAGATGAAAAATGGTTCCCGCGAAAGGAACGCTCCACTCCAGCGATATCGGGGTCTGCGCCGTCTCCGCCACCGTTCGCAACACTAGCGGTGCTTCGATGTTGTCGTGGTCCGTGAGTGAGACCAGGCTCTTCAGTCCGAGCGCATTTTCGATCTGATTCTTTTCCGTTTCGTAGGCCAGCTTGGGCGTAAGTGGCGGAGTCCAGTACGCTCGCGCGAAATCCACCGGGATCCTCGACCGCTTGCACTGCTTTTCCAGAGCTTCATGCAGCATCGGGCCTTTGCGGGCCATCTGCGGTATGAGCTGAAGGCTTTCCTTGGATCGGTTGGTGTGACCGTGAAGGGAAACCGCAGCCCGAGTATCCCGGCCGAGGTCCGGTCCGTGCCAGAAGCAGGAGAGTTTTGTTTCTGCCATTTGCAATTGTTCGCTGGGTTACGGGAAACCTAATTCTAGTCCAGGATTGCCTGGGTTCGTAATTATTACTTTTACTGCCTGGTGTCCTGATTTTCGATTTTGCTTTTCTTTGCGACCTTTGCGAATCCTTTGCGTACTTCGCGTACTTCGCGGTTAAAGGCTTTTACTCCCGAAATTAGAGCAACCACCCTTTTACTGCGTCGATTCACCGACCAGTTAGATGCCATACATCCCAACTTTCAGGGTAACCCCCAACAAATTTCTGCGGGAATCAAGCTGGCCACCATACCTATTACTCACGTAACCACCCTGCACATTTCCCTGTGCTATACTCTTCTTGACGCTTTTCTCACGGTTTGCTCGTGACGCGGTGGTCCCCAGTTGGACCAGATTCATCTCCGCCTTTCCTGCCCGCCGTTTAGTTCCAGCGTTAAATCGAAAATCAATGTGAGCGGCATGGAAGCTTCACGTGTGTCCTTGTGTATCGAAACGTGTATCAACATAAGCATATCGACGTGCACATCGCAGGCCCCTCCAGAAAGAACAATCTAGAATGACCACATTTACCGAACTGCCCTTGTCTGCTGCTTTACAGCAGAAGCTTGCGGCAGGCCAATTCATCACCTTAACCCCCATCCAGGAGCGCGCCATTACTCCTGCCCTTGAAGGCAAAGACGTAATCGGCACCGCCCAGACCGGAACCGGCAAAACCCTCGCTTTCCTCATTCCGGTCATCGAGATGCTTCGCCGCGAACCCTCGCATCAAGCCAGCGCCCTGGTGCTGTTGCCCACACGCGAACTGGCCATGCAGGTCCACGAGCAATACGAGAACCTGCGCGCCAAGACCATGCCCAAAGCGGCATTGGTCATCGGCGGCGTATCCGAAAAAGCTCAGATTCAGGGTCTGCGCGCCGGCTCGTCCCTTATCATCGCCACGCCTGGACGCCTGCAGGATCTCACCGACCGCAAATTCTGCGACCTGCGCCACATCAAAGTTCTCGTTCTCGACGAAGCCGACCGCATGCTCGACATGGGCTTTCTCCCCGCCATCCGCCGCATCCTGGCGCTATTGCCCAGGACCCGTCAGACCCTGTGCTTCTCCGCCACGCTGGAGCAGTCCGTCGCCGGCCTCGTGCATGAATACATGCGCGACCCCGTGCGCGTGGCTTTGGGTTCGGTCCTCAAGCCCGCCGAAAGTGTGGAACTGAAAGCCTACGAAGTCCGTCCCGGGGAAAAGCTCGATGTTCTCCGCCAGCTTCTCTACGAAGAAAAAGGACAGACGCTCATCTTCACCCGCACCAAGCGCGGCGCGCAACGCCTTGCCCAGGAGTTGGCCAGGGACGGCTTCAGCGCCACCATGATTCATGGCGACCGCACCCAGTCGCAGCGCAATGGCGCCCTGAGCGGATTCCAGGAAGGCCGCTTCCAGGTCCTGGTGGCTACCGACATCGCCTCCCGCGGTCTGCATTGCGACGACGTCGCCCATGTCATCAACTACGACCTGCCGAAGATGGCTGAGGACTTTATCCACCGCGTCGGCCGCACCGGCCGCGCCGGATTACAGGGCCGCGCTACGACGCTGGTCGCCGGCGTGGAAGTCGTGGAGCTCCGCAACATCGAGCGCACCCTGAAGCTGCGCATCGACCGCTTGCAGAAGGACGCGTCCAGCCGCCGCTCAGCCCAAGCGCTTTACTCAAAACACGCTGGCTTCACGCACCTTAACTGCATTGCCAGGCGAGGTCTTTGTCTAGAGCGGAAATTGCAGAGGGGAAGCGGAAATCCGGGCCCCATTTCTCGCGTGGGTGCGAGAAGTGGGGCCGTTCTCCGTGCTAGCGGTTAAACTTGTCGCCGGATGGTGTCGTCGCGTCCACCGATCCAGGCTCGTCGTCCATGCCGATGCGGAACAGCGCTGCCTGGGCCTCAGCGAGTTCACGCAACTCCTGCATCTCGTCGACCACGCTGCCTTCCGGCTTTTCCTGCTTGCGCTGCGTCCTGCGCTCAGCCTTGTCTCGCTGCTTCTGTTGCCGGGTCTGTTCTTTTTGGCGTTTAGTAAATGTTGATCGTCCTCGTGGCATTCACAATCCCTCCGTGTATTTATCCTTAGGTTTGCGTCGCGGCCCGGCCAACTACCCGGTCCGGCGTCCTATAAAAAATCAGAACATCTACCAGCGCGGTTCGCGAGGCTGACGGGCGTGACCCTGATAGTCGTCGCGTCCCCCTCCGCCTCCGCCTCCGCCAAACCGCTGGCCACCACTCTTGGGCCGGGGCGCTTTTGGCTGCGCCTCGTTGATCTTCAACGCGCGCCCGCCCAGTTCCGTGCCGTTCAATGCGGCAATCGCCTTGTCGGCTTCACTGGCATTGGTCATTTCCACGAATGCAAACCCGCGCGAGCGGCCCGTTTCCCGGTCGGTCACGACGCTGACTTTTTCCACCGCGCCGTGGGCCTCGAAAATCGTGCGCAACTCCGCATCCGTGGTGCTGTGGGGAAGGTTGCCAACATAAAGGTTCTTCATTGCAGTTCCTCTCTGAGTAAGTCGTCCAGGGTTCGTGACTGAGTTGCGATACGCTTAAAGTCCCGCGTTTCAAGATCGCGCACTGGCGCAGGCCTTTCCCGCACTGCCTTCGAGCGCGCATGCGACAGGGAGCGCACCGCTGAAATTCGCCGGGAAGCTTCCAGGATTCCCCAACGCTGCGGCAGAACTCCAGGAAGCGCCGCGGAAAGCGCCGCTCGCACGTCCCCGACCAGGCTCTGATCTCCGCCGTTCGGAACCGGACCCGTTCCATCCGCATTCGGCGTGTAGGCAAGGTAGCCCGGCTTCCCCACCAGAAACGCCAGTTGCTGTGGTGGCGCAGCGCCGCGAACCTCTTCGCAAAACCGGTCCCGGTGGCCCAGTTCGCTTTCCATGTCAATGAGCACCAGATTGTACAGAGCCGCCCGCCACAAGGAACGCGCTTCGTTGATATCTGCGGCGCAATCCACCTCCATGCCCAGTTTTCTCATGGTCTCAGCGCGCAGATCGCGCGTCGTCGCCGAAGTGTCCACCAGCAGAACTCGCTTATTCTTCAGCTTGTCCGCTACGGCGCCGGCAAGCGGCAACACAAACACCGGCGTCGTCATGCCAACACCGTCTTCGGCTTCGCCCCGGCACCGGATGGAGTCGCGGCCGATTTGCCTTGCGCTCCCGTGTTCTTCAACAGTTCACGATTGCGCTTCCGCCGTGCAAGCTTCTGCTTCCGTTCCCGGTGAAATCTGGACTTGTCGCCGTTAATTCCGGACATAATGAACTCCTTGTGTTCGGGCTGGTCGAGGACGCTGAACGGTGGTTCGACTCCAGCCGTCCCTTCGTGGGATTGCAAATGGCGGTGGCGGATTCACGGACGCCAGCGACGAATAGCGAAAGCGCCTCTCGATCTCTCAATCGCGAAGGCGCATTTAGGGCGTGGTCTTCGAGGTCAAGTTCCTTAATTATACCCTGTTTGCAAACGCTTTGCGGAAGCATCCTGACCACCGTCATGGAGACCGCCGGCGCCCTTTCCGAATGCACGATGCCGTTGATACCATGGCTCTTCCACGATCCAGCTTGCTAATCCTCCCGACGGCGCGTACCATTCTCCTGTGCGTTAGACCGAGTCGGTCGTGAGCAGTTCTTGCCTCAACAGCCAGTAACCTGCCGCAGTACCTCCGAATCTCTCCAGCGTAAATCGATTGAAAGGAACACCAGTATCAACATGGCAGAACAAGGAACAGTCAAGTGGTTCAACGACGCCAAAGGCTACGGCTTCATCAGCCGTCAGTCCGGCGAAGATGTTTTTGTGCACTTCTCAGCCATCCAGGCGGGCGGCTTCAAGAGCCTGCAAGAGGGCCAGACCGTGCAATTCGACGTGACCAAGGGCCCCAAGGGCTGGCAGGCTGAGAACGTCCAGCCGCTCTAAACTCCATTCCCTTACGCAAAAAGGCGATCTCCACGGAGATCGCCTTTTTCACTTTTCCAGCTTCAAATGTTGATTTTTGATTGTTGAATGAAAAAATGCAGTTCGCTAAGACGGACGCGCTTTAGTCGCCAATCAGCAATCAGCCATTTGTTTAATCTTTGGTGCCATCGAAGGGACTCGAACCCCCACACCCTTGCGAGTACATGGACCTGAACCATGCGCGTCTGCCAATTCCGCCACGATGGCAAGTGGACTTCAGTTGCAGCAGCGACCTCCAGTCCGCCGTCTCAGGAAGACCAACCCTCCTATTCTACAGGCGCGAAGCCGCGTGTCAAACCTCACAGGCCGGGAGCCACTGCAGCCGCCTGTTCGGAGCATGTTTTTTTCTTTGCGATCTTTGCCGCCTTTTCTTCGCGTCCTTTGCGGTTAAGAGCTTTTCGCTTTCTGCCGCCGCCAGCAAACCCCTACTCCAGCTTCGCATTCATCGTGATCTTCGCGTTCAGCACCTTCGACACCGGACATCCCTTCTCCGCCGCCTCCGCATATTTCTGAAACGTTGCCGCATCCGCTCCCGGCACTTTCCCCACCACATCAATATGGCTCGCCGTAATCGTCCATCCCGAATCCAGCTTGTCGAGCGAAAGTGTAACCGTGGTCGAAATGCTCTCCGGAGTCAGATTCGCCCCACCCAACTGCGCCGACAGCGCCATCGAAAAACATCCCGCATGTGCCGCCGCAATCAATTCCTCGGGATTCGTTCCCGCCGCATTCTCAAACCGCGTCGCAAACGAATATTGCGTATTGTTCAGCACTCCGCCCGGAGCCGACAGCGTCCCCTTCCCATCCTTCAGCCCGCCCTTCCAAACCGCGCTAGCCTTGCGTTGCATGATCTTCTCCTAGTTATGATTTCCTGCAAACATCTCCCCCTGATTGTAGACGGAACCCAGACGTGCTGTCAGGCGGCGAAAATAGATCGTCGATGTTTTGGAAGGGGAGCGATCCTGGACGAGCATCAAACCGATTTTGAATGTCGCTGAAAGCTGACAGCCGATAGCTGACAGCTCGCTCAGTAGAAATCCGAGCAGCTCAAATAAAACCCGCACTGCGGACACTTCAACTTGCACCGGCTCTCCCGCAATTTCGCCGAGCAGTTCGGACAATACTGCCCCGGATCGGCCGTCTCTCCCGCCCCAGGTCCGCGCTCATTCGCGACTGCCGTACCTTGTGCTTCACTCATGTTCACTCACTCATACCCGCAACTTCATGTCCGCCGACCTTACCCCGCGCTCCCGCCCGCCCGCAAGTGCAGATTTCGATTCCCTTAGGAGTGGAATTTGCCAGCTCACGCCGCTCGATCGTTCACCGCCGGAGGATTCCGGCTCCAGCAGTCGGCCATCAGCAGCCACGCTCCCAGCCTCCGCCACACCCGCACATACTTTCCGCGCTCCGCCGCCAGCGTTCCGTTCGACTGCCGCACCACCAGGGAGAAGCGGCCCAGTTCCATCGCCATGTCCCCGGAATGTTCCACTCGCGTCGTTTCCAGACGCAGATCGCTGTATCCCGCCTCACCCAACTGCTTCAGCAACCGCTCCACCGGCTTTTGTCCGTATGCTGCCTCGTGGTGCGGTTCCATCAGCACGCCGTCGCTTGAAAACAGCGCGGCCGCCTGATCATAGTTTGCTGTGTTGAATGACGTCGCGAAGTCTTGCGTGAGTCCGCGGAGTCGAGACTCCACGTCCTGATACGGACGAGAGTCCGCCAGGGAACCAGAATAGGGCCGATACATCTACAACCTCCTGGGGGAAGGCAACGGCTTACCTCGCCACGGCCAGCAGCGAGTCAGCCGGAAAAGCCCGTTCATTCTAGCGCACAATCTGCTTGTGGAAAGTGAAAAGTTTCTGTCGCGCTAATCTGAAACTTCGATGTCGCTGCCAACTACCGGTCAAATGGCGCCGAGCGGCTGGGCAGCCGCACTCGTCCGGAGTCGCCGCTCATCGCCGCCACCGGACGCTTCGGCGATTCTATTTTCAGGGTTGGATTCTCGCGCTCTGCAATTTGCCGTTTCACCCGCTCGATAAGCAACACCAGTTTCTTCGACTCGTGGTCTCTCTCGGCCTGCTTGCACATCTTCTGGAAATCTTGCGGTGCAAAGCTCACACGATTCGTCATGGGGGAATGATCCTCGCTGGAGAAGGCCTAGTCTAACCCATTTAGGCACTTCTGCCCACCCCCCTCTAAATCATGGCGGGAGCCCCGGCCAAACCCCGAGATTAGGCCCAGGCGAGAGCCGGAATGGCCGCGGTCGCGGCAAGGCTGTGGCGTTTTTCGGCCGCCGGGGCTCTCTCTCTCAAGGCGGCCACTCGCATTCCCGCCTTCCATCGTCCCGTCCATCGCCATGGCAACGTAGATGTCCTCGAAAATCTGCCGCGGCGCAATGCTGATCACGCCATCGGATGACTCCACCAGATAGTCACCCTTGCATCCCGAGTGCCGCCGCCCCAGGCTGTCCACGAAGCTGAGACTCGAACTGAGTTGCTTGGCCTTGATCAAGAAGCGTGTGCGATACGTCTTCCATTCCACTGGTTTCATGGCGCGCTGACCCTGGGTGCGTGTTCTTGCTGCCGTTAGCGGTGAAAGCTGATCCGCGATGCCGTTGGGGCGGCTTCGCTTCCGTTTTCGTGTGAGGGCGAATGCGACTGTACGAGCGAAACCCGCGCCGGTCAATTCAGTATTTTTGGTGCATGTGAGGAAAACCCTGTCACCGATTTTCCCGAATCGGAACCAATCAACCAGCGGCTGAAAAAGGCCTCGTTTGCCCACGAGATGACGGCAGTTCTTCCCCAAGCCGAGCGGCGCCGCGAAAATCTTCCAGCGTGTGCCGCCGCATTCTCCACAGCGCCTGCACAGGAAATGCAGAAAACGCAGGGGCGGAGTTGTAAGCGCTCAGGAGCAGTTCCTCGGACTCGGTTCCCGTTCTGAAAAGGCGCACCTTCCGCCGCTCCAAAATCACAGTCCGGCTTACGAGTGCCGAACAACTCCGCTAGTTCCTCCGCTCATGAACCGCCTTTGAACCATCCCACAACGCGCTGCTCGAATTCCCGCGGTGCCGTGCTGATGGCCCCGCAGTGGTCGGCTCCCGGGACCTCCCAAAGTTGAGTGTTTGGGTTGCGAGCGTGAATCCGTCGCGAGTGCCGCACCGGGATGTTGCTATCCACCTCGCCGTGAATCAGAAGCACAGGGATTGTTGTGGCGGCAACCGCATCCTCGGGAGAAATCCGCTGCATGTCCAGTTTGTACTTCCAGCGCGCGCGCAGGAAGGCGATTTCGACCAGCGGACGGAGCAGCGTGCGTCCCACCCAGGGTCCCAGGTGAAAAGGCTGACCCATGCGGTCGTAGGCGATCTCACGAAATGTGGCAAACGAAGATTCGGCCGCCACTGCGCAGAAGGGTGTATGGGTAGCAAGTGACTGCAGGAGTTCTGCGGCTCCCATGGACTCGCCGAAACCGAAGATGCAGCGGGGATGATCTTTCGCTGCTAAAAAGTCGAACCATTGGTGAATGTCGTTACGCTCGAGCAGGCCGTAGGTGGCAAGCGCGCCGCCGCTCGTACCGTGGGCACGTGCATCGGGAAGCAACACCGTGAACCCGTTTGCGAGGAACAGCCGCGCGTATCCCGTCATGCCAAGGCGGTTGTCGCCAAGGCCGTGTAGCAGCAGAACGGCGTCTCCATTGTTATGCTGTGCATCCACCATCCAGGCGCGGAGGACCGCGCCGTCCAGTGTCGTAATGGAAACGTCTTCAAGGTCTGCGCCAAGCGCGCGGGTCATCTCGCGAACCGCGCTAACTTCATCCTCCGCAAGCGGACGACGAGCGGGATGGAGCGTTCCATCCGCGAGATAGATGCCGCCGACTGTGCAAGCAGAGAGGTAGAGCAGAAGCGCAAAGAGAACGCGTCGGGATCGTCGAGTCAAGCGCATGCCCTGAGGCATGGTACGGCATCCGCCGTCTCGCGGTTCCCAAAGCAGAAGACCTTGCCCCGCTCACCCCTAAGTCCAAACAACAAGCCCCCGCGCGCAGCGCAGGGGCTCGTGTTCATCCTGACTTTCTGTTAGCGATGCGCTAATTCCGGCTCGCGCGTCGACTTGTGCGACTGGAAGGCCTCGTAGCGCTTATTGACTTCGTCCCAGTTGATCACGTTCCACCAGGCTGCCAGATATTCCGGCCGCCGGTTGTTGTACTTCAGGTAGTAGGCATGCTCCCACACATCGTTGCCAAAAATGGGATACAGGCCCTGCGACACCGGATTATCCTGATTCGGTGTCGTAATGATCTGCACCTCGCCGTTCGATTTGCCCGCCAGCCAGACCCATCCCGAACCGAATTGTTTGGCGCCGGCCTCGTTGAACTTGGTTTGCAGGTCTTTCAAACTGCCGAAGGTCTTGCGGATCACGTCGCCGATGGGGCCCTGCGGATCGCCTCCACCCTTGGGCTTCATGATCTTCCAGAACATGGTGTGGTTGACGTGGCCTCCGCCGTTGTTACGCACGGCGCCGCGAATATCTTCGGGAACGGCATTCAGGTCGCGTAACAGATCTTCGGCCGACTTGCCGGCCAGCGCCGGATACTTCTCCAAAGCTGCATTCAGGTTTTTCACATAAGCGCCGTGATGCATGTCGTGATGCAGCGTCATGGTCTGCTTATCAATGATGGGTTCAAGTGCGTCGTATGCGTAAGGCAAAGCAGGTACTTCGTGAGCCATGATTGAACCTCCAGTTGGTCAGATGATGGGAAGTCGCGTTTCGATGCAAGCGTTGAACCATTATATCGTTAAACGATCCACCCGGAAAACGATCCACTCAGACTGCGCGCGGACGGAAGAATGGAAGAGCGGCGCAAGAGCGGCCCAAGAGCGGTGGAACAGCGGTGCTTCAGCGCCGCGTAAAACGACCAGAATCATTGCGGGCTTCAGCCCCTGTGGTTTCTGCGGTTTTGCCGGCGAAACACTTCCTCCGCGGCCTGTTAAGCCTTGGTCGCGAGATACTCGCACACTCGCCGGATGGTGTCCCGCTGCGCCTCATTCAGAGTTAGAAATTCGAATCCGTACCGCAATCCCTGGCAGTACCGCACAATGGCCCGCACCTTGATCGGATAAGTCGAGAGCGGCAGCGGAATTTCCAGGGTCACGATCTCCCCGGTTTCGAGGTTCCCGGTAAGCGTGGCTCCAATCCCATCCTGCCCCAGTTCCGTCGACCGTCCCCAGCAGCTGCGAAACTCTCCGTCTTGAAACATCTTGACTTGCAGGCGGACGTCCACCGCGAAGCGCGGAAACCGCCGCGTGAAGCTCGTTTTGCCTGCAGCCGGCCGGCCCGGCGAACTCGTGTCGGCGTCAGCGCCAGCGGCCGCAGCCTGTGCTTTTTTTTCGTCAGTTCCCATGGAAACCCTTGCGGCCATTCCGCCGCAGTTCGAATCTTCTAATTTCCGTGCAGCAAGTACCCGGGCTCCAGCGGCAGTTTCCCGCCCAGCTTCACCACCGCAACGCTGCTGTTGATCGCGTACACATCCACCACCCCCACCGCGCCCGGAATCGACGCCACCTTGTTCACCAGATCCTCATCCGAATCCGCCACCAGGATTGCGGGATGATTGGCCCGCCCGTGATTGGCGCTGTTGATCAACTCCTTCACCTGGGCCTCAGGAAGGTCGTAGACCTTTTCCAGGAACAATTTCATTTCCGGCGTCGCCGGGGCTCGCATGATGAACGTCACCGGCTTGCCGTCAGGCCAGCGGTTGGTCTGCGCTTTGCACACCTTCACCAGGTCGGGCAGAGTCATGGCGCTCATGCCGTTTGCTTTATTCGATACCAGCGCAAGATCGCGCGCCGCCGCCAGCGAAACCCCGCTCGCCAGAATCAGACAGACGCTTAGCACTCGACGCTGTAGCACACGCTCTCCCCCGCGGGCAAAATCGCCCTTCCGCTGATTCTCTTGCAATTTGTCCGGCGGCTCAACGGCCACTAAGGTCATGTACCTCTGGAGATAATGGCGAACCGCCATGGCTTCCCGACCTAGCTTGCCGAGGGGATCTGGGGGCTGCGACGCACTCATCGCACCTCCTTTTCCGGAACTCCCCACGATTTCCTGCGTATCTTAATAATGTGGAGGTTCCATGTTCTGCGACCGCTGCGGAACCCAGATGCAGCCTGACTCGTCGGCCTGCCCCAACTGCGGCCGGCGAATTCCTGACCCGGTGCGCGCGCTGGCCGGTTCCCGCCTGGAGCGCCATCTGCGCACCCTTTCCATCTTGTGGATGGCCATCGGTGGCCTGTTTGCCATCCCGGCCGTGGGCCTGATGGTTTTCGGACGAGCTGCGCGCTTCGTGATCCATGATCGGGAGCCTTGGCCCGGGCTTTTTTCGCTCCTCCTCTTCGTTGCGGGCAGCACGCTTCCCACAGGCCATGCACAAGGCCGTAAGACGCACGAATGGGAAGGGCACGATTTTTCGTCGTGGAGTGAATGCCTTCCGAATAAGGTTCGTATCAGGGCACGGCTTCAGCCGTGCCGTAAGACGCACGAAATAGAAAGCGGCTTTAGCCGCGATCAACGCCCCCGTCCCCGCTTCCCACAGGCCATGCACAAGGCCGTAAGACGCACGAATGGGAAGGGCACGATTTTTCGTCGTGGAGTGAATGCCTTCCGAATAAGGTTCGTATCAGGGCACGGCTTCAGCCGTGCCGTAAGACGCACGAAATAGAAAGCGGCTTTAGCCGCGATCAACGCCCCCGTCCCGCTTCCCACAGGCCATGCACAAGATATTCTGCTTTTTCACACCCGATCAACAGCTCGCGTCCAGTTTCCCGTTGCGACCGACCTCGCCGCTGCCGCACACTCCTTGGGACTTTCCTTTTCAGGGATCCTTTTCCTACGAAACTACTTCCCCACAATGCCCCGGGCAACCCTCGCCAGCCGGCGCACACCCTGGACTCGCCCATTCCTTCCACCCCCTCTTTTTCCCCGGTGTGGAAAACCCGTCCCTATCCCCGCATCAAGCCCGTCATTGCTAGGGATACAACCTGTAGTGTTTCTCTCTTGACAGGCACAATCTGCGGGAGTAACTTTGCAATCCCAAGGCACAAAATTCCGCCCCACGGGAATGGGGCGGAACTGAACCGAGCAGTCAGTAAAGCCGCGGTCCGGCACCGAGCCAGAGGTGACTTGGCGCCTTCCGCAGGCCGCACAAGGCTCAGGCGCCAGGGCTTTCTGGATTCCGTAAGCCCGGCGCCGAAACCTTCAACCCTGCTCTCGCTGAACCTTCGGGTTCTCCGGAAGCCGAATGCCGGAAGCCGATGACGTGCGGTGGCCGTTCCCCGACCTCCCCCGGGGCACGACAACAACCGAAGCGGATGTGTGAACTGCCTGTCCGGTAGACAAGGGAATCTCCTTTCTCTGGCGCGGCAGCGGAACCAGGAATTTAGGAGCCCGTAAATGGAAGGTTTAACTCGCCTCGTCACTGAGTCTTTGGCGCGCCACGGCTTCGACCGCCCCCTCGATTACCGTCGCCTCCACTGGTCACGCTGGTTCCGCTGCGAGTCCCCTCACAGCCTCCTGTTCGTCCCCAGCAAACCAGGCGTCTTCGCCCTGGCCGAAGAGGTGATGGACCTGGGAGCCGGAGAGAAATGGAAAGAGGGTGGGCGGTGGAAAGAGGGTGAGCGGTGGAAAGAGAAGGATCATGTGGGGACAGCCGCCCCCGGCTGTCCGGCCGAGCAAAGCTCGGCAGCCCCTGTTGCGTGGGACCGGGTCGGAGCCTGTCCCGAGCAAAACCGAGGGAACCCGGTCAGGCCGAGCGCAGCTCGGCGGGATTTCGCTGGCACCACCATTGCGGATTCGCCTCCATCTAGCTCCCTCTCCAAGCGCATGCTAGCCGTCACCCAATTCTTCGAAGATGACGACATGGCCTTCGTGCTCGACCGCATGTTCTCCCGCGAGAATCCCATGCGCGCCCGTTTGGCCTCGGGCCGTTACTTCGTCCGCTTTGTCGTCATCCAGGACCAGGGCCAGCGCCGCAGCATCTGCAGCGCCCTCAACCAATGGATCGTCTCCTCCTCGGAAAAAGCCAGCGGCATCGGCGCTCATTTCGCCACCTCCCTGGAACTCACTCCCGCCACCGAATACGTGCCCCAGTCGAACGAAGGCCAGGGCAACCTGTTCAAAAATGCCACTAACGATGGCAGCGATGATACTCCTGTGGCGACGGCCGCCTCGGCCGTCCCGCCAGCGCGAAGCGCGGCGGAGCTTGGAGTGAGGCTGGTATCAACCGCTGCGCAGTCAACCGCAACGGCCCCGCGCTTAGACTCCGGAGCCGCCACCAACATTCACTGTCCATCCCCCCTCCCCTCCGGTTTCTAACCGGATGGGTCTTTGGGTGGCGCAGCGCTTCAACGCTGCGATCAACCTGTTCTTTGCAAATAGAGTCTTTGAAAGGGCGCGGCTTCAGCCGCGCCGTGAATACAGATGCCGAATAAGGTTCGTATCAGGGCACGGCTTCAGCCGTGCCGTAAGATGCGCGAAATAGAACGCGGCTTTTAGCCGCCGAGCGAAGCAGCGCAGAATGCAGCCCACGGCGCAAGCCGTGGGTGAAGACCAAGTGGAACGGGCGCCGTGGATAGGTGCCGTAGAAGAGCGGCCCTCTAGGGCCGCGTCTACGATTTTGGAAAAGGCACGATTTTTCGCCGTGTTAGTGAATACAGATGCCGAATAAGGTTCGTATCAGGGCACGGCTTCAGCCGTGCCGTAAGATGCGCGAAATAGAACGCGGCTTTAGCCGCCGAGCGAAGCAGCGCAGAATGCAGCCCACGGCGCAAGCCGTGGGTGAAGACCAAGTGGAACGGGCGCCGTGGATAGGTGCCGTAGAAGAGCGGCCCTCTAGGGCCGCGTCTACGATTTTGGGAAAGGCACGATTTTTCGCCGTGTTAGTGAATACAGATGCCGAATAAGGTTCGTATCAGGGCACGGCTTCAGCCGTGCCGTAAGATGCGCGAAATAGAACGCGGCTTTAGCCGCCGAGGAACGCCGAGCGAATCGGCGAAAGAACCGATCTTTGAAGGACCCGTAACCCCCGATTCCCCGCGTCCGCTGGCCGGGACGCCCGAATCGGTCGCATCCCGCATAGAATCTAATTAGGAGAGCCCCTGATGGCAGAAACAGAAACAAAGACGCAAACCGTGACCCAAACCGCCGCTCCGTCCACTCTCGCGACCCCCGCTGTTCCCAAAAAGACAGCCCCCGGCCTCGCTTTCCGCCGCTTCTTCACCAAGCCCGGCGTCTCCCCCTACGACGAAATCGAATGGGAACTCCGTCTCGCTCAGATCACCGATGCCCAGGGCAACGTGATCTTCGAGCAGAAAGACGTCGAAGTCCCCAAAGACTGGTCCATGACCGCCACCAACATCGTGGCCTCGAAATACTTGCACGGTAAACTCGCCACCCCCGAGCGTGAGACCGGAGCTCGCCAACTCGTCGCCCGCGTCGCCGAGACCATCCGCGACTGGGGATTGGCTCAGGGCTATTTCAAATCGCCCGACGACGGCGCCACCTTCCACGACGAACTCGTCCACATCCTCATCCGCCAGTACGCCGCCTTCAATTCGCCCGTATGGTTCAACGTGGGATGCGACCGCATCGAGCCCAACTCCGACGGCCGCAGCTGGCACTGGAACCCGCAAACCCAGCAAGTAGAATTCGGCGTCACCGGATACTCCAAGCCCCAGTGCTCCGCTTGTTTTATAAATTCGGTAAAAGACTCGCTCGACTCCATCCTCACTCTAGCCAAGACCGAAGGCATGCTCTTTAAGTGGGGCAGCGGCACCGGCACGAACTTGTCCCCCCTGCGCGGATCGACCGAAACGCTCTCCGGCGGCGGTACCGCCAGTGGCCCGCTCAGCTTCATGAAAGGATTCGACGCCTTCGCCGGCGTCATCAAGTCCGGCGGCAAGACTCGCCGCGCCGCCAAGATGGTCATCCTCAACGTCGACCATCCCGACATCATCGAATTCATCGAGTGCAAGCAGAAAGAGGAAGCCAAGGCCCACGCCCTGGTCGCACAAGGCTACGACGGCTCCCATCCCGACTCCGACGCCTACTCCTCCATCTTCTTCCAGAATGCCAACAACAGCGTTCGCGTCACCGACGACTTCATGTACGCCGTAGTCCGCGACACCGACTTCTCCACCAAGACGGTTACCGACGGCTCAGTCGTAAAAACCTACAAAGCCAAAGAATTGCTGCGCAAGATCTCCGAAGCCACTTGGCACTGCGGCGATCCCGGCATGCAATACGACACTACCGTCAACCGCTGGCACACTTCGAAAAACACGGCACGCATCAACGCCAGCAACCCCTGCAGCGAATACATGTTCCTGGACGACTCCGCCTGCAACCTGGCCAGCTTGAACCTGCTGAAGTTCGCCCCCAACGGCACCTTCGACGTCGAGTCCTACCGTCACGCCGTCGACATCCTGATCACCGCGCAAGAAATCCTGGTCGACAACGCCGGATATCCCACCGAATCGATCATGAAGAATTCGCATGACTACCGCCCCTTGGGCCTAGGCTACGCAAACTTAGGAGCCCTGCTAATGGCCGCCGGACTCCCCTACGACTCCGACGCCGGCCGCGACTACGCCGCCTGCGTCACCGCCATCATGTGCGGTGAAGCCTATCTCCAATCCAGCCGCATCGCCGAACAATGTCCCCCGCTAGTCCCAGCCACAGAAGCGACCAAAAAGAACTTGTCCGAAACAAATCTAGGCGCCGGCATAACTCATGGAGCGACGGACGCCTCGTCCGTCCAGCGATCCCTGAGCGAAGCGCAGGGGAGCGCCCCCGCCACCATGCCCGGCGGCGCCTGCCCCGGCTGGTACATCAACCGCGAACCCTTCCTCGACGTAATCCGCATGCACCGCGCCAGCGTCAACGGCATCAACAAAGCAAACGTCCCCCAAGCCGTCTACGACGCGAGCAAACAATGCTGGGACGAAGCCCTCGCCCACGGCGAAAAACACGGCTACAGAAATTCCCAGGTAACAGTCCTAGCCCCCACCGGCACCATCGGTTTCATGATGGATTGTGATACTACAGGAATCGAGCCCGACTTGGCGCTGATCAAGTACAAGAAACTGGTTGGTGGAGGCATGATCAAAATCGTCAACAATACTGTGCCCACCGCGCTGTTCAAGCTGGGATACACCCACGAGCAGGCCGACGCCATCGTCAGCTACATTGACGCTACCGGCACCATCGAAGGCGCGCCGTATATCAAGGACGAACATTTGGCGGTCTTCGATTGCTCGTTTAAGCCTGCCAAAGGCACGCGCTCCATCGCCTACATGGGACATCTGCGCATGATGGCCGCGGCCCAGCCCTTCATCTCCGGAGCCATCTCGAAGACGGTCAATCTTCCCGAGAACGCCAGCGTCGAGGACATCGCCGAAGCCTACCTCCAAGCCTGGAAGCTGGGCTTGAAAGCAGTCGCGGTCTATCGCGACGGCTGCAAGAAGTCGCAGCCGCTGAGCGCTGCCGGCAGCAAGACCGCGAACTCCACCAAGGACGACGCGCGAATCGCGGCCGCGCCGCACGTTGACGAAGAAAATCTCAACGCGCCACCGCGTGCGGTGCGGCACAAGCTGCAGGAGGAGCGGGCTTCGATCACACACAAATTCAAGGTTGGAGACCATGAGGGGTACATCACGGTTGGGCTCTATCCTGACGGGGAGCCTGGGGAACTGTTCATTACCATGGCCAAGGAAGGGTCGACGGTCAGCGGGCTGATGGACAGCTTTGCGCTGGGCGTGTCGATCGCGCTGCAGCACGGCGTCCCGCTGAAACTGTTCTGCGAAAAATTCGCGCACACCCGCTTCGAACCCAGCGGATGGAGCGGCAATCCCGACATCGGCTACGCCAAGTCGATCATGGATTACATTTTCCGCTGGCTGCAATTGCGCTTCCTGACCGGGCAGCAGCAAATGCTATTCGAGAATCTGAGGTTGCGGCCAGCAGTGGTCAGTGGCCAGTTGCCGGAGGCCAGTGACGTGAGCGGTGCGGCGTCCAGCGTCCGGCGCCCGGAAGCCGGCACGCGGGAGCCAGGAGTCGGTTCCGTCCACGCCGCCGACGCCCTCTCCAGCCTGATCGACTTGGGCGACGCCCCCAGTTGCAGCTTCTGCGGCAGCATCATGACCAGAAACGGCAGCTGCTATCGATGCGGGAGTTGCGGGAGTACCAGCGGCTGTTCGTAAGGTCGCGAAGTCAAAGTCCCCACCCTGTCTCTCCGAAGAACGGAGAGACAAGGATGGGGCACCCGGCGTTGTATGGAAGGGTTTTGTGGAAGGGCACGACTTGAGCCGTGCCGTAAACGAAAACCAGCCCTCCCCGGCTTTAGCCGCTGAGGCCAGCAAGATGAAACGCAACTCACAATTCGTCGTTTGCGTCCGCAACAAGGGCTATGCGGCTTCCTTAGAGGTGCGCAAGATTTATCAGCTCATTCCAGATAGGGCTGGGGCGAAGCACGGTCTGGTTCGAGTCGTGGATGAGATGGGTAAAGGTTATTTGTTTCCCCAGGAGTACTTCGTTTCGTTGAGACTGCCGCAGGCTGTGGAACGTGCGGTGTTGAGGGGATCACCCTAGGTCAATGCTCCGAACTGCAGCATCTGCGGCATATCATATAGTGACCAGAAAACTGGAGTTGTTGCCGATGCAAGAGTGGGTCGTCATAGCATTGACCACGCAGCCATGGCCATGGAGAGGATAGAGAATCCTAAGGTTCGGGCCGGTGGAAGTTTCTCATCAACCTGGTACCGATTCTATCCGGGTTTTTCTGAGAGCTTTGCCCGGTCTGTGCTCTCTTCCGCCGGGCTCCGCGAAGGCGACTGGGTGCTAGACCCATGGAACGGTGGCGGCACCACCACGTGTGCGGCTGCCTCCATGGGACTGAGTGTCTGCGGATACGATCTCAATCCGGTGATGATCGTTGTCGCGAAAGCTAGGTGCCTCGACCCCGCCGAATATTCCAGTCTCAAGCCTCTCGCTGCGGATATTGGTCGCAAGGCTCGGAAATCGTTTGAGGTGTCTCCCCACGACCCTCTCTTGGCGTGGCTGGTTCCCAAGTCCGTCGCGACCGTTAGAGGCATCGAGGCAGCGATACAGACGCTACTCGTTGATGATTCACGGTATCTGAGCGTGAGTGCTAGGGGGACGGATGCCGTTTCAGATTTGGCCGCCTTCTTTTACGTAGCGCTGTTCCGAACTGTACGCCATCTATTTCGCCCGTTCCGGACTTCGAATCCAACGTGGCTGAAGCGTCCGGATTCCCAACATTCCCGCCTTCGTCCGAGCGCTGACAGCCTCCGGGACATATTTAGGGAGGAAACTGCAGCGATGCTGCCCCGAACTCAGTCCATTCGGGATCGGCAGCGTGCAGAAAGAATTCTTAAGGTTGCATCGTCGGAGAGTCTGCCTCTGCCAACAGCTTCGGTAGATTTTGTCCTATCGTCGCCGCCGTATTGCACGAGAATTGACTACGCAGTGGCGACATCTGCCGAATTGTCGCTCTTAGGTTTCGGTCCTGGATCGGGATTCAGCGAATTGCGACGTAAACTCATTGGTAGTGTCACGGTCCCGAAAGCGGTTCCTCCTGTTTCAGAGGCTTGGGGACAAACCTGTGTTGATTTTCTTTCGAATCTCCGTCGACACGGTTCAAAGGCTTCCGCGACGTACTACTACAAAAACCACCTGCAGTACTTCCACTCATTGTCCGGATCGCTCGCCGAGTTGGCTCGGGTGCTGCGCCCAGGTTGCCGATGTGTTCTTGTGGTTCAAGACTCGTACTACAAAGATCTACACAATAACCTCCCGGCCATGCTCGCCGAAATGGGAGCTTCGGGCGGGATGACTTTTGAGCGGAGGAACGATTTTCCGCTCTCCCGCACGATGGCTGGCATCAATCCAGGCGCCAAAGGCTACCGTTCGTCTTTCAATGCAACCGAGAGCGTTCTTACCTTCAGGAAGCCGATTTGCTCAAATGCACAGCAAGTCGATTACGTTTCCAATGTCGTCTAGCCAGTCTGTCGCGATGTTCTGTGGCCTTCTTGGTAGCCTTGTACACATGATCTGCGTCGCGTGCAGGCTCGGCGTAGCGGATAATCCCAGTTTGATACCCACGCCGCCCGCTTTCCGCGAGGTGTCATCGCATCGGTGCGCGTAGAAGTTTCGAATGGTTCGCAAGTGGTTGAAGAACGTTGTGCCATAAGCAAGGGCGGCGTGGACCCTAGGGAGGTTAGATACACCGATGTTCTGCAATAGTTTGAGAAAGTCGGCTGTGTTATGCCAAGCCGGCTCGTCTCGGCGCGAAACGACGGGCTTCTTGAATTTCGGATCTTTCAAGCGTGCCGCGAACTTAAGCGCAGCCTGTAAATCCGGGAACGCAGCCGAGGTCAAGGTTATCTTCCCGCCTGAAACAGTCTTGGCATGAATCGTTGCAGACAAGTAATAGGCGCGCAAGAATCCGGCCCATAAGTTGTCGGCCTCGATAATCGCCCAAGCTACTGCCCGATCCCCTTCAGGGGTTGCTGGCAGACTGAGCGGACTCACGCTCGACCGCAATCTCGCGATACGTCGTCTGGCCGCACGGTTTAGCTTCTCGAGGCGATACGATGGATTCACTTACATGTGCTCACTGGTCAGCGCTTTGCAGAACCACTTGAATCTGGCGATTCGATTTTCGCGCGTATTGGTTTTTTCGTTCGAGGCCTCTATAAAGTCCGCGAATTTTCCCTCAGGTTCATCTTGCTCGGCCGCCTGTGCCAGTGCACTCAGGTTGTGGAGGGTGCCGCTGAAATCCGCGGCTTTTAACCTTGGGGACTTGAACTGCTGATTGAGTTTCGCGATCGGCTTCATGCAGTGTGTTATGGCCTGCGCCAATGAGTAGACCATGTAGGGTTTCATGAGGGCAGAACCGTGAATCGCCTCCATCTGACGGATGACGGTAAATGTCGTCGTTAAACGTCCGTAGAAATCATCTCTTTCGGAGAATGTCTCATCGTGGTTCTTGTACAGGAGGTCGAGTATTTTTTTATTCGTGGTTCGGATGCCGCTAGCGAACGAATCGCACAGTTCTGTGAGCAGTTTGTTGTCGAGCATCCGAACAAGCTGCTTCTCCTTGAACACGCCCGTTTCGAGGAAGATCGCTTCGAGTTTGTCCGCTATATCGTTGATAAACCATTTGAATTTTCCTTGGTAGGAGGCGTGTCGCTGCTCCTCGGGGTTTAGAGGGACTGTATACGAATTCATCCGGCGGAAGACCTCGACAACTTCAGCTGGGGTTGCCGACACGAACAGATCGACGTCGATGGCGTACTCAAGAAAAACCTGCTGTGAATCGTCGGCTAATTCAGAGTATTTCTTGTTTCTGATTTCCTCATTTTCGGCCAATTTCGAGATCTTGAGCTTGTCGTCGAAGAAATCAAGGATCGCCACACTTCTCTGCTGGCCATCAACGATCTCCTTGTGTGTTTTTCTGCTCTTTATGTCGGTGACTTGGTACAAATACAGCTTCGGGATTGGGAACCCCTTCAATATTGTCTCGATCAAGTATGACCTAGCAGCCTCGGGCCAGACATGGTCGCTGCGCTGATAGTTTCTGTTTACGATGATCTCATTCTGCTTCATACCTTTGCAGTAGTCAGCAACAGTGAATTGGCTGGATGCCTTGTTCAAAAGAACCTCCGTACGAAGTGCGAAAGTTAGCACTTCTGTCAAAGTTTCACAATATCAGCTCGTTGCGTGCCCGGCACTAGTTCCTCTCTGTTGACACCAACTTGATCGAGGCTATCGCATGCCGTCGCTCCGCGACTTGGTTCCATTTGTCTTGGGGCTTGCGGCACCCTTCGGCGCGCTTCGCTTGCTCAGGGCAGGCTCAGAAGCTGAAGTCGTGCCCTTCCCGGGTCTGCGCGTTCGCACATTCGCAGACAGTTTCGGATTTCGGTGGGAGGCTGGTCTCCCATTCGACCTGATGTCCTACTAACCCCCTCGACTTCAACCGGGTGGTGAGAACTCCTTTTTGAACTGGTGGTCGTGGCGGGAGTGCAGGGGTCCTTCACTGCGCCGCGCGATTCCGCGCGGCTTTGTTCAGGATGACAGACGCTGGGGAGGGCGTCGGGTGAGGTGGGGGCCTCGGCGGGGGTTATCCACAGAATTTGGGAGATTTCCTCAGGGGAGGGTGTGACGGATGACCTGTACTGAGGATTTTGGAACGGGAATAGTAGGGAGTGGGGCGGCGTGGATTGATCGTGGAGCGGAAGTCAAAATCCCCACTTCTCGCAAAAGACGCGAGAAATGGGGCACCCGGCGGTGCTGCGTCGCGGAGAACGCGACGCTTCGCGCGGCTCGCTCAGGCCCTTCGGAGGGCAAAAGACGCCCTCCTCAGGATGACAAAATTTAGAGGCAGGGACTCGGGACATGGGGAAGAAAAACAATTCGATGTGGATTCGGGGATGCAAGGAGCGGGGGGAGTGGGCGGAGCTTTGTTTTATGGCGCGGGCCAAGGGGCTGGGGATGGGGGTGTTGAAGCCGTATGGGGAGTCGGGGAGGTATGACGTGGCGGTGGAGGATGGGGGTCCGATATTGCGGGTGCAGGTGAAGTCGACGATTTATTGCCGGCGGGGGAATGAGTACAGCTTGAACGTGCATGGGCCGGGCAGGAAACAGTACAAGAAGGGGACGGTGGATTTCTTCGCGGTGTGGGTGATCCCGATTGGAGAGTGGTACATCATCCCGTATGCGGCGATGGGGAAGCGGCAGACGCTGCATTTTACGGCGGGGAGCAAGCGGGCGAAGTGGGCGCCGTATCGGGAGGCTTGGGAGTTGCTGCGGGTGATCGAGATTCAGGCTTGTGTGGATCCGGAGTACCGGGAGGAGGACGCGGACTTCGTTTGATGAGATCTTCGATGAGATCTTCGGTGAGATCTTCGGTGAGATCAAGGTAAGAATCAGTGCACCCTGAAGAGTTTCTTTCCTGACGTCATCAAGGCGAAAGCAGGCAGTGAGCTCGCCGGCTCTAGAACCAGTCGCTGCGGTAGGCGACCCACCAGGCGGCGAGGAGAATGGGAATGGTGGCGGCGCAGGCCCACCAGAATGGAAGCAGGACGTCGGCCAGCAGCCCGAGCAGCATGAAGGTTGTCCAGAATATCTTTCTCTCCATCGCAGCGATTGTAGGCGTTTTCCGAGATGTGGCGGCAGAAACGGTCGAGCGTTGCTCGACTGGACAGCCGGGGGCGGCTGTCCCCACATGGATTTCGGGCGAAAGGCCGCTTTCTCGCGTCTTGCTCCCATCCGGCGGTCTGTGAAAAACTGGCTGTTACTGCTTCTTCAGTCGTATTCTCAATGGAAACCATGGCCACAGGACGCACATTATTCGAGAAGATTTGGGACGCGCATCTGGTGGCGCGGCCGGCGGGGCGGTCGCCCATTTTGTACATTGACATGCATCTGGTGCATGAGGTGACTTCGCCGCAGGCTTTTGATGGGCTGCGAGCTGCGGGGCGGAAGGTGCGGCAGCCTGCACGCACCGTGGCTACCGTGGACCACAACATTCCGACCGAGCCGCGCGGGACTCCGATTACCGATCTGATCGCGGCAAAGCAGATTGCGGCGCTGCAGCAGAACTGCAAGGAGTTCGGAGTCCGGCTGTTTGACATGGATTCGCCGGAGCAGGGGATCGTGCACGTGATTGGTCCGGAGCTGGGGCTGACCCAGCCGGGGATGACGATTGTGTGCGGCGACAGCCATACCAGCACGCACGGAGCTTTTGGTTCCCTGGCTTTCGGGATTGGAACGTCGGAAGTGGAGCACGTGCTGGCCACGCAGTGCCTGGCACAGCAGAAGCCGAAGACGATGAAGATCGAGGTGCACGGGCGGCTGGCCGACGGGGTGACGGCGAAAGATCTGGCGCTGGGGATTATTGGGCAGATTGGGACGGATGGCGCGACCGGGCACGTGATCGAGTACGCCGGGGCGGCGGTGCGGGCGCTCTCCATGGAAGGGCGCATGACACTGTGCAACATGAGCATTGAGGCAGGGGCGCGGGCGGGCATGGTTGCGCCCGACGAGACCACGATCGCGTATGTGAAGGGGAAAAGATTTGCTCCGCAGGATGCGGAGTGGGAAAAGGCGGTCGCGCAGTGGCGGAGCCTGCCCACGGATGAGAGTGCGGCGTTCGACAAGGTGGTGCAGATGGATGCGGCGCAGCTTTGTCCGTTCGTGACCTGGGGGACGAACCCGGGGATGGTGGCTCCGGTGACCGGACGTGTGCCGGAGGTGAAAGGACTGCAGGATGCGGACCGGCGGGCGGCCGAACTTGCTTTGCAGTACATGGGGCTCGAGCCCGGCAGACGGATTGAGGATATCGGGATCGATCGCGTGTTCATCGGATCGTGCACGAACTCGCGGGTGGAAGATTTGCGGGCGGCGGCGCGGGTGGCCAAGGGACATCATGTGAATGCCAAGGTGCGGGCGATGGTGGTGCCGGGGTCGCAAAGCGTGAAGCGCGCCGCCGAGCAGGAAGGCTTGCACCGGATTTTTCTGGATGCGGGATTCGAGTGGCGCGAGTCGGGATGCTCGATGTGCCTGGGAATGAATCCTGACATTTTGCAGCCGGGCGAGCGCTGCGCTTCGACCAGCAACCGGAATTTTGAAGGGCGGCAGGGGCGCGGAGGACGGACGCATCTGGTGAGTCCGATGATGGCGGCGGCGGCGGCGATTGCGGGCCATTTCACGGACATTCGGAATTGGAAGTTTCAGTAGGCACGCGCGAGATCCCTCGCTCCGCCCGAAGAACGGCTGCGCTCGCGATGACGCCATCATTTATTGGGACAAAGGAAGGACGACTGAGCAATGAAGCCTTTCACTTTGCATCGTGGGCGCGTGGCGCCACTGGATCGGGTCAATGTGGACACCGACCAGATCATTCCGAAACAATTCTTGAAGCGCATCGAGAAAACCGGCTTCGGACAATTTTTGTTCTACGACTGGCGGTTTGGCGCGGACGGGAAGAAGGCCGGCGACTTCGTGCTGGATGAGCCGCGCTACGAAGGTGCGAGTGTTCTGGTGGCGGGGAAGAATTTTGGGTGTGGCTCGTCGCGCGAGCATGCGGTGTGGGCGCTGGCCGACTTCGGATTCCGGGCAGTGATCTCGTCTTCCTTCGCCGACATTTTTGCCAATAACAGCGCGAAGAACGGGTTTCTGGCAGTGCGGGTGACCGAGGATGAGGCGGCGGAACTGATGCAGCGAGCGCAGGAAATCGACGAGTACCAGGTCACGGTTGACCTGGAGCAGTGCGAAGTGCGCGACGATCAGGGATTCCGAGCCAAGTTTTTCGTGGATGAATTTGTACGTCATTGCCTGCTGAACGGACTGGACGACATTGGGCTCACGCTGCAGCATGAGGCGGAGATTGCGACGTATGAGACGCAGCATCCGGCGCCGGCGACGCTGCGAGCCCGCTGAGCGTAACGGAAAGTCAATGCGAGTAAAGATTTGTAAAACCTTCGCCCCCGGCCTTGACCTGCCGCAGGGGCGCAGTTGATGCTGATTCTGCACGGTTTCTACGGTTGCAACTGCATTCTGTTTCCTACCTGAGCCACTCTTGCGGGAGGGTTCCGTGGCATAGAAAGTTTCCTGCCTCCCAGGGTAGAGTTGCCGCAACCGAGCCTACAATGCGTACGTCTAATACTTGAGCTGTTGGCCGTCGCGCTGGCATTTAAAAGGCGGCCCTGGACTGATCCGGTGAATATGATCGATCAAATTTCTTCGAGACCATTTTCTTCGAGACCATCGCGGGCGAGATTTAGTATGGCGTCCCGCCTGGCCGCGTTCTTCGTGGTTGGAATGTTGTGTGCGTTCTGCTTCAGCTGCAGCTCGGCTGGCTCCAAGCAGCAAAAAGCGCAGGCTGCCGGACCGCGGCCCGTTTCGGTTGCGGTGGCGCAGGTGCAGCGGCAAGATGTTCCGGTCTACCTTGAGGGCCTGGGATCGGTGACGGCGTTCAACACCGCCAACATCAAAAGCCGGGTTGACGGACAAATCATGAAGGTAAATGTCCGAGAGGGGCAAAACGTTAACCAGGGAGAGCTGCTGATCGAAATTGATGCTCGCCCTTTCCAGGTGCAACTGGAGCAGATGCAGGCGCAGTTGTTCCGCGACCAGGCACAACTGCGCGATGCCCGGCTGAATCTGGAACGGTATACATCGCTGATTCCTTCCGGCAGCATCGCGCAGCAGCAGGTGGACACGCAGAAGGCGCTGGCGGATCAGCTCGATGGCACGGTGCGCACGGATCAAGCGCAGATCGACACCGCGAAGCTGCAGATCGTGTACTGCCATATCACGGCGCCGTTCAGCGGGCGCGTCGGGTTGCGACAGGTGGATCAGGGAAACATTGTGCATGCATCGGACACGACTCCCATGCTGATCCTGACGCAGTTGCAGCCCATTGCGGTGATCTTCACTCTGCCTGAGGATGTCCTACCGAATGTGGCGCAGCACATGAAGCAGGGAACCATGGAGGTGGATGCCTTCAGCCGTGACGATCAAACCAAGCTGGCCGTGGGCAAACTGCTGACCATTGACAACCAGATTGATCCGACGACGGGTACGGCGAAGCTCAAGGCGGTGTTTGACAACAAAGACAAGCAGCTCTGGCCGAACCAGTTCGTAAACGTAGACCTGTTACTGGAGACGCGAAAGAACAGCACGGTGCTGCCGACGGCGGCGTTGTTGCGAGGTCCGCAGGGGACATTCGTGTACGCGGTGAAGTCGGACAAGACGGTGGAAGCGCGTCCGGTAACGGTTGCGCTGACCCAGGGCAATACCACGGTGGTCACAAGCGGGCTGAGTCCGGGGGAAACGGTGGTGACCGACGGCCAGGACAAGCTGCAGACCGGGAGCGTGATTGAACCGAGGGCCGGTGGTCCGAGCGCTGGACCCGGCTCCGGCGGACCGCACCGGGAGACGGCGGGAAGCCCGGGTTCAAGTACACCGGGTTCAGGTACACCGGGTTCAGGTACACCAGCTGTAGGTGCCCCAGGTTCATGAATCCTTCACGGTTGTTCATTCTCCGGCCAGTAGCGACCTTCCTGCTGATGGTTGGTGTGGTTCTCGTAGGTTGCGTTGCGTTCATGCAGTTGCCGGTCTCGGCGCTGCCCGAGGTCGACTACCCAACCATTCAGGTGGTGACGTTCTATCCGGGGGCCGACCCGGAGGTGATGGCGTCGTCGGTGACGTCCCCGCTGGAGCGTCAGTTTGGCCAAGTGCCGGGCCTGAGCCAGATGACCTCGACGAGTTCCTTTGGCAGTTCGCTGATCACGCTGCAGTTCGGCCTCGATCAGAATATTGACGTCGAAGAACAGCAGGTACAGGCGGCGATCAACTCGGGCTCGACGTATTTGCCGGCGGACCTGCCGAATCCTCCCATCTACAACAAAGTAAATCCGGCGGACGCGCCCATTCTCACCCTGGCGCTGACTTCCGATTCGCTGCCGTTGTCGAGGGTGGAAGATCTGGCGGATACTTCGCTGGCGCAGAAGATCTCGCAACTGCCCGGGGTGGGGCTGGTTTCGATCAGCGGCGGGCAGAAGCCGGCGGTGCGCATCCAGGCCAACCCAACGGCGCTGGCCTCCTACGGGCTGAGTCTCGAGGACCTGCGTGCGGCGATGGTGCAGGCGAACGTGGATCAGGCCAAGGGCGTGATCGACGGAGCGCGGCAGTCTTACACCATCGGCGCCAACGACCAGCTTTTTTCCAGCGATCAGTACAAGCCGATTGTGGTCGCTTATAAAGATGGCGCGCCGGTGCGGCTGAGCGACGTCGCGAACGTGATCGATGGAACGGAGAACAACCGGCTGGCGGCGTGGATGAATCTGACTCCGGCGGTGATCGTCAACATCCAGCGGCAGCCGGGAGCCAACATCATCAGCGTGGTTGACCGGATCAAGAAGCTTCTGCCCCAGTTGCAAGCGTCACTGCCCTCGGCGATCAAGGTGCAGATTCTCACCGACCGGACGACAACCATCCGCGCCTCGGTGAAAGACGTGGAGTTTGAACTGATGCTGGCCATCGCGCTGGTGGTGATGGTTGTGTTCCTGTTTCTGCGGAATCTTGCCGCGACTGTGATCCCGAGCGTGGCGGTGCCGCTCTCGCTGATCGGGACGTTCGGCGTGATGTACCTGCTGGGCTACAGCCTGAACAATTTGACGCTCATGGCGCTGACCATCTCCACGGGATTCGTGGTGGATGACGCCATTGTGATGATCGAAAACATCGACCGTTTCCTGGAGGCGGGAGACTCGCCGCTGGACGCGGCGTTGAAAGGATCAGGGCAGATCGGGTTCACCATCGTTTCGCTGACCGTCTCGTTGATTGCGGTTCTGATTCCGCTTTTGTTCATGGGCGACATTGTGGGGCGGCTGTTCCGCGAGTTCGCGGTCACGCTGGCGGTGACGATTCTGGTCTCGGCAGGAGTTTCACTGACGCTGACCCCGATGATGTGCGCCAAGCTGCTCAAGCATCGTAAAGCAGGCGAGAAGGGGCGCTTCTACGAGGTTACTGAGGACTATTACAACCGCATCATCGCATTCTACGGACGCACCGTGAAGGTGGTGCTGAAGTACCAGACTACGACGCTGCTGGTAACGTTTGGAACGCTGGTGCTCACGCTGGTGCTCTACGTGATCGTGCCCAAAGGATTTTTCCCGGTGCAGGATACGGGGGTGATTCTGGGAGTGTCGGAAGCGCCTGATTCGGTTTCCTTCGACGCCATGGCGCTGCGCCAACAGGAACTGGCAAAGATCATCCTGCAGGACAAAGCTGTGGAGAGTTTGTCGTCCTTCATCGGAGTAGATGGCACGAATACCACGCCGAACGCGGGACGAATCCAGATTAATCTGAAGCCGCGCGACGAGCGCTCCGACGATGCTTCGGCGATCATTCGGCGACTGCAACCGGAACTGGCGAAGGTAGATGGCATCACTCTCTACATGCAGCCGGTGCAGGACCTGACGGTGGAAGACCGCGTGAGTCGCACGCAATTTCAGTATTCCATCGAAGATGCGGACGCGCAGGAACTGGCGCAATGGACGCCGAAGCTGGTGGCCAAACTGCAGACTCTGCCCGCGCTGCGGGATGTGGCTACGGATGAGCTCAATAACGGGCTGAAAACGAATATCACGATTGACCGGGACACCGCGTCGCGGCTGGGAATTTTTCCCCAGGCCATCGACAACACGTTGTATGACGCGTTCGGGCAGCGCCAGGTTTCGACCATCTTTACGCAGTTGAATCAGTATCACGTGATTCTGGAGGTTCTGCCGAACTTCGCGCAGACGCCCGCAGATCTTAAAAATATTTACATCCGCCCCAGCGTGGTGACTCCGAACTCGGGAGCGCCCACGGCCAACGGCGCAGCGGTGACAACGAGCGGTGCGCCGGTCCCAATCTCGACGTTCACGCGGATGCAGTCGGCCAATGCTTCGCTCGCAGTCAACCATCAGGGGCAATTCCCGGTGGTGACGCTCTCGTTCAATCTGGCGCCGGGGGCTTCGCTGGGCGACGCAACCAAGGAGATTCAACAGGCGGAAAAAGATATTCAGCTGCCGCCCAGCATTCATGCGGCGTTTCAGGGGACGGCGGCGGCGTTTCAGAACTCGCTGGCGTCTGAACCCTATCTGATTCTGGCAGCGGTAATCACGGTCTACATCGTGCTCGGGGTTTTGTACGAGAGCTACATTCATCCGGTGACGATTCTTTCCACCCTGCCTTCGGCCGGAGTGGGCGCGATTCTGGCGCTGATGATCACCGGCAATGACTTAACCGTGGTGGCGCTGATCGGCATCATTCTTCTGATCGGCATTGTGAAGAAGAACGCCATCATGATGATTGACTTCGCACTGGAGGCGGAACGAGTGGAACACAAGCCGCCGGAGGAAGCGATCTACCAGGCCTGCCTGCTGCGGTTCCGTCCCATCATGATGACGACGATGGCGGCGCTGCTGGGCGGCCTGCCCCTGGCGCTGGGGTCGGGGACGGGAGCGGAACTACGGCGGCCGCTGGGCATCACGATCGTGGGCGGGTTGCTGCTCAGCCAGTTGCTCACGCTCTACACGACACCGGTGGTGTATTTGTGGTTTGACCGGCTGGCGCACAGGTTTGAGCGCTACAAGATCGGCAATCCGATTCCGCACGAGCCCATGCCGGCGGATTAGACATACTGATTGGGCATGCTGATTAGGCATGCTGATTAGCGAATGAGTATTTCAGCTCCATTTATCCGGCGTCCGATTGGCACGTCGCTGCTGGCGGCGGCGCTGCTGCTCTCGGGAATCCTCGCCTTCAATTTTCTTCCGGTGGCTTCGCTGCCGCGCGTGGATTTCCCGGTGATCGGAGTAGGCGCGGGCTTGCCCGGGGCGGATCCGCAGACCATGGCGTCGGCCGTGGCCACGCCGCTGGAGCGGCAGTTTGGGCGCATCTCGGGCGTGAACCAGATGACGTCGTCGAGCCAGATGGGGTCAACTGGCATTACGCTGCAATTCGATCTGAACCGGGATATTAATGCGGCAGCGCGCGACGTGCAGGCCGCCATCAATGCGGCGCGCAGCCAGCTTCCGGCTAATCTGCCGAGCAATCCGAGTTACCGCAAGGCCAACCCGGCGGATGCGCCGATTTTCATTATCGCCCTGACATCCGACACCATGACGGTCCCGCAGCTGTACGACGCGGCCGATTCTGTTCTGGCGCAAAAGGTAGCCCAGGTCGACGGAGTGGGGCAGGTTTTCGTGTGGGGTTCGTCGCAACCTGCGGTGCGCGCGGAAGTAAATCCCACCTTGCTCAACAAACTTGGAATTGGTCTGGACACGGTGCGCAATGCGCTGAACGCGGCCAACGCGAATCGTCCCAAAGGGTCGGTCTCCGACAGCACCGTTTCTTACACATTCTCAGACAATGACCAGCTGTTCACGGCGGATCAGTATCGTCCGCTGATTGTGGCATACCACAACGGCGCGGCTGTGCGTTTGGGCGATGTGGCTGAGGTTGTGGATGCAGTGGCCGACAGCCGAAACATTGGCCTGGCCAATGGCAAACCCAGCGTTCTGGTCGTCCTCTTCCGACAGCCGGGCGCCAACATCATTGACACTGTTGACCGTGTGCGAGCCTTGATGCCGTATCTGCAGTCGTCAGTGTCCCCAGCAATTCATTTGATGGTCGCGATGGACCGCACGGTCACGGTGCGCGCCTCGGTGAAGGATATCGAAACCACGCTGATCATTTCGGTCATCCTGGTCATCCTGGTGGTGTTCGCGTTCCTGCGAACCGTGCGAGCGACGATCATTCCAAGCATTGCAGTACCGCTGTCGCTGGTGGGCACGTTCGGAGGAATGTATCTACTGGGTTACAGCCTGGATAATCTTTCGCTGATGGCGCTGGCGATTTCAACCGGGTTCGTGGTGGATGACGCGATCGTGGTGCTGGAAAACATCACGCGCTACCTGGAGCGCGGGATGGGTGCGGTGCAGGCGGCATTTAAGGGAGCTGCCGAGATCGGATTCACCGTTATCTCGATGAGCACCTCTCTGGTCGCCGTGTTTATTCCCCTGCTGTTGATGGGTGGGATTGTGGGGCGGCTGTTCCGCGAGTTCGCGGTGACGTTGAGTATTGCGATCGGTGTTTCCCTGCTGGTTTCGCTGACGACGACTCCAACGATGTGCGCCAAATTCCTGCGGCCGGCAACGAGTGAGCAGCACAACCTGTTCTACCGCGGCAGTGAGTGGGTGTTCGACCGTCTTCTGGCATCGTACCGCCACTCCCTGAAATGGGTTTTGGCCCACGAACCGGTGACGCTCACGGCAACCATCCTGGTGGCCTGCCTCAGCGTGTACTTGTACATCATCGTTCCCAAGGGCTTCTTTCCGCAGCAGGATACGGGCCGCATCATGGGAGCGGTAATGGCGGCACAGGACATTTCGTTCCAGGCCATGAGCGACAAGATGCGGCGTTACGTGGACATCGTGATGAAGGATCCTGCGGTTGACAGCGTGGTCGGATTTGCCGGCGGAAACACGGCTGCGAACCAGGGCCGGTTTTTCGTGATGCTGAAGCCGCTGGAACAGCGCAGCCCCTGCCCGGCGCATCATTTCTGGCAGAACTGCCCGACCGTGAGCGCGGACGATGTGATCAACCGGCTCCGCGGCAAGCTGGCGGTTGTGCCGGGCGCTACGCTGATTTTGCAGTCGGCCCAGGACCTCACGATTGGCGGGCGGTTTGGCAACGCGCAGTATCAGTACACGCTGCAGAGCGCCAACCTGGATGATTTGAACAACTGGGCGCCGCGTTTGCTGCAGAAACTGAAAACCCTGCCGGAATTGCGCGACCAGAACTCGGACCAGCAGGATCACGGACTGCAGGCCAGGCTGGTGATCGATCGCGACACGGCCAGCCGCCTGGGCATCACGCCGCAGACTCTGGACAACGCCTTGTATGACGCGTTCGGACAACGGCAGGTTTCCACCATGTACCGGGCGCTCAATCAATACCACGTAGTCATGGAGGTTGCGCCGCAATTCCAGCAGACTCCCGAAGCCCTGCAGAACATTTATCTGCGATCCACCGCGGGAACGCCCGTGCCGTTGGCGGCTTTTACGCATTATGAGCCGTCGAACACACCGCTGGCGGTGAATCACCAGGGGCAGGTGCCTTCGGTGACGATCTCGTTCAACCTGGCGCCGGGAGTTTCTCTTGGTCAGGCGACGCAGGCGATTGAGAATGCCGAACGCAGCATTGGATTCCCCTCGACCGTTCAGGCCAGCTTTCAGGGGACGGCTGCTGCCTTCCAGGATTCGCTTTCAAGCGAGCCGATCCTGATTCTGACCGCCCTGGTCACCGTCTACATTGTGCTGGGCATGCTCTATGAGAGCTACATTCATCCCATCACGATTTTGTCGACGTTGCCGTCGGCGGGCGTGGGCGCGCTTTTGGCGCTGCTTTTGACGCACAATGAACTCAACGTGATCGGAACGATTGGCATCATCCTGCTGATTGGCCTGGTGAAAAAGAATGCGATTATGATGATCGACGTGGCGCTCGAAGTGGAACGCACCCAGGGAAAGAAGCCGGTAGAGGCTATTTACGATGCCTGCATCCTGCGTTTCCGGCCGATCATGATGACGACCATGGCGGCGCTGCTCGGGGGGTTGCCTCTGGCGCTGGGCAGGGGCACCGGTTCGGAATTGCACCGCCCGCTGGGAATTACGATCGTGGGCGGACTGATTGTCAGCCAGATGCTGACGCTGTTCACCACGCCGGTGGTTTACGTGTATCTCGATCGTCTACGGTTGGCGCTGCGCGGCGGCGAGGACAAGGCTCTGCCCGACACCGGTGCTCCCAGCCTGGCGCACTAAACAGTGGGATGGTCGTGGTTGACTGTTCTACATTGCCTGCTAGTCTTTCAGCTTCTCGCGGAAGTCGTCTACACTAGAGTGCCGATGCAACCTGACGGGAGACGACTTGCATCGCAGGGAGCTAGGGCTGCGCAAGAGTACCTTCTCCCCGTATGATAGGAACCACCGAGAAGCACTGCTTGAGGGCAACATTCGCCCGGTTCGGCACAGACCCGGTTCGGTACGGAAAAGATCAGCGATTTCCCAATTTTCGTTTCAGATAATTTCTTTCAGGAGTCACGGATGCTAAAGAAAGCAGCGGCTCTGTTCCTGGTGGGTGCGGGCATAGCCACATGGATGGGTTGCGGTACGACCATTAACCGTTATTTGTACGCGGCACTTCCCGCCGCCAGCCAGATCGTTGCCTATCGCGAAGACCCTAACGCAGGCGTGCTCACCGCGCTGTCGGTGAGTCCGATCACGGCGGGCCCGGCGGTGCAGTCGATCGCGATTCATCCGTCAAAGATGTTTTTGTACGCGGCGAACTCGGGCGAGAGCGATGTGTCTTTGTTCACGATTTCGAGTGTTGGAGTGCTAACGGAAGTGACGCCGCGCACGGTCACTGGCACAGCGCCGACCTTGCTCGCCATGGACTCGGCGGGAAGCTTTCTGTACGTCGCCAACTCCGGCACGAATAACATTTCAGTTTTTTCCATTGACGCCAGCAGTGGCCAACTGACTCCAGTGGGGGGCTCTCCCTTCCCGATCGGAATCGCTCCGCTCAACATGAAACTGGCGCCATCGGGAAATGTTCTCTATGTGACTGGCGGGGGTTCGCCGGGGTACATCGAAGTCTTTGGTCTCAACGCGGGAGTTCTTTCCGTGATCCAGGTTATTCAGCCGGGAACGAATCCCTACGGCCTGGCGATTGATCCCAGTGGATCGCATCTCTACACCGCAAACACGGGAGACAACTCGATCTCGGAATTCACCATCAACTCGGACGGTTCGCTCACGGAACTCTCGGGGTCTCCGATTGGGGAGTCGTATTCGACGCCGGTTGCGCTCCTAATAGACAAGTCCGGCCAGTATTTGTACGTGGCGAATGCAGGCTCGAGCAATCTCGGGGCGTATTCGATTGGTAGCGATGGCTCATTAACTCTGCTTACCAATTCGCCGTTCGGCACCGGTGCGCAGCCCAGCTTTATTGCCAGTGATCCCAGCGGCAAGTACCTGTTTGTGGGTAACCAGTCGAGTCCGGCGATTCAGTCTTTCAGTTTGGACGCCAGCAGCGGAACGCTCACGTCCGTGGCTACGTACTCGGTGGGGAATACGCCGAGCTCGATTGCGGATAACGCCTTAGGTCTGCGAACCAGGGACGCCGGGGTGGCAACGAGGCGTTCAGCCTGACTTTGATTTAACAAAAGCATGACAAGTCGGGCGATCAGCATTGGGACAATGCACTACACGGCATTCGGCGCGCCGTTGCAACCGCGATCCGCGACCAGCCATCTAAGCTGGTAAGCCAGCGATGGCGGGCAGGTGGCGGGGCTGACTCCGTGCCGGGACCGGGATCCACATTCGATGAAAATCGCCAGCGCCGCGAGTGCCTTCCCCAAGCATTACTATTCCCAGAAGTTCCCTGCTGCAAAAACCGCAAGAATACTGGGGCGACGGGCTGAGGAATCCGCAGCTGCTGGCGGTTGTATCGCAACGTCACGGTGGAAGGCCGCTATCTGGCGCTGGCAGCGGAGAAATACCACGACATCACGACCTGGGGCGAAGCCAACGGTATCTAGATCGAAGCCGCGCAGGAGCTGGGGAACCTGTCGTCGGCATCGGTCCTGGTGGTGCTGGAAGATGTGATGAAGAACCGGCGTCCCGAGCCGGGCACGCTGGGTGTGCTTGCGGCGATGGGCCGGGATTCGGTTCCGAGCTTCTACTTTTGCAATGGTGAGGTGCAGCGGTTGTTGAACTCGACCGACGTTTTCGTGATTGGTGGCGGCCCGGCAGGGCTGGCGGCGGCCATTGCAGCGCGGCAACGAGGTTTCCGCGTGATGGTGGCGGACGGCGCGCAGCCGCCCATCGACAAAGCCTGCGGCGAGGGCTTTATGCCGGACGGCCTGGCCGCGCTGGCGCGACTGGGCATTCATCTACCGCTCGCGGACGCTCATGCTTTTCTGGGCATCCGCTTTCTGAGCGACCGGTTGACGGCGGATGCTTTGTTCCCAGCGCAGGGCTGCGGTCTGGCGGTTCGCCGCACAGCGCTGCATCGTGTGATGGTGGAGCGCGCCGAGCAACTGGGCGCCGATCTGTTGTGGCGAACGACGGTCACGGGCATTTCGCTGAAGGGCGTTCACCTCGGCAGGCACCTGGTCGAGGCGCGCTGGATTGTCGGCGCCGACGGCTCCAACTCGCGCGTCCGGCGCTGGGCGGGCCTCGATGCCGGCTCGCGACCGCGTCTTCGGTATGCGTTCCGGCGGCATTACCGGGTCGCACCCTGGACCGACCGCATGGAAGTGTACTGGGGCGAAAACTGTCAGGCGTATGCCACCGCTGTAAGCCGCGAGCAGGTGTGCGTGGCTCTCGCATCGCGTGATCGCGAGTTGCGGATCGAGGAAGGGTTGCAGGCGTTGCCTGAGCTGCGCGGACGGCTGCGCGGGGCGGAGACGGTCTCCGCGGAAAGAGGAGCGATCACCGGGAATCGCACGTTCAAGCGAGTGTGGCGAGGCAACGTCGCCCTGATCGGAGATGCTTCGGGAACGGTGGATGCGATCACCGGCGAAGGGCTTGGACTGGCTTTCAGTCAGGCGGTCGCCCTGGCGGAATGTTTCGAAACCGGGGACCTGGCGCGCTATCAGGTTCAACACCGGAGGCTGGCTCGGCGTCCGCTGGGGATGGCGCGGCTAATGCTCACTCTTGATGGACGCCCGTGGTTGCAACGCCGTGCACTGCAAGTCTTCCAGAAGCGTCCGGCCATCTTTCGGCGCCTGCTGGAGCTGCATGTGGGAGCCGTTTCGCCCCTGCACCTTGCATGGGACGGTCTGACTTTGGGATGGGGACTGTTAACCGCATAATGATGCGCGCCAGCAGACATTGGGCTAACCGTCGAGCTATCCGGAGATCGACGGTTCTGGGTCTGCTGATGGTGACGGCGATTTTGGCAGCGGCCCAGCAGGCTGACCTTCAGCTTGATCCGGCGCGTACTTCCGTGAAGTTCACTTTGGGCGACGTGCTGCACACCGTGCATGGGACTTTTCAACTGAAGCGTGGAGCATTACAGTTCGACCCGGCTTCGGGAAAGATTTCCGGCGAGATCGTGGTCGACGCCAAAAGCGGCGAGAGCGGGAGCGGCATGCGCGACCGCAAGATGCATCGAGAAATTCTGGAGAGCGAACGTTATCCCGAAATTACGTTTCGTCCGGACAGGGTGGAAGGCGCTGTTGTAGATCAGGGAAAATCCTCGGTCAAAGTGCACGGGCTGTTCAGCATTCACGGAGTGGACCGCGAGATCACGGTCCCGGCCACGGTGGAGATGTCTTCGGACCACTGGACGGCAGCCGTTCATTTCACGGTTCCGTACGCGAAGTGGGGAATGAAGAATCCAAGCACACTTTTCTTGCGGGTCAACGATTCGGTGGAGATTGAACTGGCGACGGCGGGGAGCCTGGTCAGACACACGGCCGCCAATTCGGCTCAGTAGCCGTCCTGCGGCGCGATTCCCTTTCCTTCCGTGCACTCATAGCAGCGGCCCGCAGCAAGATTCTTGTACTCCTCGTTTCGGCCGCTGGGCCAATCGATTACCACGCGCTCGATGCGGTCGCCTTTTTCCAGTCCAAAGGTCACGGGCAGTTCGGACTGCGACAAGTAGCTGGAGCCGCCTTTGACCATTCGCGTCTGCATTAAGCCGCCGGCAAAGATTCGCACGGTTGCTCCGATGCCGTCGCGGTTTGACTTGGTTCCCACCAAGCGAAAACGGATGCTGTGGTTCCCCGCGAGTTGATCGTTGCGATACAGATAAGCGGGCCCGTTGTTGGTGGTGAGCAGGAGATCGAGGTCTCCGTCGCGATCGAAGTCGCCATAGGCCAGACCGCGACCGACCTTGGGATGGTCGAAGCTGCCGCCGACTTCGGCGGCGACTTCGTGAAACGTTCCTTTTTCGCTGTTGAGAAAAAGTTGCGGGGGCTGGGCGTAGCCCACGTTGCCGCGAATGTTGCGCACCGTCTCATCGATGTGTCCGTTGGCCACGGCAAAGTCGAGCCAGCCATCCAGGTTCAGGTCGAGAAAAACGCAGCCAAAGCCGAGGCTGTTCTTGGAAGCCATGCCCACTCCCGCCTGCGCAGCGATGTCTTCGAAACCCTTGCCAGTTGCCCGGTACAACCCGATCATCTCGTTGTCGAAGTTGGTAATGGCCACGCCCGCCGAGCCTGAGTTGTCGAAGTCGCCGACGTCGACGCCCATGCCGGCGCGGGCCCTGCCCTCGCTGCTGAAGGCGAGTCCGGCCTCCACCGCGGTGTCCTTGAACGTTCCATTGCGCTGGTTGCGATAGAGCTTGTTCGGCTGAGTATCGTTGGCCACCAGCAGATCGGGCCAGCCGTCGTGGTTGTCGTCGAGCAAGGCCACCCCCAGCGATTTCGAACTGCTGTCGAAAATGCCGCTGGTTGCAGTGACGTCTTCAAAGGTTCCGTTGCCGCGATTGTGGAAGAGCCAGCAGGTTGCGCCGCGATACGCTTCCGGAGTGCAGTAAGACTTGTGTTTTCCGTCCAGGCTGCAGAAAACGTCGTGCTCGGGCGACCACTTTACGTAGTTGCAGACAAAAAGATCGAGCAGGCCGTCGCGGTCGTAATCGAACCAGAGAGCGGAGGTGCTGAAGCCTTCTCGCTTTCCCAGGCCGCTGGCGTGGGTCACGTCGACGAATGTGCCTTTGCCGGTATTGTGGAACAAACGGTTCTGCCCGACGCAAGTCACGAGAATATCGGGAAAGCCGTCGTTGTTGTAGTCACCAACCGCAACACCCATGCCGTAGAGTTCGACATCGAGGCCGGCGCGGGAAGTCACGTCCGTGAACGTGCCGTTGCCGTTGTTGTGATACAGGCGCAGGGTGGAGCGGTGTTTCTTGTGGCCGGGCCAGTCGGCGCCATTGATCAGTAGAATATCCTGCCAGCCGTCGCGATCGTAGTCCAGAAAAGCGCAGCCGGAGCCCAGAGTTTCGGGCAGGAACTTGCCGCCGAAGGCTCCGCTATTGTGCTGGAACTGGATTCCCGCGGAGCCGGTCACATCGGCGAAGCGAAATCCTGGAGAACTCGCCGCCTCCTGCGCGGCCAGGGCGTCAAGCCGCGACAACTGCGACCATGACGCCGCGCCCGCCATCCCCCATAGGAAAGACCTGCGATTCACGGAACGTTCACCAGCCCGGCGCGAATCGCGTACACCACCAACTCGGCAGTCTTGTGGATTCCGAGGGTGTTCATGATGTTGGCGCGGTGGACAGCGACCGTGTTGGCGCTGAGATCGAGATCCAGAGCGATTTCCTTGTTCGACTTGCCGTCGACGATCATTTGAAGGACTTCCAGTTCGCGCTGCGTGAGCGCCGTGCCGCGTTCACCCTTCAAGGCCGCAGGTTGTTCGACCTGGGGATCGAACACTGTTTCTCCGGCGGCGACCTTGCGGATGGCCGCTCCGAGTTCAAGGTCTAACGCGTTCTTGAGCACATATCCCCGGGCGCCGGCCTCAATCGCCTGGCGAACCCACGTACTCTCGGTGTGCATGCTGAGCATGAGAACGGCGGTGTTCGGGGACTCCTCGATGATCTTCCGTGTTGCCTGCAGCCCGTTCATGCCGGGAAGAGCGCAGTCCATCACGACAACTCGGGGATGAAGTTCTCGAGCCAGCTTAATTGCGGCCTCGCCGTCGCCGGCTTCGCCGACGACCTTCATGTCGGATTCATCTTCCAGCATGCGCCGGAAACCACGCCGGACCAGGCTGTGATCATCCACCAGCAAAACTGTGATCTTCTTTTCCATAGGACTCTGCTTTCTCCCTGGGAACGGCAAGATGCACCAGGGTTCCACCTTCAGCGGGACGCGAGAAAACAATCTGACCACCCATCAACTCGGCGCGCTCACGCATTGCCACCAGACCGATGCCGCGCTTGTTCGGCGGCTCAGTGAATCCGACTCCATGATCTTCCACTTCCAGTTCAAGCGCATGAGGCAGGAAGCGCAACCGTACCCACGCCTGCCGGGCGCCGGAATGGCGTGCCACATTGTTGAGCGCTTCCTGCAGCACGCGATAGAGGTGCACACCGGCGCCGCCATCCACGAGGAATGGTTCTCCCCGCTTCTCATAGGATATGGCAATTCCGGTTTGTCTTTCCACGGTAGGGATGTACCAGTCGAGCGTGCTCTCGAATCCGGCCTCGTCCAGCATGACGGGATGCAGGGCCTGGGAGAGACTGCGAACACTCTCGAGCGTGGTCTGCACAATCTGCAGGACTTCGTTCAGATCGGTCCGCAGAGTTGAACCTTCGGGCGCGTGGGTGCCGGCGCGCCGCAGCATGGACCCGACGGCGGTGAGAATCTGGCCGAACTCGTCGTGCAGTTCGCGTGAAATGTAGCGCAGGGTGGATTCCTGGGTCGCGATCAGCTTCTGCGCCAGTTCGCTGCGGCGTTCGGAGATCTCGGCCATGCGGGCGAAGAGCCGGCGGTTCCAGCGGATGAGGGAGAGGCTGCTCAAAAGGATCGCAAGAAGAGTGGCGGCGAGAAAAACATACACCTGGCGCTGCACGCGATCGTAGATTTGTACGATGCGCTGGCCGGCTTGCTCCTCATTTTCGCTGTTCTGCACCAGCAACCGGGCTACGGCCGTACTCAGGGCAGCTTGCCGTTCCTGGAGCGAAAGTTGGATCTGCTCGCGCGCCTCCCTTTCCTTGCCGTCATGGGCGAGAGCGAAGATGCGGTCAACCGCATTCCAGAACTGGGTGAAGGAACTGGTGAGAAAAGCGCTTTGTTCCGGGGTGCGGCCAGCCGCGGCGAAACCCGCTTCCAGACGGATGGCGTCGTCCAGATCGGTGCGAATGCGCTGGAACTGGGCCGACCAGGCGGTGAGGGGATACGGTTCGTCCCCGCTCACCATGTCGCGCATGGCCACGGCGAGCAGGTTGAGGTCATTCTGGATGCGCAACAACTGCAGGGAATCCTTGCGGTTGCGGTCCACCAGATTCGTCTGCAACTGGCGCAGACCGGTCACCTGCCAGGTGATATAGACCGAATAAGCCAGGACCGCGGACAATGTAATAAGGAGGCCCAGCAACAGCCCCAGGGTCGGCGAACGGTCCGGCGGAGACGGGCGAGACACGCCCCGAGCATACAACGGCGGGGCGTAGCCTGTCAGGCGGCGCCCCGCCAGTGGATGTGTGACAATGCAGTAATAATGAAGCGAAACCGGCCTCGAAGGAGTCAAACACTGGATTGAGTTCCCCAGCAAAAGAAGCCGCGAAGCCCCCGAAACTCGAGCGCCTGAAGGCGGTTTGGCCGGAGGTTTGGAAGTTGATGCGTCCGCGCCGGGCGCTGCTCGGGCTGGGGTTTGTGCTGATGGTGATCAACAAGGTCGCCGGATTCGTGCTGCCGTACTCTTCGAAATTCCTGATTGATAATGTGGTTGGCAAACATCAGACGGGATTGCTGCGGCCGCTGGTGCTGGCGGTCTTATTGGCCACACTTGTCCAGGGCGTTACTTCCTTTTCGCTGACCCAGTTATTGTCAAAGGCGGCGCAGCGCCTGATTGCCGACCTGCGCCAGCAAGTGCAGGTGCACATCTCGCGCCTGCCGGTCGCCTTCTACGATGCGAACAAAACTGGGGCGCTGGTGTCACGCATCATGACCGACGTGGAGGGCGTGCGCAATCTGCTGGGTACGGGACTTGTGGATTTTACCGGGGGACTGGTGGCCGCGGGGATTGCGCTGGCGCTGCTGCTTCGCATCAGCGTCCCGCTGACGCTGATCGCCGTCGGCTCTCTCGGTTGTTTTGCACTGGCGCTGAACAAGGCTTTCGCGACGATCCGTCCCATCTTCCGCGAGCGGGGCAAGATCAATGCCGACGTTACAGGGCGACTCACGGAATCGCTGGGCGGGGTTCGGGTGATTAAGGGATATCACGCGGAAAAACGGGAAGAAAAGATTTTTGCCGGCGGCGTGCGAAGGCTGCTGGATAACGTGATGCGCACACTCACGGCGACATCGCTGATGAGTCTGTCGGCCAGTGTGCTGCTCGGAGTGGTCGGAGCGGCCACCATGTACGTGGGCGGACGTCAGATGGTGGCGCACACTTTGACTCCAGGAAGTTATTTTTCCTACAACTTCCTGTTGGTTTTCCTGATCGCGCCCATCATGCAGGTGGTCTCGATTGGCACTCAACTCACCGAGGCGCTGGCGGGGCTGGAACGGACGCAGGAGATCATGCGGGAACGGCCCGAGGATCAGGATCCGAGGCGTTCCGTGGTGCTGCGCGACATCGTGGGCACGATTGAGTTTGACGACGTGAGCTTCAGCTATGACGGAGCCCACGAGGTGCTGCACGATATTTCTTTTCGCTCTGAGCCGGGCACGGTGACTGCGCTCGTGGGGTCGTCGGGCTCGGGGAAATCTACGACCATCGGATTGATCTCGGCTTTTTACGTTCCTTCCAAAGGCACAATCCGCGTGGATGGCGTCGATTTGAGCACGGTGCGACTCGACTCGTTCCGCACGCGCTTGGGAGTGGTGTTGCAGGAATCGTTTCTGTTCGACGGAACGATCCGCGAGAACGTGGCGTTTTCGCGACCCGACGCCAGCGAGGAAGAAGTCATGCGCGCCTGCCGGATCGCACGCGTGGATGAGTTCGCCGAGTCGTTTGCCGAGAAATACGACACCGTGGTCGGTGAGCGGGGCGTGAAGCTGTCAGGGGGCCAGCGGCAGCGAATCTCGATTGCTCGCGCCATTCTGGCGGAGCCGCGCATCTTGATTCTGGATGAAGCCACGTCCAGCCTCGACTCAGAATCGGAAGCGATGATTCAGCAGGGCCTTTCGTATCTGATGCAGGGACGGACCACGTTCGTGATTGCGCACCGGCTCTCGACAATTCGCCGCGCCGACCAGATTATGGTCATGGAGCAGGGGAAGATCGTGGAGCGTGGCACCCACGCGGAACTCTATGCCGCGCGTGGCCGGTACTACGATCTCTACACGCGCCAGCACGGCGTGGAGAACAATCTATTTCTGGCTCCGGGCGAGGGTGACGCGGTTACAGTCAATGGCAACGGTGGAGACGGCAAGAATGGCGACGTGAAAGCGGCGGATGCGCTGCGCGTGCTGCGGGGAGAAATGCGCTAGGACCATGACGACCCTCTCGGTAGTTTCCGCCGCAAGCAGTACCGTCGCGATCCGGAGTGAAAACCTGTGCCGGCATTACCGCATGGGAGAAACGGTCATCCGCGCGGTGGACGGCGTCTCGCTGGAGGTTCGCGCCGGGGAGTTTGTCGCGTTGCTGGGCAGTTCCGGGTCCGGCAAGTCGTCGGTGCTGAACCTGATTGCAGGGCTGGATCGTCCGACCTCGGGAAGCGTCGTCGTGCAGGATCGCGATCTGGCGAAACTCTCGCGCGAAGAACTCGCCAAGTATCGCCTGCATGTGGTGGGGATGGTCTTCCAGTCATTCAATCTGATCGCCAGCATGACCCTTGCGGAGAACGTGGAACTGCCTCTACGCTTCGCCGAAGTCGATCGCAGCAAACGCGACCATCTGGCGCGCGAGGCCCTGGAACGAGTGGGACTGCAGGCGCGCATGAACCATCGCCCCAGCGAACTTTCCGGCGGCGAGCAGCAGCGGGCAGCGTTGGCGCGCGCATTGATCAATCGTCCACAGCTTCTGCTGGCCGACGAACCGACCGGGAACCTCGACAGCCACACCGGAACCGAAATCATGGATCTGGTCCGCAAGTTCAACCGGGAACTGGGCATGACGGTGGTGATGGTGACGCACGAGCGTGCGTTGGCCGAGCGTTACGCGCAACGGATGATTTTTCTGGCCGACGGCAAACTGATCGACGATCGGGCAAACGCTTCCACCAGCCGTGATCTGCGCGAAGGAGGACGGTCGTGAAGATTCCAGATCTGACCGAACTGGCCCTGCGGAATCTGCGCGAGTCGTTGCTCCGAAATTCCCTGACCACAATCGGGATCTCGGTAGGCGTGGCGTCGCTGGTGGCGATGCTCTCGCTGGGCATTGGCCTGCAGCAACTGTTCTCGCGGCGCCTGGCGAAGTCGGGGTTATTCGACACGGTCCTGGTCACGTCACGGCGCGATCTGCGGGGGATGGGCCGCGGGGAGGAGCGCGGCGGGCCCACCGCAGGCGAAAGCCGCGTGCTGGATGAGCCGGCGCGGCAGGAGATGGAACATCTGCCCAACGTACTCGAGGCCTATCCTGACATTCGCTTCGTTACGGAATTGCGCTACGATGACAAGCCGCATTTGACCATGATCTCAGCCCTTCCCGAGTCGGCGAAATCGAACGACGCTTTCGAAGGCATGCAGGGGCGCTTTTTTTCCTCGGACACGGCGCCCGAAGCGATCCTGCAAAAAACATTTGCCGAGGAGTTGTTGGGCAAAACTCCGACTCCCGGGGTGGATGAGGCCAATGTCGCCGATCTGGCGAAGCCGCTATTGGGCAAGGAATTGACGATGCGCTACGCCCAACGCGCGCCCAGCCCGGCACAGCCATCGCCTCCCAGCGCCGCTGCAGCGAACCCCGCGGAGAGCAATCTCGCCGAGGCCACATACTCCGTCATTTCGCGCGAGCAGAAGCTCAAGATCGTGGGCGTCGCCGATCTGGACCCGGAAAGCATGCGTGGTCCAATGCGTGCCAAGGTTTTCCTGCCGTTGAAGCTGGCCGAGAGTCTGCACGTGATGCAGCCCACCGACCTGCGCGAAATCGCGCGCGCAGCGAGCGATCAGCCGGTTTATTCCTCGATCAGCGTGCGGGTGAAAAACCCAAACCAGATCCAATCTGTGGAAAATGACATCAAGAAGATGGGCTTCACGACCTTTTCCATCCTCGATGCCAGCCGCGGCCTGCAACAGGTGTTCCAGGTGTTGTACGCGTTCCTCGGAATTTTCGGCAGCCTGGCGTTGATCGTCGCCTCCATCGGTATCGTGAACACTCTGGTGATGGCCATTCTCGAGCGTCGCCGCGAGATCGGCATCATGAAAGCCATTGGGGCCAGCGACGGAGATGTGAAGAAGCTGTTCTTCGCCGAGGCCGGAGCCATGGGGATCGTGGGTGGCATTGTGGGAGTCGCCCTGGGCTGGGCCATCGGACAAGTGATCAACTTCGGCACCAACGTCTACCTCAAGCGCCAGTCGTTTCCGCCGGAACATTTCTGGGCGGTGCCGTGGTGGCTGGTCGCGTTGGCGATTGGATTTTCTTTCCTCGTCAGCCTGGTTTCCGGCTTGTATCCCGCGGGACGCGCTGCCCGGCTCGATCCGGTACAAGCGCTGCGCTACGAGTAAACTGACTGGCATGACGCGCACCCGACGTCTGGCTTTCTCGTTGTCCACTTTCCTCGTCCTTCTGTTGGCGCAGGGCTTGGCCACGGCTCAAAGCCGAATCGACTGCAGCGCTCTAAACAGCCGGATACTCCAGCAAGTGGTCCATTATTGCGTCTACCTGCCCGCGGGTTACGACGCGGGCGCGAGGCAGCACCCCGTGCGGCGTTATCCGGTTCTCTATTTTCTGCACGGCCTGGGCGACAATGAGCAGACGCTTTTTAACAGCGGCGGTTGGACCTTGCTCGACGATCTGCGCAACCAGCACAAGATGGGCGAATTCCTGATCGTCGCCCCGGAAGGCAGGCGTAGCTTCTACATCAACTCGGCGGACGGCGCGGTGCGGTACAGCGACTTTTTTCTGCGGGAGTTCATGCCTCATATCGAGGGCACATACCGGATTCGCGCAGGCCGCGCGGGACGGGCAATCAGCGGAATCTCCATGGGCGGCTACGGGGCGCTGCGGTTTGCCTTCGCGCATCCTGAACTGTTTTCGGCGGTGAGCGCGCAGAGTGCAGCCCTGATGACGGAGTCGCCGCAGGAACTCGACGCAGCAGCGCGGACGGGCGCCCCGCTTGCGGGTGTGCTGGGCGCGGTTTTTGGGAGGCCGATCAACGTCGCCCACTGGAAGGAGAACAGCCCATTTGTGCTGGCGAAGAAAAATGCCGCAGCCCTGCGCAAGCTCGCCATCTATTTCAACTGTGGACAGGATGACAACTACGGCTTCGAAACAGGGGCAGAGGCCCTGCACGACGAACTGCAAAAAGAAGGGGTGAAGCATGAATATCGCTCCTATCCCGGCGACCACAGCCTGACCTATTTTCTTGCGCACTTCGCCGAGGTCATGGAGTTTCACTCCCGGGCATTCGGGCTGCTGCCCCAGCACTGAGATTCATCGCGCCTGTTGTAAACTAGCCAGGAGCGGCGAATCGCGCGTCGCGCCTGCAAACAAGCAATAGCCGGAGAGGTGGCCGAGTGGTTGATGGCTCCGGTCTTGAAAACCGGCATACCCGAAAGGGTATCGGGGGTTCGAATCCCTCCCTCTCCGCCAGTCCTGTTGGGTTGCAGAAAAAATCCCACCAATCTGTACCCCAGCCCGATTCCCAAGTTGCAGGTCTTCCCTGGGTCGGCGTCTCCCTCAATATTCACAATGCGGGATGAAGTTTCGGGGCGCACGGATGCGCGTACCGGACTCGCTTTTTTTCTGAAACGAAGAGTTCGTTTTCCGCACTACTGGTTATGAGTGGAACGAGGTCGCTCAGTTTGGCGACTGAGTTACATCCACGAGAATCCCGACATGGAGAACCCTAGGCGACCGGGGGGAAGCTTGGGTGCTCAGATCGCCGGAGCCAATTTGGGGACGCGGCGCCGGCGATCGTCGGGTATTTTGACGCAAAGGACTCGCCTACCGTCCCCTTCTTCCCCAACTTTCCACAAACAGCGTTTTGCCGGAATCCCCATGTGGGTCCACGCTCGGCGGAGGACGATCCTTGCTGGCCGCATTTGGGCGTCAAGGCCAGATCGTATGGCTTCTTCGGAAAGAGACGCGGGGAGTGAATCCGAGCCTATCGGAAAATATTCAGGACGACCACGACCAGTGTGGGAGCAGTTCGCTGGGCGGCTTCGAGGAGTTCGAGAAGAGTCTCACATGCCCAGGCGACTAGCGGGTTTTCGTCGGTCGCAGGGTTTCGGGAACCGGGATTCCCCCACCAGGTTCGATGGGGGAGCCGGTCTTTCGCGGACCAGATTCGCCAGCGCGCACTCGCCGGAGCGGTCATCCCACAGACTCCGTGGCGTCGGAATCCTTTAGCTGGCCGATTTCTCGACGGGCGCGCTGCAGGCGCGCCAGCGCCGTGTCGGAGCTGATTCCGAGAATGGCCGCGATCTCCGCCAGGGTGCATCCCTGAACTTCTTTCAGCAGAAAGACGTCGCGGTAAGACTTGGACAACTCGAACGCCCGCAGCAGGGTGCATTGGAAGGCGCCGGGCTCTTCCATCCCCGCCACGGGCTTGCGGGGTCGCAACGGAGAACGGTGCGCTGCTGGTCGAGTTCGGCCCGTAAGCTTGGAGTTCATCAACATTCGAAGGGAATAGTGCGGGGCCGAGTGGTTTCGTTACACAGGTGCGAACGGCTCCATCTTCTTCCACGCGAGGTGCTAAACTAGCTGCCACTTCACCACTTGCGGGGCCAGTTCTTGGAACTCCAGTCTTTTGACGAATCCTACGTCGAGCGTCTCCGCGACGGAGACTTCCGGACGCAGGAACATTTCGTGGCCTATTTCACCGAGTTGATCCAGCTCAAGCTGCGCTCGCGGCTTCATTCCGCTCAGGCCATTGAAGACGTGCGGCAGGAGACGTTTACCCGGGTTTTTGCCTCCTTGCGGGGCGGTAAGATCCGCCAGCCCGAGCGTCTGGGCGCTTTTGTGAACTCCATGTGCAACAACGTGTTGCTGGAACACTATCGGTCGTCTGCGCGCGACAGTTCGCTCGAAGATGAAGAGGAGAAAGATTTTCCGGCGGTGACGGTCGATGTGCTTGGCGCCATCGCGGCCAGGCAAATGGGCGAGAAGGTCCGCGAGATCCTGGAGAAACTATCAGAGAAAGATCGTCGCCTGCTGCGGGAAGTTTTCCTGGAGGAGCGGGACAAAGATGAAGTCTGCCGCGACTTTGGGGTGGACCGCGACTACCTGCGGGTACTGCTGCACCGCGCCAAGCAATCGTTTAAGTCCTTGTACTTGAAGAATATGGCGGCTCGTCCGCCAGGGGTTGTGGCGGCGGGAAAACTCTGAAACGGTTGGCGGCTACAACTCACTACTGTTTGTATGATTTCTCTGAGGGGGATCGACCATGGACCACGATGAGGCGGTCCGGCAGAAAGCTACGGAGCGGTATCTTCTGGACGAACTCGATCCTGGCCTTCGGGATCAGTTTGAAGCGCATCTGTTTGACTGCCGGGATTGCGCACTGGATGTACGCGCGGCCGCCATGTTCGTGGAACAGAGTAAGGTCGTGTTGTCGGAACCGGCAACTGCGGCTCCGGCGCCGGTACCCGCCGCGGTTCCGGCAAAACCTGGATGGTTCGGGTGGCTGCGTCCGGCGCTGGCCGTGCCGGTGCTTGCCCTACTGTTGGCGGTGATCGGCTACCAGAATTTCGTCACGTATCCCCATCGGATGCAGGCGGCGAATGAGCCGCAAGTCGGGCCCTGGGCTTCGGTCAACGTGGGCACGCGCGGCGCCGCCGCGACTGAGATCAAAACCCACCTCGGAGAAGGGTTCGGTCTGCTGATAAACCTGCCGCCAGGGGAAGGATTCGCGTCGTATGCAGCAGACTTGTATAATCCCGCGGGTAAGCTGGAGTGGTCGAGGCCGATATCGCCAGCTGCGGACGAGGAACGCCAACAGATCTACATCCCGGGCCACAATCGGCAGCCGGGCACCTACATTCTGGTCGTGCGCGGCATCACCGCCGCGGGCCAGAGCCAGGAAATCAGCCGTAATCCGATTGATTTGCAAATCCAGAACTAAGCTCGAACGAGCGGAGCCAAGCCGATGGCAGAGAAGGTCAACTCCCATTACTTCCATGCGGAAGCGCACGCCCTGACGGGGAGGCTGGAGCTTCCATTCAATCAGGAAATCAAAAAACAGGCCTTCGTAAAGCTGGAGGGCAGGCTCGCGGACTTGCCGGACGCAGAGAGAGTTCAGCGGAACTACTTCTCCCAGCATGCCAAGAATTTCCGGCTGGAGGGAATCATTTCGTACGCTGCTGCTCACACCCAGGTCTCGGGGCACGCGAGTAAGAAGCACGCCGGCGCATCGGTGACACTGGCCACCTCCGTGGTGGAAGATCTGAATGTCTTGAACGTGGTCACCGCCGATCGGGTTGTGGCGCAGATTTCAACCACCCACTATCCCGGGGTGCAAACGCCGGATGTCACTTTTCTGGGGACTCATTTCGAAAATCTGCGCATCGCGCGGCACCGCGCGGAACCCTACCTCAAGCTCGACCTGTGTGACGAGAAGCCCGGGGACAAGGACGCAATGCACGTGGACAAGGGCACGGGCTTCATGAAGGCGGTCGAGACCCAATACAAAAGGTTGAAGGCGGGCTTGGGAGGGTTGGGCGCAGAGGAGCGGGAGAGAATGCGCTTGAAGGACTCTGACGGTTCGCTGGCAACGAAGTATCATGGGTTCGGCCTCAACTACGCCGACATCAAGACGCAGGCTGGAGAAGCCAACGCGGGCCGCAGCAAGTGGGATGGGATCACGTGTTCGTTGGTCGAAAATGTCGAGATCAAGAACATAGGCGCCAAGGGCGCCGATGGGAAACCGGTGGAGATCCCACCTCCGGCGAGATGTTTCGGACACGTGATCCACGTGCCCGAGTTCGGGAACATTTTTCTGGCCGAACTGCGAGTGAACCACAATTCCTTCAACCTGACGATGATCCGGCTGGACTTGGGATGCCTGGCGGACGGAAGTGTCGGCCTCGCGGCGGCCAACGTAAACGGCGGTCACAAGCCCTAGAGACAACTGGCTCCACGCCGCTTGCTGCGAGGACCCTGCGACTGCTCTGGCTGATCTTTTTTCTTATGTGCCTGTCGGCCTGCGCTCGCCGACGCGATCCTCAAGCTGCCTTCGACCACACGCTGCAGACCTTTCGGCATGGCGAAATAGCCGCCGCGGCGTTGAGAGGCGGAAAAAGGCTATCAGGAATTCCACAGCATTAGCCCGGAGTGGGCCTGGAAATTCCGTGTTCTGCAGACGAACTCCCTGATCTGGCAGGGCATGAGCGAACGCGCCTTATCGCTCCTGCTCTTCCGAGCCCTCGCCTCCCTCATCCGGCGACCTCGCGGTGCAAAAGGTTCGGCTGGAGGGAATGGCCTACGTGGCCTTGAATCGCCTTCCGAGGCGGAACGGAGCTGCAAGAGGCGGACCGACTCTGCGCCGCTTCGGAATCCCCGGCCTGCGCAGACGTGACCTTAGATCGTGGCGGGCTGGAAATGGCGCGCGGTCATTTTGCGCAGGGGCAGCATCTCTTCGAGAGACCTCGCACTTCGCTCGTGTGCGAGGCGATCGTTTCTTGGAAGCAAGCCACTGCTGGCGCTTCAGTCATGCTGCTCGCTGCAGGAGGAGCATTTCGACGAGGCCGTGGATTGGGCAGACTCCTCGCTATCGCCTTTCCTCGTCTCTCGGCTTCGAAGATCATCGCGCAAAATGCGCTGGGAAACCTCGGTTGGGCCTATTACAAGCTCGGCGAACCCGAAAGGGCCGAAGGGCTCTTCATCGAGGCTAGAAAAACGCGCTACGCATCTCGGCGATGTAGTTGACCAGGTCATGTGGCTGACGACCGTGGGCTACATCTATCTTGATGCCGCAACGATTCGACGGCAACGCAGTCCTATCACCAGGCACTTGATCTAGCGCGACAGATAAACAGCACAGAGAGACATCCTCAACGCGCTGATGTCCCTGGCGCTGGTCTCCCGAACGCACTGGAAAACTCGAGCAGGCCCGAGACTACGCCGACCAGACCATCGCTCTCGCGCCTCCGGAGGGCAATCGGCTCGATGTGCTCTATCCGCTGCTGGTGAAGGGACACGTTGCGGCGCGCATGCACGATACGGCACAAGCCGAGAAGGCATTTCGCGAGATTGAACAGGATCCGAAGAGCCACGTGTTTCTGAAGTGGGAGGCGGAGCACTCGCTGGCTCACCTTTATGAAGACGAAAATAAGGCCGTCTCGGCAGACCGAGAGTATCGAGTTGCACTGAGCACCTTCGAGACCGCCCGGTCTTCGCTGAAGCACGAGGAATCCGAGTTGCCCTTTCCCGCCAACGCTTCGAGGATCTATGACGATTACATCCACTTCCTCGTGAGCCAAGGCAAGACGGCAGAAGCCTTGCAGGTCGCCGAATACAGCCGCGGCCGAACTCTGGCGGAAGGATTGGGATTATTGCAGAAGGGAACCACCTTCCAACCGGACTCGCTGAATGCGCAAGCGGTCGCCCGCCGTGCCGGCGGCACCATTCTTTTCTATTGGCTGGGCGAGACGGAATCGTATTTGTGGGCAATTACGCCTCAGAAAACCAACGTGTTTTCGTTGCCTGCGAAATCGGAGATTGATCCGACGGTTCAGCGCTATCGGAAAGCTCTCGCCGAGCAACAGGAATTCCTTCAATCCGCCGATGACGATGGCCGAGCGCTCTACCGCACGCTGGTGGCGCCGGCGAAGTCCCTCCTGCCTAAAGATGCGAAGGTCTTCATCATCCCCGACGGCAGCTTGAACACGCTTAACTTCGAGACCTTGCTGGTTCCCGACCCCGCGCCGCACTACTGGATTGAGGATGTCACGGTCGCCGACGCGAGTTCGCTTCGTCTGCTGGCAGCTTCACGCGCCGCTAACCAGCGCGCAGGCAGCCCGCTTCTCCTACTCTTGGGCGACGCGGTCGCACCGAACCCGGACTATCCCGAGTTGAGGAGCGCGTCCGCCGAGATGGAGAGCATTGAAAAACATTTTCCGCCAAAACAAGAAGAAGTGTTTGCTCGCGAGCGGGCCACGCCGGCGGCATACCTTGCCAGCAAGCCGGAGCAGTTCGCCTACATCCACTTCGTGGCTCATGGAACCGCCAGCCGCCTGAGTCCACTCGACTCTGCCATCGTGCTATCGAGGTCCGGCACGGAAACTGATTCCTTCAAGCTTTACGCCCGCGACATCATCCGTCAGCCTTTGCGGGCCGACTTGGTCACGATTTCGACTTGTTACGGAGCCGGAGCGCGCGCCTACTCCGGCGAGGGATTGGTGGGACTCTCCTGGGCATTTCTTCGGGCCGGAGCCCACAACGTGATCGGAGCTTTGTGGGAAGTCAGCGACGTCTCTACCCCCCGGCTCATGGACGAACTCTATACCGGGCTGAGGAAGGGGCAGAATCCCGACTCCGCTCTTCGCGCCGCCAAACTTTCGTTGCTGCACTCCAGCAGCGCTTTCCACAAACCGTTTTATTGGGCGCCTTTCCAGTTCTATACCGGATCGTGACTGCCGACATTCTCCTGGAGCCGAGGCCCTTCGACGCCAGGAGAAATCTTTGAGCCCCCGACTACCGCGCGGGTGCAGGCTGGGGAGTGGCCTGCGGCGCCGATGTGCTGGGGCTCGAAAAGTTTACCTTGGGTACCACGCGCGATCCTTCCGACGCGGCAAAGTAGGCCTCATTCGGTTTGAATCCTGCCCATTTCGCAAACACGCTGTTGGGAAATTGCTGAACGTAGGTGTTGTAGTCCTGCAGGGTATCGTTGTAGCGTTTGCGCTCGACGGCAATGCGGTTCTCCGTGCCGGCGAGTTCGTCCTGCAGACGAAGGAAGTTCTCGTTGGATTTAAGTTGGGGATAGTTCTCCACGATCAGCAGCAGGCGGCCGAGCGCTCCGTCGAGTTGACCGTTGGCGGCAATCTTTTCCTGGGGACTTCCGGCCGAGAGCAGTGCCGAGCGGGCTTTGGCGATGTCGCCAAACACAGTCTGCTCCTGCTGGGCGTAGCCTTTCACGGTCTCGACCAGATTGGGGATTAGGTCGGCGCGCCGTTGCAGTACGATGTCCACTTGCGACCAGGCCGCCTTTACAGCTTCATTCTTGGTCACCAGCGTGTTGCGCACGCCCACGTATTGCCCGAAGCAGATGAGCGCAATCAGCACCACAACAACCAGGAAGATAATAACCATCCAACCCTTGCCCATAAAAGTCTCTCCTCAAAACCGAATGTGACGCCGTTACGTCCGGCCTGCTGCATTTGAGTCTAACGCCTTGTCAACCGCAGCGGTGACTTTCTCGACTGCTGCAAGGTAGCGAGCGAACAGATCGTTGATGTCTATCTTCTTAGGATCCGCCCTGTGTTCTCGAACATCCAGGACCTGGTTGATCGAGGAGGGATCGAATTCCACCCGCTTCGATAGGGCCTGCAAGGCGTCTCGCCTCCCTGATGGCGCTGCGTCCCCGAGGGCAATCACGGCATGGCGAAAGAGTGTGACGAACGATGGCACGGAGCGCAGCAGCAGATCCCATAGCCGAGTTTTGCTTTCGGATGCGAGCAGCAATTGCTGGCGCAGCAAAATGAGTTTTTCCCGCAACTCATATTCGACCTGAACGCGGTGAACATGCAGAGAGATTCGCAAATCCCGCAGCACGTCATCCCCGAAAAGAACGCGGTGATATTGCTGCATGTCCAACAGTTCGATGGTGAAAACATCGGTGGACCGCCCGAGCTCGGCGCGAGTCATGCAGAGCGGCGGAGGCTGCTTCTGGCGGTCCCACCACTTCGCAACCGGCGCTAAGGCCTGCAACGCCGGGTAAGAGCTGTCGCGCAGAACACAAAACAGGTTCAGGTTCGAGAGCCCGGGATGAAAGTCGCCGGACACCGCGGAGCCGAACAGGATTAAGCTTTCGATGTTCGCACCGGCTGCGGCGCGGACCCTTCGCACAAATTCGTCGATTATCTTTTCCTTCTCTGCATCAGGAACCATTGCATCCTCGCTCGCTACCAGCTGCTGCTGGCCCCGCCGCCGCCGGAACTGCCCCCACCGAAACCTCCGAACCCGCCGCCCCCGCCAAAACCTCCTCCGCCGCCGAAGCCTCCACCGCCTCCATAGCCGCCCCCGCCGCGCCCGCCGAAAACCTGGGAAAACAGAAACCAGAAAAACAGACTGCGCAAGGGGGTCAAGAGGATGATCAAAACAACTACAACAATTGCAATGATCCCGCCGATCGACAAACCGCCGTCGGGCTGAGCCACGGGCCGAACTGGAGCCGGTGGCCGCGAGGTTGTGAGTTGGACTCCCGCGTCGGCCGCGATGACATCGGCTACCCGGCTTGTGACCAGCAGCAAGGCTGTGCTGTAGGCGCCACTGCGCATGAGCGGGATGGCCTCGCGCTGAAATCCCCCGACTTTTCCGTCGGGCAAAATCGGCTCCAGCCCGTAGCCTACTTCAATGCGCGCACGGTGATCCCGGATGGCGTAAAGGATCAGAACTCCCCGATCGGTGGATTTGCTGCCGATGCCCCATTTCTTGAAAAGATCGACGGCGTAACTTTCGATGTCGGAGCCATCCAGGGAGTTGATGGTGACCACTGCGATTTGGGCATGAGCCTTTTCGTCAACCTGCCGGCAGATGTCCTGCATCTGGGCGATCGTATTCTGGTCGAGAACGTGCGCGAAGTCGTTGACGTAGCCGCTGGGGCGCAGCTGCGCCACCGACTCTGCCCGCGTGGAGATGGCCAACGCCAAAACAAGCACGGTCGCCAGCCACAATTTCGCGCGCAAATTCACACGCAAATTGTACAGGACTGGAGTGGAATGGCTGCGCCGCACGCAGGGTTGAGCCCACGCCGACGCGAAAGTTCTACTTCCACTCCGCCGTGATCACAGAATTGCTGGGGAGAGGAATGGTTGCGGCCATGTCGCCGACACGCAGGTCGCAGGTTCGGGCCGCGCCTCCATTAGTCAGCACAAGAATTCGTTGCCCATCGGGATTTTCGAGGGCCGCGTGACTCAGGCCCTGCGCTCCGCTCTGCGAGTCGAAACGGAAGGCGCCCCGTCGAATAAAACGCGAGTAGTGCGCCAGCGCCCAGAATTGGCCGCTATAGGAGAGGGCCCGAGTTTGGGAGTTGATGGTAACCATCCCTCCGCAGGAGAATGGACCAATGTTCGGCCGGCCTTGCTCGTCCAACGCAAAATTCCATCCGGTAATCGACCGGCACCAATTGCGCAGGCTGCCGGTGAAGGTCTGGCTCCACTGCGCCCAATCTTTCCCGTAGTTCGGGTCGGTGTAGTCGGGACCGCCCTCGGTCCAGTGCATCGCGACATCGGGAAAGTAAGCGTGAACCCGGTCGATCCACTCCGGCTGACCCAGGTACCCATGCCACGCGATCGCGTTGGCATACTTGCGAACGTCGGGAGTCTCCAACTCCGCGATGGCGCGGCCCCACAGGTTGTAGTTGTGGTCGATCAGCCAGATGCTCGTCTTCACGCCATTGCGCTCCAACAGCGGGCCAAGATTTTGGCGGACGAAGTCAGCTTCGTATTCCTGGGGCCAGATGCAGGCGGGCATGCGTCCGTCCTGGTCGGTGTCGACTTCGTTCTGAATCGTAACAGCCTGCACCGGCACGCCTTCCGACTCGTAGCTCTGCAGGAATTTCAAGAAATAGTTGGCGTACGACGGCATGTACTTGCGCCGCATGGAGCCGCCCAGCATGGAACCGTTCGCCTTCATCCATCCCGGCGGGCTCCATGGAGAGGAAAAAAGAAACAAGTCTGGATTGGCCTTCCGCGCCGCGAGCAGCATCGGCAGGATGTAGGCGCGGTCGTGCTCGATGGAAAAGCGCTTCAACTCCGGATCAGGCTCGCCGTCGTCATAGCTGTAAACCTTTGTGGAGTAGTCGCTTGACCCGATACAGGTGCGGCAAACGTTCAGTCCCATCTCCGAAGGATGGAAGAGCCGGTGAAACAAATCGTCCCGCGCCTCGCTGGACAACTGGTTGAACATGTAGCAGGCCGCATCGGTGAAGGCGGCGCCAAAGCCGAGGATCGGCTGAAACTTCTTGCCGGGATCGAGAAGAACCGAGTCGCTACCCGCTGGCCCGGAAGCAGGTCGCCAGACAACGGGGGACGCAGAGGCAAGACGCTGATCCTCACTCGTGACCCAGACGGCAATCGTACCGGGGTTAGACGCGGCAGCGGCTCGGGCAGGCGCGGACGCCAGCTCAGCGAAACCGCTGGCAGCGGCAAGGGCCGCACCTCCGAAGCTGGATACTCTCAGGAAATCGCGGCGCGTGTAGTCGGTGGGCATTTCTCTCCTCCACGAACCTCAAGGCAGACAGGGCTTGGGGGCAGCGAGTTCGGTCAGAAGTAAAACGCGGCGGAGTTGAACCGTGGCCGTACCATGCCCGTGGGCAATGATATACCGCTCCCACGAAAAACTGGGACGGGATGAAACGTTTTCGTCACCGAAGAAAGCGGAATGATAAAGGCAGGCTGCTTTCAGGGCCAGACTACATTGGCAATCGGGTCTTTCGCGTGCGCATCCGCGCGGGCGTTACGCGCGCCGGGATAGGCTCCCCAGAGTTGGTGGTGAAACTGGATGCGTTCGAGAGCGCGGTCAATCACGGCTTCCAGTTCGTGCACGTACTTGACCTCGCGGCCTTTGGCCAGACGGCGCTTGGCTTCCTCGGGACTGAACCAGGTGGGCCGGCGCATGGACTCGTCGGGGCGGCGCATCTGATGGATTTCCATCAGAAAGGCTTTGACCACGAACTCCTGCACGCCCCCGGGCTGCCAGAACACGCCCTTGGAGTGCAGGTAAAGGTGGAAGTGTCGTGGCTCGATGGTGCCGATGGCGCCAGCTTCTTCGGCGGCCTCCCGCTCGGCGGCCTGACTGTGCGAGAGACGGGCCTCCGTCGAGCCCTTGGGGAAGGTCCACTTGTTGCCCCCGTTGGTATTAACCAGAAGGAACTCGACCGCCGTACCGCGCCTGCGATAACAGATCGCAGCCACCTGCAGCGGCAAAGACTTCGCGACGCGGGCTGAGCCCATGGCAGTCTCCTGAGAACAGGCTACATGCAAGATATTTCAGTAGCGTTAAAGTGCAACCAAAATTGTGCATCCAGTGGGGTTACGAAAGGGTTACGTCCCATTTCGGGAATTAGATACATCTCATCCGATTGCCCCCCCAGGCACTTTGTCATCCTGAGCGCAGCGAAGGACCTGTGTACTTTGTCGGGCAGCAGCTGCAAGCAAGTTGCATAGGTCCTTCGCTGCGCTCAGGATGACAAGCCATAGGATGACTTGCAATATGGATGGCGCGATTCTGCGGGGACGCCCTACCTACAAGCCACACTACAAGCCTCGCCCGTACACCGGAATCGCCGCGCCGGTGACGTCCTTCCCCGCATCCCCGGCCAGCCAGACAATAAGGCTGGCAACCGACGCGGGTTGCACCCACTGCGAAACATCGGCGCCGGCCATGGCTTTGCGGTTGGCGGGAGTGTCCATCGTCCCCGGCAGGATGACGTTGGCGGTGATTCCCGCACCTTTGTTCTCCAGTGCAACAGTGCGGATCAGCGACACCAGCGCTGCCTTGGACGCGCTGTAGGCGCCGACGCTGGCGCCGGGATTCTCGGCGGCACGGCTGCCGATCGCAATGATGCGCCCCGCGCCCGCTTTGCGCATGTGCGGGAGGACCGCCCGCAGTATGTGGAAAGCGCTGTTGAGATTCATGTCGAACATGCGCTGGAAGGTGGCGTCGTCGGTGTCGGCGACGGTCTGGCCTCCAGCGAATCCGCCCACCAGGTGCGCCAGCGCGTCGATCCTTCCAAATCGGCCAACGACCGTGTCAGCTGCCTTCTTCGCGGTGTCGAGACTGTCGAGCGAGGCTGCTAGCGCAGTGAAGTTTGGATGATTGAAGTCGGATTGCTGAATTTTCGGGGCGAGGCCGACCACCGCGAACCCGGCGTCCAGCAGAACGTTCGTGACGTGCGTTCCGAGACCGCCGTTGGCGCCGGTGACGAGGGCAATGTTTCCGTTCATAGTGCGCTAACTCCCCAACTGCAAATCATCATAAACGCGCTGCGCATTTTGGCGCTCATGAATTGGATGTACGGATAGCGCTGGGGAACGGTTCGCGTGCAGTCCCTTCGGGGCCGCCGGGCTTCGCCCTGGCGGGACAGCCGAAGCGGCTGTCTCCACAAGGGCATCCTGGAATCCAAAGGCACAGCCTTCTAGTTCGCTGGCGCCGCCAGCGTCTTCACCAGCCAGGGAATGATCACTTCTTTGAAGATCAGCGGATCGGGCCACACTCCGACCTGCCGTCCCAGATGGCCGCCACGGGGGTTGATCCAGGCTTCTTTGGGGACATCGCCCTTGCTCAGCAGAAGATATTCATCTTCGATGGGAACCTGGGTGTCGAGCACGCCGGCGATCACGAGCATGGGCGCCATCGGTTTGCCCAGCAGACCCTGGTGAACCAGCGACAACTTCGGCAAATATTCGCCCATTTCGTCGAGCGTGTGCACGCCTTCGAGAATGTTCATGAGCGCGGGCACCTGATCGAATAAGTATTCGCGATTGCCCAGCAGTGAGTTCATCAGGAACTCTTTTTGAAAGAATTTGTCGACCGGGGGCGACTGTGCGCTGCAACCGCGCAGGCGGGCGCGCTCCACGATCGCCATCTTGGTGGCCCAATACGCGCCCCAACTCACACCGTGGATGGCGATGCGGTTCTTGTCGATCTCGGGGCGCGACTGCGCGTAGTCAATGACTTTTGAGAGCATGCGATCGGAGGATTCACTGACTTTGATCGGCGCCTGCCCGGTTCCGGGGCCATCGACGGCGAGGAATGCGATGCCGAAAGGAAGAATCGCGCCGAAGCTCTCGGCCAGATCTTCCTTGCGGCTATCGAGGCCGTTGACCGCGATCACCAGCGGCACCGGGCCTTTCGCGTTTTTCGGCAGGCGCAGGTAGCCGGTGATCTCTTTGCCTTCAAACGGGATGTGTACGACTTCGAGCGGCGGATCATAGAACTTCGCGTGATCGAGAAACGCCTCCAAGGCTTTTTCGTAGGAGCGCTGCTTGCCGGGAGACGAGGGGATGGGCCAGCGTCCGAAAGAATAAAGGCGCCAGGCGCGAATGTAGTCCGCATTCGCCCTCGCGGGGTCGGTTTTCTCCAGCGACTTCGCCTCGTTGAAATAACGATCGGCAACGTGCATGAATCCGGCGGCCCATTCGTCTTTGTCGGCCGTGTGGATGCTCTCGAACGCCTCTGTCACATCGGCGGGATCGAGACCAATCAGGGGATACTGGCCGACTTCGGCACGGTGGATGGCTTCCTTCTTGACTTCATCGATGGTGCGCTCGCGGTGCTCCTGGGCGAAGGCGGTTGCGGATACTACAAACGCGACCGCCAGCAACAGCCCCAGGAAAGTGCAGTGATCTGTCGTCCTCATGATTCGTGGCCCCATTTCTTTCGCGCTCGTTGCAGCGCGAGTGGATGAATGAAACAAATGAAAAAGGACCGGACGGAACTGCGTCCGGCCCTCGCTACTCTTCAAACCTGGCGGCTCGTTCTAGAACGTCAACTTCAGCCCCAACTGAATCGCCCGGCTGCCTCCCGATCCGATTACCGGGTTGGACGCGGCCACATCCGGAGTGGCGCACGAGCAGCCGAACGAGCCCGTGGAAGGATCGTTGTGCGCCCATCCGTTTTGTCCACCGAACGGGTTGGCGAAGTTGGGATGGTTCAGAATATTGAAGAATTCGGCCCGGAACTGCGCGGCAAAACGTTCGCCCCACTTGAAGTTCTTGGCCAGCGAGAAGTCGACGTCCTTGAATCCGGTGTCGCGGAAAATGTTCCGCCCCATGGTGCCGAAGGTTCCGAAGGCGGGAGGAATCATCACCGAGCTGCCATTCGCGTAGCAGCCGAAGGCATCCAGCGATGCGGTGGCTCCGATGGCGGCCGCGTTGGTCGAGCAAGCGGCCGGCATGTTCGGATCTCCGGGAGCGTAATAAGGAATACCCACGGGGGTGGATTTAAAGTCCTTGGGGTTTCCGAAGAAGTCCCAGCGGTCGTTGAGTTCGCCGGTCAGGCTCACGTCGGTTCCGGCATCCATCACGCCAAACGGCTGCGCGCCCGCGAGCGTGGTAATGGTGTTCAGTTGCCAGCCTTCCAGCATCTGTCCGAAGCCTTTCTTCCCCGGCACGAGATAAGTGAACGACAGCGTCAAGCGATGACGCATGTCAAAGTCGCTGCTCGCATACTCGCGCTGGTAGTTGGTACTGTCGGAGGGGAGCCCGTTCCCTGCGCCAAAATCCCAGTTGGCCCCGACCATGTCCAACGCGTGCGAGTAGGTGTAGCCGGCGATCATGCTGAGACCGTGGAAGTTCCGCGAGGTCAGCGTGGCCTGCAGGCCGTTGTAGTTTGAGCGATAAATGTTTCCCATCTGGAAGATCTGGGCCAGGTATGGGAATTGGGCGTTGAAGGGTCGCCCGAGCTGTTCGGAACCGTCATCCAAGGCCGGATTCACCTGGTTGATGTCGCGGATGCCGGCCAATCTTGAGCCATGGTCGCCGACGTATGCCACTTCCAGAGAGAGGTTCGGCGTAAACGAGTGCTGCAGGTTGAGGTTCCACGTCCACACGTACGGAGTTTTCAGGTTGGGATCGACTCCCATCATGCTGCAAGGGTTGGCAAAGCAATTGAGGGGCGTCGTGGGAAAGACGGTTCCCGCGATCCCGGTGACGGCCGGATCCCAGTTGATTCCGCCATTCGCAGGATCGGCACCGGAAAAGTTTACTGTGCCGACCGCGATCTTGCCTCCCGCCGTGTTCCCGCTCGCATCAATGATGGCTCCGGTCGGAACCGAGGACAGGCCCATCGAATTTTCCAGGGCGAGAAACGATTCCCAGTTCAGAGTTTCGTACATAAGCCCGAAGCCACCCCGCACCACGGTTCGGCCGTTGCCCAAAGCGTCCCATGCGAACCCGACCCGTGGTGCAAAATCTTTGTGATCGCCATTGTAGGGAGACTTAATCTGCATCCCGACCTGTTCCAGCCCAGCGGTGGGGCTGAAGTTGCCCAGCAGGTCGTGGTCTTCCTTGATGACCGTATTCACTTCGTAGCGCACGCCCAGATTGATGGTCAGGTTTCTGGTTGCGCGCCAGTCGTCCTGAAGAAATCCGGCCAGGCCCCAGTTGTGAATATGCCGGGTCGGATCGCCGACCAGAAGGCTGGCATGCGACGAGAAGCCCGCGAAGAAATCTTCGATTGGCTGGGCCAGGGTTTGCCCCCCTAAGCCAAATTTGATTCTGCCGCGAGCCCCGCCGTAAGCGGCGCCCGTGAATGCGTCGCGGTGGAGTTCTCCGCCGAACTTGAGAGCATGCTGGCCGCGCGTATAGGAGACATGGTCCACGAACTGGATGCGGGTGTCGGGGCCTTGCACCTTGGGCCAGTTAAATCCGCCCAGTTCGTTGGGGAAGATGTAGAAGCAACAAATGTTGATGCGGGGCAATCCCCCGTAGAGCGGATTGGTGACGCCGGTGTTCAGCCCGTAGGAGGTCGCCGGCGTCGTGTGATCGTTGGTAAACGTCGGCTGGTAAAGGCGGTTGTAGCCGAAGCGAGCTTCATTCACCCAATTCGAATTGGGAATATAAGTCCAGTTCTCGCCGAGGACCTGCGCCCGGGTATGGATCAGAGTCAGCCACTGCGGCTGCAGTTGCTGGGCGTCCGCCACGGTGCCCGAATTGTTGCCGAAGAAGTACATGGTGCTGAAGGTGTTTTGCTGATTTAAGTTGTAGTCCACCTTGGCGACGGCATTGTCGGAATTTACCGTGTTGGACAAACCATAATTGAGCGTGGTGGGGCCTTGCGCATTGGTGCCGTCGTTGGTGGGGAATCCTTTGCCGTTGCAGCTCACGGTATTAGGAGGAGTAAAAGTGCAGCCCGCGATCTGCAGGCTGACCGGGCTCACTGTATATCCCGCCGCGTACACATCTGCGATCGCGTCCGGAATGCTGTTGGCGCAATCGCCGGAACCCACCATGCAACTACCGGGGCTGTTCGGTAGCGGAACTGTCGCCCACGTCTGGAATTGGCTGGTGTTGCCCACGGTGTAGCGCTGTCCCTCGTACCCGCCAAAAAAGAACAGCTTATCCTTCACGATGGCTCCGCCCACGGTCCCGCCAAATTGCTCCAGGTTGCGCGGATTCTTTGGTCCGGAAGCCACCGTGTTGAAATAGTTGCGTGCGTCGAGGGGTGTGTCGCGGCCAAAGCCAAATGCGCTGCCGTGGATGTGGTTTGTTCCCGATTTCAAAGCGACATTGACGATGGAGCCGGGTTTCCAGCCATACTCCGCGGAGGGACTCTGCTGCACATTGAACTCTTGAATCGCATCGACGGGGAGAATGGTCGCCGAGTCTCCCGCTATACCGGCGCCATTGATGATGCTCTGGCCCGAGAACGGTTCGCTGTTGAAGAGGCCGTCCACCAGGTAAGCGTTGTCTTCCGCGCGCAGGCCGTTGCTGCTGGTGGTCGAGAAACCGCCGCCCGGATAACGCATGATGCCCGGCCGCAGTTGCAGCAGGTTCTCGTAATTACGGCCGTTCAGCGGCAGGTCGTTGATCTCCTTGTTGCTGAGCGTGCCGCCCAGCGTGGCGGAAGTGGTGTTAACCAGAGGAATGTCTTCTTGCACGACCACCGTCTCGGTCACTTGCCCCGGTTGCAGCGAGAAATCGGCGCGCACGTCGGTGGCGACCTCAACCCCCACGCTGGGCCGCTCAGTGGTCTTGAAACCCTTGGCTTCCACATGAATTTTGTAGGTGCCGGGCTGCAGGTCCGCTGCCACGTATCCGCCGGCCTCGTCCGTCGTCAGCGTCCGCGAAGTGCCACGCTGCACATCGGTGACAACCACCGACGCTGCGGCGACGGCGGCTCCGCTCTGGTCGGTCACCGTGCCCAGAATGCGTCCTGCCGTGGACTGGGCCAGGGCGGGAAGGGAGCACAGGAGCAGCGTGAAGGTGACGAGCAACAACCGGCTGGCTGCAGTCATTCGACCGTCGTGGAACGAGGCGGCGCTGACCGTGCGGGATCGCATAGAGCTTCCTCCGTTTGTTTCTGGTCCGACAGCCATACCACTATCGGTGAAACAGTGTCAAGCAAATTCATTTTTTGAATCCATCAGCAGGAGCCTACTCCGCCCCCCTGGAGGGGGGAAGTCCACAACGCAGTAACCCCAGAACCTCCCGCATGATCATGGACTTTTAGGGGTTGCACCCGCTGGCGCCGGCGGAGTAACATGGCTGTGGTTATACCACCATACCTATATACCACTCCCGTGCCCACCGCCCAACAAACACGCCCCACCCCCGTGGATATGCGGTATAGTAGCCGGACCAGAGGCAGCGTCTGGTCTGGCTTCGTGCCACGCCGTGCGGGGGGCAGTGCCGTGTACAAACTCGTTCGTACCTCACGACTCTACGAGCAAATCGTTCGGCAGATTGAAGAATCCATCGTCAAGGGCGCGCTGAAACCGGGAGATCAGCTGCCCGCCGAGCGCGATCTGGCTCAGCGTTTCGGCGTCAGCCGCACCGCCGTGCGCGAGGCGGTCAAGGCTCTCCGCGAAAAAGGTCTGGTCGAAGCCTATTCCGGCCGCGGCACCTTTATCACCGACAGCACCCGCCAGGCCGTCCGCCAGTCCCTCGACCTGGCTACCAAGATTGGACAGCCGGAAGGTTCTACCCAACTGGCGGAGGTGCGAGCCATTCTCGAACCGGAGATTGCCGGGCTGGCCGCGATCCGCATACAAGAATCAGAACTGGCCACGATGCGCGAGGCTGTTGCGGTGATGGACCGGGCCGGGCAGGACCCGGACGCCTACATCGAAGCCGACCTGGATTTTCATCTGGCGCTGGCAGAGGGAGCCGGGAACCCGATCATTCTTTCTCTGATCGATTCCATCGTCGGAGTATTGCGGGACCAGCGGCTGCGGATATTCAGAGTTCCCGGCGGTCCGCAGCGCGGCCAGGTCCATCACAAACGAATTCTGGCCGCAGTGGAGCGCCGCGATGCGGAAAAGGCGCGCGAGGCCATGCGGGCTCATTTGGAGCAGGTCCGCGCCGACAGTCACGCGCCGGCGGGAAAGCGTGCTCCCGGCAAGCGCGCCGCACACTAGAAACGATTGCGAGGATCTGGAGGCAGTGGCGAATGGCGAAAGTGGGATTTATCGGCCTGGGAGTGATGGGCAGCCAGATGGTGAACCGGCTGCTCGGCAAGGGGCACAGCGTCACCGGCTACAACCGGACCCGCGCCAAGGCGCAATGGCTGGTCGAGAAGGGCATGCAGTGGGCCGACTCTCCCCGTGCCGTGGCCAGCGCCTCGGACTATACCTTCGCCATGGTCACCAACTCCGCCGCCATTGCTTCCATCACCGAAGGGCCGGATGGCATGCTGGCGGGCCTTAGCGCCGGCAAGATTTTCATCGACATGAGCACGGTGAGCCCCACCGTGAGCCGCGCCCTGGCTGCGAAGGTGCGCTCACTCGGCGCCGACATGGTGGATTCGCCCGTTTCCGGCAGTGTGATCACGCTGCAGGAAGGGAAATTATCGGTGATGGTCGGCGGACGGAAGGAGACCTTCGACAAAATCAAGCCCCTGCTGCTCGACATCGGTCCGAAGGTGACGCACGTCGGCGACAACGGGCTGGCGCTCTCTATGAAAATCGCTACCAACCTGAGTCTGGCGGTGCAGATGCTGGCTTTTTCCGAAGGCGTGCTGCTCGCCGAAAAAAGCGGCATCGCTCGCGAAGTTGCGGTCGATGTGCTCACCCACAGCGCCGTGGCCTCGCCGATGATTCAGTACCGCGGCCCGTTCGTCCTGCAGCAACCCGAAGAAGCCTGGTTCGACGTCAACATGATGCAGAAAGACATGGTGCTGGCCATGGATCTGGGCCGGCAGCTCGACGTGCCCTTGCCGACCACGGCGGTCAGCAACGAATTTCTTACCGCGGCCCGCGGCATGGGCTGGACCAAATACGATTTCGCCTGCATGTTCGACGTGCTGGCCGTCATGTCCGGCGTAACCACCCCCGTGACTGCCGGAGGGCCGAAGTAAGAAGGGACCAAAGAAGTGACGACTGCTACTTCCAAGCCGGAAGCGGGACGCGCAGCCGCGACCGAGAACAAGTGGCTGCGTGCCTACCGCCAGATGGTAAGGATTCGCCTGTTTGAAGAACAGGTCAACGAACTCTATACCCGCGCTTTGATGCCCGGGCTGGCGCATCTTTACAGCGGAGAAGAGGCTGTCGCGGTGGGCATCTGCGAAGCCCTGCATATCGACGACTACATCACCAGCACACACCGCGGCCACGGACACTGCCTGGCCAAAGGCGCTGTTCCCGATCGCATGTTCGCCGAGTTGCTGGGCAAGGAAGCCGGCTATTGCCGCGGTAAAGGCGGATCCATGCATATTGCCGATCCCGCGACCGGCAACCTGGGCGCCAACGCGATTGTGGGTGGCAGCGTCGGCATCGCCACCGGCGCGGCGTTCGCCGCGAAAAGGCTGGGTAACGGACGAGTTGCCGTCTGCTTTTTCGGCGAAGGCGCGCTCGGCCAGGGTTCGCTCTACGAAGTCATGAACCTGGCGCAGTTGTGGAAGCTGCCGGTGATCTACGTCTGCGAAAACAACCTGTACAACGAGTACACGCACTATACGGAGACGACTGCCGGAACGATTCTTGGACGCGCCACAGCGTTCGGCATCGAGGCCACGTCGGTCGATGGTCAGGACGTTCGCGCGGTCAACGAAATTGCCACGGCGCTGGTGCAGCGGGCCCGGGCGGGCGAAGGACCTGCGTTTCTGCAGGCCGACACCTATCGCTACAGCGGCCATCACGTCGGCGACATCAACCGCGAGTACTACCGCTCGAAGCAGGAAGAACAGCACTGGAAGACGGAACGCGACCCCCTCAAGCTGCATGCGAAGTGGCTGCTGGCGCAGGGCCATGCGGACAATGCCACGCTCGAAAAAATCACCAGCGAAGCGCGCGGCGAAATGGAAGCGGCGGTGAAGTTCGCCATTGCCGCGCCCTATCCCGGCGTCGATCAAGTGGAGCAGGACGTTTATGCCTGAACGCGAACTAACGTTTGCGCAGGCCGTGCGCGAAGCGCTGGCCGAGGAAATGCGCCGCGACTCGCATGTGTGCATCTTCGGCGAGGATGTGGCCGAAGCCGGCACTCCGTTCAAAGTCCTCTCCGGTCTGGTGGAAGAATTTGGCGCCGAGCGCGTTGTCGACACCCCGATCTCCGAAGCCGGCTTTACTGGAGTTGGCGTCGGTGCGGCCATGGCGGGCCTGCGCCCGGTAGTCGACATCATGTTCGGCGACTTCCTGACCCTGACCATGGATCAGATGGTCAATCAGGCGGCGAAAGTACATTACATGTCCGGCGGACACTGGAATGTTCCCATGGTCATGCGCACTACGCTGGGCGCGACCCGGCGCTCGGCGGCGCAGCATTCGCAGTCTCTGCATGCCTGGTTCAGCCACGTTCCCGGATTGAAAGTCGTGCTCCCCTCCACGCCCTACGACGCAAAGGGTCTGCTGAAGACCGCGATCCGCGACGAAAACCCGGTCATCTTTTTCGAAGACAAGATGATGTACAAGCTGAAGGGCCCGGTTCCGGCGGAGGACTACACCATCCCGCTGGGCGTGGCCGACGTAAAGCGCAAAGGCGACGACATCACGCTGGTAGCCACCAGCAGTATGGTGCAGGTGGCACTGGGCGCGGCCACTATGCTGGAGAAAGAAGGCATCAGCGCGGAGGTCGTCGATCCGCGCACCACCTGGCCGCTCGACGAAAAGACTATGATCGAGTCAGCCAAGAAGACGTCGCGCGTAATCGTGCTCGACGAAGGCTACGGCCGCTATGGAGTGACGGCCGAACTGGCGGCAGTAATCGCCGAGGGTGCCTTCTACGATCTCGACGCCCCGGTGAAGCGCATGGGAGCGATGCACGTTCCGATTCCGTTCTCTCCGCCACTTGAAGATGTGACGGTGCCGACGGAAGAAACGGTTTCAGAAGCCGCGCGCCAATTGTGCAACAGAAAGTAGCGCCGGCATCCCTTCGCACGCGATTTAGGCTAACGGCTAGAAGCTAGGAGCTGACTTATGGCACTCAAAACGCACGGCACCATGGCAGTCGACTGGGAACAGCGGATCGACTTCGATCGCCTCCGCCGCGAACGCCTGCAAAAAGCGAAAGATCTGCTCAAGAAGTCCTCTATGGGCGCGCTGCTCTGCTTCGATATGAACAATGTGCGCTACCTCACCTCCACGCACATCGGCACCTGGGCGCAGGACAAAGCCAACCGCTTCACCCTCCTCCCGCAGAACGACGAACCCATCCTCTGGGATTTCGGCTCCGCCGCCAGGCACCATCAATTGCATTGCCCCTGGCTCGATGGACGTTCGCGGGCGGGAATCTCGATGCTGCGCGGTGCTATGACGCCAGAGATGGGACGCGCCGAAGACGTGGCCAAGAAGATTCGCATCGAGCTCGAAATGCGCGGCCTGCACAAAGAACCGGTCGGCATCGACATTATCGAACTGCCGGTTCTGTTTGCCCTGCAGCGCGAAGGGATCGAAGTGGTTGACGGACAGCAACTCATGTCCGAGGCCCGTGTGATCAAGACGCAGGATGAAATTTCGCTGCTCAACACTTCCGCCATGATGGTCGACGCCGCCTACGACGAACTCTACCGCGCCATGAAGCCGGGCCTGCGCGAAAACGAAGCCGTCGGCCTGGTCAGCAAAGTTCTCTACGATCTGGGCTCGGAATATGTCGAAGCGGTGAATGCGATTTCCGGCGAGCGCTGCAACCCGCATCCCCACGTGTTTTCCGATCGCGTGCTGCGCCCCGGCGATCCCGTCTACTACGACATTCTGCATTCCTACATGGGATACCGCACCTGCTACTACCGCTGCTTCACCATCGGCTACGCGTCGCACGCCATGGTCGACGCCTACAAGCGCTGCCGCGATTATCTCGACGCGGCCATCGAACTGGTTCGCCCCGGCCGCACCACCGCCGAAATCGCCGCGGTCTGGCCCAAGGCGGAAGAGTTCGGCTTCCCCAACGAAGAAGCCTGCTTCGCCCTGCAATACGGCCACGGCATCGGTCTCGCCATCTGGGAGAAGCCGGTGATCAGCCGCCTGGTTTCGTTCGAGCATCCGGTGGAGATCAAGCCCGGCATGGTGTTTGCCCTCGAAACGTTCTGGCCCTCGACCGACGGCTGGAGCGCGGCACGCATTGAAGAAGAAATCGTGGTCACTCCGACGGGGCACGAAGTCATTACGCGCTTCCCCGCCGAGCAACTTCTGGTCGCGGGCGCCCACTACTTCACGGTGAACGGTCCGCTCCCGACCACACGAGAAACCGAAGCTTCGCCCAGCGAACGCGTTGTCGAAATGATCGAGGCCAGCGCGAAAACTGAGCGGGTAGGAGTTTCGGGCTGAAGGCCATAACAAGCCCTTCCCCCATATTTAAACCTATGGCCTTCAGCGTAGTCATGCCCGCCCTCGAGATGGCGCAGGAAACCGGCAAGCTCATCGCTTGGCGGAAGCAGGAAGGCGACCGCGTCACCAAGGGCGAACCGCTGCTCGAAATCGAAACTGACAAAGCCGTCGTCGAAGTAGAAGCCCCCGCCGACGGCATTCTCGCCGGCGTCAAGGCTTCAGCCGGGGCCGAAATTCCCGTCGGACAAATCATTGCCTGGATCGTTGCGCCCGGTGAAGCCGTGCCTGCGGAAAGTGAACTACCTGCGCCCGCGGCAAGGGCTGGATCGCACGGGAAAGAGCCGCCCCATGCCTCGTCTGCACCATCCGGTGGCTCAGCCCACGCACCCGCTTCGGCCGCGAAGATTTCTCCCAAGGCCCGGCGCCTCGCTAAAGAGCTGGGCGTGGACCTCTCGACCGTGCACGGCACGGGTCCAGGCGGAGAGATTCTCGCCTCCGATGTGCAGAGCGCCGCCGCGGCCCCCGGGTCCAGTGCCGCCCCAGCGGAGAAACAATCGGGAAACATCGAAGTGCCCAGTTCCCTCGGCCGCATCATGGCCGAGCGAACCACACAAAGCTGGACCACGGTCCCTCACTTCTTCGTGACTCGCGAAATCGACGCCAGCGCATTGAATCAATATCGCGACCGCCTCATCGCTGAAAACGAACGCAAGCCTGATGCGGAGAAGCCTGATTTGCAGAAGAATGTCCGCATCACCCATACCGATTTGCTGGTGGCGCTGGTGGCGCGTGTTCTGCTGAAACATCCGCGATTAAACGCCAGCTGGAGCGCCGAAGGCATACGCCTTCACCAACACGTGAACATGGGAGTGGCCATCGCGGTGAATGACGGCGTAGTTGCCGCCGTCATCCCGAATGCGCATACGGCCAGCCTCGCCGAAATCGCGACCCAGCGCCGCGACGTCGCTGAGCGCGCCCGAGCCGGCAAGCTCCGCCCTGCCGACATTGCCGATGCCACCTTCACCATCAGCAACCTGGGCATGTATCAGGTGGATCAGTTCAGTGCGATCATTACCCCGCCGCAAGCCGCCATTCTCGCCGTGGGCAGCATTGCCGACCGGGTCGTGGCCGTGGAGGGCAAGCCCGTGGTCCGGCCCGTGATGACGCTCACCGTCTCCTGCGATCACCGAGTAGCCGACGGCGCCCGCGCCGCCATGTTCCTAAGCGACCTTGCCCAAGCCGCCCGCGAACCGGAAAGAATCGTGGCCTAGAATCACCCGACACACTCCACCTTATTATTTACTTCTGTTCAAACGGAGGAACAGCAGCCGAACTGGAATCCACGACCGCCTCCGAGCCCTTAGCAGACGAATTTCGAACGCACAGGTATAATCGCCCCGACCCATGGCACTGACCTCTGGAATGAAACTCGGGCCCTACGAAATCCAATCCCTTCTGGGTGCAGGCGGCATGGGCGAAGTCTATCGCGCTCACGATTCGCGGCTGGATCGCATCGTGGCCATCAAAGTCCTTCCTGCATCTTTCTCCGCCGATCGTGAACGCCTGCAACGCTTCGCCCAGGAAGCGCGCGCGGCCGCGGCGCTCAATCATCCCAACATTCTTTCCATCTTCGACATTGGCGAAGAGCAGGGCGCGCCTTACGTCGTCTCCGAGTTGCTGGAAGGCGAGACGCTGCGCGAGCGGCTGAGGAGCGGAGCGCTGCCCATCCGCAGAGTGGTGGACTGCGCTTTGCAGGTGGCGCGAGGGCTGGCGGCGGCGCACGAGAAGGGCATCGTGCATCGCGACCTGAAACCGGAAAACCTCTTTCTTACCAACGACGGCCGGGTGAAGATTCTGGATTTCGGTTTGGCCAAGTTGACGCGGCCGGAAGGGACGAGCGGGAGCGCGGAAGCTCCCACGGTCCAGGTAGCGACCGAAACCGGCCTGGTTATGGGAACGGCGGGTTACATGTCGCCGGAGCAGGTTCGCGGAAAACCAGCCGACCACCGGTCCGACATTTTTGCCTTCGGCGCCATTCTCTACGAAATGATTTCCGGCAAGCGCGCCTTCCACGGCGAAACCACCGCCGATACCATGAGTGCCATCCTGAAAGAGGAAACCCCGGAGCTTTCCGAAACCGCGCGCAACGTTCCGCCCGGTCTGGAACGAATTGTCCGGCACTGCCTGGAAAAGCATCCAACGCAACGTTTCCAGTCGGCAGGCGACTTGGCCTTCGACCTGGAGGCGCTGACTGAGCTTTCCGCGACCACTAAGTCGGGGCCGCAGACGGCGCTGCAACCGGCCCGATCCGGGGGCTCGCGTCGCCTGCTGGTGGCCGCCGTGGGCGGCATCGTGCTGGCGGCAGCACTGCTCGGTCTGGGCTGGTGGATGGGGCGGGGCAGCGGCGCGGCAACTCCGGCTGAATACCAACAGATCACGTTCCGCATGGGTTCGATCGGCAATGCCCGGTTCACGCCCGACGGCAGCATCGTGTACAGCGCGTCCTGGGATGGCGGCGAGAATCAGCTCTACATGGCTCGCACCGATGACAATGGCTCGCGCGAACTTGGACTGAAGAACGCAGAGCTGCTCTCGATCTCGAAGACTGGCGAACTGGCCATCCGCCTCAACACCGTGTTCTACACCGGCTATGCCCGAGCCGGGATGCTGGCCCGCGTTCCCCTCAGCGGTGGAACGCCGCGCGAAGTGCTGGACAACGTGCAGGATGCGGAATGGACCGCGAACGGCGAAAATATGGTGGTGGTTCGCTTCGTCCCGCAGAACAGCCACTGGCGGCTGGAATACCCCATCGGTCACGTGTTGTTTGACACCATCAACTGGATCAGCCTGCCCAAGATTTCCCCGGACGGCAAATGGATTGCCTTTGCCGACCATGAGAATACTGGAGGAGACGACGAAGGCTCGGTTGCCGTCGTCGACATGGAAGGTCACGAGAAAAAACTGGCCTCGGGCTGGTCTTCCATCGAGGGAATCGAGTGGTCACCCGCGGGCAATGAGATCTGGTTTACTGCCTCTGACACCGGAAGCGCACAAAATCTGCGCGGCGTGACTCTGGCGGGCAAACTGCGAACCATCACGAATGTTCCCGGAGGCATGTGGCTGCAAGACCTCCGCAACGGAATCGCCCTGATGATCACACAGCAGATGCGTCTCGGCATCCGGGGCGTGTCGCCGGGCGGAAAAGAGGAACGGGAACTGGGCTGGCTGGGATGGTCGATCGCGCGAGATATCAGCCGGGACGGCACAAAAGTCCTGTTCGAGGAAGAAGCCGATGGCGGCGGCCCGAATTACACGGTGTTCCTGCGCGATACCGACGGATCGCCTCCGGTGCGCATTGGCGAAGGCATGGGCGAAGCTATTTCTCCGGATCGCAAGTGGGTGATCACGAAACCGGCCAAGGGCGGTCCGCTCAGCGTGGTGCCGACCGGCGCAGGCGAGGCCCGGCAGTTGACTCACGACAACATCAGCTACGGCTCGGTTCGCTATTTGCCGGATGGCAAACAGTTGCTGGCCAGCGGCATTGAGTCCGGACATGGAGCGCGCGATTACTTGATCGATGTGAGCAACGGCAGCGCCAAACCCATCACGCCCGAGGGCATCGCCGGCACCATCCTGTCCGCCGACGGTCGCAATGTGGTCGTCACCGGACCGGACGGCAAATGGGCTGTCTGGCCTATGGATGGAAGCGGTCTGCGCCCCATCCCGGGCCTTGACTCCAAGTACTATGTGACCGGCTGGACGCCGGACGGCACCTCTTTGTACGCGCTCTCCAGCCAGCGCCGGGACCGGACCGCGAAAGTCTATCGCGTCAATGCAGCCACCGGCACAATGGAATTCTGGAAAACCTTCGGCGAAAACCTTCCCGCCGGAGCCGGCGCGGGCGGCCCGCGTTTCTCCGCCGACGGCAGCGCTTATATCTACGTCTACTCCCAGGACCTCTCCGAGGCCTACGTGGTGAAGGGCCTGCGGTAGGCGGCGAGTCGCGCGTGTGACGTTAAGTTGAGCCGTTTAGCGGGCGTGAGCGAAGCGGGAGTCCGCTGGCGAAATCCCGAAGCGTGTTTTGCGAGGGACCTCGGGAAATTGGTCGGGACGGGCAGATTTGAACTGCCGACCCCTCGCACCCCAAGCGAGTGCTCTACCAGGCTGAGCCACGTCCCGACAAGGAAGGATTCCGCGGATGCGGCGCTTGACCTGCTCGCCGCCCTCCAGCGGAGGGGTTAACCTCAGCAATTCTACACCACAGCCGCGACATTCCGCGCACGCTGCCCATCTACTCCAGATCTCTCCAGTTCGACCCCACGCCCATCTCCACTTGCAGCGGCACCACTAGCGCGTGGACTTTCTCCATGTACTCGCGCACCAGCGACTGCATAATCTCGACTTCGTTCTCGGGCACCTCAAAAACCAGTTCGTCGTGCACCTGCAGCGTCATTCTCGATTTCAACTCCCGCTCGCGCACCGCATCGTCAATGCGAATCATCGCGATCTTGATCAAATCCGCCGCCGTTCCCTGCAGCGGCGTATTGACAGCCGTACGCTCGGCGAACCCGCGCTGATTGATGTTCTTGCTGTTGATGTCGGGAATGGGACGCACGCGCCCGAACAGCGTTCTCACTTTCAGCTCGCGGCGGGCCTCTTCCAGAGTCTTGTCAATGAAAGCACGCACGCCTGCATACCTTTCGAAGTAGGCGGCGATGAACTGCTTGGCCTCGCCAGTCTCGATGCCGAGTTGCTGCGAAAGCCCGAAGGCCGAGAGGCCATAGACGATGCCGAAGTTCACCACCTTGGCCTGGCGCCGGTGATCGGGCGTCACCATCAGCGGCGGAACGCCGAAGACTTGCGAAGCGGTGAGCGTGTGAATGTCGTCGCCACGCTGATATGCCTCGACCAGCAAAGGATCGCGCGAGAAGTGGGCCAGCAGCCGCAACTCGATCTGCGAATAGTCCGCGGTCAGCAGCACGTGGCCGGGTTCGGCGATGAACGCAGCGCGGATGCCGCGCCCCAGCTCGGTGCGCACGGGAATATTCTGCAGGTTGGGATTGGCCGAAGACAGCCGCCCGGTCGCGGTTCCGGTCTGGCCGAAAGTAGTGTGCAATCGTCCGGTTGCCGGATTGATGAGCGCGGGCAGCGCATCAACATAAGTCGATTTGAGTTTGGTGAGCTGCCGGTAGTCGAGCACCATGCGCGCGATGGGATGATTCTCGGCCAGTTCTTCGAGCACATCGACGGCGGTCGAGATGGTGCGTCCCCTGCCGTATTTCACCGGTTTGGGCAGGTTCATGCGGTTGAATAGGACGTCGCCCAGTTGCTTGGGCGAGCCCACATTGAATTCCATTCCCGCAGCTTCGTAAATCTCTTTGGCTTTGGCCGCACTCTCGCGCTCCAGTTCCGTTGACATCTGCGAGAGCGCGGCCCTGTCGATTTTCACCCCAGCCTGCTCCATGCGCGCCAGCACGGGCACCAGCGGCAGGTCCACTTCTTCGTAAAGCTTCGCCAGTCCCGCCTCCTCGACCTCGCTGCGGAGCGCGCCCGCCAGCCTTCCGGTAAGGTCGGAGGATTCCGCCAGCTCGCCCGACAACTTCAAGTTGAAGCGGCGCAGAGCGACTTCCGCCAGCCGATGCGACGAGTACGTGGGATCAAGCAGGTAGGAATACAGCATGGGATCGTGGCGTACGCCCTGAAGTAAGATCCCGGTCGGTTCCAGAGCGTGAATCGCAGCCTTGTAATCGTGGACTGATTTCGGCACGGCAGGGTTCGTCAGAACCGCCCGCATTTTTTCACCGGCGCCGCCAGAGTCAAGTTTCACGATCATCGCCCAGCCACCCGCGGCAGAAATGGCAACACGCCGTGCGGTGGGTTCAGCCACTGAAACGGCTCCCCTGCCTTCCCCATCCATCGCTCCTTCCATGAAAGACATTTGGGCGTCCTGCGGCTCGACTTCCTTTTCTTCTTCCTCGGGCGCGGCCTGCGATTCTTCCAGTTCGAGAGCAACCGCGAGCGCACCCCCGGCCGTGACCGCACGGACCACGCTCTCGACATCCGCCGCCGACTTAGATTCGCGGTAGTGCGCCTCCGAGACCTCGACGACCGGCAGCAGTTCTTTAAGCAACGACGTGAATTCGAGCTCGGTGAAGAGCTGGCGCAAGGCCTCAACGTCAGGCTCTCCAGCGCGCATGGCTTCAACATCAAGCTCGACCGGCACGTTCGTGTCGATGGTGGCCATGCTCTTGCTGAAAAGAATGGCCTCGCGATTGTGCAGCAGCGACTCGCGGTAGGTTTTCTTCTCGACCTCTGCGGCATGTTCCAGCGCCTGCTCCACCGTCCCGAAGCGCTTGATGATCTCCACCGACCCCTTGTCGCCAATGCCCGGCGCTCCGGGAATATTGTCGATGGCGTCGCCGCGCAGCGCCATCACGTCCACCACGCGCTCCGGCGGCACGCCCAGAATTTCCTCCACTTTCGCGGCATCGCAAATCAAATTGTCCTTGGGCGGATTCAGAATCTGTACTTGGTCGTTGACCAGTTGCATCATGTCCTTGTCGCTGGAGACGACGTAGACCGGATGCGCGGCCGCCGCGGCCTTGCGAGCCAAAGTGCCAATCACGTCGTCGGCCTCGAAGCGCGCCAGTTCCAGGATCGGAATGCGGTAGGCCTCCAGCGCCCGCCGAATGTAGGGAACCTGCTGCGCCAGGTCTTCCGGCATCGCCGCGCGGTTCGCCTTATAGCCCTTGTATTCGACCTCGGCAAACGTCTGCGTTTTAATGTCGAACTTGCGCACCGTGGTCACCGCCTCGGCCTTCTCGTCGCGAAACGTGGGGCCGGCAACGTCGAACACTGCAGCCAGGTATTCGGGAGAAAAATCGTCGCGCAGTTTGCGCAGCATATTCACGAAGACGTAGATCGCCGCCGTTGGCAGCCCGCTCTTGGTCGACATGGACCGCTGCCGCGCCATGGCATGGTAGGCGCGAAAGATGAACGACATGGTGTCTATCAAGTAAATGCGACCCGGCGAACCGCCATCCGCGGAAGACGGCGGCTCTTTGCCGGCGGCATCGGTCGCGGCTGCCGCGCGGGATTGCGAGGCCGATGATTTCTTACGCGGGGGCACGTCGGTTAGTGTAGCAGTCCCCGAGAGGCTAGAAATCCACGCGGAAATTGGCTTCGACCGCCTTGCCCTTCTTGCCGCCCTCCGGATTGCGAAAGACCAGGTAGTACTTCATGGAATGGTCGAACGAAGCGGGCAGATCGAAGTTCACGGCCTGATTATGCGACTCCTCGACGGAGAACAGGGCTTCGCTGGGATGGTTGCTGACCAGGTCCGCGTGCTGCTCTTCGTTGACAATCAGGAAGTCGATGTTCGCCGTATCATCCGATGCTCCATGAACTGCTCCTGCGAACGATAAGAACATCCCGTGGAGGTGGGGTCGCACCGCGTGCGCGGGAATTTCGAAAGGAACTATTTCTGAGGACTTCAAGGCAAATGTCTTTTGCAGAATGACCTGGCCCGTGCCCACCGGTGACCCACCAACATGCTCGGAGGGGTCAATGCTATGCGCGGGCCGAGGCTGTTCTTTGTTGCATCCAGCATCGATCAACACAAACGCAGCGAGCAGCATCAAGAGATAGCGCTTGGGCATAGTGGTCAATGCCCTTCAGTCTTGTCCACGGTCTTGCCAAACACGTTCTTGCCAAAGGCCGTGTTGAAGTGGAGTTGAATCTCGCCACACGTGCCTTGTTCCGGAGAGTAGACCACGCAGCTATCGAAGGGCCGCGAATAGACGTGCAGGCTGACGGCGCGCTGGTTGAACTCGCGAGGATTGAGCACCCGGTGCACCGGATCGCCGGGATCCACAGCGCAGGGATGCGAGATATTCATCTCAACCGTGTTGCTCGGTTCGAGCCGGCAACGGCCCGCCTGCAAATCCTGATGCACGAGGTGAAAGTTCTCCACCTGCAGGCGCCCCATGGGAACCGCCATCCAGCAATTCTGGTCGCGATGGTTGTGCACTGAACTCGCCTGCCCGACCTCCCAGCAGATGGCCATCAATTCGTAGAGAGGAGTCCGGTCAATCAGATTACGGGTATAGTGCTGGCGGTCCCAGGTCAGGTACGGAGCCAGCGTCTCGGCGTCGACCGGCGAATCCTGAAGCAGACGGCGGACCGGTTCGGTCTGGTCAAACGCCCCTTCCTGCAATTGCCGCAGCCCTGCGACGAGTTTTTGAATGGGAACCGGTTTCGCGACGGCGATCATCGTCCGCTCCGGGAATAAAGTATAGCGCAGCCCCAAGCCCCAAACGGCTTCTCCTACGGTTCCCTTCCCGCCCCCAAAATCTCCCTGCTCTGCCCTTGCGCCAGCGCGGGATACGCCGTCACTTTTTTTCGTCGCAAATCCCGTGGCAGCTCGGAACCCAGCAACCACAAGCCTGCGGCCACCGCGGCCGCCCACGTGATCGAGACCAGCGCCAGTTGCATAAGGTCGGCCACCCGGCTGCCGTGTCCCGAACCGGTCAGCGGCACCATCTTCGCGACTTCAAAACTGATCCCGCCCGCCACCACCGCCGTCAGAGCCGCCTTCCCCAACTCGCCCCAGCGCAACTCACCCAGGCGAACCAGTTTCCTGAAATGCAGCAGTCCGGCCAGCGCCACCAGATTCGCCCCAATGCCAATGTCCGAGGCAAAGGCCAGCCCGATCACTCCAAACTTGTGAAACAAAATCGAATACACCGGCAATGACGCCGCCGTAATAATACTGACCGCCGCCATCGGCGTCAGCGTGTCGCCTGCCGCGTAAAACGCGCGCGCATAGAGTCCCTGGGCCGACCACAACGCCAGCGAGAGCGAGAACCAGAAAAAGTAAATCGCACTCGTCTGCGCGTCCGGGAAGAGAAACTTCCCCCGCCGGTAGACTAGATCGATCACGGGCAGCGCCGCCACCATCATCCACGCCGTGGCAAGAAACGACGCAGCCGAAACCCGGTACACCGAATCATTCACCGTGCTGGCAAACTCCTTCAGCTTCTTCTCGTTGAACAGCCGCGCAAAAAACGGCAGAGACGCCTGCCCGGTCGCCTGCCCCAGCACCGCAATCGGCACCGCAAACAGCCGCTTCGCATAGTTGAGCCGCGAAATATCGCCTACCCCGCTGGCCGCATAGTGCCGCAGAATCCAGTCATCGGCCGTCACCAGCGACACACCCAGCATCAACGGCACCGACAACTTCACCCACTCGCGAAACGCCGGATTGGTTACGTCAAAAGAAGGCCGGTAGCCGGTCCCAATGCGCGCCGCGCCAATCACGCTGGCCAGAAACGGACCCACGAAGCTCCCCACCAGCGCGCCGTAGGCCAGCGAAGCGATGCCGAAATGCCGCCCGCCCACCACCCCGCCCACAATGATGAACACGTTGTAGATCAGCGGTCCAAACGCCGGAAACAGAAACAGCCGGTGCGAGAGCAGGACGGCCGAAACCACTCCGCCCACATAAAAGAAGATCTGCGCCGGCAGCAGAATGCGCGTAAGGTGAACGCAAAGCGCAATCTTATCCGGCGAAAATCCTTTCACAAACCAGCCCACAAACTGCGGCGCAAAAATCTCCGTCAGGATCGTCCCCACCACCATGACCGCGGTCATCACCGTGATGATGATGGAAAACGTTTTCTGTGCGTCGGCCTCGCGCTTCTCCGCCAGAAACCGCGTGTAGATCGAGATGAACGTGATCGAGGCTGCGCCCCCGGCCACAATGTAGTTAAGAAAATCCGGCAACGTGAACGCCGCCACGTACGCATCGGTCTGCGACCCCGCGCCAAAGGCATAAGCAATATAAGCCTCGCGCGCATACCCGATGACGCGCGACAGCATCACCGCCCCCATCAGCAGCAGGGTCGCCGAGAACGCTGTGTGCTGGTGCGATGGGCGGAAGAAGCGCAGCAGTTTCGTCATGATCAAGCCGGAATCACAATCTTATAGGAAGCCCGCGCCCTTCCCTGTTGATCACTCGGAATCGCGGCGCAGTCCATCGGGCAGCAGTTCCGTTTTGAGATAATGCGTCCGTGCCCAACGCTACCTCGCCCGACCGACTTCGTTCCGCCGTCCTCCGCCGATCCTTCAGGAAAGACTTCCCCACGGCCGTCCGCGGCGAGGGTGTGTTCGTATGGGACGCTGACGGCAACAAATATCTCGATCTCTCCGGCTCCGCCGCGGTCAACTTCATTGGCCACGGTGTGCCGGAAATCGCCACCGCCATGGCGGAGCAAGCCGCCCAACTCGAGTTCGTCCACACCAGCCAGTTCACCACCCCGGTCGCCGAAGAGTACGCGCAAGAGTTGCTCGCGTTCGCGGGAGACAATTTTCGCGGCGGTGCCGTCTACTTCACCTGCGGTGGGTCGGAATCCCTCGAAACCGCGCTCAAGCTGGCGCGGCAATATCAAGTCGAAATCGGACAAGCCCGCCGTCACCAGATTCTCAGCCGCCAGCAGAGCTATCACGGCTCGACCCTGGGCGCATTGTCGGTCTCGGGCAACAAGCGCCGGCGCGAAATGTATCTCCCCATGGTGCGCGAGTTCCCCCACGTGGGCATGCCCTACTGCTACCGCTGCGCCTTCGATTGCACCGACGGCTGCCGCAACTGCGGCCAGCAATACGCCGCCGAACTTGAGCGCGCCATCGAACTCACCCGCGGCGAGACCGCCGCATTCATCTTCGAGCCGGTCAGCGGAGCGACGCTCGGCGCCGTCGTCCCTCCCCCGGGCTATCTTCCGGCGGTTGCCGAAATCTGCCGCCGCCACGGCGTGCTGCTGATCGCCGACGAAGTCATGACCGGCATGGGCCGCACCGGCCGCAACTTCGCCGTCGAGCACTGGTTTACGTCAGAAGGAAATCTCGGACCCGACATCCTGGTCACCGCCAAAGGCCTCTCCAGCGGATACGCCCCGCTCGGCGCCGTCATCGCCAGCAGGAAAGTCGTCGACGCCATCGCGGCCGGCTCGGGCGCGTTCCTGCACGGCTTCACCTACAATGCTCATCCCATTTCGCTGGCCGCCGGACGCGCCGTGCTGCGTCACCTGCGGAAAAACGACCTGGTCGCCGCCGCCGACTCCACCCGCCCCGGCACCCCAGCCGCCCACTTCCAACAGGCACTCGAGGGCCTGCGCCAGGAAGAATCCGTTGGAGACGTCCGCGGCATCGGCCTGCTCCGGGCCATCGAATTCGTCGCCGAAAAATCGAGCAAGCGCCCCTTCCCGCCCGACCGGAATTTCTCCGGACGCGTCGCCGCCGCGGCCCTGAAGCGCGGCCTGCTCGTCTATCCCATGCAAGGCAGTGTCGGCGGCATTTCCGGCGATCACCTTCTCCTGGCGCCCCCCGCCATCATCACCAGTGAGCAGATTGGGTGGGCCGCAGAGCAGTTGCGCGCGTCGGTGTTGGAAACGCTGGCTTCGCTTTGAAGGTGTCTTTCGAACCGCGCACTACTCACTGAACAGCCATCGGGCGGTTGGCGACCTGGCCATGCGCCGCAGCAGATAGTATTCGTTAATCGGTCGGTCGTCGGTCAGAGCAGGCGTGCCAGGAGACTGCAAGATCATGGTCTCGATGGGGACCTCGCTTTGCAACAGGTTCTGGAAGGCGTTTAGGACTGCTTCTCTTCCCTTCGACGGCGGCGCCCATTCCGCCAGATCGGCGGCGGCGTCCGCCGGCAACCTGCTCTGTAATTCTTCCGCCGTCAGATTAGGAAGTGGCTGTTCGCTGGCCAGAAAGTGGAAGCCCCATCGGGTTCCCCAACGGAAGACGCGGACGTAGGGGAACGAGTCGTGGAGCGAGCGTGCTACAGCCGTGAAATCCTCCGCATCGCCGTCGGGCAGCCATTGCGCCAGAATGCCCCCCGGGCGCAACCGCTTGCGCGCGGCAGCATAGAACTCCTCCGAGTAGAGCATGCTCGATCCCGCAGCTCCGACCGGCGGCGGAGGGTCAATCGTGATCAGATCGAATTGCTGGGTGGTGCGCTCTAAATAGCGGCGCCCGTCGTCGATGACGATGTGCGCCAGCGGCGATTTCACCAGCTCAGGGCCATTGCTGTGAAAGTACCAGAACATCCGGGGCACGCTGGGTACGAGTTCGACGGCAGTCGTATCGATCTTCCAACTGAGCAGCGAGCGGAAGGTGGTTCCCATGCCAAAACAGATGTCGAGGGCGTTCTGCGGTGGGCGGTCGAGGAACGCCAGCGGAAGATGTGCCATCATCTTGGTGATGGGAGTCAGGCTGGTCATGCCATATCCATTGACCAGCAACTGCTTGTCCATCCCCCTGCCCGTGGCGATGACCGTGGCGGTCGAATCGCGCAGCACTTGCAGCCGCGGATTCATCTCCGAGTAGCCTTTGCCCGCGACGATGAGCAGCCCCGCCAGAGGCAGAAGCGCATACGCTGCGGCGCGCGCCACCAGACTCACTCCCCGGCCTGCGCGTACCGGACGCAGACCAACGATCAGCCAGGGCACGGAGAGAGCCGTCAGCGCCCAGCGCTCGCTCACGTACGGCAGAAGTCCAAACCCCGCCAGCAACGGTCCCACAATGCATCCCAGGACATTGACCGCATATGCACTTCCCGCCTTGCCGGGATCTCCGCCGGAGCGGCGGTCCACCAGCATCGGAGTCAGAAAGCCCAGCAAGCCGGTAAAGGGTGCAATCCCCAGTACCAGCCTTAGCGATCTGGAGAGCGCGATGCCCGGGCTCGAGGTAACCAGCGGAAACAGCGCCGAGAGCGCCAGCAACGTCCACAGTAGCGGACTCTCCAGCACATGCCGCGAACTCCACCACCGGTAGAGCCGGGAACCGGCAAACGTTGCCAAAAGGTAAACCGCCAGGATCGACGCGAAGGCGTAGACCACCGTCCCCAGGTAGGGTGTGAACTGGCGCACCCACACCACTTCCATCCCCATGCTGGTCAAGCCGGTCAGAAACAGAAGCAGGAGCAGCGGGCCTCGCGGTGCCGGGCTCTCCGCCGCAGCCGGTTCCGACGGCACGCGGCGCGGACTCACCCAATGCACCTTTCGGCGCTCGGTTCGAGAGCGCCACGGCCGAGAGCGCAATCAAAGTGTTGCCCACGGTGCCGACCATCAGCGTTCCGTGAAAGCCCAGCAGTTCGATCAGAAGAAGTGGCAGAATTGTCCCCGCCACCGCGCCGATAACGTTTGCTGTGTAGAGATAGCTGAAGGAGAGCGCCGCCTCCCGAGGCAGTGTCTGCCCGATCGCGCGCATCGCCACCGGAATGGTTGCGCCCATCAGCGCGCACCATGGAATCAGCGTCCAGCCGAGCCACAAACCGGCAACACAGTAGTAGCCCAGGGAAGAGGACAGGCCCAGGTTTTCCAGAATGCGCCGTCCCCAGGAAAGTTCGTAGGGCACGACGATAGCCGAAACGCCAATCAGCAATTCAATGATTGCGTAGAAACGCAGCGCTGGCGTCCGAATATGCTCACGAGCACGCAGCCATTTGCCACTCGCCCACGAACCCAGGCCCATTCCCGCCATAAACACAGAAAGAACAATCGACACCATGGCGGTGGTCACGCCGAACTGCGCCATCGAAAGGCGCAGCCACACTAATTCGTAGAGGACGCTGCAGAACCCCGAAACAAAGAAGAAGAAGAAATACCAGCTCACGAAGGCCCTCTTCGCAAGCGGCACTGTCGCAGGCGGCGACCGCCGTTGAACATATTGGAGCTCGGCATGGGGAATGAAAACACATTCGATCGGAACTCTACAAGTGACTATCGGGGGAATGATGTGGCGTTGTAAGTGCCTGCCGAGGAACGACTTCATGGTTGATATCCATTTGAGTTGCGGTTGATTGCTGGTGCATTGCCGCCCGCCGCGATCCGCGCGAGAGTGGCGGTCGAGGGTTCGGGAAGGGAACGGCTTCAGCCGTGCCATCAGCGCGGAAAACGAATGCGGGCTTTTAGCCCGAACCGACCAGCGGCGAGCACGAAACATGAAACGAAAGGCGGACGCAAATATGGTTACCCTTGGCTCCCAGCCCATGACGGAATTCTGCGAGCAGGTAAACCCGCGCGTGCTCTGCGCACTTCGAGATGAGGAGATGCGCCGCATGCCTCCCTCACTCGACATGCTGCGAGTACAGGAAAGCTGGGTGGCGGCGGCGGAAAAGCGGGCGCTTCTCTGGCTGGCCGCCCGCACCCCAGAGCGAATCAACCCCGATCATCTGACCGTTCTCGGCCTCACCGCGCAGATCGGCGCCGGCGTTGGCTATGCTCTCGCGTCCTGGAACCGTTACGCGCTCCTCGGCGTGATCGTCTGCCTCGCGCTCAACTGGCTCGGCGACTCGCTCGACGGCACGCTCGCGCGCGTGCGCCAGCGGCTCCGTCCACGCTACGGCTTCTACGTCGACCACATGGTCGATAGCTTCGGCGGCCTCGCCCTGATGGGCGGTCTGGCGCTCTCTGGATACATGCAGCCCTGGATCGCCATCGGTCTGCTCATCGCGTTCCTGATGCTCTCGATTCAGTCCTATCTGGCCACGCACGCGCTCGGAGAGTTTCGCATTTCGTTCTGGCGCTTCGGCCCCACGGAACTCCGCATCCTCTTGGCCGTGGGCAACCTGGCTCTCTTCTGGCGACCGGTCGTGCACCTGTTCGGCGGCCAATATCGTCTGTTCGATGTGGGCGGCGCAATCGGCCTCGCGGGCATGGGATTGATGCTGGTCGTCTTCACCCTGCAAAACACGATCCGGCTCTATCGCGAGGAAAGGATCCCAAAATGACAACACCTGGGCACTCCTGCGAACACGCCGCCGCACCCTCAACGCTGCGGCGTTGGTGCAAGTTCAATTTCGTCGGCGGAATCGGAATTGTGGTGCAGTTCGCCGCGCTGTTTCTCCTGAAGTCAGTCCTGCACTTCAACTATCTCGCGGCGACCGCAATCGCCGTGGAGGCCGCGGTCGTGCACAACTTCGTCTGGCACGAACAATTCACCTGGGCCGATAGAACCAAGTCGGACCGAATGCAGCCATGGCGCCGCTCGCTGCCCCGGCTCCTGCGCTTTAATCTCACCACCGGAGCAGTCTCCATCCTCGGCAACCTGGCCCTGATGAAAGTGATGGTCGGCCAGGGCCACATGAACTATCTGCTGGCGAATGCCATCGCCATCGCGTTGTGCTCGTTGGCGAATTTTCTGGTCAGCGACGAGTGGGTGTTCGAGGAAAGCGTGGATTCGGAAGATGTTCCTGCAGCAGCACTGTGCAAAACTCCGGAAAAGATGGGGGAGAGATTGACGAACCGTTTTCAGCGGCGAGAGAACGCCCGTTCGTGGCACACGTGGCGGTAGGGAGCACGGGGTCCTTCGACTGCGTAAGGCAAGGGGAGTAGCTGAACGTGGGACTCCGTGAATCCTCAAATCTTAAATCTCAAATCTTCGATCTTCAATCTAAAATCTAAAATCTAAAATCTGCAATCTCAAATCTCAAATCTTCAGCACAACCTTCCCGTAGTTCTTCCCTTCCTCCAACAGCTTGTACGCTTCGACGGCGCGGTCCAGCGGAAACACGTGGCCGATCTGCGGAGTCAGCTTACGCTCTCCAATCCACGCCGAGAGCTGCCGCCACGCCGGTTCCATGATCTCTTGCTTTTGCGACAAATACGTCAGCCACAGGCCTTGCACGCTGGCCGACTTGGCGTACATGGCGCGCAAGTCGAGTTGCGGAGGCTTGCCCGTAGCCGTGCCGTACTGGATGACGCGTCCGAAGTCGCGCAGGCAGCGCAGGCTCTTGGCGGTGTGCTCTCCACCGAGCATCTCGAAGACGGCGTCCACGCCTTCGCCCTGGGTGAGGTTCTTCACTACTTCTTCGTAATCATGCTGTTTGTAGTTGATGCCGTGCTGCAGACCGAGTTCTTTCACCCGCGCGAGCTTCGCGTCGGATGACGACGTCCCGTACATCTCCACGCCCAGCAAGTGTCCGATCTGCACCGCAGCCGTGCCGACGCCGCCGGCGACGGCATGAATCAGCACGCGGTGCGTGCTGCCCGCGGCGTGGGGTTGAGTCATCCCCGCCTGCCAATATCCCAGGTAGGCGGTGAAGTAATTGACGGGAAAGGCAGCGGCTTGTTCGTCGGTCCAATGCTCGGGGACCGGCCACAACATGTAGGAGTAAGCGGCGGTTTTCTCGGCGAAGGCGGCCCACTGCGTGTATCCCATAACGCGGCGGCTGGTGCCTTCTTCGACGCCGGAGAATTCCCGGCCCGCGATCAGCGGCGGCGGCGGCGTACCAGGATAACCGCCCTTGGCGGTCATGAAGTCGGCGAAGTTGAGGCCTCCGGCGGCTACGCGGATAATGCGTTTGTCCCGCGCCTTGGCAGTCGGTTCGGGGACATCCTGCACCGCGAGTCCTTCCGGCCCGGTCAGGCTGGTAATCATCAGGGCTTTCATGACCAGAGTCTAGCAGGAGGAACCTCGAACATCGGAGGCCTAAACGACGCAATCTTGCCTTTCTTCGCGACCTTTGCGAATCCTTAGCGTACTTTGCGGTTAAAAGCTCTCGCCTCCCCAACCGAGGCCGCCCGTACCTCCACCGGGTAGTGTTCTATTCGATCCTGCCTTTCTTCGCGACCTTTGCGAATCCTTAGCGTACTTTGCGGTTAAAAGCTCTTGCCTCCCCAACCGAGGCCGCCCGTACCTCCACCGGGTAGTGTTCTATTCGATCCTGCCTTTCTTCGCGACCTTTGCGAATCCTTAGCGTACTTTGCGGTTAAAAGCTCTCGCCTCCCCAACCGAGGCCGCCTGTACCTCCATCGGGAAGTGTCCTAATTCCGATCTTGCCTTTCGTCGCGATCTTTGCGAATCCTTAGCGTACTTTGCGGTTAAAAGCTCTTGCCTCCCCAACCGAGGCCGCCCGTACCTCCACCGGGTAGTGTTCTATTCGATGTTGCCTTTCTTCGCGACCTTTGCGAATCCTTAGCGTACTTTGCGGTTAAAAGATCTTACTCCCCCGAAATTAGGACTCTACCCGCCCTCAGTTCACTCGCGCCTGTGTACCGGCGGGTATATACTCTTGGCGTTGGATTTCTGACCACCCGGCCGAGCCCCTGCGGGCCGGGACGGGGCGTACATTCATTCCCCTAATTCATGCGCGCCCCGCATGCGAAGGGCTGATTCTCGCCGGGGGCGGCGAGGAAAAGGCAACGGGTGCACTGGGCTCGATTGGTTTGGGCGAAGCTGCATCCGCGGGGAGGTATTGCCGTGGATCTCATTCTTGTACGTCTTCTTTTTGTCGTCGTCGTAGCGGTTACCTGTTTCGTCATTGAGCCCTTCGGATTGACCCGCAATGTGGACGCGGGCGTGGGCGCACTGGTCGGAGCGGCGATCGTCGTGTTCGAATGGAAGCTGCGCACCGTCAGCCTGAAGCGGCTGATCGGCGCCGCCATCGGAAGCTTCCTCGGCATCTGTGGCGCCTACCTGTTCGCCCTGGTCATCCGCAACAGCATTCCCGAAGGCCACACCCAGAGCTTCCTGCAGATCCTGGTCATGCTGCTGATGGCCTACGTCGGACTCATCGTCGGAGCCAACAAAGGCGACCTGCTGAACCTGGCGGCGCTGGGCGGCATTTTCGGCGGCGAGAAGCAATCGAAGAAGAGCTACAAGATTCTCGACACCAGCGTCATTATTGACGGCCGCATCGCCGACATCGCCGAGACCGGCTTTCTCGACGGCATCATCGTGACCCCGCAGTTCGTGCTGCGCGAGTTGCAGCTCGTGGCCGATTCCGCCGACTCCCTGAAGCGCAATCGAGGACGCCGCGGGCTCGACATTCTCCAGCGCTTGCAGAAAGTCGCCACATTGACCATTCAGATTGTTGAGGACGATTTCCCTGCCGTCCGCGAAGTGGACCTGAAGCTCATCGAACTGGCCAAGGTCTACGAGGGCAAGATCATTACCAACGACTTCAATCTAAACAAAGTGGCGCAGTTGCAGGGCGTCCAGGTCCTGAACATCAACGAACTGGCCAATTCGCTGAAGCCCATCGTGCTGCCCGGCGAGACCATGCGCGTCTTCATCCTGAAAGAGGGCAAGGAATACAACCAGGGCGTCGCCTATCTGGATGACGGCACTATGGTCGTGGTAGACAATGCGCGGAAGATGATTGGAAAGACCATCGACGTCTCGGTCACCTCCGTGCTGCAGACGACCGCGGGAAAAATGATCTTCGGCAAATGGGACGAGCGGGCGGCATATTCGCGCCAGGCTGCACCTCTGCCCGTCCCGGCCGTGACTGTGCCCGTGGTGGTAGCCAGCACGGGAACCTCCCCTGGAACCGAGACCAAGCCGTCTTCGTAGTTTCAGTTGGTGCCGTAGGAGGCCTGGCGATCGGGGCTCATCCGCAGGGCGGGCTGGCGATCAAGTGGCCCGGGTGATGGAGTTCTTCGCCGCAAATGCTCCGTCTGCGGGTCAGAGGTCGGCCGTTACCGATGAAACCTTGATCGTGTTTCCGCGGACCACGCCCACAATCCGGGCGCGCTCTCCCGCAACTTCCTTCAGAAGCTTCAGGTTGCCCTCGAGCAGGTAAGTCTTATCGCCGTCCACCAGCACAAACCTGGCTCCGCCATGCACGCAGATGCGGGCGCAGTCGGCGGCCGTTCTGTCTAAGACCGCGGAATGTTTGGCCCCGCAGCGGGAACACGTAACCATCCCTTCGCGAATCTCCTGGTGTGACGATTGCGCCTCACTCCCCGCTCCAGATTGTCCTGCCACCGCGGCAGCGCCCGCTCCCAACGTCGCAAGTAGAAGGGCGAGCCCGCAGGCCATGGCCGTGCCGAGCGCGACGATCTCGATCCAGAACCGGTTCGCTTTCATGGCAAACACCCGTGCCGGAAAAGTAGCAACTGGCTTGCCAGCCTGGAGGGTGGCCGATTGCCCGGCAAGCTATTGATAATAAATGGATTGATCTGTAGTCGGGACAGCCGGGTCTGTGGTCTGGAAACACGTGCCGGGAAGAAATTTCCAGCGGCGCGCCTCCGCCCTAAGGCGTTTACCGTAGTACCGATTCCTCACAGAGCAGTTTCCCGGCGCGGTATACTCCGGCTCGACCAAGCAGCAGGAGCCTTTATGAAACGCGTCACCGGGATTGGCGGAGTCTTCTTCAAGTCGGAGCGGTCTGAGCAGCTCTATGAATGGTACGAGAAGCATCTCGGCATCCGGCGCGACCCGCACGGGCAAGGCGCGTCGTTTGAGTGGCGCGAGTTGCAGGCTGCGGACGGCAGCGAGCCCGGTCCCAAGGCCCTGACCGCATGGGCGATCTTTCCCCACACCACGAAATATTTTGGCCCGGGTCCGGCCCCCTTCATGGTGAACTATCGCGTGGACGATCTCGACGCGCTGCTGGCGGAGCTGAAGAGCGCGGGAGTCGCGATCGATCCGCGCCGCGAAGACTCCGACTACGGCCGCTTTGCTTGGATCACCGATCCGGATGGAAACCGGATCGAGCTCTGGGAGCCGCCGAAAGAAAAGTGATGCCCGATAAGGACGACTCGTATCAGGGCACCGCTTGAAGCGATGCCGTTAAAGGCAAAGATCCGAACGGCTTTAGCCGCGGCGGCATGCCCCGATACGAATCCTCCTCAAACTGCCCGCTACCGTCAATCCCCCTGATTTGAACTCCCACCTCCGCACTCGTATACTTACAGCCCGCTATGAAGGTTGTGGTGATTATTCCGGCCGCAGGCTTGGGCACGCGCATGGCTCCCATGTCCAGCGCTGCGATTTCAAGCAAGAACGACGCGAAAACGAAGAAGGCGCATCCCTCGAAGCAGTTCACCGAACTGGGAGGAACGCCGATCCTCATCCATACCCTGCGCAAGTTTGCCGCCGTGGATGCGGTCAGCGAGATCTGGATCGCGCTGCGCGAGAATGAGATTGAAGGATTTCGCGAGCGCCTGGGCCACGAAGCGCCGGACGTTCTGCAGAAAAAAGTTGAACTGGTCGTGGGCGGCGAACACCGGCAGCAGTCGGTCGAGCACGCGCTCAATGCGGTTACCGCCGCGGCCGACGACATCGTACTGGTACACGACGCGGTGCGGCCCTTCGTGACCACCGAGATCATTCATCAGGTGATCGAGGCGGCGAAGAAGTATGGTGCCGCTATCGCCGGTCTGCCTGCCGTCGACACCGTGAAGCAGGTGGAACGCACGTCGGAAGGCGCCATCATCAAGGCTACGATCCCTCGCGCCGGGGTGGTGCTGGCCCAGACCCCGCAGGGATTTCGCTACAGCGTGATCAAGAAGGCATTTGACGAAGCGGCGGCGGACGGCTTCCTGGGCACCGACGAAGCTTCCCTCGCCGAGCGCTCGGGCCACGAAGTCGCGGTCGTGATGGGCTCGCCGAAAAATATCAAGATCACGACACCCGGAGACATGGAACTGGCGGAGTTCTATTTGCGAAAGTAAGAAAGTCTTTTCCGCGGATTCACGCGGATGAACTCGAATCAGCGAATGCCTACGATCAAAGACCAACGACCAACGACCCGAGTCGGCTACGGATTTGACTCCCACGAATTCCGCCCTGGTATTCCGCTGAAAATCGGCGGAATCACTCTCGCGCACGACCAGGGCCTCGGCGGACATTCCGACGGTGACGTGCTGCTGCATGCCATCACCGACGCCTTGCTCGGGGCCATCGCCGCGCCTGACATCGGCGCGCTATTTCCTCCATCGGACCCGAAATGGAAGGGCGCGGATTCCGTCGTGTTTCTGCGCGAGGCCCTGAAGCGGGTGCGGGACGCGGATTACAGCGTGGCCAATGTCGATGCCAGTCTGATTCTGGCCGCTCCCAAAATCGGCCCGCATGCGGCCGTCATTCGCGTGCGCGTCGCCGAGTTGCTGGGCCTCCACTCCGATTGTGTGGGCTTGAAGGCGAAGACTCCCGAGGGACTCAATCTCGACCATGCCGCGATTGCGCACGTAGTGGTCTTGCTGGAGAAAACCGGGAAGCCGAAGAAGCCCACGCGTCGGAAGAAGCAATAAACCCGGCTTTCAGCAAACCGTTTAGCCGCCGGACCGCGAGCCTCTTGCCACCTCTGCCGCCGCCACCAGCGCGCGGAAGATGGCGCGCGCAGCCGCATCTTCCTCCACCGAGCGCTCGGGATGCCACTGTACTGCCAGCACGAAATGGTCGGGAGCGGTTCCTTCCAGCGCTTCGATGATGCCGTCATCCGGGCAGCGGCCCACGATCCGCAAGCCTTTGCCGATGACGTCTGCCGACTGGTGATGAGAGGAGTTAACCGGGACCACGATTGGCCGAGGAACCTCAGACCTCGGACCCCGGACCTCGGCGGCCACGATTTCCGCCAGCTTCGAATCCTGACTGATCTCGACCGCATGCGCCACTGCCACTTTTTTCCCCGCCTCGTGATTCACCCTCGCCCGCGTTTCCTCCGGCAGAAAATCCGGGATGTGCTGGATGAGCGACCCTGTGCGATACACGTTCAGGCTTTGCAACCCGTAGCAAATACCCAGCACCGGCTTGCGCAGCTTGTAGGCATCGTCAAGCAGAAGGTCGTCAACCGCGTCGCGCCTGGGGTCTGCGGCGGAGGTGCGGGGCGAGCGCGGGGCGTGAAACCGCGCCGGATCCACGTCGGCATTGCTGCCCGGCAGCAGCACTCCATCGCAGCCCTCAATCACTTTTATGACTTCCCCCGGGGTTTGATCCAACCGGACCCGCACCGGCTGGCCTCCCGCCAGTTCAACCGCGCGCTCGTACTGTGGAATCGCCCGCTCGGCATACTCCGGGTTGGAGGAGTGCGGCATGGGAATGGCGATACGAGGCGGCATAGTCTTCATGGTAGCAAGTCAGATGGCAGCGAATCAGCCCATCCTCTCAATCGCCGAGAGCGTTCTGGACTGCCGGTAGTGGCGAATTTCCATGACCAGCGCGAGTACGAAAATAACGCTTCCCGCCACTAACGCCATGGGCAACGCGATGTGCCGGTAGGCGATCCGCATGTCAGGGTGCACGCCGTGCATGGCCGCCAGAATCACCGTGCCCAGGATGGCAAACAGCAGGCTCACCGCAAAGCACAGCAGCGTTCCGATGAATGTCACCAGCAGTACGCGCACCGGGATGCCATACCAGCGCGGTGAACGGGATGCAGGTAAAAGTGCCATTAAGCTCCGCGTTATTATTCTACTGGTTTGATTTCGATGTTGCCTTTCTTCGCGACCTTTGCGAATCCTTAGCGTGCTTTGCGGTTAAAAGATCTTGCTCCCCGAACCAAGGCCGCCCGTACCTCCATCGGCTAGTGTCCTAATTTCGATGTTGCCTTTCTTCGCGACCTTTGCGAATCCTTAGCGTGCTTTGCGGTTAAAAGATCTTGCTCTCCGAAATTCAGGACACTACCCTCCATCGAGGAACCGTTTTAACCCGAAGCTCCAGTTCCTATTTCCCAAAACGGGAAAGTTTTGCACAGCTCACAACTGTCAAGCCAAAAATATTCCGTCCGCCCTAACTCCCTCGGTCCAAAGCAGATAGACTTTCTATACAATCAAAGCCCAGTCCCCTCCGGCTGTTAGAATAGATGTAGTCGTGATTAGCTTCAGGAGATACTCCACCATCAGCCCCGCCACAGTCCAGAGCGACATCGCTAACCCCTTATTTTGTAGTATTTTACCCGCAACCCCTTCCCGCTCAAGATTTTGCCAGCAACAGTCCATATCCATTTCTTCTAACTCCAACCAGGCAAAGATGTTAGCCCAAAGCCAAGAGAAAAAATCTCGAGGTATATACCGGCCAAAGCTCAACTCCCGGAACTGCCTTGCCAGCCAACATCGCCCTCGACCGGAGCGCCATGTCAGCAGTGTGTAGAATAGACGCGATGTCGCAGGCAGCCCCAGCAATCACGCGCAGCCCCGCCGAAGTCGTCCGGCTCACGCCTGTTTCCCAGGCGGCGAACGGCATCTGCTATGCCGTGGCGGGCGAGACCGCGGTGAACTCGTTTGACCTGGAGCGCATGATCGCCGCCGTGCCGGTGAAGGTCGCGGCCGCGCTCGAGCGCAAGGCCTATTACTTCGTCCCGCTGGCCGTGAGCCAGGGCGAGGAAACCCTGATCGCCGATCGATACGACGTGGCCCTCAGCGACAATGCAGTGTGCCATCGCAACCTGAACCTGGGCGATTCGCAGTGCGTCTTCATCTCCACCCGGCTCATGGACGACAAGTTTTCCGTTGCCTTCGAGTTTTATATCAATGTGGGCCACGCCCTGGTTGAGCGGGCCGGAGTCTCGCGCGAATTCAGTGAAGTGGCATGGAGCCAGGTGGAAGCCGGAGTTCGCGGCGAAACTTCGCTCGATGCCTGGGAAGCGCGTAAGGTGGCGACCGCCAACGGTCCTGACGGGGAGCGCTATAAAAACGAATATCTGGAAGCCACGTTTTCCGACACTATTTCCATCTACTTGCTGTCTCTGTATCTCGACGTCGACTACTACGATCTGCGGGAGCGGGACTATTCGCTGCTGGCGCCCTCCGCGCTGGCCGAGCGCTTGCGCAAGGTGGCGGACCTGTTCCCGCCAAACCCTGGATTCGAATTCGCCGTCCTCTACAAGCGGCGGGGCTGAGGCCGTGCCCTTCCCGGGTTTACTTCCCGTTCGAGAGCACAAAGTTGACGGTGCTTGCCTGATTCCCGCTCACGGTCACCGATTTCTCCCACGTCTTGGGTTCGCTGAAGACGGGGCGTTGCACGCTGCGTTCGGTCAGCACGTCGTAGGCCTGTTCTTTTCCCACCAGGGCCCAGCCTTCATGCCAGGCCACGATCTGATAGGTTCCCGGCGGCACGTCGGTGAACTCGAAGCGTCCGCTCTCGTCGGTGACGGCGTAGTAGGGATGCGGGGCCACCATCATTTCGGCATTCATCCAGACATGACCGCCATTGCAGCGCAGATTGACCAGGCCGGGCGTGGACATGGTGCGCGTGGTTACGCGGTCGGTGAAAGGAAAGGGCAAGTTGAACGAGGCTGCGCCATCCATGTGAATGGTGTGCAAGGTAGCATCGGAGCTGACCATGCTGAGCGTGCCGTTCTCCGGGACCAGAAGAATGTGCGGGATGTAGTGGCAGTGTCTCTGATCCAGGTGGCGCCGCTGTTCCGGCAAGTCCATGGCTTTGCCGGCGGTGATGTCTTTGAGGTAGACAATGGTATTAGCCACGCCGCCCTCCGGCCCTAAGATCAGGCGCTCCAGGTCCATGCTTTTCTTGGATTCGGGATCGCAAATCTGCGGGTCCTTGGTGACGGGGAACCTGAGGTCGTGGGGAACTGGTCCCGACCACTTGACGGTGCCCGAAATCGTGCCGCCGTCATTGACCGTGATGACTCGGTAGTCGCTTTGCGCGAACGCCACCGCAGTGGCGAAGAAAAAGGTAAAAAATAGAATTTCCGAAACAGCTCGGCGCATACTCGTCCCCTTGATGCTCCGGCGGCCGGCCGCGAGGCCGGCAATGCTGCGCCGGGGCATGAGATTTTGGCCGTATCGCTCGCTCCCGCATCCACCGACTTAAATCCCAACTTGCGGGAAATTGCCGCGCAGGGGCCCGGACGCATGCCGGGGCAGCACTTGTGTATGCAGGTCTTGCCCTACGGTTTCAATGGGGAGGCCGTCCGGGAAGACGGAGTTGTGATTGAAATCACAATTAGAGTGCCCTCATGAAGGACCCGGAGTCGAGATTACCAAGGTGGTAGAACGGGCGGGGGATGCAGGGTCGAATACGAATGTCAACGTTCGCTACATTTGGAGCAGGTTCAGACGGGCCAGCCGCCGGGTTGGTCCTGTTTTAGCAATGCTGAACGCTCCGGGTGGTTGGGATTTGACCGTACGAAGACCATCTGACCTTTCAGGGCGGCAACAAATCTGTCGGCCGAGCTCTCCAAGAAAAACAGACGCTGGTGGTAACCGGAATAGTATTCGCCGTTGACGGAATACGAGTAATCGATGCGCGCGATGTAGAGGTTCTTGTAGCGCGTCCGGCGCTCTTCCACGCTGCCGTACTCCACAGTTCCCTGGTGAGTTAGCCATCCCCTGGCTAACAGAGCCCTTACCTGGTTCCAGGCCAAGCCTCTTATCACCACGGCGATCGCTGCGACGAGGACAACGGTGCCAAGGACACCGTCGGCTGACGATGCGTATGGAGTCAATCGCAGGCCCTCCCGAACCTGAATGCTGGCACAGTATAGGCATGCTCAAAAGAAAAATCGACAGGCATTTGGCAGCGTGCAAATGATCCGAAAACCCATCTAAAATCAGTGATCGACGCCTTACAATCATCCCTCCATGCTTGTCACCGTACGATCGTTCGCGAAGATCAATCTCGGCCTGCGCATCGGCGCGGCGCGGGACGACGGATTCCACGAACTGCTGACCGTGTATCAGACGATCGCGCTGCACGACGTAATTCGCGTGAGCGTTGGGCGCAGCGCGAGGCGAGGTGTCGAGATCGAGATCCAATGCGCCGATCCACGCGTGCCGCGGGATGAGTCGAATACCTGCTTCCGCATCGTCGAACGGGCTATGCCGGCGCTGCGCGCGAAGGGGCGCGTGGTCATCGAGATCGAGAAACGGCTGCCGGTGCAGGGCGGGCTGGGCGGCGCATCGGCAAATGCCGTGGCTACGCTGCTGGGGCTGGAGCGGGCGCTGAAAAAGACTCTGCCTGCCGCGGAACGATTGCGGATTGCGGCGGAGGTTGGCTCGGACTTGCCGCTGTTTCTGGTGGGCGGAACTGTGCTGGGAGTGGGGCGCGGCGAGCAGGTGTATCCCTTGCCGGATTTTCCGGCGATGGCTTGTGTGGTGGTGACTCCGGAGGTGGGGGTGTCAACGCCGAAGGCGTTTGCCGAGTGGGATCGGTTGTGTCGGGCGGGCGCTCATGCTCGCCGAGCAGAGTCTCTGGTGACGAGGGCTGAGGCTGGCGACGGAGAGCCAGCCGAGCTGCGCTCGGCCTGGCCGGGTCAGAGACCCGGCCCCACACAATCCGAACCAACCCAGACTGATAAATTGACGGTAACTTCTGGCTCCGATAGAATGAATGAGCTTGGTCGCGGCTTGTCGGCGTGGCTGAGTGAGCCTTACTCCAGTGCTCCTTCTGTTTTTTTGGCAGGAAGGGGCCGGGCCGGGAATCCGCTTCTCTGGCTTGTCCGGGCTGGGATTGAGAACGACTTCGAACAGGTCGTCTTTCCTGAGTACCCCGAGCTGCGTGAAGGGAAGAGTGCGCTTTTGCGCGCGGGCGCCAAATATGCGTCCTTGTCGGGCTCCGGTTCGGCGCTGTATGGGCTATTTGCTTCGCGAGAGGCGGCGTCCAAGGCGGCTGCCAGGCTCCGGAAGCAAGGCTGGACTGCTCAGGCGACGGCGACGCTGACCAGGCGGGCGTACTGGAAGGGGATTGTGGGCTAGGGCTTGCGGGGCAGGGTTTGTGCGCTGGGCGCTCGCCTTCGGCTTCGCTTGGACGGCCGAGGCGGCCGTCGCCACATGGTCTGTGCCACATGAGATCGGGCCGGTCGAGAATTTTTGATTGTTGATTTTTGGTTGTTGATTGACAATTGGAGAGCCCCCGTTGGGGTTAATCAACAATCGAAGAATCAGCAATCAACAATTGGCTTACTGGGCCGTCGACTAATGGTAGGTCAAGTGCCTTTGGAGCACTTTGTCTAGGTTCGAATCCTAGCGGCCCAGCCAGAAAAACGCTGTTGGCTATTAGCTGTTGGCTTTTGGCTCAAACGGAGCTGGGGGTCGGGGCTTCAAGCCAAGAGCCAAAGGCCAAGAGCTAAAAGCCAGGAGCCCAAACAAAACCATGGCTACTTTAGTCACGCCGACCGACAAGACAGAGAAAGTTGAAAAAAAGAGTCCACCTGTGACGGACGAAAAGCCGGAGCGGAAGCAGCGCCCGCGGATGGACGAGAAGTTCAAAATCTTCAGCGGCACGGCGAACGAGCCCCTGGCCGATGAAGTTTGTCAGTTTCTTGGCATGCAGCGTGGGCAGGCGCAGGTGATTCGCTTCCGCGATGGCGAGTGTTACGTCCAGATTCAGGAGAACGTGCGCGGCGCGGATGTGTTCGTGATGCAGCCGACCTGCCGTCCGGTGGACGAGCACCTGATGGAGTTGTTGCTCATGATTGATGCGCTGAAGCGCGCTTCGGCGCGGCGCATCACGGCGGTGATGCCGTACTTCGGTTATGCGCGGCAGGACCGCAAGGACAAGCCGCGCAGTCCGATTTCATCGAAGCTGGTGGCCGATCTGTTGACCACGGCGGGTGCGAACCGGGCATTGATTGTGGATTTGCATACGCCGCAGTTGCAGGGCTTTTTCAATATTCCGGTGGACCACTTATTCGCTTCACCGGTGCTGGTGGACCATTTCCGGAAGCTGGCGCTGCCGAATTTGACGGTGGTTTCGCCGGATGCGGGCGGCGTGGAGCGGGCGCGGTTTTTCGCGAAGAAAGTTGACGCGGCCCTGGCCATCGTCGACAAGCGCCGTGTCGAGATGAATGTGGCTGAAGTCATGCACGTGATCGGCGACGTCAACGGCCGAACGTGCCTGATCATCGACGACTTAATTGACACGGCTGGAACGCTGGTCAAAACCGCGGCGGCATTGATTGAGAACGGCGCGACGTCGGTTTACGCCTGTGCGTCGCACGCGGTGCTTTCGGGGCCGGCGGTGGAGAACATCCGGAACTCGGTGATTCAGCAAGTCGTGGTCACGAACACGATTCCGCTCACCGCCGAGGCGGATGCGGCCCGAACCGAAAAGGGAGGAAAGATTACCGTCCTTTCCATTGCGGGCTTGATTGGCCGCGCGATTCAGGCCAATCACGAAGAGACTTCGGTCAGCAAGTTATTCATTTAGGACCGCCCCTGGCGGGCGGCAGAAGAAGGATTGAATTTTATGGCGACAGCATTAGAACAGAACACACTGGAAGCGCAAGCACGCGAGGCCGGCACCAAGAACCACGCCCGCCGGGTGCGCCGCGAAGGAAAAATCCCGGCCGTAGTCTACGGAGCGGGCAAGGACTCGCTGCCCATCAGCGTGGATCCGCGGCATGTGCTGCGCATTCTGCATTCAGAGACCGGCCATAACACGATTTTCGATCTCGCCCTCAGCGGCGGCGAGCGCACCAAGGCCATGATCGTGGACTGGCAATATGAGCCCATCAAGGGCAGCCTGCTGCACATTGACCTGAAACGCATCGCCATGGATAAGGCGCTGAAAGTCAGCGTGCCGGTCTTCCTGAAAGGCGAGGCCGCGGGCGTGAAGCAGGAGGGTGGCATCCTGGAGCACATCCTGCGCGAAGTCGAAATCGAGTGCTTGCCCGGCGACATCCCGAGCCATATCGATGCCGACGTCAGTGAACTCACGTTCGGCAAAGTGCTGCGGGTATCGGATTTGCCGCATTCCGACAAGCTCAAGTTCCTCACCGACGCGAATCAGCCGGTGGCGCACGTGACCTCGGTGAAGGAAGAGGTCGTGGCTACACCCGAAGCGGTGGCGGCGGACGCGGCAGCAGTTCCCGCCGAGCCCGAAGTCATCAAGAAGGGCAAGCAGGAGACCGAGGAAGAAGGCGCCGAGGCTCCGGCAGCGAAGCCGGAGAAGGCCGAGAAGAAGGAGAAGAAGTAACTTCGTGGCGAGAGGAGCCGAGCTTCGCTCGGCCGGACAGCCCCTTCGGCTTCGCTCAGGGCAGGCTAAGGCGGCTGTCCCCACATGGTTCGGTATGGTGGCGTGAAACTGATCGTTGGGCTGGGCAATCCTGGTATCGAGTACCAGTTTACGCCGCATAACCTGGGCTTTCTGGCGATCGATCGCATCGCTGGAAACCTGGGTGTTGAAATCAGAAACCGGCAGTGCCGGGCGCTAACCGCGCGGACGGTGCTGGCCGATCAGATGGTGCTGTTGGCCAAGCCGGAGACGTTCATGAATTTGAGTGGCGTCTCGGTGCGGGAGTTAGTGAAAGAGTACGAGGCGCAGCCGGAGTCGGACCTGATTGTGATTCAGGACGAACTGGATTTTCCGCTGGGCACGCTGCGCATTCATACGCGGCGCAGTTCGGCGGGGCACAACGGCATCGAGTCGATTATCGGGGCCCTGGGCACGCAGGATTTTTTGCGCATCCGGATCGGCGTAGCGCCCGATCGCAAAGTGGAAGACGGCCAAAGTTACCTGCTGTCGCCGATGCGCAAGACGGAGTTGAAGGTGGTGGACGGAATTCTCGACACCGCGGAAGAAGCGGTGAAGGCGATTCTGAAAGAAGGTCCGGCGGCGGCGATGAACCGCTTCAACCGCAGGGAGCCGGAAGAAGAAGAGAACGGACAAAAGTAGGAGTGGCCAGGTTTGTGGCCAGGATTTCTGGAGAAGAGAATGAATCGTACTTATGAGCTGATGTTCATCGTCCGGCCGGATATGACGGACGAGGATCAGGACAAGCTGATTTCGACTCTGCAGTCGGTGGTCCCGGCCTCGGGCGGCAGCGTACAGAAGGTGGACAAGATGGGCAAGCGCCGTCTCGCCTACACCGTGCGCCGGTTCCACGAAGGGATTTATGTCCTGATGGTGGTGGAGGGCGGAGGCGCGGTGATTCACGAACTGGAGCGCCGCCTGCGCGTGACCGAGCCGGTCATCAAGTTCCTCACCGTTCGTGTTGACGAGGAGCAGAAGCGGCTGGACAAGATCAAGCAGCTGCGCGACGCGCGCAAGAAAGTAAGCGCGCAACCCGCGGCTCCGGCAGCGCCGGCGGAAGCGCCGGCTGCCCCGGCGGCGGAAACTCCGGCAACGGCGTAGCCCATCGGCAAAGAATTTCTTTGCGACTTTGCGCGACCTTCGCGAACTTTGCGGTTTAAAGCTTTTTGACTGCCAGGGACGCGATGCCGTAGCCAAGGAGCGAAGCCAGGCTGGGCGGCGACGAACAGGAGTCACCCGGCAGAGAGATTTAAGGAGAAATTATGGCGGAAGAGACCAAAGCACCAGAGCAATCGTCTTCGAGCGAAAGACCGAGCGAAAGACCGAGCGAAAGACCGCGATCCAGTGAAGGTCCCCGATCCGGGGGAGATCGTCCCGGGGGAGACCGTCCACGTTTTGGCGGCGGCGGACGCGGACCCGGCGGTCCTCCGCGCGAAGGTGGGCGCAAGTTTTTCCGGCGCAAGAAAGTGTGCAAGTTCTGCGTCGAAAAGATCGAAGACATCAACTACAAGGATTACCGCATGCTCGGGCAGTTCGTCGCCGAGAGCGGCAAAATCGTGCCCCGGCGGCTGACCGGCGTGTGCTCGCCGCACCAGCACCGCTTGTCGGCGGCCATCAAGAAGGCCCGCAACATCGCCCTGCTGCCGTTTGCCGGACGGGCATCGTAGGAACCCAGATTCTAGCTCCTAGCTTGTAGCCTCAAGCTAAGACGAGGCAGAAGTTTTGGTTGGCTAGAAGCTAGCAGCTAGGAGCTAGAAACCAGGAGCTATCATGGAAGTTATTCTAAAAGAAGACGTAGCGAAACTCGGTTCCCGCGGCGACGTGGTGAAGGTCGCGGAAGGTTATGGACGGAATTATCTTCTGCCGCGCAAGCTGGCCATTCAGGCCAATGAGGGCAACAAGGCCGTCATCACGCAGATGAAAGCCGCCTCGGTGCGCCGCTCCGCCAAGGAGAAAACGCAGGCCGAGGAACTGGCCAAGCAGTTTGAGGGCGTCTCGGTGTCGTTCTCGCGGCGCACGGGCGAGCACGATCAGCTCTTTGGATCCGTGACGTCGAGCGACATCGGCGACGCGCTGACCAAGAAGGGCTTCAACGTGGATCGCCGCAAGATCCAGTTGCACGAGCCGCTGAAGACTGTCGGCGAGTTCACCGTCCCGGTCAAGCTGCACAAAGACGTGACCGCGCACTTGAAGGTGGTTATCGAGAAGGAAGCGGTCGCGGAGTAGCTTCGTCAGCTGAGTACCCTTGTCATCCTGAGCGAAGCGAAGGACCTATGTACTCGCCGGCAGTATCGATGCAGCCGGCGACGTGCACAGGGCGTGACGGCGCGGCTGCTACGATTGCACCAGAATCGCGGCATTTCCCGTTCCAAACCCATTTTCCGCGCTGTGTTCCTCTGTTCTGTTTCCCCCTAAATCCCTGCCCCTGAATCACCTAGCCCCTCCAAAAATCTCCAACCAGCCTATAATTCCTGCTCACGGTTTCACTGGCTGACCGTCTATTCCTGTGCAAGCCCGGATACGGCATAAAGACCGGGCGCGTAGGGGACACGATACGAAATGCCGGCCGATGCATGGGTAGTATCACTTGCGGTTGGCGCACGGGCCCACTCGAAAGCGAAGAGTGAGAGGGTAGAGAGAGTCGGCGGTGGCAGAGTCGGTGAGAACGTTCTCACCGGGAACCAGGACCCCACGCGGGGCCGCATGGCTGGGCTAGATCGTCAAACTCAAGATCGTCGCATCGATGACACGATGCTCATCCGGGAGGCCCAGCGCGGCAATCGCGCCGCCTTCGAAGAACTGGTGCGGCACTACGACCATGCGGTGTTGCGCCTGGCGCTGCATCTCACCGGGACCGAGCACGACGCCCAGGACGTCTACCAGGACGCCTTCCTCAAGGCCTATAAGAACATCGGAAATTTCCGGTTCGAGTGTTCCTTCTACACCTGGATTTACCGGATCGTGACCAACCTGTGTCTCGATCACTTGCGCAAAAGGAACGTGCGCAAGGAGGACGCGCCGGTGGCAAAAGACGCTTCCGGCGGCGAGTACGACCTGCTCGATCAGGTGCCGGACGGGCGCGCGGGGGCGAATCCGGAGCGCGACCTGATGCGCCGCCAGTTGGGCGCGCGCATTGCCGGAGCTCTCGAAAAGCTCACGCCGCGCGAGCGCATGGTGTTTGAGTTGAAGCATTACCACGGATTGAAGCTGCGCACCGTGGGCGAGATTTTGCATACCACGGAGGAGACCGCCAAAAACACTCTCTTCCGCGCCACGCAGAAGTTGCGCGGCGTGCTGGCGGACATGCGGTGAAGAGCCGAGCTTCGCTCGGCGGCCGGGTCAAAGACCCGGCCCCACACGAACTGGCACGGATGAAGGTGCAACGATGAAATGTGAATGGGTAAGAGAAAATATCGTGCTCCAAGTTTATGGCGAACTGGCCGATGACGCCCGCCACGAACTGGAGCAGCATGTGGCCCGCTGCCCTGACTGCGCAGCCGAACTGAAGGCGGAGCAGGAATTTCACGCACTGCTCGCGCAGGATCGCGCCGCCGATCCGTCGCCGAACCTGGTGGCGGCCTCCCGCATGCGCCTGCAGGAAGCGCTGGAGACGGCCCAGCAGGGCAGCTTCTGGAGCCGTCTGGCATTCGATCCGGCGAACTGGCTGCGGCAGGTAAAGTTCTCGCCCGCGTTGGCCTCGGTAATTCTTATTCTCGGCTTTGCCGGCGGCATTGGCACCACGTACAAGCTGTACGGACCTCACACCTCGGATGCCATCGGAAGCGCGACGAAATCCCCCGTTCCTTCCGAAGCCTCCATCACCGGCATCGATTCGGTAACGCAACAGCCGGGCACGAATCAGATCAGCATCAAGTACAACACCGTAACCACCCAGGAAGCGCAGGGATCGCTGAACGATCAGAAGATCCAGCAGTTGCTGCTCTACGCGGCGCGCAACAACTACAACTCCGGCGTGCGCGTGGACTCGGTTGACCTGCTGGCGCAGAAGACCAGCGACATGCAGGTGCGCGAAGCGCTGATGTATGCCCTGCAGAATGACACGAATCCAGGGGTGCGGCTGAAGTCCCTGAGCGCGCTGGGCAACTACGTGAAGACTGACACCAACGTGCGCGACGCCGTGCTGCGAGCCCTGGTCAACGATACGAACTCCGGCGTGCGCATTGAGGCGCTGCGGCTGATCGAGCCCGTAAAGGCCGACGGCAGCGTGCGCGGTGTGCTGATGGCGCTGGCGTCGAAAGATCAGAGCGCGTACATCAAGTCGCAGGCGCGGACGATGCTAGCGCAGTTGCCCGAGATTGATTAGGAGTCTGGCAAGGCAGCGCTTGAAGGCGAGGTCGATTGTCGGGGCGTGAGTGGTATGCCTGAAGGCATACCCTGATACGAATCGAAAATGGAAGAGAAGATCGAAAAACATCGCTGAGGTCAGGCGAGAATCGAGGTGGTTATTTTGAAACGTTCGCTACAAATCGTCGGGCTGGCAGGTGCGCTGGCCCTGCTTGCGCCGCTGGCCTTGACTCCGATGGGCTGGGCGCAGGAAACACATATATCCCGCGAAGGCGGAGCCTGGGGCCAGGAAATTACGGGCTCTCTGGCAGCGGTCAAGAACTTGAGAGTCAAGGTCGACATGGGATCGGTGGTGGTGCGCGGCGGGCAACAGCAGGGCATCAATTATGTCGTTCATACTCGTTTTGGCAATTCTTCCGAGCAGGATGCACGCCACCAGTTCGAGCAATACAAGGTAACCGCCTACGTGAAGGGCGACACGGCGTGGATTGTGGGGGATTGGCAGGGTGGAAGACAGCCTCGCCACTTTTCCGGCGAATTCTCCGTGATGGTTCCCCGCGACATGGCGCTGGTGAAGCTTGAGACCGAAGGGGGCAACGTTGACGCCACCGGACTCGCGGGCCGTGTGGAAGCCGAGAGCGGCGGCGGCAGCATGCGGCTTGATGATATTGGCGGCGGCGCGAACGCCGACACCGGCGGCGGATCGATCACCGTGGGCACGGTGAGCGGCGAACTCGGATTGCACACCGGCGGCGGTTCCATCGAGGTTCATCAAGCCAATGGCAAGGTTGTGGCCGAAACCGGCGGAGGCAGCGTCGAGATTCAGTCCGGGACGGAGGGCGCGACTATTGAAACCGGCGGCGGCAGTATCAGGGTCCGCCAGTGCAATGGCAAGGTGAAGGTTTCGACCGGCGGCGGAAGCGTGGACCTGAGCGACATCGGTGGTCCCGCTGAGATCGAAACCGGGGGCGGAACCATCCGCCTGACTTCCGCCAAGGGACACGTTCACGCGGAAACCGGGGGCGGCGGCATTGAGCTTTATGGTGTGCCTTCGGCTTATGCGGAAACCGGGGCGGGCGGCATCACGGTAAAACTGATGAACACCGGCGGCGAGCGTCGCGATTCCGATCTGGAAACCGGCGCCGGCGACATTACGGTTTACCTTGCTTCCGACGTTGCGGTTGACGTGCGCGCCAGTGTGGATATGGGCAACGGCCACCGCATCACCTCCGAGTTTCCCGATATCCACATCAGCAGTGAGGGTGGCCAGTGGGAGCCGAAGACGCTCAACGCGGAGGGCAAGCTGAACGGCGGCGGGCCCACGCTCAAGGTGCATACCTCGACTGGCGACATTTATTTCAAGCGCACACGCTGAAGGAATCGCGGACGCTCACCGATTTATCGGAAGAGTTACACAACGCAGAACCGAGGGGATGACCATGCGTAACTACGTTCTGACTAGCGCTTTGTTGTTGCCGTTACTTCTCAGCTGTTCGTATGCCGCGCAGAGTTGGTCCGTCGATCCCGGCGGCCAGCCATGGGTGTTCTCCAGCGAAGATGGTGGCACCGGCTCCTATCTCGGCGTGGATATCAGCGACGTGACTACAGATCGCCTGAGCGCCCTGAAGCTGAAAGAGGAAAAGGGCGTTGAGGTCACGATGGTGGACCAGGATGCTCCGGCCGGAAAGGCAGGCATCAAGGAGCACGACGTCATCCTCACTATGAACGGCACGGCGATCGAAAGTGGAGCGCAGTTGCGCCGCATGATCCACGAAACTCCGCCCGGCCGCACGGTGACCTTCGATTTGAGCCGGGACGGCCAGCCCATGACCGTGAAGCTGCAACTGGCCGACAAGCACGGCGAGTTTGCCATGGCCGGTCCTAAGGCGAAAGAGTTCCACTTCGAGATGCCCGAGATTCGCGTCATGCCGGATATCGACATTCCCTCCATCAACATGGTGGTGGTTACCTCGTCGGCGCGCAGCGGCCTGATGTTGGAGAACATCACGCCGCAACTGGGAGAATTCTTCGGCGTGAGGGATGGGAACGGCGTGCTGATCCGCTCGGTGGAGAAAGGCAGCCGCGCCGAAAAAGCGGGCTTCCGCGCCGGCGACGTCATCGTGAAGGTCAATGACCAGCCCGTTCACGACACCAGCGATTTCACGCACGCGGTGCGGTCGCGCAGCAGCGGATCGGTCAGCGTGGGTGTGATCCGGGACAAGAAAATTCAGAACCTAAACCTGGCCCTGCCCGAGCACAGAACGTCGGGCGAACTCCAGGAAGAAGAGAGCATTGACGATGCCCCGATCGATGCCGAGTCGCGCCTGGAACTGGGCAAGCTGCAGGGCGAAATCGCCAAACTGCGGCCCCAGATGGAATTAGCCGCCCAGGAAGCCCGCAAATCCACGGAAGAGCTTCGCAAGGCCGCCTGCGAACAGCAGAAGCAGATTCGCGAGCAGGCCGAGAAACTGAGAAAAGAATTCCGGCCGCAGCGGGAGCAACTCAGGAAGGATCAGGAAAGACTCAGGATCCAGATCGAGCGGATGCGTCAGGAGATGCGGGGGACATGGTTGGACATCTAGCCGCGACGACGGCTAATCATCCCCGTGAGAGTTATCGGCCGTTTGCGGTCGTGCACGCCAGCCTGGCGAGGCAGACACGATTCCGCCCCGCCTGCTTGGCGGCGTAGAGCCCGGTGTCGGCGGCCCGGATCAAATCATCCCGGCTGGTGCCGTGATCAGGGAAAGCCGCGATTCCAGCGCTGATCGTGACGGTGCGCGGCACTCCTGGAAACTGCCAGCCTTCTACCAGCCTGCGCAGTTTCTCGGTGACTCCCAGCGCATGCTGCGCGTTGGTGTGCGTCAGCAGGAGCGCGAATTCTTCCCCGCCATAGCGGCACACCACATCAATCTTCCGCAACTGCTGGTGGAACAGGGACGAAACCTGCCGCAGCACTTCATCCCCCAGCAGGTGGCCGAACTCGTCATTCAACTTCTTGAACTGGTCAATGTCCACCATGACCACCGCCATTCCCGTGCCGCAGCGGCGGGCCCGCTCAATCTCCTCCATAATGCGCAGCTCGAAAAAGCGCCGGTTAAAGATGCCGGTCAGACCGTCCAGATAGGAGAGCTGCCGGATGCGCTCCACGTAGTGCGCGTTCTGGATGGAACTGGCGCAAATGTCGGCCACCGACTCCAGGGACTGCATCTCGCTCTCGCGAAATGCGTTTTTCTGCGAGCTGTGCAGCGTGATCACACCCAGCGTTTGTCCAAAAGAGATGAGCGGGATACTCATGCGGGAGGCCGACTCGGCGAACATCCGGAATGGGGCCGGAGCCGAACTCAGGTCGTTCTCGATAATCGTGCCGCCCGTGGCCAACACGCTCGACCAGGGCCCGCCTTCGGATGGAAGGCGTCCCCCGGGAGGCATGCAAGGCGTCAGCGTTCCCTCGTGCGCTCGCAGCACCAGGTCGCCCTCTTCGCGCAATAGCAGAGACACATGCGTCACCTGAAAGGCATGCTGAATCACCGAGCACACGCGGGCCAGCAGATCCTCCAGATCCATAACCGCCGTGCTCTGTTGCGCGATGGCGTTGATCGCTTCCAGTTGCCGCGCCCGCTGCCGCTCCAGCGAGTACAGGCGCGCATTCTGCAGCGCGATCGAGGCCTGGGTCGAGAACAACGTTAATAGATCGATGGTTTCATGATCGAAGTGATTGAGGCGTTCGCTTTGGCAGTCGAGCACGCCGACGACCTCGTCGCGTACCATGAGCGGAATCGCCAGCTCGGAGCGCGTGGACCGCGCCGCGCACACATAGCGCGCGTCCTGGCTCACGTCGGGGGCGTAGACCGGCTGTTTCTTAAGGACCGAGGCGCCCGTGATCCCTTCGTTGTATCCCAAGCAAATCTTGTCCTGGCCGGCATCCCAGCCCACCTGCGAACGGACGCACAACTGCTGGGCCTCCTTGTCGAGCAGCAGGATGGCCACGTTCTGCAGATGAAAATAGTCGCGCGCGATCCCCAGGATTCTGTGCAACACCTCGTCCAAGTCGAAGGTTGAAAGCACAGCCTGGCCCGCATCGTACAGGACTGCGATTTTCGGCATTGTGCAGATTGTAGGGCCGGGAGCGGCAGTTACCGAGGTTCCCAAAGTAACCGGATGGCGGCTTCGTCGGAGGCAAGTCTGCGGGAGCTATCTCCGCTTCCTCGCCGTCCGAATCAGACCGTAGGCTACCAGGCAGAACCAGAAGTCCAGAATCATGCCCAGGTCCACGTGGAAAGGGTGGTGCCGCGCCACCGGCGGGAGCGACGGCATAAGGACGAAGTAGACCACGTTGCCCAATATGATCGCCAGCAGAGCCTGGAGAAGGTTGACCAGCACGGATGATTTAGACACCGCCGCTCGCCTCCTGGTTTTTCGCCTCCTGGTTTTCGACCACGTTTGTCACCCCCGCCAGCGCCTGCGGTCTGCTCTGCTACCATTCTTTCGGATCCCCCTTTTGCGTTCCGTGCCAAGGTTGGGATTTCCCCGGAACTATAAGCATGCTCGAACTGTCTACCCCCGTCCAATACGTGAAGGGTGTTGGTCCGCGCATCGGGGAAGTTCTTGCCGCCAAGGGAATCCACACCGTCGGCGACCTGCTCAATTATCTTCCTTTTCGCTATGAAGACCGGTTGAACCCGCGCGGGATTGCCGAGCTGCGCCCCGGTGAGATGGCCACCGTGATTGGCGAAGTGCGCAACTCAGGTTTATTCCGCACCCGCCGCATGCCCATTTTTCAGCTTACGGTCGGGCAGGGACGCGCCCGCCTGCGCTGCCTCTGGTTCAACGCCACCTACCTGCAGGATAAGTTCAAACCCGGCCAGATGATTGCGCTCTACGGCAAGGTCGAAGAAGATCAGCGCAGCCGCGAACTGCAAATCATGCAACCACAGTTCGAGATTCTCGGCGATGCCGGCGACGGCGGAGACAACGGGGGCGCCGAGAAGAAGGCTGCTGAATCTTTGGAGATTGGCCGCATCGTTCCCATCTACGAGTCAACCGGGCAAGGCCGCCTTACTCCGCGCTGGTTTCGACGCGTGATCCGCACCGCGCTCGACAATCTTACCCCCGAACTGCCCGAGCCGATTCCCGCCGCCGTGCGCGCCCACCTCGGCTTGATCTCACCTCGCGCCGCACTCTGGAACGTGCACTGGCCGGAGCCCGGCGAAAGTTTTCAGGACTTGCAGTCTTCCCGCACGCCCGCTCACATCCGGCTGATCTTCGATGAGTTGTTCTTCGTGGAACTCGGCCTGGAATTGAAGCGCCGCCAGCAGAAGGCGCAAACCGGAATCGCCTTCCGCCTGGATGACAGCGTGCGAGCCGCGATTAAGAAGATTTTGCCCTTTCATCCCACCGCCGCCCAGAAGCGGGTGCTCAAGGAGATTGCTGCTGACATGGAAAAGCCCTATCCCATGCGGCGTTTGCTGCAAGGCGACGTGGGGTCGGGGAAAACCATTGTCGGCTTCGAGGCGGCCATCATCGCCATCGAAAACGGCTGCCAGGTCGCGCTCATGGCTCCGACCGAGATTCTGGCCCAGCAGCATTATTTCTCCGCGCGCCGCATTCTGGAGAATGCCGGCTACCGTATTGTCCTGCTCACGGGCTCGCTCGAAGCCGACCGCAAGCGTGACGTCCGCCGCCACATCGCGCAGGGGAATGCGCAGCTTGTGATCGGCACGCACGCCCTGCTCGAAGAGAACGTCGAGTTCGCCAACCTGGGCCTCGTCATCGTTGACGAGCAGCACCGCTTCGGAGTGTTGCAGCGGTTCAAGCTGATGAAGAAATCGGCCGACACTAGTGAAGATGCTCGTGTGGGGACAGCCGCCTCGGCTGTCCGGCCTGGGCGGAGCCCAGCCGCACCCGCCGAACCCGACGTTCTGGTCATGACCGCGACGCCCATCCCACGCACGCTCGCGCTCACGCTCTACGGCGACCTCGATCTCAGCGTGCTCGACGAACTTCCGCCCGGTCGCACCCCCATAGTTACCCGCTGCGGCTCTGACAGCGAGTCGCCCAAAGTGTGGGAGTTCGTCCGCAAACAAGTGGCCGCCGGACATCAGGCCTATGTGGTCTATCCCGTGATTGCTGAAAACGAAGAGAACGAACTTAAGGCTGCTATCAAGATGTACCGCGAGCTCAGCGGCAAAATTTTCGCCGACCTGAAGGTTGGGCTCCTCCACGGCCGCCTCGATGCCGACTTGAAAGATCAGGTCATGCGCATGTTTCAGAAGGGAGAGCTGCAGATTCTGGTCGCCACCACCGTCATCGAAGTCGGCGTGGATGTGCCCAACGCCACGGTCATGGTTATCGAACACGCCGAACGCTTTGGCCTCGCCCAGCTTCATCAGTTGCGCGGCCGCATTGGCCGTGGCGCCGCCAAGTCTTACTGCATCCTCATGACCGGAGGCAAAGTCACGGAAGAGGGCCAGCGCCGCCTCGATGCCATGGTGCGCACCAACGACGGCTTTCAGATCGCCGAGCTCGATCTCGAACTCCGCGGCCCCGGAGAATTTTTCGGTACACGCCAGGCCGGCCTGCCCAGTTTCCGCGTCGCCAACCTCATCCGCGACGCCCAGTTGCTCGAGGCCGCCAGGCGCGAAGCCGCCGCCGTGCTCGCCGGCCCCAACTCCGAGATCTCCGCCGAGGAAATCAGCCGCGCCCTGGTGCACATGCGCGCCCGCTGGCAGCACACCTACGGACTGGTCGAGGTGGGTTGACGCTGCGCACAATTGCAGGGTCCCAGAGCGCCTTTCTTTGCGTCCTTTGCGCAACCTTCGCGTGCTTCGCGGTTAACGTCTCTCGCTCCCGCCCGAACGCAGAACTAGTCGTGACCGGCGTCTTGTGTTTGTTCGCGGATCTGCTTTGCGAATTCTGCGGTCCTTAAACTGATAGAATCGAACGGATGGCTGGACCTCCCCAACTGATCCAGATCGAGCTCTCCCCTCCGCCGCGGATGCCCAAGCCGCAGTGGCTGCGGGCGAAAGCTCCCGTGGGCGATAACTTTCACAACTTGAAGAAACTGGCCCGCGGGCTCGGTCTGCATACCGTGTGCGAGTCGGCCCAGTGTCCGAACATCGGCGAGTGCTGGAACCATAAGACCGCAACATTCATGCTGCTGGGCGACATCTGCACGCGGCGCTGCGGTTTCTGCGCCGTGCCCAAGGGACGCCCCGAGCCCATCGACTGGGACGAACCCCGCCGCGTGGCTGAGGCGGTCGCCACCCTGGGATTGAAACATGCGGTCGTGACCAGCGTGAATCGCGACGACGACAACCTCGGCGGCGCCAGGATTTTCGCCGAGACCATCCGCGAGATTCGCGAATTGACCCCCGATTGCCGCATCGAAGTGCTCATCCCAGATTTTCAGGGTCTGGAAGCGCCGCTGCGCATCGTGCTCGAAGCCAGGCCCGACGTACTCAACCACAACACTGAGACTGTGCCGCGTCTGTATCGCGTCGTCCGCTCCGGCGCGCGCTACGAGCGCACTCTCACGCTGCTTGAGAACGCTAAGAAGTTTTCTCCGGGCATGGTCACCAAGAGCGGTGTCATGGTCGGCCTGGGCGAGTCTTCCCAGGAGCTAATCGAGGTTTTCCGCGATCTAGGCGCGCGCGGCGTGGACATTCTGACCGTGGGTCAGTACCTGCGCCCCTCAAAAGATCATTTGCCCATCGCCCGTTTCTATGAGCCCGAAGAGTTTACCTACTTGCGGGACCAGGCTCTGCGCTTCGGTTTCCGCCACGTTGAATCTGGGCCGCTGGTGCGGTCCAGCTATCATGCGCACGAGCAAGCCGAGTCCACTTCTGCGCCGCGGGCGGTGTCTTAGCTTGCGGCGGCCGGGCGCTCCCGCCCAAATTATCCTCGAAGAAAGCACGGTCCGCAGCGTTAGTATCCCCATCGAACAAATCGCCAATGGGAGGTCCATCTTCCCGTGGTAACTGTGCTTCTAGTTGTGCTCGGCTTTTTCGCCGGATTGCTGGGGGCGCTCACCGGCATCGGTGGTGGCATACTGCTCACCCCGGTTCTCGCCTTGAACTTTGGCGTCCCCATTCGCCAGGCCATCGGCACCAGCCTGGTCGCCGTAATCACAACCTCGGCCGCAAGTTCTTCCGTCCACCTGCAGCGCCACACCACCGACATCCGCCTGGGGATGACGCTCGAACTCGCCACCGCCTTGGGCGCCGCCGTCACCGCCTATTTGGTCGGCTACTTCAACCGCAGCGCGCTCGAAGGATTGTTTGCCGGGTTTCTGCTCTACAGCGCCATCACCATCCTGGCCAAGGGCGGCAAAGTTAAGCCCACCGACGAGTCTTCTCCCGCCCTCAACGGAGAGACCGTGATCCCGCCCTACGAACCCAAACGCTATCCCCTGGGGTTGGGAGCCTCGCTGATAGCGGGGGGCCTCTCCGGTCTGCTCGGAATCGGCGGCGGACCCATCAAGGTTCCCGTGATGTATCTTTTCATGGATGTGCCGCTAATTGTGGCGACCGCGACTTCGAATTTCATGATCGGAGTAACCGCCGCCGCCAGTGCGATCGTGTATTACCGGCGCGGCGACATCCAGGTGGACCTTGCCGCGCCGCTGGCCGTGGGCGTTTTCATGGGATCCCTTCTCGGCGCGCGTCTGGCTCCGCGCATTCACACCAAGATCGTGGTGTATCTGCTGGTCGCGATCATGCTCTATCTTTCCGGGAACATGATCCTCCACCTGCTTAAAGGATGGGGTCTATGAGTCAGGTACGCGAACCCGCCTTCGACCGCGCCGTGGGTCTGGTGCTGCGCATCGGCGCCTTCGGTTGCTTCTTCATCATGCTGGCTGGCCTGATCGACGGATTGTTCGTCACCGGCCACATCCCAGCCGATATCGAGCGCGCCGGAGTCCTGCTCATGCTGGCTACACCCGTAGTCCGCGTCGTGGTCGCCTGCTTCCTTTTTTTTCAAGAGAAGGACTGGAAGTATGGATGGATTTCGCTGGGCGTTCTGACGATTCTGCTGTTGACCGTCTTCGGAATCGGCGAGCACTGAAGACAAGCAACCCCAACCAGAGACATAACTATGTTAGTCATGTCATTCCCTCCCGCCAACCAAGGGGATCTACTCAGAAAATGTGCAGTTTGATGCTCAGGTACTTCTTCGGATTCTCCCGGATCGCCTTCACCAGTCCCTGGCTCTCTACCAGCATCTGATTGGCGTTGTTGTAGAGGGACTCGTCCTTGAAGAGTTTGCCCGCCGTGCCCTGACCCGCTTCCAGTTCGGTGGTTAATGCGGAGAGTTTACTGATCGTGTTGTCCAGCTTCTTCGCCAGTTCCTCATCCTTGGTCAACTTGCCCAGCGTGCCCTTGCCGGCGTTGATGTCTTCGGTGATCTTCTTTACGTTGGCGATGGTGTCGTTCGCGTTGTTATAGAGCGAAGGATCTTTCAGGAACTTTCCGGCCGAGCCCTTGCCTTGCTGAATGTCGTCGATCACCGCATTCATTTTGTCGAGGGTAGCGATGAACTTGTCATAGGCGTCGTTGCGGCTGATCAGCCTGCCCAGGCTGCCCTCGCCGTTGCCCACCTGCTCCACAATCTTTTGGAACTCGCCCACCGTGGCCGAAAATCGGTTGTAAAGCGTGGGATCGTAAATGAGCTTTCCCAGCGATCCTTTGCCGCTCTCCGCGAAAGCCATGATGCGGTCGGCGCGCTTCAGCAGCGCGTCCATGTTCTCCAGCGTGCTCTGGCTGGCGCGCACCACCTGGTTGAAGTCGGGATGGATCTGCGTTGGCAACGTGTCTCCGTCGCGCGCCATGGCACCGACGGCCTGCGAACTGTCAATGTCGAGGTAGGTTTCTCCGAGTACGCCCGCGGTGTCCAGCGAGGTCACCGAGTCCCGGTGCAGACCGTAACTATACTTCGTGCTCACCTTCATCGTGACTTCGACGGGAGTGAGCTGCTTATCTTTGTCGGGCACAATACGGATGCGCGTCACGTTGCCGATGTCCACGCCGCTCAGCCGCACCGGTGCGCCCACGCGCAGCCCTTGTGCGTTATCGAAATAAGCCTTGAGGATGATGCGAGGCGTGAACAGGCCCGAGGTGTTGGACATCAGAAACAGCAGCAGGCCCAGCGTCAGGCTGGCAGCGATCACAGTGATGCCAACGCGCAGTTGCGACCACTTCAGCTGCTTCTGGCTAGGCAAATGATTCCCTCATGGCCGCCGTCTGTATGCGTTTCGCCAGCGGAGCCAGGCGCCCGCAATCGCACCCCGCCCTCGCTGCACGCCCATCGCAGAATGATAACAAAATCGGAGCCTGTTCTATCCCGCTTTCCTGGGCAGCACCGGCATCAGCCCCAGCGCCAGCAAGTACGCCCCCGCTCCGCAAGCCAACGTCACGGTCAATCCGAACTGGATGGCAATCACCATGGCCAGCACCGATCCCAGCACGCTGGCCGCCGCGTTCATCGCCCACGCCCACTCCACGGCATTGTCGGCAGCCCCTTGCCCGGCGGGGAATTCCGGCGCCGGCGCGGACGCCAGCGCCCGCAAACCCGTGGGAAACGGCATTCCCATCACGAAACCCAGAGGAATCAAAAGCACGCCGCTTACCAGCAGCCGGTAACCGAACGCCAACCCCACCAGGCCCGCCAACCGCCCCGGCAAGAAGACCACGTCGGCCGCTAGCGTCGCCACCACTAGCGCCAGCGGCACCCAGCCTTTTTCAGCTTGGGGCAGCCAGAAACGCGAAAACAGGCTGCCGGCGCCGCTCGAAAGCATCAGCAGAAAAATCACCACCGTCAAGGCATACGTGGGATGCCCCAGAAACAGCACAAACCGCTGGATGAAAGCGATCTCCACCAGAATGTAGCCCAGCCCCACGGCCACGAAGTAAAGCAGCGGAAGCGCTGACTGGCGCGCTTTCCCGCCTTTCAGCGCCAGCGGCAAAACCAGAAACGCAAGCACGGCGACGAGCGAAATCACCAGCACCAGAAGCAGAACCAGCACTCCCAGGTTCACCTTCCAGTCGATGCCCTCGCGCACCCCCTTCTCTCCCAGGATCTGCCGGGCCTTGAGCGTGAAAAAGAAAAACGGTGCGTTATCGGTGACCGGCGCAACATTGTAGGCATAGCCGCGAGCGAACGCGTACGGGTCGTTGCTCGCAATCAGCTCCGAAAAAGGATTCCGCCCCGGCTGCGAGGGCAAGTACAGCGGCTCCAGTTCCGAGTAGCGATCGAAATGCGCGACCACCGCCGCTTCTTCGGCCGCTGTGAACGCCGTCTTCTTCGCCAGTACCACCACCGGGATGCCGTCCTCGTCCAGCGACCCTTGCGACGCCACAATAAAGTTGCGCGCCGGATTCGCCACGCCCAGCCGATGCAGGGCATCCATCGCCACCGCCACCACCCGCAACGCCTCGCGCGGATGGCGGAATTCCCAGCGCGTAATGGCAACCATTCCATCCGGCTTGAGGTGCTCGAAGTATTCGCGGAAGGCCTCGACCGTATACAAATTATTTTCGCTGAGCGCGAACGCCCCCGCCGCCGTCGATGCCCACGTATCAACCAGCGTCATCTGCACCACGTCGAAACGCTGCGGGCTCGAGCGCAGAAACGACCGCCCGTCGGTCACGTGAATATGCACATCCGGCCGCTCATAAAGATGCTGCGAATAGTCGGCATAACGCCCGCGCATAATGGTGGTGGCAATGATGGGATTAATTTCGATCCCGGTCACGCTCGGACTCCCGTTCGCGATCGCGCGCAACACGTCGACTCCGCCGCCCGGACCTATGATGGCGAACTCCCCGTGCGGACGCAGAACGTTGGCCAGAGCGGGCGGAGCCGCCATCAGGTTGTGTTCCCACACCGTTCCCTGCCAGTGCGCCAGGTCTGCGTTCATGATGTAGGTGGAAGCGTCGGCGTCGATAACGATGGCCTTGGCCTGACCTTGGCGGTCGACTTCCACGCGCGAGAGCGCATTCCAGCGCGCGAACTCCACCCACGCCGGATCGCGGAACATTCCCTTGGCATACACCACATCAATCAGACGCCCGGAATAATTGGCGCCCGTCAGCGCCACCAGCGCCAGCGCCACCAGTCCCGCATTTCTCCGCGCCGCTTGGGCTTCAGCCCAAATCATCGCGGCCATGGCCAGCGCGATTCCAGAAACCAGAATGGCATTCGGTCCGCCCAGCCAGTTCAGCACCGGCACGACCGCGAGGCAGGCCATCGCGCCCCCGCACAAATCAGCCCCGTAGAGCCGCGGGATGCGTTGGGGCTCGCGGGCGAAGACGACTGAGAACAACAAGCCGGTCAGAAAAAACGGAATCGCCGCAGCCAGGTAAAGCTCCGTCAACCGCCCAAAATTCCTCCAGGAAACCTCCAGGCTGACCCGCGAGTACAGCACGATCTCGAGCACTACGACCACCACGACTGCATTCACGATGCACAACCACGCCGCGAGTTGACGCGTCCGGAACGAAGCCAGCCGATTCTTAAGCAGATAGGCGAATACGCCGCCCGCGCCCAGCCCCAGCAGCGCAATCGAAATGGCGAGAAACGCGAAGTGATAGAACAGAACCACGGAAAACAGCCGCGTCAGCGAAAGCTCAAGCAGCAAAGTGGCAAAGCTGGTGAGCGCAAGACCAGCCAGCAGAGTTTTTTCGGGAACTGGGGTCCTGCTTACCGTTGGGATAGGAGTCGAAGCGATGACGGCCATGGTTATCCAAAAGACGATTAATCAGAGGCGACAGTCTAGCAGAACCGGATCGTCACCGCCGCCCTCCTTGAGCAGGGCGAGTTGACACGAGCGATGGGCGGCGGTAGTCTCGCCAGCCAGCAGGACGGAGGCAGTATGAGCTTGTCGCTGGAGACGCGTGAAGTGGGACGGGTCACGATCGTGCGGTGCAAGGGTCGAATCGTAGCCGGCGGAGAAACGGAATCCTTGCGCGCCCACGTGGCGTGGCTGTTGCGGGACCGGCGCGCTATCGTACTGCACCTGGGCGACGTGGCGTTTATCGACAGCAGCGGGCTGGGCACGATAGTGCGTACGCTGACCAGCACCCGCCAGGTACATGGCGATCTCAAGCTGTGCGACGTTCCGGAGCATGTCCGCAAAGTTCTGCAACTATCTCATCTGACCAAGCTATTTGACTCCCACGAATCGGAAGACAACGCAATCGCCGCGTTCTATCGCGCGCCCGCTCATGCCGAGCAGCCCCTTCCCCGGAATCGGAGCGTACTGTGCATCGACCGCAATGTGGACGTAGTCGTCTACGTTCGCGAGCTTTTGCGGCGTGCTGGATACGACATCCACACCAGCAATAACCTGCGTGATGGCCTGATCCTGATGAGAGTGACGCGTTTCGATTTGCTGCTGCTGGGAGCGGAACTGATGGCGTCGCCAGCCACGGAGAAATCGTTCAAGGAGTGGTCCGCCGGCGTGCCGGTCATCGAACTGGGAAGCGAGTTCTCAACTCAAGAGGCCGGCGAGGCGGCGGCCGGACTGCTGGAAAGAGTCGAGGCAATCCTGCACTCCAGTTCGAAGACACCATCCTAAGCCGCGCCGACCAGAGCGCCGTCCGCAACACCCGCCACTCGCGCGCGCAGCCAGCAGTTGGGCTCGTGGCGGCCCTTCAGACGCAGCTTCAGATAATTATCGGTCAGGGCTTCGGTGGAGACGGAATCCGACGCGGGTGAATCTGACGAGTCAGAGGACGCCCGCAGCGTGATCGCTTCGATCTGTTTGCCGACAAATCCGCGCATGAACGCCAGCTTCTTCTCCGCTGCCAACTCGCGCAGGATGCGGTTGCGTTCGCGCGCCACCCGTACCGGCACTTGATTCGGCATTGCCGCAGCGGGAGTGCCCGGCCGCGCGGAGTACGTAAATACGTGCAGATAAGTGAAAGGCAGTTCCTCGATTAGCCGGCGCGTGGCTTCAAATTCGGCTTCGGTCTCGCCCGGAAATCCGACCATGACGTCGGCTCCAATTGCGGCCGTGGGCATGGCAGCGCGAATCTTCTCGATCTTCTCGCGATAATGCCAGGGACGATATTTGCGATGCATGCGGCGCAACACCGCGTCGCTGCCCGATTGCAGGGGCACATGTGCGTGCTTGGCGATGCGCGGCGACGCGGCAACCAGCGCGATCAGTTCGTCCGACCAGTCCATCGGCTCCACGGAAGAGATGCGGAGTTTTTCGAGCGAGGTCTGCTCCAAAACCGCGCGAACCAGCGATGTCAGTCGTTGGTCACTCGCCGCTGGTTGGCGTTGGCGAGATTGGCTGAGAGCAGACGGCTGGGAACTGCCGTCCAGATCCCGTCCCCAGCGCCCCAGGTTGATCCCGCTGATCACCACTTCGCGGTAGCCGGAGTTCACCAGCCCGCTTACCTCGCGAATAATCTGGGACATCTCCAGCGAACGGCTCTGGCCACGCACGTAGGGGATCACGCAAAAAGAGCAGCGATTATCGCAGCCATCCTGGACTTTAAGGTTGGGCCGCGTACGCTCGTTGGCCGCGTCGAAGACCGGCGCGGCGAGCAGTTCCGTATGGGCGAATATGTCGGATACAAAAATAGGGCTTCCAGTTTCCGCCCCCCTCCCTGCCGGCGCGGTCAGCATCGTCAACGGGATGAACGCAAGTCTCTCCGACCCAGATCTCTCCGACCCAGATCTCTCCGACCCAGGTTTCTCCGAGACGGAAGCCTCTTCGAACGCGTCGAAGCGGTTCGCGCTGCTGCGCCACCCAAAATCCGCAGGCGAATCGAAGCTTGCGGCTCCCACAATCTCCGCCAGCGCATGCTTGTGCGAGTTGCCAATCACGCAGCTCACTCCCGGCAGCGCAGCAATTTCTTCGGGCGCCCGCTGCGCATAGCAGCCGGTCACCACAATTTTCGCCTTGGGATTCTGGCGCTGGACTCTGCGGATGGCCGCGCGCGCATCCTGGTCGGCCGCCGCAGTCACGGTGCAGGTATTCAACACCACGACAGCGGCTTGCGCCCGGTTGGCGGCGCGGGGCACTCCCCGCTCCTCGAACTGGCGTTCGAGAGCGGCGCCGTCAGCCTGCGTGGCGCGGCAGCCGAAGTTTTCTACGTAATAGCCGGGCACCTTGCTATGGTACCCCATGCCGCCGCTGCCCGCGCCACGTCAAGGCACACTCCCGCCACCCTTGCAGAAAAGGACGGGATCAGGCGGAAGCGGCTGTCCTCCGCGACTGGAAGCACACTCTACAAAAGACGGGGCGGCCCTGGGTGGGACGAAAAGGTACGGTGGTCTGCTTCCCGCATCCCGAGCAGGTGGCCTGGGTCTCGACCTTGGTGTAGCGGTAGGTCTGTCCCGGCGCGGGCGGCGCACCCAGCACGGACACGCGCTTGGTCTTGCAGGCCTTGCAACGCTTGGGCTCGTTCTTGAACTGTTTGTCGTGGAAGAAAAGCTGTTCCCCGGCGGTGAACACAAAATCACCCCCACAGTCGATACACTTCAGCACCTTGTCCTGAAATTCCATTGAGGATGGCTCCTTCAGCCCATTTTCCTTCGCCCACCCGCGGGGAAAGCACGGCGGTGGTGCGGAGAAAAAACAGGTTGTGTACGTCTCCCCCTCGACTGCCCCTTGGACTCGGCCCGCCACGCGCCTGGAACGGTGCGTGGGTACAAACTGTCCCGCTTATATGCCGGAGAACGATGAGTATGAGTAGTCCCTGCTGCAGCTCAACTTGGTGGGGGCCAGATCGAGCAGAGCCGCCCCGGGAAGGAGCGGCTCTTTGCTGCTTAGTCCTGTTCTTTACGTACCTTCTTTCGCGCTCGTTTGCGAGCCAACGCGGCCTTCACACGCTTTTTCTCGCCCGGTTTCAGGTAGAAGGAGTGGCGCTTGACCTCCTTGATAATGTCTTCCTGTTGTACCTTACGCTTGAAGCGGCGCAGCGCATTTTCGAGGGATTCACCCTCTTGCAGTCGTACTTCTGCCAAACTGACACACCCCCAAACTCGTCCGGATGGACCGAATAGTTATTACAAGGATTTGACCCTAAGTCAAGAGCAGGGCTTGAAATTAATAAAACCGGGCTGCCAGAAGGGGATCGAGGATCATTTTGAGACAGTTGCGGACGGTGAAAGGGACGGTACCAACATGGAAGTCTCTGCTCAGCCAGCTAAGTTTGCATCGATCCGCCGATTGCCAAATTGATTCGGGGTAGATGGTTTGCTAAGGTCGTCCTCATGTCCGAGGGTGTCATGACCGAGCTTTCCAGTGAGCAGATACGCGCTTTGCTCGACTCCCTTTATCGCGTGGATTCGGGACGAATCCTGGCCACTCTGATCCGCGAATGAGATACGGCCGGTTGCGGATTTGAGCGAAATCATAAAGGAGAGCGAGCGGCGACCGCGAAAGGACACCTCGCGATGAGGGCGGTCGCGAGGGAGAGAATGACAGGATCACAGGTTAAGCAAGATTGAACACTCTCACCCCACCTCCGCCCGCAACACCGTCACCGAGGCCTTGGGTAGCGTGACCGATTGCGTCCCGGCGGGCAGAGTCTTCTTAACCGGCGGATCGTTAGGATCGGGATGACTGTTCGGCCCTTCCGGCTTCCACATGTACTGTTCGCTGCCGAAGGTCACCAACGCGATTGGCCCCGAGAACGATCTGGGCGCAGCGCCCGGACTGCTCGAACGAAATGCGGACTTCGTGCGGATTGGACTGATCCTTGTTCACGAGCATCAGGGCCCAGTCGCCTTCGGGACGCGTAACGGCATAGGCCGTGATCAGCGTGTGTCCGGCGGCGTCTTTCAGGTCGCAGGCGGCGGGATAAAGCTTGTGAACTCCGGCGCGGTGTTTCACCCACTCCAGGTTAATCATTCGGCTGGCGTGGTATTGCGAGGTAAACGTCTTGATGTTGAGATTTGCGTCGGCGACGTAGTTGCCGTAGGTGCCGTAGCCGCGACATCCGGGGCGAAGCGGTTCAGGCTGAATGGGCGAGTGGTAGTAGACCGCCCCTCCGGCGGTGAGAAATGCTCCGACGCTGTCGGCCAGCCAGAGTGCGGCGAAAATGTCCGCCATCTCCTCGGCGTTGCCGTACGTCACATTGCTCTCGGTGTTCATCATGGGAACGTTGGCGGGAAGCCCGTCCTCACGCCACACTTCGAGGATGTGACTGACGAGCTCCGGCTCGCGGAACAGATCGGCCCAGACGATCTCGCAGGGCGGAAACGGATAGTGCTCGAAACTCATGAAGGCCAAATCGGAAAGACGATTACGCGTCTTCAGGTAATCGAGAAATCGCCCCAGCCATGACGTGCGCCCCTGCGCATCGGGCCACACTTTGATGTCTTCATTCACACCTTCGAAAATGGGGCCTCCCAGTTTCAGCCCGGGGTCGACGCGATGCATCGCCGTCGCGAACTGCAGATAGAGTTCGGCGTAGTCCTCGGGCAGCATGTTCTGCCCGTCGGGCTCTTCGCCCATCTCGACGTAGGAAATCGCGTAGCCCCGTTTCTTCAAATACGCCATCTGTGCCGCCGCGTCTTCCGGCACGCCGTAGAGCAGCGAGACCGGAATCATGGCGGGCAGATTATTTGTAATGCCGCTGGTGAAGAAGAGATCGAATCCGGTCTGGTCGCCATGATCGTCGAGATCGGATTCGGAATGCCAGGGATCGATGGAGGAGCACAGCGTTACCGTCTGGTTCTGGTCGGCACGGTGCTGCACCAGGTCGACGAACTCGCCCGCAGCGGTAAGAGTGCCGACGTAAAGTTCACGGATGGCGTAGCCGACGGCACTGCGCGGATCTTTCGGATCGTGCGTGGCCGTAGGACTGGAGTCCGCGGTGTTGGACGATTCGGTCATCCAGATGCGCAGGAAGCGAAGCGGAACGGGTGAGGATGCAAGCCGAATGGATGTTTTTCCGCCCACGCCGTTCGTGATGACTCCCATGGGAAATGCCGACCAGACACCCGCCATCGGCTTGTCCATGGGATGGTCGCCCGTCCAGTACTGGATCTCGTAACTGCGGGCATAGGGAACGGCCCAATCGATGACGACGTGCGTGACCGGTTCGACGGATCCGAGATCAATCACCACCCACTGCGGATGCGCGGAATCGGGCGCTCCCGTGAATTTGCCCGCCAGATACGGATTGCTCTTCCAGTACGTCTCGGGATCGCCGTCGGTCATCCGCGAGTAGCCGCGCTCCGCGCCGCCGTTGCGCGTCGTGCCCCGATGCGGCAGCGGATATCCATAGGAGTGGCGAATGGGCTCTTTCAATTCAGCGCTACCCGTGAAATAGCCGCGCTTGTGGGCCGGGTCGCTCCACGTGCCGTTGGGATTCCAATGCCACGCCGCAATGGAAAGCTCGGTGTTCTGCCGGTAAGTGATCGGTCCCCACCCGGCGGCGAGGCATTGCTTGACCATGGCCGGGGTATAGATCTTTTCGACCACGTCGTGAGACAGGATATCCATGGAACTGCCCAGAGCCTGGTCCGGATCGAAAAGAATGGGCGCGGCAGAGGCCGCTACCCGAACGGTAGCGATATTGGAACCGGCGTCCTCGAGCGCGGACATCGTCACTGCCGCGCGCAGCGGGCCGGGAGCGATTGCGAGCGTCGCAGCAGCGCCTGCCGTACCAGGAATCTGCGCCGTGAGATTTCCGAGCCTTCCATGGGATTCGGCGGAAGTATATCCGAAAGGCCAGCTGGCCGGATGAGCCGCTTCCACCTGCTGAAAAATTCGATAACGGTGTAGTTTGAGACGAACGATTCGTATCAGAGCATCGCTTCAGCGATGCCGCAACTAAGCGTTGCTGAAAAACTCGACGTCGCGGCCTCGGGGGCTAAAGCCGGCTCCGTATGGGTGCTAATGCGGCATGCCTGAAAGGCATGCCCTGATACGATTCCCCTGCTCAAACTGCACCGCCTACTGAAAAAGGCCTTGGTCTGAGTTCGTTCGGGCTGTTCAATAAACGAACTTCAGGGCGAGCTGGATCTGCCGCGGCGCGTACGCCGCGTTGGGTTTCATGAAGTTATTGGGCAACTGATAGTAGCCGGGATAGGGCGCGATGTTGGCCGTCACCGAACTTTGCACAAAGGTGCTCGCCGTGGCCACCAGGCCGTTCGACGTGATGGCAACCCGCTGGTTATCACGGTTGAAAAGGTTGAAAGACTCAGCCACCAGGTTGAGTTTGAAGCGATCCCCGAGGCGGATCTTTCTTGTAATCCGAAGGTCGGCGGTGCCGTAGTCGGGCCCGGTGAAGGCATTGCGGCTGTAGCCGGGGAGGCGGTCATTCAAGCCGTTGCCGTCCTGGTTGGGATCGCCGGAGACCGTGGCATTCACCGGACGCCCGCTGCCGAAGTTGACCACCCCGGAGAATTTCCAGTCGTTAAATAAACGGCCGAGAACTTCGTGCCCGCGATGAAACGGCCGCGGGTCCGCCGAGAAGCCGACGACCAGCCGATGGCGCTGGTCGGTAACGCTCGGCCCGCGCTCCGCGGAGGGCACGTACGAATTCTGCACTGTGGCCGGTTGGCCCGCCACCAGGGCATCCTGCCCGTCGTCAATGGCGTGCGCATAGGTGTAGGCGAGGCGCAGGTAAGTTCCGCGGGCTACGCGCCGATTGATGGAGAGCGTGGCTCCGTTGTAATAGCTGGAGGCCGCGCTCTGGAATTCGTTGATCGCGCCCAGTTGCGCAATCGGACGTCCCAGAGGATTGATGCAGGGCGGAAACGGGCAATCCAGCGTTCGGCTGAACTGCCAGGTCGCGAAAGAATCCACTGTGTAGTAGCCGCCCTGGAAGATCGAACCGGTAGAGTCGAAGATGGGATAAGTCAGCGCCGTGGGCTGCGGCAGGTTCACATCCAGCGCGCGAATCAAGTGCTCGCCGCGAACGTTGAGCAAGGACAACGCCACGCTGGTGTAGTCCGCCACTTCCTTTTCGAACGTGATGCTGGCCTGCTGCACCCGCGGCGTCACAAAGTTCGGCGCAAAGGCGGAAACCTGGTTGGTCACTCCCTGGGTGAATCCCGCCGGCAGCGCGCAGTTCGCGGCCGCGAGCGGACAACTCACCAGCGGATTGGGATAGGTGGGAAACACCTGCTGGTCGAAGTAACGCGTGTTGTTGAGAAAAACCTGTGCGTCGGTGATGCCGTTTTCCGTCGCGATCACCGAGTTGTAGATCTGCGGAATGCGGACGTAGAAGATCCCGTATCCCGCGCGCAAGACCAGCGGCCGCGTCTTGCCGAACGAATAGGCGAGTCCTGCCCGCGGCGCGAAGTTATAGGGTTGGAATGGCACCTTCCCCGCCGGCGGAAATAGCGGGTTCGAGAGCAGTCCGGCCGTGGTGAACGTCTGCAAATCCCAGCGCACGCCCACGTTCACCGCCAGATGATCCGTAACCCGAATCGTATCCTGCGCGAACGCCGAATACTCGTGCGTATTCGGACGCGAGGTTGCGCTGCCGAAGTTCTGCAGATAGTAGTGCGGAACTTCGTGCGCGTAAGCGCGCAGCGGCGTAAGTTGCAGCCCCGCCTCCATCGGTGCGAAGGTGAACGGATTGACCTTGATGGGATAAAACAGAAACTCCCCGCTCTGCTGGCTGGGGAAAAAATCATAGATCCAACTGAGCAGGGCGTCGCCGCCCAGCTTCCACGAATGGCGCCGGCCTTCGTGGCTCAAAGTTTCCGCCACGTGCAGCCGGTGCTCCCGCGTCTGCCGGGGAAGCAGATTGGAGCGTCCCACCCCGTCGAGGATATTAGGAATCTTCACCAGCACATCGCTGCTGTTGCTGAAAGACTGCTGCCGGTCGCGCGAGAACTGCGCTCGAAAGGCGCTGATCCAGTTCCGCGACAGGCTTGAGGTCAGAGCCAGGGATCCGGTTTCCGTGGAGACGACTTCCTGCCCGTTGTCGCTGATGGAGTCATAGGTCACCGGGCTGGCCGGGTCGAGAAAAACATTGTTCGCTCCCCAATAGCGCGTCGTATTCACGCGCAGCGCCAGTTGATTCCCTGGCGTGAGATTAATGTCGAGCTTGGCATACGACGAGTTGCCGATCTGTGCCGCCGGATATTCTCCAGCCAACGACGTAAGTTGCGCCGCCGCCGCAAACACCAGCGCCTCGTCGCTGGCCTCATAGTCGCCCGGCGTGTAAGGTCCCGTACCCGCCTGAGGCACCACCTTCGAACTGCCGTCCAGAAATTCGACAACGTTGGGAACATGAAAAATGTGCTGATCGAATCCCGCGAAGAAGAAGATCTTGTTCCGCTTGAGCGGTCCTCCAATCGTCCCTCCCAGCTGCTGCTGCCGGTTGTGCGGCTTAAACGCGAGGAACGGATTCGTGGCCCCAAACGAACTGTCGCGCAGATAATAAAACGCGCTGCCGTGCACATGATTGGAGCCAGACTTGGTCACCACATTGATCACCGCGCCTCCGGCACGCCCCAACTCCGCGCCGTAGGAATTGGAGGAGATGCGGAACTCCTGCACCACTTCGGTCGAGAACTGGTAAGGTGCCCGGTAACGCCCCCGCGCCTGGGCAAAAAAGGCGTTATTGAAGTCGAGGCCGTCGACCAGAACGCTGTTCTGGAATCCGCGAATGCCTCCGAATGAGAGATCGCCATTGGTCGCCGAAGTCAGGCCACGCGGATCCTGCGTGACCCCGGGCGCGAACAACGCCAGATCGGAGAATCGCCGCCCATTCAGAGGGAGGTCCGCGATGGCCCGTTCATCGAGCAGGGTGGAGACGGCGCTGGATTGGGTTTCGACCAGCGCCGGCGCGCCCGACACGGTAACCTTTTCCTGCACCCCGGCCACGGTGAGGCGAAATTCAAGTTCCGCAGTGCTCCCCACATCCACGTGCAGGGGCGGAGTGACCTGCGGCGACATGCCCTGCGCCACCACCCGAGCCGTGTAATCGCCGGGCGGCAGCAAGTCCAGCGCGAACCGCCCTTCCGCGTCGCTGGTCGCGGTATAGCGCCTGCCCGTCGCGGTGTGGACGACCACGATGGAGGCCTGGGCAATACGGCTGCCCGTGGAATCGAGCACACTGCCCCGAATCGCTCCGGTAGCAGAATCCTGCGCGCTCACCCGGCGTGGCGTCGCCATCACCATCAGCCCGAGGATGAGAGAGAGGAGAGGATAGCGCGCGTCGATCCAGATCCAATTCGAAATCCAAGACATAGAGTCGCCCTGTCGTCAAGATCCAGCTCGTCAGATCAACTCGGAGGGACCACCCGGCGCGCGTTACCGGACGCGTGGCGAGGAAAGTCTGCGGAGAAGTGCCGGAAGGCGCACCCTAGTAATGCGCGGCCGGAAAGCTCTTCCGCAGAATAGTGAAGAGAAACCAACCTCTATATAGCATGGACGAAGAGAGGGATTCAGTGACGAGTGCACTCTTTTTTGGAATCGTTCCCAGAGTGGGAATCGAAACGGCAATGAGTCCGAGTGAATCTCCTTTTGCCGCGTAAGGCGTTCTTCTTGCGGCATCGCTGAAGCGATACCTTGATACGAATCGTTCTTCTCGAACTGCACCATCGCCAGCAATCGCTTTCTCTTGACTCTATACCTTGGTACCGGTAGCAGACTCTTTTCGTCCGCTGGCTGCAGACCTGCGGGAGAGGAGAAGACTTCGGTGAACGCCAACTCTGTTTCCAGCAAGAGTAACCGCCCGCTCTGGATTTTCCTGCTTGCGGCTCTCGCCGCGCTGAGCCTGGGATTCGTCTGGAGCGGCGTGGGAAGGATGATGAGAATGCAGACGCAGGCGGCGAACCATGCCGAATTCGCTCAACTGAAAGCGCGGGACGAGGCCAAAATTGTGCTCGAAGTCAAAGAGACCGCGCCGGAGGGACGGCTTCGCGGCAACCTGCTCGAAGCGAAAGATGAAACTCACTACGCGCGCACCGCGAAGCAGGTCGACGTCGGTTGGGGAAAAGACACAAAGATCGTCATGGGCAAAGCCGAGGACATCCGCATGGGCGCGGTTCTCCACGTGACCGGCAAAGTGGCCGCCGATTATAGCCTACAGGCCAGCCAGATCGTCATCCTTACGGGATACGTGAAGGTGGATTGATGATCATTTACCTCTTCGGCAGCCTCGCGGCACGGGTCGCGACCGTGCTGTGTCTGGCGGCGATCGGGCTGCCCTACCTGCTGCGGCGCAACCGGTTGAGCCGTGGGCTGGGGCTGGCACAGGAGTACGCGGTCCCTTACCTGCGGCGCCTGTGGCCGCACTTCTGGGTGGGATATGTGATCCTCGCCCTCTCGACGGCACATGCAGGAACCGTCATGAGGGCGATGGGGCGCGCCAACGGTGCGGGGATTCTGGCCGCGAGCGTGGCGTTCTTCCTGCTTCTGTTGGAGATTCTGCTGGGGTTGAGTTTGAAAGACGAGAAACTCTGCGCAAGGCGTCCCCTGCGCCGGCTTCATTTCTGGACGATGGGGGCGTTCGTCGCCGCTCTGGGAATGCATCTTTGGTTGAATGCCTAGAAAGTCGGCCTAAACCGTCCAAGAAGGGCATGTCGGGAAGGGCGCGGCTTCCAGCCGTGCCGCTGGCAGTGATACGACTGTTGTTTTAACTACGTGTAAGTTATTGAAATCACTTGGGAATAGGGTTGCGGAGGCACACATCGTGCTTAGTTTTCCACGGTCTTCCACAGGGAAGACTCATCCTCCACAGTTTCTGCACAAGGGCGCAACTTTTTTATCTTGCGAGCCGCAACAATGTGGCTGAGAGTGGGTTCAGCGAGACGTGAGAGTTCCTGAGCTTGCTGAATGATTGCGGCTGAGCCAGCGGCAGCCGGTGATTCTCGAGGGTGAATCGCCGGGGGACATTCCAGAAACGCGCGTAAGCGCGAACTGGTTGCCCGGGCGTTGCGGCCTCCTCCCCCATCTTTCTCTTTGCTCTCTGGAGCAGGGAGCAGGACAGGGCCGCTGGCCTCCGCAGCGGTTGCGGGTTCTTGATCGCTAGGTCCTTGATCGTGAGATCAGTGATTCAGAGATCAACCATCGGCAACCGGCTTTGGCAAATGCGGCACTCCTAGCGAGCGCTGTCGGGCTGAAGCGGTCATTCCGCCGCCAAGCGGTGACAAGGCAGAGCAGGAAACCACGGACGATGCGGCTCGGGTGGCTGGCCCGGGCCGCATTTTGTTTTTTGGAGAGGGGACGCGATTTTTTTCCTTTGGTGGCCTCTCTTCGAAAGGGGAGCATAGACCTCACCGCATGTTGCAACGCCTACCAGTCGCCCCAGTGCGATGCCGTCATCTGCTGAAACTTCATTTTCCAGGCATCCCCTTGCTTCACCCAGACGGTGCTGAAGTGCTGGTAGCGCGGAGGCGGGCCCTGATCTTCGGCGGGCGGAACGCGCACCACTACATCGTAGGTCACGATGGCCACGTCATCGCCGACCGGCACGACTTTCATGTTGTAGGGCATCAAATCGAGGCCGCCTTCGGAGAGCTGGTCAATCACGTCCTGACGTTCGTACAACTGGCCATCGTAGGCGACGAAGGAAAAATCGTCGGTGAGGGTGCGCTTGAAAAATGCCGCGTCGCCTTTTTTCGCCGCCTCGATAAAGCTCTTCTCCGACGCCATCAAAGTCTGCTCCAGCGGGCTCAAGGGCTTGGGCGGCGCATTCGCGCTCTGTGCGCTCAGGGCACTAACTGGGCACATCAGGACCAGGCACAACAGAGTCAGACACGGCACGAAAATATTCTTCATCAGTCCCCCTCGCCAGACGATTGATTGATCGATCCTTGTTCCGCGACCCCCGGCAATCCGTCAATACTCTGCCGGTTTTTCTCCTGCCGGTAAATCTTCAGAGCTTCGGTTCCGCGCTTGTGACACCAGGCGGGCAGGTCGGGCCGCTGCGCCTCGAACTGGAGAAGTGGCACGCCGAAGCCGCAGGAGTCGCTGATGCGCGTGACCTCGACCACAATGATGGCACGCGTTCCTTCATAGACGGGAAAGTGAGCTTGCAAGGCGGCGAACTCTGCCTGGTGCGGTTCCACGACGCGCCCCTGCCCGTGCAGGCGCAAAATCTTTGGCGCGCCCTGAAAAGCGCAGAACATCACCACAATCCGCCCGTTTTCTCGCAAGTGAGCAATGGTCTCGACGCCGCTTCCAAAAATGTCGAGGTAGGCGACCGTCGCCGGCCCCAGGATGCGGAAGGTGTCCAGCCCTTTCGGCGAAAGGTTGAGGTGTCCGCGGACGCTAAGCGGCGCCGTCGCCACAAAAAATACGGACTGCTCCTGCATGAACTGCCGAAGCGCTTCGCCGATCTCGGGATAAGCTTTCGCCACTTTTACCCCTGAATCCTTTTCGACAAATCCCCGCGCGCTACTGAAACCTGTTCCCCGGTCGCCAGATTCTTCAACGAAAACGCATCTGCTTTTACTTCATTCTCACCGACGATAAGGATGTACTTCGCGCCCGCTTTGGTCGCCGCCTCAAACGATTTCTTCAGCCGGAAGCTCTCGTCTCCCAGCTCGACCACCAGATCATGACGGCGCAACTCGCGCGCCAGCCGCGCCGCTTCGCCATTCATGCCTGCGCCCAGCGGAGCGACGTATACATCCGGCTTGCGCAGAACACCCTCGGCCGATTCTTTCAGCGACATCACCAGCCGGTCTTCGCCAATCGCGAAGCCGATCCCAGGAGCCGCGGGCCCGCCCAGGGCTTCCGACAATCCATCATAGCGGCCGCCGCCGAGGATCGCGTTCTGCGCCCCCAGCGCGCCGTGGGTGAATTCGAACGCGGTGCGCGTGTAGTAGTCGAGGCCGCGAACCAGGCGGTCGTTGATTTCAAACTCGACACCCACCGACTTCAGGATGGACTGCACCGCTTCGAAGTGCTGGCGGGAATCCGCGCCCAGAAACTGGGTGATGCGGGGCAGGGTCTCGATGATCGGCTGATCCTCGGGCACTTTGCAGTCGAACACGCGCAGCGGATTGGTGACGGCGCGGCGCTGGCAATCGGCGCACATCTTGTCTTTCACCGGGGCCAGGGCCTCTCGCAGCGCCTGGTTAAACTGAGAGCGGTCGGCGGGCGAGCCCACCGAATTCAATTCGAGGGTCCAGTCGGTGATGCCGAGCCGGTCGAGCAGCGTCGCCAGCATCTCCAGCACCTCGGCGTCGCGCGCGGGAGACTCGCTTCCGGCCGAGGGCGGGCCAATTACTTCTGCGCCGATCTGGTAGAACTGGCGGTAGCGGCCTTTCTGCGGACGCTCGCGGCGGAACTGCGGGCCGATGTAATAGAGCTTGTTCAGCCCGCGATCCCAGAGCTTGTGCTCGATGTAGGCGCGGACGACGCCGGCGGTGTTCTCGGGACGCAGGGTGAGGGATTGTCCCCTCTCGCTGGCCGTGCGCGCGCGATCTTCCCAGGTGTACATTTCTTTCGAGACAACGTCGGTCTCTTCGCCCACGCCGCGGGCAAAGAGCTCCGTTTCCTCGAAGATCGGAGTGCGAATTTCGTGGAAGTTGTAGGCGCGAAACACGTCGCGCACCGCGGCTTCCACAAAATTCCACAGCGCCGTCTCTGGCGGCAGAAGATCTCGGGTTCCTCGGACGGCTTTAATCATGTTCCTCTTCTACTCTGTCATTCTGAGCGGAGCGAGCTCGAATGAGCTTGCGCGGTCGAAGGACCTCGTGTTCCGCGACATCGCCGCAAAACGGTTCGCTTCGCTCACCGTTTTACTCCGCTCAGGATGACAATTCTTGCTACTCGGTACTTTTTCTTTCCTTCAAATACTCATCCTTATACCCCAGATAATTCCGCGCGTAGCGGAGGATCGTCTCCTGATCGGCGGCCTCCAGCTTGCGCCGGAATTTTCCCGGAGATCCCATCCACAGCGACCCCGCCTCAACCACTGTATTCTCCGGAATCAACGTGCCGGCGGCAATAATCGAGCCCGCTCCAACCTTCGCGCCATTTAAAATGATCGATCCCATCCCGATCAGGCAGCGGTCTTCGATCACGCAGCCATGCAGCGTGACCGAATGGCCGACCGTGACGTATTCGCCGAGATAGACGCCGTACCGCTGCTTCATTCCATGGAGGACGCTGTTGTCCTGCACATTGGAATGAGCGCCGATGCGAATCTCGTGCACGTCGCCGCGCACCACTGCGTTCATCCAGACCGAAGCGTGCTCGCCCAGCACCACGTCGCCGATAATCTGCGCCGAGTCGTCTACGTAGCAGGTGGCCGGAATCGTCGGCCTCATCCCTTGATAGGAGCGAATCATGCTGTTTTCGGAAGGAAATTGAAAATACCACGAGAACGCAGGTCGGCGTAAGGGGTGGGCGCCGCGGCCGAGACCAGACGGAACCTATGCGCCTGTCGAAGACTTCCGTCCCTTCCGTCCGTTACCTAACGTTTGCAGGCGCGCGCCGACGCTACCGCGCTCCCGGGACAGCCCACCGAACTCACCGTTTCGATGCGATCGACCATGGTCAGCAGCCGCAGCCGCATGGATTTGAGGGCGCGCATCTTCTCGTCAATCTGCTGCAGCTTCACCCGCGCCAGTTGTGCGATGTCGCGAAATTCGGCGGGACGCCGCACCCCGGAGGCGGTCAGCCGCGCCGCGGCGCGATGCAAGTTCAGCAGCGGCTGAATCTCCTTCAGCGTGAACCCCAAGCCCTGGCACTGCTTGATGAAGCAGATGTCGTCCACGTCGCTCTTGCCGTAGACCCTGTACCCGGAGGCCGTCCGCACCGGCTCGCGCAAAATGCGCCGCCGCTCGTAGAAACGCACCGACTGTATGTTGACCCCCGCTTCGCTGGCCAGTTCGCCGATTCGCATAGGCAATTGTGACTCTATACTAAGGTAGAGAGTCAAGTTCGTGAGTACCCTGTGGGAGAGCGGCCCTTCCGCCGCTAAGGCGGATGGAATCGGCAGGATTCAGCCCCAGCGATCGTCAAAACTCCCCAGTCGATTCCGACATTGCCATTGTTGCTGCAACCCGCATAAAATCTCCTATTACGCATTACGCACTATTGCTGGACCTGCGGCCTTCCTGTGAGGATGATTGAATAAGGGCATCGCTGTCTATCCCGGTTCGTTTGATCCGCCCACCAACGGGCACCTCGATTTGATTGAGCGGGGCAGCAAGATCTTTGAAGAACTGGTGGTCGCGATCCTGCGCAACTCGGAAAAGAGTCCCATGTTCAGTGTGGCGGAGCGGCTGGAGATGTTGCGCGAGTTGACGGCCGACCTTAAGAACGTTCGCCTCGACACGTTCGACGGGCTGATGGTGGAGTTCGCCAAGTCGATTGATGCGAAGTGCGTGCTGCGCGGGATACGGGCCATCAGCGATTACGAATATGAGCTGCAAATGGCGCTCATGAATCGCAAGCTCGAGCCCACGCTCGAAACGGTGTTCATGATGCCGGCCGACAAGTATTCGTATGTCAGTTCGCGACTAGTGCGTGAAGTGGCGCAGGCAGGCGGGCCGGTGAAGGGCCTGGTGCCGGACGTCGTGGAGCAGAAGCTGCGTGAAAAGATCGACCCAGCGTACAAACTGCGGGAGCCCCAATCGATCGGGGTCCCCAGAAAAAGGAAGAAGAAGGCATGACGACGGCAACCACCGAAGCATTGAGACTTACCGACCGGATCAATCGCATCGAGCCCTCCGCCACCATGGCGGTCGTAGCCGAGGCCGACAAGTTGCGCTCCCAGGGAATCGACGTGGTCGATTTCGGCGCGGGCGAACCGCACTTTGCGACCCCGCAGCACATCAAAGACGCCGCCATTGCCGCGATTCAGGGGAATTTCACCAAATACACCGCCGTTGCCGGCACCGCCGAATTGCGCGATGCCATCGCGCACCGCCACAATGTGGATTTCGATTCGGACTACCGTCGTGAGGAAGTGATCGCCTCGACCGGCGGCAAACATGCGCTGTTCAACGCGATTCAAGTCCTCGTCGATCACGGCGACGAAGTGATTCTGCCGGTTCCATACTGGGTTTCATTCAAAGACATCGTGCGCTACGCAGGCGGGAATTGCGTTCTGCTGGAATCGGATGAGTCGCAGGGATTCCGTGTAACGGCAGAGATGGTCGCGAAGCTGATCACGCCGCGAACCAAGGCGATCATTCTCAATTCGCCCTCCAATCCCTCGGGCGCAGTGATGAGCGCGGAAGACATGACCGAGGTCATTCGTCTGGCGCACCAGCGCGGTATCTGGGTGCTGTCAGACGAATGCTACGTTTACTTGAACTATACGGGTAAGAATTTCTCCGTAGGCGCCCTGCGCGAATACAAGGAGCGTTTCGTTGTGCTCGGGTCGCTCTCGAAAACTTACGCCATGACCGGCTGGCGCCTGGGGTACGCTCTGGCTCCGTCGGCCGTGGTGAGCGCCATGGCGAAACTGCAAAGCCAGTCAACCTCGAACCCGACTTCGATCGTGCAGAAGGCCGCGGTGGCCGCGCTGAAAGGGCCGCAGGAGTGCGTGGAGCAGATGCGGCGCGAGTACATCGAACTGCGCGATCACGTGGTGAAAGGGTTGCGCTCGATCCCGGGCGTGACCTGCACGATGCCCGAAGGCGCGTTCTACGCCTACCCGAACATTTCGTCGTTCCTGATCCAGAAAGAGCAGGGGCGGGGTGGGCTGAAGTCCGCGTCCGACGTGGCCGGGCGGCTGTTGCGCGAGGTCCACGTGGCGACCGTTCCGGGCGAAGGCTTTGGCACCGGCGAACATATTCGCGTTTCTTATGCGACCTCCAAAGCTGAGTTGGATCGCGGCCTTGAGCGCATGCGGAAGTTCTTCGCGGCTGTGTAATCAGCTGGCGATCTTTCGTGGATGATTGGGTTCGGCAGAAGCCGTTCCGTTTGCGAGCGGCTTTTTTTGTGGGCGCGATTTTGTATGGGAAATCTTTATCCATTGTTGATGCTTCCCGCATTTGATCCGCGTCCATGGGGCACACAGGATCTGTCGCCCATTTACCCGAACCACAAATTCGCGGAGAAGATCGGCGAAGCGTGGCTGAGCGGCGACGATTGCAAGGTAGCAAACGGACCGCTTACCGGGAAAACGCTCTCGCAACTGAGCCAGCAGCATCAGCGCGAGCTTGTGGGCGAAGCTGCGCGCGACGCCAGCCGGTTTCCGTTACTGCTCAAGTTTCTTTTTCCCCATGAGAAGCTTTCGGTACAGGTTCATCCCGATGACGAGCAGGCCTTACGCGTGGGCCAGCCCTGGGGGAAAACCGAGTGCTGGTACGTGGTCCACGCCAAGCCGGGCTCGCAGATTGCACTGGGCCTCAAGCCCGGCGCGACGGCGCGGCAGTTGGAAGAAGCGATTCATCAGAATCGCGCGGAAGAACTGCTCAATTGGATCAATGTTTATGCGGGCGACATGATCTATGTTGCCGGCGGGACCGTGCACACGCTCGGACCGGGGTCGGTGATTGTCGAAACCCAGCAGCAATCCGACACCACCTACCGCCTGTATGATTACGGGCGTCCGCGGGAATTGCACCTGAAAAACGGCATGGCAGCGGTGAAGGAGAAAGTAGCGTCGGGAAAAGTGGTGCGTCCCGCCCCCCGGCAGGTTCCTGGCAGTAAGAACAGGTACGCGCCGCTGGTCGCCGCACCTTATTTTGTCGTGGATATGTTTGAGGCCAAGGATCCGCTGGACCTTGCGACGCGCGATGATCACGGGAAAAGTTCAGTCCAGATCCTGGTGGCCGTGGAGGGTTGCGGAGTGATCGAGGCGCCCGCGATGGACCCGGTCACGCTGGCGAAGGGCGATGCGGTCGTAATTCCCGCCTGCGTTGGCCCCTTCAGCGTGCGCCCGCAGTGGGCGCTGGAATTTCTGCGGGCTTATGTGCCCGGGAAGACATTGCCCGAGCCAGAAACAAGGATGTAGAGAATCATTCAGATTTCAGATTTGTGATTTCAGATTTTAGATTTAAGATTTCTGATTTTCGTGGGACGGCTACCTGAAATTTGGTTTGACCGAGAAAGGCTGAAAGCTAACTCTGGCAATCTGAAATCTAAAATCTGAAATCCTCCACCTTATGCGTTCGACCAAGAACTCGAATTTCTACCCCGTGATTCTGGCGGGAGGGCGCGGCACACGCTTCTGGCCGCTAAGCCGGAAGAAACGGGCCAAGCAATTGCTCGCGCTCGACGGCGAGCGAACCATGATTCAGCAGACTGTGGCTCGTCTGCTGCCGCTCGCTCCGGCGAAACGATTCTGGATCGTTACCAACGAAGATCTGCGTCCTGCGATCCTGAAGCAACTCCCAAAGCTGCCAAAAGCGCAAGTACTGGCCGAACCTGCAGGACGAAACACCGCCCCGGCGATAGGCCTGGCGGCGTTCCTGCTGTTGCGCGAGGATCCCAACGCCGTGATTGGAATGTTCCCTTCCGATCATGTGATCGGCGACGAGAATTCTTATCGCGAAACTTTGCAGCGTGGAATCAAGATCGCCGCGGCCGGGCCGAATATCGTCGTGCTCGGCATCCGGCCGAATCGACCCGAGACCGGCTATGGCTACATCGAAGCCGGAGCACCCGCGGACGCCGAGGCGCTCTGCGTCCGCCGCTTCACCGAGAAGCCGGACGCAACTACGGCCGCCGAATTTGTTGCCGCCGGCAATTACTTCTGGAACAGCGGCATGTTCTTGTGGAGCGCACGCACGCTCGCCGGTGCGTTGCAGGAGCATCTCCCCAAGACCGCGCCTCTGCTCGAAGAAATCGCACAGGCGTTCGGTACACGCAAATTTACCGCGACCTTTCGCAAGCTTTATCCCCGGTGCGAAAACATCAGCGTGGATTACGCCGTGCTCGAGCCTCGTTCGGCAAAAGGCGAGCGGGCGGGGAACATTTTCTGTCTGCCTGCCGATTTTGGCTGGAACGATTTGGGATCGTGGACGGCGCTGCACGAGCACCATACCGCCAAGAGCAATCCGCCGGAAGGCAATCTGGTAGCGGGTTTGGGCGAGTTCCTGCTGAACGCGCGCGGCAACTACATTTATGCTCCGGGAAAGTTTGTGGCAGCGGTGGGAGTGAGCGACCTGGTGGTGGTGGACACTTCGGACGCCTTGCTGATTACGACCCGGCAGCACGCGCAGGATGTGGGCAAGGTTGTGAAGCATCTGGACGAGAAGAAACTGCATAAGCTGGTGTGAAGGCAGTGGTCAGTGATCAGAGGCTGGTGACCAGTCAGATCTTATGGCGCAAGACATCAAATTCGGAACCGACGGGTGGCGCGGAGTGATTGCCGACGACTTCACTTTCGAGAATGTGCGCCGGGTCGCGGGCGCGATCGCCTCTTACGTTTTGAAACACGAAGAACCGTCGGCCGGAGTCGTTGTTGGCTACGACACGCGTTTTGCCTCGCCGCGCGCGGCGCAAATCGTTGCCGAGATCATCTCTTCGGCTGGAATCCCAGTGAAGCTGGCGAACGATTACACGCCGACGCCCGCGGTCTCCTATGCCGTAAAACATCAGGGCGCGGCGGGCGGAGTGATGGTTACCTCGAGCCATAATCCCTGGAACTGGAATGGCGTGAAGTTCAAGGGTAAGTTTGGCGGCTCAGGCACACCGGCCATCATGAAAGGAATTGAGGACGAACTGGCCTCCGGCGCCGCACCGACGGGCAGCAAGGCGCCAGTGCAAGAGGTCGACCTCAAGAAGCCCTATATCGCTGCCGTCTGCCGCTTTGCCGACATGGACCTCATCGCAAAGACGAAATTCAAGTTCGCCGTCGATGCCATGTACGGCTCCGGGCGCGGCGTTCTGGCCGGAATTTTCGCCGAGCGCGGGGTGCAGCATGTTGCCATTCGCCAGGAACTGAATCCGCTGTTTCCCGGTATCAATCCCGAACCCATCCAACCCCATACGGCGCTGCTGCAGCAGACCGTCCTTCGCGAGAAGTGCGACGCCGGTCTAGCCACCGACGGCGACGCTGACCGCATTGGCGCAGTCGCCGAGGACGGCAGTTTCGTGGATTCGCACAAGATTTTCTGCGTGTTGCTGCGCTGGCTGCTGGAGCGCAAAAAATGGCCGGGCGACGTAGTGCGCGCCTTCAACACTACGCGCATGCTCGATCGCATCGCCGCCAAATATGGCCGCAAGCTGCATGAGACCTCCATCGGCTTCAAGTACATTGCCGACTTGATGATGGAACACGAAATCCTGATTGGCGGAGAAGAATCCGGCGGCATCGGGTATTCGCGCTTTCTGCCCGAACGCGATGGCGTGCTGAACTGCCTGCTGCTCGCCAATGTGATGGCCGAGGAGGGTAAGCCCCTGGGCCAGTTGGTGGCGGATTTGCAGCGCGAGTTCGGGCCGCATTATTACGGGCGGCGCGATCTGCACATTCCCAAGGAGATGAAACAAAACGCGATTCAGCGCGCCCGCGCGGAGAGCACTCAGACTCTCGGCCGCTATCGCGTGCTCAAGAAAGAACATATGGACGGGGTGAAGTTCTTTCTTGATTCGCCCACCAACGGAAACGGAGCGGAGGCGTGGGTATTGTTCCGGGCCTCGGGAACAGAACCTCTTTTGCGGCTTTACACCGAGGCTTCGTCGCCGGATTTGGTCGGCGAACTCCTGGCCGCGGGCGAGGCCTTTGTGACGAACAAAGGGTAGTCGATCGGGAGACGAGCCGCTGAGGATTTCTTCCGCTGAGCGCTTCGATCCGCTCCAATAGTGCGATACTTTTAACCAAAGGGTTTTCTATCGAAGCATTTATGGCAGACGATCAAATTCCTGGCCAGGCCGATTCCCCTGAGGCCCGGCGCTACAATCGCATCCGGCGCTGGCTGGGCGTTGCCGACTTTGTTGTTGGTTTCCTGTTCCTGGTGGTTCTGCTGCTTACGGGATGGTCCGGCTGGCTGCGGGATCTCGCGTACCGTTGGGGTCTGCAAAATTATTCGTTGTCGGTATTCATCTACCTGCTGCTGTTGCTCGCAATCGGCAAGGCGCTGGGCGGAGGCCTCGATTATTACGGATTTCGCCTGGAGCGCCGCTTCAAGCTTTCAACCCAGAGACTTCGCTCCTGGATGTGGGACGAGGTCAAGGGCTTTCTGGTTGGACTGGTGATGGGCAGCGTGGTCGTGGAGCTTTTGTACTTCACCATCCGGCAATGGCCGCAACGTTGGTGGATGTTCGCGTGGGCGCTCTTTATGGGCCTGTTCATTGTTCTGGCCCAACTTGCGCCGGTGGTGCTCTTCCCCATCTTCTACAAGTTCGAACCGCTCGAGGATGAAGACCTGCGGCGGCGTCTGGTGGTGCTGAGCGAGCGTGCCGGGACGCGCGTGCGCGGCGTCTACCGCTGGAGGCTTTCGGAGAAAAGTAAAAAAGCGAATGCGGCTCTCACCGGGCTCGGCGCGACCCGCCGCATTATTCTCGCCGACACGCTACTCGACAACTACACTCCGGAAGAGATCGAAGCGGTGCTGGCCCACGAGCTCGGGCACCACGTCCACCGTCATATCCTGAAGAGCATTTTCGTGCAGGCCGCCATCACGCTGTTTGGTTTCTGGGTCGCCAACTGGACGTTGCACTACGCGGTGGATCGGCGACTGTTCGACTTCGACGGACTATCCGACTTCGCCAACCTGCCCCTGCTGGCGCTGGTTTCCGTCGTGCTTTCTTTTTTGCTCATGCCCGCCCTTAACGCCTATTCCCGCTTCAACGAGCGCCAGGCGGATCGCTATGCCTTCGAATCCATCGCCAGCGTGGAACCTTTCATTTCTTCCATGAACAAGCTGGCGGAGCAGAATCTGGCGGAACGAACACCTTCAAAGTGGGTGGAGTGGTTTTTCCACTCTCACCCTGCCATCTCCAGGCGCCTTGCGGCGGCGGCAGAGTGGAGCCGAACCCAGAACGCAAGTCCGCAAGCCTCAATCCACTAAGCCGGTCGGCGCTTCCCCAGAATCTCGATCACCCGCTGCAGATCCTCTTCCGTGTCGACCCCCACGCTATCGAAGGGAGTCTCGCCCACATAAATCGAGATGCCGTTTTCCAGAAAGCGCAGTTGTTCCAGCCGCTCACTCTTCTCGAGCGACGACTCGGCCAGAGTGACGAAGCGGTCGAGCGCCGCTTTGCGATAAGCGTACAGGCCCAGATGCTTGAAATAAGGCGGTCGTGAACCGTCGCGATCGAATGGGATCGTCGCCCGAGAGAAATACAGCGCGCGCCCGTTCAGGTCGGTCACGACCTTCACCGCATTCGGGTTGGGAATGTCGAGCTCGGCAGCCGGCGTCATCAGCGTGCCCACTTGCGCCGCCGGATTCTGCATGACCTGCAATAACGTCGCAATATGCTCGGGACGGGTCAGCGGTTCGTCCCCCTGGACGTTGATGTAGACGTCGGCCGCCTCGCGGCTGGAAACTTCGTGCACTCGCTCGGTGCCGCTGCGGTGCGCAGGCGAGGTCATCTGCGCCTTCCAACCATGTGCGCGGCACACCCCTAGGATCTCCTCCGAGTCGGTGGCAATGATCACCTCCGCCAGAAGCAGAGACGAACGCACCGCTTCGTAAACCACGCCAATCAGGGGTTTGCCCGCGATCTCGCGCAGCATCTTGCGCGGCAGACGCGTGGAGGCTAGACGGGCGGGGATGACGGCAATCGCTTTCATCTATTTTGCATTCAGATTTGCACTCAGACTGAGAGCCGTCGGGTGCCTCGGTTCGTACAGCCCGATTCCGCCTCCGCTGGGCAAGGGGATGGTCGTAGAGATTCCCCAGGGCGCCGTCACGACCTCGGTACATTCAACGCTCTTGGCTTTCAGCGAGGCCATGAACACGTCGAGATTGTCGCACATCAGATAGAGGACAGCGCCCGCGAGTGCATGCCCGGCGTGCTGCTGTGAGAACTCGCTATCCGACGGATGAATTGCGGCTTCCGCCGGAGGCATGGCGAAAATCAGCCAGCCTTCCCCGACCTCGACGGAGCGGAACCCGAGAACGTCGCGAAAGAAGGCGCGGTCCGCCTCGGGGTCCTTGCTGTAAAACAGAAAATGAGCCCCGACAATCATGCCGAAAAAGTATATCTGGAAAGATTGGGCTGGTTGGCGCGGATCGAAATCAGGTCATCATCATCCCTGGCTGGTTTGACCTATTTTGCGGCCGCTTTTAGAATTGAACGGAGGATGTAACGCTCGGACGGGTTCGTTGCCTCCATGCAGCGATAGTGCCGGTCCGATCCCGGCGGCATCCCGCCTTTCGCACATTCTCCCTGATTCGCAACAGTGGCGGCGTAGCTCAGGTGGCTAGAGCGACGGTCTCATAATCCGTAGGTCGTTGGTTCGAGTCCAACCGCCGCCACCAATTCCTTCAACACCTTGCAGCAGATCCGCGTCTTGCCCGAGGGAGTCTCGCGCATCAAGCAGACACATCAAGCAGACACAGGCATGCGCCTCAGCCACTCTCGCATGACCTCGATACCCTGCGGTACGTGCGAGCGCCCGAAGCCGATCCGGAAGCAGTTCGTAGGCACGGTCGCAAGCTCCGAGTGGAAGACGCTCGACGGAAGCAGCAACACCCCTGACTCCTCGACGAGTTTGCGCGTGAACTCTTCAACTCCTTCCTTGCCCCTGTAACGGATGAAGGCGATACAACCACCATCGGGTTCGCGCCATTCAAAAAGGTGCTCGAACTCGGCGAAGAAGTCCCTGAGAACGGCGAGATTGTCGCGCACTACCTTTACGTTCTTGGCCAGGATCTGCTCGCGCGCGTTAAGCGCGATGCGCGCCAGTACTTCGGAAGGTGCCGAGTTGCAAATCGACAGGAAGTGCTTGAAATGCTCAAAGCGAACCAGCGTTGCTCGATCCTTGCACGCCAGCCAGCCAACGCGCAGGCCGGCGAGTCCGTAAGCCTTGGACATTGTGTTGAGCGAGACCGCCTGCTCGTAGATATCAACCGCTTGCGGCAGGCGGACGCCCCGGTCGCGCTCCAGCAGCCGGTAGGCCTCGTCGCTGAAAAGCCAGAGTCCCCGGTTTCGGCAGATCTCGACGATCGCGTCAAAGGTCGCGCGTGAGACGATCTTGCCGGTCGGGTTGTTCGGGAAGTTGATCGAGATGAGCTTGGTGTTTGGGCGCAACGCCGTCCGCAGCCGATCGATGTCGAGATCCCAGTTACGGTCGATCTCCAGCGGAACCGCGCTGACCTCGCAGATGCCAAGCGGCACCGTCTCAGCCGACTGGTAGTTCGGCGCGATCAGAATCGCGTGGTCTCCCGGCTTGAGCAGCACGTGCATCGACGTATAGATCGCTTCTTCAGCTCCTGCGAAGCAGAGCAACTGCTCGGGCTTGACCGTGTCATAGGTTTTTGCGATCTCAGCGCGAAGCGCCGGGGCGCCCCAGGTCTCCGTGTAGCCCAGGCCTAGGTTGTCGAACGCCGCCCGATCTTCCGGGCTCGCGAACCCGAGCAAAGCCGCTTGAGTCATATTCTCACCGTCAGAGCCCGCCAGGTTGTACTTAGCGGTGAACTCCCACTTTGAGAAGTAGACCTCGAGCGCGAAATCCCGCATCGGCCTCGTCTGCATAGCTTCCTCCGGCGCCCCGCAACCGCCCGCAGTGGCGGGCGATACTACTTCTTGCCCTGCTTTGGATGCGGCTGGGTACTCCTCGTCCCGCCAACTCCACTGCTCGCTCCGATAATCAGAGCTACTCTGTCATTCATATCTGCCATCCATATCTGCCATCCAGGTCCTCCCAGGGCCCCCGCTGGCTTGACTCTGGCAACACTGTTTCCACCGGGCCCCGTGAATAGCGATGTCCTTCCGTTGCGCCGCAGGATTGTGATTATAGCGAAGGGGGCTACTCTTGGAGTCTCGCGATATCGGCCCGACCATCGATACGTCCCGGCTAGTCGGGCTCGCGTTTACTAATCGTGCCCGTTCCGGGTCGTGGGTGTTATAGGACCTAACGTAGATGTGGCGCAGCAGAGGTAAGAACAAGCTGCGCCACTTAGGAACGAAGGAAAGACGCGGGTGGGTTTTGGGGACCGCGATAGTTCCTTTAACCCTAATTTGCCAACTCCGCGATCGAGCGTCTGTTCACAATTGCACAGTCTCGTTATTTTTGCTTCGCTCGGGCTCGAATCGACTCGATTAATGTCGCCAGAATGGCCATTGCGCGTATTGCCTCGGAAACACTATCGGCATTGAGTAGTGTCCTAATTTCGATCTTGCCTTTCTTCACGATCTTTGTGAATCCTTAGCGTACTTTGCGGTTAAAAGATCTTGCGCCCCGAAATTAGGACTCTACCCGGCATTGCCAGCAAGATAACGATTGCCAGGAATCTGATCCCCAATTTTCCACAAAGCCCATGTGACATCCAACCTTGACCTCGAAATTCAAAGAGCAGATCATGGCCAAGGCGGAGGCGGTATACGCGAAAACTGGGAACCCGTCGCTAACTCTTTTGTTCTCAAGATTTTGACCTCTAAGTCCTTGGGGCTCAAGATTTTGCAAGGCATTTTTGCGAAACCCGTGCCCGTCAACCCTTTCAGGGTGGGGGGGGAGGGGGGGGTACCCCCCCAACCCAGGATTTTTCCCGAAACGAACCGCCCTCGCGTGCGCCCGTCCAGACCGCTCCTCAAACTATTTTTTCAGGAGATTTCCACACGGTGATCGGGAAGGACACGACTTCAGTCGTGCCGGAGAGCAACCAGGAAAGTATTCGGGCTTTAGCCCTGAGGTCTTGGTGATAAACGTTTGAGAGGAAGATTCGCAGGCACAATCGAAGACTTGCTGCGAAGCAATGAGTTGGCCGAACGCATCAGACGTTCGTTGCACAGGGGTTCGTTGCAGAGGACCAGCGAGCGCCTAGCGCGGTCGCGTGATCGCGCCTTGCGAGGCCGACGAAACCAGCGCGCCATATTTCGCGAACACGCCCGTTGGATAACGCGGCTGCGGCGCTTTCCACTGCGTCATGCGCTGGCGCAAAACGTCGTCACTGACTTCGACTTCCAGCACGCGCTTGCGCACATCAAAGTGAATCACGTCTCCATCGCGTACGCCCGCAATGGGACCTCCCAGCGCCGCTTCCGGAGAAACGTGTCCCGCCATCAATCCGTGAGTCGCGCCGCTGAAGCGCCCGTCGGTCAACAACGCCACCGAGTCGCCCAGTCCCTCGCCCACAATCGCGGCCGTCACGCCCAGCATCTCGCGCATCCCAGGACCACCTTTTGGCCCTTCGTTGCGGATCACGACCACATCTCCAGCATGAATCTTCTTGCCCGTGACCGCAGCCATCGCATCTTCTTCGGATTCAAACACCCGCGCTGGTCCGCGATGCTCCAGCCGTTCATGCCCGCTGATCTTGGCCACGCAACCTTCGGGAGCGAGGTTGCCCTTGAGAATGACTAGACCTCCTGTCGCCTTCAACGGCTTGTCAAGCGGAGCAATCACTTCCTGTCCCGGAGTCTCAGCCGCGCTCTCGGCCTCGGCGGAAATCGTGCGCCCCGTTACCGTGGTCGCCGCGGGATGCAGATGCTTCCCGTTCAGCAGTCGCTTGGCCAGCAAGCGCACGCCGCCCGCGCGATGCATGTCCGCCGCCACAAATCTGCCCGATGGCTTGAGATCGGCGAGCAACGGAGTGCGCTCGCTCACGGTCTGAAAGTCGTCAACCTCCAGTCCGACGCCCGCTTCGCGTGCAATCGCCAGCAAGTGCAAGACCGAGTTGGTCGAACCGCCGGTCGCGGCTACCGACGCAATCGCATTCTCAAACGCGGTTCGCGTCAGAATGTCCAGCGGCCGGATTCCCTTCCGCAGCAGGTTCAGCACCACCTTGCCGCAGTCGAACGCAATCTTGTCTTTCTGCGGATCCATCGCGGGCACGCTGTTGAATCCCATCGGCGAGAGCCCAATCATCTCCATCACGGTTGACATGGTGTTCGCGGTGTACTGCCCGCCGCATGCGCCCGCTCCCGGACAGGCCACGTCTTCCAGATCGTGCAGTTCCTGATCCGTAATCTTTCCCGCCGCGTTCGCCCCCACCGCCTCAAACACATCCTGAATAGTCACGTCTTTCCCGCGATAGCTGCCGGCAGCGATGGTGCCGCCATAGAGCACCATGCCCGGCAGATTCATGCGCGCCAGCGCCATGGCCGCGGCCGGAATGGTCTTGTCGCAGCCGACCACGCACACCACCGCGTCAAACATCTGCCCGCGGCAGACCAACTCGATCGAATCCGCAATCAGTTCGCGGCTCACCAGCGAAGCCCGCATGCCCTCGGTGCCCATGGTCTCCCCGTCGGAGATCGCGATGGTGTTGAACTCCATGGGCGTACCGCCGGCTTCGCGAATGCCTTCTTTCACCTTGGCCGACAAGCGGCGGAGGTGGAAGTTGCACGGCATGGTTTCGATCCAGGTATTGGCCACACCGATCAGCGGACGGCTCAGATCGGCGTCGGTAAATCCGACGGCCTTGAACATGGCGCGCGCTCCGGCCCGGTCGCGCCCCTCGGTAATTCCGCGGCTGATGTGCTTGAGATCCATGCTCAAAGAGTACAGGAGGCCCGGCACAGATGTGAAACGCGCGGCACCTCTAAACTAAAAACGGGGAACCTGCGGAACAGGTTCCCCAATTTGCATGACGCTGCCCAGGAACCCGTCATGCTTGCCCAGCTGAAACCAAAACTCGAACTTAGGCCCGCGCCGCGCCGCGCGCTTCTCCCCGAACTCCCGCTGGAGGATGCGGCGAATTCCACTCTGCCGCCTGTGCCGTGCCCGAGCGCACATGGGTCACGTCGGCAATCGCATACCACTCGCGGTAGAGCTGGCCAACCTGCTTGGGATTCACCTCGAGCATCAGCGTAACCTGGTGGTCCTGCTCGGCCGGTTCGGCCAGCACGGAAGGCATATCCAGCCCACGGCGCGAAACCGCGTTCAGGATGCGCATCAACGTCCCTTGGGTATTGCGATAGCGAATCTGAAAAGCCAGCATGCCTATGCTCCCTGTGTTACCCCAACCCCGAATCTCCGAACCGCGCCGCTGCCCTGCGTTATTGCGCCGGTTCCTCTTCCAGCAACATTTCCGAAAGCGCTGCCCCCGCCGGCACCATGGGAAAAACATTGGCCTCGGGCGCACAATCAAACACCAGCAACTCCGGCTGCGGCGAACTCAGGAACCGGTCAATCTGATCTCCAGTTTCGTTCGACACCGGAAACTCGCGCATGGCGTCTTCGTTCAAACGCCAGCTGTGAATTTTGTAGGCCTTGGCAATCTCCGCGAAATCCGGGTTGTCGCTGAGGTCGGTCTCAGCGTAGTTGCGCTGATAAAAAAGCTGCTGCCACTGCCGCACCATGCCCAGATACTTGTTATCGACAATGACCATCTTCACCGGCAGTCCTAAGCGGTGCACCGTGGCCAGTTCCTGAATGTTCATCTGAAATCCGCCGTCACCGGAGACGCAGAGCACGCAGGTGTCGGGCTTCGCCAGCTGGACGCCGACCGCCGCCGGCAGAGCGAAGCCCATGGCCCCGAGCCCGCCCGAAGTGATGAACCCCCGCGGGGACGAAGAGCGGTAACGCTGCGCCGCCCACATCTGGTGCTGACCCACGTCGGCGATCACCACGGCATCCTGCGGCAGGCGGCTAAAGAGCTCATCGAGAAAGCGGATGGTTGGCTGGGCCAGCCCGCGCGGATCAAGCTCGGCGCGCTCGGGTCCGCAAGCGATTTCTCGCCACGCACTGAAGTCGGGCAGGGAATGCCGCCGCAGTTCCGCCTGAAAGGCGGGAATGGTATCCGCCAGGTTCCCGATCACGGGCAATTCGCAGGCGCGCACGCGATCCAGTTGCGCGGGATCAATTTCAAAATGCACGATCTTGGCGTGGGGAGCAAAGCGGGTGGGCTCGCCGGTCACGCGATCATCCAGCCGCGCTCCGAACACCAGCAGCAGATCGGTTTCGTTCAGAGCCGTGTTCGCAGCTCGGGTTCCGTGCATGCCCACCATGCCCAAGTAATACGGAGCTTGGGGTGGAACCGCGCCCAGTCCGTGGACCGTGGCAAAGGTGGGGATGTTTAAATCGTCGAGCAGCCGCCGCAATTCCGGAATCGCTCCTGAAAGCTTGGCTCCCGCGCCCACCAGGGCCACCGGCTTCGATGCCTGCTGCAGCAGGGCGACGATGGTATCGGTGAATGCGCCCTCGGCCTTGGCTTCCGCCGGCCGGGCGTGTGGCGTAAACTTCACCGGCCCGGAGAATTCTTTTTTCGCCTTCAGCATGTCGGTGGGAATATCGATGACCACCGGGCCCGGACGCCCGCTGCGAGCCCAGTGAAATCCCTCCGCAATCGCCTCCGGGATTTCGTCGATGGTGCGCACCAGCCGGCTCCATTTGGTGAGCGAGAGGGTCACGCCGAAGACGTCGGTTTCCTGAAAAGCGTCGCTTCCGATGAGCGCGCTGCGCACCTGCCCGGTGATGCAGACCAGGGGAACCGAATCCATCTTGGCGTCGGCAATGCCGGTGACCAGGTTGGTGGCGCCGGGCCCGCTGGTGGCCATGGCGACGCCCACCTTGCCCGTGACCCGGGCGTAGCCCTCCGCCGCGAAAACCGCGCCCTGCTCGTGCCGGGTGAGAATGTGCCGCACGCCGCTGCCCTCAAGCGCGTCGTAGAGCGGCATGATGGCGCCGCCGGGATAGCCAAACACCAGGTCCACCCCTTCGGCGCGCAGGCACTGCAGAACGATTTCCGCTCCCTTATGCATTCACCACCTGTTTTGTGGATTCCCTGGGAGCATCCGCCGGTTTCTTGGCCGCTTCCTTGGGCAGCCAGCTCATCATGCCGCGCAGTTGCGCGCCCACAATCTCGATGGGATGTTGCTTCTCCTTTGCGCGCAGCGCGTTGAAGTTGGGACACCCGTTCTTGTTTTCCGCAATCCACTCGCGGGCGAATTCCCCGCTCTGGATGTCGGCCAACGTTTTCTTCATCGCCTGCCGCGTGGCCTCGCCCACCACCTGCTCGCCGCGGGTCAGGTCGCCATATTCCGCCGTGTTCGAGATGGAGTAGCGCATGCGATCCAATCCACCTTCGTAGATCAGGTCCACGATCAGCTTCACCTCATGCAGGCACTCGAAATAGGCAATCTCGGGCGCGTAACCGGCCTCGACCAGGGTTTCGAATCCCTTCTTGATGAGCGAAGTCAGGCCGCCACAGAGCACAGCCTGCTCGCCGAACAGATCGCTCTCGGTTTCTTCCTTGAAAGTGGTTTGCAGTACTCCAGCGCGGGTCGAGCCAATGCCATAGGCATAGGCCAGGGCGAATTCATGAGCGCGCTTGCTGGCATCCTGCTGGATCGCGATCAGCGACGGCACGCCGCGTCCTTCGGTGTAAACCCGCCGCAACAGGTGGCCGGGACTCTTGGGGGCGATCATCACTACGTCCACGTCGTCGGGAGGAACGATGGTCTTGAAATGAATGCTGAATCCGTGCGAGAAGCCAAGAATCTTTCCCGGATGCAGGTAGGGCTTGATGTACTGCTCATAGACTGCGGCCTGGGTCTCATCGGGAGTGAGCACGTGGATCCAGTCGGCACGCTTGGCAGCCTCATCGGGCGCCACCACGACCATGCCATCGGCCCGCGCCTGCTGGGCGCTTTGCCGATTGGGATCAAGCCCGACGATCACTTTGAAACCGCTGTCGCGCAGATTCTGCGCCTGCGCGTGGCCCTGGCTGCCATAGCCCAGGATGGCGATGGTCTTGCCCTTAAGGGCTTCGGGCTTGGCGTCGCGTTCGTAGAAAATAGTAGCCACCAGTGTGCTCCTTATTGTTGCACCGATCTCGTTGCAAGTATCTCTTCAACAAGGGAGGAAAGACGCCCTTGTTTTTGGGGTAACGCAGACTGCAAACCGACCGGTCGGTCGGCATCTAGAAATGCTACCGAACCCAGATTATGGTGTCAAGGACGAAGTTCGGGAGGGGGAATTCGACATCGTAACGTCGTGAGAACAGTCCTTGGGGAATCCATCCAGGGGAAATCCAAAGCTTGATCAGGCTGAGAACAGCAGGTCTCTCCACTGCGCTTGCCGTTCCCTTCAGGAACGCCAAGCTCCGGTCGAGATGACAGTCGCAATTGGCATTCTGACGCCCAACTGTTTACCATGTCACGCGATGGCTCGCGAAGCTCTAGTTGATTCCCGGCAGGAAATCCTGCGCACGGCTGCGCGGCTTTTCCAGCAGCGCGGTTATGACGCCACTTCCATGAACGATGTGGCGGCGGCGCTCAAGCTCAGCAAGGGCGGCCTGTACCACCACTTCCAGAGCAAGGACGAAATCCTGTTCGAGATCATGAACCATGCCATGGACATTACCGAAGAGCGGGTCCTCGGACCGGTGCGCGGCATTGGCGATCCCGAGGAACGGCTGCGCGCGCTGATCCGGCTGCACATCGAGGTCGTGCTTAGCCCGCTCGACCGCGAAATTACGGTCATGCTGCACGAAAACCATCCCCTTCCGCCGGCGCTGCGCAAGCGCATCAACACGCGCAAAAAAGAATACGTCCACTTCGTCGAAAACCTGATTGCCGAAATTCAGAAAAGCGGCCAAAGGAACGCGCAACGCACGCACCCCGTGGGGCACGCTGTCAGCCCGCGCGCTGCCGCCTTCGCTCTGCTGGGCATGATCAACTGGATTTACCAGTGGTATAAGCCGGAAGGCAATCTGCAGACCCATAACCTGATTCCGCAGTTCACCGAGCTCGTGTTCGGGGGCATCCTGGCGTGAAGGCGCTCATCGCCAAAGTTGCGGAAATCGACCAGCACGCGAGCCCAGAGCGGCAAGTTGTACCGCGAGTTTCTGCGCGTGCCCGCCATGAGTGCCGGACTGTACGTGCTCCCGGCGGGAGCCACCGACCTGCAACGCCCGCATCACGAAGATGAGATGTACTACGTGATTCGCGGCCGGGCGCGTTTTCGCGCAGGGGATGAAGACCGGGAAATCGCCGCCGGCAGCGTGCTCTTCGTCGCCGCGGAGGTTGAACACCGCTTCTACGACATTGCCGAAGAACTGGCGGTGCTGGTGTTCTTTGCGCCGGCGGAGAGTTGAGATCGTAGGCCCCGAAGGCCCAGCTGCGCACTACTTGTGCGCCGGTATCCAGTAAACCTCTTCCTTGACCGCTCCCTTGTCGGTGAACCCGCGCCGTTTCAGGATTGCTTTGCTGTGCTCGATCATGTCCGGATGCCCGCACAGGTAAGCCATGGTGTTGCCCGGATCCAGTTCCCAATGATCCGCATACTTGCGCAGAATGTCATCCGCCCGTCCGATCTCTCCGGGCCAGTCGGCGTGATCCCAGGGCCGGCTGACGGTGGGGACATACTTGAACCACGGCAAATCTTTGTCGAAGCGGTTCAACTCATCCAGGTAGCCGAATTCCCAGGGCCGGCTCGCACCATTCAGCAGGAAGAGTTTGTGGGTGCCGTCGAATCGTCCTTCTTTCCATTCCTTGCTTAACCAGCGCACGTAGCTGACGAACGGAGCAACACCGGTGACGGTCGAAATCAGCAGATGATTGGTGCGGCCATTTTGCGTGTCCAGCGAGAATTTCCCTTTGGGAATTTTGCGCATGAGCAACGGGTCGCCGGGCTGCAACTTGTGCAATAAGGGAGTCAGCGCGCCTTCGGGTACGAGTTCAAAGAAGAACTCGATTTCGTCCTCTGCCGGCGACGACGCGATCGAATAGGGACGCTCCACGCGCTTCCCGTCTTCTCTCTCCACTCCCAGCGTCGCGTACTGCCCGGGGACAAACTTGAACTCACCCCCGCTGCGGATGCGGAACATCCACAGGTCGGGAGCGAAATCGACACGCTGGGTGACTTGTGCGTGGTAGAACTTCTCGTCGGGAGTCGTCATCTAACGTTCACATTTCCCTTCAAAAATTGCGAAGCGCCCAGAGAGCTGGATGCCCCGGTGCTAAGTTCATCGGGATTAGGTGTTTGATCCTGCGCGGGCTCTCCCCGCTGCAAAAAGAATACGCCAACCGAACGGTCGTACGATCGACTGAGTCGGTTATCCTAGCTCGAATCGGAGTTTTTGTGAATGCCCTCCGCCTCGCCTCGGCACAGCTCTTTCAAGGCTGAACAGCCCGATTCATTTCCCTACCACCAACACCACGAAGCTGTCGGGCAAAATCGGTGGCCACGGATGTGGGTTCTCTGCTGTGGGCGCGGGTCTGGGGCCGAACTGCGCGGTCACCACAAATATGTTGTGGGTCTTGGTATCGAGTGCGAGGGTGCGCGCGCCGCGCTGGGTTGGGACATTCTCCACCACGCTGAATTTATCGGGCGATTCCTCTTTCACCACCGTGAGCACGCCTTCGCCACAGGAGGCGAACGCCAGCCCGGTTTCGGGGTCGAATCGGGTCGCGTCCACACCTTCGCCGATGGCTGGAGTGGCCAGAACTTTGCCGTTGTCCGCATCCACCACAGCCATCATTTTGTTATCGCAGCCCACGAACAGGCGACGGTTCTTGCGATCGATGGCGAGCCCGCTGGGCTCGGTGCAGGGGGCCAGGGGCCAGACTGCCTTCACTTCCAGCTTGTTGGCATCGATTGCCGTCAGTTCGCTCTTGTCTTCGATGTTGACGAAAATCTCGCCCTTGGCGTCGCTGGCGGCGAATTCCGGCTTGCCGTCGAGCTTGATTGTGCCCAGCACTTTCCCGGTAGCGGCATCGATGGCAGTGGAATCGTGGCTGTGGCCGTTGAAGGTGAATACCCGCTTGGTGGCGGGATCGTAGAGAATCGCGTCGGGATTCTCGCCCACTTTCACCTTGCTGCTAGTGGCCAGAGTCTTGATATCGAAAATGCTGACCGTGCCTTCGCGCCCGTTGCTGACGAAGCCGCGTCCCAGCTCTGGCGCCAGGGCGATGCCGTGCACTCCCGGTGTGTCTGCGATGTCACCCACGCTTTTGCCGGAATCCGCATCGATCACGATCACGTGGGTCCCGCGGGAAATGTAAACGCGCCGCGCGTCGGAGTCGGCGGTCAGGTAATCCCAGCCTCCCTCGCCCCCCAGCTTATACGTCGTGACCACATGGTATCCCGGACCAGCCGCGGCCCAGGCCACGGCCACCAGGGACACAAAGATTGCGGATACGCACAACTTGGACTTGGTATGCATGACTCCTCCTTAGGATTGCGGTTGGGATTGGCGCTCACGGCACGGGGTGCTAACTGACCGATATCGGTGCAGTGAGCTTCTGCATCTAACTCCACAAGGGTTCGACCCGAAGTAACTTTACCCCATTTCCAGGGTCATCCTAAACTCTTCTTTATATGGATGCGTCCCAGGCACGTACGTCAGGAGAAGCCGCGCGGCCGGGACCGGGGCCGATCGCAGACCCGGGCTTGCAGCCGATTACCAACTACGGCACGCTGGGGCCGGGCTCTGACTTTGGCGGCGCGGTTCAGGATTCGGGGCCGATTTCAGTGCAGCCGGCGAACACGCTGCGGTATGGACCTCTTCTCGCCATCGCCATTGGAGTACTGCTCGCGGTTCTGGTAGGCAGTGTGGGCAGCGCTCAAGCGGCCTGGTCACGGTTCGCCAGTCTGTTCTCCGCGGACGGAGAAATGCCGCTCAACTCGCCCGCACTCGCTGCTAAAGACTCGGGCCATCTCGATCGGATGAAGCCGCAGAAGCAAGCCGAGGTGCTGCTCGAACTCGCGGTGGGGAAATCCGATGGAGCGGTTGATCAGATTTCCTCGCGGGTGGATCGCTGGCAAGGAAAACTCAACTGGAATTCCCAGATCGCCACCCTGACCACGGCTGCGTTGAACTCGAGCGACATGCGGGTGCGCGAATCCGGCATCGAAGTGGAACTTGCGGCATACGGACTATCGAAAAACTCGGCCAGTCTCGACTACCTGCTGAAGACCGCGGGGTCTTCCAATCATGCGCAAAAGATTTGGGCGTTGTGGGCGTTGGGACTGATGGGCAATCGCGGAGTCGAAACCGACCGAGTGGTGCAGACCTTGACCGCTCACCTGAAGGATTCGAACGAGGACTCGCGCCGCTGGGCCGTCGAAGGCCTGGCGCTGGTCGGTAGAGGCGAGACAATCGAGCCTCTCTTGCAGACCATACACGACGATCCCTCACCCAGCGTTCGCGAGCGAGCCGCGTGCAGCCTGGCGGAGTCCGGCATGTTCACGCACCAGCAGCGGCTGACGGCCATTCCGCAATTGTTGAACGACACCGACGATCCTGCTCTGGACGCCCAGACTCATGCCTGGGCTTTCCAGGCGCTTGGCGACATTACCCATCAGCGCCTGCCGAACGACTCCGCCGCCTGGCGCAGTTGGTACGATTCGTCGAAGAGCGACTAATCGAAGCGAACCGTGTTGCTTTCCTCGATACCCACTTTCGTGCCGGTTGACGGGCGGGGCGATTTCGTACTAATGTCGGCTCTACACCGGAAAGGAGGTGGTCGGATGACAAGTTCTGAAGGCAGTAGTAGATGTACCCAAAGACCAGGTGAGGTGGCTGAGACTTAGAGCTTGGTTGCTCTGAGCGGGGCTTCGGGCGCGGGATTCGCAAGGACAGCGCCGGAAGCTACAGCCCGCACACTACCGGTGAATAAGGATTGATTCCGCCTGACGCAGGTCGGTCAGGAGCGTCGCTACGACGCACCCGGAGTTGCCGTAGAGGCCACGTAGAGTGACCACCTCTTGGTCAATCCCAAACAGTCCACCGGGCGGCCCGCAGGCCGGCGTTGATGCAAATCAGCGTGCCTGCGGGCCGTTCTATTTTTAGCGGTTCGGGAGGTGGTGAAATGGGGTCTTCGCCACACAGGCGAGGGCAGCGCACCGGTACTATCCGGTCCGTGTCTGTAGGGCTTGTGTACGATGAAATCAAAGCTCTGCGCTTACGCTGACCTGACCCTGGCGGAGACTTTGAGTGTAAAGGCGATTACACTCAGAACCCCCGGCAGGGGCATGATGAGTGTAATCGGGATTTTGCATCTCGAACGACGTCGTTATGACATCAGCTACTTTGGAAGATCGTGCAATTCCCCTATCAATCCGCATCGGACCTCTATGGTTTTTCCCCGAAAGCTCTCGATTCTGCGGGACATGGGGTCATCGCAATCCAGCAGGTTGTTCTCATCAGCTTTTCTTGCGGAAAAGACGTTGATGGTGACGAAGTAGTTCTTGTCAGCGAGCCGATTCCAATCACTCAAAGGTACTCTGACATTATTGAATCTCGCCTCATTGTTCGCATCGACGGGCCTTTCGCTGCTCCCTAGCACTACGTCGCGATTAGGCGGACTGTACTTGCCTTGGCCGGGCAATGGATCGCCGTCGAACATAGCGAGGACCTCGATGGACTCGTGAATACTCTTAAGACGAGTTTCCGCTTGTGGAGACAGTTTGACCGCAATAACAAAGTCAGGCACGTCTACGGTCGGTCCAGCAGACTCCTGCGGCTTGCCCTGCGTTCTTGAGCATGAAGGCATCACAGAAGCGGCTGCGACGAGCACAACGATTCTTCGCGCTATCACTTCCACGCGAACACTCTACGCTGAATCCGCATGGGTTCCAAGATTCGTTGACGAAAAGAGCCTGTCTTCGTCAATTGTCGCAATTGCGCTACGATTAAGGACGAAACTCCGAGCGTATTTGGTTCCGAGGAAAACTGTGCTAGGAGGTCTCACGTCGGGAGTTCACTATCGCACGAACATTCCGAGCATCGGTATTTCTATGTCGTGGCAGTCTTTGTCACAGTGACCATACTCGCAGGATTTGTACCGAACTACACGCTGCGTCTCCTGCATCACGACCCGAATCTGACGCTGGTCGTACATGCTCACGGACTGGTGATGGCGGCATGGATCGCTCTGTTTCTGACGCAAACTTTGCTGATCGCGAGGCATCGAGTCGATCTGCACCGCCGGCTTGGCATGTTCGGCGTGGGTCTTGCAGTGCTGGTGATTCTGGCAGGCGTGCCCACACTCATACACGGCGCCGCACGCCAATCGCACGACGTACACAGCACTCGATTTCTGTGGATGCTGGCTGCGTTTGACGGCATTGCTCTGGTTGTGTTTGCAGGCCTGGTTGGCGCCGCGATCTTGCTCCGCCAGCGTGGCGACTATCACAAGCGGTTGATGCTGTTGGCGATGCTCAGCCTGCTGGGGCCGGCATTCGGGCGCCTCATGTCCTATGCGAAGGGGCTTCGAGGGCACATCGATATCGAGGTGTTGCTGCTTTGCGTAGGGACCGTTCTGGCTTGCGCCATTGTCGACAAGGTGAGGTTGCACCGGCTGCATCCGGCATTCCTCTGGGGAGGAGCATCCGTCATTGGCATGGATGTGGCTACTTACATAGCGAACATGATGCTCTAGATGAACGGGCGCGGTATGGATTCGCGCGTGCCGGACGCTACCAGGACTCGCCTCCTGCGTGAGATCGATGAACCCTTTCTGGAACATGCCAACGCGAACCGCCTCTTGTCAATCAGGCGGAAGGCAAAGGGGATATGCCAACTTGGGAAGCTGAGCCACGCACTCAGTTGTCGAAACATCGCCATAACACTCACCGACAAGATCGCACACGGATGTCCCGCACCGTTTGCGGAAACGCCACCTCGGCGGATTCTTGGCTCGCGGCGGCCAATCGAGGTATGCTTTGCCTCGTGGCTCATCTTGATGAACACGAAGAACGGCGGCGGCTGGCGCGGACTTATGCCGGCATGGCGGATGGCGAGCTGCTGAATCTGGCCCGGCATCCTGAGGCGCTGACCGAGGCCGCGTGGGAAGCGCTGGAGGACGAACTCGACCGCCGCGACCTGGAGGGCTGCGAGGACGAACCGCCGGGCCCGCGGGAGGAAGTCGAAGTCCGCGATCTGGTGATGATCCGGCAGTTTCGCGATCTGCCGGAAGCCTTGCTGGCCAAGGGAAGTCTGGAGTCGGCGGGCATCGAATGCTTTCTCGCGGACGAAAACCTGGTCCGTCTCGACTGGTTCATCTCCAACTTCATTGGCGGAATCAAACTCCGGGTGCAGGCTCAGGATGCCGAGAACGCGCGCCAGCTTCTCGACGAACCGATTCTCGAAGGCATTTACGTGCAGGGAGTCGGGCTGTACGAACAACCGCGTTGTCCGAAGTGCCGGTCACTCGACGTGAGCTTTCGGGAGTTGGATCGTCCCATCGCCTACATGAGCGCATTCTTGAGCGTGCCCATGCCGGTGCATCGCGAAGCGTGGCACTGTCAGGCTTGCGACGCGGAATGGGAAGATGATGGGATCGGGGGCCAGGCGGACTCAGGGTCCTAGCGTCATGCGGAGCTAAAGCGCCGCTCTTTCACGGTAGTGCTCGAATTTACCGTTTTCGCAGCAGCCTGCCAGCTTTGTCAGGAGCTTGCCAGCCTTTCAAATCCTTTGCGGATAACGTCCTGCGTGTCGGCGGCGAGGTTCAACGCGGGGAGTTCTTCGCGCGTAAACCAGCCGACTTCGGCGGCGTCGCTGGCGGCCTGGAGTTCTCCGCCAACTCGGCGGCAGAGGAAATCGATCAGCACATAGTGATATTGCACGCGGCCATCGGCCGTGCGCAGAACACGGTCGTAGACGCCGAGCAGGTCGGCGGGCTCGACGATGAGTCCGGTTTCTTCGCGGGCCTCGCGGATGGCGGCGTCGCGGACCAGTTCGCCGACTTCGAGGACGCCTCCGGGAATGGACCACTGGGCCTGGAGTGGCGGGTGCGCACGTTTGACCAGCAGGACGCGGGAGTCCTCGATGATGATGGCGCCAACGCCGACCAGGGGATGTTTGGGGAATTCACGTTTCATGGTGGAGAAGACTGAATGGGATTATAGAGGCCGGGTCGCGAGAGCAGGCTACGGGGCGTCAGACGACTCAGGGTGAAAGCCCGTAGCCACGCCCTTTACACGGCGGATTATGGGATAGCTAATGGCGTCTAATTCCCAACGCCGTTGAGCTTTACTGTCTGCGGGCTGGTGGCGGCGCTGTCGGTGATGGCAAGGGTTGCGGGCCGAGATCCGGTGGCCTTGGGCGTGAAAGTGACATTGACCGTGCACTTCGCAGCCGCTGTAAGAGAACTGCCGCAGTTGTTTGTCGACGCGAAGTCGCCGGCATGGAGGCCGGTGATGGCAATGCTGGTGATGCTCAGCGAGACCTTCTGATTATTGGTTACGGTCACAGTTTTTGCCGCGGTGGTGGTGCCCACTTTGACCGTGCCGAAGCCCAAGGTGAGCGGGCTCACCGCGACCGGAAGCTCTCCCAGACCGGTCAGCGTGATGGTCTGCGGACTGGTGATGGCGCTATCCGTAATGGTAACGGTACCGGGCAATGAACCGCTTTTAGTTGGAGTAAAGGTGACGGTGATCGTGCAGGTTTTGCCCGCGGCGATGCTGGTGCCGCAGGTATTGACCTGAGAGTATCCCGAACCGGTGGCCACGACGGTAATGCCGGTGAGCGCGACGTTCATGGCGTTGGTAAGCGTCACCGGCGAGGCGGTCTTGCTGGCGCCCACCAGAACGGTGCCGAATCCGATGCTGCTGGCAGAGAGCGTGACCGGAGCGATGCCGGTACCCGAAAGGGCGACGGATTGCGGACTACCGGCGGCGCTGTCGGTGAGCGCAACGGCGGCGCTGAAGCTGCCGATAGCCGAAGGCGAAAACTTGACGTAGATAGTGCAGGTGTTTCCCACCGCGAGGCTGGGCAGACAGTCGTTGATTTCAGAGAAGCTGGCGCTGTTGGTCCCGGTGACGGCGATGCTGCTGAATGTCACCGTGGTACTGCCGGTATTGGTGACCGTGATCGGGGATCGCGCGCTGGTGGTTCCGGCGGCCTGATTTCCAAAGTTCAGACTGGTTGTGGAGAGGCTGATCGTTGGTCCGGTGGTTCCCGTACCCGCGAGGGTCACGACTTGCGGGCTGTTGGTCGCACTGTCGGAGATGTTGAGGGTGGCGGAGCGCACGCCGCTCGTGGTGGGAGCAAAAGAAACATTGATGGTGCAGGATGCGCCCGGTGCCAAACTGGAACCGCAGTTGTTGTTCTGCTTGAAGTCCCCGGGATTGGCGCCGCCGCCGAAGATACTGTTGATGGTAAGGGTAGTGCTCAGGCCGTTGGTCAGGGTGACTTGCTGCGCCGGACCGGTGGTGCCGACCGCCTGTGATCCGAAGTTCAGAGACGATGGCGAAGCGGTGACGCCGCCACATCCGGGAACGCTGAAGTTGGAGACACGGGTTTGCCAGATCGGCTTGCCGGTGCCGGTCTGATTGGCGGAGAAGTACTGGTTCACGTACCAGAAAGTGCAGCCGTCCACCGGATCCACGGTCATGCTGGAATAGTCTCCCCAGTGATAGGAGTTTTCTTCGTCGCCAGCGCCGTTGCGGAGCGAAATTTCCGCGGGGGCAGTTTGGTCGGCAAGGCTCCACCAGGAGGCGCTCATGCCGGGATGCGTGGAGGAACTGGAGACGCTGTAGCCGACGGCGGCATTGCCGCTCTGGTCCTGGGCGATGCTGGGCATGAAGCGGTAGAGAGACTGGTCTGGGCTGATGGTGCCCGATTGGTTGAGCGTGAGGACGCCATCACCGCGCAGTTCGTACCAGCGAATTCCGGTCTGGCTGCCATTGCCGGTGCCGACCTGCACAGTGTGGCTGACCAGGTAGGACTGATAAGTGCCGAAATTGCGATAGGAGAAACGGAACATGAAGCGGTCGCCGACCGAATCGATGAGCTGATTCGTGGTCGCAGTCGAGGGCTCGGGAACGCAGACGGTATTCGTCGGGGCGTTGGCAAGGTAGCAACCGGGCGTGTAAGCGGTGACGGGAACCGTGGACTGAGTAAAGGTGGAATTTGCCGGGGTCGTCCAGTCCACGTGGAACTGCGAAAGATTGAAGGTGGAGGAAGTAGTGGTCACGCCGTCGTTGACCGGGTTCTGAATGCTGGCGAAGTATTCGGGCGCACCGGCGGGCGGAGGCGTTGTACCTTCCACATCGGCTGGCTGCAGGCTGTGCGCCAGGTAGAGGCTGCCGGTGATCGTGCTGGGGTTGAGGAAGCACTGTGGAACGTTGGCCGTGCCGCCGGTGAGCATGTTCGCGCGGTCCAGGGCGCAGGCCAGGACGCCCACTTCCCGATAGCCGTTGTTGGGATCCTGCAAGTCCATCGAGACGTAGTAGGCGTCGGGCCAGGCGGCGATTTTCGGCCAGTCGGGAAAATAGGTCGTGCCTTGAGGGTTCGTCCCCAGAACATTGTCCAAAGGAATGGCATAGGTGTACCAGGCCAGGGTCGAAGAACTCAGATCATCGGTGTTGGAGATCGCGACGCAGTAGTAGTAGGTACTTTGGCCGGCGTTGTGCGCGGCGATGACCCAGCGCGATGCCAGGCTGTCGAAAAGAATGACGCCATCTCCGGCAATGGAAGCGCAGTTCACGTTTCCATTGGTGGTGAAAGGCGTGGTCGCCGGAAGCGGCTTCGCCCAAACTGGAGCAAAGGTGGTCTTGTTCCAGGCTTGATAGTAGGAGTTGGTCCATTCCAAGTACTGCTTGGTTCCGACTGCACCGTTGGGATCGACGTCATACTGAGGCTTGGCCAGTTGCGACGCGTCAATGCCTTCAAGAGTGGTGACCGTTTGCGCATTGGCGCCAAGTGAGAAGAGCAGCAGCAGGAAGCCGGACAACCGCAGTATCAACCTACCCATGAGAAGGGAACCCCTGTCGACAGTTTCAGATCGGTAAACGTTTCGGGCTCAAGGAGGGGGAGAACAAGCCCTAACAAAATAGTTGAACCACTCTAGTCGGTCCAGAGCCCTCTGTCAAGAGAGTCTTTAGTTTAAACTATTGATAATAATGGGCTTAATGTGCTCATTTTTTGATTTGTGAGCTCCGTCACGTTTCTGGCGCGGAGGCCAGGCGCTTGGGCGGCTGAATTGTTAGAATGACGCGCGGCGAAGGCAAGTTTGCCCGTCCAACCTCGTGCAACATGGCCCTTGAAGAATACAAACGCAAACGGCGGTTTGAGGAAACGCCGGAGCCTCCTCCCAAGGTGGAGACGAAGGCGGGCCATCGCTTCGTGGTGCAGAAGCACGATGCCACGCGACTGCACTACGACTTTCGGCTGGAGATGGAAGGCGTGCTCAAGTCGTGGGCGGTGCCGAAGGGGCCATCGCTGGATCCGGCGGACAAGCGGCTGGCGATGCAAGTCGAGGATCATCCGGTTTCGTATTTTGATTTTGAGGGAAACATTCCGGAGAACAACTACGGCGCGGGTACGGTCATGGTGTGGGACGTGGGCACGTGGCAGCCGCTCTCGCCGGTGGCGGTGAATGGTAAGTATGTGCCGGGAACAGAAGCGGAAGCGGCGGCCATGATCGCCAAGGGGGACTTGAAGTTTCGTTTAAACGGGAAACGGCTCAAGGGAGACTTCGCGCTGGTGAAGATGCGCGGGCGGCGCCCGGGGAGCAAAGGAAATGAATGGTTGATGATCAAGAAGCACGATGAGCATGTGGTGGAGGGATACGACATTGAGGAGTTCGACTCTTCCGTGCTCAGCGGGCGGAGTCTGCCGCAGATTGCCGGGGACGCTGGGTCGGCCCAGTGGAAGAGCCGTCCCGCGGGCGGCGGAAGATTGAAAGCGGCTTGGCTGGCGGATGCGGTGGCGCGGGTAGAGAGCAAGAAAAAGCAAGAGTTAACCACCCATGGACTTCGCTCAGGGCAAGCTCCGGACACAAGGGAACACGGAGGAAAAACAAAGAGAAAAATTTCTGTGCACCCCGTGCCCTCTGAGGTTAAGCCTGTTTCTTCAAGAACCGAGTCTCAGTCCGACCCGGTAAAGCGGGCGATGCCGACCACGATCCACCCCATGCTGGCGGAATCGGTGGAGAAAGCGTTTGACGGGGCGGAGTGGCTGTTTGAGATCAAGTGGGACGGCTATCGCGCTGTCGCCTTCATCGCGGATGGGAAAGTGCGCCTGGTGTCGCGCAATCAGAATAATCTGACCGGACGCTATCCCGAGTTGAAAAACCTGGCGCGATTCGTCAAGGCGAAGAACGCGATTCTGGATGGCGAAGTGGTGGCGCTCGATGCCGAGGGGCGCGCCTCGTTCAGCCTGATGCAGCGGCGCACAGGATTTCGTCCCGGCGGACGGCGGGCTGCCGAGAACGCGGATGTTCCGGTGCTGTATTACGCGTTCGACCTGCTGTATCTCGATGGCTACGACTGGCGGCGCGTGCCGCTGGAAGAGCGCAAGCGCAAACTGGCGTCAGTGCTGGTGACGGGGGATGGGGTGCGCTATTCCGATCATTATGAGGAGCGCGGCAAAGCGCTGTTTGAGATGGCACGGCAGAAGGGGCTGGAAGGCATTGTGGCGAAGAAGCGCGCCAGTTATTACGAAGAACGCCGCAGCCGCGACTGGCTCAAGATCAAGATCCGGCACCGGTTGGAGTGCGTGATCGGCGGCTATACCGAGCCCGAAGGCAGCCGGGCGCATTTTGGTTCGCTGGTGTTGGGACTCTATGACAAGAAAGCCCGGCTGATTCATGTGGGACAGGCGGGGAGCGGGTTCGACCAGAAATCGCTGGAAGAGATTTGGAAAGTGCTCAAGAAGCTGGAAACGAAAAAGAATCCGTTCTTCGGAGAAGTTGAGGCACTGCGCAAGGTATTTTGGGTAAAGCCGGAGTTGGTGGCGGAGATTGAGTTTGCGGAGTGGACCGGGGGAAACACCAGTTCTCAGTCCTCAGTTCTCAGTTCGCAGTCGCGTGGCGCCGATGGGGGCGCAGGTGGGCCCAAGCTGCGGGCACCGGTGTTTCTGGGACTGCGCGATGACAAAGATCCGAAAGAGTGCGTGCTGGAAGAAGGAATCGAAAACTGAGAACTGCTTCACTTGATTTCTTTCATCGGCATGAGCGTGCCGTAGTCGCGGCCGCTGGGATCCACGGCTCGGGCTACCATGGCGGCGAAAGCATCTCGCAATTCTGGATATTTCGCCACTAACGCTTTGATGACCACGATATTGCTTTGGTAGGCGTGGTTCGTATTCGACACCTCTGCGGCCTGGTACTTCACGATCAAATCCAGGTCATTACCCACGGCTTCCGGAAAAATTGCTGTCAGCTTATAGGTCGCGGTTCCGGCAGCGAGATCGGCGGTCTTGCCGTTGCCGGGCAGGTCGGAAGGTTGCAGGCTTTGGAACTCCTCGTAGAGCTTGTCGGTGGCCAGCGTGCTCATGAAGGGCAAGGGAGAAATCAGACTGCGGGCCTGCAGAAAGAAGAACCAGGCGTTGTGCAACTGGCCCTTCGCCTTGTAGTCACGGGCGCGAGCGGCAAACCAGTCGCCGTTGTGCCCTGCGACCGCGGAGGGCCGAACGTAGAGGCCTCCGAGCTTCCAGTCGGTTTCCACCTGTTGCAGGATTTCGGAAAAATTGGTCTGCCCTGTGGGCGAAGTAGCGTCGAGAAGAACCACGGCATACTTGCCGGGCGCGAGATTTTCGAGATCGAAGGCGGCGCTGCCTGGGGTCTGGCCATTCTTACCAAACACGCCGCACAAAAATTCAGTATGGGGGAGGGGCGTGGTGCCGTCAGCTTCGAGCAAGAAGAGGGGGCGAGAGGTAGTTTTGGCGCCAGCCAGATCCTGCTGGTGGTCTTTGACGGTGGTTTCTATGGCGGAGAAATCTGCGGCCAGGCTGGCGACGGCGTGCTGACGCAAAGATGCCACGTCGCCCTTGGCCGCCATGTCGAAGTAGCGCTGGCCGGCTGCGGTGATGGCGGATCGGGTGGCCTGGTCGAGATCGCCGGAGGTCTGGCAGCTCTGCGCGCGGACGCTGGGGGTTGAACACACGCCGAAACAGGCGAAGACTGCCAGGGCAGCCAAGTACGCGAGGAACTTTCGACCGCGGCGCCCGACATTCATGATTAATTCCGCCTTTACTTTCATAAAGTTGGAGGTGGCCTCAGTTTACGCCTAACGCCGGGGTGCCGTAATCAGGATTTTATTCCGCCTGCACTGGCTAACTGCAAGCGAGTTACAGCTGTCCCCCGGTTCGTGCCATGGCGCTCGGGAGCGCAAGAGAGTAGGGTCGAGACGTTCTCTCTGGTGGGATGTATTGCTCGCCGGTTCCTTCGAGTCTATCGGGTGTAGAATTCCGTAAAGGCGGTCTGGCAGCGTCCCCCGAAAACAGGTTCCTGGGAGGTGTGGCGATGAGCACAGAATTGAAATGCAAGAACTTTACGGGGTCCCTTTCCCGCCACGCCATGACCCCCCGCCTTATGGTCCTGTGCGTCGTGGTCCTATGCCTGGGAAGCTTGAGTTTTGCGGATGCGGCCCATCACCAGAGGAAGGCGAAGAAGCCACAACTACCACCCTTGCCGTCCGGACCGCTGGGTCCGGTGCCGCAGATTCCGCTGGATTCCATCGCGCCGGTGCCGCCCCAGGTCGTTTATGAGAATGATCAGTTGACGATCATTGCGCCCAACTCGACGTTGGGCGACATTTTGCGGGCCGTGCGCAAGCAGACGGGGGCGGAGATTGAAATTCCCACCGCGACGGAACGAGTCGTAACTCATCTGGGGCCGGGGCCGGCGCGGGAAGTCGTGGCCGAACTGTTGAATGGCTCGCGCTTCAACTACGTGCTGCTGGGCTCTCCCCAGGATGGAAGCGTGCTGACGCGCGTGGTGCTGGTGGCGAAAACCGGGCCCGACAATGTCAGTCCGAATCCACCGCCGGCACAGCCGCAACCAGGAATGGTCCAGACGGGGAATATGGCGCCGCCACCGCAAGAGATTGCGCCGGACACGAGTGACGCCGATGCAGCCGAGGAGAACACCACCGATGACAGCGTGGACCAGACTGCGGCCGACGCGGATCAATCGGCCTCTCCCGATCAGCCCGCGGTGAAGACCCCACAGCAGATGCTGCAGGAGATGCAGCAGCGACAGTTGATGCTCCAGCAACAGCAGCCACCGGGACAGCCGCCCATCCCAGGCGCGGGCATTCCGCAGCGGCCACCGCAGGAGCAGTAATCCGCTCCCAGGCCGTGGCCTCGCGCGCACAATCTCTAAACGATTCCGCCGATTCGAATGCCCAGCGGATCGGCCGGGCGCAGCTTTTCTAGGGGCGGTTGCCGCGGATGTTTTCGAAGCGCGGAGCAGAGCGGGCGGTCAGCCGCGAATCGGACTCAGGCATGGTTTGCCGGAGCAGTTTCCAGTCACGAGCGACTTCGGTCTCAGAGAGGCCGAGCGGCGATTTTCGACGCAACTCCGCCTGCAGGCGGGCCTCGATCAACTGACGCACTAACTGTGGTGGAGCCTCGCCGTTTAAGACGTTTCCGGCGGAAGCTCCGATCCGAACCAGACTGTCTCCTACCTGCATTTGAAGAACCGGCCTGCCCTGGTCGTCGAACTCCGTTTTCCCTCTCGACTGAAGCCGCGCCCACGCTTTATCGACATTCTGCCCTGACGTTTCCGGATACGCATCCGCCAGGAAATGCTTCAGTTGCTCCTGGTAGGCGCGGCGATCTTCGCGGTCCAGGGGCGGCTCGGGATGGCTGCCCGCGACGAAGACCAAGGCGTTTTGGCCGGGGTCGAAGTGGCCGGCGCCGGTGCCAACGTAGACCGCGGCCACGCATCCGGCAAAGACGGGGCTCACGACCGCGCTGGGCACGATGTACTTCTTGGACCGGAAGAAGGAATCGACCACTCCCCGCACCGTCGAACTGCGGGGCATGCTCCCGGGTACCTGCGAAATCACCAGCCGTGAAAACTGTATCTGGGGATGGCGCGCGCTGAACTTGGTCAGCATCTTCGCTAGTTGCTTAGGCGTGGTCATGCCGACGTCGGCAATTATGCTGCGATGGAGAGCCTTCGGGTAATAGAAGTTGAGAATGTCTTTGGCAAAATCAGCGCAGTTGTTCGAGACCAGGTGGAAGTGCGACTGATTGGGCGATGCGTTGAGCTTGCGGATCAGGGCCTCGTCCTGCTGCGGCGTAGTGGCAATTTCAAAGCCGTAAATCGCGCGGTCGTAGGAAGAACCCACCAGTTCGTACCAGTTTCCGCCCGGAGTTTCGCCGTGGTTCACGTCGGGAGCAATATCTTCCAGATGCTGTCGGCGGTAACGGTCGCGGAGGAAGGCGACCATTTTCGCATCTGCGAACAGCGGCACATTTTCCGGCCGGTCAACGGCGTAGAGATAAGGGATGAGAGGAATGGCCACCCAGTCGTATCCGCCAACGCCGTCGTAGCGGCTGAGGACGATTCCGGTTTCTCCCGGGGCGCAGGGGCGCACGACCAGGGGTGAATCGGCGCAGACTCCGGAAAGATATACGGCGGCATGACCGGTCGCCGTGAAGAATCCCATCTTGCCGTAGGGTTCTTCCAAAAGCAGGGTGGCTGAAGCTCCCGCAAGGGAGGCACATGCCAAAATCATCACAATCAGACAGAAGCAAGCGCGCCGCATGGTTTGGATGTGGCGTGTAAACATAAATCACCCCAGACGACTTGGCCTAACGTCTCTAATAAGAACCCTTTAGCAGAAGGATAGTTGCCGGTAATCGGCAAGGCCAGTTACGGAAGTTATGAAGAATCAGGGTAGGAAATGAAGCGGGTTGGCAGCGAACAACTAGCGAAGATTACAGGTGGGCGGCCGGGAACCCGAGGCGACTGTCTGGGCAGGTGTTAGTCGGGGGATCTGAGCAGGCGCAATCTTGCCCAGCTTGCGCTCGCGGCGACGGATTCGTCTTCGTCGATGGCCAGTTTTTCCAGCAGGGGAACAAATTCGTCGTTTCCGCTGTTGCCCATGGCGATGGCGGCATTGCGGCGGAGGCCGGTGCGCTTAGTACGGCGGATGGGCGATCCGCGGAAGGCTGCGCGGAATTCTTCTGCGGACATTTCCGCGAGCCAGGCCAGCGTGGGATTCACCAGGCCGGGGCGAGGTTCGAATTCAGGGGCGGTTGACGCGGGGGCTTTCCGGTTCCACGGGCAAACGTCTTGACAGATGTCGCAGCCGAAAATATGGCGGCCCATGCCGACGCGCATGTCCTCCGGGATCGATCCGCGCTTTTCGATCGTGAGATAGGAAATGCACTTGTTGGAATCGAGTTGGTAGGGCGCAAGAATTGCGTCCGTGGGGCAGGCTTCGATGCAGCGCGTGCAGGTGCCGCAGCGGTCCGGCGCGGGCAGGTCGGGCTCGAGTTCCAGAGAAGTGAGGATCACGCCAAGAAAGAGCCACGAGCCTTTTTTCTGGTTGATGAGGCAGGTATTCTTGCCGATCCAGCCCACGCCGGAATATTTCGCAAAGACGCGCTCAACGACGGGTCCGGTGTCGACGTAGCTGCGAGTGGTAAGACTCGGCCGCGAGTCCGCAGACATGGCTTGGTGCAGTGCGGCCTCCACCAGCTTCAGCCGGCGCAGTACGGCGTCGTGGTAGTCTTCGCGGCTCCAGGCGTAGCGCGAGATCCATCCGCAAGTGGAGTCCTGAACCTGGGTTGAGTAAGGATGATCGGTGTTGTAGTTGATGGCACAGACGATCACGCTGCGGGCCCAGGGCGCGACGTGCGCGAGCGAGGCGCGCTTGAAAGCGTCGTGATCGTCGCGCGCTTCCAGGTATTTCATTTCGCCGGCATGGCCGGCGGCTATCCACTCAGGAAAGTGTTTGAGATCGGGCGCATCGTGAGCCGGAGCGATGCCTGCCAGGTCAAAGCCGGTATCCTCTGCGGCGCGCTGGACGATGCTCTTAACGTCGCTGATCCGGCTTAACAACGATGACCTCTTTGCAGCGTTATTCGGTTCGACGCGTGGAGTATGAAGAGCGATCGACCACAACGGACACGAAGTTACAACTTCGCGCGCACGCTTTGGTTCCAAGCAGTTCCAAAATGGAAATGAAAAATACTTGGCGACGGCAAAATTTCTTGCCTTCGTTTTCTCAGGGTATAAGCTTCCGGATAAAGAGTCACGCACCTTCCCTGCGCGTTCTCCGAAATCGGTTAATCAAAATTATGACCAAAGGAGAAAACATCGATGGCACAGACCGCTCACGCGCAACTTGCGACCACTCAGATATCCGTCATCAACGAGAGCACCGTGCTGACGGATGCTGAGGTTACACCCGTGGTTGTTGCCCTGCAGCAGCAGGTCACCAACGACTTCCGCCCCGCCTGGGGCATAGACGCGGAACTCAAAGTGATTCCGCAGGGCACGCCGGCGCCGGCCGGGAGTTGGTGGCTGGTTATCCTGGACGACTCCGATCAAGCCGATGCCCTGGGCTATCACGACCTGACGCCGGACAGGTTGCCGATGGGCAAAGTGTTTGCCGCCAGCGACCTGAAAGCGGGAACTTCGTGGTCGGTCACCGCGAGCCACGAATTGCTGGAGATGCTGGCCGACCCAAACATCAACCTGACGGTGTTCGTGCAGAACGCGAACACGGCCGGAACCCTCTACGCCTACGAAGTCTGCGACGCCTGCGAAGACGACAGCTTCGGCTACCAGATCAACAACATACTGGTCTCGGACTTTGTCTATCCGGCATGGTTTGAGAGTTTTCGAAGCCAGGGATCGACCCAGTTTGATCGCATGAACCAGATTCAGGATCCGCTGCAGTTGCTGGCGGGCGGCTATATCGGCATCTTCAAAGTGACCGATGGCACAGGCTGGCAGCAGCAGACTGCGGAGAAGCATCCCACGAACCTGCGACACCGGGCACGTGTGGGCTCCCGCCGCGAACGGCGCTCCATTCCCCGCACGGAGTGGCTGACCAGTCTGCCGCACCGCCGGATCACCGGCAACGCACAAGAGTACCGGAAGCATCTACAGACGATCCAACGGCGGAGAGAAGCAGCCTGAGGTTCGCGTTCATCTCCCCCATCGGCCCCGCGCAAGCGGGGCTTTTTTGCGGCTGTACGGAAAATACGGCAGTGCCCAACCATCCACCGACACCAAGATGCTCCGATTAATCAAGGGCCCCGCAACCGTCTAGATGCCGAGCTTTTTCACTTCTTCGTTGTAGTACTTGCGGTAGAGGATATCCCACTCCTGCGAACCTTCGAGGATGGTGCGCTTCTGGCTTTCGATTTTCTGGCGGGCGGCAAGGTCGATTTTCTCTTCGTGGTTGAGTATGTCTTCGAGAATTTTACGGGTTTCCTGGCGGATGGTGTTGGGGTCTTCGATGAACTCGACTTCGTCCATCTGCTTCAGCACGTCGGAGACGGCCCGCGCCAGCACGTTGACTTTGTCGCGGCTGAGTCTCACAGCACCGCCTTGTACTTGCGCACCAATTCGGTCTTTATCTTGCGGAACATTTCCTGGTAGTTGGCCCCGGTCTTGCGCATTTCTTCGGAGTAGGCTTCGAGAATGACGCGAACCTCGTCGTTGATGCGGTCTTCCAGCGAGAGTTCATCCACCAATGCGGCGTTCACACGCTCGGCCACGGCGGGAACGGCCGTGACCTCGATGAACTTGCCAGCGATCAGTTTCTTGGTGACTTCGCGGGCCAGGTAGCCCACATATTCTTTGGACAAAAGCATGTGCGGATCGGATGTCCTGCTTGCAACCAGTTTTCAATATGAATCACAAAGTGTAACACAGCGAGGAGCGTGGCGTAGAACGGGTCACGGCACGCGGACCGCTTTTTCCCGGCCGCGAAAATGAAGAGAGAAAGCACTGGCGAAAGCGCAAACCCAGGAACTAGAATGCAGGCCGACATGGAGTCCGTGAAAAAGCAATCCAGCATGACGCGGCGGGAGTTTGTCGCGACCTCTGCGGCCGGTTTAGCGTTGGGAGGGTTGGCGCGTGCGGCTGAGACCGTTCCGGGTCGGGAACCTGTGCCAAATCGTGCGCCCGGCCGCGGCCCCTTCCGGGTCATCATTGACACCGACCCGGGCGTGGACGACGCCTTGGCCTTGCTACTGGCCATGCGTTCGCCCGAACTGAAGATTGAGGGCATCTCCGCGGTCGCAGGAAACGTGCCGCTGGAGTTGACCCTGCCCAACGCCCTGCGCATGGTGGAGATTGCCGGGCGTGCTGACATTCCAGTGGCCGGGGGCGCCCAGCATCCTCTGCTTCGCCGGCTGGTGACGGCCACCTATGCGCACGGTGAGAATGGGCTGGGAGGAGCTGTATTTCCGGAGCCGAAGCTGAAACCGGTTGCGGAGCCCTCGGCGGAGTTCATCCGACAAATCATACGGAAGTATCCGGGCGAGATCACGCTGCTCACGATCGGGCCCTTGACCAACATTGCAGCGGCGTTGAACTCGGACGCGGAATTGGCAGCCATGGTGCGAGGGCTGACGATGATGGGCGGATCGCTGTCGGGTGGGAACATCACGCCAGCGGCTGAGTTCAATGTCTACGTCGATCCAGAGGCGGCGCGCACTGTGTTCCAGTCGGGCATTCCCGTGACCATGGTCGGGCTCGACGTGACCAGAAAGACTTCTCTTACCGATGAGCATGTGCGCGAACTCGAAGCCGCGCAGAACCCGGTGAGTCAGGCGGCGGCGACGATCGGTCGCAACGCCATCCAGCACAACCGGGAGCATGGGTTTCTGGTCGGGCCGAATATGCACGATTCCCTGGCGGTGGCGGGATTCCTCGATCCGTCGATTCTCCAATTCCAGGACTACTACGTCGATGTCGAGACTGCCGGCGAACTCACAGCTGGTGAGACCCTGGGATATAGTCCCAATGCTGGCGATTTGCGGCGGCGTCCGGGAATGGAGAAAGATGCGGCGGCGATGAACTTGCCGATTCGCGGGTCAGCTCCAACTCTCGCCAGTACGAGGACGTCACCGGTTCTACGGGAGAAATTCGTGCCGAACGCCAGCGTGGCGGTGGGCGTGGATTCGGCAAAATTTTTCGATTTGCTGATCGGGCGTCTGTCGGGAAAGCATTGAGCGCGGCCGTGCGTCGCGTCCGGTTTCGTTAGCGAGCGCGAACCTGTCTGCCAAGGTTTCTAGCGAGTTCCAGAGCAATTTTTGCGCCAAGATCGAGCTTCTAAACTTCGAGTCTCTAACTTCGAGGAGTGCGAAATGCGGGTTGTCCGGCGAGCGCTGGTCGCAATAACTGTGTTGTTGGTAACGTGCCTTCCGTGCTGGAGCCAGCAGCAAACCGGAAAACGCAAGATCATCATCGATCAGGACGCCGCCGGCCCCGGCGGAACCGATCAGCAATCGATCCTGCTGCTGATCCAGTCTCCGCAGACCGACGTTCTCGGCGTGACCGTGGTGACGGGCGATGCCTGGCTCAAGGCGGAAGTCGCGCATACGTTGCGCATGCTGGAAATCATTGGACGAACTGACATCCCGGTGGTGCCGGGAGCCGAGTATCCGCTGGTTCGGCGCCAGGAAGATACGGAGTTGTGGGAGCAGCAGTTTGGCGCGGTGCCGTGGGTAGGCGCATGGACTCCGCGGTTTTACCACCCGGCGGATGAATTAGGCGAGATGCCGGAGGGCAAGCCTGTCACCAAACCGCTGGACGAAGACGCCGCGCATTTCTTACTGCGTATGGTTCGTAAGTATCCGCACCAGGTCACGATTTATGAAGGCGGACCAATGACCAACCTGGCGCTGGCCATCTCGATCGATCCTGAATTTCCATCACTGGCGAAGGAACTGGTGTTCATGGGAGGCAGTCTGAATCCCAAGACGGATGATCCTGAGTTCGCGAACACCCCGCGGCACGAATTCAATCTGTGGTTCGATCCGGAGGCGGCCCACATTGTGCTGCGAGCGCCATGGGAAAAAATTGTCTGCACGCCGGTGGATGTTTCCGTGAAGACGCGACTGACCAGGGAGTTAATTGGCCGGATCAAAGCGGCCAATTCGCCCGCGGCTGGTTATGTGGGCACATACGCGCGCTTGTTTGGCGAGTACAACTATTTGTGGGACGAACTCGCGGCGGCGGCGTGGCTCGATCCCAGTCTGATTACGGCAAAGGACACACGCTATCTGGATGTAGACCTCAACCACGGCGCGGGGTATGGAAGCACTTTGAGCTGGACCGAGCAAGATAAGCCCAAGATCGTGGGACAGCCCGCCGAGGTCCAGATGGATGTGGATACGCGAGAGGTTCTACAAGATGTTCGTCGATCTACTGGCGGCGCCCACGCCGAAGCCTTAGAGCTGTCTACGCATGCACTACGGTTGCAGTTGCTCGAGCATCTGCCGGGCCTGCGGGTGATCGGGGTGCTGTTTGAGCAGATCGAGCAGAACGCTGCGAGCCTTATCGCGCGCGCCCTTCCAGGGCATAGACCCGTGCCAGATTCAGGTAGGCTTGGTCGAAAGATGGCGCAACCTTGATGCACTGTTCAAAACTCGTCACCGCTTCATCGCGCCGCTGAGTATTCAGATAGAGTATTCCGAGATTGTTCAAGGCCTCGGGATAGGCGGGCCGCGCCTTGAGAGCGCGCTGTAAATATTCGTAAGCGTTGGCCGTGTCGCCGGCCTGCGCAAATACCATCCCCAGGCTGTAGTTCGCTTCCGGATCTTGAGGCGCAACTTCCAGCGCTCGTTCCAGCACTTTGCGGGCCTCATCCCAACGTTTTTGCAGACGATAGGCGTTTCCCAGGTTGTCGAGCGACAGCAGGTGATGCGGGTTCAGTGCAAGCGCCTGCTGAAAGCACCGCACCGAATCGTCCACGCGTTCTTCCCGCGTAGCAATGACGCCAAGATTGTTCCAGGCGTCGGGCAGCGTATCGGGATAATTGGCTGAAAGTTTCACGGCGCGTTCGAAAGTCTCGCGCGCGGCCGCATTCTTGTTTTGATTGAGGTAGACGCTGCCCACGCCGTAGAGCGCCTCGGCGCTCGAGGGATCGTCGCGGAAAGCCTGCTGGAATGCGGCTTCGGCCTGATCGAGATACCCGCGCTGAAAGAAAAGCGCGCCATAGGAGAGGTAATTGCGTCCGAATTCGAGGGTGTAGGTTGCGCTGGGGAAAGGCAGAGCTCGGGCCAGGCGTTGCGCGTCGGTTCGTGGGATGTTTTGAAAGTCCTGTTCGACGTGCTCCTGATCAATTGGCCCCTGATACACCTTGACGATCTCGCCCTTGTTGTTGATCAAGAAAGAGGTCGGAAGAGTCAGGTCGCGATGACGATCGAATAACTGGCGGTAGAGAATGTTGTAGATGCCGGCGAAATCTTCGGATGCGCGCAGAATTGGAAAAGAAAGATGCCGCTCGCGCACGAACGCGCGTAGCGTCTCACTCTGCGTGGCGTCCGGCGCACCGTCGTTCACGTTCACGGTAAGCAGGTGCAGGCCCTGGGCTGCCCAGCGGGCGTGTACTCTCTGGAACACTTTCAAGTCTTTCTCGCATTCCGGCGATTGCGCCGTCCAGAAGTTCAAAAGAACCGGCTTGCCGCGAAGCGTGGACAGCGCCCGCGCTTGTCCTGACAACTCGGAAAGCGAGAAATCGGGCGCTGCCACGGGCGCCAGCAACCAGGTTTCGACCTTTGTCGGAAGGGATTCCACCTCTGGCTGAACTTCGACAGGAGCAGGACCTCGCTTGACTGCGGGCGCCTGAAACGCTTCCGCGCGCCGAGGTTCAGAGCCTTCTTCGATCCAGATTCTGTGGTTGATGGGGAGGTCGTGAAGTTCCTGCACCAGCCCGCTCGGCCAGCGGATCGATGCTCGCACGGGACCTTTCGTCTCACCCAGACCGAAGAACAGGTCTTTGCTGTGCTGAGAGAGAAAGCCTGATCCGGCCTGGAGCATCCGCGTCTGTCGACCCGCCGGAGTTTCGATCGTAACCGCTGCGCCGATGGCGTCACGATTGCTTTTCGTGCCTTGAAGACGGAACGAGATCGACGGCGGCAGGTCTTCGATGACGTTTTTCAAAAGTCGCAACTGCGGGGCATTGCGGTTTTTCAGGAACACTTCGACGCGGCCGTCGTGGTCGAAATCGGCGAGTGCGAACGATCGGCCGTCCTCAACGAAGTCCAATCCAACCACGGACGAAACGTCGGAGAACGTTCCATCCCGGTTGTTGGCGTAGAAAACGTTTCGCTCATAACCGCTCCACGTGCCGTCGGAGCGGATGCGTTCGTTAATGGCATTCCATCCCTGCTCGTATTCCTGGGAGGCGCTAGCCTCGTCGGGGGAACGAGCGACCACCTGCCGCCAGAAAAAGCTGTTCAGATCCTGGCGGGAGGGGCCGGAAACCATGCCATTGGCAATGTAAAGATCGGGGAAACCGTCGTGATCGAAATCGAAGGCATCGCTCGACCACGACCAGCGGCCCATTCCAACGCCTGCGGAATTCGTTGTGTCTTCGAACCCCGCACCCGGCTTGCTGAGGAGATTGCGGAAGAGCGAATTCCCCATCGCGTGTTTCTGATAAAGCTCGCGAACTGCTTTCGCCGAATCCTTCTTGAAGACTTTCTGGGTGGAGACGCGCTCGCCGGCTGCAGTCCACATGTTGGCAACGTAGAGGTCCTCGGCACCGCCATTATTATTATTGTTGTCGTAGTCGAGCCAGCAGACGCTCATGCCGGCGCCGATGTCCTCGACTCCCGCCTGGGCAGCGACATCGGTGAAGGTTCCGTCGCCCCGGTTGCGGTAAAGATTCTTGCGGCCGAAATCATTCACCACGTAGAGGTCGGGCCAGCCGTCATTGTCGTAGTCGCTCCATGCGCAGCAGAAGCTGTAGCGCGTGTTGTTTTGGTCAAGGCCTGACGCGGCAGTCACGTCGTGGAATGTGCCGTCGCGCTGGTTGCGCATCAGGAAGTTGGGCGGGCCGTTTTCGGCGTCGTAGTAGGGAGAGGGATATTTGTATTGACCGGCGCCCTGGTAATAGGCGTAAAGGCAGAAATAGATGTCGAGCCATCCGTCGCGATCATAGTCAGCCACCGCCGCCCCGGTGAAGGTTCCCTGCGGCGGATTCGCAAACTGGAAGGCGTTGGGCTGTTGCCGGAATTTGCCGCCGCCTTGATTCAGAAATAACAACGGACCGTTGGCGCGGACCACGATGACGTCCTGGCGGCCGTGGTTGTTGAAATCGGCGAAGAGCGCGCAGGCCGTGTTCTCGAGAATGCCCAGGCCGGAAGATTCCGTAATGTCTTCGAAGGTCCCGTCGCCGCGGTTGTGGTAAAGACGATTGGGTAGTCCGGCGGGCTGGCAAACGTAAAGATCGTCGAAGCCGTCGTTGTCGATGTCGGCGACTGAGACTCCGTTGTGACCGTAGATGTCGATGCCGGAGGCGCCGTCAATTACGGTTCGCCAGTAGTCGGTACCGTGCAGAATCTGGGCGGCGTACGATGAATTGTTCCCGATCGCGGCGGCGGTCACATCCGCATACACGGGCAAATGGGAACGGGCCTGCGTTTCGTCGAGCACATTCCAGGTACGCAGCCGGAACTCACCCGAAGAAGACGGCTCCCAGGTCATTTCCCAGTCGCCGACGCGCTGCTCGAGGTAGAAATCGGCGCCTGTGCCCACGATTTCAAAGCGAACGCGAGTCCGCAAGCGGCCCGAGAGTTGCGGCGACGAAGACGTCCCCTCATCAGCGTCCACCTCGTCAAGGCTTGTAATCTGGAATTCGGCAGTCACGATCTTAGAGAAGACACTCAGCGTGGACCGCACCTCGCGAAGAAAGGCATCGCGGCTGCGCGCGGGCTGGCGGGCAAATTTATTCTGGCGCACTTGAAGCACCTCGCCCGACCGCACGACTCGCGACTCCGAGGGCTGGAACGATGAACCTGAAAAATCCGCGGCGAGCCACTTTGCCAACGCCTGAGTTTCTTGCGGAGAGTGGAGGAGGCTCGCGCTCCACTCGGCGAGAATCGCCGCAATCTGGTCGGCGTATTTCTCGGTGATGAACTCGTCGCGTCCTGCCTGCACTTTCAGGAGCGTGGCGTGGAGCGGCAGCTCGGTCCGATAATGCGGATGCAGGTGGAAACCGGCATCGGCAGGTATGGCATCGCGCGACGCGAAAGGTCCGAACTCAGGCAAAGTGAATCCCCGCAGGCTTGCGGGAATCAGCGTGGCTCCGGCTCCCTGGCAGAACCGGACCAGGAAATCGCGACGGCGAAGATCGACGGATTGACGCGGCTTCCCTGCCCGGCTCAGAGTGATGTCTCCCGGTGAGTGGTGTGTGGAACCGAAACTAACATCCGTGTTTGGGACGGTCAAGGTGGAGTGAGCCGCCTAAGGCTGTGGTACCCTTACGGCGTTTCAAGGAGTTCTAATCGGGTCCGGGAGATTTTTCCGTGAGCGCTCCTCGTATCGCGGTGGTGGGCAGTTATGCAACTGGACTTACCATGAAAGTCCAGCGGATCCCGAGATCGGGCGAGACGCTTCTGGGCACGGGCTATCGTGTGGACTTCGGCGGTAAAGGATCGAATCAGGCAGTCGGTTGTTCCCGGCTCGGGGCGCGAGTGGATTTTATCGCCAAGATTGGGAACGACAGCTTCGGCGATCTAGCGTTGGGCTTGTATCGTGACGAAGGCATTGATGCCACTTATGTGAAGCAGTCCGCGGAGGCACCGACCGGTGTGGGGTTCATCGTGGTTGAAGCGGGGAGTGGACAGAACTGCATCGTATTGGACCCGGGGGCGAATGAGCTACTGACTGCGGCCGATGTTTCTGAAGCGGAGACAGCTCTGCGGTCCGCGTCCGTCGTGCTGACGCAGTTGGAGGTTCCCGTGCAGGCGGCCGAAGCGGCAATAGCCCGTGGACGATTGGCAGGAGCAGTTACGATTCTGAATCCCGCACCGGTGCGGCCACTGCCCGCTTCGCTACTGGGGCTGATCGATGTCTTGACGCCAAACGAAACCGAAGTCAAGGTACTGACCGGTCGCGCACCGGATGCCGCCATCGAACCTGAGGTGGTCGGGCAGGAGTTGATTCGCCTTGGCGTAAAGCAGGTGGTGATGACACTGGGCGAAAAGGGCGCGCTGCTGATCACGGCTTCGTCATGCACACGCATCCCCGCTGTTCCGGTGCAGGTGGTGGATACGACCGGGGCCGGCGATGCCTTCAGCGCCGGTCTCGCCATTGCTCTGGCTCATGGCGCGAGTCTCCACCAGGCCGTACGATTTGCGGTGGTTATCGGAGGCATGGCGGTCACCAAAGAGGGTGTGATTCCGTCACTACCCCGGCGCAGCGAAGTTCTTCAGTTCTACAGATTGCATGCTATGGCGTCGCCTCTGTGGCTCGGTGCCAGTGAAGCTGGCTGAAATTGGACCGCGCAATTGAGCGTGCCGGAAAGAACGTGCAGTGATGGTGGACCGGGAAGAACCTCAGGCCAACCGTGAACCCGCTCTGGAGGAGGCACTCCTTCTCGCTGCCCGCATTCAGCACACGCTGATTTCGAATGTTCTGACGGAGGGTCTTTGGGAAGCGCATGTGGCGGAATGTTTGAAATACAGATTTCACGCGGCCATGATTCCTCCGGCGTGGGTCAGAAGAACCGTCCATGCACTGCGGAATGCCGGAATCCGCGTGGCCTCCTTTGTTGACTTTCCTTACGGCACCATGACCAGTGCCGGAAAAGCGCATGAGGCGGGATTGCTGGTCAGCGATGGAGCAGAAGAGATTGATCTGATGCCGAACGTTGGCTTTCTGCTTTCGGGCATGGAGCGGGAATACACTGAGGACATTCAGGGAGTCGTCGAAGCAGTTGGAAAGGTTCCGGTCAAGATCATGCTGGAACTTCCGCTGCTGAATTCTGCGCAACGCGAGCGAGCAGTTGCCCTTAGCATTGAGGCAGGGGTGGCGTACCTGAAGAACGCCAGCGGTGGCGCGGTCGGCGTGGCTACACCCGACGATATCCGGTTTCTGCGGCGAGTCGCGCCACCCCAAATCAAGATCAAGGCTTCCGGCGGCATTAAGACAGCTCAGCAAGTGCGAGAGTTGCTGGATGCGGGAGCAGACCTGGTGGGAACGAGTTCCGGGGTACGGATCATGCAGGAATTACTGGGCAGCGGCACACTTGGACCACAGCGACATCCTTCTCCCTATTGATCGTCAACCAATCACGCGCTAGCCGAGTCTGCTCTGCGTCCGACGACCGGTCCATCGCTCTCCCCATCGCGGCTATAATCGTTATATCTTCCGCAAAAAGACTCGTGGACACCATGAGCCCTGCACACATCTGGCGACGTGCGTTGTTGGCTTTCGTGCTGACACTGCTCCCTGGCGTAACTCAGAATTCCTTGGGGCAGTCTGCGCCTGCCGCGACGCCGCCGACGGCCGATTCAGCGGAAGCCCATCTGGGCAAGGGCTATGACGCGCTCAAGCAGGATAGGTACGAAGTCGCGGCGGAAGAGTTTCGGGGGGCCCTGGCGATTGATCCCTCGCTGGTTCTCCGAGCGGAGTTCCCTTTAGCTGTGGCGCTGTTCGAGCAGCACAAATCCGCCGACGCGCGCCGCGAGTTTGAAGCGGTTCGCCGCCAGACGGGAGATCATCCCAACATTTTGTATTACCTGGGAAGACTGGATATTGAAGACCGGGATTTCCCGAGCGCAATCAAGAACTTGAGCCAGGCGGTTGCCAAGCCGCCTTTTCCCGATACGGCGTACTATCTCGGATTCGCCTACTTCAAGCAAAGCGATTTGCCGAACGCCGAGAAGTGGCTAAAGGAAGCGGAGCAGATCACTCCGCGAGATTCCCGCATTCCCTACCAGCTTGGATTCGTCTATCGCAAGGAGGGGCGCGACGAGGAAGCGAAGAAGTCTCTGGCGCTGTCGGAGGACTTGCACCGGCAGGATGACACCGAGGCACAACTGCGAAGCGAATGCGGCCAGAAGCTGGATCAGGGTCCACGCCAGGAGGCGCTCGCCATCTGCGAGAAACTATACGATCCCGACGACGCCGAACGGCTCACCGCACTGGGAATGATCTACGGCCAGCACCGGGATCTGGAAGCAGCTCTGAAGCCGTTTCTGCGTGCGGCAGAGCTTTCGCCGCAGTCTCCTCAGGTGCAGTACAACCTGGCGCTTACCTACTTTCAGATGAACCGACTGGAAGAGGCGCGCGTGCCCCTGGCCAAGGCCCTCCAGCGATGGCCAGATTTGTTTCCACTCAACGCTCTCTATGGGGCGGTATTAGCGAAGCTGGGAGAGGAGGAGCAAGCTCATGACGTGTTAGAGCATGCGCGGCAACTCAACCCAGAAGATTCTTCCACGGCAGATCTGCTTTACACGAACTCTCTGAGACTCGCCGAAAAGAGCCGGAAAGCGGAGGAATACTCGAAAGCCCTCCGGTATTGCGAGGAAGCATCGCATCTCCGCCCCCAGGATCCCGAACCTCATCGGCAGATGGCTGAGATCTACACGCGCGCGGGAAAACCAGCGCCGGCGGCAGCGGAGCGGCAGGAAGCCGACCGTCTAAATAATAAACAATAGCGAGAAGGAATTGGTCGGGGAGAGAGGATTTGAACCTCCGACCCCCTGGTCCCGAACCATTCAGCCTCGGACGTGACCGAGGCTGGTGCGTCTACCAGGCCAGTCAACGACTTACATGTAGGATTCCAACCAGCAGAATCCTAACCCAGGAGGTCAGAAATCACAAACTCTTCAGCTCCTTCATCGTCTGGGCGCAAAGAGGACAGATCTTACTCTCGAATGCTTCCCGCAGGACGTGGTGATTCTGGAGCTTTGTAGGAACCACCACTCCGGGCTTCTTGTAAATGAAGTTGTCACCGCTCTTCTCAATGCGAAGGTTGCAACTCTCGCACATCTTGTCGAATCGCCAATCGCTTGTCTTGTGCAGGACCTTGAACTTCTTGCCCGTCTTCAGGTGGATCACTTCGTAGAATCCACTATTCATTCCCATCGCTATGTTGGCCGGATGGTCGGATTGAACCTCAATGTCAACCTCATCCCCTTCCTTGAAATCGGAAGGCACACTGACTTCTTTCGCCAAGTCGAAGACCAGTTCCCTGCCCTCCTCAGTGAACGCTTGGAATGCTGCCGTTCCTACCCATCCTAACTTGTAGCTCATGCTCTGGATTTACTCCCTTCAGATGAAGTCAAACGCCAAGGCCTGGCGAACTCACCCCCATAAAACATCTTTGGTCCCAGCCTGATATACGCCTTGCTATTACTTCACAACGTCCAGGATCTTATCGACTACTTGCGCAAGCCCGTCTTTGGTATGCACAGCTTTCCGGTCAGCCAGCGTCACTGAATAGTTGCGCACTTCGACGAAACCGACTCCGTGCCACACTGGAAGTATTACCTTCTCCGCGTAGACCTCGCGGGTCACCAATCCGTTTAGTTCTTGTTGGGTCCAATGCTTCTGGAAGAAGTGACCGCTGAGAATGACGACACCGAAGCGTGACCGTGCAAGCCCACGGTCGATGGACTGCCGCAGACTGTCTCCCAGTTTGAGCGAGAAGTCGTCGTACCAGACACGCAAGCCCTTCGCTCGAAGAGCCTCTGCGAGCGGTGTAGCGATAGCGTCCTTGTCTTCGCTGGCATGCGATATAAACACGTCCCACTCTTCTTCGGGCTTGTCGGTCCGAGCTGCCGTGGGCGCAGAACTCGTCGGCGCATTGGCCGGTGTTGCAGACGGAGCCTGCCTGACGGGTATCTTCAGACTGGCGACGATCTGGGAATGCGTTCCGCGTTCTTGCTTGCGCTTCTCAATCAGAGCGTTCACAAGCTGCTGAATGTCACCCTTCAGTTGCTCTGCCGAACCTTGCAGACTCTGAAGGTACTGCTTCACTTGGCTAACGGTTCGGGTCGTGGCAGCTTCGATGTCAAACTGCGCATCGGTGAGTTGGTAGACCAGATGCAGTTCGTGGTCATGAATCTCGCCGAACGGCGGGTTCAGAGTGAACATCGTGGGCCGCACGTCAAACAGACCAGCGTCGCCTTGAAATGGGATTACGACTCTGACTTCTGTGCCAGAGATGTAGAAGGGTGTTGAACGGTCTCTGATGAACCGTCGCGGGTCACCGCTGACATCTACCTGTGTTTCCTTCGTGAGCGCATACTTCTTCTCTTCATCAAGCACTGGCACGTTGATGCTGAACTGTTCGATGAGCCTTGCCGCCACAGCAACAGGGTCTGCGTCGAGTTCCGCGTTCGTGACACCTGGAAAGGTGTTCTTGAGCTCCTGCTTCTGGTGTTCGATGACGGCGAATATGTCAGCCCGGTTGAAGAGTGGGTTCATTACTCGTCTGCTCTTGATGCGGCTTCTGATGACTCAGAGTCTAGCAGGAAGGCGTGAACCTTAGCTGCTACTGAACTAACGCCTGTTCACAAAAGCTGTCGATCTGCTGAATATCCAGCCGTTGAAAACAAAGCACATCCTAGGTGGATTCAACCGTACACAAATGAGGTCTTTAGTAAACGGCCCCGTACCGCGTTCTAGCGCGATAGAGGGCCCAACTTCACACACAGAGGTGTCTCTATGGAAGCTGATCGTGGTCTATCCCACATGCGTGTCGCCCTTTACGCCCGCGTTTCGACGCTGGACAAGGGGCAAGACGTGAACCTTCAACTCAACGAGCTTCGCGAACACAGCGCACGCCGGGGCTGGAACATCGCCGGTGAGTACGTGGACAACGGTGTCAGCGGAGCCAAAGAGTCCAGGCCAGAGCTCAACCGGCTGATGGCGGACGCAAAACGTCGGAAGTTCGATGCCGTGGTCGTGTGGAAGCTGGACCGCTTCGGGCGAAGCCTAAAGCACCTGGTGATGAGTCTGGCCGATCTGGAGTCCCTGGGTGTCGCCTTTGTGTCCCTCCGCGACGGGTTCGACCTCAGCACGCCCTCCGGCAGGCTCATGTTTCAGATCATTGGCGCGATGGGGGAGTTTGAGCGCAATCTCATCCGCGAGCGCGTTAAAGCTGGTATGGCTCATGCCAAGTCCAAGGGGCGCAAGCTGGGAAGATCCAAGGTGCACGTCGATATGAAGGCTGTCGAACTACGCAGGACCAACGGTGAATCACTTCGGGCCATTGCGCGTGACCTTGGTGTGAGTCCAGCCCTGTTGGTAAAAAGAACAAAAGGAACGCTGTAGGACAAACCCTTGCAACGCCTGCCCCTTCCTAGCTGCGGCATGGCAGAATGGGAAGTATGTCAACTGGCCTTTTTATGGGTGTTCGTCGCTCCTACATCGACGAGGCACAGGCTTCAGCAACCGCCTTTCTAGATGCCCTCAACGACGCCCTGAGCAATAACGGCGTTGCCCCGTACGTCGATCCACACGAACCACCAAACGTGTATAGAGGCCAACTGTTCGGTCGCTCGGAGCTGGATCACCATTCCCTCAGTGAACACCCAAAAGCGGCCATACGTGAACACCTGAAAAGCGGCCATACTTTCAGAAGAAACGTCCAGGACATTGACAGCAGCGGGAGGGTAAGTAGCCTCTCGCAACATGGCGAATGTCTTGAAGGACGAGAAGAAGCAGCAAATCATAGCCTTGGGACGACTGGGATGGTCTCTGCGCAAGATCCAAGAGGCCACGCGAGTGCGTCGAGAGACCATCAGCGCCTATCTGAGAGGCGCGGGTGTGGAAATATGGCCGCCGGGAAGATGGAAGCGCGAAGGTAAGGCAAAAGCGGCCATAGAGGTGATCACCGGCTCGGATGCAGCAAAACCGGCCATCGCGGGGCCTGGCGCTCGCCTCAACCCCAACCCCAACCCCAACCCCAACCCCAACCCCAGCCCCGAAAACCTTTCTACTAAGGGAAAAGCAACCGCAACTTCAAAAGCGGCCATAGAGGTGATCACCGGTTTTGGCGTAGGGTTGAGCAGCGAGGAGTCAGAACATTCGAAAGCCGCGGGTTCGGCGAGCGCCTGTGAACCCTATCGGGAAATCATCGAGCTGGGTCTGAGTCGGGATCGCAATGCCATGGCAATCTGGCAGGATCTGGTGTCCGATCATGGATTCCAGTGTGGCTATCAAAGCGTTCGGCGTTTCGCTTACAAACTACGTGGAGCCCAGCAACCTCAAGCACGGGCGGTGATCCTCACCGCTCCAGGAGAAGAGGGTCAAGTCGATTACGGCAGCGGGCCGATGGTACGCGATGCGCAAAACGGTAAGTATCGACGTACCCGTTTGTTCGTGCTCACACTGGGCTACAGCCGCAAAGCAGTACGGTTGCTGGTCTTCCGCTCCAGCACGCGCATCTGGGCCGAGCTGCATGAGAAGGCCTTTCGTCGATTAGGCGGTGCTCCGCGCATCCTGGTGCTGGACAATCTCCGCGAAGGCGTACTCGTCCCCGACGTCTACGACGCCACCCTCAATCCCCTCTATCGCGACATGCTCTCCCATTACGGTGCGGTCGCCCTGCCTTGCCGGATCCAGGATCCAGATCGAAAAGGCAAGGTGGAGTCGGCTGTGGGCCACGCCAAGAAAACCCCTCTCAAAGGACAACGCTTCGAGAGTCTGGAACAAGCGCAAGTCTATCTGGATCGCTGGGAAACGAACTGGGCCGATACGCGCATCCACGGCACCACCAAACGGCAAGTGGCCGCCATGTTCGCAGAAGAAAAACCAACCTTGCTCCCGCTGCCTGTGGAACCGTTCCGCTATTACCAGTATGGCGAACGGGTGGTGCATCTGGATGGCTGTGTCGAAGTCGAAGCCGCCTACTACGGTCTACCGCCAGGCTGGATTGGACGCGGAGTGAGAGTCCAATGGGATGAACTTTGCGTTCGTATCCTCGATCCCAAAACTGGATTACTCCTGAGAGAACATCTACGTCAGAAGCGGGGCTGGTATCGCATTCAGTCCGAAGACCATCCCCAGCAAACCCCTTTCCGTGTGGTGCAGTTGCTCGGCCGTGCCGGCCGAGTGGGCACCCATGTCGGTACACTCTGCAACCTTATCTATAGCCAGCAAGGCGAAGTGGGCGTGCGGCGCATCCTGGGCGTTCTCTCTCTTGCCAAAAAGTACGGAACCGCTGCCGTCGATGAAGCTTGTGCGGCAGCCCTCGAGATGGGTGTACACGAATATCGTTTCGTCCGTCGCTACCTGGAGCGTTGTCCGCAAGCCCCGCTCAGTTTGCGCCAGGTCGATCCCCTGATCCGCGAACTGGTGCACTACCGTGATCTGATCCAAATCAAAACCAAGGAGCAAAGTGAATGAATCTCATCGAGTTGAATCGTGCTTTACGACAACTGCGGCTGGGTGGAATCGCAGCTGTGCTGGAGATGCGTCTGCACCAGGCCCAGGTCGAATCCATGGCGCCCATCGATCTGATCTCCGGCCTGGTCTCCGACGAACTCACTCGTCGTAGCGACCGTTTGCTGGAACGTCGACGCAAGCAAGCCCAGTTTCGCGATCCGCAAAAGACCCTCGATAACTTCGACTTCACCTTCAATCCCAAGATGAATCGCAGTCTGATCTTCGATCTGGCCACCGGAGCCTTCATCGCCCGTCACGAAGACTCACTGCTGGTCGGCCCACCCGGCAGCGGCAAAAGCCATCTGGCACAGGCCATTGGCCAGGCCGCCATCCTGCAAGGCTATCGTGTACTCTACCGCGAGACCCATACCCTGCTTGAGGAACTCGCCGAAGCCTCCATCGACGGTACGCGCAAGCAGCACATCGAGTCATTAATTACCGTGCCCCTGCTCATCATCGACGATCTGGGCATGCGCAAGTTATCTCTAACCGCGGCTGAAGAACTCCTGGAGATCATCATGCGACGCTATGAGCGAGCCAGCACCATCATTACTTCGAACCGACCTGTCGATGACTGGGGAAAACTGCTGGGCGACAGCGCAGCCGTCACCGCCATGCTCGATCGCCTGCTGCATCATGGCCACGTGCTGAAATGCGGTCCCCGCAGTTGGCGCACAAAAACAGGCTTGCCTCCGCAGCAGGTGGCAGGATAGAACAACCTATGTCTTGGACGGCTTCTAAAGTATGGCCGGTTTTGCACTGATCATGTATGGCCGCTTTTCAGGTGATCACTGAGGCCATTCTTCCCGAGTGCTTGTGAAGATTGCAAGTTTGGGTACTGCGTCGAAGGCGAGTCGCAACCTCGCATTGATCCGCGACAACCCTTATCGAGTGTCATTTGTTCCAGCGGATTTCGACCGTCCTCTACAAACGGAGTACCGCGAGCAGATTGGCGGCAGTGCGGTGCAGATTTGGGTTGGCTCATTGCCGCGTTTGCTCACTGAGCTAAGGCTGCTTGCCGGGGAGCTCGGCATCCCTCTCAGCAATGGCGACCTGACGGACGAGACCGCGATTGCAATCAATGCCTTCGAGCCCCTCCATGACGGAGACTCTATCGAACTGGCCGAGGACGAAAGAACTGCTTGGTTGGCATTGTACGAGGGTGCTCGATTGGCCCTACAACATAACGTGGCACTTACACTTGCAGGCTGATGCGTGGCAACGGGATCTGCCTGCCCCCAGTCAACGAAATCCGGCCCATGGCACTTACACCACCAATCAACTTGTGACGAGGTTATGAGCAGTCAGCGCGATGAAGCGTTGATCTTGTTTTGGCCTTCAAGGCAGATAGCCAGTTCTGACACTGCCTCACAATACAGTGCGTGCTCCTTCATGTCGTGCGGCCTCCACCCAGCGATTGTGCCATTGATGGTATCCATCGCCACGGCACTAAGTGCTGCCATGACTCGTCTGCGCAGTCCGTCATCTATTTCCTTCAAGTCCAAAGCACCAAGAGCTTCGGCCACTTCAAGCGCCTTGCAGAGTTCGGCATCTTTGCTGTAACGGTTGAAAACGTCATGTGCGAGTTGCCGAAATACCCAGTTGGCCTTGAACCACTCTGTTCCATTCGGAAACAGGATGATGACTGACATTCTTGGCTAGCACCTCTCAGCGCACATACCGTGCTTTGATTTCGTCGTAACAAGCGCCGCACACGCGCTGGGAATGAAACCCTCCTGAGCGCCTCCGCTCGGTCTCGCATGCGTCACACAAAGCCGGAGGCCGCAGTTCGTCCTCACTGTTCGCCACCGTATTGAATCCAGTTCCAGTTTCAGATACGAGATGTGAGCAGAGAAATGCAAAGCCGAATGAACCTACTCCGTGCGTGGGACAACTCCACTGCATGGTTGCCACTGTCTTACATGGTATCAACTGTCGTTATCAGGCCACAGAGCTCATTGACCAACAGCCAACTCGTGATAAAGCGACGTTTCGTCAACTGCTGCCAAATGCCCTTAAGCACTGAGCCGCCGCCGCACCGCTTGCCCTGCGGAGAAATGCTATGACTCGGGCGCGTTTGGGAGGGTTGACACTCAAATCGTCCGCATCTGCCAATCTGCATACGAGCTGCTGCTTATCATCAGACAACTCGCCCATTGCGGTCAACGCTATTGCGCCGCGACGATCGAGCAGGTCAGCGTAGAAGGTGCCGATATCACCGATCACATCCCGTCTCGACTCTGCGATCAAAAGCAGGGGCGTAAGCAGTGCACTGTCTCCTCGCCAGTAGAGGTTCGTAACAAAACTCAATAGGTCACCATCGCACAGGTCATCTTCTGAAGTTTCTTTCGGTCTGGAAATACAGTTATTCAGGGACGATACCAAGACATCACGGTTCTTCTCGTACTCAACATTGAATACTGCCAGCACATAGGCGATATCCCTGCGGCGCTCTGGAGAAGCGTTTAACTGTTCATTTCGCAAAGCGTCAGACACCTTAGCAGGCGGATCGGGCTGCGAAGAGAATGTAACGACTCCGGGTTCCCCCTCAAAGACCAAGTAGCCAAGCCACGCTCCATGATCAAACTCGTGGGTATATCCGTATTCCTTCAGCGCGTACAGAGGGTGTGCAATACCCAACTGCCAGTCTCCCTCCCGCACAAATGCGGGGTGTTGGTTCGGAAAAGCAAGCGTATGCCCACTACAGGTCAGGCTGATATCGACGCGCTGGCCGTCGTTCCACCTGCTGGCAGGACCCTTAAACGCATCTGGAATCTCAAAACGCTGGCCAATCGGTTTTGGTCTGATGGATTCGCCATTGAGGCGCAGCTCTACTTGGAAACCGTCGCAACGGGCAGGAGTACCGTCAATCGAGAACGACACCGCAATGAACCCGTCAGGCTTGCTTTGTGCCGAAGCATTTGCCATCGACACCAGCATCAGCGCTTCCAAGAGGATGACCATTCTCACACCAGCACTGTACGCCGAAACGCGTTTAAGACTCAATGCTTGAGGCTGTTCTCGCCGTGAGATGTTTAGGCCGTTTGGAGCGTGTCGAGGAAATAGTATGCTTCGCCCACTCCGGCCACTTGTCTGACGATGAAGCCGCGGCGTTCGAGTACTCTTCGCAGCTTTAAGTTCGGCTTGGCACAAGAGACGGCGTGAACAATCCACTCGACTTGTGACAGACCATTCAGCTTGCAGTATCTTCTCGCGAGTGAGGCCAGAGATATGAGAACACCTTCGCCGCCTCCTTCGATCTGCGCAAGTTCGATGATGAGACGGTTCACGTCGATCTTGAAAGACCCAAGAAGTACGGCCGATCCAGCTCGAAACACAAGTGGCTCGCCAAGCAGTACTAGCTGTTGAATGGTCTCACTTGGGAGATTTAGGATCTCGTCCTCCCGAAGTCCCTCAAACAGAACTTCACGCCTGGGAGCGGAAGATTCGTTAGCAGGCGATGAGGGTTTCATGTCGATTAGCCAAATCCTATTGCTTTCGCAAATGCTCCTCGATCAATCTCCTCTCCTCTGCAACGTCCGCAGCAAGGCTTAAGCGGTCTTCTTCGTTCGACAAGCCCTTAACCAGTTCCTCCGCCTCGCTCAGGGCAGCTAAGTCCTTATTGATATCGCCCAAGTACCCAGCTGGCAACTCATGCGAGGCAAAACCTACTCTCCCCAAGATCAGCACGATCAGCTTTCTTCGTGCTAGCTGGTTGCCTGGCTCCAGTTCAAAGGCATGCTTTACGTGGTCATATCCTCCCAGCCATAGGTGTGGTTCCGAACAGCGAGGTTGCACGACCGTCCACTCAAGGAGTGTCGGCTCGACTAGGCGAATCTGAAGTGGGTGGGGAATAAGCATGTGCCGTCCTTCTCGCCCATCCAACAGCTGTAATAGCCAAATGACAAACCGTTGTCTGTCTGCGAACGGAGCACGTTCCATGGAAGAAATGAAACGTTCAAGGACTGTGAACGCCTCGGTCCTCAGGCCGCGCTCATATTCGACACAGAACTTGGCATAGTCAGACCACAGCGGCACTGCTCGCGCTTTGACCGCGACATCATTAAGCGTCTCGAAATATCCCTTACGCCAGAAATGCATTGACAGTCATTATCTGCTAAATGCAAGGGTCATGGTTAACCAGTGGGGACAGGTTTTCAATCCTCCGCGCGAAGCAAGTACTTGTCTTGCAGGACGATTACACCAGGTGCGACTGAGCGCCAGAACACGCCCATTTCAGCCCACTGGTTTCCCCGTTCACACCCTACTTACCTCCGAAATATGTTTTCAGCAACTCGGGGGAAGATTTCTCCACTGAAAGCTCGAAAAAGACCCTGTTCGCAAACTAAACCTGGGGGTTGTGGTGCACTCCGCTGTTTCCAATCCCGAAATCCGTGATTTTGAGGTTGGAGGGAGGGAGTATACCGTTTGAGATCTCGGATCGGGAATCTGCACATCAACTGACCTCAGTCTTCTGCTGTTTTCAATCGTCCACGAAACGAAACCTTACCTCCCGATAGCAGCACCAGGTGTGTGAGTGTGGGGTCGAGCCTTCTCTTAGGTTCGAGCCCACCGGGGTCTTTTTCCTCTAAGAGCCTCCCCACATCCAAATCCAAGAAAAGGAGAACACTAATGTTCCAGCAGCTAAAGTCCGCTAATACTCTGTTTTCAGGTGAGATCGGAATCTTACGTCGCAAATGGAGAGCGATTGTCTTTCAATGGGAGCAGCGATCTCTTGAGCACAAGCTCGAATCCGTTCTAAGGGCCGCCGCCGGTCATGAGTCGAACTCGCTGCCGGTGGGGGCCCGCGAATACCAACTGCTTCATCGTGAGGCAGACTTGCTTTGCACGGAGTTTGCCGAGCACTGGAGTCTCGACATCGACCTCCTGAAAGCTCGCATGGCTGGCCTCGCCAAGCTGGAACGCCTGTCAGTTCCAGCGCAAGTGATGAGCTATGCCAGGCTCGCCTGCTTCGGCGTAGTTGCCCTGCCACTAGCTCTCCTCCTCACTGGAGCTCTAGCTGGCCTGGTCAGCGTCGGGTTCCACCTCGTGGGAGGTCGGTGACTATGACCCTGATTGCACTCCTCGCAGCCGGAGAAGCAATGATGTTCTCCGCGACACACGCAAAACTCATCAGCGCGCGCAGACAGCAGGTGCTGATGGGCAACACTCTGGGCTCAAGCTGTTCGCTGCCGCTCCTCGATGATCACCTCAGACGAAGGACGGCGGGGGCAAGCAGAATCCAGGTATTCGTCGCTTCAAAGCTGGCCGGGTTCTGTCGGCAGGTAGTTCGCACAAGGTCGTTCGAATACGCGATTTTGCACATGATTCGAATGGTCGAACTCAAACGACGGAAACGGCAGTTCATTTCACATGGGAGGGGAACTCGATGACGTTAACACCATCTACCAAGGGTTCGTTCATTGCCGGTGTCGGTCTGTGGTGTCTGATGTGGGCAGCACTGTTCAAGATTGATGATTTTGGGGCCGCATTTCGGCTCCAAAACCTCATCAATAGTCCCGGGTGCTTTCGCTGGATTCGTCAGCACAAGTCCACAACACTGCTTGGGACGGAGCTTGTGAACTATGGAACGCACGGAATCAGTGATCCGCTGGGCGTGACGTTTGCACTCGGCGGAACACTGGTCAACGTTCTGATGATTTACATCCTGTTGCCACTCCGAGAGAGGGCGAAGAGAGGAGGTGCAGCGCTCGATCTACGACGATAGGCGAGACAAACAACTCGAGACGGATAAAGGCGGCTGATATGCCGCCTTTTCTTTTTGCTGGCGAATGTGCTTCACACCTTGAAACGGAGGAAAACATGAGAACAAAGATAACGCTCTACGGGGAGGTCACAGGCACCACTTGGATGCCTACTGTGGAATGCACGAAAGCCTTTCATCTAGAACTGGTTCGCATTCCGCGCGACAGCAAGAATCGCACGTTTCCGGGCATCGCACCACGCTCGATGGAGATCGCTCGTCTGCGAGATGCTCTGCTCCACCTTACCAATGACGGGGATTTCCTATCGTGCGCCCTCACCTACGGAATGTTGGAGGTGACGCACCAGTTCGGAAGTGAATCTCGTGGAACCCGCACGACTACGAGTCGCACTCGGGTGTGGGAGCTGCGAGGTCAGGGTCACAATGCCGATTGCTTTGCGGAGGTGCGCTCATGCGATTCCTTGTAGTAAGTCATGACGCCGACCATGAGAGGTGGCATTACGACTTCGTGGTCGCACCATCTGAACAAGCCGCTGTCCAGCACGTTTGCATGGAGCGTACTTCCGTGATTGCTGCCGATGCGTTATCTGCCGAGGTTCTCTGTAATCTCGCAGCAATCGCTCAACTGAGAAACCGTCGGGACATCGAAGACTTTCTGTCCTCAAACTGCTGATCTTCACCGTCTCACCCTCAGCTCCTCCAACTGCTCACTAACCCTCTGGATTCTGAATCCAGCCCGATTGCAGTTCACAAGCAGCGCAACTCTAAACCCACATTCAAAGGAGAAAAGGTATGTCAAGCGTCTATGAGGTCATTACAAATCGGATTATTGAACAACTCGAAACCGGTACTGCTCCGTGGCATAAGCCGTGGAGAGTGCGGGGCCAGAATGGTTTACCACGAAATCTCTTCACGATGCGGGAGTATCGTGGCGTAAACGTTTGGATCTTGCTGAGCAGCGGCTTCTCGTCTCCGTACTGGCTCACCTACAGGCAAGCCCAGATGGTGGGCGGCCATGTGCGGATGGGCGAGAAGGGGCTGCCTGTCGTGTACTGGAAGTTTGGTACTCGGGAGGTGGAGGACGGCGACGAGGTCACCGAAAAGCCTTCGGTCCTTTGCCGACAGTACACGGTCTTCAACATTGAGCAGTGCGAGGGACTGAAACTTCAGCCTGCTCAGCCTACTGACTATAAGCCGGAGGTGCGACCGATCGACGATTGTGAACGAGTCGTCGCTGATTGGCAACAAAAACCGACGATCAACCACGGGGGCGACTGTGCGAGCTACAACAAGAGGATTGATCTGGTGCAAATGCCGGAACGAGAAACCTTCGATAACGCCGAGGAATACTATTCGACACTGTTTCACGAACTCACTCACAGTACCGGACATCCAAGTCGGCTCAACCGCTTGACTCTGACCGAGTTCGAACGGTGGGGCGACTCGACGTACACCCGAGAAGAGTTGGTCGCGGAACTCGGGGCAGCATTCCTTGCAGGGTATTGCGGGATCGAGAACGGAACACTGGCCAACAGTGCAGCATACCTTGCAAACTGGCTGCAAGTTTTGAGACAGGACTCGCGCATGATCGTTGTCGCAGCGAGCCAAGCACAGCGGGCTGTTGATCTGATTTTGGGCGTTCCTCCAACCCCAAGCACTTAACGGTCATCGCAACCATCGCCCGTGCCCTCCCTCGGCGTTGCTCATCAATGTTCGTCCTAGCTGGAAATCAATCGTTAGAGGGAAATGCTTATGCTTGTGTTCTTAGCAGTGGCCGTGCTCTGCCTTTGGGCAGTGGGAAAGTCTTCGAGCAATGAACGCTCGATTCGTAATCTGCTGAATGAGAGTGCGAAATCGCGTGAGAGACGATGGCAGAACGCCGATGCACCAACGCGAGATCGGATGGTTCGCCAGGAGTGTGCGCTGCGAGTGATTGGGAGGGTAGGTGGTGCCGTTGCATTGCTCATCGGTACGTTCATTACCACATCCTCGGCACTCGCGGTGATGTGGGCAGTTGCAGCCTGGCGAGTGGTCCAGCCGATAAAGCGGGAAATGAGAGATGCTTGTTCCTACCGCTCGACTGGCGCAGACAGCGAGTCCCCCTATTCCTGGTGACGGACGCTTAATCCACGACACGCCGAAGCTTAAACCGGCTGCCGTCAGACCGATTATTTTGAGATACTAGCCCGTTCTGATTCAGCAACGAGAAAACATCAGGGAAGGCGTACCGTGGCGCATCGTGAGTGGAGGGATTATGCAGTGGGAAGGCCGTCCACCAGACCGAACTACACTGCGCCAGATTGCTGCCCTCTCAAGCATGTATTTCACATCGCTCACGTACTTGATGCGTACAGAATCTTTGAGGATCGGAAGCTCCGCTCCTCTTTAGTCTGGGACGAAAGCAAGCTTAGAAACACGAGGACGTGCGTCACTTGGCTGTCTCCAAATACCTGGGTCAATGGTTCCTTCTATGGGAATATCGGTTTTCGGTTTGATTGGGAGGAACTGATTCGGGGGAAAGACTTCTATTGGGTCGAAGCCATTGAATACTCTCCGCCAGCGTATCGAATCCTAATCACTAGGAACCGTCCAAGCATTGAGCTGGAGCCCTACCCCGTGGAAGATGGGCGCGGGCCCCTTTATCACGATGCAAGGAACGATGCCTGGTACTGTAATGGCCAATACACCGGCGAGTTCATGCTAGATGAGGATCTATGGTTGTCCGACTGCGATAGAGTCGGATTCGTTGAACACCATGACAGAACTTGCAAGAAGGACGGAGCCACCTGTTCGGATCTCGGTCAAGATCGGTTCGAGGCGGGAGCGAAGCTGATATCACGCCTCATCGCGCAAAAGGTGCTGAGGGCTAAGAGTCCGCTCCGACGCTTATTCATGAAGAACGGGGCATTGAGCGAACACGCCAACAGCGCGTGGAAGTGCATCCTGACTTCAATCAGTAAGGTACCAACTACCGGAAAGTTGAAACACACTGACCCTGCCGCCATGCCAGTCGGAAGCGCAATACTGGACCGACTGGGTATGGGGCGGAGCACCAGGCAGTTAAGCTCATTATTCCGCAGCAAGAAAGAACTAGAGTTGACGCTCCGATACCTCGTGGCGAGAACACTCGGTATCCACGTGGACAAAGTTCCGGGCAGAAGATAAAGGTTTGATGATCGCCGTCGTCTGTTCGCTCTGTGCTCGACCACCTTACGGGGTCTCGACGCTCACAGGCTCGACGGCTTCCTGTCATGAGATAAATCATGAGAAGCCGTAAATCCCAGACATCATTAGCAGCGCCATTTGCTTGAGGGTAACTACCCACAAATCACAAAACGTTACTTATTTGAGTTGGGCTCAACAGAGAAGCAGGAGGCTCAAGTTTTCACTCTCCAGGTAATGGGAGGGTTTAGGCAGAGCTATAGCTTACCGTGCTATAGCTCCACTCTCCAGTACAAAGGTCGGGATGAGTCAGCTCCAAGGTATCCAGCAACGAGGTGTAGAGATTGCTCCCTGGTCCAGGTTTAACGTCCGCAAGCTGAAGGTATCCTTAGAACCTCTTACGGGGACGGGCAGCCACGAGGGTTGCCAGTAGGATGGTATCCGTGGACTTGTTCGTGGGAATCAGGCAGGATTACCTGGCGTCTAAGCCAGCCTTAAATCACCCCAGAGCCGCACCGTACCTGCTCCGTTGGTTGCTTGCCTCACCGCTAGAACCGTATTGCCTTTTACCATGCGCCTTCGGGCCGAAGTCCAGGCAGGACGCAAGCCTCTATCACGAAGAATGGAAAATGCCCAAAGCGCGACATTTTCGGTCGTATTTCTTACCACTTTAAGCGTAACACGACGAGTGGGGTCTACCAACATGCCCGATGCTACAATCCGATAGCCGAGCCTATGCAGACTGGGAAGTGCTGGGGTCCCGAAGCGGCCAAATAGTATCCCGCGAGACGCGACGGAAGAAGCATTCTCGTTTACGACGACAAGCCGGATACGAACCCACTATACATGCTGATAGAAGAAACAGAACGGAAAAACAAGTAGGAGATCCGTTGATGAAGATAATGGATGCCAAGTACGAGCACGACTTGCAGGTCGCTGACGAGACGGTCAGGCTTACGGGGATGCTGATTGGTCAAGCAATAGTCCTATCCGGAGGGCTTCTGGAACTGCACGGAACCGTAGTCGGCGACGTTACGGTCCATGCAGGTGGTGCCGTTCAACTGCGAGGCAGCGTTGACGGCTCTGTTCACAACTTGGGAGGCGCATTGAACATTTTCGGAATGATCGAAGGGCAGGTCGACCACCAAAGTGGAACGACCTCTTACTACAAGGGAGCGATCGTTAACGGCGTCGAAGTTCCCACTGATCGAAAGGTCGGACTTGAGATTCATGAGAAGCCTTGAGACGGCTACTTGGGATGGACGAGAGACTCTCAGCTCGTCCCAGTTCGTTTGGCCGATTTGTTCTTCTTCGACTTCTTGGGATACGCAACAATCTCAATCACGCCCTTCTTTCTCTTCTTGCGCTTCTCCTCTGGGATCTTCGGGAAACCGCTAAGTTCCTTTAGTCCGTTGAGGGCTTCAAGGTCTCGTGTTCGTAGCTTTCTCGGTTCGAGAGCCATGCAGATTGGCATCAGCTTCTCTTCGATGGTTTCGTCATCGTCGAACTGAAGGAGTTTCTTCCCAGGACGGGCAATGAAGAGATCCGTACTCGTGCTGACACTTCCCGCCTGTTCCCCGAAGTATTTTGCTTCGAGTGCGTAATAGACTGCTACTCGAACTGGCGTCGTTGAGTCCAAGTGACGGAAATACATGATGTAGTCAGCACCAGTCGCACCGCTGCCAACGGCCGCGAACCCTGGGATGTCGTAGCGGTGAGGTATACCCTTGGATTCGCCGAAGTCTTGCAAGGTAAAGATGTGCGCCTTGTCGCCGTCGAATCCAGCAACAAGCAACTGGAGGCCGGTGCTGTAATCGTTAATCTTGGCCTGCAACTCCATGAAGTTTGTTAGGAGAGAAGCACCTTCACTGTTGAATCGGGTGATGTCCCATCCGATCGGAGTAAGGTGGAGAGCCTCAGCATTCTCCATCCGCTTCTGAGCTACTGCTGTCTTGACGGCATCCTCAACTTGCTTAATCGTGGCGGAGCCTTCTGCTGGCAGATTCGCCCTCGTGTAATCGACGATGTCGAACACGGGAGTGATGTCATTTCCTGCAAAGAGCATCCACCAGTCCTTATGGATCTCACGCATTTTGGTGATATCCAGTTCACTCTCCACCCAGCCGACACCCACCATCTTGTCAGCCACAAGAATGAGCGCTTTGCCTTCGTCCGTTATCGCAGCTACGCAGGTGGTCACGGGACAATCGTATCACTGATTATTTTAGTAATAGGAAGATATGGCTATTGCGCTTCTCCAGTATCCCAAGCTATTGTGACAGTGCGGCAAGGCAGTACCGATACCACCAGCGAGATGACGGAGCCGCGGACAACTTAATCAGCGCTTTCTGAACGGAGCCGGTTTTCAGCAACTGGCGGTAAGGGATGAAGGCGACGGAATAGCTGGAGCGCAGCAGCCCAGCCTATCCGAGGGTAGCAAGGCGAGTTGGAGAAACGGTGCAACGCCGCCTCCAATGAAGAAGTTCCGAAAGGCTCTAAAGCCACGCCTGAGCAAAGCGAACCTCGCAGACATCACTTGTGAGGTGTTTCTCAAATGCAACCTGAAAATAGCAGCGCACAGAAGAACAGCGTGTTCATTGACTTTGTCGTGGCGAAGATTGCTGGTGAGATGAGTGCCAAGAAGCGTTGGAACTTGTCGAAGCAGCTGGCTGAAACCATCAAGGCGGATAAAGTCGAAGTGTTCCGCCAGGTGGAAGCCAAAACGAAGGCGAAGGACAGGGGAACGCTGTTGGAAGTTCTCGACGCTGAGTAGAAACACGAGGGTTGGTGAGCGATGAACTCACCAGCCCTGTTTCCTTACGTCAGCAAACTGATTTGCTGGTGCATTTTTTGCAAGTCTTCCGTCATCAGGTTCGCATAGCGTCTGGTCATGTCCAGCGTGGTATGTCCCAGGCATTTCTGGAGATGGAATACTGAGCCGCCACGACGAAGATAGTTCAAGCTGAACGAATGCCTGAATGCGTGTAGCGCTCTGGCAGGAACCTTCACCCCCAACTTGTCACAAAGGGCCTTCACGTCCCGCAGGACGTTCCGTCTGCCGAGCTGAGTTCCAGTCCTGGCCGGGAAAACGAGCTGGAACTTCGATGCCTGCTGGAGCCTGTAAAGGTGCTTTCTCAGTTCCAGGCTGAATGGAATGATTCGCTGTTTGTCTCCCTTGCCATTGACGGTGAGGAGCAAGTCATCGAAGTTCACGTCCGACCAGTGAAGCCCCAGGAGTTCACTGATGCGGCATCCGGTGTCGGCCAGTGCCAGAATCAACACTTGGAGCCGACGCTGAGAATAACGCTTCGCCTTGTAAGAAACGAACTTCTTGATGTCAGATGGGACGAAGGTGGGAAGAACTGTGGATGGTTCCTTCAGACGAGAGATTTTCGGATGACGGCACGAAGGACTACAGGCTCCTTCGGCATTGCTGTTCCAATGCAGGTACGCGTTGATGGCAGTACGGTACGAGTTGACTGAACGAGCCTTCAGTCCTCCGTCCCGCATTCTCACGACTACCTGGTTCAGATCTTGATCTGTGGGGTCTTGATTGGGGAGCCAGCGGAAGGCTTGCTTGTACCACTCAATGCTGCGCTCACTGACGTTAACGAGGTACTGACGTTCCTTGATGAACTGCTCGAAACGGGTCATGATCCCTCCAACGAGCCAGGGGCTCAAAATGTGAAGGAATACCCGTAAGTTGTTGATGGTCGGGGAGAGAGGATTTGAACCTCCGACCCCCTGGTCCCGAACCAGGTGCTCTACCAGGCTGAGCCACTCCCCGACTTTATGCTGGGGCGCGAGGAACCGCCGAGGCGCCCTTAGCAGGACTTGCTGAGTTGACAGAGAATTATAACATTCTGCGCGGCGGCCGAGGACCGGGATAACGGGCGGAGAGTCGTCTGCACTTCGGATTGACGGTGGCGAGTGTGAGATCCCCTGCTTCGTCTGAAAAACGGCTGCGCTCGAGATGATGCCGACAAGGATAATTTAGTCTGCAGAGACCGACTTGCAACCGCCGACGGCCGCCGCTGCGCGTTGAAATCAGAATAGACCTAACGGCGGTCGGGCGGGTTGTCTGAAACATGGCTTGCGGCTACGATAGGGCTTCGCTGCGACAACGCTCCATGAGAACTGCATTCACCGCAAGCCGGCTCTACACTCCTGTCGAGGAGATCCGGAACCCGCTGCTGGTTGTGGAAGACGGGCTTATCGCCGAGGTTACCTCACGCGCCGGGAGGGACCTCCCCGGCAATGCGTCTCTGGTGGATTTCGGCGATGCGGTGCTGGCACCGGGCTTTTTCGATATCCACATGCACGGTGGAGCGGGCCTGGACGTCATGCGGGCTGCGCAGTCCGAACTGCCGCGCCTGGGCAAGTTCCTGGCGACCCACGGCGTAACTGGATATTTCCCGACAACGGTGGCGGCGCCGCTCGACGCTACCTGTGCGGCGCTGGACCGGTTGGCGGACGCGATCGAAGCCGCCCCGGCCTCAACCCTCACGAACGGCGACGCCGTGCAGGCGCGGCCGCTGGGCATACATCTGGAGGGACCGTTTCTTAGCCACAAGCGGCGGGGAGTGCATCCGCCGGAAAATCTGGTCACGCCTACGATTGCAGTGTTTGACCGCCTCTGGCAGGCGGCACGCGGGCATGTGCGCATGATGACCATTGCGCCGGAGGTTCCGGGCGCGATGGAAGTGATCGTGGAGGCGGCGCGCCGGAACGTCTGCGTGAGCATTGGGCACTCCGATGCGGAGATGCCGATCGCACAGGAAGCAGTGAAGGCCGGGGCACGGCATGCGACCCACACCTTCAATGCCATGCGTCCGCTGGACCATCGGGATCCGGGAATTGTCGGGGAAGTGCTGACCGATGATGGGCTCACCGCAGACATCATTGTCGACGGAATCCATGTGGCGCCACCGGTTGTGAAACTCTTCTTGCGGGCGAAAGGAATCGAACGAGCGGTGCTCATCACCGATGCGATTTCGGCAACCGGCATGCCCGACGGGCGCTACCAGTTGGGGCCGATCGAGGTTGACGTCAAAGACGGCAAGTGCACCTACGGTGGCAGCCTCGCCGGAAGTGTGCTCACCATGGATCGGGCGGTGCACAATGTGACGCAGTTTGCCGGCTGGAGCCTGCAGGATGCGGTGCGGGCGGCCACGTTGAATCCGGCGCGGACTGTCGGTATGGCGGGCGCTCGCGGAGTTCTGGCTGCTGGAGCTGAGGCGGATTTCATTGTGCTGAGTCCGGCGGGCGAGGTGCTCCGGACGATCGTCGCCGGGCGTGGTTTTTAGCGAAGACGGATCGCGCGTGGCGGAGAGACGTTACAAGTTACATCTCCCCGAATCGCTGGGAAATTTAGTTGGGCTTGCGCTGCTTTGCCTCTGTCAATTGGTGGAGCAGCATGAGTTCGTCGGTGCGGGAGAGTCGGTCGAGAAAAGAGTTCTCTAATTTGCGCGGCTCGTCACTTGCCAGCTTCGCCGGAGCAGCCTGCCGCAGCTTGTCTCCCAGTTCCGGTTCGTTGTTCATCACCTGCGAATAGAACCAGAGAAAATGCCGCATCTGATCGAGGGCTGAGCGCAAGGTGTCGATGGGCTCAGTCTCGGAGAGCGAGTTGAGCGCCTCCATGAGTTCCGGATCGCTGGGAGCCTGCATGGCGGCGCAGTTCAGCTCCTGCTGGATGGTGCGCAGATCTTCGGTAACGCGCGCGATCCGTAAGTGAAGGTCGTCCATGTCGTCTCTGGCCATTCGGTTTGCCATCCCAACATCTCATTGGCAGGCCGAGGCGAATAGATGTCCCACGGGCATGCGCTTTCGTAATTCTGGTATTACTTTGGTCCGGGAAAAGGTCACTGCTGCGGAATGCCTTGATTGGTGCTGGTTCTCACGTGTAAACGAGACGGATTTCGGGCGCGCTCCACACAGCTTCCCACAACAAGGTTTTTATGGTGACCATTAGTGCAATCGTCACTGGTTCGAAGGTCACCAAGGTAAACAGTTCTCTATTTGCCAGCGAATCCACAATCTGTGATACAAACTCGCGGTGACCGAAACCGGCCAGGAACGCACGTCGCGCGAGGGACTGGTACGCGCCATCGGCCGCTGGAGCCTGGCAGCGCTGACGGTAAACTGCATCATCGGAAGCGGCGTCTTTGGATTGCCTTCGGTTCTGGCGGCGAAAGTGGGAAGGGCCAGTGTACTGGCGGTTCTGCTCGCCGGGGTAGCGGTCGGCATGGTCATGGCCTGCTTCGCGGAAGTGGCTTCGCGATTCAGTGACACTGGGGGCCCCTATCTCTACGCACGCGAGGCATTCGGGCGTCTGATGGGCATTGAGGTGGCGTGGTTGCTCTGGTTCGTACGCCTGACCGCGTGTGCCGCAAACGCCAACTTATTTGTTACTTACCTGGGAGAATTCTGGCCGCATGCCACCCAGGCAACCCCAAGGCTGGCGGTTCTCACCGTGCTGGTCGGATTGCTGGCCGCGATCAATTTTCGGGGAGTGCGGGCGGGAACTCACGTCAGTACCGCGTTCACCGTCGCCAAACTGGCGTCGCTGGGCGTGGTCTGCGTAGCAGGTGCATTTTATCTGGCCACGACACATCGGCTCATTCCGGCAACCAGTGTTTCTGCGAACAGCAGTTCCTGGGTGCAGGCCGTCGTGCTACTCATCTTTGCCTATGGCGGTTTCGAGGCTGCCTTGATTTCCACGGGCGAGGCCCGCGACCCGCGGCGCGATGTGCCCTTTGGGTTGTTTGCCGCTCTCATCATTTGCACCGTCATCTACGGTCTGGTCCAGTGGGTCGTGGTGGGTGTACTGCCCGACCCGGGCCACAGCGTGCGCCCACTGGCCGACGTCGCCGGGATCGTCATGGGACACGGCGGAGCAGCGCTGATTGCGGTCGGCGCGCTCCTGTCGATATACGGATACCTGAGCGGAAACATGCTGGCCACGCCACGTCTTACGTTTGCCCTGGCGGAGCGCGGTGACTTCCCTGCCCTCTTCGGCGTCGTGCACTCCCGTTTTCGGACTCCGTATTTCTCCATTTTCGCGTTCGCGCTGCTGGTCTGGCTGCTCGCGTTATTCGGCAGCTTTGCCGGGAACGCGACTCTCTCCGCGGGATCGCGGCTGTTCTACTACGCCGTGGTTTGCGCGGCGCTTCCCGCCTTGCGCAGAAAGCAGAAAACGCCTGCCCCCTTCCGCCTGCCGGGCGGCACGCTGATGGCGGGATTAGGTATCCTGATCTGCCTGGGTCTGCTCACGCGCATTGAGTACAGCAAATCGCTGGTCCTGGTGGCCGCGGTAGCAGTCGCGTTCCTGAACTGGCTCGCGGTGCGAAACCGGGTGCGCCCGCAGAAGACCGGTTCGCCGGTCTCGTAGCGAGCGCCGCGTCAGTGGCATAATCCCATGAGTCCTGCGAGGAGATCGCAATTCACACCTTCAACCTCTGCTTCCTCGGCTTCGGCAACGTCAACCGGACTCTGGTCCGCCTGCTACAAGACCGGGCGCAGGAACTGCGCGAGCGCCACGGTATCGCCTACCGCGTCACCGGCGTAGCCTCGCGCCGCCTGGGCTGGATCGCCGACGCGAACGGCTTGGATGCGGATTCCGTGGTTGCTCTGAATTCTGGCTCGCTGCCGGGCATTCCGGGGAAGCGGTCGCCCGCGCCACACAGCCATGTCCGCGACTGGCTTACCAAGGCCCGCGCCGACGTGCTCTTCGAAGCCACGTCGCTCAGCGTGCAAAATGGCCAGCCTGCCATCGACCACATCCGGGCCGCGCTCGACCACGGAGCCCACGCCATCACCGCCAACAAAGGGCCCATCGTCCACGCTTACCGCGAACTGCGCGACCTGGCGAAAGTCCGCGGAAAGAAATTTCTCTTCGAATCCACGGTCATGGACGGCGTTCCCATTTTTTCTCTCTTCGAGCAGATGCCCACCATTCACCTGCAAGGCTTCCACGGCATCCTCAACTCGACCACCAACGTGATCCTCAGCGAAATGGAAACCGGCCTCACCTTCGACGAAGCACTGAAGAAGGCGCAAGCCCTCGGCATCGCCGAAACCGACGCCACCCACGACATCGACGGTTGGGACGCCGCCGTTAAAACCGCCGCCCTGATCACCGTCCTGATGGACATCCCGATTCCCCTGGAAGAAATCCAGCGCGAAGGCATCCGCGACCTCACCCCGCAAGCCCTGCGCAACGCGAGGCGTGATGGCTGGCCCTTCAAACTAGTCTGCCGCGCGAAGCGCGTAGGCGATCGAGTAGAGGCAAGCGTCGCGCCCGAAAAAGTGCTGGCAAGTTCGCCCGTGGGCAAGATCACCGGCACGTCTTCCTATGTCCATTTCGAAACCGACATCTTCCCCGGCCTCTCGATCACCGAAGAAAATCCTGGCCTGTACGCGACGGCCTACGGCATGCTGGCGGATTTTGTAAGGGCGGTATCATGATTCGATACGGGGCGGGTCTCTTAGGTGCCTCGCGTCCGAAGGACGCCTGACAATAGCCCGGCGCTTCCAGCGCCGGGAAACCTGCGCAATCGGGAACCCGCATCCCGCAGGGATGCAGGAACCCATTCCAATGAGCGATTTAGAAAACGGGCGTGCGCAGCAAGAGTCGTCGCCGAGTTCAGCCGTCCCTACAGGACGGAATTGCATAATGGCAATCTACCCGGCGTTGGAAACGCCGGGCTATTATCAAGCGTCCTCCGGAGGCGCCCACATGATCGATCGGTCAATGATAAAACTATGATGACTATGCCGACCACCGAACAGACCCTCGCTCCCGCCCTCGACCTAGCCCACATCCGCGCACAGTTCCCTTCCCTCGCCCAGACCGTCAACGGACACCCCGCCGCGTTCCTCGACGGCCCCGGCGGGACGCAAGTGCCGCAGCGCGTCATCGACGCCATCGCCAACTACCTGCGCCGCGACAACGCCAACACCGGCGGAGCCTACGCGACCAGCCGCCGCACCGACGCCATGATCGCCGAAGCCCGCAGCGCCATGGCCGACTTCCTGCACTGCGCCGCCGACGAGGTCGCCTTCGGCCCGAACATGACCACGCTGACCTACGCGATCTCCCGCGCCATTGGCCGCGAGCTGAAGCCCGGAGACGAAATCGTAGTCACGCGCCTCGACCACGACGCCAACGTTTCCCCCTGGCTGCAAATGGCAGAGGATCGCGGAGTGACTGTCCGCTGGGCCGAAATCCACGACCAAGACTGCACCCTCGACATGGCCGACCTGGCCGCGAAAATGAATTCCAAGACGAAACTCGTCGCCGCTGGATACGCCTCCAACGCCGTAGGCACGATCAATCCGGTGAAAGAAATCGTGCAACTCGCCCATAAAGCCGGAGCCCTCGCCTACATCGACGCCGTCCACTACGGCCCCCACGGACTGATCGACGTGACCGCGCTGGATTGCGATTTTCTGGTGTGCTCAACTTACAAATTTTTCGGGCCGCACATGGGCGTGCTCTTCGGCAAGCGCGAGCACCTCAAGCGCCTGCGCCCTTATAAGGTCCGCCCCAACACCAACGCGATTCCGAATTGCTGGGAGTGGGGCACGCTCAACCACGAATGCATCGCCGGCATCACGGCCTGCGTGGAATACCTCGCCGACCTGGGCCGTGGGGCAAGCAAAATGCGGGTGCCCCACCCTTCGCGCCTTTCGAAGGGTGGGAACGATGCTGCCAGCACAAGTGGGTCAAAGACGGAACGCCGCGCCGCCATCGAAGCCGCCTACGCCGCCATCCACGAGCACGAACGCACCCTGCTGGAAAGAATCATGGCCGGCCTAAAGAAGATTCCCGGCCTGAAAATCTACGGCATCACCGACCCCGCACGATTCAACCAGCGCTGCGCCACCCTCGCCGTCCGCATCGAAAATCACACGCCGCTCGAACTTGCCACTCAACTCGGCGACCGCGGCTTCTTCACCTGGGACGGCAACTACTACGCCCTCAACCTCACCGAGCATCTGGATGTAGAGAAATCCGGCGGCTTCCTGCGCATCGGCCTCGTACACTACAACACGGCGGAAGAAGTGGACCGCCTGCTGGCCGCACTCGGAGAGATAGCGGGCGCGTAAGGCGGTTCACGCAGTTCGGTATCCTGAAAGGAAAAAGCAAAAGAAAGAAGGGCCCATGATCCGTTCACTGACAATCACTCTGCTGCTATCGGCTTCTCCTTTGTTCGCGGTCGCGCAGAACCGTGCCGATTCCTCCGCCGATAAGAGCATGGTCCTGGCCCTCGAGAGCGCCTGGAACCAGGCCGAAATTCACCACGACGCCACCGCCGCTGCGGCCATCATGGCCGACACCTTCATCAGCGTCGACCATCATGGAACGCTACAGAACAAGTCCCAGTATCTGGCAGGCATCAAGGACGTCTCCTTCAAGCCCGAAGAAATCGCCAACTCCGAGACCAGTGTCTACCTCTATGGAGATGCCGCGATTGTGACCAGCCTGTATCGAACCAAAGGCATGGACAGCGGCAAACCTTTCGTCCATCACGGACGCTTTACGGACACATGGGTCAAGTTCAACGGAGAGTGGAAGTGTGTTGCTGATCAGGAAACTCTCATTCACTAAGCGCTGCTCGGCGCGAACAGCCCCTGCCGTCCGCCCGCCTTGCCTTACAGATTCCCCATAATCTTCTGCGCCAGGGCGACTCCGCGGACGCGCGCATCCGGCACCCAGATCGTATCCAGATGGATCATGGCATCTCCCTTCAACACATAGAAGGCATGTCCAAACGCCCCAAACATGGCGTGGTCCCCGACGCCTGGAACTTCTTCGAAACCAGGCACCGCCGATTCCGTCAGCCGCATTCCGTCCCATGAGTCGCGCCCGAAGCTGCGCTCCACGGTGAATGAGAACGCGCGTCCATCCTTTGGAATCTGGGTCAGCCCCAGCGTCTTGACGATGCCCTCCATCTGGTTTGCGTCTTTCAGCAGGGCCGGAAGATTGTCGTCCTTGGGCCCCGGCCGCTTGTTCACTGCATCGGCCTGCCGGCGCGCCTGGTCGGCCGCCATGCGCTGCAGTTGCGCGAACCCTTCGGCATTGGTGTAGTAGGCGCAACCGGGAGCGGAATCTTCCACGATTTCTGCGCTCTTTTCGATCGTCACTCCCAATACCTGCTGCACATCCGCAGCCGAGAGCAAGCGGCAGCTGTCGCCCTTCTCCACTACCTTGACCGTGTCGCTGGACCCGCCGGTCACCGCGGAACTGTAGGCCACGACTTTGTGCTTCACCCAGTACACGCCGTAGACGGCCGAGCCAATGCCGATGACAAACAGAACCAGCAAGACCCCACCCACAATCAGCAGGATCTTTCCCCACCCCGAGCCCTTCGCGACCACTGCCTGAGGAACCGGCTGAACCGTAACCTGGCCCACGGGTTGGGCAGGGGCCACCGGGGCTGCGGCTACGGGCGGTGGCGCCGGCTGCGGCTGAGGCGGAGCACTGGGCTGCACTGCCCGCACCCCGCACTTGTTACAAAACGGCCCCGTCAACGGCGCACCACAACTCACACAAAAACCTGGCATAGATCCTCCCTTAAAACGACCACTGGCACTCGGAGTCTGGGCGCTCTGAGCCCGGGTTCTCCAGGCACCTGCGTCGGCCCCCCAAAAAGGCCTCTATTGTACTCTGGTTATGATTCGTTTCAAGGGCGTCAGAATCCGGCAGAAAACAGTTCAGCCCGGGACATGGCCCGGGCTGACGAAGGAACGAACTCGAAGCTGAGACGAGCTGCGCCGGTTACGGCCAGCGCTTGGCGGTGTCTTCCCATCCCGCCGCGCGCACTGGTTGAGGCGCCGGAATGGAGGGCGACGTCGGAACCGGAATCCGCGCTGTGGGCTGCGGTCCGTTGACGGCGGTGGCCAAGGCGGGTTTCGCCATGTCCGACAGTGTTTCTTTTTCCTCGGAGAGCAAAGGAGCCACCACCCGGAGAGCCTCTACTTCCTGCTCCAGGCGGGTCAGTTCCATTTCTTTCTGCCGCAGCACTTCATAGACATTCTTCATAAGCGGGGCACCTGCGCGTTGAGTCGTGTTGGAAAACCCTTCCTCCGAAACTTTAGCAGAGTTGCCCATGTTGTCAAGGGATTCGGGAATGGGGGTCGTACCTGACTTGGCCCAGAAAGGGCCAACTTTTAGCGCAGCAGCAGGATGGCGGCCACGACCGCCGCGACTACCAGGATGGCGCCGAAGATGTACTTGTTCCGCGAGAACCATGATTGCGAGGGCTCAAGTCCGGCGCTCAATACCAATTGCGGGGACCGGGTCGCTGAAGCCTCCGGCGTCGCTGCGGGAGCCGCTTCGTGGACAACGGCTTCGCGGACAGGCGTTTCGCTAACCGGAGCCCGCAACGCTGGCGCCGCGGGAAGCGGAGGCACTGCCGCTTGCCCGGATTCCCTTACTCCCAGTTTCGCTGGCGCCGGCAGAGCCGTTACGTTTGCCATCGCCTCCGCCCCGGACTCACGCCGCGGAACGGCGGCTGGAGCGACGGCCGCGCCGGACTGCGCCGTCGCCGCGACCGTGCGCGCACCCGGCGTCGAACCTGGCCCCGTCGAACCTGGCCCCACCGGAACCCGCACTGCCGGAGTCGCGCTCGCGCTGGGCCGAGGAGGAACCGGCCGCGGGACCCTCAGTTGTCCCCGCCACTTCTTCTCTTCACATTCCACACATAGCATGCGCCCCTCAGAAACCGGGAAGCCACAGGCTTGGCACTTGTGCAGATTCCTTAACACCGGTGGGACGTGGCTCTGGTCGAGAGCCGCCAGCTTCTGGGAATCGGCGCTCGAGTTGAGCGCAGCCGACCAAAACAGGGGCTTCTTCGAAGGCACCGGTTCGGGCGGTGCGGGCGCGTCGGGCAAAGGCGTGGCCAGTGGCTGTGCCGCAGAAACCGCCGGGGCGGGCATCGCATGTGACGCACCCGCGATGCGCAAATCCGGCGCTGCCAACGATTCCGGCGCTGCCTTCAACTCTGGTAAGACATCGGCCCCCACTTCCAGCACCGGCTCTTCGACTTCCACAATCTCCGCGGGCAGAGTCTGAGGTTGTAGAATCGCGCTTTCCAGAGTCTCGCCTTTTAGAATCTCGGGCTCCAGAATCTCGGTTTCCAGAATCTCACCCTCCGCAGCTTCCGCAACGGGAGACTCAGCCGTCTTCAGCCTCTCCGGAAGGTTTTCCGCCGCCCGGGCCATCCGGACCGCGGTTTCAACCATCCCGCTGAGCCGCTGCAAAGCCGAGAGATCGCGTTCCCCGAAAGCATTCGCCTTCCCCGAAAAAAGCTCGAAGACACCCAGCACCTCTTCGTCATTCACCACTGGCATCACGACCACGGAAGCGATTCCCAACTGGCGGCAGACTTCGTGATTCACCCGCGCATCGCGTTCGGCATCGTCGCAGCGCAGAGCCTGGCCGGTGCGCACGCTTTCCCCCGAAAGTCCGAACTGGGTGGAAAGCAGCGCGCCCAACTCGGGCGCGTTGGATCCACAACTGGCCCGGCACAGCATGTCGTTCCTGCCGCTGCGGCGCAGGGCGATCGCCGCTCCGTTTGCTCCGGTAATGTATTGCGCCCGGTCGGCCAGCAATTGCAGGGCGGCATCGAGATCGCGCTGCGCCATTTCGGTCAAGGAACGGCCTCCATCTTCGCCCGGAAAACGCACTGCAGCCAGAGCGCTGCGAGCGCTCGCGCTGGCTGCGGCCAGCGCCGCCGATACGCTGGCTTGCGCAGTTCGGGTTCCGTTTCCTTGATCCATATCCTGCTCCGCGTTCGCCCCCACACGTGCTTCGCCGGTCGGCGCCGTGCCCGTCGCGGGCACACTCCTGTCGAGAGTCGAATAAGGTGTCATGGCGCGCGTGCGTCATCCCTTGGAGTTGGACCAGCCGGGGCGCAATCCGACCGCCGCAACTCATCTCAAATTGTAAGGATGCAGTAATTGGAGTCTCGCTCGGAGCGCGCACAGTGTCAAGAATTTCACCACGCGGAGGTACTAGCCCAATAGTGCGGCTGGTCATCGTAAAGATGCTGCTGGCAAGCCCCCGGAGGGGCGAGAAAACTACGAAGAAGTCTAAACCGTGCGTCGGCGCAGCGCCGCCTGCGCCAACCGGTTCGCCTCCGCATTATTCTCGCGCGGGACATGTGAGATGGAAAAATTCAGTGAGCGCGCTAATTTACGGCAGGTCCAGTGCAGGGAGTAGAGCCGTGGGCTGCAGCACATGTATTCGCCCGTCATCTGCCGCACCACCACTTGCGAGTCGGAATACACATGCAGCTTCCGTGCCTTGAGCGACACCGCATACTGTAGGGCTTCCATGAGGGCGGCGTATTCGGCGACGTTGTTGTCCTGGTGGCCGATCCACTTGGCGATCCGCACTGGACCGCTGGTACACCCGTTGATCACCACCCCAATGCCCGAGGGCCCCGGATTCCCCAGGCAACCGCCGTCCACATAAGCGACGAGTTCTGACATCACTTCGATTCTTTTCGCTGGTCTCGCTGCTGCTCTCTTTGCAAGATGCGCCCATCTCGCTCTTCCGTCAAGACGATTATTTGGTTCCCTCTCATCATTTTGCGGATTACGCGGGACTGTGCAAGCTTGTGTGCAAAAATGGGAACAATTAAACCCACCTGTGGATAAGTTTCGCTCTTGCAACCATTTGCATTAGTCGTTATGCACAGCTTTGCCGCGAGCTATTGCACCAATAGTTTGCGTTGACATTTATGAACGCTCTGTTAAGGTTACTTTCGTCGACGGTCGAAAGGGTTGGCACAATAATACTGAGCCGGTCCAAAGTAGACTGAGTGATCAGCCGGGTGGGGCAACCTGCAAGGCGACCAGACCTGAAAAAACCGACGGCTCTGCGAGGGGCAGTTGGGGTTTGGAACTGTGAAAGCAGTGATCGCATCAAGGGGCTGTGACGGTACATGCTTCCACGCTGTTGGCTCCCTCGCAGGAGGCGGCGGCTAGAGCATAACCAATGTCACGGCCCTTTCAATTTTTTCCACACCTTTCTACTCCCGCCAAAACTTGAGTGTAGAACACTCCGCCAGAACACATAGCGGCGGACGCATTCGTCCGCTCGCCGCGCACAGTGGACGCAGCCAACCCCCGGACGAATGCATCCGGGCTACGCGTTCAACCCGTAGAAAATCGATTTGTCTGATCGGCCCGCGAGTGTGCAATAATTCCTCCCCGGAAACACTCCGCGCCGGCGCACGCGCTGTCACGGAAAATCCCCGCAGCTTTGTGAGGCGAAAAATCTCATGGCTAAGAATCCCCTGACTCGTCGGCAATTCATTCACATCGGCACCGGAGCTCTTGCTGCCACCACGGCCGCGAAAGTTATTTTGCAACCTCATCTTCTTTCTGCCGCGGCCCGCCCGGTTGCGCCCAGCGACACCATACGCTTTGCCTCCATCGGCACCGGCATTCGCGGGTGCGAACACCTCGAGGCTTCCCTCCACGTGCCCGGCATCAAGTGCGTGGCCGTCTGCGACCTCTATGACAGCCGCCACACCGCCGCTCGAGAGGCCGTGGACAACCCCAGCGTCGACGCCATGCGCGACTATCGCTCTATCCTCGACCGCAAAGACGTAGACTCCGTCCTCATCGCCACCATGGACCACCAGCATCGCCACATTTTCGAAGATGCCTGCGCCGCCGGCAAAGACGTTTACTGCGAGAAGCCCATGTCGCACACCGTCGAAGACGGATTCTCCATGGTCGAAGCCGCGCACAAACACAATCGCATGATCGCGGTCGGCAGCCAGCGCGTCAGTTCCATCCTCTACGCCAAAGCCAAAGAGATTTACGACTCCGGCAAGCTGGGCGAGGTCTTCTCCATCAATGCGTACTGGGACCGCAATTCTCCCAGCGGCGCCTGGGTATATCCCATTCCGCCTGACGCCAGCGAAAAAACCATCGACTGGAATGCATTCCTCGGCGGCGCTCCCAAAGTCGCCTTCGATCCCGTGCGCTTCTTCCGCTGGCGCTGTTACAAAGACTACGGCGAGGGATTGGGCGGCGACCTGTTCGTCCACCTGATTTCCGGCATCCACTTCATCACCAGCACCAACGAACCCGCGCAGCGCGCCGTCTCCAGCGGCGGCCTGTTCCATTTCAAAGACGGCCGCGAGTTCCCCGACCTGATCGAAACCATGTACGACTATCCCAATTTCCGCGTCACCCTGCGCTGCAACCTGAACAACGACGGCGGAGAGTTCATCGGCTTCTACGGCACCAAGGGCACCATGATCATCAAGGACTCGACCCTGAGCTACAAGCCGCAGGACACCCGCCCCGAACCGGAAGGCTATTCGATTTACGGCTGGCCGAAGGCACTGCGCGACCAGTACCTGAAACAGTGGCACGCGGACCATCCCGAACCAGCGGCCCTGGCCTCGACCGTCGACGCAGAAGGCGAGTCCTATGCCACGCCTCCGGGATACAGCGATACCGTCGACCACCAGGCCAACTTCTACAACGCCGTTCGCACCCGCAAGCCCGTCGTGGAGAATGAAATCTTCGGCAACAACGCCGCCATCGGCTGCCACCTGGCGAACTTCGCCTACTTCAACAAGTCGGTTGCCGTGTGGGATGGAGGAGCGAAGAAGATCGTAAAAGGTTAGGCAAAATTAGTACGGAGGGTGCCCCGTCCTTGTCTCTGCGTTCTTTGCAGAGACAGGGCGGGGATTTTGATTTCTTGGGGAAGGAAACGTGGGTGCCCCATTTCTCGCGCGTTCTTTGCGCTAGAAGAGGGGCCCTTTAAATTTTTCCTAGACTCCAGCTGTCCTATGTGTCATAGTACACGTCGTGATTCCCTTCCGCGTAGGTTTCCGGCCCGGCGTCTCTATCTACGAGCAGGTCGTCTACGCCGCCAAGAAGGCCATGGTCTCCGGCCAGATGCGAAACGGCGATGCATTCCCTTCCGTGCGCGCCCTTAGCCGCGAACTAAAAATCAATCCCAACACCGCCCACAAAGTAGTGACTGCATTGATCGCGGCCGGACTGCTCGAAACTCAGCCCGGAATCGGCACGGTCGTAGCCGTGCGCCCCGAAGCTCGCACCTCCGAGCGCACTCAATTACTCGGCCAGGAAATCGAGCAATTGGTAGTCGAAGCAAAAAAGTTGGGGATTGAAATGGACGACGTACTCACATCCGTCGCTGCACATTGGAAACGCCTGAGTGGGCCCGCCGGATCCAAGGCCGACACTGACCGAGGAGGACGCGGCAAGAAATGACAACCGCCATTCAAACCGAGAATCTAGTCAAGGCGTTCCGTAAGGTCAACGCCCTCCACAATCTGAATCTGACCGTTCCGCAAGGCGCCGTCTACGCCTTGGTCGGCCCCAACGGCGCGGGAAAAACCACCGCCATCAAGATTCTGATGAACATTATCGGCGCCACCAGCGGCCGCGCCGAAGTGCTGGGCGTGACCTCGTCCCAACTGTATGGACGCCGATTTGAAGCGATCGGCTACGTCACCGAAAATCAGGAACAGCCCGAATGGATGACGGTTGGGCAACTCCTGGCCTACCTCCGGCCGTTCTATCCCGCGTGGGACCGCAGTCTCGAAAACGATCTGGTTAAACAGTTCGAACTTCCGCTGGACCGCAAACTTCGCCACCTCTCGCGCGGTATGCGCATGAAAGCCTCCCTCGCAAGTTCGCTCGCCTACCATCCCAAGCTGATTGTTCTGGACGAGCCCTTCACCGGCCTCGATCCCCTGGTGCGCGATGAATTGATTCAAGGCTTAATCGACCGGGCCGAGGAATCGACCATTTTCGTTTCCTCGCACGACCTGGCCGAGATCGAGAGTTTCGCCAGTCACGTCGGCTATCTCGAACAGGGCCAACTCCGTTTCTCCGAAGAATTGACCTGCCTGGTGGATCGCTTCCGCGAGGTGGAACTGACGTTCGACACCGAGCCAGCGCTACCTAGCCAGTTTCCCGTCTCATGGGTGCAGTTTAGTTCATCTGCCGCAGTGATTCGCTTCATCAACAGTTGCTTCGATGCGGAACGAACTGGCGCAGAAATCCAGAAAGTTTTTGGTGCAGTACGCAGCGTCACCTTTACCCCGATGTCGCTCCGGCAATTTTCCTTGCCATGGCCAAGTCTAGACGAAACGCAGCGTAAGAAAGAGAACGCACGATGAAACAGATTTTCAACATCTTCATCAAAGACTTAAGCCGTCATTGGCCAGAAACGCTTGCGTCGCTGGCTTTGATGATTGCCTATGCCTACGTCGAAATTCTCCAGTGGCCCCATGGAGACAGAGCCTTCGGCTGGTCAAGGCTTACGGCATTTCAATGGCTCTCACGAATCACGGTTCCGCTTCTACTGCTAGCCTGGACATTCCTGATTATTCGCGTCGTTCAAAGCGACGCTCTCGTTGCGATCGGCAGTTTTGGGTGACTCGTCCTTACGATTGGAAGAAGTTGCTGGCCGCTAAGGCGCTCTTCATACTGTCGTTCATCAACTTCCCACTTTTTGTTATGCAGGCTTTTTTGCTGACACGAGCCGGCTTCCATCCAGGTTCCTATCTTTACGGGCTCCTTTGGATGCAGTTGATGTGGTTGATGTTTTTCCTATCTGCGGCTGCTGTAACTAGCGTCACAGCAACCATCGGTCAAATGCTGCTGGCCACGCTGTTCCTAGGGCTTTACGGGGCAGGCATCGGGGTTCTGTCGCAAGTAATTCCGGATGCAGATTATCCAGCGGGCAACGACTGGTGGTCGCCGTTGCTCTTCGTCGGCACCGTGGTGGCCGTGATCCTAATTCAATATCGTCGGCGTAGGACTGCTCTCTCGCGTTGGCTGATCGTGGCCTTCGGCTGCTACCTCGCATTGTTGACGGGGGTCACGCCTTATCGAAAGCTTCTGGCGCGCGCGTATCCTCTTAATTTGGAAGCAGAGTCACCGGTACGGTTGGCGCTTATGCCAGGCGTCCATCATGATGCGAATGCCGCAACTAGGGATGACGACGAAGAAGAAATCCATCTTCCATTTCGCTTGTCTGGCCTGCCCAATGGATCGATCCTGCATCTCGATGGAACGATTCTTACACTGACAAATTCCGCCGGAATACATTGGGACTCAGGCTGGAAATCGCCATACGAGCTGATCTTTCCTGACCAGAAAACGACACGAATCGTTTTTCAAATCAAAAGAAAAGCATTCGATCAAATAAAATCGGCTCCAGTGAATGCCAAACTTCTCCTGACTTTCACCCTTTACCATGATCGGAACCAACGGCGATTTGTGCCACCGGCCGGCGAGTTCAAATCTTCGGACCTGGGATTGTGTTCGTACAATTTCGACTACTTGCGCGGATTACATTGCCTCCTTCCTTTACGCGAGCCTGCGTTTCTCCTTGTCAGTTCCGAAATGGCCGCCAGCACTTGTCCCGCTGATACCGATGACAACCCAGCGCCTCCCGGCCTGTTCGCGCACCTGTCGATTCGGGGAGATTCCGATCCCGCGGAATTCGGCGTCAGCCCTATACAAGTAGAAGAGGTTTACATGTCGGACACGTCCACGTATGCGAGTGATCGTGGAATATGTCCGGGAACTCCGTTAATTCTGAGTAATCCTGAAGTAGTCAGAAAAGGCCGAATCGAATTACAATTCGATAAGTTGTCGATTGCAGACTACCTACCGGATCCAGGCCCATTTCGAATCACCCTACGGCACTGAACAGCACAAGCCGGCCTACGGCTTCTTCTTCCCCGGCAAATACTTCTTCTCCACCGACGCCACCACCACGTAATTCGGATCCACCATCTCGTTCAAATGCACCTTCCCCACTTTCGACAACAACTCATACGCATCCAGCTCCGACAATCCGTAGTCCTGGTGAATCCAATGCACCATCTCCGTCAGCGCAATCCGCGTCGCATCCTCCAGCGGGCGGTACGCGCCCACGGTCATGATAGCGTCGTCATTTTCGAATTCCGGCCACTCAATCGTGCGCCCTTTAATCACGCTGACCTGCACGCGCGCCTTCAGCGGCACTTCGATGGCCGAGCCCGCCGCTTCTCCGTCTCCCATGGCGGCGTGGCCGTCGCCCAGATAGAGCAGGCCTCCCTTCACGTTCACCGGAAAATACACCGTATTGCCCACGCTGGCTTCCGGGGAATCCATGTTTCCGCCGAACTCCGCCGGCACGATCGAACTTCGCGCCTCCCCACTCGCCGGAGCCACTCCGATACACCCGAAGAACGGATGCATTGGAATCTTCACCGAGAAATCGGAATCAATCGCCTGGAAGGTCGCGGTGTTGGCCGCATGATCAATGTGATAAAACCAGACCCGCTCCGGCAACTCCCCGCCCAGCATCGGCGTGTAGTGCGAGGAATTAATCGAGCCGAACCCGGGAGAAAACGCGCCCACGCCCGTGTCTCCATCCACCTGCAAGTCGAGAATCTTCACCGCCAGCGTGTCGCCCGGCTCCGCTCCCTCCACATAAAACGGCCCCGCCAGCGGATTGTCGCCCTTGGCCATGCTGAGCGTGTCGCCCGGCTTCTTGATGCCATTGCCGAAACAGTCGAGCGTGTTGGTGTCGAGAATATCGCCCGGTTTCAGGTGCGCCACCGGTTCCGCCGTAGCGAAAAGATATTTCACGTTGGCGTTGGTCGTCGTGTAGTGGACAATATTCTGGGCGAGCACAACCTCCGACAGGAGTAAAACAGCGACGAGACGAGAGATCACGAAGACCCTCCAGGGCGAAACTGTTGATGGCCGATTGTAATCGCGATGCGGGATTTTCTGACGGGTGAAAGAAAGATCGGGTCAGCGAACCCCCATTGAGAAGAGTAACTAGAGTTCTCGGTGTACCTCTGTGCCCTCTGTGGTTACCCGCCCTTTTTTGCTCCGCGCATAGAACCTGCGAACTTTGGCGCGATTGCCGCACAGCTTCATGTCGCACCAGCGCCGGCGGTGGTTCTTGCTGGTATCCAGAAACAGCCACTGGCAGGTTTTCGACGAGCAGGCGCGGACGAACGCCAGTCGATCCGAAGCCAGCAGGTCCGCCGCAGAACGCGCGATCGCCCACAAAGGAGCCTCGAAATCGTTGGCCGCGCCCTCGAAGCGCAATTCAAAGTGCCCGGTCGTCTGACCGCTGACCCGGACGTTCGTCGGGACCAGGTGCGAGTGCTGCCCCGCCATCTGCACATATTGGTTCACAGTGATCATGGCGGCGGCAGGCACCGGTTTTCGGTTCACAATGGCCGCGAAGACCGCGTACATCGCCTCGCGCAACTGAATGGCCGCGCCCAGAGCGTGCTGCGCCGCCTCGGGATTGGCCTGGCTTAGTTCGAACAAATGGTCCACCTGCGCGGCTCGGAGGATCCCAGCGTCTTCGCCGAAGCGCGCCAGATCCACATACTGTTTGAGCAATTCCTTGGGCTCACCGCTCGGACGGTCGTCGAGCGTGTTGACGAAGTCGAGGCACAGCGCGCCGCCCGTAAGTTCAAATCGTGGCGGCCGGCGTCGCGTAACTTTCTTGTCTTGGTGCGTAGTTTGCATTTTAGATTCGCGGAATTCGGGTCCTGTCCTATTATCTAACCATTAAAATGATATTGACAAGTTAGATGCCGGCGACTAGCATCTACCTAACCGTTAAACGTACTTTAAGAGGTTAGCTATGTTCTTCCACCAGCCGGCGCAAATTATGGCTCCGATCCGCAGCGGCAAAGCACCCCGAGAAAAGATGATAAACATTGGAGGCGGCCTGTGATCGTGCCCGAACCACGCCAACCCCTAAAAAGGAAGACTGAGCGCAAACGCGCCTACTCCATCAAACTGGCGCTCGCCTTCGCCGCGATCTATCTCATCTGGGGATCGACTTACCTCGCCATTCGCTACGCGGTCGAGACGATTCCGCCGCTGGTCGCGGCCGGCATTCGGCACGCCATTGCGGGAACAATTCTGTTGACGTGGGCGTACGCGCGTGGATTTCGTCCCAAGCGCGAGCATTGGATTTCTGGCTTCGCCTTGGGAGCATTGTTCTTTCTGGTAGGCCACGGGACGCTGCACTGGGCGGAACAATATGTGGCGTCGGGAATGGCGGCGTTGCTGATCGCCACCGAGCCCATGTTTATTCTGGTGTTGGCCTGGTTGATGGGTCAGCAGAAGATCAGCCGACCCAGCGCTCTGGGCCTGGGTTTGGGCGTGATCGGCGTCGCGATCCTGACCGGGGCCGAGTTGACCACCAAGGGATCGAGCCTGCTGGGATTATTGGCCGTGCTGCTGGGTTCGGTGTCGTGGGCAGCGGGTGTCGTGATTGCTCCCAGACTGAAGCTGCCCAAGGATGCCCTGGGGCGCACCGCGATTCCTCTGGTCTGCGGCGCGGTCATGCTGCTCCTAGCGGCGGGAGCTACCGGCGAAATCCAAGCCACGCATTGGGCCAACATTTCTCTCAAGTCTGTTCTGGGACTGGCGTATCTGATCGTCTTCGGCTCGGTGGTGGCGTTCACGTCCTATATTTGGCTGCTGCAGCGTTGTCCGCCGGCGCTGGTGGCCACGCATACGTATGCGAATCCCGTCGTCGCCGTGCTGCTGGGATGGCTTCTGGCTTCCGAACCCCTGACCCTGCGAGTCGTGCTCGCGTCGGCGGCTATTTTGGGAGCCGTGGTGTTGATCCGCAAGGGTGAACGAACCACCGCGCCTCCGGTTGTGGTCGCGGTACCGGCCGAGGTGGCATCGTTCACGGAGTGTGCCTAGTAGCTGCGCTCCAGTTCGGAGCACAGGATCCACAAGTGATCCATGTATTCGCCGCTGGTTGACCGTAACCCGGTAACCACGCTACCGGCGGGACACTCGGCTTGGGTGGGTCTGCCTCCCGGCCTTGGCCGGGTCACCGACTCCGTCAGTTCGATGCGGGGATTATCGAATCTCGAGCCAATCTCCCGGACGAAGGCGCACTCGCCGATGGCTTCATCGATGGAAGCGCCGGTCCGTCCTCGCAGCCCAATGAGCGCGCGGCCGTCAGGGCAACGAGCGTCGAACACCGGACGGCCGCCGGGGCTGCCGGTTCTGGCGGTCATTCTTCGTTCGTCGCCGAGCGATCCATCGGATCGCATGGGAGCACAATCGAGCCATGCCGTGTTATAGAACTCGCCCGTCTGTACGTGGAAGCCAACCGCCACGAAGCCCGCGTCGCACAGCGCATCCTGTGAAGGCCGGCCGCCGGAGCCGCCGCCGAAATCACGCATCACGCGATCGTAGGACAGAATCAGGATCGCACTGCGATCGTGGTCGCGATCTTGACCGCGGTGGTCGCGATCGCGATCCTGCTGGTACTGAGGTGTGGCGAGCGCTCCTAAGGCAACGAGAAACAAAATCGCCAACACAGGAACAATGCGTGCCGTTCCGCTTTGACCCAGAGTTCTGCCAGTGAGAAGTCGTTGATTGCCCATTGGATTTGTCATTGCACGCCCTTTGCGATCGATGCAACCGCTTTGACCGGATGGTAGAAGTCAGTGCGACGCGATGTCAATGCACAATCAGGGTCCAGCGGTAGCGATGGTAACGGCTTTGGAGCCACGGTCATCGCCGCGCGGCTGCGAAATGGGGCGTGTACGTACAACGTTCCTGTAGGAACACTGTGGAAATCGTGCGGGAGTGTAGTTTCTAAATTGCTGAGTCTTCAGGGGGTGATTTTCGCGGGGTTGTGTTTGCAGTGGGTTAGACTGTGGGAAAAACGTCTACTTTCGTGGACGTTTCAGGATACGAAAGTGGGCTTGACTTCTGTGGCAACGTATTGACTCTCGGAAAAAGAAACTGGGGGACGTCACTCCGCAACACATCCAGGGCTTGGGTCTCGAAGGCGACGCTGCGGCTTCGAGTTATTTTTCCAGTTCGGAGGCCCAGTGCAGGATGATTGATACGGAAGCAGCGTTGGGTTCGACCACTTTGGTGTCGATCAGAAATCTTTGGCCGTCGGCGGAAACATCGTACGATGCCAAGTCCAGTGCGGAGATGGGCTGCCGGGTGTGAGTCTGAAACAGGGTGGAAGGCGAACCCGCTTCGAAGGTAGTGCTGGTCTTCACCGGCACGGCGACCATCTTCCCGTCAGCAGAAATGTAAAAGAGTTCTTTCCCGTCGCGCCGCCAGCGCGGTTCTCTGCCACCGCCGCGGGAGACTTGCCATTTGTTGACGGCAGCGGGAAATGGGGAGACATACACTTCCCAATTGCCTGCCTCATTTGAGGCGTATGCCAGCCACTTTCCATCGGGAGAGAATTGAGCGTTGCGTACGATCGAGTTGTCGCGAAAGATCGGCTTGGGTTGCGAATCGATCGTTGGCAGATACCAAAGCTCCCCGTTTTTGAACATCAGGAATTTGCCGTCGCGGAACCAATCCCAGGGACCTTGCATGAAGCCGGCGACGTCGCCGATCTGGCGCTCGGATCCCGATCCATCCGCGTTCTTGGTATGCAGTCCCCATGTCCCCTCGCGGACCGCGCCAAAGACTACCTGCTTGCCGTCCGGACTCCAGGTGGGGAGCTGGTTCAAACCTGGCCCGAAGGTTATGCGGCTGGTGGCATCGGTACTCAGCTCACGAATCCAGACGTCCCAATGACTGCCGTCCGGTTCCATCTGGTCGAAAACCAGGCGGCGGCCGTCCGCCGACAGACGCCCGTTGCCCACCAGCCCCGGCGGCCCGCCAACGCCGAGTTGCTTGCCGCTCCGGTCAAACCACAGAAATTGAGAGGTCCCGATCCCCTTGCCGGTCTGCACCACCAAGGTGTCTTGAGTCAAGGTGAATAGAGCCAGGTCGGTCGTAGGAGTGTACTGCACCTGATCGCTGATGGTGCGTGGCTCGCCCGCCAGGGAGAAGGTACCAGGGTCAAAGCGCTGCGCGACGAGGGCCTTGTTGCGAATGTAGAAGAGGTAGCCGGGATCGGCATAAGCGGCGTTGGAGCTGGCTCCGACCACGAAGTGTTTCTCTTTGCCGTCGATCGAGCCCACGAAGATCGCATTCTTGTCGAACTCTCCGGAAAAGTTGGCGCCAAGAAAAAGGAAGTGTTTTTGATCGGGAAGAAACACGGGCCAGCGATGGCTGGTTTCGTTGCGGGATGAATCCAACTGCGTAATTTCAACCGGGGCGCCTCCGGCAGAGGAGACGCGGTGAATGCCTTTGAAGGCGTCGGGGGTGAAGATGATGACACCGTCGCGGTTCCATGAGCCTCCGCGGCCGTTGGGGGCGTCGCATAGCACCTGCGGCGCCATACCCGAGAACGCGTCCACTTTTCGGAGCTTCCCGTCGGCAAAAAACGCGATGGCCTTCCCGTCGGGAGACCAGAAAGGGTGAGCCGCATCTTCCGTTCCCGGGATGACGAACGCTTCGCGGGCTCCCACTTCGTATCTCCAGATCACGTATTTGTTCGCCTGCTCGAAATAGGCGACGGCGGCAACAGTGCGACCATCGGGCGAGAGCGCGACGTCGTTGGCAATTAAGGGCAGAGCAGGGCTGAAGTACGAGGTCGGCGGTGCGCGGCGGGCGGAAACCCACCACCCAATGGCTCCAGACACGAGGATCAGCGAGACCAGGGCGGCGACGTACCACGCGAGGCGGTCGGCGGTGGTGCGCGCTCGAGTTGCGCTGGTCCCACTGGTTAGCACGCCAGCTTGTGGAATCCAGCACAGCTGCACTTTGACATCGTGGACGCTCTGCAGGCGCTCGTCGGGATCCTTGGCGAGACAGGTTCGGACGAGCTGATCAAGCGCGGCCGGAGATGCCGGGAGAGTGGCCGTGATTGGCTGGGGCTCGGCGGCGAGGATTGCCGCGATCGTGCTGGCAGTCGTCTTTCCCTCGAAGGCGCGGTGGCCGGTGGTCATTTCGTAGAGGACGGCACCCAGGGAAAATATGTCGCTGCGGACATCGGCTTCGTTACCCTCGAGCTGCTCCGGTGACATGTATTGAATGGTGCCGACGATGGTGCCCTCGGTAGTGAGGGGCTGGGACACGGTGACGAGCGAGTTGGAGGAGGAAAGGCCCTTCAGAGCGGCGGCCGGCGCTTTTGCGAGGCCAAAATCCATGAGCTTGGCCCCGCCCTTGGCCAGCATGATGTTTCCGGGCTTCAGGTCGCGGTGCACGACGCCGCTGCGGTGGGCTTTGTCGAGGCCCTCGCAGATTTCGGAGCCGACTTTGACGATTTGATCGAGCGGCATCGGTCCCCGGCGCAGACGTTCGGCGAGAGTTTCGCCCTCGAGGTATTCCATGACCAGGTAGCTGGTCGAGTCCTGCTGCCCGACGTCGTAGAGGTGGCAGATGTTGGGATGGCTGAGCGAGGAAATGGCGCGGGCTTCGCGGTCAAAGCGCTGCCGGGCTTCGGCGCTGCCGGAAAGATGTTCGGGGAGAATCTTGATGGCGACGGTGCGATCGAGCCGGGTATCGCGGGCGCGGTAGACCTCTCCCATGCCTCCTGCCCCGAGCGGAGCCTGGATTTCATACGGACCGAGTCTTGAGCCGGAAGGCAGCCCCATGCTGGATCTGGATTATAGCCGGGATTTGATTCCAACCTCGGATAATCGAAAGTTGAGTTTTCGGGGGCGAGAGTGCCCGCGCCACATGTCATTCTTAACGGTGCTGGTCGCGGCGGCGGAGGTAGTCGATGAACATTTGTTCGACGGGCTTGTCGTAGGTCATGAGGACGTGGCGGACGGTGTGTCCGCTGACGAAGTGGCAAACTTCTTCGGCGAGATTCTTGGCGTGATCGCCGGCGCGCTCCAGCGCTTGGGTCATGAAGATGACTTGCAGGCTGGCCTGGCGGGTGACGTTTTCAGGATTCTCGATGTGGCGCAGGAAGATCAGGTTGCGCAGCCGGTCCATTTCCGCGTCGGCGCGGAGAACGTCGACGGCCTTGCTGACATCGTGAGCGGAAAATGAGGCTCCGCAGTCGGTCAGCATTTTTTCCAGGATCGTGGCCATCTGGGTGAGGTCGCGGGTGTCCTCGGAATCGATGCGGCCGCCTGCGGCCTGCGCGCTGTTGGCAAAGCTGAGCAGCAAGTCGCCGATACGCTCAAGACCGATCATGAATTTCATGCAGGCGAGAAGTTCGCGGGCTTCGGCGGCGCCGACCTCGGTAATGGCGGTGGTGACGCCGCTGTCAATCTCCATGTCGAGCGTGTCCAGTTCGCGCTCGCGCTGGCGCAAAGAGTTGAGCAACGCGTTAGAGCCGGTGGCGATGCCTTCGGCAGCCGCGCCCGCGGCTTCCTGGGCCACGCGGCAGGCTTCCACGGTGCGGCGCACAATGTACTGGTGGGCCGGTTCGGGATCGGGGGTCTTGATGGCAGTGCTCATACTTGGGTCCACCGGTAGGTCCGCCTGGCGAGAACGTGGGAGACGATGGGATCGAGCGGGTACGTCGCTACGACTCGGCCGTACATGAGATTGGATGGCCAACGGCTAAGCATAGGTTTTCTTGTGGAAGGCATGGTTAACAAGCTGTGAATTTTCCGTCATTTTTCAATGGCAAACGCGCTTGCACTCTCTTTAACAACAATAACAATATTGTCCGGCAAGGCAGAACGAATGCAAAGGAGATTCGCGGTGGCGTCGATTCCTCGGCAGGGCGAGGCGTTTACGCCGTGGGCAGGGTGAACACGAACGTGCTGCCGTGGCCGAGTTCGCTCTCGGCGCGGATGGAGCCTCCATGGGCCAGCATGATGTGTTTGGCGATGGCCAGGCCGAGTCCGGTGCCGCCGGATTCGCGGGAGCGGGCTTTATCTACGCGATAGAAGCGTTCAAACAGACGGGGCAGATGTTCGGAGGAAATCCCTGCGCCCAAATCCTGAACGTAAAATTCGATGCCGCGTGGGGCCGTTCGCGCCCCCAGCACGATGCGCCCGCCGGAACGTCCATATTTCATCGCATTATCGATAAGGTTGGAAAACACCTGGTGAATGGCCTCCCGATCAGCCAACACCGGAGGCAGGGATTCCATCGCGCCGCGGCTCCCCTGATTACCCGTGATCTCCGGCTCCATGATCTGTAACTCCACCCCTTGACTGCGGGCGATCTCGCGGAAACTTTCTTCGGCGTCGTGCAGAAGTTCAATCGGCGGAACTGGTTCGCCATCGAAGCGGGTCTCACCGGATTCCACCCGCGCCAGCGTGAGCAGGTCTTCAGTAAGGCGGGACATGCGGGCCGCGTTCTTGCGGATGATTTCGAGGAACTCGCGAGTGGGCGCGCCGTTCTCGGGCATGGTATCGAGCAGGGTTTCGGAATATCCCTGGATGGACGTGAGCGGCGTGCGCAGCTCGTGAGAGACGTTGGCGATGAAATCGCGGCGCGTCTTTTCCACGCGCTCCGTCTCCGTAAGATCGCGCAGAACGACCACCGCTCCTCCGCCCGGCAAAGGCGCGGCGGTCACGTCGAAAGCGCGGCCCGGCACGATGGAAGTAGCGCGCGCGGTCCTCACCTCTTTGGTGGTCGTGGCCGCCTTGACCGCGGCGAGGAAGTCCGGGTCGCGGATGGTTTCGACGACCGGGGCGTTGAGCCGAGTGCGTTGCGGAACCAGGCGATCCATGGCCTGGTTGGCCCATTGCACCAGGCCATCCGCGCCCACGGCGATGACGGCATCCTGCATGCTGTTGAGCAGGGTTTCGAGCTGGCGCTGGCTGGAACGGACGGCGGCAAAACTGCGTTCGACCTGGCGCGCGGTTTTATCGAGCGCCCCGCCCAGGCGTCCGATCTCGTCGGCCGAAGTATCCTGCACGCGCGCCTTCAAATCGCCTTCCGCAATGTGGGCGGCCACATCGACAATGTGCTCCAGTCGCCGGGCAGTAGCGGCCGAGGCAGCGGCCGCAATCACCAGGGCAATGACCAGGGCCAGCGCGGAGCCCCACAGCAGCCGGCGCAGGACCTGCGCGTGTACCGCTTCGACGTCGGAAAGCGGATAAGCGAGGCGAACTGCGCCTCCCGACACGGGAACAGCCACATAGAGAAATGGAATGCCGAGCGTGGCACTGCGACGCTCGTTTGAGCCTATTTTGCCGGCGAGAGCGGCAGCGAACTCCTTGCGCGTGGCGGGGTTCTCCACATCGGCAGGGTTGTCTTCGGAGTCGGCGAGCACTTTGCCGGAGGCGTCGATGATGGTGGCGCGAGCTCCAGCGGCCTGACCTTCCTGCGCGGCGATTTCGGTGAGGGAATGCGAATGGTCCGACTCGACGCGGTGCGCGAAGAGCAGCGTCTTCTGGGTGAGATTGCGGTCGATCTCGTCGCGCAGCGAGGCTTCCCAGGCATTGCCCAGCATGACGTCCAAAGTGAGGGCCGTGGCTCCGATTACGATCAGGAAAGCGGCCAGCAGCTTGAAGAAAATGCGACTGTTCACTTTCTCCTCACTTGGGGGATTCGAAGCGGTAGCCGGCGCCACGCACCGTCTTAAGGTAGCGCGGGTTCTCGGGATCAGGCTCGATCTTTTCCCGGATGCGGCGCACGTAAACATCCACCGAGCGCGGGGTCACGTAAGAAGTATCGCGCCAGACCGAGTCGAGCAATTGATCGCGGGTAAAAACGCGTCCCTTGTGGCGGGCGAAATAATCGAGTAAGCGGAACTCGGTGGCGGTGGTGGCCACCGGGGTACCGCCCACGGTGAGGGTCATGGCTGAGGGATCGATTTCGATTTCGCCCACCGTGACCGGACTGGGCGGAAGCGGACGCTCGAAGCGGCGCAGTACGGCCTTCACGCGGGCCACGAGTTCGCGCGGGCTGAAGGGCTTGGCGATGTAGTCGTCGGCGCCCAGTTCGAGGCCGAGAACGCGGTCGGCTTCGCTGCTCTTGGCGGTCAGGAAAATAACGGGCACGGAGGCGAGGCTCGGCGTCTGGCGAACGACCCGGCAAATTTCGAGACCGTCCTTCCCCGGGACCATGATGTCGAGCACGAACAGCGCCGGCCGCTGGCGTTCGGCATCGGAGAGAACGTTGCTCCCCGTCGGATAGACACGCACGGTGAAGCCTTCGTTCTCGAGATGGTGGCGGACCAGCCGGGAAATGTCAGGATCGTCTTCGACGACGAAGATGCTCGGTTTCACGACTTTATTGTAGCTGGAAAGCCGTTGCCTGCAGCCAGTTGCTGGTTGCCGGAGGGAGGGTGAGGCACATTTTCACCGGATTGTAACAATCAGGTTGGCCGCTGGGTGGGATGACCATCCGGTTAACCGGATTGACTGCACGGTGTCCAAAGTGATTTGATGAGCGTCAACGTTAATTCTGTGTGAGTTCGCAGGAGACCGAGATGTTGTTTGAAGAGGCACTAGCTTTGGCGTCGCGGGATGAAGGCTTTAAGGCCACCGTCTACGCGATGAACACTCTCCTTATTCACAAGGGCATCTATACTCAAGAGGAATTCCAGGCGCTCTTTGTCGAGTGGGTGGAGAAGGAGCAGAGACGTAAAGCGCCTGCGTCTCGGCACGTCGAATCATCTAGTGCGTTCTCGGCATAGTTCTGTAGGGTGGATGTTCGCATCCCGACTTCTTGTTTCCGCAGTGAATTCCTTTGTCGCACGCCCAACACTCGCACTGGCAAGGTGGAGCGGGCTTGACCTTTCCACTGACCTTCTTCTTTGCCATTAGTGCCTACCTCCTTGTTGCGTCGCCTGGAACACAATGCGACCGAAGATCTATCCCGAGAGCTTCTCCGCCATGTCAGTTTGCCCCAGGACCGGGCATCATACGACTACAGTTGCACGAACACAGCGTATATAGGAATATAGCAATCGTTCTCCTTTGTGGAAAAACTGTGAAGAGTTGATCTTTCTTATGGATTCCGGAGGAAAAGAAACGGCGAAGACCGACTCCTCTGCTGAAGTCAAACGGAGACCACCAGGTTTCCCGCGCGGTCGACGCGAAACTCCCTGCCGGGCGGGACCAGCGTAGTGGCGCTGTATTCGGTGACGATGGCGGGGCCGGAGTATTTTCTGCCGGGATGAAGTCCGTCGCGGGAGTAGATCTTCGTGTCGAGTCTCTTGCTGTCGAATTGGACTGGGCTGCTTGCCGTGGAAATCCCGCCTAGCTTTGCTCGGCCCGGGTGGACGAATGCGTCCGCTCCTACGTGGGCTTTGGTGGATTTTATAGTGGCGCGCAGGCGGAGCGTGACCAGTTCGACCTCTCGAGTGGGGTGGGCGTAGCCGTAGCGGCGGTGGTGTTCCTGCTCGAATTTTTTTAGAAGATTCTTCGTCAGGGGAAGGTTGAGTTCATATCCCTGGCCGCGGTAGCGGAGGTCAACGCTGCGGTTGTAGCGCGGGCTTCCCTGCCAGGCCTCCCGGCGAAAATCCCTGTCAGCCGTTTTTTCTAACGCTCCGAACTCTCGGTTCAATTGCGCAGTCGGAACTATCCCTGAGACACGCCAGAGCACGGTACGCGAATAATCTTTCACCACATCGCTGGCCAGAATTCCCAAGGCGGAGAGCGCACCGGGAAGAGCGGGAACGACGACGTGTGGGATGCTGAGAGCGTCCGCGAGAGCGCAGGCGTGCAGGCCCCCGGCGCCGCCGAAAGCAACGAGGGCGAAGTGGCGCGGGTCGCGGCCGCGTTCAATGGAGACCACTCGGATGGCTTTCTCCATGGTGGCGTTGACTACGCGAATCACACCGGCGGCAAATTTTTCCAGAGTCAGCGGCGCGCCGTGCTTCTTCAGCCATTCTGCGGTGACACGGCAGGTGCGGTCCAGATCGAGCGTGAAATCGCCGCCAAGAAAGCGCGTGGCCTGCAGACGGCCGAGCAGAAGATTCGCGTCGGTGACGGTGGGCTCGGTCCCGCGTCCGTAACAGATGGGACCGGGATCGGCCCCGGCGGATTCGGGGCCGACCCGCAGAACTCCCGCGGCGTCGAAGCGGGCGAGCGAGCCTCCGCCGGCGCCCACGGTATGGATGTCGAGCATGGGGACGCTGACGGGCAGTCCGGCGACATGGGCGTCGGTGGCAAGAGTGATCGAGCCTTCGACGAGGGAGACGTCGGTGGAGGTGCCTCCCATGTCGAAAGCGATGATGCGGTCGAATCCGCTGGCACGAGCGGTGGCCGCAGCGCCGACGACGCCTCCGGCGGGGCCGGAGAGCACAGTGCGGACCGGCTCGCGCGCGGCCGTGGAGAGAGCGGTAATGCCTCCGCTGGATTGCATGACGAAGATGCGCGGCGACATTTGGGAAGAGGCGGCGTGGGAAGTAGCGGTGTGGGAAGGGCCCGACTTCAGTCGGGCCGCCGGCGCTGCCAAATTGTCGCCGGCTTCCGACGCTGAGGTTCGTCGATCCCCGCCCTGGGCGCGAGACGCCAGGTTCTGCAGATAGCGCTGCATCACAGGTTGCAGGTAGGCGTTGATGGCCACCGTCGAGGTGCGCTCGTACTCCCGGAATTCGGGGAGGATTTGATGGGAAATGGAGAGGGGAACGGCAAGCGGTTCGAGCGCCGCGGCGACCGCCAATTCGTTCTTGGGATTCGCAAACGAAAAGAGAAGTGAAATGGCGATGGATTGGGGCTTCGCGGCTCCGAGCCGATGCGCCAGGGATTGCAATTCCTCCGCAGCCGAAGCAGTCAGGATTTCGCTGTCGCTGGCAGTCCGTTCGTTGACCCCGAAGCGCAATTCTTTTGGGACTAGGGGCTCGACGCGGTCGAAGAAGAAGTCATAGAGCTTGGGGCGGGCCTGACGCCCGATTTCGATGGCGTCTTCGAAGCCGGCGGTGGTGACGAGCGCGGTGCGGGCGCCTTTGCGCTCGAGCAGCGTGTTGGTGCCGACCGTGGTGCCGTGGAGAAGAATCACTTCTGCTTGCGGGGCAATTTTGCGGAGGGCTTCGACGATCGCCCGCGAGGGATCGGCGGGCGTCGAGAAAACTTTCAGCATGCGCAGGCGGCCGCGGTCACGCCAGACGCAGTCGGTGAAGGTGCCTCCGGTGTCGATGGCAATGCGCAGAGGTTGGGGGCGCGGGGGCATGAGCCACCAAAGGGTAACACTGCGGCGGTTGCGCAGGCGGAAGTGCAGGCCGAGCTTCGCTCGGCGGCCGTCTCAAAGAGACGGCCCCACACAAGCAAGATTTATCCCTTCGTTGTGAAGGCCAACGTCAGTAGCGTCTTCTGCTCTACTTCGTGGGCTTTCGCGCTGCCTGTGGCGGGGCTGGCGCCGGAACTGCGTTTCACGCTGAGGACGGGACGGTCTCCGGCGATGCGCTTCAGGCGGGGGAGCATATTGAATAACGCGCCCATGTTGGCCGGTTCTTCCTGCACCCAGACGATGTCGGCGTTCTTGCCGTGGCGGTCAAACTCGGCGACGACGTCTTCTTCGGGGAACGGGTAGAGCTGCTCCAGAAACACAATTGCGGTGGTGGTGTCTTTTCTTCTCTTCCGCTCGGCCTGGAGTTCGTGGCCGATCTTCCCGGTGCAGATCAGGATGCGGTCGGCCTCGCCCACTTCGGTATCGGGGATGACGTTCAGGAAACTCTTATGGGTGAAATCCTCGATGGGCGACGACGCGTCAGGATGACGCAGCATGCTCTTCGGCGTGAACACGACCAGCGGCTTGCGCCAGTGGCGCAAGGCCTGGCGGCGCAGCAGATGGAAATATTGCGCGGCATTCGAGGGTTGCGCGATCTGGATGTTGTGCTTGGCGGCGAGCTGAATGAAGCGCTCAATGCGGGCGCTGGAATGTTCCGGGCCCTGGCCTTCGTAGCCGTGGGGCAAGAGCATCACGACGCCGGAGAGCAGGTTCCACTTGGCTTCCCCGGCGCTGATGAACTGGTCGATGATGGCTTGCGCGACGTTAACAAAATCGCCGAACTGGGCTTCCCACAGCACCAGGCACTCGGGATAGTCGCGGCTGTAACCGTATTCGAAGCCCAGGACTCCCGCCTCGGAGAGCGTCGAGTTGTAAATCTCGCAGCGCGCCTGTCCGGGCACGATGTTTTCGAGAGGAACGAATTCGTTCTCATTTTCGATGTCCACGAGAACGGAGTGGCGCTGATTGAAAGTTCCGCGGCGCGAGTCCTGCCCGGAGAGCCGCACGTGAATGCCGCCCTTCACCAGGCTGGCAAAGGCGAGCGCTTCGGCCATCCCGTAGTCAACGGCGCGCTTGCCCGTTCCCATTTCCGCCCGCTGCTCCAGCAGCTTCTTTACCTTGGGGTGAATATGGAAGCCTTCGGGATACGTGGTCAGGCGAGTCGTGAGTTCAGCTAGCTCGTCCGGGGAGACTCCGGTCTCGACTTCGAATTCCGGCTTGTGACGGCCGCCATAGTATCTGTCCCAATACGTGGGCAGGTCGCGCATGGTGGGCTTCTGTGTGATGCTGCCGGCTTTTTTCTGCGCGGCTTCGAACTCCGCCCGAATGGCGGCGGCCTGGGCGGGCGCATCCGTGGCGCCGATGTCGTCGGCATAAATCTCCCACAAGGGCGGATGCTCCTTGATCCTCTTATAGAGCAGCGGCTGCGTGATGGTGGGGTCGTCGACTTCGCTGTGGCCGTGACGGCGATAGCCGATTAAATCAATGACAACGTCGGTGCCGAACTTGTAGCGGTACTCGGTGGCCATGCGGGCGACGCGTACGACGGCATCCACGTCTTCGCCGTTGACGTGGAAGATGGGAATTGACTGGCGGCGCGCAATGCAGGCGGCGAAGCGTGTGGAATGCTCTTCGAGATAGCTGGTGGTAAATCCCAAAAGATTATTGGCGACCACGTGAATCGTGCCGCCGACGCTATAGCCGGGGAGGTCGGCATAGTTCATGGTCTCGGCGAGAATGCCTTGTCCGGCAAACGCGGCGTCGCCGTGGACCAGCAACGGGAGATATTTTTGGCGTCCGCCTTCGGGCGTGCGGTCTTGCTTGGCCCGTGTGCGGCCGACCGTAACCGGGTCGACGGCTTCGAGATGGCTCGGGTTCGAGACCAGATGAATGTGAACCTTCCCGCCGCCGCGGGTCGTGTATTCGCCGGTGGCGCCCATGTGGTACTTCACGTCGCCGGAGCCGAGGACGCTGCGCGGGTCGACATCTTCGAATCCGGCGAAGATTTCGTCGGTCGGGCGCCGGGCCACGTGCGCCATGACGTTCAAACGTCCGCGATGGCTCATGCCCATGACGAGTTCGATGGCGCCGAGACGAGAGCCGGTGTCGAGGACTTCATCCACCAGCGGCAAAAGGGCGGTGACGCCTTCGAGTGAAAAGCGCTTGTTACCGAGATAGCGCTGCTGCATGACTTGCTCGAAAATATCGGCACGGATGAGCAGGCCGAGGATGCGCTGCTGATCTTCTTCTGGCGGTTCGGATTCCATTCGCTCGAAAATCCAGCGGCGGCGCTCGGGCGCGTAAATGTGATTGATCTCGACGCCGATGGTCGAGGAGTAGATGGACCGGGCTTCGCGGGCGTATTCGCCTTCTTTCTCCAGTTCGGGGGTTTCGCGGGGGCGGAGAAACCCGAGGGGGTCGAGATCGCCCTCAAGGTATCCCCAGTGGCGGTAGGTGTTGAAGACGCGCTCCCGTTCGGGATTGGAGCCGTTGGACGTTTCGACGACAGCGGCGCCGGAGCCGCCGTTGGAACTCTTAGATTTCGGGGTCATAGGAATGCAGGTACTAGCATAAAGGATGCGGCGATCGGTGTGGTGGATTCGAGGGAAACCGAACGGAACCAGGCACGGCGGAGGGTCAAATCCCCAACCCATCTCGCCAAAGAGCGGCGAGATTAGGATGGGCCACGCGGGTTTGCTCTATAAGCTGCTACTGAGGGATGAATTGGGATCAAAAGAAATTCACAACAGCGATGCCGGCAGTTAAGCAAGACCCCTGGATTTCCGGCGGAACCGCGCACTGTGTCAGGTACCGTAAAGCTTAAGTTACGGATTTTGCACAGATAGACAGGTTTTTTGCGGTCCTGCCGCAAAGAAACGAAAGGCAAGATGCGGACATTTGGAAACCGGAGCCATGTAGACTGCGTTAGTTCCGTTTCACCGGTCTGAATCAAGACTATGAAGCCAGCGGGTGGGCCAACTCTTCTGGGAATTCCCTTTGACGCGTACTCTTCGTACCTGCGCGGGGCCGGGGACGCTCCCCCGATAATCCGCGCGGCGCTGCGTTGCGATGCGTCAAACACATGGTCGGAGTCGGGCGTGGACCTGGGCGTGGCCGGTGCGTATGGGGATGCGGGAGATCTGCCGCTCGACGAAAAGAACGCGTTCGCCGCGATCGAGGCCGGAGTAGCGGCGCTGCTGGACCAGGGCAGTCGACCGGTTTCATTGGGCGGGGACCATTCCATTACCTATCCCGTGGTGAAGGCCTTTGCGCGGCTATACCCGAATCTAACGATTATTCATTTCGACGCACATCCGGATTTGTATGAGGAGTTCGAGGGGAACCGGCTCTCGCATGCCTGCCCTTTTGCTCGGATTATGGAAGCAGGACTGGCGGAACGCCTGGTGCAGGTGGGGATTCGCACCATCAATCGGCATCAGCGGGAGCAGGCGCAGAGATTCGGCGTCGAAGTGGTGGAAATGCGGGCATTGCCGGCCTATGACAAATTGAAGGCGACCGGCCCGGTTTATATCACGTTCGACATGGACGTGCTGGATCCGGCATTTGCCCCGGCGTCTCGCACCGCGAACCGGGCGGCATGTCGGCGCGGGAGGCGATCGCTCACCTGCATGCCATTGAGGGAGACGTTGTGGGGGCGGACGTGGTGGAGTACAACCCGGTGCAGGATCTGGCCGGAGTAACCGCCACGGTTGCGGCCAAAATCCTGAAGGAGATTCTGGGGAAGATGATTGCCGGGTAAGGGGTCTCGCGGGCAAGCCGCGATTATTTTGCGTCGCGGACCGGGGCAACGGAATCTGTACCTCAAAAGATGACGTGGGGCAAGATTTCGCCTCCAATAAGGCTTGGGGGCTGCTTCCCGGTGGGGCCCAGCGCGGGTTACAGTGTTTAGAGGCGGAAACGGCAATTCCTGACTTATGGCAAACAACCTTCAAAAATACGTAGCGAAAAGTCTGCTGATCGCAGGTTTGGCGGCGAGCGGAATCACACTGGCGTGCTCCAGCAACGCGGCCCAGAATCCTCATGCCAGCGGGCCCGTCGGCATGCCGGTCAAGGTGCTGGAAGCGCGGGCGGTGCCCGTCAGCGACGCCAACGAATACGTTGCTACCTTAAAGTCGCGCGACTCGGCTGTGATCATGCCGCAGGTCGAGGGCCAGGTTACCCAGATTTTCGTGCATTCGGGTAACCGGGTTGAGGCGGGAGCGGCTTTGATGGAAATCGATCCCCTGAAGCAGCAGGCCACGGTCAAGAGCCAGGAGAGTGCGCGCGCGGCGCAGCAGGCCAACCTGAACTGGCTGAAGCAGCAATACGAACGCGCCCAGGGCCTATTCGCGGCAGGCGTGGTCAGCAAGCAGGACCTGGACCAGGCGAAGTCGGCCCTGGATGCGTCCCAGGCGCAGATGGACGCGCTCGATGCTCAAGTGCGCGAACAGGAAGTACAGCTGCACTACTACAAGGTGGTCGCTCCGCGGGGCGGCATTGTAGGAGATATCCCGGTCCGCGTCGGCGACCGCGTCACCAACACGACTCAACTGACCACGGTCGATCAGCCCGGCAGCCTGGAAGTCTACCTGTATGTGCCCATCGAGCACTCGTCGCAGCTCAAGATGAATCTGCCGGTGCAGGTACTGGATAGCGACGGCAAAGTGCTGGCCAACTCGCGCGTGAGCTTTGTTTCTCCGCAAGTGGATAACACGACGCAAACCGTGCTGGTCAAAGCCCGCATCGAGAATGGGAACGATGCCCTGCGGCAGTCGCAGTTCGTGCGGGCCCGCGTGGTGTTCGGAACCCATGAGAATCCGGAGGTTCCAATCCTCGCCGTGTCGCGCCTGGCAGGCCAGTATTTCGCATTCGTCGCCGAGGCGCAGAATGGCGGCTCCTTCGTGGCCCGCCAGAGGCCGTTAAAGATTGGACAAACGGTGGGCAACGATTACGAAGTGCAGGAAGGCATCAAGCCTGGGGACAAGGTGATCATCTCCGGGACGCAGTTCCTGCTGGATGGGGCGCCGGTGATTCCGCAGGGTTAGTCAGGGGTCAGGATTTCCAAAACAGCAACATACCTTACGCGACGGTGAAACCCGCCGCAGTGCACGGGATTTCTCATGTTTGTTGAGTTCTTTATCCGACGACCGGTGTTTGCCTCAGTCTGCGCGCTGCTCATCCTTTTGGCAGGCGCAGCCGTGATTCCCACATTGCCCATTTCGCAGTTTCCGAATCTTGCGCCGCCCCAGGTGGGCGTTACAAGCTTCTACACCGGAGCGAGCGCGCAGACGGTCGAAAGCGCGGTCACGATTCCCCTGGAGCAGCAGATCAACGGCGCGGAGGGGATGAAGTACATCACTTCCACCAGCGGCAACGATGGAACCAGCAGCGTCGTCGCCACGTTCGATCTGGGCCGGGATCCGGATCTGGCCACGGTCGACATTCAGAACCGAGTGAACACCGCGCAAGGAAGGCTTCCCAGCGCGGTGAAAGCCGTGGGGATCACGACGGCGAAGACTTCGCAAAACTTTGTCTTCGGCGCGGCCATCGTCGCCGACAACAACAAGTATTCCACGTTGTTCATGAGCAACTACATTGACGTCTACGTCAAGGATGCGCTCAAACGCATTCCGGGGGTCGCCGACGTGCTCATCTTTGGCGAGCGCAAGTACTCGATGCGGCTGTGGCTGGATCCGGTGCGGATGGCGGGCCGAGGGCTCACCGCGCCCGACGTGGTGAACGCGCTCTCGGAGCAGAACGTGGAAGTCGCGGCCGGACAGGTCGGCCAGCAGCCTTCCGTCCCAGGACAGCAATACCAGGTGAGCGTCCGGGCGGTGGGGCGGTTGAGCGAGCCTGCACAATTCGACAACATCATTCTGAAGACGAACTCGGATGGGACGTTGGTCCGCCTCAAAGACGTTGGACACGCCGAACTGGGTGCGGAGAGTTATAGCACCGATCTGCAATTCAATGGGCAGGATGCGGTCGGACTCGGGGTCACGCAGCTCTCCACCGCGAACGCGCTCGACGTGGATCGCAAGGCGATTGCGGAACTCGCACGGCTGTCGAAGAGGTTCCCGCCGGGCATGCGCTACAAGGTCGCTTTCGACACCACCGACGCGGTGGGCGAGTCGATCCGGGACGTTGTCTTCACCGTAGGTGGGGCGATCGCGTTGGTCATCCTGGTGATCTTTATCTTTCTCGGCGACTGGAGGACGACGATGATTCACTTTATCGCCACTCCGGTTTCGCTCATCGGCACCTTCATCTTTGTGAAGTTACTCGGCTTCTCCATCAACACGCTGACCCTGTTCGGCATCACACTCGCCACGGGCCTTGTCGTCGACGATGCGATCGTTGTGATTGAAAACATTGAGCGCCACATCACGGAGGGCGAACACGACTCCCACAAAGCGGCGGCAGCCGCCACCGGCGAAATTACCAGCGCTGTCATCGCCACCTCACTGGTGCTGCTGTGCCGTGTTTGTGCCGGTTGCGTTCTTTCCCGGGACGACCGGCATCCTGTTCCGCCAGTTTGCTCTGACCATCGCATTTTCCATTGCCATTTCCGCCTTTAACGCGCTTACCCTGGCTCCGGTGCTGGCGGCGATCTTTCTGCGCGATTCCCACCGGCAAAAGTGGTGGTGGCTGCGAAAGTTCGACGATGGCATCGCCGCCCTCACCCGTGGCTACCGCGCCCTGCTGCATCATGTGCTGAAACACAAGCTGGCGATGGTGGTGCTGTTTTTCGCCGGCCTGGGGTTCACTTATTTCGTATTCACTCGCGTGCCAACCGGATTCGTCCCCGACGAAGACCAGGGCTATTTCATCGTCGTCATCCAGGCGCCGTCGGGGGCCTCGCTGGAATATACGAAAGCGATTGGGAAGCAGGTTTCGGACCTGCTGGCGGACGTGCCGGAATCGGAGGGAACGTTCTCGGTCGCGGGCTTCAGCTTCGCGGGGGCGGCGGCGAACCAGGGGATTATTTTCGTTCCTCTGAAGCCCTATTCCCAGCGCAAGGGTGAGGCCCACACCGCCTCGGCGATCCTGAACCGCATTCGTCCGCGCATGTTTGGGGTTTCGGGAGCGATCGTGTTTCCCACGCTGCCGCCGCCGATTCAGGGTCTGGGACAGTTTGGCGGATTCCAGTTCGTGGTGCAGGACCAGGCTGCGCATACCCTTGAGGAACTGGCGAGCGCAACCCAGGGCCTGATGCGGCAAGCGGGACAGCACAAGGAATTGACCCGGCTGTTCACGTCCTTTACCGCGAACGACCCGCAGTATCTGGTGACGATTGACCGCGAGAAGGCGAAGAGCCTGCACGTTCCCCTGTCGCAAATCACCGACACGCTGGGCGTGTACATGGGCTCGGCCTACGTAAACGATTTCGACTTCAACAACCGGTCGTACCGGGTGTACGTGCAGGCGGATAAACAGTTCCGGGCAACCGCGCAGGACATGAAACAGTTTTATGTACGGTCGGACAGCGGGGCGATGGTGCCGCTGGATAACCTGATCAGCATTACGCAGACCACGACGCCGCAGGTCATCAGCCACTACAACCTGTTCCGGTCGGCGGAAATCGATGGCTCGCCCGCGCCGGGTTACAGTTCCGGCCAGGCCATCGCCGCCATGGAGGATCTGGCCAAGAAGATGCCGCAGGGCTTTTCCTATAGTTGGACCGGCTTGTCGCTGGAGGAATTGGCGGCGGGCGGAACGTCGCTGATCCTGTTTGGCCTGGGCACGCTGGTTGTCTACCTCACGCTTTCGGCGCAGTATGAAAGCTTCGTGCTGCCCTTCATCGTCTTGCTCGCGGTGCCCATGGCGCTGCTGGGAGCGCTGGGCGCGCAGTGGATCCGCGGTCTGCAAAACGACGTATTCTGTCAGGTTGGGCTGGTCATGCTGGTGGGACTGTCGAGCAAGAACGCCATTCTGATCGTGGAATTTTCCGAGCAACTGCGCGAGCGTGGTGTTCCGCTGATGGAAGCCGCGGTGCAGGCGGCGACGATTCGTCTGCGGCCCATTCTGATGACTTCGTTGGCATTCATTCTGGGCGTGGTGCCGCTGGTGCTGGCCACCGGCGCCGGTGAGAATGGACGGCACTCCGTGGGCACCACCGTGTTCGGCGGGATGATTATGTCGACCATTCTCAATCTGTTCTTCATCCCGGTGCTGTACTTGATTATTGAAGGCTGGCGGGAACACGGAAAGGCGCAGAAAGCACGGTAGCGTCCTAGCTTTTCTTCCATCCTCAGGTCTCGCACAATCTCTAGTTGCCGCACGCAGCTTGCCCGGGCCGCATTTCTCACCGATTCATGGCTTGGGCACTCGGGCTTTGGGCGTCCGTCGATTCTTGCTTTTTTTGGCGTGCCTCCTTGCGGCGCATCTTCGCCATCCACTCCCGGGAATACATGGTGCCGCGGCATTTGCGCGAACCGCACCGGCAGGGGGCGGGCTCTTCGTCATCGTAGAGGTTGTAGTCCCACACCAACTCTTCGCCGGCGGCGATGTCGCGCACCGCAAAGAGCCAGACTCGCCCCTTCACCTCGTCCACTTCGCAGTTGGGATCGCAGGAGTGATTCAGGTACGCGCCCAGGCCTTCGCCGTCGATGATGGTCTTGCCGTCTTCCAATCCATACAAATACGTGCGGGAAACGCCGTCATAGCGGCGGTCGGCTTCTTCGCGAGTAATGCGCGGGCCGGCATACTCGACCACGCGCGTTCCCTTGCGGATCGGGGTCGTGGTGTAAACGCCGGCCGAATGAATGGGCGAAGGACGAACTACTAGAGGCACATCACTAATTTCGCACGGCTGAGTCGTTTTGGGGAATCCCAAAAATCGCATGCAGTGGAGACACCGGCTCCGTGGTAGACTTTCGCCGCGAGTGAGATGTCGTAGAAAAAACTTAAGGGGGAGTTCATGCGCGCCACACGAGGGGTGGTCAGAATTGCAATGATTTTGGGACTGTGCGGAACTGCGTTCCACGCGGTAGCCCAAACCGCGAAATCAACCGCCAAACCGGCGGCGGTTTCACCGAAAGAGGCCTACTGCACGGCCACGGGTGGGCTCATAGAGGTTCGTCACGCGGTATATGGAACGAATAATGCTCCCCAGAATTGGCTGTGGCTGGGCAGCGAAGAAACCTTTTGCCAGTACACGGCTTCCGACGGGTCGCGTATTCATCTTTCCCTGGAAACCTTGACTCAGACCCGGCCCACTCTGGCGGCGCTGGCCTACTATGCGCAAGTGCCCTGGAACGGTCAGGGGAATGGCAATCCGGCTTCGTTTTATTGCACGCAGATTGGCGGCGCCGAGATCGGCGCCACCGACTTCGCCGGCGGCGCATGGGTCTCGAAGGGCGGAATCGACAAGACTCTCGAAACTTGCGTTTTCCCTGACAACTCGACCATCGATTCGTGGGGACTGCTCTACCATTCGGTCAGCATTATCCGCGGCATCGATTTGTCGACGGTGCTGACGTTCGCGAATCCGTACACCGCGAAGAAGGGCAACTAGCCGCCGTTTGGTCTCAAAGAAAAACGCCGCCGCCGCTCTCATTTGGCAGCGGCGGCATTTGTTTTCGTTCCCCTGCAGGACCTCGCTTTCGCCTGCTTGTCTCGCGCTCCTACGGATCGTAGACCGAGCTGCCGTACCCTTGTTTGCGGGCGGTGTCCTGCATCTCTTCCAGATGCTTTTGCTGCTCCTCCAGTTGTGACTTCATGGCTTCCACCTGCTCTTGCTTCTCCTTCTGGTGCTCATTCCATTGCACGCAACCCCTAACGCAGTTGCCGGGAGCAAAGCGAATGGAATCCTCCAGCTCTTTGATATTGCTCTGCAGCGAGGCCACGGCATTTTTCTGCTGCTGAATCTGGGACTTCCAATATTCGGCCGGAGCCTTGCCCTCGCCATCTTCCGGCGCGTCGGTCATGCTTGTCTGGGAGTCGGCGGCGGAAATGCGGGTCGGCCCCGTGTGTTCGGGAAGTTCGTCATTCGTAATGACCTTCTTCGCAGTCTTCGGCGGCTGAGTCCCGTTCGCAGCTGTATCTTTTGCCACGGCATCCTTGGCCTGCGCATCTTTCGCCTGCGCATCTTTCTGCTGTTTTTGCAGGCGGGACTGGCGGGCAACATCTCCGAGCGAAGGCGAATCTTGACCATACGACGCGAGCCCGCACAGGAACACGCTGGCTGAAAGTAAACCGAGAATTCTTCGTATTGCCGTCATCGAGAGAACCTCCCGTAGCAATCCGTCGAGGGAGGAACGGCATGCTGCAAGAATGGTATCGCCCTCGGCAAGGCTGGCGGAGGTTACGTCAGTTCAGGTGCTCTCAGGGTCGTCCTGGCCGGCGACATAGCGAGCGATCAGGGCGTCCAACTTTTCGAGCAAAGCCCGGTTCCCCTGTCGCGGATATTGTGCCAGAGCCTCCCGATAGTGCGGCAGGTTGTACAGGAAAGCCTCGACCCGCTCCTTGTTCAGTTCTTCCCAGTAAGCGCCGTAGCCGGACTTGTCGAGCCAGTACGCGTTGAAAATCTGTTCGAACTGGTGGCTCACGGGCACGGCCAGGTAAGGCTTGCCTAAATGCAGCGCTTCGGTGACCAGAGAGAATCCGGAATTCGCCACGACGGCCCGGGCGCTGGTCAGGTCATTGAAGAAACCCTCCAGGGAAGGCTCCTTATAAAGAATGTTCCCCTCCTCGCTCTTACCCTCGCGCCCGAAACCGTAGGCGATGAAGCGGCAGCGCACCGAGCTCAACAACTTCGCCAGCGCCGGCGCGGGCGAAGTCACGTAGACCAGGATGTGATCACCCTCGGTTGGAGCCGCGTCGAGGATTTCCTTTCGCAGCAGCGGAGGAAACAAAAACGTGTTGCGCTTCCGCACTGGCGCGGTGAAGAAGGAAATCACCAGGTAGGCATCGGCCCGCGGCGTCATGAGGCGGGTGACGAGCTTGGCGGCAGCGGCGTCGCGCCGGTACTGCTTGGGATAGGACACGACCGCGTTGGTCAGGCAATGCTGGTTGTCAATGGAAATAACGGGGAGCCGCTTCTTATGCCCGATGTGGCAGGTCAGCGGCTCGAAGTCGGTGATGACCAGATCAATTTTCCACTCTTCGACCAGGTCCTGGAGACGGGCCAGGCTCTTCGCGGCCTGCGGAACCGTGATCAGGTTCCTGGCAATGGTGCGCTTGTAGCGCACGCGGTTGTTCACATATGCAAAACGAAAGCCGTAAATTTCGGTGACGTCGAAGTGCTCTTTCAGATTCTGCAGGCCGCGGTCGAAAGAGGCGACGTGAACCACGTGTCCCCGGTCCACGAGATGAGAGAGCACTTCCCCGGCGCGCGTGGAATGCCCCGCGCCCTCGCCGTTCACTCCATAAAGGATGTTGGCCATGAAGATCGAAGCCGAGTATACCGCGCCGCGAAAAATGGACCGCCGTTCCAAATTGACAACGGGTCAGTGGGCGCGGTTGACCCAATACTAGCGGGTGTTTCGCGTGTTTACTGTTCAGTAACTGGACTTCTGAGACCTGCCGCTTACTACTTCTCTGCTCTACAGTCAGTCCAGGCAACAACGAGTCTGCGCCGACTTCGTCATAGTCCCGATTTTTTTGAGGTGCAGGTATGTCCCCCACGTTGTACCGTCCGGCTCTGTCGCCGGTTCGCCGAACCCCTTTTTGCAGAATCGAGCCGGTTTTTCTTTTATTTTTGGCTCTTATTCTGGTTGCTTCGCAGCCCATGTTCGGCAGTCCCGTTCCGCCGCCACCCGCGAATCCGATCACAGTCACCGGAAGCGTTCCCACCGGAGTCGCGACTGAGCCCTACACCGCCACCGTCGCGGCTAGTGGGGGAACAGCGCCTTATCTGTACAAAGCGGCCAGTTTGCCCAAAGGTTTGCTCATTAACAATTCCACAGGAGTGATCAGCGGCGCCTCGACGAGCACAGGACAATTCACCTTCACGGTATACGCCTGGGATTCCGCCGGAAAAGTCGGCAACGCGCAGTTCGCCGTCACTTTTAAGCAGCCTCCGGTTAGCATCTCGCTAGCTCCCGGCACTCTGACCATTCCGTCGGGAGGCACCCAGCAGTTTTTGGCGACAGTTCTCAACACAACGCATACCGGGGTGACCTGGACCGCTTCGAACGGAGTTATTTCGGCGACCGGCAGTTTCACTGCGCCCGCTGTAACCCAGAGAACGACCTTAACCATCACTGCCACCAGTGTGGCCGACACCACGAAAAAGGCGACTTCCACAGTCACGGTTTCTATCGCGCCGGTGCCGCCTATCTCTTTAGAATTGCTGTTCCCCCCCACCAGCTCTTACCAGCCCTACTATGCTGATGTGCAGCAGTATCTTCTGAACAATCCAACCGTGGCCGGGGTGACGGTCTGGCTGCAATGGGCAAGCGTCGACCAGGGGCCGTCGGCCAGCCCGCAGTACGATTTCTCCACATTTGACGCGCAGATTGCCCCTTGGATTGGCGCAGGCAAGAAGGTCAACCTGATCGTTTGGGCGGTAAGCGACACTCCGATCAACGCCGCAACCCCGCAGTACGTCTTGAACAACCTAGGCCCCTCAAACATTACGACCTGCGCGGGCGAGAAAATCCCTAACTATTTCCAGTCTGCGTTCCAGCTTCCCTACCAGGCATTTATGGCGCAAGTGGTGAAGCACTACGCCAATAACGGCTCGATCGGTTACATCCGAATTGGATTAGGACGCGGCGGCGAGACCTTCCCGGGACCCAACTTTGGCACCGATCCCTGCACTCAGACCTTCGTGAACAAGTGGGGCTGGACCGACACCACATGGATCAACTACGTGAATGCCATGCTGAACTACGAATCCACTCTCAAATCTCCCAAGCGATTGATGGTGGGCATTGACAGCGTGGATGGCAACTCCATGCCTCAGTCGGAGTCGGCCACGGCCATTTCGTTACACATGGGCTTCGGCAACCAGGGGATGCAGGCCAGCGACATAACCAAGTATCCGTACTGCTCTGCCGACTGGTGCAACCTGTTTGACCAGTACACCGGAAGCGCTCCGCTGGAATTGCAAACCATCGCGTTGAGCAGCCCGCAAGGGAATGCGCCGGTGGGATCGCTGGTTACGCTGTTGCCGTTTGCCGTGAGCCACCACGTCACCATCCTCGAAATCTACTGTTACGACTGGCTTCTGGCGTTTGATCCCAATTACCCCGGCTACAGCACCTACGGCGCGGCCTACGCCTCGACCTTCAAGACGGTGGCCCTGGGCAAGTAAGCTCGCGTACGACTCGTACCCTCGTTCGACGCGGGAGCAGTTGGAGAGCGGCGAAACTTCTCGCCGCTCTTCCTCTTGCTTTTCCCTTCTCGATTTCCTAAGGCTGATTGTTGAGCACAGGCACGACCGCGGTATCCACGATGGAGGGATCGTCGCGGAGTTTGATATACAAAGTCTTTCCCTTCGGTGAAGGAATGGTCAGCGCAGCCTCCACGAAGCCTTCCGGAACGGTCACGGAATTCGCGAAATTCGGATCAGCGCTCACCGAGTCGATCAGAAAGAGTTTGTCGCCGCTCAAAGTGCACTGCCTTTCGGGCGCGGGCACGCAGCGGACTCCTTTGAGCTCCGGAATGCGCACCAGATTCACCAGCGACTGCCAGTCGCCGTCAATCCCGTCGGCGGTAACGGGGCGAAACTTCAGCGGGCCGAACGCCGAAGGCCCAAGCAACTTCATGGGATCGAGCACCGCGAAAACCGTCTTCGAGTCCTGCAGCGTGAGATTGCCGTCTTTAAAGCTGAGCAGCACTCGGAACGACTCATCGGCGGTCGCCACCTCGATTTTTTCCGTGGGCGGAAAGGTTTCCGGCACCTGAGTCTTGAGGAAGAAGTTGAGCCGTCCCTCCTGCGGCAGCTCCTCCTGGCTGCCCAGACGCACCACCGGCTGGGATGGGTCATCCAATTCCACACTCTTGGTGAGTATGCCGACTTCTGGCCGCGGCGCTTCGACCTCCGTCTTGAGATCGAGGGCGCGGCCATCCTTGAGTGTGACGTGGGCTACGGTCGAGTCTCCGGCATGCAACTTCGCACTGGCGGCTGTATCGTGCGTCGTCAACCTGAGTTCGTCCTGCTGGTTGGCTCGAGTCAACGAATCCGGAGTGAAGAGCAGACCGTCTACATCGAGGCTCTTGACTTGGTCCAGCCGTGTACCTTTGAGCACTCCGTCGTCATCGCCCGCGTGAATGCCGAAACTATCGAGGCGGCCAGCCTCAGCGTAGGTGTGAAGCGGAATCTCGTCGGCATCGCTCAGTCCGAACCTCTTGATCGCCATGGTGACCGATCCTGCGCTGGCCTTCTGCAGCGGAACTTTCACCTCCAGTTCGTCGGGCTTCACCGCCTTCCACTCAGTTGCCAGAACCTTTCCCTGCTCGTCCTTCAGCGTGACCCCGCTCACGCAGCATGTGTCCGCGGACTGCAAATGCAGCGTGTCTTCGCGCCCCACAATCAGCGCACTGGCGTCTTTGGAGGCCACAATCCATTGCGCCGGCCTGGAAGTGCGCAGTTGGTAGTGAGGCCCGTCGAACGAACTGAAGCCCCAGGTTCCGCGCAGAATCCCGGTCACTTCCCCGTCCAGATCAGCGGCCGGCATGGCGTGAGTCTCGACCATAAACCCACCCCGCACCGGATCGGGCTTCGCGGGCAGATCAATATCCGGACCCGATTTGGCTTCCACGTGCAAAACGAAGTTGTGCGCCAGGGTAGTGGCAAAGACCAGCGGAGCGTCTTCGGCCGGAAGCAGGAGGGAAGGCTTGCCCGCGCAAAATACCTGAGCCACGTCCACCGCTCGGAGGGGAGGAACTGGAGAGGATCGAACCAGGGGCAGGCCGACCACCAGCACCGACTTCGGATTACGAAAGGACGGAGGATTGTTCAGACGCAGATTCAGTTCGTCGTGCTTGGGCAACGCGAGGGCAGGAATGTATTGGTACTGCGCGGTATGCGCCGTACTCAGGATGCGGGCGACATCGACGGCCGCGCCAATATAAGGACTGTAATACCCGCCGCGGGCGGTGGGAGTGGCACTGATTTGCGCCAGCAGATCGGTTGACGGCCCTGACGTTAGGGTTGCCACCATGGTCTGGCTGTGTGGGTCGTCCAGCACCAGTTGGTCCGTATTCTGCGTCAGGCACGGTACTTGCTGCGCGCTGGGCTTGTCGAAGCACTGCTGATCGAGCCGGATGTTCAAACTGCGCGCCAGCAACGTGGTGTGCGCCTTCAGTTGCTCGGGTTCGCTGCTGGAAAGCTCACGCACGGCATCGAGATATTTTTCCAGACGGGCGCGGTCGAGGCTGGCTTGCTCCAGATCCTGCGCCGCGCGCACAAAAGCGCCGGGCTTGCCCCGGACGGCTGCACGCAGAGTGCTGAAAGCTCCGCCGGTTTCCGGAGCCAGAAACAGCAGCGCTTCCTCGGCCTCTTCCGGTACGGTGACAAAGACGCCTTCTTCATGGACAGGCCTGCTCCAGGTTTCCACGCGGGTAAACCACGAATCCGGCGGAGGATTGGTCGCGCCGCGCAGGAAGACCACCACCATCAGGTAGCGCACCGACTGACTGTCTGGCAGATCGGGGTGAACCCAAAGCCGGTCCCCAGCCTGCAAATTCGGCACCTCAGCAATCGGAAGAGTCACCCCAGCGCGCTGCACCCGGACGTCTACTTTGGGACCGACCAGATCGAAGGCGGCATTATCGGCACGAGCCGTGCCGGCCAGCACCAACAGTGTCAGGAGAAACCAAACCGGCGCCGCCATCTGGCGGTCGCGCCCCCGCGGAATTAATCCTGTCAAAACGCTCGACTCCCTTCGCCCGGCTCGAAATCCTTTTTAATTCAATAATTTGGCCCTCACTCATGCCGGTAAAGGCAGCTCGCGGAGGCGAACACTCCCCTCCCAATACCCGTAGTCCTTGTCAGTTCGATGCCGGCATGACCCGTTTCAGATGCAAAACTCGTAATCGCAAAGCCGATTTGGTTTCGTAGGGTCACTTCGCGGCCCTCCCCAGCCAAGGAGCACTTCCCGGGTAAACATGTCGAGGGGCTCGCCGCCATATCCAAGGAAACAGTGCAATTTGAAGAATTTCGCACCCGATGCTAGCTCCATGCTTTCCCGTTCTGGTTCGGCTGTGATTGAAATCACACTCAAGTGTGATTCATCATCCGGCGGGCTTCTACGACCGCCGCTAGTATCAGGCCAATCTGTTAACAACATTAGGCTCCGAGCTTTTCAAATCATACCAGGAGGCGTTTCCCATGCGCTCTCGCGGCCCTCTTTTTGTGCTAAGTGTCGTGTTGTTGACGTTCTTTTTATTGACTGCCAGCAGCTTCGCCATTCCCGCTTTTTCGCGCCAGTACGGAACGTCCTGCGCGACTTGTCATGTGGATTTTCCCAAACTGAACGACTTCGGCAAGGCCTTCAAGGATGCCGGCTTCAAGTTTCCCAAGGATGACGAGAGCTTCCTGAAGGTTCCGCCCGTCATGCTGGGGGCTCCGGCGCAGAAGGACCTCTGGCCGCACACGATATTCCCGGGTTCGATTCCCGGCCTGCCGCCGATCGGTCTGCGCTACAACCAGTTTTTCCAGTACACGCCCAACAGCGCGAATAACTACAATCCCGCGGGTTCGGTCGACCCCACCAATCCGACCGTTCCGCGTACGGATTTTGAGTCGGGGCTGTTCAGCATCTTCATGGCCGGCAACTTCGGCAGCGACATCGCCTTCTGGGTGGATGACGACCTGAGCGTGTCGGGCTCCAATGCCAACGGAGGTCTGGGGGACGGCTATCTGAAGTTCGTGAATATCGGCCGATTCTTCAAGTTGCCGACCGACTCGCTGAGCTTGCGCGTGGGTCAATTCGAGTTGGATCTGCCGTTCTCGCAGGCACGCTCCATCAATATCACTCCCTGGGACATTTACACCGAGGCGAACATTGGATTCGCGAACACGCAGAACGTAAATAACCAGTTTGCGATCGGGGACGCGGCGCAAGGCTTCGAGCTCAGCGGAGGGCACCAATACCGCGGCTATCACTACTCCCTGGCGGTGGTGAATCAAAACACCAGCGGGACCACGACCAGCGCGACTAACGTGGGATCACCGGGCGGATTCTTCTCGGACTCCAACTACAAGGACATCTACGGCCGATTCTCGTATCGTTTCAACCTGGAGAAGGATCCCACCAGCCGGAATGAGATTCAGGCGGCGGGAGCGACGGGGCCCCGCGATCACACCTACCTGAACCTGGGCACGTTCTTCTTTAAGGGCCGATCGGTTCAGCGTTTCAACGGGGTCGATAGCACTGACAACGCCATCGTGCTCACCGCCCGTGAGCCGTTCTATCGCGTTGGCGGCGACTTCAGCTTTAACTATCGCACTTTGAACCTGTTCGGTCTGTACATGTACGGACACGACGACGATCTGCTTTTGAACTCTGGGGCTACTGGCCTTGTTGGCGGCCCGGCCGCCAAGTTCAACGGCGGCTTTATCGAGGCCGACTACCTGATGTTGCCTTGGGTGATGGGAATTGTGCGCTGGGATCGGGTGCAATCGTCGGCGGACTTCTTCAACGCTGGAATCGACAACAGCACGAATTACTTCGCACCCATCGGGAGTACGCGCAACCGGGTCACGCCGGGAGTACAATTTCTAATTCACGCCAACATCAAGGCGTCGTTCGAATACGCGATCCGACCCAAACAGGCGCTGGCCTACGACTCGAACGGCAACGTGGTGGCGCCATTCCGCACCAGTACGGCCACAGGTGCACTGGAGTTCGTATATTAGGCCCGACCTGGGAAACCAGATGATTTACTTTAGAATCTTGAGGAGAGAAAAATGAAACGCAATTTGATGATGGTACTAGCGGCCTTGGCCATGCTGACCTTGGTCGCGAGCGCCGGAACGATCACTGGCAAAGTCTCCGGAGTGAATGGCGAATCGGTAGTCTACGTCGACGCCATTGCCGGAAAGACCTTTCCCGCTCCGGCCGAAAAGCCGGTGATGGACCAGAAGGGCCTGATGTTCCAGCCGCACATAATCGCGGTGCAACAGGGCACCACGGTCGAGTTCCTCAACAGCGACAAAGTCGCCCACAACGTGTTCTGGATTTCGGTGGGCGGCAACAAGAAACTCGGCCACAACATGGGCACCTGGCCGCAGGGCGAGAAGCGTCCCTTCAAGTTTGACAATCCCGGCGTGGTGCCGTTGTTTTGCAACGTTCACCCGGACATGTCTGGATATATTGTGGTTTCGCCTACGCCCTACTTCGCCGTGACGGACAAGGCCGGGGAATACAAGATCGAGAACGTTCCCGACGGCAGCTACACCGTCACAGCCTGGCACGAAGGCGCAAAGAATCAGTCCAAGCCGGTAACGGTTTCGGGTGAGGGCAAAGCAGATTTCACCCTCACAAAGTAAGGAGCACGAGTCGTCGAGCCGCGGGGAGCGGTAGCGCCGTAACATCGCTCCCCGTAATTCTTGACACCAGCTTTTACGCTGGTCCTGAGTTTTGTGCCTGCCCTGGGGCGTGTGCCGAAGGGTTCAACCAGTCGCTCGAACCAAAAATGCCGCGATGCTGAAGCGATTCAAGAGCAAGAAGGTCGACGGGGATTGGCTGAATACGAATTTCCCCTGCATGATGGCCTGCCCGGCCCACACCAATGCCGGGCGCTACGTCGGCCTGATTGCCGAAGGACGTTTCGAAGACGCCTATCGCATTGCGCGCGATCCCAATCCTCTGGCCAGTATTTGCGGACGAGTCTGCGCGCATCCCTGTGAGACCGCCTGCCGCCGCGGCGAAATCGACCGGCCCATCTCCATTCGCGCGCTGAAGCGCTTTCTTACCGAGCAGCACGGGCCCGAATCGAAACATCCCATCAATGTCAATGAAGGAAGAGGGCAGAAGAAACTCCCCTTCAAGGTTGCGGTGGTGGGCGGCGGTCCCGTGGGACTGTCGGCGGCGCATGACCTCGCCCTGATGGGCTACGCGGTGACGATTTTCGAAGCGGCGCCGGTCGCCGGCGGTATGCTGTATTTGGGTATTCCGGAATACCGCTTGCCGCGCGACGTGGTCGAGGCGCAGGTGCGCGAAATTCTCGAGACCGGCGACATCACTCTCAGGCTGAATCAAGCTGCCGGGCGCGACTTCTCCATTTCCGATCTGCGCCGCCAGGGCTTCAATGCCGTACTCGTGGCCGTGGGCGCGCACCGCAGTCGCGATCTCAGCATTCCCGGTGTCGATCTCGACGGTGTGCATAAGGGCATCGACTTTCTGCTCAACGTGAACCTCGGCTACAAGTTCACTATCGGCAAGAAGGTCATCGTCATCGGCGGCGGCAACGTCGCCATGGATGTGGCCCGCTCCGCCGCACGAGAGGTGGTCAAGCAGCATGCCGGCGGCGTCGAGGACGCCGAGCCCTCCACCGAGAACGTCACCGCTGTGGCCACCCGGGAAATGGTCGATATCTCGCTCTCGGCCCTGCGCATGGGCGCGCGCGAAGTGAATCTCGTCTGCCTCGAGCGCCGCGAGGAAATGCCCGCCGCCCTGGAAGAAATTGTCGAAGCCGAAGAGGAAGGCATCATCATGCATCCCGGGCTCGGGCCCAAGCGCATTCTGGGCAAGGACGGCAAGGTCACCGCGCTCGAGACGCTCAAGACCAAATGGGTTTTCGATCAGAACAAGCGCTTCAATCCGGCGTTCTACGACAACAGTGAGACCCAGATCGAGTGCGACACCATCATCATGGCAATTGGCCAGGCGCCGCGTCTCGACTTCCTTACCCCTGAAGATAAAGTCGACCTGTCGCCGCGCGGCCTGATCGCGGTGAATCCGCAGACGCTGATGACCTCCGCTCCCGGCATCTTCGCCGGCGGAGACTGCGTCTTCGGCCCACGCCTGATTATTGATAGTGTCGGCGACGGCAAGCGCGCGGCGGTCGGCATTGACGAGTTTCTGCGCGGCGAAAAACATCCAGAGCCAATCATCGAGGTCGAAGTGCTCAAGCGGCATGCCATGCCGCTCGACTATCTCGACATCAATCGCCAGCCCGTACCCATGCTTCCGCTGGAGCGCCGCACCGGCGTCACAGAGGTCGAAGTCGGCTATGACGCCCCGGCTGCCATGGCCGAAGCCCAGCGCTGCCTGCACTGCTGGGTCAACACGATTTTCGAAGGTGTTCCCGAAGACGGCAGCATGTGCATCCTGTGCGGCGGCTGCGTGGATGTTTGCCCGGAGAAATGCCTGGAACTGGTTTCGCTCGACCGCATCGCCTTCGAGCCCGAAACCGTGCAGCACATCCGCGCCAACCAGGAATGTTTCGGCGTGGAGTTCGACGAAGTCGCCGCAGACGACCTGGGAGTCATCACCGGCGCCGCCATGTTGAAGGATGAGACTCGCTGCATCCGCTGTGGGCTGTGCGCGATGCGATGTCCCGTAGGCACCATCACGATGGAGTCGTACAACTTTATTCCCGCGGAGCCGACTGGCTTGATCTCAGTAGCCTCCATCGGCGCGGGGCTACAGAAGTAGGCAAGAGGCAAGAATGGCAGACGAACCGAAAAAAATCGACGACGTGAACCGCCGTCAATTCTTCCTGAAGCTGGGGCTGGGTTCTTTGGGCATCGCCACTGCCGGCACGGCGGCCTTCGCCTATCAATATCTCGAGCCGAACGTTCTCTACGAGCCGTCGCCCGTGGTCAATGAGGGCAAGCCAGACCGCTATCCGCTGGACTCGGTCACGCTTGACGTGAATTCGGCCATCTACATCATCCACTCGCAAGAGGGCTACTTCTCGCTGAGCGCAATCTGCACCCATCTGGGCTGTATGACCGCATGGAAGCCGGAGTTGGGCATTATTGCGTGCCCCTGCCACGGGAGCAAGTTCTTCGTCCGCGCCGAAGACGATCACAAGCCCGGAGACAAAATCGAGGGTCCCGCGCCCAGGCCCCTGCCGTGGAAACGTATCTGGCTCAACGAGGACGGCGATCTGCTGGTGGACCGGTCCACGGACGTTCCGCCCCTGGCACGGGATTCCTTCGTGAGAGTCTGACTTAGGGAAACAGCATGGCGAAAACTGGCATGACGAAGACCATCGACCAATATTTCGACGATCTACGCGGCACGCGGGTGTGGCGCTCCATCTTCCGCAGCGGCACCGGCTCCAGCACCCTTAAGCGCGCTCTCGCGATTCAGCAGAACGTGTTCCTGCACCTGTTCTCGACCAAGGTCCGCACCCGCATGCTGAGCGTCAGTGCCACCTGGTACCTGGGCACGCTAACCTTCGGAACGTTCGTGATCCTGGTCGCCACCGGCATTCCCCTGATGTTCTATTACCACCCGTCGGTGCCGCAGGCCTACGCCGATACCAAGGACCTGCAGTTTGTGGTTTCCTCGGGCCTTTTTCTGCGCAACCTGCATCGCTGGTCCGCCCACGCCATGGTATTCCTGGTGTTCGCGCACATGTTCAAAGTGTTCTATCGCGGCGCTTATCGTGCCCCGCGCGAATTCAACTGGGTGATCGGCGTCATCCTTCTTCTGGTTACGCTGCTGCTCAGCTACACCGGCTACCTGCTGCCCTGGGACCAATTAGCCTACTGGGCGATCACCGTGGGATCGAACATCGCCTCCGCCGTGCCGCTGATCGGCGACAAGATTCACTTCCTGCTGCTGGGCGGCAACGCGGTCAACGCCAACGCCCTGCTGCGCTTTTACGTGCTGCACTGCATGATTCTGCCGCTGGCTGCCATGTTTTTCGTGGCCATCCACTTCTGGCGGATCCGCAAAGACGGCGGGCTCTACTCGCACGCCAGCGAACCCGCGACGCTGCGGGCGCATGCCGCCAGCGATAGCGCCGCCGCCGCGAAGGAGGCGCAATAATCATGGCCGATTCCAAGGATTTCACCGCCGGCGTCGACTCCAACGCGAAAAAGTCTCCGCGCCGCATCGTCTTCATCACGCGCCGAACGTCGGCGCAAGTCAAAGCCGAGACCGAAGAGCAAGTGCAGACTTTTCCCGAAGTTCTTTTTCGCGCGGTTGTTGCCATTCAGTTGCTGGCGGTTGGCTTGGTATGGACTGCCCTGATGTTCAACGCTCCGCTCGAAGGTCTTGCCGATCCTTCACACACGCCGAATCCCGCCAAGGCTCCCTGGTACTTTCTGGGACTGCAGGAGATGCTGCACTACTTCCCGCCCGTAGTCGCGGGCGTGCTGGCGCCGGGACTGGTCGTGATGGCGCTTATCGTCATTCCATATTTCAAAGTCAACATCGAAGCCGACGGGCTCTTCCTGAAGAACCGGGATCACCGCCTGCGCATTTTTTATGCGGTAGTGGCCGTGCTTTCCATTTTCCTGCTCAGCTTCAAGGTCTATGCGGCCTTTGTGCCCACAGCGATCATGGCGGCGGTTATGTTTCTGGCGGCGCAAAGCTCGCCCCAATCCGCGTCGGCCTTCCGCCGCTATCTGGCGGCCAGGCCGCTCTCCTACTGGGTGATGACCTGGTTCTTACTCGAACTGGTGGTGCTCACCGCCATCGGTATATTTTTCCGCGGGCCGGGTTGGTCCTGGGTCTGGCCGTGGCAGGGTTTATGAAGATGTTCATAGGGATGTACCTAGAAATTGACAGCGGGATGCGGCGCTTATGAGGGAGAAACTTACGTCGCTCTGGCAAAAATTATTCGGGGACAGCGTTCGCGCCTTCGGAGTCGTCAGCCTCGTCTTTCTGATTTCGCTCGCGATCGCCCCGGCGAAGAATTATTTCAGCGAGTGGCGTCACTACCAGCACGGTTATCTCCGGATGATCCGCAATCGCAGCGACGCGAACACGCTGCAGCGCCACTTTAAGGGCGGCATCCAGCAGATATGGCTGCCCGAACTCGACGTCGTGGATCGTTGCACGAGCTGCCACGTGGGGCTGAAGGAAGCCACCCTGGCCGATGTTCCGGTGCAGCCGTTCCGCACGCACCCGGTCATCCCCCACAAGCTTGATCAATTCGGCTGCACGATCTGCCATCGCGGACAGGGCGCCGCCACCACCGTGGCCGAAGCGCACAACAGCACGCTGGCATGGGAGCAGCCGATTCTTCCCGCCAAGTACATTGAGTCTTCGTGTGGTGAGTGCCACCACGGTCCCCTGCCCGGAACCCCGGTGCTGAATCAGGGACGCAACCTGCTCTCCCGCGACGGCTGCGTGCATTGCCATACCGTGAAACTGCCGGACGGCAGCGTGATGAAGGCGACTGACGATCCGCCGCCATTGTCGCACATCGCCGACAAGACCACGCGGGCGTGGGTTTACGCCTGGCTTAAGGATCCGCAAGCTTATGCGGCCACCGCGACCATGCCGAACTTCAAGCTGAGCGACGGCGATGCCCGCGACATGTCGGCGTTCCTGATCGCGAACTCCACACCCGTCCCGGGAGATACCTTTGCCCTTTCGGTGAAGCCGTCCACCGACCCCGCGGCCGGCGCCAGCCTTTACGGAGAATCGTTCTGCGCCTCCTGCCACGCGGTGCAGAACGCTGCCGGGAATCTGGTGGGTGGCGCCTTTGGACCGGAGTTGACGCGCGTTGGCAGCAAGGTGAAACCCGAGTGGCTGCAAGCCTGGCTGCGCAATCCGCGCAACTACGATCCGGCCACGGGCATGCCGCATTATCGCTTTAACGATTCACAAATCGCGACCCTCTCCGGATTCCTGCTGGCCAAGAGCGATTCTGACCTGCTGGCCAATGTCCATCTCGAGGCCGCAACCCCCGAGCAGATTGCCCACGGCAAGCGGCTGGTTTCCGACTACGGCTGCGCTTCGTGTCACGAAATTGCGGGGATTAAGAAACCCGAGAACTTTGCGCCCGAACTCAGCCGGATCGGCAGCAAGCCGATCACGCAGCTTATTTTCCTGCCCGGGATGCCGCACACCCTGCCCGACTATGTCGCAGGCAAGATCAAGCAGCCGCGGGCATTTTCGCCCGGCCTGAAGATGCCGCAATACACCTTCACACCGGCGCAGATCGATGCGCTGACCACCGCGCTACTTTCACTGAACGATCGTTCCAATACTCTGCCGCCATCGCTCGCGGTGGCTGCCACCCCTGAGTCGGACTATCAGCCCGCGGGCACAGCAGGAAAGCTGATGACCGACTTGGCTTGTTTCAGTTGTCATCGCATCAACGGCCACGGGGGCGATATGGCGCCCGACCTGACCTGGGAAGGCAGTTCCGTGCAGCGGGAGTGGCTGGTGCAGTTCCTCAAGAATCCGGGGACGCTCCGTCCCTCGCTGATTCGCCGCATGCCGCGCTTCAACCTGACGGATGGCGAAGTGAACGAACTCACCGACTACATTATGACGGTCTACCAGAACCCTGCGGTGGATCGGGATTCCATGCCTTTGAGCGGCTACTCCCCAGGCCAGGTGGAACTCGGCAAGCAACTCTTCTATGGCAAATATGCTTGCCAGGGATGCCACATCGTGGACAGCAACCGCGACAAAGGCTATATCGGCCCCACGCTGACGCAAGTCGGTTCGCGGCTCACCGCGGCCTGGGTCTATCAATGGATGAAGAATCCGCAGGCCCTGCGTCCCGGCACAACCGAGCCGAACCGCGCCATGAGTGACGAAGACGCCCGTGCTCTCACCGCATTCCTGATGATGCAGAAGGGCGGAGCCAAACCGGAGGTCGCTAAGAAATGACCCGCTCTCGCTTCACCTTGACTCATGTGGGGACAGCCGCCCCTTCGGCAAGCTCAGGGCGGGCTCTCGGCTGTTCGGCCGAGCCAAGCTCGGCACTTGCTTCATGTGGGGACAGCCGCCCCCGGCTGTTCAGCCGAGCGCAGTTCGGCCGCTCTCCGATTGGCATGACAATCGCCATACTGGCGGCCTCACTTTCGGTCTCGTGTTCGCGCAAGCCGGAATCCGCTCCCCTTCCCAAGCCCACGGCATTCGGCGCGGCGATCGTCGAATCCAGCGGGGGAAAGCAGACCGCGCAGACCGGCAGCTTGCTGCCGCAACCCGTCGTCGTCCAGGTGAACGATGAGCAAGGGAATGCCGTCGCTGGTGCGCTCGTCGAATTCTCCGCCGTTCCCGGAGTTTCCTTCGATCCCTCCGCCAGCCTCGCCGATTCGAGCGGCCAGGTTACAACCAACGTATCCTTGGGAGGGATGGCCGGGCGCTACCAGATCGTCGCTTCCACTTTCGACAAGTCGCATAAGAAGGTTGATCTCAAGCTCGAAGAGATCGCCCTGGGCTACCAGCAGACGCTGGGACGCCATCTCAACGCTCAATATTGCGACCGCTGCCACAACCCCGAGTCGACGGTTGAGCGCGTTTCGAACTATGACAATCTCGAAGTGAAGCCGCATCCCTTCACCGAGGGCGACACTCTGAATAAGATGAGCGACGCAGATCTCATGGCCATCATCAGTCACGGTGGCCCGGCTCTCAACAAATCGGCGCTCATGCCGGCATGGGGAAACAACCTCAGCAAATCCGATATCGAAGCACTGATATCCTATATTCGTGCTGTCTCCGATCCCCCATCTCGCGAAGCCGGGCCCGTCTATGCGAAGAATTAGCTCCCTTCTCCTGTTCCTGTGCGCCATCGGTTCGCTGGCGCGGGCACAGGTTCTCCCTGCCAACGAAATCAAAGACCCCGAATTGAGTGCGCTCGAACAGCGCAACATGGACAACCTCAAGCAACTGGGCGCGGCAATTCTCGCGTTGCCCACAGATTATCCCTTTTACCTGAGCCGCAGGCTCGACCTCGACGAGTCGAAACAGAAGTGGGCTGACCAGCGCGCCATTCAATTCGATCGCTATCAGGACAAGATCGTCCTGAAGATTACCGGCAACTATTTTGCCGCCTACTCGGCCGATAAAATGGATGCTGACCAGCGCGCCCGGGAGACATTTCTCCACATTGTGCAGCCGATTTTGCAGGCCGCGGTGGCCCGCTTCCAGAAGAACGCCAGCGTACAGGCCTACGCATTTGAGATATCCCACCACGTCCTCGGAAAAGTCAACGGAGTTGCCATGGAACACCCCGAGAATGTTGTGGTCATCGTGCCGCAAGCGGCGGCCATCCGTTTCGTGAATGCAGCGGATGACGCTGCCCGGCAATCCGCTCTCTCCAAGGGAGAAGTTTTCGTCAACGCGAAACCCGCCGCCATCTGGCTGAGCCCGGAGGGTCCGCAACTGGCGCAGGAGACGCCGCCGGAAGATCCCGGCAGCACGGCTCAGAGTGCAACCCCTTCAAGCGCAGAGGCCGTTCACGGAGGCAGTGAGAGTGGCAGTGAGCAGGAGATCGACAAACTCAACCCGGTTCGCGTTCCCACGTTGAAGCCGGCCAAACCGGCCGAGCCTTCCAAGCCGCCGCGCGATACTTCACCTTCGGCCCTGGCCTCTCTGCAGGCCACCATTAAGCCGGTTCTTGACGGCATGGTGAAAGAACTTGATCCCCAGGCACACTTCGTTTCCTATGCCTCGCCCAGCTTCATCGCCTTCCGCAACGGCGTTTACCTCGAGCTCTCCATCAACACCACGCTCGCCGAGCCCCCGACGGCTTCGCGCTATCGCCTGGCCGCGCTGGCTTTCGACGATCAGATCGCGCACTTGATCCGCCCGGTACTCGGCTACTTCAAGGATGATTCCGAATTCGACGGTCTCGGATTCAGCAGCACGCTTCACCTCGGCACCAAGCCTGCCGCCAACGCGAGTCCCGAGGCGGTCGAGTTCTTTTTCCCCTTCTCGGCGCTGCGCTGCTACGAGCGCTACGATTGCACGGGGCAGCAGTTGATTGACGCGGGGACGGTGCTCATCAATGGCGAGCGCGTCGGCCTCGACCTGCAGATAGCCGAAGGCGGCGCGAACCGCTGACGGCGTACCAACTTCGTCTAGTCGTGCGTGAAATTCGAATTGGGTATCTCGGGAGCGTGGACTTGCCGTAGTGACAGAAGAACCTGCGAAGGCAAATTAGCACGGACTAGACGGACCTTCAGGTCGGTTGCCGCAACGTGGCGTCCATCTCGCCCCCTCAAGAAGACAGTATTGTGAGCGGACGAAATCTTTGGGAATCAGTTGTATATTGTTGAAACTGAATAATGTGGAAGCGCATGCGGTCCGGTGATCGTCCCGGTCTTCAAAACCGGCGGGCGGCGGGTTCCCCCGTCACTGGTGGGTTCGACCCCCACTCGCTTCCGCCATTTTAAGACCCGGCGCACCAGGTCAACTCGACCGTAGCGAATCAGGATTCAAGAGGTCTGAGCAATAGTGCTCACCCTCGCCACGCTCAGTCGCCGACGAACCGTCGTGAAGAGATCCATCCTGCCGGGCTGCTTTAGCAGAACTAATTGTCAGGACCGTGCACTTTGGACCAGCGAACCTATTGTCTCCAAGCCTAGGCTGTATCTACGGAGGAGACAAGCAGGGCGCAACCAACGACGCTGAATGACCCTCTCTCCGTCGAAAGAAACAATGGACTATGACCCAGTTCGCCAGAGATTCGACACGCGCACTGCCAAAGGCTCCTCGGCCGCCCCTGTCACACCCCGGCGCTGCGCCTGACTCTGACCGTGCCAGGAAGCCAGCACTCACCGACCCTCCTGTCGCTGACCAGGAACTGAACCCCGGAGATCGCGTCCAGGGTTTGGGCAATTTTGGAAAGCCAACTGGGGAATTCGGTACAGTTGAGCGTACCAACGAAGATGATGCGGTGGTGAAGTGGGATGACGACGGTCGAATGAGGCTTCGACAACCGTGGCTCAAGAAAGTCTAGGGTACGGCAGGACTGGCGCGATTTGCCAAATGTGAGGTCCTCAGACTCCTCTTTCGGATCTGCGAGGGAGTGCGCGATTTTGATCAGCTTTCTGGGTGCACGTGGTCCCATAATCCATTTGTGAGGAACGAAAGGTCTGCAACAGCAACGCCGATCCACGAGCCGTTCGCACTGTCCGTCTCACTGAAGGAAGTAGCCACATGCATCGCCGGCTCAAAACGTGGTGCGCGCTGACGCCACCATTGGCTGTGAGACTGATACAGAGCCCTGCAATCCTCATATTGACCATCATTCTGCTTGGGTCGACGTCACTCTCCCAATCGGGTTCTGGGAGCCCGGGATTGTCGGCGGACGAACTGGTACGGAGAGTTGTAACTAAGGAACTTAAAGTCCAAGAGGAGGATTTCGGCCACTGGATGTACCGACTCGAAAAAGAGGAATCCGGGAAGAAACAGTCTCAGGTAATTGTTGAGACGAGAGACGGATCGCTCAGCCGCCTACTCTCGATTGACGGCCGCCCACTTAACGCTAAACAGCAACTGAAAGAGAACCAGCGCATTCAGTGGCTGGTGAACAATCCAGGTGAGCAACGGAAATTACAGCAGGCGAGCAACAGGAAGACAGAGCAAGGGGAGCGATTGTTCAAGATTCTGTCTGAAGTGTTTGTGTTCGGCTACGCGAGTCGACAGGGAGACCTCGTAACCCTAACCTTCAGACCCAACCCCGATTTTCGGCCACCTTCGGTTGAAGCCCGTGTTTTCCACAGCATGCAAGGTGAACTGACGGTCGATGCCAAACAAGAAAGACTAGTGGCGATCAATGGCCATCTCATAGAAGATGTCAAATTCGGAAGCGGGCTGTTAGGACACTTGGACAAGGGAGGCAGGTTTGAGGTCAGGCAGACAGAGGTGGCATCGGGTCAGTGGGAAATGACTGTCCTGGTTGTGGATATGAAGGGGAAGATTCTCCTCTTCAAGACAGTCGACGTGCAGCAGGTCGAAAGCCACAGCGATTTTCACCGAGTGCCCAATGACCTGACACTTGCGGAGGCAGCGAGCATCCTCAACGGACAGACCGTCGCAGCGGATAATCGCTAATTGCGTGGCAAAGAAGTGCTGCCGAGTGCGCCTCCGTCAGTGTCGCTCAAGCAGACCCTCTGGGTTCCTCTCGGCTCCTCACTGCGTAGACGATTCGAAGGAGAGACTTCTGCTCAATTGCGGCAAACCTGATTCAAACGAAATCCCCGTTGAATTGAAGGGGATGCGATTTCCCAGTACGATTGAAGCGCGCTAAACTCACAACGAGGTTGGAATGCGGAGAATGGCACGCCGCGAAGCGTTGTCTTGGAGAGCCTTCGCCATCATCATGGCGATTGTTCTGTGTTTGGGCTGGCCAAACGAGACCGCGGCCTATGCCGTCCTTGCGCATGAAGCGATCATTGACAGCGTCTGGGACACCAACATAAGCCCCCTACTGTTGAAGCGTTTTCCCAATGCCACGGCCGTAGAACTCAAAGAAGCACACGGCTATGCCTACGGCGGGGCGATTATCCAGGACATGGGCTATTACCCGCACGGAAGCTTTTTCTTCAGCGACTTGACGCACTATGTGCGGAGCGGAGACTTTGTACTGGCTCTTCTCCACGATTCCAAGGATCTTAACGGCTATGCTTTTGCGCTGGGGGCCCTCGCCCACTACGCCGCGGACAACGAAGGTCACCCCATCGGCACGAATCGCGCGGTCCCGCTCCTGTATCCCAAGTTGCAGAAGAAATACGGAGACTCGGTAACCTATGAAGAAGACAAGCTGGCCCATGTAAAGACGGAATTTGGATTCGACGTTCTGGAAGTAGCACATGGACGTTACGCTCCGGATAGTTACCACGACTTCATCGGCTTTGGAGTTTCGGTTCCCCTGCTGGAACAGGCCTTTCAGGAAACCTACGGCTTGGATCTGAAAACCGTTCTTACTAACGAAGACGAGGTGCTCGGTTCCTACCGTCACGATGTCAGCCAGCTTCTTCCCAAAGCCACGCGCATTGCCTGGAGCCTGAAGAAGGACGAGATCCTGAAAGATCGGCCCGGCATGACGAAAAGGAAGTTTCTCTACAATCTTTCTCGCGCGAGTTACCAAAAAAACTGGGGAAAGACCTATCTGCCGCCGACCTGTTGGGAAAGATTTCTCGCCTTCCTTACTCGGATTATCCCAAAGGTCGGCCCCTTAAGAGTGCTGCAACTCAAAACCCCTACGCCTGCGGCGGAAAAACTATTCCAAGCGAGCTTCAACACGACTCTGGATCGCTATCGACAGCTGCTCGCAAAGGTAGGCACCGGCCAGCTAGACTTGCCCAACGAGAATTTTGACACCGGTGCAATAGCGGGACCGGGAAAATATCGGCTCAACGATGAGACGCATGCACAGTTGCTGGATGCGCTGGCGAAGGAGAATTTTAGTGGTGCTTCGCTGTCGGTTCGGGCTGAGCTTCTGGAATTCTATGGGCATCCGGACGCCCCCTACGCGACGAAGCAAAAACCGAAGGACTGGGCAAAAGTTCAGGCCGAACTTGAACAATTGAAGAAGGCAGCTCCGCCAGTGGTCCCGGCGGCTGCGGATGGTCCGGTCCAGCCAGGCCTCTCGCCCGAGTAAGGGGAAGGTCTTCTGTAGTTTCTCAGCCGTGGCGGTTGAGGCTGTATGTGGGAGATACGGCATGCAACCGAGTCCAGCTAAATTCTCGGCCCGAGCCATAAAGGCCTCCTGGTGGCTGGGGACGGCCTCGCTGGCTTTTGGCCTTTTTATCAAGATCACTTCTGAACTGCTGGAGCACGAGGTGTCCGGCGTGGATCGCACGATCCTGATTGGTTTCGCGAAGGCACGAACTCCCTGGCTCACGGTGGTGGCCGTGGATTTGACGGCATTGGGATCGGTCACACTCGTGGTGCTTATTTCGACCATAGCGTTGTGTGTGCTGCTTCTGTTGAAGGACCGGATGGGCGCGCTGCAACTGGTGGCGGCTTCCGTGGGCGCAGGAATTTTAACGACTACAATAAAGAACTACATTGATCGGCCTCGCCCTGAGGTCGTCACACGGCTCATCCAGGTTTCGGGTCTGTCCTATCCTAGCGGCCACTCGCTTGCGGCAGCATCCCTCTATTTGACAGTGGCCATTCTCGTGTGCCGGCATCTTCAAAAAACCGGCCATCAAATCGCGATCCTGGCGATGACTGTTGGGATCGTACTGCTGGTGGGAATGACTCGGATCTACCTCGGAGTGCATTACCCAAGCGACGTCGCCAGTGGCATATCGCTTGGGGCGGCTTGGGCGCTTTTGCTGGCCGGGTGCTTTTCGTTTTTCCCTGCCCCCAAGATCGCCCGCCCCGGGCAATAGTACTTTGGATCGTGCGCTGCCACTTCCATCGTGACTCCTGAACGTTAGTCAGCATTAGATGGAGAGCAGGTGCAGCTGCAAAGGCTTCACAACTCTCTTTCTTCAGCGCGCCCCCGGCGGCTCTTGTGCGGTTGGAATTCCGACCAGGTGGCGATAGAACGCAACGGCCCGGTTGACCGAGGAAGACTCGTTTCCCGCGATCAGCCCGTTGGCATTTTTTCCCGTGCGTACGATGCTGTAGTAGCGCCAGACGCTATCCGACTCGCGATCCAGAAAGTACATCGACTGCAAGTCGCCCGGGTGAAGGATAGGCAGGAAGAAATAGCGCATCGTGCTGACGTTCTCGATACTAACGACGACCCGGCTTGCCGAAGCCTCTACTATGTGCATTCGGTAGATGGCCTTGCCAGCGAGGTTGTCGACCTGCTCGAAGTAGAGCACCTTGCCTTCCTGCATCTCATCGGACGTGAAGTCTTCGCGGCGCTGACCATACGAGCCAGTCAGAGCATAGGCCTCCACAATTAACGTTCGCCACCGCTTGTGAGTGGTCGACCAGTAGCGCATGCCCGCGAGTTCTGAAATTGCTCCGATGTGGCGAAGCAAGCCGCCAGCCTCCGAGGCATGAGGAAATCGCGCGGCTATGGTCACCAACGCCGTAAAGCCCACTTCAGCCCAACCGGTGCATGCGGGCGGTTTCCAGTCGGGCCCGAGGTCAGACTTGCTCCACGATTTCACGATGGCCAAATCATCCAGACCCGCGTACGGCGGAATGGGTTCATTTCCGCATGGCGGCTGCGGTCCTGGCTGAGGCTCAACATCAATGAGCCGCTCAGCCTGCAGAGCAGGGAGAGAAGGCTGGAAACGATCTGCCTGTTGGGCTTGATTTATCGCGGGCAATACCAAGAGTAGCGCCGAGAGAGTCAGCGCATCGCGGAACCGGGGCAGTATATCCTTTACTATCATTGCTCGATTTTGAGTCCGGGTGATCGCCGATCACTGTAAATCATCGAAAACGCCCCCCGGTCATCTTCCAAAGGTACCCGTCGAGTGAGAGAATTCAAAGGCAGAGCCCCCGGACACGCCTAGGGGTCTGGACGCTAGAAAGCCAACAACTATTGTTTCGTTGCGATCTCACACCTGTCTGGTCAAAACGGAACATACGATTCTTAAGCCACGTTAACAGCCTCAAAGGGCTTTTAAAACAACCTGACACACGGGACATTCGGTCTCGACTCAAGGCCGCGGATACCTGCCCCATCGCCGCGGAGCCATCGGCGACGTCCCGGTAGGGTCAAACCCTGTGAAGTCGCTCGGCGGTTTGCATCGAGATCCCGCAGAGATGGTCAATTGTGCTCAGACCTCAGAGAGCCACGAGGCTTAATAAAGAGATAGCACTCACAGTCGGAATCCAGGCTTCGCGAGGGCCGCGGTGGAACATGCAGACCAGTACGAAGGACGAGGTATAAGGCAGCTTCCGAAATAGGGCGTTCAGTGACGGATCGGCAAAGTGGGATGCCTCGGAAATTCAAACGAATCAACATCGAACCTGAAGAGGAGATAAACAATGCCACAAACAGTGTTGGACCGAACCGGCGAGCACATCGCCGAATCTGCGCGCAAGGCTTCTCGCGTGACATCTGCGGTTGCCGATGCAATTGAAGATGGCGTAGGAGCGGCGAAGCGTGTTGTGAAACAAGGTGGCGATGCCGCTGAAGAGATCTTTGATGATACAACCAAGCGCCTGCAGCGACACCCCATTGAAACTGTCATAACGTCATCAGCGGTAGGCATGACCGTCGGAATTATGATCGGCTGGATGATGAAACGCAGGTAGGTCTGGCAAACAGCGATGATGGTTGGAAGCAGATGCTTGCTAGCCAGTCGTCGAAGCCTTCACCGACCGGGGCACCACGCGATACTGTTCTGGGCATTAACCTGTTGAGCGGACAGCAAAATGGTTTGAACAACGCAGTACGAGTCCCGGGACCAGGAGGATGTCCGAGCCGGACCGCTCCGGGAGTTTGCAGCCGAACACCACAAATACAACGCAGACAAAATTAAAGCCACGACCGGAGGACCCCCGCGGATCAGACTAAGTCGTAGCACGACCTGATCCGTCGAGGTCCGCACAGTCCGTGGCCGATCCTCTTTTGTCTCTGTGCAGGATTGCTCCGCCCTTACTTCGGCTGGGGCACGACCCGCAGGTACGGCTTCACCGTTTTCCAGCCGCCAGGATACTTCTGCTGCGCTTCTTCATTCGAGACACTGGGCAGGATGATCACGTCGTCACCCGGCTTCCAATTCGCCGGGGTCGCGACTTTGTATTTGGCCGTGAGCTGGATCGAGTCGAGCACGCGCAGCACTTCGTCGAAGTTGCGGCCGGTGCTCATGGGATAGACCAGCATCAGCTTGATTTTTTTGTCAGGACCGATCAGGAATACCGTGCGCACGGTGGCATTGTCGGCGGCAGTACGGCCTTCCGACGTGCTTCCGCTCTGGGCGGGCAGCATGCTGTATAGCTTGGCAATATTGAGCTGCGGGTCGCCAATCATCGGGTAGTTGACTTTGTGGCCCTGCGTTTCCTCGATGTCGGCCGCCCACTTGCCGTGGCTGGTCACCGGGTCGACGCTCAGTCCGATGATCTTGCAATTGCGCTTGGCGAATTCCTCTTGCAGCCCCGCCATGTAGCCCAGTTCGGTGGTGCACACGGGCGTAAAGTCTTTGGGGTGTGAGAATAAGATGGCCCAGCCATCTCCAATCCATTGGTGGAAGTGAATCGTTCCTTGCGTAGTTTCGGCAGTGAAATCTGGAGCTGTGTCATTGATGCGGAGAACGGGTGCGGTTTCGATCAGGGTCTCGGTGGTCATATTTTCTCTCCTCTTTTGTTTTAGCTCGCTCAATATCTGGAAAGCCCTCCCGCCCCGGCTTCCAGACTGCACAAACCAGAATTGGTAGAAAGCGGATGAAAACGAAACCCACCCGCTTCACCGGGTGGGTGGGAAGAATCTGGTTGATTCCCTACCCACGCGCCGGCGTGCGGCTACAACAACCCATGGCGCCGATGGTGGAGGGACAGATCATGCAGCTAGGATAGAAGCGCGGCGGGCGAGTGTCAAACGCCTGGGCTGACGAACATTCGGATGCTTGCACATTTCCTGCGGCGCTGATTCCGCAGATGCCTCGCCGGGCGATAACCGTGTAGTTAACGTTCACCTCGCAGGCAACGCCCCCGAAGTCACGCGCCGCAAAGTTTTCCTCCAGCGCGCCTTGCGCCAGCTGCGGAAAACACAGTGGCGCACTCCCACGTAAGAAAATCAATGGCCAGAAAGTCTCATTAACATCGGTGGCACTTTACAGCGGCGCCTGCTTCCCGTTAGCATGCAGACCGCTCTGAAATCTTCATATTGAGAAAAGCTTCTGTTGGGTGTTGCGATTCACCCTCTCGAATCGCGCCAATGGATTGCGGAAGGCTGATGAAACCAAAACGCACGATCCTGTGTGTCGATGACAACGAACAGTCTCTTTCCCATCGCAAAATCATGCTGGAAACCCGCGGCTACCGCGTGGCCAGCTTCTCCCGCGGCGAGGCAGCGCTGGAGCGCTTCAAGCAGGGTGGAATCGATCTGGTGATCGCCGATATGGCCATGCCCGGGCTGGACGGTCCGGAACTGATCGCCACCATCAAGGATTTGTCGCCCCACACTCCCGCTATTCTTATCTCCAGCAAGGTTCGCATTTACGATCATGAATCCAAGGCGGACGTCTTCCTCGCCAAAGGCATGTACGCGCCGGTGGATTTGCTGGAGCGCATTCGGCTGTTGCTGGTCCGCAAGCGCGGGCCCAAGCGCATGCAGCAACGGCCCCCGGAGATTTCGCGGCAAGTCGGCGCGGCCTGAGATCTGCGCCCAGACAGTTTCATTAGTGACACAATCCGTGTCGGCACTCGGCGCAAACCTTCGTGTAAGATTCATGCAGGCATGGGCGGAGCATCCATCGAAGCGGCGTTCATTGAAGCAAAAAAACTGCGCAAGACCTACCACGTCGGCAAAATCGAGGTCGAGGCGCTGCGCGGCATTTCCTTCAGCGTGCAGAAGGGCGAGTTTGTCAGCGTGGTGGGCCCGTCGGGCAGCGGCAAATCCACTCTCTTCTATCTTTTAGGCGGGCTGACCCGCGCCGACGGCGGCAGCGTGGTACTCGATGGCGACGACCTGGCCACGCTCTCCGACGCCGAGCGCACCCGCATGCGCAAGCACAAGATTGGCTTCGTCTTCCAGAAGTTCAACCTCTTGCCGACGCTGGACGCCCGCTCTAACATCCTGATGGCGCAGGAGATTTCCGGCAATGGCGATCGCAATCCCGCCCACTTCAACCGAATCACCGACCTGCTTGGACTGACCAAGCGACTGGGGCACCGTCCGTCGGAACTTTCCGGAGGCGAGCAGCAGCGCGTGGCCCTGGCGCGCGCCCTCATCAACAAGCCCGCCGTCGTGCTGGCCGACGAACCCACCGGCAACCTGGACTCCAAAAACTCCGATGTCGTGCTCGGCATGCTGCGGCTCTCGAACCAGGAACTGGGTCAGACCGTCCTGATGATCACGCACAATCCGGAAGCCGCGAAGTACGGCGACCGCATCATCCACATGCGCGACGGCCAGATCGTCAGGCCGGAAGACGATCCGCAGTGGGTGGGGCACTAGATGTGGTCAGCCAGAGCCGCTTAGCCCCGCAACAGCGGCCGAGTCATAGTCGTCGGTAATTATTGCAGCTTCGCGTATTCTGCCTTGGCTTGCTTGTAGATGGGGATTTCGGGGTCGGCGTCTTTCCAAAGGGTGAGGAAGTCTTTGTAGGCAGCTTTTGCTTTGGCGGTATCGCCTGTCATCGTGTAGGCGCGACCGAGTTGGAGATGAGCGAGCGCCCCAAATGCACAGTTTCCAACAACACTTCGATGATCGATGAATTTTTGAAATTCAATTGCCGCATCGGCTCCTCTGTGCAGCAGTAAAAGCGCCTCACCACGAATGTAGGCAGGATACAGGAATGAACCGAATCCCACCGTGGGATTTGGAGATGCCAAATCGTAAGGCGCAGCGACCTGCAACATCTGCACAGCTTTATCAGCATTTTGGTAATTGATTTGAAGGCTGGCACGAATGGTTGGCAGCCAGTAGCCGACGATCATCGTGTTCAGGGGATTCTCCTTTTCAAGCTCATCCGCCATCTTCTGCGCCTGCGTCGAATCGCCGGAACGCGCCAGAGCCAGAGCCGCCAAAATCTTCAAGTCGCGAGCGGAGGCTAGTGCCTGCGCCGAGGCAACCTCCTGACGGGCACGGTCGCTGTTCCCAAACTCAGCTTCCCAAATCGCACCATTCAATTGCCACTGTGCTGCCGTCTCTTTCTCGCCATTCCGTTCAGCAGAGTCGATGGCTCTTTGAGTTGCTGCACGCGCTTCAGCCAAACGTCCAAAATAAGCCTTAGTGTCCGAATCATACGAGAAGAAGACGTCCTCGGTGCCTGCCTTTCCAGTTCCCCAAGCCAACTGCCTCTGCATTTCCGCGGCATCCGCTTCGAGGAAAGCGACAGCGTACCTGCTCAGGTGGGCAGAATCTCCATCCAGTTTTCGCGTGACGGCTTGCTGATACGCGGCCTTGGCATCTTCGAACCGATTCAATGCCGCGTAAGTCCCGATCAAGTTAGCCCACCCGAGTCCGAGGTCAGGATTTACCCGCGTAGTTTCCAGTTCCTCAGCGAGAGCTTTTTCGTTTTCCCCCAAAATTGCATAGACGTAAGCTAGATTGATGTGTCCGCCATGGTCTCTGGGAAACTCCTGCACCCACAGTTTGTAGGTCTGTTCCGCCTTCTCAAGTTCACCCGTTACGATGTCATAGTAATGAGCGGAAATGTAGAACCGTTCACGCGGACTCACCCTGTTGGCTGGCAGCTCATGGGCTTTCCGAAGGTACGCGATCGCCAGGCCGGATTCACCCATGTTTGCATACGTGGCTCCCAAGCCCACATACGCGGCAGTAAAGTTGGGATCCAGTTCGATGGCTCGCTGGAAAAATGGAATCGCTTCAGCTTGACTCTTGGTGTTCATTGTCCGATAAGCGACGGAACACATCTTTAGTGCTTCCAGCGAAGGCGTTGTAATTTGCTCCAGAGGTGTGTCGAGCTTTTGAATGGAAGTCAGCGACTCGCCGAGTTTCTCACGCAATTTGGTGGCGACTCCATCGAGCGTGTTCAGCACAGCCTCTTTCGACGAAGCGGTTGCCTGTTCCTCCGCGACCGACTCGCCCGCCTCGCAATCAATTGCCCGTAACCCGATTACGTACTCGCTTCCGAGGCTCGCAATCGAACCCGCGAGCATGGCTTTACTCTGAGTTCGCTGGCAAATTTCTCGCGCCAGATCGGCAGTCAGTCGGGCGTCCGGAGAACGCCCCATCAGACTCAGCGTGTGATTGACCTTTTGATCGGAGAGGACGTTCAAGAAAGGAGATTGACTCAATTGAACGAGCAGCGCCTGCCTGAGGGCATCGTCGAACACGGGATCGCCAGTGGAATTGGAGAAGTCCGCTACGACAACGGTATCAGTCGCGCTTAACGCCTGCGTCTGGCGCGATCGATAGAACCACACAGCAATTGCACATCCGATCACTACAAGGATGGTCGCAGCGGCGAGCATCCATCTGCGACGATGCGCCGAAGGCACCATTGTCAGCGATGCTGCCGCCGATTTCCCAGTTTCCGTATCACGCTTGACCCGCTGGAGATCGGTGCGAATATCAGCAGCGTTCTGATAGCGGAGGTTCCTGTCTTTTTCCAGACACTTATCTATGATTTCTTCCAGTTTGGTCGGCAGGTCGGGGTTGAGTCGCACAGGGGCGACGGGTGCCTTGTTCAGGATCGACTCGAAGATCACACCGGAACTCTCACCACGGAAGGGCAGTGTCCCGGTTGCCATCTCGTACAGCACGGCTCCAAACGAGAAAAGGTCTGTGCGGGAATCGAGTTCCTTGGCTCTGACCTGCTCCGGCGACATGTACGCAATTGTTCCCAGAGCCGTTCCCGGACTGGTCAAGTGCTCGGCGCTCGATTCGAGGGTCGGCTGGGACGCGCCCGCTGTTCCGATCAGGCCGCTTCCCACCGTGGTGACTTTAGCCAGCCCAAAATCCAACACCTTGGCGTGTCCTCGTTTGGTGACGAAGATGTTCGCAGGTTTGATGTCTCGGTGGATGATGCCAGCGGTATGAGCGGCATCCAGCGCGTCGGTGATGTCGATGGCTAGAGACACAATCGTGTCCGCGTCCAACGGACGATTGCCGATGCGATGCTTCAGCGTCATGCCGTCCAGAAATTCCATGACAATGAACGGACGCCCATCGTGTTTGCCGATTTCGTGAATCGTGCAGATGTTGGGATGGTTCAGTGCCGAGGCAGCCTTCGCCTCGCGCTGGAAGCGGCTCAGAGCCTGTGGGTCTTGCGCCACATCGTCAGGCAGGAACTTGAGAGCTACAAAGCGACCCAGGTCAGTGTCCTCTGCCTTGTAGACCACACCCATCCCGCCGCCGCCCAGTTTCTCAACGATGCGGTAATGCGAGATGGTCTGGCCGATCATGGTTCGCGAAGGACTCAGCCTGCAATGTTAGGGATGTGAGGAAGACGAAGTCAACGAGGAGTCACTTGTATCATAGCCTCGAAGGCAGTACGCGCTGGGCGGGAAGGACACTGCGCGGGAATGTTAGTGGGGAGGTGGACAAAGGTCAATCAAAGCTGGGTGCCAGCAGGGCAACGTACCCGGCCATCGCGCGGGGACGGTGATATTCTTATGGATCATCCCGCGATGAGGTCTTAAACCCTTTCATGTCCAATCCAGAAACTCCCGCAACCCAGCCTGCCGTTGAGGGCACCGAATCCTTCGGCGATATTCTCTCGCAATATCAAAAGAGTCATTCCCGCAAAACCGAAGGCAGCCGGCAACTGCAGGGCACGGTGATTGCCGTCAACGCCGAGTCGGTGTTCTTCGATATCGGATACAAGTCGGAAGGCATTCTGCCTCTGTCAGCCCTGCAAGGCGAGACTCTGAAGCCCGGCGACAAGGCTCTGGTCACGGTCAAGGGCCGCGACCTGGATGGCTACTACGAACTCTCGCGCTTCAAAGTCGAGCGGCCCATGGATTGGACGGCACTGGAGAAGGCCTTCGCCGAGAAGTCGGTCGTGCTCGGCACGGTGACCGCTGTCGTCAAAGGCGGATTCAGCGTCGATGTGGGTGTGCGCGCCTTCATGCCCGCCTCGCGCAGCGGTGTACGCGACGTCGCCGACATGGAAAACCTGGTAGGGCAGGAGATCCGCTGCCGCATCATCAAGCTCGACGTCACCGACGAAGACGTTGTGGTTGATCGCCGCGCGGTTGCCGAAGAAGAAGAACGCTCCGCCAAGGACCGCCTGTATTCGCAAGTCAAGGAAGGCGAGACCGTCAGCGGCACCGTGCGCAGCCTCACCGACTACGGCGCCTTCGTCACTCTGGGCGGAGACCTGGGCGGCGTCGACGCTCTGCTGCACGTGAGCGACATCGCCTGGGGCCGAGTCAACAAGCCCTCGGACGTCCTCTCCGTGGGCCAGCAGGTCGAAGTCAAGGTTCTCAAGTTAACCACCGATTCCGACAAGCGGCGCATTTCCGTCGGCCTGAAGCAGCTGCAACCGCATCCCTGGGATGCCGTCCCTGAAAAGTACAAAGCCGGCGACCGCGTGCGCGGCACCGTGACCCGCCTCATGGACTTCGGAGCCTTCGTGGAACTGGAGCCCGGCATCGAAGGCTTGATTCACATCTCCGAGATGTCGTGGTCGAAGGGCAAAATCAGGAAGGCCAGCGACGTGGTGAAGCCGGGCGAGACCGTCGAGGTCGTGATCTTGCAGGTGAACGCCGCCGAGCACCGCCTCTCGCTGGGACTGAAGCAAGCCCTGGGCGATCCCTGGGCTGAGGTCGCGCAACGTTTTCAAGTTGGATCGGCGATCGAGGGCCCTGTCACCAGCCTGACCAAGTTCGGCGCCTTCGTGCAGCTTTCCGAAGGCATCGAAGGCATGGTACACGTCAGCGACATCAGCGCCGAAAAACGCATCAACCAGCCGGCGGACGTGCTGCGCGTCGGACAAATCGTCAAAGCGCAAGTACTCGCCATTGACCTCGAGAAACGGCAGATGCGCCTGGGCATGAAACAACTCGTCCCCACCGGCATTGACGAATACCTGGCAGAACACAAGGAGGGCGACGTCGTCACCGGCCGACTGATGGACGAGGGCTCGACGGACGAGACCGCCGGCCAGGCCCGCGTGGAACTGGGCGAGGGCATTCACGCGATGTGCCGGAAGACTTCGCAGAGCGCCGCGAAACCGGAACCTCCCAAAGAAGTGAAGACAGACCTCTCTTCGCTGAGCTCAATGTTACAGGCGCGCTGGAAGAGCGGAGCAGGCGCTGCGCCCAAGGCAGAACCCCCGCGCGCCGGGCAGGTGCGCAGCTTCCGCATCGTGAAACTGGACCGTCCGGCGAAGAAGATCGAAGTGGAGCTGGCCTAAACGTGCAGCGTTGGGTTTGGCTCGCGGATCAGACTCTGGGAATGCGTACGAAAATCGGGCAGGGCAAGTAGGAGTCGGGAGAATCGTATCAGGGCATGCCTTCAGACGGGCCGCATCAGCCCCCAAACGGACCCGGCGTAAACACTCTCGCGCCTCCTGCGGCATCGCCTGAAGCGATATCCCGATACGAATCGTTCTTCTCAAACTGCACTATTACCTGCGCTTCCCGAGAATTGTCACGAAATGCGTGGCTGCGATAGAATGAACCGACGAGCGGGAGTAACTCAGTGGTAGAGTGCGACCTTGCCAAGGTCGAAGTCGCGGGTTCAAATCCCGTCTCCCGCTCCAGTTTTCTGTGTTCCCGACCTGCCTGTTCCCCCGCAGATGGACTTTTTTCGCACGGAACGCTAACGTATGGAGCAGGGGCGCGGTACCCAAGTGGTAAGGGAGAGGTCTGCAAAACCTTTATGCGTCGGTTCGATTCCGACCCGCGCCTCCAAACTCTTCTACGTCTACCCTGAATTCCGGCCTTCATAAAAACCTCCGCCTTGCTGTGAGCCAGTCCTCGCCGGTAGACTCAGGTTCACAAAATCAGCATTCTGCACACCCATGACACTTCGGCGATTCTCCCCGCTTGCAGTTACAGCTATCTGCCTGATCCTCTTCGCGCTCTGCTCAGCCGAAGCACAAAGCCCCGCACCCACCGACGCTGTCGCCGAGTACGTCCACGCAGAAATGCAGCGCCAGCACATCCCCGGACTCTCACTTCTCGTGGTGAAGGCGGGAAAGATCGTTCGCGCTGAAGGTTTCGGTCTAGCCAACGTGGAATTGCAGGTGCCGGTCAAACCGGAAACGGTCTTCCAGTCGGGATCGGTGGGCAAGCAGTTCACGGCAACCGCGGTCATGATGCTGGTCGAAGAAGGCAAGGTCGCTCTGGACGATCCGCTCACCAAATATTTTTCCGATGCTCCGGCCAGTTGGAAGGATGTGACCGTGCGCGAGTTGCTCAGTCACACCGCGGGCTTTGGCGACTATCCCAAGGACTTCGATTTCCGCAAGGACTGGACCGAAGACGAGGAACTCAAACTGATCGAGAGTATTCCTCTTGCTTATCCTCCGGGCACAAGCTGGGCGTACAGCAATTTTGGTTACGTGACCCTCGGCTTTCTCATTCACCGCGTGACTGGCGAGTTCTACGGCGACTTTCTGCAGCAGAGAATCTTCCAGCCGCTGGACATGAACTCAACCCGCATCATCAGTGAAGCCGATATCGTCCCCAATCGTTCCGCCGGCTATCGCCTGGTGAAAGGCAAACTCAAGAACCAGGAGTGGGTCGCTCCCATGGTCAACACCACGGCCGACGGCAGCCTCTACTTTACAATTCTCGATCTGGCCAAGTGGGACGCCGCCCTCTACACCGAGAAACTGCTGCAGCGCTCGAGCCTCGACCTGATGTGGACGCCCGTCAAACTCAAGAACGGCCAGCCCAACCAGGGCCACTACGGCTTCGGATGGTTCATCGAGGAAAGGAACGGTCACCGGTGCATTCACCACGACGGCGCGTGGCAAGGCTTTGAGACTGCCATCGACCGCTACGTGGATGATCAGTTGACCGTGGTCACGCTGGCAAATCTCGCCGACTCCCAGCCGGGAAAAATCACCCAGCACGTCGCCGAAATGTATCTGGCGGGAAAATAACGTGCAGCCCGGAAATTTAGCCCCGGACGCCCGTCCGGGGTTGCGCGCAGCGCAATCGGCAGCTACGCTCCGCCCGTGTTACGGGAACCTGCCCTGATCTCATCGAAGGGGTTCCGCTGGCGTCCGCCGCTCCACTACCATCTTCATACCGTACCTTGGGCGCAACGTGATCAGCGGCTCGGGTTCGACCCGGTGTCCCGGAACCAGGCTCAACTTCCACCTCTGCGCCAGCGTCGCCAGCAGCAGCACGCTTTCCATCCACGCAAAGGATTCACCAATACATTGCCGCACTCCCGCGCCAAATGGAAAGTAAGTAAACTTTGCGCGGCGCGCCTTGGCCTCCGCAGTGAAGCGCTCGGGATCGAAGCGCAGAGGATCGGGGAAAAACCGGGCATCGCGATGGGTCACGAACTGGCTGATCAGTACGGTCGTTTTAGCCGGCAGAAAAAATTCGCCGAGTTGAAAATCGTGCAGCGCATAGCGGCCCATGGCCCACGCCGGCGGATAGAGCCGCATGGATTCCGCCAGCACCATCTCCACATATCGCAAGCGGGGAAGATCGTCGTAAGTCGGCAACCGGCCCTGCAGTTCACGGTCCACTTCATCGTGGAAGCGCCGCTCAGACTCCGGATTTTGCGAGAGCAAATACCACGTCCAGGAAAGCGCGTTGGCCACGGTTTCATACCCCGCCAGGAAAATCGTGATGACCTGATCGCGCAGCGCCCGCTCCGAGGCGGCGCTGTGATCCGGCGAGTTCGCGATCATCAGATCGAGCAGGCTGCCGCCGTCGGAATTCCGCTGCCGGTGCGCGGCGATCATGCGATAGACGACCGCATCAATGCGCTTGCGCGCTCGCACGAATGCAGCCAGCCCCGGAGGCCGCACGTGCACCAGCCACTCGGCCGCCGGCAACATCACCAGAAAATTGTAGAGGCCCATGATGCGGTTGATGGCGTCGGCCAGTTCGGCCACTTCATCGCCCGATTGCTGATGAAGATCTTGCTGATGAAGATCGGTGGCAAACAGCGTGCGCGCGACCACGTTGAGCGTGAGGTGCATCATGTCAATGGCAATGTTGCGCTCTTCGCCTGCCCGCCAACGGTCGCGCATGCGGGCCGCCTCCGCCACCATTGTGTTCGCGTATTCCGGAATACGCTGGCGATGAAACGCGGGCTGCGCCACCTGCCGCTGGGTGCGATGCCGAGCCCCTTCGCTGGTGATCATGCCCTCGCCCAGCAGCATCTTGGTGCGCCGTACCGTGCGCTCCTTGATGAAGTTGTCGTTCTGCACCACCAGCACTTCGCGGATGTAGTCGGGATGATTCAGGAAGACAATGTGATGCCACCCGATCTTGTAGTGCGCGACGTCACCATATTCACGTGCCAACTGCTGAAACAGCAGGATGGGATTCGCCGGGCGAAACTTGCGCAGCGCGAACCAGAGCAGATTCCTCTGGAAGCCGGGCGGAAAGCGGTAGTCCCCAGGCGCGACCCGCCCCTTGCTCACGTCGTTGCTGGCCGCGGTCGCCATCCAGTTAGTGTACGTCGTGGGCTCGGTTGGGCGCGGGCGGATAAACGAAAGGTAGGGAGCGCCGGTCAGTAAGCGATAGGGCGATGTTACGCACCTTGTGCAGTACTGGCGGTCGGGAGAGCTTCGGCCTATTTGACGCGATCATTCACTTCTACCGCCTTAAGCTTTGTCCTAGCTTTGTCTTCGTATCCGAAAACTATCATTTCCTGCCCATCCGGTGAGACTTCCCGCGTCCAGTATGATGTTTTGCCGTCAGGGTTTGCTGTCTCACCTTCGACGTGGTTTGCACCCTTGTAGGTGCAGGAGGTAGTGCAGGAGGCCTGACCGCATTGCACCTGATGGGGTAGCCCGTCGCAACGAATTCGATAGTGGTTCTCAGAAAACCGGCCGAAGGGCCTTCTTGCTCGGGAAGAGAAGACGATTTCGTCTCCCTCCCGGGACATCGTTCTCACATATGCTGCCCTGTCTTTGTCCAGCTTAGGCTTAGACTTGTCGGCATTCGCTTTCCATGTACCTACAAACTGGTCCCGTCTGCTGCTGGCAGAGATGACGGAGCCTGCGCGGGCGAGCGACCGATAAAGAAAATGAGCAGCAGCACGGACTGCGTTACTAAGCCTCTCATGGCCCACTAGTCTATATGTTCCACTCCGAACTCCCAAGTGGGAGCCACAGGCGTTTACACGCATCGACCGGATGGGAAGCAGAGTGACCTTGAAATTGCGCCACGTGGGAGCTCGGCGCGCTCATCCGGGCCTCTCTGCCAACTGCTAACGAGCCCCGGCCTTCTCCAGCACATCCAACTCCGCCAGAACTTCCTCACTGTGCTTCACCGGATCCACGCTGGTATAGGCCTTCGCCACCTTGCCGCTGGGATCGATCAGGAACGTATGCCGCGCGGCAAACTTCACCAGCCCGAGATTGGTGAGCGAGCCGTACGAGTCACTCACCTTGTGGTCGGTGTCGGCCAGCAGCTTGAAGTTCAATCCTTCCTTGGCGCAAAACTTCTTGTGCGAATCCACGCTGTCCACGCTCACTCCCAGCACCACCGCATTCCGTTCGGCATACTTCGGCTGATCCACCTGGAAGTTGTGCGCTTCGCGGGAACAGCCCGGGGTCTGATCCTTGGGATAGAAATAAAGCACCACCCACTTGCCGCGGTAGTCCTTCAAGCTGACCGTGCCTTCCTGCGAAGGCAGCGTGAAGTCAGGAGCGCTGCTGCCCTCCGCGGGCGTGGCCGAATGTGACAACAGCCGGGGCACGAGCACGATCAGCACCACCACGACCACCAACAGCAGCACGATCCGTAACATGCGTCCTCCTCCGGCTCTTCCACCGCCGACGCCGCGATTCTAAACCAGAGGCGATCCCTCTCGACGAACAAAGACGCCCTTCCGCCAGCAAAAATCCCCGCGATTGAATATGATGGAGTATTGCGCATTCCTCGACGGAGACATTAGACGTGGCTCAGACCGAAACCGACGGCTTAGAAGTTCTGGAAACCAGGGAGTGGGTCGATTCCCTGGACTATGTTCTGGAAAAAGGCGGCCCCAACCGGGCTGGCCGCTTGCTGCAGCAGTTGGCGCTGCACGCGCGGCGCGAAGCCGGCGTCAACCTGCCTTTTTCGGCGACCACGCCCTACCAGAACACCATCGCTTCGCGCCAGCAGCCTCCCTTTCCCGGCAGCCAAGAAATGGAACGCCGCATCAAGAGCCTGGTTCGCTGGAACGCCCTGGCCATGGTGGTCCGCGCCAATAAGATTCAGGAAGGCATCGGCGGCCACATTTCGACCTTCGCTTCCGCGGCTACGCTGTACGAAGTTGCCTTCAACCATTTCTTTCGCGCACAAACCGAAAGCGGCGACCGCGACGTCGTCTACTTCCAGGGTCACGCCGCTCCCGGCATGTATTCCCGCGCCTACCTGGAAGGCCGCATCTCGAAAGAAAAGCTGCAAAATTTCCGCCGCGAACTGAAACCCGGCGGCGGACTCAGTTCCTATCCCCACCCCTGGCTCATGCCCGAATTCTGGGAGTTCCCCACGGTCTCCATGGGCCTGGGGCCGATCCAGGCGATTTACCACGCGCGCTTCATCCGCTATCTGGAGAATCGCGGACTCAAGCAGTCGACCGGCGGCAAGGTCTGGGCCTTCCTCGGCGACGGCGAAATGGACGAACCGGAATCGCTGGGCTCGATCACTCTGGCCTCGCGCGAACGGCTCGACAACCTGATTTTCGTCGTGAACTGCAACCTGCAGCGCCTTGACGGTCCGGTGCGCGGCAACGGAAAAATCATTCAGGAACTGGAAGCCATTTTCCGCGGCGCCGGCTGGAACGTCATCAAAGTCATTTGGGGCACCGACTGGGACAGCCTCATCCAGAACGACCGCGACGGCCTGCTGGTGCGGCGTTTGGGCGAAATCAGCGACGGGCAATACCAGAAATATTTCGTCGAGAGCGGCGCCTATTTCCGCCAGAACCTGTTCGGCTCCGATCCTCGCCTGCTCAAGATGGTCGAGCACCTGTCCGACGAGCAACTGGCGCGCATGCGGCTGGGCGGCCACGATCCCATCAAGGTTCACGCGGCGTACAAGGCAGCGTTCGAGCACACCGGCCAGCCCACCATCATTCTGGCCAAGACGATCAAGGGCTACGGCCTGGGCGAAGCCGGTGAAGGCAAGAACATCACCCACCAGCAGAAGAAGCTGAACGAAGACGAGTTGCAGATGTTCCGCTCGCGCTTCGGAATCCCCATCCCCGACGACGAACTGCACAACGCGCCGTTCTACCGCCCCGCCGACGACAGCGCTGAAATCAAGTACATGCAGGCGCGCCGCCAGCAACTCGGCGGCTGTATGCCACAGCGCAAGGTACGGGCCACGCCGCTGAAGTCCGTGCCCGCCGCGCACTTCGACGAATTCCACAAAGGCACCGACGGTCGCGAAGTCTCCACCACCATGGTCTTCGTGCGGCTGCTGGCGAAGCTGCTGCGCGATCCCGAACTTGGCAAGCTGATCGTGCCCATTGTCCCCGACGAAGCCCGCACCTTCGGCATGGAGGCGCTCTTCCGCCAGGTCGGAATCTATTCCAGCGTGGGCCAGAACTACGAACCCGTGGACATGGACACCCTCCTCTACTACAAGGAAGCAAAAAACGGACAGATTCTCGAAGAGGGCATTACTGAGTCCGGCTCCATGTGCTCGTTCATCGCGGCCGGGACGGCGTATGCCAACCACGGCATCAACACGATTCCCTTCTTCATCTATTACTCGATGTTCGGTTTCCAGCGGATCGGCGACCTGATCTGGGCCGCCGCCGACATGCGCTGCCGCGGATTTCTCGTCGGCGGAACTGCCGGCCGCACCACCCTCGCCGGCGAAGGCCTGCAGCACCAGGATGGTCACAGCCACGTGCTCTCGCTCCCGGTGCCAAACCTGCTCTGCTACGATCCGGCGTTTGCCTACGAGATCGCCATCATCATTCAAGATGGCATCAAGCGCATGTACGTCGATCAGGAATCGATCTTCTACTACCTGACCGTTGGCAACGAGCCTCTGGCGATGCCGGAAATGCCGGGCGATGTTCGCGAAGGCGTGCTGAAAGGCTTGTATCGCTTCAAAGCTTCCGCCAAGAGCGATACCAAACTGCGCGCGCAATTGCTGGGCAGCGGCGCCATCATGTTCGAAGTGCTGAAAGCGCAGCTGATTCTGGAAGAAAAATACGGAGTCGGCGCCGACGTCTGGAGCGTGACCAGCTACAAGGAACTTTATCGCGAACGCCAACGATTGCGAGCGCTGGAACATGCTGCATCCCGGCGAGACCGCGAAAGTTCCCTACGTCACGCAGACTCTGAAAGATGCGTCGGGGCCGTTCATTGCGGCCTCCGACTACATGAAGGTCTTGCCCGAAAGCCTGGGCAAGTGGGTACCCGGACAACTGGTCTCGCTGGGAACCGACGGTTTCGGGCGCAGCGAGAGCCGAACGGCCTTGCGGGACTTTTTCGAAGTGGACGCCAAGCACATCGTGCTCGCAACTCTGGGAGCGCTGGCGCGTGAGAACAAGATCGGTACGGACGTGGTAAAACGCGCGATTCAGGAACTGGGCATCAACCCCGAAAAAGCGAACCCGGCGATCAGCTAGCGATTCGTGCAGGGCGATTTGTACAAGGACGATTCGTTGCCAACGCTCTCCCATCAGGGCAACCTCAGGGGCGGTTCGTATCGGGGGAATGAGGGTTCGTTATCGAGGCAATTAGGGCGGCTCGTGCAGGGCAATTGGGGCGGTTCGTATCAGGGCACGCCTTCAGGCGTGCCGCAAATAGCATCGCGAAACGCGCCTTCAGGCGCTGCGCAGAATCGAAACACGGGATAGAAAAGGAACCGAAGCGGTGATTGAATTCAAACTTCCCGAGCTGGGAGAAAATATCGAACAAGGCGACCTCGTGCGCCTCATGGTTGCGCCCGGAGCCATCGTCAGCACCGGCCAGTCGGTCATGGAACTCGAGACCGACAAGGCAGTCGTCGAAGTGCCCTCGTCGGTGAGCGGGACCGTGCAGGAACTGCGCGTCAAAGAGGGCGACAAGATCAAGGTCGGCCAGGTCATCTTCACTGTCGACGGAGCGGAAGCGAAATCCGCGCCCGAGGCCACGGTCGCGCCGCCAAAACCGGAAGTGGCGTCAACCTCGGGATCGCAGCCACCTTTCACTCCCGCTCCATTGTCAACACCTTCCACGCCCGCATCGGAGCGCCCCGAACGTCGCGCCCAGCCGCAAGGCGCCAGCGAATTCAAACTCCCCGAACTCGGCGAAAACATTTCCCAAGGCGACTTGGTCCGCCTGATGATCGCGCCCGGCACCAAGGTCTCTGAAGGTCAGCCGGTCATGGAATTGGAAACCGACAAGGCTGTCATCGAAGTGCCATCGTCGGTCAGCGGCATTGTCAAAGAAGTAAAAGTGAAAGAAGGCGAGAAGATCAAAGTCGGCCAGGTGATCTTTACTCTCGAAGGCGGAGCCCCCGCGCCAGCGCCCGCCCGCGCCCGCAATGCCCCGGTCGAGCACGTTTCCGGACAGCACGGCGCGCGCCTGGCGTTTCAAGCGGCGATTCGCGCGGAAGGCAAGACTGAAGAACAGGCGCTGCCTCCCGACCAGCCTGTGCTGGCGCCGCAGGTCTTCAGCATGCCCGTGCAACTGGGCAAGGTCGCAGGCACGGAGCAGCGCCGGCCCATTCCCGCCGCGCCCCACGTCCGGTGCTTTGCCCGCGAAGTCGGCGTTGACATTTACGAAATCAAAGGCAGCGGCCCAGGCGGCCGCATCAGCGAAGACGACGTCAAGGCTTACGCCAAGGCATTGCTCTCCGCCGCCACCGCGGCCCAGGCTCCACCCCGCGCCGGGCACTTTGTCCAGCCCCAGCTTCCGGACTTTGCCAGGTGGGGCAAGGTCGAGCGCGTCTCCATGCGCGGCGTCCGCCGCAAGACCGCCGAGCATCTGGCCGAATCCTGGAATACGATTCCGCACGTCACCCAGCATGACCGCGCCGACATCACTGAACTCGAGCACCTGCGCGCCCGCTTCGCTCCCAAAGCCGAGCAAGCCGGCGGCAAGATGACCGTTACCGCCATCGCCCTGAAGGTCTGCGCCGCCGCTCTCAAAGTTTTCCCCCAGTTCAATGCCTCGATCGACATCGAGAAAGAAGAAATCGTCTACAAGCAGTACATCCACATCGGTGTGGCCGCCGACACGGATCGCGGCCTGCTGGTTCCCGTCATCCGCGACGTGGATAAGAAAAACATAGTCGAATTGGCGGTCGAGTTGTCGCAGCTTTCCAAGAAAGCGCGGGACAAGAAACTTACCCCCGAAGAAATGCAGGGTGGCACCTTCACCATTACGAATCTGGGCGGCATTGGGGGCGTCGGCTTTACGCCCATCGTGAATCATCCCGAAGTCGCGATCCTCGGCCTTTCCCGTTCGCGCATGGAACCGGAATGGATTAACGGAAAGTTCGAGCCCCGGCTGATTCTGCCGCTCTCGCTCTCCTACGACCATCGCCTGATCGACGGCGCCGACGCCGCCCGCTTCCTGCGCTGGGTCGCGGAAGCGTTTGAACAGCCGTTCCTGCTGTCGGTGCAAGGATGAAAAGCAGAATGAACCACGAAGGACACGAAGTTTCGCGAAGAAATCCTCGAAGTGCCACGTATTTGAAGTTGGCCTTCCTTCGTGTACCTTCGTGACCTTAGTGGTTGAAAGCCTCATGTCTGACACTACAAAACTGCACATAGCAGTAGTCGGAGCTGGCCCCGGAGGCTACGCCGCCGCATTCCTGGCCGCCGATCTCGGTCTCACCGTCACGCTCATCGATCCTGAGGTCAACCCCGGCGGAGTCTGCCTCTACCGCGGCTGCATCCCGTCGAAAGCGCTGCTGCATGTCGCGAAGTTGATCGAGGAATCGGAACAGGCCAAAGCCTGGGGCATTGATTTCGCCGCGCCGAAAATCGATCTGGCCCGCCTGCGCTCCTGGAAAGAAGGCGTAGTAAAAAAACTCACCGGCGGCCTCGGCATTCTCTCCAAGCAACGCAAAGTCACCTACATCCAGGGTCGCGCCGCGTTTGAAAATTCCACGATTCTGCAAATCACCAAGCCCGACGGTTCCACGCAATCGCTCACCTTCGACCGCATCATCCTCGCCACCGGCTCCCGCCCGGCGATCGTTCCCACGCTGAAGCTCGACTCGCCGCGCATGATGGATTCCTCAGGCGCTCTGAATCTCGAAGACATTCCCGGCACGCTGCTCGTCGTCGGCGGCGGCTACATCGGCCTCGAACTTGGCTCGGTCTATGCCGCGCTGGGCACGCGCGTCACCGTGGTTGAAATGCTCTCCGGCCTGCTTCCCGGCGCCGATCGCGACCTCGTCCTCCCCCTGCACAAGCGGCTGGAAAAGATGTTCGACGGAATCCTGCTCAACACCACGGTCGCCTCGGTCAAGGATGAAGGCAGCGGCATCCGCGCCACCCTCAAAGCGCAAGACGGTACAACTCAAGAGAAAATCTTCGACCGCGTTCTCGTCTCCGTCGGCCGCAAGCCAAACTCAGAAATCCAGGGTCTCGACAAAACCCAGGTAAAAATTGGCCCCAAAGGTTTCATTCAGGTGAACAAGCAACTCCGGACCGACGACCCCTCCGTCTACGCCATCGGCGACGTCGTCGGTGAGCCTATGCTCGCCCACAAGGCGATGCATGAAGGCCGCACCGCCGTCGAAGCCCTTGCCGGACACAAAGTCGCCTTCGAACCTAACGCTATTCCCGCCGTCGTCTTCACCGATCCCGAAGTCGCATGGTGCGGCCTGACCGAAACGCAGGCACAAAAAGAAAACCGCGACATCAAGGTCGCCAAGTTCCCCTGGGCCGCTTCCGGCCGCGCCATCACGCTCGATCGTCCCGAAGGTATGACCAAACTCCTCATTGATCCGCAAACCGAACGCGTGCTCGGAGTCGGCATCGTCGGAGTTGGCGCCGGTGAAATGATCGCGGAAGGCGTGCTCGCCATCGAAATGGCGGCGCTCGCCAAGGACGTGGCTCTGACCATTCATCCCCATCCCACGCTCTCGGAGACGATCATGGAATCCGCCGAAGTTTTCTTTGGGACCAGCACCGACATCTACCGGCCCAAACGTGGATGAAGCTGGGAGAAGATCATGCTTTCTTTCCCTAAGGTGATATTCGTTTCGGTTCTCTGCCTCGCCTCTTCGCTTTCGGCGAGTTCGCAATCGCTCACCAATCTGCTGCAAACCACGCCAACCACCACGGCCGCATCCTCCCCTGCCGATCCTCTGGGACGCACCACGCCCCAGGGCGCCTTGCTGGGATTTCTGCATGCAGCCCAGTCGGGCGACTACAGCATCGCCGCGCAATATCTGCAAATGAGCCCCGGGCGCCGCCTGTCCGAGGGCGACCAACTAGCCAGCAAGCTTGCTTTCGTCTTGAACCACGCGTTCACTGGCGCTTCCAAAGGCTGGAGCAATGATCCCGAAGGAACGCCGCAGGAAGGCGTCCCGCTCGGCCGGCAGAAGCTGGGCACCATATCGGCGGGCGATGTGGAAGCCGACCTCGAAGTCGTGCGCGTGTCCGATCCGAACGCCGGCAAGATCTGGCTCATCTCCGCTGACACTCTGGTCAAAGTTCCTGAACTCTACGATCAAGTCGAAGCTCGCCAGGTTGAGAACCGGCTCCCCAGCCTGCTGGTCAAACACCAGTTCGCCGGGATGCCATGGTGGCAGTGGCTGGCGCTGTTGCTGGCCGTGCCGCTCGCGGCCGCCGTGGGCTGGCTGGTGCTGGCCGTGCTGGGGATCCCGATGCGCTGGTGGGCCCGTCGGCGTGGCCAGTTGGAGGTCGCCAACTGGCGCTCGGTTTCCGGTCCGGCCTGGCTGCTCGCCGGCACCGTCGTTCATCGCATCCTGGCCGCGTACCTGGGCATGCCGTTGTTGCAGCGGCATTACTACTTTCAAGTCACCTCCGTCGCGCTCATCATCGGAGCCACGTGGATTTTCTGGCGGGCCATTCGATGGGCTATGCGCCGTGTGCGCAGTCGCGCCTTGTCGCGCGGCCATGCCGGCACGGGATCGCTCATGTTGCTCGGTGAACGCATCCTGAAGTTCGTGGTGTTTGTTGCCGGCGTGCTGGCAGTGCTCACCAGCCTGGGCTTCAACATGAGCACTGCGCTCGCCGGACTGGGCATTGGCGGCCTAGCCATCGGCTTCGGCGCGCAGCAGACCATCGCGAATCTCTTCGGCGGCGTTTCGGTGCTCATCGATGAGGCCTTCCGCGTGGGGGATGTCTGCAAATTCGGCGACCGCACCGGAGTCGTCGAAGACATCGGCCTGCGCTCTACCCGCATTCGCACCGAGGAGCGCACCCTGCTGGCCATTCCCAACGGCACGGTGGCGACCATCAATCTCGAGAACCTCAGCCGCCGCGACAAGATTCTGTTCAAGACGACTCTAGGCTTGCGTTACGAGACCAAAGCCGACCACCTGCGCTTTGTGCTCGCTGAACTGCGCCGCCTGCTCTACAGCCATCCCAAAATCGAAACCAAAACCGTCCGCGTGCGCCTCACCGACTTCGCTGCCAGCGCGCTGAATGTGGAAGTCCTGTCTTACGTGCTTACCCAGGATTTCAACGAATTCGCCGCCGTCCGTGAAGATCTGCTGCTACACATGATGGATATCGTGGACGATTCCGGCAGTGGTTTGGCCTTCCCCACGCAAACTCTTTTTCTCGGGCGCGATTCCGGTCTGGAGAAAGAGAAAGCGGAAACCGCGATTAAGAAAGTTGCCGAACAGCGCGACGGCAAACAGCTCCCCTTCCCCGACTTTCACGAGAAAGACATCTCGTCCTTCAAGGGATCGATCGAGTACCCGCCGCCCGAGTCCGCCCAGCGGAAGCCGCAGGATGATTCGGGTAAGACCGGCTAGGCACAATCGCGATTTATCGCTAATTGACAGATATTGCCGGATTGCCGAGCATCCTCTCAGAAGAGACCCCTCGAACATGAGCCGATTGCTCACTCGGACTTGTCTGGCATGCTCTTTCTTCTAATCCACGGTTCTCCGACTCTATCGCGTTGGGCATACCAGCCTAAGGGCAGATCGGCCAATTCGGCCAGGCTTGGGTCGCGGTCGACCGGGTGGTGAAAGCAGGAGATAACGGGGTCACCTCCGTCGGACATGCTGTCACCCAGAAACTGCCACGCGCCATCTTCAGTATCGTGTGAGACGAACGTGACCGGCTCAGTCCCTTTGTGGACCGTCTCCGAAAGATAGACTCGTGCGTGTGGAGGGTCTGAGAATTTCCAGTTGAACAGGCTGCTTGTCGGATCGGTTGAAGCCCAAAAATCATCCTCGGCTCGGGTCATGGGAGCAGTGGGCTGCATCAGCGGCTGCTCAAACGCTTGGTCAAACCCTTCGTCCTCGGGGAACCGATTCTCGAGGTCCGGATACACCGCTTGCAGGACAGGAAAGTCGGTGGCATCGCAGTACCAGACCGCCCAGCCCATCAGCTGTGCTACCCACTCTGGGTCAACCGGGCGGAACTCGCAGTCAACCTCCCCTATCAGATCACGGTGTCGGCCCTGGGTGAGATCAACCCCGGCTCGCGACAGATTGGCGGCTTCGTTAAGCGTGACGTGCGCGGTTTCTGGCGGTAGTCCGACGGTGATGATTTCGGGTTTCCCACTGGTATCGAAAATGCCGATTGTGTAGGACCATCCAAGACCGTGTTTCGTCCGCGCGACGCTCACCACAGAGCAGCCAAATTCTTCGATGTGACTGATCGTGCGTTCGTCCGCCTTAGACAGTGCACTTGCCCTGAACTTTCGCGTTCGTGCGGTTTCGAAGTTTCTCTTATGACGAGGCATCTAGCTCCGCTACTTTGTTTCTAGAAAACTGCGGAGCACGGTTCACTGTATCTTCCGAGCTCATGACGAGCAAACCGGAAGTTAACCGTTGTAGCCAGATTACGCCAACGACTCCGAACGACCCGCCTGCCAGCGACGGCTTAGCCAGCTTAGAAATAAGTGCGTCGGAAAATAAACGCACAGCGGCGCCACGATCAAATAGACGAGCAAATACGCCCACCCCGGCACGGCGTACTGCTCATGAAAAAACAGCCCGCGCGCCCAGTTCACATCCTGCTCCGGCCGCCAGAAATAATTGATCGGCACCACGACCCACGCCGTCAAAATCTGCAACTTCCATCCGCGAGGGTCGTATCCCAACCGCCAAATCGCCCACAACAGCAGCGGCGGCGTCACCACGTGAAACAAACTGAGCAGGCGAACCGCCAGCGGCAGTCCCGGATCGAACATGTATTCCGTCCCGCCGATGACGTGACGCCCGGTCAACAGAGCCCCAGCCAGATCGACGGTGTACAGGCTCTGGAACAACAAGAGCCCGCATGCCGCCCAGGAAAAGATCAGCGGACTCTCCAGCCAAAGGCCCAATCCAATCAGCACGTTCCCAATGTCGCAGAAGAAAAGAAAATTCTGTGCCCCGTATTGCCGCCAATACACCGGCGCCCACACCAGCAGCCAGACCGTCCAAGCAATCTTCAGCCAGAGTGGAACGCGAGCCGCCCACTTTCCCGTGATGTTAGTCTGCCCCATCCCTGCAGAGGGTGCCCCGTCCTTGCGTTTTTTGCAAGGGCGGGTCCCCGGTGGCCCGATATCCTCTGTGGTTTAGCTTTGCCGGCAAAACTCCATAAAAATCAACTGAACCCGAATTACCAGCGTAACTTGATGCCCCTTACCGCTGTACCTACGATGGTTTTGGTATGGGTTACCGAGCTCTTCTCTTCTGTCCCGATGAAAAAACCGCCCGCACGGTGACGCAAGTCCTGGGCGAGCTTGAGTTCAGCGTCGAGCCCTGCCTGGAACCCTTCGCTGCAGTCAAGAAGCTGATGGGCGAACACTTCGACGCGATCGTGGTGGACTGCGATAACGAGCAGAACGCCACACTGTTGTTCAAGAGCGCGCGCAATTCGACGTCCAACCAGGCGTCGCTTGCCGTGGCCGTAGTGGAAGGTCAGGCCGGGGTCGCCAAGGCGTTTCGTATCGGCGCCAACCTCGTCCTGACCAAACCCATCAACGTTGAACAGGCCAAGGGAACGCTGCGCGTGGCTCGCGGATTGCTGCGTAAAGGCGATCCGTCCAAACCGGGTGCGGCCGCTCCCACACCCGCAGCGGCGCCCGCAAAACCTGCAGCTGCCAAACCCGTTTCGCCGGCGAAGCCAGCCCCGGTATCTCTGTCGCCTTCGCATCCCGCAACCCTTCCACCGGTGCCAGCCGTAAGCTCGGCATGGCCAGGTCAGCCGGCGGCGAGCACAGCTCCAGCCGCGCAGGATGACGATCTACTCGAAATCGAAATCAGCGCGGAAGAGTCCGTTCCGGCTGCGGCGTCGTCCGTCGCGTCGCCTGTGCTCCATCAAGTTTCAACACCCGTTTCTCAAGCGCCCTCCGCTCCGCAGACGTCCGCATCCTCATTCGGCAGCGGAGCCGCCAGCGCGCCCGCTCCGGCTCGCGAAGCCCAAGAATCCCACGCCGCCGAAGCCCTTTTCGAGAAACCCACAGAGGCATCTCCACTGGAGTCGTCCGGTTCTGCTGCGCCCGCGCCATCGTTTACATTCGGCGGCGCTAACCTACCCGTCGAATCGCGAGGCGGCAGCAAAAAGATCCTGGTGGGAGTAGCTGCGGTTGCGCTGGTTGTCGTAGGGCTCTACTTCGGCTGGACGTATTTTCAGGGACGCGCCAGTCAGCCCGTCAGCACCGCGCCGCCGCCCGTCACCACTTCGCAGACGGCGAAGCCGAGCCACGCCGACCACAAGCCTGCGCCTTCCATACCGTCATCGTCATCCAGTTCACAACCGGCAGCCGCTGCCGCCGCACCGGTGACGAATTCAGTGAACGACGGCGGACCGGTTCCGGAAGACGACGCCCCGTCCAAGGGTGAGAGTTCCACCAAATCCGCAACTTCCGGCTCGGCCGCGGCTGACAAGGCCGCCGCGACCGTCAAGCCCGATGCAGCACCCCTCGTTGTAAAGGGTGGCTCAGTTCGGGTGCTTCACGAAAAGCCTGCCGCGACCGAAGCTCCGGCGCCCGACGTAATGGGAATCGCGACGCCCGGTTCCGCCGGACCACCGTCGGAGCTCCTCGGCGGCGAAGACAACGGTCCCAAGCCAGTCCTTCAGACTTTGCACATTTCGCAAGGCGTCTCTTCCGGATTGCTGTTGAAGAAAGTACAGCCCAAGTATCCCCCGAACGCCCTGAGCATGCGGGTGGAAGGCACCGTCGAATTGTTGGCGACCATCTCCAAGACCGGCGCCATTTCCAGCGTAAAAGTACTGCGCGGAGAGCCTCTGCTGGCGCGCGCCGCCGAAGATGCCGTCAAGCAGTGGAAGTACAAGCCCTACTTGCTCAACGACGAGCCCGTCGAAATTCAGACCCAGATCACCATCAACTTCAAACTGCCCAACTAGACTCAGTTCAGGAACAGCCGGTGGTCTTCGGCGGAAAACCTGCAGCGGCACGCTTTTCGCAGGGAGCTTCATTTCGGTCCACCCCGCCCGCGCGTCTTTCGCCGGGAGTTTTCCGCAGATTTTTTCTTCCCTTGTGACGCACAACCTTCACTGAGAGTTTTCCTTTCGCTACTCTGGGCAGCGTAGGGCCCGGATGTTGCGCTGCGCCTGTCCTAGGAAACTCGCGGCCCCTGCAGCCCTCCCCATGCGAGCGAGGGACAGAGGGACATCCGAGCCAGGGCGCTCAGGTGAGCTACCCCGAATAGCTCGGGGCTAGGCGCCCGCTGTTGGGAGTGATCACTTCCATACTTAAAAACGAAGCAAGGAAAGAGCGAGAGAAAGAAGGAAAGATCAGAGCAAGTCCAGCGGAATCAGGCCAGAACCGAAGGAGACAGTCCAGCAGAAGTCCACTAAACAAGAGGAAATCAGGGCAGCCTGAAACTAATGTCCCCGCCATGGGGGTACCCCCCCTCGTCAGCCCGGCGGGCGGCTTCCGGCCTTACTGCGGCTGCAATACTTCGTCGATCACAACCTTGCCGCCTTTGTCGGCGGTGATGACCCGGCGCACCGGCGCGTACCCGGTCATCGTTATGTCGACCACGTAATTCCCCGGATCAAGCGCCACTTCGAGCGGCGAATTCTTATCCATGATGTGCTGGTTGATGGCAACTTGCGCCCCCTTGGGCTGGGTGCGGACGCTCACCGTCCCCTGGCCCGCCTGCACACCCTTTCCCCCGAACAGTCTCGACATCTTTCCAACGGTATGGATGTCGTCTGTGTTGCCCAGCGCCCGCAGCGTGGGCGAGAAGTTGAACGTCTGCCCCAGCACAAACTGCCCATTCATGGTTTCGTCAATGTAGCCCATCTTGCGGACTAGCACCACGTGCTGGCCTTTTTCCACGCTGACCTGCGCCGGCGTTCTGGCGCCCACGTCGCGTCCATCCACATAAATGTTGGCCCCGGCTGGATTGCTCTTCACCACCAGCGTAGCCATCATCTGCGCCAGGTGGATCACGGTCGTCGCCCGGTTGCCGGAAAGCACATTCACGGTGCGGGTATCGGTGGAATAGCCCGCTTTGCTGACGGTGATCGTGTGTTGCCCGGGCTGTAGGTTGCTCAAGGCGAACGGGGTAACCCAGCTCGGATTGCTCCGGCCATCCACCTGCACCTGGGCGCCCTGCGGCGTCGAATCCACCGCCATCTGGCCCGGAATGATCACCGGGGCGGCGGCAATCCTCTTCCTGGTATTTCGTGATCTCGATCTGCCGGCGGGCTCAGCCGCAGCAGCCTCTGGTTCCGCGGTCTCTGCCGGTTGGACCTGTGCTGGCGCCGGTGCGGGCTGCGGCGCCGGTTGTGTGGCGGCGGGCTGAACCGGGGCTTCGGCCACGGCGGCAGGCCGTTCCGCACCCGGGTCGTCGTCGCTGTTCAAACTGTGAACGTAGATGGTCACCCCGATGCCAATGAGCAGAATCAGGGCTCCTGCTCCGCCCAGGGCGTAGAGCATCAGCTTGGGCGGAACGCTCTTGATTTCTTTAATCGCCTTCTGCGCCACTACCCGCGGCTGCACCTTGGGTTTCTCGTCGGCCTTCACGCCGCCCTGAAACACGGTGGTTGTCGGAGTCGCGGCCGGCGTCGGCGGAAAAACAGACGGGGGCGGTGGCGGCTCGACGTAAACTTCCTTGAGCGGCGGCAGTTCGGTCATTTCCGAAAAACTCACGCCCCCACTGCTTTCTCGCGGCCTACCTTCCGCCATCATGGGATCGACTGCAACTCTCGGGGCTTCCTCCTCACCTTGCGGCTCGAAGGTTTCGACCTGAGGTTCGTCGGCCACTGCCGAAGACATGTAGGCAGAGGGGAGCTCTGACGATTCCATGGTCGCCTGGTCGCTTGCGGCAATGAACTGGTTCGACAGATCCAGTTCCGGCTCTCCCGGGGAAGCCAGGGCCGCATCGCTGCCGCCCACGCCCGCTGCGGCCGCCGCCGCTTTCGGAGTAGCCAGAGTGGACCGGACTTCAGTTCTTGCCGCTGTACTCGCCGCGGGCGGCGTAGCTAATTTTCTCTCGGCCGGTTTCGCCAGCGGCGCCGGACGCGAAGCCGCCGGAGCTGCAGGCCGCGCCGGACCAGACTGCATTGGAACCGACGCTGGAGCAGGTCGCGGCGCCACCGGCTTGGCCGGAGCCGCTCCCGCAAATTTCGCTTGCGCCGCCGCTTGCGATTTGACCGGAAGTCCCGGCCCCTTGGGTGCCTCCGGCTTTTTGGCCGCAAGGGTTTTCGACTCCTTGCATTTCTCCAGATCGTCGAGCAATTCCCGGCCATTCTGGTAGCGTTGCGCCGGATCTTTTGCCAGCGCCTTCATGATGAGGTTGCTGAGCAGAGGGTGCACCTTCGGATTCACATGGATCGGCGGAACCGGAGTGCTTTCCACAATGCTCTGCCGCAGGCCCTCCACGTCCTCGCGATCAAATGCTTTCCGCTCGGTCACCATTTCATAGAACATGGCGCCCAGGCTGAACAGATTCGAGCGGCCGTCCATGGGCTGGCTCTGCACCTGCTCCGGTGACATGTAGTGAAGAATCGAGGGCACGCCTTCGGGAACATACTGCACGAAGTTGCCTACGCTCGAGACGCCATAACTCAGAATTCTTACGGTGCCGTCCCAGCCGCACATGATCTTGGCCGGCTCCAGGCTGTAATGAACGATGTGTTGCGAGGCCGCATAGTCGAGGCCGCTGCACAACTGGCGCCCGATGTCGAGCAGATCCCAGATCGAAAACCCTTCTTTGCGCGCCAGCATGGTGGCGATGCTGTTGCCCTGCACATACTCCATGGCGGCGCAGAACTGGCCGTCCATTTCGCCCGCGCCAGATACCGGGGTGATGTTGGGGTTGCTCAATGCTTTGGTGTTCTCAGCTTCTTGCAGCAGCGCCTGTTCGAGGGCCGCTGCGCCCTCCCCAAACACGCTCAATTGGATTGCCTTCAAGGCAACCGTCTGCCCGCTTTCCGGGTCGTTGGCTTTGTAGACCGCCCCCGTGGGCGATTTCGCCAGTTCACTGAGAATTTCGAAATGGCCGATTTTCGTGGACATTGCCTTCCTAGCTCCATTCCATCACGAGCCCTTCGCGTCGCCGCGAACTGCTCGGCCGGCGGAGATCCGGGGATAGGATGTCGTAAGGATATCGCTGCTTGGGTCTGGGTTCGAGTTACCAAGGTAAGCAAGTCCGGCGCCCACGGGGAGGGGTTTCAAATCTCTTTTCAGGCTTCTCGGCCTTCACATCCCCTGGGAAACGAGCCGCGCCCGAACCCAGGGACTGCCGGTCAACCTGAAATACTTCTCCGTGCCCGGGCGAAGCCGGGGCTCTCCCGGCACCGGCGACCGTAACTTTCCGCCCCGGCCCGTGGTTGTAATGGTTATTGCTATCTCTTGTGACATTTGTCATCCCACTCTAATGACGATCCCCACTTGTCGGCCGAGCGCGCGCGCGAAAGGATGGAAACAGTTGAGGTTCCGGTAGGGTGAGCATTCTGAACGCGACAAACAATCGAATCCGGCCCGGGTTGCCCATAGCGAACTTCTTCGTCTATTCTGGAGGGGCCGGGACGTGCCCGGCTCCCGCACTCGGCCCGCGCTTCTCCCTGGAGTTCATCCATGACGTTGACCCGGTTCGTCACGAAAAATGCCTTCCGCAACAAGCGTCGCAGCATTCTGACGGTCCTGAGCATCGCTTTCTCTTTGCTGTTGCTCACGCTCATGATGACCATCTGGCATGCCTTCTATCTCGATCAGGGCAGCGCCGAGTCGGCGGAGAGGCTAGTGGTCCGGCACCGCGTTTCGCTCACATTTAATCTGCCCGGCTACTACCGGGAGAAGATCCGGGCGATTCCCGGCGTTGCGGCGGTGGTGCCGGTCTCGTGGTTTGGCGGAATCTACAAAGACCAGAAACCAGAGAATTTTTTCGCCCGCTTCGCCACCGATCCGGAGGAGTTTTTTAAAGTCTACCGCGACATCCAGATGCCAGCCGACGAACTCACGGCCTGGCAGCGCGATCGCCAGGGCGTAATCGTCGATAGCTCCTTGGCTGAGAAGTATGGCTGGAAACTGGGCGACCGCATCGTTCTGCAGGGCGACATTTATCCCGTGAATCTCGAGCTGAACATCCGCGGCATCTTTCACTCCAATCCGTCCAATAAGTCGATATACTTCAACGCAAAATACCTCGAAGAGTCGGTTGACTTCTTCAAAGGCCGGGCGGGCACGTTCAGCATCCTCGCGGATAATCCCGAGGATGTGAGCAAGATTGCCAGCGCCGTGGATGACATGTTCCGCAACTCACCGCAGCCTACGAAGACGGAGAGCGAAAAAGCCTTCGGGCTGGAATTTGTCGCCATGCTGGGCAACGTGAAGGCTTTCATTCTCAGCATCTGCTCGGCCGTGGTCTTCGCCACGTTGCTGGTATCGGCCAATACCATGGCGATGTCCATCCGCGAGCGTACGCGGGAAGTGGCTGTGCTGAAAACGCTGGGCTTCACCCGGCGCAGCGTTCTCGGCCTGTTCGTCAGTGAAGCTGTGTCTTTGTCGCTGGTAGGCGGGCTGCTGGGCGCGGGTCTGGGGTGGGTGCTGGTTTATCTTCTGACCCATTCTCCTCAGTTCTTCAGCTTTTTCCCCATGAAGGTGACGTTCGGAATCATGGTGGTCTCGCTGTTGACTTCGGGTCTTGTGGGGCTATTGAGCGCGGCGGTGCCTTCGTACACGGCTTCGCAGATAAATATCGTGGACGGCCTCCGCCACATCGGATGAACTTATGACGTTAGGCAGTTTTGTGGTGCGCAACACGTTTCGCAACAAGCGGCGCAGCCTGCTGACCATGATCAGCATCAGCTTTTCGCTGCTCTTGCTCACGTTGATGATCTGCATCTGGCGCTCGTTTTATGTGGATCAGGTGGCGCCGGAAGCGGCGCGGCGCCTGATCACGCGCGACCGCGTCTCGCTGGCGTTTTTTCTCCCGGCCTACTACCGCGACAAGATTCGAGCCGTCCCCGGCGTGACTGCGGTGGCGCCGCTGACCTGGTTCGGAGGGCGTTATATTGATGACCGGCCGCAGCATTTCTTTGCCCAAATCGCCACCGACCCCGACGAGTATCTCAAGGTTGCGTCCGACAAGATCGTCCCGCCGGATCAACTGAAGGCCTGGCAGCAGGATCGGGCCGGAGCTCTGGTTGACGTCACCCTGGCCAAGAAATATGGCTGGAAGATTGGCGACCACATCACTTTGCAGGGGACGATTTTTCCGGCGAATCTCGACCTGACCATTCGCGCCATCTATCACCGCGATCCTCCGCAGAACGCGCTGTATTTCAACAGCAAGTATCTGGAAGAGTCGGTAAGTTGGTTCAAGGGACAGGCGGGATGGTACGCCGCCCAGATCGATACGGCGGATGACGTGGGGCGCGTGTCCAAAGAAGTGGATGACATGTTCCGCAACTCGCCGCTGCAGACGAAGACCGAGAGCGAAAAAGCCTTTCAGCTTGGGTTTGTCGCGTCTCTGGGCAACGTGAAAGCGTTCATCCTGGGCATTTGCGGCGCGGTCGTGTTTGCCATCATGCTGGTTTCGGCCAACACCATGGCCATGTCGGTGCGTAGCCGGACGCGCGAAGTCGCGGTGCTGAAGACACTCGGCTTCACCCGCCAGCGAGTGCTCTCCATCTTCGTGAGCGAGTCGGTGGCGTTGTCGGTCGCGGGCGGAGCGCTGGGCATTCTGGTGGCGGTCCCGGTGATTTGGTGGCTGACGCGCGGTTTCATTGCGCTGGGAGTCCCGCTGGCCATGAAAGTCAACGCGCCCGCGGCTGGGTTGTCATTGCTGGTGGCCGTGATCCTGGGATTGGTAAGCGGTTATTTGCCCGCTTACAACGCTTCGCGCATGAACATTGTAGAAGGCCTGCGGCATATTGGGTGAGTACCGACGCCATCTCGGCGGCTGTCGTGGCGGCGCTACAGAGAATAGAGATTACCTATGGCGATACCGATCAGCTATAACGTTCGCAATTTAATTCTCCGCAAGGGGCTCACCGTCATGACGGCGCTGGGCATTGCCCTCACGGTCACGACCGCGATCTTCCTGATGGCGCTCATCGCCGGGCTGAACCGCGCCTTTGTCAGCAGCGGCAATCCGCTGAACGTGCTGGTGCTGCGCAAGGGGTCGGAGGCGGAATTGTCCGGCGGATTCGACGCCTCCCTTTTCCCCGTTCTCAAGACTCTTCCCGGCATTGCGAAAGACAGCCACGGCGAGCCTATGGTCTCGGGCGAGTGGGTGGTAGTGATCGTGCTGCCGCGCAAAGACGGCACCGGCGAGGTCAACGTAACTGTACGCGGCATGATGCCCGACGGTCTGGAAATGCGCGAGTTGCCCGGCCCCAATGGTCATGCGGGTGTGAAGCTGATCGCGGGCCGCTGGTTTGAGACCGGGCAGCGCGAGGTTGTGGTCAGCAAATCGATTCGCGACCGCTTCGCGCACTCCAATATCGGCGACACCATGGAGTTCGGCAAAGGAAAGTGGAAAGTTGTCGGAATCTTCGACGCCGGGGGCTCGGCCTACGAGTCCGAAGTCTGGGGTGACGTGAATCAGATGGCCTCGGACTTTGATCGCCAGGGAGGTTTTTCGTCGGCCTACCTGCATGCAACTGATCCCATCGCCGCCGCGGCGCTGAAGAACCGGGTCAGTGACGATCAACGGTTGAAGCTCGACGGCGTACTGGAGACCGACTACTACGCCAAGCAGACCAGTTCCGGCGCACCCATCCGGGTGATCGGCTTCGTCGTAGGCTTCATCATGGCGATCGGCTCGATCTTTGCCGCCATGAACACCATGTATGCCGCCGTGGCGTATCGCGGGCGCGAGATTGCGACGCTGCGCGTGATTGGCTTTTCGCGGCCTGCCATCTTGACGTCGTTCGTGCTGGAATCTTTGTTGCTGAGTTTGCTGGGCGCAGCTGTGGGAATTTTATTGATGCTTCCGTTCAACGGCATGGAAACCGGCACGTCGAACGCCGTCACCTTCAGCGAAGTGGTGTTTGCCTTGCGCATTACGCCGCAGGTGGCGGGATACGCTATCCTGTTCGCGCTGGTTATGGGATTCGTGGGCGGGCTGGCCCCGGCGTGGCACGCCGCGCGGCAGAATATTCTCAACGCTCTGCGCAGTTAGACGCAGCGCCGCCGTCCCGGCGCTGTCCGACGGGCGCTATGAGTTGAGGACAAGAAACTATTTGAGCACTTAGAGCGTAATTATTCTTATGGCGATTGACACAAAACACGAAGACCTGCAGAGCCTGCGCATTGACCGTTCGCAACGAGGCGATTCCGGAGCAGAGCCTCCGACCTGGGCGCGGCGCTACATCCTGGGCGGTGTCGCCGTCGTGGTGGTGCTGGGATTGTCCACCCTGGCCTTCCGCGCCTTCTCCTCCGACGTTCCGCAAGTCGAAGTCGCTCGCACCGCCGCGGAGAGCAGTGATGAGGGCGGAACCGTGCTCTCGGCCACCGGTTACATCGTGGCCCACCACACCATCAACGTGAATTCCAAAGTCACAGGCCGCTTGGCTTGGATCGGCGTGGAGAAAGGCGACAAGGTCAAGGAGGGCCAGGTGCTGGTACGCCTGGAGGATCAGGAATTCCGTGCGACGTACGAACAGGCCCGGGGCGTGGTGGCGAATGCACGCGCCTATCTCGAAGAGTTGCAGCACGGATCGCGGCCGGAAGAGATTCAGCAGGCGCAGCACAACCTGGACGAAGCCCGGGCTACGCTGGCGAATGACAAGCTCACCCTCGACCGCACCAAAGAACTAGCCGCTAACGGTGTAGTTTCGCGGCAGGCTTTGGACGACGCGACTGCCAAATTCGAGGCCGATCAGCAGCGCTCCGACTCTCTGCAGAAGGCGTTTCAACTGATGAAGATCGGCCCCCGGCCGGAGGAGATTGCCCGCGCCCAGGGCGCTCTCATGCAGGCCCAGGGCCAACTGGATTACGCCAAGTCGCAACTGGATGCCACCGTGATCCGGGCCCCGGTGACGGGCACCATTCTCGACCGCACCGCCGAAAAGGGCGAACTGATTACGGCGCAGTTTGCCAGCGCGGCCGCGGGCGGACCGCAGGGCTCAGTCGTGTCCCTGGCCGACTTGAATGATCTGCAGGTCGAACTTGATATCGCGCAAGCGGACTTCGCCCGTCTGAGTCCCGCACAGAAGGCGAAGGTAACGACCGATGCGTATCCCGACAAGGAATATGACGGCGTGATCGCGCAAATTTCTCCGGAGGCGAACCGGCAGAAGGCCACGGTGCAGGTCAAGGTACAGGTGCTGAATCCGGGCAAGTATCCCGGCATTCAACTGCGCCCGGAGATGAATGCGACCGTGAAATTCATGGCAAATGAGGCCCCGAAGAGTGCCAAAGGACCGTCAGGCGTGTTCGTGCCCTCGGCTGCGGTTCGCGATCGCGACGGCAAGAAGATTGTGCTGATCGCCTTCAATGGCAAAGCCGTGGCACGCGAGATTCACGTGCTGAGCCAGCGCAGCGATGGAGTGCTGGTTGATGGCTTGGTCGGAGGCGAGAATGTGATTACCACGGCGCCAGCAACATTGAAAGACGGGGACAAAATTAAAATCAAGGGGCAATCCTAAAAAGGGGCAATCATGAGCACAGTTGCAGAAACCAACGTGGCCACGGCGACCAAAGTGGTGCAGGTCCGCGGGGTCAGCAAGATTTTCAAGCGCGATGCTTTTGAAGTGAAGGCGCTCGACGACGTCTCGATCGACATTGCCAAGGGCGAATTCCTTGCCCTGATGGGGCCGTCGGGCTCGGGCAAGACCACGCTGCTGAATATGATTGCGGCCATTGACCGGCCGACCAGCGGCGAATTGCTGGTGCAGGGGCAGGATATTTTCCGCTTCAACGACGCCCAGATTGCACGCTGGCGCAACGAGCATATCGGCTACGTCTTTCAGACGTTTAATCTAATTCCCGTGCTCACCGCGTTTGAGAACGTAGAGTTGCCCCTGCTCCTGACCAAGCTGACATCGCAGCAGCGCCGCGACCATGTCATGACCGCGCTGAAGCTGGTCGGGCTGGAGGATCGGGTCGGCCACCTGCCCAAGCAGCTCTCGGGCGGACAGGAGCAGCGCGTGGCCATTGCCCGGGCGATTGTCAGCGACCCGACGTTGTTACTCGCCGACGAGCCCACCGGCGATCTGGACAGCCATTCGGCAACGGAAGTATTGGAGATTCTGAAGCGGTTGAACGAGGACTTCCACAAGACGATCGTGATGGTGACGCACGATCCACATGCGGCTTCCTACGCGCACGTGACGCGGCACCTGGAAAAAGGAATGTTGCTGCCTCCCGGGTAGCTGCTCCGGGACTTCATTCCTTGAGTGGGAAGCGGCCCGCCGGCAAACACAAGTCAAAAGCTTGAACCGCGAAGGTCGCAAAGGATTCGCGAAGGCCGCGAAGAAAAGCTCGCAGGATTTACGTGGCGATTCGGGATGCCCCGGGGCTAGCAGCGAAGCTCCTCGACGCTCCCGGCGGCTTGCGTTTCCGCGGCAGCCGGTTGCGCGACTGGTTCAGCTACCCATACCCACGCCCGGCGGCCGCTGGTCGAAAGCACTGCCTGGGCTTCGCCGTATTCCACCAGCCGGTTCAGGACGGTGGTCACCGAGGCCATGGGATCCTTGTGGCGAGCCAGCATTGCGGGCATCTTCTGCCGGAAATACTCGCAGATGTCGCGCGCGCTCAAGGCGTGGCCCGTCTCCATCAGTATCATCCGGCAGGCCTTGGTAAAACCCGGCTGGCGGCCGCTGTTCTTGCGGTCGACCAATTCCAGCAGCTCTTCGTTTAAGACGCCGTCGCCAAACAGGTTCGCCAGGCCGGCGATGGTCTGCTTGACGGTGCCGATGCGCTTCATCACTTCGGCGCGCCGCCGCAGCAACTGGCACAATTCCTCGTGCGCCTGCCGAATCACTTCCTGAACATGGCCAACGTCATACCGATCGGCTGGCCGCATCGATCCGTTTCCGCTCTGCCCGTTTTCCATAGGAATCCCCCAGTTTTGAACAGCGTTTGATCACAGCGCCAATTTGATTTCCCACTGACAAACTGGCGTATTGCCACCACCGCATAGCCGCAGGGGTACGGTTGGTCTTTCAGATGACGTAGAAACCGTTCCGGCGAGGGGCAGAACCCCGCTTAGAGGTCTATACGCATGATGCATTCCCCGTGTTCCCTTGATGTTTGAAAAACATCGTAGGTTCGACCGGATTGCTGATTAGACGCGGCACCTGGGAATTGGTTACCGGAGTCGCCGATTGCAGGAACCGAGTGCAGGACCCTAGTGCAGGAACCTAGTGCAGCAATATGACCAGCAGTCGGCCATCGGAGTGGTAGCCGTCCCCAGTGGCGTTCTTGGCGTCCCGCACCGGGTTCGGCGGCAAGTAGTAGGTCAGGGTTTTGGCCTGGCTGGCCTTTTGCAGGCTGCTGCCGATATTGTCGCGCTCGCCGTCAACCGCCGGATCGATTTTGTGGGTGACGTTGTTGTTGCGCTTGTCTTTGGCGAAACCAATGTCGTGAGTGCCGGCGCCCACCCAGACCTCCTCTCCCCTCCACGTGACGGGAGCCTTCCAGATGCGGAAATGGTGGCGGCTGGCGACCATGGCAATGGCTTCCGCCTGTTCGTAGCCGAAGTCTTGCCGTCGCCCGAACAGATACAACGTGCTCATCGGCATCCCCAGGTAATCCTTACTTTCGTAGGTCTCCATGAGGGCGTTGAGCACGGCCTTTTTATTGTCAGTATCGGCCACATGCCAGTTGGCGGCCGCGAGCGCGGCCTGCACATCTTTTTCGGAGCCCACGATCACGAAGTTCACCATGTCGCCCAGATTATTGAACTGATCGTTCACGCGGCGCGGCAGGCTATCGAGACTCTTGCGTAGGGCCGTATCCAGTGCAGCGTCCGACACTTTCAGCGGCGCGACGGCGGGCGCGGCATCGGCACTGGACGCGCTCCCTGAGCTATTGGCCGAAGAAGCCGTGTTTCCCGAATTCGCGTTCGCGGTTGACTCCGAGTTCCCACCGCCGAACTGTCCTGACAGGAAGACCTGTGCTGCGGTTGAGAGTTGGGACTTGAGTTGCTCGCCGCGGGTCTTCTGCTGGCCGTCGGCGGTTCCCGAGTTGTTATAAGAGGAAGTGGCCGGTGGCGTGGATGTGGCGTTGCTCGTGTCCGCGGCCTGGATTTTGTGGACTTTGACAGTAAATGCGCCCTGGCACGGCGGCGCGCCCACCCCGTTCATCCCTAGAAACAGGTGGGCGGGTCCTGCGAGGTGCAGCACCGTGCTTGCTCCGACCAACAGGGGAGCCGCTCCGTGAGCATGCAACTGCGCCAGCAGCGCACCGGCGGGCGCCGTGGGCAAGGGCAAGTCGGCGGTTGAAGCCGTACTTCCGCTGATACCTTTCGGATCACAAGCCGGAGCTCCGGAAACGGATGAGGCTGTGGCGACAGCCGAGATTTCCAGTGCATCGCCGGATTGCAGATCGAGTCCAGTGTCGGTCCAGGACTGTGCGGCCGAAACCTGAAAGCGGAAGTCCTGCACGGGGGTGGTTGCCTGAGCTCCCAGCTGAGAGGTCCCAAGCATGAGAACCGCAAAAAGCAGAGTGAATTGCCTGGCCATAGGAGACCTCGAAGGACGTTTCCCGAATTAAGCATCGTCTCCGATTTAGGAATCCCGATGTGGCGGACCACATTAAACCTGCCCGCTCAGCAACGCGAGCATCCGCACCTTCCGATGGTAACAGGAGACGGGAGCCAATTCAGTGATAACGGGAGTAAAACCCGCGATTGCGCCGGCGATCCTGCGCGTCCTGCTGGTGGGGAATAAGGAGGAAGATTTCTTCCTGATTCGCGAGATTCTGGAGCGAACCCGCAGCACGTTCGCGACCGAACTCGACCATGCAACTCGTTGGAGGAGGCCAAGGTGATGCTGGAACAGAGGCCTTACGGCCTGGTCCTGTTCGAGCATGAAAGCGGCGACGCCGAGGCAGTCCACCTGCTCACGGAGTTTCTCCATGCCGGAGTGTCATTGCCTTTTATCCTGCTGACCGAGGATGCGGACGAGCAAACGGTCGCGCAGATCATTGAGGCGGGAGCGTGGAATTGTCTGACCAAGTCGCACCTGGACCGGACAAATCTGGTCCGCACCATTCGGAGCACGCTGGCGCTGCATTCGATGCGGCAGGAGCAGCAGACCACGGAGGAATCGCTGCGAAAACTGTCGCGGGCGGTCGAGCAGTCGGCCGACATGGTGCTGGTGACTGACCGCAATGGAGTCATCGAATACGTGAATCCCGCATTCGAGGCTCTTACCGGATACACCCACGACGAAGTGTGCGGGAAGACTCCGCGCGTTCTGAAGTCGGCCGAGCAGGGTCCGGAAGTCTACCAGGCCATGTGGAAGACCATCCTCTCCGGCAACGTCTACCGCGGCATTCTGGTGAACCGGAAGAAGAATGGCGAGTTGTATTACGTGGAAGAGAGCATCTGCCCGGTGCGGGATGGCGAAGGCCGCATCACGCATTTCATCTCGAACGGGCGCGATCTCACCGACCGGCTTCGCCTGGAAGCCGAACTTCGGCAGGCCCAGAAGATGGATGCCATTGGGCATCTCGCCGGTGGGGTAGCCCATGATTTCAACAATCTCTTAACCATCATTACCAGCTATTCGGAACTCGCTCTGGACGCAGTGCCTTTGAACAGTGCGCTGGCGGCGAAGATTCAGGAGATTCTTCTGGCCGCGCGGCGGGCTGCCGAATTGACCCGCCAACTGCTGGCCTTCAGCCGGAAGCAACCCCAGTCGTTGCGCGTGGCCGACATCAATCAGGTGATCGCGAACATCGCCAAGACCCTTCCCCGCCTGATCGGCGAAGACATCCAGTTCACCTTCCTGCCCGGGGATAGATTGGGGCAAGTGCGAGTGGATCCCGTGCAGATCGAGCAGATTCTCATGAACCTGGCCGCCAACGCGCGGGACGCGATGACGCAAGGCGGGCACTTGCGGATCGAGACCTCCGACGTGACGCTCGATGGCGACTATGTCCAGCGCAAGGGCGCCGTCATTCCCATGGGACACTACACGCAGATCTCGGTGAGCGATGACGGGGCGGGGATCCCACCCGAACACCTGCCGCACATCTTTGAGCCTTTCTACACCACCAAGCCTTCCGGGGAAGGCACCGGACTCGGCCTGGCCACGGTTTACGGAATCGTGAAGCAGAGCAAAGGCTTCATCTGGGCCTACAGCGAACATGGCATGGGCACCGTGTTCAAGGTCTACCTGCCCTGCGTCTCCGATCACACCCCTGCGGCAGCGACCGAAAAAATCAAGACCGAGAGCGTGGCCCGCGGTTCGGAAACCATCCTGCTGGTGGAAGACGAGCACGCGGTGCGGCGGGCGACGAGCGAATTTCTGGGCATTCAGGGTTACACCGTGCTCGAAGCGAAGGATGGCCTCGATGCCCTCTCGGTGGCGAGAAACTATGGCTCAACCATCCATCTGGTGGTCACCGACGTGGTCATGCCCAACATGAGTGGCGGACAAATGGCGGAGAAGCTTAGCAGCCTGCGGCCGGAAACCAGGCTTCTCTTTGTTTCCGGCTACGCCGGTAAGACCGTGCTCGACCACAAGGTCGTCGACGTCGAAACCAACTTCCTGCAAAAACCCTACACCTTGAAACAACTCTCCGGCAAAATTCGTGAAGCTCTGAACCAGAGCCAGGACCTCGCCTTGAGTTCGACTGTGTAGTGATGCGTTGGTTTGATCCGCTTCGTCCTGAAACCCTATAATCAGCCTGCGCGGACCCGCATGAATCCTTCACTAGCCCCTCGCGACTTTCAAGGTCGGGACCAGGAAGCCGGCACGCCAGCGCCCCGATGAATCTGGCTCACTCCAAGCAACGCACGACTTCCATATCGGTGCTCATTCTGGTCGGTCTGTGGTTCGCGATCTACTTCGCGGGCATGTTTACCCCTCCGTTGCTGGATGACGTGGACACCATCCACGCCGAAGCGGCTCGCGAAATGCTGCTTCGCCACGATTGGGTGACGTTGCATACCGACGGTCTCCGCTACCTGGAGAAGGCGCCCCTGATGTACTGGGGACTGGCCGGAAGCTACGAACTCTTCGGAATCAGCGACTGGAGCACCCGCCTTCCACTGATGCTGGGCGTTCTGGCCCTGGTTCTGGCGACTTATTGGCTGGGCCGCTATGCCTTCGGCGAACGCGGTGGATTTTATTCCGGGCTTGCCTTGGTCACTTCGCTTGGTCCCTACATCTTTACGCGCTTTCTGATTCCCGACGTGCTGGTAGGGTTGTGGCTGACCCTCTCGTATCTTTTTTTCCTGCGTTCGCTGGAGGAGGAAACGCCGTCGCGTCTCACTTGCTGGGGCTTCGCGGCGGTTTGCGCGCTGAACGTGCTCACTAAGGGACTGATCGGGCTTGTGTTTCCCGTTGGCACAATCGGACTCTACCTGCTGCTCACCGGGAACCTGCGCCACCTGGCGAAGCTGCGCGTAGTTTCGAGCACGCTGGTCTTCTTTGCGCTGGCTGCGCCGTGGCATGTCCTGGCCGCCATCCGCAACCCGGCGCAAGGGCAGGCGCGCGGATTTCTGTGGTTCTATTTCGTCAATGAACACATCATGCGCTTCCTGAACAAGCGCGTGCCGCCGGGCTACGACACGGTTCCGCTGTTTCTGTTCTGGGCCATGCTGGTGCTTTGGCTCGTGCCCTGGGCGGTATTTCTTCCGCAGGCGTTGCGCGATGTGCCCTGGCGTTGGGAACGGCTGCGCTCGGCCCTGGACCGCCGGCAGAGAGCGAATCTGCTCTTCTTTTTGTGGGCGATGGTGATCTTACTTTTCTTCAGCTTCTCGACGCGGCAGGAGTACTACACCATTCCGGCGCTGCCCGGCGTCGCGCTGCTGGCGGGAGGCTGGCTGGCGCGTGAATCCGCCGCGCAGGCAGGCGCTGCGGACCGGCGCGCCGGTCGCATATCGTCTCTCGTCCTGCTGGGCGTGGGCGTGGTGTCTGCGGTGGTTGGCCTGCTACTTCTTTCGCACACGCACCGGCAGCCTCCGGGTGTGGATCTGGCGGATCTTCTGAAGCGGAATCCGCAGGATTATGACTTCTCGCTCGGCCATGTGCTCGACTTCACGCCGGAGGCGCTGGGGATGTTCCGCGGTCCGCTGCTCGGCGCCTCGCTGGCTCTGCTGTTGGGGACGATCCTGAACTGGTGGATGCGGCGTCGCGGGCGGCCGGCCTGGGGAAATGCGGCGCTGTCTTTAATGATGGTCGGCCTGTTGACGTGTGTGCATGTTTCCTTCGCGGAGTTTTCACCGATTCTTTCGTCGCACGCACTCGCGGTGGCGATTGAAAAGGAATATCGGCCGGGCGACGTCATCGTCGTGGACGGCCGGTACGATCAGGCTTCGACGATCAATTTTTACACTCACGTTCCTCTGCGCGTGCTGGGCGAACCCAGCGGCAATCTGTGGTACGGCGCGAAGTTCCCGGACGCACCTCATGTCTTCGAGACGCCGCAGTCGTTCGCTCGGCTCTGGTCGGAACCGGCCCGCGTTTTTCTATGGACAGACCAGGAGGACCCGAAGGAACTGCTGGGCATGCCGCACTTTCTGCTGGCGCGCAGCGGGGGAAAAGCCATCTTCACCAACCGCGCACCGTGAATCGCCCGGCCACCCGGTTATAATCGTGCTTCCCCGATGATCCCTGGCGTGTTTAGCGCTGTCGGAGTCGATCTGGTTTGGCGGGCGCTCCTGCTGCTGGCGCTGGCCGGCTCCTTCACTTCTACAGTTTATTTGGCCATGACGCTGGTTGCGACCGCCCGTCATCTCCGCCGGGCGCGCGCGGCCCAGCAGGCCGCCCATTCGACTCCGTTGTCCTCCCTGCCGCCAGTCACCATCTTCAAACCGGTGCATGGCATGGAAGAGCAGCTGGCGGCCAATCTGGAGAGTTTCTTTCAGCAGGACTATCCCGACTACGAAGTAATTTTCGGAGCGCGCGATGCGAACGACCCGGCCGCCCGAATCGCCGAAGAGATCCGCGCCCGCTATCCGCGCGTTCCCAGCCGGATGATCGTTTCCGGGCCGCCGCCCTGGCCCAATGCGAAAGTGTTTTCGCTCGATAAAATGATCGCAGCTTCGTCACGATCATACTTCATCATCAGCGACAGCGACGTCAGAGTTGCGCCCGACTTTCTGCGCAACACCATTCCGCCGCTGCTCGATCCCAAGGTGGGGTTGGTCACCTGCATGTACCGCGGCATTCCGGCTTCAGATTTCTGGTCGGGGCTCGAAGCTCTCGGGCTTTCCGTAGAAATGTCTTCCGGGGTGATGGTCGCGGACATGATGGAGGGAATGCGCTTCGCGTTGGGTCCGGCCATGGCCGCGCGGCGCGACGCGATTGATGCGATCGGCGGAATCGCCGCGGTTGCCGACTACTATTCCGACGATTTCGAACTGGGCAACCGCGTTTGGGCGAAAGACTACAAAGTGATCCTTTCGCATTATCTCGTCAACAATGTGCTGACTTCGCGCTCGCCGCTGCGCACGCTGGGCGATCAACTGCGATGGATGAAGAGCACGCGCTATTCGCGTCCGGCGGGGCATGCGGGTACAGGGCTCACCTATGCCATGCCGTTCGGGATTCTGGGATTGATTGCCGGAGCGGCACTGGGCCACTGGCCGCTGGGGATTGGTTTGTTTGCGCTGGCCTGTCTGAACCGGATGATTCAGTCCGCGGTGGTGGGATGGGCGGTGGCTCGGGATCCGCGGACGATTCGCTTTTGCTGGCTCTATCCCCTGCGCGATTTCTTCGGCTTCGTCGCATGGGCCCTTAGCTATACCAGCAGAGATTTCTACTGGCGCGGCGAAACCTACCGTTTCGGCAAGGGCGGGAAGATCGCTCCGCTGCAGAGATCAGGCGCGGGGTCTGCGTAGCTCAGGTCGCGCGATCGTGGCGGGGAACGGCTCGTATCAGGGGGAGATTTCGTATCAGAGCGCAATTCGTATCAAAGCGCGAAGGGTATCTGGAGAAGATTCGTATCAGGGCATCACTTCAGCGATGCCGTCAAGACCGCCTGAGGGACGGCTTCAGCCGCTGCGGCTAACGCCGGTCCGGTCTGCCTGCGCGTGCGGCACGCCTGAAGGCGTGCCCTGATACGAACCCGTACCACCGCTCGCAAGAACTACGGAACGTATCCGGGCGCAACTCGCGACCACCACGGAACGGCTCTTATCAGAGCGCCGCTAGCGATCCATGCTCATCAGGCGGCCCTTTTTCAGAAGAAAGCGATCGCCGCGCCAGGTCACGGTATGGCCGGCGAAACTCGCGATCCACACCGCGACCGCAACCAGATCACGCATCGGCAGCAGCCACAAATGTTTCAGCAAGTCCTCGTCTCGCAGCACGATCTTTCCTACAACCAACGCGACCGCCAAACGCAGCAGCCCGACCACCCCGAGCACGGCCCACGACCAGGGCGCGGCGTGCGCCGCCAGCAGATTGAGCAAAGCCCACATCAATCCATAAGTTGATACCAGGCCGACATAGCCGCCCGCCCGTGAATCGCGTACACCGCGGGCCCAGCGGAGTTGGTGAGCCAGGAACCCGCTCCAGTCGTAAGCAGGAAGATGGGTCTCGACGACGACGTCTGAAAGTTGGACCTGCAAGCCGAGAGCGGCGATGCGCCGGCCGAGTTCGTAGTCGTCGGCTAGAAAATCGACAATGGACTTGAATCCGCCGACGCGCTCCAGGTCCGCACGCCGGAAGGCCAGAGTGGATCCCAGTCCGAAGCGAAGTCCGCCTTCCAACAGGCGCGCCACCAATACTCCGGGGCAGAAGTCGGTGCTGATGCCCAGGGATTCCAGCCGCGACCCGAGCGTGGGCGCGGCCACTCCTCGATACAGGCACGTAACCATGCCCACGTGCTCGTCGTTGACTAACTCGTTCGTCGACTCGAAGGCGAGCGGCGCCATCACCCGCCGAAGATAGTCGCGCTCAACCCGAATGTCGCTGTCGTTGACGATCAGGTGCTGGTAGCGCGCCGTCGGCAACATCTGTTCCAGGTTGCTGACCTTCACGTTCGCGCCCAGCTTGTTTGGAGAGACGACCAGTCGGATAGCATGGCTGGGAAATTCCCGCTGCAATTGTCGCACGCTGGCGACGGCCGGATCGTCGGGATCGCTGACCCCAAAAATAATTTCGTACTCCGGGTAGTCCTGCAGGCAGTGGCTGCGGAAACTTTCGTAGATGTCAGGATCGGTCCCTTTGAGCGGCTTGAGAATGGAAACCGGGGGAAGGTCTTGTATGGGGAGAACACGGCCTTCGACAAGCTCGGGGCAGGCTTTGTCCGCCTTCTTGCCACGGAGAAATGAAGCCGCACTCCACAGACAAAGAAGATGGTAGATGGAACTGGAGAGGCAGCCTGCCAGGGCGACGAACTGGAAAATCCTGACGATAGAGTGCATCATGCGCGAGCGCTGGCCGGTCTATTCGTATCGCAGCGACTCAATCGGATCGAGGTTCGCCGCCTTCCACGCCGGGTAGATGCCGAAGACCAAGCCGACTCCAGCGGCCGAACTAAAGCCGAAGATGGTCCAGAACAGGGACATGCGCGCGGGCAGCGACGGCCACACCACGCGGGATCACGCCGGCCACAATCGCACCCACCAGCACGCCGATGATTCCGCCAACGGCGGTCAGAATAATTGCCTCCAGCGTGAACTGCAAAAGAATGTCGCGCTTGCGCGCGCCAATCGCTTTGCGCACACCGATTTCGCGGGTGCGCTCGGTCACGCTGACCAGCATGATGTTCATGACTCCCACACCCCCGACCAGAAGGCCGACGCTCGAAATCGCGAACATCCCAATAAACAGCATGCCGGTGAGCTGGTTCCACACATCCGAGATGGAGTCGGCGGTGAAGACGGCGAAATTATCCGGCTTATCGAAGGGAACCTTGCGGCGGCGGCGGAGCAACTCGCGAACCTCGTCGATGGCTTTGGGCACGTCGTCATGAGAAGTGGCCTTGATGCTGATCCAATGCTGCTTGAGTTCGGGATGCAGCTTGCGCAGCGTGCTGAGCGGGAAATAGACCTTGTTGTCTTCCGGATTCTTGCCCCCGCCGAAGACCGACTTGACTCGCTTCGCCACGCCGATCACGGTGAACAGCTCGCCTTCGATGTTCACTTCTTTGCCCAGAGCGGTCATCCATGTCGAACAATTCCTCGGCCGTATCGGCGCCGAGCAAAACGACGGGCGACCGGTGCTCGTCATCCACTTCGCTGAACCAGCGGCCCGAAGCAATCTGAAGGTCGAATACATCTTTGGCCGAAGCCTGATCGCCTTCGAGAATCGTATTCTTTGCTTTGCGGTCCTCATACTTCACGGCAAACGTGCCCACGCCCAGTTCTGGCCGGAAATAGCGGACGCCCGCGGACACCGCCTTGACGTGCGGCAGATCGCGCATGGCCACGGCATCATCGTAAGTGAGTTCTTTGCGGGTGCGCATCTCTTCGGTGGGTCGGCCGAAAGTGAACGGCTCCAGGTGAAAGGCGAAGATGACATTCGAGCCAATGCTGGTTACGATTTGACGAACGTTGTCGTCCAGCCCGCGCCCGATCGAAGACACGCTGATGACGACGGCAACCCCAATCACCATGCCCAGTACGGTGAGCGAAGAGCGCAGCTTATTGCTGCGAATGGTGTCGGTCGCCATGCGAACGATCTCGCGGAATTCGTCTTTGTGAATCATGGAATTCTGTGAATCGTGATCTGTGAATCAATTCAGTGATTCAAAATCGGTTCAGGCAGCATTGGTTTTCCGTTCTCTGCTTGAAATTACATTTCAAACCGCAGCGCCGCAATCGGATCCAGACGCGCGGCTTTGCGCGCGGGATAGACTCCGAAGAAAACGCCCACGCTGGCGGCCACAACCAAACCCGCCGCAACCGACCATAGCGGCGTCGCGGAGGGCATGCCGATGAGCAGGGTCACGGTCTTGGCAAAACCGACGCCGAACAACACGCCCAGCATTCCACCCACTAACGCAAGGATCACGGACTCGACCAGGAACTGCGTAAGCACATCGTCGCGCCGCGCTCCGAGCGCTTTGCGAATGCCGATTTCCCGCGTGCGCTCGGTGACCGCCACCAGCATGATGTTCATGATCACGATGCCGCCCACCACCAGCGAAATGCAGGCGACGCCGATGGTGGCCATGAAAAACGTGCTGCTGAAATCCCGCCAGATGCCGAGCAGGCTGGCATTGGTCTCAATATCGAAACTGTCGTCCTGGCCGAGGCGATCATGGCGGTGGGCGCGCAAGGCCACGCGAGCCTCGTCCACCGCTTCATTCAGCGCGGTCCCGGCGGCGGAGGCTTTGCCGGAAACGCGGATGCTGTCGTGGTGCTCGCCATATTGCTTGAGGTACATGGTGATGGGAATCATCACGTAATTGTCCAGGCTCTGCCCCAGGGTCTTGCCCTTCTTTTTGCCGACGCCGACGATCTGGTAAGTCCAGCCGTCGAGCCGGATCTCGCGGCCAAGGGGATCGACGCCGGGCATGAGGTTGTCGACAATATCGGTTCCGACCACGGCGACGGGGGACCGGTTGTTCAGGTCGGTGTCGTTGAGCATGCGGCCCGCGCTCAGGTCGGTGTCGTAAATGGGCGCCATGGAGGGCGTCATGCCCTGGACCGTCGAGTCGCTGATGGATTGCTCGCCGTACTTGACGTGTCCGTTCGAGTTCCTCACCACGGCGCCAACGTAATCACAATGATGGCAGGCTGCGAGCACGGCCTCGTAATCCTCCATGGTGAGGTCTTTGCGCTTTTCGCCTTCCAGAAAATGATCCACGTCGGTCACTGCCGGGGAGACCTTGAAGATGATGAACACGTCGGCGCCCAGATTGAAGATTTTTTGCGCCACGTATCCGTTGATACCGGCGACGAAGGTCACGACCGCAATCACCGCCGCCACCCCAATCACGATCGCCAGCGTCGATAACACCGAGCGCAGCTTGTTCGCCCACAAAGATTGCAGCGCGATGCGAATGGATTCGGCGAGGTTCATGGGCGCGGGCTTCCAGCTTTCGGCTTCCGCAAGACCGTCTGCTGGACAGGCTCAAGTTTAGCAGCATGGGGTACGGGTGAGGCTGGAAAAGGGGCTTCCGAGAAGAGTTCCGGGGAAACGAAGGAAGGCGGAAATCACGTAGCGGCGGACGCCTTCGTCCGCCCGCCCAGCGACGTCGAAGGCGCCACGGCAAACGAAAAAGGTCGGCTTCGTTCTTGGGCGGCGCTTCTCGTTCTTGGGCAGCGTTTCTGAAGCTCCCCCAGACAATGCGCCCCGGGCTACATGATTCGGTGCGGAGGGCCGAGGTCCGCCGTCTGTATAATGATTTCGTAGGCAGCCGGACCGGACGGTCGCTTTCCGCGCTTTCGGGCGCAGGGAGAGGAAAGTCCGAACTCCGCAGAGCAGTGTGCCGGATAACGTCCGGGAGGCCGGGTTCAAGCCCGGTTGACGGAAAGTGCCACAGAAAACATACCGCCTCGGCGGCAACGCCGGGGTAAGGGTGAAAAGGTGCGGTAAGAGCGCACCGCCGCGACAGTAATGCCGCGGGCAGGGCAAACCCCACACGGAGCAAGACCAAATAGGGAGGAAGTCCGCAGATTGGTCTTCGGATCAGCTGCGGACACGTGCCGGCTCGGTGCGTCAAACCTCCGGGTAGGTCGCTAGAGCCGCGCAGCAATGCGCGGCCCAGAGGAATGGCCGTCCCGCTGGAGCAATCCGGCGGACAGAATTCGGCTTACAGGTCCGGCTGCCACAAATAAAGCACTTACACCCGCCCTAGTGGCGTGTGTGCCGTTTTTGTGCCACTCGCTTTTAGACAGCTTGCGCCAGTCTCACGGCGGGGATTTTGAGTGTAATGGCGATTTTTCGCCAATTGACCCGAACTATGATTGGAAGGTTGGAACCAACGGGTGCCTACTCACTCCCGCAAGGCATGTTGTTTTGAATGTGTCGCAATACGCGTCTGGCGTCAGCTCTTACGGGGTAGAACTGATTGTTATCGCCGCCGTCAAGTGGTTTTCCAGAAAGTTTCTGAGGATCGGTTTTTGAGATTTCTGTCAACAACGATACAAAGTTTTGCCGATCGTCGACGCAGTCAATCTCCTGAACCGCAATCCTTCGCGTAGCCCCCGATGGAGCCTTAACGTATGCCAGGATGAGCTCTCGTATTTGAGCCTGAGAGGTGGGATCGCCCCGTTTGGCAAGCAGTGCGAAACTCATCTGAAGCGCTGAGGCTTGCGCCAGCAAGTCAGAAACGGAGTTCGGATCTGGCTGGCGCTTGAGCTGCTCAAGTACCGGCGCGAGTGCCTTGTCTCCATACTGGAATATCGCCTGCTGGGCCATCCCGCCAGTGCTCGTTGCACCCGCCAAGGCCGGTGTCTTTCGCTCATCATTTAAGGTAGAAACAGTGCGAACAACTTCCGCATAGTAATTGGTGTCATCTTCTGTGAGTGATCCTGGCTTGCCCTTAGTAAACGCCTCGTTTTCCAGGCCAAGCAATTGAATCAGACTCAGCTTAATCCGGTTAGCCTGATCGGGATGGCGTGCGAAAAAACTAGCGATTGCATCCGCCTGACCCGATTGCCACGCTTGAGGCTGTTCTTCAGATAGCAGGCCCATCATGTCAGAGAAGGCGGCTTCCCTGGTGGACAACTGCTTGTCTTTCATGCGAGCTAAAATACGTGAAACCCTGGCATCGAGAGAGGGCGATTGCTGGGCTGTAATCTGCGTGGAAAGTGCCAAAGCTAAAAACAAGCACGGAATAAATCGCATTCGTCTGCCGCCTTCCTGCGTCCCTGCCTTAGAAGGGCTCACACCTATCCATTATGCGTAAGGTTTCGCACTCGCACAGATGACTGTTGTAACCAGGCCATTTCACTCAAATTTCGATTGCTTTCGGTTCGGGGCGCATCCGGTGCATCCGTCAGTAATCGAAAGATGAGTGCGATGTTACAACAGTGAATCTGGAGACGGTATCGATTCACCTTGGTTATGCCGTCGCCCCCGGACGCTTCTGCGTGTTGTGACTCTGGTCACAGCAATGACGGGCGGAATTGTCTAAGCTGCTGAGAACACGGTGAGGCGGACATGCAGGGCTACGCAAAATTCTTTCTGTTATCAGCGGTTCTTTTGGTGTCGATCGGTTTGTGCGCTCAAGAGGTTTACCCTGTACACGATGCTGATTTGCTCGCCCGACTTTCTTATGACAGCTCTCCGATTGTTCAAGGAGAGGGGGTTCAGCACATTTGTGTTGCGGTCTATCAAGGCGGAGACTATCGAATTGTACGATCAATGAACGCGCAAACTCTGCGGCTGCAAGGGAAGATGTCAAAAGAGCAATTTCAGCAGTTACAGACCTTGCTAGGACGTTCTGAATTCCAATCTCTGTCGGGAAACCACGGTGGGCTGATTCGGAAAGAAGCCGAGAGCTTCGCAGCCGAGATTCCAGTGCCAGGCTCGCAGCGCGAGGATGGAGCCCAGCGGTTCCAGTGGTTGAATGCGGACGGCCAGAGCCCGCTTCCCGGTTCGGTGGCTAGAGTTGTTGACTGGCTGAAAAAATTTGAGCCCACAGATGGCAAGTCCATTGTTTACTCTGGGGAGTATTTAGGTGTGTGTCCATCCGGCAGACTCCATTCGCTCCAGCCATCAGCAGATGCGAACCAACGTCCTTGAAGTAAGGGTCAAGACCTGCCGCAACTGTGTAAACAGGACCTTAGCACAAGTTTGCACCGTTTCTTCGCCCTTTCAGCAGTAGCAACCCCATTCGGCAGGATGGCCTGCGCGGCGATGAAACGCCTTCTAATTTGGGCGTACTCTGTTTACGCTACCTGCCCGGACACGGCCTCGGCAATTGACTTACCAGCAGCGATTGCGTCAACGGCCTGAATGATTGCGCGGGGCGGGAAGATTGCAGAACGGTTGAGCGCCTTTACGATTTCCGCGTCGTATGCCATGCCGCACGCGGCGCAGGCCTCTTCGCAAGCTAGGCGATTTAAGCAGTGCGCAGCCCGGCCTGTATCGCAAGCCGTTTTACCATGCCGAAGCCGTCTTGGCAGCCGCGCGAATTCTTGCGCCAGCCCAGCGCTGCCGCAATCTCACTGCTAGAAGCGCCTGCGCGGTACATTTTGACGACCAGCGGCAGGCGTTCGGCGTACGGTATTAGATATGTGTTTTTCTTTTGCCTGCGTTTGTGGGGGTCCAAAATAAGCGCGGCCTTAATTAGTGTCTTGCGGTTGGTTGTGGTTTTCACTACCACCCTTGCTGCACGCACTGCTGCCTGTGTTGCCGCCTTGCTGCCCGGCCTGCGCTGCACTATTTTCGGTGCGCCATATCCCAATTGCCCAGCAACCTTCCCCATGCGCCACAGCAGGCAGCGGACGTGTGGAGGTTTGATGCCAAGGTTTAAGCCTGCGGCGACACTATCAAGCCCGCTACGCCAGCAGTGATAGGCAGCGCCAGCGTAATACTTCGCGGGGTTATCAATCATGCGAAGTTGCGTATCTGTCTCTTCGACCTTCTGCCCAAGCAGTGTCGTCAGTTCTGCATCGCCTGCACGTTTGGCGGCCATATACTGCGCGCACAGCTTGTCAATGCGGGCAATTAGTTTGGGCCGGTGTTCGTCAGCAATTTTCTTCTGTGCCCGTGCCAGCCGCTCCGCGTCTGTGCCGTAGCAGAAGCGCTTGGCAGCTTGTTGGTACGCGCGGGCTATTACGCAGCCCACAATTACAGCGCGCAGCTTAGTGTCGTTGTATGCCCACATAGGCACAATGCTGCTGCGGCGCAGCTTGTGCCGCTGTGTGGTCATGCGGGAGTAATCGTCAAAAGAGATGTTCGACGACTTGATTTCGCCGCCGATGTATTCGACGTAGACAGGGTGCCGCTCATTGCCAGCGAACTGGTAAGTATTGTCTTGGAAGCTCACGTACTAACGGCTGCATGTGATGGGAAACTGGGGTTGGCTGTGGTGAAAATAGCCCATTGCGGTAGTTGCGGCCACAATGCCGCCAAGGCAGGACTCTGATGCAGAAAGAGGAAATGGACCGTCTGGAAAGCGTGCTTCGGAAACTCAAAACGAAAGTGAAGACAAGCAGCCCGCGTCCCCAAATCCTGCTGGTCCGAATCGACCCGTCTCAGCTATACCGGCGCGCTTTCGATTTGGCTGACGGTTGGGCCTGCACGCACATCCATCGGAAGCTGTGGAAACCGAAAAGCTCGTGGGGCAAGTACTCCGCCGAACCGCTGCCAGATGGGGGATGGCCAGCCGGTACCATTCTTGGTCCCGTCGTGCTGTGTGGCCGCTGCACTGCGAAGCGAACTTTCGGAGTTTTCACGAACGGCGAGTACCCGAAGGCCACGCCCGAACAATTGCAGCGGCAGCGCGAAGGGGAGTACTCAAAAGTGCCGCCTCTTGAAGCCAGCGTGAAGACGGCGAAGACGGGCCAGTAAATCTCTTGTTAGGCCCGCGAACCCGTGGGCACTGTGCCGTTTTTGTGCCACAACTCCCGGTCACTGCTGCCATAGTTGCCGTCATTGCCAGATGCCCGCTATTGATTTAACGTAAGTTATTGCAGCAGCACGCCCGGCCCCGGTTTTCGGCTTACAGGTCCGGCTGCCAACAAACTTTAAATTCATTTTCAGGAGCGTCGAATGTCAGCACCCAGCCGCCGGCCGGAGATTCGCCGGCGCCGTACCCGAACTGCAAAAATTGTCCAGTTGCGCAAGCGCCTGGCCTCCGCCAAAACCGATGCCGATCGCGATCGCGTCACCGCCAAGTTGCACAAGATGGCGGTGGGATCGCCGGGACAGCCGTTGCTGAAATAGATCTCCTTAGAGACGCTTACGGCATCGCTGAAGCGCTGCCCCGATGCAAATCGGGGCATCAGTCCGCGGCGGGCTGATGGCCGGCGAGGCCGCCGCTGTCGCCGGCGATATGGCGGTAGACCTCGAGAATCCGGCATACTGATTTCTCCCAGGAAAATTTCGCGGCCTGCTGATAGCCGCGTTCCTTCATGCGCTGGCGCAAAGCCTGGTCCATGAGCACGCGGTGCAGCGCGCGCATAATCTCGAAAACATTTTCCGGATTGACCAGCACCGCCGCGTTGCCCACCACCTCGGGTAGCGACGACACATTCGAAGTGACCACCGGCGTTCCGTGGACCATGGCTTCCAGCGGAGGCAGACCGAAACCTTCGTACAACGACGGAAACACAAAGATTTTCGCCTCATCGTAGAAAATCCGCAGCACTTCGATGGGGATGAATCCCAGGAAGCGCACGTCGTTCTGCACTCCGCTGCGGACGACGGTGCGGCGCAAGTCTGGGTTACCCGATAGATCGTCTCCAATAATGATGAGCTTGAGATCCGGGTACGCCTGATCTTTCTCCAGTTCCGTTTTCAGCGCGGAAAAGGCCTCGATCATGCGCACGACATTCTTGTGCGGACTGACGCGCCCGGCATAGAGCAGGAAGGGATACGTCACCTGGTAGCGCTGGGCAATCAATTCCCGGTCGGCCGCGCTGGCGTGCCCGTGCAGGAAACGCTCGTCAATGGCGTTGTAGACCACTTCGATCCGGTCCGATGGAATCTCAAACAGCTTCTCGATTTCATTCTTCGTGAAATTTGACACCGCGAAGATGCGCGCCGCGCCCCGCAGAACATGCCGGGTCAGCTGAAAGTGAACCGAGCGCCAGAATCCGCTCTGCTCGCGGGCCCGCGACATGTGGTCGAGCATGTCGTGCACGGTCATGACGTACTTGCAAGGCAGCGCCCGCGGAATCGAAAACAAATTCGGAATGTGCACGAGGTCGCAATTCAGCCGGATCAGGGCAGTGCGGAATTCGCGGTAGCCCTGCAGCGACCGTTCCGGAGCGAGCAGTGGGACGGTGTGAAAGTTTGCGGGCAGGGCGCCGATCTCCTGCACTTTTGCGGGAGGTCCGATGAGAGAGTATTCGCTTTCGTGGTCGAGCCGGCCCAGCGTGCGCACCACGTTGCGGATGTAGGTGCCGACGCCGAACTCGGTCATCCGCCGGATGTCGATGGCGATCTTCACCGATTGCATTTAAACACAGGGGAGGGCCTTCGGCTAGAACTCGTGGCACGAATTTTTGCTGTGCCGTCACTGGATCGATGTGCCAGTCTGCACTCGCACGATAAAATCGGCTTTCGGCTGCAGAGGCAGTTGGCAATGTACCTACGTTTCGTCACAACCCGAATCGACGAAGACTCCCACAAACCGCAAGGTGTGTTCGTAGCGTCGCATGCTCTCCTCAACTCGGGGGACCTTACGCGGGACCAGTGGAAGCATGTGCGGGAAATCCTTAACTGGTTCAACGCCAATCTGCCAACCCCTCCGAAGAATTTCACCACGGGCAGAGCAATCTTCTGGTTCAAGTCGGGCGCGGGGGAGGGTATTCAGAAAGTCTGGGAACTAGTCCATGTACTGCGGCAGCACGGGCGTTACGTGGAAGTTCACAAATGCCGACGGTTAGGCAATATTCTCTGGGAAGATAAATTTCAGGTCGCTGCGTTTCCCTCGAAGTTGGACGGCAGGATAACAGTCCAATGAAGGCGATACGCCAGCTAGAGCTCGTGAAGCTCCCCGGCTAAGGAATTACGCCCGCACTTCCGCCTGCGCCTTCGCCCTGCGATCGGCATACAGTGGGAACGCTTCGCACAGGTCGAGCACCTGCTTGCGGACTTTGGCCAGCACGGCCGCGTCCGTGCGATGGAGGAGCGCTTCGGCGATCCAACGGCCGATCTGGAGCATCTCGGCTTCCTTCATGCCGCGCGTGGTCAGCGCCGGCGAGCCGATGCGGATGCCGCTCGGCTTCATGGGCGGATTGGTGTCGAAGGGAATGGCATTCTTGTTGACCGTGATCCCAGCTTCGCCCAGCGCCTTTTCCGCTTCGCTCCCGAGCATTCCCTTTGAGAAAACGTCGACCAGCATGAGGTGCGTGTCGGTGCCGCCAGAGATGATGCGGAAGCCCTCATCGGCCAGGGACTGCGCCAGCACTTTGGCGTTGGCCACGACTTGCCGCGCGTAGTCGCGGAACTCGGGCCGCATCGCTTCCTGAAAGCACACTGCCTTGGCCGCGATGATGTGGACCAGCGGTCCGCCCTGCATCCCGGGGAACACGACTTTATCGATAGCCTGCGCGAATTCGGCTTTGGAAAGAATCATCCCCGAGCGCGGGCCGCGCAGAGTCTTGTGGGTTGTCGAAGTAACGATGTGCGCGTGCGGCACCGGCGAGGGATGCGCGCCGCCGGCAACCAGTCCGGCGAAGTGCGCCATGTCAACCAGGTAGAGCGCGCCTACTTTGTCAGCGATCTGGCGCATGCGGACGAAATCAATAATGCGCGGGTAAGCGCTGCCGCCGCCGATGATCAGCTTCGGGCGTTCCTGCTCCGCGATCTTTTCCAGCGCGTCATAGTCAATCGTTTCGGTTTCTTTGGTCACGCCGTAGGGAACGATCTTGTAGGTCTTGCCGGAAAAATTCAGATGATGGCCGTGCGTGAGGTGGCCGCCATGCGCCAGGTTCAGGCCAAGAATCGTATCGCCGGGCTGCAGTACGGCGGCATAGGCTTCCATGTTCGCCTGCGAGCCGGCGTGGGGCTGGACATTTGCATGTTCAGCCCCGAAAAGTTGCTTGGCGCGGTCGCGCGCCAGATTTTCGACTACGTCCGCGTACTCGCAGCCCCCGTAATAGCGCTTGCCGGGATATCCCTCGGCATACTTGTTCGTGAACACCGAGCCCGCGGCTTCGAGCACGGCTTCGCTGACAAAGTTTTCCGAGGCAATCAGTTCCAGGCCCTCGTGCTGGCGGCGGGTTTCGTTGTCAATGGCGGCGGCGATCTGGGGATCGTTTTCGTACAGCGGAAGGTACATCTTCTTGAAAGTTGTCATGTTATTTTCTTACCCTCTGCCCGAAATGAAAGACAGCGCGCGCGACGCGTCGGGACTGGCAGCGTTTGCAGACTGCATGCTTTGTATTCTAAACCGCAAACTTCACCACGAAGGGCACGAAGTTACACGAAGGAACTCCATTAACCTTCGTGAAACTTCGTGTCCTTTGTGGTTGAATTTTTGCTCTTGCTCAAAACGCCGTCCGCAGAAACGACGCCAGGTGCCAGCCGTCCATGTATTTGTAGGGTGTTTCGCCGGTGGTGTAGTGTCCACACGGCAGCACCGCGACCTTGTGATCAAGTTCGCGGCGCTCGAATTCTTCGACGACCTGGCGCGACAGCTCCGGCAAAAACGTCAGATCGTATTTCGCATAGACGATGAGCGATTTCTTCGGCCAGCGGGCGAATTGCTGGAAGTACGACATGGGGCTGACGGCCAGCCAGGCCTGGCGCAGGCGGTCAAGATCGATCTGCTGCTCAATTCCCTGCCGGATGTGGCGCGTAGATTGCCCGTGCCAGACAACATCGGCGACATAAGTGGACGCGTGGTTGAAGGCGGCCACGCGCAGGCGCGAATCGTGCGCCGCGGCGATAAAGGCATAGCAGGAACCCAGGCTCGTACCCACGATGCCGAGTTCGCTGTAACCCTGCTGCTCGAGCCAGTCGAGACAGCTTCGAATGTCGACCACGCCCTGGCGCACGGCGTCGAGCGTGCGTCCGATGTTGGCGGAGACGGCGTAATCGGCGCGGCTGATCTCCGCCGGCATGCGAATGTCGTGATAAGGCATGGTGAGCCGCAGCACGGCGATGCCCAGCATGTTCATCACCCGGCAGAGGCTGACGTAGGCGATCGCATCGGCGTTCCAGTGCGGCAGAAGAATGATGGCGCGCCGGCCCCGCGCCGGAAACCAGCGCGCATTCACCAGATTGTTTTCCGGGATACGGAGTCTTCACCGGCGAAGTGAAGCGCAGAAATTCTCCGAACGTGCCTTTTACCTTGGCTTCCAGCTTCGGGTCGGCGACTTCGCGCGTGGAGAAGACTTGAACCTCTCGGGTCTCCAGACGGAAGTCGCTCGGCCGCGTGTAGGAATAAAACTCGTCGCTCGCGGCCACGATGCGGCGGTTGTAATCGAGAATAAATTTCTCTGGATTATCCTGCGCCAGGCTCGGCGTTTGACCGGGGCGGAAGCCGTTGCGGCAGGGCCAGTCGCGCGTCCACTCCACGCCCCACTCCAGCGGACGCACCACGCGGTTGTTGTCCACCGAGGTGAGCCGGTGTTCCCAGTCGTACATCCACTGTGCGTAACGCGAGGGCATGGTTGATCTTCTAGTGTAACAAGCGGGAAGTGCGCACTCCGAGGCCGAACAGTCAATGGTCAAAATTGGTGGTTCGCGCCCGGCAATTGGACGGCGAGCGGGGATCGCAGCTTTCACACCCCGCTGACGGCGGCCGCCAACGTTAAAGCCCGCAGTAGCGTCAGCTGTGCGAGGGATCCTTCGCTTCGCTCAGATGTAATGAAAACGAAAAAGGCGTGCCTCCAAGGGTAGAGTACGTGCTCGAAGCACAAGCCCTGAAGGAGGCACGAGATGATCCACGTTGGCGTAGATCTTCACCAGAGATTTTGTTACATGACGGCGATGGAAGCAAGAGGCAAAATTGTGCAGGCGGGCCGGTGAGCAACGAGAAGCTGGCGTTGCGGAAGTATTTCCGGCAGTTTCGCGGGAAAGAAGTGCAGGTGGCGGTGGAGGCGTGCGGCTTCTGGCCGGCGTTTCGCGAGGTGGTGGAGCCGGAGGTGACGCGGCTGGTGCTGGTGCATCCGCAGCGGGTGAAGGCGATCGCCTCGGCGAAGCTGAAGAACGATCGGTGGATTCGGAGACGCTGGCGCATTTGCTGCGCTGCGATTGTTGCCGGAGTCGTGGAAGGCGACCGGGAAACGAGGCGCGGCGGCAGCAGGTACGGTTGCGGGCGACGCTGATTGACGCCATGCAGGATGAGGATATCGACGTCTCTGCGGGACATTCCGAAGCGCACAGGGGGCCACACTTTTTCTGCCAAGCCATCCTCTGGCCCGGGCCGAAGAAGCAGATCACTTTGCGCCTCGATCCCGACGTGCTGCACGGTCTTCCGCAAGCATGGGCGCGGGTACCAGAGCAAGCGATCAATGTGGTGCTCCGCAGCTCGTGTCATCCATGCTCTTCGAACGCGACGCTGAAAGGAGCAGCGGTCCGACATACCTTTGAGCCAGGCAGAATAAAACCCGCCGCGTCGCCGCGCAAATACCGGTGGACAGGTCGCCTGTTTTCATAGAAGGATGACAGGCAGATCGAGCCCGCATAGGACCCGCGAATCTAGCTTCCGTACCTTCTCGGCACCCTCTTCGAGATATTGCAGAGGATTTCGTACGGGGTGCTGTTGGCCAGTTCGGCGTGCTCCAGGGCGTCGACGCTGAGGCCTTCGCCGGCGCCCAGCAGAATGACCTCATCCCCCACCGCAATGCCGGGGATGCCGGTAACGTCGACCAGAGTTAGGTCCATCGAGATGCGGCCCACGATGGGAGCGTAGTGTTCGCGCACGATCACACGGCCGCGGTTCGAGAGCTGGCGATTGTATCCGTCGGCGTAGCCCACCGGCAGCACCGCAACGTGCGCCGGCGCCTTGGTCACGTAAGTCCCGCCGTAGCCGAGAGGCTGATTGGCTCCGAAGTCGCGCAAGGACAAGATGCGGGTCTTCCAGGTGAGGACCGGCTTCACCGGCAAGCGCAGCGTTCCGCCGCTCACTTCACGCCCCGCGCGCTGGAAGGGTAAGTAGTACCCGTAGAGCGCGACGCCGGGCCGCACCATAGTGTTCCAGGTTTCCCGCCGCGAGATGACTGCGCCGGTATTGGCCACATGCACGAAGGTTGGCTCCATGCCGGCTTCGCGCACCATGCGTCGGGCGGCGTCGAAGCTGCGTTCCTGTTCTGCCACGGAAGGCGCATCCATGATTTCGGAAGACGCTAGATGCGTCGAGAGTCCTTCCAGCATGAGATGCTTCGCCGCTTGCAATGCGCCCAGCACGGCGGGAAGCTGATCGACGGCCACGCCCAGGCGCCCCATGCCGGTGTCCACTTTAAGGTGCACCGGATGCCGCGCCACTCCCAGCGCGGCCGCCGCCGCTTCCAGGGAGTCGATGTGCCAGGGCTCCCACACCGTGGGAGTCAGATGCAAGCGGATAATCTCGGCTTCTTCCCCGCGCCAGAAACCGGTCATCAACAAAATGTTCGAACGAATGCCCGCTTCGCGCAAGGGAATAGCCTCGTCCAGCGAAGTCACGCCCAGCCAGCGCGCGCCTTCCGCCTCCAGCGCGCGCGAGCACTCGACCGCGCCGTGACCATAGGCGTCGGCCTTCACCACGGCGCACAGGGTAACGCTCGCACCCACATGCTTCTGCACGGTGCGGAAGTTTTGCCGCAGGGTAGGGAGTGAAACTTCCGCCCAGGTGGGACGCGTCGCCACGCGGCTCAGGATTTCTGCGGTGGTTGCCACTCTCGCGATTATAGCGGCAGCTGTCGGCATGCCGAGGTTACGCCGGGGCTACTCCCCGAGCGAGAGCCCCTACGTTTTCCGGTCGGATGACGAAGTGCTGGGTCGACCTGAAAGTCCCGTGAAGCGGCCGCGCGCGTCGCTTCACTCCGCGCGGGGCGGACGTGGCGTCCGCCCCTCCATTCCTGGGTCGGGAATCATGTGGGTCTTCCAGAAGATGGGCAAAGGATCGCAAAAGAATATGGCTCGCTCCTGGAGCCCCGGACGCCTCGTCCGGGGTTGCGCGTAGCGCAATGGGAACTAATAAACTGCCGGTCGGACGACGAAGTGTGGGCTCGACGAGAAAGTCCCGTGAAGCGGCCACGCGCGTCGCTTCACTCCGCGCGGGGCGGACGTGGCGTCCGCCCCTCCATTCCTGGGTCGGGAATCATGTGGGTCTTCCAGAAGATGGGCAAAGGATCGCAAAAGAATATGGCTCGCTCCTGGAGCCCCGGACGCCTCGTCCGGGGTTGCGCGTAGCGCAATGGGAACTAATAAACTGCCGGTCGGACGACGAAGTGTGGGCTCGACGAGAAAGTCCCGTGAAGCGGCCACGCGCGTCGCTTCACTCCGCGCGGGGCGGACGTGGCGTCCGCCCCTCCATTCCTGGGTCGGGAATCATGTGGGTCTTCCAGAAGATGGGCAAAGGATCGCAAAAGAATATGGCTCGCTCCTGGAGCCCCGGACGCCTCGTCCGGGGTTGCGCGTAGCGCAATGGGAACTAATAAACTGCCGGTCGGACGACGAAGTGTGGGCTCGACGAGAAAGTCCCGTGAAGCGGCCACGCGCGTCGCTTCACTCCGCGCGGGGCGGACGTGGCGTCCGCCCCTCCATTCCTGGGTCGGGAATCATGTGGGTCTTCCAGAAGATGGGCAAAGGATCGCAAAAGAATTGGCTCGCTCCTGGAGCCCCGGACGCCTCGTCCGGGGTTGCGCGTAGCGCAATGGGACGAATGAACTGCCGGACAGTTCCGGCGGGCGGAACGCACTGGGGGTAGGGGCAAACCACGCCCGAGCGGAAACGAAGCCGCTGCGGGAGTCCGCGGATTGTTCTGCGGCGGAGCATTGATTGCGTCACTCTGCCGACGACTCGGTTTCCAGTCCGGCGCGTCGTAGCAACCGGCGCAGCCCGCGCTCGCCCGCGGCGCCGCGTTGTTCTCCGGCGATGTTGCCGTCGCGGTCGATCACCACGTAGATGGGATAGCTCTGGGCGTTGTACATGGCGGCAAGGTTGGTGTCCTTGGTGAGTACAATCGGGACGGTGCGAGGGTGGTCCGCCAGGTATTTCTTGACCCTTTGATCCGGTTCGAGGACGTCGACCGCGAGCACGATCAGTCCCTTCCCGCTGAACTCCTTGGCAATGTCATCCACCAGCGACGATTCTTCTTCGCAGTATTTGCACCAGGTGGTCCAGAACTCGAACAGGACGACTTTGCCTTTGACCGAGACGTTGTTGAACTGCTCGCCCGCCGTGGTTTTGGCGCGGAAGCGCGGGGCCAGGTGGCCCGTTTCATCGCCCGCCCGAGCAGAGAACGGCGCCAGCAGCAGGATGCCCACACAGCACGCCGGGAGCAGGCGGCGCGTCAACATGGCGCAGAATGTACCACAGGTGCCGGGATGATTCCAGCACCTGTGAGGATTGGTTAACCTGACTTTATCCCGCTCGAAATACGACGCCGGACGGGCTTATTCCCTTCCCATGAACATCACGTGAACGTAGGTGCCCAGTCTCACGTTGTAGGCGAGATACCAGCCCGGGTGGTCAGGGTCGTCGTAAATCACCACATCGTCCCGGTCCCAAAACCAGTCGTTGCAGTAGTCGAGGTCAAACGGAGCAACGCTGAAGTAGAAGCCGCTGAACCAGAAGCGGTTGGGGCCGCCACCCAGAATGCGCCAGACGTGACGGCGGCCGAACCCGCCTTCGAAGCGGCCGTGCTCCCAGGGGTGTTCGAGGCGGAAGCGGGCATAGTCCCGGCCTTCGTCATGACCCACCCATTCGCCGTCGTGGTGGACGTGCGGGGCTTCGGGGTGGCCTTGCTGGTCGCGATACGAACGCCTGTCCGCGTTCTCGTGATGGTCACCCTGGTGATGGTCGCCCTCGTGACGGTCGCCTTCGTGCGGGTTGCCATGATATGCGGGGGGACCGTGCCGCGGAATGTATCCGCCACCGACGGCGTGGCGGCCGCTTCCGTGGCCGTGTTCTCCGTCGTCATGATGTTGCGCCCATGCGGGCAGGGAGAGGATGAGGAAGACAGCAAAAACATAGGACAAGAGTCTCATCGGCAAACCTCCGTTCCAGATACATTACCACCGGCGTTTTGGGCGTAACAGTGCGTTGACAATTCTTTGCAGACTACGCTATCGTAAGGACTTGGTAGTCGTGTGGTTGCCCGCCTGATGGCCTGGCGTCCTCGCCGGGGAATCAACGAGCGGTCTTCTTTCGCAGTTTTATTCAATCTGGGAGAGTTCCGATGTCAACCTATTTCCCCAAAGAGGGGGAAATTGTGCGCAAGTGGTTTGTCGTGGATGCGGACGGGCAGACGCTCGGGCGCCTGGCTTCGCAGGTGGCGCGCATCCTCATGGGCAAAGAAAATCCGCAGTACACGCCGTTTCTCGATACCGGCGATCACGTAATCGTGATCAACGCCGAGAAGATCAAGACAACCGGCATGAAGGCGGAGCAGAAGCAGTATCACCATTACACCGGGTATCCCGGCGGTCTGCGCACTGAAGCTTACAAGAAGCGGTTGGTGCGCAAGCCCGAGGCGGTGATCGAGTCGGCGGTAAAGCGCATGCTGCCGAAGAACAAACTGGCGGCGCACATGCTTTCGAAGCTGAACGTATACAAAGGCGACAAGCATCCGCACCAGGCGCAGAAGCCGCAGGATTTGAAATTGGAAGTGCGCGAGTACAAGGCGCGCAAAGTGGCAGTTTCGTAAGACCCGCGCGAGATCCTTCGCTCCGCCTGAAGAAAGGCTGCGCTCAGGGTGACGCCATCGAGATTGGTATCTGATTAAGAGCTCGGCTTCTGGTTTGGCTAGAAGCTGGGAGCTAGAAGCTAGGAGCTAAATGGCTGAATTGGTTCAATACTACGGAACGGGACGCCGCAAGACGGCGATTGCCCGGGTGTATTTGCGTCCGGGCAGCGGCGATTTCAAAGTCAACGGGCGTGCCTTCGAAGAATACTTCGTGACTCCGGCGCAGCGTTCGGCGGCCAAGGCGCCGCTGGCGTCGGCGGAGGCGGCGGCTTCGTTCAACATCATCGCCAACGTGCTGGGCGGCGGTGTGCGTGGCCAGGCGGACGCAGTGAAGCTCGGGATTGCCCGCGCCCTGATGCAGTTCAATGCCGAACTGCGCAAGAAGTTGAAGGCCGAGGGCATGGTCAGCCGCGATTCGCGCGGCAAAGAGCGCAAGAAGTACGGGCAGAAGGGTGCCCGCAAGCGCTTCCAGTTCTCGAAGCGCTAAGGTGCGTTCTGGAGCGAGTGCAGTGGCGACCTGAGATTCCTCGCCCCGGCTGAAAAACGCCTGCGCTCGGAATGACGAGGTTTTGATCTTGCTTTTTGTGGTTTAGCAGAGATCTGATAGCTGACAGCTGTTTTAGGGGTCCAATTCTTCCCAAGCCTCGCGGCGCGGGGACGGGAATGGCAATCCGGAGCGGCTCTACTGCGCGATGGATGCAGACTAAAGAGGAGGTTCATTGGCGACTATCACCATGAAGGAGTTGCTCGAAGCGGGCGTCCACTTCGGGCATCAGACCAAGCGCTGGAATCCCAAGATGAAGGAATACATCTTCGGGGAGCGCAACGGGATCTACATCATCGACCTGCAGAAGACACTGAAGATGTTCAAAGAGGCGTCGAAGTTCGTGCAGGATCTGGCCAACGACGGCCGCATCGTGCTGTTCGTCGGCACCAAGCGCCAGGCGCAGGACGCGATTGCCGAAGAAGCGCAGCGTTGCGGAATGTTCTACATCAACCAGCGCTGGCTGGGTGGACTGCTCACCAACTGGGTCACGGTACAGAAGTCGGTGAAGCGGCTGAAGGAGCTCGACGAGATGGCCACCGATGGCCGCTACGAGCTGCTGCCCAAGAAAGAAGTCATCAAGCTCGAACGCGAGCGCAAGCACTTGCAGGCCAACCTGGCTGGCATCAAGAATATGAGCCGCCTGCCGGACGCGATCTTCGTGGTGGATTCCAACAAAGAACAGATCGCAGTTCGGGAAGCCCGCAAGCTGGGTATTCCCGTGGTCGCCGTGGTGGACACCAACTGCGATCCCAGCGAAGTAGATTATGTGATCCCCGGCAACGACGATGCGTTGCGCGCGATCCGCCTTTTCACTTCGAAGATTTCGGAGTCGATTGCCGAGGGTGCGCAGTTAATGACCGATAAGCAGGTCGCCGACCTGCAGGCTGCTTCGGATGCGGCGCAGGCAGCGGAAGCTGCTGCTCCCGAGTATCACGGCGACGCAACTGCCGCGGTCGATGCTTCCGAAGACATCAGCATGGAAGAAGTGCTGGGTCCGGGAACGCACAAAAAGCCGGTCGCGACCGAAGAAGCCGAACTGCCGAAGGTGGAGAGCCAGACGGTTTAAGAGCCGCCGTTGTCGTTCGCGAATGCAAGACCGGGCATTTATCCCTTCGAGAACAATCAGACCCGCGCGGGTCTTCCGGCGCGGGTCAAAATTTATAGAGCGAAAAGGAATTATTTTCGACATGGCTACGATTACCAGTCCGGAACCAGATGACAGTGGGCGTCCCAACATTTCTGCGTCGCTCGTGAAGCAGCTCCGTGACAAGACCGGAGCTCCCATGATGGATTGCAAGCAGGCTTTGACCGAAGCCAAGGGCGACCTGGAGCAGGCGGTCGTGATTCTGCGTAAGAAGGGCGTTTCAGTCGCAGCCAAGAAGGCGGCCCGTGTGACCAGTGAAGGCTCGGTGACCAGCTACATTCACGCCGGCGGCAAGATTGGAGTGCTCGTCGAAGTGAACTGCGAGAGCGACTTCGTGGCGCGCACCGAAGACTTCAAGGAACTGGTGCACGATATCGCCATGCACATCGCGGCCAGCGATCCGAAGTACGTGCGCAAGGAAGACGTCACGCCGGCAGACTTCGCGCGCGAGAAGGAGATCTTTCTCGCGCAGGCGATCGCCAGCGGCAAGCCCGCCAACATCGCGGAAAAGATGGTCACCGGCAAGATGGAAAAGTTCTACGAAGAGGTCTGCCTGCTGGAGCAGCCCTTCATCAAGGACCAGACCATCTCGATCTCGCAGCTCATCGCGGCGAAGATCGGCAAACTGGGCGAGAACATCGCGGTGCGGCGCTTCGCGCGCTTCAAAGTAGGCGACGCGGGCGAGACCGTCGCCATCACGAAACCCACAGAGCCGAAAGGCGAATAATTCGGGCGCCCATTGGGCGCCTTTTTTTGTGCTTGTAAACTGGCCACCGGCCACTGGAAACTGGCGACTGACTCATGACCACCACCCCTGCCTTCAAACGCGTTCTGCTCAAGCTTTCCGGTGAGGCGCTGGCGGCGAACCAGGGCTTTGGCGTCGAGACCGCGCGCATCCACGAGGTCGCGGCGGAACTGGCCGACGTCCACAAACTCGGCGTGCAACTGGCCATCGTCGTCGGTGGAGGCAACTTCTTTCGTGGCGTGGCCCAGCAGGCCAAGGACATGGACCGGGTTTCCGCCGACCACATGGGCATGCTCGCCACCGTCATCAACGCGCTGGCCTTGCAGGATGCCCTGGAGAAGCAAGGCGTGTACACGCGCGTGCAAACCGCGATCGAGATGAACCAGGTGGCCGAGCCCTTCATCCGCCGCCGCGCGATTCGTCATCTGGAGAAGGGCCGCGTCGTGATCTTCGCCGGCGGCACCGGCAACCCTTATTTCTCAACCGACACTGCCGCCGCCCTGCGCGCCATGGAGATCAAAGCCGAGGCCATCCTTAAGGCCACCCGAGTGGATGGCATCTACGACGCCGATCCCCTGAAGGTCGACGGCGCCAAGAAATTCAACCACATCTCCTACATGGACGTGCTGAAGCTGGGGCTGAAAGTAATGGACTCCACCGCCATCAGCCTGTGCAAGGACAACAACCTGCCCATCATCGTCTTCAACCTGAACGACCGCGGCAACATCCGCCGGGTCGTGCTGGGCGAGAAGATCGGATCGATGGTCAGCGCGTAACGGAGGCCGGTCATGTGTCCTCGTTTCATGTCCTTAGGGATCACCCTGTTCGTACTCTCCGCCTCCTGGCACGCTTGCGCGCAGGCCGCGAAATCAAGCAAGAAGGGTTGCCTGCCACCTGAACCAATGGAGCAGCACGTAGCACCCCCGTCACATTACCCCTTGAAAGGCGGCGCCGCCGAATTCAGCATTCTGATCGACGAGAAAGGTCGGGTCTCGGATCCAAGGGTCGAAAAATCGTCTGGCAGCGACGACTATGACCGAGATGCTCTGCCTGCAGTACGGACCTGGCGGTTCAAGCCGAGCACTTGCCAAGGCAAGCCGATCAAGGTTCGACTTGAAATAGTCATGCGCCCTGCTGTCGCACAATCTCTTCAAATGACATAAGGCGTGATGATCCGCGTAAATCCGCGGCGGGAAGAAGTTCGGTTTATAATGCTGCGTTTTGATTCTGCAATGATTCGGAGCTGACCAAATGGCGCAAGCGACCATGGCGGCGATAGCCGGCCTGAAAGAAACGTACGTTCAACTGAAGACGCGCATGGAAAAGGCTGTCGAAGATTTCCGCAAGGCCATGGCGGCCACGCGCACCGGGCGCGCCTCCGTGCACATGCTTGACGGCGTGACCGTGGATGCCTACGGCGCGCAGATGCCGCTCAACCAGGTGGCGCAGGTGCACGCGCCCGAGGCGCAGTTGATCACCGTGCAGCCTTTCGACCCTTCGCAACTGGGCGCCATCGAGAAGGCCATTCGCTCCGGGGATCTCGGCCTGAATCCCATGAACGACGGCAAGATGATCCGCGTGCCAGTGCCTGCGCTCACGCAGGAGCGCCGGCAGGACATGGTGAAGCATCTGCACAAGGCGCTGGAAGAGCACCGCACCGCCGTGCGCAACATTCGCCGCGACGGCAACGACGCCATCAAGAAGGCCATGAAGGACAAAAAAATCACCGAAGACGAAGAAAAACGCTCGCTCGACGAGATCCAGAAACTCACCGACGACGAAATCAAGAAAATGGAAGAGATGAGCAAGGCCAAGGAAAAGGAAGTGCTGGAGATCAAGTAGTCGTGGCCGCGTCGAACAGCCGAGGGCGGCTGTCCCCACATAACTCCGCACCCAGATGGCCCCGCACACGGGCGCATGCTCCCATATAATCAAAGTCCATGAAACAGGTCGTCCATGCCGCGTGTCCGCACGACTGCCCCGACGCTTGTGGCGTACTGATCACCGTCGAGGACGGCCGGGCCACCCGGATTCAGGGTGATCCCGAGCATCCGGTCACGCGCGGATTCTTGTGCGCCAAGGTGGCGAAATATCTGGATCGTGTCTATTCGCCCGACCGTGTGCTGTATCCCATGAGGCGGATCGCGCCCAAGGGACCCACAATGAGCAGCGAGCGTCGTCCGCAGGGACCCTTCGACTGCGCTCAGGGCAGGCAGCCGGGGGCGGCTGTCCCCACACTGGCAGAACCAACCTGGCAGCGCATTTCCTGGGATGAAGCGCTGGACGAGATCACCGCGCGTTTTCGCTCCATCACGGCCGAATTCGGCAGCGAGGCGATCCTGCCTTATTCCTTCGGCGGAACTCTGGGTGCGCTCAACGGCGCCTCCATGGACCGCAGATTCTTCCACCGCCTGGGTGCTTCGCAGCTGGATCGGGCAATCTGTTCGGCGGCCGGAGAAGCCGGGCTCGAGTCGGTCCTCGGAGTAAAGCTTGGTACGGAGCCCGAGCAGTTCCGCCATTCCAAGTACATCATCGCCTGGGCGTCGAATATTCACGGCAACAACGTGCACCTGTGGCCGTTCATCGCCGAAGCCCGGCGCAACGGCGCGAAGCTGGTCGTGATCGATCCCTATCGCACTCGCACGGCCGAGTGCGCCGACTGGTACCTGCCGATCAACCCCGGCACCGACGCGGCTCTGGCGCTGGGCATGATGCACGTCATCATCGGCGAGAACCTCCACGATGCGGATTACGTCGCCAAGTACACCCTGGGCTTTGAGCAACTGCGCGAGAAGGTGAAAGAGTATCCGCCCGAGCGTGTTGCGCAGTGGACGGGAATCCCTGCGGCGGATATTCGCAAGCTGGCGCGCGAGTACGCCACTGTCAGACCCTCGGTGATCCGCCTGAACTACGGCGTGCAACGCTCCGAACGCGGCGGGATGGCGACCCGCGCCATCACCATGCTGCCCTGCATCCTCGGGTCATGGAAAGAAGTCGGCGGCGGATTGCAACTTTCCACCAGCGGCGCCTTCGACCTGAACACCGAAGCCCTGAAACGTCCTGACTTGATGACGGAAGCGCTGGGACGCGAGGCCCGCACCATCAACATGGTCGAGTTGGGCCGCGTGCTCAACACGCTGAATGATCCGCCGGTGAAGGCTCTATTCGTGTACAACTCCAATCCGGCAGCGGTCTGTCCCCGGCACAACGAAGTGGTTCGCGGCCTGCTGCGGCCCGATCTCTTCACCGTCGTGCATGAACAATTTTTCACGGATACGACCGACTACGCCGACATCGTGCTTCCGGCGACCACGTTCTTTGAACACAAAGACCTGCAAAAGGCCTATGGGCACTACTACCTGCAAGTCTCGAATCAGGCGATTGCGCCGCTGGGCGAGTGCCGGTCGAATTTGGAGGTATTCCGTTCTCTGGCGGAACGCATGGGGTTCGAAGAAGCTTGCTTCCGCGAGAGCGTGGACGAGATGATCGATGTGGCGCTGGATTCAGATAATCCCTGGCTTAGCGGCATTAGTCGGGAGCGGCTCGAACAAGATCCGCATGTGCGTCTGAATTTTGAGGGTCAGAAAGATGCAGGCGTGGCCCGCGTCACAAAACCCTTTCTTCCTTTCGCGCATGGCGGCTTCCGCACGCCTTCGGGCAAGGCCGAACTTTACAGTGAGGCGGTCAGGGCGCAAGGGCTCGATCCCGTAGCCGATTTCATACCTCCTACCGAATCAAGGCATGGAACAAAAGAGAAAACGCTCCCGCTGGAATTGCTGGCCCGCAAGTCCGACAATTTCCTGAACTCCTCATTCTCCAACGTTCCCTCGGTTAAGGAGATGGAGGAGCCTGGCCTGCTGGAGATCGCCGCGGCGGATGCCCGCGCGCGTGGCATCGCAGATGGCGCCAAAGTTCGCGTGTTCAACCGGCGGGGCGAGATCCTGCTCAAAGCTCGCGTAGACGGCAAAGTTCAGCCCGGAGTGGTCTCGGCCAGACTCAATTGGGCCAAGGCGACTCCCGGTTTCCAGAGCATCAATGCCCTGACTTCAGAAAAACTTGCCGACATGGGCAACTCGGCTACGTTTTATTCCGTCTTGGTTGAGGTAGAGTTATCCAAGCCATCCCCATGAAGCAAACGCGGGCTTACCCAGCAGGTTTGACCCGCTGGGTTCATCCCTTAAAGAGTTGCGGCTTGGACGCATCCCATTGCTCTACCGTATAATGACAGTTTTCTCACATCCCAGAGGCTTGAGGTCGTAGCGATTCCTTTTCGCTTTCATCCGGAGAACCTTGTTGTGCCTACGCGCGCCAGCGGTCCGGGCGCGGTGTCGGTGCCATCTCCTTCATTTCAACGGGCTTGGCCAAGGGTGGGCTGGAGTGCGCGCGCCTGTTCCATGATGCTCGCCGCATTTCTGCTGGCGGCCACCGCGCTGACCTGGGCGCAGAGCGACATCATTTCGGAAATTGACGTCAGCGGCAACCGCCGCATTCCCGCCGAAACCATCCGCGCCCGCATCTTCACCAAGCCGGGGGACATCTACGACCCCTCCGCCATGGAGCGCGACTTCAACTCCCTCTGGAACACCGGCTACTTCGAAGACATCAAGTTCCTGCGCGAGCAGACGCCCAAAGGCTGGCGCATCATCGTCCAGGTGAAGGAGAAGCCGACGATCCGGGAAATCAACTACGTTGGTCTCAGTTCGGTTTCCCAAAGCGACGTTCTCGACCGCTTTAAGGAGGCGAAGGTCGGGCTCTCGGTGGAGAGTCAGTACGATCCCACCCGCATCAAGAAAGCTGAAGTGGCGATTCGAGGACTGCTTTCCGAACATGGCCGCCAGTTCGCCACCATCCGCACAGAAGTGCGGCAGATTCCGCCCGCCGCCGTCGGCATCACTTTCGTGGTCAAGGAAGGACCGAAGGTTAAAGTCGGGAAGATCAAGTTCGAGGGCAACAAGAACATCAAGAGCCGGGTTCTGCGCGCGGCCATGAAGAACCTGCGGCCCATCGGCATTCCCCACTCTATCTTCCTGGAGAACATTTTCGCCAAGACCTACGATGCCACCAAGCTCGAAGAAGACACCGAGCGCGTGCGCGCCGAGTACCAGAACCGCGGCTACTTCAAAGCCGCGGTGAGCGATCCGAAGACTGACATCCACGACACCGGGCACAAAGGCTTCCACATTCCCCTGCTGCAGTCCGGCCCCGGCAAAGCAGTTGATATCACCATGCCCATCGACGAAGGCGACAAGTACCGCCTGGGCAAGATCACCTTCAAGAACAACAAAGCCATCTCCAACGTGGCCGCTCTGCGCGCTCTCTTCCCGCTCAAGGACGGAGATGTTTTCAGCCGCGACAAAATTGCCAAGGGACTGGAGAACCTGCGCAAGGCCTACGGCCAGTATGGCTACATCAACTACACCGGCGTTCCCTCCACCACGTTTGATGACGACAAGAAACTGGCGTATCTGGAAATCGACGTGGACGAAGGCAAGCAGTTCTATGTGCGCCGCATCGAGTTCGTGGGCAATACGACGACCCGCGACAAAGTCATCCGCCGCGAACTCGCTCTTGAAGAAGGCGGGATTTACAACTCCCGCCTGTGGGAACTCAGCCTGCTGCGCCTGAATCAGCTCTCGTATTTTGACCAGCTCAAGCCCGACGATCCCAACACCACCGAAAAAAAGCTGGACGAGAAAAACGGCCAAGTGGACCTGACCCTGAAGGTCCACGAGAAAGGCAAGAACAGCATCGGCCTCAACGGCGGAGTCAGCGGGCTGGAAGGCGCCTTCATCGGATTGAACTACTCCACTAACAACTTCCTGGGACGGGGCGAGACCCTGCAGGTCCAGATCAGCCTGGGAAACCTGGCGCGCAGCGTGATGTTCGGCTTTACCCAACCTTACATGTTTGACCGCCCCTTGCAGTTCGGATTCAACGTGTTCGGCAACAAGATCAGTTACGACCAGGCCCGCCAGCTTTCCATCTTCAGCGGCCAGAATCTGAATCTGCCGAACGCGGTGTTGCAGAACCTGCAGAACTACTCGCAGTCGAGCGTGGGCTTCAGCACCTCGTTGAGCTATGCCCTGCACCGCTCCTTCAAGCGCGTCGGCATGACCTACTCGCTGGACCGTTCGACTCTGCTGCCACTCAGCACCGCGTCCAAGAGCCTTTTCGATTTCATCGCATTCCGCGGCATCTCGGGCCCCAACGCAGTGAACGGCATCGTCACCAGCAAGATCTTCCCCAACTTCTCGTTCAATACTCTCGATAGCGGAGTCTCCCCGCACAGCGGTCACCAGATGACGCTGGGAGCGGAGTTCGCGGGAATCGGGGGGACGGTCCGGTCGATCCGACCCATCATTCAATACAAACAGTTCATTCCCGTGCAGAACCGGCGCAACACCGTCGGCTACAGCGTCAACGGCTCGTTCATCAGCGGCTTTGGAGGGCTGGTGGCCCCGCCGTTCCAGCGCTTCTACATGGGCGGCGAGAACGACATTCGCGGTTTTGACATCCGCTCGGTGTCGCCGGTCGCGTTTCTTCCCAGTTCGAATTCGATTACCCTGACCAATCGCGACGGAACTCCGGTTCCGAAAGATCCGGCGAATCCGCGACTGGGCAACTGGACCATCCCCATCCCGGTCGACCAGATTGTTTTCCCCGGCGGCGATCTCAGTGCCTGGACGAACCTGGAATACCGCATCACCATCGCCGGACCGGTGGCGATTGCCCCCTTCGTGGATACGGGCATCGACGCCATTGTCCGCCCCTCGCAGTTGCAGATCGCACAGCAGCAATATATTGGCGTGATCAGTACGCCTTTCGGATGCCCCCAACTGGATGCTGGCTACAACTGCATCGGGGGGAAGCTTCTGAATCCCGTGCCATCGAACAATCTTCAGGTTCTGAGCTCCACCAACTGGAAGCCGCGCATGTCTACCGGACTCGAACTGCAAATGTTCCTGCCCGTGGTCAACGCGCCATTTCGCATCTACTGGGCCTACAATCCGCTCCGGCTCGACACGCCCGCCAATCCGCCGATTCCGATTACGCGCAGCATGTTCCCGCCCGGCGCGGCGGGTGACTACACCTATCACCTGGCGGTCACCACCTACTCGCCGAGTTTCCTGTTGAGGGAGCCCCGGAAAACCTTCCGGTTCACCGTGGCGACGACGTTTTAGGTCGTGGGTCAGTTTGCGCAGGAGAATCGTATCAGGGCATGCCTTTCAGGCATGCCGCTTCCGCACCTGGACGGATCAGGCTTTAGCCGCGGTGGCCGTGAAGCGTCCCAGCGGCTAAAGCCGTAACCGTCTCGCGCACTTGCGGCATCGCTGAAGCGATGCCCTGATACGAATCGTTCTTTCCTTCTTCTCAGTTGCACCACTACCACGTTTTAACTTCGTTTGACGCGTCACAGCGAGGTCTCTATAATGTGCTTGGTCCGCGCCATCCCGGATTTGTGAGGGGACGGCACGCCCACAGGCTCGGCGCGTGTGACGCTGGCTATCTGAAGCGCCTTCTCCAAAAGCGGCCGCTACCGCAGCGGAGACCTCATGCAATGCGGCCCAGCGTTCGACTGAAGAAGTAACCAGAAAGCGATTAGCAAGCTCATTCCCGGAACCATGTTCCAAGGAGTTCAACCGATCCAATGACAAGCAAGCTCTTGCGATTTTTCCTGGCTGTTGCGGTTTTCCTCGCGATTTCCGCATTGGCCCAAACCAGCAGCGCCGCCACACCGCCCGCCAGTTCGCTGCCTTCCGCCCCCTCGGCTACTACCGCTACAAGCACCGGTACCAAGGTCGGCACCATCAACATTAACGAAGCCATCTTCGGCAGCAACGAAGGCCGCCGCGACGTCGAAGCCCTGGGCAAGAAGTTCGAGCCCAAGCAGAATGAGCTGAAGAGCCAGAACGACGAACTCGAGAGCCTGAAAAAACAACTCACCACTCAGCAGGACAAGCTCAGCGAAGACGCGCTCGCCGACCTGAAACGCCAGATCGAGACCAAACAAAAGCTTTTCGATCGCGCCGTGCAGGATGCCCAGGAAGACTTTGGCAACCAGCAGCAGGAGATCGCCAGCCGCATCCTGCAGAAGATGGCGCCCATGATCGTGAAGTACTCGCAAGAGAATGGCTTCGGCGTCATCGTCGATACCTCCAAGCCCTGGCCGCAGAGCCCCGTGCTCTGGTGGGGCGGGGCCGCCGACATCACCAAGCCGGTGGTCGAAGCCTACAACGTTCAGTCCGGCGTCCCAGCACCACCGCCTGCGGCGGGCGCATCTGCCAAGCCAGGCACTGCGAAGCCACCGACGGGCGCAGCAGCAAAACCCGCTGCACCCAAGACCAACGTGGCACCCAAGTAAGCTGAGCCCGGACACCTCTGGTGTCCAAAAAGTTCCAGCAGGCCGCGTGCCAACGCGGCCTTTTTTCTTTGCCCTGGCCTCGCCCGCGTGAACCGCTGTGGTGTCCATACCACCAACCGGATATCACAAAGGAGGACGCCATGTTCGCCGATAGCCTGCTGGAAACTTCATGGGCCCAACGTTCCCGCCGCAGCTGGACCACTTTAACTTCATTTGGACTGGAGGCGATGGTCATCGGCTTGCTCCTCTTGCTGCCCCTGCTGAAAACGGTGGGCCTGCCGTCGGCAGTGCGCACGGTCTCCACTCCCATCAGCCTGGAGCCGACTGCCGAACCACCCGCACCGAGTCCGCGAAGCGCAGCCCCTTCCTCCACGACGAGCGTTTTCGAGAATGGCAGGTTGATGCAGCCGGGACGGATTCCAACCGTCATCAGAATGGGGCCGGACACATCCGCACCGCAGCCCCCCGGTGGATCCGTATTGGGCCTGCCGGGAGTGGGAACAGGCCTTCCCACCGGACTCTTACCCTTCATCGGTGGTAACAGAGTCGTCCTGCCACCGCGCCCGGCGCCGGTGGTGCGGGCAATCCGCACTTCCAGCATGCTGGAGGGCAACCTGATCCGCCGCGTGCAGCCCAGCTACCCGGTCTTGGCCAAGACTGCACACATCCAGGGCGCCGTCGTTTTGTCGGCGATCATCAGCAAAGCGGGCACAATCGAAAACCTTCATGTCCTCAGCGGCCATCCCATGCTGGTGGCCGCCGCCATCGAGGCCGTCCGCCAGTGGCGCTACCGTCCCTACATCCTGAACAGCGAGCCGGTCGAAGTCGAGACTCAGATCACGGTGAACTTCACCCTGTCGGGGAATTAGCGAATGTTTGCCGGGGCGGGAGAAAGCCCGGGGTCGGGGCTCTACCCTGCGCTACTCGTAGGCGAGTGCGTCGATCGGATCCCTCTGCGCAGCCTTAAATGCGGGATATACCGCTCCGGCCAGCGCGCCGACCATCGCGATCAGCGTGGCCCGCAGACCCACGTGTTGCTCCAGAACAGCCGCAGCACGGGGCGTTCGAACATGATCACGCGGCGGGTCAACAGGCTGATCAGGATGCCCGCGACAATCCCCACCACCGCCAGCAGCACAGTTTCGCGCAGCACCACATTCACGATGTACCACTTCGAGGCGCCCAGCGACTTCAGAATTCCGATCTCGCGGGTGCGCTCCATCACCGCCGTGTACATCGATTGAAAGATCACCAGGAAGCCGACCACCACGGCTACGCCGATCACGATTTTGATGGCCAGGTCAAACCCCGGAAGATTGTCCGGAGTCATCATCGACAAATATTCCTGCATGGAGCGTACGGAGTATTTTTCCATGCCCGGCTTTTCCTGGAGCTCTTTGATGACCAGGTCGGCATTGGCGGGATCGTCCAGTTTGACGTAGAAGACGGAAGCCCGGCCGTCCGCGCCCACCAGGTCCTGCATGGTCGTCAGGGGCAGAAACTTCCGCCCGCCCTTCCCGTGCGGCACGATGCCGCAGATGCGGAACTGATGATTCAGGATCTCGATCGTGTCTCCGACGTTCTTGTGGTTCATGCCGGCAAAGTAATCGTCCACGATCACGTCGTAGGGACCCTGAAACGGTCCGCCGGAGAGATAGCGGAACTTGGGAGGAAGCGTGTTATAGCTGGCCAGGTCGATGCCGTAAATGATTTCCAGAGGTTTTTGGGTGAACCACCAGATTACCGGAACCGCTTCCGCAACGTGCGGCACTCGCCGCAGAACATCTCCTACCTTCACCGAAATCGGTGCGCCCGACATGCCCACCAGCGCCGACGATCCCGGGGGCATGACCATCAGATCGGCGCCCACGCCGATCTGGCTCTCTTTCGATCCGTTCAACAGACCGTAGAAGAGCGCCACCACCAGCAGAATCATGGTGACCTCGAGCGCGATCGCGCTCATGGTGATCAGCGACCGCGTCGGACGGTGCACCAGGTTGGCCACAACCATTTTATTCATCATGGTTTGTTCAACATGATTTGTTCAAGATGACTTGTTCAACATGACTTGTTCAACATGACTTGTTCAACATGTTCCGTTCCAACATGATCTGTTCAACCTGGGAAAGCCGTCAGCTGTCAGCTAGAAAAACAATCCTAACGGTTGCTGGCATCGCGCAAGATCGGCGTGGCCAGGCTCGACTGCGGACGGTCCAGATGGACCACCACCGCTCCCGGCGGCTGTTCCAGTACGAACTGATCATCCTTCAGCGCCTTGTTGATGTCCACCTTCAGCATGTTCAGCGTGATGTCGTACTCCTCTTGCGGGCGGAAGATCTCGATCCGCGACGGGAAGCTGATGCCGTCGTAGTCTTTGTAATCGGCATACCGGGCGTCGGTGACCACCTTGCCATCTTCATCATAGATGTACTGGCGATGCGGCTTCAGGTCGCTGCGCCCGAAGATGATCTTGCGCGAGAGTCCCCAGCCCTTCTGATATTTCCGGATCACGACCAGTTCGTAGTCTTCCTGCAACACCCGATGTCCCTTGCCGTCGTGAAGCGTCTCGTAGCCGTTCTCGAGAACTGCAATTTCGGACTCAGGATCGATTTGGCGAATCAGCAGCGCTTCGTAGATGTTCTGCGGACGGATGTTCTCCAGGGGTTGGTCGGTGTTGAGCGTCGGCACCTGGTTCATCCCGAACACGAAGCGGTTCTTGGGCGGAATCCAGAGTTTAAACTCCTCGCCGTTGCTAACCATGTCGAAAGCAGTGGTGCGCACGATGGGCATCAACCCGATCATGTGCAGCGAAGCCGGCTTGCGCGCCAGCACGTAGCCCCGGATTTCCTTGTAGTCGGTGACACGGCCCTTCTTCATGCCGCCAACCGATGTGTCAATATCGACCGTCGCCTTGAGCGATTGGATCGCTTCGGCCTGCTGGTCGATGCCGTCAATCAGCCCTTGTTGCGTGGACGACTTGAGAGGGGCTTTCGAGTATTTCTCTTCGACCGGACGCGTTCGGAACAGGCAACCCGTCGTGGGCAGCACTGCCAGGGTTAAAGCTAAGGCCCAAAAGGGCGAGTTACGTCTCATCAAGATATAAGAAAGCCTCACTAACATTTGAGTATACAGGGCCGGAAAGGGTTCAAAAGCAGAGGAGGACACTTTCGCGAGTGTCCTAGACACTACCTGGAGCACACCCGTGCCCTGCCCGGCGGCCATCCCGAGGCAAATCGGGCACTTACTAAAGGCAGGCGCACTATCGTTAGGCCACGGGCGCTTCTTTCATCATCTAAACTATCGATACTGTGCGCAAGATCGTCTGGCTCATTCTCGTTGCCGTGGCCGCCGGCGCAGGCTGGTTCGCCTGGGCTGTGCTGACCCCGGTCGAAGTGTCCGGGCAGACCTTTGTGATGTTGCGCCCGGGCTACTCCACCCATCGCATCGCCGCCGAACTCAAGCGCGCCGGCGTGATTCGCAGCCAAGAAGCCTTTGTGCTGTGGCACTACTTTCACCCCAAGCGCTCGCTCAAGGCGGGCGAATATCTTTTCGATCAGCCGGCAAACACCATTGATGTTCAGAAGCGCCTGCGCCGCGGAGATGTGTATTTCCACATCGTGGTCGTGCCCGAGGGCTACACCATGTTCGATATTGCCCGCGCCATCGAGGCCGCGGGACTCGGCCCTGCCGATGACTTCCTGAAAGTGGCGCAGTCCGATACAGAATTGATTGCCGACATTGCTCCCGGAGCCCGTTCGCTCGAAGGCTATCTCTTCCCCGACACTTACGAATTCACCCGCATGATGACCATGCAGGATATGGCGGCCGCCATGGTCAAGCAATTTCGCCAGGTCGCGCGCCAGATCGAACTGATCCCGAACGCGGCGGGTCCCGAGGGCGTAGTGCTACGAACGGCTGACGATCCAGCCTCCATTGCGTCGCAAGACGCGCAAAATGACGTCGCGCGCACCGTGATCATGGCCTCCATCGTCGAAAAAGAAACGGCGGTGGCCGAGGAGCGGCCCCTGGTCGCCAGCGTCTACTACAACCGGCTCAGCAAGAAGATTGCTCTCGACGCCGACCCCAGCATCATCTACGCGGAACTTCTGGCGGGAACCTACCAGGGGGCCCTGCACCACGCCGACATGCAATTCCGTTCGCCCTACAACACCTATCGCAATGCGGGATTGCCCCCGGGCCCCATCGGCAATCCCGGACGCAGCTCGCTCGAAGCCGCCATGCACCCCGCTCAAAGCGACTACTACTATTTCGTCGCCGACGCCCAGGGCCACCACCGCTTCGCCCACACCATCGAAGAACACGATAAGAACGTAGCCGCCTATCGCAAGGCCATGCGCGGAAGGTAAGGAACCAGACCGCGATCGAACGCTTACCTTCCCTGACTCTCCATCCATCCCTGTAAAATCAGCGTGGCCGCCATGCGGTCCACCGCTTTGCCCCGCTTCTCGATCGAGAGCTCAGTCTCGCGCAGGAACCGGTTGGCTTCCGCCGAAGTCAGCCGCTCGTCCCACAGATGAACCGGCAAGCCGAACTTCTTGTGTAGTTCCGCGGCGAAGGCTCGCATCTTCTCCGACTGCGTTCCTTCGGCGCCGCTCATTCGCAAGGGCAATCCGACCACGATCTCCTTCACCTCGTACTGGCGAATCACCCGTTGCAGATGTTCGAAGTCGTGCCGCTTGTTCCGGCGCAGCAGAGTTTCGAGGCCTTGCGCGGTAATCCCCAGGGGGTCCGATACCGCAACGCCGATTCTCCGGGAGCCCACGTCGAGACCAAGAACTCGCCCCGGACGGCCGTGGTCCAAATGCCCGTGCTGGGGCGGGTTTGCTGGAGAGTCTCGAGCGCCGGAGTCCACGGCCCGATTATATGCGTTGGACTCCCCCGCCGAGCTTGTCCTCCCGTTTCGTCCGCCTACGAACCTTCCGAGCTAACGTCCCGAGCCTCGAACCATTGATTGCTCAATGGCTTACAGGCTCGTTCATCGCCGCTTCCCAGCCCCCTAACGTCCTTGCTTTCGGCAGGCCCTGGGAGTAGCATTGGGTAGTACTGACGACGCTTCTCCCCACAAACCCCTTCACCTTCCTGGGCGTAAATATGAGCGGTACCGACTTAAATTTCCACATCGGCGATAAGGTCGTCTATCCCAATCATGGGGTTGGAGTCATTGAGCAGATCGGCAGCCGGTCGGTGGGTGCCACGGTGGAGAAGTTCTATCTGCTGCACATCAAGGCCAGCAGCCTCAAAGTCATGGTGCCCTGTCACAATGCCGGCAGCGTCGGCATGCGGCGCGTGGTGCGTAACGGCGAAATCCAAAAAGTGCTGGATTTTCTTTCGGTTACCGAAAACGGAAGCAACGGCGACTGGAAGGACCGCTTCAAGGAGAATTCCGAGCGCATGCGCACCGGTTCGCTGTTCGAAGTGGCCGGAGTCCTGAAGAACCTGATCGCCCTGCACCAGGCCAAGCCGCTCTCCTTCCGCGAGAAGAAAATGCTGGAGCGGGCCCGCTACCTGCTGGTCAGCGAATTGGCCATGGCGCGCAACTGCGAAGAGTCGAAGGTCGAGGAACTGCTCGCCACCACCCTGGCCAAGATCAAGTTGCGCTTCCCGGAAGCTTCAGAATTCCAGGCCTAGCTTCCCGGCCTAGCACAGGCGACCGCCTCGATAACGCCTGCGCGCACTTGGCCGCAGGCAAACGGGGCTATAATCGAAGTAGCAGCAGCGAATTGTGCACACGGGGGTTCTCTGACACGCGACGAGTCGACGTCTTCTTACGCCATCATCCGGCATAACGTTCGGACCTACGAGTCCGGTGGAGTGGTTCAGGTCACCCGCGGCAAGCTAGCCGCCGAAACCACGGCCAAGGACTACGAAACCAGCCAGTCTTCCGAGGATCGCCACGCGGGCTGGCGTTACTTTATCGAGAAGACCGGAATCAAGCCGGGAACGAATCCCGCCGAGGCTACGCATCGGCGCGAGGCCGAACTCGAAACCCGCGAGCGCAAGGCGATCGAGGATCTCGAGGCCGCCCCGAAACCGCACTAGGCGCCGCTCCTTTTTTCATTTCGGGATTCCGCGCCCCCGAGCGCGGTAAGCTCGCGGTAAGTTCGCGCCCCTCGCCGGAATCGCTCTCGCCCGCAGGGGTATAATCCCACAAGGGTTTGCCGTATTCGGTGTGCCGTAATCCATGACCGATCAAATCAAAAGAAAACTGCAGGAAGAAATCAACGCGCTCGAACACGAGCTGATCCACGAACTTCCCAAGGAAATCAAAAAGGCCGCCGCCCTGGGCGACCTGAGCGAAAACGCCGAATACCACATGGCCAAGCAGCGCCAGGAGTTCGTCAAGGCGCGCGTCCGCCAGTTGGGCAAGCGCCTCGCCGACCTCTCCATGGTCAACATGAACAACATTCCCCACGACCGGGTCGGCCTGGGTTCAACCGTCAAGATTTTCGACAACACCAAGAACGAAGAAATGGAATACAAGCTGGTGACCAGTGAGGAATCCGACGTCGCCACCGGGAAAATTTCCACCACCTCGCCCATCGGCCGCGCCCTTCTGAATAAGAAAGTTGGCGACGAAGTGATCGTGGTCTCGCCCAACGGCAAGCGCGAACTGGAAATCCTGAAGCTCAGCACCATCCACGACCAAATCGAACCGGAGGAGGCAGGCGCCTGATGCCTGTTCGCCGGGACACAAATCTGGGGCGTCATCCTGAGCGCAGCCGTATTTCAGGCGGAGCGAAGGATCTCGCGCGGAGTACGGTGACGGAGTTGCCGCAATGACCGCCTCCTGGACCAGCGCCATCGGCCGCGCCTGCGGTGTCCTGCTCGATACCATCGTCCGCTGGCTGGCCCTCTCCCGCATCAATCCCAACGTCCTCACCTTCATGGGATTGGTGGTCAACACCTGGGCCGCCATCCTGTTCGGCTCCGCCAACGCCTCGAACCAGAAGCGCATGTTCATCTACGCCGGCCTGGTCATCATCTTCTCCGGCTTCTTCGATCTGGTCGACGGCCAGGTCGCCCGCGCCACCAACCGCGTCACCCGCTTCGGCGCTTTCTTCGACTCGGTGGTCGACCGCTACTCGGACGCTTCCCAATTCCTCGGCCTGCTCGTCTTCTACGCCCGCGGTGGACGCTTTTTCTACGTCGTCCTCGCCGCCTTCGTCATGGTCAGCGCCATCATGGTCAGCTACACCCGCGCCCGCGCCGAATCCCTCATCGGCTCCTGCCGCGTCGGCTTCATGGAACGCCCCGAACGCCTGGTCCTAGTCATCCTCGGAGCCCTCTTCAACCGCATGGCCCCAGTCCTCTGGGTTATCGCCGTCCTCAGCACCATCACCGTAATCCACCGCATGCGCTACACCTGGACCAGAACGCAAGACCCGCCAATAGCCGTCACGCCCCACCAAGCCGCCTAGCGGAACGTTGATTTTTTTGGGTACTTTTTCTCTAACCGACTTCTTCTGAAGCCTTTGATGTAAGATCTCCTTTCCCCTCCATCCTCAGCATGTGCCGGCAATTGGCAGGTGTCATGAAGGATGCGTCTAAGTAAAGGGAGCATCAACCGACTGACCACGTTGCTACAATCGCATGCAGAGCGGTGCCAATAGCTATGCCGACGGCCCAACAAATCCTGGCGCTGGTCAAGAGCCACGTTAGAGGTGACGACGAGCGGTTCTACTCCCTCGTTCTCCAGTTGGCAGCAGCCGAAGCTAAAAAGGGACACGCGGCCCTCGCCGAAGAGCTGAAAGACTTGCTCGACCAAGCGAAGAATCCCAGGCCCAGGGTTGTGTATTCACATGGGCCAGTGCCTGTGCCATCGGTTCGAAACGACTTAGTCAGTATTCTTTCCGTTCAGCATCCGAAAACTCTGCTCACAAATATGGTTCTGGACGAGCAATTGAGAGATCAATTGAGCAAGATCGTCTATGAGCAACGCCAAAGGGCGCGGCTCAAAGACCATGGTCTCACCGCGCGCCGTAAGCTGTTGCTTACTGGTCCGCCGGGTTCCGGGAAGACGATGACGGCGAGCGCGTTAGCCGGAGAACTCGGCCTTCCCCTTTTTTCAGTCCTGCTGCATGGAATCTTGACAAAGTTCATGGGAGAAGCGGCGGCCAAACTGCGTCTTATCTTCGACGCGATGACGGAGATGCGCGGCGTTTACCTCTTCGACGAAATTGACGCACTCGGCGGGAAGAGGGAGGCCGAAAACGATGTAGGTGAAGCGCGCCGCATTCTCAACTCTTTTCTTCAGTTCCTTGAGCAAGACCACAGTGACGCGCTGATTGTGGCAACAACGAATCACGAGGCATTACTGGATCGAGCATTATTCCGCAGATTCCAAGCAATCCTCAAATACCAGTTGCCTTCACCTGATCAGACGATTGCGGCGATGAAAATGCGCCTGCAAGGATTCGACTCCTCGGATGTGCACTGGACAAAGGTCGCAGACGAAGCACGCGGTTTGAGCCAAGCGGAGATCATGGCAGCGGCAGAAGATGCAGCGAGAACTGCAATTTTGGATCATGGGCCCGAGATTCACGATTCGGATTTACGGGCGGCCATCGCTGCGCGTAGAAGCCAATCACAGTAGTGCTCCTCGATGCCAGACGGACTGTTTTCGCACATCGTCGTCAGAGATGTCTCCCGAGCAGAAAAGTTTGCCAGACCCGGCACCGGGGGTAAGGGCCGATATCCCTCGCGCGTTCCGGATCGACAGGCGCATGCGATCGGGCTTCTTCGGCAACTGCAGGCTTCGCAGGATTCGGCGCGCGAAGCCGTGGCCCTTCGTTCTAACGTCCTGTCTCAAGATCAAAACGGAATCTACTTAGCACTGGAGAGCCGCGCCTCTGAACCCTTCCTTGCCGAGCGACTCGAACGAAGGAAAAAGAACATAGAGTTGCTCGCCGTCAAGGTGGAAGGGGACCGCACGATGGCCACCATATTTGTGCCAGAGAGTGCGAGAGACTTCTTCCCAAGAACCATTGAAGACTATCGTACGAAAGACGAGCCACGCGCCAAGGAGCCCGAGCCAAAAGGACGCAGGCTGGTGGATGGAATCGGCGATATTCACTTAGCGGCTCTGCGTGATCTCTGGATTGATTCACCCCATCGATTTCCCGCAGCGGCGGAAGTAATTGACTGGGAAGTATGGCTTCGTCCGGCGGCTTCAGATCGGTTTCGGGTGGCGGCAATGGAGGTAGGTATCGTTTTCGGAACACATCCATTGGTCTTTCCAGAAGACGTAGCGCTATTCGTACGATCCTCGGCAGCTGAACTGGCGCGACTGAATGAAGCCACACTAGGTATCTCCCGCCTCGCTCGGGCGAACAGGATGGCAGACTTTCTTCTGCAGGCCGCTCCGGGAGAACAGGCGCGCGCTATAGAGGAGTTCCTACGGAGGGTCGCCATTCCAGAGGGCATTGACAATTCTCTCTGCATCCTCGACACCGGAATCAACAGAGAGCATCGTCTTTTGGCACCGCTTATCGCGGCTGACGATACTCATGCTTATCGTGACGAGTGGGGCACCGAAGACCATCACGGCCACGGCACGGCAATGGCGGGTGTGTGTGGATATGGCGATCTTGCCGTTGCAATGCGTGACGGCCAGCCTGTTTCGGTTCCCTATCGCATAGAGTCTGTAAAAATCTTCCCCCCAGTTGGCCGGAACCCGCATGAATTGCTCGGAGCAATTACTGCTGGTGGTGTTGCGAAGGCGGAGATCGCTCGGCCCCATCGTAAGCGACTCTTTTGCCTCGCGACATCGACAGACGAAGACTCACCGCACAGAGGGCGGCCGACCTCTTGGTCGGCTGAACTCGATCAATTGTGCTTCCCGTCGGAAGCAGGTCCGGGAGCCGGGCGTTTGTTCTGCGTTGCAGCAGGCAACATCCGGGAACCACAACTCCGGCACGAGCAATATCCGACATTAAACGACCTCAGTGAAATCGAATCGCCAGGTCACGCCTGGAACGCCCTTACAGTAGGCGGATTTACGGAAATGGCCCAAATAACTGACCCCACAAGAAATGGATGGGCATCGTTCGCGACCAGCGGCGACCTGTCCCCGACAACGACGACCGGCACATGGAACGACACCTGGCCAGTCAAGCCCGATATCGTGATGGAGGCGGGCAATCTTGGGGTTGATCCCGCAGACGGTATCGGTTACGGCTTTCCGGAGGTAAGGCTTCTCACGACGTCAAGAGAATACCCACAATCGCCATTTGAGCACTTCGGCGACACGAGCGCCGCAGCCGCAAATGCCGCCCGACTGTGCGCGATCGTGCAGAGCCAATACCCCGAACTGTGGCCGGAAACGGTGCGTGCACTGGTAGTCGACTCTGCCAAATGGACGAATACAATGCTTGGCCATTTACCCCAAAATCCTACCAAGACCGATCACAGGCTTCTGCTTAAGCGATATGGCTTCGGAGTGCCAGACCTTGGCCGAGCGGTGTATAGCGCCCGCAATGCGCTAACACTCATCGCCGAGGACACCATTCAGCCTTACGTGAAGCCCGAGAAAAAGGGCGTGTTGTTGAATGAGATGAAAGTATTCCGCCTCCCGTGGCCACTGCAACAACTTACGGATTTGGGAAACACCGAAGTGCTTATGCGCGTGACACTCTCTTACTTCATCGAACCAAGTCCCGCGGAGAGCGCACGGAACCAGAAGCAGCGCTATGCCTCCCATGGCCTTCGATTCGCGGTCAAGCTTCCCGATGAAGACGAAAATGATTTCAGAAAGCGCGTGAACAAATCTGCGAGGGAAGAGCCAGGCCAACCCCACTCATCTGACACGGGATGGACGCTCGGGACTGATCTCCGAGATCGCGGTTCCCTGCATTCTGACCTTTGGCGCGGGCACGCTTCCGATCTCGCTCGTAGGGGAGCCGTCGCCATCTACCCTGTATCGGGATGGTGGAAAGAGCGAGCTCATTTGCAGCGGTATCACCGGGCAGCGCGATTTGCTTTGGTGGTAAGCATCGTAACGCCGCCCACTGAGGTCGATATCTACACACCTGTGTTGAATCAAGTCACGATTCGAGTGTGAAAGTGCGAAGTCTTCGACTTCCAAGATTGGAATCTGACCCTGTCAAGCCCCCACAAAATATTCCTAACTCCTACTCCCCCAACCTCATACCGCACGCAATCCACAGCCCCCGCCGCCAACGGATGTTAAAATGTACGTTCAGTGTTTAGCCACAAGCAGTACGCTCCACCCACTCCGGAAACGAAACAACCAGCCTCGCGCCTTACCTCTAACTCCTTATTTCACAATATTTTAGATCCTAAGTCCTTGCCGCTCAAGATTTTGCGCGGATGCAGTCATATCGACCCTCGCCAACCCAACAGAAGCAAAGAACTTAGCTATAAGGTATCTATTTTTTCGAGATATGGATATCCCTCCGCAGCGACCCCAAGACGCGCCAGCGTCCCCTCGGGATCCGGCACGGGATACGCGCACGCCGCCCCTGCTAGACTATCGAGTCGCATCGCAAACTCTGGAGACAACTCTTGCCGACTGATCCCGTTCTCGTCATTCACGGCGGCGCCTGGGCCATGCCTGATGACATGGTCGACGCCCACATCCGCGGCGTCACCAACGCGCTGGCTGCGGGATGGCGCGTGCTGAACGGCGACCGCGCCGGCACAGCGCTCGACGCCGTCGAGGAAGCGGTCGTCATCATGGAAGACGACGAGACTTTTGACGCCGGACGCGGCAGCTTCCTCAACCGCGACGGCAAAGTCCAACTCGACGCCCTCATCATGGACGGCGCCACGCTCCGCGCCGGCGGGGTCGGATGCGTCGAGCGCCTGCGCAATCCCGTGCGCGCCGCCCGCAAGATTCTCAGCGAGAGCCCGCACGTTTACTTTGTCGCCGAGGGCGCGGAGCGCTTCGCCGCCGAGCACGGCATCCCGCTCTGCCAGAACCAAGACTTGGTCATTCCGCGCGAGATCAAACGCCTGCGCGAGTATCAGGCAGAAATCGCGCGCCGTGAATCGGCAAAGCCAGGGTCGTCAATGGACGGAACCACGCAGGATGGCAACGATTTGTTTGCGCCCGCCGTTCATGATGCAACGATTTCCCACGACACGGTCGGCGCGGTTGCGCTCGACCGCCAGGGCAACATCGCCGCCGCCACTTCCACGGGCGGCACGCTGAACAAGGCTCCCGGACGCCTCGGCGACTCGTCGCTGATCGGCTGCGGCTGCTACGCCGACAACCAGAGCGCAGCCGTCTCCACCACCGGATGGGGCGAGCCCATCATGAAACTCGTGCTCGCCAAGTGGACCGCGGACCGCATTCAGGCCGGCAACCTGCCCGAGTGGTCCGCGCAGGAAGCGATGAATTATCTGAAGCAGCGCGTCAACGGACACGGCGGCATCATCGTGCTCAATCCCGAAGGCCACATCGGCATCGCCCACAACACCCCCCGCATGGCCTGGGCCTATAAGACGGTGAAGCACCAAGACGCCGGCGTGGTTCGCGAGAGCTAGTGACGCGCGAGACGCGCCCCTGCCGTTACCTTGGTCAATTGCCGCTCCCGCCCGTCCGTGGTGTAATCGCCCGCGATGGCATCCACTCGACAGTGCCCGAAGTGCGGGCTCGATCTCACGGACACGGCGGTGACGATGTGTCCCATGTGCGGCGCGAAATTGGCAGCCCCCGTGGGCGCGAAGGTCTGGTGGATAGCTCTGTTTCAGTTCGCGGTTTCGACTGCATTCATGCTGGCGTTCGGATTTCCGCGGATCATGATCGCCATCGTAGGCGGAGTGATTCTGTTGGGCGCGGCGCTCGGCGGCCGGGAAAAGCTCCGGCCAGTGGCGCGAGTCTCCACTCCGCAGAGGGTGGTCTCTCGTCCAATCCGGTTTCGAATTATGAGTCTCGGTGTCGCACTCTGCGGGTTCGCCTTCATCTCCATTTTGCTGTTTGGCTTCGTGATCTTCATGAATTCGTGGACACGCTGGCAGCTGTATCAGGGCGCGTCGTACCATCGCAGCGAGTTCCAAGTGGTTCGCGTCTACTACCAGACGCACACCTCTTCGCGCGGCAGAAGCGCTGACGTCTTCGCCAGCGGAACGGTCGAGGGCCAGCGGGAATGGATGAACCTGCTGCCGTATCTGCGCTCCATGCCGCATGATCAGGCGGAACTCGACGCACGTGTTCCGGTGGGCACGTCGATTCCCATCTACTTTTTTCCAGATTTGAAGGGACGCTCGCGCGTGCAGGTCTACAGCGCGGTACCGCCCGCCGAGGCGAATCACCAGCAGGCCCTCGCCGCTGTGAACTACGGACTGAGCGGACTGGCGCTGACCGCAGCCCTCATCTTCGTGATGGTTCGTCTGCGCCGTTCCTGCTTCGATGAAAGTGCAGCGGCACTTCCGCAGACTTAGAGCCGCTAGAGTTCCGGTAATCGACAATCCTGCGATGATCTGTGGCGAGTCTAAACGTAATCTGGACGACGTTGCATGGAAGTGGGGACGCGTCGTCTTTCGTTCTCTTACAACCATCCCTTGGTGCGTGCAATGCGCGCGGCCTCGACACGGTTGCTGGCGCCCAGTTTGCTGATAGCTTCGGAGAGGTAGTTGCGGACGGTGCCGTCGGAGAGGCCCAGTTCGCTGGCGATGTCGCCACTGGCCAGGCCTTCGCCGGCCAGTCGCAAGACCTGGCGTTCGCGGTCGGTGAGCGGGTCCATTTCCGCCCAGGCTTCGGTCGCGAGTTCGGGATGAATGACGCGCAGGCCCTGATGGACGCGACGCACGGCATCGGCGAGTTCCTCGGCGCGCATGTCTTTCAGCAGGTATCCGGAGGCTCCGGCTTCGAGGGCGCGGCGTAAATAGCCGGCGCGGGCGAAGGTGGTGACGATGACGACGCGGGTTCCGGTGCGGCGCCGCTTCAGTTCGGCGGCGACGTCGAGGCCGCTCATGTGCGGCATTTCGATGTCGGTGATGAACACGTCGGGCTTGTGCGCGAGTACGGCGTCGAGGGCTTCTTTGCCGTTGCGAGCTTGCCCGATGACGGAAATGTCGCCTTCGATTTCGAGCAGGGCGGCGAGCGCTCCGAGCACCATGCCCTGATCTTCGGCCAGCACCACGCGGATGGTCTTGCGCCCTTCTTTGCCGGCAGGATTCAATTGCGGCAGCCTTCGCTTTTCGGCACGATCTCTTTCAAGGGAAGAGTAATGGTCAGGGTGGTGCCGGACTCGGTGCTGCGCTGCAATGTGCCTCCGATCATTTCGACGCGTTCGCGCATGCCGCGCAGACCGCTGCCTTCGCCGTTGGAGGAACCGCAGCCGTCGTCTTGAATTTCGAGGCGGCAGTTGCCGTTGTTCTGTTCGAGGCGCAAGCGGCAAGTGCGCGCCTGCGCGTGCCGCACCACGTTGGTCACGGCTTCCCGCACCGCGAGAGAGAGCACGCTTTCCTGCACGGCAGGGAGTTTCACGGTCGTCGCGGCATCGCACTGGACGGTGAGGCCGGCGGTTTCCAGCGTGGATTTCGCCTGGGCCAGCTCCGCCGCAAGTCCCTGGGAGCGGTATCCGCGAATGGCGTCGCGCACATCGGAGAGGGCCTGCCGCGAGATCTGTTCGACTTCGCGGATTTCTTTTCCCGCCCGCTGGGGATCACGATCGATCAGCTTCCCCGCGAGTTCGGATTTCAGGGTGATCACCGACAGAGTGTGCCCGAGGACGTCATGCAAGTCACGCGCGATGCGTTCGCGCTCGGCCATCTTGGCCAGATTTTCGATCTCTTCGTTGGCTTTGCGCAGCTTGCGGTTCATGCGGTTGCGCTCGGCAAAGAAGATGTTGCCGGCGCCGATGAACATGGGAAAGACCGCCGCCCAAAACAGTTCCCATCCGCTCACTCTGAGAAGGAGTCCTTCCATCGCGCCCACGGCCGCGATCGTTGCGAGTCCGGCGAGGGCGCGGGCTTGGGTACTGACCATGAAAGGAACCATGGCGGCGGCAAAGATAAAGAACGTGCAGCCGCCGGGATTGTAGGGAAAGAACACAACTCCCAGCAGCACCATGCCACCGACGTGGACTAGTGGCCGAGGCCTCTCCAGCAGGAAGATTCCCCAGTAGAGGATGAGGAATGTCGCGGCTCCGAGACCATCCAAGATCCACAGCTTGAGGCTGACGTGATCTACGACCGGTTGAACGAAGAAGAAACCAAGGTAGAGCACCCAGAGCAGGGGACCCCATCCGTGATCCTTGTCCTTGAGTGCTGAGCGGAGCGGCCTCAGCTTCATTCGCCGAGTGTCTCCGGTAGAACCCTCATCCAACTGACGTGAACCAAGCAACGGCATGTTCTTATTTTCAACCTTCCAGTCAATTCCGGCCAGTTCTAAGTGGGGGCTTGGCCGTGTACCAGACCAGCAGAGCAGCGGGAATCAGCAGGGTCAGCCACTTTGCCCCGCCGTAGAGAGCCGCCATCCCGAGGATAATAAGAACGACGGTCCAGCCCATTGATTTTTTCGAATTTGCACTCATAGTTCAACTCCCTGCGACGCCTCAGGGGCTAAAGCCCTCGTCTGGGTTGGCGCTGGACGGTACGGCTGAAGCCGTACCCTTCCCGAGTGCGCTTCACAAAACAGCCTCCGAAGTAACGGCTCACCAATTCTCAAGCGGCTGACGAGATAAGGCCTAGCCATACATTTTTTCCTGGTCGCGTTGGAATCCGATGCGGGCCACGCCAAGGCAAATCATGGTGAAGGCTGCGAGCACCTCCCAGTGGGTTGCGGCCGATTCGATCTTTCCTGCACCCACGATTCCCAGCGCCAGTTGCGACAGGTGATAAGGAGGAAGCGCGAGCGCGATCTGCCGCACGACTTTCGGCAGAAACATGAACGGCACCCACAATCCGCTGCAGAACGACATGGGCAAATAAATCAGATTGATGGTCGCAGGTGCTGAGTTCGGACCGGTGAAATATCCGAGCGCAAGGCCCATGGCAGAGAATGGCAGCGATCCGATGACCAGCGTTCCCAGCAGTCTTGCACCCTCCAACAGTGGGAAACGCACGCCACCCAGAGTAACGCCGAGCAGGAACAACGCCAGTACGATGATGGCGCTGAAAATCATGCTGGTCACGACCTTGGCGGCGAAGTAGGCAAACGGCGGCATGGGGCTGGCGCGCTTTACTTGCAGCCATCCCAGGCCGCGGTCGGAAGACAGGCCCGCGGCGGTTCCGAACAGCGAGGCGCCCATCACGCCGAAGGTACCGTAGGTGGCGATCAGGTAGGTCGGAACGCCGGTGCCGCCGATGGCCTGTTTAGAATTCAGCACCAGACCGAACAGAACATAGAACATGATGGGGAAGCTGAGCACCGACGCCGTGTACATGCGGAGACGGAGGTTCTTGAGGAATTCGTACTTGGCTTCCTTCAGGTAGATGGTCGCGGTGTGGCGAGGCGAACGCTGGATTCGCGTAGCGCTCAGTGTCATGGTTGCGGTGCTCATTGCATCTCCTCCGTGCTTGCAGCGCCCGGGCGCGCTCAATTCGAATGATTGCTACTTAATGATTGCCATTTCTTGAGGTGTCCTGGGTCAAAGCCAGGAACGCCTCTTCCAGGCCCGCGCTGGTGACTTCCAGGCCAGAGAGTTGCGGGTCGCGAGCCAGCAATTCGCGGACGACGGGCTCGGCCTCAACGGCGTGAATCTCGAAGGCCTCGCGGTCTTCTTTTACTTCGGTAACGCGTGGAATCTGGCGCAAAGTGTTGAGGCTGAGGCTGGTGATACAGCGGATGCGCTTGCCGGCGGTCTTCGCCTTGATTTCCGAGGGCGTTCCCTCCGCAATGATTTCGCCCTGATGGATGACGGCGACGCGGTCGGCAAGGGCGTCGGCCTCTTGCAGATAATGGGTGGTGAGCAGGACAGTTTTTCCACGCTCGACCATGCGGCGAATCTCATCCCACAACATGCGCCGCGCTTCTACGTCGAGACCGACGGTGGGTTCGTCAAGAAATAGCAGGTCGGGATCGCCGCAGATGGCCAGGGCGAACAGCACGCGCTGCTTCTGGCCTCCGGAGAGGTCGCCGAACTTGCGGTCGGTCAGCTTCTCCAGACCGGCGGCGGCCAGAACTTCCGACGCGGGCAGGGGATTCTCATAGTAGGTGGAGAAAAGATCAATGTGCTCGCGGACGCGCAGAGTTTCAGGAACCCGTCCCACTTGCAGCATGGCGCCGGTGCGCATCCGGTTTTCAGGATTGGTGGGGTCGGCTCCGAAGACGCGTGCCCGTCCGGCATTCGGTTGCGACAATCCCAGCAGCAGCTTCACTGCGGTGGTCTTGCCGGCGCCGTTCGGGCCAAGCAGGGCCACCACTTCTCCGGCGCGCACCTGGAAATCCACGTTGCGCAGGGCTCGAACTTCACCGTAGTTTTTGTTGACGCCCTCGAGGCTGGCTACGATCAGGTGGGGCCTGGCGGTGTGGATGCTGTGACGTGGTTCCATGGTTGTGATCATTGGGCCCTCCCGGCAAGCCTTGCGAAGCTCCCGGCGGGAGAAGCTTTACCGTTCTCCCGGCCAGTGATTGCAATCATCGCGGAAGGGCGAGGAGCGCAGTAGTGCCATCCATCACGAACTGGGCGTGACAAATGTCATCCTTAGTTTTGCTGATGGGACTTGACGCTTCGGGGATAATGAAGGTCGGTTCGACAATCCGGGCGTATCGCGGGAGAAGGGGTGAGCTCTAAATTTTTCCTGAAGCTTGTTACGAATTCCGAACATGCACAGCAAATCCACACGGCAAGAACCAACCATGAGCGAACCGCGTTTAAGGCGACATGCCTCAGATTTCGCGTATTCGACAAGGTGCCGCACGTGTTCGGAATTCGTAACAAGAAAAGCGCGCTCAACATTTTGCACAATTCCCGGCCACACCGCGGCTCGGCTTTGATATTATTCTCCAACCTTCTGGAGGCGTGCTCGAATGTTGCCGGCTGGGAAAAGTCTTCGTACGCTGCGCGAGAAACTCGGCCTCACCATGCGCGACGTTGAGAATTCCAGCGCGCGGGTTGCGGAAAAATATCGCAACGAAGAGTATTCGATTCCTCCCAGCCGCTTATCCGACATCGAGACCAAAGGTATTTTACCCAGTATTTACCGGCTGTACACGCTGTCCGTGATTTACCGCCGCGATCTCCGCGAACTGATGTCCTGGTACGGAGTGGACCTGAAGAACATGGCAGCCGACCTGGGCCTGGTTTCGCCGCCGAAATCGCACGTTTCGGACGCTCTGGCCGGACTGTCGGCGGTGCAGGTCCCGCTGCGCATGGATCCTGCGTTTGATGAGCGCCGCACCAGCAACCTTGGGCGCATGGTCGAACAGTGGGGACTGGTCCCATTTGCCTACCTGGCGCAATTCGCCAACAGCGACTTCACTTACGGCTATGTCGGCACTCAGGATTTCACCATGTATCCGATCCTGCCGCCCGGGAGCTTCATTCAAGTCGACGAAGCGAAAAACAAGGTGGTAGAAGGATCGTGGCGCTCGGAATACGAACGTCCGATTTATTTCGTGGAAACCCGCGAAGGCCACACCTGCTGCTGGTGCAGCATGCGCCGCGAGGATATTATTCTTCAGCCTCATCCGTTGTCTCCGGTTCCGGTTCGCATCCTGAGGCATCCGCAGGATGCGGAAGTGCTGGGGCAGGTGGTGGGAGTGGCTATGAAGTTGACCGAGTGGCACGCCCTCGACTCTTCTCCAGGCTCGAAAGCGCCACCAGCACTGAATTAAGGTGGCTGGCGGCGGGCGAATCCATGCGCTCGCCCGGCATTACGTCGTCGAAGCGCTCCCGCATCCCCTCAATGTAAGCCGTGGCCGCGAAGCCGCTGTCACGGCGCGACTCCTCCAGATCCTCCACCAGAGACGCCAGCGGCGTCCGTAAAACCCCGGTCACAATTTCGCCATGGGCGGCTTTCAGCGCCCGTTCGGAAGACTCGGGTCCGTGAACGGCCTCCATCCCCCAGTGTTCGTAGCGGCCCTGCGTGCGATGCAAGGAAGCCAGATAGGCCAACTTCCCCAGCAGCCCGGAGACGGCTGCGAGCGTGGTTTCCTTCACATCCTGTAGGGCTGATTTCAGTGTCATCTTGTTACGAATTCCGAACGCTCCAAGGTTTTCGAACCCATTGCGGCGGCGATTGCGCTCATGAAAATATCACGGTCCAATTCGCAGTCACAAGGAGAAAACAACCATGAAACGTTTGCTATTCGTCCTCGGAGTCGCTGTACTGTTCCTAAACACGCTGGTGATCCCGACCGCAGTTCGGGCCGACGGCGTCGGCGGTACTAATTGTGGCGGACAGATGTGCAAACCGTAACCCGAAGTTCCGGTTCTTACGAAAACGGAACAAGAATCACGAAGAGATTGCCGCCTGCGGCAAGTGGCAGTATAGTGCTCAGTCACTGCTATGCTGCAGGCGCATTCACTTCTTTGGCATTATCTGTGGCTCGCACCCCACATTCTGCAACTGGCGCTCGCCGTGTGGATGTGGCGCCGGGGGTTACACCGGCTCTTCCCGGTCTTCCTGACCTATACCCTGTTCGAAGCGGTTGAGGAATTTACCCTTTACGGGTTGGATGTGCTCCCGTGGGTGAGGGCGGAGACTTTCTGGAAGGCGTTCTGGGTCGGTTTGATTGTCGAGGGCCTGTTGAAGTTTGCCCTGACCGGAGAGCTGTTTCTTCATCTTCTCCGGCCGTGGCCCGCGGTCGCTAAGCTTGGAAACCGCCTGATTACCTGTGCCGGCGCAGTTCTGGTGCTGGTCGCCGGTTTGACCGCCGGCTTCACCGTCCCGGCAAACCCCTACTGGCTGATTTCCGGGGCGCACGCGCTGCAGCAGTCCATGTACGTGGTTGAATCCGGCCTAATCCTGTTCATCTTTTTGTTCGCTGCCTACTTCAAGTTAGCGTGGAACAAGAATACCTTCGGCATTGCGCTGGGCCTTGGCATCTTGTCCTGTGAACACCTGGCGACCTGGGCTACCATTGCCAGCGGGATTCTGGCGGACAAGAGTTATCTTCTCGACTTCGCCAACATGGCGACGTACCACGTCTGCGTCCTGATCTGGTTCTACTACCTGGTGGTTCCCCCGAAAGCTGCGATTAAGTCCGCGGTTCCGCTGCCCGAGAACAATCTCGATGTGTGGAACCGGGAATTGGAGCGTTTGCTACAGCCATGACTTTGGCCATCATTCTCGTTATCGCCGCCGCAATGGCGCTGGTTTTGATTCTTGGGGTCGGGTTCTCCCGAAGCCTGCGGATTTCTGGAGACGTTGACCTCGCCGGGCAAATTCAGCCCATCGATGTGGCGGCCTTTCGCAACCTCGTTGACCCGGCCGAGGACGATTATCTTCGCCGCCGCCTGCCTGCTTCGGAGTTCCGAATGGTCCGGCGAGAGCGTCTTCGCGCCATGGTCGCCTACGTACAGGCAGCAGGGAAAAATGCCGCAGTGCTAGCGCGGATCGGACAGAGGGCTTTGAATAGTGCTTTGAATACCGGCGATGCGCGTACCGCAGAAGCGGCGCGACAGTTAGTAGACCGAGCGCTGCTCTTGCGGCGCAACGCCGCTTTCGCCCTGCTCCGAATCTACGTTGCCTTGGCCTGGCCAAACTGGGGATTGGCGGGTGCGCCTGTCCTCGACGGATATGAGCAATTGAACGGCTCCGCCATGCTTCTCGGGCGGCTGCAGAATCCGGCTGCCCCGGTGCGCATTTCGACGACATAGTAACCCTGGCCGCTGGTGATGGTGGTCACTGACACTTGCGGGGTGTTTTGCCATCCTTCGCACGTCGTAGAGACGTGCTCCAAATAGCCGGACCGGGGTAACTGGGAAACGACCCCTTTTGATTCCTGACTTGTTTTCCGGCCCGGTTCTGTTATAAGAACCAGCGGGAATCAACCCGGTTTTAAACACTTCGTGAGTACTTCGGCAATCTGCCGTGAGAGCCGTTTCCGCCGTCGCCTCGCCTGCGCGAGTCCAAGGGAGAACCCTATGATCCGGATGTTGAGAGCTGCCTCTGTCTCTATCTTTTTCCTGCTGCTTTCAGCCATTGCCTTTGCCCAGGGCGGCGTCGCCACCGGCGATCTGCACGTCACCGTAAAGGACCCCAGGGGGAACCTTGTGGCGAACGCAACCGTAACGGTGCGGGACCTAGCCAAAGGCCTGGAACGGACCGCTACGGGCGACGGGCAGGGCGGCTACAGCGCCCGGTTGCTGCCGCCGGGAACGTACTCGGTCGCGGTGGATGCTGCCGGATTCAGCGGGATCTTAAACACCGGGGTCGTGATCACGGTGGGTGGACTGGTCGAGCTTCCGGTGACACTCTCGGTAAAAACCGGCAAAGAAGTGATTGAGGTCAGCGCGCAGGGAGAACTGGTGGAAACCTCACGCAGTTCGACGACCGACACCATCGGGCAGCGCCGCATCGACAATCTTCCGATCAACGGCCGCAACTACATCAACTTCACGCTGACCGATTCGCAGGTAGTACGCGACAACGCGCCCAACACCGGCGCGGCGCCCACCTCGGGACTGAACATGAGCGGCCAACGGGCGCGCTCGAACCTGGTCAACGTAGATGGCGCCGACGCGACCGACAACTCGGTAAACGGCGTGCGCTCCACCGTGTCGCAGGAGGCGGTGCAGGAATTTCAGATCATCACCAATAGCTACGCGGCGGAATACGGGCGCGCGTCCGGCGGCGTGGTGAACATTATCACGCGATCCGGTTCCAACGACTTTCACGGCGACGTGTTCGGATACTTGCGCAATCGCAGCTTCCAGGCGGTGAATCCCTTCAGCACGGTTTCGAATCCGGCGTACACGCGGGTGCAAAGCGGAGTTGCTTTCGGCGGACCGATCAAGAAGGACAAGACGTATTTCTATTTCGCTTACGAGATCACGCGGCGGCATGAGACGGGATTCTCCAGCATTGGGCAGGGGAATTTCGGACTGCTCGACAACGTTGACCTTTCCAACGCCTTTGGTTTTCCGGCGGGGACGATTCAGCAGGGCGTGAACGCGACGGCGGATCAGCAGACTTATTTTCAGACCACGCTGCCAGCGGCCGAGGCTCAACTTTTCCAGATCAGCCCAGCTCTGGCTGCCGGCTATGGCCAGGAAGCTGCCGCCTATGCCACGTTTGTAGGAGGGTCGTCGGGAACCGCGCTGAACGGAACCTATCCCGCGATTTTCGGAGCCCTCGTGGGCCCGGCAATTCCGGCCCCGCCTAATGGTTCCAACCCTCTGACCCAGTTCCCGACCTCCTGCACGTATGCCACATCGAATTTTCTGTGCAATGCGCTGCCGTCCTCGTTTCAGACCCTGAATTCGCAGCGGGGCAACTTCCCCATTTTCGAGGGGACCAGTATTTATTCGCTGCGCATCGACCACAACGTGAGCAACAATAACCGGTTGATGCTCCGCGTCAATGTCAGCCCCTCGACCGTCACCGGAATTGAAGTGGGTGGGCAAGACCAGCCCTTCGGGCAGAACTCGTATTCGCGCACCTCGCAGCAAACCTATCGCGACGTGGCTGGAACCGCGCAAGATACGTGGACGATCGGGACCAATAAGGTGAACGAGTTCCGCTTCCAGTATGCCCGCCGCGGCTTGTCCTACTTCTACAATACGGCGATTCCCGGGGGGTCCGATGTGGCGGTGAACATCCCTGGTTACGCATATTTCGGACGGGAGCCTTACTCCTACATTCAGCGTACCGAGCAGCGCTACCAGTTCACCGACAATTTCTCCTGGACCATCGGCCGGCATGACACCAAGTTTGGCGTGGATTTCAACTATCTTCCGCTGACGGCGGTGTTCACGGTGAACTACGGCGGCGTCTACGATTTCGGGCCGCTCGATGCGGCCACGCTGGGCTTCAGCAACATCTGTGCTCTCAACGGATTGCCGGCCTCTTACTGTCCTGACTTTCCCGGATTCACCCCGGTGCAGACCTATGGACTCGGGATTCCCGGAGATATGGTGCAAGGCATTGGCAATCCCAGCGATTCGTTCTCCAACAAGCCGCTGGGCCTGTTCTGGCAGGATTCCTGGCGGGTGCGCCCCAACGTCACCTTGAACTTCGGGCTCCGGTACGATGTGGAGTTCCCGCCCAAATTTGCGCAGCCGCAGGGACTGGCGCTAGGCGGATATCAGATCCTGGGCCTGCAGAAAGGCATCCAGACCGATAAGAACAACTTCCAGCCGCGGCTCGGCCTAGCGTGGGATCCGAAGGGCGACGGCAAGACTGTCTTCCGAGCTTCGTACGGGATCTTCTACGACCATCCCCTGCTTGGGCTGTATTTTCTGGGCGACGCCTCCGACGGTTCCAGCAGCGGACAATTGGCGTTCGCCGGAGGCGCTCCGTGCAGCACCAGCGCGGCGCCGGGTCCTGCCAGCCTAAACGCGTCCAATACCTTTCAGGGCATCCTGAGCACAGCCTCGTGCTTACCCACGGTGCCCGGCTACCAACCGGGGGGACAGCGTTTCAATCCGGCGCCGTTCACGGCTGCCACTGCGACGGCTGAGAATCCGGCCTTGTTCGTCAATCAGAATTATCTGAACCCGGCGACGTTCTTTCCGCTGGCGTTTCAGCCGTTTGGTTATCCGCAAGCAAACAATTTTGTCTACGCCTATTCGCAGCAGGCCAATGTGAGCGTCGAGCGTGACCTGGGGGGCGGGTTCGCCCTCAGCCTAGCTTACAACTTCAACGGCGGACGCCACCTGAACCGGCCCATCAACGCCAACACGATCCGTGGTGACTTGATGACCGGCAACTTTGAGTCGGCGTATTACGATGCGGTTCTGTCGGGTCAAACCCCTGCCTCCAGCCCGTTCACAGTTAGCGGCTGCAACCCTGGGGGAACGTCAAACAGCCCATTCCCGTACACCGACCCAGCGCTCATGAACTACTTCCGGCCCGGCGGCTTGAACCCGGCGATCATCGGCGCTTATGCTTCGGTCGGAGACCCGATGGGCTGCATTGCGCAAGCCCAGGCGTTGGTTAGCACCCTGCCGGGATTCAACGCGAAGTGCGATCCGGCGACCTTTGCCAACTGCGTTCCCTTCGGCGACATGGACGCCAATTACTCCAACGGCAGTTCGGTCTATCACGGCTTCACTGCCAACCTGCGCAAGCGATTCAACAACCACTACGAGTTCCTGGCGTCGTACACCTGGTCACACTCGATTGACGACTCGACCGATCTGCAGTCAACCCTGACGCCGCAGGATAGCTACTATCCCGCGCTGGACCGCTCGACCTCGCTGTTCGACCAGCGCCATCGTTTCGTTTTCAGCGGGGTTTACCAGACGGGCAAGCTGGGCGGAAGCAGCTTCAGCAACAAGTTCTTCAGCTATTGGACGATTGCACCCTTGGTCGAAGTTGCATCTGGACGCCCGTTTAACATCATCACCGCCAGCGGCGACAACTTTCAGCTCTCGTCGCTGACCGGACGTCCCAATATCACGGTTGATCCTGCCTGCGGCCAAGTCTATAAGTCGAAGTACTCGCCCAGCGGGACGCTGCAGGAGCCATGCATCAACGGCTTCGTTGCCAGCGGAACGGTGCCGACTCTTCTGCAGCTCGATGGCAACCTGGGCCGCAACGCGGGGATCACACCCTGGACGGTCTTTGACGATATGCGCGTTTCCAAGCGCGTCTATTTTGGGGAGCGCTTTAACCTGGATCTGATCGTGGACATGTTCAACATCGCCAACAAAATGAACGTGGCAGCGGTCAGCCCATTGTTCAGCAATGCGGGGCAGGCCACATCCGCCTACGATCCGCGGCAGTTCCAGTTCGCCATGAAGCTGAACTGGTAGGGATTTCGGGCGCCAGAGGACCGTGGGTCGACTCCCGGCGCCCGGTGTTACACTTTTCTTTCATCCATCCTTGGCGCTTGCCGGAGTTCGTTCCCCGATGCCTGAAACACAAATTCCCAGCGCGCGGACCCGTGTGGTCCGCGAAGCCGATCGCGCAGTGTACGATCGCGAAACCGTGTACCGCATCCTCGATGAAGGGTTTCTTTGTCACGCCGGCTTCGTGGTCGACGGCCAGCCCTTCGTGATTCCGACCTCGTACGGCCGCAAGGATGCCAGCCTGTACATTCATGGCTCCGCGGCGAGCCGCATGCTGCGGCAGATGAAAGACGGCGTGGCGGTGTGCATCACGGTTACGCTGCTGGAGGGGATCGTGCTGGCGCGCTCTATTTTCAACCACTCCATGAACTACCGCTCGGTGGTGATTCTAGGAAGGGCGACGCTGGTGGACGATCCGGAAGAAAAGCTGGCGGCGCTGCGAGTACTCTCCGAACACATTCTGCCGGGGCGCTGGGAGGACTCGCGCCATCCCAACGAGCGCGAAGTCAAAGCGACGTCGGTGCTGCGCGTCCCGATTGAAGAGTTTTCGGCGAAAGTCCGCCTGGGCCCACCTGTAGACGACGAGGAAGACTACGCGTTCCCCACGTGGGCGGGAGTTATCCCGCTGGAGATGGTGGCGGGTGCGCCGATTGATGATGCCAGATTGCTCCCAGGAAAAGAGGCGCCAGCCTATGCGAAGGTCTACAAGCGCAAACGCTAAGCGATCAAGATAAAAGAGATTTATGTGGGGACAGCCGCCGTCGGCTGTCCGCCGGGCGCAGCCCGCCGTCGGTGTGGAACGCGCGGAATGGCATATAGAGTCGCTTGGCTCTCGAAGTAAGGAATGCTATCTTTACTGTAAAGAATAGAAGTAAAGATGAAGAACTCCAGCACAATCAGCAGCAAAGGCCAGATCACGGTTCCGCAGGGAGTCCGCAAACGCCTCGGCTTGGAGCCCGGCGACCGCGTCGAATTCGTGATGGAGGAAGGCCGCACCGTGATCCGGCCCGACCGCTCGAAAGCCAACCCGTTCGAAAAGTACATTGGAATTGCCGGCCCGTTCCCAGGCGGGGACGAAGGAATCAAAGCCTGGATCGACGATATGCGCAGCGATAAAGATTACGAATGAGGACGGCCCTCGACACCAACATCCTATCTCCTATTTGGTTGGGAGCACCCTCGGCGGCCGCAGTGGCCGCTCAGTTATCAAGAGTTCGCGAGGAGGGAGCGCTTGTGATATGCGCACCTGTATTCGTCGAGTTGTCGGCAGTCCCGGGCCTGAGTGTGGAGACAGTTCGTAGAGTCCTGGCGGAAACGGCCATCGCGGTTGAATTCGACCTTGAAGAGGACATCTGGATGCTGGCGGCCGAAAGCTTCGCGGCGTATGCCACGCGCCGCCGCCGTTCCGGCGGAGGTTCGCCCCAGCGCCTGCTGGCGGACTTCGTAATCGCCTCGCATGCGAAGCTGAGAGCAGATCGGCTTATGACCCGCGACCCGGCACGCTACAAACTAGACTTCCCCAAACTGCATCTCGTGTGAGCTTGAAGTCCAGAGACCTGACACCTCACGGCACCAGCAGCAACTTTCCTGCCAGCTTTCGCGCTTCCATGTCGCGGTGGGCTTGCGGGGCTTCCGCCAAGGGATAAGTCTTGGCGATCCTCACCTTGAGCTTGCCCTCGGCGATCATGCTGAACAAAGCGCTGGTGCGGGCCAGCAGTTCCTCGCGCGTGGCGGTGAAGTGTGCCAGGGTGGTGCGGGCCATGTAGAGCGATCCTTTTTCCGAGAGCTTCGCCGGATCCACAGGCGGCACCGGGCCGCTCGACATGCCGTAGAGCACGAGCATGCCGCGCAGGCGCATGACGTTCAGATTTTTTTCGAATGTCGCTTTGCCCACTCCGTCGTAGACCACCTCAACGCCTTTGCCATCGGTGAGGCGCTTCACTTCGGCTTCAAAATCCTGGCGGGTAAACACGATCACTTCATCCGCCCCAGCCTCACGTGCGAGCCGGGCTTTCTCTTCGCTCGACGCCGTGCCAATCACACGCGCACCGACGGCGCGCGCCATCTGCACCAGCAGCAGCCCGACTCCGCCGGCGGCCGCGTGCACCAGCGCCGTCTCACCGGCTTTCAGCTTGTGGGCGTCGTTCACAAGATAGTGCGCGGTGAGACCGTGCATCATGGCGGCGGCGGCTTGCTGATCGCTGATCACCGCCGGCACGGGCACCAGATGTTCTTCCGGCGCCGCGACGTATTCGGCATACGAGCCCAGAGTTCCGCTCCAGGCCACGCGGTCGCCGACTTTCACGGCCTTCGTCTGCGGGCCGACGGCTGTTACCACGCCCGCGCCTTCCTGCCCGGGAATAAAGGGCAGGGGCGTGCGGAAACTGCCGTCGCGGAAGTGGCCGTCGATGGAGTTCACTCCGGCCGCCGAAATTTTCACGACTGCTTCGGCAGGCTTGGGCTGCGGAGCTGGAACCTCGACCAGTTCCATTACCTCGGGCCCGCCGGTACGCTGCACTCGAATTGCTTTCATGTTGGTCCTTTAGCAGCGCCGGGACGGCGGCGCTACGAAAGTCTACGGTATCAGCAACAGCTTTCCCGTCGTCTTTCGTCCTTCGAGATCCTGGTGCGCCCGCTGCGCCTCAGCGAGGGGATACTTGTGCTCGATCCGCAACTTGAGTTGGCCGGCGGCCATCATGCCGAATACGGCGCCGGAACGGGCCACCAACTCCTCTCGCGAAGCGGTGTAGTGGGCCAGCGTTGGCCGGGTCACGTAGAGCGAGCCTTTCTGCGAGAGCACAATCAAATCAAGCGGAGGCACCGCGCCGCTCGATCCACCGAACAGCACCATCACGCCGCGCGGCCGCAGAATGTTGAGACCTTTGTCGAACGTTGTCTTCCCTACCGAATCATAAACGACGTCGACGCCTTTGCCTCCGGTGAGCCGTTTGGTCTCGGCTTCAAAATCGGATTGGGTGTAAAGAATGACTTCGTCGGCTCCGGCTTGGCGGGCCAGTTTCGCCTTCTCGTCGGTCGAGACGGTGGCCAGCACGCGGGCGCCGATGTTGTGCGCCATCTGCGCCAGGAGCAGCCCAACGCCGCCGGCAGCCGCATGTACTAGCGCCGTCTGGCCGCGCTGCAGCGGGAACGTATCATGGGAGAGGTAGTGGGCCGTCATCCCCTGCAGCATGGCAGCGGCGGCCTGCTGATCCGTCACTGCGGATGGAATTGGCACCAACTTTTCCGCGGGCACAGCAGCGTATTCCGCATACGATCCGAGTAGGCCAGTCCAGGCCACGCGATCGCCGATCTTCACGGACTTTACATCGGCGCCGACGGCCGTGACCACGCCCGCGCCCTCCTGCCCCAGCACAATCGGCAGCGGAGCCTTGTAGCGACCTTCACGGAAATACACGTCAATAAAATTCACACCGGAAGCGGCCAGCTTCACCACTGCTTCATTCGCCTTGGGCTGAGGAACCGGCAGGTCCACCAGTTCCATAGCCTCGGGTCCACCGGGTTGTTTGACTTGAATGGCTTTCATGGGATTCTTGGATTCGCCATCTTCCAGGAAGATTCCGGCTGCAGGCCTTTTCCTGTCCGCATCATCATCTTGTTTAGTTCAGACGCCCAGTATGCGCCCGCGGCACGCCTATTTCATGCGACGGAAATATTGTGCCGAAACTACCCTCATGTTTGCGCGTGGATTATACAGCGCTGAGCGCGCTCGTCAGAGAAGCGCTGGCTGTCTTGAGGGAGGTATGTTGGGACTTGGTTAGGACCTGCGCACTTTCGGCGGCATTTTTGGATCATTCGGGTCGAGGCCTGAGGCCGCGATAATCGCCCGCCCCAACTCCTCGGCCGAGACCGGGAATCCTTCCGCAAGTTCAGAGATCGGGACGCCGGCCTCGCCCTCCACACTGGTTGCAGCCACGAAGCGATAGCCTCTTCCGACGACGGTCTGCAAATACAGCGGCTGGGCGGAATCGTCTTCCAGCGCCATGCGTACTTTGCGGATCGCGGTATTGATTCCCTGCTCGACATCGACGAACACATCCTTCCCCCACAGTTCCTCAGCTATCTGCTCACGTGTCACCAACTGGCCAGGGGTTTCGATCAGAAACATCAGCAACTGCAGGGGAAGACCTTCCAAGGATACGGGGAGACCGTCGCGGCACAACTGAAAACGGCCAAAGTCCAATTCGAATTCGGCGAAACGAACCTTCTTCGCGGGCATGGACACAGCGCCCCTTTGATACGAGCAATTGTGGTCTGCGTTTTATCGCGCTGTCAAGCGATTGTCCGATTCTTCAGATCAATTGATACCGCTTCAGACCAGCTCCATGGACGTTCTTTCCATTTGGATGCAATATCGCAATCGAGCTTCTCCCGAAGACAAAAACAACTCTTGGAGGTGATTTATGAAATATGCAACGCGGATTTTAGCACTGACTCTGACGATGCTTCCGCTTCTGGCGGCAGCCCAGTTGGCCAGCGGCGAGAAGATTGTGGCGCAGGTGCCATTTGAGTTCGTCCTGGGGAACAAAACGCTCCCTGCCGGCGAATGGACCGTTCAACGGGTGTCTATGGACTCGACGATGCTCGTGCTTCGGAATACCGACGCTTCAGTCGCGATGCTTTCCCGCCCCACTCTGGCCGAGGCCAAGAAAGCCGCTGGCAATTACGCGCTGGTCTTCCACAAATATGGAAACAGCTACTTCCTGTCGGGAGTAGAGATCGCAGACTCCCAGATTAGCTATCGCCTGCCGGAGACCAAGGCGGAAGCCGAAATGCTGGCTCAGAACAACGTGGCTCCTGCCGAAGAGATCGTGCTCGCTTCTCTGAAGTAGCCAGGAACTGTCATGGAAGGGTGCGGAAACACTCCCGCACCCTTCCATGGATTTTCCTCCGACGGAGTGGGCGTTGTACCGAGCAGCGGAAGGAAGCGAGTTGGATTTTTTCATCCGGACCTCCCCGAAACCCAAGCTCAGAAAGTTTGCTCTCGGCGATCTCAGGACGCGGCGGATTGTACGCCATCTTCGCGACCACCCGAGTCGAAGCCAAGCAGGCACGAGCGACGCCACCAGGACTCCGCGCCCTCCGACTGGCGCCGATTCTGCTAGACTGGCACGTCTTCAGCAAGGAGCCGCATCATGGCCGAAACCAAACCCCAGACTTTCGCGAATCACACGCGCTGGGATCCGCTGTTTCACTTCTTTGTTCTTCCCGTCTTCGGACTGGGAGTGATCCTGACGCTGATTCATTTTTTTGCGCATATCACCGAGGGCGATCTGCGCGATCAGATTCACGCCTTCCTGCTGATTCTGCTGGCCGTGGCTTTTGTGATCCTCGCGCTCAAGGAGCGGCTCTATGCGCTCCGGGTGCAGGATCGCGTCATTCGGCTGGAAGAGCGGTTGCGGCTGACCCAGCTTCTGTCAGAGCCGTTGCGTTCCCGCATTCCGGAGCTGACGGAAAGCCAACTGTGCGGCCTGCGTTTTGCGTCAGACGCCGAGCTTCCCAAGCTAGTCGAGCGCGCGCTGAATGAGAAGTTGTCCCGGGCCGACATCAAGAAAGCGATTCAGACCTGGCGCCCGGATTACTGGCGAGTGTAGAATCTCGGGCGGCGGATTGGCGGCTTGGACCTTCAACCTCGGACTTCGATCCGGTGTGGCACCGACCACAGCGGTAAGCAGGAGACTTCTCCATGGCTTCCCTTGCTGACGTCTTCGTCAGGCGATTATTGGATGGCAAACATATAGCGACGCTGGCAACCGAGAATCCGGACGGCTCCATCCACATGGTTGCCGTGTGGTACTGGTTCGACGGCGCGGACGTTTTTGTCGCCACTTCCTCACGCAGCCGCAAAGCAAGAAACCTGCAATCGAACCCAAAGGTTTCCATAATGATCGACGCCCGTGATCCTGCAGCTTCCTGCGGCATTACGATCGCTGGTTCCGCAAAGATGCTGACCGGCGACGCGTCGCGAAAGAAGAATGCCGAGATTCATCGCAAGTATTTGAGCAAGGCCGCAGTCGCGGACCCGAGGGTCGGTCCGGTCTTCGAAGCATGGGACGATATCACGATCCAGATCACCCCGGCTGCGGTGATCGCTTGGGACATGCGCCAGGCCGACCGCCAATTTTTCGGCGGCGCGCTGGAGAGCAACCCAACCTACCTGTTGCCGGTGGAGCGCTAAACGAAGCGCAGGCCTAAAGTCTGACGGCGGCCTTCCCGGTAACCGCCGGGGCAGGTGCCGAAAGTAACCACGACAGTGCCTTTTCGGCGATTGACCCGAACGCGACTGGCGGGTAGGATTTTGGTAGAATTCAGCGGACCTTCACACCAGGGGAGACGCACGCATCTCATAGAGAAATATGCCGCTAGCGAACCTCTATGTCCGAACTGCTGTGCTTGCGTCCGTGATTCTGGCGGCCTCTGCCTGTCAGACGGCGCAGAAGCCAGTCTCTCTCCTGCCTCCGGGGAGCGCACCGGCGTTGAAGAGTAAGGCGGCCGCTCCAACTTCAGCCGCTTCCACGACTCCCGCAACTAAGCAGACGGCAGAATCTCCGGCGCAGGCTAAAACGCCAGCCTCGCCGGAAACCAGTTCACCAGCAGCGGCCGCCGCAGCTTCCGATCCGGTCGCGGACCTGATCGTCCAGGTCGAAAAGGAATATCAGACCGGCCTCGCTAACTATCAGGCAGGCAAAACGGACGACGCCAAGCAGCATTTCGACAACGCGGTGAACGCTCTGCTGGGCAGCAATCTTGATGTCCGCTCCGATGATCGCCTGCAGAAGGAATTCGACCACGTCGTGGAGGGAGTGAACGAACTCTATCCGGGCGGGACGGGCGCCGATTCCGAAGCGCAGCAGGATGCCCAACAGAAGTCCGAGCCGGCACCCATCGACGAAACCAACGGCATCGTCCCCGCCGCCGACGCCGGGACCAAGGCCAAGGCCGAAGCCGAGATCAAGAACACGCACTCCGACCTGCCGCTGATGATGACCGACCAGGTGGCGGGCTACATCAGTTACTTCTCGGGCCGTGGACGCGGCGTCTTCGAGCGCGCCTTTGCCCGCTCGGGCCGCTACCACGACATGATGGTTCCCATCTTGAAGGAAGAGGGCATTCCCCAGGATCTGATCTACCTGGCGCAAGCCGAGTCGGGATTCCATCCGCTGGCCGTCTCCCGCGTGGGCGCCCGCGGCATCTGGCAGTTCATGGCCAGCCGGGCTCGCGGCTACGGCCTGTCGCACAACATGTGGGTGGACGACCGGCAGGATCCCGAGAAATCCACTCGCGCCGCCGCCCACCACCTGAAAGATCTCTATAACCAGTTCGGGGATTGGTACCTCGCGATGGCCGCCTACAACTCCGGTCCGGGCACAGTGCAGGCCGCGGTGAAGCGGACCGGTTACGCCGATTTCTGGGAACTCTACCGGCGCAACGTTTTGCCCAAAGAGACACGGAATTACGTGCCCATCATTCTGGCCGTGACCATCATGGCCAAGAACCCTTCGCAGTATGGGTTGGATGACGTGGTAATGGAACATCCCACGGACTACGACACCGTCACCATCAACTATCCGGTTGATCTGCGACTGGTGGCAGAATGCGTCAACTCCACGCCCGCCGAGCTGCAGGATCTGAATCCCAGCTTGCTGCGCCTGACGACGCCGCGGGTAGGAGATTTCGCATTGCATCTGCCGACGGGGAGCAAAGACCAGTACGAAACCGCGATCGCCTCGATTCCGACCGACATGCGGCTGTGGTGGCGCTATCACACGGTTCATTCCGGTGACACGCTGGCGTCTCTGGCTCACACCTATCGCACCACGGCCAAATCGATCAGGGAAGCGAATCACCTCGACGATACCGACCTCGAAGCCGACGCCACGCTGGTGATCCCGGTCGCGCCGGGCAAGCATCCGTTGAGCGACACTGGGACTTACGCCCGCCGCATTACGCGCTACAAGGTTCGCAGGGGAGACACGGTCGAAAGCGTGGCTGAGAACTTCGGCGTATCGGCGCGGATGCTACGGCGCTGGAACGGCCTGCGCGGCGACAGCCTGCGCGGACGCCGAGTCCTGGCCCTGCACCTGCCGATCACACCCAGCGCGCACGACCTTGAAGTGGCGGCCTCGCGGACGAGCAAATCGAAGCACTCGAAGAGCACACAGACGGCCAGCACCAAGCCACCGGCCACAAAATCCGCGCAGATCGAAAAGGAAGAGACCGCCAGCGTGGTTCACCACAAGGTAAAGACCGGTGAAACACTCTATTCCATCGCGAACGCTTACCGGACCACCGTCGCCGCCCTCAAGCGCGACAACCGCAACGTCGGGATCCTCCACCCGGGAATGATCCTGATCGTGCAGCCGAGCCGCTGAACTTCGGCTGCGAAGTCTTTCCGCCCTTTGTAAAAGACCGGAACCACATTTTCGAAGCGGGCGCAGATTGAGAGCCCGTTAGGGTGACAAACAGGGGACGCTCCCGAAGGAGCGTCCCCTGTTTTGCTGGCCACGCTGTTGCGGATGGGTTACCGAAGTTGGACCGCCGGAAGGGGGCTCGTTCCCTCAGCACGAACCGCATCCAGGGCCGAAGGATTGATATGCAAGGCTTTGAGGATGGTAGGCGCTACCTGGGCAGTGCCAACTTCGGCTTTGACCGTCCTGGGGTCAAAGCTCGGATTTGACAGCAGCAGGACGACATTGGTGTCGTCATGGGCGAACCCGCCGTGCTCCGCCTGTTTGGCGTGGCTGCCGGAGTAAGTAACGCCGACGTTCGGAGTCACGATAATGTCGGGCGTACGTGGGTCTACGGTTGGGTCATTGTAGTTAAGCGTTAGGGATGGGCCGTAGTAGACCTGCCCGAGCCCGATTCCGGTAGCGGACGCATTGTCTTCGAGGATTGCGACGCTGGCATCCGTATCGGCGGAACTCTTCAGCCAGAGCAACGAGACGTCATCTTCCGTCGGTCCAATGCCGGTGCCGTTGGTTGATTCCGAGTCTGGAATATAGCCCGCGTCGGAGAGCAGCGTTGCGGGTGAGGTGTAGTTGCGAGTCTGCGCCACGTAGCGAGCGGGATCGATGGGAGACTGACCGTGCTTAGCGGTGATCACGATCAGGGTCGAATCATAGAGATCCTTTGCCTTCAGTTCACTGACGAATGCCGCGATCGAGGCGTCGACGAACTTGAACTCGTCCAGCAGCGCCGCGCTGGGCGCGCCCGCGGCATCCAGGTATCCACCCGTCGTGCTGTTGCCTGCCTCAATCAGCTTCTGGCCCACGCTAAGGGCCTGGAAGTTCATGCCGAAGATGGTGGGAACCTGGGTGGTCTTCGTACCGAGGTGGTTCTTGCCATCAATCCAGTTCAGGACCGCATCCACCTTCAGCGTATCGTAGCACTGAATGTTCTGGAAGCTGTTGGTCCAGGCCGTAAGGTCGGCGACTGTATCGCGGACCGTGGTGCAGGATATGCCCGTAGGCGTCGTAACGCCGGGAAGGCCGATCACGTTGGAGTTGATTTCAGGCGCGTAGAAGTCGTCAAGGGCAGAGGGGCCGATGCCGGAAGCGACCGAGGCGTACGCCGGATGCTTGTCGGACCATGCGGCAAATCCGCCGGCCTGGTGAATGACGCTGAAAATGCTGTTGGCGCGGACGAAATCCCAGGGCATAACCGGGTTGCAGCCGTTCGCCGGGTCACGGGGCAGTCTATGAGGGTCGATGGAGGCGATACCGCCATCGGTCAGGCCTGCGCCGGGCGCGCCGCCGTTCACTTTGGTCTGGTCAAGGTCGATGCCTTCTTCGTACTCGGTTGTGGTACCCGTTGGCGTCCCGAAGGGTGTGCAGGGGCCGGCCGCGACGCCGTTGCCCGTGCTTTTCGCGGGAGCTGAGTAATTGCGGGAATAAGCGACGTCGTAGTACACGCCGGTCAGGGCCGGGCTTCCGCCGGTAACGATCGCCGTCAGGCCGGGGAAGGAATCGGAAGGCTTGGAGGTGCTGGCAGCAACGTAATTGACGCCCGTCTTGGCGAGTGCGGCGATGGCCGGGCAGTAAGGTGCGCCATTGTTGACAGTGCTGATGCCGTTGGCGCAGTTGGTGAAGTCAACAGCGTGCATACCGTCGACGCTGATCAGGAGAACCCGGCGAATGTGGTTTCGTTGGTTGATGTGGTCTTGGTGATTGTTCTGGGCGACTGCGGTGCCCAACGAACAGGCGGCTGCGAGGGAGAGTAACGCAAGTGTCTTTTTCATTTTCTTTCGTACCTCGAGCCCCGATAGTAAGAAACGCGGTGTGACCGGAGTGTTAAGAAGAGTTGAACTGTTCGTTAAAACTACCGACGGCAGTCGGTACCGTGGACAATTTCGCAGGTGCAAGAGAAAGCGGGGAAGTCAACTTCCCCGTTTTTCATGTTTGACAGGTGGTTTCGACCTCGCCGGCGCATCTTCGTTTTTTCTTTGCTGAGTGTGGACCCCTCACCGATCGACCCGCGCGTTTTCTTCTTCCCTTCCCCCGGCCCGCTGTGATAACAGGATAGCGGGCAGGCCGTGTCTGGTCCTTGCAGCCTGCACCGAATGTCGTGCTATAATCGCGCGCCGTTCCAGCAGAGGTTTCGGTGGTCTTTTAAATTCTCTCGTGCCCGCAGCCGGGGAGCGCGGTACGCGCATCCGGCCGCCACTGAATCAGGAGGAGTAATGACGTTCTACGATCCCACGCTCTACGGACGTGATGAAGAAGACGAATTCGGCGACAGCGGCGCCTACAGCGAGTCGCTGGAAGAAGATTTCGAAGAAGAAGAGGAGGAAGAGGAATCCGGCATGCCGGCCCCGGAGGCGATTGCGCCGCCGCCCGTAGCCGCTCCTCCGCCTCCTGCACCCAGACCGGCAACACCTGCCCCGAGCGGTGGAGGCGGTGGCGGCAAACCTAAAGCGAAAAAAGCGAAAAAGAAGGCAGCTAAGAAACCCGCCAAGAAGAAGCCGGCGAAGAAAAAGGCCAAGAAGCCTGCCAAAAAGAAGGCGCCCAAGAAGCCGGCGAAGAAAAAAGCAAGCAAGAAGCCCGCGAAGAAGGCGAAGAAGGCGAAGAAAAAAAGCAAGAAGCGCCGTTAAGTTGGAGCCTGGCCCCGAGCGCCTCCGCTTGGCGTCAAGATTGGACCGCGCCCTTTTCGGGCGCGGTTTTTTCTTGTCCACTCAGCCCCTAGCATGTCATCGCAATTCCGTCGGCAGGCCTAGCGACTTCCGAGCTTGAAGACAATTCCCACCACCGCTCGGAGATTGTTTTGGGGCTGCAGCTTGCCGGCGGCATCGACAAACGTCGTGTGTAAGTAGTCTGCCCCACCCCGCAGCCCGAACGAGCGGGACATGTCGTACTCGATGCCTGCTCCGAAAGCATAAGAGAACCGAGTCACCTGCCCGCCGAGGAAAGTGGTTGGGCTGGTTGGAACTGCGCTGTCCACCCGGCTGGCGCCCGCCAGAGCATGGGTGAAGATGCGTGCGTTTCCCCGACCTGCCAGATAAAACACAGGCCCGGCCATGAAATTCAAGACACTCGCGCCATGCCCGGTGGAGAGGACGTTGCCGGTCCGGGAATAGCTCGAATCGAGCGTCGCCCCCCAGCGCTCGGTGAAGTTGACCACGATGTTGCCATCGGCACCGTTGAGGTTGATTCGTGACGCCGAGGGCATGTTCAGGCTTACATAGGCGTAACCTGCACTGACTTCGAAGATCGGGGCCGTCGCGGCGAATGGAGTTTTTGGCTTGGCCTCCGGCCGATCCTGCGCCAGAACTGGGGCGCGAAAGACGAACAGGCCAAGAAGAAGCATTGACCCAAGTGTTTTTCCGAGATTTCCCATTCCAAATTCCCTTTGTACCTTAGTCACGGCGAACGTCACGTCAGAAATCTTCCCGTTCACCAGGATCCCGTTCACCAGGATCGCGAGCGTTCGATCTGGCCCTGATCGCTGCGGTTCCGGTCAATGGACCCCTGAATGACGGTCTGCAACCTGTCTTGATCGTCCTGGTTCAGGGCAACGAAGCGGAAGGGTTGCAGGCCCCAGCAGAGCGGGCTCAGCATTTCCGCAGCGCCCAGAACCATGCCGGCGGCTGTCAAGAACATCAGTGTGCCGCTGCACCCGGTGTCCATTGGATGAGGCACGGAAAGCAAGCCACCAGTCAGGGAAACAACTTTCAATTTGCCGGGGACGCGGCGACCGTCCTTGAGTCGCAACACGGCCGCAGTGGGCTCGACAAAGTGCACTCTGGTGGCCCGCGGGGCGGGCGGCGATGGGGGGAGAGACTTCATACATCAACTGTCCTGGGTCAAGTATCTGACGTGCAGGCCGGCAATAGGAGATTACGGAAGGGCTGGCCCGCGCTCGATTATAGCCTCTCTACTTACCTCCCTCCACCGCATTCAGACACTTGCCGTAGAGCTCCAGCAAGTGCGCGGCATACTCTTCGGGCTTGGAAGCCGAACCCCCTCCGGTGAAGCCGACACCGCCGCTGCTGGCCGTCTTGCCGTACCCCGTGGTCATGGCAACAAACTTCATCAGATCGAGTGCAATATCTTCATCGCGGCGCGAACCCGCGCCCCTGGCTGGTGCTTCGTCCATGAGTCCTTCTCCTGATCCGGAAATAAGAGGTATCTCGCCGTCTTCGAACTCTTCGTCGTCGAGGTATTGCATGCGCTCAAGCACTCCGCCAACGATGATAGCAGGGCGGACAAGTCCGCGCGTGGCAGGGGAAAAAGCTACTTCTTCGCCTAGCTCAGTGATATCGTGGCCGACATGGAATCAGATCCCAAATGGATCCACCACCTGCACTCGCCAGAGGCCTGGATTGCTCTGATTGTCGGCGGGGCGGAGATCCTGTTTCACGAACCCTCGGTGCGCTTTGCGCTGCTCTTGATGCTGGCTCTGGGGATCGCATTTGCCGCGTTATTTCGGATCTTGCGCAAAGATCGGGAAGCGGATTTCTCCGGACTGCACCTCACCGCTGCACCTTATCGCTGCACTTCGCTCATCAGCCCCAGCAGATTCCCCTCCGAGTCGCGGAAGAACGTCATCCACAAATCGTGATCCGGCATCTTCGCGATGAGGTGGGGCTCGTCCTCGAACTTCACCCCGCTTCCCTGCATCCTGAGGTGTGCGGCCTGAATGTCGGGGACAGCAAAGTAGAGAATCGAACTGGGATGATCGAACTCGGGCTTGTCCGGTCGCGTCAGCATCAGCCGCACTCCGCCGCAGTCGAAGAATGCGAGCCCCGGCGCGGCCTTGAACAGCAGCTTCAATCCCAGTGCATCCTGATAGAAAGTGACGGCGCGCTCCACGTCGTGCGCATTGATGGCGATCTGCCCGATGCGCGAAATGCCCACCCCCGCAGCCGTGGTATTCATGTCTTGACCTCCGCGGTTCACATTAGTTAGCATAGCTAACTATATTCCGATGCAGAAGTCAAGTTCAGCGCCGGGCACGGCAATCAACAAGCCAGACTCAGTTAGCAGCGATCCGGCGCCATCCGGCGATTCGCACCCTGACGTTCTCGCGGTGGCGGATCGGCTGCATTCCGCCGCCATCCACGTGCTGCGCCGCGTGCGCAAACAGGACATCGCCACCGGCGAAGGCCCAGCCCGCCTCTCGGCACTCTCGGTGCTGGTTTTCGGCGGCCTCAAGACGCTGGGCGAACTCGCCGCCGCTGAGCAGGTCAAACCGCCGACTATGAGCCGCATCGTGGCCGGCCTGGCCCGCAGCCGCCTGGTCACCGTAACGACCGATCCCCACGACGCCCGCCGCCTGCACATTCGCGCGACGCCGAAGGGCGCACGGCTGATCCAAAAAGGGCGGCAACTGCGGATCGCCTACCTCGCAGCACATCTCGCCGGCCTCGCTCCCGAGGACCTCGCCAAACTGGGCGAGGGTGTGGAAATCCTTCAAAAGCTGCTTGAACATTGGTCGTGATTTCCGTTTGGCGGTAATTAGGACAGGGGTACTATGGTCAGATGAAAATGGCCTTATAATGCTGGATACTAAGGGGTCTTGGGGTCTCAGGAGAAGTGTCCCGCCAAGAGGTCGGTGAAGAGCCGAGCATTTTTGCAGCGCCCGTGAGTCTTCCCTACGACACAATCTGTAAAAATTGCCGGCGTGGAATTTTTGACCACAGGTGAAATGACTTGACCCGTAACCGCATCGTCGTGACCGCTGCCGGCCTATTGTGGCTGGCGCACGTTGCTTTGGTGGCGACGCTGGGGACGAAGCCTCCCGGGCCGTTCTTGTCGGACCTGATTCAGTTCACGCTGGGCGCCTTGCTGATCTACGCCATTGTTGAGGCCAGCAACCGCTCGGAGGGCCTGGCGCGCTCCTTTTGGCGCCTGGCCGCCATCGCTTACGTGCTGTGGCTGGTGGCTCAGGGTCTCAGCGTCTACAACGATCTGGCTGCGTCTCCCATTGTTTCCTGGATTAATAATCTTCTGTTCTGCTTCTGGTTCGTTCCGCTGGCAATGGCGATGTTCCTGGACCCGGAGCACGAAGCGGGCAAGCTTGACGCCCTGGTCGCGCTCGATTTCGTGCAGGCGGTGCTGGTTTGCGTCGCGGCTTATGTGTATTTTTTCTATCTGCCCAAGGCGGAGTCCCCGAGCGAACTGGCACACTCGGTGTGGACGCCTTACTTTGCCGGCTACGCGTTTGTCGCCGGAGCGTTCGTGGTGCGTGCCGCCGTCACCCGTTCACGGGATTCGCGGGCTCTGTTCGGCCGTATGGGAATATTTCTGGCCCTCTCGGGGTGCGTGGATGCGCTGTATTTCTACGGGCCGGGACGCGGCTTGAACACGGGCGCGTGGTTCGATCTTTTGTGGAGCGCTCTGCTGGTGGTTCCGATGCTCATCGCGACGACGTGGAGGCAGGTGGAGTCGCCGGAACTCGCGCTGGAGCCGCCGCGGCGGGAGAAGCGGATCTACACGGAGATCTTCTTTCTCCTCTATCCGCTATTGGTACTGTTCATGTCATTGCGCATTGCGCGCGAACGTCTGGGATTGGCCGCGGTGGTGGTGTTCCTGTCGTTTGTATGTTCGAGCGCGCGCCTGCTGGTAACCCAGCACCGGCTAGTCGAACTGAAGGACGCCCTGCGCCGCGAGGCCTCGCGCGACGGTTTGACCAGCCTGTGGAACCGCAAGGCGATCCTGGAAATCCTGGATCGCGAACTGCTGCGCGCGGAACGCGACCATGAACCGATCGGCCTGATCATGATCGACGTCGATCACTTCAAGGCCATCAACGACAGCCGCGGACACGGGGCCGGCGACACCGTCCTGCGCATCATTGCCAGCGGAATCGCAGCCATGGTCCGCCCTTACGACTCGGTGGGACGTTGCGGCGGAGAAGAATTCCTGATTGTCGCTCCGGGCTGCGGCCTGGCTGAGACCTGGGACCTGGCCGAACGCGTGCGCAGCCACGTGGCCGGGTGCAGCATCATGGTCGGAGGATCCGATGTTCAAGTGAGCCTGAGCCTCGGCATTGCCACCGGCCAGTCGGCCAACGACTCCGAGAAACTGCTGACCGCTGCTGACACGGCGCTCTACCAGGCCAAGGCCGCCGGGCGTAACCGCGTTGAACCGCGCATGGGACGCGCCGCCAGCGCGGGCCAGGATTCCGCTCCCGCATCGAACCGCGACTTCTGGCTGTAGTTCGGATCAAATCCGCGGATAGGTCGATCGAAGAAGTGTCCCACCCCTGCAAGACACGGGCACGACCGAGGGCAGGATAGGTCCGATGCAACTGCGGAATCCTGCCCTGGGCAGAACTGCCCCGACTGCACTTCGGTCGACCCCCGTGGACGCCTCCGTGTAAGACGAAGCGTCCACAGTTTCGCCCCAAGGCTCAATTCGAGGGTAGTGTGATCTTCAGCACTTGACCGACGCCAACCGGCGGCGGACCGAAGCCCAGGTTGGAGACATACAGGTTTCCGTCGGGCCCGAATGTCATCGCGGTGGGCAGGGATAGCGCGGATGTCGCGCCATCCGCAATTACCGTGTAGTTGTTCTTGCCATTGATCCGCAGGATGCGCGCTGTGCCCGGTGTTGGGAACGGGTTCCCCGTCGTGTTTTCAAGCACGTAGAGCCGGCCTTGACTGTCGAAGGCCAAACCCAGGATGTCGCTGAAACCAATGTAGACCGTGCTCAGAAGTCCCTCGGGCGAAATCTTCATAATCTTCGACGAGCCATCCTTGATGGGGAAAGTGTCCAGGTTACCGACGAAAAAGTTACTTCCATCGAAGGCAATGGATGTGGGTACGATGTGGCCCTGGATGTGGGAGATGTCGACCACTCTGCGGACGTATCCGCCTCCGGGCAAAATCGCATCCAGTTCGCCGTGATTGGGCTCGATGGCGTAGAACCTGCCATGCACTTCGACCATGCTGTACCAGGTGCCATCGGGCTCGAAGTCATCGGGCTCGGGATTGGCGACCGGGTGGCTCTTCTGGAACACCGACAAATCGGCGACCATGGTGGTGCTGCCGTCTGAGTTCACTTGAATCACACCGTTATCGGTGCCGGCGAGCCCATGGGAGCAGCCTGCACCGGCCAGGATCGCGTACAGCGTCTTGCCGATGAAAGCCACGTCGGCGGGGCCGCTTACCAAGCTGCCTTGCGCCGCTGAGGTCTGGCTAGAGGGCAGGTTGTCCGCGACGGTGGTGACGGTTCCATCGGGAGTGACTTTCGAAATCCTTCCGGTAAATCCACCAGTATAGGGGCCGACTGGAGCGGGCACTTGCTGACAGGTTCCAACGGTCGAGGCCGTGCCTCCCGCGCCGCCCTCCGCCACATAGAGATTGCCGTCTGGACCGAACTTCAGGCCGCGGGGGTTGTTGAAGCCGCCCGCGAAAACCGACACATTGGACTGCGCCAGCAGCGCCGGTGCCAGGGCCAACGCAAAAACCCCATGCGACAGAAAGCGTCTTGCGGTTCCGAAAGTGCTTCTCATTGGTAATTTCTCCTCAGGATCCAGTTGATCCGGTCGAGTCTTATCTCATTGGGCCGAGGCCCGGGCAATGCACAGTGGGTCACTCCCCGATCATTTCTGGGTCACAGTGCAAATTATTGACGCTACGAGGGGATAGGCTGGGAGGGCTTGACACCATTAAGGGGAAGGGTCAGAATCTCGTCTAAATCCCCCCACTCCCAGCATTCGTAGGGACTCGTAGAACATGACGCCTGCAACCTCAACCGCCCGAACGGCACGGTTCGGCCCCTATGAGGTCGACGTGCGCTCGGGTGAGGTGAGAAAGTTTGGGACTCGCCTCAAGGTGGGCGAACAGCCGCTGCGAATCCTGGTGCTATTGATGGAACATCCCGGCGAGCTGGTAACGCGCGAGGAGCTGCGCACCAGCCTTTGGTCCGACGATACGTTTGTCGACTTCGACCACAGCCTCAATTCCGCGGTACAACGTCTGCGGGAGAGCTTGTCAGATACGGCGGACAAAGAGCAGTGGATTGAGACCGTACCGCGTCGCGGCTATCGCTTTGTGGGCGCAGTGCAGTGGGCGAAGCCGAACGGCTCTGCTCCAGCGCTGATGAAGTGCCCTGAACCCAGCGCCCGGGAACCGAGGGCCGAAAATACGATCCAGGAGAAGGCGGGATCTCAACCCGCGGACTGGCTCCGATTCGATTGGCGCTTGGTCGCAGCCGCGCTGGCGCTGCTGCTGACAGCTGGAGCGATTGTGGAAGTGGTTCACAGGGAACGCGTCGCCAAGCCCGCCATCGCCATTCGATCGCTGGCAGTTCTGCCGCTGGAAAATCTTTCCGGAGATCCGTCCCAGGACTTCTTCGCCGACGGCATGACCGACGAGCTCATCACCATGCTCGCCAAGAACACCAGTCTGCGAGTTATTTCCCGCACTTCGGTGATGCAGCACAAGAAGGTTCACCGCCCGATCCGCGACATCGCGCGCGAACTCGGAGTCGATGGCATTCTCGAGGGTTCCGTAATCCGTTCATCGAACCGTGTGCACATGACCGTGCAGTTGATCCATGCACCCACCGACACCCACATGTGGGCAGAGAGCTATGACCGCGATCTCAGCGACGTGGCCTCGCTGCAAAGCGAACTGGCCCTCACGGTTGCGCGGCAGGTGGGATTGAATGCGTCTGCAGCCACTGCGGTGTCCCGCCGCATCAACCCTGTAGCGCATGATGCTTACTTGCTGGGAAGGTACTGCTGGTTCGCCGGGCAATACGAAATGAGTAAGGAATACTTCGAGAAGGCGATTGCCATTGAGCCGGACTATGCCGCGGCGTGGAGCGGCGTAGCGGACTACTACGTAGCAAAAGCCGCCGGGGGTGAAGCTCCACCGGAGGCGCTGATACCCAGGGGAGAGGCAGCAGCCCGCAAAGCGGTGGCGCTCGACGACTCTTCGGCGGAAGCGCACAACTCCCTGGCAGCAGCTTACTATTTCGGACGGTGGGATTGGAACGCCGCGGAAAGGGAATCCGCCCGCGCCGTAGAACTGAATCCCCACTACGCCGAAGCCCACCACGTCCGGTCGTATGTGCTGAGCACACTGAATCGCGGGGAGGAAGCGCTGCAGCAACAAAAGACGGCAATGGAGATTGATCCCTTTGCCCGTCCCTGGGCCTTGGGCACCGCCCTGATCCGGGCACGCCAGTTCGACGCCGCCATCACCGAATTACGCGCGCGCACGCAGGCACAGCCAAACGACGCGTCTGTAAGGGAGACGCTGTCGCTTGCTCTCTGGTTAGCCGGCCGGGAGGACGAAGCTGCTGCGGAGCTGGAAGACGGGTACACGCTTGCGGGCCAGCAGGAAGATGAGGCCGCCATACGCGCTGCGTTTCGCCGCAATGGCTTCAAGGCTGTGCTGGAATGGCGGATGAACAGTTTGAAGAAGGAGGCCGCGAGGGGATATGTTTCGCCCGTCGAACTCGCTGCCTACTCCGCACGCCTTCACCGCACAGACGAAACCCTGCGCTACCTCGAACGCGGATACCAAGAACGTGCCACCCAAATGGTGCGGGTGTCGGACGATCCCGTCTACGATTTTCTGCGCTCCGATCCGCGGTTTCAGGCGATCCTGCGGAGCATGAGATTGACGGTCACGCAGTAAAGCGCGGTTAGCGTTTCTCGCCACGAAACGGAGCCGAGCGGTTGTTCGTTTTTCGTAACAACCCGCGCAGAACGGTTGCGCTCAACCCGTCTCGTTCTAACATTCGCCGGACTTCCTTCCCCCCAACATCCGCTCGCGGAATCTTCGCGAGCGGATGACCTTTGTTTCCCGAATGTCTGAATTCTGGACTTTATCCGAACGCTCACGAAGGAGACTCCCCTATGGCGGTGAAGAAACTCGAAACTGCATTGTCCGGCGCGCGAAAAGGCGTCGCCATGCGATCGGACCCGACGCGGGTGGATCCCCGCAAACTGAAACTGGGCAAGTCGGTGGCCCGGCATGATCCGCGTACTTTGCTGCTCGCCTCTTACGTCACACCGGCGCTGCCCACACCACCGGCCAGCTTCGATCTGACATCCAAGGTCGCGGCTTGGGGGATGATGGACAACGACCAGATTGGCGATTGTACCTGCGCCGCGGCGGGACACCTGATCATGGAATGGACCGCGAACGCCGGGAAGAAAATGGCCGCGCCCACCGATAAGCAGATCGTGGCCGCATATTCCGCCATCACCGGCTACAATCCGACGACCGGAGCCAACGACAACGGCGCGAATGAAGTGGACGTGTTGAATTACTGGCGGCAAACCGGCATCGCCGCCCACAAGATCGGCGCCTATATGGCCCTGGAGCCAGCCAACCACAACCACATCATGGATTCTGTGTACATTTTTGAAGGCTGCTACATTGGGGTGCAGTTGCCCATCAGCGCACAGGCCCAGGTGCAGAATCACCAGCCGTGGTCGGTGTCGCCGGGTGGCCCGACGGGCGACGGCAAGCCCGGCTCCTGGGGAGGCCACGCGGTCCCGGTCGTGGCCTACGACACTCGCGGGGTCACGGTTGTGACTTGGGGAGCGTTGCAAGTCATGACCTGGTCTTTCTGGGAAGCGTACTGCGACGAGGCGTACGCGATTCTGAGTGCCGACTATCTCACGGGAAAGAAAACCACGCCGCAGGGCTTCAACCTGCAACAGTTGCGGGAGGATCTGGCGGACTTGAAGTAGCGTGATTTGGTTCGGCATGGAGACGGAAGCGGGGCGCTCTTCCGCCTTCACGGATTTCCCGTTGCCAGGTTGCGCGGGGCACGCGGAAATGGATCGCGCCGGCGGGATACGTCGCAAGCAACGCAAGCCTCCGCAGTCGGATTTGTGTCCCTTAACGGCATCGCTAAGCGGTGCTCTGATACGAGTCCTTTTTTTAACTTTACCGACCGCAACAGGTCTGCGATTGACGGTGAGAACAACAGGCAGGATTCCCTACGCTTCCAATCCCACCTGGCAGACTCTGCCGACCAGGTAATCGGCGGCGGTTCTGCCGTCTTCCATGGTCACGACTTCGATGGGAGAAGACTGATTGTGGGGGCGGAGGATGAGATGATTTCCGGCGACTTCGACGTACTTAACCGTGCAAGTATCGTTTTTCAGAACAGCGTACACATTGAATTCGCCTTTGCGATAAGGCTTAAGTGAGTTGTAATGGCGGTCGATCAAGAGCGTTGCCCCGGGCATGAGGCGGGGATACATGCTCATGCCTTCCTTGGCATCGACCTTGATCAGTACGAAGCGCTGCCAGTTCGAGCGATCGCCTTCGGTTTCAGCTTTCAGCTTGCGCAGAAAGCTTTTCTTGAATTTGAGGATGTCTTTCACGTGCATGCTGACGATGAGAGGTTGAGTGGCAGCGGTGGGGGCGTCGGTGAGCAGGACGTTCTCGAATTCGTCTCCACTCGGGGGCAGGATGGAAGCGCGCTTATTGACCTCAGCGGGATCGAGGAGGTCGAGCACCGAAAGATGTTGCACCGCGAGCACCTTGTCCATGCCTTCCAGGCTGAGGCCACGCTTCTTGTTGAGGAAGTTGGAGATGTGGGCCTGTTTGAATCCGGTCTGCTGGGCCAGCCGAAGCCCGGTCAGTTCGCCTGCTTCGATGCGGTCCCAGAGGACCTTGCGAAGATTATCTTGCAGGATTTTGAATTTCATAGGCGGGAGTATAGCACCGCCCTATAGCATGATGCTAAGCGCGGAGTTTTCCACAGGCCGCGTCGGTATATGCAACCTTGACTGAGAAAATTCACAGCTATACGATCGCCAAATTGTACAGACCACTCCGCGCCATGGAAAAAAGAAATGACCAGTAATCCGGATAACTCGAACGAGGAAAAGAGCTTCGGCGAATTTCGCAGGAAGGTGAGGTCCTCCGAGGTGCTGTCGGCTTCGATGGAGCGCCTGCTGTTGTCGCTGCACTTCACGGGACGGGTGAGCGTGCTTATGCAAAACGGGCGGGTGCTCAAGTCGGGCTACGAGGAGAGCTATTTCCGCCAGCGGGCGGAGGGTGCGGGAGTGGACGACGAGATCGGTCACAAACTCTAGAAGGGGAGGGCTGAGAACGGCAACCGCAAGTTCGAGCGGATGATTCGGGTAACTTTCCTAAACTAAATAGCTCAAGCAGGTCATCGCAAGAGAAGCGAGCCCTGCGTTCGATTCCCGCAAATTTAGCGGCAATCGGCGCAGGGCTTTTTGTTATGGGCTGGGGCAGGTCGGCGTTTTCGGGGGAGGCGCTGGAATGGGCCCTGCAGAGTGAGACTCGGATGGGAGAGAGATGAAAAGCGATCGTAAAGGCAATGAACGGAACGAAGTGAGAATGGAATTGAAGTACTGCGAGCGATGCGGTGGATTGTGGCTGCGCGAATGCGGTGCGGGAGTCGTCTACTGCGACAACTGCCTGCCCGAATTAGCGGACCTGCCCATTCCGAAAAAGCGGAGGCTTGTTCTTCCGGTGCGTCCCCACACCGCGGTCGAAGACTTTGCAATCGAACTGGGCAACGAGGAGGATCGGGACTTTGAAGCGGCGGCGGGAGGTGCGGCATGAGCAACATGATTGCGTGGATCGCAGCCGAGGCGGAGCCGCCGAAGGATCCGAAAGGCAGCATCGGAAGTCCCTGGCAGGGAATGCGGCAGCGAGGGGATGCGCTACCGGAACAGAGGGCGAGAGAGGCGAGGCTATCGGCACAGGATCTGTCCGCACACCAAATTCCTGCAAACCAGGTTCCTCCAAATCGGTTTTCAGTGCGTCCACAGGAGGGGACGGAGCAAAATGCGGACCTGTCGAGCGAGGAAGCTGCGTCACCGACTGCGGAAGAGCGCCAGTGGGAACTCGCGGAGCGTCGCGAACACGAGCGGGAACGGCGAGTCTACCGGGGCAGAACGATTGCGATGCTGCGGCGCTACTTGCGGTTCTCGATAGAAACGGGACGGTTGCCGTCGTTGCTGGGGAGCGAGTTCTTTCGCGCGAAAGTGACCGCGTATACCGTGGTTACTTTTGAGGATCGCGTCATCTTCGTGCACGACATGGAGACCTGCCTGGAACGGCTGGATGAGTTTTCGCGGCAGCTCATCGCGCGCCACATTCTACAGGAGCACGACCAGGCGGCCACCAGCAGGCTTCTGCAGTGCAGCGAGAGGACGGTGCGGAGTTATGTACCAATCGCCCTAGACCTGCTGAGCGAGATTCTGCTGGAATTGGGCCTGATGGACCGGCTCGTCTCGAATCGGAAAAAATCTTGTCAAGAGGGGGGAAACGACCAAAACTCTGCAAGTGATTGTGAAGATGGGAAATATAAATTTTAAAACTTTGCCGGTTTACCCTGGCCAATTTGATATTCTGGAAATAGAGAGTAAGAAGAAAGAAAACTCTGGTAGAGGGCGCGCCTCAGGGCGCGCCTTCCGTTTTTGGGGCGAGATTGAAGAATGTTGGGAATCCGAATGTTGGGGCAAATGATCAAGAAAAAGGCGAAAGGTAAGACCGCAGGGAAAAAATCCGCAAAAAGGAAAAGGGCGACGAAGGGCGAAAAGGAGAATAATCCGGCCAAAGTAAGGAAGCAGGTTTCCCGGATGGTGGAATCGCAGGCCGGAAAAATGGCACAGGCCGCGATTAACGAGGGAAAGAAAGGGCAATTGGCGAATATGAGGTACCTCTTCGAGCTGTCGGGAGTCTATCCGCCAGCGACCGACGGAGATCAGGCAACGGCGGATGAAGATTGCCTGGCGAAGACTTTGCTGCACCGATTGAACCTTCCGGAAGAACCGATCGCGCGCGATGAAGAGGACGAGCCGGCGAAAGCAGCAATTCCTGCGGCTGCGCCTGCAGATGAGGCGGAGGCGGGCGAGGACAGCGCTGAAAGCAAGAACGCCGGCGGGGATGGCACGGAGCCAGCTGAGGACAAAGGGAACTAGGTATTCCGCGGTGGAGAAATTCAAGAGCTTGAACCGCAAAGATCGCAAAGGAATTCGCGAAGGACGCAAAGAAAAGCAAGAGCGTTTCTTCTCGCAACGAGCGGGGGGAATCGGAAACTGATGAATACCGTAGAATGAGGCGGAGCAGTGCAGCGAGAACAGCCGGTGGCGGTCTGGGTGGGAGCGAGGTCGAAGCTTTCGATTCTTCGCAAAGAACGCGAAGGACGGGCTACCCGGGAGGACGGCGTAATGGTTGCACTCGCAGCGCACTCACGCAGAAGATCACACAGGACAGGGATGGATATTACTTGGTTGACGGACCGGATCGCGATTGGGGGTGGGATCTGGACGTCCGACAACATGGCGAAGGTGGCGAAGGCGGGAATCACGCACATCATCGACATGCAGATTGAGTTCAATGATACGCCGCTGGCTGTCGATCACGGCATTGAGGTGCTATGGAACCCGACGGAAGACGATTTCGAACCGAAGCCTGCGGAGTTGTTCCGGCGCGGCGTTGAGTTCGCAGCCGGGGCGCTGGACGGGACGGACGCGAAGCTGTTCATTCATTGCGCGGCGGGAGTGCATCGGGCGCCGATGATGGCGCTGGCGGTTTTGGGCTCGATGGGATGGGAACTCGAGGAAGCGATGCAGTTGATGGAGGCGAGGCGTCCGGTGGCGGATTTCGCCGAAGTGTATGTACGGAGCGTGGAGGAGTATCTGGAGGGGCAGTAGGACGGACCCACACGAACTGTCCCATGGGAGATGAGATGGAGGAGACGATGTTGGACACAGGCCGCCGCCCGGTTGGGCGGCTTTATTGTTGGGTTGGGTTGATGCTGGTGGGTATGGGGCTGGCACTTCCGGCTTATGGAGCCGCCCCTGTCCCTCAGAGTGGACCTGCTACGACCACGGTCGCGGACACGGTATATCTGGCGGATGGTACCCCGGCGCAGGGAACCCTGATCATCACGTGGCCAGCGTTCCTGACCGCCGATGGGACAGCGGTGGCGGCGGGGACAACGAACGTGACGCTGGGAGCGAACGGCGCGCTGAGTGTGGCACTGGTGCCGAATGCGGGGGCGACTCCGGCCGGAGTGTATTACACCGTCGTGTACCAACTGGGGCCGGGCACCGTGAAGACTGAGTATTGGATGGTGCCGACGACGTCTCCGGCAAACCTGGCGGCGGTGCGGACGACTCCGGGTTCCGGTGTGGCCGGGCAACCGGTTTCGATGCAGTACGTAGACTCCGAATTGGCGACAAAGGCGAATGACAACGCGGTTGTGCATTTGAGCGGGAGTGAGACGATCAGCGGGACGAAGACGTTCGGCGCAGCGCCGAACGTGCCGGCGCCGACAGGTTCGGGGCAGGTTGCGAACAAGGCGTACGTGGATTCCGCGGTCTCGAATGTAGGGGCGGGAAATTATCTGCCCACCGTGGGCGGAACCATGACGGGACCGATCACGCTGCCGGGAAGTCCGGCGGCACCTTTGCAGGCAGCGACGAAGCAGTACGTGGATACGGGAGTGGCAGCGAAGGCGGATCTGATCTCGGGACTGGTTCCGGCAAACGAACTAGGAACAGGCCCGGCAACTGCGGGCAGCTGCCTGCTGGGGAACGGGACATCTGCGGGCACCTGGGGCACCTGTGGAGGCGGAGGCGGGACAGGAAATATTTCGACCAATCCGGTCGCCAACCAGTCCATTGCGCAACCCGCGGGAACGCAATTCTCGACCAACAACCTGGCGAATATCCGGTATGTGACGTCGAGTTGGAACTGGGCGCAAACTCCTGCGGATAACCTTTCCACACCGGGGAACGTGACGATCCATCTAAGTCCGTGTCCGCTTGGGCTGGACACCTCGGCGAACGGCAATTACTACTCTTACAAGGTCTACATTGCGGGAACGGGTACTGCGGAAGCTGTGCCCGTGACCGGCGGAAACTGCCCTGCGGGAACGAGCAGCGGAACGATCACAGTTACGACGGCCAACGCGCATGCGGCGGGATACACGGTGGGTTCGGCGAGCTCGGGGATTCAGGAAGCGTGGAACGACGCCTGGGCCAATGACACGGGAGTAGGGGTAGCGGCACAGACGAGCCCGTATGTGAAGCTGGCTTCAAATCAGCAATACAACGTCTATGCCTCGATCTATCTGCGCGGCCGAGGAGGAGTTCTGGACGGCGCCGGAGCGCTGATCGTGTGCTCGACGCGGGACCGCTGCATTTACATCGGCACCACCGCTGCGCGTCCAGCCGTCAATCATCACAAGATCTACAATCTTTCGGGCACCTCCACGGTGAACGTGGATGGAGTGCAGGTTTCCAGCGTCTCGGCGGCCTCGGGCACTTACACGGTTACCACGGCCGGAACCCATCCTTTTGTGGTTGGGGACACGGTGGATTGCGAGTATTACTCGCAAACCGCGCAGCAGCACTGGTCGTCGCCAGTTCTCAGCGTTCCGAACTCGACCACGTTTACCGTGAGTTTCGGGACTTCGACATTCTCAGCGGGAGCGGCCACCTTTGGGTTCTGCAACCTGCTGAACGCGTTCATCGAAAACAATTCCGATCACGCGGTGGTGCAGGACATCAATCTGTTTCAGAGCAATCCGGCGGGACTGGGCTACTTCACGTACGGGATTGTGAACGACAACGATCAGCAATTCATCGTGGAGCGGGCTGCCAACCGGTCGAGCGGAGTGCTCAACGCGACTGCCAACTGGCCGACGGGGGCTTTCCTCTACCAGCGCAACGATCAGGGAAACAACGGGATCACCTATGTGCACAATTCCGAATTTACCAATGTTAACTGTGTGACCGGCGGAGGAAATGGGATTGTGGTAACGGATTCGGTGTGCCAAGGGTTCCCGACTTACGGAATTCGATACTTCGGAGGATTGCAACCGGCCACGTTTGAAAACATCTACGAGGAGTCAACCGGGGGCACGACGAATCCCCTGTATGGCATAGCGGCGCAAGCGGGATATGTCGTCCAAGGAGGAACGGGGACGAAGATGCTGGGGACATTCCCGGTGAACGGATACGCTCCAGTGTTCGCGGCCGGTGGGGGCCAAGCGGCGGAGCGTAGCTACTTTGTTGTGCCACGCAGTTCGACCCTGGGCTATGGTCCGGTATTGTTCATTGGATCAGCGGAGCCTTCTAACGGGATTGTGAGTATACCGCTGCAATGGCCTTCGGTAGACCTGCAGACCAGCAGCGCACAGAGCGTGGGCACGCTGACGTGGGATGTGCTGGTGACCACGGGAACCACGGCTGTGCCTCCGTTCGGCACCGGGAGTTACGCCGTCGCAACCAATATTTCGGGGACGTGCGGAGCGAACGGGATGTGTTCGTTTACCGACACACAGACGGCACCAACTTCGTATACGGTGGCGGCCCAGCAGTTCGTGCCGATGTTCTGGTTCTGGCCCAGCGGGTTGGTGATCAACAACAGCACGATACTGGCCGACCAGATGGCGTCCACGCCGTCCGCGGTAGCGAGCCAGGGCACGTTGGGAGTTTCGATTGTCGCGAATCAGTGCAAATCGGCGGGGCCTAGCCGGCAAAGAAGCCCGATCTGGGTGAGTTGCCTGGCCAGCGAAAACAGCGGCGGCTCGGGATCAATCGCCACGGTTCTGCAACAGCAGGATTACTCCAACAATGGGCCGCTCGCCAACAGCAAAGGCCGATTGAATTTCGGCAAGCCGATCAACAACACACCCAACGACATTATTACGCTACAGGACTCGAACCTCTCGAAGACGTTGGCGACGGCGGGTGAACGCCCGTCGAACGATGCGGGGGACATGGCGATCGGACTGGACCAAGCGGGAGGATTAGCGGAGAGGGCAGCGACCTCGATCTCGGCGTACATCAATGGAGTGCCGAGCGGGTCGAATTATCAGGAAAGGCTGACGGCAGCGGCAAAAACGTTCAATGTCCCGGTGACGGTGAACGGGAACCTGGCAGTGAGCAGTGGCACGGTGACGTTGCCGGTGACGGGATCGGGTTCGCAGTGTCTGCATGTGAGCTCGACGGGAGTGCTTTCGGGGACGGGCTCGGATTGCGGGAGTGGAGCGGGTTCAGGGACGGTGAACAGCGGGGTTACGTCGGAACTGGCGATGTACTCAGGCAGCGGCACAGCGGTCAGCGGTGACAGCGGGTTGACCGACGACGGGACGACTTTGAATTATTTGGGGAACGGCGGAATCGCGGCGGTGACGGGAACTTTCAGCGGGAATTTGACAGTGAATGGACAACTGCTGGTGGCGGGGCCGTGGATGGTGAGCTCGCCGATTCCGGGGACGGCGATGGCTGCGGCAGGAACAGGACTCTCGGCGCTGGGAATTTCGAATGATGGGAACTTTTATGTTTCCGCGAACGGAGGAACGCCACAGAAGGTGGCGACGAGCGGGACCAGTTCGTACTTCTCGAATCTGGTGCAGGAAGATGCGAACGATCTGGGAGAGTACAACGGAACGAGTGGGCAGGGACTGCATGTTTACGGGACGTACACGAATGCTTCGAACTATGAACGAACCGGGCTGGGATGGGATGCGACGGATGGATACTTTGTGGTGAAGAATGAGAACGCGGGGAGCGGACAACAGCACGGCATCGGATTCTGGATCGGGTCGAGCGTCCGATGGGGGATTGACACGACGAGCACTCTGAAACCGTTCGCCAATAATTCGGCCAACGTCGGGACGCCAACACTGGCTCCGCAAACGATTTATGCCGCGACTTCGTTCGATACGCTGACCGGGGGACGGGAGAATTTCGAGTTGTGCAATGACTCCACGACAGGGACATCGTTGAATTTTCTGGCGAAGTACAACGCGGCGAACCCGGCTTGCGCGGTGAAGGCCGGGATCGCGGATACCGATGGCGTGATCGGGATTGTAAGCAATGGATCGGGGACGAGCGGGTATGCGGTGATCACATATCGCGGGTATGTTCAGTGTTCGTTTGATGGGCCGACGACGACGGGCGACTTTGTGGTAGCCAGCGTTACGAATGCGGGCGACTGCCACGATGCGGGAACGACCAGGCCGCCGAGCGTACAGGTGGTAGGGCGAGTGGAGTCGACGAATGCGAGCAGCGGCACATACGGGGTGAGGGCGTCGCTAGATCCTCCAGAGAGCGCCGGCGGAGGTGGCTTAGGAGATCCGGGGGCAAGCGGAATCGTAATTCGTAACGGACTGAATACCACGATTGCGAGGAGTTTGGCGGCCGGGTCATCGAATGTAACGATTACAAATCCCACCGGAGTTGGTGGGCACCCGACGGTGGATGTCAGTACGTCGAACCTGTTCAGCTCAGCGGCGTTGACGGGGACTCCGACGGCGCCGACGGCGGCGGCCAATACGAATACGACACAGGTTGCGAGTACGGCGTACGTAGTGGGACAGATGGTGCCGAACAATACGGCGAATCCGTGGCTCACGGTGGCGCACGCTGGAAGCACAAGCGGGAATCCGTTTTCGGGCACGGCAGGAAAAGCGTCGTTCTACGGAATCATCCTGCAATCTCCGAAAACTACGAGCCAAATTACGTATTACGTGAATGCGGCGGACAATTCGGCGAATACTTATGATATCGGGATCTACTCCGGGACCTCGGGTGGAACCTGCACCCTAGTGGCGCACACCGGATCGTTGGCTGGGACATCTATATCGCCGGCGGCGACGACTTGGATGACGAAGAGTTGGGGTCCGGTGACGCTGGCGCCGGGTCGATATTATTTGGCAATCACTTCGAGTGCGACTACCGGGACCTTCACGACGGCGGTCGATACTGCGGCGTTCACGTTTTCTGGCGCTGTGGGGAATGTCAGCGTAAGCGCGGGCGGGAGTTTGGACGCGAGCCGAACCTGCCCGGCAGACGCCTACGTTACGTCGGCAACGTTTCCGGCCTGGGCGATCAATTAGCGGCGCGGCGGCTGAAGCCGATCGTCATTTGCGGTGGATGCGGCGTCGCTGAAGCGATAGCCTGATACGAACCTCATGCGCTGATACGAACCTGATTCTTTTCGGGCGGCGACGCCCGGTACGGACTGGCCTAGCGGGCCATCGGCGAAAAACCGATGGCCTTTTTGTTTGGCGGTCATCTGGTTGGCGAGGGATCAATGATCATGATCAATATCGGCGTTCGTGTTGCATTGGCGGCTGTGATTCTGCTGGGGGGGACGGGGTGTGCGCGGCGCGCGGCTGGGGTCTCGTTGCCGGACCTGTCGATCCCGGTGGGTTGCGCCTCGGAGATTACGCTGGAGCAGTGTGACACGCGAGTCGATCCACCGAAGTGCAGGATGGCGCGGGTGCGATATCGGGGTGGATGCGAGCAGATTGTGATGACGCGGCGAAAGTAGAGGCGGCATCGCAACAAACTACCCACTTCTCGGGGAGAGCGCGAGGAATGGGTGCCCGGCAGTGCTTATGGTCCGGAACCGCTCATGAGAGTTAACTGGATTTTTTGAGGAAATGACAGGGAGAAGAGTCGCGGTGAAAATTCCTATTCAAGCCGGTGGTCGTGCAGGCATGCCCGGGGTCCTTCGACTACGCAGGACAGGTCGCTTTGCGGCCTGTCCTGTTCCGCTCAGGATGACAGGGGCAATGTTTGCGGTTGCCATCTTTTTTCTCGCGGTGCAGGCGGCTGGTGCGACGACGTATTACGTGAGTTCGAGTTCGGGGAACGACGGCAATAGCGGGACGTCTTCTGCGGCGGCCTGGCAGACGGTTACCAAGGTGAACGGCCACACATTTTCGCCGGGTGATTCGATTTTGTTCCGGCGGGGGGATGTTTGGAATGAGAGTCTGGTGCCGGCTTCTTCGGGGGCTGCGGGAAATCCGATTACCTTTGACGCGTTTGGGACGGGGGCGCCGCCGAACCTGACGGGATACTACGCGGTGCCGTCAACAGCGTGGGTGCATGTTACGGGAAATGCGTGGAAGGCTTCTCTGCCGGGTGGTTATCCGCTATAGGGCATCAATGGGAGAAGAGCATGAGTGTGAGCGAAAAAGAGCTTTCGATGCTGCGCCTGATTGACGCGGAGTTTCAGCGGGAAGTATTGGACAAGCTGGTACGGCTGGAGACCAAAATGGATACGCTGGTTGGGGCTGAACAGCCGGGGCGGATGAAGATCGCGGAAGACAAGATCGCGCTGCTGGAGCGCAACGATGTGAGGAGCAGCGTCTACAACCGCGTGGTGGATGGGGCGTTGAGTGCGGCGATCAGTTTGGCGATCGCGTTGCACAAATTCTGGTGGAAGTAATTTTGGGGGAGGCTCGTTGTGGATTTTCTATCTCAGTTGTTACGTGGAATTGCATTCGTTCCCGCCCTGGTGAACGGAATTGAGGGGCTCTTCCGGGACAAGGCGGGGGCGGAAAAGAAAGATGCGGCAATGTCGTTTCTGGAAAGCGCGATGGCCACTGTTGATGCGGTGGCGACGCGGGAGATCGTGGATCCGGCGAAGTTCCGGGACGGCATTTCGAAAATTATTGACGGGACGGTGGAATGTTTGAATGCGTCGACGTGGGCGAAGGGCGGCGTTCAGCCGTCAAGCCGGAGCCAGCAGCCTTAGAATCGGCCGGGAAGGTCAAAAGCCTCGCCCTCTCGCAAAGGGACGCGAAAAGGGTGGGGCACCCTACTTTTTTGTCCAGCTTCTAGCCGACTTCTTCGCTCCAGGCTTCCAGATTCTTTTTTACCAGCGCCATGAACTGGTCGGCGACGGCGCCGTCGATGAGGCGATGGTCGTAGCCTAACGTCAGGTGGACGACGGAGCGAATCGCAATCGAATCGGTGCCATCTTTGTCTGTGATGACGAGCGGCATTTTCGTGATGCCGCCGACGCCCATGATGGCGGAATTCGGCTGATTGATGATGGGCAGACCAAAGACAGCGCCGAACTGGCCGGGGTTGGTGACAGTGAAGGTGGAACCTTCGACGTCGTCAGGCTTGAGCTTCTTGGTACGAGCGCGTTCGCCGAGGTCGGAGATGCCGCGCTGCAAGCCGAGGAAATTGAGATCGCCTGCATTCTTTAAGACGGGGACGATGAGTCCCCAGTCGAGGGCGACGGCTATCCCCATATTGATTTGGCGATGATAGCGGATATTTTCGCCTTCGAGTGTGGCGTTGAGGATGGGCCACTGCTGCAGGGCGATGATAGCCGCGCGAACGAAGAATGGCATGAAGGTAAGGCGCGCGCCGTGACGCTGCTCGAATCCAGCTTTGTGCTTGGCCCGCAGGTTGACGATGCGGGTGAAGTCCACTTCGTACATGCAGTGAACGTGAGCGCTGGTGCGGCGGGATTCGATCATGCGCTGGGCGATGATCTTGCGCATGTTCGTCACGGGGACTACGTCGCCGGGGTAGGGGGCGGCGGGAGCGGCGGGACGGGGTGCGGGCGCCGCTGGAGTTGGGGGACGGACGAATGCCTCCGTGCCTGCGTGAGCGAGTTGTGATCCCTGGCTCTCGATGAAGGACATGATGTCCTGCTTGGTGATGCGGCCACCGAGTCCAGTGCCGGAGACTTGTGAAAGGCTGATGCCGTGTTCGCGGGCGATCTTGCGAACCAGCGGAGAGGAACGGGCTTCTTCGTCCTCTTGGGAAGCGGCAGGTGGGGCAGGTGGCAGAGTCTGCTCGGTGGCACTTTTGGTGCGCGGGCGAGAGGTTCCGGCGACAGCCGGCGGGACGCCGGCGCTACTCTTCGTTTCCTTCTTCTCGGCAGTCTGTGCGGGGGCGGGCTTCGCTGCTGCAGACTCGCCATCAACAGCGATGGTTCCGACGACCGTGTTCACGTTCACCGTAGTGCCTTCAGCAACTTTGATTTCCTGCAGAACTCCCGAGGCTGGGGCGGGGATCTCTGCGTCGACCTTGTCGGTGGAGATCTCAAAAAGAGGCTCGTCGCGCTGAACTTTGTCGCCGGGTTTTTTCAACCACTTGGTAATAGTGCCCTCGACGATGGACTCGCCCATCTGGGGCATGATGATGTCAGTTGGCATGATTTCCTTCCACGCGCGGCCCATGGTTTGGTACGGAGGGCCGGACCCAAACGCATATTATAGCGGGTGGCGGAGTTGATGTGCGGGGCGGGGCGCAGGTCGTCGGCTGAAATACCATTCAGTGCTGGTCCCGCTTTATTCCCTCATCCTTTTTTTCATCCTTTTTTTCGTCGCTGCTCACCTCCGGGCCGCCGAAGCTCGTTTTCCAGTATCCCTGCACGGCGGGGGGGAGTTTATCCATGTGGGAGAGCAGCAGGGTAATCTTCCACATGTCTTGCTCGGTCAGGGTTTTATCCCAAGAGGGCATGCCGGTGTAGCGAATGCCGGTGCGGATGGTGTAAAAGGTGTGCCACTCGGGATCGTCAGGGGGATCGGAGATGAGGTTCGGCGGCGGCGGATAAAACGACGTGGCCAGGGTGGAGGGTTTGCGGTCGAGGCCTCCGTGGCAAAGGGCGCAGTTCATGGTGTAGAGCTTCATGCCGTCTTCGAGATTCTGGTCGGTGGGCGTGAGCGGGTTGACCAGGTGCGGAGCGTGGCGGTCCATGGAGGCGTCGACGGCGCCCATGGCGATGCGGCGTTCGAGATGTGGAGGCTCGACGTTGGCTTTGGTCGGGAAGAAACCGAGCATGGCGAAACCGAGTCCGCCAAGAATGAGTACGAGGAGTGTGACCAATGCGCCGAGAGTGAACTTGCCCATGAGACCTCCGGAAGTATTGTGGCAGATGGGCGGGGTGGGACGCTAGCTTTCGGCTTTCGGCTTTCGGCACTTGGCGAGATCTGCGGTTCTGCAGGCGAAAGGCGCTGTCGAGCTTCGCTCGACCGAACAGCCGAGGGCGGCTGTCCCCACATGAATCGTGACTAAACTGGAGGGCAGGGACAGGCGGACGAATGCGTCTGCCGCAACGCGAGTCAGTAGGCTTTCAGGCGGCGGGATTCGCGGACTACGTCTTCCACTTTGGGCAGGTAGTGATGTTCCTGCGGCGGAGAGAACGGGATGGCCGAGTCGAGGCCGGCGATGCGAACGATGGGGCCGTCGAGATCATCGAAAGCTTCTTCGTTGACGATGGCGGCTATTTCGCCGGCTAGGCCTCCGGTGCGGGAGTGCTCGTGGAGAATGATGACTTTGTTGGTCTTCTTCACCGTCTGCGCGATGGCTTCGCGGTCGAGTGGGGAGACGGTGCGGAGGTCGAGGATTTCTACTTCTATTCCGTCTTTGGCCAGGATTTCTGCGGCTTCGAGTGCGGTGTGGACCATCGCCGCATAAGTAATAATGCTCAGGTCGCGGCCTTCGCGGATGAGGTTCGCCTTGCTAATGGGGACGACATAATCTTCCGCGGGGACTTCGCCCTTGACGCGGCGGTAGAGATATTTGTGCTCGAAGAAAATGCAGGGATTGTTGTCGCGGATGGCGGCTTTGATCAGGCCTTTCGCGTCGTAGGGCGTGGCGGGGCAGATGACTTTCAGTCCGGGATTGTGGACGAACCACATCTCGGGATTCTGCGAGTGGAAGGGGCCGCCGTGGACGTATCCGCCGCTGGGGCCGCGGAGAACGAGGGGGGCGGGCGCGCCCCAGAGATAATGCGTTTTCGCGACCATATTGGAAATCTGATTGAAGGCGCAGCCGATGAAATCCATGAACTGGAATTCGGCGACGGGGCGCATGCCGGTGAGCGACGCTCCGAAGGCCGCACCCACGATGGCGGACTCGGCGATGGGGGTGTCGATGACGCGCTCGGGGCCGAAGCGGTCGATGAAACCGTCGGTGACTTTGAAGGCGCCGCCGTAGATGCCGATGTCTTCGCCGAGACAGAAGACGGAGGGGTCGCGGTCCATTTCTTCCCAGATTCCCTGGCGGATGGCTTCGAGGTAGGTGAGCTGGGGCATGGGGTCTTTTTCGATTCTACAGCAGCGGTGCTAGCTGAACACAAGGTCCCTCGACTGCGCGAAACGATTCGCTCGGGATGACAATGTTGAGTAGCTTGCTAGAACCTTCGAGGGCCTACACAGCTGTTGTCATCCCGAGCGAGGATGCTCGTTCACGGAGTGAACGAGCACCGCAGTCGAGGGACCTTGTGTTTCATACCAGTCGGCTGCCAAATCCTGCCAGCGCGGGTTCTTTTGCTCGATCAACCACATTTTCTTCTCGCGACGCCAGCGCTTGAGTTGCTTCTCGCGGTCGATTGCGTTTACGACGTCGTCGAAGCTTTCCCAGTATACGAGACGGGTGCAGTTGTAATCGTCGGTGAAACCCTCCCGGATGTGATTCTTATGCTGCCACACGCGCTTGCGCAGGGTATTCGTCATGCCTATGTAGATCGCGCGTCTGGAGGGGCTTTGCATCATGTAGACGTAATAGATGTATTCGTCGCGCATTTGGGCGCTCGCAGCAGAACGCAGGGTCCCTCCACTGCGCAAAACGATTCGCTAGCTCATCGTTTTGCTCCGGTCGGGATGACAATGTGGGAGGAGCATTTCACAGAACTATGCTGCACGTCTGTGATCTGTGAACATGAAATCCACAAGCCTCATTATTACTTCAAATGCACTGCAGCTTCAGTTTGCTTGAACGTACCGGTTCCCTTCTTAACTTTCGGCATGCCGTATTTTGGTTTGATTTCGTGGCAGCCGTTTTCGCAGTAGACGCCGCCTTCGGCGGATTCTGGCGTGGGCATGGGGGAGTTTACTGCGATCTCGCGTTCTTCTTCGATGATGCGCTCGACTTCTGAAATCAATTCTGTATTCTCTTTCGGTGTCAGCCATTTCTTTTCTTTCACCAGGTAATTCTCGAAACGGGCGATGGGATCGCGCTTTTTCCAGAAGTCGAACATTGGCTTGGGCACATACGCGGCGGCGTCGTGGATGGCGTGGCCTTTCATGCGCATCATTTTGGCTTCGACCAGGGTGGGGCCTTCGCCTGCGTGGGCGCGTTCTACGGCTTCGTGGGCGGCGTCGTAGACCTGGCAGGCGTCGGTGCCGTCGACGATGATGCCGGGGATGCCGTATCCGATGGCGCGTTCGGCCAGGTCTTTGCAGCGGTATTGCATTTCTGACGGCGTGGAGTAGGCCCAGAGATTCGACTCGACGAAGAGCACGAGGCCGAGATTTTGCACGGCGGCGAAGTTGATGCCTTCGTAGGTGACGCCGGTGGATTGGCCTCCGTCGCCGATGTAGGTCATGACGGCGACGTTGCGGCCTTGCAGGCGCGCGCCGAGGGCGACGCCGGAGAGGACGGGAATTAGATCGCCGAGCATGGAGATGGGCGAGACCATGTTGCGCTTTTCGATGTCGCCGAAGTGGCTCGTGCCGTCGCGGCCTTTGGTGGGCGAGTCGGCTTTGGCCATGTATTGCATCATGGTGTCGCGGGCGGCGAATCCGCGGACGAGCAGCGAGCCCTGGTTGCGGATCATGGGGGCGAACCAGTCGTCTTTGTCGAGCGCGTAGGCGGAGGCGCAGGAGCAGGCTTCCTGGCCGAGTCCGAAATAGACTCCGCCGACGACTTTGCCTTGCTTGTAGAGATTTTCCAGCGCGACTTCCATTTTGCGGTTTAGCAGCATGAAGCGGTAGATCTCGATGCATTGCTGCTTGCTTAGATATTTCGAGTCGCGAATGGGCGGGACGGGGGCGTCGAGGTTGCCGGTGACTTCATAGCGGACGTGGCCGTCTTTTTCTGTGTGCTGGCGGACGGAGAGGTTCGGGTGCTCGAGCCGGAGGTCGGGGATGGAGTAGGTGCGGAGATCCGTTGTGGTGGACTTGGACCGAGATGCACCATTGTGCCGACGGTTCCCGTTCGCGCTGTGCTTGGAGTTCTTTTTCTTGATTGCCATGCTAAAGACCCGCGCTGACCCGTAATCTCAATGCTATCGCAGAGCGGCAAATTGGGCTAGGAGATCGCCCGAGGTGAATTGCATTCTTGACCGGCGAGGGCAAGATACCCTCGCACAGCCGGGCGGCACGCCGGCGCTACGCTATGCCCATGCCGTTCCGTCTTCCTTGTGAAGCTGGCGTAGTTCCGCAGGCGGTTGCATCGGAACGCCGACTGTCCGGCCGAGAATCGCATCGAGAGTATCGACCCAAAGCATCTGGCTCGAAAACACGCCACCGAAGTTGCGGGAGATGGATTCGGCGACTGCGTTTAGATCGACGGGCTTGCCAAGTTGTTGCTGCATCGAAGTAACCGGCTTCGATGTGATGCCGCACGGGATGATCAGATCGAAGTAGCTGAGGTCGGTGTTTACGTTGAGGGCGAAGCCGTGGGAGGTGACGAAGCGGGAGATGTGGACTCCGATGGCGGCTAGTTTGGCCTCAGCCCGCGCCTCAGCGGCTGAAGCCGATTCTTTCTCCGGGCTTTTTTCGGCATGACTGAAGTCGTGTCCTTCCCGGTCGTGCTCCCCCCAGCCATTCTCCAGTGCGCTCGCTTCGCTTTGGACGGCCGAGGCGGCCGTCCCCACATGTGCATCGTTGCTACCGGGGTCGGTCCATACACCCGTTAGACCCGGCACGCGCTTTGTGGGGATGGCAAAGTCTGCGCAAGTGCGGATCAGTACTGCTTCCAAGCGGCGGACGAATTCTATGGCACCCAAGGTTTTGCGTTTGCCCTCGGGTGCAGCGTAGCCGCGCAGGTAGAAGATGGGATAGCCGACGAGTTGGCCGGGGCCGTGGAAGGTCACGTCGCCACCGCGGTCGCATTCGAAGAGTTCGACGCCGCGCTGCGCCAGGAGTTCAGGCGAAGCGACTACGTTTGTGGCTTTGGCGTTGCGGCCCAGCGTGATGACGGGCTTGTGTTCGAGCAAGAGAAGAACGTCGCCAATCTTTTCTTCCTTGCGCAGCGCGACCAGTTGCTGCTGCAGGCGGAGGCCAGTGGCGTAATCGACAGTGCCGAGTTGGATTACGGAGATCAAGCTAAAAACCTTTCACCATGGAGACACAGAGGCACGGAGAAAAGCCATTCTCATTTCTTGATTTCCTCCGTATCTCCGTGCCTCCGTGGTGATTAAGCATTGATGGCAATTCCATACACGCTGTTTGCCGCATCCAGCATGGCTTCCGCCAGAGTCGGATGGGCGTGAATCGTCCACATTAAGTCTTCCACCGTCGCTTCGAGTTCCATCGCTGTCACCGCTTCCGCGATGAGCTCTGTGGCTTGGGGGCCGATGATGTGCACTCCGAGGATTTCACCATAGTCGGCATCGGAGACTATTTTGATGAAGCCTTCGTGCTGGCCGACGATGGAGGCGCGCGAGTTGGCGGTGAAGGGGAACTTGCCGATCTTCACGTTGTATCCGGCCTCGCGGGCTTTAGTTTCGGTGAGGCCGACGCTGCCGATCTCGGGATGGCAATAGGTCGCGCCGGGAATGTGCTCGGGATTGATCGGCTTCCCGGGCTTGCCGGCGATTTTAGCGACGGCGACGAGCGCTTCCATGGCGCCGACATGCGCCAGCTGCGGCGTGCCCAGCACGATGTCGCCGACGGCGTACACTCCGGGCTCGGCGGTCTGCATCCAGGAATCGGCTTTGATGAATTCGCGGTCGGGTTTGATCTTGGTACGCTCAAGACCGATGTTCTGGGTGCGCGGCTTGCGGCCTACGGCGATCAGGATTTTCTCGGCCTCAATCTTTTGTTGCTTGCCCTCAGCGGTGATCGTAACCGCGATTCCAGCCTTCGCCTTCTCCACTTTGTCGACCTTGGCGTTGGTGTGGAAGTTAATGCCGCGCTTGCGAAACACGCGAGCCAGTTCCTTGGAGACTTCTTCATCCTCTACGGGAACGAGGCGGGGCAGCATTTCGACGATCGTTACTTCACAATCGAACGAGCGGTAGATCGAGGCGAATTCTACTCCTACCGCACCGGCGCCAACGATGACCAAGGACTTGGGAAGATCCTTCAAGCTGAGGATTTCGATGTTGGTAAGGATGCGGTCGCTGGCTTCGAGGCCGGGCAGCATCCGAGCTTCGGAACCGGTCGCCAGGATCACGTTCTTGGTTTTCAGATGGCTGGCCTTGTTGTCGTTCACCACTTCGACAGTGAATAAGCCGTTCTGCGCCCCTCCGGTCAGCTTGCCGTAGCCTTTGACCGTGTCAACCTTGTTCTTCTTCATCAGGAATTCGAGGCCCTTGGCATGCTTGGCTACGATTTTCCCCTTGCGCTCCTGGACGGCGGCCCAGTTCAGCTTGCGCGCGTCCACGCCTTCGATGCCGAATTCCTTCGCGTCTTTCAGGTGGTCCCAGAGTTCGGCGTTGAACAGCAGCGCTTTGGTCGGAATGCAGCCCACATGCAGGCAGGTGCCTCCCAGGAATCCGTCTTTTTCTATGAGTGCGGTCTTAAGGCCGTACTGGCCAGCGCGAATGGCGGCGGTGTATCCGGCAGGGCCGCTGCCGATGATGGCTACGTCGTAGATAGTTTCGGGCAAAGGAATCGTCCTCGGTTCTCAATATGAAGAGATGATCAAAGGCAAATGAATGATTCTAGAACAGGGCGCAGGCGGGGGCAAAACGGCGTCGAGGTTACCTTTAAGCGGCATTGGTGGAAGTTCCCGGCGAGGCCTGCGGTAATACAAACGGTGAGGGGTCCTTCGACTGCGTAGCAGCTTCGTCGTTCGCGAAGCCGCTACTCCGCTCAGGATGACGGCTAGTTGCCTTCGTTGCTGGCACGCTTCCAGGAAATCAGCTCACCGATGGTTGAGCTCGTGCTCGAAACCGGCTGCTTGTAGGCTTCCACTTCGGACCGCGAAGCTTCTTCGCCCACCGCGCGGATGCTGAGTCCGACTTTCTTTTCTTCCGCACTCATCTTGATGATCTTGAAATCGTGCTCCACGCCGGGCTCAAGATGCAGCGGCTGGCCGTTGCCGTCCACCGCTTCCGACTTGTGGCACAAACCTTCCACGCCCTCGGCGATTTCGACGAACGCGCCGAAGGCGGCCACGCGCAGCACTTTGCCGTGGACCACGTCGCCCACATGGTGGGTCTCGAAGAACGACTCCCAAACATCCGGCTGCAGCTGTTTTACGCCCAGCGACAGGCGTCGTTTATCCGGCTCGATGGCCAGCACGATCGCCTTCACTCGGTCACCCTTCTTCAGCACTTCCGAAGGATGCTTCACCCGCTTGGTCCAGCTCAGGTTGCTGACGTGCACCAGTCCGTCAATGCCGTCTTCGATTTCGATGAAGGCGCCGAAGTCGGTCAGGTTGCGCACGCGTCCTTCCACGGTCATGCCTACGGGAAACTTCTCATGCAGCGAGTCCCACGGATTGGCCGCCAGTTGCCGCATGCCGAGCGAAATGCGGCGCTCGGTCGGGTTCACATTGAGGACGACACACTCCACATGATCGCCGACGTTGACCAGCTTCGACGGATGCTTCATGCGCTTCGACCACGTCATTTCGCTGACGTGAACCAGGCCTTCAATTCCCTGCTCCAGTTCAACGAACGCTCCGTAGTCGGTCACGCTGATCACGCGTCCAGAGACGTGTGCCCCCACCGGATAGCGATGCTCGGCGTCGAGCCACGGATCGGGCGTGAGCTGCTTGAAGCCCAGCGATACGCGCTGCTTGTCCTTGTCGTATTTGAGAACCTTCACCTGAATCTGGTCGCCGACGTTCACCAGGTCCTTGGGATGAGTCAGGCGTCCCCAGGACATATCCGTAATATGCAGCAGGCCATCGAGCCCGCCCAGGTCAACGAACGCGCCGTACTCGGTCAGGTTCTTAACCACGCCGGTCAGGATGGAACCCTCTTCCAGGTGCTCCAGCGTCTTCGAACGCTTTTCATTCTGCTCGCCTTCAAGCAACTCCTTGCGCGAGACCACGATGTTGCCGCGCTTCTTGTTCAGCTTGATCACCGCGACTTCGAGGGTCTGGCCCTTCATGCCGTCCAGATTGCGGATGGGGCGCAGATCCACCTGCGAGCCCGGCAGAAACGCGTGCGCGCCCATAATGTCGACCGTCAGCCCGCCTTTGATGCGATCGACTACGACCGCCTTGATCGGCTTCTTGTCGTGGTGCGCCTTTTCGATTTCTTCCCAGGCGTGAATGCGCTGCGCTTTCTGGTGCGAAAGATTAATGTAGCCTTCCTCCGCCTCGCCCTTATCGCGCATTACGTCGATTTCGTCGCCCGGCTTGAACTTGGGCTTGCCCTCGTGATCGAGCACCTCAGCCAGCGGCAACATGCCTTCCGACTTGGCTCCGATATCAACCACCACGTGCGTCCCGGTCAACTTGAGGACGGTGCCCTTAATGACGCGATCCTCACTCACCGCCTCCTGGGCCTCGGTGGTGAACGTCTCCAGCACGGAGGCGAAATCTTCGACGGCCGCGGGTTTGTCGTCAGCAGTGGAAGGACCATGCGCCGCATCCGGAGAAGCCGCGGTTTCGGCGGTAGCCGGATTCGATTCAGCCTGGTGCTCTGTTGCGGTCGCCGGATCGGCTGCGGTTTCGGTTGTGCTTTCGGTTGTCGGCTCGGCTTCAGCTACAACGGTTGAGGTGGATTCGGAGTTGTGGGCGGTGGTGTCGTCGAACAAGGTTATGCCTCTCTGGTGACCGGATGCGGGGCCTGCTTTGCGGACTGCTGGAGGAGTCGTTTGGTTGTGGTGGGCCCACCCTGGCGAATGAGCTTGGACAATCCCAGCTGTCGGACGTTTTTTGCAGAGAACCCGCGTCCAATGGGAACTCCTCGACTATAGCAACCGCTTGCGAACAGTGTCAAACGCAAATCTTGCGTAATTTTACGGGCAGGTTTCAACATGGCAGGAGTTGCCTCAATCGGCCATTTCGCCAGGGCAGGCGGGCACTCAGCATTCGGCGGTCAGCACCCAGCCAGTCTCAGGCTGGGGCATTGGCGGCTGAATGGCGAGTGCGGACTGCCGATTGCCTTTCCCCGCGAGTTTCCCTCATCTGCGCTCATCTGCTAACCTCCCCTGCTATGGATTACCTTTGGACCCCGTGGCGCTATGCCTACGTTTCGACCACGGAAAAGGCCTCCGGGTGCGTGTTCTGCGATGCCGTAAAAGAGGGAGACGACGCCAAGACGCACATTGTGCATCGCGGCCAGCATTGCTTCGTCATTCTGAATACCTATCCGTATACGCCCGGCCACGTGATGATCGTCCCCTACGCGCATTTGGACGAGTTGCAGAAGTTGCCGGTTGAGGCTGCCCATGAAATGATGGCGCTTTCGCAGCGCATGGAGACCGTGCTCCGCGAACTTTACAAGCCGGATGGCATCAACCTGGGTATGAATATCGGGAAGGCCGCGGGGGCGGGAATTGCGGGACATATTCACATGCACGTCCTGCCGCGGTGGGTAGCGGACGCGAATTTTGTGTCGGTGGTGGGGGAGACGCGGGTGCTGCCGGAGACGCTGGATGTGACCTGGGGCAGGATGCGGGGAATTTTAGGAAAAGTAAGGAGCGTCAGCGTGGAGTCGTGGGCTCCGATCGCGGCGAAAATGTACTACCAGGAATCGTTCTCGGACCAAAGAAAACGATCAGCGCGAAACCCGCGAGGAAGAATGGCGCGACCTGGGACACTGAGAATCCAAGGAAGTGCAACACCAGACCATACAGCGCGATCGAGAGGCTAAGCGTGTATGTCACGAGATAGCCTTGCCGCCAGCGGGCTAAACCTTTCGCGTCTTCAGGGTTAATCTGAAGGATTGACTCGGCTCGGAGAACCTGAATTCTGCGCATTAAAAAGATCAGAATTACCATCGAGACAGCTACCACGGTGAGCGCCCGAAGCACGATCGGATTCGCGGTCGCATGCGAGGAAAGCCGAAAGACAACAAACGCATACATCCCCACGGCTCCCGCCAAGATGAATCGGACTGTCTGAATGAATTTGCGTGCGGCTTCCATAGACTTTGACTTTCGAGCGATTCTAACAGGATCAGCTGGCTAGCTTTTCCATCTCCTTTTCATCAATCACCGCGACTCCCAACTCCTTCGCCTTGTCGAGCTTCGACCCCGCGTCCGCGCCCGCGACGACGTAATCCGTCTTCTTGCTGACCGAGCCAGTGACTTTCCCGCCGGCGTCTTCGATCATCTTCTTGGCTTCGTCGCGGGTGAAGTGCGCCAGCGTTCCCGTCAGAACGAATGTCTTCCCTGCCAGCTTCGTGCCACGTTCTTTTTTCTTGCCTTTAAACGTGAGTCCGGCTTTCCCCAGGCGCTCCACCAGTTTGCGGTTTGCCGCGATGCTGAAGAACTCGACGATGCTCTCAGCGATGCGGGGGCCGACTTCGTTGACGTTCTGCAACTCTTCGACTCCAGCCAGCTCCAGCGCTTCCATCGATCCGAAATGCTCGGCCAGAAACTGCGCGGTGCGTTCGCCGACCATACGTATGCCGAGTCCGTAGATCACGCGCTCCAGCGGCAGCTTCTTCGACGTCTCGATTTCATCGAGAATGTTCTGCGCCGACTTGTCGGCGAAGCGCTCCAGACTCAGCAAGTCTTTCTTGCTGAGGTCGTAGATGTCGGCCACATTCTTGACCAGGCCGCGATCGATGAGTTGCGTGACCAATGCTTCGCCCATCCCATCAATATTCATCACGCCGCGCGAAGCAAAATGAAGAATCGTACCGACCAGCTTCGCAGGACAGTTCGCGTTCACGCATCGGTAGTCCACCTCGCCCTCAGTGCGTACAACTTTCGTCCCACAGACCGGGCACTTCTCCGGCACCTCGACATTTCCCTTGCCCCGCGGGTGATCTTTATCCTCGATGACCTTCGCGACCTTGGGGATCACATCGCCGCCGCGTTCCACCTGCACCCAGTCGCCGATCTTCACGCCCAGGCGCTCGATCTCGTCCATGTTGTGGAGAGTGGCGTTGCGGACGGTGGTCCCGCCGATCGAGACCGGCGCCAACTCGGCTACGGGCGTGAGTTTCCCGGTGCGCCCCACCTGCCAGCGCACATTCTCCAGCTTCGTGATCCCGGCGCGCGCCGCGTATTTGTAGGCAATCGCCCAGCGCGGAGCTTTGCCGGTAAAGCCGAGTTCGTCCTGCAAGGCAGTCCGATCGACTTTGACCACGATGCCGTCAATCTCGTAGGGCAACGAATCCCGCTTCGCCTCCCACTCCTGAATGAACTGCCAGACTTCGTCCATCGAGTGCACGAGCTTGCGATTCGGGTTGACCTTGAATCCTGCGGCTTCGAGAGCGTTGAGCGTTTTCCAGTGGTGGTCAAAATAAGTGCGGCCGGTTTCGAGCAGAATGTACGGGAAAAAGTCCATGCGCCGTTCCGCCGTAACATTCGCATCCAGTTGCCGAACCGTCCCTGCGGTAAAGTTGCGCGGATTGGCAAATGTCGGCAGACCCTTCCGTTCGCGTTCTTCATTCACTTTCTTGAACGCTGCTGTGGGCATCAGCAATTCGCCGCGCGCTTCGAAGTCCAATGGAATTCCGGCCTTCTTCAACCGCTCTTTAGTAATCGAGAGCGGCACCGACCGCACCGTGCGCACATTGAGCGTGACGTCTTCCCCCACACTTCCATCGCCGCGCGTCACACCCCGCTGCAACTTCCCGTCTTCGTAGACCAGCGCCAGCGACATGCCGTCGAGCTTCAGTTCGCAAACGTAGTCCACATCGCTGCGGCCGCTGAGCTCGTGCACGCGCCTCTCCCAGTCGCGCAGTTCTTCCTCGTTGTAGGTATTGTCGAGCGACAGCATGGGCGAGGTGTGCGGCACTTTGACGAATCCCTCGCGCGGCTTGCCCCCAACCCGTTGCGTGGGCGAATCCGGCGTGACCAGCGACGGATGTTCCGCCTCCAGCTCTTTCAGTTGCTGCATCAGCTTGTCGAAGTCGGCATCGCTGATTTCCGGATTGTCGAGGACGTAGTAGAGATATTCGTGGTGGCGAATCTTCTCGCGAAGCGCTTCTATCTTCTTTTCGACCTCTTTGGCAGCGGAAGGCATCGGGCAGATTATAGTCGTGGACGCCCTCACGCCGCGTTGCCGAAAAGAACGGCATGACGGTATGGAAAGAAGTAATACGGAGAAGCCTACCCCATCTTGTTTATGCGATTCGCAGAGAGCAAACAGCCTGCAAATAGACGCGGCTGGCGCTCCCAAAGCTCCCTCTCTTCGTTCCTCAGGTACAATCCACCTTCGATCCAGCTATGCACAAAGCGGCATTGCTCTATAACCCGGATTCCGGCGGCCGCGGCCGTCGCCGCCAGCGGGAGTTGGAATCCGCCCTGGCGGTGCTCCGGGGCGCAGGCGTCGAGGCGGACTTAGTACCGACGGAGTCTCAGGATCACGCTGGCGATGAAACCCGGCGGGCCGTCGCCTCCGGTTGCGACACGATCTTCGCCTGTGGCGGCGACGGCACAATCCACAACATGGCGCAAGTGCTCGCGAATTTGCCAGTCGCGCTGGCGATCCTGCCCATGGGAACCGCCAACGCCCTGGCGCACGACCTGGGGCTTCCTCTCGACGTGGCATCTGCGGCGCAGCTCTCCCTGCAAGCCTCGCCCCGCCGCATCGCTCTGGGCCGCGTGGAGTACCTCGATCTGCGAGGCGCTCCCGGCGCACGATATTTCGTGGTCGCCGCGGGCGTGGGCGTGGACGCTCATCTCTTCTACAAACTCCATGGCGGAACCAAGCAGCGCATGGGCATGGCCGCCTACTACGCCAAAGCCTGGAATCTGTGGTTTACCTATCCCATGACGCGGTTTGTGGCGGAGTACTTTGAAACCGGATCAGAGAAGCCCCACCGGGCCGACGTCACCGAACTGATGGCGGTGCGCATTCGCGACTTCGGAGGAGTGGTGCGGGAACTGGCTCCGGGAGCCTCGCTCGACCGCAGCGACATGCGGCTGGTCTCTTGCCGCACTGCCAGTCGGCTAGCCTATCTCGCGTACGTCACACGGGGGCTGCTCCGCCGGCGCTGGACGATTCCCGGCATTGATCTGGCCCACAGCACACGAGTCTGCTGCCAATATCGGCCGCTCGCTCCGGCAATGCCACAACCGCAGCCGAAGATTTTTGTCGAGGCCGATGGCGAACTCCTGGGCACGCTCCCGGTAAAAATCACAGTCGTGCCCGACGCCCTGACACTGCTGGCGCCGCAGCGCTGAAGCAAGTTTTGCGTCTTCTGCTGGCTATTCGCGTCAAACGGACTTCACAGTGTAGTCCGTTCGCTCCCCGGTGGTGAAAGGCCTCCGGGGCGCAATACCCGAGACCGATTGGAACCCGTCACCCATTTTCTGACCGGAGCGTGCCTGGGCCGCGCCGGGCTCAACCGCAAGACAGCGCTAGCGACGCTGACCCTTACGCTCGCCGCGGAAGCCCCCGACCTGGACGTCCTCGCCAGCTTGCGGGGCCGGGCCTTCGGCTTCGCCCATCATCGCGGCTTTACGCACTCCTTTCTCGGCGTTCCCATCGTTGCCGCGGTTGTGGTCGCGTTCGTCTATCTGATCTGGCGTCTGCGCGGCCGCAAGACCAAGGATCCCAGCCTGCCGCCGCGATGGGGACTGCTGTTCTTCTACGCCTGTCTCGCCGGGCTCAGCCACATCCTGCTCGATTTCACCAATAACTACGGCGTGCGGCCTTTCTGGCCGTTTTCTGAGAAGTGGTATTCGTGGGACATCGTTTTCATTGTCGAACCGGTGCTGCTCGTGTTCCTGTTTTTGGGGCTGGTTCTGCCTGCGCTTTTCGCTCTGATTGACAGGGAAATCGGCGCTCGCCACCGCGGCCCGCGGGGCCGCGGGGCCGCTACACTCGCGCTGGTGGGCGTTGTGCTCACGTGGGGATTGCGCGACTACGAACATCGCCGCGCGGTCAATGCCCTTGAGGCCCGCACCTACCAGGGCGCAGACCCCCTGCGCGTCTCGGCCTATCCCCACTGGATCGATCCTTTCCACTGGGACGGCGTGGTCGAGACTTCTGCCTCCTTTGCCCTCGCTCCGGTGGATTCCCCCGGGCCCGAGGTTGATCCCGAGGGCCGTCTCGAAATCCGCTACAAGCCTGAGGAAACGCCCATTACGCTGGCGGCGAAGAAGTCTTACCTGGGCCGCGTCTATCTGGATTGGGCGCAGTATCCCATCACCGAGACGGAAGCGCTCGACTCGCCGCCGGGCGGCTACATCGTGCATTTCCAGGACCTGCGGTATGTTCGGATTCCCATCGGCGTCGGTCGAGACCGAGCACGCAGTGCCCTGGGCGCCGCCGTGCAGCTCGACAAGAATCTGCGCGTGGTCGGCGATGCCTACGGCACGGGCGAAAATCAGGTAGTCGTTCCCGAGCCCGGCCAGCGCGGCAAGTAGCCATACTCACTGGTAGGGTCCTAACTTCGATGTTGCTTTCTTCGCGATCTTTGCGAGGCCTTAGCGTACTCTGAGGTGAAAAGATCTTGCTCCCCGAAACTAGGACACGACCTACTCACTCCATCCCTTGACGCCAGCCCGCGCAGCGCCCAGAATAGTACTTCGTTGCCTGAGGTGATCATGCTGCCCTATCTATTCGTGTTGCTGGCCATTGCCGTCCGCTTTCTGCCCTTCGCCGGTCCTCTGAACTTCATCCCGCACGCGTGGCACTTCACGCCGGTGGCGGCATCGTTGCTGTTTTTCGGCGCGCGAGGCTCTCGCCGCCAGATGTGGGTGCCGCTGGCACTGTTCATGGCGACCGACGTTATCCTGACCAAATTCATCTATACCTACACCTTCACCTGGGACCAACTGGTCACCTGGGTCTGGTACGCCGCCATATTGTGGCTGGGCACGAACCTTCGGGAACACGCCGGGCCAGTCCGTGTGGTGGGCGCGGCTCTCACCAGTTCCGTTTCATTCTTTCTGCTGAGTAATTTCGCGGTGTGGGCGGCCTGGCCGCAAATGTATCCCCGGGGCCTGGGCGGTTTGATGATGTCCTACGCCGCCGGAATTCCGTTCTTCCGGGGAACCGTGGAGAGCGACCTGTTCTTCTCCATCGCGATATTTGGCACTCCCGTCTTTCTGCACGCGCTCTCGCAACGGCTGCACCGGTCCGGCGACCACATCGCCGCCGCCTAGGGACCAAGTAGCCTGCGACGCGCATGTGGGGACAGCCGCTCGCGGCTGTGCGAGCCGCGACGCCTTCCGTCGCGGGGGGCAGGCAGGCACGAGTCAATAAGCCGACAGGATTGGGGGTGACTCAAGGCCGTCGCCGGCGTCACCAATCCTTACGCCCGCTCGCCGCGCCTCGCCGCCACCGCTGGACCATCCACACGCAAACCCCCGCCACAATCACTCCTAAAATCCAAATCCAATGCCGCCGCAGGACTCCGCCGACAAGTTCCACGATCTGCGGCCCAAACCACAGCACCAGCACCGACAGCACCCCAAACCTTACGAATCTTCCCAGGAAAATTGCCACCAGGAAGTGGCTGAACCGCATCTCGAACACCGCTGCGCCCAGCACGAAGATTTTGAACGGCATGGGCGGAGGCAGCATTCCGGGGAACATCAGCGCCCAGAATTCGTGCCGGTCAAAAGAGCGGTGAATCTTCTGGAAGCGCTCTTCGGAAATCCGCTTGCGCAGCACCTTTTCGCCGCCGAGATACCCAACGATGTACCACGGAATGCTGCCCAGGGCCGACCCCAGCGATGCCATCACAATGTAAAAAAGAAGCCGCCTGCGATCCTGATACACGTAGGTCGCGACGATCGCATCCACCGGCATACCCAGCAAAGCGCTGTCGGCAAAGGCGATGGCAAATACGCCCCAGATCCCGAGCACCTTGAGCAGACCCCAAATCCAGGCCGTGTAGCGCGCCAGAATGTGTGCAATCGTTTTCAAGAGAACAGTTAGTGTACGTGATAGAAAACCAATGTGTCAGTCCAACACCGCCGGTGCAGGAAGAGGTTCTGACCTGGCTTGTGTGGGGAACCGCCCATAAGCGCCAACTTAAGAATTGGTTCCGAGCAGGCGTCATCTGACCAGAATCCAACCTGAGCGACGGATCGGGTGCGGTGGCCAAACTTAGCCTCCTTCACGTGCAAAGCTGACAGCAGTGTATGCTTAGCGACGCCTTCCGGAGGCTTACAACATGAGGTGGACAACAAGCTCTGGTGCTTCGTCGGCAACTGCCATTCTCGCCTGTCTTTTGACGATGGTTTCAGTGTTTGCCCAGTCAAACCGGCAATTGCCTTCGTTCGGAGTCTGCAAACCGGTCAGCGAGCGCACAACTGAGGTGGGATGCTGGATCCTCGTCGATCAGCCTGTAGGGCGAATCGAGCAAGGGCAAGTCTTCTGGCATTTGGATGTCTACCCGACGCGTCCCCTGGCAGAAAGAGCCAAGGGGCCGCGGGGCACGGTCATCGAGTCACTGGGAAAGGTGTGGCTTCTAACCATTGAAAAGGCGGGATGGCGACCGACCCTTTCGGGCAAGCACATCGCCGAAATCGGTCCGCTTCCGGTAACCGCCCGTGAACAATACTCGGCGCTGTTTATGGAAGTGGTCTTCAATCCGGGGATGACCTCGGCCATTCATACACACTCGGGACCGGAAGCTTGGTACAACTTGTCTGGAGAAACTTGTTTGGAGACTCCCACCGGTAAACTCGTCGGACGGGCCGGAGGCCCGCCGGTGATTGTGCCGGGTGGCCCGCCCATGCTACTGACAACCACAGGTACCGAACAGCGCCGTGGTCTGACGCTCATCCTTCACGATTCGTCGAAGCCTCCGACCACTGTGATACACGATTGGACGCCGAAAGGGCTGTGCAAAGGCCCACAGGTGCATGACAAGGCTGACCCCAATTCGGACAATTGATCGCCACACGCAAAGGTGGCTGATCGCCACGGGAACATTCGCAGCGAGTGGTCGAGTACTCGGAAGTTACGGCCCGAAAACCGAGCCAACAGAGCCAACCCCCAGCCCGAACTACTTAAGTTAGCGCTTATCTACAGCCGCCCTCGGCAGTCCAGGCCGCGACTGCTGCTGTCACGGCGGCAGCCGGACCCTGAAAACTACGAAGCCCTGCTATCATCGCTAGCCTTGGAGCAACCATGCGCAACCTGACTTTCTGTCTCTGTCTCCTCCTGCTCTCAACCTTCCTGTCCGCCCAGCAATACGATCTCGTCCTCGAGGGCGGACGCGTCATGGATCCCGAAACCGGCCTCGACGCCGTGCGCAACGTCGGCATCCGCGACGGCAAGATCGCCCGCATCTCCGCCGAACCGCTCGCCGGAAAGGCGTGTTATCCAGGCCGCTGGCCTCGTCGTTGCCCCCGGCTTCATCGACCTGCACCAACATGGGCAGGACCTCGACAGCCAGCGCGTCAAGGCGTTCGACGGTGTGACGACGGCGTTGGAAATGGAAATTGGAGCGCCCGACGTCACCCAGTTTCTAAAGGCCAAAGAAGGGCACTCACTCATCCACTACGGCACCACTGCCAGTCACGCCGCTGCCCGCGCCCTGGTTTTTGGCGCGCCTTTGCCGGACGGAACCATTCTGCCCAAGAGCGGACCAGCGACCGACCAGCCCGCCACCCCCGAACAGATCAAGCAGATTCAGCAACGCCTGCGCTCGGAACTTGATGCCGGGGCCCTCGGCATCGGCATGGGCATTCAGTACACTCCCGGCGCGACCCGGCTGGAAGTGATTGACATGTTCCGCCTGGCCGCCGAACGCAAGCTGCCGGTCTACACTCACCTGCGCAGCTTCGGACGCATTGAGCCCGGCTCCGCCATCGAGTCGGTCGAGGAAGTCATTGGAGCGGCCGCCATCACTGGCGCGCTCCCTGCACATCGTTCACATCAACAGCACTTGCCTGCAGGATTCGCTGGAATGCCTTTTTTTGGTCGAGGGCGCCCGCGCCCGCGGCCTCGACGTCACCACCGAAGCCTATCCCTACATCGCCGGCATGACCGCCATCAATTCCGCGCTGTTCAATCCCGGCTGGCGCGAAAGGTTGGGCATCGATTACAGCAATCTCGTGCTTCCGGACACTGGCGAGCACCTCACTAAAGAGCGCTTCGAGGAGTTGCACAAGTCCAGCACGCCCCAGTGGGTGCTGGTGTTCGCCAACACACAGGCGACGGTGGACGCGGTCATCCCCAATCCGCTGATCATGATCGCCAGCGACGGAGCCCAGGGACATCCGCGTAACGCCGGCACCTATTCGCGCGTGCTGGCACAGTACGTGCGCGAGAAGAAGACTCTCACCCTGATGGAAGCCCTGCGCAAAATGACGCTCATGCCGGCGCAGATGCTGGAGCGCTCGACTCCCGCAGCTCGGCGCAAGGGACGACTCCAGGAAAGCGCCGACGCCGACATCGTAGTCTTCGACCCCCAAACCATCAGCGACCGCGCCACCTTCGCAAAGCCCATGGAACCAAGCGTCGGCGTCCACTATCTGATGGTCGGAGGAACCGTGTTGATCGATGAAGGCAAGCTAATCCCCAATGTGTACCCAGGTCGCGCGCTGTTAGGGCCCGGAAAGGTTCGCTGAAATAGGGTTGTGGGGAAAGGGTGGTGTCGGGAAAACTCGTGTGGGGACAGCCGCCCTCGGCGGTCCAGGCCGCGACGGGTTTAGTCGCGGCTGCGCATTCCCTCTGGCTAGGTGTATGTCTTCAAGGACAGAACTTCGGAAGAGCCGTCAACCGAAATCCGCAAAGCCCAGCCCCGAAGTGCCGGGTCAGAGTAGACATTAACCCGAGTCCCGCAGGGACGGCACAGATTCTCACGCATGCTCGGTCTTCCCGCTCAGCAACTCAATCGCATGCGGAATCAGCCCCGCCACCGCCTCCAGCGATTCCACTGCGCCCGCCGGACTCCCCGGTAAATTCAAAATCAGCGCTCGACCGCGCACCCCACACACTCCTCTGCTCAGCGCAGCAAACGGAGTCTTCTTCGCCCCTTCACTCCGCATGCGCTCGGCCACGCCATCGACAAGCCGATCGCAGACCGCGACCGTCGCTTCCGGCGTAACGTCGCGCGGTGCAATTCCCGTTCCGCCGGTGGTAACGACGAATCGCACTTCCCGCGACAGCCGAATCAGCAGGTTCTGAATCTGTATGGGATCGTCAGGAACCACTTCGCGCGTCGTAACCGAGAACTGCAGCTTCTGCAGAAGTTGAACCACCGCCGGCCCCGACAGATCCTCGCGTTCACCGCGCGCGCAGGAATCGCTGACCGTAATCACCGCCGCGGTCAGTGCCTCAGCCGTCGAGGAGGACATCTTCCTCTTCTTCCCTTCGCCCCTTGCTGGGACTGCTGGGAGGCGCACTCTGTACCGTCTGGGTTGCGGATGCCGGCGCGGATGCCGAGGCAGATGGTGCCGCAGATGGTCCCGCGGCCTGCGCCGCGACCGGCTCAGCTTCGCCACCGCTATCGCGCTGCGATTCGTCGAGCAGCCGCAGTCCTTCCATCAGCAGTCCCTGGGTGTTGAGCTGAGTGGTCTCTTTGTCGGTCTTGCCTTCGAAATCGAGCTGGAAATTTCCGCCAGTCCAGCGCAAAACTTTGAACACCGCCTCGTCGCCTACCAGTGATCCGTAGGTGGCGTGCTTCACCTGGCCCTCGGCAAAGAACACTTCGCACTTGTCGCCCTCGTTGCTCAGAGAAAGCTGGCAGCTCTTGCGGCCCATTTCCAGCGACTGCATCAGGTCGATCACGTTCATCTGCGCCAGACTGCCGCGCACCACTCCGTCCGAGGGCGCGGTCTTTGCCATCTTCTCCAGCGCGATGCGGTCAATCATGCGCTTGACGCGGCGAGTGGCGTCTTTCAGGAAAAACGGCTTCTCCAGATAGTCATCGGCGGCATCCTGCGGCGAAAGCCGCTCCGCGATGTCGGCCTTGCTCGCCATCAGCACCGTTGAAAAATTCGCCGTGGCCGGCCGGCTCTTCAGCTTCTCCACCAACTGCCGCCCGTCCATTCCCGGCATGCGGTAGTCGCACACCAGCAGATCCGGAGGATCATCCACCGCCTTCAGCAGCGCATCGGCAGCGTCAGTCGCGGTCGTCACCTGCGCCAGCGGCGCCAGCGCCTGATGCAGCATTGCCAGCACCATCGGATTGTCGTCCACCAGCAGCAACTTGACGTTATTGGCCATGAATTTGACTAACGCTGTTTCTTCGCACGCCGGTACTCGCCGCTCTTCCCGCCACTCTTGCGCTCCAGCGCAATCTCACGAATCTCAATCCCTTTGTCTGCCCCCTTGAGCATGTCGTAAATCGTGAGGGCGGAGACGCTGACTGCTACCAGGGCCTCCATTTCCACGCCGGTCTCGGCCGTGGTGGCAACTTTGGAGGTAATGGCGACGCCATTCTCGCACAGGCGCACATCCACATCAACGAGCGCCAGCGGCAACGGATGGCACAGCGGGATCAGGTCCGCCGTGCGCTTGGCCGCCATGATCCCAGCCAGTCGAGCCACTTCCAGGGCATCGCCCTTGGGATTTTTCGGCAGGGCTGCGAGCACTTCGGGCTTGATCGCAACAAAAGCACTGGCTTCGGCCTCGCGCCTGGTTGGTGATTTACCGGAGACATCGACCATCCGGGCGCGACCCGCGCCGTCGTAATGAGGAAGTTTCTTCGCCATGCTGAAACTCTATCTTACATGGGTACCCCGTCGTAGCGACGTTGCTTGCTACGTCTTGCCGGCAGCACGCCTAAGGCAGCATCAACGCGATCCACTCGCCAGCTGGAATGCTGCTCGCGGTCGGGCGGAATCACGACATAACAATTCGCGCGCGCGGTGGCAGCGATGTCGCCCGAGCCTTGCCACGCGCACCAACTCGACCTCCGAGTTTTCGAATTCGCCCGAAAGCGTCGCCGGAAGAAACCGCTTGAGCCCCGTCTTGACGCGAATCTCGACTCTTCAGACGCGCATGCAGGAAGATCAGCTTGCGGGGCAGCATCCCAGCTAGAGCCTCCAATACAGGCCGCGCAAAAAGTTCGAACGTCACCATGGTTGAGACAGGATTCCCCGGCAGGCCAAAGAAATAGGTGACCGGCCTCTCGCGGACATTGGTGTCCGCGCCACACTGGCCAAATACGACCGGACGCCCGGGCTGAATTTTCGCTCCGGTGAAAAAGAATTCGGCGTGCATTTCCGCCAGCACCTGCTCCACCAGATCGTAGCGGCCCATGGAAACGCCGCCCGTCATTAACAGCAAATCCAACTTTAATCCTTCTTCAACGAGCCGCTGCAATCCTTGACTTTCATCGGGCGCGATGGGCAGCAGCACGGGCTGACCGCCAGCCCTTAGAATCTGCGCGGCGAGGGAATAACTGTTCGAGTTGCGAATCTGCGTGGGCCCAGGGACCGCGTCGATGCTCACAATCTCATCGCCCGTGGTCAGCACCGCAACTCGCGGGCGCTGGTACACGTCCAATCTTGATTTGCCCACCGAAGCCGCCAGCGCAATGGCCGCTTCGGTTAGACGCAGTCCGCGATCGAGCAGGGGACTTCCCTGCCGCGCTTCCGCGCCGCGGGGCACCACGTTCTCCCCGGGGATAACGCTTCTCGCGATCTCGACTCGTTCTCCACGACGCGAGGTGTACTCGACCATGACCACCGCGTCCGCGCCGGCGGGAATCGGCGCTCCCGTCATGATGGAAACCGACTGTCCGCTCCCGAGGGTCGCCGGGATTCGCTCGAGTTTTTCGCCGGCTTTGATTTCACCGATTACATCAAGCGTCGCGGGAAGTTGCGACAAGTCCGAAGATCGCACCGCATATCCGTCGCGGGTGGATCGGGGAAAGGGAGGAAGATCGCGGTCGGCCGTCACCGGTTCTGCCAGCACGCGGCCAGCGGCGGCGAGCAAGACGACCGACTCCGTTTCGCTGGCCTGAACTCGCGCGGCTTGCTCCTCGACCACGCGGCGAGCATCCTCAAAACTCAGGACGGAAGAAAGGCCAGACGAGCCGGACATGAAGAGATCATACGACAAGGCAGACTAAGCATTACGGGGACGCGAGGAAATCAGATTGCTGGCTTCGTGCGGAATGACAAACCTGGAGGAATCTACCGCGCCAGTTCCTGGCCCAGCCCTGCCGGATTGCTGGCGAAAGACAGCCCGGTCTCGAGGTCAACGACGCGATCCCGCACCAGTTCTGCGATCTCGCCGTCGAAGTATTGCATGCCCTCGGAGGAGCCTGCCTTCATGGCGTCCAGCAGAGTCTTGTCCTCGCGCTCGCCTTTTTCGACGCACTCACGGGTACGGGCATTGGCTTTCAGGATTTCGAAGGCGGGCACGCGCCCGCTGCGATCAGCCTTGGGCATGAGCCGCTGGCAGATGATGTAACGAAATGACTTGGCCAACCGCTCCCGCACCAACTGCTGCTCGGGCGGCGTAAACGAACTGACCACGCGCTCCACGGTCTTCGATGCATCCATGGTATTCAGACTGGAGAACACCAGGTGCCCGGTCTCGGCCGCTTCCAGCACGATTTCAATCGTCTCCCGATCGCGCATCTCCCCGACCAGAATGACCTTGGGGGCCTGCCGCATGGCCGAACGCAGCGCGTGGGCGAAGCTGGGCGTGTCGCTGTGCAGTTCACGCTGATGAATCGTGGAGCTCTTGTGGTTGTGCAGGAATTCGATCGGATCCTCGATGGTGATGATGTGGTAATACTTCTCGCGGTTGATGCAGTCCAGCAGAACTGCCAGAGTCGAAGACTTGCCCGAACCTGCCGCTCCGGTCACCAGCACAATTCCATCGCGCAACTTGGTGACTTCCGATAACTGCTGCGGCATTCGCAGCGTCTCGAAATCCGGAATGGCCGTCGGAATGACCCGCATGACCACGGCACAACTGCCGCGCTGAATAAAAATGTTGACTCGGAATCGGGCCAGTCCCGGCAGCCCGAAAGAAATGTCGCAGGCTCCATGCTCGCGCAGAGTCGTAATGGCCTGCTTATTGTCGCCAATCAGGTCGGCGGCGATGTGGCGCGTGTCGTCGGGCGTGAGCATCGAGAACCCGGGCACCTGCACCGGAATCATCTGCCCATACACCTGCACTTGCGGTGGACGTCCGGGCGAGAAAATCAGATCGCTGATCTTCGCGGCTGCCCGCAGCATGGCCCCCAGCAAAGCCGGTGTCGCCACTCTGCCGGTTCCCGAAAAGCCTTCTAACGCAACGGTAATTGGTGCAATTGTCGGTGCTGCCATTCGCTCCTCGTACCTCAGGACTCGGACGCCGCACCACAGAAAGGGAAGAAAACTCAGATGCTTAACTGTACCGCGCCGCTCGCCCAGCGCGAAGAACAGCAAGTACATAGCCCTTGGTAACCAGGTTGACACCAAACGCACCAGGGCGGCCCGCTGGGCCGCCCCTGTGTTGCCGCTCGCAAGTGCCTGGATCGGAAGGCCGTCTACTTCTTGGGCTTCTTCTTGCTGCCAAAGCTGGTTTCCACCGAAGACCCGATGCTGGTCAGCATCTGCTTGGCCGCGTCGGCATAGGTGCCGGTGGGCTGCAGTTCCAGATACTTCTGGAACGCCTCAGCCGTGCCGGGGGGCGCGACCATTTTGCCTCCCTGCAGCGTGGCTTTACCGATCATGTTCACGCCCTTCCAATAGTACGCATCGGCCTTGTTCGGATCGGCCGCAATGACCTTGTCGAAGGCCACAATCGCATCGTCCACCTTGCCCGCGTTGGTGAGCACGGCGCCGGTATTGAAGTAGTACTGCCCCGCCGCAGTAGGATCGGCCTGCGCAGCCAAGTCGTAGGTCTTTACCGCATCGTCCGTCTTGTTCGACTTGGCATAGGCTTCGGCCAGATTGTTGTAGTAGGCGGCCAGGGTCTTGGCCGCATTGGGATCTTTCTCGTTGTTGGCCGACGACTTGATCTGCACCGCTTTCTGATAGGACTCGACCGCCGACTCCAGGCGCTTTTGCTTTTCCGCCGGATCGGTCTGCTTGGTAGCCGACAGGCGGTAGTAGTCGCCCAACTTGAACCAGACCAGGTCGCGGGTTGGATCCATCTGAGTGGCTTCGGTGAGGGCGGCGATCGCGGTATCGAAATCGCCCGCGTCCGCGGCCGTCTTGGCCGCGTTCAGCTTTTCGTTCAGCGACTTGACGGTATTCGTTTCTTTCGCCTGCTTGGCCTGGGCCTCCTGCATCTGCTTTCAACTGCTCCGCAGTAAGGCCCTGCCCCTTGGCGGCGTTCTCCTCTTCCTTTTTCACGTCAAAGTCCAGCAGTATTTTCGTCCAGCTGTACGGGGAACCCGTTGACGTGGTCTATCTCCTTACCGGCCTTCTGGTCGTCGGCGGTCTTGTACAGCGTGACGTTGTATTTGCCGGGTGTGATTCCCAGCGAGAAATACTCGCCTTTCTTGTTGGTCTTAAGGGTGTATTTCTGGCCATTGTCCAGGTTGGCCCACAGAACCACATCCATCGGCGATGGGGTTGCCTTCTGCGTCCTTGCAGGTGCCCTTCACCGTGCCTGAAGCCTGGGCAAAAACCGGTGGCACACACAGTCCCGCCAGAAGAATCACGAATAGAAAATTGCGAATTGCTTTTTCATTTGGGCCTCCCGGCCGCACCACGAATGGTTCAACATACAACAATCCACCATCAACAATTCCTATCTCGCCGCGTACGGAATCGGATCCTTCACTCCTGCTGCCTCAAACGCACGCAAGCGCAACACACAGCTGTCGCAGACCCCGCAGGCCTGATCCTCGCGGCTGTAGCATGACCAAGTTAAATCGAAGGGCGCACCCAGTTCAAGGCCAAGCCGCACAATCTCGGCTTTTCGCATGGCGATGAGCGGGGTGACGATTTCAATGCGCCCTTCCTTGGTCCCCGCTTTCACCACCTCGTTGAAGGCCTTATAGTACGCAGGCCGGCAATCCGGATATCCGGAACTATCCGGCTCGACCGCGCCAATGTACACCTTTTCCGCGCCCAGCACCTCTGCCCAACTCACCGCCACCGCCAGAAAGTGCGCATTGCGAAAGGGCACATAGGTGACGGGAATGCCATGCCCGGCCGCCTCAGCCTCTGGGCACCGCAATGGCGTCATCGGTCAGCGCCGAACCGCCAATGGCGCGCAGCGCTTCGTTCCGCACCATCAGCTTGTCGTAGAATATTCAGGCGCGCGACAGATGGCCAGAAACGACTGCCGCTCCCGCTCCTCGGTGCGTTGCCCGTAGCTGACGTGGACCGCCGCCGCGTCGGAGTCGCGCGCCGCCAGCGCCGCGCAAACGCAGGAGTCCATGCCTCCGCTGAGCAGGACGACGGCGCGAGATTGAGTGGAGAATTGTCATGCGACGGATTGCAAGATTGCTTGATTGAAAAGCGAGACCCGATTTCTTCAATCTGCGATCAATCTGCAATCTACAATCAACAATCAGCAATCCCCTAGACTCCCTTCACCGCCGGATCCCAGATGAACTTATGCAGCTGCAGGCCCAGCCGGGCGGGAACATTGTCGGCAATCATCCACTCCGCCAGTTCCTGCGGATCGAGCAGGCAATGCGAGCTGTCGCGGGCGCCGGTCGCGTCTTTGCGAAAGGCGGGGGAGAACAGAACTGCGTTCACGCGCTCCGCAAGATTGTGCCGCCGGGTAAAGTCCCGCGCAAAATCGTAGTCGGCGCGGCTGCTCAGGACGAACTTGATCTCATCGTGCGGCGGCCAGCGTCTCCAGGTTCTCCACGCAGAAACGTGTCGGCCTCGCCCGAGTCCGGGCACTTCACGTCCACGATCTTGACGACCTCCGCCGGAACCCGCTCCAGTGGCCGCTCTCCGCTGGTCTCCAGCAGCACCTTGTATCCGTCGTCGAGCAGACGCTGCATCAGCGGCACAACCTCGCGCTCCTGCAGCATGGGCTCGCCGCCAGTGATCTCGACCAGGCCGCCGCCCGGACTCAGGCGCAAGACCTCGTCCAGCACTTCTTCGATGGTCATCTTGCGCCCGCCCTGGAACGTGTACTCGCTGTCGCACCAGGAGCAGCGCAGATTGCATCCGGTCAGCCGCACGAAGACGCACGGCAAGCCCTGCGTAAGTCGACTCGCCTTGCAGTGATTTGTAGATTTCCGTGATCTGCATACGTAGCAGCCGCCGTCTCGGCCGGCAGCTCTGCTGCGGGCGTCAGCCCGCAGCTTGCAGCTGCTGGCGGCTGCTTACTCCGAATACTTTGCCGTAGTGGTGTCGGTTTCGAACACCGTCACATCCTTTACCCGCACCCGCCCGCTGGTCACGCTCCTGCAACCGGGTATTCGACTCATCGTAGAAATACTTTGCCAGATTCTCCGCCGACGGATTGATCACCGTAAACGGCTCGATTTCGTTGATCATCTGGTGGTCGAGCCGCTCGATGACGTGCTTCATCACTTCGCGCAGGTCCTTGAAGTCGAGCAGCAGCCCGGCCTTGTCCAGTTCCGCGCCGGCCAGGGTCACGCGGATCTTGTAGTTGTGCCCGTGCGGATTCTCGCACTTGCCCTTGTAGTTGCGCAGGTAATGGCCCGCGGCAAACGTATCTTCAACAGTGACTTCGAACATGGTCCCTCAACCGCCAGGCCCGACGCAGGGCCGGCCGCGCCCTATGGCGAAACATCTATTGTACCGCCGGAATGGTGCTGCGAGCATTGCGCTTGACTCGATTCCCCGCTCGAATGTAGCTTGCCTAATCGCGCTTTACACCTCAAGGAGGAAGCATTGCTGCGTCGGAAATCGTTGATCCTCTCGTTGTTTACCCTGATCGCATCGTCGGCGCCCTTCGCTCAGAACCGGCCCGATGCTCCGGACTTCGACGTCAAAGAGCACTACACGAAGTACGAGTACAGGATCCCGATGCGCGACGGCGTTCACCTGTTCACGTCCGTCTACGTGCCGAAAGACAGTTCGCGCGCTTATCCGTTCCTGATCGATCGCACGCCCTACAGCGTCGGGCCCTACGGCGTCGACCTGTACCGCAAGCAACTCGGTCCCTCGCCCGACTTCGACAAGGCGGGATACATCTTCGTGTTTCAGGACGTGCGCGGACGCTACATGTCGGAGGGTCACGTTCATCGAGATGCGCCCGCACATCGACAACAAGAAGTCGAAGCCAGGACGTCGACGACAGCACCGATCTCTACGACACCATCGACTGGCTGCTGAAGAATGTGCCCAACAACAATGGCAATGCCGGGATCTGGGGAATTTCTTATCCCGGATTTTTCACCTCGGCCAGCATCATCGACTCGCATCCCGCGCTGAAAGCCGCGTCGCCGCAGGCTCCCATGACCGACCTCTTCATGGGCGACGACGCCTACCACGGCGGCGCATTCATGCTGGCGGCGAACTTCGGCTTCTACAGCTTCTTCAAGCCGCAGCAGAATCCGCAGCTTCCGCCGAAATCTCCGTGCCCTTCGACTTCGGCACCAAAGACGCCTACGAGTTCTATCTGAACACAGGCCCGCTCGTCGAATCTGCACAAGTATCTCGAAGGCAAAAGCGCACTCTGGGACGACCAGGTCAAGCACGACACCTACGACGACTACTGGAAGGCGCGCAACCTGGCGCCGCACATGAAGAACATCCACTGCGCCGTGCTGACCGTCGGTGGATGGTTTGACGCCGAAGACCTGCAAGGCCCGTTCTCGACCTTCCATGCCATCGACAAGAACAACCCCGGCAGTCTTCAACGCCCTCGTGATCGGCCCGTGGGTGCACGGCGGATGGGCTCGCTACGACGGCGAACACCTGGGCCGCGTCGACTTCGCCTCGAACACCGGCGAGTACTACCGCAAAAATATTCTCTTCCCGTTCTTTGAGCAGTACCTGAAGGGCAGCGGCGACGCCAAACTGCCGAAGGCCTATGTCTTCGAGACCGGGACGAATGTGTGGCGGCAATACTCGGCATGGCCTCCGAAAAATGCCGAGCCGAAGACTCTCTACTTCCACGCCAATGGCGGGCTCTCGCTTCGACGCTCCCACGGCGGAGTCGCCGGCCTTCGACGAGTACGTGAGCGATCCGGCCAAGCCGGTGCCGTTCGTCGAATTACGCGGCGCTGAACGTGCCGCAGGAATACATGCTCTCCGACCAGCGCTTTGCCGACAGCCGCACGGACGTGGTGGTCTATCAGACGCCAGTCCTGCAGGAAGACGTGACCATCGCCGGTCCGATCTCGCCGCGCCTCTTCGTTTCGACCACCGGCACCGATTCCGATTTCGACGTGAAGCTGATCGACGTCTATCCCCCCGACTACCCGGACAGCAAGCAGGATGCGCCCCGCCCCGAAGACCGCGAAAAGCCTAGAAAGGATGTGCCGCCACCGGCCTTCACCATGGGCGGATATCAGCAACTGGTCCGCGGCGAGCCTTTCCGCGGAAAATTCCGTCACAGCTTTGAAAAGCCTGAGGCCTTCACGCCCGGGCAAGGTGGAAGAGATCAGCTTCACCATACAGGACATCAACCACACCTTCCGCCGCGGTCACCGCATCATGGTGCAGGTGCAAAGCTCATGGTTCCCGCTGACCGACCGCAATCCGCAGACGTTCGTAAACATTCCTGACGCCAAGCCGGCCGATTTCGTCAAAGCCACCGAGCGCGTGTATCACACGAAAGCAGAACCATCGGGGGTAGTCGTGGGAGTTGTCCCGCCTTCTCGATCAAATTAGCGGAGAGGATGCTTCCGAATTGATCATGGCTCAATTTTGGCGACCTCTACGGGGTCTCAGGCTTGACAAGCCTTTCGCATCCTTACTAGCATGTAAGGAAATATAACATATGTAAGGAGACCCAATGGCATCCGCAACCATTACCGCTAAGGGACAGATCACGATCCCCTCTCAGGTACGCAATGCCTTGGGGTTGGATATAGGGGATCGCATAGAGTTTGTCGAAATCGAAAAGGGGCAATTCCTGATTATCCCCGCCACCGGGTCAGTCCAGGACCTCAAAGGAATGGGACGGGGCCGGCGAAAAAGGCCGGTGTCTTTCGACGAGATGGATCGTGCCATCGCAAAGGGTGCCTCGCGATCGCTATGATCGGCCTCGACACAAATATCCTGGTTCGCTTTATTGCTCAGGACCATCCCACGCAAACTGCGGCGGCCACCCGAGTGATAGATTCGCTGTCTTCAGACGATCCCGGATATTTATCCTTGATCGTGATTGCAGAACTGGTCTGGGTGCTGCGGTTTTCTTATCGTTTTGACAAGCAGGAAATTGAGAGGGTCGTCGAGAGGTTGCTACGCAGCAGAGAGCTCGTCCTGGAGAACAAGGAAATTGTCTCGCAAGCCTTGATTAAGTTTCGCACCAGCCGCGCGGATTTCGCCGACTGCCTGATCGAGCGCGGCGGCCGCAGCGCCGGATGCCAGCACGTTCTAACCTTCGACAAGATCGCCGCTTCTTCCGGTATGCGACTGTTGCCGAGTTAGAGCATCAAGGAACTACGTCTCTACTCCGAAGAACTCCTCCACCACCCGCATCTCGGTCGTCTTCTTGTAGTTTGGCAGGCTTTCGACGAAGACGCGGCCATATTGCTTCTTCAGAATGCGGTTATCGAGCAGCACAAGCAGTCCGCGGTCGTGCAGAGAGCGGATCAGTCGTCCGAAGCCTTGTTTCAGCGTGATCACCGCGGCCGGCACCTGATAATCGAAAAACGCGTTCCCGCCGTCGGCGTCAATCGCTTTCACGCGTGCCGCCACCACCGGATCGCTCGGCACCGCGAACGGCAACCGGTCAATGATCACGCAACTCAGTTGCTCGCCCTGCACGTCCACACCCTGCCAGAACGATGACGTCGCAAACAGCACCGCATTCGGCGTCAGCCGGAACTCCTCGAGCAGCGCGGTCTTGGGCGCGTCTCCCTGGCGCAGCAGGGGAAACTCCACCTCTCCCAGCAGGCGCTGGTGAATCTCATTCATCTGCGCATGGCTGGTGAAGAGCACGAATGCCCGCCCGCGTGTGATCTCGAGCAGCTTGCGAATGCGCTCCGCCGCTATCGCTGTGAATTGTGGCGTCCGCGGATCAGGTAAGTCCGGCGGTACATACAGACAGCGCCTGGCTCTCGTAGTCGAAATGCGAGGGCAGCACCGACTCGCGGGCGTGCTCCAGTCCCAGCCTCTGCCGGATGTATTCAAAACCTCCGCCGACCGCCAGCGTTGCGGAAGTCAGTACCGCACACTCCAGCTTCGACCAAAGACACTCGCGCAGGATGGGACCCACATCAATCGGCGTCGCCTGCAGAAAAACATTCTGCCGCCCACGCCCCGCCGCGGCTGAAGCCCTCGGATTCGTGTTGCCCTCCGCGCCCGGCCCGCCGCTCAATCCAAAACACGGTGTTGCGATCTTCCGACTCCAGCGCGTACCCAAGTTGCACCTGAATCTCCTGCGCCCGCCGGACGAAGTTGAAAACCTCTTCCGGCTTTTGCGGCAACCCCTCAAGTTCTCCCGCCAGCCGCGTCAACGCCTGATTCAACGCAACAAACTCGTCTCCATTCTCCTCCAGAAATTCGCGGCGAGTCTCGAACGCAAACCGTCCATCCCCAGGCGGCAGCAGCGAAAAGAAAAACTGCGAACGTTCCCGCAAACTTCCGAGCGCTCCCGACAGCGAAGCCGACAGCATGCGATTGTGCTGCAGCGAATTCTCCACATCGCGCGCCAGATCTTCCATCCGCAGATTGCTCACCGAGATGCCAAAATAGTTTCCCGCCACGTCTTCCAGTTCGTGCGCCTCGTCGAAAATCACGGCCGCCGCTTCCGGCAGGATCCCGGCATCAGGCGCTCCGTCCGCCTGCAACTTGATGGCGAGGTCGGCAAAGAACAGGTGGTGGTTGACGATGATGATGTCGCTCTCCATCGCCTTGCGCCGCATTTCAGTGATGAAGCAGCGCTCAAACTGGCTGCACTTCTGTCCGCTGCAGGCGTCGGCGCGCGCGTCCAGCTTGTGCCAGAGCAGGCTGGCCTCGGGGAGTTCCGCCAGTTCGGCCCGATCACCGGTGCTGGTCGTCTTCTCCCACGCCGCGATGGCGCGATACTGCTCGATTTCCTCCAGTCCACTCAGGACCGGCTGATCGGTCAAGTCGTACAGCTTCTTGCGGCACAAATAATTGTTGCGCCCCTTCATGTAACAAACCGAGTGCCGCGAACCGGAAGCGGAATCTCCATACAGCGCCTGCCGCAGAAAAGGCACGTCTTTGTAGAAAAGTTGTTCCTGCAGATTCTTGGTCCCGGTCGAGATGATGACGCGCTTGCCCGACCGGATCACTGGCAGCAGATACGCCAGCGTCTTGCCGGTGCCCGTGCCCGCTTCCACGATCAAATGCCGCTTTTCTTCCAGCGCCTGTTCGACCGCCTGCGCCATCTGCAACTGTCCGCGCCGAAATTCATAGGCCGGATGGGTGCGCGAGAGCACTCCACCAGGGGCGAAGAATTGGTACAGCGAAGCGTCCTTCCCGCTGGGTGCGGGGCGGTGGGGCGAGGCAGACGATGCGGGCTGGGAACTCAAAGCCACAGGAGTCTCTATAATAGAGCTTCCGGACCAGATGCATCGCACCACCAAACTTTGACTCAGCCCACTTACAACTCGACCAGCACGCTCGCCACCACCGCCGCCGGAGTTCCCACAGTCGCCATTGTGGGCCGCCCCAACGTAGGCAAGTCCACGCTCTTCAACCGCATCGTGGGTTCGCGCCGCGCCATCGTCGGTGACGAACCCGGCATCACCCGCGACCGCCTCTATGGCGACGCGGAATGGGAAGGCCGCCGCTTGCGGATCGTTGACACGGGCGGCATCCTGCCGGAAGAAAAAGATCTGATCCCGTCAGAAATCTATCGCCAGGCCCGCGTTGCGCTTGACGAAGCCGCAGCCATCGTCATGGTGGTCGACGGACGCACCGAACTCGCTGGTCCCGACCTCGAACTCGTGCGCCTGCTGCGCAAGGCCAACCGCCCGCTGTTTCTGGCGGTGAACAAGGTTGACAGTGAAAGACAATCGTCCCTGATTGACGATTTTCATCGCCTCGGTGTCAAGCAGATGTTTCCCATCTCCGCCGAACACGGCCGCGGCATTGACGACCTGCTCGACGCGGTAATTCGCGTTCTTCCAGAAGAGCCTCGAACCACAAAGGACGCTGACAACACCGAGGAAGGGCAGGAAGCCGACGAGCGACGACTACCGACCAACGACTTGCCAGCGGCGGAAGTACCTCACGAAACCAAAGTCGCCATCATCGGCCACCCCAACGTGGGCAAGTCGACCCTGCTGAACTGTCTCACCGCCTCCGACCGCGCCATCGTCTCGCCCATCCCCGGCACCACGCGTGACGCGGTCGACGAGATCGTCGAACACAACGGACGCCGCTTCCGCTTCATCGACACCGCCGGCATTCGCCGCAAGGGTAAGACTCGCCTCATGGCAGAGAAGCTCTCGGTCGTCATGGCGCGCAAGCATCTGGAAGGCGCTGACATTGCGCTGCTCGTGATCGATGCGACCGAAGGCGTCAGCCAACTCGATGCCTCCATCGCCGGACTCGCCCACGAGAGCGGACGCTCCATCATCATCGTGGTCAACAAATGGGATCTCGTGATCAGCGGCAAGGAGAAGCCGACGCGCCCCACCAAGGCCGAGCGCATGCGCGAGTCGAAGCGCCCCGGCGACCGCGACGCCTACGAGCAGCGCCTGCGTTACGAACTGAAGTTCCTGAACTACGCGCCCATCGTCTTCATCTCTGCCAAGTCCGGCAAGGGCACGGAGAAAATCTTCCCGCTGCTCGAAGAAGTCGCCACCGAGCGGCGCAAGCGCGTCACCACCGGGCAGATGAACCGCTTCATCGAGAAGGTGGACTTCGAGCGCGCCTCGGTCCCCATGCGCCAGCGGGTCAAGATTCTCTACATGACGCAGGCCTCAGTCGCCCCGCCCACGTTCGTCCTGTTCACCAACCGCGCCGTGAAGTTGCACTTCTCCTACCAGCGTTTCCTGGAAAATCAAATCCGCGAAGCCTTCGGCTTCGTCGGCACTCCGATCTGGATCAAGAACAGAGCAAGGGATTCATAGAGGTGAAGTGGTTAAGCTGAGTGGTTAAGCTAAGTGGTTAAGCATAGTTAAGTGGTTAAGTGTGGTTAAGTGGTTATGTGAGGACAGCCGCCCCCGGCTGTCCGCCGGGCGCAGCCCGGCTCTGCTACTCTGCGTTGCAATGTCTGATTTGCACGCCACGGGAAGGGCACGACTTCAGTCGTGCCGGTCGGGTTTGGCTAAAGAATCCGGCTTCAGCCTCTGCGGATCGCTATCTAAGCGAGTTGGCTGCGCCACAGCGCTAGTTAACCAGAAATGCAACCCTGATAATTCCGGTCGACCGAACGCCGTCCAGCGTTGCCTTGACTGTGCCCCACCGCGCGCGCATATCCGCGACGATGTAAACCTTGCGCTCGACCTCTCGATCCTTCAGGCGCTCCTGAATCTTCACCGGCAGACTTCCAAAATACATCTGTTCGTTACCAAAATAGACTTTACCGTCGCGAGTGATCGTGACCACCATCGCGTCTTCGCGGCGCGCGCCCGGCAGGGAAATTGGATGCGATACCTTGGGCAGGTCGGCGCTGACTCCGTGGTGGCCCGTAGGTATCGTCATGAATACAAGCAGCATGACGAACACGACCATCGCCATTACACTCGCGAACTGTGGCGTGTTGAAGTCACTGAAAAGTCTTGACGATGTTCGAGACTTCCGCATAGCGCACACCCGACTCTGTCTTCATTTCAGCACACCGTATAGACAACGGAAGGTCACTGCCGTACCTGCGCTCTCCTTGCGCAGCACGGTGGAAGTCACTCTCCCGCCACCATCCGATCCTGCGCCAACAACCCCACGCGCTGCACGCCCGCGTGATGCGCCAAGTCAATCACGACGGCGACGTACTGAAAATCCACATCGGCATCGCCACGCACGAACGCCACCTTTTCGGCGCGCTTCAAATAAATCTGCGCCAGTCGCGTCTCCAGATCCTCCCAGAGCACGTCTTCCTCGTTGATCTTCACCGTCGGCGGAGCATCTTTCGTCGTCCAGACCACCTGGATCACAATCGCGCTCGACTCCGTCTCCTCCGCGGTCTGCTTCTGATCTGGTTGCGGAATCTGCACCTGCTCACCATATTTCGGATCCATGGCCACCACCAGCATGAACATGACGATCAGCGTCAGCAGCACATCGATCAGCGGAGTGACGTTCATCTGCGGACCGGACGAACTCCCGCCTGCCATTGAGAATGCCATGGAACCTTGCTCCTCTTGGGCACGCGCGTGTCTGCAACATCAGACACCCGCTGAACCGCTAGAGTTCCGCAGTTTCTTGTTATTCCGACGAGCCAAGCGAGGAGAGCCTGCCCTGCACCGAGCCGAAGGGAATCTGCTTTCTGCCGACGCCAGCGAAAAGCGGGTTTCTCGCTGCGCTCGAAATGGCAGAGCTTAAGCCTTGGAAATTTGCCTTGGGAAATGTCCGGGTTGCGTCTTCCCCACGCATCCGTGCATCATGGATGAGATGGTCGCGACGACAAACATGCGGCCCAGTTCGATCTGAGACCCATGGCCCCTAATTTGCGACCCATCCTCTTCGCATTTCTGACCGCCCTCATCCTTGCCCCGTGCGCCTGCGCCCAGGATAACTACGAGATTCAGGTCTACGGCGCGGACACTGTAGCCCCGCGCTCCACCATGGTCGAGATTCACTCCAACTTCACCGTCGACGGCAGCAAGACCGTCCAAGATGGCGTGTTGCCTACGAATCACGCCGAGCACGAAACGCTCGAACTGACGCAGGGCATCAACGACTGGTCGGAGGTCGGCTTCTACGTTTTCTCCAGCATTCAGCCGGATGGCGGGTGGCAATGGGTGGGCGACCACATCCGCCCGCGCGTCCGCGTCCCTGAGAAATGGCACTGGCCGGTGGGCGTGAGCCTATCCACGGAGATCGGCTACCAGCGCGCGGCATTTTCGCCCGATACGTGGACGTGGGAAATCCGGCCCATCGTCGACAAGAAAATCGGCCGCTGGTACCTGGCGTTCAATCCCGCGCTCGATCGCTCGTTCCACGGACCGAGCGTGAATAAGGGCGTTGAGTTTTCGCCCAACGTGAAGGTCAGTTACGATTTCACGAAGAAAATTGCCGGCGGGCTGGAGTACTACGCGTCCTATGGCTCACTGGGCGGATTTGACCCGCTCCGAGATCAGCAGCAGCAATTCTTCCCCTCGATTGATATCGACTTCGCCCCGCAATGGGAGTTCAACTTCGGAGTCGGCATCGGCGCCACCAGTTCCACCGACCACCTCATCGTGAAGTGCATCGTAGGCCGCCGCTTCTCCTGGCCGCACGGCAGGAAGTAGCGGGTAATTTCGGAAGGAGAACACATTTGGGGGCAGCCGCGCCCGGCTGTCCGCCGCACGCAGTGCGGCTACCCAGTGGGGTCAGGAGCCAGCGGCGGCGACCCACCGGCGTCGAAACCTGGAACCACCGGCGCCGGCGGCGGATACAACACCAGACTCAGCGCTCGATACCGCGCCGCAAAGAAGTAAATCGCGTACGCTGGGAAAAAAACAATCGCCGGTACCGAAATCAGCGCCATCAAATACAGAAGTACCGCCAGCAAAATACATCCGACCACCACGGCCACGGTAATGGTTGCGACATTCCAGGTCAGCCCGGCGGTCTTCCCCGTCAGCACCGCAACAATTGCCAGCCCCACGGTCGGGATCGCAACCAGCAAACCCAGAACCACCGACACGATCCCGATCACGATCGCCGCCCCGATCGCCAGCACGATCTTCATGCCCACGTACACAGCGTACCCGCTCTTTTCGGCCTGAATCATGGGCCACAGCCGCCGCCACCCCTCGACAGCGCCGATGCCCTCCAGCGCCATTTGCGGCACCACAAAATCCTTGGTCAACACATGAACCAACCCCATGGCAACGACGAAAATGGCCATCAAAAAGAACACCACGATTCCGCCCAGCACCAGAGGCAGCATGTGTTCGCGCGGTTCGTGAAACCATCCCAGCGCGAGACCGAAGGCGGCCGGGATCCCCAGCAGCACCACCATGCCCACTAAAGCTGCGAGCGTGACACCCAACTGCCACAAGAAATATTTCCAGCCCGCTCCTTGCCGGCGGCCCCAGCCCTGCCGGATGTGGCACTCCTTCGCCAGGATGCTGTCGAACAGAATGAACCGCATCACGCTGTTGACGTACATCATCACAACCATGAACACCAGACCCGCCACCACGAGGACCGTGATGAGCAGGCCGAGAATCACGGGATCAATCTTTGGGAAGCCCAGATCCAGAAGCTGGCGTGAAGATCCATGCCGCGGGAAGTTGAAGTTCGAAGGAACGTTGAAACTGCCGCCGGAGCCCATTTCCCCGGCTAGCAACCCGACCACCGCCAGTCGGGTCCATTGCCAGAAGCGAACCGGCTGCACCAGCTGCCGCTTGGTGTGCTGAAAGGCTAGGGTGATCGTATCGACTGCGGAAATCGGCAAGGTGCACCTCGGCGCGGAAACGCCTCAGCAGCAAGGTACTGCGAACCAGGGCGCAGCGCAAATCAAATCGGAAGAACAACAGGATGGCGTTCTTGGAAGCGCGGACGCTACCTGGTTCGCTACTCGTACCTCAACGCTTCCACCGGATCCAGCTTCGAGGCTCGCATCGCGGGAACCAGCCCGCTGATCACGCCCACCACCAACAGCACAGCCGTCGAAAGCAGCACAGTCATCAACGAAATGCGCAAGTGGATGTCAGCCTGCCCGGAAGTGTCCTCAAACAGTGGGCCCATCAGGGGCAATGTCCCGACGGACCACGCGATCAGGTAAGACAGCAGCACGCCGATGGCCCCGCCCAGCAGCATGATCAGCAGCGTCTCAGCGAGAAATTGCAGCTTGATGTGGCGCTGGCGCGCGCCCAGCGCGCGCCGCAACCCGATCTCACGAATGCGTTCGTCCACCGACACCAGCATGATGTTCATCACGCCCACGCCGCCAATCCCGAGGGTCAGAGTCCCGATGAACGTCAGCAGCACCTGCAGCCCGATCGTGAGCGCGTCGATCACGGGGCGAAATTCATCCCGGCCGAACATCTGCAGAGCTTTCGGATCCGTCGGCGAAAAATTCTGGCGCGTGGCAATGGCGGCGAGCACCTGTGCCATGGCTTTCTTCTCGAACTGCGGGGCGACGGGTTCAAACACCATCACCGCCGCGTAGCGAGTGTTCCACAAATCGCCGGCCGCTGAGTAAGGAATCCACGACGACTCGTCGTCGCTGGAGAAGTAATTGCTAAGTTGAATCTTCCGTGCCATGACGCCAATCACGGTGAAACGCACGCCCGAGACCTCCACGGTCTCGCCCACCGCGGGACGCCCGCTGAACAGTTCCTCCTTCAGGCGTCCGCCCAGAAAGATCACGCGCCGCCGTTCCAGTTCGTCTTCAGCGTTGATCCAGCGGCCTTCCGACGGAACTTCATTCCGCATTTCGCCATACTCAGGACAGACACCCCGTACTGGCGCCGTCCCCACCAAGCGGTCGCCGTAGGCGATACCCGGCCGCCGCACCGTTTCCAGACACGCATGCTTTACCAGCGGTGCCATCGCCTTCACCATGTCCAGATCGGCCTGCTCGAGGACAACTTTCTTTCCGGCGCGCTGCCCGCCCGGCTGCTCGCTGGTCTGCTGCGGCCAGACGATGACTGCGCCCTTCCCGAACGCATCAAACCCGTGAACCAGAATGCTGCGGAAGCTGTTGCCATATGCAATCAACAAAGTCACCGTGGCAATGCCCCATACAATACCCAGCATGGTAAGCAAGGTGCGCGTGATGTTTCGCTTCAACGCCACCCAGGCCTCGATAATGATTTCAATCAGCATGGTCCTCGTGAAAGGCACCTGTGTGGCCACTGCCGCCATCGATGTCAAACCCAGGCGCGCTAGCGCGCCTGGCCGGGTCAGAGACCCGGACCCACACAAATCCTACCCTCCTGCTTCATAACGAAGCGCCTCAATCGGATCAATCGACGCCGCTCTCCGCGCCGGATACAGCGCCGCTCCTACCGCAATCGCTCCCAACAATCCGGCCGCGATCAAACCCGAACTCCAACTGGGGATCAGTCCGGCAAAAAAGTCGGGCATGGGCAGCATGTTCACCAGGGCGCAAAATCCAAACGCCACACCCAACCCGATTCCTCCGCTCAACAACGCAATAATCAGCGCCTCAATGAAAAACTGCCGCAGAATCGTCCCCGCTGGAGCCCCAATGGCCTTGCGCACTCCAATCTCTCGCGTCCGCTCCCGCACCGCCACCAGCATCACGTTCATCACCCCGATGCCGCCCAGCAGCAGGGTTACAATCCCCACCGCGCCCAGGAAGAATTTCATCCCGTCGGTCATGGTCTTGAAGGCCTGCGCCTCTTGCACCGTATCCCAGATCGGACAGGCTTCCTTGTCGTGGGGATCGTAGCGATGCATGCGCGCCAGAGCCGCGCGCACTTCGCGTTTGCAAGCCTCATGCTGCTCCACCGACTTCGGCGTCACCAGCAATTGGTCGAATGTCGACGTCCGTGCCCGGAGGCTTGTCGGGAAAATCACGGCGCATCGCGGCAAAGGGCACGAAGACTTTGTTTACATCCCAGCCGTCGTAGCTGGAATCCTGTTTCTTCTTGGCCATCACTCCAATCACGGTGAAAGGAAACTCGTTAAGATATACGGTCTCGCCCACCGGGTCACGCCCCGGAAACAATTGCTTCGCCGCATCCGACCCAAGAAAGGCCACGCGCCTGGCCTCGCGCATATCATCCCAGTCGTAGAAACGTCCGGCGCCGACGTCGAGGCTGCGAATATAGGCAAAGGCTGGATACGACCCGGTCACGGTGAAAGCTGCATTGTTGAAGTTCGAGTGGATGCGGACGGTATCCTGCTCCAGTTCCGGAATTGCGTATTCGCAGTCGGGCGAGTCCTGCTGCACCACCGGCACATCCTCATCTTCCCAGTGCACCATGCGTCCCGCGTGAGTCCCACCGGCCTGCAGGCTGGTGCGCCCGTGGAACACGATCATTACGTCCTTCCCCAGGGTGCGCGCTTGCTCTTCCTGCCCTTTGCGCAGGCCCTCGCCGGCCGCCACCATGAGCACGATCGACACAATGCCCCACGCGATCCCGAACATAGTCAGAAACGCCCGCAGCTTGTGCGCCCACAACGTCCGCAGCACATCGACGATAAGATCGCGCACGGTCATAACACTGGGTTGGACGCGGCCCGAAAGAGAAGGTAAGCCCCTCGTGCCCTGGATGCTAGATACGTATCCGGGAGAGTTTTTGTTGCAGGAAAGTTCAGGGATTAGGAGGGCAGCGACCTCGTGTAGGGCCTTAGCGGATCACCCCCGGGGAATGTTCTTTTCCATCGTAAACAGCGCAGTACCGAACAGATCGTGCGGCCCTTTATCTGTCCGCCGGAACCCATATCTCTCATACAACCGGATCGCCGCATCGAGAAACGGCGTGGTACTCAGAAACACACGGCTGTACCCTTCGGCTAAAGCCCAGCGCTCGACTTGATCGAGCAGTCGAGCGCCAACTCTCAATCCTCTCGCAGCCGGCAGAACGGCCATCCCTCGCATGTACAGCGACTTCTGCCTGGCCAGGGCGGCTACGGTCCCCAACGCGCGGCCGTCGCGGACGGCAACCCAGACCGGTCCTTCCCGCATGCGATCCAAAACCTGTTCCGTGTTTGGCGTCGTAGCCGCAAAGCCCGCACGAGTATAGAGAGCTTCATACTCCGCGAAGGAGTCGTAGAGCACCTTCGCAACGGCCCCGGCATCCTCCGGGCCGGCTCGACGAATCTGAATCTCGGAGAGCACTTCCACTCCTCCATCTTCACACCGTTCTTGTGCGCAGAGTGAGCGAAGGCCTGGCAAGCGGGAGTTCGATCGAAACCGAGGAACCTAAGCAAGGCCGGCGAAGCTCGTTGCCGCTTTCTGCGATCTAAGCTTACGCAGCCGTCACGCCGACCCTGTCAAACCACTGGTCGAATTCCTGCAGCGCCATCTCACACTGCAGGCGATGCCGCTCCTTCCGATCTCTGATTTTCTTGTCCAGCGGAGGCAACAAATCAAAGGTTATATTCGCGGGCTGAAAATTCTTCGCGTCCGCGTGCGTCACGTAATGGGTAAGCGATCCAAACGCCGAAGCCCGCGGCGCAGCCACGATCTCACTTCCGGAAACAAGCGCAGCCGCATGCATGCCTGCCAGCAGCCCGGTCGCGATCGACTCCACATATCCCTCGACCCCGCAGATCTGCCCCGCAAAGAGCACTCGCGGATGCGTCCTCATCTGCAGCGTCTCCCGCAACAGAGTTGGCGCGTTGATGTAGGTATTCCGGTGAATCTGCCCATAGCGCAGAAACCGCCCGTTCTCGAGGCCGGGAATCATGCGCAGTACCCTCGCCTGCTCGCCAAACTTCAAATGATTCTGAAATCCCACCAGGTTGTACGAATCTGCCCGCAGATTTTCCTGCCGCAACTGCACCACCGCATACGGCATGCGTCCGGTCCGCGGATCGATCAGCCCCACCGGCTTCATTGGTCCAAAACGCAGAGTGTCTCGGCCGCGCCGCGCAATTTCCTCGATCGGCAGACAGCCTTCGAAATAGTTGAGCTTTTCCCAATCGCGCTCCTCGACCGACTGCGCCGCCAAAAGCGCATCGACAAATCGCCCGTACTCATCGGCGTTCATCGGGCAATTGATGTAATCCGCCGACCCTTTGTCATAGCGCGCCGCCATGTAAACCCGCGCCATGTCGATCGAGTCCGCCTCCACGATCGGACTGATCGAGTCGTAAAAATACAAATGCGGACCGTGAGCAGCGGGCGCCCCTCCGACAAGCCTGGACTCCTCAGCCCCTTGGCTTAGCCGCGCAATCTCGGAAGCCAGCCCCTCCGAGGTCAGCGGCCCGGTCGCAATGATGGTCGCCTCGCCCTCGTCAACCGCCGTAACTTCTTCGCGCCGCACTCGAATCCGGGCCTCTCGCGAGATGGCCTCCGTCACCCGTGCCGCAAAGGTAACCCGATCCACAGCTAACGCGTGCCCCGCCGGAACCGCGCACTCCCGCGCAATCTCCAGCAGCAGCGAGCCCGCCCGCCGCATCTCTTCCTTCAAAAGCCACGGAGCCGTATTCTCACTGTCCGACTTCAGCGAGTTCGAACACACCAGTTCGGCAAAGTCCGCAGTCTGGTGCGCCGGCGTCGTCCGCACCGGACGCATCTCGAACAACTCCACGTCCACGCCGCGCCGCGCGCACTGCCACGCCGCCTCCGACCCGGCCAACCCTGCTCCGATAATTCTGACGATGGCCATTCTGTCTATTTTTCCGGCCGGCGCGGTTTGCGCGGCTCGTGAATCCTCTCGTTTCTCATCAGCATTTCCACAAACTCCCGAATCTTTCGCGCCCGCGTCTCTGCCTTCTTCGCCGTTTGAATACGAAACAGCACCGCGTACCGATTCGCGCCATCCAGCGACTCAAAGAACGTTCGGGCCCGCGGATTCGCGTCGAGCGCTACCTGAAAATCTTCGGGAACCTTGGCCCCTCGCGGCGAGTCATAGGCCGTTGCCCACCTGCCATCTTTCTTGGCCGCTTCTACCGCTTCCAACCCGGCAGCTTTCATGCGCCCGCTCGCGATCAGGCCGTCTACCTTTCCGCGATTAATCTTCGACCAAATGCTCTTCGCCGACCGCGGCAGGAATCGTTGCAGCCACGCTTCATCGCTTTCGCCGCGCTTCTGCCCATCAATCCATCCGTAACACAAGGCAATCTCCAGCGCCTCGGCGTAGGTTGCCGACCGAAGCCTCGACTCTTTCTTCGCCAGCCGCAGCCACAAACCTTCCGACCCGCGATGATTTTTCTCCAGCCACGCGGCCCATTCCGCCGGAGTCGCAAACCAACGAATCGGACCGCTCACTTTGCCGCTCTTCGTCTTCACCATCCCTTCTCCGCCAGCCGTTTTAGCGCTCCGCCTATGTCGAGTAGTAGCCAAAGAACGCAGCGTACCCCGCCGCTTGTCCGTCCCATTCGGCAATCAAGGCGCGGAATCTCGGGTTCTCGCCGAACCCATCTCGCACCAAATCCTCTTCCGTGATGCACACGAGATCGAGCTCGTGCTCGAACTCCGCCAGTTCGCGGATCATCGTGCGCGGCAGTGTCGCGTCGTGAACAGTCGCAGGACGAATCAGAAGCATTTCTGGGTGGAGGAACTCTGCAGGCCACCACTCTCAGTGTAGAACGGGTGTGGCGTCGGTGCCGACGCATACCCATTTTCCGCCTTTGTAAATCCAGGTATCCACGAAGCGCTCGCGCCGCGTGTAGGGCTTGCCGCCTTCCACGCCTTTCACCCGCATCACCCCGGTGGCGATCGCCACCGTCCCGAACAGGTGGACATTCAGAGATTCCGGCGCTACCTGCTGCTGTTGAGAACTCGGCTGCGCCGGAGATTCCTTCACGCTTTCCAGGAATTGAGCCTTGGTTTGCACCGAGCCGTCGTCGTTCACCAGCACAATGGCATTATCGAGCAGCGAATCCAGGGCCTTCGTGTCGCCCGATTTGTAGGCCTGGTTCCAGAGCTTGCTCGAGAGCGGCGATCTTCGACTTGGCGCCGGCCTCGGCATCGGTTTGCGAGGAGGCCCAGACCGCAGTCGCACAGACGAACATTATCAAAATGCCGTTGAGCTTCATGACTCTTCCTCTTTCCCCGCCGGGAACCCGTCTTTCCGTGTCAGTGCATAATCAACGTCGACTGGCTGGCCACGCACACCCAGGCCCCGTTCTGATACACCCACATGTCGGTAAACCTGCCTCGGCGCAGGTAAGGCTTCCCATTGTTCACGCCCTTCTCGCGATACACACCGGTTACCATCGCGCTGTCTCCATAAACATGCGCCGTCATCGATCCGTTCACAATTTGTTCGGGATGCAGAGACGGCGCCTTCACGCTGGCCATGAACTGCGCCTTGTCCATCATGGAGCCGTCGTAGTCGACATAAACCAGGCTGGCATCGAGCAACGACTCCAGCGCCTTTATGTCTTTATGTTCCTCAGCCTGATTCCAGGCATTCTCCAGCGCCAGAATTCTCGTCTGGTCGGCGTCAGGCTGCGGCGCGGCCTGAGGCACAACCCCAAGCAGCAAGAACAGGGATAGGATGATATTCACTGCGGCGACTCCTAGCCTCGCACTCTAAGAGCACGGCAGGAGGCATGGCAAGTATCTCTTTCTATGCGGCTGGAGGCGGCAGGGCAGGGAGCGCTTTGACTGGGGACTTACGAAGGGGGCGAGGGCAGAAACACCCACCAGTAATCGGCGGGCGGCAGGCTTTGCTAGTTTGTCACAGGCGTCGCCGCTGCCGCGACCAGCACCCAACCGCTTTTCTTGTTCACCCAGGTATCAAGAAACCGCCAGCGCCTCAGCCTTGGCTTCCCTTCTTTTACATCTGTTTCGCGGTAGGCTCCAACCACGATGGCCGTGGTTCCGAACGTGCGCACTGTCAGGGGTTCCACGACGATCTGGCTGAGTTGTGGGCCCGCCCCCTTGATTCTCGACAGGTAATTCCCCTTTGTTACCAATCTGCCGTATTCGACGTACACCAGGGCATTATCGAAAATCAGATTCAAGGCGTCGTTGTCATTGCGCGATTGCGCAGCCATCCATTCGCGCTCCAGCGCACGGATGGCCGGTGCAGCGCTGCTTCCGTTACTCTCCTGGCTGGAAACGGTCAGTGACAACGCGCACACCACACACAATATCAAGCCTGTAGTTTTCATGAGGTCAACTCTCTATCGCGACACGTCGCCTGCAACATGGGAGAACACCCAGACTCACTCCCCGATCGGCGTTACCAGGCCCGCAATCGTGACCCATCCCCCCTTCTTGTAAAGCCATGTGTCCACGAAGCGCTCGCGTTGGGCGAACGGCTTTCCTTGCTCCACTCCCCTTATCCGGACAACACCGGTCACGATTGCCGTGTCGCCGTGCAAATGCACCGCCATCGATTCCGTCAAAATCTGCAGTACGGCGGATTTCCGCAGTTCTGCCAATACACCCGCTTTGGTGACCACTTTGCCGTCCGACTCGACGTTGACGAATGAGTCGTCAAGAATCCTCGCCAAGGCCTTTGAGTCCTTGAGTACGTACGCCTGGCTCCACATGTGCTCCATCGCAATAATCTTCGCGCTCGTGTCGTAATCAGAAGTTCCCTGCGCGCACCCGGACCGGGTTCCCGCGCAAGCCAGTAGTACAACCAACGTCAACATTCTCATTGCAGGACGCCTCACTCGGCACTATCGGCAAGTTCGCCTTTGTTCTTGAGCTGTGTGCATTCCTGCAGAACATCATCCGATCTGCGATGATGAAGACAGACTGTTCCACTCTTAATCTTGGAGAATCTGATGGCGCGCATCAGCCTGATCACCCCGGACTCGGCAAATGCAGAAGTGAAGGAAATCTACGAGAAGACTCTTCGTGGCAAACCTGGCAACTCACAGAAGGCGCTCGCGCATCGCCCCGAGATGCTTAAGAATTTTCTAACCTTTTACCCCAGCGTCGGCCGCTCCCTCGAGCGTAAGCTCTACGAACTGATCTACATCCGCGTATCTCTGATCAACGGATGCCGCTACTGCAGCCAGCACCACGTCGCATCGTCCAAGCGCGTAGGCCTTACCGCGGAAGATTGGTCGGCGCTGAAAGCGGGAGATTACTCGCGTTACAGTCAGAAGGAACGCGCCGCCCTGGCCTATGTCGAGAAACTGACGCGCACTCCGCACGACGTCGACGATGCCGACTTCGTGCCTCTAAAGAAAGAGTTCTCCGACCCCGAGATTGTGGACATCCACCTGTTGACCGGACTCGCGAACCTCACCAACCGCTTCACCGACCCCCTGGGCCTGGAACTGGAGTTTCCGGAGGAGAAAATCTGAGGGCTTGGATCAGGGCTATCCAATCGTCGAATTCTCAAAGAATCTCCCGCGCATCGCCCACGCGCCGAGTCACGTGTTCCCTGTCCAAATATTCCAGCAGAGGGATGGCGTACTTACGGCTGACCGCGGTCATCTCCTTAAACTGCGCCACATCAATCTTCACCGACTTCGCTTTGTACGCCGCCATCTGCCTCCGCAACTCTTCGAGTGCGCCGCGATGAAACACCAGTTCATCGGAAATCTTGACCAGGACCTTATCCCGCAGTAGCAACGTGACAATCTTCTGGGCGCGGATCTTATCGACCCTGAGCCCGGCGATCACTTCGCGCAGCGCGGGGACCTTCAATCCCGCCGCCGCAAACGCTTCCTCGATCTTCTTCTTGGATTCGGCTTCCTCATCCTTCATCACCGCGCCGTGACCGGGCAAGCGCACAAGTTCATTCACAAGCTCGAGTTTTTTCCCCTTGACCAGACTCGCCAAAGCCGCTTCAAACAGCTCGGGTGCCATCTCAAAGACGCGCTGCAGCTCGTCCAACGCCTCGCCCTTCGACATGCCGGCATCGAGCGGACTCCTGCGGTGAAAACTGGAGACCGCATCCAGCAGGCTCTGCCGCGCCAGCTTGAATTCAAATTCCGCAAACAGCCGTTCCTGAAACCGCACCAGCACATCGGACTCGATGAGTGCTTCGGCGTGTTCCACAATCTCGGCACGGCGCCAGCCAGTCTCCGCAACGGCCTCAGACCATGTCAGACCCTGCTTGCCACGACGAGTCACACGCCCCGTGAGGATCTCTCCCCGACGCCCCGACTTGAATGTGTCCATCATCTGCTGGAAGGCCAGAACCGGGCCACCCGCCGTTTTCTCCAGCCTCCTCACGTCCTTGGGACCGAGCATCGGAGCAGCGTCCAGCACAATTCCCCCGCCAATCGTCACGACCGGCGAGAACTGACGCAGAATGAAGCGATCTCCCGGCAGCAGCAGGCTGGCGTCGGGAAGCTGCAGTTGCGCATATGCCTCCTCTCCGGGTCTCACTTGCCGGTCGGCGTAGAGGGCAACTTGCGCTATTGTTTCCATCGTGTGCGAATGAAAGTGCACCCGTGCCCGGTCCTTCATCGCACGGGCTGCTGACGGCAGCAATCGCAATGACACATCGGCGCGACGCGTCGCGACAAACGTGGTCGGTGGCGCCAGCGTCATCCCGCGAGCCAGGTCTTCCGTGCTCGTTCCTGCCAGGTTCAGCGCAGTTCGCTGCCCCGCGACCGCCGCATCGGCCGCGAGTCCGTGGACCTGCGCTCCCCGAACCCGCACCCGCTGGCCGGTCGAAAACACTTCCATCTCTTCTTCGCGCCGAATGGTTCCCGCGATCAGTGTCCCGGTGACCACCGTGCCAAATCCCTTCATCGTGAACACGCGGTCGATGGGCAAGCGCGCCAGTGCACCCGAATCCCGGGGCTCGACCTCCTCTGCAGCCCCAACCAGCGCTCTCCTCAAGTCTTCCAGACCCGCGCCCGTTAGCGCGCTCACAGCGATGATCGATTTGGGCTTGTCCAAAAACGTCCCGCTCAGATATTCCTCTACCTCCAACCGCACCACGTCGAGCATTTCCGCATCCACCGCGTCGGACTTGGTGAGCACCGTGATGCCGCGCCGCACGCCCAGCAATTGCAGAATGTCGAAGTGTTCCCGGGTCTGCGGCTTGATGGACTCATCCGCGGCGATGACTAGCAGCACCAAATCAATGCCGCCTACGCCGGCCAGCATGTTGCGGACAAAACGCTCATGCCCCGGAACATCCACGAACCCCAGCCGCAGGGTCTCGCCCTTCGCGTCGGTCAGGTCCATGTGCGCGAAGCCCAGGTCAATGGTGATACCGCGGCGCTTCTCTTCCTCCAGCCGGTCGGCATCAATGCCGGTCAGCGCCTTCACCAGCGCGGTCTTCCCGTGGTCGATGTGCCCTGCCGTGCCTACGATGATCGATCTCATGAAAGAGAATCGTAGCAGGAGAAGGCGGCAACGTTGGTCCAATCAGCCCGACACCCTGCCCTACCCACCGGCGCCTCCGAAATGCGACAATAGAAGCTCTTCCCATGGCTACCTCTTTGACCTCTGCCTTTCCTCCGGAGACCCTCCGACAACACGGCCTCACGCTGGATGAATATGACAAGATCAAGCAGCTCCTCGGCGGCCGCGAGCCCACACTCACCGAACTCGGCATCTTCAGCGTGATGTGGAGCGAACACTGCTCCTACAAGTCGTCGCGCGTGCATCTGAAGCGCCTACCTACGCGGAGCAGACGCGTGTTGCAAGGTCCGGGCGAAAACGCGGGGATCATCGACATTGGCGATGGCTGGGCCTGCGCCTTCAAAATCGAGTCGCACAATCACCCGAGTTTCATCGAGCCGTTTCAGGGTGCGACCACGGGCGTGGGTGGAATCCTGCGCGACATCTTCACCATGGGCGCGAGGCCCGTCGCAGTGATGGATTCACTGCGCTTCGGTCCAATAAAAAACCCTGTGGGAACAGCCCCCACCCAAGCCGAGATCCATAAGAATCATTCCATCCTCGAAGGTGTAGTCAGCGGCGTCGCTTCCTACGGCAACTGCTTCGGCGTGCCCAACCTGGGCGGCGAGACTAAGTTTGAACCCTGTTATTCCGGGAATCCGCTGGTGAACGCGTTCGCTCTGGGCCTGGTGCGAAAAAATGAAATCTTCTACGCCCGCGCCGCCGGCGAAGGCAACCCGGTGATCTACGTGGGCGCTAAGACCGGACGCGACGGCATCCACGGTGCAACCATGGCCAGCGAAGAATTCAGCGAAGCCTCGGAAGCGAAGCGTCCCAATGTCCAGGTCGGCGATCCCTTTCTCGAAAAACTGCTGCTCGAAGCCTGTCTTGAAGCCATGCAGACGGGCGCGATCGTAGGCATTCAGGACATGGGCGCCGCGGGGCTTACCTGCTCCACCTGCGAGATGGGCGGCCGCGGCGGCGTGGGCATAGAAATTGAACTCGACCGCGTGCCGCAGCGCGAAACTGGCATGACTCCGTACGAGATCATGCTCAGCGAATCGCAGGAACGCATGCTGCTGGTGGCGCAAAAAGGCCGCGAGCGTGAAGTCTTCCGCGTGTTCGAAAAGTGGGGACTCGATGCGGTTGAAGTCGGCAAGGTCACCACCGACAACAAGCTACGCGTGCTCGAACACGGCAAGGTCGTGGCGGAGATTCCCAATCAGGCGCTCACCGATGACGCTCCCGTGTACAAGCGCCCGTTGGCGCGCTGGGAGCCTCCGGTACCGCGCGAGATGCCAGAGCAGATCGCACTCGCCCAGAACAACCTCGGCGGAGTCGGCGACTTCACGGCGAATCTAAAGTTGTTGCTGGCCAGTCCTAATGTCTGCAGCAAACGCTGGGTGTGGCAGCAGTACGACCACATGGTGCAGACCAACACGGTCGAGGCGCCGGGGGCCGGCGATGCGGGCGTGATCCGCATCAAGAACATTGATTCCGGAGCGCCGCAGCGCGGGCTGGCGATGGCGCTCGATGGCAATGGGCGCTGGTGCTATCTCGATCCGCGGCTGGGCGCGATGCACGCGGTCGCCGAGGCGTCGCGTAAGGTGGCGTGCTCCGGCGCAACTCCCGTGGGCGCGACCAACTGCCTCAACTTTGGCAATCCTGAGAAACCGCACATCATGTGGCAGTTCTCCCAGACCATCGACGGAATCAAGAAGGCTTGCGAGGAACTGGAGATTCCCATCACCGGCGGCAACGTCAGCTTCTACAACGAAACACTGGGCGAAGGCATCTATCCCACGCCAGTGCTTGGCGTTGTGGGAATCCTGGACGACGTGCATAAGGCCGCGAAGATGTATTTCGCTGCACCCGGACACACGATTGTGCTATTGCGTGCCGGGGAGCCAGGCGATATCACCGATGCAGAGAGCGAGTTCGGTTCTTCGGAATATGCAAAGGAGATATTGGGCACGCTGTGGGGATATCCGCCGGAGCTTGATTTGGAGATGGAAGCCGCACTCCAGAAGGCCGTCATTGAACTGATCCAACAGGGATTGGTGGATTCGGCTCACGACTGCTCCGATGGCGGCCTGACGGTCGCGTTAGCGGAAAAAGCGTTCCCCAAGGGCGTGGGTGCGCGGGTGAACATGGTTTCCGGCGGGATTCCCGCGGAGTTTGCGCTTTTTGGAGAAGATGCGAGCCGCATTGTGATCTCCTGCGACCCGGCGAAGGTGGCGCGAATCAAAGAAGTAGCGAAGAAGCACGGCGTGGCCGCAGAGGTGATCGGAGAGACGATTCCGGAGCGGCTGGAGATTTCGCTGGATGGCAAGAGCGTGATTTCGGCAACGGTTTCGGAGTTGAGTCAGGAGTATGAAGCCGCGCTGGAATCGTCCTTGAAGACGGATCCGGAACTGGTAGAGAGCTAAAGGCTAATTGCTAAATGCAAATTCCCGACAAATTTCACGACGAGTGCGGCGTAGTCGCAATCTTTGCCAATCCCGAAGCGGAGAAACTCGCCTACCTTGGTCTGCACGCTCTGCAGCATCGAGGGCAGGAATCGGCGGGGATCGTCAGCTCCGACGGCCTGAGCCTGCACCAGCACAAGTCGATGGGCCTGGTGGCCGACATCTTCACTGAAGACGTGCTGGCTCAACTGCGCGGCGTGCTGGCCATCGGACACACGCGCTATTCAACTGCAGGCGATTCGGCACTCTTGAATGCCCAGCCGATTCTGGTGCAATCGAACAAGGGTGCGATTGCGCTGGCACACAACGGCAACCTTGTGAACGCCCATCTGATCCGGCACCGCCTGGAGAACCAGGGGTCCATCTTTCAGACCAACAGCGACACCGAGGTCATCGTTCACCTCATCGCCCTCTCCCGGGAACACACCCTTCCCGAAGCCATAGCGGACGCGCTCCGCCGTGTAGAAGGGGCTTTCTCGCTGGTGATGATGAGTGCGGATCGCATCTTTGCCGCCCGCGACCCGCGCGGCTTCCGGCCCCTGGCCATGGGACGCATCCCCGCCGCCGAAGGCCACCAGCGCGATACCATCGTCTTTGCCTCTGAGACCTGCGCTTTCGACCTGATCGGCGCCGAATACGAGCGCGATGTGAAGCCGGGGGAACTCATCGTGGTGGGACCGGATGAAATCACGTCGCGCTTCTACTCCACCAGCGCCACGCAATCGAGCTGCATTTTCGAACACGTCTATTTCTCGCGTCCCGACAGCATGGTGTTTGGCCGCGCCGTCCAGACCAGCCGCGAAAACCTGGGACGGCAACTCGCCCTGGAAGCTCCCGTGGAAGCCGACCTCGTAGTGCCGGTTCCGGATTCCGGGGTGACGGCAGCGATGGGATACTCGGCGGAGAGCGGCATCCCGTTCCGCTTCGCGCTCATTCGCAACCACTATGTGGGCCGCACCTTCATCGAGCCCAGCCAGAGCGTGCGCGATTTCGGGGTCAAGCTCAAGCTGAATCCGGTGCGCGCCCTGCTGGAGGGAAAGCGCGTAGTGCTGATTGACGATTCCATCGTGCGCGGCACCACCAGCCGCAAGATCGTGCGCATGATCCGCAGCGCGGGCGCCCGGGAAGTCCACATGCGCATCTCCTGCCCGCCCACCATTTCGCCCTGCTATTACGGCGTAGACACGCCATCAAAAAAGCAGCTCATCGCCGCCAATAAATCGGTGGAAGAGATTCGGGAATACATCGGCGCCGACTCGCTGGCCTATCTTTCGCTTGAGGGCTTAAAAAAGGCCTGCGGTGAAGGCGAGAAGACCACCTATTGCTCCGCATGTTATACCGGAACCTATCCCACTGAAATCATCGACGTCGAGGAGATTCAGCCCGCAGCCGTGCGGCGCTAGGCGGCGTAACCGGCACGCGAACAGCAGATTCCTGACTGCACTCGGAATGACAAGCCAAAAGAATAGGGGCGGCCTTTTCCGGCCGCCCCTTAGTTTTGTGCACGAAAGACTACTGCATCGAGTGAGCCACTGCGTCCGGGTTGCCTCGCGCCGTCTGTGATTCGAACGCTCCGATAAAGCCGGAGGTCGAATTCAGGAAGTCGCTGCTCAACTGGTCATAGTCGCCCATGTAAATCGGGTTGATGAATATGTCATTGCCGTGAGTAGGTGCGGAGGGCTGCAGGCCGATGTCAGCATCGCTAAAGCTGTATCCGCCGTCGGTTGATTCGCCGCAGTGCCGCCGAATGGCGAAGTTTTGGTTGTCGGCACGACGGTCGTACCAGCAAACCGCCACATAGCCACGGTTGTCGACAGCAATACCGGACTGGTAGTGGTCACGACCACTGCCCAGGCGGGACTGGATGTCGCTGTTAACCTTGGTCGGACCATAGCCCCACGTCTGTCCCCCGTCGTAGGAGGCACGGAGGAAAACATCGTCGTAGGCATAGGCCCCTTGGATGGCCAGCGGATCGGGAACGATCTTGTCGCGGCCATCAGCCCAGGTAATGTAGAGAGCGCCGTCCGAAGCGGTTCCGGAATGGTCGATCGCCATCGACATATCCAGGAAGTCACGGAATTCGCCCTGCAAGTAGTAGGAGTCTCCACCCGGCTGTACCGAACTCTCCACCGTCACAGGGGCCGAGACGCTGCCGCCGTTGGTGAAGGTTGCGATCTGGATGGCGCGCGGGCCGAGCGGGAAGTTGCTTCCCAGGTTGACCCACGAAATGTACAGCGTGCCGTTGGAACTGACTGCCAGTTGCGACCCTTGGACAGCAGCATTGCCGCAGGCTGCGGTGACCACATGGGGAGCAGACCAGGTTACGCCGCCGTCATGGGACTCCACGAACTCGATGGCGGTCCTTCCCGGGTAGTTCGTCCCGCAGCTATTGGTTTGTGAGTAGTCGAAATCGGTGTAGGAAACGTAGATGCGCTTGTGGTTGGAAGGATCGATGGTCGACCACGGCTTGTCGAGCAGGTGCTCGTAGCCGCTCTTGGAAATTGCCGGGACCGGATCGCTCCAAGTCTTGCCGCCGTCCGTCGACGTGTTGATCGAAATGGCGGCGTACGGGTTAAAGCTGCTGTCGTAGTAGTCGAAAATCTGGGTGTAGTAGAAAGTATTGGCGTCGGCGCAGTTCACGCCGGGGTCGCCACCCAGGAAGTTGTAGAGGTTGGATCCGGGATTGATTGGGCCGATGTCAGAGAACGACGCCCCACCGTCGGTGGAGTATGACGAACCGCTGAAGCCCTGGCCGCCGGTACCCGTGAAAAAGTAGGGAGTCTCGAACACGCTGCCCGAGTCGTTATAGCCAACCACGACGCTACTGCCGCAGCGCGCCGTGGACGTCTCACTCTGTGTGAATCCGCCAAAAGAAGAGTACGCCACGTCAGTGGACGGATTGGAAACCGCGACAATGCCCCCCGAAGGCGGCGGCATGGAGGCTTTGCTGGCCATCTTGGCGCGCGCCACAAAGGAAGCATCCGTCAATCGCATGCCGTAGTTTTGCCAGGCGGTGGCCAGGTGATTGATGTTGGCATAGCCGTCGAGCATTTGCTGATGTGAAGCCGGCATTCTGGCGATGGTGGCTTTTACCTGCTGGAGAATTTTATTGGTTGCGGCAACCTTTTCCGCGGACATTTGTGCCGCTGCAAACGAGGAAGCGAGCACGGCCGTGGCGAAAGCTCCGGCTACAAAGCGTGAGAACCTAGGTGACTTCATCAACTTTGTCTCCTTATCATCTTGCATTGACTGCTTTTTGTGATTGAGCGAAGTAAGTTGAACGTAAACTCACGGGTCAGTACTAATTGGGATAGTAGTAGGCCACCGCCCAAGGGCACGCGTCAAGTCAAAACATTTTTGCTGCAATAAAACACCCCAAGTGCGCAGAATTTTGCATACTGCGAAATGGCACGCTGGACACGGTTTTCCGTGCGATAGCAAGTTACATCGCGTCCGGGCTCCGCGGCTTTCGCGCCCGCGCCACGCGTGGAATGGCTTGCAGATCGGGGATAATCTCAACCTCGTCCCATGCATCCAAAAGCCGTTGCACCTGCCCTGCGATCGTGCCGCTGATCTCCATCGCAAGCCAGCCGCCGGCACGCAGGGCTGCGTGAGCTTGTGGAATCAGGCGGGCGATAACCTCCACTCCCGCGGGCCCGGCAAACACGGCGTTGCGCGGTTCGAACTTGCGAACTTCAAGCTGAACCAGATCTGCTTCCGCTTCGCCGACGTAGGGGGGGTTGGAGACGATGAAGTCGAGGGGCGGAAGATCGAGGCCTGCCAACAGGTCCGCCTGGTGGAAGTGGATTCTATTCTCTAACTGATGGCGGGCGGCGTTGGCACGCGCGATTTCGAGCGCAGCAGCAGAAATGTCGGTAGCGCGGATTTCAGCGTGAGGAAGTTCTTTGGCCAGAGCCAGCGCTATGCATCCAGATCCAGTGCCCAGGTCGAGAATACGGAGAGGCTTGTTGTGAAGCGGGCGCTCCTGCCCACCGGCTCTCGCCACGCCACTGAGCTTCAGCACGGTTTCGATGACGTGCTCGGTCTCCGGACGCGGAATGAGAACTGCCGGGGTAACGATGAGATCCATTCCCCAGAATTCTTGATGCCCGGTGATGTATTGCGCCGGTACCCCACGAACCCGCTCGGCGATCACAGCTTCGTAGCGCGATTGTTCATCGGGGCTGAGTTCGCGCTCGGGATGGGCAAAGAGATAGGCGCGGTCACAGTTGAGTATGAACATCAACAGCAACTCGGCGTTCAAGCGTGGGGATGGGACGTGCTCGGCGGTAAGTCGGGCAAGGGCCACGGCGAGGGCTGGTTTGAGCTGCACGGGCAATTTTAACCACAGAGGCATGGGGCACGGCGGAAAACAAGTCGCGGTGCGAATTCTTAGTTCTGGTTCGTCCCTGACTCCCACTGATAGGCGAGGTAGATCATTTGCCCGATGTGGTGCTGCATGTGGCTCTCGCACTGCATCACCATGGCCAGCCGATTGGGAGCGCTCGTGCCCACGCCGGAATACTCTCTCGCCCAGTCTTCAGACGACTGGACGCGTACAGTGGCGATCACCATGGCAACTGCGTCGTCTAAGCACTTGAGGGCCTCGTCTTTCGACGGAGGATTCGAGTCGCTGAACTCGCGCGGGCGGTCGCGGACATAGCCCGTGTTCGCGATCTGCGCGCCGATGTAGTAATTCAGATTTCCGGTCAGGTGCAGAACGAGGTGGCCGAAGCTGTTTCCGAAAGGGAAGGGCTTCTGCCAGAACCGGGCGTTGGTCAGCGGCGCGGCCAGTTCGCGGACGTGGGCGGCGTTCGCGGCGTAACGGTCAGCAAGAATTGATGAGAGTGCCGTCTGCAGATCGGGCATACTTCCCTCCTACACCACGCTGGCGGTCTCCTGCTTCAGCTTTTCGGCCTGGTAGTACGTGGTCAACGCCTCGATGAGCGGCTGGAGTTTGCCGTCCATCACGGCCTCAAGCTGGTGGATGGTGAAGCCAATGCGGTGGTCGGTAAGCCGGTTCTGCGGAAAATTATAAGTACGTATCTTCTCGCTGCGGTCACCCGATCCCACCATAGCCTTGCGCTCTTTGGCCAGTGCGGACTGTTGCTTCTCCATTTCGATTTCGTAAAGGCGGGAACGCAACACACGCATGCCTTTTTCGCGGTTCTTGATCTGCGACTTTTCGTCCTGGCAACTGACCACAGTATTGGTCGGAATGTGCGTAATGCGCACCGCAGAATAGGTCGTGTTCACAGACTGCCCGCCCGGACCGGAGGAACAGAACGTGTCGATACGCAGGTCCTTGGCTTCGATCTTGATGTCAACGTCTTCGGCTTCGGGCAGCACCGCAACCGTAACCGCCGAGGTGTGCACCCGCCCCTGCTGCTCGGTGGCGGGCACGCGCTGCACCCGGTGTACTCCGCTTTCATACTTGAGCTGGGAGTAAACGCGCTGGCCCTCGATGATGGCAATGACTTCTTTCAAGCCGCCAGCCGACGACTCCGAAGACGAGAGCACTTCGACCTTCCAGCGCTGAGTTTCGGCGTAGCGCGTGTACATGCGGAAAATTTCCGCGGCAAAGAGCGTCGCCTCGTCTCCGCCCGTGCCAGCTCGAATTTCCAGAATGACGTTCTTTTCGTCGTTCGGATCTTTGGGCAGGAGCAGGACCTTCAGTTCCGCTTCTACCGCTCCTACCCGCGCTTCCAGCTTGTCGAGTTCTTCCTGAGCATAGGCGCGCATCTCAAGATCTTTTTCGTCGGCCAGCATCGCCTTGCTCTCCGCGATGCCCTTGGTCAGATCCTTGTACTCGCGGTATTTTTCCACGATGGGCGCAACTTCGGCGTGCGCCTTGGCAGTCCTCTGGTATTTCGCCGAGTCGTTGACGATCTCCGGCGAAGCCAGGGCATTGGTCAACTCTTCGTAGCGGGCTTCAATTTGATCGAGTCGTTCAAACATGGGTAATCTTCCGTAGAGACGTAGCTCGCTACGTCTCGGTTCGCGCCGCGCGTGCCCGCTTGTGGACAGGCAAGACGTAACAAGTTACGTCTCTACGGCATTGTAATGTTGTCGGAAGGCAGAGAAAAAGTGTTCGCGGCGGGACCGCTAGGCAATCACCAACTCGCCGCCCCGTTCTTTCTCAAGAGCCATGGCGTGATCGAGCGCAGTGATGGCGCATTGCGCCATCTCGTCCGACGGCGGCTGCGTGGTGATGCGCTGCAGCCACAGTCCGGGAGCGGTCATCAGCGCGAAGAGCGACCCGCGATGCTTGGCCGCGAAGCGGATGATCTCGTAAGACACTCCCGCGATGATGGGCAACAGCGCGATGCGCGAAGCAAAGCGCGCCCAGAACGTCGTGAACGGGATCAGCATGTAGAACGCGATCGAGATCAGCATCACGGTCATCAGGAAGCTGGTACCGCAGCGCGGGTGATAGGTGGAATACTTCTGCACCGCCGCGGTCTCCAGTGGATCGCCATTCTCAAACGCGAACACGGTCTTGTGCTCGGCACCGTGATACTGGTAGACGCGGCGAATATCCTTCCACAACGAGACTCCCCAAATAAACAGCAGGAACAGCCCCAGTCGGATGGCGCCGTCCACCAGGTTGAACACGACCTGGCCGCCCAGCGCGGGGTTGATTTTCTTGAGCTCGGTTGCCGCCAGCAGCGGAATGTACTTGTACATGAAAATGAAAAATGCCAGCGAGATGATGATATTCACGGCGGCCAGCCAGTTGCTGAGGGTGGCGGCCTTCTCGCGCGTCTGCGATTTTTCGCATTCCGCCGCGCTCTTGGTCGCCGGGGCCGCCACCGGGGCTGTTGTCACAGAGGCTCCGGCTTCCTCCTGCATCATGTCTTCGATGGCGACGTTGGCCGAAAAGCGCAGCGCACGATAACCCAGATTCATCGCGTAGCCGAGCGTCATCACGCCACGCACGATCGGCCACGCCATCCACTTATGCTTCTCCGACGGCCGTTCGAGAGGTTCGCTCATGGTCACGACTTCGCCCGTGGGCTTGCGACAGGCGATCGCCCACGCGTGCGGCGAGCGCATCATCACACCCTCCAGCACGGCTTGTCCGCCGACCAGGGTTTCTTCCCCGCTTTCCAGCGCAGGCAGCAGTTGCACGGCGGCCAAAAATCGCAGGTAATTTCGCCAAGAATGCACGTTTATTCGATGCTCCTCACAAGGGGACGACGCAGCCTTTAGGGTAACACAGGGCCGTCACTCGTTTAGGATTGCTTGTGGTGCTCGTAAGTCGAGGCGCCGGACGAGCTTAGAGGGCGAAGATGGGGCCGGTGCACCGTTGCTGCCGATCACCGAACCCTGCCCGCATCATGCAGCGCGAGCGACCCCCGGCGGTCCCCAAGAGGAAAAATGCAACTGCTGGCTACAGCCTGCGAAGCGATCGCAGCCACAACCAAGAAACTGCTGAAGACCGACATCGTCGCCGACTACCTGAAGTCGCGCGCGACCGACAAGGCGGCTGTGTCGGCTGTATTCCTTTCGGGACGGGCGTTTCCGGCGTGGGAGGAGACTACGTTGCAGATCGGCGGGCGCTCGCTCTGGCAGATTGTGGCAGAGTTGTCCGGCAAAGATGAGAGCGAACTGACCGCCGCGTATCGACGGCACGGCGACTTGGGCGCGGTCGCTGGGGAGGTCCTTCCTGCGCATGCGGGTCAAGGGCTGGGCGTGCTCGAAGTCGCCGCGGCCTTTCGCCAAATTGCAGCCGCACGCGGTCCGGCAGCCAAGGCTGCGATGGTGCGCGATCTGTTATCACGCGCGACGCTGCTCGAAGCCAAGTACATCGTGAAGATCATGACTGGCGACCTGAGGATCGGGCTGAAGGAAAGCCTGGTTGAAGAAGCGATTGCCCGGGCGTTCGGCGGCGCGCTCGCGGAGGTGCAACGCGCGAACATGCTTTTGGGCGACATTGGAGAAACCGTGCGCCTCGCGGCTGAAGGCAAACTTGCCGAGACGAAGATGCGGCTGTTTCATCCGCTGGGATTCATGCTGGCGAGTCCGATTGCGTCCGCGGAAGAAGGCTTACGTTATTTTGCCGACGCCGCGGTCGGGGACAAGGCGATCGAGGACAAATATGACGGAATCCGCGCCCAGGCCCATGTCGCCGGCGGCGAGGTGAAGTTCTTCTCCCGCACGCGGGATGAGATTACCGAGTCGTTCCCGGAATTGCCGGACGCGCTGGCCGGGCTGCCCCAGGACGCGATTCTCGATGGTGAGATTGTGGCGTGGGACTATCCAGCCGCACGAGCGCGCCCCTTTAGCGTCTTGCAACAGCGGTTGGGACGAAAGAAAGTCAGCGCCCAGATGCTGCATGAAAATCCCGTCGCGTTTCTGGTGTTCGACGTTTTATTTGCGGGAAGGGAGTTGGTGATGGACCGTCCCCTGCGGGAACGGGCCCGGATTCTGGATGAACTGTTGGCGGCAGAAAGGAAAACCATTCACCACGGAGACACAGAGACACGGAGAAGAACTGGGCAAGGGAAACTGGTTTTTGAAGATGAGGCTGCGGACCCGGAGGGAGCAGTGGCGGCGTCCATGATTCGCGCGCCCGTTTTTCACGCTGCCTCGCCGGATGAGTTAGAAGAACTGTTTACGGCGGCCCAGGGGCGGGGCAATGAAGGCCTGATGATCAAGGATCTGAACTCGCCTTATACCCCGGGCAAACGCGGCAAGTCCTGGCTGAAGATGAAGCGCGAACTGGCCACGCTCGACGTCGTCGTGACTGCGGTCGAGTACGGACACGGCAAGCGCGTGGGCGTGCTTAGCGATTACACGTTCGCGGTATGGGACGGCGACAAACTTGTGAATATCGGCAAAGCATACTCTGGTCTAACCGACGCCGAGATTGCCGAGATGACGCAGTGGTTCCTGGAGCACACCCTGGAGGATCAAGGCTTCCGTCGTCTGGTCGAGCCGAAGATCGTGCTGGAAGTGGCCTTCAACAACATGATGCAGTCCAACCGCCACGAGAGCGGCTACGCGCTGCGCTTTCCGAGAATCGTGCGCCTGCGGCCGGATAAATCTCCCGAAGAAGCGGATACGCTGGAGCGAGCGCGGGAGATCTACGACAAACAACAAACTTAACAGGAACACTGCGTTGCACGGTCCTTCTCAGCGGCTGTGGTGATGGTGTTCTTCTTCCCTTTCCACGACCGGAATCACGCATCCATGCGCCACTTCGCACACCGCGTGCTCAAACTGAATCGTCGTGTGGTCTATGCGGAAGTCGTGCAGCAGACACTCTTTCACGTCGCGCAGAATCCGCTCGCTGACCGACGGGGGAATGTCGGCAATCGAGATATGACAGGAGAGCGCGTGCGTTTCCGATCCGATGCTCCAGACATGAAGATCGTGCACGTCGTTGACCCCCTCGATCGACCGCATGGCGGACTCGATCTTCTCCAGCTTCATGCCGCGCGGCGTGCCTTCGAGCAGGATGTTGAGCGTCTCGCGCACAATGCCGAATCCCGACCACAAAATCAGTACGCCGATCGCGACCGACAATACCGAGTCGATCCAGTAATTTCCCGTGACCAGAATCGCCCAGCCTCCCGCGATCACGGCTGCAGTCGAAAGCGTGTCCCCGACTTCGTGCAGCAACGCGCTGCGGAGGTTGACGTCGCTGCCTGCGCGGCCGGCAAAACGGTAGAGCAGCAGCGCGATCACTCCGTTCATCACCACACCGGCGGCGGCCACCCACATCATCACGCCGGCCTGCACGCGTACCGGATGCTGCAGCCGGAGGAAGGCCTCATAGAAAATAAAAAACGATACCGCGACCAGCGATGTCGCATTGACCAGCGCGGCCAGCACTCCGGCTCGCTGGTAGCCGTAGGTCTTGCTCGGATTCGCCGGGCGTGACTGGAAATAGACCGCGACCAGGGAAAGCAGCAGCGCAAGAAAATCGGAAAGATTGTGTCCCGCCTCCGACAACAAAGCCAGCGAGTGCGCGCGGATGCCGGCCACAATCAGCAGCACGATGTAGGCCAGGGTCACCCCCAGCGAGATCTTCAGAACCCGCGTGGGACCGCCCGCGCCATGAGCGTGCACGTGCATCCTTTAAGTTTACGGGCAGGAAAGACAGGCTTCAAGCCGGAGGTCGAGGCGGGGTGCCAGCCCGCACCTGCTCCGCCGTCCAACCCAACTCCCGCAATCTGCGAATACTCAGCGCATCATGCCGCTTCGCCAGCCGGACTCCTGCCTCGTCCCGCACCAGATCGCAGTGATAGTAGCCCGGCACCGCCAGCCCCAGCGCTCGAAACAGAAGAACCTGCCGCGCCGTTGACTTCAACAAATCCGCCCCGCGCACCACCTCGGTGATGCGCATCGCAGCATCGTCCACCACAACCGCCAACTGATAAGCCGGTACATCGTCCCGCCGCCACACAATAAAGTCCCCAAAGTCGCGTCCCGCCATCAGGCGCTGCGGACCCAGGTGGACGTCGTCAAAGCAAATCTCGTCGCCATCGGGAACGCGAAAACGCCAATTCACTCCGGCGGGCGAAACGGATTGCACCTGTGAAAATATGGGAACAGCCGCCTCGGCCTGTTTGTGTGGGGCCGGGTCTTTGACCCTGCCAGGCGGAGCGAAGCTCCGCTGCCCTCCTGTCGGCCGGCACGTTCCCGGATACACCGGTTCATCATCCCCCTCATTGGGCGCCCCCGCCGCCAGCGTCACATCCTTCCGCGAACACGAACACGGATAGATGAATCCCCGGTCAAGCAAACTCTTCCAGGCCTCGATATAGAAGGTCCGCCGCTCGCTCTGCGCGTAAGGACCGTATGGACCACCACAGTCCGGCCCTTCGCTCCATTGAATCCCGAGCCAGCGCAAATCCTCGAACATCGCCGATACGAACTCAGGCCGGCAACGCTGCGAATCCAGGTCTTCATTTCGCAGAATCAATCGCCCATAATTTTCTTTCGCACGTTCCGCCGCGATCCAAAACGTCCGCGCATGCCCCAAATGCAGCAGCCCGGTCGGTGACGGCGCAAGCCGCCCACGATAGCATTTTAAATTGGAATCAGCAGTCATCACAGTGATGCCGGCAGGTTGCCGAGAAAGGCGTGGGAACGGTTTGAAAGGCGATCTACAATCTGCAATCTGAAATCGCGACAGCGCGCACCACCGCGGAAGAGCGGCGCCTCAGCGCCGCGTAAAGCGAGCGGGCTTCGCGGGCCTCAGTCCCCGTGGTCGTCTTTCCGCTCGCGCAGGACTTTCCGGCCGAACCACCACCGGCCGTGGAGCCGACACCACCGCCACTCTCTCCGGCGTAATCTGCAGCATGGACCGTCCGCTGACATGCACAAAGCTCAACTCTCGCGCCGCCAGCAGCGCATTCACCGCATCCTTCACCTTCGACCGCGCAATAAAACTCCCGAAGAATACTTCCAACTCCGTCTGCTCCACAGCGATCACACAGCCCAGATATTTCGAGAGCAGCGCCGTGAGCGCTTCTTGTACCGACAACCCTACGCCTTCTTTCACCGCATCCGGCGCCCAGCGGTAAAGCACATCCCACACCGAGCCTTCGCTGGCCTTGTAATCCACGCGCGTGATGCGCAGCTTCGACCACAACTCGCCCAGTGCGCCATCCAGCGCCGCGAGCGAAACGCTGCCGCCCAGCACTTCCTGCATCTTCTGCTTCGAGATGGGGCCATCGCGCCGGATCAACTCAAACGCATCGCACGCCAGCGCAGAATAAGCCGACCGCGACCCCGCCTTCGGCGCCAGCTTGGGATTGCGCTCGCCCACCAGCGCATAAAAATAAGGGAACACCGACGCCGCCACCAAGAATCCGTTGTTCTCCTCAAACAGATTCGCCTCAAACGCCGCTCGCTCCCGCAGCAACCGCACCATCAACTCCGTCGCCTCGGCCGCCCGCGGATCCTTGAACGCATGCTGCCATCCCGGCAATCGGTCGTCCGATCCCACAAATGCGCCAATAAAGGTCGGAACCAGCAAAGCCGGCCGCTTGGGATACATCAGGCAAAACCCCACGTCCTCCAGGAAAGCCCGCGCCTGCTCGATCGTCCGGATGGCCTTGCCATCGAGACGCCACTTCTCGCGGCGGAGTTGCTGGAGTTCGAGATCAGTCATAAAGCAGCTGTCAGCTATCAGCCGTCAGCTTTCAGCCAAAACAACGCGCAATTACTGATAGCTGACGGCTGAGAGCTGAGAGCTAAATTCTCTTAAACGCCTTCTGAATGTCCTTCATAGAGTACCGTAGCACGACCGGCCGGCCGTGCGGGCATGAGTAAGGATGATCCGTCTTGGCCAGTTCCGCCAGCAGCCATTCCATTTTGTTCTGCTCCAGCGGCATGTTCACCTTGATGGCGGCGTGGCACGCGATGGATGCGGCGATGCGGGCGCGGATTTGTTCCAGGTTCAGCGACTGCTCTTCGCGCGAGAACTGGTCGAGCAATTCGTGCAACATATGTTCCACGGCCGACGCCTCCACTCCCGCCGGCGCTACTTTCACCGCGAAGCTGCGCGCGCCAAACGGCTCCGCTTCGAATCCGTTGCGTTGCAGTTCGTCTGCAATCTCAGTGAACACGGCCTGCTGCGCCGGAGACAGTTCCAGCACGATTGGCATCAGCAGTCGCTGGCTCTCGACTTTCTGCGCCGCCCGCTGCTTCAGCACTCGCTCGAACAATACCCGCTCATGCGCCACATGCTGGTCGACAATCCATAGGCCATCCTCATTGACCGCCAGAATGAACGAATTACGAATCTGGCCCAGCGGCTTCAGCGTGCCCAGCGACGAAAGCGTCGGCTCCTCCTCGCGAACGTCCAAAGGCGGAGCGCAGCCACTGTCAGGAATTTCGTCGACTCCGCGATCCAAAGAAATCGCGGCATTCGCTTCGACCGCAATTCCACCCTCAAACTGAAATCTCCCCGAAATGGGCACGGGGACGGGCGCCTGCAGAGTAAATCCGTTCGTCACCAAAGAATCCGCGGGTGCCCCATTTCTCGCGTCCTTTGCGAGAAGTGGGGAATTTAGAGCTTCTGCACGGGCCGACGACCTTTCCTGCGCCCCCGGGCTCATCTCCGGCGTCATCGCCCCCGGGGTCAACGTTCCGGAAGTCAGCGCCTGGCTGGCCGTCGCGTGCGCCCGCATCTCGGTCACAAACTGCGGCACGGGACGCGCCTTCATCAAGGCCGCCCGCGCCGAATCGCGCACAAAATCGTGCATCACGCTCTGTTGCCGGAAGCGCACCTCGGTTTTCGAGGGATGGACATTCACATCCACCTCGCCCGCCGGCAACTCCAGAAATAGCAGCACCACCGGATACACGGTGGGCGGAATGATATTTCGATAAGCCTCGGTCAGCGCATGCTGGATGAACCGGTCACGAATCGTCCGCCCATTCACAAACACAAAAATTGAATTGCGGTTCAGCTTCTGAATCTCGGGCTTCGAAACAAAGCCATGAATCCGCATCTCTCCCGGATCTGCCGTCACCGCCGCATCGCCATCGGAGTCTTCTTCCTTCCTCCGCCACGGTGGTGGCTGCGGCAATCCCACCCTCTCCAGCGCCTGCCGCGACGCCACGGGGATCAACTGGTCCAGCGTTTCTTTTCCGAATACCTGATACACACGCTCGCTGTACCCCGCCACCGGGGGCGCCACCAGCATGGCATTCGCGGCTGAGTGCAACTCGAAATGTATCTCCGGATGCGCCAGCGCATAATGCATGACCAGCGAAGCGATGTGCGACAACTCGGTCGACTCCGCCTTCAGGAATTTCTTGCGCGCCGGAGTATTGAAAAAGAGATCGCGCACCGTAATCGAAGTTCCCAGAGGCAATCCCGCCTCTTCCACGCGAGCAATCTTCCCGCCATTGATCTCAACGACGGTTCCTGCCGCCTCTTCCTCCGCCCGCGTCTCCAGCCGCAACCGCGACACCGATGCAATCGAAGGCAGCGCTTCTCCGCGAAATCCCAGAGTGGCGATGCTCAGCAGGTCTTCGGTGTTCTTGATTTTCGAAGTCGCATGCCGCTCAAAGGCCAGCATAGCGTCGTCGCGCACCATGCCGCACCCGTTGTCAGTGATCTGAATCAGCTTCTTGCCTCCCGCCTCCACGCTGATCTTGATCCGCGTCGCTCCGGCGTCGAGCGAGTTCTCCAGCATTTCTTTCACGACTGACGCAGGCCGCTCCACCACCTCGCCCGCGGCGATCTGGTTGGCAACGGTCTCGGAAAGCACGTGGATGCGTCCCATGGAGCAGTGGATAGTGCTTGGTGGCTAGTGGTCAGTTTCGCAGATGGGAATGTAGAAGGCAAAGAGCGCGGATCAATGCTTCGGAGGTGCCCCGTCCTTGTCTTCTCCGTTGTTTGGAGAGACAGGGGGGGATTTTGACTCGAGGCGCAATGATCAAGGTCTACTTCGCCTCCGTAACCTGCTCCCGCGCCTCGTTGTACGTCCCAAACTTCTTCGCCACCGGCTTCAGCGTGGGATAAAACTGCACGAATGTGTGCTCGACCGCGGCGTGGGCGTCATGGCAGGCAAAGCAACCGTTGCCATGGGGCATGGCGTCTGCACTCTTATCGTCGGCCGAGAAGGCGTAGTACGCCCACTTGTCCGGATTCTTCGCCGAATCCTTCACCTCGACCGCCAGCCCCATCAAGTCGGTCTGAAAATGTCCAGTCTTGTTGATCGAGCCCTTGCTGGCCGCGTCCCGTTCGTCGATCACGAACATACTCTCCTCCGGCCACTTGCCCGACTTCGCGAACTCGTCATAGGCCCAGCGCTGCACAAACACGTTGGTGAACATCTCATGGCTGCCCGGACCCGGGCTGTAGTTCATGCCATATCCGGCGGAAAGAAACATCCACTCCCGGTAGTCAGCCGGACGCAGCAACTGGCCTTTGGCGTCATACTGCGGCTTGGGAGCCTTTTCGTCGGGAGCGGCAGCCAGTAGGGCAAAGCACGCAACCAGAACCAGCACGCAAAGCAAAACGCTTTTCCCACGAACGCTCTTCATTCGACCCTCCCCATGGAACCGGGAAAAAGACTAACCGCCCGCGCATGCTGCTGTCTTGAACAAACTAAACTTCGTCAGATTCAACCTGAGTCAACGAAACATGGCGCGGTGACCATTTCTGCCGTTCGCCGTCTCATTAGGCATGCCTGGGAGCTCCGGTTCCGTTCACGATCGCCAAAACGATCTGCAATCTCGCGACCCCGGCAAGGTCCTGCGCGGAGGAGAGTTCTACTCGCCCATCCGGGCCCGCCTGCGCACCGCCGACGTACTGCTTTCCGAGCTGCAGCAGCCCTGCTCCCGCAGCGTACCTCGCCACGAACATGAACTCGCCTACGTCACAGTCGTGCTCCACGGCGACTATCTGGAAGGCGATCGCCGGCTCGATGAGTTGAGCCCGTTCACTGCGGTGTTCAATCCCGCCGGGATTGCGCACTCGACCATCATCGGACCGTTGGGCGCCTTTTTTTTCACCATTGAATTTCGCAGCCAATGGCTGCAGCATCTAGCAGTGCGACTGCCCCAGCGCACCACCTTCGATCGCGGCACCGGAACCCTGCTCTGGCCCGGACTCCGTCTCTATTCGGCCTTCAAGGGCAGCACAGCCGACCCACACGCGCTCGAGGCACAGGTTCTCGAAGGCCAAATCCTGGAAGCGCACGCTCTCGAAATGCTCGCAGCTCTCGCCGAATTCGAGGCGCCGGAGAAAGTCGCTCCCCCCTGGTTTCGGCGGGTCAAAGAGCGCCTGCACGAAGAATTTCGCGGCCCTATGCGAATGCGCGACCTGGCCCACGATGCCGGAGTTCATCCCGTACACCTGGCGCGCGTCTTCCGCAAGATGGAGAACCGAACTCCCGGCGAGTACCAGCAGCGCCTGCAAGTGCGGGCCGCCTGTGAACTGTTGCGCGATCCGGAGTGGCCTCTCGCCGCCATCGCCGCCGAGTGCGGCTTTGCCGATCAAAGCCATTTCACCCGCGTCTTCCGCCGCTTGGCGGGCACCACACCCGCGCAGTTCCGAAGGATGGTGGCCCCGAAGATGTTCAAGGTGATCGCACCACATGGCGAGCAACGGAAAGGGCGCTCTTAAGCAAGCGGAGCGCCCTTGGTTTTCGTTCCAGTGCCCTTCTATTGCACGACCAGTTGGAAGGTGGTCGAGGCGTTGGCAGCGCCCGAAGTACCGGTGACCGTAATGTTGTAAGTGTTCTTGGGGGTTCCCGAGTTCGAGGTACTGCTGCTACTGCCGCCACAGGATCCCAGCCATAGGGTCGAGAAGCCCAGCACCACGATCAGCCCCAGCATGCGCATAGCCGAAGAGAACGCTTCCGCGGGCCCAGCGTCAACACGACTCCCAGCAACCCCGGCAGCAGCGCCGCATAGAAGATGCGCATGCCCGGCTCAGAAGGACCGCGCAACGCGGCGGTTGGTGCGGTGGTCGTAACATTGAAGCTCACCTGCCCCGCCGCATTGATCGCCGGCGGCGCGGTGCACATTGACTGCGGCGCCGGGTCCGTGCAGCTAAACGTGACCGTTCCGGCAAAGCCGCTGTCGAATGCTACATTCACCGTAACGTTGGCGGGCGATCCTTGCGCCACCAGAAAGCTTGCGACGGTCGGCGTAAGGGTGAACGGAGCCGGGGTTGCTGCATTCCAAGCGGTGGCAAGATTGTAGGCGTCCACGGAACCAAGGCCAGCCACTAGGTTATAGCCCGTAGTGGCGTCCTTGTTGGAGGCGCTGTAACCAAAGACTCCGGTCGTCCCGGCCGTACCTGGACACTGGAGTGCGACGGGCCACGGCGCCGCAGGCTGTCCCGCCTGGCAATACACATTGTTGTCGCCCGTAGTGACCGGGTGGAAGGCGCCGTTGGACGGGGTCGCGGCCAAACTGTAGAGCGCCGGGTTGATGTTCCCCAAACCGGTGGCGCCCAGGTACTGGTTGAGCAGGGTCACGATGCCGGCCATCGCAGGCGCCGAGGCCGAGGTGCCACCAACCAGAGACGGGGAGGCGTTGCCGGAGGAATCAGTGAGGGCCAGGGCGCTATTGATCCCGCCAGCGCAGGTGCTGGCAGTGTTCGTGGAACCGCTAACCCACGCAGCCTGCGGCGTGCAAAAGATATATCCCGGGAAGTTCGGGGACGCCGCCAGAGAAACATCCGGAGTGTATCGGGCGCTGCCTTGGCCGGAAAGCGTCACGGTCTGCCACGAGGGCTTTCCGAAACCGGCGACACAGTTCGAGTTGTCGGCACTCTGTTCCGCGCAATTGCTGGGCCCGCCGCCGGTCGACACTATGGCATAGTTCTGTTGCCAATAAAGTGCAGTCTGCCCGTACGCGAGGGCAAGCTCCTCGTCGTCATTCCACGAAGTTTCGGGAGTGTAAGCAAGCGCCGATCCACCATCGGGACCGTTGGTCGTACCCCAATATGTACTCCCGAACCCTGACGGATAGGCAACCGCCGTGCCACCGACGCCTGTGACCTCCGGACTGCTGGCGGGATAACTTGCCGCCAGCCCACCCGCGGCAAGGTTGCTCGTTGAAGAATTCTGCGGGGAGTCGCACCCCGCTGCCCCACTGTCGCCGCTCGAGTTGAAGAACGTAATCCCCTCGCTGTTCGCCTTCATGAGTTCGAGTTCATCCGCCAGGGGCTGTCCCGTCGCCGATAGGACGAAGTTGTCGTCGAACTCGCAGGCGCCGTAGCTCAGGCTGATTACAGGCGCCACCGTGTTGTCCACCGCGTAGTACCAGGAATCCCATACGCCGTTGGCGGTTCCGGAGTTGATGTAGATGATCTGCGCATTGCGGGCAACGGCGCCTGACCATTCCAAATCCAGGTCGGCCTCGGACAAGTCACCGAGCGAAACACCGGGATCCGGCCCGTTCAGAATGTACTTGAAGTTGGTGGTGCTGCAAGCCGTATTAGTGATGACCCCGTTGGCATCGGTCGAGCAACCGCTGATCTGCGAGAGCCCGAAGCCCGCACGGAAGTCGTTCAGATCGGCCAGGTAGACATCGGTCTGGCCAGCGATCGCCAGTTTTTGCCCCGTGCCGTCGATCGGCGTCGAAGCAGTGTAGAGAGCGTTAATGTCGTAGATGGTTGCGATGTCGCCCGGTGCGAGGAAATCCGGAGGAGACGGAGGCGCAAAGAGATTGTCGTAGTAATCAGGGCGCGCACCCAGGGGCGCGCGTGCGCTCCGCACGATCATCGGTTTCGGGCGGAAATCATCCAGGCCGCGGAAACCGGAGACGATCCCCGAAAGCGTCGCAGGAATTCTGGGAGCATTGGCATTGGCAAAGTGCATTTCCCCGCCCACCTTGTAGTGGTGGATCTCGGTTCCAAATGCCCTCTGCATCTGGCTCGCGGTCCCGCCAAAAACGATCCAGTTCCGTCCCCGCGCGACCTTTCCCACGCCGAAGCCCTGGGACGTCAGCCAGTCGGTGAGCTTCTGTACATCACCCCGGCTCAGGCCGAAACGGTCGGCATACTGCTCGGGCGTCAGCCACTTGTGGTAGTTCGGCGACTTGCGGTCCTGCTGTTCCGCCAGCAGTTCCTTGAGTGTCTTCACCTGGCTGGCGGTTGGTTGAGTCAGGAGGGTGACGTAACCCAGCCGCATCGCCGGATCCACCGGCCCCTGGTCGTATTGCGGCAGTGCCTTGCGGTGGACGTTTCCCCGCAGGGTCACGGTTTGGCCGCTGGTCAGCGCGCCGCTGATTCGGTCAGGCACGACCGCATAACTCAGGCTGGAAAAAAGGCTGCCAATCAACATCGCGGGCAAGAGGGACTTCACAATTCGCATACACGCTCCGGGCAGGTTCACTCCACCTGCTGTGTGCCTAACCTTATACGGCTTATCCCCTCTCTGATCAAGCCAGTTGCGCATAAGGTTGTACGCAAGACAGAAACTTAACAAATGGCTGGGCAGAATCCAGCATTTTCGGCTCTAAGCCCGTGAAATCGGCATGAAACCCGGCAACAGCCCGCGTGATTCGGATCGCGCTCGGCCAAACGCGGAATCGCAGCCACTGCTGCCGTATACTGCCCCTGCTCCATTTGTCATTGCCCATGCCTCCGCCCCAGCCCGGAAAATCCCGCATCACCTACATCGATTGGATGCGCGGCTTGGCGTGCGTGCTGATGTTCCAGACCCACTGTTACGACTCCTGGCTGGGCGCCCCCGCCCGCAAAACCCGTTTCTTCATGTACTCGCAGTTGGGCGGGACCTTCCCCGCCCCGCTGTTCCTCTTTCTCGCGGGAATCTCCTTCGCCCTGGTCACGGAAAAGCTCTGGCAGAAAAATGTCTCACCAGGTCGGATCGCCCGCACCACCATCCGTCGCGGGGCGGAAATCTTCGGGTTCGGCCTGCTCTTCCGCCTGCAGGAGTACCTCGTCGCCTGGGGCTGGGCGCCCAAGAGCGACCTGCTCCGCGTTGACATTCTCAACACCATCGGCCTTTCCATGATGCTGATGGGCGTGATTTGCTGGATGGTCCTTGCCCTGAGACCCGGCCCGCGCACGCGCCTGGCGCTCGTCCCGGCCGCCGCAGGCTCCGCGCTTTTGATTTCCCTGCTGACCCCGCCCCTGTGGACCACCTGGCGCCCGCGCTGGCTCCCCTGGCCGCTGGAGTCCTACGTAAACGGCGTGCACAACCTGGGCACGCCGCAAGCCTGGCTGTTCCCGGTCTTTCCCTGGAGCGGCTTTGCCTTCGCCGGTCTGGCTGTGGGATTCATTCTGCAGAGTTCATGGGCACGCGCCCGCGAAACCAGAGTCTTCCTTTCCGCCGGAGCCGTGGGCGTCGGGCTCGTCGAACTCTCCCGCTGGCTGGACGCTCAACCGCGCCAACTTTATCCCGTCTACGATTACTGGCACACCAGCCCGAACTTCTTCCTGATCCGCGTGGGCATGCTGCTGGTGATTTTGACCGCGAGCTATGCCTGGTGCCGCTGGGTTATCGGAAGATGGGGTACCGGAAAATGGGCTACCGGAAGATGGGGCGCAAGCCACTGGGGATTCAGCCCGCTCATCCAGCTAGGCCAGGCGTCGCTGCTGGTCTACTGGGTACACATCGAATTCGTCTACGGCCGCGTCTCGATCCTGCCCAAACGCGGGGAAAGCATTGCCGCCGCGTCCGCCGGCCTGCTGGTCATTTCCCTGGCCATGCTGGCCCTGGCCTACGTTCGCACCCGGACCAAAGGTCGCAGCGCCGAAGTGCTGGCCTGGCTGCGGCCAACTCCGGCCCGCACTTGACTGGGCCTAACGAACCCCGGGGTCCACGAATGAGAGTCGCAGGGGTGGGATTCGTATCGATGGGATTCGTATCGGTGGGATTCGTACGGACGGGACTCCTGCGAACGTGGTTCGTGTCAGGGTCTGCCTTCAGGCATACCGCTGCCAGCCGCAGAATCAATCACGCCTTCAGGCGCTGGCGGCGTGGAATATCGCCTACCCAACCTGCCGCACAAACTCCACCACCTCGCGCTCCGCCCAGCGCCCGTCATCCCCTGGATCTCCATTGCGTTCGCCGACGAACGCGCAATGCCCGCCGTCTTGGGTCTCAACGTAAGTGATGTTCGGATTCGCGGCAATGCGGCGCAGGGTCTCGGGCTGAATCCGAATAAACGGATCATTCGCGGCATGAACAATCAACGCCGGCACGGCTATCCGATCCACCACCTTCGAGGCCGAAGCTCGCGCGTAGTAATCATCGGCTCCCGTAAATCCGCAGTAGTACGCAGTGATGCGGTCGTCAAACAGCCTCAGGCTCGAAACCCCGCGCAGACGGGAAGCCTCAAACTGCTCGGGAAACAACTTCACCTTGTTGCGAAACCGCCGGAACAACTGCATGAGAAAATACCACTCGTAAATCCGGTTGGCCGGCTGGTGCAGCGCGTCTGCCGACGCCGCGAGATCCATTGCCGGACACACCGCCGCCACCCCGCGAAATTGTGCCGGCCCCTCACTGCCCCACTCCCCCGCGAGTTTCAAAACCAGGTTCCCGCCCATGGAGAACCCGATCAGAGCGAAGCGGGAAACTCCGTCGTCCTCCACGACATTGCGCACGACCGCGGCCACATCCGCGGAGAGACTCGAGTTGTAGAGCGTCGGCGCCACGTGATTCATCCCGCCGCAGTTGCGCTGGTTCATCAGCACGACGTTCATGCCCGCCGCCAGCCCATTCCGCGCCACACCCTGCATGTACTGCGAATCGGACGAACCCTCGAGACCGTGAACCACAATCAGCGTCAGTGGCTTGGCGCGATCTGCCCCCTGCCAATAACACCAGCAGCGAACCTTGACTGCGGGCGCAACCTCTACCATTCGCTCTTCGGCAGGAGGCAAATGAATCTTGCGCGGCAGCAGGAAACTGGCGATGGTCTGCGCATGCCCGCCGCCCAGCCCGCGCCGAGCCCGGAACCGCGGGCGCCCCATCCACCAACCCGGTGCCGGCACGGTCACCGATGCCTGGCCAGAGCCTGGGCCGGGTGAACCCGGGATTTGCGAAGTTTCCACGGATTGATTCTAATAGGGATTCGGAGCCGCCTATGCCCATCTTTGAATACATATGCAAAGCATGCCATCACCAGTTCGAAGCCCTCGTCTACGGCCAGGAAAAGGCCGAGTGCCCGAAGTGCCACGCCGCCAAGTTGGAACAGCAGCTCTCCGTCTTCGCCGTTTCCGCGAAAGGCTCGTCGAGCACGGCGTCTCCCACTCGCGCCTGCGGCTCCTGCGGCGATCCCCGCGGCCCCGGCGCCTGCTCCCGGGGGGACATGAACTAGTGCTCGGCCGATCTCGACAGCAGGAAAATATGGACGGGATTGGTACACTCCCTAAATGCGCGTCAAGATTCTAGGCTCCGCCGCGGGTGGGGGATTTCCCCAGTGGAATTGCGCCTGCCCCAACTGCCGTTCCCTGCGCGCCGGAACTTTCCAGGGCAAAGCCCGCACTCAGACCCAAATCGCCATCAGCGCCGACTCCCGCGCGTGGTTTCTGCTGGGCGCCTCTCCCGACCTACGCGCGCAAATCGAAGCCACGCCCGAACTGCATCCGCTCGAGATTCATGCGCGAGACGCTGATGCGCTCGACGGCGTCCGCCAGTCGCCCATTGCCGGAGCCGTGCTCGCCAACGCCGACGTCGACCACGTCCTCGGCCTGCTCCTGCTGCGCGAGCTGCAACCGTTGCGTGTGTACGCGACCGCTTCCATCCGCCGAATTCTCGTGGAGGACAATTCCATGTTCGCGATGCTGCAGCGCGTTCCCGGACAACTCAGCTGGACCGACTTCGTGCCCGGAGCAACTTTCCCTCTGCACCATCCCGACGGCCGCGATTTGGCCGGCGAAGATTCCGGCTTGCGCTGTCGGGCGGTCGCGCTCCGTGCGCACTATCCCGCCTATGTTTCGCCATATCGCCAGTCCGAACTTGTGTGCGGTGAAGCGTCGTTAGGCTTGATCGTGGAGTCGCCGTCGGGCAAGCGCCTCGCTTACATGCCCGCTGTCCCACAAATTGACGACGCGCTGCTCGAGGAATTCGACTTCGCAGACGTGCTGCTGTTCGACGGAACCTTCTGGAGCGACGACGAACTCATCCGCACCCAAGGCTCAGGTCAAACGGCGCGGCAAATGGGCCACGTACCGGTCTCATCCGCCGAGGGCAGCCTCAGCAAGTTGGCGCAACTGCGCCATCCACGTAAAATCTATGTGCACGTCAACAACACGAATCCCATGCTGAATGAGGCTGGCCCCGAGTATCGCCAGGCACGCGAGGCAGGTTGGGAAATCGCGGAGGATGGATGGCAGTTCGAACTGTAGAAGGATCCGCGAAAGCAGACGCAGCCCTGCTTTCGTTCGATGAACTGCGCGCGCAGTTGCGAGGCGTTGGCGAGGAACGCTATCACCACCAGCACCCCTTCCACCTGATGATGCACGAAGGCCGCCTCAGCCGCGGACAACTCCAAGCCTGGGCCTTGAACCGCTACTACTACCAGAGCATGATCCCGATTAAAGACTCGATCATCCTCTCGCGCGGACCTGATCCAGCCTTTCGCCGCGCCTGGCGCAAACGCGTGATCGACCACGACGGCGACGCCACTACGAACGAGACTGGCAAGAACGAAGGCGGCATCAGGCGCTGGCTGAAGCTAGCCGAAGCCACCGCACTGAGCGCGGATCAGGTTCGCGCAGGAACTGGAATCCTTCCCGCGACGCGTTTCGCGGTCAATGAATATCTCAACATCGTGCGCAGCCGGACGCTGCTGGAAGCGGTGGCATCTTCGCTCACGGAACTGTTTTCCCGTGACTTGATCTCGCTGCGCATGGAAAAACTGCGGCAGCATTATCCCTGGCTCTCCGGCGGCCTGGATTACTTCGAAGCGCGCCTCACGCAAGCGCCCGAAGACGCCGAGTTCGCCATCAACTACGTTTACGAGAACGCGAGTACGCGGACCGAGCAGGAACTCGCCATCCAGGCTCTGCGCGACAAGTGCGACATCCTCTGGGCCCAGCTCGACGCGCTCTACTTCGCCTACGTGCAGCCCGGCTGGCCTCCACCCGGCGCGTTTCGCATCGAGGCCAGCTAGCATGATTCGCCTGATGAGTGTCATTCCGACCGGAGCGAAGCGAATCACCAAACTGTGTCATCCCGAACGCAGCGGAGCGGAGCGAGAGAAGTGGAGGGACCTGCTTTTTTCTGCGGGACATTAACATGGCGCCTCCTGCCGACACGAGCCAACCCCGCCTCGCCCCCGGATGCCGCTGGGGTCCGGAGAGTAAGACCGGAACCGAAGCAGATCGCGTCATCTTGTTCCCCGAAGGCGCCATCAAGCTGCAAGGCACGGGACGGCAGGTGCTGGAGTGCTGCGACGGCCAGCGCACTTTCGGGGAAATCATCGCGGAGTTGCAGAAGCAGTTCGCTGCGGCAGATCCGGACAAGATTCGCGCTGACATCAGCCAGTTCCTGGAACAATTGCAGCGCAAGCGAATCGTGGATTACTGACACGGATTCGTAATCTGGTTTGCGAAGTCACACGACTACCAAATTACCCAATTCCACAATTACTCATGGTTCCCAATCCGCTCGCCCTCATCGCCGAAGTCACGCATCGCTGCCCCCTGCACTGCGTTTATTGCTCCAATCCTCTGGAATTGGCGGGCACAGGGGCAGAGCTTTCGACCCAGGAGTGGACCAGCGTCTTCCAGCAATCCGGCAAACTCGGCATGCTGCATGCGCACTTCACCGGCGGCGAACCGCTGGCTCGCACCGACCTGACTGAACTGATCGCCGCCGCACGCGCCGCGGGACTTTATACCAACCTCATCACGTCCGGCATCGGCCTCAACGAGCAGCGCTTAGATGCGCTCGTCAGCTCTGGACTCGACCATATACAGATCAGTTTTCAGGATTCGCGCGAAGAGGCCGCCAACTGGATCGCCGGCGCGAAAGCGCACGCCCACAAGATCGAACTTGCGCGCGCCATCCGCCGGCACAAAATCGCCTTCACCGTGAACCTGGTCGTGCACCGGCAGAACCTCGATCACCTCGAAGAGATGATCGCCTTCATCGAAGAACTAAATCCCGACAGGGTCGAGATCGCGCACACTCAATACTACGGATGGGCGCTGGCCAACCGCGCTGTGCTGATGCCGACGCACACCCAGCTTGAGAAAGCTGTGGCGATCGTGGCCGAGGCCGAAAAGCGACTGGCCGGACGCATGCGCATCGATTCCGTCGTACCCGATTACTACGCGAAGTATCCGAAAGCCTGCATGGGCGGTTGGGGACGGAGATTGATGCTGATCAATCCCGCAGGCAAGGTTCTTCCCTGCCACGCGGCGGAAGTGCTACCCGGTTTGTCGTTTGAGAACGTGCGCGAGAACACGCTGGAATGTATCTGGCAGGAATCGTCCTCGTTCCGCCGGTTCCGCGGCGAAGACTGGATGCCCGAGCCCTGCCGCAGCTGTGAACTCCGCACCGAAGATTTCGGTGGCTGCCGCTGCCAGGCCTTCCTGCTCACCGGAGATGCCGCCGTGACCGACCCGGCGTGCTCGCTGGCGCCGTCGCATCCTATCGTCGAAGCGGCGGTGCGCGAGGCGAATTCGGATGTGGGAGTTGCACAGCCTACATCCGCGTCATCATTCGTGCAGTTGCAAAAACAGGCCGCGGGCTTTTGGAGTTACCGCACGAACCCCGAATAAATCCATTGCCCGATAATCCAGCACCCGATAATCCAGCAAAAGAATGCGGCAGATCCTATGCCCTTCACCAGCGAACGCCGATCGTAATCGGACGCAGGTCGGTAGTAATGCCGTTGTGCGCGCCGTGCAGATAGCGAAACTCGGCGTAGATCTCAAGATTCGGACGTATCTTGCGCGCCACCCCACCGCCGAAGTTGTACCCGAACTCATTCTGGCTGGCGGAAAGAAAATTCTTGTTCAGCGGCAGGCTGCCGGCGAAACAGGTTCCCCACCAGGTCCAGAAGGCGCTGCAGGCCGATCCCGGAACCACCGTCGAAGAATCGAGTTTCCCCGAGCGGTGGTAAAACCCGGGCCCAAAGACGAAGTACCCACTCCACACCTTGGTCACCGGAATATTAATGATGGGATCGAGCATGAACGAGTAGACGTGACTGGTCGCTCCCGGGGCCTGCGCCTGTTGCAGAGTGGAACTGCGCAGGGGCAAGTTATCCCACTGAAAGTCGGCGCGCAATCCGAAATACTTGCTCGTGTTCCGGGCGACGCCCGCGGCCACCACGCCACCACCGCCGCGCACAAACGTCTTGGTCGTCCCGTTGACCAGGTCGGCCCCACCGCCTGCATTAAATACCCAGTTCTTGTAGTCATGCGGCTTGGTTTTGCGCCGGGGCGTCGCCTCCTCGGGGGAAGCCTCCTGGCTGCTGGATTGCTGATGGTCCGGCGCCGGCTGCGCCGAAGGTTGCTGAGCTGGCGTTTGCTGACCTGGAGCTTGTTGAGCTTGGCCGTGAACCGTGGCTCCCGCCAGAATCGTCGAGAAAAACAACGACAGGACGACCCTGCATCCAGGAACCGTCGCGAACTTTCGAATCATTCATTCTCCTCCCGCTGCCGGGCGTGCTTGCGGGCGTGCTGCGTACGAGAGCGCTCGGTTCGAGAGGCGCTGGTGCCAGCTGCATTGGTCCGCGATGCTCCCGCCGGAATTCCGCTCGCAGCAGGAAGGCACTATATTACCAACTTTGATGCCGGTTCCGCCTGCGAAGCCGCCCGCGGGCGACCTTTGCAGTTCACGAGAAGCGCGGGTGCCACGTATGATAAGGAATCTATTTTCTCAGCGAGAATGATCCATTGCCTGAATCGCCATCCAATCCCGCGGTGAAAAGCTCCGCAGCCAACGGTCCCGCGCGCGCCTCGGCTTGCCCCGTCGCTCTGATTGGCTTTGGGACGGTCGGCCGCGCGGTGGCGAAAATCCTGTGCGAACGCGGCGACCACGCTCTTCGACTAACCCACATCTGCAACCGCAACGTGGAAAGAAAAAAACAGCCGTGGGTCCCGAGCGACGTGATCTGGACCGACGATGTGCAAACCGTGCTGAGTTCCGACGTCCACATCGTGATCGAGTTGATCGGCGGCTTGAATCCGGCCGAGCAGATCGTGCGGGGCGCGCTGCGGGCGGGAAAATCCGTGGTCACGGCCAACAAGCAGCTCATCGCCCGTTACGGCTCGGACCTTCTGCAACTGGCCAGCAGCCAGGGATGCCAGCTCGAGTTCGGCGCCTCGGTCGCCGGAGGAGTTCCTGTTCTTCCCGCCTTACGCACCGGACTGAGCGGAGACCGACTGCACGGCATCGCCGGAATCCTGAATGGCACCTGCAACTACATTTTGAGCCGTATTGAAAACGCGAGGATTCCCTTCAGCGAGGCGCTCGAAGAGGCCCAGGCCCGCGGGTATGCCGAGGCCGACGCCTCCGAAGACCTGGACGGTGGGGACGCCCGCGCCAAGCTCGCCATTCTCGCGCTGGCTGGACTGCACACCCAGGTCGTTCCCGAATCCATTCGCGCCCGCACCATTCGAGCCATTGATGCGGTCGACTTCGACTATGCTGCCGAGTTGGGTTGCACCATCCGGCAAATTTCACGGGCCGACCTGAAGGAAAATACTCTCTTCGCCGAGGTTGGCCCTTGCCTGGTTCCCACCGACTCGCCATTTGGACGAGTGCAGCGAAACCTCAACCTCGTCCTCACCTCTGGCCAGTACGGCGGCGACATGGCTTTCCTGGGGGCGGGCGCTGGAGGTGAACCTACGGCTGTCGCCGTAGTTTCCGACCTGATGTTTGTGGCACAGAGTCTTTCCGCGAGGGCAGGCGGAAGAAATGCAGCCAGCCACGTCTGCTATGCCCAATATCAGCAATGATTTCGAAACGCCCTGGTACCTGCGCTTCTTAGTACGGGACCAGCCGGGAATCGTGGCGCGGCTGGCTGAGATCCTGGCGGCCCACCATTTGAACATCGATTCCGTACTGCAGAAGCCGGGCTTCGACCGGGCGGCTCTGCCCTTTGTCATCACGCTCGAGCCCTGCCGCGATTCGCTGCTGCACCCCGCACTGGAAAAAATGGCGGCGCTGGAGTTCGCAATCCGCCCCTGCCTCTGCCTGCCCATACTGCGCTAGGTTCGATTTTTTGGAGAAAAAGTCAGCGCCGATCGTCAGGTGGCTCTGCAACGAGTCGGCGCTGTTCAAAAAACGAGTTCGGGAGGGCTAGTTCCAGAAGGGATTCTTCAGACCGGCCGGCGCCAGGGCGCTGTCGGACTTAGTTTCCGTGCCCGATTCGTCGGAGATTTTCTCGTCGATGAATCGGGACGGGGGAGCCGTCAGTTCGTCTTTCCCGGGTGTTGGCGAATTTGGCGAATAAGGATATTGAGATTTCATATGCTACCTCCATCTCTATGATCTAGTTTCATTAAACACCCCTAAGACGCCCCCCGAGGCGGCGAAATTTTGATCGTTGCTATCGAAAAACCCGCAAGAGGCATGCTTGCCACAGTCGGTAGCAAGGTCAGCAAAGGCTCCGGCTGAACCCAAACTGGCCGTTTGCAATCTCTGCAGCTCTTACGTTACTCACCGGTTTCTCTTTGCGGCCTCTGAAGATGACCCCTACTACCCGACTAGTGGAGAAACCAGCCGTCACTCCGTGCGAAAATCTCCGCTTCGATATATCCTTGTCCGTCCACCACTGAACCGTTTTCCGCGAACGAACATTCCCTCGCAAAGGATGCATCATGAAATACCGCAAGCTTGGCCGTACGGGTTTCGACGTCAGCGACATCGCTCACGGACTTTGGGGCATGAGCGGATGGAGCGGCTCCGACGACCAGCAATCTCTCGCCGCCATGCAGCTCGCCGTCGACCTGGGCTGCAATTTCTTTGACACCGCTTGGGCCTATGGCGAAGGCAAAAGCGACGGCTTGCTCGGCCAGATCATGACGCGCAACACTGCCAATCGCATCTATGCCGCGTCCAAGATTCCTCCGGCCAATGACCGATGGCCCGCGCTGCCGGAATACAAGTACAGCGACGTCTTTTCGGCGCAGCATGTTTTCAAGTACGCCGACCTCATCCGCAAGCAGCTCCGCGTGGACACCATCGATCTGCTGCAATTTCATGTTTGGGACGACAGTTGGACCAACGAACCCGAGTTCCGCTCCACGGTCGAAAAACTGAAGCGCGACAAATGGATTCGCTTCTTCGGTCTGAGCATCAACCGCTGGGAGCCGGAGAACGGCATCAAGGCCCTGCGCACGGGACTGGTCGACGTCGTCCAGGTCATCTACAACATCTTCGACCAGGCGCCCGAGGACGAACTCTTCCCCGTTTGTCAGGAACTGAACGTGGGTGTGATCGCCCGCGTGCCCTTCGACGAAGGCAGCCTGGGCGGCAAGATGACGCTCGAAACCCGCTTCCCGAAGGGCGACTGGCGTTCCGGATACTTTGGTCCAGAAAATCTTGCCAAGACTGTCAAGCGCGTCGATACGCTGAACGAAATTCTGCCGGCTGGCATGTCGCTCCCGGACATGGCCCTGCGCTTCATTCTGTCGCACCCCGCTGTAAGCACGACGATCGCGGGGATGCGCAAGCCGGAGCACGTGCGCCAGAACATCGCAGCCAGCGACGCCGGCCCGCTCGACAAAGCACTGCTGGCGGAGTTGAAGAAGCATCGCTGGGACCGGATTCCGCAGCCCTGGTCGGACTAGAAACTCACCGACATACCATGGCTGGTAGTAGCAGGCTTCCCCAAGCTAACCTCCTCGCTGGGCTCGTGTGGGCTTAGGCCCATGATGACTTTCAAACCCTGCGTCCAGTGAACGCCCAGTCCGAGAGCCGAGAAAGAGAATAGAAAAAAGCGTGCCCAGGAAACAGTTCCTCGTCGTGGCCTCCGCACTTGTGCTGGTGACCGGTCTGCAGGCCCAGAACCCGCGAGGCTCTCTGCGCGGAACCGTGCAGGACCCGACCGGCGCCCGCATTCCATCGGCAAAAATCGTCGTTCAGTCGGTCGTTTCGTCGGTGCGGCGCGAGGCCACCAGCGAAGACCGAGGCGAGTTCCGGCTCGACGACCTGCTGCCCGGCGCCTACCGCATCACAGTAACCGCCGCAGGCTTCGCGCCGGCGCAGGCCGATGTTGCCATCCTGGTGAGTTCGGTGCGCGAGGTCACGGTCATCCTGAAGCCCGCGGCCCCGCCGGAAACCGTCACCGTGGAGAGCCAGGAGTCTTCCATCACCAGCCAGCCCATCGATCTGGTCAGCGTGGTGCATCAGGGAGTCGTCAGCAGTCGCGATCTGCAGACTCTTCCCCTGGCCGCCCGCAGCTTCGCCAACATCGCCTATCTCGCACCCGGCACCGAGCCGGTGGAGCCGTCCGACCCCACCAAGGCTCGCATCACCGGCGTTTCCACCGGCGGAAGTTCCGGGCTGAATAACGATCTGTCGGTCGACGGAGGCGATAACTCCGACGACTGGATTGGCGGCTTCCTGCAAAATTTCTCTCCCGATGCGATTCAGGAATTCGCCGTGCGCACCGCCAACGAAGACGCCGACACTGGCGGCACCACGGCCGGCTCAGTCGTCATCACCACTAAGCGCGGAACCAACGAATGGCACGGCAGCGGATCCTTCTACGAGCGCGCCGCCTCGCTCAACGCGCGCTTCCCCATCGAGAATCCCGAGCCGAATCCCAAACAGCCGTTCTCGCGCCAGAACTACGTCGCCACGGTGGGCGGCCCGGTTGAGCACAACAAAATCTGGTTCTTCTCCTCTTTGGAATACGTGCGCGAGAACGCCAGCATCGCCTACAGTCCCGCCAGCACGGCGCAGTTCAATGCGCTGGCACAGCTGGCCGCGGACGGCTTGATTCCCGGCGTCTCATCCATCGCCGTTCCGCCGAACGTACCCATTCCCTTCCGCGACTACATGGGCTCGCTGCGGTTCGATTGGGCACAGTCGCCGAAGTCGCAGTGGTTTGTGCGCACCTCGGGCGACAGCTACCTCACCCACAACGCTCTGGTGCAGCAGGCCACCCTGCCCTCGACCGGATTGACCACACACAACAACTACTGGAACAGCGTGATCAGCAACACCTACGTTTTCTCTCCGACGTGGCTGGGAACATTCGTTTTCGATGCCAGCGAACTCCATCTCACGCAAACGCGCAATTCGACGATGGGCTTTGCCCTGGCCTTCCCGTTCAGTTCAACGTCGCTCACCGTTTCTGGCTTCGAGACTTTCGGCGATAACCAGTTCGCCACGCCGATCACCTGTTCCCCTCGCTGCGCAATCAGGAGAAATATCAAGTTCCGCTACGACGTGAGCCACGCCACTGGAAAGACCACTCCTTCAAGTTCGGAGTGAATTTCATCCACGAACCTGTGCTCAGCGGTGCATTCCCGGGAACTCAGGATTCGCTCTACACATTCCCGCAAGATCCAACCTTTTACATTACGAATCCGGGCCAGTTCCCGATTGACTACGCCAACGGAGCCTCCACCACGCCCGCAGGCGACGGCAGTTTCTCGCAAAGCGTGCAGCGTCTCGGACTCTACGCCCAGGATTCGTGGCGGCTCTCGCGCCATTTCACCGTGAATTATGGTCTGCGTTATCAGACGACATTTGGTCTGTTCACCGCTTCCGACAACAGCCAGGCGCTGAATCTCGCCTTCGTGACCTTGCAGGCGCTGCAGATTCCGCTGGCACCAAGCGTGCAGCACGACTACCGCAAACAATTCGGACCTCGGCTGGGAATCGCCTACTCTCCCGGCGATAGCGGCGACACCGTGTTGCGCGCGGGATTCGGCCTCTTCTACAACGATCTGGCGCAGAACGGATGGGCCACTGCGTTCCAGGGTGTAAACTCCGCCAACGTCGCCACCGGGTCGTGCGCGCTCACCGGCGCAAGCGGCAACTATTCGCTGACGGGCTCGGGGTGCCTGCAAGGCGGCGCCGCGGCCGCGGGCGACCTCATCGATTCCAATTACAAAACGCCCTACGCCATTCACATCACCGGAGGCATGCAGCATGCCTTCAGTCGCAATTGGACCGTCGGTGCTGACTACACCCACGAACAAGGCAATCACGGCTACCGCGGCTACGACTTCACCAGCGGCACGAATCTGTTCACGCCGCTGATTCCGGCGTCTGACCCGACCTATAACGCCGATCAGCAGAGCGTCGTGCCCAACCTGAATCTGTTCAAGTCCGACAACCGTTCCAGCTACAACGCGCTGATGATCGTGGCCCAGGGCAACGTCAACCACCGCTTCAACCTGATCGCGCACTACACGCTCTCCAGCGCCAAGACCTGGGGATGTCTGTCTGGGCGAACTCTTCGATTACGTGAACGGCGTCTGCGATCCGCTGCATGCCTTCGCTCCCGGCGACTACGGGCCCTCCGGCGAAGACGTCCTGCACCGTTTCGTGTTGGCCGGAACGTTCCATCTTCCGGGCGGAGTCGAACTCACCACTCTGACCCAGGCAGAATCCGCGCGCCCCATCACGCTGACGACTCCGGTAGGTGATCGCGCCGTGATCAACGGGGTGAAGTCGACGCTTGATCAATTCCGCGGAACGCCCTTCATTCAGGCCGACTTTCGCGTGAGCAGGCCGGTCCGCATCGGCGATCGCTGGCAGATTCTGCCCTTCGCGGAATTCTTCAATCTCTTCAACCGCAACAATCCGGGCGCAAACTACGTGACCGATATTTCCGCGCTCCCCAACCCGGTCAACAATCTAGCCAATGCCACTGCCATCTGCACCGATCCCAGCTGCACCTCGATAGTGCCGATCACGAACCCGCAAAAGCAGCTCCTGTTCCCCTCCGGCGCGCTGGGAGATTTCTTCGGCCCCGGCACCACGGTAGGAATCCCCTTCGCCGCGCAGTTGGGCGTGCGCGTGACGTTCTAGCAGTCATCCCTTTCGCCGCACGGCTATCGGCTGCCGGTGACATCTCATGAATGGGACTTTGGGAAGGCACGCCTCCAGCGGTGCCGATGAGAGCCCAGAGACCGAGGACCGCCTCAACGCATATTCATCTGCAACCTCTGGTTAATGCGTGAAATGTCTACAACAATGACTACAACAGTGACCTGAGTTCTTAGACGGGGCGCCCGAGGGTGATCCAGAAAGCTTCGATGACGACGTAGGCCAGGAAAACCAGAAGGTAAGGACGCGCTGCCAATCGGCGACGCCTATCAAACGCGATTAGGGCAACCAGCGATGCGTCGATCAAGACAAGGCAGGCAGTCTGAGACAAAGCTTGTCGAATGTGGAACCAGTATCCCAGCGTCCTTGACAGGCCCGCCGGCAACAGAACCAGCGTAATGCAGATCATGTATCGCATGTGCGTCGCGACATCGCGCTGGCGTATTGATGCGATCGAAACACCGTACAACGCTCCGAAAAGCAGCAGCTGGGCAGCGGAGAGGAACTCGGCGTTGCGAGCCATCTCCAATGTCGCGCCGTCGGCTAAATGCTCGTGGTATTCCTTCCATAACATCGCGACAGAGAAGACGAGAGCGAGGGGGATCAGGATATTCGACAGTTTTCCAAGAATGCGATGGGTCGAGAATGCCTTGTAGCGTATAGCGAGCGGCTGGACGATTAACAGGATAAGAAAGCAAAACAGCAGAACCGCGTGTACGTGGACAGCAGTCGTAATGGATTGGTCGAAGTGGGGGATCTGCGATAAATAAGGAATCCAGAAACCCGCGATGAAGATCGGTAGAAGAACAATCAAGACATAGCCGAGATTGCGATAGGCGCGCTCCATTGCTACTGACTGCTGGGATTCTAGTCGGCTACCTTAGAGGTTTCAACCGGAAGGCTCGCGGTGCAGTCGCATCTGATTCCACACTGCATACCCTGTGCCAAGGCGAGGAAATAAACCGAGGAAAAGACCTGCGTCCTACCTTACCAGCCACTCCGTGGCCGTATGTACGCGCACTAGCAATTGACTGTAGGTCACGGCGAACACTGCGACGGTCGCCAACGCGGCGCCGAGTCCGTACGTCATTCCGAACCGCGAGGAATTCTGTGGAGCTACCCGACGCTCCTCGCTCCACGCCAGCAGCCGCTCCACGCGGGCGTTCATGGCCGATGCGGGACTGTGCACCAGTGCGGCGGTCAGGTCCACGGGCGCTTCCACCGGACCCAGCCGCGACAGCTTGATCAGCGCCGCCGCCAGGTCGAGCGCCTGGCCGGCATTCAGAACCGCGGCATCGTCGGCCGCCATCTCGGTGGCTTCCAGCCACGCGGCTTCCAGACCAGCCATGCCGGGGAAGGCTACAAAGCGCAGCAACAGCTTCTTCAGATTGTCGCGCCGACGCACGTGCGCCACTTCGTGATTCAACGCCGTCTGCAGTTCGTTCGCGGTCAGCACAAACTCGGCGGCGCCAGAGAGTAGCACCTTGGGCCGAACAATGCCCGCCGCCGTCATCGCCGGCAAAGTTGGCGAAATCCGCAGCACGGGCACAGGGACTGTCGCCTGCACTGGCTGCGCGTCGCTGGTCCAGCTTGTGATCGCACGCGAGGCCCGGCGCAGCGATAGGCCCGCGTTCACGACCCCAAACATCCCCAGAAGGGCGCCGCCCAGACCCAGCAGCAGCGGGATCTCGCCCACAGGCTCATGGATCGCCCGCGGCTCCAGCAGAAGAAAAGACGGCACAGTGAAAGCGGCCGTGATGACCGCCGCCGTGAACAGAGGAAACATGCGTAGAGCAAACAGCCAATCCGCAATCCGGCGCACCGGATAACCCTGCGCGTGCAGCCAGGCCGTCCGCCAGGTACAGCAGACCGCCACCGACAACGCGCAATAGAGCATCACGAATACCGAGAAGGAAACGGCGATGCCGCGGGCGGCAAACATTACGCCTTACCCCTGCCCTTCTGTCCCTCGCGCGATGCGGCCGTGCGCGGGTCGGCACTGCGCGATTCAGCGCCGCGCAGTTTGCGTCGCTTGGCCTCGACCAGCTGTTGCAGGTCATCCAGCAACTGCTCGTCACGCTCGGTCACAATCTCCACCAGATACGAAAGCGGCAACGACGCAGCCGGGCTCGCATCCAGCAATTGGCGGAAGGCCTCGCCCGCCACCTCGCGATGCAATGCTTCGCGGGTGAAGCGTGGGGCGTAACGGAACGCTCTGCCGTCGGTCTCCCGCAGCAGCAGATTCTTCTTGAAGAGACGGTCGAGCGTGGTCATCACCGTCGTATAGGCCAGGTCGCGACAGACACTCTTTACCAGTTCGCGAACGGTCGCATTGCCCCGCCGCCAGAGCGCTTCGAGCAGACGTTCCTCCAGCGGGCCCAGTTGAGAGGACGATGCGCGGAAATGGAAGATGCGTTTCACGGGCAACGAAACCGAGGCTGAATTCTATCCCAGCCGCGCCGCCCCACGCCACAGGGGATTTCGCCCGCATCAGCCATGCCCATGCGGGGAATCCAAAATGGCGACCCCGGAGGGGCTCGAACCCCCAACCCTCAGTTCCGAAGACTGATGCTCTATCCAGTTGAGCTACGGGGCCGCAAGGCGATGGTCGCCGAAGCGGGACACCACGCCGGAAGGAATCATGCCACAGCGGGGCGTCGGCGAGTACGTCTCTGAAAAAATCTGGGGTGGGAAACGGGAATCGAACCCGCAACCGTCGGAGCCACAGTCCGGTGCTCTGCCAGTTGAGCTATTCCCACCGTGGCCTTTGATTATAGCAACTGCCGTTCCTGCACAGGACAATGATGTGGGACAGCCGCCCCTTCGCCAGCTCAGGGCAGGCTCCGGCTTCCTTCGAGCGGAAGCTTGAAAGTTCTGCAGTTTTCCACAGAAATAATTTGCTTTTGTGACGAACGACCGTGACTAGATTTTTCTTCTCCACCGTCGATACTGCAGGCCGGGATGTTCAGCCGCGTAGTTCTAGACACCTCGCGCACCCGTTACGCACCTTCGCGATGACGATGCGGACATCCGGTGCGGGCGCTTTACAGACAGGTCACCCTGGATGACCCAGGGCTGGCGCCCGTGGTGGGAGTGATCACTTCCAAGCTATTAATTAGCGGGAAGCCCAAAAGGAGTTCGTTGAAAGGGCTAAGATTGAGGGAGGGAGAATTGGTAGCTTGAAAATCACCGCCTTAAAGCCACCCGGTTTGCGTCAGGAATGATACTCTTTTCGGAGGGTCCATTGACGGGGCACGATTGATTCTCTGGCGAAGTCGCTCCCGATCAGCGCCTCATTTGAACAGCGACGGCGAGGAGTCCACATGACGAAGACATCTCGGATTGATCGGATTGAAGTGAAGAACCTCGACCATTTCATGGGGACAATGGCGCGGGTGCTTGGAATTCCGCGAAGAAGGCTCGACAAGTTTATGTTCCAGGGACAAAAGCCGCCTGACCTTCGGGTTCGTTCTGTGGTTCGGCGCAGTAGCAGATCCACTAGCCTTGCCACGAAATGAAATACTACATCTTCGTTGACAATTTCCGAGGATTCAGGGACACCTGCATCCCTATCACGGATGTGAATTTCCTCGTTGGGGAGAACAGCACTGGCAAGACGTCCATACTTTCGCTGATAAAGTTGTTCTCAGGTCCAAGTTTCCTCATGGGCCAAGATTTCGACGACGAAGGCGTGAGCTTCCGCCATTTCTCCGACATGGTCAGCTCTCATTCATCCGATCCAAGCTATTTCCACATTGGATTTGCGGCCGAATTCGAGGACAAGAAGGGCGGGAGAGCGGCGACCGGGTGGCTTTTCACGTTCCGCGAGCATCAAGGGCAGCCGCGGCTGGCTAAATGCACTTTTTGCAGAGGCAAGGAAAAGATAACCCTAAAATTCGGAAACGCCGTTTACTTCAAAACGAGTGAGTGTTCCGCTCCTTCGGCGGCACATGAAATAATCTCGGCTTTGCGATCCGACTGGGTGGGTGAGCATTCGGCAAAGACCAACGGATACCTGAAACTTGATGCCCCGCAAGGCTTTGGTAACAGGATTCCAATTGTGATAGCTCTTTCCCTCGTGAGCGATGTGGCGAGGAAGAAAAAGAAGAGGAGCGAGTTCACGATATACCCATCGGATATGGGTTTTGCTCCGCCGGATCTGACATGGTTCGGTCCCATTCGTACCGAACCGAAGCGAACCTAGACGAATTGCTACTTGATCTCGCCTCGAACGGCCGCCATACACCTTACCTGATACGCAGGATGCTTAATTCTAAGACGCAAGCCGTCAAATTAAAGGCGTTTATTGAGAAGGTCGGCAAGGCGAGCGGACTCTTTCAGGATGTCAAAATCCAAAACTTTGGGCGCGGAGCAAACCCGCGTTTTGAACTTGATATTGTGATCGATGGTCAAGTGTTGAACATTCTCAATGTCGGATACGGTGTATCCCAGTCGCTCCCAATCATCATTGAGTTGTTAGCGAGACCGAAGGACACGTTTTTTGCGCTTCAAGAACCCGAGATTCACCTCCATCCTCGCGCGCAAGCCGCCCTAGGGGACGTCCTGTTTGAAATGGCTGTGACGGATCGCAAACGCTTCCTTGTTGAAACGCACAGCGATTACGCGAAGACCGGTTTCGTATGAACTACAAGAAAGATCGAAGACCAAGCCGGATAAACAGATCTTATTCTTCGAGCGCCGCGACAAGCACAATGTGGTCACGCCGCTTAGCATTGGGGACAAAGGAGAATTGCCATTGGACCAACCTGAGACATACCGGCAATTCTTCATTCGAGAGCAAATGAACCTGCTTGGGATCTGAACATATGTGCCTCGTGATTGACGCCAACTGTTTCGCACTTGTGTTCAACAGCAATACCAAAGAGCACGGCAAATTTGTCCCAGTTTTGAACTGGATCACCGAGGGGAGAGGCCGGATGATCTATGGCGGAACTAAATACAACACCGAACTAGAACAGCTCAACTGGATGCTGGGTATCGTGGCGGAACTCTCAAGGAGAAGACGGACAATTCAGATTCCGAACGAAACTGTCGACCCCATCGCAACTGCCCTGAAGGCCAAATTCCCCGAGGCGCACTTTGATGATGAGCATATAGCAGCTCTCGTCATTGCATCGCGCTGTTGCGTTGTATGTACCAACGACAATCCTGCTATCTCCTACCTCAAGCGGGTCGATGTGTTTTCTGACTATCCTGGAGTTGAACGCCCTAAAATATACCGGGGTCATAAGAACCACAGAGCGTTATGCTGCGATGCGCACGTCGTAAGGATATGCGAAGAGCAGTCGTGAGGATGTCCTCACGTCTAAACGATCGAATCCAACCGTTCCCTAACAATCCTACCCGCGCCCCACGCCCACGTACTCAAATCCCAACGCGCGCAGCCGGGTCGCATCCAGCAGGTTCTTCGTGTCCACGATGACGGGCTTTTTCAGCAGATGCTTGATGCGGTCGAAATCGAGCGCTCGAAACTCCGGCCAGCCGGTGCCCACTACCAGCGCGTCCGAGCCTTCGGCTACGGCATAGGCGGAGTCGCAGTACCGTATCGAGGTATTCAGCCGCGTCTTGGCCTCGGGAATCGCCACCGGATCGTAAGCCCGTACGTGCGCACCCTTGGAAACCAGCGATTCGGCCAGCCGCACCGAGGACGATCCCGCCACCGAGTTGGTGTTGGGCTTGAACGAGAGCCCTAGAATCCCCACTTCTTTGTTCTCGACCGAATTCAGCGCCGCCGCAATCTTTTCCACCAGGCGATCAGCCAGGAAGTGATTCACATCGCGCGCCGCGCTCAGCACTTTCAGCGATACGCCGTGCGACTGCGCCAGTTGCGCCAGTGAGTCCATGTCCGACTCGGCGAAGACGCCGCCCATGCCCGCCCCGGGCTGCAGGCACCGCGGAGCAATTTTCTTGTCCAGGCCGAGCGCCAGAGCCAGGTTCACGGCGTCGGCGTTCACCCGTTCACACAGCGCCGCCACTTCGTTAATGAAGGAAATCTTGGTCGCCACGAACGCCGTGGCTGCTTCGCGCACCAGTTCCGCCGTCGACTGGTTGGTCACAATCACGGGCACACCGCGCATCACCAGCGGATGAAAAATTTGCTTCAGCATCTGCACCGCTTCGTTGGAGGTCGATCCCAGAATCAGCCGGTCCGGCCAGTTGAAATCTTCCACGGCGCAGCCGTCGGTAAAGAACATGGGCTGCGAAACAATGGTGGCGTGCAGACCGGCGTCTTTGATGCCCTTTTCCAGCGCGGCCGCGGTACCCACCGGAGCCGGAGTGACAATGGTCAGAATCGGAGGCTTTGACGCCAGCCGCGCTATGCGCATGGCCACATCGCCCAGATGCTCAACGGTGTCTTCGGCCAGGAAAATCACTTGCGTCTTGCGCGCGAACGATTCAATGTCGGTGGAGTAAGCCAGCCGACCCGCCCGCACGTTTCGCCGGATGATCTCTTTCAGATTCTTTTCGAAGAAGGGAATGTTGCCTTGGGCCATCTCGACCATGCGCGAGCGGTCGGGATGGCAGCAGGAAACTGGAGTGCCAAAATCTGCCAGACAGGCCGAAATCACCGTTCCCAGGTACCCCGAACCGTAAACTCCGATCTGCATGCGCGTCTCCTTGTTCCCTTCCCGAAAACCCGCGTCAAACGTGGCGTCTGGCGGGCAGCCCCGGATACATCCCTACTCCTTATCTACAGCCACGGCACAGGCATTTCAACGCACGGGAGGGAGATGTACCTAGGGCCATGTGTGCTTGGCCAGAGTAACTGGACCAACGATTACGGGAGTGTTGGATGCTCTGGATGTTCGAATCAGGACGTCTAACGCGAGACCAGACTTCCGCCGAGCAGCACCGGGGCCAGATCGACCCAGCAATTCCGGGCGTCTGCGAGGACACCTTCCGGGACGTCTTCGCGGACAAAGGTCAGCCGTTCCAGCAGGATGCGCCGGCTTCCCGCATACTGAGCCCAGCGCTCGCGGCCGATTCGGAGGGCATGCCGCGCGGGCTGTTCCGCTCCCATCTTCACGATGGTCAGGTGCGGAATGTAGGCCCACTCCTCCTGGAACTCCAGCGCTTCCGTGTTCAGCTTCTTGTGCAGGTCACACATCCGCGAAGCCCCGCCGTTCACGCGGATATAGACCGTGGGCGTAACGGGAATGAAGGTCTCCATGGCGCCCAGGGTTACTTCAAAAGGCTCGGCCTCGCCGCAAATTCGCTCCAAGACCTGCAATGCCGAACTCTCCGTCCCGTTCAGTAGGCGCGGGGGCAGGATGCTCAGATGCGCAGGCAGATGAGGAAGATCGGGATGCAGTTCGCGGCGAAGGTTCTCCACGAACTCGCCTGCGGGACTCTTCAAATACGCGACCAACGCGTAGCGCGGCTTCGACATACCTAAGGACGAATTATAGCGCGCTTGAGCCTCGCGAGCAGGGCCAGAGATCGCCGCCGGACTTTTCCTGGCCACGTTCGGTCTTGACATCATGATGCTTATAAAAGTAGCATCATAATGTGAGAACCACTTTGTCACTGGATGATGATGTCGCCCGGCTTTTGCAGAAGGAGAGCCGCAGCAGCGGTGCCTCGTTCAAGGCAGTGGTCAACCACTTTCTCCGGCTCGGGCTCGCGGCCTCGAAACGCAAAACCCAGAAACCATTTGTGGTGACTCCGCGGAAGCTCGGCCTCCCTCCGGGCGCCAGTTATGACAACGTTGAGCAACTGCTGGAGATGCTGGAAGGCCCGGCGCACAAGTGATCGTGATCGACGCAAACCTTCTTTTGTATGCCTATGACAATACGTCGTCCCTTCACCGGAAGGCGCGGTCGTGGATCGAAGAGGCTTTCTCGGGAACGGCCGCGGTCTTTCTGCCTTGGCAGAGCGTCACGGCGTTTCTGCGCATCATGACCAACCCCCGGCTGCCCGGGGAACGCTTTACTATTGCCGAAGCCGTCGAGATCGTGGACCAATGGCTGGAACAGCCAAACGTCCGCCTGATCGCGGCTGGGGACGACCACTGGATTCTATTGCGGCGGATGATGCTCGAGGGACAAGCCCATGGTCCGCTGGTCAGCGACGCCCACCTGGCGGCGTTGACCATCGAGTACGGCGGCATTCTCCACACCACCGACCGCGACTTCACGCGCTTCCCCGGACTGCGTTGGATCAACCCTCTGGTGTAGTTTTGGCTAAACGGGCGTGGGCCGCGTCGCCAGCCACGGCGTCTCATCTATAATCGTGAAGTCGGGGCGTAGCGCAGCCTGGTAGCGCACCTGCCTTGGGCGCAGGGGGTCAGGAGTTCAAATCTCCTCGCCCCGACCATTAACTTCTTCTGCAGCAACACATTCTGGAAGTGCCCATTCTCGCCAGTTGAAACTTGGGTCCAATTTGGGTCCAAAGGGGTGTGACGCACCCGAGGGAGGTTGCTCGGAGGGGCGACAAGCACGAAGAGGCTGAGGAATCCACTTGTGTTATTCGTACGCTCAATCCGCGGCCGAGCAGCTTTGCGGTTCACTCCGACCCTAACATTGTTTTCTCAACCGCCTAAGCAATCCACCGCTCGGCGTGGCTATCAGAGAAACTTATTCAGAACTTCCTCAAAGCTCGCTAGGTAAGATTCGGGAGCAGATCGACGCATATGAGAGCCTCCACTCGCTGCTCGCAGCAAGGAACGATTACTGCACAATCAGCGTCAATCTCGTCGAGTGCTGTACTCTTCCAGACGTGGCAACCACGGTCAGCGCATACGTTCCTGCCGGAGTTGCTTGAGCCATGGAGCCCGATGTTGAGGTCCCGCCGCCACATCCCGCCAGCGACAGGAGCGTACCCATTACAATCGCCACTCCGGCATACTGTGCGAACTTCCTGCGGCGGTCGTTACGGCCAAGCAGGAAGATACCGAAGATCCCCATCTGTACGAGTACGCAAGAGGCAAAGAACCTCCGGTGTGTCCCCGTGGGTGTGAACATTTGAGCGGTCGCGCCCGCCGTCTTTACCGTGACCGTCACGGTTGAGGAATTGGTGCCGGGCACCATCGAGTGGGGACTCACGGTGCACGTAGCGAATGCTGGCCCTCCGCCACATGCAAAGCTTACCGAATTCAAGAAACTGCCTCCCACCGAGCCGATGGTCAACTGATAGCTTGCAGTTCCGCCGGCCTTCACTGTGGTGCTGGCGTCGGTCGTTGTGCTGACGAAATCGATACCGGACCCGCTGAGCGTAACTTCCTGAGGATTGTCGGAGGCAGAGTCGATAAATCGAAGCGTGCCCGTGCGCGGACCCGAAGATGCGGGCACGAAGCTCACTTGTACGGTGCAGGTCTTGTTCGCTGCGACGGAAATGCAACCGTTAGGGGTGGCCGCGAAATCGCCAGTGACCTGGATTCCGCTGATGCTTATCGCCGCATCGCCCGTGTTTGTCACCGTAACGACTTGTGCCGCAGTTGGCGCACCCACCGGAGCCGGTGAGAAGCTCAAACTTGAGGGACTGATGTTGACGCTTACTGGGCCGCTGGTGCCGGTACCCGCCAAAGTAACGGCATGGGGGGTGCCCTGGGCATCATCAACAATGGTGAGAGCCCCTGTGCGCTGACCCGACGCCGTGGGGGTGAAGGTAATGGTGAAAGTGCAGAACGATGCTGCCGCAAGCGTAGCCCCACAATCGTCGGTTTCGGCGAAATCCCCGGTCATGGTCTTGCTGGTGATGGTGAGCGACGCCGAGCCCATGTTGCGCAAGATGCTGGTTTGCGGCGCGCTGGTGCTGCCAATGCTTTGAGAAGCGAACTGCAGGGAAAAGGGCCCCAGCGCGACGGCGGGTGCATTGGTGGTTGAGTCAATTTTCGTGATGAAGGTATCGGTTCCCCCTCCAAACACAGTCTGGAACGCGGACTGCGTCACCGGAAAGTCGAGAGACTGCGTCACCCCCGTCACATATATTGCCCCGGCACCATCGAGCGCCAGGCTATTGGCAGGAGCTTCCCATCCCTGCCCGCCTAGAAAAGTCGCCATGGAGAGCGTGGACCCGCTGGGATCGATTTCGGCGATCACGACATCGCCGCCCCCGGCGAATTCCTCGATCGGCTTTGACAAAGAGAACTGGCTGTCGCTGCCCACGATGAAAGCGTGACCGCTGGCGTCGACCTGAATCGCCTGTCCAGCCATGTTGTTGGACACGCCCAGAAATGTGGAATAGACCAGACTTGAGCCCGTGGAATCAAGCTTCGCAATGACGGCACCGTTGCAGGCGGCGACAGAAGGATCGCAGATGCCAGTCGTGACGATCGGAAAGTTGTCGCCCGCACTGTCGTATCCGGTGACGTACGCCGAACCACTCGCATCCACGGCAATCGCGGTCAATAAAGTCGAGCTGAGTCCCCCAAGATACGTCGAATATGCAATGCCTCCTGTATTCGTGAACTTTGTTACAAAGCCAACATCACTCAGATAATCACCCGGGTAGGTCGTCGCGAAAGCTCCTGATGTTACCGGGAAGTTGGCTGTGTTAGTAATTCCGGTCATGTAGGCATTGCCCAAGCCATCCGTGACCACGCCCAGGATCTCGGAATCGGGGAAGCAGCCAGTGCAGGGACCGGCGTTGAGCGTGCTGCCGGCAAGATAGGTGGAGTACACGAGAGAAAGGCCGTCTGGAGCGAACTTGGTGACAAAACCGTATTCCCCCCAATCGCCAAATTGGTCAGCCGACGCCGCAGGCTGGTTGGCATTTACCATCGGGAAATCTGTCGCTAAGGTAACTCCCGCAACGACCGCTTCTCCTGCCGGATCTACAGAGACGGAGTTTCCAATCTGTGCAGTCACGCCACCTATAGAGGTCAAACTCGAGCCCCCCAGGTAGGTCGAATAAATGATGGAAGAGCCGTCTGCAGAGAACTTCACCAGGAAAGCGTCCTGGCTGCCCGCGAGAGTTGATTGGTAGGGGTTCTTGACCGGAAAATCTGAAGAGGTCGCATTCCCGGTGACATACGCATTCCCCGAGGAATCAAGCGCTACTGCGTAGGCCTCGTCGCTTCCGCTCGTGCCCCCGAAATAGTCCGCGAAAAGCAGGGTTGAGCCACCAGGGTCGAGTTTCGTCAGAAACATCCGGAACTGCGTGGGGTTGTAGGAACCGATATTCGCTCGCGGAAAATCCGGAGAATCCGTCAGGCCAACTACGTAGGCGTCGCCCGTGGAATCCACTGCGATACCGTTGCTGAAATCGTCGCCGCTTCCGCCGAGGAAGGTCGAGTAGACCAGAACCGGATCAATGACCAGGGGCTTCGTTGTGTCGTAGCTACCCACTTCAAAACCCACATGCGTGCTATCGCGCAAAACATATGCGCCGGGCACCTGGGCACGAATGCCATTGATTTCCTGATAGAGGATAGGTATCTGAAACTGCAGCTTACTGGTGCCCTTGCTCAGCACTAAGTTGCCGGCGGAATCGACGCTCAGTGCATCGGCGCCTTTCACTTCAAATTGAATCTGCGTTGCGTCAGCTCCGGGGGCGAGATCGAAATCGTACTCCACCCTACGGTCATTGCCATAGTAAACGAGGTCAATTCCCGGATATACATTGCGATACCGGATCCGGCCATAGGTGGCAACATTGGTACGCCACTTCTTGGGGTCCCGGCCAATGAAATAGTTCACTTTAGTGGGTAGGGGCTGCTCACCGACCACCTTTGGATTGGTGGAACTACCCATAAGGTTGACAGCGAAAGTTGCAGCAGTCGCCTTCTGTGCGCGAACCGCCCTTTCCATTTGGCGGATAGGGGAAAGTCCTTGTCCATGCCCAACAAAAGCCGGCGATCCCGAGACATCCTGGCCGGCGGTAACGTCCGAGGACCGCAAGGAGAGGACCAGGCCGGTCGATGTGAGGAACGCAGAATACCCTTTGCCGTGGGAGAGGAACCTGACGCTGGCATCAGCTTGCCCCTCATTGGCCTCGAACATCAACGGCAAATGGCCATACTGCGACCGCGACGGTACTCCGGTCGAACGACCGACTCCCAAAGGGCTCGTCTGAGCCTGCGGCTGCTGAACCCAGCAGATAAGGACCGTAAACACTATTGAAAAAATTCCCCAAGTACTACTTCTTGTCTGCATTTCTGTCCCTCTCATGTGAAAAGCCGACCGGTGATCACGTCGATAAAGACTCTAGGATCTCGCCCCGTCAGGAACCGGGCGAAATAACCCACGATTAGCCGCAACTCCAGTTGCAAGAGTTCTGCCGAAACGGCTGGTCGTCGAACGGTTTGTGCAACAGCAAGTGGGCGTGCGGGTTAAGCAGAAACTATCGAGAGGCGTTGTTGCGTGTGCCGACAGGGCTCTGTCTTTAATCAGGAAAAGTGTCTTGCAACTGGATCGGTGGGCCCCATCTCATGCTTTATCTTCCGGAGATCTTAGCTTTGGCAGACAGTCCGGACATATCCCGTGACTGAAGCTCGCGTCGGAATGCTTGCTAATGTAGGACACCAGTTCACTCCAGTCCCCAGCTTCGGTGCGGATCTTCTTACACCAGGCACAGATGGGGAGAAACCCTCTGAGCGTTCTCACCTCCGCAAGTGCTATCTGCAACCTTTTGAGCGCGTGCTGGAGTTCGTGCTCAGCCTTCTTCTGCTCAGTCACATCCATGGCATGGCCGATCACATAGGGCGCACCCCCGTCTTCATTTATCAGCAGGTTTCGATACAGCCACACGTGCTTTTGTTTGTCGCGCGCGACAACCAGCATGTAACCGGAATCTTGACCATGATCTTGCACTCTTTGCAGATATTTGGGAAAGTGGTCGCGAACCGAGGGCGCCAGGAACTCGGCCAGGCTCCTGCCGCGGCCTCCAGACGGCTCATAACCGAGAGCGCGTGCCGCCGCAGGATTGATCGATAGCAACACACCCTCCATATTGTGTGTGCAGATCAGTCCAAGGCTATTCTCGAACAGGCTTTTGTAGCGGTGTTCGCTCCGATGCAGCTCCGCTTCAACTCGTTTGTACTCGTCGTAAAACAGACCCGGCACAGGGGGATCTATGCCGAAGATTGACTTACCCCGGTCGACGCATTCCAGCCCAACGTGCCCCTCGTATTTGCTGCTCTTTTCTCCCGCCCAAACGACGCGATAACGCGCTCGCGCTCCCTCGGACTCCAAAAGGAGAATGGTGTCCAGGGCTATCGGCGGCAACCCCTGCAGGCGCGCTCCAAATGCGGCGATTTCCACCGTAAAGGTGTTTTGCGAGAAAGGATTGCCAAATGCGTCCTGACCCGAAACCGTGACGGGCTTACACGCAGGGATGCGCTGTTCTTTGCGAAGGCCTTTCGCCCAACCTGGTTTGGCACCAGCAGACATCCGTTGCCTCACACTTCAGGAATTCAATTGCCCTGCCGGTAATGTGTTCGATGTCAGTGTTGCCAGAATCCCGCATGCAACCAGTCTGCACACCTACTCCATTATCGGAAAGCTAGTCGCTCCGCATCTGTCTCAATTGCGAACACAGAAGCCGCCCAAATGAAATCGCGTTTGGGTCTTGCTCTTCAGCAAAAAGATCTTCTCCATTGCTCACAGCGCGGTGCGCGGCTTCTTGATCTGGCTTTTACCTTTCAGCCAGTCATGAAGAATCGTGAGATCGACGGGAGGAATCCGCAGAAACTCACAACCGACGCGACCGAAATCGCGTCTCCACAAGACGCGAGCCTGGACGAGAATGTCCCTTTGCGTGCCGGGCAGCCGCAACCGAAACGACAGGATATCGCCGATGATTAGCTCCTCCTTGGTGCTGAGCCCTAGCCCACCGTCCCCTATATCGCTGACCATCACGGAGAAGGTCCGACCGTCGTCGCCTGTCGCGACGACAGACATCATCAGCGCATACCGGGCATGCCGGCGGTAGTCCACCAGCATTCTGGAATATGCGGTCTTCAAGGACTGCGTTCCGGATTCAAGTGTCACCGGTCTTTTGAGGACAACGTGAGCACCTGGCAACGTACAATTCAAGGACGAAATCGCAACCACAGTGGGTTTCTTCCACTTGCCACCCTTCCAAATCCTGTTCATGAGCTCCGCAGAGTCTTGGTCCTCCCAGTCGATCACAATAAGGTCGGTACTCCCTTTGTCCAACACCTCGCAGGCCTTTGACAGGCTCAAGCAAACGTCCGTCGAGATCGACAAATTCCGAAGTATACGGCTGATCGTGCTGAACAGGCTGGGATCACGTGAAACGAGTAAGCACTCAAATGCCATGTCGGATGTCATATACAGCCTCTCACCAAGATCTTGCCGCTTGTGAAGCACTTACTAGCTCGACGAAACCAGAGCCTCGCATGCCCGCGTTGCCGGCCATCAAGCCGGTCGTCGGCTGCGCGGTCTCCGAAAGAACAGAAAGCGATACCGGTGGTTCAAGAGAACCGGCAACGCTCGCACAGGGTACCGCACGGCCAGGGTACGACTCGCGCAGTTGCCGCGAAGGACTAGCCCGCTCTCAGTACCGAAAACCAACAGGCCCCGCTCGCCCACGGAGTGCAAGGAGTCGCTCGCCGAGAAACGTCCCGCGATCCGGCGAGGCCGGGGCCCTCCTCCGTCGTTTGCAGTTCAGCCGCCAACATCTCATTCGCGCTAAGTTGCTTATTCTTCGAGTGATTCCGATCCGTGGACCACCGAAGTCTGTCTGGATTGCAGACAAGGCTTGCCCAATCAGACTCCCCAACGGAAGATGTCGGGACGAAGGCATAAACGCCAAAATCATGCTTGCTTCATTCTCGCGTTATCGTGATGTCCCACCCTGAGCGAGCTTCGCCGGCAGAGCGTCTAGTGTGTTTGGGAATCAGGCACCTTTCTGGGATACGAACACCGTCGTTCGAGCTAGTACAAAGGTTGAGATCTTCTCGGCGTCTGACTCCTTCCCCAACTCCCTGTGTAAGAGGTGCTTACAGCGTTGTGATAGCTCGAGCAAGACTGCGGAAGAAAGGTAAGGTTGGCCCTCGTCGTGCGGGAGTAATGCGGGACTTACTCCGTAAAAGAATGCAGAAAGTCCGACTTCGCTGAGACAGGGCCCCGAGCAGCCAAACGCAGGTCAAGGCGAGACTGCTTCAATCGTTCCAGTTGAAACCGTTCAGGACTCACGAGCCGTTGCCTCGGGCCACACGGAAAGGCCTTAAACATACGAAGTTGAGCAGGTTCTAAGTTGACGTTCGAAGGGATGCAAATATGAGAATCCTGGTGTCCGAGGACTCAAAGCTATATCGACACCTGATTAGTCGTTGCTTGAAGGAATGGAACTTCAACTTTGTGGTTGTCAACGACGGTATTGCCGCTGGGGAGTTGCTGGAGAGCGACTGGAAGCCCACGTTAGCCCTTCTGGACTGGGTTCTTCCAGGAATCAGCGGGCTTGAGCTATGCCGGAGGATACGAGCTCGCACACAAAATGAGCACTATGTCTACACCATTGTCTTGACGGCGAAGAACCAGCGCCAGGATCTTCTGGAAGCTATGGCGGCTGGAGCCGATGACTATCTCTCCAAACCTTTTGATCCGCTGGAACTCAAGGCCCGCCTGCTAGCGGGCAGAAGGATCATTCTTCTCCAAAGGGAATTGATTGCGGCCCGTGAGTCGCTGAGATTCGCTGCCACCCATGATTCCCTGACGGGCCTGCTGAACCGGGGGGAAATCATCGCCTTCTTGCGTTGCGAGCTGGCCCGCAGCCGACGCGAGCGCCGCCCCGTGGGGATTGTGCTGGCCGATCTCGATCACTTCAAGAGAGTGAACGACACGTTCGGCCACTCCGCAGGAGATGCTGTATTGCAAGAGACGGTACGCAGGCTCCGAGCTGGTATCCGTGTTTATGACGGTGTTGGAAGGTATGGGGGAGAAGAGTTCCTTCTCATTCTGCCGGGGTGCGATCTTGGCGATGCCGTACATCGCGCCGATACCATCCGGCAGTCTATCGAGAAGAGTATGACGGTTGCACCCCAAGGTGGGTTGACTGCAACCGTGAGTTTGGGCGTAACGGTCGCAGACTGCACCAGCGACACGAGCGTGGAAGCTCTGCTGGAAAGGGCGGACGAGGCTTTGTATCGGGCGAAGAACAACGGTCGGAACCGCGTGGAATACTGCGATAAGCTGGTCGGCCTAGCGGGAGCCTCACAGTTGGTTGTCGAGTAGGGTTTCCTGGACATCTCCAACTGGATTCACGTGGTAGCCGGCCCTAAGCAGAAACTTTCTTTATCATCAAGCGCAAGAGCCGGCCGCCTTCAATCACCGGGATGGTCGCCTGAGGATCCAACCTGCGAAGTGTTGGCCTAGCCTTCACCTTCGAGAAAGCGCTGCAGCCTCTGCCGGGAATCCACGGACACGTCCGTGAATTGAATGCCATTCCCAAACTGCGGGTGACGCGTCACAACTCTTCCGTCAATTACCAGCTTTTCGTGCCCGAGCCACAGGACAACATTCAGCTGGGTTCCTACGTCGAGAGTGACCACCATCTCGATGTAACAGCCACCTGTGCCGATATCGGTTGTCTGCCCCCTGATGGGGACTTCATTCCCTTGCACCCGCAGTTCCGCCTGCACGGCAATGTGCCAACGCCGAAACTGCCGTCGGTCGCAAGGTACGTCGGCAAAGCGAACCTGCGCAACGCGGGCCTTGATCATCTGGTCTCTTCCTCTGCCGTTCCGGGCCACGACAGTGGGGTGCCAGAGGATGGATCGTCTGTCACGGTTCCCCAACGGCTGCTTTCTTCTTTGGTTTCGAGTTCTTCGCCGCGGTTTTTCGCCGACGAAGCGTCTGCTCGATTGTTGGCCCGCTGTCCAAAACCAGTTGGCGGCTGTTGGCTTGCGAGGAGTTGCTCGATTGCGTGCGCATCGACAGGTCTGGAGAACAGGTAGCCTTGGCCCAGTTCGCATCCGACCTGCTTAAGCATGGCCATCTGCGTTTGGTCCTCGATGCCCTCGGCCACCACTCTCAGTCCGAGGTTGTGCGCCAGCATAACGATGATGCGGACAATTCCATCGCTTGCAGGGTCGCGATCCGCGCCCGAGATGAAGCCTCGGTCGATTTTCAGGGTGTCGACGGGGAAACGCTGAAGGCGGCTTAGCGAAGAGTAGCCGGTGCCAAAGTCGTCGATGCTCAAGCGAACACCAAGTGCCTTCAGTTCCGAGAGTACGGCGGCGGATCGTTCGGTATCGGCCATCGTGATGTTCTCGGTAATCTCGAGATTCACCCAGCGAGGATCGGTTCCTGTTTGTTGAAGAATCTCGGCGATCTGCGAGACCAGGTCGGGCTGGGCAAACTGTTTGGCCGTCACATTGGCGCTCATCGTAAGTGGCGGGTCGGAGGGAAACAGTGCATGCCAGCGACGGAGTTGCAGGCACGCCTCGCGCAGGAGCGTGCGGTTAATGGGTAGAATTACGCCGATTTCGTCTGCGACCTTGATAAATTCCCCCGGCATGACGATGCCTTGCGGGCGTTGCCACCGCGTGAGTGCCTCAAACCCTACAATTTGAGAGTTCTGCAATGACACAATGGGCTGGTAGTGGACACGAAACTCATTCAACTCCAGGGCCTTGCGCAGATCCGTCTCGAGCTGCAACCGCTTGACCGCATCTGCTTGCATACCACTGTCGAATACTTCACAACAAGCTTTACCCGCATGCTTGGCGCGGTACATGGCAATCTCGGCATCGCGGAGCACATCACGAGCCTCCGTGCTGGTACTGCTGCTGAAGGCGATGCCGATGCTTGCCGTGATAGCGATTCCGTGACCATCCACCTCGAAGGGAGAGGTTAAGCGCTCTTGAATGCGTTCGGAAATACGGATCGCGTCGCTGGCGTCTCGAAGCTCTTCGGCGAGCACGGCGAATTCGTCGCCTCCAGGCCGGGCCAGGGTGTTCTCCCCCACGGGAGGCTGGGCATTCCTGCTGAGTCGTGGGCGTGAAATCGTGTCAGCGCTGCGGAGGCAGTCCGTCAAGCGCCGCGCGATCTGGATCAGAAGGTTATCTCCCGCAATGTGACCCAAACTATCGTTGAACACCTTAAATTCATCAATATCAATGAATAGAACTGCGAACTTAAAATCGCTGTGGCGCCGCGAGACAACAAGCGCCCGTTGCAGACGATCGAGAAAGAGGGCCCGGTTTGGGAGGTTGGTCAAGCTGTCGTGGAAAGCGCGATGCTCCAGTAGTGTTTCGGCCCGCTTGCGCTCCGTGATGTCACGGTTCACGATGACCAGGCCTTCCATTTCGCCGGCCTCACCAGGAATAGCACTGGAGGTGGACTCCAAAACACGCCAAGAGCCGTCTTTGTGGCGGATCCGGTATTCAAGGCGCTCTCCGCGGCCGGTTAGATGGGCTTTCGCGGCGGCCTCAAGGACACGGGCGCGATCGTTGGGATGAACTTGTTCGATGGAAGCAGTGGCGGCCAATTCGTCGGGGCGGTAACCCAGTATTTTCTCGTAGGCGGGGCTGTTATAGAGACGGCGTCCATGCCGATCAACTACGGCGATCATGTCAGCCGCGTGTTCAGTGATGAGCTGAAAGAGTCGCTCCCGCTCCGCGAGTCGGCGTCGGATCCGCTGCAGTTGCCGATGTTGATAGACGGTATAGATGTCGAACAGCAAGACTAGAGCTGCCAGCCCACGACCCCACTCGTTAAGGCTCAGTGAATAAGAATCGCTCCTGGGGAGGTGAAAACCGGGAAATGTTAAGGAAAGGATGCCGAACGTCAGAACCAGAGTGACAGCGACGGCGAATCCCCAGAGCCACCACTCGCGGTCCTCAACTTGGCGGATGGGGATCGGGGTGGGTTCTGAGTCAACCTGGTGTTGAAATCGGTGAGTCATGTAATCACAGCTCGATCATTCCTGTTCGAGAAATTCTTAAAAATCGACCGCACACTCCGCTCGTATAGAACCGGCCTGCAATGGCACAAATTGGTGGTTACCACGTGTTACTACCTTCTATTACGATCTTGCGATTGCGGACGGACATTCACCAACGTAATCTCGACACATGACGGAACGCTGCAAACCAGCCCAAAGCGCGAAGCAGACGAGTGGCGCTGTACCGTCAATACCGATCGCAGGAGAAGCATTCATGAGATCCTTCCTATTTTCAGCACTCGCGGTGTTGGTACTGACCGGAATCTCGGTGGCGAAGGAACTGCCAGCAGCTCCCAGCGCGGTGATGATGGCCAGCGGCTTCATCGTTGAACCCACCGGGCCGATTCCGGCAGCGAAGGTTGTTGAGACGAAACCCATGGATGCAAAGTTCATTGGCCTGGCCTTGATCTCGACCGGTAGTGCGTTCGCCGACTCCTACACCACGCTATTTGCCCGGCAGAATTGGCTTGCCGGGAAAAAGGGCGTCTGCAACGTGGAAGTTCAGTCCGCTTATCTGTACGGTACGCACCCTACGGTTGGTCGAACCTACGCGGTTGCCTCCGCCAAGAGCATCGCCTCGGTGTTGGCCGCCTACTACCTGCGCAAGCACCACAACCGATTCTGGAGCTTGCCCCTGGTCGCGAATTCGATTGTCGGCGTGCAGGGCGTAACCCAGAACATGATGGCCTGCAACTAACGTCCCCCAGCCCCTTGGCGCGAATCTCATTGCACAACCAACGTCAAGGGCAGGGAGTGCTGCAGTGTGCCCGAGGTCCCCGTGACCATGACCGTGTAGGTCCCGGGCGGAGTTCCTTGAGTCGGCGTCGATGAGATTCCAGTTCCGCCTGCGCACGCTGGCATGAACATCAGGGCTAGCGTCAAGAGCCCGAGCAACCCCGCCACCGCGAATTTCTTTCTCCGCCTACGGAACGCCGGAAAGAGCATTCCAAATAGGCCCATCCCGGAAAGCTGAAGCCAGACGGCGTAGGTCGGGCCATCGTGCAATGCACGCGCCGGAAACGCTCGCGCAACGGAAGCCGTGGTGGTTACGGTCAACGTGGCGGTCGCGGAATTCCCGCCAGGAGTCACCGAACTCTGGGACAAACTGCAGGCTGCCTTCGCGGGAGCTCCGCTGCAGTTCAGCTGGACGGCGTTCGCAAACGTTCCGCCCACGGCAGCGATGCTCAGTGTGTAGGTAGCGGTCGAACCAGCCTTGCTGGTAGCGCTGTCGGGAGAACTTGCGAGGCTAAAGTCGGAGCCAGCCCCCGTTAGAATCACAGTTTGCGGACTGTCTTGAGCGTCGTCGATGATGGCGAGTGTCCCGGAGCGATTTCCTGCGGCAGTCGGCGCGAACGTGACGTTGATGGTGCAGTTGGAGCCTGGAGCCAAAGTGGCTGGGCAATTATTAGTCTGCGCGAAGTCTCCTGTCACCTGCAGGCTGCCAAGATTTAGGGTAGTGCTCCCGGTACTGGCAAGTGTGACGGTTTGTACCGAACTCGACGTTCCCAGGGGCTGGCTGGAAAATACCAGGCTCGCGGGAGTGAGTGTGACGGCAGGAACGGGTCCGCTTCCCGTCAACTTGATGATATGGGGCGATCCATCTGCGTCATCCTGAATCACAGCCGATCCGGTGCGCGTTCCCGCCGCGGTGGGAGTGAAGGTCAGGGACAGTGTGCAGCTGCCGGCGGCCGGCACCGTGCCGCCACAATCATCCGTCTCAGCAAAATCTCCCGTGGTTGTGACCGACGAGATCGTAAGCGCTGAGCTGCCCATGTTGCGTAGAAGCGCAGTTTGGGGAGAACTGGTCGAGCCCAGGGGCTGCACACCGTACTGCAGCAAGCTCGGGCTCACCGCTACCGCCGGTGCGGGACTTGGTCCAATCTTGAGCACGAAGCCATCGGTGCCTCCTCCCAATGCACTCTGGAAACCAGCCTGCGTTACTGGGAAGTCGCTGGAATTCGTGGCGCCGGCCAGATAGAGATTATCGTTTGCGTCCAGGGCCATTCCCGCAGGCTCATCATCTCCACTGCCACCCAGGTAGGTGGCGAACAGTTGCGTGCTGGCAGACGCGTCTAGCTCAACCAGTAGAAGGTCGTTACCACTGGTGAAGCTCTCGATCCCGTTCACGGTGCTAAACGAATTGGTTCCGGTGGAGGCCAGCACGTAGGCATCGTCATTCCCATTGAGAACGATTGCGCGCGGAGTGGCGTTGTTGTTCGGACCAAGAAACGTCGAGTACAGCAGGGTGGAGCCGGCAGGGTCGAACTTGGTTGCGAAAGCATAGTTGCATCCCCAGCCATAAACGCTGGGGTCGCAGATACTAGTGGAGGTAATGGGAAACGTTCCATCGCTGAGCGCGACTCCCGCGATGTAGGCTGAGCCGGAACTATCCACTGCAATTGCGTTGATGTTCGTCAGGAGGCCGCTGGCTTCGTAAAAATATGTTGAATATTGGAGACTTCCGGAGTCGCTGAATTTGCTGACAAATCCTACCGTACCATCCAACTGCGTGGAATCGCTCGTGAGGTAAGCGCCTGCCGTGACGGGGAAGTTGTATGTATTCGTGACGCCCGCGACATAGGCGTTACCGGCGGCGTCCACCACCATTCCATTGATGGTGTTGAACGGTTGCGGCCAGCAAGGGGTCCCGCCACAGTTGTATGGCACATTGGAATTGCCAGCAAAGTAAGTGGAATATATCAAAGACGCTCCATCGGGGTTGAACTTGGTCAAGAAGCCGTAGTTGCCGTACATGCCTCCCTGATTGGCGGAGACCGTCGGTTGGTAGGCGTTAGCGACGGGAAAATTCGTGGAGGACGTATACCCGCCGATGACCATGTCTCCCGCGCTGTCTATGGCAATGCTGGACGGGAGGTCCGAACCATTTCCCCCGAGATAGCTGGAGTACAAAAGAGAGGAACCGTCCGCAGAGATCTTGGTCAGAAAGGCGTTAAATCCACCCGGGTATGTTCCTTGAAACGGATCGACCACCGGAAAATCACTCGATGCGGTGCTACCGGTGATGTAAACATCATTCGCGGCATCCAACGCAAGTGCGTACCCGTCGTCCTCATTATTGCCGCCGAGATAATCCGTGTACAAGAGATTGGAACCGGTCGCATCGAGCTTCGCGAGAAACACATGGGGCACACCAGCCGGAAGCGACCCTAAGGTGCTCAGGGGGAAATCCGCTGAATTCGTGGAACCGGCGAGATAGGTATTTCCGGCACTGTCGACAGCAACTCCAGCAGGCTGTTCATCTCCACTACCACCAAGGTACGTCGAGTAGATCAATACGGGGTCGATCACTAGCGGTTTGCTTCGGTCGTATGCCGCAACATGAAAGCCGACATGAGTGGCATCGTCCACGACATATCCGCCGGCCACGGCGACGCGCCGGCCCGTCGACTCCTGGTAGACCATCGGAGACTGGAAATGAAGCTCGCCGGCGCCGATTTCAAGAACCAAATTTCCTTGCGCGTCGATGTGGATCCGCGTGGCGCCCAGAATTTCGAATTGAATCCGTCCAGGATCGGCCCCGGGAGCAACCGCAAAGTCGTATTCCAGTTGCCGGTGGCTGCCGTAGTAGACGAGATCAATTCCCGGGTAGATGTTTTTGTAGCGAATGTGAGCGAAGGTGGGCACATTCGTGTGCCACTTTGCGGGATCATTGCCAAGGAAGTAATTTACTCGCCCGAGTTGCGGATCCTCTCCTAAGATGGCCGGATTCTTAGCCGCGCCCAAGAGCCTAAACTGCAGAGTGGTGTGCGTGGGCTGACCAGCGGAAACCGATTCTGTCGTAGTCTGGCCGACTGTGCTTTGACGGGCGCGCAGGGACAGCACCATGCCATCGCTGGTGAGAGATGCCGAGTATCCCGGAGCTCGCGTAATGAACTTGACTTGAGAGTCAGCCTGCCCCCGGTTCCCTTCGAACGTCAGCGGCAGCTTGCCGAAGTTTGTGTTGACCGAGGTACGGGACTTAATCTGCACCGGTCCTGACTGTGCGTCGGACGATATGGTTGCCGCGGCAGCCAACAGAAGTACCGAGGCCAGAGTGGTTAGTCGCATTCGAGTATCTCCAGTCGATGATTTGGGTCCCTTTGCGGCTGAATTTCTCTGGGGGAAACCGGAAAACGATTAGCCAACTCTGCAGTGCATGGCGGGTTCCAAAGATTCTGTGCTGCCGGGATCCTCGCAAGGCTATGAGGGCGTGTGGTTAAGTGAACATTCGCGGTGAAACAGCGGTGCGGTTGGGCGTGGATGGTCGTCCAAGTTTCAGACTTTGCGTCTGCCAACCAGACGCCAGGTTTACTGCCTGGCCTGAACCAAGCCTGGGAATTGGGAACCGTCGGTAGGATGCCGACCAACAGACGAGTTGCAGATCAAGGGATCAAGTTGTCTTGGCCCGGCTGGTCCGTGTTCGGAACGCTATTCCGCCCACAAGACGAACTGGTTCCGTTCCTAATCCCGTCCCGGCCCTTAGAGCTCAAAGACTTGCGCCGTCCTGTCGCAGCCTGGCATCAATGGAGAGGGGGCTCTCCAGACTGCACGATCTGTGGAACGCATCGACATTCTTATCGCCGACTTGAGGATGCCAAAAATGGGTGGCAGGGATCTCTCCGAGAGGATCTCGGTCGAGCGTGCGGGATCAAAGTTATATTCGTGTCAGGTCACCTCGAAAAGCTGTTCGGCAGCCGTGGGGAGAAGGGGGAGCGCTGCTCGTCTTCAAGCCGTTTGCGATGCGCGCACTAGAGCGCCGTCTTCCGTGATCTGCTCCCAAAGGTAAAGCATTCCAGCATTTTTGAACTCGTCAAACTAGGCGATACCGGACTAGACGAACAAGTAATTCAGAAGCTCATGTCTACGCCCGTTCTTGCCAGGAATGGAGCGGAAACTCGAATCTGTTGCTCTCTTCGTTGGTAGACTGATGGAGAAGGGCAGAGGCATAGCCCAAGCAGGCTCAGTCTAAGTGGACTCCCTCCGCGCGAGAAAGAGGCGCCACTTTGGAGGCGCGAAGTTGATATCGGCGCGAGGTCAGCGATCTAATACTGACCGCACCTTTGTCAGAAGAGATTCCTTGGTATACGGCTTTTCCAGGACAGTCATTTCTGGGCCCAATTGCAAATACTGGTTAAGTTGATCTCCTACATGCCCCGACACGTAGACCATCCTGATTGCCCGTCGCAATTTCCGCAAGCGATTGCATAATTCTACGCCGCTCATGCCGGGCATAATCACGTCGGTAACGACGAGGTCGATTTCGGCAGCTGAGATCTGGGCAAGCGAAAGGGCCGCTGGGGCATTCTCCGCTTTCAGAACCTTATAACCAGCTTGTGCCAATAGAGTGGCCGCCACCTCAAGGAGAGCCGCTTCATCTTCTACGAGTAAGATGGTTTCCGATCCTCCCCTGCCCTCAGCCTCACGAGCTGGCTCCAATACACTTTCGTCCTCGTCGACCCGCGGAACGTAAATCTTGAACGTCGTTCCTACATTGACTTCGCTATAGACATCTATGTAACCGTTGCTCTGTTTGACAATTCCATATACAGTTGCCAGCCCAAGCCCGGTTCCTTTTTCCGCGCCTTTGGTCGTGAAGAAGGGCTCGAAAATGAAGGGCAGAGTCTCCTTCGGGATGCCGCTGCCCGTGTCGCTGACCGCGAGCATGACGTAGGAACCTGCGAGCACTCCCGAATAGCGCTGCACGTAGTATTCATCGAGAGTCACGTTCCCCGTCTCGACGACGATCTTTCCACCCTTGGGCATGGCATCCCGTGCATTTATGCATAGATTCATGAGAATCTGTTCGATTTGTCCCGGATCGGCCTTAACCATCCCTAGTGTGGCTCCCAAGTTGAAAGATAGCCTGATGTCCTCACCCACCATCCGCTGAATCATCTCCGACGAACCGTCGACAATTTTGTTGAGGTCGAGAACTCGGGGATAAAATAGCTGTTGTCGGCTAAACGCAAGAAGCTGTTTGGTCAAATTAGCTGCTCGCACAGCGGCTTGCTTGATCTGGGAAGTATTTCGCAGGACGGGATTAGCAGGGCGCAGCTCCAGGGTGAGATCGCAAAAACCTATGATCACCCCGAGCATGTTATTGAAATCGTGAGCGACGCCACCCGCTAGGCGTCCGACTGCCTCCAGCTTCTGTGCCTGTTGGTATTGCGCCTCCAGACGCTTGCGCTGGCTGATATCTTCCTGCGTGCCTTCGTAATAGAGGATTTTGCCGTGCTCGTCTCGCACGCTACGAACATTCAGGGAAGCCGATCCCCGGGTACCGTCTTTGCGATAGATTTCGAACTCGAAGTTGGTCACCGTGCCATGCTCTTCTAAGGCACGGATGAGATCGCGTCGCCGAGAGGGAGCGACATACTCTTGATGCTCAATGTCAGTGACCGCCGCCATCATATCCTGAGGCGACGCGTAGCCATGCATTTGGGCCATAGCGCGATTTACGCTCAAATAGCGACCCTCGGGTGTACTCTGGAAAATGCCCAGCACCGCGTTGTCAAAAATGCCGCGATACTTCTCTTCAGCCTGCCGTAGGATCAGGTCGCGGCGTTTACGCTTGCGAATATCTCGGGCGACGGTAGCGATGGCAGTAACCGCTCCATGATCGTCGGTGATGGAAAAGGCGCGAGTTTCGAAGGGAATGAGCTCTCCCGTCTTAGTGTGCTTGAAGGTAACTTCGCCAAACCAGGGCTTTCCTGAAAGAATTGTGGGCAATATCTCTTGACGAACCCGCGACACTTGTTCAGGAGACAGGAAATCGAACAGATAGGTGGAAGTTACCGACCGCTCTTCTTCAATCCCGACTAGATCTTGCCCAGCCCTGTTTATGAAGAGGCCTTGCCCGTCGGGAGCTGCTATCCCAATGAAGTCAGGGCTGTTCTGAACGACCCGGGCCAGTTTCCGCGTTTCTTCCTGAACCAAACGGCGCTTGCGCAAATCCCGGCTGACGTTGGCAATCGCGGAAACCTTTCGTTGGGCGTCGAGGATAGGAAAGGCCTTCATTTCGAAGGGAATAAGCTCTCCCGTTCGAAAGTTCTTTAATGAGACTTCGCCGTCCCAGGCCTTTCCTGAGTAAATCGCTGGAATTACTTCGTTCCTGAACCTCGCCACCTCGTCCGCAGGAAGGTAGTCAAAGATTGACTTGGAATTCGCCTGTTGATCGCTCTCAAGTCCAACCAGTTGCTGTCCGGCCTTATTTACGAAAAGAACACGGGAATCCAAGCCGGCTATGCCAATAAAGTCGGGGCTGTTTTGGACAACCTCCACCAGACTCTGTTTCTCTTCCTCCAGTCGATGGTGCTCGGTGACCTCAAGCATGGCGCCGACGGTGCGTACCTTATGCCGCGCGGTACCTTCTCCAGCGAAGAAGGTCTGCGAGCGGGTGGTCAGCCACCGGACACTGCCGTTACGGCATACGATCCGATTTTCGACGTCAAAGAGCCCGTCGCCTTGCGGGTCGTGGGCGCGGCGAACAGCAGCGGTAATTGCGTCGCGGTCTTCGGGATGTACCTGATCGAAATACGCCGAGAGGGTTATTGCCTCGTCGCGGTCAAAACCGAAAATGTCTCGTTGTTCGGGTGACCAGTAAATCGTGTCGGTGAGGTGGTCGTGATCGAATATGCCGATGTGGGAAGCACGAACAGCCTGCCGCAATCTATGCTCGCCCAGACGCAGGACTTCCCCGCTATTTCTGGGCTTCTTACATGATTGTCTTCCTTCGTTGGTCGATCGTCGTGCAGGCCCCATGACGCACCTCAATTCGGGTTGGCAGACGATCTATGCCGAGAACGGTCCTAGGATGTCTCTTCGGATTTGCCCTTCTTGGAGTTTTTATTATCCGGCATTCCTCAGCCATAAGCAACAACCAAACACTCGCCTCATGCGCCGTGATTTGCGCCATTTATGCTTTCTCAATAGGAAAAGAGTTGGAGTGTTGAAGTTGCTTCAGAATCCTAGCGAGAGTCTTTCGCCGAACGCACTCGCCTTTCAAAATCTTATCCAGCGGGTGATAGCTCATCCTGTATCGCGTTGCAGGTTTCGAATTCCGATCTTGAGAATGTTCTCTTTGATGTCTTCGCCTGCTACTTGTTCGGATTGTTGGTATTCGAAAGACTTGAATTCCACAGGATCTAAGTCTTCGCCTTGTTCCCACCGGCGGTTCGGCTTCTTTATCGGATTCGCGTGCTGGAAGAGCGACTACGGCTACGCCCCTGCATCGGCAGAGCATGATTCTGGAAAGGGACCTCCGCTTGGAAATCAGCCGAGCGACGCTGGACGGCTAGGTCCTGAAAGTACGGATGAACGAACTGTTCGCCGTGGACGCCGAGGCTCGACGCGACCTTGAATTTTGCGGCGCGGCATGTTCGACAGTCAGGAAACAGCCCTATCTCTCCTCGATGATATTCGTAGCAAGATCGAGGCAGCGCAGTCCATTGCATTGCCCTCCAGCGCACTCAGCAAAGCTCGCCAGTACGCGCTCAAGCTCTAGAAGAAGCTCACCGATTCTGGAGCATCCCGAATGAGAGCTCAGCACTAACCTTGCGGAACATTTCATGCGTCCCGT
>CAWGRZ010000003.1:0-48423 GCA_963825155.1 uncultured Acidobacteriaceae bacterium | reverse complement strand
CATAGCCGTAGTCCAGATGCGGATGCTTGCTGGGATCGATTTCGAACAGGCGGCCCGAATCCATTTTGAGACTCAGTCCGCCCAGCTTCGTCGATGTCCTTGATCACTCCCAATTCGCGGTTAGCAATTTTCAGGTCGTTGGCTGGGGCAGTGAATTGAATGCGGACGCCAATGGAGAATCTTCGCATCTCTTCGCGGAAGACTGACACGCCCCGCTGTCGGCGAGGATCGTATGTCCGCTCGGTTCCGCCCTGTAGCCTCACCGTGAGCCGGTTGCTCGCAGCATCAATGCTCCGGACCTGAGCATACTGTCCTTTTCCAATTCCGGGTTCCTTCGATGCGCGGGAATAGCGGAGAATATCGCCCACTTTGTACTTCGCTGCCCACGTGCGGTCTGCCCCGGTGAGTTCCTGGCGCGGAACCAGCGTTCGGAATTGGGTAGTCTTCGCCTCTGACTAGACCCTTGCCTTGGAGTTCGGCGTGAATGCGCTCATTGATTTCGATGCGCGAGCGATTATCCGGGGACACAACGAGCGTGTTCTCTAGCAATCTCGCATACTCCTTTGCAATGGCTCCATGCCAGATTCGCCAAGCTTCTGCTCTGCTCGGGATGTTGGGGCGAGTACTTCGACCCTGTAGCCGTCAAGCTCTGTACCTTCGCGGATTTGGAAGTGATTGAGGCGAAGGGTAATAGGGTTGCTATCAGAAGCTTGTAGAGAATCCCTTAGAGTGATAAGAGCAGATGGTGTGTCTGGACGGTGTTGCCGACGCGGGAAAGAAGACAACGACCCTGACCGGTCAGCGATATGCTTAGGAACGGCCAGTAACCCACGGTAAGCGCCGGATGCACGCAGTCGGTGCAAAATCCGGCGGAGTTCTTTGGAGTGCTAGAAGAGCTCTGCGGCGATTACGTTGAAAGACTAAGCATCATCTGCTCGAATTGCGTCTTCTTCATACTACCTTCATGCTACGTACGGCGCAGGGCAAAACCTCTTACTTGCCGATTCCCGTTAGTGAGACGGTCTGCGAATTGCCCGACGCGTTGTCGGTAATGGTCAGCGTGCCCGAGCGAGCGCCTACCTTGGTCGGCCGGAAGGCAATCGCGATTTTGCAGCTTCCAGAGGGATTCAGCTTTTGGGGACAATTGCTGGTGTCAGTAAAATCGCCACTCGCCGCAATGTTGGAGATGTCCAACGTACCATTGCCGGTGTTGCTGAGACCCAGAAAATGAATGTGGCTGCGGGTGCCCACTAATTGCGTGCCAAAGTTCATGGCGGTTGAGGACAGGCTTACCAATGGAACTGCGCCTGTCCCAGTGACCGTGATCTGATGTGGGCTGCCGACGGCGCTATCGGTGACCAAAACTATCGCCGAGCGCGTCCCTGATCCGGTGGGCGTGAAGGTGACAGTCACCTTGCAGGCAGACTTGGGTTGCAATCTGGAGCAATTCGTGATTACCGAAAAATCGGAAGCGTTCGTACCACTGATTTTCGCGCCGGAAAAGCTCAGCGGCAGTTTCGTGGAAATATTGCTGAGCGTCGAAGCCAGAGGCGAACTGCTCGTACCCACGGTTTGAGTGCCGAAGGCAAGGCTCATGATTGGAATAGAAAGCGTGCTTTGCAAATTGACAGATATCGTCCGAGCCGCAATGAGATCTAGGAGTCCATCACCGTTGAGGTCGCCAATCGTCATTGAAGTAATTCCACCCAAAAGACCCTGAGGACCAGTGAGCGCTGGCATCATTTGAGACTGGAAAGTGCCGTCGCCATTGCCCAATAGGATCGAGAGGCTGTCAATGCCCATGTTCTCGCAGGTCGGACTATTCCCACACTGTGTGCCAACGGCGAGATCGATCTTTCCGTCGCCATTAAAATCCCCGATGCCAACCCCTGTGGGACCTATACCGACCGTATACTCCACGTTTGGCTGGAACGTGCCGTCTCCATTTCCCAGCAGCACTGACACGGACGATGGAACGTTTTGTGAGTTATCGCAGCCAAGCACATTGCCGCAGAGGTTTGGCACGATTAGGTCGAGCTTGCCATCCCCGTTGATATCGGCGGCGGCGAAAACGACTGGCTGGTAGCCTATAGTTGCTGCTTGCGGGGCTTGGAAGGTCCCGTCCCCGTTGCCGAGAAAGGTCAGCGCAGTGTTGTAATTGTTTGCGCCTTGCGCCCCGAGGTCAATGATTCCATCCCCGTTGAAGTCCACGGCAACAAGCGGTCCGCCAAAGGAGCCATATGCTGCAGGCAACTCAACATAAGGCTGGAATGTGCCATCGCCCTTCCCCAGCAACACGGCAATGGTGGGATTTGCTGGGGCACCGCCGATGAAACTCGAATAGCCTGTCACGGCGACATCCAGCTTTCCGTCACCGTCGAAGTCGGCCGCGACAATTGAGATGGGATAGTAGTCGGTGGAAGAGAACAGCGGCTGCTGGAATGTGCCATCACCATTGCCCAAGAAGATAGCCACATTCCCCGGTACCCCAGCTTGGTAGGCTGTGCTGTTGAGGACTGCGATGTCTAGCTTGCCGTCAAGGTTGAAGTCGCCCACTGCGAGGGAAAGGGACGCCGTCGTACCCGTCGGGTAGGTATTGGAAGTGTTGAACGTTCCATCACCGTTGCCCAGGCTAACGGTGAGAGCGCCGCCCGCATTCGGTGAAATGCTGGCAGAATCGAGCTTACCGTCACCATTGAAGTCCCCGATAGCCATTGCGGTGGCCGAATATGCTCCAGCCCAGACCGCTGGCATCATCGACACAGAGGTTGTCTGATTGGTGACAGTCATGAATACCGCATTAGAAACCATCGCACCGGGATTCGAGACCGTTACCAAAGCTGTACCCGGCGTTGCGACGTCTGAGGCCATGATGGAACTCGTCAGTTGCGCTGCGCTGACGTAGTTGGTGGCTCTGGGGCTCCCGTTCCAGTTCACTACTGAAGCCTGCACGAATCCGGTACCGTTCACTGTGAGGGTAAACCCGGGACCACCCGGCGCAACGGTCGTTGGTACCAGCGGGCTGTCTACGGCCGGTACTGGACTCTTCTGTGCAAGTGCCAGCGGGGAAAGAAGACTCGCGAACATTATCGCGAATGCAGCCAAGTATCTAGCAACAAAGTTAGCTGACCGATATCCGTTTGTCATGGCGCTACTCCTGTGATCCAAGATCTTTCAATTGACTTCCTTCCCAGACAGTTTTCTGGGATTCATGTTTGGTTTCATTGAAGTTTTACCTCACTGCAGTTGCAAGCTCACGCGAATATCCTTCAGAGTCTCGCTCGCCGAGGTCGTTCCGACCCGAACGGAAATGGTGTCTGTCACGCCGACGCTAACGGTATCTGCGTGATCGTTGCACGTTACTGGGCCAGCGTGTGGGATTGAACATGTAAGGCTTGTTGACGAACCGTCCTTATAAAGCGTTACTGACACTGTGTTCACAGGGACTGCTCCAACATTGACATAGAGATTCTTCAATGTTCCGGCAAAAGAGACCGGCATCTCGACTGGAGCCCCGGTTGCACCGCTACATGTCGCAGCCTCGCCCCCAGGAACCAAAGTTACGGTTTGACCGCTAGCGATACCCCCGCCAACACAAAAGAACTGCAGCATTGCATTGTTGCAACCACCTCCGGCGTCTCCGACTTGAGTCGAGCTTGCCCAGTTGACGCAGTCGCCGCTGGTTGGAGTCGTAGTAAACGTTGCAACTTTGGCATCGGCGGAGTTTACAGCCATGTGGGGAATCTGCCCCGTTGTGTCATAGCCGACTTGGCCGTTGGTTGTAGTTGTCAGTCCAGAGGCAGTCGGAATTCTCAAGCTGCCAGTGAAAACTGTTTGATTGAGCAAAGAAGCCGTCTGAACGCCAGGTGTAAAGGTTATCGATTGTCCGCTAACGATCTGAAAGTTATTGTTCGTTCCATTATCGGTGATCGTTGGCGTGCTCGATACTGACGGAATCGCAAGTTTTACAGTGTTGTTACTGGCATTCACGTCGATTTGAACTGCCGTTGGTGACAGATTATTTAGAAGACCCTCAATATTGGCGGCACTTGTCGTAACTCCTGCAACGTGGCAGCCAGTGGCGGACGAATTAGTAACTGGATCGTCGTATGTAAAAGTGCCACCGGTCGAAGTAACCGCAAAATGGCCGTTGTAAGTGCTATCGCTGCAGTTCGTCACATTGACCACCTGCCCCAGAGTAAAAGTGTTTCCAGTGGCGGTCATGCTTACATAAAGTCCGTTTGCGCTTTTTGTTGCGGTCACACCAGAAGTGAATGATGAATTGTCGCCACCCTGTAGCCAGATGCCATTGCCGTGGGGACTTGCAGAGGACTCGAATTTACCTTTGATGATCCCTGAGTTCAACATTCTGACTGCCCAGCACGCCGGCGGAGAGGCCGGGTTATTGTTCGCACCGACATCGAAGTGGATGCCGTACATTTGGATAGGACCAGCACTGATGAACCCATAACATGGCAAATTGAAGCCCGTGTTTGCAACGGCAGGAGTCGGTATCACCGGAAAAACATCGCCACCTATTACAATCGGACCATCTTGGCCCCAGATTGAAGAATCATAGAAAACCGCGTTGTTCTTGCCCTTATCGTGGATGAGGACAATATTATTGTTCGTTCCACCTACAGGGTTCGCCTTCATGCCGTACGCTTGAATGTTGGGAAACGCAGCGTTGGCAGGGTCAGCGATCTCACCGTAGAAATTTTCGAAATCGCAGTACGAGATGACTGCTTCGCTCATGTTGTACATCAGCAGCCCGCCGAGGGCCGAGCCATTTTGGCTGGTGTCGCGGAAGGTAATATTCTCTAAGTGGAATCCGCCATAGTTGGCAGTACCGCCACTCTGTCCGACCGTCAGGATGACGATTGGCATAGCGGTAAGAAACCTAACTCCGGACTGCTGACTTCCTTCCCACTTTGAGGAATTTCCCATCCCGAGAATCTCGAAGCTGGTTTGACCGGAGAGAGTTATCCCGCTCCCAAACATGTAATCTCCCGTACCGGCACTACCGGGATTCGGGACAACGATGACACACCCCTTGGAGGTAAAGGGCGAGATCGAAGAAGGATTCGTTGGTGGCGGACAACTGTTCACGGCGGTCTGAAACGCCCCAGCATTGTCAGTGCCCCACGTAACTGGTACGTTCGAGACAGTGTTCGAGGCAGCCACGCTCAGTGTCGCGTTCTTAAATTTGCCGGTGCCAGTGTCGAGGCCAGATGTGAACACGACGGCCGAGATCGTTGCCAGCAATGTCGAATTGGGAGCCGGGGCGGTGCCGTTTGCTCCGGCTCTCGGTACTTCTATAGTCTTGCCGGCGTCAGCAGGTGTAAAAATACCACCGGTACAAGTCAACGAAGTGCTTGTTGATGTGATGCTACACAAGGACGCACCCGAGATTTGTGCATCGGCCTGGGCTCCGTAGTTCAATACATTTAGCGATGGAGTCGGAAAACTCTGGCTTGGTCCTTGCGCGTAGGTGATCTGCACTAGTGCGGCTGCTAGGACCAAGAATGCAATCTCTCTCGTTTTCATGCTGCCTCCAGACTGTCGTTGGACTGGTCTAAAGAGTGTGGCCCACGCGCTCCGGCACCCACCTTCACGGCAGGAAGAATCGAGTGCGTAATGACACCTATGTTGCGTGATTATGCCCGTGGGAAGTATGAACTTACCTGGGGAAGGAACTCCTCCACTGCGTCGCCAATCGTAGCCCTGGTATTCAGGCCAAGTCAATGTGCAAGATTTTGCAACTAGCGACATAGAGCCTGGGTGCTGCGGGTAGTTTCTTGGCCCGTGAACGTGCCTGCCCGGAAGGCGGAGATTGTTGCGCGGGTTGAGCAAACTCTGTCAAGGCGCGTGGCCGCGATAGCGCCGACCTTCGGCCGGCCTTCCATGAGAAGGCCGGCTGGAGTCAAGCCGATTTTGTTTTCTTTTTTATTTTTTCTCGTTGCTTCGCTAGCGGAGGCTTTTGTGGCGCGGAGGTTCAGTCAAGAGCGCGCCGTTTTTGCGCGGCGAAGCGCACTCTTGACGGGTTCTCCGCGCCACGGTTTAATCACGCAGCGAAGCAAAGAGAAACGCTTTTCCACTCGCACGCCGCACCGCTTTCCCTTCCATACGCACTCTCAGTGTGGACTGTAAGAAGTCCGGTGCAGTTTGAGATTCTTCATGGAGCGCTGCCACCTTGACATCGGCCTCAAAAGGACAAAAGGACCAGGGGTCGACCACGCAGTCGCTCGGTGGTACGGCGTGTGAAGCAAACCTAGATCTATGCCGATTCGTAACCATTCCATCGCCGCCTGTTGCATCGCTTGTAGGCTCATCATCCGCCTCCGTTCCGGCAAGTGTTCTTGCACGGTGATGTGAGCTTAACGTCCTGCCGGACTTCTCATCTCATCTTGACAGAGTTTGTCCCCGCGCTACGCTTCCGTTATCCGGGGCAGGAGGGTTTCTAAAGGCCGATTCCAAGACCCAGACCCTGATCCTGTTGAGATGTCTTAGAGATTTCCTGCGGTGCCGCTATTGTATGATCTGTGCTTAAGTGGGGCGCTTGGGCAGTTTGCTTCGAGACATCACGACCAAGAGCGGTGGGCAGCTTCTCGCGGTCATCGGTGAATATTTGCGCATCGTGCGCTCCGCGCGAGACCGAAACGTAGGCCATACGATTATTGAGTAGGTCTTTTGCGGTCAATCCTGTGTCCACATGAATCAGCACGCGATTCGCAGTTTGTCCCTGGCTGGAGTGGCTGGTCATTGCGTAGCCCCAGTCGAGATGAGGGTGCTTATTGGGATCGATTTTGAATGCGCGGCCAGAATCCATCTTCAGTTTCAATCGCCCACCGTCGTAAATGCCCGCGATTACCCCCAATTCGCGGTTAGCAATTTTCAGCTCATTGGCGGGTGCCGTAAATTGAATGCGGTCGCAAACGGAAAACCTTCGTAGTTCCTCGCGGAAGACAGAGACGCCGCGCTGTCGCCGAGGATCGTAGGTGCGCTCGGTTCCATCCTGCAACCGCACAGTGAGCCGGTTGCTGGACGCATCGATGCTCCGCACCTGGGCATACTGGCCTTTTCCAATCCCGGTCTCCTTCGATGCGCGGGAATAGCGCAGAATATCGCCTACTTCGTACTTCGCTGCCCACGTGCGGTCAGCCCCGGTGAGCTCCTGGCGCGGAACTAGAGTTCGTATCGGATGCTCTTCGCCACTGACCAACCCCTTGCCCTGTAATTCGGCGTGAATGCGTTCATTAATCTCCAAGCGGGAGCGATTATCCGGGGACACAACTAGCGTGTCCTCTGGCGACCTTGCATACGCCTTTGCGATGGCCGAAATGCGTTCGTCATGCGCGCGAATTTCGTGGACCCGGCCCTGCTGATCCAGATTCTGGATGGCGTCCTGCACGTGGCCGTGTGCGAGCTGCTCGACTACGTGCTTTAGCTCGGGGTCCTTCTGCCGCACGATTTCTTCCAGCTTTACGGTCTTCATACCGGCATCTTGAAGCTGGGCAAACGGGCGTCCGGCTTCAACCGCTTCGTGCTGTCGCCGATCCCCAACTAACAAGACTCGATCATTCGGACGCAGCCGCTCGATGAACTCATGCAATTGCCGAGTGGAAGCGAGTGAGGACTCATCCAGCACGTATAGCAGCTTCTCACCCGTGTCGGGCTGCTGTCCGCGAGCCAAATGTCTCTGTAGAGTCGAAGTCTCAATGCCGGCTTCGCCGAGCTTCTGCGCTGCCCGGGATGTTGGGGCGAAACCTTCAACCCTGTAGCCATCAAGCTCTGCACTTTCTCGAATCAGAGCCAAAGTTGTGGTCTTGCCCGCACCGGCAACACCGTCCAGCCCCACGATCTTTTCCCGCGAGAGAAGGATCTCGTCAACTGCCTGGAGCTGCGAAGGATTCAATTCTGGATGACGGTCTTCGGTGACGATTCGTACTGGAGGGGAAACGAGCATTGGATCGCTGTAATCTCGTCGGTTGCCTTCCAACATTCTGTCGACGATCTCGCGTTCTATACCGGCCATAACTCTCGTCGTGTACTGTCTGTGTGGGCCTATTTGTTCGAGTTCCTGGAACTCTCCTGTGTTAATCCGGCGCTGGAACTCCTTCTGGATGCTGGTGTAGGTGCTTTCTCCCATGCTGCGTGCCAGCGCTGTCTCCAGGATTGCGCGACCATCCTGGACCGCTGACCGTTCGAATACGTGATCGCGTGCCCAAGTTACAGCACTCTGCGCCTGAGTCGTAATGTCCTGCATTCGCTGCTGACCGCGTTGGTGAGCATGGGCCACGACCCGGTCAGCCTGATGTCCGTGCTCTGCCGCCAGCTCACGGTGCCGCCGTAGAACCTCTTCCTGAGACAGCAACTCCTTTCGATCCCGCGTGTGGTGGGCAGCGATCTGCGCTGCCGCTGCGCCATCGATTCCTTGTTCGCGCAGATGATCTTTAATCTGTTCGCGACGTGGACTGGAGGCCTCCAAGTACTCTCTGGTGTAGCCACGGATTTCCGGCTGCCCATGCTTCCCGCGCTCCAATTCATAGCCCAGCGTTTGCAGCCGCACTGCCAGTTCGGATCGATAGACTGCAGTTACGTATCGCTGCGAAACAAATAGTTCGTGAGGCTGAAGGCTGCGCGTAGTTCCGTTTGCCTGCTCAGTTACGTTGAAGATGACTGCATGGGTGTGAAGCTGGGGCGCGGCGTAGCCATCAACGGGACGAGCGGTATCGTGTTCAAAAGTGGCGGCAATAAACTTGCCCGTAGTCTCGGGCGCGTGAACATTGCCGATACGGGCTTGCGTGTATCTTTCTAGCTCGTGAAGGGCCGTCCGAACACTTTCGCGATGGGCTTCCCGGACTCGTTCATCCCCTCCCACAAGTGCCGTAATCGAGATGGATTTCGGCGCAGAAAATGTGGCGTCCCACCCGGCACGATGCTCAGCGCTGGTGACTTCCTTTCCGAATTTGCCCTCGTATGTTCTCGAGATCTGGTGGCGAACGAGCTGCTCTGCGGTGTGAGGATGTTGCCCTTCACTTAGCAGTGCGAAATGCTCCGATTCCACGGTCCCAGCGACCTTCCACTGCTCGGCAAGCTTACCCTGCCATTCGCTGTGGCCCTGTTGGTCTCGGCTCCAGTAGTTCTGTTTCTCAGAGGCAAACTCGCGCTCGTGATAAGTGCGGGCTTGGCTAGCCGAGAGCGGTTTCGAGATGGTAAGCATAACCCAGATGCCTCATTTGTGAGCTTGGTTGGCACGGGTGAGTGCGAGGAAGTCCGCAAGGATTTTGCGTGCCTTCTGGACCTTTGCTGCGTCTGCTTGATCGCGAATCTTAACGATCGAATCAGGCGGTAATTGCGTTCCTTCTGACGCTGCTTTGGCGTTTGAATGAAACAAATTCAGCAGCGTGTATCGCAAGGCCCAGACCTCGGCAAGAAGCAATTCAATCGGATCGGCAGGACGTTGTCGCGCTGCGCGCAGCGCAGTCTCGCGCAGCCATTCGGCGAGAGATTGGCCGGCACTTTCAGCGATGGCTTCGACTTCGGCCAGTTCGTCTGTACTCAGGCGCGTAGCTATCGTTTTGGTGCGAAATCCGGGCCTAGCCTCGGTTCTAAGAGGTGTCTCGCTCCGCATCGGAAAAGGAAGTTCGGGAGTACTCATGGGAAATCCCTATCCATGGTTCTTCGCAAATGGTCCATCAGTGACTGTGCTGCAATAATTCATGAAAGTGTTTGCGGTCAACATGTTTACGCCAGGTGCACCTAGGGATGCTTTCCCGTTTACGAACGTAAACGCCAAGGACGTGAGGGAACTCGATTGCGAAGCAAAATGCTCATGCAAAACAAGTTGACGCTCGTAAACATTTCGGCGCTGGCGTGCGCTCTGCAGTTCCCAAATTGGGGGTGACGTGTCCACAATTCTTCCGGTGCGAAGCACCGCGCCTTTCATAGCTCGCCATACTCAAGAGCCAACGCGTCCCAAAGGCGGCGTACTTGCGGAGCTTGCCACGCGCGTCGAAACAGCTTCCTGATCGCCTGCCAGTCGTCGGTATGAAAGTTAAACGTAATTCCGTTGTCACGAGCGCGGAAATTCACGCCGACCGCGTCTTTCTCGTCAGCCACCGTATACGCGAGAAAATAGCGGCCATTCCAAGCGATCAGCACCCTCTTTACATCCAGCCGTTCCAGGATCGTCTTGAATTCTGAAATCTTCGGATATCCCTCCACCGGATAAAGCGGCGAAAGTCTTCCGGGGAGGGACAGCCAAACGGAAAAACCTTCTCTTGGCGAGCGCACGAATTCGAGCCGGTAGTCGCCCTCCTCAAATTTTGGTAATGGCGGATTCAACGGCGCGTCGATTTCACTCGCCGAAGAGTTCGGATCTTGCAGGGGCTGCATGTGCAATAAATAGTGCCCGCGAGCGCATACTCGCCACAAAATCGGCCAGTACGGGCGAAGCGCCTCATTCAACTTCTCGACATTCGGGAATTCCAGTTCGTCGAGGAGAAAGTAAAGATTCCGGCCGACAAACGTCGGCCTTTGCCGCGCTTCCGTCGGGCTTTCCAGCATTCGAATTGTGCGGGTCACTGCTCGTCGCACATCCTCGTTTCCGATCTCCTCCGGCTTCTTCGCTTCGGCTTGCCGATCTGGTGGGAGATGTGCCACGAAAAAGGAGTCCAAATGCGTCTTGTTCTGTTTGCGAAGGAGTCCGTAAACCGCCCGGAATGCCTCAAGGATTCCGGCAAGAGATTCATAGGAAATCTCCGTCTGTGCGGTGTCGCCAAATCTCTCCGTCCCCTGCAGACAGTAATAGGCAATCAAGGTCCATTCGGCTCGTGAAAGCAACAGGTTTGAACCTACTTTTCGGCGGATATTCAGTAGAGAATCCGTCGGCTCTGTGAGCATACTTACCAGCTCAAGTCGCTCTTCTTTCGAGGACTCAAGGAGTTGCTTTGCCGCCTCCGATGTAGAAACGGGTTCGCCGCTCTTCATAGACATGAGTACCTTCAGAGCTTCGAGCCTTGAACGCAGGGCATCAGAAATGCGAATGGAGATGACAGGTTGCTGTGCCAGTGCTGACTTCTCAGCGACAACGGGCTTCATGCTCAAATTTTCTCCCTCATTGTAACGTTACATATTGACTATATGTGTACATTTGCGGTAGCGTCAAGAACAATCCAGCCAGGAGTAGTCCGCCATGGCCCAGCCAAATCGAATAAGAAAATTCCCCGACCCACACTTTGCAGCCACAGGATGGGACACAAACCACCGGAAACCCAGCAAACGGTCCTTGTCATATCAAGGTCCACCATCCCCCGAACCCTTTGTAGAAGCCAGCGCAGCGGGAGAATTCCTCAACTACTCTTCCCGAACAATCAAACAGATGGCGCGAGACGGAAGAATCCCCGCTCATCCCTTCGGATCGGGCGCTCGCAAAAGATGGTATTTCCTCATTTCAGAGCTTGCGGAACATCTTCGGGGTCAGGTAAATTCCGCTCATGGAGAAGCTGGTCGTGACAAGACACAGAGGAGGGTCATTTGAGTCACGATCAATCAAAGCCTGTACGCTACAACCGCGGCATGCTTCGCAAAGAAAAGAGAGTGATCGGAACGGTGTGGGTGTTTCGCTGGAGCGAGGAAGTGAACGGACAGCGGCGCCAGCACAAAGATGTGATCGGCACAACGAAGCAATTCACTACCGAGGCGGCGGCCAACAAGGAGGCCGATCGGCTACGATGCCGGCTCAACGAAAAACAGTACTTGAGTCTAAAGCCGATTTCGTTTGGGGAACTCATCAACCACTACCTGGACCACGAGCTTCCACGTTTGTCGAAATCTGCTCGGAAGGGGAACAGGTCGTACATCAAGAACTGGATCGAACCGAATTGGCACGGTCAAATTGCCTGCAGCATGAAGACCATGCAGATTCAAGAATGGTTGGACAAGATCCAGCGCCCGGACGGAACCAAGCTGAAGATCAAGAATGTGCTATCGGCGATTTTCTCGCACGGGGTCCGCTGGGAGTTAGTAGAACGCAATCCAGTCTGTGGCCAAGGCGGAAGTCCCGGACATCGCGGTGCTTCTACGGGAGTTCGCCAAAGCAACAGAGTATCAATCCGGCGTGTGGCCCTTCCCCCAGATGTCGTCCGTCAAACTCTGGAACAATTGCCGTTACGAGAGGCTACGATGGCTCTCATAGATGCAGTCACTGCTCTACGCGCATCGGAGTTGATCGCATTGAAGTGGCGGAACGTCGGGTGGGGGACGGGAATACTTCAGTCCGAATTCGCATTGGTCGAAGGCGAACTGAAGGAAACCAAGAGCAGGAACAATCCTCTACCTCTTGCCGAGTCCGTTCTACAGGTACTTCGCCTTTGGCGCGAAAACACGGCCTATCGATCGGAAGACGATTGGATTTTTGCCAGTCCGCATTATCATGGCAAGACTCCTTACACCTATCAAATTCTCTTCCGACGACACATTCGTCCCGTGATCGAGAAAGTTGCTGGAATCAAGAGCAGCAAAGAAGCGCCGATCGGATGGCACACACTGCGCCGATCATTAGCAACCTTGCTGATCTCAAACGGGGAGAATGTAAAGGTCGCACAGTCACAACTGCGTCATACAACCCCAAAGATTACCTTGGAACTCTACGCACAGGCCGTTTCAGCCGATCAGCGGGACGCGCACAAAAAGGTCGTTCAGATGATGCTTCCCGCTGCATTCTCGGAAAAATTAAAGGCGAGGACCGTCACGGCAACTGCGTAGAAAGTAGAGTTCTGCCTGTTCTGGGTGTCCGGGGGTGCCCGAAACGAACCCTGCCGAAATCCGCTAACTGCTTTGAAATCTTGGTGAGCGCGGCAGGACTCGAACCTGCGACCCATGCCTTAAAAGGGCATTGCTCTACCAACTGAGCTACGCGCCCTCACCTTTTGTGAATCAACTACTTACGAGGAACTAACCGTCGAGACGGTTGCACAACAGTTGCACAACTTTCAAGAACCGCTCTCGGAACCCACTGAGAGCATCTTCACGTCAACAAGCGATTCAAGCTGACGCATCGCCGCGATGCTCTGCGAGTCTAGCGTCTTGATGTACGAGTTCTGCGTCACTGCCACGTTTGCATGCCTCAGAATTGCCTGAATCGTTTTGTCCGCTACGCCCAGATCATGCAAGTTCGTTGCAAGCCCACGCCTGAATGCGTGCCAACCGTGCCACTCAGGACGCTCGGGGTTTCGCTCGTACTGGTGAGCCTCTTTGCCGTGCTCGTCACTTCCCTTCCCGCAGTGAACGCAGACGTTCAGCGCGGGCAAGATTTGGCGATTAAGCACATTGTTTAGACTCAACGGCGTTGCCTTCATCGTAGCAAAAATTGGCCCCGTTGCGGGACTCCCGATGCTAATTCTGAATTGATCGAGCAGCCGTTGCAGCGGCGAGATTACGGGGACAGGAGCCTTGCTCTTGCGCGTCTTGGGTTCGCTGGCAACGCTCTCCCAGACGGAACGCATGACGCGGATTTCGTCGCCTGTGTAGTCCGGCCATTCGAGGCCGCGAATCTCTGCACGCCGCAGCCCGAGGAACGCAGCGGCAGCAACAATTGCCCGAGCCGGGTCAGGCAGGACCCTTAGCATTGCCAGCACTTCGGGCAACGAATAGGCGTAGGTTTCTTTCCCTTCGGGCGCACTCGGAATGCTGGCCTCGCGAATCGGGTTTGCCCCTGTCAGATAGCCTTGCTGTATCGCATGACGGAAGATTGCAGAGAGCAACGAACGCAAATGATGAAGCGTACTCCGAGCGAATTCAGGATTTGCCCGCCCGATATCGGCGAGAACCTTGTGCGCCTGTGGCGTCTTGAACTCACGGAGCCGGAACGATCCGCAACGGGCTTTCAACTGAGAATCCCAACGAGCTTTGTAGCCTTTCAACGTTGACGCCCGTTTCTGACCCTCCATGTTCGGAAAGTAGACGCGGGTGACGAAATCTTGGAGCGTGACGTTCTTCCCCGGCTCCAAGCTACCGGAGTTGATCGGGCTAAGTTCTTCCTGAGCAAAGTCAAGGACACTCTGAGGCGGCTTCCTGAGTCTGACATGTTCGGGGTCAACGGTAGAGAGCTTCCTACAAATCTGCTTGCGGACGAGTTGCCCGTTCTCAACGAACGTATCCCGGTAACGCAGATACCAAGCATCTCCCTTGCGAAAGACGTAGCCTGATTGCCTCATGTTTTCACCCTCCGATTCTTGTTCGTTCGTTGGCTTGCTCGCCACTGCTGCCCCTTCTCATTCCACCAGGCACGCTTTGCCGTTCGCTGAACTGCCTGAAGACAATCCTCCGAGCAATACCGAGCGTTGCTGCGGGGCGCAATGAAATATGGGGCCGGACAGTCTGGATTGGCGCAAATTTTTGCTTTAGGAGACTGCTGCATCAAGAAGTGCAGCGCCTCCTGAAGCAAAGTTTGAGGCTTATACGCGAAGCTCCGGTGTTTCCAGTCAACGCCAATGATTCCTGACAATGGCGGAGGATTGAAGGACTGCAAGAAAGGAATCTTGCTGTTGATTCCGAGTGTGCCAGTCAAAAGCACTTGTTCCAAATCTCCCAACCAGCGCGAGCCAGGATTGCCCTTCCAGAGGGCGCAGACCATTTCCTGTAACCAAACAACGTAACTAAGGCTGTCCGGTATATCCGCCTTTACCTCGGACTTGGAATAGCGAACAGACATGACCAAATTCGGCGGGGCGTCGGGAAGGAAACTCGGGTGTTTTGCCCGCAGCCGCTCTATCGCCGCCGCGCTTCGATGCAGGTTCGCCAGATCGGTAAGCATTCCCGCTAGATTGTGTTTCATTTCCATTTGCGACACTATGCAGGACTATATTGACTTGCATTGATTCTAGCAGTATCGTTGGTGATGTCAAGTGGAAAAAGACGCGAAATTACATCATGAGTCGGACAAACACCGTAACCGCCGTAACTGATAACCCCGCCCCCGAACGTGCTTTTGAACTCCTGAATTCGGGCCAGTTAGCCGAGCGCCTGAACCTGCCTGAATCATGGGTTCGCGAAATGACGCGGAGCCGAACGTCAGACCCCTTGCCTCATCTCCGCTTTGGGCGTTACGTCAGGTTTCAGTGGGGAAGTCCGGCCCTTTCTGCGTGGATCAGTCGCCGAATGAAAGGCGGGAGACAATGACTCTCGACAAACGCGGGAAGGCCAGCTATTACCCGACTACGAGGGCCATTAACAAACACGGAAATCCATGTTGTCGCCTCAAGAGTCACTTCAAGTTTGATTCGTCTTATCGGACAGTGATCGGATTGGCCGAGAGAACAGCAGCGCTCGACCCGGAGCGTTTTATTTGGATTCAAAAATGGACGCAGCTTCAAAGACAAGATGGCAAGAAGAAGCGGCAGTTGTTCTATTGTCTTTCTTTCTTTGAGGCCTTAGGCTTACTCACTCCTGCCTACCGATTCCGAAACGGTGCTTCGCGACACGGGTACGTCGTCGCCTCTCACGATGACATTTCCAGTATCAGTTCGGATGGGAAACTGTGTACGCTCTTGACCCAAAATCCCTCAATGGCTGCCCGACGCAAACGAGGGCAAAGAAGGAACGCGAGTGCATGTCAGAACGCGCGGAGTGCATCTCGTGATGCATTTGAGAGTGCATCTGCGAGTGCATCTCAAAACAGTCCTGAGTGCATATCTAGTGACGCCATATTGATGACGGATAGTGAACTAGTGAGACGCCGCGAAACTCTGGGAAGTGCTATCCCTGTCAACCCAGTCAACTCTGTTAACTCTGTGAGAGAGAACCCGGTAGAAGATCACCATCAAAACCCTTCTCTTTCTCATTCAACCTCAATTGACCCGGACAAAATCCACGGGCAAGGAAAAACAAACTACGGCGAGCGTCTTTACTCGGTGGATCGCCTCGATCTCTCCAAGGGACGATTTCGGGAAATCATCGCTGCTGCTACAGGCGACGAAATAGATATCTCGAAAGCCAAGCGCTATCCGCACATTGGAGAACTGGCGCGGGCCTGTGTCGAAGCAGTTGAATCCTTGTCGGACGAGTCGTGGCCCGAGCACGCGGAGGCTGGCTTCGCTCGAATGATGGGTTGTGTCATGGACGTGATGGCTGCGAGAGGGCTGGAGGTTCCGAAAGCTTGGGTTGCTTGTCTAAGCGATTTTCGGCGGACAGTCAGACGGAAGAGAGAAAATCGTTTCTTGTCGGATTCGGAGGCTACCGAACTACACAATTCCTTACGACCGCCTGAATCTCCGTGGTTCTACCTTCAGAACAGGATCATTACTCGGGCCGAATACGAGACGTTGGTTTGGCTGGCAGACATGGACTATCACCGGCACGAGGAGTTTTATGTTCTGTCAGGCAGCAGCGCCAACTTCGGACCTTGTACGGAAAACGGACAAAACCTCACGACCGGACCTGCCTCGCAGTAGGAGACTGCCTTTTTGCTTCTCGCGTGAAATTGCCTGAATTTATCGGCCCTTTTCTCCCTAAATTGTGCAACTCGCGTGCAACCGCGCTCGTAAGCTATTGATTTGCAATGGCCGAAACCTGAGCATGGGTTAGACGAAGCGATGCTCACTGCCGAACAAACGCCAAACTCTTCGCCAGCAAACACCGAACATCTCACCTCAAATTCCCTGAAGTCGGCTCTTTTGCGTTTAGGGGCTCCTAAGGGGCTAAGACACGCCCCAGGGCGAAACCCCCTAAACAGAATTCGGATCGGATGACATTGCTTGGCGTCGTTACCTTCGTTTGGCGTTGCACACGTCAGTGCGTAGCCCCTGCCGATGGCTGTCACATAGAGTAGGGGGAAGGACTACATCCTATGAAACCGCTCGCACTGATTCTCGTTTTTCTCGCGGGAGCAGCAGCGCAATCCATCAACTGCAATACGACGTGACTCTCACCTACAGCCTTGCCACGGGCCAGATTCAATGACCGTTTTGTAAGTTGGGCCTTCTGTCGAAAGCGAAGGCCGCAAGACACGACATTACCTGATCTCTATGGAAGGAAATCACGCTAATGAAGTCACGGGCAGTGCGAGTAATTCTATTCTTCTTGTCTGTTGCAGCGATTGCTCTAGCTCAAGGGAAACAACAACCGATTGACCTGTCTGCGGGTCTTGTTCCGAAGTCGGGTATGAACAACCTGCCATTGCCCCCTGCATGGCCATCCCTACATGTGGGCATGGAGAAGCAGGAAGCGCTTCGGAAAATGGCGTTCTGTTGTCAGGTTAAGGAGATTGGAATACAAGGATCAACGGACACCGCTGGAATCGTTTTTCCTAAAAATGCCAAATTCGGAGACATCAGCGGCGATGTGTATTTTCGCGGCAATAAAGTTGTTGGCATTGCGTGGGACTTAAGCGGGAGTGCAGCGCCTGATGTCTACGAGAATGGAGTGGCGCTCTACCGTTTGCTCACCAGCATCACCCGAGGTGAACAGAGAGTAGCAGTAGTTCGCACAACAACTCTAGAGGCTACCAACGGAACCACAAGGTACATCAAGTTCAGTTTCGCCGATGGAACACAGGTCAGTATCCAAGTGAACGACCCCGATCCAGGCTCAAATCGCTCTCAGAGCGTGGTACTGAGCCAATGCGGAGGAACATGCGCCGACTGGTGAGTCTCTTTGTCGCGCACTTTACGTTTCCAGAACCCGTGGACTCAGTGATTTTCGTCTTTCCGGTAGCTTGCCAATTGCGCTGCCTGTTGATTCCTCTCCCACTGCGCGAAGTCCTGCATTTGCTGTGTATCGAGCATGAATCTTTGAAACCGCATTCCTTCGATGAACCCATTACGGTAGAGCACGGTTCTATACTGCTCTTTGTTGCCTGAATCCGTGCTCATGCACTCCATCAGTCTGTTGTCCCGGTCTAGCATCTCGCTTATTGAACGCTGCCCGAGCGTGGTTGCTCCGAAAAGCGAATCGTATTCGGCCTCATAGCTCGCATTCTCCTGAGCAAACCTCTGTGCGTCGGCTCGGCACGCCCGGACTGCGCTCGATTGAATGCGTCCCATCGTCAATAACGCAGCAGCGCCCAACGCAACGACAGCGATCAGCATGACAAGTGTTCGTTTCATTGAATCCCCCTCCGTCTAGTGTCGCAATCCCCTATGTTCGGCGCATGGCCCAACAGTGGCACGAAGCCGTTACGTCCGAACACTGTCCGAATGGCCCACAAGGGCAACATCACTTCGCCGTCCGTTCGCTCACAGTTTATACTTGATCTAGTTGGCAATCTTTTTGTGTTTGAGAAGACTATGGGACTGACAACTATCACTGATAAAAAGAAACGGCGGAAGTGAATCGAGCTGCGAAGTTCTGAGTTTTCGGTTGAAAATCAGCAATGGGTCGGCTAGAGGTTACGTTCAAGATCGGGTTAGCTCATCCGTTGATGGCCATGCACGCTGCCAGCACTCCGATCTCCGTCACGATTCCTGACACTGGAAACACCGTTCTGCTGGAGCCTCCGGGAAATGTTCCAAACGAGCAACCCCGCTTCGGAGCCTTCGATCTATTGATCCTCCGTGTCAGAAGACAATGTTCCGATGTGGAAGGACAGGAAGCCTCTCTCGACGAACTTCGCAAATGGCGAATCCTCAGCGATGCGGCCAAGGTGCTATTCTCATTTTTTGAGGCAGTTCGGGAGTCAGATTTCCGCGAGCACAATTCTCTCGCGGGGTATCCAGTCGCGCCTGCCGAAGAGATTCAGAACAACAGTTTGGTGCGAACCTGCGACATTGAAGTGTCTTACGCGGGAGCGTCGTCCCGCCTGATCCCTCTTAGTTCAGTTCCTTCAATCCGAATCACAGCGCGGGCTTGGAACGAAGCGACACGAAGGCTCACGTCACAAGAGCGCGTGCTTCCGCATTGGAGCTTCGCTCTGGACGCGGCATACTTCCTCGACAGCGACCCGATTCGCGCCGTCGTCATGGCTTGCGCCGCATGGGAGACTGCCCTTCGATACTACTTGGCGAACGTCGCATCCACTCGTGATCCTGCCTACCTAGTTGCATCGCGGGGCGGGAACCTACCACGGCTGTACGAGTTTATGAAGGCCGCGAAGGGCGGAGACCTTTTTCATGATCGCTATGGTCATGGAGCGGACGCATTCTTTGATCGCCAACGCGAATACATGCGCGATCTCCCGATGCTCAGAAACAAACTGCTACATGAGGGGCGAGTCGTGAGTAAGGATTTCGGAGCAGTGGACATTGTGCTCGCCGTTCTGAACGCGATTGAATGGCTCTTTGATTAAACGTGCCGCCGTCTTGCAGAGGTGTACGACCATGATATTTTCGCGGAGCGACGCTGAAGATTATCTCAAGAGTCTCTTTGGGAGCCGACGATTTCACTCATTCTTCCAAATTGCCACGGCGCTCTTGTGCGCTTGGTGGTGGTTTCACACACCTGCCCCCGGCAAGGCCATCCTCGCGCTCACAATCGCCGCGATTTTTGTGACGATAGAGGGAATCCGTGGCTGGCAAAGAGCGCTTTGGCTGGTGTTTATTTTTCTGCTGGCTTTCATGGAAAACCGCGCTATCAACACTGATCGTGCGACGTTTGCTCGGGAGCAAGCTGAAGCGCGGCAGAAAGAGCACGAAGCGTTCCAAGCCATCGCAACAGGGATCAATACGTCCATTACTGAAAGCGAAAACCAGTTCAACACAACGCTTAATACCGAGAAGAATAATCTGGCGCAGACGCTGGGAGGCTTGAAAGAGACGGTGAAGGCGGCGACTGGGGGCGATGGCTTCTGTTACGCGCTCGTCATACCTCCCGCTTATGCAGGCAATGCCGCTGGGGTTGCGTCAGTCATACCGAAAGGAAAGTATCCTCTCACAAACGTCAACGCTATGGTGACTGACGATGACATGGTAGTCGAGCATCTCAATGAGGCAGGCAAACACCCGGAGCACTCCGCCGAAGAATTTGCGAACATCATGCAGCGTGCCCAAGAATGGGTTCATATCGGCGACTTACCTCCAAATTTTCCAGAGCAGTTCTCAATGCGCGCAGCTTTAGTCCCAGCACAGGACAGGCGCATGGTGACAATATTTTTTTACGCTAACAATGGAAGTTGGATTGAAAAGTTCGCTCTTCGGAAAGTTAACGGTCAATGGCTCAGATTGATTCGAGTGTGGAGAGAGAGGCTCGACATGAAAAAGAAAGCGATGGAAGCCGACGTGATTTTTGAGCAAATTGATCCGGGGTTCCCGGAGGATACAAATACTAAACCGACAACGGGGCTTCACGCCTCTCCTTCTCATTGACGACCCTTAGCACGGTGTCACGAAGCAGTTTGTCCGCTTAGCGGAAAAGTTAACCGTATGCGTGCCCTTCTAACCCGCGTTCTCAGAGCATTCGCGCACGAATTTGTCGCCACGTTGCAAGCAAAACTGATCGAGGTTGTGGGGATCGTCGGCCCGATCATCTGGGTTTTGCTTTCCAAGCCTGCCTCCGCTTGGGAGAAAGCGGCCCCGTTCTTGTGGACGTGGATGACGATCTCCGCCGTGCATCTCGTCACTGCTACGGTGAAGGTATGGAAAGAGATTGGCAGTCAGCCGAAGACAGCGCCCGCGCGCTTCAAATTGAAGCTCAGCTTTCAACTCTTCATGCTTGAGCTTCTGTTAGCGATTCTGGCCTTAGTTGTGCAACGGGAGGAAGCTGCGAGTGTTCGCACCTACGTGTACCTGGTCCCGACAGCCGAATTGATGGAATGCCAGAAGCGCGCGTTTTTTGTGAAGAGTGACGGGCCACGGATTCTCTCGCGAGTGGAAGTGAAGCTGACTGACAACAAGTCCGGGCAGAGCTACGTCCAGACCTTTGCTGAAATTGATCCCGGCCCGATGCGCGCAGATCAGTACCTTTGGTTTACGCCGTCTTCTCCGTGGGACGAAGACTATACGGTCACGGCCACATCAAAAGAATCGTACTCATCACAAAAGCTGATCGTCCGAAGCACGCAGCATCAGATCAAATTCGCGACACAGGTCATTGTGGAGCAGGAATCATCCCCTGCTCTAAGTTGTCGCGACAGTCTTCTTCCATCCTCATACACACTCGCACCAAAGGAAAGCCGCTCCTGTGCGGAGTCCATGAATCTCCCGGATGACGTGGCGAGCGCGCTCGACGTTTATAGCTACCAACACCCAGACGGCTCGGTCACGGTGCGAAAGATGCGGACTCTGCCGTCTCCATCAGAGCTTGATGAGCAGTCGGATCAACCTCATCTCACGGACTACCAGAAGCAACTGCTCCGTCCCACCATTAAGCAATACGCTGGTTCTCGGCTGCGCGTGTTCTATTCAGGTGGGCCAAACACGCTTGCCTACGCGGAGGAGTTGAGACAGTTGTTCGCCGAAAGTTGGAAAACAGATAAAGTTTCTTTCGTCCCGGTTGGGGATGAGCGGATCATCGACGTGCAGATCACTGTCGGCAACAAGGGGCAGGAAGTTGAAGCACGGGCACTACTCGACGCCTTCCAGAGCGCCGGAGTCAAGCACAGAAAGCTTTTCTCCGTCGATAGTGATGCGGGCAGCGACGTTGTGTTATGGGTCGGGCCGAAGAGTCCCAAGGACGCCAGTCCAGATCAGTGTGGGTCTGCGTACCTCAACCCAAGACAGGGACAGGTTTACACCTGCAATTTGATCGTCCAATCGGGCGGAGTTTGCCCATTCGTGCCGGAGTAAGACAAGCTTGACCGGCTTGATCCAGGGAGAGGAGCCTTTTCGCTTGGTGGTATTGGCCGAGCCGCTATGAATTTTTCGTTGCACAAATCGTTGCACAAATCGCCCCAACTGAGGTCACTTTGCCCCGACTTAGAGGCATCCGCTCCGATGCAAGTGCTTGAATCCGCTAGGCAGGATGGTTACAGCAGCGAATTAAAAGGGCATTGCTCTGCCAACTGAGCTACGCGCCCCCACTCCTTCAAATTTAACACATCGAAAACCCCCGCTGCCTGCCCCGGTAAGACGCCGAGGGTGCCCCACCCTTGCGCGTTCTTTGTGCCGGGGCTGGACTTTGATTTTGATTTTGACTTCGACTCGCCCCGCCAACACAAAGGCCGCCCGGGCAGGCGGCCTTCGCATGCGATCAACCCTCGCTACCCTTTGCTCAGTGGTGCAGGCTGATCACCCCGAACACGCCATTCGTGTCGTTGGGACCCGCGGTAAAGAACAACTGGTTCACCCTGCCGTTGTTGGCCGTTCCCCCGCCAAATTCAATAGCCCACAAGCCATTGATCAGGATCGGCGCGCCCGCCGGGTTCTTCAGCGTGCCCACGAACTTGCCGTTGCTCAGGTTATAAGCGTTGATCGTTCCTTTCGAAGAGTTATTCGAAACCAGCAGCCGGCCGCTCAGCGCCCCGAAATTCTTCGGAGCCACCGCCAGCCCCCAGGGCTGATTCAGCGGCCCGCCCTGCGCAAACCGCTTCACGAATGTGCCATCTTCCCCGAAGATGTCAATGTAGCCGCCCGTCCCTCCCGTCGTGCTCGCGTACGTCACAAAAACCTGTCCGCCAATATCCTGAATCCCAAACGGCGCGAACCCCGCCGGTATCGTGGCATCCGTGAACGACATCACCAGCCCGAACGTCCCGTTATAAACGTCCACCTTATTGTTCGCGGCGTCGGCGGAATACAGAAAGTTTCCCGCGGGCTTGCTCGTGATCGCCAATCCCGTATACACCGCGCCCGGCTGCCGCACCCCGATCAGCGATGCGCTGGGAAAAAATGCCGACCATCCGCTGATCGTTCCATCCAGCGTCGCGAACAGGAACACCGACGTCCAGTTCTCGATCTGGAATTCCGGCGACCCGTTATAAACCATCCCGGTCGGCGCACCCGCTCCCACGCCGGATGAAGACGGAATCACCACCTGCAAACTCTGCGGAGTGCCCGTACCGTCGTACAGAGTCGACCATCCAGAAGCCTCATCGCTAACCCAGAACGGCGAGCCCGGGGCATACGCCAGCCCCCACGGATTCGCCAGCAGCGTATCCGTATGCTTGAACTTTCCCGTCTGGTTTGAAACCAAATAACCGAGGTTGTAGGTCTGAGCCGGGGCCGCGCCAGAAAAAAATAACAGCACCAGCCCGAACCAGCCGCTGAGAGCGATAACCCGACGCACAGAACGCAGCATGCAAAACTCTCCTTCAAGGAATGATTGGGAAGATCGGACCCGATGCCCCTGCGCAGGTTTCATGTCTGTTTAGGGTCTGGCCATCGACATGCCAACCCCCGCATGTTAGCCACAGATCTTCCCCCACTTGTCACCACCGTGTCACCAATTTGCACATTTCCTGTCCGCCCCATGGCGCCAGTGTGGGTCCGGGTCTCTGTGGGTCCGGGTCTCTGACCCGGACAGGCCGAGCAAGGCTCGGCTGCCCCAGCCACGCGCGGCGACCCATTAGCCCAGCACGTAAGTGCTGGGAAGGGATGCGAGAGACCTCGGGCAAACTGTCCTAGGAGGAGCGAAGCGACGACGCGGGACAGTTTGTGGGCAAGCGGGCGGGGCGCGCCAGAGCCGGGATGCGCGAGCAGCGAAGCGGCGACCGCAGCCCGGCGACGGCGCCTGGGGCCTCCTCGTGATCTAAGCCCTCCACTTCTTCTCTCCCCAAAACAAACAGGCCGCCCGCAGGCGACCCGTGTGTTTGAGCTAAAAGCCAAGAGCGCTGTCTAGTCTCCCGCCACCGGCTCAGCCAGTTCCGGCTTCGCCGCATGTCCATTCCCATTCGGCTTAGTCAGCGCGCCCAGCGGAATGAACCCGTTCTCCGCCACCACCGGCTTCTCCTTCAGCACGACTTCGCGATACAGCGAAGCCATGCGCGCGTTGTAAGCCTCATCATTCTTCTCCGGCCCACGCGCCTCTCCCGCAGCCTTCTGCTTCGCATCCCGCGCCCGCGTCTTTTCTTCGCGAGCATTCTTCGCGATGCCCAGATTGTCGAGATCATGCTGCAGTTCGGTGGTGACCAGGTCATCGCGCAGCAGCAGCGAGTGCGCCTCGTCTTCCATCTTCACCTTCTTGCCGCCGGCAAAAATCTCGTGCCGCCCATGCTCTTCATACCACTTGGTGAGCGTGGCCGTCATGTGCATCTTCTCGATGATGTTCCGCCACCCCACGCCCGTGTTGTAAGCGCAGAACGAAATCTCGCCCTCCTGCGTCGCGTACGGAATAATGCACTGCTCCGTCCGCCGGAAGTCGTAATTGAATAGATCCTGGAACCACATCCCCGCGATGAACAGGAAGTTCCACCGGTCCTGCCGCCGCTTCATCACGTCGTCAATCGTCCGGTCCGGTCCAACCTTCCCGTAGTTCTTTCCCGTCGCGTTGAAGTTCTTATCGAACTTCTTCAGCAGATCCATCAGCTTGAAATGCGTCGGCGCCTGGAAAGGATCGTAGTTCTTCATCAGACACAACGCCATCCCCACCACCGTCAGAAACTTCCCGCGCGCCGCATCGTTCACCTTGGCAATATCCTTCGCCAACTGATCCCCATGCAAAAACGCCGTAACCGGAACCGCTTCCTTGGTTTCCTTATCAATCATCACAGCCATGCCAGTCCCGCAATTCGGGTGACAGCCGCAAGATAGCTGGCCCCAGTCGTTTTTTACGTCGTTGACGTGCATTAAGTCTGCCCAGTCTGAAAATGTTCCCATGAAAGAAATTGGGAACCAGTCGCGGCTTGGTTCGCCTAATCCGGTTTGATTTTTTACGTCGTGGGCGAGGTGGCTCAGGGTGTAGCGCTGGGCTTGGCGGCGATCGTCGGTGACGGCTTCATCGCGGCCGGTGAAGCTGACCGGTTGGAAGCTGAGGAAGCTGATGGTCCGCGGATTATCGAGCGCGAACTTGATGATGCGCCCGACCTGCTCGTTATTGATTCCGTTGACGATGGTTACGACCGGAACGATTTCGCATCCCGCGTTATGCAGGTTTTCGATCGCCTTCAGTTTCACGTCAAACAAATTGCCGACCATGCGATGCGCATTGGCAGCGTTGCCGATGCCGTCGAACTGCAGGTAGGCGTAGCGCATGCCGGCTTCGACCGCCTGCTGCGCGAATTCAAAACTCTTGGCGAATTCGATTCCGTTGGTCGCGGCCTGCACGGAGTTGTATCCCACTTTGCGGGCGTAGCGCACGGCGTCGAGGAAGTAGGGCGACAACGTAGGCTCGCCGCCGGAGAACTGCACACTCATCTGCCGCCGCGGCTTGATGGTGATGGCGTTGTCGAGCATGGTCTTGATTTCTTCCCAGGTCAGTTCGTGCACAAAGCCAACCTGGTTGGCGTCCATGAAGCAGGGATCGCACATCATGTTGCAGCGGTTGGTCAGATCAATGGTCAGCACCGATCCGCGGCCGTACTTCACGGTCGACGAGCCGTGATGATGCAGCTTCTCGTCGGCATGGGCCAGGATGTCGCGGCCGGGGAACACGTCCTCGAGGTGCTTGGAGAAGTCGGTGTCGATCGACATCACATCTTCAAAGTGGCCATGCGTGGGGCAGTCCTTCACCATCAGGATCTTGCCGTCGCGTTCAACGATGGTGGCCTTAATCTCGCCGACCTTCTCATTCATCAGCACTTCATGCGGCAAGTGCCCGTCGAGAATCTGCTGCCGGATTTCCGGCACGCACTTCGGGCACAGCGAATCGGTGGAGCGCGGCCAGCCCAGCGGCGGCTTCGATTTTTCGTAGGACTTGAGCAGCGGCTTTTCCGACCACTTCGGCGTCGGCGACGGATTGGGCTTGATCCGGTTCAAGCGATCAAATACCACCCAAGTGGCCTTGGCGGCGGCGACTGCTACTTTTTCCACGTACTTAATGGGCTTGCGCATGTGTGAGATAGCTCCTAGCTTTTAGCTTCTAGCTCCTAGCTTAAAACCTAAAACCTTGTTCCGAACCGCCCGTGAGGAACCTGCTTTTCTGCCGCTGCCTCAAGCGAACCTGAGACATCGCCCTCCAAGTAACAGCTCTCCCCCGGGAACGTCCCTGGTTTAGCCTGGGTTCTTACACTTTTCCCTGGGTATTGGTCTGGAACCATCCTATGGGAGCCCCGGGGAATGGCGCATCCATATCCCAACGAACGGTGCAAATTCAGGGTTTAGCGGTGTAATGGGGGATTATATGGGGCTAAGCTGTTGAAAGCAAAGGAGGAGTGGTTCTGGACATAGCACGGTTCAGTCATGGGGGCGTCATCCTGAGCGTAGCCGCTCTTCGGGCGGAGCGAAAGATCTCCCGCGCCGGTCCGGATCGGATCCCACGGGAGGTCCCTCGCCCGGCTGAAGTACGCCGGACCTTCGGGATGACGCCGGTAGGACTCCGCCGAAGAAGCGCGAGTGTAAACTTAGCGCAGCGAGGTGGTCATGGCGCAAGTGACTCCGCAACTCTCGGAACTGCTGGAGAAGACACTCGCCCTTTCCACGCAGGAACGCGGTCTGCTCATTGATCGTCTGATCGCCAGCCTGGACAACGAACCGGCCGAAGAGGGTGCCGAACCCGCGTGGAACAAAGAAATCAAACGCCGCGTTGACGATATTCGTTCGGGGCGGGTGAAGACGATCCCCGGGGAACAGGTGCTCTTCGCTTGAAGGCGCGGCTGCGGGATGCCAAGCCTTAGGGCGTATCGCTTCCATCCCGAGGCGTGGTCGGAATTCGAGGCGGCTGACGATTGGTACCTGTCTCGCAGTTTCGACGTGAGCCTCGGATTTCTTTCCGATATTGATGCGGCGCTGGAAGAAATTTCTGAAGCACCGCAGCGCTGGCCGAAATATCTGCACGGAACCCGGCGGTTTGACCGCTTCCCTTTCTCCGTTGTCTACTTGACGATCCCGACATTCTGACGATCATCGCCGTCGCGCACAGCAAGCGGAAGCCGGGATATTGTAAACAGCGCATGTAGGGCTTGCGTGTCACGGCACCCGCAGTCGCGTGGCCCACCCTTTCGCAAGGGACGCGAAAGGATGGGGCACCCGGCCGAAGGCTTGGCCTCCTGATCATCCTATTTTCGGGACGGGCAGGTCCTTCCACCGCGGGAATATCCCGAAGAACGGCTTTTGGTTGAGACTGCCACGGAGGACGGCCGGAACTGTATTGGGCGCATTGCGGTAAAGCACCACCATCGTGGCGAGCTTATGATACCCCAACCCGAACTTGGAACTGATTCCCTTGCAGACAAGTTCCATGCGCTCCTTGTCTTCTCTTTCGAAAAAACTGGAGTTCTCGTGTAGGGGTCGCTCTGCCTTCGAATGCACATGTCCCGTGAAAGCTTCTATGCCCCGTTCGCTGATTTGGTAAAAGGCTTCCTCGCAAATGCTGGGAGCCAACAGAAACTCCGAAAATGTCCCGACGAAACTCTTTGCCGCGAAATCGCGTTCTCCGCAGAATTGGTTGCCGGTTCCAATGAAGTCGTCGACGTAGATGAGGGCACCGACGCCGACTTCGTTCATGGTTTTGTTTAGCCGCAGCGAATCGCGCGCATCCACGAATTTGCACCCGAGTCGTTCCAGTCCAGCCGCGTCCCGGAGGAGGTTTAGCATCACGGGACTACTACTCCCGGCGTCGTGAACCTGCACATAGATGAGCTTCTTGGGTGGCAATCCTGCACCTAACAACCGCTTCATCAGCGCAGCGTTTTGCTTGACCAAGATATCGCGTGTTTGTGACTCCGAGATGTAGATCACCGTGTCGAGTAGCTTTGCCGCCAGCTTGCGATCTTGCTTCTCGAACTGTTTTATCCATCGACTGGCCGACAGGGAGGTAAGTGGCTTAGGCTTATAGTCGTGGCACCGCAGGGAGGCCAGTATGCTTTTTATCGTCCACCACATAGTCAGTCGTGTGGGGCCTCTGGGTCGTCGCCGCCCGCCAGATCTTGTTCCAAGCTCTTACAATACTCTCGTACCTGACGAAGTGCTTTTCGCAGGCTTTTCCGCTCTTCATCGTCGGTCGTGTACTTAAGCTTGAACCGTCTGAGTTGCGCAATGAATCCGTCGCATGCGCCTAGGGCGCTTTGAACGCGCTTCTTTTCGACGACGAACTGGTCGAAACCTTCTCGGGTTTCGAGGTTCGGGTTCAGGAAGAATTCTTCAAGCCTGCGAACGACCTTGGCCCGCGTAGCTGGTTCATCTTCCGAGAGATCGTAGCTCTCCATAATTCGACGGAAGTGGATAACGCTCTTGATTCTTCGGTCGCGGTATTTTTCAACAAGTTTGTCGGTCGCCCGATCCCGCCCGAGTTTTTCGATTGTCGGGACCGTCTCAAGCGCCAAATCCAGCACGGGCAGCGCCTCAATCCAGAAATTTGAAGGGATTCGGGTCTTCGGGTCAGGATCAAGGGACAATTCCTGGAAACGCTCCGGAAAAGCCAAGAGCTTCTTGCAGCGTTCGATCTGCGGATCGCTAAGTCCAGTTAACTTCGACAGCGCCTTGTTGTCCCGCTCCCCAAGTTCCTCCATCACGATTTTCAAGCTGAGAGCCGTCGGCATGAGTTCCCAGGCTTCCCTAAAATTGTGGATCGAGAACATGTAAAGCAGGCCGGCAATCTTGGTTGGCGGTTCCACTACGTTTGCAGGCAGCTTCAGTTCCGCCCGGTCTTTCCCCTTGTGGCCTTCCCGCTTCAGTTCAACGACACATCGGTACCTCCGCTCGCCGTCGAGGATTGAGAACTTTGCCTGGCCCTTCGCCTGATAGACCGTAATCGGAACCAAAACGCCATGCTCGGCAATATTTTTCTTCAGTTCCAAGAGTTGATCTACATCAAACAGATGGCGGGGGTTGTTGCTGCTGGGCTTGATTTCTTCAGGCGTTAGGTGACGCAATTCGCCGGCAGGTACGACCTGTGGTATCGGAGGTTGTAGGGGCCTCAGGGTTGGCATGACGGCGCACCTTCAGATATTTGAAATTAATAGTTCGTTGGTCAGTGCCCTGTGGGCGGCAAATCCAGCAATGTGCCGGCGAACGGACACAACGTCGTATGAAAAGCCCTTGCGGAGAATGTCTGCTTCCTCGGACTCGGCGTAACTGACGACGAAGTTTATTCTCGCGGCATGCAATCGTTCCATCCATGATCGGAGCCGCGCGATATCTTGATGTGTGAACGTGCTTGGATCGTATTCCCGGAATATGCGACGGGCGCGAACGGCGAACGGCGGATCCATATAAACTAAATCTCCCTTCGCAGCATGAATCAAAACCTTCTCGAAGTCGCCCCTGACAAAGCGCGCCCTGCGTAATCGGTGGCTACATTTTCGAAAGACTTCGTCTTTCGGCAGATTGCCGCACCGATTCCCGCTATATGGAACATTAAACTGCCCAAGCAGATTCGTACGGTAGATGCCGTTGAAGCAAAATCTGTTGAGGTAGATGAAGCGCGCGGCCCGAGCAGCGGGTGCCAATGTTGCGATATCGATCGCCCGGAGGCGGGTGTACTCCTGCCTGTCCGCTGGATTCAGAACTTCTAGCTCTTTGAGGACGGCGCCTATTCGGTACTTCACCTCGATATAGGTGGCGATAAGTTCGGGGTTAAGGTCGCCTAGGATTGCCGTCGGGGGCTTGAGAGCAAAAAATAAACAGGCCGAACCTGCAAAGGGTTCAATGTAGCGCTTATGCTTTCTTGTCCAGAAGGTCTGGAGGATGGGCAAGAGACTGCGCTTACTGCCCGCCCAGCGTAAGAACGGTGTGCAGTCCTTCGTCGCCGTTTCGTTGGTCGCTGTTGCCATGCTGGTAAGGCCGACTCATCATACCGCAGATGGGTACTGGGGAGCGGCCCGATTCGGGATCGCTCTTTCTCTGTCATGCTCCGTGCCTGTCACTCTGGCTCTGGGTGGGGAGGATTTGGAGGCCTTTTCTGGTGGCCAGGATTTTTAGGGGTGGGATGGGCCAGGGGGCGGCGGATTCGGGGAGGTGATGGGGGTGGTGGGCGAGTTTGCAGCGGCTGCGGCCCGATACACCTGGGCCGCTGGACGGACGAGGGCGTCCGTCCCTCCATGGTCCGACCTAGTCTGGCTTTGGGGTGGGGAGGATTTGGGGGCCTTTTCTGGTGGTGAGGATTTTTAGGGGTGGGATGGGCCAGGGGGCGGCGGATTCGGGGAGGTGGGTGGGGGTGGTGGGGAGTTTGCAGCGGCTGCGGCCCGATACACCTGGGCCGCTGGACGGACGAGGGCGTCCGTCCCTCCATGAGCGGGGGTGCTTTCGGCGGTGGGGTAGAGGGTTTCGTCGGCGCGGGCTTGGATTTCGATATTGCCGAGGGGGCCATTTTCTTCTTCGGATTGGAGTAAGTGCCAGGCTTCGCGGTAGGGTTCGAGGCGCATTTTTCGGGCTTTGCGGTGGGGATAAAAACGAAGCATGGGGGCGGGGGTGCAGATTTCTACGGGGATGATGTACCAGATGTCGAGGGGGACGACGTGGGCGGCGATGAAGTCGATGTCTTTCTTGGTGTAGACGGCGCGGGTTTTGCCGGTGGTGTAGGTGGCGCGGGTTTCGTAGGCTTGGGCGCGGATGGATTCGGTGCACTTGATTTGAATGCGGTGGAGGCGGCGTCCGTTGTCGAGGATGAAGTCGTAGCGGCGGGAGTCTCCCCAGGGCTTGGCGATGCCGAAGTTGAAGACGGGATTGGAGGCGCGGTAGAGGAAGGCGGCTTCGGAGCGCTCTCCGGTGACCTTGGTGTTTTTGCGCGGGGCGGGCTTGCGGGGCTTGCGCTTGCGGTTGGGGTCGTCGGCGGGCATGAGGGACTCCTTCGGGCACGGCTTGTTCTTGCGGCGCCCGGCTTTTTGGGCAGCACGAAAAAGGGCGGAGCTAAAGGCTCCGCCGGAGGTTTGCAAAGTAGTTCAACTCCAGTTTATGGCGGAGAGCGGTGGGGTGGGAGCGGATTTGCGGGGAAAATCGCGGTGGCGGTTCCGAAATGGGAAGTCAGGAAATCGGAGTCCGGCGGGACGGGGCAGGGGTTAGGGCCCGCAGCGTTCGCCCGTGACGCGCCTTTGGAAGGGTCACTCTTCCGTTCTGCCGTTCTTCCGTTCTTCGTTGGGCATGGGTTCGAGGTCAATCGGTTAGCGCGAAACTCTAGATGGCGTCCAGAAACTGGCGCAAGAGCTTGCCCGCTTCTGCGGGCTGCTCCCAGGGCGAGTAGTGGCCGGCTTTCGCAATCAGGCGCAGGTGGCTGCCGGCGATGTGCTGGCGCATGAGTTCGGCTTCGTTCACTCCGGTGAGAATATCTTCGTCTCCGGTCACGAGCAGCGTGGGGACATTGATGGTCTTCAATGTTTCAATCGAGTCGGGACGGGCGGCCATGCCGCGTTGCACCTGGGCTACGGCCTGGGGGGACATTTTGTGCATCATGCGCAAAGCGCCGTCTACCAGGTCGGGGCGCATTTCACGGGTGGTCTTGCCCAGCAGGCGCGGGATCATGGATTCGAAAAACGGTTCGGTGCCGCGATCGAGCACGTCGTTTGCGGCCTGCAGGCGTGCGGCGCGGGCCTCGGCGCCATCCGCGGGCGCTTTCGTATTGCACAGGCCGAGCGCAGCCACGCGCCCGCGATGCTTGCGCCAAAACTCAAACAGGGCGTAGCCGCCGATCGAAACTCCAATCAAAGGTGCGCGGTCGACACGTGCATCGTCCAGCACGCGCGCGATGTCGGCAGCATGTTTCTCCATGGTGGCTGGACCCTCGCCCACGCCCGAATCGCCGTGCCCGCGCAGATCGGGCAGGATTACCCGATAGCGCGTGACCAGAGCCTCGGCCACGGGCAACCAGAATTCATGGTTTACAGGAAAAGGATGCAGCAGGACGACCGGTGGACCGTCGCCGAGCACCCAGTAAGAGATCTCGGCGTCAGCGCTATGGATGCGATGCGAGGGCAGGGACTCCATGCTGGGCATTAGACCACAACCGCGTGGCGGGAAAGGGCAGACGAATGCGTCTGCTAGGTGAGCGGAGCGCGAGTCACGGGGTCGATACTTGCTGCGCACCCACCGGAGCGGCAATCAGCAACGGCTCTTCCGGCATCACGATCCAGGCGATGAGGTAGGGGATGAAACCGATGCAGGTCAGGATGGCGACGATGAGCCATACGACTCGCACCAGGGTGACATCGATGTCGAAATATTCGGAGAAACCGAGGCACACACCGGCGATTTTGCGCCCCAGGCGCGGGCGTATCAGCTTGGTTCTGGCCAGCGATGCGCCGACGCGAATGCCGCAATAGGCGCAAACGGCAGCATCATCCTGAATCACTTTTCCGCAGTAGTTGCAGTACATAGTTCCGCCCCCAGTGGAGACTACGAAGATTGTAGACCCAAAGTTCCATTCGCTTATTGGGGGACAGTCGAGGCGGCTCTCCCCACATTACGATCGTTGAGCCTGGGTCATTCCCGGTATGCCTCTTTGATGTAGCGGCGGGCCTGGTCGGCGGGGCCGGTGTTGGCGTTGCCCGCCAGTACGGTCTGATATTTCTTCATGGCGAGATCGCGCTTCTGCAGCAGGTCGTACATTTCTCCGGCGGCCAGGTTGGCCTTCTGCAGGATATCGGGATCGGGGTTGGGTGCTTCGTTCACCAGATCATAAGCGGCGGCGGCTCCGGCTAGATCCTTCTTGCTGCGCAGCAACTCTCCCAGACCCCAGGCTGCCAGTTCGTAATGCAGGTTGCCATACTTCCCTTCCCGGCCGTTCTGCCACACTTTGCGATACATCGCTTCGGCTTCGTCCAGATGGCCGGCCGCGCGCTCCAGGTTGGCGACTTCGGTAGGGAACAGGTGATTTCCGGGATACTTTGCCGAGAGCTCCTGCATGTAGCCGAGGGCCTCGTCGTACTGGTGCTCGCGCCGCAGAAACAGGCAGAGCACGACTTTCGCGTCCACCGAATTTTCTCCATCGCTTTTGGCGACCTCGCGCAGATACTCCAGACCTTTCTCTTTCGAGCCGCTCAATCCGGCCAGGGCGGCGGCAATCTTCACGCTCCAGGGCAGGTTGCCGACCACGTAGTTGTGCGTACCCACGACCATCTTGGCGTCCAGATAATCAGGGTCGAGCTCCAAGACGCGTTCATGGTCGCGGCGCGCTCCTACGGCATTGCGCAGGGCAGAAAACCACGCCCGCTCCACCAAAGCCGTGTAGACGGCAAACTGGGCCCGGGTGACGCCACGGCAGTAAAGGGCATTCACGTCCTTCGGATTTGCCTTAAGTTGCTTTTCTTCCAGAGCCTCAGCACGGGCAGCCAGTTGCGTGATGCGCTGTTTTATCTTCGGGTCGGTGGGACGGGGAGCCCGGCCGATGAAGCTGTCATTGGCGTAGTCCCCGGTGTTCATGGCCCCGGTGGTGTAGAGGTCGTGCATCAGCACGGTGGTGAGCAGATGGTTGACGGCAAAGGCGTCGTTGGGACGCTCCTCGAGAATCTTCTCGAATTCCTGCGTGGCGCGGTCGTATTGCATGTTGTAGAAGTGGTCGAACGCGGCATCGGTTTGGGGATCGTGCGGCGCTCCATGGGGAGTACGAGACGGTAGAGTACCAGATGGGGGAGTACCAGACGCAGGTTGCGACTGGCCTGCGGCAGGAATGCAGGCCGCGAGCAACAGGACCAGGAAGATCAGCAGGACTTTGGGGCCGCGCTCTGGATTTGTGCTTGGCGCAAGTTCGATCAGGATTTTTTTTGTCGGCGTCGTCACGGGTCCGCTGCCACCTAGTCTAAACGAACTTGCGAAGAACTGCTGTCGAACTACCCCCCCGAGCTCCAGAACTCAGTATCCCCCAAGAAGCGTGAACCAAGAACGTCAGCCCACGTGCCCACAACGCTACCTGTCAACGCTGCGCACGCACCCTATAATTTCCACAGAGAGACCGATCCGGAAGTTGGGAAGGATCGAGCAAACTGTGTGCGCCGCAAGATGGAGCTCGGGTGGCTAGCGGCGCTTTAATCTTCCTTTAATCTTAAGGATGCTTTTTTGTGGCCTCCGATCATCGAGCCCTCCCGGTCCGAGGGGCAGTCAGCTCTGGGAGTCCATGGGCCTTCGGTAACTGGTGCATCTTTACTCGCTGGCGCACGTAATTATTGCCCGCGCGCTGCTTGGTTGGTGCAGGAAAGAAATTGCAAGTGTCTGTTGCTTAGGCACTTAGGGCCAGGCTGGCTTTGGTGGTTAGAATGCCATGGATGTTCAAGGTTTTGCCGTAGGACCAACTTATGTCAGATGTAGTACATGAAACCGGGCAAGAGTTCTGGCGACCGCCATCGCCGGCGCTAGCCGATGAAGATGAGGTCGTAATTCGGGAAGCGGTTCCGAGAATGGCCGAGACCTGCCCGCGCTGCCAAACGGAGTTCCTGCTGGGCTCCCGCTTTTGCCATTCCTGCGGTGGACGCCGCCCCGAAGCAATGAGTTCTGATGCCCAGGAGGACGCGGGCGCAATGGCCGGGATCTGGGAACGGACGACCACGGGGATGCACTCAATGGTCGTGGGATTGTCGGCGGCTGCGAGCAAGATCTGGAGCAGCGTGAATATCCCTTCGTGGATGCGCTACCTGCACTTCCATGAGATCAAACGCTGGACGGGCCTTTCGGCGGCGTCGCTCATCGCCTTCGTAATCGGCCTAGGGTGTGTTGCGGGCGCAGTGCTGGTCGGTTTGCTCACGGCAAAGACCTTCGTCGACTGGCAAGCGATCCAGTTTTACCGGGCGGAATGGCTGCTGGCGGCCACGGCCTCGTTCGTGGCGGGAATCCTGCTCAAGAAACCTTCCAGTCGCGATGACGACTAAGCGGCTTTGCTGAAGGACTAAAGACTTAAAGACTAATGAGCCCTCTCGTCGGCTATATCGGGGGCTGAAGGCCGAGTCTCTTCTGCCGCGCTTGCGGCGATCGCTGCAGCGAAGCCCTGATACGAATCGCGAGTTCTGCGCAAGCCAGTACGACTCCGCCCTACTCTTCGCTTCCCGTTCCGGCCGCGCGGCGCTGCTGACCCATGCGATAAAGATGATGCACGGGCCCGGTTCCCCGGCCCAGCGGGTGTCCGTAGGAGATGGCGGCGGTGACATAGGTTTTCGCCAGCAGGGCGGCTTCGGCCAAACCCCGGTCGAGCGCCAGATGGCAGGCCATGGCGGTGGCGAAGGCACACCCGGTGCCATGAGTCGAGTTCGAGCGCTGCCGCTCGGCCTTGAATACTTCCTGCTCCACCCCGCGCTTGGTGGTGAAACTCAACAGATCGGTGGCCTTCTCCAGATGACCTCCGGTAATGACCACGGCTGGAGCGCCCATTTCGTGCAACTTGGCGGAGGCGGCCTTCATCTCTTCCAGTTCTCGAACCTTCATGCCGGTGATGGCCTCCGCCTCCTCTACGTTGGGGGTGACGACATCGGCCAGGGGGATCAGCCGCTCGACCAGGAGCCTTGTACCGGCGCTATCCAGCAGTTCCGCGCCGGAAGAGGATTTGAGAATCGGGTCCAGCACAATATTAGGCAGGCGGCCCCGGCCGGGCCGGTTGGCGGAGCGGCTTGCAGGCTCGCTGGCGAGAAAGTCCGCCACTGCCTTGACCACTCTTCCGGACCCCAACATGCCGATGTGAACGGCGGCAATGGCGAGGTCGGCCACCAATTCTTCCAGGGTTTCGGTGACCAGAGCTGGGTCCGTCGCCTGGACCCGCCGTACCCCGGAAGTCGACTGCACCGTCATGGCTGTAATGCAGGCGACGCCATAGCATCCGTGGGCGGCGATCGTCTTTATGTCGGCGGTCACCCCGGCCCCGGACGAGGGGTCGAACCCCGCAATGGTGAGTACGATTGGCGGTTTTTCGGCCATGGTCTTTGGTTCCGATGAGCCCCCTGGAGCCTCGGTTAGGGAGCAAGCATCTCACATCGGCCGGGCCCTGGAGGTTACTTTTGGAGCCCGGACCCGGGAAAAATCTTCTGGGCTGCCTTCGGAGTCAACCTTGTAAATACATGATTCCATGCAAGTTGCCGTCCTGCAAACCGTAAGTCATTGATTCCATTTGTCTTGTAAATTCTACCTTGCAGCTCGTGGCGCGTTATTTACCATATGGTAAACGCGTAAGCTTCCTGAAACAAAGGGGCTTTGCTGGATGTGCCTAAATTACCAACAAGTTACGTAAGCTATCTATTACTAGGAGGTCATCGGCGTAACAGCCGTTTCGCCTTGACACTCGTTTGGCACGCCGATAGCATCTACAAACTGCAGCGAAATACCAGCCTAAAGGCCAGGGCACTTTTGAGTATGCGAGGAGAACTGAATGCGAAGACGTTTAGCTCATGGACTGGCGCTTGCCTTTTTATTTGCCAGCCTGGGAGCGGCTCAGGGACCGAACAACTCGGGGGCGACACCGGCTCCAGTTAGTTCAGCCCAAACGAAACCCGAAGTCCGCACCCATGCCAGCAAGCCTACACCGTATCAAATTGGGACGGCCTCCTGGTACGGAGAGTATTTTGACGGAAAGCCAACCGCCAGCGGCGAACCGTACGATATGTACGATATGACCGCAGCCCACCTGACGCTTCCCCTGGGAAGCTACGTGCGGGTCACGAACCTGCGCAATGGCCGGGCCGTAGTGGTTCGAGTCAATGACCGCGGTCCCATCGTACCAGGTCGCATTATCGACCTGTCCTACGGTGCGGCCGAGGCGCTGCACTTCCGGCAGCGCGGTCTACAGCGCGTGCGTCTGGATCTGGTAAACCCCCGCCGGCAAAAGCCCAGTTACCAGACGGTCGCCGTTAACCATCCCCCGGTAGCGGAACTCCCGTAAAAAACGTTACACTGGCCGGGATGCCAGCAGTTCTACCCAACCGTATCCCGGGTGGCGGGCTAAGCTTGCGCAGCGATGGCCTCCGCCACGATGACGCGGGCCACGTCGACCCGCGCCAGCGGCTTATCGTTGCACTGGATGTTTCCACCGCCGCCGCCGCACAAAAAATCGTGGCGGCGGTGGGAGACTCCGCGCGGACTTACAAGGTCGGCATGCAGCTCTACACGGCCGAAGGACCGCAGGTGGTACGCGATCTGGTGTCTTCGGGGCGACGCGTGTTTCTCGATCTGAAGTACCACGATATTCCCAACACCGTGGGAGCGGCGGTGAGCGAAGCGGCCGACCTGGGCGTGAGCATGCTCACCGTTCACGCGGCCGGCAGCGGCAAGATGCTGCGCGCGGCGGTGGACGCGGCGCGGGCCCGTCCGGAGTTGATGGTGCTCGCCGTCACCGTACTCACGAGTCTGGACGCAAACGATCTGGACAAAATCGGAATCCGCGGCACCGTGGAGGACACCGTAGTGCGCCTCGCCACCATCGCACTGGCCAGCGGATGCCAGGGCGTGGTCGCCTCGGCCCGCGAGGCGTCCACCCTGCGCGCAGAGCTCGGGAATGACTTCGCCATCGTCACTCCGGGGGTGCGGCCTGCCGGCAGCAGTGTCGGCGATCAAGTGCGCGTCGTCACGCCCGCGGAGGCCATTGCGTCGGGAGCCAGCCACATCGTGGTCGGCCGGCCGATCACAGAAGCCGCCGATCCGGCGGCGGAGGCGAGGGCGATTCTGGGACAGATCAGCGGGTAGATACGTTTTTTCCGCCGCTATAATACGCGGACCGTGCGAATAACCTTCCAACTTACTCCGGAAGACTATCACCAAGGATTGTTGGCGTGGCGAAGTCTCAGAGCATGGCGACGCTGGCTACTGCGCTGCGCGTATTTCCTGGTGGGCCTTGCAATGCTCGTTTCTTTACTTCTACCGCTTGTACGACCGGGTTCCGAGATGCTCAAGATCTGGGCGGCACCCTTCGCATTTGCAGTGATTTGGTTCGCCTTTATGCTGGGCGCCCCTTGGCTGTCAGCGCGCCGGCAATATCGCAACACCCCTACGGCCCAAACTCCCATCACGATTGAAACCTCCGACACGGGCCTCTACATTCAATCTGCGCACGCCGATTCAAGAGTCGCGTGGTCGGCTTATGTAGCGTGGGGGGAAAACAAATCGGTGTTCGTGATCCTTCCGCAGCCGAGAATATACGTTCCCATACCCAAGCGGGCGTTCACCGCTGAACAAGCCTCTGAGTTTCGCGAGGCTCTGCGTCGCAACATTCTGCCTCAGAAGCCGCGCTAGCGGCGGTGCGATGAATGTTACTTCCGTCCATCCGCTTGTGTACCTTGACCCCGGCTGATTCAACGACCACGATTGACTCAGAGGGCTGCTCGTGCGTTATCGACTTCTTTCAGCTTTCCTGGCTTGCCTTGGGATTACTGCTCAACTCACCGTGGGTCAGACGACCGCTGGCTTGAACGCTCCACATCTGTTTGATCAGGGAATGAATGCGCTGATGGGCAGTAGCGTCACGCGCAGCGACTTGAACGCGATCGAATACTTCCGCCGTTCTGCGGAACTGGGCTTCGCTCCGGCGCAGGTAGTGCTGGGATATCTGTTTGAAACTGGTCGCGCCACTCCGGTCAACCCGCGCGAAGCGCTTGACTGGTACAAGAAGGCGGCACAACAAGACGACCCATTGGCAAAATGGCTGGCGGGCCGGATCATCTATGCCGGATCGATACCCGGACGGGATCTAAACGACGCGAGCGGTTTTTTGCAGAGCGCCGCTGATCAAGGAGATCCATTCGGCGAATATTTGCTGGGTCGGGTCAAGCTCGAGCGTCAGGAGTATTCCGCTGCCGCGGCGTGGTTTGGCAAGGCTGCACAGCAAGGTCTGCCGCAGGCGCAAGAGCAGCTGGCGAAGTTGCTGCGCGATGGTGAGGGCGTAGCGCTGGACAAGTTTGAGGCGTATGTCTGGATGCTCGTGAGCAACGATGCCGGCAATCGCCGCGTCGCGAGGGACCTGCAGGCGCTCGAAGCGGAGTTGGGAACAAATCAAGTGGAACAAGCGAAGATAAAAGCTCGCGAGATGGAACGCAGCGTTAGTCGCAGCGTCAACGCCCACGGATGCACGGGCTGGCCGGGCGAGTTCGACCTGATTCCTGCGCCGCCTCCGCCCGATGTGCAAAGATTCTGCCGCTGACGCGATGAGGCTCTCAGAACTGCGCTCTCGCTCGACTAGGAGCCTCATACTCCAACGATTGTGCAAGACCCCTACAGCTTCTCGAAGAACTCGCACGCCGAGCATGAGATGTAAACCCCGCCCGGGACGCCGCGTTCGCGGTCTTTCACCCGCTTGACGATGCGCGTGGGCTTGCCGCACTTGGGGCAATCCGTGCTCTTGGTGGTGTCCATGACCTTCTTGCGGTCTGCTGTTTTTGCGATTTTGGCGCCTACTGCCATGGTTGCTCTCTCCTGATGTCATCAATGTTTGCGCAGCGTAATCCGTCAGACTGCTGGTGACGATGGTTGTGGATGGGATGCTTCAGGCCTACTTAATCCACTCGGGAAGACTCTGAAAGCTGCGTCTCGGTTCTCTTCCGTCGTGTTCGATTTTACAGCATGGTTGTGCCGGCTGTCTTGGCCGAAGGTAGAGCCGGGGAGTCTGGTTTGACCGCACTTCCCCGCCCCTGCTACCGTCATATGTTTGCCTTCCTGCACACGCCCGGTTCAGCGGGCGGCAAACCTGTTTCCCGGCATCTTGATCTGGGCCGCACTTCATTTCGACGGAGATACCCTATGTCTGCCATCAAATTTCGCGGGGTCGATTTTATCCAGTACGATTCCCTGCTCAGCGACGACGAGCGCCTGGTGCGCGACACCACACGCCAGTTTATTGAAGACAACCTCATCCCCATCATTGAGGAGTGCAACCGCGCCGGGCGTTTTCCGCGCGAACTGGTCAAGCCCATGGCCGATCTGGGCTTTTTCGGCGCATCGCTGAAGGGCTACGGGTGCGCCGGCATGGGCAACGTCGAGTACGGATTGATGACGCAGGAACTCGAGCGCGGCGACTCGGGCGTGCGCAGCTTTGTGAGCGTGCAGTCCGCACTCTGTATGTATCCGATTTACGAATTCGGCAGCGACCAGCAGAAGGAAACGTGGCTGCCCGCAATGCAGAAGGGCGAGAAGCTTGGGTGCTTCGGTTTGACCGAGCCTGACTTCGGCTCCAACCCCGGGGGCATGCGCACCCGCGCCAAGAAAGTCGGGAACGAATACGTGATTAACGGCGAGAAGATGTGGATCACATCCGGCACCATCGCCGATGTCGCGATCATCTGGGCCAAGGTGGAAGACGAGAAGGATCGCATTCGCGGATTCCTGGTTGAGACCGACCGTCCCGGATTCAAGGCTGATGACATTCACGGCAAGTGGTCGCTGCGCGCGTCGGTGACTTCCGGACTCTCCTTGCAGGACGTGCACATCCCCGAATCGAATCTGCTGCCGAAGAGCGGCGGCCTGAAGTCCCCGCTGATGTGTTTGAATCAAGCCCGCTACGGAATCGCGTGGGGTGCGGTCGGCGCGGCCATGTCGTGCTACGACTGCGCCCTGCAATACGCGCTGCTGCGCAAGCAGTGGCGCGATCAGCCCATCGCCTCGCACCAACTGGTACAGGATAAGCTCACGTGGATGATCAGCGAAATCACCAAAGCGCAACTGCTGGTTTTGCAAGTGGGGCGATTGAAAGACGCGGGGAAAGTACAGCCGCAACATATCTCGATGGCGAAGCGGAACAACGTGTGGATGGCTCTCGAATGCGCGCGGCTGTCGCGTGACATTCTCGGAGCGAATGGCGTGGCCGACGACTATCCCATCATGCGCCACATGATGAACCTGGAGTCGGTGAAGACCTACGAAGGCACGCACGACGTGCACTCGCTGATCATCGGGCAGAGCGTAACTGGGATCGACGCGTTCTAGGCCAACGTGCTGAAAAAGTGATTACGAGAGCCCATTGACTGCCCTCGAATCGCAGCGCCTGAAGGCGCGATTGACAAGCGCGCACGTACGGTATGCCTGAAGGCATACCCTGATACGAATCTTGGGTAATGGGTCAGCATACAAACCCCTACCGAATCCTGAGCTTTTCAGCAGGGTGTCAGGCGGTGGGTTTATCTCGGGGCGGCTCGACCGCGAGAAATTCTTCGGCGAAACGACGAACGTAGTTATCGAGCAACGCTGGAATTCGTTGTGCATCGGTTGACCGCAGCACCAGTCCGGCGTGATGATGCCGCTTAATTCGCAAGGCTATCTCCGAATCGTTGTAGGCGGAGGTATCGGGGTCTTCCTGGCGGGCCAGCGATAGAATCACCCCGGCATATTCTTCGCGGACTGGGGGCAACCTGTAGCTGCCGTCGCCGCCGGCGATCTCGATGCGCGCCCACTCCCGCCACAGATTGATTCCGGTGGCGGCCTCGACCATCTCGTTGATGTAGGCGCCGCCTACACGGGCCGCGCATTCCAGGAAATAAAAATGTCCGTCGGCGTGAGCCCGGATGAACTCCGCATGCGCCACTCCGCGGACCAGTCCCAGCGCGGCAATCAGATCGCGGTTAATCGCCCGCAACCGGGCGTCCTCTTCGCTGCCGCGTGGCACGGTGAACGTCGTGAAAATTCCGCCGCCCTGGGCGACGTTCATGGGTGGCTTGCCATACTTGCTGACGTTGGCAAAGGCGATTTCGTTCTCCGACACTACCGAATCCACGTGATAAACGTCGCCGGGCAAAAACTTCTCCAGCAAAAACGACGACTGTTTGTCGCCGAGTTGCTCGAGCAGCGGCCACAATTCCCCGGCGGCGTGAATTTTGCTGATGCCGATTGCAGAGGCCTCCTGGCGGGGTTTCAGCACCCACGGTCCCGGCACATGGTCGAGGTAGTAGCGAATGTCCGCGTGATTGACGACCGGAACGAAATCCGGGACGCGCACGTCGCGATTGAGCGCGCGCATGCGCATGGCCAACTTGTCACGGAAATAGCGCATGGTGGTGAGTCCCATACCGGGGATGCGCAAGTGTTCGCGCAGGGTCGCGGCAGTCTCCATGTCGTACTCGTCGAGCGCGACAATGCGATCCAGTTTGTGGGTGCGCGCCAGGTGAGTCACGGCCTGCACAATCTCGGCGAGGGGAATTTCCGCCGGAAGGTAGAAGGTATCGTCGAGACTCTCGCGGGGCCAGTCGGCATCGCGCAATTTCTCCGCCGTGAGCAGGATCACGCGGCAGCCCTGGCGCTTGCATTCGCGCATGAATTCCTGCCCCTTTTCATACGTCGTAATGCAAAGCAAAGTCAGCGGGCGCGCATCAGACATGGGCTGTTTCCGAATCAGGGTTGAGAGAATATCACGGAGAGCGGGCCTGAGTGTATGCGGCAATCCAATCGGTAGTGGTGCAGTTTGAGCAGGAGAATCGTATCAGGGCATGCCTTTCAGGCGTGCCGCATCCGCACCCGGATGGATCCGGCTTTAGCCGCTGTCGCAGTGAAGCGTCCCAGCGGCTAAAGCCGCAACCGTCCCACGAACTTGCGGCATGGCTGAAGCGGTGCCCTGATACGAATCATTCCCCTTCTTCTCAAACTGCACCATTACCATCCGTTCGGACTACGCTCCCAAGCTCTGGGTTCGCGCTCTTCTTTTCATCGGCCCTGTTTTCATCGCCCCTGTTTTCATCGGCCCTGCGAGTGCGCTATAGTCTCAACCCGGCGCGTCATGAGGGTTCACAACGCGCCCAGGGGATGCGAGATGCCGACGACGACTCGTCCGGAAGGCAAGGCCCGCAGTTTCGGGGAGAACATTGAAAGCGATCTGGCGTCGCGATTCCTGCGGGTGGTGGAAGTGGCCGCCATCGCGTCCGCCCGCACCATGGGCCAGGGCGAGCGCAAGCTCAGCGACCAGGTCGCGACCGAGGCCATGCGCAAGACCATGGACTCAATCCCCATGCGCGGCACCATCGTCATTGGCGAAGGCGAGCGCGACGAAGCGCCCATGCTCTACATCGGCGAGAAAGTTGGCGCCGAATTTCCCGACGGCACCGAAGTTCCCGAGGTCGACATCGCCGTCGATCCTCTCGAAGGCACAAACCTGTGCGCGACCGGCGCCCCGGGTTCGATTACCGTGCTGGCCGCGTCCGAGCGCGGCGGCCTGCTGCACGCCCCCGACTGCTACATGGAAAAAATCGTGGTCGGGCCGTCGTGCAAAGATGCGGTCGAACTGGACGCGCCCGTCTCCGACAATCTGAAGAACATCGCGAAGCGCCTGGAACGCGACGTGGATGATCTGGTGGTGATCGTGCTCGACCGTCCGCGTCACGAGAAACTTATCGCCGACATACGCGCGGCCGGCGCCCGCATTCGGCTGATCGGCGATGGCGACCTTTCGGCGGGGATCGCAGCCGCCGTCATCGGCACCGGCGTGCATGCGGTCATGGGATCGGGCGGCGCGCCGGAAGGCGTGATCACCGCGGCGGCGATTCGCTGCCTCAACGGCTACATGCTCGGCCGCCTGGTGGTGAAGCCCGATCAGGAGGAGCGCCTGGCGCGCATGGGCATCAAAGACAAGAATCGCATCTATGAAGCCGAAGACCTCGCCCCCGGCAAGCAACTGATTTTCGCCGCCACCGGCGTCACCGACGGCGCGCTGCTCAAGGGCGTGCGCTTCTTCGGTGAAGGCACGCGGACCTCGTCGGTGATCCTGACGTTGCGCACCGGCAAGGTGCGCTTCGTGGAGAGCATTCATCTGGAGAAGGGGCCTGATGTGAAGGTGAGGTTCTCGTAGGCGCCGGTCGATATTTAGCCTCAAGCGCCGTTGATCGCCTGAGATCGTTTGATATAATCTAGATGGTAAATCTAGGTGGATAAGGGGCTGGATGCGAACCGTCGGCTTATTCGAGGCCAAACAGAAGCTCTCAGAACTGGTGGAGCGCGCCAGTGAAGGCGAAAGTATCGGGATTACGCGCAGGGGAAAGCTTGCGGCTGTCATCGCTCCCGCTCGCGATACTGCGGATGTAAAGGAAGTCTTCGCTGCCATCGAACTGATCCGTAAGCGGGTCAAGCCTTTGCCCAAGGGGATGACCGTCAAGGATCTGATCGAAGAGGGCCGCCGGTGATGCGTCTTGTCCTGGACGCATCCGTGGCGCTCGCCTGGTTCATCGACCATCCCATTCCAGCCCGCGCTACGCGTGTCCGGCAGGTGCTGGTTGATGGCGGCCATGCCGTGGTCCCCGCACTTTGGCACCTTGAAGTACCGAATGGCTTTGTCGTCGCAGAACGGAGGGGACTTATTTCCGTGGCGGACACTGGGGAAGCGCTTCAGAAACTCGAAATGTTGCTCAGTCGGTCGATCGAGACTATTCAGGGGCCGATCTCACTCCGGCGCGCGCTCGCCTCTGCGCGTCAATTTCGGTTAACCGCCTACGACACGTGCTATCTGGAACTGGCGCGAGACATGCAGCTTCCCCTGGCGACGCTCGATCGAAAATTGGCGGATGCCGCCGATCAAGCCGGCGTCCCTTTGCTTCGCTGACCGCGTCTACTTCAGATAATACGAATCCTTCTTCAACTCCTCCGGAACGACCGGCATGGGCGGCCAATCTTCCGAATAGCCCTTGAGCAGCGGGGTCGCAACTTCGGAGCGCAGGGTCCCGTCATGCACGGCGAATTTGTGGGGATGGCCAGGGGAATATCCTTCCCACAGGCACACGCCCGCGTAGGCCCCGTCTTTTCGCAGGACGTAGAAAGTCATATCCATGAAGTGGAGCTTGGTCATATCGCCGTTGTAGTTGCGCACGATGCGCTTGAGCGCGTCCATGCCGGCTTCCTGCGGGGACATGCCGTGGCGCATGTTCTCGACAATGGTATGAGCGCCCGCGACCTTGATGTTTTCTTCTCCAGCGCCGGTGGCTCCGGCGGAACCTACGTCCTGATCGGTGTAGCAGCCGGCGCCAATGATGGGCGAATCGCCAACGCGGCCGGGCAGTTTGAACGCCAGTCCGCTGGTGGTGGTAATGCCAGACATTTCACCTTTCTCATTCAGTGCTGAACAATGAATCGTGCCGCTCGGCGGAAACAGCACGCGGCGCACGGCCGCCAGCTGAAACTCAGGCTCAATGCCGAGATCGGCGGCACGCTGCTGCAGTTGCTGAATCCGTTTCTGCCATAGGTCGGCCTGCGGCTTGGACTCAGGCACGGGCGGCTTCCAGTGCGGATCGGCGATTCCCGGCCCCCACCAGTCGCGATCGGAATTAGATTCCTTCCACAGCAGCCAGATCTTGCGCGAGCGCTCGGACAACAGATTCTCGCGGGGAAAACCCATGTCCACGGCAAAACGCTCGGCGCCTTCTCCGACGAGCATGACGTGGCCGGTATGCTCCATCACCGCCTTCGCCACCATGGAAACGTTCTTAATGTTGCGCACCGCGCCCACCGCGCCCGCGCGCCGCGTGGGTCCGTGCATGCAGCAGGAGTCGAGTTCGACCACGCATTCTTCGTTGGGCAAACCGCCCAGCCCGACCGAGTCGTCTTTGACATCGTCTTCCGGGCCCTTTACCACAAGGATGGCGGCATCGAGCGTGTCGCCGCCGCCTTTCAGGAAGGCATACGCCGCCTCCAGGTAGGGGTGGCCGTTGTTGGCGCAAATCATAATCGGGCGCTTCGGCGATCCGGCCGGCGAAGCCTGGCCGCTGTTCTCTCCGAGCGCTTCCGGGATCGCAGCATGGGCGCCCACTCCGGCGGCAACGGCTCCGAGCACGGACGTCTTCACGAAATCACGGCGCGAGAATGTCAAAGGAATCCTCCTTCAAAGGTTCACGGCTTCGTGTTGCAGATCTTCGTCTTGCAGATCATCTTCGTTCTTGACAGCTTTTCTTGCGACAGATCTTCGAAACGGCCCGCTGGCAACAAAATCGCTTCCACTTAGGGCGGAGTGGTCTTGGCGGGCGAAGCGGGAAGCATATCATGGGCCGGAAAGAGGATTCACACCAGAGGGTTAGTCGCCAGTCGCCGCGGGTTACCGGTTCCGACCAACCGCGGTCGCGCTTCGCTCGACGGACAGCCGAGGGCGGCTGTCCCCACATTTGGGTATTTCCGCGAACTGAGCTGCTAGCGGTTGCTTCTCCATCTCCGAGGACCAGATGACCCAATCCTACGAGAGAACCAAAATCACCGGCTGGCGAACCTGCGCAGGCGGCCGGGATAGGCGGCGCCCGCCTTGGCTAACTGATCGGCCGTGGAGGTGGCGATGGGCTGCACGTTGTCGGACCGGAAGCGCAGGAGCGCGGCAATGTTGCCCACTTTGTCGAACTCGGCATCGTCCTTCACGTAGAAGGTTTCGAGGTCACGGCGAATCACCCAGGGCAGAATCGCCTCGCCAACGTCCACGACCTCCTGTGTGGCCCGGCCACAAACCGGACAGAAACTGACGAGGTGGGCGTCCAAGTGTCCGCATCCGGAGCATTCGACGGCGTGGGCCTGTAAGTTCTCGCCCAGCAACAGAGTCTGAACTTCTCCCAGTTCCAGCGCCCGCAACACGCGGCGCAATCCGGTGACGCCTCGCCCGTTGCTGCGCGACAGGTTCAGCACCTGGCCGACCAGCTCGCGGCGGCGATCGGTTTGCCAGCGCTCCACAATCTGCTGTGCGTGAGTGCGAATCTCGTCAGGGCTAGCGTGGCCCACATCGGCATGGAAGCGGCCCAGCAGGGCCTGGCTCACGTAAGGATGCAGGTGCGGCTCGAGCTGGGAGCGATGCGCGTCCTGCGAACCGAGAATCCATTTCTCGAATTCGCCCTTTTCCAGGGACTGTTTCAGAACCTCGGACACGGCCTTGAAATGCTGGCGGGCCTCATCGTCCACGCGGCGCTGGGCATGGCCACCGTCGTAGCCGGCATAACCGTCGCTGCGTCCCTTGCGCGAGAGAGGCTGAAACAGGCCTTCCCGCTCGATCAACTCGCCTAAGCGAAGATCGAAAATGCGCGCCTTGTGGCGGTCAACCAGCACCACCCCCAGGCGGGGGAAAGCACCCAGGAGATAGGCCAGGGGCTTGAGATGGAAGTGCCGGTCAACGATGAGCTGCGTACCCGGCAATGTAGCGGGCAAATCATATTCGCGCCAGATGTTCTGGGCGGCGCAGGCGAACACGGCCTTGGCGTGGGTGCCGTTGCCGCGCAGTTCGCCCGAAAGTCGCAGCACGCGGTCAATGTCAGCGCGGGCGCTGTCTGCTTTACCTTTACTCTCCAGGCTGCGCAGGGCTTCGCGGGCCAGGTCCTTGACCAGGATCGCGTCTTCCTTATGGGCCTTGTTGCGGGGCGTGGACGGCTGGAAATAAAAGCTGAGGGCGCAGGAGTTGCTATCTTGAAATTCAGCCAACTCCCGAATCTGTTCACGGGTAATGCTCATGGATCATCTCCCCCAAAGAATTGGAACTAAGCGGCGCCGGTCGGAGCGAACCGGTCCGGAAACTGCCTGGCCAACCCAGGCGCTTTGCGCAAGTGGTCACGAGCGGCAGAAATGAAGGTGAGGATGCGGTCGGGCGGGAGGCCGGTAATCGCCATGATCTCCTCGACGCTGAAGCCTTCCACCGCATGCAGAATGAAGGCCTCGCGCGGGCCGGAACCCAGATCGCGGAGCGCCGCGGCAATCAAGCGCAGAAGCTCGTCCGAGGCCATGATTTCCTCCGGCGTGGCCACCCGGTCGTCGCGAATCACAGTCTCGCCCGTGATGGATTCGTCGGGCTGATGAAATTGCAGTTCCGGTTCGTCGCTGCCCTTGACGTTTCGCCGCCGCGCCGACTCTTCCAGATGCACGGCGTTGCCGTTACTTTCGTCGGGGCGGCAAAGGTCGTCGAGAGCCCGCAGGGCGAGCCGGTAAAGCCAGGGCTCGAGCGCCAGACGCTCGGGCTTCTCCTGGCCGTCGCCCAACGCGGCGGCGATGGTCTCATCAATCACTTCTTCTTTTGAGAGCGAGTCCGCGGGGATGGAATCCTGGGCTTCGCGGAAGTAAATTTCGCGTTCCACGAACCGTTCGAGCCGCGCCAGATTGACGTTCACATAGGAGCGAATATCGTCGGCGGAAATGGTCGGCGGGAAAACCGCGGCCAGCGTTTGCTCAAACGGAACTTCCCGCATGATGGCTCCGGGGCGGGCGCTGTCGCCGCGGCGGCCGCGCTGCCACTTGTGCGAGGAACGCAGCATTTCCTTGTGCTTGTTGACCTGCTGCAGCAGGTCCTCAAAAGCGCTCTTCACCGCGGCCGCGGCAGTTGGAGCCGAAGCCTGCACCGCCATCTGCCCCGAGGGCAGCCGCAGGTTCAGCGAAACGCTGGTGCCTTCGCGGGCCGAGATCTCCTCCACCACTCCCTTTAAGTGGACGAGTTCGGGACGGAACACCTGCAGGCGCTTTTGCAGTTTTTCAATCTGATGTTGAATGTCTTTTTCTACGGCGGGAATTTTCGAAGACGATAACTGACGTGAACATTCATGAGCGCCTCGGCCTTGCCAACGAAGTGCGCAACCAAGTGCTTTCTAAGCCGATTGTACACCCGCGGAAAAAAGGCAAGCGAGGAACTCAAACTCTGGCGACCCTGCGA
>CAWGRZ010000002.1:0-79134 GCA_963825155.1 uncultured Acidobacteriaceae bacterium | reverse complement strand
GCGCTGCGTTTTGTCGACGACTACTGCGAGAAGGAACTCGATCCGCTGCTGACGCCGGTCACGGTCGATCCGGCGCATCCCTTTCCTCGCGTGATCAACAAAGCGCTGTGCGTGGGTCTGCTGCTGCGCCGGCGCCGCCGCTCCTCGCTGACCTACACCGGGGTAGTGACCGGTTCCGCGGGCGCTGCCGCGGCTGGTGCCGCTTGCCATCGCGAGGGACGATCGATTTCATCTTTCTGGCCGACCTGGTGGCGCATCACGCCGTCGCGATGTACCACGGCTACGACATCGTTTCCTCCGCCGCCGTTCCGCGTGACGCGCAACAGCAATCTGTACCTGCAGGAGGAAGAGTCGCGCAACCTGCTGGAGTCCGTCCGCGCGGAACTGCACAACCGGCGCAAGGGCGACGCGGTCCGCATGGAGATCGAGTCCGACGCCGACCCCGAGATTATCGAGCGCCTGCGAACGGTGTTTGAACTGGATCCGTGGCAGGTTTTTCCGGTCAACGGTCCGGTGAACCTGTCGCGGCTGTTCAATGTCTACGAGCAGGTGAAGCGGCCGGACCTGAAGTTTCGCGCTTTTCGCCGCGCGAACTGCGGCTGACCGCGAAGTCGAACGACTTGTTCGAGGAACTGCGCCGTCATGACATTCTGCTGCACCATCCCTACGATTCCTACGACGCGGTGGTGTCGTTCATCCAGTCGGCGGCCGACAGACGAACGCGTGCTTTCGATCAAGCAGACGCTCTACCGCACGAGCGAGCATTCGCTGATCGTCCCGTCGCTGATCGACGCCGCGGCGCAGCAAGGAAGTGACGGCCGTGGTCGAACTGAAGGCGCGCTTCGACGAAGCGTCCAACATCCGCTGGGCGCGCGATCTGGAAGATGCCGGCGTGCAGGTCTTCCACGGACTGGTCGGCCTGAAGACGCACTGCAAGCTTGTCGCTGCTGGTGCGGCGCGATCCCGACGGCGTGACCCGCCAGTTATGCGCACCTCGGCACGGGAAACTACAACGCGACCACGGCGCGCATCTACACCGATCTGAGTCTGCTGACCGCGGATCCGGAGATCACCGCGCGCGGTGCACGATGTGTTCAGCTTTCTGACCGCGTACGCCGAGCATCCCAGCTACGGCCCACTGCTGGTGGCGCCGCTCGATCTGGCGGAAAAGTGCATCGCGCTGATCGAGCGCGAGGCGGAGCATGCCCGGCAGGGGACGGCCGGCGCGCATCATCGCCAAGATGAACGCACTGCTCGACAAGAACATCGTGCAGGCGCTGTATCGCGCGTCGCAGGCGGGGTGGAAATCGATCTGATCGTGCGCGGCATCTGCGCGCTGCGTCCGGGCGTACGCGGCGTCAGCGACCGCATTCGCGTGCGCAGCATCGTGGGGCGGTTCCTGGAGCACAGCCGGATCTTTTATTTCGAGAACGGCGGCGAGCCGGAAGTCTACCTGGGCAGCGCGGACTGGATGCCGCGCAATCTCACGAGCGCGTGGAAGTCCTGTTTCCGCTGCGCGATGAGCTGCTGCGGGAACGGGTGGTGCACGAGATTCTTGCCGCCTATCTGGCCGATAACGTGAAGGCGCGAATTCTGCAGAAGGATGGCTACGCTACCTTCGGGCGTGGCAGTCGCCGCAGGGCACGCGGCAACCGCCGTCCGCCGACGGGGGCCGCTGCGTTCAGCGCCCAGGATTTCCTCATCGGCGTGGCGGAAGGGAAGCCCGCCTGCCATGTTGCCCGCCCCTGTTCCGGCGCGCGGCGTAAGGTGGTTGTGGGAAAGGAACTAGTACCCTGCAATGATCCTCTACTTTCTTACGGCACGCCAGCGCCGGGCGAGCACTTCACCAGTCCTAAGAAGGACGAGAAACGCGCCCTCGACAAGGACGGCATCGAGCAATGCGGATATATCGGGCGCGCGCTGGCTGCATTGCAGGTGCAGGTGGATTCCATCGTCTCCAGCCCGCTCAAGCGCTCCACGCAGACCGCGGCGCTGGTGGGCAACGAAATGGGTCACGAAGGCAAATTGGAGATCGATGCCGGGCTACGTCCCGAGGCCGGCTTCTCCGATCTTCCGCAAGCTGCTGGAAAAATACGCCCGCCAGGAGGCGATCCTGGTGGTCGGGCATAATCCGAACCTGAGCCAGTTTCTGGGACGCAATCATCAGCGACTCCGGTTGCGAGGCCTCCTTGGAACTGAAGAAAGGCGCAGTGGCCAAGGTGGAAATGCGGCGAACCTCCGGTACCCTGCAGTGGTGCCTGACTCCGCATTGCTGCGCACGCTTTACGAGACCGCGGTCGAAAGTTCCCGTCCGAAGACCTCGCGGAAATAGCCACGCTCTTTTTCGATCGCCCACAGTTCCAGGTCCACTCCCGACGGCGCCGCGGGAATCAGCGTTAACTTCACTTCCGCCGAGCGCAGTCCGATTCGCACTTTCTGCACGGCGCGGCTGCGGCCCAGGTTCAGAGCGCGGGCCAGGCGAAGCAACAGTATTGCCTTCTGAACATTGGCGCGGTCAGCCGGTCGACGACTTTCATGGGGCCATCCTCCACGGTGGGGCGCGATTTCCCGAGATAGCGTGCGATGGCCGCAATGATGCGCCGCTGCTGCGGTGTGTAACCCAAGAATCTCCGAGTTCGAAATGACGTAGTGGGTGTGGCGATGGCGCCCGTTGCGATTCACGTAATCGCCGACTTCGTAGAGCATGGCGGCGGCCGAGAGCCACTCGTGGTACTCCGGCGGAAGGCGGTGCACCGACCGCAGCGCGGAGAATAGCAACGTGGCAGACTCGCGGACGTCCAAGGCGTGCTTGCGGTCGACGTGGTAATGATCGACCGCCTTCAAGATGGATTCCCAGCGTTCCGATTCGATCTGCCGGCCGGAGCGCGTGCTGCGATCGTAGTCGGCGGCCATCTGGGCCAGGATGCCGTCGCGCAGGCCGAGCGGCGAATAGCGGAAGGCCTTCAGGTGGCAGCGGTCGAGCAATTCGTGATACACCATGGCGCCGGCCACGATAATTTCCGCTCGCCGCGGACCGATGCCTTCAATCTTGCGCCGTTCCGCCATCGGCAGACGAGCCAGGCGTTTCGCGATGCGGGTCATTTCCGCGTGCGAGACCGACCGGCCGCTGACGGTTGCCCCCGCGGCGCAGGTGGGTGGCGACCGCCGCCAACGCGGCGGCCGTGCCTGAAGTCGCGATCACGTTCTTCACTTTAGCGGCCGCGATGCGATCGGCAATGCGGCCGACCTCGCGCGCCACGAATCCGCGCAGGCGCTTCAGTTCTCCCTTGCGCGACTGGATCGTGGCGCAGAAATTCACCAGTCAGGCGAACCGCGCCCAAGGGCAGGCTCACCGCGTCGCGAATATGCCCACCCTGCGAGACGGTTAGTTCGCAACTGCCTCCTCCCAGGTCGATCATCAGAGCGGGAGAACTGTCCACGCGGAGACTGGACACGAGTCCAAGGTGAATGAGGCGCGCTTCTTCCACACCGGAAATGATTTCAACCCGCCAGCCTGTAGCCGAGCGCACCCATTCCAGAAATGCCTGGGAATTGCGCGCATCGCGCAGGGCGCTGGTCGCAACCACGCGCACGCTGTCAGTCACGATCTGCTGCGTGGCGCGATGAAAGCGGCGTAATACTTTCACCGTCTCCGCCATCGAGTCGGGAGTAAGGAATCCGGAGCGAAAAACCCCTTCGCCCAGGCGTGTGACTTCACGGTCTTCGTGCAGGGATTCGGAGCCGGCCCGCTTGCAGGCGCGCAATCTTCAGCCGCACCGAATTCGAGCCGATATCAACCGCGGCAAACGTGGGCATGGGTAAGCCTAGGCTGAGGAAGCCTCACAGTCTACATGCACTCGGGCAGATCGTCACCGGAGTTTGGAGCAGGGAGAACTACGCGGCAGAGTTCGTCCGCGCCTCAAACTCAGGCGTCTTGGCGCCACTCTTGCGGGAGTGCGATGCCTGTGCCACGACCGGTTTCGGCGAAGTCCGCAGCACCGGGGAAGTCGACAATGCCGCAACGGCACTCCGAAACTTGGCTCCGGTTACGTTATGGAGCACCGCCACGAGCGATGATTCGCGGATCTCTCCGAGGCGCCCGACTGCCGTGTGGGTCAGGGTGAGCCAGTCATGCCAGTTGCCGATGGCATCTTGTAGCCGCTTCAGTTGTGTGATGAACTGCGCGGTTCGGGGGGACTTGGGCGCAAATTCGGCGGCGTAGCGAGCGCGCTTGCCCAGGACGCGGTATTGATGCAACACATCCTCGGTGAGCGGTCCTTCGGGGCGCGCCACCCGCGCCAGCATCTCTCGGGCCACCGTAAAGGGATCCCGATCCGTCCGCGAGATTCAGTTCCTTCGCGGTCCGTTTCAGCCGTTTTTGGATCTCGCGGATATTCTCTTTAGTAAGTAGCTTACGCAGCTTTCTTTCATGTTGTGCGCGAAGCTCGATCAGACCCTGAATGAGCTGGGTCTTGCGGCGGGGTTCCTGAGGAATCTTCAGGCGTACGCAGAGCGGCAAGTTGAACATCGAGATCGCGGATCTTGCCCGCCCGCTTGCGAATTCGGCCTAGCGCTTTCAGGAGTTTCTTCTGATTGCGGTCGCGCTCAGGAATAAGTTCTTCCAGCAGCGTCTCCACTCGGCGCGTAGTCGTGCGGAAGCTGTGTACACTCTTGGCCTCTGGGCTGGATACAAGCTTCAGCACATCCCGTTCAAGTTTCTGAAAGACAAGCTGGCAACGTTCGAGCGCGATGAGCATAAAAATAAAGCCTTGGCAACGGGAGAGTAACCACAGCCCACTAACTCAAAACACGATCTTGCGGACGTTCGCGCGAAACGAATCGGTTCGCACCAGTCCGGGTTACAGCGGAAAAAGCCCTCTCGATTTTAACACCTTTGTAACAAGTCTCTGCTACGGTTACATACGAATGGCCAATTCAGCATTACCTCGGCCTGATATGCCCGGACCGCAACCTGTTGATGAGACGACGGTTACAACCGCACGGGCGCAGCGGCCAGTGCCCTTGCTGCAGGCTTCCAGCGGCGAGGTGCCGGACCGCATTTTCAAGTTTGCCATGACGGCGTGCGGCTTGGCGGTCCTTGGTGTGCTCGGGCTGATCGTTTACGAACTGATGTTGCGATCCGGGCTCTCCTGGCACGCTTTTGGCTTCAAGTTCTTCGCGACCAGCGATTGGGATCCGGTCAACGCACAGTTCGGCGCTCTGCCATTCATCTACGGGACGCTGGTTTCGTCGCTGCTGGCGCTCATCATTGCGGTTCCGCTCGCAGTGGGCGTCGCGGTGTTTACGACCGAGATGTGCCCCAAGGCTATACGCGGACCACTCTCGTTTTTCGTGGAATTGCTGGCCGCCATCCCCAGCGTCATCTATGGGCTGTGGGGAATCTTCGTGCTGATTCCCGTCCTGAGCCAGTATGTACAGCCCGTTCTGACCAAAACCTTGGGCTGGTCAAGTTTGTTCTCCGGGCCTTTCTTCGGTTACTCGATGCTGGCGGCGGGCATCATTTTGGCCATCATGATCGTGCCCATTATTTCCTCGATCACTCGGGAAGTGCTGATGGTCGTGCCCCAGCACCAGCGGGAAGGTGTACTGGCCCTGGGAGCGACGCGCTGGGAGATGATCAGACTCGGAGTTCTGCGTAACGCCCGCGCCGGAATCATGGGCGGAATCATCCTGGGGCTGGGGCGCGCGCTGGGAGAAACCATGGCAGTCACCATGGTGATCGGAAACCGGCCACAGATTGCCACGTCGTTGTTCGCGCCCGGCTACACCATGGCCAGCGTATTGGCCAACGAGTTCAGCGAGGCCACCGGAGACGTGTATCTGTCGGCCTTGATCGAGATTGGTCTGGCGTTGTTCATAGTTACGATCATCGTGAATGCGCTCGCGCAACTCCTGGTGTGGTCGGTGACGCGCGGGCAGCCTGCGAGGGGAAATGCCTGAGCTAGCCAGTGGCGTATCCCCGCAGCGCGCCGTGCCTCCCATCAGTTGGCGCCGCCGCGTGACCGACCGTGTCATGACGGGCTTGGCCGTATTGACGGTTGTGCTGGTGCTCGCGCCCTTGGTTGCCATCTTCGGTTACCTCGTTTACCGCGGCGTCGGCTCGATCAACTGGGCTTTCCTCACGCGGATGCCGAGGCCGGTGGGTGAGTTGGGTGGCGGCATGGCGAACGCCATCGTCGGCTCGGTCCTGATCCTCGGCATCGCCAGCGTGGTGGGTGTGCCCTTCGGCGTGGGCGCGGGAATCTACCTGGCGGAGTTTGGCCGCAACAGTTTGGGCAGGACCGATTCGCTTTACCGCGGATGTGCTGAACGGCGTGCCCTCCATCGTGATTGGCATCGTCGCCTGGTCCATCATGGTTCGCGGTCGTGGATTCTCCGCCCTGGCCGGCGGCGTCGCCCTGGCCATCATGATGGTTCCGACGATCTCCCGGACCACGGAAGAGATGTTGTTGCTGGTGCCGCAGGCCCTGCGAGAAGCAGCCTACGGACTCGGCGTCCCCCGCTGGCGGACCACGCTTTCCATCACCTTGCGGACGGCGACCTCGGGCGTGATCACGGGAATCATGCTGGCCTTCGCCCGCGTGGCCGGAGAAACTGCGCCCCTGCTGTTCACGACGTTGGGCAACTCATTCTGGAATCTGCACGTAAACCAGCCCACGGCGGCCTTGCCGTTGCAGATCTACGTATACGCCCTTTCACCCTACGATGACTGGCACCGCCAGGCGTGGGCCGGGTCCCTCGTACTCATTGTCCTCATTGTCACCGCCGTCGCGGCCGTGCGCTACGCTGTGCGGCGTGGTACTTTCGGAGCGGCATAATCTATGGGTGTTGGAATCCAGGTCGAGAACCTGAATGCCTGGTACGGCAAAGGCCAGGCGTTGTACGACATCAATCTGAAGGTAGTGGCGAACCACGCCACCGCCTTGATTGGTCCCTCGGGGTGTGGAAAGTCTACATTTATCCGCTGCCTGAATCGCATGCACGAGACCATTCCGGATGCGCGCGTGGAGGGCCGGGTCCGGATCGGCGAGATCGACGCCTACAACGGAACTTCGCCGACGCAACTCCGGCGCCGCGTGGGCATGGTGTTTCAGAAGGCGAACCCGTTTCCCACCATGTCGATTTATGACAACGTGGCCTCGGGACTGAAGCTGAACGGATTCCACGACCGGCGCAAGCTGGATGAGGTCGTGCAGCGCTCGCTCGACTCCGCCGCGCTGTGGGAGGAAGTCAAGGATCAGCGTGCACAAGAAATCCGGCGCCAGCCTCTCCGGCGGCCAGCAGCAGCGGCTCTGCATTGCGCGCGCGCTCGCGGTCGAACCAGAGGTTCTGTTGATGGACGAGCCTTGTTCGGCCCTCGATCCAATTTCGACCGGAAAAATCGAAGAATTGATCTTTCAGCTGAAAGAGCGGTATACCATCGTCATTGTGACGCACAATATGCAGCAGGCGGCGCGTGTGGCCGAGTTCACCGGCTTTTTCCTCCTGGGCAGGATGATTGAGTTCGATAAGACCGAGAAGATTTTCACCAAGCCCTCGGACAAAAAGACGGAAGACTACATCACCGGCAGATTTGGATAGCAGATTTGCGTAAGGCAGATTTGCATAAGGAAGGTTTGGATAATGCGCACGCGTTTTCAACTGGGGCTCGATGATCTGCGGCAGCGATTGCTTCGCATGGGAGGACTGGCGGAGCAGGCCGTGGATCGCTCCCGCCAGGCGTATGTGGAGCGCGACCTCACCCGGTGCCAGATGGTGCTGGAAGGCGAGAACCTCATCAACACCGCCGAGCGCGAGATCGACGAGGCCGCGTTCGACCTGCTCGCCATGCAGCAACCCATGGCTGTGGATCTGCGTTTTATTCTGGCGGTGACCAAGATTAATTCCGATCTGGAGCGCGTGGGCGACCAGGCGGTAAACATCGCCGAGCGCGTCATGGATATGGTTGAGCTCCCCCCGGCGGACTTGCCAGTGGATATCGCGCGCATGGGCGCGGCGGTCAGCGCCATGGTGCGCCGGGCGTTGGAGTCTTTCATCGAAGGCAAAGTCGAACTGGCGCAGGCCGTGCTCGAAATGGACAGCGTGATCGACCGCATGCGCGACGACGCCTTCATCCAGTTGGTCAAGACCATGAACGACCGCCCGGAGGTCGTGCGGCAGGCTTTGGACGCTCTCCTGGTGGCCCGTAATCTGGAGCGGGTGGCCGACCATGCCACCAACATTGCTGAGGACGTCATCTTCTGGGTGCAGGGCTCCGACGTCCGGCACAATGTCCACGCCGAGGCTGACGCCCCGGAGCCGGAGCAGCCCACTTCGAGGGCCTCTGGGTTGTAAGCGAGGGCTCGCGGTAAGAAAGAGATCGGGAAGGGCACGGCTTGAGTCGTGCCCCTGAGTTTCCCCAAAGCACCTCGGCTTTAATCGCTAAGGGTCGCCTTCGACGGCTTTGACCATCCACACTCGATTGCATTACGCTCATCTTCTCTCTTTTTGAGCGTAACGTATCCGCGGAGGACCCGTGATTCGCTTTGCCTCTTTTCTACTTTGCCTTTCTTCTGTCACCGGAGCGGCCGTCGTTTTTGCGCAATCGCCTTCCGCTGATCGGCCTCCCGTCATGCTGCCCACCAGCAAGATGCTGACCGTGCCCTCTCCGGGTCGCATCGGCAGCACCAACAGCTTTCCCGCGACGATGGTTTTAAGTCCCGATGGCCGCTATGCCGCGTTGCTGAACGACGGCTATGGGACGCAGGAGACCCTGGCCCACCAGTCGATCTCGGTACTCGAACTGAAGACGAATCAGATTGTCGAATATCCCGATGCCCGGCTCGGCGATGAGGCGCACCAGAGTTACTTCCTCGGGCTGGCTTTCAGTTCTGACGGCAAGCATTTGTACGCCTCGGTAGGCTCCCTAACTGATCCGACGGGAGCAAAACCCGGCAACACGGGCAACGGCATCGCCGTTTACAGTTTTATGGAAGGCAAAGTCGCCCCGGAACGATTTGTTCCCATTGCGCTGCAGCCGCTTTCGAGTCAGAAGAAAGTGGCGGCCGGCCTGAAGGCTTCCCCTCACACCGCGATTCCGTATCCCGCAGGGCTCGCCGTGATTGCCGACGGAGGCCGGGACAAACTCCTGGTCGCCAACAATCTCTCAGATAACGCAGTGCTGCTCGACCCTGCCACTGGAAAAGTGCTGCAGACTTTCGACCTCAGCACCAGCGATTTGATTCCGTCCTCTTACCCCTATACCTGCGTCGCCACGCGCGACGGCCGCCGCGCGTGGTGCAGCCTGTGGAATGCATCGCAAGTGGCGGAGCTCGATCTAACCAGCGGCGTTGTTACGCGTTGGATCAAACTGAAACAGCCGGAGGATCCGCTCGCACCGGGCTCGCATCCCACGGCGATGCTGCTGAGCCCTGACGGGAACTTGCTATATGTGGCGCTGTCGAACGCGGACGTTGCCATTGAGATCTCCACAGCGGAGGGTCGACAGTTGCAGTTTTTCAGGGTCAATAGCGTCGGCAACAGGCAGGCTGGGAGCACACCTACGGCACTCGCCCTCAATGAGGATGGCACGCGGCTATTCGTGGCAGCAGCTGGGTTGAATGCGGTTGCAGTGTTCGGACGGCCGGGTCATCACAAGGGAACGAGCGAGGGTATCGGCATAAGCGAAGGTATCGGGATCTACCCTTCCGGTTTCATCCCCACTGACTGGTACCCCAGCGCCCTCGCCGTTCACGGCGACGATCTTCTCATCGCCACCGCCAAGGGCGAAGGCACCCGCCCCAATAAAGACATGGGCAAGACCGCCTACGAGATCAAGCACCACGATCATCCCTACATCCCCACGCTGCTCCGGGGGTCGATCGCTCGCCTGAACATTCCGTCGACACTCGAGAAACTCCCCCAGCTGACCCAGACTGTCGAACACGACAATCTCTTCCACAGCGATCCCGGAACCATCAGGTTCGCCGGCGCCCAGAATCCCATCAAGCACGTGATCTACGTCATCAAGGAGAACCGTACCTACGATCAGATCCTCGGTGATCTGAAGTCCGGCGATTCGAAGGTCGGCGACGGCGATCCCTCGCTCACCATGTATGGCGCCGACATTACTCCCAACGAGCACAAGCTCGCTTTGCAGTTTGGCGTGTTCGACAATTTCTACGACAGTGGAGAAGTTTCCGGCGATGGCCACCTCTGGTCCACCGCCGCAATCACTTCCGACTACAACGAAAAGACCTGGCAGATCGCCTACCGCGGCAAGGAGCGCACCTACGACTTCCAGGGCCAGAACGCCGACGAATATCCTCTCGAACACAATCTGCCCGACGTCGACGATCCTTCCACCGGATTCCTCTGGGACAATCTCGCGCGCAATCACGTTTCCTATCGCGATTACGGCGAGTATGTGAACGCGGAGTGGTGTAACGAGAAACAAAAGGCGGCGAGTCCGAAGCAAGGAACTCCGTCGGGTCAGGAAGCGCAATGTCCGCGGACCGACGTTGGCCAGGGTGATCCACTTCCGCCCAATGTCGGCGATCCGCACGCGGGGCCCAGTCCGTGGCCGTGGGCGGTGCCTCTGTTCAGTGGCGTGAAGCCGACCAAGGCCGTGTTGCGCGACCACTTTGATTCGCTGTATCCGGATTTCAATACGGATTATCCGGACCAGCTTCGGGCCGACGAGTTTCTGAATGAATTTGGCGCCTACACCCGTGCCCGCCAGGAAAAAGAGGGCCCGGATTTTGAGTTGCCTTCGTTCGTGCTGCTCTACCTGCCCGACGATCACACCGGTGGCACCCGGCCGAATCGGCCGCGTCCAGCCGCCTCGATTGCCGACAACGACCTGGCGCTCGGGCGCGTAGTCGACGCCGTTTCACACAGCCCGTACTGGGACGACACCGCCATCTTTGTGCTCGAAGATGATGCCCAGGATGGTGCCGACCATGTGGACGCGCACCGCTCCATTGCGTTCGTGATCAGCAAGTATTCGCCCGGGTCGGCGGCCCAGCCCAATGTCGAGCACCGTTTCTACACCACCGTGAACCTGATCCACACCATGGAAACTCTGCTCGGCCTTCCGCCCATGAACCAGAACGATGCGTATGCGCCGGTGATGGGGCAAATGTTTTCGGGTGCGGGGGATCAAACGGCGTACCAGGCCGACAATCGGAACCTCAAGAACGGCCTGATTTACGAGACCAACCGGCGCGACGCTCCGGGCGCGAAAATCTCGTCAGGGATGGATTTCTCGCGTCCGGATGCGGCGGGCGCAGCGCGCCTAAATCAAGTCCTGTGGCGCGATCAGAAAGGCGCGACGCCGATGCCCGCGCCAAAGCACACGGTGTTTCCCGCCGGCGGAGATTAACACTGGGCGGAGCCCGCACGCAGCAAAGTCGAACGGGTCCAGCTGACCCGTCAGCTCACTACTTCAGGCTGACCGATTCCTTCAGCGGCAAGTCTTGCGACGAACCGCCCACCAGGAAGCCGTATTCTCCCGGCAGCAGCTGCCAGCCGTTTTTCCCAAGGTCAAAGATGGAGAGATATTTTTGGTCCACGTCAACCGTTACTTCCTTGCTCTCTCCCGCATTGAGTTGAACTTTGCTCCAGCCCACCAGCCGCTTCGGCGGTTCAGCGGCAGCGGCAGGCAGGGAGGCGTAAACCTCGGCGACTTCCGCCCCCGCCCGGTTGCCCGTGTTGGTGACCGTGAAGGTCACGCGCGGAGTCTCTCCCGGCGTCACCTTCAGATTTGAATAGGAATAGGTTGTGTAGGAAAGCCCATATCCGAAGGGGAACAGCACTGGCTTGTTCTCGGCGTCATACCACTTGTAGCCCACCTTCACTCCTTCGTCGTAAGTGACTTGAAATACGGGCAGGCCGGCGGCGATCCGCCTCCAGCCCTGCGCGTCAGCTTCGACGGTGGCCTTCGGTGGTTTTACGATGGTGGGATGCGGCAAGTCGGCTTCGCTCCTCGGAAACGTGAGGGGCAGCTTCGCGCTGGGATTCACATCTCCGAAAATGATATTTGCCACCGCTTCGGCGCCGCGGCTGCCGGCAAACCAGGCTTCAAGGATCGCGCCGACTCGATCCGCCCAAGGCATGGTCACCGGGCCGCCGGTCTCCAGCACCACGACCGTGTGGGGATTAGCCGCCGTGACCTTCTCGATCAGCTCATTCTGATTTCCCGGCAGGGCGAGGCTATCCAGATCCATGCCCTCACTTTCCCACTGGTAGGCGTAGATGATGGCCACGTCGGCGTTCTTGGCCAAAGCAGCGGCTGAAGCGGGATTCGCGCCCGAATCGAATTGAACGTTCGCCTCCGGGACCTTGGCTCGAATCGACTTCAGGGGCGAGGTGGGAAACCAGATCTGCTCCTGCCAATAGGTCGCTCCCTTTCCTGGGGGCATGATCGCGTTGCCGCCGGGAGGATCGACCTGGGCTGAACCGCCGCCAGAGATCATTCCTACGTCCGCGTGCGGGCCGATCACTGCAATACTGTGGATTTTGGCCGCATCCAGTGGAAGCAGGGCGCCATCATTCTTCAGCAGCACGCTGCTCTGCTCGGCAATCTTCTGCGCTGCCCCAAGGTCGCCTTCGACGTCAATCACGCCCTTCTGCGGCGGATCGTCGACCACGCCGGTGGCAAACATGGCCCGCAGAATCCGGTGAACGTGGTCATCAATTTCCGCCACCGGCACCTTGCCCGACTCGACCGCTTTCTTCAAATCGTCCCCGTAAAAGAGTTCGCCCGGTTCCTCGTGATCGAGCCCAGCAGCCGATGATTTGGCTCCGCTGTGTGTGGCTCCCCAGTCGGAGATGACAAATCCCTTGAAGTTCCAGTCCTTCTTCAACACGTCGGTCAGCAGGTACTTGTTCTCGCAGGCGTAGTCACCCCAGGCGCGGTTGTAGGAGCACATCACGGCGGCAGCGTCCGATTCCTGCAGTCCAATCTCAAAGGCGAGCAGGTCGCTCTCCCGCGCCGCACGCTTGTCGATATTCACGTTCACGGCATTGCGTCCGCTCTCCTGATCGTTGAGGGCATAATGCTTGATGTCGCCAAGCACGTGCTGTGCCTGAAGTCCCTTCATGACCGAACCGACCATCGTTCCGGCTAGGACGGGATCTTCCCCCATATATTCGAAAGTGCGGCCGTTCGCGCGGTTCGCGGGTGAGATTGACGCCTCCGCCCAGCGTCATGTTGTAGCCCTGGGCGCGCAATTCGCGGCCAATCAACGCTCCATATTCGTAAGCCGCGGCGGGATCCCAACTGGCGGCGCCAGCCACATCGGAGGGCAGCGCGGTTGAGTAGCGGCCGTTCTCTCCGCTCATGCGGACGCCGTAAGCGGCATCCGACATCTGTATGCCCGGAATCCCCAGGCGCGCAATCCCCACGACATATCCCGCACCCCCATTCGAATGGACGGCCAGGGGACTCATGGGACTGAGCCCGGGCATGCCGGTACCGTGAAGCATGGAAATCTTTTCGTCCAGCGTCATCTCCTTTACCACCATGGAGGCGCGCTCGTCGGGCGAAAGCCTGGGATTCATCCAGGGATGAGCCGCGCCGCCAAATTGCGCGACAACTGACGGGGCGAAAATGCCGAGGACGGCGGCGATGATCAGGAAAGCGAAAGGAAAACCGCAAGCTGGCTTCTTGGACCGCAATTGCATTGGGTCTGGGCCTCGTTCACTACCTTCTGCCAAAACGATAATGTAGCAGCTTTTTGTCATTTTTGCCCGATCAAGGCAGGGTTTCGAACCTGCCCTCTCAACCGAACCGCCTGGGCTTCTGTGCAAGACGAGGGACTCGGCTTTACACTTAACTTGTGAAGATTGCGCTCGGGCAAATCGACCCCACGGTCGGGGATTTTTCCGGCAACGCCGGAAAAATCATTGATTATTCGCGACGCGCCCAAGCCGAGGGCGCAGGACTGATCCTGTTCCCGGAATTGTCGGTGTGTGGCTATCCCCCCCGCGACCTGGTCGAGCGGCCTGCTTTCGTGGTCCGCAACCGCGAGACCGTGGATCAGATCGCCTCCGAGACCCGGGGCATTGCCGTAATTTGCGGGCTGATTACGCCCGCCCACTCCGAAACCGGCAAAGCGGCCATGAATTCCGCGGCTCTGCTGATGGATGGCAAAGTCGCCTTCATCCAGTCGAAGATGCTTCTGCCCACCTACGACGTCTTCGATGAGATGCGTAACTTTGCTCCTGCCGCGGGCCAGGAGTTGTTCTCGTTCTGTGGCAATCGTATGGCCCTGACCATCTGCGAGGATGCGTGGAACGACAAGCGCTTCTGGGGCAAGCGGCTGTACACGGTCGATCCCGTGGAGTCGCTCATTCAGGCGGGAGGGAACTTCGTGCTTAATATTTCCGCCTCGCCGTTCTGGATCGGCAAGCGCGAACTCCGCCGCGACATGCTGGCCAGCATCGCGCGCCAGCACAAAGTTCCGGTGGTCATGGTCAACCAGGTTGGCGGCAATGACAGCCTCGTATTCGACGGCTCCAGCCTGGTGCTCAATCCTGAAGGCCAGGTCGTCGCACAGGGCCGATCGTTCGAGGAGGACCTGGTTTACTTCGATTCCAAGGGTCTTATCGGGGATATGCATGAGCAGATCGCCGGGGACGAAGCCAGCGTGTATTCCGCGCTGGTGCTGGGCACGCGCGACTACATGCGCAAGTGCGGATTTCAAAGGGCAATTATTGGCCTGAGCGGCGGCATCGATTCGGCGCTCACCGCCGTAATTGCCGCCGAGGCGGTTGGCCCAGCCAACGTCATAGGAGTCGGGATGCCGGGACCATATTCCTCGCAAGGTTCGATCGACGACGCGCGTGCTCTGGCGCAGAATCTGGGCATCCGCTTCGAATTGCTTTCCATCAATCCTGCCTACCAGGCCTATCGCCAGACCCTGCAGGGCGTGTTCGCCGGACAAAAAGAAGACGTGACGGAAGAGAATATCCAGTCCCGGGCCCGGGGCACGTTGCTGATGGCATTGTCGAACAAGTTCGGTGCGATCGTGCTCTCCACCGGCAACAAGAGCGAACTCGGCGTGGGCTACTGTACTCTTTACGGCGATATGGTGGGGGGCCTGGCGGTCATTTCCGATGTTCCGAAAACGCTGGTCTATCGCCTGAGCCACCACGTGAACTCGCGGCGCCCGGTAATTCCCCAGGCCACGCTGGAGAAGCCGCCCTCCGCTGAACTCCGTCCCGATCAGAAGGACAGCGATTCGCTGCCGCCCTACGAAATCCTCGATGCGGTGCTCGAAGACTACGTGGAAGATTCCCATCCCGCCGAACGCATCGCAGCGGATCACGGGTTCGACATTGACGTGGTGCGGCGCGTCATCCGCCTGGTCGATCGTGCCGAATACAAACGTCAGCAGGCAGCGCCCGGCCTCAAGATTTCTCCCAAGGCCTTCGGCTACGGACGCCGTTTTCCCATTGCCGCCAAATGCGAGGCTTGAAGTATCCTAGATGTCGTATCCTGAAGCGTCTTTCTTTAAAGTGGTTTTACCAAGTCCCGGAGGCGAAAGGAACCCATGCGCAGTTTTCCGATGATTCTTACTCTTTTGCTGGCTGGCAGTCTGGCTGCGGCCCAGACCACCGCGGCGAAACCATCCCTAAAGGGGCCCGGAGGGAAGACCGCCGAAAAGCCCGCAGCCTCTGCATCCGTGAATCTCCCCACCGACGCTACGGTCGACTCCTTCCTGCAGCAGCAGTTTGGCTATGAGCCGGATGTGAGCTGGAAAATCTCCAGCATCAAGCCTGCGGGAGTTGCGGGATTGGCTGAGGTCACAGTTATTCTCGCTAACAAGCAAGGTCAGCAGATGGCCCGTTTTTACGTTGCTCCCGACGGCGAGCACGCCCTCGTCGGTGAAATTATTCCCTTCGGCGCCCGGCCCTTCGATGCCACGAAGAATCTCTTACAGAAGGGAATTACGGGCCCCGAGCGCGGTCCCAAGGACGCGCCCGTCACCATCGTCGAATTCGGCGACCTGCAATGTCCGGCCTGCAAGGCGGCCCAACCCACGATCGAGGCCTTGGTGGCCGCCGAACCCAACGCGCGCTTCGTATTCCAGAATTTTCCCCTGGAGATGCACAACTGGGCGGCCAAAGGCGCGGCTTATGCCGACTGCGTGGCGCGCGCGTCGAACGACGCTTTCTGGAAGTTCGTCTCGAAGACTTACGAAACCCAGGCCGACATTACCGCCGAGACAGCGGATGAGAAACTGACCGCGCTGGCCGACGGCGCTGGCCTAAAAGGCGCTGACATTGCCGCCTGTGCCGCCAAGCCTGAGACCAAGGCCCGCGTGGACGCGTCGATTGCGCTGGGCAAGTCCGCCGACGTCACCGGCACTCCCACCCTCTTCATCAATGGGCGCAAGGTTGGGAGCTTCGATTCCCGAATGACCGATGTCTACAAGAACCTGGTGGAGTTCGCGGCGAAAGACGCAAAGTAACGGGGGGCCGGCTTCCGACCAGGTGAGAACCTTGTCTACGGGTTGATCGCGGAGGCCGGGGTTCTTCGTCCTACCTTTCGCTGATCCAGATCTCAGGAGTTTTCCGGTCGAAGTTTGCCAGGACGTGCGGGAGTAATGACGATCATGAGTTCGTCGCTCTCCTCTTGCTTGGTGTTGTTGACCATGGCCTGATTGAGCCCGGGTAGAAACCCGAGGCCCGGAATGCCGCTCATCGAGAGTTGATCGCTCTTTGAAACCTCGCCGGCCACGACTGCCGGCTCGCCGTCTTTCAGGTTGATCCCCCCCTTGTACTCCCGGTTCGAGATGACGGGCACGCCATTGGCGGATTGCCCGGTCAGCGACCGCACTTCCAAATCGAGCTGCAAGCTAACGTCGCCATCGCCATGAATCGTCGGCTTCGCCTTCAGATTCAACCCCAGATCCTCATAGCTTACGGAGGGGAACGGCGGCACGTAGGATTGGTTTCCCAACACCTTCGAAATCTGCGCCGAGTTGAAAATAGGAGCGTAGCTGGCATTCAGGATCGGATAACGCTCTCCTAAGTGGAGCGTAGCTTCGTTCCCCTGGCTGGCTCGCATGGTCATATGCTCCAGGCTGCGCACCCAGGATTCGTTGAGGGAGAGATTTGCGGCCAGTTGGTCCAGACTCAGACCCATAAATGTGAGCCCGCCTCCGAACGTGGCCAAAGGCTGGCTGAAGATGGAATTCTGGCCCCCTCCAAGTTGAGCCAGAAGGCCGGAAAGCGCAGTATTACCCAACTGATTGATGCCACCCGACGAAATGAGCTGGTTGATCAAGTCCTGGATACTCTGCCCACCCAGCCCCGCCAGCGCCGCGGCGGGAATGTTGTACATGTTGAAAGTATTGGGAATGTGCACCCCGATGTTGCGCGTGAGTTGGTGGCTGACTCTGGATCACCTGAACATCGAGCATCACCTGCGGCCGCTGTTGGTCGAGCTGATCGAGCAGCTGGCCGCAGGCCTCGAGGTAGCGCTGCGGCGCGCGCACTTCCACTGTGCCGGCGCTCTGTCCTGAGCTGATGAAGCGCAGGTCGAACATGTTCCGCATGGTCGTGACCAGTTCGGTCGCTTCCTGGGGCGTGGAATGCGGCGGCAGAAGGAATGTCTGCAGCGACATGCGGTCGAACTGCTTGTGATTCTCTGGAGTGTCGGAGGCGATCAGCACCTGGTGCGCGTCGAGGGCCGCCCACATGGTCTTGCTGACCTCGCAGGCCAGCTTGAGGGCGGTGAAGAAGTCCACATCGTCCACGTTGAATCGCACTTGCCGGGATTGTACCGACTCGTCAAATTGCGCGGTAACCCCATAGGCGGCCGCCAGTTCGGCGAACAGGCTGCGAACATCGCCGCTGAAATGGAAGGTTGCCAGGTCATTCTTGGGTTCGAGATGGATTTCGCCGGCATCCGCCAAACGGGCAGGCAACACCCGAGGCGACTGGGGTGTTGCTTCGCGGCTCGCTTCCTCCAGCCGCTCGCGGGCAAACTGGTTCTCCGGATCGAGGTCGAGGGCTGCACGAAATTCGGCCGCCGCCTGGGCGCGGGAACTCTCCAAAAGCAGTGCGTTTCCGCGTTCTACGTGGTCGAAGACTAGCTGCGCCTTCACCATTTCGCGGGCCGTCAGAAATTGTGGATCCTGCGGCACCAGCCGGGTGGCTTCCTCGAACTGGGCGAACGCCTCCTCCAGATGCTGCTGGTTCTCCAGCTTCAAGCCGCGGGCAAAGGCGTTGCGGGCTACTTTCTGTTCCTTCTTCGAAACGATGCAGTTGACCCCGCCCGGAATTCCATTGCCGCAGGAAACCGGCTGCATCAGGCCGGAGCGTCACCGCTGCCGAATGCGGGTGCGCTGAGTAGCGCCACCAGAACTCCCACCGCGATGATGAACGCCATCCGCCGCATTTGTCCCGATTCTAACTTGCTTTCCTGGAGTTCGGTCTCGCCAACAGGCCCTCGTACCTTCGGTTGCAACGGCTCGGCGACCCGGACGTTGGCGCCCAGAGGAAGAACGAAAGATTGGCCGGCGCTTGCAGACTCTAGCAATCGTAGAGACGTAGCTTGCTACGCCTTGCCCTGCACCGGTGGAAACGGCGTTGCCGGGCGAGCCTCTACGACAGCATCAAGCGTTCGATCTCGCGCGCCTTGCCGGTATTCTCATCGCAATCGATCACCACGGCGCACAGCCGCACGTCGCCCGTTGCCGGCTCGAAGCGCACCGGCATTCCGTTCAGAAACTTGCCCACGACTAGTTCCTTCTTCACTCCGATCACTCCGTCGTAGGGGCCGGTCATCCCAACATCCGTCACGTATGCCGTGCCTTTGGGCAGCACGCGCTCATCCGCCGTCGGCACATGAGTGTGCGTGCCGACTACGGCGGTCACGCGGCCGTCCAGATACCAGCCCAGAGAAATCTTCTCCGAAGTCGCCTCGGCGTGGATATCCACCAGAATTACCTTGGCCTCAATTTTCTGCAGAAGCTGGTCGGCGGTGCGAAACGGATCGTCGTTCGATGCCATGAAAACGCGTCCCTGCAGATTGATCACGGCATACGGAACTTTCCCCTTGAAACCCTGATACAGGCCCCAACCCGGCATATCCGACGGATAATTTGCCGGGCGCAACACGCGCCGCGCCGGGCCGTGTCCGTTGCCCTCGACCATCTGGAAGTAGTCGACGATCTCACGTTTATCCCAGACGTGGTTGCCGGTCGTAATCACGTCGATGTTGAGCTCGAAAAGTTCTTCCGCCAGGGCCGGAGTAATCCCAAAGCCAGCTGCCGAGTTCTCGCCGTTGGCAATGATCAGATCGATTGCCTGGTCGCGGACGATTCCCGGCAGCCGGTCTTTGACGATGTTGCGCCCCGGCCGCCCGAAAATGTCGCCGATGAAAAGAATTCGCATATTGCAGAGGTAAAAATTGATGGTACCACGCAGCCGGACCGGCCTATGTGGGGACAGCCGCCCCCGGCTGTCCGTCGAGCGAAGCTCGACCCCCTGAACACTGCAGCATCTACTGCGCTAGCTCCGCGGTGCGCAGAAAATCGTAGTTTCCCGCCGGATTCAGCTTCAGGTTGCGCACCCGGCGCGTGTGCACCAGCACATTATCGAGATACCACAGATTGAAGTACGGCAGATCCTCCGCCAGAATCCGCTGTACTTCGAAATATAGCGGCCTGCGCACATTGGGATCGACCGCGCGGCGGGCCTTGTCGATGAGGGCGTCGATGCGCGGGTTCGAGTAAAAGCCGCGGTTGGCGCCATTCGGCGGGAACTTCGCCGAGTCGAACGCATATTCGAAAATGTCGGGATCCTCGTTGCCCCCGATCCAGCGCAGGCCGTACATCTGGAACGCTCCGTGCGTAACGTCCGAGAAAAACGTGGCAAACTCGAAGCTGCGGATATCGAGCGCGATGCCCACTTCACGCAACTGCTGCTGCATAACCGCCACCATCAGACGCGTATTCTCGTCGGTAGAAGTTTTCATGGTGAGGTGAAAGCGCACCCCATTCACCGCTGCATATCCGGCAGCATCGAGCAACTGCTTCGCCTTTTCCGGATCGTGATCGTAAACCGGCACGTCCCCGTTGTAGGCCCAGCTTTGCGTCGGCAAAACGCTGCGCGCAGGTTGCGCCTGCCCACGCCACAGGTATTCGATCATCGGCCGCCGATCGAGGGCATAGGCAATCGCCCGGCGCACCCGCACATCTTTCAAGATGGGATCGCGCAGGTTGAACCCGAGATAGGCGAGGCGCGTGCCGGGTGACCGTTCAACGACGAGGTTCGGCGAGCGGGCAAGAGTAAACACGGTATCGGGTGTGAGCGAGTTAATGGCGACGTCCCCGCTGCCCTTGCGCAATTCAAGAGCCTGCGTAGTCGCGTCCGGCACCACCGCAAAACGCACCCGCTCCAGCCTCGCCTTATCGCCCCAGTACTCGTCATTGCGCTCGAGCACGACATCCCGATCGGTCTCGGCACTGACAAACTTGAACGGACCGGAGCCGATGGGGTGTCCGGTCATTTCATCGCCACTGCCCTCAGGCACAATGCCCATCGCGCCGTCCGACAGATTCCACAGCAAGGTCGCATCCTGCTCCTTCATGTGAAAGATCACCGTGAAATCGTCGGGAGCGTCGATGTGGTCCACAAAGCGGTAAACCGCAGCCTTGGTGCTGCGAATCTTGCCCTGAAGCAGGGAATCGAACGTCCACTTCACGTCGCGCGCGGTCAGCGGGCGCCCGTCGTGAAACCTCACGCCGTGATGAAGATGAAAGACGTAGGTAAGCGGATCCGGAATCTCCCAGTGCTCGGCCAGCCCGGGAGCCACATTCAGGTCGTCCCCGCGCGATAACAGATCGTCGAAGATCAAGCCATCAATCCGCTCCGACTGCGCATCAATGCCCACGCGGGGATCAAGATTTGTCGGGCTCGACTCAATGATCATGACCAGCGTGTTGGGATCGGGCTTGGCAGAGCAAGAGAGCAGCAGACAAATTGCGATAACGCAGACGAGAGCAGCAAATCCCCGGGCAAGACGTTCGCAGTGCGCAGTCCTGCCTTCAGGCATAGGAGATCTTTCCCAACACCGCTGCGCGCCTTGCGCCCGTAGCTGAAGGAACATTGGAAGGCCGGCGGCTCCACGTCTCATACGCCAGCACGGCAAACGCCACGGCCTCCTTTGCTTCCGATGGCAGACCGAACTCGTCGGAGAATCGCAGGCGGACTCCGAGCGGGGTGAGTGATTCCGCCAGCATGCCGACCAAAGTGGCGTTGCGCGCCCCGCCGCCTGAGAGAATCACTTCGCGATAAGAGTGTTTCCGGCCTGTGCCCGATTTTCCGATCACGAATCGATGCACCGCGTCGGCGATCGACCGCGCCGTCAGGGCAGTGGCCGTCGCCACCACATCTTCTTTGCGTGAGCGCCCGCAAGCGCGCAGAAACTCGCGAACAAACTCCGCCCCGAATTCCTCGCGCCCTGCGGTCTTCGGAGGTTTTGCCCGGAAGAACTTGCCCCTCAGCATCCGCCCAACAACGGACTCCAGCACACTTCCCGATGCCCCAATTTTTCCCCCGCGATCAAACGCCCGGTCAAACAAAGCTTCCGTAACCCCATCGATCACCATGTTTCCCGGCCCGGTGTCAAAAGCAAACACTCGGCTGGCGTTGGCGCCTGCCGGAATCACCGTGAGATTCGCGATGCCCCCGATATTCTGCACAATGCGGCCGATCTTCGGATCGCGGAAAAGGAAATAGTCTAGATAAGGCACCAGCGGTGCGCCCTTGCCGCCCGCGGCCATGTCGGCCGGACGAAAATCCGAAACCACAGGTACGCCCACTCGGGCTGCGATGACGGCCGCCTCGCCCGTCTGCCAGGTCGCGGCGACTCTGCGTCCGAGAAACAGCTGCGGGTCGCCCTGATGGTAGAGAGTCTGCCCGTGGCAGCCAACCAGATCAGCCTTCACCCGAAATCTCCGCTCCGTCGCCCTTACCGCGTCAGCATATAGCTCTCCCAAATGGAAATTAAGCCGAGCAAGATCGGCCACGCGAGCCCGAGGAGAATTCATAGCGGAAAGCACTGCCGCGCGGACTTTCGCCGGATAAGAATATTCCGCATGCCCCAGCAGTGAGAGGGTGTGGCCGCGGGCGATTCGCCCGAGCGCATTTGAGGCGGATACGTGCTCATGACCGATGCGCACCAGCGCCACATTAATCCCGTCCGCTGATGTCCCGCTCATGACTCCGGCAACGATCATCGCGGTCTTACTCATGAGCGTGACCGCCGCTTGTCCGCTTGACGACTGAACGGCTCCAGGCGCACCTGCTCCCCAAACTCCCACAACCGCCGCGACAACTTCTCGACCATCGCGCTGGTGGGAGCCCGTGCGGCACGGGCACTCCTGCCCGCAGGTAGCACTTTCGCCGACTTCTTCTTGAACGCCAGCGTCCGCCGAGTCGCTTCCTCCACGCGCCGCGCAAACTTCGAATCCTGTTCCGCTGTCTTAATCAGCTCTTCATGCGCCTGGAGAATAAAATCCTCCCGGTGGCAGATCAGGCAGAGATCACCGCCCGCACGGATGAAACCCACTGCCGCTTCGCCGATCGGCGCCGCCGACAGCACCCCGCCCATCTCCAGATCGTCCGAGACGACCAGATTCCGGTAGTTAATTCTCTTGCGCAAAATGTCCGTGATCCACACCTTCGACAACGATGCCGGAGTCCGATCCCGCGTGACCTGCGGATACGCTGCGTGAGAAACCATCACGAAGGGCAATTGTCGGCGCAGTGTCCGGTAGGGAACCAGATCCTCGGCCCACAGCCGCTTCATCGTTTTCTCAATCACCGGTAGTTCGTGATGGCTGTCGAGCGTGCCCTCGCCGAGGCCGGGAAAGTGCTTCCCGCATCCCAGCACTCTTGCCTTGCGAAGCCCCGCCAGAAACTCCCTCCCGTATGCAACCGCTTCGCGCGGATCCGCAGACACCGCACGCGACCCCATCACGCTGCGCGAAGCTTCAAACGCCAGATCGAGCACGGGTGCGAAGTCGACGTTGAATCCCAGAGCGCGGCAGTTCTCTCCGATAATCTGCCCGTGCTTGCGAAACAACTTGCGATCGCCAGTCGCGAACACATCCGCCACCGAAGGCGTCGCTCCCAGCGCATCGCGAAAGCGGTCCACACTTCCGCCTTCCAGATCCACGCCAGTGAACAAGGGCGTGGGCCACGCACTTCTGGCATTCGCGCAGCAGTTGCCAGGTTTGTGCCGTCACTCTGAATGTTGCGCGCAAAAAGAATGACTCCCGCCGGTTGCAATCGCGTGAGCAGGGAAGCCAGCCGCGGCGTCATCTCCGTGCCCTCGAAGCCGACGATCAGAACCTGTCCGATCGCTTCGATACCGCCAGTCTTGCGTTGGCCCGTCATTCTCTGGGGAGGAGATTCCTCCGTGATCCTCCGTGTCCTCTGTAGTTAAATTTCCTTCTTCAGTTCCGCCAGCAAGTTCAGCGCCTCCAACGGCGTCAGCCGGTTCAAATCCACTTCCCGCAGCTTCTCCAGCACCGGCTGCGACAGCGGTGTAAAAATGGTCAACTGCGTCGGCGGCGGAGTCGCGCCCGGCGAAAGATGTGCCGTAGCCTGCTGCTCCGCGAACTCATGTTCGGTCAGCACTTCGCGCGCCCGAGTAATGACCTCAATGGGCAGCCCAGCCAGCTTCGCAACTTCGATGCCGTAGCTGCGATCGGCCGCACCCGGCTCGACCTTGCGCAAGAATACAATCCCGCCGCCCGTCTCTTTCACCGAGACGTGATAATTCTTCACGCCGGAAAGCTGCTCCGCCAGTTCGGTCAATTCGAAATAGTGCGTCGCGAACAGCGTCTTGGCCCGCACCCGCCCGTGCAGATATTCCACCGCGGCCCAGGCAATCGCCAGCCCGTCATAAGTGGACGTGCCGCGGCCAACTTCATCGAGCAGGATCAAAGACCGCGCCGTCGCCGTGTGCAGGATCGCCGCCGTCTCCGTCATCTCGACCATGAAGGTCGACCGCCCCCGCGCCAGATTGTCGCTCGCGCCAATGCGCGTGAACACCCGGTCCACAACACTCAGCCGCGCCGAGCGCGCCGGAACGAACGATCCCATCTGCGCCAGAATCGCGATCAGCGCCGTCTGCCGCAGATAAGTCGACTTGCCGCCCATGTTCGGCCCGGTCAGCAGCAGAATCTTGTGCGTGGTGGCGTTGAGATACAGATCGTTCGGCACGAAACGCTCGCTGCCTCCGGCCATCTCCTGCTGCTCGATCACCGGATGCCGGCCTTCAATAATCTCCAACTCGCCCCCCTCAGCCGCGACAAAAGTCGGACGGCAGTAATTCCGCAGCGCCGCGATGTGCGCCAACGACGCCAGCACATCCACTTCCGCCAGGGCCAGCGCGGTCTGCCGGATCCGCTTCGCCTCTCCGGCGATTGCAGTGCGCAGGTCGGTAAACAGCCGCCGTTCGATCTCGACAATCTTTTCCTGCGCGTCGAGAATCTTGACCTCGTACTCCTTCAACTCGGGCGTAGTGAAACGCTCCGCTCCGACCAGCGTCTGCTTTCGCTCATACTCCTGCGGAACCAGGTGCAGGTTCGACTTCGAAACCTCGATGTAATAGCCAAAAATAGAATTGAACTTCACCTTCAGCGACGAGATCCCAGTTCGCCCGCGCTCCCGCTGCTCGATCTGCGCCAGCACTTGCTTGCTGTTGCGCGAAAGTTCGCGCAGTTCGTCCAGGTCACGATCTACGCCCGTGGCAATTACCCCGCCGTCGGCAAAACTCAGCGGCGGCTCTGCCACAATCGTCTTCTCGATGCGCTCCCGCAAGTCAGCCAGCTCATCGAGCAATCCGTGCAGAGTCTGCAACCGTTCAGCCGCCATTCTTCCCAGAGCAGATTTGATTTGAGGAATCTTCCCCAGCGACGCGGCCAGCGCCAGCACATCCCGCGGATTCGCCGTCTCCAGCGTGACGCGGCTCAGCAACCGCTCCAGGTCGAGCACCCCATCGAGCGCCCGCCGCAACTCCTCCCGCGCAACCGTGCCCTTCACGCCCGCTTCCACGGCATCGAGCCGGGCATTGATCTCGCCCAATTCCAGAGACGGCCGCAGCAGCCATGCCCGCAGCAATCGCTTGCCCATGGGCGTGACCGCCGAATCAATCGACCGGAACAACGTCACGCCCGCGTCCGTTCCCGCGAACAGCGGTTCGATCAACTCCAGATTGCGCACCGTAACCGCGTCCAGCACCAGGCAATTCTGACGTTCGTACCAGCCGATGCGGTCCACGTGATCGAGCGTTCCGCGCTGCGTCGAACGCACGTAATACAGAATCGCGCCCGCAGCGGATGCAGCCGCCGTGTGCCCAGCCAGCCCGAACCCTTCCAGCGACAGAACTCCAAAATGATTTTCCAGCAGCGGGATGGCGTGGTCCGGCGCAAAAATCCAATCGTCCAGCGGCGTCTCCGTGCAACTCGCTCCCGCCGCCCGTGCCCGCGGAGATGCGCCCGCTAAAGATGAAGCAGGTAAAGGTGAAGTAGGTAAGGATGAATCATGTGGGGACACCCGCCCTCGACTGTCCGGCCGAGCAAAGCCCGCCAGGCTCTCCTTCGCAGCTCCTGAACTCTCAAACAGCGGCGCCGCCGAGCCATACAGCAATTCCTTCGGACGCAACTGCTCCAATTCCTCCTGCACCCGCCGCAGCGCGCCTTCCCCGGTAAACTCCGTAGCCCGAAACTCCCCGGTCGACAAGTCCAATGCCGCGAATCCCACACGATCGCCAACCTGCGCCAGCGCCGCCAGAAAATTATTCTCATCGGAGCAAAGCGACGAATCCAGCCGCAGTCCCGGGCGTCACCACCCGCGTCACTTCCCGCCGCACCAGCTTCTTGGCCAGGCGCGGATCTTCCATCTGCTCGCAAATCGCCACCTTGAATCCCTTGCGGATCAGCTTGCCGATGTACCCCTCCGCCGCGTGATAGGGCACGCCGCACATGGGCACGGCGATGCCTTTCTCCTTGTTCCGTGAGGTCAGCGTGATCTGGAGTTCTTTCGCCGCCACGATCGCATCGTCGAAAAAAAGTTCGTAGAAGTCGCCCAGGCGAAAGAATAGAAGCGCGGTGGGATGTTCTTTTTTAACCGCGGCATATTGCCGCATCAGCGGAGTGGACGGCTCGGTCATCTTCCTCGTCGGATTAGGCGGGCTTCGGCGGATTATAACAAAGCGGCTGGCTGCCCACCTCCGGCGTTTCCTGTCGCTCGGCCCCGAAATTACAATTCAAATCGCGGTTGACTCCAGTTCTCTCTCAGTGTTCTCCTCTCCTATGGAACTCCGCAAAGATCCCATCACGCGCTCCTGGGTGATCACCGGCGATGATCCCGCCGAATCCGGGCCGCGTCCCGAATCAGATTGCCGTTTCTGCGCCGACTCTACGGCGCCAGCGCAGGTCGTCGCCGCCACGCCCAATGCGCCGGGAGTTCCCTGGTCCGCGCGCGCGGTGGTGCATCCCACTCCGCTCTACCACATTGAGGGCGATCCCGGCCGCCGCGGCGATGGCATTTATGATCGCATGCACTCGGTGGGCGCGCACGAAGTGCTGGTGGAAAACCCGCGCCACGACCGGCATCTGTGGAACGCCAGCGACGATGAGATCGCGCACTTCCTCCGCCTGGGCGCCGAACGCATTCTCGACCTCAAGCGCGACCCGCGCATCAAGTACGTCAGCCTGTTCAAGGACTACGGCAAGAACGCTGGACAGGAATTCAGCCATCCCACCTCGCAGATTACCGCGACCATGTTCGTTCCCCGGCGCGTGCTCTACGAACTGCGCGCCAGCCGCGAGTATTTTGTCAGCAAGGAGCGCTGCGTTTTCTGCGACATCATCCAGCAGGAGGAGCGCCAGGCCCTGCGCGTCATCGAAGCGCGCGGCGACTATCTGGCGCTCTGTCCCTACGCCCCTCGCGTCCCCTACGAAACCTGGATTCTCCCGCGCAACCACGACGCCTCCTTTGAGCGCACGGGCTTGAACACTCCGGGATTGCGCGTGAATCTGGCCGCGCTGCTGCGCCGCACGCTGCAACGCGTGCGCTCCGTTACCGAAGACTTTCATCTCGTGCTCCACACTTCGCCCAGCAGCCTGCATCCCTCGAAGAATCTCGGCTACTGGAAAACCATCGACGATGACTATCACTGGCACATCGAGATTCTTCCCGTGGTCCAGTCCAAGGCGCGGTCCTACACCTTCAAAGAGGTGTACTATTCGCCCGTCAGTTCCGAGACCGCCGTAAAGCAACTGCGGGAAGCAAAGATCGATGGCTGAGCGTCGAATCGGAATGCTGCATTGAAAATGACGACGATTATGTGGGGACAGCCACCCCCGGCTGTCCGCCGGGCGCAGCCCGGCTAGGGTTTTCTGCGATAAGCGGCTGAGGTCACGAACCCAAGGTCACCACGAACCCAATGACTGCCAAAGTCACAGGTCTCATCCCCATGGCGCACGCCGCCGACGTGCAGCGCTCAGTCGATTTCTACAAGCTGCTTGGGATGGAAGTCCGCGGCAGTCTGAGAAATCCAGCGGGCTACCTGCAGTGGGTCCACTTGGGGTGCAGTCAGGCAGAACTGATGTTCGCTCGCGCGGCCGAACCGCTTATACCCAGCCAGGAGGCGGTGCTGTTTTACCTATACTCGCCCGATCTGATCGCCTTGCGCGAGCATCTACTGGCCAGCGGAGTGAAAGTCTCGCCCATTACATATCCCCACTACATGCCCAAAGGCGAGATTCGCGTGGACGATCCTGACGGCTACACGCTGCTCATCGGCCAGGCAGATTAGAACTGATGGCAACCATTGTACAACTCAGAATTGGCCGACCTGCGTCGATGCGCGATATGGAGAATTATCGCCAGTCAGGACGGCGCGACATCACCCGGCAGTTGATTTATGGCTGAAACCCTCTTGGATTCAAGCGCTTGGCTGATGAGATACGATTTAGCTCTTCTGCATTGCTAATACGTCTGTGTTTGGTTAGAAGAGGTTGCAGGATGCGATGTTTTCGCCAGACAACGATGGCCTTAGCGACGGTCGTGTTCATTTGTGGCGTCCGGTCACGGGCACAAGAGCAGGAACCGACTCCCACGGGGGAGCACCCCATTTGGAAAGTTGATGTGCAGCAATTCGGGTACGAGCGATTTCCTCGCAAGAGTGTGAGACCGTTGCGCCTTGTTATGAATTTTACAGATAACAACCATGTGGCGATCGCTTGGGTGACCCCGGATACGACGACGGAAAACAAGCGAAATGCTCCGAAGGTTGGCGAACCAGCTCGCCTGCACGCAGTTATCCTCGACGCCAAGACAGGACTGAAACAGAGCCAAAGAGACTGGTCAACGTCTTACTATCCCTCTCCACGATTGTTCGGGCTTCCGGAGGGGAGAGTTTTGATCTGTAGCGACAACTCACTCCGTCTCCTGTCTGCCAGCCTCGACATTGTCCGGGAACAAGAACTACCGAATCACGGAACTTGCATGAATGTCAGTCTTCAACTCTCGCCCAGCAAACACACTCTCCTTCTTTCGGGTCGTGCGGAGCATGGCCGTCATCTGGAAGTATTGAATGTGGGAGATCTGGCGACTACATCCACATGGACGGAGGAGCAGATATTTGCCGGTGCCGTACCGAAGCTTACGCTTGCGATCTCGGATGATTCGCTCGTCGGCTACTGTGGTGATCCTCGCGAGATATGTCTTCGCCGCTTCAAAGAGGAAACGTGGCATCCACTAGGCGTAAACGGCATGAGCACCCAAATGAGTAAGGAGCAGCGGCTACCAGCTTCGTTCGTTAGCAACGATGTGTTGGCTATTGGAAGCAAGGTCACTACCATAGTCACGGTTCGAGGCGAGTTGCTTTCAGAAATCAAATTGCACGAAGGGCATTACCTCTTAACGCCACAACCTTCTGCCGCAGGCGAGGTCTTCGCCGTCATGGAAGAGCGGTTAAGGGGGCTGAGAAGTGAACCGCTCGACATGTACCCTTTCGGATCAAATGATCGGGTGCTCGTCTACAGCGTCAAAGACCGCCGCACCATCTTCTCACTTAAACTGAAGGGAACTTCCCCTTGGACGCCGTGGAATATCCATGAACATTTCTTGGCTCTTTCGCCAGATGGCACGTCCCTCGCTATTCTTTCGGATAGTCTTCTGACTGTTTATGCACTTCCCAAGGACAGCAAGAGCCAGCACTGAAGGCTGTGCGACCCACCGCAACGACGAAAACCGGCCACTGCGCTCAAAACCCGAACAAGCGTGTTCTATCCACTTGGCATGCCCCTCACCGCAACGGCTGCTACAATCCCTGTCGTCAGGAGACCCATCCCGTGAAGCCTTGGCTCTGTTGCGTACTGTTCGTCGCTGCCTGTGTTGCCCAGACCGCCACTCCGTCCGCTGGGAAACAAAGAGTCCTCTGGCAGAAACTCGAATCCCATATCCAGGAGATCGACGCAGAACCTCGACGGCGTCATGGGCGTCGCCATCGAAGACCTTACCACCGGTGACCACTATTTCCTGCACGAAGACGAAGTCTTCGCCCAGGCCAGTTCCATCAAGATCACCGTCCTCGCCAATCTTTATCTGCAGGCCGAGCAGGGCAAGCTCAAGCTCACCGATCTCTACACCGTGCAATCGTCCGACCTCGTTCCCGATAGCGACATTATGGGCGGACTCACGCCCGGAGTCACCCGCATCACCCTGCGTGATCTGGCGACCATGATGGTCGCGGTCAGCGACAACTCGGCGACCAATGTGCTCATCGACCGCGTCGGCATGCCCAACGTCAATGCCATGCTCGACTCGCTCGGCCTCACCCACACCCGCCTGCGCCGCAAAATGATGGACCTGCAGGCCGCGAAAGAAGGCCGCGAGAATATCTCCACTCCGCGCGAAATGATGACCCTGCTCGACGCCATTTATCACGGCAAGGTGCTCAATAAGGAATCGACCGCCGACTTCTTCAAGATGCTGAGCACGAACAAAGACTCCTGGATTCCCCGCGACCTGCCCGCAGACGTCAAGAGCGCCAACAAACCGGGAGCGCTCGAAGGCGTGCGCAACGACTCCGGCATCGTCTTCGTCGAAGGCCGACCTTATGTGATTTGCGTGATGACGTCGTTTCTGCGCAACGAGCGCGACGGGGAAGAAGCCATCAGCCAGATATCGCTCGCCGCCTGGCGCATGTTCGACCGCCTCAGCCGCGCCACGGAGTATGGCAGAGTCGTGTCTCCAGGAAACGGCGTGCGATAGTAAGAAGCAATTTCAGATCGAAGATTTCAGATGGCAGATTGAAAACTCTGTGTTCAGTCACGATCTCGTCGAGACCGACGGAAATCCGGTTCGAAATCTGAAATCACAAATCTTCAATCTGCAATCTCCAACCTGCAATCGCGTCCTTCGCGGTTCTGGGTCTTCTTCGAACAAATGCCCTAGCTCGTGCTCGCTCCGCTGCTTCGGGGCGCCACTTGTTGGCGCAGGAATTGCTGCGCCGCCTTGGCGTCCAGCGGCTGGGAGAAGTAGTAGCCTTGTCCAAACTCGCATCCCAGTTCGCGCAAGCGCTCGACTTGCCGGACCGTCTCGATGCCTTCTGCAATGACTCGCAGATTCATCTTGTGTGCCAGCGTTAGGATCAGCTCGATAATGTCGGAGGCGGCGCGGTCGGTTTGCATCTCCCGAACCAGGGAGCGGTCGATTTTCAACGCATCCACGGGCAACTGCCACAAGCCGCGGAGGGATAAACTTCCGTTGCCGAAATTGTCGAGGACGATGCCAATCCCCATGTGCTTGAGGTGAGCGAGCACGGTGACGGAGAGCTTGGGATCAGCGGCGGCGATGCTCTCCGTCATTTCCAGTTGCAGCCGCGCCGGATTGATGCCCGTCTCCCGCAGCGCATCCTGAAGGTCGTTCACCAGCCGCGCATCGGCAAACTGGCGGGCGGAGACATTCACGGTAATGTTCATGGGCTGTCCGGAGACGTTGTTTACCTCCCAGTCGCCCAACTGGCGGCAAGCTTGGAGGATCAGCCAGTGTCCGATGGAAACGAGGATGCCGGTGTCCTCCGCTGCTTCGATGAAACGGTAGGGAGAAATCAATCCCTGCGAGGGATGGTCCCATCGCAACAGGGCCTCGAAACTCACGATGCGTCGCGTGTCGAGCTGGACGACCGGCTGGTAGTAAATCCGAAACTGGTTCTCATTGAGCGCCGTGCGCAAGTCGGCCTCCAGCCGCATCCGGCCCACGGCACGAGTGTGCATAGCTTCGTCAAAGACCTCGCAGCGCGATCCCCCCAGCGCCTTGGCCCGGCGCATGGCCACATCGGCATCTTTCAAGACATCTTCAGGCCGCTCGTGCGCGACCGTGCTGAGGGCAATGCCAACGCTCACCGAGGCGCGCACTTCGCGCGACTCGAGGAACAAAGGCTCGGCCACGGCCTCCTGAATTTTCTTCGCGACCCGCATGGCATCGCTGGGATCGCCGACGGCGTCGAGCAAGAGCGTGAATTCATCTTCGCCCAGCCGAGCCAGCACGGCCTCCGCCGAAGGACTGCTGCTTTCACGGCGCGCGAGCGTGTCGTCTTTCCGCAGGCAAGACCCTAGCCGGCGGGAAATTTCCTGAAGCACATGATCGCCTGAGGCTGTACCCATGGTGTCGTTGAACACCTTGAAGTGGTCTATATTCGCCAGCAGCAGAGCATACGGGTGACCGGGATCGCGCCGCGACCGCGCAAACGAGTGTTGCAACCGGTCGAGGAACAGGCGGCGGTTGGGCAGTCCTGTCAGGGGGTCGTGAAACAGATTGTGTTCGAGCTGGGTTTCGGCCCGCTTGCGTTCGGTGATGTCCCGATTCACGATGACCAGCTTTACGACCGCGCCTTTGGCGTCGCGAATGGTATTGGCCAACGACTCCAAGACTCGCCAGCTGCCATCCTTGTGCTTGATCCGGTACTCCAGCCGTTTTCCGATTCCAGTTTCACGCGCTTCTCTCGCCGCCTCAAGGACTCTGAGGCGATCGTCCGCATGGATCTGCTCAAACGCGGAAGTCTCGCCCAGTTCCGCAGAGGAGTAGCCCAGAATTCTCTTGTAGGCCGGACTGTTGTACAGCCTTCGTCCCTTGACGTCGACCAGCGCGATCATGTCGGCGGCATTCTCCGTGATGATCCGGAAGAGTTCGTCGCGCTTTCGGGAGTCCCGCTGGATCTGGTAAATCCGGAACTGCTGGTACAGGACCAGGATGACGAGCGCGGCGAGAGGAATCCAAAACCATTGCAGCAGCATGCGGTGTTCTTCTGAGTAGACATCGGCTGGATGCTGCGGGAGATTGAATCGGAGGGCGCGGAATAGGGCGTAGCTGAGGCGGCGAGCTGTGGAAATCTCCTAAGAAAATAGTTCGGGGGCAGGTTATGAGCGCGGTCGCAAAGTTGTTCCATTGAGGGAAGTTTAAGGCGAAAGGGGGGTACCCCCCCTCCCCCCTCCCCTCCAAAAACCTTGAGGGGCGCGGTGTCTGCAAAAATGCTTTGCAAAATCTTGATAGCAAAGACGTTAGAGGTCATAATCTTGACAACAAAGGACTTAAGCCCTGGGCTGCGGGGCCTGCACGCACCGCCTCCGCCTTGACGATGATCTGCTTTCTGGGCTGTGGATGGCAAGGTCGGATGTCACAGGGCAGGAGGCCAATTCGTGGTTCGCCTGTGGTCCAAGCGCGAGCTCTGCGAGTGCCGGGCCGCGCGACAAGCACCCGGTCCCCGTTCCATAATGTCGACATGGCTCCGAATCCGCCCGTTCGCCGGCTGAAGACCTACACCGGGGCGCAGGGCTACGTTTACCAGTATTACTTCGTAGGGAAACGCCCGGCGTTGCCCGGCGATCCAGAGGCGCCCGCGACCGAATTTATCTTCGACGTGACTTCCGATCGCAAAGTGACCTACGCCGTCAGCGTATTCCTCCCTGACGGCGTGCGCGGCGCCTGGAGCGCGGCTCACGGCCGTGCGTTGAACGAAGCCGAGCAATATGCCGCGGTCAAGCTGCGTCTGTTTCGCGCCTTCGATGAGATTGAAGACGTGAAGGGCCACGGACGCCGGCTTACCATTGACCCGAGTTCGCTTGAAGAGACTCTGGCAACACTGGGCGTGGAATAGGCGTTGAGGACCGTTGGGCGCGAGCCGGGATGGGGCGCGGCTTGAAGCCGCTTTCAAAGCAAAACCAAGAAGAGATGGGCCTCTATTGATGAGTCCTGATCCCACAGATATAAATGAACGCGGACCTTCTCCCTATGAACAAATTGCGAATGAAGAAATTGCGATGCGCATTCATGACCTCGATTCTGTCGGCGACGGTCTTGTGCGCTACCACCGGCTTCGCTCAAGGATCGCGCTGGTCGGAGCAGAAGGCGAACGACTGGTATACCCAGCAGCCCTGGCTGGTGGGCAGTAATTACGTCCCCAAGTCGGCCATCAACCAGTTGGAGATGTGGCAGGAGGCGAGCTTCGATCCGGTGGAGATCGACAAGGAATTTGGGTGGGCGGAAGCCATGGGCATGAATACGATGCGCGTTTTTCTGCACGACCTGGTGTGGCAGCAGGACGCGGCGGGCTTTCGTCAGCGTATCGATCAGTTCCTGACCATCGCGTCGCGCCATCACATTCGGCCGCTGTTCGTGCTGTTCGATTCCTGCTGGGATCCTCTGCCGCAGTTGGGCCCGCAACATCCTCCGATTCCGGGCGTGCACAACTCCGGCTGGGTGCAGAGTCCGGGGGCGAAGGCGCTCGCCGATCCCAGCCAGTATCCGCGGCTCAAGGCGTACGTGCAGGGAGTGGTGGGAGCGTTTGCCAAGGACGACCGCATTCTGGGCTGGGACGTCTGGAACGAGCCCGGATCGGACACGACCGGAAGCTATCCCACAACAGAGATGAACATGAAAGACAAGATCGCGCGGGTCACGGGGCTTTTGCCGCAAGTGTTCGAGTGGGCACGAGAGGTGCATCCCACGCAGCCGCTCACCAGCGGAGTGTATGAGATCGATACTTCCCGGGATGAATCTTCGGTCGAGGAGTTAGAACGGATTCAGCTGCGCGAATCCGACATCATCACGTTTCACAACTACAGCTGGCCCGAGTCCTTCAAGCGTGAAATCGAGTGGTTGAGGAGGTTCCACCGGCCGGTGATCTGCACGGAATACATGGCGCGGTCCGTGGGCAGCACTTTTGACACGATTTTGCCGATTGCGAAGCAGGAGCGGGTGGGGGCAATCAATTGGGGATTCGTGGCGGGCAAGACGCAGACCTATTATCCGTGGGAGTCGTGGCAGCATCCCTATATTCTCGACCAGCCGCCGGTGTGGTTTCACGATGTGCTGCACGCTGATGGGACGCCGTATCGGCAGGCGGAAGTCGATTTGATCCGGCAGTTGACGGGTAAGCGATAACGATACTGGATTTCCGCAGCTTGTGGATCGAATCAGGCCAGAAGTTGCAGGATGGACTCTTCTACCTGTTTCCACGCGGAAGTACGGGGATCGATTAGGTCAAAGTGTCCGGCCTCGGGAATCTCGAGCAGGTGCGCGTCTTCTTTTTCTTTGCCCTTTTCCTTGTCGGTATGCTTTGTCTTGGTGGCAACGTAATCGCGGCTGAAGTCCGGGGGGATCACGTCATCGGCGGAACCCTGAATCAGCCACTGGCGCGCAAACGGAATGGGAAGCCGCATGGGATCGGCCTCGCGATAGTGGTCGGGAACTTCGCCGGGTGTGCCGCGAAGGAACTGGACCACGGCGTCGTTGCTGAGGTGGAGTTGATAGGCGCGTTGCAGGTCGACGACTCCCGCGAGCGAGACGACGCGGGTGAGGCGGGGTTCATGAGCCGCGAGGCAGAGGGCAAGCTGCCCCCCGGCGGAATGTCCCATCACCACAATCTTTCGGCGGTCGAGTTGATGTTGAGGCGAGTATTGCAAAAGAAAGTTGTAGGCCGAACGGACATCGGCGAAGGTGCCGGGCCAGGCTCCGCCTGGGTTGCCGACGCGCCGGTATTCCAGGTTGGCGGTGGCGAGTCCCTTGGCAGTGAGAGCCGCGCACAGGTGGCCGGCGTGCTCGAGACCGTATTTGGCGCGCCAGAAGCCACCGTGGATATTGATGACCAGCGGGCTCGGCGCTTTGCGCTTCTTCTTGTCTGTGGGCAAGCGGAGATCCAGAAACTGGTTTGGATCCGAGCCGTAGGGGACGCGGGCGTCGGCGGGCGGTGGCGGCAACTCGAGAATGTCGTCGGACAGGTCTGGCATGGATTCCAACGGTTCGGGGGTGCGCAGAGTCACCCGCATCTGTAGCTGCGGTCACTGCTGCGCGATGCTTCTGCAATTATAGTTACGGCGCTTTTTAATCGCATTCAAATCAGTAGCTGATTCGGGATTGGGCTCCAAGAGGCCATCTCGACGAAGGCGTCTTCCGAGCACTTTCCCGGCCAAAAGGAGAGTCTCATGTTTGCTCGCATTCTCGAAATTACCCCGAAGCTGGAAAAGAAGGATGAACTGATCCGAACCGTTCGCCAGGAAGTCCTCCCCATTCTGAAGAAGCAGCCGGGCTTTCTCGAACTGCTGCCGTTTGTCCCGGAGAACACCAACGAGAAAGTAGTCGCCATCACGCTGTGGACCGAGAAGTACGAAGCGGAGAAGTATGTGAAAGAGGTGTTCCCGAAGGTGGAGCAAATCCTGAAACCCTTCCTGAGCACACCAATCACTTTCAAGCCGTACACGGTCGAGACCTCTGTGTGCGAGCACCTGGTAGAGATGCTCACCGCGGCTGTCTAGCGCCAGCCAGACTGCTAATTCAAGCCGGAGCGGAAGTTCGCTCCGGCTTTGTTTCGTTCATGACGGCGCAGGCCTTGATACGAACATCATCCGTGCCTTACTCGTAGCGCAGGGCTTCGATGGGATCGAGGTTGGCGGCGCGCAGGGCAGGCACCATGCCGCTCACAATTCCCACGAGGGCAAGAATCGTGGTGGCTACCAGCAGAATCATGGGCGAAACGATGAGGCGGATATCGGCCGCTTCGGCGTGTTTGGCCAGAGCACTGTAGAACGTGATGCGCCCGGCCAGAATTGAAACCGCATAGGAAAGAACAATCCCGAACACTCCGCCGACGGCGGTGATGACCATGGCTTCGGCCAGGAACTGAAAGAGAATGTCGTGACGGCGCGCGCCCAGGGCTTTTTCCACGCCAATTTCCCGGGTGCGCTGGGTCACCGATACCAGCATGATATTCATCAGCCCGACGCCGCCAATGCCCAGGGTCACGGTACCGATGAAGGCCAGCAGAACTTTCAACGCCAGCGTAATGATGCCGAACTGCGAGAGCTGCTTCTGGGCGTCGAAGACAAAGACGGCGCGGCGGTCGTCAGGCTTGAAGTTATGGGCCGCAGCCAGAGTTTCGCGGATGGTGGATTCCAGCTTGTTGTGGTCGAGTCCGGCGGAGTCCAGCCAGATGCCGTCAAGGTAGTGGTTGTCCTTGAGCACGTCCATGGAGTTGTAGGGGATGTAGACGACGCGGTTGTTATCGTTGTCGCCTTCCTGCATGCGGGGCGCGCCCACGCCGATCACTTCAAAAGTGACGCCATCAATGCGGATGGTTTCCCCAACCGCGGGCATGCCGGAGAAAAGCTTGTCGCGGGCTTCGGAGGCGATCACGGCATAGAGCCCGTGCTGCATGTTGTCGGCATCGTTGAGGAACCGTCCCTCGGCGATGTCGAGGTTCCAGATTTGCTGGATCGCGGGATCGAGACCCATCACGGGGAAGGTGAAGGCGCGGTTGTTGTTCTGCACCGTCGAATCCTTCTGCAGACATGCGCACGACGTGCTTGCAGAGCGGGATATTGTTGCGCAGGAGTTCGATATCGTCGTTGGTGAAACGGATTTGGACGCCGGCCTTGCCGCCTCCGGCTTGCTCCGAAGTGCGTCCGGGGAAGACGCCGACCGCGGTGGCGCCGAAGCTCTGAAAGATGACCTCGATGGCATGGCCGAAGCCGTTGCCGTAGGAGAGAAGCAGAACGACGGTGGCAATGCCCCAAGCCATTCCTGCCATGGTGAGCAGAGTGCGGCGCAGGTCGTGGCGCATGGCGGAGTAAGCTTGTTGTAAGAGGTCGCGGTGCATGGCTATTCCTTGCGGAGGGCCTCCACGGGTTCAAGCAGAGCGGCGCGGCGAGCCGGATAAAGACCGGCGGCCACGCCCGCGACGGCGAGAGAAATCACTGCCAACGCGGCCGTGGAAGGAACCAGCTTGGGAGGATCGAAGCCCTGGCCGAGACTGACGCCGGAGAGCAGCGCCATAAGCCCGGCGGCGCCTGCGATGCCGATGCCTCCGCTCAGCAGCGTCAAAAAGGCTCCTTCCACGAAAAACTGAAACATGATGCTGGAGTTGGTGGCGCCTACGGCCTTGCGCAAGCCGATTTCCCGCGTGCGGTCGGCGACCGCGACCAGCATGATATTGATGATGCCGATGGCGCCCAGGGCAAGCGTGACCATCCCTACGCTGCCCAGGAACATGTTCATGGCGTCGAAGATCTTTCCGACCTGGTCGATGGTCTTGATGGTGTCCCATTCGTCAAAGGCGTCTGGATTGTTGGGGTCGAAGCCATGATTGCGGGCGATCACTCTGTGGACTTCCTGCCGGGCTGCTTCGTGCAGCGCCCGGGTCTTGGGCTGATAGTTGATAAAGGAGATGACATCGGTCGCCGTCCCGGTATTCAGAGGACGGAAATAATCCTGCATGGCATGAAAGGGTACAAAGCTGCGCAGATTGAGATTCATGTTGTCGCCGTGGCCGATCTTCTGCAGCGTGCCGATGACTCTGAAGCTGACGCCGTTCAGCAAAATCGAGGCGCCGATGACGGGGTGGCCAGGGAAGAGGGTGCGCTCCACCTCGTCGCCGATGACGACCACGTCGCGCTTCTGCGCATCGTCCATTTCGTTGATCCAGCGGCCTTCGCTGATGGGGAGATTGCGGATCTGGTTGAAATTGGCGGTGACGCCGATGACCTGGCCGCTGGCCTGGAAGTACTCGCTGACCGCGCGAATGTCATTGCGGGAGATGGCGGGGGCAGCCGCGCCCACGCTGGGACACTCGCGCAGAATGTCCTCGTAATCGCGGTAGGTCAGGTAGTACTGGCGCAGGGCGGTGAAGCTGCCCTGCATTACCGGAGCTCGGCCGGACCAGATGAACATGACGTTTTCACCCAGAGAATCGAACTGCTTGCGGTTTCCAGAACGGAAACCTTCTCCGAGGCCGACCAGCAGAAGCAGGGAACCGACGCCCCAGGCGATGCCAAACATGGTCAGGAACGAGCGCAGTTTATGCGCCCACAGCGTGCGCAGGGTTTGCGCAAAGATGTCGAAGATAAGCAGCACTTACCTAAATTATACGGGCTGGAGACGCTCCAGGTTCCGCGGGGCGCGTCGATTGGGAGAATCAGACCCCCAGGAGGTTGATACGGAGGGAACCCGGCGGACTTTATGTTCGGGTCTGAGATTTGGACGTTGGAAGTCGACGTCCGCCTGGAGGATTCAGCAGATTTTGGTTTCGGATCGAACCCGAGTTGGTTATTCTCTAGCGGGATGATGACGCTTTCTCTCAGCGAGTTGCTGGGCGCCACGGTATACGACCCGTCCGGCGCGGCAAGCGGACGTGTGCGCGAACTGACGCTCACCCCGCAGGAGGACCGATCGCGCATCACGTCCCTGATCGTGAAGACGAAAACGGGCAACCGCGTGCTGCCCTTTACGGCGGTGTCGGCGATCAACGGCGGTGTTCGAGCCAGCACCGGGGCAGGGGAGTGGGCGCCCACCAACGGCACGGAGGGCCAGTTTCTACTGGAGCGCGACTTGCTCGATCAGCAGGTCATCGACATCAACGGTCGAAAAGTCGTCCGGGTCAACGATGTAGCGCTGCAGGTCGATGTTCCGCGGGACGCCAGCCAGGCGCATCTGGTGCTGCGCGTCCATTCGGTGGACGTTGGGGCACGCGGCGCGGTCCGGCGACTGCTGGCCGGGGTGGCGCCCAGAGCGGCGCTGCATGCGCTGTTAAGCAGAATTCCGGCGCGCCGTATTCCGTGGAATTTCGTGGACCTGATCGAAACCGATCCCGCGCGGCGAGTGAAGCTGAAGATCTCACACGAAGGTCTCTCTAAGCTGCATCCCGCCGACATCGCCGATATCGTAGAAGAGCTGGCGCCGGACGAGCGCCAGGCGGTATTCCAGACCCTTGACGATGACGTGGCAGCCGAGGCGCTGGAGGAGGTCGAGCCTAGCGTCCAGAAATCGATCGTGGAATCGCTCGATTCGGGTAGGGCGGCCGACATCGTCGAGGAGATGGATCCCGACGCGGCCGCGGATCTGCTCGGCGATCTGCCCGAGGAACGCACGGAACAGATCCTGATCCAGATGGAGCCGGAAGCGCAGCAGGACGTGGTCGAACTGCTGGAGCATAAGGAAGAGACGGCCGCCGGTCGCATGACCACCGAGTTCCTCGCACTTCCAGTTTCAGCTACGGCCCTCAATGCCATCGATTCCATGCGGGAGTTCGAAGGCGGTGTGGAAGCTGTGAGCACCATCTACCTGGTAGATTCTCACGGAACGCTGGTGGGTGCGGTTCCGTTGGCCAGAGTGGCGCTCGCCGAGCCCACGACGGCTTTGCTCTCCCTGACCCAGGAACCTCTGATCCTTGCCCATGAGGGAGTCGCGGAGAACGAGGTAGCGGAGTTGTTCGACAAATACAACCTGCTGACCTTGCCCGTTGTGGATGAGCACAACAAGCTGACGGGCGTGATCACTTCGGACGACGTAATCAGTATGTTGCGGTCGAAACTGTAGCAAGAGCGGTAATGGGCCTTAGGGCGTTATCGAGAGCGCTGGGCCCAATGCCTTGACTTACGGCCCAAGACCCCAACGCCCAACACCTAAGACCCGAAGCCCAATCCCCCGACTCAAGGCCGCAACGGACCACCCGCACCCACTCCGCCATCGTTAATTTTCAGGCCCGGCGCACTTTTCCTTTGGCCAGATTCCCTGACTGCGTTTATCCTGTGGCGTCGTTGGTGGCTGCAATCCGTTCCATCCATATGTCTGCGAAAAGTGCCCATGAAGTTTTTGAGACGTCAGAAGATCCGGATCCTGCTGTTCTTAGCCGTAGTGGGACCGGGGTTCATTACCGCGAACGTCGACAATGATGCCGGCGGCATCCTGACCTACTCCTCCGCCGGGGCGCAATTCGGACATCTTCTGCTGTGGACCATGATCCCGGTCACGCTGGCGCTGATTGTGGTGCAGGAGATGAGCGCCCGCATGGGCGCCGTCACCGGCAAGGGCCTGAGCGACCTGATCCGCGAGGAATTCGGGCTCCGCATCACATTCTTCATGATGATCGGAATTCTGATCACCAATTTTGGCAACGTGGTGACGGAGTTCATCGGCATTGCCACTAGTCTGGAATTGTTTGGACTGTCGAGATTCATCACGGTGCCGGTGTGCGGCGTCATTGTGTGGCTGATCGTGGTGAAAGGGCAGTACAAGACCGTGGAGAAAGTGTTCCTGGCCGCGTCGTTTTTCTACGTCACTTATATCGTGGCCGGAGTGCTGGCGCATCCCATGTGGAAAGACGCGGCCATCGCGACCATCAAACCGCCCGACCTGCGTGCCTTTCGCGACGAGGCCTACCTGTTCATGGTGATCGGTGTGGTGGGGACGACGATCGCGCCCTGGATGCAGTTCTACCTGCAGTCGTCGATCGTCGAGAAGGGGGTGACCCGCCGTGGATATAAGGCCTCACGGCTGGATGTGGTCACCGGATGTGTTTTCACCGATATTGTGGCTTGGTTCATTATTGTGGCCTGCGCCGCCACGCTCTATATCCATGGGTTCCGCGACATCAAGTACGCTGCCGACGCCGCTCAGGCCCTCAAACCGCTGGCGGGAGACTACGCTTACATTCTTTTTGCCGTGGGATTGTTTAACGCTTCGCTGTTTGCCGCCTCAATTTTGCCGCTTTCGACTGCCTATACCGTATGCGAGGGACTGGGGTTCGAGTCTGGGGTGGGAAAGAAATTTGGGGAAGCGCCGCTATTTTACTGGCTCTACACCGCCCTGATCGTTGCGGGAGGAGTGTTCGTGCTGCTGATTCCGGGCCAGCAACTGATCAAAATCGTTCTGTGGTCACAGGTTTTGAACGGCATCGTGCTGCCCTTTGTCCTCATCTTTATGATCATCCTCATCAACAAGAAGGAGTTGATGGGGGAATACGTGAACACGCGGCTGTTTAATGCGGTGGCGTGGGCGACAACAATTATTGTGGTCGCCCTCTCGCTCGCTTTAGCGGTGGCGTCAGCCGGAGGAAAAGCGGGAGGCTGAGCCCGGTCAGATGAGTTTGCCGGAGGATAAATCGGTCACCAGCGTCCGGTCCGCTTCCAGGAAGTCGTACTTCGGAAGATCCTTGGGTTCGGCCCACTGGATGTCGCGAAAGATGCGGTTCTCGATTTCTCGCTGAAACTCGCGCACGACGAAGAAGCGGAGTTCGACCATGCCGCCGTTCGGATACTGGTGTTGAATGCGTTTGACTTCGTCTCCGATGGTGGCGAGAATTCCAAGTTCTTCTTCCAGTTCCCGGCGCAGGGCATCGCGGGGCTGCTCTCTTTCCTCGATTTTGCCGCCGGGGAACTCCCACTTGAGGGGCATGGTCTGGTGGCGGGTGCGCTGGCAGACCAGCAGTTTGCCTTCTTTCACGATGAGGGCCGCCACCACGCGCTTCATATCTTAGAAATGCCCGATTCGGGTACGGCGGCCGCCTGCAGGGCGCTGGCCACGGGATCCACGCAACTGGTGAAGGTGAAAGCGAACGCGGCAACGCCAGGAGAGCAGCGAAGTTCCAGCTTGTGCGGGCCAAATTCGTGGTTGTCCACCAGAAAATACATGCGCGCCGAGTCCACCACGACGTAGCTTTCCTCCGCGGCGCCGTTCGCGCCCGGGCGGAAGCGCGTGTCGCGGGTGGCTTGCTGGCGGGTGAGCGGCTTGCCGTCCTGAAGAATAACAACTTCCGCGGTGGCGGCGTGAGGGGAGGCCATGACCAAGTTTACGGCGGCTGCTTCGAATTTCAACTGCAAAGTGTGAAGCCCGGTTTCCGCGGCTTCGAAATATTCGGCAGTCGAGGCCCAGCGTCCGCTGGCGTAGAAGAAAGTTTCCTCGGGAATGCCGGTGAAGAGATAGTCGGCGATCTGATCCTCCTTGAACCCGCCCTCATTGCCGATGCGGCCCCGGCGATGGCCCAGGTAAAGTTCGCCCGACGCGCGATAGCAGACCGCGCCCGCGTGGTCTTCTTCGCGCAGTGGATCCAGCAGAACCGGGAGCGCCAGGTTGGGATCGATCTCGTGCAGCAGTTCCTGAATCACCTGCTCGCACTCTCCGTAGCCGCCTTCCCCGAAGTGGCCGTAGCGCAGGTACCCGTCTTTGTCCAGCAAGTATTTCGTAGGCCAGTAGCGGTTGGCAAAGGCCTTCCATATTTCGCGGTTGCTGTCGATGACAATGGGGTAGGTGAGACCGAATTCGCGGATGCCGCGCTCCACATTCGATTCGTACTGCGCGAACGTGAACTCGGGCGTGTGCACGCCGATCACGGTCAGGCCGTGGTCACGGTAGCGCTCATGCCACTCCTGCACATAAGGCAGAGTTCGAATGCAGTTGACGCAGGTGTAATCCCAGAAGTCGACCAGCACCGCCCGTCCGCGCAACTGGCGGAAGCTGAGCGGGGGAGAGTTCAGCCAGACCCGGCCGATCTCCGGGGCACGGACTTTCCCTTTTTCGACCCTCATGCTTGGAATCTCATGTTTGGAATTTCATGCTTTGCCGGGAAACTCCAGTTTCTTCCCCACCAGCAGCGCACAGTACTGGACGAGATCCTGATGTTCGGGAGTAAAAGCTGCGGGAAAATGACTGTCAATATCGAGTTCGCCGACGACCTTGCCGTGCGCGAAGACGGGCACCACGATTTCCGACTTGGTCTCCAGCGAGCAAGCCAGGTAGCGCGGATCTTTGCTGACATCGTCGACCACGACAGTTTGCCCGCTCGAGGCTGCGGCACCGCAAATGCCCTGGTTGAGCGGGATGCGAGTGTGCGGAGTCATGGCGCCTTCGAACGCGCCCAGAACCAGCATGGGCGGCTGCGCTCCGGGTTCGAGCAAGTAGAAGCCCACCCAGTTGTATTTCAGCATGCGCTCGTGCAAGAGTTTGGCCATCTTGTGCATCAGGTCTTGCGCGGTGGAGGCAGCGCGAGCGAGTTCAGAAACCTCGACGCGAATTTCTTCGATTCTGGCGGCGACCGGCATAACAGGAATCTTAACTCAACCCGACCGATTCGCGGCTGTGGAAGCCGGAACGCCAGTAATCCGCCGGATTCCTTGCGGAACGGGGAAGAGTTCGGGATGAAGCGCGAAGGCGACCGCATCGAGCCCATGGAGCAGCGTGGGGGCGGGTGTATTCAGAAATTCGTCGCGAACACAGAAGACCCGACCGTGGCGCGCGGCTGAGGTGTGCTGCCAGCCTCGGTCCACAACGATCTTCTCGAGCGGGACTCGCTCCCCGGCGCCGCACCACGCGGCGATGACGACTTCCGGATCAAGCCGGCAAATTTCCTCGGGCGAAGTTTGGCAGCCAGGGTTGGCCAGGAATTCACCGCCGGCGGCTTCGATGAGTTCGGCGACCCACTGTTGCGACGCGATGATCGGCTTGCCCCATTCTTCTGAGAAAACTCGGGGCCGCGCGGTTCCGGTGGTTCGGGCGCGCACTTGATCGATGCGTTGCTGCATCGCCGCAATGACCTGTTCTCCGCGATCAGTGGCTCCAACCGCGCCGGCGATCGTCGCGATGTCGGTGTAGATATCGGCGAGAGTCTTCGGAGCCAAGCCCAGAAACCGTGCGCCGGACTTGAGGATTTCGATCACCGCTTTGTCCTGGTAAGGAACGGCAGCGATCACCAGGTCGGGTTGCGCAGCGACGATCTGTTCCGTATCTGCCGTCCAGGAGTCGGCCAGCATTACCCGCGAACCGTCGCCCACCTCGGGGACCACGTCCGCACAATACCGCGTGCAGGCGACAACGCGGCTAAGCTCTCCGACCGCGTTAAGAATGACCGTCGCGCTGGGCTGCAGGCAAGCGATGCGGCGAGGGCTATGGGAAGACGTCATCTGGGTCCTGCGGGAAGCTGGCGCAGTGCCGCCGCCAGCGCGTCCAAAGCCAACTGCGCGGCGTGCGCGGAGGCCGGCGGCAGCCCGCCGACAGCAGCGATCAAAGTATCACGCTGCAGGTTGCGCGCATCGTTGACCGTTCTTCCTACAAGCAATTCCGTCAACGCAGAAGCACAGGCCATCGAAGGCACGCATCCTTTGGCCTTGAATCGGATTTCCGTAATGCTTCCGGCATTGATTTTCAAACTGAGGCGCAGCACATCTCCGCACGCCGGATTCTCGATTTCCGCGGTGGCGTCGGCACCGGAAATATCGCCTGCATTACGCGGATTCTGAAAATGGTCCAGCAGTTGGGCGGAGTACATGCGGTTTGATTGTAACTGCGAAAGTCCCCGCCCCGTCTGGCACCAGAAGGCGTGACCAGGCGCAGGTCTGTTTGGCTCAGGCTTCCGCTGATTTTCCTATCTACGGGCAGTCCCATCGGGGAAATAGATGGCCCAGCCGCGTTGGCGGGCGGTGGCTTCGAGATCGGGATTTGGATTCACGGCGAAGGAGTGTTTGGCGATCGCCAGCATGTCGGCGTCCCAGCGCGAATTCCCGAAGGCGGCGTCGATAGGCTTCTTGACCACCTCGCGCAAAGCTAGCGGCTTGCCCGGTCCAGAAGGGATGCGGACAAGGCGGTCGGTGATAATCCCGTTTTCGAGTTCGACCTTCGCGGCCAGGATGCGGTCCTCGGCAATGCCGAATTCTTTCATTCCAGAGCGAATGACCCATTCGTTCGAGGAAGAAACCGCCCAGACTTCACAACCACTCTCCTGCAGGCGGGCAACTAATTCGTGCATCTCGGGGAAGGTGTGGCCGGGAAACGAATGCGCCATGAAGTCGGAAGCGGCCTGCATCATCACCGCCTCAGGGATGCCCTTGTGCATGGTAACCATTTCACCGCACATGTCCTCTTCGCTGACCTTGCCCGCTTTGTACTCGGCGTAACGGGCGCGCATGGCTACGGCAACTTGAGCGGAGACGACGCCGTGCTTGATTTCCCAGTCGAAGAATGTTTCACCGGCATCGCCCGACCAGAGTGTGCCGTCGCAATCGAAGGCCACAACCCGTGGATCGAGCCGCAGAACGGACTCGAGAAAGTCGTTGGAGGTGGGATGTGCCGCTTGCCCTTTAACAGATTCCATCCCCTCGACGATAACGTGCGGAAGCTGAAATGTGCAATTGCGTCCCGGAACGAGACGGCTAGGACGACTTCGCCAGGAGGGCAGCGTAATCTTCGGGAGTATTGATGTTCAGCGCCACGAAGGGGTCGTCCACAGCAACGTACTGGATGCGGTCCTGATAGCGGTGCTCGATGTCGCGCGCGGTGGCGGTTGGCGGAGCTTGGAGAAAAACCTCGATCAACTCGCGGCCCGCCAGGAAGGGATGGCCGTGCTTTCCCGAGAATTCCGGCACCACGGCCCAGATGTTCTGCGGAGAGTTCTCGAAAGCCTGGCGCAGGGTTTGCAACGTTGACGCGCTTATCGGAGGGCGATCGATCAGCGTGATCACAGCAGCGTCTCGGCCTCGGTTGAGGACTTCGTGCAATCCTACTTGCAGTGAGCTGAACTGGCCGCGACTGGGGTCCGGATTGGTTACGACAGACGCTCCGTTGGCATAGGCTATCGGCGCCAGCGCCGCTTCATTCTTGCCGGCGACGATGACGACAAAGTCGGTCGAAAACAACGAACGGATGACGGCGGAAAGGAAGGTATCCTTCGAGGGCGCTTGCCCGCCGACTTGCGGAGGCCAGGGCAGCAGGGCTTTGTCCATGCCCATGCGCGAGGAATCGCCCGCGGCAAGAATTACTCCGGCGAAACTGGGCGCGCGGGACATGTTGCGGAAGATAACAGAAAGTGAAAAGAAAGTCAGTGAGCGCAGACCATTACAGGCTGTGGTCGCCCTCTTCCAGCGCGTTGGCAGCAGAGTCTGGGCTCGGGTCTTCCGTTGTTTGCTGGTGTTGGTTTTGTTGGAACCAGCTCAGGTGAGGCAAGGCCGCGCTCGCATGACGGCGGACGGCGATCAACTCCGCAGTGATGGCGACGGCAATCTCCTCCGGCGTGATCGCCCCAATATCGAGCCCGACGGGAGAGTGCACGCGATCGAAAAGGTGGGCGGGCAGGCCCTCTTGCTGCAAGGCCTTGAATATCTCGATCACCTTGCGCCTGGAGCCGATCATGCCCACGTAGCGGGCCCGGGTTTGCACCGCCCAGCGCAGGATGCGCATGTCGTCGCGGTGGCCGCGGGTTACGATGACGATATAAGAAGATTCGTTCGGGTCGAGCTTGCGCGTGGCCTCGTCGAAATCGAGGGCGTGGACCTCGCGGGCGGCAGGGAACCGTTCTTTGGTGGCGTAGGAAGAACGGTCGTCGGTCACGATCAGGTCAAAGCCGGCATTCGCGGCGGTCTGACAAAGGTTTAGGGCTACGTGGCCTGCACCGAACACATAAAGTAATGCTGGAGGTAAGACGGGTTCGATAAAAATCTCCAGCGTGCCGCCGCAAACCAGCCCGGTGTCGTACTTCGGGTCCTGGTTCAAGTCGAACTTTAAGGTTCGGGGCTTCTCCGATTCCATCACTTCCCGCGCGGCCTGCCACACATCGGCCTCCACGCATCCGCCGCCAATCGTGCCCACGATCGAGCCATCGTCGCGAACCAGCATCTTGGCCGTCTTGAACGACGGAATCGATCCGCGCACGTTGACGATGGTGGCGACTGCTCCGCGTCGGCCTTCGCGGCGCAACTGTACGATTTGTTCGTAGATGTCCACAGTGAGCGTTTGCCATGCTGATTATCAGTCGGTCAACAGGGGAGAGTCAAACCACTTTCGCACCAAAAGGGGAGGTAGTGTCCTAATTTCGGAGAACAGGATCTTTTGACCGCAAAGTACGCTACGGATTCGCAAAGATCGCGAAGAAAGCAAGATCGGGGCGTTCACCCTCGCTGACTCGGACGGACGAGATACAATCTTTACGGCTTTGCAGTAAGACTCGAATCGGTTTTCAAAAGGAATAGAGATGTTGAAGAAGCTCAGACTGCCGGCCTTTTGTGTAACCGTTGTGATTCTTGGATTCATCCCGCTGTTGAGCGCACAACAGTCAAAGATACCGGCGCCAGCTCCCGTGCCGGTGCAGATCGCCGCTGCCCACAAGGTATTCATTTCCAACGGAGGGGGAGAGAGCTTCGAGGCCGTCTTCGGCGAGACCGCCTTCAATGGCGGCCCGGACCGCGCTTACAACCAGTTCTATGCCGCGATGAAGGATTGGGGCCGGTATGAGATTGTTTCTTGTCCGTCCGATGCCGACCTGGTCCTTGAGGTGAGTTGGGCTCTCACCGATACGGGTCTGAAGCTCCCCGTTCTCGGACAACTTCGCGTGATGGTCATCGATCCCAGAACGCAGGTTACGCTGTGGACTTTGACTCAATACGTGCACGGTGCAATGCTGCTGGGAAACCGTGACAAGAACTTCGATCAAGCGATGACCACGGTCGTCAACCGCGTAAAGGTTTTGGCGACACCGGCTGCCGGCGGGGCGAACGCATCTCCGAGCGCACCCTAATGAAAGCCGTCCGCATTCATCAATTCGGTGGACCGGAAGTCCTGACTTATGAAGATGTCCCCGACCCGCAGCCCCGCAAAGATCAGGTGCTCATTCGCGTGAAGGCATGCGCGCTCAACCATCTCGACGTGTGGGTACGCAAGGGGCTGCCGGGGGTAAAGCTGCCGCACATATTGGGAAGCGATATTGCGGGAGAGGTTGCGGAGGTCGGCGAGTATGTTAACGGTTTCACTGCCGGCCAGCGCGTGCTGATCGCGCCCATGCATTTCTGCGGACACTGCGCCAAGTGCGTCGCCGGATTACAAAATCAGTGCCGTGAATTCACGGTTCTGGGCAATGGGGTGGATGGCGGCAACTGCCAACTGATCGCTGTCCCGGCGGCGAATGTGATTCCGATTCCTGATTCTCTTGACTTTAACTAACCAGGCGGCCAGCGTGCCGCTCGTGTTTCTGACCGCGTGGCACATGCTGGTAGGCCGGGCGGGAGTACGTCCTGGGCAAACCGTGCTGGTGCTGGGGGCAGGTTCTGGCGTGGGTATTGCGGCGATTCAGATCGCGAAGTTATTTCATTGCTGTGTGATCACGACCGCCGGGGACGAAACCAAGCTGGAGAAGGCGCGCGCTCTGGGCGCCGACCACGGCATTAACCATTACAAGCAGAAGATCGCGGAAGAGGTCCGAAAGCTCACAAATAAAGAGGGCGTGGACATCGTGGTCGAGCACGTGGGCGCGGCGACCTGGGACGAAAGCCTGAAGTCGCTCAAGAGCGGAGGCACACTGGTAACCTGCGGGGCGACCACCGGACCCAGCGTGGGACTCGATCTGCGCCATCTGTTCGCACGGCAGTTGACCCTGCTTGGTTCCTACATGGGCACGATGGGCGAACTGCATGAGGTCCTGAAGCACGTGTTCGCAGGCCGGCTGAAGCCGGTGGTCGACCGCGTCTTCCCGCTCAGCGACATCCGCGCGGCCCACGAGCACCTGGAGAAGAGTCAAATGTTCGGCAAGATCGTGGTGAATCCCTAGATCATGCTTTCTTCTTCTTGCTCTTCTTCTTCGGTCCCTTCGGAGGCTTCGCTGGTTTTTTCGGTTTCTTCGGAGGCTTCGGCTTGGGTCCTTTTCCTCCGCCGCCTCCGCTGTTTCCGGGAGTAACTGTGTTGTTCGCCAGATCGACGGTGAAGGTTTCGACTACGCTGGCGGCCGGTGCGGTTCCGCTCGAGTAAGGGGCCGAAATGTAGGATCCCACGATCTGGGTCTTGCTTACCTCCAGTCGCAGGAAACCGAAATTGTCCTGATCGTAGCGTTCCAGCGTGAGCCCATTCCCGAGCGGCAACGGATGCGTGGGGTCGGGATATGATCCGTTGACCTTCTGGAGCTTGCCCAGCTTCTTGTACCCACCAGCGCCGGCCACGACGTAGGAAACCTGCAGTTGTCCCTTGGGCCCCTGCACTACGCTGGTGAAGCGCTGGTAGTTGTGTACGTGCCCAGAGAGCACAAGGTTGGGATAGCGCCCGGTTGCCTGAAAACTGTCGGAGAGCACTTTGCCGACGGCGCTGCTGCCGCTGTGTTCGGAGTCGCCGGAGAAGGGTGGATGATGGACCGTGACGATCAGAGCCCGCTTAGGATCGGCAGCCGCCAACTCGCCGCGGAACCAGTCGATCTGGTCTTGATGAATCTCCCCCTCGGTTTCACCCACGTTTGAAAACAGACCGATGATGGTCGCGAATGGAGTGAGGAAGGTCCAGAACACATTCGGTAAATCCATCTGAGTTCGGTCTGTGCCGGTTTTGTTGGTGCCGGGCTGGGTGGGGTCCTTCGCCATGAAGTTCTGTACCCAGCCGTCGAGGGGAGACTTATTGGGGTCTCCGGGACCATCGGCGGGATCGTCGGGCTGGCAGTCGTGGTTGCCGGGGATAGCGACGATGAACGCCGGATAGTCTTTGTAGGTTTGGTAGAAGTTGTCGGGGTACTTAATGATGTCGCCCGCAAAATAGACCACATCTCCAAGGTGGTAAAAGAATGCGGGCTGGTTGTTGGCGGGCAGGCTTTGCGCGTCCTGGGTCATCATTGCGGCCACAAAATCCTGCTCCTGGCCGCGGTAGTCACCGGAATCTCCCACCGTGTGAAAGACCAGAACTCCCGCGTCGGTGATGCGCTTGACGTCGTCGGCAGCCAGCAACTGCGACAAGTCATACCGGTACGGCGCCGGGCCATTGGGCGGAGGCAATGGCTGGAAGGGATAACTCGGGAGCGTCGCGCGCGCCCCCTGGACCAGCAGCTTGGGACCAGAAATAGGAGGCAGGTAGGCCTGCCGTTGACGTGCACCTTGGCCGGTGCTAAATGAACGCAGCGGACTCATGATGTTCTCCTTGAGTTGCTTGTGGGGGCGCCGCCCGTCCTTTGCATACCGTGGGTATGCAGGGCGCAGTTGCCGAGCCAGACCGCACTTCGATTCAGAGTCGCAACAGGGGCCGAAAAAGAACCAACCGAGGGGATGTTGCGCAAAAGCTTATCCCAACGCCCGGCCTTGTCAAGGGATTTTAATAAACAGCGAAAAGAGGAGAAAGGATGTGATCCAGTTGGTCGTCTTGCCTTACGTGTGCGCCTCTGTCTTTTTAAACCACCAAGGTGGTTTAAAATAGACACATGTCCCGCGAACTGAACTTCGGCCCTTACATCGACGTGGAAAACGGACAGAAGGTCGTCAAGGATCTGACCTTCGGCAATCCCACACCCGAAGGGGTGGTGCTGACCACGCTCGACTCCGCCGTCAACTGGATGCGCAAGAGCTCGATTTGGCCCATGACGTTTGGCTTGGCCTGCTGTGCCATTGAGATGATGTCGATGGGCGCGGCGCGGTTCGATATTGCGCGCTTCGGCGCTGAGGTCTTTCGCCCGTCGCCGCGGCAGAGCGACCTGATGATCATTGCCGGCCGCGTATCGAACAAGATGGCGCCGGTGATTCGCCAACTCTGGGAACAGATGCCCGAGCCAAAGTGGGTTATTTCCATGGGCGCGTGCGCAACGTCGGGCGGGGTGTTTCAGAACTATGCGCTGGTGCAGAGCGTCAACCAGGTGATCCCCGTCGATGTCTACGTGCCGGGCTGCCCGCCTCGCCCTGAGCAGCTGATCTACGCCATCACGCTGTTGCAGGAAAAAATCCAGAAAGAGCGTGGCACGATTAAGAAGGCGCTGAATCTGGTTTAGTGGGGTAGCAGGGCAGTTTGAGCAGGAGAACCGTCACGCCTTTCACGCAGCCGCAGCGGGACTCAGTCCGACCCAGCGGTTGAAGCCGCAACAGTCTCATGCCTCATTGTGGCATCGCTGAAGCGATGCCCTGATACGAATCGTTGTTCTCGAACTGCACCCTTCCCTGAAAATTCAAACTCACCACTACCGACCTGATTTGGGCCGTGATTTGCAGGGGCACCCAGCGCTATAATGGCCGAAATCGGTTCTGGGGTGGTTTATGGAGCGTCTTCGCTGCCCGTCCTTTCTGTTGGCGTGTTTTCTTCTCAGCCCCTCGATCCTGGTCCATGGACAAAGCAGCGCAGAGCCGCAATCCCCAGCGCAGCCTGCTGCAGCCGCAGCCAGCAGTCCGGCATCGCTAACGCCGGCGCCGGCCCATCCCGATCCGCCGATTCCCGCCGACGCGCCGCGCATGTCGAGGGAGACGCGCCTCGAAATCATCCGCGACTTTGAGACCCAGATCTTCTACGCCCGGACCGCGTTTCCCATGGGTACCAAGGGCCTCAAGCTGCAAGACGGCGTGATCACGCCCAGCGGCCCGGAATTGGACCAGGCACTGGCCTTGTGGGGACCGGCGGTGAAGCCGGGCGATCCGGCCCACCTTTCTTTTGTGCAGATCAAAGCAGATCACATTCATTTCGACATCAACGGCGGTCCGGTTCGCCGCAAGAAGTGGTACCAGCACATTCAGGTTTCCGGCGCCAATGGTGCTGCGGTTCCTCTCTCCCCGACGGAGTCTCAGACCAATGCGCATGGAACGTATCTCGACCTCTACTTCGACAAATATGTCCCGGAAATGACGGCGCAGCAGTTGCGCGACTTGCTCGGTCCGGTGCTTGATTTCAACGCGAGAAACAAAGAGCAAGCCTATCTGGATACGCTCCCGCCCAAGGTGAAGCAGGCGGTTCAGGCACACTACGTCCTGGTCGGCATGAACTCGGAAATGGTGCTGCACGCCAAGGGCAGGCCGCCGAAAAGAGTGCGCGAGAAGGACGGCGAAACCGAATACGAAGAATGGATTTACGGCGAACCGCCGCAGGATGTGGACTTCGTCCGCTTCGTGGGCGATGAAGTGGTGCGCGTTGAGACCATGAAAGTCGGAGGCCAGAAGATCGTACGCACCCAGAAAGAGGTCATCCTCGACCGCCCCGAAGACACCGAGGCGAAGAAGGAACAGCAGCAGCAACAACAGGAAGGCCCACCGGCCAATGCCCCCAGCCTGCGGCGTCCGGGCGAGGATCCTGCAAATGTGCCCACGCCCGACGACGGAGTGTCCCCGATCCACCGGGTGCCACCGACTGACGTTCCGCCATCGCCTCCCGGCAGCCCCGGACCAGGGGAGATGGTTTCCGGCAGCCGATAGACGCCGCCGGCGCAGAGCGCCCAGGCAGAAGACTCTGATCGGCGAATCCAGCCTTAGTTTCCGTCCGCCTTACTTCGCGGCTACGGTGGACACCACATCCGCAAACGAAAAGGCCAGGGAAACGTTGGGATACTCCTGCCCGTCCACTTCCACGTAGGGATAGACAAAGTAATTGAGGGACTTGCCGTCCTGCGCTGGATTCAGGCGCAGGTCTCGCCCCATGCTGACCTGCACCCGGTTGACGTCGTGCGATCCGAAGAAATAGTCGCGCTTCTCGGGATGCTTCCAAGCTTCAGAGATATCAACTGGAATCCAGCCCCTGCCATCGATGTAGAAATCGGACCAGCAGTGGTACCCGGCGATTTCGGCAGAATGCTTGTCGGGCGGCAAGGGGAAGCCGATTTCGAAGCGGGCCGGAATGCCCTGCGATCGCGCCATGGCAATGAACAATGAATGGAAGTCGGTGCAATTGCCTTTTTTGGCGTCGCAGGCGTAGAGCACGTCGCCATGTCCCCAGCCTGTGCCGCTCTTGTCGTACCGCATCGTCGTGAACACGTAATCGTAGATGGCACGAGCCTTGTCGAGGGGTTGGGTCTTCCCCTGGGTCACCTTTATCGCAAGATCGGCGGGAACGCCGGTGACCGGCACAAGCACGTCGGGTTGCAGATCCTCTTCTCGCTCCTTCTTTGTGAGCGCAGCCGCGACGATATGCGGAGCAGGGTTCAACGCAATGCGCTCGTGGCGGAGGACGTCGTAGTCGACATCGAAATGCAGTTCCGGCTGGGTGGTGTTGTTCGTTTCGGCGAAGTAGATTTCGTTCCCGTATTTCGACTCGCGGGTTTTCTTCAACGACAAGTCGCCATTCGCGGAAATGACTTTCACTTCCTGAAACGCATCCGACTGGGCGGAGGGAATCCAGATCCGAACTCTCTTGCCCGCGGGCAGATTCTTGACCGTAAAGCCGTAGTGGAAAGTAAAGTGACGGGAATCCTGGGAAAGGGCGGCGAGGGTTAGGGCCAGGAACACAGACGACAAGACACAGAGATTGCGCAGCATAGAGAGCTTCCTTTCGGGCTCTGAGCACCGAGAATTGGGAACTGAGAACTAGACCTTTGGGAAACGACACACGGGCGTCTTAGAGGGGGCGTCGTCAAGTAAAACCGCGCTTAGGGATGCGCATGGGGGGAAGATGCGGGATAGAATTCCCGCGATGCGGTATTTTAGCAGGGCTCGTTCGCGGGGAGGGAAGGTCATGTCAAGGAAAGAAGCCGTTATGCTTGCCAGTCGCACGCTGGCCGTGCTTTTGACAGTGTCGACGATGACCGAGGAATCCTATCTACCTGAGCACGTTCATTCGTTCCTTCACTATCTCAACCAAGAGTCGACGGCTTCAACCGCAATCGAATATTTGCGCCACTACTACCTCATCCGACTAGGGTTCCTTGTTATCCGGATCGTCGGTTACTCTCTCATGGCGATGTGGCTCTATAAAGGCGGTCCAGAAATCGAGGAACTGCTGCTGCCCGAGCCTGATGAACACGTGGCCAGTAACTGAGTGTGTATAGATGACCAAAGGAAAACAACATCCGGTAGAATCACCCAATGCCCACCGCCATCGAATGCCGCGACCTGCGCAAGACCTATGACGGCAAGGTCGAGGCCGTGCGAGGCCTGAACCTCAACATCCAGGCCGGAGAATGCTTCGGACTGCTGGGGCCGAACGGGGCGGGGAAGACCACGACCATTGAGATTCTCGAAGGCCTGCTGGCGCCGACTTCCGGGCAAGTCAGCATCCTGGGACACACCTGGAGCGAGAATGAGCGCGAGATGCGCGAGTGGCTCGGCATCTCGCTGCAGGAAACACGTCTGTCGGAAAAGCTGACCGTCCGCGAGACCATAGAACTGTTCGCCAGTTTCTACCGCGAGCCGCGCTCGTCCGAGGAAGTACTGGCGCAACTGGAACTCACCGAGAAGGCGGACTCCTGGGTGGGCAAGCTTTCCGGCGGCCAGCGCCAGCGCCTGGCGGTGGCGACGGCGCTGGTGTGCAATCCGAAGATTCTGTTTCTCGATGAGCCCACGACCGGCCTCGATCCCCAGAGCCGGCGTCAATTGTGGGACATCATTCGCGGATTTCAGCGGGACGGCGGCACCATTCTGCTCACCACCCATTACATGGACGAAGCCGAGCGCCTCTGCGACCGCCTGGCGATTGTGGACCACGGGCAGATCATCGCTGAAGGTTCGCCCGACGATTTGATTGACCGCCTGGGCGGGCATCACGTGGTGGAGTTTGCCGTAAGCGGCAACTCCGACGGCGCGGCCCTGCAGGCGTGGCGGGCTCTGCCCAGCGTCGAGTCAGTCCGTGAGGACGACGGCATGATCGCCTTGAATGTGAATCAGCCGCACCTGACCATTCCCGCGCTGCTGGATGCGATCGGCAAGCAGGGCAGCGAACTGCGCCATCTGACCACGCGGCAAGCCAGTCTGGAAGATGTGTTTGTGCGGTTGACGGGACGCCATCTGCGGGAAGAGTGATCCCGCAGAAAGCCGTAAAAAGAAAGCCGTAGAAGGAAAGGGAAATCGATGAATCGCGCTCTCAGGTCCACGGCAATCACAGCATTAACCGCGGGAGCGTTGGCATTAAGCGCCTGGGCGCAGGCCTCGCCGTCGGCTGGTTCCACCGCTTCCTTCGCTTCCTTCGCTCCCTTCGAGCAGTGGAAGAGCGCGGTTCTAGCGGGCGATGCCGCCGCTCTGAGGTCGCTCTATAGCACGAACCCTCCGGCACAGATTGTCGTCGACATGGTCAAGCGCGATGTCGAGGCCGACACCAGCTTCTGGCTCGCCCTGAAGCCGCGCGCCATCAAGACCGAGGTGGTGCGCAACGAGTTGCGACACGGCAACATCAGCTACATCTTTCGCGCCGAAGTGCTCTCCGGCCTGCCCAACGGTCAGACCGTCATGCTCACCGACGATCAGACCTGGCAGCAGCAAGGGGACCAGTGGCGGCTTCTGGCGGTGGAACGTACCGATGCTCCCCACCTGAAGCAGCCCGCTGACATGAAGAAAGACATTTACCCGGCGGACGCCGACGCGCACTCCGAGATCAAAGAAGCGGAAGAGAAAGCGGCGCAAGAGCGCAAGCGCTTGCTGCTGATCTTCGGCGCCAACTGGTGCTTCGACTGCCACGTGCTCGACCTCGCCTTCGAGCGCCCCGATCTTGCTCCCGTGCTGGCGGCCAACTACGTGTTGGTGCACATTGATCTCGGGCCCAACGAGGAGAAGAACGCCGACCTGGTGCGGCAATATGAAATCCCGTTGAACAAAGGCATTCCGGCGCTGGCTGTGGCGGAGAGCGACGGCAAGCTCGTCGTCAGCCAGAAGAACGGCGAATTCGAGGACGCACGCGGCCTGACTCCGGATGTGCTGCTCGGGTTCCTGAACAAGTGGAGGTCGCAGGCGCCATGAGCGACGGATGGCGTTGGCATAATCCTTTTCTTCGGGACAAGGCCAGAGAGGCTGAACCGGATCTATGAGTGTCGTACAGGAAAGACCAGTCAAGCCGCCGCACGCTTCCGCTCCCGCGCCTTGCAACGGGCGCTGGGCGGGCTATTCCCATCTGCTGATGGCGCGCATGCTGGAACTGAAGCGGGAGCCGGAGGTCGTGTTCTGGGTGTTCGTTTTCCCGCTGCTGCTGGCGCTCGGCCTGGGCATCGCGTTCCGCAATAAGCCTGGGGATGCCGCGTCGGTCGCGATCGTCGCAGGAAACGGTTCGCAGGATGCGGAAGGGCTGCTGGCTCGCTCGCCCCAGCATGAACTGTTCAAAGTTCAAGTGTTGAATGCAGACCAAGCACGACAGGGATTCCGCCTGGGCAAATTCGATCTCGTGATCGAGAGCGATGGCAAGGGTGGATTGCAGTACCGCTACGATCCGGCACGCCCCGAAAGCGTCCTGGCTAAAGCGGAGATCAATGATGCCTTGCAGGCGGCTGCGGGCCGCAAAGATGTTGTGGCCACTTCCGTGGTCACGTCATCCGAGCCGGGCTCGCGCTACATCGATTTCCTGATTCCCGGATTGCTGGGCATGAACCTGATGAACTCCGGGATGTGGGGCATCGGCTTCGCGCTGGTGGATATGCGCCAACGCAAGCTGCTCAAACGCTTCGTAGGCACGCCCATGCGGCGCGGCGATTTCCTGCTGGCCATCATGACCAGCCGCCTGTTGCTGATGGTTATCGAAGTGGGCCTGCTCCTGGTCTTCGGGATATTCTTCTTCCACATGCGCGTGCTGGGCTCCGTGTTTTCGATTGCCCTGATCGGCGGCTTGGGATCGCTCACCTTCGGCGGCGTCGGTCTGCTGACCGCAAGCCGGGCTCAGAAGATCGAGAGCATCAGCGGTCTCATCAACCTCGTGATGATGCCCATGTGGATTTTCTCGGGCGTGTTCTTTTCCTACGAGCGCTTCCCGGCGGTGATCCAGCCACTGATCAAGGTGTTGCCTCTGACGGCGCTGAACGATGCGCTTCGTGCCAGCATTCTGGAAGGCACTCCGCTCGCACATCAGTGGTCGCGCTTGCTCATAATGGGACTATGGGGAGGAATTTCGTTCGTGCTGGCGCTGAAGTGGTTCCGCTGGACGTAGGTGGTCACGTGAATACTCAAGATTCCCGTCGGAATTCCTGTGAGAATTCCCTGTCAGAACTTCCGTCAGAATCGTTCAGGATTCGTATCAGGGCATGGCTTCAGCCATGCCGTAAGCAGCCGTAAATTGAGCACGGCTCTAGCTGCTGAACCCGATCACTGCCAGTGGCTGAAGCCGGCTCCTTGCATGCCTTCTGGCATACCGCCCTGCTTCTGCTCATTCCTCGACTTTCTTTTTCCTGTAACAAATCCGCCAGGTCTGCATTTATCCATGTGGCTCCCCTGAGGAGCCCGGGAGCGGAAGACCATGATTAGTGCAAAAGTTGAACTGACACAGCCACTTACGCAGCAAAGACAATTCGTCGCTCGAACCGGCGGTGAGCACTCTTTCCTGCTGGACGACAGTGCCGGGGGAACCGGATCTAAGCCCATTGAGCTGGTCGCAGCCGGACTTGCCGGATGCACGGCATTCGATGTGATCACGATTCTGCGCCAGAAATATCATCAGCGAGTCACCGGCTACGAAGTGCGAGTGGAAGCGGATCAGGCGGAACGCCCGCCGCAGGTGTTCACCACGGTTCGGATTCATCACGTTGTCCGGGGTTTCGATATTGATGCTTCAGCCATCGAGCAGGCGATTCGCCTGTCAGAAGGGAAGTATTGTTCCGTCGGGGCGATGGTGCAAAAGACGGCCGAATTCCACACCACCTTTGAAATCGTTGCGGAGAAGACAGAGTGGTTGCATCCAGCGGAGCCAGCCGCAGCCCGGGCTTAAGATATTGCTAATGCAACCGCGTCGCCCAGCTTGGTGATCCGGGTCACAGCTTGAGTTCTGTTTCTCAGAGGACGATGGAAGCAGCAGACCAACTCTCTTATTGATTGGGCTTGATCCCTATGCGCATTTATTTTGCTGATCGACGCTTTTCCCCGATTCTGCGATCGCTTGCCGCTGTCCTCTGCGTAACTGGGACGATGTTCTCCCAGGCGGCGCCGGAGCCCTCGCCACTTTCGTTGCGGCAGGCTGCGAGCATCGCCATGGAGAAGAACCCGCTGCGCAAGGCAGCGCTGGCGGATACGAAAGCTGCATCGGCGGGCGTTCAGGAAGCCCGTTCCTTTCTAGTACCTCACCTCAGCCTCTCGGAGACTGGTACGCGGGGCGACGATCCCGTTTATGTGTTTGGCAGCAAGCTTCGGCAGCAGCGTTTCACCATGAATGATTTCGCCGTGAACCAACTGAATGCCCCATTGCCCTTCGGAAACTTCAGCACCCGTTTCGGAGGAACCTGGAACCTGTTCGATTCCTTTGCTTCCTGGCACGCAGTCAGTCGCGCCAAGGAGATGAATGCCGCCTCCACGCACCAACTGGAACGTACCGACCAGGAAATTCTGTTCCGCGTGGTACAGGCCTACTACGGCGTTCTGCTTGCAGCCAAGCAGGTGGAAGTATCTGACCATGCGGAAAAAACGGCGCATTCGATCCTCGACCGCAGCCAAGTGAGATTCGATAGCGGGCTGGTGGTAGAGTCGGACCTGCTTACCGCCAAGGTCCGCCTGGCAAGCCGCGAACAAGAACTCATTCGCGCGAAAAACAATCTGGAGCTGGCTCGGGCGCAACTGAACGTCGCGATGGGTGTCCCTGCCGATGCGGCCTATCAGCCTGCAGACGTTCTTGCTGGGCGCAACCCGACGGTTCCTTCGCTCGCAGACGAGGAGAAAAGCGCACTGACCAGCCGGCCAGATCTGAAGCGGATTGAATCTGAGCAGTCCGCACAACAACTGAGTGTTGCGATCGCCAAATCATCGTTCGGTCCACGCCTGAACGCCTTTGCCGGGTGGAAATGGATAACCCCACACTGCTGGCCGGTGGTGGCGGCAACAACTGGCTGGGTGGGATCGAATTAAAGATTGACCTTTTTGAGGGTGGTGCAAAGAGGGCTACTCTCTCACGAGAACGTGCCATTGCCGAAAAGATGGCGGCACTAAAGCAGGCGGCCAGCGACGCGGTGCGATTGGAAGTGCGCCAAGCCTACTACGACCTGGATTCGAACCACCAGCAAGTGGAGGTGGCCCGCTCTGCGATTTCCCAGGCCCAGGAGAGTCTGCGCATTAACCAGGATCGCTACGATGGCGGCCTGATCACCATTACCGACCTTCTGGGCGCAGAGGAGTCGGCCCGCCGCAGCCAGGCCGATTACTGGCAGGCGGTATATCAGCTTTACATCAGCTCAGCCAACCTGGAGTTGGCGAGCGGGACTTTGAATCTGCAATCACCGGCGGTCAACCCATGAATCTGATCTCTAATGCGCAAGCTTGTACTGCGAAACCCTGTACTTCGAAACCGGGACGCCGAATGAATCCGGCGCCCCTGATGACAGCGGGTCTCCTGCTGCTCGTGCTGGCGGCGATGGTGGGCTGTTCAAGCGAGCATGAAACCGCCAGTGCGGCGCCAGAAACCGTAAGCAACGTCTCGGTGCTGTCCGTGCAGCCCGCGAATGTACCGGACATGGTGGAGGCCGTAGGAACGCTGCGCGCTGCCCAGACGAGCCAACTGGCCAGCCAGATGATGGGCAACATCGTCGAGATTCGGGTCCATGAGGGAGACCGGATCCAGCGCGGACAGGTATTGGCTGTGCTCGATGAGGCCCAGCCGCGCGCGGCTCTGGACCGTGCGACTGCGGCCGATCTTGCTTCGCAACAGGAAGTGGTCGCCTCTGATTCCGACCTCGCTCTGGCAGAAGCCACGTTCAAGAGGTATCAAACCCTGTACGAAAAGAAGTCGGTCAGCCCGCAGGAGTTCGATGAGGTGAAGGCGCGCAACCAGGGAGCACAAGCACGGCGCGACGTGGCCCGTGCCAAGCAGTCGCAGGCCAAAGCGGCCCTGCAACAGGCGCATGTCGCCCTCGGGTACACCCGCATTCTGGCACCGTTCGATGGCATCGTCACCGAAAAGAAGGCTGATGTCGGCACGCTGGCCAGCCCAGGAATGCCGATCTTTACAGTAGAGGACCTTCGCCGCTACCGGTTGGAGGCCTCGGTCAATGAGACCGATCTGCGCTACGTGCGCATGGACGAGCAGGTGCCGGTCCTCATTGATGCCCTGGGAGATAAAGCGCTCAAAGGGAAAGTTGTGGAGATCGTCCCCGCAGCGGACGCCGCGAGCCGCAGCTTTCTGGTGAAGATCGAAATGCCCCCCGATCCGGCGCTGCGCTCAGGGCTTTTTGGCCGTGCCCAGTTCTCCCGCGGAGAAAGGTCCTCTCTTCTTATTCCGCGCACTGCGGTAGTCGAGCGCGGGCAATTGCAGGGAATCTACGTGCTCGACCAGAACAAGATTGCCAGCTTGCGCTATATCACGCTCGGTAAACCATCCGGCGCGCAGGTGGAAGTGTTGGCCGGACTGCAGGCTGGCGAGGCGCTGGTTTCCGATCCGGGCAGCCGGGAACTCAGCGGCAGGAGAATTGAGTCCCGCTAGGAGCCACTCTGGGAGCCACTCTAGGAGTCATGGATGAGCACTGCTAAGAACAATTCGAGTCCGGCGAGCCAGCACCCAGCGCTTCGCCTGGCGGGGAAGATCGCGCATACCTTCATCGATTCGAAACTGACTCCGCTGGTCATCGTTGGTGCCCTGCTCCTGGGCGCGTTTGCCATCCTGGAAACGCCGCGCGAAGAGGAACCGCAGATCGTGGTCCCGATGCTCGACGTTTTTGTGCAGATGCCGGGCGCTTCCGCCCAGGAGGTTGCCCAGCGTGTCAGTCTGCCCATGGAGAGACTGCTCCGCGAAGTGCCGGGCGTCGAATACATCTATTCCATCAGCCACCCCGGCCTGAGCATGCTGATCGTCCGCTTCTACGTAGGGACGAAAGAAGAAGATGCGATCATACAAACCTACAACAAGCTGTATTCCAATTTCGATCGTATCCCGCCCGGCGTCTCGCAACCAATCATCAAGGCTCGCTCTATTAACGACGTCCCAATCATGGCCTTGACCCTGTGGGGAAAGAATTATGACTCCTATCGTCTAAGGCGAGTCGCGGGCGAGTTGGAAAACTCGCTCAAGAAACTCGATGACGTTTCGGAAACGACCATCATCGGCGGGCAACCCCGCCAGGTGCGGGTGGTTTTGGATACCCAAAGGCTCGCCGCCTATGGTCTGACGCCCGGTGTGGTGGTCAGCCAGTTGCAGAGTGCGAACAGCCGGGGAAAGGCTGGCAGCTTCGCCCGCGACAACCGCGAATTTCAGGTGGAAGCGGGTTTGTTTTTCACCCGTGCCGATGATTTGAAGCAAGTTGTAGTGGGAGTTCACGGCGGCCGGCCGGTGTATCTGCGCGACGTTGTGGACAAAATCGAGGATGGCCCAGCCGAACCCGACAATTACGTATTGTTCGCGAACGCCAGGGGGACGAACCCTCAGGCCACCAATTCTGAATATCCCGCGGTGACCATCACCCTGGCCAAGCGCAAGGGCACAAACGCAAGCATCATCGCAGACAAGGTTCTCGAAAAAGTAAGTGCTCTGCGTGGTTACATGCTGCCGCCGGACCTGAACATCACGGTTACACGAAACTACGGCGAGACTGCAAAAGACAAGTCCGACGAACTCCTCAAACACCTGCTCATCGCCACGCTGTCGGTCACTCTATTGATCGCCCTGGCTTTGGGCTGGCGCGAGTCGGGGGTGGTTCTGCTCGCCGTCCCCGTGACCCTGGCCCTGACTCTGGCGATCTTCTACGTATTTGGCTACACCTTGAATCGGGTGACTCTGTTCGCGCTCATCTTCTCCATCGGCATTTTGGTCGACGATGCCATCGTAGTGGTCGAAAACATTGTCCGCCATTTTCGGTTGCCGGAGAGTCGCGGGCGTTCGCTGGTAGACGTTGCAGTGGAGGCTGTCGACGAAGTGGGAAATCCCACGATTCTGGCCACCTTCGCGGTGATCGGGGCGATTCTGCCGATGGCGTTCGTGCGCGGTCTCATGGGCCCTTACATGCGGCCGATCCCGGTCGGAGCGTCGGCAGCGATGATGTTCTCGTTGATCGTAGCGTTTGTGGTTTCACCTTGGGCAGCATTGCGGCTGTTGCGGCACTACGCCGGAGACGGTGGACACGGCCACCACGAATCCGAGGGGTGGACCACGCGCTTCTACCGCAAGATCATGAACCCGCTGATTCTCGATGCGCGGCGCCGCTGGATGTTTTTCGGCGGGGTAGTAATTCTGCTGCTCGCGGCGGTTGCTTTCGTCCCGTTGAAGTGGGTACGCGTCAAGATGCTGCCTTTCGACAACAAGAGCGAGTTCCAGGTCATCATCGATATGCCCGATGGAACTCCGCTGGAGCAAACGACGAGAGTGGCGCAGGCGCTGGGACAGTACTTGGGCAAGCAACCCGAGGTCATCAATTACCAGATCTATGCCGGGACCTCAGGCCCCTACAACTTCAACGGCCTGGTGCGGCATTATTTCCTGCGCCGGCAGCCCAATCAGGCCGACATTCAGGTAAATCTGTTGTCCCGTCACGAGCGCCAATCGCAAAGCCATGAAATCGCGCGGCGCTTGCGGCCAGAGTTAGACAAGATTGCGGAACCCTACGGCGCGCGCATCAAAGTCGCCGAAGTTCCTCCGGGTCCGCCGGTTCTGCAAACTTTGGTCGCCGAGGTGTACGGACCCGACTACAAGGGCCAGATCGAACTTGCGGCCCAGATCAAACAGATCTTCAAGCAGACGCCGGGCGTCGTAGACGTCGATTGGTATGTCGAGGACCCACAGACGAAATACGACCTGCAAGTTGACCTCGACAAGGCGTCGCTACATGGGATCTCCGCCGCCGACGTTACCCGCACGCTGCAGGTGGGCCTGGGTGGCGCCGATCGCCGGGCTGCTCCATGATCCGCAGTCGCGCGAGGATGTTCCCATCGAGGTGCGCTTGTCGCGGGCCGACCGCTCGAGGATTCGAGGACCTGGAGAGCCTGAAACTTGCCACTCCTTCTGGCGGACAGATCGCGCTGCAGGAAGTGACCAATCTACAAGAGACCACCATCGATACCAGCGTCTATCGCAAGAATCTGCAGCCGGTGGTCTACGTGACCGGTGACGTGGCGGGCGGTGAAGAAAGCCCGGTCTACGCCATCATGAAGATGAGCGACGCCATTGACAAGATCAAAGCGCCCGACGGCTATGGGGTAAAGCAATACAAAGGCACGACCATGCCGGATCGTACCGACCGCTACTCCATGAAATGGGACGGCGAATGGCACATTACGGTTGAAGTGTTCCGCGACCTGGGCCTGGCGTTTGCCGCGGTGCTGGTTCTGATCTATGTGCTGGTCGTGGGCTGGTTCAAGTAGCTTCAGGACGCCGCTGGTCATCATGGCGCCCATTCCGTTGACCCTGGTCGGCATTCTGCCGGCTCACGCCATGATGGGCGCCTTCTTTACCGCAACCTCGATGATCGGATTCATCGCCGGCGCGGGGATCATCGTGCGCAATTCAATCATCCTGGTCGATTTCATCGAATTGCGGCGCTCGCAGGGTATGCCGCTGGAAGAAGCGGTCGTGGATGCGGGCGCAGTCCGATTCCGCCCCATGCTGCTGACCGCAGCCGCCGTGGTCGTGGGCGCGAGCGTGATCCTGTTCGATCCTATATTTCAAGGACTTGCTCTTTCTCTGATGGCCGGAGAAGTTGCGTCCACCGTGCTTTCGCGCATGGCGGTACCTGTTCTTTACTACATGTCTGAGAGAAGGAGCCGGCCATTTCCACCGGCACACGCACACTCGCCGGAAAACATTGCCGAGTGCGAAACACCGCAGTGCGCGGTCCCGTAGACGCGCCTAACCGATCGAAGGAGATTTCAATATGACCGTAGACCGTGGACTTCGTTTGATGGCAGGGGCTTTCATCCTGTTTTCGCTGGCATTGGGACACTGGGTAAGCCCGTACTGGTATTTGTTCACTGCATTTGTTGGACTGAACCTGTTCCAATCGGGACTGACGGACTGGTGCCCCGCGATGTTCGTGCTTCGGAAATTAGGGCTGCGTCAATCTTGAAGGATGAGGATTATCGAGAGTGGCAGGGCCGTTGAGAAACGACTTCGCGGAGGCCGGCGCCCCGCTCACAATCCCAGCAAGTTGGGATGAAGTTTGGCGTAGCCATGCTCTTGCGCCCATGAGTCGAGCGGGACCGAGGCGAGTCACAAAAGGAATATCCGCGGAGAAGTGAAAATCTGATTGATCTGTTTCACTTGCCGCTTTTTGCCGCTTCCGCCTTCGTCCCCAGCAGTTCATCCGCCAGAGCCCCGGCACCGTAGATTGTGCGCAGTGCCTCCTGAATGCCGCGCGCATCGACGGATACGGCGCGCCCCTGCACATCGCTATAGGCGAAGTTCCAGGGCAAAGACTGGATGTTCCCGTCGAAGATGATCCCCACTACCTCGCCGTTTTTGTTCACGGTGGGTGATCCCGAGTTACCTCCGATAATGTCGGCGGTGGATACGAAATTCAGCGGAGTCTTCAGGTCGAGCTTCGCTTTCGCCTTCATCCAACTCTCGGGCAGGTTATAGGGCGGCTGGTTGTCATGTTCAGCGGCATGCTCGTAGGCCCCGCCGAAATTGGTCTCGAAGGGAATTGCTTTCCCATTTTCCTGGTAGCCCTTGACCGCGCCGTAGCTCAAACGGAGCGTAAAGGTGGCATCTGGCGGCTGGTCGAAGCCGCTCTGCGCGAACCGCGCCTGGGCGACCAGAGCACCGTCGCGGTGCACCACGGATTCGATCTTGTCTTCGAACTCCTTGCGGACTGCGCGCGCCGCGGGATCAATCGCGCGCATCACCACGATCAGCGGATCGGTACTGGCGTCGATGGCTGCCTGACCGCCTTCATAAAGCTGTTTGCGCACCGCGACTTCGTCGAGCTTTGTATTGGTAATCAAGTCCTTGGCCGCGTCGGCGGGCGTGCGGCCCTGCAGCACTTTCTGGACATCGGGGTTGTCCGCGCCCAGTGCTTCACGCATGTCGGCGAGGGAATCGGCGAGCAGAGCGATCTCGAGGTTCTTATAGACCGGAGCGGTGGAAAATAACTGCTGCTCCAGCGAAGCCAGGTTGGAATCGCGGAACTCCCGCATGCGATCCTGATTCGGCTTTGCCCTTTCGGCCGATGCACGCACCAGAACTCGGGAAAACTGGGCCAGGCGCGAGGCAAACCCGCGCATGCGCTCCAGATACGTCAGAGATGGATAGATGGATCGCTGCAGCTTCTCGGCCTGCGCAATTTCCTCCCACGGATCGGCCGCCCCCGCATTCTTCGGATTGGCCCGGAACGCGGCCCGCAGCTTGGCCTCGTCGGCCGACTTGGCGTCCATAATGGCCTTGTCGGTCAGGCCGGACTCGTAGCCGGTGATGGCCTTCTGAGCATTCTGCAGACCGAAAATATCTTCCTGGGCGATGCGGTTGTTTTCTTCCGACTGCCTGCTGAAGTCCCGCAGCACGGCGATGCGCCGCTTGTAAAGAGCCAGGCGCGAAGGATAGTCCACGTCGCGCAGGTACTCCAGTTGCGACATGGTCAGCAGGCGGCCGGTGCTGCCGGGATTTCCCGAGACGAAAATCAGTTCGCCATCTTTCACCCCCGCGCGAGACCACTGCAGGTAGTTGTCGAGGTGGGCGGGCTTGTCGTTTTCGTAAACCCGGAAGAACGTAATGTCCAGATCGTAGCGGGGATAGGTGAAATTATCCGGATCGCCGCCAAAAAACGCGGCCCCGAACTCGGGCGCGAACACCAGCCGGACGTCCGTATACTTCTTATACTTGTAGAGGTTGTAAACCTCGCCGGAATAGAACGTGACTACATCGCAGCGCAGCCCAGTAGGGGTTGTGCAGTCCTTCTCCACCTGCGACATCGCCACCCGCTCAGCCTGCGCGGCCTCCGCCGCCGACATTCCTGGCTTCACGCCCGCGTTGACCTTGGCGGTGACGTCTTCAATGCCGACCAGTTGGTTGAGTTCCAGGTTGGGGCACTTGGCCTCCTCCGCTTGCGTCTTGGCATAAAAGCCGGTCTTGATGTAGTCGTGGCCCTCAGTCGAAAGCTGCTGGATGCAGGCCGCGCCCACGTGATGGTTGGTAAAGGTCAACCCGTCCGCCGAAACAAAAGAGCCGGACCCGCCGTTGTTGAAGCGCACCGACGAGAGCCGGACGTGGTCGAGCCACTGCTGCGTGAGTTCGAATCCGTATTTGGCTTTAATACTGTCCTTTGGGGGCGCGTTATACAGCCACATGCCCTCGTCGGCTGAAGCCAATGTCGAGAACACAAAGGTAAAGGCGAGCAGAATCGAAAATAGGCGTTTCATGGCGGGTGGTTTCTCCATCAGAATTTAAGAAGAGCTACGGGCAGAGCGGCGAACTACAGGCGAACTATCCACTATACGCCCCGTCATGGCTGCGGCGAAAGCGCAGCGCCGGCGATTTTCGGCCCACAAATACGCGCGATGCGCTGCCTTGAGCGATTCCCGGTTCTCCGTCCGGTGTCGAAGACCCCTTCGGGTGGTTGGAAAGTTGAGGTGTTTCAGGTATAAAAAAAGGTTGCATTCCCCGCGTCCCTCCTCGCGCGGTCCGGCAACGAAAATCCTGCGACCGAAGCGAGCGACTAATGTCCAGCGTGACCGGAACTCATACCCCCAAGGGACTTGAGGGCGTCGTTGCTACCACTTCCAAGATCTGCTACATCGACGGAGAACGCGGCGTCCTGGCCTATCGCGGCATCGACATCCACGAACTAGCCGACCACTCGAATTTTGAAGAGACTTGCTATCTGCTCTGGTTTGGCAAGCTGCCGACGCGCAGCGAACTCCGCGAACTGCACCAGCGCCTGGCCGAGGAGCGCAAGCTGGATGGGTCCATCATCACGCTGCTGCGCAACGCTCCCCGCCACGCCCTGCCCATGGACGTTTTGCGCACCGCCGTCTCGGCCCTGTCGTTCTACGATCCCGAAGAAAAGAATAACGACCACAAGGCGAATGTTGACAAGGCGATTCGCATCACCTCGCAGATCGCCATGATCGTCGCCGCCTATGACCGCATTCGCAAGGGGCAGCCCGTGGTCGAGCCCGACCGCTCGCTTTCCCACGCCGCGAATTTCCTGCTCATGCTGAACGGCAAATCGCCCTCGCCAACCGCCGAGCGCGCTCTCGATATTGCGCTGATTCTTCACGCCGACCACGAACTCAATGCCTCGACTTTCGCCGCGCGCGTGACTGCCGCCACCCTGTCGGACATGCATTCCGCCATTACGTCCGCGATTGGCGCCCTGAAAGGCCCTTTGCACGGCGGCGCCAACGAGGCCGTATTTCACATTCTGCAAGCCATCAATGCCTCTGGAGCCGATCCCATCGACTACATCAAGGACATGCTGGCCCAGAAGAAAAAAATCCCCGGCTTCGGCCATCGTGTGTATCACACCGAGGATCCCCGGGCCACGCACCTGCGCGTCATGTCGCGCGACCTCGGTGCCTCCAGCGGCGGACAGGCCAAGTGGTTCGAGATTTCACACACGATCGAAGAATTTGTAAAGGCCGAAAAGAAGCTGAACGCCAATGTGGATTTCTACTCGGCTTCCACGTATCACACGCTGGGCATCGATGTGGATCTGTTCACGCCTATCTTTGCCGTATCCCGCATCAGCGGATGGGCCGCCCACGTGATCGAGCAACTCGACGACAACCGCCTGATCCGTCCGAGAGCCGAATACCTGGGCCCGAAATATCCCAACCACTACGTCGCGATCGATCAGCGGTAAAGGTGTCGTATCGGCAATGCCCATGTGGGGACAGCCGCCTCGGCTGTCCGGGCAGGGCGTTAGCCCGCCCGCAAGACGTACGTCTCGAAGCGTAGCAACCCGACTCCCCATGTAGAATAGAGCAGGGTTTTGTATGCATCGCATTTACCTCGACAATAACGCCACCACACCCCTTCTGCCCGAGGTGTTCGAGGCCATGCGCCCTTATTTTGGGGAGCACTTCGGCAACGCCTCGTCCATCCATCATCACGGGCAGGAGACGCGAGCGGCGGTCGAGGACGCACGCGAGTCGGTGGCGAAGTTGCTGGGCTGCCGCGCGTCGGAAATTGTCTTCACCAGCGGTGGTACGGAGGCCGACAATCTGGCCATTGCCGGACTAGTCGTGGCCGGCGATCATGTCATCACGTCGAGCATTGAGCATCACGCCGTGCTGCTAGCCTGCAAGCATCTAGAAGAGATCGGATGTGAAGTGACGGTTTTGCCTGTCGATGGCCGTAGCCTGGTCGACCCCGCCGACGTGCGCCGCGCCCTGCGCCCCAACACCAAGCTGATCTCCGTCATGATGGCGAACAACGAAACCGGAGTGCTGCAGCCGGTCGAGGAAATTGGCAGGATCGCCGCGGAAGCTGGCGTCTATTTTCACACCGACGCGGTGCAGTCTGCAGGCAAGGTCGCAATCGATGTGCAGCGAATCGGTTGCCATGCCTTATCAATTTCCGGTCACAAGATTCACGCGGCGCAAGGAGTGGGAGCGCTGTACGTGAAGAAGGAGACTCGGCTCCAGCCGCTGTTTTACGGCGGCCGGCACGAGCGCTCGCGCCGCGCCGGCACGGAAAACGTCCCGGGAATCGTGGGCCTGGGCAAGGCGGCGCAAATTGCGAGGCAAGCTCTCGACCGGGGCGATGACAAGAATATGTCTGGGTTGCGCGACCGCTTGCAGCAGGGAATCCTCGCCCAGGTTGAGGAAGCGGGCGTGAACGGCGCAGACGCCCCGCGCGTGCCCAACACCACGAACCTTCGCTTCGACCACATCGACGGTGAAGCCCTGGTGATTGCACTCGACCTGAAGGGCTTGGCGGTTTCGACCGGCGCTGCCTGTTCGTCCGGAGCGATCGAGCCTTCGCACGTGCTGGTGGCGATGGGACTGCGCGCCGATCAGGCGCGCGCCAGTATCCGCTTCAGCCTGGGCAAACAGACGCTTGCGGAGGATATCGACCTCGCTCTCGCGCTCATGCCCGAGACGGTGGCGAGGCTGCGGGAGTTGTCGCCACGGTACAAGAGGCCGGTCAGCACGTAGTGGTCCGTCAGATTTCGTTGTCATCTTGAGCAGCGCATTTTGCCGCGAAGGACCCATGCACTTTGCCCGCGCGACGAATTGCAGAGGTTCTTCGCTTCGCTCAGAATGACAAGCGCGCAGGTCGTAAAAGCTTAGGAGCTGGAAGTTGACAGCCGATACCATCGCCGTAGCCATGTCGGGCGGTGTGGATTCCTCCACCGTCGCGGCCATGCTGCGCGCCGAGGGACACACCATCATCGGCCTGACCATGCAACTCTGGAACCAGCGCCGCATGGCCGGGCGCGGGGGCATGCCCGAGTCGGTGCAGGGACGCTGCTGCTCGCTCGACGATGTTTACGACGCCCGCCGCGTCGCCCAGCAGATCGGTATCCCCTATTACGTGGTCAATCACGAGGAGCGCTTCGAGCGCGACGTGGTGCGGCCGTTCGTGGAAGAGTATCTCTCGGGGCGCACGCCGATCCCTTGCAGCCTGTGCAACAATCACTTGAAGTTTGACCAGCTACTTATTGTGGCCCAACAGATTGGCGCCGAGCGCGTCGCCACCGGTCACTATGCCCGGGTGGCCTATGATGAAGTTCGACGCCGCTGGTTGCTCAAGCGTCCCGCCGACCATAGCAAGGACCAGACTTATTTTCTCTTCGGCCTGACCCAGGAGCAGCTCAGCCGCACTATTTTCCCGCTGGGCGATATGACCAAGCCCGAAGTCCGCGCACTTGCCCGCCAGCACGGTCTGGCGCTGGCCGAAAAGCCCGACTCGCAGGAAATTTGCTTTGTCCCCGGCGGCGACTACAAGCGTTTCATCGACGCCTACCTCGCCGAGCAGGGCGAAGCTTTGCCTGACACCGCCGGCGACCTCGTGACCACCAACGGCGAAGTCATCGGCGAGCATTCAGGCATTCACAACTTCACCGTCGGCCAGCGCAAGGGACTCGGCGTGGCCACGGGATCGCCGCTCTACGTGATCCAGATCAGCGGCGCGGATAAGCAGGTCATCGTGGGCGCGGAAGAGCACCTCTATTCGCGCACCCTGCGCACCCGCCGCGTGAATTTGATCGCGGTCGACGATCTACGAGAACCAATGCGCGTGGCCGTGAAGATTCGCCATCGCCACGAGCCCGCAGCAGCCATGCTTGAAAAAGTGACGACCCAGCGCGCGGGCGACGACGAAATCCTCGTCACCTTCGACGAGCCTCAGCGCGCCATCACTCCCGGGCAGGCCGCTGTCTTCTATGACGGCGACGTTGTGGTCGGCGGCGGCTGGATCGTCTAGGGGTGGATCGTCTAGAGGTACGCGTAGAAAACCGCGGGGTTCAGAAGCTTCTTGGCGGGTAGTGAGTGTTTTTCCGATCCTTCTTTTCCATTTTGCGCTGCGCTTTACGTTGCGTTTTCGCGTACTTCCTCATGGCCTTCTGCTGTTTCCTGTCTACCTTTCGAGAGGCGCGGGTCTGGGACAGGGTGGTGGTGCGCGCCTGGGCACCAGCGGAGGCGCACCAACCGAGACACAAGGTAGCCACCAACAGTAAGCCGGCAAGTCTTTTCATAGGGTCTCTGCGAATTGAGTTCTTCCCATGATTTTACAGTAAAGCTCCTTGCGGTCTTTCAATTCGCCAGAGAGGCAAACGTCCCTGGTCAGGGCAGGCCAAGACTTTCCATCACGCCGCTTATAATTCCCCGCAAAGCTCGCCTGAAGGGCGTTCAGCATTCGTAGAGACGCAGCTTGCTACGTCTTGCCCGCGGCGTTCGGAATGTTGGTGAGAGAGACTTTGTAAGTAACGTCTCTACGACTTGCTGCGAAGAGAATCGAGGAACGGCACGCCCGTCCTCTTCAATCTGTCTTCCAGTCGCGCCGTGCAGTTGCAGTCGCCGCAGGCCCACGATTCGGTCCTGTTCTCGTCGCGGCATTTGCGGCGGTCGTGCGCGTCCTGAATTTTCGTGAGATCGAAATACTTCTCCCAGTACGGACGCTCTTCCTGCAATGGCGTGGGACAGTAGCAGACCTCCACCCAGCGCGCGGTCTGGTCGGCGCAGAGCCGGGCCTCCTGCATGTTGCGCAAATACTCGCCTTCGGCAACCGAGTCCTGACCCAGAGTTTGCTGCTCGATGGCCCGGAGCAGATCAGCCTCGCGACCGGATTTCACACGAGCTCGAACCAGATAACGCATGCAAGGGAATGAGCAGAATTGCAGATTATTGATTGTTGAGTGTTGATTTGAAACCGCGGCTGACAGCGAATGCCTTTCAATCAGCAATCAGCAATCAACAATGCCCTTCAGATGAACATCTCATCCTGGGGCACGGGGCGCCGCTCCTCGCGCCGGGCGCCATTTCTGCGCCCGCCGAACAGAAACTCCAGAGCCACAGTGATCCCCTGCATCAATCCGGAAAGCTGGCGCACCGGCGAGATTACAGTCTTGTGCACCATGTCGGAAGTCTGTTCCACGCGGTCCAGACTGCGGCTGACCAGTTCGTCGGCGCGGATGATCTGCAGGCGGGCGCGGTCGACCACGTCGTTGACGGTTGCATCCACGCGCTGTACCTGGGTGCGAAGCACAGTGGTCGACTCCTCCAGGTTCTCGGCGATTACCAGCAACCTGGGGCGAATCTCGGTTAGCATTTGCTGGGCCTGCTCGATGGTGGGCAGGACTTTGGTCTTTACTTCTGAGGCCAGAGCTTCCATGCGCTCGCCGCTCTTACGCATGCTCCAATACATGGCGACAAGGACGCCGGCCTGCAGCAAGACCGCGATCCCGGTCAGGGCGACGAACACACTGAGCTTATCCATAAACGTGCCTCCGCCGAATTCGATTCAAGCGCGGGCCGGGGAGGAAAAAGCCCGACGCATCAGTACCTACGAATTCTTGGGCGCGCCCGCTTCCGTCGTGGCTTCGTGATACGCCTGGCGGCCGGCTTCGTAGGCGGCGCGAAACTGCTCTTTCTGCTGGCTGACCACATCGCGGCTTCGGTCGGCCCACTGCGACGCCTGGTCGCGGGCTTCACGTGCCCGACTGCGCACGTAGTCGCGGCCTTCCTCGGCGCGTGCGCGCAACACTTCGCGGGTTTCGGTGCCTGAACGCGGAGCGTATAGCACTCCTGCCAGCGCTCCCAAACCCAATCCTGCCAGGAACCATACAAAACTATTGCCGTCATGATCCGACATATTGCTACCTCCTCATAAACGCCTAAGATGGATGTTAGCACCCTGCGTCATGGAAATACAATTGCACGGGCCTGGCGGTAGTGCAGAGGATCATCGGAGAGATAGGCCGAGAAAAACAAGCGAGCAGGTAGACTAAAAAGGCAAAGCGAGCACAACGGCGAAAAAGCAGCGTTTCAGCACGCGTAAAGCGAGCCGGAATCCACCAGGACCGTGGTCCTAACTCTTATTTCGGCTGAGTAGGCGGCGTGGCCGGTTTCTGCGCTGGCGCTGGCTGCGTCTTGACCGCTTGCGGCTTTACGTCTCCCAACACGGACTTCGGGCCGCCACGGTTGGAAACATAGACCGACAATGTGATGGAAGTGACCATGAAAGCCACAGCCGACCAGGTCGTGGCCTTGGACAGCGCGCTGGCCGCGCCGCGTGGGCCGAACGCGGTCTGACTGCCTTGCCCGCCAAAGGCCGCGGAAATGTCGCCGCTGGTGCCGCTCTGCAGCAGCACGACCACGATGATGAAGAAACAAACCAGAATGTGGATGGCAGTGACTAAACCGTAGATCATGAGTTTTGTGTTTTCCTGACCGCCCGACCGCGATTTCCAAACCAGCCTGTAACTGATTGATTTTGCAGTCGCTGTAGCTTTTCCCGCTAATTCTATCAACCCTAGTTTGACATCTGGCCCTCCCTTCGGTCAAGGCCGCCGACCCAGACGCGGCCCTTCATAAATCCGTTTCTGGCTACCGTCTAAAATATTCTTCTCGCCGAATCGTCTACAGGAGTAGATGGACGCGGCACTGCGAAAACGGTGGATGATGGTGCAGCAAGATGAGCGGATCTCTGAAGCGATCGAGCGGGAAAAGCCCCGCCTGCGCAACTTCATCCGCAAACGCGTGGCCAACCAGAGTGATGCTGAGGACATCCTGCAGGAAGTCTTCTACGAACTCGTGGAGGCCTACCGGATGATGAAACCGGTGGAACAGGTCACGGCCTGGCTGTTCCAGGTGGCCCGCAACCGGATCACCGACCTGTTCCGCAGCAAGAAGCGGGAGACGTCGGAGCCAGCTGTCAGCCCAGCACAAGGGGAAGAACTCCAGTGGGAGGATCTGCTGCCCTCGCCGGATGCAGGGCCGGAGGCGGCCTACGCGCGCGGTTTGTTATTGGAGGAGATGGATGAGGCGCTGGAGGAATTGCCCGAAGAGCAACGCGAAGTGTTCGTCGCCCATGAGTACCTGGGTTACAGCTTCAAAGAGCTTTCCGAACAAACTGGCGTCAGTGTAAACACGCTGCTCTCGCGCAAGCACTATGCGGTGCTGCATCTGCGGCAGCGGCTCCAGGCCATCTACGATGATCTTAGGAAAGCATGAGGTAAACAGAGATGAAAAAGCATGGATTGGTGCGGGGACTGAAGTTCGTGTTGTTCGCCGTGTTGTTCGTCACCGTGTTTAGCTTTGTGGTGATGCGGCTGTGGAACTGGCTGCTGCCAGCTCTTTTTGGCTGGCACTTGATCAGTTTCTGGCAAGCGTTGGGCATTCTGGTTCTGAGCAAGATCCTGTTCGGTGGATTCCGTGGACGGCCAGGCCGTCACATGTACTGGCGGCACCGCATGGCCGAGCGCTGGGAGCACATGACTCCCGAAGAACGGGAGAAGTTCCGCGAGGCGATGCGCGGCCGCTGCGGACCATTTGGGTCGTCAGCTGTAGAACCGAAGGCTTAAACCTCAAACCTGCGGACCACGGACTCCGGAGGAGGGAAGCATGCTGACTGTAACTGTCGAAAAGATTGGTGAGATCGTTGTGCTCCGCTGTTTGGGCAGAATGGTACATGGTCAGGAAACCGCCATTCTGTGCGCGGCTCTGCGGCAGGAGGGAAGCAATGTGGTTCTCGACCTCGCCCAGGTAGATGCGATCGACGCGGCTGGAATCGGCGCTCTGGTTTCGCTGCAAGCCGCCGGCATCTATCTGAAGCTGGCGAACCCGACCCCGCAGGTGCGGGAGCTTCTGCGCCTCACCAGGCTGGACTCCATCTTCGAGATAGAGGATTCTCCGCCGACCGCGAATGGGATGGAGCCACTGCAAGCGGGCATACTGGATCACCGGTCGACGAGCGCACACCTTGACTGTTTGGACCGATGAACCAGCTGTAGTCCGCAATATTCAACCGTCGGCGCTGTCGCCCCGCCCTGCTTCCTCAAAAACTGCAACCTCGCTTACAGGCCCCAACCTTAGCCAGCCCCTTGGGTCAACACTAGAACGTCAAATGCAGCGCCATCTGGATGAAGCGCGGGCTCCCGATGGAGTGCTGGAGCTTGCCAAGGTTTCCGAAGGGCGGAAAGGTGTAGGTGTTGTTCCCAGTCACTGGATCGTACGGGGGATTCGAGTAATAGGCCGCATCACTCCGTCGCGGGCCTCGGTTGGGAGGCTCATTGGTTAGGCAGCTCCCTGCGCTTGTGCTGCTCGGCGTTGTGCGTCGTCTTCTCGGAGTGCTCGGTTGACCTTTTGTGCGGTCCACTGGATGCAGCGCATCCCGTCGACGATGCCGGCGTCATTGAGCCGGTTTGCGATCTGCTGCCCTGTTTCGCCTAGCCGGCTGTAACGGCGGATGCCGTCCATCACTTCGGTTGGGATCGGACCTCTCGCTCGGACGAGTGTGTCGAGCTGTGCTCGTCGTTCGCGGTCGATCCGTTCGTTGAGTCCCTCGAGCAGCCGTCGTTGGTCGTCGAGGCCGTAGAGGACGACGTAGCATGGGATGGCTTCGCTGCCTTGCTGTCTCGAGTTCGTCTGTGGTTGGCAGCCGAGTTCGGTGAGCGCCTGTGTGTAGACGTTCGCGGTTTCGGCGTCAGCCACCGGGAACGTGACGGCAACGGTGTTCGTTCTTGGATCCCCGATGGTGGATCGCTCGGGGTCATTGATGAGTTCCGCGAGGATCGCGGCTAGGTCATTTGCGGGCATACGCCCCCTTTCGCTTAGGTAGGTGAAAGAGGACCGTTGGCCGGCCGGTCGAGATTCGATCCGGCACGGCCCGGTCCTCAGGTGTTCACACCGTCGGCGTCCGCGTCCTCGCCGCTCAGGGCAGCTTGGACGCTTCGACGCCTTTGGCGTTCTGCTTGGTACTTGCTGTCTGAAAAGGGGCCGATGGCCTTGCCGGTCACGATGATCCGGCTTGGCCCGGCCTCGGTCTTACGCAGAGGATGAACGTCTGTGTCCGGCTGCTGGGTCGCAGCCTTCCCCTTCGACGTCCTTTGGAGGTTCTGAGATCGAACGTCGGTCTCAGAGGTCCTGTTGAACATTGTTTAACTAAGGGTTTCTGTGCCGTTTCCCCCTATACGCGCTCGGCACGGCACCGAAACTCATGCTGCTCTGTACCGATATGGAGCTCCTCTCTTCCCTTGGCCGCTCTTCGTCACCTTGCCTTCGATTATGAGCCTCGGGAGCCGTTTCTTAAGGACGTCGACGGTGACTCCGCCGAACTTGCTGATCTCTTCCCTGGTCAGTCCAGGTTGCTTTGCCTTGTCTCGTAGGCTCGCGATGATCTGACTGTCGGTGTCGGATCTCTCGTCACTTGTCGTTCCAGACGTGGACAGCAGTCGGTACTGCGAGCGTTCGTCCGTCTTGTCCAGCGTGGCTTTGATCGCCGCTGGCGCTTCGAAGCGGGAGTCAGTTCGCAGGTTCAGCGTGTTCCCGGTCGTCCGGGTGAGCCTGGTCGAGATGTCAGCGACCGCGCTGAAGGCGGTTGAGCCACGTGGTCGACTGTGGTGTCCCATGTGGTGCAGGAACAGGACAGCGATCTCGTAGGTTGCCGCCTCTTGAAGTGGTCGTAGCCGTTCTGTGATTGCTGCTGAGTCGTTTTCCTCCTCTGCTTGTAGTCGGGCGAGACCTGCGAACGAGTCGACGATGAGCAGACCGCAGTCGGAATCGACCGCGATCTCGAGCGCGTCGGTGACAAGTTCCTCCCAGCCGAGCCGGAAGAGACCGTCGGCCGGCGTCAAGAACTGGTGCCGATCCTCGTCGAACCCGAACCGGCTCGCTTGACTACGCAACGCCTGTCGGTTCGTTTCGGTCAGCAACAGCGCTGAGGTCTTCTTGGTCTCGAGTCCAAGGAACGATTCACCCGTTTCGAGTGCGGCAAGGAGCCCGAGCAGCAACGTGCTTTTGCCGTCGAACGCCTTCCCGCTCAGCATCGTCACCTGTTCTCTGCCGACGATGCCCTTCCAGACCCAGTCTGGCTCGGCCTCGAGGTCTGCCAGTTCTGAGAACCTATGCGGCTTCAGCCGCCAAGTCCTTGCTTGCAATGAAGACTCCTATCCATCTGAGTTCATCCTGTGAACTCCTTTCTGTCGTGGTGCACTGACGTTCCAGCAGACATGGTTGTTCGATTGCAGCTCCTTTGCTTTCAGGTGTAAGTGTGGGTTGCCTTCGCGTGACGTCTCACTGTGTCTAGTCACGGGTTAGCTGCACCGTTTCTACGGTGCTTATCCCGAAGCCTCGATGATGCTCTGAAGCTTCGCGGTGTCAGCCTGTTGATTCAGGCTTCCGGGCCTCCGACTTCCCTCTCCTAGGAGGGTCCTCTTCGGGACTCTGTCCCTTCCTGCTTAGGCACCTCTTGCTGTGCCACTACAGGCCTGGGATGGCTCACTTCCCGGCGGCACACCGTCGTCGCCTCTGCGAGGCTCGTGGCGCGTCCGACTATGTCTTCCTGCAAACCCCGCTGGCCTAGCTGACGACTCTCGAGCTCTGAGAGCCGAGGCCTTGAACGGAATCCACACTCGTTGTAATCGATCAGCGGCCGATGTCAATACCTGCGTCGAAAGACGGAGCACGATCGACAAACCGGCCCGGTTGATTCTTGGCCGGGTCGGTGCCCGGTCTGTCGAAAATGTGGGGCCGACGGTCGGCCCCACATCGTTGTTTCGCGCTACTTCTGTTCTTTGGGTTTGCGTCCTCGGCGTGAGGTGGGGCGTCCGCCGAACTTCTCGGCTTCTTCGTCGGTAACGTCGAGCTCGCGTGAGCCTCGGCGTGCGTCGGCAAAGGTGATCCGTACGGTCGCGCCTTTGCCGTCGGGGATTTCCTCGCCTGACATATCAGAGATCCGAACCGTTTTCTTCGCCACTAGTCGACTCCTCTCGAGAACAGGTGTGCACGGCAGAGTACTTGTCTTGCCGGATTACACACGAGAAGAGCGTAGTTGACCGTCGCGTCCGGATATTCCGTCAATTTCCCTGAAGTGCGAGCAGACGCCCGTCCAGGCGGCTTGTTTGACTCTCGAGTGGAATGCCGCCGCGAAGGATGATCTGGGTGCGTTCGCTGATCGGGTTGGCGTGGCGGCCACGGCCGTCGCCCGGCGTGACCACGACCCGGTCGAGCAGGCCGTGCAGCAGCCGGCGTTTCTCTCGCGATCGGTCAGTTCGGGCCAGGCCTTGAGCAGGTCGCCGTCGCTCGAGCTCGACGGCGAGCTCGGATTGGCTGCGCAACTGGCCGAGCGTTTCGCGGGCCTCGTCGAGGGCCTGTTGGCGGACTTGGACGCCCTCGACGAACCTGGCCTCGCCGAGCATCGTGAGCAGGGTCGGGTTGTTCACGAACAGGTCGAGCTCGTGCTCGGCGGCAGCGACGGCTTGGGCGGCAGCCTCGATGTCGCTCGAGGCGTGCACGGCCTCGGCGACCGGGCCGCCGTCGGCCTGCGAGCGCGGCCAGCACCTGTGCTTCGACATAGGGATCGAGCACGGAGGCGGTCACATTGGCGCGGCGCCGGGCACGGGCCGGAGGCGTAGCGGCCGACGCAGTAGTAGATCGGGTAGCGCTCACCGGTCGAGCGCTTCGTGTTGCCGGTGATCTTCAGCGTGTGCCCGCAGCCGGCGCAGCGGACAAGCCCGCCCAGCAGCGCCTGCGCGGCCACCGAGCCGTCCCTGCGGGCCGAACAGCGACTTCTTCGTCGACTGGGCGGCGTCAAACTCGGCCCGGCGTCACGATCGGCTCGTGCGCCTGCTCGTTCACCACCTTGCCGCTGCGTGCCTGCCCGAGATAGACCGGGTTCTTGACCAGCCCGGCAGACGCCGCCTTCGACCAGTGCGTGTTGCCAGTCGCCGGATACACCTCGCTGCTGCTCCAGGAAGCGCGCCAGCTCAGCCCAGGAGGCGCCCAGCGCCCGCCGCCGGAACACCTCACGCACCGCCGAGGCGGCCGGCTCCATCGCGCTGCAGACGCCCGTCCTCGTCGCGCTCATAGCCGACCGGCGGCCGCGCCGAGATATGCACGCCACGGCCGACCGCCTGGCTGACCGCCGTCGCCCAGCCCTCCTTGATCCGCTCCAACTCCAGCTCCGCGATCAACGTCAGAATCCCGATCGCGAACCGGCCCATCGGCGTCGACCCATCGAAGTTGTCCTCCACCGACACCAACCGCGCGCCGGCCTCGTTCAGCCGCTTGATCGACTCCAACGCATCCACCGCCGAGCGCGCGAACCGATCCAGCCGCGCCACCACGATCCCGCCCGTCTCACCCGCTCACACCGCGCCGAGCGCCTGCTGGAACATCGGCCGCTGCAGCTTCGCGCCCGACTGGTCGATCTCTTCCCACCACTGCACGATCTCGACCTCGTGCAGCTTCGCCCACCCCTCGATCTTCTCCCGCTGCACCTCCGGCGAAATGAACGACTCACCCTCCCGGCCACCCCGCCGCGACACCCGGACATAGCCGTCCGCCGTAGAGACGCTCACGCCGCCCCCTCCAGTACGGTCCCGCGTGCCAACGGATGAAGCCGTCTCTCATGGCTGAACACGATAACATCAATGAAAGCAACTTA
>CAWGRZ010000001.1:0-351609 GCA_963825155.1 uncultured Acidobacteriaceae bacterium | reverse complement strand
CTCCGGCTAGATCCTTCTTGCTGCGCAGCAACTCTCCCAGACCCCAGGCTGCCAGTTCGTAATGCAGGTTGCCATACTTCCCTTCCCGGCCGTTCTGCCACACTTTGCGATACATCGCTTCGGCTTCGTCCAGATGGCCGGCCGCGCGCTCCAGGTTGGCGACTTCGGTAGGGAACAGGTGATTTCCGGGATACTTTGCCGAGAGCTCCTGCATGTAGCCGAGGGCCTCGTCGTACTGGTGCTCGCGCCGCAGAAACAGGCAGAGCATGACTTTCGCGTCCACCGAATTTTCGCCATCGCTTTTGGCGACCTCGCGCAGATACTCCAGACCTTTCTCTTTCGAGCCGCTCAATCCGGCCAGGGCGGCGGCGATCTTCACGCTCCAGGGCAGGTTGCCGACCACGTAGTTGTGCGTACCCACGACCATCTTCGCGTCCAGACAATCAGGGTCGAGCTCCAAGACGCGTTCATGGTCGCGGCGCGCTCCCACGGCATTGCGCAGGGCAGAAAACCACGCCCGCTCCACCAAGGCCGTGTAGACGGCAAACTGGGCCCGGGCCACGCCACGGCAGTAAAGGGCATTCACGTCCTTCGGATTTGCCTTAAGTTGCTTTTCTTCCAGAGCCTCAGCACGGGCAGCCAGTTGCGTGATGCGCTGTTTTATCTTCGGGTCGGTGGGACGGGGAGCCCGGCCGATGAAGCTGTCATTGGCGTAGTCCCCGGTGTTCATGGCCCCGGTGGTGTAGAGGTCGTGCATCAGCACGGTGGTGAGCAGATGGTTGACGGCAAAGGCGTCGTTGGGACGCTCCTCGAGAATCTTCTCGAACTCCTGCGTGGCGCGGTCGTATTGCATGTTGTAGAAGTGGTCGAACGCGGCATCGGTTTGGGGATCGTGCGGCGCTCCATGGGGAGTACGAGACTGTGTAGATACCAGATGGGGAGTACCAGACGCAGGTTGCGACTGGGCTGCGGCAGGGATGCAGGCCGCGAGCAACAGGGCCAGGAAGATCAGCGGGACTTTGGGGCCGCGCTCTGGATTTGTGCTTGGCGCAAGTTCGATCAGGATTTTTTTTGTCGGCGTCGTCACGGGTCCGCTGCCACCTAGTCTAAACGAACTTGCGAAGAACTGCTGTCGAACTACCCGCCCGGCTCCAGCACTCAGTATCCCAAGAAGCGTGAACCAAGAACGTCAGCCCACGTGCCCACAACGCCACCTGTCAGCGCGGCGCACGCACCCTATAATTTGCACAGTTAGAGACCGATCCGGAAGTTGGAAGGATCGAGCAACTTGTGCGCCGCGAGATGGAGCTTGGGTGGCTAGCGGCGCTTCAATCTTCTTTAATCTTAACAACGTCTTTTGTGGCCTCCCGATCCATCGAGCTCCTCCCGGTCCGAGCGGGCAGTCATCTCTGGGAGTCCATGGGCCTTCGGTAACTGGTGCATCTTTACTCGCAGGCGCACGTAATTATTGCCCGCGCGCTGCTTGGTTGGTGCAGGAAAAAAATTGCAAGTGTCTGTTGCTTAGGCACTTAGGGCCAGGCTGGCTTTGGTGGTTAGAATGCCATGGATGTTCGAGGTTTGCCGTATACTAATGTATGTCAGATGTAGTACATGAAACCGGGCAAGAGTTCTGGCGACCGCCATCGCCGGCGCTAGCCGATGAAGATCAGGTCGTAATTCGGGAAGCGGTTCCGAGAATGGCCGAGACCTGCCCGCGCTGCCAAACGGAGTTCCTGCTGGGCTCCCGCTTTTGCCATTCCTGCGGTGGACGCCGCCCCGAAGCAATGAGTTCTGATACCCAGGAGGACGCGGGCGCAATGGCCGGGATCTGGGAACGGACGACCACGGGGATGCACTCAATGGTCGTGGGATTGTCGGCGGCTGCGAGCAAGATCTGGAGCAGCGTGAATATCCCTTCGTGGATGCGCTACCTGCACTTCCATGAGATCAAACGCTGGACGGGCCTTTCGGCGGCGTCGCTGATCGCCTTCGTAATCGGCCTAGGGTGTGTTGCGGGCGCAGTGCTGGTCGGTTTGCTCACGGCAAAGACCTTCGTCGACTGGCAAGCGATCCAGTTTTACCGGGCGGAATGGCTGCTGGCGGCCACGGCCTCGTTCGTGGCGGAAAAACTGCTCGAGAAACCTTCCAGTCGCGATGACGACTAAGCGGCTTTGCTGAAGGACTAAAGACCTAAAGACTAATGAGCCCTCTCGTCGGCTATATCGGGGGCTGAAGGCCGAGTTCTGCGCAAGCCAGAAAGACTCCGCCCTACTCTTCGCTTCCCGTTCCGGCCGCGCGGCGCTGCTGACCCATGCGATAAAGATGATGCACGGGCCCAATCCCGGCCCAGCGGGTGTCCGTAGGAGATGGCGGCGGCTACATAGGTTTTCGCCAGCAGGGCGGCTTCGGCCAAACCCCGGTCGAGCGCCAGATGGCAGGCCATGGCGGTGGCGAAGGCACACCCGGTGCCATGAGTCGAGTTCGAGCGCTGCCGCTCGGCCTCGAACATCTTCCTGCTCCACCCCGCGCTTGGTGGTGAAACTCAACAGATCGGTGGCCTTCTCCAGATGACCTCCGGTAATGACCACGGCTGGAGCGCCCATTTCGTGCAACTTGGCGGAGGCGGCCTTCATCTCTTCCAGTTCTCGAACCTTCATGCCGGTGATGGCCTCCGCCTCCTCTACGTTGGGGGTGACGACATCGGCCAGGGGGATCAGCCGCTCGACCAGGAGCCTGGACCGCGGGCGAATGCCGAGCAGTTGGGCGCGGGAAGAGGATTTGAGAATCGGGTCCAGCACAATATTAGGCAGGCGGCCCCGGCCGGGCCGGTTGGCGGAGCGGCTTGCAGGCTCGCTGGCGAGAAAGTCCGCCACTGCCTTGACCACTTTTCCGGACCCCAACATGCCGATGTGAACGGCGGCAATGGCGAGGTCGGCCACCAATTCTTCGAGGGTTTCGGTGACCAGAGCTGGGCTCCGTCGCCTGGACCCGCCGTACCCCGGAAGTCGACTGCACCGTCAAGGCTGTAATGCAGGCGACGCCATAGCATCCGTGGGCTCGGCGATCGTCTTTATGTCGGCGGTCACCCCGGCCCCGGACGAGGGGTCGAACCCCGCAATGGTGAGTACGATTGGCGGTTTTTCGGCGATGGCTTTGGTTCCGATGAGCCCCCTGGAGCCTCGGTTAGGGAGCAAGATCTTATCGGCCGGGCCCTGGAGGTTACTTTTGGAGCCCGGACCCGGAAAATCTTCTGGGCTGCCTTCGGAGTCAACCTTGTAAATACATGATTCCATGCAAGTTGCCGTCCTGCAAACCGTAAGTCATTGATTCCATTTGTCTTGTAAATTCTACCTTGCAGCGCGTGGCGCGTTATTTACTATATGGTAAACGCGTAAGCTTCCTGAAACAAAGGGGCTTTGCTGGATGTGCCTAAATTACCAACAAGTTACGTAAGATATCTATTACTAGGAGGTCATCGGCGTAACAGCCGTTTCGCCTTGACACTCGTTTGGCACGCCGATAGCATCTACAAACTGCAGCGAAATACCACAGCCTAAAGGCCAGGGCACTTTTGAGTATGCGAGGAGAACTGAATGCGAAGACGTTTAGCTCATGGACTGGCGCTTGCTTTTTTGTTCGCCAGCCTGGGAGCGGCTCAGGGACCGAACAACTCGGGGCGACACCGGCTCCAGTTAGTTCAGCCCAAACGAAACCCGAAGTCCGCACCCATGCCAGCAAGCCTACACCGTATCAAATTGGGACGGCATCCTGGTACGGAGAGTATTTTGACGGAAAGCCAACCGCCAGCGGCGAACCGTACGATATGTACGATATGACCGCAGCCCACCTGACGCTTCCCCTGGGAAGCTACGTGCGGGTCACGAACCTGCGCAATGGCCGGGCCGTAGTGGTTCGAGTCAATGACCGCGGTCCCATCGTACCAGGTCGCATTATCGACCTGTCCTACGGTGCGGCCGAGGCGCTGCACTTCCGGCAGCGCGGTCTACAGCGCGTGCGTCTGGATCTGGTAAACCCCCGCCGGCAAAAGCCCAGTTACCAGACGGTGCCGTTAACCATCCCCCGGTAGCGGAACTCCCGTAAAAAACGTTACACTGGCCGGGATGCCAGCAGTTCTACCCAACCGTATCCCGGGTGGCGGGCTAAGCTTGCGCAGCGATGGCCTCCGCCACGATGACGCGGGCCACGTCGACCCGCGCCAGCGGCTTATCGTTGCACTGGATGTTTCCACCGCCGCCGCCGCACAAAAAATCGTGGCGGCGGTGGGAGACTCCGCGCGGACTTACAAGGTCGGCATGCAGCTCTACACGGCCGAAGGACCGCAGGTGGTACGCGATCTGGTGTCTTCGGGGCGACGCGTGTTTCTCGATCTGAAGTACCACGATATTCCCAACACCGTGGGAGCGGCGGTGAGCGAAGCGGCCGAACTGGGCGTGAGCATGCTCACCGTTCACGCGGCCGGCAGCGGCAAGATGCTGCGCGCGGCGGTGGACGCGGCGCGGGCCCGTCCGGAGTTGATGGTGCTCGCCGTCACCGTACTCACGAGTCTGGACGCAAACGATCTGGACAAAATCGGAATCCGCGGCACCGTGGAGGACACCGTAGTGCGCCTCGCCACCATCGCACTGGCCAACGGATGCCAGGGCGTGGTCGCCTCGGCCCGCGAGGCGTCCACCCTGCGCGCAGAGCTCGGGAATGACTTCGCCATCGTCACTCCGGGGGTGCGGCCTGCCGGCAGCAGTGTCGGCGATCAAGTGCGCGTCGTCACGCCCGCGGAGGCCATTGCGTCGGGAGCCAGCCACATCGTGGTCGGCCGACCGATCACAGAAGCCGCCGATCCCGCGGCGGAGGCGAGGGCGATTCTGGGACAGATCAGCGGGTAGATACGTTTTTTCCGCCGCTATAATCTGCGGACCGTGCGAATAACCTTCCAACTTACTCCGGAAGACTATCACCAAGGATTGTTGGCGTGGCGAAGTCTCAGAGCATGGCGACGCTGGCTACTGCGCTGCGCGTATTTCCTGGTGGGCCTTGCAATGCTCGTTTCTTTACTTCTACCGCTTGTACGACCGGGTTCCGAGATGCTCAAGATCTGGGCGGCACCCTTCGCATTTGCAGTGATTTGGTTCGCCTTTATGCTGGGCGCCCCTTGGCTGTCAGCGCGCCGGCAATATCGCAACACCCCTACGGCCCAAACTCCCATCACGATTGGAACCTCCGACACGGGCCTCTACATTCAATCTGCGCACGCCGATTCAAGAGTCGCGTGGTCGGCTTATGTAGCGTGGGGGGAAAACAAATCGGTGTTCGTGATCCTTCCGCAGCCGAGAATATACGTTCCCATACCCAAGCGGGCGTTCACCGCTGAACAAGCCTCTGAGTTTCGCGAGGCTCTGCGTCGCAACATTCTGCCTCAGAAGCCGCGCTAGCGGCGGTGCGATGAATGTTACTTCCGTCCATCCGCTTGTGTACCTTGACCCCGGCTGATTCAACGACCACGATTGACTCAGAGGGCTGCTCGTGCGTTATCGACTTCTTTCAGCTTTCCTGGCTTGCCTTGGGATTACTGCTCAACTCACCGTGGGTCAGACGACCGCTGGCTTGAACGCTCCACATCTGTTTGATCAGGGAATGAATGCGCTGATGGGCAGTAGCGTCACGCGCAGCGACTTGAACGCGATCGAATACTTCCGCCGTTCTGCGGAACTGGGCTTCGCTCCGGCGCAGGTAGTGCTGGGATATCTGTTTGAAACTGGTCGCGCCACTCCAGTCAACCCGCGCGAAGCGCTTGACTGGTACAAGAAGGCGGCACAACAAGACGACCCATTGGCAAAATGGCTGGCGGGCCGGATCATCTATGCCGGATCGATACCCGGCCGGGATCTAAACGACGCGAGCGGTTTTTTGCAGAGCGCCGCTGATCAAGGAGATCCATTCGGCGAATATTTGCTGGGTCGGGTCAAGCTCGAGCGTCAGGAGTATTCCGCTGCCGCGGCGTGGTTTGGCAAGGCTGCACAGCAAGGTCTGCCGCAGGCGCAAGAGCAGCAGGCGAAGTTGCTGCGCGATGGTGAGGGCGTAGCGCTGGACAAGTTTGAGGCGTATGTCTGGATGCTCGTGAGCAACGATGCCGGCAATCGCCGCGTCGCGAGCGACCTGCAGGCGCTCGAGGCGGAGTTGGGAACAAATCAAGTGGAACAAGCGAAGATAAAAGCTCGCGAGATGGAACGCAGCGTTAGTCGCAGCGTCAACGCCCACGGATGCACGGGCTGGCCGGGCGAGTTCGACCTGATTCCTGCGCCGCCTCCGCCCGATGTGCAAAGATTCTGCCGCTGACGCGATGAGGCTCTCAGAACTGCGCTCTCGCTCGACTAGGAGCCTCATACTCCAACGATTGTGCAAGACCCTACAGCTTCTCGAAGAACTCGCACGCCGAGCATGAGATGTAAACCCCGCCCGGGACGCCGCGTTCGCGGTCTTTCACCCGCTTGACGATGCGCGTGGGCTTGCCGCACTTGGGGCAATCCGTGCTCTTGGTGGTGTCCATGACCTTCTTGCGGTCTGCTGTTTTTGCGATTTTGGCGCCTACTGCCATGGTTGCTCTCTCCTGATGTCATCAATGTTTGCGCAGCGTAATCCGTCAGACTGCTGGTGACGATGGTTGTGGATGGGATGCTTCAGGCCTACTTAATCCACTCGGGAAGACTCTGAAAGCTGCGTCTCAGTTCTCTTCCGTCGTGTTCGATTTTACAGCATGGTTGTGCCGGCTGTCTTGGCCGAAGGTAGAGCCGGGGAGTCTGGTTTGACCGCACTTCCCCGCCCCTGCTACCGTCATATGTTTGCCTTCCTGCACACGCCCGGTTCAGCGGGCGGCAAACCTGTTTCCCGGCATCTTGATCTGGGCCGCACTTCATTTCGACGGAGATACCCTATGTCTGCCATCAAATTTCGCGGGGTCGATTTTATCCAGTACGATTCCCTGCTCAGCGACGACGAGCGCCTGGTGCGCGACACCACACGCCAGTTTATTGAAGACAACCTCATCCCCATCATTGAGGAGTGCAACCGCGCCGGGCGTTTTCCGCGCGAACTGGTCAAGCCCATGGCCGATCTGGGCTTTTTCGGCGCATCGCTGAAGGGCTACGGGTGCGCCGGCATGGGCAACGTCGAGTACGGATTGATGACGCAGGAACTCGAGCGCGGCGACTCGGGCGTGCGCAGCTTTGTGAGCGTGCAGTCCGCACTCTGTATGTATCCGATTTACGAATTCGGCAGCGACCAGCAGAAGGAAACGTGGCTGCCCGCAATGCAGAAGGGCGAGAAGCTTGGGTGCTTCGGTTTGACCGAGCCTGACTTCGGCTCCAACCCCGGGGGCATGCGCACCCGCGCCAAGAAAGTCGGCAACGAATACGTGATTAACGGCGAGAAGATGTGGATCACATCCGGCACCATCGCCGATGTCGCGATCATCTGGGCCAAGGTGGAAGACGAGAAGGATCGCATCCGCGGATTCCTGGTTGAGACCGACCGTCCCGGCTTCAAGGCTGATGACATTCACGGCAAGTGGTCGCTGCGCGCGTCGGTGACTTCCGGACTCTCCTTGCAGGACGTGCACATCCCCGAGTCGAATCTGCTACCGAAGAGCGGCGGCCTGAAGTCTCCGCTGATGTGTTTGAATCAAGCCCGCTACGGAATCGCGTGGGGTGCGGTCGGCGCGGCCATGTCGTGCTACGACTGCGCCCTGCAATACGCGCTGCTGCGCAAGCAGTGGCGCGATCAGCCCATCGCCTCGCACCAACTCGTGCAGGACAAGCTCACGTGGATGATCAGCGAAATCACCAAAGGGCAACTGCTAGTCTTGCAAGTGGGACGATTGAAAGACGCGGGCAAAGTACAGCCGCAACATATCTCGATGGCGAAGCGGAACAACGTGTGGATGGCTCTCGAATGCGCGCGCCTGTCGCGTGACATTCTCGGAGCCAACGGCGTGGCCGACGACTATCCCATCATGCGCCACATGATGAACCTGGAGTCGGTGAAGACCTACGAAGGCACGCACGACGTGCACTCGCTGATCATCGGGCAGAGCGTAACGGGGATTGACGCGTTCTAGGCCAACGTGCTGAAAAAGTGATTACGAGAGCCCATTGACTGCCCTCGAATCGCAGCGCCTGAAGGCGCGATTGACAAGCGCGCACGTACGGTATGCCTGAAGGCATACCCTGATACGAATCTTGGGTAATGGGTCAGCATACAAACCCCTACCGAATCCTGAGCTTTTCAGCAGGGTGTCAGGCGGTGGGTTTATCTCGGGGCGGCTCGACCGCGAGAAATTCTTCGGCGAAACGACGAACGTAGTTATCGAGCAACGCTGGAATTCGTTGTGCATCGGTTGACCGCAGCACCAGTCCGGCGTGATGATGCCGCTTAATTCGCAAGGCTATCTCCGAATCGTTGTAGGCGGAGGTATCGGGGTCTTCCTGGCGGGCCAGCGATAGAATCACCCCGGCATATTCTTCGCGGACCGGGGGCAACCTGTAGCTGCCGTCGCCGCCGGCGACTTCGATGCGCGCCCACTCCCGCCACAGATTGATTCCGGTGGCGGCCTCGACCATCTCGTTGATGTAGGCGCCGCCTACACGGGCCGCGCATTCCAGGAAATAAAACTGCCCGTCGGCATGCGCCTGGATGAACTCCGCATGCGCCACTCCGCGGACCAGTCCCAGCGCGGCAATCAGGTCGCGGTTAATCGCCCGCAACCGGGCGTCCTCTTCGCTGCCGCGTGGCACGGTGAACGTCGTGAAAATTCCGCCGCCCTGGGCGACGTTCATGGGGGGCTTGCCATACTTGCTGACGTTGGCAAAGGCGATTTCGTTCTCCGACACTACTGAATCCACGTGATAAACGTCGCCGGGCAAAAACTTCTCCAGCAAAAACGACGACTGTTTGTCGCCGAGTTGCTCGAGCAGCGGCCACAATTCCCCGGCGGCGTGAATTTTGCTGATGCCGATTGCAGAGGCCTCCTGGCGGGGTTTCAGCACCCACGGTCCCGGCACATGGTCGAGGTAGTAGCGAATGTCGGCGTGATTGACGACCGGAACGAAATCCGGGACGCGCACGTCGCGATTGAGCGCGCGCATGCGCATGGCCAGCTTGTCACGGAAATAGCGCATGGTGGTGAGGCCCATGCCGGGGATGCGCAAGTGTTCGCGCAGGGTGGCGGCAGTCTCCATGTCGTACTCGTCGAGCGCGACGATGCGGTCCAGTTTGTGGGTGCGCGCCAGGTGAGTCACGGCCTGCACAATCTCGGCGAGGGGAATTTCCGCCGGAAGGTAGAAGGTATCGTCGAGACTCTCGCGGGGCCAGTCGGCATCGCGCAATTTCTCCGCCGTGAGCAGGATCACGCGGCAGCCCTGGCGCTTGCATTCGCGCATGAATTCCTGCCCCTTTTCATACGTCGTAATGCAAAGCAAAGTCAGCGGGCGCGCATCAGACATGGGCTGTTTCCGAATCAGGGTTGAGAGAATATCACGGAGAGCGGGCCTGAGTGTATGCGGCAATCCAATCGGTAGTGGTGCAGTTTGAGCAGGAGAATCGTATCAGGGCATGCCTTTCAGGCGTGCCGCATCCGCACCCGGATGGATCCGGCTTTAGCCGCTGTCGCAGTGAAGCGTCCCAGCGGCTAAAGCCGCAACCGTCCCACGAACTTGCGGCATGGCTGAAGCGGTGCCCTGATACGAATCATTCCCCTTCTTCTCAAACTGCACCATTACCATCCGTTCGGACTACGCTCCCAAGCTCTGGGTTCGCGCTCTTCTTTTCATCGGCCCTGTTTTCATCGCCCCTGTTTTCATCGGCCCGGCGAGTGCGCTATAGTCTCAACCCGGCGCGTCATGAGGGTTCACAACGCGCCCAGGGGATGCGAGATGCCGACGACGACTCGTCCGGAAGGCAAGGCCCGCAGTTTCGGGGAGAACATTGAAAGCGATCTGGCGTCGCGATTCCTGCGCGTGGTCGAAGTGGCCGCCATCGCGTCCGCCCGCACCATGGGCCAGGGCGAGCGCAAGCTCAGCGACCAGGTCGCGACCGAGGCCATGCGCAAGACCATGGACTCAATCCCCATGCGCGGCACCATCGTCATCGGCGAAGGCGAGCGCGACGAAGCGCCCATGCTCTACATCGGCGAGAAAGTTGGCGCCGAATTTCCCGACGGCACCGAAGTTCCCGAGGTCGACATCGCCGTCGATCCGCTCGAAGGCACCAACCTGTGCGCGACCGGCGCGCCCGGGTTCGATCACCGTGCTGGCCGCGTCCGAGCGCGGCGGCCTGCTGCACGCCCCCGACTGCTACATGGAAAAGATCGTCGTCGGGCCGTCGTGCAAAGATGCGGTCGAACTCGACGCGCCCGTCGCCGACAATCTGAAGAACATCGCGAAGCGCCTGGAGCGCGACGTGGATGATCTGGTGGTGATCGTGCTCGACCGTCCGCGTCACGAGAAACTCATCGCCGACATTCGCGCGGCCGGGCGCCCGCATTCGGCTGATCGGCGATGGCGACCTTTCGGCCGGGATCGCAGCCGCCGTCATCGGCACCGGCGTGCATGCGGTCATGGGATCGGGCGGCGCGCCGGAAGGCGTGATCACCGCGGCGGCGATTCGCTGCCTCAACGGCTACATGCTCGGCCGCCTGGTGGTGAAGCCCGATCAGGAGGAGCGCCTGGCGCGCATGGGCATCAAAGACAAGAATCGCATCTACGAAGCCGAAGACCTCGCCCCCGGCAAGCAACTGATCTTCGCCGCCACCGGCGTCACCGACGGCGCGCTGCTCAAGGGCGTGCGCTTCTTCGGTGAAGGCACGCGGACCTCGTCGGTGATCCTGACGTTGCGCACCGGCAAGGTGCGCTTCGTGGAGAGCATTCACCTGGAGAAGGGGCCTGATGTGAAGGTGAGGTTCTCGTAGGCGCCCGTCGATATTTAGCCTCAAGCGCCGTTGATCGCCTGAGATCGTTTGATATAATCTAGATGGTCAATCTAGGTGGATAAAGGGGCTGGATGCGAACCGTCGGCTTATTCGAGGCCAAACAGAAGCTCTCAGAACTGGTGGAGCGCGCCAGTGAAGGCGAAAGTATCGGGATTACGCGCAGGGGAAAGCTTGCGGCTGTCATCGCTCCCGCTCGCGATACTGCGGATGTAAAGGAAGTCTTCGCTGCCATCGAACGGATCCGTAAGCGGGTCAAGCCTTTGCCCAAGGGGATGACCGTCAAGGATCTGATCGAAGAGGGCCGCCGGTGATGCGTCTTGTCCTGGACGCATCCGTGGCGCTCGCCTGGTTCATCGACCATCCCATTCCAGCCCGCGCTACGCGTGTCCGGCAGGTGCTGGTTGATGGCGGCCATGCCGTGGTCCCCGCACTTTGGCACCTTGAAGTACCGAATGGCTTTGTCGTCGCAGAACGGCGCGGACTTATTTCCGTGGCGGACACTGGGGAAGCGCTTCAGAAACTCGAAATGTTGCTCAGTCGGTCGATCGAGACTATTCAGGGGCCGATCTCACTCCGGCGCGCGCTCGCCTCTGCGCGTCAATTTCGGTTAACTGCCTACGACACGTGCTATCTGGAACTGGCGCGAGACATGCAGCTTCCCCTGGCGACGCTCGATCGAAAATTGGCGGATGCCGCCGATCAAGCCGGCGTCCCTTTGCTTCGCTGACCGCGTCTACTTCAGATAATACGAATCCTTCTTCAACTCCTCCGGAACGACCGGCATGGGCGGCCAATCTTCCGAATAGCCCTTGAGCAGCGGGGTCGCAACTTCGGAGCGCAGGGTTCCGTCATGCACGGCGAATTTGTGGGGATGGCCAGGGGAATATCCTTCCCACAGGCACACGCCCGCGTAGGCCCCGTCTTTTCGCAGGACGTAGAAAGTCATATCCATGAAGTGGAGCTTGGTCATATCGCCGTTGTAGTTGCGCACGATGCGCTTGAGCGCGTCCATGCCGGCTTCCTGCGGGGACATGCCGTGGCGCATGTTCTCGACAATGGTATGAGCGCCCGCGACCTTGATGTTTTCTTCTCCAGCGCCGGTGGCTCCGGCGGAACCTACGTCCTGATCGGTGTAGCAGCCGGCGCCAATGATGGGCGAATCGCCAACGCGGCCGGGCAGTTTGAACGCCAGTCCGCTGGTGGTGGTAATGCCAGACATTTCACCTTTCTCATTCAGTGCTGAACAATGAATCGTGCCGCTCGGCGGAAACAGCACGCGGCGCACGGCCGCCAGCTGAAACTCAGGCTCAATGCCGAGATCGGCGGCACGCTGCTGCAGTTGCTGAATCCGTTTCTGCCATAGGTCGGCCTGCGGCTTGGACTCAGGCACGGGCGGCTTCCAGTGCGGATCGGCGATTCCCGGCCCCCACCAGTCGCGATCGGAATTAGATTCCTTCCACAGCAGCCAGATCTTGCGCGAGCGCTCGGACAACAGATTCTCGCGGGGAAAACCCATGTCCACGGCAAAACGCTCGGCGCCTTCTCCGACGAGCATGACGTGGCCGGTATGCTCCATCACCGCCTTCGCCACCATGGAAACGTTCTTAATGTTGCGCACCGCGCCCACCGCGCCCGCGCGCCGCGTGGGTCCGTGCATGCAGCAGGAGTCGAGTTCGACCACGCATTCTTCGTTGGGCAAACCGCCCAGCCCGACCGAGTCGTCTTTGACATCGTCTTCCGGGCCCTTTACCACAAGGATGGCGGCATCGAGCGTGTCGCCGCCGCCTTTCAGGAAGGCATACGCCGCCTCCAGGTAGGGGTGGCCGTTGTTGGCGCAAATCATAATCGGGCGCTTCGGCGATCCGGCCGGCGAAGCCTGGCCGCTGTTCTCTCCGAGCGCTTCCGGGATCGCAGCATGGGCGCCCACTCCGGCGGCAACGGCTCCGAGCACGGACGTCTTCACGAAATCACGGCGCGAGAATGTCAAAGGAATCCTCCTTCAAAGGTTCACGGCTTCGTGTTGCAGATCTTCGTCTTGCAGATCATCTTCGTTCTTGACAGCTTTTCTTGCGACAGATCTTCGAAACGGCCCGCTGGCAACAAAATCGCTTCCACTTAGGGCGGAGTGGTCTTGGCGGGCGAAGCGGGAAGCATATCATGGGCCGGAAAGAGGATTCACACCAGAGGGTTAGTCGCCAGTCGCCGCGGGTTACCGGTTCCGACCAACCGCGGTCGCGCTTCGCTCGACGGACAGCCGAGGGCGGCTGTCCCCACATTTGGGTATTTCCGCGAACTGAGCTGCTAGCGGTTGCTTCTCCATCTCCGAGGACCAGATGACCCAATCCTACGAGAGAACCAAAATCACCGGCTGGCGAACCTGCGCAGGCGGCCGGGATAGGCGGCGCCCGCCTTGGCTAACTGATCGGCCGTGGAGGTGGCGATGGGCTGCACGTTGTCGGACCGGAAGCGCAGGAGCGCGGCAATGTTGCCCACTTTGTCGAACTCGGCATCGTCCTTCACGTAGAAGGTTTCGAGGTCACGGCGAATCACCCAGGGCAGAATCGCCTCGCCAACGTCCACGACCTCCTGTGTGGCCCGGCCACAAACCGGACAGAAACTGACGAGGTGGGCGTCCAAGTGTCCGCATCCGGAGCATTCGACGGCGTGGGCCTGTAAGTTCTCGCCCAGCAACAGAGTCTGAACTTCTCCCAGTTCCAGCGCCCGCAACACGCGGCGCAATCCGGTGACGCCTCGCCCGTTGCTGCGCGACAGGTTCAGCACCTGGCCGACCAGCTCGCGGCGGCGATCGGTTTGCCAGCGCTCCACAATCTGCTGTGCGTGAGTGCGAATCTCGTCAGGGCTAGCGTGGCCCACATCGGCATGGAAGCGGCCCAGCAGGGCCTGGCTCACGTAAGGATGCAGGTGCGGCTCGAGCTGGGAGCGATGCGCGTCCTGCGAACCGAGAATCCATTTCTCGAATTCGCCCTTTTCCAGGGACTGTTTCAGAACCTCGGACACGGCCTTGAAATGCTGGCGGGCCTCATCGTCCACGCGGCGCTGGGCATGGCCACCGTCGTAGCCGGCATAACCGTCGCTGCGTCCCTTGCGCGAGAGAGGCTGAAACAGGCCTTCCCGCTCGATCAACTCGCCTAAGCGAAGATCGAAAATGCGCGCCTTGTGGCGGTCAACCAGCACCACCCCCAGGCGGGGGAAAGCACCCAGGAGATAGGCCAGGGGCTTGAGATGGAAGTGCCGGTCAACGATGAGCTGCGTACCCGGCAATGTAGCGGGCAAATCATATTCGCGCCAGATGTTCTGGGCGGCGCAGGCGAACACGGCCTTGGCGTGGGTGCCGTTGCCGCGCAGTTCGCCCGAAAGTCGCAGCACGCGGTCAATGTCAGCGCGGGCGCTGTCTGCTTTACCTTTACTCTCCAGGCTGCGCAGGGCTTCGCGGGCCAGGTCCTTGACCAGGATCGTGTCTTCCTTATGGGCCTTGTTGCGGGGCGTGGACGGCTGGAAATAAAAGCTGAGGGCGCAGGAGTTGCTATCTTGAAATTCAGCCAACTCCCGAATCTGTTCACGGGTAATGCTCATGGATCATCTCCCCCAAAGAATTGGAACTAAGCGGCGCCGGTCGGAGCGAACCGGTCCGGAAACTGCCTGGCCAACCCAGGCGCTTTGCGCAAGTGGTCACGAGCGGCAGAAATGAAGGTGAGGATGCGGTCGGGCGGGAGGCCGGTAATCGCCATGATCTCCTCGACGCTGAAGCCTTCCACCGCATGCAGAATGAAGGCCTCGCGCGGGCCGGAACCCAGATCGCGGAGCGCCGCGGCAATCAAGCGCAGAAGCTCGTCCGAGGCCATGATTTCCTCCGGCGTGGCCACCCGGTCGTCGCGAATCACAGTCTCGCCCGTGATGGATTCGTCGGGCTGATGAAATTGCAGTTCCGGTTCGTCGCTGCCCTTGACGTTTCGCCGCCGCGCCGACTCTTCCAGATGCACGGCGTTGCCGTTACTTTCGTCGGGGCGGCAAAGGTCGTCGAGAGCCCGCAGGGCGAGCCGGTAAAGCCAGGGCTCGAGCGCCAGACGCTCGGGCTTCTCCTGGCCGTCGCCCAACGCGGCGGCGATGGTCTCATCAATCACTTCTTCTTTTGAGAGCGAGTCCGCGGGGATGGAATCCTGGGCTTCGCGGAAGTAAATTTCGCGTTCCACGAACCGTTCGAGCCGCGCCAGATTGACGTTCACATAGGAGCGAATATCGTCGGCGGAAATGGTTGGCGGGAAAACCGCGGCCAGGGTTTGCTCAAACGGAACTTCCCGCATGATGGCTCCGGGGCGGGCGCTGTCGCCGCGGCGGCCGCGCTGCCACTTGTGCGAGGAACGCAGCATTTCCTTGTGCTTGTTGACCTGCTGCAGCAGGTCCTCAAAAGCGCTCTTCACCGCGGCCGCGGCAGTTGGAGCCGAAGCCTGCACCGCCATCTGCCCCGAGGGCAGCCGCAGGTTCAGCGAAACGCTGGTGCCTTCGCGGGCCGAGATCTCCTCCACCACTCCCTTTAAGTGGACGAGTTCGGGACGGAACACCTGCAGGCGCTTTTGCAGTTTTTCAATCTGATGTTGAATGTCTTTTTCTACGGCGGGAATTTTATGAAGACGATAACTGACGTGAACATTCATGAGCGCCTCGGCCTTGCCAAAGAAGTGCGCAACCAAGTGCTTTCTAAGCCGATTGTACACCCGGTGGAAAAAAGGCAAGCGAGGAATTCAAACTCTGGCGACCCTGCGATGGACACCTTCGGGAATCAGTGCAAGAAAGAATTCAGACCAAAGGGTTTGCAGGCAGAAGAATGAGAGGGCTATTATCCGGGGACATGAAAACGGCAAACTTTCTACTGCTCGCATTGCTCACCGCCTCCGCCTGGGCGCAGGCGCCAACTTCGAAAGAAGTCGACAGCGTATATTCAGACGCGCACGCGCTTTACCTCGATGTGCACGAACATCCCGAGCTCTCGGGCCATGAAACCCAAACTGCGGAGAAACTGGCCGCGCGCCTGCGCAGCGCGGGCTACGACGTGACCGAGCACGTGGGCGGAACTGGCGTGGTCGCCATCCTCAAGAACGGTCCGGGGCCGACCATCATGCTGCGTACCGAACTCGATGCTCTGCCCGTCGAAGAAAAGACCGGACTGCCCTACGCCAGCAAGGTACATACAAAAGACGACGCCGGACACGATGTTCCGGTGATGCACGCTTGCGGCCACGATCTGCACATGGCGGCCATCCTGGGCACGGCCGAAATCATGGCGCGCAGCAAAAATACCTGGCACGGGACGCTCATCCTGATTGGCCAGCCTGCCGAGGAGACGATTGGCGGGGCGGAAGGCATGATTCGCGACGGCCTGTTCACCCGCTTCCCCAAGCCGGACGTGGCCGTGGCTTTACACGTGGGCAACGAACTGCCCGCCGGCATGGTCTCGATCACTCCCGGCGTCTACAACACAAACTCCGACTCCGTGCGCATCACGATTTACGGCAAGGGCGGGCACGGCGCCATGCCGCAGACCGCCATCGACCCGATCGTAATCGCCGCGCGGACGATTCTCACGCTGCAGACCATTGTCTCGCGCGAAGTGAAACCGGGCGAAATGGCGGTGGTGACGGTGGGATACATTCAGGCCGGAACCAAGAACAACATTATTCCCGACCACGCGGAAATGGGGCTGACGGTGCGGACCTACAAGCAGGACGTGCGCAAGCAGATCCTGGCTGCGATCACGCGCATCGCCAAGGCCGAAGCGGCCGCGGCCGGCGCTCCCCGCGAACCCCTGGTTGAGCACTATGAGGCCACCGACGCGGTATATAACGATCCGGCGCTGGCCGAGCGGCTGAAAGCGCCGCTGGAGGCGGCTCTCGGCAAAGGGAACGTTGAAATCGCCGGGCCGATCGCGCCCTCGGAAGATTTCTCCTACTTCATCGAGCAGGGAGTCCCGGGTTTCTACTTCAGCCTGGGCGGGGCCGATCCGGAAAAGTTCGCAGAGGCCAAAGCGTCGGGAAACCGGCTGCCCTCGAACCACTCTCCTTTTTTCGCTCCCGATGTAGATCCCGCCCTGCACGCGGGGATCGAGGCGGAGGTCGCGGTCCTGAGGAATCTGCTGCGAGGTTCGGCCGAGGAACTGCACAAGTTAACATCGGAGCCGCCGGCTCATTGAACCTTGCGCATTAATCGCGACGCCGGAGCGTGTACATATATATGTTTTAGCGTGTACATACATATGTATTGACATTCGAGAGATCTTCCCGTGCGATTAAGAACTGGTGCGGCGCCGGAAACCCTATACGTTTCGAATGGAACGACGAGAAGAACCACCAGAATCTCAACAAGCACGGTGTTCGCTTCGAGACTGCGACGCTGATCTTCGATGACCCGTACACTTTAACGCAACGCGGCGAATCAATGGAAGATGAGGAGCGATGGATCAGTATCGGATCGGTCGTTGCCGGGGACAATTCTTGTAGCGATTCACACATGGCTGGACGCAGAAGGCGAAGATGTAACGAGGATCATTTCAGCTCGTACTGCGGAGTCGCGTGAAAGGAAACCTTATGAGGAAGCTAAGCAAGGAACAAAAGCGAGACATCGCCACCATCGCGGCCGTAAAAGACGAAGACATTGATTTTTCCGACATCCCGCTGGTTTTAGACTGGAGTAAGGCCGAAATGGGCAAAAGTTCTATCGCCCACCGAAGAAATCAGTGACCATGCGCCTTGACGCCGACGTTCTGGAATGGCTGAAGGGCTACGGCAAAGGCTATCAGACAAGGGTCAACCTATTGTTGCGGCACGCTATGGCGAACTCCGAAGAAACGAATGCTTCGGCAAACGACTCCCAGGCTCGGGGGAAAAGAACCCGCCGGGCGCACGCCTCCGGCTGAGACTCACTAACTACACCGCGACCGTCACCGACGTCTCTGTCCTTGTAACCGGCCGGTAGAGCGTATCGCGCTCGATGGGCTCCCGCCCGGCGGCGCGGATCAGGCGTTCCAACTCTTCGCGGCGCATACCCTGGGGCGTGGTCGCTCCCGCGTCGTGGTAAATCTTTTCTTCGATCACTGTGCCATCCATATCGTCGGCGCCAAAGCGCAGCGAAATCTGCGCCATCTTCGCGGTCACCATCTGCCAGTACGACTTGATGTGCCGGAAGTTGTCGAGCACCAGCCGGCTGACCGCGATCTGCTTCATGTCGAGCATGCCGGTCGTCTTCGGCAAATGCTGTAGCGGTGTGTTATCGGGATGGAAGGCGAGCGGGATGAACGTCTGGAATCCGCCGGTTTCATCCTGTAAGGTGCGGAGCTTCAGGAGATGGTCGACTCGATCTTCGTCGTTTTCCACGTGGCCGTAGAGCATGGTCGCGTTCGATTTCAGTCCAATCTGGTGGGCGAGGCGGGCGGTTTCCAGCCACTGGTCGCCGTCAATCTTGTGGTCGCAGATAATGTGGCGCACGCGGTCGGCGAAGATCTCGGCGCCGCCGCCGGGCAACGAATCCACGCCTGAGGCCTTCAGCTGCTCCAGCGTCTCGCGAATCGAGAGCTTGGCCCGCTTCGACAGGTACGCCACCTCCACCATGGTGAAGGCCTTGAGATGCACCTGCGGAAAGCGCTGCTTCAGGCCCGAGCAGAGATCCAGGAAATACTGAAAGGGCAGGTCGGGATGCAATCCGCCGACAATGTGGAATTCGGTGACGGCCTCGGTGTAGCCGGAAGCCGCGGTTTCGAAAGCCTCGTCGAGCGCCATGGTGTAGGCGCCGGGCGTGTCCTTCTTGCGGCCAAAAGCGCACAGGCGGCACGCGGCCACGCACACGTTTGTGGGATTGATGTGGCGGTTGACGTTGAAATACGTCTTATCGCCATGCATGCGCTCGCGAACCGAGTTGGCCATCCAACCCACGGCGAGAATGTCGCCGGTGCGGTAGAGGGCAAGGGCGTCGTCAGCTTCAAGCCGCTCACCGGCCAGGACTTTCGCATGAATCGGCGCGAGGCTCGGGTCGTCGGTTTGAAAAGCGTGCGTGCGGACTGAGACAGGCATCTTCTTGATGATATCGCAGGAATGGGCAAAAACGGGAGTTCTCCGCCCTGGTGCGCAGGTGATTCATTTCCGGCATCCCTTACGGCGTCGCTCCGGGGGAATGCCGCTACATTCCCCCTTCCAGCTTCTTCTTCGCCAGCGGCCGCGCGAATGCGTTAGTCAGGTTGTGGCCGTTGAACTCCAGGACCTTGCGGTAGTAGTCCTTGGCCTGGGCGGCGTCGCCGGATTTCTCGTAGGCTTGGCCCAACAGGACCAGGATCAACGGGTCGTGCTGGTCGGCTTTCTGCAGGTCGGCAATCGCGGTCTTATAGTCGCCGGTATAGAACGCGACATAGCCGGTAAGATAGGGATAGAACTTCACCTGCTCGGGATTGTTGGCCTCGTCGAGCGCGGCTTTAGCGGCCGCGACGTGCTCCTGGGCTTCATCGGCCTTGCCGCGTCGGGCTGCGATCCGGGCCTGCGCGCTTTCCCAGCGGAACAGCCACAGGTTCTTGTCGGCCTCGGAGAGGCCGGACTTGTGCCCGGCGGTGTCGTAGCCCAGCTTGTACCACTTGTAGGCATGATCGGGGTCGCCCGATTCCAGATAGATGCGGGCGAGTTCGTCGCAGGTCTCGGCCGCGCCGATCGAGTCACTCTTCGCCAGGCGGGTGTTGAAAACCTGCATTTCGGATTCCGCGGCTTTGTAGGCGTTGCCTTCGAAGGCATAAGAAAGCGCCAGCGTGCGCAAGGCCTGCGCTTTGTCGGCTGTGGGCGCGAGTTCGATGGCCTGGGTGAGATGAGCGCGCGCCGCCGCGTAGTCGCCCTTAAGGTCGAGCGCTATCCCCGCCTCCAGATGCGCCTCATACATCGCCGGCGACTTATCGAGAGCCTGGCGGTACAGAGCGAGCGCAGCGTCCTGCTGGCCCTCGCGACTCAGCTTCTCGCCCCGCTGCACCAAATCCGCCGGGCTGCCGGGAACCGGCGGCGGAGTTGCTTGCTGGGCTGCACAGAACGCAGCCAGCAGGAAAACCGCACAAGTCACCTTAAGTATGAAATGCCGAAGCATAAAGATCCTCCGATTTGCGTGAGCGATTATGACACGGACGCCATGTCGACGTAAGAGAGCGCGTGTTATTTCCGCAACAACAAGTCCCCCGCGACGGCGGCGAAGAACAGCACCGAGATCACGCCATTCATGGTGAAGAACGCGGCATTCAGCTTCGACAAGTCGTTGGGCCGCACCAGGGAATGTTCATAAAGCAGCAGCAGGATCACCAGCACAACCCCGCCAGCCGCCAACTTCCCCAGCCCAAACACAATCAGCAAAGTAACCAGCAGGCCCACCATGACGAGGTGAAATGCCCGCGCGACCCATAGTGCGGTTCGAATGCCAAAATGGCGCGGGATGGAGTGGAGCCCGGTCTGGCGGTCAAAGTCATAATCCTGGCAGGCATAAAGCACGTCGAAGCCTCCCACCCAGAACGTAACCGCAGCCGTCAGCAGCAGGATGCGCGGATCCAGCGAACCGCGCACCGCAATCCACGCCGCCGCCGGCGCAATGCCGAGCGCGAATCCCAGCACCAGATGAGACCAGCGCGTCACCCGCTTGGTATAGGAGTAGAGCAGCAGCACCGCCAAAGCCACGGGCGAAAGCCAAAGCGAAAGACGATTCAGTTGTGCTGCCGCAAGAATAAAGATCGCGCTGGAAACTACGACGAAGGTTGCGACGAATGCGGGCGACAGATGTCCGGCGGGCAGGGCGCGGGCGCTGGTGCGCGGGTTGGCGGCGTCGATGGCGGCATCAGCCAGGCGATTGAACGCCATGGCGGCAGAACGAGCGGCGACCATGGCCACGACAATCCACACCAGTTGATGAGCGGTGGGAAGACCGCCCGCCGCCAGCATCGCCCCGCATAACGCAAAGGGCAGCGCGAAGATGGAGTGCTCCCACTTGATCATCTCCAGCGTGACGCGCAGGTTATGCAGGACAGGCACGAGTAAATTGTAATGCAGGGTCTTGAATGGCAGGTCGTAAGGTAGCGAAGCAGAACCCGAGGTGAGCACCTAAGACCAAACGCCTAGCCCTGAGACACCACCCCCGGGACCAGCGGCACAAACCGGCAAAGCTCGCGCAGAGCAATTCGCGGCTGGCCGTCTTCCATGCGAATCAACTGCAACTGCTGCGAGTCCGCGGAGCCGACGGGAATGATCAGACGTCCGCCTTCGGCCAATTGCGCCAGCAGTGCGGGCGGCAACTCGGGGGCGGCCGCCGAGACCATGATGGCGTTGTAGGGGGCATACTCCAGAAGACCCCGGCTGCCGTCGCCCACAATCACGTTCACGTTGGTGTAGCCCAGGCGGGCGAGCAACTCTCTGGCCGCGGCCGCCAGCGCGGCATGGCGCTCGACCGAGAAGACCTCAGCCGCCAGTTCGGCGAGCAATGCCGTCACGTAGCCTGATCCGGTTCCGACCTCAAGCACTCTGTCGGCAGGCTTGAGGGCCAGCGCTTCCAGCATCAGGGCGACGATGTAGGGCTGGGAGATGGTTTGTCCCTCAGCGATCGGCACCGGATGATCTTCATAGGCCTGATCGCGATAACCCTCAGGCGTGAACTCATGCCGCGGAACCCGCGACATGGCGCCCAGTATGCGCTCCTCCACAACCCCGCGCGCGCGCAGTTGGAACTCGACCATGCGCAATCGCAGGATCGAGAACATGGCGGCTTGCGCAGAGGAATTCATCTGGGCGGTGCGGGGCCTGCGCCCCGCGCAATGATTCTATTTCTTGCGGCGGCGAATGCGAACGTCGAAGCTGACCACGCCGTTCTGATCGCGCGTCCCAACCACCGAAACATTGCGAGTGAAATAGTATTCGCCCTGGATGATTTGTTGCGCGCTCTGGGAGACGTTGGTGCTGTAGGTGAGAGAAAGGTTGTTGGCGAACTGCTGCTCGATGGTGACCTGCGGTCCGCGCGCGGTGGGATTGGTTTCCGTGGTCAGACCCTGGGGATCGATCTTGATCCGGCTGACTCCGAAGAGCTTCTGCATGCGGCTGCTCACGGTCGAGTTGATGGCTTGGTTGATGATCAGGTTGGTGGCTTCGTCGTTGAACAGGCTCTGGCCGCCCTGCTGCTGCAACTGCTCGGACTCCTGTCCGGTGCGGCCCAGCGCCAGCAGTGCGATGATGTCGGACTTGGGCAGGGGCGGCTCGGAACGGTAGTTCACGTTGAGGCGATCGGGGGTTCCCGTAACTGTGACGTCGAGATCATAGTTGCGCACGTGCGTGGTGGCCTGCAAGTTCACCTGGGGCTCGATCGCGACCGGATTGGCAAAGGTGATGTCGCCGCGCTCCAGTCGGAACTTGATGCCGTTGAAGGTGGCGTCCCCTTCCAGAATGTCAGCCCGGCCGAGCACGCTGGGGCGGGCGGCTGAACCGCGCAGGTGCAGGTCGGCATCCCCGGAAAGGCGCGCCACCGCGGTTTTCATCTGAAGTTCGGGGGCGGTGCGAACGGCGATGTCGAGCTTCACGTTGTAAAGCGGCGAATTGGCCGGCGTGATCGCCACCGCCTGGCGGCTGCGCGCCAGGTAAGAACCAAAATCAAATCCCGGCGTCACCGCCAGCTTCGTGACCAGGATGTCGCCCGAAACGGTAGATGCGGAGCGGCTCCCGACCCAGTGCAATTCCGCGTTCGCGGTTGAACTGACGCCCGGCGGATAGCGCAGGCGTACCTCTTTACCAACGGCGGTGAGGTTGAAGTTGAGTTGCCGGTTGTAGGTGGTGGCCTCGCCTTTCAAGTCGAGGGTTCCGCCTCCGGTGCGGGCGGTAAGCTGTTCGATCCGGATGCGATCGCGCGTAAACGCCAGCGACCCGTTCATCTCACTCAAGCCGCTGGGCAATCCGGCATAGCTGACGGCTCCGTTCTTGACCTGGATGCTGCCCTGCGGCAGCGGTTCACTCAGCGTGCCCCCTACCGTCATATGGATCGCCATCAGGCCGGAAGCCGCGAGATCAGGAGCGATGCTATCGAACAGCTTCAGATCAACCTGCCCGTCGGCCGCGAGATTAAGGTCCCGGGATTGCCCGAAAGCGATGGAACCCTGCCCCGTAATATCGGTTCCCTCCCCTACCAGATGCGTGGGCTCGATGTGTAGGGTCTGCTGCGCATAGGTAAACCGCACCGGACCCTGGTTGTGCAGCTTGGCGTGTTCCACTTCGAAAGCAGCGTCGCTCAACTCGCCGTTGAGCGCCCACTGCCGGGGATCGCGTAGCGGCCCCTGCATGGTCAGCGTTCCGCCAACCGCGGAGTGCCCGGTCAGCTCACCACCCAGGTAAGAGCGCCACAACGAGTCGGCATCCAGGTGGTCCATCCGCAGCGAAATATTCGCGGGATAATCACCGTGCATCCCGACGCTGCCTTCCAACGAGAGCGTGCCCCGGGTAAATTCAGAGTGCCCGCTGACGCGCAGCTCTCTGCCTTTGGTCACGGCTTGCAGGTCGAGCCCACCCAGAGGTTCGTGATCGAGCGCGAGGTCGCGGAGGTGAATACCGGCATCGAGTTCCGGCGAATCGATCGTGCCCGAACCCTGCAGAGTGAAATCGGCGCGGCCCTCCACCTGCACCCGCTCCAGACGAATCTGGCGAATGCGCGACACATCAAAATTCTTCCCGCTCAGTTCCAACTGGAAGGCGCGCGTGGCCGGCGTATAAGCGGCGCTGCCCGCAACCACGGAATCCTCATGGCTGAGATGGATGTTGTTGAGAGCGGTCTTGCCCCCGGCGATCTGAAGATCGGCATCGAAACTCTCGATCGATTCGCCGTAGGCCGAGGCGTTGGCAGCGTGGATATGTCCCTGAACCTGGGGGTGCGACCTGGTTCCCGCAATTTGCAGAGACACATCGGCTGACCCTGTAACCGGATAGTCGAAGCCAGTGAGCGCCGCGGTCGAACCCACGTCCACATTGTGCAGGTTCACCCGCGCCGTGTAGGGACTGTCTTCGGTGAACTGTCCCTTGCCCAAGATGGCGCTGACCTCGAAATCGGCGCTGGTGTCCCCACGCCGCAAGCTGCCGCCCCGCAGGGCAAGGTCATGCGAGGAGAATTGAAGGCTGGCCGCGAGTGAATCCCAATGGACCTGCTGCTCGGGGGTGCGCGAGGTTGCCGGCAGGGTGAATTCGAAATTCTGCGCCACCAGCGTCCCGGCGAGCGTGGGCTGGGAGAGGCTGCCTCCGGCTACTCCGGTGAACGTGGCCACTCCATCCACGTGGAACGGGACATTGGTGGGCCCGCCCAGCGCGGCCACCAGCGGCCGCCACTCCTCCAGGTTGGAGGTTGAGATCGCAAGATGCAGCGTGGAAGAGGCGGAGAGCGTCCCCGCGGCCTGCACCCGCGAGGCGGGCGTGGACAAATTGAATTGGGAGAGGTCGAGTGCATCGGTGCCGGCGTGATACTTACCCGCAGCATGGGCCGTCATCGGCAATACGCCTACACCCGGCTGGGGCGGCGGCGTCACGTCCAGGGCGAAGGCGACATCAGCATTCTTGGCTGATCCTTTCCAGACGGCGTCCGCCGTGCCACTGGCAAGTCCTGCGGGGTGGAAATGGCCCAGCCGATGCGCGGGCACGTCCACGGCCGCGGCCACTTCAGCGGCAGAAACGTCGCGCAGACGAAAATGCACGGCGCCCGCTTGCACGCCGGGCTGCTTCACTCCCTTGCCGGCGGGCCGCGCCGCGGTGATCACCGGAAGGTTCGCGGTCTGCTGGTTGGTCTTGCTCGCCGGTGGAAGTGGGATGCTGCGCAGCCAGTTGTCGACCTGTGCATCGCCCGCGACGCTCCCGCCGAACAGGCGTCCCTGCAACTTGGAAAGTTTGATCTGCTGATCCGTCAGCGTGTAATCCGTGGTGGCGCTGGCCTTCTGGATCGCAATTTGATCGTCCAGCCAGCTCAGGTCGCGCAGCGCAAGACTGCCCGAAGTGGCGAACTGATTCAGCGACCACGTTCCGCTGCCTTTGAATTCGGCGACGCCTTGGCGCAGATCGTGCCGGCGAGCAATCGCGGCCGCCTCTCCGAGATCAAGGTGCGCATCATAGGTCGCATCGATGCGAGGATTCTGAAAATCGCTGATGCGTCCGCTTGCCCCCAGATGCGACCGGCCGGAGGTCCACTGCAGCGATTGGATGTCGGCAAAGGTCTTCCCCAGGCTGAATTCGGCCGTGGTCATCCAGGCGAAGGGCCGGAAGTCAGCAAACGCGCTATCGACTTTGCCGAGCGTGAGCCGGCTTTGATAGCGCCGGCGCAGGAACGAGTAATCCATCTGCAGGCCGGCGTCGTGCACGGCAAAATCCAGGGGAATTTTTCGGTCCGCCCAAAGCAATTCGCCGTTCCGCACCGACAAGTGATCAATGGAAAGCGCGAAGAGTTGCTCGACCGGCGCTTTCTCCGAAGTTCGCGGCGGCGCCTTGGGAGCAGGAATGTTCGTAGTCCCGTCAGCCGCAATGGCGATATGAACGACCGGATGTTCGAGGATCAACGAGTGGAACCCGAACTCCGCACGCAGAAACGAGATCACCTTCATTTGCGCGTACAGGTGGTCGGCATGAACCAGGGGGATGTCGGTCGCAGCTTCGCTGCCATGCACGGTGATGTCGCGCACTTCGACCCGCAGGTGGAAGGGAACGATGTGGAAGCTCCCGATCTGCGCCCGGCCGCCGGTAATCCGCTCCACTTCCTCCACCATCCGCCGACGCACATACGACTGAAAGGAATCTGTGGTGGTGTACCAGAGCGCGGCCAGCAGAACCACGAGGCCGGTACCGGCCAGAATCAGCGCGTACCTCCACCGGCGTCGAGGCCTGGAGGCAGGCTCGGTCACTGCGTCTGCTCTCCCTCAGCGGGGGATCCGGCCATCGCGGGAACGATCACTTTGCTTTCCGAGCGCAGGGTTTGCAGCCAGGAAACCAGCAGCTCGCTGACTTTTTCCTGGGTCAGCAATTCGCGGATCTTGCCGGAGACGTCGGCCAGAGAAACATCACCGCCGCCGGACTGCTTGATCTGCGGAACAAATTTGTCCCGGTAATACGCTTCGATGCTCTTGGAATCAATCTGCACCGTGGGACGCAGGTGTGCATCCACCAGCCGCATGAGGTCGATCTGCTGCTGCACATGCGCGACCAGATCCTTTTCAGTCAGCCCGAACCGGCCCAGCACGGACTGCCAGCCCGCCGCGGTGGCGGCGTCCGGATATTGCTTGCGCGCGTCGGCAATGCGGGCGGCAGCTTCGGACTCGGAGGCATGCTGGAAGGAAGCTGACTTCATCTGCTCTCCCAGCAGTTCCTGATCGATCAGGCGGTCGAGAACGGCGCGCCTGTCGTCATCAGTGAACTGGCTGAGGGTGCGCCCGCTAAGCAGGGCTTCGTAGCGCAGGGCTTCGTCCCAGTCACTCTGCAGAATAATGTGCCCGTTGACGGTGGCCACAATACGGTCGATCACTTCGCCGCCCCGGGCTGCCGGAGAGATGAACACGCTCAAAACCAAGGCGAGCGCGATCATCGGGATGGTGGTCTTCGTACCAACTCTGCTCATTAGAATGGCTGGCCTATGCTGAAAAACACGTTGAAATGTCGCAGACGCTGCGTCTCGTACGTCAGCGGCACTCCATTCGTATCGAACGAAGTCGCCTTGAAATAACTGGTCGGATTCAGATTGTATCCGAAGTCAAACCGTAGCGGCCCAATGGGCGTCTTGTAGCGCACTCCGACCCCGACCGCGTGTGAAGTGTAATCATAACCGGAGTTATTGAATTGGGTATAGCACTGGATGTTCGTTGTACCACCGGACAAGCACTGCTGGGGATCAGGCTGGTGCCAGCGCAGCAGCCCCTTCAACATGTCGTGCGGCGCCAGGAAGACATTTCCCATATCGTGAAAAATGGCGAAGCTGAAGCCCTCCCCCAGGTAGGGCAGGGTGAGCGGGGGAAAGCGCAGTTCCAGGTTGTTGACGAACAACGCCGTACCGCCGACGGGGAAGCCGGACGACGGATCGCGCGGACCCGCCTGATTTAACCCAAAACCGCGATGCGAGTTGCCCCCGCCGGCAAAGAAAAGTTCGGGCAGCGGGACCAGGGAGATTCCCTGGCAGGGATTCGCCACGGTTATGGTGGGCAGGCAGGCCCCCGGAGGCAGAATCCTGGTCCCACGGAAAACCTGCTGCAAGCCAATGCTGGTCGAGCGCGCGAAGACGAACTGATGCCCCGCTTTGCCCTTGCCTCCAAACGCCTGGTAAGTCGAGTTCTGGGCCAGGACCCTGCCGAAGTCAGCCTGGGATCCGAGGAAGCCGGAAGCGAGAAAAGCGTCGAGCGTGAAGTAGTTCCCCTTAGTACTCTCCAGGGGGTTGTCTCGTTTGTCGCGGATGAACGTGAAACCGGGGCCGCCGATGGTGGCCGGTTGAGACGCCAATGGAATCAGGTTTGTGTCGAAGTCCCTGGCGAAGTTGCTGGCCTGCACTCGCCTGAAATCAAAGCGATAGGTAATTGAGCTCGGCCCCGGGCGCGTCCCCGGCTCAACTCCCGAGTTTCCGAACTGCTGCCGCAGGTCGACCCTGCCTTCCAGTCGCTTCGAGGTAAAGGTGGCCACATCAAGACTGTTGTCGTAGAAGATGGTGTAGATCACCTTGAATTTGTCGCTGTCGAGGAGCTTCGGAATGGTGTAGCTGACCAGCCCACGCTGCTGCAGTCGTCCGACGTGCGACTGGAAGGTCAAGGTCTGGTTGCGTCCCGCCAAAATTCAGCCGCGTCACATCGAATTCAACTCTGGGGCTCACTCCCGTGGTCCCTTGCGGCGCGGTGGTGCCGGCAGGCTGACCGGTCTGGAACTCCAGTCCCAGACCGTAGGTGAAGGTGTAGCGCTTCGCCTCCTCCACCTGGACCAGAATATTCTTCAGGGGATCGGTGCCCTCAGGATTCTGCACCGCGGTATCCACCTGGCTGAAGATGCCCAGATCGTAGAGCCGGGTTTGGGTGTCGAGCAGGCCCTGCTGGCTGACGGGGTCTCCCGGGTGCACTTGCAATTCGCGCTGCACCACGTAGTCGCGCGTATGCTCGGTTCCGGCAACCATGACCCGGTTGACCGTGAAGCGCTCGCCTTCCTTGATGTCGTAAGTTACGTCTTCGCGGTTCGGCTCGCCAGCCGCGGGCTGGGTCGTGATATCGAGGGTGGCGTTGGAGAATCCATGGTCGAAGTAATAGTTGAGGATCCGCTCCCGATCGCTCGCCAGATCCTGCTCGGAGTAGGGCTGGCCGGCTTGGGTCACTAGTTCGGGAAGGTCACTGGACGCAATTTTCTGGTTGCCCAGAACGTGCACCTCGCCCACTCGAGTCCGCGGTCCCTCGGCGATGGATAGGTGGACCGCAAGTTTGTTTTCGCCCTGGTAGTTGTCGTCCACTTTGGTTTGGATCTTGACCTGGCGAAAGCCGTTGGACCGATAGAGCCCTTCGAGCGTCGCGACGTCACTTTTGAGCAGAGTCTCGCTATAGCGTCCGTGACTCAGCAAGCGGCTCGCCGGCTGAATCTGCAGATAGGACTTCAGCTTGGCCGTATCCAGAAACTCCTTGTTCCCGGTGATCTCCACCAGAACCAGCTTGTGTATGGGCCCAGGGTCGATGTGGTAGATCACGCGCATGGTCTTCGGCGTCGGTCTCTTTTTGAATTTCCACCTTGGCGTCGAAGTGGCCGCGGGTCTGCAAGTAGTCGAGCAGGTTTCGTTTGCCCTCGTTCAGCAGGTCGTCATCCACGGCATTTTCTTCGTAGACCGGGATCTCCCTCTTGAGGGTTCCCCGGCTGATGTGGAACCCTTCCGTGTAGATCACGACTACTGGACCGGGATCGACCTGGAAGGTGTAATCCACCGCGTTGCTCTCCGGGTGGTATTTCTGTTCTGCAATGGAGACCTGCGCCAGCACCCGGCTTTGCTTCTGAAATTTCTTGCGCAGCCGCTGCAACCAGCTGCTGACGCCGGCGGCGCTTACCCGATCTCCGCGGTCCATATGCGCAATGCTCTGCACTTCAGCGGACGAGAGGCCTGAACTGCCCGTTACCTTCACCTCGCCCACGTGCGCCGGCTCCCCTGCCGTGATGTGGAAGAGAATATTTGCCTGCTGCGTGGCTGGGTTCGAAACGCTCTCGGCCGTAACTCGGGCGCGGTAATAGCCGTCCTCCTGCATCAGTTGTCGGATGTTCTCCAACGCCTTATCCAGCTTGTCGCGGGTATAGAGTTCTCCCAACTCAAACTTCGAGGCGTTGACGATCTGGTTGGCGCTGGGATGATTGGGCGCGCCCTCCACGTCCACGGCCCCCACAAAAAAATTCGCCGACGTGGTGAAGGTAAGAGTAACGCCGGCCCCATTCTCGTCAACTTCCGCCTGGATGTCGGCAAAGCGGCCAGTGGCATAGAGCGCGCGAATGCTGTCGCTCACGCGCCCGCGATCCAGCGGTTCTCCTGCTTTCTGGGGCAACAGCTGGAGCAGGTGTTCACGATCGCTTTCGGGCACCCCGGGAAGTTGGATCGACCGCACGATCTTGCCTTCATCGCCGGAGGCCGCACCCGTGGGAGGCAGGGGCGGCGGGGCTTGTTGCGATGCCGACCCGGCCACCGAACCGTTCGCCTGAGGTTCAGAGGCTCCCGCCTGTGCGGCAGCCCCCGACTGCAGAACAGCAGACCACAGCACGATCATCGCAGTCAGGGATGTGGCACACCGTCTCAGCAAACAGGAATCCTCGGTCCGGGCGCTGTTTCACTTCGATGGAACGCGCCCGGCGGTTGTTGTGCGAACTGTTCTGGCCGCGCTTTCCCGGCGAGCTGCCCGTGGGCAATCCCGCACCAGCGAGGCCAGCCACTTATAATAAAGGTTTTGCAGCGCGGGACTGGTGACCTCTTTGGCACGGGAAACAAACATCCTCGATTCCAGGAAAAACGAACGCTATTCGCGCCAGGTCCTTTTCCGTGGCATCGGCGTAGAAGGCCAGCGAAAGCTGGCGGCGGCGCGAGTGGCCATCGTCGGTTGCGGCGCGACTGGTTCGGCCTTGGCTGGACTGCTGGCCCGCGCGGGCGTGGGCACGCTGCGAATCATTGACCGTGACTACGTCGAGCCCAGCAACCTGCAACGGCAGTCGCTCTTCGACGAAAAAGACGCGGCCGAGTCTCTGCCCAAGGCGATTGCCGCGGCCCGTAAGATTTCCTCCTTCAATTCCGAGATTGTCGTCGAGCCGAAAGTGGACGACCTGGTCCCCGCCAACATTGCAGCCCTGCTTCAAGGGATGGAGTTGATCCTCGACGGCACCGATAACTTCGAAACCCGCTACCTGATCAACGACTACGCTATCGACCGTTCTCTGCCGTGGATTTATTCCGCTGCTGTCGGAAGCTATGCCGTGACTTTGAACGTGCTGCCCGGCCAAACGGCGTGCCTGGCCTGCATCTTCCCGGACTCCCCGCGCGGCCTGGTCGAGACCTGTGAAACTTCCGGCATCCTGAATTCGGCGGTGAATCTGGTGGCGTCGGTCGCCGCCACCGAGGCGCTCAAGTTTCTGGTTGGCGGTGCGAACGCCCCGGAACTGCGGCGCACCCTGTTGTCGTTCGATGTCTGGACCAACGAACACGCGGAAATCTCCGCCGCCACACCCCGCCCGGGATGCCGCGCCTGCGGCCAGCGCGACTTCATTCATCTGGCGGGCGAGGGCCGCCCGCACATCACGTTGTGCGGCAGGAACTCCGTGCAAATCCATGAGCGCCAACGTCCAATCGACTTCGCCGAGATGGACCGCCGCCTGCAACCGCATGGCGTCGTCCGCCACAACGACTTCATTCTGAAGTTCTGGCACGAGCCCTACGAGATGACGCTTTTCCCCGACGGCCGCGCCATCATCAAAGGCACCACCGACACTGCCGTGGCGAGGAGCCTGTATGCACGGTATGTAGGAAGTTGATTAGCCGCTATTGACCTGCCCTTCGAGGCCGTCCGTACTCAAGTTGCACCATGACAAGAATCAGCGGCTCCGGAGCAATCGGGGCCGTTTCATTTGTGGGCGTCGGTCTTGGACTTCACCGGCCGGCGGATTGTCCTAATTTCGATCTTGCTTTTCTTCGCGGCCTTTGCGAATCCTTAGCGTGCTTTGCGGTTAAAAGATCTTGCTTCCCTGAATTAGGACACTACCGTGCGGGCTAGCCGCTAGGAGCTAGCAGATGAATTCTGCTAATCTTCTCTGCTCGTGAATCCCGACGATCCAATCTGCCCGGAAGAGAGCGCTGATGCCGGATAACCCGCGTCCTGAGCCCAGCCCGCTCTACCGCTGGCTCGTCCTGATCTTTGTCAGCCTGGCGATGTTCGGGAGTTACTACGTCTATGACGCTCTCAGCCCGCTCGCTGACGTGCTCAAGCAGCAGCTCGGATTCTCTGACCTCGACATCGGCTTTCTGCAGGCGATCTACAGCTTTCCCAACATTTTCACCGTGGTCATCGGCGGCTTCGTCATTGACCGTATCGGCCTGCGCAAGTCGCTGATGATCTTCGGCGTGCTTTGCTTCATCGGTCCGGCGATCACCGTCGCTTCCGGACACTTGTCGATTATGGCCACCGGACGCCTTATTTTTGGCATGGGCGCGGAATCGCTCAACGTGGCTGTCGTCACCGCACTGGCGCGCTGGTTTAAAGGCAAAGAGTTGAGCTTTGCGTTTGGCTTGAACCTGACCGCTTCGCGCTTGGGCACCTTCGCCGCGCTGAACTCCCCCACCTGGGCCCGCTGGGCCTATGCCAACTGGCGCGATCCCTTCCTGATTGCGCTGGCCTTCTCCTCCCTGTGCGTGATCGGCGCCGTCATTTACTGGATCATGGAAGCCTGGGCAGAGAAGAACTACGACCTGGGAAAGGTTTCCACCGACAAAGTCGTCTTCGCCGACCTCTGGAAGTTCGGCGTGAGCTACTGGCTCATCGTCGCTCTGTGCATTGTTTTCTACTCCGCCATCTTCCCCTTCCAGACCTTCGCGGTAAAGTTCTTCATGGAGGCGCACGGCACTTCGCGCGAATTCGGCGGCTTCCTCTCGAGCATGCTGACGCTGTTTGCCATGATCGCTACACCGCTGTTCGGCTTGTGGGTGGATCGTATTGGCAAACGCGCCTTGCTGATGATGTGCGGGTCCTTGCTCCTGATCCCCGTCTACCTGATGATGGCGTACACCCATGTCAACTTGTACGTCCCCATGGCCATGATGGGGGTGGCGTTTTCGCTGATCCCGGCGGTCATGTGGCCGTCGGTGGCCTACATCGTCGACCAGTCGAAACTGGGAACCGCCTATGGGTTGATGACCATGATCCAGAACATTGGGCTGTTCGGCCTGAACATCCTGATCGGCTGGGCCAACAATTATGGCCACGCCAGTGCTGCGAATCCAGCCGGGTACGACCTGGGTATGTGGATCTTCTCGATCCTGGGATTTCTCGGAGTGCTGTTCGCCTTCCTGCTCCGGCAGCGGGAACTAGGTCCGCATGGACATGGATTGGAGACGATTACCACGGCTACAAAGGCGGCATAGCCGAACGCCTGAAAGCGAGATTCCTGAATTCGAGATTCGATGACGGTTTTTATGCGATCGCTGCAGCAGCGCCCTGATCCGAACCAACCGGAGACTTGCCGGAAAGTTCTGTGAGATGCGTATTGGGCTTCGCGGAGGAGATTCGTATCAGGGGCATCGCGAAGATTCGTATCAGGGCATCGCTTCAGCGATGCCGCTTGGCGACGCGGAATGAATCACGCCTTCAGGCGCTGGATCTTGGTTTCGAGCCGCCTAAGCGGTCACAAAATTTACCAATTTCCGAAGATTGCGACTCTAATTTCGGGATCGGGTTAGAACATGCGACGCTGCGGGCGTTCAACCCCGAGCAGGCAAAGGATTTCGGACACCGGACTGGCTCATGGGCAAATTCCAAGATCCGTAGAAACGCTCTGATATTCTGAATATGGGCAGTACCTTCGTGCCAGTTCGACGGCTCGCAAGCCATACAACGCAAAGATAGTTAGCCGCATCTCACGGGGTGCGGCCGGAAAAGGCAACTTGACCGACCGAGATTCACGAGAGCGCCAGCGACCGGGCAACGAGTTTAACGAAGCCGACGCCATCGAAAGAGCCAAGCAGGGCGACGCCCATGCGTTTCAGGCTCTTTACGATAAGCACAAGCGGCGCGTTTACTCGCTGTGTTTGCGCATGACGGCAAACACCGCCGAGGCCGAGGATCTGACGCAGGAAGCTTTCCTGCAGCTTTATCGCAAGATTGCTACGTTCCGCGGCGAGTCGGCTTTTTCGACTTGGCTGCACCGGCTCTCAGTGAACGTGGTGCTGATGCACCTGAGAAAGAAAAACCTCCCGGTGGTTTCGCTGGAAGAAACCACGCAGGGCGGCGAAGAGGATTCCCCGAAGAAGGATTTTGGGGCCGATGATTTGGCGTTGGCCGGATCCATTGACCGGTTGCAGTTGCAGAAGGCAGTGGATGATCTCCCTCCCGGCTACCGCACGATCTTTGTGCTTCACGATATCCAGGGTTACGAACACAATGAAATCGCAACCATCGTGGGCTGCTCGATCGGCAACAGTAAATCGCAGTTGCACAAAGCGAGAATGAAACTTCGCGATCTGCTCAAGATGAACCGACCCGAAAAGGCCGGGAAATCCTGAGCAGCAAACCAGCAAAGACTGGTAACAGCAGTAACCTGGGCAGAGGCGCAAGGGCTACAAGCTGACTGAAAACGGAAGTAAACTGATTCAGCAGAGGCTTGGGGAGAAGCAGTATGAATTGCGTTGAGCTGCAAAAGAGCCTGGCGGAGATGGAAGACGGCAGCGGTGCCGAACAGCGGGCTCATCTGAAAGCCTGCCCGGAGTGCTCGGCTCTGGTCACCGACCTGAACCTGATTGCCGCCTCGGCGATCGAATTGCGCGAGACTCACGAACCCAGTCCGCGCGTGTGGAATTCCATTGAAATTGCCTTGCGGCAGGAAGGACTCGTACGTCCGCAGCGCGCGAACCGTTCCCTCCTGCCCGCACTCAGCAGCCGCTGGACATGGGCCCGCTGGATGGTCCCCGCGGCGGCCGCCTTGCTGATCGCAGTGGGGGTGCAGGTTCGCCAGCATTCCCCCTCTGGGCAGCTCGCCAAAAACACGGTACAGCCTGCCGTCGCCGACTCTGTCTCAGACCTGTCGATTGCCGGGTTGAACGACGACGATCTGCTCCAGGAAATCGCGCAACAGACCCCGGCCATCAAAGCCCAGTACGAAGACAATCTCCGGCGCGTCAACCAGTACATTCAGGACGCGAAAAGCGATGTCGCCACCAATCCCAACGACGAGGAAAGCCGGCGCACGCTGATGGAGGCCTATCAGGAAAAGGCCATGCTTTTCGACTTGGCCATGGATCGTTCTCTGCCATAATGTAGGGCAATTCTCAACCCGCCAGCCTGGCGTTGGCGGAGAGACTGGGGACTTGGGGAGTCATATGAGCGGGCGCACAATCAAACTCGTAGTGGCCGGCGCCATGATGGCAGGGACTTTGGTTGCCGAAACCCACAAGGAACTTCGCTTCAACGTGGGGGCCAAGGCCGGAGTCTCCGTAAATAATCCCTACGGATCCATCTCCGTTAAACCTTCCACCGGCAATACCGTGGTGATCAACGCCCTGCTGTATTCCGACAAGGTTGAGGTTGACAGCAGCCAGACCGGCAACCGCGTGGATATCGAGTCGCACTTGCTGCCCGGCGCCACTGCGGAGTCGGGGCGAGCGGATTACGAAATACTGGTACCCACCGACGCCAGCGTCACCCTGCACTCCAGCACCGGCCCGTTGCGTGCCGAAAAACTGCACGGCGACGTAACTCTGGAAGGCTCCGGGGCCACGGTCATCGTCAGCGATGTGAGCAATGCCCACGTGCACGTAAAGACCCTGAACGGTCCGGTTACCTTGACCAACGTGCAGGATGGGCACGTGGAAGTCGATTCCCTCAGCGGTGAAGTCACCCTTAACCAGGTCACTGGACCCCTGGTGCAGGTGATTTCCACCAGCGGCAACATCAACTACACCGGCGACTTCGGCAACAGCGGTGAATACCGCCTGACCAGCCATAGCGGCAACATTGAAGCGACCGTGCCCGAGTACACCTCCGCCGATGTCAGCGCCCGCTCCGTGCGCGGCGAAGTGCACGATGACATTCCTCTCCAACCCAAGGCCCATACCTGGTTCCCCATCCAGGAGGGACGTGCCTTCATGGGTACCATGGGTCGAGCCGCCGTGTCATCGACCGTGGTACTGCGCAGCTTCAGTGGTAAAATCCACCTAAGAAAACGCGCCGCAAAATAGTCACGAAAAGAAAACTGGATGGTTTGAAGAAGCGTCCCAGCAAAACGGGCGGCGCTCGGAAACGCGCCAGTGTGCGGCCAGAGCCGGCACCGACGCAAGTTCCGGCCAATGCCGTGGTTCTGGTCGGCTTTATGGGCGCCGGGAAAAGCAGCGTCGGCCGCGCTCTAAGGCAGCGGCTGAATTGGGCCTTTGAAGATCTGGACGACCGCATCGAGCAGCGCCACAGGCGCACCGTGGCGGAGATTTTCCGGGACTCGGGCGAGTCCGCGTTCCGCCGAGCTGAGCAGTCGGCCCTGCGGCAAGCGCTGGATGAGTTGCGCGGCGGAGTCGCCCGCATCGTCGCCTTGGGTGGCGGTGCGTTCGCGCAGGCGGCCAATGCGGCGTTGCTGAAGTCCGCGGGCGTGCCCACGGTTTTTCTGGACGCCCCGCTCGAAGAACTGTGGCGGCGCTGCCGTAAGCAGGCAAGCGAGGCCGGGACCGAGCGTCCGTTGCTGAAAAGCGTGGAGCAGTTTCGCCAGCTCTATGAGACGCGGCGCAAGAGTTACCTGCAAGCGTCATTGAGAATCGAAACTGGCAACCGCACGGTGGAAGCGATTGCGGCCGAAATTGCGGAAATGCTGGGCCTCAAGGGAATCGCAATGCGCACCGAACAAGGAGATGCCGAGTGAAGTTCGAAACAGGAATGCGTTGGGCAATGGCTTTCGTACTGGTCTCTTCCCTGACGGCTTTCGCCGAAGGTCATGCGGGACCGAAAAAAGAAAAAGAAAAGGACAAGCCTGCGTCCAGACAAAAAGTCGACTCCGGCTCCTTCGGCGTCTTCATCAAGGGCCAGCGAGTGGTCACCGAGACCTTCAGCATTGAGCAGCAAAACGGCGTCAGCGTCATCAAATCGCAGCTCAAGGAAACCGCCGGGGCCGACCCTACCAGCCAGAAGTCGGAACTGGAGATTACCCCCAGCGGCGAGTTGCTTCGCTATGAATGGAGCCAGGCTTCCGGCGGCTCCCTGACCGTGTTTCCCAACAACGATTTCCTCATGGAGAAGATCAGCGCCGCCGGCTCCAGCAAGCCCGCCGAACAGCCCTTCCTCATGCCCAACACGTCGGTGATACTCGACAATAATTTCTTCGTGCAACGCGAAGTTCTGGTCTGGCGCTACCTCTCCGCGGACTGCAAACCCGAGGGTGCAGACTTGAAATGCCAGCAGGGCCCGGTCGAGTTCGGCGCCCTCGTGCCCCAGGACCGCACTTCGATGCGGGTGCGCGTGGAACTGGTGGGAAAAGAGAAGGTCAACATCCACGGCACCGACCGCGAACTGTTGCGCTTGAACCTGACCGGAGAAAGTTACGAGTGGTCCCTCTGGGTGGACGGCCAAGATCAATTCAAATTAATAAGGGTGGCGATTCCTGCCGATAACACGGAAGTAGTCCGGGACTAAGCTGTGCCTGCCCGGCGGCAGAATCGAGCACGCCCTGGAAAATCTATTGCTGCTGACCGACTCACGTACGGCGCGCTCGCTGATCACGGTGCTGCTGTTTGCGCTGGGGCTGGGCTTTCTCTACGTCGCGCGCGCCACCCTGATTGCGTTCCTGTTCGCCATCTTTTTTGCCTACCTGATGAGCCCGCTGGTGAACCGCTTCGAAAAGCTGCTGAAGGGTCGCAACCGGGCCATTGCGGTGATCTATGCCCTGCTGCTGGTGCTGGTGGTGGTGTTCTTTGTGGCAGTGGGTCCGAATGTGACTCGGGAAGGGGCGCGGCTGGGACACTCGCTGCCCACACTGCTGACCCAGCTAAGTTCCGGCCAAATCGCCAAGCAAATCGGCGAAGAGCACGGCTGGAACGAGAAAAGCACGCAACTGGTGCAGGCGTTCCTGGCGAGTCGTAGCAACGAAATCACCCAACTGGCGCAGCGCGTCGGCCTGCGGGTGGCCGACGTCGCCAAGCAAGCCTGGCTGTTTTTCGTGGTGCCGCTGCTGTCCATCTTCTTCCTGAAGGATGGCCGCTCCTTCAGCGATTTCCTGCTCTCCGCCATTCAGTCGCGGCCCCAGCGGGAGTTTCTGGAAAATGTGCTCAACGATCTCAACCAGATGCTGGCCCACTTCATCCGTGCCCAACTGACTCTAGCGGCGCTGACCCTGGTAATGTACTCCGCGTTTCTGGGCGCCATGGGAGTCCAATACGCTCTGGTCCTTGGCACCATCGGCGGGGTGCTGGAATTCATTCCCGTGGTCGGTCCGCTGGCCGGCGCCTTGACCATTGTCACGGTGGCCTTGCTGATGAGCTACCCGCACTGGATCATCCTCGTCGTCTTTCTCGGAGTCTGGCGCTTGATTCAGGATTACGTCTCTTCCCCCCGCATCATGGGCGAGAGTATGGAACTCCATCCTCTGGCCGCCATCTTCGGAGTGATGGCCGGTGGCGAAGTCGCTGGCATTCTGGGTATCTATCTTTCGATTCCGGTGATGGCCAGTCTGCGCATCGTCTTCCGCCGCTGGCGGCTCTATGCCGAGAAGAAAAAGTTCGGCCCCCTCACCGAATATGGCCTGGCAGATCAAATGGCGCACCGGAAGTAAAGGAATTTCCAGTTCTCGGTCCTCCGTCCTCCGTTCGTGTTAGCGATTCTTGGAAACTCACGATTCGAATCGGGGCACGGCTTCGTAGCCCTGCCCATTCCATGAATAAGAATTCTTCGGCTTCAGCCGCTGCTCCGCGATGCAGCCCTGATGAGAATCCTCCGTTACCGTCCCGCCCCGGCCCCTTTCTCCACTGCCACTTTCCGCAGAAACTCCGCGGCGGCCTCGGGCAGAACGGAGTTGATGAACATTCCCGATCCCAGCTCAAAGCCCGCGACCCGCGTCAGCCGTGGGATCACACTCACATACCAGTGAAAGTGGCGGGCGCCGGCATACTCCGCCGGGCCGCTGCGCACGGTGAAGTTCAAGTCCGGATTTTCCAGCCCCACGTAAATCTTCGCCAGCAGTGTGCGCAGAACTCGCGCCAGGTCGACCACCTCCATTTCGTTAATGTCGCCGAAGCTGGCCATGTGGCGCAGGGGGAAGATATGCGTGGCAAACGGCGTGGCGGAAGCAAACACCTCCATCGCCACGAAGCGCTCGCTCTTGAGGACGATGCGGGTCTGGTCTTCAACCTCGCGTTCCACCATGTGGCAGAACATGCATTCGCCGGCGTCGTCGTAGTGCCGCAACGCCTCATGCAGCCGGTGCCGCACCTGGCTCGGGATCACCGGCGTCGCGATAAGCTGCGAATGCGGATGCTGCAGGCTGGCTCCGGCGTCGGCGCCGTGGTTCTTGAAAATCGTGATGTGGTGGATGCGATGGTCCACGCTGAGCGCGTTGTAACGTTGCTTGTAGACGCGCAGGATGCTGGCTACATGGGCGTCAGGCAGCACCGCCATGCCGCGGGAGTGGTCCGGGCTGTCGATGATGACTTCATGAAAGCCGAAGCCTTCGATGCGCCGCCGCAAGTGCTGCAAGCTGCGCGTGGGCTGCACCTCGCTCGACAGTGCGGCGAATTTGTTGGGAATCACGCGCACCGCCCATGGCTCACCGGGCGCAGCCGGAAAGCGCAGCACCTCGGCCGGCGTCTTGCTCTCGTTGCCCGGACAGAATGGACAGGTTTCGACAAACTTCGGCACCGGCTGCACCGCGCGATGCGTAGCCAGTTCCTCTGGACGCTTGGCCCGTTCGGTGGCGATGATGACCCATTCCTTGGTGAAGAAATTCTGGCGAAGCTCCGGCATGTGAGTCCCTCCAACTTTCCCTATCGGCGGTTGGAGGCAAGTTCTGCAGCGAAGCATGGCCGGCACCGGTTCTAGGCGGACCCCGCCGCCTCGAAATCCTGGCGGAGGCTGTCCTCCTTTCGCTACTTGCGAGACTCGGCTCGCGTGGTGGAAGCTCATCCTGATGAGCTTTTCCCCGGGCGCTCGTCGGGGCCCGACCCCTCGGCTGTTATAGAATTCCAACTATCATGAACCGCAAAATTCCTATCGGTATTCTCGGCGCCACCGGCGTCGTGGGACAACGATTCATCCAGATGCTGGAGCACCATCCCTGGTTCGAAGTTGCCTGGCTGGCCGCTTCCGACCGTTCTGAAGGCAAGGTGTACGCGGAGGCGGCGCGCTGGCGCTTGAAGACGCCGATTCCCCCCGCCGTCGCCGCCATGAAGGTTTCGCCGGCCACACCAGAAGGCGCGCCCAAAGTCATATTCGCTGCGCTCGACGCTTCCATTGCCGCTGAAATGGAGCCTCGCTTCGCCGATGCGGGCTGCGCCGTAGTCTCAAATTCAAGCGCCTTGCGCATGCAGGAAGACGTGCCGCTGGTCATCCCCGAGGTCAACGGCGGGCACATCAAGCTGATCGAGGTGCAGGCCTGGCGCAAAAAATCCGGTGGCTTCGTGGTGACCAATCCCAACTGTTCGGCCATCGGCCTGGTGCTGGCCCTGGCGCCACTGCAAAAACAGTTTGGCCTGGAGACCGTGATGGCCGTGACCATGCAGGCGGTCAGCGGAGCGGGATACCCCGGCGTGGCCTCGCTCGACATTCTGGGTAATGTGATTCCCTACATCCGCAACGAAGAAGAAAAAATGGAGGAGGAGACGCGCAAGCTGCTCGGGCAACTGAACGGCTCCCGGGTAATTCCCGGCGCCTTCGCCATGAGCGCGCAATGCAACCGCGTCGCCGTCGAAGACGGGCATACCGAATCGGTTTCCCTGCGCCTGAAGACCAAGGCCAGGCCGGAGGAAATCATCGCGGCGTGGAACAGCTATCGCAGCGAGCCCCAGGAGTTGCAACTGCCCAGCGCTCCGGAACGGCCCATCGTATACCTCACCGCCAGCGACCGCCCGCAGCCGCGCTTCGACGTGGACCTGGGAGCGGGCATGACCACTGCGGTCGGGCGTCTGCGCCCCTGCGGCGTGCTCGACTGGAAGTTTACCGTGCTCTCGCACAACACCATCCGCGGGGCCGCTGGAGCCGCCGTGCTCAACGCCGAACTGCTCAAGGCCAGGGGCTACCTGGGATGAACGCATACCTGGCTAAGGACCCGCGTCATCAACCGCGATGGCGTCATCCTGAGCGTTGCCGCTTCTCCGGCGGAGCGAAGGATCTCCCGCGCCACAAATCCGTCCCCGCGAGGCGCACCGAATGATCGTCATGAAATTCGGCGGCACTTCGGTCGAAGACGCCAGGGCCATCGACCGCGTGGCGGCCATCGTGCAGGGACGCCTGGCGCAGCAGCCCGTGGTCGTTGTCAGCGCCATGGCCAGGGTTACCGACACCCTGCTGACCATGGCTCGCGCCGCCGGAGAAGGCGAGCGCAAGACCGCCCTCAAACTTTGCCGCTCGCTGCAGGAGCGTCATTACAACACCGCCAGCGAACTGCTGGGCACGGCGCGATTCACCGAATTCCATTCGGAACTGGGCTCGGACTTCGAGGCCCTCGATGAACTGCTGCGCGGCATCTCTGCCGTCGGCGAAATCACGCCCCGTACCACCGACCACGTCGCCGCCTTCGGCGAGATGCTTTCCAGCAAAATCGTCGCCGCCGCCTTCGCCGCCAGAGACCTCAGCGGCGTCCACGTCGACTCTCGCGAAGTTCTGGTCACCGACAACAGCTACATGGAGGCGGTTCCCCAGTTCGAGGAAACCAACATCAAACTGCAGGAAAAAGTTCAGCCTCTGCTGCGCGCCGGCCAGGTACCAGTCATGGGAGGCTTCATCGGCGCCAATCGAGCCGGCATCACCACCACCATCGGGCGCGGCGGCTCGGATTTCTCCGCCGCCATCATCGGCGCCGGCCTGGGCGCGGACCGCATCGAGATCTGGACCGACGTCGACGGCATTCTCACCACCGATCCCAGAATCTGTCCTGAGGCGCGCCGCATCAAAGTCATCAGCTTCGATGAGGCCGCCGAACTCGCTTACTTCGGCGCGAAAGTCCTGCACCCCGCCACGGTGCTGCCGGCGATCCAGAAAAATATTCCGGTCTACGTGCTGAACTCGCGCAATCCCTCCTGCGAAGGCACGCGCATCACCACGCGCGCACCCCAGAGCAAGAACATTTTCAAGGCCATCGCCGCCAAGAAGCGCATCACCATCGTCGACGTGGCCGCCCCCCGCATGCTGCTGGCCCACGGATTCCTGCGCTCGATCTTCGAGGCCTTCGATCGCCACAAAGTCTCCATTGATGTAGTCTCGACTTCCGAAGTCAGCGTCTCTCTGACCGTGGACTCGAATCAGGCCATCCCCGCGCTGGCCGCCGATCTGGCCAAGCTGGCTGACGTAAAATACGAAGGCCGGAAGGCCATTGTGTGCCTGGTCGGCGAGAACCTGCGCGACACCCCCGGCATTGCGGCGCTGGTGTTTCGCGAGCTTGCCGACAAAAAGATTCGCATGATTTCGCAGGGTGCTTCGGAAATTAACCTGACATTCGTGATAGAAGAAGACGAAGTCCCCGAGGTGATCCAGCGCCTGCACAAAACATTTTTCTCGGAACTGGATCCGGAAGTTTTCGCCTAGGCCAGAACAAAAAGCCTTTAACCGCAAAGGACGCTAAGATGACTCAAAACCCGCAAAGAAAAACGCTCGAGCCCTTCTTTGCGACCTTAGCGGCCCTTCTTTGCGACAGTAGCGGTTAAACGCTTTTCGTCGAGACAGTGATCCAGCGCCTTGGACCGCAAAGGACGCCAAGATGATGCAAAGCCCGCAAAGAAAAACGCTCAAGCTCTTCTTTGCGTCCTTCGCGGCCTTTCTTTGCGACCTTAGCGGTTAAACGCTTTTCGGTTCGCATGCGATTGTTAATTCTAGGTCGAGGCAAAACCGGATCGCTGGTGGCGGAAGTCGCCACCGAGCGCAAGCATCACGTCCAAATCGCCGGCGCGAAAGAAAACGCCGCCTGCGCCGCGCTCTCCCCAAAGAAACTCCGCGACATCGATGTGGTCATCGATTTCACCACCCCGCACTGCGTCCTGGCCAACATCGAAGCCTGTGTGCAAGCCGGCAAGAACATGGTCGTCGGCACCACCGGATGGTACGGCGAACTCGACCGCATCCGCACTCTGGTCGAGCAATACGCCACCGGGTTCGTCTACGCTGCGAACTTCTCGGTGGGAGTAAATCTGTTTTTCGACGTCGCCCGCGCCGCGGCGGCGGCCTTGCGCCACGACTACTCTGGCCAAATCTTCGAGCGCCACCACGTCCATAAAAAAGACGCGCCTTCCGGCACCGCCATCGCAATCCAGCAAATCATCCGCGAAACCAGCGGCCAGAACGAAGCCCTCGAGATCACTTCCTTCCGCGAAGGCGACGTAGTCGGACTGCACGAAGTCGTGCTCGAATCCGCCAATGATCGCATTTACCTCTGCCACGACGCCAAGTCTCGCCGCGGCTTCGCCGAAGGCGCCGTCCGCGCCGCCGAGTGGCTCGCCGGCAAAAAGGGCTTCTACGATTTCAAAGACATCTGGCGGGAATTGTAACTGTCTCCATGGGGGACAGCCGCCCCCGGCTGTCCGGTCGAGCGAAGCTCGACGGTCTGCGGACCATTGCCCGCAGCTGTGATCTTCTACTCTCCCGATTTTCCCTCCGCCCCCACTCGCGCTATCCTATTCCTATGCAACTCCGTGGCTGCGGCACTGCACTCGTAACTCCCTTTCGTCAGGATGGCTCCATCGACGACGCTGCCTTGCGCAACCTGGTGACGTGGCAACTCGAGTCGGGAATCGACTTTCTTGTACCCTGCGGCACCACCGGCGAGACTCCCACTCTCACCCACGACGAAGGGCTCTTCGTAATCGACACCACCATTGAAGTCGCCGCCGGACGCGTGCCGATCGTCGCCGGCGCGACCTCCAACGCAACCCATGAGGCGGTCGAAAAAGCGAAAGAGATTGCCGCACGTCCCGGAGTCAACGCAATTCTCACCGCCTCCCCGTACTACAACAAGCCCACGCAGGAAGGCCAGTACCGGCATTTCAAGGCCATCGCCGAAGCGGTCGACGACAAGCCCGTCATTCTTTACAACGTGCCCGGCCGCACCGCGGCCAACATCGAACCCGGAACACTGGCCCGACTCGCCGAGATTCCCAACATTGTGGGCGTGAAAGAAGCCAGCGGCAACATGACTCAGGTTGCCGAAGCCATCAACGCCGTGCCCGAAACTTTTCTAGTTCTCTCCGGAGACGACTCGGTCACGCTGCCCGTCATCGCGCTCGGCGGTGTGGGGGTCATCTCTGTATGCTCGAACGAAATTCCACACGAAATGGCCGTCGCTCACCCGCGCCGCTCTCGCCAACGACTGGACCACGGCGCGCACCCTGCAGCGCAAATACCTGCCGCTGATGCAAGCCAACTTCATCGAGTCCAGCCCTCTGCCGGTGAAAGCCGTGCTCGCCATGATGGGCAAAATCGAAGAAGTCTACCGGCTTCCTCTTCTCCCGATGCGGCGCGACACGCGCTCCCGCCTCCAGAAAGTCGCAACCGAGGTGGGACTGATCAGCAAGCCCGCCGGCCCCACGGCCGAAGCGCAGGAATTTTTCATCTACGAGAACTGGGCCGCCGGCCCCCACAAGATCGTTCTGCATCGCGGCTCCTGCGGCCAATGCAGCCACGGCAAGGGACGTCCCTCCGGCCACGACGTCAATCACGCCCGCTGGCACGGCCCCTACACCACGCTGCCCGAGGCCCGCGAAACCGCCCACGCCATGACCGGCGTACTGATTAGAAGCGAGTGCAAGTGCGTGTAGGGGAGCGATTGCAGATTTTAGATTGTAGATTTCAGATTTAAAGCACCGCATGTCGGTGGCAGACAACCCTTATCGTTCGGCGCACCCGACAATCTGAAATCTAAAATCTGCAATCTGAAATCTTCTATACTTTCCCGGCATGTCTTCTCTCAAATCTTCCATCGAACGCCTATCCGCGCTGGGCGAAGTCGAACACGATCCCGAGGCGCGGCACACGTTCCTCGAATTCCGCGATCAGCTCACACAAGGCAAAATCCGCGCCGCCGAAAAGATCGATATCGCTGGAAAGCCCGGCAAATGGATCGTCAACGCCTGGGTCAAACAAGGCATCCTGCTCGGATTCCGCCTGGGAGTTCTTCAGGAAATGCCCGCCGGCCTTTCCTTCGTCGACAAGGACACTTTCCCCGCCCGTCAGTTCACCGTCGCGGACCGCGTGCGCGTCGTGCCCGGCGGATCATCCGTGCGCGTGGGCGCCTACGTAGCGCCCTCGGTCATCTGCATGCCGCCCATGTTCATCAACGTCGGCGCCTACGTCGACGAAGGCACCATGATCGATTCGCACGCGCTGGTCGGCTCCTGCGCCCAGATCGGCAAACGCGTCCACCTGAGCGCCGCGGCGCAAGTCGGCGGAGTCCTCGAACCCATCAACGCCGCCCCCGTAATCATCGAAGACGACGTCCTGGTCGGCGGCAACTGCGGCATCTACGAAGGCACGCTGGTGCGGGCGCGCGCCGTGCTGGGCGCAGGGACAATCCTGACTCGTTCCACTCCGCTCTACGATCTGGTGAAAGGCGAAGTCTACCGCGCTACCGCCGACTTGCCGCTCGAAGTCCCGGAAAACGCCGTCGTCGTTCCCGGCTCGCGTGCCGTGAAGAAAGGCGCCGCCGCCGGCAGGCAAGAGACTGGAATCTCTCGCTCTACACCCCGGTGATCGTGAAGTACCGCGACGAAAAAACCGACCGCGGCATTGAGTTGGAAGACTGGCTCCGGTGAACCCTTGGGTTTTTGGGCTAACTCCGAGCTCGGTGCGTCTAGCTGCGCGCTTTACCTTCTGCTATAATGTAAAGCATGGCGGAAGCCACCCTATCCTCGAAAAACCAGATCGTCATCCCCCGCGAGGCCCGCGAGGCTTTGCAGCTCAAACCGGGAGACAAGCTCATCATCCGCGCGCACGCCGGCAAGATCCTCATCCTCGAGAAGCCCAAGTCTTATCGCAATGCGATTCGCGGCTTAATGCGAAAAGGATATGAGAAGGGATACCTTCGTAAGGAACGTGAAAGTTGGGAGTAGAGCAGTTCCGGACCGCACTTGCGCGTCACCGCCGGGTTGCGCTCGACACCAGCGTTTTCATCTACCACCTGGAGGCAAACCCCAAATATCTCCCGCTGACCGATTGCATTTTTTCCTGGCTCGATTCCAAAACTTCTACCGCAGTCACATCCGTTATCACGATAACGGAGTTGCTGGTTAAGCCGTACCGGGAATCGCACGAAGAGAGCGCGGCGAAGTGCTATGCCCTGCTTTCGACTTACCCCAATCTCGAGTGGATCTCTCCGACACTTGAAATCGCCGATCTCGCAGCGGAGATTCGTGCCATCCACCGCCTGCGAGCGCCAGACGCGCTGCTGGCAGCAACTTCAATACACGCCAAAGCCACGGCCTTTCTGACCAACGATTCTGCATTTGAGCGGGTTCCCGGGCTGGAAGCCCTCGTCTTCGACCGTTTCCTTTGAGTGTCAATCTGCAAGCCAGATCGGACTTCAAACGATCGCCACTGACAGCATCCGCGCACCATCGGAACCAATCCGAATTTCCGCCAGCCGCCCGATAACTGCATCTGCCTGCTCCAGTGCCTCCATCCCATACGTGCTCGTAATTCCAATTACCTTCATTCCCCCCGCCCGCGCCGACTGAATCCCCGCAGGCGCGTCCTCGATCACGAGACACTCTGCCGGATCGAATCCCAACTGCTCCGCCCCCTTCAAATACGGCTCCGGATGCGGCTTCCCATTCGTCACATCATCCGACGTAACGAGAACTTCCGGAACCGGCAATCCGCAATAACGCAAACGATTCGTGGCCAGCGGCCTCGACCCCGAAGTCACGACGCCCCACCACCCCTCCGGAATCGACTGCACCAGTTCAATCGCGCCGGGCATGACCGTGACTCCACGCTGATCGCTCCGCCTCGTGATTCTCGATTGCGCTGGCTTCGGCCTCGGCATCCAGATGCGGCGCCACGCGCCGGATCACTTCGATCGTCCGCACTCCGTGCGCGATGGCCATAATCGCATCGCCATCCACACCCTTGCGAGCGGCCCACTCCCGCCACTCGCGGTCCACCGCGCGCGTCGAGTCAACCAGAACTCCGTCCAGGTCAAAAAGAATGGCAGAGCAGGAAAAGGTAGGCATTGCTATTTTTGTATCACGGCGGTCGCAGCTTGCGACCGTGGGCTGCATTCTTCCGCCGCTTCGCTGCTTCCCGTTCGCTGGCAGCCAACTCAGTTCGCCGGAAGAATCGATTGACTTTCCCCGGCCAACACCGCTTCCCGCGCCCGCTGACGCAATTGCAGGTGCCGCTGCCGGAAATGCGCTTTGGCTCGTTCTCCCCACGCCCGGACAAACCAATAGTTCAACCCAGCCCCGATGGCCGAACTGGCCAGCGGGATCATTCGCCCGGCCCACTTCTCCACCACTTCCGCGCTGGCGCGGGCGGCAATCCGCTGGATCACGCGCGGCACGAATTTGTTGACGACTTCTTTTTCGATCAGCTCGCGGCTGATGTCGACTCCGGCGGCGCTCGCCGCCGCAATCCACAGCTCCGCGATCTCGTCGTCGGTATTGAACTCGAATCCGTACACCAGGCTCAGTTTCTCGATCGTCCGCATGGTGATCGCGGAAAGAATTCCGAGATCCGGCACGATCGTCATCAACCCGCCCAACCCGAATCCCGCGCCCTCGACCGCCGCCACCTTCATTCCGCTGCGGATCACCGAGTCGGCCACCGCGTCAATCTCCCCGATCTCGAGCGAATACACCCCGTGATATCCGCTGATCGGCATCCGGTACGCCGCGCGCAGTTGCAGCAGAAACCTTCCCGGATCCACGCGCACCGTGGAGTAGGCGCGCGTCAGCCCTCTCACCACCGCCCTCTCCACCCGGCGGCGAAGCCACGATTTTCGCTCTTCCGTCATCGTTTCAACCTTAAACCAGCGGCAAGAAGAATGCCATTGTAGGAAAGGCTCCTCAATTTCTTGTTTAGCCCTGCGCCTCGCAACTCGGTACTCCCACCCTGTGCTAGCATCAATTTAGCGAATGCCAACTGGAAAACTGCAAATCATCCCCTTGGGCGGCCTGGGCGAGTTCGGTATGAACTGCATGGCCGTCCGCTTTGGCGACGACATTATCGTCATCGACGCCGGACTCATGTTCCCCGAAGCCGAGCTCCTCGGCGTCGACATCGTAGTCCCCGACATTTCTTATCTCCTCGAAAACCGCCAGCGCGTGCGCGGCATCATCCTGACCCACGGCCACGAAGACCACATCGGCGCCCTGCCCTGGGTGCTCTCCGAACTCAACGTTCCCGTCTGGGGCACCGAGTTCACGCTCGCCTACGTCGAAGATAAACTCGACGAGCACGGCCTGCTCGACGACGCCGACCTGCGCGAAATGCGCGCCAACGAGCGGTTCAAGGCCGGAGCCTTCACCATCCATCCCATTCAAGTCACGCACAGCCTGGTCGACTGCGTCGCGCTTGCGATCCACACTCCGCTCGGCGTCGTCATCCATACCGGCGATTTCAAAGTCGATCCCACGCCCACCGACAACAAACTCTTCGACCTGCACACCTTCGCCGAGTACGGCAAGAACGGCGTGCTCGCGCTGTTTCAGGACTCAACCAACGTCGAGCGCAAGGGATACACGCCCAGCGAACGCGCCGTCCGCCGCAAGTTCGACGAAGTCTTTGCCCACACCAAGCGCCGGCTTTTTATTTCGTGCTTTTCGTCGTCTATCCATCGCATCAATCTGGCCGTGCAACTCGCCCACGAGCACGGCCGCAAAGTCGCCTTCCTCGGCCGCTCCATGAACAATTCCGCGGAGATTGCCGAAGACCTTGGTTACATCGAAATTCCCGAAGGCCTGGTGATCAATCCCGGCGAGATGAAGAATTTTCCGCCGGAAAAAGTTTGTGTGCTCATCAGCGGCACCCAGGGCGAGCCCATGTCGGCGCTCTCGCGCGCCGCCGTCGATAACCACAAGCACGCCAAAATCGAAAAAGGCGACACCGTCGTCCTCTCCAGCCGCATCATCCCTGGCAACGAAAAAACCATCTACCGGATGATCGACCACCTCTTCCGCCGCGAAGCCCACGTCATCTACGAAGACGGAACTTCGCCGCCCATTCACGTCAGCGGACACGCCAGCCAGGAAGAACTCAAACTCGTCATCAACCTGGTCAAGCCGCGCTATTTCATTCCCATCCACGGCGAGTACCGGCAACTGAAGCTGCACGCCGAAATGGCCGGCGCCATGCACGGTTCGGTGGGCAAGGTCATGCTCATCGAAAGCGGAGACGTTCTCGAATTCGACGAACTGGGCGCGCGCAAAACCGCCCGCATCAAAGTCGGCCGCGTCTGCATCGACTCCGGCAACCGCACCGACGTAGTCGAAGACCTCATTATTAAAGACCGCCTGCACCTCAGCGAAGACGGCATCGTCCTGCCCATCATCGCCATCAACAAATTGTCGGGCGAAGCCGAATCCGCTCCGGAAATCGTCACCCGCGGCTTCAATCCCGGCGACGACGGCCTGATGGAAGGCGCCAAGCGCATCGTCGAAGACACGCTCGCCCATTCCAGCGAAGAAGAAAAAGCTGACTACGGCGTAATCAAGGAAAAAATCCGCGCCGACCTCAAGCGCTACATCTCCAAGCAAACCCAGAAGCGCCCACTGATCATGCCAGTGATATTGGAGATCTAGTCAGCATAGACTGCACATGTGGGGACAGCCGCCCTCGGCCGAACATGTGGAGACAGCCGCCTTCGGCTGTCCGGCCAGGGCGAAGCCCGGCCGCAATCAAGACAGATCTCAGCGCTCTGTCTCATCCCGAGGGAATTTGCGCGAGCGAAGCGAGCGCAAATGCGCAGTCGAAGGACCCCTACCAGGCCGGCACCATCGAGAATGCTAAAAGGCATTCTTCCGATACACGCGGTCGAACCCGCTCTCGCCCGGGCCCCCGAAAGCAGCCCGCCACTTCCAGTGGCGGGAAAGCAGCCATTAACGATACTCTGTGCCGTAGGCACAACTGAGCCGGAGAGGGCCACTTGGAAACTTGGGTGTGTTCGCATTGTGGACAAGTTCACACGCAAGCACCCCGAAGCTTTGCCTTTCATGCTCCATGGCCTTGGCACATCACACCCAAGAAGGAGCGCGAACTCCATTGCACGTTAACCGAGGATTACTGCACTCTGTTCGACGAAGACTTCTTCATACGGGGATGCATTGAAATCCCTATCATCGGAGAGCCCGAACCTTTCATCTGGGGAGTTTGGGTTTCCCTGAGCAATAAGCACTTTGAGCTGTATCGAAAAAACTGCCCTGATCCGGTTCACACTCAACAACCCTACTTCGGCTGGCTATGTTCTCGGATTCAGATGTATCCGGACACACTGCTCTTGAAAACCCACGTCCACTTGCGTGGAGTCGACACGCGTCCCTTTATTGAACTGGAACCAACCGACCATCCACTTGCTGTCGAACAGCGCAACGGCACCACCACCGCTCGCGTTCGTGAGCTAGGTGAACTTTTCGAACACAAATGGATGCATCCCGAGTGGGACAAAAAAGGTCTCTACGGTGGTGCCTCGTAAGCTAATCTCATGGCGCAAAGACTTGTTGGACTAGACGACCTCCACTCCGCCCGCAACCGCCTCCAAGGCATCACCACGCATACCAAACTGATCGAAATCCTCGAGAAAATGTGGGAACAGTGGGTGCCCCATGCGCCTCCTTTGCGAGATATGGGGGCTCTCGCGCTACACCCACCCCGCCGCCTCTTCCTCAAGCCCGAAAACCAGCAGCCCATCGGCGCCTTCAAACTCCGCGGCGCCTACAACAAAATCGCTTCCCTGTCCGACGACGAGAAAAAGCGCGGCGTCATCTCCTACTCCAGCGGCAACCACGCCCAAGGCGTCGCCTACGCCGCCCGCGCTCTGGGCGTGAAAGCCGTCATCGTCATGCCCAACAATGCTCCCGTCATCAAGCGCCAGGCAACTGCTGCCCTGGGTGCGGACATCGTACTGGTAGGCCCCGGCAGCTCCGAGCGCCAGCTCAAGGCAGAAGATCTGGCCGCGCAGCATGGCTATGTCATCGTGCCTCCCTACAACGACGAGAAAATCATCGCCGGCCAGGGCACCATGGGATTGGAGGTTCTCGAAGACTTGCCCGAGGTAGAAGCTGTGTTTGTTCCGGTCGGCGGCGGAGGCCTCATCAGCGGCGTCGCGGCCGCCATTAAACTGACCAAGCCGTCAGTCAAAGTAATCGGCGTCGAGCCCGAACTGGCTGCCGACGCCCAAGCCAGCCTGCGGTCCGGCAAAATCGTCCAGTTCCCCGCCGAGCAGGTCTCCCGCACCATGGCTGACGGCCTGCGCACCCAGAGTGTCGGTCCGATCAACTTCGAGCACATGCAGCGTTTCGTCGACGACATCGTAACCGTGAGTGAAGACGAGATTCGTCAAGCCCTGATCCTGCTGGCGGCAAACCCCGATACCGTAGCCGAACCGAGCGGTGCCGTCGCCACCGCCGGGTTTCTCTTCCGCTCCGGTCAATTGCCGAACGCAAGGTTGAATGTTGCGATCATCTCAGGTGGAAACATCGAGCCGGGCATGCTGGAAGAACTTCGCCGTGATTAGGAATGGAGTTCAACTAACAAACAGCGCCTTTCCTTCGTGTACCTTTGTGCCCTTAGTGGTTGATGGGTTTGCTACGGCATCCTATGTTCAAATGACCTTGACTTCAAATCGACGAACGATGATTCTTGTACCGTCCAGAACGCCATGACGAGAGCTCCCCACTTCAACGTTAAGTCCTTTATCCACAAGATTTTGCCCGCAACTCATTGCAGCTCTAGGATTATTTCTGATTTTCTCGCTAACTCCATGATTCCATTGAATCAGGGGGGAAGGGGGGGGAGGGGGGGGTACCCCACCCGACCGCGCCGATTCCCCTTTCGGGAATTCACAATTTTCCTTGCCGCCCTTGCCGCTACCCTTTTGTTTTCCACATCCCTCGCCTCCGCTCAGGCGCAGCGCGGCACTCTGGTCCACGAGGAATCCATTCGCGTTTCCCCCGCCGACGACGCCGCCAAACTCGGCGAGGCTGGCCGCGGACACGAACTCGTAGTCCTCGACTCCAGCCGCGACTGGGTTCACGTCGAGGCCATCCTCCGAGAACCGAAAAAGGATGCAGACGAAGATGATCCGGAAGCCGAAGGCAAGACAATTACCGGATGGGTTTCCGTCAAAGCCTTCGTGGGCACAGCAACTCCCAACGGCGACAAAATTATCTTCGGCGAGGCCGCCGATTCCGAAGACCAGGCCAGCCGCCGCCTGGGGCGCCGCGATGCCGCGCAGGACGCCATGCGTCTCTATTACCGAATCTATGATCTGTTCCCGGCGTCGCCGCTGGCCGGCGAAGGACTCTACCGCGCCGCCGACATCCGCTGGCAGATCGAACGCTCCGATGTCCTGACCCGTCCTTCCGCCCGAGAGAGAGATCCCTACCTGCGCGGCCAGATCGACGAGCAGTGGATGAAGCTGGTCATGAAGAAATTTCCTGGCACCAAGTGGGCCGACCTCGCCGCCTTCCACCTGATCGACAACAAACTCTGCGGCGACTGGCAGGGCGCGTCAAGGTGTCCGGAAAAAGAGGCTGACATCTACGAGAAATACGCCAGCGAGCACGAGCAGTCGCCCGCCGCCCCGGAAGCGCTGTACGACGCCGCCTGGCGCCGTTCCGCCCTCATCGAGATCTACAAGACCGAGGCCAACCAGAAAAAGGTTGAGGAGTCGAAGAATCGCGCGCTTGCGCTCGCTCAAAAAATCGTCAGCCAATATCCCCAGAGCGATTGGGCCCTCCGCGCCCAGATGCTGATCTTCTACGTGCAGCAAGGCGTGCCCACCTGGGGCAACGCCAGCGAGTAGCGTTTCGAATCAGCAAGCAAAACTCTGTTCATCCGGAGCGGGGCGCAGCGAGCGAAGGGGGAGGACCTGCTTCTGGCAGCTTCTCTGGAAATACGACTGATACTGATAAACGCTCGCTTAATCATTTTCTGAGATACTTGTTCCCCTTACTTTTTCCTCGGAGGACGATTGAACCCATACTTGCAATCTCTGATCCTTGGCATTGTGGAAGGTCTCACCGAGTTCCTGCCCGTCAGCTCGACCGCACACTTGCGGCTGTCTGAGGCGCTGCTGCACATCAGCCTCTCCGACGGCTATTGGAAGATGTATTCCATCGTCATCCAGCTGGGCGCGATCTTGTGTTTGCCGGTTTATTTCTGGAGCCGTATCACCAAGTTCCTCTCCACTTTTCCGCGTGGCGAGAGCGGGAACCGCAATGCCTTGACCCACCCTCTCGGTCTCACCACCGTTGCCTTCGTCGTCACTGCGATTCCTGCGTTTCTGCTGACCAAAGTGATTGGCAAGCACCTCGAGAATATTGTCATCATCGGCTGGTCTCTGCTGATCGGGGGAATCATCATGTGGATCGTTGACGCCATGCACGCCAAGGCCGAAGCCGCGGGCCCGAACGGCAACAGCCGCATCCACACCTGGAAAATGGAAGACATGAGCCTGGGACAGGCGATCTGGATCGGCTTCTGCCAGATATTCTCAGCCGTGTTTCCGGGAACGTCGCGGTCCATGTCGACAATCGCCGCCGGGCAGATCGCCGGAATGTCGCGGGCCTCCGCGCTCGAGTTTTCGTTCTTCGTCTCCATTCCAACCATGGCCGCGGCCACACTTTACACGCTGCTCAAATCGCTCATGGGAAAAGGCGAGAACCCGATCGGCGTCTCCCAGATCAATCCGCACCAGTGGGTCGTGCTCGGCATCGGATTTGTGGTCTCGTTCATCGTCGCCTACGCTTCCGTGGCCTGGTTCATGGCTTACGTGCGCAAGCACGGTTTCGCGCCGTTTGCGGTCTACCGGATTATCCTGGGAACTCTGGTGCTGGTGTTCGCAGCGCGGCTCGCGTAGAGACTTTGCTCGTAACGTTTCGGCCGACGCACGGGAAAGCACGTGGATAGAAGACGTTGCGAGCAACGGCTCGACCAGGAAGCCAAGTGAATACTAGCTCCCATTTCCTGCATTGTCGGATTCCCGGCTTCTTGGCATAATGTAAGGGCTCTGGCCGATTGCGGCACCGGGAAAGCGGTCGTGTCTTCGGTGTGTGTCCGGCCCACATGGATTACCTGGCAAGCATTTTTGTCCCCACCGGCAACCGGCGGCTCAATGAGCTGGTCGGCTTCCTGATGTGCGTCTCCGCGCTCCTCCTTTTTCTCGCGCTGGCGTCGTATTCGCCGCTCGACCCTTCGTGGAACAGCGCCTCCGTCCTGACCGGTTCGCACGCGGCCCGCAACTGGATCGGCGTGGTCGGCGCGTACACCGCCGACATGCTGTTGCAGTTCTTCGGTGTCGGAGCGTTCCTGCTGGTGATCTTCCCCGCCCTGCTGGGCATGCGCTGGTTTCGGTCCAGTTCGGTGCAGTCGCCCATCGCCAAGAGCCTGGGCGGAATCTGGCTGGTCATGTTTGCTCCCGCCATGCTGGCACTGCTGCCGGGCCATTTCCGCTGGATGCACGTCATCCCCGTCGAAGGCCTGATCGGGCGCGTGGTCGGCGACTTCCTGATTCACTACTTGAATCTCGTTGGCGCTTACATCGTCTGCGCGACCGTGCTCGCGGTTGCGTTGTATCTTTCGACCGCATTCTCCTTCTCGGCGATGCAGGTGTGGGCTCCGACGCGGTTCGCCTTCGTCACCGCGCTGTGGAACCGCTACAAAGATTGGAAACAGGAACGCGCCAAAAAACGCCAGCAGAAGGAACTGGAACAGCGCCGGATTTCCAAACCGATCGTGAAAACGCAACTGATCCCGTCGCGGCCGGCGGCGCAAGGGCCGCAAGCAACCATGGCGGAACCGCGTCGCACGGGGATCGAGCGCATGCTGGAGGAAGACGCGCCGAAATCCGTTCCCGCAACCGGTGGGATTCTGCCTGAGTCGCTCGCCGCGCAATCGTCAGCGGAATCAGCCGCCGATCCCGAGGTCACCGAACGCGGCGACAGCGGGCACAAGGCCAAGACCACGATGCCCCGCATCGCCGGCGGATACAAGTTGCCCTCGAGCAGCCTGCTGCAGCGTCCCGACGAACAGCAGCAAGTCGACGCCGACGAACTCAAACTGCTGGCTCAAGTCCTGACCGAGAAGTACGCGGAGTTTGAAGTACACGGACAAGTCACCCAGATCAATCCCGGGCCTGTGGTCACGACGTTCGAGTTCAAGCCCGAAGCCGGAATCAAGTACAGCCGCATCACTAATCTCTGCGACGACTTGTGTCTCGCGCTCAAGGCCGAAAGCATTCTGATCGAGCGCATGGCCGGCAAGAGCACGGTCGGAATCCAGGTGCCGAACCGCCAGCGCGAAATTATCTGGCTGCGGGAAAACATCGAGTCGCAGGAGTTCATGGGATCGAAGTCGAAGATGACGATCGCCATGGGCAAAGACATCAATGGCAGAATCGTCACGGCTGACCTGGCGGGAATGCCGCATCTTCTGATCGCCGGTTCGACCGGCGCGGGCAAGAGCGTCGCCATCAACGCCATGATCATGTCGATTCTGTACAAGGCGACCCCCGATCAAGTGCGGTTGATTCTGGTCGACCCGAAGCGACTGGAACTGGGCAACTACGAAGGCGTTCCGCACCTTTACACGCCCATCATCACCGAGCCCAAACTTGCGGCCAATGCCTTGCGCAACGCGGTGCGCGAAATGGAGCGGCGGTTGAAATTGCTCGCGGCCAAGGGCGTGCGCAACATCGATCAGTACAACCGGCTGTTTGATCAGAGCGGCACGCCGAGCCTGTTCGACGAAGAATCGGATGAGAAGCCGATTCCCTACATCGTCATCATCATTGACGAGTTGGCCGACCTGATGATGCTCGATTCCAGCAATGTGGAAGAATCGATCACGCGGCTGGCGCAGATGGCGCGAGCCGTCGGCATTCACCTGGTGCTGGCCACGCAGCGACCATCCGTCGATGTGATCACGGGATTGATCAAGGCGAATTTCCCGGCGCGCGTGTCATTCCGCGTGGCCACGAAAGTTGACTCGCGCACCATTCTCGACGCCAATGGAGCGGAAGCGCTGCTGGGCAAAGGCGACATGCTGTATCTGCCGTCGGGCTCGGCGCGTGTGCACCGACTGCATGCTCCGTTTGTCACGGAGAAGGAGATCGCCGCCGTGGTCGAGTTCTGGAAGTCGCAAGGCACAGCGGAATATCAGCAGCAATTCCTGGATCCGCCGAAGGACATCAACGACCCTGCGATTGGCACGAATGACGGAGGTCCCGGCGCGGACGGCGATACCGAAGACGACCCGATGTACGGCGATGCAGTGAAGCTGGTAGTAGAGTTTGGCAAGGCCTCCACTTCCCTGCTGCAGCGCCGCTTGCGCATCGGTTACGGGCGCGCCGCGCACCTCATTGATCTCATGGAACAAGACGGCATCGTCGGCGCCGCCGACGGCCCCAAACCGCGCGAAGTGCTGAAACGCCCGGATTGGATTTCGGAAATCGAAGAGACGACGCGCTAGGTTGTGTGAGAGTACAGGTGAGTGCTGAAAAGGGCGGCCAAACAGACCGCCCAATTTTTCCCTTTCAACGCAACTCTAGAACTTAAAGACAATGCCGGTCGAGATGCGGACGTTCTTGCTGCTGGTTGCACTGGAGCCATGCACCATCATCCAGTCTGCCTGAGCTGCGCGCACGGCCAAGTGCGGACCGAAGTTCAGGTCGACTCCACCACCAGCCAGCAAAGCAAACCCATTGCCCGAGACACTAATGCCGGCGGCAGAGCCAGAACCGTGATCTCCACCAATGAGCGCGTGGACGAACGGCGTGTAGGACTTGTTTGCGCGCAGCGACAGTACCGGACCAAAGGTATACGTATAGTTGCTAAAACTCACACCGCCGTAAGTCTTGTAAGCTGTGCCAATGTCGACAGCGATGCCGAGCCACTCGTTGAGATTACCGTTGACCGCAAAATTAAGGCCATTGAAGCTGCCGCTTCCTTCCAGATGTGTGTATTCGTATCCACCGAACACTTCAGCCTTGGGATAATCAGCGGCCATCGCGGACAACGAAAATAGCGTGAAGAAGCAGGCTATTCCGATGAGTTTGCGCACACTTGCCTCCTAAGAACTAGCTCCTCTTGCTCGTTCGACAGCCTCGTTCGAAAGGCCCGTACAAATTCCAGACTGTTGGATCGGAATCACGCGGAGACTCGCCCCATCCTGAACGAAGAGTCCTTCCCAGTGGAATTCATCGCAAGAGGGTCGGCAAGTGACGGGCAGCAATGTCCGCTCGTAACGTGGGAGAGATGTATGACCAACCGTCGATAGACCGGTTCGCTAGCTAAGTCCAACCCAATCAAAGAAGCGGCCCTTCATGCGGCGGAACCATTCCGGCAGCCAGCTCTTGTAGCGCAGCAGCGCCATCGCGTGGACGGACTTAGCGGTCTTCGAAGCGAATTTATTGCTGAAGACGAGATAGTAAATTCCAGCGCCGGCAGGAATTTCCGCTTGAATCGCGCCCTCTGCGACTCGGCCGCTCTCGTAGAGGGAACTGGTCGCGTACCCATTTTGCCAGACGGTGAAGGCGGGTTCAGTGAGCACGTAGACTTCGATGTCTTGATCTTCGTCTCGCTCTCGACTCTTATCTTTATCCTTGTCCTTGCGGTTAACGCCGCTGGAGGTGTCGCTGGAAGCGGTAAACTGGCCGACCATGGCCACATTCACCGATCCTTCGGGCAAAGCGAATTTGTAATAGCGGAAGGTGTGCGGGCCAACGGAAAACGGAGTATCGAGAATGGTCTGATCGTGTTTCCATCCGACAAATTCCTGCACTGCCTGCGCGCCGGAGCTCTCACTGGTCACCGCCCACACCACTACTCCGAGCAAAACGGCCAACAGGAACCAGAGGGTCCAGCGCTTGGGTTGCGGCCGCCGGGCGTCTGGCAGAGCCGCATCCAGTACAACTGGATCATCGGTGTCGACCGCGCGGCTCGCCGGGGAACTCACGGGTTCTCCGCACTTCAAACAGAATTGCGAACCCTCAGGCAGATTTGTGGCGCACTGGCTGCACTGCACGGCTAGCTCTTTCCACCGCAGAAATGTCAGCAGATATTAGCACAGGCGTCGACGGACGGATGAGGATTGCAGCGGACAGCTGTTACCGCGAGGTTTCGGTTCGCAGCCCACGCAGGGCCAGCAGCGACAGCGCCAACACTGCCAGCAGCATGGCGGCCCACAGAATCCCCATATGGCGCTCGGACCACGGCCGGTCGTCGGGACGCGCCGTGTACTGCGCATTGTGCGCGCCCGCACTTAACTGTGCTTCCGCAGGCGAAGCGTCCAGGTGAAAGAACCGGGCATAGTCGTAAACCGGCGCCGAGAGTTTCTCGTCGCCGTAGTAGAGCTTGAGGATGGTCTTCCCCTGGGGATCAAAGTAGACGCGTCGTTCGACCGAAAGCGGCTGCGCGGCTTCGATCGTGAGAGGAGAATTGTCGCCATTGTCGATGGTGAGGGTCAACTGCACGGAACTGCCGGCGCTGTTCGCAGCGACGTTCGGAGAGACGTTCGGAGAGATGTTCGTAGGCATGTTCGCCGCGACGTTCACCGCCAGCTCTTCGTTGGTGACGAGCGTACCCGCGCGATTCACGCGCACGCGACTAATCTCGCCGCTGGCGATCTGCTCGCCCTTGGCATTTTCTACGCTGACGGCACGGCGGAAGTTTACTTGCGCGGGCGCTACCTGAAACAAGATGCGGCTCACGGGGACTCTTGCCGGCAAGGTGCAGGCGATCAAGGTCAGGCGCAGCTTCTGCAGAGGCGCCGCGCAGGAGCCAGCCTTGCTCCAGGAAGCCTGCTGCTCGCGCAGGTTGTAGATAGTGGCGCCTTTGACCTGCTGTGGAAGAATGCCGCGCGAGAGCCGGACGTGAAGATAGCGAAAACTGGACGGCGGCAACTTCAGCAGCGAATTCGAGCCCAGCTGTTCCTTGGTGAAGTCATACAAAGTAGACGGCGCGAGTTCGACCTCGGAAGCCTTCCCGGGCGCGCTGCCGCCGGACACGGAGGCGGTGGCGACGAAATCCCGAGCATCGAGACGAAGGCGGATGCGATCGTATTCGGCGATGCCCTCGGCATCGAGATCGAATTCGGTGTGGCCGGAAACGCTGCCGAGATTGAGGATTTTCGCGTCCACTTCTTCGGAAGAGATTCCGGCACTCTGCTCGGAAAGCGCGTACTGCACGGGAGACTCGCCGTCATACAGGCGCAGGTCGCCAAGGTCGGGGCGCGCGTGATTCCACAGTTCCTCATCGACAATGAAGAAGTTCTGGCGGTCGGGCTGGGCGACCTGAACCTCGCGGACGTTGCTGAAATATTGGAGGGCGGGCTCGGGCGAGTTGGCAACGTCTGCCATCATAAAGAGGACGAGCATGGACACGGCCAGTCTCATGCGCTGGTGGAGCTCCCTTCAGCTTTCCGTTGTGCCCGGGCCGAGAGTTGCAGCCAGTCGCGCTGGTACACAAAGGAAATCGCCAGCAGCAACACGCCGAGCACAATGAAGCTGACGATGCGGTAGCCGCGATCGAGTTGGGAGACGTCGTAGACGAAAACTTTCACGATGGTGGCGGCGATGAGCAGCAATGCCTGCCAACGGACGAACGCGCTGCGGCGTAAGAATCCGATTGCCATCAACATCGAGCCGTAAGCCATCCACAAAGCGGAATACGTAAAGTCGCGCTCGATCCCAATGCGGTGGAGATCGGTGGCGTACGACGGTATCCCGCGATTGAATGCGGGCCGAACCACGGTCATCTGCCGGGCGTAGTAATCCGCCACTTCCCGGCTGAGCGCGATGAGGGCGAGAACGTTGAGGGCGATGAGGGCGACGGCGGCGACGGTACGGCCGGTTTCGTCCGCGCGTTTCGAAGCATACCAGGCCACGGCGCCCAGGACCGCGACCGCCACGGCGTAGGTCGCCATGCGCAGGTTGAAGATGAGTTGCGTGGTGTAGAAATCGTCAATGAACAACAACCGAGCGACGCCCAAAACCAGAGCGCCCAGCGCGAAGGCATTGAGGAAGTCAGACTTGATGCGATTGGCCACCCAGATAAGGATGCCCGCCTCGACGAACCAGCCGATGGTGATCCAGTGGGCGTCCAGGCGAATCGGAATCGCGACGGTAATGAAGCCGAGGGCAACGGCGAGGTGGAGAAAGTGCAGGATGTTGGAGGCGCCGGGCGAGATCGCACGCGAGTGAACCTGTCGACTCAGATAAATGTAGACCGCGGCCAGCGCAAGCGCGAACCAGGCCATGTAAGTCTGGTCGATTTCCTCGACCATGACGTAGGCCTGAAGGAAATACACGCCGGCATTCACGAATGCCAGGACTGCGGGGATGGAGGCGAACAGACGCCATCTCGCCTTCCGGTTGCAGCGTGACCAGCGGCGCGACCGCGAAAATCGCGAAGAACAGCGTGGCGAACGCCAGGGTGAGGCCAATCTGGCTGCGCGAATAGAAGGTTGAATACCATCCGATGTAAAGCAGCAGAGTGCCCGCGTAACTCATGACGAGCAGACGCCGCCAGGGCTTGAACATCACCAAGGTCAGGGTCGCGAGATCGAGAACCGCGACGTAGGCGAACAGAGCAACCTCGCGGTTTTGGCCGGTCGAAAGCAATAGCGGAGTGCTGAAGCCTCCGGTGAGGGCGAAGGCGGCGAGGATTTGCGCGTCCTGCGCCAAGGCCATGGCAGCAGTAGCCGCCGTGACCGCCAGCATCATGGCAAAGGCGACGCCGCTGGGAACGAGGCTGTAAACCTGAAACGCCGCCCACAGGGAGAGATACAGCGCGCCGATGCCGACGGCTTTGAGCGAGTATGAAAAAGCCTTGTAGCCTTTGGAGCGGAAGCGTTCGCTCCACACCACCATCGCAAGGCCGGCGAGGATGCCGATGGTGACACGGCCGGCGGGGCCGATCCAGTTATTGTCGAAGGCGAATTTCAGGAAGTAGGAGATGCCGATGAGCAGCGCGGCGATGCCGATGCGGTTCAGCCAGTGCGAGCCGATGCGCGATTCGAGGTCGGGATCGCTTTGAGCGCGTACAACCACTGAGGGCCGCGGGGGAATGTAGGGAGGCGGGGGAAAGGCCGCCGCTTTGCCGGATGCCGCGGCTGGCGGCGCCGCTGAGGGCTGGGGAGGCGGCGTAGGGCTGGCGACTGCTGGGCGCGACTCGACCGAAGGTTGGGTCTCCACCTCCATGCCCAGTCTGCGCTCGATGCGATAAATCCGAGTGGCAAGGTCCGCCAAAATCTGCCGGATCGCTTCCAGGTCGCTAGGTGGTGTGTTCATGGGCGGAGCAAAGCATTATCTGCGAAACCGGACAGGCATGCACGTTATTTCCGCGTTGGGTCGTGTGCCAATTTCGGGGGGCAAAATCTTTTAACCGCAAAGTGCGCTAAGGATTCGCAAAGGTCGCGAAGAAAAGCAAGATCGAATTAGGAGACTACGGTTTGTTGCGTTATTTTGTCGTCTTATTCTGTCGGCCCGTTCGCGCTAAGGTCGGGCTGCCGCACGGCGCTGCCGTCCAGCCCGAGTTCCTTCGCGATGGGCTTCAGCGCTTCGATGCAGAAGGCGATGTGCTCATCGAGATCCACGCCCAGGGCGGCGGCGCCGTTGATGATGTCGTCGCGGTTCACTTTGCGGGCGAAGGCTTTGTCTTTCATTCTTTTGCGCACCGACTTTGTGTCGACCTCGGCTAGCGATTTGCCGGGCTTGATCAGGGCGACGGCGGTGATGAATCCGGCGAGCTCGTCGCAGGCGAAGAGAGCTTTTTCCATGGGCGTGTCGCGGGTCACGCCGGTGTATTCGGCGTGCGACATGATGGCGCGGCGAATTTCGTCGGAGTATCCACGCTCTTTCAAAATTTCGTTGCCCTTGTAGGGATGCTCTTCGGGCGTGGGCCAGCGCTCGTAGTCGAAGTCGTGGACGAGGCCGACGACGCTCCAGAGCTCTTCGTCTTCGGCCGAGCCGTTGCTGAATTTGCGGGAGCAGGCGCGCATGCAGGCTTCGACGGCCAACGCGTGCTTGCGCAAACTTTCGGACTGGGTGAACTCAGTTAGTAAACACCACGCGGAGTCGCGATCTATCATGGGTTTGGCCTGTTCTTCCGGGCTTCTTGCCGGGTTGCTCCGATTTTTGCCCCTAAAACTCGCGGGCTTCCTGCATTTTACCCTTGACATCCACAGGGCTGGTGCCGCAGATTGACCCTGCGGTCGGAACCTCTCCCCCAAGTGGTTCCAGGGAATAGATTTAAGGAGTAGCCCGCTCTGGCACTCCCACAACCCGATGGCTACGACTCTTGCCCCGGTAGATTCTAGGGAAGTCGTTCGTTGCGATCACTGCCTGCTAGTCCAGTTCCGTACTTCCAATAATAACTGCCGACGCTGTCATGCGTCCCTGGACGAGGAACCTGAACCCGAACCTATTGTCATAGCGCCGCCGGTAATGATGCCGGCACCGGGCAATGGGCGCGGACATTTGAACCTGGCGGTGTCGATCCGTTCGCTGCGCCTGCGGAATGGGCTCAGCCAGCGGCAACTGGCGGGACGCATGTCGGTGCCGCGGACGTATGTTTCGAAGATCGAAAATGAGAAAGCCACGCCGACGCTGTCGTCCCTGGAACGGCTGGCGCGCGCCCTGGAGGTGACCGTGCCCGAACTGCTGAGTGGCGGTGAAAAGAGCCGTCAGGACGAAATCAGCGACCTGGTCAAGGATCAGTTCATCGCGGAGATCCTGCCGTTTGTGTCGCAGCTGAATGGAATGCAGATGTCGAGCATTCTGACGCAAGTGCGGGACTTGACGGTGAGGCCGCGAAGGACGGCGTAGCGACGGCGGGAGCCGCGCTGCGCGCGGCGGAATGCCGGGGACGGCGGTCCCCACATATGGTCTTAATCGAGTTTATCCGGGCAACCAGCCAACTCTGATGCCGGGACCGATTCTGGGTCCCGGCTTTTTTGTCGGCTGGCGTCCGAAGTGTGGGCGTGTGTGTCGTTATGGCACCGATGCCTGTCATCCTGAGGCCCGCGTTTTTTGCGGGGCGAAGGACCTATGGAGTCGCCGGCAGCACCGATGCTGCGAGCCGAGTGCACAGGTCCTTCGGCCCGCAGAGGGCGCGGGCCTCAGGATGACAACTCGGCGGCTTCCTCCTGGTGGCGGCGCTAGATCGGCTCAAGTGAATCCGAACTAGATTGACGGGCATCTATCCTGCATGTACCAGGAAATGGACCAGGAAGAAGTACGCGATCACTCTGTTGTGTCGGATCGAAGCGTTTTGTCGTATCTCGCCTCGGACACCTCGGCCTGGGATGAATCTCGGCGGGAAGCGGCGGTCGCGCCACAGGGCGCCAGCGATGATTCGCTGCTGGATGCTTACTCCCGCGCCGTGACGGGCGCTGTAGAGCGTATCAGCCCGTCGGTAGTGAATATCGAAGTGCACCAGCCGGGCGGGCGCACGCGGTCGGGCGAGCCGCGCGAACGGCGGGGCGGTGGCTCGGGATTCGTGTTCACGCCGGATGGGCTGATCCTCACCAACAGTCACGTGGTGCACGAGGCGGTGCGCATCGCGGTGACGCTGGCCGATGGGCGGCGCATGCCGGCCACCTTGATTGGAGACGACCCGGCGAGCGATCTTGGCGGTCATTCGGCTGGAGCAGCCGCAGTTCGACGACCCAGGCCTGACCGCGGCGACGCTGGGCGATTCGCAGCGGCTGCGCGTGGGGCAGGTGGCCATTGCGATTGGCGCGCCTTATGGATTTCAGTCGACTGTAACGGCCGGCGTGGTGAGCGCGCTGGGGAGGTCGCTGCGGTCGTATTCCGGGCGGCTGATTGACGACGTGATTCAGACCGACGCGTCGCTGAATCCGGGCAATTCGGGCGGGCCGCTGGTCGATTCCGCGGGGCGTGTCGTGGGCGTGAACACGGCGACGATTCTGCCGGCGCAGGGAATTTGCTTTGCCATCGGGATCAATACGGCGAAGTTTGTGGCCAGCCGCTTGCTGCGCGATGGACGCATCCGGCGCAGCTACATTGGCGTCTCGGCGCAGACCGTGCCAGTGCACCGGCGCGTGGTGCGCTTCTATGACTTGCCGACGGAGATGGGTGCAGTCGTGGTGGGGGTGGAAGAGAACAGTCCGGCCAAGCGCGCGGGGCTGCGCGAAGGAGATGTCATCGTGGCTCTGGAAGGGCAGCCGGTGGCTGGCGTGGACGATCTGCATCGCCTGCTGACCGATTTGCGCGTGGGCGTGAGCTGCCCGCTGACCGTGATTCGGTGGACGGAGAAGCTGGAGATTCGGGTGGTGCCGGAGGAGGCGCGGTAGGGTTGTGGGACGCGGGCATCCCCTTAGGGCTCGCTATTCGATGTGCGCCTTCACACGGGCTGGGAGCTTCGCTCCCAGGGCAGCCGTGGGCGGCTGTCCCCATATGGTTCTCATCACGCGCCACAGACCATCCCTGTCATTGCGCGCGCCTTCCCCGCTGTGGTAGCCTCATATCGAGATGGCCACTTTGCAGGACAAAGTACCCGCCGGGCTGGATCGCAAGGAAACCGAAGTCTACCGGCATCTGGATCCAGGACGGCTCCCCAGACACATCGCCATCATCATGGACGGCAATGGACGCTGGGCCAAGCGGCGGCACATGCCGCGCGTGGCCGGGCACCGGGCCGGCGTGGCGGCGGTGCGTTCGACGGTGGAAACGGCGGCGCGCATCAAGATTTCCGCCCTCACGCTCTATGCCTTTTCCGAGGAGAACTGGAAGAAGCGGCCCAAGAGCGAAGTGGACTTCCTGATGCGCCTGCTCAGCCGCTACCTGAAGGCGGAAGTTCCCACCCTGAACAAGAACAATATCCGCCTGGAATACATTGGACGGCAGCACGAACTGCCGGATGACGTGCAGGAGCGCATGGCCTGGGCCCGCGAAAGCACGGCGCAGAACTCCGGCATGGTGCTCACGCTGGCGCTCAACTACAGCGCGCGCAGCGAACTGGTGGATGCCTTTCGCTCCATGGTGAATGCGGCGTCACAGAACGGCGGGCTCGATCATCTGCGCATTGATGAAGACACGGTGAGCCGGCATCTGTACACGCGGCATCTGCCCGATCCGGATCTGGTGGTAAGGACTTCGGGCGAGATGCGATTGAGCAACTTCCTGCTGTGGCAACTGGCATATGCCGAAATTTATGTGACTCCGACCCTGTGGCCTGATTTTCGTGGGTTGCAACTGCTCGAGGGCATTGCCGAGTACCAGAAGCGCGAGCGCCGCTACGGCGGGCTGAACCATTCCGACAGGCACGCGCAACCCCTTTAACCACAGGGGAACAGAGGGAAGTCTTCTGTGCTTCCCTGTGGCCTCTATGGTTTAAAGTTTGAATTCGTGCAAATATCTTAAGGCCACAACTGGCGTTTACCTCTCTCCTTGTTAAAACGCATCGCGACCGCGGTCGTCCTAATTCCGATTGTGCTGGCGCTCATTCTGCGGGCGCCGGTACCGGTGCTGGCGGTTGTGGCAGCCGTTGTCGCTCTGCTCACGATTCAGGAATTCCTGAAGCTGACGGAATCCTACGGCGTGCGGCCGATGCGCTGGCCGACGTATCTTTTCGTCGGAATCTTTTTTCTGCTGCTCGCGCTCAACCTAGGCAATGAGAAGCCGCTGCTCTCGACCGCAATTTTCGTCTACTGCCTGGGATTTGCGGCGGCGATTGTGCCGTTTGTCTTCCTGACTCGCGCGATGCGAGAGGACGATCTGCGCAGTGGTTATCCGGCGGCGGCGGCCTCGGTCTTCGCGTTCACGTACATCGCGCTGCCCATGGGACTGCTGGTGCAGTTGCGCCAGCAGTGGGCGGGCGCGTTCTACCTGCTGTATCTGCTGCTGGTAGTTTGGGCGGGAGACATTTTCGCCTACTTCGTGGGCAAATCGGTGGGACGGCATTTGATGGCTCCGCGCATCAGCCCAAAGAAAACGTGGGAAGGCGCGGCGGCTTCGCTGATCGCGAGTGTCGGCGTGGGATGGTTGCTCTTCCACTACGCTCTGTCTTTAAGTTCGGCGCTGCTGCGAGCGGGGCTGATCCAGCGTCGCGATGGCCTGTTCGGGCTGGAGCAGCCGGCGATGGGACCGATTATCCTGCTGACGATCGCATTGAATATCGCCGCGCAGTTGGGCGACCTGGTGGAGTCGCTGATCAAGCGCGGCGCCGGAGTGAAGGATTCCGGCTCCATTCTTCCCGGCCACGGCGGCATGCTCGACCGCATTGACGCCCTGCTGTTTGCAGCGCCGGTATTATGGTTCTATGCGGCTTGGCGGGTGATGCAGTGATTCGCAGACGGATATGACGGATTTGCCGGAATACCCTCCCCTGAAACCGCTTCACGCTGACAACTCCCTTAACGCACTCAAACTGACACAAATGGAGCGTCTTTCGACCGAAGCCCTGCTGGCATCGCTATTGCCGGGGCAGGATGGTTGTCTGAAAACACGGCCGGAAGGAACTATACTGGATGGACATTATCGCATCCTCGTTCTTCGGATGCGAGGTGTGGATGTCGACCGGCTCCCGCGAGAAATCGTCGTGAGAGATCAAGAGTAAACAATGCGGAAAGACCTTTATTGGCTGCATGGCCCGTGGCCCGGGAAAGTTGCCTTAGCGGCCCGCCCTCGCGGAGGAGACTGGTTGCGAGATGACCTGGCGAATTGGAAGCGATTGGGTGTAGACAGGGTCTTGTCGCTTCTTACTCCTGAAGAGGAACGAGATATGGATCTGCGAGATGAAGCGGCTGAGGCGCGAGGTCAAGGATTAGAGTTCGCCTCACTTCCGATTCCGGACCGCGAAGTCCCGAAATCGGATTCGAAATTGGCGGAAGCTCTAGATGACGCAAACAGGGCTCTCTCGGGTGGAAAGAATGTCGTCGTGCACTGCCGTCAAGGAATCGGGCGCAGCGGGTTGGTGGCGGCTTGTCTGCTGGTGAAAAAGGGTATGAGTCCAGGGGCCGCCGTAGAGTTGGTCGCGGCAGCGCGTGGAGTCTCGGTTCCCGAAACCCGTGAGCAGCGCGACTGGATTGACCACTACGCGGTGGGGTTGGCTGCAACGAAATGAATGCTCCGTTTTCTGAATGATTATGAAACGCATCGCCATCCTGGGATCGACCGGCTCGATTGGGCGCAGCACGCTCAGCGTTGCCGAGTCCTATCCCGAACGCTTTCAAATCACCACCCTCGCAGCTGGAGGAAATCTCGAGGCTGCTTGCGAGCAGGCGCGGCGCTGGCGACCGCGAGTGATCTCGATGGCCGCCGAAGCCGATGCTGACACGCTGCGGGCCCGTTTGAAGAAAGAAGGTCTGGGCGAAATCGAAGTCGTGCACGGGGCTGCGGGCACGGTGCGGGTGGCAACGCATTCCGAAGTTGATTTCGTGGTCAGCGCCATCGTCGGCGTGGCGGGGTTGGAGGCGACTTACGAGGCGGTGCGCGCAGGTAAGGTTGTTGGGTTGGCCAATAAAGAATGCCTGGTGGCTGCGGGCGAACTGATTACGGCTGAGGCGCGCCGGCAGGGCAAGGCGCTGTTGCCGATCGACAGCGAGCACAACGCGGTGCATCAATGCCTGCGCGGCGGGCGCATGGATGAAGTTGAGCGCATCTGGCTGACGGCGTCGGGCGGGCCGTTTCTGAATACGCCGCGTGCGGACTTTGCTGCGATCACGGTGGAGCAGGCGCTGAATCATCCCACCTGGAAGATGGGGCGACGCATCACCATCGATTCGGCGACGCTGATGAACAAGGGGTTCGAGGTGATCGAAGCCTGCCGGCTGTTTCACATGCCGCCGGGCAAAGTGGAAGTCATTGTCCATCCCCAGTCGACCATACATTCCATGGTGGAGTTTGTGGATGGCAGCATTCTTGCCCAATTCTCAGTGACGGACATGCGTCTGCCAATTCTTTACGCCCTAACATATCCGGAGCGGATTGCGTCGGAGTTGCGCTTTCCGGTCAGTGACTTGCGTCATCTGGACTTCTGCCCTCCAGACCTGAAAAAATTTCCTTGTCTGCGCTTGGCCTATGAAGCGGCGGAGGCGGGCGGCGCAAAAACGGTGGCGCTGAACGCCGCCGACGAAGTGGCCGTAGCGGCGTTTCTGGAAGGCAGCATCCGGTTCGACGAGATTCCCAGGATCATCGAAGACGTACTTACTGCAACCAATTCCGGGAAACTGGAGTCTATTGGGACAGTGCTTGAAGCCGACGCCGAGGCCCGCCGATATGCCCAACAGCGGGTTGCGGAAGGAAAGAAGACTGGGCGACCGCGGGCAACATCTTTCGCATAGTATTGGAATCTAAACCGGTTGGAGATTACACACCCCGATTATGTCTGACTTTTTGACCTCACTGATAGCGGTGGTAGCAGTTCTGGGCTTCATGATCCTGATCCACGAGTTCGGCCACTATGCGGTGGCCAAGTGGCTGGGAGTGCGAGTAGAACAATTCGCCATTGGATTCGGTAAGCGGCTGGTGGGCTTCCGTAAAGGCGAGACCGACTATCGAATCAACGCGATCCCGCTCGGGGGCTACGTCAAGATGAGCGGCGAGAACCCGATGGACGAGCGCACGAACGATCCGCGGGAGTTCATGAATCACTCGCGCTGGCACCGCTTCCTGATCGCGATTGCCGGGCCAACGATGAATATCCTGCTGGCCATCGTTCTGCTTACCGTCGTCTACATGGTGCATTTCGAGTACCCGGCGGTGTACGACGAGCCCACGGTCATCGGATGGGTCTTGAGGGACACACCCGCCGCCAAGGCCGGGTTCCAGATCGGCGACCGCATTACCCGCATTGACGGAGTGCAGAATCCAACCTGGGAACAAGTTGACCTGAAAGAAGCGATGAGCCCGGGACAGCCGATCGAGGTTACGGTCGAGCGCAACGGGCAAGCGCTGCAGAAAACCGTCGTCCCTGAACCCTCAGGCGTTGATCAGATCGGAGTGGCGGGCTGGGCGCCGAAAGAGCACAACGTCACGATCACCGAACTGCAGCCGGATATGCCGGCGGAAAAGGCGGGCCTGAAGGAAGGCGACCAAATCCTCGAACTGGACGGCAAACCGGTTCCCGCCCTGGCGGCGATGGTGCAGAGCCTGGAGGTCTCGAAGGATAAGCCGATTACGCTCACGGTCCGGCGCGACGGGCAGCAGAAAACTTTCACGGTGCAGCCGGTTCTTTTCGACAAGCGCTATCGCATTGGCATCGGCAGCATGCAGACGAAGGTGAAGACGCTGCCCTTCCTGGAAGCGCTTCGCCTGTCGCTGCACGAGAATCGGCAGGACGCACTGCTCATCCTGGAACTGGTCAAGAAAATGGCGCACGGCAGAATGCTGCGCTCCATCGAGGGCCCCATCCGAATCGGCCAAGCCGCGGGCGAGGCGGCCCGCCGCAAGGGCTGGACTCCGCTGATGCAGTTGACCGCCGCGATCAGCTTGAATCTCGGCATCTTCAACCTGCTGCCCATTCCCATTCTCGATGGCGGCGTGATCCTGTTCCTGCTGATCGAGGGCCTGATGCGCCGCGATATCAGCCTGAACATCAAGGAGCGCGTGTATCAGGCCGCATTCGTTTTCCTGGTGCTGTTTGCGGTGATGGTCATCTACAACGATCTGTTGAAGACGATCCCGGGACTGGCGGACCGGCTGCCGTAGCTGGACCGGCTGCGCCGCGTTTTCGGGATTTAAACCGGGATTCACGCAAGGAACAAGGACGCCGACGGCTCATGACGAGCCGTCGGCTTGTTCGTTTATGCCGTCTTCCTCGGCGGGAGCAATCGCCTGGACTTCGGGCTACAAATCGCCGTTGGTTCCATCCCCCTTGCCTTCGCTGCCGGGAGCATGGCGGCACGGACACTGGACACAATCTGTTCGGGATTCCTCCCTGCCGCAATATCGGCCAGGATGGCCGCAAAGACCTTGCCGGCCAGAGCTGCCGTCCAGGGAGTGATGTGCGCCATCTGGGTGGGCTGAGCCGCCCCGCCGAAGGGATCGTCGCTGGTCACGCCGTTCGGCAGGGACTGGAGGGCATTTTGAAAATTCGGCCAGGCATTGGCGGCCGAGTCTGAAGTCAGGGTGGCGTAGAGCTGAGCCAGAGTTCCGGCATCGCCCGCAGCCACCATCGCCGGGGCAATTCTCTCGAGACCATAGCCCTGGCTCATGATCCAGGACAGAAATGCCATCCCGCACCCCGTGCTGTCGGCGTTCTGGTCGGTGGGATCGGTCTGGTTGACATAGTCGGGTTCGCCGTCCTGGGCCCACTGCGGGGCGGTCGCGAAATCCGCCAGAGCATTGTTGCTGATGGCCTCCGCGCACCAGCGCGAGAGAGCTTCGCCGGTGCTCAGGCCGCACAGGTTTCCGTTCATCGAGCATTCGCTGAGTTCAGCTTCAAACAGAGCGGAGACTCGAGCCGAATTGCCGAAAGCGGCGCAGACCTCAATGGCGGCGCCCGTGGTGTAATCGCAGCCCATGTGGTCGGCGCCGCCGGTACCGTCGGTAGCCCCGCCCAGGGCAAACACAATAACGCTGACCGCGCCTCCGGCGGTGCCGAAAATCGAGTCGTTGGCGGCCACGACGCGATCGGCGTCGTTGACCAGATCCTGCGCGTTCTGCAAAGCGGGCGCGCCGACTGTGGGGTCCACATACACCGTCACCCGCCCGCTCGGACTGGTTCCCACGAACTGAGAATTGCCCGTGTAACTGGGCCAAGCTGGCGCGACAGGGTTATCGCGATGGATGGCGACTGGTTTTTTCTCCGTGCTAGGTGGCTTGATGCGGTGGCTCATAGGAAAAACCTCCATTCGGACAAGGTATGGTGAGGAATCGGGGCGCCGCGTTACAACCCCGTCTTTCGCCTGAGGTTCGTTGGGTCGTTTCCCAAACAGCAGAAGAGAATCGTAGACCCACGTTTCCCTCGACGAATGGCGGAAGGCAATCCGTTACGAATCCAGAGTGCCCTCTGCCCTTCGGGATATCCGACCGAGGCTAAGTCGGTGAGAGTACGGTGCTTTGCGAACGAGTCCCGGTTCGGACGCGATCGGTCCTGACCTCGGGGAGGCCGATTTTGTTACGAAATCCGAACCTGTCGCCCTCGCGCTTGGTCATCCCCTGCCCCGGTTTTCCCCCAAGCAGTAGTGAGCCACGCGAGATCCCTCGGCCCGCTGGTGAAAGCGCGGGCCTTCGGGATGACGCCGACTGAAAGGCTTTTCCGCAAATTCAAAGTGACCCACTACTCCCACTACTCCTCGCACCGGTAGTTGGGTCAGTTTGACCCAGCACCGTCGCACCCGAGAGCTTCGATGCCTGCGTTCTGCGTGATAAACTAGAGGTTCCCTATGGCTACGATTCAGCGCGGTATTCAGAGGAGAAAGACCGTTACGGCAAATGTCGGCGGTGTGCGCGTGGGCTCGGATGCACCGGTTGTGGTGCAATCCATGACCAACACCGACACCGCGGATATCGCTTCGACCGTGCAGCAGGTGGCGGCGCTGGCCCGCGCCGGGTCGGAACTGGTGCGCGTCACTGTGAACAATGACGCCGCAGCCGCGGCCGTTCCCCATATCGTCGAGCAACTCGATAAGCAGGGCGTGCGCGTGCCCATCATCGGCGACTTCCACTACAACGGCCATGTTCTGCTGACCAAGTATCCCGAATGCGCGCGCGATCTGGCCAAGTACCGCATTAACCCTGGCAACGCCAGCATCGGAAAAACCGGAGACTCGAATTTCCGCACCATGATTGAGGTCGCGGTGAAATATCAGAAACCGGTGCGCATCGGCGTGAACTGGGGATCGCTGGACCAGACCCTGCTGACCCGCATGATGGACGAGAATTCACGCCTCGATGAACCGCAAGACGCGCGCGAAGTGACCATGGAAGCGATGGTGGTGAGCGCGCTGAGTTCGGCACAACTGGCCGAGCAATTTGGGCTGCGGCCCGACCAGATCATTCTCAGCGCCAAGGTCAGCGGGGTGCAGGATTTGATTGATGTGTATCGCGCGCTGGCGAAGCGCTGCGAATATCCGCTGCATCTGGGCCTTACTGAAGCTGGCATGGGCGCGAAAGGCGTAGTGGCCTCGAGCGCGGCCATGGGCGTGGTGCTGCAGGAAGGCATTGGCGATACCATTCGCGTTTCGCTGACGCCGGCGCCGGGAGGCGACCGCACCGAGGAAGTGCGCGTGGCGCAGCAGATTCTGCAATCCATGGGAATCCGTAGCTTCACGCCGCAAGTCACAGCCTGCCCCGGCTGCGGACGCACGACCAGCACATTTTTCCAGGAAATGGCGGAGCAGATTCAGACCTATCTGCGGGAGCAGATGCCGTCGTGGAAAGGCCGCTACATCGGCGTGGAAGAGATGAAGCTCGCAGTGATGGGCTGCGTGGTCAACGGGCCGGGTGAATCGAAGCACGCCAACATCGGCATTTCCCTGCCCGGAACGTTCGAAGAGCCCAAGGCTCCGGTGTACGTCGATGGCCGGCTGTTCACCACCCTCAAGGGTGATCGCATCGTGCCGGAGTTCATCGGGATTCTCGACGAGTATGTGGATTCGCACTACGCGGCTAGAGAAACCGTGAAAGAAGAAATTCCCGCCAAGGTCTAGGGACCATTCGCTGGAATCTTGGGATCGACCGCAAGCGAGGCTGAGGTCGGCCAATGCACTGGGGCCTAAACCCTTGCAGATGCGCCCACTTAGCCGATCGTACGTACAACTTTGTGCATAAGAATGTTCCTTTAGGAACATTCTAGAAATTCCGACCGTAGCGCCCTAACCCATTCATTGCCGATATTTTAGCGGAGTCTCCCAGCCTACTGCCCAGTCAGCAGGAAAATAGGGCTCTGGGGCAGAGGTTCCCCGTTCGATTGTGCGGCTCCCGCGCTGAAGGGAGCGGGCACATCGGTCACCAGCAGATCTGCGGCGTTGCTGCCTCCCGTGGAGACCGTGCTGGTGGTTGTGTTCATGTCGGCGATCGAGCCTGCATCGCACATACTCACATAGACGTGGCTGCTGTCAGCCGCGGCGGTGGTGAACATGCGGAAGCGGGTCGAACTCGGGCTGTAGGGTGTGGCCGGCGCGCAGGAAGGAACCGGAGGCACGGCGTATTGCGTCGCGGCAAATTGCGGCGACATGAGCAACGACTGAGACGGCAACAGCAACGATGAGGAGACTGCCTTCACGGTGAGGCTGGGTGCGTCGAATACTGTGAGCCGGGGTATGACGCAGGGCGCCGAGCTTCCGATGGCCGGATCGGGACACGCCGCCTCCGTCTCGTAGCTGGCTACGTAGAAACGGGAGCCATCCGGCAACGCGGCTACGGAGACAGGCGAACATCCGTTGGGGCAGGGCGCATTCGCACCGGTGGTCAACGAGATGGCCGCCAGCAGCGTCGGCGAGTCGGACGTCGCATCAAAAACATAGACGGCGCCCGCGCTGGGATTGGTCACGTACAACCGGTTACGGCTCTTGTCGTAGAGCACGAAGTTGGCGCCCGGACCTCCCACGGACTGATTCGAGACCACAGCGTTGGTGTCGGTGCGGATGGTATAGAGCTGCCCGTCTCCTTGCGTGACTACGTATACGCGCTGGCTGTCAATCCGCGAGACCGCCCACACCGGAGTATTGCCGACCGGGATGACGGCCAGCGTCGACAAGTCGGTTGGAGAGAGGTCGGTCACCGTGCTATCACCCTGATTCACAACGTAGAGATTCAAAGCGTTGGGCGTCTCGGCCAGTGCCACTGGGTGCGCCCCCACTGCCGCAGTCAGGCTGACCACATTCGTGGTGGTGTTGAGGGCGGAGACGGCATTGGTGCCGTAGTTTGCCACGTACACCGTGCTGGTCTGGGCGGCGGTCACAAAAACGGGTAGCGATCCTGCAGGCAGACTGAAAGTTGTCAGCGAGCCCAGTCCGGTCGCGACGCTGCTATCGGCCGCCGGGGTGAAAGACGTAACCACGTCGGCGTCCCCCGTGAAAAGACTACCTGCGCTGGCCACGAAGATTCTGGAATTGTTGGGGAGAATGGCGGCATGAGTGGGATTGACACCCACGTTGGCCACGCCAATGTTGGTGTCTCCGGACACGTCGATCTGCAAAGCGGTGCCCGGGTTGAACGGTACATTGGTGCTGATGCCAAAGACAGCGTGGAAGCTCGCGGGACTGGGCGGGGTTGTAGTCGTGGGAATGACCACGGGCCGATAAACCTCACCGCAAGAGATTTCGAGCAAAGCGGCCAGCGCTAACGCTCCCAGCTTGCCCACACGTCGGAAATTCATCGGCACCCCGGAGAAGAAGTTCGATTGCTAGTCACGGAATTGATTATTGTAACGATTGCGGTCCTTCCGCGCCAGCGGGGCCGCCAGCACTCAGCACTCAGCACTCAGCACTCAGCACTCAGCACTCAGCACTCAGCACTCAGCACTCAGCAAGGGATGCCATGGGACGGAGGCGGGATGCCTGAAGCGGTTTATTCGGGTGGACGGGAAAATACCGAGGCGCGACGCCGCTATCGTCCTCGTCGTGATTTTGCGTTCGCCGCGACCGCCTCCTCGGATTTGATGGTGGCGGCCGGCTTTTTCTTGCCCTCCATCTGGGCCAGGCTCTGTTTCAGTGCAGCCATCAGATCGACGACCGGGGCCAGTTTCTTCGGCTTCTCGACGGCTGCGACTTCTCCGCCTTCGAGCTTGGTCTCGATCAACTTTTTCAGATTCTCCTGGAAGTTGTCCTTGTACTTCTCCGGATCCCACTCGTCGGCCAGGGCCTCGATCAACTGGTGCGCGACTTTCACTTCGGCTTCCTTCAACTCAACGTCGGGGGCGCCGAAGCCCTCCACCTTTTTTACCTCTTCGGCGTAGTACATGGTATGCAGCATCATTCCGCCTTCGTGCGGACGAAGGAACACGGTGTACTCTCGGTTGTGCATGGTGATCTTGGCGATGGCGACATACTCGCTCTCTTCGAGCGCCTTGGTCAGCAGCGCGTAGGGCCGGCGTCCCGCATCTTCCGGCATCATGTAGTAGGACGACTCGAAATACACGGGGTCCACGTCGCTGGTCTTGACGAACTCGAGGATCTCCATGGTCTTGGCGGTCTGCGGTTCGATCTTCTTGATCTCGTCGGGCTCGATGATGATGTATTCATCTTTGCGGAACTCGTAGCCCTTGACGGTGTCGGCGCGGTCTACCACTTGTCCATCCGCCTGGCAAACGTATTGCTGCTTGAGCCGCGACTTGTCGGTGCGGTGCAGCATGTTGAAGGAAATGCCGGAACTGCGCGCGCCGGAAAACAGGCGCACAGGCATGGAGATGAGTCCGAAGGTTAAGTGACCGGACCAAACCGACGATGGCATAGTCTTCCTCGCTGGCATCCCGCGGCAGCCGCGCGTTGTCGGCTTTCGGGGACCGAGTAGCTAAACGCAACAGCAGAGAGAGTTTAGCCTAGAATTTGCCTGGTTGCACCCAACGAGTTGCAGGTTGGGGGCACGAGGAACCGAAATTCGAAGCCGGAGGGGATGGGGTTCGAAATGTCCAGCCGCTAGGGGTTGTAGTTAACTAAGGGGATTCCGGATTTCTGCAGAAGCGGTGCGAAGCCCAATTTATTCCGTGTCGGCCTTCAGGGTCTCGACCATCGCGGCGGGAGTAACGATCCGGGTGGACTTGTGATGCTTGTTCGGCGCACGTGTTCGGGAGGTAAGGCTTGCTATTTTCCCGCCTTTCTAAGTGCGGCTTCGATGGTTGCGAGCGGCAGCATCAGGGATAAGGGCGGGTCCAGCAGCGGAACGGCGCCGTAGGTGGCATACCATCGCGCTACCCTCTCATTCTTGGCGTCGATGACAAGCACAACGCCGCCAACTTCCGCTGAGGCCAGCAGGCAGCGCCGGCCCGCCGCAAGCAGAAGTTGTCCGCCAATTCCCTGCCCCTGCCATCTACGATCCACCGCCAGGCGCGCGAGGCGGAACCCGGGCACATCGTGGCGCGCCAACCCATGCCGCACAATTTCCGGCGTCCGAGCATAGTCAACCGATGCGGGGCTCAGACTATAGAAGCCGAGAACGGATTTGTTGGCGCGATCGTCAATTGCAAGGAAAGTCTTCGCGCCGCCGCGCTCGTGGCTTTTTCGAGCATAGCGGCGCAAGAATTCGTTCAGGGCTTCATCGCCGCAGTCAAAGGTTTCCCGATCATGTTTCTTGCTAATCGGCTCTTCGTGCCATGGTGTCAAGGCTACGACCGCTTTGGCAATGCCCGAGCGGACGCCAGTAGTTTCGCGTTGGGAGCGGGAGGATTCTCCAGCAGATCGAGCACCCGCAAGCTGTCGCGCCCGGAAAGCTGCACACGATCCGCTTGCTCGATGACGGCCTTAGCGGCGCGCAGAGCATGATGAAGAACAAAATCGGTCAAGTCAGTGTGCTTCAGCGCTACCGCACGCAAGAGGAGCGCCTTTTCCTCGGCCCGAATCCGCAGAGACATACGGCTGTTGTCTTCCACCGCTACTCTCGGCATGGCAGTGATGCCTCCATGTACACATTCAAATAGTACAATAAAGGCGAGAGTGAGTCAACGAAGGAACACCTCTTTCTTGCACCTTCCGGGCATTGCCGATCATCTGTCAAACAGTGCGCTCGACGCCGAGGACAAAAATGACCGACCTGCGCTACCCCATTGGCAAATTTCACTACGATGGTCCGCCCAGCGAAGACCAGAAACAGGCATTCCTGGACGAGATCGCCAACACGCCAGCCAACCTGCGAATAGCGAGTCGGGGGCTCTCTGACGCCCAACTCGACACGCCGTACCGTCCCGGGGGATGGACAGTTCGCCAAGTCGTCCATCATCTACCGGATAGCCATCTGAATTCCTACGTACGGTTCAAGCTGGCGCTCACGGAAGACGAACCGACCATCAAGCCTTACGCGGAAGATCGCTGGGCGGAACTCGGCGACACAAAGGCTACTCCGATTGAAGTTTCTTTAATCCTGCTGGAGTCGCTGCACGATCGCTGGGTGCGCCTGTTGCGGTCCCTCAAGCCGGAGGACTGGAAGCGCACTTTCCGGCATCCTGAACTCGGGGTGATGAACCTGGAAAAGACGCTTGCGATCTACGCCTGGCATGGACGCCATCACGTAGCCCACATCACCGCGCTGCGGGAACGGAGCGGATGGTAGCTTCTGGCTCTTGGCTCTTGGCTCTTAGCCCCATAGCTCCTGGCTTCTGGTTTCGGGGAATCCGGGTTGGCCGCGGGCCAAGGTCCGCAGTCCGACGGTAGAACCTATGTAATTCCTATCCGCCAAAGCAAATAACTGGTCGCTTCGCGGAGCACGGCGAGGGCACGCTGACCTAGACTGTGAGGCCGCGAATCCGGGCGCGGCGCAACATACACCGGGCCAATGCCTTCGTGCTCCAGCAGTTTGCGGATGCGAAAGACGTGGTAGGCGTCGCTGACCGCAACGCAACTGTGCAGGCTGTTGGCGCGCATGATGACCGCGATGCGCTGCGCCGATTCCGCGGTGTCAGATCCCTGGGTCTCGGCGATCAGCGCACGTTCCGGAATGCCGCGCCGGCGCAGGTATTCGTCGCCCACTCCGCCTTCGCTGAATTTCGGGTCGGCGGCCGCGCCGCCGGTGGTAATTACCACGGGCGCGACGTGCCGCTCATAAAGGTCGAAGGCATGATCCAGCCGCGCCCGCAATACCGGGGAGGGGCGTCCGGAATATTCCGCCGCGCCGAAGACAACAATCGCATCGGCGGCGTGGATTTCCTGCAGCGAGGCCGTTCGGACAATCTGAATTGCCGTGATCCCCAGGAACGACGCGGCCGCCACCGCCGCGAGCACCAACAGACGAAGCCACCAGCGCGTTTGCGAATGCTGGTTGGCGGTTCCGTCTTTCATCCTCGGGCGTTCATCCTCGGGCGTTCATGCTCGGGCGTTCATCCCGGAACTTTCATCCTCGGGCAAAGAAGCTGGAAATCTCGTCGGCGGGAATTGCGCCTTCGCGAATGACGCGCCAGCGCACGCTCTCGTCACTGAGGTCGATGATGGTAGAAGCGACGTCACGGGGAGACGCGCCACCATCGACGATGATGTTAATGCGTCCCTGAAGCTGATCGCGCACCTGCTCCGCACTGGTGCACTCCGACGCGCCGCTCAGATTCGCGGAGGTTGCGGTGATCGGAATGGCTGCCGCGGTCACGACGGCCAACGGAATCTTGGCGTTGGGCACACGCAGGGCCACGTTGCCGGTGTTGGCGGTCACTTTGAGGGGCAGGCGCGAGCCCGCCTTCACGATAATGGTCAGGGGACCGGGCCAGAACTTCCGCGCCAGGGCATAGAATTCTTCGGGCAGCGGCTTGGCCAGTTCCTCCGCCTGGTCGGTGCTTTCGATCAGCAGCGACAGCGGCTTGTGGCGCGAGCGAGTCTTGATGTCGTACACCTTGTCGACCGCGCGCAGGTTGAAGGGGTCCGCCGCCAGGCCGTAAAAGGTGTCGGTGGGCATGCCCAGGACCTCGCCGGAACGAATCTGATCGGCGGCGTATTTGACCAGCGACGCTTCAGGGTTCTCACTATGGATTTTTAAAATCTCGGCGCGCACAAGCGCCCCCTTCCCTTTGCCTACAGGTTTTATTTGTATAGCTTGTAAGACCTATCATAATACGGCAAAACAGCGCTGACTGAAGCAGCCAGCGTATGATGCAGTCAACATGACGGCTCGGCAAGCATGAAGCAGGCGTCCGAATCAGCGGCCGGCGCACAGAGACTCCGGCGCATCGAGGGCCGCCACAATGCCCTGGTGAAGGAATTGCGCCAGGCCTTTGCGCGCGCCGAACGCACGAAAGACGGCGATTGCGCGATCGAGGGCCTGCGCATCGTCGAGGAAGCGATCCGCAGCGGTTTGCGCTTTCGGGCAGTCTTCTTCCGCGAGTCGGCACAGGATCGCGCCGCGCGCCTGTTGCCGCAGATCGGGGCGCACGTCGAGACTCTGTTGCTGCCCGATGCACTTTTCGATGGAGCCGTGCCGAGCGAAACTCCGCAGGGCGTGGCAGCTCTGGTCCGGCTGAAAGATTTCACGCTGGAAGATATTTTCGAACGTATGCAGATCGGCCCCATCATGGTCGTGGCCGGGTTGCAGGACCCCGGCAACCTGGGGACAATTCTGCGCTCGGCCGAGGCCTTCGGCAGCGCGGGAGTGGTTCTGGGGGAAGGTACGGTAAGTCCGCTCAATTCGAAAGTAATTCGTGCGTCAGCGGGATCGGTCTTTCGCCTTCCCGTCATCGTGGCGAAAGCAGCCGGGGGAATGGAAGCAATCTGTGCGAAGTTCAAGTCGCAGGGCGTGCGGTTGGTTGCGACGTCTTCGCACAAAGGCACACCGCTCGATCAAGCGCAGCTCGCGGGGGCTTCGGCAATCTTCATCGGCAGTGAGGGTTCGGGCCTGCCCCGCACTCTGATGGCGCAACTCGATGAGACCATCGCGGTCCCGCACACGCCCCAGGTGGAATCGCTGAATGCGGGCGTAGCCGCGAGCATCGTGCTGTACGAAGCCGCGCGGCAGCGGCGGGGAAATTCGAGTAGCGGCAATTCGAACGCGTTGAGGTTGGAATTGAATTTTCGGTGCGGCCAGAATCGTGGTCGCGGAGGGACCGTGATAGTAGCCCGCCGGTTTACCGGCGCCCGCGTCGGCTCTTGAATCTCGTGCCGTAGGCGCGATTGAAACCCACGATAGCCCCACCCGGATTGAAACGCCGGGCTATTTTCGTCGTCCCTCGGGACCCCGCGACCGTTACGCCGCCGCCATCGACCACCAGCGCCGTGCCCGTGATCCAATTCGACATCGGACTGGCCAGAAATAAGACCGCATTGGCAACGTCATCGGGAGTGCCGACGCGGGCCAGTGGCCGATTGGCGGCTTCCTTCATGAAAGCTTCTCTGTCTTCGCCAAGCTGGGCGCATTCGCTGTGCAGCATCGGGGTTTCGATATCCCCGGGGCAAACGCAGTTCACGCGAATGTTGTGCTTGCCGTGGTCAATGGCCATCGCGCGGGTCAGGTTCACGGTCCCGCCTTTCGCCGCGCAGTAGGAGGCGGCGCGCGGGCCGCCCTTGAGCGACCATCCCGAGCCGATGTTGATGATGCTGCCTCCGCCGTTACGGATCATGTGGGGCACGACTTCATGCGAGAGCAAGTAGATGCCCTTGAGAGTCACATCGAGGGCGAGGTCCCATTCGTCCTCGGTTAACTCAACCACGTCCTTGCGGATGGCAATACCGGCGCAATTGCAAAGTATGTCGATCCGGCCGGTTTCTCCGATGATCGCTTCGACGGCCCGCCGGCAATCGGCGGCACTGCGAACATCGCACTTCAGGAAGACCGCGCCGCCGCCCTGTGCTGCGATTTCCGCAGCGGCCGTGCGTCCTTTGGTCTCGTCGATGTCGAGCGCGGCGACGAACGCTCCCATCTCGGCGAGGCGGAGGGCGATGCCGCGTCCGATGCCCGACGCAGCGCCGGTGACCATCGCGCCCTTGCCCTCTAACGATAGAAGCTGTTTGGCGCGCTCGTCGATTTTTATTGAGCGCATCTTCATTGTTATCGTTCCACGAACCGTGCTTTGCGGTCTTTGCGGCTTCTCTTTGCGTACTTGGCGGTTAGAGACTTTTGAGTTTGCACCAGCGAAAAAAAGCTTTTAACCGCTAACGGCGCGAAGAAAGGCCGCGAAGGACGCAAAGAAAATCAGCACACACTTTCCCGGGAAATGAAACACTGCTGGCTTCTCATCATTTACTACTTTCCAGCGCTTTCCCCGCCGCTTCCAGCGTAAGGTCTACATCTTCTTCGGTATGCGCCAAGGTGACGATCGAATGCAGGGCCGCCGAGGGCGAGGCGTACACGCCGAACGGAAACAGCGACAGCACAAACTTCTGGAATGCGGCGCGATCTACGTACTGGCAAAAGTCGCGGTAGTCGCGAATCGAGGGGCGGTCGGTGAACATCAACTGAAACATAGGGCCGACACTCTGCACCACGACTGCTCGGCCTTTCCGCTGGAACAATTCCCGGTAACCCGCGCATAGACGCTCAGCGATCCGCCAGGTGTGGCGAAAGCTCGCGTTATTGTCGCGAGCCAGAACGCGCAGGTTGGCGCGCGCGGCGTGCATGCCGATGCGCGATCCGTTGTGCGTGCCGTAGTGCAGAACTCCGCCCCACTGCAGGGCGTCCATCACTTCGGCGCGGCCAGCCAGCGCGGCTACCGGCAAGCCACAGCCCAGCGCTTTGCCGAAGGTCACAAGGTCGGGTGCCAGTTTGTAATACTCCTGGCAGCCTCCGGGCGCGATGCGGAATCCAGTCACGGTTTCATCGAGGATGAAAAGAATCCCGTTTGCGCGGGCCAACTTCTGCAAGCCTTGCAGATAACCTTCCGCCGGAGGAATCACGCCCATGTTGGCCATAATGCCTTCAGTGATGATGGCCGCGATCTGGCCGGGATGATTTTCGATAGCGCGTTGCAAAAGGTCCAAATCGTTCCACGGTACGACAATCGTGTCCTCGAGTGCGGTTCGATTCAAACCTGAACTGTCGGGAACCTTGATCGGATCGCTGCGCAACCCGAGAGCGCTCACCGGCAGGACGTTCGAACTGACCAGCAGATCGTCGTGCCATCCGTGGTAGTGGCCTTCGAATTTCAGAATTTTTGGCCGGCCAGTCACGCCGCGAGCCAGGCGAATCGCCGCCATCATGGCTTCGGTGCCGGTGTTGGCAAAGCGCAGGCGTTCAGCGTTCGGGACCATCTTCTGCAGCATCTCCGCCACTTCCAACTCGATCGGCGTTGCGGTGGCAAAGTGTGCTCCCGTGGTGGCGGCTTCGGTGATCGCTTCGACCACTTCGGGATGCGCGTGGCCCAGCGGTAGCGCGCCAAAGGCCATCATCCAGTCGATGTACTCGTTGCCGTCGACGTCGAAGATGCGCGAGCCGCGGCCGCGCTCCATGAAGATGGGATGTTTGCCGAAGGTAACCGGGCCCCGCGAAGAGGAACTGCTGGCCTCGATCAGCACCCCGAGCGTGTGCTCGTACATCTGCTTCGATTTTTCCGTGCTGAAAGCCAATCGGCCCTCCGGCGCTGAGCGGTTGCGACTTGCTCATGGTACAGCAGACGCCTCGCCCGATGCGCCTTGCGACCTCAGCGTCCTAAGGCAACCCGTACCTAAAATTGCACTTGGTTCAGCTCTGTCCGGCCCCTGGTGCTGGACGAAGAAACGAAAAGTGTCTTTCAGAGAGCCGGTGAACTGGGCGCTCGACGACGAACTGCACTCGCGAAAGCATTCTGCACGCCCCCGGATTTTGCCGATGGCATAGAATGTTGGTTCGCGAGTAGCCGCTCATGAGTAGCTCGGAAGTATGGAAAACCTGGGAAGGCCGCGTAGTCGACGGGAAATTTCCGCTCCGGAAGTGGCTGGGCGGCTCCGAGCACAGCGCGGTCTTCCTGACCGAGTACAAGGGACAGGGATCGCAAAAAGCCGCAATCAAGTTGATTCCGGCCGATGCCGGTGACGCCGACCGTCAACTCGCGCGTTGGCGCGCCGCGGCACAAGTTTCTCACCCGCACTTGATTCGCATTCTTGAAGCCGGGCGGTGTGAGCTGACCCTTCTCTACGTGGTAATGGAGTATGCGGAGGAGGATCTCTCCCAGATTCTTCCCCTGCGGCCGCTGGCTCCCGCCGAAGTGACTGACCTGCTTCCTCCTCTGTTGGACGCGCTCGCCTATCTGCATGGAAAGGGATACGTGCACGGGCGCATCAAACCGTCGAATGTGCTGGCGGTTGGCGACCAGTTAAAACTTTCCACGGATCAAATTACTTCACCCACGGAGATGAGCCCCACCAGAAAGCGGCGGGATGTCTACGATGCTCCTGAGACAGCCGCCGGAATTGTTTCGCCGGCGGGCGACTTGTGGTCGGTCGGTGCCACTCTGGTCGCCACTCTGACGCAGAGCGCGCCCTTGTCGGGCGAGGCGTCGCAGGAGGATCCCGGACTGCCTGCGGCAATTCCAGAACCATTCCGCGGCATTGCGCGCGAGTGCCTCCATCTTGATCCCAAGCGGCGATGCTCCATCGCTGATATCAGGGCGCGGCTGCGGCCGGCGGGACGCTCGGTGCCAGCCGAGCCCGAAGCACCCCCGCCCGCCCGGCGCACGGTGAAGCGCGGGCCGGTCGCTGCGGCTTTGCTGGCGGCGGTGCTCCTCGTGACACTTGTTGTCTTTTACTCTCGCGGAAAGAGCGTTCCGGCGCAGCCTCCCGCCGCAACTGGGCAGACCACGCCTCAAACTGCGCCCCAACCCGAGCCAGCGCCTCCAGTCCGCGCGCCAGAGCCCCGGACGCAGGCAGGTGCGGCCGGTGGAGAAGTCATACATCAGGTCATCCCCGACGTTCCTCGGAGCGCGAAGAACACCATCACGGGAACTATCAAGGTTGGGGTACGGGTTGAGGTTGATCCATCGGGCAAGGTAACCGCGGCGAAACTCACAACTCCGGGGCCCAGCAAATACTTTGCCAGGCTCGCGCTACAGGCGGCGCAAGGCTGGGAGTTCTCGCCTCCCACAGTTGCCGGAAAGCCGACGGCCAGCACATGGCTTCTTCGCTTTCACTTCAAGCGAACTTCAACTCAGGCAACGGCCGAACGAGCGAGCCACTAGCAGACGAACGGAGACTCCCGATTTGTAACAGAGCAGGGATCCGATTTCGTATCCGGGCAAGACTCCAATTCGTATCCGGCTTCGATTCGTATCAGGGCACGGCTTTCAGCCGTGCCGCCGCGCCACTGTTTTGATTCTCAGGCTTTAGCCGCTGGGCCTGCTAAGTCGGAGGGCGGGAAAGGCTTTTGATCGCAAAGGTCGCTAAGGATTCGCGAAGGACGCAAAGAAAATCGGGGCGCTTCCCGGTGACCCACTAACTTTTGGTTGGATGCCGCAGTTTCCAGACGATCTGCCGCACCATGCCGAGAAGCAGCTTTGCATCGTAGGCTTCCAGTTCGAAGCGCAGGATCAGGCTGCGGGCTTTCTTTTCGAACATGGCGTCCGTCCCGGGCTTCACATAACCGCTGATGCGGAGCGATTCGAGCAGGCATTCGGTGATCTGCTCGGTCTGCTCCGCGGTCGCTGGCTTTACTTCCTCCGTGGCCGGTTCAAGCGGCGTAGTCCGCGCCAATTCATAAAGACATACGGCGACCGCCTGCCCCAGATTCATGGAGATATTTTTCTGCCGGGTAGGAATGTTCAGTAACCAGTGGCAGTGGCTGAAGTCTTTGTTCGTGAGGCCGAATTTTTCGGAGCCGAACAAGAGCGCAACCCGCGCCGTCTGCAGGTGCTGGCGGATCGCGCTGCCAGCCGGTTCGTCGAGACAGCGCACCGGCTGCTGCAACACACGATTCCGAACTGCGGTCGTCCCTACGACCAGAGCGCAGTCGCCGACCGCTTCGGCAACGGACTCGAATTCCTCCGCATTCTTCAGCAGATCAGAAGCGCCAACGGCGGAGCGAGCCTCGCGGAAGCCAGGCGCGTATGGGTTCACCAGGCGCAGCCGGTGAGCGCCGAAATTGCTCATGGCGCGAGCGGCGGCGCCGATGTTGAGGGGATTGCGCGGGCGCACCAGGACAACTACCAGACCGTCCAGTTCTGAGAGAGCAGGCAAGGCCATAATTCTACGACAGGTCGGGATTGGTGCGGGCAGGATGACCGTGGCGTAGCTTCAGCGCGACGCCGGAGCACGCCAGCGGGGCGGGTCTCCCGAGTTTCGCAGAGCAAGTTCCGTTCCGTAGCCTTGGTTGACGCCAAATCGAAATTGTAAAAAAAATGTCAAAACCGGGTCCTCCAGCATATTTTGCCGTCAAACCGTTGTAAGCTTCCAGTGTTCGACCCGCTTCCGGCAGGGCGTTCAAGGGACCGGAAGTGCCCCCCCGGAATAGGATAGTTTTCTTTATGGGCAACCTGGCCACTCCATTCAGCACCGCTAGAGCCGTGAGCCCGGCCAGTTCGGCCAAGCCCGCGGGACGCATCCTTGTTGTCGAAGACGATCCGGCCGTCCAGAAAGCGCTCCGGCGCCTCTTTGAGACGGAGGGCTATACGGTAGAGACGCAGGCCGATGGCAGGTCCGCCCTCGAGAGCTTCCAAACTGCGCCGCCGGCGGCCATGGTTCTGGATTTGCGCCTTCCCAAACTCTCGGGGCAGGACGTGTGCAAGCAGATCAAGGCGCTGGCCCCGACCTTGCCGATCGTGGTTCTGAGCGCTGCCAGCGATGTCTCCGACAAGGTCTTGCTGCTCGAACTCGGCGCGGACGACTATGTGACCAAGCCTTTCAGTCCCCGGGAGTTGCTGGCGCGGGTGCGGGTTGCGCTTCGTCACACCGCGCGCACCCCCGATGTGCAATTAGTCAGTTTCGATGGCATCTCCGCCGACTTCAAGAAAATGGAAGTCAAACGCGACGGAAGGCCGGTGATTTTGACCGCCCAGGAATTCAAGACGTTCCAGTTCCTGGTGCAGAATGCCGACCGGGTCATCAGCCGCGATGAACTGCTGAACGAGGTGTGGGGCTACCAGAACTATCCCTCCACCCGCACTGTGGACAATCACATTCTGAAGCTGCGGCAAAAATTGGAAAAAGACCCATCCAGCCCGATTCACTTCCGCACGGTGCACGGCATGGGCTACAAGTTCGTTCGCTGATTTTCATGTGAACCCATCCCCGCAGCCCGTGCCGAGTTCCCACCAGACTGAGTCTGCCGGCGCACTCTTGCCCCGGCTGCGGATGCGCCTGCGCACCCGCTTCCTGCTGTCGATGGTGGTCATCACGGCCGGGCTCACCACCACCAGCCTGCTTCTGGTGCAGCGAAGCATTGAAAGCAACGTCCGGCAAAGCATTGCGGTCAACCTGCGCAACTCCGTCAACACCTTCGAAAACTTCCAGCATCAACGCGAGACCATGCTGACCCGCTCAGCTGAATTGCTGGCGGATCTCCCCATCACACGGGCTCTGATGACCAGTACGGACCCAGTCACCATCCAGGACGCTTCGAAAGACGTATGGCAGATTGCGGGAAGCGACCTGTTTGTGCTGGTGGATCGCAATGGCAAGGTCGTTGCGCTCCACACCCGAACCCCCAGCTTTACCAGCGAGACGGCCGAGAGTTATTTCCATCAGTCGCTCAATGAAGAGGGCTCGAGCCATTGGTGGTTCGGCGACCATCATCTCTACCAGGCGTTCGTTCAGCCCGTCTATTTCGGAACGAAGACGGCCGGACGGCTGCTCGGCTTCCTGGTCATCGGCTATGGCATCGACGACCGCCTGGCGCGCCAAGTGGGCAGCGTGGCGGCGGGCCAAGTCGCGTTCTCCTACGGCGACGAAGTTGTGGCGACGACTCTGACTCCAGCACAGATGCAAAGCGGCAGCGTGCGCGATCTGATCGCAGTCTCCGCGCCCCACGAAGCCCGCGACATCATCGTGGGCAAGGAGCACTTTCTGGCCACATCTCTGGAGTTGTCGGGCCAGCAAACGACTCCCGTTCGTCTGAGCGTACTCGGCTCCTACGACCAGGCTGCCCGGTTCCTCAACCAGCTAAACCGCCTGCTGCTGCTGTTGGGTCTGGCCGCCATTGTTGTAGGCAGCGGGCTGGTGTTCTTCATCTCTCACACGTTCACTCGGCCGCTGGGGAACCTGGTCGCTGGCGTTCGCGCTCTCGAAGGCGGAGATTTTCATCATCCCCTGGATCCGCGTGGGGGTGATGAAGTGGCCGAACTGACTCGCGCCTTTGACCGCATGCGCGCCAGCCTGCTCAAGAGCCAGCGCGATCTGCTGGAGTCCGAACAGCTGGCCACCATCGGACGCATGGCCAGTTCCATTTCCCACGACCTGCGCCATTCTCTGGCCGCCATCGTCGCCAACTCGGAATTCCTGTGCGACAGTCATCTAACCCCTGCGCAGCGCGAAGAGTTGTACCAGGAAGTTCGAACCGGCGTGAATCTGATGACGGACCTTATCGATTCCCTGCTGGAGTTCGCCCGCACCCGTGAATCCCTGAACCCGGCTTACGGCAACGTTTCGGAAACCATCCAGCGGGCGGTACAGGCCGTCCGTTTGCATCCGCGTCACCATGCGCGCTCGATCGATGTTCTATGCGGCAGTTCGGTGTCGGGATGGTTTGACTCCCGTAAGCTGGAGCGCGCTTTGTACAATCTTCTTTTGAATGCCTGCGAGGCCGCCCCCGACCTGGGGGGACAGGTGGAGATCACCGCCGCCGAAGTCGCCGGGGCGATTTCCATCTCAGTCGCCGACAACGGGCCCGGCATCGCCGAATCCATTCGCGACCGCCTGTTTCATCCCTTCGTCAGCTACGGCAAGGAGAACGGCACTGGGTTGGGACTGGCAGTGGTGCAGAAAATCGTTCAAGACCATGGGGGCGAGATTTCCGTGGAACGGACGGCTGAAGGCCGAACCGTCTTCAAAATCGTCCTGCCCGGGCGCCTGCCGGAAATCCTCAACGCCAGCGAGCCGGGCATGGACTTGCCTTCTCTGGTGCCGGCACAACGGGACACTGCCAGCCAGAATTCGATATCGCATCCGGGCCCCTAGGCACGTTCCATCTCTTCGCCAAGTGCCTTGGTCCGAAGTAGGAGGACGTGTGAAGAGCTTTAGAACTTTTGCGGTTCGCGGGGCCGCCGTTGGCGGCTGCCGCTTTCGTCTCATTCAGCACACACGGCTGGGCGCAGACAGCGCCTGCGACTGCCGGCACTTCTGCCCCAAGTGAGGCCGCAAGCGCGGTGCGGGATCTGCAGGATCAGGTCCGTGAACTTCGGACCATGGTGGAAGAAATGCGCGCCGAAAATGCCGAGTCCCGCGCCGATATGCAGAAATTGCGCCAGGACCTGCAAGCCACGCGCGCCTTGCTGGAGCGGGCCGGAGCACCCAGCGGAGGCGGGCCTGGAGCAGCAGCGTCCGCGTATGCCTCACCGGAGGACCGTGCCGCTTCCGCCGCAGGGGCGGCTAGCGCAACTTCCCAGAGCGCGGCCCCACTCGCCGACCGGGTACAGAAGCTGGAGGAATCCACTTCGTTGCTGGGCTCGAAAATCGATGAACAATACCAAACCAAAGTCGAGACCGCTTCCAAGTATCGCTCCCGCCTCCACGGCATCGTCCTGATGAACGCCTTCCGCAACGTGGGCGGCTCTGACAATATGGATTTTCCCACCTATGCGGAGCCGGTGGCTGCGGGCGCACCCCAAGCCACCTTCGGAGCCACCCTGCGCCAATCGGAGATCGGATTCGAAATCTTCGGCCCGAACATCGCCGGAGCCCGGACGTCGGCCGACGTGCAACTTGATTTTTCCGGAGGATTTCCCATCACCGGCAACGGCGTCAACTTCGGAATCGTGCGCCTGCAGACGGCCAACTTGCGATTTGACTGGGAACACACGTCCGTGGTCGCAGGCCAGGACTCTCTATTTATTTCTCCTCTTTCGCCGACCTCTTTCGCGTCGCTGGCGACTCCGGCGTTCGCCTTCGCTGGAAATCTTTGGGGCTGGACGCCGCAACTGCGAGTCGAACATCGCTTCTCGCTTTCTGATCAGCAAACGGTGACGGTGCAGGCTGGAATCCTCGACAACCTCGACTGGGAGTATCCCTACAATTCCTTTTACCGTTCGGCGCAGGCCGGAGAATTGTCGGGGCAGCCTGCCTATGCCGCGCGCACGGCATGGTCGCGTCCGGTATGGGAACATCCGCTCAGCTTCGCGGTCGCCGGCTATTATGGCCGCCAGAATTGGACCTGGGGCCGCTACGTCGACGCCTGGGCCGGTATGGCGGATTGGCAGGTTCCGCTTCTCCGCCGCCTGTCACTCTCGGGTGAGTTTTATCGTGGCCGCGGCATTGGCGGACTTGGCGGCGCAGTGGGGACGTCCATCGTCTACGGTGGGGACCCGGCTGCGCCGTACAGTCCAATCCGCGGTCTCAGACACCGCGGGCGGATGGAGCCAACTCAAGTTCCAGTTGACTCCCAAGCTGGAGTTGAACGGAGTGATCGCCCAAGACGACGCTTTTACCAGCGATGTGCGCGGCTTCGCCACCGATCAGAACAACTTTGGCTCGATCCTCGGACGAAATCGCGGCGCTCTGGGCAACATTGTCTTTCGCCCGCGCTCTGATCTTGTGCTCTCCGCCGAACTGCGGCGATTGCGCACCTTCCCCGTCTACAGCAGTAGCAGCGTGACCAATCAGGTAAATCTCTCGATGGGGATTCTCTTTTGAAGACGCATTCCATTCTTCGCGGGTTTCTGCTCTGTCTTTTGCTGGCAGGGGCAGTCGGCGCGTCGGGCCAGCGAGCGGGGCTCAGAGCGCGGGTGGAGTTGACCAGAAATGGTCATCGCCTGAAAGATGCTTCGCAGGCTGTGGTCTGGCTCACTCCCGTGGGCGCGACGGTCCAACCGCCCCAACAAAAGGCTTCAGAGATTCCGAGACTGGTGCAGAAGAACAAAAGTTTTCATCCTTCGCTTCTGGTGATCCCGGTCGGCGGCAAGGTGGAATTCCCCAACCACGATCCCTTCTTCCACAATGTTTTTTCGTTGTTCGAGGGAAAACGCTTTGACCTTGGGCTCTACGAGAGCGGAACCACCCGCTTCGTCCAATTCGACAAGCCCGGCATCTCTTTCATCTTCTGTAATATTCACGCCGAGATGAGCGCGGTGGTCATCGCCCTGGCCACGCCGTACTATGCCATTTCCAATGCGCGGGGAGATCTCAGCATTCCCAACGTTCCACCTGGACGCTACGACGTGCAGGTGTTCCATACTTCGGTCGGCCCCGACGCCCTTCGCGCCCTGAACCGCGAGATTACGGTGGTTCCAGGCGACACCTCCCTCGGAACCTTCAGCCTCGCGGAATCCGACCTTGAGTTGGCCCACAAGAACAAGTACGGCCGCGACTACGACCGTCCCGAACCCGACAGCCCCGCCTACGCGCGACCGTAGCTATTTAAGACACCCTCCGAGCACCTGAAATCTCACGGAGAGAGAAAGAGCGTGCCCTTGAGCACGCCCTTCTCGCCTCTGACCTTCACTGGGTTTACATCAACTCGTTTGTTTGCGTAGAGACCTTGCTGGAAACGTCTCCTATTTAGCGCCTTCCACCGGAGGGATGGCCTCCGCCGCTGGAGTGTCCACCGCCACCACCGGAGGAGTGCCCGCCACCGCTGGGCGCGCTATGACCACCACCGCCGTAGCTGGGCGCACTATGACCACCACTGCCGTAACTGGGAGCGCTGTGGCCACCTCCTCCGTAGCTCGGCGCGCTGCGAGAGCCACCATATCCACCATAGCTGGGACGAGATTCGCGGGAATATCCGCCATACGATGGACCCCGCACAATCGGCTGCCTCATATCCAACTGCGGACGTGAGGAGCCCCTCCCCGACCCCCCATACACGGGACCGTTGACGTGCATTTGGGAACTAGGGGCAGTCCGGCTCCAGTAGTTGCCGCTGCTGCCTCCTGCGGAATAGGTGCTCGCCGGGCCGCGCGACACTTCACTGCGGGATGGCGCAGTGAAGGGCCGGAATCCATCCCGACTTGGCGACGGCGGGCTCGCGCCACGCTGCGTCTCGACCCGCGCCGGACCTGAGTTTGCAGGACCTGAGCGTGCAGGACCCGAGCTTGCAGGGCCCGACGAACGCACGCGGTTACTCGGCGGCGTAAATGGACGGAACCCACTCCGGTCTACAGGCCGCGCCAACGTACTTTGTGGGGCCGGGCGGCTGGTCGTTCCGGCCGAGCGCGTTGTGCCGCTGAAGGGACGGAATCCGCCCCGGTTTCCACTCGGTGCCGTTGACGGTCGATTCTCCACACTCCTGCTCCCGGGGTTGTTCGTTTGCCCGCCCCGGAACGCACCTGCGCTTGGCTTCTGCATCGTGCTCGTCGCAGTTGTACCCCGCGCCGTGGATTCAGCGCTTATGCGTCCGCCAGCCGGAACCGCACCGACATGGTGCTGTTGCATCGTCTGCCGCAGACTTGCCGTCTCCTGCTGGAACGACCGTGGGCGCGCCACGTTGTTGTGCGAGCCGAAGAAGCGCTCCGAACCACCGTTGCGAACTGTGGACGGCGCTGCCGCGCGTCCGCTGGCCGACAGACTGGCTCGCGAAGGAACCACGGGCAGGTTGCCCGCCATCATGCGCGCTCCATTCAACTGCGCGCGTGTTGCCCCTTCGGCCCTGACCCTGCCAGTTCCGAAATGTCCCGCATTCACCGTCGATAGAGCCCGACCAATGTGGTTGTCGTGGATATGCTCGATGTTCGAGAACCGCGTTCCGGCATGGAGCGGCCGGAACCCACCAAAGCGATTAAAGTTCCCGTAGCGGGCGTTGAAAACTCCAAAGCGGCCGCGGTAACCGCCCCACCACGGATGGTACCAGTCGCAAGGCCCGATCGGGAGCCAGCCGAAGCCGCCCCAACCGCCATAGCCAAAGCCGAAGCCAAAGCCGCCGCCCCATCCCCAGAAGGACACGTACGCCGGCGCCCAGAATGGGTTGTAGCCCGCGTATATCGGTCCGGGCCACCAGGCCCACGAGCTGCCATACCAGAACCAGCGCCCGTAGTGATACGGCGCCCAGCCCCAAGGCTCATAGCCGACCCACGTCCAACCGTAATAAGGCTCATAGACCCAGTTTCCATCACGATAGGGAGCCCAGCCATCGGGCTCGTTCGGAACCCACACATCGCCGTAGTCGGGCACGTTCTGCCAATTGCCATAGGCATCCAGATCCTGCGAACCGGTGTAGTAGCGATTGGTGTGACGCCAGGAGCTCGCATTGCGGATCATGTGATCACGGTCGCTGTTCCAGCGATCCCAATCGTCGCGATCCGGAGCGGAAGAGATTTTGTACTGCGCGGATTCCGTGGTACCGCGAATGGTGGCCATTTCTCCGCTGCGCACTTCGGTGCTGCCCTGCGGAGTAGCGATCTGCGCTTCGCCCTGGCGCACGATCACAATCGTGTCACCGTCGGGCTGTATTTCAATGCGGAACACGCCGTCATGATGCGCCGGATGCACCGACACGTTCGGGGTATCGATCTCAGGCTCGGCTTCGCTGTCTTTGGAAACCGTGTAGTTGGCAATGCCCTGGGCCAACTGAATCTGAATATTTTTGTGGGTCAGGTTGGCGATGTTGGCCTTCGAGTTCGCGCCCAAACGAAGAATGTTGGCAAAGTCGAGCTGCAATTCGGTACGGGCGCCGTCGCCGGTTGAAACTTTGTCGCCCGTCATTACCGGCTGATTCAATATCGCCGCCGACCAGTCGGCGGTGTCGCCGCGCTGCGTAGACACGTTGCCGTGAATCAGGCTGATGCGAGCTACGCCCTGGTCCGTCTCTGCCGGAGCTTCGCCCTCGGGTCCTCCCGGCTGCGCCTCCGTGGGCTGCGCCTGCGGGCCGCCCTGGTCTTGGCCCATCTGGTCTTGGCCGACCTCCATGGGAGCGCTCGGCTGCTCCGAGGGGCCCGGACCTTCCTCCGTGGTCTGCGCCAGCACGCTGACGGTGAATACGCCCGCCAGCGCCAGAGTTAAGGCTGCCAAACTTGCTATGAATCTGCTTTTCATAACCCACCTCCTCCAACCGGACCTAAGCTCTCTAAACCCGAATCTGGGGGATTTCTCTGTAAGAGAGGAAAGCAACTGCCATGCCAAACGTGCAGCCAGGGCGGCCACGCAAGTCTTTTGTTTTCAATTGACTATCGACTGAATATTGGGAGCCATGTGGCTGAATTCGGACCGATTGGCCGACCTCAGCCAAGAGTGGTGGTTTTCAGCCACCTGCAGCTCCGAGACGTTGCCCGTGTGCTTGGGCGGGATGATGGTCGTGGCCAGGTCTCAAGGAGTGTAAACGCCTGTTAGCAACAGTCGGCCCCGGCACTGCTATGTAAAATGCTGCCATGAACGAACCCAAACGCATTCTTTATCGCGGCGTGCCAATGATTGAGGGCTGGCCGGAAAAGATCAAAGCAGCGCAGGAACTGTTGTCATACACGCTCGACGGAAAGTCGGTCCGTCGCGTTCCATACGGGAGTGAACAAGACGACTGGCATGCAGACACGATCCCTTGCCACGACTGCCGAGTTCTGAAGGGCGAGTATCACGTCCCCAGCTGTGACGTCGAGGAATGTCCAGTCTGTGGTGGTCAGCTAATGTCCTGTGATTGCGGGTTCGACGAACGTGAGCAGCGGGCATTTTGAGTGCAAACGCCTGTTAACGTCAGTTGGCGTTCGGTGTACAGTTCAGGAATGAGTCCTCACGAATCCGCGTTCGTCGAGTCTTTCATCGTCAAGCAGCGTCGAGAACGGGCATTGGAACAGCTTGCCAGTTCCAAGAATCGGCACAAATTCACAAGCAAGTTCGACCACCACGGTCTCGACTACTTCATCCCTGAGTGCATTCGTTCCATTGAACCGCGATACCAACATGCCCCGGACATCGCAAGCATTCTGCGAACGATGGGCGCACCCGAAGGCTGCCATGTCATTGGGGCAGGCGGGACGGCGAAGACGTGGAATTGCTCGATGCGCTGAAAGAGACCGTCGGGTACGGGATCGGTACCGTGCTTTCGTGCATTCCGGGAAAACTCGCATACTTCGAGGCTGAGTTGCGCGAACGATTCCTGCTTGTTCGGAAGTAGGTTTTGAGTGCAAAGGCCTGTTCTCGCCATTTGTCCACTGATTCCGCTATCGGCGACCGTGTGTCCGGCTCCAAACACGTCGGAATCGCAACGCCTGTGATCACTCGCTGATGATGCGGTCAGCCCACTCAACTAATGAGACGTAATCCGCAGGGCCGCCCCATTTGGCTCCCCAGTTGGTCAAGTCTGTTTCCGTGACCCCACGGGCCCGGGAGCAGGCTCCTCATGCGAAAACGGGAATCCGCTTGGCGACAATTTTGGCCATTGTCTCGGTCAGCGGCGGCCAGCCTACGGGTTTCACCGAATCCACGGTTACTTTGCGCATCAAGTAGGTCGCTTCGGCGGTCAGGAAGATCTGCACGTCATGACCGGCGTCGGACAACAGAAGCCCGTGGGAAAAGACAAACGACGCCCGTGTGGGATCATCTGTTCCCCAAGAACTTCTCATGAGAATGTGTAACTTTTTCGCTGGTGCTGACGGCTGCTGAGCCTGGGCTTGCGCGGGTGAAATAGTCGCGGCACCAGAAGCGAGTGCGGCAGCTAACTGCGCGGATTTTTCAAGGAATTTGCGACGACTTGCCATACCTCACCCCCCACACCGCCGGGATTGTACCTGTTTATGGAGGGTAGTTGTTGAAAAATCGCGATTGCACTCATCGAGCGCCGAGGGCTACGGTTCCTTCTCCCCCTCATCCGCGATGCCGATCTTTGACAAGCGGTACCGCAGCGCGTTGCGAGAGAGCCCCAGCAGGCGTGCGGCCTGGCTCTTGTTGCCGTTGGCCCGGCGCAATGCTTCCTGCACCATTTCGTCTTCCCACTGCTCCAGCGTCATGCCTTCCGGAAGGAATCCGTCGGCGCCATTGGCCGCTTTCGCAGGACGCACGTCCAGACGAACGTCTGCCGCCTCAAGCACGACACCTTTGGCCAGCGCACAGGCGCGCTCGATAATGTTCTGCAATTCGCGAACGTTCCCCGGCCAGTGGTGATTCACCAGCATCTGCATCGCCTCCGGGCTAATGCCTTCCACCGGCTTCCCGGAATCTCCGGCAAAGCGCGAGATGAACAGATTCACCAGATCCGGGATGTCTTCCTTGCGTTCGCGCAGCGGCGCGATGTCAATGGGCACGACATTCAAGCGATAGTAGAGATCCTCGCGAAACGTGCCCTGCTCCAGCGCGGCGCGCAGATCGCGATTGGTCGCGGCGATCAGCCGCACATCGACTTTCACCGTGCGCGTTCCGCCCAGTCGCTCAAACTCGCGCTCCTGCAGCACGCGCAGCAACTTCACCTGTGTCGCCGGAGGCACATCGCCTATCTCGTCGAGAAACAGCGTTCCCTTGTCGGCTAGTTCGAACTTGCCGGGCTTGCTGGCCACGGCGCCGGTGAACGCCCCCTTCTCATAGCCAAACAACTCGCTCTCCAATAAATTTTCCGGGATCGCCGTGCTGTTGATTTTCAGGAACGGACCCGACGCGCGCCGCGACTTCTCATGAATCGCGCGCGCAATCAAGTCCTTGCCCACGCCGCTTTCCCCGCCCAGCAGTACCGTCGAGTTCGTGGGCGCAACGCGCTCCACCGTGGCCAGCACTTCCTGCATCTTGGGGCTGCGCGCCACCACGTTCGGATGCGCGTAGCGTTTCCCCAACGCTTCGCGTAATGATCGGTTCTCTTCGCGCAAGTTGCGGACGTCCAGTTCTTTATGGATCACCATCCGCATCTCGGTCAGCGAAAACGGCTTGAGCACGTAGTCGCTGGCCCCGGCCTTCATGGCCTCAACCGCAGTCTCCACGCTGCCAAACGCGGTCATCACCACCACCGGCAAGGCCGCATTCTGCCGCTTGACGGCCTGCAAGAACTCGAGCCCATTCATGCCGGGAAGTTTCAGGTCGGTCACCACCAGATCGATAGGATTCTCGCGCAGCAACTTCAAACCGGTTTCGGCGTCACCCGCGGAGTGCGTGGTGAACCCGTCCTCCCCGAGATTCAACTCGAGCAGGCGGCGCATCTTGGCCTCATCCTCGACAATCAGAATGGCAGACATTACCGCGCTTTCCTCGCTGCGATAGGTTCCCTCACGAGATCACCAGATGAGCCGAGGCCCCCACCGCAGTCGCTTCGCTGGCGGCAGGGAAAAACATCACAAAGCAGGCGCCGGTTCCGTGTCCATCGTCCGGTTGCTCCTTCGCGCTCTCGATCCGGATGGATCCGTGATGACCGTCAATAATCTTCGAGACGATGGAAAGCCCCAGGCCCACGCCGGATCTTTTCGTGGTCACAAACGGATTAAACATCTGTTCGCGCAACTCCGGCGCAATGCCCGGCCCCGAATCTTCGATCCGCACTTCCACTCCCTCAATGTTGCCCCCGTCGTGCCCGCCGGTCTGCGATTTCCGGACCTTCAGGCACAGCAAGCCCCCGCCGCTGCCCATGGCATCGTAGGCGTTCTGCACCAGGTTGACGAATGCCTGCTCACACAGGCTTTCATCGAGCGGCACCAGCGGCAAGTCGGGCTCGTATTCTTTCTCCACGCGAACCGCGCCACCGCTCCACAATCTTGCGACATTTTCCAGGGCGCGGTCGAGCACGGCCGTGATGTTTCGAGGTTCCAGATCAGCATGCAGCGGTCGGGCAAAATCGAGGAACCGAGTGACCAGCGCGCTCAGACGGTTGGTCTCGCTGGAAATGTATCCCGCCAGCTCGGCCGCCAATGGATTCGACTCCCCCAACTTCTGGCTCAGCATTTCCGCCGAACCCTTGATCACACCCAGAGGATTGCGAATCTCATGCGCCAGCCCTGCGGAAAGCTGGCCCAGCGCGGCCAGCCGTTCGGACCGTCGCGCTTCGGCCTGGGCTTGTTCCAGGCGGCGGTTGGTCTCGGCCAAGGTTTCCGCCAGTTCCTGATAGCGCAGCGTCTGGCGCCGGTTCTCCACCGCGAAGCGGTTGACCACCATCGCCGCCAAAAAAAAGAAAAGAACGCGGATGGCGAGCAGAGCGTAGCTCTCCGCCGGGATTTCGTATACCAGCAGCGCAGGGTAAAGATAAGAGCAGTACGCCGCCGATGCCAGCGCGGTCCACAGCAACGTGGCCCACGGTCCGAAATACTCCGCCGCCGTGACGACGGGAAGAAAGTAGATTGGCCAGTAGCTGCTGTTGATGCTCAACTCGCCGGTGTGATCGATCAGCAGGGTCGCGAGAGCAATCTTGATGAGAACAACATAAACCGCACCGCGCCGGGGAACGCGCCCCAGCAGCCACCCTTCGCCGATCTGGATCAAACCGAACGCTAGCAGGATGAGTTGCTTGTGAGGCTCGCGGACCGGCGGCAGCAGGGCCAGTCCCGCCAGAAACATCAGCCACAGGACATCCATCCAGTTGATTTTGGGACGCTTTGCTTCGGTCATCGATCCGCCGTCTTGCTCCGCCACAAAAGACTACGCCGGAAGAGGTCGCCCCGCTCCCGGCGTTGCCGTTATTGGTTGTCCGGTCCGCAAGCGCTTCTCACGCGAACCCTATCACACCGCAAGGAACCACTCCGCGTCAACGTCCCTTCTTCGAGGGCTTGTCCTGCTTCGCCGGCTTCTCCTGCTTGGGCTCCGGCCGTGGCGCGGTTTGCCTTTGCGGCGGAGGCGGAGTCGGCCGCTGTTGTTGCCATTTGTTGAACTTCTCCGCCTGCTGCTGCTCCTGTTGCGGGTTGCGCTCCTGCACCGGAGGCGCTGGCCGCACCAGGGGATGCTCTTCCTGCGGCGCCGGTTTCACTTCCTCGCGCTGCGGAGGCCGGAAGGTCTCCGGATTTCGGTTCTCCGGCTGCGCGTTACGGTTGGGCTGCGGTTGCATATTGGGCTGCACATTCCGGTTCTCGGGTTGCGCGCCGCGATTTTCCTGCGGCGGCACATTGCGGTTCTTCGGCTGCGGTTGGGCATTCCTGTTTTCCGGCCGAGGCTCCGGCTGCGGTGGTCCCTGCTGCTCGTACACTCGCGGTTGTGCCTGCGGCAGTTGCCGCACCTGATTGTTGCCGCCGGCGGGCTGACCAAATGGTTTGAAGCCCTCCTGCGTCTGCTGCGGGCGCGCGCCGGGGTTCATCGGTGCGACCTGTGCTGGCCCTGCGGGACGAACCAGCGTCTGCTGATTCAAATGTCCGCCAGCCAGTGCCTGCCGTTGCTCGATCGGACGCGGCAGCGGCGGCGGCGTTCTCACCGCCACCACGCGGCGGCTGATAATCGCCGCCGGAGGCCTCATTGTCACGGGCCGGCCTGCGCCAATCACGCTGGTCCGAACCGGTTCCACGGGCACATAGTGGGTCACGGGCGCGCTTGCGATTTCGCGCTCGTCGACGCGCAAGATGCTCCGGCCCACCGGCCGCGCGTTCACAAACGTGTCATGCGAGACTACCGTCACGCCATTGTTTACACGCTGATTCACATACCTGATGTTGTTTACGGTCGTGCTCCGATTGACGATCACCGTGTTGTACACGTTCGTGACCCGGGTGATGCTCACCGTCGTGTTGGTGATGTTCACGTTGTCCACGTACCTGCGGCTCACGCGGTATCCCGGCAGATAGACTTCCCCCGGAGCCAGCGGGAACCATCCCACGCCAACGCCGCCCGAGAAGTGAAAGCCCGGACCGCCGCCCACGAACGCAACCAGCGCGGGAGCCCAAACCGGCCGGACTACGACCGGCCCCGGCACCCAGAACCATCCGCTGTTCACGAACGCCCAGCGTCCATAATGGAAGGGGGCAAACCCCCAGGGCTCGTCCTCCACCCACGTCCAGCCCCACGGTCCAACCCAAACCCAGTGGCCAAAGCGATAGGGAGCCCATCCCACCACCACCGCGCGCGGCCGCCAGCAGGGGCCGTAGCCGGCAACGTAACTCCAGTCGCCGTACTGGTCGAGATCTTCATAGCCCGTCATCTCCCGCGAGACGTAGTTCGCTGAATCCGCGTGATCTTCGCGATCGTCGCGCTCAAACGCCCACTTATCGAAATCATCCCGCTCCGGAACCTGCTCGAGGTCATAATCCAGGTGATCGCTGCCGGTAAACGTCGCCGACTGATTGGCGACCACGGTGTAAGAAAAACCTCCGCCCGTGACGCGACCACGTCCATGCCAGACGGTGGTGACGGTCTGACTCCCGTCCGCACTCACGTCCACCCGGTATTCTCCGGGCTGCAGCAGACTGAATGCGACGTTCGGGGTATCGACTTCATAGGCATCATCGTCGTCCACGTGACGCACGTTCAAAATCAACGATCCCTGCGCCAGGCGGATCTGCGTGGTGTGGTCATCGAGCGCGAGAAATGTGATTCCAGTCTTCGCGCCCAGGCGAATCGCGGCCGACCCGATGTGAACCTCGGCACGCGAATCCTCATCGGCCCACAGGTCGTCGCCCGCCACCATCGGCCGATTCGGCACGGCGTCGACCCAGTCGTCTTCCCCGGCCGGGCGAAACGACACCGTTCCTTGGGAATAGTTCAGCCGCGCTACGCGGCCCGGGGGATCCTGATCTTGATTCTGGTCGTTAATCTGATCGTTATTCTGATCGTTCGGCTCATCCTGTGCTTTTGCTATGGTCGAAGCCTGCAGCACGAACGCAAAGCTCGCCAGTAGAACCATCCCGATCCACAACTTGTGTGTTTTCATGTTTTCGCCCCGACGGAATACAACTCCGTATACGGCAATCTTACTCACATCCTTGTAAACACCCTAGAGACGCTTTAGTTTCCGGGGCAGGAAGTGCTTGGCGGAGATGGAGTTGGGAGCTAGGGAGGAACTAGCCCAGGTCGAACTCAATGAGGAACGAACGATAGGTAGAGACGTCGCTGGCAACGTCTCTCTCGCCATCGTTTGCAATGCCCCGGAGACGTAGCCAAGCTACGTCTCTACGGATGATTTCGGGGCAGCGGAACGGCGGTTAGTTCTTCAGCTTGGGACGCGCACACGCATCCACGATCTTTTTGGGATCGATGGCATCATGATCCACCTGCTCTTCCATGATCTTTCCATCTTTCCCGATCAAGAAGTTCACGCGGCGCGCAGCCTGATATTCGTCTTTGTAGATGCCGTACTCGCGGGTTACTTTTCCGCCCCAGTCGCTCAACAAGGGGAAAGTCACTCCAATTTGGTCGGCGAAGGCTTTATTGGCGAAGGCACTATCCATGCTCACACCCAGGACCTGGGTGTCGGCTGCTTCCAGCACTTTCAGGTTCTGCTGGAAGTTTTTCATTTGCTGGGTTCAACCCCCGGTGAAGGCGAAGATGTAGAACGCCAGCACGACGTTCTTCTTGCCGCGATATTCGCTTAACTTCACATCTTTCAGGTCGTTGCCGTCAAAGTATTTCAGCGTGAAATCCGGCGCCACGTCACCCACCTTGGGCATGCCCGAATCCTCCTTCTTCATGTTCTGCGCGAACAACCCGGCGGCCATCGTCAACAGCAACCCTGCCGCCAGAACCCCTGAGCGTCTTCTATGCATGTGAACCCCTCCCACAGGAGTGATGGTTCAGCATACCCCGCCGTTGGCCTTGCGGCAAACCGGGAAGCAACTCAGTACCCTCTACTGCGACCTTTCACATTGCTCAAACTGCTTGCAAAACAGTACATTTCAGTGCGGAGCCAATCCACGTCAGTGCAGGGCCAATTGACGGCGCTCCCACCGAAACAATGCAATGAGTATTGCCACCCTGAACGACATTTTTTTCGCTACGGTCGAACGCAATCTTGACCGCATCATGCTGCACCGTGTGGCCGGGGAGTGGCTGCCGATTACGTCCGCCGAGTTCGGGCGTAGTGTCGCCCGCACCGCTCGCACCCTGCACGCCTGGGGAATTCGCCCCGGCGATCGCATTGCTATCCTCAGCGAGAATCGCCCCGAATGGCCCATGGCAGACATGGCCAGTCTGCTTCTTGGTGCGGTCACCGTGCCCCTGTACACGACGCTCACGGCAGAGCAAACCGCGTTTGCCCTGAACGACTCGGGCTGTCGCGCGATTTTTCTTTCCTCTGACCAGCACCTGCATAAGATCCTGCCAGTTCTCTCCAAAACCCAAATCGAAAAAATCGTCGTCATGGACGCGGTGGAACTGAGCGGCGATCTCGCCCCGTTCGCCGGCAAATGCGTCACCATGAATCAAATTACGTCGCGGGGTGAGGACGACCTCGGCCCCGAACTCGAAGCCCGTGCACGGTCCATTCGCCCCGATGACCTGGCGACGATTGTCTACACTTCCGGCACGACCGGCGCCTCCAAAGGGGCGATGTTGACTCACGGCAACATCACCTCCAATATCCTGTGCTCGCTGCTGGGATTTAACGTACGCCCCGGCCAGATCAGCCTCTCGTTCCTGCCGCTCTCGCACATTACCGCCCGCCACGTCGATTTCGCCATGCTGTATCACGGTGTGACGCTGGCCTACTGTCCTTTCATGGAGCGGCTGGCCGCTTGTCTGCTGGAAGTGCATCCGACCATCTTTGTAGCGGTGCCCCGGGTCTACGAAAAAATATATGCCCAGGCGGAGCAGAAGGCGAAGGGCCTGCCCAAGCGCGCCATTTTCGATTGGGCGGTCTCCGTGGGCGAAAGGCATAAACCGGAGATTCTTGCCGGACGCACGCCTACTTCGCGCACTTGGAAGCTTGCCAACAAACTTGTGTTCTCCAAGATTCGCGAAGGCTTGGGCGGTCGCGTCGAGACCTTTATCTCCGGCGGTGCGCCGCTGGGGCGTGAACTGGCCGAGTGGTACGCCACGGTCGGCATCCGGATTCACGAAGGCTACGGACTCACCGAAACCTCTCCCGTCATCGCAGTGAATACGCCCGTCAATCACCGCATCGGGACCGTGGGCAGGATTCTGCCGAACCTGGAAGTTCGCATTGCCGAGGACGGCGAAATTCTGGTGAAGGGCCCGTCCGTCTTCCAAGGCTATTGGAACCGGCCGGAAGAAACGAAAGCCGCGCTGGTGGACGGCTGGTTCAAGACCGGCGACATCGGCAACCTCGACGCCGATGGATATCTCTCCGTCACCGACCGCAAGAAAGATTTGATCAAGACTTCGGGCGGAAAATTCATCGCGCCCCAGCCGATTGAAAATTCGCTCAAGCTCAACCCTCTGGTGGGAGTCGCCGCCATCCTCGGCGACAAGCGTAAATTCGCGTCGGTGCTGGTGTCGCCCAACTTCGTGCGACTGGAGGATTGGGCGCGCGAAAATGGCGTGTCATTTTCTTCACGCGCCGAGCTGATTGCCAATCCGAAAGTGCAGAGGGTGTATGAAGGAATCGTCGAAGACATCAACCAGAATCTGGCGCGCTTTGAAAAGTTGAAGCGAGTGCTGCTGGTCGCCGATGAGTTTTCCGCGGACAACGGAATTCTGACGCCGACGCTCAAGCTGCGCCGCAAGGTGGTCGAAGAGCGCTATCGCCGCCAGATCGACGAACTGTATGCCCAGGCGGAAGCGACTGCGGTGCCGTAGGCGTAGCCCGGGCATCTTGCCGGATGTGCCGAGGCCGTCTCGGTCTCGGGGCGGCGGCGCTACAATAGTCCCATGTCGGACTCATTGATCATTTCCGGACGCTCCTTCCGCTCGCGCCTGATCGTGGGCACGGGAAAATACAAATCCTTCCAGGAAACCGCGCGCGCCCTCGAAGCCAGCGGCGCGGAGATGGTCACGGTCGCGGTGCGCCGCGTGAATCTCGACCGCAGCAAGGAATCTCTGCTCGACTACATCGACGCGAAAAAATATTTTCTGCTGCCCAACACCGCTGGCTGCTACACCGCCGACGAAGCCATCCGGGCCGCCCGCCTGGGCCGCGAAGTCGGCCTCTCGGATTGGGTCAAGCTTGAGGTCATCGGCGACCAGGCCACGCTTTATCCAGACGTGCAGGCCACGCTCGAAGCCACGCGCGTGCTGGTGAAAGAGGGCTTCACCGTGCTGCCTTACACCTCCGACGACATCGTCTTTGCCAAGCGTCTGATTGATGCGGGAGCGGCCACGATCATGCCTCTGGGCGCGCCGATTGGCAGCGGCATGGGCATTCAGAACCAGGCCCACATCCGCATCCTGCGCGAGATGATCACCGGCGTACCGTTGATTGTCGACGCGGGAGTCGGCACGGCGTCCGATGCCGCCATCGCGATGGAACTGGGCGCTGACGCTGTGCTGATGAACACCGGCATCGCAAACGCGCAAGACCCCGTGCTCATGGCCGAAGCCATGAACCACGCCGTGATCGCCGGACGCCAGGCGTACCTCGCTGGCCGCATGCCGAAGAAGCTATACGCAACGGCCAGTTCGCCTCTGGAAGGCGTCGTGAAATGAATTGACGAATCAGGAAATTTAGTAAATCGGAAAATTGAAAGCGCAGGTGAAGTATTTCAATTACACAATTACTAAATTCTCCCAATTTCCCAATCCCACGAATCTCTTCCCACGAAAAGAAGCCACAAAAGAAAAGGGCGGCTCGCAAGCCGCCCTCAAATTCAGCGACAATCCTGACACTCCTCAGAGCATTTTTACGCTTTCCACCTTGATGGTTTCACCCGTCACGGTGCCGGTCACGGCGACGTGATGTCCTTCATGCCCCTTCAGGGCGTCTGGGTTCTCCACGGTCAGCACCTTCTCGTCGCCGTCGGTGACCACAACCAGCTTCGCGCCCTTGGCCAGGCACTTCTTGGTGCACGCCTCGGCTCCCGCGTTCGCGCCCTTGACGCCGCATGTGGAGTCGGTCACCCACCCGTTGACGGTTGCGCTCTTCCCCATGTCATCGAACGCCAATGCGGACAAGGCGAGCAAAAAAAACACCGCAAGACAAATCGTTAATACTTTTCTCATGGCCGGTTTTTCTCCTTTTTCGAAATTCGGATTGCGGTCCCAACCGCAAAACCCCAAGCGTCGAGGATCGAGTCCTTACTGGACCAATCAATCTCCGTCCGACTGTGAAGTGAATCCTCGGAAATATACCACAAGGAATTGGAGAGGTTGTCAGCCCAGGGGCAAAATCCTTACTCGGAAGTTGCACAGCGGGAAAACTGCGCCGCCTATTTTTTCGCGGAGTGATTCACCGGTGGGGCGGGTTTCGCCGGAGCCGGCGCGACGTACACATACTCTCCCGGCTTGGCATACCCCAGTTGTTCGCGCGCCTCTTTTTCAATGGCTTTCTGATCGCTCTTCAAGCCCTGGATCTGCTGCGTGTAGCGGTCGTTTTCCCGCTGCTCCAGAGCAATCTGTTTCTGCAGCACCTCATATTCTGCGCGCTTCTGCTTGTAAACCACCATTCCATTCGCACCCAGCATTACATGCACGAACAGTGACGCCGTCAGCACGGTCACGGCGATGGTTGCGATGCGCCGCCGCAAAGCGTAAACCCGCATCGCCAGCGGCCGCACTCGTTCAATCCACGTGGCCGCAAACGCCTCCGCCTGCGGCGCGCGCTCGACCACTGCGCGCAAACCGTCTTCCGCACGCGGAAATCTCGTAATTTTTGACAAGGGCTTCACTATCAGGTTTGCCGAAAACGCCTTCACTCGAAAATCCAATGCTTCGCCGCCGTGCTCAGCTTCTCCACGCCTTTCTCACTGCGCGCCTCCGTGTACACGCGCACCACCGGTTCCGTTCCCGATAACCGGTAGCAGACCCACGACCGGTCGCTGAATACCAGTTTCAATCCATCGGTGCGTACGACCTGGCTCACCGCGTGGCCACAGAACTCCCGCGGATCTTGCCGCAACTTCTCAGTAAACTTCGCCTTCACCTCAGGCGTCAATCGGAAGTTCTCCCGGAGCGGATAGATAGGAACCAACTTGGTTACACAGCGCCTGCAACTGCTCGCCCAGCGACTTGCCTCTCCGCGCCACCGCCTCGCAGCACAAGAGGCCGGCGAGCACACCATCTTTCTCCGGAACGTGATGCCGGATCGACAGCCCCGCGCTCTCTTCCCCGCCGATCGCGATCTTGTCCTGCATGATCAGTTCGCCGATGTACTTGAATCCCACCGGAGTCTCATGCAACTCGACGCCGTGTTTTTCCGCCAGCGCGTTGATCAGGTTTGTGGTTGCCACCGACTTGGCGACGCCGTTTTTCCAGCCGCGGCTCTCCACCAGATAGTCGAACAACAGCGCAATCACGTAGTTCGGCTGCAGAAATGTTCCATCCGCATCGACGATCCCGAAGCGGTCGGCGTCGCCGTCGGTCGCAATGCCGATCTGGGCCCCGGTCTCGCGCATCTTCTTTCGCAGATCTTCCAGCAGATGATCGTCCGGCTCCGGCGCATGCCCGCCGAAAAGCACATCCCGGTGGTCGTGCACCGTCGCCACCTGCACGCCGGCGCCGCGCAGCAATTCATCGGAGTATCCCCGCGCCGCGCCCCACATGGGATCAAACGCCACCCGCAGCCCCGCCTTGCGAATGGCTTCCAGATCAACGATTTCGCCCAGGCGCTTCAGGTACGCCGGCTTCGGATCCAGCGTTTCCTTCGCAACTCCGTTCCCCGCATTTGCCGGCGAAGTGCTGTCTCCCGCAACAATCTCCGCCTCAATCTTTTTCGTAACCTCGGGCAGGGCGGGACAACCGTCGGGAGTGGAAAATTTGATCCCGTTGTATTCCGGCGGATTGTGCGAAGCGGTAAAGTTGATCACCCCATCCGCTTTATTCTGAACCACCGCATACGAGAATGCGGGCGTCGGCGCGGGCTCGGCGACCACCAGCGGCGTGATTCTCTGCGAGGCCAGGATTTCCGCGGCCATGGAGCAAAACGTATCTCCCAAGAACCGCGGATCGCGCCCCACGATCACCCGCGCTCCTTGCGGCTTCTGCGAACTCACATACCGCGCGATCCCGCCCACCGCGCGTCGCACGTTGGCAAACGTAAACTCCTCGGCCATCACCGCCCGCCACCCGGATGTGCCAAACTTGATTTGCGTTAGCATATTTGACCTCACTCTATCGCAGGGAAATGCTAACCTCTCCGTCAACCAGCCGAAAGCCGACGGCTGATTTTATATGACCGACAAACGAATCGTCCTCTCTACCGCCGGCTCCGAAGACGAAGCCCGAAAAATTGCCAGCCATCTGGTGGAGCGTCGGCTCGCAGCCTGCGTCAACATCGTCCCACAGATGGAGTCCATTTATCGCTGGCAGGGCAAAGTCGAGTCGAGCCGGGAATGGTTATTGCTGATCAAGACCGACGCGGAGCACTTTCCTGCGGTCCGCGACGCGATTCGCGAACTGCACTCCTACGAACTCCCCGAGTGCATCGCGCTCCATATCGAAGACGGAAGTTCCGAATACTTGGACTGGCTGGCAAACTCGCTCAAGAAAGAATAATCCGCAGTAAGGCGTTTTCTAAATCGCGTTTAGCGCCGAATCCAGATCGTCGAGAATGTCGTCCACATCCTCAATCCCGACCGAAATCCGCACCATGCCGTCCGTGATCCCGATCGCTTTGCGCCCTTTCGCGCCCAGCCCCGCGTGGGTCATGGTCGCGGGATGCGAGATCAGCGTCTCCACACCGCCGAGGGATTCGCCGAGCGAGCACACGCGCACTTTCTTCAACATCCGGTTCGCGTTCTTCAGCGACCCGGTCTCAAACGTGATCATCGATCCAAATCCGCTCATCTGCCGCTTCGCCAGCGCATGCTGCGGATGATCCTTTAGGCCCGGATACAGAACCGTTTTCACTTTTTTGTGCTTCGAGAGGAAGTCCGCCACGATCCGCCCGCTGCGGTCGTGAATCTCCATGCGCGCGGCCAGCGTCTTCACCCCGCGCAGCACCAGCCAGCACTCAAATGGAGACAGGATCGCGCCCGCGGCCTTTTGCAGGAAGGCCAGCTTTTCCGCGTGCTCCTGTTTCGCGCACACGACCACTCCTCCCAAGCCATCGCTGTGCCCGTTCAGGAATTTCGTGGTCGAGTGCACCACCAGGTCTGCGCCCAGAGCCAGTGGCTGCTGGAAATACGGCGACATGAAAGTGTTGTCCACCACCAGTGCAACTTTCTTGCGCCGGCAAATCTGGCTGATGGCCGCCAGATCGCTCAACCGCATCAGCGGATTGGTCGGCGTCTCCACGTAGACCATCCGCGTGTTCTTGCCAATCGCGCGTTCCACATTCGCCGCGTCGGAAGTGTCCACGTAAGAAAACTCCACGCCGAAACCAGCCATCACGTGGTTAAACAGGCGCGGCGTTCCGCCGTAAAGATCGTTTCCGCACACCACGTGGTCGCCCGCCTTCAACATGCTTACCACCGCATGGATGGCAGCCATGCCGCTGGCAAACACGGGCGCGGCGACGCCGCCCTCGAGCGCCGCCAGGTTCTCTTCCAACCTAGCGCGCGTGGGATTGGACACGCGCGAGTATTCGTATCCCTTGTTCTCACCGATCCCCTGTTGTACGTAAGTTGAGGTCGGGTAGATGGGCACCGTGACCGCGCCGGTCAGCGGATCGGCCTGCTGGCCGACATGAATGGCGCGCGTAGCGAAACCTTGTTCCTTAGTTTTTTTCATGATTGTGAAAGTGCGAGACTTGCAGCCTAGAGGCCGCCTTCGAAAATCTTCTTCGACAAATACCGCTCGGCCGAATCCGGAATAATCGTGACCACGCGCTTCCCCGGCCCCAGCCTCTTCGCCACCTGCAGCGACGCAAACACGGCCGCGCCGCCGCTCGACCCGGCCAGCACGCCTTCCTGCGCCGCCAGCGACTTCACCGTGTCAAACGCTTCGTCATCCATCACCATCATCACTTCATCGCACACCGAGCGGTCAAACGTTTTCGGGATGAAGCTGGTGCCAATCCCTTCCACCTTGTGCGGCCCGGGCTGTCCGCCGCCCAGTGTCGAGCCCTGGGTCTCGACCGCATAAGCCAGCACACGGGGCGATTTTTCTTTGAGGTAGCGGGCGACTCCAGAAAAGGTCCCCGACGTGCCACAGCCCAGCACAACGGCGTCCAATTTCCCCTGCATCTGTTCGAAGATTTCGCGCGCGGTGGTTTCGTAGTGGTAATCAGGATTGGCGGAATTCTCGAACTGTCCGGCCATGAAGGCGGTGGGATCTCCGGCAACCAGTTCCTTCGCCTGCCGAATGGCGCCCTGCATGCCCTCAGCGTCAGGAGTGCGGACCACCTCCGCGCCCAGAGCCCGCATGATGATTACCTTTTCCTGGGAAAAATTCTCCGGCACGAACAGTCTGACCTTGTATCCGCGGTTCACTCCGATCAACGCCAGCCCGATGCCAGTGTTTCCCGCTGTTGCCTCGACGATCGTGCCGCCGGGCGCGAGCTTTCCTTCCTGCTCGGCGCGCCGGATGATCCCGATAGCCGCGCGGTCTTTCACACTGCCGCCCGGATTCAGATACTCCAGCTTGGCAAAAACATCCGCCGATCCGGCAGGAATCATCCGTTTCAATTGCAGCATGGGAGTTTCGCCGACCAGTTGGGTGATATCGTCGGCGACGCGCAAGCGGGACATTTCAGAATTTTTCGAAGGCACCTTACAGGGTACGAGGAGAGTCCAGAATCGTCAATTGCCCCAAGGCCATGTTTCGTTGGCACGAGCTGTGTGCCAACGACATCTCCGGTTCCAAGGTTGTATATTCATTGGGTGCGGCAGTATCCTAAGCCGCGTCTGCAACATGGTCATTGCGATAGAAATTACCCGCAGCCGTGGACTGAAGCCCCGTGCCTGATCGAAGCAGGAAGGAAACAGGAAGAAGGTGAAACATGAAGTTTCGAGCGGATGTGTTCGCGGTGGTGATGCTCTTACTTTTCCTCACGATTTTGGTTTCCGTGGTGACGCCGGTTCAAGCCAGCTCGGCCGAATCTCCCGGTGAGAAGACTTTCGTATCGAGATGCACCATGTGTCACGGTGCGGACGGTGCTGGAAAGACCATGATGGGAGAGAAATTTAAGGTGCCCGATTTCCACTCCGAAGAAGTCCAGAAGAAAACGGACGCGGAACTCACCCAGATCATCACCGATGGTAAGGGTAAGATGGCGCCCTACAAAGGCAAGTTGACGAGCGAGCAGATCACGCAAGTCGTGGTCTACATTCGGGAACTGGGCAAAAAGAAATAAGTCCCGCTCCACAAAAAACCTAAGACGAGGACTGAGATGGGAAGTAAGGCAGTTCCCAAGGGCGAGATCAATCGACGAAGGTTGGTCGAATGGTTTCTGGGCGGGGGGATGTTTGCGTCGCTCGTCTCCTTCGTCTACCCGGTATTTCGCTACCTGATTCCCCCTCCGGTCGCGGACCTGGGAGGCGACCAGGTGGCGGCGGCGAAAGTCAGCGACCTCAAGCCAAATACGGGGAAGATCTTCCGCTTCGGCAACCGTCCGGGGTTGCTGCTCATGACTTCCGACGGGCAGTATCACGCCATGTCCGCCGTGTGCACCCATCTGGGTTGCACGGTGCAATACCGGCCCGACCTCCACGATGTCTGGTGTGCCTGCCACGGCGGTCTGTATGACGTCAACGGCCGCAACATTTCGGGACCTCCGCCGCGTCCTCTGGAGCAGTACCAGGTTCACGTGCAAGGTGACGAAATTGTAGTGATCCGAAAACAGGAGGCCTGAACCTGTTCGCCCGCATCCGCAACTGGCTTGACGAACGTTTTGATTGGGCTGGACTGACCGCGCCCTTGCGCGAGAAAACGGTGCCCCTTCACAAGCTGTCGTACTGGTATTTTCTGGGTGGCATTACTCTGTTCCTGTTCGGAGTCCAGGTCTGCACCGGGATCCTGCTGCTTCTTTACTACCGGCCCAGCTCGAACGAAGCGTTTGAGAGTGTGCAGTACATCATGACCCGGGTGCAGTTCGGCTGGCTGGTTCGCTCCATCCATTCCTGGGCCGCGAACCTGATGATCTTTACCGCCTTCTGCCACATGTTCAGCGTGCTGTTTTTGCGGGCCTACCGCAAGCCGCGCGAAATGACCTGGATCAGCGGAATGATTTTGCTGTTCCTGGTAATGGGCTTCGGTTTCAGCGGATATTTGCTGCCCTGGAACACGCTGGCGTTCTCCGCCACCAAGGTGGGCACCGATATCCCCGGGCAGATACCGGTAATTGGCAGGCCCATCATGATTTTTCTGCGCGGCGGCCCCGAGGTGACGGGCGCCACCCTGAGCCGATTCTTTGGCTTTCATGTGGCCTTGCTTCCGGGCCTCGCCACCATGCTGATCCTGATCCATCTACTCTTGATCCAACGGCTCGGTATGAGCGTTCCGCCCTCGCTCGAAGCACAGTGGCAGGCGCATCCGGAGCAAGCGCGCGAAATGCATTTCTTTCCTAATTTCTTTTTGCGCGAACTGACGGCGTGGTATGTAGCACTGGGCGTGCTGGGCGCGCTGGCGGCACTTTTGCCCTGGGGACTGGGCACGAAAGCGGATCCCTTTGCCCCTGCCCCTGCCGGCATCAAGCCCGAGTGGTATTTCCTGTTCATGTTCCAAACCTTGAAGTGGGTTCCCGGAAGAATTTGGGGCTTGGACGGCGAAACGCTCGGAATTGTTGCCTTCGGAGTGATTGGCCTGCTCTGGTTGCTGCTTCCATTCCTGGAATTCGGAGGCAAGGGACGCAGCCAGCGCTGGGTACTGGGCGTTGGGATCTTCGCACTCGCTTACATGACATCGATGACAGTCTATGGATATCTGGCGAAATAAACGGCTGGCCGGGGCACTGTGGCCGTTCCTGGCGATTTGGTTTGCCGGTTTGCCGGCGAACGCGCAGACGCCGAACACATGTCTGGATTGCCACTCCGCTCTTGATCCGCCCTTTCAGGTCACGGAAGCGCAGTTCTCCCAGGACATTCACGCGCAGAAGGGACTGACCTGTGCCAGTTGTCACGGCGGGGATCCAACTGCCCCGGACGAGAGCGCCATGGGCAAGGCGGCGGGCTTTCGCGGCAAAATTGAGCGCAAGGACGTGCCCGCACTCTGCGCCCGCTGCCATTCCGACTCGGCCTACATGCGCCGATACAACCCGTCTTTGCGCACCGATCAATACAGCCAGTACCTGACCAGCGTCCACGGCAAGCTTAGGGCGAAGGGCGATGACAAAGTAGCGGTCTGCACCGACTGCCACGGCGTGCATGACCTGAAACCTCCCACTGACCCTCGGTCGAAGGTCTATCCGTCGAACGTTGCGCAGACGTGCGCCCGCTGCCACGCCGATGCGGCATACATGAAGGGATATTCCATTCCGACGAACCAATTCGACGCTTATAGCCACAGCGTCCACCATGAGGCGCTAGCAGTGCGCGGAGACCTGAGTGCGCCTACCTGCAGCACCTGCCACGGCAGCCACGGGGCTGCGCCTCCCGGCGTGAACTCCGTGCAAAACGTTTGCTCGACCTGCCACGTTTTCCAGGCCCAGTTATTTGAAGCCAGTCCGCACAAGGCGGCCTTCGAAGCCGCTTCCCTTCCGGGATGCGTCACTTGCCACAGCAATCACGACATTCATCATCCTACGGACGCGATGCTGGGCACGGGGGCGCAATCGGTCTGCATTACCTGCCACACCACTGGGGATATGGGATATCAAACCGCCGACCAGATTCACCAGCAGCTCGCAAGTCTGGAAGCGTCGATCAAAAGCTCGGACCAGATTCTGAATCGGGCTGAAACGGCCGGCATGGAAGTCAGTCAGGCACTCACCGAGGAGGAGCAGGCGCGCGATTCGTTGACCAAGGCGCGGGTCATCATTCACAGCCTTGACGCCAGCCGCGTCGGTCAGGATGTTCAAGCCGGACTGAAAGTCGCGCGTCAAACTCATCAGGCGGGGGTTGCCGCGTTGCGGGATCGCGACTATCGCCGCAAGGGCTTGGGATTGTCACTGCTGGCAATTTTCGCAGTGATCATCGCGTTACAGCTCTACATCCGCCAGATCGAAAGTCGCGGGCCTTCATAGCCAGCGAATCGCTGGGCCGAGCGCAATCGCGATGGAATCCCTTCATTGCTGGCTCCGCATCGGGTGCCGCACCGGTCAGGTTCAGAATTGCTGGCAACTGGCCTGCAATCGCGCCCTCCTGCGGCTATAATTACCCGCCACCAACACAAGAGAGGAATCGCATGCGACGCTTCGCCGCAGTGCTGCTGATTTTCAACCTGATCGTTCCGTCCATCGCCTTTGCCGCGGACGAAACTCCACTGACGGGCTACTCGCCGCGTTCCAGCCAGACCGAGCGCGACTGGGAGACGAAATTCCGCGCCATCCCCGACGCTGCCAACCTGCGCGAATACATGCGACGACTCAGCGCCCGCCCCCACCACGTCGGTTCGCCTTACGACAAGGATAATGCCGAATGGATTCTCGCCCACTTCAAAGAGTGGGGACTCGATGCCCACATCGAGACGTTCGATGTCCTGTTCCCCACGCCCAAGGTCCGCCTGCTGGAAATGATCGAGCCCACAAAGTTCACCGCGAAGCTGGAAGAGCCGGCGCTGGCCATCGATCCCACCTCGAATCAGAAGTCCGAGCAACTTCCCACCTACAACGCCTATTCCATCGACGGCGACGTCACCGCACCGCTCGTCTTCGTGAACTACGGCCTGCCCGAGGACTATGAAAAGCTCGACCGGCTGGGCATCTCGGTCAAAGGCGCGATCGTGATCGCCAAGTACTACCACTCCTGGCGCGGAGTAAAGCCCAAAATCGCCGCTGAACATGGAGCCATCGGCTGCCTCATCTACTCCGAGCCGCAGGATGACGGCTACAGTCGCGACAACGTCTTCCCGCAAGGCCCCATGCGCAGCCCGGACGGCGTGCAGCGCGGCAGTGTCATGGATTTTGCGTCGTCGAATCCTGGGGACCCGCTGACCCCCGGTATCGGCGCCACTCCCGGCGCCAAGCGACTGGCTTTGAAAGATGCGAAGAGCATCACCAAGATTCCCGTCCTCCCGATTTCCTACGGCGACGCGCAGCCGCTGCTGGCCGCGCTCAAGGGCCCCATGTCGCCGGACGAGTGGCACGGCAGTCTGCCCATCCCGTATCACGTAGGGCCGGGACCGGCGAAGGTCCACTTGAAAGTTGCGTTCAACTGGGACATCAAGCCCGTCTACGATGTCATCGCCAAGATTCCCGGCAGCGTCGCGCCCGACGAATGGATCATTCGCGGCAATCACCACGACGCCTGGGTCAACGGCGCTGAGGATCCAATCTCCGGCCAGGCCCCCTTGTTGGAGGAGGCCCGCGCGCTGGGGCTATTGTTAAAGCAGGGCTGGAAGCCGCGCCGCACCATCATCTATGCCGCATGGGATGGCGAAGAGCCCATGCTGCTGGGCTCGACCGAATGGGCCGAGGAGCACGCCGACGAGTTGCGCCAGCACGCCGCCGTTTACATCAACACCGACGGCAACGATCGCGGACTCCTCAGCATGGGCGGTTCCCACACGCTCGAACACTTCATCAACGGAGTTGCGCGCGACATCGCCGACCCTGAGACCGCGATGACGGTATGGCAGCGCCTGCAGTTGTCCAAAATTGCGCAGGCCAAGACAGCCGACGATCGAAAAGAACTGCGCCAGCGTGCCGATCTCCGCATCAACGCGCTCGGCTCCGGCACCGACTTTACCGCATTCCTCGACCATCTTGGCATCGCCTCTCTCGACCTCGCCTACCAAGGCGAGGACGAACAAGGTATCTACCATTCCATTTACGACGACTTCTACTGGTACACACATTTTTCCGATTACGATTTCATCTATGGCCGCGCCCTGTCGCAGACGGTGGGCACCTCGGTGATGCGCCTGGCCGACGCTGAGGTTCTGCCCTTCGATTTCGTGGATTTCGCCGACACCATTCAGAAATACACCAAGGATCTGCAAAAGTTGTTGGCCGACAAGCAGGAAGAGATTCGCGAACGCAATCTGGAATTGGACGAAGGCGTTTACAAGGCTGTCCTCGACCCCAGGCGTCCCACGGTCGCACCGCCGCGCGAGGACGTTCCTCCGCACCTGAACTTCGCTCCGCTGCAAAATGCCGCCGACGCGCTGACCCGCAGCGCCGCGCACTACCATCAGGCTTTACTGCACCAACAGGCGAGGCTGAGTGAGAAACAGTCGGAGTCGCTGCGCACATTGAATCAGCAACTCATCGAGAGTGAACGCAAACTGACCAACGATGCCGGACTCCCGCGACGTCCATGGTACAAGCATTTGCTCTACGCCCCCGGAGTGTATAGCGGATACGACGTGAAGACTGTCCCCGGCGTCCGGGAGGGCATTGAACTGAAGAAGTATGCCGAGGCCGACGAGGAAATCGCGCGCGTAGCCAAAGCGCTGCGGGAGGAATCGGCGTTGATCGATTCAGCCGCTCAGCTGTTGGAGCAATCGCCGCAGTAGAAAGGCACCGAAGATCCCGTCAGCGGCGGTTTAGCCGGAAGTCCTGCTCCTGCTCGAAAGGGCGCGGCTTTCAGCCGCACCGTCACTTCGGTAAATGAAGGACGGCTTCAGGTGCGGAGGATATCAATTGCCCGCTGCTGCCGGCTGCACGCCGGCGTAGTACCCGCTCTTGGTCCGCACCGTCATCTTGCTGTGTCCCTTGGTCTTGGCCTCGACTCGCACTGTGCGGAAGCCGCCCGTTCCCCGCGGATTCGTGGGTTCGTAGCCAATCGTGTACTGATTGCGGATATCGCGCGCCACGGTCCGGCTGATTTCATCTACTTCATCCAGCGTCTTGGGAAAAAATGCGAGTCCACCCGTCCGCTGCGCGATGATCTCGAGAGCGCGCTTGGCTCGCTTGGGATGTTCCTCCTCCCCCAGGATGCCGATGGCATAGACCGACGGCCCGTTCTCCACCTGAAGGTGCTTTACGGCCTGCTCCAAAGTCTCATTGCTGGCGTTGTCCTCGCCGTCGGTCACCACAAACAACACTTTTTTCTCCAGTCGGGAGTTCTCCTTCAGATGCTCGGCTGACGCCACGACGGCATCGTAGAGCGCAGTGCCTCCCCGGGCGTCGATTTTCTCCAGCGCTTCCTTCAACTTCAGCAGATTGTTGGTGAAGTCCTGGTCGAGATAGTATTCGTCGTTGAAGTTGACTACGAAGACTTCATCCTGTGGATTGCTCGACCGCACCAGATTCAGCGCGGCCTGATTTACCTTGTTTCGCTTCTCGCGCATGGACCCCGAGTTATCGATCACGATGCCCATGGCCACCGGAATATCCTCGTGGTGAAACGAAATGATTTTCTGCAGTTTGCCGTCTTCATACACGGTGAATGCACTGCGGTCGAGATCGGTGACGATGTGCTGTTTGTTATCCACGACCGTGGCGTGCAGCAGGACTTCGTCCACGTTCTTGCGGAAGACGAACACTCCCTGATCGCTGAGCTTCTTGTCCTGATTGTCTGGGGTTTGGGGAGTACTCGAAGCGCCCGGCGCCGGGGTGGAGGTCGGAGATGTAGTGGGCTTTGGGTCGTTCTGAGGGGTCACAGCCTGCGACCAGGCTGGCCTCACCACCTGCGGCCCGAGCCCAATCACAAGCATGAAAAGTAAAACAGCCTTCGCGACCCTATTCTTCAGGCGCGTAATATCCCGTCCTGGCATACACCCGTAGAGGCGGCAATCCTTTCGGTGGCAGAAGCTTTACTTTTATTTTACGCCATTTGCCGTCGTGCACGGCTTTGTTGGGACGGTAGCCCAGCACATATTGGTTGCGCAGTTCGACTCCGATCTTGGTCGCCACATCGCCCAGGTCGTTGGGGTTGTCGATGGTGAAGGTGCGCCCTCCGGTCAGTTCTGTAATTTCGCTAAGCAGTTGCGGTCCCAGCCGTTCCTCCTCCACGGAAGCGTAGCGGTCGTAGATGCCGATGGCATAGATCATCACGTCCGCCTCTTTTACCAGGGACCTTATCTCGTTCTCGGTGTAGCGGCTGTGATTGTCGCCCCCATCAGAAATGATGAGCAGCGCCTTCTTCGGGTATTTGGCGTGCCGCATCTTGCTCACGCCCATGTAAATGGCGTCCAGCAACGCCGTCCGTTTCCGGGGAATGGCAAAGACCAGTTTGTTCTGGATCTCATCCACCGAACTGGTGAAGTCGCTGACCTCCTCAGGTTCGTCGGAGAAGGTGATCATGAAAAACTCATCCTGCGGATTTGCAGTCTTGAAAAATTCCATCACCGCGTCTTTCGCCCGGTCCATCTTGCTGCTCATGCTTCCGCTGGAGTCGAAGATCACGCCCAGCGAAACCGGAGCATCTTCGCTGGAGAACGTCCGAATGTCCTGTGGCGTGTTCCCTTCGAAAAGCTCGAAGTTCGGTTTCTCCAACCCGGTCACCAGCCGGTTCATGGGATCGGTGACCGTGACCGGAACCAGTACCAGATCCACGTCCACCTTCAAGGGGCGCACATGCGCACTCAGCACGGCTTTCGATGCGGAGGATGCCAGTTCGTCCTTGAGAGGCTCTTTCGGCTTTTCGATCTCCCGCGGCACCACATGGACGTCATTCACGTCCGTTTGCCCGAACGCCGGAACGCCCAGGCATGCCAGTGCAAACAGAAGAAGGAACGGAATCAGAACGAACCCTGCTCCCGGCCGCAAACCGTTCAACCAGGAGGGATTTTTGCGCAGCCGGGCTGTGGTCGGATCCCAAGGGAGAACCGGACAGCCACTTCGAGCTGGGGCCATCGGGTGAGATGACCAGCGCCTATCACTCCTCAGGCGGGCCATAAATACCTCAATGTGCCGGATGTTAGCACAGCTTTCGCGGCACGACGCAGAGTTTTTGTCAAAAATCAGTGACAAATTCCGAAACCTGCACTCTCACGTTTCAGCTGGCCAGATCGGCCCACTGGCGAGCGTTCCCCGGTATCCACCGCTATCTTGTTACAATCAAAGGTTTCCTATGGCTGACATACTTCCTTTTCGCGCGCTTCGTTACGACCTGCAGCAAGTTTCCGCCGCTCAGGTGGTTACCCAACCCTACGATAAGATCACTCCCGCTATGCAGGAACACTATTACGCGGCCAGCCCTCACAATCTTGTGCGCATCATCCTCGGCCGTCGTCAGTCTGAAGACGACACTGTGAACAACGTATATTCCCGGGCAGCGGCCTTTGCCCGCGACTGGCGCGCCCGGGGAATCCTGCGGCAGGATTCCTCCCCCTCGGTCTACGCCTGCTCCCAAACCTTCACCGCTCCCTCGGGAACCAGCTTTGAGCGACGGGGATTCATCGCTCTGGGCCGCATCGAGGACTATTCCGCCAAAGTGGTCTTCCGGCACGAGCAGACTCTGGCCAAACCTAAGGCCGACCGCCTCGACCTGTTGCGCGCCACCCGCGCCCACTACGAACAACTCTTTCTGCTCTACGAAGATTCCGGAGAGATCGATTCCCTGCTCACGCCCGAACCGAACACTACGCCAACCATTGACGTGACGGACGAATACGGAGTCGTGCACCGCGTCTGGCCGATTTGCGACCCCGGAGTGGTTGTCTCCGTTCAAGAAAAGATACGCGACAAAAAGCTCGTCATCGCCGACGGTCATCACCGCTACGAAACCGCACTCAACTTTCGCGATGAATGCCGCGCCGCGTCCGCGGGTCTGAATCCGCGAGCCCCGTACGAGTTTGTGATGATGACGTTCGTCAACCTGAACCATCCCGGACTGCTGGTCCTGCCCACGCACCGCGTGGTGCATTCGCTCGCGCCGTTCTCCGTGGACGATTTTCAAAACTCCAGCCGTTCCTTCTTTGTGGTGGATGAAATCGATCCTGCGCTCGACGCTGCCCGCGCCACCGCACTCCTTCGCGAGCGTGGACGCGCCGGGACCGCGCTACTTGCCGTCACTGCCAACCGTGCTTTCGTCCTGCACTCTCCAAAGGCTGCGGGATCGCAATTGCTGGCCGGCCTCTCTGCTCGCCAGCAAGCTCTCGATGTCGTGCAGTTGCACAAATGCTTATTGGAAGGAGTCCTGAAGCTCTCGGAAGAATCCATTCGAAACCAGCAGAATCTTTCCTATGTGCGCGAGGCTGCCGAAGCGCTGGCCCTGGTTCGCAAAGGAACCGCCAACATCGCGTTCCTGATGAATCCGTGTCCGGTTCAGCAGGTGCGCGACGTAGCCTTTGCCGGCGAAGTCATGCCGCAGAAGTCCACGGATTTCTATCCCAAGCTGCTGAGTGGATTGACCGCCTATGCCCTGGACTGACCCCCGTTCCCGTACCGCCGGCGTCCCGCCGGCAGTCGCGTGGGCTTCTCGCATCCGTCTCGGACTGGCCGCATGGGTCCCGATCCTGCTCTCCGCACTTCTGCTCTCCGCCGCCCCCGATAAGCATCTGTCGGTCTACTCCGTCGCCGCCAACTACTCCCTGCCCCTGGTCCAACGCGATGGCCGCGATTATGTAGGACTGCTCGAAGTGCTCGAGCCTCTGGGCAGGGTCAGCGCGAAGTCCGAAGGCCCGCGCTGGCGGCTCCGCTACAACAATGTTGAGGGCGACTTCCAGGTGGGCAAGATACACGCCCGCATTCAGGGCCGCGATGCCGACCTGGGCGCGAAATTCCTGGTGGAAAACAATCGCGGCCTGGTCCCCGTCGCCGCGCTCAGTTCCCTTCTGCCGCGTTTTCTCGGTGGACCGGTCAACTTGCACGACTCGGGCCGGCTCTTCATCGGCAGCGTCGCCACCCACTTCACCGCATCGCTCTCCGCCGAAAATCCACCGCGCCTGGTCTTTAATTTCACTGCGCCGGTAAATCCCACCGTCGCCACCGGGCCGGGAGGCTTGCGCATGACCTTCTCGCGCGAACCGATCGTCGCGCCCGCCTCGCCCACGCTCACGTTCGGCAATAAAACCATCCCGTCGGCCATCTACAGTGAAAGCGATGGCGTGGCGGTGGTCACGGTCAACGCCACGATTCCCGTGATGGCCCGGTTCAGCAGCGACGGACGCACCATCACCATCTCGCCGGTTGCCGCCCCAGTGGCCGCGCTCAATGCCACTCCCTCCGCAACCCCGGGAGCCCCTGCTATCCCCGCCCAACCAACCGCGCCACCCACGACGCCGGCGGCAGCCCAAGTCGCGCGCCGTTACTTCGCGATTGTCGACGCCAGCCACGGCGGCGACGATCACGGAGAAACTATCAGCCCCACCCTCCTCGAGAAAGACGTGACCCTCGCCCTGGCTCGCAGCCTCCGCCAGGAACTCGCAGAGCCGCGGCATCACCACGCTCGTACTGCGCGATTCCGATGCCAACCTCTCGGTCGACCAGCGCGCCGTGTTCGCCAATGCCGATCACGCCGCCATCTACATCGCCCTGCACGCGGCGTCCAGTGGTCACGGCGTGCGCGTCTACACCGCTCTCCTGCCCTACGGCGACGACGATAACGGGCCCTTTCGCTCCTGGACCACCGCCCAGCGCAACTCCTTGCCTCTCAGTCGCAGCGCCGCCTCCGCCGTGGCCGGCGAACTGCAGAAGCGGCAGATTCCAGTTCGCAATCTGCCCGCTCCACTGCGTCCCCTGAACAACGTTACCGGACCCGCCATCGCCGTCGAAGTCGCGCCCCAGGGATCCGATGTCTCGCAGCTCACCGCCCCCGATTACCAGCAACTCATCACCAGCGCCGTGGCCACCGCCATCGCCGCCACCCACGACCAACTGGGAGCCGCGCCATGAAGCTCACACCTAGAGCCGTGTGGAGGACCTATGATCCCGCGTCATCTCCTGATCGCCATGGCCGTGCTGCTCATCGCCGTGCTGGGCCTGAGTGTCTACGCCTGGCACATGCGCAAAATTGTTGCGACCCCGGGCGCTTCCGCCGATACCCGCCCGCTCGCCCCTCCCGTGGCCGGACCCACCGAGCGCGTCACGCTGTTCGTGGCTCACGATGACGATGGCAGCCTGCGCGCCATCTCCGCCCAGATTCCCCTGCCCTCCGGACGCCAGCAGCGCGCCGAAGAACTTCTGCGCGCCCTGCTCTCGCTCTATCTCGACAAATCCTCGCCTCACCCCCTGGGTCCCGGCGCCGATATCCGCAGCGTTTACCTGGTCGACCCCGGTGTCGCGGTCATCGACCTGAACTCCGCCTTTGCCGATACCCACCGCTCTGGCGTCCTGGTCGAGGAACTGACCGTAGCGTCGTTCATCCACACCATCTCCGCCAACACCCCCGGCATTCTGAAAGTGAAGATCCTGGTGGACGGCCTGGAGCGCGACACCCTCGCCGGCCACGCCGACCTCTCCTCGTTCTACGACGTAACCGCCGTCAACCAGCTCGCCGCACAACTGCAATCAGGACCATAGCCCTCAGACACTCCCTTTCCCTCAATCGTTTACAATCCCGATCATGTTCTATCGCTCGGACAACCGTTCTCCCGACCAACTCCGCCCTGTCGTTCTCACCCCGGATTTCATCACCACGGCCGAAGGCTCAGTGCTCATCGAAGTGGGCAACACGCGCGTCATCTGCACCGCCTCCATCGAAGAAACCGTTCCGCAATTCATGCGCAACAGCGGGAAAGGATGGATTTCCAGCGAATACAGCATGCTCCCGCGCTCCACCCTGACTCGCACTCCGCGCGAAGTCTCGAAGGGACGTCCCAGCGGACGCACCCACGAAATCCAGCGCCTGATCGGCCGCAGCCTGCGCGCCGTCACCGATCTGGCGCGCCTCGGCGAACGCACCATCTGGATCGACTGCGACGTCATTCAGGCCGACGGAGGCACCCGCACCGCCTCCATCACCGGCGCCTTCGTTGCCCTGGGATTGGCTCTGGAAAAGTTAGTAGAAGCCGGAACCCTGACCTCAGTTCCGCTCAGAGATTTTGTCGCCGCGGTGAGTGTGGGAATCGTGGACGGAGAAATTCTGCTCGACCTGGCTTACGAAGAAGACTCCCGCGCCGACGTGGACATGAACTTCGTCATGACCGCCGGACACAAGCTGGTCGAAGTGCAGGCCACGGCCGAGCACCAGGTCTTCGACGACGCGCAGCTGGCCAAAATGCTGTCGCTGGCCAAGCACGGCGTGCAGCAGCTGATCGCCAAGCAGCAAGCCGCGTTGAGCAAGTTAACCCTGAGGCAGTAGTCAAAACCCACAACTGGCCACTGACCCCTGGCAACTGTTTTTAAGCCACCCAAACCGTCTTCGCGTTCATGAACTCGCGAATCCCTACCGCTCCCAACTCCCGTCCATGTCCCGACTGCTTCACCCCGCCAAACGGAATGCGCGTATCGGAGGCGACCATCTTGTTGATGAACACCATCCCTGCTTCCAGTTCGTTGATGAAGCGCTCGCATTCCTTGTCGTCGTTGGTCCACGCGCTGGCCCCCAGTCCGAAGCGGACGTCATTTGCGATCCGAATCGCTTCATCCTGATCCTTCACCCGAAAAATCGACGCCACCGGCCCAAAAAACTCCTCCCCATACGCCGGCGAATCTTTGGGAATATTGGTCAAGACCGTGGGCGCATAATAATTGCCCTTCTGCTGCAACGGATGCCCTCCCGTCAGCAGTTTCGCCCCCGCCCTGACGGTTTTCTGCACATCGGCGTCCAGGTCCTTCACCGCGTCCGGTGTGGCCAGCGGACCCAGTTCGGTCTGCTCGTCAAACGGATCGCCAATGCGCAAGCTCTCCATGCGGGCCACGAACTTCTTCTCAAACTCCGCCGCGATCGATTCCGCCACGATGAATCGTTTGGCCGCGATGCAGGACTGCCCGTTGTTCTGGACCCGCGCCGTGACCGCCGTCGCCACCGCCGCATCCATATCGGCCGACGGCATCACGATAAACGGATCGCTGCCGCCCAGCTCCAGCACCACTTTCTTTATCCGCTTCGCCGCTCCTACGCCCACCTGGATGCCAGCCTGCTCGCTCCCGGTCAGCGTCGCCGCCACCACACGTGGATCGTTCAGCAGGCCATCCACTTGCTGCGAGCCGATCAGCAGGGTTTGAAATACACCCTCGGGAAACCCGGCCTCCAGAAAGATCTGCTCGATCGCCAGCGCACACTGCGGCACGTTCGAAGCGTGTTTCAGCAACCCCACATTGCCCGCCATCAGCGCCGGAGCGGCAAAGCGGATCACCTGCCAGAAAGGAAAATTCCATGGCATCACCGCTAGAATTGGCCCAATCGGCAGATACCGAATGAAACTCTTTTTCGCTCCCGTCTCGACCACCTCGTCGGCCAGTAAGCGCTCTGTGTTCTCGGCATAGATAGCGGCAGGCGCTCGTGCACTTCACCGCCTCCGCCACGGCCGCCTTGTAGGGTTTGCCCATCTCCAGCGTCATCAGGCGGGCGAATTTGTCCTTGTCGCGCTCCAGGATTTCCGCCGCCTTCAGCATGCGCCGGGCACGCACGGCGAAGGGTGTCTTGCGCTCGGACTGGAACGCGCTCACCGCCAGCTGCAGTTTCTTCTCGATCTCCGCCGCTGAGAGTGGCGCGAAGGTCTGGATTACTTCGCCCGTAGCAGGATTGATGGTCGCAATGGCCATGAGGCAAGTTTCCCTTCTATGAAGTGATTATCGCTCTTAGAGGCATCCGGATACGCCCGGACTTCGAGCTCAGCGCGCGCAGTGCCCAAGCGGTCATACCACTATACCATCCGGCGCGTCCGCTCAGGGACGGCCCCGCAACTTAGGCGCGGCACTGCCGCCCCTGATTTCCACAACCGAGACCGCCCACCGTGTGACATTCGTCACAGCCTTCCACCTGCCTGATGCTCGAAGATGCCCATCTATGGTCGAGCAAATCGAACGATCCCTACGCCTGAAACAACAGATTCGCCAACTTCGGCGGTCGAAGCCCCCAATCAGAGAACTCCACTTGTCTCCTTCGGGAAGACCAACCGATCCGCACGCGGCCATTTGGGAGAAGGCTTTCCTGATGCAACTTCGGCTGCACCTGGAAGCGCAAATCGAACCAACCGCGAATTCTTCCCAGCTCGAAGAGGAACGCGGTTAGGGTTTGAGGATTAATGTTTTTCTTTGCGGCCTTTGCGGCCTTGCTTAGCGCACTTTGCGGTTTAATGCTTTTCGACGTAGGCCGGACGGAAGTCTCATTGAGCAGCCGCGGAAGAACTCACCACATGCGTGGGGAATGGCTGTGAGGTTAAGCGTCGCGCGCCCGCTTCGTCACATCCTCGATGTACAGCAAAATCAATTGCCTCCCCGCCTGGGGATCGATCCGCCGGGCGTTGAGCATCATCACCCGGGGGCCGAGGCGCGGAAAATTGTGGCGCACCTCGAAATTTTCCACTCGTCCATTGCCGGGGAGAATGGTTTCCAGCAACTCGCGCAGCTTAGGAATGTTCCACTGTCCGTCTCCTAACTCGTAGACCGCTCGATTTTCTGTCTCTTCCCGCGAAACTTCGAAATCCCGGCAGAAAGCCAGGTTGGCGCTGGCGACTCGCAGGCTGCCATCCAGCACCAGAACCGCTTCGTGAGCATTCTCGATCAGCGAGTTCGCGAACTGGCGCATCTGGTCGAGGCTGCGCTTGGCAGCGTCAATGTCTTCAAAGGAGATCACGGCGCCGTCAATTTTGTTGTCCCAGGTTTTGTAGGGCCGCGCCCGCATGCGGTACCAGGCGCCAGTCTCGCTCTCTCGCACCTCGACATCATGGGGTACCACATTCTCGATGACTTCGTGGGCAATCTCCCCCAGGTCCTGCAGTTCGAGATTGGGCCGGATTTCGCTCAAGCGGCGTCCTACATCGCCGGGAAGCAGGTTGAGCAACTTTTGCGCCGGAGGAGTAAAGCGGCGGATGCGCAGGTCGTTGCCCACGATCACCACCGGAATGGTCACGTTGGCCAGCAAGTTGAGCAGGTCATTGTTGGTCGAGGCCAATTCGGTGTTACGATTTTGCAGTTCCTCGTTGAGCGTGGTCAGTTCCTCATTGGTGGACTGCAGTTCTTCCTTGGCGGTCTCCAGTTCCTCGTTGGTGCTTTGCAGCTCTTCGTTGGCTGAGAGAACCTCTTCGTTGACCGATTTATATTCCTCGGAAGTGGTTTCGTGCTCTTCCACCAACACCTGGAACTGTTCCTGGAGTTGCCCCAGTTCGCGTTTCAGCCGTTGGACCTCCCGCGAATCGAGATCTTTCTTTCTTACAACGCCCTTGCCGGCTTTCCCGGCTTTGTCGGCGGTTGGAGCTGGAGCTGCCTCCCGGAAAACGATCACATAGAGGGACTCTCTCGGTTCATTTCCCTTGAGGGGGATGACTTCCAAATTCACGTCTCGACTCCCCCCGTCCGACTGGATACGAACTCCCTCTTTGACTACCGAGGTTTTCTCCTTTTTGGCCCGGGCCAAGGCCGCGCGCAGTTCGACCAACATACCTTCGCGGGCCATTTTGGAAAGGCTGAAGGTCGGCTGCCCCGAGGCTGGCTCCAAATAAGGGCCAGTCCTTCCTCGGAACTGCACAATATCCATTTGTTCGTTGACCACAACGCTGGCGGGAACAAAACGGTCCACCAGCAGACGGTCCACTTCCCGCTCCACCGTGAACCCGGACTGGGGCTCGGCTGCTTTCACTTCTTCGCTCCGCCGGACACCGTAGTCAAGACCACCGAAGTAAGTGGGTAGCCGGGTGGCGGATTTCTTCTTCTCATAAATCTTGTTCTTCTTGTCCACTGGCACGAAATAGTCTCCAAACGTCCCCAGGCTCTCCGCCCCACCCAGCAACAGATAGCCGCCGGTTTTGAGCGCATAGTGCAAGGTTGGAATAACTCGTTTCTGCAGTACCGGCCCCAGATAGATCAGAAGATTGCGGCAACTGATCAGATCCAGATTGGAAAAAGGAGGATCCTTGGCCACATTTTGCTTGGCGAAGATGCACATCTCCCGCACTGCCTTCGCAATCTGATAAGCCCCGTCGATCCGCAGGAAAAAACGCTTCAAGCGTTCCGGGGAAACGTCAACGAGCAGGCCCTCGGCGTAGAGGCCGGCGCGCGCGCGGTCCAGCGAGTCGTCGCTGATGTCGGTAGCGAAGATCTGAAATGGCGTACTGCCCAGGCCTGGGTTGGCCGTCCTCGTGGTCTCCCGCCAAAGGTATTCGAGCATGGCCATGGCCAGCGAATAAACCTCTTCGCCGCTGGAGCATCCCGGCACCCAAACCCGGATCGTGCCCTTCTTGCTGTCCTGAAACAAGTTGGGAAAAACATGCTGGCGCAGCGCTTCAAAGGCTCCCGGATCACGAAAAAAACCGGTCACGTGGATCAGGATGTCCTGATACAGCTCCTCGACTTCACCCGGCGTGTTGCGCACGAAGCTCACGTAGTCCTTAGCACTCTCCAGCTTGTGCAGCACCATGCGGCGCGTAATCCGCCGCTGCAGCGTGCTTTGTTTATAGTGGGTAAAATCCACGCCGGTCCTCGCCCGCAGCAGTGCCAGAAGAGCTTCCATGTGTTCTCCGGCAGCAGCCACGGCGGGGGCCGGTTCGGGCGGGGGAACGAGCACCAGGAAAGGATGTTTTCCCACCCGCGCCAATTCCTGGCCAATCCCGGCAGGGGCTAGAACAAAATCCACACACCCCGCCGCGATCGCACTGTGGGGCATGCCCGCGTATTTGGCGGACTGCTCGTCCTGCGCGAAACTGATTCCGCCAGCCGCCTTAACGGCGCGTGCGCCTTCAGTCCCGTCCGAAGCCGAGCCCGATAGAATTACGCTGACGGCGCGGCTTCCCCGATCCTCAGCCAGGGACCGCAGGAAATGGTCAATCGGCAAGTGCAACCCCCGCGTGAGCATCCTTGCCGCCAGCCGCAAGACGCCATCCCGGACCACCATGTTGGTGTTGGGAGGAATCACATAAATGTGGTCGCGCTCGATGACCATACCGTCCGAGACTTCCTCCACCGGAATCTTGGTGGTTCGGGACAGTATTCCTTGCAGTTCACTGGAATGTTTGGGATCAAGGTGGGTGACCAGCACAAAAGCCATTCCGGTTTTTTCCGGCAAGTGATGCAGCAGTTCAGTAAACGCCTCCAAGCCTCCCGCCGAGGCCCCAATCCCGACCACCGGAAAAGAATCGGGCAGGGCTGCTCCTGCCTTAGGAGAGGCCGCGGGAAACGCTCCAGGAGAAAATGATCCGCGCGCTCTGATTCTCAGACCGGACTTCTTCTTGGATCCCTGCCTGGTCATAACAACTGCCTCTGCGGACGAGCGCAAGGCGGTAGGAAACGGTCTCGCGAAACAGGCTGGGCGACGAACCGCCCCCTGCCAGCGGACCCCCGGGTTCGTCCCTAATCCGCGTGGCGCATTCAACTATTCTGTTTGCGCAAGAAGCGCCGCGAGAATGCGGCAGCAAAATACGCCAACCGACAGCCCCACACTACGCCCGGCAAGCCCCATTTGCCAGCAAATAAACCAATCGGCGGTTTCCCAATTTGGGCAAACACCAACCGGAACTGGCACTTTTCCCCCGCGGCGGCCGCCTTGCAATCACCGAATTCCGCAGAGTGCATGGCTTGAAACTGCAAACCTGGGCGCACGCTCGTGGCGGCAGCCTCCTCGTCCGCCCGCCCAAATCGCGGTGAGTAGCAGTTCACGTTCCCAGCAACATACGCAGGAGTGGGTGCGGGGCCGCAGCAAACGGATTGACCACCGTCACTCCGCTCCAGATAAACCCGTCCTGCATATCTTCCGAGAGCAGGAGCCGGCATCCCGCTGCGGAAGCTGCCGAGAGGATGATCGCATCCCAAATGCTCAGAACGTGATGCACTGCCAGGTCGGTGGCCGCCAGCAGGATTGCGGGCGAAGTCTCAATGAGTGGAAATGTATCCTGCCAGCCGAGGACTGCAGCACGCGTCTGCACCCCAGAAAAGCCAGCCTTTCCCACCAGCACCCGAAACAACTCTCCCAGTACTTGAACCGGCACAAATGTGCTGGACTCCGGAAGCTTACGAACCAGTTCGAGGGCAGCCTTTTTTCGCGCCGACCCATTCACGCCCTCGGCGTAGGCCAGAATGTTCGTGTCGAGTGCGATTCTCATGTTGTGCCCGATCGACCCGGCAGACTAATCGTACAGGTCGTCTCGCTTCCAACGCCCGATCCGCCGGACAGGCTGGGCTTCCAGCCGGGCCAGCAGCGCGTCTTTCGCATTCCCCTGGCTGTGGGTCTTCACGGGTTCGATGCGGGCCACTGGCCGTCCATGACTGGTAACCACGTAGCTTCGCCCTTCTTTCACTTCGCGCAGCACCTGCGAGAATTTCCGGTTGGCGTCGGCCGCTGAAATTGCTTTTTCCATGCCATCTCCTAAGTAGTTATATTACCTACTTTTAAAGAGTCGCGTCAAGACATGAAAATCGAATGCTATCTTTATCAAAACCCGGGTTCAGCGCTAGCGGCGGCCTTACCGGCGCGACAAGAATTGCATAACTTCGAACCCTTTAAGCGCAAGACCTTCGCTCCCGTGCCTTCTCCCAAGGGTGTCCCATGAAGACTTGGATTCCGGCAGTGCTACTTCTTTTTGTGAGCCTCGCACAAGCTGGTGACTCCTTAGATCCAGTCTTAGATCGGCTTGCAAAGATCGATCGATTCGCGTTTGGTGGAACGGGCTATGCAGGGGTGATTTCAGAGGGGCAGAAAGATTACAGGCGTATCTTGTCTCGCCCCTCGGCCGAAGCGGATTTCGAGAAACTGTTGGCCGTCGGCAATGCTCAGGCCAAGTCGTATGCGCTAGTAGGAATACACACGCTGGCTCCCGGCCGCTTCAAGCAGCTCTCGCGCGCACTGCGCGACCCAACTGGAGAAGTCGTTACGCAGAGCGGTTGCATCGTCGACCGCCAGTCCTTCCGCGCCATTCTCAAACAAATCAGCGCAGGCAAGTTCTCTTCGTACGGCGGCGCCCAAAGCAGCTAGTCCTGAACCCGGAATCCGCGCCGCCAAGACCTAAGGCCAAACATCTCCTTTGGCTTCCCTTGGTTTACAATTATCAGTACCGCGAAGCACTCATCTTTTCATTCTGCAATCTGGAGGATTCCCATGAAACTCACCCCGGGCAAACTTGCCGGTCTCAAAAAAGTTTCCAACGAACGCGGCATCATCGCCGCCGCTGCCATGGACCAGCGCGGCTCCCTGCAAAAGTCGCTGGCCAAGGAAAAAGGCGGCGAAGTCACCGACGCCATGATGGAAGAATTCAAGTCGCTGGTCACCGAAGTCCTCACCCCCCATGCCTCGGCCATTCTGCTCGATCCCGAGTGGGGCCTGCCGGCCTCGAAACGCCGCGCCAAGAACGCCGGCCTGCTCCTCGCCTATGAGAAGACGGGATACGACAAGACCGGCCCCGGCCGCCTCGGCGACCTGCTCGATCACTGGTCGGCCAGGCGCCTGAAAGAAGCCGGCGCCGACTGCGTCAAGATTCTGCTCTACTACACCCCCGACGATCCCAAGGACGTCAACGACAAGAAGCACGCCTGGGTCGAGCGCATTGGCGACGAATGCCGCGCCAACGACATCCCCTACTTCCTCGAGTTCGTCGGCTACGATGAGGGCGCCGACGAAAAGGGCCTGGAATACGCGAAGAAGAAACCGCACATCGTCACCGAAAGCATGCGCGAGTTCAGCAAAGACCGCTACGGCGTCGACGTGCTCAAAGTCGAAGTGCCCGTGAACATGAAGTTCGTCGAAGGCACCAAGTCGTACGGCGGCCAGAAAGCCTACACCAAGAAAGAAGCCATCGACCTGTTCCACAAGGCAGCCAACGTCGCGACCAAGCCGTTCATTTACCTGTCCGCTGGCGTCAGCAACGCAGAATTCAGCGAGACCCTCGAACTCGCCGGAGAATCGGGCGTGAAGTTCAACGGCGTCCTCTGCGGCCGCGCCACCTGGAAAGAAGGCATTCCCATCTACGCCAAGCAAGGCGCAGGCGCCTTCCGCAAGTGGCTTGAAACCGAAGGCGTAAAGAACATCCACAACGTCAACGACAAGCTAAAAGCTGCAACGAGCTGGCACTCGATCTACGGCGTGGAATTAGTCCACGCATAGTGAGCTCGTGAAATGACAAGCGCGGCGCGGGCACTCTTGCCCGCGAAAAGCAAGGGCGCGGCAACCAGCCGCGCCTTTTTTCCTCTTCCCCCACTAACTCCCCGATGTTCTTTGCGTCCTTCGCGGCCCTTCTTCGCGTTCTTTGCGGTTAAGATGTTTTCTCTGCTCTTTTCGACAGGAGACTCAGATGTCCACCGTTCTCATCACCGGCGCCTCCGGCGGCATCGGATATGAACTAGCCAAGCTTTTCGCCCGCGACCATCACAACCTCGTACTGGTTGCCCGCAGCGCTGACAAACTCACGCAAGTCGCCGCCGAACTACAGCCGCGAGGCATTACGGTCAAGACCATCGCTCTCGATCTCGCGGAGCCACCCGCTCCGAAATTTCTCTTCGACCAGTTGCAGCGCGAAGGTATCACTACCGACATCCTCATCAACAACGCTGGTTTCGGCGCCTTCGGTAATTTCGCGCAAATGCCCGAAGAAGAAATCCTCGGCCAGATCAATCTCAATATCACCGCCCTGACGCAGCTCACCAGACTCTTCCTGCCGCCCATGCTCGCCCTCCGCAGCGGCCGCATCATGAATGTCGCATCCACCGCCGGCTTTCAACCCGGCCCGCTCATGGCCGTCTATTACGCGACCAAGGCGTATGTAATTTCCTTCTCCGAGGCGATCGCCAACGAACTGCGCCACTCCGGCGTCACCGTGACCTGCTTCTGTCCCGGAGCCACGCACACCGGCTTCGCCAAACGGGCCGGCACCGAGAAGTCGCGCCTCTTCAAACAACTCGGCGCGATGTCGGCAGAAAAAGTTGCCCTGGACGGCTACCGCGCCGTCATGGAAGGGCGCACCCTGGCCATCAGCGGCGCTCACAATTGGTTGGTAGCTCAGTCCAGCCGCTTCGCCCCGCGCAAAATGGTCACCGCCGTCTCCCGCTGGGTCGCCGAAAAAGTCGAGTGATCAACTGGTAGCGCGGACCCTTAAGGACCGCTAAGGGCCGCGTGAGATCAACCCCAGAGAAAGGCCTTCAGTCCCTTGAGATCTTGAAGCCCGAGTTTCCTGAACCTCTCGGAACGCGAACAGAATGAATGCGGCTTCAGCCGTAGCTTAAAGCCCTGCGGCCCATTCCTTATCGGCGTATGCAAAGCGCATCAAAACCCTATCCCTCGCGCCCTTTACAAATCACGACCAAGTCTATGCAAACCTTTACCCACCACCAACGGTACTTTCCCGCCGGACTAGGGTCTAAGAGAATTAGGAGCCGGGATTCCTCTTCCAAGGCCCACACCAAGACGTCCGCACGAAATCGAAAGCCGCGCCAATCGGGCTTTCGACAGGAGATCAAAATGGCAAACAGCAGAAACCGCCCTCGAATCGTTTCGACCATGATTGCCCTTCTGACTCTGGCCGGGACAAACGCGAAGCGAACCCTCACAGCCTTCACAGCTCTGCTTTTTGCCGTAACCTGCATGGCGCAAGATCAAGCTCAACCGCCCTTAGCGTCGGACTCCCAGACGACTGCGCGGTCCCCGGCGCCGCCTAACCATACCATCGTGACCATTCCCAACGGAACCAGATTCGCCTTGGTGCTCACCAATCCCGTCTCCAGCAAGACCATGCACCGGGGGGATGAAATCTACGCGCAAACCACCGCGCCCCTGGCGGTAGGAGACCAGGTGGTGATCCCCGCGGGAACCTTCGTGCAGGGAAAAGTCGAAAAGCTCGCGCGCAACGGCAGCCGCGGTGAAATGCTGCTGCAATCCGCTGCGGTCATTTTCCCCGACGGCTACGTGGCCAACATCGCTGGACCACTCACCCTCGAGAGTGAAGAAGGAACGGCATGGCTCAATCCCAGCGGTGGCGCGAAGGCTGGCGTCGTCATCGCGCCCATGGCTGGCCTCGGCCTGGGCGCACTCATTGGCAACGCGGCCCACACTACGAATAGTTCCACCCTCGGTGGAACGACGATCACGTCCAGTTCGCCCAAGGGCTTGGCCATCGGGAGCCTGGTCGGTCTGGCGGCCGGCGCAGTGGTTGCCATCGCCCTGCTCGCCCACAGCCATCAATTCTTCGTGGACGTGGGCTCGCCCATGGAGATGACTCTGCCGCAGCCCATAACTCTGGCCCAGAACCAAGTCGCGGACGCGGTCCGTCAGGCCCAGGAACATCCCGTAGCCGTTCCTATGCCGGCCCCGCGCCCGTTGCCGATCCCGTCGGCCGGCCAAACCGACCACGGCACCTGCTATACACCCGACACACCAGGCACTCCGCCGACCATCATTCCGGGTACGCCCGGGGTCGGCGACAGCCCAGGCACGCCCGACACTGTGATCCCCGGAACGCCTTCGATTCCGGGAACTCCGTATCCGTGCCCATAAACACGCGGTCGGGAGACGGGAGGCAACACCAACTTTTCCACTGAAGAATTATCCGAATGGCGGAAAGAAAGGCGTAAAGCACAGCAACCGACAAGGCAAACCGAAGAATTTCACCAGCTTTTCTTCGCGACCTTCCTGGCTTTTCTTCGCGACCTTTGCCGTCCAGGCTTTTGTTGTACTCTTAATGTCCAGAACCGGCCCATGCCCACACTCATCCCGCAACCTACACGCATTCAGTCTGCCGGCAACAAGCCCAAACTCATCGACGAATACATTGGCCACGTGAACTCCAAGACCTCCGCCGCCAGCGTCGCTCACATGCGCAGCCCCCAGGGATGGCTCGAGCCCGGCCAGACTCCCGAGTTCGACGAATTCACCATCGTCCTGAAAGGCATGCTGCGGGTCACGCACAAAGGCGGCGAACTCGACGTCGCCGCCGGCCAGGCCGTCATCACCCACGCCGGCGAGTGGATCCGCTACTCCACTCCCGCCGAAGGCGGCGCCGAATACATCGCCGTCTGCCTGCCCGCGTTCTCCATGGAGACGGTGCACCGGGACGAATGAATCGGAGCACGGGAATTCTTGCCGATAGATAGATCGTAGGTGGTAGCGCGAAAAGCCCGTGAGAACGACGATCGACGTCGACGACCGTTTGCTGCGTGAGGCGATGCGGTTTAGCCGGAAGCTTAGGAGCTCGAAGCTCGAAGCTCTCTACTCCCACTCGATCGTCCCCGGCGGTTTCGACGTGATGTCGTACACGACTCGGTTCACGCCTTTCACTTCATTCACAATCCGCGTGGAAATGATCTTCAGCACTTCGTGCGGCAGCGCGACCCAATCGGCGGTCATGCCGTCTTCCGAACTCACGGCGCGGACGGCGCAGGTATACGCATACGTCCGCATATCGCCCATCACGCCCACCGACATCACCGGCAGCAGCACAGCGAACGACTGCCAGATCTTCGTGTAGAGTCCTGCTTCTTTGATTTCGCTGACCACAATGTCATCGCATTCACGCAGCAATGCCAGGCGCTCGCGCGTGACTTCGCCCAGCACGCGCACGGCGAGGCCGGGGCCGGGGAAAGGCTGGCGCTGCAGGATCTCGTCCGGCATGCCGAGGTCGCGGCCGATCTTGCGGACTTCGTCCTTGAACAAATCTTTCAGCGGCTCGATCAGCTTGAGCTTCATCTTCGCCGGCAGGCCGCCGACGTTGTGATGCGACTTGATGACCTGCGACGGCCCGCGCACCGAGCGCGACTCGATCACATCGGGATACAGCGTTCCCTGCACCAGCCACTTCACCTTGCCTTCGCTCTTCTCAATGCGGCGGGCTTCCTTCTCGAACACTTTGATGAACTCGTTGCCGATAATCTTGCGCTTTTTCTCGGGATCGCTGACGCCTTTCAACCTTTTCAAAAAGCGATCCGTCGCGTCCACCGCGTCAAGATGCAGTCCGAGCTTGTCGCGCAAAGTCTTCTGTACCTTTTCGAACTCGTTCTTGCGCAAGACTCCATTGTTGACGAAAACACAGGTCAGCCGCGACTTGCCCTTCGCGTCGCGCAGAGCGCGATCCACCAGCACCGCCGCGACCGACGAATCCACGCCGCCGGAAAGCGCGCAGATGGCTCGCCCCGTTCCGACCTGCTGCTTCACCTGCTCGACCGTCGAATCGATGAAGCGCTGCGCGGTCCACGTGGGCTTCGCGCCGCAAATCTGGAAGATAAAATTCTTCAGCATCTGCGTGCCCTGCGGCGTGTGGTGGACCTCGGGATGAAACTGCACCGCGTACCACTTCTTGGCGACGTTCTGAATACCGGCCACGGCGTAATGCGTCTTGGCCATCAGCTCAAAGCCCGGAGGCAGTTCGAGCGCCTCATCGCCGTGCGACATCCAGACCGCCAACTTCTTCGCCAAGCCCTGAAACAGGATCGAGTCTGAAACGATGTCGATTTCCGCGTGGCCGTACTCGCGCTTGTCGGCGGGACGAACTTTCCCGCCCAGCGTATGGACCATGAACTGCAAACCGTAGCAGATGCCGAGCACGGGCAGCCCCAGCTCGAACACGCGGGCATCGGCGGGCGGCGCGTCCTTGTCGTAGACCGACCAGGGCGCTCCCGAAAGCACGACGCCGACGGGCGCGTAGCTCTTGATCTCGTCGAGCTTGGCCGTGCAGGGCAGCACAACGGAAAAGACATTTTGTTCGCGGATGCGGCGCGCGATGAGCTGCGTATACTGCGCGCCAAAGTCGAGGATAACGATGGATTGGCTAACGACCGGCTTGCCCGACATGATTGGGTTCCCACCGATGAGTATTGCAGATTCAGTTGCGACGTGTAAAGAGAAACGAGCAATGTCTCTGCCGGTGGCCCGGCGAAATCGAGTTTCACCTGTGCTGACGGCAGAGACCTAGCCATGAGCGCTCTACGACGCCGGCGCAAATGGCGACCACTCGGCTGGTGTAAAATCGCGAGGCCATTTTTTTACGCGCCAGGGAGGGACCTTTCGATGGGTGGGCCACGACTGACCAGAGATGAATTCACCGCGATGCGTACCATCGCGAAGGCGAGGGACAACAATCTTGCCAACATGTTCGCCGGAACCAAGCTGACGTTCGCAAAATCTGCCCGCCAGAACAGCGTCAAGGCCGTCCTGTCTGACGGGAACAGTGTCCGGTCGAACGTGACCAACATGGTCAAAGGGATCAAGACCGGCTCTAAAGTCGCGGCCACCCTGCCCTCCGCGGGAGCCATCAAGACCCACGCCCTGGAATTGATCCAGACCTCAATGAACCTGCACGACATCTCCGATGTCGTGGACGCGCTGACGGGCACGGTTCTGCAGGAGCTCATCGGGGAGATCACGCCGTTGATCGGCGTGTTCACCAGTTCCTACAAATCAGTGCAGTCGTGGCGCTCGGTAGTGGCCAATGCCCGGGACCTGTACAAATCCGACTACTATCTCGAGGGCGTTCTTCCCGGCGATCCGCAAGCTGCCGCCGAGGCAGTGGTGGTCATCATCAAGCGTTTTCTGGCCGCCAACACCGCCGACGCGGTGCGCAACACGACTGCGGCCTCAACCAAGATCGCGGGCCTGTTTGCCGACATGGGTACGGCCACGACCGCGGTCATCGGCGCCGCCAGCGCGCTCTCCAAGCTGATTCAGGAACTCTATATCCTGGGCCGCGACTACGCCGAAATGAAGGCCGGTAACAAGCGCCTGGCCGATCCGGGTGCGCTTAACATGAGCGTCTTTCAGGACTGCCCAATCCTCGGCTGCTACCTGATCTCCTGCTCCGACACCAGCATGGTCGCAAACTTCTTCGTTGCCGACATGGGCCTGCCAGGATGGATGGACAAGGTGGAAGCCATGAAGAAAAACCAGCTGGATCCGCTCATCAAGAACGCGAACAAGGCGATCGTGTCTTCCCACCTGACGCTGGAGGGCCTCAAGGCCAACAAAGGCACGTTCAAGGAAAAAACCATGTTCGCGAACATGAAGGAACAGTTCAACCGGCTGATCAAGTCGAATGCGTCGCGAGCGGTGAAGACGTGATCGGAAGTTGCAGATACGCTGCCGGCAACGGCTTCGGCTGGCGGCGCAACAAAATCGCGCTTCCCCCTGTGCTGCCCGCGGAGACGTAGCCAGCTACGTCTCTACGTCGAGGTTGGAGCAAGACTCGGCACATCGCTCAGGATCGGTTCGTCGCGGTCGATCGTGGTCTGCACCGTCGGCTGGGGCTGCGGCGCAGGCGGCAAGGGCGCCCGCAACGTCTCCGGCATTTCCGCGATGCAGACATATCCCGCCAGCCGCGCCATGTACAGCCAATCGGCCAGCGCGAAATAAGCCAAGGTTACGAGAACTACCGCCCAGCAGGACCAGTCGCCACGCAAGAACCGGGATGAAGCCCAGCGGCATGGAGACGACGGTGGTCGCGCCCACGAAAGCGACCAGATGCGCCAGCCCGGTCCATGTGCTGACCGCGAACACGGGGCCGGTGCGTTCGCGGCAGAAAGCGACGGCGGCGGAAATCGCACCCACGGCGTCCTCGCCGTCGCGGACGGCAAACATCCCCGCCAGCGACAACAACCAGTTCAGTGAACTCCACGCCAGGCAGATGAGCCCCGCCAGCGGCACGAAAGAGAAGGAAAGCCAGACCGGGCCGAGGATTGGAGTCCGGCGAAGCAAAACCCGCCAGGATCGCCGCGCCCACGAATCCGAAGATCGCAGCCAGCGCCAGCGTCACCCGCAGAAAGTTGAGCCGGACCAGCGCCCGCATGGGCCTTGCCGCATTCGCGGAGACGTTGCTGGCAACGTCTTTCTCATCATTGTTCGCGGCGGCGCCCGCAGAGGAGCTGCCAGCATCGTCTTTGCCGAAATGATCCAGACGAAAATAATCCAGCAGGCCACGAACGGTGGCAATCCGCCCCAGGGAAGCGGTAATCATCCAGAGCACGGCCAGCAGCAACGCCGCGAGCATCGCGGCGGTCGCCACGCGATTCAAACTGCCGCGCAGGATGTGCGCAATGGCCTGTCCGACGAGGTAGGGATGCCGGGTCCGCAGGAAAAGCAGCTCGCCGTTGGTCACCGGCAGCATAGCCAGATATTGGAACAGCCCGAACAGGACGAGTGCCGTGGCGGTCGCGCCCGTCGTCCAACGCCATGACATTTCCGCCAGCGTCAGCGACGGCCGCCGGAATGCAGCGCGAAATCCCTCAGTCGTGGGCGAGATGGCCATAACTCAGTTGCCAGTTGCCAATACCCAGTTGCCAGTTGCAGCTTCGCCTCGCGATGCAGGCACTTTGGTCAGGAGGACGAAACGGAGGAGGCATTAAAGGTGACGTCACTTACTTCACCACGAGATTCACCAGCCGTCCGGGCACGTATAGTTTCTTCACGATCTGCTTGCCCGCAATCGCAGCCCTTACTTTTTCATCGGCCAGCGCGCGCTCCAGAACAAACTCTTCCGTGGAGTCGGCGGGGACGACGATGCGGCCGCGCAGCTTGCCGTTGACCTGCACGGGAATCTCGATTTCCTCTTCCTTGGCCAGCGCCGCGTCGTACTTTGGCCACGGAGCGTTGAGCAGGCTTCCCTTCTCGCCCAGCATCTCCCAAAGTTCGTGCGCCAGATACGGCGCGAACGGTGCGAGCAGCAAGACCAGGTTGCGCTGCACGTCGGCCAAAGAATGCGACCGGCACCGTATTCTGGGCAGATCGCGTCTTCCTGCGCGCGTACAGCACGTTCACCAACTCCATGATGGCCGAGATGCAGGTATTGAAGTGCCAGCGCCCCTGAAAATCGTCGCGTAACGCGCTTGATGGTCTGGTGCAGCTTGCGCTGAATGGCGCGCGCCGTGCGGCGACAATTCCACGGACAACGGCTTGCGCCAATCGGGATCGTTCCGGCTGCGCATTGCGCACCACGAAGCGGTATACGCGCCCCAGAAATCGCTGAATGCCTTCCACCCCGGAATCCTGCCAGTCCAGATCGCGGTCGGGCGGCGCGGCGAACAGGCTGTAGAGACGCGCCGCGTCAGCGCCGTAGCGCGCCACCATCTCGTCGGGCGAGACCACGTTGCCCAGGCTCTTCGACATCTTCGCGCCGTCTTTGATCACCATCCCCTGCGTGAACAGGCGCTCAACCGGTTCGTCGTTGGTGATCATCCCCAGGTCGCGCATGAACTTGGTCCAGAAGCGCGAGTAGATCAGGTGCAAAATGGCGTGCTCGACGCCGCCAATGTACTGGTCGATGCCACGATCGCCAAACCAGTATTGGGCAGTCTTCGGGTCGAAGGGCGCGCGGTCGTTGTGCGCGTCGGTGTAGCGATAGAAATACCAGGACGAATCAACGAACGTGTCCATGGTGTCGGTCTCGCGTCGCGCCGGCCCGCCGCACTTGGGGCAGGTCGCATTGACGAACTCCGGGACTTGTCCCAGCGGCGAGCCGCCGGTGAGCGTGATGTCCACATTCTCCGGCAGGATGACCGGCAAGTCTTTTTCCGGCACGGCGACGATGCCGTCCTTCTCGCAATACAGCATCGGGATGGGCGTGCCCCAGTAACGCTGCCGCGAAATGCCCCAATCCTTCAGGCGATAAGTGACGGTCGCCTTGCCAAAGCCTTTCTTCTCCGCCTCCGCCGACATTCTCTTGATCGCTTCTTCGCAGCTGATCCCGCCGTAGGGCCCGGAGTTGATCAGCATGCCGTCGTGTGCCGTGAACGGCAACTGCGGCTCCGTCATGGTTTCTTCCGGATCGTTCGAAATGGGCAAAATCACCAGGCGGATTTCCAGCTTGTACTTTTTCGCGAACTCGTAATCGCGCTCGTCATGCGCGGGCACGCTCATGATGGCGCCGGTCCCGTAGTCCATGAGGATGTAGTTCGCGATCCAGATCGGCACCTTCTCGCCGCTGAACGGATTAATAGCGAAGCGGTGCGTGTTCACGCCATGCTTCTCGATTTCGCCGATATCCCCGGCTTCTTTCGCCTTGCGCTGCTCGGCGATCAATTGCTGCACCGACGCGCCCAGCGGCTGGTTGTAGCGCGTGAAGTCGGCGACCAGCGGATGCTCCGGCGCAAGTTGCACCGAGGTCGCGCCGAAAATCGTGTCAACGCGCGTGGTGAAGACGCTGATCGTCGAGCCGGCAGCCCCGACTGTGCCGTCCAACTTGAAATCGACCAGCGTGCCTTCGCTGCGGCCGATCCAGTTGCGCTGCATGGTGCGCACTTTTTCCGGCCAGCCTTCGAGCTTGTCTAGGCCGCGCAGCAATTCGTCGGCATATTTCGTGGTGCGCACGAACCACTGCTCCAGTTCGCGCTGCTCGACCAGCGTGTCTTCGTGGCGCCAGCAGCATCCGTTTGCACCACCTGTTCGTTGGCCAGCACGGTCGCGCACTTCGGACACCAGTTCACTTTGCTCTTCTTGCGATACGCCAATCCCTGCTCGAACAGCTTGAGAAAGAACCACTGGTTCCAGCGGTAGTATTCGGGCAGGCAGGTGGTAACTTCGCGTGACCAGTCGTAGGCAAAGCCCAGGCGCTTCATCTGCGCCTTCATGTTGGCAATGTTGCCCAGCGTCCACTGCCGCGGCGGCGTGTTGTTCTGGATCGCTGCGTTCTCCGCGGGCAAGCCAAACGAATCCCAGCCCATGGGATGGAGCACGTTGTAGCCGTTCATCCACATGTAACGGGCCAGCGCGTCGCCGATGGCGTAGTTGCGTACGTGCCCCATGTGCAGCGCGCCCGACGGATAGGGCAGCATCTCGAGCACGTAATATTTTTTCTTGGTCGGAGTCGGGCTCGGCGGCGTAGAGCGTGGCATCCTGCTGCCAGCGCTCGAACCACTTGGCCTCGACGCGCTGGGCATCGTAGCGCTCGTCGTGGGGCCGATCGGCCGGGTCGAGGAGGTCCTTCTTGCCGGAAGTAACGATTTTCGAGTTCTCTTGCGAAGGCATAGGAACCAGAGCAAGTCCGGGTAAGCTTTTGATTTTACATTGAAGCCACAGAACTGTCTGCGCGTTCCGCGGACACCCGAGCGTCGGGCTGTCCCCATATCAGGTGGGTCTCGCCGTCAAGCCCAGCTTCCGCCTTCGTATTTAATTCATCGTAATGACCGCTCTGAAGCGCACCTTGCCGTCGGCCACCCGGTCGTAGGCTTTGCCGATTTCGTCGAGCTTGTAGGTTTCGGTAACCACTTTTACCTTGCCCTTCGCGGCGTAGTCCAGCGCTTCGTAGAGATACTCCGGGCCGTTCTGGGTCGATCCAATCAACCGGACGCGTCTCAACATCATTCCCAATTGAAGTCAGCGGCTCTGGACCCGACGCCCATCAGCACCACCCGGCCGTCGGGACGCATGCCCTGCGCCGCGTCTGCAGCCGACTTCCCAGGAATTCGAGGTCGCCAGCAGAACATCCGCGCCACCCGACGCCAGCAACGCGGCGCCGTCTTCGACCACTTCGTCCGCGCCCAGATCGCGAATCATTTTCTCTTTGTCTTTCGACTTGGTCACCGCGATCGTCTCAAATCCCGAAGCCTTCGCATACTGCAGCGCCAAATGTCCCGAGCCCGCCAATCCCGACCACCGCGACCCGCTCGTGCGGTTTGGGATCGGCCAGGCGCAGCCCGCTCCACACGGTGTAGCCCGCGCAAAAAATCGGCGCAGCCTGCTCGTAGCCGAGCGCGTCCGGGATCAGCATCGTCGCGTCCGCAAAGGCCAGCATGTACTCGGCGTGACTGCCCTGCAGGCCGATGCCTGTCGAGATCGCGTTCTGGCACAACTCTTTCTTGCCGCGCAGGCACCACTCGCAGCGTCCGCAGCCCTTCTGCACCCAGCCCACGCCCACGCGGTCTCCGACTTTGCGCGAGGTCACGCCCGGCCCGACTTCGACGATTTCGCCCACCGGCTCGTGCCCGAGCACGCGCGGAAACTGCAGTCGGGAACATGCCGTGCGTGATGTGCACATCGGTGTAACAAAGTCCGCTGGCGTGAATCTTGATCACCACTTGATTGGGACCGGCCTTGGGCGTCTGCCACTCTTTCACTTCCCACTTGCCGTTTACGGAGGGGACGACCGCTGCTTTCATGAAGAATGCTCCTTAGGAATTCGAATGGGAATGTCTCAGGCAATAGATGTCGCCAGGCAGAAACGGATGCGGAAAACACGCTGGTCTGGATTGCGACGGCGCGATCGGAGCCAGGTCGGGGAACAGAAAAGCCGCGGTCAGGAGCTGACCGCGGCCCAGGTTGCTGCTTGCAAGCCTTCTCAGGCGGCTGTGGTGACCTTGGTAGAGGTCTCCCGTCCGGCGGTCTGCTTGCCGATTCCGAGGACCACGCGGCCGTTGACTTTACCGTTCTTGAGCCGCTCAAAAATGTCGTTGATCGAACCCAGCGGCAGAGTCTCGATTGTCGCCTTCACTTTGCCTTCGGCGGCGAACGCGAGCGATTCTTCCAGATCGAGGCGCGTTCCGACGATGGATCCACGCACAGTCTGGCCGTTCAGAACCAAGTCGAAGATGGAGACCGGAAACTCTCCCGGCGGCAGGCCGTTGAGCACGCAGGTTCCTCCGCGCCGCAACATGCCGATCGCCTGCTTGAAAGCGATAGTGGAAACCGCCGTCACCAGCACTCCATGAGCCCCGCCAATCTGCTTCTGGATTTCGGCGGCTGGGTTTTGCGTTTTGGCGTCGATGGTAATCTCAGCGCCCAGCTTGCGCGCCAGCGCCATCTTCTCCGGACCCAGGTCCACCGCGGCGACGTGCAACCCCATGGCCTTCGCGTATTGGATGGCGACGTGGCCGAGGCCTCCCGCGCCTGAGATCACGACCCACTCGCCGGGACGGGCATTGGTCTGTTTCAATCCTTTGTAGGTTGTCACTCCGGCGCAGAGAATCGGCGCCGCGTCCACGAAGGAGAGGTTCTGGGGGATGCGTCCGAGGTAGTCGGCCTGCGCCAGCGCGTATTGCGCGAAGCTGCCGTTAACCGAATAGCCGGAGTTCTTCTGTTCCGGGCACAGGGTCTCCCAGCCCGCCAAACAAAATTCGCAGTGCCCGCAGGCGCTGTGCAGCCAGGCGATGCCAACTCGGTCGCCGATGTTCAAGTGTGTGACTCCGGGGCCCAGCGCAACCACCACGCCGGCGCCTTCGTGTCCGGGGATGAATGGCAGTGTGGGCTTGACCGGCCAATCTCCCTCTGCCGCGTGCAGGTCGGTATGACACACGCCGCTGGCGATAATTTCTACTAGAGCTTGCCCTGGGCCCGGGTTGGGTACGGGAACTTCGCGCACGACGAGGGGCTTGCCAAATTCCTCGACGACGGCTGCTTGCATCGTTCTGGGATAAGCCATGATTGAGTCCTCCTAGGTGAGATGTAGACACTTTATTGCAGGTTTGTCCGGGGATCGGTGATCTGGATCACAGTCGAAAGTGTTGAATATCACCACATTGTGCAAAAACCTGTTGAAAACCGCGCCCGACTGCCGCGATTGCGGTGCAGCGAGCTGGGACGATAAACTCAGTGCACTCAGCCCGCGCCCGTCCATGGGCGCGGTCTGCCAGACGTTCCCTCCACGTCTCTACGAAAGGAACGCCATGCTAGTCGTCATGAAGTCGCACGCCACCGAAGAGCAGGTGCGTGCGGTTTGCCAGAAAATCGAAAAGCTCGGTTATCGCGCCCATTCCATGCCCGGAGCCACGCGCACCGCCATCGGCATCACCGGGAACAAGGGGGAAGTCGAACAAGGCTCGCTGGAAGAAATGCCGGGCGTGCAGGAAGTCATTAAGGTCTCGAAGCCCTACAAACTGGTCAGCCGCGACATCAAAGAGGAAAACACGGTCATCAGCTTTCCCGGGACCGCGGCCACGATTGGCGGACCCGGGCTGGCTATCGTCGCCGGGCCCTGCGCCATCGAGAGCCGCGAACAGGCATTCATCGTGGCGGAGCGCGTGCATCGCGCCGGGGCCCAGTTTTTTCGCGGCGGCGCCTACAAGCCGCGTACTTCTCCGTATTCTTTTCAGGGACTCGGCGAGGAAGGCCTGCGCATCATGGCGGAAATCCGCCAGCAGTTTGGCATGAAGATCATCACCGAAGCCATCGACAACGAGTCGCTCGACCTGGTCGAAGAGTATGCCGACGTAATTCAAATTGGCGCCCGCAACATGCAGAATTTTTCTTTGCTCAAACGCGCCGGACGGGCCAGAAAGCCGGTCCTGCTAAAACGCGGCATGTCGGCAACGCTGGAAGAGTTTCTCATGGCGGCGGAATACATCCTGAGCGAAGGCAACTACAACGTCGCGCTCTGCGAGCGCGGCGTGCGCACTTTCGCCGACCACACCCGCAACACCCTCGACCTGAGCCTGGTACCGGCGGTGCAGCGACTGAGCCATCTGCCGATCCTGGTCGATCCCAGCCACGGCACCGGCAAACGCAACAAAGTGACTCCTCTTTCGCGCGCGGCGGTGGCCGTGGGCGCGGACGGACTGATGGTAGAAGTGCACCACCAGCCCGATCAGGCACTCTCCGACGGCCCGCAATCGCTCTTCCCCGATCAGTTTGACGAGTTGATGACCCAGGTGCGCCAGATCGCCGCGGTGGTGCGAAGAACCGTGCCGGCGATTGGAGTCAGAGAGACAGTCACGGTCAGCAAGTAGAAGGGATCGCCTTAGTAGCCAAAATGATCCAGTTCCGGCACCCATTTCGACTTCGTCTTCTGATCGCCGGCACCGTCCTCGCCGCGCAGGACTCGAAGCCGCTTCCCACGACTGCCAGCCCGGGCAAAACCATTCAGCATGCCGCCCAGGCGGCGGCAGATGACTTGGCCCATGGTCTTCCCAAGGACGGCGCTCTCGAAATCCTCAGCGGCACGCAGGGCGTGGATTTCAAAGCCTATTCCCACAAAGTTTCGACCGCTGTGCGCAACACCTGGTCCTTGTCGATACCACCGGACGTACGCGTCCGGAAGGGCACCGTTACGATTGAGTTCAGGGTGTTGCCGGATGGCAAGATCGGCGCCATGAAGCTGGTTTCCTCTGGTAATCTTCTCCTTTCGCCTCTGCGGCATCCATCTTGCGCAAACTCCTCCTCATCGTTGTCTTGATTCCCATCCTGGGCGGGCTGGGCTGGTGGTACTTCCGCGAGCAGGCGTTCCCCGACTACGGTCCCGCCTACCGCGAGTACGCCTACGTCACCAACGGCAGAAGCAATACGGTCAGCGTGATTGACCTGCGCACGTTTGCGCTGGCCAAAACCATTCCCGTGGGCAGCGAACCGACCGGCATCGCCGCCAACAGCAAGAAGAATGAAATTTACGTGGTCAACGCAGGCTCGAACAACGTCAGCGTGATCGACGCCGAGACCAACACCGTGGCGGCGACGATCGGCGTCCACGGGCGCCCCTATTTTATCGACGTGGCGGAAGACGGCAAGCGCGCCTACGTGGCCAACTCGGGCTCCGCCAACGTCAGCGTAATCGATCTCGACAAGCGGCTGGTGATCGGCAATGTGCGCGTGGGCGCTGCGCCTGGGCTGGCGCGGGTTTCGCCCGACGGCGCAACCGTCGTGGTTTCGAACCGCGGCGACAATACCGTTTCGATGATCGACACCAAGCTGCTGCGCGTGCGCGCGACGCTGCCCGTCTGCCAGCAGCCGGAGGACATCGCCATCCTGGCGGACTCTAGCAAGGCCTTCGTGGCCTGCTCGGGATCGTCGCAGGTGGCATCGATTCAGTTGAAGAGTGCCGCTCCAAACGACGTTCAAAAGGACGATCGCGTCCTCGCCCTGCTCGACGTGGGTCGCACCCCCGTGAGTCTCACCCTGAAACCCGATGGCGGCGAGTTGATGGTGTGCGACTTCGACTCCGACAGTGTTTCGATCATCGAGACCGGCAACAACGAAGTGGGCAGCAGCGTGGAGATCGGGCAGCATCCCTCGCGCAGCCTGGTCACGCTCGACAACTCGCGCCTCTACGTGACCAACTTTGGGTCCAACAGCGTCGCGGTCTATGACATTGACATGGGCCGTCGCATCGCCACCATGACCGTGGGCAGCCGTCCCGATGGCCTGGCGCTCACCCCGGACCAGCAATATCTTCTGGTGCTCGATACCCAGTCCGGCGATGTCACCGTGATCCAGAAACGCACACCGCGGCGCACTCTGGAGACGACGGAGTATTCGCTCTTGACCATGATTCCGGTGGGCGTGCAGCCAAACGCCATCGTGGTGAAGGCGTTCATGATGACTACGAAGAAGTAAGCGCGGCCTCCCGCGGGGAGAGAGACGGAACAAGTTACATCTCTACGAATTGTGTCCGGACTCTCGTAGAGGCTTTGCTCGCAACGTCTCTCTCACCACGTGCGGTTACGATTGAACCGGTACGGGCTTCGCGCAAAGACGGTCAAACGCCGCCTTCAGATCGGCGGCAATGGCCGGAGCCTCGCTTGATTCGATGTCGCGGCGCGGCATCATAAAGACGAGTTGGCCGTCGCGCAAAATCGCGACCGACGGCGAAGACGGCGGCTGTCCGGTGAAGTATTCCCGGGCGCGATCGGTGGCTTCCTTCTCCTGCCCGGCGAACACGGAGTAGGCTCGGTCTGGCCGGACGGCATTCTGCAGCGCCATCCGCACCGCCGGCCGCATTCGCCCGGCCGCGCACCCGCAAATCGAGTTCACAATCACCATCGTCGGTCCCCGGACGATTCTTCAGCGCCTGGTCGACTTCCTCCGCGGTGCGCAATTCTTCGACTCCCAGGCGCGTCAACTCCTCGCGCATCGGGATCACCATAATCTCGGGATACATCGGCATGTGTGTTGGTTCCTCTCCTGGGACTGCTTCCTCATTGTAGCCTGTAACGTCCCCAGCTCCCGGTCATCTTGGGCGAAGTTGCCGCTCGCGATGTCGGCGCTGTGTATATTGAAAGCGAACCCATGCGGCTGCAGGAAAACATTCCTCTGGCTCCCCTGACCACCTTCCGGCTGGGAGGTCCCGCCCGCTTCTTCGTCGAAGCCCAGTCGGTCGGCGAGGTCGAAGAGGCGGTTCGCTTCGCGCAATCGAAGCAGCTTTCGCTCTTTGTGCTGGGCGGCGGCAGCAATCTGGTCGTGGCCGATTCCGGCTGGCCGGGACTGGTTCTAAAAGTCGCGATCTCGGGTATTGAGCCGCGCACTGGGCACGATCACAATAAAGACGGCAAGACTCTCTTCGACGTGGGCGCGGGAGAATCCTGGGACCGCTTCGTCTCCCACGCCGTCCTGGCGCACTGTGCGGGCGTCGAATGCCTGAGCGGCATTCCCGGCAGCGTCGGCGGCACTCCGGTGCAGAACGTGGGCGCTTACGGGCAGGAAGTCTCGGAGACCATCGAGTCGGTCGAAGTCTTCGACCGCAACGACGGCCAGGTGCGCGAACTGTGCCGCGAAGCCTGCGGCTTCACCTACCGCGCCAGCATTTTTAATACGACCGAGCGCGGACGCTTCATCATCGTCCGAGTCACCTATGCGCTCACGCCCGGCGGCGAGCCGCACCTCGCCTATGCCGATCTTGCAAGCGCCATTTCGCAGGCCGCGAGACTCGTCCCAATCTCGCCGAGGCTCGCGAGGCGGTGCGCCACATTCGCGCCCTGCAAAGGGATGCTGCTGGTTGCGGGCGATCCCGACTGCCAGAGTGCGGGATCGTTCTTCAAGAACCCTGTGCTCTCCGAAGCGCAGCACGAAGATTTGAAAAAGCGAGCCACCGCCAAGGGATTTGCCGTTCCCAGTTATCCCGCGCTGGAGAAGAACAAGAAAGTTTCGGCGGCATGGCTGGTGGAGAAGTCCGGATTCGCCCGCGGCTACGGCTTCGGCCACGTCGGCATTTCGAGCAAGCATGCGCTCGCCATCGTGAATCGCGGCGGCGCCACCGCCGCCGAAGTGCTGGCTTTGAAGGATCAGATCCAGCAGCGAGTCGAAGAAATTTGGGACGTGCGCCTGGAGCCCGAGCCAGTCATGGTGGGCTTCTAGGTTGGTCGGCGCGAGCGCCCGCGCCACTTCGCACAACAACGGCGCCGCCCCGGTTCGTGACCTGGCTTGGTGAGCGTGACCTCTATTCAGAGGTGGTCGAGCGATCCGGCACCAGCGGCGCCTCGCTTGATCTATCGGCAAGTTTTGCCGCCTCTTGAAAGATTTTCACGAACATTTCCCGCGTGAGCTTTCCCGTCTGCGTGTTCTGGTTCGAGGGATGGTAGGACGCCAGTAACATCTTACCGTCCGGCATCCGGTAACTGGCGCCGTGTTTGAAGGCAAAGGCTTTCTTGCTCCGAGCAGGCCCCGACGCTTCAGGTAATTCAGATAAGCGTCGAAGCCGATCTTCCCCAACGCGACCACTACCTTTACGTCCTCTAATCCGGCCATCTCACGATCGAGAAAGTGCGAGCACGCCGCAAGTTCCTGCGGCAGCGGCTTGTTGTCGGGCGGTGCGCAGCGAACCGCCGCCGTGATGTAAAGATCCTTCAGCCTCATGCCGTCGTTGCGGTCGGTGGCAGTGGGCTGGCTGGCGAATCCGGTCTCATACAACACGGGATACATGAAGTTGCCGGAGGCATCGCCGGTGAAGGGCCGTCCAGTACGGTTTGAGCCGTGCGCGCCAGGAGCCAGACCCATAATGAGCACGCGTGCGTGCGGATCGCCGAAACCGGGCACAGGCTTGCCCCAGTATTCCCAGTCGCGGTAGGCGCGCCGTTTCTCGCGGGCAACCTGCTCGCGGTAGGCCACCAGCCGCGGGCAGCGCATGCAGGCCACGACTTCGCGGTTGAGGATGGTGAGCCAGGACATTCGTCGTTGGTCGTTAATCGCTAATCGTTAGTCGTTGACCGAGTCGTCGGGAGGACCCATTCATAAATGAACGTGCCGCCGGCAACCCCACTCGTATGGAGACTTTACGCCCCCGGACCAGTTTGGGCCAACGACCGACGGCGATCGACCGCCAACGGAGCTCCGTCGTTTGACGCTGCTCTCCTTCTGTCTTTACACTCAAGATTAACGGTGTGTGAATCCAGCCGGGTCCTTTTTGCTCGAAAGGGGCTCTGGAACCAGCCAGACGCTGAAAGTTACGCCGAAGGGGTAAACGTGAGTCCCACAGAAACAGTCGATCTTAAGAACGACGCGAAAAAAGACGGCGTCAAACGCGAGATTTCGGTCGAGATCCCGGCCGCGGAAGTGGCCCGCGAAACCGAAACCATTATCCAGAAATATCAGAAGGTGGCGCGATTACCCGGCTTCCGTACCGGGCACGTGCCCGCGTCCGTGATCCGGCAGCGCTTCAAGGAAGACCTGAAAAGCGACGTGGTCGAGGCCCTGGTCCCGCGCTACTTCCGCAAAGAAGCCGAGAAACTCGGTCTGATTCCGGTCTCGCAGCCGCGCGTCACCGACCTGCACATTCACGAGGGCGAGCCCCTGCGCTTCAAGGCCAGCTTCGAGATCATGCCTGAGATCAAAGTCGAGGGCTATAAAGAGCTCCGCGCCGACCATCCCGAAATCATCGTGAAAGACGAAGAAGTCGAAGAGGCCCTCAACAACGTGCGCGAGCAGCACGCTACCTTCACCTCGGTCGAAGGACGTCCGCTCGCTGACGGCGATTTTGCCCAGGCCTCCATGGATGGCAAGCCCAAAGACCAGCCCGACGACAGCACCGCCAATCCCGTACACATGGATGAAGTGCTGATCGAGATCAGCGGCAAAAATACTGTGCCCGAGTTCACTCAGAATCTGCGCGGCGCCAATGCCGGAGACGAGCGCGAGTTCGAAGTGAGTTATCCCGAAGACACGTCCGACAAACGGTTGGCGGGCAAGACGTTCGTCTACACCGTTAAAATTCAGGCCATCAAGCACAAGGCCCTGCCGGAACTGAATGACGAATTCGCCAAGGAACTGGGCGAGTTCTCGAGCCTTGACCAGGTGCGCAAACAGATTCGCGAGAACATGGAATCCGAGCGCAAGCACACGGCCGAGCGCGAAGCCAAAGACAAGCTGGTTGCCGAGTTGGTAAAGCGGAATGATTTCGAAGTGCCGGAGTCGCTCATCGACCGGCAAATCGATCTGCGCCTGGAGCGCGGTTTGCGTGCCCTGGCGGCGCAGGGCATGAAGATGGAGGACCTGAAGAAAATGGACCTGCCCCGGTTGCGGGCGGGCCAGCGCGATCAGTCGGTGCAGGATGTGAAGTCGTCGTTGTTACTGGAACGCGTCGCGGAGATGGAAAAGATTGAGGTCGGCGAAGACGAGTTGAATCGTGAGTTGGAAGCGCTGGCCCAGCAGTCGAAACAGTCTCCCGAAGCGGTCCGCACCCGTTTGACACAGGATGGGGGCCTCGATAGAATCCGGAACAGAATCCGCAGCGAAAAGACCCTCGACTTTTTGTATCACCAGTCCGCGTAGCTCAAGAAAGACGCGGACCACTTTCAACTCTCCCCTGACAGCCGAGACGGTGTTCTGGGGCGGAGTGTGGCAGGTGAACGTGAAAGCAAATGATTGGCAGAATAATGATCGGCAGAATAAAGACCCGCACATGATGCTGGTCCCCATGGTCATCGAGCAGACCGGGCGGGGCGAACGCGCCTACGACATCTATTCCCGGCTGCTCCGCGACAACATTATCTTCATCGGCACACCCATTGACGACAACATCGCCAACCTGGTGATTGCCCAAATGTTGTTTCTGGCTCAGGAAGATCCCGAGAAAGACATCCAGCTATACATCAACTCTCCGGGCGGCTCCATCACGGCTGGCATGGCCATTTACGACACCATGCAGTACGTCAAGAACGATGTCATGACCCTGTGCGTCGGTCAGGCCGCTTCCATGGCGGCGTTACTTTTGGCATCAGGCGAGGCCAAAAAGAGGTTGGCACTCCCGAATTCGCGAATTCTAATACATCAGCCCTCCATGGGAGGGTTGTCGGGACAAGCCACCGACATTGACATTCACGCCCGGGAAATCCTGCGCATGCGGGAGATTACTAACCAGTTACTCTCCAAGCACAGTGGACAGAAACTGGACAAAGTGGAAAAGGACGTGGAGCGCGACTTCATCATGAACGCACAGCAGGCTAAGGAATACGGAATCATAGACGATATCATCTATAAGACGGCAAAAGCTGTATGATCGGCCTTCGCGCCTCCGAAAAGTGGAGCGCCGAAAAGCGGAGCGGCGGAAGGGGCCGATGGACGCTGGGGGCCTGGTCTTGCCGAGCAACATTTAAGGAGTAGAGCCGAGTGAAAAACAAGACGGGCTCCGACGAGATTCTACGTTGTTCGTTCTGCCACAAGTCGCAGGACGCGGTAGCCAAACTGATCTCGTCGCCCAGCGATTATCCCCGCGCCTATATTTGCGACGAGTGCGTAGCGGTCTGCAATTCCATTCTGGAAGACGACCGCACCGCGACTCCTCCGGCCAGCACCCCTAATCAACTGCCCAAGCCGCAGGAAGTCAAGACCTTCCTCGATGAGTACGTCATTGGCCAGGAGCAGACCAAGAAGAAGCTGGCGGTCGCGGTCTACAACCATTACAAGCGCATCTTCATGAACCGGCAGAAAACCGGCGACGGCATTGAACTGACCAAGTCGAACATCATGCTGATCGGCCCGACCGGCACGGGCAAGACGCTGCTGGCCCAGACTCTGGCCCGCATGCTCGACGTGCCCTTCGCCATCGTCGACGCCACCACCCTCACCGAAGCCGGCTACGTCGGCGAAGACGTCGAGAACATCATTCTCAAACTGCTGCAGGCCGCCGACGGCGACGTGAGCCGCACGCAGACCGGCATTATCTACATTGACGAAGTCGATAAGATTGGGCGGAAAGATGAGAATCCCTCGATCACCCGCGATGTTTCCGGCGAAGGCGTGCAGCAGGCGCTGCTGAAGATTCTGGAGGGCACCATCGCCAACGTTCCGCCCCAGGGCGGGCGCAAGCACCCACACCAGGAATTCACCCCCGTGGATACGACCAATATCCTGTTCATCTGCGGCGGAGCGTTCGTCGGGCTCGACAAGATCATCGCCCGCAGAATGGGCAAGAAGTCACTCGGTTTCCGCAGTTCCGAAGACTCCGAGAAGGAAGACGTGGCCGCCGCTTCGCGCAAGCAAAGCTACGAACTGCTGAGCGAAATCCAGCCCGAGGATCTCATCAAGTTCGGCCTGATTCCGGAGTTTGTGGGCCGCCTGCCGGTGGTGGGCATGCTGGAAGATCTCGACGAATTTGCGTTGATCGAAATCCTCACCCGCCCGAAGAACGCCATCGTCAAGCAATACCAGCGGCTGTTTGAGTTCGAGAATGTGCGCCTGAAGTTCCACGACGAAGCCCTGCGGGCCATCGCCCGCCAGGCCATGGCGCGCAAAGTGGGGGCGCGCGGCCTGCGTATGATTCTGGAAGAACTCATGCTCGATCTCATGTTCAACCTGCCCAGCCAGAAGAAAGTAAAAGAGTTCGAAGTAACGCGGGAAATGGTGGAGAAGCGCAGCGCGAGTTTCGCCACCATCATGGAAAAGGCAGGGTAGGTGGGAGTAGAGACGTAATTGACTACGTCTCTACCGGCGCCAAAGTGGCCAACTGCTGCAAGCAGACACCTTGCAGGCAACGTCTCTACGATAAGTGCCATGTGCGCCGGGACAGAGTAGAATTGTGGTAGGTTCTGTTGGCTGTCATTTGTTGGCTTTCATCCCAGGGGAGACTCAGTGACCACATCCAAGGAAAAATTCGAAACCAGGAAGCTGCCCATGATGCCCATTCGGGACGTGGTCATCTTCCCCTTCATGATGACGCCGTTCGTGGTCGGGCGGGAATCGAGCGTTCGCGCGCTCGAAGAAGCCCTGGCGGCGGACAAGAAGATTTTCCTGGCCACCCAGCACGATGCCTCCATCGATGAACCCAAAGCCAACGAAATCTACCAGGTAGGCACGATCGTCAACATCGTGCAGAGCCTGAAGTTGCCCGACGGCAATATCAAAGTCCTGGTCGAAGGCATTGAGCGCGGGAAGATTCTGCAGGTCGTCGACACCGATGGCTACATGCAGGCCACGGTGCGAGTGGCGCGCTACACCACCGATCCCAACCAGCCGCTCGAAGCCGGCATGCAGCGGGTTACGTCGCTCTTCGAGCAATACGTAAAGCTCTGCCAGGCGCTGAACTACGAAACCATGATTTCGGCCGTACGCATGGAAGATCCGGCCAAGTTGACCGACGTCATCTCCGCCAACCTGCAACTCTCCATCGAAGAAAAACAGGAACTGCTGGAGATTTTCGATCCCGCGGAGCGCCTGACCCGCATCGCCGACGTGCTCGACATCGAAATCGAGAAGCTGAATGTCGACCGCACCATCCAGTCCCGCGTGAAGCGGCAGATGGAGAAGGCGCAAAAAGAGTACTACCTCAACGAAAAGATCAAGGCCATCCAGAAGGAACTGGGCCGCGGCGAGAAGAGCGAATTCGACGAACTGAAGAAGAAGATCGAAACTGCGGGCATGCCCAAGGACGTCAAGGACAAAGCCCTGCAGGAGTTGAAGAAACTGGAAGCCATGCCGCCCATGTCGGCCGAGTCAACCGTCTCGCGCAACTATTTGGACTGGCTGCTGGCCGTGCCGTGGAAAAAGCGCTCCAAAGAGATTCGCAATATTTCCCGCGCCGAAAAAGTTCTGAACGAAGACCACTATGGCCTGGAGAAGATCAAGGAACGCATTCTTGAATTTCTCGCGGTGCGCCAGCTTGTAAAAAATCCCAAGGGCTCAATTCTCTGTTTCGTCGGACCTCCCGGCGTAGGCAAGACTTCGCTGGGCATGTCGATCGCCAAGGCTACGGGCCGCAAGTTTGTCCGCATGTCGCTGGGTGGCGTGCGCGACGAAGCCGAAATTCGCGGCCACCGGCGCACCTACATCGGCGCCCTGCCGGGCCAGATCATCCAGATGATGAAGAAAGCCGGCACCAAGAACCCGGTCTTCATGCTCGATGAAGTGGATAAGATGTCGATGGACTTCCGTGGCGATCCCTCCGCGGCCCTGCTCGAAGTGCTCGATCCCGAGCAGAACTTCATGTTCGTCGACCACTACCTCGACGTGGAGTACGACCTCTCGCAAGTCTTCTTCGTAGCCACGGCCAACGTGATGCACACCATCCCGCCGGCCCTCCAGGACCGCATGGAAGTGTTGCGCCTGCACGGCTACACCGAGCAGGAAAAAGTCGAAATCGCGAAGCAGTTCCTGGTAAAAAAGCAGACCCTCGCCGCCGGCTTGTCCGACAAGAACATCAAGTTCACCGACGATGCCATCACCGGCATCATCCGCTCCTACACGCGCGAAGCGGGGGTACGCAATCTGGAGCGCGAAATCGGCAACGTCTGCCGCAAAGTCGCGCGCAAGGTGGTGAAAGAAGGCGAGAATTACACCATCACTGTGACCGCCGGGAACGTTGGCGACCTCCTGGGCGTGATCAAGTTCCGCGATACTCTGGCCCATGAAAAGAGCGAAGTAGGATTGGTCACCGGCCTGGCTTGGACCGAAGTCGGCGGCTCCATCCTGAGCACCGAAGCGACCGTGGTCGACGGCAAAGGCAAGCTCACGTTGACCGGTAAACTCGGCGACGTGATGCAGGAATCGGCGCAGGCGGCCATGTCGTACGTGCGCTCGCGCGCTCACCGGCTCGGCCTGACCCGCGACTTCTACCGCAATCTCGACCTGCACGTGCATGTGCCCGAAGGCGCCATCCCCAAGGACGGCCCCTCGGCGGGCATCACCATCGCTACGGCCATTTCCAGCGCGCTCAGCAAGATTCCCGTGCGCCGCGACCTGGCCATGACCGGCGAGATCACGCTGCGCGGCAAAGTGCTTCCCATCGGCGGCCTCAAAGAGAAACTTCTGGCCGCGCACCGCGCTGGACTGTTTGAAGTGATCCTCCCCAAGGACAACGAAAAAGACGTGGCCGAGGTGCCGGAAAATCTGCGCACCGCCATGAAGCTGCATTTCGTCGATACCATGGACCAGGTCCTGGCCATCGCCCTCGAATCGCCGCTACCCTCGCTCAGCGAGGAAGAAGCCGCGCAGCCGATCGCACCTTTGACCTCCAGCACCGGCCAGAGCCCAACCGCCCATCAGTAGGTTGCAAGTATGATCCAACCCAGAGTGCAGTGAATTTCGTATTCCCTGTGCCGGCTTCTTCCATCCCGGTTTTGGATACGGTTCCGGTGAGATCAAGGGAACCCGCGCCATGCTCGAAGTTCGCGCCCACGAAGTTCCCTTCCTGATCGAACACGGGCAACTCGCAGGCCGCCTCAATGCACTTGTTGTCCCGCCCGGACAAAATCTATGGCACAAACATCGGCTCGCCCTACCAGCATCAGGCCCTCACCCTGAGCAATCGGTTTCGCCGCGAACCCGCGCGCTGAATGGGCTGACCGACAAGAAGATTCAGAAGATTCGTATCAGGCTATGCCTTCAGGCATAGCGCCAGCTCGCCTAATGAATTGCGCCTTCAGGCGCTGCCGTGCCGCTGGCCGAAACTGATACTAAATCTTGTACCTGGAAACGCCTCCCGTCGAACCTGCTCCCTTGCTCGACTCAGTGCTGTCATAACACGGTGAGGGCTCCCCCATGACTCTCCCAGCTTGCCAAGTTCCCGTTCGCCGTTGCAAACTTGAGCATGAGGGTTCTCTCCCGCTTTCTGGCGGCAGCGACCGACTCCGCGCACTTCCCCGCTCCGACCCTGCCGGAGATCGCCTTCCTCGGCCGCTCTAACGTTGGCAAATCCAGCGTGATCAATTCCCTGGTCGGCACCAAGCTGGCCCACACCAGTTCGACTCCCGGACGCACCCGCAGCATTAACTTCTTTGAGATCCGCTGGCCGGGAAAACCGCAGCCGGAACTGATCTTCGCCGACCTCCCCGGCTACGGCTACGCCAAGATTTCCCGCGAGATTTCACAGGAATGGCCCAAGTTCATCGAGCCCTATCTCAACGCGCGTCCCACGCTCGCTTTGTGCGTGGCGCTGGTGGATGCCAACGTTCCTCCGCAGCAGAGTGACCGGCAACTGCTGGATTTTCTCGTCGCCTCCGACCGCGACTTCCTATTAGTCGCCACCAAGAGCGACCGGCTGTCGAACAATCAACTGCACAACGCCCTGCGAACCTTGACCGATCAGTATCCTGCCGCCCGCCTGCTTCCTTACTCCGCCAAGACCGGCGCCGGGCGCGACGAACTGTGGAAGCAGATCCGGCAGATGGCACAGCAGACGACCGAGGCAGAAGCGTCCTCCAGCACGCCCCTCAGTTAGAGAAATCTCATGAGTCTCAACCATGCTCCGCCAGCCTAATCTTGGAACCGATTCTTCCCGATAGACATAACAGAGTCCCCGGCACAGATTCGTCCGCTGCTAAACCACGCCGAGGGACTGACTTTCGAAATGCGGAAGAGTTGGTCCGCATCGGGGCACTCCTGAACCGAAAAAACATGGAACAGGAAAAATATGGAACAGGAAAATGACGAGGGCGTCGCTTATCTAATGGCCTTGAAGGGGTCGGCGACTCCACCAGCCGCAAGCGCGGTCGGGCCGGCTCGGGAGACGCCCGCGCCGCGACATCCAGGCTGGAATCCTGCGGCAGCATACTCCGGCGGGCAGGAACAATTCCGGGGCAACGAGAAACGCCACAGCGTGCGCTACAGTTGCGAAGGCAGCGCCGAGATGCGCGAGGAGGATTGCGAGGTACCAACCTGGGCGACCTTTACCGACGTCAGCCTGCACGGCTGCTACGTCGAAGCGCAGGCTACGTATCCGGTGGGGACCGTTCTGCGCCTCACCCTGAAAGCCAACGGTCTGAGTGTGGAGGCCAAGGGTACCGTGCGCGTGACCTATCCCTACCTCGGCATGGGCATCGCGTTCCTGGAAATCTCGGACGACAACCGCGCCGCTTTGAAGGAACTGCTGGGGACGGTTTCCCATCCGGCCGTAATCATGGGCCCCGGAATCGCCTCCGCCCTTCCCTCCCGCGGACCACTAAACGCTGTGCCCTTGATTTCCGATCCCCGGGCGGCGCTTCAGGCACTGGTTGAATTCTTCGAAAGCCGCCAAATGTTGATGCGGGAAGACTTTCTCCGCGTCCTCAGCGCGAGCCAGGTTCCGCCGCCGAAACGGTGAAAAGCCTTGCCCGCGTTGCGCATTCCTGCTTGTTCGTCTGGAATCCTCCTGTCTGGTCGTGGCGTAGAGATTCGTATCAGGGCACGCCTTTCAGGCGTGCCATAAGCCGGTACGAACGGATCCGGCTTTAAGCCGCTGGCCGCGCCGAAGCTCAGCGGCTAAAGCCATGATCAATTGCGCCCTCCTGCAGCATGGCTGAAGCCATGCCCTGATACGAGGTCCAGCTTTGATGCAAACCAATGCCACGAGACGCACCTTCACGAGAACCCACAGACTTCGTCACGCCAAATCCGGCTAGCCGTCGCGTAGAGATTCGTATCAGGGCACGCCTTTCAGGCGTGCCGTAAGCCGGTACGAACGAATCCGGCTTTAGCCGCTGGCCGCGCCGAAGCGCGCGAACGCCCTCTCATTCGTTATGATGGAACAGCATGGCACTCTATCTCATCACCGGTATTGGCGGCTTCATTGGATCATCGCTGGCGCGGGCCCTGCTGGCGCGCGGCGAGCAAGTGCGCGGCGTGGATAATTTTTCCACCGGCAAACGAGAGAACATTGCGGATATTTTCGATCGCATCGACTTTCGCGAGGCCGATATCCTCGATCTTGACGCCATGCACAGGACTTGTGCCGGGGTGGATTTCGTCCTGCATCAAGCCGCGATTCCTTCCGTGCCAAAATCTGTCCTCGATCCCCTGGCCAGCAACCGGGCCAACATCGACGGTACAGTCAACGTCCTGGTGGCGGCGCGCGATGCCCAAGTAAAACGTGTGGTCTATGCCGCGTCGTCGTCCGCTTACGGCGACACCCCCACGCTGCCCAAGCACGAAGCCATGAAGCCGGACCCGATCTCGCCCTACGCCGTGGCCAAACTGGCCAGCGAGCATTACATGATCTCGTTCTACCGCTGCTACCAGCTCGAAACCGTGGCCTTGCGCTACTTCAACGTCTTCGGACCGCGGCAGGACCCGTCATCTCCTTATTCCGGCGTGCTGGCCAAGTTCATCACCCTGATGTTGCGCGGCGGGCAGCCCACCATCTTCGGCGACGGCGAACAGAGCCGCGACTTCACCTACATCGAGAACGTGGTCGAAGCCAATCTGCTGGCCTGCCACGCACCCGCCAATCAGGCGGCGGGACAAGTCTTCAACATCGCCACCGGCCGCAGAATCACGCTCAACGAAACTTTCAAAGCTCTTCAGAGTCTGACTTCTTATTCTGGAAAGCCTAAATATGAAGCGGGGCGCGGCGGCGACATCAAACACTCGCTGGCCGACATCTCGAAAGCACAATCCCGCCTCGGCTACAACCCCAAAGTAGATTTTGAAGAAGGCCTGCGGCGCACCGTGGAGTGGTACGGGAAGCAAAACGCAGACCTCTGACCTCCGACGTCAGGCCACGGGACTTCGGACCGCAGGCTAAGCCTTGCAATCTCCCAGCGCCAAAGGGAGAAGCCAGTCAGCTACGACGCTTTCGTGGCAACGGACATGGGTCGACTTTGCAGGAAGCTCATCAGCAGTTCGCTATCTATTTGCAAGCCGCCGTTGTAGCTAACGAAGCCCTTCTTCCTAAACTGAGTCATGAATTTACTTATCCTTGCTCGGGTTGTACCAACCATCTCCGCCAGGGTTGTTTGGCTCACCTTCAGGGGGTACTCCGGCTTGGACTCCTTGGTTATTTGCCCGACCAGCAACAGAACCCGCGCCAGTCGCCTTTCGCTGAAATTGAAGAATTGGTCTACCAAATCTTCTTCGATTCGAATAATCCGGGAAAGCAGATATTCCGCAAACAGCGCAGCAAACTGCGGGTCTCGCCGGAGCCTTCGCACCGTGATCCCCTTCCGCAGTCGAGTGATATTGGACGGCCCGATTGATCTCGCCGTGCACATCCGCAGAGATTGCCCCGCTAGACAGCCCTCGCCAAAAAAGCTACCTCGCTGCAGGAATGCGATTATGGCTTTCTTGCGACGGGTGGAGATCGCCGTGAGCTTCACCGTGCCACTGTGAACGTAGAAGATAGCGTCAGCCGTATCCCCTTGCGAAAAAACGACCTCTTTGTCTCGGTAGTTCCGAACTGTCATCCCGGCGCGGAACTTTTTGCGGAGAATTGCCTGACTTAAACCTGGAGTATTCTTATGTGCCATTCGGGTCAGCGACCGTAATCGTACTCAGCACGGACCAACTCGTCTAGATGTTCACAATTGACCACTCACCGCCACGATTCTGGACGAGTGGTCGGTACACTCGGAAACGATTCCGTCGTTGGCGAAACACCGCCATTACGCTCATTGACCATAAGTCGAACTCTGGCGCTCGAAACCCGAGGTCCGCCTCATTACGTTGGTTATCTACGTCCCCATTACGCTCGCCGCTAGAGTGAAGCTATGACACTTTCCTCGATGGTGGTTTCGCGCGACTGGCAGGAAGTCAGTGTTCTGGAGTGCATCCTCGGCGGCCTGCACATGGACGTGGCCGTCGAAAACGAACCGCAGCGGGCACTGGCCCGGCTCAACAAGTCAAAGATCGACGCCCTCATCGTCGATTGCGATCTGAATGGAAGTTCCCAGTTTCTGCGCGAACTGCAACAACCTGAAAGGCGCGCCAACGCGGTGCCCCTGGTCATCATGGGCGGGCCGCAGTCGAACAACAGCCTGGACGAAACCGGCGCCCTGTTCGCTTTCGAAAAGCCGATTTCCGTCGAACAGGCGGTGCGCACCCTCTCCGCCGCGCGCAGCATGATTCTCGACGGACGCCTGCGTTACCATCGCGCCGGCCTCGAAGTCCCGGTGTCGGTCAATAGCAAGGGCCACAAGCCGGCCGACGCCTTCCTGGTCAACGTAAGCCAGGGCGGAATGCAGATTCACACCGATGGCCCCGTCGAGGCCACTAGGGCACTGCAAGTTTCATTCGAGTTGCCGGGCGCCCGGTCCGGGTTGAAGGCGCAGGCGGAAATCGCGTGGCAGGACAAGCGCGGAAATCTCGGCATCCGCTTCGTGAAACTTGCGCCCCGGCAGCAGCGCACCCTGCAACTCTGGTTGGCCCAGCAGTATTTTGCCAACTAGTACCGTGCCCGCACCTCAGCGGAAGCGAGCGTCCCGGTCTTCCTCGTCCTCCCCCGCATCACACCCAGCCAGGCGCGCTAGCCTTGCTCCCAGGCTCGCTCCGCCGAACGCCTGGAAGAATCCCCAATAGAAGACGGCCACGAAGATTGCGGCTCCGGCAGCCACGGCCAGCGGCCACTTCGGAGGCTCACGAATGACCGACAGAAAGACCAGCCCAAACAGCAGCAGAGCCGCTACCACCACGAGCGCGTTAATCGTCCAGGCAAGGCCCCGTCCTGAAAGCGGTTGCGACAGCCAGTCCAATGCGACTGAAGCCTGAGAAGAAGTTCCCGCTACGTCGTCGAGCAGGGCTACCGGCTCCGGAGGCTCAGGACGAGTCTGCAACTCGATCACTTTCAGAGGCGCTGGAGAAATCAGCAGTCCGTCGTCTACCTCAGGCGCATCCGGGACTGGGGATAACGCTGCCGACCCCGCCGCGGCGAATCCAAATTGCGCAAGTCGGGAATGAGGGAATCTCGATTCAGCGAGTCCCGGCGCGCCAAACATGGATCCTGCCCGCTCCACCTGCGGTGAACTACTTTCCAGCAGGTTCCCGAAAATCCATTCATTGATCTGCCGGACCATCCGCGGAGGCAGGTCGAGGAAGCGGATGCCGCACTGTCCTGAGGGCGTCGCCCACATGACTTCGCCGCGCGTTTCCACCCGCAGCCGCGGGTAGCGCAATTCAAAATGCACGCGCAATTGCTGCCCCGCCCGCACCGCCGCCACCGCCTGCACCGCAATGCCTTCGTGGCTCAAATTGCGAACGATGCCGCCGTTCGCCTGGTCGAGCGTGACGTAGGTCAGGGTGCGCAGTTCGTGCCTGTGCCGAGCCCGCGCTGGTCGCGCGGGAGATACTCCTGCTTGCATACACGCACCGCCGGGAAATTCAGGTCGGTCAGGGGCCCTATCCCACGAATCTTATCCCCGGCAGCAGCCGCCGCCTTAGTAACTCCGCTGGTTCGGAAAGGAAGCGAGGCCGAGGATTACTGCTAGTGGGTACTCTCGGTCGCGTGTGCCAAGGCCTGCCGGGCCAGAGTCAGAGCCTTGTCTAGGCAAGGGTCGCGAGCCAGACGGAGGTCTTCCTCAGTGGGAACGCACTGTACGTCAGGAAGCACGCCATGATCTTCGAGCTGTTGCCCGTCCGGCATGATCGCTCGGGACACCGTAATCGCGACTCCATATGGAATGGCGTACACAGCGCCTCCCCTGCCGCCAAAAACGAGAGCCCGATTCACCTTCCCCGCGCTTCGATCGCCGACGATCGTCGCGCGGTTCTTCAATTGCAAGACCCGCGCCAGGATTTCCGCAGCGCTTGCCGAGTGACTGTCTACCAGCACAAAGAGAGGCCCTGCAAGGTTTGGGGTTTTCGGCTTGGCGATAACTTCCTCTTTCTTCCCGCGGGAAATCGCCGTCGCCAGTTCTGTGGGCTGGGCAAAGAAATGCCCCGCCATGTCCTTCATGGTCTCCTCCTGGCCCCCTCCATCTTCGCGCAGATCAAGAACCAAAGCTTTCGCCGCGTTTGCTTTCTTGAGCAGAGAGTCAGTATCGGTTGTGCCCTCCATAAACGTCGGGTACCTGAGGTAGACGATCCATCCGTCATCAAAAGGGGTCGTCACACCCTTCACGTCCTCTTTTTCTTCTTCCCTCTGGTACTGCTCAGTTCGCTTTACAAACTCTTTTGACGAAGTGGCCGCCTGTTTCCCTTGGATTACGATTTCTTTGGGTAATCTGTGGTTCCGCACAACCGTCAGCTTCAGGGTCAAGCGCGGGTCCAAATACCTGAAGTAGCGCATCTCTTCGTCAATCAGCTTGCGATTGGCAACGAATTCTTCGACCCCGACAATCTGATCCCCAAGCTGCAGTCCGGCGTCCTCAGCGGGGCCGCCAGGCATGATCTTGTAGACGCGAACCTCATCAGCAAAAGCCTTGGCGCCGAATCCAAAGATTACAGGTTGGAGCCGTCCTGGCCGCAGGAAATACGTGTGCGAGTCAGCAAGACGCGACAGCAGCCCTGAGATCGCAGCCGCCATCTCACCCTCGTGGTCTGCGCGACGGATACGGTCGCGAGCGATCTCGACTGCACCCTTCCAGTCCAGACCCTTCAATGCGGGGTCGTAGTAGTTCTCCCTCACCAGGCGCTCGACCCCGTCGAGGATTTCGATCATCCGGCTGCGTACGGCATCGGCATCGCTCGACCCGCGAGCTAACGCAATCTCCGCTGGCGTCACCGTCAGGACCGCCGTTAGTAGAAGGATGGATGCCGCAGACCGTATCTGTTGGACTTTTCTCATGTGTCCCGCCCAGGTGCAGATTTGTCGTGGCATCGTACCACTGCGCTTCCGGAGGAGAAAGGAATCCTTGTACTCACTCCAGCCGAGACCTGCTCCTACCTCACTGGCCCCAGAAACGTTTCCTTCGCACGCCTGCCCGACGCCAGCCACACCTTCACGACCTCGAACAGCATGCCGATGGCGATACCGCTGCAACCGCGCGCTTGGGCGATCCGTGAGTGCGCGGCTGAGGCATCGCGATTTTCCGTACCTCCACAATTCCGCAGGATTCTACTCCTCACGCCATAAGGCACCGGGGACTTTCGGAAACTGTCCGGAAGGACGAAAATCGAAGCAGGAGGTCTTACCAAAGGACATGTCCGAGGGGTCATGTCCAAGTAATTGCAACCGGGCTCAAAGACCGTTAACTTTAGAGTGAACTGTGTCTTAATGGCGACTACTCCCACCAAGCCGGACATTGAAGCGACAACTCCGTTTACCGGGGTTTCCGCGCCGGGGAGTACTGCGCCCGCGTGGCCGCGAGGAGAAAGTCCCGCCCACGTTTCCCCGGATCGTCAAAACCATTCTGAACAAGATCAGCCCGCGCCCTCGCAGCGCGACGCCCTGCAGGCCTTGCTGGCCTTTTCAGCACTGCACGAGCAAGTGCGCCACAGAAAAGCCCTGGCCGCGAAGCACAACGGCTTCGACGCCGCCGCCCCGGTCGCCGAGTTTGAGCCAGGTGAGCAATTCGTTCTCGACGAAGTGCTGCAGCTGGTCGCGGAACGAGCCGTAGCGATTACCGGCGCCGATGGCCTGGCCATTGCGCTGGCGGAAAATAACGAGATTGTGTTGCGCGCCTCAGCCGGCAGCATCCGCCCGGACGTCGGCGCGCGCATTGACCGCGATTCGGCGTTTTCAGGAGCCTGCTTCCGCACCGCCCAGATCGTGACCTGCGACGACACTGAAACCGATCCGCGGGTGAATCTGCAAGCGTGCCGGCGGCTGGGCGCGCGCTCCATGATCGCAGTGCCCCTGTGCGGGCGGCGGCGCGTGATTGGGCTGCTCGAAGCCTTTTCGTCGTGGCCCTTCGGATTCAACGACAGCGACGTACACAGCCTCAGCCTGCTGGCCGAACTGGTGCTGGGCGCGTTGAAACCTGAGGATGAGGATCGCTTCGCCCAGTCCGCGCAAGTCGCGGCCACGAAGCTGGCAGCGGCCGCGCCCCTGGTTCCCTCTACTCCAGCGGCTGCACCCATGTCAGTCATTGCGCCTGCGCCGCAAGTCGCGCCTCTGACCAAAGCTCCGCCGCAAATTCCTCAAGTGGAGCCGGCGGTGCAGAAGGATGTCCAGAAGGATGTCCAGAAGGATGTCCAGAAGGATGTCCAGAAGGATGTCCAGCCGGCCGCTCCGGCGGCGGTCGTCCTTGCGAAGCCGGTCACGCCTGCACTCGCGCCGGCTGCCGCAGTTCTGCCCAAGCCTGACCTGAAAAACCTTCCCGAGTTCGAACCGGCGGTCGCCACTGCAACCGCGCCCGAGCCTGCGCTTACCTTCGGGCAGCAGCCGGAAAAAAGCACAACCCACCGCCCAAGCGTTCTGATTTTGCTGGTGTGCATCGTGATCGCTGCCGCATTTGCGGCCGGCGTCTGGTGGAAGCTGAAGACCGCTCAACTGGGCAGCGTGATGGTCCGCACGCAGAAAATCAGGACCGAGAAGACCACGCCCACGCCCGCTGGCGCGGAGAACGCGCCGCCCGCGCCTTCCCTTACGCCGCCTGTGGGCGCGAATCCGGGCACGAATTCCGGTCCTAATTCCTCAACCGACACCAACGCCGGTCCAGAAGCGATTTCCGATGCCAACGAGCCGATGAGCCCGCCCGCTACTCCGCAGGAGTTGGCCAAGTTTCCCCGGGTCACCGGAATCCGCCACTGGTCATCGGCCGATTCGAGCACGGTGGTGCTCGATCTTGAAGATCAGGTGCAGTACGAGGCGCACCGCCTGGCCGCACCGGACCGCATCTACTTCGATCTGCGCGATACCCAACTCTCTCCCGACCTGACGGGAAAATCCATCGACGTGGGTGACGCCTTTCTGAGCCGCATTCGTGTGGCGCAGCCGGTGGCGGGCATGACCCGCATCGTGCTGGAGACCAAGGCCAACACCAATTTCTCGGTGAGCCTGGAACCGAATCCATATCGTCTGGTGGTCGAGGTGCACAAGATCGGTGTGAATCCCAAGGGTGCGGTGAATCTGTTCCCCAACGCTGCCAGCGCGGAGAAGAGTACTCTCGCGATCGTGATTCCGCCGCCGACCAAGGAAGATCTGCAACTGCGGACCCGCGTTCCCAAGATGCGCATCGTGGTTGACGCCGGCCACGGCGGCTGGGATCTGGGCACCGTCGGGCGGCGCGGCCTGCTCGAAAAAGATCTGGTGCTGGAGATTGCGCAGCGGCTGGGCAAGTTGCTCCAGAGCCGTCTGGGTATGGATGTGATCTACACGCGGCAGGACGACAACTACATCACGCTCGACGAGCGCGCCGCCATCGCCAACCAGGCGCAGGCGGATTTATTCGTTTCCATTCACGCCAACTACAGCGACTTGCCTTCGGCGCGCGGCGTGGAGACCTACTACACGAATTTCTTCTCGGCGCCTGGCTCGAAAGATGTTGACACGCGGGCCAGCGCCAGCGGCGCCAAGAGTGCTGCGCTGTTGTCGCTCTCGCCGGCGGACCTGCACGAGCGCATCGAGCAGTCGCGGCGGTTGGCGGCCAGCGTGCAGCGGTCTTTATACGGCACGTTGTCGGTACAGAATCCCGGGCTGCGCGATCGGGGCGTGAAGGAAGCGGGCTTCGTGGTGCTGACCGAGAGCGCCATGCCGGGAATTCTGGCCGAAGTCTCCTTCGTCAGCAGTCCCACCGACGAGCAAAAGCTGCGCAGCGACGGCTACCGCGAACGAATCGCCGAAGCGCTCTATCGCGGCATCGCGCGCTACGCGGCGAGTTCCAAGGGATTGAAGTTGGCTGCGAAGTAGTCGCGAGTCCCTGTGAATTTCTCCCTCAAATAAAGTTTGCGGCGGCGTCCCGAAATGGGAGGATTTGCGCTCGCACGCGCCTAAATCGGGGGTACCCCCCTCCCCCCCTCCCCTCGGAAAGCCGCGCGGGGTGCGGGTTCTGCAAAAATGGTCTGCAAAAACTTGATGTCAAAGAACTTAGAGGTCAAAATCTTGAAAACAAATAACTTAGGATGGGACGATGCGCTCTCTGCGCACCGTCACGGCCTCGACCATGATTACGCAATTGAAATCGTGGGTCAAGGTTGGATGTCACATGCGAGCTGTGAAAAAAAGAGCTTCGAGCTCGTGGCGTAGATCGCCGACGCGTCCGCTCCCTGCGATCGCTTCATCCAGCACCGAACGGCCCTGCATTTCCTCTTCGTCCTGGCGAAAGTAGCCGATCGTCACCTTTTGGGGGACAGAGACCACGCCCTCGTCGGGACTTTCCTCGCCCACCACCATCCGGAATAGCGTTGTCTTGCCCGCCCCATTGGGACCGACCAGCCCAACTTTTTCGCCAGGATTCAACTGAAACGAAGCATCCACGAAGAGCAGCTGCTTGCCATACTGCTTATTGATGTTTGAGAAAGAGATCATTTTTGAAGGAGCAACTCGCGGCACGGTGCCTCTTCCAGTGTAGCTCGGGGCGGGCGGCGCCTCGACGGACTATAATGGGTCGGCAAAATCCATGCTCATCACAGAAAAGCAGCCGCAGGGCCGCTCCTATCCGCAGATCACGCAGGCCCCGATCAACTACTTCGACTTCCTGAATTTCTTTCGGGGCGGTCATACCATCGACGACAACCTGCGAGCTACGAGCATCGCGGAGACGCTGCAAGCCAGTCTGCTCAAGGCCGCGATCAAGAGCGGGCATCTAAGAATAACGAAGAACATGGCGATGCCCAACGAGTCCCTCGCCGACATTTTTCTGACTGAGCTGGGGGTAGAACAGCTTGTGACGCCGCAGAACGGGCACCAGCTTATGCAAGGCAAGAAATCCGAGTGGGAGCGAGTAAAGAAGGAGCCGCTGGGCGAGGGCGGGCAGAGCAAGGTGTATCTCGTCCGCACACCGGAGAGAACAAAAGAGCGAAAACAGAGTCGCGAAGCTATCACAAATCATGTCTGGGTATCTGCGAGTACAAGCGAATCGGCGCTACAGAAATCGAGAATGGAGTACGTCGAAGCGATTCAGACCTACTCACGGGATGACAAACCCGAAGAGCTTGGCGCGATGAAAGAGTTCAAGATTCGAGACGATGAGAAACAAAGCCTCGACCGCTTGAAGCAGGAAATCGAAGTTCTGCAGCAGAATCGCCCCGGCCTGCCGAAGCTCTTGGGCTTTGACATAGAAGAACGGTGGATGGTCACGGAATACTTCCCAAATGGGACGCTGGAAGATCATATTGAGGGGTACACAGGAAACGCAGCCCTCGCGTTGAAGGCCTTCCGATCAGTCGTTGCCACGATCGCCCTTCTTCACAACGAAAACATAGTCCACCGCGACATCAAGCCGGCGAATATCTTCATCGGCGAGGAGCACGAGTTTGTTCTCGGCGACTTCGGGCTGGTCTACGTCCCGACCCGCGAGGCGCGTATCACCCGCCTACACGGGGAGACCGTGGGAGCTGGCGATTTCATCCCGCCGGCAACGTGGAGAGGCATGGGCGCCAGACTTGAGACAGTCAAAACCGACTTCGACGTTTACATGCTCGGCAAAGTTCTTTGGTGCATGGTGGCCGGTAAACCCAAGCTCGATCGTGAATTTTGGGATGAACCCGAGAACGACCTGACGAAGCTCTTCCCAAGCGACCCCCACATGCACATGATTAACTTGATTTTGGGGCGCTCCGTCGTTACGAGGGAAGTGAACTGCTGTGGAAGCGCCAACGACCTGCTGCTCCAAGTAGATACCAACCTGGAGCAGATCAAGCAGGGCGGTCAGCTACTGCACGACGGCATCAGGAGGATTTGCCACGTTTGCGGCGCGGGGGAATATTCGCGGCAGGTCTTAAAAGACACTCCGAGCTACAACATGCGACTTTGGAACTCAGGAGCTGCGATCCACGCTGCCGACATAGGAGTAGAAGTTTGGGAATGCGGCGCCTGCCATCACATCCAGTTTTTCCGCACGAGTCCGCTTCCCTAGTTAGAAGCTTCCCTTCGCTCTTCTATTGACATTGGACGGGTGGCCCAGGCTTTTAATTTGTGCACCACTGGTACTTTGGGTGCCCCGTCCTTGCGCTCTTGCAAGGGCGGGTACGGAAATGCCGGCACCGGCGAAGCCAGGCCCCCCCCGAATCACCACGACAGTGATAGAGTGCAATTGCCCCGCGCCGTAAATGCGATGCAGGCCACTGTGCATGAACAAATCCCCTGGGTATCGGCAGCATCGTACCCGCCCTTGCAAAAAACGCAAGGACGGGGCACCCACGGTTCCGCAACGAGAACCACCCGCCCCGATGGTCGCCACATTGCGATTGGTATGCGCGGTGACTCGGAATAGCGTCTCCAAAATCCTTGTAACAAATTGGGTTCCTTCTGCATTTCTTCATCAGATAGTGTTAGAACCGCACAAGGAGGAAAGTATGAAGCAGTGGAATTCATTTCTCATGGGAGTGCCCGTACTCCTCGCACTGGTAGCCACGACTGCTGTAGCTCAAGGGGGGTACGGTGGACGGAAGTACGATCCCAAGAGCGAGGTAACGGTTAAAGGAACGGTTCAGGATGTTCAGCAGCAAACCGGGAAGAACGGTTGGAGCGGCACCCACCTGACCCTGAACACTGACGCGGGTACCTTCGACGTGCATGTTGGACCGACATCCTACATTGCTCAAAAGCAATTTTCCTTCGCTAAGGGTGACAAGATTGAGGTTGTTGGGTCGAAAGTCACAATCAGCGACAAGGAAGCACTGCTGGCTCGCGAGATCACAAAAGACGGGAAGACTCTCGTCTTGCGCAATGCCCAAGGGGTTCCAGAGTGGTCTGGAGGCAGACGACCGTAAACGATTGACCTTTGGACGGGTGGCCCAGGCTTTTAATTTGTGCGCCACTGGTACTTTGGGTGCCCCGTCCTTGCGCTCTTGCAAGGACGGGTACGGAGATGCCGGCACCGGCGAAGCTAGGCCCCCCGAATCACCACGACAGTGATAGTGTGCAATTGCCCCGCGTCGTAAATGCGATGCAGGCCACTGTGCATGAACAAATCCCCTGGGTATCGGCAGCATCGTACCCGCCCTTGCAAAAAACGCAAGGACGGGGCCACCCTCCGTGGAAACGATGCACACAGAAATGGTTATAGGTGGGCCACCCGCCAGAAATCAGGATTCGCAAAATCCACCCTTGACATTGCCAGATAATCCACTACCATGCGGTTGTGGATCGATTGGGTACAACGTTTGCCGCGCTGTCGGATCCAACCCGGCGGGCAATGATCGAACGACTCTCCCATGGGCCTGCCTCTGTGCATGGATTGACGGAGCCGTTTGCACTCTCGCAGCAGATGATTTCAAAACATATTGCCTACCTGGTGCGGGCGCGGATTGTGATCAAGACGAAGCGCGGACGAGAGAGTGTGTGCACGCTTAGGCCAGAGGCGATTAAGAAAGTCGGCGACTGGGCGCTTAGCTATCGCCGATTCTGGGAAGAGAGCTTCGACAAACTGGATGCAGTTGTACATCAAATGAAGAAAGATCAAATAAAGAAAGAGGAGGCCAGAGATGACAAAAAGCACGGTGAACGAGATAGAGCGGATGGTTGTCACAAGAATTTTTGATGCCCCACGCGAGTTGGTCTGGAAGGCGTGGACAGACCCGAAGTATGTGATGCAGTGGTGGGGGCCGAAGGGTTTTACTTCCCCTGTTTGCAAGATGGATTTTCGCGCGGGAGGAAAATATCTCATCTGCACGAGAACGCCGGATGGACAGGAGTTCTGGCATGGCGGTGAATACCATGAGATTGTTCCGCACGAGAAGATCATTTCCTCCATGTACTTTTCGGACTCGGAGGGAAACAAGGTTGACCCTGCACAATTGGGAATAGAACATGAGGCTATAGAAGGTGCGCACGACGTGATTCTGTTTGAGGATCTTGGAAGCGGCCAGACGAAACTCACCTTCATTGGAAATGAACCCATGGAGAGCGCAAAAAATAGCGGTCAACTGGAGGGCATGAACCAGGTACTCGATAAGGTTGCTGAGGTTGTTACCAAGCTGGCGCAAGCGAAATAAGATTGGAGCTTTGATTCGCGAAACTCATTTGATTGCGAAACTCAATCGTGGAGAAAGAAATGAAAAAAATACCGTTTCTCGCTATCGTCCTGCTGGCATTCGCATTTCCCGCCCATGCCCAGGACGCGATGAAGAATGATGCGATGAAGAATGACGCGATGAAGAAAGATGCAGCCGTCAAACCTGCCGACCCAGAATTGAAGGTCGTGCTCGATTCCTGGAACGAGGTTGGCCGCAAACTCATCGCCATGGCCGAGGATTTTCCTGAGGACAAATACGACTTCAAGCCCACGCCGGCGCAACGCAGCTTCGCAGAGCAGTTGCTGCACGCGGCAGGATCGAACTACTTCTTCATCAATCCCGTCATGGGGAAGGCGCAACAGGCAGCAGAAGATCCCAAGCGCGACCAATACAAGTCCAAGGCCGACATCGTTGCGTTCGTCAAGAAATCCTTCGCCGATGGCGCCGCCGCCATCCAGTCGAAAGGCGAAAAAGGCATGACGACGGAGGTTGTTTATTACCCTGGCCAGAAAGCGCGTGTTCTCGACATTGCATACGGCATCATCGAGCATAGCGGTGAACACTACGGCCAGCTCGTTGTGTACTACCGCCTCGCAGGCCTTGTGCCGCCGGAGTCGCGGCCCAAGAAGTAAAGCTCAAGAGACCAGGTACCCCGTCCTTCGCGCACTTTGCGAGGAGCGTGCCCTGAGCGAAGTCGAAGGGGCGGGTACGACGACGGCATACACAACCGGCGGTGTAGAACGGACAAGAGTCGCGCCGGGAGAATCGCCGCCCACCCTTAGACAAGCTCAGGGCAGGCTCTTGCAAGAAAACCAGAACGGGCACCCTCTGTTGGAATGGTGCAATACTTAAAGATGGCCACCCGCCCCGAATGCCGACCGTTGGGGACTGTGTCTCCGGGCTCTGTTCTCGGGACCAGGCATGGCGTTAAACCATTCGCAGGCAAGGGTCGGGATAGGCCCACCCTTGCAAAGGGCGCAAGGACGGGCCACCCAGGGTTTGTTTTGGCGTTCAAAGAGTGGGCCAGCCGAGGGAGCGACAAAATGATGCGGTCAACCAATCAATCAAAGAAGCGTGTAGCCAGCCGCGAGGGTAAGAAAAATGCCCAAGGCAAGACCACGGCGAAGTTGCTTGTCGCCATGACTGGCAGGGCAAGCGCGGCGAAGACCGCAACAGGCGACGAACCCGTGTTCGCGTACATCGCCAGCTTGCCGCAGCCGCAGCGCGGCATCGCCGAGCGCATCGATGTCCTGGCGGCCAAGACTTTGCCGGACATCCAGCGAGCGGTGAAGTGGGGCATGGCGTACTACGGGGTCGATGGGGGCTGGTGCTTCACATCCGGCGCCTTCGTCGGCCATGTGAAACTGATGTTCATACGGGGCACGGCGATCAAGCCGGAGCCGCCTGTGACGCCGATCGGGATGGGCAAGTCCACCCGCGGAGTCGAGTTAGCTTCGGTTGACGATTTCGACGAGCGCCAATTGGCGTCATGGATGAAGCAGGCCGCCACCATGCCCTTCGTCGGGGGAAAGAAGCGCTGACGATGCCGTGGCGCAGTGTTCGTCTTGAACCGGCGCGTCTCTTCTCTTGACGGAATGGGGGGCTGGCCCAGCCTCTTTTTTGGCAGCCAGTCTTGTTACTCGCAAGAAAAAGCTGGGCCAGCCCCCTGGAGTTACTTCGTTTCGACGGTAGGAGCAACCGGCACTTCGACAGCAGTCGCGGGGATTTCCGGAAGGTGAGAAACGCCTTGTGCCTTCGATTTGATGAGTTGCTGCCACTGATTGAACCGAACAGGGGGCTGGCCCACCTTTGCACTTTTTCTATCGCGACCGGAAACTGGCTGCCCCAGCCTTCGCGATTTTTCGAAGGCTGGGCATTCGTGCTGATGGCAGCAGGAGATTTTAACGGATGAGGTTGGACCCGGTGCAATCTCCTGGTAAAGCCCTCAGTCTCGGCAGCATCGTGCCCACCCTGCGAAAACCGCAGGGTGGGCCAGTCCGGGTTGGGTGGATGGAGCCCTGCGTCGAAGAACTTAAGGACGTGTAAGGCAACGAAAGGGCAGGGGCAAGAAATGGCTCCTCAGGTAGGACTCGAACCTACAACCCTCCGGTTAACAGCCGGATGCTCTGCCATTGAGCTACTGAGGAGTGTCGCCGGCCGCACGGGAGCGCGGCCTCACAGCCATCAACATCCATCATAGCATTCCGCGTCCGACTGTGAAAACTGCCGGAGTCTCCGGTAGTGGGGTCAGTTTCAAAAGCACGCCCCCAGCGGCTAAAGCCGCGATTGATTTTGTGGCACTTACGGCGCGGCTGAAGCCGCGCCCTTTCAAGACAGATTCAAACTGATCAACTACCGAGCCCCCTCTGCTCAGAACAGGGGCTTGCCGCGGATCGTTCTCCTGCGGATCAAGTTCTTGCTCCTGCCGGTCATGTTCCTGCCCCGTGGGCGCGGCCTGCACGCTGGGTTTTCAGGAATTCGCCGTACTGATGGTCGGCGTATTGCACGTGGTGTTTGATCCAGCCTTGCAAGTAAGGCAGGAGCGCGGCTACCACGCCTTTGTTCCCCGCATGAAAGTCCTTCTGGAAAGCCAGCAGTTTCGTGGTGAAGGCCTGGTGCTCGGCCTGGTGAGCTTTGAAGCCGGGATAACGGTCTTTCTCCATGAGAGCTTCCTCGGCCTCAAAGTGGTTCGCGCTGTAATCAATCAGCCGGCCGAACACGTATTCCGCGACCGCCAAACCATCTGCCCGGGCGAGCGCGTCATAGAGTTCCTGCACGGTCTTGAACAACTCCTGGTGCTGGCGGTCGAGCATTGCAACGTCGACGCTGTCGGTTTGCTTCCAGGAGAAAATCTTGGCGCTTCGTTCCGGGCTCATCTTTCGGCGATTCCTCTACCCATAACGCTAGCCGCCGCAGTGGCCGCGAGCCATATCACGTCGGTATGTGCTCGCCCTGCTCAGTCCCAGAGTTGGAACGCGGTTCGATTCGGGAAACCTCGCCGCCATTTCTGGTACGCTAAACCGTTGGCCTGGTCACTCCGCTCACCATGCACCAATCGCTGTTTTCGAGGTGCTCATGTCAGGAGGTCTGCGTTTGTTCTGGTCTCTTTCTTCTCTGTTTCTGCTGGCTGCCGCCGTGTACGCGGCAAACGATTCCAAGTCGCCGAAAGCTCCTTCTGCGCCGCCACTCGCCGCAGTCGAGCCCATCGCCGAGACCTTTCACGGCACCACCGTCATTGACAACTACCGCTGGCTGGAGGATGGCAAGAGTCCCGCAACCCAGAAGTGGGTGGCGGAGGAAATGGCCTACACCCGCGGCGTGCTCGATCCGCTCCCCGGGCGCGCCCGCATTCACAGTCGCCTGACCGAGTTGCTCTCCATCGGCAGCGTCACCCCGCCCGTGATCGCCGGACGGCATTACTTCTACACCCGGCGCGAGGGCATGCAGAACCAGCCCATCCTTTATGTGCGGGACAGCCTCGACGGCCCCGACCGCGTGCTGGTTGACGCCAACCAGCTCGCCGCCGACGGCACCATCGCCCTTGACTGGTTCCAGCCCAGCGACAACGGCCGATATGTCGCTTACGGCACCTCACCCAGCGGCTCGGAGATGAGCACGCTGCACATTGTCGAGACCAAGACCGGCAGGCTGCTTCCCGACACCATCGCGCGCACCCGCGCCGCCAGCATTGCCTGGATGCTCGACAACTCCGGCTTCTATTACACGCGCTATCCGAAGCAGGGAGACGTCGCCGCCGGCCACGAAATGTACAACCGCCACGTCTTCTATCACGAACTTGGCACCGATCCCGCCACCGACCAACTCATTTTCGGCGAGGGCCGCGACCCGGAAGACTGGCCCAACGTGCATCTCTCGAACGACGGCCGCTGGCTGCTGATCGACGTCGAGCAGGGCTGGACCAAGTCCGAGCTTTTCCTCATGGACCTGAAGGCCGGCACTCCGCCCACGCGCGTCACTACCGGCAAGAACTTTCTGTACCGCGGTTCCATCTACCACGGCAAACTTTTCATCACCACCAATGAAGATGCTCCGCGCTACCGCGTTTTCGTCACCGACGCCGGCACCTACGATCGCGACGCCTGGAAGGAACTCATTCCGCAGAGCGACGCCGTGCTGCAAGGAGTGGCCGTCTTCGGCGGAAAACTTTTCGGGCAGTACGAGCAGAACGCCAGTTCGCAACTCAAGATTTTCGATCTTGAGGGCAAGAAGTTAGCCGACCTCAGCCTGCCCACACTCGGCACCGTCTTCGGGTCAGAGGGCAAGTGGAACCGCGACGAACTTTTCTACGGCTTCCAGTCGTTCACCTTCGCGCCGTCAATTTATCGCTACGACCTGAAAGACGGTGCGACTTCGCTGTGGACCAAGGTCGACGCCCCCTCGATTGATCCCGCCGCCTACGAAGTCGCGCAGGAATGGTTCAAGTCGAAGGACGGCACGCGCGTGCCCATGTTCGTCGTGCATAAAAAAGGCCTGCGGTTTGGACAAGAAAAGACCGGCCACAACCCCACGCTGCTCACCGCTTACGGCGGCTTCAACATCAGCCTGACGCCCAGCTTCAGCCGCACAGCTTATCTCTGGATGGAGCACGGCGGCATCTTTGCCGTGGCCAACCTGCGCGGCGGCGCCGAGTTCGGCGAAGACTGGCACCGCGCCGGCATGCTCGACAAGAAACAGAACGTCTTCGACGACATGATCGCCGCCGCCGAGCACCTGATCTCCGAAAAATATACCGACAAGAATCACCTTGCCATCCAGGGCGGCTCCAACGGAGGCCTGCTCATGGGCGCCATGATCACGCAGCGTCCCGACCTGTTCCGCGCCGTCGTCTGCCAGGTCCCGCTGCTCGACATGCTGCACTATCAGGATTTCCAAATCGCAAAATTGTGGATCCCCGAATACGGCACGTCCGAAAACCCCGAGCAGTTCAAGTGGCTCTACGCCTACTCCCCCTATCACCATGTGAAGGCGGGCGCGGAGTATCCCGCAATCCTATTCATGACCGCGGATTTCGACACCCGGGTCGATCCCATGCACGCAAAGAAAATGGCAGCCGAGATGCAAGCCGAAGCAAGGAATGGTGCACAGCCGCACGCGGCCAATCTTGTTGCGGATCGAAAGCAAGGCGGGACACGGCGCGGGCAAGCCGGTCACCAAGCAGATCGAGGAATTTACGGATGTTTATGCGTTTTTGTTCTGGCAGCTGGGGGTGAAACCGTAGTCTGGTTTGTTCGCCTCGGAGGAGATTGCGCGTAGACCGGAACCGACGGGGCTGGCCCACCCTTTTGCGATCATTCTACGTGAAGGGGGTGCCCCGTCCTTGTCTCTCTGTTCTTTGGAGAGACAGGGCGAGGATTTTGATCTGAAGAGACGAGTCGACAGGTGGTCCACGCTCTCACGCAAGAACAAGAAGATCAGAGACCCCACCCTGTCTCGCCAGAAACGGCGAGACAAGGATGGGGCACCCCCTTTGGGAATGAGCGGAAAAGGATCGGCAGGTCCCCTGACCACAAATGTCCTTTCGCGTACTTCCCAACTCCCACCTCCTGCATCCAAACGTAGAGGAGGTAAATATGTACGTCGTATTAGGAGCAAGCGGCAACACCGGACACGTAGTGGCGCAGAATCTTCTTGCCCGCGGGCAGAAAGTTCGCGTCGTCGGCAGAAACGCGGCTCATTTGCAGCCGCTCGTGGCGCAAGGCGCGGAGCCGTTCATCGCGGACGTCACCGACGCATCCGCTCTCACCAAGGCGCTTCACGGGGCAGACTCAGCTTACGTCATGATTCCGCCCAACCCCTCCAGCAAGGATCCGGCCGGCTACCAGAATCGCGTCAGTGACGCCATCGCGGCCGCGGTGCAAGACGCGGGCGTCAAGAATGTAGTCGCCCTCAGCAGCATGGGAGCCGACAAAGCCGGCGGAACCGGGCCCGTGGTCGGTCTTCACAACCTTGAACAAAAGCTCAACCAGATCAAGAACGCCAACGTGCTGCACCTGCGCGCTGGCTACTTCATGGAAAACACGCTGCCGCAAGTGGGAGCGATTCGCCAGATGGGCTTTTCTGTCGGACCCATCCGCCCCGATCTCAAACTTCCCATGATCGCCACTCGCGACATTGGAAATGCCGCTGGTGACGCGCTGTTGCAGCCCATGCAGGGCAAGCAGACGCGTGAACTGCAGGGACAACGCGATCTAAGCTATATCGAAGTCGCCCCAATCATAGGTAGGGCCATCGGCAAGCCTGATCTCAAATATATGCAACTGCCCGACGATCAGGTTCGAGGGGCGATGGTTCAAATGGGAATGTCGGACCAGTTTGCCCGGCAAATCCTGGAACTGGCGGCCGCACTCAACTCAGGACACATGCGCACGCTGGAAACTCGCTCCGCCCGCAACACAACCCCAACAACTTTCGAAACCTTCGTAGCCGAGGCCTTCGTCCCCGCCTACAAACACCAAGCAGCAGCTTAACCAGCGTTAACTTTCACCAGCACGGTAACACCGCTGTCCGCTGGGTGCCCCATTTCTCGCTGTTTTTGCGAGAAGTGGGGCTTTTCTACCCGTCCACCGGGCGACCAATCTCCCAGTGATGCCCGAAAGGATCGACCACGCGCCCCAGGCGCCAGCCGTGTTCCTCGCCTACGGCGAAGACCTGTGAGGCGCCCGCTGCCAGCGCGCGAGCGAACACTGCATCCGGATCGGCCACCGTGAGGATCATTCGAACCGTGCCCCCGCCGAGAGACTCGGGACTGAAGTTGCCGTGCTCGGGAGACTCGTCACTTACCCAGAACTCCGCGCCTTCCACGGAAAGCCGGGCCACGACGCTTCCGCCGTCCTCGAGGCGAAAAACTTCGGTCGCTCCAAATGCGGACTTGTAGAAGTCCACTGCTCGCGCACTATTCCGAACTGACAGCCAGGGCGCAATCGTGGTCGCGATGTTACCGCCTGCCGCAGAGTCAAGGGTCATAAGCAACTCCTGAATGAAAGTCTGTTAGCCGGCAGAGCTATGCCTGCTTCAAAGTTTCGATATCAAGCTTATTCATTTGCAGCATTGCTTTCATCACTCTCTTCGATTTCTCGGTGTCCTTTCCTCCCAACAGCTCGCCTAGAATGGAGGGGACGATCTGCCACGACAGCCCATACTTGTCTTTCAGCCACCCGCATCGTTGTTTTTCTCCGCCCTCAGAGAGCTTTTCCCACAACTCATCCACTTCTCTCTGCGTCTCGCAATTCACGAACAACGATATCGCGGGCGTGAACTGGAACAGCGGACCACCATTCAGCGCCATGAACTTTTGCCCCTCGATCTCAAAAGTCGCGGACATCACAGTTCCCGCGGGCCCGGGCCCGGCTTCGCCATAACGCGAGACGCGTCCAATCTTGGAATTCTTGAAAATCGAGGTATAAAAATTCATCGCCTCTTCGGCGTTGTTGTCGAACCACAAAAACGGAGTGATCTTTGGCATACGCTCGCTCCTGTCGATCCCGATGAAGTGGAAGGCCGCTACCTGAGATCGTAACGGACCCACCACCTTCCTGTCCCGCTCCAGCATCTGAAAGTCAGGAGTTCGGGAACGCTCCCGCTTCTCGCTCCGGTCCTCCCTGGTTTGCACTTGACGCGCGCGGTCAGGCAGAATGAAAGCCTTCCCCAATCCGAATGGAATGGACTTAGATGGATTCCGACCGTGAGGAGCACCTCATGAAACTGCTAAGCGGCTTCGTTCTTTGCCTTGCAATTATGAGTACCTTGACCACAGCGCTCGCTGCCCAGACCGACAATGCGCCGCTGGTCTATCCGAAAGCGAAGAAGGTCGACCAGGTAGACGACTACCACGGAGTGAAGGTGGCCGATCCTTACCGCTGGCTCGAAGACACCGACTCCGCCGACACGCACGCCTGGGTCGAGGCCGAGAACAAGGTGACGTTCGGCTATCTCGATAAGCTTCCCTATCGGCAAGCCATCCGAGATCGACTCTTGAAGCTGTGGAATTATGAGCGTTTCACCGCGCCGGAACAGGAGGGCGGGCGCTACTTCTACCAGCACAATAATGGACTGCAGAACCAGAATGTGCTGCTGGTGGCCGAATCTCTGAACGCGGAGCCGCGCGTGCTGCTCGACCCCAACACGCTCTCCTCCGACGGCACGGTCGCGCTGGCGGGCACGGCAATCTCCGACGATGGCAAGCTGATGGCCTACGGCACTGAGACTTCGGGCTCCGATTGGCAGGAGTGGCATGTGCGAAATGTGGACACGGGCAAAGATCTGCCCGACGTGATCAAGTGGGTGAAGTTTTCCGGCGCCTCCTGGACCAAAGACGCCAAAGGTTTCTTCTACAGCCGCTACGATGAGCCCCAGCAGGACACGATGATGCGCGGTGCAAATTACTTTCAGAAGCTTTACTACCACCGTCTGGGCACAACCGAAGCGGAAGACAAACTGGTCTACGATCGGCCGGACAATAAGGAACTGGGCTTCTCCGGCAGCGTTACCGATGACGGTCACTACCTCGTGATCACAGTCTGGGAAGGCACCTCGCCCAAGAATCGCCTGTACTATAAGGATCTCTCGCAGCCCGACGCGCCGGTGGTCAAACTGCTCGACGACTTCGACGCGCAGTACCAGTTCATCGACAACGACGGACCGGTGTTCTGGATTCAGACTGATCTGGAAGCTCCGCGCGGCCGCCTGATTGCCATCGACACGCAACATCCGGAGCGCGCCAACTGGAAGACGGTTGTTCCGCAGGGCGCCGACAAGCTTGAGTCCGCGAGCGCCGTGGACAATCAGTTCCTGCTGGGATACTTGAAAGACGCTCGCGCCGAAGTCCGAGTCTACGACCTGAAGGGAAACTTCCTGCGCGACGTGGACCTGCCGGGCATCGGCACAGCCGCCGGTTTTGGCGGCAAGCGCAAGGACAAAGAAACTTTTTACGCCTTCACCAGTTTCATTTCGCCGACCACGATCTATCGCTACGATCCAGAAGCCGGGAAGAGTTCCGTCTTCCGCCAGCCCAAGGTGGACTTTGATCCTGCGCTGTACGAAACCAAGCAGGTCTTCTACCACAGCAAAGACGGCACGCGCGTCCCCATGTTCCTGACCTACAAGAAGGGACTGAAGCTCAACGGAGAGAATCCCACGCTGCTCTATGCCTACGGCGGATTCGACATCTCGCTGACGCCTTATTTTTCCGTGCCTAACCTGGTGTGGCTCGAAATGGGCGGCATTTATGCGCAGGCCAACCTGCGCGGTGGCGGAGAATACGGAGAAGAGTGGCACCTGGCCGGCACCAAGGCGAAAAAGCAGAACGTGTTCGATGACTTCATCGCCGCCGCCGAATGGCTGATCGCGAACAAGTACACGTCTACTCCCAAGCTCGCCATTCGCGGCGCCAGCAATGGCGGCCTGTTGATCGGCGCCTGCCTCACCCAGCGTCCCGACCTTTATGGCGCCGCGCTGCCGGAAGTCGGCGTCATGGACATGCTGCGCTTCCAGAAATTCACCATCGGCTGGGCCTGGACTTCAGACTACGGCTCCTCCGACAATGCGGAAGACTTCAAGTGGCTATACGCCTACTCGCCGCTGCAGAACCTGAAGCCGGGAACGAAGTATCCCCCCACGCTCATCTCGACTTCCGATCATGATGACCGCGTGGTGCCGGGACACAGCTTCAAGTTCGCCGCTACCATGCAGGCAGACCAGGCCGGACCCGCCCCGGTGCTGATTCGCATCGAGACCAAGGCAGGCCACGGCGGTGGCAAGCCCATCTCGAAGCTGATTGACGAAACCGCAGACGCCTGGGCGTTTTTGGCGCACAACCTCGACATAAGGGTGACGCTGCCCTAGGTGGACCTGTTCCAGGGTGGTGGCTGACGCGGTTGTACGTCGGCTGGGTGCTCCATGTCTCGCCGTTTTTGCGAGACATGGGAAGACCACGACCAGGGGCACCCGGCCGTCCCTGGGATTCTGCCGTGACGGCGGAGAATCTCGTGGTAAAATCCTGAGGCTTTCGCCGGGACGCCGCTTCTGGTGGGCGGTTCCGCCCCAGACCTCTCCCAGGGGGTACTCGTCGTGATCTCTCGCTCGCGGTGGTTTGCCCGTCTCGCTTCGTTCCTGCTTCTCGGCTTGATTGCCGCTGTTTCCCCCTCAACCGCGCGCGCTCAGCAGTCGCACCACATCCCCAAGCGAATCGTGGGAGACTACGGCTATTGGAGCAGGTACTCGAATCCTCCCTACGGCGCGGCGCAGATTCCCTACGGGATGCTGACCCACATCAACCACGCGGGAGTATCTTTCGCCGCAGATGGCAGCCTTTCGGTGCCTGACGGATTCCTGGAGCCCGACCTGATCAGCAAGGCGCATGCCGCGGGCGTGAAAGTCATGCTCCTGCTGGGCGGCGACTTCGTGGGACTTGAAACCAGCGGCGCGGTGCGCACCCTGGTTGACAACGTGGCGGCTTTTGAGACGCAGTACGGCTACGATGGCGCCGACATTGATTGGGAGTATCCCGCGACGACGGCGGACCGCCGCTTCCTGGTGGAACTTATGGCGCTGATGCGGGCGTCGAATGCGAATTACACGCTGTCGGTCGACGTGGCGCCGTGGGGCGGTTACGGATACGACCTGAAGCACCTGCAGAACTCGCTCGACTACTTCAATATTATGATGTACGACTGCGCCGGCCCCTGGACCGCCCACGGCCAGCTAAATTCGCCGATCTTTTGGGACTGGCACAATCCCGCGCCCTATGAATGCCAGCCCGGAGGCAGCGCCGATGGCACCGCCAACATATTTCTGGCGCAGGTGCCGGCGGACCAACTCAATATGGGCATGCCGTTTTATGGCTACTACTACACCAACATCAACCAACTCTTCGGATTGTGTCCGAACTCGTACTGGACGGATGACCAGGCATGCGACTACACGGTACAGACCGAGAACTACGGTACGTTCTTCAAGAATCTGATCCACCGGCGGGAATGGCAGACGTATCGTGATCCAGTCGCATTCGTACCCTACATGCTGAAGACCGACGGAAGCAACGGCTTCATCACCTACGATGACGCGTTCTCCACTTATTACCGGACGTGGTATTGCGATTGGCAGCGCGGTCTGGGCGGCGTGTTCATGTGGTCGCTGGACGCCGACTACGACGGCCACTCCCAGGACCTGCTGGACGCGATGTACAACGCCACCATGAGCGGGCACTGAAAACTTGCGCGGCGGCACATGCAGGCCCGGGGCCGAGGGCCGGCGGGCCCGTTTCGAGATGCACCTATTCCCTTTGGTGGTGGTGCCTTTTGAAGGAGAATCGTATCAGGGCATGCTTTCAGGCATGCCGCATCCGCACCGAGACGGACCCGGCTTTTTAGCAGCAGTCGGCGTGAGGCGCCCAGCGGCTAAGAGCCGAAACGTGTGAAACCACCTAGAAAATCGATTCTGCTGGGTTGTCCCCGAGCCTGCCTTCATCCCCCGTTGGTGGGTTTGATTCTGCTGACCTGACGTGTTATAAACGCCTGTTTTGTGCCGGGGTGTCAGGACTAGGGTCTTACTTCTCCTGTCCGCTTTTTCGGGTTGGAACCGGCGCAAAATCCGACGCGGCCAAGCTTCAGCACTCCTTCAAGTCTTGTGGTGGAAGCGTGTTCGGAATTTCGGAAACAACGTCTGACGCTCGATTGGGCGTGCTCACGGTTGCAGCCTGGGATCGTGGTTCGCGAGCCTGGATGTTGATGCCGGAAGGCAGTGCCTAAACACGTTCGTACAATTCCGTAAAGAACCGTCATATTTCGGAGGACTTTTTATGCGCACCGGACTTGCCACAGCTGCGTTCTCAGCACGCCGCGTGGCCAAGAAACTTTTCGCTGTAGCCGCGCTGCTTACCGTCGGCGCCGCTGCTGCATGGGCTCAACCTGCGGGCGAGGCGGCGGGCGGCGAAGCTTCTCTTAAGTTGCCTGACCTTTCGCAGGTCAGCTTCCTCAATGGCCTCATCGACGGCCACAAACTGCTGCTGATCGGCATCCTGTTCTGCCTGTTTGGGCTGGGCTTTGGCATGGCCATCTACATGCGGTTGAAGAACCTGCCCGTGCACCGGGCGATGCGCGAAATCTCGGAGCTCATCTACGAGACCTGCAAAACCTATCTGATCACGCAGGGCAAGTTCATCCTGCTGCTGTGGGCTTTCATTGCGGTCATTATCGCGGCCTACTTCGGCTGGCTGTCGCCGGTACCGGGCAAGTCGGTCGCACTGACGCTCCCCATCATCCTGGGCTTCAGTCTGGTGGGCATCGCGGGCAGCTACGGGGTGGCGTGGTTTGGCATTCGGGTCAACACCTTCGCCAACTCGCGGACGGCGTTCGCTTCCCTGCCCGGCAAGCCCTATCCGGTTTACCAGATTCCGCTCGAGGCCGGCATGAGTATCGGCATGATGCTGATCAGCGTGGAACTGCTGATGATGCTGATCATTCTTCTGTTCATTCCGGGGGACTACGCGGGAGCATGCTTTATCGGGTTCGCCATCGGCGAGTCGTTGGGTGCGGCCGCGCTGCGCATCGCGGGCGGCATCTTCACCAAGATTGCCGACATCGGCTCGGACCTGATGAAGATTGTCTTCAAGATTAAAGAGGACGACGCGCGCAATCCCGGCGTTATCGCGGATTGCACCGGCGACAATGCGGGCGATTCGGTTGGACCCTCCGCCGACGGCTTCGAAACCTACGGCGTGACCGGCGTCGCTCTGATCGCCTTCATTCTCCTGGGCGTGAAGAGTCCGAGCGTGCAGGTGCAGTTGCTGGTGTGGATCTTCGTGATGCGCGTCATGATGCTGGTTTCGAGTTCGGGCTCGTACTTCCTGAACAGCATCATTGCCAAGGCCAAATACGGCTCCGCCAGCGAGATGAACTTCGAAGCGCCCCTGACCTCGCTGGTGTGGATTACTTCGCTCGTCTCGATCGCGCTGACCTACGTGGTTTCTTATTTCATTATTCCCGACCTGGGCGGCGATGGCTCGCAGTGGTGGAAGCTGGCCACGATTATCTCCTGCGGCACACTGGCGGGCGCGATCATTCCGGAACTGGTGAAGGTCTTCACCTCGACTGAGTCGCGGCATGTAAGAGAAGTGGTCACGTCGGCGGAGGAAGGCGGAGCATCGCTGGGCATTCTCTCTGGATTCGTGGCGGGCAATTTCTCCGCCTACTATCTCGGGCTGGCGATGATGTTTCTGATGGCGATTGCCTATTACATGAGCACCATGGGCCTGGCGCTGGCGGCGGGGATGCTGGCTCCGGCGGTGTTCGCGTTCGGGTTGGTCGCGTTCGGATTTCTGGGCATGGGCCCGGTTACCATCGCCGTGGATTCCTACGGGCCGGTCACCGACAACGCGCAATCGGTGTATGAACTTTCCCTGATCGAGGCGGTGCCGAACGTGCACGCCGAGATCAAGAAGGACTTCAACATGACCGTCAACTTCGAGCGCGCCAAATACTTGCTCGAAGCCAACGACGGCGCGGGGAACACGTTCAAGGCGACGGCGAAGCCCGTGCTGATCGGCACGGCGGTGGTTGGCGCCACGACCATGATCTTTTCCATCATCATGGCGTTGACCAATGGACTCACCGACACAGAGAGCGTGGCCAAGCTTTCGCTGCTGTATGCGCCCTTCTTTCTGGGACTGATCACCGGCGGCGCCATGATCTACTGGTTCACGGGAGCTTCCACGCAGGCGGTGACCACGGGCGCCTACCGCGCCGTCGAGTTCATCAAAGCCAACATCAAACTCGAGGGCGTGGAAAAGGCTTCGGTGGCCGACAGCAAGAAAGTGGTTGCCATCTGTACCCAGTATGCGCAGAAGGGGATGTTGAACATATTCATCGCCGTCTTCTTCGGCACGCTGGCGTTCGCCTTCGTTGATCCGTTTTACTTCGTGGGCTATCTCATTTCCATTGCGATCTTCGGTCTCTACCAGGCGATCTTTATGGCCAATGCGGGCGCGGCCTGGGACAACGCCAAAAAAATCGTCGAAGTCGAGATGAAGCAGAAGGGCACGCCGCTGCACGATGCGACAGTGATCGGCGACACCGTCGGCGATCCCTTCAAGGACACGTCGTCGGTGGCGCTGAATCCGGTCATCAAGTTCACTACCCTGTTCGGGTTGCTCGCCGTGGAACTGGCGGTAAAGTTGGCCAGCGACCAGGGCACGACGCTGACGCGAGTGCTGGCTCTGGTGTTCTTCCTGGTCTCGTTCTTGTTCGTGTACCGTTCGTTCTACGGGATGCGAATTCGTTCGGGCAACGCGGCGTAGGGCGACCTGTCTGCAGAAACAGCAACGCCATCCGGCGAAACCGGATGGCGTTTTCAGTTGCGGAAGGATTTCTAGTTCGGTCCTTTCCTTAGTTCGGCCCCTTCATTTTGTCTTTGACGCTCTTGGCCAGCTTCTCGATCTCTTCCGCCTTCTTGATTACGTCGAGCGACAGCACGTTCTCATTCGACTTGTCTACGTACTGCTTTAGTTCAGCCGAGAGCTTCAGTAACTTGTCGGTGTCGGTCTTGAGTGCGGCCATCCGCTCTTTCGCGGCCCTCTTGGCCATGTCGCTGGTAACGCGGGCGTTCACCTCGGGATCGTCCACCACGGGCGGGGTGAGGTCGCCGCGATTAGGAGGCTGGGGCGGCATGCCTGGATTCTGCGCAAAGCTGGGAAGCGAAAACAGGCAAAGGAATAACGTCCATACGTAAATTCTTGATGGCACGGAAACCTCGCGGAGAGTCAAGCAGCACTCGTCCACAGAAATTATACTTCGCGGGAATCCGCTAAAAAAGCGGGCTGACCGAGCAGTCGGAAGAAAATCCTGAACCACGAAGGGCGCCAAGGTACACGAAGGAAAGCCGGCTGATTCCTCGGCCCACAAAAAAGCCAGAGCCGAGGCTCTGGCTTCTATGCAATTTCAGGTACGGATCAGAGGGCGCTCATGTTGGCCAGGAACTCTGCGTTCGATTTTGTCTTGCCCATTCTTTCGACCAGGAGTTCCATCGCTTCCACGGGCGAGAGCGGGTTCAGCACTTTCCGCAGGACCCAGATGCGCTGCAAGTCTTCCTTCGGAATCAGCAGCTCTTCCTTACGAGTGCCGGAGCGTTGAATGTCGATGGCCGGGAAGACGCGCTTATCGACCAGTTTGCGTTCCAGGATGATTTCCGAATTGCCCGTGCCTTTGAATTCTTCAAAGATCACGTCATCCATGCGCGAACCGGTGTCGATCAGCGCGGTGGCAATGATGGTCAGCGAGCCGCCTTCTTCAATATTTCGGGCGGAACCGAAGAAGCGTTTGGGGCGCTGCAGAGCGTTCGAATCCACGCCGCCGGAGAGGACTTTGCCGGAAGGCGGAACAATCGTGTTGTAGGCGCGGGCCAGACGCGTGATGGAATCGAGCAGAATCACCACGTCGCGCTTGTGCTCGACTAATCTTTTCGCCTTTTCGATCACCATCTCGGCGACCTGAACGTGGCGGGCGGCGGGCTCGTCGAAGGTCGAGGAAATCACTTCGCCCTTCACCGAACGCTGCATGTCGGTAACTTCTTCCGGGCGCTCGTCGATGAGCAGCACCATCAACACGACTTCCGGATGATTCGCGGTGATCGAGTTAGCCACGTTTTGCAGCAGCATGGTCTTGCCGGCGCGGGGCGGAGAAACGATCAGGCCGCGCTGTCCCTTGCCGAGGGGCGTCAGCAAATCCATGACGCGGGCGCTGGCGTTCTCGCGCGTGGTCTCGAGCTTGAGGCGCTCCTGCGGATACAGCGGCGTCAGGTTGTCGAACAGGATCTTGTTGCGCGCTTCATCGGGCGATTCGAAGTTGACTGCCTCGATCTTTACCAGCGCGAAATACTTTTCGCCCTCGTGCGGAGGCCGCACCTGGCCGCTGATGGTGTCGCCGGTCTTCAAGTCGAATTTGCGGATTTGCGAGGGCGAGACATAAATATCGTCGGGGCCGGGGAGGTAGTTGTAGTCCGGCGAACGGAGAAAGCCGTAGCCGTCGGGCAGGATTTCGAGCACGCCTTCGGCAAAAATGTGGCCTTCTTTTTCGCTCTGCGCCTGCAGGATTTTAAAGATGAGGTCCTGCTTGCGCAGTCCGCTGGCACCGGGCAAATCCAAGGTCCTTGCGATCTTGGTCAGCTCGGTGATGTTCTTTTCTTTTAGTTCAGCAATGGTCATGATTCACCTAAACCCGTGCACTAGACCGTGTTCGTTAGTGTCGACGGGAGATTTTCAAAGGAGGGTATTCAGGGAAGACAAAGTACCACCCGGGCAGGAAGGCGGGGCTGGGTTAAGCAGCCCGCCGTTGTGCCTCAGCAAAATTCTCTGGTTCCGACAATACTTCTTGCCGCTCCGCGCCTGCAATCCGATCCAACACGCCGTTCATCGTTTCCTGGATTCTGGTGCTGGGCCGATGGAATTTCCGCGTGGCCTTGGAGGCAAGCTGACAGAGCATATAACGATTCCGCAGGGTCTGTAAAGCATCAAACACACGATCAGAGCGCATGTGCCTTATCTCTCCTTACTTTATGATTGTGGCCTTCCGCATTCGTCCTTTCGCCACGGGAGGGTGACCAGAAACCCCAGAGTCCAGCCTAAGTCACTGATTCCGAGTAGGTTGTAAAGGAGTTAGCGTAAAACTCACTTTGAATAGATGCGTGACAGGTCACCGAAGATGCTCGATTTTCTGGGCTTGGCTCCGCAGGCGCAGGTAAAACAAGAACAGGCCCCGGAAGCTTTCGGATATCCCTGGAACTGGCTAATGTAGTCGCACGGGGAGGCAAGGTCAAGTGTTTATTTGAGGACAGCGTGTAAAACTTGGTAAATTCCGTAGTTGGGAAGCTCACCGTTCCTGCTCCCCGGAGCGCCTCGACGGATCATGGATAACATATTCTATCTAAAAGAGTTATTGTAGAGGCAATTGAAGCCGACTGCTCCAGGTAGCAACCCTCGGCGGGACAGCAACGGCGGGGATCTGCCAACCTTATATAACGACCTTATAGGAAGGTAGGTCATGACCACCGTGCGAATGGACATGTGGCTGTGGGCGGCGCGGTTCTTCAAAACGCGGACCTTGGCCAAACGGGCCTGTGAACTCGGCCGGATTCAGGCAAACGGGCAAGTCGCCAAAGCGGCGCGGGACGTCCGGCCGGGGGACCGGTTGCGGGTGACCAATGAGGGCGGAGACTTTGAAGTAGACGTGCTGCTGCTCAGCGAGGTGCGTGGTCCGGCAGCGGTGGCGCAGACGCTCTACCGCGAAACCGAGGCAAGCCGCGAGTTGCGGCTGAAAGTGGCGGCTGAGCGGAAGGCGATGCGTCAGTTCGAAACCCTGCCGGAGGGTCGGCCTTCGAAACGGGATCGGAGGAGAATTATTCAGTTTCGGGGGAGGGGATGACTGGGCCGGTCCTTCGCGTCCCTAACTGGGGATTTAAGGTAGAGGCGAAAGTCCCGCATCGTGGTTTTCCTATTGACAGAAAGCTCGGGACGCAGCACTATTCATTCGTTTTATTGAAACCGTTCACTAAGGGGGTGTCCCATGCAAGTCCTACCCGGGCATTCCGCTTCCGCCCGCATTCTGTCTCACCTCTTTGTATTGATAGGGCTGACCGCTGTTGCCGCGGCCGCTCCTCCGGCCCACGGGGGTGGAAGCAGCGCTTTCATCCGCGTGAATCAGGTTGGGTATGTTGGAAGTTCCAGCAAGCGCGCTTACCTCATGGCAAGCGGCGCGGAAACGGGGGCGACGTTCGCGGTCAAGAACGCGAGCGGGACCACGGTGTATTCGGCTTCGGTGGGAACAAGTGTGGGAGCGTGGGGAACGTTCGCCGACGTTTACGCGCTCGATTTCGACTCGGTATCGACGGCGGGAACCTACACCATTTCGGTGGCATCTCCGATCGCGGCCACTTCTCCGGCGTTCAAGATCGACACGGCTGCGAACCTCTACGCCACGCCGCTGTCAAACTCACTTTTCTATTACGAAACCTCGCGCGACGGGCCGAACTACATTCCGAACGCATTGCGCTCGGCGCCCGGGCATCTGAACGATCAAAGCGCGAACGTTTACTTCACTCCCAGCTTCAGCAGGAATGACAGCGCTGGTCCGCTGACTGCGACCGGCGCGGTCATCGACGGATCGGGCGGCTGGTGGGACGCCGGCGACTACCTGAAATTTGTGGAGACGCACACCTACACGGTCGCGATGATGCTGGTGGGCGTGCGCGACTTTCCCGGACAGATGGGTTCGGGATCGAGCACATCAAACTTCACCGCCGAAGCGACTTTCGGCCTCGACTGGCTGCAGAAAATGTGGGCGGACAGTTCGAAGACTCTCTATTACCAGGTCGGCGTGGCCTCCGGCGGACACAATTACGCGGGCGATCATGACATCTGGCGCCTGCCCCAGGCCGACGACACCTACCAGGGCTGCGCCTCGCCCTATCAATACATCTGTCACCGGCCGGTATTTCAAAACACCGCGGGAGGCGCGGGAGCATCGATCAGTCCCAACATTGCGGGAAGACTGGCGGCCGATTTTGCGCTTTGCTACAAAGTGTTTGCCGTCAGCGATCCAGCGTATGCCAATCAGTGCCTGCTCTCGGCGGAGCATATTTTCGATCTCGCAAACACTGCTCCTACCGGCAATCTGCTGACTGCGGGACCGTTTGATTTCTATCCCGAGACCGAATGGCGGGACGATCTGGAACTGGGAGCCACTGAGTTGTATTTTGCGCTGCAGGGCGCGACCGGCCTGCCGAGCGGACTGCCGCACACCGATCCCATGTACTACCTGCCATTGGCCGCGACCTGGGCCCATGCCTACATCACGGGTCCGAACGACGCAGCCGACACTTTGAATCTCTACGACGTCAGCGGCCTGGCGCACTTCGAGCTATACCGTGCCCTTGTGCTCGCGGGAAATCCCAGCGGGCTGGCCACTTCTGAAGCCGCGCTGCTGGCGGACTTGAAGAAGCAACTGGACAAGGCCGTAACCCAAGCGGGAAAAGATCCTTTTGGATTCGGATTCCCGTGGGCCACCTATGACACGACCTCGCACGGCGGCGGGCTGGTGATCATGGCCAACGAATACGACAACCTGACCAGCTCGACGGCATACGCTGCTTACGGGTCGCGCTGGCAGGCCAATGTGCTGGGTGCGAACGCCTGGGGAACATCGCTGATCGTAGGCGATGGCACCACGTTCCCGCTTTGCATGCAGCACCAGGTCACGAACCTGGTGGACGTGCCGCCCAATGGCCCTCCCTTCCTGCTCGGTGCAGCCGTGGAAGGTCCCAATTCGGCCTCGGCCAAGGGCTCGCTGACTGGAATGGTGCCTTGTCCACCCAATGGCGTGGACCAGTTCGCCACATTCAATGGAAACGGCGCCGTCTATAAGGACAACGTGCAGTCCTACTCCACGGTAGAGCCAGCGATCGATCTCACCGCGTCTTCCTTCCTCGGATTCGCGTGGGAAATCGCCGGCGCGCCGTCGGGAACTCCGTAGTTATTCTTTGCTGGTCAGTCTTGAGGGGAGCGATTTGCTCGCTCCCTTCGCAGTTCCGCCCCGCATCCTGAATCAGGATGCGGTGCAGCGCATAGTCAAAACACAGGAGGCACTATGACTCGAAAGATCGCAAGGCTGCTGTGCGCGGGCGTTACCGGCTTGCTCCTCTGCGGGCTGCTCGGAATGGTTCCCCACGCCAACGCCCAAACCCAAATACAGGTCTATGGACTCTGGCATTGCTATTCCGACGCGTGCAGTTGGGCTTCGGCCCCAAACATGACCACCTTCGACACGCAGAATCACTGGATCATTGACCGTGGCAACGGCTCGCCGTCAGTAAATCTGGTAGTTCTGAGTTTTGTGAACCCGCTGAAGCTGATGAACCTGACCACCGACTCGACCGACACCAACGGCATTCCCATCGGCATGACCGCGGCGGTGGTGAATTACTTCGAGAGCAAGGGCGTGCGGGTCATGTTTTCCGTTGGCGGCATCAGCTACACCAAGAACTGGGACAAAGCCCTGGGCAGCAATCCCACCCAGCTTGGCATCAACGCTGCGAACGCGGCCAAACAATTCAACGTTGGCATCGAGATTGACTACGAGAAGAGCAGCAATCCCAACCTGACCGGCTTGCAGAAATTCGTGACGGCCTTCCGCTCGGTGCTTCCCTATGACCCGACCGGCGCCAACCAGGCCGCCCGACTCACCGTCGACCTGGGCGACGGCGACACCTACCTGACCGCCCTGGCAAATTATGCGACCACGAACTGGCTCAAAACCACGGGGCCGGTGCTGGACTACGCCAATGCCATGGTGAGCTCACAGAAGACGAGCATCACCACTTCTGAGGGCTACTGGCAGCAGCACATTAACGGATTGTCGGGATCGGTGCCGCCGCTGGCGCCCGCCAAACTCGCGGGGAGCGTCTGGGTGGTGGGCAACAATATCATCCCCAACTGCGACAACTATCCGACTTCTGATCAGGAAGTGGCTGCCAACTTCGTGGAGACGATTCCGCCCGCCGGAGCAGGGACAACACCGGGCATGCTGGGATACATGTTCTGGGGCGGAGGCTGCCAGGGCAACGGCACGGTGTGTACATTCCCGCCGGATACCTGCGAGGCAGGAGTCGGGGCGGGAGCAACCGCGCTGAACATCCCCATACCCATGCCCGCGCTGCGGCCGAACTAGTTCGAGCGACTTTGTTGCGAAGTTGTGTCACTCAGGCCCTGCTGCGTCTCGGAGCGGAATGAGCAGTGCAGTCACCACTCAGCGTGATCAGCGTCACTAACTTGGTCCGCCGATCATACTACGATTGTGGCGTGGCAGACTTCAGGAACTGATAGAGCCGGGCTCCGCCGCTCCAGAGCAATTCAGTCTGCCGGTCGGCAATCCATCATGCAACGCGGGGGCCTGAGTCTCCACTCGGAGGGTCCTATGAATTCACGCAAATTCTTCCTTGTCCTTCTTTTCGCAGTCCTAGCCTCTGTTTTGTTGCTTCAAAGCCAGACTCAGCCAGCCTCGCCAGTGATGCCCATCGGCAAGACAGTACACATCAAAGCTCCTCTGGGGCTTCCGCCGGTGCTGATTCCAGCCGATAATCCACCCACTTCGGAAACCATCGCGCTCGGCCGCCGTCTTTTCTATGATCCCATTCTCTCGCTGGATGGCACGGTTTCTTGCGCCTCCTGCCATAGCCCGCAATTCGGGTTTGCCGATTCCAGGCCGGTCTCCGAAGGTGTCGGCAAGAAAACGGGGACCCGTCATTCCCCGCCGGTCGTGAATGCCGCGTATTTCAATGTCCAGTTCTGGGATGGGCGGGCTCCCACCCTGGAAAACCAAGCCGAAGGCCCCGTGCAGAACCCGGTGGAAATGGCTAATACGCTGACAACGGTCGAACAAAGGTTGACTGCCGACCCGAGCTATCGCGAGCAATTCGCCGCCGCCTGGGGTGCGAGACTGATTACCTACGAAATGGTGGAGAAAAGCATTGCGTCATTCGAGCGCACGGTGATCAGCGGCAACTCGCCTTTCGATCGCTGGAAATATGGACACGATGAAAGAGCCGTGGACGCCGCCGTGAAGCGCGGATTCGTCGTGTTCACCTCGAAGACAAAAGCTGATTGCGCCTCCTGCCATACGGTTGGAGAGAACTACGCTCTATTCACCGATAACCAGTTTCACAATGTCGGAGTCGGTGTGAGCGCGGGAGACTTCACCGATGTCGGTCTGTACGCCGTGACTCACAACGAAGCCGACAAGGGGAAATTCAAGACGCCGTCGTTGCGAAATGTTGCGCAGAGGTCGCCTTATATGAGCGATGGCAGCCTCACAGACCTGAAGCAGGCCATCGACTTCTATATCGGCGCCGGCAACTCCAATCCCAATCTCGACCCGAAGATTCACGTGCTGGACTTCCTGTCGGGGCAGGAGCGCAGCGATCTGCAAGCCTTCTTGAACTCTCTGACGGGGGAGATGCCTCCGGATGTTGGTCCGCCAGAGGGCACAAAGTCGCAAGTCAGCAAGAGGTAATGAATACGTTGATCGCGGGTAGGGACACCAGTTGCCCGGTGCCCCCCCGCACAGACCCGGACGGGCGCTGATTAGCGCACCCGGTTCTTATCTCGGATGAATGGCGGCCAAGCGTATTGCTTGCCCACCCTCGCCCACCCGTGGGACATGCGCAGTCCCGCTCTGAGTCGGGTACGTGTCGAATGAGAGGGTGGCGAAAACTCCTGCTTGCAGGGCCTTATGGGCCGCCCCGGAGCCTTACCGCGCCACCACCAGTACGGCGAGTCCCTGGGCCGGAACGGCGATGCGCAAGTTCCCTCGATTGAGGTATTTCTTCTCCATCGGGGCCATGGCGCCGGCTGCCTTCAACTGCGCGATTTGCTCGGGGGTAAGACTGCCGCTGGGGCGTCCCATGCGGTCAAAGGCTCGGATGACGTTGCCGTGATCGTCGTCGACGCGCCACACTTCTACGGAAGCGTTAGCCGGCACATGATCGAAACGGAGGTCGAAGGTACGCGCCGGGGCGGCGGGGCCCATAGGCTTTGTGTACGTAGCACCCACCCCAATCGGCGGGGCATAGTTCCACAGTGCCAGTACCACCGAGCCATCCTGCGCAACGGTTGCCAGCGCGGAGTCGGATGAGATGCTCAGGCGTTTCGTGCCGAGCTTATGCAGAGCGCGGAAGGCGTTGAGCGAGGGCTTTGGAATGCTGTCTGCCGCCAGAAGTCCAAAGCCACCGTAGAAAGGAGAGCGGACGACTCCCTGCTCTTCAAAAACATCAGAAAAGGACCAGTAATCCATCGAATCCGTAAGGCCGTCGCAGAGCCGGATGGTATTTGCCAGCCACGGGCCCATGAAAGTGGAATCCGTCACGTTGGGCTCGTTGGCGTAGCTGGCGTTGAACTCGGAAAAGATCAGCGGGATACGCGGGTAGGCGGAGGCGAGGATTTCTTCGTGAACTTTCTTGACGGCCCGAAAGACCATCATGTCGCGAGAGACATTTTCGTTGGTGCCCAGGACGTTGTCTGCAGTGTCGTTGGCGTAGACGTGCGTGGAAACGAAGTCCACGGGCACGCTGCTGGCCTTGGTGTGGGCCAGGAAAGCTGTAACCCAGGCTGCCTGGGCTGTTGCCGGGCCGCCGACCTGAAGACGCGGGGAGACACTCTTCAGCGTCCGCGCCGTGTGGTCGTAAAGCTCGAAATAGGTGGGCTGAAGGGGGCTTCCACGCCAGAAGAGGTTAGGCTCATTCCAGACTTCAAATTTCCATTTGGCAACCTCATCGATTCCGTAGCGCTCGATCAGGTGGTTGCCAAAGGCACGGATCATGTCATCCCAGAGCTTGTAGTCTTTTGGCGGTGATACTACCGGGTGATACCAGAAGCCCTGCACCAGGGTGGGATCGGCGGCCATCTTGCCCGGCATGAAACCCAGTTCGACAAAAGGTTTAACGCCGTTGGCCAGCAGGCCATAGTAGATCTGATCGATGTAGGAGAAGTTGTAGATGGAAGCGTCATTGGCGGCCTGAGCGTCGAGTCCCGGATCCTTTACTTGACGGTCCGGGTCGTAGAGGCCGACCTCGTCCATGAAGATGCCGTGGAAGCGGATGGACTGAAAGTCGGTAGCTTCCTTGACGGTACGGAGATCGTCGCGATAACTCTGGCGCAGAGACAGGATGGCGCGCCCGGAGCCAAAGGTCTGTTCCCAGAAGTGCGGGAAGGGCGTGGTCGCGCCTTGGGCGTCGATACTAAGGGTGACCGGTGTCTCCGCTGGGAGACACGCGGCAAGGCTGGTCACCGCGAAAAAAACCGCAGCGAGTCCACGTTTCTGAAATAGCATGCAGAGAACTCCGGCCGGAATTACCGGCTGCTTGGAATAGAAGTCTAGCATCCGGTGGGCCGACAATTCGGGAGTTATCACGCGGCAGCATTATTCCAAACCAATTAGGCCCTCGTCTCAATTGGTGAAACATCGCACTCAATGACCAGCGGTCAAAACGTGTAAAGGCCTGTTAACAACAATCGTCTAGGTGTAAGCTCAGACAGAATGCGTCTGCAATCCCTGAAGCTGAAATACATTGCGGTCGGCTGGCTGATTTTCTTTGTCGGAGCAGCGTGGTTACTACCGCCGCTCGATTCCCGTACAGCGACGAATGTTGTGCTGCGGGATTTGATGCTTGCGTGCTGCGCGGTTCTCGTAATAGCAACTTGCATTGCCACGTTGCGGCACTTCAAGGATGCTTGGAGAAAAGCGGGGTCGGTGCCCAACAGAGGTGCGTACATCGCTTGGATCAGCTTGGAAACTCTGGCGGCTTTTCTCGTGCTGGCAGCCGCTCTCCTGATTATTGGGAACACCTATGCGGTCCGAACTGAAATTCGATGGTTCGCACGGTCGCGTGAATACAAGGCGCGGGTTCTGGCGCAGCCAGTCTCTGCTTCAGGTGGTTTGAAGCATATTGAGTGGGACGGTTGGGGTTGGGCGGGACAAGACACAACTGTATATCTGGTTTTCGACCCAACAGACTTGCTCGCGCCATCAGCGACTAGCAACAAACCGGGGAAATACGAAGGCTTGCCGTGTGAAGTCGCTCGCGTAGCGCGGCTTGAAAGCCACTGGTACACGGTTCAGATGTACACGAACGGCGATTGTTGGCGAAACATCCCCATTGCACTCATTGGCGGATACACTACCGATTGGAGGCAGGAGTTTGGCGAAGAATATCCTAAGGTTTATCATCACCGGAATTGTGGCCGGAGTACTTCTCGGGTGGCTGCTGTCCCTTGTGTCAGGGAATATCTTCGTCGTGTGGATGATCGGAACCCTCGGCCTGATCGTCGGCGTAATCCTCGGAATAATCCACCGGAACGACCCTGAGCTGCTGGTCAGTTGATGAAAAATCGCGATTTCATTCAAAATGGCCAGACGGGCAATGACTCTCAACGCGCCTGAAACTAGCGTTTAAAGTCCACTGACGCGGTACAGGACAACCCCATGCGACGGAACAACAGCACTGATGGTGCTGGTTGTCTTCTTCGTCTCGCCGGTCCACAGGTCGTGTAAGGAATAGCCGTTTTTGTTTTCGGGGAGGGCTACGGTGGATGCTGGAACGGAGACTTCCTCTGCTTTTCCGCCGGTGTTGAACAAACCGAGGATTGCGTCTCCGTTCGGCTCCCTCTTGGCGAACGCCTGCTGGTTGCCGTTATTGAGCACCCTTTTCGCGGCGATCGAATCCTGGTCGACAGCAAGGACTTCAGAGTTCTCCAGATATTTCTGCAGATCCGTTGGGTCGAGGTGAGTAAGATCGATCCCGAGGATGAGCGGTGCCGCTCCAAGCGCCCACAGGCTTATCTGAGTCTGGCGTTCCACCGGAGTCAGACCGTCGTTGTCGCCGTTTCCTATCTCCAGAGAGTCGTAATCGTTGAAACCGCCGGGACCCGCGTAAGGCTGCCATTCCGCCACGTAGTTGAAGCGTTTGGCAATGTCCGCCCAACTGGTCAGCGGATAGCTGCTGCCGCCCTTTTCGCAGCGATAGCATTCGACGTCGGGCGCGAATTCCCATTGATTGGCATACTTCATCAAGGTTGGTGCGAGGGCAGTTGTAAAATCCCCCTGCGTGACGTCCAGGACCATGGGCCGTCCGCTTTGCCGTATCGCATCCGACCATGCCTTCACGTCAGCGGCGTTGCTGTCTTTCATGCCGTCAATTTTGACGTAATCGATGCCCCACACCGCGAGCATATCTGCCCATGAATTCGTATACTCCTGCGCGCCAGGCTTGTTGTAGTCAATGCGGACCATGCCCTTGCAGTTGTAGTTGTTCTCCGCTACAGACGGTTCCGCAATCTGGGCGGCCGTGTACGATGTGCCCTTAATCGGCGTGTTGCGGCTGACTGCCTGCTTCGAAATACCCGGCGTAACATAGATTCCGAACTTCATCCCGAGACTGTGGATGTAGTCAGCGACTACCTTGATGCCATCGGTGTCTCCCTGAGCCGGGAATTTCGATGAGTCTGTGATCCAGCGGCCATAAGGGTCGACGTTCGGACCTTGCGGTCCCGGACACTGATACCAAAAGTCGTCTAGGTTTACGTATTGGTACCCGATTTTCTGCAATCCGGAATTATCCAGGGCGAGCGCCTGCGCTTTCATTTGGTCTGCGGTGGGAAGCTTGCGGATGAAGCTCCAGCTACTCCAGCCGAGAACCGGCGTGCGCTCGAGGCCATTATCCTCTGCGCTGGCGTTGTGCAGGGTCCCGCCCGCCAACAGCGCGATCAACAGTGCTGCCCTTAGGCTGTTTGCCCATTCCCTCAAGAAAATCATCTGTTTTCTCTATCATAAGCGGCAGACAAAAACAACTTCGCGTGTGCAAGCGGTGCACATATATTCGTGATGGCTCCCGCGGCTGTAGAGCACACAGGTCAATTGATGTTAAATGAGTTGCCGCAGATCCCGATTCTCCCAGTTCGCTACCCAGATCTGGGGAAAATCATCTTTCAGCATTAATCTCAGAATCAGCTGCGCATCCTGGCGATCCGTCTTCTGTTTGCGTACTCGCTTGGTTCGGATCTCAGCCGCGTCTCCAATCCACAGCTCAAACTGCAACTCACTGAGCAATCGTTCAAACCAGCGTGCATGCCCACTGGCCTCCATCCCCACGCGCACTTTTATTCCCTGGGCCGCGAGATCGCGGTAGAGCTTCTCCGCTTCCTCACGGTGCTCCAGTTGCCGCTCTTGCAGTTCTCCCGTGTCGGTATCCACAAATGCAACTTGTTGGAAGCCCGGATGGTAGTCACAACCTATAATCCTCATGTTCGGCTCCTTTCTCCCGGGCCTTGGTTGGTTGGCACCACCAAAGTCTATCCGGGCATGGGAGCCGACATTGTTATGGAATCAATTTCACTCATTGACCATGGTCAGCGAATTCTCCTCTATGTAATCGGGTTTCGAACAAATTGATCTGTCGGAGACCAGAGAAAGAGGGAAAACTACGCCTACCGGGAGATGCCAGGGGAGGCATCAGCACGCCATTGATGTTGGGCGTCCGTTGCCAGCCGACCAGTCCGGCGCATCATCCTCCAGTCATACTCGTAGGCCGTTCCACAAACCAGGCATATCTGGTAGTGACGGTCATTGGCATCGACGCGCGGCCACGCAAACCGATGCTGGCACCAGTTCCCGAACACTCGATTTAAGAAGTTCACTGCCTTACCCCTTGATTGCGATCTCTCCAGAGATCGAGCCAGCGGTGGAAGAATGGTTTGGACCGGCCATCGAGCAGGTTCTGAAGGCTGGACAAGAGCATGCCCGACGGTTGCGATTTAGATAAGAAGGTGTCCACGGCCTTTAGCTTGCTCTTCGGCAGGGGCTCGTAGGCGGATAACAGCATGATCGGGACGTGGGATTTGATGCGCTTCATCTTCGCAGCCACCACGTCGCCGTTCATCCCAGGCATCTGGTAGTCGAGGACCACCGCGTCCACCGGATGCGAACGGAACAACTTCAGCCCTTCGTCCCCACCGCTCGCTTCCAGAACTTCATAGCCGTTCATTTCGAGCAACATCTTCCGGCCAATGAGGCCATTCCAATGGTCATCAATGCAGAGAATCGTTGATTTTAGCCGAGACATGACGACTCACCTTCCAACTGGGCCAGGACGGGTTGACGTCAGCGACGTGTTCCCAGGCGGGAAGCTTTCCATCGCTGCTCTTGAAGTGGCGGGCAAGTTGATTCTGACTGCCCCTCATGCCACTTTCAAATTACGAACGTGCAATCGCGCAACAGTTACCACGTGGCGAGTCTGACTTTCGCCCAGGTGTCCCCTCGGCCCTTTGGTGGATGGGGTCGTGGAAACCGTTTCGCTCAGAGTGAGCCCGCGCCGAGGGTCAAATACTGTTGGACAATTTCCTCCTCCCGCTCATGTCTTGCGGTAGTTGCTGAAAAATCGCGCTATCACTCGTTGACCCCGCAACGGGGATTTTGAATGTAACCGCCTGGTATCGACACCTACCGAGGATCGATACCCCCCTATGTGGTCAGTGCGGCAACTTTTTTAAACTGACCCGGAGCGACAGCGGTTGGACACTTTCCCAGCTCTATGAGTTCCTGGGTGGTGCCGACGGCCTGCAACCGTTCGGTAATCTGGTTCGCGATCAGGCGGGAAATATTTATGGCCTGATGCCAAATGGCGGCCCTCCGAGCTGTGGTGATTCCAGTAGCGGCTATTACGGTTGCGGGACGCTGGTTCGCCTGTCCCAAACCGGGGGAATGGGCCAAACCGGACAGGGCATGATAGAAACCGGATACTATGACTTTCCCGGCGGTCCCTCTGGCCGGGAGCCTTCGTCATTGACTCTCAGCGGCGGTCATCTCTACGGCACAACCCAGCAGGGAGGCTCGCCTGGGAATGGTGTAATCTTCGAGATTGGTCCATGAGATAAGTCCACATATAGGTGCCAATCGGCCATGGTTGGCGATCCCTATAGCTCTCATCGACCACGGAGGGGCGTTGAGTACATTCACAGTACGTACATCCGAAGCATCCACCAGACGAGGAATATCGCGACCATGACCCCCGCGATGTGAACTATCCAGTCGCCAGCTGTTTTCGGCTTCCCAAAATTGAACATGCGGTGATGGTAGCAGACCCCGCGCAGGTGGCGAAAAATCTCGATATCACTTACTGACCCGGGTCCGCCAGCGGCTGTGAGCCTTTTTCTCCCGCTGCCCTACGCCCAGTACGTGCGGTCCAGGCTGCGGTACTGGATGGCTTCGGCGATGTGTTTGGGTTCCAGGTTCGGCGCGTCTTCCAGGTCGGCGATGGTGCGGGCGACTTTCAGGATGCGGTCGTGGGCGCGGGCGCTCAGGCCCTGCTGGGTCATGGCTCGTTCGAGCAGGCGTTCGCAGTCTGCTGACAGTTCACAGAATGTGCGGATGTGGCGGGAGGCCATCTGCGCGTTGCAATAGAGCTTTTCGCGCGACGAGGCGAACCGTTCCTGCTGCTTCTGCCGGGTCCGCATGACGCGCTCGCGAATCTTGGCCGAGCTTTCCGGCTCGTTGGTGGAGCGCATTTCCTTGTAGTTCACAGCCGGGACGTCGATGTGGATGTCGATGCGGTCCATCAGCGGGCCGGAGATTTTCGAGATGTAGCGCTGGATCATCGGAGTGGTGCAGTGGCATTCGCGGGAGCGGTCGTTGTGGAAGCCGCAGGGGCAGGGATTCATCGCGGCAGCCAGCATAAAGCGCGCGGGGAAGGTCAGCGACATGGAGGCGCGGGCGATGCTCACCGTGCCGTCTTCGAGCGGCTGGCGCAGGACTTCGAGCACGTTGCGGGGAAATTCCGGCAGTTCGTCGAGAAAGAGCAGACCGTTGTGAGCGAGAGAAACTTCCCCCGGACGCGGGATCACGCCGCCGCCGATCAGGCCGGCGTCGGAGATGGTGTGGTGCGGCGAGCGGTACGGGCGCTTCCCCACCAGTCCAGTACCTTGATCGAGCACCCCGGCCACGCTGTGGATCTTAGTTGTTTCCAGCGCCTCTTCGAAGGTGAGCGGCGGCAGGATGGTGGGCATGCGCTTGGCCAGCATGGTCTTGCCGGACCCAGGAGGGCCGATCATGAGAATGTTGTGCCCGCCCGCGCAGGCGATCTCGATGGCCCGCTTGGCCGTCTGCTGGCCGCGCACGTCCTTGAAGTCGACGAAGAATTGCTGGGATTCGCGCAGCAGCGAGTCGCCGTCGGCCTGGATGGGAACGATGCCATTGCCCGAGTTGATGAAGTGGATCACGTCGAGCAGGGAGCGCACCGGATAGACTTCGACTCCGGCGACCATGGCCGCTTCTTTGGCGTTGGCCTCGGGCACGACCATGCGGGAAATCTTTCGGCCGCGAGCTTCGAGAGCAATAGGAAGAGCGCCACGGACGCCGCGTACACCGCCATCCAGAGAAAGCTCTCCCACGAAAAGGCAGTCCGCGATCTCTTTCTTGGTTAGGCCGCCATAGGCTCCGACGATTCCGAGGGCCATGGGCAGGTCGAATCCGGAACCTTCTTTCTTGATATCGGCGGGGGCCAGGTTAATGGTGATGTGGGTCGGGGGGATGTCGTAGCCGCAATTCTTCAGCGCGGCGCGCACGCGATCGCGGCTCTCGCGCACGGCGGCGTCGGGCAGACCGACGGTGTGGAAGTGGTCCTGGTCGCACTTGATGCCGGAACAGTCGACCTCCACCTGAATGATGTTGGCGTCGATGCCGTACACAGCGGCGCTGAGAGTCTTATAGAGCATGGCGTCGGGCTGGCCCTGTGGGGATCGCACCCAGCGGGCACACAAGATCCTGATCGCAAAGTTCTGATCGCGAAATTCCGGTCGCGAAGTCCTGTCCCGTCCTGAACCTCCAGGTACCTACCTTACGGGCTCAAGGGCAGTCCTGGCTGTGATGGATGTCACTCCAGAGCTGTGGAAAAGGGGTATCGCTCGGGCAGGCTGCTGAAACGGTCCTCCGCCGATCGGTTGGCGTTGTTCGGAAATCCGTTGGCGTACCAAGATGTCCAACGGTTGGCGCTTCTTCACGGGTAGAATTAGGATGGTTTTGCGTAAAATAACCTGCCCATGACCCCGGACCCCGTGAACTCCTCGCGTACGCCCCGCCCTCCTGGGAATCTCGAGAAAGAGGAGTCACAGCTCTGGCGCTGGGTCCTGGGGTTTCTGATCTTTCTTTCCGTCGCGCTGGCCGGCCTGCTGTGGGAGCGACTGGAGAACATCCCCTACTCGCTTCGTGCCATTCCCGTCGGAGTCCTGACTCTTTCGGTCCTGTTCGCGGTCTATGCCTATGGGCGGCGTCGCGAAGTCAGCGAACTGAAGGGCCTGCTGCACGGGTTGCAGGAGCACGTCGGCGCCGCGCCTTCCGAAGAACAGCTGGACCAGCTCAGCCAGGTGATCATGCGCTCCCAGCGCAGCTTCAAGGAGCTGATCGACTCTTTTGATGACCCGGCGTGCGCGGTATCGCTCGATGGCACCCTGCGGACGGTGAACAAGCGCGTCACCGAGCTGACCGGCGTGTCTTACTCCGAACTGGTAGGGCGCAAGATCTACGACTTCGTAGAGGAGCCGACCCGCGAAGATGTGGAACGCAGTCTGGGGCGCTTCTTGGAGAAGAAGCGCTGGGCGGGGACGGTGCGGATGCGGGTGAAGGGCAACTCCCGGCCGCTTTTCTTCGACTGCGTGCTGAATGGCATCGTCAAAGGGGATGAGGTGGTGGGCGCGAGCATCCTGGGCCGCGACGTGACCGAGCAGCGCGAGAAGGAGATGCGCTTCACCGAATTGTTCGAGACCTTGCAGGAGGGCGTGTACTTCAGCACGCCCGAAGGACAGTTGCTCGACGCCAACCCCGCGCTCGTCAGTATGCTGGGCTATGGGGAGAAGAGCGATCTTCTGGCGGTGGAACCCGCCGCACTGAATTTCGACCCGGGCCAGCCGGTACTGGGGCGCGCCCTGGATGATCGTGGCGGCTTGCGTACCCGTGAGATCAAACTTCGGCGCAAGGATGGGAAGGCGGCCATCTTTCTCGATTCCTCGCGGGCAGTCTGGGACACATCGGGCGCCATCATCCGTTACCAGGGCACGCTGGTAGACATCACCGAGAAGCGGACCATGGAGCGGGAACTGGCGCAGCAGGAGGAGTTCCGCCGCCGTCTGCTGGAAAGCTTCCCCGACTTGATTCTGGTAGTGGATCTCGAGGAGCGCTATACCTTTGCCAGCTCCCGCGCCCGCGATCTTCTGGGCTATGAGCCGCAAGAAATGCTGGGAAAAAAAATCTCCGATCTGAAAGATCATTCGCCGGAGCTGGCCTCGCTCTACCACACGTGGTTTCTGGCCAGCAAGCTTTTGGCTCAGCCGAGTACGGCGCGCGACACCGCGACGGAAGCTGGCGGACCATGCGCGCTGCGGGCAGCCAACTCGTCGATGCCGAGGGGAAGATCAGCGGCGTCATTATTTCCGTTCGTGACATCACCATCGAACGGAAGCTGGAACAGCAGGTGGTGCAGAGCGAACGACTGGCGGCGATGGGCGCAATGATCGGCGGCGTCGCTCACGAACTGAACAATCCTCTGACCAGCATCCTGGGCGTGAGCGAACTGCTGCAGGATACCGAAACCGGCGAAACCGCGCGCAAGCAGCTGGCCATGCTGCAGCAGCAGGCGCGCCGGGCGGCGGAGATCGTGCAGAACCTGACCTATTTTTCGCGGCCTCCGGCTCCGGGCAAGAGCCGGATCAACCTGGTGGAAGTGGTCGAGCGCACGCTAAACCTGCATGCCTATTCCCTGCGCAAGAACAACATCACGGTAGACTTTCTGAAAGAAGCTGGGGTGCCCTACGCCTTGGGCGATCCGCACCAGTTGATGCAGGTGTTCTTGAACTTGATTCTGAACGCTGAGCATGCGATCCGCGAAACGCGGGATAAGGGCACGCTGCGGATTCGTCTGGGCAAGGACGAACAATTCGGTGTGGGTCAGCTTTCACGACGACGGGGCGGGCATTCCGAAGGAAAACCTCTCCAGTATCTTCGATCCGTTCTATACCACCAAGCGGCCAGGGCGCGGCACGGGACTGGGCTTGAGCATCTGCAAGTCAGTGATGAAGGAACATAACGGCAGCGTAGAGGCGGCGAATGCTCCTGATGGTGGAGCGGTGTTCACGGTGACGCTGCCGATGTCGCCGGTGGGGTGAAGCGGCAGGAGCCTGGGCGCAAGTTACGCGCCTGAAGACAATGCTGTCGCGGCTGATCTACGCATTCGCACGATCGCTCCCCCAACAATGATCGCGAACGGATCGGCGCATGACCATAGCATCCACGCAACATCCATAGACCCGTGCGCAGCTACCCACACAAACGCAGCGCCAATCAACGCCCCCAGCACCGCAGCTAGCGTTAGCGTGGCCACCATTTCTTTTCCCTTGGCCGCCAGCGCGACCATAGACCCAACCAACACCGACAGGATGAGGTGTGCGATCCACATTCCGTTCAGCATCCACAGGTAAGCCTGAAAGTGGCCCGACCAGAAGCCGAGGTACCGGTCGGTGACGGCTGATAGCACCTTGTCGGGCAACCCCGAGACCAACTTCAGCAGTAAAAATCCTCCGACTACGATGGCCGTGGTTGACCAGGGAGCGGCGCGGAATCCGCTGCCGAAGAGGTGCGCGATGGTTTTCACTGTCTGTCGCCAATACCACCTTCGGGCGCTGGCAACTCCCTTCGACGCGAGGTGGGAGAATTCCTCCAGCAGGTCCCCCACGATCGATTCTGCCTCTTCGGCCGGCGTGAACAGACCGACGAGCCAGGCGGCAATGCGCGGCGGCCGAACAAAATCTGATGGAGATGTCATGAGTAGCTCCGGATGACGACCAGGCCCTCGGTCATGCTCTGAAGTGCGCGTTGCGCGCGGTTCACCGCCGCCACTCCCTTAGCCGTGACACGAAAGAAGCGTTTCGAACGTCCGCCACGTTCCGGCGTGGGATCGCCGTGGCGGGACTTGACGTATCCTTTTGCCTCCAGACGATCAAGGGTGGCATAGACAGCGCCGATGGATACCTCGCGCTTCGTGCGGAGTTCGATTTCCTGCCGCACCGTGACTCCGTACGCGCGATCTTCCAGCCGCAGAAGCGCCAGGACAATGATGTGTTCAAATTCGCCGAGATAATCGCGACCCGACATTATCTATACAATATAGAGTAAATAGCTGCCGGTCAAACCAAGCCGGTCAAACGGATTGTGCCACAGGATTGTTTTAGCGCTCGACCGCCATTGCCACGGCGTTCCCCCCGCCAAGGCACAGCGCGGCGATCCCTCGCTTCACATCCCGCCGGATCATTTCGTAGATCAGCGTGACCAGGATGCGCGCTCCGCTGGCGCCGATGGGGTGGCCAATGGCTACGGCTCCTCCGTTCACATTCACCTTATCGGGATTCAGACCCAACTCGCGCATCACTCCCAGCGCCTGCACCGAGAAGGCCTCGTTGAGTTCGTAGAGATCGACGTCCTCGTTCTTCCAGCCCGTCTTCTCCCAGATTGTGCGGACAGCTCCGACGGGGGCCATCATGACCCATTTGGGCTCGACGCCGCTGGTGGCCTGGGCCACGATGCGGACCATGGGTTTCACGCCGAGTGCGGCCGCCCGCTTCGCACTGGTGACGACCAGGGCGGCAGCGCCGTCGTTGACGCCGGGCGCGTTGCCGGCGGTGACCGTACCATCTTTCTTGAAGGCCGGCTTCAGGGAACGCAGCACTTCGATGGTCGTGTCTTCGCGGGGACTCTCGTCTTTTTCAAAAATGACGGGAGGTTCGCCCTTCCTCTTCGCCGGAATCTCGACGGGGACGATCTGTGACTTGAAGCGGCACTCGCGGATCGCTGCCAGCGCCTTGCGATGCGAGTTCAGGGCGAACTGATCCTGCTCCTCGCGCGTGATGCCGTATTTCTCGGCAACGTTCTCGCCGGTAATGCCCATGTGGTAGTTGTTGTAGATGTCCCACAGGCCGTCGTGGACCATCGAGTCCACGATCTGCGCGTTGCCCAGGCGGTATCCCTTGCGCGCTTGCGGCAGCAGATAAGGGGCATTGGTCATCGACTCCATGCCTCCCGCGACGACCATAGAACTGTTTCCGGTCTGCACCGCTTGCGCCGCGAGAGCCACCGCTTTCAATCCTGAGCCGCAGACTTTGTTGATAGTCATGGCACCTGTCGCGGGAGACAGTCCGCCGAAGATGGCGGCCTGGCGCGCCGGATTCTGACCCAGCCCCGCGGAGACGACATTGCCCATGATGCACTCGTCGACCTGATCAACCTCGACCCCGGCGCGCTTTACCGCCTCACGCACGGCGATGGCGCCCAATTGCGGCGCGCTGATTTCCGAGAGGCTGCCCTGGAACTTTCCCACGGCGGTGCGGCAGCCGGAGATGATAACAACATCGTCAAAAGAGGCCATGAATCAAGCTCCCGCGAAGATTTCGCACTCTCATTATAGATGCGCCGGCGGGAGAATGTTTGTTATAGAGATTGAATCCGAGGGGTGGCATGAAGAGCCGGATTTCATCGCGACGCATCGCGGAGCAACGGCGGTCCTCATGCGATAGGGCCCGCGAAAACAGCGTGGCACTCGATCAACACTCGAAGAAATGCTTGACTCTCGCTTGAGAAGTGAAATCGCCGTGACTTTGGTACAGCAACTCACACGCTCGCCTCATCATTTTTCTCTTGACTTCATTTTTCATTAACTCTATGTTTCAACTAGTTGCAACAAAACAGCGTTGCGAATTTTCCATGAAAAATGGAAGGGAGAATAGAACCAATGGCAACCAAGAAAAAGGCAAAGAAGAAAAAGAAGCACTAAGAAAGTTCAGTACGAAGTCAAAAAGGGGGACGCGGAATGCGTCCCCTAAGTTTTTGCGGCAAGAATCAAATAATAAAAGAATAAAGAAATAAAGACTTCCAGTCCTTCAGTTCACCCTTCCCGATGCGCTCTCCGCTTTGTGAGGAATCCGTTTCTCTTTCGCCGGGCAGAGACTCCGGTACGGGCAGAAATTGCAGTGCATCCCAAGCTTCGGGTCGAACTTTCCGGCGGCGATTCCCTGCGCGGCAGCTTCCACGCGCTGGCGGGCGGCCTGCAGTTGTGCCTCGGTGCGAGTAGTGATGACGGGAACGTTTTCTTCCAGGTTGTAAAAACTCAGCGAGCCCACGGTGTATCCCCACTTCTCCCGGGCAGCGATGGCGTAGAGCGACAACTGCAGGCTCTCGTCGGCATCCTCTTGATCCCGGGCTTTTCCGGTTTTGTAGTCGACGATGGCCACGCTGCCGTCCGGACGGCTATCCATGCGGTCAATCCGTCCCGCCACAACGGTCGGGCCCAGGCGAATTTCAAAGGACTGTTCGGTATGCAGAACCTGCGGCGCGGGGAGCGACCGCGCTAAGGCAAGGAAGTCGAGCAACTGCCCCATGCCCTGCTGCTCATAGAGCTCGCGCTGGTAGTTTTCCTGAATGCCGGCTTCGGCCAGGTCCTGGCGGAACAGGTCAATAAGTTCTTCGTCGGTCTTGGGGCGTCCCAGGCGAACGGAGTCGAAGTAAGTTTTGAGCACGCGGTGAATCGCTGCGCCGTATTGCATGGCCGCGGCGGGCTTCGCTGCCAGCCGCCAGTCACGCTCGAGTTTGAACTGCAATCCGCAGCGCTCGTAAGTGTCCACCGCGGAGGCGCTCAGTCGGGTATGCAAACCGTCGAGCACGGGCATCTCGAACCATGCGGTGGTTTGCGATTCGGCGGGATAGGCGGGGGACGCTGCGGCAAAGATGCTGAGGCTCGCCTGCGCGCCCCGGGCGGGGATCGCCTTCAACCAGCGCGAAAGGCCTGGGTTCTCGATCAGGTCGCGCATGTAGCCGTCCGGGTTTTTGTTGGTTTTGCCTTTTCCCTGTTTGGAGTAGATGTGTAACGAATCGCGCGCGCGGGTCATCGCGACATAGAAGAGTCGGCGTTCCTCCTGGTCGTGAAGCGTTTTGTCGTCGGCCTCCGTGATCGAATCCGCGTCACGCAGTTCCCTGGGGAAGGCAACTAGGGTCTCCCTGTAATAAGTGGGGAACGAACCCGAATTGGCGCGAAGAATGAAGACGTGCGGAAATTCGAGTCCTTTGGCCCCATGGACGGTCATCAGGCGAACCGCGTTCTCCGTTTCGCCGGCCTCCAGGGGAATCACTCCGCCGGCCTCGCGGAAAAGTCCCAGATAGTCGCCCAACTCTTCCAACTCGGTGGTCTTATTGATTCTTTTCTTTTCCCAGCCTGCGACAAACTGCAAAGCGGCCTGCAGAATTGGCGATGAGGCATCGAGGGCAAACTCCTTCACGATGATGCCGACCGCCGCGCGGGCCTTCGCCTCCCTCCGCTGGATTTCTTCGCGCGTGTGACGAACGGCGGTCAATACCTCGGCGCCGCCATCGACCCGGTCGAGCGCAGAGGAGAGCGGAACTACCTGGCCCTCGCGCTTATCGCGGGCATTCGCCCGCATGACCTGCCGAAGATCCTCCGGGTTCACATGGAATCGAGGCAGAGCGGCTACGCGAAACAGGCTGACGTCGTCTCCCATGGAAATCACGGCGCTTACGCAGGCGAACAGGTCGCGAGCCTCGGGAGTATCCGAGATGTCCATGCTCTCGATGACGAAGGGGATGCCGGCTTCGGCCAGTTCGTGCACGACTTCGTCGCGCTGATAATGGGAGCGGTAAAGGATACCGAAGTCGGACCACTTGCACTTCGCTTTCTTCTGCGCGTCGCGGATGAAGCTCACCAGATCGGGCCCTTCCGCGTCCCTGCTGGTCAGAACGACCGCGGACACCGGCGGGCTGGGAAGTTGTGTGCCCGCTTTTACGGCTTCCTCTTCGCGGGCCGACTGAAGTGGCGCGCGATGATACGCCAGTGCGCCGTCGGCGTGCCGGGCGAACACGGGCGGATTCTTGTCAATCAGCGCGAAAGCACTGCGCAGAATGGGAGTCGTTGAACGGCGGTTTTTTTCCAGCACTACGAGCTTGGCGCCGGGAAATTGACGATGGAAAAGTTCAAACGCTGCGCTGGATGCACCGCGAAAGCGGTAGATGGCCTGATCGGGATCGCCGACAGCAAACACGTTTCCGTCCGCGCCGGCGAGGCGGGCGAGAATCCTGATCTGGGCGAAGTTGGCGTCCTGAAACTCGTCGGCCAGGACGAAGCGGGCGCGGGAACGCGCGGCCGCCAGAACGCTCTCATCGCTCTGCAGCAAGTCGTGGGCCCGCGTAATCATGTGGCTGAAGGTGCCGAGATTTTCCTCCTTTAGCCAGCGCTCCATGGTGGCGAACACGCGGGCAATTTCGCGGCAGCGGCCCAGAATCTCGGTGTCATCCAGCACGTTCTTGGACTTGGCGACTCGCGGCATGGGGATCTCGCCACGCTCCAGGCGCTCCACATACTGCGCATATTTTTCGGGCGTAATCAGTTCATCGTGGCAGCGGCTCACAAATTCCAGCAGGTCATTGAGAAACTGGGCCACATTCGCGGCACGGACATAATGCTCAAGATGCAGTTCGCGGATGCGGCGGCGGAGGTAGATCCAGAGATCCTTTTCATCGAGAACACCGAAATCCTGGTGCACGCGCTTGAGCAGGTTGAGGCAGTAGTCGTGGAAGGTAGTTGCATTCACGTCCCTGCTGCCAGTCAATTTGCCCACGCGGTCGCGCATTTCGCGGGCGGCGTTGACGGTGTAGGTGAGAGCAAGGATCTCCTGGGGCTGGGCGTGGCCTTCGCGGACCAGCCGCTCAATGCGATGAGTCAGGACTGAAGTCTTGCCCGTGCCCGCGCCCGCCACCACCAGCATGGGACCGTGGACGTGCTCGATAGCTTCGCGCTGGCGGTCGTCAGGAGTAAACGGAGCAGGACGGGAGTTCGACTTCGAAGGCGGCATTCCGGGGTCAGGATACCACTTTGCGAAGGGCCGGGCTGCGCCCGGCGGACATCAGCCCAGTTCGGAGACGACTACCGCAGTGGCCGCGATGGCCGCGGTCTCCGCGCGCAGAATCGTGGGTCCGAGAGAGGCGTGGATCCATCCGGCGATTTGGAAGAGCCGCAATTCGTCGTCTGCCCAACCGCCCTCGGGACCGATCGCGAGAACGATCTCGCGTTCATCGGCGTGCATGGCAAGAACGTCCCGCAAAAGAGTCTGCTGCTCCGACTCGGCCAGCACGATGCGCAGGGCACGGGCATGGCTGGTCGCCTCTTGCAATTTGATGGGGCCGGCGATCTCAGGCGGCGCCGCACGACGCGACTGCTCCGCGGCCTGCAGCGCGATGCGTCGCCAGCGCTCGGCGCGTTTCGCCGATGCGGGAATCAAGTGCGCATCGGTGCGGCGAGCGATTACGGGAACGATCCGCGATACTCCCAGTTCCGTACATTTCTCGATTGCCCATTCCATGCGGTCGAACTTGAAGATGGCGAGCAGTAGGGTAACGTTGGCTGCGGGGGCAGCCGACACTTCTTCCCCCAGTTCGAACTCGACCCGGCCTTCCTGGATGGTCACGATCCGTCCGCGACGTACGGCAGGGCCGGCGGCGATGTCGAATTCCTGGCCCACCCGTGCGCGCAGGGCGCGAATCAGATGATCGGCGTGGTCCCCGGTGAGGGCTGCGTGATTTGCGGAGACTTCATCGGCGATCCATCGGCGGCGGGTCATGGACGGGTGGGGCACCTCAGCGGCTGGGAATCCGCCAATGACTAATGACTAATGACCAATGACTACTGACTAATGATTTAAGAAGGCAGCGGCACGACCTGAAGGCGTGCTTCCCGCTTTCGCATGGCGAACTCTATCCGAACATGTCTTTCACCTTGCCGAGCAGCGAGCGCAGCAGGGGCTGGTTGTCGACTTTCGAAAGCGCGTCCAGTTCCTGCAGCAATTCGCGCTGGCGCTTGTTCAACCTGCCCGGGATCTGCACCCGTACCTCGACGTACAAATCGCCCTTGCCGTGACCGTTCAAGACGGGCACGCCCTTGTTGCGGATGCGAAACGTAGTGCCAGGCTGCGTGCCCTCGGGAATCTTCAGCGTGTGCTCGCCTTCCATGGTAGGCACGCGAATCTCAGCGCCCATCGCGGCCTGGGTCACGGAAATCGGCACCACGCAGTGCAGGTCATTGCCCTCGCGGGCGAAGAAGGGATGTTCTTTCACGTGCAGCACAACGTACAGATCGCCGGCGGGACCGCCAAACTGGCCAACTTCTCCCGCGCCCGCAAAGCGGATTCTCGTTCCGTCTTCGACTCCCGGAGGAACCTTCGCATCCACGCTGCGCTGGCGCAGGATGCGGCCTTCGCCCTTGCACTTCGGGCAGGGATCGGTAATGACGCTGCCCGAACCCTGGCAGGCAGGGCAGGTGCGCGCGATGCTGAAGAATCCCTGCTGGTAGCGGACTTGGCCGCGACCGGCGCAGGAGCGGCAGGTGGTCGGGCCTTTTCCCGGCGCCGCGCCCGAACCACGGCACTCCTCGCAAGCCTCGTGCCGGCGAACCGTGACCCGGGTCTCGGTACCAAAGAACGCCTGTTCGAACTCAAGAGTCAGGTCTTCGCGGAGATCAGCCCCGCGCTGAACCCGGCTGCGACGGCGTCCCCCGCCACCGCCGAACATATCGCCAAAGCCGAAGAACTCACCGAAGATGTCGCTGAAGTCCTGGAATACGGTGGGATCGAAGCCCGCACTCTGCCCCGAACTCCCACCCAATCCGGCGTGGCCGTAGCGGTCATAGACAGCACGCTTGTCCGTGTCGGCGAGCACCGCATAGGCCTCGCTGACTTCTTTGAATTTTTCCTCGGCATCGGGATTGTTAGGATTGCGGTCGGGATGAAACTGCAGCGCCAGCTTGCGATAGGCGCTTTTAAGTTCCTGTTCCGTAACTGTGCGGGTCACGCCCAGCACTTCGTAGTAATCACGTTTTGCGTTCGTCGTCAGAATCAACCTTTCTTCAAAAAGCAAGATCCCGGCAAGCAAGGGGGATGCTACTTGCGTGCAGTCCTGATTTTCAGGGATTCTTTGCGACCTTGACCATGGCGGGGCGCAACAGGCGGTCTTTGATCTTGTAGCCGCGCTGCAGTTCTTCCAGCACCTCGTGGTCGGCCGCGTCCGAGGTCTCCACCATCTCGATCGCTTCATGATAGTGCGGATCGAAAGGCTCGCCTTTGGCCGCAATCGCGCGTACGCCCAGCTTGGCCAGCGCATCCTGCAACTGCTTATAGATGAGCTCCACGCCGCTGCGGAAATCGCCGGGCTCGGACTTCACCTGCAGCGCGCGCTCCAAGCTGTCCATGACCGGAAGCAGCGACTTCACCGTGTCCATGGCGGCGTAGTCGCGGAAGTCCTGTTGCTCTTTGGCGGCGCGGCGGCGCGCGTTTTCGAATTCCGCCTGCGCCCGCGCCAGGCGGTCAAGCAAAGAGTCGCGCTCGGTTTTCAGCTTCTGCAACTCTGCTTCGAGGCCTACTGCCTCGCTGCCCGGACGGGCCACACTTGCATCTGATCCGGACGAGCCTTCGTCGCCGTCCCCGGTGGGGAGTTCGTGCTCCAAATCCAGTCCTGCCGTTTCTCTTTCTGATTTTCCGTTTGATTTGCGCATGATTGCGTTTCTATTACTCCGATTCATTCAGGATCTTGTCAAACAACCGCGCGATATAAGAAACCGCGGTGATGGTGTGCTGATAATCCATGCGCGTGGGGCCGATCACCGCCAGCGACCCCATCACTTCGTTCCCCTTGTGTGCCGGGGCCCCAATCAGCACGAAATTCTGCATCGAGGGCATGGCCTCGTCGAGTCCAATCACAACCCGGACCGCCTCCTGCCTGACGTCAAGGTAGGCGCCGAGTAGCTGAACAACTTTTTCCTTCTCCTCGAGCGTCTTGAGCATTTCCTGCAGCCGCTGACGGTCCTGCTCGCCAGTTACCAGGTTGGCCGCGCCTTCGACAAAGACAACCTGACTGCCCTGCTCCGCCGCCAGCGCCCCTTGCTTGTAAAGCTGTTCGATCGAGTGCATCAGGCGGTCGTATTCGCTGCGTTCCTGCTCCAGGCGGCGGGCGAGTTCGGAGCGCATCGACTCCATCGTCCAGCCGCGGAAATTCTCGTTGATGTAGCGCGCCGCCAGGTCCAGGTCCGACTGCGACAAGTCCAGCCGGAGCACGCGGTCCCGCACCAGCCCCGAGCGCGTGACCAGCACGGCCAACACCTTCTGATCGCCGAGCCGCGAGAAATACACGTGTTCGAGTGCATTCTGCGGACCGCTGGTCGCCACCGTCACGCCCACGTTGCGCGAAATCAGCGAGAGCACGTGCGAGGTCCGCTCCATGAACTCCTGCACGTCGGTGATGCCGGCCAGCGAATCCGAGATCATGCTTGCTTCCTGCGGCGCCAGCCGCGCGTCCCCCGAGATCTGCTGCACATAGTAGCGATACGCTTCGGTGGTGGGGACGCGGCCCGCCGAAGCATGCGGCTGCTCCAGCAATCCAGCGTCCGACAAATCGGCCATCACGTTGCGGATGGAGGCCGGGCTCAGCCCTTCGCGATTCGAACGCGCCAGCGTCCGCGAGCCCACCGGCTCGCCCGTGGAGATAAACGTCTCCACGATCGCGGTCAGGATTTCGCGTTCCCGATTCCCGATATTGGGTTCAGAGGGCATACTGAGTTCTGTCAGTTATCTCGATCCCTGCGGCGGCGGCCCTGGAGAGAAACTGCTTCCGATTCATTCTACCTAACTATTTTAGATGCAGAAGCTTACCTTTTGGACCAAACTTGTAATCCCGTGGGGATTCTAGGAATGGGGTAGGCAGGGTGTCAAGCAAGGCGAACACCTCACCGCGAAAGCCTTGAACCGCTAAGAACGCAAACAAAAGCCGCAAAGATCGCAAAGAAGCGCAGCCACCGATCTTCCATGCAAAGCTTTCTTCGCGTCCTTCGCCCCTTTTCTTCGTTTCCTGCTTCTCTTTGCGATCTTTGCGGTTAAAAGCTTTTCGCGGCCACACGCTTTCCCCGTCTCCTGTGCAGGTATCATGTCTTCGACATGAGTTCCAACCGACACATCGCAGTCATCGGAGCCGGCGCCTTCGGTGGCTGGACCGCTCTGCATCTTCAGGAGCGCGGAGCCCGGGTTACCCTCCTCGACGCCTGGGGCCCGGGCAATTCGCGCGCGTCTTCCGGCGGCGAGACGCGGGTCATGCGCGGCACCTACGGCCCCGACCAGCCCTATACCGAAATGGCTGCGCGCGCGCTAAAGCTCTGGCCGAAGTACGAACGCCGCTGGAAGCGGCAGTTCCTACACCGCACCGGCGTGCTCTGGATGGCTTCAGGTGACGACGACGCCTTCGAGCGCGGATCGCTCGAAACTCTGCGCCGCGCAAAGATCAAGTTTCAGGAACTGTCTTCCGCGCAGATGAAGAAGCGTTGGCCGCAGATCAACTTTGAAGGCATCGCGTGGGGAATCTTCGAGCCGGAATGCGGATATCTCGACGCGCGCGCCAGTTGCCAGGCGGTGGCTGACGCTTTTATTGCGGCGGGCGGCAAGTACCGGCAGGCCGCTGTGCTAGCCGACGGACTAGAGAACGGGCCGTTGCGCAGCATTGCGCTCTCCGACGGGTCTCGCCTCAAAGCGCACGCCTATGTCTTCGCCTGCGGGCCGTGGCTGGGCAAGCTGTTTCCGCAAGCTGTCAGCGACCTGGTGCTGCCCACCCAGCAGGATATTTTTTTCTTTGGCACGCCTCCCGGCGACGATCGCTTCAGCGAAGCGCATCTCCCGGTGTGGGGCGATCACCTCCGGCGCTTTCGTTATGGCATTCCCGGCAGCGGCCGCCGCGGATTCAAAATCGCCGACGATACCCGCGGCCCTCTCTTCGATCCTACAACCGGCGAGCGCGTCGTCAATCCAGAAACTCTCGCAGACATTCGCGAATATGTCGCCTTCCGCTTCCCTGCCCTGAAAGATGCTCCGTTGGTCGAGACTCGCGTCTGCCAGTACGAGCAGACGCCAGACAGTCACTTCATCCTCGACCGGCATCCTGCAATGGAAAATGTGTGGATCGTCGGCGGCGGCTCCGGCCATGGATTCAAGCACGGACCAGCGGTCGGGGAGATGATGGCGGAGCTGATCTTGAAGAACCGCGAACCGGCAGCGATTTTCCAGCTAGGACGATTCCAGAACAACTCACAATCCTTGTCATCCTGAGCGGCGTTCTTTGCCGCGAAGGACCTGTGCAACTTTGCCGGGGAGTGCATAGGTCCTTCGCGTCGAAAAACGCCGCTCCGGATGACAACTCGCCTCGGTTGCCGGCTATTGAATCTGGATCACGCTGGCCGGCGCGTTGGCTTTGATCTCCTCCACTCGCGCCACGACATTTCGGGCGAAGGCATAAATCGACTTGGCATGCGGCGAATTCTCGCCCTCGAGCACGATGGGCTTGCCGCCGTCGCCCGACTTGCGCACCTCGGGATCGAGTTCGATATTGCCCAGAAACGATACCCCGAACTGCTGCGCCATCTTTTCGGCGCCGCCGCGCGAGAAGATATCCACTTCGTGCTGGCAATGCGGGCAGACGAAGTAGCTCATGTTCTCGACCACGCCCACCACGTCCACTTTCATCTGGCGGAACATTTCGATGGCCTTGCGCGCGTCCTGCAGCGCAACGTCCGACGGGGTCGAGACCACCACCGCGCCCGTCAAAGGCACCGTCTGCACCAGCGAGAGCGCGATGTCGCCCGTGCCCGGCGGCAGATCCACGATGAGATAGTCGAGTTGTCCCCACTCCACCAGCCCCAGGAACTGCCGCACAATCTGATGCAGCATCGGCCCGCGCCAGATGATGGGCTTGTCGCCCGGATTGAGGAATCCGACAGAAATCACTTTCAGGCCAAACGCCTGAATCGGCTCAATGCGATTCTCGCCCACCATGCGCGGCTGGTCGCTGACCCCCAGCATGAGCGGAACATTGGGACCGTACACGTCCGCATCGAGCAGCCCAACCCTGTGACCCATCTTGACCAGCGCCACAGCCAGGTTCACCGACAGCGTGGTCTTGCCCACCCCGCCCTTTCCTGACCCCACGGCGATAATGGCGTCCACCCCCGGCAGCGGCTGCGGCCCCTGCGGCGTTGGACCTTGTCCATGCTGATGCGGCATATGTGAGCTCAAAGAATCACACTCCAGAAAAGAATTGGGAAGATGAGGAAGAACCCTCCTCGATTATACAGGCGGGATCGCGAAGGGCACGACTTGCGGGACTGCGGATGAACTCGGATTGTGCTGGTTTTGAAAGGGCGCGGCTTTCCAGCCGCGCCATAAGTCGCATCGAATAAATTCTGGCTTTAGCCGCTGAGGGAAAATCTAAGCCGCGCAGAATATTTTGCACGCCTGAAGCCCTTCACTTCCCAAGACTTGCCTCTTTTCCACAGCCATCCACAGCCAAAAATCTGCTTCCTGTGACGAACAACCTTTACTGAGGAAAACGCAGAGATCAGAATTGGAAATATGCGCGCAGGCACTTTCCACGAGTTCGCTTCGACCATCCCATTTCACTCCCCGAAATCCGAAGTTAACTCCTTGCTCTTCAATATTTTGCCGACAAGTCCCTGCGCCTCAATATTTTGCCCCGAGCGTCGCATATCACCGAGCCGCAACCCCAAGCAAACAAAGACTTTAGTCGAAAAGTTCGGAAAAAATGTAGATATATACCTCACCTTAATCGTTCGCTTAGGTGCAGGACGAGGAGCAGGACGACGCAGGCAGAGTTCAATACCCTCCGCCCTCCAGCCGCACCTTGCCCTTGAACATGCGGAACAACAAGGTGAAGTAGCCAAGGGCCAGGATCATCCCCAGAATCCACCAGGTGAATCCGACCGCCAGGCCGTGGTGGCTGGCGGCGCTGTTGGAGATGGTCAGGTCGAGCGCGGGATCGCTGCTCGAGGGCAGCACCACGGGATACAGCGCGAACGCCGCGCCCACCAGCATGCCTACGATGTAGAGAGCCGACGCAACGAAGGCCATCTTGTCCGCGCGTTTGAGCATGGCGTGCATCATGACCGCGAGCGCGCCAAACACGAGCACCGGGATGACGAATCCGATGCCGTGCTGCTTGTAGTTGTCGAGCACGCCGGGACGGATGGCAACGGTCGCCACCAATCCGGCAACAGTAAGCAGAACTTGCAGCGGCCATGCCGCCTTGGCCACGGCGCGGGCGCGGCGGTTCAGGTCGTCTTCTGTTTTGATCGCGACATAAAGCGAACCGTGAGCCGTAAGCGTGAGCAGCGCGATCACGCCAGTGAGCACGGTGTACCAGTCGAGGATGCCATTATCCGCGCCGACGCGGAAGTTGGTCCACAGAGGCTCGAAAAAGTAGTGATCGGCCCCGAGAGGAACACCGCGCACCACATTTCCCAGCGCCGCGCCGAAGAAAATGCAGAGCAGGATGCTGGATACGCAGAAAACGACGTCGAAAAATCCGCTCCAGACCGGATTCCCCATGTGCGCCCGCAGTTCGATGCTGATGCCCCGCAGCATCAACAGCCACAGCACCATCATCAGCGGCAGGTAGAAGCCGCTGAAACTCGAAGCATAGAGCAGGGGGAAAGCGAAATAGAGCGTGCCTCCGGCCGCGAGCAGCCAGACTTCGTTGCCGTCCCAGACGGGTCCGATGGCGCGCATGATTTTGTGGCGCTCGTCGGGCGTGCGTGCTGCGCCCAGGTAGATCACGCCAGCGCCGAGATCGAAGCCGTCGAGCACTACGTACGCTGCCACCATTACTGCGACGATCATGAACCAGAGTGTTTCCATTGCAATCCGCACCCTTTCAAACCATTCAATAACCCGCTCCTGGTGTCCCCATGCCGCTTCTAGTGGCCCGTTGCCGGCTCCGCTTCCGGGCCTTGCTCGATTTCGCGGCGCACCAAAAACAGGAACAGAATTCCCAGCACCGTATACATGCCCATAAATCCGAGCAAAGTAAACATGCCATTCCCTGCCGAGACCTCCTTCGAATATCCGTCGGCCGTGCGCATGAGTCCGAAAACCAGCCAGGGTTGCCGGCCCAGTTCGGCGGTGATCCATCCGGCGGTATTGGCGATGTAGGGGAACGGCAGGGCCAGCAGCAGAATCCACAGCATCCAGTGGCTCGAGAACAATTTGCCGCGCCACAACAGGAAAGTCGCCACGACTGCGATTGCGATGAAGAGCGTGCCCAGTCCTACCATGATGTGGTAGCTGAAGTAGAGCAGAGCGATGTTCGACGGCCACTGATCTTCGGGGAAGGCGTCCAAACCCTTCACCTGCGCCGTCCATGCGCGGTAGGTCAGAAAGCTAAGTGCGTCGGGAATCACCAGCGGGTTATCAATCTTCTTCTCATCCACATCGGGCTGCCCGACCAGCACCAGGGGCGCTCCCGGTTGGCTGGCGAAGAGCGCTTCCATGGCGGCCAGGGTTACCGGTTGGTTCTCGGCAATCAACCGGCCCTGGCCATCGCCGGTGGGAAACAACTGCAGTACGCTGAAGATCAGCCCGGCTACCACTCCCACGCGGACGAAGATGCGGCCGTACTCAACAAATTTTCCCCAGAGCAGATAAAACGCACCCACGGAAGCCATCACGAATGCGCCGGTAATCACGGCTCCGGACATATTGTGGGCGTACTGCCACCACGCCCAGGGATTCAGCACCAAGGCCCAGAAGCTCGCCAGTTGCACCGAGCCATCAGCGGCTTTGAAATAGCCCACGGGATGCTGCATCCAGGCGTCGGTAGCGATGATGAAAAATCCCGAGAGCCACGATCCCAGAAACACCGCCACCGCCGACCACCAGTGTCCGCGCGGGCCCAGCCGTTTCTCTCCGTACAAGAACAGGCCCAGGAACGCGGACTCCAGAAAGAAGGCGAACATGCCTTCCATGGCGAGCGTCTGCCCAATCACGCCTCCGGCGAAGCGCGAGAAGTGCGACCAGTTGGTGCCGAACTGAAATTCCATGGGGATGCCGGTCACCACGCCGAGCACGAAGTTAATGCCAAAAATACGAGCCCAGAAGCGTGCCGCCTTGTTGTAAGTCTCATCGTGGCGGCGCATGGCAAGCGTCTTGAGCACCACAATCAGCGGCGCCAGGCCCATGGTGAGTTGGGGGAAGAGATAGTGGAAAGTGACGGTAAAGGCGAAGTGAAGGCGATGCACTAAGAGCGCGCTATCCATAACATTCCTCGACGCGGGATCAGCCTAATATCTTTCCCGAAGAGGTTTATGTGACGCAAATCACAGGGCGCTGCGAGTTCAGCGTGCGGCCTTGCGGCGCCGTTCCAGTTCGGAGCGCCGGATTTCGCGCCGCCGGCCGGCGTCGTCGTAGCGGCGCTGTTGCTCATCGGTCTCGGGGATCACGGCGGCAACCTTCAGGCGTTTTCCCTCGCTATCGATGGCCACGAACGTCAGGTAAGCCGAGCTCACGTGCTGCGCGGTATCGGCAATGTAGTTCTCGACGAAGACCTTCACCCCAACTTCCATGGAAGTATTGAACACGCGGTTGACCGACGAGCGCAGAATGACCAGGTCGCCCACGCGTACCGGAACCAGGAAGTCGATGTGATCGACCGAAGCGGTGATCACGTAATTGCGCGAGTGCCGGTGCGCGGCCATGGCGCCGGCAAGATCGATCCAGTGCATGAGCCGGCCACCGAGCAGGGCGCCCAGCGGGTTGGCGTCATTGGGCAGAACAATCTCGGCCATCTCGGATTGCGAATCCCGCACCGGGCGGGACATCAACGCATCGTCTCTCATCACTGTGTTTCCCTTCGTCTTCAGGCCGTCCAACGACCGGCTAGATCTTCTTGTTCAAGTACGATTCCAGAAAGCATTGCGCCATCTTCTGAATCCGCGCGTCGTGGTGCGGTTGCAAGCACTGCATTCGCGACAGGTCAAATTCCAGGTCGCCATGTTCGACCGGCCGATGATCTCGTTCGCAGATATAGTGAAGGCGAACGAGACGGGCCGAACCATTCGGGTCTCCGTTTGGGTGACGCGCGCCGCCCTTGGGCGGAGCTGCCACCGCGAATCGCACTGCATCCCAGGTTCGCTCCCGTGGCGCCCAGGTACAGCAGTCAACATAACCCAGATTGCAGAACGCTTCCAGAATGTCCCGTGCCGGAAGCTCGCCTTCGTGGCCCGGGGCGGTGCAGTGGCCGCGCCATCCGCTCCCCAGAGGCAGCCGCGCCGGATGCGGCCAGGTACCGTTCTCCATTCTCTCCACCGGCATGAAATACGGGCAGGCCAATTCGCGCTTTCAGACTTCGAAATTGTTGGGACTGGCCATTGTAATCAGTCGTGGGGAGTCTGGCCAGTTTTGTCCGGCAGTGAGCAGCAAATGCCCACAAAGGGCACGAAGGCTCACGAGGAAACGCGGCATCTGGCGCGTTTGTAGTAATCTCGTCATCTGGCTGCAGGCCAACGATTCCCATGGACCGCATCGCTACGCTCAACGAAATCCTGACGGAGAATCCGAAAGACGCGTTCGCGCGCTATGGGCTTGCCATGGAATACTCCAAGCAAGGCGACTTCGACCGCGCCCTGGCGGAATTCTCGATCCTGCTGGAGGACCATCCGGAATACACCGCGGGATATTTTATGGCGGCGCAGACGCTGGTGCGCGCCGAAAGAGCGGAAGACGCGAAGAAGATGCTGCAGGAGGGCATTGCGTCGGCGCGCCGCACCGGCAACCTGCACGCGCAGTCGGAGATGGAAGCCATGCTGGCGGAGCTGGGCTGACCGGAACCGCCGCCGAAGGAAACTATTCGGCCATCCTGCCCATCGCCCACTCCACTACGGACGGAAATAGCTGATAGAACTTCACGGGGAGGTGCATGGTCCACGGAACGATCACTTCGCGCTTCTGCTTCCTGTATCCGCGGAGAGTGGCGCGAGCGACGCGCTCGGCGCTAACGCCGCGCACCGAGCCCGGACGAACTTTTTTCAGTTCCCTGCCCTGCACCGCATTCTCGCCGAAGGCGGTACGTACATATCCGGGGCAAACCGTGAGCACGTGAATGCCGTCTTTTTTCAGCTCTACTCCCGCGGCCTTGCCGATGGCGTTGAGCGCGAACTTGGTCGCGCTGTAGGCAGCGTGGAAGGGCATGGGAAGATGCCCGACGACGCTGGAAATATTGATGATGGTTCCGCCGCCCTGCTGCCGCATCACCGGGATTACCGCCTGCATGGCCGACACTGCGCCGAAGAAATTCGTTTCGAACATGTCATGGCAGGCGGACATCTCCATTTGCGCGACCGAATCCAGCAGGCCGTGTCCGGCGTTATTGACCCAGACGTCGACGCGTTTGAAATGATGCAGAGTCAGGGCGAGGACGCGGTCAATTTCCTCGGAGTTGCGAACGTCGCAGGATAGCGCGACGGTGCGATCGGGAAATCCCACTCGGGTGCGCGCACTTTCGGCCCGGGCAGCGTCGCGCGAAAGCAGCACCACGCTCGCTCCTGCAGCGGCAAAAGCCTTGGCTATCGCTTCGCCAATGCCCATGGAAGCGCCCGTGACCACGACTACCTTCCCTGCGAGTTCCATGCTCGGGTTGTATTCTCCGCAACGCAGCAAGTCAAGATGTGGGGCATGGGACGATCTGCGTTGGACGATTTGCGCTGGACGATCTGCGTTCAAGCAACCGCGCCTTCACAATTTCATGTCGTACAATCGAAAAGTCATCCCTGCCGCCCGCGAATTGGAGAATTCGTGCCGCTACTTCCGTTGTTCCCGCTTGAGGTCGTCCTGCTTCCCGGTGCTCCGCTGCCCCTGCACATTTTCGAGCCGCGTTACAAAGAGATGATCGGGGAGTGCCGGGCCGATAACTCGCCCTTCGGCGTAGTGCGCGCCCTGGAGCAGGGCGTGGCCGGTACTGGTTGTACGGCGCAGATCGTCACGATAACAAAAGAATATTCCGACGGCCGGTTGGATCTGGTCGCGCTGGGCGGCAAGCGCTTTGAGGTGCTGGAACTTAACCGGGAACGTTCGTTTCTTCGCGCCGAGATATCGATCGTGGACGACGAGCCTGGCGCTTCAGCGCCCTCGGACGATGCCCGCGCGATTCAACTCCACGCGGAGATTCTGTCTCTGGCTGGAGCGGTGCAGGATCTCTCGGCGGGCGAGCGAGGCGACCTTTCTTTCCATCTCGCGGGCTCTCTGCCCCTGGATCTCGACGTCAAACAAAAGCTGCTGGAGATGCGCGCGGAGGGCCAGCGCATTCGGGCGCTGGCAGAATATCTCGAGAGCGTACTGCCCGCGCTCCGTCGCACGGCATGGGCGCGCCAGAAGGCCGGAGGCAACGGACATGCCCACTGATGGCGCGGGTCTTGGGTGATAGGTGTTAGGTCTTCAGCGGGCGCGCAAGGCGCAAAACGCTCGGTGTGCGCGGCGCGTATAATTTGGGAAAGTTGGTTCTTTGGGGGTTCCTTTCATGAGTCTTCCTCGTACCCTGGGTGATCTGCGCCGCAGCATTTTTTCGGAAGAGCGCTTGCGCACGCGCCGCGTGAAGGACGAATTGCGCGAGAACCTAATGACCCGGCTGCGCGCGAAAGGCGATGCCCCGGTATTCGCCGGCATCGTGGGCTACGACGACACGGTGGTGCCGCAGATCATCAACGCGATTCTTTCGCGGCACAATTTCATTTTGCTGGGACTGCGCGGTCAGGCGAAAAGCCGCATCCTGCGGGCGCTGACGACGCTGCTCGATGCGGACATGCCGTATCTGGCGGGATGCGAGGTTCACGACAATCCCTACTTTCCGATCTGCCGGCGCTGCCGCGAGGAAGTTGTTCGCCTGGGCGAGAATGTGCCGATCGCGTATCTCGCACCCGACGACCGCTACGTGGAAAAGCTGGCAACACCCGACGTGACCATCGCCGATTTGATCGGCGACATCGATCCCATCAAGGCGGCGCGCGGCGGGCATGAACTGTCGAGCGAGATGACGGTGCACTACGGCCTGCTGCCCCGCGCCAATCGCGGAATCTTCGCCATCAACGAACTGCCCGACCTGGCGGGAAAGATTCAAGTGGGATTGTTCAACATCATGCAGGAAGGCGACGTGCAGATTAAGGGATACCCCATCCGGCTGCCGCTCGACGTGGCGCTGGTGTTCAGCGCGAATCCGGAAGACTATACCGCGCGCGGAAAGATCATTACGCCGCTGAAAGACCGCATCGGCTCTGAGATTCGCACGCACTACCCGGCAACCGTCGAGGAAGGAATCGCGATCACGGCGCAGGAAGCGTGGACGCGGCGCAACGGGCATGCTCTGCACCTGCCCAACTACGTGCAGGAAGTGATTGAGCGAGTGGCGTTCGCGGCGCGCGAGGATAAGAAGATCGATAAGCGCTCGGGCGTGAGCCAGCGCCTGCCCATCAGCGCGATGGAAAACGTGATTTCGAACGCCGAGAGAAGAGCGATCCGCAACAGCGAAAAACTGGTCGTGCCCCGCATCAGCGATGTGTACGCCGCGCTGCCCGCGATCACCGGCAAACTTGAACTGGAGTATGAGGGCGAGATGAAGGGCGCCGACTTCGTGGGCCGGGAGTTGATCCGCGCGGCGATTGCCAAGACTTACGATGAGTATTACACCGGCGCCGACGTCCAACAAATTGTGCAGTGGTTCGACCTGGGGGGCGAGATTCAGTTGTCGGATTCCGTTCCGGCCGTAGAAGCGCTGGAGAATCTGAAGGAAATCCAGGGACTGGTCGAGAAACTCGGACCGCTCGGCGTGTCGCAGAAAGAAAGTCCCGAGCAGCAGGTGTCCGCCGCGGAGTTTATTCTCGAAGGCCTGCATGCCCACAAACGCATTGGACGCAGCGAGGAGCGCGTGTTCAAAGCGGGAGAAAAGAAGCCGGAGCCGGTGCGCGAGAAATCGATCGAACCGGAGGACAGGCCGTACCGGCAGAGGAGACAGTTCAACTAGCTGACAGCTGAGAGCTGTTCTTATGAAACGCATCCGCTACTCCAAATACGTGCCTGACCCGGCGGGCGAGATGAGCATGGAAGACCTGCTCAGCGCACTGTCGGACTACCTGCTGCAGAGCGGGTTTCAGAGCGACATGTGGTATGAGATGCCAGACGGCGAGCAGACGCTCGACGAGCTCAAGCGCGCCATCGAGCAGGCATTGTTAAGCGGCGAGATGTTCGATGAGAACTTGCGGGAACAGATCGAGCAGATGGCCGCGGACGGGCAACTCGATGAGTTGATCGAACAACTCATCGAGCGGATGCAGCAGGAAGACTATATCTCGATCGACGAGCCGCACGACCCCGCACGACAGTCCAGCGTCGGTGGACAGACGGGCGAAGCGCAGCAGGCCAAGTTTGAAATTACCGACAAGAGTCTCGACTTCCTCGGTTTCAAGTCGCTGCGCAATTTACTTGGGTCGCTGGGCAAGGCGAGCTTTGGGCGCCACGATACGCGCGATCTCGCCACCGGCATTGAGACCAGCGGGTCGGCCAAGACTTACGAGTTCGGCGACACGCTGAATCTCGACATCACGGCCACGCTCTCAAGCGCGATTCAGCGGGAAGGACTCACGCTACCGCTCAATATCGAATACTCGGACCTGCAGGTGCACCAGTGCGAGTACCAGTCGTCGTGCGCGACCGTGCTGATGCTTGACTGCTCGCACTCGATGATTCTGTACGGTGAGGACCGGTTCACCCCAGCGAAGAAAGTTGCTATGGCTCTGTCGCATTTGATCCGCACGCAGTATCCGGGCGATTCGCTTTCTCTCGTGCTGTTTCACGATTCGGCGGAAGAAGTGCCACTCTCGCAACTGGCCCGCGTAAAAGTCGGCCCCTACTACACCAACACGCGCGAGGGCCTGCGCCTGGCGCAACGTATCCTGCAACGCCAGCGTAAAGACATGAAGCAGATTGTGATGATCACCGACGGCAAGCCCTCGGCGCTCACGCTCGAAGACGGACGAATCTACAAGAACGCCTTTGGCCTCGACCCTCTGGTGGTGAGCCAGACGCTGGAGGAAGTTTCGAAGTGCAAGCGCGCCGGAGTGCTGATCAATACGTTCATGCTGGCGTCCGATTACGGATTGGTGCAGTTCGTCCAGAAGGTCACGGAGATGTGCCGCGGAAAAGCCTACTTCACCACGCCATACACGCTGGGGCAGTATCTGCTGATGGATTACATGTCGCGGAAGACCAAGACCATTCATTAGCTCGGCCAACCCTCAGGGGCTAGCCCGATTCTTTGCTGTACTCGGCGGCGGGGCTGAAGCCGTGCCCTTCCCAAAATTCACCCGACTGCTGATACTCTTTTCTTATACGACATGGCAAATTGCGTTCAATGCGGCCGCAAGCTTCCTCCGATGATGTTCGGGAAGAAGATTTGCCAGTGGTGCAAGCAGCATGAAGCTGCGCAGCGCGGCGAACAGGAAGACGACGCGAAGCAGATTGTCATGCCAGCACCCTGGGTTCGGGGCGGGGAATCCACAATTACCCTCACACACGTGCTGTTCGGCGCCAACGTGGCGGTTTTTCTCGGGATGGTGTTCGCCAGCGGCTCCGTCGCGGACTTTGCAGGCATGGAATTAGTCCACTGGGGCGGCAACTACGGACCGCTCACGTTGTCGGGGCAGTGGTGGCGACTGCTGACCTACATGTTCGTTCACGGTGGCCTCCTTCACATCGCCTTCAACATGTGGTGCCTGTGGGATTTGGGCGCACTCGCCGAGTCTCTCTACGGACGCTGGACCTTCGCTGCCGTCTACCTCATCACAGGCGTCGCGGGAGGCGTGGCCAGCGTGGGGTGGAATCCAGGAGTGCTAAGCGTGGGCGCCTCGGGAGCGATTTTTGGCGTAGCGGGGGCGCTCGTCTCATCGTTCTACCTGGGTGAGTTCTCGCTGCCGCGCGTCGCGATTGGAGGAACACTGAGGAGTCTCCTCTTCTTCATCGGCTTTAACGTCCTGTTCGCGAGCATGTTTCCGGGCATCGACAATGCCTGCCACGTCGGTGGGCTGGTCAGCGGTTTGATCGTGGGCGCGCTCATCGCGCGCGTCGCTCCGGAGCACGACAATCTGGTTCGCCGATTGGGCGTGCTTTTGTTCGGGGTCTTACTGGTGGGGGGCAGCGCACTGGGGATACAACGGTGGCGAGGCGGTCCGATGCGCTTCGGACGTGCCGCGGATTACGCGCAGAATATCGATCGGATGATCGGCGAGCTGCAAAAGAAAGTTCAGCAGAATCCGCAGGATGCCTCGGCACACTACGCGCTCGCGAACGCATACTTCACCAAGGGACAATTGCCCGAGGGCGAGAGCGAGTTGAAACGTGTCCTGGAGTTGCAACCGCAGAACGCACGAGCTCGCATGGAGCTCGGGGCCGCCTATCTCAACCAAGACCACCCCAAAGAGGCGCAGGAGGAATTCACGAAGCTGACGGCGCAGGAACCGAACAATGCCGAGGCCCATGTCGGCTTGGGAATGGCGCTGGGGGATCAAGGGAATCATGCGTCCGCGATCGACGAATATAAGGCCGCGTTACGGCTCGATCCGCAGGCCAGCGGCGTTTACTACCGGATGGGTGTTTCGCAGGCTCATCTGAAGCAATATGACGACGCCATCGCCTCGTATCTGAAGGAGCGGGAACAGAGCGGCGATGACGCTGATCTCGAATTGGCTTTAGCGGAGGCGTATCAGGCCAAAGGTATGACGCAACAGGCCCAGGAGGCGCGAAACAAGGCCGCGCGGTTGAAGGGCGGGGCGCAAGGCGACCGCTGACTCATCGGTATGCAAGGCGGGAAAAGCCTTTAACCGCAAAGGTCGCAAAGGTTCGCGAAGGTCGCAAAGAAGAGCAGACGGGGGCGCAAGACGACCGCTGACTCATCGGTATGCAAGGCGGGAAAAGCTTTTAACCGCAAAGGTCGCAAAGGTTCGCGAAGGTCGCAAAGAAGGGCAGACGGGGGCGCGGGCGCAAGGCGACCGCTGACTCATCGGTATGCAAGGCGGGAAAAGCTTTTAACCGCAAAGGTCGCAAAGGTTCGCGAAGGTCGCAAAGAAGGGCAGACGGGGGCGCGGGCGCAAGGCGACCGCTGAGTCATCGGTAGGCAAGGCGGGAAAGGCTTTTAACCGCAAAGGTCGCAAAGGTTCGCGAAGGTCGCAAAGAAGGGCAGACCTGCGACAATTTTGGCGAACGCGGTAAACTGCGGAGCTGCCGGATTTCCGTTTAGCTTTTTGTGATCTCTCCCACAGCACGCCATGCCTGGTTGATGGCTTCGTCGGTGTAGGCGTAGGCGCCGGCGTCGGCGTTGGCGATGGCGATCCGGCCGTAGGGTTTTCGCGCCACTTCGCAGGGCGTCTCGCCGCCTTCCAGCCAGAAGGAATCCCACAGCGAGTTGTACTCGTAGGCGTAGCCGTGAGGCCAGCGATTGACGGTGATGGCGGCGATGTCGCGCGCCGGATCGAAACCACCCGCACCCAAGGTGCGCTCCAGTTGTTCGCGAATCTTCCGCTCCATGGTTTCGAACGTGGTGCTGTAGAGCTCGATGCGGCCCAGGCGGTGCTGGTCGCGCGCCGGGCGTCCGGGGTGGCAGGCCGCTTTCATCATGTGCACGATGATAGGTTCTTCCGGCTTGTGGGCGCATTCGTATCCGCCGATGCTCACCGGCAAATCGAGGTTCACGTAGCTGTGGTACATGCCGGGGGCGTAAACGGAATCTACGCCCAGTTTCTGGAACGAAGTCCAGTTGCGCACCGCGACATTGGTATAGAGCAGGGGGACTTTCTGTGCGGAGGCCAGAGCTTCCTGCTGCTTGTCGGGCAACTCCTGGCAGATGTAGGGGATCACCACGTGCCAGCAGGCGAGGATCGCATTCTTCGCCTTGGCGGTGTAAACCTTGCCGCCGCGGGCGTAGCTCACTTCCACTTCCTTGGCGGTGGCGGCGTCACCCAGGTGTTTCACGCGTACGGCCGTGCTGTTCAGGCGAATGCGCGCCGGCGAACTGGAGTCGTCGAGCTTGGCGTAATTCGCTTTGGCCAGAACTACATCCGGCATGGAACTGCCGGGAACGGCGTCGGGAATCAGCTTGCGCACCAGCAGGCGCGCGATGGTGGCGTTGCCATCGGGAAAATGGAAGAAGTATTTTTCCGCTTCTTCGTTGGGAATGGCGTCGCGGTTCATTCCTTTGCCGGGCGTGGGATCGAGCTTCAGGCCATCGAAGCCGGGCAGGCCGAGTCCCCAGGCATCCTGCGCCGCAACCGCATCGATGCCCACACCAAACAGCGGGTGTGGCATCGCCTGGTACATCTTGACGATATCCGGGTGAACGGCGGCGACGTCTTTCAGGTACCTGGCATAACTCATGCGCGCGAGCTTGGCCTTTTTCTGGTCTGAGGTCAGCCCCGGAAGATAGTCTTTCGGCTCCTGGTAGAGGCGCTGCAGGTCGTGCTTGGCCTGATCGGCGAGGGGAGCATCGGCGACAAACTGCTTCATCAATTCCGCGGAAAACTTGGCGGCGTCTTCGGCCTCGTCTCCGCCTCGAGGATTGGGATTAACTACCAGTTTGTCGGCGCCGAAGGTTTCCTGGTTGAAGAAAATCTTGGAGCGCAGGCCGTTGGAGCGGTAGAGCTTCTTGTCGATGTATTTGGGATAGGAGGCTACGTCGATGCCCAACTCCTCAATCACGCCCTTGGCCACGGCGCTGTAGGGCGCGGGGCTCTCGATGGAGAAGGTGCCGCCAAAACCCAGGCGGAACGCGTCGTTCACGCGGAATTCGTTGCGCTTGGCGTGCCCGCCGAAGTCGTCGTGGTTCTCGATGATGAGGATGCGGGCCTTCCCGCCGCTGGCCTTGCGGTAGAAATGGGCGGCAGACAGTCCGCTGATGCCGCCGCCAACCACGATCAGGTCATAGGTTTCGCCGGTATCCTCAGGCTTGCCCACCGAATCCCAGAAAGTGCCGTCGCGCAAACCGTGGGCGGCTTCGAATGAACCGGGATGGCTGCCCCGCATGCCGGTGAGCGCGGGCGGATAATAGTTGGGGGAACTTTGAGGACCAACAGCCGCCTGCCCTTCTCCCATCCCAGCGGCGAGTAGATCCCACGGCATCATGGCCGCGCCCGCCGTCACCGCCACGCCGTTGAGAAAATCCCGGCGCGTAATCTTGCGATGCATTCCCAGTTCCCGGTCCCGTGAATCGTGCACGATCTCCTCCCACAATCCTATGGAGCGTTCCTTACGGAGGTCTTTTTTGCCACAGACGAAAACGACGGTGGTGACTGGCTGAGACTACGAGCCGCCTTCGGCCTTTTTCACGGCTAACTCCGCACCCTGGAAGCCGATGCGGCTGTGAGTTCCGTCGCAGAAGGGCTTGTTGAGTGATCCCCCGCAGCGGCACAGCGAGAACGCGGGCTTGCCGGTGAGGTCGAACTGAGTGCCGTTGACGTCCACGAGTTCTACGGAGCCTTCGGGGGTTTCGACCCGGTACGGACCGTTGGGCCTGACGGTGATTTTTATCTGAGCCATGAATCCATCCTCCAACCTTACGGGTTTCTAGTAAGCATACGAAGATATCACTAAGCCCAGGCGCGTGTCTCCCCGAGCGGATGGCAGTTGTGCAGTTTGAGCGGGAGAATCATATCGGGGCATGCCTTTCAGGCATGGCGCATCAGCGCCCCCCGGACCCGGCTTTAGTCGCTGTCGCCGTGAGGGGCCCCAGCGGCTGAAGCCGCAACAGTCTCACGCCTCATTACGGCATCGCTGAAGCGATGCCCTGATACGAATCGTTCTTCGTTCTTCTCGAATCGTTTCGTTTCGAATCGTTCTCGGATCGTTCTTCTCGAATCGTTCGTTTCGAATCGTTCTCGAATCGTTCTTCTCGAACCGTTCGTTTCGAACCCGTTCTCGGATCGTTCTTCTCAGACTGCACCAATTCCGGAGAACTGCACGATTGTGCTCTTGCCAACGTTATGCCGCGGCGGAACTGATAGCCGCGAGGCTGCGGTACAACTGCAGGTAATCGTCGATCATGCGCTTGGTGGTGAAGCGCTCGCGGGCGCGGGTGTAGGCAAGCTCGGCGTAGGCCCGGCGCATGGAGCGGTCTTCACTGAGTTGGCGAATACTGGCGGCGAGGCTGGCGGAGTCGTTGGTGCGGAAGTAGAGAGCCGCGTCCCCCCAAATCTCGCGGAAGCTGGGGATATCATTCGCCACGATGGCGCAGCGGGAAAACGCCGCCTCGAGTGCGGGCATGCCCAGGGGCTCGTAGCGCGCCGTAGCCGCGTAAATCGAGGCACGACTGTAGAGTGCGCGCAGTTGGGCTTCGGTCTGCGGACCGCGAATGGCAACGGAGGTTTCGTCGGTAGCAACCTTCACGTCAGCTCGGATCGGGATGCGGGAGACCGGAGCAGTCTGCTCGGATCCCACAATGCACACCGGGACGGGATGGGTGTGCTGGGTGAGGAGAAAGACTTGCTTGCCCGCGTCCACCAGCCGGCCGACGGCCAGCACGCAATCGTCTTTGCTGATATAGGGATTGAAAAAAATTGGATTGCGGCCGGGGTAGATCACTTGGTCGCGCCGCGGCCGCATGTAGCAGGCACGGATTCGCTCCAGCATCCAGGCGGAGGGGGCAACCACGGCATCGGCGCCGGCAATGCCGCGGAGAATGGTGTCGCGATACCACTTCAACGGACGGCCGGATCGCGCAGGCCGCTCCTGAACCGCTTCCGCAAAGGTGACCAAGTCGCGGTGCGCCATGACCACGCGCGGCACATCCACCGGCAGATTGCCGTAACAAAACTGGTTGAGATGCAGAACGTCGGGGCGGAGCTCCTGAACCAGCGTCATGAGGAATGCGGACGATTCGGGCAAGTCTTCTTCGGCTTCCTGCATCCATTCCAGGCGAAACGCGGTGGGGCGGTAGTCGAGTCCGTGCAGGTGATCCATCCACGTTGTCTGCTCGGGGAGCGGAATTTCGCCGAAGCTGACGAGGGTGACGCGCACGCCACGCGTGACCAGGCCCGTGACCAGTTCACGGGTGTAAGTCCACGACGCCGACAGGGTGTCAGCAGTGACCAGGACGTGCACAGAACCTCCGGGAGAATCCGGCGGGATGCCGCAATGGACGGGGCATCCCGCTTGCGCGGACCTATTCTAATAGGAATGAGGCGGGATGGCGAAGCTATTTAGCCGATTGGCGCCTGCAGAATCTTGCGAGGAGCGGTCGGATGGAACACTTAGCACACTAAGTTCGATGAGGAGATCCCTGAGGATCAAGTCATGGAATGTGGGGTGTTTCGAGCCGATGACGCCCGCGTCGATGGGAGCCGGCCGCCGATCAGTTCACCTGTAGTCGGAGCCTCAGTTCCCGGGCCAGATTGTCAATGGCGCGGATTTTTTCGGCTGCGGGAGCCGGAACGTCGGGCACACAGATCGCCAGTTCACAGGAGAGAAGCATGGCAGTCAGGGTTTCTCGCATTTCGCTGCGCATCTGGTCTTCGACGGCATGGCGGGCGGCCGCCTCCTCGCGCTTGCGGCGATGCAGGGCGGAGCGCACCTCGCGCACCAGTCGCTCCATCCCGGTGACGGCAAAGTTGAGGTAAACCGGGAAGGCGGTACCCAGATGTTCGATCATCTGATCGCTGTCTTCGGGCTCCGTTTCAAGCAGGAACTGATCGATCACGACCGCGGAGTAGGTTTGTTCGCGCAGGCGGGTGGCAGCCTCTTGCAAGTTTTGGCCCCAGTGGGTTTCCTCGCCAGTGGCGGCTTTCAAAGAATCGGCACACTGTGGGCCGCGGGCTGAAGGTGTTACGAGTAGAATCATGCTCTTTCAAATAGCACGTCGGCTGCCACGGCGCGGCGCGCTGAAAATGCGGCTCTTAGCCACGTTGTAGCCGAATCAGCCTCCCGTTGCGGAACACACCTCTCCCAAGTAGGTCCAGAATCGGACGTGATCGCGCCTCTTTTTTCAAAGTTGGCATCCTCCGGCAGCGTAGTCCTTGAGCTTGCGGTAGAGGGTGGTTTTCCCAATGCCTAACAGGCGGGCGGCTTGCAACTTGTCGCCATTGAGCTCGGCGATCGTATTCAAGATCGTCTGCCTCTCCAGTTCTGCCATGGGAATGATCTTGGCACGCCCATTCCCATTCCCATTCGAGGGCTCCGGACCAGAAACTTTGGCAATTTCGTGGGGTAAGTCGGTGGTATGGATCATGGGGCCGCTGGTAAAAGCGTAGGTACGTTCCAGACAGTTCTCCAATTCGCGAACGTTACCCGGCCAATCGTAGGCCAGCATGGCCTTGACCGCTTCGTCGCTGAGCATTTTTTCCTGACCGGAAGCCCGCGTCGTGCGCTCCAGGAAGTGAGCAATCAAGAGCGGAATGTCTTGCCGTCGCTCACGCAGAGGGGGAATGCGCAGGCTGAGCACATTGAGGCGGAAATAGAGATCGCGGCGGAAGGTGCCTTGCGTCACTCCCTGCTCCAGATCGCGGTTGGTGGCGGCCAGGATGCGGATATTGATAGGCACCCGGCGGGTGCTGCCCACGGGACGAACTTCCTTTTCCTGGATGGCCCGCAGCATTTTGGCCTGCAGATCGACGGGCAGTTCGCCCACTTCGTCGAGAAAGATGGTACCGCCCTCGGCCATCGTCATGAGTCCGTCTTTGGACTGGTTGGCGCCGGTAAAGGCGCCCTTCACGTATCCGAAGAGCTCACTTTCAATCAGAGTGGGGACGAGGGATCCGCAATCGACTGGGATGAAGGGCTTGTCGCGGAAGGGACCGGAATAGTGAATCGAGCGTGCGACCATTTCCTTGCCGGTGCCACTCTCCCCCAGGATCAAGACCGGGTGCACGCTGTTGGCGGCCTTGGCGATGATGCGGTAGAGCTTTTCCATTTCCGGGGAACGCCCGACGATGCCACCGAAGCCCAGCTTGGATTTCACTTTCTCGCGCAGCATGCGGTTCTCCGACTTCAGCTTCAAGTGGCTCACTACACGCTCCAGCAGCATTTTCAGTTCGTCGACGCTGAAAGGCTTGGTCACGTAGTCATAGGCGCCATTCTTCATGGCTTGCACGGCCGACTGCACCGTGCCGTAGCCGGTGACGACGACGACCACGGCCTCAGGACGGCGCTCCTTGATACGGCGCATGGCTTCCAGGCCGCCGGCGCCGGGCAGGCGCAGATCGAGCAGGACCGCGTCGAAGGTCTGGGTTTCGAGAAGCCGGAAGGCGTGCTCGGCGGAGTCGGCCACGTAGGCCGTGAACCCCAGCGACTGCGCGACTTCGCGACAGGCTTCGCGGATCGATCTCTCATCGTCCACGATCAAAAGGTTTAGAAAATTAGCCGGCGCAATTTGCGGTGTGGCGGTGATCGGACTCAAAGCTGCTGACGTCATGGCATTCATTCCTCGTCTCCTGGTGGAATTGCCCCCTCGTTGGTTGCTGGTTGTGAATCGCTTGCGCGCTGGGAATTCAGAGCCGCTAGCGGAACCAGCGGCAAAAGCACGGTAATGCGGGTACCGCACGCCGGCGCGCTATCGACGTGGATCAGACCGCCGTTGCCGGTCACGATGTCGTGGACCGTCGCCAAACCAAGTCCTGTACCGCGGCCGGCGGCCTTGGTGGTGAAAAACGCTTCGAACAGATGACTGCGAGTCTCGGCATCCATGCCGCTGCCGTTATCCCCCACCACAAACAGCGCACAGGGGAGCGCAGCCACCCTCGCGCCAAAACGCGGCTCGGTGAGAATCTGCACTTTGCAGTTGCTGGTTTCGACCCTGATCTGGCCGCCTCCGGGCATGGCATCGCGTGCGTTGAGCACCAGGTTCAGCAGAAGCTGCTGGGCCTGGGTGGGGTTCATCCGGATCAAGCCCAGACTCGGGTCCAGGTGAAACGTCAGTTCGATGTTTTCCCCGATCAGATGGAGCAGCAGGTTCTTCAGGCCCTCGGTGATGTCGTTGAGGGAAAGCAGGCGGGCTTCGCCATTCGTGGGCCGGGCCACGACCAGCAACTGCCGAACCAGGCCGGTCGCCTGCAAACTGGCGCTGCGGATTTCTTCGGCATACTTGCGGACGCGATCGCCCGGCTCTAGATTGGCCATGAGCAGATCGCAGTACAACAGGACTCCGGTCAGCAGATTGTTAAAGTCGTGGGCCACGCCGCCGGCTAAGCGGCCCACGGTTTCCAACGGCTCAGACTGCCGAAGACGGCGCTCAGCCCCGTGGTTCGGAGCCTGGTGGTTCGGGGCCTCAGGGTTCGGGGCATCAGGGTTTGGAAGATCGTGTTCGGCGACGGCCAGGGCGTAGTCCGGCTGGCCGTTGATCCCGGGCACGCGCCACGCCGTCCACCGCATCGGCCGGTCCTGCGCGGGAGTGTTGGAGTGGATATGAAAGCTCTCGCGTTCTCCGGCGAAGAGCTCCCGCAGGAATCGTTCGGCGGCAACGTGACTGGAAGGATCGATCAGGTCCGCGAGGCAGAGCGATCGCTCCGGATTGAGCTTGCCGCCCAGCATGCGTTCCAATACCGGATTCAGCGCGGTGATGTTGCCCTGACGCTGGCACTGCGCCACACCCACCGGTGCGTTCTCGAATAAAAGACGCAATTCCGCCTGCGGATCCGGAGGCGGCCACGCGAATTCAACAGCAGCGTTCATACCCATACTTTGCGCGGAATAATTCCCGGAAGGAACCTGGGATCCCAACGCCCGAGACTTTCGTTTTCCCAAAATGGGAAGCAGCTTTCTCGCTGGTCTTCCCATCCAGTTCCGATTTGCGACCTCACTATAGCGAGTCGATTGGTGTCGGCTAAAGGACACTCGTCACTAAAATGGGAAATCTTTCTGTGGAAAACTTTCCCCAGGGAGGCGGCGGGGCTTCAGTGACTGGAGATTGACCGTTGGCTGGCCAGGTAGACCGGTTCGGTGAGCCGAAACGTCAGCAGACGGCCCTTCTCCAGATGAATCACGTTCGGGGAGCCATCGCTGACCGAATCCGGGGTCTCGCGAGCGTTTCCGCGGGCGAAGAGGCTGGAGGTTTGCACCGGCAGGTCGCGGCCGGCGATATCGATTGAATCAAGGGTTAAGCGAACGTAACCCCGGTGGCGCTTCACGTTGGAGGCTCGGGCGGACTCTACCCGGCCAGCGACCGTGGCGCCACGCGCGACCAGGGTGTTTCCATCGATCACCACGGAGTCGTCGACGACCGCCTCGAAAGTGGCACTGGCGTCTGGATTATCCGCGGATATGCCTTCTTTGAGGCGAACGGTGAGGAGGGTGCCGGACGGCAGACTCTCGGGATCGCGAAAAGGGAGGCCGGTTGCAGGCCTCAAGCCGTTGTCTAGCGCTTCTGAAGCATCGGGACGGGGATTCGCGGATGTGCTCTGGTCCCCAGCATGAAAGGGAACATGGTGCGGCTCGGGCTGCGTACTGTCGGCGTCGGCGTCGTGCTGCAGCCCGCCTGGAGGCGCACAACCCGCAGCCATGACCAGCGCCAGCAACACCGCTCCCAAGGCTAGGTCCCGGATCTTGTTCATCCAGACCTGGTTCATCCAGACCTGGTTCATCAGAATCATCCTCGCCCTCAGTTCTTCGACAAGGAAGTGGCAACCCGAATACCAGATACAGTCTCATCAAATCAACTACTTGGCGATAGCACTTTCGGGGGGGCCGTGTAGATTTTTCATTTCGTCGCCCTGCCTGGCGACTGAAGGGCGGAAGATGAAAAAAATCGCGGAGAGCGTGGGCCACGCTCTCCGCGAAAGGTTATTGCGGCTTCGCTTAGCTGGTTACTTCTTCCTGGGAGCCGCTCTCTTCTTCGGTTTCGGTGCGGGCGCCCCCTTGACCGGTGTCCTGCCACCGATCAGGGTCAGTGAATCTTCCGCATTGAATGGGAATTGGCGAGTGGAGACCTGTCCGGTCGTGCTCAGAGTAACGTCCACGCGGCGATTGCTGGCCAGGATGATCGTCCTCATGTTGCGCAGCACCCTCGCGCGCTCTTCCGTGGTCAGCTGCGGGTTCTGCTCCACCGAGGCCTTCACCTCATCCTCAGTCAGGTTGTGTTGGTCGCCGAGAGCCTTGGTTTCGATCGCGCCCTCAGGGACGCCATGTTCCACCAAAAAGCCCTTGACGCGGGTCACCCGGCGCTCGGAGAGCGCCTGGTTGTACTCGACCGAACCGCGCCTATCGGCGTGCCCTTCAAGAATCAGGTGGGCATCCGGCTTGCTCTGGAGATACTTCTGGAAATCAGTAGCAAGCGCGAGCAGGGTTTTCTCCTGGCTGGCCACCAGACCACCTTTGGGATTCGCGGCCTTGGGCTGGTCGGTAACGAAATACACGCTGTGCAAAGAGAGACGGGCTTCCAGGGCCTGCACCTCAGGATTGACTGGCGGCGCCTGGACCGAGACTTCGGTGGAGGCTTGTCCGGTCAGACCACGCGAGTCGGTACAGGTTGCACTGACTGTCACCGAACCTGGCGGAACTCCGGTGGTGCTCAAGGTCGCGGATTCGCCACTACCGGAAACCGTTCCACCGGTGGACGTCCAGTTGGCCACCGAAACGGGAACGCCATCCGGGCTGGTGCAGGATGCCGTGAGGCTCGCGCTGCTGCCCGTGACCAGGCTCGCCGGGCTGGCCGACAAGGACATGGTCGGGGGATTCTTCGGAGGCAACGGCTTCACCGTATAGTTCGCCGAACAACTCGCTTCGTTGTTCTTCTTCGCCTTGGGGTCGGTTACATGCGCCGTGATTGTATAGCTGCCCGGCGCCGCATTGGTTGTGTCGATGTTGGCAGTCGTGTCTTTTCCCGTCACTTGCCCGCCATTGCCGCTCCAACTATAGGTCACGCTATGCTTGGGATTGAAATTGCTGGCCGAGACGGTGGCCGTGATGGGTTCGCCTACGATCACTTCGGCCGGCTGGACCGAGCAGGCCGCAGTCGGGGTCACGGGCTCCTCACCGCCCCAGCTGTACACCACGCCCGTTCGGAGTCTCACGCCTTCCAGGGTGGCATGACGCAAGTCCGGAAACTGCGGAGCCGCGAGGGCGGCATAGTTGTGGCGTCCCCAAACGAAGTCGGCTTCGAAGATGCGAATGGCGAAGGACTTGTTAATGGGCAGATCCATTCCGCCGCCAAGAATAGCGCCGATACCGTTGGTGCCTGTATTCACTCCGTTAATGGAGAGCCAGTTGCCGCCGGCGAGGGCGTGCACGAAGAAGTTGGTGTCCTCGGTACGCCACATAAAACGCGGTCCGACCGAGCCGGTAGTTTCCGAATTACTTTTTCCCGCGTCGTAACCGAAGTCGAACTCCAGGCCCCAGTGCGGATCAAAATTGTAGGTCAGGGCGCTGCCGAATCCTTTATTCATGTCCGGAACTTTGTAGGACACGGGGTTGTTCGGATCGCCAAACGGAACCGTAGCGCCCGGATGCAGGTATTGATACCCCGCAAACACGTCCCACTTAGGGTTGGAATCGCTCTGCGCAAAAACGGAGCTGGAAAGCAGAGCTACTGCGAGAATCGCACAAAGCCCCGCCACCACTGAGCGGATCGTGCGTGCGTTGCAATCAGGTGACATGGAATCCTCCAAATGTGTGCTCGTTCGCTGGCGCCGGCACAACCAAGCGCTGATTAGGGAAAGGTGTTGCAGCACCAACGGATGATGAGACTACCCTGGGAACCTAAAATTCTACCTTAACAGCAGCTTAAAGCGAAACTGAGCGCCGGAAGAATTGCCGGATTGAGGCACGGCGCAGGCGTCTCAAATTGAAATTCCGAGTGATCGCGACCGGAAACCCGCTGCGGGTTGTCCCATCCAGAGCTTGCCGGGCGGGAAGTTGGCCGCGTATCGTGGGACTGCGATCAAGCCGGGATGGGTAAGCCAGGGGTCCGGTGGGTCTTTCCCTAACCCGAAGAGGAACGAGCAGAAACCGAACACTCCAATGAGCCACGAAAAAGTATTGATCGTAGAGGACGAGGAGAACGAACGCTCCGGTCTGGCCGAACTGGTGTCGTCCTGGGGTTTCCGGGTGGAGACAGCCCGCGACGGCGCGGAGGGGCTGAACAAGGCGACCCAATGGTCGCCATCCATCGTCGTCACCGATCTTAAAATGCCGCGCATGGGCGGAATCGAACTGCTGGGTCAACTTGCGGAGCAGTCCCAGACCATCGCCGTGGTCGTGGTCACTGCTCAGGGAACCATCGACAGCGCCGTGCAGGCCATGCGCATGGGCGCCTACGACTACATCACCAAGCCCATCGACACCGATCGCCTGCGGACGATCCTGTCGAACGCGTCCGCACTGCTGGGCACGCGCGCCGAACTCGAGGCCACACGGCGCCGGCTGCGGGATGCGGGATCGCTGGGACGGCTCAGCGGGGCCTCGCGCAAGATGCAGGAGATTTTCCGGCTTATCGAGATGGTCTCGCCCAGCACCGCATCCGTGCTGATTACCGGAGCCAGCGGTACGGGCAAGGAATTGGTCGCGCGCACTATCCATGAACTCAGCCCGCGCAAGGACCGGCCTTTCGTCGCCATCAACTGCGCCGCGATTCCCGAGACCCTGATGGAAAGCGAAATCTTCGGCCACGAAAAAGGCTCATTCACGGGCGCTCTGGAACGCCGCATCGGCTGCTTTGAACTAGCCGAAGGGGGAACCCTGCTGCTGGACGAAATCGGCGAAATGCCGGTCGGGACCCAGGCGAAACTGCTGCGCGTTCTGGAAGACCACAAACTGCGACGTCTGGGCAGCAAGGTAGAAACGTCAGTGGATGTGCGCGTGCTCGCCGCCACCAACAAGGTTCCCGACGAAGCCGTGGCTCGAGGCGAGTTGCGCAGCGATTTGTATTACCGGCTCAACGTGTTCAACATCCATATGCCGCCGCTGCGCGAACACAAAGAAGACATTCCCGCCCTGGTGCAACTGTTGCTGGCCGAAATGAGCAACAAGCACGCCCGCAAAGTGAGCGCAGTGAGTGAAGCGGTGCTGAATCAGTTCAATAACTATTCGTGGCCGGGAAACGTGCGGGAGTTGCGGAACACGATCGAGCGCGCGGTCATTGTCTGTGACGGCGGCGCGATTGAGACCAAGCATCTGCCGCCGGGATTTGGTCAGGCTCCGCTGCGCACTGCAGCCAACGATCCCGACGCGGTTCGCCTGGGCGTGGGCACCACTGTGGAAGAAGCCGAGAAAATGTTGATCCTCAAGACTCTGGAGGCGACCAGCAACAACAAGACGCGGGCCGCTGAAATTTTGGGCATCAGCTTGAAAACCCTGCATAACAAGTTGAAGGAATACGGCAGCGCGGGCCCGGAGGCCGCCAACGGCAAGGAGGAAGTGACTAGCGGCTAAGACCTCGTCTTAATTCCTTGAGGGAGCCACTTCTGTTTCCCCATCATGTTGCGACGAAAGACCATCATCGTACTGGTCATCACTCTTATGGTGACCGCGATGGTGTCCGCGTTTTCGTACCTGTACATCTCCCAAATCCTTCGCCTGCGCATCGCCAATGCCTACGAGACCGCGACCAATCTGACTCACCAGGTAGCGTATGCCGCAGCCACCTCCGTGCCTGACTTCAGCAGTACGCCGGTCGATACCAGCGACCCTGCAGCGGTTCGGCATGCCCTGGCGGACTTCGTGCAAACCGACGTTGACTTGAACAACCTGCTGCAGTCCGATCCGGGCGACTGGAGCTTCATTTACGACGTCACCATCGTCGATACCAGCGGCAAGGCTCTGCTGCATACCAATGCGAGAATGGTGGGCAAGATCGTTCCTGCCCGGCCGGACTTCCAGCAAGTCGTCAGCGCCCCCTTCCGCGAACAACTGCGGCTGGTATTCAGTCCGGCCGCGGTTTACGACGTGAGCTATCCGCTGCAAGTCAACGGCCAGCCCTTCGGCACGATCCGGATTGGCGTGCAAACTGTGTTTCTAAAGAAAGAAGTGGCGGCCAGGCTGCTGAAGGCGCTTTATTTTTCGGTGGCGTCGGTCTTCGCTTCTTTGCTTCTGGCCGCGGGTATCTCGAACCTAGCCTTGGGCCCGCTGAAGGAAATCAGCCGCAACCTCGACAGCGCGACCGCCGGCGACGCCGAGGCGCTTTCCACCGACGAATCCGATCACGATGAATATGGACTGGTGACCCTGAAGATCGCCAACCTGGGCCGGCAGATTCGAGACAGCAAGGAGATTTTCTCCGCGCTCAAGGACAACGTGGACCAGCTCATGTCGAATCTGCAGGATGGGCTGATGCTGTTCGCCCGCGACTCGCGCGTAGTGCTGGTAAGTGCGCCAGTGGAAGCTTTTCTTGGCCGCCCGCGCGCCGACTTGCTAGGTCACACGGTGCAGGAGGTCTTTGACCGGCATTCGCTTCTGGGAACGGCACTGCTGGACGCCTTCGAGCGCCGACGTCCTCTGTCGCAGCGCGAGTTTGAGGCGGCGGGAGGCAAGCGAATCCAGGTTGCACTCGACTTCGTGCAGGAGAAAAACTCCCAGATCGGCGCCCTACTCATTATGCGAGACACGGAATCGGTCCGCCGCATCGGCGACGAGATTGAGATGTCGCGCCGCCTCTCCGCCAGCGGACGGCTCACCCGGGGCGTAGCCCATGAGGTGAAGAATCCCATCAACGCCATCGTGTTGCACTTACAGCTTCTGCGCAACAAGCTGGCACATCAGGAGCCCGATACCCGGCGCCACATGGACATCATCGAGGCGGAAATCCGGCGTTTGGATCGCGTGGTGCAGACCCTCGTCGACTTCACCCGGCCGCGCGACCTTCATTTGGAGGAAGTTGATCTGCGCCGCCTGATGGAAGACGTAGCGCAACTGGCCGCTCCGGATGCGGAGCAGCATGGCGTCACCATCGAGCGCCACATGCCGGAGCAGCGACTCGCCATCAAGGTTGATATGGATCTGATGAAACAGGCCATTCTCAACGTCGTGATCAATGGAGTGCAGGCCATGCCCCAGGGTGGTGTGCTCACCATTTCGGCGCGACGCGAAGACAACGTGGTCGTTGCCGAGGTTCGCGATCAGGGTGGCGGAATCCCGCAGGACATGCACGACAAGATATTCGAACTTTATTTCACCACGAAGAAGGACGGTAGCGGCATCGGACTGGCGCAGACCTACCAGATATTGCAGTGGCACTACGGCTCGGTGGACTTTGAGTCGAGCGAAGGGGAAGGCACTACTTTCCGCTTCCATATTCCGGTGGCGGGGCCAAGCGAGGCTGCCCGCCCGTATGTCGCTGATGCAGCGGCCTCACCACACGGAGATTGATTCGCTGCCTCTATCCTGGGAGGAATCGGGATGGATAATCTCGCGGTAATCTACATCCCAGAGGCGTAAAATTGAGTGCTTCTGGTATCGGGGCGCTTGGGATCCGGGTATGACTCTGGCCGCAATCCTTCTCTTCGGAATTTCTTGCACAGCATCGGCCCCGCCGTGGATAGCGGTGGCAGCCGCGCACCAGTCCGCAGTGCAGTCCGCGGAGCAGTCCGCTCCCCAGCCTGCTCCGGGCAATCCCGCAAACGCTTCAGAGTCCCAAGATCAGGGAGGCGCGGCGGCGAAGAGTCCACCGCCTTCCTCGCCAACACCTTCTGCCGGGTCGGCTGCGTCTGGCGGATCGGCGGCGCCGCAGTCGTCTTCAGTTCAGACCCAGCCCTCCGCCCCTAAGCACCGACGGCACAAAAAGAAACAGGTCGCGTCCAACTGCGACCCACCTCCCGCGGCGGCTGCGGGTTCAGCCGCACCAGGGTCCGACCCGTCCAGCACTGCGCCAGCAACCACCGCAACGGGCGAAAGTACGGCGACTCCCGCCCCTCCGAGTACGCCGACGAACTGTCCTCCGTCGAAAATCGTTGTGCGTCACGGAGGAACCTCGGAGTCGAGCGTTCAGTTAGCCGGGGGGACGGCCGGCGACCAGGCTCACGAGCGAGCCAGTGCCAACCAACTGCTGGCATCTACGGAAAAGAATCTAAACAAAATCCAGGGGCGCCAACTCAGTCCAAACCAGCAGGACATGGTCAATCAAATCCACCAGTTCATGGAGCAGTCGAAGAGCGCGGTTACCGCCGGCGATCTCGAACGTGCCCGCACCCTGGCGTGGAAGGCTCAGCTGCTCTCCGAGGAACTGGTGAAACCGCAGAAATAGTTGGCTCGCTGGAAAACAATCGCAGAACTCATTTCCCCTTGGCGCGCGCGCCATTCACCTTGGCTAACAGCGCTTGCGACATGGATTGCCAGGGGCTCTGAATCGTCACCGCCTCCATGAGCACCGCGCGCGCCTCGGTGAGTTTGTCCAATTTGCCGTAAGCAAAGCCGAGACCATACAGAGCCCGGGCATACTGCTGATCGTCCTGCCCCTTGAGCAGGGCCGCGCCCGCCTTGAGTTCGGGAATGGCGGTCGCAGTTTTTTCCCGTTTCATGTCCGCGTATCCCAGAATGGTGTGGGCCACTCCCGCCGCGATCTTCCGCGCTTTGTCGGCGTCGGGAGCATCCGCATTCGCCACCTCGATCGCCTTCTGACAATACGTGACTGCCTTGGCGGAACTCCCCGGCTTGGCATCGTCGCTGTAGAAATTTGCCAGCAGCAGCAGCGCCGGCAGCGAGTTGGGATTGGAAGCCAACGCCTTTTCCCCGAACGCCACCAGACGCGCCTGATCGTTCAACTGGCCCGGACCCAGGGTGTACATGGCATAGTTGGAAACCTGGTCCTGGAACTTCGAATCAGGAAAAGCTTCGGTGAATTTTTCGATCTCCGCCATCCGGTTCTTGGGATCATTTTCGCCGGCGATGGCATTGAAGCCTGAGGTCTCCAGAAAATCGCAGCTGTTCTGGGCCGCAGTCTTTTCGTCTTTCACCTGGCGGGCGAATTCGTCGTCGCTGGTGCCCGCGGGCTTGGGCTGCTTGCCGATGGACTGGCAAACCTCGCCACCTTTTGCGGCGTAGTTCATCAGTCTGGGATCATTCTTCGCCTGCAGAGCCAGGCTCGCCTGCGACACCAGGATATCGAGGTTGCGAGGCGACCCGACCAGCGCCTTGTCGCCGTAGTCGAGCGCTTTCTGCAGGTCGCCGGAGGTCTGGTAGGCCTGCGAAATCTGCCAGTTTCCGTAGGCCACGGCAGAGGGGTTCGAGGCGAACTTCTGCACGAACTCTTCATACATCGCCAGCTTCTTCTGCGCATCCGGTTCGCTGGTGATGGCCTGGAGCGCCTTGTCTTCATCGGTGCCCGCTTCGATCACGATGCGATCGACCTGGGCCCTGGCTTTGAGAACGGAAAATGTAAAGAAAGAAAAGAGGAGAACCACCAGCAAGAGCGAAGTGCTGCAGCGTCTCACAGCCCACCTCCGGTATGCGCGAGAATAGACCTCAATTTCGAGCAGCAGGCGAATCCTAGCGCCGAACCCGTCTTCGCGCAAGGGCCGAGATGCTGACCACAAAAAACTGCAACCAAGGACACACCGGTGTTCAGGCTTCCTTCGCGAACCTTCGTGCCCTTTGTGATTCAACGCTTTGCAGCCGTCGCCTGCGGCGCCGCTGCGTGGTGAATTCGCGTTCCCTCGGCTACAGTAGAACGATGCGTGCCATCCTCGGCCAGCGCCCGTTGCGATTTGTTTTCGCCGCCAACTTGATTTCCATGTTGGGCAGCGGGATGAACTCGGCCGCCGTCGCCTGGTACATTCTGCAGGCCACGCACTCCGAAATGGCGCTGGGACTGTTTGCCGTACTGCAAACCATCCCCGCCATGCTCATGCTTCCCTTCACCGGGGTCATCATTGACCGCGAGGATCGCCGCCGCCTGGTCATGTGGCTCGACGCGGTGCGCGCCGTGATCATCGTGGGGGTGGCCATCCTCGCGTTTCGGCATCGCGTGCAAATCTGGCAGCTCTACCTGATGAACACCTTGGTAGCCGCCGGCTTTTGGATGTTCTGGCCGACCATCACGGCGCTCATTCAGGAACTCACGCCCGAGGGTCAGTTCGTGCAGTCCAACACCTTTCTGCTCGCCGGTGTGCAGGGCGGGTGGTTGATCGCAGGCGCAATCGTCGGCTTCATGTACAACCACATTGGTCTCGGCGGCGTGCTGTTGATCGATGTTTCGACTTATGTGGTCTCGTTCTCGTGCTACTTTGCCGTGCGCAAGGGACGCCACGTCGTGCTGCGGCCTGAGGAACTGCGGGCCGACCTTCTAGCTGCGGAGACCCAACTGGAACGCTTCTGGCGCGATATGCGCGAGGGCCTGCACTTTCTGCGCGATCATCGCGCGGTGGTGCTGCTGGGAGTCAGTTGGGCTCTGTTTCTGGGCGCCATGATCACGGGCGTGGTCGTGACTCCGTCGCTGAGCGACCGAATCTTTCATGCCGGCGCCGTCGGCTACGGCTGGCTCAATGCGGGATGGGGCACCGGAGCATTCATCAGCGCCTTGTATGCGCCGCAGGCAATCGCCCTTCTGGGCGGCCGGCGCGCCCTGGCCTTCTCCATGGCGCTGCTGTCGGTCTCTGTGGTCTGCGCGCCCATCTCGCGGTTTCTGGTTCTGGCCATGGCGCTGTATTTCGTCATGGGCTCGGCGCGGGGCGTGGGCGGCGTGGCCATGAATACCAGCCTGATGGAGATGGTCCCTAAACACTTAATGGGACGAGTACAGAATGCGTTCTACTTTGCCGGAACTTTCCTGCAACTTGTACTTGCGATCTGCGTGGGCGCGGTGGCGCACAACGTGAGCCTGGTTGCGGCCTTCGCGATCCTGGCCTGTGTATACGGCGTGTCGTTTCTGGCGGCGAGCTGGCCGGTGGGAACCGCAGCAGTCGCGGACGAGGTGGCCGTCGAAGTAGCCATAGCGATAAGGGTGCCCCACCCTTCTTTTCGCGTCTTTGCGAAAAGAGGGTGGGGATTTTGACTTGCCGACGAGTGTAAGCAGAACAAACGCTCACTCCCCGGGGTCCTCCGTGGTCAATCCCGTCCTCAGGCTGTTATCCTTCCCTGTTCCCAAGGAGTGTCCATGTCCTCAGACCTGCAGGGCCGCAACGCCGTGGTCTTCGGAGTCGCCAACAAGCGTTCGATCGCCTGGTCCATCGCCCAGGGATTGCACGCCGCCGGCATGAAGCTGGCCATCACTTACCAGAACGAGCGCCTGGAGCAGGAAGCAAGAGATCTCATCCTGTCGCTGCCCGGCGCGGAAGGTTACATGTGCGACGTCTCCAAGGACGAAGACATTGACCGCCTCTTCGCCACGCTCAAAGAGCGCTACGGCAAACTGCACGCGCTGGTGCACTCCGTGGCCTACGCCCCGGCCGAGGAACTGAAAGGAGATTTCGTCAACACCACGCGCGAGGGCTTCCGCATTGCCCATGATGTAAGCGTGTATTCCCTGATCGCGGTGGCGCGGGCTGCGGCTCCGCTCATGGAAGATGGCGGTTCGATTATTACGATGACCTACTACGGCGCCGAGAAAGTGGTGCCGCACTACAATGTGATGGCCGTGGCCAAAGCGGCGCTGGAATGCACCGTGCGTTACCTCTCCAGCGATCTGGGGAAAAAGAACATTCGGGTGAACGCCATTTCCGCCGGACCGATCAAAACGCTCGCCGCCCGCGGCATCTCCGGCCTGGGCGACATGCTGAAATCGCACGCCGAGCGCGCGCCGCTGGGACGCAACGTGGACGTTCACGAAGTGGGCAGCACGGGAGTGTTCCTGGCTTCTGACGCCAGCAGCGGGATTACGGGCGAGGTGATCTACGTGGACTGCGGTTATAACATCATGGGGTTTTAGGCAGTGACCTCGCCGGCACAGGTCATCTCGCCCGATCTCATCCGGCGGATTCAGTGGATCCAGGCAATCACCATCGCGTGGATGAGCGTAGAGGCCGGCGTCTCGCTGTGGGCCGCCGCGCGAGCCAGGAGTCCGGCGCTGCTGGCGTTCGGAGGCGACAGCGCCATCGAATTGCTGTCGGCGGCAGTGGTGCTGTGGCGGTTTCGAAGTCAAACCCCCAATGAGACTGCGGAACGGCGCGCTGCTCAGGTCACGGGCATTCTGCTGCTTGCCCTGACCGCATACGTGGTCGCAGTTTCGGCGCTCACGTTGTTGGGTCACAGCGAACCTGAGACCAGCTATGCGGGCATCGCGATTCTGACCATCGCGGCGGCATTTATGCCCTGGCTGGCGCGGCAGAAGCGGCGGTTGTCGGCGGCGACCGGGAGCGCCGCACTGCGCGCCGATGCAGCGGAATCCTTGCTCTGCGCTTACCTGTCGGGCATTGCCCTAGTCGGGCTGGGGATGCGCGCGTTCTTCGGATTGGCGGCTGCGGACCCGGTCGCTGCCCTGGCGATTACACCTTTCATCGTCTGGGAAGCGCGCCAGGCCCTCCGCGGCGAGGCTTGTGGCTGCTGAGATTTTCGAACGATCGAAACGAATAAGTCCAAGCCGAACGAAATTATCCGTAGCAACCAACCCGGCGTCATTCCGAGCGCAGCCGTTCTTCAGGCAGAGCGAGGAATCTCACGCGCAGCGAATCCAAGTCCGACTGGGAGTCAGCCACTACACGCGTGAGATACTAGCCGCGATGCGAACCCACCGCCTCGCCTTCTTCGTCTTCGCCACGGCCGTCCTGTTTTCGATGGTCCGGGAATGGAACGTCCCCGTCGCCTGCGCGCGAATCGTCATCGACCAGACACATCTCTTCAGACCTGCTCAGTGAGTGATATCGCGATTTTGCAACAACCAAGAGTCGGCTGTTTCAGTGCTCGGCCCTAATGTCTGTCTGAGGTTCGGCAGTTTGACAATAGTGTTTCAGAGGGCTAGCGTTAAAGGTGAGGTGGCTCCCACCTCTTTCAGGTTCCCTGAAACTAAGTCAGCTCATCTGAAGTTCTCTCCTCTTAGCGTTCGCGACTACAACCTATAGGAGGTTGATATGTTTGCACGCAATGTCTCTTTCCATCTGAAGTCGAACATGCTGTCCGATTACACGCGAGCTTTTGAAAAAGACGTCCTACCCTTGCTTCGTAAGCAGAATGGCTTTAAGGACGAGATCACTTTCGCCGGTACCGGCGGAGTTGATGTGACCGCGATCAGTCTATGGGAAAACAAGAAGGATGCCGACAACTACAACACCAATACCTATCCACAAGTGTTGAAGACGCTGGCAAGATTTATCGAGGGAACACCCCAGGTTCACACCTTTGACGTTGTCACCTCGACTCTCAAGCAGTACGAACTCGTGACCGCGTAAAAAGACACTCCGAGTTGGTTGGGCACGAGAAGGCGGAGTTAAGTCTTCTCGTGCCACCAACCAGCACCCGATTCGTGCCGAGGAGAGCAGCCATGCACCCAGGATTGCGAAAACGCCGCCCATAACTGTCGCTATCAGGCGATTTTCGCTCAAAACCCACCAGGAACCGACCTCCAGACCTATCCTCTTACCTTGATCCGGCGCTCATTCTCGCCGAGCCGCTCCAGCGCAATCTCCACATCCCGCTCGCGCACCAGCCGTGGGAATTTCTCTCCCCACTCGATCAGGAGAATGCTGTTGTCGGAACGCAGATCATCCAGCCCGAGCGTTTCCAACTCGCGCGGCGTATCGACGCGGTAGAGATCGATGTGAAAGAGATTGGCGCGTGGCCCGCGATACTCGTGCACCAGCGTGAAGGTAGGACTGGTAACGTCTTCCTCGGCGGCGGCTTCGAACGCCGCCGCGATTCCCTTGACCAGCGTCGTTTTCCCCGCCCCGAGATCGCCGCGCAGCAGTACCAGCTTGGGCGGTAGGAGCAGTTCTTTCAGATTCCGGCCGAAGGCGATGGTCTCCTCAGCAGAGTGCGTGGTGACTTCCTGTATCGCCTCTTGCGCTCTGGTCGCGTCGTTCACACGACCAGTATAAGTGGAAGAATGGCCCTTTAGCGCCTGCCCTGAAGGCTAAGGGGGCGGGAAACTCAGGCTCGCTGCGCTCGCCGGACAGCCGAGAGCCTGCCCTGAGCGGAGCCGAAGGGGCGGCTGTCCCCACATGGAGGCCCTTGAGACCTAATACGTGGAGAACGCGCTCGACCTCATGCCCAGCAAACTCCGCTCCGCCACGTGATCGAGCGAGGTGCGCAGGCGGCGATGGTCGTCGTCCTCAATCGCCACGAAGCGGAACGGCTGCAGTACGCCGTCGGTCATTTTCCGCGTGGGGCTCAGGACTTCCGCCATGCCGTGCACCGGGCCTGCCTGCGTCTGGAACGCGACTTCCACGAAGTCGCCTTGTCCCAGCGAATGGGACAAACGCAGCAAGCCGCCGGTCACAGAAATGGTTTGGAGTTTTGCTTTGGTGCGGCGGCCATCTTCCAGCCGGATCGCAGCCAGGACCGAATCTCCTAGCTGGACCCGAGCCGCGCGCCGGGAAGGGTGCGGTTGGGGGAATTGGGTCATAAGCTCAACTGCACTATGGCACTAGCCCCTGTTGCGTAATAGATTACTGAAGCCCCTCGTCCGGATTCCGCACTGCGAGCCTGAACTGAAGGCACCGAGGCCGTGTCTTATGAAGCACATAGCGACATGTTTACTGGTTGAGTACTGTCCAGTAGGACATTTAGAAATTTCAAATGGAACCAATTTTCGCGCGCGGGAAGACTGCCGATTTACCATGTCTGTCTGTCCAGATTCCTCGGAGGCCCGTCATGCGCGGCATCGTATCTCTCGTTTCTATCGTTCGCCTTCCGCCAGCAGGTAAGGCGCCGCGTAGCGCGCGGTGCGGATTCGTATCAGGGTATGCCTTTAGGCATACCACGGACGTCGCTTTATCGCTCGCGCCTTCAGGCGCTGGCTAATCCCGCTAGCCGTCCCAGCGCACGAATTTCTCCCGCGCCGTTTTCTGCGCGCGCCAGAACGCTTCCGGCAATCCGCGCAGCAGATCAGTGGCAACCATCGAATGTTCGCCCACACTCTCAAGCATCACGTCGCCCGCCAGCCCATGCAGGTGAACCGCGGCCAGAACCGCCCGCACCGGGTCGTTCGGATTCTGCGCGATCATGGCCGCAACCATGCCGGTGAGAATGTCCCCCGTTCCTCCCGTGGACATGCCGGGATTCCCCGTCGTGTTGGCCCAGGCCTCGCCGTCCGGCTGAACCACCAGGGTTCGGTGTCCCTTCAGCACGACCACCAATTCATGTTGGCGAGCAAAGCGCCGCGCCACGCCCAGGCGATCCTTCTGCACATCGGCGATGGAACACGCAGCCAGCCGCGCCATTTCCCCGGGATGCGGAGTAATGACCAGCACCCGGCCCTTGCCGCTCAGTTCAGAGACTCGGCCTTCGAATGCGTTGAGGCCGTCCGCATCCAAAACCGTGGGAACCTGGCTCTTCGCGACCAGGGCGCGGACCAGGCCCGAGGTCTCAGGAAAGCGCGAGATCCCCGGCCCGATCGCCAGAACGCTCTTCCCTTTCGCCAGCGCATCGATTTTCTCAGCCGCGTTCGCCGAGATAGTGCCCGCCTCGGTTTCCGGCAGAGGCTCCGTCATCACCTCCGGATGAAATCCCGCAACCGTGGGAAGCACCGACGTGGGCGTCGCCACGGTCGCCAGCCCCGCGCCGGCTCGCAGCGCAGAGATTCCCGCCATCGCGGGTGCGCCGGCCTTGCCGAGCGATCCTCCAATCATCAGCACGTGCCCGTAGTTGCCCTTGTTCGATTCCGCCACACGCGGCTCAATCAGCGGTGCGAAGTCGCGCGCCGTAATCACATTCAATTGCAGCGACGAAACAATCGCCTCATCCGGCGAGCCGATTCCCGCCACGTAAGTGGGTCCATCCGTGAACAAACTGAAAACGTGGGCCGGGCGCGCGGCGGTGAAGGTGATGATCGAATCCGCTCGCGCAACGATTCCCTGCGGCGAGGCCGGTTGCGGAAACATGGCATCCGCGTCCGCTCCGGAGGGAATATCGACCGCAATCACCGGCGCCGGACTCGCGTTCATAATTGCGATGGCATCGGCATAAAGCCCGCTCACCGGCGGCTTGAAGCCCGTACCCAGGATCGCGTCGAGATATAAATCCGCGGGCAAGGAGAGCCGTACCCGGTCGGCCCTCAACTCTTCGCTGGAGTTGACGGCAATCGCCGCGGCCGGCAACTTCCCGAACATCACTGCGGCATCGCCCTTCAGGTCTGCTGGATTGGCCAGCAGGATAACCTGAACCGTCTTGCCCTTCTGGTGCAACCGCCGCGCCGCCACAAAACCATCGCCGCCATTGTTGCCCTTGCCGCAGAAAACGACGATCCGCCGCACTGCCCCGTGGTGCGCGAGCACGTGCTCCGCCACGGCCGCCCCGGCATTTTCCATCAGCGTAAGCGACGGGACGCCGAAGCGCTCGCTGGTAGCGTGGTCGATGGCGCGCATTTCTGCCGCAGTCACAATTTTCATGAGGAAGACGAGGCTGTCTGTTCGAGTCGGCGCAACTGCGCGGGTTCGCCCATGGCGATCAGGCAATCGTCGGGCTCGATTGGTTCGTCCGGCGCGGGATTGAAGCGCATGCTGTCGCGCCGCTTAATGGCCAGCACAATCACGCCACGCTCCTGCCGGATGCGTGAACTTTCCAGAGTCTTGCCCGCGAATGACGAAGCCGGTGGGATATGTATCTCGCCGATCTCCAGATCGAGTCCGAGGTGCGTGGTCGCGATGTCAAGAAAACTGACCACATGGGGCTGCAAAAGTGATTGTGCGATGCGCTGCCCGGCGAACGAATAAGGCGAGACCACGGCATCGGCCCCGGCGGTGAGCAGATGCTTTTCCGCGCCGTCCTCGCTGGCGCGCGCGATGATCTTCAAGTGCGGATTCAACCCGCGCGCCGTGAGCACAATATAAAGATTCGTGGCGTCGGTGGTGGTGGCCGCGATCAGCCCGCGGGCCCGCTCGATCTGCGCCTGGCGCAGAATATGTTCCTGGGTGGAGTCTCCGGTCACCACCAGCCAGTTCTCGCTGCTGTAGCGTTGCGCCTTGGGTTCAGCGTTTTCGATGAAAACGAAAGGCACCGTCTTGCGCGCCAACTCGCGCGCCACGCTGCGTCCCACCCGCCCCATGCCGCAGATGATGTAGTGGCTTTCGAGACGTCCGATTTCGCGCTCCATGCGCCGCCTTCCAAAGAAGCTTTGCAGCTCGAATTCTAGCAAAGCCTGACTCAGGGCCCCGACTCCCAACAGCAACAACGATACTCCTGCCAGAATCACGAACACATTGAAGACCCGCCCCACATGCGAAAGCGGATGCACTTCCTGGTAGCCGATGGTGGTCAGCGTGGTCACCACCATGTAGAAGCCGTCAAACCACGGCCAGCCTTCAATGTAGTGGTAGCCCGCGGTTCCCACCGCCATGACGAGCAGCAGGAGCGCGCCGATGATCCGGAGATTGCGAAGAGCTTTCATGACGGTCGTCAGTCGTTCGTCGTCGGTCGTTCATCCTCGGTTGTTGGCCGAAGTCGGAGCGTTCTTACCAACGACGAACGCTTAGCGACTAACGACCGATCTTAAAACAAAAAGGCCCTCCGCGCCGTGCGGAAGGCCAATCACGATCACCTACGAACGATCCTGCCAATCTTCACCGCGGCGGCAAGGTTCCATTCGCCACCTGAGCTTGCACCTTGCTGTGCTTGCGTCCGTAGGTGAAGTAGATCACCAGCCCGATGGCCAGCCATACCACGAGCCGTATCTGGGTCGCCGGGGACAAGAAAATGATGAGTGCCCCCGAGAACAGAATCGAGAGAATCGGAACCAGCGGCACCATCGGGGTCCGAAACGGCCGGTTGAGTTCGGGATGAGTCCGGCGCATGACCCACACTCCCGCGCTGACCAGCACGAAGGCGAGCAGCGTGCCCACGCTCGTCATCTCATCCAGAACATTGAGCGGAATCACCGTGGCGAGGATGGCAACAAAAATGCCGACCACAATCGAACTGAGGTAGGGCGTGCGAAAGCGATGATGAATCTTGCCCGCCCACGGCCAGAGCAAGCCGTCACGCGACATGGAGTAGAACACGCGCGACTGCCCCAACAACATCACCAGCATCACGGTAGCCAGACCGCCCAGCGCGCCGATTTCCACCAGAAATGTGGCCCACTGCTGACCTGCAACCCGGACACCGACCACCACAGGATCGGGCACGTTCAGTTCGGTGTAAGGCACGATGTGAGTCAGCAGGCCGGAAACCAGGATATATAGCACAGTACAAATGACCAGGGACCCCAGAATGCCCAACGGCATATCTTTCTTCGGATTCTTAGCCTCCTGCGCGGCAGTCGAAACTGCATCGAAACCGATGTAGGCGAAGAACACCACTCCGGCCCCACGCAAAATCCCCGACCATCCGAAGTGCCCCCACTCGCCGGTATTGGCGGGGATGAAGGGGTGCCAGTAGTTCGGCTTCCAATCATGTTTGAACAAGAACGCCGCGGCGAGCACGATGAACATGCACACCACCGCAACTTTCATGATCACCACGGCTGTCGTGAAGTTTGCCGATTCCTTGATCCCAACCACCAGGATCGAGGTAATCACCATGATCACGAGGAACCCGACATAGTCGTATTTCAGATGCACCGGCATGCCGAACAGCATGAAATCAGAGGTCGGAAAAGCGGGCAAATTCCAGCCGAGATCGTGCATGAAGGCCCGCAAGTGGCCGCTCCAACCCACTGCCACCGTAGCCGCGCCAAAAGCATATTCCAGAATCAGGTCCCAGCCGATGATCCATGCCACCAATTCGCCCAGCGTCGCGTACGAGTACGTATACGCGCTGCCCGCGATCGGAATCATCGAGGCAAACTCGGCGTAACAGAGCCCGGCGAAGGCGCAGGCAATGCCGGCCAGCACGAACGAGATCACGATGGCCGGCCCGGCGAACTGTGCCGCCGCCTGGCCGGTGATCACAAAAATGCCTGCTCCAATAATCGCGCCGATGCCCAGGGTCAGCAGATTGAGTGGTCCGAGGGCGCGCCGAAGGGTTTGTTCGCCTTCAACTTCAACTGCCTCTTTCATCAGTGTAGGGAGGTCTTTTTTCGCGAACAAATTCGCCATGCTTCGTTTCTCCTTGAAGGGCTACGCCGAAGCGCGCTTTGCGCCTGCACTCCGTGACCATGCATAGTAAACCGGAATGCCCAGCAGCACCACAATCAATCCCGGCCACGTGAACTGCGGTTTGTAGCGCAATAGTACGACATCAATGAATAAGGCCATCACAATATAAATCGCGGGCAGCACGGGATAGCCCACCGCCCGGTAGGGCCGCTCCGCATTGGGATGGGTCCGCCGCAGCACAAACAAACCCACAATCGTCAAAATGTAGAACACGAGCACCGCAAAAATGATGTAGTCGAGCAGTTGTCCGTAGCTTCCGGAAACGCACAGCACGCACGTCCATGCCATCTGCACCATGAGCGAAATCGCCGGCGTCTTGTACTTGGGATGCAGTTTGGCGACATTGCGGAAAAACAGCCGGTCCTTGGCCATGGCGTAATAGACGCGCGCACCCGAAAGAATGAGCCCGTTCATGCAGCCGAAGCTGGAAATCATGATCGCGGTCGCCATCAGCAAGCCGCCGACGGAGCCGAACATCTGCGTCATGACCGCGGTGCCCACGCGATCCTCGGCCGCATACTTGATGCCGCGCGCCAGAATCGTCGCTCCCCCCGCCGTTCCGTCCAGCGGCAGGGCGGTCAGATAAATGAAGTTGCAGGCGATGTAAAGCGCGATCACCACGCCCGTCCCCAGAGCCAGCGACAGCGGCAGGTTGCGGCTGGGATTCTTGACTTCCCCGGCGGTGAAGGTCACGTTGTTCCAGGCATCGGCGGAGAACAGCGATCCCACCTGGGCTACGGCGAGAATCGTCAGTGTTCCTACCATCACAACCGGCCCGCCCACACCCACCTGGACCGCGTGCTGCGCGCCCAGTCCCGCGTGATGCCAAAAATTGCCAAAGTTCGCGGCCAGCGCCTGCGCATTGCGTCCCAGCGCCAATCCGAACACCGCCAGACCCAGCAGGGCCGCAACTTTCGCCGCAGTGAAAACGTTCTGAATCGCCGCCCCGGTCTTCACTCCGAAGATGTTCACCACCGAAAGGAAAATTACCAGCAGGATCGCGATCAGGTTCTGGGTGTTGATGCCCACGTCCATGTTGCCCAACACCATCGGACCGATTGGAATCGGCGGCACCTTCCATAGGTGCAGAATCCAATGAGTGGAAGAGATCGAAGGAAAGAAAACACCGAGGAACTTGCCAAAAGCCACGCCCACCGCGGCGACCGTGCCCGTCTGAATGACCAGGAACAGCGTCCAGCCGTAGAGAAATCCCCATAGCGGCCCCAGCGCCTCGCGCAGATAAACGTATTGCCCGCCCGCCCGCGGCATCATGGCCGCCAGTTCGCCATAACTGAGCGCGGCCACAATGGTCATGAACCCGGCCACGGCCCAAGCGCCGATCAGCAACGCGGGAGAATCCACCTCGCGGCCAATCTCCGCCGACACAATAAAAATGCCCGAACCGATCATGGAACCCATGACCAGCATGGTGGCGCTGGTCAGGCCCAGGCCTTTGACCAGTTCCTTGTCCTGCTGACTGTGAATCTCCCAGTCGCTGCCAGCGGCGGGCTGCGTTATCGGTGTACTCAGGAAGCCTCCGAAATCGGTCGTTGGTAGATAGTCGTTGGTCGTCGGCCGGAACTCGTGGCGACCAGCGACCAACGACGATTTACCTTACCTCAAGACGCGGAAAAATTCCTCTGCTGATTTACGGGGCTCTCGTAACAAATCGGATATCACCGCGACCGAATCTGCCCCAGCCTCGATCACGGAGGCCGCATTCGCCCGCGTGATGCCTCCAATCGCGACCAGCGGCTTAGGCGTGAGTGCGCGCGCCCGGCGCACGCCTTCGAGGCCTACTACGGGATCGGGCCTGTCCTTGCTGAAGGTCGAAAATACGGGCCCAATGGCAAGATAATCGGCAGAGGTCAGATCGGCCTCGCGCAGTTGCTCGGGATTGTGGGTCGAGACTCCCAGCCAGCGGTCGGGCCCGATGATCGCGCGCACGGCTTCCGGCGAAAGATCGTCCTGCCCCACATGAACGCCATCGAACTCCGCGGCCAGGCACAAATCAGCCCGGTCATTCATGATCAGCCGCACGGAATTGCCGAGATGCCTCTTCAGTTCCCGCGCCTGTTCCAGCATCACGCGCGCATTTCCGCTCTTGTTGCGGTACTGCAGCAGCGTGCACCCGCCGGCGGCAAGTTCTTCGGAGAATGCGAGCAGTTCCGAAGTCAGCTCGAACAACGCGGCGTCCACAATAGGATAAAGACGGGGAAGGTGAATCATCATTCTTCTTCCGCCCCTCTTCCATCCCCCGCTTGCGCCAAGGGATGTGCTCTTTCGCCGCTTTGCGGCGAAAATCTCACCTACTCCGGCTTCCCGTTCTTCTTCAGGAACCGCTCAATGAATCCCGTATCAATCTTCCCCGCCCGGAAATCCTCATCCGCCAGAATCTTCCGGTGCAGCGGAATGGTCGTGTACACGCCCTCAACAATGAACATCTCCAGCGCCCGCGACATGCGCGAAACCGCCTCGCTGCGATCCTTGCCGCGCACGATGAGCTTGGCGATCAGAGAATCGTAATACGGCGGGATCACGCCCTCCGCATACGCTGCCGTATCCACACGCACGCCCGTCCCGCCGGGCGGATGGAACGCGGTGATCTTCCCGGCGGACGGGGTGAATTTCTCGGGATGCTCGGCATTAATACGGCACTCAATGGCATGCCCGCGATGAACAATCGGCCCCTGCAGCACATCCCGCATGTGCGCCCCGCCCGCGATCATGATCTGGCTCTTGACCAGGTCGACGTCGGTCACCATCTCCGTGACCGGATGCTCCACCTGGATGCGCGTGTTCATTTCGATAAAATGCAGGCGCCGGTCCTGGTCCATCAGAAACTCAATCGTGCCGGCATTGGTATACCCGATCTCCGCCAGGGACTTGCACAGCACCGCGCCGATCTGGTCGCGCAACTCAGGCGTGACCTGCGTGGAAGGCGACTCCTCCAGCAACTTCTGGTGCCGGCGCTGGATGGAACATTCGCGCTCGCCGAGGCTGACTACGTTGCCGTGCTCGTCGGCCAGCACCTGAAATTCGATGTGCCGGGGATGCTCGACGTACTTCTCCATGTACAGATCGCCGTTGCCGAATGCGCCCGCTGCCTCCGCCTGCGCCGCCTTGAACAGCCCCGGCAGGTCTTCCTCGTTGCGGACGATGCGCATGCCCCGCCCGCCGCCCCCGGCCGAAGCCTTCACGATCACCGGAAAACCTACCTGCCGCGCCCACTCGACAGCCTCGCCATCGGACGCGATAATTCCATCCGACCCGGGCAGAATGGGCACACCCGCCTGCTTCATCGCCGTGCGCGCTTTTTCCTTCTCCCCCATGAGGCGCGTGACTTCGGGACGGGGACCGATGAACTTGATGCCGCTGGTCTCGCACACTTCGGCAAAGTTGGCATTCTCCGCCAGCAGCCCGTAACCGGGGTGGATGGCTTCCACGTTGGCGATTTCGGCCGCGCTGATCACCGCCGGAATATTCAAATAGCTGAGCGCCAGTTGGGGCGGTCCAATGCAGATCGCCTCGTCGGCAAAGCGCACCGGCAGCGAATTCCGGTCGGCCTCGCTGTAAATGGCCACGGTGCGGATCCCCAGCTCCTTGCATGCGCAAATCACGCGCAAGGCAATCTCTCCGCGATTGGCAATCAGAATCTTCTTGAACATGAAAAATGCAGCCTTCAGCTCTCAGCCATCAGCTCTCAGCTATTCTCGGAGGCCATTTCGGCTTATGTGGGGACGGCCGCCCTCGGCCGTCCGCCGGACGAAGTCCGGCTCCGCCTTCATGCTGTAAGCGCAAAAAGGCGCGACTCGGCGCGCCCTAGCAAAAATCCCTTCTTCACTTCGTCGGCCTGATTACAAACAATTCCTGCCCGTATTCAATCGGCTGCCCGTTCACGGCCAGCTTCTTGACAATCTCTCCCGCGAAGTCGGATTCAATCTCGTTCAGCAGCTTCATCGCCTCAACGATGCAGAGCACCTGACCCACTTCCACGCTGTCTCCGGGCTTTACGAAAGGAGGCGCTCCCGGCGAGGGCGCTTCGTAAAACGTTCCCACAATCGGGGACTTCACGGTGTGGAGCCCTTCTTCGGGGGCAGCCACTGCCGGAGCAGCCGGGATTATCGAGCCGGCGACCGGAACCGCTCCCAACTCAGGCGCGGAACCGGGAGCAGGCGGCACGGCAAAGAATCGCGGATCGCCGTGGGCGTGAACCACGGTGTGCTCTGCCGCCCGCTTGATGCGCACTTTGACATCGCCGCGTTCCAGTTCGAACTCGGCAATGTCCTTCTCGATTAAAAACTCGATGAGTTCTTTCAGCTCTTTTTGATTCATTCTGTACGGTGGGACCGTTTACACTCCCGCCCACGCCCGAAAACCGTGGGCGCGTTAAGAAGCCGGGCGCGGATCCTGCCCGGCTGAAAAGTAAAAGCCAAGAACTAGACTGCCAGAAAATCTTTGCTGGTCGGCGTCAACACCTCACAACCGCTGACCGTGACCGCCACCATATCCTCGATCCTCACGCCCCATTTGCCGGGGAAGTATACGCCCGGCTCGATCGTGATGACCATCCCCGCCTGCAGGACCTCTTTCTGCCCGCCGGCCACTCGGGGCGCCTCGTGAATCTCCAGCCCTACTCCATGCCCGGTCGAGTGGGTAAAATAGCGCCCTAACCCGGCCTCGCGCAATACCTTGCGGGCTGCGGCGTCCACCTCACCGACGGCGATGCCAGGGCGAACCGCGTTGATCGCCGCCTGTTGGGCCTCCCGGACCGCCTCATAGGCCTGGCGGGCGTCTTCCCTCCCAGCTCCAGACCCTGCCTCTGAACCAGAGTCCACCCACACAGTGCGGGTCTGGTCCGAACAGTAACCTGAGAGTATAACACCGAAGTCGCAGACCACGAATCCGCCGGGGGCGATGACCTGATCGGAAGCTCGCCCGTGGGGCAGCGCCGACCTCGCGCCCGAGGCAATGATGGTAGGAAACGACATTTCTTCCGCCCCGCCCCGGCGCGCCGCATGCTCCATTTCCGCGGCAACCTCCACTTCCTTCACTCCCGGACGCAGGACTTCGAGCGCCCGGTCAAATATCTTTGCCCCCAGGGCCACGGCCGCGCGGATCAGATCCAGTTCATCGGCGTCCTTGATCATGCGCGCCCTCTCGACGATGGATGGCGCATCCTTGAGCGTGATGCCCGAAGGTCGAACCTTGGTCAGCCGTTTCTTTTCCGCAATCGTAAAGTGCTCAGCCTCGATGCCGATGGTCAGCCGCCGCCTCCGCTTGCGGTGCGCGGCCAGCCACTCGCCAAGAGAGGTCAACACCGCCTTGCGCGCGATTACAACCTTCGCGGCCTTCACCTCATCATGGGCTTGGGTGTCGTAGCGAACATCGGTGAAAAAGACGCTGCCGGATTCCTCCACCAGCAGCAGCCCGGCGCTTCCGGTAAAACCACAGAGGTATCGGATGTTTGGCAGATGGCCGATCAGGAGCGCATCGAACCGGGTGGTGGCAAGATGCTCCCGGAGTTTCCGCTGGCGCGCAAGGAAGTCCATTGGGCTGAGTGTAGCAAGAAGTACCAAGTACCGTGTACCGAGTGGACCCCAGCGGCATCTCGCTTTTCGCTCGTTATCCGCTACGCGGCACTCGCAAACGCGAAACCGCCGTCCTGACAGGTTCTTCAGGACGGCGGCTTTAATCTTCGAACTCGCTGCCAGACGTTATGTCTGAATGATTCGCGGCGTGATGAAGAAAATCAGCTCCTGGTTGGAGGTCTGCACCTGGGTGTGTTTGAAGATGTTGCCCAGGATCGGAATGTTGCCCAGCAACGGCACCTGCGAGATGTTGATCGAGTTCTGCGTCTGGATGACGCCGCCGATCACCACCGTGCCGCCGTCGGTCACCAGCACCTGCGTGGTGGCCTGCTGCGTGATCAGTTCCGGGTTGCCCTGTACTTCCTGACCGAAGTTGGGCGTGGTGTTTTCCACGTCCACGTTCAGGAAGATGGTGTTTTCCGACGTGATCTGCGGGGTTACGGTGAGCCGCAGGAAAGCGTCGACGTAGGTCACGGTCGGAGGACCACCCAACTGCGCCTGCGTCACGATGGGCACGCGCACGCCCTGCTTCACGAAGGCTTGAATGTTGTTCTGGGTGACGACTCGCGGACGAGAGAGAACCTTGAGCAAGCCGCGCGACTCCGCCATCGACAGAACCGCATCGATACGGATGTTGTTGCTGGCGTTCACAAAGCTCAAACCGCTCGAGGGCGAAGTGACTCCCAGGTTCGAGAACAGCGGAATCGAGGACCCGCTGGAACCGGCGCCGGTTCCGGGCACCGTGATGTAGCCCGGAGTAAGTCCGTTCACCGTGGTCGGCGACGAACCAGCACCCTGGTTTCCGCCAATCGCGCTGTGGCCGTTGCCCCAGCCAAAGCCGAGCTGGGTACCGATGTCGCGGGCGAACTGCCGGGTGGCAGCCACCACGCGGGCTTCGATTTCGACTTCCTGCGTCTTGCGGTCAAGCTGCGTCAGCAGGCGGTCGATGGTCGGAATCACTTTCGGAATATCGTTGATGATGACGGCGTTGGTGCGGTTATCGGCCACCACATCGCCGCGCTGCGAGAGGAACTTCTTTACCGTAACGATGACATCCTGCGCCTTGGCATAACTCAGGAAGCGGGTCACCGAGACTTTCTCGACGGCCAGCGCCTCCGATTCAATCTGCGCCCGGCGGGCATCGGCTTCGTGCTTCAGAGTTTCCACCGTCGCGATGCGCAGGACGTTGCCTTCCAGTTCACGCGCCAGATCGTTGTTCTTGAGCACGATGTCGAGCGCCTGGTCCCACGGCACGTCATCGAGCACAATCGTCAGCGTGCCGTGCACCTGCGGATCGAGCACGACGTTCAGTCCGCTGATTTCGTGAATGAGGCGGAAGAAATCCTTCAGGTCGACATCTTTCAGGTTGACCGAGATCGGCTCACCCGTGTATTTCGGACCAGTGGAGACCGGTTGCTGTCCGCTCTGAGCCTTTTGCTCCGCGGCCAGATTGACGGCCGGGGTGATGGTGGTGGGTTCCGGGTTCTGAGCCTGGGCTGCGTGAGCGCTTACGGGAAGCAGTTCCGCCGCCGTCTTGTCGGAAAACCGCGCGGCGGCTTCCTCAGCGCGAACCGTAGGCTCGTCCGCGGCCTGGTCTTGATTCGGCTGCGCGTCGTTATTATTCTGCTGCGCATCGCTCTTGGTTTCGCTCTTCGTTTCGGTCTTGGCTTCGTTCTTGGCCTGATACGTAGGCTCGACGAAGACAAAGTCGTTGGGCGCAGCCGCATCCTTGGCAGTGGGCTTCGCCGACGACGCCGACCTGGTCTCGATCACCCGCGGCGCGAATGGCGACATGGGCTTGCTGGCCGGAGCCGGCGAGCTCGGGGCTACCGTCTTTGCCTCGGCCGTCTTTGCCTCGGCAATCGGGGCGCTCACGGCAGCGGCCTGGGCTACTGCGTTGGCGTGCAGGGTCAGCACCAGCTTGCCTGCTGGTCCCGGCGTCAGGTCATAGGCGCAGGCTTTGTCGAGGTCGACGACAATGCGCGTGGTCGGATGGCTAGTGCCATCCATGCCAATGCGCACACTCTTGACCCCCGCCGCACCCACCGCGATGCGTCTCTGCCCGGTCGCCATTACGGTCTCCGGCAGATCCACCACCACGCGGGCGGGCGAGTCCAGAGTGCTGAGCTTCGGCGTAACTACGCCGCGAGAGCTTATCTCGACCCGGATGTCGTCCGTACCCCGGACTACGTTGACTCGATCGAGCTGGCTCGGTGTCTGAGCGGCCGCAACCACCCCCACCAACATCAGCAACGATACGAACATTGTCAGCTGTTGCTTTCGCATTTCGCCTCTCCCCAACCCGCGGGCCTGGCCCGCGCGTCCTTCTTCAAACTTGATTTCGGAGTTCCGGTTTTTCCCCGGGCTCCGCCGTACCCCTAGACCGCCGGGGTAAAGATCCGCTTCACCACTTCCCGCGTGAAGGGCTTGCCCAGCTTGTCCTGCACCGTCTCCTGGAACACCACCGAGTCGCCCGTGATTCTCATCACGTACCCGTTAAACACCGGATCGTTTTCCCGCAGAAAGTAAGCCTTGTTCAGGTTGTTGGTAACCACCGCGATGAAACCGTTGTCGGACTTCACCACGCCCCGCAGATTGATGGCGCCGATCTCCAGGCACTTCTTCCCGGTCGAACAACCCGAGCCATTCTGCTGCACCACCGGGCTGAAGAACGGATCGCGTTTCCCGCTCATGGCCCATTTCTTGTCTTCCGGCTTGGGCTGCTTGGAGGTGTCTGCCATGCTGCTGGCACTTGCAGGCGCGGGTGCGGGCTTTGACGGTATCGCCTTGGCCTGCTGCTTGGGCGCCGGTGCTGCCGGTTTCGCAGCCGGTTCCTTCGCCGCCGCCACCCTGGTGGTCGGCGTTTTGGGGGCCGCCACGGCGGGCTTCGCCGAAGCCACCTTCTTTTGTGCCTCTGGCGCGGCCGTCTTTACCGGCGCCGGATTGCTCTTCGCTTCCGACTGACCCGTATGCAGAGTCAGGATCAGGCTGTCGCCCGGGCCCGTCGACAAGTCATAGGAAACGGCCTTCTCCAGGTCGACCACGACGCTGGTCGTCGGAGGCGTCTTGCCATCCATGCCGATGCGCACGCCCTTGACGCCGGAGCTGCCCACCGGAATCTTGTTCTGCGCGGTCGCGACCACCGTCTCCGGCAGTTCCACCACCACCCGGGCGGGCGAGTTCAGCTTGCTCAACCGCGGTGTCACCGCGCGGCTGGAGCTGATCTCGATCTGGATGTCGTCCGTGCCCTTGACCACGTTCACGTGCCGGAGCTGGTTGTCCTCGGCGGAAGCGGAAACGGGTGCGGGCTTTTTCGCTGCAGCCGGCGCCGATGCCGATTTCACCCTGGCCTTGGCCGGGGCCGGAGCCGGAGCCGCCACCGGAACCGGGTTGGACCCCGGAATCGTGGCCGGCTTCACGGCCGGAGCCGGAGCGCCGGGCGCCGGTTTGGCGGCCTGCTTAACTCCCGCCGCGTCCAGCGCCGCGTTGGTATCGTTGGCTTGCTTCTGCTGCAGCGATTTTGCAATGCTGCGCGCGTTGTCGATGGCGTCCGTGTTCTGGGCCACTGCCTTCGTGGCCGCAAACCCGCCCCCCATCATCGCTAGTGCCAGAATGCCTGTCGTCAGCTTCATAGTCATCCCTACTTCGCTCCTGGCTTTCCCGGTTTCGTTCCGGGCGCCGCGGCAGAAGTTACCAAATCGTGACTGAAGTATGTGGTTGCCGTAAACGTCGCTACTACACTCTCGTTGGGCGCGTACTGGTACGTGTGCTTGGCTTTCGCCGCGCCCGGGTTCCGGGTCGTCGACACCAGCAGTCCGCTGACGTTGACAATCCGCTCCAGCTTGCTCACCCGGTCAAAGAAATTCAGCGCCGAGTAATAGGGCCCGTCCAGTTCGATGTCAAAGGGCACTTCCGTGTAGTACTGCTGCGACTTCGTGTCCTTGGCCGTGTAGCGCCGCAGTTCCACGCCCGCCTTCTGCGCCTCGGCGTCCAGCATGGTGATGAAGGAATCCACCTGCTTTTCGTCGGGAACAATGCGCGCCTCGATTTCCAGCTGCTGTTTCAGCTCGGCCAGTTGCTGCTCGATCTGCTTCAGCTTGGGCCGGTAGGACTCGAGTTCGTTGTTTTCCCGAACTTTGTCTTCCAGGGCATGCTGCGCGGCCGTGTTCTTCTCGCTCTGGCTCTTGAACACGGTGAAGTACAGGGCCGCCGTCACCACCGCGCCCCCGACAATCACCGCTCCCCACTGCTTCAAGCCCGACAGTTCGCTAAAGTTCGCCATAGGTCCGCCTTTACGACTTTCCCTTCTCGCAGGTCAGGGTGAACTGGAACGCCTGCATGTCCTTGATCTGCTCGTCCTGATAGGTTTCCTTGATCTCGACGGTCTTGAAGAAGCCGGTCTTCTGCAGGTTGGCAATCAGGTTGGCCACTGCGTCCGTGCTCAGCGCCGTGCCTTCCAGGTTCACACTCGGACCCTGATCATCCATCTTGCTCAGCCACACCGCTTCCGTGTTGTTCACGGTCTCGCCCAGCATGGCCAGCAGGTTGACTGGACCGGTCTGGTTCGCGCGCAGGCCGTCAATCACATCCACCCGCCGCTTGTAGTTGTCGGCCTGGGTCTGGCGCTCCAGAAAGCGCGCCTTCACGTCGGCCAGTTCGCGGTTCTTCTCTTCGGCCGTTTTCATGTGCGCCGCAATCGCCTTCGCCTGATGGTCCAGCCGGTACCAGTAGCCCATGTTGAACAATCCAGCCAGCACCAGCACCACCAGCACCTTCAGCTTGGGCGATCCCATGTCGCCCATTTCCATCGAAGGCATTGACGGTCCGCCGCCACTGCGCCGGTTCTTGCCCTTGGAATTTTCCAGCAGGTTGATTTTGATCATAGGGATTCAAAGCTCCTCAGGGCCAAGCCCACCGCCACCGCCATCTGACCCGGGTTCTGCTCTACCAGTTCCGCTCCGTGCCCTTCCAGCGGAGGGGTTACCCGCTGAAACGGATTAAACAACTCGACCGGCATGGAGAATTCCTGCCGCAACGCTTCTACCAGGCCCGGCACTTTCGACGACCCGCCCGCCAGATAGATCTTTTCGATGTGCTCGCCCGCCGCGCTGGCCCGGAAGAAGTCGAATGTCTTCTGAATTTCCAGCACGATGATTTCGGTGACCTGCTGCAGGATGGGATGCTTGGCATCCTCGCTCACCGTGCCCACCTTGTTGCCCAGCTTCAGCGACTCCGCATCTTCAAAGCTCAGATCCAGTTCCTTCTGCAGCGAGTCGGTGTACTGGTGTCCGCCCACGCTGACGTCGCGCGGGAACAACGGAGTCGTGCCCTTCACGATGTTGATGTTCATCACGCTGGCGCCCAGGTTCAACAGCGCCACCACCTGGCCCGGCGCCGGCTGGTAGTTGTACTCGTAACAATTCTGCAAAGCCAAGGCATCAATGTCGACGATAGCCGGGGTGCGTCCCGACATCGAGAGTACGTTGGTGTAGTTCAGAATCTTGTCCTTCTTCACCGCCACCAGCAGGACATCCATCTGCGGGCTGCCCACTTCGTCGGAAAGAATCTGGTAGTCCAGGTTCACGTCGGTCAGATCGAAGGGAATGTGCTGCGCCGCTTCCTTCTCGATGGTCTCGGCCAGTTCCTGGTCGCTCATCGAGGGCAGCGAGATCTTTTTCACGATCACCGAGTGCCCGCTCACTGCCGTGGCCACCGCTTTGGTCTTGATCGCGTTGTCGAGAAACAGCTTCGAGATCGCGCTCGAGACCGTGCCCGAGTCCACGATCATGGAATCGACCACGATGTCGGAGGAAAGGGGTTCCAGCCCAAGGTGGGCCACTTCAATTTGCCCACCCTTCTTTTTCAGCTCCACTGCCTTAATGCTCGAGGAGCCTACATCCAGGCCAACAATGGACTTCGATCCGAATCCAAACATGTGCCCACCTTTACTGTGACCCGGCAGCTTTCATCGCCGCCTTCGGTTTGCGTTTCGCCTGCGGTTCCATCTGGCTCGACTTTTCTTCCATCCACTGGTCCAGCCTCGATTTCTTGAAGCGCCAGCGGTTGCCCAGCTTGAATGCGGGAATCTTTTGCTCCCCTACGTACTTGTAAAGCGTGTCCGGACTCACGCCCAGGTACTGCGACGCCTGGCGTATGTTCATCACTTCTCGCGAGTCGGCCATAGTTCCTTTACCTTCCCCCAGATCCATTCCCCGCCCAGTGCTTCGTCCCGCGGGCTTTCATCGGGAGACTGCCTCGCCCCTCACTTGCGTGTCCGAGGGCTTTCGGTGTCCCGAGCATATATCAACCCTGAAAAACCCCGGCTCGAAGCGAATCTGGGTATTTTTTAGGGTTTTTTGCCCGTTTTCTGGAATCGTCGAAAACCTAGAGACAAGGCAATATCTATATATTGTGGTGTCGTTCGCTTGGAATACAATCAGCGGTAGGGGGCGCGCAGCCGACGCTTGGTCACCCGCAGGACGGTAACTGAAGTACTAAGCACGGTACGGAGGTACTACGACGCTGGGCCGAATTGCTGTGCTCGCAACACTTTAGCTTGCGCGCTGGAACCAGTCGGTCAACGTTATCGCAGGCAGCGAGCGACTTCCCCCATCACTGCACGTCGGAAACTTTGCCGTTCAAAAACGTGACTTTGAGGTCCTTATACACCCAGATCTGCTTCGCGCCGAGATTGACGATCTTGTCGGGCTTGCCCAGTGCGGCCTGCACCTGATCGGTAGTCTGTCCCTTGTCGATGGTTTGAGGCTCGGATTGCGGCGGCGGGGCAGCCTGCTGCTGGTTCTGCCCTCCCGCTTGCTGGCCACCCTGATCCTGCCCGCCACCCTGCCCGCCGCCCTGGTCCTGCCCATTCTGGTTCTGGTCCTGCTGCTGCGAATCATCGCTTATGGAGAGCAGTTGCCCGATGGTGTCTTCGACTTCCGCCGCGCTCGCCTTCGCCAAAGCTCCCTTGGGAAACTCGAAGATCACCTGAGCTTTGTTATACGTCGGTGGGTCCGTATTGTTGCAGGTGTCACAGGCAACGATGCCCATCGTAACGCTGTCCTTGCTCAAATTGACTTCGATCTTCGAGGGATACACTTTGTCTCCCACCGCGAACAGATGCGTAGTCTGCTCTTTCCCGAATTTCTTCATGCCGAAGCCGAGTCCCTTCGACAAGAGGGTGCTGGGAGTGTGCACTGTTCCGCCCTGATACTTGGTGGAAAGGATGCTGGTGTCCGAATAGGGCACGCCCAGGATTCCCCCCTTTTGAATGGCGAGCAGCGTCCCCGCCTCAACCACGGAGTATCCGCTCGTGTCCGAGCCCATCTTCACGACTTTGTACTGCGCGGTGAGTTGCTCCTCCAGGGTTACCGGCGCCTGAGCCGTAGCGAAGGAAAAAGAGAAGACGGTTACGACGATAAGGGTGAGGGGTGAAAGGGTGGCGCCAATGTTCTTCCGCATGACGACATTCTCCGGCAAGAAGCTGCTGTTCCCAGGGGACGGCTGGATTTGAAACCTGCGCTCCGGCCCCAGGAAACAGGAAAACGATGGAGAGGTGGGAGCGTCAACCGCTGTGACGCTCCCCTTAACGACGGATGACGAACGATCGCAGTCAACCCCGACAGTTAACCACGAGTTAACCACGCCGGTTAACAACCACGGTTAACAACAACGAAGTGGCGTTAGTTGCCTCCGCCACCGCTGGCCGCTTCCTTCTGGACGTCGGCCTCGGTCTGATCGGCCGCTGCCTCCTGATCCTGCAAAGCCTTGGCAGCCGTCTTGTCCGGTGGCGGTTCGGGAACGTCTCCCGCAACCGTGCTTGTGTCCGGAGCCTTGGGCAGACCACCGGTTCCCTGCTTCTTCGCCAGTTCGCCCATGCCCGCGGTGAGTTGCTCCTGGAAGTGATTCTGCATCTCCTGCAGGTCGTCGACCGAGACCGCAACCTGCTTGCCCGCGGCGCAGTCTGTTTGTTTGCTCGCCGAGACGCTCGCGTTCACGTTGCCGTCGCTATCCGGCGTATCAGTGAGGCGGGTAATCACATCGCCCGAGGTGAGTGAACACTCCTGGCCGTCGGCCACAACACTTAGGTCAGAAGAGACCACGAACGTCCGCCGCGCCGGATCCAGCGCCGGCGGTACCTCGTTGCTGTTGGCGGCAGCCTGCTGGCCTCCGGACGATGCACCACTGCCAGCCTGGGACTGCTGGGCGGCCAGTTGTGCCTTTACTTCCTCGGCAATGGCCTCCTTCACCTCAGGACTGAGCGCCACGGCACCGGAAGCCGGCGGTGCCGAAGGTGCCGTGCTGGCCTGCAGTTGATCGGAAGCCGCTGCCGAATTGTCCGCGTTGGCCTCCGCCTGGGCCGCATAGGCGGCCTGCAGATTCGCCGCAATCAGATAATCGGTGAGCCAGAACGCCGCTGAAGGATACACCGGATAGGGCGCGAAATAGCCGCCGTAGTAACCGTACCAGGGCGATCCGCCCCAGCCCCAGCCGTAATACACAGGCGCCGGCCAGGGGTTATACGCCCAGCCGTAATACGCCGGATGATAGTAGTACGGAGGGTAGTAACCGTAGTACGGACGGCCGCCGTAGTAGTAGCCACGATAGATCCCGGTCCGGTAGGCGCCGTGATAGTAGTACGTCCGCGAGTAATAGCTGCGGCCGCCGCGGGTGACGTAGGCACGCTGCACATATCCTCCGCGCCGCCCCATGGTCACGACCCGTGCCCCGTTGCGGTTGCTCTCGATCCTCCTGCCGCCGTGGAGATTGTGCTCAATGTGCATCCCGTTCCGGTTGACCGAACGGATTTGGCCATTGGGACGAATGTGTGCCGATCCTCCGCCCCGCAGCGAAACGCTCCTGCCCGGAGGAACGTGGGCGCCGCGGTTGTTGGCCATGCCATTATTCCCCTTGCCCGCGTTATGCATTCCTCCTGCGTTTCCGGCGTGGTTTCCTCCTGCCGCGCCGCCAGTAGTATGAGAACCGCCGGCAGTGTTATTGCGGCCAGCCACGTTGTTGTGACCCGCCATATTGTTGTGGCCTGCCGTATTCGAGTTTGTACGAGTCGTGGTATTGCGGCCAGTATTGCCGTGACCCGCCATGCTCGTGTTGGTATGACCCGTCGTGGTCGGCCGCGACGTGGTGTGGCCTTGCGTGGTGTGGCCCTGATTGGTGTTGTGCGCGGGGCTTGCCGTACGCGGCGCACTCGCGTGCGAAGGCGCGGCGTGCGGCGCCGGCGCGCTATGCGGTGCGGGTGCACTATGTGGTGCGGGCGCGCTAGTCTTGTGCTGGGCCCAGGCAAAGGCCGGAACGACCATTAACAGCAGAAGGGAAGCCGCCTTCCGCAGGACGCTCTCATTCAACATGGATTTCATCTCGGACTCCTAACCTCAAAGTTTTCTTCCGACTTTGACGAGCAAGGGAAGTGTGAAGCCGACTGCTCTATTAAGTCCGCGCATTTCCTTCGAAACAACTTTCTTGGGGCCTGGGAGGAGAGCACCTTCACGAAGCCTGGTTCCATGCCCTGACCATCCGCCGGAATCATGGCGACAGAACGTTATCAAAACTTGGCCGCACGCGCAATCATTCTCTCGCTCCCCTGCCGTGTTTCTTCGGGCAACCCCTGCTCTAGCCCAACTTGGGATAATCTAAATATCTCTTCATCTCCGGAGGATCCTTTGCGCTATCTCGACCGCTTGCAACCGATCGCCCTGCTCCTGATGCGCCTGGTGCTGGGCGCCATCATGGTCGCGCACAGTTACCACAAAGTTTTTGGAGGCCTGCACCACCATGCGCAGTGGGTCGCCAGCATGGGACTGCCCGGCTGGCTGGGGTATGTTTCGGCCTTCGCCGAATTCCTCGGCGGCTTCATGCTGCTGGCCGGATTTTTCACTCGCGCCGCCGCCTCCGCCATCTGCATCGACCTGGTGGTTGCCATCTGGAAAGTTCACTGGCACAACGGGCTCATGGGAGCTCCCGACCGCCCCGGGTATGAATTTCCCCTCGCGATCGCCACAATAGCCTTTGCTCTTATCCTCTTTGGCGGCGGGCCCATCGCCATCGACCATGTCCTGCGGGGCGGAGGCAGCGGCGCCTCCAGGAAATCGTGAGGCTTGAGGAAGCCCGACCCGTGAGCCGTCGCCCGCAACTTATTGCATTCCGACGTGTTCCATTGGGATAGCAGATCCCGTGCCCGAACATTCCCATGGCGTCAGGCGGCAGATTTGAATCTGGCTACGCCGCAAACGTATGATAAATGGCTCACTCATGGATTTGCATCCAAATGGTTTGGCGGTCGCATCTTACCCGCCAGAACAACACTGACTGGAGGTTCACTTGAGAAAGACAGCCCTGCTCGCGGTGATTAGTGGATTCTTCTTCCTGGCCAGCCTCGCCCAAGCGCAACAAGGGGATGCCATGCTCGGCTTTGGCACGCTGGTGTCGTCTGGCGCAAACTCAACCTGCGTTATAACTTTCACCAGCAATTGCGTGGGACCGGAAAAGGGGGGCCTGTACAACACCATCAGCGGTGACGTCATCTTTCACAACCGCATCGGCTTCAACTTCGAGGCGAACTGGAGGACCAAGCAGGCCCTCGATTATGCGAACGGAGGCCAGTATTATCGCCCTATTCTCTTTGATTTCAACGGCGTCTACCAGCCCCGCATCACCAAGAAAGTCGGCGCGGATCTCATGGCCGGAATCGGATGGCAGTCCACTCGCTTCTACCAATACACTGCCACCTTCAGCTGCCAGTATTACAATTCCTGCTATGTCAGCAACAACCACTTCCTGGTGCACTTTGGCGGCGGCATCCGTTACTACGTTTGGGGAAACTTCTTTCTCCGCCCCGAGGCGCACTTCTACCACATCGTGAATAACTCCGACGTCTTCACCAACGGCAACGTAGTTCGGGTCGGGGCTTCCATTGGGTATACCATCGGTGGTCCTAACTAAGCGAGGCCTCTGATTGGGCGGGGCGGCCGGAGGCAAACAGTTCCGACCGCCAGAATCCTTCCACCGGCTCGAGCATTCACGCTTTGCTTCGCTGCGGCACCCGGTCTGGCGGGCGCATCCCAGAAGTCTGAACGAACTGACAAGGGGGCTGTATTTGAAAAAGTTCGCGCTGATCCCATCCGTGTGTGCGGTGCTTCTGTTTGCCACTTTCGCCCAGGCCCAGCAATCGGACGTTGCCCTGGGCGCTGGCGTTCTTTTCTCCGCCAAGAACACGAATGCTTCCCTGGCTTACCCGCCCCCCGCAGAGAAGGGCGGAATCTATCCCAGCTTCAGCTTCGACCGCATCTTCGCGAACCGCTTTGGTTACAGCGCGGAACTTGCCACCAGCTACAAGCAGCAACTCTATAACGGCTACCAGGGATATCGTCCATTTCTCTACGATGTGAACGCGGTATTCGCTCCCCACCTTGCCAAGAAGACGAACGCCGACCTCATGGCCGGCATCGGCGGACAGACCTTGGTTTTCTATAGCCCATCCGGCCGCTGCAATTATCCTGGAGGTTGCCCCACTCACCTGAACAGCACTCACTTCGTCATTCACTTCGGCGGCGGCGTCAGCTACTCGGTGTGGAGACACTTCTTCGTCCGCCCCGAGGCTCACTTCTACCACATCGTAAACAACACCGACTTCCACTCCAATAATGTTCTGCGGCTCGGCGCTTCCATCGGCTATACCTTCGGTTCTGAATAGCATCTTCCCCATCGGCTCGGAGCTTTCGGCGTAGAAACACAAAGGCAGCGTCGCCTGGACGCTGCCTCTCAGCCTTCCTCTGCCCCCTGCTACCGCTCCTGTTCGCAGATCTCAGCTTCGCGGATCGCCTGATTCAGATGCTCGATCGCTTTGACGCGATGACCGTGAAAATCATGCTCGGCGGTTTCCAGATGATGCTTGGCGTTCCGCATGGCTTCGAGCGCTTCGGTGATGTGGGGATGCGGCTCAGGCGCAGCTGTCGCGGCCGGCACAGCGGGAACCGGGGCCACTGCCGGAACCGGCGCCACCGGAGCTTTTGGTCCCGCTGCCGCCGCCGGGAAGGCCAGCACAAACAGAAGTGTTGCCATGATGAGCAGAGTCAGAAACCCGATCTTTTTCACGTGTTCCTCCTCGTCCGAATTTCGGCTCGGACGCAGCCGGAGTATTTCCCATGGTCACGGACACCGCGGAGACTCCTTCAATTCCGCGACACCCGCACAGTATAGCCACACCTTCAAACCCACTTCTCTGTGCAAAAGTTACTGCGCTGGTACACCCGGTCAGCGTCGCACCGGGGTCACGTTGCACCCGGTCAACCTGCCTTGCGACTCCGCCACCACCACCAGAGCGCCGTCAGAGCCGCCAGGATCGCGATTACCATGTCGGCGCGGTTCACATCCCCCACGAGCCGCGCCCAATGCTGCCCGAAGAGATAGCCGACGCCGGAAATCACCGTGACCCAGGCCGCCGCCCCCAGGAAGTTGAAGACCAGAAACTTTTTCCACGGCATCCGCAACACTCCCGCCAGCGGCCCCGCGATAATCCGCATGCCGAATACAAAGCGGGCAAAGAAGATTGTGACCGGTCCGAATCGGCCGAACAGGCTCTCTCCCCGCGCCAGTGTCTTGTCCTGAATCCGGAAGAAAGCCTGGTAGCGCACCAGTAGCGGACGTCCGCCATAGGAGCCGAGAGCAAAGCCTAGATTGTCGCCCAGCGTAGCCGCGATCGTCGCCACCGGAATGATCCATGCGAGTTTCAGCTCGTGTTCGGAATAGGCCAGGAAGCTCGCCATCAGCAGGATCGTCTCGCCCGGCACCGGCACCCCGGCATTCTCCAGCACCAGCGCCGCCGCCACGGCCCAGTATCCGTAGTGCACCACTGCATTCCGCAACACCTCGAAAATGGAGTGGGTCATGATTTCGATGTGGTAAACGGTGTGGCAACCTCGGCTCCGCTCAGGCGCCACCCCCTTCGCGGGTCAGGAAGTCCGGGTCAGGAACTCCGGGTCAGGAACTCGATGAGCGCCCGGTTGAATTCCTCCGCGCACTCTTCATAAGGCAGGTGCCCGACGCCGGGAAACACAACCGTCTGCACCGTCGCAAAATGCCGCGCCAGCGCGCCTGCCGACGAAGCGTACACCGCCGGGTCCTTGCCTCCCCACATCAGAAGCGTGGGAATCGGCGCCAGCCTGGGCAGCAGTTCCTCCAGTTCCCGCAGGTCTGCCGTCCAGGTGCGAACAATGCCCAGTCCGTGCTCGAACAGTCCCGGAATCGCCAGCGGCGCCATATAACCCTCGAGGGTTCCGGGAGGAATGTGGTTGCGGTCACCGTACATGCGCCGGTGCCAGTAAGGATAAAGAAATGTCATGCGCCCGATCACGGAACGGAACAGCGCCGCACCCACTCGGGTCCCGAAAAACGGCGCCATCCAATTCCCATGCGGCGAGTATGGATTCACCGGCGCCACCAGCACCAGCCGTCGCACCCGGATTTGCGCGGGAGGCCCGATGCCCGGCTGCCCGGAAGTATGCGGCTCCGCCGCGCCCATGCATTCTGCCGCCGTAGCCATGGCCACCGCACCGCCCCGCGACGTCCCCAGCAAATCAAACGACGAGAGGCCCAGGTTCTCGGCGAACTTCAACACCCGCAGCGCCGTCGCCCGCATGGAATGGTCGAGCCCCCGCGGCCGGTCGGAAAACCCCGCGCCCAGCATGTCAGGCGCGTAGACCGTCGCGTACGGCGCCAGCGCCGGCATGGTGTAGCGCCACGAAAAGGAATATCCCAGCAGCCCATGCAACAGGATCAGCGCGGGTCCCGAACCCGCACGCAAGTAGCGCATGCGCGCGCCATCCATCTCCATCCAGCACTCTTCCACGCCTCCGACCGAAGGCGAAGCGTCTCGGGATGGAACTTCCTGCACTTGGTTCATCGCGAAAAAACCCACTGCCGAAAACTTTCTCGTCCGGGGGGACAACTCTTTCATTCCCACCGGATTCTATCTAAGTGAAACACGCCTCTGTCAGCTTCACTCTGGGGAGCCTCGGCTCCCCGTTTTTTTTTGCTGCTGTAAACGAATCGCCGGGTGGTAAAGAAAACGCTGGGTGCCCCACTTCTCGCCTCTTTTGCGAGAAGTGGGAACTCGGAAGGATCGCACAGTTTCACGGCTTCCCGCCGTTACGCCGCCGCTTTCCGCTTCTTCCCCAGCAACTTCTTCAGCACCCGTATCCCCTTATCCACGTGCTTCTCCTCCATCAGGAACGGAGGCAGAAAGCGCACCACCGTATCCTGCGTGCTGTTGAACAGTACTCCCTCGGCCAGCGCCGCATCCACGATCGGGCGCGCCGGAATATCCAGCTGAATCCCCTGAATGAATCCCCGCCCGCGCACTCCCGTTGCCGCCGCGCGCTTTTCCACTAACCCCTCAAGCTCTTGTCGCAAATACGCCCCAACTTTGTTCACGTTCTCCAGCAATTTTTCTTCTTCCACGATCGCCAAAAACTCCAGCGCGACGCGGCAGGCCAGCGGACCGCCCCCAAAAGTCGTGCCATGCTGTCCCGGCGAAATCGCCGTCGCAAATTCTTCCTTGGCAATGAACGCCCCCAGCGGCAGCCCGGCTGCGATGGGCTTGGCGATGGCGACAATGTCCGGCGTCACGCCGAAACTCTGAAACGCGAAAATCGTTCCCGTGCGCCCCAGCCCACACTGAATCTCGTCAAAGATCAGCGCCACCTTGTGACGGTCGGCCAGCGCGCGGCACTCGCGCAGAAACTCCACCGAGCACTCGTAGATTCCCCCTTCCCCGAAAATCGGCTCCAGCACAATCGCGCAAGTATTGTCGTTGACCGCGGCGCGCAGCCCTTCCAGATCGTTCTGCTTCACGAAAGTCACGTCCTCCAGCAGCGGCTCGAATCCCTTGCGGTGCTTGTCCTGTCCGGTCAGCGACAAGCGCTCCGAACGTGCGCCCGTGATACGACCCCTCCAGCGCCACCAGCCGGCTCTTCGCCTCGCCGCCCGCGCGATGTCCCGCCAGCCGCGCCAGCTTGATCGACCCCTCGATGGCCTCGGTCCCGGAGTTCGAAAAAAATACACGGTTTAATCCCGAGAGCGCGCATAACTTCTCCGCCAGTGGCCCCTGATACTCGTGATAGTAAAGATTCGACACGTGAATAATTTTCGCCGCCTGCTCCCGAATCGCCTTCACGATCCGCGGATGGGCGTGCCCCAGCGCATTCACTCCCAGCCCGGAAACAAAATCCAGATAGCGCTTGCCCTCAATGTCAAACAGAAACACGCCCTTGCCCCGGCTCAGCACGACTGGATAGCGGTTATAAGTCTGCAGCAAATATTGCCGCTCCCGTTCAGCGATTTGTTCGAAGGTATCCATAAGAACTCAATTTTACCGGAAGGCGGGCTCGCAGCGGGTCTCTTGCCGAACCCGCCGAATTAGGTAGTGTTGCAGTTTGAGCAGGAGAATCGTATCAGGGCATGCCTTTCAGGCATGCCGCATTAGCACCCAGACGGACCCGGCTTTAGCCGCTGTCGCCTTGGGCCGCCCCAGCGGCTAAAGCGTAAGAGTCACATGCCACCTGGCGGCATCGCTGAAGCGATGCCCTGATACGAATCGGTTCTTCTCAAACTGTACCATTACCCCGAATTACATTCCTTTGACCTCAGCCATTTCAGCACGTACTATTGGACGCCCGATTTCAAGACCCTGCATAGCAGGGAGTCTGCATTGCAACTCTTCACGGAGATTCGCGGATGAGAACAGCCGTCGCCGCCCTGCTCACAATCCTGGGTACGTCCCTATCCCTCAGTCCGGCTCACGCACAATCGAAGGACGATTCCGCCGCTGCCAAGCACGATTCCGCGAAGCACGAAACCTTCATGCCGGAGCAGCAGGCCACTAAAGGCTCGGTCACGGTCTCGGGCAAGGCGATTGCCTATGACGCCTTCGCCGGCACCATCGTGGTGCATCCCAAGGGTTGGGACGATGTCCCGCAAACCGACGAAAAGAACGCCGACAAAGACGACGCCAATCCGACCGCCCAGGCCAGCATGTTCTACGTTGCCTATTTCAAGTCCGGCGACTCGACCTCGCCGCGTCCCGTGACATTCTTCTATAACGGCGGCCCCGGTTCCTCTAGCGTCTGGCTGCACATGGGAGCGTTTGGCCCCAGACGCGTGGTCACCTCCGACAATTCCCACACACCGGCCGCGCCCTATCCCGTGGTCAACAACGACTACAGCCTGCTCGACGCCACCGACCTCGTGTTCATTGATGCGCCGGGAACCGGCTTCAGCCGCATCGCCGGGAAAAATAAGGAGAAAGCCTTCTACGGCGTCGATGCCGATGCCGATGCCTTCGCCGATTTCATCACGCAATTCCTGGCGAAATACGGCCGCTGGAATTCGCCCAAATATCTGTTCGGCGAAAGCTACGGCACCACCCGGTCGGGAGCGTTGATCAATCTGCTGGAAACCACCCGCAATCTTGATTTCAACGGCGTGATTCTGCTTTCCCAGTGCTTGAGCTACGATGTTTACTCAGACTTCCCGCAGCTCAATCCTGGGAAACGATCTCTCCTACCAACTGAGCCTGCCAACCTACGCCGCGACCGCCTGGTACCACCACAAGCTGCCCGATGCTCCGAAAGATTTGCCTTCCCTGCTCGAGGAAGTCGAACATTTCGCGATGACCGATTACGCGATTGCGCTCGGCGAAGGATCCACTCTCACCCCCGACCAGCGCCAGGCCGTGGTGGCGAAACTCCATCGCTATACCGGCCTGCCCGCCGACTATATCGAGAAGTCGAACCTGCGCATCAATGGCGGACAATTCGAGAAGACCCTCGAGTCCGAAGGCGATCTAACCACCGGCCGCCTCGACACCCGCTTCTCCGGTCCAACCCTCGACCCCTTGAGCAAAGAGGCGGAATACGATCCCCAGTCCGCGGCCATTGCCTCGGCCTACGTTTCCGCATTCAATGACTATGTCCGCAAGGATTTAAAGTTTGGCGAGAACCGGGAATACAAGCCGGAAGTCGATATCGAGAAGAATTGGAATTACCTGCACCAACCGCCGGGTGCACCCCTTCCGTTGCCGCAGGCGGTGAACGTCATGGTCGATCTGGCCGCCGCCATGAAATACAACCCGGACCTGAGAGTCCTGTTAAATGCCGGCTACTTCGACCTGGCCACGCCCTTCTATGAAGGCATCTACGAAATGCAGCATCTCCAGATTCCGGCGAAGCTGCAAAAGAACATCGAATTCAAGTTCTACGAATCCGGACACATGGTCTACGCCCACGAGGCCTCGTTGAAAAACCTGCACAGCAACGTGGCGGCCTTCATCGCCGCCACGGAGAACTCGAAGGCCAGGTAGGCAGCCCGGGTTCGTCAGCGCGTTTCAATACAGCGGCGGTTGCCCCTCCGGCCGCGTCTTCCACCGGCGATGCACCCACAACCACTGCTCCGGATACTTCCGCACGTAATCCTCGATCACCTTGGTGAACATCTGCGTGTTCGCGACGATGTCGGCCTCCTGATCGCCGCTGCGCACTCAATTCCAGCGCGGGATCGAACCGCAGCCGGTACTTTCCCAACTCCCGATCCCAAATTGTGAAGCCGGGAACTACCGCCGCATCCGTGCGCAGCGCAATGCGCGCCAGGCCGCTCGCCGTGCACGCCGGAATGCCGAAGAAATCCACGAACACTCCCTGCGGCGGAGTCATATTCGTGTCCATCAATATGCCGACGGTCTCCCCCGCCTTCATCGCCGCCAGCAACCCGCGCACGAAATCATCCTTGGCCACGGTCTTGTTGCCGTGCATGGTGCGATATTGCTGGATCATCCGGTCAAGATATTCGTTGTCCATGGGCCGCATCACGATGTGCAGCCAGTGGCCATGCAAGGAGTGCGCAAATGCGGAAAGCTCCCACCCGCCAAAATGCGCCGTCAGAAACAGCACTCCCTTGCCGCGCGCATAGGCCCGCTCGTAGTTTTCGAGCCCGTCATACACCACGACCTCGTCGACATTCTCCGGCGTGTAGCGGGGAAACTGGCACAGTTCGGCGAGTTGCCGGCCCAGCGAAGTAAACTCTCCGCGCAGAATGCGCGCCCGCTCCGCCTCCGTCTTTTCCGGAAAGACCATGGCCAGATTGCGCATCCCCACCTGGCGCAACCGAAAATGCAGCAGGTAAACGACCTGGGCCAGCGCAATCGCGAAGGCGCGCGACCAGGAGCGCGGCAGAATACCCAGGATTTTGATGAACGGCCAGGCGGCCGCGTATTCCAGTTTTCGCCGCATCGGGCTATGTGGGGACAGCCGCCCTCGGCTGTCCGTCGAGCGCAGTTCGACTGCTCTTCCTACTCATCAATCCGTTCCGAGTCGTGCTTGGCAAACCTCCTGCATCGCCTCCAGAGGCCGGCACTTCATCGCGTGGATATCCCGGATCAGCGAATTTCGACCTCCGCGATTGCAGGCTACTTCGCCGCTTCCTGGGCCCACTTGGCCAGCGTCGACAGGAAAGCGTTGGCGGCCGCCGGGGGCTCCACCGCGCCGGTCAGGGCCGATTTGAAAGTCACCATGTGCCCGTAGAACTCTCTGGTGCTGTCTTTGTCCTGCTTGATGACCGCGCCGTTCAAACTTACCCCGGCAAAAACTCCCCGGGCGCGCGAATAGGTGAGCACCTGGGCGCGCATCTTCCAATCGGTATTGCCCTCGGCGTGACGGCCCACGGGCCCGGCGGCCACTGACGCGTCCGCTCCCAGCGCGAACTTGCTCGACAGCAGATGCCGCATGCCGTCGTTGTTCATGATCAGCATCACCAGGTCGACGGCCTGGCCGCCAATCTGAAATCCGATGCTGCCTCCGGTCACGGTGAAAAACGCCGGCGCGCTCCAGCCCTTGGGCGTGCGGCAACTGGCCAGCCCGCGGCCGTACTTGGCGCCCACGATGAATCCGCCTTTCAGCAGCGAAGGCACCACCGCCACACATTGGGCCGAGCCTAAAATCTCCTGCGGAATGCCCGAGTCCGGCGCGGATTGGATTTCGTTCAACACATCCGCCGCCGCTTGCACGCGATCGGCGGCCTTCGATTCTTGCGGCTGATCATCCCCGGCAAGGGCTTCGGAGGCAAAGGTAAAAGAGCAAACCGCCACGATTAGGGTCAACAGGACAAGCTTTTTCATGTTTCCTCACCACACAAAAGATTCACTGGGATTCGATACTAAGATTGTAAATGAAGTCTCGCCGTTGCACGGGATTCGTGGACCTCCGAGTCTTGTCCCAAACCACCCCTCGGCCAAGACCGACCTTCGCGGTTTGAAAACCTTGACATGGCGAACCCGAGCGGCTCGGCGCAGCAGAGCGGCTCGGTTCATTGGCCTCCGGTTCGTATCAGGGCACGCCTTCAGGCGTGCCGTAAGAGAGACGAGAGTACTTGCGCCTTCAGGCGCCGCAAAAGTGTTGCTTGGGGAATAAAAGCGGAAAGGAAAATCGGAGACAAAAAAAATGCGGGGCTGAAAGCAGTGACCCTAATCGCCACTCTCAACCCCGTCTCCCAGGTTCTGTGGTAGGTGATGCGAGTATGCGTTGCCGCCCAATTCTCGACAAGATTACGAAGGTAAGTGCCCCGAAGTTACGGTGAGACCCTAATCTCGTCTCCAACGCCCGCTACAGCGAGCCAGGGCCGCAGCTGCCTTACTTCGCCGTCACCAGCGAATGCGTGATGGCATGCACCGAAAGTGCGATGCGGTTCTGCACGCCCACCTTGCGCATCAATTTCGCGACGTGCGCCTTGACCGTGCGTTCTTCAATCCCTAACTGCGCGCCAATCTCTTTGTTGGACCGGCCGGCCACCAGCATCTCCAGCACTTCTTTCTCGCGGTCGGTGAAGGCCACCCGGCCCGCCGGGAAAATCCGTCCCGGAGACGATGACACGCGCTCGATGAACATCGAGAGCACACGCCGCGGAGCCCAGACCGATCCCTGGTTCACGATGCGAATAGCCTGTGCGAATTCCGCCGGTGTGGCGGCCTCGTCCACGTAGCCCTTAGCCCCGGAGGCAATCGCTTTCAGGATGGTTTCCTCGTCAATTCCGGAACCGGTCACGATGATCCGCAGATCCGGCCGCGTCGCCTTCAGGCTGGCCATCACGTCAAACAGGTTTTGTCCGGAACGGTTGCCGAGCAGGATGAGATCGATGCTTTGCAACGCGCCGATCTCGGGCAGAGTTGCAGAGACGAGCTCGAACTCGGGCTCGGAATCAAACAACGCGCGGAACCCCACAAAGCGCAAAGGATCGCTCTCCACCACTGCGATTCGGATTACTGGTTTTCTGGCTACTGCTGCTTTCATAGTTTTCCCTGTAGGGCTAGATTCTTCTATCCAGCATAGTAATAATTCGACGCTATGCAAAGAGAAGGTGACTGAAGGGAAATTACGGGAGTAACATGGAAAAATCAGGGGAAACGCTGCATTGGCATCCAAGCTCAAGCCAAAGGGTGACTATTCTTGAAACCTGCCAGCACAGACCGCTGGAATTATTCCGGAGACGCCTTCGCATGAAAAGACCGGCCCAATTTTTGACCATCCTCACCGCAGTCCTACTCGCCACGTGTACGCTGTTCGCTCAGGTAACGCCGCCGGCACAGACTCCGGCCCAGACTCCCGCAGCGCAGCCCGCGGTGCCGGCGTACCAGCCCAAGTTTCACGGCGATCCCGCGCGTTCCGATTCCGAAGCGGCCGCGCTCGCCTACATGCGCGTCGTAATTCGCGCCCAGCACCAGTTCGACAAGCAATACGGACACTTCGCCACCACGCTCCCCGAACTGGTACACTCGGGAACCTTCACCAAGCGCATGGTCAATCCTGACCGCGGCGACTACACCGCAAGTTTTAAAGGAAAAAAAGACAGCTACGTCCTCGCCATGACTCCCCACAATATGGACGCCGAGCATCGTTCGTTCTATGCCGAAGATGACGGCAAAATCCACGCCGACGAAACCAAACCCGCCGACGCCGACTCGCCCGTCGTGAAGTAGAAGACGTGAAGTAGATGTGAATGAAGATGTGCGGAGGGCGCGGCCGCAGCCTTGCCACTGGCCCAACGGGCATCGAACCACTGGAGGCGCGAAGAACGGGGCGCCACGTTCGACCGTCCGCCAATCGCCTTGACGCGCCACCACCGTGTTCCGTTTTGCGATCACCCGTCCACAAGCAGTTGCCGTTCCGCGCTCCGACTCGTATGATGTCGTGCGCCGGGCGTGTCTAACGCGCGCCCTGCGGTGAATTCACAAAAATGAAAAAGCCCCTGAAAATTCTGCTGATCTGCATGGGAGCGCTTGGCGTCGTGCTGGCGGTAGCCATTACGTTCACCATCGGCTGGCGGCCATTTCTCGGACCCAGGAAACGCGCCCTGAACGACCACCATTTCGAGCGCACTCCCGAACGTCTGGTTCGCGGGCGCTATCTGGTGCAAGGATTGTTGGGTTGCGAAACCTGCCACTCGCCGCAGGACTGGACCCAGGTCGGCGCTCCCATGCGGCCGGGCATGGAACTGGTCGGCCAAGTATTGCCTGTCCCCAATTTTCCCGGCACCATCGTTGCCCCGAACCTGACTCCCGATCCCGAGACCGGAAGCGGTCGCTGGACCGATGACCAGATCGCCCGCGCCATCCGCGAAGGCGTGAAGCACGACGATACGATTCTGTTTCCCATGATGCCCTACAGCGAGTACCGAAGCCTCTCGGATGAAGACCTGGCTTCAGTCGTGGTCTACCTGCGGTCGTTAACTCCGGTGCGAAATCCTCTGCCCGCATCCCACATCAACTTTCCCGTTCGCTACCTGGTTCGCAGCGCCGCCGAACCCGTTCTCCAACCCGTGCATGGTCCCGATCCATCGGATGTGGTTGCTCGCGGGAAATACCTGGTGCACCTCGGCTGTGGCTGCCACAACGTCAACGACAAACTGCCCTATGCTGGCGGTGATCATCTGGTCGGACCCTGGGGCGACGTCACCAGCGCCAACCTTACGCCGGACCCTTCCGGCATCGGCTATTTCAGCGAAGCGACCTTCATCGCCGCGCTCCGCACCGGATACGTCGGTGCCCGGCAGTTGAACTCCATCATGCCCTTTGGCGAATTCAAGAACCTCAGCGACGACGACTTGAAGGCAATCTTCGCCTATCTGCGGACGCTGCCGCCTGTGAAACATCGCGTCGACAACACTCTGCCTCCAACCTACTGCAAGCTGTGCAAAGAGAAGCACGGCGCCGGCGATCAGAACTGAAGGCGGCGGGCCCAGGCTTTTGATTTCGCCGGGCGGGCTTCAGCCCTCGAGGGCTGGCCTCCACCAGCCCCAAACATGAGCCGCGAGTCACGCTATACTCGCAACCGAAGCGAGACGCCAGACGGATCTCGAAGGTGCGAAAATGGAAATTCGGTCCTTATTGATTGATCGGCAACCGGGTGCGCACCGAAATAACGGTCAACTACGTCTTGTCTAGAGTCTAGGTCCTCGTTCTCCGGCCTGGCCCGGTTTTGCGCCAAGACGTTTGGCGGGTTCCAAACTTGGGACAATCTTCACTTGCAGTACTCCCGGAGAACTTGTCAGCAAAGCGAAGCGGGCCCGGCGCGCCAAGGGTCGGCCCAGTCCTTGCGATAGAACGCTTCAACGATCGAAATTGGTCATACCGTTGACCTGGCAACTGGCCGACCCCTCGGTGGTTCTAAAGCTCCATATCTTTTCCGCACCCCCGTTAGTTGGAATCAAAACGCCGAGAACTGATCCCCCGGCCGCGCCCACGGTCCTGGGCATCATCCATAGACCAGCGCTGGCAGCCCTCGAAGGTCCCTGTCCGACGATCTCTTTGGTTGCCAATTTTTCGGCTTCGTGGACAACGGGATCGGTGCTCGCATCATGCCGCGACAAAATCACGTTGTATTGAATTTTGCCGTCTTTGTCGATCACTCGGTTAACCGTTATTCTCGTCCCGTGCCGGGGCCATATTAGCCCTCTTGGCGGGAGGGGAAGCCGGACGCCGTTCGGCAAATCTACGCCCCTTTCCGCGAAGTCTTCGCTCACATCCCTGATCCATACGTCGCTTATCTTGATGCCCGAGGTGGGTAGGATCTCCTTGTGAGTGGGCGGCGGCGTTGTATCCTGCGTATCGTCTGGCCACTGGTACAGTCGATGGTAGGCATACGTCAGAAGCGCGCGGATGGTGCGATCGTGCGGGTCGACGTGACCATCCCGAAAGAGTCCTTCGTCGATCGCGTGGGCCGCTTGAAAGCGCTCGATGGCTTGCTGGAGTTCGGGACTGATCCGGCCCCATAGCGGAGGGGTGTGCAGCTTGCCGTCTGCGCCTCCATATTCCGCCGGAATCCGGTTCAGCAAGTACTGCACGATCTCTTGATCGCCGGTGGTGTTGTAGCACGGCCGCCCCTCGCGTCCATACTTCCCCACCGAGGCCTTAAAATCGTTCTCGGTATACGTGATCATCTTCTCGTCTCCTACAAAAGTCTGCTTGAGCCACGCCCGCTTTCCTTGGACTCAAGCCCACTTGCGGCACGCGCGATCGCACACAGTATTATCCCCTCGTCGCTTCGGGTCAACCGTCGCTTCGGGTCAACGGGGAAACGATCGAGTGCGCTACGGTTGGTCTTCGGTTTCTGGGATCGCTTCCAACTGCACGCTCTGGCGTTCGCCTTCGCTCGCGTGCAGAGCGCTGCCCTGACCTTCATAAGTCTTGAGAAATTCGGGATTGTAGTAGGCGTCGCCGTCCATGCTTTCCCAGGCGAGAAGGGTGTAGTCACCGGGCGGGATGCCGCGGAGAATGAAGCGTCCAGCCTGATCGCTGACCGTCTTGTGGTAGCGATCGGTGCGGGTGCGCAGGCGCGGCTCAGGCACGGCCACGATCACCGCGTTGGCCACGGGTTCGCCTTTACGGTTCGTGACCACGCCATTCACCACGGCTCCATTGGCGCTCGCCACCAGGTCGAGCACGACCGTGCCGCCATTCACGCTGATTCCTGAGTCGCCCACCTCGCGACTTCCGGCCAGCGCTGATTTCAGAAACCAATCGGCATCAGTCCGCCATTGCCGGCGAGTTGCACATAATAGTTCCCTGGCGGAACGCTCTTCCACTCAAAGCTGCCGTCGGATGCGACGTGAGCCAGGTGGGAAAATCCATCGCCCATGGTGAACCCGCCCAGGACTTCATCATCATCATTTTCATCACCGTCGGCGGGGCGCAACGCGAGGAAGATCTGGCTGGGATCGAATCGGCCAACGTTGCCTTTGCTTTCCAGGCGCAGTCGGCCGCGAATCCATCCTCCGGGTTGCGGGGAGAGACGCAGGCCTTCGACGCTGTTGGAGACGACTTGCAACGATTGCCGCGCCATCATGGGCACTGGCGCATTCTCGACCGTGGCCAGAATGGTGTAAGCGCCGGGCGCAACGTCACGAATCACGAAGCTGCCGTCCTTGTGCATCTCCGCGCCATTCAACACCAGATTGAAATCGCGCGACTGCAGCATGATCACAGCCGAAGACCGTGCCGGCAGATTCACCACCGAGCCGCGGATGCTCAGGCTGGGACTGGGCGTCAGGGAAAAGTCCAAGGGGAAATCGTCGCCGGCATGCAATTGGATGGGCGCCGCCTGGCTGCGATCCGCGGTGCCGGGATAGTAGGTTGTCTGGTAGGAGGTCTGATAGGACAAGGGTGCCGGCTTGTCCGGCGCGCTCGGGGTCGGCGGGGCGGCGGCGGAAGCGTTGCTGGCGGCGGCGATCAGACTTTTGAAATCCGGCGGCGGACTGACGCATACGTAGAAGCTGCCCGCGGCCAAGCCCGCGACCCGGTATTCGCCCAGGTCGTTGGTGCGTTCGGAGCCGGCTTGCTCCCAGCGGCTGTGGCCGGAGACGAAGGTCTGGCGCAGCACCGCGACTTGCGCGTTGGGCAGCGGGTCTCCGTCTTCATCGGTCACGCGCCCTCGAACCACGGCAGCGGCTTGCAGCCGAATTTGCACATCCTTGAGTTCCTGGCCGGCGGTCAGCGCCAGAACGCGTCCTTCGCTACGGGTGTGATGCTTGTCGCCTTCGAGAAATCCGGTGCGCTCGGCGAAAAGACGATAACGTCCGGGCAGAATACCCTGAATGCGAAAAGCGCCGTCGGGCACGGTGACCGCAGTGTAGTTTCCGCCCTCGGCCTGGCTTTCCGCAATCAATTCGATGAGAACCTTCTTCACCGGCTCGCCGCCGGGATCCTTGATCACGATACCCTCAATTGCAGCGCGGGGAGCCGGTTTTGGGGCGGTAGCGGAAGTCTGGGCGGTGGCGCAGGCGGCCAGCAGAAGTATCAGTAAGTGGGCGGAAACCGGCTTCATGGGTAAGTTGGGGAGCTGGGAGCTTCCCGGCGGGACGTGAGGATCGGCCCGCGACGCAAGCGTATTCTAACCTAGGCCGGAGGTTCGTCCAACCGAAATCCTCCTCCCAGTGCCGTTGGGTTGCCGTGATTCTGAGATTCGTTTGTAAGAAATCTCTGCCCCCGCGGACTACCTTAATGTGAGCGCAACTGAGATTCCGGCCACTGGGCCCACGCAGGACGAGCTTTACCGGGACGCCGCTCGAACGTATGGCGCGGCCCTGGAGCGGCTGGCTCGCGCCTATGAGACCGATCCGGACATTCGACGCGATCTGCTGCAGGACATTCACGTCGCGTTATGGCGCAGTTTTGCAGGCTTTAATGGCAAATGCTCACTCCGTACCTGGATGTACCGCGTGGCTCACAATGCGGGCGCTTCGCATGTGCTGCGCCAGAGGCGCACCCGATCCCAGGCCCTGGTGGGACTCGATGAACTGGAGAACCTGCCGCAGGAGAACAGCGGCCAGCAGGCCGCCGACCGCAGCCACGCCCTCGATCGTCTGTTGAGCTTGATTCATCGCCTGCGACCGCTCGACCGGCATGTGATCCTGTCATACCTCGAAGGTCTGGACGCGGCTTCCATTGGAGAGATTACGGGCCTGTCGCCCGGAAACGTGGCAACGAAGATTCACCGCATCAAGAGTGTGCTGGCTCGCCGATTTCAGCAGGGAGGACAAGACCATGAATGAACACGTAGAAAATCCCGCGCAGAAGATCTGGCAAGGCCAGCCCGTGGAGGGTATCAAAATGTCTGACGAGGCAATTCGCAAGCGTGCGGGCAAATTTGAGCGCAGAATCTGGTGGAGGAACATTCGCGAATATCTGGGATCATTGATCGCAGTCGCTCTATTTCTGTATTTCTTCGCCACGGCTCACGCGGTGCTGTTCCAGTTGTCCTTTGGGCTCTTTATCGCGGCGATGGTGTGGGTCGTGATTCAACTGCATCGCAAAGGAGCGGCGAAAAACGTGCCGGCCGGCATGGATACCTCGACATCACTGCAGTTCTTTCGCGCCGAACTGGAGCGGCAACGCGACGTGGTAAGCAATGTCTGGCCTTGGTATCTGGCGCCCATAGTTCCCGGCTTCGTCATCTACACCGTCGCTTACGCGATCGCCTTTCCGCGCCCCATCAGCTGGGCTGGTCTGGCGTTGCTGGATGGGATCGTGGCTGCCCTGTTTCTTGCTGTCTGGAAAATGAATGTGCGGGCAGCGCGGTGTCTGCAGCGAATGATTGACGAACTCTACGCGGGCGAGAGCCAGCCTTGAAGCGGCGAAGGAATGCAGTCCACAACCTAAGTGTGGCGAACAGAAAGCGATAGATACCAAGGCGAAACAAAAGGGACCGGAATCCGTGGCCCAAGGAGGGCGAACAGAATGAAACGCTTCTTTATGGTCGCAGTGCTGATGAGCATACCGTTGGCCGGCGTGAGCCTGGCGCTGGCGCAAGACATTACCGGCGACTGGCAAGGGACTCTTCACGCGGGCGGGGCCGAGCTTCGGCTGGTCCTGCACATCACCAAGGCCGGAGACGGCACCCTGAAGGCCACGCTCGACAGCATCGATCAGCCGGGAGCGAACAACATCCCGGTGGCCTCCATTTCCTTCAAGGATTCCAGGCTGAGCCTGGACGTGGCCGTCATCCACGGCGCGTATGAAGCCAAGGCGGCAACCGACGGAAAGACAATTTCGGGCACGTGGACGCAACAAGGCGAGGCCTTCCAGCTCGATTTCAAGCGCGCGACCACGACGATCAAGACCGAGCCCAAGCTCGCCAAGCCTTCCGACATCGACGGCGCGTGGATGGGATCGCTCGATACCGGCGCCATCAAGCTGCGTGTCGTGTTTCACATCGTCAACACCGAAGACGGATTGACAGCCACGATGGACAGTCTGGACCAGGGCATGAAAGGGATGCCAACGACCTCGGTGACGCGCGACGGGACGGCGCTGAAGATTGAAGCGAAATCGATTGGCGGCGTCTTCGAAGGCAAGATCGCGGCCGATTTGTCGTCGATCGACGGGAAGTGGTCGCAGGGCGGCGGAACACTGCCGCTGGTGCTAAAAAAGGTGAAAGATCAGGCGGCGCTGGAACTGAAGCGACCGCAGAATCCGGTGAAGCCGTATCCGTACCGCGAAGAAGAAGTCACCTACGAAAACAAAGTGCAGAACGTGACGCTGGCCGCGACCCTGACCATTCCCCAGGGCAAGGGGCCGTTTCATGCGGTTCTGCTGATTACAGGGTCAGGGCCGCAGGATCGCGACGAGAGTCTGCTGGGGCATAAGCCGTTTCTGGTTTTGTCGGACTATCTCACGCGCCACGGAATTGTTGTGCTGCGCGCCGACGATCGCGGCACGGGCAAATCCACGGGGGTGTTCGCAAGCGCAACAACCGCCGACTTCGCGACCGATACCGAGGCTGGCGTGGCGTACTTGAAAACTCGAGCGGAGGTCAATCCGCACAAGATCGGGCTGATTGGTCACAGCGAAGGCGGCGTCATCGCGCCCATGGTCGCGACGCGCAATAGAGACGTTGCCTTCATCGTGATGATGGCCGGCACGGGCGTCCCCGGAGATCAGGTTCTGGTCGCGCAAGGCGAGGCGATTGAGATTGCCAGCGGCAAGAGTCCGGAAGAGGCCGCGAAGAACGCCGCGAAAGAAAAGGAGATGCTGGCGCTGGTCGAAACCGAAAAAGACGAGGCCGTGCTGGAGAAAGAGTTGAAAGAGCAAAATGGCGGGCGAGGTTCCGGAGGCGCAAATCGGAATGCAGATCAAGCAGATCACTTCGCCGTGGATGCGCTACTTCCTGACTTATGATCCGGCGACCGCTCTGCGCAAAGTCACATGCCCGGTTCTGGTGCTTAACGGTTCACTCGACAAGCAGGTGCTGCCCAGCCAGAATCTTCCGCCCATTCGCAAAGCGCTCGAAGAAGCCGGGAACAAGCACTTTGAAATCGATGAACTGCCCGGCCTGAACCATCTGTTCCAGACCGCGAAGACGGGATCACCAGCGGAGTATGCCGAGATCGAAGAGACGATGTCGCCGGTCGCGCTGCAGAAAATGGCGGAGTGGATTTTGAAGCAGTAAGGAAGCTGTTCCTCAATCTTCTTGCCTAGTTCAGAAAATACTGCCGGTACAACGTGTCGCGCTGCGCCGGCCGGAATCCGGCATCGCGGATAATCCTTCGCAATTCTTCTTCGGTGGTGCAGTTGGTCACGCCCGCCGCGCGCACGACGTTTTCTTCGAGCATCACCGAGCCCACGTCGTTGCCGCCGAAGCGCAGACCCATCTGGCAGACTTTCAGGCCCTGCGTCACCCAGCTCGATTGCACGTTGAGAAAATTGGAAAGATACAAACGCGAGATGGCCAGGACTTTCAGGTAGTCGACCGCCGTGGCTTCGTCCCAGTGGCGCCCGCCAAGCGCCGTGTTCTGCGGCTGGAAGCTCCATGGGATAAACGCCGTGAACCCGCCCGTCTCTTCCTGCAGTTCATAGAGCCGCTGGAAGTGGTTGACCACGGTTTTCGTAATTCTCGCCCACGCCGAACATCATGGTCGCGGTAGTGCGCATGCCGATCTGATGCGCGGTCCGGTGCACGTTGAGCCAGTCGTCGGTCAGGCATTTCAGCCGCGCAATCTTGTAGCGGACTTCGTCGTCGAGCACTTCCGCGCCGCCGCCGGGGATGGAATCCAGCCCCGCATCGCGCAGACGCAGAATCGTGTCGCGAATCGAGAGCGCGCTGTATTCGGCAATCGCAATAATCTCTGACGCCGAATAGCAATGCAGATGAATCTTCGGAAAACGATCTTTAATCCCGCGCAGCATCTTCTCGTGCCAGTCAATTTTCAAATCCGGATGCAGCCCGCCCTGCATCAGCACGCCCGTCCCGCCCAGTTCCACGGTCTCGCGAATCTTCTCGTAAATCGTGTCGAAGTCGAGAATGTAGCCTTCCTTCGCCGCCGGCCCCTTCAACGGCCGATAAAACGCGCAGAAGGTGCAGTACTCGGTGCAAAAGTTGGTGTAATTAATGTTGCGGTCGATGATGTAGGTGACCGTGCCTTCGGGATGCAGCCGGCGGCGCACCGCGTCGGCCTCCATCCCAATGCCGATCAGGTCATCGGAGGCGAACATCTCCAGGGCTTGCTGTTTGGTCAGGGACATAGGGCTTACAGAACCTATTGTAACGGAGCCGCAGAAAAAATTTCGCTGAGCGGTGCGGCGTTTGCAAAAATGGTCTGCAATTCTGGAATCAAGGTCAGATGTCTCATCGGGGTTGTGGAAACCGAGGATGAGTTCCCACAAATCCTTCGAAAATCGCGAATGGTGGAGGCAACATGCCTGCGCGCGGCACCAACGGGAAGGGTACGACTTATAGTCGTACCACTACGCCCACATACAGAGCGCAACTTCAGCCGCTGAGGGCGATTATAAGATGTGATTTGCATACACGCTACCAGCAGATTGCGATGCTCAATATGGAGACGAGTGAGGAAGTGGAGCGGCGTCTGGAGCACGAGAATGGAGAGGCGCGAGCGTTTTACAACGCGCTGCAAGGTCCGGTGCGGGTAGGGATCGAAGCCACCGGGCACACGCACTGGTTCGAGGCCATGCTGGCGGAACTGGGGCACGAATTGTGGATGGGAGATGCGGCCAAGATTCGGGCGTCGGTGGTGAGGCTTGCACCAGCTTCCGCTCCCCGGTCTCGCCCGTCTCCGTATCCAGCCAGGAAACTTGTTGCCAGCTGGGATGAAAATCACATCCAATAATCATCATGCGAAGGCTCCTTCCTTTCCGAGAAGCCTTAGTCCTCAAACCAAGACTACCCCGGTTGATCAAGCCTTCGCTCTTATCCAATCAATCCTTGCGCGCCCTTTGCGAGAGCCTGCCCTGAGCGAAGTCGAAGGGGTGGGAGCGATTCCGCCTGCGGACAACCACGAGGATCGCTTCGCGCCCGTTTCCCTCCCTGGCTCATATCGCCCCGGGGCCCCCGCGAACCCCTCTGTAACGCTTGGCCCCCTCCCCGCACTACTCCACGTGCGGTGTCGTGCGGATGGACCCTTCGCAAGCAGGGTCCAGCTCGGCACGGGGAGGTTGAACATGTTTGCTCGCAAGGTCGCAGTGCGCCTGAAGCCGAATTCGCTGGCGAAATTCACCAATCTCATTGAGTGTGAAATCCTTCCCTGGCTGCGGCAGCAGGAAGGTTTCCTGGAATTGATTACACTTGCCGCCCCCGACGGCAGTGAAGTCGCAACCATCAGCTTCTGGGACCGGGAAGAGGACGCGCAGGCCTATAAGGCCAGCGTCTACCCGGAAGTGTTGCAGATGCTGGAACAACTCCTGGACGGGGTTCCTTACGTGAAGACGTTTAATGTTGTCCGTCCGACCCTGCAAAGGATAGTCCCAGCGCGGCCACCGAAAAAAGAAAAGTCGGAAAAACAGAATCCGCTGGACGACACCGGCCCAATCTCACTAGGCTATCGCGCGTACGAGAGCAGCGTTTGAAAACGCGGGTCGCTCATAACAGGTCGACCGCACTCGGTCCGGCTATGCCACGAACTGAAACGGATTAAACGCGTCGACCTGAAACTGCCGGAAATCGCGCTCCTTGCGCGTGGCCACGCGGAGACCGTGAACACGCGCAGTCGCGGCGATCATTGCGTCTTCCATCAAATTCTGAGACTTCCCAGCCATAATCCTCGCCCACTCCCGAAAGCAAGCCGAGTCCATGGGCAACGTCGCGAACGAAGCCTCCACCATCGTGAGCCAGGTTTCTATCTCGAGAGCCTTGGCGGCATCGTGCTTGCGCGTCAGTTCTAGCCCTGCTTGCAGCTCTCCAATGGTTACGGCCGAAAGGAAAATCTGCTCGGGCTGAAGCGTCATCATCCACGCCACCACTGCCCCGTGCGGCTTGGCCTTGCGCAGTTCGGAGACAACGTTGGTGTCGAGCAGATATCGAGTCACTTGCAGCCGGGCTCACTTGAAGTCTGATTCACTTGTAATCTGATTTACTTAAAGTCCGGGTCAGTGAAGTCAATCGCCGGACGGCGCTTCCAGCCGCCGCGCTTGGGCACCATGTCCCCAAAATGCGGCCCTGGACCGAGGAGCAACTCCTTGATGTTGGGGCGGCTTCCGCGTTGCAGGCGACGCCATTCTTCCATCGGAACAAGCACGGCAGCCTCCACTCCTCGCCGGGTCACGACCTGCGGACCCCTTCTCAGCGCGGCGTCGAGGAATTCACTGAAGCGCGCCTTCGCCTCTTGCAACTGCCAGGACTTCATGGTCGCATCCCTCTTGTCTATTATCTGACTAGTCAGATAACTAGTCAAGTATATCGCGTTTATTCGAGGCCGGCAGTGGGCGGGCAAGGGTGCCTGCTCCACATTCAGGCTTTACATTCAAACTACTTTCCTTCCAGATTAATGTCGCCCACGCCGACGTGCGCTCGCAGTTCGTATTTGCCTTCGCCGTGATATTTCAGGGTCTTGCCCAGCCAGCCTCTGGTTTCGCCGTAGCCATCGCCGTTCACGTCGCCAATGCCGGCGCTGGCATGCACCAGGCGATACCCCGTATGTCCCTCCGCCACGCGGATGTCGCCCACGCTCAGCTCCAGATCCTTGTCCCCCTCGACGTTTTCCACGGTCAGGTCGCCGACCTTGTCATGCACATCGAGGTTCGAGTTGGGCGGGACTTCGAGTTCCACATCGAACTGGGTGTTGCCGCCGGAAGGCGCGTGGAACTCAATGGTGGCATCGTTGCCCCGGACATCAAAGTCCACATGCGCATCTTTGACGTTGTTCTCGCGACGCGACTTGACCGTATAGCGCAGATGAATCTTGTCGGAATCGCCGCGCTTGATGTGCATGTCGCCCACGGTCAGGCGCACGTGCACAAACCCGCCCGCGACGAAGTCGCGCGCCTCGCTATGCGTCTCTTCGTAGTCCCAGTCTTTGGCCGCACACAACGGAGCCAGCAGCAGGCACAGCAGAATTACGTTGCGAAACTGAGTCAGACGAACAGGCCTTACAGCCATGGGACACCTCTGAGGCGCAAGAACACCTGTATTGGATACGCAAAAGATGGGATCGCGGTTCCAGAAAAGCTCCACCGCCGCCAGCGGTCGGCGGGCAAGAGCGCCCGACCCACACTTAGCCCTTGAAGTCGGCGACGCCGTCCCATATCAGTTGGACGGCGATGGCGAGAATCAGGAAGCCGAAGATCTTGTTGATCGCGCCCACCGCGCTCGGTCCCAGGCGACGCACCAGCGGCCCTCCCATACAAAAGAAGAGGGAAACGCTGAGGGCGATGGCGGCAATCCCAACCACCATTCCGAGATACGCGGCCGCATTGTCCACGTGCGCCGCCAGAGCCATGACCACCCCGATCGCGCCCGGACCCGACATCAGCGGCATGGCCAGCGGAGTCAGCGAAATGTCAGCCTTGTCTTCGGCTTCGTGGCTTTCTTCCGGCGTGATGCGACGCGTGCGAGGTCACCATGCCCCACGCCGTATTGGCGACGATCAGTCCTCCGGCGATTTTGAGAACGGGCAGCGAGATGCCGAAGAAATACAGCACGAACCGGCCGAAAAACAGAAACGTCACCAGGATGACGAAGACCCAGAGCCCAGTCTTATAGGCAGTGCGGCGCCGGTCCTGCGCGGTCCAGGAAGAGGTCATGGTAAAGAATATGGGAATGCCGCCAAAGGGATCGACAATCGGAAACAGCGCGAGGAACGTCGCCGCCGCCGAAGCCGGCAACGTGCGCAGGAAATGCCCCAGGGCGTGTGCGGAAGTCATGCGCTACTTGTACCCTTCCAGCGTCTTGGCCGCTCGTTCCAGCACAGCCGCCAGCGCCGCCAACTGTTGGCGCGCCCGTTCGCTATCGCCCTTGTCGAGCGCTTCATTCACGCCCGGAATCACCACCGCGGCGTAGCCCGTGTATTCGCCCGGCGCATAAATGGCATGACGAAACCAGGGACGATGCGGCAGTCCTTGTCCTTGCGGCAGCAGCAGCGCCCGCTCGGCCTCGAGCAACGCGTGGTTCAGGCGAGCAGCATCGCGCGGTGGACTTTTCTGCTTCGACAAAATCTTCGCGCCCGCAGCTTGAAAATGCCGGACCGCGGCGTCCGCAGCACCGAAGTCGAGAGCACGGTCGCCGAACTTGTCCTGCGCCCGCTTGTGCGCGGCGTCCACATACGCGGCAATCTCCTTTCCGTATTCCTCGTAGTCATAGGGCACGACGTCGGCGTCGGCCATGCGTACAACTTCGAGTCCGAAGACGCGCGCCATCTGCTGTTCGTAGACGAAATCCGGATCGGCGAATTTCTTGAACCACGTGAAGTCGTCGAAGGTAGAGTGGTACACGCCATACGGACCGCTGGAAGTAACATCGGTCGAAGGCACGCCCAGATGCTGCAGGAAGGCAGTGTAATCCGAGCCGCTGCCCAGGTCTCCGACCGGAACGTCGCTCTTCACTTGCGCATTTGGAGTGCGCCGGGTATCTCCAATGGCCTCGGTGGGCGACTGCGTTGACGGCGCTTCCGGCTGGGCAGCCTTCTGCCACTCTCGGTAAACCGTTCCGCCCTTCGGGCTGGGCACGGCCTTGGTCACGTCCCGCAGAAACTGCTTCAGGCTGGGCACCGCCGATGCGCCAAACTTTGAACCGGAAACCGCGACATCCATATTGAAATACGCTGGAGCGTCGGCGAGCTCGGATTCGTGTTGTTCCACCCACTCGGTCGAACCCATCAGGCCTTCCTCTTCGCCGTCCCAACTCGCGAAAACCAGAGTGCGTTTCGGCTTCCAGCCCGACTTCAGCAATTCGCCAACGCCGTGCACAGTCTCCAGCATCGCCGCCGTACCGCTGTTGGGATCGACCGCACCATACACCCACGCGTCGCGATGATTTCCCGCAACCACCCACTCGGCGGGAAGTTCACTGCCGCGCACCCGTCCAATCACGTCCCACAGTGTACGGAATTGGTAGTCCTGCTTGAGATGCATCTTTAGTTTCGCCGGCCCAGGCCCGACGTGATACGTAAACGGCAACGCCCCTTGCCATTCCCGCGGCGAGGCAGGCCCGCCCAGGTGCTGCAGCACCGGCCAGGCATCGTGATACGACAGAGGCGTCACCGGAATCTTCGGCATCTGCGCCGATCGATCTGGAGCAATGCGCTGCGATTCGGGCAGCGACGGCACCGACGCAACCCCCGGCGTGGTCGGATCTCCGGGAAACTCGAACATGTATCCCACCGACCCGCGCTGCACGCCAGTGGCGGGGCGCCAGGGTCCGTCGGGATATATATCGCCACGCTTCCAGCCGTCATCCGCCGGGTCAGAGTAAATGATCACACCCGCGGCACCGTGTTCTTGCGCCACGAAAACTTTGACTCCGCGAAAATTCTGGCCGTAGCGCACCAGCACGATCTTGCCGTGCACGTCCACTTTCAACTTGTCGAGTTTTTCGAAATCTTCGGGCGTGCCGTAGTTGGCGTACACCACATCGGCTTCGACGTCGCCCGATGGTGACATGCCGTTGAATGGCATGACCACCCGGGGATCGTCCTGAAAGGGATCCTGGTCGACGTGTTCGCGGCTGGGGCCATGCATTTCAATCCCGGCGGGCGCCGTCATATCCACACTGATTTCTGCGGGATAATTCATCCACACTTTGTACTCGACGATTTCGGTGTCGAGCCCGGCGTCGCGAAATTTCTGCGCGACGTAGTCGGCCGTCGCTTTGTCCTCGATGGTGCCGGCCATGTGCGGAGCCTGGGTGAGGATGCGCAAATGCTCTTCCGCCAGCCTGGCATCGGGTACAGCCAGGAAGCGCGCTTCCGTGGCGGCTTCGCCGGCTGCGTCGCGGAAGCCGAAGATGGCCGAGGCCGAACCGGAGGGTCCGGAAGCATTGCCTCGCGGGAGTGTCGATGAACCTGGGAATAAAACGGCGACGCCAAGAAGGGCTGCAGATAAGGGTCTCATGGGCTCTGGCTTGAAACTTAGTAAGGTAGCACACGTGCTGGCCTCTGTCGTGGATGCGGACCGGAAGAATAGGTAGTAGTGCATTTGGGCCGGAGAATCGTATCAGGGCATGCCTTCAGGCATGCCGCATTGGCACCCGGAGGGACCCGGCTTTAGCCGCTGTCGCCGTGAGCCGCCCAGCGGCTAAACAGTTTGCTGAAAAACTGGGTCTTGGGTGGCGCAGCGCTTCCAGCGCTGCGATAAAGCTTCTCTTCTCAACAAGGGCGTTAGCCCCCGAGACCCCTATTCCGAGTTTTTCAGCAAACTGTTTAGCCGTGAGGGTCACACCCTGGCGGCATCGCTGAAGCGATGCCCTGATACGAATCGGTTCTCCTCAAATTGCACTCTTCCCGAAGAATAGCCTGCTTCCTTTATTCGCCTAATATTCGCCTAAAGCACCAACTTCACCATCTTCACCACTCGGTGCGCAGAAGTGATATACTACTTCCATGAAGCGAGCGACCGTGACCTTTCCCGATGACCTTGCCAAGGCTGTGGATGACTATGTGCAAACCCAGGAGGCTCCGCCTGCGCTCACGACGGTAGTGCAGGCGGCCCTGCGAGAGTACTTGCGCGAGCGAGGCTTTCTGCGGGCGTACAAGCCGCTGAACATCAAGCCTGTGGGTCGAAGCGGGCGCAGCGACGTGAGCGTGAATCACGACTTCTATTTGACGGGTCTGAAAAAATGACGCGCGCCGTGTTGGCGGACAGTGGCCCGTTGTATGCGGCAGCCGATGAGGACGATGTCTACCACGAACAAGCCCTCCGAGAGTTGAAGAGGTTAGCCACGGAGCGAAGGGAAGTAGTCATTGCATATCCCACCTTGCTCGAAGCCTATGGCCTTCTGCTGTTCAGCATGGGCACAGCAGCGGCCCTAAAATGGCTGATATATGTCAACGATGCAGCTTTTATCAGTCCAGCCCAGGAAGACTACCGGCTGGCGCTCACAAGGGTTCGGGCGCTACCCGACCAGCGGGTTACTTTGGTCGATGCGACGCTGGCGGCGTTGGCCACCCGTCTGGGGTTGGAAGTGTGGACCTACGACCATCATTTTGACGTGATGAGAGTTCCGGTTTGGCGCTGACGGCGACTACCGCACCTGTCCCGTGCCGATAATCTCGTACTTCGACGAGGTTAACTCCGCCAGCGCGAAGGGCCCGCGACAGTGCAGTTTTTGCGTGCTGATGCCCATCTCGGCGCCGAAGCCGAATTCTGCGCCGTCGGTGAAGCGGGTAGAGGCGTTCCAGTAGACCGCTGCCGAATCCACACCGCGCAGGAATTTGCGGGCATGGGCCTCATCACTGGTCACGATGGAATCGGAGTGCTTGGTCGAATAGCGATTGATGTGGGCGATGGCATCGTCGACGCTCGCGACCACGCCCACCGCAATGCAAAGACGCAGGTATTCCTCATACCAGTCTTGCTCGGCCGCCGCCGCCACCTGCAATCCCGCCGCCAGCGTGCGGACCTTGCCATCGCCGCGCACTTCGACTCCGGCTGCGATCAACTTCTCCACGATGCGCGGAACATATTCCGCAGCGACTCGCTCATGCACCAGTACCTTCTCGGCCGCGTTGCACACCGACGGGCGCTGCGTCTTGGCGTTGATGACGATGCGGTCGGCCATATCGAAATCGGCCGAATCGTCGACAAAGATGTGGCAGTTCCCCGCCCCGGTCTCGATCACCGGCACCGTGGAATTCTCCGTAACAAAAGTGATCAGGCCCGCGCCCCCTCGTGGAATGATCACATCCACCAGGCCACGCGCCTTGATGAGTTCCTGCACGGATTGCCGCGTGCTCGAATCGAGCAGTTCAATCGCACCCTCGGGCACGCCAGGAACCGCGGCGACGATCTCGACCAGTCGCTGATTGCTGTGCGCCGCTTCTTTGCCCCCGCGCAGCACGATGGCGTTGCCGGTTTTCAGCGCCAGCACCACGGTATCGACGGTCACGTTAGGCCGCGACTCGTAGATGATTCCCACCACTCCCAGAGGCACGCGCACTTTGCGGATGCGCAGGCCATTCGATTTCGTCCACTCCGCCAGCGTCTCGCCAATGGGATCGGGCAAGACCGCCACTTCGCGCACCCCCTGCGCCATATCTTTGATCCGCGACGGAGTCAGCAGCAGGCGGTCGCGCATCGCGCCTTCAAGCCCGGAACTTTCAACGTCTTCTCGATTCGCGGCCAGAATACTCTTCTCCCTCGGCCTCGATCGCATCGGCAATCGCCAGCAGTAGGCGATTTTTTTCTTCGGTCGAAAGCAGGGCCAGGCCGGCCGATGCAGCGCGGGCACGCAGCAACTTTTCCTGCGTGGACGCGGCGCTGGTGAGAGTGGCAGCCATTCCTGATCTTATCGATCCTCCCTTATCGATCCTTCTGCGGCGGAAAATAGGTTCCGATCTTGCGCTCCATGCCCTGGGTGATGGCTTGCGGATGCCGCCCATTCACGATCGCCACCTGGACGCCGGCTTCGCTCGCGAGTTTCGCCGCCCGCAATTTCGAGATCATGCCGCCGCGGCCCATCGTACTCTTGCCATTGCATTGTGCTTCCAGGGCCGGCGTCAATTTGCGCACGACGCGCTTCAGACGAGGTTCCTTACGGCCATTGGGGACGAAGAATCCGTCGACGTTGGTCAACAAGAGGAGCCAGTCGGCCTTGACGGCGGTCGCCAGCAACGAACTCAACTCGTCGTTATCGCCGAAGGCGCCTTCCAGTTCGCGCACCGAGACGCTGTCGTTTTCATTGACGATTGGGACCACGCCCAGCGCCAGCAGCTCCGCCAGCGCGTTCTTCAGATTGCGATAGCGCACCGGCGACGTGAAGTCGTCACTCGAGAGCAGCAGTTGGGCCACGACCTTCTTGCCGAAGAACAGGCGCTCGTAGGTGTGCATCAGTTTGCTCTGGCCGACGGCGGCGCAAGCCTGCATGCGCGGGACATCGCCGGGACGCTTCCTCAAAGACAATCCCGACATGCCGGCGGCGATCGCGCCCGAGGTCACGATCAGGTACTCGTTCTTCGAGAGGTCGAACTGGTCGACCATGCCGCGCAGCAGGTTGATGTCAATCTGCCCGCCGGGAGCGATAAGGCTGGTGCCAACTTTGATGACCACGCGCATAAGTGTAGGGGCTGCAGACCGGGGCGAATTCACTCTCTCTTCGCTGCCGCGAAACTCCGGACTGGAGAAACCCGGCAACCCCGGTCGGGGAGGGACAACCTCTCTATCCTGACGGTAGAATGGCTTTCTGGCAAGTTGAAAAATCTTGCCAGTTGCGCCTTTATGCCTGCCTCCAACGCCACCAGCCGATTCTCCAATCGCGTCGAAAACTACGTCCGTTACCGGCCGGGGTATCCCGGCGAGGTCTTGCGAGTCTTGGAAGACGAATGCGGTCTGGCGCGCAGCCATGTCATCGCCGACATCGCCTCGGGCACAGGGATCTGGACTCGCTTGCTGCTGGAGAATGGCAACTCCGTGTTCGGAGTCGAGCCTAACCCGGAAATGCGGCAGGCAGGCGAGCGATTGCTGGCGAGTTTCCCGAAGTTCACCAGCGTGGCCGGAACAGCCGAAGCTACCACGCTGGCGGATCAGAGCGTGGATTTCGTCACCGCCGCCCAGGCTGCGCATTGGTTCGATCGCGAACCGGCGCGGCGCGAGTTTGCGCGCATTCTGACGCCCGGAGGCTGGCTGGTGCTGCTCTGGAATGAGCGCATCACCGACTCGACTCCGTTTCTGCGCGAGTACGAACACCTTCTGCTGAATTACGGCACCGACTACGAAGAGGTCCGGCATGAGCGAACAACCGGCGCCGTGAATGAGTTCTTCGATCCCGCGCCGTTCCGAGAGCGGACGTTCGACATGCGGCAGGAGCTTGATTACGCGGGTCTCGAAGGCCGCCTGCTGTCTTCGTCGTATGTGCCGGGGCCGGCGCATCCCAAGCATGAGCCAATGCTCAATGCACTCAAAACGATCTTCAACGCACACGCTCGCGACAATCGAGTGGCTTTTGAATACACGACGCGAGTCTACTTCGGGCGCGTAGAATAGTGCGCGTCGCTTACCCTATGCCGCCTCTGGCCTCAGTTCGAAATGTGCTTATCGGCGCACTACTGCTCGCCGCCTGCGCACAGCCAGTTTTGTGCGCTGACTACAAGGGAACGATGGACTGGAACTGCTGTGGCACTAGTTTTCATCTGAGGGTTCTCCACGAACATCGAAGACGACCGCCGACGAAGGAGATTGTCCTCCAGTTGCATCAAGGTTGTCCGGGCAGAATTCCGTTAGAAATGATGGTCTCTCAGGATCGATTGGAGGTGGACGCCGAGTTTTGCGGGCCAGGTTCGAAACAGTGCGAAAAAGCGATCGCCGCAAAGATCTACCTTGATTCAGTGAGCAAGAATGGGAAGCACGCCAGCGGCAACTTCACAGTGGATTTTCCAACCAGCGGTCACAAAGAAGGTAAATTCGAAGTAAAGTATCACCACGACGGTCCCAAACCCATCTGCGAGTAGTCCGGACCGCTCTCAAGCCTTATGCCCGACGACAAATCCTTTCACATGACGCCCGACGAATTCCGCCGCCACGGCCATGCTGTGGTGGACTGGATCGCCGACTACCAATCCCGCGTCGAATCGTTTCCCGTGCTCTCGCAGGTAAAGCCGGGGCAGATTCGCGCTTCGCTTCCGGCGAACCCGCCGGCGCACGGTGAGCCGTTTGACGCTCTTCTGAAAGACGTCGAACGGTTGATTCTGCCCGGCGTCACTCACTGGCAGTCGCCGAATTTCTTTGCCTATTTTCCCTGCAATGCGTCGGGGCCCGGAATTCTCGGCGATCTTCTTTCTTCCGGCCTGGGCGTGCAGGGGATGCTGTGGTCGACGAGCCCGGCCTGCACCGAACTCGAAACCCATGTGATGGACTGGCTGGTCGCCATGCTCGGCCTCCCCCGGAAGTTCCTGTCGTCGAATACCGGCGGCGGAGTCATCCAGGATACGGCTTCGAGCGCCGCGCTCTGCGCCCTACTGGCCGCGCGTGAGCGTGCAACCAACTACGTCAGCAACAAGAAGGGATGTGACGGTCGGCTTGTCGCCTACGCCTCCACGCAAACCCATTCATCACTGGAGAAAGCGGCGATGATCGCCGGCATCGGCGTCGAGAACTTGCGCCTGATCGACGTAGACGAGAATTTCGCCATGCGCCCCAAGAACCTCGCACAACAAATAAACACCGACAAGGCGGCCGGGCTGATTCCGTTTTTTGTGTGCGCCACTGTAGGCACGACGTCTTCGAACGCGATGGATCCGATCCCTGCGATCGGTGAAATCTGCCGCCAGCACAATCTCTGGCTACATGTGGACGCGGCCATGTCGGGCACCGCCGCGCTCTGTCCGGAATTTCGTCACCTGCAGAACGGCGTCGAACTGGCCGATAGCTACAACTTCAATCCGCATAAATGGATGTTCACAAACTTCGACTGCAACTGCTTCTGGGTCGCCGACCGCAAGGCCCTGATTCAAGCGCTGAGCATTCTGCCCGAGTACTTGCGCAACCAGGCCACAGAATCGGGTGCGGTCATCGACTATCGCGACTGGCATATTCAGCTGGGACGCCGCTTCCGCTCGCTGAAGTTGTGGTTCGTGATCCGCCACTACGGCGTGGAGGGCCTGCAGCACCACATTCGCCAGCATGTGCAACTGGCGCAGCAGTTCGCGGAGTGGGTGCGGAATGATGACCGCTTCGAAGTGGCAGCGCCGGTGCCGCTGAACCTGGTCTGCTTCCGTCACAAAGGCGGAGATGCGGCCAATCAAGCCATCATGGACCGCCTGAACCGCAGCGGCGACTTGTTCCTCACGCATACCAGGCTGAAAGGAAAGCTGACTCTGCGTCTCTGTGTCGGGCAGACCAACACCCAAGCGCGGCACGTAGAGAACGCGTGGAGCAGGATCCGCTCGGAGAAAGTAGTGGGCCCGTGAACCGCATTGTCTAACCCAGAAGTCCGTCGACTCAGAAGGCGTGGCGGCGAATCCAGGAAGAGCGGGAATTTTGCCGCCGCCGGATCAATTCCATAGTCGCCGGGCAAAAATCAGAGTTGGACGATTTTTTCCAGGTCTAGCCGGCTGCGAATCACCAGGGTCGCGCCTTTCAGTTGCAGCAACTGTTTCCTCTTGAAATCGGAAAACAGGCGGCTGACAGTCTCACGTGTGGTTCCGATGATCTCCGCAATCTCTTCGTGGGTCAGGGTGAGTTTGATCTGCGCGGAACCGTCGCTCTGCGACGTCTTGGTCGACCAGGACAGCAAAAGCTTGGCAAACTTCTCGGAAGGCGAAGCGGCGAGACCGAGCGTTCGAATCTCCTCGTAGGCGGTGAAGTAGTTGCGGCTCAACTGTTGGGCGACGCGCAGGGCAACTTCCGGGTAGTCTTTGAGAAATTGCAGCAAGGAATCGCGGGGAATGAAATTGGCCTGGCCGGGTTCCATCATTTCTGCGGTCACTTCGTAGGGGCGGTTGGACACCACCGCATTCAGACCCAGAACATCTCCGGAGTCGGAAATCTTCGTGATGATGGTTTTGCCTTCTCGGGAAGAGGTAGAAAGTTTCGCCTTGCCTACGCACAGCACAAACACGCCGCGAGGCTGCTGCCCTTCAATGAACAGCATGGTTCCCTTGGGATAGACGGCGGTGGATTTGATTTCGTTAAGACGCTGGCCGGCCTGAACCGAGAGATTGCAGAAAAGGTGCTCTCCCCGCACCGGGCAGGTGAGGCAGTTATCTAGAATATTGAGTCCATAAGGGGCGCGCATCGGAAACCTCCCTTTTTAGGAAGCGGACGGCGGCTGAACCGCGGACGGCGGCCTCTGCCCACAGCCCTGTAAGGGCACGACACGCGCCAATCCGGTCAAATATCGCAGGCTCGCCTGGGACCTGCCTATATATCAGAAACTAAATGAGTTATCCTCAACCGATGCGACTTGAAGCTTTGGCTGGATCTGCGGAAATTAGCTCAGGCTGGGTTATTTCCCGCACGCAAGTGTGTGACCTGCATCACCACCTGTTGTGATAGGACCTTCCCCGTCTTTGGGTGGGGCCGGGCACGGCGCAGCCGCAGTTCGCGAATTGTTAGGGGTTTACGGGAAAATCGCTGACTGATCAGAATGTCCGGCAGCTTCAATCCGCCGGCATGGGTGCTGGGCGTGCCCCTGCCGGACTTCCCGTGGCACCAACCACCTTCACGCTAGCCGGTTCCTCCGCTGGCGTCTCCAGCCACTTGCGCACTTCGGGCAGCGCTTTCCGCATCGCCACTTCACCCACACGGATTAGTTCGTCGGCGCGCTTGAAGTCGTCATAGCCAAACCCGGCCACGTCGGGTTCGATGATCAGATCGGCGGCTTCCTTCCACAGACTCGACATCGCGTCCTGCGCAATGGCGAACGACTGCCCGATCACATCAAACAGATGGCGCGGGGGGCCGCCATTCGCCCATGTGCCTCTCAAATGCACGGCCAGCACGCGATCTGCGCCCATTTCGCGCAGGGGTCGCGTGGGCACCGGATGCGACAGCATGCCATCGATCAGGTAGCGCCCGCGAATCTCCACCGGCAGAAACATCCCGGGATACGCGCAACTGGCGCGCACCGGATCAACAATTCCGCCCGAGTGAAATACCACGCCTTCGCCGGTATTGAAGTCAGTCGCGGCTACGCCCAAAGGAATGCGCAATTCTTCAAAAGTTTTCACTTTCAGGGTGCGGTTCAGAAACGAAACCATGCGGTCGTTGGAGGCGAAGCCGTAGCGCGAAAGTGTCCAGCGGGCAAAAGTCGTGAAACGGACGCTGTGCGCAACCCCTTCCAGTTCCCTGATCGTGAGTCCGCTGCAATAGGCCGCGCCGATCAGCGCACCCACGCTGGTGCCGGTGACGGCGCGGACGGGAATACCTTCTTGTTCGAGGACCTTCAGAACGCCGATGTGCGCGATGCCGCGGGCGAAGCCTCCGCCCAAAGCCACGCCAATTGCGGGAACGCGGGCAGTGGTGGCAACCGTAGCGCTCTTGCGGGAGAGTTCCCGCCCAAAGGCTTGCACCGACCGGATAATCTTGCCCAGGCTCTTCACAGTGAACCCCACATCTCCGGCCCGTGAACGACCGGCAAACCCCAAACTTACTATCTTAAGATGCCACAACTGCAGGGCAGCGTGTAGGGCACAACGGTGCCACTCGCGGTTACGTTGGGGAACCGATCCCTTCGGGAGTAATTGAGTAACGGAGCCCTGGGTTACCCCGGGCGCCTGCCTCGGACGTGACTAAACCCCTGTATTTCTGCTAACTTGCGAACAGTATGGTGCGAGAGATCTCGGCTGGCGGCGTGGTCATTCGGAACAAGGAAGGTGTCTGGTGGATGGCCGCTATTGAACTCCCGGCCGCGCCCCTTAACCCGGCCCTCGACCCCGCCCATCCCCCTAAGCGTGCAGTTCCCTCCAAGCCCAAGCCGGTTCTGTGCCTGCCCAAGGGCCTGGTCGATCCCGGCGAAAAGGCGCTGGACGCGGCCCTGCGCGAGGTGCGCGAAGAAACCGGATTGACCGCCGTCCCCATCACCAAACTCGCCGATATCAAGTACGTGTATGTGCGTTCGTGGGGCGATGGCGAGCGTGTTTTCAAAATTGTCAGCTTCTACCTGCTGCGCTACGAATCTGGACGCATCGACAATATCTCGGCTGAAATGCGCATCGAAGTCGCACGCGCCCAGTGGGTGCGTCTGGAAGATGCACCCAAACTGCTCTCGTACAAAGGCGAGAAACAAATGGCGCGGAAAGCCTGGGAATATCTTGAAGCCCACCCCGCCCTGTGACCGATACTGAACTGGTTCCCTCCGACGACAATCGCGGGCGCCGTTCCCGCATAATGAATCCATGCCCAACTCGCGGTATTTCATCCTGCTTGCGTGGCTGCTTCTATTGCTTCCGCCGGGGCCAGCAGCGGCAGCGCCGAAGGCCGCTGCCACGCGGCCGACTGCGAAATCGGCGGCGCTCGACGCCGACTATGTCCCGGCTTTGGCCGCTGCCGACCGCTTTCTCGAAGCCTGGAGCATTGATGACATCGAAATCGGAATGTCGTTGCTGACCAGCCGCGCCAAGGAAAAAATCTCGGAGACCGAGATCGAGGCGTTCTTCTCAAGCCCCACGCCCTCGGCTTACGAAATCGACCGCGGCAAGTTGTTGCGCCGGGGCGCCTACGAATTCCCCGTGGTGCTGGCTGGTCCTGCTGCCGGAAATAGCCGTGCCCGCCGCCGCTTTTCGACGCTGCTCGTGGTCAGGACTGGAAACAACGAGTGGGCGGTAGATAAACTGCCATAGTCAGGGATTCGCCAGGAATCCCTGCTTCCTCCGAGTTGAACGCTCTTCATCGAGGTCGTACATGAAACGCATTAATAAAGTTGCTATCCTCGGCGCCGGCACGATGGGCGCCCGCATCGCCGCGCATTTTGCCAACGCCGGTGTTCCCAGCTATCTGCTTGATATTGTTCCTCCCGGCGCGGACGCTTCCGTGCGCGGTTCTGAACGAAATAAGATCGCCGCCGCTGGCCTCGATGCCGCGAAGAAATCCAAGCCCGCCGCCTTCATGGAACCGGCGCTCGCCCGCCTCGTCACCATCGGCAACTTCGATGACGACCTCAAAAAGCTGGCCGACGTCGACTGGATCATCGAAGCCGTGGTGGAAAACCTCGACATCAAGCGGGCTCTGCTGAAGAAGGTCGAAGCCGTGCGCAAGCCCGGCACCATCGTCACCACCAACACCAGCGGATTGCCCGTGGGCAAAATCGCCGAAGGATTCTCCGACGACTTCCGCCGGGCCTGGTTCGGCACACATTTTTTCAATCCGCCCCGCTACATGCGGCTGCTCGAACTGATCCCCACGCCCGACGCGGACCGCGCGCTGCTCGACGCCGTTTCGCACTTCTGCGACGTTCGTCTCGGCAAAGGCGTGGTCCTCGCCAAAGACACGCCCAACTTCATCGGCAATCGCATCGGCACATTTTCTGTTCTGAACGTCATGCGCCTCATGCAGGAAATGGACCTCACCATCGAAGACGTAGACGCGCTGACCGGACCAGCCGTGGGCTGGCCCAAGTCGGCCACCTTTCGCACCATCGATCTGGTCGGTCTCGATATTCTCGGCCATGTCGTCGGCAACATGACCGTCAAATGTTCGCGACGAACGCGCCGATCTGCGCCTGCCCGATTTCTTCGGCCAGATGTTGCAGAAGAAATGGCTGGGCGACAAGACCAAAGGCGGCTTCTACAAAAAGACGAAGGCAGCGGAAGGCCAAGAAGACGAACGCCTCGCCCTCGACTGGAAGACGCTCGAATACCACCCCCGCCAAAAACCAAAGTTCCCCGCTCTCGACATGGCGAAAAACATCGAAGACACGGGAACGCGCCTGCGCACGCTGCTCGGCCTCGAGGGCAGTGGCCCGCAGAAAGGCGACAAAGCGGGCGCATTCCTCTGGGCCGCGCTCGCCGACCTGTGGACGTACTGCGCGAACCGCGTCCCCGAAATTTCCGACTCCATCGTTGAAATCGACCGTGCCATGCAACTCGGCTTCAACTGGGAACTCGGTCCCTTCGAACTCTGGGACGCTGTCGGCGTCGAGCCCACCGTCGCCCGCATGAAAAAAGAAGGCAAGCCGGTGGCGGCGAACGTCGAGAAGTTGCTCGCCGCGGGACGAAAAGTCCTGGTATGCCGACGATCCCAAGAACGCCTCAAGCCGCAAGTACTGGCAACTGGCCACCGGCAACTGGCAGCCGGTCGAAGTTCCCGCAGGCGTATGGTCGGTTACGGTCGCCAAGAAGTCCAACGGCGTGGTAAAGAAGAATTCCGGAGCCTCGCTGGTTGACCTCGGCGATGGCGTGGCCTGCCTCGAGTTCCACTCCAAGATGAATTCGCTGGGCGCCGATATTGTCGGCCTCATCCTGCAATCCCTCAAACCGGGAGGCCCAGGTGACAACTTTGACGCCTTCGTCATCACCAACGACGCCACCAATTTTTCCGTGGGCGCCAACCTTATGCTGCTGCTCATGAGCGTGCAGGAGGAAGAGTGGGACGACGTCGACCTCGCCATCCGCCAGTTCCAGGGGATGACGCAAGCCATCAAGTTCTCGCCCAAGCCCGTGGTTTCCGCGCCCTTCGGCCTGTGCCTCGGCGGCGGCACGGAAATCTCACTGCACGCGGCGGCCCGCCAGCCCCACGCCGAGCTTTACACCGGGCTGGTTGAAGTCGGCGTCGGCCTGCTGCCCGGCGGTGGAGGCTGTAAAGAAATGCTGCTGCGCGCGGTTGACAGCGCGGCCGCATCGCGGGGCAAAGTCTCCGGCGAAGCTCTCGCCGGCTCGGTTGAAATGATGGAAGCGATGAAGCGCGCCTTCGAAACCATTGCCACCGCCAAGGTAGCCACGTCGGCGCATGAGGCCCGTGGCCTCGGCTTTCTCACCGATTCCGACCGCATCACCATGAACCGCGAGCGCGTGCTCTCCGACGCGAAGGCCCGCGCCCTCGAACTCGCCCGCTCCGGATACGAGCCTCCAGTCCCGCGCACCGACATCCCCGCTCCAGGAGAAAATCTCTTCGCCGCCCTCAAAATGGGAGTCCACCTCATGCGCCAGGGCGACTTCATCACCGACTACGAAGTGAAGCTGGGCGGGAAAATCGCGGAAGTCCTCTGCGGCGGCAACATCACTCCCGGCACTCCGGTGAGCGAGCAGTACATCCTCGACCTGGAGCGCGAAGGCTTCAAGTCTCTCTGCGGCGAAAAGAAAACTCAAGAAAGAATTCAGTTCACGCTGAAGACAGGGAAGACGCTAAGGAATTGAGCGATCTCGAAATTTCCACCGACGATTGACGGGCCGGGAAAGGCACGACTCTAAAAGGCACGACTCAAGGCTGCCGAAGCCCTCACGATTCGTATCAGGCTATGCCTTCAGGCATAGCGTTAGACGCCGAATATCAATGCACCTTCAGGCGCCCAGCGCGAAAACGCCGGCTGAATCGCATAGCCCGCCTCTTGGTCGCGCATCCTGCGGAGGTTGCCCTTACAATGCTCTCTTGCGCATTCTGATCTCAGCCGGCGAAGCCTCGGGCGAAATGTATGGCGCGCAGCTCATTGAGGCGCTGCGCCGCGCCGCAGCGAAACGAAACGCTCGTGCGGGGACAGCCGCCCCCGGCGGTCCAGCCGACTCCAAGAGTGGGCTCGACTTCTTCGGCGTGGGCGGAGACCGCATGCGCGCCGCCGGCTGCGACACCGTCGTTGATGCGAAAGACCTCGCCGTCGTCGGCATCACCGAGATCCTCAGCCATCTGCCGAAAATCTACGCCCTCTACCAGCGCCTGATCCGCGAAGCCGACAAACGCAAGCCTGACCTCGCCATCGTCATCGACTCTCCGGCATTCAACTGGCGGGTCGCCCGCCAGATGAAGAAGCGCGGCATTCCGGTCGTCTACTACGTCGCGCCGCAGTTCTGGGCCTGGCGGCAGGGCCGCGTGCGCCTGCTGCGCAACTACATCGACAAGGCGCTGGTCATCTTCCCTTTCGAAGAAAAGTTCTACCGCGAACGCGGAGTGGACGCGACCTTCGTGGGCCATCCTCTCGCGGACCTGCCTCACCCGAGCATCGAACGCGGCGCCTACGCCGCCCAATTTCAGCTCGACCCAGCCAAGCCATGGATCACGCTCATGCCCGGCAGCCGCGTCAAAGAAGTCCGCATGAACCTGCCGACGATTCTGGAAGTCGGCGGCGCTGCTAGGGAACGAATATGAATTCCTGCTTCCGGTCGCTCCCACGCTCGACCGCGAGTTCCTGCAGAGATCTGATCGCGCAAGCCTCCTCAGCATCAAGCGGACACTATCGAGCAATGCAAGTTGGGGTTTATCAGGTTTCCTCTGTTCCCGATGCCCTGCCTGCGCTCTGGCACTCTCGCGCCGGCATCATCGCCAGCGGCACCGCCACCGTAGAGGCCGCCATGATGTCTACGCCGTTCGTGATGGTCTACCGCGTCTCGCCGCTGACTTACTTACTCGGCAAGCCGCGGGTAAAGGTCCCGAGATTCGCCATGGTCAACCTGATTGCCGAAGAGGAAGTCGTTCCCGAGCTGGTGCAGCACGACTTCACGCCTGAAAAAGTTGTCACGCGCCTGAAGGAAATCCTGCCCGACGGCCCGGCTCGCGACCGCATGATCGAGGGCTTGGCCCGTGTAAAAGCCCGCCTCCGCCCTCCGCAAGCGCCCCTAGGCGCGGCCCAGCACCCGGCCGACCGCGCCGCCGAAATCATCCTGGCGCTTCCAGCCTTTGGGTTTGCTAAAAGCTAGGAGCTAGGAGCTAATAGCTGTGTTAAACCTTGTGCTCCCAGCATCTTTTGGGTCAGAATCTTCATCATAGGAAATGAGTTATCATTTCCCGGAGACTCTCCTTAATGTCGATTCACCGGCGGCGCGCTCTGAGCGTCCTTACCAGTTCCCTGACCCTTTTGCTGATGTTTACCGTTGCGCTTCCTTCCCGGGCCGCGGAAAAGGCACGCCTGCACGTGGACGACTACCAGATCGATGCGGTCCTCGACCCCCACCTGCACCAGATCACTGCTCGCGCCAAGGTCCAGTTCACCGCTCTGCAGGATCTGAGCGTTGCCATCTTCGAGTTGCACAACGATCTGCGCGTCACCAAGGTTCTGGACGAAAAGGGTCAGCCCCTCTCCGCCGAGCGCGTCACCCAGGATTCCACCGTGCGCGTGCCGCTGCCCGCCGGCCTTTCCAAAGACGCCTCGACCACGCTCACCTTCGAATACGAAGGACAGCTCGAAACCGGCGACAATGGCCCCGTGCCCGGCCTTAAACTGGCCTACATCGGCGACGACACCAGCTATCTGCTCTACTCCGGACGCTGGTTTCCGGTCAGCGGCTTCGGCCTCAACCGCTTCACCTCGACCATCAGCGTGACGGTGCCTGCGCACATGCTCGTGATCGGCAGCGGCGCAGAAGCCGTCACCGAACATGCGGCATCGAATAAGCCGAACGCCAGCGTCCTGCCCACCAAGACTTTCACCTTCGTTTCCACAAAACCCAGCTTCCCCGGCACCATCGTTGCCGGAGTCTTTCAGGAGTACAAGAGCGACGAAGCTGGCATGGATCTGCATGTTTTCTTCAAGCCCACGCATGAGAGCCTGGCGCCGGCCTATACCACAACTGCGGTGCAGGAATTTACCTACTTCATTACCCTGTACGGCCTGCCGCCTTCGCAGACACTCAACGTAGTGGAATTGCCGGGCGACACGGTTCCCTACGCCTGGGCCCCGCAGATCGCCGGGATCGCCGGACCGTCCATCACCGAGAAAACCAACTATCGCCTGCTGGCCGATGCCATTGCCCATCAATGGTGGGGAGTTTCGGTGAGTCCGGCGAGCAAGGACGACTGGTGGCTGAGCGACGGCTTCTCGCGCTATTCAGAAGCGATGTACGTGGAGAAGCGCCGCCGGAGAGGCCGGGCATGGAAGAAGCGGTGAAAGATATGTCGGTGGGCGCGCTGGCCTATGACACGGTCCCGCTGTCCAGCGCCAGCAAGCTCGATATCTTTTCCACTGAGTTTCAGTCGCTGGCCACCGACAAGGGAGCGATGATCCTGCACATGCTGCGCTGGGTGCTGGGCGAGGACAAATACAACAAGACGATGCGCGAGTTCGCCACCAACTTCGCCGGCAAAGCCGCCAGCATGGACGACTTTAAGACCATCGCCGAAAAGAATTATGGCGACCAGCTCACCTGGTTCTTTTCCCAGTGGCTCGATTCGACCGGCGCGCCGGAGTTCAAGTTAAAGTACACCGTCTACCGGCTGGGCGGAAATTATGCCAAGGAAACCCCAGCCCAGCAGGCGAAATCTCCAGGCTTCCGCGTCACCGGTGAAATTTCTCAGGATCTCGATCTGTTCCGCATGCCCGTTGATCTGCGCGTGGACACCGACGGAAAAACGGAAAACAAGCGTATCGAGGTCGTGGGCACGAATTCGCCCTTTTCCATCGAAACCTTCGGCCGCCCCCGCCGCATCTCGATCGATCCCGACCATCATGTACTGACCAACTCCAGCAACGTGAAACTGCGCGCCGCCATCCTGCGGGGACAGGCGCTGCAGCAGCAGGCTGACCTGTCAGGCGCGCTCGCGGAATACAACAAAGCGCTCGATCTCAACAAGAACAGTTCGCTGGCCCACTACCGCATTGCGGAAGTCTTTTTCCTGCAGCGCAATTACCAGTCTTCGGCCAACGCCTACCGCGAATCCATCAATGGCGACGGCGAGCCCCGCTGGACCGAAGTCTGGAGCGATCTCCAGTTGGGCAAGATCTTCGACATCACCGGCCAGCGCGAGCGCGCCGTCAACGAATATCGCCAGGCCCTGCAAACCAACGACAACACGTTTGGCGCCCTCGAAGAAGCTCGCAAGTATCTGCAGAAAGCCTACGAGCGGCCGAAGGAAAAACAGTAGCGGCACGGTCCTTCCAGGGCGGGGCCGAAAATGCACTAGAGCAGATAAAGGTGCATGCCAGAGGCCCGCGCAGGCCCCTCCCCAAATCCATTTCCGGCTAACCTTTTTCCCCTCACTGGGGTCTAAGTAACCATGCCAGCGGGGAACTTTACCGGACCCGGCTGCGTATCTCTGATCAGATGGTTAGGCGGGATTGAGACCCCTCGCCTGAACGTTACCCGGGTGCCCCCACGCTCCTCCCCGGAGGCGTGGGGGCATGATTCTAATCTGCCATGCGCATGCTTCTCGACATTGTCCGGCAGTCGCTGTCTACTCTGTGGGCGCACAAGCTGCGCTCCTTTCTCACCATGTTCGGAATCGCCTGGGGCGTAGGCTCGCTCCTTTTGCTCGTCGGTCTTGGGGAAGGCTTTCGCAGTGGCCAGGAAAAACAACTGGCCACCCTCGGACAAAACATCATGTTTATGTTTCCCGGCCGCATTCCGGCGGTCGAGGGCAGCACGCAATCCGGTCAGACCTACTACTTCACGTACACGGACTACCTTGCGATCCGCAAGGAAGCTCGATTTGTCGGGGCCCTATCGCCGGTACTCAATCGCGAAGATATCCGCGCCGTGAGCGACTACGGCTCCACTAACGGCCAGGTCTTCGGCGTCGCTGCCGATTACAACCAGATTCGCACCGTCCCCGTGGAACCCGGGCGCTGGTTCAATGAAAAGGACAATACCGAGCGCCGCCGCGTGGCGGTGGTGGGATGGGAACTGCTTAAGAACATGTTTCCGGGGCGGCCGGCCGTCGGCTCCACGATCCTGCTCAATGGCATTAATTTCGACGTGATCGGCGTGGTCTCCAAGGTGGGCCGCGACGGCAATAACGGCACCAATTCCCGCATCTTCATCCCCGTTGAAACCATGCGCGACCTGTTCCCCATGATCAAGGCGAACTCCGAGGATGCGATTTCGTTCCTCAACTACCAGCCCATCCGCCAGGGTCTGCACGCCGAAGCCAAGGACGAAATTCACCGCATCATCGCGCGCCGCCACGGTTTCGATCCCAAACTGCAGGATGCCTTCGAAGACTGGGACACCATCGAAAACATGAAGCGCGTAGGAAAGATTTTCGACGCCATGGACTGGTTCCTCGGCGTCGTGGGCGTGGTAACGCTGGGCTTGGGAGCAATCGGCATTATCAACATCATGCTGGTTTCGGTGACTGAGCGCACAAAAGAGATTGGCCTGCGCAAGGCGCTGGGGGCAACCTATCGGGCGATTCTGACCCAGTTTTTCATCGAAGGCGCTTTCCTCACCGCCTTCAGCGGAGGCATTGGATTAGCCATCGCAACCGCCTTTGTGACCCTGCTCGCCATGCTGCCGTCGCCCGAGGGTTTTGACACGCCCCGCATTATTCCGGCGTCGGCCTTGGCGGCCATCGTTTCACTGGCGATAGCAGGAATCGCCGCCGGCCTGTATCCCGCGCGAAAAGCGGCGTTGCTGCCGCCCGTCGAAGCCCTGCGGCAGGAGTAGGGCGATTTTAGATTGATTGATTTTGGATTGCAGATTTCAGATGATTCGTCGCTCGTGGCTCCGAGCTCGAAGCTTTTCAATCTGCAATCTGCAATGGCTTGAGTTAGAAGCTAAGAGCCAGAAGCCAGAACTGATTTTATGATTGTCGATCTCGCCACCCAGGCCTATAACGCGCTGCGCCACAACCGGCGCCGCAGCCTGCTCACCATGCTAGGCATGGCTTGGGGAATCGCGACCGTGGTTCTTCTCCTGGCCTACGGCTCGGGCTTCGAGCGCGGATTGTGGTCCGCCTTCCGCTCCTTCGGCACCAATCTTGTTTTCATCTTTCCCGGCCGCACCGAGTTGCAGGCCGGAGGCACCAAGGCCGGAACTCAGGTTCGCCTCACCATCAACGATCTCGATTCCATCCGCGCCGAAGTGCCGCTGCTGAAGCGCGTTTCTCCGGAAGCGTTCAAGCAGTGTCTGGTGGCCTACGGCACCCGCAGCTCGAACTACGGTGTCAGTGGCGTGTATGCCGACTACGGCCGCATGCGCAAACTGGACGTCGCCGAGGGCAGCTTTTTCAGCGAGGCGGACGATTACACGCACAGTCGGGTCGCGGTGATCGGCTCCGACGCCAGAAAGAAACTCTTCTCCGGCCAGGACGCGCTCGGAGAAGACATACGCCTCGACGGCATTTCCTACCAGATCGTGGGCGTGCTCAAGCATCAGGTGCAGAACGGGGACGACAACATCAACGAGCACGTCTACGTCCCCTACAGCGCCATGAGCGATTTAACCAACACCTACTACCTGAACGCGATCGTGATGGAGTACGAAGGCGATCATGCCAAGGTCGTCAAGGCCGCGCGCGATTCCATGGCCTTCCACCACAATTTCGATCCCAAGGATCAGCGCGCGATTTTTGTCTTCGACGTCTTCGCCGACCTGGCGGACCTGCAGGTCATTTCTACCGGCATCAAGATTCTGCTCGGCTTTATCGGCCTGCTCACGCTGGGCATCGGCGGCGTCGGCCTGATGAATATCATGCTGGTCTCAGTCACCCAGCGCACCCGCGAAATCGGCGTGGAGAAAGCTCTGGGCGCGCACCGCTGGCACATCCTGTTCCAGTTCCTGGCGGAAGCACTGGTGATCACCGCGCTGGGCGGACTGTTAGGCGTGATCCTCGCCTATCTGGTCTCCTGGTCGGTGGGGTCGCTCACCCTGTGGAGCGCGTTCGAAGACAACGCCAGCGAAGGCGACATCCACCTCTACATCGACACCGCGACGCTGATCTGGTCGACTGCGATTCTGAGCCTCGTTGGCATCGTCAGCGGTATGTTGCCGGCAATCAAGGCGGCGAGGCTCAATCCGATTGAAGCCTTGCGTTACGAATAACGTAGCTCTGGGAAGTACGGGTTTCAAGATACCGTTTACAATCGCACGGTGCCTGAGATTTCCAACCCCCGTCTTGACCGCGTCCTCGCCCAACTGCGCCTCTACGAACATCCCTTGCTGAATTTCTCCGCGCGCGCCAAGGGGGAAGGCGTTGAGGTCAAAATTCAGTTCAAGGACGCCTCCATTCCGGTTCACACTTACTATTTCGACCTGCATCCTCGCGATCTCGACGACTCGCAGTTCGAATGGAGCTTCCAGCGCCAGCTCTTCGACGCCCTGCACGACTATTTTGTCGAAATGTTCATCCGTACTCCGCAAGACCGCGCCGACCGCCGCAAGAAGGGACTGTGAACCCGCTCCGCCAAAAGATCGAGCAGGAAATCCGCGAGCGCGGCCCCATTCCCTTCTCGCGTTACATGGAGATGTGTCTTTACGACGAAGAGTTCGGCTACTACTCGCGCAACGCCGCGCAATTCGGCAAAGCCGGCGACTTCTACACTTCGAGCGACGTGCACGCCGTCTTCGGCCGGCTGCTGTCCCGCCAGTTCGAACAGATGTGGCGCGCGCTGGGTTCGCCTGCAGAGATCACAATAAAAGAACTCGGCCCCGGCCGCGGACTCTTCGCGCAAGACGTGCTTGATTGGTCAGAAAAGAAGTTTCCGGATTTCTTCCGCGCTTTGCAATATGTTCTCATCGAGCGCTCCCCGGCATTGCGCCGGCGCATCGAGAGTACGTTGGGCCGGCATCTTGGGTCGGAAAAAGCTGTTTTGTTCGGCGAAGCTCCCGCAGCAGCAACCGGGAAGGGCACGACTTCAGTCGTGCCGAATATTCCCTTAAAGAATCCGGCTTCAGCCCCTAAGGGCTCCACCATCCTCTTCGCCAACGAATTCTTCGACTCTCTCCCAGTCGAAATCCTCAGCCCGCAAGGCTCACTCCGCCTCGATGCGCACGACGGCCATTTCGTCGAAACCTGGGCCCCCGCATCCCCCGAAGAGCTCGAGTTCCTCGACCTCTATTCCATCCATCCCGAGCCTGCAGAGCGCCTCGAAGTCCAGCTCGCAGCTCAACCATGCGCAGGTCAGATTCTGAGCAAACTGGATCGCGGATTCGCCATCATCATCGACTACGGCTACACCCGCGCCGAGCAACTCGCCGGACGCCATCGCGGAACTCTGAAAGCCATCCGCCAGCATTCCGTGAGCGCCAACCCCTACGAGGCTCCCGGCGAACAGGACATCACCGCCGACGTGAATTTCACCGCGCTGGCGGCGATCGCCGAAAAACACGGCCTGCAAACCCAGAAGGTCATCACACAATCGCAGTTCCTGCTGGGAATCGGTGAAGCCAACGAATTTGCCGACGCTTTTGAAGACTGCCGCCTGCCTCAGGAACGCGCCAAGGTCGCGCTACAGCTGAAACACTTGGTCACTCCGGCCGGCATGGGCGAGAGCTTTCACGTCTTCGTTGCAAGTAAGGGGATCGAGGAGGCAAAAGTCTCAGCTCTGGCAGGCCTCAATTTCGGCCGCCTTCCATCCAGGTCGCGCCAGAACTAATCTTGTGGCGACAGCCACCTCGGCTTGTCCCGCCAGGGCGAAGCCCGGCGGCTCCGCTCCGAACTGTTCTTGCGAGGCTACCGCGTGGCTCCGGAAGAGGTCTCCTTGACCCCCGCCTCCGGATACTCATACACTCCCCGCCCCGACTTGCGGCCAAGCCGACCAGCCTTCACATACTGCACCAGCAGCGGCGCCGGACGGTACTTTTCTCCCAGGGATTTATGAAGATATTCCAGGATGCTGAGCCGTGTGTCGAGCCCCACCAGATCAACCAATTCGAACGGCCCCATGGGATGGTTCAGCCCCAGCTTCAACGCCTTGTCAATGTCGGCCGCGGATGCAATCCCCTCCTGCAGCATGTGGAAGGCTTCGTTGCCAATCATGGCGTTGATGCGGCTGGTGATGAAGCCGGGCGATTCCTTGATCACCACAACTTCCTTGCCCATGCGCCTGCCCACTTCGACCGCCGTGGCCAGCGTGTCTTCGTCGGTCTCCAGCGCCCGCACCACTTCGAGCAGCTTCATCTTGTGCACCGGGTTGAAAAAGTGCATACCCACGCACTTCTTCGCGCGGTAGGTCACGCTGGCAATCTCAGTCACGCTCAGCGAGGACGTATTCGACGCCAGCATGGTCGTGGGCCGGCAGATTTTGTCGAGCAGAGTAAAGATCTCGATCTTCGACTCCATCTCCTCGGGAACCGCCTCAATGACCAGGTCGGCCTCGCGCGCTGCCTCTTCGACCGACCCTGCGTATTCCAACCGCCGGAACGCCAGGTCCGCATCCGGTGCGGTGACTTTGCCCAGTTCCACCGCTTTGTCGAGATTGGATCGAATCTCGCTCTCCGCCTTGCGCAGAGCTCCCGGCAACAGATCTTCGAGAATCGTGCGATAACCGCCCAGCGCCGCGGCATGCGCGATGCCTCGCCCCATCGTCCCGGCGCCGATCACTGCGACGGTGTTGACCCTCGACACTTACTTGTCCGCCTTTTCCAGGTCCGCGATTGCCGCATTCACGGCTCCGCCCGCCGTCCGCAAATACTCCGCCAGCCGCTTCCGCTCCTCCGCGTTCATGCTGGGGATGTAAAGACACATCCGGCGCAAGGTTGCCGTAATGTCGTCCACATAGTTCATCGCTCGAATCAGTTCACCAGTAGCCACTGCCATGAGAGCTCCTCTTTCCGGTTCCGACCTGCCAGAAAAATCCGGCTGAATTCGTTCGGCATGCTGTCCCCAGCGAGCCGAACTTCTATTCTGGACGTGCCCATGAATTTAGTAAAGGCGCGCTGGCAGGCAGGATTTCCCCTTGGTATAACTTCGTGTCCTTTGTGGTTTGCGTCGTTATCGGCCCTTGCGACCGAAGACCCAACAAACCCAAGTCTTTGTTCACAACGAGTTAACCCGGCAGGCATATAATCCGGATCAATTCTTTTTATGGCGCGTTGCACCGCCACCCGAATCGAATAGCTATATGGCAGACAATCCCTTGAAACGTTATATTTTTGCCAGCGATTTCGACCAGACGCTCACCTTCAACGACTCTGGCTACGTGCTCGCCGAACTGGTCGGTATTCCGACCGAGGAATTCGAGCGCAAGGCCAAGGGCATGGCCAAGATCAACCTGGTGCAGCAGGGGGCGGAGCTCGCTTACCTGTTGCTGCACGATCCGGAGTTCAAGGCCAAGGTCCGCAAGGAACATCTTCGCGAGGTGGGGAAACGCATTCGCCTCAAGAGCGACATCCCCCTGCTCTACCAGATTCTGAAAGGCGGCATCGACGGTCACGAATTCGATTTCTACGTTCTCTCGGCGGCACCAGTGGAGGTCATTCTCTCCGCCCTGGAAGGCATCGTCCCGCCCGATCACATCTTCGGCACGGAGTTTCGCTACAAACCTTCAGGCGAGATCGACAGCATCGTGCGCGCCACGGCGGGCTACGGCAAAGTCGCGGTTCTGGAAAACCTGCTTCTGCAGCAGGTCGCCGGCCCCGATCACATCATCTACACCGGTGACGGCAGCTCTGACATTCACGTGATGCTGCACATCAATGCGCGCGACGGACTTACCATCGCGGTCTCCGAGTCGCCGCACGTCTCGCAAATCGCCAAGCGCACCGTGTTGAGCAGCAGTGCCATGGCGGTTCTGGCGCCGATTCTCGAAGAAGTCGCCGGCTGGGAGCGGTTCCGCATTCGCAGCTTCTTCGAAGCCAACGGCATGCTGATTCAGGAGTGGGAACGTGTTCGCACCGACTGGCTGACCGTGCGCCCCGCGGTTGAACCCTCGGAGACGGTGGGAGCAGTCTAACTTGTGCGGCCCGATCTTGGGCGTCGAGGTCTAGCACCTGAGATCTTGGAACCAATCATGCTGCGCGATAAAAACCTGATTCCGCTCTCGCACCAGCACCAGCGCGCCCTGGCGCTGTGCGTGCGCATTGATCGTGCGTCACCCATCGCCGAGGGCGATCTCCGGGCCTGGCAAACGGAGATCGCGCAGCATTTCCGAACTGAGATCGGGATTCATTTCGCCGCGGAAGAACAGGCGCTGTTTCCCGCGGCCCGCCAGTTTCAAGAATTGGCCCCTTTGATTGAAGAACTACTGGCCGATCATGCCGCCCTGCGCCAGCGCTTCGCCCAGGCCGAGGCCCACACGGCAGCGGATGTATCCGCCTTCGCTGAGCTCATGTCCGCCCACATCCGCAAAGAGGAACGCCAGCTTTTCGAACGCCTGCAGGAATTGATGAGTCGGGATCAACTCGCGGCCCTGGGCGGGCAGTTGAACGATGCACTCAAGGAAGCCGCGCAGGCCTGCATCGTGCCTACGGCAGCCACCAAACTGCGGGCGGCAAAATAGGTCCGTCACCGATTCGCATTCGTAAAAACTTGTTCTTCATTTCCTGGTAAATGCTGGGTTCGTGTACAGACTCGCGAGTTCAGCCTTCACGTCGGCGGGAGTATCGGGCGAGGCCCTCAGTGCATCGATGAAATCCATAATCACACCATCATTTCGCGATAACGCGTTCAGAGACCAACCCGCGCCGCTGTAGACCACACCACGCATGATGCTTTCCGTCACCGCTGAAGGCTTGCGACCAGATTTCCGCATTTCTTCGAATTTGTCATAGTCAGCCCGCCAGGCCAACATGGAGGCAATCGTTCGCACTGGCTTTAGGCGCCCAGTAGCAAAAAATATGGCCCACAGCATGTCCATCTTGCCGGGGAGGGCTTGATCCGGTTTCAGATCGTAAGGGTCGGGCAGGTGGATTGCCGTTATAAGAGTCTTTTCGTCGTCTCTGAAAGGACCTAGCAACGAAGCAGTATCGTAACCTGCCTCCGACAGCAATGGGATGCTGTATATCTGAACGGATCGATCTTCGGTTGGCAACTTATGGATGAGTTCCTGCGCCGCCGCTGGACTAGTCTTCAGTGCCTCCACAAAAAACGTCATGATGTTTGGCATGAGCCTGAACTTCTCGTCCGAGGCGATGATTCGCAGGCCTGGGAGTAGTTCGGCCGGGTCGGGGGCGTTGTGGTATCGCTGCAGCCATGGACCAAAAGTCGCCACGTCGCGGAACGGAGCGTTCTTCCGGGCGGTTTCAAAGGTCTTCACGTCAACACTTCTGGGCTTTAGAGCGACGCTCTTCCCGTCAGGCGCTACGACACTGGACTGTATCGTCGCAATTCCATCTTGAGCGTCAAGCGGAACACACCATTCCGCTCGCGACGCCGCGATGCTTACGCCGCTCGGCATCGGATTCTTGATACCCGCCGCTGCAAGTACGTCAGTGACAAAGTCTCCACCTTCGGGCTTTACCTGCTTGACCGCCCCAGGCAGTTCTGCGGCAAAGTTCTGCGCGCGGCCTGCGAAACCGAAGTCGAAGGCGAGCTTCCCCGAAGCCACTACTCGATCCCGGTCATCCCCCGAAACGAGGACGGCAAAACGAACGCATTGACCTGGCTCGGCCTGTTTCAGGTCTGTCGGCCCATTGACCAGACCAAGGGTCACCTTCCATTGCTCGGCGACTACGTGATTGCCGATGACAAAGAGCTGGGGAAATATCTCGGTGGGAACGGGTTTCTTTGGCGGGTATGTTTGGTCTTGCGCCTGCAGGATAGCAAAAGCATGCGAGACTATGCAGAGTAAGACGGCCGTCTTGATACGCAGAGCATTCCCATGCCCGACAGCGATTCGCCCCATATGCATGGCCAAACTTTAGTGGGAGTTTGCGGCAAACGCAATAGTCGACCGCGCAGTGGTTGCCACAAATCCATCTTGAGGCAAGACCCTAGATGCCATGCACCTGCCGGAATATGCGCGCTTCGAAGGAGCGATAAATCATCTCGCGCGAAGTTGCTGTTGAAAAAAGTTGTTGAAAGAAGCGGTCGGCCTCCCACTTCACGCGGCAGAGCTGTCGTCGGCCGGCGCAGGGAATGGCCGGGGCAGGCGGTCGCTCAACTCGGCAAGATGCGCCAACTTCGCGGCCAGTTCCGGGCTGAGCTGGCTTTGAACGAAGCGCCACCTCCAATTTCCGCCATGCAGGCTGGGCGTATTCATTCGCGCCTCACTGCCCAGGCCAAGCACATCCTGCAAGGGAACGATGCTCAGTTCGGCCGTAGAGCATTGCGCAGCACGGATGAAGCTCCAATGGATGCCGTCCTCGGATCGTCCCAGATAGGCTTCCGCGTTCCGCCGCTCGTGCTCGGCCGCTCCCGAATGCCACCAGCCCACAACCGTATCGTTGTCGTGGGTGCCGGTGTAGATGACTTTGCCCGCAGCCCGATGCGGCAGATAAATGTGTGCCCCTTCGTCCCCGAACCCGAATTGCAAAACCGCCATGCCGGGAATCTGCAGCCTCTCTCTGAGCGCATGAACTTCCGGAGTGATGTAGCCAAGGTCTTCGGCAAAAAACGGCAAGCCGCCCAGCGCCTCGCGAAGCTTCAGAAACAGGTCGTCCCGCGGTCCGTCCACCCAGCGGCCGTTCACCGCCGTCACTTCTCCCGCCGGTATCTCCCAGAACTGGTCGAATCCGCGAAAGTGATCCAGACGGATGTAGTCGCAGTTCTTCGTCGCCCAGCGCAGCCGCCGAATCCACCATTGATAACCCCGCTGCTTCATCACGTCCCAGCGGTAGAGCGGATTTCCCCAGCGCTGTCCGGTCTTGCTGAAAAAATCTGGAGGCACTCCGGCCACTACTTCCGGCTCCAGGTTCTCATTCAACCGGAACAATTCCTGATGCGTCCACACGTCGGCACTGTCGTGATCTACAAAAATGGCAACATCGCCCACAATGCGGATGGCGCGCTCGGCGCAATAGCGTCGCAGCGCCTGCCACTGTTCATAGAAGGCAAACTGCAGCGCGCTTCGAATCCGGATGTCGGCTGCCAGTTCCTCACGCGCCTTCTCAATCGCTCGCGGCTCCCGGCGTGCCAGATCGCGCGGCCATCGATTCCAGCTTGCGAGCTTGTGCCGCGCCCGGAGCGCGTCGAACAGGACGAAATCATCCAGCCACCACGCATTCTCTGCCTGAAAATTCTCGAAGCGCCGCAGCACGTCGCTTGAGCCTGAACCCAGAAAATTTCGCGCTGCCTCAAACAGCAGCGGCACCTTCCGGGCGAAGACCTGTTCGTATTCGACTGGGCCGGAATCGGCCCTGGGTCCGCCGCTTTTCGCCGCATCGGTCTTCGCGAGATCGGCCTTCGTCAGATCGATCTTCGTCAGATCGATCCAGCCGTGCTCCGCCAGCCGTTCCAGACTGATCAGCAGGGGATTGCCGGCAAAGGCGGACGGCGAAGAGTACGGCGAGTTGCCGTAGCCGAGCGGGCCCAGCGGCAGAACCTGCCAAAGACCCTGGCGGGCGGAGGCGAGAAAATCTACAAACTGGTATGCGGCCGGCCCAAAATCACCAACCCCGCCGCGGGAAGGCAACGACGTGGGATGCAACAGAATTCCTGCGGCGCGCGGAAAGGACATGTCACCGCCGCTACATTCCCTGCTCGTTGCCGGCGCGGGTCAGCGCTTTCATCTCTTCCTGGTTGATCTTGATCTTGCCCGACTTCTCCATCTGATCGCGCAGGCTGGTAATAAACAGGCCGAAAAGCTCTTGTTGCTTGCCCTGCATCAGCTGATCGCGAATCTGATCGTGCTTGGCGGCATAGTCTGTTTCCGGCGGCTTCTGATTTTCCAGCAACTGCAAAACCACGCCGTTCCCGCCACTGTCGATCGGACCGCTAATCTCCCCCGGCTTCATGTTGAAGGCCACCGCGCCCTGCCCCGTCATCGAGCCCACGTCGGGCACCTGACCATCGGGCAGAACTAAGTCGCTGGTCTTCACCGTCGCCCCCAGTTCTTTCGCCGCCCGCTTCAGATCGTGCTCCGCTTTGGCCCGGTCCGAGAGTTCCTGGGTCTTCTGCGAGAGCAAAATGCTCGATCGTTCGTTCTTGAATTCTTCCTCTACCCGGCTCCTGATCTCCTCGAACGTCGGCGTCGAAGCCGGCTTCACCGCCAGCAACTGAAACACTACGATTCCCTGCGAGGCTGACGCCACGTCCGGCGGCGACTTCTCCGTTTCCGTGAATACCGCATCCATAAACTGCGGCGCCGGCCCGAGGCCCGGGAGCATGTCTTTGCGGCCGAAGAAGTCCGACGTAATCATCGGCACGCCGAGCGCCGCCGCGGCCGCATCCAGTCCGTGCGCCTGCGCCTGCTTCAGTAGTGCGTCCGCCTGCTTCTGCGCCATCTGCTGCGCCTTCTGACGCTTCAGGATCGGCTCAATCTGGTCTTTGACCTCGGCCAGCGTTTTCAAGTGCGCTTCCTGCTTGTCGTCTACGCGAATAATATGGAAGCCGTAACTGCTCTTCACCAGGCCGCTGATCTGCCCCTTGGGAAGCGAGAACGCGACCTTCTCAAACTCGGGCACAGTCTGCCCCCTGCCGATCCAGCCCAGCGACCCGTTCTGCTTGGCGCTGCCCGGGTCTTCCGAATACTTCTTCGCCAAATCTTCCAGCTTGGCGCCATTCTTCAACTGCTGCAGCAAGTCTTCCGCGCGATGCTGGGCCTCAGCGACGCCCTTTTCGTCCACCTTGCCGTCGGGCCCGGGAAGCGGCGTCTTGATCAAAATGTGGCTCACCTTCACCTGCTCCGGGACGCGGTACTCCTCGCGATGCTGATCGTAGTAAGCCCGCAGGTCTTCTGGGCTGATCTGAACGCTGGCCTCGGCCTTGGCCGTGTCAATCACCGCGTACTTGATCTTGCGTTTTTCCGGAATCGAGTTGGCGTAGCTCGTCTTGTGGCTCTCGTAATAGGCTTTCAGCTCTTCGTCCGTCGGATGCAGGCCTTTGCGCAGATCGTCCTGCTTCAGGACTGCGTAGTCGAACTTGACCTTGGAGTTCTGCTTGATGAACTCCTCATGAATCTCCGCTTCGCTCACCGTGGCGCTGCCGGAAATCAGTGCCTGCAGCTTGGTCAGTAAAATATCGTTGCCCACCGCGTCTTCGAACTTCGTCGGAGTCAGATTCGCCCGTTGCAGCATGTCCTGATATTCCTGCTGCCCGATGAAGTTGCCGCCCGGGAAAAAGGTCGCGGCATAGCGCCCGTGCTCCAATTCGTCCCTCACTTCCTGCGGGCTCGAGCGCAATCCCATGCGCCCGGCTTCGACCAGCAAAGCCTGCCGGGTAATCAACTGATCGGCCGCGCGCTGGGCGAAAAACGGCAGCAGCATATTCATGTTGGCGCCGCCCTGCGGCATCTGCTGTTGCAGCATCTGTTGCGCCTGCTGACGTACCTCCTCAGCCGTTATGTCCGCGCTCCCCACCTTGGCCACAATGCCGGCGCCAGGCTGCCCGGTCAACTCGGAGGTCAAACCTCCGGGAATAAACGCGATCACCATGGCCGCGCAAATCAGCAGTAGTAAGCCGCTCAAAACGATCTTCTTGGTCGGCCCTTGGGTTTGCAAAAATCGAATCATCTTCTTGTCACTCCAGAGTGGAACGCCGAATTACCGATTATAAACCACGAACCCCACACCTGGCCCCGCACCCATTCGTCCGGTAGTGTCCTGATTTCGATCTTGCTTTTCTTCGCGATCTTTGCGAATCCTTAGCGTACTTCGCGGTTAAAAGATTCTGCTCCCCGGAAATTAGGACACTACTATTCGTCCGAGGTCCAAACTCGCACACGTGGCAGTTGAGGGCCGTTCGCACCCGTTTCGCTAAGACGGGTAGCGGCCGACGCATTTGTCCGCCTTTGGGTTAAACTCCGCTATTGAACCGAATTAATAGAAGTGTTATCCCTGTTACGCACGACCCCGCAATCCACAGGAGCACCATGAACTCAGGCAAGCGGTTGGCAGTCACTCTAACTGTTCTTCTTCCATTCGTTCTGGTTTCATTCCTTCTCGCCCAAGGCTCGCCTCAAGCCAAGCCCGCAGCCGAAGCCAGGCTGGTTCTGCACGATGGCTGGTCGCTGCAAACCTCCGCCAACGTCAAGGCCAAAGGGGAAGTCATCTCCACCCCGAAATTCTCCGCCAAGGGATGGCACGAGGCAACCGTGCCCACCACCGTGGTCGCCGCGCTGGTCAAGGACAAAACTTTCCCCGATCCCTTCTTCGGCATGAACCTGCGCACTTTCCCCGGCATGAACTATCCCATCGGCGGCAACTTTTCCAACATCCCCATGGCGCCCGATAGTCCCTTCGCCGTCTCCTGGTGGTACCGCAAGCAGTTCGCGCTCCCGGCTTCCTACAAAGGCAAGACCGTCTGGCTGAAGTTCAACGGCATCAACTATCGCGCCAACATCTGGCTTAACGGAAAACAGATCGCCAAGGACGACGACGTCGCCGGCGCCTGGCGTACCTACGAATTGAATGTGACCGCAGCCGCCAAGCCCGGCGTCGAGAACGCTCTCGCGGTGCAAGTCTTTTCCCCCACCGACCACGACCTCGCCATCACTTTCGTCGACTGGAATCCCGCCCCTCCCGACAAGAATATGGGCCTGTGGCGCGAAGTCTATCTCGCCTCCAGCGGTCCGGTAGCGTTGCGCTATCCCACGGTCGTGTCGAAACTCAATCTGCCCGCCGACAATACCGCCCAGCTCACCGTGACCGCGCTACTCAAGAACGGAACCAATCAGCCGGTGAAGGGCAAGCTCAAGGGCGAGATCGAGAGCGTCAAGTTCGAGCAGGACGTCGAACTCGGACCCAACGAATCCACAGACGTCACCTTCACGCCCGACAAGTTCCCCCAACTCGTCCTCGCCAACCCCCGCCTGTGGTGGCCGGCGCAAATGGGCAAGCCGAATCTCTATTCGCTCAACATGGAGTTCGAGGCCAACGGCGCGGTCAGCGACAAATCGACCACCGAGTTCGGCATCCGCGAAGTCACCTCCGACTTCAACGCGATCGGCGGACGCCAATTCCACATCAATGGTAAAAACATCCTGATTCGCGGCGGCGGCTGGGCGCCCGACATGATGCTCCGCGAAAATTCGCGGCGACTGCACGACGAATTCCGTTACGTTCGCGACATGGGCCTCAACACCATCCGCCTCGAAGGCAAACTGGAAACTCAGGAATTTTTCGACCTCGCCGACCGCCAGGGCATCCTGGTCATGGCGGGATGGTGCTGCTGCGATTTCTGGGAACGATGGCCGCGCTGGCAGCCCAAGGATTTTGAAATCGCCAAGCAGTCCCTGCGCGATCAGATCTACCGCCTGCGCAGCCATCCCAGCCTGGTGATGTGGCTGAACGGCAGCGACAACCCTCCCCCGCCCGACGTCGAGCAGATGTATCTCGACGTGGAGAAAGATTTGTTCTGGCCCAATCCTGTCGTTTCCTCGGCCACGGGAAAGAAAACCAGCGTGACCGGCGACAGCGGCGTCAAGATGACGGGTCCGTACGAATATGTAGCTCCCAGCTATTGGGAGAAAGACACTCCCGCGGGCCAGCCCGGCCGCAGGCAATGCAATGCCGGAGGCTGCGGCGGAGCCTACGGCTTCAACAGCGAAACCAGCATGGGTCCCGCTGTTCCCCCCGTCGAAAGCATCCGCACCATGGTCGGCAAAGACCACCTGTGGCCCATCGACGACGTCTGGGACTATCACGCCGGCGGCGGCGAGTTCAAAACCATCGGCGTTTTCCGCGACGCGCTCGCCAATCGCTACGGTAAGTCCGACAACGTCGAGGACTTCGCCATAAAGTCGCAAATGCAGACCTACGAAGGCGTGCGCGCCATGTACGAGGCCTACAGCCGCAACAAATATCAGGCCACGGGCGTGATTCAGTGGATGCTCAACAACGCCTGGCCCTCCATGATCTGGCACCTCTATGACTACTATCTGCGTCCCGGCGGCGGCTACTTCGGCGCCAAGCGGGCCCTGGAGGCCCTCCATCCCGTCTATGGCTACGACGATCATTCCATCTGGGTGGTCAGCAGCCAGTACGAAGACGCGAAGAACATGAAGCTCACGACGAAAATCTACGACCTCGATATGACCGAGAAGTTCACCCAGGAGAACGCCGTCGATGCACCCGCTGACAGCACGGCGAAGATTTTCTCCCTGCCCGATGTGCCCGGGCTGAGCCCCACTTATTTTCTCGTGCTGCGCCTGGAAGACTCAGACGGCAAACTCGTAGGCTCCAATTTCTACTGGCTCTCCACCAAGCCCGAAACTCTCGACTGGGCCAAGACCACCTGGTGGATGACTCCGACCGAGTCCTACGCCGACTACACCGCACTCTCACAATTGCCCAAAGTTAAACTAAAAGTCAGTGATCACAGCGAACACATGGGCGAAGAGGAAGTCACCCATGTGACGCTGGAGAATCCGAGCCAGAGTCTCGCCTTCTTCGTTCGCCTGAAAGTTGATAAAGGCGCCAAGGGCGAAGAGATTCTCCCGGTCGTCTGGCAAGACAACTACATTTCCCTGCTGCCCGGCGAAAAGCGCGAGATCACCGCCACCTACCGCGCCAGCGAGTTAGGCACAGCGAAGCCATCGGTCGAAGTCAGCGGCTGGAACGTGGAGTGACGAAATTGGGAAATTGAGTGATTGGATGATTGGGATGGGGCTGAGCACGCTCGGTCCCGGAGGGACCGCCGACAATAGCCCGCCAGTTCCCCTGGCGGGGCGCGAGACGGGAAGGGTAATCCCGTGCCGGAGGCGCGGCTGAAATATATCTGCGCTGCTCGCGTTTCAACCGTCCCTGAGGGACAATTCCCCTACCGAGAATGCCCATGTGGGGACAGCCGCCCCCGGCTGTCCGCCGGAGCCTGCCCTGAGCTTGCCGAGGGCGCAGCCCGGCCCTCGGACTTTTCCACAACTTTATTTTCCGTTTGTGACGAACAACCTTTACCGAGAGTTCCAGCCTGCTTATGGTGGACATCGTAGGTGCCGGATGCAAAGCCGTGCTCAGTCCTAGGAAACTCGCGGCCCCCGCAACCTTCCCATGCGAGCAAGGGACAGTGGGGCATCTGATCAGGGCGTTCCAGACAGGCTACCTCGGATAGCCCGAGGCTGGGGCCCAGTGTTGGGAGTGATCACTTCCTCTAGATTTTAGAAAAAGAGGGAACGAACGAACGCAACATTCAAAACGCGGCGACAATAAGGAGCAATCACAAGCAAACCAGCTGCAACCTTACCAATTCCACAATTCCCTGCGAAGCGGCTTCCGCCTCGCGCTGCCTCACTCCTCTTCCGGCGGAAGGTCGAAGTTCACCAGGTCGCCGCGGAACCCTCGCGTCTTCCAGGCGCCGAAGGCGATACCGACTGCCATCCAGATGCCGCCCACCAGCCAGGCTTTCCAACTCAGGTTTTTCCACAGGAAAAAGCAAATCGTAAATCCCGCGAGCGGAGGCGTCCATACCGCGAGTATCGCCAATGCGACTCCTGCAGCACCTAACACAGTCCAATTCGAACCCGGCCACAAAACCAGCGCGATCACCAGCCCGGTCAGCAGCAGTGGCGGCACTGCACTGTTTTTTCGCTCGCGTACGTAATACCTCACGAACGCTGCCAGGTTGACTCCCATGAAAGCGATGAGCGCTCCAAAGTTGAGCATCTCCGCCCCCAATCCGTAACTGAACAGGTTAAAGGTCACCAGCAATGCCCCAAACAGAGCGATGCCGCCGACAAAAAGGACGTTGTTGCGGGGCACGTGCCGCTTGGCATCGACCACCCCGAAAAACTTCTGCGGCAGGGCCTTGCTGCGCCCCATGCCATAGAGCAGGCGGGCCGCGCCGATCTGCGCCCCCATTCCCGAACCGAAGTTGGCGACCAGCAGAGTAAACCCGAGAATCGCGAACATCGGCTTCCACGCTCGGCCTGCGACAAACGTAAACGCCGTGTCGCTGTTGGGAAAGGGTTGAGTCGCCGGCCACACCAACTGCGCGGCGTACACCTCAAGCGCGGAGAGGACCCCGATCACAAAACAGGTAAGAACCGTGGCCAGCAGAATGTTCCGTCGCGGATTCTCCGCTTCTTCCGAGAGCGTGGAAATACCGTCGAATCCGATGTAGCTCAGCACTGCGATCGAGGTTGCCGCCAGCACTGCCTTCGTATTCCACAGCTGGGGATCGTAAAAAGGGCGCGTAAAGAACGACGCACCATCGTGGGGATTGCTCGCGATATAGCGCACCGCCACCATAAAGAAGACCGCCACCACCGCGCCCATTCCCGCCGCCAGCGCCGTGTTGACCCGAGCCGAAGTCTTAATGCCCTGAAGATTCAGCAACGTGAACACCGCGCCAAAAATGAGCGCCCAACCCCAATACGGAATTCCCGGCGCGAAAACAAAGGCCTGCTGGCTGCACCAGATAATGCAGATCATGGGGTTGAGGATGTAGTCCATGACCATGCTCCAACCCGTGACATAACCGAGTGCCGGATTGATCTCCTGCCCTACGTAAGTAAATGCAGAGCCAGCGCTGGGATACGCCCGCGCCATGCGGCCATAGCTGAAGGCGGTAAACAGCATGGCCACCATGGCGATGAGAAGCGTGGTGACGACGTGTCCATGGCCCCGGTCACTGAGCACGCCAAACACGGACATGGGCGCGACCGGCTGGATCACAATAATGCCGTAAAGAACCAGATCCCACAGCGTGAGCGTGCGGCGGAGCCGGGGAGCGGCGGAGGCAGGCGCGGAAGTATTTTCCATGGGTCCGGCTATTGGATTATGGAAGGGACGAAAATGTCAATATTAAAACGTTTCCGTGGTGCAACTATCGCTGATCCCCGTAGTCGAACCAATACCCCCGCTGCTCGTTCCCTGACATGTGCCGGGTGTTGTATTCGAGCAGATAATTCACGTGTGCGTCGTCGAGCGGAAACGACTTCTTCGGGGTGTACGGATATTCGCCCATGCTGAGAAACGGCAGCGGAGCGACGTAATCGCCTTGCGCGGCGTAGAAGTCCATGTCTTTTTCGTAGCCGTTGGCCGCGAAGAAATAATCGCGCACCCAGCCCTTGGGCAGCGCGGGCAGATTCGAGGCATCGAAATCCAGCCGCACTTCATCGCCCGAACCAAACACGGCGAGCTTGTCGTCGGTTGCGGTGAGCAGCGGCAGCACGTCGCCGTAGCGCGTGTAAGTGCCCGCTGGCCGCGTATACGGCCCGGTCGCGCTGGCTTTCTCGTAGATGTACTGCACGTTCCCCGGCGGCGTGCCTTCAATCTTCAGCGGATACCCGTGGAACTCGAGATCAGCGTGAACGAGGGAAACGGAAGTTAGACGCAGATTGTCATTCAGGGCGTCATCCCGAAGCCCCGCGTTTTTTCCAGCGGGGCGAGAGCCTGCCCTGAGCTTGTCGAAGGGGATCTCGCGTGCAGCGTTTTGCTGCGTGCGATCAATCAGTATGCTGTCCCAATACACCTGCAGATTCGTCGTGATGCGAATCTTCCGCGTGCCCGCGGGCAATTTACCGGTGAGGTCGGCGGTCATGGTGCGCGGTCCGCCGGCGGGGAATCCCACGTCGTTGACCACCCGCTTCCACTTCCCGTTCTCGCCGAGCGCTTCCACATACGGCGAGATCGCTTCGATTCCAGCCTGCGAAGCGGCATACATGCTGTTCGCCGAGAAATACTCGACCTCGCCGTGCAGCAGCAGCCACAGCGGACCGCCGGTGTAAGCCTCGCCCAGATCGAGTGTGAGACTGTGGGGCTGGGCAAATCCCTGAAACTTGGTCAGCGCAAAATCGCCAAAGTAGCGATGCGCCAGCAAATCGGGCAGCACATTGTGCCCGTGCTCATCCCACGCGCCTGCCGGAGGCCTGGCGTCTTTGTTATTGCTCACCACAACCTTGAATTCCGGATACGGCGGGTTCGACGCAAAATATTCGTTGGGATAAACATCGGTGTTCGCCGGATGGTCCACCGCCATCAGCCGCACCTGATCGAGGTAAACCGCCTCCTCCAGCGGTTCCATGAAGCGAAAGCTCAGAGTTGTCGGTGGTCGTTGGTCGTTAGTCGTTGGCAAAATCGACGGGTGCCCCACCCTTGTCGCTGCGTCTTTTGCAGCGACAGGGTGGGGATTTTGATCTTGATTCTGACTCTCTTTCTCCCGAATCATCCCTCGATCAATCTTGATCCACTCCACCGGCCGCGGAATGTCGCGCTGCCCCGGCCCAATCCAGTGCCCAACCACACCCGCGCCCAGCATGTCGGCAACGAACTCATAGCGCTCACCATTCCACACAAAGAGCGTGGGACAGGAACTGCCGCGCCGGTCGATCTCGAGAAAATTCTGCTGCTTGTCGCCCGCCACGTGGATTTCGTCCTGCAAGACGCCGGTCGGCCACAGCATGCGCACGATGTCAGCCTCTTTGGAATCGCCGAGGCCAACCGTGAGATACGGCGAGTTCTGCCCCAGATATCCGTTCGAGCCATAGATCTCAAACTTCTGCCGGTTGCCGCCCGAGAAGACTTCGACCTTGGTGCCGATGGCGGATTTGTTGTCGTTCAATCCCTTGAGCGCGAGCCGCATCCAGTGATTCTGATTCCCACCCTCGTTGCGCAGCAGCACGGCAGGCCCCTGATTCTGCGTGATCAGCAGGTCGGTGGCGCCGTCGTTGTCGTAGTCGCCAGTAATAATCGCGCGCGGGCTGTCGAGATGAATCTTGTCCAGGCCAACATCGGCAGTGACGTCCTTGAAGCCGTCAGGCCCAAGATTGCGGAAGAGACGGACCTCGAAGGGACCCGTGTCTCCTTCTCCTGCCTGACCGATCGCAACCAGGTCCACCCAGCCGTCGTTGTCGTAGTCGAACGCGGCAACGCCGAAAGCGCGAGCCCAGTTCGGCAGGGGCAGTTGCACCTGCTCGAAACTCTTACCCCGCTTGTTGCGCCACAGTGTAAGCCCCGGCGGGCCATCCTGCGTCAACGCTATATCCATCCAACCGTCGTGATCGAAGTCAAGAACAGCCAAGCCAAGGGCGATGGGATTCACCATTGGTAAGTCTTGTGGGTTCGGCACCGCCAGGAAAACGTGCGGTTTGAATTTCCCTTCGCGCGGATTTTCGAACAGAGTTCGCTCCACGCCCGACACGGCAATGTCAATGGCGCGGTCGTTGTTGTAGTCCGTACCGACTGCCCCGGCAGCCCCGCCGGTACCCGCAAGCCCGGTCTCATCGGTTTGGTTGGTAAATGTCCCGTTTCCATTGTTGCGCCACATCTGGTGAGGAGAGATACTCACGTCGCCAACTCTTGCCTTGTTCACCTGAGTGACGTACAAGTCGAGGTCACCGTCGTGGTCGTAATCGACAAAGGTGACGCCTGCCGCGATTCCTTCATTCTTGACGCCCGTCGCCTCTGTCGCATTCTTAAAAGTGCCGTTCTTTTCGTTGTGGAACATGACCACACGCCCGTCGAGGATCACAGCCAGATCGGTAAAGCCATCGTTGTCATAGTCACCGGCAGTACAACTCGAGGCTTGCAACGCTGGGTCAAATCCCGCCTGCGCCGTGACATCCTGGAACTTCCCGTTGCCAAGATTTTGGTATAACGACATACCCCGTGCGCCGTTCTGCGGCAGAAAAATGTCAATTCTCCCTTCGTTATCGAAATCAAGGAAACAGGCGCCGGGGCCCCAATACGCAGAGGCGCCGCGCCTGAGTGTAGGTGTGCCTTCACCAAGTATCCCCGCTTCCTTCGTCACGTCCACAAACCGCACCTTGATCTGCGCCGGCGCTTTCAGCACCGCACTCGGCGACTCCACTGCGCGCGAGTACTGCCCCTGCTCGCCATAGGCCAGGCTCATCGGGGACGCCGATCTTGTTTTGCGTGATGTACTGGAACTTCTTCAGATGCTCGCGGGCGTGGTCCACGTCGCCGGATTGCTGGTAGGCCCGCGACAATCCAAACTCGGCCGAGGCGTGATGCGGATTCAACTGCAGCGCATGGTCGAAGGCTTCAACGGCTTGCGGAAACTGCCTGGCTTGCACGTACGCCGTGCCCAGAAAATACCAGGTGTCGGCATCGTTCGGATCAATTTCGGTGACCCGCTTGAAATCGTCAATCGCCGCCGGCGCGTCGCCGGTATTCTTGGCCAGCAATCCCAGGCCGTACCAGGCGTTCGGATTCTTCGGATCCTGCTTAAGGGCCTCTTGAAAAGCGGCCCTGCCTTCCTCTACTTTCTGCAGGTTGCTGTAGGCCACGCCTTCATTCAGTCGCGCAATCGCAAGTTTCGGGTCAGCCTCCGCCGCCTGCTGAAAACACTTCAGCGCCTTCTCGAACAACTGCTGATTCATGTACGCCGAACCCAGATTGTTCAGACGCGCGGCCTCCACCGCATCCGAAGCCTTGAGCTGCGTTTGCGGAGACGCGGAAAAAAAGCCGAAGGCAGCCAGGATCATGGCAGCGAGAGCAACCGGGATTCGGGGAGTCATCACAAGAATTTAACCACAAAGGACACGAAGGATCACGAAGGAAACCGATTCCTTCGCGGAACTTCGTGCCCTTTGTGGTTTCAGGGTTATCGCAGCGCCTTGCCGTAGGCCCGGTGGGCGATTACGCCCTTCCCTTCCTGCACCGTGACGGTCTGTCCCGCGTCGATGTTTGAGAGCTTGTCGACCTGTCCGCTGGGCCATTGAATCTCAACGCTGTCGGCTTTGCTGTGCGAGCCCAGGCCAAAGGTCAGCACCAGTTCGCTCTGCGAGAGGTAGCTCGACCCGGAGCGCAGCATCTTCCACTGCTTGTCTTCATCATCTTTTCCATCGCCAGCCGTCACCCGGACCACCGTGCCAATGCCGTCGCGGTTCGACTTCGTGCCCTCCAGCTTGATGCGCAGGCTGTGGTTGGTTCCGCCTTCACTGTGAAATAAATACGCCGGGCCGGCGTTGGTGGTGAGCAAAACATCCAGGAAGCCGTCATTGTCAATGTCGCCGTATGCCGCGGCCCGCGCCACTTTCGGGGCGTCGAAAGCGGCGCCCATCTGGGCCGTGACTTCGGTGAATTTTCCGCCGCCCAGATTGCGGAACAGATGCGGAGGCTCGGCAAAGTGCACGCGCTTCTGCACCCGCTCGATTGCGTCTTCAATGTGTCCGTCGGCCACGAAAATGTCCGGCCATCCATCATTGTCGTAATCGAAGAAGAAGCAGCCAAAGCCCAGCGTGACCAGGGTAGCGCGCCCGACCTCCGATTGCGGAGCTTCGTCCACGAACAGTCCGTTGCCCTCGTTGTGATAGAGCGAAACCATCTGGTTGGCAAAGTTGCTGATGAGCACGCTGGGGTGCCCGCTGCGATCGTAGTCGGCGGCATCCACCCCCATCCCCGCCCGCGCCACGCCGTCTTCGCTGAAACCGATGCCCGCCGGAACCCCGCGCTCGTCGAACGTTCCATCTTTTTTGTTCAGGTAGAGTTTGTTGGGCTGCGTATCGTTGGCAATCAGAATGTCAGGCCAGCCATCGCCGTTGTAGTCGAGGATCGCGATGCCCAGACTTTTCGAAGTCGGATCGTCGAGTCCGGCTTTTTTCGTGGCGTCTTCAAACTTGCCGCTGCCCAGGTTATGCCACAGCCGCATCGACGTACCTTTGTACGACTCCGGCGTGCAGTAGGATTTGTGGGCGCCGTCAATGGTGCAATATAGATCGCCCTGCTCGCTCCACTGCACGTAGTTCGCGACCACCAGGTCGAGCTTGCCATCGCGGTCGTAGTCCACCCAGGCCGCGCTGGTGGAGAATTCGCTCGGTCCCCACAGCCCAGCGGATTTCGTCGCATCGGTGAAGGTGCCGTTGCCGTTGTTGTGAAACAGATGACTCTGGCCTACGGCGGTAATAAAGAGGTCGTCGAAGCCGTCGTTGTCGTAGTCGCCAACCGCGACGCCCAGCCCGAACATCGGCACCGCCAGGCCCGCCTTGCGCGTGACGTCGGTAAACGTGCCGTCGTGATTGTTGTGATACAGCTTCAGGGTGGTCGCGCTGGCATGAGGATGTCCGGGAAAGTCTTCGCCGTTGATCAGAATGATGTCGGGATATCCGTCATTGTCGTAGTCGATGAAGGCGCAGCCCGGCCCCATGGTTTCCGGCAGCCACTTTTTTCCGAAGGCGCCGTTGTTATGGGTAAAGTGGATTCCCGCCTGTGCCGTGATATCGCGGAAATGGACTTGCTGGGCGGAGGAAAGCACCGGGGTCGCCGCGACCAGCGCCAGAATAAAGATGAAACGGACAACCTGAGCTTTCTTCATTATCTGGACGCCCCCGCGGCAACGACGGCAGCGAGCCGGGTCTTGCTCTTGCCCCCTCCCCCAGTTCGAGCCGTCGTTCGAGGATTCGTTCGAGCAGCCGTACGAGCGCTCGCCAGCGCACGGTTCGAAGGAATCTCATTCAGCGGCACGGTGACATGCTCATGCACGGGCTGCCGCTCGTTGTTGTCTTCGGGATGAAGCTGCCGGTACGGCCCAGTGATCGCCTGCGATGCCTCGTCCGCCTTGAATCGCAGGTAGCGCGCCTCATGCTCCTTGGCCAGTTTCTCGTTGCCCAGACCGTTGTAACACAGCATAAGGTTGTAGTGCGCCTCCAGGTCCTCGGGATCAATTGCCAGCACCGTCTGCAAAACCTTGACCGCATCCGCGTACTTGCGTTGCAGGAAAAGAATCCGCCCCAGGTCGTTGATTGCAACCCGGTCGCGGGGATACTCCGCCAGCACAATTCGTAATCGCGCGGCCGCGCCGTCATAGTTGCCATCAGCACGCAGAACTTTGGCGTAGAAGAAGTTGGCCCGGGCGAGCTTCGGAGCGAGGGCCAGAGCCTTCTCCAGCACGGTACGCGCACGCTGCATGTCGCCTTCCTGCACCGCGCAGCGGCCAATGTTCACCCAACCGTCAGGATTATTTGGATCCGCCTCGGTCACTTTCTGGAATGCAGCTGCCGCGTCCTTCAAATCACCCTGCAGGAGCAATCCGATTCCATAATCGTTCCAGCGCTGCCATTCGTCTTTGCGGGCAATCGTCTTCGGCTCGGCTTCAGGCGCGTTGTGCGCCACGACAGGAAGCGTGACCTCATCCTCGGCGAGCGCGACGATGGGCAGGTCTGGAACCTTCTCCTCCTTCGCTGAAATTCCTTTCAGCGGCGCGGTGTATACGAACGTACGATCATCGTAATCGGGAGTGACTTTGCCCCCAGCCTTCGGGTCGGGCTGCCCGGCAAAAAAGAACTGCGTCTCCTGCCAGGCAAACTTCCGGTAGCAGAGGCGGGCATGCAGGGTGATCTTGCTGCCGGCGTTCTCCGGAATATGTATGCGGTAATGCACGGTGTCGGCGGCGCCGGGTGGAATCAGCCGCACATACACTACGGATCGAGTGGCCCAGGCGTTGCGCTTGTTGATGGGGTTGCCATGCCCGTCAATCTGCAGCGAACGGTAGAAGTGCGCGCCCTTTTCCACTGGGCCATGACCGTTATCCTCGACCATGCCGCTCCAGAAAATGGTCTGCCCTTTGTCGTCCGTGCCTTTCAGTTCGAGCCAGGTGTCGTAAGCGTCGACCGTGCCGCCGGGGAAAAAGTGGCCGACTTTCTTCGTGCGCACCACCACATCAACGCGCACGGTGTCGCCGCGGCGCAGGGCAGGTTTCACGCGATTTAAAGGAGCGGTGACGGGAATAACTTCTCCGCCGGTCTCGGCGGTCACTCTGCTCTCGGCTTCTTCTCCCACGGCAAACGTTGTCGCCAATTCCGACTGCGTGGCAGCGCCTGGTTTGAGCGGAGCCTGCGCCTGCGATAGCGCAAAGATATCCACCGAGACAATGCCGTTCTTCAGGAAGTCCTCTTCCAGCTTGAGCTGCGTCGCATCGTCATTCGCGGTCGGTACAGCCGTATTGGCCGCGGGAAAACGGTGGGAGTGCACGAAGCCGTTGATGTTCCCCATATCCTGCGAAGCTTCCTTGGGCATGTGGCAATCGGCGCACTCCAGCGGCTTGGGCGGATAGTAGAACGAGCGGGCTCCCTGTCCAGAAACTCCGCTGGCCTGCCAGTTGTCGTACTCGTTGAACCCACGGATCCAGCGATAATCATTCACCGGAACGTCGAGGTGCACCTTGTGGCACGTGGAGCAGAATTCCGCCGTCTGCGTGCGCATGAAGGGCTTGAGGAACACACGCCGGTGCGGCTCCGGATTCAGCTTGATCAGGAAATCATGCAGCGCTCGAGCAACCGGGTTCTTGGTGGCCGCCAGTTCGTGCAGCTTGGGGTATTCCAGATAAAAATCGGCCTGCCCCATCGTACTTTTCACCCTGGCGATGGAGTGGCACATCATGCAGCCCAGCCCCGCCTGCGCCTCGGGCCGGTGCACGATCTGCTTGATCGGCGTGTCCATCAGGCCGCTGTAGAGTACGGCGGGATCATGGCAGCCGCCGCACCATTTCGAGGGCTTGGTGCCGATCGTATCCTGCATGTACTCGACCGACTTGCGGTACCACTGATTATTGAACGACGAAAAATGGTGCGCCGAACTGAACCACTGGTTGTAGATATCTTCGTGGCAGCGCTTGCAGGAGTCCGACTCCATGAAAAACTTGCTGGGAATTTTCTGATTGCCATAAACCTGCGCCGAACTGGGGAAGAACGGACCCTCAGGGCCGTCGCCCTCTCCGTTCATGTTGTCGGGAGGCATCTCAGGATTCTGGATGCGGTTGCGCGTCTGCCAGCCGTCGCGCACATAATGCGCGCCGTAGCCGATGCCGGCAAGCACCGCCAGACAGAGCAACACGTAACCGATCGCAGCCCCTGCACTCGACGAAGAAGAATTCTGGTCCGGCAAGCGGCGCCCGGTCAGCCAGCCCGCGACTAGCAGGCCAACGCCTGCCAGAGAAATCACGATGTGGAGATAAAGCTTGTTCCATTCCGCGCGCGGCGTGCCAGTCTTGATCAGGATCAAACCTAACACTGCTCCGGCAGCGAACAGCACCCAGCCCGCCCGGGAGGCGTAGCTTCCCGACCGCATCAAGCGAACGAAGGCCGGCACCAGCAGGATGGCAGCCAGCACGCCTCCGACCGCATGCAGCAGCACCACCCCCGCGTAAGGGATATTCGGCTGAGGAAAAGTGTAGAGATACGCGGCAGAGATGAAGAGAAAAGCGACGAGCCAAGACAGAGCACGGACAACGAATCCCTTAGATGTTGGCATTTTCCCCATGTGCAGCGACGTTCGTGAGTTGTGAGACGAAATCAGCTCCACAGTAGCTGAAATCGCGCGCTGACAACCTAATACACGCTAGCCTGTGTGGGAATAATGCAAAAATACTATAGAGGCGAGACGGTAAGATTTTTTAGCCGATGGGCGGAACTTTCCATGCCCCACATTCCCGCTCAAGCGCACCCGCGACGGCGAGCACCTGCTCTTCCTCCCAGGGCCGGCCCACGATCTGTACGCCGATGGGCAGGCTGTCAGAAGAATGGCTGACGGGAACCACTGCCGCGGGATTGCCCAGCAGGTTGAACCACTCGGTATAGCTCCAGGCGTCGAGATACTCGACGGTTTTGCCGTCAATTTTCCAACTGCGCTCGCCGTGGCGAAATGCGGGAATCGCCGCCGCCGGGCACAGCAGGATGGGATAGTTGCGCATCTGCGCCAGGATATCGGCGCGGACCGCGTCGCGGCGAATCCATGCATCGAGCAGCGACTCACCCGTGAGAGGAGGCTCGGCGGCCGACCATTCCAGAAATTGTTTCAAAATCGGGCTGAGGTCACCTTCGCGTCCGTGGAACATCGGGCGGATCAGCATTCCTCCGGCGGTGACGAAGAATTTCTTCCACAGCGCTCGCGCTTCCTCGAGGCCTTGCGGACGAAACGGTTCGACGTGAAATCCCGCGTGCCGCAGAGCTTCGGCAGCAGTTCTCACCGCAGCGCGAGTTTCCGGTGTCACGGGAGTGCGACCGTCGTCTTCGAAATATCCGATTCTAAGTTTTTGCGCATCGTCGTCGCTCGGCCAGCGCAGTCGCACCGGCGCGGCGCAAGTGTCGCCGTCGTCCGCACCCTGCATCACTTCGAACAATGCACTCACGTCGGCGACAGTCCGCGCCATGGGCCCGACCACGCCGATCAACGCAAACGGGCCGCCGGAGGCCGGAAAATGACCGGTCGCCGGAATACGCCCCGGCGTGGGCTTCAAACCGCAGATGCCGCTGAAGTGCGCCGGCACTCGAATGGATCCTCCACCATCGCTGCCCACGCCACCCGCCGACATTCCCGCCGCAATGGCCGCAGCCTCGCCTCCGCTCGAGCCTCCGGGCGTGCGCTCAAGGTCCCACGGATTGTTGGTGCGGCCGTAAAGCAGGTTGTCAGTCTCCCACGCCATCAGAAATTCGGGCGTGTTGGTCACGCCAAGAACGATTGCGCCCGCGTTGAGCAGGCGCGCTACCAGGGGGGCGTCTTCCGCCGCAATGTTTCCCGCGCGCAGCCGCGTGCCCGATTCACAGCACAGGCCGGCAACCTGCAGCGAACTCTTGACGCTGATGGGAACGCCGTGCAGCGAACCGAGAGCTTTGCCGCTCATCACAGCGGCCTCCGCGGCGCGGGCTTCGCGGCGAACCCGCTCGGGGTCCACGTGCACAAATGCGTTCAGCTTCGGATTCAGTCTTGCGATTTTCGCCAGATGGGCGGCGGCAAGTTCGACCGGAGAAATTTGCTTCTCGCGGATTTGCCGGGCCATCGAAACGGCAAGTAGAAAGGTAAGATCACCCATGCCACTCTCGAATCTCAGGAAACAAAGGGTTCATCATTTATTTCGCCGTCATCGCGCGATCCAGGACCACCTTCTCTTCGGCAGTCAGCGGGCGGTAAGCTCCCTTTGCCAACTTGCCCAAGGGCAGCGGCCCAATCGCCACTCGCACCAGTCGCAGCACTTCTACTCCGAGAGCGGCCAGCATGCGCCGAATCTGGCGGTTCCTGCCTTCGTCGAGCACAACCTCGAGCCAGCAGTTCTTCTCTCCCGAGCGCAGCAGCCGGACGCGTGTGGTGCGCAGAAAATCTCCGCCTTCCGCAACGCCTTTCATTATCCTTTGCATTAATTTCTCATCGGCAACGGTGCCGACTTGTACGTGATATGTTTTCTCGAGGTGCGTTTCAGGCGCGACTACACGCGCGCCCCATTCAGAATCATTGGTCAGCAGGAGCAGTCCTTCACTGGCCTTATCCAACCGCCCCACAGGCGCGACCCACGGCAGAGCTTCGTCCGCCCGCAGCGCCGCGTACACGGTTTCGCGGCCTTGTTCGTCGGAGGCCGTCGTCACCAGGCCGCGCGTCTTGTTCATCATTAAATAAATCTTTCGCTCCGGCTCGATGGCGTGGCCATCCACCACGATGCGGTCCCGCTCCGGGCGAACGGACGTCTCGGGATCACGCCGTACCTCCCCGTTCAAGCGCACGCGCCCGGCGCGAATCAACTCCACGGCCTGCGAGCGCGAGCAGTATCCCAGCTTCGACAGCGCCCGCGCCAGGCCGACTTTGCGCATGCTCTCGTTCGATCGCACGGGTCCATGCTAACCGATGCGGCGTGCTCGTTGCTCCCTGCACAATCCAACTACGTCTTGGTACTATGTTGAGGCGGCGACGCCGAGCGCAACCGACACGATTCATGCGCCGTTGATGGCATCGTGCGAAGGAGATCTCATGGCCCACCAGCATCCTCCCCGCTTTCTGAAGATTGTGGATGACGCCAAAACGCGCGTACGCGAGACCAACGTTGCCGCGGTGAAAACCAGGATGGATCGCGGCGACAAGTTCGTATTGGTGGACGTCCGCGAGGAAAGCGAGTTCGCCAAGGACCACCTGCCTAGCGCCATTCATCTCGGCAAAGGCATCATCGAACGCGACATCGAGGCCCGCGTGCCCGACCTCAACACGGAAATGATCCTGTATTGCGGCGGCGGTTTCCGCTCGGCACTAGCCGCCGACAATCTGCAGAAAATGGGCTACACCAACGTGATTTCCATGGACGGCGGCATCCGCGACTGGCGCGAGAAAGGATATCCGCTGGTTAAGGGCTGAACACCGACGTCCCGGTCGATTCTCACACGTGCAGTTTCTTCTGCATCTCTTCCAGCGTCACGCCCTTGGTTTCCGGATAGATGAAGAGCACGACGAAGAACTGCAGCACCATCATGGCCGAGAAGAACACAAAAGGTATCGACTTGGACCACGCCGCCAGCGTGGGGAACGCAAACGAAATCGCGGCATTCATCAGCCAGTGCGACAGGCTGCCCAGGCTCTGTCCTTTGGCCCGCACCCGGTTGGGAAACACTTCGCTGATGTAAACCCAGATCACCGACCCCTGCGAAAAAGCGAAGCTGGCGATGAAGCCCACCAGCAACCAGACCAGCAGATCCTGATGTCGCCCCATGGAGAAGATGACGGCCACCCCTCCCAGGCACGCCGCGGTGCCCACCGACCCGATCAGCAGCAACTTTCTTCGCCCCACGTTGTCAATCACCGACATGGCAATCATGGTGAAGATGAGGTTGGTCAGTCCCACCACCACCGCCTGCAAGTCGCCCGACACTTTGCTGAAGCCCGCTAGAGCAAAAATGTCATTCAAATAATAAAGAATGGCGTTGATGCCGGAAAGCTGGTTGAAAAACCCGATCGTGATGGCCAGAAAAATCGGCAGGCGGTATTTACGCGAGAATAACGGCTCATCGGCGTGGCCATGCTCGGCATCGATGGAGGCGACAATCTCGCGCAGGTCCTGCTCGTAGTTCTCTTCGCCAGTCAGCCGCAGAACTTCCCGAGCTTCGTCCACGCGCTGTTTCTTGACCAGCCAGCGCGGGCTGCGCGGAATGCTGAACAGCAGCGCGAGGAATAGCGCCGCCGGCGCCGCGGCAATGCCCAGCTTCCAGCGCCATTCGGTGTCGACTCCGAGGTGCTGCGTGCCGACCAGAAAGTTAGAAAGATAAGCCAGCAGAATGCCGGCGACCACGTTGAACTGGAAAACTCCCACCAGCCTCCCGCGCCAGGCCGCCGGCGCGATCTCAGCGATGTACATCGGTCCGAGCACGGACGAGCCTCCAATGCCCAGCCCGCCAATGAAGCGGAAGAACACCAGGGCGTCCCAGTTCCAGGCAAAGGCGCAGCCCAGCGCCGAGAAAACGTAGAGCACCGCCATTACGCGCAGACTGTCGCGCCGGCCATATTTATCGCCAGGAATGCCCGCGAACATCGCGCCCAGGATGGTGCCAATGAGCGCCGCGGACACCGTCACGCCCAGCAGTTTCGCGGTCAGATGGTAAACAATGGTGAGATTGCTGGTCGTGCCCGAGATCACCGCCGTGTCGAAGCCGAACAACAGGCCTCCCAACGCGGCCACCACGGTGCTCTTGATCAGGTACGCATTTAATTTCACGCGGTCTGCCTCTGCGATCGGACGTGACATCATCGCACACTTAGCGGAGACGTAGCCAGACCGGTCTCTATGAAACCGGCAGCCCGGGCAGCGCGACCTTCTGCCGAATGCCAGCGCCTTCGACCACGGTGTAGATGAAATCGGCGGGCACGTCCCGCAGAACTTCCGTCTCGCCGTTGGGCCAGCGAATCCTCACCTCGCTCATCTTGTCGTTCGAACCCAGACCAAAATGCAGCCGCAAATCGTTCTGCGAAATGTAGCTTGCGCCGCCGCGCACTTCGTCGAATTGCACCAGTGGGCCTGCTTTGACTGTGACCCGCGCTCCGATCGCTGCCTTGTTGCTCTTCGTTCCCACCAGCTTGAACAGGACCCGGTGATTCGAACTGTGGTTGTGGTTCAGCAGGAGCGAGGGCGGCTCACCTACGTTGAGCACCACAATGTCGACATTACCGTCATTGTTGATATCGCCAAATGCCGTGCCCCGCCTCGATTCCAGCGGCAACTTCGCCAGAGCCGACGAAACATCGTCGAACGTTCCGTCGCGATGATTACGAAACAGCACCAGCGGCTGCCGGTACGACATGGCCCCGGAGATGTTATCGACCTGCGGGTAGACATGTCCGCTGGCGACAAAAAGATCGAGCCAGCCATCGTTGTCCATGTCAAAGAAAGACGTCCCCCAGCTCACCAGCGGATACGTCGGCTTCATCACCTTAGCGGGCACGCTCACGTCGGCAAAGTTGCCGTCGCCCAGGTTGCGGTAGAGCACGGAACCCTGCTCCACAAAATTAGTGACAAACATCGACAAGCGGCCTTCGTGCAAATAGTCGCCCCAGGCCACGCCCATCGAGCCTTGCTGCATACCGTCGCCGCTCAGCGCGACGCCGGCGAGCAAGCCGACGTCTTCGAAGGTGCCGTCGTGCTTGTTGCGGTAGAGAAGATTCGGCCCGGCGTCGTTGGCGACGTACAGATCGGGCCAGCCGTCGTTATCGTAATCGCCCCAGGTCGCACCCAGGCCGTAATAATGATGCGGGTCGTCAACTCCGGCTTTCTTGGAAACTTCTTCGAACGTGCCATCGCCTTTATTGTGAAACAGCAAGTCAGACTCGCCGGGCATGCCCCAGGGACCGCATTGCACCAGGATTCCTTTGAAGCGGCAGAAGCGCGGATCGTTGCCGAACTCAGGCAGGTGATTCATATCAACGTGCACGTAGCGCGAAACGAAAAGATCGACGCGTCCGTCGCGATCATAGTCCGCCCAGGCCGCCCCCGTGCTGAAACCGCCGCCGGCGACTCCGGCTTTGTCGGTCACATCTTCAAACTTACAATTGCCCAGGTTGTGGTAGAGCGCGTTGCCGCCGAAGCCGGTAACGTAAATGTCCTGCAGGCCGTCGTTGTCGTAGTCGGCCACGGCAATGCCCATGCCCCAACCTTTCCGGGTAAGGCCCGCCGCTTTGGTGATGTCGGTGAACTTGAGATCCGCGTCCTGATGATAGAGCGTAATTAGCGGATCTCCGCCCTTCCGGTAGCGCTCGACGGTCGAGCCGTTGACCGTAATGATGTCGAGCTTGCCGTCGTTGTCGCAATCGATCAGACCAACGCCGCCGCTCATCGACTCGACAATATATTTCTTCTCCGGCGAGGAGATGTGCGGAACGGTCAGCCCCGCTTTCTGCGCAATGTCTTCGAACTGCGGCACCGGGGATTGCGCCAATTCAGGCTTTGGATGCGCGGTTTGAGCTTGCGCAAGGATTGCCAGAAATAAGCCCGCCCACGGGCCAAGCCGGGTTCGCATAGGTCGCAGGATTTAGCGATTATAAACTGAGGCGGATCGCCTGCTCGCTCAAAGCAGCAGGATTTTCCCGGCCTTCGATTCCCGTTTACATCGCGAAGATATTCTTCGTTGCCGGATATACGCGCCGATAGGCAGCATAGCTGGCATTCATGACTGCGGCGACAGCGGGCTGTACCTTCACGGTTGCGGCCACGCGCACCACAGCTGCGCAAGCCTCGTCCACTGACTTCCACGCGCCCGCGCCCACTCCCGCCAGAATCGCGGCTCCATACGCCGCGCCTTCTTCGGCTTCGACGATCTCCACTTCATGCCCGTAGACATCGGCCTGAATCTGCCGCCACAGCTGAGACCGCGCCCCGCCGCCGCCAAGGCGAATCCGATGGACCGCAACTTTCATCTCCCCGAACAGCGTGAATGTATCCCGCAGGCTGAAGGCCACGCCTTCAAGAATCGCGCGAATCACGTGCGCGCGAGTGTGCGTTGCCGTGAGTCCGACCAGTGCGCCGCGGGCGTTGGGATCGAGATGCGGCGTACGCTCGCCCATTAAATAAGGAGTCCACAACAGACCCTGGCATCCCGCCGGAGCTTGGCTTGCCTCGTCGCAGAGACGCTCGTAGGGATCGCGCCCTTTCGTCCCTTCGTCGGCCGTTTCGTCCGCCGCCCCCGCACCGAACTGATCGCGAAACCAGCGCAGGGAAAGCCCCGCGGACTGCGTCACTCCCATGACATGCCAGCGTCCCGGGATGGCGTGGCAGAACGTGTGCAACCGTCCTCCTGGTTCGAGCCCCGGACGATCCGTCGCGGCAAATACTACACCCGATGTCCCAATCGTGGCGCTGACCGTGCCGGGAGCGACCACGCCCATTCCAACCGCGCCGGCCGCCTGGTCGCCGGCTCCCGCCACCACCGGAGTTCCAGAACGCAGGCCGGTAGCACGGGCTCCCTCTGCGCTGACCTTGCCGCAAACGTCCGGTGATTCGAACAACGCCGGCAGAGCCCGTTCGTCGATAGCCGCAGCCTCGAGCATCAGGTTCGACCAGCGGCGGCGAGCAACGTCGAGCAACAGAGTTCCGGAAGCATCGGCCATGTCCGTGGCACGTTCGCCGGTCATGCGATAGCGGACATAATCCTTCGGCAGCAGGATCGAGCGCACTCGCTTCCAATTCTCCGGTTCGTGCTCGCGCACCCACATCAGCTTGGTGAGCGTGAAATTGGCGAGCGCCGCATTGCACGTGGCCTGAATGATCTGTGCGGCTCCAATTCTGTCGGTTAACTCCTGGCATTGCGGATTGGTTCGCACATCGCACCAGATCAGCGCCGGGCGCACCACGTCCCCCTGCTGATCGAGCATGACCGCACCGTGCATCTGGCCCGAAAACCCGACGCAAGCGATGTCCTCCCGCCGCAGGCGCGCCTGTTCGATCGCCTTGGGTACAGCCACGCAGCAGGCCCGCCACCAGTCCTCGGGATGTTGCTCCGCCCAGCCGATTTCCGGCGACGCAAACTGCGCGTGTTCTTCCGTCGCGGACGCGACCACACACCCTTTTTCATCCAGGATCAAAGCCCGCGTCCCGCCCGTTCCCACGTCAATGCCCAGAGTAAGAATGGTCAACTCCTGTCGCTTGCAAAATGCGGGTCTGCGTTAATCGAGCCCCTTATAGTAAATCGGGGCAGGGAGAATGATGTGCAGAAATAATCGACAGGATGGGATGGGGTCCGGGCAGAGTGTGGCTCGGAGATGGGCGCACCCCCACCATCTTTTTCCCTGTATATTCTGCCCGTATATTCTGCCCTGTATATTCAGAGTGAGCGTCGTCGTCCAGCGCGGAGGCCGAGGTTTCATGCCGGTGAACTCGCCCGTGGCGGTTGAGGTCTGCGTAGATTCAGTCGCGTCCGCCCGTGCCGCGGAGCAGGGCGGAGGCGCTCGCATCGAACTATGCAGCAGCCTGATTGAGGGAGGCGTCACCCCCAGTGCCGGCCTTATCGAAATGACGCGGGCCGCGGTATCCGTCGCCCTGCATGTCATGATTCGCCCGCGCGCCGGCGATTTCTGCTACGCCGCCGATGAGTTTGAGACCATGCAGCGCGACATCGCGCGGGCCCGGCAACTGGGAGCCAATGGAGTCGTCTTCGGCATCCTCGGTGGGGATGGAAATATCGACATCTCGCGCACTCGGCAGCTAGTCGATGCGGCGCGTCCGCTCGAAGTCACCTTTCATCGCGCCTTCGATATGACCGCGGATCTGTTCCGCGCCCTGGAAGATGTTTGCGCCACGAAAGCGGATCGCATACTCACCTCGGGAGGCCAACCAACCGCCTTGCTGGGAAGCGAGACCATCGCGCAACTGGTGAAGCGGGCGCGCCGCAGGATTGTCATCATGCCCGGCAGCGGCATTAAACCGGAAAACGCCCGCCGCCTGGTCGAGCAGACCGGCGTCGCAGAGATTCATGTTGGGTTGCGCAGCGCCGTGGCCAGCCCCATGCTGCACCGCAATCCCCGAATCTCCCTGGGAACCGTCAAGGGCCGCGAGTACCAACGCTTCGTCGTGCTCGAAGAAAACGTCAGACAACTATGCCGCACGCTGGCGAACGGCAACTGAGGTCTTTCCCACCTGTCTTCCCCCGAATGAGCCACCTCCCCAGCCCGGGCACGCCCCTTAACCGACAGTCCCGATTCTCGACTAGATCCTTTTCCGTAGCCAAATGAGGAAGCGCGACACGAACGGCTCGCAACAAGCAGTAGGATTCTCGGAACCAAACTGCGGGGCCTTAACCTGACAATAGAATCGCCACAAAATTGCTCCTGCGGGTTCTTGCTCTTTGGATTATTTTCGAAAGTGCGCAAGTTTGACCAGTCGGGCACTGTGGGCAAGTCGTACCATTCCGACCTGTGAGGCAAGTGCTGAACTTTTGGAGGCTAACGATGAATCTCAAGATCGTGACAGGGCTTATTGCGTTGTTCATGTTTGCGGGCGCGGTCGGACTGGCCACGGCGCAGGACACAACCAAAGCTACCCACAAGAAAACGCGAACGCTCACGGGCTGTCTTCAGAGAGGCGAAGATGCCAATGAATACAATTTTACCGCCAAGGACGGCGGCACCTGGGAGATCAAGAGCGACAGCGTCAAACTCGACGAACATGTCGGGCATACGGTCAAGATTACCGGCGTAGTCGCAAATGCCACAGCCCACGGGATGAAGGAAGACACCAAGGAGGAGATGAAAGAGCACGGCATGGATACACACGCCGAGCGCGGTCACATGACGGTCACGAATTTGACCATGGTCAGTGACACCTGCCAGAAGTAACCCTGGATCGTGCGTGAAGTCGAAATACGAATGGTGTTCAAAGATGCGGGAACATCTGGCCTTGCCGCCCTATGGTGATGGCTAAGTGGAAACCAACTGTGCCCGCTGAGTACGTTCCGCTTGCCAACTCTTGGAGTCGTTAGCTTCCGCGTTCACTGTCAGGCGGCGGACGTGCTCGTAGACATGTCGGTCTGCAGCAGGCCTCGCTCACGCAACGGTTCCGAACAGCGCCCCGACTCCCGCGGTCACCGCCATAGCCAGGGCTCCCCAGAACGTGACGCGTAAGGCGCCAATCATCACTCCTGCCCCGCCCGCGCGTGCCGCCAACCCACCTAGAAGCGCGAGGAACACCAGAGAAGTTCCGGCGACAAGAGGGATAACCCTTGCTGGCGAGGCTACGGTGGTGACCAAGAGAGGCATAACCGCACCCATTGCAAAACTCCCAGCCGATGCCAACGCGGCTTGAATCGGGCGCGCACGAAGGGCTTCGGAGGTGCCGAGTTCGTCGCGGGCATGCGCGCCGATCGCGTCCTGGGCCATCAACTGTTGGGCCACCTGTTTCGCGAGCGCAGGATCAAGACCGCGAGCGACGTAGATTGCCGCCAGTTCCTTGCGCTCGCCCTTGTCGTCTGCTTTGAGTTCCGCTCGCTCAAGCTTGAGGTCGGCTTTTTCGGTGTCTGCCTGTGAGTGGACAGACACATACTCACCGGCAGCCATCGACATAGCCCCGGCCACCAGGCCTGCAACCCCCGCGACTAATACATTGCTGTGAGTCGCGTGTGCCGCTGCGACGCCGAGCATCAGACTCGACGTTGAAAGAATGCCGTCGTTCGCGCCCAGTACCGCCGCGCGTAGCCAGCCGATGCGTGCTGTGCGGTGTCGTTCGTTGCTGATTGCCGCCATTCTCGATGACCTTGTCATGCTGGAAACCCTAGTGATCCAGGTAATGAAGGCGTGGTCTGGAACCGCCGCTCATTTGTTCGTCGTACTCGCGAGGCACATCGTCTTCCGGCACTTCTCTCGTTTTGGCTCCATGAACATCAGGATCGGCGGCATCTTCCACGCCGCTCACCGCCTCGGCTTCGAAAGCTTGCCCGTCTGCTGCCAGCTCTTCGACGCTTTCACCGTTCCCTTGCTCGGCCTTTGACAATCCCTGGGTGTCACCCGACTGCACTCCTGCTTCGCGGTTTCTGACCAGCTGTTGTGGTGATCACTATGAATAGATGATGTCAGGCGGAGCCTTGCGAGTCTGCGCAACATTGCTCAAGTGGGCGAAGGCGCAGCGGACGGTTGCTTGAGCAATTTTGATGGTATTCAGAATCGTCGGCGGTAAGCATATCAATATAGAAGAGACACCGACTGCGCGCTGCACACGTTCGGCACAGTCCCATGGCAGAGACCAAAAATCCGGGACTGGTGAAGGAAGCCATGGGGCATGAGAGTCTCACGACGACGATGGGCTAGCCGCATCCGGAAACGGCGCAGATCAAAGTCGTCATCGATCGGCTGAATCAGCACGATGCAAGTGCTTGAAAAGATGGTGAGCGCGGTAGGAATCGAACCTACAACCTACTGATTAAGAGTAGGTGAATCCGAAACCGTCGAGCGCTCACTTTCGCACTGAAGAATCAATGACTTGCCGATAGCCAAGCCCGCACGGAAGCGCTTTGCTCTGGTATTGAAAAGACGCGAGTTAGCGCACATGGGATCGAACGCGTACGGCACACTTATGGCACACCGTGCGGCCCAGGGATTTCAGCCTTTTGATTGAATCCGTGCTAAAGTTTTGACATGGTGGTCACGGTCAACATTCCCGATGAACTGGCGGCCCAGGCCAAGGCACGTGGCCTGTCTCTTGAAGCCTACGTCCAAGAGATTTTGGTGCAACAGTTAGCGCCTCCTCAGCAAACTCGACAGCCGCGTACGCAAGAAGAGATTCGCGTCTGGCTCGACTCACTGGCCCAATTCTCGGACAAGATTCCCCCGTTGCCTGAGACCATTTCGCGCGAGTGGCTTTACCAGGATCACGACTAAATGGCTATTGCGTCGTGTCTCGTGGATACCAACATCCTGCTACGTATGACACGCCGCTCGGACCCTCAGCACCAGATCGTAGACACGGCGCTGGCCCGACTCGCTTCTCAAGGCACGATTCTTCACTATACCCACCAAAACATCGCTGAACTTTGGAACGCAATGACGCGTCCTCCGGTGCGCAATGGTCTTGGTTTGACGGTCGCCGACGCCGAGCGGGAGGTGCGTGCAATCGAGGCCGGCATGAGTTTCTTGCCAGATAGTGCAGCTGTCTATCGAGAATGGCGCCGGATCGTCTTACAGCACAGTGTGTTGGGCGTTCAAGTACACGACGCGCGCTTAGCGGCAGCCATGTACGTTCACCGCGTAAGCCACATTCTCACATTGAACGTAACGGATTTCAGCCGCTTCAGCAGTATCATGGCAGTGCATCCCGGCAGCATCCACTAGCGTCTAGCGTCACATTTGTCGTAACGCCCCTTCTCGTCTAGCGAGCTTGTTCTTTGCTCAATGCGGGCCCGTCGGCGATAACGTCGGCATTCTACGCTAACGTTAATAGACAATGTACCCTTGTTCGGCTTCAACTTTTATGGTTCCTCGCGGCCCGCTCTTCAACTTCTTTGGCGAGCGCGTCGGCTGTATCCTGTAGCTTTTTGACCGTGGCCGCGTCTTCCTTAGCAGCTCTCGCGTTATTGAGCTTCTTGTTCGCCTCCGCGGACCTGACTACTGCGTCATCGTATTCACTCATCGTTTTCCCTCCGGCCCGATCCTATCGCCCGCGCCAAGGCGACTCAGGCTGACTCCCCCGCCCCTTATTTTTCGCCAGGTCTAGAACCGCATAAACCGTGCTGATATCCGCTCCCCTGTCTGCCCCGTTGACGCGGACGCTGAATTTGACCGCACGCTGCTGGCTACCATCTTTGTACGCGTTCGGGTCGGAGGGCGGGAGTATCTGAAAGTCGTAGTCCTTGCCCGCATCGAGTTTGCGGCAGTCCGCGTGCGTTCTCCGACAGATCGCAGTATGGGAAATCTGCGGGTCCGTCGGTTCGTGAAACAAAACGTAACGCAGTGAGTCGTCGGCCTTGGATACGTCTACGGTCAGCGTTCCGTGCTCAGAGTAGTCAATCTGTTGACCAGCGGCTAGGGTGGCGGCTGCCACGATCAGGGCGAACGTTAACCCTTTCGGCGTGAGACCTAGGAAGTCACCCCTGCGTCCGCCAGTTTTCATGAGCTAAGCATCCGCGAAAACGCGAGTGCCCCTCAAGATGTCGAAGGTAACGCTAATCCAAGATAGAGCGATTCGGCACAAATCCGGGAACAGGATCGGGCTTGGCTGCCTTCGCCAATAATTCCAGATCACTCCCTTTGATCGGCCTAATCGTGCTGCCGTCGTTTCCGATCTGAGTCGTGAAGAAGTCGTCGGGGCCGGTACCTACGATCCTTCAGACCTCTCCATTACCGACAACGCGTACCGTATCGCCTATCTCGAACATCCGATGCTCCTCAATGCCTCACCGCCGTAAAGTCCGAGCCGCTAGCGTTTTTCTATGCTTGCGTGAGTATCGCTATTCGCGTCTGCCGGATGGCACGGAAACTCGTCAGTCAAGGCCCATCGCACGATGTCTGCCGAGTCCTTGTCTTTGAGGTCAGGATGCGTTTGCACAAAGCCCACTGTGAGTTCCGTGATCTTGCGAATAGAAACGCTGTCCGGAGGACAGAAGTCTACTTCTCCGTTCAGGTTTTCATAGACACCTTTGACTAGACCAAGACAGTAACCCAGATCAAACGCTTCCCGATGTGTTTTGACTTTGCGAGGATGGAGATAATTCAGGTCCAAGGCAGTTGAACAGGCCCTCTGAATCCCTATCCCTGTGCCGTCGCTTGGGTCAGCGGGCGTAGGTTTTCGCCCAAACGCAGTCAGGGTCGCAATGATCATGAACAAAAGTAAGATCGCGAAGCGCTTCACGGTATCCCGTCCTAGTGCCGCAAAGTCGCGGCGCAAATCTCCCGATTGTGACCTTATTTCGGCCCCTTGGTGACGTCCTCGATCACGTTCTTTAGAAGGTGCTGCTTCATGTGAATCGCTCCGAGGGCGGCACCGAGGTTGTAGCCAAGCGTATTCGCGCCGTCGCCACCTTGCCGGGTTGTAATCGTGCGCCACCGTTCCGAGATCACTCTTCCGTTCTGGTCGTAGCTGCGAAGGTATAACGTATTCGATGTGTCGGTGTATGGCAAATCATCGTGTGTCGTGGTTGTGGTTGTCGTCGTCGTGGTGACGGTCCTGACCTGCCCCCAATTTTCGTTCACGTAAGAATACGACAAGTTTCAGCCGCTCCGTCCTGGGTTTTAGCCGGGATGGGGGAGCGCGAGGGGCAAGGGACGGCGTTTGAGTCCCTTGCCTCTCGCTCAGCTGTGTAGAAGCCTACTGCCTGCGCCGCTGCGAACTCTTTCGGGGTTTTGTATCCCAAACTGCTGTGCGGACGCTCCTCGTTGTACTCGATCCTCCACGCCCCGATCTTGCGCCGCGCATCGAACAAGTTCTGAAACCAACTCACCGTCAAACATTCATCCCGCAGCCGTCCGTGAAAGCTTTCTACCCGCGCGTTCTGCGTCGGTTTGCCCGGCTGAATGTGCAGCAACTCGATCTTTCGTTCCACGCACCACGCCAGAAAATGCCGGCTCGTCAACTCCGGCCCGTTGTCGCAGCGGATCGCCTGTGGCGCTCCACGCTCGCTCACGATCTGCTCCAGCGCTCGTGTTACTCTCCGACTGGCAAAGCTCGTATCCACTTCCAACGCCAAACACTCTCGCGTGTACGCATCCACCACGCTCAGCACCCGAATCGCCCGTCCGCACTCCACCGCATCGTGCACAAAATCCAGCGCCCATTCCTGGTTGGCTGAAGTCCGCGCCAGCAGCGGCTTGCCCTCACGCACGCAATGTTTCCGCTTCTTCCGCCGGATCATCAGCCCCGCCGCCTGATACACGCGATGCACGCGCTTGTGGTTCACATGCTCTCCCGCGCGGCCCAACAGAACATGCAGCCGCCGATACCCGAAGCGCGGTTTCTCTCGCGCCAACTCCAATAACCTCGTGCGCAGCGGCTCATCCGTGCGCTCGCTCCGGTAGCGATAACTCGCCACCGCCATCCCCATCAGCCCGCAAACCCGGCGCTCGCTCGCTGCATACTCGCTCCGCAGCCAGTCCGCGTCCGCCCGCTGGTTTACGAGCTCCATCCGTTTTTTGCGATCAAAGCCTTCAGCATCTCTTTGTCCAGGCTCAGATCCACCACCAGCTTCTTCAACTTCGTGTTCTCATCCCGCAACTGCTTTGCTTCCTGCGCCTCGCTCACATCCATCCCGCCGTACTTCGACTTCCAGGCGTAGATCGTGTGCTTCGACACGCCGACTTCCCGCGCCACATCCTCCGCCTTGCGCCCCGCCTCCAATTGTTTCAGCGCTCCGATCATCTGCGCCTCTGTGTGCCTGCTCTTCGACATACCCCTTCCCCTTTCCTTCGTCCGAAATCATACTCGGACTTGTTCGGAAATCGGGGGGCAGGTCAATTGCATAGCCGTAGTCCAGATGGGGATGCTTGTTGTGATCGATTTCGAGCAGCCGCCCCGAATCCATTTTGAGACTAAGTCGCCCAGTGTCGTCGATGTCCTTGATCACTCCCAATTCGCGGTTAGCAATTTTCAGGTCGTTGGCTGGGGCAGTGAATTGAATGCGGACGCCAATGGAGAATCTTCGCATCTCTTCGCGGAAGACTGACACGCCCCGCTGTCGGCGAGGATCGTATGTCAGCTCGGTTCCGCCCTGTAGCCTCACCGTGAGCCGGTTGCTCGCAGCATCAATGCTCCGGACCTGAGCATACTGTCCTTTTCCAATTCCGGGTTCCTTCGATGCGCGGGAATAGCGGAGAATATCGCCCACTTTGTACTTCGCTGCCCACGTGCGGTCTGCCCCGGTGAGTTCCTGGCGCGGAACCAGCGTTCGGAATTGGGTAGTCTTCGCCTCTGACTAGACCCTTGCCTTGGAGTTCGGCGTGAATGCGCTCATTGATTTCGATGCGCGAGCGATTATCCGGGGACACAACGAGCGTGTTCTCTAGCAATCTCGCATACTCCTTTGCAATGGCTCCATGCCAGATTCGCCAAGCTTCTGCTCTGCTCGGGATGTTGGGGCGAGTACTTCGACCCTGTAGCCGTCAAGCTCTGTACCTTCGCGGATTTGGAAGTGATTGAGGCGAAGGGTAATAGGGTTGCTATCAGAAGCTTGTAGAGAATCCCTTAGAGTGATAAGAGCAGATGGTGTGTCTGGACGGTGTTGCCGACGCGGGAAAGAAGACAACGACCCTGACCGGTCAGCGATATGCTTAGGAACGGCCAGTAACCCACGGTAAGCGCCGGATGCACGCAGTCGGTGCAAAATCCGGCGGAGTTCTTTTAGGAGTGCTAGAAGAGCTCTGCGGCGATTACGTTGAAAGACTAAGCATCATCTGCTCGAATTGCGTCTTCTTCATACTACCTTCATGCTACGTACGGCGCAGGGCAAAACCTCTTACTTGCCGATTCCCGTTAGTGAGACGGTCTGCGAATTGCCCGACGCGTTGTCGGTAATGGTCAGCGTGCCCGAGCGAGCGCCTACCTTGGTCGGCCGGAAGGCAATCGCGATTTCGCAGCTTCCAGAGGGATTCAGCTTTTGGGGACAATTGCTGGTGTCAGTAAAATCGCCACTCGCCGCAATGTTGGAGATGTCCAACGTACCATTGCCGGTGTTGCTGAGACCCAGAAAATGAATGTGGCTGCGGGTGCCCACTAATTGCGTGCCAAAGTTCATGGCGGTTGAGGACAGGCTTACCAATGGAACTGCGCCTGTCCCAGTGACCGTGATCTGATGTGGGCTGCCGACGGCGCTATCGGTGACCAAAACTATCGCCGAGCGCGTCCCTGATCCGGTGGGCGTGAAGGTGACAGTCACCTTGCAGGCAGACTTGGGTTGCAATCTGGAGCAATTCGTGATTACCGAAAAATCGGAAGCGTTCGTACCACTGATTTTCGCGCCCGGAAAAGCTCAGCGGCAGTTTCGTGGAAATATTGCTGAGCGTCGAAGCCAGAGGCGAACTGCTCGTACCCACGGTTTGAGTGCCGAAGGCAAGGCTCATGATTGGAATAGAAAGCGTGCTTTGCAAATTGACAGATATCGTCCGAGCCGCAATGAGATCTAGGAGTCCATCACCGTTGAGGTCGCCAATCGTCATTGAAGTAATTCCACCCAAAAGACCCTGAGGACCAGTGAGCGCTGGCATCATTTGAGACTGGAAAGTGCCGTCGCCATTGCCCAATAGGATCGAGAGGCTGTCAATGCCCATGTTCTCGCAGGTCGGACTATTCCCACACTGTGTGCCAACGGCGAGATCGATCTTTCCGTCGCCATTAAAATCCCCGATGCCAACCCCTGTGGGACCTATACCGACCGTATACTCCACGTTTGGCTGGAACGTGCCGTCTCCATTTCCCAGCAGCACTGACACGGACGATGGAACGTTTTGTGAGTTATCGCAGCCAAGCACATTGCCGCAGAGGTTTGGCACGATCAGGTCGAGGCTTCCCCATCCCCGTTGATATCGGCGGCGGCGAAAACGACTGGCTGGTAGCCTATAGTTGCTGCTTGCGGGGCTTGGAAGGTCCCGTCCCCGTTGCCGAGAAAGGTCAGCGCAGTGTTGTAATTGTTTGCGCCTTGCGCCCCGAGGTCAATGATTCCATCCCCGTTGAAGTCCACGGCAACAAGCGGTCCGCCAAAGGAGCCATATGCTGCAGGCAACTCAACATAAGGCTGGAATGTGCCATCGCCCTTCCCCAGCAACACGGCAATGGTGGGATTTGCTGGGGCACCGCCGATGAAACTCGAATAGCCTGTCACGGCGACATCCAGCTTTCCGTCACCGTCGAAGTCGGCCGCGACAATTGAGATGGGATAGTAGTCGGTGGAAGAGAACAGCGGCTGCTGGAATGTGCCATCACCATTGCCCAAGAAATAGCCACATTCCCCGGTACCCCAGCTTGGTAGGCTGTGCTGTTGAGGACTGCGATGTCTAGCTTGCCGTCAAGGTTGAAGTCGCCCACTGCGAGGGAAAGGGACGCCGTCGTACCCGTCGGGTAGGTATTGGAAGTGTTGAACGTTCCATCACCGTTGCCCAGGCTAACGGTGAGAGCGCCGCCCGCATTCGGTGAAATGCTGGCAGAATCGAGCTTACCGTCACCATTGAAGTCCCCGATAGCCATTGCGGTGGCCGAATATGCTCCAGCCCAGACCGCTGGCATCATCAACACAGAGGTTGTCTGATTGGTGACAGTCATGAATACCGCATTAGAAACCATCGCACCGGGATTCGAGACCGTTACCAAAGCTGTACCCGGCGTTGCGACGTCTGAGGCCATGATGGAACTCGTCAGTTGCGCTGCGCTGACGTAGTTGGTGGCTCCTGGGGCTCCCGTTCCAGTTCACTACTGAAGCCTGCACGAATCCGGTACCGTTCACTGTGAGGGTAAACCCGGGACCACCCGGCGCAACGGTCGTTGGTACCAGCGGGCTGTCTACGGCCGGTACTGGACTCTTCTGTGCAAGTGCCAGCGGGGAGAAGAGACTCGCGAACATTATCGCGAATGCAGCCAAGTATCTAGCAACAAAGTTAGCTGACCGATATCCGTTTGTCATGGCGCTACTCCTGTGATCCAAGATCTTTCAATTGACTTCCTTCCCCAGACAGTTTTCTGGGATTCATGTTTGGTTTCATTGAAGTTTTACCTCACTGCAGTTGCAAGCTCACGCGAATATCCTTCAGAGTCTCGCTCGCCGAGGTCGTTCCGACCCGAACGGAAATGGTGTCTGTCACGCCGACGCTAACGGTATCTGCGTGATCGTTGCACGTTACTGGGCCAGCGTGTGGGATTGAACATGTAAGGCTTGTTGACGAACCGTCCTTATAAAGCGTTACTGACACTGTGTTCGCGGGACTGCTCCAACATTAACATAGAGATTCTTCAATGTTCCGGCAAAAGAGACCGGCATCTCGACTGGAGCCCCGGTTGCACCGCTACATGTCGCAGCCTCGCCCCCAGGAACCAAAGTTACGGTTTGACCGCTAGCGATACCCCCGCCAACACAAAAGAACTGCAGCATTGCATTGTTGCAACCACCTCCGGCGTCTCCGACTTGAGTCGAGCTTGCCCAGTTGACGCAGTCGCCGCTGGTTGGAGTCGTAGTAAACGTTGCAACTTTGGCATCGGCGGAGTTTACAGCCATGTGGGGAATCTGCCCCGTTGTGTCATAGCCGACTTGGCCGTTGGTTGTAGTTGTCAGTCCAGAGGCAGTCGGAATTCTCAAGCTGCCAGTGAAAACTGTTTGATTGAGCAAAGAAGCCGTCTGAACGCCAGGTGTAAAGGTTATCGATTGTCCGCTAACGATCTGAAAGTTATTGTTCGTTCCATTATCGGTGATCGTTGGCGTGCTCAATCTGACGGAATCGCAAGTTTTACAGTGCTGTTACTGGCATTGCACGTCGATTGGAACTGCCCATTGGTGACAGATTATTTAGAAGACCCTCAATGTCGAGGCGGGCACTTGTCGTAACTACCTCAACGTGGCAGATCATGGCGGACGAATTAGTAACTGGATCGTCGTATGTAAAAGTGCCACCGTCGAACTCACCGCAAAATGACCGTGTAAGTGCTATCGCTGCAGTTCGTCACATTGACCACCTGCCCCAGAGTAAAAGTGTTTCCAGTGGCGGTCATGCTTACATAAAGTCCGTTTGCGCTTTTTGTTGCGGTCACACCAGAAGTGAATGATGAATTGTCGCCACCCTGTTAGCCAGATGCCATTGCCGTGGGGACTTGCAGAGGACTCGAATTTACCTTTGATGATCCCTGAGTTCAACATTCTGACTGCCCAGCACGCCGGCGGAGAGGCCGGGTTATTGTTCGCACCGACATCGAAGTGGATGCCGTACATTTGGATAGGACCAGCACTGATGAACCCATAACATGGCAAATTGAAGCCCGTGTTTGCAACGGCAGGAGTCGGTATCACCGGAAAAACATCGCCACCTATTACAATCGGACCATCTGGCCCAGATTGAAGAATCATAGAAAACCGCGTTGTTCTTGCCCTTATCGTGGATGAGGACAATATTATTGTTGGTTAGGCCTCCGGGTTCGCCTTCATGCCGTACGCTTGAATGTTGGGAAACGCAGCGTTGGCAGGGTCAGCGATCTCACCGTAGAAATTTTCGAAATCGCAGTACGAGATGACTGCTTCGCTCATGTTGTACATCAGCAGCCCGCCGAGGGCCGAGCCATTTTGGCTGGTGTCGCGGAAGGTAATATTCTCTAAGTGGAATCCGCCATAGTTGGCAGTACCGCCACTCTGTCCGACCGTCAGGATGACGATTGGCATAGCGGTAAGAAACCTAACTCCGGACTGCTGACTTCCTTCCCACTTTGAGGAATTTCCATCCCGAGAATCTCGAAGCTGGTTTGACCGGAGAGACTATCCCGCTCCCAAACATGTAATCTCCCGTACCGGCACTACCGGGATTCGGGACAACGATGACACACCCCTTGGAGGTAAAGGGCGAGATCGAAGAAGGATTCGTTGGTGGCGGACAACTGTTCACGGCGGTCTGAAACGCCCCAGCATTGTCAGTGCCCCACGTAACTGGTACGTTCGAGACAGTGTTCGAGGCAGCCACGCTCAGTGTCGCGTTCTTAAATTTGCCGGTGCCAGTGTCGAGGCCAGATGTGAACACGACGGCCGAGATCGTTGCCAGCAATGTCGAATTGGGAGCCGGGGCGGTGCCGTTTGCTCCGGCTCCCGGTCTGGTCTTCCCAGCGTCGGCCAGAGTTGTAAAAATACCACCGGTACAAGTCAACGAAGTGCTTGTTGATGTGATGCTACACAAGGACGCACCCGAGATTTGTGCATCGGCCTCGCGGCTTCGTAGTTCAATACATTTAGCGATGGAGTCGGAAAACTCTGGCTTGGTCCTTGCGCGTAGGTGATCTGCACTAGTGCGGCTGCTAGGACCAAGAATGCAATCTCTCTCGTTTTCATGCTGCCTGCGCGTGGGCCACACTCTTTAGACCAGTCCAACGACAAGTATGAACTTACCTGGGGGAAGGAACTCCTCCACTGCGTCGCCAATCGTAGCCCTGGT